>CBDBEL010000004.1:0-1628071 GCA_965204415.1 Candidatus Aldehydirespirator sp. | reverse complement strand
GATGGTGTGCACCAGCCGGGCCAGCGCCAGCTCCCAGCCGGGCCGCTCCACGCCCACCTGACGGGCGGCGGCCAGGCCGCATCGCAGGCTGTGGCTGATGGAGGAGGACCCGGTGAGCAGCGCGAACGGCCACGGGGTGCCGTCAGCGTGGCGGGCCCACAGGATCTCGCCCCTGGGGGTCTGCAAGGCGAGCACGAAGTCGAGGGCCCGCTGCACCACGGGCCACATCTCGGCCAGGAACCCGGCGTCTGCGAAGCGCAGCCAGTGATGCCACACGCCCGCCGCGACGTAGGCGATCGTGTTGGCGTCGAGCTTGTCCTGGTCGATGCCGTCGGCGGTGTAGTACTGGTGCCAGGATCCGTCGGGCCGCTGGATGCGGGCCAGCCACTCGTAAGCCGCGTCGGCCTCCGTCCGGCGTCCGCTGACCGTCAGGGCCATGGCCGCCTCGACGTGGTTCCAGGGATCGGCCACGCCCCCCGCGAAGCGGGGGATCATGCCGCTGGACAGCTGGAGGGCCGCGATCGTGTCCGCAGTGCGGTCCGCTTCGACTCGCGACAGCAGTCCAGGCACCTCCGGTGCCTCCGGCGCAGGCCGGGCTGGCTTGCCGGCCGCGCGCGCTCTCCCGTTGGTGAAGCGACGGCCGAGCGGCTGGCGCGGTTCAGGCTGCACGAGCCATGTCCTCGCTCGTGCGCGCTTGCGCCGAACCCGACACCTGGAGTGGCTTGTCCGCGTACACGACCAGGCTCTTGCCCAGCAGCGGGTTGAGCAGGCGCTCGGCGGCCGCGGTGACGAAGGGCCGTCTCACAATGTCCCATTCGAGCAGCCGGTTGTAGGCGCCGACCAGCCGGTTCTCGTCGACCTCCCGGTTCGGTCCCACTGCGCAGCGCAGCCACCAGTAGGGGCTGTGGAGGGCGTGGGCCCGGTGCCAGCTGCCCGGCTTGAATCCCGCGGCCGTGAGTTTGCGCCTGACGTCTCGCAGCCGGTAGATCCGCACATGGCCGCCGGGCACCGCCGGCGCGTGGTACTCGCTCGACAACTTCCAGCACACGGTCTCGGCCAGCCACGACGGGACGGTCACCGCCAGCCGGCCTCCCGGTCGCAGGACGCGGGCCAGCTCAGCGAAGGCCGACTCGTCGTCGGTGATGTGCTCGAGCACCTCCGACGCGATCACCCTGTCGAACGAGTCGTCGTCGAAGGGCAGTCCGAGGGCGTTGCCCTGCACGGGGGCGGCCATCACCGACTCGTCCGCCTCGCCGGAGGCCACGAGCAGCCGGGCCAGGTTCCGGACCTGCTCGACCTCCGGGCGGGCCAGGTCGCAGGCCACTACCTCAGCGCCCCGCTTGAGCGCCTCGTAGGAGTGGCGGCCGAAGCCGCAGCCCAGATCCAGCACGCGCTCGCCGGCGCGCACATCGAGGCGGCCGTAGTCGACGGTGAGCATCAGCCGGCTGCCGCCTCGGCCTGTCCGCTCGGCCTCTTGGCCGCATCCTCGAGCGCGGCGCGGTACGCGTCGGCCTCGACATTCGGCCCCCGGCGATCATGTTGCCTCTTGGCCGCATCCTCGAGCGCGGCGCGGTACTGCTCGACGGTCCGCTCCGCGGTGTGGCGCCAGGACCACTGGTTGATGACCCGCCGGCGGCCGGCCTCGCCCACCCGGGACCGGGCGCCGGGATCGTCCAGCGCGTCCCGCAGCGCCGCGGCCAGCGCCTCAGCGTCGCCGGGTTCGGTCAGGAAGCATGTCTCGCCGTGCGTGCCGGCCACCTCGGGCAGCGCTCCGCCGGTGGTGGCCACCAGCGGCACGCCGCACGACATGGCCTCGATCGCGGGCAGCGAGAAACCCTCGTAGAGCGAGGGGACCACGGCCAGCTCCGCCTCGGCGTAGAGCTCCACGATGCGGTCGTCGGACACCCCCGACACGAACGTGATCGCGTCGGTCAGGCCCAGTTCCGAGATGGCCCGGCTGGCCGCGGAGTCGGACTTGGCCCTGCCGATGATGGTCAGCTCGAGATGGCGCTCGGTGCGCAGCTTGGCCACCGCCTCCAGCAGGAAGCTCAGCCCCTTCATGGTCACGTCGGCGCTGGCGGTGGTGATCAGCCGGCCTGGCACCCGGGCAACTTCGGGCCTGGGCGAGAACAGTTCGGGGTCGACCCCTACCGGCACCACGTGGATCCGCTCCGGCGGCACGCCATGGTCTCGTGCGATGTCTCGCTTGGACGACTCCGACACGGTGAGCACTCTGGGCAGTCGCTTGGCCACCCGGGTCTGCATCTTGGTGAACGCGTACCAGCGGCGCTTGCCGATCTGCTCCCTCAGGGTGCGGGTGTGGGCCAGCTCCAGGCGGCGGTCCACGGTGATCGGGTGGTGGATGGTCTCCAGCAGCGGCCAGCCCTGGCGCTGCATGGCCAGGATTCCCCAACCGAGGGTCTGGTTGTCGTGGACGATGTCGAACTCGCTCCGGCGCCGGAGGAGGTGCCGCCAGGCCCGCAGGCTGAACGCCATCGGCTCGCTGAAGTTGCCGGTCACGAAGGACACGTGCTCGGCCACGTCGATCCAGTCCTTCAGTTCCCACGCCCTGGGCTTGCGCATGGGATGCGGCGGGGCCCAGATGTCGAGCCCCCCCAGCTTCACGAGCGGGACCCTCGGATCGAGTTCGGGGTACGGCGGGCCGCCGAGCACGGTGACGCGGTGGCCCAGGTCGGTCAGCGCGGCCGAGAGGCGGCGGACGTACACGCCCTGCCCGCCCACGTGGGGCTTCCCGCGGTAGGAGAGCATCGCCACGCGCAGGGGTGCGGGCTGGTCCGTTGGGGCGGGCATCGCGCTAGGACTCTCTCCCGGGCCTGGACTTCTTGAGCACGCGGCCGAGGCCGAGCGCCAGCGAGAGCGTCAGGACCGAGGCTAGAGCCACGGGCCACGCCCCCAGCCGGACCGCGAGCGTATCGCCGTGGCGCAGCTCCACGGTCGCCTGGATGACCCTGCTCTCGGACACCCCGGTCCGCTCGATCACGTTGCCGCCGGGATCGATGACCGCGGAGAAGCCGGTCGGCGCGGCCTGCACCACCCAGCGGTCCGTCTCGATGGCCCGGAGACGGCTGGAGGCGACCTGCTGGGACTGCACGACCGTCAGCCAGTAGCTGGAACCGTTGGTGGGGTTGAGCACGATCAGACCGTCGCCGTCGCGCACCCCGCTGCGGGCCCGGTGATCGAAGAAGATCTCCCATGAGATGGACACGGTCAGCGGGCCCAGCGGCGTCTCCACGGTGGCGGGCTCGTCGGAGGGCCCGGCTCGCAGGTCCCTGGGCGGCAGCTCGTCGCTGAACCGTTCCGCGCTGGAGCGCAGCGGGACGTACTCCCCGAAGGGGACCCGCTGGACCTTGTCGTAGCGGTCGCCCTCGGTGCCGTCGGGAAGGTAGACGAGCGAGTAGTTGAGGTTGGCCTCGCCGTCGGGGCTGCGCTCGAAGAAGCCCGCCAGCAGCACCGTGTCGAGCTCGCGGGCCAGGCTCGACAGCTTGGCCCGGGCCTCGGCGTCAGTGAGCAGCGGCTGGTCGCATCGCGCCGGCGTGACGGCCGAGTTCGGGCTGGGATGGACGACGTCCTCGGGCCACAGCACCAGGTCCACCGGGACCGACACCTGCTCGGAGGTGGTGTTCAAGTGGCGCTCGAACACGGCCCGCTGCTCGCACACGTCGGCCCTGGTGTTCTGGGGGCCGCCACCTTGCACCGCGGCCACGGTGATGCGGGCGTCGCCGCCGTCGTCGCCGTCGACGGCGACCGGCGCCGCGCCGGGGGCTACCGTCCCGGCGAGGCCCGCGGCCACCAGCACGGCGGCCCCGACAGCCGCCGGTCTCAGGCGCCCGGAGAGGACCGCGGCCAGCGTCACCCCTCCCACCGCCGTCAGGGCGGTCAAGAGGAGCGGCCCGCCGATCCGGGCGGTGGACGCCAGCGGGCTCGACACCTGGCCCATGGCCATCGTGGCCAGCGGCACGCCGCCGAAAGGCCACGTCCAGCGGAGCAGTTCGGCCAGAACCAGCGCGGCACAGAACGCAGCTCGGCGGCGGTGGTCGGGCGGCACCAGCGCGCCGGCCGCCGCGTGCATGGCGGCGAAGCCGATCACCGCCAGGGGCCAGCCGACCAGCGTGAGGTCGATCATCCAGACGGTGGCGGGGCCCAGCCAGCTGACGCTCACCAGCGCGGACCGCCCGGCCCGCTGCCAGACACCGGCGCCGGCCAGCAGCTCGACCCACAGTGCCATGCCCACGAAGGCCAGCGGCCAGAAGCCCCACGGCGGCAGCGACCCGGCCAGCAGCACCCCGGCCAGGACGCCGCGGACCCAGGGCGGGCCCCACCTCAGCGGCGACGCGCTCTCACGGCCCGGGGCCCGGCCCTGCTTCGCCGGCGCGCCCACGGTGCTCAGCCTTCCGCCAGTCCGGGGAGCCGGTCAGCGCTCACTCAATGGGCCTCTCATGGTTCGCTGCCTCCGGACCCGAACTCGCTGAGCTCGTTGCTGAGTTCGGTGAGCTCCTCGCTGAGTTCGATGGTGAGCTCGTTGAGTTCGTCGCTGAGTCTGCCCAGCTCGCCGCCACGCTCATCGACGAGCCCCGAGGGCATCAGCCGGTGCACGCCGGAGACGGGGCCGACGCCGCGGATCCGCACGGTCACGTCGCCGATGCATGTCACCCAGTCCGGCAGGCTGCGAATGTCGGTGACGGTGTAGATCTCGCCGGCAGGGGCCGCCGCGCACAGCTTCGCGGCCAGGTTCACAGGCTCGCCGACGTAGTCGTCGCCCTCGAAGAGCAGAGCCTCGCCGGTGGCCGCGCCCACGCGGATCTGCACGCCCCGGCTGGAGAAGTAGTGGATGAGGTGTGCGGCCAGCGACAGCGCGGCGTCGGCGCTGGTGGACACCAGCATCGCGCCGTCGCCCAGCCACTTCGCCACCCTCACGCCCCGCTTGGCCGCGACGCTGCGGGTGATCCTGCGAAAGTCCCCGAGCACCGCCACCGCCTCGTGGGGTCCGTGGGAGCGGGTGTACGCGGTGAATCCGCAGAGGTCGGCGAAGCAGAACGTGCGGGTGACGCTGAGGTGGCTGTCGCCCTCGGGCAGTTCGTCGGGATGGACGGTGACCAGCGGCGGGCTGGCCACAGCCCACTCGCGGGCCGGTCCGGTGTCGGGTGCGACGAGCGGTGTGAGCACCTGCTCGGCTTCGTGGGGATCGGGGGTCGGGTTCACGATTGGTTCGTCTATCACAGCAGGAGCCTCGCCACGGTCGCGGTTGCGGTCTGCCCGCTGCGGATGGCCGGGTTGTGGCTCCCGGGTGCGGTCATCGGAGCCTCGCCACGGTCGCGGCTGCGGTCTGCCCGCTGCGGATGCACGCCGGCAGCCCCAAACCGCGCAGCGCGGCGCCGGCCACCGCGAGGCCGGGCGTCTCGCCGGCCAGGCAGGCCTCCACCGCCGCCACCCGGCCCAGATGGCCCGGCCGGTACTGCGGCAGAGACTGCCTCCAACCTCTGAGCCGGGCTTGCAGGCAGCCCCGGGCGACGGCGTCGCGGCCGAGGACGCCTGTCTGGGGTGAGCTCTGCTGCGAGGGTCGACAACAGGTCGTCGGAGTCGAGGTCCATCCACCGCCAATCGTCGATGCGTCCGGCCGAGACCCGCAGCACGGCCAGACCGGCCCGGGCGTAGTGCTGCCACTTGGAGGACGACCACGAGCAGGCCGTGGTCAGCAGGCCCCGGCTGCGGGGCACCAGGAAGCCGCTGCCGTCGAGGGGCCGGACCAGGTGCTCGTCGGGGACCACGAACGTGGCCAGCGCGACGTCGGCGTAGTCGATGTCGCCGAGGATCCCGGCCGCGTCGGGGGCGAGATGCTCGAGCAGGCGGGCCGACTCCGGTGCGGGGCAGGCCGCGATCACCGCGCTGGCATCGAGGGATCCCCTCGGAGTGGCGACCTCCCAGCGCGGACCGCCACCGGCCCGCGCCGCCAGGGACAGGTGCTGCACCGGGGTCGAGAGGCTCACCGCGTCTGCTAGCTCTGCAGCCAGCGCGTCGACCATGCGGGCGACACCGCCCCGCACGCTCTGGAACACCGGCGGTCGGGCAGCGCCGTTGCCGCCGCCCTGGCCGGCGGCGGCCTGCTGGAGCGCAGCGCCGAGGGGTCCGCCCCGGCGAGCAGCCTCGTGCAGGGGTGGAGCGCACGCCTCGATGCTCATTCCGGTCGGCCGACCCTGCGTTGATCCCGCCCAGCAGAGGGTCGACGAGCCGCTCGAAGACCTCGTCGCCGACGCGGGGCCGCAGCACGTCGCCCACGGCGGCGTCGCCGGCCAGCGGCTCAGCGTCGTCGGCCAGCCCGCGCCTCAGCGCCTCGACGCCCGCCTCCGAGACGATCCCGGTGCCCTCCACCGCGTCGGCCGTCCACGGAACGCCCAGCACCGACCGGTCCGGGAACGGCAGCAACCCGCCCTCGAGGAAGACGTACGCACCGCTCGCGGCCGGCGTCACCAGTTCGGCGCCGAGCCCGATCCGGCGGCACAAATCGGCCGCGGCCGGGTCCCGGGCCACGAACCCGTCGGGACCGGAGTCCACGGTCAGGCCGCCGACCCGCGATTCGTCGATGCTGCCGCCGGGACGATCACCGGCCTCCAGGACCACGACCTCGACGCCGTTGCACTTGAGTTCGTAAGCCGCGGCCAGACCGGCGATACCGCCGCCGATCACCGCCACCCGGCCCGTGCTCGCCGCCATCGGGCCGGTCACCCGGATTCAGAGGCCGAGCGGGCAGGCCGCGCCAACGCCCGGAATCCGCCGAGGCGTACAGCGAGGCCGTGGCCCGAGCGGCCTGTGAGCGCAGCGAACAAAAGCGGGAATGACACTGCCACGACGCGACTGGCTCTCGTCTACTCGGGCTCGTTCTGACCAGTGGGTCGCACTTCGCCCTCGTCGTGCACCAGTTGCACCACGCGGGCCAGCACCTCGGGATCGCTGCTCGGCAGGACACCGTGGCCGAGGTTGAACACGAAGCCGGGATGCCCGCCGTTGGCGGCCAGCACAGCCCGGGCGGCGTCGCAGGCCGCCGGCTCGCCGGCCAGCACCACCGCGGGATCCAGGTTGCCCTGCAAGGCCCGGCCCGGGCCCACCCGGCGGCGGGCTTCGTCGATGGGCACCCGGAAGTCCACCCCCACCACCTCCGCGCCGCACTCGCCCATCTGGTGGAGCAACTCGCCGGTACCCACTCCGAAGTGGATCCGCGGCACTCCCGTGCTGCCCACCGCCTCCAGCACCCGGGCCGAGTGGGGGGCCACCCCGCGGCGGTACTGCTCCGGCGACAGGGCCCCCGCCCAACTGTCGAACAGTTGCACCGCGGCCGCCCCCGCCTCCACCTGCGACAGCAGCGAGGCGATGGCGAGGTCGGCGAGGCGATCCATCAGGTCGTGCCACAACGCCTCGTCGCCCAGCATCAGCGCCTTGGTCCGCTCGTGATGGCGCGACGGGCCGCCCTCCACCAGGTACGACGCCACCGTGAACGGGGCCCCCGCGAAGCCGATCAGGGGCACGTCGAGGGTATCGACGGCCCGCCGGACGGTCTCGATCACATACGGTGTGTCGGTTCCGGGGTCCAGGGGGCGCAGGCGGTCGAGGTCGGGTCGGGCCGCGAAGGGGCGCTCCACCACCGGGCCGGTGCCGGGAACCACGTCCACCCCGAAGCCGGCGGCATGGACCGGCACCACGATGTCACTGAAGAGGATGGCCGCGTCGACGCCGTAGCGGCGCACCGGCTGCAGCGTGATCTCGGCGGCCCGATCGGGGTCGGCGATGGCGTCGAGAATCGAGCCGTCGCCCCGCACCGCCCGATACTCGGGCAGGGACCGGCCGGCTTGGCGCATGAACCACACCGGCATGCGCTCGTGGGGCTGGCCGCGGCAGGCCCGCACGAAGTCGCTGCCCTCGAATCGCCGGCTGCCCATGGCGTCCAACGAGTCCAACGAAGGGTCAGGGGCCGATCAGGCCGCGGCCCGGCGCAGGATGCGGGCGAAGCGCAGGCCTATCCGGTCGGACAGGATGCGGCGGACGGTCCGGTCGGCGTCGGCGGCCAACTCGGATCGCCAGACCTGCGCCGGGTGGCCGCGGTCGGCTTCCTCGCCGGCGTGGCCGGTGCGGTCGACCTCCGCGTCGTTGCCGGTGTCCACCAAATCCACCCCGTCGGCGTCGGGTTCCACCACCAGCACGGAGATGCCTCTGCGGCTGAGCCCCTCCACCTCCTCGCGGAGCTTGTCGTCCACCCACTGCCGCCGTGCCGCCCGGAAGGCCCGCCCGTCGGACCACGCCACCTCCAACGCCTCCGACCACCAGGCCCGATCCGATCCCGCCGGCTGGGAGTCGCCCAGCCCGACGGCGCCGCGCGCCTTTGTCCAGGCATCCGACAGCGAGCCCCGGACCGATGACCATCCCGCGGCGCCGCTCATCGGCGACGACACCACCACCAGGTCGAAGGCGGGGGGACCCATCAGGTCGGCGTTGGTGTAGGAGTGCACACCGCCGTCGACGTATCGCCGCCCGTCCACGGCGACCGGTTCGAACATCACCGGGACGGCGCAGCTGGCCCGTACCGCCTCTGCCGCGGTGGCCTCGATGTCGTCGCGCCCGAACACCACCCGCTCGCCGTCAGACAACCGCACCGCGGTCACCCAGAAGGGCTGGGCGGGCCACGGCTCGGGGTGCAGCTCGGTCATTCGCTGCTGCAGGGCCTCGGTGGTCCGGGTGCCCCTCGGCAGCAGGCCCACGGCCGCATGCAGGGGTCGGGTCTGCCACGGGGGCCACAGCGCCCTCGCGGCGAGAGTCGGCGACTGCGGTCCCTGCTCGTTCCAGTCCCGTTCGCTGCGGCCCTCGCGGTAGGGGGTGATCACCCGGTCGATGATGGCTTGACCCTCCTCGCTGACGGGCTCGCCGCGGCGGTGCGCATACAGGTCCGCCGGTGGGATGCCGGCCCTCAGGCACAGGCCGGTGATCGCGCCGGCGGAGGTTCCCAGGATCAGGTCGGCGCGGCGGGCGTCCCAGCCGGTAACTGCCTGCAGTGCTCTCACCACGCCCGCGTGCCACGCCTCCGCAGCCGCGCCGCCCCCGCTGAACACCAGGCCCACCGACAGTGCCTCGCCGGCGCCGGGCCGGTCCGGGCCGGGGTCGGCTGCCGCGTCGGAGCTATCGACGATCTCGGCGTCCTCGATCTCGGGGTCCTCGATCTCGGCATCCTCGACGCCCTCGGCGTCGGCGAGCGGGGCTGCCTCGCTCGGGTCCATGCAGCCGAGGATACGGGAGATAAAATCAACAGTTCCCCCGAATTGCCGGAATCCGCCCGCCAGCGGCCCGCCGCTAGCCGGCCGGACCGGTCGACAAGACAGCATCCGCGGTTCAGCCTTGACCAGCCGACATCCCGACCTAGAAGCCGAGCAGGCCTACTTCGACCTCGCGCACGCCTGCCTCGACACGGCCCGCGAGCGGGCCACCATGGCGACATCGGTGTTCCGCACAGGCCGGGGCGGCACCACGCAGGCCCGGTTCGAGCGCGAGGCCATGCTCGAGGCAGCCCTGGCCCGGCTCACCAGGCTCGACATCGGGGACCGGTCGCTGGTCTTCGGGCGCATCGACCCGGCCGAGACGGGGGAGCGCTTCTACATCGGGCGTGTCGGCCTGTGGGACGGCGACCACGACCCGATCGTGGTGGACTGGCGGGCGCCGGTCGCCGAGCCCTTCTACCGTGCCACCGGCCGGGCGCCGCTCGGCCTGGAGCGCCGGCGGCACTTCGCGTCCCGGGGCAGCACCCTGCTGGGCATCGAGGACGAGTTCTTCGGCGACAAGGCCGCCATCGGCCTAGACATCGCCGACCGGGACTTCGACGGCTCCGCCGACGGCGCGGCCGTGCCAACGGACGGCTCGGGTGACGGCCCGCTGGTCTCGGGTGCTCTGATCGCTTCGCTGGAGGAGGCTCGAACCGGCCGCCTCAAGGACGTCGTGGCCACCATCCAGGGCGAGCAGGACAGGGTGATCCGCTCCGAGCTGCCCGGTGTGCTGGTCGTGCAGGGCGGGCCGGGGACCGGCAAGACGGTCGTCGCCCTTCACCGGGCCGCCTATCTCCTCTACACGCACCGCTTCCCTCTGGAGAGCCAGGGAGTGCTGGTGGTGGGCCCGAACCGGCTCTTCCTCGCCTACATCGAGCAGGTGCTGCCCTCCCTGGGGGAGGCGGGTGTGGAGCAGGCCGTGCTCGCGGACCTGCTCAGCCCGGCGGTGCGGGTCGCGGGCCTAGACGACGAGGCCGTCGGGCGGGTCAAGGGCGACCGGCGCATGGCCGGGGTGCTGCGACGAGCGGTGCGCGACCGCCGCCGTCAACTGCGCCGGGACCTGGTCGTGGGCTTCGAGCTGCAGCGGCTGCGCGTCACCGCGGAGCAGTCCGCCGGGATCGTCGACGACGTGTCCCGCCGGGCCCGCAAGCACAATGCCGGCCGCAGGCTGGTGGAGGAGGCCTTCTTCGCGGCCCTGGCCGCGAGCGGTCGCCGTGCCGCCGATCCTGCCGAGGTCCGGGAGGGACTCTCGGATGTGATCGAGGTTCGGGAGGCTCTCGAGTGGATGTGGCCCGTGCTCACGCCTGCCCATCTGGTGAACGACCTGTACGGCTCGAGGGCCCTGCTGCGCTCGGCCGGCGCGGGCCGGCTCTCCGACGACGAGATTGAACTGCTGCACCGGCCCCGGCCCGGGCACGCCTCCGAGGTGACGTGGTCGTTCCAGGACGTGCCGGTGCTCGACGAGGCGAGGGCGCTGCTGGGGTACCGGCCCGGGCACCGCGACGAGGACGCGGTGCTGACCTACGGCCACATCGTGGTGGACGAGGCCCAGGACCTGTCGCCGATGGAGCTTCGCATGATCGCCCGGCGCAGCCTCAACGGCTCGATGTCGGTGGTGGGCGACATCGCACAGGCCACCGGATCCTGGGCCCACGAGGACTGGGAGTCGGTTCTGGAGGGCCTGCCCGACCGGCGCCCGCCGCGCCGGGTCGAGCTCACGCTGGGCTACCGGATCCCGGCGCCGGCCATGGAACTGGCCAACCGGGTGCTGCCCCACGCCGCCCCCGGGGCAGTGCCTCCCCGGACGGTGCGCACCGTGGGCGACGAGCCCCGCGTCGTGTCGTGCGGCAGGGCAGCCGACCAGAACGGCTCCGACCGCTCGGCGGCCACACTGGTTGAGACGCTGGCGGAGGTCATCGCCCAGGAGCGGGCCGAGGTGGGCGAGGGCAACGTGGCCGTGATCGTGCCCGACTCGCTCCACGAGGGGCTCCGGGCCGAGCTGAGGGAGCGTTCGGTGGTGTTCGGAGGTCCCGGCCGCGCCGGCCTCGAGCAGCAGGTGACGCTGGTGCCGGTGCGCCTGGTGAAGGGCCTCGAGGTCGATGCTGCGGTGGTGGTCGAGCCGGCCCGGATAGTGGCCGAGGAATGCCAGGGAGTGCGCTCGCTGTACGTGGCCCTCACCAGGGCGACCAAGCGGGTGACGGTCGTGCACGCCGAGCCCCTGCCCGACGTGCTCACCGAGCCGTACGCGGCGGCCTGATTCCCGTGCGGCAGCCTAAGAGGCCGAGCGGATAGGCACGCGAATCCGGCCCATACGGCGCGAGGCCGTGGCCCGAGCGGCCCGTGAGCGCAGCGAACAAGAGCGGGAATGACACCGCTGCGACGCGACAGGCTCTCGCCTATCCGCGTGGCCTCTAAGTCCTGCGCGGCAGCCTGAGCCGCCGCAGTCAGGACATCTGGGTTGACGTGGTGAGGACTGCTGGCGTTAAGGTATAAGGCATGCTTGATAGCGCCGCGGCGGCACCCGCTCCGGGGGCTCGATCCTCGGAGGCCGAGACCGCGGAGGGGCCGCAACGACGAGGCCGTTGGATCGTCGCCGACGATGTCGGCGTCACCCTCGGGGGGGCACCGGTCCTCCGCAGCGCCACCATCACGACCGAAGCCGGCCGCACGTTGGCGCTGCTCGGTCCGAGCGGGTGCGGAAAGACCACCCTGCTGAGGGTGCTGGCCGGCCTCCAACGACTCGAGTCCGGCCGTGTCTTCATCGGCGGCAAGCTGATGTCGGGACCCGCGGAGCCGAAGAACGGCTCGGCCCGTAACGGAGCCTCACGCAACGGAAGCTCCCGCAACGGAGCCTCACGCAACGGAGCCTCACGCAACGGGAGCACCCCTCACATGGTGCACGTGGCCGCCGACAAGCGTGGCGTGGGCATGGTGTTCCAGGACTGGTCGCTGTTCCCTCACCTCACCGTGGCTGCCAACGTGGCCTTCGGCCTTCCCCGCTCGGAGCGGCCCCGCACCCGGGTGCTGCCCCGGCCTGCCTCGAGCCGGGTGAACGACCTCCTCGACATGGTCGGGATCGGCGAGCTGGCCGGCAGGCTGCCCGGCTCGCTCTCAGGCGGGCAGCAGCAGCGGGTGGCGCTGGCCCGGGCCCTGGCGCCTCAGCCCTCGGTGCTCCTGCTTGATGAGCCCTTCTCCAGCCTCGACACGACCCTGAGGGTGGAGGTACGCGCCGAGGTGGCCGCCCTGCTGCGGGAGCTGGAAGTCACGTGCGTGTTCGTGACCCACGACCAGGACGAGGCCTTCGTGCTCGGTGACGAGGTGGCCGTGATGCGCGACGGCGAAGTGATCCAGCAAGCCGCGCCGGCGGTGCTCTACGAGCAGCCCGCCGATCGCTGGCTGGCCGGCTTCGTGGGCGAGGCCGACACCGTCGCCGGACGGGCCGAGGGCGACGTCGCTCACACCGCGCTGGGCCCGATGCGGCTGCGATCGCCGGCTGAGGGGCCGGTGGACGTGCTGGTGAGGCCCGAGGAGCTCGCCCTCACCGAGGGGGAGTCAGGGGTGGTGGATCACATCGAGTTCTTCGGCCACGACACCCTGTACTACATCCGCTCGGCCGGCGGCGATGTGCTGCGCTGCCGCACCACCGGCGCCCCCCGTTTCAGGCTCGGCGCCACCGTCGACCTGTGCCACAGCGGATCAAGCACCGTCGCCTTCCCCCGCACCGTCTAGCTAGAGACCCCCGCGCCGGCTTCGGCTACCAGGTCGACGAGCATCCGGCGCATCTCCAGGGTGATGCGGTCGGCCTTGGAGTGGTATTCGAGCGCCGGGACCAGCGGCACGGCCTTGGTGCCGATGCGCTCCAGAAGCACCTTGTCCTCCGCGGCCACCGCCAGTTGGAAGCCCACCGCCTCCGCGATGGGGCCGGGCTCGTCAGGAATGTCGTTGCGGTAGTCGGTGCAGTACAGCCGGGTGGTGGTGGCGTTCACCGGCTGGTGGCAGAAGCTGATTGTCAGCACCACGTTCTCCTCGGGATAGCCGATGCGCAGGTACACGTGGTGGGGGGCGGTGAAGACGAAGAGCAGCTCCCGCTCCACCACCCTGTAGTCGCCGTCGGATCCCGTCGAGTCGGCCAGCGACTTGGTGAAGTGGCGGTGGTGGGCGGTGAAGCGCCAGCCGTCGCGTTCCATCTTGTAGTCCCGCACCAGCTTGTCGTCCTCGTCGCCGAAGGTGGCGAGGTGCACGAACGGGAGATGACCGAGATCCAGGAAGTTGTCGGCCATTTGGGCCGCTCCCGCGTTCCAGTCCAGCGGCGGCAGGGGGCAGGTGACGAAGCCGGGGTCGTGGTGCTCGGGCACCTCCGGCAGGGGGGCGATGGGATCCTCGGGGGCAAGCCACACCAGGTCCAGTGACTCGGCCACCCCGGCGGCCGCGGTGGCGCACGCCCGAGCGGGGATGGGCAGGTCGGGGTCCACCGCCGGGATCTCCACGCAGGTGCCGTCGGCCGCGAACCGGAAGCCGTGGTAGGCGCAGCGCAGGGTGTCGCCCACGATGGTTCCCGCGCTCAGCGGCGAGTAGCGGTGCGGGCACGGATCCCGCAGCGCGGTCAGATGCCCGCCCAGCCGCACCAGGCACCAGCGCTCACCTAGCAGGTCCACCGCCACCGGCCCGTCGTCGCCGACATCGGCGCTTCGGGCCACCGGATGCCAGCAGCGACGCAGGGCCGGGTGCTCGTTGTCGATCCAGGTTGTGCTCCAGGATGGGTCGGCGTTCATCGATCCCCCTTCTTGCGCCCGTCCTAGCCGGCGGCTCCGAACGCTGGCGTGATCCGGGCCAGACGCTCCACCGGGGCCGGTCGGGCCATTTCGTAGTCGTGGATCTCGGTGAGCACGTCCACGTAGCGGTCATAGAAGGCCTGACGTTCGGGAAGTCCTTCGTGGAAGCGACGCTGCAGGTCGCGGGACCGCTCGGCCATGGCGCCCTCGTCGACGCGGGTGGATCGGCCCTCGGAGACCATCACCTCGCCGTCGACGATCACGGTGTGCACCGACTGTCCGTGCTCGGCCAGGACCAGACTCGTTGCCAAGCCCTCGGCGTGCACCGGCACATGGCGCTCGGTGTCCAGCAGCACAATATCGGCCGCGCTCCCTGGCTCCAGAGAGCCCAGCGGCTGGCCCAGGGCAGCCGCGCCGCCCTGCAGGCACATCCTCCGGATCGCGGGGGCATGGGGCCAGCGCAGGTGCGATCCGTGCAGCGTCTGCATGAGCATGGCGAACTTCATGGCCTCGAACATGTTCTGGTTGTCGTTGGAGGCCGCACCGTCCGCGCCGAGGGCCACGCTGACACCACCCTCGAGCAGATCGGCCACCGGCAGGATGCCGGACCCGCACCGGAGGTTCGACACCGGGTTGTGCACGATGGTGGCCCCGCAGCGGCGCACCGTGGAGAACTCGTCGGGGTCCATCCACACGCAGTGGGCCAGGCTCGCGCCCGGATAGAGCAGCCCCAGATCCTCGAGGTACGAGACGCTGGATCGCCCGTAGCGCTCGAGGTTGGCACCGATCTGGGTCCTGGTCTCCAGCACATGGGTGTGGAATCCTGCGTCCCGCTCGCGGGCCAGGCCGGCCAGGCCGTCCATAAGCTCGTGGGTGCAGCGCTGGGGTGCCGATGGCCCCACCATCGGGGTCAGCCGGGAGTGGACGCCCTGCCAGCGATCGAAGAACCTCTCCATGGACTCCAGCAGGCTCGCCGCCTCGAACGGATCACCGAGCGGTTCGGGCTTGGGCCCCGAAGCGCCTGCGAACGACATCGTGTCGAAGATGTCGAGATCGCCGATCATGGGGGCCAGCCCGGCCCGCATCCCGGCGTCGGCGTAGGCGCTCATGATGGCCTCGCAGTAGTTCTCGAAGTCCCACGGCGCGACCCAGCCGTGGTCGAGCACCGCGGTGCAGCCCGACTCCAGCATCTCCAGGGCCCCGGCCATGGCCAGCGTGTAGCGGTCGTCAGCGGTGATGGGGGGCTTCCCGAACACGGCCCACATCAGCCAGAGGTCGAGCGGCAGGTTCGGGGTCGTCCCCCGGTCGAGGTTCTGGGCCGAGTGGGTGTGGGCGTTGATCAGGCCCGGCATGGCCACCATCTGGTCGGCGTCGATCACCCGGGCCGATCCGGGGCGAAGGCCCGGGCCGACCTCGGTGATGGTGCCGCCCTCGGCCCTGATGTCGGCGACCCGCAGCGGACCGTCGGCGTCGAGGATCGTCGCCCCCTTGACCAGCAGCTGAGTGTTGCTCACCGCGGCGCTCCGGTCACAGGTAGTCGACGTTGGTGCCGAGTTGCACGTAGCGGCGGGGCGCCATCTCCGCGATCATGCGGGCCCCCAGGGTCTCGGCCTCAACAAGGAGCGCCTCCTCGTCGATCGTCAGCAGGCGACCCTCGTGCATCACGAGCCTCCCGGCCACGATCGTCGACTCGGCGTCGGTGCCCACCCCGTAGCGCACCAGGGTGGCCACCGGGTCCGTCGAGGGGGTGAGCCGCACGTTGTTGGCGTCGATGACACAGATGTCGGCGGCCTTGCCCGCCTCCAACGATCCGATCTCGTCGTCCCACATCAGCAGCCGGGCGGCGTCGATGGTTCCCATCTCGAAGGCGTCGTTGCAGGAGAACCCGTAGGGGTCGAACAGCGGCATGGCCGCCTGGTTGTGCATGATGTGGGCGATCCGCATCAGCTTCAGCAGGTCGTTGATGATGGTGTCGCAGCCCAGCCCGACGGTGATGCCCCGGGCCCGCATCAGCGGCACCCGGGTGACGGCCGACATGATGTCGGTGCACACCACCGGCGCGTGGGCCAGCTTGGCGCCGGCGGCGGCCATCAGCTCGATCTCGCGGTCGGTGGTGAGCATGGCGTGGATGGCCACCAGCCGCTCGGTCAGCGCACCGATGGAGGCCAGGTGCTCCAGGGGCCTGTGCCCGAACAGCGACACGCTCAGCTCGATCTCCTCGCGGTCGCGGTTGATGTGGGTCATGATCCCGGTGCCCCACTGCTGGACCAGCTCATCGGTGGCCAGGTAGCGCTCGTCCGAGCACGACGGCACGCCCAGGTTGTGCACCCAAGGCCGTAGCCGTCCCTCGCCCTTCTCGAACCACTTCTTGAAGAACTCCTCGGTGTAGGCCAGGTCGTCGGCCAGGGCGGCGGGGTCGTCGCGGTACCACGACTTCCCGGTTATCTGCTCGTAGTTGCCGGCCAGACGGGATTCCCGGTCCCACATTCCCCGGGCCAGCGCGCAGCGGATGCCGGTCTCCATGACGGTCTCGGCGATGGGCTCCTCATGGGCCACGGTGCAGGTGGTCTCGGTCATGGTGGTGACGCCGGCCCTCAGAAGCTGGGCGAAAGCCACCTGGGCGCTCACCCTCGCGTCGTCGGTGCTCTGGATGTCCTCGGCGGGGATGTAGATGCGGTAGATGTTGGGGAAGTCCTCCACCGTGCTCTCCCGGCAGAGGGCCTGGGCGATGTGGTTGTGGCAGTCGATCAACCCCGGAATCACGTAGCGCCGCGCCCCGCCGATGCGGCGGGCGTCGGGGTGCTGGGCCCGCAGCTCCGCGGCGTCGCCGACCGCCGCGATCCGGTCACCGGCCACCGCCACCGCGCCGCCGGCGATGACCCGGCGCTCGGGATCCATGGTCACCACCGTTCCCTCCACCAGCATCGAAACCGGCTCGGTGGGCGCGCCGTCGCCGCTCACTAATGTGGCTTGGCTGTCTCCGTCCATGGCACTCCTCCGTTCGCCGGTTCGTATTGTGTGCATCTGTGCCGGTCTGGGCGGCTTCTTTGCGCAACGAAGGCGGCGGGCTCCTCCGCCCGGCTCATCGGTGGCCTCCGGCAATCTCGGTCCACGGCACTCCCCGGCGCGATGATGCCTCGCCCCCGGCGCCGCTGTCGAGCGCCTCGATGAAGCGGGCGAGCTCGGCCTCGTCGATCCGCAGCTTGTGCTCGGCGGCAGGGTAGACGCCGGCCTCGACGTCGGCACGGTACTCGCCGTAGGCGGCGACCCGCTCGGCGTGGAGGCGCTCGTAGGTGGCTTGGAAGTCGCGGTACTTCTTGGAGTGGCGCGGGTAGTGGCCGGTGTTCGTGCCCAGGATGTCCATGCTGAACAGGTACTGGGCGTCGCAGCCGGCCCCCGAGCCCATCGAGATCAGGAACAGCGAGCTCCGCTCCGAGATGGCGGCCGCGACCGGCTCGGGCACGAGTTCGATCTCCGCGGCGAACGCTCCGGCGTCCTCCAGGGCCCTGGCCTGGCGCCACACCCGCAGCGCGCTCTCGGTGGTCTTGCCCACCGCCCGGTACCCGCCGTACCAGGTGCGGTGGGTGGGGATGAAGCCGATGTGGCCCACCACCGCCAGCCCTTCGGCCGCGAGCCGGGCCACCGTTTCCAGACCGGCCGCGCAGTACACCGCGTCGGCGCCCAGGCGGTACACGGCCATTCCCATGCGCAGGTACTCGTCGGCCGTGGCGTGGACCCCGTAGGCCAGCGCGGCGATGATGAACGTGGTGGGGGCGGCCTCGCGGACCTCGCGGCTCATCATCTCGTCGGGCAGGCACATCATGTCGAGCCCGGCCTCCTCCGCGGCCCGCACCTCCTCGACCGACAGCACGAAGATGTCGGTGAGTTGGCGCTTCCCCTTGCCTGCGAGCAGGTCGGCGACGGTCGGCTTGGCCCGGCTCACTCCCTGAAGACAATCACATGACTTTGATAGGATCAAACACGCTCCATGCAGGATCCTCTGGACAAGGTTGAGCTGGGACGGACCGGGCTCCGGGTTCGACGCCTGGCGATGGGAACCGCCCCGCTGGCCACGATCTTCTGGGGCAACGATGCGGAGACTGCGGTGAAGACCGCGGCCCGGGCCCTCGAGCGAGGAGTCGGGTTCTTCGACACCGCCCCCTTCTACGGGCTGGGCGAGGCCGAGCGCCGTCTGGGCCGGGCCCTCGCTGCGGCCGGCGGCGAGGGCCCGGTCATCGCCACCAAGGCCGGCCGCCTGCTGACCGAAGGGGCCGACGGCGCCGTCGACGTCCACTTCGACTTCGGCTACGACGCGGCCAGGCAATCCTTGGAGTCGAGCCTGGAGCGTCTCGGCGTGGACCGGGTGGACATCGTGCACATCCACGACCCTGACGACCACATCCACGAGGCCCTGGAGGGCACCTACCCGGCGCTGGTGGAGCTGCGCGAGCAGGGCGTGATCGGAGCGGTGTCGCTGGGCACCAACTCCGTCGCCACCGCAACCGTCTTCCTTGAGCGGGCCGACCTCGACTGCATGCTGGTGGCCGGTCGCTACACACTGCTCGACCGATCGGCAGCCCAACTGATCGACGCTTGCGCCCAGCGGGGGGTGGCGTACCTGGCCGCGGGCGTCTTCAACAGCGGGGTGCTGGCCCGGCCTCGAGCCGGTTCCTGGTACGACTACGGCCCCGCGCCGGAGGAGACTCTCGCGCGGGCCGCGGCCATCGACTCGGTCTGCCAGCGCCATGGCGTGTCCCTCCGGGCCGCGGCGGTGAACTTCCCGCTCACCAACCCGGCGGTGACCGCGGTGGTGGTCGGGATGGCCGCTCCGGCGGAGGTGGACGAGAATCTGGACGGGCTGCGCATCCCGGTCCCCGACGACCTGTGGCCGGAGCTGCAAGGAATGGAGTTGCAAGAATGAGGGAGCGACCGAGATGAGAATCGAGAGCGTGCGGGCGGTGCTGGCCGGCTACCGCAAGATCGACCCCGACATGGAGCGCAGCTTCGCGCTGGTGCGGATCGAGACCGACGACGGCACCGTCGGCTGGGGCGAGTCGTCCACCAACTGGGGACACTCCTACCCGACCGTGTTCCGGGCCGCAGTGGACGACGTGTGCTCGCGGCATCTGGAAGGGCGTGACCCGCTGGCCATACGCGACCGCGTCGCCGACCTCCAGGTGGCCCTTGACGGCTACCTCGGCTGGGAGGGTCTGAGCAGCCAGACCATCGGCGCGATCGAGATCGCGCTGTGGGACATCCTCGGCAAGACCCTGGGCGCCCCCGTGCACCAGCTGCTGGGCGGCAGCGCCTATGAGATCCCGCTGTACGGCACCGGCACCACCATGTTCGAGGAGAGCGCCCAGTGGCACGCTCACTACTTCGACCAGTGCATGGACCTCGGGTTCGCGGGAGTCAAGGTGCGGCTGGGCCGCACGATCGACGGCGACACCGAGGCTGTGGCGACGGTGCGGGAGCACATCGGCGCCGGCAAGCTGATGGGAGTCGACTCGTACTGGTTCCACGATCCGGACTCGGCCATCGAGCTGTGCCGGCGGATCGCCCCCTACGGCATCCACTTCTTCGAGGAGCCCGTGCCCCAGTACCAGATCGAGGGCCTGGAGCGGCTCCAGCACAACTCGTCGATCCGGGTGGCGGTGGGGGAGCGGGTCTACTCGCCCCGCATGTACGCCGAGCTGGCCCGCCGCGACGCCGCCCGGGTGTTCGAGCCCGACGCCACCCTCACCGGCGGCATCCTCAACTGCCTGGAGATCGTCGGGATCGCGGCCCGGTCCTCCATCGAGGTCATCCCCCACGTCGGGGGGCCGACGGTGGTGGGGCTGGCCGCCAACCTCCACTGGGCCACCGCGGCCAGGGTGCGGCTCTGCGAGTACGACATCGACCCCCACCAGCCCATGATCACCGACATCGGCCACAACCCCGGTCTGGCCCTCACCGACCTGGGCGGCGGCCACATCACCGCGCCGACCGGCCCCGGGCTGGGCGTCGACATCGACGAGGAGAAGCTGGCCGCCCACCCCTACCGCGAGGGCGACACCTACGCAGAGCTGTTCCCCGAGCACGAGTCGGGCCGCACCGCCGCCGGTAGCGGGCCGGCCGACGACTCCGGCGCCTGACCGGTCGGGCGCAAGTACCCTCCCGCCGATGGCCGCCAGCGCCCAGCCCCAGCCCGCCAGCGCCCAGCCCCAGCCCCAGGCTTACCGGGATCACGACACCCGGGCGTTGGAGGAGCTGGGCCAGGCGGTGCGCGGCCGCCGCAACCAACTCGGCCTGACTCTGAGCCAGGTGGCCGACGGGGCCGGGCTGTCGGTGCCCTTCCTCAGCCAGGTGGAGACCAGCTTCGCGGCTCCCAGCCTGACGTCGCTGTTCGCCATCGCCAGGGTGCTGGAGACCACTCCGGAGCAGCTACTCGCCGGCCCGGTGTCGGCCGACGTGGTGGTCACGCACGGCGACGAGGGCCAGCGCTACGACATCACCGACGCGCCCCAGACCGCCTTCCGCCGCCAGCTCACCGGCCTCGACGAGCCCTTCAGCGCGGCCGAGTACGTGGTCGAGCCCGGCTCGCAGCTCGGCGGCTTCTTCGCGTCGGAGGGCCGGGAGATGATCCACGTGACCTCCGGGATGCTGGCCGTCGACCTCGACGACGGCGACGGCGGCATCGTCACTCACCGCCTGGCCGCGGGCGACACCATGATCTACTCCACCGCCACCCGCCATCGCTGGCACCATCTGGGCGCCGAGACCACCCGCTTCGTCCACGTCTCCGCTCCGGGCTAGTGGTGTGTCGCGGTGACGGGCCGCCGCCCTAGTCGGCAGCGGCCCGTCACCGGCCGTTGGTGGTCGATGCCCTTGGCGCATGCGGGTGCGCTCAGGGTGCCTCGGACTGGGGTCTTCGGCGCTTGCCGCGGCTTGGTCCGTCGAGGCTGAGTCGGAGCCGCCTGGGGGTTATGGAGCGGTCCGAGCCTTCGAGGCGGAGGCGGGCGAGCCGAGGTGTCATGGAGTGGTCCGGGGCGGGGGTGACCACCGCGGCGACATCGTGGAGTCGGTGCCCCTCAGCGGCGATCAGGCCGCGTGGGCCGGAACCTCGTCGTCGTGCTGAGAAGACTCCAGCAAGGCGATCCAGCCGGCGTCATCAGCTGCGGCCGCGTGGGCCGGCGCCTCGCCGTCGTAGAGAGGCACCGTGGCCGTGTCGGCGGTGTCCTGCGCCCTCGTCGAGGCCGGCCATGACGGGGCATCCTCGCGCGTCCTCGACCACGAGCGCAGCTTGGGCCACGACAGCTTGGACACCGTGACCACGCCTGCGGTGACGGCCACCGCCGTCATCCACAGCAGCCACCGGGCCGTCAGCGAACGGGGCGGCGCGGTCTTCGTGTTGGACATGTCGATCTCCTCTTTGGTCGAGGCCGCCTCCGCGGCCCGGTCGTGTGAACAGGCTCCATTCTGAGCATGTGCGCTCAGCAAATGCCTGCCAGATGTCTGCCAAGTTGTGGCAGCCGACTGCCAATTTGGTGGCAGGTGTCTGCCAGTTCGTCCGTGGAGGAGACCCGGCCGGCAGGCGTGGCCCGCGCAGCCGACGGGGTGGTCAGGGCTCGATCAGGGGGAAGATCTCGCCGGCCACCGGGTCGCCGGTGCTCAGGCCGTGGGGGAGCATCCGCCAGAACACCGCGGCCTGCTCGCCCAGGTCGAGATAGCGGGTGTCGGGATGGGCGTAGCGGGTCGACAGCCGCCGGAAGGGCCGGTCGGCCACCTCGCGGATGCCGGTGGAGTGCAGCATCCGGGAGTCGATGGCCACCGCGTCGCCGGCCTTCAGGTCCCAGGTGGTGACCGGGAACCGTTCGGGGTCGGCGTCCACGTCGGGCACCGGCTCCAGCTCCGAGGCGCCGCCGATGGTGGTGGTCGACGACGAGAACTCGATCGGCGCGTAGGTGATGCCGGTGGCGTGGGAGCCCTCCACCACCCGCAGGGCGGCGTCGGCGGTCACGTCGTCGAGGGTCACCCAGATGGTGACGAAGGGCCGGTCGAGGTTGTAGTAGGGGTGGTCCTGGTGCCAGGGGCTGCGCGAGATCGCTCCGGGCTCCGAGCAGAACCACTGGTCCTCGATCAATACGGCTGCGCCGGCGCCGCACAGCTCGGCACCCAGCGCGGGCAGCGGCGAGGCGTGGGTCGCCTCGGCGATGTCACCGTCGTCGAACCAGCGGAACAGGTCGCTGTCCACCTTGCGCTCGCCTGGTGGTGACAGCACCCCGTAGAACTGGCTCGGGCTGGCCTGGCAGCGCTCGATAGCGATCTGGAGGCGCTCGCACCAATCCCGATCCAGCAATCCACCGATCACCACCGCGCCCTGCGACTGGAAGACGGCCCTGCGCTCGGTGGCGGTCACAGCGCCGGGGTCCGCGGTTGGGGCGTCGGTGTCAGCGGGCACGGGTTGCTGCCGGGGTCCGCGGTCGCGGCGTCGGGGTCAGCGGGCACGGGTCGCTGCCGGGGTCCGCGGTTGGGGCGTCGGGGTCAGCGGGCACGGGTCGCTGCCGGGGTCGTCATCAGCTTGGCGTAGTGGGCGAGGTAGCGGCGCTGGGGGGCCTCGGAGGTGATCGGCCCCTCCACCGTGCCGCCCTCGCCGTCGCCGGGGTCGTCGGGCAGGCCGCGGCTCATGTCGATCCACTCCATCTCGGGGACGCAGAGGCCCCGCTGGACCCGCTCGAACATGTCCAGGTCGTCGGGGGTGCCGAAGTTCACGAAGTCCTCGTCGACCCGCAGGCGAAGCAGGTCGATCTCGGGCGGCGCGCCCGGCGCGGACGTGAGCCAGAGCTGGAGCCTGGTGCGGTCCACCGCCACCGGCTCGACCACCAGCAGCTGGTTGCCCACGAAGATCAGGTTCGGGAACAGTGACAGGTTCAGCATGCTGCCGGTGGCCAGGTCGAGCAGTTCGGCGGTGCCCGCGTCGGCCAGCACCGACTCGAGCGGCTCCCGGAACGGAACGTCGCGCATGGTGGCCCACGGCCCCTGGGGTATGCCCGGACGCTGGTCCACCACCATGTGCCCGTTGCGCAGCGCCCTGGACACCATCGGGGTCGATCCGGGGTCGCGGGCCAGGACCGTCTCGGTGTCCACCATCTCGCCCAGCGTGTTGTAGGAGTGGTGGGCGAACGTGGCGTGCAGGCCGTCGGCCGCGTTGTCCCACGACAGCTTCCAGTTGCCGGCGAACTCCAGGAGCTGGGGGGAGCCCATGACGGCGATCTCGCCGCCGGGATGGCGGTCGATGATGGTGTCGAACGCGTCGGCGGCCTCGCCGAGCCAGCACTCCAGCGGCTCGGGGTCGGCGTTGAGGGTGGCGAACACGAATCCCCGGTAGCTGGCCGCCTCCAGCCGGCCCAGCGACAGGGTTGAGTAGTCCTCGACCGGATGGTCGGCGGGGAACGGGATGGCCACCAGCTGCCCGTCGGGCGCATAGGTCCAGCCGTGGTAGGGGCACACGAAGCGTTTGGCGCAGCCGCTCGACTCCCCGGCCAGCACCGTGCCCCGGTGCGCGCAGCGGTTCAGCAGCACGTTCACCTCGCCGTCGCGGCCCCGGGTCATCAACACTGGTCGCAAGCCCAGCGTGGTGGTGCGGTAGTCGCCCGGTCGGGGGATCTCGCTCTCGTGGCCCACATAGCACCATGACGCCGCGAACACCCGGGTCATCTCCGCCTCGAAGATCGCCGGGTCGGTGTAGATGCGGCGGTGCACCCGATGGGGCTGCACCAGCTCACCAAAGTCGGCGGGGGACGGATCGAAGTCGGCGGCCACGGCGCTACTCCTACATTCCGCTCTTGTTCGCTGCGCTCACGGGCTGCCCAATCCACAGCAACCGCGCCCACGGCCTCGCTCGGTGTCTCGTTAGGATCTTCACTAGTTGCTGCCCTTCCGCTCGGCCTCTACAGCAGGAAGCTCGGATTGCGGATGCCGGTGCTGAGTGTGGGCACGACGAGGATCTTGGTGCGCCGCCGGAGGTCGTCGCCGACCAGTTCGTGGATCTGGCACCCGGCGATCTGCTGGTGGCGGCCGTGGCGGTGCTCGTCTATGAGCAGCGTCGAGCGGGTGACCAGGCCTCCGCCCGGCGCGGCCCAGGCCTCGACGCCGCCGACGATGCGGGTGGTGTGCGACGGCGGCTGCTGGCCCCACGCCGACGGGTCGCGGCGCCACTCGATCCGCTCGGCCAGCCGCCGACGGTCGTCGAGCAGCAGCGACTGGTCGGTGCCGGGGTGGGCCCGATCAGACAGCGGCACCCACAGCACCGCGTCGTCGGTCCATCCGCCCAGCCAGTCCTCGAAGCGGCCGGAGTCCAGCAGCCGGGCCTCGTGCAGCAGTGCGGCCGCAGCGGTGGCTGACAGGTCCGGGTCGGCTTGCGGGCGACCGTCCATCCCCGACAGCATCTCGGCCAACTCTGCGTAGCGGGCCAGGACTGCGGCCGGGGCGTCGGCGGCCGCAGAGCCGGAGGGGCCGGGGCCGGGAACGTCCGCCGCGGCGAGCGTCATCTTGAGATTCCCGGAGCCATGCGTTCGAGGGTGCGGAGCTCGAACGCGGCCACCAGCCAGTAGACGATCACGGCCACTATCGTGAGCACTGCCACCGACACCCACAGGATCTTGAAGTCGTTGCGGGTGAAGGCGGTGACCATCACCGCCCCGATCCCGTCGCCGGTGGCCAGCCACTCGGCCACGGTGGCGCCCAGCAGGGAGGTGGGCACCGCGATTCGGGCCGAGGCCAGCAGGGCCGGCACCGATGTCGGCAGGTAGGCGTTGCGCACGTTGGCCGTGGAGTTGGCGTCGTAGGACTTGAGCACGTCGAGGATCCCCTCCGGTGTGCGGGTCATGGCCGTGTAGCAGTTGACCAGCGTCGGGAAGAACGACATCACGGCCACGATGGCGGTGGTGGTCAGCAGGCCCCGCCCGACGAACAGGATGATCACCGGCGTGGTGACGATGATCGGGACCGACCGCAGCGCCACCGCGATCGGCATCAGGGCCCGCTCCAGCCACGGGACCAGGACGAACACGAGCGCAGTCGCCAGCGCGCCGACGAGACCGACTACGTAGCCCAGCGAGGTCGTCCACAGCGTGGTGCCCAGCGCCCCGAAGATGATTGAGCGGGTCTCGGCCGCCTCGGCGACGGAGAAGAGCTCGGCCCACACGTCGACGGGCGTCTTGGCGAAGAACGGCTCGATCCCGAACACCCACAAGAACGCGTACCAGAAGACGAACACCACCGCGATGGGGGCCAGCAGCCCGGCCAGCCGGTTGAGCAGGCCGGGCTCGACCCGGGCCACCGGCACCGCGCCCACGTCCAGTGCGGGCGACCAGGGGCACAGGTACCGGCCCAGCGCTCCGATGGCCAGGTAGCCGCCGGTGGCCACGATGGTGGACATCACCGCGATCACCCAGATCCGGTCGGTCTGCAGCGCGCCCAGGGCTCTGACCGTGAGGATTCCCAGGCCGCGGTGCGCGCCGGTGAACTCGCCCACCACCGCGCCGAGGAAGGCGGCCGGCGCGGCGATCTGCAGCCCGGCGAACAGCGCCGGGACCGAGGCCCGCAGCCGCACCGTGCCGAAGGCGACGAGCCGGCCCCGGCCGTAGGAGCGGATCACGTCGAGGGCGCTGCCCGGCGCCAGGTCGAAGCCCAACAGCGCGGCCACGTAGGTGGTGAACACCACCGCCAGCGCCGACAGCGCGATGGGGGTGGCGTTGCCCGGTCCGGTGATCAGCCGCAGGATCGGGGCGATCGCGATGAACGGCAGGCAGAACACGGTCAGCACCACTGCGCCGATGCTGCGCCGCAGCCACGGCACCAGGGTGGCGGTCACGGCCAGCGCGGCGGCGGCCAGGTTCCCCCACAGGAACCCCCAGGCCGCCGTCTTGGTCGAGTGCCACAGATTGCGCAGGTAGAGGCCGCGGAACTCGAAGAACTCGACCACCACCGCGGTGGGCGGCGACAGCCGGTACGAGCCCGCGTACACCGTGCGGGCCAGCAACTCCCACAGCAGCAGAACGGCGATGCCGACCAGCGAGCTGAGCACCCGCGGCGGCACCCGGTCGAGGCGGCTGTTGCCCGCCGGGCGTGCCGGCGCGGCGGCCGCGGCCTCGGCGGTGGCGCTCAACTGGGGTCCGTGTCGAGTTGCACGACCTGCCCCTCAGAGCGGTGCAGGCTGGCCGACACCGCCTCCACCTCGGCGTGGAAGCGGTCGGTGAGCAGAAGGTCACGGGTGCGGGGCCGCTCGAAGCCGATGGTGTGGCGGGCCACCACTTTGCCCGGCCGGGGCGACATGACCAGCACCTCGTCGGCCACGTACACCGCCTCGGGGATGGAGTGGGTGACCAGGATGGTGGTGGTGCCCCGGGCCGTCCAGATCCGCTGGAGCTCGTCGTTGAGCTGCTGGCGGGTCAACGCGTCGAGGGCGCCGAAGGGCTCGTCGAGCAGCAGCAGGTCGGGGTTGGTGACCAGCGACCGGGCGATGGCCACCCGCTGGCGCATGCCTCCCGACAGCTGCGAGGGCCGGGCCTTCCCGAATTCCTGCAAGCCGACGAGCTCGACCAGCTCGTCGACCGCCTTGGTGTCGTGGCGCCGGCCGACGAGCTCCAGCGCGAGCCGGATGTTGGTCGAGACCGTCCGCCACGGCAGCAGCGACGGGTCCTGGAAGGCCACCCCGATGCGCTGGCCCCGCCGCATCTCGTCGGGCGACGAGCCGTCCATGTCGATGGTCCCCTCGTCGGGGGTGTCCAGACCGGCCACGAGGCGCAGCGCGGTGGACTTGCCGCAGCCCGACGGCCCGATCAGCGCAGTGAAGCCGCCCGCGGGCACGTGCATGTCGAACCCGCGCAGCGCGACGACCTCGCCGTCGCCCAGGGCGAAAGTGCGCCCGACTCCGACGACATCAACCGGCGCTCCCCGCCGGTCCATCACTTTGCTGCGATGCTCCGGCGAACGCTACGTCACGACAGCACGGGACCGTCGGCGTAGATCTCGGCGAGCAGGGAGCGGTCCCAGAAGTCCTCGGAGACGTTCACGCCGAGCGCCTTCAGGACGCGGATGTTGTCGGCCACCGACTGGTCGGTCCACCACAGGAAGCCGCTGGCGTCGGTCACGTCGCTGAACATCAGCTTGACGAACTCGTGGGCCTTGATCCTCTCGGTCTCGTAGTCCATGCCCGCGTCGGGGAACCGGTCGACGGTCACCTGCGCGGACGTGTCCGGGTCGGCCTTGTGGTCCTGCCAGCCGAGGATCTCGCCCCGCAGCAGCGACTTCACGGTCTCGCGGTTGTTGGCCAGGGTCTCCTCGGTGACGATGTAGGTCTGGCTGTGGACCGCGTAGCCGAAGTCGGCGAACAGCATGGTGGTGTTGTCGATGCCGGCCACGGTCATGGCCACCGGCAGGTCGACGAGCCAGCACAGCAGGCAGTCGACCTCGCCGTTGACCAGCGGGGCCGGGTCGTAGTCGGCCTGGATGACCTCGATGGCGTTGACGTCGACGCCGTTGAGCGACGACAGCAGCTCGAGGTCGAGCTGGTTGTTGAAGGCCATGCCGAGCCTCCGGCCCTCCAGGTCCTTGGGCTCGTTGACCGGGTTGCTCGTGAGCGAGGCGATCACGAAGGGGTTGCGCTGCATGGCCACGCCCACGACCTTGAGCGGCGCGCCGTCGGCCACCGCCTGGCCCGCGAAGTTGGCGGCCGATATGCCCATGATGGACTGGCCCGCAATGACCGAGGTGTCGGGCGACACGCCCGGTCCGCCCGGCACCAGCGTCACGTCGAGCCCGTTAGCGGCGTAGTGGCCGTTGGCGTCGGCGACGTAGGAGCCGCCGAACTGCACCGAGTCGAACCAGCTCAGGTGGAAGTTCACCGGCGTCAGGGCGGCGGGCACGGGCTCGGAGCCCGAACACGCCGTGATGAGGGTGCTGCCGCCCAGCAGCAGGCCGGCCCCGGCGGCGGTGCCTCCCAGGAACGTGCGTCTGGAGAATTGGTTGGCGGTCATGGGGATCCCCCTGTTCGGGCAGCCTCCGGCGGCGAGCCGCTGAAGGCTGAGCTCACTTTGATCACATCAAAGTAGCACACGGCCGAAGTCCGCGCCCGAGAGTGAGCGCGAGTGTCGAGGGGCTCAGCTGGCCGGCGCGGCGGTGACGAGGATGCGGGAGGTGGCGTAGTCGCTCAGGCCGACCGGTCCGCCCTCGACACTGAGGGTGAAGGTGCCGTCGGGGGAGCGGGCGGTGACCGTACCCGTGGATCCGGGTGTCACCTGCGCCTGCTCGAGGAACTCGAGCATCCCCGGCTGGAACTCCAGCTCCTCGGGGATGCGCTGCACGGTGAAGTCCCGTCCCACCTGGAGGGTGTCCAGCGTCACCATCTCGGGCGGCTCGTAGCCCGAGCCGGGGATCGGGTTGCCGTGGGGGCAGGTGGTCGGCTCCTCAAGCACCCGCATCATGGCCTTCTCCACCGAGGGGGAGATGACGTGCTCCCACTTGCCTGCCTCCTGATGGGCCTCCGCCCACGAGAGCCCCAGAATGTCGGTGAGGAAGCACTCGGCCAGCCGGTGGCGCCTCACCACGGTCTCCGCCAGCGAGTATCCCCGGGCGGTGAGCTCGATCGTGCCCTTGCCCTCCTCGACCAGGCCCTCGGCCTGCATCCGCCGGATCATCTCCGACACCGCGGGGCGGGAGATCTCCAGCCGGTCGGCGATGCGGGCCTGGATCACCTCCAGGTCGTCCTCGGCCAACTCGAAGATGGTCTCGCAGTACTCCTCGAAGGCGGGATGCCATTCGGGCGACTCGTAGGGCGCCGCCTCGGCCGCGGTCGACGTCATGGCTCCACCATAGGCGCGGCCGGTGCGCTCGCGCTCACTCGCCGTCGAGTTCTGCGATCACGGGGGCGAAGGCCTCGACGTCGGTGTTGGCGGCACCCAGAATCATGTAACTGAAGCCCCAACGCTCCCGCCGCTGGCGGAGGGTGTCGGCGATCTCGGCCGGTGACCCGATCAACAGCAATGGAACGTCGGCCAACACCTCGGGCGGCTGGCCGAACATGCTTGCGGTGGCCTCCATCGCCTCCGTCGTGGCTCGACCGCCGTCGGTGATCTGCCACGCAGCGATCAGCACGTTGAGCACTAGCTGGTCGAAGCGGTCGCCGGCTGCTTCTCGCACCCATTCGAGCTTGGTGTCGAAGCGATCGGCGCCGAGGACGTCGTTCATGGCGTCGAGGCCTATCTCGCCGGAGCGCAGGTTGGCGTTCACGCCCACGATGTCGGCGTGACGACCGGCCAGGGTGAGCATCCGGCGCCCGCCTCCGCCGATGGCCACCGGCATCGGCGACTGCACCGGCTTGGGCAGGCCTTCGAGGCCGCGGATCGTGTAGTGCTCGCCCTCGAATGTGACCGGCCCTTCCTCGAAAAGGGCGCGGATGATGTGCAGCGACTCGACCATGCGGTCGACGCGCACCCCCGGCGGGTCGTAGTCCAAACCGGCCTCGTCGTAGTCGACCCGCTTCCAGCCCGCTCCGAGCCCGAGGTCCATGCGGCCGCCGGACAGGATGTCGAGGGTGGCCACCTCCTTGGCCGCCATCACCGGATGGCGGTAGTCGTTGCCGTACACGAAGGCGCTGAATCGCAGGTTGGTGGTGGCCGCGGCCGCAGCGGCCAGGCCCGGGCCCACGGCGTACTGCTCGTCGAAGTGGTCGGGCATCACCAGGTTGGAGAAACCGAGTTCCTCCACGCGCTGCGCCGTCTGGGCCCAGGTCAGGCCAGGCAACGGGCCCTTCAGCTCGACACCGAAGCGGAATGGATGAGTCATGGGACTTACTGTAGGCCCGATGGGTGTCGCAGGGGGTCAGTACGGTGGCGGCGTGGCAGCCGACCCGCTTGCTGCTTTCTCCGAGCCGACCCGGGCGTGGTTCGCGTCGGCCTTCGCCGCGCCGACCGCGCCCCAGTCCGAGGGCTGGCCGTCTATCGCGGCCGGCGACCACACGCTGGTGTGCGCCCCCACCGGCACCGGCAAGACGCTGGCCGCGTTCCTGTGGGCCATCGACCGGCTCATGTCGCCGGGCACCGCCGCGGCCGGGGAGGGCACCCGAGTGCTCTACGTGTCGCCCCTGCGAGCGCTGGCGGTGGACGTTGAGAAGAACCTGAGGGCCCCGCTGCACGGCATCCGGCTGGCCGCCGAGCGCCTCGGGGTGGACGTGCACGAGCCCACCGTGGGGCTGCGCACCGGGGACACCTCGGCCGACGAGCGCCGGCGGCTGGTGCGGCATCCCCCCAACATCCTGATCACCACGCCCGAGTCGCTGTTCCTGATGCTCACCAGCCAGGCCCGCCAGATCCTCACCGGGGTTCAGCACGTGATCATCGACGAGATCCACGCGGTGGCCGCCAGCAAGCGGGGCACCCACCTGATGGTGTCGCTGGAGCGGCTGGAGGAGCTGTGCCAGCGCTCGCCCCAGCGCATCGCGCTGTCAGCGACCCAGCGGCCCCTCGACGAGATCGCCCGCTTCCTCGGCGGCTTCACCGGCACCGGACACGGATCGCCGGTGCCCCGGCCGGTCACCGTGGTAGACGCCGGAGCCCGCAAGGAACTCGACGTGGAGGTGGTGGTCCCGGTGGCCGACATGGCCTCACTGGGCGAGACCGTCGAGCCGCCGGCGTCGGCAGGAGCCGCGGCCGGACCGATGCGGCGCAGCATCTGGCCCGCCATCCATCCCCGCCTGCTGGAGTTGGTTCAGTCCCACCAGTCGACGCTGATCTTCGCCAACGCCCGGCGATTGGCGGAGCGCCTGGCCGCCCGCCTCAACGAACTGCATCTCGAGAGCGATGGCCGGGAGGCTGAGGAACGGGCCGGCACGGCCGGCGACCGCGGTGGCGCGGCCGGTCCCGTGCATGTGGGCGAGTCGATCGAGAGCCTGTTGCAGGTGCCGCCGCCGGTTGCGCTGGGCGATGAGCAGGTGGGTGCCGGGCCGGCCGACGGGTTCGAGCTGGTCAAGACCCATCACGGGTCGCTGTCGCGCCAGCGCCGCCTGCTGATCGAGGACGAGCTCAAGCGGGGCGAGCTGCGGGGGCTGGTGGCTACCTCCACCCTCGAGCTCGGCATCGACATGGGCGCGGTGGACCTGGTCGTACAGGTGGCCTCGCCGGGGTCGGTGGCCTCGGGGCTGCAGCGCATCGGCCGGGCCGGCCACCGGGTGGGCGAGCCCAGCCGGGGGCGGATCTTCCCCAAGCACCGGGCCGACCTGCTCGAGGCGGCCACGGTGGTGGAGCGCATGCACTCCGGCGAGGTGGAGCACACCCGCTACCTGCGCAACCCCATCGACGTGGCCGCCCAGCAGATCGTGGCCATGTGCGCCATGGACGACTGGCCCGTCGACCGGCTGGCCGCGGTGCTCAGGCGCAGCGCGGGCTTCGCCGAGCTGTCCGACGACGTGCTGCACAGCGTGCTGGAGCTGCTGTCGGGCACCTACCCGGCCGAGGAGTTCTCCGAGCTGAGGCCCCGAGTGGTGTGGGACCGGGCCAGCGGGATGCTGCGGGGGCGGGCCGGCGCCCAGCGCCTGGCGGTCACCAACGCCGGCACCATCCCCGACCGGGGGCTGTTCGGCGTGTTCCTGCCCGACGGGACCAGGGTGGGCGAGCTCGACGAGGAGATGGTCTACGAGAGCCGGGTGGGGGAGACGTTCCTGCTCGGCGCGACCTCGTGGCGCATCGTCGACATCACCTTCGAGCGGGTGGTGGTCACACCCGCTCCCGGCGAGCTAGGCAAGATGCCTTTCTGGCACGGCGACGGGCCCGGCCGCCCCCTCGAGCTCGGCCGAGCTGTCGGGCGCCTCGTGCGGGAGCTGCGCTCCGGTGATGCCGAGGCGGCCAAGGACCGGCTGCGGCAGCGCTGCGGCCTCGACGAGACGGCTGCCGAGAACCTCGTCGCCTACCTGGAGGACCAGTCGGCTGCCACCGGCGCGGTGCCCGACGACCGCACCGTGGTGGTGGAGCGCTTCCGCGACGAGATCGGCGACTGGCGGGTGTGCGTGCTCACCCCCTTCGGCGCCCAGGTCCACGCGCCCTGGGGCGTCGCGCTGCAAGCCCGCCTGCGCGAGGCGTGGGGCGTGGACGTGGACCTGATGTGGGGCGACGACGGGATCGTGATGCGGCTGCCCGAGGCCATCGACGAGCTCCCGCTGGACGACCTGCTGTTCGACCCAGAGGAGATCCAGGACTTGGTGGTGTCGCGCCTGCCCGAGACGTCGATGTTCGCGTCGCGGTTCCGGGAGTGCGCGGCCCGGGCGCTGCTGCTGCCCCGGCGCCGCCCCGACCAGCGCACACCGCTGTGGCAGCAGCGCCAGCGGGCCGCAGACCTGCTGTCGGTGGCGGCCAAGTTCCCTTCGTTCCCGATCCTGCTGGAGACCACCCGGGAGTGCCTCAACGACGTGTTCGACCTTCCCGCGCTGGTCGAGCTCATGGCCGACCTGCGCAGCCGCCGGATCCGGATGGTGGCGGTGGACTCCCCCCAGGCGTCGCCGTTCGCCCAGTCGCTGCTGTTCTCGTGGATCGCGGTGTACATGTACGAGGGCGACGCCCCGCTCGCCGAGCGGCGGGCCGCGGCGCTGGCCCTCGACCGTGACCTGCTGCGCGACCTGCTCGGCGCCGAGGAGCTGCGAGAGCTGCTCGACGCCGGGGTGATCACCGACGTCGAGTTGGAGTTGCAGCGGCTGGTCGCCGGGGGCCAGGCCCGGGACGCCGACGAACTCCACGACCTGCTGAGAGTTCTCGGGCCGCTGACACTCGATGAGCTGCGGGCCCGGACCGTCCCGGTGGCGGGATCCGACGCCGAGCGGGTCGCGGGGTGGGTGCGCACGCTGGTGGAGCAGCGCCGGGCCATCGAGGTGCGCCTGGCCGGGCGGGACGTGGTGGCCGACGCCGCCGACGCAGCCCGCTTGCGCGACGCGGCCGGTGCGGCGGTGCCGGTGGGGCTGCCCGCGTCGGCCACCGAGCCGGTCGACGACCCGCTCGGCGACCTGTGTGTGCGCTATGCCCGCACCCACGGTCCGTTCCTGGCTCGGGACGTGGCCCGGTGGCTGGGGGTCGGCGAGCAGCCGGTCACCGCCCGGCTGGCGTCGCTGGTGGCCGAGGGTCGCCTGCTGCGCGGCGAGTTCCGGCCCGGCGGGGCCGATCGCGAGTTCTGCGACGCCGACGTCCTGCGGCGAATCCGCCGTCGCTGCCTGGCCGCACTGCGCCAGGAGGTGGAGCCGGTGCCTCCCGAGGCGCTGGCCAGGTTCCTGCCCGACTGGCAGGGCGTCGGGGGCCGGCGCCGGGGGGTGGACGCCCTGGCAGATGTGGTCGCGCAGCTGCAGGGGGCACCGGTTGCGGCATCGGTGCTGGAGGCTGACGTGCTGGCCTGCCGGATGATCGGCTACAAGCCCGCCGACCTGGACCAGCTGTGCACCTCCGGTGAGATCGCGTGGGTCGGCGCGGGAGCGCTGGGCGCCACCGACGGCCGGGTCCGCCTGGTGTTCCGCGATCAGGCCGGGCTGCTGGTGCCGGCCGCCGAGGGATGCGAGGGCACCCTGCACGACGCGCTGCGAGCCCGCTTGCGCGACCGGGGAGCGTCCTTCTGGGGCGATCTGGTGGCCGCGGCCCAGGCCGCGTCGCTGCCGTATGACACCGAGACGGTGCTGGCCGCGCTGTGGGACCTGGTGTGGGCCGGCGAGGTCACCAACGACTCCCTTGCGCCCCTGCGGGCCCGCATCGGCGGCCCGGCTCGCGGCCGCAGCCGCCACTCGCCGTCCCGGGCTGGTCGCTCCCGCCGGGGCCGCCTGCGGCTGGGAGGGCTCAGTGCGACCGGGCCGCCGTCGGCCGCGGGCCGCTGGTCGCTGGTGGAGCCCCTGCTCAGTCCCCAGCCCGCTCCCACCGAATCGGCCCTGGCCCGGGCCCATCAGCTTCTCGAGCGCTACGGCGTGGTCACCCGAGAGACTGCTCTGGGCGAGGGCATCGACGGCGGGTTCGCGGGGGTCTACCCGGTGCTCAAGGCGCTGGAGGAGCGGGGCGAGGCCCGCCGGGGCTACTTCGTGGCCGGGCTGGGCGCGGCCCAGTTCGCCCTGCCCGGCGCGGTCGATCGCCTGCGGCGGGCCCGCACGCCCGAGCCGGACGCTGCGCCGGTGGTGCTGGCGGCCACCGACCCGGCCCAGCCCTACGGGGCGGCGCTGGCCTGGCCCGAGTCGCTCGGCCGCCCGGCCCGCACCGCCGGCGCCCACATGGTGCTCATCGACGGCGCGCCCGCAGTGGCGGTCGAACGCGGCGGACGCTCCCTCACCACCTTCGCGGCCGCAGAATCCGGCGACGCCTGGATCGAGGCGATCATCGGCCTAGTCAAGGACGGCCGGCTCCGCAAACTGGAGATCGCCAAGGTCGACGGAGTCGCGGTACGGGAGACCCCGTGGGCGGCCCGCCTCGAGTCAGCCGGCTTCACCCCCGCCTACAAAGGAATGCTCTACCGCACCTGAACTGCTTGGGATCCGGCGCCGACGGGTGTGTTGCCGACTGATCCTCCTATTCGCTGCGGCGGAACTGATCGAGACCGCGCAGCAGTGAGTGACTGAGCCAGGGGCTGAAACGACGGAGAACGGACTCAGCAGGTTCGAAGTAGTTGATCTGGAACATCTCCTCGCACGCCGGCTGCAAGTCGGTTATCTGCGGCTCGACGACGTCGCCGTTCTGGCGTCGAAAGAAACATACGGAGGCACCGATCAACCCGCGATACTCCCGGTTCACGCCATGGAGCGAAAGCAGGATCTCAGACCGTCCCTGCTCCGTCTCGATGACGAGCCGCGCCCAGGAGTGATAGTCGCGCATGTTCGCGAAGTACTCGAAGTGGCGAGCGGTATCGTTCACCTGATACCTGTAGTAGCCGCGGCGCTTGGCATCTCTGTCGCGGTTGAAGTCCGTGAAGACACTGCGCTCAAAGAACTCTGACCTGATCTGCTCCTCGAGCCGGCCTCTGATGCCTTCGAGCATCTCGACCGCGCCATCCAGCAGCGCCTCGGCTGTCTCCTTCGCCACATCCAACTCCGACTGCAGAGCCTGCTCCCGCAGGCTGAAGGTCTCGCCGATGGACTCAAGGACTTGATCTAGGTGCTCGGCCTCCAGACGTACAGCACCTGTTATTCCCAAGGCTTGCACCAGCCACTTCTTCTGTAGGCGGGCCACTAGGGCGACGAAGGGAGCCAGGTGTCCGTTGTCGGCGTCACCCAGGACTTCGAGATACTGCTCGCGGTCCCTGTTCGTGACGACGAGCGGGAACATGCCATCACGGATCAGCACAAGAGACGCGATCGCACGAGCCACGCGCCCGTTGCCGTCCTGGAATGGATGGATCTGCACGAAACGGTGGTGCAGCCAGGCCGCGCTGACATCGGGCGCGATCCCGGAGGCAGTGTGAGCCTCATGCATCTCAAGCAGGCGGTCCATCTCGGCATCGACGTGTTCCGGTGGGCAGTACTGGTGGATCTTCCCATCGGGCCGGGTGGGATTGTTGGGTCTGCGCTTGTAGGCGCCGTGAAGCAGCTCGATTCGAGCGGGTCGGCGGAAGATGTCGACGCCGGCCGCGAACTCCTGCCTGCGTGTCATCAGCTGGTGCAGTTCCTTGACGAACGACGTCGAGAGCGAACGCTTCTGCGTGATGACATCGAACAGCCACTCGACTGCGTCGAGGTGGTCAGCGATCATCCCGGCGATGAGTTCGGGCGGCTCCTCGCTGTCGTCGTGAGGGATCAGGGATGCGTCGATGCCTTGTTCGATCAAGAGTCGCGTCGTTCCATCGTCGAGTGTGTACAGGCGCTCGATGATGCCGGTCTCGATAGCCCATTCGCGGCGGAGTCGCTCGTTGAACGCGGTCACCAGGTGATCCGGTAGTTCCTTGCGGACCTCCTCCCATGTGCGAAGCAGCGGCTGGAGTTCCTCGCTGGCCGCGGCGCGGTCGGCGTCTGTCAGGTCGGTGATCGGCTCCCACCGGTGACCAATTTCGACTTCATCCATCCTCAGCACCGTATCCACTCCCGCTCGCGCGGCCGGGGATCGCGAGCGGTGCCAGCATCCAAGAGCGTAGGAGTTGTGGCGAGTTCGTTTCCTGAGGGAGCACCAACCGCTCGACGGGCTGTCCGAACGCCAGCGATGAGTTCGAAGTCCTTGTCGACGTGCAGCCATGTCAGGCTCGACACAAGCGGTGCTCCGTGTCGCAGCAGTCTCCTAATCTGGCCGTTGTGATGAACTGAGTTGGCATGGCTAGTATCGTAAGGTAAGGTAAACCAGCAGCCGGATTCCGGCTGACCGCTGAATTTGACTAGCCGTCGAGTCGGGTCATGATGCCCGGCCGAAGGCCTCGGAGCAGCCCTCGCGGGCGCCCCAGCCGATCAACCCTTGACCGAAGGAGGCCCGCGATGGCCGCAGTCCATCCGCAGCGTGCTGCGCTGCACGAGAACCCGCAAGATCCGGCCGTTTGGGAGGCGCGGCACCGGCTGCTGGCCCACGAGACAGCATCGCTCTGGCAGCTCACGGGGGATCTCCTGTCGCTCGCGGCCGATCCGGACCTGTTGGCTGCCCGTGAGCTTCAACGGGACCGGCCCACGCTCGCGGCGCTGGGCCGGGAGCGGGGCATCAGCGCGGAGGCGGTGCGCAGGCGCGTCGTTCGTGACATGTCGCTGGTCCGCGACCGGTTGGCGAGCGACCGGTTCAGGATCATCGCATGGACGGCGGGGCTGCTCAGGGCCGATCTCGGGCAGGTCGCGCTGGTCGAGGGTGACGCTGTCCGGCGGTGGGTGAGGCGGCTCGGTGCGAGCCAATTCGAGTTCATGCGGTGGATTGCCGGCTATGTCCACAGCGGTGATTTGCTTCTGGGCGATCATGGGACGAGGGCTGGCTTGCAGAGCATCATCGACGACGCGGTCGGCAGCCGATGGGTGCTCAAGCTCGAGGACCTGACCGACGCCCTGGCCGGCATCAGGGATCCCGAGGCATTGCTCGCCTTCATGGTGGGCACGGGCGCCTGGCGCGACATAGGGGAAGGGTGGCTGGTCCGCTGGGACGGTCGGCTCGAGGTGAAGGCTGAGCGGGTCCTGCGTCTTGTGGGCAGACCGATGACGCCTGCCGAGTTGGTGGAGGCCATCGGCAACGGCTCCGTGGCCTCGATCAAGAACCTTAGGAATCCGGAGATGGTGCGCATCGACAAGCACTTCAGGATCGCGCTCCGGGAGTGGGGGCATGAGAAGTACGAGGGCATCGCCAACCAGATCATCAAGCGGATCGAGCGCGGCGGCGGCGTCGCCAGCCGGGCAACGATCATCGAGGAGTTCACCGCTAGTTTCGGCGTGTCCGAATCATCGGTCAAGACATATCTGGCTCTGCCGATCTTCGATATCGACGGCGATTCCGTGCGCTTCACGCGCGTCCCCGCCTTCAACCCGAAGCCTCCGACGACGATCGCGGGCGCGGTGCGCACCTGGGCAGGCTGGGGGGAACGCCTTGCGGTGGCGGAGGAGAACCTCAGGGGTTACTCGTTCAAGGTCAACCGCCACATCGCCTGGGCGAACGGGATCCGTCCGAACGACAGCCTGCTGGTGCCTTTGAACGGTTCGCCGTCACAACGGGTGAGTGTCATCTGGCGCACAACGAACCCGACCGGAAAGGTGGAGGTGGGTCGGGCCCGGAAGTGGCTGGTGGAACGCGGTATCGGCCCCGGAGCGGAGATTCTCATCTGCATGGCCGCGAACGGCGTGACAATGGGCGCGGCAGAACACGGCATCGAGCGGCTGGAGCTCGCCGCGCCTCCGGCCGAGCGGGCAGCGTGACGATCCGAACGCGCCTTTCGGATCGGGCCCTTCTGATCGGGCCCTTCGTATCGGGCCCTTCTGATCGGGCCCTGCTTCGCGAGCGCCGCGCCCTCGGGCGAGCTGCGGTCGCGGCCTGCCCGGTCGCGGCCTGCCCGGTCGCGGCCTGCGCCGTCGCGTAGCGTGCTCGTCGGGTCGAGCGTCGAAGTCTGGGAGGAGTTGCACCATGAAGCTGCCGCTTGCAGGGGCTGTGCACGACGAGCGGGAGATCGAGGCGGTCGTGGCGGTCATGCGGGACAACCCGACCCTCGACATCGCCGATGCGACCCTGGCGCTGGAGGCTCGGGTCGCGGCCAAGCTGTCCAAGCGGTTCGGGCTGATGGTGAACTCGGGATCGTCGGCGCTGCGCATAGCCATCGACCTGCTCGGCCTCGAACCCGGCGACGAGATCATCACTTCGCCGCTGACGTTCTCCACCGACATCGCGCCCATGGTCCAGTCCGGGATAGTGCCCGTGTTCGCCGACGTCGCTGCCGACACCTACCAGATCGACGCCGATGCGGTGGAGGAAATGATCGGGCACCGCACCAGGGCGATCCTGGCCCCGAACCTGTGCGGCAACTGCCCCGACTGGGACCGGCTGCGAGCGGTGGCCGACGCCCATGGGCTGGCGGTGGTCGAGGACTCCTGCGACGTGCTCGACAGCCACCAGCGGGGCCGGCGCACCGGCGAACGAAGCCATATCGGGGTCACCAGCTTCGCCCGCTCCCACGCCATGACCGCGGGCGGCACCGGCGGGCTGGTCGGCATCGACGACCCCGACGCCTACGACATGGGCCTGTCGCTGCGCCGCTGGGGCCGGCGCAGCGAGTCGTACCTCTACGGCTCGCGCCGGGGCCGGCAGGACCGGTTCTCGGCCCTGGCCGACGGCACGCCCTACGACCTGGTGTTCGTGTTCGACTCCATCGGCTACAACTTCGAGCCCAACGAGCTCAGCGCGGCCTACGGGCTGGTGCAGCTCGACAAGCTCGAGGGCTTCAACGCCCGCCGCCGCGCCAACTGGCGCCGCCTGGACGACTTCATGACAGGCCGCCAGGGTGTGATCCCGGGACGCACCACACCCGAGACCGACACCACGTGGATGCGGTTCTGCTTCGAGATCACCGCCGATGCTGGATTCACCCGCACCCAGGCCCAGGAGTTCCTGGCGGAGCGGGGCGTGTCCACCCGGATGGTGTGGACCGGCAACATCCTGCGCCAGCCCGGATTCGCGGCCATCGAGCACCGGGCCCCGGCCGGGGGCCTCCCCAACTGCGACCGCATGATGGACTACTCGTTGTCGCTGCCCATCCACCACGGCCTCGAGCACGAGCACATGGACTACATCTGCGAGCAGCTCGAAGCCCTCTTCGACCGCTACCCCTAGCGCTGTCTCGACAGCGCTTCGCTCGGCCCCTACCGCCACGAAATTGGCGACACAATGGGTGCCAGACACCCAATCCGTCGCCAATTTCGGCGTCGAGGACCCCGCGAGCCGAGCCCTACTCGTGGGCTATGGCGTCGAGGATGTTCATGCGACCGGCCCGTATCGCGGGAAGGATGGCGGCCAGCAGGCCCGCGACCGCAGAGATCAAGACGAAGACCACGAGGTCGAGCCACGGCACCGCCACCGTCTGCACGAACGACTCAGGCAGCGCCAGCGTGGTCGCCACGCCGAACACGGTGCCGACGGTCACCCCGAGCAGCCCGCCGAAGACGGCCACGATCAGGGCCTCCCAGTAGATCGAGCGCCGCAGCTGCTTCCGGGTCATGCCCACCGAGCGCAGCAGGCCGATCTCGTGGATGCGCTCGAACACCGACAGGCTCAACGTGTTGATGATGCCGATCAGCGCGATGACGAACGACAGGCCTATGAGCACCTGGATCACCCTGATCAGCGCGGTGAGCTGGGACTCCTGGGCCTGGCGGAACTCGGCCTGGTTCTCGACCTTCACGGTGGGATACCGGTCGAGCACGCCCTCGACGGCCGCCCGGCTGCGAGCCTGCAGCGCAGCCTGCCCGGCCTCGTCGGCGGCGCCCGCGAGACCGGCGATGCGGGCGCTGGCGAAGGCGAGGTCGTTGCGGTTGAAGTGGCGGTCCCATAGGGCCCCGTCGATCAGCCAGTTGCCGTAGATGGCGGCGTCCTCGAATATGGCCACCACGGTGAGGGTCTCGGTCTGGTTGTCGGGAAAGGTGGCTTCGAGGGTGTCGCCCACGCCGACACCCAAGCTCGCGGCCGAGTCGCTGTGCAGGGCCAGGGCGGTGAGCGGATCGCCGGCGGCCATGTCGCCAGAGGTCACCTGGCCGTCGAAGTGGTCGTCGGCCAGAGCCATGTCGGCGGCCACGATATCCCGGGGCTCCCCGTCGACGCTCAGCCCGCCGAAGGCGAACTGGATCCGCATCACGCTCTCTATCTCGTCCAGCGCCTCGATGTCGTCGGCCAGCCGGGCCGGGAAGCCGGGCGGGGGGCCGAAGCCGGTATCGGCCGACCGGATGAAGTAGTCGGCCTCCACCGCGTTCTCGATGATGTTGACGAACGTCTTCTTGACGGACTCGCCGACCACCGCGGCCAGCCCCATCAGAGCGAGGCCGATCAGGAGCGCACCGGCGGTGGAGGCAGTCCGCCGGGGGTTCCGGGCGGCGTTGTCGCGGCCCAAGCGGCCCGGCATGCCGAACAGCGACTTCACCGGGCGGCCCAGCGCCGACGCCGCCGGCCGGGCGAAGGCCGGGCTCACGGTGTTGATGCCGATGAAGGCGAGCACGGCCCCGATCCCCAGCAGAACGAAGGTGGGGGTGGTGTCCAGCCCGGCGGTCATGCCGGCGGCCAGCGCGACCACCCCGGCCGCGAACACCGTCCCGCCCGCGATCACGCGACGCCGCAAGCTTGTGGGGTCCAGCCGGAAGTCGTGGGCCAGAGCGGCCACCGGGGAGATCTTGCGGGCCCTGAGCGCGGGCGCGATCGACGAGATCATCGTCACGCCCAGGCCCACGAGCAGCGCCAGCCCGACGGTGCGGGGCTGCAGCGTCAGCGGCCCCGGTGGGAGCGGGAATCCGACCAGGTCGAGGATGGCCCGCAGCACCAGGGCGAGCACGAGGCCGAGGCCGATCCCGATGACCGTGGCGACGACGCCCACGATGGCCGACTCGGTGATCACCGACCGGCTCACCTGCCTCGGTGTCGCTCCGATGGCCCGCCACAGCCCGATCTCTCGCACCCGCTGGCCGAGGATGATCTGGAACGTGTTGTTGATGATGAAGGCGGCCACGAACACCGCGATGAACGCGAACACCAGCAGGATGGTGTTGAAGATGTCGACGACCTGGTTGAAGTCCTCCTCCTGCTCGGCCGCGTCGACCTCCTGAGTGATCACGCGGTAGCCGTCGCCCAGTTCGGCCTCAAGCTGGTCCTGCACGTCCGACACCTCGGAGCCGGTCGACACCAGGACACCGATCGCCTGGTAGCCGTCCTCCATGCCGAAGAAGCGCTGGGCCTCCTCGAGCTCGAAGGCGGCCATGGTCTGGCCCAGGCCGGTGTGGGCGTCGGGAGCCCCGAAGTTGAACACCCCGACCAGCTCGAAGGGCTCCGCCGAGACCGGCCCGTTGATCTCGTAGGTCTCGCCGATGCGCAGGCCGTTGTCGGCCGCGGTCGACGTGTCGGCCGCGAACTCGCCGGGCGCGGCGGGCTGCCTGCCGTCGGTGATGAAGAAGGTGCCCGGGTTGAAGCTGAAGCCCAGCGCGGGCGGGCCCGGAGGCCTGATCGGCTCGCCGTCGCCGTCGACGATGAACACGTTCAGGGTGCCCAGCTCGGGCTGTACCCGGTCCACCCCTTCCACGCCGGCCACCTGGTCGGCCACCGCCTCGGGCACGGTCGCCCGGTCGAAGTCGCCGCCGAAGGACTGGTCCGCCCGCACCGTCAGGTCGGCGCCCTGGGCGATGTCCCGGGCTAGCCCCGCGAACGTGGACCGCAGGCTGTCGGTGAGCGTGAACGAGCCCACCACGAACATGACGCCCAGAACCACCACGAAAGTGGTCAGCGCGAAGCGCAGCTTCTTGTCGATCAGGCTCCGAAGGGCGAGCTTGAACATTGACGAACCCTCGGCCTGCGGTCAGTCCGCGGCTATAGCTTCGAGGACGTTCATGCGCCCCGCCCGGTACGACGGGAACACCGCCGCCAGCAGCCCGAAGACGACGGCCACGAGAACGAGCCCTACAATCTGGCCGCCGGGCACCGACACCCGGTCTATGACCTCGTCGGGGATGGCTACCGAGAGGGCCACTCCGAAGGCCAGCCCGAGCGCGACGCCGATGATGGCTCCGTAGAGGGCGATGGTGGCCGCCTCCCAGCGGATCACCCGCCGCAGCTGGCGCCGGGTCATCCCCACCGCCCTGAGCAGCCCGATCTCGTGGGTGCGCTCGAACACCGAGAGCGTGAGGGTGTTGACGATCCCGAACAGGGCCACCACCAGCGCGAACAACAGGAACACGTTGACCATCGCCAGCAGGGTGTTCAGGTTCGATTCGGCGTTCTCCCGGAACTGCTGGCGGTCCTCTAGGCTCGCCTGGGGATAGGCGCCGAGCACTTGCTCGATCAGGGCCTGTGTCGCGGCCGGCTCGGCGCCGTCCCCCTTGACGGCCACCCATTGCTCGAAGGCGTCGGCCGCGACTGCCTGCTCGTGCAGCGACTGGTCGATCAGCCAGTCGTCCCAGAAGGGCGGCTGAGTCTCGGCGAAGACCGCGCCGACCGTCACCGCCAGGGTCTCGCCGCTGACCAGCACGAGTTCGACCGGGTCTCCGACCGACAGGCCCCATTCCTCCGCGGCGTTCTCGTTGACGAGCAGTTCGGAGGCCGGGTCGATAGTGCTGAGGGAGCCCTCGGTGACGCCGAGGTTGGCGACCTCGCCGACAGTGGCCAGGTCGGTCACGGTGATCTCGGTCTGCAGGATCCGGTCCGGGGCCACCGGGCTGAAGATCTGCACGAGGTCCTCGTCCAGCCCGACCACCGTTGGCACGCCCGCCGCCCTCAGGTCCTCGGCCAGGGTCTTGGGCACTCCGGAGATCGTCTGGGCGCTGATGATGTAGTCGGCTCTCACCGCGCTGCTGAGGCTGTCGGAGAAGGTGTCCTTGAGCGACTGGCCGACCACTAGGACCATGGCCACTAGCGCCAGCCCGATCGTCAGGGCCACCGCGGTCGCCGCGGTCCGTCGGGGGCTGCGGGCCGCGTTGTCGCGGGCCAGCCGGCCCGGAGTGCGCAGGATCCGCGGCAGCGGCCCGGCCAATGCCGACACGACGGGACCGGCGATCAGCGGGCTGAGCACCGCCACCGCCACGAACACCACCGCGGCCCCGATTCCCAGCGACAACAGCTGCGCGGTGGTGGAGTCGAAGTCGGCGAACAGGCCTCGGCCGGTGAGGACGAGCCCGATGGCGGCCAGAAGGGCCCCCACGATCAGCCGCCAGAGGCGGAGATGCCCGCCGTCGTCTCCGGTGCTCTCCTGCAGCCCGGCGACCGGCGACACCCTCGACGCCTTGAACGCGGGGACCAGAGACGCGATGACGGTGAAGCCGACCCCCACTGCGAACGCCCAAGCGACGGTGCGCAGCCGCAGCGGCATCGGACCGTCGGGCAGCGAGGCGCCGAAGGCGTCGAACAGCGCCCCGAGGCCGAGGGCGCCGAGCATGCCGAGCCCGATGCCCGCGGCGGAGGCGGCCACGCCGATCACCAGCGACTCGATCAGCACCGAGCGGCGCACCTGGCGGGGAGTGGCGCCCAGCGCCCGCAGCAGCGACAGCTCCCGCACCCGTTGCCCGAGCACGATGTTGAAGGTGTTGGAGATGATGAACGTGCTCACGAACAGCACGACGAAGGCGAACGTCAGCAGGATGGTTTGCAACGGCCCGATGAAGAACTCGAAGAAGTCGCCGAACTCCTCGGCGGCCTCCGCGGCGCTGATCACCTCGGTCCCGGCGGGCAGGGTCGCCTCGATGCGGTCCCGGACCTGCTCGAGGTCGGCGCCGGGCACGGCCCGCAGGTCGATCTCGTTGAACAGGCCCTCGTAGCCGAGCACTTCCTGAGCGGTGGCTGTGTCGAACACGGAGAACACCACCCCGGCGGCGGCGTCCTCGGGGAATCCGAACTGCATGGTGCCGGTGAGGGTGAAGGTGCGGGGCCCGGTCGGGGTGATCACCTGGTAGTCGCGGCCCAACTCGAAGTCGTAGTCGGCGAACGTCCCGGCGCCGATGGCGAACTCCGACAGCCCCTGGGGCCACCGGCCGGAGATCAGGAAGTATTGCGACAGCGACTCGTCCTCGAGCCAGTTGACGCCGGCGACAGGCCCGCCGACGGTGGACACGGCTTCGCCGGAGCCGTCTACGGGGATGACGCCGTCCACGAAGAAGCGCCCGTCGGCCACCGCCACCCCCTCGACGGCCCGGATGTGGTCCACGACGCTGTCGGGAACGGGCGGCGCGTTGGCGATCTCGCCGAATCCGAGCGCGCCCCGCACGGTGAAGTCCTTGCCGGTGTTGATGTCCACCCCGATCTCGTCGAAGGTGGCCCGCAGCGAGTCGGCGGTCACGAAGGCGGCCACCACGAAGGTGACGCCCAGCACGATCGCCACCGCGGTGAGGGCGAAGCGGAGCTTGTGGGCCAGAAGCGACTTGAGGGCTAGGCGCAGCACGTCGGATCTCAGTTGCCAGGGGGGCCGGATCCCGGCGTCAGGCGCCGAGCCGGGTCATGTGGTCGCGAATGCCCTGAGGTGTGGGGTCGGCCAGTTCGTCCACGATCTTGCCGTCCACCAGGAACACCACCCGGTCGGCGTAGGAGGCGGCCACCGGGTCGTGGGTGACCATCACGATGGTCTGGCCCATCTGGTCGACCGCGCTCCGCATGAAGCCGAGGATCTCGGCCGCGGTGTTCGAGTCGACGTTGCCGGTGGGCTCGTCGGCGAAGATGATCTGGGGCTTGCCGGCCAGGGCCCGGGCCACCGCCACCCGCTGCTGCTGGCCGCCCGACAGCTCGTTGGGGCGGTGCTTGACCCGGTCGGAGAGCCCGGTGGCGCCCACCACCTCGTCGATCCACGCGGTGTTCCCCGTCTCGCCGGCCAGGTCCATCGGGAGGGTGATGTTCTCGATGGCGGTGAGGGTGGGCACCAGGTTGTAGGCCTGGAAGACGAAGCCCACGTTGTCGCGGCGCAGCAGGGTGAGGTCCTTCTCCGACAGCAGGGTGAGGTCGGTGTCGCCGATGATCACCTGGCCGGAGGTGACGCTGTCGAGCCCGGCCATGCAGTGCATCAGGGTGGACTTGCCCGACCCTGAGGGGCCCATGATGGCGGTGAAGCGGCCCTGCTCGAAGGCCACGTCGATGGCGTCGAGGGCCCGCACCTCGGTGTCGCCGGAGCCGTAGATCTTGGAGGCGGCCACGGCCCGGGCCGCGACAGCTAGTGCTTGGGTAGGGGAGGAGGTCACGATTTCTCCTAGGCGCTGAGGGGTGCTCTCACGCGGGACTCTACGAGCGACCCGACCCTCCCCAACCGGGGATCTCCCTTACCCTGCCCTGAGAGTCCCGAAGCTCTCAGGGTGCACACCGTGGTGGTCCCGATTCCTCATGTACGATTCGTACATGAACGAAGTGGCGGTCAGCGAGGCACGAAACCGACTGGCGCAGGTGATCGAGGAGTCTCGCCGGTCGGGCGAGGCGGTCTCGGTGACGCGCCGGGGTCGGCGGGTCGCGGTGATCTTGGATGCCGGCGCATTTGACCGCCTGGTTGAAAGCGCGGACGATGCTGCGGACCGCCGCGAGTTGGCTGCGGCGCGAGCCGACGATGACTACCTGCCCTGGGAAGAGGTCAAGGCTGCGCTGGGACTCGGGTGAGCCGGTACGCCGTCGAGATCGCCCGCCGGGCGGTCAAGTCGATCGCCGGGTTGCCTCCCGCTGGGCAACGCCGGGTTCGAGCCGCGATTGACCTCCTGGCCGATGAGCCTCGGCCGCCGAACTGCGTCGCGCTCGCAGGCGAGGAGTCCGTCTATCGCGTGCGCGTCGGTGACTACCGGATCCTGTATGAGGTGATCGACGCACGGCTGGTCGTCCATGTGATCCGCGTGGGCCACCGTCGCGATGTCTACCGCAACCGGTGACATCGAGTGCGGCGTTGCCGGGTTCGGCGATCAGCTCACTTCGCCGGGGGCCGCCTGCTCGATCGACTGCTTGAGCTGGGCCAGGAAACGGCCGCTGGCGCCGCCGTCGATGATGCGGTGGTCGAAGGTGGCCGACACCGTCATGGTCGGCGCCTCCACCGCGGCGCCGTCCCGCAGGCACACCACCGGGCGGGCCATGCCGAAGGCGGCGATCATGCTGGTACCGACCGGCAGCATGGGCGTGCCGGCCAGCATCCCGAGCGCGCCCACGTTGTTGACGGTGGTGGTGGCCCCGGCCAGCTCGTCGGGGGTCACGGTGCGGTCGCGGGCCGCGGCGGCCAGGCGCAGGATCTCCGCTGACAGCTCCGGCACCGCGAGGGCATCGGCGCCCCGAACCACCGGCACCATCAGCCCCTCGGGGGTGTCGACGGCCACGCCGATGTCGTAGCGGTCGAAGTATTCGATCTCGTCTCCGTCGAGGCGGGCGTTCATCACGGGATGGTCCCGCAGTACCGGGACCAGCAGCGCGACCAGCAGGGCATCGAGGGGCACCCGCGAGCCGGTCTCGGCGGACGCGGCGGCTCGGGCCTCCAGCAGACCGCTGGCCTCCACGTCCACCATGGACGTGAACTGCGGGACCTGCATCGACTCGGTCATGTGGCGAGCGATGGAGCGGCGGATGGCCGAGAGCCGCTCCCGCCGGCCACCGCCTGCCGCCGACGTCGGCGCGGCTGCGGCGGCCTCCACGTCGGCGACGGTGATTGAGCCGCCCGATCCGGTGCCGGCCAAGGCGGCCAGGTCGATGCCCAGCTCGCGGGCCATCTTGCGGGCCTTGGGCACCGCCTTGACCGAGCCCGGGGCAGCAGGCCGGGGCGCAGCCGTTGCCGGCACCGGGTGCGGAGCAGCAACCGAACCGGCGGCTGCCGTCGCGGGGCCGGGTTCGTCCTCGGCGGGGACCTCCTCGCCGGGCTCGCCGACAACGATGAGGGTCTCGCCCACTTCGATGACGTCGCCGGGCCCGCCTCCGAGAGCCAGCACCGTTCCCCGGTAGGGGGTGGTCATCTCCACCACCGACTTGTCGGTCTCGACCGAGCAGATGGGCTGGTCGAGATCCACGGTGTCGCCCACGGCCACCAGCCACTCCACGATCTCGCCCTCGACCATGGTGTCGCCCACCGAAGGGAGCTTGAAGACGCGCGCCATGTCAGCCTCTCACCCGGTCGAGCGGCGCGGGCCGGGGGCCACCGAAGGGACTTTGAAGACGCGCGCCATGTCAGCCGGCGAGGGCGCGGCGGATGCCGGCGGTGATGCGGTCGGCGGTGATCATGGAGTAGCGCTCGAGCTGGGTGGGACCCCAGAACACGTCCATGTGGGCCACCCTCACCGGCGGCGCCTCCAGCGAGTACAGGCCCTGCTCGCTGACCGCGGCCAGGATCTCGGCCCCGAACCCGCTGGTGGTGTGGGCCTCATGGGTCACCACCAGCCGTCCGGTCCTCTCCACGCTGTCCAGCACGGTCTCGCGGTCCCACGGATACAGGGTTCGCAGGTCGACCACCTCGGCCGACACCCCCTCCGCGGCCAGCGCCTCGGCCGCCTTCAGCGCCTCGCGCACCGGCGGGCCCCACGACACCACCGTTACGTCGGTGCCGCCGCGCAGCACGCTGGCCCGTCCGAAGCCGATCCGGTAGGGCTCGACCGGCACGTCCTGCTTGAGGCCCCGGTACAGCGAGATGGGCTCCAGGAACACCACCGGGTCCTCGCTGGCCAGAGCCGACTCCATCAGGCCCTTGGCGTCGTAGGGGTTTGAGGGGTACACCACCACCAGCCCGGGCGCGTGGGTGAAGAACGACTCGGGCGAGTCGGTGTGGAACTCGAAGTTGTCGAGGTTGGTGCCCACCGGCAGCCGGGCCACCACCGGGGCGGTGAGATGGCCCCGGTAGCGCCACCGGATGCGGGCCACATGGCCGATGAGCTGGTCGAAGGCGGGGTAGACGAAGCCCGCGAACTCGATCTCAGCCACCGGCTTCAGCCCGGCCATGGCCATCCCCACCGCGGTTCCCATGATGCCGGTCTCGCACAGGGGGGTGTCGATCACCCGGTCCTCGCCGAAGCGCTCGTGCATGCCCTCGGTGATCCGGAACACCCCTCCCTCCACGCCGACGTCCTCGCCCAGGATCACCAGCGACGGATCCCGCTCGAAGGCCGAGTGCAGCGTCAGCTTGAGGGCCTCGGTCATGTCGAGCCGGCGGGTCTCGCCGGTGGGTGACACCTCCGGCTCGACCGCCCACACCTCCTCGGGATCCAGCGTGGCGGCGGGCTCGCCGGCGTCCTGCTGCTCGCGGTGCAACTGCTCGACGAGCGAGGCCGGAGCCCGGGCGAACAGATGTCGGGGCGAGTAGTCGCGCGACACTCCGGACCTGGCCTCGAGCTGGTCGACGAAGGCCTCGAGCTCGGCTGAGATCCCGGCCCGCATGCCGTCCTCCTGGTCGGCCTCCCACAGGCCCTTGTTCACTAGGAAGGCCCGCATCCGGGTGATGGGATCCCGCTCGCGCCACCGGGCTTCCTCGTCGGTGGTGCGGTACACCGGGGTCCCGTCGTAGGTGGAATGGGGTGCGAACCGGTAGGTGAGCATCTCGATGAGGGTCGGGCCTTCGCCGTTGGCGGCCCGCTCGATGGCCTCGCGGGCGGTCTGGTACATGGCCAGCGGGTCCATGCCGTCCACCAGATCCCCGGCGAATCCGTACGCCTCGGCCTTGACGGCCAGCGTCTCCGCCGCGGTCTGCTTGTCGAGTGTGGTCGACTGGGCCACCTGGTTGTTCTGGCACAGGAACACCGTGGGGGTCCTCCACACTCCGGCGAAGTTCATGGCCGCGTGGAAGTCGGACTCCGAGGTGGCGCCGTCGCCGAACACCACCATGGCCACGGTGTCGCGCCTCTGGAGGCGCTCGGCGTAGCCGAAGCCCACCGCGTGGGGCAGGTGGGTGCCGATGGTGGCATTCAGCCTGGTCACCCGGTAGCGGTTGACGTCCCAGAGATCGTCGTCGTCGGGCACGCCCATCCACAGCCCGAGCGTGGCGATGGGGCTCATACCCCGGGCCAGCCACATGCCCAGCTCGCGGTAAGCGGAGAAGAGCCAGTCGGTCTCCCGCAGTGCCAGCGCGGCCCCTACATGGGCCTCCTGGCCGCTCACCTGGTAATAGGCCGGCATGCGTCCCTGCCGCTGGAGGTTGAGCAGCTTCTCGTCGGCCATCCGGGTGGTGAGCAGCAGGCGGAGCATGTCGACCAACTGGCCGTCGTCAAGATCAGGGACCGGCCCTACTAGCTCGCCTGCCGGGTCCAGGATCTGCCGCATCCTCACGTTCCTTCCGCTCTGCTCGCTGCGCTCGCCGGCCTTTCGGGCCGAGGCCCCTGTGAGCCGCCAACGGCGACACTCTAGGGTAGGAAACGCTTGTGTATCACGTCGTACGCCTGTGATTCCATATCTACGTCGTGCAGACAGCATGAGTTTCGCTGACTAGGAGCGCGCGCAAATGGGTGAGAGCCTGTCGCGTAGTCACGGGGTCATTCCCGCTCTTGTTCGCTGCGCTCACGGGCCGCTCGGGCCACGGCCTCGCCCGTATGGGCCGGATACGCTCCCTGTTCGCTCGGCCTCTAGGGTGAGCTCATGACCGAGACAAGCACAGCCCGGACGGCCACAGCCGATGTCTTCGACGTGACCGGCCGCAGGGTGGTGGTCACCGGTGGAACCGCCGGAATCGGCCTGGCGGCAGCGGCTCACCTAGCCGAGTGCGGCGCCCAGGTGGTGATCTGTGGCCGCAGGCCCGAGGGCAGCGCGATCGCTGACGGCATCGGAGCCGGCTTCGTGACGATGGACGTGGCCGACGACGCCTCGGTCGAGCGGGCGCTCGGGGCCGTGTCCGAGCGGTTCGACGCTCTGGACGCCCTGATCCTCAACGCCGGCATCGACGACTACCACGGAGAGGTCGAGGACCTCGACATGGACGTGTTCGAGCGGGTGATCGACATCAACACCCTGGGAGTGGTGCGGGCCCTCCGTCACGGGGTGGGCATGGTGCGCGACCACGGATCGGTCATCGTGACGAGTTCGCCGGCCGGCTCGGTGGCGGCGCCGGGCATGGCCGCCTACGCCGCCTCCAAGGCCGCCCTCGACCACCTGGTTCGGGTGTGGGCCCTGGAGCTGGGAACGCGCCAGGTCCGGGTCAACGCGGTGCTGCCCGGCATCGTGGAGAGCGAGATGGGGGCGGAGTCGGCACCCGACCTGGAGCTGATCCGGCGCATGACCGCCAACGGCGTGTTCCGCAAGGCGTCGGAGATGGCGCCGGTGTTCCACTTCCTGATCAGCGACGCCAGCGCGACCCTCACCGGCTCGCTCGTCGGCTGTCACGACGGCATCCCGCTCGGCTACAGCCATGAGGTGATGGCCCGTCTCGCCGCGGACCTGGCCGATCCCTCCGAGGCATGACCCTCCCGGGGGCACCCGTGCGCATTTCTGAGCCCGGGCGATACGAGGGCTACACCGAGGCGGTCTACGACGGATGGAACCGGTCGTCGGTGTATGTCACCATGCGCGACGGGGTGCGCCTCGCGGCCGACATCGTCCGCCCCACTCTGGCGGGCGAGCTCCACGACGACCGGTTGCCCGTGCTGTGGACCCACACCCCCTACACCCGGGCCGTGATCGATCCCGAGGGCCGAGTCGAGATGGGCCCTATCGAGGGGGCCGAGCGGATGCTGCCCCTGGTGGCCCACGGGTACGTGGTCGTGGTGGTGGACGTACGGGGTGGGGGAGCTTCGTTCGGACGCTCCGACGGCATGTTCAGCCCGGCCGAGAGCCGTGACGCCTACGAGGTCACCGAGTGGTTGGCGGAACAGTCGTGGAGCGACGGCAACATCGGCATGTTCGGCCGGTCCTACCTGGGCATCACCCAGTACCTGTGCGCGGCCCAGCAGCCCCCGCACCTCAAGGCGATCTTCCCCGAGATGGCCTGGTGGGACGCCTACGACGTGATCTACCCGGGCGGGATCATGCGCGACGATCTGGTCGCCATGTGGTCGGCCGGTGTGCGGGCCCTCGACCTCGGTGTCCCGATGCTGGTCGAGCGCTGGGACGGCACACCCGCGGTCAACCATCCGGCCGCACCGGTGGATGCCGATGCCGCCGGGACGATGATCCGCGATGCCAGGCGGGAGCACTTCACCAATCGCAACGTGATGGAGTTCGCCCAGAGCAACCCTCACCGCGACAGCTCCGAGGACGGCGAGCCGATCTGGGCGCCGCGGTCCCCGGGCCGGCTCTGCGACGAGATCTCCGCATCGGGGGCGGCCGTCTACAACTACGGGGGCTGGTACGACGGGTTCACCCGGGACGCCTGCCTGGCCTTCGCCGGCCTCGACAATCCCAGCAAGCTGACGATCGACCCCAACTACCACACCGAGATGAACGGCTTCGACCTCGCGGCCGAGCAGCGCCGCTGGTTCGACTACTGGCTCAAGGGGATCGACAACGGCATCATGGACGAGGCGCCGGTGACGTACTGGCTGATGGGCGCCGGCGGGAATCCCTGGCGAACGGCCCCGGACTGGCCCGTGCCCGGCGCCGACCGTGTGGCCCTCTATCTCGACCGCGGGCCGACGGGAACGGTGGCCTCGACCAACGACGGCGCGCTCGCTGACCGGCCGGCGGCGGCCGCGGCCGTGGACCGCTGCTCGGTGGACTACTCGACCACCACCGGACAGGCCAACCGGTGGGCCAACCTCTACGGCGGCGAGGGTCGCACGGTGGCCTTCGATGAGGGTCACCACCTCGGCTACCCCGACATGGCCGCCAACGACGCCCGGGGCCTGACCTGGACCGCACCCGCATTGCCTGAGGACCGCGACCTGGTGGGCCACCCGTCGGTGCATCTCTGGGTCGAGGCCGATGTCGAGGGGCGGGCTGCGGCCGATGGAGCCGACCGGGCCGAAGTGGACTTCTTCGCGTATCTCGAAGAGGTCAGCCCTGACGGCTTCTCGCGCTACATCACAGAGGGGTGTCTGCGGCTCTCCCACCGAGCCACAGATGCTCCCCCTTACGAGTATCTGGGTCTGCCGTGGCACCCCTGCGGTGCCGATGATGCGTCGGCCGCAATCGCCGATGCGGGCGGCGGACCGGTCGAGCTGGCCTTCGATCTCCAGCCGGTCGCCACTCGATTGCGGGCCGGTCACCGGCTGCGGCTGACCGTCACCGGCGCCGATCAGGCCAGTCACCGAACTCCGCGGCTCGAACCCCCTGCGGTCGTCGGAGTCCATCGGGGCTCTGACTGTCCGTCGAGGGTGGAGATTCCGGTGCTGGGAGGGTGGTCATGACCGGCTTACTGGCCGGACAGGTGGCGCTGGTCACCGGCGCGGGCCGTGCCACCGGGATGGGCGAGGCGACCGCTCGGCGGCTGGCCGAGGCCGGCGCCGACGTGGTCGTCACCGACCTGGCCCGCGACCGTCCCGAGCTGCGCCAGGACCCCACCCACGGCCTGGGCGACGATCTGGCCGCGCTGGAGGCGCTGGCCGCCGAGCTGCGCGACCAGTACGGAGTCAGGAGCTTCGCGGCCCCACTGGACGTAACCGACCAGGCCCAGGCCGAGGCGGTTGTCGAGCGCACGCTCCAGGACCTGGGCTCGCTCGACATCCTGTTCAACAACGCCGGCGCCACCACGGGGGTTGGCCGCTTCGTCGACCAGACCGAGGAGCAGTGGAACCTGTCGTGGCAGGTCAACGTCATGGGGTCGAGACGGATGGCGCTGCTGGCGCTCCGCCCGATGATCGAGACCGGCCGGGGAGTGATCGTCAACAACGTGTCGATCGGGGGACTGGTGTCCGATGCCGGGTACGGCGCTTACAACGTCACCAAGTTCGGCCTGACCGCCATGACCAAGCTCATCGCAAAGGAGCACGGGCGCGACGGGATCCGCTGCGTGGGCGTGTGCCCCGGTCCCATCGACACCCAGATGGCGGTGGCCAACCGCAGGCTGGTCGCCGGCCTGGCCGGCGTGACGGACGACGAGGCCGGCGAGATGCTGGTCTCAGAGGTGCCGCTGGGCCGGTGGGGCACTGCCGACGAGGTGGCCCGGCTGGTGGTGTTCCTGGCGTCACCTGCCGCCGCTTACATCAACGGCGCCCTGATACCAATAGACGGGGGCGTGCTGCCCTAGCCCGCTGGGAAGGCTGCCGGCTCAAGTGTTCAGGTGAGGCCGGCGATCATCGACTCCTTGACTTCGACCAGGTACACGAACGTCTCGATCTGCCGCACCCCTTCAACGGCGCGAACGCCGTCGACCAACTCGGCCAGGTGGGCCTCATCGCGGTAGCTGACCTCAGCAATCACGTCGAAGCGCCCGAGCACTCTGGCCACGAGGGGTATGTCGGATACGGCTGCGATCGCCTCGGCCACGGGTCCAGCCGGACCGTCCGTCTGGATCATGAGACCGGCATAGCCCTTCACGCCCAGCACTCCGGGGCTGACGATGGTCTGGACGGTCACCACACCGGCGGCCATGAGCCCCAGCACCCGATCCCGAGTGGCGGCGTGCGACATGCCTGCAGCCTCGGCCATCTCGGCGAACGTGGCTCGCCCGTCCGCGGCCAGGCACCTTAGGAGCTTGATGTCCGTAGCGTCGACGCTGCGCTGGCGGGCGCCCAGCCGGTGGTCGGCAATCGCCGGGTCTCGGCCGGTTTGCGACCAGTCCTGCTTGACGAAGGCCACCAGCGAGGAGGCATCGATGCCCCGTACGGCCGGATCGGATCGGGCTCCCTCAATGGCGACGTCCAACTGGCGAGCGTCGCTTGCCCTGAACTCCACAAACAGTCCGCCGGTCCCAGCCAGAATCAGGACGAACGCAGTCTCGTCCATCTTGGCCAGCCGCTCGGCTACCGGTGTGACCGGTCCCTGCACATCGATGAGGCAGTAGGCGAACTCGCCGTAGCCGAGGGCGCGCGGATCAATCCGCCCGAGGATGTGGATGGCGCCAGTGTCGATCAGCCGGATGACCCTGGTCTTCACCGCCGCCTGTGACATGCCGATGCTTCTAGCCAAGGCCGCGTAGCTGGCGCGGCTGTCGGCTACCAGGCCGTCGATCAGGGCGCGGTCGATGTGATCCAGTTCCATGGCGGCGTCATGGTAGGCGCCGTTAACGCAGGGCTCAGGTCGGCGAGTCAGGGTCATTCTAAGAAGCGCAGGCTGCTGATCTACTTCGACACAGAATCTATGGCCAACTCAGGACACTGCGAACATAACCATTGCCGAAATCGCTGAGTTGCCAAGATATGTACAATCGGGCTATCAAGACTCCCACAGACACGCGCGCTCAAGCCGCGAAGGAGGAACACACCATGAGTCCCAAGTCCAGCTGGAGGGTGCTGGCTGCAGTTCTGCTTGCATTCGCCCTGGTTGCCGCGGCCTGCGGTGACGACGAGGAAGACGCTCCCGCCGCGGCGGAGCCTGCACCGGCCGCGCCCGCGGAGGAGCCGGCCGACGAGCCCATGGATGAGCCCGCTGAGGAGCCCATGGAGGAGCCGGCCGACGAGCCCATGGATGAGCCCGCTGAGGAGCCCATGGAGGAGCCGGCCGACGAGCCCATGGAAGAGCCCGACTCCATGATGGCCGACGAGTCGATGGAGCCGGTCAAGATCGGTCTGATCGCGCAGGTCGAGGAGCTCATGGCGTTCCCCGAGGTGCCCGCGGCGGTCCAGGCCTACGTCGACTACTTCAACACCGAGTTGGGCGGCGTCGACGGGCATCCCATCGAGTTGGAGGTGTGCGGCGCCGGCGACGCGGTGGAGTCCCACATTGCCTGCGCCAACGAGTTCGTGAACGCCGACGACGTCCACGTGGTCATCAACAGCGGCTTCCTGTCCAACAGCATCGCCTCGGGCACCATCCTGGCCGAGGCCGGCAAGGCGAACCTCGGACTGGGCAACGACTTCATCGACTACCTCACCCCCAACCTCTACAACTTCGATCCCGGCCTGCCCGGCCTGGCCCAGGTCTTCTTCGTGTTCGCCAAGAATCAGCGCGACGTCTCCACCATGTCGCTGTTCCTGGCCGACGACCCGGCCATCGCACCGTTCGAACCGGCCCTGTACGCCATCGGCGAGAGCAACGGGATCACGATCACCGAGACCATCTATCTGGGCTTTGAGCCTGACCTGACCGGGCCGGTGTCCGCGGCCGACACCGACAACGAGGGCTGGCTGTTCGTCCTGGCCGACGGCGCCCAGTGCACCGCGGCTGCCAATGGCGTGGAGACGGTCGGATACGAGGGCCACCTCTTCGGCAACGATCTGTGCCTGAGCCAGGATCTTGTCGAGTCGGGCGAGCTGGACGGCTGGGCCGGCCCGATCGTGTCGAGCGCTCCCACAGTCGACGGGGGCGCGGAGATCGACGAGATCAACCGTGTGCTGGACACCTACGGCGGCGCGGACGTGCAGACTTCCGGCCTCGGCGGCTGGGCGCTGGGTCAAGCGGTCATCGCCAGGGACCTGCTCATCGCAGGCGGCGGCGCCGACGCGACCACCGAGTCTGTGCTGGCCGCGCTCAGCACCTACTCCAGCAGTGACGTTCCCGGCTTCCCCGATTTGAGCTGCCCGGGCCCGGATCCGTGGGCCGGTGCCTGCAACACCTCTCCGTTGATGGTCACCATCGCGGGCGGGCAGATGACAGCTCCCGACGGGTTCACCTTCCTGGACTTCTCGGAACTCAACTTCCTGCTGGGCTGACGTACCGAATTCACACGCTCATTGAGGTCGAGTCGAGCCGGGCCCCGTCGAGGGCCCGGCTAGGCTCGTCTCAGCAGGGGGCCTCGTGATCGCCAGACTGTCTCCAGCCGAGCGGATCAGCGCTGCCGTTCTCGGCGCTCTCGCGGTCGCTTGGATCATCGGCGCCGGGCTCCGCAGGGAGCTGTTCTTCGACCCGGTGCTGTTCGGCCTCGGCTCCGGCGCCATCATCGCCGCGCTGGCCATCGGGCTGGTCGTGGCCTTCCGGGCGTCGGGGGTCATCAACTTCGGGCACGGCGCCATCGCCACCTACGTGACCTACGTGTACGTGTCGCTGGTCGGCGACGGCCAGTACCCCGTGCCGCCGATACCCAACCCGCTGGCACCGATCGAGGGCATCGCAGGGATCGAGATCGTCGACTTCCCGACCTTCATTAGCCTGGGTGACTCGATGGGCAAGGCTCCCGCGCTGCTGATCGCGCTGGCCACCGCAGCCGCCCTCGGGCTCATCGCCCACTTCGCCATCTTCCGCCCGCTGCGCTACGCCCCCGTGCTGGCCAAGGTGATCGCGTCGGTCGGGATCATGCTGTTCCTGCAGGCCGCAGTGGTGCTGCGCTTCGGGGCCCGGGCCAAAGCGACCGAGCCGATCTTCCCCGACGACCCCGTCGACATCCTGGGGGCACGGGTCGGCCAGGACCGCCTCTGGGTGCTGGGCACCGTCATCGTCATCACCGCCGCGCTGTGGGTGTTGTTCCGCTTCACCCGCTTCGGGATCGCCACCCGGGCCGGGGCCGAGAACGAGCGGTTCACCACGCTGCTGGGCTTCAACGCCGACTTCCAGGCCGGCGTCAGCTGGGTGATGGCGTCGGTGCTGGCCGGTCTGGTGGGGATCCTGGTGGCGCCCATCACCGGGGTGACCCCGAACTTCTTCACCGTGCTGCTCATCTCCTCGCTGGGTGCGGCGCTCATCGGGCGGATGTCGTCGTTCGTGATCGCCGCGGCCGCGGGCCTGATGCTGGGCATCGTCGACCAGGAACTGTTCCGGCTCGAGCTGGAGTGGGGCTGGATTCCCGACATCGGGATCCGGAGGGCGCTCCCGTTCGTGGTGATCGCGCTGGCCATGGTGGCCCGGGGCGAGTCGCTGCCGTCGCGGGGCGCGCTCACGGTGGAGCGGCTGCCCGAGGCGTACGTCCCCCGGATCACCCGCGGCCGGATGGTCGGTTACGGGGTCCTGCTGGCGGTGGCGTTCTGGCTGACCGTGTTCGCGCCCTTCCAGTACCGCGCCGGCATGCAAAACTCCATGATCGGGGTGATCCTGGCCCTGTCGCTGGTAGTGGTGACCGGCTATGTAGGCCAGATCTCGCTGATGCAGATGGCCCTGGCCGGGATCGGCGCCTTCTCGGTGGCGTCCTTCGGCACCCAGGCCGGCATGCCCCTGTTCATCTCATTGCCGCTGGCGGTGGCAGCCGGTGTTGGGTTCGGCCTGATCGCAGCCATCCCGTCGCTGCGCACCCGGGGCGCCAGCCTGGCCATTGTCACGCTGGCCAGCGGACTGGCCATGGGCGAAATCTTCTTCTCGCGCCCCGGATGGTTCGGTCTCGACCGCGGCGTCAAGACCACCGACCCTCCGGTGCTGTTCGGCATCGAGTTCGGGCCCAACAGCGACTTCATCTTCGGCGACGGCAAGATTCCCACCGGCGGGTACGGGCTGTTCCTTCTGGTGGTGGGCGCGCTGTGCTGCATCTCGGTGATGAGGCTTCGCCGGTCGCGCCTGGGCGAGCAGATGCTGGCGGTGCGGGCCAACGAGCGGGCCGCGGCCGCGGCCGGGGTGAACGTAGCCGCCATCAAGCTGTCGGCGTTCGCCATATCGAGCTTCTTCGCCGCTCTGGGCGGTGCGCTCATCGCCTTCAACGTGGGCACCTACGGCACCGACACGTTCGGGATCTTCGCCTCGCTGACCGTGCTCGCCTTCGCCTACCTCGGCGGCATCAGCACTATCGGCGGGGCCATCACCGCGGGGACGCTGTTCTCGGAGGGGATCGGCATCGTCGTCACCAACGAGTGGTTCATCGACGTGGGGCCCTACACCGCCTATGTGGCCGGGTTCTTCCTGATCGGCACCGCCGTCTACAACAACGAGGGCATCGACGGATTCCAGCGCAGGCAGTTCCACCAGCTGGGCCGGTGGCTCGGCCGCCGATTGGGCCGCGGGGTCCCGGAGCCTGCCGATGTCTGAAACCGTTCTAGCCACCAGCGGGCTCACCGTGCGCTTCGGCGGCCTTCTGGCCGTGAACGAGGTGTCTCTGGAGTGCCGCCGGGGCCGGCTGACCGGGTTGATCGGTCCGAACGGGGCGGGCAAGACCACCTTCATCGATGCCATCACCGGCTTCCTGCCCAACAACGCGGTGGGATCGGTGCTTCTTGAGGGTGAGGAGGTCTTCGGCCGCTCGCCCCATGTGCTGTCCCACGACGGACTCACCCGCACCTGGCAGACGCTCGAGCTCTTCGACGACATCACGGTGCGCTCCAACCTCGATGTGGCCAGCCGCCGCCTCACGATCGGCTCCGCGCTGCTCGACTACTGGCGGCCCCGCCAGCGCGCCGACCGAGTCGACGAGGTGCTGGAGCTACTCAATCTGGGCGACATCGCCGAGCGCCAGCCCCGCGAGCTGTCCCAGGGTCAGCGCAAGCTGGTGGGTGTGGGGCGGGCCCTGGTGGCGGAATCGTCCAAGATCCTGCTGCTGGACGAGCCCGCGGCCGGCCTCGACAAGGCCGAGACCGAGTGGTTCGGCGCCCAGCTCCGGCACCTCGTCGATCAGGGCTACACCATGCTGCTCGTAGACCACGACATGGGTCTGGTGCTCAACGTGTGCGACTACATCCACATGCTGGTGTTCGGCCAGTTGACGGCCTCGGGCACCCCGGACGAGATGCGCAACAACCCCGAGGTCATCGCGGCCTACCTGGGCCACAGCGGGGCCAAGTCATGAGCGAGCGTCTCCTGACGATCGAGAACCTCGACACTGGCTACGACGGCGTGGCCGTGGTTCGCGGCCTGAGCCTGCACCTCGACGCGGGCGAGGTGGTGGCCTTGCTGGGTCCCAACGGTGCGGGCAAGACCACCACATTGATGACGATCTCGGGCATGGGCCAGATCCTGAACGGCTCGGTGACCATCATGGGTCGGCCGGTGCCGCGGCTGCGCCAGGCCCACCGGGTGGCCCGCTGGGGTGTGATCCATGTGCCTGAGAACCGGGGCCTGCTGTACCAGCTGACCGTGCGCGAGAACCTCCAGCTGGCCAAGACCAGCGGCAAGGTCGACATCGACCGGGCCGTCGACTTCTTCCCCGCCCTCGGCCCGTTGATGAACCGCAGGGGCGGGCTGCTCAGCGGCGGCGAGCAGCAGATGCTCGTCCTCGGCCGGGCCATCGTGGCCGAGCCCAAGCTGATGATGGTCGACGAGATGAGCCTGGGCCTGGCCCCGGTCATCTACGAGGAGCTGATGCCGGTGGTGCGCCGCATCGCGGACGAGACCGGCGCCGGGGTGCTGCTGGTGGAGCAGCACGTCGACTTGGCCCTGGAGGTGTCCGACCGGGGCTACGTGCTCAATCACGGCGACCTGGTGATGCAGGGAGCCGCCTCGGACCTGCTGGCCGACCGTGCTCTGCTCGACGCCAGCTATCTGGGTGTCGAGTCTTTGGAGCAATAGTCGGTCAAGATGGGAACCACTTCCTGAGCAAACTTCTGCAAGGGAGCAAGCGAGGGTGTTGCAAAGTCCCGGTCCATGCCAGTGAAGATTAGGGCCAACGAGTTTACGCCAATGTCCAGGCAGCTCTTCTTCAACCCTGCAGCCACCTCTTCAGACGTCCCCTCGACGCCCCCGAAACCGTACTCGCTGTCACCTATTCCTTGAAAGACGGAGCGCTGTTCGTCAGTTAGTCCTCGATCGAGGAACGAACTCTCAAAATATCGACCGCCCTCAACATTCACTCCGGTGAGTTCTGGAAAATTGACATAGAACTGCCGGTTGACTGCGATCTCACCAAAATCTCTTCCCAGTTCTTTGCAGCGTCGCTCGGTAGCTTCGATTATCTCTCGGCAAGCTTCGTCGCTGGAGTTGGCTAAGGCAATGCCGTCCGACACTTCCGCGGCAAGCCGGGGCATCACCTTCCGCCCCTCTATGATGCCGATCCAGATGCGGGGACGCGGCTTCTGAACTGGTTTGTGATTCAGTATCGGCCGATCGATCGAGTAGTACTTGCCTTCGAACATAGGTCGGTGCTGTGTCCACATTCGATCAACTATTGCCACTTCCTCGCGTAGCATCGCGATCGTCTCAGGAGTTGACAGGATCGGGAATCCGTACGCAATGTAGTTTCCAGCCCTCTCTATCTCCGTCGCTCTAGCTGCTTCGAGAGAGAGATCGCGCATCTGGTTGAGTACGCTTTTGGAGGTGCCGGTGCCCATTCCCATGATCAGTCGACCGCCGCTGATGTAGTCCAAATTGGCACCCATCTTGGCCACAACTGATGGATGCACACGACCGGTAGGATTGAGCAACATTCCAAGATCGAGCCTGCTAGTCACCGCTGCCAGGGCTGCAAGAGTGGTCCACCCCTCAAAACACGCATCCTCCTGAAAGGTTGGAACCTCACATGTGATGTTATTCCAAATGTAGCCAGCGTCGAAGCCTAAGTTCTCGGCCTCAATCCAAATGCGCTTCAGATCGTCAAAGCTCACTCTCCCGGTACCGGGCACGCAGACACCGAGGCTGACACCATTGATCATAGTCATCGACAGAAACCTCTCCCTTGTTGGGTGTGTCTCTTGGAAGACACTTGGAACACACGGATGTGGGGCAACGTTGAGCCTACACCACTACGTGTCGCTACCCACAGAGTGACTGAACGCATCCTCATGAGTATCGTGCGATACTCAGCTTCACGACCCCGACATAGGAGTGACGGCATGATGGCCAGAACCAATACTGTGCTGACCATCCCTGCGCCCCGCACGGCGGCTTTGGCGACCAAGCCGTACCCGGTTGCCGGTCCCGGTTTCGTGATCGTCGAGGTGGCGGTGGCGCCGGTGTGCAACGAGGGTCGCATCTACCGCGACCACCAGTTCGAGTGGCACGACAGCCCCGAGCACCTCGGCCACGAGGGGGTCGGCACAATCGTCGAGACTCAGCCGGGGTCGCGGTTCGGCGTCGGCGACCGGGTGATCATCTACCAGGTCAACCCCTGCGGTGAGTGCTTCGTTTGCACCCAGGGGCTGTCGCCCACCCACTGCATGGGGCTCCCCTATGAGTCCTATGAGGAGGGGATGGCCCCCCAGGACATCGAAGCCGGCCCGCTGGGCATCGAGAAGGTCAACGGCAGCGCCTCGGGCGGCTTCGGCATGGTGCGGTACCGGCTGGCGCCCGAGCACATGATCCAGGTGATTCCCGACGAGTTGTCGTTCCATCACGCCGCGGCGGCCAACTGCCTGCTCGGCAACACCTACACCGCAGCCGAGGAGGCCGGCGTGCGCCCCGGCGACGTGGTGCTCATCGGCGCGGTCGGCTTCGTCGGCCTGGGCGCGGTGGTGAACGCCATGTACCGGGGGGCCACGGTGGTGGTGCTGGGCCGGCACCCGTACCGCATGGAGCTGTGCCGCCGGCTGGGGGTGCAGCACATCATCGACCCCGACGACGACTGGCTCGAGCAGGTCCACGCCCTCACGGGCGGGCGGAAGGGCGCCGATGTGGCCTTCGAGTGCGCCGGCGCGCCCTACTACCTGGACCGCTGCATGGCCGGTCTGCGCCGCTACGGCACGATGTACTCGCTGGGCCACGACGGGGGCTCGGTGCTCTACTCGCTGAGCATCCTCAACGACCTGATCGACCGCCACATCAACTGGACCGGCGGCCACGATGTGCGCCACCGCGACCGCGACGGCCTGCTGAGAATGCTGTGCGACCCGCGGGTGCAGGACTGGATCGACACCATCGTCACCCACACGTTCCCCATGAGCCGGGCCGGCGAGGCCTTCGAGATCACGCTCACCAAGGAGTGCGGAAAGATCTACCTGCTCCCCCAGGAGTGACGTCGCATTGCCTGTCGGTGGTGTCGAAGAGCGCCGCTCTCATCGGAGGCTCCCGGGGCTCAGTGCTGAACCGACTTGACGGTGCCGCCGTCCACGCGGACGGTCGCACCGGTGGTGAAACTCGACGCGGGGCTGGCGAGGAACACGACGGTGCGGGCGATCTCCTCGGGCGTGCCCATCCGCCCCAGCGCGGGCAGGCCCAGCACGAACTCGTAGGTGTCGGGATCGTGCTGCCTGACGTGGTCCCAGACCCCGCCCTCGAAGAAGACCGGGCCGGGCGACACCGCGTTGACCCGCACGCCGTCGGCGGCGGCCGAGTGGGCGAGCTGGCCGGCGTACGACAGCAGCGCGGCCTTCATGGCGCCGTACGGGCCCTCGTCCGGTGGCAGTTCGGTGAGCACGCTCGAGACGCTGGAGATCAACACGATCGCCCCGGCGCCGGAGTCGGCGAGCGCCGCCATCGCGGCGCGGCAGCCGCGCACGCAGTGCATGAGGTCGATGTCGAACGCCGCCTTCCAGAGCGTTTCCTCGTCGGCCTCGGGCGTGAACGCCACATTGCCCACGAGTATGTCGAGGCCGCCGAGGTGGTCTATGGCCCGACCGATCCAGGCCTCGTAGGCGTCGGCGTCGGCGACGTCCACCGCTTCTCCCCAGGCCGAATCGCCGAGATCGGCCACGGCGGCGGCCACGCCGTCGGTGCTGCGGGCGCAGGTCGCGACCTGCGCGCCCTCCTCGATGAGCGTGCGGGCGATGGCGAGCCCGATCCCCCTCGTGGCCCCGGTGACGATCGCCTTCTTGCCGTCCAGCTCCAGATTCACGCGCGGCTCCGTTCGGTCAATGTTGGTCGGGAGTCATGTCTAGCTGACGGGAGCCGTCACCGAGCAGCACGGGAGGACGCGCTCGGCGGCAAGCTCGACATCGTGGTACCAATTGCCCGGAGATCGAATCCAGCCACTGAGGGAGGCAACCTGATCGTCGGCATCCACCACGCGGCGGGTCAACGCTGGACCTCGAGCGGTCGCTGCGGTTCTATCGAGACGAACTCGGCTTCGAGGACTGCATGGCCGACACCGAGTACCACCGGGCCGTGGTGGCCGAGGCTTCGGGCAAGCCGGTCCTACGGGCGATGCAGCTGACGGGAATGGTCGTCGAGCACGCCTACCGCTGGTCGTCGCCTCGCGGCGGCGGGAGTCTCTAGTCCACGGATCCTCGTGGCACGATCCATTCGCACTTCTGGCCGGTCGCTGCGGCGATGAGATCGAAGTCGGCGTCGTAGTGCAACAGCGTGAGTTGCTCCTGCTCGGCGGCAGCCGCGATCAGCAGGTCGGGGATCTTGCGCCCCTGGAGACCCTGCCCGGCCAGCATGCGCTGGGTCTGGCGCGCCCGACGCAGGTGCTCGGAGGTGGTCGCAATTCGAAGGTGCATGAGATCCGGAACGGGTAGGGGTGGCTGCCGGTGGTCATCGGCGCAACCAGGCAACTGCGCCAGTGCTCGTTCATCTCGTCGGGGGACACCACCAGGACCGGCCGAGTCTTGCGAATCTCCGAACCGATCGCCGGGTCCAGGGCGCACAGGTACACCTCGCCACGCGCCAGCGTTGTCACGCTTGGTCCCCGGCGGGCTCCCACACCCATTCAGCCTCATCGAATCGCGTCGGCGGCCACGACGCAGCGTCGGTGTCATCGCCTCGTTCGCTTCCCGACCGCGCCGCGTCGGACCAGCCAGACCTCACCGCTGCCCGCGGCTCGACGAGCAGGCCCCCCTCGACGATTCTAAGGGTCACCAACTCCTCGAGTCCGGCCTCCTCCAGCAGAGCTTTGGGCAGGCGAACTCCCTTCGAGTTGCCGACCCTCACCAACTTCGCCTCCATCGCTGCCTCCCAGCCGTGGCGACCATCATGTAGTCACATTGTAATCACGTACTGCCGTAACTGGTCCGAAGCGTCGGGCAAGCCGGTCCTGCGGGCGATGCAGCTGACCGGAATGGTCGTCGAGCACGCCTACAGCTAAGGGGCCACGCGGATAGGTGAGAGCCGGTCGCGGCGCGGCGGTGCCATTCCCGCTCTTGTTCGCTGCGCTCACGGGCCGCTCGGGCCACGGCCTCGCGCCGTATGAGTCCGATTCGCGCACCTATCCGCTCGGCCTCTAACTCGCGACGGTCCTGCCGGGGCTCGACAGCCCTGTCAGGCGCCGACGATGTTGACCCCGCCGTCCACCCGCAGGGCGATGCCGGTGATGAACTTGGCTCCGGGCGTGCACAGGAATGCGACCGCCTCGGCGATGTCTTCGGGGGAGGCGTAACGGCCCGCAAGATGGGCCATGTTCTCCATCATCTCGACGAGTTGCTCGGCGCTCTCGGCGAAGCCGCGCCTGGCGAACAGCTCCGCTTCAGGCGGGCTGATGTCGGTCCACACGTTGCCGGGGCACACCGCGTTCACCCTGATGTTGTCCGGGCCGAACTCCTCGGCCATCGTCTTCATCATCCCGACCGCACCGTGCTTGGTTCCGTTGTAGCAGCCTCCGCCCGAGAAGGCGGCGAGGCCCGCCACCGACGTGTTCTGCACGATCGATCCGCCGCCTCGCCGGCGCATATGCGGCACCACGGCTGCCGCGAAGTCGACCGGCGCCTTGAGGTTGACCCGGTAGGAGGCGTCCCACATGTCTTCGGTGAGGTCGGCGATGAAGTGGCCGTGCAGCGACCCGGCGTTGTTGACGAGGATGTCGATCCCGCCGAAGGCCTCGAGCGCGGCATCGACGACCGTCTGGATCTGAGCCCTGTCGGCGAGGTCGGCGGTGACCCCGATGGCCTCGGTTCCGAGCGCCTTGACCTCCTCGACCGCCTCGGCCAATTCCTCGGCTGAACCCACGCCCAGCCCTTCGTAGTTGTAGCGGGGGTCGTCGCCCTCGAGGTCGGTCATGACGAGTTGGGCGCCCCGCACCGCCAGTGCCTTCGAGATGGCCCTTCCCTGGCCGTTGGGCCGGGACGCCCCGGTGACGATGGCCACCTTGCCCTCCAGCGTCTGGGACTTGATCAGCTCCTCGACGTTCATGGTCAGGTTCCCCGCTTTCTGGGTCGGGCCAGCAACGACTGCTTATTGTGGGTCTCCACCCACTATACGCAGACGGCCCGCTGGTTGTCGGGCGTGGGTCAGCCGGCGCCGGGCGCCCGGAGGCGTCAGCCGTAGGCCTGCTCCACCACCATGCCGGTCAGTTGCATGGCCCTCAGGACCGGCTTGCCGGACACCTCGGCCACGACGGCTCGGTGGTGCTCGGTGTAGGCCATGCAGTCCATTACGATGACGTCGACATCCTGGGAAGTCAGCGACCGGGCCACCTCGGCGTACTGGTCGTCGCTGAAGACCACATCCTCGCCCGGCACCTGCGGGGCGGCGTAGCGGGCGTGGATCTCCAGCCCGCGGCGTTCGCCCAGGGCCAGCCAGTGCTGGATCTCCTCCTCCATAGCCGCCTCGACGGGCTGCATCACCCCGATGGAACCGGCTCCCCCGGCGACGGTGGCCGCGGTGTCCTCGAGAATCGTGTATGGGGTCACCACGCCGGCCATGGCGTCGAGTTCCTCCCAGGGGAGCGTGCAGCAGATCATCACCGCGTCACAGCCATCGTCCAGTAGGCGCTTCGCCTGCCGCTGCAACCGCTCCAGCACGATCTCGCGGGTGATGTTCACCGTCGATCCGTCCTCGAGGATCTCCGCGTATGAGTTGGGCTCCACGCCCTCGGACAGGGCCCGCAGTTCATCGTCGCTCATGCCGTCCTGAGAGCCGCAGACCACCAGGTCCGCCTCAAGGTCGAGGTGCTCTCTGACGAAAGCGATCATCTCCGGGTCGGACCGGTAGGGGACCAGCACCCCGATTGTCGTCATGGGTCTTTCTCCTTGTTCATCTCTGCTTGCGGCGGTCACAGTCCTGGCGCCATCCCGCCTGCGATCGGGATGCTCACACCGGTGAGGTAGCGGCCCTCGGGACCGACCAGGAAGGCCACCACGCTGGCCACCTCCTCGGGTTCGCAGGAGTAACCGAGCGGGATGAGGCTGACCTCCAGCTCCTCTGCCTCCTGGTACGACAGCCCGTGCATGTCCATGTGCATCTCCATGACCCGGGCGTGCAGCTGGGTCCTGACCGAGCCCGGGCAGATGGCCACGCAGCGGATGTTGTCGGGGCCGAACTCCAGCGCGATGGCCTTGGTCAGCCCGATCACGGCATGCTTGCTGGCGGTGTAGGGCGGCGGTATGCCGGCCATGGCGCCCAGCCCCGACATCGAGGAGTTGTTGACGATCACCCCGCCGTCGGCAGCCTGCATGTGGGGGATGACCGCGCAGCTGAACCGGTTGACCCCCATGAGGTTGACAGCAAGGGTCTGCGACCAGATCTCCTCGGAGTTCTCCAGCAGCTGGTGGCTGCCGATCCCCACGCCTGCGTTGTTGACCAGGATCTCCGGCGGTCCCAGTTGCTCGGCGACTGAGGCCACGCAGGACTGCACGGAATCACCGTCGGTGGCGTCGGCATTCACGGCGACGGCCCGGCCGCCCGAGGCCACGATGCCGGCCACCCGCTCGGCTAGCTCGCCGGCCGTGCGCTCAAGGTCTGCCAGGGCCACCGCCGCACCCATCGACGCGAGCTTGGCCGCCACCGCCGCGCCCATGCCCCGCGGATGCGACGCGCCGGTGACCAGGGCGACCTTTCCTTCAAGGCTCATGTGATCTGCCTCCTTACAGCTCGATGGTGTCGAAGAGGTCGCCGCCGTCGAAGGTCAGGGCGTCCCAGTGCTCGATGAAGCGCCCGTCGGCGGCTTTCCGGAAGAAGTCGGCCGCTCGGAAGGCGACTGTCTCGCCCGAGGACGGATCGGTCCCCTCGGTCCGGTGAAGGATCACCTCCATGTCGCCCTCAGCCATCGTCAGGATCGTCTCTCGTTTCGGGGAGGTCATGGCCCGCTTGATCGCGTCGATCTCTTCGATCAGTGCGTCGGGGCTGGTCTCGTGGGGCTGGGTGTTGGAGCGGTAGTCCGGGTGGAGCAGGCTCCGGGCCTCGTCGTAGCGGCCGTCGGTCAAGCACTCGTACAGCCGCTCGACGTTCGGCTTCGACTCGGTGTCGGTCATTTGCGGGTTCCTTTCGCCATCGGCGGGTCACGCGGGTTGAGGATCAGGCGGACGAGAAGTCCATGTAGAGGAGGTACTCGGCGTAGGTGGTGGTGACCTCCTCGTCATGGTGGCGCTGGAGGAAGGTCACCGAGAAGGTGAGAAGGACGCTGCCGTTGGCCTTGTCCTCCACCGAGAGCACCCCCACGGATGCCCGTACCGGGAGGTCGATGCGTGTCGGTGCCACGAAGCGCACCTTGTTGAAGCCGTAGTTCAGGGTGAAGCCGCGTTCCGGGTCGTCATTGACGAAGGGGAGTGCGGTCAGCTTCTTCATCACCGACGGGATGAGGGCGATCATGTAGATCCCGTGGGCGATGGTGCCGCGCCACGGGGTGCCTCTAGCCCACCCGGGGTCATTGTGCATGTGGTCCCAGTCATCGGTGAGCGCCGAGAACACGTCAGCTTCGACCTGGGTCACCTGGAACCACTCGGTGGTGCCGAGCTCGCCGCCGACCATGGCCCGCAGCTCATTGAGGACCTGCCCGGTGTCGGCAACGGCCCTGTCCCCTCCGGTCGTCATGGTTGGACGCCCGGTTGAGAGGTCGACTCGCGCAACGAGAGGGCGATGTCGACGGCCGACGCACCGTCGGCGTGGACGATGAGCGGGTTGATCTCCGCGAACGAGATGTGGTGGTGGGCCGCCCACGCGAACTCCGACATGGCGAGGAGGGCCCGCGCGGCCGCATCCCGATCAGACGGTCCAGCCCCGCGGTAGCCGTCGATGAGCTGGCCGATGCGGCCGGTCGACACAATCTCCGCTGCGGTGTCCTCGCTGATCGGGACGGTGTGGATGGTGGCCTCGCTGATCAGGTCGACGAGCACGCCTCCGGGACCGACCACCAGCAGCGGGCCGAATCCCGGCTCGTTGCGCACGGCGACGATGAGCTCCAACCCGTCCTGGGCCATGGGCTGAGCCACGACGTGCGAACCGGGCAGGCTGAGTTCTCCGAGGACGGCGACGATGTCGTCGAACGCCGCTTCAACGGCGACGGCCTCGGCCAGGTTGGTCTTGACGAGACCGTGCTCGGTCTTGTGGATCAGATCGGGTGCGCTCCCCTTGAGCACGATCGGGCGGCCCCACTGGTGCAGCGCGGTCACCGCCTCGGCGCGGTCGCCGACCAGCCGGCACTCCACCATCGGCACCCCCGCTTGATTCATCACCTCGAAGCGTGCCGCCTCATCCAGCCCGTCCCAGCCGGCGAGACCGGCCGGGACGGCCACATCGGCCAGCCTCGGCATTGCTGCCGTGGGAGCGGCGCGCCCGCACTTGGAGATCACCTCGAGTCCGGCCCGCAGGCCGTGGAGCACCACGCCGCCCAGCTCGCGGGCTCGCTGCTCGATCTGGACATTCCGCCCGAGGGCTGCCACCGTGTTGACGATGACCAGCCTGGTGTCGTTGTCCGGCTCGGTCAGCAAGCCGTCCTGCATCACGTCGAGCACGAAGGCGTCGTCATGGCCGCCGGCGGCGGGGGCACCGAAGACCATGGCCATCGTGCCGAAGGCGGTGTCGCCGGCCATGGCATCGCAGACAGTGCGCACACCCTCGACATCGAAGCCGAGGGTTATGCCGTCCATCGGGTTGTTGGGCGAACGGAAGTCTGGCAGTAGTTCGTTGAGGCTGATCGCGCCCTCATCGGAGAACGGCGGCAGTTCCAGCCCGGCATCGTCGGCGAGGTCGGCAGCGAGCCCGGCCTCGCCGCCCGACAGTGTCATGACGCCCACCCTGCCGCGGGCGGGCGGATCGTTGAAGGCGAGCAGGTAGGCCCCGGCCTCCAGCAGGGTGTCGATGTCGTTGAAGCGGGGGATGCCGAGCCGCTCGAAGAAGGCCGAGTACACGGCGTCGTCGCCGGCCAGCCCGCCGGTGTGGCCAGCGATGGTGGCCGAGCCGGTCTCGCTGCGACCGTTGCGCACCACGGCCAGGCGCTTGCCGTTGGCCCGGGCCCGCTGGGCCGCGGCCGCGAAGGCGGCTGGGTCGCGGATCGTCTCGATGAACATCAGGACCACTTCGGTGAAGGGATCGTCGGCCAGGTGGTCCAGGGCATGCGCGGAGGTGACCACCGCTTCGTTGCCAGTGGAAAGGATGCTGGCGATCCCCAGGCCCCGGTCGTCTATGGACAGCATCTGGGCCACCGAGCCGCTTTGGGCGATGATCGAGACCGGCCCCGGAGCTCCCAGCCGCTTCATGTAGGTGCCCCAGAGGGTGGCTTCGGTGTGGCGGTTCATGGTGCCCAGGCAGTTGGGGCCGACCACGGCCATCCCGGCGTTGTTGGCGATGCGGGCCAGCTCCGCCTCCCGGGCCTTGCCCTCAGCGCCCCCGTCGCCGAAGCCGGAGGCGAACACGATGGCACTGCGAGCCTCGGTCGCGATGGCCTGCTTGAGGGTGTCGAGGACGCGACCGGCACCGACGGCCAGCACCACGGCGTCGAGCGGGCCCCGGTAGGCGTCGAGGCTTCCTACGCACTCCACCCCTCGCACCTCGGCGTGTCTGGGGTGCACAGCGACCAGCTCGTGCTGGTAGCCGTGGGCCCGGAGGTTGTCGAGGCACTCCCCGCCGAACGAGCCCTCGCGGTCGGAGGCCCCGACGACGGCCACCGACCGGGGGTCGAGCAAGGCCCCGATGCCGCTGCGCATCCGATCGCCGGCCCGCACCGTCAATTGCTCCCGTCCCCCTCAGGGCGAAACTCGGCCTCCAGGATGCGCACCATGCCCTGCACGCAGGCGTCGAAGATCTCCCGTCCGAGCGCCGCCGTTGCCCGGTGGGGATTCGACAGTGCCCCGGTCGCCGGTACCCAGTCGTCGTGGGGAGGATGGCAGTCGTAGCTGGGGAACTCCTTGAAGGCCTGCTCCGGCGCGGCGCCCATGTCGACCAGGTCGCCGAAGAGGTGCAGGCACAGGGAAGTCTCGAAGACCCCGGCGTGCTCGTAGGCGAGGTCCAGCGGCGGGCCACCGGCGTGGCGCTCGAGGATCGCCTCGTCGAACTGCTCGAAATAACGGGCCTGCACGATCTTGACGCCGTCCCGCCCGCTCTGGCGGAACTCCCGGATGGCCAGGTCGCACGCCTCGGTGAGGAACATCTGGTTCTCGTAGTGCCCGTCGATGATGGCTAGCTTGTCGGCCCCGCCGCGAGCGAGGCCGCGCAGCACATCGGTGATCGCGCTCGACAGCGAGTGGCCGTCAAGGCCGACGGTGCCGGGGAACTGGGGTCCGCCGCCGGTGCGCAGCTGCGACTTGTAGCCGTAGACGAAAGGAGGGGCGACCACGGCATCGATGTGCTCGGCCGCGGCCAGCGCCACCGCCTCGGCCAGCATGTAGTCCACGCCGAGGGGCAGGTGGCGGCCGTGCTGCTCCAGCGCTCCCACCGGGAGCAGCACCACCGCGCCGTCGGCGATCCGATCGGCGTGCGCCGGCCACGACAGGTGGGCCATCGAGCTGGAGCCCTTGGAGGTTGGGCGACCGGTCACCCTTCGCGGACGCGGACGCCGGCCATGACGCCGCCGTCGATCAGCAAGTCGGTGCCGGTGGCGTAGCTCGACTGGTCCGAAGCGAGGAACAGGACGGCGTTGGCGATCTCGTGGGGCTGACCGATGCGTTCGAGGGTGGTGATCTTGTGGGTGTAGGCCGCCTCCTCCTCGATCATCATCGGAGTGTCGATCATGCCGGGGCAGACGCTGTTGACGCGGATGCGGTGCCGGCCCCATTCGAAGGCCGCGCTCCGGGTCAGGCCTCGCACCGCGAACTTGCTGGTGACGTAGGCGCCGGCCTCGTCGGACGCGATGAACCCGTTCGCTGATGAGATGTTGATGATCGAACCGCCGCCGTTGCGCCTCATGGACTCGAACACGGCTCGCATCCCGAGGAACACGCCGGTCGCGTTGACCGCCATCGTCTGCTCGTACAGCTCCAGAGACGTGCTCTCGAGTGGCGAGAACCGTGCGATGCCGGCGTTGTTGACCAGGATGTCGGGCGGGCCGAAGGTGTCCTCGCAGTGCTGGACGGCCGCGGCCCATCGGTCCTCGTCGGTCACGTCGAGCGCGAACGCTGCGGCTGCGGATCCGATCTCGGCAGCCACCGCCCGGCACGCCTCGGCGTTGATGTCGCACAGCAGGACGCGGGCCCCGTACCGGGCCAGAGTCCTCGCCGACTCGGCACCGAGACCTTGGCCGGCTCCGGTGACGATCGCGATCTTGCCCTCTACCTGAGTCACTCGTCCCCCTTTGGGGTCGGATGGCGGCGGCGGTGCGGACACGCCGGCGCGGTCACACCGACAGTGTCGCGGGCATTTCCACCTGTTGACGAAGTCGACGGACGTACCACCGCTGGAACTCCCCGATGAAGCTCTCCTGGGGAGCGAGGCGGCCGGGACGGTAGGCCCGCGAGGTTGCACCCTGGTAGGTCCGCTCCCAGATCGGGAAGTCCTCAGCGTTCACCTCGGCGTAGAACTCGCACACCTCGTCGGTGTCGTAGTCCTGCCCCTCCTGGGCGTCCTTGTCGACCAGCCAGCTCGTCTGCCAGTAGATCTGGTCGTGAGCCAGAGGTCTGATGCTGAAGATGCTGGCGTGGTCCACCGACACGAACATCGAGTCGAGCGGGTTGAAGTTGGAGAACACCGACGCCTCGTCGGACTCGGTGAACTGACCCATCAAGGGAGCCACTCGCTTGCCGCCAATCGTCTCCGACTGGTACCCGGGGGCCAGCGGACCCCGCACCAGCCAACGGAACTGGTCGTCGTGCTCGCCGTCCTGGACGATCACTCCGGTCACATCGGGGAGTTGGGTCAGGGCGGCCTCCCACTCCTTCATCTCCTGCTCTGCCTCGGTCGCGGCCGCGATCACCTCCTCGGTCCGGGTGGAGGCGGCCGCCTGCCAGTAGGCCGGCGTGCGGGTCCGTGTGAAGTTGGGGTGGACGACAGGCACGTGGTACGGGTCGATGGTGTTCTCGACGAGGGTCTTCCAGTTGGCGTTGGCCGAGAAGCCCTCGATGCGGATCACCTTGGCGTCGGCGATCCCGTAGAACCGGAAGACATCTGCGAAGGGCTGGTAGGCCGCGTCGAAGTCGGTAGGGGTGTCCGACACGGACAGGAAGATCAGGCCTTCGAGGACGCGCAGATGGCACGGGCGGAGGTTGTGGGCGTCCGGGTCGAACGTCTCATCGAAGATCACTTCGAGCCGGCGCGACTTGACCTTGCCTTCCAGGCTGTAGCTCCAGTTGTGGTACGGGCAGGTGAATTGGCGCAGCCCCTTGGCGCTCTCACCGCACAGCCGGGCGGCCCGGTGGCTGCACACGTTGTAGAAGGCGCGGACGACCCGGTCGCTGCCGCGGACGACGATCACCGACTCGCCGAACAACGACACGAGTTTGGTGTCGCCGGGTTCGGGTATCTCCGAACTGTGGCCCGCCACGTACCACAGCGGTTCCAGAAGCCCTATGTCGGCTGGCAGCAGGTCAGGATTGGTGTAGAACCCTGCCGGCAACCCGTAGCCCGGCTGGTACTGCTCAAGCAGTGCATTGATTCTCTCCGACCTCACTCTTCCTCCCGGTCCGTGCTAATGTGGGTCTTGACCCATATTAGCCACCCGAGGCTCGTCACTGTCAAGCGATGGGCTGCGGGGAGAACCGACAGCTCGCTGGCCCCGGCGCCGGATGCCCGACCGGCGGGCGAGGAGAACGAGACAATGAGGGACTCGAGGAAGAACATGTTCCGCTTGTCGGCCGTCGTACTGGTGTTCGCGCTGGTCGGGGCCGCCTGCGGTGACGACGAGGACGAAGCACCGGCACCTGCGGCCGAACCGGTCGAAGCAGCACCGGCCGAGCCGGCCGAGGTCCCCGCCGACGATGCCGATGACATGGCCGAGGCGGCCGATGACACGGTTGATGACGAGGCGGCCGATGACATGGCTGAAGAAGCGGCGGCCGATGACATGGCTGATGACGAGGTGGCCGATGAAGCGGCGGCTGATGACATGGCCGACGACGCCGCAGGCCGGGCTGCTGATGACTCGCTTCCACCGGTGAGGATCGGCATGATCGCGCAGGAGGAGGAGCTCATCGCCTTCCCGGAGATGCGGGCCGCGGCCGAGGCCGTGGTGGCGTACTTCAACGCCGAGCTTGGCGGCATCGACGGTCACCCCGTGGAGATCGATGTATGCGGCGCCGGCGATGGGCCGGAGAGCCACGTGGCCTGCGCCCAGCGGTTCGTCAACGCCGACGACATACACATCGTGGTGAACGGCGGCATCGGCACCAACACGGCGGCCTCGGGTGCGGTCATGGCCGAAGCTGGCTTGGCATCGATGCCCCTAGGCAACGACTTCGTAGAGTACCTGACCCCGGGCGTGTACACCTTCGAGCCCGGTATACCCGGCCTGTCCCAGGTGTTGTTCGTGTACTCAGCCGCTGGTGGAGCGACCAGCGCGACCCTGTTCCTGTACGACGACCCCAGCGTCGAGGTGTTCGTGCCCGCGTTCAAGGCCATCGCGGCCGACAACGGCATCGACATGAACCAGCACATCCCGATCGGGTTCGAGCCGGACCTCACCGGCCCGATCTCAGCGGCCGACACGTCCAACGACGTGTGGATGTTCGTTCTCGCCGATGGAGCCCAGTGCCAGGCCGCGGCCAACGCGGCCAAGTCGATCGGCTACGACGGCCCCATCCTGACCCTGGACTCGTGCATGCAGGTCGACGTGCTCAGCACCGGCGACCTCGACGGCTGGGTTGCGCCGATGGTCTCGTCGGCGCCCACCATCGACGGCGGGGCCGATGTCGAGGTGATCAACCACATCTTCGACACCTACGGCTCGGCAGAGGCACACGGTGCGGGGCTCGGCGGCTGGGCCCTCGGCAACGTGATGATCGCCCGCGAGGTCCTGATCGCGGCCGGCGGCGCCGGTGCCACCGACGAGTCGGTGATCGCCACCCTCGACGGTGGCTTCACCAGCGACACGATCCTGGGTTTCCCGGAGGTGTCCTGCCCCGGACCGGATCCCTGGATCGGCGCCTGCAACACTGCGCCGCTGATGGTGACGGTGGACGGCACCGACCTGATCGCGCCCGACGGCTTCTTCCCCCTCGACTTCACTGAACTGAACTTCCTGCTCGAGGGTTAGCCACGACCCGAGGCCGAATCGGCTCGGGGAGATCGCGCTGAAGTGGTCTCCCCGGTCGCCCGGCTGGGTCGCCAGAGGTGCCAGGTTCTCAGGCCAGCGTGCGGTGAATCGCCTCGATGAGCTTGCCCGCGTCGGGGAGGTAGGCCTGCTCCAACTGCGACGTGCTCGGCACGGGAATGTTCGGGGCCGCCACCCGCTCGATGGGGGCGTCCAGCAGGAAGAAGTTGTCGCCGGCTGAGGCTTGGGCCGCCAGTTCGGCCCCTAGGCCGCCGCGTATGCGGCTCTCCTCGATGATCACCAGCCGGTTGGTCTTGGCCACCGATATGAAGATCGTCTCGGCATCGAGCGGGACGATGGTGCGGGGGTCGACCACCTCGACGGAGATGCCCTGCTCGGCCAGTGTCTCAGCGGCGATCAGGGCCTGGTTCACCATGGCGCCGAAGGCGACCACGGTGACGTCGCTGCCCTTCCGGCGGACGGCCGCCTCCCCGAACGGCACCAGATGGTCGCCGTCGGGCACCTCCGCTTCCGCGTTCTGGAGACACAGGAGCATGTGCTCGAGGAACAGGACGGGGTCGTTCGACCGGATGGCGGTCTTCAACAGGCCCTTGGCGTCGGCCGGGGTGGACGGCATGGCGATGGGCAGGCCGGGCGTCTGGAAGAAGTGGGTCTCGGTGCACTGCGAGTGGTGCAGGCCGTAGGCGAAGCCTCCGCCGGTCGGCATGCGGATCACCAGCGGCACCTCGTACTGGCCCTGGGTCATGTAGCGCCACTGGGCCGCCTGGTTCACGATCTGGTCGGCGGCCAGCAGCGCAAAGTCAGAGAACATGATCTCGACCACGGGCCTCATGCCCTCCAGTGCCGCCCCCATGGCCACCCCGACCAGAGCGTTCTCGTGGATGGGGGTGTCGACGACCCGCTCGGTGCCGAACTCCTCCACCAGACCGGCGGTGATGCCGAGGTTGGAGACCCTGATGTCCTCGCCTAGCAGGAAGACGCGGTCGTCGCGCTGCATCTCCTCGCGCAGCGCCTCCGTGAGAGCGTCCATGTACTTCACCGCGGCCATGCTCACAGCACGCCGGTCTCGGCCAGATTCTCGAACAGGTAGCCGACGTCAGCGGGCTCGTCCTCTAGAGCCAGCTCGAATGCGGTGTCGACTTCGGCCCGGGCCGCCTCACGGGCCGTCTCGATCGCGCCGGCGTCCATCGTTCCCCGCTCGATGAGGACCGCCTCGTAGCGGCTGATGGGGTCCCTGCCCCTCCACTCCTCGACCAGGCCATCATCGATGTAGGTGAGGGGGTCGGCGTCGTAGTGGCCGGCGATGCGGCAGGTGACCAGCTCCAGCAGCACCGGTCCCTTGCCCTCGCGGGCCCACCCGACGGCGTCGCGGGTCTCGCGGTACACGAACTCCACGTCGTTGCCGTCGAGGCGCTTGTTCGGGATGCGGTAGTAGCCGGCCCGGCTCCCGACGCCCTCGGCGTCCGGGGGGAAGTGGACATCGTGGTAGCTGAACTCCACGACTTGGTTGTTGGCCACGATGATCACCAGCGGGAGCCCCCATATGGCGGCCATGTTCATCATGGCGTGGGAGTCCGGGGTGTTGAAGGCGCCCTCACCCACATGGACCATCACCACACGCGGCTCGCCGCGCATCTTGACTGCCTGCGCTGATCCGACCGCCATGGTCAGGTTGGCGCCCAGGCAGCCCGACACCCCGTGGGTGTTGTGGGTCCGGTCGCCGAGGTGCACGCCGCCGACGCCGCGGTTGATGCCTGTCCGGCGTCCCATCAGCTCGGCCACCAGCGCGTTCATGTCCGTGCCCCGGCCCAAGTAGTCGCCGAACCCCCGGAACGTCGGGTAGAGGATGTCGTCGGGCTCGAGTGCAGCGGTGATGCCGGCCGAGATCGCCTCCTGGCCGGTGGCGGGATGGGACATGCTCTCGCACCGTCCCCGCCTGATGAACCGCATGTGCCCTTCGTCAAGGGCGCGGGCCCGCAGCATCTCCCGATGGAGGTTCCTCTGCAGATCCCGGTCGGTGCCTGGGGCGGGGCGTGCCGCCGCGCCAGGCAGCGCACGCTCGACGTCGGCCTTTGTGACGCGCCCCCGCGGGCCGGTCGCGTCCACCGCTAACAGATCGATACCGTGTTGCTCTGCGAGTCTCTGGGCCGCGGGGGTGGCGACGACCCGCTGCGAGCCTTCGAGCATCACGACCCTGTCTTGGGACACGATGCCCGGCTTCTCGGCGACGGCGGTGCTCGGCGGGGCCGCAGGCGACCCGGCAGGCGTGGCCGGGGATGCCGGGGTGACGGATGTCTGCCGGCGGTGCTCGCCGGCCGCTTCCGCGCTCTCGCTGATCACGGCGATCAGCTCGCCCGGTCTCGCCTCCTCGCCCTCGGCGAGGCGGATGTCGATGAACCCGTCGCAAACGGCCTCCACCTCGACCACCGTCTTCTCGCTCTCGACGGTGGCGATGACCTGGTCCTCCACGACCTCGTCGCCCGATGAGACCAGCCATTCGTTGAGGACGATCTCGCTGGTCGACATGCCGATCTTCGGCATGAGTACTTCAGCGCTCATGGGGTCACTCGCCCGGCCGAAATCAGCATCTCGCACAGGCCGACCGACAGACCCGCCAGCATTCCGCCGTCGAGCACCAGCGAGCTGCCGCTGATGTAGCGGCAGTCGTCGGAGGCCAGGAAGTGGATCGTCGCGGCCACCTCGTCCATCTCGCAGACCCGTCGCAGCGGGGTCAACTGGTTGAACGCCGCCACCTCGGCCTCCGAGTCGGTCTCGTCCGCCAGGGTCTCGGTGGCCACCGTGCCCGGTGCGACGGCCACCACTCGGATGCCGCGGTCACCGAGTTCGATGGCCGCGCTGCGGGTGACGGCGTCCACCCCCGCCTTGGATGCGCTGTAGGGGCCGTACTCGGGCAGCGAGATGTGGGCCGCCAGAGAGGAGACGTTGATGATCACCCCTCCGTCGTTCATGACCGGCACGCCGTACTTGATGCAGTAGACCGTGCCCATCACGTTGACCTCGTGGTCGCGCCTGAAGGCTCCGGCGTCGCCGGTCTCGATTGGGCAGTCGAAGTCCCAGACGCCGGCGTTGTTGACCAGGACGTCGATGGGTCCCAGCCGGTCGTGTACCTGGCTCATCAGGGCCCTAACCTGCTCCTCGTCGCTCACGTCGGCCTGGATGAAGGTGGCTCCGAGCCGGTTGGCCAGCTCCGAGTGGTCCGAGCGGTTGCAGAAGGCCACTGAGGCCCCCGCGGCCAGCAGGCGCTTCACGGTGGCCAGACCGATCCCGCTGCCGCCGCCGGTGACCAGCACCACCTTGTCTGTGACTGAGAACATCGCATCCCTGCTTTCTGCGCGATCGGGATTGGAGCTGGACGCCGGCCGCCCTAGGTCCCTACACCCTGCAAGAAGAGGTCGACGGCCAGTTCGGGAATGTCGTCCAGCTTGAGGGTGGACTCAGGCATCCAACGCTCGAAGACCAGGCCGTTGAACAAGCTGCGCAGGACGCGGGTCAACTCGGAGGCCGGCCGGTCGGCTCGGATCTCGCCCGCCTTCTGGCCCCTCGCGATGACGACCTCGAGCGCCTGGTCGGACGGGTCGACTGCCGGCAGGAGGGTCGCCACCTCGTCACGGTCCGGCCTGAGGGTCTCCCGGTACGTGACTCGGGCGAATTCCTCGATCTGGGCCGACACCTTCAGGTCCGTCCGCACTATCGCCAGCAACTGCTCGCGGGCGGGCGCGTCGGCGGGGAGCGGTTGGAGCGCCTCGACGATGCGTGCGAACCAGGCCGCGACTGCCTCGCGAAAGACCTCGTGCTTCGATTCGAAGTAGTTGTAGATGGTTCCCTTGCCCAGTCCCGCGGCCAGGGAGATGTCGTCGACCCGGGCTCCGTCGAAGCCCTTGGCTGCGAACTCGGCGGTGGCGGCCTCGAGCAGCTTGCGCCGATGTTCGGCTCTGGTCGCCTCAGTCACGCGGGGCACTGCATTATTATGGGTGGCGGCCCACTTTAAGTCAACAGCTTCAGGAGTTGGACATGACGGTGTATTCGCTGGTGGACATGCCCAGGTTTGCGGCCGACGGAGTACGCAACGCGGCCCGCGCTGAAGCCGCTGGCCTTCACCGCTACATGGTTGCCCAGGTTGAGCGGGCCGACTGCGTGGCCGTGCTGGCGGTCGTTGCCGACCGGGTGCCGACGATCGAGTTGGCCACCACGGTCATGGCCATCCAATCGACGCTGCCGCAGTACGTCGCCCAGCAGGCCCGGACACTCAACCAGATCAGCGACGGTCGTTTCACGCTGGGTCTGGGCGCGAGTCATGAGCCGATCGCGGTAGGGATGCTGGGTCTGGAATGGGACCGCCCGTACCGCCACATGGTCGAGTACTTGGACGCGGTGCTTCCGCTGCTGGCCGACCAGCGGGTGGATGTCGACGGCACGAAGGTGTCCCACCACACCGAGATCGACGTACCCGGGCCCGCCCCGAGGGTGATACTGGCCGCGATGGGGCCGCGGATGCTGGCGCTGGCGCGCGACCGCACGGACGGCACCGTGCTGGCGTTCACAGGGCCACGCACGATCGAGAACTACGTTCGCCCGACCATCGGTGAGGACGCCCTGGTGTCGGCCGCGGTCGGGGTGTGCGTCACCGCCGATGTCGACGATGCCAGGCGCAGGATCCGGGAGGAACTCGCCATCTACCCCGCCCTTCCGTCCTATCGGGCAATGGTGGAGCGTGAGGGCATCGCCGACATGATGGACCTGGTGGCGGTGGGCCGCCCCGACGAGGTGAGGGCCGAACTGGCCCGGTACGCGGCCGCGGGCGCGGACGAGATCGGGATCGAGATTCTTGGCACCCCCGAGGAGACGGAGCAGGCCTGGAGGATGATCGAGGAGGGTCTGGACTAGCCGTCGGGCCCCGCTCGGCGGGTTCCCCAGCTTGGTGGCTTCCTCAGAGCTAGGTGGCTTCCTCAGCCGCGGCGGGACTCGGCCAGCAGGCAGAGGATCTCGTACATGAGGGTGGCCCCCACCAGAGCGGTGTTGCCCGACGGGTCGAAGGGCGGGGCCACCTCCACGACGTCGCCGCCGATCAGGTTCATGTGCCGGAAGCAGCGCAGCAGCGACAGCGCCTCGCGGGTGGTGATGCCGCCCACTTCCGGGGTGCCGGTGCCGGGCGCGTAGACCGGGTCCAGGCCGTCCACGTCGAAGCTGATGTAGGTGGGGCCGTCGCCGACGATGCGTTTGGCCTCGGCGGCTGCGCCCGCCACGCCCAGCTCCTCGAACTCCTCGATGAACATGACTCGCATCCCCGAGCTCTGGGAGAACTCCCAGCCGTCGCCCCAGTTCTGGGCGCCGCGGATGCCGATCTGGATGCAGCGGGCCGGGTCGATCAGCCCGTCCTCGGCGGCCAGGCGGAACGGTGCCCCGTGATGGAACTTCTCACCCCGGAACGGACCCCACGTGTCGGTGTGGGCGTCGATGTGGATCATCCCTATCGGGGCCTCCGGGCCGGCCAGGGCCCGGAAGATCGGGTAGGTGATCGAGTGGTCGCCCCCGGCGGCCAGCGGTACCGCCCCGGCATCGACGATCCGGCGGGTGAAGGCCTCGATGTCGGTGGTGGCCGCGGCGTTGTCGAACACCCGCGAGAAGCGGACGTCGCCGACATCGGCCACCCGAGCCTCGTCGAAGGGGTTGACCCCGGTGGCGTGGTTGATGGCCCGCATCAGCGACGACTGGTTGCGGATCTCGCGGGGGCCGTGGCGGGCACCGGGCCGGTTGGTCACCCCGCCGTCGAAGGGCACCCCGAACATGGCGATGTCCACGCCGTCGAGATCGGGCACGTAGGGGGCCCGCATGAAGGTGGCGATCTCGGAGTAGCGGGGCTCGTAGAGAGGGTCGTCCCCGACGTCGATGCCGCGTGCCGCCATGGCGCGAAGGCTAGGAGGCCGAGCCGATAGATGCGCGAGTCCGGCTCATACGATGCGAGGCCGTGGCCCGAGCGGCCCGTGAGCGCAGCGAACAAGAGCGGGAAGGACACCGCCGCGACGCGATGGGCTGGCATCAATTCGCGCTCGCTCTAGGTCCCCGCCCCGGGGGACTGCATCCGGTAGGTGACCAGCTCATCGGTGTCGAGGGGTCCGGGGGCGTAGTGGCACACCGGCTCGTCGCCCAGTTCGAAGATTATGGTGCCGACGCTCATCTTGGTCCCGCGGCCGGACCGGCTCTGGCACACCGGCCCGCCCGAATACACCGAAGAAAGGTCCTCGACGGTCGAGTCGGGTCGCACCCGCTCGTCGAGCTGGCGCAGGCGGGCTACGGAGTGGTCGAGGCGCTTATGGAGGTGAACGGGCTCTTGGACCAGAGCGTGATTGGTGTGCAGCGCCCGGTCGCCGTCCGCCGACACCGCCAGGGCCTCCGAGGAGACCTCCACCGCGACTGAACGGTCCCGGGAGCCGATCACGAAGCTGTTCCCGCTGGCGATCGGCAGCCGGTCCAGCAGCGCCAGCGCCTCATCGGTGGTGGTGCATCGCAGCAGCAGCGGAACCAGCAGCCCGGAGGCGACGCCCGAGGTGCTGTGGGGAAGCTGGCTCAGGGTGGTGATGCCCACCGCCAGCCCGGCGCGGTTGACCCCGTTGAGCGCCAGCAGGCCCGCCAGCGACGGCACCAGGACCTCCAGACCGGACGGGTCGAGGTAGCGCAGCATCACCTGAGTGCCGTCGCAGTGGCGGTCCAGGTCCTGGGTCTGGGCGACGATGCCTCGGCCTTGGTGGTTGACGGCCAGCGCGCTGCAGCGCTCGCGCCCGTCGGCAGCCGCGCCGGCGGCCCAGGCCTCAGTGTCGTCGAGATACCACCAGCACTCGTCGATGAGCTGCCACGCGAACATCGTCTCGAAGTCCTGGCCGGCCCCCTCGGCGATGCCGGCCACCTCCGCCATCAGCTCGGGGGCGTGGGCCTGGCCCGCGGCCCGCAGCCCGGTTCCACCGGATATCTCCGTCACAAAGGCGTGGGGGTCGGTTCGGGGGGCCAGATGCTCGAACCAGGCGCCGACCGCGGCGGCGATCAGGGCGCGCAGCTCCTCGCCGTGCTGGCGGCCCCGATCCCGGGGAGCGCCGCTGAGGGTCAGTTCGGGGATCATCGCAGAGCCAGTCTGCACGGCAGCGGCCGGTCCGGGGCGAACGACAGCGCGAACTCCCGGCCCCACGGTGCTTCGGGGTCGAGCATCTCGTGGTCGAAGCGGGCCGTGAAGCGCCCGACAGCCTCGGTGGCCTCCAGCAGGGCGAAGTGGCTGCCGACGCAGAACTTGGGACCAGTCAGGAACGGGAAGTAGGCCCGCCGGTTCAGCCGCAGCGGGCTGTGATCGGCCCACCGGTCGGGCAGGAACTCGCCCGGCCGCTCGAAGTGGCGCTCGTCGCGGTAGATCACGTACTCGGGGATCAGCACCTCCCACCCGGCGGGAATCACGAAGTCGCCGGCGTCGAAGTCGACGACGACGGCCCGGTTGGTGACGTGCACCGGCGGGTAGAGCCGCAGGGTCTCGTCGACGATGTGGCGGGGCTCGCAGGTCCGGGCGCCGGGATTGCGGCCCAGCAGGTCGACCGCGAACGAGATGGTGTTGGTCACCGTCTCGTGACCGGCCAGGATCAGCGTGACCGCCTCGTCGCGGACTCCGGCGGTGTCCAGCGGCGGGTCGGGCTCGGTGGACGCGGCCACGAGCACGCCGATCATGTCGCCGCCGGGGTCGGCCCGGTCCCGGGACGCGATGACGGAGTCGATCAGGGCGTGCAGGTCGGCGATGGCCGAGCGGAACGATTCGGGCTCGTTGGCGAGGTCCTCGTTGGCCGGGTCGGACTCGGCCCAGGCGTGGATCTCCTCCACGGCCCGGTCGATCACCGCCACCGCCTCGGTGGTCAGGTCCGTGCTGAACAGCAGGTCGGCCACCACCCGCAGCGTGAGCCGGCGCACCGCGGAGTACAGGTCGAACTCTTCGGCCACCGGCCAGGCCCCGAGTTCGTCGTCGATGATGGTGGTCATCCGATGCCGGAACCGGCCCACCGACCGGGCTCCGAGTGGCTTGACGATGCGGCGCCGGCGCGGGTGCCAGGTGGGCCAGTGGTAGTTGGTGAGGATGCCCGAGCCGGTGGCGTGGCTCAACCGCTCGAACACCGGCGCCATGCCGACGTGCTGGAGCTTGTCGGCCAGCACCCGGTAGATCGAGTCGAGGTCGTACAGCACCGCGGTGCGCACCCCGGCGAGGTCGACGGCCACCGCGTCGCCGTGCCGCTGCAAGCCGCGCAGGTAGCCGAACATGTCGGCGGCCAGGGCGTCGAACTGGTCGCCGTCCGGCCCGGCGCTCAGCTCAACCATCGATCGTGTCAGCCATCGATCAGGTCCCGCGGCTGGTAGGGGATCGGCGTCAGCGAGCCGTGCGAGGGCATCGACAGCGGGCGGGGATTGTCGAGCCAGCCGTCGATGTCGATCTGCTCGGGCGCCTTGAAGTCGCCCGGATGGGCCAGCGGCTCGTACCCGAGGCTGTCGGCCAGCTCCGCGCAGTACCGGTCGAGGGCGGCCGCGTTCACGTAGTTGAGGTGGCCGGGCTTCTGGTAGTAGCTGTAGCCGCCGCTCAGGTCGGGCTCGGGTCCCCCGATGATGGCGCGCATCCGCTCCCAGCGCGACGGGTCCTGCTGCTGGTCGCGGATGTGGTTGGCGATCAGGTCGGCCGACGCGGCCAGCGCCCAGTAGCCGCCGGCGGCGAGGTTGGCCGGGCCCAGCACCATCATCTGCGGGTGGCGGCGATGGAACATCCAGATGAACAGGTCGTTGTCGGCGTCGTGGCTGGAGATCCGGCAGTGCTCGGCGTCCACGAACGGCACCCGGTCCAGGTAGCCGGTGGCCCAGATGATCAGGTCGATGTCCTCGCTGGTGCCGTCGGCGAAGCGCACCGTGGCGCCGTCGAAGCGCTCGATCTCGGGGCGGGCGACCAGGTCGCCGTGGGACAGGTGGTGCAGGATCTGGTCGTTGAGGATCGGATGGTGCGCCAGCGGCTGGTGGTCGGGCGTTCCGAACCCCACCCGCCCCACATCGCCCACGTGGATCTCCAGGAAGCGCCGCAGCCGCTCCTGGCTGGACACCGAGTTGATGGCGAAGCAGTCGAGGGGGATGCCCCCGATCAGCTTCGGGAAGAACCAGTAGGCCCGCCGGACTGATATCACCGCCCGGTCGGCCGCGATGGCGGCGTCCACCGCGATGTCCACCGCGGAGTTGCCCGCGCCGACGACCATCGCCCGCCGCCCAACGAACTCGTCGGCCGACTTGTAGGTCTGGCTGTGGCGGGCCTCGCCGCTGAACGTTCCCGGATAGGTCGGCACGTTGGGCACTCGCTGGAAGCCGGGGCAGGCCACCAGCCCCCGGTAGCGGCGGACCTCGCCGGTGGCCAGCGTCACATCCCAGAGCTCGCCGTCGCCGGTCTCGACCGGGACGGCCTGCTCGACCCGCGTGTCGAAGGTGTAGTGGCGGGCCAGGCCGTGGTGGGCGGCCCAGCCGTGGATGTAGTCGCGGATCTCCCACCAGCGGGGGTAGGTGGGGTAGTGGTCGGGCATGGGCAGGTCGGCCCAGCCCGAGCGGGCCGCGGAGGAGATGAAGTGGGCCGACTCGTACATCCCGCCGCCCGGGTTGTCCATGTTCCACATGCCGCCGACCGTCGCCCCGGCCTCGACGCCCTCGAAGGCCACGCCGGCCTGCTGCAGGGCCAGCGACACCGACAGCCCCGACGGCCCGGCACCTACGACCAGCCACCGGTCGGTGCGGTCATCGGGCTGGGTCACGGTGCTGAACGCTAGAGGGTGGTCCACGGGCAAGAGCACTCGCGTCCAGACGGGGTGTTTCCCGCTCTTGTTCGCTGCGCTCACGGGCCGCTCGGGCCACGGCCTCGCCCGTATGAGCAGGATTCGCTCGCCTGGCTGCTCGGCCTCTTGGATATGGTGCCGTCTCGTGCCGTCACCGAAGGAGCCTGCCCTGTTCTCGCTAGCCGGCAAGGTGGCGGTGGTGACCGGCGCCGCGTCCGGGATCGGACTGGCCACCGCCCGGCGGTTCGCGGCCGCGGGCGCGACGGTGGTTCTGAGCGACATCGACGACGCTGCCGATGAGGCCTCCGACTTCGGAGCGGAGTTCGTGGCGGTCGACGTGTCCGAGGAGGACTCGGTGGCCTCGTTGGTGGCCTCAGTAGTCGAGGCCCACGGCCGCCTCGACGTGATGGTCAACAACGCGGGGGTGCTGCTCACCGCCAAGGGGATCGACGCGGACTCCACCGACGACGTCCGGCGCATGATCGACGTGAACCTGTTCGGGGTCCTGTTCGGCATGAGGCACGCGTCGCGGGCCATGGGCCTCGGTGGGGCCATCGTCAACACCGCCTCCATGGCCGGGATCGTGGGCTTCCCGGGCCTCAGCACCTACGGCGCCTCCAAATGGGGCGTGGTGGGGCTCACCCGGTACGCGGCCATTGAGTTTGGCCCGCTCGGCATCAGGGTGAACTGCGTCTGCCCCACCGGGGTCGAGTCTCCGATGACGGGCGACGGTCCAGACCACTGGGCGGTCCGGTCCCAGGGCTTGGCCCACCAGCACACCGGCCGGCTCGCCACCGTCGACGACGTGGCGGCAGCCATCCACTACCTGGCCTCCGACGACGCGTCCATGGTCAACGGCCACGCCCTGTGGGTCGACGGCGGGCTCGGCGCTGGCATGAGCATCGAGATGATCGAGGCCGCCATCGGAGGGTCCATCCGCGACGGCTCCACCATCATCGAATGACGGGCGAGCACCTAACCCTCGTCGACCAACTCTGAGCACTGACGGCATCTGTACTCGGTTTTTTCGAGTATTTCATACTCGGGTTTTCCGAGTATGCTGGATGTGGTGAGCGCTAGCCCATTCCCCTACCACGGGCCGCTGCGGCCGGAGCAGGTGTCAGGACGCGAGAGCCTGGCCATCGACATCGCGCAGCGCATATCGGATCGGCGGCTAACCGCTCTGGTCGGGCCTCGCCGCTACGGCAAGACCAGCCTGCTCAAGCGGGTGGCGGCAGACCTCGAGGCTGTCGGGCCCGAGCCCGTGTGGATCGACCTTTACCAGATGACTTCGATGGCTGATCTGGCAGCCGCCTTCGACCGGGGCCTAGCGGGCGTGGTCGGTCCAGCGCGGCGGATCCTTGACTCGATCGCGGCGACGGTTTCGCTCTCTATCGGCGTGCTGAGCGTGGAGCTGACCCGCAGCCCCCGTCGCAGAGCAGACCCGGTGCTGGCCTTGAGGTCGATGCTCGACGTGCTGGCCAGGGCTGCTGCCCGTCACGACATCTTCGTTGTCATCGACGAGTTCTCAGGAATCGCCGGCGTCGAGGGCGGTGCCGGGGTCCTGAGGACCGCCCTGCAGCACCACTACCAGTCGCTTGGCATCGTCTTCGCGGGGTCCGAGCCGTCGACGATGCGGACCCTGTTCAGTGAACAGTCCCAGCCCTTCTTCGCTCAGGCCGACCTCATCGAGGTCGGCCCCCTCGCCGATGAGGCTGTGCTGAGAATCATCGAGGAGGGGTTCGCCCGAACCGGTCGTGACGCTGGCGACGCGGCAAGCCGCGTGATGGTGCTGGCGGCCGGCCACCCCCAGCGGGCCATGCAACTCGCCGACGCCGTCTGGCGGCTGACCGAGCCTGGGGCGGCTGCTGACCTCCGCGTCTGGGAAGCGGCGCTTGCCGACGTGCGCAACAGCACCGACGCTGCCTCCGAGCGCATCTTCGAGTTGCTGCCCTCAGGTCAGAGGCGCACCCTGCGGGCCATCGCTGCGGGTGACAGCATCTACGGGCGGGCGGCCGAACTGCTCGACCTGCCGCCGGCCACGGCACGCGACGCCGCGACGTCGCTCATCGGCAAGGGCGTTCTGACCCGACGCGGCAAGCAGATAGGGATCGTCGACCCGCTGCTGGCCGACTGGCTCCGACGGCGTTTCGTGATCTAGCCGATTCAGCAGTCTTCTAGGGCGGATGGTACCTCTACCCGCTCTAGTCGAGGAAGCGGTTGAGGACGTTGCGGGTGATGGTCTCTACCTGGGTGTCGCCTACCGCCAAGGCGTGGCACCACTCGGTGGTTCCCGCGCAGAAGACCTCGCCTGCGCCCTTGGACATGGCGGTGATGACCGCGCTGCCGTAGCGGATGCGGTCGCGGTTCTCCGGCGTGTCCTCGGCGAAGAGGGCCTCGGCCGCGAAGGCCAGGTCGCCGTCGGCGATGGAGATCAGGTTGCCGGCCTGGCCGTGGTCCTCCTCCTCGAGCGTTACAGGGGTGAGGGCCAGGATCTCCAGGTGCTCGGGGGCGCCGTCTTCGCCGGTGGGATAGGGGAGGCCCCGGTGGAACGTGTAGGCCACGCCGTCGGTCTCGTAGCCCACCAGCGGGACGCTGCCGCCGAGGACGTCGCCGTAGTAAACGTCGGTCCCGTCGAAGGCCCAGTGGCCGGGCCGGTACACGATGAACCCGCCCGCCCCCCGGGGCGACAGGCCCGCCATGCGGGAGTACACGCCCCGGAAGCCGTTGGCGCCGAAGGTGGTGACCGGGGGCCGGTCGACGTAGTGGGCCTCGAACGCCCCGGTGCGCCGGTCGATGTCGTCGCTGTGGCGCTCGGGGTCGGCGTGGGCCGCGTACTTGTGGCACACCTGGGTGCTCAGATCGTCCTCCATGCGCACCTGCCACACGATGTTGCCGCCCAAACGGGCGTAGCCGCCGCCCCGCTCAATGAACCGGTCGAGGACGCTTCTGCCTGCGGCCGTCCAGTACTCGTCGTGGCCGGTGGTGACCACCGCCTCGTATTCGTCGAGCACGCCGGGGTCGCGGTCGAGGTCCCACTGCGACAGCAGCTCGGGCACGTACCCGTTGGCCTCCAGCCAGCGGAACGTCAAGGCGTCGTAGCGGGCCCAGCCCGAAGCCACCGTCCACACCGAGTAGCCGTTGCTGATGGCCCAGTCCGCGGCCGGGACTCCCACCGCCGCGCCCACCGGCGGGGGCGGCTGGGCGACGCGGGGAACGCCGACCGGGGTGCGGATCAGGCCCCTCGACCACGGCCGGTGGAAGCTGAGGCGGGCCTTGAAGCTCTTCTCGCGCACCTCGAGCGGGTCGGCGGTGTGGTCGATGTACTCGTCGGAGAAGTAGCCGCAGCCGCCGCCCCAGTCGTTGTACTCCTGCCAGGTGTAGGTGGCGGCCACCATGGCCAGCTTCGAGCGCTGGCCGGGCACGGCGGCCCGCAGCACGAAGAAGGCGTCCTGGGTGACCTCGCGGCCGTCCCGCTCGCCCCGCAGCACCACGATGTATCCGCCCGAGGCCCAATCGGCCGGTACCTCGAAGGAGGCACTCTCGGGCCAGCCGCAGCCCGACGCGACCACGTCGTCGCCGACCCGATGGTGAGCGCCGGCCAGCCCGGTCTGCTCGTGCACCTTCTCGAACGCGTGCCCGTCCCGCCACACCTCGAAGCCCCACACCGGCGCGGTGGTGGAGACGTGCAGCCCCACCGTCTCGCCCGGGCCGTAGCTGGGCCGGTCGGTGTAGCCCCAGATCTCGAGCGCCTCGGGGTCGGCACTGGGGCCCTCGGCGCTGATCCGCTCCAGCCAGGTGAGCCACTGGCCCTCGGATGCGCCCCGCTCGACAGTCACGAGGGTTCCGGGGCCGTCCTGCACTCGCGGCAATACCCCGCCGGCTCTTTTTTGTAGTAACATGAATCGTGCGGATCGAGTTCGATGGAGCCAAGCGTGACGAGACCCTCGAGGCCCGCGGACTGGACATGGCCAGGGCCGCCGAGGTGCTCGTCGGCGCGACGCTGACCGTTGAGGACGATCGCAGGGACTACGGAGAGGACCGCTACATCACCGTCGGGCGTCTCGACGGCACGGTGGTGGTCCTGGTTTGGACACCTCGCAAGGACTCGTACCGGATTATCAGCATGAGGAGGGCAAATGAGCGAGAGCGACGACTCTACGGCACGAGGCTCGGAGCTTGACGAGGCGCCCGACCTGTCGAGGGACGGGTGGCCCGAGAAGTTCGCCGAGGCTCCTGTGCGGCGCGGCCGGCCGCCGCTCGCACGACCGAAGGTGTCGACCACCATCCGGCTGTCGCAGGACGTCATCGACCACTTCCGGTCTGGTGGGCGCGGCTGGCAGACCCGGATCGACGAGGCGCTCCGAGACTGGATCGCAGCCCACGACGCGGCTTGATCTGCCTGCAGGCGCGAGCGGCGCGGCGCGGATGTTCCGTGCACGGCCGCGACGTCGTGCCGCTCACGGCATCACCATGACCTTGCACTGGTCGGTGGGTGTCCGCAGCGCCTCGAAGACCGTCGGCAGGGCGTCGAGCCCGATGCGGTGGGAGATCATCGGCGTGGGGTCGACCCGCCCGGCCTCGATCATCTCCAGGATGAACCGGTTCTCGTCCTTGGTGTAGACGCGGGCTGTGCGGATCTTTGGCTCCTTGACGTAGGCCAGCAGGTGGTCGAACGAGTCGGGCTCCATGCACACCCCGCCGGTCACCACCGTCCCATGGGGCCGGACCGCTGAGATGGCTGCATTGAGCATCCCGGGTCGCCCCACCGCCTCGATCACCGCGTCGGGCTCCGCACCGGTCAACTCGGCGAACTGTTCGGCGACATCGACTCCGGATCCGGCGTCGATGGTGTCGGTCGCTCCGAGGCGCATCGCCAGTTGCCGGCGGTGCTCGACCCGCTCGGCCACCACCACCCGCCGGGTGCCCAGGAACCGGGCCCAGATCGTGGCGGCCAGCCCGATGGGGCCGGCGCCCAGGATCAGCACCCGGTGGCCTATCTCCAACTGCGCCTGGCGGACGCACATCAGCCCCGTGGCCAGCGGCTCGCACAATGCGGCCACGTCCATGCCGATGTGGTCGGGAACAGCCAGCAGGTCCGAGAGCGACACCGTCAAATACTCGGCATAGGCGCCGTCGGGCTCGTCGGGCCCCAACGCCCCGAAGGTCACCTGGTTCGGGCACACCTCGGGGTGGTCGAGCCGGCAATGGGGGCAGCGCCCGCACGATCCGAGCGGGATGGCGTAGACCCGATCGCCCACGGTCCGGTCACCGACCGGGTCGGGGCCGATCTCGACGATCTCGCCGGTGACCTCGTGGCCCAGCACCCCGCCCCGGCGGGCCAAGTCGCCCTCGGGGGTGGTGGCGTGCAGATCCGAGCCGCACACCCCGCAGGCCGACACCCTGATGACGGCCTGACCGGGGCCAGGTCGGGGATCGGGCACCTCCGCGATGCGCAGCGGTACGCCGGGGGCGTCGTAGATGGCAGCCTTCATGCTCAGCGGCCTCCTTGAGTGGTACGTGGGTAGCTGAAGATGTCTAGCGGTGCGGCATGGTGTTTCCCGCTCTTGTTCGCTTCGCTCACGGGCCGCTCGGGCCACGGCCTCGCCCGTATGTACGGCACCTGCTCGCGTTCCCGCTCGGCCTCTCGGGGTCGAGCGGTGTCGGCGTTCATTGTTGCCTCCCGGTCCTGTGCATTTGCAAGGCAGTGTCGCCCCGGCGGGGGAGCACCGCCGGGTTGCGCTTCCAGTCGTCCACCCAGCCGTTGGCGCAGCGGCCACGGCGGTGGGCGTCGACCATCAGGTCGGCCGGCACCGGGCTCATCAGCTCGATGTGGGTGCCGTCGGCGTCGTAGAGCCAGGCGATGGTGCTGTCGTACTCGGGGTAGTAGGCCGGCTCGCTCAGCGGCTCCACCCCCCGGTCCACCGCCCGCTGCCAGGTGCCGGCCACATCGCCGGTGGTGAAGCAGATGTGGTCGTAGCAGCTTCCCCGGCGCTCGAACACCGGCCCGTCGATGGTGTCGAAGGCGCCGCCGATGATCTCCAGGCTGAACTCGTGGCCGGCCGCGTCGAAGAACGGGTCGCTCAGCATCACGAAGCCCTGGGTGCCGCCGCCGGGAAGCGGCGCGGTGAAGTCGTAGGTCTTGACCAGCCCGAAGTGCTCGACCCAGAAGGCCTCGGCCCGGGCTAGGTCGGAGGTCACGCAGCACACGTGGTGCAGGGCCAGCTCCTCCCGGGGGCCTCGGGCCGGCCGGGGAACGGCCAGGTCGCGGTGCTCGACCAGGTCGATCATGAGCCCTTCGGGCGACCACACCCCCGCGGCCACGGCCAGGGTCACACCGTCGACGATGAACGGCTCCGGGGCCCAGGCAGACGGCACCCCGGCATCCATGAGCCGGGCGTAGGCCGCCTCCACGTCTTCGCACACCAGCGCCACCCGCTCGATGCTCCAGGGCTGGTTCCTCAGGTACTCTTCGGACTCGGCCAGCAGGGGCGGCCCCTGGAACTCGAGCAGCACATCGGTCCCCGCGCCCCCGTAGGCCACGTCGTGGGAGCCGCGGCGGTACGTCCGCTCGGTCAGCTCGCAGCCCAGAGCGCGGTAGACGCCGAAGCTGTAGTCCACGTCGGCGGTCAGAAAGCCCACATGATCGAACCGGAACTCCATTGCTGGATCCTCAGCCAGGGCAGTCGAAGCTAGGTGGACAGCTGGCTGATGGGCTGGTACTCAGGGCCGGAGAGTGGCTCGTAGCCGTCGGGCCATGGCGCGAGCAGTCGACATAGCAGACGCATGTGCGGTGGTGTGGTGGCGGGGTTGACGTGCTCGGCCGTTACTTCGATCCCCGCATCCAAGCTGCGTAATCCGTGGACCATCTCCACCAGGCAGTCGGGGACGTAGCCGACTGGTGTGCCGGTTCGGGTGTTCAACAGGATGGCCCGAGAGTTGACCTGGTTGCCCGGCTCGTCCTCGAGTTCGAGCACATCGCCGACCCTCACATCGTTCACGGCCTGCATAGCGCCCTCGATGTGGCGGATGCCGCGGGCGAAGAACCGTGCAGAGAGTTCGCCCTCCGGCGTCCGCTGCGGGTGGCCGAACACCTCGAGGCGGTCGGTGGCGCGCCATCCTTCGCTCCGGATCAGCACCTCGAAAGGGTCAGTGTCGACGTCGAGCCCGAGCCTCTGGACGTAGTCGGGGTAGTCGGGCCGCCGTCGCGGCATCTGCCGGTTGCGGAACACCGCGAACAGGCGGTCGCTCTCATAGACGCCGTGCAGGTCGTCGAGTCCAGGGATGCCGTGGAAGTCGTCGAACCCCTCGGCCGCCTTTAGGTACACGAAGCGGTACGACTCCCCGCCGAGCCCGGTCTGGCGGGTCAAAACGCCCACAGGCCGGATCAGGCCATCGGGGTTGCGCCAAGTCGCATAGAGGCGACGCTCGCCGTTCTCGGACATGGGCTTCACCGTAGGCAGGGAGTGTGACACCGACACTAGTCGTGGCGGTCGAGCAGCCGCTGGCAATTCCGTCGCAGGACACGCTCGGCGAACTCTCGCGCCGGAAGCGACATCCGATCCTCAGGGATCAGCCATATGGGCTCGACAAGTCTATCGATCTCCCTGCAACGGTCCATCCAAAGACTGTGGGGGTATGTCCCCGGCATCTCGATGGCCTGCCTAGCGACGGCGACTGGGTGCGGCTTTCCCGCGAAGTGCGTCTTGGCGCGGTCCGCGTACGCCTCCGGGGTGTAGCGGTAGTCGCGCGTCTCCAAGCGATCCCGTCGCTGCTCGTCTGGTAGCTGGAACCCCAGGCACGACGCGTGGTCGAAGGTCGGGGCGAGGGAGCGACGCCCCGCTCGATCCAGCACCGCCCAGTTTTCCTCGTGCCGATCTGTGTTCCCCACTACAGCATCCAAGACCAGGTAGCCGGTGAACACCTCCCAGGCCGTCAGATCAGCGTCAACCCCGTTGGGTGCGTGAACCTCCTCCAGCGCCTGGCGGATGGTTGCAGGTGTGTAGGCACTACGGTCCCGGCCTGTGACAGGCTCGGCAAGAAGCTGGTTGCCCGGGATCAGCACCGCCCTGACGCTGTCGCCCTGGGACGCGGCGAGCACTGACCTGCTGATCACGCCCAGTTTGGGTTCTTCACCCGTTCGGGAGGCGGCCAGTTCGGTGCGGGCAGCAGGCAGGCCGAGCCGAGCAGCCAGGCCGTTGGCGACGCGTTCTGACCAGTCGTCGCCCTTCCTATAGCGTGCGCCGTCACTCCCCTGGCTGTAGGTGGCATCCTTCATAAGCCAGTGCTCGCCCGTCTCGGGGTGCCTCAGCCAGCGCTTTGGCTTCGTTCCGAGTACCTCGTCACCGACGACCGCCCAGTCCGTGACATCGACATCTTCGTATGTCTGTGTCTCGGCTTGTTGGACACTCGCGGACATGGGGCTCACCGTATGCCGGGGGCGTGATTGTCGGTGGTGCTAGCCGGAGAACTCGGCTCGGAGGGTGTCGATGTCGAGGTCGACGCTCTCGACGATCTGGACGAACGAGTCCCAGTGGGCGGGGAGGATCTCGACCGGCTCAGTCGAGGTCATGGCCCGCCAGCCCCGCTCGCCGGGCAGGAAGATCTCGTCCACTCCGGGGCGCCGTTTGGCGCCCTTCACCGCCTCGACCAGGCGGTCCGACTTGCGGCCGGCCTCGCCGGCGGGCATCCAGTGCGACGGGTCGATAACGATCACGCAGGCTCCGCCGGTGAGGGCCTCTTCGCGGGGCTCCAGCCAGTACGACGGAGGCCCCGCGATCTCGGGGCTCAACCGGGCGCCGGGGTTGATGAGCCCGGCCAGCATCTCGGTGAACAGGTTGAAGGCGTACAGCCGGGGTGTGCCGAACACTGACGGCGCCTCGCAGTCCGATATCCGGCCGTACTCCTCCATCTGCTTGAAGTAGGGGGCCGGGTCGTCGGTGAGCTCGCCCGTGCCTGGATCCACCAGAAAGGGCCCCGGGAGCCGCTTGCCCTGGAAGTAGGCCTCGCTGAGGTTGCCGTCGTGGACCTCGATGGCCTGGATGTCGCAGGTGATGGGCGGATGCTTGCCGCCCGGGGCCGCGGCCGCGAACGGCGCCCCCGACAGGACGTTCTCCATCCCGCCCCAGGGCGACACCAGCGGCAGGCTGTTGTTGGTGGCCATGGCCATCATTCCTTCGCGGGCCGCCATCCGGACGTAAGTGCCGAAAGCGCCTGCGTCGTTGAAGTCCCGCACGAAGGCGATGGCGATGGCGTGGTCGCGGGCTTTGGCGATGGCCGCTTCGGTCGCCATCGTGATCGCCCACTGGCCCGAGGATCGCCGGGCGTCGATCACCAGCCAGGTCGGTCCCTCGTCAACCACCTCCGGTACGGCGTTCACGTCCATGGTGCCGGTGCGGGCCATCAGCACCGGGATCTCGAACACGCCCATGCCCTGGGTGAGCTTGCCGTTGCGGTCCCCGTCGGACACGCAGCTGGCAACCACCGCAGCGTGCTCGGCGGAGAAGCCCAGCTCGCCCAGGACCCGCCGGTAGCAGTGCTCCAGAAAGTCGGGGTCCTCCCGCAGCGTCGCGCCGCCCTTGACGGGATCGGGCTGGTTCATAGTGGCTCCCCTTGGTCGCGGTGGGACTGACTACTGCAAGACTCTCTCCCATGGCGACCCGCATCAGCAATGCCGAGGTGAAGCGGCTGCCTACGGACTGCACGGTGGACGACATCGTCGAGGCCAACGAGCGCGACGGGGGTGTGATCGTCGACGGCTGGCTCTCGCGCGACCTGCTGGGGCGGTTCAACGCCGAACTCGACCCCTGGCTCGGTGCCCACCGGGGCACCGACTCGGGCTCCGACACCTCCGACGAGTTCCTGGGGAGGCGAACCCGGCGGCTCCACGCGCTGTGCGTCAAGGCACCCAGCTTCACCGAGATCATGCTCGACGAGCGCCTGCTCGGTTTCGCCGAGGCGGTGATGGGCCCGGTAAGCCCCACCATCATCCTCAACAACGGCGAGGTCATCGACATCGGTCCGGGGGAGTCGGCCCAGCCGTTCCACCGGGATGACGACGCCTGGAACTTCGCCCGCCCGGCCGCCCCGATGATCGTCAACAGCATCGCCGCCCTGGTCGACATCACACCCGAGATGGGGGGCACGCTCGTGGCGCTCGGCAGCCACCGCTGGGAGCCCGGTCGCCGGCCCGCTCCTGAAGAGGTGGCCGCCTGCTCACTGCCGGCCGGCTCGGTGCTGTTCTTCCGGGGCGACACCCTGCACGCCGGCGGGGCCAACCGCACCCGTGACCGCTGGCGGCGGGCACTGTCCACCGGCTACTGCTGCGGCTGGCTGCGGCCGGTGGAGAACAGCTACACCAACACCCCGCCCGAGGTGGCCCGCAGGCTGCCCCGGCGGGCCCAGGAACTGCTGGGCTACGCCCTCTACGACGCCTCGTCGGTGGGCGGCGGCTACCTCGGCTACCACGACATGGGCGACCCCATGCGCCTGATGGAAACCGACCCGGGCTAAGGGGCCACGCGGATAGGTGAGAGCCGGACGCGGTGCGGCGGTGTCATTCCCGCTCTTGTTCGCTGCGCTCACGGGCCGCTCGGGCCACGGCCTCGCCCGTATGGACCGGATTCGCTCGCCTATCCGCTCGGCCTCTGGAGCTCGTCGAGCGATTCGCCGGACGAGCCGATGGACATGAACTCGATGATGGTGCCGAAGGGGTCCCGGCAGTAGACCGCCTCGCCGCCGTGGTCGTAGCCCAGCGGTTCTCCCATCCGGGTGCCGCCCAGCTCGACGACCCGGTCGAGGGCGGTGCCCACGTCGTCCACCTCCATGGCTAGGTGGCGCAACCCCAGCTCGTGGGCACCCCGATCGGCTGGATCGTCGCCCTCCCGTTCGGGGGCGTGGTACTGCCACAGCTCCAGGTAGCTGCTCGATCCCCGCATCATCACACCGTCGGCGGAGGATCCGACCAGTCCCACCGCGCTGTCGGCGTCGGGGGAGGGGTCACGCCATCGGTCCCGTGCGATGATCTCCATGTCGAGCAGCGCGCCGTAGAAGGCGACCGCCGCGTCCAGGTCGCGAACCACCAACCCCGCGTGGTGGATCCCTCTGATCTTCAAGTCAGGCAGCCAGTCGCTCTCGTACCTGCACCAGGTTGCCGCTGGGCTCGCGCAGGTAACCGGTGCGGGCGCCGATGCGGTCGTCGTGTGCCGGGGCGGCCACCTCGCCGAAGCCGGCGGCTATGGCGTCGCGCCAGGCCCCGTCCACATCGCCGGCCTGATACAGCACGGTGGAGATCACCGGCCCGTGGCGCTCCATCTGGGCGTGCTCGGCCTCGGTGCTGGGGGTGGCCAGCACGTTCACGCACTGGCGGCCGTCGTAGGTGTGGTCGGCCAGGTACACGAGGCCGTCGTTGCCGCTGCGGGCATCGAGGATGATCCGCTGGCCCAGCACGTCGGTGTACCACTCGACCTGGCTGTCGAGGTCACGGCACAGCTGCACCACGCCCAGGGTCTGCAGGCCGGGATGCCCCACCGGGCGGAACTCCACGTCGGGGGTCTTGAACTCGCTCGGGTACGACATGATCTCCACCCAGCGGCCCTCGGGGTCGATGGCCACGAAGCCGTGGTAGGTGTCGCCGAACTCCTCGTAGGGCATTGCCACGGTGGCGCCGTTGGACTGGAGGTGGTCGACGGTGTCGTAGGCGCTGGGCACGATCCAGCAGATGTGGTTGATGCCCGAGTCGTGCTCGGCGAACCACCTGCGCTCGTACTCGAACTGGTACGGCGGCGCCTCGAGCTGCATCTGGAAGGGAGCGCCGCAGGCCAGGAACGTGTAGTCCACGCCCCCTTCATCGGTGTGGTGCAGGTCAGCGACACCCTCCCAGTAGTAGGCGGGTATGGCGTGGTACCAGCGCAGCCAGTTCCACATGGCGTCGCGGGGCTGCTTCTCGAAGATGCACAGGTGGTGAAGCTGGTATGTCGGCACAGTCATCGGCGTCTCCCGGCGCGGTAGTGCTGGTACGGGTGCCCACGATAGACGGGAAGTTGGATTCTCGACGCCCGACCCCCCGCTGGTCAAAGGGAGGCGGTAGCATTGAGATTGCTACTCTGGTAGCATTGACGTCATGAAGGTCAGCGTGAGTATTCCTGAGAGCGACGTCGAGTTTCTGGACGATTATGCGCGGTCCCACGGCATCACTTCCCGGTCGGGCGCTCTGCACAGGGCGATACGACTTCTTAGGGCCTCCGAGTTGTCACAGCACTACGCGCAAGCCTTCGCCGAATGGATCCACGAGGGCGAGGACAAGGTTTGGGACGCAGTCGTCGGTGACGGTCTGGGCGAGGACAAGGTTTGGGACCCGGTCGTCGGTGACGGTCTGGGCAAGGACTGATGCGAAGGGGGGAGATCCGCTTCGTCGACTTTGATCCAGTTGTAGGCGCTGAGGCTGCCCGAACTCGCCCGGCTGTCATCGTGAGCAACGACGGTGCCAACACGATCACAGCACTGCTGGGCCACGGGGTAGTGGCCGTGGTTCCACTGACACCCAACACCGAGGTGATCCACCCGTTTCAAGTCCTGCTGGCCGCGGACGAGACCGGGCTCACCGTGGACTCCAAGGCACAGGCCGAGCAAGTCAGAGCGGCCGATGTGCAGCGTGTCGGGAGCTTGGTCGGCCTAGTGCCTGTCGATCTCATGGCGCGTGTCGACGACGCGCTGCGGTTGCATCTGGACCTCTGAGCGCCGCGACCTTCATGCCGGAAACGACTAGCACCGCGAGGCCGACCCCGGGCTCGGAGAGGATCACCAGCCTCGACACGATCCGGGGCGTCGCTGTCCTCGGCATCCTGACCATGAACGCCGTGTCGTACGGGCTCGGCACGGGCGCCTACTTCAACATCGACGCCTCCAGCCCCCAGACCTGGCTCGACTGGTTCATCGGCGGCTTCGGCGAGGTCTTCTTCGATCAGAAGTTCATGGGGCTCTTCTCGATGCTCTTCGGCGCCGGCATCGTGCTGTTCGCCGACCGGGCCGCAGCCAAGGGCCGTCGCGCCGGGCTCCTCAGCCTGTGGCGCAACTTCCTGCTGCTGCTGATCGGGTTCGCCCATGCCGCGCTGTGGGACGGCGACATATTGATCGTCTATGCGGCGTGCTCGCCGGTGCTGATTGCGATGCGCAACCTGCCGGTCCGGCTGCTGTTCTCGCTCGGAGCGGTCGCCGTCGTCGTGCCATCGATCGCGGCCGCCGTGGTGCAGACGACCATCGACGCCGACGGGCAGGGGTTGGGCGAGTACTGGGGCGTCGCAGGGGACATGTCCAACGCCGTGGGCCTGTGGTTCATCGCTGACTTCTTCTTCCGCGGGCTGGGGATGATGTTGATCGGCGTGGGCGCCTACAGGTCGGGGTTCCTCACCGGCCGCAGGTCCAACGAGTCCTACGTGAGATCAGCGCTATGGGGGCTCGGGCTCGGTCTTCCCCTCAGTGCGGCCGGCTTCGGACTCGTGGTCCTCAACGACTTCGGGACCGGTGTCGCCCTGATCGGGACCATCCCCAACACGATCGCCACCATTCCCGTCGTCTTCGGCTACGCAGCCCTCATCAGCCTGTGGCATCGCAGGACTTCGGAGCGGCCGTTCAATGAGCGGATCCGGGCGGTGGGCCGCATGGCGCTCACCAACTATCTCACCCAGACAATCCTCGGCATCGCCGTCCTGCGCGGGCTGTTCGATCCCGGCGACCTGAGCCGCAGCCTGCTGGTGGTGTTCGTGCTCGGCGTCTGGGGGCTGCAGATGTGGTGGTCGCAAGCGTGGTTGGCGAAGCACCGCTACGGCCCTGCCGAGTGGGCTTGGCGGGCAGCCACCTACCGCCGTCTGCCCCGCTAGAACCACTCTCCGGGCAGGCGTCGCGGGCACCCCGATCAGATCTCTCGCGCTCGGGGGAAGTTCAGGGACATCCCCGATTGGGCCGGCACCCGCTGATCGGCACGATGGGCTCATGGACGGGGCCGCGTCGAAGCCGCAGGCTGCTGGGCTCATGGACGGGGCCGCGTCGAAGCCGCAGGCTGCTGGGAGCAACGGAGCGCCGCGGTCGTATGCTCGGCCGGTGACCATCGTCGAGGCGCAGGCGCTGACGCAGCGTTTCGGCCCGACCGTCGCTCTCGACGCCCTCGACCTTCAGATGCAGCCCGGCGTGACCGGGCTCGTCGGGGCCAACGGCGCAGGCAAGACCACCCTGCTCAACGCCATGCTCGGCCTGCGGATCCCCACGTCGGGTTCGGTGACGGTGATGGGCTTCGACCCGCAGAAGGCGGGCCCCAAGCTCAGGGCCATGGTGGGGTTCGCGCCTGAGCGCAACGTGCTGCCCGACGAGATGCGGGCCGTCGATTTCGTCCGCCACCTCGCCGAGGTGCAGGGCCTGCCCCGCGCCGAGGCCCGCAACCGGGCCTCCGACAGCCTGTGGCTGGTCGGCTTGGGCGAGGAGCGGACCCGAACGCTGGGCACCATGTCGACAGGACAGCGCCAGCGGGTGAAGCTGGCCCAGGCCATCGCCTCGGACCCCAAGCTGGTGCTGCTCGACGAGCCCACCGACGGCCTCGACCCGGTGCAGCGCAGCGAGATGCTCACCCTCATCGGGCAGATCAGCCGCGACTTCTCCATGAACGTGGTGCTGTCGTCGCATGTGCTGGAGGAGGTGGAGCGGATCTGCGACCACGTCGTGGCCCTCGACGCAGGCCGGCTGGTGGCCTGCGGGCCCATCGCGGAACTGATCGGCGTCGGCGACGGGATCACCCTCGAACTGGCGGACGTGGCCGAGCCGGCCGGGTCGATCGAGGCGGTGGAGTCGGCACTCCGCGCGGGCGGCCTCGACGTGCACCGGACCGAGACCACCCTGAGGCTCCGGGGCGCCGACTTCGAGGAGCTCTGTGACCGGGCCCGCGACGCGGTGGCCGCGGCCGGAGCCCGCGTGCGCCGCCTGGAGACCCGGCGCCGCACGCTCGAGGACCTCTTCGAGGACGCCCCCCGATGAGCGACCCCGCGCCTGGTGCCGCACCCGCCGGCGGTGCCGCCGACACGGCCGACACCGCCCGGATCATCGACCAGGGCTACCGGTCCTACGACGGTCCGCGCTCCGGCCTGCCGGGCGCGGTCCGCTCGGTGGTCCGATTCTCGGTGCGTCACGCCCTCGGGCTGGGCCGTTCGGCCCGTCACAAGATCCTGCCCTGGCTCGCGGTGGTGATCGCGCTGGTCCCGGCGGTGGTCTTCGTGGGGCTGGAGGTCGTCTTCGGGATCGACGCGAATCTCGAGTATCACGAATACTACGACCTCATCAGCCTCGCCCTGCTGTTCTACTGCGGCATCGTGGTGCCCGACATCCTGGTGGCCGACCGTCGCAACGGCATGCTCCAGCTCTATCTGTCGACCCCCTTGCAGCGATGGAGCTACCTCGTCTCCAAGGGGCTCTCGGTGGCTCTGACCCTGGCGGTGCTGACGGTCGGGCCGGTGCTGTTCCTGCTGGTGGCCCGCACCATCGAGGGTTCGGGCCCCGACGGGCTCGCCGAGTGGATCACGGTGTTCGTGCGCGTCATCGCGGCCGGCGCGGCCATCTCCGCCGCGTTCACCGCGGCCAGCCTGGCCGCGGCGAGCCTCACCGACCGCCGGGTCTTCGCCACGATCGGAGTGGTCGCGCTGCTGTGGGGCAGCGGCGGCCTGACGGCCGCGCTGGTGGACGTGGCCGACATGAGTGAGCGGCTCTACGCCTTCGACCTCGGCGGGATCTCCGACGAGCTCAAGAACAGGATCTACGGCGTCGAGGGGCTGGATCCCATCGGCGGGGATCCTGAACTGCCGGAAGGCGAGCGCCTCCCGGGGGCAGGGCGGGCCCAGCTGTCGACTCTGTTCGTGGTGGCGGCCAACCTCGCCTGGGTGGCTCTGGGCTCGGCTGTCGTGTGGTGGCGCTACCGGCGGCTGGCGCTGAGCCGATGAGCACCGTCCCGCCCCCTCCGCCCCCGACGGTCGACAGTTCGGCCATGGTCGAGGTGAACGGCGTGTCGAAGGTGTTCGGGGACGTGGTGGCGGTCTCCGACGTGAGCTTCTCGGTGCGGTCTGGGGTCACTGCTCTGCTGGGACCGAACGGCGCGGGCAAGTCCACCCTCTTCAGGGTCATGTGCGGGCTGACCCCGCCGACGAAGGGAACCGTCCGGGTGCTGGGCGTCGACGCCCGCCGCGACCGCGACGTGCGGGGCCGCATCGGTCTCGTCCCCCAGCAGGACGGGCTGTTCGAGCGGCTCAACGCCCGCCAGTTCGTGACCCTGGCCGCCGCAACCGAAGCCGTCGCCGAACCGGAGCGTGCAGCCCGGCGGGCGCTGGGAGTGGTGGACCTGGACGCAGACGACTCCCGATCGGTGTCAGGGTTCTCCAAGGGGATGCGCCAGCGGGTGAAGCTGGCCGCTGCGCTGGTGCACGACCCCGAGGTGCTGATCCTCGACGAGCCCCTCACCGGGCTCGACCCCGTGCAGCGGCGCCGCATGATCGAACTGTTCCACCGGCTGGGCGACGAGGGCCGCTGCGTGCTGGTGTCGAGCCACGTCCTCGAGGAGGTCGCCCGCCTCGGGTCCCGGATCCTGATGATCGCCCAGGGACGCCTGGCCGCCACCGGCGACTATCGCCAGCTGCGCGACCTCATGGACGACCGCCCCCACCGGATCCGCATCTCGGTGGACCGGCCCCGGCAGTTCGCGGCGGCCCTGGTGGAGTCGGGCACGGCCGTGGGGGTGAGCGTCGGTCGCGACTCGATCGTCGTGGACACCCCCGACGTCGATCGTCTCGGCCGGGAGGTCGCCCCGCTGGCGCAGCGTCTCGAAGCTCGCCTGACGCGGGTCGCCCCTCTCGACGAGGACCTCGAGTCGGTGTTCCGCTACCTGCTGGAGAAGCGATGACCGCGCCGCGGCCGACCCCGACCCGCCGGAACGTGCCCAGCCTCCGGGCTGCGGCCTTGACATACCGGGTGCTGGTGCGCCAGGTCGTCACGCCCGGCAAGCTCGTCGCGCTGGGCGCGCTGGGCGCGCTGATCATCCTGGTCGGCTGGCTGGTCGGCATCACTGCGGACGACCGCGACCGGAACACAGCCGAGTTGCTGAGAGACGGCGCCGGCTACGCGGACGGCTTCGGCCTGATCATCCTCGTGCCCATCGTGGCGCTCGTGTTCGGCTCGTCGGTGCTGGGAGAGACCCGAGAGGACGGCACCCTCGTCTACCTGTGGCTGCGGCCCATGGGCAGAGCCCCGGTCGTGGCGGGCGCGGCCGCCGCGGCGGCCACCGCAGCACTGCCGCTGGCGGTGATCCCGACCGCGCTGGGCGGCTTGCTGGCCGCGGGCGGCGCCACGGGATCCGGCGACCTGGCCCTAGCCGCCGCGGCCGCGGCCGCGCTGGGCGTCGCGGCCTACTCGTCGCTGTTCGTGCTGCTGGGGTTGCTGGTGCGCAAGCCGATCATGTGGGGCCTCGGCTACGTGCTGCTGTGGGAGGGACTGGCCGTCGGGCTGGGTGAGTTCGCGGCCCGGCTGTCGCTGAGGGGCTACACCCGGTCGGTGCTCAGCCGCGTCGGCGACATCGACTACGGCTTCGACGCCCACACAACCACCACCGCGCTGATAGTGCTGGCCGCGGTGGCGGTCGTGGGCCTGGCCCTGGCCGCGATCAGGCTCAACCGCCTCGAAGTCGACTAGCGCGGAATTGGCAGCGTTGTGCACGGTATGCGTGCATTGTGCTGCCAGTTCGGGGGGCTGGCTACAGCCCTCCCTCCGGGTCAGCGGCCGGTGAAGGCGGCCTTGCCGGGGCCCTTCTCCAGGAAGCTGGCCACTCCGATGGCGGCGTCGTCGGTGTCGAAGCAGGCGCCGAACTGCTCGGTCTCGCAGGCCACCGCATCGGCCAGGGACAAGGCCAGGCCGTCCATCACCGCCTGCTTGGCCATGCGCAGCGCGGCCGGGCCGGCGGCGTAGCCCGCGGCCATCTCGACGGCGGCGTCGTAGGTCTCTTCGGGGGGATGCACTGCCGAGACGAGGCCGATGGCGAGAGCCTCGTCCGGGTAGACGTTGCGGCCGGTGTAGATGATCTCCTTGGCCCGGGTAACGCCCACGAGCCTCGGCAGCCGCTGGGTTCCGCCGCCGCCGGGGATGATCCCGAGCCGGATCTCGGGCTGCCCGAAGGCGGCGTCGTCGGCCGCCACCCTGAAGTCGGTGGCCATGGCCATCTCCATGCCCCCGCCGAGCGCGTAGCCGTTCACGGCCGACACCGTGATCTGCGGCATGTTCTCCACCGCCAGGAACGCGTCGTTGAACACACGCGACAGCGCTTGGGCCTCGGCCGCGCCGAGGCCGGTGAAGCCTCCGATGTCGGCGCCGGCCGCGAAGATCCGCGGGCCTCCCCACACCACCGCGGCCCTCACGTCGCCGTCGGCCGCGATGGCGTTGGCGGCCTCGGTCAGCTCGGCGAGCAACTGCGGGTTGATGGCGTTCATCTTGGGCCGGTCGATGCGGATGGTGGCCACGCCCCCGCCGGTCTCGACTCGAACGAACTCTCCCATGCCGGTCTGCCTCCCTGTCGCCCGCCGACAACCCTACTGGGAGGCACCCGGCGGGCATCTGCACAACCCTCACATTCGGTGGCATTGGCAGAAGCCTGATCTTGCACAATCCGCAACTATGTCTTTCAGATTGTGCTAGTGTGGAGCTATGATCGAGCGCGAGATCACGGGCCGCTTGACGAAGCTGTTCAGACAATATCCGTTCGTGGTTGTGACCGGGCCGAGGCAGGCAGGCAAGACGACGCTGTGCCGGGCAGCCTTCAGCAGCCTCGCCTACCGCAGTCTCGATGCCCTCGACGTTCGAGCGTACGCCGAGTCCGATCCACGGGGCTTTCTGGCCGAGACCGGCGCTCCGGCCGTCATCGACGAGGTCCAGCATGTTCCGTCGCTGTTCTCCTACCTGAAGGAGGCTGCGGACGCCGACGGACGCAACGGGCTGTACGTCCTGACCGGCAGCGAGAACCTGACGCTCGCGGCTGAGGTGAGCGAGTCGCTAGCGGGGCGCGCCGCACTGCTGCGACTGCTTCCGTTCTCGCTGGCGGAGCGGCGACGCGCCGGGGCCGGCGAGGCCCTCGGCGACATCGTGTTCGGCGGCTTCTACCCGCGCATCGTCGACCAGCGGCTCGAACCTCGCCAGGCACTGCGCGACTACTTCGAGACCTACGTCGAGCGCGATGTGCGCCGCATGGGCGGCGTCACCAACCTGTCGGCATTCGCCCAGTTCGTGGCCCTGTGCGCCGGAAGGGTGGGGCAGTTGCTGAATCTGACCTCACTCAGCGACGACGTCGGGGTGTCTCGCACGACGATTCGCCAGTGGCTCACCGTGCTTGAGCGCAGCTACATCGTGTACCTGCTGCCGCCGTTCGCTAGGAACATCCGCAAGCGGCTCGTGAAGTCCCCGAAGCTCTACTTCCACGACGTCGGCCTCGCCAGCTATCTGCTCGGGATAGAGAGCCCTGGTCAGGTGGCGACCCATCCACTGCGTGGAGCGCTCTTCGAGAACATCGTCGTGACCGAGGCGATCAAGCACGGCTACAACCGCGGCGGCGATCCTCGGCTCTCGTTCTTCCGCGACTCGCGAGGCTTGGAGTGCGACCTCTTCTACGAGACTGGCCGGGGCATCAACGCCATTGAGGCCAAGTCGAGCGCAACCGTCACTTCGAAGTTCTTCCAATCGTTCGACCGCGTCGCCAAGGAGGTGCCGGATGTGGTTGCCAGAACGCTCGTGTACGCGGGCGCGGGCGCGCAAACGCGAGACGCCGGCGATGTCGTGCCTCTCGGTCATTTCGCAGAGGTTCTGCGCCGGTTCGACGCCGACATGTCCGTCTGGGTGACGTGCGGTGGCGAGCCGGTCGCGGGCGCCGACGTCCTCGCCCTGTTCCCCAACAAGACTTGGCAGCGGGCCAGCAGCGACAGCACGGGCGTGGCGCAACTCAAGCTGTACACGACCGACGCTCCAATGACGGTCTTCGTCGCGGCGGCCGGCCTCACCGCAGCGGTCGAGAACGAATGGGTGCCTGCCGACGGGGCTCTCGAAGTGCGACTGGAGCCTGTCGCCGACGGGGGTTCGGTGATCTTCGCAGACGGGACGGGCTACGTGCCCGGTCTCGAGGGGCGCCTCAATCCGATTCTCGACGACTCACAACGGTCATATCTCTACGCCACGAATGTCGCGATCGACGGCGGCCGGCAGCAGCCGGTCAGCTTCGCGATCGGCGGGGATCCACTGCACCTCGTTGACGCCTACGGCAACCAGTCCGACGTGCGGGTGATCGCCATGCAGGGACAGTCGTCGCTATTGGAGTACCGGCACCGCATCGGGGTCGCCGCCGCCTCCTGACTTGTCCCGTTGAGGGTTCCCGGTCTTGTCTCAGCCGCCTGCTACGTTGCGATCAACAGGCGGTGCGACAGGGAGTACTGAACCGCGATGGCGGCTACGAGTGCGGCGAAGTCAGCCTCGACAACGGACACGCGAAGGGCCGGTTCCGGATCGTGTTCCGCGAAGAGAGCTTCGCTGAGGTGATGGCGTGACGGACAGCGAGACGCCGGATCTCTCTCCCGACAGCATCCTGCTCACCGACCGGGTCGCGGTGGTGACCGGCGCGGGCCGGGGGATCGGCGCGGCCACCGCGGCAGCCCTGGCCCGCTTCGGCGCCGATGTGGCCGTGTTCGACATGGACCCCACACACCTGCACGAGACCGTCGCTGCGGTGGAGGGGGCTGGGCGTCGCTGCTTGTCGGATGTGCTCGACGCCCGCGACGACGACGCGGTGGCCGCGTTCCTGCATCGGGTCCATGGCGAGTTCGGCCCCATCGACGTTCTCGTCAACAACGCGGGCGGCACCTTCAAGGCCCGCTTCGCCGACGTGTCGGCCAAGGGTGAGCACACCCTGATCAGGGAGAACTTCGCCACCGTCACCAACTGCGTGCGCCACGGCGTGCCGCTCATGTCCGACGGCGGCGCCGTTGTGAACGTCACCTCCGTGGAGGCCTACCACTCCGCCCCCGGCTTCGGGGTCTACGCGGCCATGAAGGCTGCGGTCGAGCAGTTCACCAAGACCCTGGCCGTCGAGTACGGGCACCGGGGCATCCGGGTCAACTGCGTGGCGCCCGACATGATGCCGACACCCGGCGACGAAGCCCTCGCCGAGGACGGGACCCACATGATCCCGGACACCTATCCCACCCCGCTGCGGCGAATGGGCGCGGCAGAGGAGTGCGCGGCCGTGATCGTGTTCCTGGCCTCCGACATGGCCAGCTTCATCAACGGGACGTCGATCCCGGTGGACGGCGGAACCATCGCATCAGGCAACTGGAAGACCCGTCTCGACGGCTCCTTCGGCCTGTAGTCCGGTTCGCCCCTGCTCCAAGCCGTGCGAATAGGCGAGCGAACGCGGCCCATACGGCGCGAGGCCGTGGCTCGAGCGGCCCGTGAGCGCAGCGAACAGGAGCGGGAATGACACCGCTGCGACGCCACAGGCCCTCGCTCATTTGGTGCCACCGTCGAGCGGAGCCATCAGATCACCTCGGACCGGTTGGCCATCGTCTGGGTCTGGAGCCTGCCTCCAGCGCCGACTCCGGTGGGTTCGCGGAGGCGTCGAAGAGGGGCAGGACGACGATACTGGCCCCCGGAAGGTCAGTGACCCACAGCACTACGCTGACGGTCGGACACGCCCCCCGCACCGAAACATCGGAGTGATTCCATGACTGCTCACAATGCCCCGGATCTCGACCTGGACGCGGTGGCCGAGCATTGCTACGCCGCAGTCTTCTCCGACATCTGCGACCAGTTCGGAAACCGGGACCAGACGACCCGGCCGGGCCTGCGCCGCTTCTCCGGGGCGGGAACCCTCGTGGGGTGGGCCCGGACCTTCCGGTCCGTCGCCGTCGACGCTCCACCGAGCCGCCACTACGGCGGGGAGATCGACTTCATCGACTCGCTGCGCCCCGGCGATGTGGTGGTAGGGGAGTGCCGGCCCGAGGTGGCGGCCTGGGGCGAGCTGTTCTCCACCGCCTCCCGGGGTCGGGGGGCAAGGGGAGCGGTCATCGCCGGCATGGTCCGCGACACCGCCAAGATCCGCGATCTCGGCTTCCCGCTGTTCGCGTTGGGCACGAGGCCGACCGACGCGCTGGGCCGCATCTCGCTCACTCACGTCGACGAGCAGATCGAGTGCATGGGAGTGCCGGTCTCGGCCGGTGACCTCGTGGTGGCCGACGACGACGGCGTCGCGTTCGTGCCCCGGTCGATCGCGGTGGAGGCCGCGGCCCGCGCGCTGGAGAAGGCCACGACCGAGGATCGAGCCCGCGACCTGCTGCTGGAGGGAGCCAAGCTCGCCGACGTGTGGGAGGAGCTCGGAGTGCTCTAGAACGTGCCCGGGCAGGCGCACGCCCGTCGCCCTGCGATGCCGTTCCCGGCATCGGCCCAGGAAGCTCCTCCTCGCCGCCGCGGCAGGACCGCGGTCGTCACCGGGCCGACCTGTGCGTCGTGGTTTCAGCGAGAGCGCGTGTCGCGTTCCGAGGCGGGTGGTGCGGGCGAGGCCAGGTGGTCGCGCTGGGTGGCGAGATGCTTGCTCAACTCGAATGCCCTCGTTCGCAGGTGATCCAGCACTCCGGGCCGGACTTGTTCGAAGTGGGGATCGTCGGGGAGGTTGCCGGGGCGTGCCAGCAGCGCGACGGCATTGTCGAGCGCGTCCGGGAAGTGCGTGTATCCGAAGCGCATGCAGTAGTAGGACAGTCCGTCCTCGAGCTTGTGGGCTGTGAGCTTGTCTATCGCGGTGAGATCGATGTAGTCGCGCAGCTTGGGGCGGAACCTGATGACGTCGAGTTTCGTTGCGAGAAGGTCGGGAAGCGATCCGATCGGCATGCCGCAGATGTCGGGGCCTTCGGCGACGCGTCGCATCTGCGCCGGGCCGACCTCGCCGCTCGGAAGGGCCCGGAAGAACTCGATGCGCACGCTGTCGACGATCGCGGCGCAGCAGTTCTCGGCCGCCTCGATTACCTCGACATCGCGAAACGCCCGGCTAAGCCTCCGGGCGACGGCTGCGCCCGAGAACTCCGAAAGCGTCATGATGTCGAGATCGTCGGAGCGGCGGTGTCGCAGGTGCATGGCGACCGCCGTGCCGCCCATCAGCACGCCTGATACGCCCGCAGACATCTCGGCAGCCTTGGTCCAAACGCGACGCTGCGGGCCGTCCAGCACATCGGCGTATGAGTCGATTTCAGGCACTGCGGGACTCCAGGGCGGCGTCAAGCCAGCGTGCCGGCGCCCCGGTGTCGCATCCCCTGAGCCTCCGGCAGTCCGCCAGCGTCTCGACGGGCAGCGCTTGGAGAGCCCAGGCGCGCGCCAGCGGATCTCGTCCGTTGACGAGGGTCTCGGCGATCAGCAGACCGTGCCGGCTGATGCTGAGCGAGTCCGCGGGCGTGCCGGACCAGAAGTTGTGCCAGAACTCTGGAGGCACGCTGTCGCGGTCGAAGGGCTCCAGGCCCGCCACAGGAAGGCGGCGCAGGCACCCGAGGACTTCGCAGCACTCGCCTGTCCATGTGAGCCTCCACAGCCTGGCGCGGACTTGCCTGTGGCCCCATGCACAGGCGCGGGTCTCGCGCTGCGCCCAGCCGCGGCGCTCCAGATCCCGCAGGCAGCGTCTGGTGTGGCCGACCGAGACCGCGCCCAGGGCGGCGACGGTGTGCGAGGTCGCTCCGAACTGGCGGTGGCGCAGCGCGTTGAGGATGCGCTTGTGGGACTCGGTCAGGCCCGCCAGCAACTGCTCGGAGCGTGGCGACACCGCGAGCAGACCCTGTGCCGACCACCGGTCGGCGCGGCCGGAGCGGCGGGGCTCGGGGCGGGGTTGTGACAGCAGTCGGCGCAGGCGCTGCTCCGCGGGCGGGCCACCCGCCGCAGCCAGCAGGCTCGCCACACGCCTCGCGGTCACCGGCGACACCCCCAGCAGGCGGCCGACCTCCTCGGGTCGCGTGCCGTCCAGGGCCGCCGCGGCCAACCACTGCCGCGCCGAGAGCTTGGTGGAGTGGAGCGCCGTGCCGGTAGTCCAGGAGAACCGTCGTCGGCAGCGGCCGCAGCGCCAGCGGAGCCTCGGCCCGCTGACCTCGAGGACGCACGCCGCCGACGCGCAGTAGGGGCAACGGACGCCGTCGGGCCACCTGACCCGCCCGATGCGGTGCTTCTCCGGCGCCAACATGGCTTCACCCTAGCTAGGGGTACTTTGGTTGTGAGTGCGCGTCGCGCTGGCTGAGCCTGACTGCTAGCGACTCGGGCTGTCGGCCGCCGCTCGTGCCTCGTCGAGGGCGCGGCGGGCAGCGCGGCAGTTGACGGCGGCCCGGCGTGCGCTCCTCCGGCGCTCGGGCTCAGTCGGAGCTGTCTTGCTGGCGCAGGAAGCGTTCGAACTCGGCGCCTAGGTCGTCGGGGCTGGGGACGCTGCGCTTGGCCCGGGCGTCGGAGCGGGCTTCGAGGCGTCGCACGTAGGCCACCACGTCGTCGTCTGAGTTCATGGCGTCGTTGACCCGCTGCTCCCACTCCTCGGCGGCCTCGTCGAGTTCCGACCAGCCGGTGGGGATGCCCGTCACCCGCTCGAAACGCTCCAGCAGGGCCCGAGCCCCCTTCGGGTTGGGGGCGCCCGAGACGTAGTGGGGCACGGCCACCCGCAGCGACACCGCCGGAACCTCCAGCATCTCGAACCGCTCGTGCAGGACGCCCACGATCCCGGTCGGGCCCTCGTAGCTGGGCCGGTCCAGTCCCCAAGCCTTGCCCAGACCGGTGTCGGTGGTGGAGCCGGTCACCAGGAAGGGCCGGGTGTGGGGAATGTCGGCGATGTGGGCGCCCACGGTCACCAGCGTCGACGCCTCCGTGCGGGATGCGAGCTCGACGACCACGTCAGCGTAGGTTCGCCAGCTCAGCTGAGGCTCTGCGCCCACTACCAGCACCAGGTCGTGTTGCCCGTCGGGCGGGCGCAGCACATGAACGTCGTTGGAGGGCCACACGATCTCCCGGCGCTCGTCCCGCAGCCTGACGTTGGGCCGCTGCTCCGCGAAGTTGAAGAACTCCTCGCCGTCGATGTGGGCCACCCGGATCGAGTGGCTGCGCTCGCTCAGCCATTCGAGGGCGCCCGTCGCCGCGCCGCCCACGTCGAACCAGCCCTGGTAGGCGGTCACCAGCATCGGCGACCGAAGGTCGGGCAGCGTCGCCTCCCACACCAGATAGCTCACCCCCCAAGCATGGCGCGGAACGAACCCCGATCGCACCCCGCACCACGCCCCGGGTGTCCGAGCGTTTGACCGAGGCGACGGTTCGGCTAACCTGTGTGGCCGTGACCACCTTCGCCGACCTCCTGCTTCTCGTGTAGGCGAGCGCCACATATCGGTGCTCGCCGAATCCCCTCGTGCCACCGGCCGGGGGGATTCGTCGTTGTCGGGGCCGGTTCCGGCCCGCCCCGACCGAACCCCGAGCCGCCAACCGGAGCCCCCGCACCCAAGACCATCCAGCCGCCACGAGGACCACGACCATGCCCACGCCCAATCCCATGCCCTTCACGAAGTACCGGCCCTACCCCTCGGTGGAGCTCGCCGATCGGACCTGGCCGGACCACCGGATCACCAAGGCGCCGCTGTGGTGCTCGGTCGATCTGCGCGACGGCAACCAGGCCCTCGTCGATCCGATGGACATCGGACGCAAGCAGCGCATGTACGACCACCTCGTCGACATGGGCTTCAAGGAGATCGAGGTGGGCTTCCCGGCCGCCTCCCAGCCCGACTTCGACTTCTGCCGCAAGCTCATCGAGGAGGACCGGATCCCCGACGACGTCACCATCCAGGTGCTCACCCAGTCCCGTGACGAGCTGATCGACCGCACGTTCGAGGCTGTGGCCGGCGCCCCCCGCGCCATCGTGCACCTCTACAACTCCACGTCCGTCACCCAGCGCCGGGTCGTGTTCCGCACCGACCGGGCCGGCATCGTGGCCATCGCCGCCAGCGGCGCCGAGCGCTGCATGCGCAACCTCCGGACCCTCAGGCAGTCCGGTGGCCGTGACGGCATCCGCTTCGAGTACTCCCCTGAGAGCTACACCGGCACCGAGCCCGACTTCACCATCGAGGTGTGCGAAGCGGTGATGGACATCATCGACCCGACGCCGGACTGGCCGCTGATCCTGAACCTGCCCGCCACCGTGGAGATGTCCTCGGCCAACATCTACGGCGACATGATCGAGCACTTCCATCGCAACATCCGCGACCGGAACTCGATCGTGCTGTCGCTGCACCCCCACAACGACCGGGGCACCGCCGTGGCTGCAGCCGAGTTCGGCATCATGGCCGGCGCCGACCGGGTCGAGGGCACCCTGTTCGGAAACGGCGAGCGCACCGGCAACGTCGACGTGGTCACCATCGCGCTCAACCTCTTCACCCAGGGCGTCGACCCCGAACTCGACATCAGCGACATCGAGGAGGCCCGCCGGGTGTTCGAGTACGCCAACCGCATGAGCGTGCCCGAACGGCACCCCTACGTCGGCGACCTCGTGTACACCGCCTTCTCGGGAAGCCATCAGGACGCCATCAAGAAGGGCATGGCCGCCATCTACGACGTCGCCCCGGGCGAGCCCCTGACCGGCGACTACGACGTGTGGGACGTCCCCTACCTGCCCGTCGATCCCCGCCACCTGGGCCGCAGCTACGAAGCGGTGGTGAGGGTCAACAGCCAGTCCGGCAAGGGCGGCGTGGCCTACGTGCTACTGCACGAGTACGGACTGGACCTGCCCCGGGGCTTGCAGGTGGACTTCTCCAAGCAGATCCAGACGGTGACCGAGGACACCGGCACCGAGATCACCTCCTACGAGATCCACCGCCGGTTCATGGCGTCCTACGTGCAGCCCGACCGCCCCTGGATCGAGCTGATCGGCCACCGGGCAACCACCGACACCATCGGCGCGTCCCGCACCGATCTCGAGGCCCGCCTGCGGGTCGACGGGGCCGAGCGCACCATCAGCGGCTCGGGCAACGGCCCCATCGACGCCTTCGTGTCGGCCATGCAGGCCAACGGCCTGTTCGCGGGCAAGGTCGTCGACTACTACGAGCACGCCATCGGCGCCGGCAGCGACGCCACCGCCGCGGCCTACGTGGAGGTCGACACCGGAGACCGCTACACCACCTGGGGCGTGGGCCTGCACGAGTCGATCGTGTCGGCCTCGCTGCGAGCGGTGGTCAGCACCGTCAACCGCATGCACCTCGCCGGCGTGTTGGGCTGAGCCGTCGCGGCGGGGGCCGCGGAGGGCAGACTGGGCCATGGCCTTCTCACTGATCCGCTACAACTTCATGTCGCCGGACCCTACGGACGCTCAGGCGATGAGCGACCGCTACCGGGCCGGCCTGGAGATCGCCCGCTACGCCGACAGCAACGGCTTCAACGCCGTGTCGTTGGAGGAGCATCACAGCAGCCCCATGGCGTGGTGCCCGACGCCGCTGCTCAACGCGGCCATGATCCTGTCGAGCACCGACCGCCTCATGGTCACGATCTCGGCGCTGCTGGTGCCGTTGCACGACCCGATCCGGGCCGCCGAGGACATCGCGGTGATCGACCTGGTGAGCAGGGGGCGTCTGGTGATCGTGACCGGCCTGGGCTACCGGCCGGTGGAGTACGCCGCGATGGGCAAGGAGTACAAGCGCCGGGGCAAGGTCCTCGACGAGGCGTTGGAAGTGATGCTCACCGCCTGGAAGGGCGAGCCCTTCGAGCACAACGGAGAGACGGTGCAGGTGCTGCCGATGCCCTACACCCGGCCCCATCCCATGGTGCTGGTGGGCGGATCGTCGCTAGCGGCGGCCCGGCGGGCGGCCCGGCTGGGCCTGCCCATGCAGCTTCCCGGCCAGTTCCCCGAGGTCGAGGCCCTCTACTACGCCGAGTGCGAGCGCCACGGCACCCAGGGCTTCTGCATCGCGCCGGACAACGTGGTCATGCTGAACGTGGCCGAGGACCCCGACCGGGTGTGGGCCGAGCACGGGGAGTGCTTCATGCTGGAGGCCATGACCTATGCGGGCTGGCAGCCGCCTGGCCAGACCTCGGCGGTGTGCTCCAAGGCCACCACCGTCGAGGAGTTGCGGGCCGAGGGCATCTACCGGGTGCTGACTCCCACTGAGGCCGTCGACCTGGCCCGAAGCACCGGCACGTTGGCTCTGCATCCCCTGGTGGGAGGCATGCCCATAGACGAGGCCTGGTCCAGCGTCCATCTGACGGCCGAGCAAGTGCTGCCCGCCTTGGCTGACTCCTAGGGCCCTGCCGGCCGGTAACCTCTGGGCGGCCGAGATCGACTGGAGGCTCCCGATGGACTACCGCAACCTGCTCTACGAGCGTGACGACCGCTACGTGACGGTCACGCTGAACCGGCCCGAGCGGCGCAACTGCATGTCGTCGGAGCTGCTCGGCGAGCTAGAGGACGCATTGCGCACCACCGGCGGCGACGGCGAGGTGGCCGGCGTGGTGCTGGCCGCCAACGGCCCGGTGTTCTCGTCGGGCCACGACCTGGCCGAGATGGCGACCATGGGCGAGCCCGAGCTCCACGAGCTGTTCACGATCTGCAGCTCGGCCATGACCGCGATGGCCGAGATTCCCCAGGTGGTGGTGGCCAAGGTGCACGCCCTGGCCACCGCGGCCGGTGCCCAGCTGGCCGCCAGCGCGGACCTGATCGTGGCCAGCACCGAGGCCGGCTTCGCGACGCCCGGCGGCAAGGGCGGCCTGTTCTGCCACACCCCGATGGTGGCCGTGGCCCGGCCCCTGGGCCGCAAGCGGGCCGTGGAGCTAGCCCTAACCGGCGACATCATCGACGCGGCCACCGCGCTGGACTGGGGTCTTGTCAACCGGGTCGTGCCACCGGAGCAGCTGGACGAGGCCACCATGGACCTGCTGGGCCGGGCCACCAGGGGCAGCCGCTACGCCAAGGGCATCGGCAAGCAGACCCTCTACGCCCAGATGGACATGGGCATCGGCGAGGCCTACAAGTTCGCCACCGACGTGATGGCGTCCAACGCGGCCCGGGGCGACGGCGCCGAATGGCCCAAGGCCTTCATCGAGAAGCGTCCCCCCACCTGGACCCACACGCACTAGCGGCGCGCCCAGGACGGCGGCTCAGCGGCCGTCCACGGACCAGTGCCAGGGCTCGCTGGGGAGGTTCTTTAGGCCGAACTGGGGGGCCAGGCGTTGCAGCGCCTGGAACACCGGGCGGCTGCGGCTCGTTATGAGCCGGCCTGATTCGGTGAAGTCGATGGCCAGCCCCTTCTCGTGGTTGCTCCGCCCTGGCCGGGCCGTCGGGGGCCGGCAGGTGCTCGACGGCTTCTGCCAGATGGCCCACTCAGACGTGCCGCAGTGGGCTCTCCGCAGGTTGATCTGCTCCTGGTGGCTGCGGTAGCCCCAGCCGCCCATGTCGAAGCCCTCCGCTTCCAGGGCCGCGACCAGCCCTTCGACGTCGTCCGCGATCTGTGAGTTGACCTGGTAGCCGCTCACCCACACCAGCTCGAAGTTGACGCCATCCGGGGTCACCGTCGCCACCGGCTCCGGTGGCCGCCCCGCCTCCTCGGCTCTGCGCCGGGCTTCTTCCTCTCTCTTGCGCCGGGCCTCTTCCTCGGCTCTGCGCCGGGCTTCCTCCGCGGCACGCTGGCGGGCGAGGGCCTCGATGATCTCGCGTTCGGCGGCCTCGATCTCTGCGGCCAGCTCGGCATCCAGTTGCCTGATCAACTGGACCTCGACGAGGCGCTGCTCGACCCGCTCCTCGGCCTCCACCGACAGCACAGCCTCGCGGTCGACGGCCTCGAGCAGATCAGCAAGGACGAGGTTCGCTTCCCGGCGGCGAGTCTCTGCCTCAGCGGCTGCCTCGGTGGCCTGCAGGCGCCAGCGCTCCAGCTCCTCGCCCAGCCGGCGCAGATCGTCGAGGTCGTCGATCCCGCTGCCGGTGGCGAACCCGGCGAGGGCTTCCTCGTGGGCGTTCTGCCACGGATCGGCGCCGAGGACGCTCAGCGATCCAGTCGGGGCCTGGAACGACACGTACGAGTTGATCACTGCCGTCCTCAGCCGTTCCCGGGTGGCGTCCAACTCTTCTTCGAGTTCAACGATTCTGGCCTCGGCCTCACCCACGATGGCCTCGGCGTCGGCCACGGCCCGCTCCGCCTCATTGAGCGCGGTCTGCTGGGCGTCCACCGCGGCCTGTGCCTTGTTGAGCGCGTCAACCAGATCCTCGGCCTCGGCAGTGGCCGCATCGAGATTCTCGGTGGCGGCCTCGGCCACCCGCTGCAACTCCTTGCGGTCGGCCTTCCGATCCTCTCGGATCCTCTCGTTCCTGTCGACGATCTCCTCGTCGCTCTGGGCGGCCACCGGGCCGGCCGCTGCGGCCAGTGCGACCGCGAGCAACAGCCCGAGCACGCCCAAGCGGCGCCGGTGGAACGCAGGGAAGCGGCGGTGGGAGGATCTCACGGTCATGATGGTTTCCGCCCGCCAAGAACCGCGGACACGCTACCAGCACGGGCGACTGCCGTTAGCGTGCCGTCGTGGAGCTCGGGCTGACGCTGGGGTACTGGGGCCGGACGATGCCCGACGGTCTGGTGGAACTGGCCGCGGCGGCCGAGCGGTCGGGGTTCGACGCGGCTTGGACCGGGGAGTCGTGGGGCTCGGACGCGTTCTCGCCTCTCGTTCTGATCGCGGCGGCCACCGAGCGCATCCGGCTGGGCACCGGCGTGGTGCAGCTCGCCGCCCGGACGCCCACGGCCACCGCCATGCACGCGGTGACGCTGGATCACATCTCCGGCGGGCGGGCCATCCTCGGCCTGGGCGTCTCCGGGCCCCAGGTGGTTGAAGGCTGGTACGGGCGCCCGTCGGCCCGGCCCCTGGCCCGCACCCGCGAGTACGTCGAGGTCCTGCGACGGGTGTTCGAGCGCTCCGACCACCTGACGTTCGAGGGCGACCATTTCCAGCATCCCTACACAGGGGAGGGCGCCGAGGGTCTGGGCAGGCCGCTCAAGATCATGACCCATCCGCTGCGCCCGATCCCGATCTGGATCGGCGCCGAGGGACCCCGCAACGTGGCCCAGACCGTCGAGATCGCCGACGGCTGGCTGCCGCTGTACTACTCGCCGCTGCGCCCCGAGGTCTACGCCTCGCAGCTGGCCGGCGCGGCCGACGGCTTCGAGATCGCGGTGCACACGACGCTGCGGGTGTGCGACTCCGACGGCATCGCCGACGCGCTGTGGCCGGTGCGGGCCAGCCTCGGCTTCTACATCGGCGGGATGGGGGCCGAAGGCCAGAACTACCACACCCAGCTCATGGCCCGGATGGGTTACGAAGAGGCCGCCTACCGGGTCCAGCGGCTGTTCCTGGAGGGGCTTCGCGACGAGGCCATCGCGGCCGTGCCCCAAGAGTTCGCCGACGAGATCTCCCTGGTCGGGCCGGCCGATCGGATACGCGAGCGGCTCCAGGCCTGGGAGGACTCTCCGGTCACCATGCTGAACGTGGCCGCCCGGTCCGAGCAGGAGTGCCGCCAGGCCGCGGAGCTCATCAAGGGCTGAACCGCCGCGCCGACCCCTCAGTGGTGGTAGGGGATCGGCATGGACGCGCTCGGGGGCGGCGTGGTCTTGATGTCGGGGGGCGGGGCGTTCCACTCCGGGTACTTGCGCACCGCGTTGGCCCGGTACTTCTCGGTCGAGTGGACCCTGTCCTTGTCGAACTCGGGGATCACCTGGTCGCCGAAGATCTCGATCATCTCGAGGATCTCCTCGTACTCGAAGCCCTCGTTGGGCAGGCCGAACACCAGCTGGTCGGTGCCCACGGCCACGTACGACTTCTCGAGCTGCTCGCAAACCTCCTCGGGCGTGCCGCACAGCATGTAGCCGGCGTCGATGGCGAAGTCGAGGGTGGCCTCGTCGGGCAGGCCCAGAGGCGGCTCGGGCCAGGTGGGCGCGCCCTCCCGCTTCGGGATGGTGTCGTGGTAGAGGCACACCATCGAGTACAGGTAGCCCCGGCCGTGCATGAGGGCGATCTCCCGGGCCCGGTCTCGGTCCTCCAGGCAGATCACGGCGTTGGTCATCATCACGTTGTCGTTCATGTACGAGCCGTGGGGCTCCGAACAGTCCGCGATGGCCTCCTTGTAGCTGTCGATGCGCCCCTTCAGCGCGGGGGCGGGCTCGAAGTTGAAGGCGATCGCCCCGATGCCCATCGCTCCCGCGGTGGCGAACGTCGCCGGGTTGCCGCAGGCCACCCACAGCGGCGGGTGGGTGCCGTTGAGGGGCTTGGGGACGACGTTGTGGTTGGGCGGGACCCGGAAGTGCTCACCTTCATAGGAGTAGTCCCGCTGGGCCCACATCCGGGGGATCTCGGCGATGGCCTCGTTCCACATCTCCTTGGTCTCGGAGGTGAGCGTGCCGTTGAACGTAGCCACCTCGTGGCTGCCCGCACCCCGTCCGGTGCCGAACTCGAAGCGGCCCTCGCAGAAGTGGTCGAGCATGGCGGCGCGCTCGGCGATGCGAACCGGGTGCTCCTTGGTGGTGGGCAGGCTGGTGATGGCGGTGCCCAGATGGATGTAGTCGGTCTGGGCCGCGACCCAGCCCATCACCACCTCGGGCGCCGACATGTGGCTGTACTCGGTGAGGCAGTGGTGCTCGCCGAACCAGGCGAACTTCCAGTTGTGGGTGTCGGCGTGGATCGGGTACGACGCCTCCCGCATCAGCATCAGGTGCTCGTGCTCGGGTACGTGTGCCGACGGGCCGGGGATGTAGCCGTTCTGGAAGATCCCGAACTCCATGAGCCCTCCCTGTGGTGCGTGGTCGGAGCAAGCGGCTGTCGAGACCGAGGCTAACGGACCGCGCCCCGGTCGTGGCCGGCCCTCGGGATCGACGGTGCCCGACCGCCGCGCCGGGCGGTGGCGGCCCCGGGTTAGGGTCGGTCAGGTGAGCCGTTGGTGGGAGATCGGTGGAGCGTCGCCGGGCGACGTCTACGACGACCGCTGGAAGCGCATGGAGGCGGCCGGCGTCTGGGTTCACGGCGAGGCCGACCTGGTGTGCTGGTTCCAGCCCGATTCGGTCCTCGACGCGGGCTGCGGGACCGGGCGCGTCGCCATAGAGCTCGACCGCCGGGGCATCGATGTCGTCGGTGTGGACGTGGATAGGCGCATGCTCGAAGAGGCCCGAGGCAAGGCCCCGCAGGTGCCCTGGATTCTCGGCGACTTGACCGACCTGGAGGTCGCCGGGTGCGGTGACGCGTCCGCGCGACGGGAGTTCGATCTGGTAGTGATGGCAGGCAACGTGATGGTCTTCGTGGAGGCCGGCACCGAGGCTGAGATAGTGGCCAACATGGCCCGGCATCTGGCTCCCGGCGGCCGGCTCGTGTCGGGGTTCCGGCTGGGCCTGACCCCGCTGACCTTCGATGACTACGACCGGTTCGCGGCAGCTGCCGGGCTTGAGTTGGAACATCGCTGGACCACCTGGGACCGCGAGCCCTACGACGGCGGCAGCTACGCGGTGACGGTGCACCGCCGACCGCCGGCCGCGTGAGCGCCGCCGGCGACGACCACGCTCTCGCGGCCCGTCTCGCTGACGAGACCGGCCGGCTTCTGCTCGGCCTGCTTGACGACCCGTCCGGTCCTCAAGGCTGGGATCTGGAGATGGCAGGAGACCGGCAGGCCCATGAGTTCCTGGTCGAGGAACTGCGGCGTCAGCGACCCGACGACGCGGTGCTGTCCGAGGAGGGCCGCGACGACCGTCGGCGGCTGGACGCCGAACGGGTGTGGATCCTCGACCCGCTCGACGGATCCAGCGACTTCGGCGTGTCGGGGGCGTGGTCGGTGCACGTGGCGCTGTGCGAGCGAGGCGTGCCCACAGCCGCCGCGGTGGCGGTGCCCGCGTGGGACACGACATTCGGGACCGATCCTCCGCCCGAGCCCACCATGTGCCGGGTGGGTCGCCGCCGGGTGGTGGTGGCCCGGTCCCGGGGCTACAGCGACGGGCGACGGCTGTCCCAGCAGTTGGATGTCGAGGTTGTGGCCATGGGCTCCGCGGGGGTCAAGGCCATGGCGGTTGTGCGGGGCGAGGTAGACGCCTATGTGCACGCCGGCGGGCTCTACGAGTGGGACACGTGCGCGCCGGCCGCGGTGGCGCTGGCCGCGGGCCTGCACGCCTCGTGCGTCGACGGTTCACCCTTGCGCTTCAACAACGCCCGTCCGCACACGCCCGGCCTGGTGATCTGCCGCCCCGAATTCGCCGACGAACTGCTCGAAGCCCTCGCCCCCGTCAGCAAGCGGGGCTAGGGATCGGATTGCGAATTCGCAGCGTTGTGCACGTTTTGCGTGCATTGTGCTGCCAGTTCGCGACGGGCTAAGGATCGGCGGCGAGCCGCACCGCGCCTTCGACGGCCTCCACCGTGATCGGTGCGGTCCCGATCGACTCGCCGTCGCCGACTAGGTCCATGGGCTCGCCCTCGATGGTGACGGTGCGTCCCCGCATCATGTGAACGTGGCGGTGGCCGACGTGGTCGCCCTCGAACACCTTGGGCAGCAGGCGCAGCATGGTGGTCCGGCTGGCCAGGCCGACCACGCACACGTCGAGCAGCCCGTCGCTGGGGTCGGCGTCGGGGCAGATCGCCATCCCGCCGCCGAACGTTCGCGTGTTGGCCACTGCGAACAGGGCGCTGCGGTACTCCGAACGCTCACCGTCCACGGTGACGGTCAGCTCGCGGTGCCGCAGCCCCGGCATGGTCAGCAGGGTGGCCACCGTGTAGCGGCTCGGTCCTCTAGGGAATCGCATCCGGTCTGCCCGGTCGTTGACATCCACGGTGAACCCACCGGTCACGTTGAAGGCCACCCACCGCTGGCGGTCGGTGCGGATGACGTCGACGGGCCGGGCCGGGCCCAGTGCTCTCTCGGTGGCGTCCTCCACGCTGAGGCCGAACAGCCCGAACGCCCGGGCGTAGTCGTTGCCGGTCCCCACCGGCACCACTCCCAGCACCGCGCCGGTGCCGGCCACTCCCTGGAGGGCCAGATGAAGGGTGCCGTCCCCGCCCACCGCGACGAGCCGCTCCGCGCCCTTCGCCACCGCGGCCCGGGCCGCGTCGGCCGACTCCTGAGCTGAGGCGCCGCTGATGTCCACCGGCGTGTGGCCGGCCCGCTCGATCACGGAGCGCACGATCGGCGCGGCCGCGGCGGCCCGGCCCCTGCCACCCCGGGGGCTGACGACGAGATGGACCTCGGCCACAGCGCTCGGTTTACCATCCGGTCACGCCCCACGCGCCCGGGCTCCGTCTGCCGCTCCCTACAGGCCGAGGAAGCCTCCGCCGTCGGCCACGATGGTCTGGCCGGTGATGTAGCGGGCGCCGTCGGAGGCCAGGAAGACTGCGACCGGGCCGATGTCTGTGGCGGCGTCGCCCAGGCGCCCGAGTGGAGTGCGGGCGAGGAGGCGGGTCTCCAGGCTGGGATTGGTGGCCACGGCCGCGTCCATGGCCGGCGTGCGGGCCACCGGGGCAATTGCGTTGACACGCACGCCGAGGGGGCCCCACTCCCGGGCCAGGCTCTTGACGATCCCCCGCTGGGTAGCCTTCACCGTCGCGTAGATCGGCAGGTTGGCCGAACCCTCCACGCCGGCGGGCGATGTCAGCAGGATCAACGTGCCGGGCCGCCGGCGCAGGTGGACCAGCGACGCCCGGGCACAGAGGAAGCTGGCGGTGGTGGCGGTGGCGATCTGGGGCCGGATCAAGTCGCTGCGGGTGTGCTGCACCCCGCCGGGCCGCCCCGCGTGCGCCACCGCGTTGTGGACCACGATGTCTAGCCCGCCGAACCGGGACACCGTCTCGGCCACCGCGGCCTTCACGTCGTCAGCCTCGGTCACGTCACAGCGCACGAAGACGGCCTCGTGGCCGGCGGCCCGGATCGACTCGGCGGCGGGCTCGCCGTTGGCGGCCCGGCGGGCAGCGATCACGACCGCGGCTCCGGCCGCGGCCAGCGCCGAAGCGATCCCGGCCCCTACGCCCTGCCCGGCCCCGGTCACCATCGCGACCCGGCCCTCCAGCACCCGGTCTGCCAGCACCCCGGCCATCCGCCTCTCGGCCGTCCCGCCGCTGGTCATGCAGGCGTTCCGGTATCCCGGCTCTCGGCTGTCCCGTAGCTGGTCATCCGGCCATCCAGGTGCCGCCGTCCATCACCAGTGACGCACCGGTGAGGCCCGCCGCGGCAGGCCCGGCCAGGCTGTCGATCAGGGAGGCGATCTCGGCCGCGGAAGGCAGGCGGCCCAGCGCCGGGTCGTGCAATGCGGTGGCCTCCGCGGCTGCGGCCGCGTGCTCCGGTGCCAGGAACATCGACGGGTGCAGGGTCACGGCGTGAGCGCGGATCTGGTCCGATCCCCAGCTGCGGGCCAGCGACCGGGCCAGGACCCTCAGCCCCTCGGCCAGCGCCGCCAGCGCCACCAGGTTGGCGGCGCCGGCCGTGCCGACCAGCGGCACGCAGACCACCATCGTGCCGCGCCGGTTGGCCAGATGCCGGTGCGCGCTCCGGGCGACGCGGATGGCTGCTTCCAGGGGGTCGTCGCAGGCGGCGGCCCAGTCGTCGGCGGTCATCTCCTCGACGGGGGCCGGGATTCGGCTCTGCGCTGGGTAGAGGGCGTGCACGACCAGGTCGAGACCGTCGACCGGGGTGCCGTCGCTGCGTGTCAGGCTGTCCACGAACCCGTCGCCGACATCGCCGGGCGCCGGGGTCACCAGCAGCACCTTCCCCGACAGCTCGGCGGCCAGTGCGGTGGCCGGGTCTCCCCCGCCGACGACGAGGACGTCGCGAGTCATGCGTCCGCCGGCTCGGCTCCGCCGATCCGCGCCATCGCCCCGACCGCGCCCCAGGCGGCGACACCGCCGACCGCGACGGCGCCCAGCACCCACAGCCACGCGACCAGCGACGGGCTGTCGAGTTGGAAGAACTCGCGGACCAAGGGCAAGGCCATCGTCGCACCGTAGGAGGCGGCCCCGGATGCGGCCAGACCCACCTTCCACGGTCTGAGGGGCCTGCTGATCAGCACCAGGATGACCAGGCCGATCCCCAGCAGAGTCATGGTGGCCGAGGTGCGGGCCTCGTAGAGGCTGATCCCGTCGAGGCGGCGCACGACCTCGTAGAGGGCGAAGGTCACTGCGGCGGCGGCCGTTCCCGCGGGCAGCGAGAACCGGAGCACCCGGCGCAGGAATCCGGGCCGCACGAGGTGGTCGTCGGCGGCCAGGGCCAGGAAGAAGCCGGGAACGCCGACGGAGAAGGTGCCGATGAGGGTCAGGTGGCGGGGCAGGAAGGGGAACGGCGAGCCCACGATCCCGATCAGCACGGTGAGCAGCACGGCGTAGGCCGCCTTGGTGATGAACAGGTTGGCGACCCGCTCGATGTTGTTGATCACCCGGCGGCCCTCGGCCAGCACCCGGGGCAGGGTCGCGAACCGGTTGTCGAGCAGCACGAGTTGGGCCACGGCCCTGGCCGCGGAGGATCCCGTGCCCATGGCGATCCCCATGTCGGCGTCCTTGAGGGCGAGCACGTCGTTGACGCCGTCGCCGGTCATGGCCACCGTGCGCCCCCGGGACTGCAGGGCGTGCACCATGGCCCGCTTCTGGTGGGGGTCGACCCGCCCGAACACGCTTGTCGACTCCAGCCTGTCGGCCAGATCGTCGGGCTCGTCGGGCAGTTGGCGGGCGTCGAAGGCGGGCACCGGCGGCTGGCCTGGGCCCCCGGCCGGGTCGTCGGCTTCGCCCGCGGGGTCGCCGGTGATGCCGGCCCGGCGGGCGACCGCGGCCACCGTGGCCGGATGGTCGCCGGAGATGACCTTCAAGTCGACGCCCTGATCACGGAAGTAGGCGAAAATCTCCGGCGCGTCGGATCGGATCGTGTCGCCGAGATGCACCAGGCAGACCGGCGCCCGGTCCTCGGGGAGGCGGTCGTCGGATGCCTCCAGCGCTTCGGAGCGGGTCACGACCAGCATCCGGCCACCCTCGGCGGAGGCGGCTGCCGCCCGGGCCCGGGCCTCGTCGCTGGCTTCGCCCGTCCCCAGCAGCACGTCTGGAGCGCCCAGGTGGAATGTGCCCCGACCCGCGAAACTGGCGGCAGCCCATTTGCGGGCTGACGAGAACGGCACGCTGCTGCTCAAGTCCCATCCGCTGGGCCGGTCGCCGACTGCGGCTGCGATGGCGGCCAGGGTGGCGTTGGGGGCCGGGTCGGCCGACGCCAACGCAGCCAGCGTCTCGGTCGCCTCGGTCTCGGTGGCCGAACCGAGAGGCTCCGCGCGGCTGAACGAGATGTCGCCGGTGGTGATGGTCCCGGTCTTGTCGAGGCACAGCGTGTCCACCCGGGCCAGCAACTCCACCGATGCCAGCTCCTTGGCGAGCGCCTTGCGACGAGCCAGGGCGACGACCCCGGTTATGAACGCGAGGCTCGTCAGCAGCACCAGCCCGTCGGGCACCATGGCCACCGCGGCCGCGACCGTGCCCCGCAACGCCTCCTGCCAGCGGTCCTCGGCTGCCAGCAGCCTCCCGAGCAGCAGCACCGTCGCCGCCGGGATGATCCACGTCAGGCGGCGCAGTACCACGTTGACCCCGCCCTTGAGTTCGCTCCCGGCCAGCTTGAACCGGCGGGCCTCCTCCGACAGGCGGGCCGCGTAGGAGTCGGCGCCGATGGCGGTGGCCCGGTACCAGCCCGCACCGGCGCTGACGAAGGAACCGGACATGACGCCGTCTCCGGGAGCCTTGTCCACGGGGTCGCTCTCGCCGGTAAGCAGCGACTCGTCCACCGTCAGGCCCCGGGCCGCCGCCACCTCGCCGTCCACCACCACCTGGTCGCCGGGCCGGAGCTCGAGGACATCGTCGGCCACCACCTCGCTGGTGCCCACCTCGCGCGTCTGGCCGTCGCGCACTACCCGGGCCCGGGGCGCCGACAGTACGGCCAGTTTGTGCAGCGTGTGGCGGGCCTTCAGCTCCTGGGCGATGCCGATGACGCTGTTCGACACCACCACCCCGGCGAAGAGGGCGTCGGCCGGGAAGCCCGCCACCATGATCAGGACGAACATCGAGCCGATGATGGCGTTGACCGGGGTCAGCACGTTGTTGCGCACGATCTGGCCCACCGTGCGCACGGGAGCGTCGGGCACGTCGTTGGTGCGCCCTTCGATCATCCGCTGTCTCACCTCAGCGGCGCTCAGCCCCCTGGGCACGGCCGCGAGCTCGGACATCCTGTCGACAGCGGCGGGACCGGGGTCGTCGTTCCGCAACGCCGGCTAGACCCGCTCGACGCGCCTGAACGCCTCGCCGTGGCGCAGACCGGCCCGGCGTCCGGCGGTCCGGCAGTTGTCGAGGACACGGGAGCGGAAGGCGGCCCGGTCCGTGCCGTCGTCGGTGGGGCCGATGCCGTGGGTGCTGCGGAACTGGCTCTCGTGGGCGAGCAGGGCCTGCACCTTGGCCTCCATGTGGTTCTCGGCCACCTGCTCGACATGGTCGGGATCCTCGCACTCGAACAGCAGCAGTTCGACGGGCCGGTGGTGCGGGATCCCGTGCTCGGAGAAGAAGTGCGGGTCTCGGGCCGCGACGACTGCGTCCATGCACAGGAATCCGGCCGCCCGATGGTCGGGATGCAGCCTCCATCGCTTGAAGGGGTCGTGGCCGAGAACCACGTCGGGGCGCAGCTCCCTTATGATTCTCGCCATCCGGCTGCGCAGGGCCATGGTCACCTCCAACTCGCCGTCCACCTCGCCCAGAAAGCGCACCTCGCCGGTGGCGCCGAGCCGGCGGGCCGCCTCGGACTGCTCCGCTTGGCGACGCTCCACCAGGGCCGCGATGTCGGCATTCGCGTCCCAGGTGCCCTTCGAGCCGTCGGTACAGACCAGTAGGCTCGACTCGCAGCCGGTCTCGGCCCATTTGGCCAGGGTGGCCCCGCAGCCGAACTCTATGTCGTCGGGATGCGCGCCGATTGCCAGCGCTCGGGCCGGAACGTCCACATCGACAGTGGTCACCGGCTCGTCACCAACTCATCGAGTCCCAGCGCGCTGCGGAGGTCCGCCGGAAGGCGGCGCAGGTCCTCCGGATGGTCGATGTCGACGGCGAGGCTGTCGTCGTCGACGACGTTCACCTCGAGCCCCAGCCGTTCGGCCTCGGCGACATGCCGTCCGAAGGAACCCGGCCCGTACGAGAACCGGAACCCGGCCCCGGTGGGCACGCACACCACGTTGGAGCCGTCCCGGTGCCGGTCGCTGACGATGGTAAGCCCCGGGCCGACCGCTGGTCGCAGCGTTCGGGCCAGGGCCAGATCGGCGTGGGCCACCACAGCCCGCTCGAACCCGGCCGAAGCCAGGTGATCGACTGCCACCGAGACGGCGGTGGTCAGGCCCGGACGGCCGGCCGCCACGACCGCTGCCCCCAGATCCGTGGCCCAGGCCGAAACCTCGGTGTCGTCGGTGGCCACGTGGACAGGCATCGGCTCGGCCGCGGCCACCACCCGGTTCGCCATCAGGAGCATCAGGTCGCGGCAGCGGGCCTCACCGAGGATTCCCGCGAGCCGCGACAGCGCGCCGTCGAAGGAGCGGATCGGAACGATCACTGCCGTCGCTGGGTCTTCAGGGACTGGTGGCAAGGCCACTGGGCGGCTCCGGGCATTGGAGTTCGAGGGCTGGGGCGAGTCTAGGAGCGAGCGAAAACCGGTGGTGAGCGCATCGCGGTGAGAGGTTACGTCTTCCGCTCTTGTTCGCTGCGACCTGAGGGCCGCTCGGGCCACGGCCTCGCTCAACACCTTACGATGTCGCCTCGTGATTCTCGCCGCACTCGGCCTCTAGGGTTGCGGCTGTGAACGTCCGGGTCGCGGTGATCGGCGGCGGGTCGTGGGGCACGACCGTCGCCCATCTGTGCGCGCACAACACCGCCACCGTGCTGTACGCCCGCGATCCAGCCGTGGCCGTCGCGGTGAATTCGACCGGCCAGAACCCTCGCTACCTCCCGGGGAGGAAGCTGCATCCCGAGCTGCGGGCCACCGCCGACATCGCGGAGGCCGCGGCCGGCGCCGATGCTGTCGTCATGGGCGTCCCCTCCCACGGCTTTCGCGGGACCCTGAGCCTGCTCGGCCCCCACATCGGGGAGGGCACGCCGGTCGTGTCGCTCGCGAAGGGCCTGGAGGGTCACACCTGCAAGCGGATGACCGAGGTGGTGGCGGACGAGCTGCCCGACCGCCCGGCCGGCGTGCTGACCGGCCCGAACCTGGCCAAGGAGATCCTGGCCGGGCATGCCGCCGCGGCCGTTCTGGCCATGCCGGCGGCCGACGGGCATCTGGCCGATCAGCTTCGCGACACCTTCTCGGCCAACGACTTCCGGGTCTATACCAACACTGATGTCGTAGGGGCGGAGATCGCGGGCGCCACCAAGAACGTGATCGCCCTGGCGGCCGGGATCGCGGACGGGCTGGGGTCCGGGGACAACACCCGGGCCGCCCTCATCACCCGCGGCCTGGCCGAGATGACCCGCCTGGGCGTGGCTCTTGGCGGCGAACCCCTCACCTTCGCGGGTCTGGCCGGCGTCGGCGACGTGGTGGCCACCTGCGTCAGCGCCCAGAGCCGTAACCGGCATGTGGGAGAGCGCCTGGGCCGGGGCGAGACCATCGGCGAGATCGTGGCGTCGATGGACCAGGTGGCCGAGGGCGTGAAGTCCACTCCGGTGGTGGCTTCGCTGGCCCGCTCGCTGGCCGTCGACATGCCCATCACCGAGGCGGTGCGGGCCGTCATCGAGGAGGGATGCCCAGCCGCTACGGCCTACCGAGTCCTGCTCGACCGACCGCCGACCAGCGAAACCCGCTGGTGATCCGGCGCCACGGCGAGCACGCGGCCCGCTGCTGATCCGGTGACCGCCGGAGCCGACCATGCGTCAGCGGCGGCAGGGGGCGGCGCTCCCACCGAGCCGCTTGGCGACCTGGAGGGACCGGTTGCGGTGGCCGACCGCGCTGGCACCATCGCTGTGCTCGATGCCGGCTGGGGGGTCGGCTGGGCCGTGGGCGCCGGGAACCGTTGGCATGTCGCTGCCCAGGAGGCGGCCGTGCGGACCCGGCTGGTTGACGGCATGCCGGTGGCGGCCACAGCTATGAGGGTGCCGGCGGGAGACGTGGTCCAGCGGGCCGCGGCGGTACGCGACGGCGCCGGTCGGGGCGTGGTCCTGGAGTTCGTGAACGAGACCACTGCGCCGGTGACCCTGGGTTTGGCCGTGTCCGGCTCGATCTCGAAGGCGCAGGTGCGAGGTTCTTGTCTGATGGCTGACGGCAGGGTTGCTCTGGAGCTCGGCCGCGCGCCGGGCGGCGCGGCGGCAGTCAGCGACGGCGACGTGTGGACGGCCGTGCGGTCCGGCCCGCCCGCCGGTGACTGTGCGGCTCGCAGCCGATCGGGGCTCGCGGCTGCGGCGGTGCTGGTTCCGCTGGCCGCAGGCGTCCCACTGCGGGTCATCGTGCCCGTCGCGGGCGAACCCGTGGAGGCCCGGTCTCCGGAGCAGGTGGCGGCCGGGTGGCTCGCCCTCGTATCCCGGGCCGCATCGCTGGCGCTGCCCGACGACACGGCCGAGCGGGCCTGGCCGCGGGGGATAGCGGCGTGCATCCTGGCCGCCGGTGGATCCGACGTCGGGACCGCGTCCCGAGCCGCAGTGGTGCTCGACCGTGTCGGTCTCGCCGAGGAGGCCGACCGGGGCCGGGAGACGATCCTGCGGGCCTTGGCGAGTTCGCGGCTCGGAGCGGCTGATGCGGTCACCGGGCTGCGGGCCCTGGCGTCGTGCCGGCTGCGCAGCGGCTCGGTGTCGGGCCTGGCCGAGTGGGCGGGGCCCCTGGTCGATGTCGCCGGGGGCCGTCTCGACGCCTTCACGCTGGAGCAGGTTGCAGCCGCGCTAGAGCACGAGGCGCCCGCGGCAGCCCGCGACGCACGCCGCCTGCTCGCCGAGACCATCTCGCGAACCCCGGTCCCTCGGAGAGCAGTTCCCTACGATCGCGTGGAGGCAGCGGTTCGGGACAGCGCCGCGTTCGGCGGCGATGGCTTGGCCGGGATCGAGGCCTTGCTGGATTGCCTAGTGGCCGAGACCGCCGATCACGTCGTGATGGCGCCCGCACTGCCCGCCGCCTGGCGAGGCGCATCTGCCGATGCCCTCTCGATCGTGACCCGTCACGGCACACTCTCGTTCTCGGTGCGCTGGCACGGACCCCGCCCAGCCCTGCTGTGGGACCTGTCGCCCGCCGATCCTCTCACTCCCGGAGGAGATGGAGATGGTCCGATCCTACGCTGCGGACTCGACCGGTCCTGGACCACTACAGAACCGTCGGGCGAAGCGCTCCTCCACAAGGCATGATTCTACAATCTTTGCGCACAATAGGAGTTTTTGGCCTATTTTTTGTCAAGATTGCATAATCTTGGCGACAACCGGGCGCGCCGCTGAACGCGGGCTGCCTGCGGAGGGTCGTGAGGTTGGTGCCTGTCTCCGGTGTGTGCGAAACTGCTTGTATGGAGACGCACGCCCTGCCTGTGACAGCCGCCCCCGCATTGGAGCAGGTTGACATACCGGTGTGGGCGTGGGCGCTGGTGGCGCTGGCCGCGGCGGTTTCGTACTTCGTGATGCTCGAGAACGGCGCCGTGCTCAGCACCGCCGCCGAGACCCTGCACGAGTTCTTCCACGACGGCCGGCACTTCGTCGGCGTCCCCTGTCACTGATAGCGCAGCGTCACCCGAGGCGCTCCCCGCGTGGGCGCTGGTGAGTGGGGTGGCTGCGGTCGGTCCACGCCCATGAAGCGTCTTCTGGCGGCTGGCAGCCTGGCCGGGCTGGTCGCCGGAGCCGCCGCCGCGCTGTTCGCGGCGACCGCAGGCCGCGGGCCGATCCGGGACGCCATCGCGCTGGAGGACAGCATCAGCCACGCCACCAGTGGCGCCCATCACGAGGACCTCTTCGCTCGGGGCACCCAGGAGATCGGCGGAGCGGTCGGGCTGATCGTGTTCGGGCTGGCCCTGGGCGTGATCTTCGCGGTCGTGCTCGGTGCGGTCGGACCGCGGATGGCCACACCCACGCCGCTGGCCGCCTCGATGCGGCTCGGATGTACGGGGTTCATGGCGGTGGTGGTCGTGCCCTTCCTCAAGTACCCGGCCAACCCTCCGGCGGTCGGCGATCCCGCAACTGTCAACGAGCGCACGATGCTGTACTTCGCGGTCCTGGCGCTGTCGATTCTGCTGGCGTGGGCGGTGTGGCGCTTCCATCGGGCCGCTCGACTGGCTCCGACGGCCCAGGCCTGGGCGACGGCCGCGCTCTACACCGCGGGCCTGGCGGTGATCTTCCTGGCCGTGCCCGCCACCCCTGACGCCGTCGACGCTCCCGCCGACCTCGTGTGGCGCTTCCGGGTGGCCTCGCTGGGCGCGCTGGCCGTGACGTGGGCCGTGATGGCCCTCGTGACCGGCACCCTGCTGTCGCGTACCGCCGCCAGGGAGTCGCCTCAGACTTCGGCGTAGACCTCCAGGTGGCGTCGGGCCGTGCTCGACCACGAGTAGCGGCCGGCGGTGGTCGTGCCGTTGGCCCGCAACCGCGCCACCAGGTCGGGTTCGTCCCTGACCCGGGCCATGCCGGCGGCCAGTGAGGCGGGGTTGGCGGTCTCGGTCATGACCGCATCGACGTCGTGGGTCAGGAACTCCTTGAAGACCTCGATGTCGGAGGCCACCACCGGCAGCCCGGCGGCCAGGGCCTCCAGCACCACCAGGCCCCAACCCTCGCTGACCGACGGGAACACGAAGCTGTCAGCGGCACCGAACCAGCCGGGCAACTCAGCGTCGGGGACCGTGCCGACCAGCACCACATCGTCGCCGAGAGCCAAGCCATGGGAGCCCAGCGAGTCGAGCACCTCGTCCCGGTAGGCCCGGTAGTCCTGGAAGGAGTGCCCACCGACCACTCCCAGCATCGGCGGCCGGCCCGGCATGGCCTTGAGCAAGCCCAGCGCCTCGACCAGGTAGCGCGAGCCCTTGCGGGGCTCGATCCCTCCCACCGTCAGGAACATATGACGGTCAACTGCGCCGATGCGGGCTCGCAGCCGGTCCCGCTCGCCGGGCGGCCTTGCGCCGGCGAACCGCTCCACCCGCACCCCGTTGGTGACCACCGCCGCCTCCACGCCGTACCCGTCGAGAAGCCGCCGCCGCCAGGGCTCGCTCACCACCAGCACCCGGTCCGGCTCGAGGATGGCCGCGTCCTGGCACTCGATCAGGGCGGGGGTGGTGAAGTCGTCTATGTGGTGGACCGTCCGAAAGAGCCGGAACCCGCCACCGCGGTCCCGTACCCGGGCCGCGGCCCTGGCCGAGATGCAGTCCTGGGTGTGCACGATGTCGAATCGGCCGCCCAACTCCGCGAGCCCCGACGTCAGGGCATCGATGTGAGCGAAGACCCGCTCGGTCAGTGTCCCGGCCCGGGGCGGGGCTTCGATGATGTGAACCGGCACCGCTGCGGCTCTGAAGAATCCCTCCGCTGGATCGCCCAGGGCGACGAGGGTCACGTCGACGCCTTCAGCGGCCAGAGCCTCCGCCAGTTCCACGCTGTGCACGGCGCCGCCGCGAGGCTTGACCGAGTATGTGATGATCGCGATCCGGCTCGATGAGCTCACGTCGCCAGGGGCGCGGACAGGTCGTGGTGGACAAGGGCGGGGTCGCGGTTGACGAGCGCGGCCGCGGCCAGGGCCGCTCGGGCGCCGGTGCCGGCCACGACGCAGCCGGCCTGACGCATCACGTCGCGCTGGCGCTCGAATCCCTGCGGGTCGCGGTCGGTGCCCAGGACGTAGGCCACCACGGCCGCCCCCTCCGCCACCAGCTCCGCCGCGACCGGACCGAGCACCGAGCCGGGGTCGGGGTGGGCGCCGTCGCCGATGACCACGTCGAGCAGCACCACGGCCACAGTCGGGTCGGAGGCCTGCCGGCGCAGCAGCTCGACCCGGGCCTCGGGATCGATCATGGGGTGGGGCCGGCCGCGGGTGTACTCCTCCTCGCCGAGATCCAGGCACATGTGGGCATCTGCGGGACCGGGCAGCCCCCACGACGGCTCGAGCGGCGTGTTCGAGTACACGGGTCCGATGTGACGGCTGGCGATGACCATCGCCTCGTAGGCCAGGGTGCCCCCGCTGAACAGCCCGACCATGCGTCTGCGGGCGGGGTTGAGGGCGGTGGCGAGCATGGCGATCTCGGCGTCGATGGAGCCGACCGGGTCGGGCTGTGGGTGTTCGAGCCTGCCCAGCGCGGCGACCGCACCCTGCTCAAGCGTGCTGCACACCGTGACGCCCGGCGCGGTGTCCACGGGCCGGTCGAGGCCGATCAGCGCGGCCACCAGCGGTTTGTCGCGGGGAGTTCCCAGCAGTCGCTCAGCCACCGCGGCTGCGGGCGGCTTGGACACCAGGAGGGTCAACTCGGTCCCGTCGTGGCGGTCGAGCGCTTCGATGGCCGCCTCGGCCATGATCCCCCCGACCTCGGCCGACAGGTCCCGTCCGCCGACTCCGATCACATGGGACACCCCTGATCCCCACCGGTCGAGCAGCGTCATCACCTCCTGGGCGCCGGTGCCGGCTGCGGCCACCACACCCACCGGCCCGGGAGCCACCCGGTTCGAGAAACCGAGCCCCACCCCGGCTAGCGCGGCCGTGCCCGCGCCCGGCCCCATGACCAGCCGGCCGAGCGATCGGGCCCGGCGCTTCAATTGGATCTCGTCGGACACCGCCACGTTGTCGCTGAACAGCAGCACGTGGAGACCGCGGCTGAGGGCCTTGTGGGCTTCCAGGGCTGCGTACGGACCGGGCACGGAGACGATGGCGACGTTGGCCTCCGGCGCCGAGGCCAAAGCGTCGTCCAGGCCGGCGGGGCGTGCGTCTGCAGGCGGGGCACCGGTGGCTGGACCGGTCTCCTCGAACAGCACCGCCCAGGCTCTCAACAGGGCTGCGGGCAAGTTCTCGTCGGCGCCTTTGATCGCCAGGACTAGGTCGTTGGCCGCGGCGCCGTCGAGCCCTTCGGTCACTCCCTCGTCGAAGAGGACCTCCAGGTTGGCCGGCGTGGCCATGAGCGCCCAGGCCCAGTCGACACCGGGAGCCTCCCGCATGGCGCGGGTCGCCTCGAGCAGTCGCACGCTGTCGACGTAGCAGTCTGCGACGACCTTGGCTGTGGCGGTCATGGCATGGATCCGTCAGGACATCAGCGCGGGAACCGGATCGGGCACTATCCGGGTGCCCCGCGGGCCCGCTATCACACCGCCGGGCTCGTCGAGGGTCGCGTAGACCAACTCGGGAGTGGTGATGGCCGAGATCCGTCCGGGGGCCTCCACGAATTCGATAGCCGCCTCGACCTTGGGTCCCATGCTTCCCGGAGGGAACTGGCCGTCGTCCAGATGGCGCCGGGCCTCGGTGGCCGTCATCTCGGTCACCGCCTGCTGCCGGGGAGTGCCGAAATGGAGTTGAACCGCGGCCACGCCGGTGACCATAACCAGAGCCTGGGCTGCTGCTGCGTCCGCGATGCGCTCGGCTGCGAAGTCCTTGTCGATGACCGCGTCCACGCCCCGGTAGGCGCCGTCGGCCGAGCGGGCCACCGGGATCCCGCCCCCGCCGCCGGCCACGACGATGTAGCCGAGGCCGATCAGCGCCGATATGGCGTCGGCCTCGATGGGTGCCATCGGCCGCGGCGACGGGACCACCCGCCGGAAGCCGCGTCCGGAGTCCTCGGCCATGGTCCAGCCCCTCCTGGTGGCCAGCGACTCAGCCTCGGACCGGTCGAAGAACGGACCGATCGGCTTGGTCGGCTCCGCCAGGCTGGGATCCTCGGTGTCGACCTCGACGTGGGTGATGATGGACACTGCGCCCGAGATCTCCTGCTTGCACACCTCGTTGAGGGCCAGGCAGATCAGGCTCCCCAGCTGCCCCTGGGTCATGGCGCCGAGCGTGAACAGCGGCAGGGCGGGCACGAGGTCGATCGAGCCCTCGTGCTGTATGGCGAGGTTGCCGACCTGGGGGCCATTGCCGTGAACGATCACCACGTTCCAGCCCTTGCGGATCAGCGAGCGAACCGACAGGGCCATGGCCAGAGCGTTGGCGTACTGCTCCTCCAGGGTGCCGCGCTGGTCCTCGCGGATCAGCGCGTTGCCGCCGAGGGCGAGGACTGCGGTCTCGGTCAAGGCGCACTCCTTCTCGCAGGTCCGATCGGGTTCGGTGAGCCGGCCCCAGTTCTCGAATCTGCCGATAGCAGAACCGACTTTCTTATAGTAGATGACGCGTCCAGGGCTCTGCCAAGCCACAATGATCGGTGCTGCAAGAGGCCAGCGCCCACCACAAGGAGTCCGCACCATGAGCAACGGCTCACCGGCAGGAGACCCCACCGCGGTGCTGGCCGCCCATTGGGACGAGAGCGAGCGTCGCCTCTACCCGGTGGCCACCACCAACCCGGACGCCTACCAGTCCGCGGTGAGGCTGGTGAGAGCGGTGGCCGACGCCCTGGCCGAAGTCGAGGACCTGGAAATGCTGGCCGAGCGATGGGAGCGCTGGTCCGAGTTGGTGGACGAGGCGCTGCGGGCGACCGGGGACATCGCCGGGTACCGGCTGCCGGAGCCGGAGATCGCCGGGTCTGCGTTCGCAATACGCCGGCGCGAGCTGCTGGCCGAGCAGGCCGAGCGCAGCCGCCGGGACCGCATCACCGCGGCCCGCGACGCGGGACAGGCGTGGGCGGTGGTCCACGAGCAGGGCGACTTGGATTCCGGCCTTGTTGATCCCTACCAGCGCATCGAACTGCACCTGGCCACCGGGCTGGCCGTGGTCAGCACGGTCGAGCCCGATCCCTCGACCATGAGGCCCACCTATGTGGTGATGGTCGCCGCACTGGGCGACGAGCACGGTCGGACCGCCGGATTGGATGCCGCCTCCTTCGGGGATGTCGAGACCGGCAACCGCGAACTCTTGGAGGATCACCGGCTCACCATGAAGAGCCGCATCGAGGCAGCCGGTGCCTGAGCCGAGCGCACCGCCGGGCGCATCTCCGGGCGATCCGCTGGTTGAGGCGAGTGCATTGCCGGGCGATCCGCTGGCTGAGGTGGATGCATCTCCGGGCGATCCGCTGGTTGAGGTGGATGCATCTCCGGGCGATCCGGTGCGCTCAGTCCCACAGACCGGTGACGGGCTCCTTGTCGAGGTCGATCACCGGCCGGGAGTCGTCACCCCGGCGCAGGATGAGGACACCGGTGCCGGTGAGGGCGCCGGCGACAGTCGCGGTCAGGCCGGCGGAACGGAACAGCTCCGCGCACTCCCGGGGCCGGTCGGTGGCCAGCCAGAAGGCATAGGTCGGGAAGCAGACCAGCCAGCGGTCCAGGTCCACGCCCTCCGGGACGGGCAGCGCGCCCAGGTCGACCTCGGCGCCGAGACGGCCCGGCTCCAGCAGCATGGCCAGCGAACCGATCACACCGGCCATGCTCACGTCCTTGGCCGCCGACGCCAGCCCGGCACGAGCAGCCTCGGCCAGCAGGCGCACGTCGGCAGCCAGGCGCGGCCCCTGCGACCCGATCGTGGTGAAGAACGGGAAGTCGCGGCGCATCCGGCCGTCGAGGCAGCAGACGAACAGCAGTTCCTGGCCCGGCCGGGCCATGGTGGCCGACAGGACCCTGTCGGCGCTCCCCACCGCGAAGGCCGACAGGGCGGGCTCGCCTTTGTGCTCGCTGATGTGCCCGCCCACCAACGGAACCTCGTAGAGGGCGGCAGCATCGGCCATGCCCCGCAGGCACTCGGCCGCCACCGGGGCCGGCGCCACCACCGTGTTGACGATGGCGGTGGGGACCGCTCCCATGGCTGCGAGGTCGTTCACGTTGGCCAGCACCGCCGCCACCCCCGCGCCGTGGGGGTCGGACGCCACGAACGGCGGATGCACGGCCTCGCCGCACACGACCAGCGAGCCCCCCTGCGGCATCTCCACGACCGCGCCGTCGTCGCCGGGCCCGGTCAGCGCGTCCGGCTCGGTGACCGCTTCCTGCACCGCTCCGATGGAGCGCTTGGCGAGCAGGCCCGGATGGGAGCGAACCGACGCCACCAACCCGTCCAGGTCGATCCGCGATGAAGCCTCCGGCGATGGCACGGCCGCACCGTACAGCAGCCGAGCGTCCGGGGGCCGTGCCCGCGGCGTCGGTCGGCGAGGGAGTGCTTGACGCAGTAAACGGCGGCTTCGCCGGTCGGGTCGGGAGCGTCTTCGGTGCCGGCTTCTATGTCACGGGTCCCTCGCAGACCGTCTTCGCGGTTCTGGGTCCGCAGTCCTGGGCCGGGCCCCTGCACCTGGTGGCTGCGGAGTTGGCCGGGTTGCCTGACCGCCACGACGCGGTGACCGTCTCGGACGGGGTGCTGAACGCGGGCTGCACCCGGATCCGCGTCGACCCGGACCAGTGCTGGGCGCCTCGCCTGCCGGAACGGCTCAATGCCGGCGCGGCGGCATGGCGCGGCATGGCCGATCCCGTCGACGCTGATCTGGCCCCGGTCTGGGAGGCAGTCACCGGCGACGTGCGCCTCGGCGACGTGGCCGGCGCTTCCCGTCGCCTTCAGGGTCGTGGCGCCGGACTCACACCCAGCGGCGACGACGTGCTCGCGGGAATCCTGCTGGTGTGCGCCATGGATCCAGCACGTCGTGGAGTCCTGGGCCGCCTGGCCCATGCGGCCCGCACGACGGCACTGAGCCGGGCCTACCTGAGATGGGCCGCGGCCGGCCAGAGCATCCAGCCCGCGCACGCCCTGCTCGACGCGGCCGCCGACGGCGACCCGCACGCAATGAGTCGAGCCGCCCAGTCGCTGGCCTCGGTGGGCGCGACGTCGGGCCGGGCGCTCGCCGCCGGCATCGCCCTGGCCGCCACCGGACTGCCCGCAACCAGTACCAACTCCTAGGATGGTGTCGCGGCCCATCGTGGTGTGACGCCGGTCAGGAGATCATCCGATGCCCATCTTCGAGTCTCCCCGGTTCCTTGAGACTGCCGACCGGACCTCCAAGCCGCGCCGCCGCGGGATAACCCATGTCATCGACAAGGGCACCCCGCTGGCGAGCATGGACGGACTTCTCGAGGCCTACGGGGAGTTCGTGGACGTCTGGAAGTTCGGCTTCGGCACCGCCTACGTCGACAGCACGGTCGCAGCCAAGATCGGGCTGCTGGAAGCGCACAGGGTGAAGGCCTGCCCGGGTGGGACCCTGCTGGAAGCGGCGTGGTGGCAGGGCCGCAGCGCCGAGTTCTTCGAGTGGTCCGGACGCCTCGGCTTCGGCTGCGTAGAGGTGTCGCGGGGCGCCACCGGCCTGCCGGCCTCCTCCAAGCGTGATCTCATCGGCGAGGCCTGCGGTCACGGTTTCGAGGTGTTCGCAGAGGTGGGCAGCAAGGATCCCCACGAGCCGGCTCTGCCCTCGGAATGGCTTGAGGAGGCCAGGAGCGATCTGGACTGTGGCGCGGCTTGGCTGGTGGCCGAGGGCCGCGAGAGCGGGACGGTGGGCCTCTATGCCGCCGACGGGTCGGTTCGAGCCGACCTCGTCGACGCCCTGGAACGCCTTGGCGAGGACGCGCCCGTCGTGTACGAGGCGCCGCTGCGCCACCAGCAGGCCTGGCTCGTCAACCATCTCGGCGCGAATGTGAACCTGGCCAACATCGCTCCGGCCGAGGTGCTCGGCGTGGAGGCGCTCAGGCACGGGCTGCGCTCCGACACCCTCCGGTCCAGCCTTCCCGCCCGCGCCGCAGGCACGATCCCGGACCCCCTCAACTCGTGTTCGATCTAGATCCGGCCGCCCCCAACGTGATGCCGGCCCGGTACCGGCAGGTGTCGGTGGCCTCGGTTCCCAGCCTGTCGCCCGATGATCTGGTGGCCCGCTTCACCGGACGCGAGGCGTATCACAGGACCCGATTCGTGATCGCCCGGCTGGACGGCGAACCCGACCGCTGCGCGCTGGTGGAGTTGGCCCGCGACGGCAGCGACGACCTGTTCTCGGCGGCGGTGGCCGCTCGTGTGCTGGCCCCGGCCGCCGAATGCGCCTACGTGCGCGACGACAGCATCGACCTGGGAGTCCCCTCCCATCTCGCCCGGGCCGCAGCTCAGTGCCCGGATCAGCGCTGCGTGGTGGTGGAGGGCCGGTACCGCCATGTGAGCTTCCTTCTCAACGCCGACCCCATCAGGGTGACGGTGCTCGATGTGGTGCCGCCGGAGCCCTCCAAGCTGTCGGACCAGGTCGCCAGGGTCCTGGACTCGGCCGAGGACCTGCCCCCCATCTCGGTGAGCGAATGGATCGTCGACAGCCGCTCGCTGGTGGCCGAGGCCGGTTCGCAGCCGCCCAGGGGGCTGGTCGTTCCCTGCCGGGGCGGTGGGATCGAGATCGAGGGCGTGTCGGTGTCGCATCTCGACGAGCGACCGTCCTTCGCGGGCTCGACCCTGCTCGGCTGCGAGCGCTCCCAGCAGATTCACCGCTGGTTCTACGGGACCGACGCGCCCCGCACCATCGACTGGTGCCCGCGCCGGCTGATGGACGCAGCCGGCGGCGACGGCGAAGGGTTGGTCTTGAGCCGCTGCTGCATGCTGGACGAAGGCATGGAACGGCGCGGCGACACTGCCATGGTGCCCTGGGGCGCGACCCTAGACGAGGTACGCAGCGCCCTTCGTTCGCTGGCTGGACCCGGGGACGGCCGGTGGACGCCCACCTGATCGACTCGGCCGTCTACGGCCACGGGTGGTCCACCCCGGAGTCGCTGGCCCTGTTCTCCGAGCGCGCCCGCCTGTCCCGCTGGGTGGCGGTGCTCAAGGCTCTCGCCGCGGCGCAGGCCGACCTTGGGATCATCCCCGCCTCTTCTGCGGCCGCGATAGCGGACCTCGATGCGAGCCGGCTAGATCCGGCCGCGGTTGGCGCCGAGACCCGCCGGACCTCTCATTCAACCATCGGGCTGGTGCGCGAGCTGCAGGCCCACCTGCCCGCCGACGCCCGTGAGCACATCTACTACGGCGCCACCGTGCAGGACATCACCGATACCGCCGCAGCGCTGGAGATGCGCGATGTCGGCGAGATCGTGTGGCGCGACCTGCGAGCTGTCGAGGCATCGCTGCTCGAGCTGGCTGAACGCCATCGCGACACGCCCATGCTGGGCCGAACCCACGGCCAGCCGGGCGCGCCGGTCACGTTCGGGCTCAAGGTGGCCTCGTGGGCCGACGAGACGGCCCGCCACCTGGAGCGGTGGCGCCAGAGCCATCCCCGCCTGGTAGTCGGCCAACTGGCCGGGGCGGTGGGGGCGCTGGGCTTCTACGGAGAGCTCGGTCCCGCGCTGCGCCATGGCTTCTGCCGGCGCCTCGAGCTGGGTGAGCCGGCCATCTCCTGGCTGACGGCACGGGACCGGATCGCCGAGTTCGCCAGCAACTCGGCCCTGGTCTCGGCGACCATGGCCCGCATGGCCAACGAGGTGTACAACCTTCAGCGACGCGAGATCGGCGAAGTTGCGGAGGCGGCGTCAGAAGCAACCATGGGCAGCATCACGATGCCCCACAAGCGAAACCCGGAGCGCAGCGAGCAGATGGTGACCCTGGGCAGGTTGGTGCGCTCAGCCGCGGGCGTGCTCACCGAGACCATGGTCGGCGACCATGAGCGGGACGCCCGAACCTGGAAGACCGAGTGGGTGCTGCTGCCCGAGATGGGCCACTACCTGCTCTGCCAGCTCAGCCTGGCCCGTGGCCTGGCGGCTGGCATCGAAGTGGACGAGGCCGCGATGTCGGCCAACCTGGAGACCATGGGCGACTACGGGTCCCAGGAGTTGCTGAGGCGCCTGTCGGAGAGGCTGGGCAAGCACCGGGCCAATGACGAGCTGCAACGGGCCTACCGCCAGGCCCGCGAGAGCGGCCGCCCGCTGATCGAGACCCTCGAGGACATCGCCACGCCTGCCGAGCTCGAGGACTTGGACCGACCCGCGACCGGCGCGGCCGGCGCAATGGTCGACGCCGTAGTCGCAGCCGCGTCCAAGCGCCGGGCCACCGAGACCGATGAGTGGATCTAGCCCGGATCCGGGCCCCGAGGCTGCCCGCGGAGCCCGGCTGGCGGGGCCGTCGCCGGAGGCGCCTGCGCAGGAGCTGGTCGACGCCGGGTTCGCGTGGGAGATCGCCGACGCTCCGCTGCTGCACCACGGGCTGAACCTCGCCGACCTCGGCCATGTGCTGGACCTGCGGAGCAGGGGCCTCATTCCCCAGCCGGCCGCCGCCGACCTGCTGGAGGTGCTGCTCGACGCCTACGGAACCGACCCGGCCGATTTCCCCTACGATTCCGCCTCCGGGGAGGTCTACAACTCCCGGGAGCGCCACTTCGTGGAACGCATCGGCGATTCGGCCGGCTGGCTGCACGCCGGCCGTCCCCGCAGGGAGGCCGCCCGCGTCGCGCTGCGGCTGCTGCTGAGGTCCCAGACGGCGCGGCTCATCGAGGTAGGAGCCGATTTCGCGTCGACCGCGGCTGCGGTGGCGGCGGAGCACGCCGAGACGTTCATGGGCGACCAGACCTACCTCCAGCAGGCCCAGCCGTCCACCTTCGGCCATTACCTGCTGGCCTTCGTCCCGCCCGCGCTGCGCGACGGCGAGCGGTTCCGGGCCGCCCTCGAGCAGGTCAACACCAGCCCCGGTGGCGCGGGCTGCGTCAACGGCAGCCGGCTGCTGGACGATCGGGGCGCCATCGCCGCCGACCTCGGGTTCGACGGCGTGATCTCCCATACCCGCGACGCCATGTGGCAGACCGACGTGTTCATCGATCTGCTGGCCACCTCGGCGAGCATGATCGCCAACCAGGCCAAGCTGGCCGAGGACCTCGAGATCTGGTCGAGCCAGGAGTTCGACTACGTCGACCTGGCCGGACCGTTCACCCGGGCCTCGGTCCTGATGCCCCAGAAGCGCAACCCCTACTCCCTGTCCATCATCCGGGGGGCCAGCGGAGTGCTGATCGGCAGGATGAGCGGCTTCCTGGCCGTGGTCAAGAGCCCGTCGGCGCGCAGCGACAACCTGATCTTCGCCTACGGCGAGATCCCCCGGGCGCTCGACTTCACTATCAGGGTGAGCGCCCTGACCGCCGGTGTGGTGAAGACCCTGACCGTCAACGCCGAGCGGATGTGGTCCGAGCTCGAACGAGGCTTCACCCAGGCCACCGACCTGGCCGAGTACGTGATGGTGGCCGCCGGGGTCGACTACCGCACCGCCTACCACGTGGTGGGCCGGGCGGTGCGGGCCGCCAGCGGCCGCGGGCTCACCGGGATGGACATCACTTCCGAGATGCTCGACGAGGCCGCCTCCGAGGTCTGCGGGCGGCGGCTCGGACTGGATGCCGCTGCGCTGGCAGAGGCGCTGGACCCGCGCCGCATCGTGGCCACCCGGCGCGCGACGGGCGGGGCCGCGCCGGGCGAGGTGAGATCGCTGGCAGAGGAGTTCTCCGACCACGCGGCTCGCCTGCGGGCTGCCGCGGTCGAGGCACTCAAGGGCTACGCCGAGGCTGAGGAGAGCCTGGTGGCCCGGGCCCGCGAGCTGGCCAGCCTCTGCTGATCCCGGACGTCAGGTCCCTCGGGGCCGACCGGGATTGGTGCGAGGCAGTTCCGCATTTCTCTTGCAACTGGTTGCTGTCTTATAGTTGAGGCACCGGGCCACGGCCGAGGAATCCGCAGACTGGGAGGCTCCGATGGACGGCATCCACGACATGGGAGGAATGCACGGTTGGGGCACCGTGTCCATCGACCCCGACGAGCCCGTGTTCCGCGAGGACTGGCACGGCCGCGCCTTCGCCATGGGAGCGATGTCGATGGGTCTGTCGGGCACCAACCTCGACGCCTTCCGGCACGGCCTCGAGCGCCTGCACCCCTACGACTACCTGGCCGACGGCTACTACGGCCGCTGGCTGGCGTGCGCGGAGACCCTGCTCGTCGACAGCGGCGTGCTGGCGCCCGGCGCGGTGGAGGCCCGGGCCCGCAACCTGTCCGGGGAGTCGGTCCCCGAACCGCCCGACGTGGAGGAGAAGAAGCCCGTCTACGACCGGGGCGGCGCCGGGTCGCTGCGGGAGATCGACGACCCTCCCGCCTTCTCGGTAGGGGACCGGGTGAGGGCCAAGGAGATCCGAACCGACGGCCATACCCGCATGCCCGGGTACATACGGGGCCGAACCGGCACGGTCCACGCACACCGCCCCGCCGCGCTGCTGCCCGACACCAACGCCCATTTCACGGGCGAGAATCCCCAGCACGTGTACACCGTTGAGTTCGACTCCACCGAGCTCTGGGGCCCCGGCGCGGAGACGTCCGTGCTACGGATCGACCTGTTCGAGAGCTACCTGGAGGCGAGTTAGATGGCTGATCCCACCAAGAACAAGGACCGCCTGCCGCCCGAGGTGCGAGCCGAGGCACTGGAGTCGCTGCTGGCCGAGCGCGGCCTGATCAAGTCCGAGGTGCTCGACGGGTTCATCAACCGCATGGTCAACGACGTGGGCCCCATGAACGGGGCCAAGGTGGTGGCCAAGGCCTGGGTCGACGGCGACTACCGCGCCCAGCTGCTCGCCGACGGCACCGGTGCCATCAAGGAACTGGGCTTCGCCGGACCCCAGGGCGAGCACATCGTGGTGGTCGAGAACTCCGACGACGTGCACAACGTGGTGGTGTGCACCCTCTGCTCATGCTATCCGTGGCCGGTCCTCGGACTGCCGCCGGAGTGGTACAAGGACCCGGCCTACCGCAGCCGCATGGTCCGCGAGCCCCGCACCCTGCTGAGCGAGATGGGGCTCGACCTCGACGACGGCGTGGACGTCCGGGTCTGGGACTCGAGCGCCGAGAATCGATACTTGGTGCTGCCCCAGCGGCCCGAGGGGACCGAGGACCTCTCCGAGGACGAGCTGGCCGCGCTCGTGACCCGGGACGCCATGGTGGGGGTGGCCAAGGTCAGCGCAGGCTGAACGCGCCGGTGGCTCTCACCCTCGACATCGAAGGCCCGGCCGCCCCGCCCCGGCTCAACGGCGAGCTGGTCTTCGACGCGCCCTGGGAGGGGCGCAGCTTCGCCATGGCCATGGCTCTGGTGGAGGGCGGCCATTTCACCTGGGACGACTTCCGCGACCACCTCATCGCCGCAGTGCAGCGCTGGGAGTCGGATCCGGTGGGGGAGTACCGGTACTACGAGCGCTGGCAGGAGGCCCTCGAGTCGATCGTGGAGGAGCGGGCGATCGTCTCCGAGCCCGAGGTGGACGCCCTGGCCGCGGCTTACGCGGAGCGCCCGCCGGGCCACGACCACGGCGATCACGACCATCACCACGACCATCATCATCACGACCACTGAGACGGCGCCGGGGCACCGGTCAGCCTCGGATCCCGACGGGCGGCAGCTCCAGGTTTGACGCTTCGGCGTCCAGGGTTTAGGTTGGGAAATAACTATGTCTCATCCGAAATGCCGGATGGACAGGAAGGGGCTTGTCATGCCTCCCATCACCATCGTGTTCATAGCCACCGGCTTGATCGTGTGGCTGAACGCCCTCTACTTCCTCGGCGTGGGTGCCGATCAGAAGGAGGGCGGGACGAACCCCCTTGTCGGCATCGGTCACGCCTCATTCCTCGTCGGCGTGCTCAACCTGGTCCAAGCCGTCTACATCATGTGGGCCCGGCCCCTGGACGACGCGTCGGTCGTCCTCGCCGGACTTGTCGTGTTCTACGGCCTGTTCTTCGTGGTGCTGGGCAAGACCGAGATGAGCGGATGGGATCTGCGGGTGGTCGGCAATCTGGCCGTCCCGGTGGCCATCCTCCCCCTCTTCTGGTGGGACGCCCTGCCCGGGGAGTGGATGCTCAGGTCGATACTGATCGTCTGGCTGGTCGCCTTCCTGTCGGTCACGGCCACGACCTACGGCAAGCTCGAAGCAAAGATCCTGGGCGGGATTCTCGCCGTGACCGCGATCTACACGTTCTGGGTGCCGGCCCTGATCCTCGCCACGGGCAACAGCATCCCCTAACCGCGACAGCCGCCGGGTTCTCCCGGCTCCGATAGCGACAACGGTCTGGTGAACCGCGCCGGACACGACGTTGCTGCCTGTCCGGTGGTAGGAATGGCGTAGTGTCGCTGGCTGAACTCATCATCGACCTACAGTTCAAGGGTCTGCGGATAAACGCCCCCTTCGAGCGGCGCCCGGGGGGTGCCGGGCCGTCGGATGCGGGCATGGTCTGGATCGAGGGCACTGCGGTGACGGTGCCGGTGGACGCCTCGTTCGTGGCCGACTCCCCGTACTCGCTCGAGCCCGAGGACGTCGGGTTCGGGATCTACGCCGACGGTGTCCGGCTGGCCGGCGCGGCCCCCGCCGACCGGCCCCGCTTCTACGGTCTCACCACCGCTGACGGCGTCCCGTACTGGCAGTTGGCCCTCATGCACCTCGACTCGCTGGCCAGCACCGTGCTGCAGACGTGCGCCTACTGGGGCAACGACGACCAGTGCCGCTTCTGCGGGATCGGGGTGTCGCTGGACTCCGGCAGCACCGTGCTGGTGAAGCGCCCCGCCCATCTGGCCGAGGTGGCGGTGGCGGCCAAGGAACTAGACGGCGCCGTGGACATCACCTTGACCACGGGCTCCACCTACGGCCGCGACAAGGGCGCCCTCTATGTGGCCAAGTGCGGGGAGGCCATGAAGGAATCCTCGGGCCTGCCCGTCGAAGTCCAGTTCGAGCCACCCGACGACCTCAGCGTGATCGACCAAGTGGCCGGCCGGGGCATCGACTCGGTGGGCATCCATGTGGAGACCTTCGACCCCGACGTGCTGCGGTGGGTGGCACCCCCCAAGTACCGCACCGGCATCGACCGCTACTTCGAGACCTGGGAGTACGCCGTGGAGCGCTTCGGCGAGGGCCAGGTCTCCACGTACGTGATCCTGGGCATGGGCGAGGACCCCGACCTGATCGTGGACGGCTGCCGCCGGGCCGCCGACATCGGCGTCTACCCGTTCGTCGTGCCCCTGCGGCCGGTTCCGGGCTCGCTCATGGGCGACTGGACGCCCCCCACCGCCGGATACGTCGAACAGGTTGCCCGCAAGGTCGCGCCGTACCTGGTGGAGCGGGGGCTGACCGCGGACAAGGTCGCGGCCGGATGCGCCCGCTGCCAGGCCTGCTCGCCAGTGGGGGCGATGGAGAGGGAGCTCCAGGGGTCCAACGGGCGCAAACTGATCCCGGTCCAGGCCCTGGGCTGACAGCGGAGGCGGCGGTGGACCGGATCGAATGCTGGCGGGCGGTATCGCCCGAGGCCCGGAGCTGGCACATGCGCATTCGGCACCGGGTGTTCGTGGAGGAGCAGCGGGTCATCCCCCTCACCGACGTCGACGACTGGGATGGGGACCCCGACACGCTCCATGTGGTCGCCGGTCGGGGCTCGGAGGTGATCGGCACGGTTCGCCTGTACCGCACCGACGACGCAGGCCGCTGGAAGGGCGACCGCTTGGCCGTGCTGCCCGGCTACCGGGCCGGAATAGTCGGGATCCGGCTGGTGCGCTTCGCGGTGTCGACTGCCGCTGAGGCCGGCGGCACCGTGATGGACGCCTTCGTGCAACTCCAGAACGTCACCTTCTTCGAGCGCATTGGATGGGAGCACAACGGGCCGCCGGTGCCCTACTACGGCCTGCCGCACCAGCCGATGATCTTCCGGCTGGCCGACGCCCGGAGGCTGGTCGAGGCCGACATCCCAGAAGATGCTCACCTGCGGCTGCCTGCCGCCCGCGACGCGCCGAGCGCCCTGCTCGTCACGATGTCGTAGGGCCTCGGGCGGAACGGATACCCGCACCGGCTGCGATGGGCACCATTGAACTGCCCGACAGGGTGGAAGTCGTCAACATCGGCCTGGAGCGGTTCGAGACCGCGGTGCGGGACCAGGGCGCGCCCGCGGTCGGCGTGGACTGGCGCATTCCCGCCGGCGGCGACCTCGACGCGGTGATGGCGCTGGCCCGGCTGCTGGGCCCAGCCTCGGAGCGGGTGGACGCGGCCAACGCCGAGGTCATCAGCCGCCTGGACCGCGGCGTGCCGATGCTGCTGGGGGTGGAGACCGCGGGTTCGGTGATCAGCGGCCTGGACGAAGGGACGATCCTGCACTGCGGACCGCGGATCGCGTGGGCCGACATGTGCGACCCGCTGAGGCGCTCGGTCAGGGCCGCGGTCGTGGCCGAGGGCTGGGCCCCTCACACCGACGCTGCCGATCACATGATGCAGGCCGGCAAGATCCGGCTGGAGCCCGCCAACGAGCACTGCACGGTGGTGCCGATGGCCACCGCGATCGGCCCCACTGCGCCCGTCTACGTGGTCTCGGTCGATGCCGGCGGCACTGCCGCCTATTCCAGCCTGAACCAGGGCTCGGGCGCGGTCGCCTGGTTCGGGGTCGACTCCGACGCGGCCATAGAACGTCTGCGGTTCCTGCGCGACGCATTGGGTCCGGTCCTGGCCCAGGCCCTCGATGGGGCCGGACCGGTCGACGTGTTCTCACTGGCTGCTCAGGGCATCGCCATGGGCGACGACGTGCACATGCGGGTCCAGGCCACCACCAACCTGCTGTTGCGCGACCTTCTGCCGCACCTGGTCCGCTCGGACAGCGCCCGGATCGGCGAGGTGGCCGACTTTCTGAGCACCAACCACCTGATGTTCCTCAACATCGCCATGGCCGGCGCCCGCGCCCTGGTCGAATGGGCCGCCCAGGTGCCCGACTCGAGCATCGTCACCACCATGTCCCGAAACGGCACGACCTACGGCATCCGCCTGCCCGGCCGGCCCAGGCGGTGGTTCACAGCGGAGTCGCCGCCCGTGCAGGACGCCCTGTACTACCCGGACCAGGGCCCCGACACGAGCGCTCCCGACATCGGTGACAGCGCGGTGCTGGAGCTGGTGGGGCTGGGCGGGCCGGCCGCGGCCAACTCCCCTGCGGTGGCCGGTTTCCTCGGGGGCCGCATGGCCGACGCCATGGCCGTCACCGCGGCCATGGGGCGCATCTGCGCCGGCACCAGCAGCCGGTTCCGGCTGCCGGTGCTCGACAACGCCGGAACCCCGCTGGGGGTCGACGTCCGCCGGGTGGTCGAGACCTCCATCACGCCTGCGGTCAACACCGGGATACTCCACGTCTCGGACGGGTCCGGCCAGGTGGGCGCCGGAGTGGCTCGCGCTCCTGTCGAGTGCTTCGTGCAGGCCCTGCTCGACCTCGACCAGCGGCTGGCGGGGGGTTGAGCCCGCTCGGGCCCGTGGGAATTGGCAGCGTTTCGCACGGTATGCGTGCATTCTGCTGCCAGTTCGGCGTGGCAAGGGTTGAGCCCGCTCGGGTGTGCTCAGGTGGGTCTCAGGGCGGTCCACACCGCGCGTGCGGTGTGCCGGTACGGGTTGCGCCAGCGGTGCTCCTGGTCGGTCCGGAAATGGATCGAGTCGCCCCGGCGCAGCTGGAACGACTGGTCGCCGACGTCAACGTCGAGCCGCCCCGACAGCATGTGGATCAGCTCCTCGCCCGCGTGGCGCAGAGCGGTCTCGCCGCTGCCCGCTCCCGGCGCGACCTCGGCGACGGCGGTCGCCACGAAGTACTGCCCGTAGGGACCTGAGATACCGCCCAGGCTGAGACCCTCATGGGGCGTGTAGATCGACCGGCGCCCGCCGGCGGGCGTGAAGACTGCGTAGAGCGGGGGCTCCTGGTCCTCCTCCACGAAGTACGACACCGGCTGTTCCAGGGCCGCGGCCAGCTTCAGCAGCGTTGTGATGGTCGGCACCATCGCCCCCTGCTCGACCTTGTGGATGGCTGCCGTCGAGACGTTGGACCGGTCGGCGAGTTGCTGCAGCGACAGGTTCCACTGCTTGCGCAGGTGGCGGACTTTGGGTCCGATCGAGTTCACGACCGCACTCAGGTCCTCGCCGTGCGCCTGGTTCGGCGGTGACGCCGAGCCCTCGCCTCCGTTGCCGGTCCCGGCCTCGCGACGCATAGGGCGTGAATCCTAGACGCCGGCCTTTCGCTTGTGATCTGCCGGTGTCGTATAGTTGACAGGCCGAGCCACCGCCTGAAGGACTGCTTCTTCGTGAGTTCGCCAACCCGCACAGTCTCGGCCCGGTGGCTGGGCGCGTACCGCTGCGATGTCACCGCGGGCGACTTCACGATCCCGGTGGACGAGCCCGAGAGTGTGGGCGGCACCAACGAGGGGCCCCAGCCCACCGAGCTGCTCCTGGCCGCGCTGTCGTCGTGCTTCACCCTGGCGGTGGCTCACGCGGCTCGAAAGCGCGGCATCGAGCTCTCCCATGTCGACGTGGAAGTGACCGGCACCTACGACGGGCCCCGGTTCTCGGCCTTGGAGATTCGCGTCGACGCCGGTTGCGAGGAGTCCCTCAAGGCCGCGCTGGTGGAGGCCGCGGCCCGGGTGTGCTACGTGAGCAACACCATCCGCAACACCCCCGAGCTGTCGGTGGTGGCCGTCTGATGCCGGCGCTGTCGGGGGTCATCGGGCTTGACACCCGCGCCGCGCCGGCTTTAGGTTCCGATACGCAGATATCTCATCCGACACGTCGGTGAGCGGGCCGGGAGACGGTTCGGAGTGACGAGAGGAAGACAATGCGGATCGCGGTGATCGGTGGTGGCGCTGCAGGACTGGGCGCGGCCGGCGCGGCCAAAGCGGTAGATCCCGGCGCGGAGGTGGTGGTCTACACCGCCGACACCGATGTGGCCTACAGCCCCTGCGGGATTCCCTACGTCCACGGACGCGAGATCGACTCGTTCGAGCGGCTCTTCCTGGCCACCAAGGAGCAGTACGTAAACACCGGCATCGACGTCCACTACGAGACCACCGTCGAGGCGATCGACCCTAGGGCTCGCACCCTGAACGTCGCCGGCGAGGGCGTGGTGTCCTATGACCGCCTCATCATCGGGGCCGGCTGGAATTACGCCCCCGTGGACGTCGACGGCGCCGACCTCGACGGGATCTACGAGGTCAAGTACATACGGGCCGCCATGGACTGGGACAAGCGCCTCGACTCCTGCAAGTCCGCGGTGATCGTCGAGGCCGGTCTGGTGGCCATGGAGATGGTCGCGGCCCTGCTCCATCGGGGGATCAAGGTGACCGTCGTCGACCGGGCCCCTTGGCCGATGGCCGACGTGCTCGACCCAGACATCGTCGAGCCGGTGCGCCAGGCCTGGGAGGACGCCGACGTCGACATGCAGTGGGGCAACTGGGTCACGGCCTTCAAGGGCGACGGCGCCGTGAGCCGCGTCGAGACCGAGCAGGGCGCCATCGACACCGACATCGTGATCATCGGCACCCACAAGGTGCCCAACAATCCGCTGGCCGCGGCCGCCGGCCTGAAGCTGGGAACGACCGGAGCGCTGATCGTCGACTCCAGAATGCAGACCTCCGACCCGAACATCTACGCGGCGGGCGACTGCACCGAGATCCCCCATGGCGTCACCGACATCCCGATCCAGGGTCTGACCGGCTCCCACGCCTACGCCCAAGGAAAGACGGCGGGCACCAACGCGGCCGGCGGCACACGCCACTACCGCCCAGTGTTCGTGCCCTGGGGTCTGCTGGCCGGCGAGTGGATGATCGGCGGGGTGTCCTTCGGCGAGACGCTGGCCACATCGCTGGGCATCCAGCACGTGGTGGGGAAGGCCCAAGGCATCACCCGGGCCCGCTACTACCCCGGTGTCAGGCCCATCACCGTGAAGCTCCTGGCCGAGCCCGACTCGCTGCGGCTCATCGGAGCCCAGATGGTGGGCGGCGAGGGAATCAAGGAGCGGGCCGACTTCCTGGCCATGGCCGTCCGGGTCGGGTTGACAATCGACGAGTTGGCCACGATGGAGAACGTCTACTCTCCCGCCATCGGCGCCCTCAACGAGCCGATCTCGGTGGCCGCGCAGAACCTCCTGGCCGGGCTGTAGGGGCCGGCCGCTCTGTCATGGGGTTCGCTCACTGGCTCCGCTCGAACTCTGAGCACTATCTGGCCATCGACGCCCAGCGGCGTGTCGGGGCCCGTTACGGCGCTCGGGCTCCGGAGAAGGCGCGCGGCGCTCGGGAGATCTTCTGGAGGCATGTGTTCACACCGGTGTACCGCCTGCTCCCGTGGGGCATCCGGCGCCGCGTCATCGCTATCCTTCCGGGCTCGCATCGAAGGGATTGGCCCATCCGATCGGGACGGCCCCGGGGACCGGCCGTCTGAAAGCCAGTCCGCAACTGATCCAAACATCGACAACCCAAACATCGACAACAAGGAGGCGACAATGCCAAAGACAGTGACCATCCCGCCGCCCCAAGAGGGCGACGTCATGCACAACATCGAGGAGAAGGTCTTCCCCGACTACAAGGCCGAGGAGGGCGACCAGGCGTACGTGTTCATGCACACCGTGCCCTTCGAGGGCTCGGTCGGCCTGGTGAACATGCTCACCGCCACCCGCCTGCAGCGCAAGGGCTTCAAGCTGACGTTCGTGCTGTACGGCCCGGCTGTGCTCATGGCCAACGCCGCCCGCGGCTATCCGGCCGTCGGCCAGGAGGGGTTCCCCGGCAACCTCGGGTACAACCGCCAGCTCCAGACCCTCATCAACGAGGGCGCGACGGTGTACTGCTGCCGCTTCGCCATGGGCGCTCTCTACGGCATGCGCGAGGACGACGTGATGGAGGGTGTGACCCCCTTCAACCCGCTCGACGTCCTCGACGCCAACATCCAGGCCTGGCGTGACAGGGCCCTGGTCCTCTCCACCTGGACCCTCTGAGGCCGAGCTTGCGAGGCCCCGGGCCAGAGCGGCCCGTGAGCGAAGCGAACAAGAGCGGGAGACACTCGCCAGAGCGGCCCGTGAGCGAAGCGAACAAGAGCGGGAGACACTCGCCAGAGCGGCCCGTGAGCGAAGCGAACAAGAGCGGGAGACCCTGTAGCGACCCTCCGAGGTAGCTCGGCGCGGCTACGGTCGCGCCGATGGCCAGCACTGCTTCCACCGCCGCCCCTCTGCGGCGCGCCCTGCGTGGTCGTGCCCCGGGGCTGCGGATGGAGCGCAGCCTGTGGTCCGGCGGCGCCGATGTCGTGGCCGGTGTGGACGAGGTGGGTCGGGGATCGTGGGCCGGGCCGCTGACGGTGGCGGCCGTGGTCGCGGACCCCGACACCCGGATCTACAAGGTGCGCGACTCCAAGATGCTCAACGCCTCCGAGCGCGAGGTGCTGCACGACCGCATCATCGGATGGGCCCGGGCTGTCTCGGTGGGCCACTCCACTGTGGCCGAGTGCGCCGAGCTGGGCATGGCCGACGCCCAGCGCCTCGCGGCCCGGCGGGCCATCGACGGCCTGGGCCTGGAGGTCGACCACGTCCTGGTGGACGGGTCCTGGAACTTCCTGAAACCGCGCCCCGACGATGCGGCCGGCGACGGCGCGGAGGTTGATGACGGCCCCGCGGTCACCACAATCGTGCGGGGCGACGCGTCGAGCTTGTCGATCGCGGCCGCGTCGGTGGTGGCCAAGGTCACCCGCGACCGGCTGATGGTCGAAGCCGCCCAGCGCTATCCGGCCTACTGGTTCGCGTCCAACAAGGGCTACCCGTGCCCGCGCCACATCGCTGCGCTGGCCGCGTGGGGTCCCTGCACCATCCACCGGCGGCGTTGGGTGTTCATGGACGGTCTGCGCTGGAGCGGAGTCCCCCGGATGGCTCCACCCGCCGAGGACGCTCACCCGAGGCTGTTCGATCCTGCAGCTGGGGACGCAGCCGCGGCGAACGGTCGGCTGTAGCCTGCAGTCGCCATGGGCCAGCCCGTCACCTTCCTGCGTACCTCGTCGCCTCGGCCCGGGCTCGTGCGGTTCGAGTTGAACCGGACCCTCACCGGCATGGGTCATGAGCGCTACCGGGCGGGTGAGGAGATCCTCGGTGATCGTCCCTCCGATGAGCTGGCCCGCCGGATGCTCGCCACCGGCAGGCTGTCGTCGGTCCACATGCACGGCTCGGTGATCACCGCCGAGCTGGCCGGCGGCGACGACTCTGGGCTGGGCGAGGTGATCGCCAGCCTCTACACCTACTACGTGCCCGGGGTGGAGATCCCCAGCGACGAAGAGCTGATCGCCATGGTGGAGGCCTGAGCGGGCTAGAGCGAGCAGGCGGTGGCCCGGCCATAATGCTTGATCGACATGGACGGATGCGCCCGGCGGTGCTGTCGGCGGTCCGCGAGAAAGGATGAAGCTCCAAATGGTCAATCCCATCCCCGACGACTATCCCCGCATGACGGCGTACCTGTGCGCGGACGGCGCGGCCGACGCCATCGAGTTCTACAAGCAGGTGTTCGGCTTCACCGAGCGCCACCGCATGACCTTCGGGGGCAAGATCGGCCACTGCGAGCTGTCGCTGGGCGACTCGATGATCATGGTGTCTGACGAGTACCCCGAGATGGGCGTGATCGGGCCCAAGACGCTGGGCGGGACGCCGACGTCGATGAACGTCTATGTCGAGGACTCCGACGCCATCTTCGCGGCGGCGCTGGCCGCGGGCGCCACCGAGCTGCGACCGGTGGAGGACCAGTTCTACGGCGACCGGTCCGGGCAGTTCGAGGACCCCTGGGGGCACCGCTGGGGCGTGGCCACCCACATCGAGGACGTCGACGCCGAGGAGGTAGAACGGCGCGCCGCGCAGATGATGAGCGGAGAAGGCCATTAGCTCGAGGTGCCTTAGAGCTAGCGCGGATTGCTCGCAAGCACCTAGCGGTGTGGCGGTGTCATTCCCGCTCTTGTTCGCTTCGCTCACGGGCCGCTCGGGCCACGGCCTCGCTCTGCACCTCGCGAAGATGACCGGCGGGTCGGGTCTATCCGCTCGGCCTCTTGGCCGGGCGACGGGCGGGTCGAAGCAGTAGTGGGCGCTCGGCAGCAGTCCCTCGCCGTGCTCGACGTCGAGGGCGTGCTCACACCGGAAGTGTGGATCGCGGTGGCCGAGCGCACCGGCATCGACTTCCTGCGCCGCACCACACGGGACGAGCCCGACTACGACGTGTTGATGAAGGGCAGGATCGAGGCCCTCGACGCGGCCGGCGTCACGATGACCACGATCATGGATGTTGTCGAGGGCCTGGTTCCGCTCGACGGCGCGGTGGACTTCTTGCGGGAGCTCCAGTCGCGCCTGCCGGTGGTGCTGCTGTCGGACACATTCGAGCAGTTCGGGCGCCCGTTGATGGCCCAGCTGGGCTGGCCCCTGCTGCTGTGCCACACGCTCGTGGTGGAGGACGACCGCCTCGCCGGCTACCGGCTGCGGCTTCCCGACCAGAAGGCCAAGGCAGTCGAGGCCTTCCGCTCGCTCAACTACCGGGTGGTGGCGGTCGGGGACTCCTACAACGACATGACCATGCTGGCCGCCGCCGACGCCGGGATCCTGTTCCGGGCCCCCGACAACGTGCGGGCCGAGTATCCGCAATACCGGTGCTGCACCGGCTACGACGAACTTCTCGGCCTGCTGACTGCCCGGCCGTAGTTCTGAGTGTCACCGGTGCCCGGGCGCGGCCATCTCGATCATCGAACCCAAGAGCCCGAGCAGCACGGACTGGCAGCGTAGGAGGCGGGATGGAGATCTTCGACAACTGGATCGGCGGAGGATTCGCTCCTCCCGCCCCTGATCGCCGGATGGAGACTTCGGATCCGTTCACCGGCGCGGTGTGGGCGACCGTTGCCGACGATCCCGGCGAGGTCGACGCTGCCGTCGCTGCGGCCCGCCGGGCCTTCGAGGACGGGCCGTGGCCGCAGATGCCCGCGGCCGAGCGGGCCCGGCTCATGCGGCGCCTGGGCGAGATCCTCACCCGGGACGCCGACGAGTTGGCTGCCATCGAGACTCGCGACAACGGCAAGATCATCCGTGAGACCTCGGCGCAGGCCAGGAGCCTCCAGAGCTACTACGACTTCTTCGCCGGCCTGGCCGACAAGATCGCCGGCGAGCAGATCCCCAGTCCCTCGCCCAACTTCCTCGTCTACACCGAGAGAGTGCCGGTGGGTGTCGTGGGCGCGATCATCCCCTGGAACTCGCCGTTACAGCTGCTCACCTGGAAGCTGGCGCCGCTCCTGGCCGCGGGCTGCACCGCGGTGGTCAAGCCGTCGGAGCTGACGCCGGTGACCGCGCTGCTGCTGGCCGAGCGGGCCGCCGAGGCCGGGATACCGCCCGGAGTGATCAACGTGGTCACCGGAGGACCCGCGGTGGGGGCCGCGCTGACGTCCCACGGCGGCATCGACAAGATCACCTTCACCGGCGGCGGCGACACCGCCCGCCATGTGGCCCGGGCCGCGGCTGACAACTTGGTCCCGACCGTGCTGGAGCTGGGCGGCAAGTCGCCGCAGGTCATCTTCGACGACGCCGATCCCGAGGCTGCCGTCAACGGCCTTCTGGCCGGGATCTTCGCGGCCAGCGGCCAGACCTGCGTGGCCGGATCCCGCGCCTACGTTCAGCGGGGCATCGCCGACGACATCGTGTCCAGGATCACGGCCCGGGCCGAGGAGCTGGTGCTGGGCGACCCGTCGGACCCTGCCACGGAGATGGGGCCCGCCGCGTCGGATGCGCAGCGCGACCGGATCCTGGCCATGATCGACCAGGCCCGCTCCCAGGGGGCGGTCGTCGCGGCCGGAGGGGTGATCGACCCTGTGCTGGGCGGCCGCTTCGTGCGCCCGACGGTGATCACCGGCGTCGCCAACGACGCGACCATCGTGCGCGACGAGGTGTTCGGCCCGGTCCTGGCCATGATGACCTTCGACGACGAGGACGAGGTCGTCAAGCTGGCCAACGACTCCGACTACGGGCTGGCCGCCGGAGTGTGGACGCTCGACGTGCGCCGGGCTCTGCGGATGTCGCGGGCGCTGCATGCAGGCACGGTGTGGGTCAACACCTACCGCACCGTCAGCTACACCGCGCCCTTCGGCGGGTTCAAGCAGTCGGGCTACGGCAAGGACAACGGCCGCGAGGCCCTCGACGGATACCTGCAGACCAAGACGGTGTGGGTGGAGCTGACCGGCGCCACCCGCGACCCGTTCGTGCTCGGCTGATGCCCGTCACCGGCCCATGAGCGTGGCGGGCCTGCCTGATCCCGGACTGGTTCAGGGAGAGCCGGCCAGTGTCGAAGCCTGGGAGCGCGGCTGGGAGCAGTACCTGCACTACCGGGGCGACCCGGTGGCGGTGATGTCGGAGGCGGGCGCCGACGACGGCTCATTCGTCATGGGACCGGTGTTCGCAGCGGTGTACCGGGTATTGGCCGGAACTCCTCCGAGTTCGGCCCTGCTGGCCGCGGACACGGACCGGTGCCGGGAGCGCGCCGGCGACTCAGCAGAGCGCGAGCGGGCCCATCTGCGAGCGCTCGAACTCGTGCTCGCCGGGGAGTTCACCGGCGCGGTCCGGGCCTGGCACCAGATCGCCCTGGGCGAGCGGGACTTCGCGGCCGTGCGCTTCGCTCACGACGTCTCGCTGCATGTCGGGGACCTCGACGGCCGGCTGGCCACCAGCTCCCACGCTGTGGAGGCTTGGCGAGGCGAACCAGGGTGGGGATTCGTGGCCGGGCAGCACGCCTTCGCCCTGGAGGAGTCCGGACGCTACGACGAGGCCGAGGATCTGGGCCGGCAGGCTCTGAGCCTTGATCCCGACGACCTGTGGGCGAGGCACGCTCTGGCTCACGTGTACGAGTCCACCGGCGACACGCCGGCGGCTCGCGAGCTGCTGGAGGGCTCGGTCGAACGGTGGAGCGTCCAGGAACTGTTCGCGACCCACATCTGGTGGCACCTGGCATTGCGCCTGCTGGCAGCCGGGGACGCGGCCGGTGCGCTGGCGATCTTCGACGAGCGCCGACCGCATGTCAAGACCGCCTTCCAGCTCTGCGACCAGACATCGCTGCTGTGGCGCCTGGAGCTGGCCGGCTGCGACACCGGCGACCGCTGGGATGGGCTTGCTGACGGCTGGGACGGGGTGGCCGAGCGTCACACCTGCGGCTTCCTGGACGTGCACGCCGCCCTGGCGTTCACCCGCAGGCCCGACCACCCCGGTGCACGACTCTGGTTCGAGGGACTGGAGCAGCGCGAGGCTGGCACCAGCGAGAGCGACAGGGCGTTCAGCGGGGTCGTCGAGCCGCTCGTCGAGGCCTTCCGCAGCTACGGCGAAGGCGGATACGGCCACTTCGCCGGTCTCGTCGACCAGCTGGGCTCCTGCACTCGCCGTATCGGGGGGAGCAACGCCCAGCGCGACCTGATCACGCTGACACGCCAGGCGGCGGAGGTGCTGGTGTGAGCTGGAACCTCAGCCGCGACCAGCGGGCGATCCAGGCGAAGTTCATCTACCGTGCGGCCGCATCGAAGGGACAGGGGCGGTTGCCTGCCTCCCGATCTGACGACATGAGCGGACCGCCGGCATGAGCGCCCCGCTGGAGGGCGTGATCGTCGTCACGCTGGAGGCGGCGGTGGCCGCGCCGTTCGCCACCCGGCAGCTGGCCGACCTGGGCGCCCGCGTCCTCAAGGTCGAGCGCCCCGGCGAGGGGGACTTCGCCCGCCACTACGACTCCACGGTGTCAGGCTCGTCCGCCTTCTTCGTGTGGGCCAACCGGGGCAAGCAGAGCATCGAACTGGACCTGAAGCAGCCCGACGACCGGGCCCTGTTCGACCGGCTGGTCGCCGGTGCGGACGTGTTCGTGCAGAACCTGTCACCGGCCGCGGCCCGCCGGGCCGGCATCCTCGCCGACCAGCTCAGAGACCGCCTGCCCAGCCTGATCGCCTGCGACATCTCCGGCTATGGCCTCGGCGGCCCCCGCACCGACGACAAGGCCTACGACCTCGCGGTTCAGGCCGAAGGCGGCGCGGTGGCCCTCACCGGCACCGCGGAGCAGGCCTGCAGGGTCGGGCTCTCGATCGCGGACATCTCCGCGGCCATGTACGCGCTGTCATCGATCCTGGCCGCGCTGTTCCGCCGGCAGGCCACCGGAGAGGGCGCCTCGATCGAGGTGGCGATGCTCGAATGCGTCGCCGAGTGGACCGCGGCTCCGACCTACGCGGCGGTGGGCAGGGGCTTCGTGCCGCCCCGGGCCGGTCACCGCCACACCATGATCGCGCCCTACGGCATGTACCCGATGAGCGACGGCGAGCTCGTCATGGTGGCCGTGCAGAGCAACCGGGACTGGGCCGACTTCGCTGAGCATGTCCTGCGGGACACGTCGCTGATCGGGGATCCCCGTTTCGTCGACAACCCCGACCGGATCGCCAACATCGACGACCTCGAGGAGCTGATCGACGCGGTGTTCACCTCGGTTCCCGCCGAGGAGCTGATCGGCCGGCTGCGGGCCGGGCGGGTCGCCCACAGCTTCGTGCGCGATCCCCTCGCGCTGTGGCAGCACGATCAACTCAGGGCCCGCGACCGGTTCATGCGGGTGAGCACCCCGACGGGCAGCGCCGAGGTCTACAAGCCCCCCTTCAACCTCAGCGATGCTGGTGCCCCCGACGCAACCGTCCCCGCCCTGGGCGAGCACACCCCCGACCTGATCGCAGAACTGGAGTCCCGCGCCGCCGACCGTCAGTCGGCGGGGTCGTAGTCGGGGTTGTTCCAGACGATCAGTGACGCCCAGCTGTCTACCGCGGGGTCGGTGATGTAGTCGGCGATCACGCCCCGAGCCTCGAAGCCGTTGGCTATCTGCATGGTCAAGGTGGCGTCGTACAGCTCTCCGGCCGACACCTTGGCGACGTAGTCGGCCGCCGACATCTCGCCCTTGTGGTCGGCGTAGCCCGGGATCACCCCGCCGGCCACGAAGCCGGCCAGGTTGAGGTCCCGGCAGATCTGCTTGCGCATGTCGTAGAGGCGCCGACCGATGCCCCGGCGGCGGTAGTCGGGCAGCACCGCGATGCTGGTGCCGTAGTACCAGGCGCCGTCGGGCACGTGACCGCTGCCGCCGTCAGTGCCGACCAGGTCGCGGATGGAGTGCTGGGTGTGGCTGAAGTCGAAGTGGACCCGGATGCCCAGGCCCATGGCCACCGGCGTGTCGCCGTCGAGCACCACCACGCCGCCTTCGGGGAACTCCCGGGCCAGGACCCTCAACTCATCCGCGTGGTAGAGGTCGGCGCGGTCCGCAGTGGGGAACGAGGTGTGCTCGATGTGCTCGAGGGCCTCGGCCCACTCGGCGCGGATGGTCGTGTACGCGAGCTCGTTCATAGCCGGCGGGTCTGGATCAGGCGTCCCGGGCCCCGGCGGGCGCCAGCGAGAAGCGCTCGTAGTCGTTGTCGGCGGGCTGGCCCCAGCAGGCCCAGAAGTCGCCGGTGCGAGGCCGCATGATCACCGCGCCGCTCGACTCGACCCGGTACTTGACGTCCGGCGAGCGACAGATCGCGGTGGGCTCGCGTGTGATCTCCATAAGACGCTCCGCGTCAACCGGCCTGTCGTTGTCGGCGAGCATGGCCTCGGCCAGCTTCAGGCGGTGGCGCGAGTTGACCATGATCTCGGTGTCGAACTCGCCCTCGAAGGGTGCGGCCGCCGGGTCGGTCACGTGGTTGGTGTGGGCCAGCGGTTCACCGGCCAGCGTCTGGACCGGCCGGGCCGACGGCGTGGCTTCCACGTTGAAGCCCCGGCCCTCGGCGTCGAGGATCAGGTAGTTGTGGGCGCCGGCCAGATCCGCTCGCAGCAGCACGTCCAGCGCCCCGGCCGCGGTGACCTGGGCGAGCATCTCGCGGATGACCGTGGGCCACGTCACGCCGAAGCGGCCGTCGTTGCCGGTGAGGTTGTTGATCCCGACGCAGACGCCCGACTCGTTCATGCCGATCTGGCCCAGGCAGCCGACGGTGGTGAACACCAGGGCGTCGGGACCGGCGTCGGGGCGGATGCGGGCCAGCACCACATGGTCGGTGGCGGCGTCGTGCATGTCCCAGGTCTGGCCCAGGAAGCCGGCTCCGTCGGCCCGGCTGTCGGGTACCACGAACGCAGTGCAGTCGTCCTCGGTCACCGACACCGGGTGCGGGCCGCCGGTTGCGGCTCGCACGGTGTCCACGAAGTCGGTGAAGCCGCCCACCACCACCGCTTCGGCCGGCGTGATGCCCGCCGCGCCGGCCATGGCCAGCATCTCGGCGTGCAGGCCCGGCGAGAACGCCTCATGGGCGGGGAGGCAGGCCGCGGCCAGTTCCAGCACCTCGCCATGCTCGAGCGGCCCGCCGCTCCACAGTCCCCCGGCTACGAGATCCACCCGGTCTCGTGTGTACCGGCGGATCTCCTCTGCATGGGCCCGCCCGTGGGCATCACCCATGGCCTCGGGCGACCCGGCGAGATCGAGGTGCCTGATTGGTGGCCGTCGCATGCCCGCAGACTACTCCCGATGGCGGCCTAGCTGGAATTGGCAGCGTTGTGCACGGATGGCGTGCATTTCGCTGCCAGTTCGGCGGGTGGGTGGTGGCTGCGGCGGAATTGGCAGCGTTGTGCACGGATGGCGTGCATTTTGCTGCGAGTTCGGGGGGTGGCGGCGCGAAGGTGGCGCCGGGAAGCGGGCGTACAGTACTGGCGTGCCCGCCGGCCCAGCTTCCGACGCCCGTTACCGCCAACGGTCGATGTGGCTCGACACCTACCCGGGCCCGCTAGATCCTCGCCCCCCGCTTGGCGGCGACACCGACACCGATGTGGCCATTGTCGGTGGCGGGTTCACCGGGCTCTGGACCGCCTACTACCTGCGCCGGCTCGATCCGGCGCTGCGGGTGACGGTGGTCGAGAGCGAGGTGTGCGGTTTCGGGGCCTCGGGCCGCAACGGCGGCTGGGCCGTGGGCGAACTGGCCGCCGGACTCGAGAAGTATGCGGCATTGGCCGACCTGCCCGCTTCGTTGCGGCTGGCCCGGGCGGTGTTCGACAGCGTGGACGAGATCGGCCGGGTTGCCGCGTCCGAGGGAATCGAGTGCGGGTACCACAAGGGCGGCGTGATTCGCTGGGCCCGAAACCGCCCCCAGGCGAGGCGCCAGGCCGAGCAAGTGGCCCACGACCACGAGCTGGGCCTCAACGCCGACGAGATCCGGCTGCTCAGCGCGGAGGAGGCCCGCGAGCACGGCCGGGCCACGGGAGTGCTCAGCGGGATCTTCTATGCCCCGGGCGCGGCGATCGATCCCGCCCGGCTGGTCAGGGGCCTGGCCGAGGCGGTGGAGCGCCACGGCGCGAGGATCTACGAGCAGACGGCTGCGGTGGCCATCGAGCCCGGCCGGGTGCTGACCGACCGGGGCACCGTACGGGCCGAGGTGGTGGTGCGGGCCACCGAGGCCTACACCCGCGACTTGCGGGGCCGCAAGCGGCAGCTGCTGCCCATCTACTCGCTGATGATCGGAACCGAGCCGCTGCCGCAGGCGGTGTTCGACGAGATCGGCCTGGCCGACCGCCCCACCTTTGCCGACGACCGCTACATGGTGATCTACGGACAGCGCACTGCGGACAACCGGATCGCCTTCGGCGGCCGGGGGGTGCCCTACCTGTTCGGATCGCGGATCAGCCCGACCGTCGAGCAACACCACCGTTCACACGAGCGGATCCGCGAGACGCTGGTGGACCTGTTCCCCGCGCTGTCGCAAGCCAGGATCACCCACCGCTGGGGCGGGGTGCTCGCGGTGCCCCGCAACTGGACCCCGTTCGTTCACTACGACCAGGCCGCGGGCACCGCCGGTGCCGGCGGGTACGTCGGGGAGGGGGTGGCGCCGTCCAACCTGGCCGGCCGCACGCTGGCCGACCTGATAACCGGCACCGACTCCGAACGGGTCGACCTGCCCTGGGTAGGCGTCCGCCACCGGCGTTGGGAGCCCGAGCCCTTCCGCTGGCTGGGGGTTCGCGGCAGCCGCTGGATCCTGGCCAGCGCCGACACGTACGAGTACCGGACCAACCGTGAGGCCCGAGCCGCGGTGGCCATCGCCCGCAAGATCCGCAACGACTGACTTCTCCGATGTGGAGCGGGAGGATCCGCGGACGGTCACGGGACACTCAGCCTGCCGGCGGGCATAATCTGGCCCATGACCAACAACGCTGAACTGGCTGAGCGCTACGCCTCGGCGCTGCCCAGCTTCCTGCACCTGCTCCACGACGAGCCGGTGTCGATCGACAGGGGCGAGGGCAGCTACGTATGGGACGTCGAGGGCCGCCGCTATCTCGACTTCTTCGGCGGGGTGCTCACCACCATGATCGGCCACGCCGAGCCCGGCGTGGTGGCCGCGGTGCAGGAGCAGGCGGCCAAGGTGATGCACACCTCCACGCTGTACCTGAGCGAGCCGATGATCGCCTTCGCCGAGGACGTGGCCCGGGTGTCGGGCATCGACGACGCCCGAGTGTTCTTCACGCCCTCGGGCAGCGAGGCCAACGACGCCGCGCTGCTGATGGCCACCGTGCACCGCGGCTCCAACCAGATCCTGGCCATGCGCAACAGCTACCACGGGCGCACCTTCTCGGCCCAGGCCATCACCGCCCACCGCAGCTGGTCCTCCACCAGCCTCACGGGTCTGAACGTGACGTTCGTCCACGGCGGCTACCGGCTGCGCAGCCCGTTCCGCCACCTCGACGACGATGCCTACACCTCGGCCTGCGTCGACGACCTCGTGCAGCTCATCGACATGACCACCTCGGGGGACGTGGCCGCCATGATCGCCGAGCCCATCCAGGGCGTGGGCGGGTTCGCGGTGCCCCCCGACGGCTTCTTCGGAGCGATGGGAAAGGTGCTGTCGTCACACGACATCCTGTTCATCTCCGACGAGGTGCAGACCGGCTGGGGCCGCACCGGCGAACACTTCTGGGGCTACGAGGCCCACGGCATCGTGCCCGACATGCTCACCTTCGCCAAGGGCGTCGGCAACGGCATCACTTTGGCCGGCGTGGTGGGGCGGGCCGAGATCTTCGACTCGATCGGCGCGCTGCAGTTCTCCACCTTCGGCGGCAACCCCCTGTCAGCAGCCGCGGGCAGGGCCACGCTCCGGCGGGTGCTGGAGGACGACCTCCAGGCCAACGCGCTGGCCATGGGCCGGCGGCTGGTCGACGCTCTCACCCCGGCAGTCGAGAGCAGCGACTTCGCGGCCGAGTTGCGGGGCCGGGGCCTGATGCAAGCCATGGAGTTCGTGCATCCCGGCTCGATCGAGCCCGACGCGGCCCGGGCCGGCGAAGTGCTCGAGGGATGCCGTCGGCGGGGACTGCTCGTCGGCAAGGGAGGCCTCTACGGCAACGTGATCCGGATCACCCCCATGCTCAACGTCACCGCCGCCGAGATCGACGAGGGCGCAGCCGCGATCGTGGACGCCCTGGCCGCCGCCGACGCCTGAGAGGCCGAAGCAGCTGTTCCTCCAATTCCGGTACCAGATTGCCTCGAACCACGAAAATCATGAGTGCTCGAATTACGAAATCAGAAGTGCTCGGATTACGAAAGTAAATGGCATCGAATTACGAAAATAGAAGTGCTCGGATTACGAAAATAAAACTGCTCGGATTACGAAACAAGTTGCTAAGGTAAGGCCGTGTCCGATCGGTTCGCTCGTCGTGCCTCGGATCTCGTGATCGCCCGGCTCACCGACGAGCCTGTCGTGGCCCTCCAGGGTCCGCGCACTGTGGGCAAGTCGACGTTGCTTGCGGAAGTGGCGGCGCGCCACGGGGTGGAGGTCATCGATCTCGACGAGCCGGCCATGCGGGACGCGGTTGCCGCCGACCCGGAGACCTTCGTGTCTGGTTCGCCGCCGGTCTGTCTCGACGAGTTCCAGAAGGCGCCGGTCGTGCTCGACGCTATCAAGGCCGAACTCAACCGCCGCCTGGCCCCGGGCCGGTTCGTGATCACTGGGTCCACCCGCTTCGACGCTCTTCCCCGGGCTGCGCAGGCCTTGACCGGGCGCATCCACATCATTGACATGCTGCCCTTCTCGCAGGGCGAGATCGACGGCCGACACGAGAACTTCTTGGAGGTGGCGGCAGCTGATCCCGGCTCGCTGGTGACGCCCCACCGCTCGACGACGACACGCGCCGACTACATGGATCGGATCTGCCGGGGCGGGCTGCCACTGGCTGTGGCCCGACACGGCCCGGCCCGCGCCCGCTGGTTCGACGACTACGTGCGGGTGTCGCTGGCCCGCGACGTGACCGAATTGTCGAAGATCCGCCAGGGGGCCCTTCTGCCGATGCTGCTGAGGCGCCTCGCGGGGCAGACCGGGCAGGTCTTGAACATGGCGGCGGCTGGCCGTGCTGTCGGCCTGGAGCCGAGGACGGCGGAGGCGTACACCAAGCTGCTTGAAGACCTGTTCCTCATACGACGCCTCGATGCGTGGGGGCGCACGCTGCGAGCCCGCGCCACCGCATCCCCGAAGGTCCATGTCCTCGACAGCGGCCTCGCGGCCCGGCTCATGGGGGCCACGCCCCGGAGGATTGCCCGTCCCGACTCGGCCGCGCTGGCCGAATTCGGCCATCTGCTTGAGACCTTCGTCGTGGGCGAGCTCCTCAAGCAGGCCTCATGGAGCAGCGAAGTGGCCGCCGCCGGTCACTGGCGCACCCATGACGGCCACGAAGTAGATCTCGTCATCGAGCACAGCGACAGTTCGGTCACCGCGTTCGAGGTCAAGGCCGGTGCCCGGACTGACCGCCGCGATGCCCGTGGTCTCCGCGCTCTGCGAAGTGCCTTGGGCGACGCCTTCAGTGCGGGTTTCGTCCTCCACACCGGCAGGCTCGCCTTCCATCTTGAGGACCGAATCATCGCCGCACCCATCGACACGCTCTGGGCCCCACGCGTCTGAGCGTTCCAGCTCAAAGGGCCAACACCTGAGAAGGCCGGCCGAACTGGGCCCCACGCGGCTGAGTGTCCCGGTGCTACGCGCGCACCGCCACCGGACTCGACTCGTTGGCCGTCTTGTCACGGCGGCGATCGCGCTGCTCGCGATGGCCGGACTCGTTGCTCCGGCCTTCGCCTATCCCGGCGCGCCGTGGTTCCAGCCGGGCCGTCCTTACGATCAGAACTTCCCCGACCCGGCCATCATCCTGGTGGACGACACCTATTTTGCGTACGCCACGACGACCGGTGGTTCGTCGATGCCTGTCATGACATCGTTGGACCTCGAGACCTGGATCGCTCACGGCGATGCGCTCGGCACGGGGCCGTCGTGGTCAGCCCCGCTCCGACCGAGACGGTGTGCTCAGGCTCGGCTACCACGGCTGGAGGCCCCCTCACACGAGTTATCCGCCTTTTCCCGAATGCCGGACTGGCCGACCCAGGGGGTGTCAGGAGGGTCAGCGGTACCTGTTCATCGACATCGTTTGTGCCGCCGGTACCGAGTTGTTCGTGCTCAATCCCCGGGAAGGCGCAAGATTCTGTGATGTGCCGGTCGACGCCTACTACGCGATACCGGTCGCTGACCTAGACGCGGCGAGCACCTTCAGCGGAACCCTGTGCGACGACGGGTTCTGCCCGTGGGAGCCCGTAGATCGCAAGGCCATGGCGGTGTGGATCGTCCGTGTCCTCGACGGACAGGATCCGGTGCCGATCGCACGGTCAAGATTCGATGACGTAGACCCGGCGAGTTTCCATGCCCGTTTCATCGAGCGGATGGCCGAACTCGGAGTAACCGGCGGATGCGGCGACGGAAGCGGATTCTGCCCGGACCGCAAAGTGTCCCGCGCTCAGATGGCCGTCTTCCTGGCCCGCGCCTACAACCTGCCCGATGGGAGAGGCGTTCGCAGGTTCACGGGCATCCTGCACGAGGTGGAGATCCGTCTGGCGTCGCGGACTGCTTCCGACGACGCTGACGCGGCCCGCGCCGACATGCCCGCCAGTAGATCGTGTGCCGGCTGGGGGTTGAGCCCCGCTTCGCCCGTCGGTGCCGCTAGGAGGGGTCCAGGTGGGCGGTGGCGCCCCGCCCGAGCACCCGCAGGAACGCCCCGGCCCGGGGCTTGGGGTAGAAGAAGCTGGACTTTGGCGGCATCTTGCTGTGCTCGTCGGCCACGGCCAGCAGCTCGTCCACCGACAGCGGGTACATGACGAAGCCGATCCGGTCGGCGGCCTCGCAGCGCCTTGTCAGCTCGTCTAGGCCCGCGGTGTCGGGGACGTAGCCCACGGTGCCGGTCGCGGCCAGTTCCTCCGCGCCCAGCACCGGGTCCAGCACCAGCCGGCGCAGCCGGTCGACGTCGAGCGCGTCGAGGGCACCCGCCTCCGAGGTCGGTGGCGGCAGCGTCAGCCGGTGCCAAGTTCCGGCCGCATACACACCCACCTCGCCCCGATGCCTGGGCCGGGCGTCCTCCGCGCTGGGCACACGCTCCAGTTCGCCGCCCATGTAGCTGACCCTGGAGCGCACTGCCCACAGGCAGTCGTCGCGACTGTCGTGGTTCTGGTCGGCCACGACCCGGTGGTAGGCCTCGACGTGCAGCTGGCTGTGCGGGAACACCGCGGCCAGCGTGCGGGCGAGCACAGGGTTGCCCGGATCTTGGGTCAGGGCCTGCTGGGCTGCCGCCGATCGATGGTGACCGTCGGTCACGTACAGGACCTTGCCGGCCAGCGACTCAAGGAGCTTGTCGGTCAGGTTGGTCGGAACCGTCCAGATCTGGTGACGGACCAGATCCGAGCCGAACTCCAGGTCGGGGGGTGCGGCGCGGGCGGCCTCGTCCAGCAGGGCGGCGTACTCGGAGTCGGCCCACGCTCTGACCGTTAGCGCCACCGGGTGCGACGTGGCGCCCACCCCCATCAGGTGAGCGGTCAGCAGTTCGGTGCGATCCTGCCTCACGCCCTCGTGTATGCGGATGCGGCCCTCGTCGAAGCCGCTCACCGCCACCGTGCAGATGAGGCCGGTCTGTGAGCCTCTGGCGTGGGTCAGGCGGTACAGGTAGAGGGCGCGGCGCCCGGTCGGGGCGAAGACCTCCGCGTCGAGCAGGCGGGTCAGGGCGGCAGCGCCCTGGGTGACGAGCCTGTCGACGGACAGATCCTCATCGTCGAGCAGGTCCTCGCTGCTGCGGGTGACGTTCACGTAGCTGTACGGGTTCTCCCTGACGATCGAGCGGCGCTGACCGGGCGTGAGGTTGTCGTAGGCGCGGCTGATCACCCGGTCGGCCCACTCGGGCTTGACAAGCCGTCCCGCGAAGGGCGCCAGCATCGGCTCCGCCGTGCTCATGCCTCGAACACCGATACCTGGATCACGTCGGGAAGGGCCCGGACCGCGTCGAGGAGGCTGTCGTCGATGACGCCGGCGACGTCGATGGTGGCGGCCGCGGCCACCGAGCCGGCAAAGATCCGGTTCTGCATCGTGGCGACGTTGAGGTGCCCGCGGCGGAGCTCCTCCAGGACGGCGGCCAGCACACCCACCCGGTCGTAGTGCCGGACACCGAGAATGGCTGTGCGCTTGGGGGTCTGCTCGAGGTTCACGCAGTTGATGACCGAGCCGGTGCGGTACGCCTCGATCACCTCGGCCGTGCCTTCGGCCACCGCTTCCTGGGCCTGGCGGGTGGAGGCTCCGATGTGGTGGGTGGCGACCACCTTGGGATGCCGGGCCAGCGCGGAGTCGACTTCGCCGGCCCCGCCGGCGGGCTCGTCTGCGAACACGTCCAGACCCGCCCTCATGTCGGTCGAGTTGAGCGCGGCCAGCAGGGCCTTCTCGTCGACAACCTCGCCCCTGGATGTGTTGATCAGCACGGAGTCCGGCTTCATCGCGGCGAGGAACCCAGCGTCGACGAGCCCGGTGGTCTCGGGCCCGCCGGGCACGTGCAGCGACACGATGTCGCTGGCGGCGAGCACCGAGGCCTGGTCACCGAGGGCCTGCACGCCGATGTCGCTCATGCGCTGGCGCACGTCGCGGGGTCTCGGCTTGTCCTCGGTGATGACTGTGAGCCCGCAGGCTGCGGCCCGGCGGGCCACTTCCAGCCCGATGGCGCCCATGCCGACGATGCCCAGGGTCGCGCCGTGCAGGCCCCTGGCCTTGCTGTACGCCTTCTTGTTCCACTGCCCGGCCCGCACGTCGGCAGCCGCATCAGCGATGTGGCGGTCGATGGCGAACATCAGCCCCAGGGTCAGCTCGGCGACCGCGATGGCATTGCGCCCGGGGACATTGCACACGAACACCCCTAGTTCCGAGGCTCGCTCGCAGTCGATGGTGTTGGTGCCTGCGCCGGCGCGCACCACCAATCCGAGGTCGGTGCCGGCCTCGATGGTCTCGGCCGTCACCCGGGTGCTGCGCACCACCAGCACGTCGAAGCCGGCGATGTGGGCGGGCAGTTCCTCGGCGGTGATCCAGGGTTGCACCGTGCAGACATCACCGCCGGCGCGCAGCCGTTCAACGGCGGCGTCGGACAGGCCGTCGGCGAACAGGATCCTCATGCTGCTCCCACCTCGGAATCTCTCAAACGGCGCGATTCGAACCGAGACGCACCGTTTCGGAACAGTTCCGTATGCCGGATCGGCCATCGTAGGCCCGCGGTGTCTACCCTGTCGAGACCGTCTAGCGACAAGAATCGACGATTTTTCAGCCCCGACAGGAGGACGATGACCGAGCATTCCCAACTGGACGACTTTGAGAGGACCGAGGGCGGGGCGGTTCTGATGGACGGCAACCGGCTGCGGGACGAGATCGTCGCTGAGCTCAACGCGGAGATCACTGCGGCGGGGAGCCCTGAGGTCTGCCTGGCCACTGTGCTGGTGGGCGACGACAAGCCGAGCCGCATATACGTGCGCAACAAGCAGCGCAAGGCCGCGGAGGCGGCCATGGTGTCGCGCCATGTCGAGCTGGGCGCCGACACTGCCCAGAGCGAGGTGGAGGAGGCGGTCCGGGGCCTGGCTTCCGATCCCGGCGTGCACGGGATCTTGGTGCAGCTGCCGCTGCCCGAGGGGCTGGACGCCGATGCCGTGCTGGAGCTGATTCCCCCCGAGAAGGATGTGGACGGGTTGACGCCCCGGTCGATGGGCCGCCTCGTGCGTGGCCAGCCTGGGCACGTGCCGTGCACGCCGCTGGGGGTCATGCGCCTGCTGGATCGCTACGGCGTGCCACCCTCAGGCACGCGTGCGGTGGTGATCGGCCGCTCGACTCTGGTGGGGCTCCCGCAGATCCTGCTGCTGGGTCGCAAGGGCGTGGACGCCACGCCCACCCTGGCCCACAGCCGCACACCTGAACTTCAGGCGGTCTGCCGGCAGGCCGACATCTTGGTGGCTGCGGCCGGCATGGCCCGGCTGGTCACCGCGGACTTCGTGAAGCCGGGCGCGGCGGTGATCGACGTGGGGATCTCGCGCACGGCCGACGGCATCGTCGGCGACGTGGACTTCGAGACGGTTCAGGAGGTGGCCGGCGCGGTAACCCCGATGCCGGGCGGCACCGGTCCCATGACCATCGCCTGCCTGCTGCAGAACACCCTGGCCGGGGCCCGGATGCTGGGAGCCTTCCCGGCCTAGGCCATTCCCGCTCTTGTTCGCGTCGCTCACGGGCCGCTCGGGCCACGGCCTCGCTATGGGCCTCGCTGTAGACTTGCCTCTTCTGCTTGAATATAAAGTGTATATATAGTAGTCGTTATCTACGGGAGCGAGAGTCAAGTAAACTAGAGGAGGCCTCGATGGGTTCGTGGTCTGCTGCGCAATCGAAGACCGTGACAGTTCCCAACGAACTGTGGCGGAACTGGGACGAAGAGTCCACACCGACTATCGATGTCGACCAGACCGTGCCGCCCGAGATATCCGGCATCTCGGTGCCTGCCCTGGATGATGCGTCGGCGGACGCCGTTGCCGCCGCGCTGGAGGCGACGTCTCGGCTGCGTGCCCGCAGCGACCAGGCGCCGGGAGTGCTCGGTCATCTGAGCGCAGTGCTGATCCGGGCCGACGCGGTGGCCTCGTCACAGATCGAGCACATCACGACATCGGCCGAGCAGCTCGCCGTCAAGCTCGCCGACCTCGGCTCCAACGATGCCAGCCCCTATCCCACCGACACGGAGTTGGTGGCTGCGAACGTTGCGACCGCCCTGTCGGCGCACCGTAGCGGCGACGCTGTGTCAGCGGACTGGCTCCATCGCCTGCACCGTGAGCTGGTCGCCGCCGATCCGGAGATCGAGCCGCGCTATCGCGGCGCGTGGCGTGACGGCGCGGTATGGGTCGGGCGAACCCGGGCTGTGGCCGAGTTCGAGGGACCGCCCCACGAGCAGGTTCCGGCGCTGATGGACGACCTGGTGCGGTTCGCCCGGAGGGTCGATGTGCATCCCGTGCTGCATGCGGCTGTCGCTCACGCCCAGTTCCTGACGATCCATCCCTATGTCGACGGCAACGGCCGCATCGGGAGGCTGCTTATTCACAAGCTGCTGCCGGCCGGCGGGGTGCCGGTGCCGGTCGCCCACGGTCTGCTGTCGGATCCGCGGAGGTATGTGTCGGGGCTTACCAGCTACCGGTCGGGGGACCTTGACGCATGGGTTGGCGTGTTCGCCGACGCGATCACCGTGGCGGCGCAGGCTGCGTCGGTCCTGGTGAGGCGTCTGGATGACCTGCGTGGCGACTACCACGGCCGGGTGCGTACCCGCAGCGGGTCGAGCGTGCCGCAGGTCGTCGACATGCTGTTGGACAATCCGGCGGTGACCGCGCAGTCGATCGAGGAGCGTCTCGGCGTGACGTCGGCCCGGGCGGGGCAGATACTGCACCGCCTCGCCGGCGCCGGGATCCTGCGTCCCAGCGGCTACAAGGCTGGGCGCTCCAAGGTATGGATCGCCCCCGAGATCATCGACGCGGTCGACGTGATCAACGCCACAGCGCCCCGGCGCCCGTTTGGGTGATGGCTAGCGGCTGTGGGAGGATTGCCAGGTGACGGTGGCGGCTACCTGGTTGAACGTGAAGACGTGCAGGCCGGTCACGCCGAGGTCGTCCAGGGACGGGCTCAGGGCCATCAGGATGTGGTCGGGGTCGTAGTTGGGCGACGTCATCAGCTTCATGACGGCGGCTCGGTTCTTACGCAGGTAGCGCAGCGAGGGCCCGACGCCCAGGCGGGCACCCATGGTGAGCAGCTTGGTCCGGTCCACCACGCCCGAGATCCCCAGGTGCACCGGCAGCGTCAGCCCCGCGGCCCGCTCGCTGTGGGCCTCGCCAGACGCTGGCGAGGCGCCGTCAACCCGCGCGGCCTCTAGTGGACCCCCAGGTGGCGGCGGATCGCCCAGTTGAACAGATCCCAGCCGTAGCCCTCCACGACGATGTCGGCCCGGGCGTTGCGGGCGGCCTCGGGTGACACGGGGAGGCCGTGGCGGGCCTTCATCTGGACTTCGGCGACGCGCTCCATCAACACGAACCAGCCGACGGCGTCGGCCGGGCTCGAGCCGACGGTGAGCAGTCCGTGGTTGGCCAGGATCACGGCCCGGTACTCGCCGAGAGCGGCGGCGATGCGCTTGCCGCCGTCGCAGGACAGGATCTGTATCTCCTCGTCGTCGAACAGGGAGTGATCCCCGAAGAACAGCGCCGATTCCTGGCTGATGGGCTCGATCATGCGCCGCTCGGCCGCGAACGGGGTGCCCCAATGGGTGTGAACGTGCGCCGCGGCCGTCACGTCGGGCCGGGCTTCGTGGATGGGGTGGTGGATGTGGTAGGCGGAGTTGTTGATGCGGGCGGGCCGCCCATCCTGGTCGACGGCGCTGCCGTCGGGAGCGACGAGCACGAGGTCCTCGGGCCGGGCCCGCTCGAAGGGGACGCGATGGCGGAGCAGCCACATGTGGTCGAGCTTCTCGGTGTCGCGGCAGGTGATGTGGCCGTCACCCAGCTCGGCCCAGCGCAGCACCCCGAACAGCCGGTACGAGGTGGCTAGGCCGTCCAGAAGCCGAGCCCGCTCGGCGGCAGGATCGTCGAGCACCGGCTCCACCGCCGGCCACCCGCGATGGGATCCATCAGCCGCAGTCACAACCCCATTCTGCCACCAACCTGCCGCCAGCCGTCAAGGGCCGCACCGAGCCGGTGGTGATGCCAGCGAGCGACGCGAGCATGGGTCCGACCGGGCACGCCGGCTCACCGGGTCGTGAGGAGCCGCCGCAGATGCCAGCGAGCGACACCGGGCGAGATCTCAGGCGCTTCGCTTGTGGGGCAGCACGCTGCCTGGCGACGCATCGGTCCCGGGCGTCGAGTCGGCTTCTAGCCTGCCAATGGGGCGCACGGTGCTCTCCACAGGCCCCAATGCCGGGATGCGCTTGGAGTCGGACACCGCCCCCAGGTCCTCGAAGCGCCGTGCCTTGGGAAGCACCCTGCTCTCGAGCGAGCCCACGCCCTTGTTGTAGGCCGTCAACGCCTTGTCGAGTCCCTTGCCCACGCCGTGCATGTGCTCGGCGAGGATGCGGAGGCTGTCGTAGAGGTCCTTGCCGAGATCCGCGATCCTCTGCGCGTTCTTCTGCATGTCCTGCTGTTGCCATGCCAGCGCCACCGTCCGCAGGAACGCCAGCAGCAGTCCCGGTGTGGCGATGAGCACCCGGTGATCGTTCCAGGCTCGCTCCCACAGCGTCGGCTGCACCTTCATGGCGGCGTCGAGAATCGGGTCTGCGGGCACGAACATCAGAACGAAGTCCGGCGATCCCGCGACCGCGTCGTCGTAGTCCCGTTCGCTCAGGGTCTTGGCGTGCTTGGAGATGGCCGCTGCGTGGTTGGCCAGCAACGCGCGCTCCTCGCCGTCGTCGCTGGCCTCGTGGGCTCTCAGATAGTTCTCCAGCGGCGCCTTGGCGTCGATTACGACCTTCAACCCTCCGGGCACGCTCACGACCGCGTCCGGCCGCACGACACTGCCGGGCACGGGCACGGTGTGCTGCGGGTAGTAGTCGATGTGCTGCTGCAGGCCTGAGAGCTCCAGGATGTTGCCCAGCTCCTGCTCGGCCCACTGGCCCCGTATGTTGGGCGAGCGCAAGGCCTCGCTGAGGCTGCCGGCGACCTGCTGAAGCGAAGCGATCTGAGTGGTCAGCCGCTCGTAGGCCCCGACCCGCGTCTGCTCGATCGCGCTGGCATGCTCGCCGAGCTTCTCGAGGCTCTCGCGTATGGGTGCCACGAGACTGTCGATGGCTTCCCTGCGTTGCTCCAGTTCGGCTGCTCCCAACTGTCGTTGGGTGTCGAACTGCTCCTTCGCCTGCCTGAGCAGCGACTCGGTGCTGTCCTTGAGTACCCCTGCGGCCAGCCCCTTGAACTGGTTGTCCAGCTGCTTGCGAGCGCTTGCCAACTCCTCGGTGCGGGCCGTGTGGTCGGCCTTCACCGCGGCGAGATCCGCCTGGGCCGCGCTTAGGTCCTGGCGGGCGCGGTCGCGCTGGCGGCGGGCATCGTCCCGCTCGTCGCGGACCTGCCGCACCTCCCGGTCGCGCTCCTCGAGCAGGACCGTGAGCCGTGCGACGTCGCCGGGGGCGCCGGCCGCCCCAGAGCGCTTGGTCCGCAGGATCGCGGCCCCCGCAACCAGGACGGCCAGGGCGGCAACGAGCACGATTACATCTATGGGTTCCATGCCTTCGAAGGTACTTGCCCCCTATGACATCACTAGGTGATGCCCCGCTCGTGCGCCCCGGAAGACAGTGTCCAATGCTCCGGCACCGGCCTGTCCAGACCCACTCGGGGCTAACCGTGGTGGGTGGACTGCCAGGTGACGGTGGCGGCTACCTGGTTGAACGTGAAGACGTGCAGGCCGGTCACGCCGAGGTCGTCCAGGGACGGGCTCAGGGCCATCAGGATGTGGTCGGGGTCGTAGTTGGGTGACGTCATCAGCTTCATGACGGCGGCCCGGTTCTTGCGCAGGTAGCGCAGCGAGGGCCCGACGCCCAGGCGGGCGCCCATGGTGAGCAGCTTGGTCCGCTCCACCACGCCTGAGATGCCCAGATGCACGGGGAGCGTCAGTCCCGCGGCCCGCTCGCCTCGTAGCCAGTCCTCGATGCGCTCCGGGTCGAAGCACATCTGCGTGCTGCAGTAGCCCTCCACGCCGGCCTCAGCCAGCAGCGCCTGCTTGGTGTGCAGCGCCTCGTGGAGCACGGAGTCCTCGATCAGGGGATGGCCGTGCGGGTAGGCGGTCACGCCGATCGTGGTCAGCCCGTGGTCGCACTCCAGCAGGTCCCGCAGGAAAGCGGACGCGTCCGAGTAGGCGCCGGGCGACTCCACGTCCCCGCCGACCAGGAACATCGTCGACACCCCGGCCGAGCGGAACCAGTTCGCCAGATCGCCAACCCGGGCCCGGTCGGGCACCAACCGGGCCGAGACATGCGGGATGGCCTCATGGCCGAACTCCATCAACCGCTCAGTGATCTCGCAGGTGGCGTCCTGGCCCTTCACCGGCGACGCGGTCACCGACACCCGGGAACCGGCTGGCAGGTCCTCGATCGCCGCGTCGAGGCTCTTGAGGGGGATGACCTCGAAGGTCAGATCCCGAACGAGGTGCAGCCGGTGGTGGCGGGCCCCGAGGGTCTCCGCCGACAGCGGGGCGCGCCGCAGCTTGGACAGCATCCCGGTCGCGGCTCAGCTCAGGCCGACGATGTTGCCGTCGGCGTCGATGTCGATGCCCATCGCGGCCGGCACCCGGCCCAGTCCGGGCATGGTGCGCATGTCGCCGCAGATGGGGTACACGAACCCGGCCCCCACCGACGCCCGCACCTCGCGCACCGGCAGCGTCCAGCCGGTCGGCGCGCCCTTCAGCGAAGGATCCGACGAGATCGACAGGTGCGTCTTGGCGATGCACACCGGCAGGTTCCCGAACCCGGCCTCGGTGTAGGTGGCCAGCTGCTTGTTCGCGGTTCCGGAGTACTCCACCCCGTCGGCCCCGTACACGCGGGTGGCCACCGTCTCGATCTTGGACTTGAGCGATGCATCGTCGGGGTACAGCACCGCGAAGTCGCTGGGCTCCTCGGCCGCCTCGGCCACGGCCTCGGCCAGCTCGGCCGCGCCCCGCCCGCCGTCGGCGAAGTGGGTGGTCACCGCGGAGCGGGCGTTGTACTCGGCCGCGATCTCGCCGATGGCGGCGACATCGGCCGCGTGGTCCTCGGGGAACACGTTGATGGCCACCACCGGCGTGCACCCGTGGATGCGCATGTTCTCGAGCTGCTTGCGCAGGTTGGCGCCCCCGGCGTGGACCTCGTCGGGATTCTCGGCCAGAATCGCCTCCGGCAGCGGCCGCCCGGCCACGATCTTGTGATTGCCCGAGTGAGCCTTGAGGCCCCGCACAGTCGCCACGAGCACGGCCGCGTCCGGCGCGATTCCCGAGTAGCGGCACTTGATGTTGAAGAACCGCTCGGCGCCCATATCGGCGCCGAAGCCGGCCTCGGTGAGCAGGAAGTCCGATGTGCGGATGCCCACCTGGTCGGCCACGATCGACGAGTTGCCGGTGGCGATGTTGCCGAACGGCCCGGTGTGCACCAGAGCCGGCGTGTTCTCCAGTGTCTGCATGAGGTTGGGCTTGATGGCCTCGCGCAGGATCACAGCCATCGATCCTGCGACGCCGATCTCCTCGGCGGTCACCGGCGTGCCCGCCTTGGTGTAGCCGACCACGATGCGCCCCAGCCGGGCCCGCAGGTCGTGCAGCCCGGTGCACAGCGCCAGTGCGGCCATCACCTCGGATGCCGCGGTGATGTCGAAGCCCGACTCGCGGGGCACGCCGTCGAGGCGCCCGCCCAATCCCAGCGTGATGTTGCGCAGGGCCCGGTCGTTGACGTCCAGGACCCGGCGCCAGGTGATGTTGTGGATGTCCAGGCCGGCCTCGTTGCCGTGGTACAGGTGGGCGTCGACCATGGCCGAGCACAGGTTGTGGGCCGCGGTCACGGCGTGCATGTCGCCGGTGAGGTGCAGGTTGAACAGCTCCATGGGCACCACTTGGCTGTAGCCGCCGCCGGCCGCTCCGCCCTTGATCCCGAAGGTCGGGCCCATCGAAGGCTGGCGGATGGCGATGGTGGCGCTGCGGCCAATGTGCTGGAAGGCCTGGCCGAGCCCCACCGTTGTGGTCGTCTTGCCCTCGCCGAGCGGGGTGGGCGTGATAGCCGAAACCACCACGTAGCGGGCTTTGGGCCGGTCGGCGGAGGCCATTGCCTCGACCGCGTCGAGGCTCACTTTGGCTGCGCCGGCGCCGTAGGGCTCCAGCATCTCGGCCGGTATGCCGGCGTCGTCGGCAATCTCGCCGAGCGGCTTCAGCTTGGCCTGCGAGGCGATCTCCAGGTCGGTCGGAAACGGCATCGTTGCCCTTCCTTTCGGAGCAGTCGTGCGCGGTCGCCCGAGCCAACCGGAGTGTTGGCACGGAACCACCCCGGAGGGTAGCTTGTCGTTCCGTATCTCGGAACGATTCCGCATTACAGAACACACAGCGGTGGCCGTCCGGGGACGGCCACCGTCGGGCGCAGCAGGTTGGAGGCTCGCCGTGCCCGGGGACCCGATGAGGGAGGACTGCACGTGAGCGACTTTCCGACCAGCGCCAAGTGCGTGGTGATCGGCGCCGGCATCGTCGGCAATTGCCTGGTGGGCCACCTGACAAAGCTCGGCTGGAGCGACCTCGTGCTGGTGGACAAGGGCCCACTGCCCAACCCGGGCGGCTCGACCGGGCACGCGTCGAACTTCATCTTCCCGGTGGACCACAACAAGGAGATGTGCCTGCTCGGAGTGCAGAGCGCCAACCAGTACCGGGACCTCGACCTGTCGGTGGACTCGGGCGGGATCGAGGTGGCCCGCACCCCCGAGCGCATGGACGAACTGCAGCGGCGCATGACCTCGGCCACCGCCTGGGGCGTTGAGGCCCACCTGCTCACCCCCGCCGAGGTGGCCGAGCTCTGCCCCTTCATCAACACCGACGTGGTCTTGGGCGGCTTCTACTGCCCGACGGTCTCGGTGGTCGACTCCCTGGAGACGGGCACCGTGATGCGCCGCCTGGCCACCGACAACGGATGCCGGGTGCTGGCCAACACCGAGGTGCTAGACATCGTGACCGAGCCCGGCCCCAACCCCGGCGACCGCACCGTCAAGGCCGTGGTCACCAGCGGTGGAACCATCGAGACCGCCTACGTGGTGATCGCCTGCGGCGTCTGGTCCAACCGGCTGGCCAACATGGCCGGCGCCCACATCCCCCTTGTCCCGGCCGTGCACCAGATGGCCGACGTCGGACCGATGGACATCCTGGCCGCGACCGGCAACGAGATCGGCTACCCGATCGTGCGCGACATGGACACGTTCTGCTACGAGCGCCAGACCGCGGGCTCGATGGAGGTGGGCTCGTACGCTCACCGGCCCATCTTCCACCACCCCGACGACATCCCCTCCAACGAGGAGGCCGCGCTGTCGCCCACCGAGATGCCGTTCACGCCCGACGACTTCGACCCGCAGATGGAGCAGGCCATCGAGCTGATGGACATGCTGGGCGACGCCGAGATCAAATACGCCATCAACGGCCTGCTGTCGCTCACCCCCGACACCATGCCATGCCTGGGCGAGGTCCCCGAGGTGCGCAACCTGTGGTCGGCCGCGGCGGTCTGGGTGAAGGAGGGTCCTGGCATGGCCCAGGTGGTGGCCGAGTGGATGACCTTCGGCTATCCCCGGGTGATCGACGTCCACGGCGCCGACATCTCCCGGTTCTACCCCGAGGAGCGTCCCGACGATCACATCTGGGCCCGCTCCGCCGAGCACTTCAACAAGACCTACGGCATCGTGCATCCCGCCGAGCAGTGGGAGAGTCGCCGCAACCTGCGGGTCGGTCCCTACTTCTCACGCCAGGAGGATCTGGGAGCCTTCTTCTTCCAGGCCCGCACCTGGGAGCGGCCCCAGTGGTTCGAGTCCAACGCCGACCTCGTCGAGCGCTACGGGGTGGAGGACCGCGAGGTTGAGTGGGACGCCCGCTGGTGGAGCCCGATCACGATCGCCGAGCACCTCAACCTGCGCGACAACTGCGGGCTGGTAGACCTCAGCGCCTTCCAGATCTACGAACTGACCGGACCGGGGGCGGTTCCCTACGCCGACCGCCTCGCGGTCAACAAGATCGACGTGCCGGTGGGCCGCTCGATCTACACACCGTGGCTCACTCCCGACGGCGGCTTCCACTCCGACCTGACCATGATGCGCCTCGGCGACGACAGGGTGCGGGTCGTGACCGGCGTGTTCGACGGCGGCCGCGACGAGTTCTGGGCCCGCCGCCACCTGCCGACCGACGGCTCGGTGAGCTTCGCCAACATCACCGACGACATCACCACCCTCGGCCTGTGGGGGCCCAACGCCCCCGCGGTGCTCGGCGCGCTCTGCGACGCCGACTTGAGCCAGGCCGGCTCGCCCTACGGCTCGCTGATCGACGTGGAGCTCGACTGCGGAACCGGCAGGCCGGTGGCGGCCACGCTGTTCCGCATCTCCTACGTGGGCGACACCGGCTGGGAGATCTACCTGGCCTGGGACGACGGCCCCGCGGTGTGGGACGCCCTGATGAGGGTCGGGGCCGACTACGGGCTGCGGCCCACCGGCGGCGGCGTGTACGGCACCTCCGGCCGCCTCGAGAAGGGTTACCGGCTGATGGGCGCCGAGCTGGAGAGCGAGTACAACCCGCTGGAGGCCGGTCTGGCCCGCCCCCGGGTGAAGGCGGCCGACTTCATCGGCAAGGAGGCCTACCTGGCCGCCCGGGAGGCCGGCGACCCCGAGGTGAAGATGTGCGTGCTAACCGTCGAGGACCTGCACGACGGCCAGGGTCGCAAGCGCTACATGCAGGGCGGCAACGAGCCGATCCTCACGCTCCAGGGTGAGCGCATCGTCGACTCCCACGGCCGGGTGTCGCGGGTCACCACCGCAGGCCCGGGCCCGTCAGTCGGCAGGCACCTGCTGATGGCTTACCTGCCGTCCGAGCTGGCCGTGGCGGGCACCGACCTCCAGGTGATGTACATGAACGAGCTGTTCGGAGTGCGGGTGGCGGGACCGGCGCGGTGTTCGACCCCGACGACTCCCGCATGAAGTCCTAGCGAGAACGCGGATAGCTGACATGCGGATCCTGTGCTGCGTGAAACGGGTGCCGGCCCCGGGCGCCCGCATCAACGTGACCGGCGACGGCCTGGCCGTGGACGCCGCCCACCTCGGTTTCACCACCAGCCCGCACGAGGAGTGCGGTGTCGAGGAGGCGGTGCAAATCACCGAGCGCACCGGCGGCGAGGTGACCGTGCTGACCCTGGGCCCGGCCGATGCCGCCGAGCAGCTGCGCTACGCGGCGTCGGTAGGCGCCCACCACGGCGTGCTGGTCCAGACCGACGGCGCAGCCTGGGATCCCCAGCGCACGGCTCGAGCCCTCACGGCCGCCATCGAGACGCTGGAGGAGTCCGGCGGTCCCTTCGATCTGATCCTGTTCGGCAACGAGTCGGCTGACTCGGGTGGATTCCAGGTGGGGGTGCGGGTGGCCTTCGCCCTCCGGCGGCCCATCGTCAACGGCATCAAGGGGATAGAGATCGACGGATCGGCGGTGCGGGCCCGACGCGAGATCGACGGCGGCTTCGAGGTCTACGAACTGGCGATGCCGGCCGCTCTCGGGGTCAAGGAGGGCATCAACCTGCCCCGGTACCCGACCATGAGAGGCCGCCTGGCGTCCAAGAAGCTGGCCGTCACCACCATGGAGATCGACGCTGAGGCGGGGGGCCAGGCCCTGGTGCGGCTGCACCGGCCCACCGAGACGCTGTCGCAGACGACCATCCTGGGCCACGGTCCCGAAGCCGCCCCCGCGGTGGTGGACGTGCTCGAGGAGCTGGGGGTTGTGTGATGCTGCTGGTATGCGGACTTGACGTAGTTGACCCCCTTCGAGGGGCACAACTACGTCAGGTCTCTGTGGCCGCGGCGCCGGGGACGCCCTGGAGCGGGGTGGTGTGATGCTGCTGGTGGTGCTGGAGCACGATCGGGGCACGCTCAGCGAGGCTGGCCGGGAGGCGCTCACCTTCGGCCGGACGCTGGCCATCAAGATGGGCGCCGAGATGCACGCGGCCGTGATCGGTGCGGGTGCCCCCGACGCGGCCGGGCCGGAGACGGTCGCGGCCGAGGCCGGCGACCACGGCGCCGTCCGGGTGCACACCGCGGACGCCGGGGTGCTCAGCGACTTCGGGCCCGAGGCATGGGGCGAGTCCATCGCCCAGATCACCGGCTTCCTGGACCCCGATGCGGTCCTGGCCTGTGGCAGCGAGCGGGGCAACGAGGTCATCGCCCAGGCCGCGGTCCGACTGGACGCACCGATGGTGGCCAACTGCACCGACGTCACCCCACCGGGCGCCGAGGGGGGACAGTGGTCCATGACCCGCGTGCAGTGGGGAGGTTCGCTGCTGGAGGACGCCACGCTCAGCGCAGCCGGCCCGGCGCTGCTCACCTGTGCCCTTCACACGGTGGCGTCGTCGCCGGTCACGCCCGCGCCCGATGCCCCGCCCGAGGTCCGGAGCATCGACGTCGACCTGCCCCCGGAACTGGCCCGCACCGTCGTGAAGGAACGGGTGGTCCTGGAAGCCGGAGTCACCCTTCCCACCGCGCCGGTCGTGGTGGGCGGCGGCCGCGGCGTCGGCTCCGCCGATGGGTTCGCGCCGCTGGAGGAGCTGGCCGAGCTGCTCGGCGGGCGGGTCGGCTGCAGCCGGGCGGTCACCAACAACGGTTGGCGGCCCCACTCGGACCAGGTCGGCCAGACCGGCACCCGCATCGCCCCGGAGATCTACATCGCATCGGGAATCTCCGGCGCCATCCAGCACTGGGTGGGCGCCATGGGCTCCAAGCACATCCTGGCCGTCAACATCGACCCGGAGGCCAACATGGTGGTCAAGGCGGACTGGGCGGTGATAGGCGACCTGCACCAGGTCATCCCGGCCATAAGCGCGGAAATCCGCCGCCGCTGGTCCTGAAGGCGCTTCGGTGCCCCACCCGTCTAGCCGTAGGCTGACACCGTGACCGTTCAGTCGATCAAGCGGTCGTTCGCACTGTTGCGGGCTCTGGCGCTGGGTCCGGTGGGCGTCACCGAACTGGCCGAGCGGGTCGACCTGCCCAAGAGCACGGTGGCGCGGCTGCTGGCCTCCCTGGAGGAGGAGCAGGCTGTCGAGCAGACCGAGGCGGGCGGCGAGTACCGGCTGGGCCCCGGCCTCATCGACCTCGCCGGAGCGGCGCCCCGAGGCCGGAACCTCGTGGCCACCGCCCGGCCCCACCTGCTCGAACTGGCCGAGAGCCTCGACGAGGTCGCGGGGCTCTCGACCATCGACGGCGGGCAGGTCTACTACCTCGACCAGACCGAGTCCTCCTCGAACATCCAGGTTCGGGACTGGACCGGCGAGCACGCCCCCCTGCACGCCGTGCCGTCGGGGCTGGTGATCCTGGCCCACCAGCCCGAGCGCTTCATCGAGGAGTATCTGGCCGCTCCGCTGGTGCAGTGCACGTCGTGGACGATGACCGACCCCAACGAGCTCCGGGACCGTCTGGAGCACGTGCGCAGCATCGGCTACGCCTGGGTGTACGAGGAGTTCGCCGAGGGCATCAACTCCGTGGCTGCTCCCGTCTTCGAGAGCGACGGCAGCGTGGAGGCGGCCCTGCACGTTCACGGTCCCGCGTACCGGTTCCCCAACCCGGACGACACCCACGACCATGGAATGGCGGTGATCGAGGCGGCCAGCCGCCTCTCGATGCAGCTGTCCGACTGAGCCCCAAGAGGCCGAGAGGCCGGCTGAGGTCAGGGTCGGGCGCTGTCGAGGAGCTCGGCCACACGGGCCGCGACATCGGTGAGCCCGACCCGCTGGGTGTCTCCCGTGGCCCGCTCGGTCAGTTCGACCTCGCCGTCGGCCACTGCCCGGCCCGCGGTGATCCGCCAGGGAATGCCGACGAGCTCGGCGTCGGCGAACTTCACCCCGGCCCGGGCGTCGCGGTCGTCGATCAGCACCCCGACGCCCGAGTTCCGTAGCTCTGCGTAGAGCTGCTCGGCCGCGGCCACCGCGGCGTCGTCGCGCATGCTGGCCACGGTGATCACCGTCTCGTACGGCGCCACCGCCACCGGCCAGATGAGGCCGCGGTCGTCGTGGTGCACCTCGGCCACCGCAGCCATGGCTCGGCCGATGCCGATGCCGTAGGACCCCATGGTGATGGCCCGTTCCACCCCTTCGGCGTCAAGCACAGTCGCGCCCATGGCCTCGGCGTAGCGCCGGCCCAGCTTGAAAATGTGGCCGGTCTCGATGCAGCGGATCACTTCCAGCGGCTGGCCGCAGGTGACGCACGGCTCCCCGGCCGACACCTCCCGCAGGTCGAGCCACTCGTCCACCGAGATGTCCCGGTCGATGTCCACGCCCGAGTAGTGCCAGTCGTCGGTGTTGGCGCCGGTGGTGAGGTTGCGCCGCCCCCGCAGGGCGTGGTCGGCCACGATCGGCAGATCCTTCACGCCCACCGCTCCGAGCGAGCCCGGGTGGGCGCCCAGGCGCTCGAAGGTCTCGGCCGGCTCGGCCGGGCGGATGTCGACGGCCCCGGTGCCGTCGGCGAGCTTCTGGAGGTTGAGCTGGTGGTCGCCCCGCACCAGGGCCAGCGTCATCGAGCCGTCCAGCACCATCACCATGGTCTTGATCTGGCGGTGGGCGGGCGCGCCGCCCTCCACCGTCTCCAGAGCGGCGATGGTCCGCACTCCCGGGGTCGGGAACCGGGTGAGTTCCTCGCTGGAGTCGCCGTCGTCCACGGGCGGCAGCGCGGAGGTGGCCCGCTCCACATTGGCCGCGTAACTGCCGTCCGGGCAGAGGGCGATGTCGTCCTCGCCGGCGGGGGAGGCCACCATGAACTCGACCGACCCGGTCCCGCCCATCATCCCCGAGGACGCCTGCACCGCGATGGCGTCGAGAGACAGCCGCTCGAAGATCCGGCTGTAGGCGTCACGGTGCATCTCGAAGCTGTGGTCCAGCCCGGCGTCGTCGAGATCGAAGGAGTAGCTGTCCTTCATGGCGAACTCCCGCACCCGCAGCAGACCCGACTTGGGCCGGGGCTCGTCGCGGAACTTCCACTGGATCTGGTACCAGATCTGGGGCAGCGACCGGTACGAGGTGACCTCCCGGGCGATCTCGGTGAACACCTCCTCGTGGGTCATGCCCAACGCCAGGTCAGCCTCCTTGCGGTCCCGGAGCCGGAACATCTCCGGGCCGACGGAGTCCCAGCGCCCGGACCGCTGCCAGATCGAGGCCGGGTGCATGGCCGGAAGCAGGAACTCCTGGGCACCGATCTCCTCCATGCCCTGGCGCACGATGTTCTCGACCTTGTCGTGCACCCGCAGCCCCAGCGGCAGCAGCGAGTAGTGCCCGGCATGGAGCTGGCGGATGAACCCGCCCCGAACCAGCAGCTTGTGGCTGGCCGCCTCAGCGTCGGCGGGCGCATCGCGCAGCGTCGGTACGAACAGCCTGGACCATCTCATCGCCCCGCCACCGTAGCGACTCCCGGAGAGTCGGACGCGCCCGGACGCCGCCCGGGGCGTCCCCGTTCGGAGGCAGTTCCGCCCCGCCCGAGGGGCGTCCCCGTATCGAGGCAGTTCCGCCCCGCCGGGAGCGGTAGGGTTCGGGTCGTGAATCGCAACCCGATCATCACCTGCGCGGTGACCGGTGCGGGCGACACCGCGGGCAGGCATCCCGACCTGCCGATCACGCCGTCGCAGATCGCGACCGCGGCGCTGGAGGCGGCTGATGCCGGTGCGGCCATCGTGCACATTCACGTGCGCGATCCGGCCACCGGCAAGGGCACCCGGGACGTGGATCTGTATCGCCAGGCACTCGCGCAGGTGAGGGCGGCCAACTCCGACGTGATCATCAACACAACCGCGGGGATGGGCGGCGACCTGCTCATCGGCGATCCCGACCCGTTCGAGTTCGGCCCCGAGGGGACCGACCTCGTGAGCGGCCTGGAGCGTCTGGCCCATGTCGAGGCCCTGCGGCCCGACATGTGCAGCATCGACTGCGGAACGCTGAACTTCGGCGAGGGCCACCAGGTATACGTCAGCACCCCGAACATGGTCCGCGACATGGCCAAGAGAGTGCGGGAGATCGGCGTAAAGCCCGAGCTGGAGATCTTCGACACCGGCCATCTCTGGCTGGTCAACACCCTCGTGGACGAAGGCCTGATCGCTGATCCGCCCTGGATCCAGCTGTGCACCGGCATCCCCTACGGCACGCCCACCGACGTCGGCCTGCTGGCCGCGCTGACCCGCCTGCTCCCCGCCGGCGCCGAGTTCACCAGCTTCGCCCTGTCCGCCAACCAGATGCCTTGGGTGGCCCAGTCCATCCTGCTAGGCGGCCACGTCAGGGTGGGCCTGGAGGACAACCTCTACCTCGCCCGTGGCGTGTTCGCGTCCAATGCCGACCTTGTGAACCGGGCCCGGGAGGTGGTCGAGGCGATGGGAGGCCGGATCCAGACCCCGGACCAGGCGCGGGAGACGCTCTCGCTCGGTTAGGCGCGCCGAATCGGTACGCTCGACGGTTCGTCCCTATCGTTGGTTCTACACAGTCCCCTCGGGAGGAACATGGGCAGAAAGTCCTACGACAAGCGGCTGCCGCGGCTGACCACCCCGATGGTCCGCGACGGCGGGCGGCTGCGCCCCGCCGGCTGGGACGAGGCGCTCGACCGGGCCGTCGACGGCTTCCGGGCGGTGCTCGACCGTCACGGGCCCGACGGCTTCGGCATGTTCAGCTGCTCCAAGGCCACCAACGAGATGAACTACGCGGCCCAGAAGTTCATCCGCACCGCGGTGGGGTCGAACAACATCGACTCCTGCAACCGAACTTGACACGCTCCCTCCGTCGTCGGTCTGGCGACAGTGTTCGGAGCGGGAGGCGGAACCTCTTCCTACACAGAGGTCGAGGAGGCCGACGTCATCCTTCTGTGGGGCTCCAACGCCCGTGAGGCCCACCCGATCTTCTTCCACCACGTCCTCAAGGGGCTCACCAACGGGGCCCGCATGTACGCCATCGATCCCCGCCGGACGTCCTCGGCCAAGTTCGCCGACCGCTGGCTGGGCCTCTCAGTGGGAACCGACATCGCGCTGGCCAACGCCATGGGGCGAGAGATCATCGATGCCGGGCTGCACAACCCCGACTTCATCGCCCATGCCACCGAGGGCTTCGAGGACTATGCCGCCCATGTCGAGTCCTTCACCCTCGACTGGGCCGAGGAGCAGACCGGCGTGCCTGCGGAGGCCATCCGCGACATGGCCCACGCCTACGCCACCGCGGACAAGGCCCAGATCCTGTGGACCCTGGGCATCACCGAGCACCACAATGCGGTCGACAATGTCGTCTCGCTGTGCAACCTGGCCCTGCTCACCGGCCACGTGGGCCGTTGGGGCTCGGGCCTGTGCCCCCTCCGGGGCCAGAACAACGTGCAGGGCGGCGGCGACATGGGTGCCATCCCCAACAAGTTCCCCGGGTTCCAGGACGTGGCCGACGACGCGGTGCGGGCCAAGTTCGAGGCCGCCTATGGCACCGAGCTCAACGGCGTGCCCGGCAAGCACTTGACTCTCATGTTCGAGGCCATGGAGGCCGGCGAGCTGCGGGCCTGCTACGTGATCGGCGAGAACCCGGCCGACTCCGAGGCCGACGTGGAGCACGCCCGCAAGCTGCTGGCCGGCCTCGACATCCTCGTGGTCCAGGACATCTTCATGACCCGCACCGCGGAGATGGCCGATGTCGTCCTGCCTGCTTCCGTGGCGTGGGCCGAGTCCGAGGGCACGGTCACCTCCAGCGAGCGGCGGGTGCAGCGGGTGCGTCCCGCGGTGCCGCCGCCCGGGCAGGCACGCCACGACATCGACATCATCGGGGAGCTGGCCCGCCGCCTCGGCGCCGACTGGGGCCATCCCAGCTCCCAAGAGCTGTGGGACGAGATGCGGGCATTGTCGCCCATGCACACCGGCATGTCCTGGGAGCGGCTCGAGGCCTCGGGCGGCATCCAGTGGCCCTGCCCCAGCGAGGACCATCCCGGTTCGCTGTTCCTCCACGGGTGGCTGTGGGCCGACGACCTGGAGGGCCGCGATCCCGCTCCGTTCAGCATCACCCACCACTCGCCGCCCAAGGAGAAGCTCAGCGAGGAGTTCCCGCTGCGCCTCACCACCGGCCGGGCCCTCGACTCTTACAACACCGGGGTGCAGTCGGGCGGCTACGCCTCGCCCATCCGCTACGGCGACGCCATCGATGTCAACCCGGCCGACGCGGCCGAACTCGGCATCGGCGACGGTGAGCGGGTGCTCGTGAGTTCGCCCCGGGGCTCGGTGGAGATGGATGTGCGCCTCCAGCCGGACATACCCGCAGGGCTCACCTTCACGACCTTCCACTTCCCGGAGCTGGTCGACGCCAACGTGTTGACCAACGACGAGTGGGATCCGCGCTCGGGTACCGCCGAGTTCAAGGCGGCCTCCATCCGCATCTCGAAGCTCGAACCGGAACCAGCTCCTGCCTAGCGTATGACCGATCTGTATCTGGGCGCGGACCGCGCCACCGAATCTGAGGCGGCCGCGGTCGATGAGGCGCTTCGCGTCCGGGGTGTGGACCCCGTGGTGCAGCCCGAGACCGAGCGTCTGTACACCTCCGGACGGACCCGTCGCGCCGAGCGGCGCCACTACCTGCTACCCGCGCTGCACGCCCTTCAGAACACGGCCGGATGGATCAGCCCCGGCGGCATCAACTACGTGGCCGAGGTGCTGGGCGTGCCTCCCGCGGAGGCCTTCGGTGTGGCGTCGTTCTACGACCTGTTCCGGACCGAGCCCCCGGATCACGACGGCGACACGTTCCATGTGTGCGTGGACGCGGCCTGCCAGATAGCGGGCTACGACGACCTGGCCGCCTCGGTGCGGGCCTCCGGTGGCCATGTGCACCTGGGACCGTGCCTCGGACAGTGCGAGCGGGCCCCCGCGCTGTTCGTGCAGGGGGCCGGGGGCCGGGCCGACCACGTGCCTGCCGATGCCGAGCCCTTCGAACTGCCCCAGGCCGGCGACCCGTCCCTGCGGCTGCTGCGCCGCATCGGGGTTGCCGACCCCACCTCGCTGGAGTCCTACATGGCCCACGGGGGCTACGAGGCGCTGCGGCGGGCCGGCGAGATGGGCGCCGAGGCGGTCCTGGAGGCGGTGGCCGCGTCCGGGCTGTCGGGTCGGGGCGGAGCCGCCTTCCCGACCGGTGTGAAGTGGCGGGCCGTGGCCGCCGAGACCGGACGCCCCAAGCATGTGGTGGCCAACTGCGACGAGTCCGAGCCGGGCACCTTCAAGGACCGCATCGTGATGGAGCACGACCCGTTCGCGGTGATCGAGACCATGACCATCGCGGGCCTCGCCACCGGGGCCCGCAGCGGCTGGATCTACATCCGGGGCGAGTACCCGCTGGCCACTGCCCGCCTGCAGGGCGCCATCGACTCGGCCTTGGCTGCCGGCCTCCTCGGGGACAACGCGGCCGGCACCGGCCACGACTTCGATATCGCCATCTGGAGGGGCGCGGGCGCCTATATCTGCGGCGAGGAGACTGCGCTGTTCGAATCGCTGGAGGGATTCCGGGGCGAGCCCCGCAACAAGCCGCCGTTCCCCACCACCCACGGGCTGTTCGGCGAGCCGACGGCCATCAACAACCCCGAGACCCTGCTGAACGTGCTCGACATTCTTCTGGAGGGTCCCGACGCCTACCGGAGGAGGGGGACCGAGCGCTCGCCGGGCACCAAGCTGCTGTGCCTGTCGGGGAAGGTCGGGCGTCCCGGACTCTACGAGGTCCCGTTCGGCACGACGCTTCAAGACCTGCTGGAACTGGCCGGCGGGGTCGCGGGCAACGGCGAGCTGCAGGCGGTGCTGATGGGCGGCGCGGCCGGATCGTTCGTCGGACCCGACTCGCTGGATCTGCCGCTCACCCTGGAGGACACCCGGGCCGCGGGCACGACGCTGGGCTCCGGGGTGGTGATGGCCTTCGACACTTCGGTGAACATGACCGACGTGGTGGTGCGCATCGCCGAGTTCTTCCGCGACGAGTCGTGCGGCCAGTGCGTGCCGTGCCGGGTGGGTGCGGTACGCCAGCACGAGACTCTGGTGCAGATGCAGAAGCGGGGCTCGCTGTCACCGGCCCGCCGGGCTCTCATCGACGAGATGGCCGAGGTGATGGTGGACGCCTCCATCTGCGGTCTCGGCCACACCGCGGCCTCCGCGGTCCGTTCCGCCCTGTCCCTTGGCCTGATAGCGTCGGCGCCCTCCAATGACTGAAACCGCGATCACCGAGACCGCCGTCACGATCACTGTCGATGGGCAGCCGGTGGAGGTGGCGGAGGGCTCGACCATCCACGCCGCCTGCGTCCAGGCCGGCATCGACACTCCCACCCTGTGCTGGGCCGAGAACCTCACCCCGGTCAACGTGTGCCGAGTCTGCGTCGTCGAGGTCGAAGGGTCCCGGGCGCTGGTGCCGTCATGCTCCCGCCCCGCCGAGGAGGGAATGGTCGTCGAGACCGACACCCCCCGGGTTCGCCACAGCCGCCGGATGGTGCTCGAGTTCCTGGGCTCGGGTGTGGACCTGAGCCAGGCTGAGGACCTGCACCGCTGGATGGACGCCTACGGCGCCGACCCTGGCCGCTACTCCGACGAGGACCACCCCGTCGAGCGGGTGGACGAGCCGGTCAAGATCCAAGACGAGCTCTACATTCGGGACTACTCGAAGTGCGTGCTGTGCTACAAGTGCGTGGAGGCCTGCGGCGACGACGCCCAGCACACCTTCGCCATCGCGGTGGCCGGCCGGGGCTTCGACGCCCGCATCTCCACCGAGTTCGACGTGACCTTGCCCGACTCGGCCTGCGTGTATTGCGGCAACTGCGTGGGCGTGTGCCCCACCGGCGCGCTGCAGTTCAAGACCGAGTACGACCTGCGCGAGGTGGGGGAGTGGCGCCCCGCCGAGCAGACCGTCACCCGCACGGTCTGCTCCTACTGCGGCGTGGGCTGCAACCTCGACCTGCATGTGCAGGACGAGCGGATCGTGAAGGTCACGTCTCCCTCCGACCATTCGGTGACCAGCGGCCACCTGTGCATCAAGGGCCGCTTCGGCTGGCAGTACGTCCACGGTGAGTGAGCGGACATTCATCTACAAGTTGTTACAGCACGTTTTGTGCCTTACCGCATTCGCACGGGGTGAGCCGTAGGATGCGAGAGCCGGAGCGTCTCCCCTCGCCACCTAAGTGGAGCCTTCAACCGGAAAGGGGAGGCGCTCCGGCACCTACGCTCTGCACTCTAGCGTTGAAACGCTCCCACGCAAGGAAGTCTGAGGAGTGACAGCATCACCTGATTCCACCGTCTTGAAGGCTGCGGCCGAGCGCCTGCGCGGCGCCATGCTGGCCGGTGTGCCCTGCCAACCGGTGCGCAGCCTGCTGGGCGCCTCCGCCGGTCCCGAGGCCGGGTACGCGGTGCAGCAGCTCAACACCGATCACTGGCTGGAGGCCGGCCGGAGGATCAGCGGGCACAAGGTGGGTCTGACCAACCCGGCTGTCCAGGAGCAGCTCGGCATGGACGAGCCCATCTGGGGTGTCCTGTACGCCGACAAGTGCCGCACCGACGGCGACGACATCGGCGGTACCGGGCTGATCGAGCCTCGGGTCGAGGTCGAGGTCGCGGTGGTGCTCGGCGCCGACCTGGACAAGGGTCAGCACACCGTGGCCGACGTGATCAGCGCAACCGCCTACGTGCTGCCCGCACTGGAGATCGTCGACAGCCGTCTTGCCTGGGATATCACCAACTTCGACATGATCGCCGACAACGCGGGCAGCGGCCTCTATGTGCTCGGCACCCGCCCGGTGCCGCTGGCCGCGGTCGACCTGCGCCGGGTGGAGATGCAGCTGACGATCAACGGCGAGCCGGCCGCCACCGGCAACGGAGCCGCCTGCCTGGGCAACCCGCTGAACTCGGTGCTGTGGCTGGCCGACGCCTTGAGCCTGCACGGCACCCCGCTGCGGGCCGGGGAGTGCATCATGACCGGCTCACTCTGCGGAATGCTGCCCCTCAGCGCCGGCGACGAACTGCAAGCCGAGATCGACAGCGTAGGCACCGTGTCCGCGCTGCTGTAGGAGCGCCAACCACTCGCTACGCGGCGTTGCAGCACTCGGAAACTGCGGCCACGAATCGCTCGTAGGACCGGCTGCGACCGACGGGCGTGGTGCCATCAGCTATAGCAGCCGCAACATGGCGGGCGACGCTAGGGGAGTCCGCCTCGGAGTAGGCGTGTCTCCGGTCGCCGCGGCGTGTCAACCGCTTCAACTCTTCCTTGGGGTTTCGAACCGTGTCCCAATCGCGGTTGGCTCGTTGCAGCATCCCTCGCCAGGAGCGGCGCAGTCGCTCGGTCGCGTCGGGAAACAGCATCCACCAAGCCTCAATCTCCTCGACGGGCACGACGGCATGGGCACCTGGTATGTCGGCGGTCCGGAGCACGTTTTCCGTTGCCTTCTGTAGCTGTCCGTCGGGGTCCGGACCGTCGGCGTCTCGGTGCACGAAGACACAGATCACGGCCTCACCGTGGCTAGCGACAGCGCGCGAGATGCGCTCCATCCAGCCCGACACGGCGTGGGCAGATGCCTCTCTCTGCAGCGACATGGGGTAGGGGCGAACTCGGACCCTGCCCTGGAGGGCGGGACAGAGGGCCTTGATGAGCTGGGCGACGGCGCGTCTGTCGTTACGGCTCTCGCCGAAGACAAGCACCACGGCAGCGCGGTTAGCCTGGCCATGCCTCGTCGGCCGTGCCATTGTGCGTTCTAGTCGGGCACGCCGCCCAGAGCGCCAGCGAACCAGAGTTCGCCAAGACCTTGTTCAGAACTGCGCTCAAGGCGGGCGATCTCATTGCTGCCGATGGCAGGAATGCTCGAAGCGCCCGTGGTCGAGTCGCGGTCGCACACGACGAGTTCCTCGGGCCTCAGGCGGTTGACGAGTGTCGGGGCATGCGTTGTCACCAGCAGCTGCGTGTGCTCGGAAGCAGCCCGCAACCTCTCCACGAGAAGGTCCAGAGCGTACGGGTGAAGTCCATGGTCGGCCTCCTCGATGGCCGTAAAGGGCGGCTGCTCGGTCTCGTGCAACGCCGTGAGCAGGGCGAGCAATCGCACGGTGCCGAAGGAAGCGTCGGCAAGCTCGACTGGCATCCGCACGCCGCGCTCCCGTAGTACGATCATCACCGCGCGACTAGAACCGCCTAGCAATTCGAACTCGATGGCGTCGAGACCCGGAAGGCACTCGCGGACTTCATCCTCCAGTATCCCAAACGACTCGGGATCCGAGACAGCCAGATTGTTCAAGGCCGATGAGAGGTTGCTCGCATCGTCAGCCAAGCGGCCGGGGATCATTCGCGACGGCAACCTGGCTGCTTCCATGTCGGGCTCGAGAATCCGAATGCCCGACAGGAACTGTGCTAGGAGTCGTATTCCCTCGCCGCCCTCCTCGTCCGACCAGTCGGGAAGAGTGGCCAGCCCGGTTGCTTGCCGGTTGGCCAGTAGTCGAGTCTCGCGGTCGCCAGTCTCTACATCGTCGGCTCCGAACTCCACCTTGGTGCCCTTGACCGTTAGGCGCCTTCCCTGCCCTCTCGTCCGCTTCCAGACGAAAGACTCCTCGCGGTTGAGCCGGTTACTGGCGCTTCGATAGAACGACAGCCGGTACTCGTCGGGTGCACCAAGGCTCGCATTCCTGGTGACGATCCCTTCGATGCCGAGCACGACACGGGATGTCGGCGCTCGGCCGTCCTGGCGTTGAACGTAGGAGAATCCTCCCGATGCCTCGAGGGCTGCGGCGAGATCGAATCGCACCGTGGATGCAAGGAACTGCAGGACATTCAGGATGTTCGTCTTGCCCGAGCCATTCGGTCCTACGAGGACGGTCAGAGGCTTGAGCGGCACGCTGACGCCATCCAGGGACCGGAACCCCTTGGCAGTAACTCGCGTGAGCCTCTGGCGATTCACGATCAGAACCTTGACTTGATGGGCGTCCCAGATGCGGGGAGAGCCGCAGGCATACGAGGATGGTATCGCTTCTTCAACTAGGCCAATTGCCAGTCGGCGACGAAGTCATGACCCTTGTGGTCAAGCGGTAGAAGAGCGGGGGTAACACCGTCGGAACCCGAGGTTGGCTCCGAAGCGCGTTGGTCGTCAGCGGGCGCATGGCTCACTGCGCCGCGGTCTTGAGTTCCTCCAGGGTGGTGTACTCGGCTAGGCCAGCTCCCGATTCGGCCTGCTGCAGCGCCGCGGCGGTGTCGGCGTTGGGGATCTTCACCTCGAAGGGCAGCCCACGGTGAATCGTCACCTGCCGATAGAACAGCGTGATCGCCTCCGTGACCGACATTCCCAGCTCGCGGAGCAGCGCCTCTGCCTGATGCTTGAGTTCGGGCTCGACTCGGGCTCTGATCATTTCGGTCTTGGCCATCGTTCAACCTCCCACATGCGACTCTAGTTGTTCCCCGAATGGGGAACAACTAGGTGGGCCACTCGTAATGGTCGCCAACACTACGCGGCGATCAGGCTCTGCGGGGCGTTAGCTCGCAACTCCTGAACCCTTGACGCGATGGCCATGGTTCGGTCCAATACCTCATCGAGCGAGCCGGACAGGTCCAGAGCGACCACCTCAAGGCACTTGCGGGCCTGCTTGACGACGTATGACGCTGGGTCGGCGCCGCCCTGTGCATAGATCAGGAGCCCGCCACTGAGGTCGAGAGCCGTGACGTAGGCCAGCAGCTGGTACAAGTCGGCGTTGGGCACGCGGTTGTCGGGCAGGTTCTTGTACTTGGCGTCTCCAACGAAGGTGCAGGTTCCGCCGTCCCACCACGAGAGGTCCGGCTTGAGTGTTGCTCTCTCGTTCTCGTCGAACGGGACTTCGTAGTCCGAGCGCAGCGTCTGCGGCGACACGTGCAGCGCTTCGCGTAGGGCGACGGTCAGGAACTCTTGGAACAGGTCGTCCATATTCACCAGGAAGCCGGACGTCCGAACCGCGCCGCGGGACGATGCGAGAGCGCTGTGGCGCAGAATGAGGCTGGCGAGTGCCAACACGTCCCGGTAGTGCTCGTTGAGGTGGTCAAAATGGGTTTCGGGCAGGTCGTTCGCTCCGAACTCGACGAGCGACACCTGTTTGAGCATCCCGGCGACCCAACTCAACCCTGCACGGGCGTTCCGTGAACGGAGTCGCATCCGGGCCAACCGGACGGCAGCGGCCTTGACGAGCCGGTTCTCGACGATGTCGTCCGTGAACTCGTCGTAGCGGACATCGATGGGAAGCATGAGTCCCGGTCGCTGCCGGATCTGGTCGTCGATTCTGATCCTGCCTCGCACCGTCTGGAGGGTGTCCTCCTCCACGCGGTAGCCGTGCAAGAGGCCGCGAGCGAACGCCTTACGCGCCGCTGCCGCGAGCGCCAGCGCCAGCACGTCGGGAAGAGCCTCGTCCTCCTTGAAGTTGAACGGGTTGTCGTGCTGGGGCTTGAACAGCCTCATCGCGTAGCAGGCGAGTGACAGCAGCTGTGGAATTCCGATCTTGGGCTGGACCCGCACGGACATGTCGCCGATCTCGAGTGCACCCACTGTCGATCCAGGTGTGATCAGGTATCGGCTGTCAGTGCCTGCGATCGGCTCGATCGCTAGCTTCAGCGCCTTGACGTCGCCAAGGAGCGCGTCTCGCTGAGCCATCGTGAGGATGTACTCGGTCCCCTGGTACTCCTGCAGATCGATGTGGAGCACGGCCCTGGGCGGTGCTATGTGCCGGGCTTCGACGCTGGCCGCCTCTCCGCCCGTCGATCCGCCGTCGATCCGGGTGCCGTTCGGCGCCCCATCGACGGACGAGGCGACGACTTCGGCGCTGTTGGACTCATCGTCGGTTGGACTCATCGTCGGAGTTGTCGCTCGGCTCGGGTGCGGGGACGCCCGCGGCCTTGCGTCGCAATCGGTCCAGCAATCGGTCCAGGTCGAACTCCCTGACGCGGTCGGGGTTGCCGATGAGCGCCTCCTCGACGTACGGAAGGACGTTGTGGTTCCAGATGTCCGCGACGACCTCCTCGCTGAGGTCCTCCTCGAGGAAGTGGCTCGGGCCGATGGCAACGTTGCGGTCGTCCTGCAGCAGGGCATTGGCCTCGTCCAGCAGGTCAGCCACACATTCCAGATCAGCCTTGCCTTGTCGGCGGAGCCAGCGCCGCAGCAGGCCCTTGATCGGTTCGTCGTCGGGATGGAACTCCACGAAGCTGAAACGGCGACGCAGAGCGAGATCCACGAGCGCAATCGAACGGTCCGTCGTGTTCATCGTTCCGATGATGTACAGGTTCTTCGGGAGGCGCATGGGCTCATTCGAGTACTGCAGGTGTACATCCTCGTCCTCGTCGCGGTACTCCAGCAGGAAGTACAGTTCTCCGAACACTTTGGCGACGTTGCCGCGGTTGATCTCGTCGATCACCAGAACGTGCGTGTTGGCTGGGTCAGCGTCCGCGTCCGCGGCTGCCCGCAGGAGGGGACCGCGCTTGAGAGTGAAGGTCGGCTGACCGTTCTCCAAGTGCGGGCGGTAGCCCTCAACGAAGTCCTCGTAGGCGTACGACGGATGAAACTGCACTAGCGTGACCCGCTCCTTACTGCCAGCGAGCCATCTGGCAAGTTCCTGCGCGACGTAGGTCTTGCTGGTGCCCGGTGGACCTTGGAAGATCACCTGCCATTTGCGCTTGAGTTGCCTCTCGATCCGCTCAAGGAACCCGACCGGAAGGCACAGCGCCGCGGCAAGTTCCTTGAGGCTTGTCGGTTCAGGTCGCGTCTTCGGTGGTGGCTCGCCGTTGGGTTTCTCCCCTTCGCTCTTGAAGAACATGAAGATCGCAGACTGGGCGTCAAGGCGGCGCAATTCCAGATCATGCTCGGCTGCCTTGTCGATGAATCGACCCAGAAACTTGAGCGCGTGGTCGTAAGTTGCCGCCTCGTCGGCGTCCGGGCTCGGCACGTCGTGTTCGGTGAGCTTGTACGCCTTCTCGAACAGGGATGTTCTGAAGGGCGGATGACGTTCGGCACCCAGTCCCATCAGCAGCACCGATGCGATGTTCGTTCGGGTGCCCACACCGGAGATCACTGATCGGGGAAACACGTTCATGAACTCTCGCACCTGTCCGGACAGCGGAGTGTCACTATCGCTCCAGAGCAGCGAAAGAGCCTCATGCGACTTGTCCGGTGCCTCGTCGATCCAGCCGCAGAACCGGGCCTTGTCTGCGCCGTGGATGAGGTTCTCGCTCTTCCTGACGCTGTCCTTGACGAGGTCTGGCCAGGAGCTCCGGGTCTCCAGCACGGCCGCGCGGGCCCGTTCGAACCGCTTTCCGATCTCGATCTTGTAGTCGTTCTCTACAGATTTAAGCTTGCCTGATGCCATGTGCTTCTGAGTCCGGGAGATGAGTTGACCCCAGCCATCGGGTGCCTTCGAGTCGTCCCATTGGCTCCGGATGTCGTCCCGGTAGAAGTCGAGGGCCTCGGCGTCATCGCCTCCCCATGCAGCGCGAATCTGCTGTAGCTTGCGATCGATATCCTGCTCTGGGTTCTCGACTAGCCCTTCGAATTTCGCCGCGATCTTCTCCTTGTGATTGACGCTCACGATGGGCTCGAAGGTGTCCGGGTGTATGAGATGCAGCAGGGCAAGCCGCTGCAGGTCGGCGGAGTTCCCGCGCTCGAACAGCCTGCTCTCGAATTTAAGGTCCATGACGAGCGTTTTGAAGGCCCAGGGATCTTCGAGCCTGCGTCGGCGCTCATCGGGCCTCAATCGCTTCCATGCCGCGGCGAACTCGATGATGCAGCCAAGATAGTAGGGGCGATTGTTGTGGCCGCCGCCGATGTCCGCAACGCCCGGGTCCAATGCGGCGATCAACTCTTCTGGCAGGGTCACTGTCTCGGGCGACCATCCCAGGACCTGCTCAATCTGCGCTTGCTTCGTCTCCAGTTTCATATCGCTGGGAACAAGGAGATGAACGTACATGACCTCGCCCATCAGTTGGCAGGCTTCCGCTGTGGTGCCTTCAAGCTGGCGCTCGAGCGTGTCCATAACGTTGTCGCCGGGAGTGTCGGGGCGATTGAGGAACTGACGACGGAGCTCGTCGAGCGACTTGCTCGTCCAGATCGATTCGCCGCGAGTGAAGAGCGAATCGTCCGTTCGCAGCCCGCGGTCAACCCAGGCGGCCGCCGCGGTATAGACCGGCTTGGCGCCTTCCACTCTTGAGCCCATCGTCGCTCCTTCACCTCGCGAAGATTGCCGTCAGGATGCCACGGCGGTCCGCAGTCTGCGTCTATCCGGGTCTGCTGGCCTTGGCGGCTTCACATCGTGGACGCCAACATGCGCTCCCACCGACGGGTGTCGGAGGCTTGCTGTGTGAGACTTCAGCGGTATCTCGGTTCGGGGTCGGTGAGAGCTGCCTAACGTCGCAGCGCTTCAACTGCTCAACGGTGGACGTGGAGTACCACGCCGTCTGGGGGTGAAGGGGCGTGCGGCAAGCGGCGTGGACGCCGCGCGGAAACCGCCATGGACCAGGACTGCGGCGAGCAGTTCAAGGGTGACGACGTTGAGCCGGTGTCGCGACATGACCCGTGCAGCCGTGACCGTCAACGGCGAGGCGGCCGCCACCGGCGACGGGGCGGCCTGTCTGGGCAACCCGCTCAACTCGGTGCTGTGGCTGGCCGACGCCATGAGCCGGAGCGGCACCCCGCTACGGGCCGGGGAGTGCATCATGACCGGCTCGCTCTGCGGGATGCTGCCGCTGAGCGCCGACGACGAGCTCTCGGCCGAGATCGACAGCGTCGGCACCGTGTCCGCGCTGCTGTCCGACGGCTAGAGCAAGCGGGCTTCCTCTTCGAGCGAGCCCGACAGGACACTAGCCCCCGCGCGACTCTTTGTAGCCTGGCTGCCGGGCACTTGTCTGAGTCTAGCTAGTAGCCTCATGCACCCGATATCGTGATTGTGGAGCACACCATATGCACTCCCCCGCCGCCGAACTGTTGGTCGTCGCCGTGCTGTTGGTCCTCGCCGCGCTGTTGGTCGTCGCCGCGCTGTTGGTCGTCGCTCCCGGCGCGGCGCCACAGCCCGAAGAACCCGCCGTAGGTGCCGCTGGCTTCGCCGAGCCGGCAACATCGACGCCGACGTCGACCCCGACAGCGTCCACGCCGCCAACATCGACGCTGTCGGTGCCGCCAACATCGACGCCGACGTCGACCCCGACAGCGTCCACGCCGCCAACATCGACGCTGTCGGTGCCGGCAACATCGACGCCGACGTCGACCCCGACAGCGTCCACGCCGCCAAACATCGACGCTGTCGGTGCCGCTGGCTTCGCCGACGTCGACCCCGACAGCGTTCACGCCGCCAACATCGACGCTGTCGGTGCCGCCGGAATCACCGGGGGCTGCGCCACCGCGCCGCTGCGCTACTGCCCCGACGACTCCGTCACCCGGGCCCAGATGGCCACCTTCCTCACACGAGCCCTCGGCCTGCGACCCGCTGTCGGTGCCGCTGGCTTCGCCGACGTCGACCCCGACAGCGTTCACGCCGCCAACATCGACGCTGTCGGTGCCGCCGGAATCACCGGGGGCTGCGCCACCGCGCCGCTGCGCTACTGCCCCGACGACTCCGTCACCCGGGCCCAGATGGCCACCTTCCTCACACGAGCCCTCGGCCTGCGACCCGCTGTCGGTGCCGCTGGCTTCGCCGACGTCGACCCCGACAGCGTTCACGCCGCCAACATCGACGCTGTCGGTGCCGCCGGAATCACCGGGGGCTGCGCCACCGCGCCGCTGCGCTACTGCCCCGACGACTCCGTCACCCGGGCCCAGATGGCCACCTTCCTCACACGAGCCCTCGGCCTGTAACCCCCGAAATACAAGGCCGTCGCCGCTGGTTTGTAGCATTCGTGCGCCATCAGAGCCGACGACACCATCGCATGCGGGGGCGACAACGCGAGTCGGCACGTGTCGGGGGTCGACGTCGGCGCGGTCGGCGGCTTCCCACATGAGGGTGCGGATCGCGTAGCTCCGGTTCAGTCCGAGCTTCCCGGCGCGCTCTCGCCCCTTGCGACTGCGGCGGCGGCGACGGCGCGGTTGTCGAGCGCGGTGCCTGGCACCGCGACGAACCTGCCGCTGTCGTCGCGCAGCAGGAGCAGGAGGATCTCCTCGGCGAATCTCAACATGGCTTCAGGCGGGCGCGAAGCGGGGGTCGCGGTCGCGCAGTTCCTCCAACTGCTCGCAGCCGAGTTGGTGCATGACGCTGGTGAGCTGCTGCTCGAACATCGACGCGACGAACTCGGCTCCCCCGGAGCCCAGGGCGCAGAGGCCGTACATGAACGATCGCCCTGTAAACGTGAAGTCCGCGCCGAGGGCTAGCGCCCGGGCGATGTCCAGGCCGCTGCGGACGCCGCCGTCGAACAGCACCGGCACCCGGCCACCGATGCGTTCCACGATGGGGCCGAGGGCCTCGATCGCGGCGGGCGCGGCGTCGAGTTGGCGGCCGCCGTGGTTGGAAACCACTACTGCGTCAGCGCCTGTGTCTACGCAGCGCGCCGCGTCGTCGGGGTGCAGGATCCCCTTGACAACCACCGGCCCAGGCCACAGGTCGCAGGTCTCGGCTAGGTAGTCCCACGACAGGGTGCCGCCCAGGCTGGCCCCCACGAAGCCGGCCAGCTGCCGGAGCGTCGCCCGGTCCACGTAGCGCTCCAAGGTGTGGAATCGGGGCAGGCCGTTGCGCAGCAGTCCGAGGGTCCAAGCTGGTCTCAGCGCAGCTTGGGTCACATGGCGGGGTGTAATCCGGGGCGGCATCGAGACCCTCTCGCGGGTCTGGCGCTCCCGACGGGCACGAGCCGGGACGTCGGCGGTGACCACCAGGACGTTGAATCCGGCCTGGTGCGCCCGATCCAGCAGGTCATCACGGACGTCGGTGTCCCTCGGGGGGTAGAGCTGGAACCAGCCCATGCCCTGGGTTCGCGGCCCCAACACCGACACATCGGCTGTGTTCACCGTGCTGGCCACCAGGGGGATGCTGCAGCGGGCCGCGGTATCGGCCAGGGCTACATCCGCACCGGGCCACATCAATCCGGTCAAGCCCATGGGAGCGATCCCTACCGGCAGCGAGTAGCGCACCCCGAAGAGCTCGGTGCTGATGTCGGGCTCCAGCTTGCCCTTGAAGAACTGCGGGGTCAGCAACACCCGCTGCAGGGACTCGGCGTTGCGGTCCCTGGCCCGCTCGTCACCCTCACCGCTGTCGAGGTACTCCCAGGCGAAGCGGGGAGTACGGCGCCGGGCCCGCCGACGCAGGTCGTCGACGGTCTGGAACTTGACGGCGGGGTCAACCACGCTCGGGGTTGAGCACCTCACCGAACAGAGCCAGCGTCTGGGACCAGGCCCGCTCCGCGGCGGCCTCGTTGTACGTGGGCGCGTCAGGCCAGGTGTAGGCGTGGTCCGCCCCGGGGAGGATGTCGACGATGACCCGCTCGCCGAGGGCGGACACCGCGTCGATGAAGGGCCTCATGCTGGCCACGGTCATCATCTGGTCGGCCTCCCCGAAGCCTGCGTAGAGCGATCCGGCCAGTTCAGCGGCGGTGAGATGGGGTGAGTCGGCCTCATCGTCCACGAGGAACGACGGATGCCACATCGCGCCCGCGGTGAACTGCTCGGGCAGGCGCATCATGGTGCGGAACACGGCCCGGGCGCCGAGGCAGAAACCGATGCAGCCAGCGGGCGACCCCGACCCTGCCGGCCGGTCGGCGGCCACCGCCTCCAGGGCCGCGTCGAGGTCGTTCTGGATGCCCTCGTCGGTGAGCGAGAACAACAGCTCCATCAGTTGGTCGCCGGCACCGGGGTTGGCGGCCAACTCCTTCGGGCCGTAGCCGATCATCCGACCGTGGCGGTGGTAGAGGTCCGGGAGGATCACGTCGTAGCCGTGGCTCGCGAGGCGCCGCCCGAACACATGCAGGGCCTCGCGGATTCCGGGCTTGTCCATGAACATGACGATCAGCGGATGCGGGCCGCCCGACGCAGGCCCCATTCGGGGCACAGCCATCGGCTCGCCGTCGCTCACCGTCTCGAGGATCGATTCGCGGACTTCAGAATGCTTCATGGAAGGCAAGCTATCCGGCGCTTCCGGTCGGGCATCGGCCTCCATCGGTACCTGAGCGGTCCGGAAGGACATCCGCGGCTATCGTCGCACCCCGGCGCCGACCGGCGGCGGGATCTTCGAGCAGGCCAAAGCTGCGGGCTGACAGGCCGCCCCGCACGCGGTCCGCGGTCCCTGTCCAGCCGGGGCTGTGATCTACGATGGTCTGCCGTGGTAGATGCCTCGTCTGAGATCCGGACCGGGCTGCTCGACCGGTACCAGCCGGGCGGCGCGTTCGACGAGGCGTTCGACGCCGACGGATCCGTCAGGGGCACCTACAGCCGCATTGTCGAGCGGTTCCGCGAGCTCGACCTCAGCGAGGTGAAGCGACTCGAGAACCTCGTCGCCGACGAGTTCCGCCGCCAGGGGATCACCTTCACCGTCTACAGCGAGGAGGAGGGGACCGAGCGCATCTGGCCCATGGACCTGTTCCCCCGGATCATCGCCGCAGCCGAGTGGGACGAGCTCTCCCGGGGGCTGAGCCAGAGGGTGGCAGCCCTCAACTCCTTCCTGGGGGACCTGTACAACGGCGAGGGCGCGGCAATTGCGGACGGCGTGGTGCCCCGATGGCTGGTCGTGTCCTCGCAGGGCTTCGAGCGCAACGCCGTCGGCATCCGGGTGCCCCACTCCGCGCACTGCAACATCGCGGGGATCGACGTGGTCCGGGCGGCCGACGGCCGCTACCGGGTGCTGGAGGACAACCTGCGCAGCCCCAGCGGCATCTCCTATGTGATCGAGAACCGGGCGGCCATGGCCAAGGCCTGCAGCTGGCTGTTCTACGACCATCCGGTGGAGCCCACCGAGCAGTACGGCCGGATGCTGCGCTCGACGCTGGACTCGATGGCGCCCGACGGGAACGACTCCCCCCGCATCGTGGTGCTGACGCCGGGCATCTTCAACTCGGCCTACTTCGAGCACGCCTTCCTGGCCCGCTCGATGGGTGTCGAACTGGTTGAGGGCCGCGACCTGGTGGTCGACGACCACACCGTCTACTCCCGCACCATCGAGGGGCTGGTCAAGGTGGACGTGATCTACCGGCGCATCGACGACGACTTCCTCGACCCGGTGGCCTTCCGGCCCGACTCGACGCTGGGCGTGCCGGGGCTGCTCAGCGCGCTGCGGGCCGGGACGGTGACGGTGTGCAACGCCCTCGGCAACGGCGTCGTCGACGACAAGGGCGTCTATCCGTACGTGCCCGAGCTGATCCGGTACTACCTGGGCGAGGAGCCGATCATCGACAACGTGCCCACCTACATGATGTGGGATCCCGACCAGCGCTCCGAGGCCCTGGCCCGGCTGGACGAGCTGGTGGCCAAGCCGGTCGGCGAGTCCGGCGGCTACGGCGTGCTGATCGGTCCCCACGCCGCCGAGCAGGAGCTCGACGAGGCCCGGAAGACCATACAGGCCGAGCCCCGCAACTGGATCGTCCAGGAACTGGTGCAGCTGTCCACGCTGCCCGCCCTGGCCGAGGACCGGCTCGAGCCCCGCCATCTCGACCTGCGGCCCTTCGTGCTGACCGGCGAGCGGACCCAGGTGTTCCCCGGCGGGCTCACCCGGGTGGCCATGCGGCGAGGGTCGCTGATCGTGAACTCCTCCCAGGGCGGCGGCTCCAAGGACACCTGGGTCTTGGCCCCCGAGACGTCGTGATTCGGGCGGTCAGACACTTGTTCCGGGCGGCGCCGTGATCCTGGCCCGTCACGCCGAGTCGCTGCTGTGGGCGGGCCGCTACCTGGAGCGGGCCGAGAACACCTCCAGGTGCCTGAGCTACGCAGCCAACTCGATCACCCACCTGCGCCCCGGCGAGGCCACCGCCGAGGGCGAGCTGCTCGTCAGGACGCTCGGCCTCCAGGATGAGCTGGAGGCGGTGGGGCCGCTGGAGAGCCAGCCGCAGCTGATCGCCTTCCTGCTGTCGGACAGCGACAACCCGGGCTCGGTGGTGTCGGCTGTGACCGCGGTCCGCGAGAACCTGCGAACGGTCAGGGACCGCATCCCGATCGAGCTGTGGGAGGAAGCCAACGGCCTGTACCTGCGCTTCCCGTTCCTGGGCCACGCCGACGCCGCGCCGAGCGGGCTCCACGAGGTCCTGCTGATGGTCCGCCGGGCGTGCCTGGCCATCTCCGGCATCCTGAACGAGGGCATGAGGCGCGACGAGGGCCATGCCTTCGCAGTCCTGGGGCGGATGCTGGAACGGTCGATCTTCACCGTGGGCCTGCTCGAGGCGAGCCACGCCGACTCCCGCGGCGTGATGGACGCCACCCGGATGCTGCGCCTCACCAGCTCGCTGCAGGCCTACCACCGCCAGCACGGCAACGCTCCCGACTTCGACAGCGTGGTGCGCTACCTGCTGCACGCCAAGGACCTGCCCCGCTCGGTGCTGTCGTGCCTCGACCGTGCTGAGGAGTGCCTCACGGGCCTGGCGTCCACCGCCGCGGCCCTGGACCGCCCCCGCCGCAAGGCCGCCCTGCTGCGAGCACGCCTGGAACTCGGCGAGATCGAGGAGGCCATGGCCGCCGCGCCGGTGCCGGCGCTGAGAGACCTCCTGACCCAGTTCATGGATCTGGCCGGCGAAGTGCACACGGGCATCGTGCCGCCGCTGGCCATGGCCACCGTGCGCTCCCAGTACGTCCGCCCCGGTCATGCGGATGAGGGTGCATGATGAGGCTGGGGATCGCGTACAGGATGCATTTCCGCTACTCGGAGGCTGTTACCGAGTCGCAGAACGAGGTGCGGGTGCGGCCCCTCCACGACGAGCACCAGCAGGTGCTGTCATACCAGTTGACATCTCGGCCTCAAGTCCAGGTGCTCCCGGTGCCCGACTACTGGGGCACGACGGTCGAGTACCTCGGCATCCGCACGCCCCACACCGAGCTGGAGCTGTTGGCTGAAGCCACGGTGGAGACCGTGCCGCGCCCGGGGCCGGGCGAGGACGTGACTGCCGCCATGTTGGCCGACAACGACTTCCAGATAGCTCACCTGGAGTTCCTGGCCCCGTCCCAGCACGTGGAATGGGCCAGTGGCGACGCCGTCGATCGGCGGGCCGCGTCGGCGGTCGAAGGAGCGTCGGCGGTTCAGGACATGGTCCAAGCAGTGGTAGCCGACGTCAGGGGGGCTCTGGCCTACCGGCAGGGCGTCACCGACATTGGCGTCACGCTCACCGAGGTGCTGGAGGGCGGTGCGGGCGTGTGCCAGGACTTCGCGCATCTGGCGACCGGGATGCTGCGCAGCGTGGGCATCCCGGCCCGCTACGTGTCCGGGTACCTGTTCGCCGCCGACGAGACCGCGCTGGACGCCGAGAGCTCCGAGGTGGTGAGCGTGCAGACCCACGCCTGGATCGAGGCGGCCCTGCCCGGATGGGGCTGGTGGGCCCTCGACCCGACCAACGGAGGTGAGGTCGGTGAGCGCCACGTGGTGATCGGCCGCGGCCGAGACTACGGCGACGTGCCGCCGGTGCGGGGCGCCTTCACCGGCTCGGGCACCGCGAAGGTGGATGCCGAGGTGATGATCGGACGGCAGGTCGACGGTCAGCTCTTGAACCCGGTCGGCGGGCCTCGGCCGGCGCGGGCTGAGGTGGCCGCGCCGCCGCCCCCGAACTGGCGCCATCAGCAGAGCCAGCAACAGCAGTGATCCTGCCGACTGCCCGACGGTCGGGCCTGTCAGCGCCGAGCGAGGTGTGCCGTCTCGGTCACGAGTCCTGGCCAGGACGGCTGGACATGGGTCGGGTCGGTGCCTTCCTGCGCCGGTCATGCCCAGAGGCCGGGGCCGCCTATCGCTGGGAGTGTGACACGCCGCCCCGGGCCCAGAGCTGGCACCCCAGGGCGATCGAGCTGTAGGCGAAGTAGGCGATTCCGATCGGCATCACCGAGCCGTCGATGGCCCGGTCGGTGAACGAGGCCAGCAGCGACCCCAGCATCCAGGTACTGGCCCCGAGCACGGACGCGGCTGTGCCCGCCATGGCTCCCATCGGCTCCAGCGCCAGGGTGGAACCAGACGGGAACACCGCAACATGAATGGCGTTGCAGAGGCTGAACATCACCAGCCACGGCCAGAACGGGGGCAGGCCGTCGCCGGCGACCGTGACCGCGAACAGCCCGGCGGAGGCTGCCGCGAAGCCGCAGCCGGCCCCGAGGGCCAACTGGCGGGCGTTCACGCGGTGCAGCAGGCGATTGCTGGTCAAGGCCACCGCGGCCGCGATCACGGCCGCGACGGTGAAGTAGGGAACGAACCAGTCCGAGCGGTCGTACACGTCGCCGAAGATCAACTCGGTGCTTCCCAGGTAGGACAGGAACGCCCCGAAGCCGAAGGTGACCATGAGCGTGTAGCCGAGAGAGGTGCGGTTGGACACCACCGAGCGGAAGCCCTCCAGCACCGGCCGCAGCAGCAGTGACCGGCGATGAGCGGGGTCGAGGGTCTCGTCCAGCCGCACCGACCACGTAACCGCCGCCATCGAGGCGACCACGCCGAAGGCCATGACCCAGCGCCATGAGCCGATGACCACCAGGGCCTTGCCCAGCACCGGGGCCGCGATCGGCGCGATGAAGAAGACCGTCTGGATCAGCGTCATCACCCGGGCCATGGCCGTCCCGGCGAAGCGGTCGCGCACGATGGCCTGCGTCAGGACCCGGGGCCCGGCTGCCGCCAGCCCCCACACGAACCGGGCGCCGTAGAGAACGCCGAGCGACGGGGCCAGCGCCGCCGTCAGGGCGGCTGCCCCGTAGATCAGCAAGCCACCGACCAGCGCGGGTTTGCGCCCCACCGCGTCAGCGATGGGCCCGTAGAACAGGTGCCCCACACCGGCGCCCATGAGGTAGAGGGTCACGATGAGCGACAGCCGGGTGGAGTCGTCATCGAGGCCGAAAGCGGGACGCATCTGCTCGAAGGCGGGAAGCATGATGTCGATGGCAAGCGCGGTCAGGCCCGTCAATATCCCCATCAGCAGGACGAACTCCCTCTCGCCCATGCGACGCAACGGCGCGCTCACGGCGGCGAGTCTGCCCTGATGACGGTCAACACCCGGCAGCGGCTCTAGTGCTGTGTCTCCGAAATGGCTGGGGCGGCGTAGGAGGTCGAAGCCCACTTCCGCAGCGGATCCAGGTGCTCCGTCCAAATCCGCGACAGACCACTAGCGGGCCTCGATGCGGGCGACGCGCTCATGAATCTCAGCGGGTTAGGGTGCGGCACACCTACGGAGACGCCGAACCCGGAAGGGAGACATGATGTCGGACACGGCGATGGCAACGAGGCCCCACCTCCCCGGACGGTTGGGTGATCCCGATCTGACTCTGGCCACTGACCCGCGGGCGGACCCCCGCATGGTGGCGGTGCTGGAGCCGATGGGCCTGGCCGGGCGGGCCGACCCGGTGCCGCTCAACGCCGACTCGTCTCTCGAGGACATCCGGGCCCTGGCCGCGCTGGGCGAGCCGGGCTTCCAGCAGCTCTTCAACGGTCTGTTCGATGCGCTCACACCGGTTGAGCACGTGGAGTCCAGCACCGAGGTCATCACCGGCGTCGACGGCAACGACATAACCCTGTACATCCATCGCCCCACCGGAGAAACCGGCCCGCGCCCGGGGATCCTGCACATCCACGGGGGCGGCATGGTGATCCTCTCCGCGGCGGACGTCAACTACCAGCGCTGGCGCGAGGAGCTCGCCCGGAGCGTGGTCGTGGTCGGGGTGGAGTTCCGCAACGCGGCGGGAGCGCTCGGCAACCATCCGTTCCCCGCGGCCCTCAACGACTGCACCTCGGCGCTGGAATGGATGCACGCCCACCGCAAGGACCTCGGGGTGTCGAAGCTGGTGGTGTCGGGCGAGTCCGGCGGCGGGAACCTCACGCTGGCCACCACCCTCAAGGCCAGCCAGGCCGAACGCCTCTACATGATCGACGGGGTGTACGCCCAGTGCCCGTACATATCGGGCACGTACGGGAGCCCGCCCCCGGAGCTGCCGTCGCTGCACGAGAACGACGGGTACTTCCTGGCCAGCGACCTGATGGGGTACTTCGTGGAGGCCTACGACCCGGGCGGAGCGAACCTGACCAACCCGCTGGCGTGGCCCTGGCACGCCTCAGTGGATGACCTGAGGGGCATGCCGCCCCACGTGGTCTCGGTCAACGAGCTCGACCCGCTGCGAGACGAGGGGCTCGACTACTACCGCAAGCTGGTGCGGGCGGGCGTGCCGACCTACAGCCGCACCGTCAACGGAACGTGCCACGCGGGCGACTTGCTGATGCCGGGCGCCATGCCGGAGGTCTACACCTCCTCAGTCCGCGACGTGGCCGACTTCGCCCTCACGCTCTGGTGAGCGCCAGGCCAGAGGCCGAGCGGATTGGCGGTGCGGATCCCGGAATCCGGAGGCGCCGAGCGAGGCCGTGGGCAGGGTCCCTCGGATCTGGGCGGCCCGTGAGCGCAGCGAACAAGAGCGGGAATCGCGTCTAGCCGCGGCCGACCCGGGCTCGGGCCTGTGCCGGTGTCTCGGCTTCCTCGGCGCGGGCCAGAGCTTCCTTGCGGACGAGCTTGACCGGCACGCCGACGGCGTCGCCGGCCGGGAGCATGTCGGCGGTGTAGAGGGCGATCTGCTGGCGGGCGGCCACCTTGTCGCCGTCGGGGTCCAGGTTGCGGGCGTTGGTGCCCTTGGGCGGGACGATGGTCCGGCCGTCTCGCCACTCCAGGTCCCACCACCACTTCTTGACGGGGTTGATGGAGCCGTTGCCGACCTTGTCGTCGAGCCGGGCCAGCCAGCGGCGGGTGAACGGCAGCTTGATGGCGGCCCACAGCAGGGCCCGGTCCGACAGCACCCCCTCGATGTTGAACGGGCAGGTCTTCATGCACCGCCCGCAGGCCGATCCCCGCAGGTTGCCCAGCCGGTACTTGGTGCACCGCTCCACGTCGGGCTTCCACATCTCGGCCCCGTTGAACATGATCTTGTCGCCGAAGGGGATGGCCGCGCACGGGCACTCGCGGGCGCACTTGGTGCACTTGGAGCAGAAGTCCTGGAGCCCGAAGTCGATGTGGCGGTCGGGCGTGACCGGCATGTCGGTGGTGACCACCACCGACTTGAACCTCGGACCCACGAACGGGTTGAGCACCAGCTCCCCGATGCGGCTCAGCTCGCCCAGCCCGGCGTGCAGCACCAGCGGGATGTGCAGCACGTCGGAGTCGCTGTTGGTGTGGCTGCGGGCGCTGTAGCCGAGCGAGCGGATGTGGGCCGCGATGATCCCCGCGATCTGCGCGCCCCGCATGTAGGCCCGCATCGACTGGGCGCCGCTCACCCAGTCGTCGCCGCTGGCGCCCTCCATCGTCTCGTATCCCTGATCGAGCAGGATCACAAGCGCGTTGGCGTGGTACGGGTCCACGACGGAGCCGTCCTTGCGGTGGGAGTACCAGGCGTAGGTGGGCGCCCGGCACACGCCGGCCATGTCTCCGCCGAGGTGGTAGGCCAGCGCCTTGAGGGAGTCCGCGTTTGCGTGGGGATCGTTGGCGTCGGGATCGACCTCAGGCGCCGGCGGACCGTCCTGGTAGGGGACCATGGCGTCGATCTGATGCACATAGGCCTGCGCCTGCGGTGTCTTCCAGGCGAACACCTTCACGTCCTCGAAGAACTTGGGCCCCATGTCGCCGTTAGCCGCCCGCGGGAAGCCACCGGCCCGAACCGGCACTCTGGGAACCTCGTCCTCGATGATCAGGGTGGTGGGCTCGTCGACCCGCTTGATGCGCTCCATCGGGTAGCGGCCCATGTGGAGAGGTCGGTGGTCGCCGTTGAGGTGGCCGATGCCGGCCCGGGTGCCGCCCCGGCCCAGCAGCCAGCCCGGACTGCGTGTGCTGCGCAGCGCGGCCAGCGGACCGCGACGAGCCAGCGGTCGGTCGGGGGCGAGTTCCCAGTCGGTGCTCACCACCGACAGCGCGAACCCGCCTCTCAGGTACGGGGCTCTCAATTCCGATCCCTTGACCTCAACGAGGCCCGCCTGCAGCGCCACCCGGTCGAGGTCGAGGTCGGTGCGGCCAGGCGTGTGGGCCACGGCGTCGTGGCCGAGGTTGCGGATGTAGGAAGCGGTGATCACTGCGAGCTCGGCTGCTCGCAGGTCGGCATTGACCTGGCGGGTTCCGTCGATCCAGTCGTCGCCCGGGCATTCCTTGGGCAGCTTGCGGCTGAAGGCGATGAGGGTGACCACTGCGTACCGATGGTCGCGCCGCTCGCCTGTCCAAGCGCCGTCACCGATCAGCCCGCAGCCGACCATGTCGGCATCGAGGAAGTAGAGCCCGGCCTTCAGGTTGTTGGCGATCTCGACGGGATCCTCAGGGGTCGGCGCCTCAGGCGCCACCTCGCCATGTCGCTGACCGCGAAACATGTCGAGGTAGAGCCGGTATGCGTGCCCGGCCGATCGGGGACCGGGCGACTCCGCTTCCGTCGGCCGGGACGGCAGCGGCCCAGCGTCAGAGCCCGGAGGCGGCGCGTCGGCTGCGCCGAGGCGGGGCAGGCGCTCCAGCGGGTACGGCCCCAGATGGACCGGCCGCTTGCGGTGCGTGAACAGCCTCACTGATGAAGGAGCTTAGAGAACACTCGCTGGGGTTGATGTGTCGGTCGCGCCGTAGCCTTCAACGGTTCGGACGATCCAGGCGAGAGGATCACACCCATGAGCGACACACCTGACGCGGTCGGCGCCTGGATCCTCAACCTCGTCACACCCATAGGCGTGTTGGAGCCCGAAGTGGTGCTGAATGCCGACGGTACGGGCTCGGCCGTAATCGACTTGGGGACCGTGAAGATCTTCGATGCCGCCTACGACGGCGACGGCCTGACGTTCGCGCTCGCGGTCGTGATGCCGATGGGGGAGTTCGAGCTCACTTTCGCCGGCACCGTTTCGGGCGACCACCTCAGCGGCATCCTTGAGGGCTCTGTCGGCAGGTTTCCCGTCACGGGTGTCCGCCAGTCCTAGCCCCTCCCTCCGCTCAAGGAGCGCTCGCTGCGCTCGGGTCTCTCGGCCGGCTCGATGAATGGAGTGGCCCCGGTACGGTGAGGCCGTGCGGCAGCTGATCACCGACGCGCTGATCGTCACCGGCGACGGATCGACCGAGCCCTACCGCGGCGATGCCGTCATAGAGGGCGACGTCATCACCCATCTGGGTGAGGTGCCGCCCAGCGCGGCAGTTGGAGCCGAGCTGACCATTGACGCGGGCGGCCGGGTCCTGGCCCCGGGGTTCGTCGACACCCACAACCACGGCGCACTCGCGGGCACTCGCGTGGGCGAGCACGGCATACCGATCAGCTGCGAGATGGCGGTGCGAGGTGGTGTGACGAAGCGCATCTGCGGCGTGGACGGGCTGTCGCCGGCGCCGGTGGTGCCGGACCAGCGGGCCGAGTACGCGGCCCAACTGGTCCCGCTCGACGGCATGGCCGGCGCGCCGGGCGATCCCGAGGGCGACGACCCCGCTGGGGGCCTCGACTGGCCGTGGTCGACGATGGAGGAGTTCTTGGCCTGGCACCGGGGCCGGTCGGTGACCGATCTGGGCATGCACCTGGGACACAGCGCGGTGCGGCGCACCGTGATGGGCAACCTCGACAGGGTGGCGGACGACGCACAGATCCGGGCCATGGCTGAGGTCGTGCGCCGGGAGGCGCCGTGGTGTCTCGGGCTGTCCACCGGGCTCGTCTACAACCCCGCGGTCTACTCCGACCAGCGCGAGATCACCGCCCTGGTGAGGGCGTTCAACGAGATCAAGCCGGGAGCCCTGTACCCGCATCTGCGGTCCGAGAGCGACGACATCGTCGAGGCCCTCGACGAGGTGCTAACCGCCGCGGTGGACGGCGGCGGCGGGTACTGCAGCGAGCACTCCAAGATCGCGGGGCGCCGCAACTGGGACCGGTTCGGAGACGTTGCCGGCCGGCTCGACGACGCGGGCGGGACCATTCCCACGATGGCCAACATGTACCCCTACACCGCGGGCAGCACCACCGCCGACGCTCTATTCCCCCCGGAGGTGCGGGCCGGCACCCGGGCCGAGTTCATGGCCCGGCTGAGCGACGACGACGTGCGCCGCTTCGCGTTCGAGAAGATCTACGGGGACGGCTCAGGGTGGGACAACTTCGTGGCGTTCTGCGGGGGTTTGGAAGGAGTCCAGATCGCCGGAGTGCTCGAGGGGGTCGGCGACGACTTCCTGGGCAAGCGCTTCTCCGATGTGGTGCTGGCCGCCGGGGTCACCGACATGGACTCGATCGAGGCCCACGACGCGGTGTGCGACTTCTTCCTCCACAACCGGGGCGAGGTCTCGATCATCAGCCACTACGGCAACGAGGCCACCGTGGAGAGGTTCTTCCGCCGCCCGACCATGGCGCTGTGCACCGACGGGCTGATGCCCGGCCCGGGCCAGAAGCCCCATCCCCGGTCGCTGGGAGCGTTCCCCAAGGCACTGCGCATGGCCCGCGAGATGGGGATTGCGCTGCCGGAGATCGTGCACCGGCTGGCCGTGCTGCCGTGCCAGTTCATGGGCCTGCCCATCCCGGTCCTGCGCCAGGGTGCCGACGCCTCGGTGGTGCTGCTCGACTGGGAGCGGGTCACCGAGCGCAACAGCTACGAGGATCCGCTGATCCCGCCCGACGGCATAGACGCGGTGTGGGTCCACGGCGACCTGGTCCAGCATGAGGGCCGGATCCGCCCGCCCAAGGTCTTCGGCGGCCGCCACCTGCTCACACCCCCTGACCCCTCCTGAAGTTCCTGATATTGAGTATGAAGTAATTTCCTTCATTGATACGGTATCACCGGTGGCCTTGCCATGAGAGGTATGGCCTGGTAGAATCACAGGAGATACCATCATGGACTCGACCCTCATAGCAACCGTCGTAGGAGTTCTCGGAGCGGGCTTCCTCGGAACGCTCGGCTACTTCCTCCAAGCGCTGCGCTCCGACATCGGTGCACTCGGAACCCGCCTCGGCTCTATCGAAGCGACACTGGCCGAGCACGGTGCGATGCTGGCCGAGCACGGCCGCCTGCTTGAACGGATGGCCGACCACGGGGAGCGCATAGCCGCGCTCGAGGGTCGGCGACGCGATAGCTGACCCCGCGCTTGGCCGCGTCGGGAAGGAAGTGGACGTCAGTCGGGCTGGTTGATGAGGTGGGTGGCCGCGTTGTCGAAGTGGTCGAACATGGCGGCCTGGATCTCGGCTGGCAGCGGTCGGCCGGTGCCGTCGGCGAGGGTGGCCGCGTCGAGCGACTCCGTCATGTGGGCCATCCAGGCGTCCCGCTCGGCTTGCCCGATGGCGAAGGGGAAGTGCCGCATGCGCAGCCGGGGATGGCCCCTCTCATCGCTGTAGTGCGGGGGCCCGCCCCAGTACTGGGCCAGGAAGCCGGCTAGGCGCCACCGCGACGGCCCCATGTCCCGCGGGTACATCGGCCGCAGCCGCGGGTCGTCCTCGACGGCGTCGTAGAACCGGTCCACCAGCTCGTCGAAGAACCGCTGGCCGCCGACGATCTCGTACACCGTCGGCGGCGCCTGCATCGCGTCGCGCAGCGACCCCTTCAGGCTCACCCCGGCCTGGAAGCCCTGGTCCTGGGAGTCGTCGTCGGGTCCGGTCTGTGTGGCGTCGGGCTCGCTCACGTCCCGCAGCGTACGGCCTGGCGCAGAACGAGGGGCCTGCCGGCCGGTGGTGTCCGGTACCTTCGGCGGGATGAGCACCGCCGAGGCCGCAGGCGAAGCGCTCGAGACGGTTGTCTCGACGATGCCGGGCGGCGGCGAGCACCGCCCCGGCCAGATGGACATGTGCGAGGCGGTCGCCGGGGCCCTCGACGAGAACCGTCACCTGGTCGTCGAGGCCGGCACGGGCACGGGCAAGTCGATGGCCTATCTGGCCCCGCTGGCGGTGAGCGGCCTGAAGGCGGTGGTCACCACCGCTACCAAGGCCCTCCAGGATCAGCTCGTGAACAAGGATCTGCCCCAGTTGTCCGGAGCGCTGGACACGCCCGTCGGGTACGCGGTGCTGAAGGGCAGGTCGAACTACATCTGCCGCAAGAAGCTGGCCGACCTCGCCTCGGCCGCCTCCAGCGAGCAGGGGCAGCTGATCGCGGCGGGCTCCGCGGCGGAGGCCGACCGCATCCGCGGCGAGATTGCGCGGTTGGCCGCATGGGCGGACGAGACCGCGGACGGCGACCGGGCCGGCCTCGACTTCGAGCCGTCCCTTCGAGCCTGGGAGGCGGTGAGCGTCACCGGGCGGGAATGCCCGGGTGCGCAGAACTGCCCGGCGGGCACCGAGTGCTTCGCCGAGTGGGCCAGGCACCGGGCCGCCGACGCGGATGTCGTGGTGGTGAACCATCACCTCTACTGCCTGCACGTCTTCACCGACGCGGAGATCCTCCCGTCCCACGACGCCGTCGTGTTCGACGAGGTCCACACGCTCGAGGACATCGCCGCGGGAGCCGCCGGCGTGTCCATCACGGCGGGCCGGTTCACGTCGGCTGCCCGGACGGTGAGGGCGGCAGTACGCAATTCGAGGACCGCGGCCGAGGTTGACGGCGCCGGCGAGATGCTGCGCGAGGCGCTGCGCCCGTACCGTGATCGCCTGCTCGCGCCCCTGCCCGACGACCTGATCGACGTCGCCGCGGTGTGCCGGGGGCGTCTGCTCGCAGCCGACGCCGAGGTCCGCGACGCCAGCGGCGACGAGACCCGCCGGCGGATGGCTCGCCGGTCGCTGGCCGCGATCGTCGAGGACCTGAACCAGGCTTCGGACCCCGAGACCGAGAACGCGGTGTGGGTGGAGGGCGCCGACCGGAACCCGGCGTGGCGGACCGCGCCCGTCGATGTGGGGCCGCTGCTCGAGGGCCGGCTCTGGGCCCACACCCCGGCGGTGCTGACCAGCGCCACCATCCCCACCAACCTCGCCGAAACTCTCGGCATCTCCGGCGACTCCTGCGACACCTTGGACGTGGGCAGCCCCTTCGACTTCCGCAACAGCGGCCTGCTGTACTGCGCGAAGAGCCTCCCCAACCCGAACGCACCCGGCCGCGACCGGCATGCGCATTCCGAGATCGCCCGGATGGCGGTCGCCGCGGGCGGGCGCACCCTGGCCCTGTTCACCAGCTACGCCGCCATGGACCGGGCCGCCGACGCGGTCCGTGAGGCGACCGGCCTGCACATCTACACCCAGCGCGACCTTCCCAAGCCGGAACTGCTGCGCCGGTTCGCTCAAGAGGAGGAGACCTGCCTGTTCGCCACGATGGGCCTGTGGCAGGGCGTGGACGTGCCCGGCCGGTCGCTGTCGCTGCTCGTGGTGGATCGCATCCCGTTCGCCCGGCCCGACGATCCGCTCATCAGCGCCCGCCGTGCGCGGCACGGACCCGAGGCGTTCAGGCGGGTCGACGTGCCGCGGGCGGCCGCCATCCTGGCCCAGGGCATCGGCAGGCTGATCCGGTCCGCCGAGGATCGCGGTGTCGTCGCCGTGCTCGACTCCCGGCTGGCGACCGCCGACTCCTACCGCCACCTGCTCCTGGAAGGCCTGCCTCCGTTCAAGCGCACCGTCGACCTCGAGGAAGTGGAGGCGTTCCTGGCCGCCCTCCGGCGCTCCGCCGAGAGAGGCTGACCGAGCCCGCTCGCAGTCCACTCCCCGGCTGGCTAGGTGGCCGGCGCTGGCATCTCCCGGAACTTCGACGGGTCGTAGGGAGCGCCGCAGCGGTCCAGTGCGGCCCGCCATGACGGGCTGTTGCGCAGACCCCAGCGCAGGAACCGCAGCAGCGCGGCCGCGCTCTGGCGGGCGCCGGGGCGGGCCTTCAGGCCGAGCACGCTGGTGAGTTCGGGGGGCATCGTGGTGATCGCGGCATGCATCAGCACGTCGTAGCCCAGCCGCTGGCGGGCGGGCAGGGGCGGTTGCCGCAGGAAGTCCACCGCAGATCGCATGCCGGGGCTGGGCGACAACTCCGGATGGGTACGGACCCAGTCGTGCAGTTGGGCCGCGGTCTGGGGCAGGGGAGCGGCCCCGAGCATGGCGCCCACCTGGGACTGCTCGACCACGAAGCGGTCGGCCTCGGCTTCGGTGAGCCCTGGGCCGAACTCCCGGTACGCGGTCAGGAACGATTCGGTGAGGGTGTTGTGCACCCATGCGGCCAGGTCCGGCATAGCGGCGTCGTAGGCCAGCCCCCGGTGCGACGTGCCGCTCACGCCCTGGTGGGCGGCCCGGACCCTGGCCACGGCCTCATCCACCTCGGGCATGGCCCCGAAGGTGGCCGACGTCACGTAGAACGCGGTCCGGTTCAGGCGGCCCATGGGGTCGTCGCGGTAGCGGCTGTGGTCGTCGACGCCGGCCACCGCCTCGGGATGGGCGGCCTGGATCAGCAGGGCCCGGATGGCCCCCACGAACACGCTCACGTCGCCGATCGCCATCCAGCTCACCGAGCCCGGCCCGCACAGCCCGGGGTCGCCGGGATAGTCGGCGGTGCGCTGCAGCGGCATCTCCCCGTGGGAGAACAGCCCGCTGACCGAGACGCCCAGACGGGCCCGGTAGCGCTGCAGCGTGTCCATCCCCCGCACGCTACTGCGGGGTGCTGGGTGTCAGGACTGGGGGTGGACTGTCATCCCGCTCTGGTGTCGCGTCGCTCACGGGCCGCCCGAACCGAGGCAACAACGCCCACGGCGCCGCCCGGGCCACGGCCTCGCTCGTGCCGCTCGGGCGTCGCGGACTATCCGCTCGGCCTCTGGTTGCCGCGGCGGGCCTTCATGCGCTGGCGCATCCGGGCGTGGGCCTCGGGCGTGCCGTCGTGGAAGGTGCCGAACAGCTTGTCGATGGGCACGGGCCGGTTGCCGTAGTTGCACTCGAAGTAGCGGTGGTGCAGGTGATGGAAGTAGTCGGCGCCCGGCGCGGTGCGCCCCTCGCGCCGGCCGACCTCGAAACGCTCGAACCCCGAGTGCGACACCGCCGGCGACACGCCCTGGAACAGGCCGCTGAGGATCACGATGAACGGATGCGCCGGCACCACCCACCACAGCGCGAAGACGCTGAAGTAGATGACGTGCTCCAGCGGGTGCATGGAGATTCCGGTCCAGGGACCGGTGTTGACGTTGCGGTGGTGCAGGTAGTGGGCGTGATCGTAGAACCAGCGCACGTGCAGCAGCCGGTGGTTCAGGTAGAAGTGGGTCACCGACCACAGGAACACGCCGACGGTGAGCACCGACAGGTACGGCCACCCCGAGGACCACTCCACCTGCGGGATCCAGTTGTTGGCGTAGAACCACATGGTCAGCGACTCGTACGCGGTCCAGATGGTGCATCCGCTGACAAGGCTCCAGAACACGTTGTCGCGGGTCTGGTCGGTCCACAGGAACTCCCGGTTGGTGGTGCTCATCCACTGGCGGTTGTACTTGTAGCGCTGCTGCTGGGCCCTTCTCGTGTACAGCGCCAGGTGGAGTGTTCCCGCCACCGCGGCCAGGATCAGAGCGTTGCGGAGGTAGATCTGCAGGATCCAACCCGGGCGCAGGCTCGCCATGCGCTCCATCGAGGGTGTCAGGTAGTTCCAGCACAGCGCAGCCAGCGCTGCCCAGAAGATGCCGTAGGGGAGAATCACCGGCGTGAGCAGATACCGCAGGGTGGCCACCGGGCGCGGCGGCCAGTCGAACATGGGCGAGGTCGCGATGGGCACGTCGGGCTCGAAGCCCTTGGCTGCGGGGCCAGGCGTTGAACTGATAGCCGGGGACGTGTCCGCCATGGGCTACGACCTCCTGGAACCAAGCGAGCCAACGGCCCGACCCGAGTGGGACAGATCGTACCCGCCCTGCCGACGCCTGACGAACCTGAGAATCTCGGGTCGATTCGGCTGCGTGCACGAGAGGTCTCTCTCCCGAGATTCCGGACTGACCGACGGCTCTAGAGGCCGAGCGAGTAGGCACGCGAATCCGGCCCACACGGGCGAGGCCGTGGCCCGAGCGGCCCGTGAGCGCAGCGAACAAGAGCGGGAGAGACACCGCTGCAACGCAACGGGCTCGCACCTACCAGCGCACGTTCATAGCCGCCGCCTATGCTCGCGGCCATGAGATATGCCTCCCCGACGACGGTGGCCGAGGCTGTGGATCTGCTGGGTTCTGATCCCGACGCCCGCGTGTACGCGGGCGCGACGGACCTGATTCCCCAGATCCGCGCCGGACGTCCCGAACCCAGCGTCATGGTCGACCTGAAGCGCATCGAGCGACTGTGCGCGATCAGCAGCAACGGCTCGACCTACACGGTCGGCGCGGCCACGCCGACCGCCGACATCTGCGCCGACGCCGGGCTGGCCGCCGCCTTCCCCGGCCTGGTCCAGGCCAGCGGCCTGATCGGCTCGGACCAGATCCAGAGCCGCTCGAGCTGGGGCGGGAACCTGGCCAACGCCTCGCCCGCGGCCGACACCCCGCCCAGCCTCATCGTCAACGAGGCCCGAGCGGTGATCGCCGGCCCCGGCGGCGAGCGCACCGTGGCCGCGGCCGAGGTCGCCACCGGCCCCGGTCAGACGTCGCTCGGCCCGGGCGAGCTGATCGTGGAGTTCGAGCTGGACCAGCCGCCGGCCGGCACCGCCGACGCCTACCTGCGGCTCATCCCCCGCACCGAGATGGACATCGCGGTGGTGGGTGCGGCGACCCGGGTCACCCTCGACGACGACGGCAACGTCACCGCAGCCGCCGTAGCGCTGGGAGCGGTGGCGCCCACCGTGGTCCGGGTGCCTGACGCCGAGGCCGCGCTGATCGGCAACCAGCCGTCCGGCGATGCGCTGGCGGCCGTGGAAACAGCCGCAGCGGCGGCCACCAACCCCATCGACGACAAGCGGGGCACCGTCGCCTACCGCCGGCAGGTGGCCGGCGTGCTGGCCCGACGGGCGGTGTCCATCGCAGCCGAGCGGGCCGCCCAGAACGGAGGCCAGTCATGAGCCGCGTCCACGTCACCTGCACCATCAACGGCGACCCCGCCGAGTTCCTCTGCGACGGCGGCCAGACCCTGCTCGACGCCCTGCGCGACGAGGTCGGCCTCACCGGAGCCAAGGAGGGCTGCGGTACCGGCGACTGCGGGGCCTGCTCGATCGTGATGGACGGCCGGCTGCTGTGCTCCTGCCTGGCGCTGGCCCCCGAGGCCGACGGCGCGATCATCTCCACCGTGGAGGGCCTGGCCGGCGGCGACGACCTGCATCCCCTCCAGCAGTGCTTCCTGGAGGGCGCCGCCCTCCAGTGCGGGGTGTGCACCCCCGGGTTCCTGGTGGCCGCCAAGGCGCTGCTCGACCGCAACCCCGACCCCACCGAGACCGAGATCCGCTACGGCCTCGCCGGCAACCTTTGCCGCTGCACCGGTTACGACAAGATCGTGCGCGCCGTGCAGGCCGCGGCCCAAACCATCAACGAGAGCTAGGAGCCGCAAGTGACCGTCACCGAGCCCAAGCCCCGCTACAAGTACGTCGGCACCCGCCCCGTCCGCCATGACGGGCTCGAGAAGGTGACCGGCCGGGCCCGCTTCGCGGCCGACCTCAACATGTCCGGGCAGCTCCACGGCATCGTGGTGCGCTCGCCGCACGCCCACGCCCGGATCGTCTCCATCGACACGTCCGAAGCCGAGGCCATGGGTGGCGTCAAGGCCGTGATCACCGGCGACGACTTCCCCGCCGTCGCACCCAGTGACCGCAACTACGACATGTGCATCAACGTCATGGCTCGCGACAGGGTCCTCTACGAGGGCCACGCGGTGGCCGCGGTGGCCGCCACCACCCGCGACCAGGCCCGGGCGGCCGCGGCTGCCGTCGAGGTCGCCTACGAGGCGCTGCCCGCGGTGCTCACCATCGACGAGGCGCTCGCGCCCGATGCCCCCGTGCTGCACGACCACATGCTGACCGCCGGGGCCGACCCGCCCGCGGAGGAGCCCTCCAACGTGAGCGACATCACCCGGTTCGCGGCGGGCGATCTCGACGAAGGATTCGCCAAGGCCGACCTGGTGATCGAGCGGGAGTTCACCACCCAGCCGGTGCACCAGGGCTACATAGAGCCCCACGCCTGCGTGGCCGACACCGGCCAGGACGGCCAGGCCACCATCTGGTGCTCGTCCCAGGGGCACTTCAACGTGCGCTCGTCCACCGCGGCCATGCTCGGCTGGGAGAACACCCGGGTCAAGGTGATCCCCGCGGAGATCGGGGGCGGCTTCGGCGGCAAGACCACCATCTACCTGGAGCCGCTGGCGGTGGCGCTGTCGGCCAAGGCGGGCCGCCCGGTGAAGATGGTGATGTCACGCGACGAGGTGTTCCGGGCCACCGGCCCGGCGCCCGGCACGAAGCTCAGGATCAAGCTCGGCGCCGACCGCGACGGCAACCTGGTCGCCGGGGACGCCTACCTGATCTACTCGGGCGGCGCCTACGCCGGCCCCGGCGGGCTGCTGGGCGCCATGACCGTGTTCGAGTCCTACAAGATCCCCGACTTCAACGTCGAGTCGCTCAACGTGGTGGTCAACACGGCCCGCTCGGCCGCCTACCGGGCCCCCGCCGCCCCCCTTACCGCCTTCGCGGTGGAGACGATCCTCGACGAGATCGCCACCGAGCTCGGGATCGACCCCATCGACCTGAGGCTCCGCAACGCCGTCACCGAGGGCGACCCGTCCACGATGGGATTCCCCCTCGCTCGCGTCGGCTTCGAGGAGTGCCTGGAAGCGGTGCGCGACCATCCGCACTACGCCGCCCCGCTGGGCCCCAACCAGGGCCGGGGCGTGGCCGCCGGTTACTGGTTCAACATCGGCGAGTCCTCCACCGCCACCGTCAACCTCAACGAGGACGGCACCGCCACCGTGGTGACCGGAAGCCCCGACATCGGCGGCAGCCGGGCCTCGATGGCGCTGATGGCCGCCGAGGAGTTGGGCATCGACGTCTACGACATCCGTCCGGTGGTGGGCGACACCGAGTCGGTCGGGTTCACCGACACCACCGAGGGCAGCCGAGCCACCTTCGCCACCGGCATGGCGGTAGTTGAGGCCTGCCGCAAGATGGTGGTCGAGCTGCGGGGCCGGGCGGCCAAGATGATGGGCGTCGACATCGACGACGTCGACTGGGTGGACGGCCAGGCCGTCTACACCGGTTCCGACGGCGAGAAGGACCCGCTTCCGGTGGCCGCCATCTGTGCCAAGGCCAAGCGCACCGGCGGCCCGCTCGCCGCGACCGGTTCGCTGGAGGCCCACGGCGCCGGCCCCGGCTTCGCGGTGCACGTCTGCGACGTGGAGGTCGACCCCGAGACCGGCGTGGTGCGGGTGGTGCGCTACACCGCCTCCCAGGACGCCGGGACCGCCATCCATCCCAGCTACGTGGAGGGACAGATCCAGGGCGGCGTCGCCCAGGGCATCGGCTGGGCCCTCAACGAGGAGTACATCTACGACTCCGACGGCGTGATGGAGAACCCCAGCTTCCTCGACTACCGGGTGCCGGTGGCTTCGGACCTGCCCATGATCGACGCCATCATCGTGGAGGTCCCCAACCCGGCCCATCCCTACGGCGTGCGCGGCGTTGGCGAGACCGGCATCGTGCCGCCCATCCCTGCGGTGGCCAACGCCATCTACAACGCCACCGGCTGCCGTCTTCGCGACCTGCCGATGTCGCCCATCAGGGTGCTGGACGCGATCACATCCAACGGCGGCTCCAACGGCTCGTAGCTGACCCGCAGGAGGGGTCGGTGACGGTCAAAGTCCATCTGAGCTCAAACCTCCGGGCCCCCACCGGGGGGATCGCCGAGGTGGAGGCCGACGGAGTCACCGTCGGCGCTCTCATCGACGACCTCGACCGGCGCTACCCGGGCCTGGGCGACGCCTTGCGGGCCGGTGTCTCGGTCGTGATCGACGGCCTGCTCATCGCCCACCCCGAGTACGAGCCGCTCGCCGACGGCACCCAAGTCTACTTCGTCCCCCAGACCGCCGGCGGCTGACCCGGTCCCCGACGCGGGCTCAGGCCGGGTGGGCGACCTCGGCCAGGGTGGACAGGAAACGGTCGTTCTGGGCGGGCGTGCCGATGGTGACCCGGATGCCGATCCCTGAGAACGGGCGGACCACCACTCCTCGCCGCTCCAGGGCGATGCACACGTCGTCGGTGCGCTCGCCCAGGTGCATCCACACGAAGTTGGCCTGGGCGTCGGGAATATCCCATCCGTCTGCGGCCAGGGCGGCGGCCACCCGGGACCGCTCGGCGCGGATCGCGTCGATGTTGGCCTGCGCCTCGGCGGCCGCATCGTCGCTGAGAGCGGCCAGCGCGGCGGCCTGAGCCAAGCCGCTCACGTTGAACGGGATCAGGCACTTGTCGATGGCCGACACCACCTCGGGGTGGGCCATCACGTAGCCCACTCGCAGGCTGGCCAGCCCGTAGGCCTTGGAGAAGGTGCGGGCCACGGCCACGTTGTCGAAGCGGGGCAGCAGATCGGCCAGCGGGTTGCCCAAGGCGGGGTCGGCGAACTCCCGGTAGGCCTCGTCCACCAGCACCACCACATCGTCGGGGACAGCCTCCACCAGCCTCGCCACCGCGGCGGTGGACACCGCGGTGCCGGTGGGGTTGTTGGGGGTGGCCAGCAGCACGAGCTTGGTGCGCTCGCTGACGGCCGCGGCCACCGCGTCGAGGTCGAAGGAGTGGCCGGCGGTCAGGGGCACCCTTACCAGGGTCCCGCCCATGGTCTGCACCGAGATCGGGTAGGCCTCGAAGGAGATCCAGGGGGTGACCGCCTCGTCGCCGGGGTCGAGGTAGGCGGTGGCCAGCTGGTACAGCAGCGCCACCGAGCCCGCGCCCACCGTGACCTGCTCGACGGCCAGCCCCAGCCGGTCGGCCAGCGCCTCGCGCACCGCGGTGGCCCGATGGTCGCAGTAGATGTTGGCACCCCGGCAGGCCGCGGCCACCGCCTCGACCACTGCGGCCGGGGGAGGGTACGGGTTCTCGTTGGAGGCCAGCTTGATGGCCTCGGCGATGTCGTGCTCCCGCTCGGCCTGCTCGGCGGCCTTGCCGGGCTTGTACGCGGGCAGGGCGTCCACTGCGGGGCGCACCCGCCCCACAGACGCTGCGGGCTCGGTCTTATCAGAGGGCATCCCGCAAGTCTGCCCCATGCCGGCCCACTCCCCAAGAGGCCGAGCGGATAGGTGCGCGAGTCCGGCGGAGACTAACTGGCCCGGGAATAGCGCCGGGTTCGCAGGCGTAGCATTGGGGGCATGGGAGCCGGGTCGTCGCTGAAGGTCCGGACCGACATCCGGGTTGAGGGCATGACCTGCGGCGCTTGCGCCGCCCGAGTGCAGACCGCGCTCGATGACGCTGACGGCGTGCTCGACGCCCGCGTCAACTTCGCCTCGAGCCGGGCCACGGTCCTGCACGACGGCACCATCGACGACGCCGACCTCCGTCTTGTCGTCGAGAGTGCCGGGTACTCGGCCCCGGTGGACGCCGACGACGACGGCGAGGCCGAACGGCGTCGCATCGCTGGTCTGCGCGGCCGGCTGATCGCCGCGGCCGTGGCCGGGCTGCCGGTCGTGGCCGTGTCGATGGTGCCGCCGCTGCGCTTCGACGGCTGGCGCTGGGCCGCCCTGGCGGCCTCCGCGGTGGTGGTGTTCGGCTCGGGATGGTCGTTCCACCGGGCCGCGGTTCGCAACCTGCGCCACCGGGCCGCCACCATGGACACTCTGGTGTCGATGGGCACCGTCGCGGCCTGGCTCTGGTCGACGGTGGTGCTGCTGGCCGGCGTCGACGACGGCCACGTCTACTTCGAGACGGGAACGGTGATCGTCGCTCTCGTGGTGCTGGGCAAGTGGCTGGAGGCCCGGGCCACCCGCCGCTCGGGTGACGCCGTACGGGCCCTGGCCCGGCTGGGCTCGGCCACCGCCCGCCTGGCCGACGGGACGGAGATCCCGGTCGACGAGTTGGCCGTGGGCATGCGGTTCATCGTGAGGCCCGGCGAACGGATCGCCACCGACGGCACCGTGGTGAGCGGCGCATCGGCGGTGGACATGTCGATGGTGACCGGCGAGCCCGTCCCGGTGGAGGTGGCGCCCGGCGACGAGGTCATCGGCGCCACCGTCAACGCCAACGGCACCCTGGAGGTGGAGGCCACCAGGGTGGGCACCGACACCGCCCTGGCCCAGATCGTGCGCCTGGTCGATGAGGCTCAGGGGGGCCGGGCCGCCGTCCAGCGCCTGGCGGACAGGGTGGCGTCTGTGTTCGTGCCGGTCGTGATCGTCCTTGCTGCGGTCACGCTGGGCGTCTGGTTCCTGGTGGGCTCAGCCGCTTCGGACGCGTTCACCGCGGCGGTGGCCGTCCTCATCATCTCGTGCCCGTGCGCGCTGGGCCTGGCCACTCCCCTGGCGGTGATGGTCGGCACCGGCAGGGGAGCGCAGCTCGGCGTGATCATCAAGGGCGCCGAAGTGCTCGAGGACACCCGCCTGGTCGACGCGGTGATGCTGGACAAGACCGGCACGGTCACCGAGGGCCGCCTCGAGGTGGTCGATGCGGTGGTGCTCGACAAGACCGGCGCGGTTGCCGAGGGCCGTTTCGAGGCGGACGCCACTGTGGCGCAGCCCCACATGGACGCCACCGTCATGGGACTGCTCGCGGGCGCGCTGGAGTCGAGGTCCGAGCACCCGGTCGGTGCCGCCATCGCCCGGCGCTGGCCGTCGGCTCGCACCATCACCGACTTCCGGAACCAGCCCGGTGTGGGTGTCGTCGGCCGGGTGGACGGCGCCGAGGTCCGGGTCGGACGGCGACCGCTGTTCGAGGAGATTCCCGACGAGATCGAGTTGGCCATGGCCAGAGCCGAGGCGACTGGCCACACCGCGGTGCTGGTCGGCCGGGGAGCGGCCGCCGAGGCGGCCATCGCGCTGGCCGACACGGTCAAGCCCACCTCCCGTGAGGCGGTTCAGCAGATGCGGGCCATGGGCCTGGAGGTGTCGTTGATCACCGGCGACAACCGCCGGACGGCCCGCACCGTCGGCGACGCCATAGAAGTGGACGACGTGACCGCCGAGGTGCTGCCCGGCGACAAGGCTGCCGCGGTGGTCCGGCTGCAGGAGGCCGGCAAGCGGGTGGCGGTGGTGGGCGACGGCATCAACGACGCCCCCGCGCTGGCCCAGGCCGACCTGGGGATCGCGGTCGGGACCGGCGCCGACGTGGCCGTGGAGGCCTCCGATCTGACCATCGTGGGCGGCGACCTGCGGGCGGTGCCTGACGCCATCGCCCTGTCGCGCCGCACCCTGGGCACGATCAAGGTGAACCTGTTCTGGGCCTTCGCCTACAACGTGGCCGCCATCCCACTGGCTGCGACCGGCGTGCTGAGCCCGATGGCCGCCGCGGCCGCCATGGGGGCGTCGTCGCTGTTCGTGGTGTCCAACAGCCTGCGCCTGCGCCGCTTCCGCTCGAATCGCTTGTGACCGGGAGGAGGCGCGAGCGACGCGTCCCGACCTCCACCGTCATCGTGCTGTTCGTGGCCGTGGCCGGTCTGGTTGCGGCCTGTTCCGTCCTCTCGGGCGGGACCGGGGAGCGACCCTACTCTGGCAGAGCCGACGCTTCGGATCCCGAGCTTGTCGCCCGGGGATCGGTGGTCTACGCGGAGTCCTGCGCCTCATGCCACGGTGTGAACCTGGAAGGACAGCCGAACTGGAGGCAGAGAAAGGCCGACGGCACCCTTCCCGCCCCTCCCCACGACGAGACCGGACACACTTGGCATCACAGCGACGTCCAGCTGTTCGAAGTGACCAAACGGGGAACCGAGGCCGTCGCCGGGGAGGGCTACAAGAGCGACATGCGTGGTTTCGCCGATGAACTCGACGACGCGGACATCTGGGCCGTTCTCGCCTACATCAAGAGTCATTGGCCCTCAGAAATTCAGGCTGCACAGGCGCAGCGCTAGAAGTGCTCACGCCTGGGTCCAGGAAGCTGGACATGGCGGGGTCTAGAGGATCAGTTATAGGCTCTAACATCCGCGTGCCGCCCGTGAGGGGGCGAGCCGGCTGATGGAGGTTGCAGACATGACTCGCATGACTCCCAGCGAGGCGTTCGTGGAGACGATGGTCGCCCACGGCGTGGACACCATCTTCGGCATCATGGGCAGCGCCTTCATGGACGCCATGGACATCTTCGAGCCGGCCGGGATCGAGCTGGTGCCGGTGGTCCACGAGCAGGGCGGGGCCCACATGGCCGACGGGTTCAGCCGGGTGTCGGGCCGCCACGGCGTGGTGATCGGCCAGAACGGGCCCGGCATCTCGAACTGCGTGACCGCCGTGGCGGCCGCTTTCTGGGCTCACAGCCCGGTGGTGGTCGTCACCCCCGAGGCCGGGACGATGGGCATGGGCCTCGGCGGCTTCCAGGAGGCCAACCAGCTGCCCATGTTCGAGGAGTTCACCAAGTACCAGGGCCATGTCAACAACGAGCACCGCATGGCCGAGCTCACCGCCCGCTGCTTCGACCGGGCCCTGTCGGAGATGGGCCCCACCCAGCTCAACATCCCCCGCGACCGCTTCTACGGCGACATCGACGTCGAGATCCCCGAGCCCCAGCGCCTCGACCGCGGCCCCGGCGGCGACCGGACCCTCGACCAGGCCGCCGAGCTGCTGGCCTCGGCGTCGTTCCCGGTGATGATCTCTGGCGGCGGGGTGGTGATGGGCGACGCTATGGCCGAGACGGTGGCGCTGGCCGAGCGCCTCGGGTGCCCGGTGGTGAACAGCTACCTCCACAACGACTCGTTCCCGGCGTCGCACCCGCAGTGGTGCGGACCGCTCGGGTACCAGGGCTCCAAGGCGGCCATGCGGCTCATCTCCAGAGCCGATGTGGTGCTGGCCCTCGGCACCCGCCTCGGACCGTTCGGCACCCTGCCCCAGCACGGGCTCGACTACTGGCCGACCGGGGCCAAGGTGATCCAGGTCGACGCCGACTCGAAGATGCTCGGCCTGGTCAAGCGCATCGACGTAGGCATCTGCGGCGACGCCGGCGCGGCCGCGGCCGCGCTGGGCGCCAGGCTGGCCGGCCGGGAGCTGGCCTGTGACGCCACCCGGGTGCAGCGGGCCGCGGAGACGGCCGGCGAGAAGGCTGCTTGGGAGGCCGAGCTCGACGACTGGACCGAGGAGACCGACGACTTCAGCGTGGACATGATTAAGCAGGCCGCGGCCGAGGCCGACGACTGGATGCACCCCCGCCAGGTGCTGCGGGAGCTGGAGAAGGCGATGCCCGAGCGGGTGATGGTGTCGACCGACATCGGCAACATCAACTCGGTGTCCAACAGCTACCTGCGCTTCGAGGAGCCCCGGTCGTTCCTCGCCGCCATGAGCTGGGGCAACTGCGGCTACGCCCTGCCCACCGCCATCGGGGCCAAGAAGGCCGCACCCGACCGTCCCGCGGTGGCCTACGCCGGCGACGGCGCCTGGGCCATGAGCATGGTGGAGACCATGACCGCGGTGCGCCACGACATCCCGGTCACCGCGGTGGTGTTCCACAACCGGCAATGGGGAGCGGAGAAGAAGAACCAGGTCGACTTCTACGACCAGCGCTTCGTGGCCGGCGAGCTCGACGGCGGCGAGGACTGGTCCGAGGTGGCCCGGGCCATGGGCGCCGACGGGGTGCGGATCAACCAGCTGGAGGACGTCGGCCCTGCGCTGACCGCGGCCATCGACGCCCAGATGAACGGGGGCCGCACCACCGTCATCGAAGCCATGTGCACCAAGGAGCTCGGCGACCCGTTCCGCAAGGACGCCCTCAGCCGCCCGGTCCGCTACCTGGACAAGTACCAGGACTACACCTGACCCGCTGCGTCTAAGGGGCCACGCGGATAGGCGAGAGCCTGTCGCGTCGCAGCGGTGTCATTCCCGCTCTTGTTCGCTGCGCTCACGGGCCGCTCGGGCCACGGCCTCGCGCCGTATGCGCCGAGTTGTGCCGCCTATCCGCTCGGCCTCCAGGTCAGGACGAGCACCCTGATCCTGCCGGACGCCCGATCATCGCCCGCTCTAGAGGACGATGTCGTCCAGGAAATCCAAGCTGGTCAGGTCGTTTATCTGAAGGAGGCCCTCGGTGCCCCCGCCGCCGAACTGGTGGTACGGATGGCTGAGCGTCCAGAGGGCGTCGCCGATGACGAGGCTGCGCACGATCTGTCGAGCAGGGGGTTCGTCGGATTCGTCTTCTGGAGGCAGGCAGGACCAGAGGTCCTCGTCGGCTCCGAAGGCGAACCGCCGTCTGATGGATGCGCGTTGCTCGCGGGTCTGCTCGACGAACTCGCATTCGAGTCCGGCCCTCGAGCCTGTCTCGCCGGCACCGCAGGCCAGTAGCAGCCACGGGTAGCTCTCGGGGTCGTGGAGGAGATGCCAGGCGATCCAGTCGCCGGCGTCCTGGCCATCGGGAAGCTCGCCCTCATTGAGGCCGCCGCTGTCGATCACGTCGTCCACGGTCAGGTCCCGGCAGGTGTCGGCTGAGCTTGCGACGCCGGCTTCCAGATGGGCGATGCGGCCCGCCTCTTCGATCGTGCCGTCGGCGACCGCCAGCACCACCGCACCCGACCATTCGTAGTCGACGGTCACGGGGATGACCGCAAGGCTCTCGGGTGCCCACCACAGGAAGGCCCGATGGTCCCAGCCGATATTGTTCCAGCCGCTCGGCGCGGTCCACACCGACACCTCCCGGGGGTCGGCTAGGTCGCTCACGTCGAACAGCGACACCTTGGCACCCGTGACGCGCCCGCCGTCGTCGGCGTCGAAGCCCACGCCGACCACCAGGCCGTCGCCGATCGGGTGCAGGTAGCTGGAGAACCCCGGGATCTTCAGCTCGCCGAGGACGGTCGGGTCGGCCGGATCGGAGAGGTCGATGGTGTAGAACGGGTCGATCTGGCGGAAGGTGACCACGTAGCCGACGTCTCCGGCGAATCGGACCGACTGCACCCGCTCGCCCTTGCCGATATCGCCCACCGCCCCGACCTCGACGAGTTGGCCGCCGGACTCGGCCAGCACTCTCACCCAGCTCTCTGACTCGATGCTCCGGCGGTCGCCGGTGGTGGTGACGACCCGCAGGTGCCCGGCGTGCTCGGACAGCGAGAACTGGTTGTGGATCTCGCCGGGCACGCTGCCGGATGAGGCGTAGACGGCACCCTCGGGACCAGTGATGTCGAAGCGGTGGATGTTCGTACGGAACTCGGCCCGGACCTGCTCCCAGTCCACACCGGCGTTGTCGGGGTCGATCCAGGTGGTTGTGGACACGTACACCGATTCCGGCGACGCGTAGACGACCTCGCCCGGGGCCAGCACCGATGTGGCCGTGTCGGGGTCGATGGCACCGGCGACCGGCACGCTCAGCACTGTCGTCACACCGAAGCCGGAGAACACCGTAGGTGCATGCACCTGATCGCACGGCGACAGGAGCCCTTCGCTCTCGGCGCCGCCGGAGGATCTGACGGAGTAGCCCGGCAGCCAGTCCTCGAGCGTGCTCTCCAGCATCCGGGACCGGTTGGCTTCCGCGGCGATCTCCTCGCTTCCGGGGTTGTCGCTCGGATAGACGAACGCGAAGTCGCGCTCCGGATACGACCGCAGGATCACCCTCGCCGTCCCACCGACGCTGCGAGCACTCACATAGTGGGCCCGGACCCGCAGCGTCTCGACGATCTCGGGGACCCCGTCGTGAATGTCGATGCGCTGGATCACTGTCCCGGGCACGCCTGCCCCGCGGTCGGTGGTGTCCACGATCGCCAGCAGGCTGTCGCCGGCCAGGAACAGTCTCGGCCACCGGCCTTCGGCCAGCTGAACGGATCCGAGCACCTGCCGGCGTGCGGCATCGACCGCCGTCAACCGCCCGGCCGACATGACGAAGATCCGCAGGCCGTCGGTCTTGATGATGTCGGCCTCGTCGACGCCGGCCTCCTGGACGTTGGTTCCCGAGAAGTCCAGGCCCTCGACCGGCGCCGTCCGGGAGGCGGTGGAGTCTCCGGCGGAATCTGCCGCTGCCGTCTCGGCCGGTTCCTCCTCGACGATGAAGGCGCGCGGCGCGCGGCCGAAGCCCCACGGCCCCACCCGCTCGGCGGCCTCGGTGCGCAGATGGTCCAGCAGAGCGTCGCAGGCGTCGAAGCGCACCAATCCCGCCGTCAGCACGATCTCGTCGTTGCCCAACTCGATGATGGTCTCATCGGCCGGGCCATCGCTGCCGTTGCCCGGGCGAGCGCCGCCTCCGTCGGAGTCGGTGCCTGTGCGGGCGCCGGCACCGGTGTCGGATCCGACCCCCGCTTCCGGGTCGGCACCGGCGCCGGATCCGACGGATGCCGGAGGCGAAGGGGTGTCGGAGCAAGCCGCAGCGACCAGCGAACTGATCACCAGCACCATCAGAGTCCTCCGGGCTCTCGCCGTCCGCCGGCTCGGACCGGCACATGGGTCATCTGGCTTGCGGATTCGTTGCAAACCACCGGCAGCGGCCAGGGTGTCTCGTATGGATTGCACCGCCGTCATCGTAGTAGTTAGCACTATCGATGTGGTGACCGCGGCCTTCGCCGTCGCAGATCGTTTCGGCCTGTCCCATTGGGATGCGCTCATCGTCGCCGCCGCGCAGGCGGCCGGTTGCGACCACCTGCTCACCGAGGACCTGCGAGACGGTCAGCGACTCGGCGACGTGACTGTCGTCGACCCCTTCCAGCATCGGCCCGAGGCCATGGTCTGACGTCCGTCGGCCAAGAGGCCGATCAGCTTGCCGGCAGCTTGAGGACCCAGCCGATCACGATCAGGTCCGGGTCGGTGAGGCGCTTACCGTCGGCTTGGACCCGGCCCGCGTTCAGTTCGAAGATCTCCGGCCAGCGGGCGCCGGCTCCGAGGTGGGTCCGGGCCAGTCCCCACAGGGTGTCGCCGGGCCTGACCGCGACCCCGACAGTCTCCGGCTCGGGTTCGGCCCCGGCCTCGACCGGCAGGGCGGTGATGCGGTCGTCGCCCCCGGCCGGGTAGCCGGCCTCGGTGATCCAGCCGTCCAGGTCGGTTTCGATGTAGCGGGCCAGGGCCTGCTGGTAGGTCACGCCCAGCGACGTGAACTCGATGCCGGCCAGCGGGTAGCAGTCGCCGCCGTTGGCCAGGAAGTCGATGGTGGCCAGCACCACCGGATCACCGGCGACCACCGCGCCGTCGCGCACGACGACGGAGCCGTCGTCGAGGGTCACCTCGCGGATCCGCGACCCCGGATTGCCGGCCAGCGAGCAGTCGCCGGCCCGGTCGGTCTCGCGGGCCGGCGCCGACGGGTCGTAGCGGAAGGTGAACCCCGAGACCTGCGGGAACTGGCCCCCGGCGCCCGGGACCCGGTCGACGGCCTGCTCCAGCAGCCTGTGGAGGGTGTCGCGGGGCACCTCGCCCACCACCACGAAGTTGCGGAACGGGGCGATGTCCCAGGTGTCGCCGGTCGTGATCGGCCCGGCCGCGATGACGGCGTCGTTGCGGATGCCGCCGCCGTTCTGGATCGCGACGTCGGGCACGGGAGTTCCGAAGGCCGTGGCCAGGTTGGCGGCCGCGGCCCGCAGGGCGTCGGCCAGCAGGTTGCCCTCGTTGGTGGCGGTGGTCCGCACGCCCGTCCGGCGCCCGTCCAGGTCGACCTCGCTCGTGCCGATGACGTGGGCGTCTATCTCGGCCACGGCTGCGGCCAAGGGCTCGACGACCTCGGCCTGCACCTTGGGGTCGGGCTCGATCCCGAAGTCCACGCCGACGGATTTGCCGGATGCGCTCGTGACGTTGCCGTCACCGTCGAAGTTGACGACCAGCTGCCCGATGCAGCGGTAGCCGCCGGGCGCGGTCACCACCGGCACTTCGACATCGGCGGCATCGCGCACCAGCAGCGGGTACGGCCCCACCGGCTCCAGGTCCGGAAGGCAGCTGTCGCCACCCTCCAGCAGCTCGTCGCCGCCGCCGGCGACCACCACGTCAACGCCGGTCAAGCCGGCCACGAGGGCGGTTTCCTCGGCGACGGCCTGGAGGTGGCTCACCAGCACGATCTTGTTCACGCCCTGTGCGGTGAGCGCCTCGACCTCGGCCATGACCGCACCCCGGACGTCGGAGATCACCACGTTGCGGGGCGAGGAGATGTTGGGAAGCATGGGGGTCACCGCCCCGATGACGCCGACCTGCTGGCCGGCGGTGGTCACGATGGTGCTGGCGCCCAGCACGCCCGAGTCGACCAGCTCCTGGAGAGCGGGCTCGCCGGAGAAGTCGGCGTTGGCCGACAGGAACGGCACCGACTCGTTGAATCCCTTGATGAAGCGGGCGACCACTTCAGGGCCGAGGTCGAAGTCGTGGTTGCCCAACGTGATGGCGTCGTAGAGGCCCCGCAGGGCGACCGAGTCATAGAGCGGGCCGCCGCCGGCCAGCGACACCCCGAGTTCCTGCGAGGCCAGGAAGTTGTCGCCGGCGCTGACCGTGAGCAGACCGGTCCCGTCGTGCACCCGGGCTTGCATGGTCTTCATCAGCGTCACGAAGCGGGCCACACCGGGGAAGCCGTCGACGCTGGTCAGGACGCCCGACGGGGTGCCGTCTACGGGGTCGGGCACAAGCTTCGACTCACCGTCGTTGTTGTGCAGGATGATCAGCGTGAAGGTGTCGGCGCTGATGGGCACCGGAGTGGGCTGCGCACCAGCGGCCGGCGACAGCGACACGGCAAGGGCGGCGACAGCACCGAGGACAGCCAGTAGCGCCGCCGGTCGGCGAGCGAATGTTCCTGTCATTGTCGGGATCCTCTCTCGCGGGGTTCAGGCCTTGGCCTGTCGTGACTCCGAGATCCGGTTGAGGCGCTCGGTCACCATCTGTTCGCCTTCGGGCGTTCCGTCGTGGAACGCGCCGATCAGCTCGTCGAGGGGCGACTCGAGCCCGCCGTAGTTGCACTCGATGTAGCGGTGATGGAGCTGGTGGTGGAAGTCGCCCAACTCGAAGCGCTGGCGCGCCGGTAGGCGGACCGCGTCATAGCCGGTGTGGCTCATGGGCGCCCCGATGGTGTGGTGCATCATCGCGAACAGCATGTGAACCGGGCTCGACGGCACCACCAGCAGCAGGAGGATGTCGCTGTAGAGGATCACGTGCTCCAGCGGATGCATCGACAGGCCCGACCACGGGCCGATGTTCATGTTGCGGTGGTGCCAGGAGTGGACGTGGGTGTACACCAGCGGGCGATGCAGCACCCAGTGGCCGGCCCCGAAGTAGAGGACCGACCAGATGGGGATCAGGCCCAGCAGCACAACGAACCACACCGGGCTGTCGCTGAAGGACCAGTGCGGCGCGATGCCGTTGGCGTAGGCCCACCAGCCCAGCGACTCCCATGCGGTGGCGACGATCATGGCCGGCACGAGGCTGAGGAACATGTTGTCCTTCACCTGGTCGTTGAACAGGAACAGGCTCTTGTTCTTCGTCAAGGGCCGGGCGTCGTAGCGCAGGCCGTCCCCCTGGGTCCGGTGGCGCTGGAGGATTAGGTGGAGCCCGCCGGCCACCACCGCTAGCACGACGATGTTGCGGACCCAGATCTCGAGGATCCAGCCCAGTCGCAGCGATTCGGCCTCGGCCAGCGACGGCCTGGCCCACTCCCAGACAGCGAAGGCGACTGCCAGCATGAACACCCGGGATGTGAGTGGCCTCCAGGTCCTGACCAGGTGGCGGGCAATGGCGGCGGGCCGCAGCGGCCAGTGCAGGAACGGAGCCGACCGCAGCGGCAGCTCGGGGGTGTAGTTCCAGGCCTGCCGCTTCCTGGCGGTCACGCGGCGGAGCGTAGCGCTGTATCGCCTCCGTCGGGGGCGCGGTCCTGGTCGCGGCTCAACCGAGGCAGGCGGGCTGTGCCATATCTGGTCGTATCGCCTCCGTCGGGGGCGCGGTCCTGGTCGCGCCCGTTCACGACATCCGGATGAACTCCACCCAGTTGCCGTCGGGATCCTCGACCATGGCGATCGTCACCCCCGGACGACTCTCCGTCGGGGGCCACACGACCGGCGCTCCGGCCGCTTCGCATTCGGCCACCGCAGCCTGTACGTCGTCCACGGAGAGGGTGAAGTAGCGCAGACCGGTGCATGCGGCCATGCCTCCGCCGGGACCGGATGGCACGTCGGCGGTGGGCGTCACCAGCTTCAGCACGCTGTCGTTGCACAGCAGGCGGTCCATCCGGGCGATCCCGATCGCCTCCAGGGCCAGCGTGGCCTCGAACTCGAGGCCCACGACATCCCGGTAGAACTCGAGCATCGCGTCGCCGTTGTTGGTCACGATCCCCAGATCAATACCTGCCTTGGTGATGTTCACCGCCATGTTGTGCCACCTTTCGTGCCGGCCTGCCGTCGCCGCCCATACAAGCCGCGAAGCTCCTCGACGGCTAACGGGGCCACTTCGTGAAGCTGAACGCCTCCGGGCAGGTCGCCGCCCATACAAGCCGCGAATCTCCTCGACCGCTAACGGGGCCCTGAACGGGGCTGTGCTAGGAGCGTGACGGGACCGCCCCTACGATGAGGCGCCATGTCAGGCAACGGGAGCACACCGAGCCCGCTTCCCGCGGTCTGCGGACACTGTGGGAATCCGTGATTGCGACCCGCACCGCGCTGGTCACCGGCGCCGGGTCCGGCATCGGCGCAGCGTGCGCAGAATGGTTCCTCCAGCGGGGCCACAACGTGGTGGCGGTTGACCTGCGGGCCGGCCGGATGGAGGATCGCGCCGGAGAGCTGAAGGCCATCGTCGAGATCGACGTATCCGACGCGGCCGCGTTGCACGCCGTCGAAGGCATCGACGAGATCGACATCGTGGTGCAGTGCGCCGCCATTGCCGGGCCCGTCGGTCCGCTGACTGACACGTCGCCCGACGACTGGGACCGGGCCATGGCCGTCAATGTCTCGGGCGTGGTCAACGTGATGAGGGCCACGCTGCCCGGCATGGTCGAGCGGGGCTGGGGCCGGGTGGTCAACGTCGCCAGCATCGCCGGCAAGGAGGGCAACGCGCATCAGTCGGCCTACTCGGCCAGCAAGGGAGCGGTGATCGCTCTCACCAAGTCGGTGGCCAAGGAGCTGGCCACCACGGGTGTGCTGATCAACGCGGTGGCGCCGACGATCACCAACACGCCGATGTTGGGCCCCGCCACCCAGGAGATGCTCGACTTCATGGTGTCGAAGGTCCCGATGGGTCGGATGTGCGAACCGGAGGAGGTGGCTGCGCTGGTGGGCTGGCTGTGCTCGGAGGATTGCTCGTTCAGCACCGGAGCCTGCTACGACATCACCGGCGGCCGGGCAACCTACTGACGAAGGACACCGGGAGGGAAACGATGACCGTGGAACGCAGAGCGCTGGTGACCGGCGCCGGATCGGGGATCGGCGCAGCGTGCGTCGACCGCCTTCTGGCCCAGGGATGCCGGGTGGCCGCCGTGGACCTGCACGCCGGCGACATGGCCGACCGGGCCGGCGAGCTGGAGGCCATACACGAGGTCGATGTGACCGACGCGGCCGCCGTCAGGGCCATCGACGGCATCGACGAGATTGACATCGTCGTGCAGTCCGCCGGCATCGTCGGGCCGAACGTGCCGCTGCTGGATACCCCGTTGGACGAGTGGGAGCGCACCCTCACCGTGAACGTCACGGGGATCTTCAACGTGATGCAAGCCACCCTGGACGGCATGGTCAAGAGGGGCTGGGGCCGGGTGGTCAACATCGCCAGCATCGCCGGCAAGGAGGGCAACCCGAATCTCAGCGCTTACTCGGCCAGCAAGGGCGCCGTCATCGCGATGACCAAGTCGGTGGCCAAGGAACTGGCCACCACCGGCGTGATCGTCAACTCGATCGCGCCGGCGGTGATCGCCACCCCCATGAACCTGGCCACCGCACCGGAGGTGCTGGACTACATGCTCTCGAAGATCCCCATGGGCCGTCTGGGCCAGCCCGAGGAGGTGGCCGCCCTGGTGGGCTGGCTGTGCTCGGAGGACTGCTCGTTCAGCACCGGCGCGTGCTACGACATCTCCGGCGGGAGGGCGACCTACTGATGGCCGAGCATTTCCTTGTCACCGGCGCCGACGGGTGCATCGGCGCGTGGACGGTGCGCCTGCTGCTGGACGAGGGTGCCGAGGTCACCACATTCGACCTCGGCGCCAACGACGACCGCCACCGTCTCATCTCCGGCGGCGCCCCGCTGGACTTCCGCCGCGTCGTCGGCGACATCGTCGACCGCTCGGCCGTGGTCGACGCCATGGCCGGCGTCGACCGGGTGATCCATCTCGCCGCATTGCAGGTGCCGTTCTGCAAGGCCGACCCCAGCGCCGGCGCGGCCGTCAACGTGCAGGGGACCGTGAACGTGTTCGAGGCCGCGGTGGAGCACGGCATCTCGCCGGTCGCCTACGCCTCGAGCGCCGCCATCTTCGGACCGCCGGAGCTCTATCCCGAGTCCATACTCGGACCGGACGCGCTCGCCAAGCCCGCCACCCTGTACGGCGCCTACAAGGTGGCCAACGAGCAGACGGCCGCGGTGTTCGCGGCCGACCACGGGCTGGCATCGGTGGGGCTGCGCCCCTTCACCGTGTACGGCGCCGGCCGGGACCAGGGTGTCACCTCCGCGCCGACCGCGGCCATCTACAGCGCGGTGCGGGGCGAGCCGTACACGGTGGGGTACGGGGGCGTGACCGACTTCCACTACGCGCCCGACGTGGCCCGGGCGTTCATCGCCGCCTCCCGGGTCGACTTCGATGCTCCCGCCGCTCCTGCGGTGAATCTGCGGGGCCACGTGACGTCGATCGACGACTTCGTGGAGCGGGTCCGCCGCGTCACCGGCTTCGACGACCTCGGTGTGGACGGCGACCCGCTGCCGTTCGCTGAGGCCCTGTCGCCCGCCGGCCTGGTGGCGCTGCTCGGCGACATAGAACCCACACCGCTCGACGACGCCATCGCCGAGACGGCCCGCATCGTGGCCGCGAGCCTCTAGACACCGCTCGTGCTCCGCAGGCGCGCGGTCCTCGCGCCTAGTTCTACGCGCGTAGTTCTATAGGACTGGCACCAACGTAGGGGTGACAATGGCTCTCGGGCCGCTGGGCGCGACCCGGGTCCATGGCTACTTTCACCGCGAGCCAGCACTTGGAGGGCTAGTTGACCGCGCACGCCGTCGACGAGCGGGAACTTCAGCTCCGGCGGCCGTTCACGCTGCCGGCTTGGGTGGCGCGCGCCGCGGTGTGGGTGCCGGTGGCCGCGGCAGCCCTGTGGGTCCTCGTCCTGGCCCGCAACACGTCCGCCGGCCCCGCCATACGCGAGCCGGGCGAGTTCGTCGTCACGCTGCTGGACGGGGTCACATTCGCAGGACTGCTCTTCGTGGTGGCTTCGGGGTTCACCCTGATCTTCGGCCTGATGCGCACGGTCAACATGGCCCACGGCTCCCTGTTCCTTGGTGCCGCCTACATCGCTCACGAGATCCAGACCAACATGGTCGGCAAGGACGCCAACATCGACGCCCGCGACGTGAGCCTGCTCGCATGGATCCTGCCGCTGCTGGCCGCCGGAGCCGTCGTGGCCGTCCTCGGCCTGCTCATGCAGCAGCTGCTGCTGCGCTGGAACCAGGGCCAGGACCTGCGCCAGGCGCTGATCACGCTGGCCATCTCGGTGATCGCCGCCGACCAGCTGCTGGCCCACTTCGGCGGCGTGGCCCAGCCGCTGAAATGGCCGGGCGCGGTCACGCACTTCTTCGAGATCGTGGGCGAGCGCTACGCCTCCAGCCGGCTGTTCATGCTGGGGGTGGCGCTCCTGGTGGGCGCGCTGCTGTGGCTCTGGCTCAACCGCACCCGCATGGGCATGGTTATCAGGGCCGGCGTGGACGACCAGGAGATGGTCAGGGCGCTCGGCATCAACATCACGCTGGTGTTCGCGGTCACCTTCGTGGTCGGATCGTTCCTGGCCGGGGTCGGCGGCGTCCTGGGCGGGTCCTTCGCCGGGTCGGTGGCGCCCGGCGTCGACGGCGCCTGGCTGCTCAACTCGCTGGTGGTCGTGATCATCGGCGGGCTCGGATCGGTGAAGGGCGCCGTGGCCGGGTCGCTGCTGTACGGCATGGTGGTGGCCCTCTCGCCCGCGTACCTGCCCGCCGGGTACACCTACTACTCGGTCATATTCACGTTCGCGCTGCTGGCCGTGGTGCTGGCGGTTCGCCCCAACGGCCTATACGGGCGGGTCGAGTGAACTCCACGGGCACCGTCGGTGGGCCGGGTCCGGCCGGCCGGACCCCCAGCAGGCTGCTGTCGGCCCGCAACGCGGTCGTGGCCGCGGCGACGGTGCTGGCGCTGCTGCTTCCCCTGTTCGGCTCGAACTTCTTCGTGGAGTTCGTGATGACCCGCACCATGATCCTCGGCATCGCCGCGGCCACCATCGTGTTCCTCGCGGCCTACGGGGGGATGGTGTCGCTGGCCCAGTACCTGCTCGCAGGGGTGGCCGGCTTCATGGTCGGCAACGCCGTCGTCGCCCAGGACGCCTGGTCGAAGGGCCTCAAGCTGGGCTGGAACCCATGGGTAGCGGTGCTGTTCGCGCTGGCGGTGACCACTGCCGTCGCCTTCGTCCTGGGGGCGCTGGCGTCGCGCACGACGGGCATCTACTTCCTGATGATCACGCTCACGTACGCGGTCATCGGCTACTACGTGTTCGGATCGATAACCCCGCTGTCGGGCTTCGGCGGGATCACCGGCATCGACCCTCCCGGCCTGTTCCGTGACCACCCCGTGCGGATGTACCTCGCGCTGGTGGTGCTGTCGGTGCTCATCTACGTTGCCTTCAGGGTGGTGGCCACCACCCCCTTCGGCCTGGCGCTGCAGGGCATCCGCGACGATCCCGTCCGCATGGCCTCGCTCGGCTTCAACGTGTCGCTGCACCGCACCCTGGCCTTCACCCTGGCCGGTTTCACCGCCGGTCTGGCCGGCGTCTTCAACGTCTGGTGGAACGGCCAGATCGACCCCACGTCGATATCGATCGGTCCCACTCTGGACCTGCTCATCGTGGCCGTCATCGGCGGCACGCTCAGCCTCGAGGGCGCCTGGCTGGGCGCCTTCGTGTTCGTGGCGGCCAACAACTACCTTCGCAACCTCCCTCTCGTGGACCACATCGGCATCACCGAGGCCCGCTTCAACACCGTCGTCGGCGTGCTGGTGCTGCTCATCATGATCCTCTCGCCCGACGGCCTCGCCGGGATCATCGAGCGCATCCGCAAGGGCCTGCGCCGTCTGGTCCGAACCACCCCCGGATCCGGGGCCACCCCGGCCGCCACCGCGGCCGGTCCGACGCCATGACCGGGTCCATCAAGATCGCGGCCGCCCAGCGCGGTCCGAAGCGGACGCCCGTCCGCCCCACCAATGGAGGGGATAAGCCCCTTAGAGAAAGGACCACTCCATGAGAAACAAGCCAACCGTGCGGAGGCTCTTGAGCCTTGTCGGCATCCTCGCCGTCTTCGGTCTGCTCGCCGCTTCCTGCGGCGACGACGAAGCCGATGAGGCTGCTCCGGCCACCACGGCCGCCCCGGCTACCACAGCCGCGCCGGCCGAACCCGAGCCCGAGCATGAGGATGAGCATGAGGACGAGGCCGAGCATGAGCATGAGGACGAGGCCGAGCATGAGCATGAGGACGAGGCGCCGATGGACGCCGTCGTTCACCTCGGCATCCTCGGCGAGTGCGAGGGCGCCTTCGGCGCGTTCCACGAGGACGTCGTGGCCGGTGCGTCACTGCCGTTCATCACCTTTGCAGGCGGCACGTCGAACTCCAGTACCAGCGCCCTGGAGGGATTCAGCGGCGCCGTGGTCGCCGGCGTTCCCATCGAGGTCGTCGGCATCGGCTGCGGCGACGACACGCCCGACCGCATCATCCAGGAAGTCCGCAAGCTCGTGGAGCAGGACGGCGCCAACGTGGTGATCGGGCCGCTCTCGGGTGACGAGAGCATCGCCGTCGCGAACTACGCCAAGGACCATCCCGATGTGACGTTCCTCAACGGCATCGCCGGCGCCCAGGAGACCACCATGGTCGTCCAGGCCCCGAACTTCTTCCGGTTCAACGGCGACGGCGCCCAGTGGAACGCCGGTCTCGGCGACATCCTCCACAACGTGGCCGGCTGGGAGACAGCGGCCGTGATCGCCGACGACTACAGCTTCGGCTGGACCTCGACGGCGGGCTTCATCGCAGAGTTCTGCGCCGTCGGCGGCGACGTCGTGTCGAGGGTGTTCCCGCCCCTGGGGACCACCGACTACTCGTCGTTCGTCCAGCAGCTTCCCGACCCGGACGAGGTCGACGGCTACTTCTGGGCCGTCGGCGGCTCCGGCACGAACGCCTCGCTGGAGGCCTTCCTGGCCGCCAAGGGCGACCTCACCGGCGACCAGCATGCAGGCAACCTGTTCTTCAGCCCGGCCCTGGCTGCCGCGCTGGGGACCGACATCGCCGGGGCCTACGTGGGCGGCTTCGCCACCCTGCCCGGCGACGTGTCCACCCCGGCCATCGAGGAGTACCTCGCGTCGGCCGACGCGGCCTGGGACGCGCTGGTGAGCCCGATGTCCGGGATGGAGCCCGGTGCGCCGCGCGCCGCGGCCGGATTCGGCTTCTTCTACGGCTTCTACAGCTCCGCTCTGGCGTTCATCATGGCCCTCGAGCAGGTCGGCGGCGACCTTTCCGACAACCACGCCGCCCTGCGCGACGCCCTGGCAAACATCCAGATCGACGGGCCCTACGGCACGATCACCCTTGACGAGAACCGCCAGGCCATCGTCGACACCGCTGTCCAGCAGTTGGTGCTGAACGACGCCGGCGAGGTCGTGTCACAGACCGTCGCCCTGATCCCGGCCGTGGACCAGAGCTTCGGCGGGACGTTCAGCCCGCAGACGCCGCCACCGGATCGCGAGAACCCGGCGTGCGAGACCCGCGACCTTCCCTGGGTCGGCAACGCCATCCCAGTGGTCGACGGCGTCCCGCAGAACTGAGCGGACCCGACTCTGCGCAGGCATCGCCCTAGAGGCCGAGCGGATAGATGCACGAGTACGGCTCATACGGCGCGAGGCCGTGGCCCGAGCGGCCCGTGAGCGCAGCGAACATGAGCGGGAATGACACCACCGCGACGCGACGGGCTCTCACCCATTCGCGCTCGCGTGCGGTAGATCATCGATGAGCACCGACGCTTCCGCCGCCGCCTCCGCCGGCACGGGGGACTCCCTCCTGAGCCTGGAGGCGGTGGTGGTGGCGTTCGGCGGCCTGCAAGCCCTGGCGGGCGTGGACCTCCAGGTCTGGAAGGGCGACCGGCTGGCGCTGCTCGGACCCAACGGGGCCGGCAAGACCACCCTGTTCAACGTGATCGCAGGCGACATCAAGCCCACGTCGGGGCGGGTGACCATCAAGGGAATCGACTGCACGGAGCTCCCGGCACGGTTCCGTCCCCGCCTCGGGGTGGCCCGCACCTACCAGAAGACCCGGCTGTTCCGGGGACTGACGGTGGAGGACAACCTCTACCTCGCTCAGACCGGGCGCTCCGGCCGGCATCTGGCGCTGCTGCGCTCGCAGGTCGACTCGGCGTTCCGGGAACGGGCCAGGGCCATGGCTGAGACCGTCTGGCTCAGCGATCTCGTCGGCGCGGTGGCCGGCGACCTGTCGCACGGGCAGCAGCGCCAGCTCGAGATCGGCATGGCCCTGGTCACCGGGCCCGAGTTCGTCATGCTCGACGAGCCGGCCTCGGGTCTGTCGCGGGGCGAGAGGGAACGCCTGGTGGACCTGCTCACGAGCCTGGACGAAGACATCACCCTGCTCCTCATCGAGCACGACATGGATGTGGCGCTGCGCGCCGCCCACCGGGTGGTGGTGATGAACGAGGGCGAGACCGTGGCCAGCGGCACACCCGACGAGATACGGGTCGATCCGCTGGTGCACGCCATCTACCTGGGGAGCGAGGCCGGCCTGAGAGAGGCGGACCGGTGAGCTCCGGCGCGGGCCCGCTGTTGAGCGTGGAGGCCCTCGAGGCCGGCTACGGCACCTCGCGGGTGCTGGAGGGCCTGACCTTCTCGATGGGCACCGAGGCGCTGTGCATCGTCGGGCGCAACGGCATGGGCAAGTCCACGCTGTGCAAGACGATCATGGGGATGGTGACTCCCACGTCCGGCGCCATCACCTTCTCGGGCCGGCGCATCGACGGGCTCGCGCCCGAGAAGGTGGCCCGCTCCGGGATCGCCTACGTGCCCCAGGGTCGCCGGCTCTTCCCGTCGCTCACCGTGGAGGAGCACCTGGCGATGCTCGCGCCCGGGTCGCGGGGCAAGCGCTGGACGCCCGCGGCCGTGTACGAGCTGTTCCCCCGATTGGCCGACCGCCGGGGAAACGGGGGAGCGGAGCTCTCCGGCGGTGAGCAGCAGATGCTGGCCGTGGGCCGGGCCCTGCTCCTGAACACGCCCCTGATCGTCATGGACGAGCCGTCCGAGGGCCTGGCGCCGAGCATCGTGGACGCCCTGATCGACGTGGTGCGCCAGCTGGTGTCCGAGGGTGTGGCCGTGCTGGTCGTGGAGCAGAACCTGCGTGCGGCCACCGCCATGTCGCCCCGACAGCTGGTAATGACCTCGGGTCGCATCGAGGTCGAGCTGACCGCCTCGGAGCTCCTAGAGTCGACGGAGCTCCAGAGCACCTATCTGGGTGTGGATGCCTGACCGGATCTGACCGCGGAGCCTGTGCGAATGCATGATCCGACCCTGACCGGCACCGCCGCGCGCCGAGCCCTGCCAGCCGCCGACGGGTCAGCCGCCAACGGCTATGATCGCGGCGGCATGGCCTCCGTCGGTGCCCTCTCGCTCTACGCCGCCATGCTGCGGGGCGAGCTGGAGGGCAACGAGGCGCTGCAGGCCAGCCGGCACATCTTCGAACTCGTGCTCAACAGCGTGCATCACGCCATCTGGTGGAAGGACGCCGACTCGGTGTTCCTGGGCTGCAACCGCAAGCTGGCCGAGTACGCCGGGGTGGGTCATCCCAGCGAACTCATCGGCAAGACCGACGCCGACTGCGCATGGGGCGCCGCCGAGGTGCCGCGCAGCGGGACGCCGTGGTTCCAGGACCACGACCGCATGGTGGTGGAGACCGGTGAGCCGCTCATCGGGCTGCGCGAGCAGGTCCGCATCGCAGACGGGCGGGTGATCTGGGTCGAGACCAACAAGGTGCCGCTCACCGATTTCGACGGCAAGGTCGTGGGCACCCTGGGCACCTTCACCGACATAACCTCCAGGATCGAGGCCGAGGCCGAGCTCCAGCGCACCCTTGAGGACCTGGACGAGCGGGTTCGGGAGCGCACGTCCGAGTTGTCGCGGGCCAACGAGACGCTGCGGCGCGAGGTCGAGGAGCGGGTCAGGCTGGAGGAGCAGGAGCGGGCCCAGCGCAGCCACGCCGAGGCGTTGCGGGACACCGCGGCCGCGGTCGCCCGCTCGCTGCAGCTCGACGATGTGATCGAGCAGGTGCTGATCGGTGTGGGACGGCTCTGCGACCACGAGCGCAGCTACGTCGCCTTCTACGACAACGAGGGAGTGCTGGAGCTGGCCGGCGAGCGCTACCCGGACCATCCCGACCGCGGCGCTCCCGAGCCCCACACCCGCATCACCGACCCTCTCGGCGGATGGTCTCCGCCCGAAGGGCTCGCTGACGGGTCGGGATCGGGCACTGCTTCGGCGCGCGCCTCGATGTCCAGGGTCAACGGGGCGGTCGTGCTGCCGCTCGAGGCCGCAGACAAGCGTCTCGGCTGCCTCGTGATCGAGCCCCGCCCGGGCCAGGACCTCAGCGACTCCGATGTCGACCGTCTCGCCATCCTGGCCGATCAGGCGTCGTCGGCCATCTCCAACAGCCGCTCTCTGGTGCTGGCCCGCTCGCTGGCCGCGGTGGAGGAGCGGCAGAGCCTGGCCAACGACCTCCACGACTCCGTCAGCCAGACGCTGTGGACCGCGACCCTGCTGGCCGAGACCCTGGCCCGGGCCTCCGACCTGGGCGCCAAGCAGCGGGACCGGGCGGAACGGCTGCACGCCCTGACCGCCGGCGCCCTCTCGGAGATGCGCACCCTGCTGCTGGAACTGCGGCCGTCGGTCATCGAGGAGACGCCGTTCGTGGATCTGGTCCACCAGCTGGTGTCGGCCTTCGAGAGCCGCCGGCGGGCCAAGTGCCGGGTGCACCTCGACCGCGACGTGGAGCCGCTGCCGACCGTCAAGGTGGCGCTCTACCGCATACTTCAGGAGTCGCTCAACAACGTCTCGCGCCACGCCCACGCCGAGAACGTGCACATCTCGGTGGACGTCGCCGGCGATGTGCTGGAGATGCGGGTGCGTGACGACGGCGCCGGCTTCGAGATGGGATCGGCGTCGGAGCACTTCGGGCTGCGGATCATGGCCGAGCGGGCTGCCGCGATAGGTGCGTCCTTGCAGGTCGAGAGCTGTGTCGGCGATGGGACGACGGTCTCGGTGCTGGTCCCCGGAGTCATGGAGCTGCTGGTGCGGGCTCCGGAGAGTCCCTCATGAGCGCCGTCGCCGACGGGCCCATCCGCGTGGTGGTGGTGGACGACCACGACCTGCTGCGCGAGGGCGTGACCGCCTGCCTCGACGGCTACGACGACATCGAGGTGGTGGGCACGGCCCACAACGGCGTCGTGGCCGTCGACCGGGTGGTGGAGATGCATCCCGACGTGGTGGTCATGGACCTGATAATGCCCGGGGGCGGCGGGGTGGAGGCGATCGCGGAGATAGCCCGGCAAGCCCCCGACACCAGGGTGCTGGCCCTCACCAGCTTCACCGACGGCGCCCTGCTGCGCTCCGCGCTGGAGGCTGGCGCCACCAGCTTCCAGCTCAAGAGCGTCTCCGGCGACGACCTGGCCGCCTCGATCCGCTTCACCGCCGCGGGCCAGTCGGCCATGGACTCGTCGGTCACTCGCCTGATCGCCTCGGACCACGATGTGCTGCGGGACCTGACCGACCGGGAGCGCGAGGTGGCCGATCTGCTGGCGACCGGGCTGTCCAACGCCGAGATCGCCGAGCGCCTCTACCTGAGCATCTACACGGTCAAGAACCACGTGAGCAACATCTTGATGAAGTTCAACGTGCAGTCGCGCACCGAGCTGGTGGCAATGATCCTCAACGCCCGCTACCAGGACCGCCCCAAGCTCCCGCCCCGTCGCTAGAGGTCGACTAGTGCTTAGGAGCCACTCCTATGGGAGTGGGCAGGTTGCTCCGCTAGCGCCTGTTGCGGCTGGCGGCCGTCGGCTTGAATCCAGGGGCAGCGCAGGAGTTGCTGGCCGGTCTGCCGCGGGCAGGCTCGCGAGCTTCAACAGGAGGTTCCCATGACATCGACGGTGGGCGCGGCTGCGGTGAGCATGCCGTCCTCCGAGGCTGAGGCGGTGGCCGCCGTGACGGAGCAGCCGCACGCGACGGTGCTTGCCGGGGGCACGTTGCTGGTGCCTCAACACACTCTGGGCCAAGTGGCCGTCGAGCGGGCGGTATGGCTCGGCCGAGCCGAGATGGACGGGATCGCCCAGTCCAACGGGCGCGTGACGGTCGGCGCGGCGGCTCCTCTCGCGGCGTGCGTGAGGCTGGCCTCCCCGGTCGGTCCGTGCGCGGCCAACATCGGGGACAACGAGGTGAACGGGCAAGCCACCATCGGCGGCAACGTCTGCGCCCCCGCCCCGTACGGCGACGTGCGGGGCCCGCTGCTCGCGCTCGGTGCGGTGCTCCGCTGGGCCGATCCCGACGGCACCCACACCGGCGGCGTGGAGGACTTCGTTGCCGCGGGCGGGGCCCGGCCCGGCAGGCTGCTGCTGGACATCGCCTTCACGGCGCCAGCCGCGGGCTCGTTCGTGGCCCTGCAGCGCCACCATACGCAGGCGCTGACCGCCATGACGGTGAGCGCGGCCCGCGGGGCGGGAGGCGATGTGACCATCGCGGCCACCGGAGCGGCCCCCGACGCCTGCCGGCTGCCCTCCGCCGAGGCGGCGCTGGCCGCCGGCGGCTCGATCGCCGACGCGGCCGCGGCCGCGACCGCCGACGCCGATCCCTACGACGACGCTCTGGCGTCGGCCTCGTATCGCTTGCGGGTGCTTCCCGTCTACGTCGGCCGGGCCCTCGAGCAGCTTGGAGGCTGACATGGAACTGACCGTCAACTCCGCGGCCCGGACGGTGCAGTCGCCGCCGCTTACCTCGCTGCTGACCGTCCTGCGCGAGGAGCTCGACATCACCAGCCCCAAGGCCGGCTGCGAGTCGGGCGGCTGCGGGGCCTGCACCGTGCTGGTGGACGGCCAGCCCCGCCGCTCGTGCCTCACCGCGGTCTGCACGCTGGACGGCGCCGAAGTCGTCACCGTCGAGGGCCTGGGCACGCCCGAGGACCTGTCCAGGGTCCAGCAGGCCTTCATCCACCACTATGCGGCCCAGTGCGGGTTCTGCACCGACGGCATGGTCGTGGCGGCCACCGCCTACGTCGATGCGGGCGGCTCGGCCGACACCGGCGCGATCGGCGAGGCCCTGGCCGGGCACTACTGCCGCTGCACCGGGTACGTGAAGATCCTCGAAGCGGTGGCCGCGGTCGCCCGGGGCGAGGAGTTCGACGTCGGGTCGACGGCGTCCAGCGCCAACAACACCTACGTGACCATCGCGGGAGCCGAGTCGTGAGGGCCGCTGTCCGCATCACGTCGCAAGGAGGTCCATCATGAAGGTCGTAGGAGCCCGCCTGCCGCGCTATGACGGTGTGGGCCATGTGACCGGCCGCACCACCTACGTGGACGATGTGCGGGTGCCAGGCATGCTGCACGCCGCGGCCCTTCGGTCAGCGCACCACCACGCTCGGATCACCCGACTCGACGTCTCCGGGGCCGAGGCCATGGCCGGCGTGCACGCGGTCGTCACCCACGCCGACGTGCCCTTGCTGGTGTACGGCCACCTGTCCGGCGCGGGCATTCCCGGCGACGAGCCGCTGCTCGCGAAGGAGCACGTCCGCTACCGGGGCCAGCCGGTGGCGCTGGTCGCCGCCGACAGCCTCGAGCAGGCCCGGGCTGCGTGCGCCGCCATCGAGGTGGACTACGAGGAGCTGCCTGCGCTGTTCGACGTGCGCCTCGCCTTCGACGACGACGCACCGGTCGTCAACGACGCCTTCGGCAACTGGTACGACCAGTACGAGGGGAACCTCGACGTCCGCCAGATCCGCAAGGGCGACATCGGGGCGGCCTTCGACGCAGCCGATTTGATCGTGTCGGGCGTCTACCGGACCCAGTCCCAGGAGCAGGCGCCCCTGGAGACCCAGGTGTGCGTGGCCGTTCCCGAGCCCGACGGCCGCCTGACCATCCACACCTGCACCCAGGCCATGTACTTCTCGCTGGGCGTGGTCTGCTCCCATCTCCAGATGCCCATGAGCGAGGTCAAGATGGTGGGCGGAACCGTCGGCGGCGGATTCGGCGGCAAGGTCGACACCGCCTCCGACACCCTGACCGCGCTGGCTGCCCTGAAGTCGGGGCGGCCCGTCAAGTGGCGCTGGACCCGGGAGGAGGAGATGCTCGCCTCGGGCAACCGCGGCCCCTGGCACATGGAGATCATCGATGCGGTCAGCCGTGACGGGTGGATCCTGGGGCGCAAGATGCTCAGCATCCACGACGCCGGCGCCTACGGCCGCTTCTCGGTGTACGGCGTCACCAAGCACAGCTTCCACCACACCGGCGCGTACAGCATCCCCAACCTGCACTTCGACGGCTACGTGGTCTTCACCAACCGCATCCCCACCACCGCCATGCGGGGCTACGGCGTCACCGGCCTGTCCACCGCCATCGAGGTGCACGCCGAGCGGGTCGCCAAGGAACTGGGGATGGACCCCTACGAGTTCCGGCTCAAGAACGCCAACCGGGTCAACGACACCTCGCCCAACGGCATCGCATACGAGGATCCCAGCACTGTGGAAGTGCTCCAGTCGCTGGCCTCGGCCACCGGCACCGAGTTGCGCGACGACCTGCGAGCGATGTCCCGGGAGGAGCGCTCCGGCGACATGCTGCCGGATCATCTCGCGGCCCAGATCGGATCAGGAGGTCACTGAGGATGACGCGCACGATCAGCCCCCGTCCCGCGAGCGGCTCAAGGACGGAGCCGCGGGGGATAGTGGGCCGAACACAGCCAGGAGGAGCGCACTGATGGCTCTGCATCTTGGCAAGGGGCTCGCCACCGTCGAGTACCCGACAGGCATGAACCAGAACGGCGATCCGTCGCAGGCCTGGATCAAGGTCAAGCCCGACGGGCGGGTGGACGTGTTCTCGGGCACGGCCGACATCGGCAACGGCTCCAAGACCGTCCAGTCGCAGATCGTGGCCGAGACCATCGGCGTGCCCTACGACTGGGTGACCTACGACAACTCCAACACCGACTCGTCGCCCATGTGCACCGGCACGTTCGCGTCGCGGGCCACGTTCGTGGCCGGCAACGCGGTGCTCAAGGCGGCCCGCCAGGTGCGCGAGCGCATCCTGGCGGTGGCGTCGCGTGAGCTGGAGATCGACCCCGCCGACCTCGAGGTCGCCGACGGCGCGGTGTCGGTCAAGGGCACGCCGGCCAAGTCCATGGGAGTGGACGAGGTGGCCGGCGCGGCCACCTTCGTTCACGGCGAGCTCCTGACCGGCGACGGCGCCCACCTCAACCCCGGCGCGGCCATCGTCGACCCCGAGACCGGCGCGGTGGACAAGCCGCCCCACGCGGCCATCTCCTACGCGGCCTGCGCGGCCACCGTCGAGGTGGACGACGAGACCGGCGACGTGCGGGTGCTGAGCCTCACCCAGACCTACGACATCGGCCGGGCCATGAACCCGACCCTGGTGGAGGGCCAGGTCGAGGGCGGCGCGGTGATGGGCCTGGGCTTCGGCGTGCTGGAAACCTGCTACCCGTACTACCCGAGCGCCGAGCACCGGGGTGACGGCATGAACACCTACCACGTGCCGACCATGGACGGGCTCCCCGAGATCAACAACGTGCTCATGGAGAACCCCTCCTCGGGCGGGCCCTACGGCGCCAAGGGCATCGGCGAGATGGCCAACAACGCCCAGCCCGCGGCCATCGCCAACGCCATCCACGACGCCGTGGGCGTGTGGGTCACGGAGTTCCCCATCACCCCCGAGCGGGTGCTGGCCGCCCTCGACGTCAAGCGCGACGGCGGGGGCGAGCCCCGCCGCGACGGCCGGGTGGTCGCTTTCGACGAGGAGCTGTCGATCAACGCCGCGACGTCCGCCAAGACCTGGGGGCCCTGACGTTCTCGCCACGCTCTGCAAGCCCGTTCACACTGAACCCGTTACAGGAGGATGAACAATGACCCTGCGCGCCAACGACGACAGGTTCTGGGAACTCGTTGACCCCGACGCCGCGGTCGAGGTGATCGGCAGCGGCTTCACCTTCACCGAGGGCCCGATCTGGCATCCCCGGGACCACCACCTGCTCTTCTCGGACATGCCCGCCGACGTGCGCCGCCGCTGGCAGGACGGGGAGGTGACCGAGGTGCTCCGGCCGGCCGACAAGTGCAACGGCATGACCTACGATGCGGACCTGAACCTGATCGTGTGCGAGCACTCCACCTCCAAGGTCATGCGGGAGCGCCCCGACGGCAGCCGCGAGACGGTCGCCTCCCACTACGAGGGCGTCGAGCTGAACAGCCCCAACGACGTGGTGGTGCGCGCCGACGGCACGATCTACTTCTCCGACCCCTGGTACGGCCGCATGCCCGGCTTCGGCGTGGAGCGGCCCCGCGAGCTGGGCTGGCAGGGCGTGTTCCGGGTGGCGCCCGGCGCCGACGGCGCCACGCAGCTCTGCGTGGAGCAGGACACCTTCGACCAGCCCAACGGCCTGTGCTTCTCGCCCGACGAGTCGCTGCTGTACATCAACGACACCACCCACGCCCTGGTGCGGGTGTACAGCGTGGACGCCGACGGCGCCCTCAGCGGCGGCGACGTGTTCGTCGACGGCCTGGTCTCCGAGGACGTGGACGGCGTGCCCGACGGCATGAAGTGCGACGAGCAGGGCAACATCTGGGTGACCGGCCCCGGCGGCGTGTGGGTGTTCGACTCCGGCGCGAACCACCTCGGCGTCGTCGAGATCGACGAAGTGGTGGCCAACCTGCACTGGGGAGGACCCGACTTCCACACCCTGTTCTTCGCGTCGTCCACCACGGTGCGGGCGCTGCCGACCGTCGTCGGACCCCACCGCGAGGCGTTCATGGGGGCCTGAGGGCACCCACGGGCGCCGGCCGCATCCGCATCCACAACCGGAACCGGACTCGCCGAGTCCACAGCTCAACTTCCAAGGAGGCCCCATGGCACTGGAACTGGACCCCGGACGCTGTGCCCTGATCATCCAGGACATGCAGAACGCGTCCCTCACCGAGGGCGGGGCCTTCTCGACCCCCGAGTCCCGCGCCCACCACGCCGAGCAGAACCTCGAAGCCAACATCAACCGCCTCGCGGACCGGTGCCGCGAGCTCGGCATCCCCGTGCTGCACGTGTGGTTCATCGTGGAGCCGGGCTCGCCGGGCTTCAAGGTGAACGCGGGCCTCTTCGAGGCGGTGGCGTCCTCGGGCAGCCTCGACCGCGGCACCTGGGGAGCGGAGCCGTCGCCGGCCACCGCTCCGAAGGAGGGCGACTTCATCATCGAGAAGATGCGCATGAGCGCCTTCCACGACACCAGGCTCGACACCATGATGAAGGGCTTCGGTCGGGACACCCTCATCCTCAGCGGCGTGCTCACCAACATGGCCATGTCCCACACGGCGCGCACCGGCGCAGACCTCGGCTACTACGTCGTGTTCCCGGAGGACGCAGCCGGCTCGTTCGACGCGGAGTGGCACCGGGTGGCGGTGGACTACGCCCTCCAGAACGTCTCGACGGTCACCGACACCGACTCCGTGCTGGCCGCTCTGGGCTGAGCCTCCGCACTCGGCGGTGTCGCCGCGCCCGGGGCGTGGCACGCTAGGGCGGTGACCGCGGCCGCCGACCCCGCCACCTCCCGGTCTGACAGCCCGGCGAGCGCCCCCGCCGAGCGGGTCTTCAGCACCTCGGTGGTGGTGTCGGGGGTCCGCTGCTTCCTGTTCTACGTGCTGTTCCCGTGGCTGCTGCCCGCAGCCGGCATCGCCTCGGGAGTGGGCTCGGGCATCGGCCTGGCCGTCGGCTCGGTCGCCATCGTGTTCAACGTCCTGAGCATCCGGCGCTTCCAGCGGACCAGGCACCGGTACCGGTGGCTGATCACCGCGCTCAATTCGGGGATCATCGGGCTGCTGTCCGTCCTGATGGTCATCGACCTCAACGACCTCCTCGGCTGATCCCGGCCCGGGTGCTGGGTCAGCCAGATTGAGGCCTAGTTAGACTCGGCGGGGCCGTGACCACGATCCCAGACTTCTCGCGGGTCGAGCTGCGCGACGGCGATGCCGCGGCCCGCCCGGCTGCAGCGCCCACCGACGGGCCCGTCTTCGAGACGCCCGAGGGCATCCCGGTCCCGCCGCTGGCCGGTCCGGGCGACCTCGAGGGCGCCGGCTTCGTGGGCAGCTACCCGGGCCTGCCTCCGTTCGTGCGGGGGCCCTATCCCACCATGTACGTGACCCGGCCGTGGACGATCCGCCAGTACGCGGGCTTCTCCACCGCCGAGGAGTCCAACGCCTTCTACCGCCGCAACCTCACCGCCGGCCAGCGGGGCCTGTCGGTCGCCTTCGATCTGCCCACCCACCGGGGCTACGACTCCGACAACCCCAGGGTGGCCGGCGACGTCGGCATGGCCGGGGTGGCCATCGACTCGATCCTCGACATGCGGGTCCTGTTCGACGGCATCCCCCTCGACGAGATGACCGTGTCGATGACCATGAACGGCGCGGTGCTGCCGGTGCTGGCCCTCTACGTGGTGGCCGCCGAGGAGCAGGGCGTCAAGCCCGAGCAGCTCGCCGGGACCATCCAGAACGACATCCTCAAGGAGTTCATGGTCCGCAACACGTTCATCTACCCGCCGGCGCCGTCGATGCGGATCGTGGCCGACATCATCGCCTTCACCGCCGAGCGGATGCCGCGGTTCAACTCGATCTCGGTGTCCGGCTACCACATGCAGGAGGCCGGGGCCACCCTCGACATCGAGCTGGCCTACACCCTCGCCGACGGCGTGGAGTACGCCCGGGCCGGGCTCGCCGCCGGGCTCGGCATCGACGAGTTCGCGCCCCGGCTCAGCTTCTTCTGGTGCGTGGGCATGAACTTCTTCATGGAGGTGGCCAAGCTGCGGGCCGCCCGCCTGCTGTGGACCCGGCTGATGAGCCGGTTCGAGCCCCGGGACCCCCGCTCGCTGTGCCTGCGGACCCACTGCCAGACCAGCGGCTGGAGCCTCACCGCCCAGGATCCCTACAACAACGTGGTCCGCACCTGCGTCGAGGCCATGGCGGCGGTCCAGGGCCACACCCAGTCGCTGCACACCAACGCCTTCGACGAGGCGCTGGCCCTGCCCACCGACTTCTCGGCTCGCATCGCCCGCAACACCCAGCTGTTCTTGCAGCACGAGTCGGGCATCACCCGGACGGTGGACCCCTGGGGCGGCAGCTATCACGTGGAGCAGCTCACCAAGCTGCTGGCCGATCGGGCCTGGGACCACATCTGCGAGGTGGAGGAGCTGGGCGGGATGGCTGCGGCCATCTCCAACGGCCTGCCCAAGCTCCGCATCGAGGAGGCCGCGGCCCGTGCCCAGGCCCGGATCGACTCGGGCCGCCAGGCCGTGATCGGCGTGAACCGCTACCGGGTCGCAAGCGGCGCGGGCGCTGCGGTGGAGGTCCGCCGCATCGACAACGCCGAGGTCCGCCGGTCCCAGATGGCCCGGCTGGAACAGCTGCGGGCCGAGCGGGACCCCGAGCCTCTGCAGGCTGCCTTGGACGCCTTGACGGCGGCCGCCCGCAGCGGCGAGGGCAACCTGCTGGCCCTGTCGATCGACGCGGCCCGGGCCCATGCGACGGTCGGGGAGATCAGCGACGCGCTCGAAACCGTCTACGGTCGTCATGTGGCAGAGATCCGATCAGTGGAGGGCGTGTACCGCAACGAGGCCCGCGGCCCGGGCTCGGGCGATGGTGCCGGGGCCGGTGGGATCGACGCCGTGCGAAGCCGGGTGGACGAATTCGCGGCCCGCCGCGGCCGCCGGCCCCGCATCCTGGTGGCCAAGGTCGGACAGGACGGCCACGACCGGGGCCAGAAGGTGATCGCCACCGCCTTCGCCGATCTGGGATTCGACGTCGACGTGGGGCCGCTGTTCGCCACCCCGGCCGAGGTCGCCCGCCAGGCGGTCGAGGCCGACGTGCATGTGGTCGGGGTGTCCTCGCTGGCCGCCGGGCACCTGACGCTGGTGCCGGAGCTGCGCGCCGCATTGCACCGGCTCGAACGCGACGACATTGCCATCGTCGTCGGCGGGGTCGTCCCCGACGCCGACGTGGACGAGTTGCTGGCGTCGGGCGCAGTTGCTGTGTACCAGCCCGGAACGGTGATAGCCGAGGCGGCCGCCGAACTTTTGGAGCACCTGTCGTGATCGGATCCAAGCGATATTCCGGCGGTCTTGGGGCGTATTTCCCCTCTGCTCCCGGAATCTCGTGAGTTGGGCGGCGCAGGCGTGGGACTCGAGGCCGAGCCTGCGTCCGAACTGGTCGTCGGCGTGCTGGCGGGCGACCGCACCGCCATGGGCCGCGCCATCACCCTGGTGGAATCGACCCGGCCCGATGACCGTGCTCTCGCCCAAGACCTGCTGTCGGAGCTGCTGCCCCATGCTGGGGGAGCCCACCGGGTGGGCATCAGCGGCGTCCCGGGCGCGGGCAAGTCGACGCTGATCGACTCCCTCGGCATCCGGCTCACCGCCGCCGGCCACCGGGTCGGCGTGCTGGCCGTGGACCCGTCGAGCATGGTCACGGGCGGATCGATCCTGGGCGACAAGACTCGCATGGCCCGCCTGGCCGCCGACGAGGGCGCCTTCATACGGCCCTCGCCCACCGCCGGAATGCTCGGCGGCGTGACCAGCACCACCCCGCGCTCGATCACCGTGCTGGAGGCGGCCGGCTACGACGTCGTACTGGTGGAGACCGTCGGCGTCGGCCAGTCTGAGGCCGCGGTCCACGCCTCGGTGGACTGCCTGTGCGTGCTCATGCTGGCCGGCGCGGGTGACGAGCTCCAGGCGGTGAAGCGGGGAGTGCTGGAGGTGGCCGACGTGCTCGCGGTCAACAAGGCCGACGGCCCCGGCGAGCAGGCTGCCCGGCTGGCCGCGGCCGAGCTCCGCCGGGCCCTGCCCCTGCTGGCTCCGACGAGAGAGGACGGGCCGCCCCCGGTGATGACGGTCTCGGCAGCGACCGGCTCAGGAGTGGACGAGCTGTGGGACCGCATAGTCGAGCATCGCCGCCTGCTCGAAGCCTCCGGAGGCCTGGCCCGCCGCCGGGCCCGGGGCCGCCTGGCCTGGATGCAGGTGTTGTTGGAGCGCCGCCTGCTAGAGCAGTTCGAGTCACAGCCCGGCGTAGCCGACCGCCGAGCCGAACTCGAGCAAGCCGTCGAGCAAGGTGAGATCACCCCCGCAGCCGCCGTCGACGCCTTGCTGGACATGCCGTAGAACTGGCAACTTCTGCTGAATCCCCGTCCCCGGTCCACAGACACCGCGTGGCGATGATCATGCTCGTCCCGGAGCGCAATAGCCCCGACCTCTGCCTGTCCGGCAAGCGTCAATACACCGGCCGGGGTCGTCCACCCGCCATGCCACGCCTCAGGTCTTCCGCAAGCAAATGTGCTCGCCGCGGTGGGCCCGGTCGGCAAGCTCGCGCAGGTCTTCGACGTCGAGAGCGTTCTCCCAGGCCGTCTCATCGGCCAAGCAGCCGGGAGCGGCGGACTCGGCTTCTGCCTGCGCCCGGTCAACGTCGGCGAGAGTGTCTGGGTCGAGCACGCCCTCAGGACGAAGGCCAGGACGAAGGCCGTCGCGCGGCGGCGACTCATTCGCGGCGTCTCGGGCCAGGACCATACGATCAGCCCACCCCATGAGGCCGCGGTCGCCTGAGCCAGCGGCAACTAGTAACACCCACCCGTCGCCATTGACGTCCTGGGGGCTCCCCAGATTGCCGGTTGGTGTAAAATGGAACCTGTAGAAGAATGCCATTGAAGGATAGGTACTGAGAGATGACGACGCCAACACGCCGGTCCCGTGAGGAGACGGCCCTCCTCGGGAAAGAGATCTACGAGAAGGACATCCGCCCCCTTGTCGAAGCGGACCACCACGGGGAAGTCGTCGCCATCGACGTGGACAGCGGAAGCTACGCCCTCGGCGACAACGTGATCGCCGCAACGGATAGTTTGCGGGAGAAGCGCCCGGACGCCATCAATGTCTTGTGTGAGCGGGTCGGACATCGGGCGCTGTATCACTTCGGGGGCAGCTCCCTGCGGAGGGCCGGGTGATAGAGGGTGTGGTGAACGCCAATCTGGAAGCGGCCGTATCCCTTACCCTGCGAGGGGAGGCGGGACAGGAGAGGGAGATCGAAGCCGTGATAGACACCGGCTTCAACGGCTTCTTGACCTTGCCGCCAGCGCTGGTAGCAGAACTGGGGCTTCCCTTCGCCAGCATAGGCTTGGCGACCTTGGCTGACGGCAGTGAGGCAGCTTTCGATGTTTACGATGCCACCGTGCTCTGGGACGGCCAGCCGAGATACGTCGAGAGCGGGGCTGTTGGCGTCGATCCCCTGGTCGGCATGTCCCTGTTGGACAGGCATGACCTGAGCATCCAGGTTCGGGACGGTGGGCGCGTCGTCATACAGTCGATGGAGTGACACCAGCCCGGAGCGCTGGCGCCCTGGACCGCTACATCGTGCACCTCAAAATCCGCCGACGGCGGCAAGGGCCAGGTCAAGCGGCCCAAGGCCGACCGGCACCGAGTACCGGGTCTGGGTGAGAGCCCAGAACCAGACCGGCGAGGCGATGTGGACGAGGACGACGAGACCTTCACCGTGACCATCGCCGCCGTCACGTCGGGCTAGGAGAAGGCCGGCGACGGCCAAGACACGGCTACCGTCACCATCGCCGCCGCCGGGGCGACGGCGACCCCGACGACGCTGAACATTAGTAGGACGCCAGCGGGACCTACACCGCGGTCCTTGGACAGCGGGCCCACATCTGATGTGACCGTCACCCCCGCAGGCTCCGACGACGGCGCGGCCAGCCTCGCCCCGGCGTCGTGGACCTTCACCGCCGACAACTGGAACATGGCGCGGATCTTCACCGTGTCCGGCGCAGCCGACGGCGACAGCAGGCAGGCGGCCCGGCTGGCCGTGACCGAGATCCGCCGGGCCCTGCCCCTGCTCGCCCCGACCAGCCAGGACGGTCCGCTCCCGGTCCTGACGATCTCGGCGGCGACCGGCTCAGGCGTGGGCAAGTTGTGGGACCGCATAGTCGAGCACCGCCGCCTGCTCGACGCATCTGGAGGCCCGGCCCGCCGCCGGGCCCGGGGCCGCCTGGCCTGGATGCAGGTGCTGCTGGAGCGCGGCCTGCTCGAGCAGTTCGAGTCGCAGCCCGGCCTGGCCGACCGCCGCACCGACCTGGAGCAGGCCGTAGAGCAAGGCGAGGTCACCCCTGAATCAGCCGTCGACGAACTCGTCTCGTCGGCCGTCTGTAGACCCTTTCTTGAGTAAGCGAGACCCTGCCAGCGGTGGCGCTACCTTCAGAGCATGAAGCAAATGAGAAACGATCTCGACCTGATGACCGGACAAGGCTGGTGGCGATATGCCTAACGGCGGCTCGGACTGTTGTGGAACCTGCTGGTTCAATCGGGACGCCGATCGTCGCAGTCGCTACGTCCACTGTGAGATCAGAGACGAGCCGATCGAGGATCCCTTCTGGACCTACTGCGCCAATCATCCCGCTCGGCGACCCGAGCGAGACCCAATCCCGATCGGGCCAATCTTGGAAGTCAGAATCTTGGAGGTAAGTCCAGGCCAGAATCCCTACGCGCGGGCCATGAGGAAGCCGTCTCCCGATTCAGAGGAGATTAGACAGCATCTGCTTGATCTGCTGCGGGAAATCGACGCGACCGCGGCGGCCGACTGCTACGGCGTTCCGCCGAGCGTAGTAGACCTAGTGATGTGGCAGCTCGGCGAATTCCGGGAGCAGCGAGCGGTGGAGATGCTGCAGCGACTCATTGACGAAGCGCCCAGCGTGACTTTTGCGGTAGCACAACAGGCGCTGACGCGAATCACCGAGGGCGCAGAGCAGGACTTTCCGCCAGCGTCTCTGAGCCAGCCTATGGCGGTCTCACATCCCCGTGGTGCCAATGACTTGGGCAATGACCCGGTCGAGACGGGGTCGCATCGGCTTGCGCCGCCCGAGTCCAAGCCTCCGGCAGGCCGTGCTCCTACCTGGTGGGCCGCATGGATGAGCCGGCTGTGCCGTAAGCCGAGGGGATGATTGGGCAAGCTCTGAAGCCGAGAACATCCTCTGCCTCGCGGACGAGCAAGTGCGCGTGCGGTGCGTCACGACGGCAAGCTGCGATCCTCGACGTCCCTAAGGAGGCGATCAGGCCCGGCAATGTGTACTTGGAGTGGCACCGGCAGCGGGTCTACAGGGGAGCCATCACCGATCAGCCGCCGTGATCCGCCGGGGTGCCACTGCCGTGTGGGTCCCCGTCAGCTCGCTTACCGGCGGAGGTCTTCGCGGATGATCCTCATGAAGTTGAGGAAGTCGCCCAGTGATCCCTCGCGGGCCACTTCTCGAATGGTGGACCCAATCGCCGCATCATCGGAGATGTTCCTCCTCGCTTCAACGACTGCGCGGTCAATCGTTCCATGACGAGGTACCGGTTCGCGACCGTGCCGTGCTGCGTGAGGCCGTGCCCGACGCTCGGGCTCACGGCGGGACATCGACTCAGGTGCGGGTGCGGCTGGCGGGGTCGGGTCGTTGGTGGTTGCTCTTGGCTTGATCTCTGGTCGGCGCTTGATCAGTACCGTCTGACCGAAGTTGGTGGTGACCCACTCCCAGGCGAAGTCTTCGCGGGGGGTGTACATCAGGTCGGTGCCCAGTCGGGTCACCTGTCCGAGGCCTTCCACCGCCAAGCTGCCGTTGTCGCTGACCAGGGCGTCTGCCTGGGTCTGAGGCGCAGACCACGTGAGGATGTTGGGATAGGGGTGGCTCTCGGTCTGCTCACCTCTAGAGATGGCAACGAGGCGGTCAGCTTCCGATCTCAGGTAGGCGCTGTCGAGGGATTCCTCAGGCGGGTCGGCCGTAGCGTCGCAGGCACCGAGCAAGGCTCCGGCCATGCTCGCGATCGTGTCGGTGTCGGTGCCGATGGCATTGGCCGCAGCGACCACGCCTTCGTGGGCTCCGGAGGCTGCGGATGCCAACGCAACGGCGGCGACGGTTGTGAGGATTCCGCTGCCCTGCTGCGCTCGGTCCCAGAGGCCTAGGCGCTCGACGATCCCCTGGTAGGTGGCGGCGTCGCTGTTGGTGGCCTCAGCGCCATCTGCTGCGTTCTTGATGGCGTGGTGAAGTTCATCGACGGTCACCCACCACACATCGTTGAACCGCTCGCCGGTCTCTCGCTCCCACAGGCCGCTCCACACGGGCCCCAGAGACGAGTGCTCCTCGATCAATTGGACCGCATCGCCTACGCGGCCCGCGATGTCCATGCATGTGTCGGGGTCCGGGACGGTGCCGGTCCTGACGCAGTGAGCGAGGGTTGCAGCGTGGAAGCATGCGCCGACGATGGCCCGGGGGTGTCCGTGAGTGCAGACACTGTCCGCGATCACGTCGAGCATGTAGTCGTCGTCAAGGTCCCGCGAGGCCCAGACGTGGGGGTGGATGCGCATGGCCGCGCCGTTGCCTCCGGCGTTTGTCCAGCCTGCGAAAGTGTTGGCGTACCAAAGGGTGGAGGGCTTCCCGAGGTTCTTGGCGGCCGCTTTGGAGGCTCGGCCGCCGCCGAGTGCGTACGAGAGCCAGACGGGCAGTTCGACGCGGCCGAACGTCTCGACGTCGAAGCCGTGGCTGCTGATCGAACGGCTGACGGCCATGCGCAGTTGAGTGTCGTCGGACCAGCACCCCGCGGGAAGCGACACCTCGACTCCCCGCCTGCCGCCGATCCGTCTCGTCCACTCCATAAGGTGGTCCAAGGGAGCGCCCTGCGTCCGCCGTTCAAGTCCCTTGCGGTCCACAAGTTCGCTGACGAAGCCGAGAGCGTCCCCGTAGGCCGCCCAAAGCGCCGAGCCTCGTGTCCGCGTCGTGCGCTCATCGCCGGTGTCGTCGTCGGCGCACGGCGTGACGCTGGTAGTCGCCTGTGATGGGCGCTTAGACTTCCGAAGTCCTGCTACCTGCTCGTCCTCGGCCACGCTGTCGAGGTTCGCTTCATCGGCACGGTATGTCGGAGATCGCACAGCCAACTGGTGGGTGGCATCGCCAACGTCGCGGCGGGCCATGTCGGCGCTGACGGGCTGGGTTGCGCCTTGAGCCTGCACCGGCTCGTCAGTTCCGCCGGCAGACCACAGCTCTTGTTGAGAGGCCGTACTAGCGTTGCTCATCGGAATGCCTTCGGGTTCTTCTTGATCCTAGGCGCGTATCGAAAGTGGTAGAGGGCTGCGTCGACGGCGTCCTCCGTATCGTCGTCTAGCACTGTGACAGCGTGCAGGTGCTCAAGCGCCAACTCGAACGGGTACAGCACCTCGGCCTGCGGGTCCGTCGTGTCACGCAGTTGTTTGGGCGGGTCTCGCTAGGGGGTGGGTGTGGTGAGGGGCTTGTAGTCGTAGAGGGCGTAGGGGTTTAGGTACTGGCGTCGCCAGAGCCGTTGCTTCTCGACGGCAGGCAGTGATGCGAGTTCGCAGACGTCGTCCCAGTGGTCCCGAATGACCGAGATCTGACGGTCGACGATCTCGCGGGCCTGCTGAGCGGTCAGATGGTAGTGGCCGGCGTGGGTGATGCAGCGGGCCACCTGGCTGAGGCGGTCGCCGTTGTCGCCGAAGGCCATAGCGGCCTGCTCCCTAGAACTCGTCATCGATCTCGCGGGGTCGCACCGAGGCCGGCAGCACCGCTAGACGGGCCTGGACGATCTCGGCCTCCAGGGCGCGGCGGGCCGGGTCTTCGTGGAACAGCGCCACCCCCACGAGGGTGGCCGCCTCGAAGGCGGTCCCCAGGGCCACGGTCGGGTCGCCCGTCTCGACTTTGCGGACGGTGACGACGGACACTCCGGCTCTCTCGGCCAGCTCTGCCAGCGTCCATCGCCGCTCCCTCCGGGCCGCAGCCACCCGCTGCCCCAGCAGCCGCACCGCCTCCACCGTCACCGGACTCAACACTCTCGCTGAACTCATGGAGAAAGTATACTATCAATGAAGCTATCCAGAAGATAGTTTGCAGCGATCTACTCGCTCAGATCACAGTCGCTGACTGGCGGGCCTAGCGGGCTCGGATCTCTAGGTTGCGGCGGTTGGTGATCCTGTAGTGGCGCTGGTCGTGGGTTACCCAGCCCAGCTTCACGAAGGCATGTATGGCCTTGTTCACCCGCTCGCGGCTGGCGCCCACCATCGAGGCCAGCTCCTCCTGGGTGAGGGGCATCTCGAACTCGTCGCGGTCGCCGGCCATGTCCAGCAGCCGCTTGGCGGTCCGGCCCATGACGTCGAGGAACACCGTGTCCGACAGGGCCTGGTCCATGGCCCTCAGCCGCCGGGCCAGCAGCGCCACCGCGCTCCACAGCGCCGAGGGGTTGCTCTCGTACAGGAGCCTCAACTCCGCGTACGGGACCATCAGGACCTGTGACTCTTCCAGGGCCCGGGCCTGCGCCGAGCGGTTGTATCCGTCCAGGAAGCCCATCTCGCCGAACAGCTCGCCGGGGCCCAGCACCGCAAGGAGCGACTCGCGCCCGTCGTCGGACTCCTGCGCGATAGCGACCCGGCCCGACAACACCAGGTAGAACTCGCCGGGCTCGGCTCCCTCGTCGAACACGATGACGCCCCGCTGCAGCCACTGCACCGAGCCGGCGGCCGCGATGTGGTCGAGCTGCTCGTCGTCGAGCCCGGCGAACAGAATCGTCTCTCGCAGGGCCTCCCGCAGCGCGTTCGGGGATGCCTCGATAGCGGCTTCGGAAGCGGTGGGGGTGGTGTCGGACATAACAACGGCCCACACTAGTAGCAGTGGATTCAACTGATCGCGCGCTGCGAGACGCCGCAGGCACGGGTGTGTGGGCCATCGTTGTGGCCGCCGGCGAGGGGCACCGTTTCGGTGGTGCCAAGCAGTTCCAGTTGCTCGGGGATCGCTGCGTGATCGACTGGGCCGTGCAGGGGGCCGCCCGCTGTTGCCAGGGGGTGGTGGTCGTGCTGGCTGAGGAGCGGACTGTCGGCGAGGACGCCTGGTCACCGACTCTGGCGGCTGGCTGCGGTGGCCGGGTTCTTGTGACCGCCGGCGGGGTGCTGCGCTCTGACTCGGTGCGCCGCGGTCTGGGCCGTGTGCCCGGCGACGCCGGGATCGTGCTCGTTCACGACGGCGCCCGGCCGCTGGCCGGCGACGCGGTGTTCATGCGAGTGATTCAGGCCGTGCGAGACGGCGCCGACGCTGCCGTTCCCGTGATCGACCTGACCGACACGATCAGGCGCCGCGACGGCGGTGTCGCCGACCGCAGCCAGTTCGTGGCCGTCCAGACGCCGCAGGCGTTCCGGGCCGATGTCCTGCGGGCCGCGCACGCTGCCGGAGCGGACGCCACCGACGACGCCACCCTGGTGGAGGCGGCCGGCGGGACGGTGGTGACGGTGGCCGGAGACAGCCGCAACCTCAAGATCACCGAGCCCCACGACCTCGCCGTGGCCGAGGCGTTGCTGGGCCTGGGCGAACGACTCGATACTGGAGGGGGCGACCGTGGCTGAGGCACTGCTGGGTGCCGATGACGGGCTCGGCACTCCGGGAGGCGACCGTGGCTGACTACGGCATGAGGGTGGGGCAGGGCTTCGACGTCCACCGCTACAGCGACGACCCCGACCGGTCTCTGGTCCTGGGTGGTGTGCGGTTCGAGGACGAGCGCGGTCTCCACGGGCATTCCGACGCCGACGCCGTCGCCCACGCCTGCATCGATGCGCTGCTCGCCGCGGCCGGCCTCGGAGACATCGGTCAGCTCTTCAGCGACACCGACCCGGCCTGGGCTGGAGCCGACAGCCTCGAGCTGCTGCGTCTGGCTGCCGGTGCCGTTCGCGATGCCGGATGGGATCCTGTCAACGTGTCGTGCAGCGTGGTGATCGACGCTCCCCGGATCGCCCCCCACCGCGACACCATGCGGGACCGCCTCAGCGCTGCGGCCGGCGCGCCGATCACCGTCACCGCCCGCCACAGCGAGGGCGTGGGAGCGCTGGGAAGGCGCGAGGGCGTGGCCGCATGGGCGGTCGCGTTGGTGGCCCGCCAGCCCGACCGTCCGGATCGAGCGGTTCAAGGTGAGCCGTCCTAGCCGGTCGCGCCGCACCCGCCCGGGATCGAAGGGGCGTAATCGTCCCGGCCGGCCGGGCGAGAACCCACGTGCCCAGAAGTCCCAGCAGCGAGACCGCGGGGACCTGGGCGGGGAACAGGTGGAAGGGCGCCAAGCGGTTCGCGAGCTGCTTCTGGCGGGACGGCGCAGGACCCGTTCGGTCCTGCTGGCCCGGGGCTTGGACCCGGCTCCGATCGTTGAGCACATCGTGGAGCTGGCCCGCGAGCAGCGGGCCGGCGTCCGGGAGGTGAGCCGCGCCGAACTGGACGCGACGGCACGCACCGAATCACCCCAGGGGGTTGTCGCTCTGGCTGATCCACTTCCAGAATCGGACCTGGTCGACTTGGTCGAGGCGCCCGGTGCCCGTGCCGCCGGAGGCACCCCGTTCCTGCTGATTCTCGACGGCATCACCGATCCGGGCAACTTCGGCGCGGTGCTGCGCACCGCGGAGTGCGCCGGCGTGACCGGGATCGTGCTGAGGAGTCATCGCTCTGCTCGGATCACCCCGACTGTGGCCAAGGCGGCCGCAGGCGCGGTAGAGCACTTGCGGTTCGCGGTCGTGGGCGGCATCCCCGCCGCACTGCGCACACTGAGCAGCCGAGACGTGTGGACGGTCGGGCTCGATGCAGCCGGGCCGCGGCCGCTTCACGAGCTCGACCTGTCGGGTGAGGCGGTTGCTCTGGTGCTCGGATCCGAGGGCAGGGGCCTGTCGCGGCTCGTCGCCCAGCGCTGCGATGTGCTGGCATCGATCCCGCTGCGCGGGACGCTGGGGTCGCTCAACGTGTCCGCCGCGGCCGCGGTGGCCTGCTTCGAGATCGCCCGCCGCCGCTGAACAGCGGGCCGGGTTCAGCCGGCGAACTTCCGGCGGTTCGGGGTGACTATTGCCCACCACCTCCGGAAGATCGAAGCAGGCCCCTAGCCCGCCGTGTCGGCTAGCGCGGCGGCGGCTTCCGCGGGGCGGCCGGCTATCACACCGTCCACTCCGAGCGCTAACAGGCCGGCGTAGAACTCGCGGGACTCCACCACGTCGGTGCCGCTGAGCCACACCCACACTTCGAAGCCGTCGCCGTGCACCCGGTCGACGTTGTCACGTGTCACCACCTCGATCCCCGCGTAGGTGAACGGCACCTGCATCACCAGATTCCGCGGATCCAAGGGCTTGCCCTCCAGGAACCACCCGACCAGGGCCGCCTCTCCCGGGGTCGTCTGAACGGTAGGGGCGAGGCGGCTGAACTCGGCCAGCACGTCGTCGTTGAAGCAGGCCACGATCACCGACTCCTCCCGGCCCAGTTCGGCGATCTCGGCGGCCAGCACCCCGGCTGCGGCCATGCCGGTCGCGGGGTCCTCCTCGCCGTCGGCGTTGCGCTGGAGCTTGATCTCCACGTCGAGGACGTGGTGCGGGAAGCGCTCGGCCACCTCCCTGAAGGTTGCCACCCGGAAGTCGTCGGCGGTGAAGCCGGGCGGCGGCTCGGTCGCGCCGGTGCGCACGCCCCGGAACACGTACTCCTCAGCCGGCCGAGTCTGGTCGCCCCACAGGCCGGCCACGAACCAGTGGGCGTTGTCGAGGGCCTGTATCTCGGCCAGCGTCAGCCCGGCCACCGGGCCGGTCGCCTCGGTGGTGCGGTCGACGGTGTCGTCGTGCTGGACGATGAGCACACCGTCGGCGGTGAGCTGCACGTCCAGTTCGAGGATGTCGGCACCGGCGAGCGCCGACTGCGTGTAGGCGTAGAGCGTGGAGTGCGGGTAGTCCTGGTCCCCGCCCGCGTGGGCGATCACCAGGGGCCGGTCGAGCGCTACCAACTCCGCGACGGTGGAGGCCGCCGGCCGGGGCACGGCGACAGTGGTGGTCGGCGGCGCCGCGGTGGTGGTCGGCGCGGCCGTCGTCGTGGTCTCGGTTGTGGTCGTGGTCTCGGTTGTGGTCGTGGTCTCGGCCGTGGTCGTGGTCTCGGTTGTGGTCGGCGGGGTTGTCGTCGGCGCGGCGATGGTGGTGGTCGATGCCGCGGTGGTGGTCGGCGCCGCGGTCGTCGTCGGGCTTGTGGCCGGGGCGGTTGCGCTAGTAGTGGTCGGCAACGTCTCGCTCGACGATGGGGCGGGCGTGCCGGCCGTCTCGGGTGCCGGAGCCTCCGCGCCGCCGCAGCCCGCGGCTGCCAATACCGTGGCCACGACCAAGCCGGCAATCAGCAGCCCGTTCCGCTGGCACAGCCAGGCTGGAGCCGTGTTCCGATCGGTTCCTGCCACCGCGCTGACCCTAGTAGCGGGGAATTGGCAGCGGTAGGTGCCCATTCGGGGACGGTGTCGATCGCTGTCGGCGATTGGCAGCGTTTTGCACGGTATACGTGCGTCGTGCTGCCAGTTCGGTTGGGTGGGGACCGGTGCGGGCGAATTGGCAGTCTCTTGCACGGTATGCGTGCGTTGTGCTGCCAGTTAGGAGGGTGGTCGGTGTCGGGCGGCGAATTGGCAGTCTCTTGCACGGTATGCGTGCGTTGTGCTGCCAGTTGGGAGGGTGGTCGGTGTCGGGCGGCGGATTGGCTGTGGTCAACTGCCAGAATGCGTGAACAACGGCACTGTCTGCCATGATGGCGGCTCAGATGCGAGCCCGAGTCCAACCGCCGGAGGGTCACTCACCATGCCGATGAACATCGACCGCGTCATCGAACTGTTCGGGCTCGACGGCAAGTCGGCCGTCGTGACTGGCGGCAGCCGCGGCATCGGCTACATGATCGCCGGTGGGCTGCTCGACGCGGGCTGCCGGGTCATCATCTCGGCCCGCAAGGTCGAGCAGGTGAAGGCTGCCGCGGCCGAGTTGGCGGCTCGCGGCCCGTGCGAGGCGATACCGGCCGACCTGTCCACCGCGGAGGGCTGCGAAGCGCTGGCCGCCGCGGTGGGCGAGAGATGGGACTCGCTTGACGTCCTCGTCAACAACGCGGGCGCGAGCTGGGGCGCCGAACTCGACGACTATCCGGTACAGGGCTGGAACAAGGTCATCGACATCAACCTGGGCGGTCCCTTCTTCCTGACCCAGAGGCTGCTGGGAATGCTGCGGGCGGCGGCCAGTGCGGACGATCCGGCCCGGGTGATCAACGTCGCCTCGGTCGACGGGATCAAGGTCCCGGAAATGGAGACCTACTCCTACTCGGCCTCCAAGGCCGGGCTCATACAGCTCACCCGCCATCTCGCCAAGCGGCTGGCCCCTGAGCACATCACTGTCAACGCCATCGCGCCCGGCCCGTTCGACTCGAAGATGATGGCGTTCATCCTCGACAACCCCAGGACCAGGGCCGCGCTGGCGACCCAGGTTCCCCTGGGCCGCATCGGTGAGCCCGACGACCTCGCCGGGGTGGCCGTGTACCTGGCGTCGCGGGCCGGGTCGTACCTGACCGGGGCCACCGTCCCCGTGGGCGGCGGCCTCGCCTGCGCCGACTAAGAACCCGCGCGGGTAGGTGCAAGCCCGTCGCGTTGCACCGGGGTCTTTCCCGCTCTTGTTCGCTGCGCTCACGGGCCGCTCGGGCCACGGCCTCGCTCCGTATGAGCAAATTCGCTCGCCTACCCGCTCGGCCTCCGACCGACCCGCGGCCCGGTCAGGCGAGGTGCACGGGCAGCGACTTGAGCGCGTTGTTGAGGTTGGAGCGCTGGCGCGCCGGCTCGCCGGCCGGCTCGATGCGTCCGAAGCGGGCCAGCAACTCCTCGAAGAACACCCGTCCCTCGAGCCGGGCCAGATGCACTCCCAGGCAGAAGTGGGCGCCGATCCCGAAGGACAGGTGCGGGTTGGGGCTGCGACTGATGTCGAACGATTGGGGGTCGTCGAACACCGCCTCGTCGCGGTTGGCCGACGTGTAGACCATCGCCACCTTGTCGCCCGCCGCGATCGGCTGGCCCGCGATCGCGGTGTCGGCCACCGCGGTGCGCCTGAAGTAGTGCAACGGGTTGGCCCAGCGCAGCACCTCCTCGACCATGCCCGGGATCGCCTCCGGACGTCGCCGCACCGCCGCTAGCTGCTCGGGATGCTGAAGCAGAGCCAGGAGCCCGCTGGACAGCATGGTGCGGGTGGTGTCGTTGCCCGCGGTGACCAACTGCACGAAGAAGCGGCCGAAGTCGATGTCGGTCATCAGGCGGCCGTCGAAGCGACTGCCGAGCAGCACATCGGTGAGGTCCTCCTGCAACGGCATGCTGCGACGGCGAGCCGCGAAGCCCATCGCGTACATCGCCATCTCCACGCTCGAGGAGCCTCGCTCCGACGGGTCGGCTATGTCGGGGTCCTGGCCTCCGGAGTTGCGCTCGGCCATGGCGTGGATCGCCGGCCAGTCCTCGCGGGGCAGTCCCAGCAGCTGGCCCACCACCGCACTCGGCAACTGAGCGCACACGTCGTGGACGAACTCCACCTCGACCGGGGCGTCTGCGACGGCCCGCGATTGGATCGGGTCCAGGATGCCGGCTGTGATGGCCCGGATGCGCTCCTCGAGCCGTCCGATCACCCTGGCCTTGAACTCCGGCGAGACCGGCTTGCGGTAGGCGGTGTGGCGGGGCGGGTCCATGGCCAGGAGCATGTCGCGCATGGCTTCGAGGCTCGCCGGTTCGAGGTCCTCGATCACCACCCCGCCCTCGGTGGCCGAGAACAGCTCGGGATGGCGGGCCACGTGGACCACGTCGGCGTGGCGCAGCACCGCCCAGTAGCCGGCTTGACCCGGAACGTCCTGCCAGCACACGGGCTGCTCGCGGCGAAGCCGTGAGAAGGCGTCGTGGGGCGGGCCGTCGACATAGGCATCCGGCGAATAGATGTCGGCTGCGGTTTCGGTCATGGCTCCGGGGGCCGTTAGCGCTCTTCCGTCGGAGTGCTCCACGGCTGTAGGCGACATGGTAGTGATAGCCGCGTCGACGGTCAGGGGATGGAATTGACCGCTCACTCGTTAGCCTCGTTCGTTGGCCCCACTCCTCCAGGAGGGCCGCAAGCGATCTACGGAGGCTGATCCCAATGGCAACCGGACGATCAAGCTTCGCCAAGCGCCAGCGCGACATGGCCAAGAAGGCCCGGGCGGAGGCCAAGCGCCAGAAGCGCCTCGGCCGGGGCGAGCTGTACGAGCTGGAGCACGGCCGCGAGGCCGACGACGACGCCGACACGCCGTCGAGCACCCAGGCGCTGAGCAACGACGAGATAATGGCCAAGGTGGAGGATCTGCACCGCCGCTACGACGATGGGCAGCTCGACCTCGAGACTTTCGATGAGCAGCGGGCCAGCCTGATGGCCCAGATTTCCGTCGACTGAGGCGGCCGTACCGCCTCGCCCAGGTCGCGCCTCGCCGGACTGCCGCGTCCTGTAGGTTGGCAGCGTCATGGGATTGGGACAGATCCGCACCGGTCTCACCTTCGATGATGTCCTGATCGTCCCCAGGCGGTCGTCGATCAGGTCACGCCAGGACGTGTCGGTCTGCACACGGTTCTCGCGTCGCATCGAGCTGGGGATCCCGGTCGTGGCCGCCAACATGGACACCGTCTGCGAGCATGAGATGGCGGTGGCGATGGCCCGCCTCGGCGGTATCGGCATCGTGCACCGGTTCATGCCCATCGAGGCTCAGGCCGATCAGATCGACATGGCCAAGGAGGCCGGCGCCGACCTGGTCGTCGGGGCCGCGGTGGGAACTGACCGCGACATGCTCGACCGGGCCAAGGCCCTGGTCGCGGCGGGCAGCGACGCGCTGGTGCTGGACATCGCCCACGGCCACTCCGACCACGCCATCGACGGGGTGCGCGCCCTGAAGGACCATTTCGCCGACATCGACGTGGTGGCCGGCAACGTCGCCACCCTCGAGGGTGCCGCCGACCTCGCCGACGCCGGGGCCGACGCGGTGAAGGTGGGGGTCGGCCCGGGCGGTGTCTGCACGACCCGCACCGTCGCCGGTGTCGGCGTGCCCCAGTTGACCGCCATAGCCGACGTTGCCCCGATCGGTGTGCCCGTCATCGCCGACGGCGGGATCCGCAGCTCCGGCGACATCGCCAAGGCGTTGGCCGCGGGTGCGTCCACGGTGATGGTGGGCAGCATGCTGGCCGGCACCAAGGAGAGCCCTGGTGAGGTGGAGCAGGGTTCGGCGGGACTCCAGAAGCGCATCCGGGGCATGGCCAGCTTCGAGGCGGTACAGGCCCGGGCCGACCGAGCCGGTGAAGATCTCGACGAGGAGTACCTGTCGTACCGGGCCCCTGAGGGCGTGGAGGGCACGGTGCCCTACAAGGGGGAGGTCTCCAAGCTCGTACACCAGCTGATGGCCGGCCTGCGCAGCGCCATGAGCTACACCGACGCCTGCACGCTGGCCGAGTTCTCACAGCTGGCCGAGTTCATGGCGGTGACCCCTCAGGGCGTGATCGAGAGCCTGCCCCACGCCACTCTCGGCCCCCGCTAGCCGCGGTCTCCGCCCCGGTCCGGGGGCATTGGCAGCGTTAGGTGCGGCTTGCGTGCATTCTGCTGCCAGTTCCGGGTTGGGCAGGCGCCGTCCGGGGGCATTGGCAGCGTTAGGTGCGGCTTGCGTGCATTCTGCTGCCAGTCCGATGGCTAAACCGGCCGGTTCCGGTGGTTCAGCCGGCTAGTTCGGCGAACCGCTCCAGGGTGGCCGGATCGCCGCTGACCAGCAGCGTGGTCACCACCGACGACCGCCAAGCCTCCAGGTCCTCGGCGATCTTGGCCCACGGCCCGATCAGCGCGATCTCCTCGCACATCTCGGTGGTGACTGCGGCGGTGGCCGCGGCCTTGTCGCCGGCCAGATACAGGTCCTGGATGGTGTCGCACAGGGCCTCATAGCCCATCCGGTCGAACACGGCCCGATGGAAGTTGGCGCCCTTGGCCCCCATGCCTCCCACATACAGCGAGATGACGGGCCGCACGAAGTCGGCACAGGCGTCGACATCGTCTCCGGGGACCAGGATGGTGGACGCCACCACCTCGAAGTCGTCGAGGCTGCGCCGGGCGCCGGGCCGGCTGAAGCCCTCGGCCAGGAAGCCGCGGTACATGGCGTCGTGGCGGGGCGAGAAGAGCCATGCCAGCCAGCCGTCGCACACCTCCGCCGCCAGGGCCACGTTCTTGGGTCCCTCCGCGCCCAGGAAGATGGGGATGTCCCGGCGCAGCGGATGCACGGTGCTCTTGAGGGCCTTGCCCAGACCGGTGCTGCCGTCGCCGGCGTAGGGAAGCTGGTAGTACTCGCCGTCGTAGGCGACCGGCCCGTCCCGTTCCACCACCTGCCGCACGATGTCGACGTACTCGCGGGTGCGGGCCAGGGGCCGCCGGTAGGGCCGGCCGTACCAGCCCTCCACCACCTGGGGGCCGGAGGCGCCGACGCCGAGAACGAAGCGGCCGCCCGACAGGTGGTCGAGGGTCATGGCAGCCATGGCGGTGGCCGCCGGAGTGCGGGCCGACATCTGGGTGATGGAAGTCCCCAACTTCACCCGCTCGGTGGCCGCGCCCCACCACGCCAGCGGCGTGAAGCAGTCCGACCCGTAGGCCTCCGCAGTCCAGATCGAGTCGAATCCGAGCCTCTCCGCGGCGGCGATCTGCCCGGCCACCCCCTTCGGAGGACCTGCCGACCAGTACCCGGTGTTCAGTCCCAGCTTCATCGTCTTGATCTCCTGGCTGTGTGTGGACGAAAAGGACCGCCGTCATAATGGTTGCCCGCGGCGGGGACCATACCCACCTCTGCTGTGTCAGCGGAACCGGGCCCCGCTCCGAGGGAGTATCAGTTCGAAGCGACCATCGGGCCCATACCAGACCAGTTCGCCCCGGCTGAGGATGTCGCGTCCGATCAGCAGGGCACCATGCTCGATGCTCATTTCGGGGGCGTCGACCTCGATCGGGTTCGGCGGCAGGTCCATCCCCGGTCCGAGTGTGACGCTGAGCGGGTAGACGTGGCGCCGACTGACACCGGCGGCCGTCACGACTCGGTACGCGCCCGACGGCTTGGTGGCCAGGGCCTGCGCGATCCCGACATTGATGCAAGTGACCTCTGCGCCGGTGTCGATGACGCCCTGCCCGTGACGAGGCAGCGGCGCTGCTCTCCCTCGGGTGCCGAGCAACTCGATCTCGCTGCTGGTCGCCTCCAGCCTGAAGTCCACGAGCGCGCCCGCCTTGGGATCGATGCGTCCCTCGATGCGCGCGAAACCCGGATCGTCAGAGTCGATCGGCCAGCACCAGCCGGGATATGAAGTACACCCGGTCTTCCTTGAGCACCTGCTTCACCAGGAAGCGACTCCCGGACGCTTTGCGAAATCCCGCGTCGGTGGCTTCCCGCTGGGTGTCGAAGAACTCGGTCGGCTCACTGACGCGACGGTAGATCATGAGAGCCCACTCGCCTTCGTGGTCGCGCAGCATCTTGGCGCGACGACGCTCAAAGGAGGCCTCAAGGCGGTCCAGCACGGGGTCGGGAACCATCGGCCCGAGTATGCCATCGCCGTCAGCCGTCTCGCGCGGATGCTGTCAGAATCGCCTGCCGTGGCAGGAGAGCGCTCAGCACGTCGGACAGAGGCGCCTCGAGATCTGAGTCGGTTGCGAGCCGGCGGCGGCGGGGCGAGAGTAGAGGACCGTGGACTTCGACCTGCCTTCTGACGACGACCCGCGCCGGGTTGCGGTCAGGCGCTGGCTGGCCGACCATCCCGAACCGACCGGCCGGCAGCTGGCCGAGGCCGGGTATGTGGTGCCCCACTGGCCGCGGCCGTGGGGGCTGGAGGCCGACGGGCTGCATCAGCTGGTGATCGACGAGGAGCTGGCCGCGGCGGGCGTGAAGCGGCCCGAGAACCTGGCCGGCATCGGCTGGGCCGCGCCCACCATCCTCGTGGCCGGCACCGACGAGCAGAAGGACCGCTACCTGTGGCCGATCTTCACCGGCGAGGAGTACTGGTGCCAGCTCTTCAGCGAGCCCGACTCGGGATCGGACCTGGCCTCTCTGTCCACCCGGGCCGAGCGCGACGGCGACACCTACGTGCTGAACGGCTCCAAGATCTGGTCCAGCGGCGCTCACCACAGCAAGTTCGGGATCCTCATCGCCCGAACCGACCCCGACGTGCCCAAGCACCGGGGCATCTCCTACTTCATCTGTCCGATGGACGCCCCCGGCGTGTCGATGCAGCCCATCGTGGACATGACCACCGCCCACTCGTTCAACCAGGTCTTCTTCGACGACGTCCGGCTGCCGGCGAGCCTCCGGGTGGGCGCCGAGGGCGACGGCTGGCGCCTGGCCAAGGTGACGCTGGCCAACGAGCGGGTCGGGCTGTCCTCCGGCGGCGTGATCTGGAGCCTCGGCCCGACCGCCCGCAAGCTGATCGAGCTCGTCAAGGGCAACGGCGGGGTGTCCGACCCGGTGCTGCGGGACCGGCTGGCCGCGATGTACTGCGAGGCCGAGGTGCTGCGCCTCAACCAGCTGCGCACCCTCAGTGCCCGCCTGGCCGGGCGCACCCCCGGGCCGGAGGCGTCGATCCAGAAGATCATGTCCGACGACCACGGCCGGACGGTGATGGAGCTGGCTGCCGCCACCGCGGGAGCGGCCGGGATGCTCACCGGGTCGGGTCCCGCCGGCGAGATCCCCAAGTCGATGCAGTCCGGCGCCACCGAGGTCAACTTCCCCCGGGGCGGCGGGCAGTTCCCCGACGTCGACCCGATCTGGCACTACGGCCTGCTGTTCTCGCCCGCGCTCACGCTGGGCGGCGGCACGTTCGCGGTCCAGCGCAACATCGTGGCCGAGCAAGTCCTGGGCCTTCCCCGCGAGCCCAACGTCGAGGCCGGCCTCACCTGGAGCGAAACCCGGCGGAAGCGGGCCTGAGAACCCCACAGCCGGATTGGCAGCGTTGTGCACGGATGGCGTGCGTTGTGCTGCCAATCCGGGGCGCCGGCCGGGCTGGTGGTGGATTGGCAGCGTCTTGCACGGATGGCGTGCGTTGTGCTGCTTGTTCGGAGGGTGCCGGCCGGACGGCAAGCTGTTCACGAAAGTAGGCTCGCATCATGAAGACTCGCATAACCGACATGTTGGGCATCGAGTTCCCGGTCCTGGCCTTCAGCCACTGCCGCGACGTGGTGGCCGCGGTGTCCAAGGCGGGCGGGATGGGGGTGCTCGGCGCGGTGGCCCACTCGCCCGAGAGCCTCGAGATCGACCTCGACTGGATCGAGGCCGAGGTCGGCGACAAGCCCTACGGCGTGGACGTCATCATGGCGGCCAAGCAGGCGGGAGGCGTCGGCGGCGGCTACACGCTCGACGATGTGCGCAAGCTGATCCCGGCCAGCCACGTCGAGTTCGTGGACGACATCCTGGCCCGCTACGACGTGCCGCCGATGCCCGACACCGACGGCGCCGATTCGCTGACCTCCTTCGGCAGCCTCGGCGACGCCGCCCCGTTCTCCGGCGACACGGCCGGCGCCCAGCTCGACATCGCCCTGTCCCGCCGGGCCGTCTTCGTGGCCAACGCCCTCGGCCCGCCGCCCCCGCGCATGATCGATGCGGCCAAGGACGCCGGCAGGCTGGTGGGCGCGCTGGCGGGCCGGGCCGTGCACGCCGAGCGCCACGCCGCGGCCGGCGCGGACATCATCATCGCCCAGGGCTACGAGGCCGGCGGCCACACCGGCGAGGTCGGCTCGATGGTGCTGATCCCCGAGATCGTGGACGCCGTGGACCTGCCCGTCCTCGGCGCGGGCGGCATCGGCCGGGGCCGCCAGATGGCCGCGGCGATGGCTCTGGGCGCCGAGGGCGTGTGGTGCGGGTCGGTGTGGCTCACCACCGCGGAGGCCGAGACCCACCCGGTGGTCAAGGACAAGATGCTGGCCGCCACATCGTCGGACACGATGCGCTCCCGCTCCCTCACCGGCAAGCCGGCCCGCATGCTCAAGTCGGCCTGGACCGAGGAGTGGCAGCGCGACGACACCCCCGCCCCCCTGCCCATGCCCTTGCAGCCGGTGCTGACCCGCGCCGCCCAGCGCCGCATCCAGCGGGCCGCCCACAACGCGGGCTCGGGGGCCGAGAAGCTGGCCAACTACTTCGTCGGCCAGATCGTGGGCACCATGAACCAGACCAAGACCAGCGCGCAGGTGGTGTACGAGATCATCGAGGAGTTCATCGACTCGGTGGAGTCCCTGGCCGCCCAGCTCGACTCGTGAGCGCCCCCGGGCGCTACTTCGTCCAGAATCCGGGGCCGACCAACATCCCGGACCGGGTGCTGGAGGCCTTCCGGCGCCCCGCCATCGACTTCGCCGACCCCGACTTCATCGCACTGGCCGACAGCGTCTGGGCCGAGCTGCCCGACGTGTTCGGCGGGGCCGACAAGATCGTGGTGCTGACCACGGTGGGCCACGGCGCTTGGGAGTCGGCGCTGACCAACACCCTCGACCCCGGCGACGCGGTGCTGATCCCCGACTGCGGGCTGTTCGGCAAGCGCTGGGCGATGATGGCCCGGGATCTCGGCTACGACGTGGTGTCCACGTCGGAGCATCTGCGGAGCCCGACCGACCCGGCCGAGATCGCCGACATCCTGGTAGCCGACACGTCCCACCGGATCCGCTGCGTGTGCATCGTCCACACCGAGACGTCCACCGGCGCGGTCACCGACCTGGCCGCCATGAGGGCCGCCATCGACGCGGCCGGCCATCCGGCGCTGTTCGTTGTGGACGGGGTGTGCTCGCTGGGAATCGAGCCGCTGAGGATGCGGGACTGGGGGATCGACGTGGTGGTGGCCGCGTCTCAGAAGGGCCTGATGATGCCGCCGGGCCTCTCGTTCTGCGCGCTGAGCGAGCGGGCCCTGGAGCGGAACCGCTCGGCGTCCACGCCCCGGTTCCATCTGTCGTGGGAGCCCCGCTTCGAGGAGGGCCACATCTACAAGCGCTTCGGCGGCACCCCGCCCATCCAGCACATGTTCGCCCTGAGGGCCGCGCTCGACATGATCGCCGAGAACGGCGGGATCGACGCCTCGGTGGCCCGCCACCGCCGATGGGCCGCGGCAGTGCACGCCGCGGTGGACGGGTGGGCTTCGGGTGGCCCGTGGGAGATCAACATCGCCGAGCCCAAGCACCGCACCGCGGCCATCACCTGCGTGCGCACCGGCGACATCGCGGCGGGCCCGCTGATCGACATGGCCCGGGACCGCTTCAGGGTCAGCGTCGGATCGGGGATGATGAGCACGCTGGAGGGCCGGACCTTCCGCATCGGCCATCTCGGCGACCTCAACGAGCCGATGCTGCTGGGCGCCCTCGGCGGCTTGGAGACCGCCATGACCGTGCTGGGGCTGCCCCACGGCCACGGACTGCCTGCCGCGGTCGCCTCCCTGGCCGCCTCGGCGGAGTCGGCCTAAGAACGTGCGCGGGTAGGCGCAACCTGGCCACGTTACGGCGCGGTTTCTCCCGCTCCTGTTCGCTGCGCTCACGGGCCGCTCGGGCCACGGCCTCGCCCGTATGGATTGCATCCGCTCGCCTGCTCGCTCGGCCTCTGACGCTCAGGCGTCGGCTTCCAGCAGGGCCCGCACGAGAGCCCTCAGCTCGCCGATGCCGGTGCCCTTGGCGGCGCTGGTCCAATGGACGGTGCCCCGGTCGGCGCCGAGCTTGGCGGCGAGATCGGCCTTGCGGGCGCCCCGCCGGGACGGGCGCACCTTGTCGGCCTTGGTGGCCACGTAGGTGACGGGCAGGTCGAGGCTGTCGAGCCACTCGACGGTCTGGAGGTCGAGGCCGGTAGGGCCGATCTCGCCGTCGATCAGGTGCAGCACACCCCTCAGGGGCTCCCGGACGGCGAGATAGCTCGCTGCCATCGAGCTCCAGCGGCCCTGCTCGGCCTTTGACGCTTTGGCGTAGCCGTAGCCGGGCAGGTCCACCACCCAGCGCCTCGACCCTTCTGCGCCTAGCTCGAACGCGTTGAGCAGCCGGGTGGCGCCGGGTGTCTTGGACGTTCGGGCCAGCTGCTTGCGCTGGGCCAGAGCGTTCAGCAGCGACGACTTGCCCACGTTGGACCGCCCCACCAGAGCGATCTCGGCCACGGTGGCCGGCATGTCCCGGGCACGGGGATACGACGACACGAAGCGCAGCGCCAGAGGCCCAGCCATCCCGCTCAGGCTAGGGCTGTGTCACCGGGTGGCTGCGCGACCTCCTCGACCTCTGACCTCGTGCGATGGATCACAGGACTCCGCAGCTCTATTCACGACAGACGACTAGGGACAGGCGTCACACCTGGTGGTCGGGGCACCAGTAGGTAGTGCGGCCGCCGACCTGCTCGCGGCGCAGCGGCTTCCCGGTGCGGGGGCAGCAGCCGCCCCGGACCCGGGCCGGCTGGAGGTCGCCGGTGTGGGATCCGCCCCTCTCGCTTAGCACGGCCAACGTGCGCCGGATGTGGCGATGGAGCCGGGCCGTCTCCTTCGGGTCCAGGGATCGGGCCTCCCGGACGGGGGACAGGCCGGCCCGCCACAGCGCCTCGTCGACCAGCAGGTTGCCGAGCCCGGCCACCCGGCGCTGGTCGAGCAGCCGGGCCTTGAGCGCCACCGTCGAGCCGGCCAGCGCCTTGCGCAACTGGCCCAGGGTCAGCGAGAGGGCGTCGGGGCCCAGCGCATCCTCGTCGGGGTCGAGCTGCACGCCGCCCAACCGGCGGGGGTCGCGCAGCACCATGGCGCCGCCGCCTTCGAACTGGAGCCCGAACCGGTCCCAGGCGGGCTCGTGGCGGGGGCTGTCGTACAGCAGGTGGTCGATGGGCATGGCCCCGTCCACCACGACCTTGCCGGTCATCCCGAAGCGCAGCCCCAGCCGCGGCCCGTCGGTGTCCATGACGACCAGCTTGCCGATTCGCCGCACCCTCTCGACCGCCGCCCCGGTCAGCTCCGAGCGAAGCGCATCGGTGGTGGTGCCGCCTTTTGCGAACCACTCGTCCGGTGCGTGGACATGGGTGATCCTGCGCCCCTCCGTGGCCGAGATGGCCGTCCGGTAGGCCTCTACTTCGATGATCTCAGGCACGTCGCGGTCAGGAGATCCGGAAGTGCTGGATTGTGATCCCTAGTGCCGGAGCTCTTGCCAGGCGGCCATCCGCGGTGAGCAGAGGGGCCTTGCGGGTGTCCGCGGCTGCGACGTAAAGGGCGTCGTAGGCCGTGACGTTCTGGCGGTAGTGCCAGGCCCTGCGGGTGAGGGCTCGGCTGGGGATGCGCTCGACCGGCCATCGCGTCAGGTCTTCCAAGGCCATTTGTGCCCGTCCTTCGGCGAGGCGCTCTGTCAGGACGGATTGGCGCAGCACCGACATGACCTCGATGTCGATCAGATCAGGGGCCGAGAGTTCGGCCTCTTCGAGGGTTTCGGCGAGCGACAGCCCCAGCGGCGTGCGGAGGAGGTACTCGACCGCCACCGAGGCGTCCACTACGACGAGGGTCACTCAAGTTCCGTGTCGCGCTGCCTGCGAGCCTCGGCTAGGAGCGTCGCCGCATCAATGCCGAGGTTGGTCTCCGGCCGCTTGTCCAGGCGTTCGCGCCATTCCCACCGTGTCAGTTCCCGCTCGATGGCGTCGAGCACGGCGGCGCTCATCGAGCAGTTCCGCTTCCGGGCATGCTGTCGGAGCCGTTCGTGGAGAGCATCTGGAACGTTCCTCACCTGTAGGTTCGCCATAGCATGATTCTAGCATGAAGCCTGCATGAACACGAGGGGATTCGCCCGGCTTGTGGTGCGGTCGCTCCGGAGTCTCATCTGTCGGCGAGCCAGGCGTTGATGGACTCGGCCAGGGCGGGGCCCTGGTCCTCCTGGATGAAGTGGCTGGCCGGCTCGAACTGGGCGTGGGGCTGGCCGGCCGCGCCCGGGATGCGCTCGATCATGAAGGGCTGGAGCCCGCCGAGCACCGGGTCGCCGGGTGCCCACAACGTGAGCACTGGCTTCGTCCACTGGCTGAGGACCTCCCAGGCGGCCCGGTTGGCGGGGACGGCAGGATCGTCGGGCGACACCGGCACCAGCAGCGGGAACTGGCGGGCGCCGGCCATGTGCACCTCGGCGGGGTACGGCGCCCGGTAGGCGTCGATGGCGGCGTCGCTCAGCTCGGTGGCGGTGGCGTTGTCGACCAGCCGGCCGCAGTCCAGGAACGGCACGTCCTGGCTGAACTGGCGCCAGAAGTCGAAGCCGGCGCCGGGGGAGTCGCCCACCGGGAGCGCGGTGTTGGCCAGGATCAGCCGGTCGAACAGATCCGGGTTCTCGGCCGCCAGCCGCAGGCCGATGAGGCCGCCCCAGTCCTGGCCGAACAGGTGCAGCGGGCCTGAGCCCCGCTCGGCTGCGGTGGCTTCCAGGAACTCTCGCATCCATTCGACGTGGCCCGCGTAGGTGTAGGCGGAGCGCTCGACGGGCTTGTCGGAGCGGCCGAAGCCGATCAGGTCGGGGACCATCACCCGGTGGCCGGCGCCGGCCAGCACCGGGATCATCTTGCGGTACAGGTAGCCCCAGGTCGGCTCGCCGTGCAGCAGCAGAATCGTGGCTGCGCCGTCGTCGGGTGCGGCCGGGCCGTCCATCACGTAGGCCGTGCGCAGTCCGTCGACGGATGCGTACCGGGGCTCGTAGGGGAAGTCCTCGATGGCGGCGAACCGCTCCTCGGGGGTGCGCACGAACGCGGTTCCATCCGTGGTGGTGAGGATCTCGGTCATGGATCGAAGCTAGCGCTCTGGACGGGCCGGGACGGGGCTCGGCGGCTGTCGGTGAGGCTCGCCGGTGGCGGGGATGGTGGGCCGGTAGTCCAATGTGCTGGGGCGGGGCTCGGCGGCCGTCGGTGAGGCGTGGCGGGTCGGGCTAGCGCTGGTGCGCTGGGGACTAGCTGCCCGATGTGGGCTTGACCAGAGCCCTGTCCACCCAGACGTGGCTGATGTCGTCGGCGGTGGCCAGGCGGACGACCTTCTCGAAGATGCGGGCGTCGTCGTCGATGGACTCCCAGGTCCGGATCAATCCGCCGGGACGGTCGGTGCGAACCGCGATGGCGTCGAAGCGGCGGCCGGGCTCGATCAGCCCGACCGGCAGGTCCAGCACGGCGGCGCCTCCCGCGGTGGCCAGCCAGAACGCGGTCACGGTGTCGATCCGCGAGTCCGGCACTCCCCGTTGCGCCGGGCCGAGCGCGGGGTCGACTCCGTCCTCGAGCATGCGCGAGACAGTCACCGCGTCCTGGCACACTCCCAGCAGCCCGGGCCGGGCCCCGCCGGCGATGTCGCTGCCGAGCCCCACGCCGACGCCGGCGGCCAGCGCCCGCCGCACCCTGAACACCGCGTTGGCGAAATAGGAGTTGGACAGCGGGCAGTGGGCCACGCCGGCCCGGCGATCCGCCACCAGGACCATCTCGTGGTCGGTGAGGTGGTCGCTGTGGGCCAGCACGGTGTTCGGGCGCATCAAGCCGAAGCGATCGAGGGCTCTGGGGTCTGAGGTGCCGAATCGCTCGAGGGCGTATCCGCAGTGCCAGTCTGACTCCGCGCAGTGGGTCTGGACCCGCACCCCGGTGGCCTCGGCCAGCTCGCCCAGCCCTTGGAGCAGCCCGTCGGTGCATGCCGGGGTGAAGCGGGGGGTGATGATGGGCTCCACCAGCGTGCCGCCCACCGCCGATACCGCCTCGATGGACGTCGCCGACGCGTCCACGCCGGCTGACGCGGTGGTGTCCCGGTACCACTCGGGCGTGCCCTCGGGATGGTCCATCGCCACCCGCCCCACCAGGGCCCTCTGGCCGTGACGGGCGCAGGCCCGGGCCAGCGATGTGGTCGCGTCCAGATGGTTGGATGAGTAGTAGACCGCAGTGGTGGTGCCACTGGACAGGAGGGTCGGCACCATGTCGTCCCACACCGAGGCCGCGAAACCGTCGTCGGCGTAGCGGGCCTCCAGTGGGAACGTGTACTCGAACAGCCAGCGCTCCAGCGGCAGGTCGAGCCCGGTGCCGAGCTGGGGCCATTGGGGCGCATGGATGTGCAGGTCGACCAGGCCAGGCAGCAACAGGGTGCCCGGGGCCAGCTCCACCTTCTCAGAGGCAGCCGCCAGCGCGCCCCATCCCGCGGCTGCGCCCTCGGCCGTGGCGCGGTCGTGGACGGCGGTGATGGCTCCGGCGCTGTCGACCTCCACCACCGCGTCGGTGACGGTGAGGCGGTCCGGCGCTGTTGTCTGCATCAGCGTTCCGGCCACGGCCAGCGTCATGGCGTCACGGTAGCCAGCGGGTCCCCGAACATGAGGGTTGGCTGGCGGCTTCGACCTCGCCCACCGCGTCGGTGGTGGCGGGCTGATTGCGTGCCGGCCCAGGCATCCGTTCTCTCGCCACGACCAGTGTCATGGCGCGGCGGCAACCGCTGCGAGGGCCGGTCGATGAGGGTTCGCCGTTCGTCGCGGCCGGGACTAGAGGTCGGCCCGGACGTCAGGCCAGCAGCTCGGTGAAGGCGTCGATGGTGGTCTCTATGTCGGCGGCGGTGACGTCCAAGTGGGTGACGAGCCGGGACTGCGCTCCGTTCCAGCGGGTGCGGATGCCACGCTCAGCCAGCGCGTCGTGCGTGGTCGAGGCGCCGTCGATGCGTTCGGCGTCGATGCGGATGAACACCATGTTGGTGGCGCACGAGTCGATCTTGACGCCGTCGATCGCGGCTAGGCCGTCGGCCAGGCGGGTCGCGTTGGCGTGGTCGTCGGCCAGCCGGTCGATGTGGTGCTCCAGCGCGTAGAGGCCGGCCGCGGCCACGATGCCGGCTTGGCGCAGCCCGCCGCCGAGCATCTTGCGCCACTTGTGGGCCTCGTAAATTAGGTCGGCCGGCCCGGCCAGCACTGACCCCATGGGCGTGCCCAGCCCCTTGGAGAGGCAGACCGATACCGAGTCGAACGGCTCGGCCACCGCCGCCGGGGGCACCCCCAGCGCCGTCGCGGCGTTCCACAGCCGGGCCCCGTCGAGGTGGTGGGCCAGGCCGTGGCGGTCCGCCAGCGCGGCCGAGGCCTCCATCTGGTCGAGCGTGAGCACCCTGCCGTCGTTGGTGTTCTCCAGGCACAGCAACCGGGTGCGGGCGAAGTGATGGTCGGGAGACTTCACCGCGTCCTCGGCCGCGGCCAGGTCGATCATGCCGTCGTCGCCGGTGGGCACCGGCTGGGGCTGGATGGAACCGAGCACCGCCCCTCCGCCGCCCTCGTACATGTAGGTGTGGGCGTGGTCGCCGACGATGTACTCGTCGCCGCGCCCGCAGTGGGCCAGCAGCCCGCACAGGTTGCCCTGGGTGCCGCTGGTCACGAACAGCGCAGCCTCCTTGCCGAGCAGCGCCGCAACCGCCTCCTGGAGCTTGTTGACGGTGGGATCCTCGCCGTACACGTCGTCACCCACCTCGGCGGCGGCCATGGCGGCCCGCATGGCTGCGGTGGGCCGGGTGACGGTGTCGGAGCGAAGGTCGATCACGGGTCGCAAGGCTATGCCCGCTCGGAGGCTAATGACCCCATGAGATGGCTGGCTCAGTGGCCCGGGAAGCCGGGGCGTCGGGGAGTTGGGCGGGCGCCTTGCCGGTGTGCGTCCAGGGCGTTGAACACGTCGATCCAGCGCGAGGGCACGACGGGCCAGGAGAAGAACTTCATTCCCAGGTTCACCGCGGGGCCGATCACCACGAGCCAATAGACCGTCCCCCAGCCCACGGTGCCGCCCAGGATCGCGCCGATTGTGAACGGCACGGCCTCGATGATGAATCGGGCTAGCCAGATGGGAATGCCGCGGCGGTGCATGGCCGTCATGACGCCGTCGCGCGGTCCCGGACCCAGCTTTACGCCGAGGTACAGGCCCGAGCCCAGCGCCACAAGCAGCGGGCTGGCCAGCGTCAGAGCCACCTGCCCAGATACTGCATCGGGCTGATCGAAGATCGCCAGGGTCACATCAGTCGAGACCCCGACCACTAAGGCATTCGCCAGAGTGCCGAACCCCACCGGCTCGCGAGCCCACGCCAATCCGGCTATCAGCACCAGGCCGACGAGAATCGCAACCGTGCCGATGGTCAGCGGGGTGTGCAGCGAGACGCCCTCGTCGAACACCACCCAGGGACCCTGACCCTGCCCGCCGAGCACCACGAAGCCCAGACCCATCCCGAAGATCCACAACCCCGCGATCAGCTGCGGGATCCGGCGCGCCACTTGGCGGACCGTGGCGGATCGTGCGGCGTCGCCTCCGGCGAAGCGAGGCTGGGACACCGGACTAGACGCCCGCGATCTCGGTGACGCCTATGGCGTCCTCTCCCGCCGCCGCATAGAAGAGCCAGCGCCTGCCCCCGTCGGCGAGCACATACGGGTCGCGCAGGCCGTTCTGGGGGCTGGCGGCCTGGCGGGTCTGCGTCATGGGCGCTTCTCGGCCGGGCGCGAGGTCACCGGCCGGACCCGAAGCCGTGGGCGCCGATGAGCGGGACGAAGCGCACCGCCGTCAGCCGCTCGGCTCGGCACTCTTCGGCGAGCACAGGGCTGCCGTTGTCCCCGATGTCCGCGGTGGCTGGACGGGTGTAGCGCATCAGGAACTGGTCGCGGTGGCGCGAGCCCACCGGCATCACCAGGCGACCGCCCGGCGCGAGCTGCTGAAGCAGGGGTGGCGGCGGCTCGGGACCGGCCGCGGTGACGACGATCGCGTCGTAGGGTGCGTCGGCGGGCCAGCCCAGCGTTCCGTCGCCCACCACGACCTTCACGTCTCCCGGATCGTGCCCGGCGAGGGCGGCCCGTGCCTTCTCGGCCAGGCCGGACTTTCGTTCGATGGTCACCACCCGGCCGGCCAGGGCCCGTAGCACCATCGCTCCGTACCCGGAGCCGGCCCCGACCTCCAGCACGCTGTCGTCCGGGCGGAGTTGGGCCGCCTCGGCCATCATCGCCACCATCGCGGGCTGGCTGATGGTCTGCCCCTCGCCGATGGGCAGGGGCCCGTCGTCGTACGCGGCCGAGGCGAGCCGGCGGGGCACGAAACGCTGGCGCGGCACCGTCCCCATGGCCGCGAGCACGGCCGCGTCGCGCACGCCGTAGCGGCGGGCCTGGCTCACCAGGTCTGACAGCTGCCGCGCCGGCTCGGGCATGGACGGATCAGGCGGCGGTGCCCGCGGCGGCCAGCCGGCGCAGGGGCGGATCCTGGCGGGGCGGCGTCCGGCGGGGAGGGAGGGTGGCCAGGAGGTTGGCGGTGGCGTCGGCCACGAGGGCGACGGCCTGCTCGAGGGCGGCCTCGGTCGCGGCCGATGTCTTCTGCACCCCGCTGACCTTGCGCACGTACTGGCGGGCGGCGGCTTCGATCTCGGCGACAGTGGCCGGAGGGGTCAATCCCCGCAGGGTCGTGATGTTGCGGCACATGGCCTCGACTCTACGCCCTCGCCCCCGACGGCGATCAGCCCGGACCGGCCTGCGTGAAGGACTGCTCGCTGTGTGCAGGATCCCCCAGGTCATCGGGTGCCGCCACCGGATCAGCCCGGACCGGCTTGCCTGCGGAGTGCGCGCTACTTCATGGCGCGGCCGGGCGCGGTAATGTGCCCGGACCAGCCGGCCGGACTACCAGGAGGACGAGGACATGCCCCAGACCGTGCAAGGAGTGGTGTCGATGGCGGTGGGCGATCCGGTCACGATCGCCGACGTTGTGATCCCCGACCCGGGCCCCGGCGAGGCGGTGGTGTCCATCCAGGCCTGCGGCGTCTGCCATACCGACCTGCACTACCGCGAGGGCGGGATCAACGACGAGTTCCCGTTCCTGCTGGGCCACGAGGCCGCTGGCGTGGTGGAGTCCGTCGGCGACGGCGTGACCGAGGTGGAGCCGGGCGACTACGTGATCCTCAACTGGCGGGCGGTGTGCGGTCAGTGCCGCTCGTGCCTGCGGGGCCGGCCCCACATCTGCTTCAGCACCCACAACGCGTCCCAGAAGATGACGCTGGACGACGGCACCGAGCTATCGCCCGCGCTGGGCATCGGCGCCTTCGTCGAGAAGACCCTCGTCGCCGCGGGGCAGTGCACCAAGGTCGACTCGTCCGCTCCGGCCACCGCCGCGGGCTTGCTGGGCTGCGGCGTGATGGCCGGCATCGGCGCGGCGATCAACACCGGCGGCGTGGGCCGGGGCGACAGTGTGGCCGTGTTCGGCTGCGGGGGCGTGGGCGACGCCGCAATCGCCGGCGCCAAGCTGGCCGGCGCCCACACGATCATCGGTGTGGACATCGACGACCGCAAGCTGGAGTGGGCCAAGCGCTTCGGCGCCACCCACACCGTCAACTCCTCTGAGACCGACGCGGTGGAGGCGATCCAGGCCCTCACCGGCGGCAACGGGGTGGACGTGGCCATCGAGGCCGTGGGCCTGCCCCAGACCTACCGCCAGGCCTTCGAAGCCCGCGACCTCGCCGGGACCGTGGTCCTGGTGGGCGTGCCCCGGCCCGACATGACCATCGAGCTGCCCTTCATCGACGTGTTCGGTCGGGGCGGCGCGCTGAAGTCGAGCTGGTACGGCGACTGCCTGCCGACCCGGGACTTCCCCATGCTGATCGACCTGTACCTCCAGGGCCGGCTGGACCTCGACGGCTTCGTGTCGGAGACGATCAGCCTCGGCGACGTGGAGGAAGCCTTCCACAAGATGGAGCGGGGCGAGGTCCTGCGTTCCGTCGTTGTGCTCTGAACGAGCCGGACGGGCTGGACGAGTTGGGTCTCAGCTAGAGAGCGGGTTGACCAGGAAGGCGACCGCAGCAGGGGTCGGGCTGGTGCTAAAAGCCGCCGCCCATAAAGCGGTCGCGACCGGGGTCGGGGTGGCGCTGTGGGCCGCGGCCTGCAGCAGCGGGGGTTCGGGTGCCGGGTCGGGGCCGCTGGGCGAGCCGGAGGTCCGGGACCTGCTGGCCCACTGGGTGGACAACCGCCACAAGAGCGTCGGTGTCGTGGCCGGCGTGCTGGTCGGCGACGAGCGCATCGTGGTGGGTCATGGCCGGCTGTCGACGACCGACCCGCGGCAGCCCGGCGGTGACACCGTCTTCGAGATCGGCTCGGTCACCAAGGTGTTCACGTCCACGGTCCTGGCGGACCTCGTCTCGCGGGGCGAGCTGACCCTCGACACGCCGGTGCAGGGCCTGCTCGACGGCGATGTGCCGGTGCCTGCTCGCGACGGTGCGAGGATCACGCTGGAGCATCTGGCCACCCACAGCTCGGGGCTACCCCGGATGCCCGACAACTTCGACCCGGCCGACTTCGCCAACCCCTATGTCGACTACACCGAGGACCGGCTGTACGAGTTCTTGTCGTCGTATGAGCTGACCCGTGGTGTGGGGGAGACGGTCGAGTACTCGAATCTCGGCTACGGGCTGCTGGGCCATGCGCTGGCTCGGGGGACTGGCCGCGACTACGAGGCTCTTGTGGCGCAGGTGGTCCTTGAGCCGTTGGGCATGGCGGACACGGCGGTCACGCTCTCGCCGTCGCTGCGGGAGCGTCTCGCGGCCGGTCACGACGACTCGCTCGATCCGGTGGCCCTCTGGGACTTCGCGGCTCTGTCGGGTGCGGGGTCGTTCCGGTCGACCGTCAACGACATGCTGCTGTTCCTGGAGGCGAACATCGATCCGTGGTCGTCGCCGCTGAGCGAGGCGTTGCGGTCCGCTCACGCCCGCCGGGCGGACATGCCGGATCCGGACATGGGGATCGGGCTCGGATGGATAGTCCACGACACCAAGGACGGCCGGGCCGGCCGGATGCTGTGGCACAACGGAGGGACCGGCGGGTACAGCTCCTTCGTCGGGTTCGACCCGGAGTCGCAGGTCGGGGTGGTGGTGCTGTCGAACGCGGCGGCCCCGGTCGACTTTCTGGGTTTCCGGCTACTGAACCGGGCCAGGGACACGCAGGACGAGTACCACGAGGAGTCAACATGAACAACAGCTTTAGAGCTGTGATGGCGGAGCTGGAGGCGGCGGGCACGGCCCAGAACCGCAAGGTGTATGGCCGTCACGGCGCGGCCGAGCCCATGTTCGGGGTCAGCGCCGCCGAATTGGGCAAGATCGCCAAGCCGATCAAGACCGACCACGAGTTGGCTCGACAGCTCTGGGACAGCGGCAACCACGACGCCCGGGTGCTGGCGTTGCGGGTTGCCGACCCGGCTGCGATGGACGAGTCGCTGGCCGGCCGCTGGCTGGGCGACGTCGACAACTACATCCTGGCCGAGGGCCTGGGCGGACTCTGCGCCCAATCGCCCCACGCCCGGCGGTTGAGCGACGCCTGGAGGGACAGTCCAGCCGAGTGGGCCGCGTCCACCGGCTGGTTTATCGTCACCTGCACCGCCGAGGACCCCGGGGTCTGGTCGGTGGCGGAGTTGCGGGGCCTGGTGCGCCAGATCGAGGGCGAGATCGCCGGGCGCCCCAACCGGGTCCGCCACGAGATGAACGGCGCGCTGATCGTGATCGCCCTGCGCGACGGCAACCTGCGGCGGTCGGTGCTGGCCGCGGCTGCCCGCATCGGCCCGGTGAGGGTCGACCGCGGCCAGACCGGCTGCAAGACCCCCGAGGTGGCCCCGTATGTGGAGCGCACGCTGGCCCACCGGGCCGCCAAAGCCGCACGTCAGGCAGAGAGAGCAGCCAGGCGCAAGGCCGGCTAGATGCGGCTGATGTCGTAGCGGGTGGGGGCGGGATGGTGCTTGGGCGGGCCGATTCCGGCCGCTTTGACCATGCGCACGACCCTGCCTCGATGGCCTGCGTACGGCTCTAGCAGTTCGAGCATCGAGTCGTCGTCGCCGTCGGCGGCGCCGCTGAGGGCGTAGGTCACTAGCACGGGCACGTGCAGGTCGCCCACCGGCACCGCGTCGGGATCGCCCGCCGCCGCCCCGGTCGTGCGGGCCGCGGTCCACGGTCCGACGCCGGGCAGGCGCTGCAGCCACTCGCGGGCCTCGGCCCCGGGCTGCCGGTGGAGGGCCTCCAGGCGATCGGCGTACTTGGCCGCGACCCTGATGACCCGGGTGCGGGCCCGGTCGACGCCGGCACGGTGGAACCCATGATCGGGGACCCGCAGCACTGCCTCGGGGCTCGGGAAGAGCGGCAGCGGCCCCGCTCCGGGCACGTCGGCGCCGTGCATCCTGCCCATGCGGGTCACCGCGGTCCGGGCGTCGGCGCTGACCACCCTCTGGTAGATAGCGGCTGTAGCCATCGCCTCGTACCAGCGGCCGGTGGCACCGAGTCTCGGCACACCCAGCCGGGACACCAGACCGCGCACGACCTCGTCTCGGGGCTGGAAGCCGCTGGGGTCGTCGTCGTTGCCGAGCAGGGCGGGAAGTTGCTCGATCGCCCATGCGGCGCCCGATCCCCAGGCATCGGCGATCACCTCGCTCCCGACGGGCCGGAAGGCCAGCGAAGCTGACCCTTCGGGCGTCTCTGTGGTCCACCATCGAACGCCGTCGCGACTCTGGGACGTCTTCACCCACATCAGCGTCACCGGTAAGTTCAGGTCGAAGGCAGGCCGGAAGACGGTCGAGCAGTCCGGCCGGGACTGCGCTGCCGAGCCGGTCTGTCGTGGCATGTCAGGAGCCCGATTCGTCGGAGTCGGGCCCGGTCTCGAGGGCGTCCACGACGGTCTCGAGCGTCTCGATGAGCTCGCGATCGGATGCGTCGACCAGCCCGAGATCCTGCTTGGCCTCCTCGACCGCCGCCCGGGTGAGCTCGCCCATGATCCCGTCGACTGGGCCGGGGCTGTAGCCGACCTGGAGCAGCGCTCCCTGCAAGGCCGCGACTTCGTTGCCGTCGAGAGGCTCGTCTACGGCCAGGCCGGCGGCTGCCGCGTCCTCCTCCGAGGGCGCCCTGGCCACGATGGCTCCGTCCTCGCCGCCCAGGGCGCTGTCGAAGATCGGACCGGCCCAGTTCAGCGTCCACCAGAAGGCGAGCAGCAGGATGATCAGCAGGAAGGCCCCCTGGAGGTGGGTGCGCATGGCTGTGGGCCCGCCCGGAAGCGCTCTCGTCCTGTTCAGTTGTAGGCCCGCCTGCGGAGACGATCCCGGATCTTGATGCACTCCGGGCACACCGGGTACCGGGACGGATCCCGGCTAGGGACCCAGACCTTGCCGCACAGCGCCCGCACCGGGGTGCCCTCGACGTAGGCCCGGTTGGCGTCGGCCCGCCGGGTGTAGTGGGCGAAGCGGTCGTGGTCCCCGTCGTCGGTCACCGGCCGGACCTCGGGTTCGGTGGTCGTGGTGGTGGCCGGCGCCGGAGTCTGAACGGGCGTGGGCGTGTCGCCGGAGCCGGAGATGTCCCTGGAGCTGCTGGTCGTGCCGGTCATGGCTCCGAGCCTATAGATCCTGCGGCGCCCGGTAGGAATGAGCGGACCGACTCGATGGTGTCGGCCTCGGCGGCGGGCTTGTCGCCGCGGTAGCGCAGGACCCGGGCGAAGCGCAGGGCCACCCCGCCGGGGTAGCGGCTCGAGCGCTGCACGCCATCGACCGCGATCTCCACCACCTGCACCGGTTGCAGCTTCACCACGTGCCCGGTCCGGTCGGTGGCGAGATCCTCGAAGCGGCCGGTCTGCCATTCGAGCATCTCGTCGGTCATGCCCTTGAACGTCTTGCCCACCATCACGAAGCCCCCGTCGGGATCCCAGGCTGTGCCCGATGGTCACGTTGCCTCTGATACTCCTTCTGGACGCTGGTCCAGCGCCTCGAGTTCTGCCAGTGCCGACTCCCACTCGGCCAGCAGGGTCCCGGCTTTCTCCGCGGCCTTCTCGGGGCCGAGGCCAGCGCGTGGACCTCCTCGGGCCGCTCGTAGACGGCGGGGTCGCTGAGGCGGCGGTGCAACTCGGCCACTTCGGCGTCGGCCGCGGACCAGGCCCGTTCCAGATCGGCTACCCGCTTCCGGAGCCGGCTGGTGGCCGCCCGAGCCTGGGCGCTGGCCCGGCGGCGTTCGGCCCGGCTGGCCGCAGTGTCAGGCAGCCCGGGCGACTGCTCGGAAGGGCTGGGGCCGCGTCCGGCGGCGGTGCGCCTGGGCCCGGCGGGCTCTGCGGCTGGACGCGCCGCGACCTGCGAACCGGCCGAGTGATCGGGATACAGCACGGACTCGTTGGCTCCCAGATGCCACACCGCACGCCCGTCCCGCACCTCGATGAGGGCGTCGGACACGGCGCGGATCAGGTGACGGTCGTGCGTGACGAGCAGCACGGTGCCGGGGTAGGCGGTCAGGGCGTCCTCCAGGATGTCGCAACTGGGCAGGTCGAGGTGGTTGGTGGGCTCGTCCAGGACCAGCAGATTCACGGGCTCCACCATCAGCCGGGCCAGAACCAGGCGGGTGCGTTCCCCGCCGGAGAGCTCGGCCACCCTGCGGTCGGCGTCGTCGCCGCGGAACCCGAACGACCCCAGGATGGTGCGCAGGTTCCGGCGTCCCGGATCGATTCCGGCTGAGAACACCTCGATGGCCCGCCGGGACGGGTCCAGCTCGTCGGCCTGATGCTGCCCGAACGCGGCCACTCGCACGTTGCCGCCGATCCGGACCGTCCCGGAGGTGGGGGACAGCTCGCCCAGTATCAACTTCAGGAGCGTGGTCTTGCCGGCGCCGTTGGGTCCGACCAGGGCCACCGTCTGGCCCCGCTCCACCGCCAGGGTCGCGCCGGAGACGACCGGGCCGTCCCCGTCGGGGTAGCCGACGGAAGCCTGGTCCAGATCGGCCACGACCCGGCTGGAGCGAGGCGGCGCGCCGAAAGCGAAACGGGCGGCCAGATCCGAGCGGCCGGGAGCTTCGATTCGCTCCAGCTTCTCGAGCGTCTTGATCCGGCTCTGCACCTGGCGGGCCTTGGTCGCCTTGTAGCGGAAGCGCTCCACGAAGCGCTCGACGCGAGCCACCTCGCGGGCCTGGCGGGCCGCGGCCGCCTCGATGCGCTCGATGCGTTCGGTGCGGGCCACCACGAACTCGGCGAAGCCGCCCTCGTAGACCGTCGCCGCTCCCGAGGCGAGTTCCACGATCCTGTCAGCCACCGAGTCGATGAAGTCCCGGTCGTGGCTGACGAACAGCAGCGCGCCCGACCATGCGGACAGGCGACGCTCCAGCCAGGCCACCGAATCGACGTCGAGGTGGTTGGTGGGCTCGTCGAGCAGCAGGATGTCGGGCTCCGACACCAGTAGCCGTCCCAGCGCCACCCGCATCCGCCAACCGCCCGACAGCTCTGCGGTGGGCCGGTCGGCCTCGGCGGGGGTGAATCCGAGGCCGGCCAGGATCTTGGCCACCTCCGCCTCGAGGGCATACCCCCCGAGCTGTTCGAACTGAGCCTGGACCTCGCCGTAGCGGGCTACCAGTTCCGCCCGGCGGTCTCCGGGCGCGCTGAGACGCTCCTCGATCTGCGCGAGGGTGCGAGCCAGCTCGGCCAGATCGCCGGCTCCTGCCGTCACCTGCTGCCGGACAGTTCCCCCGGAGATCTCGCCCAGGTCCTGGGGGAGGTATCCGATGCGGGCGTCGCGGGGTTTCGTGACAGTGCCGGTGTCGGGCTCAGCAATACCGGCCAGGATCTCCAGCAGCGTCGTCTTGCCGACGCCGTTCCCGCCCACGAGCGCCACCCTCCGACCCGGAGCCAGATTCAGGTTGACATCGTCGAACAGCCGGCGAGTGCCGTAGGCCATGGCCAGGCCCGAAGCAGCGAGAGTCACCGTTCAACGCTACGCCCGCGCCGCTCGAAGGCTCCGCCCGAGGAGGTTGTCGAGCCAAGGGATCAGCCCAGCAGCGTGTCGAGACGGGACTCGGCCTCGGTGGCGCCCTCGAAGTCTGGCTCGGTCGACTCCAGCCGGCCCAGCCATCCGACCGACACCCAGCCGGCCATCACAGCGCCGCCGTCGGTGTGCTCGGGAAGCTCGACGGCCTCACCCCAGTTCATCTTCACCCGGAACGCGTCGGTGTGGCCCGGCCGCGGCTCGAGTTGCGCGGTGGCCATCGAGCGGGGCGGCTCGATGCCGACCTCGGTGCGCTTCCAGCCCTTGATCCCGGCCAGCTCCCGGCCGGGGACGTTGATGTTGAGCACCACCGGACTCTCCGGCAAGTCCGTGACCAGTCCCTCCACGGCAGCCGCGGCCACCGTGGCGGCGCTCTCCCAGGGCTGATCTGCGAGCGTCTCCTCCCAGGCCTGCCCCTCCACGCCGAACGACTCCACCGACTGGCTCACAGCCACGCCCGACACGCCGCCGTTGCGGGCGGTCAGGCAGGCTCCGACGGTGCCCGAGTGGTACACGGAGCGGCCCACGTTGGCGCCGGGGTTGATGCCCGCCACCACCAGGTCGTAGTGGTCGAAGAGCCCCAGGCGCCCGAACATCACGCACAGCGCAGGCGGGCCGGTCACCGACCACACCTCGTCTATCCCGTCGATGAGAGCTCGATGAACCTCGGGCTGGATCAGGTGCAGCGGCCCGAAGGCCGCGCCGTAGCCCGAATACTCCTTGTCGGGCGCCACCACCACCACATCACCGATGGTGGCCATGGCCCGGGCCAGCATGTGTAGCCCGATGGAGTCGATGCCGTCGTCGTTGGTGACGAGAATTCGCACCCGCGGACCCTAGCGGCCCTTCGACTTTCCGAGTCCGCGCCTGCGGACTTCTAACCTGATGTTCACCTTGGGCCGCCACACTGGGGCGGTGACTGCAGGATCGGCGAGCCCGGCCGCCGCCCCGGCCGCTGCGACCATCCTCGTGGCCGAGGACGATCGGCGGGTGAGGCAGTCGCTGGAGCGTGCCCTGCGGCTTGAGGGATACGAGGTCGTGGTCGTGGCCGACGGCGCGGCGGCGTTGAAGGCGCACCAGTCCCACCGGCCCGACCTGCTGGTGCTCGACATCTCGATGCCCAACGCCGACGGCCTCAGCGTCTGCCGGATGCTGCGCCAGGACGGCTGCGACACGCAGATCCTGATGCTGACGGCGCGCCACGAGGTCGGCGATCGTGTGGCCGGGCTGGACGCCGGCGCTGACGACTATCTGGTGAAGCCGTTCGCGCTGGAGGAGCTGCTGGCCCGGGTGCGAGCCCGGTTGAGGGCCGCCGAGGAGGCGCGCCGAGGGGTCGGCGCCGCTGGGACCGGCGCGGCCGCCGACCGGCGTCTGGTGCGCTTCGCTGACCTGGAGCTCGACGTCGAGGGCCGGCTGGTGCGCAGAGCCGGTCGCCGCATCGAGTTGTCCCGCACCGAGTTCGACCTGCTCGAGCTGCTGGTGCGCAACGCCGGAACCGTGCTGAGTCGCTCCGACATCTACGAGCACGTGTGGGACGGAGCTCTCGACGTGGAGTCGAAGACCCTCGATGTTTACATCGGGTACGTGCGCCGCAAGACCGAGCGGGGCGGCGAGCCCCGGATCGTCCACACCGTGCGCGGGATCGGCTACGTAGTCAGGATCGACCGGTGATCACGGTCAGAGTCGACCGGTGACGCTGCGGGTCCGGGTCGCGCTGCTGGTGGCGGCCGTGGTTGCGGTGGCGGTGGCCGCGGTGGGTTGGGCCGCGGTGCGGTCGGCTCGGGCCGAGCTGACCGAGGAGGTCGACATCGACCTGGTCTCGCGCGCCGGCCTGGTGTTCGACGACCCCCGTCGGGACTTCCTCGCCCACGTTCTGAGGCTCACGGACGAGGATCGCCGCATCGGGCCGCTGCTGCGGGCCGACCCGCTCGGGTCGCTGGTGTCGCTCGACGCCTACGCCCGGGTCGTTGTCATGGACCTGGGCCCCTTGGGAGACCGAGTCCGGGGCGGCGAGGTCATCCTGACGCTCGACGACGACATCGGGACGGCGCCCGACGTGGGCCGGCTGGAGCGAGCCCGACGGGAGGGGCCGGTGCTGGAGACGGTCAGCGTCAAGGGCCTCAGGCTGCGGCTCATGACGGTCCAGGCCTCCGACGGCGTGTTCGTCCAGGTGGCCCGGCCCCTGCACGAGGTGGACAACGCAGTCGAGGACCTCCGCCAGCAGGTGCTGCTGTTCGGCTCGCTCGCGGTGGCTCTGGCCGCGGCCGGCGCCTGGTTCCTGGCCGGACGGGCGGTCCGCCCGATCGTGAGGCTGGCCGAGACCGCCGAGCACATCGCCGAGACCGGGGACGTGGAGCGACCGGTGGAGGGCTCCGGCTCCGGGGAGGTGGGCAAGCTCGCCCGCAGCTTCCGGACGATGCTCGGGGCGCTGGCTACCAGCCGCCGCCAGCAGCACCGCCTGGTGATGGACGCCAGCCACGAGTTGCGCACCCCCCTGACCAGCCTGCGCACCAACGTGGATCTGCTCCGGCGCTCCGACGAGCTCCCTGTTGAGGATCGCCCCTCGGTGCTGGAGGATGTGGACGCCGAGTTGGCCGAGCTGACCGACCTGGTGAGCGAGCTGGTGGACCTCGCGGCCGATGTCCAGGCCGAGGAGGAACTGGAGTTGATCGATGTGGTCGAGGTGGTCGAGCCGGTCCTGGAACGGGCCCGGCGCCGCAGCGGGCGCGACATCGCTCTACGGGTGGAGCGGGGGGTCCCGGTGGAAGGCCGCCCGGAGGCGCTGGCCAGGGCGGTGCGCAACCTCGTCGACAACGCGGTGAAGTTCAGTCCCGGCGGGCCGGTCGAGGTGGTGATCGACGGTGGCTCGGTGACGGTCCACGACGCCGGTCCGGGCATTCCTGAGGTCGATCGGGAGCGGATCTTCGAGCGTTTCCACCGCCTGGAGGACGACCGGGACGAGCCCGGATCGGGCCTGGGACTGGCCATCGTGCGCCATGTCGCCGAAGCCCACGGCGGCACGGCCTGGGCCGGCGAATCGCCGCTCGGGGGTGCCGCGGTCGGGCTGCGGATCCCCGAGATAGACGAATAGAGACCGGGCGGGCGAACCGGGGATTGGCAGCGTTTTGCACGGTATGTGTGCGTTGTGCTGCCAGTTTCGGGGGCTAGGCGGCGGCTTCGGGGGCCAACTGGGCCTGGACTGAGAGTTCGTCGCCGTCGGCGGTGGCCAGCGCGGTGATGCGGCCCGCGGCGCAGACGTCGGCGGACACCTGCTCCAGCACCGCGAGCCGCTCGGCGGTGTCGGTGACGGTGGCCAGGACGACCTCGGTGCGCAGCGGCCGCTTCGCCTTCGACTTGGCCCGGCGAATCTCACCCAGCACCGCCGCCGCGACGACGCTGGGTGCCACGCCCGAGTCTGCGGCCCAGGCCCGCAGACGCTCGGAGTCGGGCCACCCCGAAGTGTGGATCGAGCCGTCCTGCCACCAGTTCCACACTTCTTCGGCCACGAAGGGCAGGAAGGGCGCGAACAGCTTCTGGAGCACCTTCAGCGCGGTTCTTAGCGAGAGACGGGCCGAGACCGCGGGGCCGGTCCCGTGTTCACCGTAGGCGCGGGCCTTCACAAGCTCGATGTGATCGTCGGTGAAGGTCCAGAAGAACGACTCGGTGCGCTCCAGGGCCCGGGCGTAGTCGAAGGCGTCGAGGGCCAGCGTGGCGTCGGCGACCAGGTCGGCAAGTCGGTGCAGCATCGAGCGGTCGAGCGGCTCTGTCACCCCGGCGCCGGCGACACTGGCATCGAGGCTCGCGTCCAGCTCCCGTTCGCGGCGCACGACCTCAGGCGCCGCTTCGTCCTCGAGTTCCGCGAAGCGGAGCACGAACTTCGAGGCGTTGAGGAGCTTGACGGCCAGGCGCCGGCCGATGCGGAACTGCTGCTCGTCGAAGGCGGTGTCGGTTCCGGGACGCCCGCAGGCGGCCCAGTAGCGGACCGCGTCGGCGCCGTAGCGCTCCAGCAGGGCCGTCGGAACCTGCACGTTGCCCCGCGACTTCGACATCTTCTTACGGTCGGGGTCGAGGATCCAGCCCGACAGCGCGCAGTTGTGCCAGGGGACGGCGTCGGCGTCGAAGTGGGCCCGCACCACCGTGGAGAACAGCCAGGTGCGGATGATGTCGTGGGCCTGGGGCCGCATGTCCATGGGGAACGTGGCGGCGAAGAGCGACTCGTCGGTGCGCCAGCCGGTGGCGATCTGGGGGGTCAGCGACGAGGTCGCCCAGGTGTCCATCACGTCGGGGTCTCCGGTGAACCCGCCGGGCCGCCCTCGCTGGGACTCGTCGTAGCCGGCCGGGCAGTCCGCGGAGGGATCCACCGGCAGCGAGCCGGGGTCGGGCCGGATCGGGTCGTCCCACTGCGGCGAGCCGTCGCCGTCGAGGCGGTACCACAGTGGGATGGGCACCCCGAAGAAGCGCTGGCGGCTGATGAGCCAGTCCCCGTTGAGCCCGGCGATCCAGCTCTCGTAGCGGGCCCGCATGTAGGACGGGACCCAGTTCATCTGGGCGCCCCGGTCGATGAGGGCCTGGCGCAGGTCGTCGTCGCGGCCGCCGTTGCGGATGTACCACTGGCGGCTGGACACGATCTCCAGCGGCCGGTCGCCCTTCTCGAAGAACTTGACGGGGTGGGTGATGGGCCGGGGCTCGCCGTCGATGTCGCCGGACTCGGCGAAGACGGCCGCGATCTCGGTGCGGGCCTGCGGCGCGGTCTTGCCGGCCAGGCGGGCGTATGCGGCCCGGCCCGCGACCGACTCGATGACTGCGGGCGGCTCGGCCGCGAGGCGGCCGTCGCGGCCGATCACGGTGCGCACCGGAAGGTCGAGCTCGCGCCACCAGGTGACGTCGGCGGTGTCGCCGAAGGTGCAGATCATGGCTATGCCGGTGCCCTTCTCGGGATCGGCGAGCTCGTGGGCCAGCACCGGCACCTCCACGCCGAACACCGGGGTGCGCACCGTCGAGCCGAACCTGGGCCGGTAGCGGCCGTCGTCGGGGTGGGCCACCAGCGCCACGCACGACGGCACCAGCTCGGGCCGGGTGGTGTCGATCCAGATGTCGTCGCCGTCGGTGCCGGCGAAGCGCAGCTTGTGGTAGGCGCCCGGCATCTCGCGGTCGTCGAGCTCGGCCTGGGCTACCGCGGTCTGGAACGTCGTGTCCCACAGCGACGGCGCCTCTATCTGGTAGGCCTCGCCCCGCTCGAGGTTCTCGAGGAAGGCGAGCTGGGACACCCGCCGGCAGTGGGCGTCGATGGTGGCGTAGGTGCGGGTCCAGTCCACCGACAGCCCGATGCGCCGGAACAGGTCCTCGAAGGCCTTCTCGTCGGCGGCGGTGAGCTCCTCGCACAGCTCGATGAAGTTGGGCCGGCTCACTGAGATGGTCCTGCGCTTGGCCACCGCCGAGGGCCGGCCCGCGTCGGGCGGGGCCGAGAACTCCGGGTCATAGGGCATGGACGGGTCGCAGCGCACGCCGTAGTAGTTCTGCACCCGGCGCTCGGTGGGCAGGCCGTTGTCGTCCCAGCCCATGGGGTAGAAGACCGCCTGGCCGGCCATGCGCCGGTAGCGGGCGATGATGTCGGTGTGGGTGTAGCTGAACACATGGCCGACGTGCAGCGAGCCGCTGACCGTCGGCGGGGGAGTGTCGATGGAGAACACCTCGGAGCGGGGCCGGGACGCATCGAAGCGGTAGATCCCCGACGCCTCCCAGTCGGCGTCCCACTTGGCTTCGAGGCCCTCGAGGCCGGGCTTGTCGGGGACCGCGGCCCGGCTCGGAGTCTCGTCGGCAGGTCGGCTCATGCGGGCGCCAACGCTACCGGAACTGGCAGCCCAGGACGCCAGTCTGGGCGCCGACGGCCGCCAATTTCCGCTAACTGGGGACCGGGGCTGCCAGTGCCTCGGCTATGGCCTCGACGATGAGCTTGTGCTCGGCCGCCTGGATCCGGGTTCGCAGCGTCTCGATGGTGTCGCCGGGATGGATCGGCACTTCCACGGAGGCGATGACCGGGCCGCTGTCGACGCCCTCGTCGGGCACGTAGTGGACCATGGCGCCGGTACGGTCGATCAGGCGTGACTGGTAGGCCGACCAGGCGTCGGCGATGGCGGACGCGCCCGGGAACTGGCCGGGCAGGGCGGGATGGAGGTTGACGACGCGGTTTGCGAACCGGTCCAGGAACGCCGACGACAGCACGTGCATCCAGCCGGCCAGCACCACGAGGTCGGGTTCGGATTGCGCCACCGCTCCGGCCAAGTCGGCGTCGTACCGGCGCCGGGCGTCGTTCGGTTCCGGGCCGCACGCCGCCAGATGGGGCGACAGCGGCCAGTAGCTCACTGGAATGCCGGCCCGCTGGGCTATCGCGCCTGCGCCTGCGTTCCGGCGGTTGATGAACACCGCCACCACCTCGGCGTCGAGCCGCCGGCCGGCGACGGCGTCGAGGATGGCCCTCAAGTTGGAGCCCGCCCCTGAGGCCAGCACCACTAGGCGGCCGGTCACCGCCAGCTGCCTTCCAGCACCACTAGGCGGCCGGTCACCGCCAGCTGCCTTCCAGCACCACTAGGCGGCCGGTCACCGCCAGCACCACTAGGCGGCCGGTCACCGCCAGCTCCCTTCCAGCACGACCCGTCCGGTGTCGAGCCTGGCCGGGTCGCGGATGTCCACAACGGAGCCGATCACGTGATGGCCCTGCCCGCTCATGGCCGCCACGCCGGCGTCGTCGACCACGGCCACCAAGCCGATGCCCATGTTCCAGACCCGGAACGCCTCGGCGTCGTCGAGGCCGCCCCACTCCACCAGCGTCGGGAACGGTTCGGGCACCGGCCAGGAGCCCAGCTCGATCCGGGCGCTGAGGTGGTCGGGCAGCACCCTTGGCAAGTTGTCGAAGAACCCGCCGCCGGTGATGTGGGCCAGCGCTTTGGGCCGGACACCCGCCTGCGAGAGCCCGTCGATCACCGGCAGGTAGCTGCGGTGCGGCTCCAGCAGGGCGTCGATCATCGCAGGGCCGGGCGCCCGGTCCTCCAGCAGCCGGCGGATCAGCGAGTAGCCGTTGGTGTGGGGCCCGGAGCTGGCCGCGCCCACCAGCCGGTCGCCGGCCCGGACGTCCTCTGGGCGGGGCAGCAGCCCGTCACTGCGGGCCGCGCCGACGATGGTCCCGGCCACGTCGGCCGCGCCCGGTGCGTAGACGCCGGGCATCTCGGCGGTCTCACCGCCCAGCAGGGCGCAGCCCGCGGCCCGGCAAGCGTCGGCTATGCCGGCCACGATCTCGGCGGCGGCGGCGGGAACGAGCCGGTCCATGGCGATGTAGTCGAGGAAGAACAGGGGCCGGGCGCCGTGCACCGCGATGTCACCGATGCAGTGGTTGACCAGGTCGATGCCGATGCTGTGCCAGCGCCCGTGGCGGGCGGCCAGAGCCACCTTGGTGCCCACCCCATCGGTGGACGCCACCAGCACCGAGTCGGGGTCCAGGGCCGCGGCCGAGTACAGCCCGCCGAAGCCGCGCACCGCGTCGAGCACCTCTGGGGTTCGGGTCGAGGCCACCGCCTCGGCCATGAGTGCGACCGCCCGGTTGCCGGCGTCGATGTCCACCCCGGCGCGGCGGTAGCTGGCCGATCCGGGTCGGGCCGGCGATGGCGCCGCGCCGGCGTCCTGCCCGGTGTCCGTGAGGGACGGGCTCATGTCGGCCGGGTCCCGGCAAGCGATGGCGCCGCGCCGGCGTCCTGCCCGGCCTCGGTGAGCGATGGGCTCATGCCGGCCGGGTCCCGCTGAGTGCCAGCCCGATGTCGGCGCGGTGCTGGGCGCCCTCGAATCTGACGGCGGCGACCCCGTGGTGGGCGGTGCGGGCCGCGGCTTCGATGTCGGGTCCCAGCGCGGCGACGACCAGGACCCGGCCCCCGGTGGCGTGCAGCCCGCCGTCGATCGTGCCGGTGCCGGCGTGGAACACCACACAGCCCGCCTCGGCGGCGGTGTCGAGGCCGTGGACCGGCACCGGGTCGGACGAGGCGTCGGGGTATCCGGCCGAGGCCATCACCACCGCCACGCAGGCCTCGGGCGACCAGTCGAGGGCTACATCGGCGAGCGACCCGGTCGCGCTGGCCAGCATGATCTCGTAGATGTCGCTGCGCAGCAGCGGGAGCACAGCCTGAGCCTCGGGATCACCGAAGCGGCAGTTGAACTCGATCACCTTGGGGCCGTCCCCAGTGAGCATCAACCCGGCGTACAGCACGCCCCGGTAGGGGGTCCCGGCCCGGCGCAGCCCGGCCAGCGTCGGCGCGATGATCCCCTCGGAGACCTCTGCGATCAGGCCCGGGTCCGCGGCCGGCGACGGCGCCACCGCGCCCATGCCCCCGGTGTTGGGACCCCGGTCGCCCTCAAGCAGCCGCTTGTGGTCCTGGGCCGGCGGCAGCACCGCGAAGCGCTCGCCGTCGCAGAAGGCCAGCACCGACAGCTCCCGGCCCTCGAGCCGGTCCTCCAGCAGGATCTCTGAGCCGGCCGCCCCGAACCGCCTGCCCACCAGCATGGCCTCGACGGCGGTGGCGGCCTCCTCGCGGCTGGCCGGGACGATCACGCCCTTGCCCGCGGCCAGCCCGGACGCCTTGACCACCGGGACGTCGGGCCGGGTCCGCAGATGGGCCAGGGCCTCGCCGGCGTCGCGGAAGATACGGGCCGGCGCGGTGGGGATCTGATTGTCGATGAGGAACTGCTTGCAGTGGGCCTTGGAGGCTTCCAGGCGGGCGCACGCGGCGTCGGGGCCGAACGCCGCGATCTGTGCCGCGGCCAGCGCGTCGACCAGGCCGGCGGCCAGCGGCCCCTCCGGGCCCACCACCACCAGGTCGACACGCTCGCGGCGGCACAGATCCACCAGGCCGGCGGTGTCGCCCGCCGCCACCGGAGCGTTCTCGGCCCGGTCGCAGGCCGCGGTTCCGGGGTTGCCGGGCGCCGCGATCAGCCGCTCGACGTGCGCCGACCGGCTCAGTGCCCACACCAGCGCATGCTCGCGGCCCCCGCCGCCCACCACCAGCACGCAGCTCATCGGCCCCTCACTGTCCCGTCATTCGGCCCATACCGATGCGAAGCGGTCCTTGGACCCGAGCTCCAACTGCACGAACTGCTCGGCCTCGAACGGGTAGACGCCGGTGAAGCAGGCGTTGCAGTAGCCGTCCTCGGCGGCCAGCGCCTCCATCATCCCCGGCAGCGACAAGAACGCCAGCGAGTCGGCCCCGATGTGGTCGCCGATCTCGTCGACCGACTTGTCCGAGGCGATGAGCTCGGCCTTGCTGGCCATGTCGACGCCCATGTAGCAGGGGTCGGTTATGGGCGGGCAGGCCACCCTGACGTGCACCTCGGTGGCTCCGGCGTCGCGCAGCATCTGAACCAGCGGCCCCGAGGTGGTGCCCCGCACGATCGAGTCGTCGACCAGCACCACCCGCCGGCCGGCCAGGTTGTCGCCCAGCGGGTTGAACTTCATCGACACGCCCGCGTGGCGCTGCTCCTGGGTCGGCTCGATGAAGGTCCGGCCGACGTAGCGGTTCTTGATGAGGCCCTCGGTGTAGGGCAGGCCGGACTCCTGGGCGTACCCGACCGCTTGCGGGGTGCCCGAGTCGGGCACCGGCACCACCACATCGGCCAGCGCGGGGGCCTCGACCGCGAGGCGGCGTCCCAGCCGCTGGCGGACCGCATGGACCAGCGAGCCGTTGTGGTGGCTGTCGGGGCGCGAGAAGTAGATCTGCTCGAACGTGCAGAACGCCCGCTGGCGGGGTGGCGCCCCCCGCTCGGTGGTCGGCCCGGCCGCGTCGATACGCACGATCTCGCCCGGCGCGACCTCGCCGGTGAACTCGGCGCCGTTGACGTTCAGGGCGCAGCTCTCCGACGCCAGCATCCAGCCGCCGTCGAGCCGGCCGGTGACCAGCGGGCGGAACCCCCACGGGTCCCGCACCCCGTACACCGCGTCGCGGGTGAGGATGGTCAGCGTGTAGGCGCCCTCGACCTGGGCCATGAGGGTTCGGATGCGGGTGGGCCAGTCGCCGGAGGCGGTGACCAGCAGCTGGAGGATCACCTCGGTGTCCGACGAGGTCTGGAGTCCGACCCCGGCCTCCAGCAGGCGGCGGCGCAGCCGCGGCGAGTTGATCAGGTTGCCGTTGTGGGCCACCGCCAGCGGGCCGTCGATGGTCTCGATCACCTGGGGCTGGATGTTGCGCAGCCCGGACCCGCCGGTGGTGCTGTAGCGGTTGTGGCCGATGGCCGACCCGCCGGAGAGGGTGGACAGGTTCTCCTCGTTGAAGATCGAGCCGACCAGGCCCGGGCCCCGGTGCATGTGGGCGGTGCCGTTGTCGCAGCTGGCGATGCCGGCGGACTCCTGGCCCCGGTGCTGGAGGGTGTAGAGGCCGAAGAAGGCGATCCGGGCTGCGTGACGGCCCGGCGCGTACACGCCCACCACCCCGCACTCCTCCCGGAGCCCGTCGAAGGGGAGGCCGGGGTGGGGGCCGGTCATGGGCTCGCTCCGAGGCGGTCCCGGGCTTCGAGGGCTCGCTCCAGGGCCCGCTCACCGGTGGAGTCGACGCAGGTGAGGTGGCCCATCTTGCGTCCGGGCCGGGCCTCGTGCTTGCCGTAGAGGTGCAGGTGGACGCCGGGGTCGGCCAGGGCCCGCTCCCATGGCGGCTCGCCGCCTGCCCAGAGGTGGCCCAGGAGTTGGACCATGGCCGCGGGCCGGCAGGTGCCGTCGCCCAACGGCAGCCCGCAGACGGCCCGCAGCTGCTGCTCGAACTGGCTGGCCGCGGCCGCTTCGAGGGTGCAGTGGCCGCTGTTGTGGGGCCGGGGCGCCATCTCGTTGACGACCAGTTCGGCGCCGACGACGAACATCTCCACGCACAGCACGCCGACCAAGTCGAGGTGCTCGGCCAGCCGGACCGCCAGGCGCCGGGCCTCGGCCGCGACCTCCGGCGGCAGGCGGGCCGGCGTGACGGTGGTGTCGAGGATGCCTTCGACGTGGACGTTCTCCATCACTCCGTGGTCGGTGACCGCCCCGCCGGCGCTGCGGGCCACCACCACCGACACCTCAGAGTCGAAGGGGATCTCCTGCTCGACCACCAGCCGGCCCGAGCCCATGGCCTCGAAGGTCCGTTCCGGAAGCGTGCGCTCCGGATGTGCCCGCTGCGGCTCCGGGGATGTCGGCCGCTCGGGCAGCGGCCTGGTGCTGGGGATGCGGATCTGGCCCTTGCCGTCGTAGCCGTTGCGGGCCGTCTTGCATATCACCGGGCCGCGGAGCGCGGCCAGGACCTCGGACAGCTCCCGCGGGCTGGCCGCCTCCCGGTAGGGCGCCACCGGCGCGCCCGCGGCGACGATGGCCTGCTTCTCTTGGCCGCGGTCGTTGGTGGCCGCCACGACCCGGGGTCCGGGCCGGACGGGGACCCCGGCGTCGGCCGCGGCGTCGGCCACGCCCAGGTCGACGTTCTCGAACTCCCAGGTGATCACATCGGCGCAGTCCACGAAGCGCTGCACCGCGCCCGTGTCGTGGAAGGGGGCCGCGATCTCGATGTCGGCGACCGTTCCGGCCGGGGTCCGCTCCTCGCCCCCGGTGAGGACCGCGGTGCGGTAGCCGAACCGCTGGGCCGCGTGGGCCAGCATCCGGCCCAGCTGGCCGCCGCCCACGATCCCGACCACCGACGGCGGGTGCAGCACGCTCACCGGATCGTCGCAGTCATGGCCGGAGTCGTCGCATGTCAGGCCTGCGAGTCGAGTTCCGTGGCCCGGACCTGCTCGGCCCTGGCGGCCCGGTAGGCGGTGAGCCGGGCGGCGAGGTCAGGGTCGTGGCGGGCCAGCATGGCCACCGCCAGCAGGCCGGCGTTGGCCGCGCCGGCCTCGCCGATGGCCATGGTGGCCACCGGAACCCCGGCCGGCATCTGGACGATGGACAGCAGCGAGTCCATCCCCTTGAGGGCCCGGCTCTCGACGGGCACCCCGATCACGGGCACGATGGTGTTGGCGGCCAGCATCCCGGGGAGGTGGGCGGCGCCGCCCGCGCCCGCGACGATGATCTGGAGCCGCCGGTCCTCGGCGCTCTGCGCGTACTCGACGAGCAGGTCCGGCGTGCGGTGGGCCGACACCACCCGGCACTCGTGGGCCACCCCGAACTCGTCGAGAACGTCGGCGCAGCGGCGCATGGTGGCCCAGTCCGACTGGCTGCCCATGACCACGCCGACCGGCATCGGGGAGTCCCCCGGGTTCTGCTCCGCCATCGCCGTCTGCATCATCGCGCACCGCCTGCGGCTGGGCGGGGATGGGACCAGGCCCTCACCGCGGTCACGACCCTGTCCTCGGCCGGGCCGGCGGCCAGCGGCGGGGCCGCACCGGTCAGCAGCTCGTAGGCCTGCCGGTAGACGGCGGCCGCCTGCTCGGCCCGGGCCTCGCTGAGGGGCTCGGGCGGGCCGTCGCCGCCGTACCCGTCGGCGATGTAGGCCAGCCGCACGACCTCCTTGTCGAGGTTCTCCGGCTCCAGCCCGGCCCGTCGGCGGGCCTCGAGCGTGGCAAGCCGCCAGAACCGCGACGAGTCCGGCGTGTGGACCTCGTCGATGAGAGTCAGCCGGCCGTCGGGGCCGGTGCCGAACTCGTACTTGGTGTCCACGAGCAGCAGCCCGGCTCTGGCTGCGATGTCGCGGCCCCGCTCGAAGAGCGCCAGCGCGGCGGTGCGGACCTCGTCCCAGCGGTCGGCGTCCACGTGGCCCTGCGAGACGACCTCGGCCTCGGTGAGGGGCCGGTCGTGGCCGGTGGCGGCCTTGGTGGTCGGGGTGATGATCGGGGCGGGCAAGGGGTCGTTCTTGGCCATCCCGTCGGGGAAGGCGATGCCGTAGATGCGGCGCTCGCCGGCCTGGTAGCGGGTCCACAGCGAGGTGGAGGTGGTGCCGGTGAGGCAGCCCCGCACCACCACCTCCACCGGCAGGGGGTCGCACTTGTCGACGATGGAGACGTTGGGGTCGGGCACGGCCACGATCTGCGACGCCACGATGTCGCCGAGCTGCTCGAACCACCAAGCCGACAGCAGGTTGAGGACCTGGCCCCGCCCCGGGACCAGCCCCAGCACGTAGTCGAAGGCGGACAGCCGGTCGGTGGACACCAGGGCCAGGCGGTCGCCCAGGTCGATGACGTCGCGCACCTTGCCCCGGTACAGGGGTCCTAGATCGGCCGCGGTCGCGTCGGACAGCCCCTCGAACGGGTGGATCACCGGCGCCGCGATCATCGGGCTTCTGTCTTCATCCGGGCTTCTGTCTTCATCGGGCTTCTGTCCTCATCGGGCTGCAGCCACCAGGGCTTCGAACAGGGCCGATCCTCGGGCGCCGGGCGGTCCCGAGGGACGCTGCCAGTCGACGATGTGGTCCTCGGGATGGGGCATCAGCCCGACGACCGCTCCGGTGGCGTCGCACAGCCCGGCGATGTCATGGTCGGATCCGTTGGGGTTGGCCGGGTAGGTCCCGGCCGCAGGGTCGGCCTCGGAGCCGCCCGCCGCCCCCGACGCCAGGTAGCGGAAGGCGATCCGTCCGGCCTTCTCGAGGGCGTAGACCGTCTCGGGGTCGCGGGCCGCCAGGCGGCCCTCACCGTGGGCCACGGGGCAGCGGATGACCGACCCCCGCAGCGGTTCCAGCCAGCTCGACTTGCAGCCGGGCTCCACGCTGAGGGTCACCCACCGGCACTCGAAGCGGCCGCTGGCGTTGGCGGCCAGGGTGAAGGCGCGGTCCTCGGGGCCGCTGAGCAGGCCCGACTTGACGAGGGCCTGGAATCCGTTGCATATGCCGAGGATCGGGCGGCCCGAGCGGGCCGCGGCGGCCAGCTCGCCGCCGAGCCGGGCCCGCATCTCCAGCGCCAGGCGCCCTCCGGCCCCGAGGGCGTCGCCGTACGAGAACCCGCCGGGCAGCACCACCGCGCCGTAATGGGTGAACGTCCCCGGCCGGGTGATCAGATCGTCGACGGTCGCGATTCGAGGGTCGCCGCCGGTGGCCTCCACCGCCACCGCGGCCTCGGTGTCGCGGTTGGTGCCCGGGGCGTGCAGGATCAGCACGGGCGGCTTCAGGGTCCCACCCCGCCGCATCCGAAGGCCCGCCTCGCAGCCTCCACGGTCATTGTCAACTGGACGGCATCGCTGCTCTCGGCACCGGTGCTGCCGTCGCGGTCCCTGCCATTCTCGCGGGGTCTGTTGCCACTGCCGCCGCCGTCGAGGTCGCTGCTGCACCGGCTGGCCGCGTCATTACCGTCGCCGTACCGGTCGGCTCGGATCTCGATGATGCCGGTTCCGGTGACTGTCCCGATGCGGCGGCCGAAGCGGCCCAGCGTCGCCGCTACCGTGTCCCGCTCGCCGGCGGGCGACTCCAGCACCAGCCGGCCCGGTGCCTCGTTGACCAGCGCCGCCACCGGCCCGCAGGCATCGTTCGCGCCTGAAGCGTCGCACGGGATGGCGGCTCGCAGGCCCAGCCCGCCGCCGATGGCCATCTCGGCCAGGGCCACGGCCACGCCCCCGTCGCTCACATCGTGGGCCGCGCTGATGCGGCCATCGGCGATCAGGGAGTGGACCGCCCGGTAGCGGTCCAGCGGATCAGTGACCGGCTCGGGAACCCGGGTGTCGCCGATGTCCAGCATCTCCGCGGCCAAAGAGCCGCCGAGGCGGGGCGAGCCCTCGCCCACGAGCCACAGGTCGCGGCCGGCACCACCGAGGGCGCTGGTGACGGCCCGGCGCAGGTCGGTGACCACGCCGACCGCCGAGATCAACAGCGTTCCGGGCACGGCCACACCGTCGAACTCGTTGTTGAGGCTGTCCTTGCCCGACACGAACGGCGCCCGGTAGCGGCCGGATCCCTCCACGCAGCCCTGAACGGCCCGCACCAGCGACCCGAGCCGGTCGGGCAGCGCGGGGTCGCCCCAGCAGAAGTTGTCGAGCAGGGCGACCCGGCCGGGGTCGGCGCCCACCGCCACCAGGTTGCGGAACGCCTCGTCGATGGTGTGCAGGGCCATGGCCCACGGATCGAGCGCGGTGAGCCGGGGGGCGATGCCGACCGCCAGGGCCACCGCCATGTCGTGCTCCCAGGTGCCCAGCGGCTTGAGCACCGCGGCGTCGCCGGGGCCGTCGGCGCCGGGCCCCACCAGGGGGCGGACCACGGTGCCGCCCCGGACCTCGTGGTCGTAGGTCCGAACGATCGGCTCCCGGGAGCACACGTTGGGATGGGCCAGCAGGCCGAGCACCAGCTCGGCCGGGTCGATGTCTTCGAGCGCACCGGGCTCACCCACGGACGGCTCGGGGTCGCGGTGGGTGGCGGCCAGGGTGCGCCGGGGCAGGTCGTCGTGGAGCAGCGACATGGGCAGGTCGATCACGTCGAGGTCGCCGTGGCGCACCACCAGCCGCCGGTCGGAGCCGAACGAGCCGATGTCGCACATCTCCACGCTCCACTGGTCGCATAGCTCCCGGAGGCGGGCCAGGTTCTGCTCGGGCACGGCGAGGACCATCCGCTCCTGGGCCTCCGACACCCAGATCTCCCAGGGCTGGAGGCCGGGGTACTTGAGGGGCACGGCGGCGAGGTCCACGGCCGCGCCGATGCCGGCGCCCATCTCGCCCACCGCGGACGACAGCCCGCCCGCGCCGCAGTCGGTGATGGCGTGGTAGAGGCCGAGGTCCCGGGCCCGCTCGACCACCTCGATGCAGCCCTTCTCGGTGATCGGGTCGCCGATCTGAACGGCCGAGCCGGCCTGCTCGACGGTGGCGGCGTCGAGGCCGGCGGAGGAGAAGGTGGCGCCGTGGATGCCGTCGCGCCCGGTGCGGCCCCCGATCACCACGATCCGGTCGCCGGGGCGGGGCTCGGTGGGGTGAGAGCCCGCCGGCAGCAGCCCGACCGCGCCGCAGAACACCAGCGGGTTGCCGACGTAGCCGCGGTCGTAGATGACGGCCCCGTTGACGGTGGGCAGGCCGAGCTTGTTGCCGTAGTCGCCGATGCCGGCCACCACCCCGTCGCGGATGCGGCGGGGGTGCAGCACGCCCGCGGGCAGGTCGCCGTCACCGAGGTCGGCGGGTCCGAAGCACAGCACGTCGGTGCAGGCGATGGGACGGGCCGACACGCCCAGGATGTCCCGCACCACTCCGCCGACGCCGGTGTTGGCCCCGCCGAAGGGCTCCAACGCGGAGGGATGGTTGTGGGTCTCGACCTTGACGGCGAGGTCGAGCCGGTCGTCGAAGGCGAATATCCCGGCGTTGTCCACGAACACCGACCGCAGCCAGCCGGCGTCGAGCTCGTCGGTGGCCCGGCGCAGGGCGGCCAGCAGGCCGTCGTGGTCGGAGGTCCGGACCCGGCCGTCGGCGCGGGTGTGGGTGAGGGTGATGTGGGCCTTGAACGTCTTGTGGGCGCAGTGCTCGGACCAGGTCTGGGCCAGGGTCTCGAGTTCGGCGTCGGTGGGGTCGCGGCCGGTCGAGTCGAAGTGGGCCTGGATGGCTCGCATCTCGGTGGTGTCGAGCGACAGCATGCGGCGCCGGCTGAGGTCTTGCAGCTCGTTGTCGCTGAGGCCGGCCAGCGGCACCGGCTCGGTCACCGAGCTGGCAGCAGCCGCGGGCGAGAAGGCGGGGGCCAGGCCGTTGCGGCTGCTCCGTTCGATGGTGGGGTTGGCCAGCAGCCGGCGGGTCAGCACCGCGATGTCGGCGTCGTCGAGGTCGCCGCTCAGCTCGTAGCGGCGGGCGGTCGCGGCCCGTAGCCGGCCGAGGCCGAGGGTGGCCGCGGCCCGTTCCAGCTCCCGGGCGGCCGCGTCGGTGACGCCCGCGATCGGGGCGACCTCCACCACCCGGGGTGCGGCGGGCGGCGGGCCGACCACCACGGTGTCGGTCACGGGGTCGACCAGCACTTCACTGCAGAGCCCGTCGATTTCGTCCGGGTTGAGGCGCCCGTCGAGGTGGTACACGGTCCAGCGGCGGCAGCTCCGCAGTCCGGCCACACCCAGTTCGGCGGCTGCGGCCACGATGCGCGCCTCGTCCGGGTGATCGGCGGTGCTCACCTGGATTCGCGTCGTAGCACTCGCCGCTGCCGGTCCGTCCTCAATGGCCGCCTGGAGAGCTGCGCCACCAGCAGTCGTGGTCACGATGGCGGCATGATAGGCACACCGGCCCGGCCTCAACGATCACCCCTTCTGACCTAGGAATTCTGGGGTCATGGCAGCGTGTGGCGCCGTCTACTTCTCACCCACCGTCACGCCCTCCTGGGTCGAGTCCCGTCGCCCAAGCGCCGATCCAGGCGTGCATGGCTATGCCGGCGGCTACTCCGGCGTTGATGGAGCGGGTGGAGCCGAACTGGGAGATGGACAGGACCTGGGCGGCCGCCGCGCTGGCCTCGGGCGACAGGCCGGGGCCCTCCTGGCCGAACAGCAGCACGCACCGCTGGGGCAGTTCGGCGGTCTCCAGCGGCTCGGCGCCAGGCAGGTTGTCGACCCCGACGATCGGCAGGCCCTCGCCCGCGGCCCACGCAACCAGATCCGACACCGTGGCGTGGTGGACGATGTGCTGGTACACGTCGGTCATCATCGCCCCCCGCCGGTTCCACCGCCGACGGCCCACGATGTGCACCCCGGCCGCGGCGAAGGCGTTGGCGGTGCGCACCACGGTGCCGATGTTGCGGTCGTGCTCCCAGTTCTCGATGGCGACGTGGAACGGGTGCCTGCGGGCGTCGAGGTCGGCCTTGATCGCTTCGACGCTCCAGTAGCGGTAGCGGTCCACAACGTTGCGGCGGTCGCCGTGTCGCAGCAGCTCAGGATCGAGGTGCGCACCCTCGGGCCACGGCTCGGGATGGGGCCCGACGCCGACCTCGTTGTTCACCTTGCCTCTCGTCCGCGGCTGTTGGCTCTCACCCCGCCCACCGTACAACCGGCCCGTGCCCCGGACGGGAGCGATCTAGTCTTGAAGCCGGTGAAGATCTGGGCTCGAAGGCGCACCCGCCGCCATCCATACCTGCCAAGAGGTGCCCCCAAGGATCCCTGGGGCCGCTTCTGGGCCGGGGTGAGCGTGCTCGTACTGGTGACCGCAGCAGGCACATTCGGGTACTACCGGCTCGGGCTGACGGTGGGGGAGGCCCTCTACCAGACGGTAATCACCATCACGACGGTGGGCTACGAGGAGATCGGCCCGGTCACCGACAACTACCGCGTGTTCACGATCCTGCTGATCATGTTCGGGGTGGGTGCGGCCCTCTACACCCTGAGCGTTCTCATAGAGTCACTGTTCGAGGGCCGGCTGGATGACGAGATCCGGAGGCGGCGCATGCACAAGAAGATCGAACGGCTGAGCGGCCATGTCGTGCTGTGCGGCTTCGGGCAGGTCGGGCGGGCCATCTACCGCGAGCTGTCCGCCGGCGAGCGCACGGTGGTAGTGATCGACCGCCGGGAACTCATCGACGAGGGTCTGGCTCACGCCGTCGTCGGCGAGGCAACCGACGACGGTGTGCTGGTGTCGGCTGGCCTGGAGCGGGCCAGCACTCTCGTACTGGCCCTCGACTCCGACGTCGACAACCTCTATGTCGCGCTGACGGCCCGTTCCATGTCCCCCGGCCTGTTCATCGTGGCCCGCTCCAACAACTCCTCGGCGGAGCCGAAGCTGCGCCAGGCCGGCGTGGACCGGGTGGTGAACACCCACGAGATCGGCGGGTCGAGGATGGCGGCGCTGGTCCTGCAGCCCGACGTGGTCGACTTCCTCGGCGTGGTCATGCGCGACGAGGAGTTCGCGGTGCGCCTGGCCGAGACCCCGGTCACCACCGATGGCCCATTCGCCGGTCGGACGGTGTCGAATAGCGGGATCAACGAGTCGACCGGCGCGACCGTCCTGGCCCTTCGCCGCGGCGAGTCCTTCCTGACCAGCCCGTCGGACGATTACCTGCTGGCGGCAGGCGACGTGCTGATCGTGCTGGGCACCAGGGAGCAACTCGCCGAACTCAACTCCAAGGCAGGCGTCTAGGCCTCCTCCGGGCTTCCGTGCTGTGGTCGCTGTTGGCTCGGGCCGGTAGTCTCTGTGTCGCTGTCGGGGATGGTGTAATAGGTAACACAGCTGGTTCTGGCCCAGCCATTGGGGGTTCAAGTCCTCCTCCCCGAACCCGGCGATAGGCTTCGCCCGCCCGCGGGCGCTGCCCCGCGCTAGCCCCGTTCGTCTAGCGGCCTAGGACGCCACCCTCTCAAGGTGGTAGCACGGGTTCAAATCCCGTACGGGGTGCCACTGCCAGGTCAAGAAATAGCCTCTGAACTCGGCAAATAGCTGAGAATCAGAATTGCGTCATTACTTTGAGTATCGCTCCAGAACTCGGTGGCCAGGAGCGACACAGGAGCGGCAGCCAGAAGCGGCATGCCGCGCGGGACGCTGCCCCGGCCGTTCTCACCGCTACGAGAGCAGTCCTTGCTCGTACGCCCAGGCGAATAGCCCCCTGCCATCGATCGGTAGTCGCATGTCTGTCGCCCGCAACTCATCGACCAGTGTTTCAGCCGCAGAACGGTCCAGTTCGCCCTGTCGGACTCCTTGAACAACGAGCCACACGGAGCCGTGGGCCACGATTTCATCCTGTTGCGCTATCCGGCTGGCGGCACGCTCGTCGATGATCGCCACACCCCCGTGAACCGTCGCCCATGCCAGCACGGCGGCCTCACCCGTGTTCTCCTGCGAGCCGCCTCCAAGTCGCGACTTGTAGCGAGCAAATGCAGCGAGTTCGTGTGCCTCTGAGAGTTCAACAGACTCCAGCCAGTGTGCTGTCAGCACGTCCGCAAGGTCCGGCATCTCCGTAACTCCCGCAAGAATCTCGTTCCGAACCTCGACGGGCGTCATGCATCGATACGGGCTGACGATCGCCTCGAGTGTTGACAGCCTTCCGGCTCGGGCAAAGTGACTCAGGGGCGTGTTGTCAAAGACCAGCGATGGCTTCACGCGAGGGGCTCGAACTCGCGCCTCCACGCTTCAAGGGGCACCTCCTCTTGTGCTGGAAGCTCAGAGTGGTCGACTGTCCACCACAAGAGCTCCAAGACACGCGCCCCGGTGAGCTTGCCGCGCCTGTATGCCGCAAGGACCTTCCTGCCATACATCGGCGGCACGCTCGGCGGGTCGAGCTCAGCAACCCAACGCTCCCCTAGGTCGATGAAGTCCGCACTAGAAGGCGGGCGGTTCGCGAGCTCCTCGCGAGTCCCGGCATCGATGGCACCGAGGTTTCGCAGTTGGGCACACACAGCTGTCCAACTCAGCCGATGGCGCACTGCTGCTGCCACCGCAGCCAGACGAGGATTCCCTTCGAACTCTGACATGATCTCTTGAACCTCACCGCGTGGAAGGAGCAGGTGGATCGCGAACGCGTTGATCATCTTCTCGTTGTCATCCTGCGGAGAGAGCCCGACCTCTGGCGCGTACGCGTCCTGAAACACATGATGACCGAGTTCGTGAGCGAGATTGAAGCGGCGTCGCCCGGGCTCAAGCGCGCCGTTGATGACTGCCACGCCTAGGTCCCGGACCTCCACATACGCAGCATCACCACCGGCTCGGCCGAGGTCGAGAGAGAACGAGAACAAACCGGCACGCTCCGCATGTGCCTGAAGGTTCAGCAGCGGTCCTTGCTGCACGCCGAGCTTCCCCCGCACCTCGACAGCGGCCTCCTCGGATGCTTCAACGGTCATGGGAGGGTCCAGCGCAATCCTCGTGACCTGGGGGATCTCGCCCTCGCCAATCAGGAAGTCGACGTCCCGAGCGATCCGCTCAACCCGCGAGTCAAGCACCTTCGACCGTCCACCGACGTCAGGGTCAGAACGACGACTCACTACCGCTGGCGGGGAGGCGCTGAAGAACCAGTCCACCGGCCGGTCGAGCGCTTCGGCGAGCAGCACGAGCTCCGTCGCGGCGAGCTTCCTGGAGCCTGCCTCAATCTCCGCGATTACGGTTTGGCCGAGCCCCGTGGCCGCGGACACCTGCTCCTGTGTCAACTCGGCAAGTTCGCGTGCCTCAGCGATTCGACCGCACAGCTCCACTACATCCGACTTTAGCATCGTGCCATTCTGGCACATCCCGCCTCATCCTCAAAAGGCCGCCCGCGGGGCGAGCGAGCCCGCGAGCCTTTGCCCAGCGGAGCGCCCGAGCATCATGCCTCGCACGACTCGCTTGTCGACGCTACGGCGGCCACCGTCAGAGCCGCGCTGGCGAGCATGCAGGCATCCCCCTGATCTCGGGGGCATCGTCAACAGGAGACGCCATGCCTGAGACACCGAGTTGACACACCAAGACAGTACGACCCCGAGTTCAATGCCGGTGCAGCGCGGATCGTCCGAGAGACTCACAGATCTGGAGCTGAGGTGGGCGTTGGCAGGTCATGTAAGTGGGCGGGTTAGCTGAGAGTTGACAAGTAGTCGAGGACCTCGGGCTCGGACACCACGTCGGCGTACTTGGCGTCGAGGTCGAACAGGTTCGACTCGTGTATCTGGGGATCCCGATCTCCGCAGGCATCACGCACGACTATGGGCACGAATCCGTGCTGGCAGGCGTCGAGGGCGGTGGCCCGCACGCAGCCGCTGGTCGATACTCCGGTGTGGATCAGCGTGTCGACGCCCATCGAAGTGAGCGTCGACGCCAGGGAAGTCCCGAAGAACCCGGACGCGTACTGCTTCACCACCACGACCTCGTCGCCGGTCGGCGCCAGGCCCTCGCCGTAGTCGCCCAGCGGGTTGCCCCGCACGAAGCACTCCAGCGCGCCCACCTTGCGGAAGAAGATGCCGCCGTCGGCCCCGCCCGGCTGGAACTCAATCCTGGTGTGCAGCACCGGGATCCCGGCTGTCCGGGCCGCGTCCAGCACCCGCTGGCACGACGCCCGGGCGTCCTCAACCCCGGCGTACAGCGGTGCCCCGGGGTCCAGGTAGGCCCGGCAGAAGTCGATCACCACCAGCGCCGGCCGGGAACCGAAACCGAGCCGGTTGTTGAACCCGGCCCGCCGGTAGTCCTCGGCCAGCACTTCGCCGGTCTTGGCCGGACGCGACGTCATGTCACGATCCCGTCGGCTCGGAGTTGGTGGCCGCCGGGACGGGCCGTGCCGTCTCGCTCCCGCGACGTCATGTCACGATCCCGTCGGCTCGGAGTTGGTGGCCGCCGGGACGGGCCGTGCCGTCTCGCTCCCGCGACGTCATGTCACGATCCCGTCGGCCCGGAGCTGCTCGATGGCGTCGGCATCGAGTCCCAGGATCCCGCCGAGGACCTCTTCGTTGTGCTCACCCAGCGTCGGCCCCGACCAGTTGATCGAACCGGGAGTGTCGGACAGGTGGGGCACGATGTTCTGCATGGGGACCGGTCCGAAGTCGGGACTGTCCACCCAGGCGATGGCCCCGCGGGCCGCGAAGTGCTCGTCGGCCAGCATCTCCGGCGCGCGGTACATCTGGCTGTTGGGCACGCCGTAGCTGTTCAGGTGGCGGTGCAGCCAGTCGGAGTCGACGGTCGCGGTCCACGCCGCGATCGTCTCGTCGAGCTCCTGCTGGCGGTCGCCCCGGGCGGTGTGGGTGGCATAGCGGGGATCCTCACCCAGTTCGGGGCGGCCCATCGCCTCGGCAAGGCGCCGCCACACGGTGTCCTGGTTGCCGGAGATGAGGTGGACCTTACCGTCGCGGGTGGGATAGGCGTTGGCCGGCGCGATGTTGGGGATCACCGAGCCGGTGCGCTCGCGGATGAACCCGGCCACGTGGTACTCGGTCAGCAGCGACTCCATGACCGCCAGCACCGACTCGTAGAGCGCCGCGTCGACGACCTGGCCCCGGCCGGTGCGCTCGCGGGCGTGCAGGGCGTTGAGCGTGCCGATGGTGGCGAACAGCGCGGTGAGGGTGTCTCCGATGCTGATCCCGGTGCGGCTGGGCATGCTGCCGGGGTCGCCGGTGGTGTAGCGGATGCCTCCGATCGCCTCGCCGACCGCTCCGAAACCGGGCTGAGCGGCATAGGGCCCGGTCTGGCCGTAGCCCGAGACCCGGGTGATGATCAGCCGGGGATTGGCCTCGTGGAGGACCTCGGGCGCGAGGCCCCACCTCTCCAGCGTGCCCGGCCGGAAGTTCTCCAGGAGGACGTCGGCGCCGGTCGCCAGCTTGCGCACCAGCTCCTGGCCGGCCGGCTCGCGCAGGTTGACGGTGACCGACTTCTTGCCCCTGCCGACGACCGGCCACCACAGCGACTTCCCGTCGGCCCTCTCCTGGCCCCAGGCCCGCATCGGATCGCCGGTCGGCGCCTCCACCTTGATCACCTCGGCGCCGTGGTCGGCCAGCTGCTGCCCGCAGAACGGGCCGGCAAGCAGCGTGCCCACCTCGACCACTCGAATGTCAGTGAGAGCTCCGGGCATGGTCCCCCTCCCCGTTATCCTCGGTTGAGTGACCGGGGCCCTCCAAGAAGCCGGGCGCACCGGTTCCGTCAGCACCGGCGGTGCGGGGCGCGTCCAGATCGTGGATGTGGCTCCCCGCGACGGCCTCCAGGCCGACCCCGCCGACCTGAGCACTGCGCAGAAGGTGGAACTCGTCGAGCGGCTGGTCGCCGCCGGCCACACCCGCATCGAGGCGGCCAGCTTCGTCAGCCCCAGGGCGGTTCCCAAGATGGCCGACGGCGATGCGGTGATGGCTGCCCTGCCCCGCTCTGGGGCGGTGAGCTACAGCGCCCTGGTCCTCAACCAGCGGGGCTTGGAGCGGGCCGTCGACGCCGGCGTGGACGAGGTCTGCGGGGTGGTGGTGGCCACCGAGACCTTCTCGCAGGCCAACCAGCGGGCCAGCGTCGCCCAGTCGCTGGACCGTTGGCGACAGATCAGCGACGGCGCCCGGGCGGCCGGGATCAAGGCCGCGGTCACCGTGTCGGCGGTGTGCGGCTGCCCCTACGAGGGCCGGGTGGATCCCGACCGGGTGCTCGCAATCGTGGACGAGCTGGCCGAGACCCGGCCCGACGAGCTGGCCCTCGCCGACACCATCGGGGTCGGGGTCCCCACCCAGGTGGCCGCCCTGTTCGAGGGCGCGGCCGAGCGGGCCCCCGGCGTGGCGCTGCGGGGCCATTTCCACAACACCCGCAACACCGCGCTGGCCAACGTCGCCGCGGCCATCGACGTGGGCGTGCGGGTGTTCGACGCCAGCCTCGGCGGCGTCGGCGGCTGCCCGTTCGCACCGCGGGCCACCGGCAACGTGGCCACCGAGGACGTGGTGTACATGGTCCACGAGATGGGCTACGACACCGGGCTCGACCTCGACGGGCTCATCGATGCCAGCACCTGGCTGGAGGCCCAGCTCGGCCATCGCGTCCCCAGCCTGGTGGCCAAGGCCGGCGGATTCCCCGAGCCCCGCTGAGCAGGGGCGCAGAGGCCGAGCGGATCGACCCTGCCCGCTGGCGGTCTCCGCAGGGCGCGTAGCGAGGCCGTGGCCCGAGCGGCCCGTGAGCGAAGCGAACAAGAGCGGGAACGACAACGCCTCGCTCACGTCGGCCTGCTCTGGTAACGGCCCAGGGGGAGTCCCACCACCTGCCCGCCGGCCATGATGCGCTCGCCCCGCAGCCACACATGGCGCACCCTGCCGTCGAGTTCGTGGCCCTCGAAGGGGGTGTAGCCCTGGCTCGACTCGGACTCGCCGGCCCGGACGGTGTGGCTGGCCGACGGGTCGAGCAGCGCGATGTCGGCGTCGTAGCCGACCCCGATGGTGCCCTTGGTGCCCAGCCCGTAGCGCCGGGCCGGGTTCCACGACAGCAGCCGGGCCATCTCCACCAGGCCCAGGCCCCGCTTGGCGCCCTCGGAGTACAGGCCGTTCAGCAGGTACTCGGTGCCGCCGAAGCCGCTCTTGGCCAGCCAGATGTCGTCGGGGTTCTCGGCTGAGACCTTGGCCTCGGCCTGGCAGCAGGCGTGGTCGCTGACCACCCAGTCCACCTCGCCGGCCAGCACGTGCTCCCACAGCGCCTCCACGTCGCCGCGGGGCCGGATCGGCGGGTTCACCTTGCCCCAGGGATCGCCGCAGGTGTCGATGTCCACCAGCAGGTGCCCGATGGTGACCTCCCGGCGGAAGTCAACCGTCTCGAAGCATGCGGCCATGCGCAGGGCGGCGTCCATGGCCTTGGCCGACGACAGGTGCAGCAGGTTGATGTTGACGGCCTCGGTCTCGTGGGCCAGGTACGAGGCGATGGTCACCGCCAGCCCCTCGGAGTGCGGCGGACGGCCGGCCGAGTAGGCGGCCAGGCCCGACAGGGCGCCCTCGGCCTGCACCATCTTGGTGTAGGCGGTCATGATCTCGGCCGTCTCGCAGTGCAGCGACAGCGACAGCGAGTCGGCCAGCTCGGGGCGGGCCTTGCGGAGCCTGGCGATGCCCCGCATCACGAACTCGAAGTGGGCGTAGTCGTAGCGCTCGCCGGGCGGGATCATCAGGAAGCTCGACTGGTCGTCGCTGGCGCCGTGCAGCCCGTGGCTGCCGTAGAACATGAAGATCTTGAACGAGGTGACGCCGTGCTCGGCGACCAGTTCGGGGATCTCGTCGATGTGGGAGGCCTGCATGGGGGCGAGGTGGAAGGCGTAGTCGACGTAGCAGTGGCCGTCCATCAGGCGCAGCGCCTCGGGGAGGAACTCGGAGTAGGGCCCGCCCCGGTTGAGGTAGTACTGGCCGGTGCGGATGTAGTTGAGCACGGTGGTGGTGCCGCCCTGGGCCGCGGCCCGGCTCTCGGTGGCGGCGTCCACGTCCAGCGGGTTGTAGATCCCCATGTGGGTGTGGGCGTCCACCGAGCCGGGGAAGGCGATCAGGCCGGTGGCGTCGAACACGTCGGCTGCCCCGGCGGTGGCGGCCAGCCCGGCCCGCAGGTCGCTGACCCGCCCGCCGGTGATGCCGATGTCGACGTCGTCGACGGTGCCCTGGTCGGGGCGCACCACCCTGGCACCGGTGATGACGGTGTCGATCATGGGTTCTCGCCGACGCCGCCGACCGATGCCAGGGGGTCCAGCAGGCCCGCCACCGACGGCTCGGCGGCCACCCCGGCCAGCCTGTCGTGCACCGACCGGGCCGTGCCGGCGCTCACCAGGCCGGCCACGTTGTCGTTGTACTTGGTGGCCAGATCCGCCTCTGTCAGCGGGTCGTCGGGTCCGCCCCGGTTGGCCAGCACCTCCTCCACGAGCGTCTCGCCGCCGGTGGTGGCGACGGTCAGGCGGGCCGGCAGCTGGCACGGGTATATGGCCATCAGGCCGGGATCGCCGGCCACGTCGATGCGGGCCATCAGATCCCGCCGGGCCGGGTCGCGGGCCAGGTCGTCGCTGAAGTCGGCCAGCCCGAGCCCGAGGCCGTTGCCGCCGAGGAGTCCGGCCGCCACCGCGTAGGGCCCGCTGAACTGGGCGAGATACCCGGTGTCGGGCGCGCGCTTGGCGTCGATGGGCTCGCCGATGGTGCGAACGGTGGGGGGCGCCACCTCCAGGGTCGCCGAGGCGACGTCGGCCGGTTCGAGGCCGCGGCGGCGCAGCCCGATGGCGGCGTCGATGGCGGCGTGGGTGAAATGGTTGGCCGGGTACGGCTTGTAGAAGATGCGGGCCGCCTCCCAGTGCCGCCCCAGGTCGTCGGTGACCGCGGCGATATCGGCCGCGGAGCCGAGGAACGCCCGGAACAGGCCGAATCGGCCCTCGATCGCGGTCCGCGGCCCGGTGATGCCCCGCACCGCGAGCTGGGCCGCGGTGACCCCGGCCCGGGCCGCCCACCCGCAGTGGAGCCGCTTCACGGTGCCGCCGGCCCGGTTGGCCTCGATGATCCCGCTGGCCATGCTGCACGCGATTCCCATGGCGTCGGCGATGGAGTCGGCGATGGCGTCAGCGTCGGCGTCGGCTCGGAGCAGGCGGGCCGCGGCCGCGGCCGATCCCACCGCCCCGCAGATCGACGTGGCGTGCTGGCCCCGCTCGAAGTACACCGACTGGCGGGCGCGCCGGTCGTAGCCGCCCATGCCGAGGCGCACCGCGACCTCCAGGCCGACGGCCACCGCGTCCACCAGCGCGGCGCCGGGCCCGCCCCGCCACTCGGCCACGGCCAGCGCCGCCGGCACCACCGACGCGCTCGGGTGCAGGATCGACGGGAGGTGGGTGTCGTCGTAGTCGAGCGAGTGGGCCAGCACGCCGTTGACGAAGGCGGCCTCCGCGGCTGCGATCCGGCGGCCGGCCCCGATGGCGGTGGCCTGGGGGCCGGACTCCTGGGCGAGGGCGAACCCGGTAACGGCCCGGGAGGTGTCCAGCGGGCAGGCCCGCACCGCTATCCCCACGATGTCGATGATCCGCGACGGGATGCCGGCGCGGATCTCGCCAGGGACCGGGCCAGCGGCCAGCCGGGCGAGCTGCGCCAGGACCGGGCCCGCGCCGTCGCTCGCGCCGTCGCGGCCGTTGTGCGCCGGCCGGCTCATGCCAGAGGCCGAGCCGAGAGGGGGCGATTCACGAGGACCGCCGCGAGCATCTGAGCGAGGCCGTGGGCAGTATTGCTGTGGTTAGGGCGGCCCGTGAGCGCAGCGAACAAGAGCGGGAGTGGCGCCGCTGCGACGCAACCAGCATTCGATTCCGCGCTCGCTCTCATGCCAGCGCCAGGGGCCGGACCGGCGCTCCGGTGGCGCCGACGATGTTGAGGTGCGACAGCACGAACGCGAACTCGTGCACCCCGTCGGCGGCCAGGGAGTCCAGGTCCATCGTCTCGATGATGTTGATCCCCCGCTCCACCAGCATCACCCGGTGGGCGGGCAGCAGCGCGTGACCCTGACCGGCAGGGATGCACTCGAACGCCAGCGTGTCGGCGCCGACCAGGGCCGCGCCCTGATCGGCCAGCCACCGAGCGCCGGACTCGCCCACGCCGGGCACGCCCGCGACGGCGCCCCCGAAGAGCTCGGCGTCGGCGAAGTGCCTGCCCCAGCCGCTGCGCACGAGCACCGCGTCGCCCGGCCCCACCGGCGTCCGTTGGTGGTCGGCCGCCGCCTCCAGCTCGGCCACCGTGATCTCGTGGCCCCCCTCGCAGAACTCGGCGCCCAGCACAGCCGGCACGTCCAGCAGGACCCCCCGGCCCGCGAAGGGGGGGAGCTCGTCGATGCCCAGCACCTCGAAGCGGCCGCCCGACTGGGCCTCGGACGCGTCGACGCCGCCGTGCAGCCGCCCCTGGTGGCTCACATGGGCCAGCGCGTCCACGTGGGTGCCCACATGGCAGCCGGTGGTGAGCAGGTCGGCGGCGGCCGAGCCGCCGCAGGCCCGGACCCGGTCTCCGTGGCGCCGGTCGAGGCAGTGTCGGAACGGCGGATGGTTGGGGGACTGGGCCATGCCGTTGCGCATCGGGCGGCCCAGGTCGTAGACGGTCGCCTTCGAGATCAGGTCGATCAGGCGCCCGGTCACGCCCGCGCCGGCCTGGCTCACGCCACCACGCTCCTGGCTCTCAGGTCGGCGAGGCGGCCGGCGCTCACCCCGGCCTCTCCGAGCACCTCGTCGGTGTCCGCTCCCAGGGCCCGCCCGGTGTGGCGGACACCGCCCGGCGTGGCCGACAGGGCGAACAGCACGTTCTGCATCCTGATCGGACCGAGGTCGGGGTCGTCGACGCCGACGACCGCCTCCCGGGCCCGCACCTGGGGATCCTCGGCGTACTGCTCGGCGTCGTAGACCGGGGCCAGCGCGACGTCGGCCGCGGCGAACGCGTCGAGGGCCGCGGCCATGGTGCGGGCGCCGATCCACGAGCCGACCGCCTCGTCGATCTCGTCGGCGTGCGCGGCCCGGCCGGCGCCGGTGGCGAACCAAGGCTCGGAGGCCAGGTCGGCCCGGCCGACCAGCTCCATCGTGCGCCAGGCCACCGAGTCGGTGCTGCTCGACACCGCCACCCAGCGGCCGTCCGAGGTGAGGTAGGTGTTCCGGGGGGCGTTGTTGGACGAGCGGTTCCCCGAGCGCTGAGCGATCCGGCCGGTCTGGTCCCACACGACGATGTGAGCCCCGAGCGCGGTGGCCATGGGCTCGAGGATCGACAGGTCGATCACTTGGCCCTCCCCGGTGGAGTGGCGGTGGTGGAGGGCCATCATCACCGCGGCCACCCCGCTTATGCCCGCGACGCTGTCGGCCAGGCCGAAGGGGGGCAGCGTCGGGGGGCCGTCAGCCGTGCCGGTCATGTGGGCGAAGCCGCTCATCGCCTCGATCAGGGTGCCGAACGCCGGTCGCCGGGCGTAGGGGCCGTCCTGGCCGAAGCCGGTGACCCGGCACAGGACCAGGCCGCGGTTGCGGCCCGACAGGACCTCCCAGCCCAGCCCCCAACGCTCCAGCGTGCCGGGCCGGAAGTTCTCGATCACCACGTCGGCGGTGTCGACCAGCTCCAGGAAGACCTCCGCGCCCTCGGGATGGCCCAGGTTCAGGCCCACACAGCGCTTGTTACGACCGACCATCTTCCACCAGAGTCCCTGGCCGTCCTTCTGGGGGCCGTGGCCCCGCAGGCTGTCACCCTTCTCGGGATGCTCCACTTTGATCACGTCCGCGCCGAAGTCGGCCATGATCTGGCCGATCAGCGGACCCGCGAGCACGGTGGAGGCGTCGATCACTCGGAGGCCGGCCAGGGGCCCTCTCATGTGGAACGCTGTTTCTCCCACAGAAACAACAGCGTAGTGTTTATCGGCGATGACCCCGATGCCGGAAAGCCAAGAGGTATTGTCAGTTGTCTCTGGGCACTGAATCATCCGATCCAAGTCCGGCCACCGGCTCCGGCCGGAGCGTGGCCGCCGTCGAGCGGGCAATGGGAGTGCTGTTCCTGTTCGCCCGCTCCCCGGGCACGCTGGGCGTCACCGAGATCTCCCGGGAGCTCGGGGTGTCCAAGGCGGTCGTTCACCGGATACTGGCCTCGCTGTGCGAGCGCGGCCTGCTGATCGCCGACCCGCAGAGCCGCAGGTACGCGCTGGGGCCGGCGGTGATGGAGCTGGCCGCCGCCTACCGGGACCAGCTCGACGTGAGGACCCTCGCCCTCGACGAGATGCGCCGCCTCAGCGCCGAGATGGACGAGACCGCCACCCTCTCGGTGCGCTACGGCGACCGCCGGGTGTACGTCGACCAGATCACCCCGCCCCGCGAGGTGAAGATGACCGTTCCCATCGGCGGGTCGTTCCCGCTGCACGCCGGGGCGTCCTCCAAGGCGTTTCTGGCCTGGCTCAGCGCCGAGCAGCAGGACCGGTACCTGGCTGCGCATCCCCTCGACGCCCTGACCGGGACCACCATCGTGTCGGCCGACGAGCTGCGGGCCGAGCTGGAGCGCATCCGGTCGCAGGGCTTCGCAGTGTCGCTGGGGGAGCGGCAGCACGACGCCGGCTCGGTGGCCGCGCCCATCGTCGACCACAACCACGAGCCGGTGGCGGTGATCAGCGTGTGCGGCCCGGTCGACCGGTTCCGCAACAAGATCGCCCCCTCGGCCGCGGCGGTGGTGGCGGCCACCCGGGCGCTGTCGGCCAAGCTCGGGGCGCCCCCGCCAGAGCTGGATGCCTGAGGGCAGCCGGCCGCGGGACCGGCTGCGGGTGGCGGCGGCCCAGTTCGCAGCCGGCACCGACCTCGACGAGAACCTGGCCACCTGCCTGCGGATGCTCGACGCGGCGGCAGCCGAGGGTGCCGAACTGGCGGTGCTGCCCGAGTTCTGCAACCACATCTCGGTGTACCGCGACGACAGCCACTGCCGGGCGGTGGCCGTGCCGCTGGACGGCGCCTGGATGGGGTCGGTCGCCGGACGGGCCGCCCGCCACCGGATGTATGCGGCCCTGGCGGTGACCGTGCCCCGGTCCGGCGGCAGGGTGACGGTCACCAGCGTGCTGCTCGGACCCGACGGCCGGATCGCGGCGACCGCCGACAAGCAGGCGCTGATGGGCAACGAGCGGGCCCGCCTGTGTCCGGGCGCGGGGTCCAGTCCGGTGCCCGACACCGAGTTCGGCAGGGTGGGGCTGTATGCGTGCATGGACGGCGTGACCTTCGAGATACCGCGCACGTTCGCGGTGCGGGGCGCCCGCCTGCTGCTCAACAGCCTCAACTCGTTCGCCCGCGACGAGGCCGCCCTGCACGTCCCGGTGCGAGCCGCCGAGAACGGGGTGTTCGCGGTGGCCGCCAACAAGGTCGGGCCGCTGCTGCCGGCCGACCGGGTGGAGGAGTTCAGCCGGGCGCTCGGCGTTCCCCCCGAGGCGCTCGAGGGGGCGGGCGAGAGCCAGATCGTCGGCCCTGACGGCACGGCGGTCGCCAAGGGACCGGTGGCCGGCGAGGCCGTGGTGGTCGCCGACATCGACCTGTCCCGGTGCCGGCCCGACCGGCTGGGGGGCCGCCGGCCCGCAACCTACGGCCCCCTGGCGTCCCCGCACACCGCGGACCCGGCGCCCGTCCAGATCCCCCGGCTGACGGCCGCCTGCGTTCCCGGCGCGCCCGCCGATCCCAGGCTGGTCGACGACGCCGTCGCCGCGGGAGCGCAGCTGGTGGTCCTTCCCGAGCTGACGCCCGCGCCGGCCGCCATCGCCGAGGGCGTGACCGTGGTCACCACCGCCAAGCGCGGCGGCCGGCATCTCGGCCAGGTGTGGACCGCGCGGGGCCTGGTGCACGAGCAGGCCCAGATCCACCACTGCGACCGCCATCGGGACGCCACCCGGCTGGGAGAGCGGGTGGGGCTGCACCGGACGCCGTTCGGGGATCTGGCCGTCATCGTGGGCGACGACCACCGCTATCCCGAGACGATGCGCCTCGCGGCGGTCGCCGGAGCGAGCCTGGCCGTGGTGTGCTGGCAGCCCGAGCAGCGCTGGGAGCGCGACCTGGCCCTGGTCGAGCGAGCCGCCGAGAACCGGATCAGCCTGGCCGCGTGCGGACCGGCGGGATCGCCGGGGGCCGCGATGCTGCTCGACCCCCCGGCCGACTCGCTGTGGAGCCGCCACCGGTCCACCGCCTACGACGGCACCATCAACAGCCCGGTCCGCCGGAGCGCCGGGCCTGGCGACGGCCTGCTGGTGGGCGAGCTCCATCCCGGCCGGGCCGCCGACCGGGAGATATCCAAGGACACCGACCTCGTGGCCGGCCGGCCCTGGCAGGCGTCCGAGGTGCCCCGGCCGGGACACCCCTGCTGGCCCAGCCAGACCCCGCCTCGCCGGGAGACCCTTCCCAGCCAGACCCCGCCTCGCCGGGAGACCCCTCCCAGCCAGACCCCGCCTAGCCGGGCCGGCTGGCGCCGGCGGGGCGTGGGGTTCGCCCTGTGTGCTAGTCGGAGCTGGGGGGCACCCGGGCCAGCACCGACCGGGCCTGGCGCAGCACGGCGGGGTCGATGAACTCGCCGTCGAGCACCGCCACCGCCCGACCCTGCGACGCGGCCGCCTCGAACTCGGCCAGCACCGCCTCCGCGTGGGCGACCTCCTCCGTCGACGGGGTGAAGGCGGCGTTCACGGTCTCCACCTGCTTGGGGTGGATCACCGAGCGCCCGCCGAAGCCGAGACGGCGCAGCGACTCGCTGGTGGCCGCCAGGCCGTCGTCGTCGTCGAGGTCGGTGAAGACCGGCCCGCACGGCGCGATCAGCCCGACGCCCACCGAGGCCACCACCACCCGGGTGCGGATGGGCCACATCTCCAGGCCGTCGGGCGAGGGCATCATGCCCATGTCGGCGGCGAGGTCGGCCTCGCCCAGGGCCAGGCGCACCACCGCGGGCGCCGACGCGACCTCGTACACCTTGAACACGCCCTCCGCCGACTCGATGAGCGCCATCACCGGGCAGCCTCCGAAGTCGGTGGCGCAGGCCTCGGGGTCGGCCTTGGGCACGACCACCCCGGCGGGGGCGGCGCCCGCGGCCACCAGCCCGCGGACCATGGCGGCGTCGTGCTCGAGCAGGTCGGGACGGTTGTTGACCCTCACCCAGGCCGGCGCGCCGGGATGGTCCCGCAGCCAGTCCCGAACCGCCTCGCGTGCCTGCTGCTTGGAGTCCTCGCCCACCGCGTCCTCCAGGTCGCAGATGATGGCGTCGGCCCCCGAGGCCAGGGCCCGGTCGAAGCGGCGGGGCGTGTCGCCGGGAACGTAGAGGGTCGATCGGCTCATGTCGGTGTCAGCTCCTCGGTAATAGCCCGAACGGTTGACGTTGGTCGCGGTCCGCCCATACTGTGCAGGGAGCGAAACGCCGTTCCGTTCGAGGGAACACTACGGCGCTGACAGTACCGGAGCAGCCATGCGCGAGACGCTGAAGGGCGTCCAGGACATCTTCGACGAGAGGGGCCCGACCGACGCCACTGCGACGTTCGACCGGCTCTGGTCGATAACCGGGGAGCTCATGGCCAAGCTGGAGGCCCGCTTCGATCTGGCCCGCGACCCCAGCACCGACGACCTGGAGTCCTACCGGGGTCAGGCCGAGCACCCCTCGGGCCGGCTGGCCGCCTACGCCGGCCCGGAGATGGACTGGCTGGTCCACTCGTGGATCGGCAACCCGCCGCTGGGGTTCACCAACATGCACGTCACCGCCTGGCTCGGCCCCCATATCGACGTGCCCCACCTCGGCGTCGCGTGGGGCACCCTTCCCGACCTGTGGTTCTACATCGACTACAACCCCCGCTCCGACCTCATGCTCGACACCGGCTCGCTGGACCGGTACTGGGGCCCCCTCAACGAGGAGTTCCTGGACCTGCGGGCCGACGAGGGGCTGGCGCCGTTCACGTCGAGGGCGCTCTACATCCGCCAGGCGCTCAGCGAGACCGCGGTGTGCTTCACCACCCCCGGACGCACCTACGACGAGGCCCGCCTGGAGCAGGTGCGCGATCTGGCCCACCGCCGGGTGGACCGGTGGCTCGGGTGGGTGGACGAGGCCGAGCCGGTGCCGCCCGAGCGGCGCGACCGGCTGGCGGCCGACGACCTTCTGCGGCGGCGCAACATCGCCGAGAGGGACCCGGCCAACGTGATGGCCGTGCGCTTCTTCGGCCAGGACATGTGCGACCGGCTGGTCCGGGCCCTGTGGGGCGGCGACCGGGTGCTGCCCCGACCGACCTGAGAGCGAGGAGAGGCCGCCCATGCTCATCAAGAACCACTGGTACGCCGTCGAGTTCGGCCAGGAGGTCGCCGACCGGCCGGTGCTGGCCCGGGTCCACGGCCACGACCTGGTGCTCTGGCGCAGCCCCAACGGAACTGTCAACGCCCAGTCCGACCTGTGCGTGCACCGGGGCGGCTCGCTGGCGGGCGGCGACGTGGTGGGGGAGTGCATCCGGTGCCCGTACCACGGGTGGACCTACCGCAGCGACGGCGCCTGCGCGCAGATCCCGGCCAACCGCGCCGACCTGCCCATCCCGAGGAAGGCCCGCATCGACACCTACCCGTGCGTGGAGCGCTACGGGTTCGTGTGGGTGTTCCTGGGCGACCAGCAGGCGGAGCAGCGGCCGCCGCTGCCCGAACTGCACGGCCTCGAGCTGCACACCGAGGCCAGAGCCGAGGGGTTCCGGGCGGTGCGGGGCGAGTTCTTCTGGAACGCCAACTACGACCGGGTGCTCGAGAACGCGGTCGACATCGCCCACACCCCGTTCGTGCACGCCGGCTCGTTCGGCAACCGCGACGAGCCCGAGATCCAGGAATTCGACCTCGACGAGACTCGCAGCAACGGCCGCCTGGTGTCGGTGAGCGCCACCGTCGACCTCAAGCCGCCGCTGCCGTCGGGGATCTGGCGCCTGATCGCCAAGAAGGACCGGCCCCCGGTGCGCACCTCCACCGGCTTCTATCCCCCCAACGTGTCGCTGCTGATAGTGCGCCTGCCGATGGGGGAGATGCGCCTGTTCACTGCGGCGGTCCCCCGCGACGAGAACACCACGGTCTCGAAGTTCTGCATGATGCGCTCGTTCTTCACCGGCGGCTGGGCCGACAAGGACTCCTACAAGCGGACGCTGAAGATCTTCCGGGAGGACCAGCCCACCGTCGAGGGGCAGCGGCCCGAGCTGCTGCCGTTCGACCTGTCGGCCGAGCTCCACGTCAAGTCCGACTCCATCCAGCTCGCCTACCGCCGGTGGCGCCAGGAGCAGCTCGACAACGGTCTGGGCCTGGCCACCCCCTCCGACGAGGAGTCCCGCCGGGCGGCGGCGGTTATCCCCTCGCCGGGCCGGTCCGCCGACGCCGAGGTGGCCAGCGCCTGGGTCTTCCCCACTGTGGCGGAGGCCGCGGGCCGCCAGGCGGTCGAAGGGGCCGGCCGGTGAGCGCGCCGGCCGCCGGTCCGCCCGACGCGGGGCATCCCGAGCTGTGAGCCTGGCTTCCGATCTGTGCCTCGGCACCGTCGAGGCCATCACGGCCCGGCTGGGGCTGGAGCAGACCGAGCACACCCCCCTGACCTCCGCCATGGACGGCTCGCCGGTGGGTGCCCACCGGGTGCTGTCCCGCGACGGCGTGGCCGCGCTGGTGTACGTGGGCATGACCGTCGAGGCCTTCGGGCTCGACAGCCACATGTGCTTCGCGTTCACCCCGCCGACCAGCGCGGTGCCCCACTTCACGGTGGACTCGGTGCTGGCCGGGCCCCACTACGCCTTCCACCTCGACCTCATGCCCCGGCTCGATCCCGGAGTGAACCTCGCCTACATCGACCACTGCTTCGTGCCGCTCAGCGACGCCCACAGCCGGGCCGCGGCGATAGACGGGCTGACGCCCGCGCACCTGTCGCGCCGGCAGTGGCAGATCATGTCGGCGTGGATGCTGGCCCACCGGGCCGACGAGGACGGGTTCCGGGAGGTGTTCGGGATCGTGGCCGCCTACCGGGACCACTGGCTGGGGCTGGTGGACGCAGGCGTGCCCGACGAAGCCGTCGGCGGCGCCACCGCCGAGCACCTGCAGGAGCGGGACGCCCGCCATCGGGCCGCGCTGTTCAACCCCGACGTCGACCCGGTGTGGGCCCAGGTGGACCGCCTGATCGGCCCCGAGGCGAGCACATCCATCCAGGCCAGCCTCAAGACCGCTGGCCGTTGACCGCCGCGCCCCGCCGCGGCGCCTTCAGGAGACAGAAATGACCGAGACCGAAGCCTCCGAGGGGCACCAGACATGACCGAGACCCAGGCCTCTGAGTGGCAGCAGACATGACCGAGACCCAGGCCTCCGAGTGGCAGCAGCGCATCACCGGTGAGTGGTACGGCCTGCCGTCGGTGTTCGACGCCGACGGCAGCCACACCGGGTTCAACAAGGTCAGCCGGGCCAGCGTGTACGCCAACGGCGAGGTCACCTACTGGATGCAGTGCAACTTCATGAACACCGGCCCGCTGCGCAACCGCTTCGAGATCAAGGACTTCGAGTTCAAGGTGGACGACCAGGGCGACAATCGGATCTACCGCGGCCCCGACTTCTACGGTGCCGGCCACCCCTACGGCTCGCTGGTGGACTCCCACTACTACGCGCCGGGCTGGCGGGCCGACCTCAACACGATGAACCAGATCCTGGCCGACGGGGTGACGCAGGTGTACTCGTCGCTGCTCTATGAGGGTCCGACCATCTTCTCGGTGTTCAACGGGGTGTACCTGAACGCCCACGACTACGACACCAACCCCGAGACCAAGCAGTGGATCGACGCCCACCTTGAGGCCGAGCGGGAGATGGCCGCCTGGCCCCACACCCTGCCCGACCGCACCGGAGGCGCATGGACCGGGGAATGCGAGGTGTTCGGCGCCGACCAGCAGCACCAGGGCGCGGTCAGCGTCCGGCTCCGACACGACCCGATCGACCTGGTGCGGGCCACCCAGACGCTGGAGCTGTCGGGGGCGGTCGACCGGTCGTTCACATACGTTCGCACCCGGTCCAACGGCAACCGCCACACCTACGACGGCCCCGACCTGTGGGGCAACGCCCTCGCCTACGGCCGGGCCCTGTACACCTCCCAGCACCACGCCAGCGAGGCCTTCAAGATCAAGGGCCGAGAGTTCATCATCGACCGCGGCTACACGATGGCAGTGGCCTGGAAGCTCTACGAGGGCGACCGGATGAGCACCGTCGTGTTCGGCTCGCTCGCCTGGTCCCCCGACGCCTGAGAGCGTGCTGGAGGGCATCGGCCCGAGAACTGGCAGCAGAATGTCGGGCCAGGGTCAGCCCACCGCGGCGGTCACGGCGCGGCCGTGTTCGTCGACATCCTCCACGAGCTCGAAGCCTGAGGCGCCGACGGGGTCGCGCATCGCCCACAGCCGGCGGCGACGCAACGGCGACGGCTGGGCGGCCGCCACCAGCATCGGCCCGAACGTTCGGCGCAGCGGCCAGCCGGCGTCCGCCTCCGGGGCCGGCGCCGACAGGTCGAGACGGGGCTCGATCCCCGCAGACTCGGGAACGGCCACCCCCACGACGTCGGCCACCGACCGCCCGGCCAGCGAGAAGAACCCACCGGTTAGCTGGCGGTCGGGCGCCACGAGGACGCTGTAGGACTCGAACTCGTAGCCGAACCGGGGCCACATGCCCCGTCCGGTCATGGTCCCGGGGATCCACTCGGTGCCGGCGCCGACCACGTCGGGGCCGAGGTAGCGGCGCTGGGCGCCGTCCACCTCCATGTCGAACACCCATTCGCCGGCGAAGGCCGCCATGGCGTGCCCGTCCAGGTCCGGCGAGGGCTGACAGTGCTGGACCACCCGGAGGCGGCCTCCGGGCGCCGGCTCGACGCGGCGGCGTTGGGCCACCGAGCCCCTGAAGGCGCCGTCCGGATCGAAGACGTACTCCGTGACCAGCCAGTCGCCGCCGAACGGGTCGCCGCCGGACGGGTCGCCCCCGAACGGGTCACCCTCGAACGGGTCGCCCTCGAACGGGTCACCCTCGAACGGGTCACCCTCGGACGGGTCGGCTCGGGACGGGCCGCGGCTGGATGAGCCTCGCGAGCCGTTCATGCCGGGTCGAAGGCCATGGTGCCGTACACCGCTCCAAGGCGCTCCTCGCCCCGGTACCAGATGTGAAGCACCGACTTGACGGCGCCGTCGAGCGAGGCGACCTCGCGGCGCCATACCCGGCACCCGGCCCCGTCGTGATAAAACTGCCCGCTGAGGCCCCGGCCGCCGCTGAGGGCCGCGCTGCCGGCCACCTCGCCGTCCAGCGTCCAGGCCGTCCAGCCGTCGGAGGCGAGCGTGAACGACGCGTCGGGGGCGAAGCCGAGCCCCGACATCTCCACCGCCATCGACCGGCTCGCGGGTGTCCCAGCTGCGGGTTCCGGCCCACCGCCGGCCTCCCGGACCGGACCCTCTGCCGGCTCGGCCGTGGATCCCGGTCCGCCGTCAGTCGCCCGGCCCGAAGGCTCCGCCGGCTCGCGGTCGGCGGGAGCGACCGTCTCGACGCAGTCGGCCGAGCCGGCCGGCTGGAGATCGGGGCCGAGGCGGTGCAGCCGTCCCGACCACCGGCCCGGCCGCAGCAACAGCAGCTGTCCCCGGCCTGCCGACGGGTCGCTACGCGCGGCCGCGGGCTCCACCGGCGCCGGCGGGGGTGCCGCCGCGCCGGCCTGCCGCCGGTACTCGCCCACCACCGTCCAGCGGAGCTGGTCGCCCCGGCTGAGCAGGGCCAGCGACAGCTGGTGGTCGCCGCCTGGCAGGACCATCAGGAAGAACCGCTGCGACAGGCCCAGGTCCGGCCAGTAGTTGCGGGCCGCCACCAGGCCGTCTCCCATGGCCTCGGCGTAGCCGACGTTGAGGGGCCCCTCGTAGATCCGGTGCGGGCCGTGGTCGGCGATGGTGTAGGTGCCTGCCAGCGAGAACGGCCCCTCGAAGCTCACGTCCACCGTGACCCGGCCGGCGCGGTCGTCGGATCGCACCGTCCGGGTGTCGCGGCCCATGCCGGCGAAGCGGCCGTCGCGGTCGTAGACCTCGGCTGCCCCGATCCACTCGCCGAGTCCCCGGGCGAACGAGCCTCCGCTCACGCGCTGACTAGGCGCACCGTCTGGGTGGCGACCGGTGTGGCTGCCAGCACCGGGCCGAGGTCGGTGCCCGGCGGCTGCGGGGCCAGGTACCGGCCTTCCGTGGCCACCTCGAGCCCGTCCGCCGCGAACGGGTACGGATCGAGGGTGTACACCGCTGCGGGGCCCTCGGTCACGGTGACGGTCACATCGTCGCCCACCGCCCGGGGCACGTTGTGGAACTCCGAGCGGCCCCGTTCGCCCTCCGGCGTCAGGTGGAAGTACAGCGACAGCGTGTCGAAGAACTGGAGCTGCTTGTAGGCGTGGAAGATGACGTCCTCGTCGGCGAGGCCCGCGTCGCCGGAGGCCAGATGCTGCTTGAGCCTCCTCTGGCGGCTCTCCTCGGCCTCCAGCATGGCGTCCACCTCCGGGCGCATGTCGCCGGGGATCACGTCCAGGAAGATCTTGTCGCTGAGCCCGTAGCGGCCGCAGTAGAGACCGTAGGTGTGCATCGACGAGATGATCCCGCTGAAGGGGTGGTGGGCCTCGTTGAACTGCGGCGACGCGGCCGAGGTGGCCACGATCTGGGCCAGCGGCGTGGCCGTCAGGTTGTAGGGGAGCCCGGTGGCCGGATCCTGGGGCGCGGCGGCGTCGAGGTCGGCCCAGCCCGCGTCGTGGTGGTCGACGATGTACTGCATGGGCCCGGCCGGCTCGAGGCCGGCGAAGGTGTCGTTGCCGAAGTTGGCGGCCAGCGAGCCGGCGAAGTCGGTGTGCTGGTGCATGGCGATCACGAAGTGCTCGGCGCCGGCGGCGTCCGCCGCGGGGGGTTGGACGATCATGGCCGGCGCACCCGGGCGAAGTCCTGGATCTGGAACAGGTTGGTCCTGCCGTCGCGCACCTTGTGGGTGATGATGCGCCGGGTGTCGGGGTCCAGGAAGTAGTGGTTGTTGTAGACGATGGTGTTGCTCACCCGGCTGTCGATGGTGAACACGTAGTTGTACGGGGTCAGCTCGGCGCCCTCGAGGGTGAGCTGTTCGCTCTCGGCGAAGCACTGCTTGCCGTCCACCGAGATGGGGGTGTCGTACACCGTCTCGCCCACTCCGTAGAGGTTCTCGAAGTGCTCGTGCAGGTGCCAGGTGCTGTCGTCGAGCCAGTAGACGTCCATGTGGACCGCGCTGGACTCGAGGAAGCCGCCGTCGGGGCTGAAGCTCTTGCACAGCCCCTCCCACCGGCCCATGAAGCACTGGTAGGGCCGCGGTGACGGCTCTCCGTAGTCCTTGTCGTCGCTCATCCTTCGAATAGTAGAGTCTGGGACCGAGTTATGAAACCGCGTTCCTCTGAGCGGAACTTCCGTGTCTGAGTCCGGCGTCCGGGGAGGCGGCGCCCCGATGGTCCGGGGGTGGCACTTCTCGTTCGACGCTCAGGGGGACGCCGCAGTGGCCACCGTGTACTACCCCGGCGACCGCAGCCGGCTGGAGGAGGCCCGGCTCACCGGACAGGTGCCCGCGTTGCAGTCCGGCGGGCCGTGGCCGGTGCTGATCATGATGCCGGGCATCAATCTGGCGCCCGACAGCTACCGCTGGATGGCCCACCGGCTCGTGCCCGCGGGCCTCTGCGTGGTGACCTACGCAGCCATCGGGTCGCTGGGCCCCGCGGGCCGGGGCATCACCCCCGGCCTCGATGTGGGCGCGCTCGCGGCCGGCAGCGGCGGCGCCCGGCCCGTGGCCACCGCGCTCGGCCCGCTGCTCGCCTTCCTGGCCGGCGTCTCCGGCACGGGCGACTCCCCGGTCGCCGGCCGGCTGGATCTCGACAGGGTGGTGGTGGGCGGCCACTCGGCGGGCGGCACCGCGGCGCTGCACAGCAGCGATCCGGCCCGGGTGCCGGGCCTGCGGGCCGTCTTCGCCTACGGCGCCCACACCATGACAGCCACCTCGCTGGGACACGGCGAGGCCGCGGTGGTCGGCCATCCCGGCCCGGGTGCCGGTGCTGCTGATGGGCGGGGCCAGCGACGGGGTCATCGCGGCCAGCCGTGACCGCTACCGCCACGACGGAGGCGGCGAACGCGGCGGTGCCCACGATCCCGTCCGCCGCACCTTCGAGGAGGCCATCGGCCACACCAGGGGAGACTCGTGGCTGGTCGAGCTGGCCGGCGCCGGCCATTTCGCCATCTGCCACCCGGTGGACACCACCAGCGGCCGCTCCTTCCTGGAGCCTGATCCCGGAGGCGCCGACCCGGCCGGGCGCGAGCTGCTGGGGGACCTGATCGCAGCCTTCGTCGCGACCAGCCTGCACCGGCAGGCCGCGGCGGATCTGCAGCAGCTCGTCGGGCACGAACTGGTGGCCCGTTGGGACCGGCGCTGACGGCGGCGCAGCCGTACCATCAACCGGACCCTCATTAAGGAACCCGAGCCTCATCAAGCAACCGGAGCCTCATCAAGGAACGCACATGGCATCCAGCGACGGCAAGCGCATCGTCATCACCGGCAGCACGAGGGGAATCGGCAACGGGCTGGCCCGCGAGTTCCTGAAGCGGCGATGCCGGGTGGCGGTCAGCGGTCGGTCGGCCGGCCAGGTCGGGGCGGTCGTGGCCGATCTGGCCGAGCAGTACGGTCGTTCCCGAGTCTGCGGGACCGCCTGCGACGTGACCGATCCCGAGCAGCTCCAAGGGCTGTGGGACTGCGCGGCGGGCGCCTTCGGCGGGGTCGACCTGTGGGTCAACAACGCGGGCATCAGCGTCAGGCGCGGGCCGTTGTGGGAGCAGGACGACCGGGACCTGGCCGCGGTGGTCGACACCAACCTGACCGGGGCGCTGCTGGCCAGCAGGACCGCCATCGCCAACATGGTGCAGCAGGGCCACGGGCAGCTGTGGAACACCGAGGGGTTCGGATCCGACGGTGCCACCCAGCCCGGCATGGCCGCCTACGGCGCCACCAAGCGAGCGGTGCGCTACCTGCAGAGCGCGCTGCGCAGAGACACCGCGGACACCCCGGTGCAGGTCTGCACCGTGTCGCCGGGGATAGTGGTGACGGACCTGCTCGTCGGCGACTACGACACCACGTCGGAGGACTTCGAGCGGGCGAAGCGGGTCTTCAACATCCTGGGCGACACGGTCCACACCGTCACGCCGTGGCTGGCCGACCAGATGCTGGCGACGGACAAGTCGGGGGCCCGGGTGGCCTGGCTCACCCGCCGCAAGGCCTTCGGCCGGTTCATGACGGCCGCCTTCCGCAGGCGCGACCTCTTCAGCGATCTCGCTCCGGCGTGACGGCGCCGGAGCCGGCCGGCCCGACGGGGTCGCCGCCGAGATAGCTCCGCACCACCGCGGGATCGGCCTGCACCTCGGCGGGCGCGCCCTCGGCGATGACCCGCCCCACCTCCATGGCGATCATGCGATCGCAGACCGAGGACAGCAGCGGCATGTCGTGCTCGATCACCACCAGCGTGATCCCGTAGGCGTCGCGGATCCCGGCGATCACCTCGCCCAGGGCCTCGGTCTCGGCCTGGGCGATGCCGGCCGACGGCTCGTCCAGCAGCAGCAGCCGCGGGCGCAGAGCCACGTTCGCGGCCAGCTCTACCAGTCGCCGGGACCCGGTGGACAGCAGGCTGACCGGCTGGTCGGCCACTGCGCCCAGGCCGAAGGCGGCCAGTGCCTCGCCGGCGCGGTCCTCGACGTCGCGCTCCACCCTCGATCCGCCCAGGACGAAGCTGCGGCCGGCGGCTGACTTGCAGGCCAGAAACACGATCTCGCGGGGAGTCATGGTCGGGAACAGCGAGGCGTTCTGGAACGAGCGGACCAGCCCGAGGCGGCTGCGAGCCTCCGGCGGCAGCCCGGTGATGCCGACGCCGTCGAACATCACCGTGCCCGCCTCGGGGCGCAGATAGCCGCTGACCAGCTCGAACACCGTGGTCTTGCCGGCGCCGTTGGGACCGATCAGCCCCAGCGTCTCGCCGGCCTCGACGCTGAACGACACGTCGTCGACCGCCTTCAAGTCGCCGAACTTCTTGCACAGGTCCCGCACCTCCAGCACCGGCCCGCCCGCGTCCCGAGCGGGCCGCGACGCCGCGACCGCTGCCGGTGCGGACGCGGCGGGGTCTTCTGGCGCTGTCTCCGGTGCGGACGCGGCGGGGTCTTCTGGCGGTCTCCCTTCTGATTCGGGGGTTTCGGGCGCGGTCGGGGCGGTTTGCGGTGCGGCCGCGGCCGGGTCCACGCCGCGCAGGCGGGCGATCTGGTCGATGAGGTTGTCGCGGGTGCTGGCCAGCAGTCCGTGGATGCCCCGGGGCTGCTCCAGGATCAGGATCAGCCACGCCGCGTTCAGCCCGGCGAGGGCCGACAGGTTGAGGTCGAAGAACTCCCGGATCCCGATCAGGTAGGCGGCTCCGAGCAGGGGGCCGGTGAGTTCCGACAGGCCCCCGATCACCGCGATGGCCACCACGTTGATGCTGTCGGCGGGCGAGAAGATGCTGCGGGTGACGAAGGTGTTGTTCATGGCCAGGACCACGCCTCCGGCGCCGGCCACGAACCCGGCGAAGGCGTAGGCCTTCACCAGCACCCGCCACGGAGCGACCTGGAGCACCCGGGCGGCGGCCTCGTTGTCGCGCACGGCCACCAGCGTGCGCCCGAACGACGATCGGCGCAGCACCGCCGCTACCGCCAGCACCGCGGCGAACACGGCCAGGGCCACGTAGTAGAACGACCGCGAGTTCTCCAACTCGATCCCGAGCACGCTGACCGGGCGCGACGGCAGGCCCGCGCCGAAGGCCCAGTCCTGGCGCAGCAGCCAGCTGAAGGTGGCCAGCGCGAAGGCCAGGGTGGCCACGGCCAGCAGCAGGCCCTGCATCCGCAGCGCGGGCAGCCCGACCGCGGCCGACACCGCGGCCCCGGTGGCGCCGCCGCACAGCAGGCCCAGGACGAGGCTGCCGGTCTCGGTGGCCACCCGCACCCCCACCACCGCTCCGATCGCCGCGAAGGCCACCTGCCCCAGCGACAGCTGCCCGGCCAGCCCGGTCAGGAAGCTCACCGAGAGCCCGATGGTGGCGAAGGCGATCACGGTGGACAGCAGGAAGGCCGAGCGGTTGCTCATCCACAGCGAGGCCAGCGCGGCGACCGCGGCGCCGCCGGCGCCCACCACCCAGCCCAGGTGCTGGATCAGCCAGACACCCCGGTACGAGTCCGGCAGCCGGCGACTGGAGGCCAGGCTGGCCCACCGCTGCGACTGCTCCCGGCCCGAGTCCACCCGCAGGGCCACACCGGCCAGGATGAGCAGGAACAGACCCACCTCGAACCACCCCGTGGCCGCCGGATTGGAGGCGAGGATCTGCTCGGCCACGCCGATGCCGACCCCGGCGGCGAGGGCGACCGGGAAGCTGGAGAAGCGGGCCAGCGCGGCCACCGCCAGGCCGCGGACGATGAAGTCGGGGCCGAGGGCGTCGGGGGTCAGCGTGGCCTGGTTGGGAATGACGAGCATGGCCGCGAAGGCCGACAGGGCCCCGGCCAGAGCCCACGACAGCGCGGCCATGTGCCGGGGGTCGACCCCGGCCAGGGTGGCTGCGTCGGGGTTGGCGGCCGCGCCCCGGACGGCCAGCCCGTAGCGGCTCCGCTGCAGGAACAGGTACAGGCCGCCGACCGCGACCGGCGACAGCACCAGCAGCGCGGTGGCCGACCGCGACACGAACACGGTGAGCTCGAACTGCGGGAACCCCGGCGGCTGGGGGAAGCTCCCCCCGCCGAGGCCGCCCTTGGCGAACGACAGCGCCAGCAGCAGCAGCGCCTCGCCCGCGCCCAGGGTGGCCACCATCGACAGCACGTTCGGGGCTGAGGCCAGCTTGGCCGACAGGAGGGCCTCGATGCCGGCCGCCAGCAGGGCGGCCGCGGCCAGCGCGGCGGCGAACCCCAGCCAGTAGGGGACGCCGTAGTCGTTGACCACCACCGACATCGCGGCCGCGGCCAGCAGGCCGGTGGCGCCGTGAGCGAAGTTGATGAAGCTGCTGGACCGGTAGGCCAGCACCAGGCCTATGCCCAGCAGGCCGTACCCGATGCCGAATATCGAGCCCAGCAGCAGCAGGGGACCGGAAATGTCGAAGGCGCCCACAGCCCGGCCTCAACCGTCCTGCGGGCCGGTCTCTAGGTGCAGGGCGTGGGCCAGGCCCTCGAGGTAGGCGGCCCTGAGCAGGTCGGGCCGGGCCCGGAGCTGCTCGGCCGGGCCCGAGTAGCCGATGGCGCCCTTCTCCATGACGTAGGCGTGGTCCGCCACCGACAGCGCCACGTTCACCGACTGCTCCACCAGCAGCACGGCCGAGCCCCGGTCGGCGATGCGCCTGATGACCGGCAGCACGTCGGCGATCACCGTGGGGGCCAGGCCCAGCGAGAACTCGTCGATCAGCAGCAGCCGCGGCGGCGTGACGACGGCCTTGGCTAGCCCCAGCATCTGCTTCTCGCCGCCCGAGAGGGTGGCGGCCTGCTGGTCGGACCGCTCGGCCAGGCGGGGGAACAGCTCGTAGGCCTCGGCGATGTTGCGGTTCCGCTGGCCCCGGTGGAGCCCGTGTCCGAACAGGTTGAGGTTCTCGGCCACGGTGAGGGGGCCGACCACGGCGCCGCTCTCGACGACTTGGTGCAGCCCCATGCCGACGCGCCAGGTGGGCCGGGTCTTGGTGATGTCGAGCCCGGCGTAGACGATGCGCCCGCCCATGGTCGGCTCGAGGCCCGAGACAGCCCGCAGCAGGGTGGTCTTGCCGGCGCCGTTGGTTCCCAGCAGGGCCACGACGACGCCCTCGTCCACCTGGAGGTCCACCTCGAAGAGCACCTGCACCGACCCGTAGGCCACCGAGACCCCTTCGACCGCCAGCAGCGGGCCGGCGCCGAGCTCTGTCACCCGCCGGGGCACGGTGGTCGCCTTCGACTGGGCCATCACCGTCTCGGCGTCGCGTGCGGAGTCGGCGAACCGGCGCACGGTCCACCCCGCGGCCGCCATGGGCAGACCCAGCAGCGCGATCTTCCACTGGTCCGACCAGCCGCCGATGATCTGTGCGTTCAACGCCGAGGCCGCCGCCGCGCCCAGCCCGGCCCAGATCAGCTGACGGGCGGCCACCGCCCTTCTGACGGTGGGGGCCAGCGCCGCGAACACGGCCGCGTCCAGCCCCGCGCCGGCCAGGGCGACGGCTCCTCCGGCCACCAGCCAGCACATGACCAGCCCGAAGAGGGTGAACGAGACGCCCCCGAGGAACACCAGGATCCCGGCGACCATCATCTGGGTTCCGGCGGCGTCGGCTCGGCGGCTGCCACCGAGCCGGTGAAGCCGGTGGTACCAGGGGCCGGAGGCGCTGATCAACGCCGCCGACAGCGCGGCGGCCGACAGCACCGCCGCGTTCTGGGAGGGGCTGCGCTGCCATTCGCCCAGCAGCAGCGACTGGGCGGGGTCGGCGCCGCCGACCACCAGGGCGCCGAACGCGAACGCGAACCCGTAGGACCGGCGGGCCCAGGGCACATCGGTCCGGGCCACCGTGGGCTGGGCCTCGTGATCGGTGTCGTGGGCCACGGCGTGGCGGCCCACCAGCACCGCGCCGGCCAGCATCAGCCCACCGCTGATCCAAAGGACCGTGGTGTACGCCACCGGGGCGAACCACACCGCCACCAGGGGCCACGACGTCCCGGCGGCCGCGGCCGCCCACAGCCACGACAGCGTGCGGAACCGGTCGGCCTGGCCGGCGTCGGAAGCCACCAGGACGCGGTGGACCACCAGCGCGGGCGCGGCCCCGACAGCCAGCATGATCCCCCCGGCCGTGAACGCGGCGACGTCGGTGGTGTTGGCCATCAAGAATGAGCCGGCCGCCGCCAGCAGCCCGCCGAGGGCCAGCAGCATCCCGGCCGGAAGCGCGTTGCGAAGGCGGGGCACGACCAGAGCGGCGACGACCGCGGCTGCGCCCACCAGCGTGACCTCGCCGACGACCGCGCCCACCACCTGCAAGCGCTCGGCGACCTCCTCGCGCCGGAACAGCAGCACCGGCAGCGGCGAGGCCAGGGCCGCGGCCTGGACCCCGACGGCAGCCAGCAGCCGGGGATTGCCGGGCCGTCCCCGCCGCTCGCCGGTGTCTGGCTGGTGGTTCATCGTGTCGTGGGAGCCCACCGGCGCTCGGCGCCGATCGAACCTCGGCGGTTCACCCGTCGAAGTCGGCCGGCTCGCCGGTGAGGACCATGCACTCGCACCCCGGGTCGAAGGTGAATCGCCGGTACAGGTCGCCGCCGGCGTAGCTGCCCTCGGTGAACTCCACCCCGTACACCGATGCGGGCTCGAAGCTGTCGCCCAGGCTCCACACCGCCTCGGTCACGCCCGCCGCGCTCACCTCGGTGAGGTGGGGCGACGCCGCCTGCAGCAGACGGAAGACGTCGCAGAACAGCAGCCCGGTGCGGATGTTGGTCCGCACGGTGAACTCGAGTCCCGCGGCGGTGAAGATGTCGGCGCACTCCTGCTCGGCGGCGGACGCCGGGAACGGAAGCTGGTCGTCGTCGAGGTCGTAGCCGGGCAGCACGCTGATGCCGCTGGCGCCCCCCATCATCTGGGGGAAGTTGTACGCGTTGAAGTCGGGCGCGTCGTAGCTGGTGAGGGCGTACTCGGGCGTGAAGTTCTGGGTGACGCTGGTCTCGATGAACCACGACACCAGCCGGGACCCGCCGATGGCCACCACCCGGTCCACTCCCGCCTCCCGGAAATCGATGATCGCCTGGAGCAGGCCGTTGTTGAACGACGTGCCGTCGGTCGGGTCGATGGGGTTGTAGGAGGCCACCGCCACGCCGGCCGCCTCCAGCCGGGGGGCGAAGTGCTGGTCGTAGACCCGCTGGCTTAGCCCCGAATCGATGGCGAGCACACCCAGCGTGCCGCCCTCGAACCAGCCCTCGTCTATGAGCGCGGCGGCAAGGCCGCCCACCAGGTCGTCGTAGGACGGCAGCAGGGGCGACCAGTAGTAGGGGGCCAGCTCCTCGAAGCCCGCGTTGTCCACCGGATACAGGGTGGCGTCGAACATCAGCGTGCGGGCGTTGCGGTAGCAGGGCCGGGCGTTCTCCTGCAGCTGTCCGGTCAGCACCACCGCGAAAGCCTCGTCGTCCTGGGTGATCTTGTTGCAGAGGGCCTCCTCGGCCACCGGTCCGTCGGTGATCGCGTTGAACACGGTGACCTTGGCGTCGATCTGGCGTCCGGCGAAGCCGCCCGCCGCGTTGAAGTGGTCGACCAGAGCCTCGACCTGGGCCTCGCGGTCGCCCTCGTCGGGAACCTCCCATCCGAACGCCTGGGCCACCATCGACGTGTCGGTGATGATGATCGAGAGCGTCACGGTGCCGTCGGTGACGCCGGGAGTGTCGGCGCCGGCGGGCACCGGGCCGGCCGGGACCTCTTCGGGCTGGGCGGCGCCATCGTCGTCGGGCTGGGTCTCCGCGGATGGCTCTGCTGGGGTTTCGTCGGCGGGCTGAGCCTGGGCGCCGCCCTCGTCGGCGGGCTCCTGTGCGGCCTCGTCCGGGGCCGGGGCGTCGCCCGAGGCTGCGTCCGGGTCGGGAGTTCCGGCCTGGGTGGTGTCCGATGGAGTGGTCGAGGCCTGCTCGACAGCCTCGGAGCAGGCCGCGGCGAAGGTTGCGGCGGCTAGCAGCAATCCGAGCGCCTGCAACCGGACCGGCCGCCGTCTCCGGGTCGGGGCGCGGCCGGCGGCCGGTCGTGGCGTCGCTGGGCGCGGCGTCGCCGAGCGGGGCGGGCGGTGGCGGTGACGGGGGATGGCAGTCATCAGAACCCCTTCGTGGTCGGGCCGGTCTGAGCGGCGGTGGAATGGCGGGCGCCGCCGGCTGGTGCGGCGCTCTCGGGGCCCATGTTGGCGGGGCCGTGGGGAGCGGCGGTGGAATGGCGGCGACGGGGGCGAGTCAGCTCCGCGGCCCGCACCGCCGAGCGGTAGGCGTCCCGGCGGCGGTTGAGCGCGCCCTGGACGAAGAAGAGGGCCAGTGCCAGCGCGGCCAGCACGGCCCCGGTCTGGCCCCATCTTCCGAGGCCGAGCCACCACGTCCCGATGTGATGCAGTGCCTCGTCGTTCATGCCGGTGAGATAGAGGAAGGCGCCCGCTCCGGGGCCGAACCACGGGCGGGACGTGATCCGGTTCACTTGCTGCCTCCGGCCGTGCCGAACTGGGCGCCCTCTGCTCCGAACACCAGATAGGAGGCGGCCTCTAGGCGGCCCCGCTCGGCTGGGAAGCCCTGGACCAGTGCCATGGACAGGTCGCGCAGCCCCCGGGAGACCGCCCCGGCCATCCCGGTGTTGCCGGTGCCGCAGGCCTTGAGCGCGTGCACGGCCACGTGGAAGCAGTTGTCGGCGATCTCGCCCTTGGCGATCCGCCAGTTGGCCACCACGTCGTCCTTGGGTATCAGCTCGGGGTCGGCGGTCTCCAGCAGGATCTGCCGCCGGGCCCAGACATAGGCGGCGTCGAGATGGGCCCGCATCTTGCCGATCAGCTGACGGTGCAGGTCGCTCCCGCCGATGGGCTCGTCGGTGCCGTGGTAGGTGGTCGTGGTGAGGTGGCCCATCGCGAAGTCGTACACCGCTTGGGCCGCGCCGACGTAGACCGACGAGAGAGCCACCTGGTTGCCGACGAAGCTGCCCCGGCTCACCTGTGTCATCTTCACGAACGTTCCCGGAACGGTCAGCGCGTTCTCATCGGGAACGAAGGCGTCCTCCAGCACGATTCCGTGGGTGGCGGTGGCCCGCATCCCGATGGCGTCCCACTTGGCCCGGTCGCTGACGCCGGGAGTGTCCCGGGGGACGAGGAACACGGCCAGCGATTCGGCCGTGTCGCCCCCTTCGAGCTTGGCCGTCACCAGGTAGTCGTCGGCCACGCCGGTGGCGCAGCCGAACGACTTGACGCCGTTGATCAGCCAGCCCCCGGCCGTGCGGGAGGCCTCGGTGGCGATGGTGACGGCTGCGTCCTTGGACCGCACCGACTCGCTGGCGAAGTTGGCCACCCAGCGGCCCTCGGCGCCCATGCGCCGCAGCACCTTCTCGCCGAAGGCGCGCACCAGCGGCACGTCCTCGTCGTCGAACAGCCCGGCGTCGGCCGCAGCCAGCGGCAGCAGGCCCCGGGACGAGCCGCTGCACTGGAAGAAGTAGGCCAGCGCAGTGGACGGGCAGGCGGTGGCCATGGCGAAGGTGGCTGCGGAGAGGTCGCGCAGGCCGCCGCCGAGGCCCCCGTACTCGACCGGCACGGTGATGCCCAGCAGGCCCGCCTCGGAGATGGTGCGGACATGCTCGAGGGGGAACTCGCCGGACCGGTCGGCCTCCACCGCCCGCTCGGCCAGCGCGGGCAGCACCCGGTCGACCCGCAGGGCCCGACCGAGCTCGGCGGGGGCCATGTCCTCCACCAGCAGCTCCCCGGTCGCCCGTTCGGCAGGATCGGACTTCGGCGATCGCATCTCCGCCCCCCTTTCATCTCCCGGGCGTGAGGCGACCGAGCATCAGGTCGGCCTGGCCCGCGGCGGCGGCCTCGAACGATCCGAACGTGTAGCCACCCCACACCACCGCGCCGTCGGCGGAGACGTCGAGTCTGAGCCCGATCACATCATGAGGCTGATCTGCGGCGCGCCAGCACCCCGGCCCCCACACCGATTACCGCAATCACGATGATCAACGGCACTACCCAGGACGCCGCCGAGCCGCCGCTGTCCTCGTCGGCCGGGGCGGCTGCCGCAGCTGCCGGCTCGGGTGCGGGTTCGGGTGCGGGCTCCGGCTCCGGCTCCGGCTCCGGTTCGGGTGCGGGCTCGGGCTCGGGCTCAGGCTCAGGCTCGGGCTCGGGTGCTGGTTCGGGCTCCGGCTCCGGCTCCGGTTCGGGTGCGGGCTCGGGCTCGGGCTCGGGCTCAGGCTCGGGCTCGGGCTCGGGTGCTGGTTCGGGCTCCGGTTCGGGCTCGGGTGCGGGCTCGGGTGCGGCTCCGGCTGCGAAGGTGAACTGCTGGGCGGCGAAGTTCGCGCCGACGAAGCCGTCGCCGGCCACGACGAAGCACGGCGTCGTCTCGTCGCATCGCCCCGCGATGATGGACACCGGATACTCCACCGTCCCCGTGCCGTCGTCGGCGATGACGGTGGAGTACTCGCCGTAGTTGCTCAACTCGCAGTCGCCGGGCCCGGCGGCCGGGAAGATGTAGCAGGTGACCACCGTGGCCGTGTTGCCCGGCAGCCAACTCGTCAAGGTGACGGTGACGACCTCGCCGTCGGCGAGCCCCTCGCTCTTGGACAGTTCCAGGGTCTCCCCGTTGTGACCCTCGCCGTGGTCGGCGGCCGCCGGTGAGGCGGCGGCAAAGCCGGCCAGGGCCACCGCGAAGAACGCCACTAGCAGGCGGCGGGCAGTGCGATTCGACATGGATTCTCCCAGTTGCTGGTTCCCGGCCCGCTGACACCTGGTCAGCCGATGCCCGTTCTCATGGACTCCCGACCCGCGAGCCGGTGTTGTCCCGTATGGCCTCAGCCTAGAGCGAAACAGTGTTCCGGTCAACGAAACAGCCTCGGGAGGGCGGGCGCACAGCCCGCTCTCATCAGTGGTCTGCCCCGGAGCGGTGGACGCCGACCTCCGCAAGCTCGTCGCGCATGGCGGCGACGGCGTTGATCATCGAGGCCTGAAGCATGTAGGCGCGGGCCTCGGCCGCGTCGGCCGCCCGGGCGGCCATGCGCTCGAGGGCCCGCTGGCGGGCCGCGCCGTCGGGAGCGGCCAGGCTCTCCGCGTTCTCGTGGGTGTGCCGCCTGACGTAGTCGATGGCCAACCTGCGGCGCAGCTCGGCATGAAGGGCGAGGCGGTCGTGGCCGATGTCGCCCCGCAGGACCGCGGCGAGGGACCCGCCGAGCAGCACCGCGTCGTGGATGCCCCCGTTCATGCCCATGCCGCCCAGCGGGTTGTTGATGTGGGCCGCGTCGCCCATCAGCACGACCCGCCCGACCAGGAACCGGTCGGCCACCCGCTGGTGGACCCGGTAGATCGTGCGGTGGGCGATCTCGAAGGGCTCGTCGCGGGCCACGACCCCCCCGAGCCGGCGCTGGGCGCTGGGGTCGCTCAGCGCGTCGGAGTCGGTCTCGTCCTCGCCGACCGGGAACAGCGCCCGCCACAGGCCGGGGGTTCGCAGCAGGACCAGCCACTCGTCGGGGTCGGAGATGTAGTTGACGGCGGCCAGGCGGTCCAGGTGGCCGGCCATGTCGAAGGGGGTCGACAGCACCAGATAGCGGTCCTCGTAGGTCATCCCGTCGAAGGCCAGGCCGAGCGCCTTGCGCACTGCGCTGCCCGCGCCGTCGGCGGCCACCACCGCGTCCGCCTCCAGCCGCTCGCCCGAGGCCAGCACCACCGAGGCGGCGTCGCCGTGGTCGGCCGCGCCCACCACCTCGGCGCCGAAGCGCACACTCACTCGAGGCTCGCCGCGGAAGGCGTCCAGCAGGATCTCGCACAGCTTGAACTGCTCGCATTGGAGCCGGTAGGGGTGGCTGGTCACGTCGGCGAGGGTCCCCAGATCGAACTCCGCGACGACGCCCTCGCGGCGGTCCCGGTAGGCGAACACGGGCGCTACCAGCCCCCGGCTCAGCATCTGGTCCACCACACCGAGACCGTCGAGCAGGTCGAGCGTGGCCGGATGGAACGTGGACGCCCGCAGCTGCCGGGGAAGCTCGGGAGCGGCCTCCAGCAGGGTCACGTCCATGCCGCCGGCGGCCAGCACCGCACTGGCCACGCAGCCGACCGGGCCGGCGCCGGCCACGATGACCCGGGGTCCGGTCATCGGCCCTCCTGCACGCTCTTCAGTGCTCGCGCAGCATCATCGCGTGGCCCGTGCACGCCCTTCAGTGCTCGCGCAGCATCATCCCGTGGCCGACGAACTGGTCGTCGATGCCCAGCGTGCGCAGCGCATGCCACAGGCAGATGGCGTTGATGGCCAGCACCGGCTTGCCCAGCCAGCGCTCGGCCTGGTCGGCCACCTCGACCATCGACAGGTTGGTGCCGCACTGCACGATGGCGTCGATGTCGTCGCCGTCGATCTCCTTGAGAACCTCGACCAGCGTCTCGGGAGTCACGTCGGCGATCGAGGTCGCGGAGGCGCAGCGCAGGCCCCGCACCCGCTTGACCTCGTAGCCGCACTCGGTGAAGTAGCCGTAGACCTGTTCGTCCGCGGCCGGCTGGTACGGCGTGAGGCAGGCGATCGTCGACACCCCGAGCAGCTCCAGGGCGGCGTTGCAGGCGGACGCGCCCGACGTGATGCCGATGTCGCCCGCGATCTCCCGGACCCGCGCCGAGAACGCGGCGTTGCCCTCCTTGCCGCCCCAGAAGGTCTCGGCCGACATCCCCATGAGGATGTGGTCGGGCTTGCAGGTCATGAGGTCGCGCACCGCGGTCGGGATGGTCAGGCGGATCAGGTCGAGGAAGTGCAGGAACGCCTCGTCGCTGCTCAAGTCGGGGGCCTCCACCAGGAAGCGCCCGCTGTGGAACGTCACCCCGGGCGGGCGCACCCGCGCGAAGTCGTGCTCGACGACGGTGTTCGTCGAGGGCACGATGACCCCGATCTTGGCCCGGTAGCCGACGACGTCAGGCATGAGTGACCCTCCCGGTAGCGTGACGGAACCCTGTTCCGCTCACAGGAACGCTAGCCTGTCCTCTCGCTGCGGGGAACCCGGGGCGGCGAGCGGCGCCCCTCCGCGGGGCCCGCCGCCTCCTCCGGTCCGACAAGGGGGTCGTCTTGCCGCCAGGATCGTTCATGGGCAACGCGGTGCTGCGGCGGGAGGATCCCGACCTGCTCACCGGCGCCGCCCGGTACGTGGGCGACCTCTCGCCGGCGGGCACCCTGCACCTCGCCTTCGTGCGCTCGGTGATGGCACACGCCGAGATCGACAACGTCGACACCGGGCGGGCTGCGGCCGCGCCGGGAGTCGTGGACGTGCTGACGGCCGCGGACCTGCCTATGGGCCCCCAACCGCAGTTCATCATGCTGCCACCGGAGCTGGGCCGGCTGCCGTTGACCGGCAAGGCCCGCTATGTGGGAGACCCGATCGCGGTAGTGGTGGCCGAGTCTCGGACCGCTGCGGTGGACGCGGCCGAGTTGGTGGTGGTGGACTACGATCCGCTGCCGGCCGTGGTCGACCCGTTCGAGGCGTTGGAGCCGGACGTTCCGGTGCTGATCGAGGCCCACGGGTCGAACCGGGCCATGGAGTTCACCAGCGCCGCCGACCCCGCCGCGATGACAGGGCACGACTCCACGGTGCGAGCCCGAGTCGTCAACCACCGCATGTCGGCCGCGCCGATCGAGCCCTCGGCGGTGGTGGCCGCGCCGGGCGCCGGCGATGACGCAGAGGCAGTGACGCTGTGGTGCACCACCCAGCGGCCGCACGACCTGCGGGACGCGGTCGCCGCGGCACTGGAGACCCCGCCGGAGCGGGTGCGGGTGATCGCCCCGGCTGTGGGGGGCGGGTTCGGCGCCAAGGCCGTCAACTACCCGGAGTTCATCGTGGCGGCTTGGCTGGCTCGGCGCCTCGACCGGCCGGTCAAGTGGGTGGAAACCCGCAGCGAGAACCTCGTCAACATGAACCAGGGACGCGACCACGTCCATGACGTCGAACTCGGCTTGTGCGCCGACGGCACGTTCCGCTGGATCAGGATCAACGTGACCGCCAATGCGGGCGCATACGCCGGCATAGGGGCGTGCCTGCCCTTCTTCAGCATGCTGATGGCTTCGGGTCCCTACCGCATTCCCGTGGTCCACTACGAGGCGGTCTCGGCGCTCACCAACACGACGCCGGTGGCCGCGTTGCGGGGAGCGGGCCGGCCCGAGGCGACCGTGACGTTGGAGCGGATCATCGATTTGGCCGCGGCCGAACTGGGTATCGACCCCGCCGAGCTGCGGCGCCGCAACCTGCTGGTGCTTGGCGACTTCCCTGTGACCACCCCCACCGGCGCCAACATGGACTGCGGCGACTACGTCCGCGCCCTGGACCTGGCGCTGGAGACTGCCGGATACCGCGAACTGCGGGCGGAGCAGGCCCGTCGGCGCTCCTCCGGCAGCCGGAGACTGCTCGGCATCGGCGTGTCCACCTATGTGGAAGTGACCGCGGCCGGTCTGGTCAACGAGTACGGATCTGTCACCGTCGAACTCGACGGCACCATCACCGCCCGGGTGGGCACCGCCTCCCACGGCCAGGGACACACCACCGCCTTCTCCCAGGTCCTGAGCGAGGTCCTGGGTGTGCCGGCCGAGCAGGTCACGGTCGTCCACAGCGACACCGCAGAGGTGCCCCGGGGCGGGGGCACCGCGGCGTCCCGGTCACTGCAGACCGGCGGCAGCGCGCTGTTCGCCGCCGCCTCCGAGGTGCTGGGCACTGCCAAGCGACTAGCGGCGGGCGTGCTGGAGGCAGACACAAGCGACATCGTGGTCGCTGCCGGGGGTCTGGCCGTGGCCGGCGTGCCGGCCGGGGTGATCACCTGGGCCGACCTAGCTGCCGCGGCGGCCTCCGACGACCCGCCCGCAGGCATCGAATCGGGCGGGCTCTCGGCGGAGACCGACTTCAACCAGGGCGAGTCCAGCTACCCCTTCGGCGCCCATGTCTCGGTAGTCGAGATCGACGCCGACACCGGCGAGGTGCAGGTGCTGCGCCATATAGCGGTGGACGACTGCGGACGGATCCTCAACCCCATGCTGGTCGAGGGACAGGTGCACGGCGGGGTCGCTACCGGAATCTCTCAAGCCCTGTACGAGGAGACGACCTTCGACGCCGACGGCAACCCCCGCAACACCAACTTCGCCGACTACGCCATCCCAGCCGCTTGCGAGCTGCCCCGAGTCGAGACCGCCCACACCGAGACGCCGACGCCGCTCAATCCGCTCGGCGCCAAGGGCGTCGGCGAGTCGGGCACCATCGGCTCCACGCCTGCCGTGCAGTCCGCAGTTCTCGACGCTCTGGCACCGCTGGGGATCTCGCACCTCGACATGCCCTACACACCCCAGCGAGTGTGGCGCGCCATCACAAACGCGACCGCGGCGCCAGCGTCTCGAGCCTGACGGGTCGATCAGGCCGGCTGGTTCAGTTCGATCATGTTGCCGGCCGGGTCGAAGAAGAAGGTCTGGCGGGACGCTGTCCCCGGCAGCTGCCTGGGATCGTCCACTTTCACGCCCTGGGATCGCAGTTCGGCTACGGCCGCGTCGATGTCGTCCACCTTGAAGGCCCAGTGCTGGCCGGTGGGAGGCACCCAGCCCTCGACCTCGATGAGGTGGACCTCTCCGCCGCCCGGGCTCTGCAGCCAGCGGCCGTTGAAGCCGAAGTCCGGCCGGGGCAGCACCGCCATGCCCAGCACGTCGGTGTAGAACGGCGCGGCGGCCTCCACGTCGGGGACGTTGATCGACACGTGGTGTACAGGGCCTAGTTCCATGCCAAGAAGCTACCGCCTAGCGATCGAGCGTTCTTGACGTAGTTGTGCCGCCCGTAGGAGGCGAACTACGTCAAGAAGCTCCCGGGCGGGCTAGCGGCGCTGGCAGACGGGGCACCATGTGGTGCCGCGGGCGTCGACCACCTTGCGGCGCAGTTCTGTTCCGCAGCGCTCGCACGGCTCGCCGGCCCGCCCGTAGCAGTGCAGGTGGTGCTGGTTGCGACCGGATGCGCCGTCCAGCGCGGCGTAGTCGCGCAGTGTGGTGCCGCCATGTCGCAGTCCCGAGGTCAGCGCGGCGCGGATGGCGTCGGCCAGGCGGCCGGCCCGGGGCTTCGACAGGTGGCGGATGGCAGGGTTGACGCCCGCCAGCCACAACGCCTCGTCGGCGTAGATGTTGCCCACCCCCGCAACGGGCCGCTGCGACAGGAGCTGGGTCTTGACGCAACGCCGGCTGGCCCGCAGGGCCCGCCAGAGGCTGTCGCCGGTGAACTGGTCGCTGAACGGCTCGGGGCCGAGGCGGTGGAGGGTCGCGATGGTCTCATACCGGCCCGCGGGCACCACGTGGACCCGGCCGAAGCGGCGCACATCGTGCAGCGTGAGCGCATCGTCGTCATCGAGTCGCCACCAGGCCCGCAGGTGCGGGTGGGACAGATCGATGGACGACTCGACCGCCAGCCGGCCGGTCATGCCCAGGTGGATGACCAGCTCGCATCCGGACTCGCTGGAGTCGTCAAGATCCACGATCAGGTACTTGCCCCGGCGGCGGACCCCGGTCACGTCGCAGCCGACCGCCTCGACCGCGGGCGTGAACTTCGCCGACGGATGGGCGCCGGCTTCGGTGATCGAGCGGCCATCGAGCCGCGGCTGCAACTGAGCTCGGATGGTCTCCACTTCGGGAAGCTCGGGCACCGGCCGCACCGTACCGGAGCCGGCCGGGGCGGCGGGGGCGGGTTGCTATCGAGCCCGAGGGATCAGGCCGCGGCGATTGATCCGGCTGCGCCCCGCACGATCGCGTCGATCAGGTCGATGAGCTCGGGCCGGCTCCTGAAGTACTCGGCCTGCTCGCCCGTCCACGGCTGGGTGATCTCGTCGGGGTCGAACCCGGCCCGCCTCCATGTGGTGGCGATCACTCGCAGGGCCGAGTCAACCTCCGGAGAAGCGGCCGTGACCGCCGCAACCGCCATCGCATCGATATCGAGAGTCTCACTGGTCACCAACGGGCGCCGGATCGTGGAGATGCGGAACCTGATGGCCTCAGCAGCGATGCGAGTGTGGTTCATAGGCAGGGTCTCGGGCCTGTAGCCGCGCTAGTGGTTCCGCGCTAGTAGTTCGGTGTATACAAAATAGTGTTTTCCACAGCGCAGGTGGTGGACCCTGGCGAGGCGGCGGATCTGCTCAGGTCATCAGCGGGCAGCAGTTGTCCGGGCAAGAGTCAACGTTGACACCGAGGCGACCGAGCGAGCGGCGGGCCCGGGTGGCGTCGAGCCGCTCCTCGACGAGTTCCTGCCACATGGCCACGAAGCGGTCGTCGGGCCGGGTACCGGGGGTGGAGGCCCGCACCAGCCGAAGGCCGGCGTCGGCCGCGGTGGCGGCTGCGACCACGTCCAGGTCCCACATGACCTCCATGTGGTCGGTGACGAACCCGATGGGGGCGAGGACCACGGCGGTTGCGCCCTGGCTCGAGAGTTCCTGCAGGCAGTCGTTCACGTCAGGCTCCAGCCATGGCACCGATCCAGGGCCGCTGCGGCTCTGCCACGCCATGGTCCAGCCGTCGAAGCCCGAGCCTGCCGCCACCAACCGGGCCGTCTCGCTCAGCTGGCGCTCGTAGTCGCAGCCTGCGGCCATGGACTCGGGGATCGAGTGGGCGGTGAACACCAGGTGCGCCCTGGAGCGCACGTCGGCGGGCAGATTCGTGCGGGCTTCAGCGACCGCGTCGACGAAGGGCGCGATGAAGCCCGGATGGTCGTAGTAGGCGCGGACCTTGTCGACGGCGGGCGCGGTCTCGCCCACCGATGCTCGTGCGGCCGCGATGTCGTCGAGGTACTGGCGGCAGCCCGAGTACGACGAGTACGCGGAGGTGATGACGGCAAGGGCACGGCGCTGCCCGGCCGCGGCCATCTCGGCCACCGTGTCGGCCAGGAAGGGGGTCCAGTTGCGGTTCCCCCAGTACACCGGCAGGTCGCGTCCTGAGGCCGCGAGCCTCGCGGCCAGAGCGTCGCGCAGCCGGCGGCACTGCTCGTTGAGGGGGCTGACCCCGCCGAAATGGTGGTACTGCCGGGCAACGGCCTCCAGCCGCTCAGCGGGGATCTGCCGCCCGGCGGTGACGTTGGCGAGGAACGGTTCCACGTCGGAGCGGTCCTCCGGTCCCCCGAACGACACCAGCAGGACGGAGTCGTACGCGGTATCAGTCATCCCCACACAGTCCACAGCATCGCCGGAGTTATCCACAGGTTTCCATGGGCAGAGGCCGATGCGGAGGCAGGGCTACAGGCCCGGCGCGCCTCCGCCGACGGCTGCTGCCACCGAATTTCCATGGGCAGAGGCCGATGTGGGGGCAGGGCTACTCCAGCACGCCGAAGCTCGCCAAGTCTTCGTCGAGCGTCGACAGGATGTGGTCGATGGTCGCTTGCCGGGCAGTCCTGCGGGTCAGCCCGAAGGCGGGACGGCGCACGTACGACGCCAGCTCGCCGGCCCGCCGCGTCGCTGCGTCGTGCAGCTCGCCGGCGGCGACCACCTCGTCGAGGTAGCCGGCATCGGCCGCGCCGCGGGGCGAGTAGACGGTGGCCAGCGCCGTCGCCGCGGTGAAGTGCCGGGGACTGAGGCGATTCCGGGCCAGCTCCACCGCGAAGATGGGCAGCGGCATGCCGATGGACACCTCGGTGAGTCCGATCTTGGCTTCGACGTCGGCGCCGATGCGCACATCGCTGGACAGCAGCATGATCGCGCCGAACGCCAGGGCGTGGCCGGTGCAGGCGGCCACCACCGGCACCGGCGCCCCGTAGATCCGCGCCGCGGTTCGGGCCCCCGCGGCCACCAGGTCTCGGGCGGCCTCGGGCCCCTCGCCGATGACGCTGAGATCGAAGCCGGCGCTGAAGCGGCCCTCCCGACCCGAGATCACGAGGGCTCCCGCGTCCTGCTCGGCGGTCTCGAGGGCGGCGTCGATGGCCTCGAGGGTGTCGTAGCCGACGGCGTTGGCCTTGCCGTCGTCGAGGCGCAGGACGGCCACGCCGTCATTGATCTCAAAGGAGGTCTTCGATGTCATGACCGCACCGTAGCGCGGCATGTCACCGGGCCCGCCGTTGTCGGCCACCGCCTACTCGGCGGGCCTCGGTAGGCTCCTGTCCGTGACCGATACCGCCACTCCGACGGAAGCGCCCGAAGCACCCACCGAGACCGGAGCCGCGCCGGGCGAGGAGATCCTGATCGTCACCGACGCGGCCCGCACCGCGGTGCTGGCCATCCGCGACCGCGAGGAGGACGGCGACACGCTGGGACTGCGCGTCGAGGTGACCGGCACCGCCGGAATCGACTACACCTACGACCTGACGCTCGACCCCCTGGCCGAAACGGCGGCTGACGATCACCTACACGACTCGGACGGTCTGACCGTGGTCGTGCCCGACGCCAGCGTCAGCCGGCTCCGGGGCTCCACCCTGGACGTGCCGTCGATTCCCGGTCAGGGCGGGCTGGTGATCCGCAACCCCAACCGCCCCAACCCCCTGGGCGACATGGGCCGTCTGGAGCTGACCGGCAGCCTCGCCGACAAGGTGCAGCAGCTGCTCGACATGAGCATCAACCCTGCCCTTGCCTCCCACGGCGGATACGCCAGCCTGGTGGAGGTGCACGACGACGACTCGGTGGTGGTGACGATGGGGGGCGGCTGCCAGGGCTGCGCCATGAGCCAGGCCACCCTGTCCGACGGGATCAAGCGGGCCATCATGGAGGCGATCCCAGAGGTGACCGACGTGATCGACGTCACCGACCACGAAGCCGGGGAGAATCCCTACTTCAGCTAAGAGGCCGAGCGAGTAGGCGGGACAACGCGGCCCATACGGCGCGAGGCCGTGGCCCGAGCGGCCCGTGAGCGCAGCGAACAAGAGCGGGAATGACGCCGCTGCGACGCGACAGGCTCTCGCCTATCCGCGTGGCCCCTGAGAGCCCCCGGCCTCACGAGCCCGGGCGCCGGCGAGGCCCTACAGCAGGTCCGCTTTGACGGTGGCCGCGATCCCCGCGGCGTCGAGGCCCAGGTCGGCCAGGATGCCGTCGGGCTTGCCGTGGGGGACGTAGTTGAGGGGCACGCCGAGCACCCGAACCCTGGGAGCGGCCCGACCGGCGGCCTCGGCCATCTCCCAGAGCGCGTCGCGGACCGCGGTCCCGGCCCCGCCGACGCGCAGACCGTCCTCGACGGTCGCCACCATCTCGTGCTCGGCCGCGTCGGCCAGCATCCGGTCACACAGCGGGCTGACCGCCCGAGGATCCCACACCGAGGCCTCGACGCCCTCGGCCGCCAGCAGCTCCGCCACCTGCTCGCAGGCCTCCAGCATCTTGCCCACGCCGATCAGGCACAGCCGGCCGTCGCCGTCGCGGGCCTTGCGGGCCCTCAGCCCCGAGCCCACCTGGTCCCTGCCGACGCTGCGGGCCGCGGTCTTGGGCCAGCGGATCGCCACCGGCCCGCTGGTCATGTCCATGGCGTCGAGCATCATCCGCTCGAGCTCCTCCAGCGAGGACGGGGCCAGCACCACCATCCCCGGGACCTTGGTGAGCAGCACCATGTCGAGCACGCCGTGGTGCGACGGGCCGTCGTCGCCGGTGATCCCGGCCCGGTCGATGCAGAACACCACCGGGGCCCGGTGCAGCCCGCAGTCCAGGTTGACCTGGTCGAAGGCCCGGCTCAGGAACGTGCTGTAGACGGCGAAGAAGGGCCGGAGCCCTCCCATGGCCATGCCGACGGCCGAGGTCACCGCGTGCTGCTCGGCGATGCCGACATCGATGCAGCGGTCGCCGAAGTGGTCGCGGAAGGGCAGCAGGCCGGTCGAGTCGGGCATGGCCGCGGTGATGGCCACCACCTCGGGGTGCAGCCCTCCGAGCTGGACCATCATGTCCGAGAACATGCCGGTGTAGGTGCCGGGCTTGACGCTGCCGACGTCGTGCATGTGCTTGATCTCGTCCTGCTCGGCCGGGCCGTAGCCCCGCCCCTTCTGGGTGAGCACATGGACGACGACCGGCTCGTCGAACTCGGCCGCGTTGGACAGGGCCGCCTCGAGGCCGGCGATGTCGTGGCCGTCGAAGGGGCCCAGGTAGCGGACGCCGAGGTTCTCGAAGAACCCGGCCGAGTCCCACAGCTCCCGGATGGCGGCCTTGGACATCCTCATCCCCCGCTGGAGCGTGTCGCCCACCCAGGGGATGCGCTCGGCCATGTCCTCGAGGCGGTCCGAGCGGCGCATGATCTTGGGGTTGGAGCGGAAGCGCACCAGGCTCTCGGACAGACGCGACATAGACAGACGCGACACGGTCGGGGCGTAGCTGCGGCCGTTGTCGTTGAGCACCACCACCACGCGGCGACCGCTGTGGCCGATGTTGTTGAGTCCCTCGAAGGCCATGCCGCCGGTCATGGCGCCGTCTCCCACGACGGCCACCACACGGCGCTTGGTGTCGGAGGACTCGAACGCGGTGGCCAGGCCGTGGGCGTACGACAGGGCGGTGGAGGCGTGGCTGTTCTCGATCCAGTCGTGGGGGGACTCGGTACGGGACGGGTAGCCCGCCATCCCGCCCGCCGTGCGAAGGCTGTCGAAGTCGGCCGACCGCCCGGTGAGCATCTTGTGGACGTAGGCCTGGTGGCCGGTGTCCCACAGGATCACGTCGTGGGGCGAGCGGAACACCCGGTGAAGGGCCACGGTGAGCTCGACCGAGCCGAGGTTCGAGCCGAGGTGCCCGCCCCGGGCGCTCACCGCCTCGATGATGCGGGCCCGGATCTGCTGGCACAGGTCGGCCAGCTCCTCGTGCGAGCGTTCCCGGAGGTCGTCGGGTCCCTTGATGGCGTCGAGCTGCATGGTTGCTCCTACCCGGTGGTCTGCCCGACCGGTCGGGGCGCCAGCCACCCGGGGAGCCTGCGGCACAGCAGCACTCCCGCCGGGTAGGCGATGGCGACCGCCAGCAGACCTCCGACGGCGTCTATCCAGTAGTGATTGGCGGTGACCATCACCGCGAACAGTGTAAGCCACGGGTAGGCCAGTAGCGCCAGACGGGTCCAGCGCCTCCGCAGCGCCGGCAGGCCGGCCACCACACACCAGATCGCCCAGGCGATGTGGAGGCTGGGCATGGCCGCGTACTGGTTGGAGATCTCCATCATGGCGCTCGAGTTGAACGACCAGAAGCCACCCGGATCGACGAGGGTGTCGACGTAGCTGTAGGTGAGGTCGCAGGCACCGAACGGGCCGCAGTCGTTGAGCAGGCGGGGCGGCATCAGCGGGTAGAAGGCGAAGCCGAGCAGCGCCAGCCCGGTCGTGATCGCCAGCACCGTGCGCTGCACGCCGTAGCGCACGGGGTGTCGCCAGTACAGCAGGGCCATCACCCCGATGGTGACCGCGAAGTGGCAGAACCCGTAGAAGATGTTCCAGAACTGGATGAACAGGTCCCACTCGATGAACAGGTCCTGGATGCCCTTCTCACCGAAGAGGTGGACGGCCCGCTCCAGGGCGATCATGTCGTAGGCGTTGTCGATGGCCGCCTGCTTGACGGATTCACCCAACTCGGATCCGAACTCGTTGCGGATTATCGTGTAGACGCCGTAGAACGCGCCGATGATGAGGATCTCGCTCCACCAGTGCAGCCGGCCGCTCAGCGACTCTGCGGGGCCTTCGGAGCCGGTCGCCGAGTCCTCGTCCGACTCCGTGCCGTCGGAGGCGTCGAGGTCGGCGGCTCCCGAAGCCATCGCGTTACAGTAGTCGGTCATGCTCGATGCCGAACTTGTGAACCGGACGCTTGCGGCGGCGATGCGCACCGGAGCGGACTTCGCCGAGATCTTCGCAGAGGACAGGCGCTCGTCGTCGGCGATCCTCGATGACGGTCGTGTCGAGGAGGTCGTCACGGGCCGGGACCGTGGCGCCGGGATCCGCGTGGTCGTGGGCGAGACGACCGGGTTCGCCCACACGGCGGACCTGAGCGAGACAGGCCTGGCCGCAGCCGCCGGCGCGGCCGCAGCCGCGGCCCGGCAGTCGGCCGGCGCGCGGCGCGTCGTCGAGGTTTCGTCACTGGAGGTGCCGAGGCCGCTCACCGTCAGGGTGCCCCCCGAGGAGGTGCCCAAGTCCACCAAGGTGGCGCTGCTCACCGCGGCCGACGCGGCCGCCCGGTCGACGGGCCCGGCCATCACCCAGGTGTCGGCCCGCTACGGGGACGGTCGCCGCCGCATCCTCGTGGCCGACAGCGACGGGCTGTTCACCAGCGACGACCAGGTGCGCACCCTGTTCTCGGTGTCGTGCGTGGCTACGGGCGACACCGGCATGCAGACGGGTCGCGAGTCCGCCGGCCGTACCGCCGGATTCGAGATGTTCGACCACTACGACGTCGAGGACATGGCCCGCCGGGCCGCCCGCAGGGCCCTCACCAAGCTCACCGCCCGGCCCGCGCCCAGCGGCGAGATGCCGGTGGTGGTCGGCCCCGGAGGCGGCGGCGTGCTGTTCCACGAGGCCTGCGGGCACGGCCTCGAGGCCGACCTGGTGGCCAAGTCGGCCTCGGCGTTCGCCGGGCGGATCGGCGAGCGCGTCGCCGCGTCGATGGTCACGCTGGTGGACGACGGCACCATGGCGGGGGAGTGGGGGCACTACGGCATCGACGACGAGGGCAAGCCCGCGGCCCGCAACGTCCTGATCTCCGACGGCGTGCTCACCGACTACATGTGGGACCGGCTGCGGGCCCGCAAGGAGGGCCGGGCCAGCTCCGGGAACGGCCGCCGCCAGAGCTACCAGCACCTGCCCATGGTGCGCATGACCAACACCTACATCGAGAACGGCGACGCCGACCCCGACGACATCGTGGCCGACACGTCCCACGGCGTGTACGTCGCCCAGCTGGGCGGGGGCCAGGTCAACACCGCCACCGGCGATTTCGTGTTCGGCATGACCGAGGCCTACCTGATCGAGAACGGCGAGATCACCGCGCCCATCCGGGAAGGCAACCTCATCGGCAACGGCCCCGAGGTGCTCACCCGGATAGACGCTCTCGGCAACGACTTCGCCATGGGATCGCCGGGCACGTGCGGCAAGGACGGCCAGGGCGTCCCGGTGGGCGACGGCACGCCGACGCTGCGGGTGACCGCGCTCACCGTCGGCGGCACCGCCGCGTGAGCCAGGGCCCGCTGGACACTCCCGAGCCGGGCGGCGCCGCCGCGTGAACCAGAGCCTGCTGGAGATCGCGCAGCGGGTCGCCGGTTGGGCCGGTGACGGCTTCGACGTCGAAGCCTTCGTGGCTCACGAGCGAGAGACCGAGGTGCGGGCCTACCAGGGCGAGGTCGAATCCCTCACCGCGGCCACCGCTCAGGGGATCGGCGTAAGGGTGGTGCAACAGGGTCGGCAGGGATTCGCCTACGCCGCGACCCTCGACGACGAAACCGTGCGAGAGACCTTCGACGAGGCGCTCGACAACTCCCGCTTCGGCAGTGTCGACGAGTTCGCGGGCGTGGCCGAGCCCGACGGCGTGAAGCCCGAGCCGCTGGACCTGTACCGCTCCGAGCTGGCCGAGTTCCCCACCGAGGACAAGGTGGCTCTGGCCCTGGAGCTGGAGCGGGTCACCCTGGCCGCCGATCCGAGAGTGACCGGTGTGGAGTCGGCCGAGTACGCCGACTCGGTGTACGAGTCCGCGGTAGCCACCTCGCGCGGCGTGGCCGCCACCGCCCGGGAGACCGGCTGCTACCTGGCCGCGTACAGCCTGGCAACGGAGCGCGACGACACCCAGACCGGTTTCGGCTTCTCGGTCGGCCGCGATCCCGGCGAGCTGTCGGCGGAGACGGCCGGCACCGATGCGGCCGAGCGGGCCACCCGGCTGCTCGGCGCGGCCAAGGCCCCCACCCGCCGGCTGACCGTGGTTCTCGACCCGTACGTCACGGCCCGGCTGTTGGGCATTGTGGGCGCGACCCTGAGCGGCGAAGCGGTGCTCAAGGGCCGGTCGCTGTTCGCGGACCGTATGCATGAGGTCGTCGGGGCCTCTTCGCTGACCCTCGTCGACGACGCCACCGACTCCGACGCCTTCACGGCGTCGGCGATCGACGCCGAGGGTCTGGCCACCCGCCGCATCCCGCTGATCACCGACGGCGTGCTGCAAGCCTTCCTCTACGACACCTACACGGCCCGGCGGGCCGGCGTGTCCTCGACCGGCTCGGCGGTCAGGGGCGGTTTCAAGGGGACCCCTGGCGTCGGCGCCCACGCCCTGAGCGTCACCCCCGGGGCCCGCAGCCAGGACGAGATCGTGGCCGGTATCGACGACGGCCTGCTGGTGCAGGGGGTCACCGGCCTTCACAGCGGCGTGAACGCGGTGTCGGGGGACTTCTCGGTGGGTGCAGAGGGTTTGCGCATCCGCAACGGCGAGACGTCCGAGCCGGTACGGGAGGTGACCATCGCGAGCACGATCCAGCGCTTGCTGCTGGATGTCGCGGAGGTGGGCTCCGACCTGGAATGGCTGCCGATGAGCGCAGCCGGGGTGACTCTGGCCATCGCCGACGTGACCATGTCCGGCACCTGAGACCGGCCCCGCGCCGGCATTGACGACGGGGCACGCCCGCGCCCGGCCCCATAGCCTCCAAAGCGGTGCCGATCCTTCACGCCATCGTCCTGGGCATCGTGCAGGGCCTGTCTGAGTTCCTGCCGGTCTCCTCCAGCGGCCATCTGATCCTGGTCCGCTGGCTGTTCGGCTGGGACGAGTTGTCGGGCGACACCGCGACCGCCTTCGACGTGGCCGTGCACGTCGGCACCCTGATCGGCGCAGCCGCCTATCTCCGACGAGACATCGCGACCTACGTCACCGCGGCCCTGTCGCCGGTGCTCGACCGCGGCCCGCTCGGGCCCGACGGCCGCGTCGCCTGGAGCCTGGCAGCGTCGGCTGTCCCGGCAGGCGTGGCGGGCGTGTTCGCGGGCGATGCGCTGCGGGGCTCGGGCGGGGTGGTGGCGGTGGCGGTGGCGTTGATCATCTTCGGGCTGCTGCTGGGCGCGTCCGACCGGCTCGCGGAGGAGCGCGGCCAGCAGGACTTCGGCTTCGGCCATGCCCTGGCCATGGGCGCCGGCCAGGCGCTCGCACTGCAGCCGGGGGTCTCGCGCTCCGGCGTGACCATGACCGTCGCCCGGGTGCTCGGCTACAGCCGCGAGGCAGCCGTGCGCCTCGCCTTCTTGATGAGCCTCCCGGTGATCGCCGGCGCCGGCGTCTACGGCCTCTTCGAGCTGAGCGTCCCCTCATCGCTGTGGCCCGCTCTGGTCTGGGGCATGGTGTCGTCGGGTCTCACCGGATGGGTGGCCGTCTGGGGCACCACGCAGATCGTGTCCCGGGTGGGGCTCCAGCCGTTCGTGGTGTACCGGGTCCTGGCCGGAGCCACCGTCCTCGCCCTGGCGGCCACCTCCTGGCGCTGACGCCGGCTCATCCGGGGGATTGGCTGGAGGCCGGGGGCACGAGCACCAGGATCACGCCCCCCGTGGTGAGCGCGTCGACGGTGGCGTCCACCCTGTCCGAGGGCACCGCCAGGATCACCTCGTCGGTGGCGGCAGAGACGACCGGCGCCCCTCGCACGATGGCGCCGCCATCGAGCACCGCATGCACGTCCACGGCGTCGCCCACGGCGAACACCGTGCTGTCGACTGGTACGGGCACGCCGCGTGTGCCGGACGGAAGCCGGGCCGACGGCCCTGAGGGCGCGATCTCGGCCGGCTCCTGAGGTGGGTCGGAGGAGTCGCCGCTCAGGGCGGCGAGGACGGCCAGTGCCGCCCCCGCAGCCGCCGCCCAGCGCAACCACCGATGGCGATACAGCATGATCCTGAGCCGCCCTGCGGCGGTGCTGTGGCGCGTCGACGGGCGGGCCGGCGCCGGGTGGCTGCGGAACGGCCCGAGGCGCGGCTGCGTCCCCTCGAGGTTCTGTGTGGCTTGTGTGGCTGGCGACATCGAGCCTCCTGTGATCGACCGGGCGCGGTCCAGTGGACGTGGGGAGTCCCCTGGGCTCGGGATGCTCCGAGCCGCGGGGACGGTCGCGAGGGGCGACGAACTGCTGGACGTGGGGAGTTCCCTGGGCTCGGGATGCTCCGAACCGCGGGGACGGTCGCCAGGGGCGACGAGCTGCAGCCGGGGGGCGGCGGAGGGCCGCGGGTTCGCGACGAGGGTTCGGGACGCTACGAGGCAGACGACGGGGTACTGGCGCCGGCTTTCGCCCGCCCCCCGTTCGAACCGGAACTCGATGACGAGTCCTTGCTCGAAGACTCCTTGGAGGTCGAGTCCTTGGTCGAGGACTCCTCGGAGGACGACGAGCTCGAAGACTCCTTGGAGGAGTCCGACTCCCGCTCCTTGTGCCGGCCCTTGGCGTTGGAGCCGTGGTCGTTCTTGTAGAAGCCGTCACCCTTGAAGGCGATGGCCACCCCGCTGAACACCTTCTTGACCGGTCCCTCGCCCGGTGCGACGCACGAAGCCGGCCCGCCTTCGGGCGGGCACACGGCAAGCGTCTCGTCGCTGAACGACTGCCTCACCTCGAACTGCACCGAACAGCGTTCGCAGCGGTAGTCGTACATCGGCACGGCGGCGAAGGATAACCGCGCCTCGAAACGGCGACACCGCGCCTGCATCGACCAGGTTCGCCCGCCATGCGCGCTCGCTCTACGATTGCGGGCGTGACGGTGTGGATGGCGGTCGCTTTCGTCGCGGCCTACGGGGCCGGCATGTTCCCCACCGCGACGCTGGTGGGACTCAGGATCGGCCACGATCCCACCAGCGAGGGGTCGGGGAACCCGGGCGCCACCAACATCTACCGCCTGGGCGGGCGCCTCGCCGGTGTGGGGGTGGCTCTGGGCGACATGGCCAAGGGAGCCCTGCCCATCGGCATTGCCCTGCTGCTATGGGACCGGCCGGAGGCGATGGCGGCCTGGATCGGGGCAGTGGCGGGCCACGTGTGGCCGGTCCTGAGACGCTTCCGCGGTGGCAAGGGAATGGCGACCGCGGGCGGCGGCGGTCTGGTCCTGGACCCGATCATCGGCTTGATCTGTGTCGTGGTGTTCTTCGGCATGGTGCGCCTGACCAGGGTGGCCGCGCTCGGTTCGCTGAGCGTGGGCGTCGTCTACCCGGTGCTGGCCCTCGTACTGGGCTGGCCGGCTGCCGAGGTGATCGTGGCGGCCGTGGTGATGGGGGTGATGGCGATGCGGCACCACGGCAATATCGTGCGGTTGTGGCGTGGCACCGAACGAAGGCTGAAGACTTGACCCCGGATCCCGGCTACGGCCGGACCGCGGCGTGCCGGCGCCGGAGTGGGAGAAGGCCGCGATGATTCCCTTGGAGGAGGCCCGGGAACACATCCTCTCCCGGGTCGGGACGCTTCCGGCACGCCGGGTCCCGCTGGATGGGGCCCTCGGCCTGGTACTGGCCGAGCCGGTTGTGTCGTCGGACCCCATTCCGGCATTCGCCAACACCGCGATGGACGGGTACGCCCTTCGAGCGGCCGACACTCTCGGCGCCCCTGTGGAGCTCGACGTGGTCGGGACGATCGGCGCCGGCGATGACGGATCGGTGCACGTCGGCGGGGGCCAAGCCGCCCGGATCATGACCGGCGCTCCCATCCCCGACGGCGCCGACGCGGTCGTCAAGGTGGAGCTGACCCGCCGGCTCGACGGCCACGAGGACCGAGTCGTGGTGCAGGCCTCCGTCAAGGCTGGCAACCACATTCGCCATCCCGGCGAGGACGTGGCCGCCGGCGAGCAGGTGCTCACCGCGGGCACGGTGGTGACGCCGGGCCGGGTCGGCTTGCTGGCTGCGGTGGGCGCCTACGAGGTCTCCGCGTACGGCCGGCCCCGGGTGGGGGTGCTGTCAACCGGCGACGAGCTCGCCGACACCCCGGGGCCGTTGCGGAGGGGCCAGATCCGCGACACCAACCGCCGCACGTTGCTGTCGCTGGTGTCGGAGGCCGGTTTCGAGGGCGTGGATCTGGGGATCGCTCCCGATCGTCCCGACGCCATCTCCGAGGCGTTTGAGGCCGGCGCGGCGGGCTGCGACGCGGTGCTCTCGTCGGGGGGCGTGTCGATGGGGGACTTCGACTACGTGAAGGTGGTGCTGGACCAGATCGGCGACATGCGCTGGATGCAGATCGCCATCAAGCCGGCCAAGCCGTTCGCCTTCGGTCTGGTCGACGGCACCCCGGTGTTCGGCCTTCCGGGCAACCCGGTGTCGTCGATGGTGAGCTTCGAGCTGCTAGCCAAACCCGGGCTGAGGGCCATGGCGGGCCACGGCGCCGACGATCTCGGCCCGCCACTGGTGCGGGCGGTCAGCGACGAAGAGCTCGGTCACCGCAACGACGGCAAGACCCACTACGTGAGGGTGGCGGCGAGCCGCGACGAGCGGGGCGTGCTGCGGGTGGCCCGATCCGGCGGCCAGGGCTCCCACCAGCTCGCGGCCATGACCCGCGCCGACGCCCTGGCGGTGGTGCCCGACGGCGTCCGGCCCACTGTGGGCGACCCCGTCGACGTGATCCTCCTGTAGGGACACGTTCTGTAGAGGCAGCTTGGCGGGCGGCGCCGGGCGGCCGGCCGCTAGCCTTCGAAGTGATGACGGCACAGCTCGTCGACGGCTTCGGGCGAGTCCACCGGGATCTGAGGATCTCGGTCACGGACCGGTGCAACTTCCGCTGCACCTACTGCATGCCCGCGGAGGGTCTCGAGTGGCTGCCCCGCGACGAGATCCTCACCTTCGAGGAGATCGCCAGGCTGGCCCGGATCATGGTGGAGCGCTACGGCGTCAACGGCATCCGCCTGACCGGCGGCGAGCCCACCGTGCGGGCCAACCTGCCCGCGCTGGTCGAGATGCTGGCCGTGCTCGGCACGGACCTCGCCATGACCACCAACGGCGTGTCGCTGCCGTTGCTGGCCGCCGATCTGCGGGCCGCCGGCCTTCGCCGGGTGAACGTCTCGTGCGACTCGCTGCGGCCCGAGCGCTTCGCCGAGCTCACCCGCCGCGAGGCCCTGACACGGGTGCTGGACGGCATAGACGCCGCCCGGGACGCGGGCTTCGACCCGGTCAAGGTCAACTGCGTGGTGATGCGCGGCGTCAACGACGACGAGATCGCCGACTTCGTGGAGTTCGGGCGGGCCAAGGGCGTGGAGGTCCGGTTCATCGAGTTCATGCCCCTCGACGCCGACGGCATCTGGACCAACGACCTGGTGGTTCCGGTGAACGAGATCCTGGCCCGCGTCAATGCGGCCAGCCCGGTGGAGCCGGTCGAGCGCACTTCCGCGCCGGCCAGCCGCTATCGCTTCACCGACGGATCGGGCCAGGTCGGCATCGTCGCCTCGGTCAGCGACTCGTTCTGCTCGACCTGCGACCGGGTTCGACTCACCGCCGACGGACAGTTCCGCAACTGCCTGTTCGCGGTGACCGAGACGGATGTGCGGGCCCTGCTGCGGGCCGGTGCCGACGACGACGAGATCGCGGCCGCGCTGGAGGCGTCGGTGGCGTCGAAGTGGGCCGGGCACCAGATCAACAGGGTGAACTTCATCAAGCCCCGCCGCTCCATGTCGCAGATCGGCGGCTGAGCCTTGCCGGCCGGCCCCCCTGCGCTGCGAGGCTGAGCGTTGGGCTTCACCCACCTCGACTCTGAGGGGCATGCCCGGATGGTGGACGTGTCGTCGAAGGAGCCCAGTCACCGCCGGGCCGTCGCCAGGGGCAGGGTGCGGATGGCGTCCGGGGTGGCCCGGGCTCTGCGCCAGGGGGAGATAGGCAAGGGCGATGTGCTGGCGGTAGCCCGGGTGGCTGGGATCCAGGCCGCCAAGCGAACCTCCGAGCTCGTGCCGCTGTGCCACGGCCTCGCAATCAGCTCGGTCGCCGTGGACTTCGAGGTTCTCGACGACTCGGTGGGCATCGAGGCGAGGGTAGAGACCATCGACCGCACCGGCGTGGAGATGGAGGCGCTGACCGCTTGCAGTGTGGCCGCGCTGACGATCTACGACATGTGCAAGTCGAGGGACAGGTCCATGACCATCGGAGACATCGCACTGTGGGAGAAGAGCGGCGGACGTTCCGGCGTCTATCGCCGCGAGGGGACGTGATCGTGGCTCGGCCAACTCCGCACAGACCGCGCTAGATCGCACTGAGGGACCGTGAGCATCGTCCGATAGACATCGATCACCGGAAGATATCCACCACTTGGCCGTTGCCGCCTGCCATTCTTGAAGGAGCCGTCGTCTGCATGTTCGGGTCGTCGAAGCGGTGCAGGGTGTGTTATGTGCGCACCCGTCCGGGTGTCGGCGTCTCGATCCGATCCAACGAGGAGGAAGCCGGTCTGTGACTCTCATCGTCTTGGCGGTGCTGGCGACAGCGTGGCTGGGCTACTTCGTGCTGTGGTACCGGGAGCGGCGGGCTTCTCAACCGATCCGAACGGCCGGAGTAGTGGACTTCAACCGCCCCTTCCGATCCACGAGCCGCGATATTGCATTCATCGGAGGCCCTGACCGGGGAGCCAGGCCCCGCGGCGAGCTGTTCGACGCCCCGCGGTCAGCAGAACAGGCGCTCTCGCGCCGCCGTCAGGTGGTCGCGGTCCTCGGGGCGGTGGCCGTCGCCTCCTTGCTGGCCATTCCCGCTCTGGGCGTGGCCGCTCTGGCTGTTCACGTGGTGGCCGATGTGGCCCTTCTTCTGTTCACCTTCGGTGCTGCCCGCCGTCAGCAGGTCCCGGCTCCGGGCATGGCCGAGGTGAGGGTGCTCTATCCGCAGCGCACCGCGCCCGGCGAGGTCGTGGTTACGCCTCTGAGGCGAGTCGTGAACGGCTGAAGCAGGCCCGGTGATCCATGTCTTCATCGGGACCAAGGCGCAGTACATCAAGATGGTGCCGCTGCTGCGGTGCATGGATGCCGCCGGGGTCGCCTACCGCCTGATCGACTCCGGTCAGCACGCGACGTTGGCCGCGTCGCTGCGCAGCGAACTAGGGGTGCGGGAGCCCGACCTGCAAATGGGCGCCGGCCGTGACGTCGTGTCCATAGCGCAAGCCCTGCGTTGGTCCGTAGGGCTTGCAGGGCGTCTCCTCTCCCGGTCGAGACTCCGCCGCGAAGTGTTCGGCGGACATGACGGCGTGTGTGTCGTGCACGGCGACACACCGAGCACGCTGCTTGGCGCGCTGATGGCCAAGCGGGCGGGCCTGGATGTTGCTCACGTGGAGGCCGGTCTCCGCACGTTCCGCTGGTTTCATCCCTTCCCCGAGGAGATCGTGCGGGTGCTGACGGGCCGGATGTCCGACGTCCTGTTCGCCCCCGGGCCCGAGGCCGCGTCCAACCTGCGCGACGCGGCGGTCAAGGGCCGTGTCGTCGAGCAGTCCGCCAACACCGTGCTGGAAGCGGTACGCGACGCCCTCGGAACCCGGTGGGGGGCTCTCGAGCAGGTCCATGATCGGCGTGGGGTCGAGCCCGGCACGCCTGCCAGTCCGGCGGTGGTGACCATGCACCGCGTCGAGAACCTCTACCGCCGGTCCCGTCGATCCGCCCTCGTCGACCTGGCGACGGACCTCGTCGCGCACGGGCCGGTCCGCTGGGTGGTTCACGGTCCGACCGAGCAGACCCTGGCCGGTGGGGTTCGAACGCGGCTGGTGGATGCAGGCGTCGAGCTCGTGCCGCTACTCGGCTACCGGGAGTTCCTCGCCAACCTGGCGGCGGCGCCCTTCGTGATCACCGACGGGGGATCCATCCAGGAGGAGTGCGCCTTGTTGGGGGTGCCCACGCTGGTGTGGCGAGACCGGACCGACCGGCCCGACGGTCTGGGCGAGAATGTGGTCCTAAGCCACTACGACGCCACCATCGTGGGCGAGTTCTTGAACGATCCGCAGCGCTACCGGCGGCGCCCGCGTCCCCTCGAGCTCAGCCCCTCGGAGCAGATCCTCGCCGAGCTCGACGAATGGCGATGATCTCGCCCGCCACGGCGGCTAGGCCGTCGCGGAACGCCTGCACGATCCGGTAGCCGGCGAACACGGCCGCGACCGCGATACCGCCGGTGTCCTCCGAGGCCAGCAAAGCGACCAGGCCCAACTCGGCGACTCCGATGCCCTGTGGAGCGAAGACGGTGAGGAAGCCCACGGCCCAGGCGACCATGAAGGCGCCCGCCACCTCCAACGATCCCACTGCGTCGGCGGCCGGGAAGGCTCGCATATAGAGGGTGAACGTCACGGCCGCCCATGTCCAGTAGGCGACCGACCACGCGAGCACCCGCAGGTATCCCTTTCGGGTGATCACCAGCCCGACGCCGAGGCGGTCCAGCAGGCGGTCCACGGCCCGCCCCCCGACTAGCGGCGAGACGGCCACCATGGTCGCGATCAGTGCCGCCGCGATCCAGGCTGGCCCGATGCCCAGCGCGCCGACGGCGCCGAGGAGGGCCAGGCCGGCTGCCAATGCCACCGACGCGCTGACGATCATCTCCAATCCCGCGGTCACGGTGAGCGCAGCCAGCGGTCGCCCCGCAGCCGCCAGAAGGGCGATCCGGCTGGCTGCGTAAGTCACTCCGAGCGGCACGTACCGCGCCGGCAGGGAGCGGGCGGTGGCGAGGACTGTGTCTCGGAAGGCCACCGGATGTCCGAGCATCGCCAGGCTGGAGTGCCACAACGCCGAACCCAGCCCGATTAGCCCGAAACTCGCCACGCCCGCGGCGGCAACGTACGCGAGGCGGGCTCCTTCGAACTGTTCGGCGATCGCGTCGTGGTACGCGACCAGGAGCCAGACGATCGCGACGCACAGCGCGGCCAGGTACACCCGGCGAGCGATACGGGCCGCTTGGGCCAACCGCCTGCGCCGCGCTGATGGTTCGCCAGGCTCCGGCGGCGAGTGATCGTGCGGATGGGGGGGCAGGCTCATGCGTCTAACGTTCGGGCCGTCCCGCGGTCCCGTTCATTACGCACTGCCGGTCAAGGCGTCGAGGGCGGCGTCGTTGACGGCGAGGCGTTCACTGAGCGCGCCGCGCGCCTCGCTTCTACGGGTACGGGCCTCTAGAGCCTCCGCGGCCGCGGCCGCGAGCCGGCCGGCCTCGAACTGGGCCAGGTCCAGCCGCGGCGCCCAACCCTCGCCCTCGGCGGCAAGGGAGGCCATCTTCGGGGAGGCGTCGACTATGACGGCGGGGCGGTCCTGCACCAGCGCCACGATGGCACCGTGATAGCGCATGGTCACCACCAGCCGGCTGCGGGCCACCTCGGCGACGACGGTGTCCAGCGTCGGGGTGACCACTTCCGCGGCCGCGGCGAGGCGCTGGGCCACCTGGTCGTGCAGGGGACCGTCGCGGCTGGCCTGGAAGGCGACGAAGCGGGGCGCGAGGCCGGTGGCGGCGGCGGCCTCGTCGATCGCTCGGGCGATGCGGTCGAGAGCGGGGGCCTGACCGGCCGTCTTGCGGGCCTTGCCCGCGGCGGTGCGGAGCCCGCGGCGGTTGGGGGGCCGCAGGACTATGCACATGGTGTCGTCGGGGTTCACGGGCTCGGGTCTCAGGGCGAGAGCGGGGTCGGCGCCCACGACGGCGTCGTCGAGCCCCCACTGGCGGAGCCGCTGGGCCGATCCGGCGTCACGCACCACGAGGCGGTCGAACCGCCCCAGCGATCTGCGGCCGAGGCTGCGGCCGATCGGCCCGTGCACATGCCCGACGCCCATGCCCACTGCGGCCATGGCGCAGCCGGCCCGGGCGCCCGCCCTCAGGCGGGAGGTGTGGAACGGGATATTCCACGGAGAGGTCTCCGACTGGATGATCCCGCCGGCGACGGCCATCCCGTCGACGTCGCTCAGGGTTCGCCGCAGGGCCGGCGACTGGCCGGGGCTGCGATGGGTGACGGCGGCCGCCGCGTGGTCACGGCGGGTGCGGTCGGAGTCGATGCTGATGACGACCGGTTCGGCGTCGCGGGCTCTGAGCGACTGGATCAGCGACCGCAGGATCAGCTCGTCGCCGAGGTTGTCGGAACCGAACCATCCGGCGACTGCGATCCGTCGAGTCATGGCAGCGTCGCCGGTGGCACAGCGAGCAGCCTACGTTCGCCGGCGAGGCCGTCCGGTGCGGGGGAGGCGCCGCTAAACTCGCCCCTCCCGCGGGGGTGTAGCTCAGTCTGGCTAGAGCGCCTCGGTCGCATCGAGGAGGCCAGGGGTTCGAATCCCCTCACCTCCACTCCGCCGGACTTGCCGGCCGGCATGCCCGACATAGTGGTGTTGCACCTGGTGTTACACTTCGTGCTGTGCCTACCAGCCGTCCTCGACATGCTGTGACCGAGACCGACGACGTCGCCGCGATCCTCGATGAGGCGTCACGGCGGTGGGCCGGCGTTTCCAGGCCCAGACTCATCCTGTGCCCGTGCGGTGGCCACGTTCGACGAGCGGCTGGCCGCCCGCGCCGCCGACCACGGACTAGAGGTCCTGGGCGCACCAGCCGCCTGAGGCCGGGACGCTCCCGAGCGCGCCGGGCGCACGGGCGTACGGCGCTTCGTTCGGTTGCGATTGTTGGAGCTCAAGCTCTCAGTAGATGCCGGGGAAGATCCGGTACGGCACCCGCTCCTGGTACTCGGCCCACTTCTCGGGGCCGTACTTCTGGGCGCACTCGCGCTCGTCGAAGCGCTGGCGGACGGTGAAGAAGCTCACCACGAATATGGAGTAGGTCCAGGACCACAGATTGCCGGGATGGCCGAACACCAGGGCGAACGACACGGCCAGGATCCCCTCGCCCAGGTAGTTGAAGTGGCGGGCGTAGCCCCACCATCCGCTGCACAGGATCTTGCGCTCGCCGGCCTCGATGTACTTCGGCTCGACCCACAGGAACTTGCGGTCCGGCCACCGCTTGAACGTGTACTTCTGGAGGTTGGCGCCCCGCCCGATCGTCCAGCCGCCCAGGAACAGCACGCTCACTGCGATGAGCCAGAAGTACGTGAACCCGGTCGAGTACCCGGGGTCCTCGAGGGGAGCCACGCCCCAGAGCGGCAGGATGAACAGCCACCCGTAGGCCACCAGCCCGCCCCACCACAGCTTGAAGCCGATGTGCTCGTGGATCAGGTCGTAGGTGTAGAGCTGGACCCGCTCCCAGATGAAGTAGTCGAACACGTAGAAGGTCCAGAAGGCGGCGTACAGGTAGATGCCCGGGTTGGGGTCCTCGACGTTGTTGTGGTGCCACGCCGCCCCCGACAACGCGTTGAGCGACAGCATCGTCCCGCCCACCACGTACCACCACATCTTGATGTCGATGCGGCCCCCGAACAGCTGCAGCTCCTGGGACCGGCCCTCCCACAGCGCCAGCCACGGGTTCTGGATCTCGCCCCGGGGCTGGGTGAACACCGACCACACCGCGAAGATGGTGCAGAACACGGTTCCGCCGAGCACCGCCCACAGCGTCGACCGGTAGAACCAGTCGCGGGGCAGGCCGAAGATCTCGAAGGCCCACGCCAGCTCCACGATCACGAACACCAGCAGGCCGTTGAGCCGGTAGCTGCGGGGCTCGCCGGTGACGCGGTCCTTCACGTAGCCCGTGACCCGTCTCGCGGGCAGGATGATCTGCAGCACGAAGAACACCGCGAAGATGATCAGCGGGGTGAAGAACGCCATCACCGCCTCGCCTGCGGTCAGGTCCGTGAGATGCTCGATGCCTAGCGCGTCAGCCACGGGGGAACGCCCCTTCCTTCGGTCCGGTTGTGGGATGTTGGATCAGTCGTCGAACTCCTCGGGCATGAGGACGAACTCGGGATAGGTCTCGATGCCCAGCTCCGCAGTGTCCTGGCCGAGCCGCTCGGCTTCGGCGGACACCCGCAGCCCCATGACCAGGTCGAGGAGCTTCCACACGATCAGCGACGAGAAGAACGCGAACGCGCCGATCGCCAGGATTCCGATGAGCTGGACGTGGAACTTGGCGCCGCCGGCGATGCAGGCTGCCAGGGTCCCCCAGATGCCGCACACGAGGTGGGCGGGGATGGCGCCGACCACGTCGTCGACCTTGATCTTCTCCAAGCCCCTGATGGCCAGGGTGCAGATGACGCCGCCGATGGCGCCGATGATGACCGACCACCAGTGCTCGGTGAGGTCGGGGGCGGCTGTTATGGAGACCAGTCCGGCGAGGGCGCCGTTGAGGCCTGCGAACAGGTCCATCCGGCCGAAGATGGGGCGGGACACGGCCAGGGCGGCCACCACGCCGGCCGCCGCGGCCAGGTTGGTGTTGACCAGCACGTTGCTCATGGCCACCGCGTCGGCGGCGCTGCCCAGAGCCAGCTGCGAGCCGCCGTTGAACCCGAACCAGCCGAGCCACAGGATGAGCACGCCCAGCGTCACCAGCAGCACGTTGGACGGGGGCGTGGCCTTCACCGTCCCGTCCTTGCGGAACTTGCCGAGCCGGGGCCCGATGATGATCACGCCGGCCAGGGCGGCCCAGCCGCCGGTGCTGTGAACGATGGTGGACCCGGCGAAGTCGACGAAGCCCTCCTCGGCCAGCCAGCCGCCGCCCCAGAACCAGGAGCCCACGATCGGGTAGATGAAGGCGGTGAGGATCAGGGTGAACGCGAAGAACGCCCACATCTTGATCCGCTCGGCGATGGCGCCGGAGACGATCGACGCCGCGGTGGCGACGAAGACCATCTGGAAGAACCAGTCCGACATGACCGAGTAGCCGTTGCCGACGACTTCGGCGAGGTTCTCGGCGGCGCCGTCGAGAAGGCCGATCTCGGCGTCGGAGGGCGCATACAGGAACTGGAACGAGCCGATGACGCTTCCCACGTCGACGTACATCAGGTTGTAGCCGACGAAGTAGTAGGCCAGGCCGGCGATCGAGTAGATGCCGATGTTCTTGAGGCAGATCATCGAGGCGTTCTTGGTGCGGACCGCGCCCGACTCCAGCATCGTGAAGCCGGCGCACATCCACATCACGAGCGCGCCCCAGACGAGGAACGCGAAGGTGTTCAGGATGAACTGCAGCTCCTGGCGCGGCAGGCCCGCTGATCCGTCTTGGCCTGCATCGGCCAGCGCGACCGCGGGCACGGCGATCAGGAGCCCAGCGGCCAGCAGCGCTGTTCCGGCTGCCTTCAGGCCACGCTTTCGGATCGAAGTCATGCGCGGTTCTCCTTGTCTCGAGGCATGGGCAAACCGGGCGCGACAATAGCATCCGCGACGATTGACGGCAGGAGCGGGTTCGGGCCGCGGGCGCTCCTAGTTCTTGGCACTCCAGGCGCGGGCCCGCGCCGCCGGGTCGGCCCGCCGGTCAGGGGGCAGCGTCAGCGTGAAGGGGAGCGTAGAAATCCCGGTTGGACGCCAGCAGGTCGAAGACCGTCTCATCGCATGGTGGCAACTCCGCATCGCAGCGGCCGAGCGGCTCCACCCGCTCACCCCAGCGAGTCACCGTGGACCCCCAGGTCACACCGCCGCCGAAGGCGGTCTGCACGACTATTGATCCCGGCCGGATCAGCCCTGCCTCCAGAGCGTCCACCAGCGCCATCGGAACCGACGCGGCTGCAGAGTTGCCGTGAGTGCCGATGTTGAGCATCACACGGTCACCGCCGATGCCGAGCCGCCGGGCTGCGGCCGAGATGATCCGCTCGTTGGCTTGGTGGGGTATCACCGCGTCCACGTCCGCGAGATCGAGCCCCGCCCGGTCCAGCGCTCGCCGCACCGACGCCTCGATGCCCTGGACGGCGATCTTGAACACGGCCCGGCCGTCGAAGTGCAGCCGCTGCACGAAGGGGTCGCGCACCGAGCTCAACCGCCCCCTAGTGCCGAGGGTGGGGAACACCATGGTCCGTCCGGCCGCGCCGTCAGCGCCGAGGTCGGCGGCGAGCACGCCGTCGCCGGCTTCCGACGGTTCCAGCACGGCGGCGCCCGCGCCGTCTCCGAAGAGGATGCAGGTCGCCCGGTCCCAGTAGTCCATCACCCAGTGCAGCTTCTCGGCCCCTATCAGCAGCACGCGCTCGGCCACCCCGGCAGCGATCATCGACGAGGCCGTGGCGGTGCCGTAGATCCACCCGCTGCACGCCGCGTTGAGGTCGAACGCGGCCGCATTGGTAGCGCCCAGGCGTTCCTGCAGGAAGCAGGCGTTGCTGGGGCAGGTGATCTCGGGTGTGACCGTGGCCAGGATGAGCATGTCTATGTCGGTGACCTCCAGGCCGGCTGCAGCCAGAGCCTTGAGCGCCGCCACCTCGGCCAGGTCGGTGGTCTCGACGTGGGAGATGCCGCGCTCGCGGATGCCGGTGCGCTCCACGATCCAGTCGTCGTCGGTGTCGACCAGCTGCGCCAGGTCGGCGTTGGTCAGCTTCACCGGCGGCACGCACTTGCCCCACCCGGTGAACGTCGCCCTGGTCATGCTCACACCCCGTCAGTGGCCAGGGCGACCACTGTGTTGAGCAGGACGTTGGCCCCGGCCACCAGGTCGTCGGGCTCGGTGAACTCGGCCGGGTTGTGGCTGATGCCCTTCACGCTGGGAACGAACACCATGCCGGCCGGGCACACGTCGGCCAGGATCTGGGCGTCGTGGCCCGCGCCCGACGGCATCCGACGCACCGACAGCCCCAGCGCCGACGCGGTGGTCTCGACCAGCTCCACCACCCGCGGGTCGAACACCACCGGCTCGAAGCGGGCCACCCACTTGGTGTCGATCTCGACCTCCTCGGAGGCGGCGATCCGCTTGACCTCTCCCAGCAGGCGCCGCTCGGCCGACTGGAGGTCGTCATCGTCGGTGTTGCGCAGATCGACGATGAGCTGGGCCCTGGCCGCCACCACGTTCACCAGGTCCGGGTGAAGCCTCAGCGCGCCCACGGTTCCCACTTGGGTGCCGCCCATCTCCGAGGCGATGCGCCGCACCGCCACCACCAGCTCGCCCGCGGCCAGGCCAGCGTCACGGCGCATGCTCATCGGAGTGGTGCCCGCATGGTTGGACTGGCCGGTGATGTTGATCTCGGTCCATGAGATGCCCTGCACGCCGGTCACCGCGCCGATGCGCATGCCGTCGCGCTCCAGCACCGGCCCCTGCTCGATGTGCAGCTCCACGAAGGCGTAGGGCACCGGGCTCGGGCACGGCATCGGGCCGCGGTAGCCGATCCGGTCCAGCTCGTCGCCGACCGACACACCGTCGGAGTCGGTGGTCGACATCGCCTCCTCGACGGTCAGCCCGCCGGTGTAGCAGAGGCTGCCCATCATGTCGGGCGGGAACCGGGAGCCTTCCTCGTTGGTGAAGAAGGCCGCGGCCAGCGGGCGCTCGAGCTTGATGCCGCTCTCCATGGCGGACTCGATCACCTCCAGCGCGGCCAGCACGCCCAGGTTGCCGTCGTACTTGCCGCCGGTCGCAACCGTGTCGATGTGGGAGCCCATCATCACCGGCGGACCGGAACCCACGTCGGGCTGGACCGCGGCGACGTTGCCTATCGTGTCGATGCCCACGTCGAGGCCGAGGTCCCGCATCCAGGTGACCACCAGGTCGCGGCCCTCCTTGTCGGCGTCGGTGAGGGCCAGGCGGTTGTTTCCCCCTCCCGGGATCGGGCCGATCTCGGCCAGGTCCCACAGCCGCTGGAGCAGGCGCGGACCGTTGATCTCCAGCAGCTCGCGGTCGCCGTCGGAGCGGGCCATGGGCGGCGAGGCTAGCCGCTGGCCGGTCGGCTACTCGGCCAGGAACCCGAGGATGACCTCCAGCGACTCGTCCTGCTGCTCGATGTAGTGCCCGTGGCCGCTGCCCTCGAAGATGGCCAGCCGGGCATTGGGGAGGTTCTCGGCCACGTAGCGGGCCCCGGCGCCGCCCGGGCCGGCATCGAGGGGGGTGAGCACGTCCTCGGAGCCCACCATCACCAGCGTCGGGGCCGTCACCCGGTGGAGCTGGCCGGTGACGTCGGTGTCGATCATGGCCTGGCAGGCGTCGACGAACACCTCGGTGCCGACGTTGCGAGCCGTCACCTCCTGCATGGCTGCTAGCGCCTCGTCGCCGCCGGCCGGCCCGTCCAGGTAGGCCCGCGAGAAGGCGTGGGTGAGCAGCTCCTCGGCCACCTCGATCGAGGCCACGCCGTAGGCCCGGGCCAAGCTCTGCCACACCCGGAACTGGAGCACCCCCATGCGGTCGCAGCGGCCCACCGCGCCCGCCCCGAGCAGCAGCCTGTCGACCCGCTCGGGGTAGCGGGCCGCGAAGTTCACCGCGATGAAGCTGCCCATGGACCCGCCGTGGATGTGGGCCCGCTCCAGGCCCAGGGCGTCCATCAGCCCGTCGAGGTCGTCGCTCCAGGTGTCGAGGGTGTAGCGCTGGTCCGGGCGGTCGCTGCTGCCGTAGCCCCGGTGGTCGTAGTCGAGCACCCGGTAGTGCTGCGACAGGCCCGGCGTGATGGTGGCGTACCCCTCGTGGGCGCTGACCGCGCCGCCGATCTGGACGACGGTCTCGCCCTCGCCGGTGAACTGGTACCACAGGTCGACCCCGTTGACGCTTACCTTCGGCATCGGCTCACCCTCACATTCCGGGGACATTGACGGCGCCCGGCCGGGTGCGGATGCCGGCTGGACGGCAGCCTATATTGACCGCCGATGCCGCTGGAATCCGTAGTGGACGTGCCCGGGCTGTGCCCGCCGCCGGAGCCGTACTCCTATGCGGTGCGGGCCGGCGACACCCTCTACCTGGCCGGACAGGTCGCCCTCGACGAGGCCGGAGAGGTGGTCGGGACCACGGTGACCGAGCAGGCCCGGCAGGTGTGGGACAACATCGCCGGCGTGCTGGCCGCGTCGGGCAGCTCCATCGCGGATGTGGTGAAGATCACCTACTTCATGCAGGACGTGCGCGAGATCGCCGAGGAGATCGAGGTCCGCCGCGAGGTGTTCGCGGGGCGGCCGTTCCCCGCGGTGACCGCCTGCCAGGCCGCGGCCCTGGGCCTGCCCGGCCTCAAGATGGAGGTGGACGTGATCGCGGTGATCGGCGCAGGACGTGAGTGAGGGCGGCGCCGGCGACCGGGTCGAGCTGGCGGCCGCCCGCCTGCGGCAGCTCGGGCTCGACCACCCGGCCATAGACCCGGCCGAGACCGCGGCCGACCTGGCCGACCGGGTCGCGGCGAGCGCCAGCCTCGACGCCCTGGTGGCCCGCAGCGGCTGGCCGGACCCCACCGCGTTCGATCCGGGCGGGCCGGACCCCACCGCGTTCGATCCCGGCTGGCCGGGCGAGCCCCCGGAGTAGCCATGACCACCATCCCGGAGGCTGCCAGGGCGCTGCGCTCGGGCCGCACCACCAGCCGGGCGCTCGCCGAGGCCAGCCTGGCTGCCGCCGAAGCTCTGAACGGCGACCTGTCGGCCTTCGTGGTCATCGACCGCGGCGGTGCCCTCGAAGCGGCCGGCGCCGCTGACGAGGCCATCGCCGCGGGACGGGACCTCGGCCCGCTGATGGGCGTGCCGGTGGGGGTCAAGGACATCGTCGACATGGCCGGGCTGCCCACCCGGTGCGGCTCGCCCGCGTACGACGCCACCCCGGCCGGCTCAGACGCCACGGTGGTGCGGCGGCTGCGGGCCGGCGGCGCGGTCATTGTGGGCAAGACCGCCACCCACGAGCTGGCCTGCGGGGTCTACACCCCGCCTGTGTCCAACCCGTGGGACCTCAGCAGGGTCCCCGGCGGCTCCAGCGGCGGCTCGGGCGCCGCGGTCGCGGCCGGGATCGTGCCCATGGGCATCGGCAGCGATACCGGCGGCTCGATCCGTATCCCGGCGTCGCTGTGCGGCACCGTCGGGCTCAAGCCCACCTACGGGCGGGTGTCGAGGGCCGGGGTGGCCGCCCTGTCGTGGTCGCTCGACCACCTGGGTCCGCTGACCGCCACCGTGGAGGGCTCAGCGGCCGCGCTCGAAGTCCTGGCCGGCCCCGATCCGCTGGACCCCTCGGCGTCGTCGCGGCCGGTGCCGGAGTACACCCGGGGCCTGGACCGGGGTGTGGACGGCCTGCGTATCGGGATGCTGCGCGGCCCACCCGTCGAACCCGTGCAGACCGACGTCGCTGAGACATTCGCCGCCTCGGCTGACCTGCTCGGCCGCCAGGGAGCGGCCATGGTCGGCGTCGAAGTGCCTGAGCTGGAGCACGTCCTGGCCGCCGAGTTCGGGATCGTCTGCCCCGAGGCCGCCGCCTACCACCGCGACCTGGTCCGCAGCCGGCCCGAACAGATCGCCCCCTTCATCCGCACTCTGCTGGTGGCCGGGCTGATGATGGAGCCCGAGCACTATTTCAAGGCGCTCCAGGCCCGGCGGGCCATCGCCGACGCCGTGCGGCGGGCCTTCACCGGCAACCGGCTCGACGCGCTGCTCACCCCGACGCTGCCCGCCACCGCGGTGCCCAAGGACCTCGATGACCTGGACTACGGCACCTGCACCGAGCCGGCTGGGGCGGCCTACGTGCGCACCACCAGCCCGTTCAACCTCTCGGGCCTGCCCGCGCTGTCGGTGCCGGCCGGGTTCGACCGCGACGGGCTGCCCATCGGCCTCCAGATAGCGGCGGCACCGTTCGACGAGGGGACCGCGCTGCGGGTCGGCGCCTGCTTCGAGTCGGTGGCCGGCGTGTCGGGCCGGCGACCGCCCGTGAGCGCTCCCGTCGCTGCCGATTAGCCGGGACCGGAAGGATCGACGGCATGCCCTTCACCGACCTGCCCACCGGGATCGAGATGTACTACGAGATCGAGGGGACCGGCGACCCCCTCCTGCTCATCATGGGCACCGGCGCCGACCACACCACCTGGGCCGCCCAGGTGGAGGCCTACCGGGACCACTACACCGTCATCACTTACGACGCCCGGGGCACCGGCCAGTCCACCCATCCGCCGGACGCGAGCGACTACTCGATGCGGATCCTGGCCGACGACGCGGCCGCGCTGCTGGAGGTCCTCGAAGTGGAGCGGGCCCACGTGTCGGGCCTGTCCCTTGGCTCGGCCACCTCCCAGGAGTTGGCCGTCAACCACCCTGAGAGGGTGGCCACCCTGCAGCTGCACTGCACTTGGGGCCGCTCCGACGAGTGGTTCATCCGCATGATCGACACCAACGAGACCTACATCCTCCACGACGACCCTGCCGGCTACATCCGCACCGCGCTGCTGTGGGTGGCCAGCCCGACGTTCATCAACGACCGGCCCGACGAGGTGGAGGCCTTCGAGCGGGGCTTCATTCTCGACAATCCCCACCCGCCGTCGAAGGAGGGGCTGCTCGGCCACTTCCACGCCGACAAGACCCACGACGCGCTCGACCGGCTCGGCACCGTCGAGGTGCCCACCCTGATCACCTCGGGCGAGGTCGACTGGCAGGTGCCCACCCGCTACGGACTGGAGGTGCAGCGAGCCATACCGGGCTCGACCATGCATGTGTTCCGGGGTCCTCGCTCCAGCCACATCGCCTTCCACGAGATGGCTGACGAGTGGAACGCGTTCACGTTGGGCTGGCTGGACCGCCAGGCCCGCATCTCGGGCTGAGCCCCGGCCCTTCGACCGGTGACCGTCAGGCGCCGCCGCCTCGACATCGAGATGGTGCGCCGCGGCGTCGCCCGAAGCCGCCGCGAAGCCCTCAGACTCATCGAGGAGCGGCGGGTCACCGTCGGCGGGTCTCCGGCGGCCAAGGCGTCCCGCCTGGTCGATCCGGCCGAGGCCGTCGTCGTGGCCGGCGACCCGCCCCGCTACGTGTCCAGGGGCGGGCAGAAGCTGGAGGCTGCGCTGGCCGGCTTCGGCATCGCCGCGGCCGGGGCACGGGCCATCGACGTGGGCGCATCGACGGGTGGGTTCACCGACTGCCTGCTGCAGCACGGCGCGGTGGCGGTCGTGTCCATCGACGTCGGCCGCAACCAGCTCCATGAGCGTCTGCGAGCCGATCCACGGGTGGCGTCGTTCGAGCGCACCGATGTGCGGGCCGTCGACACGGCCGCCATCGGCGGGCCGGCGCCGCTGGTGGTGGCCGACCTGTCATTCATCTCTCTGCGCCTCGTGGCTTCTGATCTCGTGAGGCTCGCGACCGCCGACATCGTGGCTCTGGTCAAGCCCCAGTTCGAGGCGGGCAGGGCCGAGGCCGACCGGGCCCGCGGCGTGATCCGGGACCCGGAGGTGTGGCGCCGGGCACTGCAGGACGTCTGCCGCGCCATAGTGGGCGCGGGAGCGGCCATCATGGGGGTCATGGTCTCGCCCGTCACCGGCACGGAGGGCAACGTGGAGTTCCTCTTGCACGCCCGCGTGGGGCCCGGCGCGGACGGTCTGTCCGATCTGTCGACGGCCATCGATCGTGTCGTCGAGGCTGCCCGCGAGCGGGGATCTTGAAGTCCGTGGCGGTCGTCGGTCTCATTGTCCATCAGGGTCGTCCCGAGGCCGCGGCCGCGGCCCGCGACCTGTCGCTCTGGCTCGACGGGCAGGGCCACAGCGCCCGCATGCCGCCCGAGGAGGCGGCCGCGGCGTCGTGCGCCCATCTGGCGGCCGATCCGGCCCACTTCGCCGAGGGTCTCGACGCGGTGGTGACCCTCGGCGGGGATGGATCGATCCTGCGGGCCGTCGAGCTGGTCGGGGAGTCGGGCGTGCCGATCCTCGGCGTGAACTACGGCCGTATGGGTTACCTGACCGAGGTGGCGCCGGCCGACGCGCACACGGCCATCGACCGGGTGCTGGCCGGCGACCATGGCATCGAGGAGCGGATGCTGCTCACCGTGGAACCCACCGCCGCGTCCGCGGGAGCTGATCCGGTCCCGCAGAGGTTCCTCGCCCTGAACGAGGCTGTCGTGGAGCGGCCCGCCGCGTCCTACGCTCTGCGCCTGGGAGTCTCGTTCGACGATGAGCACTTCACCTCGTACGCGGCCGACGGCTTCATCGTGTCCACCCCGACCGGTTCCACCGCCTACTCGCTGTCGGCGAGGGGGCCGGTGATCGACCCCACCCATCGGGCGCTGCTGCTCACGCCGGTCTCGCCCCACATGCTGTTCGATCGCTCCATGGTGGTGGCCGACACCACCAGAGTGCAGCTCAAGGTTCTGTCGGACCGGGGCGCGGTGCTGTCGGTGGACGGCCGGCGGCTGGCCGGGCTCGACCAGGACGATGTCGTCGTGTGCTCGGCGTCTCCCAGTCCTGCTCGCCTGGTGACTTTCGGCGCCCGCCGGTTCCATCAGGTGCTCAAGACCAAGTTCGGACTCAATGACCGCTGAGGCTGCGGCCGGCCGGGCGAGTCGCCCGATCGGGATCTCGTGCTGACCGAGCTGATCGTCCGGAACCTCGGCGTGATCGAGGAGATGGAGCTGGTCCTGGGCGCAGGCATGACGGCGGTGACCGGAGAGACGGGCGCGGGCAAGACACTGGTCGTCGGCGCCATCGACCTGCTGACCGGCGGCCGGGCCGCTCCGGCGCTGGCAGGCCCCGGCGCGCCGGAGGCCGAGGTCGAGGGACGGTTCGTCTCCGGTGACAGCGAGGTGGTGCTGCGCCGGGTGATACCGGCGGACGGCCGGTCCCGGGCCTACATCGACGGCCATCTGGCCACCGCGGCCGCGCTCGAGGAACTGGGGCGAGACCTCGTCGATCTGCACGGCCAGCACACCCACCAGTCGCTGCTGCGAGGCCCCATCCAGCGTTCCGTGCTGGACAGTTTCGGCGCCATCGACACCGCGACGATGGCCGGCCTCGTCGACGAGCTGCGGGCCGTCGAGGCCGGCCTCGCCGAGTTCGGCGGCGACGCCCGGGCCCGCTTCCGCGAGATCGATCTGCTGCGCCATCAACTCTCCGAGATCGACGGTGCCGCCGTCTCCGATCCCGGCGAGGACGAACGCCTCGACCGCGACGAGTCGGTGCTGGCCGACGCGGCCGCGCACCGCCAGGCCGCCGCCCATGCGACGAGGCTGCTCAGCGCCGACAGCGAAGTGTCCGACGGGTTGGGTCGCGCCCAGGCCGCCCTTGCCGGGCGGGAGCTCTTCGCCGGACTTGCCTCCAGGATCGCCGACGCCGCAGCCGAGATCGCCGACATCTCGGCCGAGGCCAGGGCCTCCATGGAGGCGATCACCGATGATCCGGCCGCTCTCGCCGCGCTGCGCGAGCGGCGGCAGCTGCTGGCCGGGCTGCGGCGCAAGTACGGCTCCACGCTCGAGGAAGTGCTCGACTTCCGATCGGAGGCGGCGCGACGACTCCACGAGCTCGAGGGACACGAGGAGAGAGCCGCCGCGTTGGAGTCGCGCCGGTCCGACGTGTCGGAGCGCCTCGTCGCTGAGCAGGCCCGCGTTCAGGGCGAACGGTCCGCGGCCGCGCCCCGGCTGGCCGCGGCGGTCGAGTCGCATCTGGCCGAGCTGGCCATGGGCGCAGCCCGCCTGACCGTCGACGTCAGCGGCGATGCCGGCGAGCAGGTCTCGTTCCGCTTGGCGGCCAACCCCGGTCACGAGCCGCTCCGGTTGAGCCGGGTGGCCAGCGGGGGCGAACTGGCCAGGACGATGCTCGCCCTGAGGCTGGTTCTGACCGCGGGACCGGAGACCCTGGTCTTCGACGAGGTCGACGCGGGCGTCGGCGGCACTGCCGCTCAAGCGGTCGGCCGCAGCCTGGCCGCCCTCGGTGCCGATCATCAGGTGATCGTGGTGACCCATCTCCCGCAGGTAGCGGCCCACGCGGACCAGCACCTGGCGCTGGAGAAGACCGAGGTCGCAGGGGCGACCGTGGTGGGACTGCGCACCGTGGTCGGGGAGGACCGCCTGGTCGAACTGTCGAGGATGCTGTCGGGATCGCCCCAGTCGCCGTCGGCCCTCCAGCATGCGGAGGAACTGCTGGAAGCTGCCGCGTCGCAGCGGCCTCACTAGCGAGACCTCCGGTGCGGTCCGCCTGGCGCCGGTGCGGGCGGGGTAGGGTGGGATCCCGATGACAAAGCACGTCTTCGTCACCGGTGGTGTGGTCAGCGGCTTGGGCAAGGGGCTGACCGGAGCCTCGCTGGGGCGCCTGCTGAAGGCCCGGGGCCTGCGGGTGACGATGCTCAAGCTCGACCCCTACCTCAACGTCGATCCGGGCACCATGAACCCGTTCGAGCACGGCGAGGTCTTCGTCACCGACGACGGCGGCGAGACCGACCTCGACCTGGGCCACTACGAGCGGTTCATCGACGAGAGCCTCACCCGCGAGTCCAACGGCACCACCGGGTCGATCTACTCGGAGGTCATAGCGTCGGAGCGCCGCGGCGACTACCTCGGTCGCACGGTTCAGGTGATCCCCCAGGTGACCGACGAGATCAAGCGGCGCATCGCCCGGCTTGCGAGCGAGGACGTCGATGTCGTGATCACCGAGTTGGGCGGCACTGTCGGCGACATCGAGATCCTTCCGTTCCTCGAGGCCATCCGGCAGTTCCGCCTCGACGTGGGCCGCTCCAACGTCTGTTTCGTGCACGTCACCCTGGTCCCGTTCATCGGGCCCACCGGCGAGCAGAAGACCAAGCCCACCCAGCACTCGGTAACCGAGCTGCGCTCGCGGGGGGTGCAGCCCGACGCGATCGTGTGCCGGTGCGAGACTCCTCTCACCAAGGAACTCGAACTCAAGATCTCCAACCTCTGCGACGTGTCTCCGGAGGCGGTGATCACGTGTGCCGACGCGGGCAGCCTGTACGAGATACCGCTCATCCTGCACTCCGAGGGACTCGACGACGTGGTGTGCCGGCAGCTGGGCCTGAACTCCCGCGACGTGGACTTGGCGGAGTGGGAGGCCCTGGTGGAGCGGATCCGGCTGGCCTCCGCGCCGGTGCGGATCGGCCTGATCGGCAAGTACGTGAGCCTCCCCGACGCCTACCTGTCCGTGATCGAGGCTCTCAACCACGCCGCCATCCACCACGGCGCCGACATCGAGATCGAATGGGTGCAGGCCGAGGAGGTCGAGGGGCTGCTGGTCGCCGGGCGCTTGCGCGACCTCGACGGCATCGTCATCCCCGGGGGCTTCGGCGAACGGGGCATCGAGGGCAAGATCGCGGCCGCGGGCTATGCCCGCGACAACCTGATCCCCTGCCTCGGCCTGTGCCTGGGCATGCAGGTGATGACCATCGAGTACGCCCGCAACGCCTTGGGGCTGGCCGATGCCAACTCCACCGAGTTCGACGCCTTGACGCCTCATCCGGTCATCGACCTGATGGACAGCCAGCGCGGCGTCACCGACTACGGCGGCACTATGCGCCTCGGCGCGTACGTGGCCCAGCTGCAGCCCGGCTCGCAGGTCGCGCTGGCCTACGGGGAGGAGGTGGTGTCGGAGCGGCACCGCCACCGCTACGAGTTCAACCCCCGCTACCGGACCCGGTTCGAGGCCTCCGACATGGTGCTCTGCGGCGAGTCGCCCGACGGGAGGCTGGTCGAGTTCGTCGAGCTCGGGGGCCATCCCTACTGGGTCGGCACCCAGGCCCACCCGGAGTTCAAGAGTCGCCCCAACCGGCCGGCGCCGCTGTTCAGCGGGCTCGTGGCCGCCGCGACGGTGCGGGCTGCGGGCCGCAACCCGCGACTGCCGGAGATAAGCGACTACGAGCCTGCGGGACCCTCGGCTCCGGCGTGACGTGCGTGTCCGCGTCGCCGGGCCCTGCCGAGGATCGAGCTGGCGCCGCATCCGGAAGCGGCGACTTTCGAAAGGTGGCGGAACGGGAGATTCACGCCGGCCGGGTCGTCCGCCTCACCGAGAGCGTCTTCGTCACCCCGGACGGCGAGCGCATGACCCGTGACGTCGTGCATCACCGCGGCGCGGTCGCGGTTGTGGCCACCGACGGCGACGATGTCGTGCTGCTGCGGCAGTATCGCACGCCGGTGGAGGGCGTTCTGCTCGAGATCCCGGCCGGGACCCGCGACGTCGGTGGGGAGCATCCTGCCGGCACTGCTCGCCGCGAGCTGGCCGAGGAGGCCGGTCTGGCCTGCGAGTCGCTGGAGGAGTTGGGGACGTTCTTCAACTCGCCGGGCTTCTGCGACGAGCTCTCCCATGTCTTCCTGGCCACCGGGCTCAGGCCCGTGGCTCGCCAGCCCGACGGAGCCGAGGAAGAATGGATGACCATCGAGCGGGTCGGCTGGGGCGAGGCCATCGAGATGATCGATCGGGGCGAGATCCGCGACGCGAAGACCATCATCGGCCTGCTCCTGGCGCAGCGCCGGCTGGGAGCGGGCTCGCCGTGAGCCGCCCGCCGTCCGCTCGGCCTCGGCAACGGTGAGCCCGGTGGCGCCGCCCCTAGCGCCTCCAGAGGCTGAAGCCGCGAGCCTGGACGCCAGGGCCGAGGAGTTCCTGGCCTGGCTCGGAGTGGAGCGGGGCCGCTCGCCCCGCACGGTCGAGGCCTACCGGCGAGACCTGCTGCGCTACCGCGCCCACCTCGCCGCCGGGGGGCGCGGGCTCGACGACGCCGCCGAGACCGATGTGGTCGCGTTCGTGCGGGCATTGCAGGGCACCGGCCTGGCCGCCGCCTCCGTCACCCGGATGCTCGTGTCGGTGAGGGGCCTCCACCGCTTCCTGGCCGCCGAAGGCCATCGGGGCGACGACCCGACCGCGGACGTGGAGATCCCGAGCCCGCCCCGGGGCCTTCCCAAGGCCCTGTCTGTCCCCCAGGTCGGCTCGCTGATGGAGGCCGTCGTCGGTGACGATCCGGCGGCTCGACGGGACCGGGCCGTGTTGGAGGTGCTCTACGGCACGGGCTGCCGGATCTCCGAGGCCGGCTCGCTGTCACTCGGTGACGTGGACCTCCACGACGGGTTGGTGCGGGTGACCGGCAAGGGCGCCAAGGAGCGGATCGTGCCCCTCGGCCGGTGCGCGGCCACCGCTCTGGAGCGATGGCTGGCACCGGACGGCCGCGGCGCGCTGGAGCCCGAGCTCTGGGCCCGCCGCGGCGATGCCGAGGCGGTGTTCCTCAACCAGCGGGGCGGCCGTCTCAGCCGCCAGGGGCTGTGGCTGGTTGTGCGCCGCCACGGCGAAGCGGCCGGCATCGGCTCGCTGCTGACGCCCCACGTGCTGCGCCACTCCTGTGCCACCCACATGCTCGACGGCGGGGCCGACATCCGCTTCGTGCAGGAGATGCTCGGCCACGCCTCGATCTCCACCACCCAGATCTACACCAGAGTGTCGACGGAGCGCCTGCGGGCCGTCTACCGCGCCGCCCACCCCAGAGCGGTAGCGGTCGGTAACTGAATTTATCTCAAATTCATCGCAGTTGCAGTAGTTTGCTGCTATTGTGTCAGATGGCCTGGTACGGCCCGCCGTTCCGGGCACGATCGGAGCCGTCGAGGGCTCCCCGCTAGTCGAGACGAGTAGACGGGAGGCCCGAAAGTGGCAACGACCCAGGCACAGCGAGCTTCGCTGTTCAACACCCTGTCGGAACTGATGGGCACAGACGACGCAGAGACCCTTATGGAGCAGCTGCCACCTAGCGGCTGGGACAACGTCGCCACCAAGGACGACCTCAAGGTCCTCACGGCCACGTTCACCGCCGCCCTCGCCGAGATGAGGGTCGAGTTCACCGACGCCCTCGCAGGCATTGCGAGTGAACTCGCCGACACAAGGGTCGAGTTCACCGACGCCCTCGCAGGCATTGCGAGTGAACTCGCCGACACAAGGGTCGAGTTCACCGACGCCCTCGCCGATATCAAGGTCGCCCACGCCGAGAGCCACGCCGAACTGGTCAAGAGTCAGGCCAGGCACCTGTACATCACCGTGTCCACCGTCGTCCTGGCCACCATCTCCATCTGGATCGCGCTGCTCGCGGTCCCGGCCGGAGGCTGATCCTCCGACCCGGGCACTTGTAGTTGTGGACGTGGGTCCGCTCAAGCACCCCTTGAGCGTGCTGCCGCGGGTCGTCAGGTGGGAGCGAGCAGGCCGATGTTGGTGCGGGCCCGCTCCAGGGTGACCGACGCGATGGCTCGGGCCTTGTCCGCGCCGATCGCCAGCAGCCGGGACGTCTCCGCGGGGTCGGCCTCTAGCTCGGCGAAGCGGGTCCGGATGGGACGCAGCAGCTCGACCACCGCGTCGGCGGTGTCGGCCTTGAGGGGGCCGTACATCGAGTAGCCCGCCGCGGCCTCCTCCGGTGTCCGCCCGGTGGCGGCGCCCAGGATGGACAGCAGGTTCGACACTCCGGGCTTGGCCTTCGCGTCGTAGCGGACCTCGGACTCGCTGTCGGTTACCGCCGACTTGATCTTGCGGACGATGACCGACGGGTCGTCGAGAAGGTCCACGGTGCCGCGGGGCGAGTCCAGCGACTTGGACATCTTGTTGGTGGGGTGCTGGAGGTCCATCACCCGGGCCCCGGCTGCGGGCACGACCGCCTCGGGCGGCTTGAAGGTGGGCCCGTAGCGGGAGTTGAACCGGTCCGCGATGTCGCGGGTGAGCTCGATGTGCTGGCGCTGGTCGTCCCCCACCGGAACCTCGTCGGCGTCGTACAGCAGGATGTCGGCCGCTTGCAGCGCGGGATAGGTGAACAGCCCGGCCGAGATGAACTCCTGCTGGTGCGACTTGTCCTTGAACTGGGTCATGCGGCTGAGTTCGCCGAACGACACGTTGCACTCCAGGAGCCAGGCGCACTCGGTGTGCTCTCGCACATGGCTCTGGACGAAGATCGTGCATACCTCCGGGTCGAGGCCACCGGCCATGAGCATCTGCGACATGCGCAGGGTCGCCCGGCCGAGCTCGCCGGGCTCCTGGGGCACGGTGACCGCGTGAAGGTCGACCACGGGATGGAAGGCGTCGGCGGTGTGCTGGATCCTGGCCCAGTTGCGGATCGCTCCCAGGTAGTTGCCGAGGTGCAGATCGCCGCTGGGCTGGATGCCGGACAGGACCCGGGTGGTCATGGGGCGCCAGCGTACGGGAGTAATCTCCCCCTGATGGCCTACGAGGTGTCCACCGCCGTCTACAGCGGGCCCTTCGACCTGCTCCTGCAGCTCATCCTGCGCGAGAAAGTGGAGATCTACGACATTCCCATCGCCCAAATCACCGACGCCTTCCTGGCCGAGATCGACCGGATGCCGGAGTGCGACTTGGAGGTGTCGACCGAGTTCCTGCTCATCGCCGCGACTCTCGTGGACATGAAGGTCAAACGGATGCTGCCCACCGACACCGTCGTCGAGCTCGACGACGAACTGGACGGGATCTCGGAGCGGGACCTGCTCCTGGCCCGGCTGGCGGAGTGCGCCATGTTCCGGCACGCGTCGGAGAGGCTGCGCCGCATGCTGGAGGTTGCGGCCCTCAGCCGGCCCCGCCGGCTGGGTGCCACCGAGGAGCGTTGGCTGCTGCTGGCTCCTTCGATCCTGGACTCGGTGTCGCCCTCCGAGGTGCGGGCTGCCTGCCTGCGGGCCGCGGCGCCCGCTCCCGCCCCCCGGGTCGACATCGCCCACATCGCGCCGATCTCGGTGACGGTGGGCGATGCCGTAGCCGAGCTGGTCGAGGAATTGGCCAGGACCGAGCGGGTGACCTTCCGCCGTCTCACCTCCGGCATCGATGACCGCATCGGGCTGGTGGTGCGCTTCCTCGCGCTGCTGGAACTGGTCAAGCAGGGACTGGCCGATGTCGAGCAGGCCACCACGTTCGGTGACATCGTCGTGGTGTGGACCGGCGGCGACGACGCCGATGTTCGACAGGCCGCGGTCGCGGGCGCGGACATCTACGAGGGCTGAGGGATTGAGACTCTGATGAGCGGACCCGCCGGCCTCGACACCAGCGGAGACTCCGGGATCGCGGCCGCGCTGGAGGCCGTGCTGCTGCTGGCGGAGGAGCCGGTGCCGGAGTCGGTGCTGGCCGGGGTGCTCGGCACCTCGACCGAACGGGTGCGGGCGGCCTGCGAACGGCTCGCCGAGGAGTACGAGTGTCAGGGACGGGGCTTCGTGCTGGCCAGGGTGGCCGGCGGCTACCGCTTCCAGACCGCTCCCGCCCAGGACGCCTACGTGGAGCGGTTCGTGCGCGAGGGCCACAGTGCCCGGCTCTCGGCCGCCGCGCTCGAGACGCTGGCCGTCGTCGCCTACAAGCAGCCGGTGTCACGCAACCAGGTCGCCGAGATCAGGGGAGTGAATGTCGACGGCGTCATGCGGACGCTCCGGCGCCGCGGCTACATCGACGAGGTTGCCCGAGCGCCCGGCCCCGGTCAGGCGGTGCTGTACGGGACGACACCGCAGTTCCTCGAGCACCTGGGCCTGGACTCCATCGAAGACTTGCCGCCCTGAGCGAGTTCGTGCCGGACCCCGAAGAAGTGGAGGCCATGGAGAACCGCCTGCGGCTGGTGCCCGAGCCCAGCGGACCGGATCCGGGCGGGCCCGCAGACCGCGACCAGTGACGTCTGGGAGCGAGGATTGGGTCCGGCCGGTGAGCGCCGGCGAGGGTGAGCGGCTGCAGAAGGTCCTGGCCCGGTGCGGGATCGGCAGCCGCCGGGCCTGCGAGGTGCTCATCTCCGACGGCCGGGTGCGGGTGGACGGTTCCGTCGCCCGGCTCGGGGACCGCGTCGATCCGGCCCGGTGTGTGGTGGAGGTGGACGGGATCGTCGTCGGTGTGCGGCCCGACCTGGTCCACTACCTGCTCAACAAGCCCCGCGGCGTGGTCACGACCGCGCACGACCCGCAGGGCCGGCCCACCGTCACGGGCCTTGTTCCCGCCGAGCCGCGCGTCTTCCCGGTCGGGCGTCTCGACCTGTCGACTGAGGGCTTGCTGCTCCTCACCAACGACGGCGACCTGGCCCACCGCCTCACCCATCCGTCGTTCGGCATCGAGAAGGAATACCTGGCCCACGTGTCCGGTGCGCCGCGACCGGCCGCGGTGCGCGCCCTTCGCCAGGGCGTGGAACTCGACGATGGGCCCACCGCGCCGGCGAAGGTGGCCCTGGTCGAGCCGGACGTGCTGCGCATCACCGTCCGCGAGGGCCGCAACCGGCTGGTGCGCCGGATGTGCGAGGAGGTGGGGCATCCCGTCCGCCGCCTCGTCCGGACCCGGATCGGGCCGCTGGCCGACCGGCGCCTCCAGCCGGGCCACTGGCGTTCACTGACCCTCGCGGAGGCGAGGTCGCTCGAGAAGGCCGCGGTAGTCGCATCGTCGGCCGAGGCTGGGCGGTCGCACCGGTAGCATCGCCGTCCATGGCCCCATCTCGAACAGCCATCATCGCCGGCACGGGCCTGATCGGAGGGTCGGTGGGCATGGCCCTGCGCAAGGCGGGGTGGCATGTGACCGGCATCGAGCCCGACGCCGAGCGAGCCGAGGCCGCGGTGGCCGCCGGTGCGGTCGACGTCATTGGCGGGGCCGGGCCGTGCGACCTGGCCGTGGCCGCCACGCCGCCTTCATCGCTGGCCGCGGTCGTTCAGCAGTTGCTCGACGCCGGCGCCGCCATCGTGACCGATGTCGGCAGCGTGAAGGCGCCCGTCGTCGCCGCAGTCAGCGATCCGAGGTTCATCGGCGGCCACCCCATGGCCGGTAGCGAGCAGGACGGCCTCACCGGAGCCGATCCGGAGCTGTTCCGCGACGCGGTCTGGGTTCTCACCCCCACCGGAACCACCGACGACGCGGCCCTCGCCGAGGTGCGCGAGGTGGTTTCGCAGCTCGGTGCCCAGGTGATCGCGCTGGCGCCGGAGCGCCATGACGCGCTGGTGGCCGTCGTCTCGCACGTCCCGCACCTCACCGCGGCCGTGCTGATGCGCATCGCCGAGGGACGCTCGACCGAGCACCGGGCCCTGCTGCGGCTCGCGGCCGGCGGCTTCCGGGACATGACCAGGGTGGCCGCGGGGCATCCCGCCATCTGGCCCGAGATCTGTGCCGAGAACAGGACGGCGATCACCGACGTGCTCGACGAGTTGCTCGACGAGCTCGTCGAGATGCGCCTGATCGTGTCCGGGGGTGATCGCGCCGAGTTGCTGGCCCGCCTCGAGGCCGCCCGGGACAGCCGCCGGAGCCTGGCCGTGGGCGCTCCCGACCTCTCGCGGCTGACCGAGGTCCGGATCGCGATACGCGACCAGAAGGGCGAGCTGGCCCGCATCACGACCCTCGCGGCCGACCTGGACGTGAACATCTACGACCTCGAGATCGCCCACTCCGCGGAGGGGCCCCGCGGCGTGGTCCTGGCCGTGGTGGAGAGCACCGGGGCGGAACAGTTCGCCCAGGGCCTGGTCGAGGCCGGGTACCGCCCGTCGCTGAACCCGCTCGAGTGATGGACCGCTGGCCCCCGACCCTGGCCATCGCTCCGCTGGAGGCTCCGCCAGACGCGACGGTGAGGCTTCCGGGCTCCAAGAGCATCACCAACCGTGCGCTGGTGTGCGCGGCGCTGGCCCCGGGGGAGACCACCCTGACCGGGGCGCTCCACGCCGACGACACCGAAGCCATGGTCGCCGCGGTGCGGGCCCTCGGCGCCGACGTCGACTGCGATCCCGGCGCGGCCATCATGCGGGTCCGGGGCATCGAGGGCGCGGTCGGCGCCGACCATGGCATCGTCATTGACGCCCGCATGTCGGGCACAACCGGCCGCTTCGTGGCCCCGGTGGCTGCCCTGTCCGAACACGGCGCGACCATCGACGGCCATCCCCAGTTGAGGGCCCGGCCCTTCGGCGACCTGGCCGACGCGCTGCGCCGGCTGGGAGTGAGCGTGGAGTTCCCCAGCGGCGGCGACGGCCTCCCGATGCGGATCCGGGGGCCGATCCGCAAACACGTGGCTCCCGTTGCCGCCGACCGCTCCAGCCAGTTCCTGTCCGGCCTCATGCTGGCCGCCCCGGCGGTGCCCCGAGGGATGCGGCTGCCCATCCTCGGACCAGTTGTGAGCCGGTCGTACGTGGAGATGACGGCTGCAGTCATGGAGGCCTTCGGCGCGTCCGTCAGCGTCGAGCCCGCGTTCGTGCGGGTGCTCGGGGGCGGCTACCGGTCCGTCGAGCGCTTCGCGGTGGAGCCCGACGCCTCCTCGGCCTCGTACTTCATGGCCGCGGCCGCGGCAACAGGGGGCACGGTGCGCATCGAGGGCCTGGGCGCAGACTCCATCCAGGGCGATGCCCGCTTCGCGGCAGTCCTGGAGACCATGGGCGCGGCGGTCGACCAGGACGGGTCCTCCACGACGGTCACCGGCGGGCCGCTGCGGGGCGTGGACGTCGACCTGGCCGATATGTCCGACACCGCTCCCACGCTGGCCGCGGTGGCCGCCCTGGCGGACACACCGACCAGAGTGCGCGGCATCGGGTTCGTTCGGGGCAAGGAGAGCGACCGGATCGCGGCCGTGGTCGCCGAACTGGCCCGTTCCGGAGTCGAGGCCCGGGAGCTCGAAGACGGCTTTGAGGTCGTGCCGGGCACCACCGTGACCGGCGGCCGGATCCGGACCTACGACGACCATCGCATCGCCATGGCGTTCTCGGTGCTCGGCCTGCGGGTGCCGGGAATCCAGATCGAGAACCCAGGCTGTGTGGCCAAGACATTCCCCGGCTTCTTCGAGGCATTGGACGGGTTGCGGCCCGGCAAGGAGAATGGGCCGGCGTGAGGGTCATCGCCATCGACGGCCCCGCCGGCTCCGGCAAGTCCACCCTGGCGCAGGCTGTGGCCGATCGGCTCGGTCTCGAATGCCTGGACACCGGAGCCATGTACCGCGCCGTCGCCTTCGCGGTGCTGCGGGCCGGCGGCGACCCCTCCGACGACGACTTCGCGGCCGGGGTGGCCCGGACGATCGACGTCAGCGTCGACGCTGGGCAGGTCCTGGTCGACGGGGTCGACGCCACTGTCGAGATCAGAGGGCCGGCAGTCGACCGGGCTGTGAGCCTGGTGGCCGCCAACCCCGAGGTGCGGGCCGCGCTGGTGGTCCGCCAGCGCGAGTGGGTCCGGCTGCGGGGCGGGGGAGTGGTGGAAGGCCGCGACATCGGCACCGTGGTGTTCCCCGACGCAGAGGTCAAAGTCCATCTCGTCGCGGATCCCGCAGTGAGGGCCCAGCGGAGGGTCGGCCAGAGCGGCACGCCCCCGTCGGGGGCCGCCGCCGGGGGCCGCGCCTATGACGACGCCGTGGAGTCCGTGGCTGAGGACATCGCCCGCCGGGACCGGATCGACTCCACACGGCGAGCCTCGCCGCTGGTGAGGGCGCCCGGGGCGGTGGTCATCGACACCACCGAGTTGACCTTCGACGAAACCGTCGAACAGGTGATGAGGCTGCTTTGAGCCGCAGCGTCTACGGCCGGGTTCCGGAAGCGGCAGCCTCGGGCGCCGACGCCCTGCGCCGCAGCGGCCAGCCCCTGTTGGGGCGCGTCCTCTACCGGGTGCTGCGGGCCATCGTCCTCGCCCTGTGCAAGGTGCTGTTCCGGCTGCGGATCGAGGGCAGGGAGAACTTCCCGCCCGGACCGTTCATCCTGTCGCCGGTGCACCGGTCGTTCATCGACACTCCGATCGCCGGGATGGCCACCAGCCGGCGCCTGCGGTTCATGGGAAAGGAGAGTCTCTGGGAGATCCGGCCCCTGGGCGCCTTCCTGTCGCTGCTGGGCGGCTTCCCGGTGCAGCGGGGCACGGCCGACCGCACCGCGCTGAGAGCCGCCACCGATGTCCTCACCCTCGACGAACCGCTGGTGATGTTCCCCGAGGGGACGCGCTGCTCCGGTGACCGGGTCCGGCGAGACGACATGCTGGACGGCCCGGCGTTCGTGGCGGCTCGCGCCGGGGTGCCGATCGTGCCTGTCGGGTTGGGCGGCACGGTGAGGGCCCTTCCGGTGGGCTCGGTGGTGCCGCGCCCCCGCCGGGTGGTGGTGGTGGTCGGCGACCCGATCCCGCCTCCGGCCAAGGTCCAGGGGAGGGTGCCACGGCGAGCCGTTCGAGAACTCACCGACCGCCTGTACCGGGAGCTGAGCGACCTCTACGTGGAGGCCCGGGTGCTGGCCGGCGAGGAGCCGGCCCGGACCTAGCGCGGGCTCAGGCGGTCGAGCAGGTCGCTGGCGTCTATGGAGCGGTCGTTCAGCGGCTCCCGTCCAGCGGGACCGGCGCCCAGGGTGACCGCGGCGGCGGCCTCCACCGCGGCCAGCAGGTCGCGCAGGTTCCGGGGCGGAGGGAAGTACTCGTCCTCGTCGATGACCGTCACCTCTTGGGTGCCGTGGACCGGTGCCAGCCGATCGATCACCTCCCACACGAGATGCTCGGGAGCGGAGGCGCCCGCGGTCACGCCGATGGTGCCCGACAGGTCGTCGGGCACGTCGTTGGCATCATTGATCCGCAGCACCCGCCGGCAGCCGGCCTCCGCGGCCAGTTCCACCAGGGACTGTGTGTTGGAGGAGTTGGCCGAGCCGATCACGAGCACGGCGTCGCATTCCGGTGCGATCTCCATCATCGCGGTCTGGCGGTTGGTGGTGGCGAAGCACAGGTCGCTGATGCTGGGTTGCCAGAGGTCCGGGAAGCGGCGCTTGGTGTAGTCGAGCACGCCCTCCCACTCGCGGTGAGAGAGCGTGGTCTGAGCCAGCACGGCGACCGGTTCTTTGAACTCGGGCAGAGCCGCGACCCCCCTGGCGTTGTCCACCCGGTGGATGGCGTCGGGGGCGACCGCCATGGTCCCCACGGCCTCCTCGTGTCCCTCATGGCCGACGTACACGATCTGGTAGCCCTTGCCCGCTCTGGTCTTGACCTCGTGGTGGACCTTGGTGACCAGCGGGCATACCGCGTCCACGACGTAGCCGCCCCGGTCGCGGGCCGCCTGGACGACCTCCGGGGCTGAACCGTGCGCCGAGAGCATGATGGGCCGGCCGCTGGGCACCTCGGAGATGTCGTCGACGAACACGACTCCGGCTTGCTCGAAGCGCTTCACCACCTGCCGGTTGTGGATTATCTCGTGATAGCAGTACACGGGCGGGTCGAAGGCCTGGATCATCCAGGTCAGCGCCTTGATGGCCATGTCCACCCCCGCGCAGAATCCTCGGGGCGCAGCTAGCAGGACACGGTCGATCATCGCCCGGAGGCTAGTCGCTGCCGGCGGTAATCGGGGCTATTCGAGCGTGTATCCACCACGCGCCTCGGTCAATGCCATAGAGTCTCCTAGGTCTCTTCGTAGGGCGCGCTGTTCGTGCGGTGAGCCACTAAGACATCTAACATCACTAAAGTAATCGAAAGGCAGTTCAAGCCATGGTTGATGAAACACCCCCTGAGCAGGCCCAGATCGAGTGGCTTGGAACGACCGCGGCGGCCAAGCGCCTTGGTATCACCACGCGGACCCTCTATCGATTCATCGACGAGGGTTACATCGCGGCCTACCGGATGGGCAGGGTCATTCGCGTCAAGGGCGAGGACGTCGACGCCTACATCGAGTCGTGCCGGATCGAGCCCGGGACGATCTCTCACCTGTACCCCGAGGTAGCGCCCCGCGACCCGGATCCGGAGCCGGAGGACGACTAGGGAGACCAGGCCCGCGACCCGGCGGGGTCAGGGCCGGATCTCGTAGTACCAGTTCGTCGGGTCCAGTTCGACCTCGTGGCGGGTGAAGCGGGTGAAGCCCGCGCCCCTAGCCATCTCCTCCAGCCTGGCCGGGTGCATTCCCAGAGTCCCGAGGCCGGCGCCGCCGGGCTCCGACAGCGATGAGGACATGCAGTAGAAGACCGACATCGCGTACATGTAGGGCAGTACGGGGATCTTCCGGTTGGACTCCAGGTCGCCTCGCCCCTTGATGTCGGCGACGAGCCACCAGCCGTCGCCGGTCAGGTTGCGGAGGGCGGCGGCTATCGCATCCTGCGGCCGGGGCAGGTCGTGCAGCACGTCGAGGGTCACAAGCAGGTCCACCGGTCCGAGGCCGTCGAGATCGTCGAAAGTGCCCTGCTCGTAGGCGAGGTTGTCGAGGCCCTGCCCCCGGGAGTTGGCTCGGGCTGTGGCGATGGCCTGCTCGGACGGGTCGATGCCGACCACGGTGGCCTCCGGGAAGCTCGACGCCAGCTGCCGGGCCGCCACGCCGGCGCCGCAGCCCACGTCCACGATGCGGCCGCCGCCGCGCAGCCGGTCGGCGGCTCCCTCGAAGGCGGCCAGGACCACCGGCACCAGGAAGCTCTCCTGGCGGGCCGCCGACATCGAGCACTGCATGTGGCAGGCGTGGTCGCCGTGTTCGGCCCAGGTCATGCCCAGCCCGGTCCGGAACGCCTGGGCGGTGCGCTCGATCTCGGTGTGGGTCATCGGGGGGCCGAACACTCCGGGCATGTAGGACCAATGGTCGCGGTCGGTCAACGCGACCCGAGCCTCGGGCGTCAGCGCGAAGCGGCCATCGTCGTGCTGCACAAGCTCCGTCGCGGCCATGCCATGCAGCCACTCCCGCACCCATCTCTCCTTGAGGCCGGTCGCCTCGGCCAGCTCGACGCTCGTGCAGGGCTCCGACTCCCGGAGCGCCTCCCACAGGCCCAAGCGGGTGCCCAGGTGCATCATGGCCGAGACCATCTCGCCCTGCTTGATCCGGAACAGCTCCAGAAGGGTCAGGGGCAGCAGGTCAGGGTCGAGTTCGGTCCGCATGGCGCTCAGTCTGGCCGTTGATCGGGGTCTGACGCGGCCTCCGAGGTGCGGGACGCGTCCAGGTAGAGGCCACGGGCCATGAGGGAGCGTTCACGGTCGCGGCGGGTCCGGTACACCTCGGCCCGCGCGGCGTGGGCCTCGGCGTCGGTGGGAGCTGCCTGAACGGCCCATTCCGCAAGCTGGCAGGCCAGGCGCAGTTCGCCGGCCTCGCAAAGCTCCAGGGCTCGGCGGGCCAGCCGGTCCGCTCCACCAGCCATAGCGGCCACCTCCCCAGCCACCGCGCGGTCGGCCGGGGGCTTGAGGCGAGCGGGATTGCCGTCGTGCCATCCGCCGTAGAGGCGCCAGATGTTGCGCACCACGAACTCGGGCTCGTCGTAGGAGGGCCGCAGGTACGGCTTGTCCAGCAGATGTTGCGGGACGCGCACGGTGTGAACGATCTCGTCGAGCCTGGCGCCGGCGTTCATCATCTCGAGCGTGTCACGCACCAGTCCCTCGAGCGCGCTGGCCGCGTCGTCGAGCACGCCGGCTATGCGCTCGGCGCCCGCGATGGGCAGGCCATGGGCCGGGAACAGGAACTGCGGCTGCAGATCGATCATCCGGCGCAGCGCGGCAGCCCATTCCACGGGATAACGCTGGGCCTTCTGGGGATTGCCCGCATTCGGGAACGCCCAGATGACCAGGTCGCCGCTGAACAGCGCCCGGATCCGCGGCACCCACACGATCGTGTGATCGTCGGTCTCGCCCTTCTCGTGAATCAGGCGCAGACTTGCCTCGCCCACCTCCAGGTCGAGGCCGTCGCGATAGGTGAGCTGAGGCTTCACCCAGTCGCCGTGGAAGGACCCGAACCTGAAGTTCGAGCTGAACTGGCGGGCGTTGATGATCTCGTTGTACTCGCGGGTCAGGTCGTACCGGTCGAAGCGTCGACCGACCGCGTCGTGGGCCACCACCGTCGGCGAGGGGTGCCCCCGCTCGGCAGCGTCGTCAAGGAAGGCCTGCGCTCCGCTCACATGGTCCACATGTCCGTGGGTGTAGACGACGGTGTCGACGGGCACCCCCCGCCAGCGGCGCAGATGCTCCAGCGCCACCGAGGCGAAACCGGGCAGGGAGGTGTCGAGCACCGCCAGGCTCTCGCCGCCGTCGAGTGTCCAGATGTGCGAGAACCCGCACACCAGCCCCACGCCCTCGGCCACCTCGTGGAACGTGCCGTCGACGGGATTGATGGTGCGAGGCCCCTCGTAGACGGCTCCGTCGATGTAGCGGGCCGAGCGTTCGAGCAGGGACTCCGTCATGTGGCGCGCCCTTCCTGATGCCGGGCCTTGGAGCGGGCGACCGGAATCGAACCGGCATCATCAGCTTGGAAGGCTGAGGTTCTAGCCGTTGAACTACGCCCGCGGGAGCATCACGGTAGCGGTCCTGCACCCTCGTGGTGCTCTCCGGCTTGTCGCCACTAGGTGAGACGCTCTCGCGTCGCGAGGGGGTGTTTCCCGCTCTTGTTCGCTGCGCTCACGGGCCGCTCGGGCCACGGCCTCGCCCGTATGGACCGGCTTCGCTCACCCATCCGCTCGGCCTCACGCCGGGGTCTGGCGGGGTGTCGGGGCCCGGTAGTGCCGCCGACGGGCACCGGTACAATCCCTGCCGTGCAGAGCACCGTCGAGACGCTCGCCGACAACCGGGTCAAGCTGACTGTCGAGCTGGACGAAGCCGAGTTCGAGACCGAGATCGAGGCGGCCTTCAGGCGCATCGCCCGGGAGGTGAGGGTTCCTGGCTTCCGGCCCGGTAAGGCTCCGCGCCGCCTGCTCGAGGCCCAGCTGGGCCACCAGGCCGGGCGGGCGGAGGCACTGCGGTCCTCGCTTCCCGACTTCTACGCCCGCGCCGTGGTGGAGCACGACATCGACGTGATCGACGCTCCCAGCATCGAGATCACCGACGGAGCGGAGTCGGGCCCGGTGTGCTTCGACGCCGTGGTCGACGTACGCCCCGCCATAGCCGTGTCGGGCTACGACCAGCTCAGCGTGCAGATTCCCAGCCCCGTGGTCGATGATGACGAGATCACCGGCGAGATCGACCGATTCCGCCAGCAGTTCGCGGAGCTTGCCCCGGTGCGCCGGTCAGCGGTGGACGGGGACCATCTGACCATCGACATCACCGGAACGCTGGAAGGCGAGACCATCGACGGCCTCACTACTTCCGACTACGACTACCTGCTCGGCACCGGCGCGGTCGTCCCCGAGATCGACCAGAACCTGCGCGGCGCAGTGGCCGGAGACATCCTGGAGTTCACGGCCGCCCATCCTGACCCTGACGAGGGCAGCCATCTCAGCTTCCGGGTGCTCGTAAAGGAGGTGCAGGAGACCGTCCTGCCCGCTCTCGACGACGAGTTCGTCTCGTCGAACACCGAGTACGACACCGTCGAGGAGTTCCGGTCGACGCTGGAAGCCGGGCAATCCAGGGCAAAGACGATGTACGCGGCGTCGGCACGGATCGAGGCCATCGCCGACGCGGTCGCCGGCCTGGTCACGGGCGAAGTGCCCGAGCCCATGGTGGCCTCCGAGATCGAGAGCCGTGTCGGGAGCATCACCCGGGATCTGGCTCAGCGGGGTCATGAACTGGACGACTACCTGAGCAGTATCGGCCAGTCCCGCGAGGAGTTCGAGGCTGGTTTGAGGGTCAGCGCAGACCGCAGCGTCAGGCTCGATCTCGCCCTGAGGGCCGTAGCTGCCGCGGAGGGGCTCGAAGCGGACGAGGAGGCCCTGGATGCCGAGCTGCACCAGGTCGTGCTCACGGCGTCCGAACGCACCCCCAGTGGTGAGGGCGCGGAGGTGGACACGTCCGCGGAGGCAACCCGGCTGAGAGAGGCGCTGGCATCGGTGGGCCAGCTGTCGCCGATGCGGTCCGAGATCTCCAAGCGAGCCGCCCTGGAGTGGATAACCGAGCGTGTCGAGCTCGTGGACCCCGATGGGGAGGTCATCGATCCTGAACTGCTGAGGCCGCCCGGAGCCGACGAGACCGGCGCGCCGGGCGAGCCGCCCGAGGAAGTCTCGGCCCCCGACGTTGGTGATGGCGGCGCGAACCCGCAGGATGTAGTCGCCGACGAATCACAGGACGCCTCATGAGCCAGATCAACCCGCGCAACTACCTGGTGCCGACCGTGGTGGAGCAGACCAACCGCGGCGAGCGCGCCTTCGACCTCTACAGCCGGCTGCTCAAGGAGAACATCATCTTCCTCGGGACGCCCATCGACGACGTGGTGGCCAACCTGATCTGCGCGCAGCTCCTCCACCTCGAGTCGGAGGACCCCGACAAGGACATCAACCTCTACATCAACAGTCCGGGCGGGGACATCAACTCGCTGTTCGCGATCTACGACACGATGCAGTACATCAAGCCGGACATCACCACGATCTGCTTCGGCCAGGCCGCCTCCGCGGCTGCGGTCCTGCTGGCCGCGGGAGCCAAGGGCAAGCGCCTGGCCCTGCCTCACGCCAAGATCCTCATCCACCAGCCCTACGCCGGCGCGCACGGCGACGCCAGCGACATCGAGCGGATCGCCTCGGAGGTGGCCAGGCTCAAGGAGTCGCTGGAGCAGGTGCTCTCAGAGCACACCGGCCAGCCGATCGAGCGGATCGCCACCGACACCGACCGGGATTTCGTGATGACCGCCGAGCAGGCCGCGGACTATGGGATCATCGACGAGGTGATCCAGGCGCGTAATGTGGTCGACAACAGCAGCGCCATCAGAGCGATCAGCTGACACCAAGAGGGAGAGACGACCGCGTGGCCAAACTCGGTGAGGGAGGTGAGCTTCTCAAGTGCTCGTTCTGCGGCAAGTCGCAGAAACAGGTCAAGAAGCTCATCGCCGGCCCCGGCGTGTACATCTGCGACGAGTGCATCGACCTGTGCAACGAGATCATCGACGAGGAGCTGGCCGGCCCCTCCGACGATCCGGTCGGTGATCTGCCGGTCCCCCGAGAGATCTACGCCTTCCTCGACGACTACATCGTGGGGCAGGAGAGCGCCAAGCGGATCCTGTCGGTCGCGGTCTACAACCACTACAAGCGGGTGCAGCTCGGCGAGAGCCAGGACCCCGAGATCGAGCTCCAGAAGTCCAACATCCTGCTGATTGGCCCCACCGGCTGCGGCAAGACCCTCATGGCTCAGACGCTGGCCCGGATGCTCAACGTGCCCTTCGCCATCGCGGATGCCACCGCTCTCACTGAGGCCGGCTACGTGGGCGAGGACGTGGAGAACATCCTCCTCAAACTCATCCAGGCGGCCGACTACGACGTCAAGAAGGCCGAGAAGGGCATCATCTACATAGACGAGATCGACAAGATCGCCCGCAAGAGCGAGAACCCGTCGATCACCCGCGACGTGTCCGGCGAGGGCGTCCAGCAGGCCCTGCTCAAGATCCTCGAGGGCACCTCGGCATCCGTGCCCCCGCAGGGAGGACGCAAGCATCCCCACCAGGAGTTCATCCAGATCGACACCACCAACGTGCTGTTCATCTGCGGGGGCGCCTTCGCCGGCATCGAGAAGATCGTCGAGCGCCGGACCGGCGCCAAGGGAGTGGGATTCGGCGCCGACATCCGCAGACCCGAGGAGAAGGACCTGGGCGCGATCTTCGCTGAGGTGCTCCCCGAGGACCTCACGAAGTTCGGGCTCATCCCCGAGTTCATCGGGCGCCTTCCCGTGATGGGCGCGGTGCGCAGCCTCGAGCGTGAGGCCCTGATGCGGATCCTCGTGGAGCCCCGAAACGCCCTCGTCAAGCAGTACCAGAAGATGTTCCGGTTCGAGAACGTCGACCTCGTCTTCGACTCCGAAGCGCTGGAGGCGATCGCCGACGAGGCGATCAAGCGGGCGTCGGGGGCTCGGGGACTGCGGGCCGTGCTCGAGGAGGTTCTGCTCGACACCATGTACGACCTCCCCGGCCGCGAGGACATCTCCACGGTGGTGATCGACCGCGAGGCCGTGCAGCGCAACGTGAACCTCACGCTGGTGCCGCGCGCCGAAGGGGGCGACACCCGCTCCCGGCGCGCCAGCTGACGAACGCGAGCGCCCGCCCGTGGACTACGGCGCGGCACTGGACCATCTCGACACCCTCATCAACTACGAGTCGAGGCCCCGGGCCGGCCGCGTCCACGGACTGAGCCTGCAGTCGATGCAGGGTCTGGCGTCGGCGATGGGGGATCCCCAGCACCGCTACCGGGTCATCCACGTCACCGGGACCAACGGCAAGGGATCCACGGTCCGGGTAACGGCCCGCCTATTGCAGGCGATGGGCCTGCGCGTCGGCGCCTACACGAGCCCGCACCTGGTGGCCCCCACTGAGCGCATATCGGTCGACTCCGAGCCCATGGACCCCGAGGCCTTCGGTGCGGCCATCGGCGATGTGGCCCGCTTCACCGATCACATGGAGATGCGGACCACCTGGTTCGAGACCGTGACGGCAGCCGCCATGCAGCACTTCGCGGATGTGGCAGTGGACGTGGCCGTGATCGAGGTGGGGATGCTGGGGCGATTCGATGCCACCAACGTGGTCGATGCCGAGGTGGCGGTGATCACCAACGTCGGCCGGGACCACACCGACGGCGTGGGCGACTGGCGGATGGCCATCGCGCACGAGAAGGCGGGCATCGTCAAGCCCGGCTCGACGGTCGTCTGCGGCGAGACCGACGCCCGTCTGCGCGACGTCTTCCGGGCCGAGGCCCATGCGGCCATGCTCGAGCGCGGCCCGGACTTCAGGACCGAACGGGAGCGCCTCGCCATCGGCGGATGGGTGGCCGACTTTCTCACGCCCTACGGGCGCCACGCCGACTCGCTGATAGCTCTGCACGGACGCCACCAGCTGGACAACGTCTCTCTGGCGGTGGCCACCGCGGAGGCCTTCTTCGAGGCGAGGCTCCCCGACGATGTGGTGGACGAAGCTCTGGCCGGCGTGAGGGTTCCGGGACGTTTCGAGATCGTGAGCCGCGAGCCCCTTGTCGTGCTCGACGGAGCGCACAACCCCGATGGGGCCCGCGCCGCCGCGGCCACCCTCAACGACGACTTTGCGCCGTCCGGCCGCCGGTTCCTGGTGGTGGGGATGCAGTCGGGGCGCGACATCTCCGGTGTGCTGCAGGGCCTGGAGGCCGACCGGGCCGAGCGGGTGGTGTGCTGCACCGCTCCCACCGCCCGCGGCATACCGGCGCCGGACATCGCGGCCGCGGCCGCCTCGCTCGGCGCGGCCTCCGAGGCGGTCGCCGATGTGGGCGAGGCCCTCGACCGCGCCCTCGAGCTCGCGGACGCTGCCGACGTCGTCGTTGTGACCGGCTCCTTCACCGTGATCGGCGCGGCCAAGACCGCGCTCGCCGAGCGCCTCTAGAGCGCGCCCAAGCTGGCGGCCGCCCGCGGGGCCGCGGGAGTGCTTGTAGCATCGCCGCCGTGGATCGCACGTTGGTCATCTGCAAGCCGGACGCAGTCGAGCGGGGCTTGGTGGGAGAGATCTTGGGCCGTTTCGAGCAGAAGGGCCTGCACCTTGTGGCCGCGGAGCTGCGGACCCTCGACGCCGAGCTGCTGGCCGAACACTATTCCGAGCACGTGGGGAAGGGCTTCTACAACGATCTGGTGGCCTTCATGAGCAGGAGCCCCGTGCTGGTGGCTGTGGTGGAGGGCCCCGAGGACACCTGGCGCGTGGTGCGGGCCATGATGGGAGCCACCAATCCTCTGACGGCCGAGCCGGGAACGATCCGGGGGGATCTCGGTACCGAGGTCACCGAGAACCTGGTCCACGGCAGCGATTCGGAGGCATCCGCTCAGCGTGAGATCAGCCTGTTCTTTCCCGACCTGTAGCCCTGTGTCGGGGTCGGGCCAGGCGGCTGCGGGAAGATTGATGGTTTTCCGATGCGCGCCAGCGCCCGCGATCGTCTAGCCTCCTGTCGGGCGTGCGGCCGGATCCATCGGCGCTGTGATAATCTCCGGAGCTGATCGAGGCGTGAGAATGAGTACAGGGACCATGCAATCCGGGCTTGGGTGGGTCATGGGTCGCGACATGGCTCTGGACCTCGGCACCGCCAACACCGTCGTGTATGTGCGGGGCGAGGGGATAGTGCTCAACGAGCCCTCGGTGGTCGCCGTGAACACCCGCACCCGCAAGGTCCTCGCGGTGGGCTCCGAGGCCAAGAGCATGCTCGGGCGGACGCCCTCGCACATCCAGGCCGTGCGCCCGCTCAAGGACGGCGTCATCGCCGACTTCGACATGTGCCAGGAGATGCTTCGCTTCTTCGTCGAGCGCGTCCATCAGAGGCGCTGGACCAAGCCGCGCATGGTCATCGCGGTGCCGTCGGGAATTACCGGTGTGGAGCAGCGAGCCGTGCAGGAGGCAGCCGAGTCGGCCGGCGCCCGCCGGCCGACCCACATCATCGAGGAGCCGATGGCGGCCGCGATCGGCACCGGCATGAAGGTGTGGGAGCCGACCGGGAACATGGTCGTGGACATCGGTGGCGGCACCACCGAGGTGGCCGTCATCTCGCTCGGCGGGATCGTGTCCAGCGAGTCCATCCGCGTGGGAGGCGACGAGTTCGACGACGCGATCGTCCAGTTCGTCAAGAAGGAGCACTCCCTGCTGATCGGGGAGCGCACCGCCGAGGAGATAAAGATCGTGCTCGGATCGGCCCACCCCCTGCCGCGAGAGGCTCGGGCCGAGATCCGGGGCCGCGATCTTGTGAGCGGCCTTCCCCGGGTGGTGTCGATCACCACCGAGGACATCCGCGAGGGCTTGGAGGAGTCGGTCGTCGCCATCTGCGACGCGGTGAGGGGCACCCTCGACCGCACACCGCCGGAGCTGGCCGCCGACATCATGGAGTCGGGCATCATGCTCGCGGGCGGGGGCGCCCTGCTGAGGAATCTGGACCAGCGGATGGCCAACGAGACCGGCATGCCGATCACGGTCGCGGTCGATCCGCTCCACGCCGTGGTGAGGGGCTGTGGTCATGTGCTCGAGAACTTGGATCAGCTGACGGGCGACACCACGGCGAGCGATCTGTAGCGCCGGGCCATGGCCGTGGCCCAGCGAAGCGGGCGGTCCCGCTACCGCTTGATCCTGTTGATCCTCACCGCGATCACGCTGTTGACCCTCGACTTCCGCGGCTACGGGCCCCTGGAGACGGCCCAGAGCCGGGTGCGCGACATTCTCGAGCCGGTTGTCTCCGCGGTCGATGTCGTGCTCGGGCCGGTGGCGGAGGTGTGGACGGTCATGTTCTCCTACAACGACCTCCGCTCCGAGAACGAACAGCTCAGAGCAGAGATCGACAGCCTGCGCAGCGCCGACCTGCGGGCCGAGGCCCGCACCGACGCCCTCGACCGGCTCCTGGAGGCCACCGGGGTCACATACGTGGACGACGTCGAGCAGATCACCGCCTCTGTGTTGCGCGACTCGGTGGGCAACTTCGACGACGACATCGTGTCGATCGACGTGGGACATCGCGACGGGGTCGCTCCGGGCATGGCGGTAGTCACCGCGGCCGGGCTCGTCGGCAGGGTCGAGACTGTCGACACCGGGCTCAGCACGGTCACGATGATCAGCAACCCGAACCTGGTGATCGGCGTGCGACTGATCGGCACGGGCGACGTGGGGCTCGGTCACGGGATGGCCGGAGAGCAGACCAGGTTCGTGGTGGACACCGGGCTGCGCTGGCCTGAGACCGGGGACCTCTCCGAGCTGCCCGCGATCGGAAGTGCCGTGGTCACCGCGGCCGGCAGCCGCTATCCGGCCAACATTCCGGTGGGGCGGGTGGCCTCCGTGGAGCCGGCCGAGGCGGGCCTGGTGCAGTTGGTGACCGTCGATCTTGCCGCAGACGTCGATGATCTCGGCTATGTCACCGTGCTGCTGCAGGTCCCGGCCGACGAGGCGCCGGTCGGGCCGGACTCCCCGTTCCCACCGCAGTCGCCATGACCGGGCCCCAGTTGGTTTCGACAGGCCTGCGCCGGGGGCTCTCGTCGCTGCGGGGCAGCGTGGTGGTGGCTGCTCTGCGGGTGATCCTGGTGTACATGGCCGCACTGCTGCTGCAGTTGACGATCTTCGTGGACGTGCGAGTCGTCGGGGTGGCCCCCGAGCTGCCGGCTCTGGTGGCTGTCCTGGCGGGGCTTCTGGTGGGCGCCCAGGGGGGCTCGTTGATCGCTTTCGGAGCCGGCTTGATGTGGGACGTCTACCTGCCGACGCCGCTCGGGCTGGCCGCGGTGTCGTTCGCTCTGGTCGCCTACGGCTTGGGCAGCATCACTGAGGACCTCTTCCACGACACCCGCATCCAGACGGGACTGCTCGCCTTCGCGGGCACGGCGGCCTCGGTGGCTGCCTACGCGGTGATGGGGGAGGTGGTCGGCCAGCGCGGCCTGGTCGACGACGAGCTGCCGAGGATCGTGCTCGTCTCGTCAGCGTTCAACGCGGTGCTGTCGCTGGCTGCGGCTCCGGCGATGCGTTGGGCTGTGCGGGGCGGCCGGTCCCGGGACCCGTCCGCCGACTCTCCGCGCGCCGCGGCCAGGATGGTCCGCTGATGGCGGACAACGGCTCCGAGTTCTATGAGCGCCAGAGCTTCCGGCTGTACGTCGTCGGCATCGTGGCTGTCTGCCTGGTGGCCGCCCTGGTGGCGCGGCTGTGGTACCTGCAGGTGCTCGAGCACGAGGAACTGCAGACGGTCGCCTCCGCCAACATTCTGAGGGTCGTGTACGCCGAGGCGCCCCGGGGCCGGATCTTCGATGCCAAGGGGCGGATCCTGGTGGACAACAAGGTGGTCCAGGTGGTGACCGTCGACCGCCTCGCGTTCAGGGCGGCACTCGACGAGTCCGAGCAGCGCGGCGCGCTGCTCGAGCTGGCCCAGATCGTCAGCCGTTCCGGCCGTCTAACGAAAGTCCGCCACATTGAGGAACGGCTCGCCAGCCGCGAGTACGGGCCGTTCGACCGGGTTCCCGTCGCGGTCGACATCAACCCCGACCTGCTGCTGTACCTGGGCGAGCGCCCCGACCTGTTCCCCGGGGTGTCCGTCGAGGAGCGCACGGTGCGGAGTTACCCCTACGGCGAGCTGGCCGCGCACCTGCTCGGCTACGTGGGGCCGCTTACCGAGTCCGAGTACCGGTCGGTGAGCGCGCACTCCGACCCGTCCGACCCCAGTGCCAAGACGTACCAACCCGGAGACGAGATCGGCAAGTCCGGTGTGGAGCGCATCTTCGAGAGTGAGTTGCGGGGAGTACCCGGTGTGCGCGTCTTCGAGGTGAACCGGCTCGACGAGATAGTCAAGGTCCACCACGACAAGGCCCGCCAACCGCAACCGGGCAATGATGTGCACCTGACTGTCGACCTCGACGTCCAGAGCCTGGTCGAGCGCCAGCTGCGCCGGGGACTCGACGAGGCCCGGGACCAGCCGCGGCCCGAGGATCCCGATGCCCCCCGCTTCGTGGCCTCGGCCGGAGCCGCAGTGGCTCTCGACCCGCGGGACGGCTCGATCCTGGCCATGGCGTCGTTCCCCACGTACGACCCGAGGGAGTTCGTGGACGGCATCTCGCAGCGGCTGTTCAACGATCTGACCGCGGAGGAGAACTACTCGCCCATCCTCAACCGGGCCATCCAGGGCCTCTACGCTCCCGGCTCCACCTTCAAGGTGGTCACCGCCTACGCGGCTCTCACCCAGGGAGTGATCGCCGACACCGGCACCGCGCTGACCGGTGTCGACGAGTTCTACCGGGACACCGGCACCTACCGCTATCCGTTCTGCCTGGAGGAGTCCGACACCTGTGTGTTCGAGAGCCCTTACTGCTGCGAGCGCGGCGTGGACCTGCGAGACGCCATCACCGTGTCGAGCGACACCTACTTCTACCGGCTCGGGGGCGAGGGCTTCTTCCAGCGGCGCTCGCCTCTTGACGAGGGCATTCAGGAGACCGCCGAGGCCTTCGGCCTTGGCTCCCACACGGGGGTTCCGCTGCCCCACGAGCGGTCCGGGGTCGTGCCTGACCGGGAGTACTACGACTACCAGTTCGAGCAGGGAGTCTTCCTGCGAGGCGGTGACCAGTGGTTCGCGGGAGACACCATCAACCTGGCCATCGGCCAGGGCAACCTCCTGGCCACGCCGCTCCAGATGGCCAACCTCTACGCGGTGCTGGCCAGCGAGGGGAAGCTCCACCAGCCCAACATCGCCACCCGGATCACCGACCGCAACGGCAACGTCCTCGAGGAGTTCGGCCCGAGGCTGGTACGAGAGCTCGATTGGGGTGCGGCGCTGTCCGGACCGCTCCTCGATGGGCTGAACGGAGTGACCGCGCTCAACCTCCCGAGTCCAACAAGAGACGAGGCTCTGTTGCGAGGAACGGCCTACGAAGCCTTCAACCTTCCCGGCGAGGGAGGCGTCGACTTCCCGCTGAGCGCGTGGCCGGTAGCGGGCAAGACCGGCACCGCGGAGAAGCAGGGGAAGGCCGACTTCGCCTGGTTCGCGGCGTTCGGACCGGCACCCTGGCCCGAGAGAGGCTTCGACTACAACCCCGAGGTGGTCGTGACGATGGTGTTGGAGGAGGCTGGCTTCGGCGGCGATGTGGCCGCGCCCGCGGTGGCTCGCATCCTGCTTCCGATCGCCACCGGCACGGTGGAGCGAGCCCGCACGGCCAAGGAGGTGGACGCCTGCTACGGGGAGGTCAAGCTGCTGGTGGTGTTCCTCGAGGGCATCCGTACCGGTGTGATCAAGGTCGATTCCGACGGTGTGCCGATCTCCGAGGAGCGGCCCGTGCTGTCACAGGAGTGCGCTGAGCTGGTGGGCGGCGAGATCGCGGTGGAGCAGCGAGGACTGGACGCGCTGCTGTGACTGTCCTCGCGACCCCGCCGGAGACCGAGAACCTCGAGCGCGAGAAGGATCCCTGGTGGCTGCTGGTCGATCCGTTCCTGATCCTCTCGGCTCTGGCCGTCGCGGCGATGGGGTCGGTCCTCGTGTACTCGGCCACCAGGGGCGTGGTGGACGACTTCACCGAGCCCAACAACGCCTTCCTCGAGCGGCAGATCCTGTTCATCACCGTCGGGGTAGTGGTGGCCACCGTCGCGGCCTTCGTCGCTCCCAGGCACATGAAGAGGCTCTACCCGCTCGCCTTCGTGGCGATGATGGGCGCGCTGTGGCTGGTGCTGCAGGTGGGCGTGGAAGTGAGCGGCACCCGGGGCTGGTTCTCCCTCGGCACGTTCAGGATGCAGCCGTCGGAACCCGGGAAGCTGGTGGTGATAGTGGGCCTGGCGCTGCTGCTGTCACCTCGGGCCGGTGGGGCCGGGCTGATGCGGATGGGGCTCGCCCTGGTGCTCGCCGCCGCGCCGATCGGTCTGCTGATGCTCCAGCCCGACCTCGGAACGATGCTGGTCTACCTGGTGGTCGCGCTCGTGGTTGTGGTCGCGAGCGGCATCAAGCTCCGCTGGATCGCCCTGCTGGCGATCGTCGCCGCGGCGGGGATCGTGGGCGTGCTGCGCTCCGACGCGCTGGCCGAGTACCAGGAGGCCCGCCTGCGCGTGTACCTGTTCGCCCCTTCGGAGGCGAACGACGAGGCGGCCACCTACGCCTTCAATGTCGAGCAGGCTCAGATCGCCATCGGCAACGGCGGCCTGCAGGGGCAGGGACTGTTCGAGGGAACCCAGACCAGGTCCGATCTGGTGCCCGAACAGCAGACCGACTTCATATTCACGGTGGCAGGCGAAGAACTCGGCCTCCGGGGCGCTTCGCTGCTGCTCGGCCTGTACGCGGTGCTGCTGTTCCGCATCTGGAGGACCGCTCAGATCGCCGCGACGCCGTTCGAGCGGCTCCTCTGCACCGGAGTGTTCGTGATGTTCCTGTTCCAGATGTTCCAGTCGGTCGGCATGACCATGGGAATGATGCCGGTCACCGGCATCCCGCTGCCGCTGGTGAGTTACGGCGGATCCTCGATGCTCACCTCGATGGCCGCGCTAGGGCTCGTCGCGGGCGTCTATCGCCGCCGTCTCGACATCGAAGGGATGCTCAACCAGCAGATGTAGGCTGGCACAGTGACGAACCTGTGGCATCGCCTCGAGCCTCTCCTGCCCCAGGTGTCCAAGCCCGCCCGCTACATCGGCGGCGAGCACGGGATGCAGACGCCCGTCCACGGCCCCGGGATCGTGTCGTGGCTGCTCACGTATCCCGACACCTACGAGATCGGCCTGCCCAACCAGGGTCTGCAGATCCTCTACGAGATCCTCAACGAGCGTCCCGACTCGGCTGCCGAGCGCGCCTACGCGCCCTGGGTGGACCTTGAGGCGCAGATGAGGACAGAGGGGCTGCCGCTGTTCTCGGTCGACACTCACCGCCCGGCCGCGCTGTTCGACGTCATCGCGTTCAACCTGTCGGCCGAACTCACCTACACGAACGTGCTGAACTGCATCGACCTCGCGGGTGTGCCCGTCCACAGCAGGCTGCGGCATGAGGCGGATCCGCTGATCGGCGCCGGAGGTCACTGCACCTACAACCCCGAGCCGCTCGCCGATTTCGTCGACTTCGTCGTGCTCGGCGACGGTGAGGAAGCGGTGGGCGACATCACCGACGTGCTGCGCGACTGGAAGACCTCGGGCCGCGGTGGGGGCCGTGACGGGATCCTCAGGGCGCTCGCTCGGGTGCCCGGGGTCTACGTGCCGTCGCAGTACCGGCCGGTCTACGACCGCGGGCGGCTCGCGGCCGTCGAGCCCCGCCACCCCGACGTGCCCGCCGTCGTCGAGAAGCGCACCGTGGCCGACCTCGCCGACTGGCCCTATCCCAAGCGCCAACTGGTCCCGCTCACCGAGGTGGTGCATGATCGCCTCAACGTCGAGGTCTTCAGGGGCTGCACCCGGGGCTGCCGCTTCTGCCAGGCCGGAATGATCACCCGGCCGGTGCGCGAGCGCTCGGCCGAGCAGGTGCGCACCATGGTCGGCGAGGGCCTGCGCCGCACCGGCTACGACGAGGTGGCCCTCACGTCGCTGAGCACCGCCGACTTCAGCGGCATCGAGCAGGTCGTCGCCTCCACTGTCGATGACTCCGGCTGCGGTCAGGTCTCGGTGTCGCTGCCCAGCCTGCGCGTCGACGCCTTCACGGTCGGCATCGCGGCCCAGATCCAGCGGGCCCGCCGCACGGGGCTCACCTTCGCGCCGGAGGCGGGCACTTGGCGGATGCGCCAGGTGATCAACAAGCTCATCACCGAGGACGACCTCTACGCCGCGGTGGAGTCGGCCTACTCGCAGGGGTGGCGCCGGATGAAGCTCTACTTCCTGACCGGCCTGCCCACCGAGACCGACGAGGACACGCTCGGCATCGTAGAGCTGGCCCGCAACTGCGTGGCTCTGGGCCGGGCCCATGTGCGGTCGCCCTCGGTGACGGTTTCCGTCGGCGGTTTCGTGCCCAAGCCGTTCACCCCGTTCCAGTGGTTCGGGCAGAACACCACCGTGGAGCTGAGGCGCAAGATCGGCCTGCTGCGCGACGGTCTGCGCAGGGCCCGGGGCGTGCAACTCAAGTGGCACGACGCGGCTGCCAGCCTCGCCGAAGGCCTGGCCAGCCGGGGCGACCGCCGGCTCGGCCCGGTCCTTGAGCACGTGTGGCGACACGGAGGCACGTTCCAGGAGTGGTCCGAGCACTTCGACCTGCGGCGGTGGCAGGCCGCGGCGGATGCCTGCGGGATCGACATCGACTCCTGGGTGCATCGCCACCGCACATTCGACGAGGTGCTGCCCTGGGATCATCTGTCAGCCGGACTCCACAAGGACTTCCTGTGGCAGGACTGGCGCGACGCTCTCGACGAGGTCGGGCTCGAGGATTGCCGGTGGACGCCTTGCTACGACTGCGGGGCGTGCACCGGCTACGGCATCGAGCATGTGGTGGCTTCGGCGGTTCCTCCGGCGGGAGGCAGCCAGGGCACCGGCATGGACACCTCGCGGGGCGCGGCCGTCCCGGTGCGCCTGATCGAGCGGGGACGACAGGCCGAGCGGATCGGGAGCGCGGCGTGATGGCCTCGCGAGTGCGGATCCGCTTCTCGAAGCACGGCAAGGTCCGCTTCACGTCCCACCGCGACGTGGCCCGGATCTGGGAGCGGGCGCTGCGGCGCGCCCGCATCGGCGTGGCTTACTCGGCCGGGTTCAATCCCCGGCCCAAGATCGCGTTCGGGCTGGCCCTTTCAACCGGATTCTCCTCCGACGCCGAGTACCTCGACGTCGAGCTGGATCCGGACCGGACGGCCGGCATCGACACCGAGACCCTCGTCGCAGCGCTGACCGCGTCGCTGCCGACGGGAATGACAGCGCTGGCCGCGGCCGGTCTCGCTCCCCGCGAGCCGTCGCTCCAGCACGCGGTAACGAGCTGTACATGGAGGATCGACGCGGCTGACGCCGACGCCGTCGAGGCGTCGGACTCGCTGGAGCGGGCTCTGGCCCGCGGCGAGTTGCTCGTGCAACGCGAGCGCAAGGGGCGGCTGGACACTGATGACATCCGGCCCGCCGTACTGGCCGCCGAAGTACAGGGGAACATCACAGACGGTGTGAGGCTCATCGCCGAGCTGGGCACGAAACCGCGGGCGGTGCGCCCGCCGGAGCTGCTCGCGAGCCTCGACCCGCCGCTCAGCCTTTTGCGGGCCCACCGTCTTCACCAATGGATCGCAACCGACGGGCTCCAGCGCCGCGAACCGCTGGCAGTCGCCGAGCTGTCGGTCGCAGGAGCAGGAGTCACGCCATGACTCGCCTGCTCACGTACTCGAAGGAACACAATGAGCAACGAACGACACGCGGCAGGCGCCCCCAGCGCCGCCGAGAAGGACGCGCGGAAAGCTAAGCAGGAGGCGCACAGGCAGTCTGGAAAGCAGTCCGGGCGGCCAGCAAAGGCACCCAAGCCCGAGTCTGGAAAGCAGTCCGGGCGGCCAGCAAAGGCACCCAAGCCCGAGGCGAGAAAGCAGGCCGATCCGGCCGGAGGCTCGACCGGCAAGTCCTCCAACCAGCGCCGCCCCGATCAGCCTCCGGCCCGCAAGCCCAAGATAGGAGACACCCGTCCCGCCCCGCCGCCGGCCGACGCGGCAGGCGGTCGTCGAAGCGATGGACGGGCGAACGAGGGAAGCTCCTCAGGCGGCGGGCGGCGCAGGAGACGCCGGCGCGGCGGCGGGAACCGATCCGGGCAGAAGTCCCGCCAGCCGGCGGTGGTGGAGGCCGTCACCTACGACGAGCCGGTAGAACTCGACGAGAAGAGCCTCAAGGGGCGAAGGGGCCGCACCCGCAAGGGTCAGGCTCTCGGCCGGTACCTGATGTGCGTCCACGTCAGCGAGCAGGCCACTCAGATCGCGGTGCTCGAAGGCAGGCGCCTCATCGAGTTCAGGGTCTCGCGCCCGGCCGACGACGTCAGCCAGATCCACGGCAACATCTACCTCGGCCGGGTCCAGAACGTGCTGCCGGGCATGGAGACCGCCTTCGTCGACATCGGCACGCCCAAGAACGCGGTGCTGTACCGGGGGGATGTCCAGTACGACCCAGACGAGATCGAGGGCGGCCGCAGCGAGGGCGATCAGGCCAAGCCCCGCATCGAGGAGTTGCTCAAGCCCAAGCAGTCGATCCTGTGCCAGGTCACCAAGAACCCGATCGGGGAGAAGGGCGCCCGCCTCACCCAGGACGTGTCCCTGGCCGGCCGGTTCGTGGTCCTGGTGCCCAAGTCGACGGGATTCGGCATCTCCAAGCGTCTCCCCGACGGCGAGCGCAGGCGTTTGCGGTCGATCCTCGAGAAGGTCAAGCCGGATGGTCATGGCCTGATCATGCGGACCGCGGCCGAGAAGGTCACCGCCGCCGAGATCGAGCGGGACGTCGTCCGCCTGCTGCGCCAGTGGAACGACATCGAGAAGCTGGCCAAGTCGTCGTCGGCCCCGGCGCTGCTGTACCGGGAGCCCGAAGCCCCCCTGCGCCTCATCCGCGAGGAGCTCAACGCCGACTACCGGGGGGTCATCATCGACGACGAGGAGCTCTACTCGACGGCGTCCGGCTACATCTCGTCGATCATCCGGCCGCTCGCGGACCGGGTCGAGTACTACGACGCGGACGCGCAGGACCTGCCGCTGTTCGAGCGCTACTACGTCACCGAGCAGCTCAAGAAGGCGCTCGAGCCCAAGGTGTGGCTGCCGTCGGGCGGCTCGCTCATCATCGAGCACACCGAGGCGCTCACCGTTGTCGACGTCAACACGGGCAAGAACGTCGGCAAGTCCAGCCTCGAGGAGACCGTGCTGGCCAACAACCTGGAGGCCGCCGACGAGCTGGCCCGCCAGCTGCGGCTGCGAGACATCGGCGGCATCATCGTCGTGGACTTCGTGGACATGGAGGTGGCGGCCAACCGGGCCCAGGTGACCAAGCGCTTCCGCGAGGCTCTGGCCCGGGACAAGACCCGCACCCAGGTGCTGGACATCAGTGGTCTCGGGTTGATGGAGATGACCCGCAAGCGCAGCGGTGAGGGACTGCTCGAGTCGCTGTCGGACATCTGCAGCGACTGCTCGGGCCGGGGCTTCCGGCTGCTGGCTGACCTCGTCGACTGACCGCTCGCGAGACGTGGAGCGCCCGCGGCGCGGCGGTAGCCTTCGATGGCTATGTACGCAGTGGTCCAGACCGGCGGCAAGCAGTACCGCGTCGAGCAGGGTTCCACCATCGAGGTGGAGCGGGTCGCCGAGCCAGGCTCGGAGGTCTCGCTGCGCCCGGTGCTGCTCGTGGACGGCGACTCCGTGCTGGCAACGCCGGACGATCTGGCCGGCAGCACTGTGACCGCGCTAGTTGTCGACGAGCACCGCGGCCCCAAGATCCGCGGCTTCACCTACAAGTCCAAGAGCAACCAGCGCCGCCGGTGGGGCCACCGCCAGACGCTGGCCACCCTTGAGATCACCGACATCCGGAAGGGCTGATCAGACATGTCCAAGACCAAGGGCGGAGGGTCCACCCGCAACGGCCGCGACTCGAACGCTCAGCGTCTCGGGGTCAAGGTCTACGACGGAGGCCGGGTGCTGGCCGGAGCCATCATCGTCCGCCAGCGGGGCACGAGGATCCATCCGGGCACCAACGTGGGGCGCGGCGGTGACGACACCCTCTTCGCGACGGCCGACGGCGTGGTGCGCTTCGGCTCCCGCCGGGGCCGCAAGCTGGTCGAGGTAGTCCCGGCCGAAGCCTGACGGCAGGGGCGCCCGGCCGGGTCGTCCCGGCCGGCGGGTCCTGTCACGGGCGCGCCCTGGCGGCGCAAGCGCCGCCATTGCTTGCCCCCGTGCCACCCCCCGGCCTCTCCGGTCGCGTCTCGCTGCTCGGCGTTTCGGTCGGTCGCTCCGGTCCGTTCCTGTCGGGAGGGCCTCCGCTTAGTCTTTAGGGGTGTCCGGGTTTGTTGACGAGTGCAATCTTCACGTCACTGCAGGTGATGGTGGCGCCGGATGCGTCGCCTTCCGCAGGGAGGCCCGGGTGGCCCGGGGCGGTCCGGCCGGGGGCGACGGCGGTCGGGGCGGTGAGGTCTGGCTGGTGGCCGATCGCAACGTCGCCTCTCTGCTGGCGTTCCGGGACCATCCCCATCGCCGGGCCTCCAACGGCAAGCACGGCTCTGGCAACAACCGCCACGGGGCCCGGGGCGGCGACCTGGACGTGAGGGTCCCGGTGGGCACGGTCGTGCTCGACCATTCAGACCGGTTGCAGCTCGCCGATCTGTCGGCTCACGGCGAGCGCTGGCTGGCGGCGCACGCCGGCGAGGGCGGCCGGGGCAACGCCCGGTTCCTGTCCAACCGGCGACGGGCGCCGGCCTTCGCCGAGCAGGGCGAGTTCGGCGAGCAGCGCTGGCTGCGCCTGGAGTTGAAGCTGCTGGCCGACGTGGCCATCGTCGGCTTCCCCAATGTGGGCAAGTCCACGTTCATCAGCCGGGTGTCCGCGGCCAAGCCGAAGATCGCCGACTACCCCTTCACCACTCTCGAGCCCAACCTCGGCGTGGTCCGTCTCGACGACACCTTCGAGATGGTCCTGGCCGACGTCCCCGGCCTGATCGAAGGCGCGAGCGAGGGCCGCGGTCTGGGCCACCGGTTCCTGCGTCACGTCGAGCGAGCCCGGGTGCTGCTGGTGCTGATCGACCTTTGCGAGCTGGCCGGCTGCCCTCCCGACGAGCAGCTGTCGGTGCTGGTGCGGGAGCTGGGCCGGTACCGTCCGGAACTGGCCCAGCGGCCGCGGCTGGTGGTGGGCAGCCGGGCCGACACCGCGCCCGACGAGAGCTTCGGCTTCGCGGGCGGGCGCCTGTCGTCGGTCACCGGCGAGGGTGTGCCCGAGGTGCTCGGCGAGCTCAGCCGGATGGTGACCGAGGCCCGGGTCAGTGAGCCGGTCCTCGAGGCCCCGGTCGTGCACCGGCCCCTGCCCCATGCTCAGGAGGCGACGGTCAGCCGCGGCGACGACGGAGCCTGGACCGTGCAGGGGCGGGCCGCGGCGCGGGCGGTTGCCCTCAGTGACTTGACCGACCCCGGCGCGCAGGCCTACGTCCAGGATCGGCTGCGCAGCCTCGGCGTCGAGAAGGCGCTGGCCTCCGCCGGCGCGGTCACCGGCGACGAGGTTCGAATCGGGGACTTCAGCTTCACGTACTACGACGACGCCGAGGCCACCGTCTCCGGAGGCATGGGTGCCAAGGGGAGCGCGAACAGGTGACCGTCTCGTGACTAGGTGCCATTCCCGCTCTTGTTCGCTGCGCTCACGGACCGCTCGGGCCACGGCCTCGCCCGTATGGACTGCATCCGCCCGCCGACTCGCTCGGCCTCTGGGCGGGAGCGACCGATGAGTCCGGAGCCGGCGGCCCGCACCATCGTGGCCAAGATCGGTACTTCGTCGGTCACCGACGAGGCCGGCGCGATCGATCGCGCCCCCATCGAGAAGTTCTGCAACGAGGTGGTGTCCCTGCGTTCAGAGGGCTGCCGGGTGGTGGTGGTCACCAGTGGCGCCATCGCGGCCGGGCTTCCCGAACTCGGCATGGGCGGCGACCGGCGGCCGTCGAGCATGGAGACGCTGCAGGCGGTGGCCACCGTCGGCCAGAGCGCTCTCATGGGCATGTACCGCGAGGTGTTCTCCGGTCTTGGAGTAGTGGCGGGCCAGGTGCTGCTGGTGCCTCTCGACTTCGTGATCCGCACCCAGTACGTGCACGCCGGGACCACCCTGCGCAAGCTCCTGGACCTGGGCGTGGTGCCCGTCGTCAACGAGAACGACGCAGTGGCCGACGACGAGATCCGGTGGGGCGACAACGACCGCCTGGCCGCGCTGGTGGCCAACCTGGTTCAAGCCGACCTGCTGGTGCTGCTGACCGACACCGCGGGAGTGCTGACCTCCGACCCCCGCCGGAACTCGGAGGCTTCGCTCATCGAAGAGATCGTCGAGTTCGACCACCATCTCCAGAGCCGGGTCGGGGGCGCCGGAACGAGCAGGGGCAGCGGCGGCATGGCCTCCAAGCTCACCGCGGCCCGGGTTGCCTCGCTGTCGGGAGTGCCGACCGTGATCGCCGACGCCAAGCGACCCGGCGTGCTCGCTGACGCCGCGGCCGGGGTGGCCGGGGTCGGAACGCTGGTGCGGGCGTCCGCCGAGCGGCTACCGGCCCGCAAGCTGTGGATCGGCTTCGCGGTGGGCTCCCAGGGCGAGGTCGCGGTCGACGCCGGCGCCCGGGCCGCGCTCGAGCGGGGCAAGTCGCTGCTCGCCATCGGTGTGCGGTCGGTGTCGGGAACCTTCGACGCGGGCGCACCGGTGGAGGTGCGCGAGGCGGGCGGAGACGTGTTCGCCAAGGGCCTCGCCCGCCACAGCAGCGACGAGCTGCGCACCGCAGCCGGCCGCCGCCGCGAGGACCTGCCCCCCGGTGCCCCTCACATAGTGGTCCACGCCAACGATCTGGTAGTCCTGCCCAACTCCTAGCCACACAGCCGCTGGCTACGATGTTCAGCGAACAGCCCCGGCATGGATGAGGCCAATGGCCGGCAACACCGTCGACGACTCCCTGCACGTGCCCTCCTTGCGGATCGAGGGCTTCCGCGGCATCGACAGTCTCACTATCAACCGCTTCGGCCGGGTGACGCTACTGGCGGGCCGGAACGGCACGGGCAAGACAACCGTGCTCGACGCAGTCCGCATCTTCGCCGACCGCGGCTACGCGACATCGCTGGCAGAGGTGCTGAAGCAGAACGAAGAGTTCGACATCAGCTCGCACGGCGACGATGGGTCGCAGGCACTGCTTGACTTCTCCGCACTGTTCCACGGAAGGGCCTCAGCGGAGGGGGCGACGTTCCGGGTGGGCGCGGTGGACTCCGACCCTCCGATGCTGAGCGTCTCAATCGTGACCGCCGACGATGTGCCCAGGGAGCGCCGCGACAAGAGATGGGACTTGGCTTCGGCGAGGACGGGTCAGGTGCTGAGCGTCTCCTTCGGAGAATTCGACGGCTACGCCTCACCATTGCCCACGGATGCGCTAGCGAGGTCTCGACGGTTCATGCGCCGAGGGATGACGCAGGATCGGTGGCCTGAACCGATCAATTGCCTGTCGCTCGGGCCAGAGCCGCTGCCGAGTCCGCGACTCGACGAACTCTGGGGCGACATCGCGCTCACGCCGGAGGAGGAAGCGGCAATCGAATCCATGCGGCTAGCCGTTCATTCCGAGATCGACGGCGTGGCCCTGGTTCCCGGCGCCGATCGCTCTCATCGTCTCTTCCTCGTGCGTCTGAACGGGCATCGCGTTCCGCTCCCGAGTCTTGGAGATGGTGCCGTGCGGTTGTTCGGCGTGGCGGTCGCGCTGGCTGGCTCCGCTGGTGGTCTGCTGCTCATCGACGAGGCCGAGAACGGCATCCACCACTCGTTGCAGCACGACTTCTGGCGCCTGGTTCTCCGCGCTGCGGCAGACAACAACGTCCAGGTCATCGCAACGACTCACGGTTGGGACTGCATCAGGGGATTCGCATCTGCTTCGGGCGAAAACGACGAGGTGGAGGGCGTCGCGGTCCGCCTGGAGCGCGACGCTGGCGGCCTCCGTTCGGTGGAGTACTCCGAGGAGGAGCTTGAGATAGCCACGGGTCAGGGCATAGAGGTCAGGTGACGGCCCGGTGGCTCTGCCTCGCGGAACCCCTCACCGTGTGCTGCTCGTGGAAGGGCCGGATGACGAGCATGTCGTCAAGCATCTGTGTGACCGTTCGGGCCTGCCGCGCAACTTCAGCATCGTCCAGAAGGGCGGGTTCTCAGACCTCTCCAAGAGCATTCCCGTCGAGTTGGTTGCGCCGGGCCGGCTGGCTCTGGGAGTGGTCGTAGACGCGAATGACAACCCCACTGCTCGCTGGCAGGCAATCCGACCAACTCAAACCCACTTGCTCACCTGAACCGTCGGCATTCCCGGGACTCGCCAGGAATACCAGGGCGGTTTCAGACTGCCAATGCTCGGTGCTGTTACCGTCGCTCGAGTGATCCAGTTGCCAGTTGGGGCAATACGGGCGGACCTCTGGGCTGGCTGGCCAGCATGGTAGGTGCGGCTGTCGCCGAGGTAGCGACGATCTGCAGCCATGCGGGGTCCGCATGGCTGGCTGTCTGCGCCCTGCACGAACGTGCCGAGGAGTTGGGCGTCCACACAAGTGTCTGGGACGGCAATAGCGACGACCACCTCGATGCCGAGTCGGTCAAGGAATCGCTCGAAGGTGCCGTAGACCCACCCGACGGCACGCAACCCACAAGTGGAACTGACTATGACCCGGAGTTCGTGAGCGCCGCAATAGCCGGTCTTGCCACCCCGTTGGACCTTGGTAGGTTGTCGCACGTCGTCGCTACCGTGCTGGACGGGCTGTACTGGCCGAACTTCACTCGAGACTGGTTGGCGGATCGAGGGCCAAACTTCGAACTCTGTCTCGGGGAGCGCTATCCGGTCGGACGGATGCGACTCCTGGGCGCAGTGGGGCACAGCGCTCATCCTCATCGGCTCGGCCTCGGCATTGGCGAACTAGCTCACATCCGCAGGCTCGGGGTCGGCAACATACGCGTGATCGTGAATGGAGAGTTTGCGCCGATCATCGACGGTCTGGCGAACTCTCCACCGCTGCATGCGGCAGCCCTGCTTCCCAATGAGTCGCGGGCCGAACTTGCTGGCTCCTCGTACCCGGTGGGTCCTTCCGACGTGGCTGGTCAACGGTCGGTGATCGGCGATCTGCTGACGCAGGCCCGCTCACGGGGTGTCAAGGCCGCCGTGCTGCCAGAGCTGAGCGTGGACGCCAGCATTCTAGAGGCGTTGGAATCCGAGTGGGCCGAGGCAACCGACCGTCCGATGCTGTTCGCGGGCACCGTCCACGACGTCGATAGCGGCCGGCGCGTCAATCGCACCAAGGTGCTGCTTCCGGGCGTTGGTGCTGCATGGAGCCATGACAAGGGCGCAGCGTTCGTGGATCGCGAAGGAAGGCGCGAGCCCATCGATCCCGTCGAGCCGTCGATCACGCTTGGATGCGGTGAGCTTGTGCGGGTTGCCACATTGATTTGCAAGGATGCGCTAGGCGTCGACGTGGCGCGTCTGGTCGCCGATCTGGGAGTCCACTTGTTGGCGGTGCCCGCGATGTCTGGCGGGTTGGGGGACTACTCCAACGTCGCGAACGAGTTGATCCGCCGCTCACAGGGGGCCACGGTGGTTGCGAACAACCCGCGTCTGTGGGATGGCGACGATGTCGAACATGCACTGCTCGGCCAACCCGTCAGGTTGGCCAGCAGGCGGATCCTCGAACGCCGCAGCCTCGCTGCCCCCGACCTGGGCGTAGCGCGCCTCGGCAGCGGATGGCTGCCATGACGCCCTGCGGCACAAGGCAGGATATTTGACATATGCTTGACACATGAGCGGCGGCGAGCTCAGCGCATTCCTTGATGGAGTGCGAGCGATGGTGCGACAAAGCGACGGCCAGGTCTCTGGCCTCGACGAGGTGGTCGAGCGTGGCCGCGTGCTGTTGGCGAGTCCTTCCATCGAATCGATCGCCGCCGCCCGCGCCGAGCTGGACAGCGCCATCCGCATCCTTCAGCGTCGTGATCTGCATGTCGATGTGCTGTCGGAGTTGGGCGAGGAACTAGGCGCGTCGCTGCTGGCCGAAGTAACGGCGGAGGCGCGGCGAGATGACCGCGAGCACTCGCGAAGCGTCGGAGAGCGGATGCTCGACGAGCTGGTGCGCGAGCCGTCGTCCCCAAGCGAGCTAGCTGAACGACTCGACGTCGAGATCAGCCAGATCAGCAGAGCGGCCCGGATGCTCAGAGACGATGGCCGATTGCATGTAGCGAGGGCGCCCGGCGACGGGCGGCGCAGGATCTACCGGGTTGCTGGCAGCGTTGCTGCTGGGAACTCTCGGAGATGGAGGGCATTCGTGGAACGACTGCCGGCGCTGCGCGTCGATGACATATACAGCGACCTGCTTCCAGGTCGCGTGGGCGATGACCTCTCGCGTGCAGGAATGGAAAGCGTCTGCGCGGCCTTTCGCGAGGATCTCGAGGAGGGACGCTATGAGCCGACACCAGTCCACGAGGTGGAGATTCCGAAGCCGAGTGGCGGTGTGCGGCCGGCGGCGGCCCTGCGGTTCGCTGACCGGCTGGCCTATGCGGCACTCGTCGAGCGTTGCCGCGCTGAGATCGAGGCGAGTCTGCTGGCGGACAGCAGTGTGCTGTGGCCCAGAGGACTCAAGAGCGACAAGCAATGGGTGGCACTGGAAGGATTCGTTCGCGAGAGCGACCAGCCCTACGTGCTCTCGGTCGACATTCAGTCGTTCTATGACTCGATCCGTCATGACGTTCTTGCCGACGCGCTCGGTCGGGCGGGATGCGATCAGGTTGTCGTGTCAGCGCTGCAACAGTGGCTCGGCGAAGTCACCGGAGGTCGGAGGCGGGGGCTCCCTCAGGGACTCGCGGCCTCTGATCCGTTGGCCACTGCGGTATTGGCCCCTCTTGACAGAGCGCTGACCTCCGCGGGGGTCTGCTACATTCGCCACGGCGACGATCTCAGAATCCTCGGCTCGTATGAGGCGGTACGAGATGCAGGACGGGAGGTGCGCCGAGTCTTGAGGTCGCTGGAGTTGAACATCAACGGCGACAAGACACGGGAGCTTCGCCGCGAGACCTACATGCTTCACCGAACGAGGATCGACCTCGCGGTACGCGAGTACCTTGAAGCATCGGGCTCGGGGGAGCGCAACTCCGCGATCTTCGCATTGCTTGATGCGCTGGGTGCTGACGAGGAGTTGTCGTGGAGCTGGTATCACGGGACTCTCAGTGTCGGCGACGTTCTGTCGTCGCTTGGATCATCACTAGGGCCGGATCAGACCCAAGCGCTGATGCTTGTACTGCACGCTGTGGCTGAAGCGGAGGAGGCCGCGACGCAGTGGCGGGCCCGCGGTCGCGATCGGCCCGGAAGGTTCCTGATGATGGCTGGCATCTCCTTGCTGGCTGCCGCCGGGGCTGCTGGCACGGCAGATGAACTGAGCGCACCGATCGTGGCTCGCCCCGAGTACGCCGATGTGTTGTCCACCTACATCGAGGCGACTGCTCCAGTGAACCCGACCGCAGTCGCCGGGCTTCTACAGCGCATCGAGGCTTCCGGCGTGACTTATGACGCGCAATGGCTCCGTCTGTATTCGGCACTTGGTGATGCCGGTGACACGGGAGCCTTTGATGAGCTTGCACAGGCCCACCTTGCGTCCAGCGACCAGAGCTGGATCCGGCGCCTCAGAGCGGCCCGGTTCATGGCGTATCGAGGTCAGCTTGACGACGCGTGCTTGCCTGGAATCTCTGAACAGGCGCCCCCGGCGTTACGCGACGATGTCTTGGACATCGAGTGGCACACTGCGCCGCGGCCAGCTCATGTGCTTTCTCGTGAGGAAGGAGCTACCGCGGCTGCGCTAGTTGCTGCCGCAGCCTGACCTCTCTAGACACGCCGGGAAGCTGACGGCGATCACTGAAATTCCCCAGTTCTGATCACTGAGATTCCCCACTGTCAATGGCCAGTGGGATCTGCCCGGTGGCGGACAGCAGAACTGCCCGGTGGCGGACAGCAGAACTGCCCAGTCGTGGCCAGCAGAACTGCCCGGTGGCGGACAGCAGAGTTGCCCACAGTTCAGTTGGTTAGTGGCGTCACCCCCTTTCCGGCGGTGGCTTGGGTGAGGCGGATGCTGTCGCCGGCGGTGAGCACGACGTGGGCGTGGTGCATGAGCCGGTCGACGGTGGCGTTGGCGATGGTTTTGGGCATGAGCTCGTCGAAGCCGGCGGGGTGAAGGTTGCTGGAGAGGGCGATGGAGCGCTTCTCGTAGGCGGCGTCGACGACGCGGTAGAGCGCTTCGGCGGTGTCGGCAGTGACCGGCAATAGGCCGATGTCGTCGATGACGATGACGTCGGCGCGCATGATGCGTCGGATGGCTTTGGCTGCGGTGTCGTCGGCGCTGTGGCGGCGCACGAGCGCGCCGAGGTGCTCGAGGCTGAACCAGGTCACCTTGTGGCCGGCGTCGACGGCGGCCTGTCCGAGCGCTTCACAGAAGTGGGTCTTGCCGGTGCCTGATGGTCCGCACACGACGAGGTTCTCGTGGCGTTCGATCCACTCCAGGGTGCGCAGCGCCCGCTGGGTCGGCGCCGGGATCGAGGACACTGTCTCGTCCCAGGCGTCGAAGGTCTTGCCGGTGGGGAACCCGGCCGCCTTGCGGCGGCTGTTGATGGAGGATGCTTGGCGGCCGGCGAGTTCTTCGGCCAGCAGCGCCTTGACTGCTTCGGCTGGGTCCCACCTTTGAGCCTTGGCGGTGGCCAGCAGGTCCGCCGCGGTGCGTCGCATGTGCGGCAGTCGGAGCTCTCGCAACAAGTCGACGACTTCGTCGATCGGTGCTGGGTTCATCGGTCGCCTCCGAGGCGACCCCAGGCGGCGGTGCCGGACTGCAGCGAGTGCACGTCATCGGCGCGCCGGCGGCGTCCGGGCGGGTGAGCATCCAGGATCGAGGCCAGGTCGCCGTCTGCGAAGCGGCCGAACATCGCGGCGTGGCCGAGCGCCCAATCAACGCGCACCTGGCCGTGGAGGCGTGCAAGGGTGACGGCTTGGGCCATCTTGACCTTCATGCGGCCCGTGCCCGCCGCGGCGGCCTCGACCAGCCAGGTGCGAGCGCCCTCGCCGAGCGCCAGGAACTCGGCCTCGGCCGCGCTCACCGGTCTTGGACGCCGCGCCAGGGGTCCAGCTGGGCGCGGCGGGTAGTGGGCGTCGTCGATCATCGGATGCCCAGGTGTCGAACGCTGATGGCGGGCCACCTCGACGGGTCCTGACGATGCGCAGTGCACGACGACGACCTGGTCGCCGTCGACGCGCACCCACACCGTCTCGTCGGCGAGGGTGTGCGGGACCGAGTAGGTCACCCCGCCGAAGCTGATCGTGGAGCTCCAAGTGACCTTGCGGGTCTCCCCCAGCGCCGCCGTGTAGGGGGCCTCGGGCAGCGTGTGCAGCCGATGCCGTTCCTCGGTGAGCATCTCCGCCGGCGGCCGTCGGGTCACCCGATGCTGGCGGGCGTTGATCTCGGCCATCCACGCCTCGCAGGCCTCGACCAGCTCGGCCCAGCCGGTGTAGTCGCCGCGCAGGTTCGCGTCGGTTGGCACCAAGTCGGCCTTGGCGATCCGCACGGTCGCCTCGCTGCCGCCCTTGGACTCGGGGTCAGCCGGCACACACGTCGCCACCGTGATCCCATAATGGGCGCCGACCGCGACGATCTGCGGATGGCGCACAGCGATCCCAGCGACGTGGTCGATCGTGACGGTGCGCTCGTTGTCGGTCAACCAATACGTCGGAGCGCCGCCGAAGGCTCTCATCGCCCGATCCACACAGGCAACCACCGTGGGCAGGGTGCGGTCCCAGCACGGCACCACCACCCGGAACCTCGACCACGCCAGCCACGCACAGAACAGACTCGTCCTTCGCCCACAGATGACCGGACCAGCGCCCCAGTCCCACTGCGCCCACATGCCCGGCTCGGGGATCCAGGGCCGATACACCCGCCGCCGGCCACGACGATGGTTGGCCTTCACCTCCGCCACCGCCCGGCGCACCGTGCGCTCCGAACCGGTGTAACCCAACGCAGCGAGCTTGTCGAAAGCCCGATCGGCACGGATCTTGGCGTGGGACCGCTCGACCCACTCCTCGATCTTCGGCAGCCACGGATCGATGATCCGCTCCCTGCGCCGCGGCCCGCAGTCGACCAGCTCGCCGGCGTCGCGCATAGCGACATAGCGGGCCACGGTGTGATGAGACACGCCGGCCAACTCGCCGGCATCGCGCAACGACCCAGTCAGGTCGAATGCTTCCAACATGTTCATGATTTCCTCGCGAGACTTCACTTGCTCCTCCTGCTCGATGGCCACGGTCGTGGTGACCGGCCATTCGAGTAGGAGGAGCACCCCGCCGCGGTGGACCACGACGGGCCATGGACTTCAACGTGGGCAACCCTGTTGGCCGCCACTGGGCAGAACTGTTGGCCGCCAGCGGGCAGCTACATGGCCGCCACTGGGCAGGATCTCATGGCCGCCGACACCCCACCTTGGGGTATCCATCTGGAGATGCCGTGCCATAGGTCGTAGATGGACCTGGCCAGTTTCGCGCAGACGACCGCGCACCCCCCAGCGGTTTCGCCAGTCGGTGAGTCTGGCGTAATGGCAAGAGCCTGCACTTGGTCGCCGGTCGTTGGTGCATCCGAAGGTTCACTTCGGACAACCCAACGATCTGGTAGTCCTGCCCGGCTCCTAGATGGCCGATCCTTGGCTGACAGGTGCCTTACAGCCTGCCGTTCAGTCGTCAGGAGTTGTGGGCGCCTCGGCTGCAGCCGTCTCTACGACGGTCGCCTCAAGGATCTCGTCAGTCCTTGGCGCGGGGAGGCCTAGATTCTCCCTCATCTGGTCGAGGCGAGCCTTCGCCTCCTTGTTGCGGGCCGCCTCCTCGATCTCGAGCATGCTCACCTCGGGGCCGCCCTCGGCTAGCTCGGCCATGCCCTTCGCCTTGGCGTAGCGCGCCTCGATCTTGTCTCGGATCTCGTTGAAGGTCGGAAGCTCCTCTCCGACCGCTTCCGACAGCGAGGTCATCGCCTCGTTCATCTGCTCCTGCATGCGAGCCTGATCGAGCTGTCCGAGCAGCTTCTGACGCTGTCGCAGCTTCTCCTGCAGGCTCAACGCGTTCTGGGTGACGGCTGCCTTGGCTTCATCCGACGCCTGCGATGTCTGCAAGTAGAGATCCTTGAGGCTCTCGATCTCCTGCTCGAGCGTGATCATCCGGCCCGCCAGTTGCTCGGCTGCCGAGTTGTAGGACTTGGCCTTGGCTTGATCACTGTCCGAGACAGCCTCCTGGGCCATCATCAGGGCGCGGCGGGCGTTGACGTTGACTCTCTCCAACTCGGTGATGGCCCGGTTCAGCCGCATCTCGGTCTGCTTCTGGTTGGCGATCACATTGGCGGCCTGGTCCTTGAGGCGGCGATGCTGCTCGCGGGCCTCCCCAATGGCCTGTTCAAGCTGGGTCTTGGGGTCGGCCTTCTCCTCCCAGCGGCCCCCAAGGCGGGCTGTCAGGTACTTCCAGCGGCGCTTTAGGAGCTTCCACATGGCTTGAACTCTAGTCCCGCGAGGTCCACAGCGCCCTTCGCAGCGGCTGGAGCAGCAGGTGGGCCTCGGCTACGCCGCTGCGGAAGGCCACCAGCGCGTAGACGAGAACCGCGGCCGCGGCCACTAGCGGCGCCGACAGGATTGACGGCCAGCCGTCCACCAGAAGCTTGAGAGCGGCGGTCGCCGCGAAGGAGACGGCCGCGGCGGCAGCCGGGGCCCCCAGCGCTGATCGCACCGCGTCGGGGAAGCCGAACCGGCGCGACAGCATGGCGATCTCCGTCCATGCGGCCACCGCCGATCCGAGGGCCAGCCCGACCGCACCGAGTCGCACCGCATCGTCGAGTGCCCGCTCGGCTGCGGGCAACGCCCACGCCAGTCCCAGGGCGTCGGCGGCGCCGATCAGTCCGTCGGGGCCGACCACGATGCGGTCCAGCGGGAACATGACGACCGTGCCGACGGCGGCGGCCACCGCCACCCGGACCGCGGCGATGCGAGCGGGCCCGGCCGTGTCGCCCCGGGCGTAGCAGGCGTTCTGGAGCACCCGGCTCACCCCGGTTGCGGGCAAGCCGATCGCGTAGGCCGCGATCACGAACCAGACCAGCACCGTGTCGGCCGACTCGAACACGCCGCCCTCGAACAGCAGTTCCACGATGAGGTCGCCGGCCGCGGCGTAGACCGCGGCCGCGAGCAGCATCCAGAACGCCACCCTGTGCATCGCCGCCCGGGATCGGGCGGCCAGCGCAGCCGGGTTGTTGGCCAGGCGCGACATCTCGGGCAGCTCGGCCGCGGCGACGCTCATGGCGAACAGGCTCACCGGCAGCATGTACAGGATCTGGGCCCGGTACAGGGCGGCCACCGCCCCGGTGGCCAGCAGCGAGGCCAGCATCAAGTCGACGTAGGCCGAGACCTGAACCACGCCCCTTCCCAGCACGGCGGGCCCGAAACGGCGCCTGATCTCGCGCAGGCCGCTGTGGTCCCGCATCCAGCGCAGCCGCAGGCCCCGGGCCAGGCGCACGGTGAGCGGGAGCTGCACCAGCAGCTGGGCCAGGCCGCCGACGGCCACGCCCCAGGCCATGGCCCGGGCCACGCCGTCCAGGTCGAAGGCCAGGATCCAGGCCACCACCAGAGCCCCGACCTGGACCGCGTTCCACAGCACCGGCGCGGCGTACGACACGAAGAAGCGGCGGTGGCTGTTGAGCACGCCCAGGCACCATGCCGACAGCACCGCGAAGCCGGTGCCCAGCGCGGTTATGCGAACCAGTGAGACGGCCAGGTCGAAGCGGTCGCCCTCGAGGCCGGGCGCCAGCACGAAGGTGATGGGCCGGGCCAGGGTCACGATCAGCGCCACCGCCAGCCCGACGACGGTCATCAGCGCGGCAGCCACCGCGCCGGCCACCCGGCCCGGATCCTCTGCGTCGCCCCCCTCGTCGGTGGCCTCGTCGAGCAGGCGGCTGTAGACGGGCACGAAACTGGCCGACAGCACGCCCTCGCCCAGCAGGTTCTGGAGCATGTTGGGGATGCGCATGGCCACCGCGAAGGCGTCGCCGGCCGCGGTGTTGCCCAGAAGCCGCGAGGCGACAGTCTCGCGGCCCAGACCAGCCAGGCGGCTGAGGCCGATCCCCAGCGCGACCAGCAGCGGGCCCGACGCTCGCCGGGGCCGTCTCGGCTCAGTCACGGCTAGGAGAGTCCATCATGCGTAAGAGGCGAGGCTAGCCGCGCTGCCCCGGCGGCCTGAGACGGGGGTGCGTGCCTGCCGCTGCGGTTCGCTGCGCTCACGGGCCGCCGCTCACGGGCTGCTCGGGCCACGGTCTCGCTCGGCGCTTCGCCGATCCCCCGAGACCTGTGCCGCCCGTCCGCTCGGCCTCTGAGGGGGAGGCTGGCCCTGCCGCTCCTATAGCCTGAGACGATGAGCAGCGCAGCAACCACCGTCATCCCGTCCGCCGCGCCCGTCGAGTCTGCCGACCCGCCCGCCCCCGGTTCGGGCGCTGAGCCCGCCGTGACGCCCGTTGCCGAGCTGGCTGCCCGGGCCAAGGCGGCCTCCCGACTGATGGCTGCCGCGTCGACCGCGGCCAAGGACGCCGCCCTGATGGCCGCGGCCGACCTGCTGGTGGCCCGGACCGGCGAGATCTGTGCGGCCAACGCCATCGACATCGCCCAGGCGGAAGCCGGCGGGACTCCGGCGGCCCTCGTCGACCGCCTCCGCCTGTCTCCGGCCCGCATCGAGGCCATGGCCGGCGGCCTGCGGCAGATCGCGGCCCGCCGGGACCCCATCGGCGAAGTGGCCGACGGCTGGGTCCGTCCCAACGGGCTGCGCATCGAGCGGGTCCGGGTGCCTCTCGGCGTGGTGGCCATCATCTACGAGAGCCGCCCCAACGTCACCTCCGACGCGGCCGGCCTCTGCCTCAAGTCGGGCAACGCCGCCTTCCTGCGGGGCTCGTCGTCCGCGATCACATCCAACGTGGCCATCGCGGCCGCAATCCGCGAGGCCATCTCGTCGGCCGGCCTGCCCGCCGACGCCCTCATCCTGGTCGAGGACACGTCGCGTGCCGCCGCGGTGGAGTTCATGCAGCAGAACGACCACATCGACTGCCTGATCCCGCGGGGCGGGCCGTCGCTCATCGCGTCCATCCTCGAGCACGCCACCGTGCCAGTAGTGATCGACGGGGCCGGCAACTGCCACGCCTACGTCGACGCCACCGCCGACCTCGACAAAGCCCTGGACATCGTCGTCAACGGCAAGACACAGCGGCCGGGGGTGTGCAACGCCCTGGAGTCGCTGGTGGTCCACTCGGCGGTGGCAGACGAGTTCCTGCCCCGGGCCGCGGCCGCCCTCGACGGCGTCGAGCTGCTCGGTGACGAGCGGGCCCGCGGGGCGGTGCCGTCGATGGGCGAGGCCACCGCGGCCGACCACGCCACCGAGTTCCTCGACCTGAGGATGTCGGTGAAGGTGGTCGACACCCTCGACGAGGCCATCTCGCATGTGAACCGCAACGGATCGGGCCACTCCGAGACCATCATCACCTCCGACATCGCGGCCGCCGACCGGTTCACCCGGGAGGTCGACGCCGCCGCGGTGCTCGTCAACGCCTCCACCCGGTTCGTGGACGGCGAGGAGTTCGGCTTCGGTGCGGAGATCGGGATCAGCACCCAGAAGCTCCACGCCCGGGGCCCGATGGGTCTCGACCAGTTGACCACGCTGAAGTTCGTCGTGCGCGGCGAAGGACACGTCCGCTAGCCGACCGCTGGACCGATCGCCAATGTCGCACCGATTCACCGACGTCGACGCGGTCCGTGAGGGCCTCTCCAAGGTCGACTACCTCTGCGACGCCGGCCTGGCCGGAGTCGTCTACCTGGCCGACCGCCTCGACAAGCCGGTGCTGGTCGAGGGCCCGGCCGGAACCGGCAAGACCCAGCTGGCCAAGAGCGTGGCCGAGATCACCAACAGCCGGCTCATCCGCCTGCAGTGCTACGAGGGCCTCGACGAGGCGAGGGCGCTGTATGAGTGGAACTACAAGAAGCAGCTCCTGCGCATCCAGACCGAGCGCGAGGCCGATGTGGAATGGGACAACATCTCCACCGACATCTTCTCCGACGAGTTCCTGCTGACCCGGCCGCTGCTGGAGGCCATCAGAGCCACCGACCCGATCGTGCTGCTGATCGACGAGGTCGACCGGGTCGAGGTGGAGACCGAGGCCCTGCTGCTGGAGATCCTCAGCGAGTACCAGGTGTCGATCCCCGAGCTGGGCACCATGGAGGCGTTGCAGGTGCCGCTGGTGTTCCTCACCTCCAACAACACCCGCGAGCTGAGCGAGGCCCTCAAGCGGCGCTGCCTGTACCTGCATATCGACTACCCGTCGATGGAGCGGGAGAAGGAGATCGTGCTGGCCAAGGTTCCCGACATAACCGAGAACCTGGCCGACCAGGTGGCCCGGGTGGTCCGCTCGATCCGCCGGCTGGAGCTCAAGAAGCCGCCGTCGGTGTCGGAGACGCTCGACTGGGCCCGCACCCTCGTGCTGCTCGGTGTGCAGCACGTCGATGCCGACGTCGCCGCGGAGACGATCAACATCCTGCTCAAGTACCAGAGCGACATCGCCCGGGCGGGCAAGGAACTGGCAACCGTCGAAGGCCTCGACGCCTGAGGCCGAGCCTGCGAGGCCGTGGCCCGAGCGGCCCGTGAGCGGAGTGAACATGAGCGGGAGACACTGACCGGATGGGCGAGGGGGGTCAGGGCTCGGCTGTGACCGTGGCAGACCACGCGTCCGGCATAGGCAGCGTCGGCGGCCTGCCCGCCGAGGCCGGGGATCCTCTGCTGGACCTGCTCAACGGCTTCATCGCGGAGCTGCGGGCGGTGGGCATCCCCGCCAGCCTCACCGAGAACCTCGACGCCATGGAGGCCGTCAAGCACATCCCGGTCGAGGACCGCGACACCTTCAAGTACGCGCTGGCGGCCACGCTGGTCAAGAACCAGGCCCACTGGAAGGCGTTCGAGACCGTCTTCGAGGTGTACTTCTCACTGAGGGGGGCGCAGTACGAGATCACCGAGGACGATCTTGAGGACATCCCCGACGTCGACGGCGAGATCGCCGCCGAGGGCGACCGGGGCGGGGCCGGCGACATGCTCAGCCCCGAGGAGCTGGCCGAGATGCTCTACCGGGCCCTGATGCGGGGCGATGCCGAGATGATCCGGGCTGCGGCCCGCCAGGCGGTCCGCCGCTATGCGGGGATGGAGCCGGGCCGTCCCGTAGGAGGCACCTACTACCTGTACCGCACTCTGCGAAACCTCGACCTCGACGGCGTGCTCGAACGGCTAATGGATGTGGCTCAAGAGACCGAGGGCGGCGTCGACGACTTCGAGATGCGCCTGAGGCGCGACACCTACGAGCTGCGCATCGCCGAGCTCAAGCGCCAGATCGAGGCCGAGATCCGGCGCCGGCTGGTGGCCGACCGCGGCGTCGAGGCCATGGCCAAGACCCTGCGCAAGCCGCTGCCGTCCGACATCGACTTCATGCACGCTTCCCGCGAGGAGATGGCCAGCCTCCGCAAGGCCATCTACCCGCTGACCCGCAAGCTGGCCGCCCGGCTGGTCCGCAAGCGCCGCCACGGACGCTCCGGGCCGCTCGACTTCCGCTCCACGGTGCGGCACTCGCTCTCCTACGGGGGCGTGCCGGTGGAGCCGAAGTTCCGCCACCCCCGGCCCCACAAGCCCGACATCATGGTGGTGGCCGACGTGTCTGGGTCGGTGGCCGCGTTCGCCCGGTTCACGCTGCACCTCGTGTACGCCATCTCCAGCCAGTTCTCGAAGGTGAGGTCGTTCGTCTTCATCGACGGGCTCGACGAGGTGACCCAGTACTTCGAGGGCACCGACGACATCGCTGAAGCGGTCCACCGGGTGAACACCGAGGCCGACGTGGTCTGGGTGGACGGCCACTCCGACTACGGTCACGCCCTCGGGGTGTTCTGGGACAACTACGGCAACGACGTCGGTCCCCGGACCACCGTGCTGGTCCTCGGCGACGCCCGCAACAACTACCACGCCCCCGAGAGCTGGATCGTCAAAGCCCTACGGGAGAAGGCCCGCCACCTGTACTGGCTCAACCCCGAGCCCCGCAGCTACTGGGACACCGGCGACTCGATCGTGGGCGAGTACGCCCCCCACTGCGACGGCGTGTTCGAGGTCCGCAACCTGCGCCAGCTCGAGGCCTTCGTGGACCGCCTCGCCTGATCTAGGTTCGGGCGCGGTCCGAGAGCATCTCGGCCACCCGGAAGGCGAGGTCCACCGACTGGCGGCCGTTGAGCCGGGGATCGCACAGCGTCTCGAACGCCTGCTCCAGGTCGGCGTCGAGGATCTTGTCGGCACCGCCGATGCACTCGGTGACCGCGTCGCCGGTGAGCTCGACGTGCACGCCGCCGGGCCAGGTCCCGCAGGCCGTGTGGGCCGCGAAGAAGCCGCTGATCTCGGCCAGCACGTCGTCGAAGTCGCGGGTCTTGCGCCCCGACGTGGACGTGTAGGTGTTGCCGTGCATCGGGTCGCAGGCCCACGCCACCGGATGCCCCGAGTCGCGCACCGCCCGCAGCAGCGGCGGCAGCAGCGTCTCGATCTTGCTGGCGCCCATCCTGGTGATGAATGTCAGGCGGCCGGGAATGCGACCGGGGTTGAGCACCTCGCACAGAGCGAGCACCTCGTCGACGGTGGCGGTGGGCCCGATCTTGCAGCCGATCGGGTTGTGCACGCCCCGCAGGAACTCGACGTGGGCGCCGTCGAGCTGCCGGGTCCGCTCGCCGATCCAGAGCATGTGGGCCGAGCAGTCGTAGGTGTCCCCGGTCAGCGAGTCCACCCGGGTCAGGGCCTCCTCGTAGTCGAGCACCAGGGCCTCGTGGCTGGTGTAGAACTCGACCTCGTGGAGCTGCGGGGTGTTGGCCGTGGTGACCCCGCAGGCGGTCATGAACCGCAGGGCCCGGTCGATCTCGTCGGCCATCCGCGCGTAGCGCCGGCCCGCCGGCGACGTGGCCACGAACTCACGGTTCCAGCTCGACACCTGCGACAGGTCGGCGTAGCCGCCCCGGGTGAACGCCCGCAGCAGGTTCAGCGTGGACGCGGCCCGGTGGTACGCGGTGAGCAGGCGGCGAGGGTCGGGCAGCCGCTCGGCCTCGCTGAAGCCGATGTCGTTGACCATGTGGCCCAGGAACGAAGTCAACTCCAAGTCGCCGACAGTCTCGGTCGGGCTGGACCGGGGCTTGGCGAACTGCCCCGCGATGCGGCCAACCTTCACCAGCGGCACACCGCCGGAATAGGTCAGCACGATGGCCATCTGCAGGATCACCCGCAGCCTGTCGCGGATCGAGTCGGCCGACGAGTCGAACGACTCCGCGCAGTCCCCGGCCTGGAGCAGGAACGCCTCGCCGTTGGCCACCCGGCCCATCAGCCCGGTCAGGGCCCGGGCCTCGCCGGCAAATACCAGCGGAGGCAGGTCGCGCAGGGCCTTGGTGGCCTGCTCGAGATCGGCCTCGTCGGGCCAAGCCGGCTGATGCTTCGCAGGCTTGGCCCTCCAGGACGACGGCGACCAGGTGCTCCCGCCGGCGAAAAGGGTCAGGTCTTCGCCGGTCATCGCATGCTCAGGCCGCGTCGACCGTCTCGGCGAGGCTCAACTCCTCAGCGTGCTCGCGCACGGCATTGATGGCGCGCTTCACCAGGCGACGAGCCGCTTCGGCGGTGACGCCCAGCTCCTCGCCGACCTCGCGGTAGGAGCGCTTGATGCCGTCGGAGAGCCCGAAACGCTGCTCGACCGCATACTTGGCTCGGGGCTCGAGGATGTCGAGCAGCCCGGTCACCATCTCCTCCTCGGCCTTGGCCATGACCTCGAGCTCGGGGCCGGGGTTGGCGTCGGGCAGCAGGTCGATCAGCTCGTTGCTGTCGTCGTCGCCGATGGTGCGGTCGAGCGAGGTGGGGGTGGTGAGCCGGTGCAGCCGGGCGTGGTCGTCGTCCAGCTCGTCGCCGTCGCCGGACACCTGGCGCAGCGCGGCGCGCAGGGACGCCGACCGGTCGCCGGGCAGGCGCACCAGGCTGGCCTTCTGATCGAGGGCCCGCCCGATGGACTGGCGGATCCAGAACGTCGCGTAGGTCGAGAACTTGAAGCCCTTGCGCCAGTCGAACTTGTCGACGGCGTGCTCGAGGCCGAGGTTGCCTTCCTGGATGAGGTCGAGAAGCTCCATGCCCGGAGGCAGGGGATACCGGCGGGCAACACTGACCACCAGGCGCAGGTTGGCCCGGATGAACCGGTCCTTGGCTGCGGCGGCCTCGCGGATAGCGCGGTCGATCTCCCGGCTGCGCTCGCCTTCATCCTTGCGCTGGCGGGCGTCGACACCGCGCTCGATGGCCTGCGAGAGCTCGCGCTCCTCTTGGGCGTTCAGCAGCGCCACGGCGCCGATCTCGTTTAGATACTGTCCTACTGAGTCACTCATGTCACACTCACCTGACCGCCCCGATCGCGTGGCAGGGCAGCCTTCTCGCTTTCTTTGTGGGGAGGATTTGGTGCCGGGCGCACACCCTCCAAGTGCACTACTCCAGCCCAGACGAACCAGAATACAGTACGCGTTTGTTCCCGGCAAGTCAAGGCGAACGCGCCCGACGAGTGTGACATTTGTCACGGGTCGCGTCGCGACCGAACCTGCGTGATCCTACACTTCCGCGGTGGAAAGAGCGAGCCGGTCGCGCATCGGGGTGCTGGGCGGGACCTTCGATCCGCCGCATTTCGGGCATCTTGCGGTCGCTCTGGAGGTGCAACACCGCCTGAGGCTGTCCGTTGTCCTGCTGGTCGTCGCCAACGACCCGTGGCAGAAGTCCGCCCTGCATCCGGTGACGGCCGCGCCGGCGCGACTGGAGATGGCGCAGGCCGCGGCCGGCGACCTCGCCGGGATCGAGGCGAGCTCGCTGGAGGTAGACCGCGGAGGCGAGAGCTACATGGCCGACACCCTCGCGGAGTTGGCCTCACTGCACCCAGGTGCCGAGCTGATGCTGGTGGTCGGCTCTGACATCGCCCAGAGTCTCGACACCTGGAAACGGCCCGCCGAGCTGAGAGAGTTGGCCACCACCGTCGTGGTAGACCGGGCGGGACGCTCCGGCGGGAGGCCTCCGCAAGGCTGGCCTGCTCAAGTGGTGGAGGCGCCCGCGCTCGACATCTCGTCCTGCGACATCCGGGCCCGCTTCGCTGACGGCCGTCCGGTCGAGGCGCTCGTGCCCCGCGCCGTGGCCGATGTCGTGAGATCCAGGGGCCTGTACGGGTGCGGTCGCTGAGAGGCCGGGTGGGCAGGCGAACGGATCCGGCCGATGCGGGCGAGGCCGTGGGCGATGGTGCTGGGATTCGGGCGGCCCGTGAGCGCAGCGAACAGGAGCGGGAAACACCCCCGCTCGACGCGAAGCGCTCTCACCTATCCGCCCTGTCCGCGTGGTCGCTGAGGTTCGTGCGGGGCCGCCGCCAGCCGGCTCCCCGTGCGCACTTCTTCTGGAGGTTCGTCTTTCCCGCGATAGTGGTGGCTGCAGGCCTGGCCGTCCTGCTGCTGGCTCGGGAGGGCGGCCGAGCCGTTCTCGACACGAGGTTCGAGACGGTCCACGAAGAGATCGTCCTGCAGCCTGATGAACCCGGGTATCTGGAGCTGGTCGGGGTCACGCCGACGCTGCTGTCGCTCCACACCCACAATGGCGAGCTGGCCGGTGTCGCCTTCATGGCCAGCACGGGCATCGACGCGGGAGGCGGCATCGTGCTGCTGCCCGCCGACCTCCTGGTTGCCGCCGAGGGCGGGGCGGTTGAGCAGGGCCAGCTCATCTCCGAGGTGTACGCCGGGGGAGGGGTCGACGCAGTCGAGGAGGTCGCCGAGGAACTCTTCGGGATCGGGTTCGACGATGTCGAGGAGATCACCACCGAGTCGTTGGCCGACAGCATGGGTCCGGCCGGGCCGCTGCCCTTCCTGCTGGTGGACGATCTCTCGGAGGCAGACTCCGGCGGCGTCCAGCGGGTCGTGTACGAGGCCGGCACCCACGAGTTCTCTGCCTCCGACGCGGCGATGGTGTACGCCTTCAGGAATGCGGACGAGGCCGATGTCAACCGGTTGCAGCGTCAGCGCACCCTGTGGGAGTCGTGGCTCGGTGTCATCGGGCGCTCCTCCGACGCGGCCGCGGCCGCTCCGCCGGCATCGTCGCCCCTGTCTCCGTTCATGCGGGTTCTCGGCTCCGGCACCGCAGTTGTGGAGGTTCCGCCTCTGCAATCCCTGGTGATTGATCCTGCCTCGCCGCCCCGCTACACGCTCGGCGAGGACGGCCGATCCTGGCTGCGCGACAGGGCTCTGGAGCTGGTGCCCTGGCCTCGCCAGCCGGAGACCTTCCAGCGGCCCCGGGTCCAACTGCTCGACGGCACGGGCGATCCGTCCATCCGGGACGCGCTGGTCGACGACGTGATCGCGGCCGGCGGGGTCATCACCGTCATCGGCAACGCCGCCGAGTTTGGCGTTGAGACCACCCACTTCGCCTACCATCGCGCCGATCTCGTGAACGACCCCCTCACCAACACCATCGCCTTCGTGCTCGGCGTCGACATGGCCCTGATCGAGTTGGGCGAGGACACCCCTGACGTGGTTGACATAACCGTGACTGTCGGAAGCGACCAGGCGGCCCGGTGACGCCCGAGTCCAGCGCGGCCGGACTGGCGGGCTCGACAGACCCGGCCGGGCGACCGCCCGCGATCGAGGACGGCGCCTACGCGCGGCGCTGGGCGATGGCGGCGGCTGCGGCCGCCGACGAGCGCAAGGGCGTCGACACCGTGGTCATCGACGTCGGCGATGTGCTCGTGGTGACCGACCTGTTCGTGATCACCCACGGCAACAACGCCCGCCAGGTGAGGGCCATCACCGAGGGCGTGGAGGAGAGCCTGAGAGCGGCGGGCGGTCCGCGGCCGCTTCGCGTCGAGGGCGCCGACGACCGCCAGTGGGTGCTCCTCGACTACGGACCCTTCGTGGTTCACGTCTTCGACGCCGAGCGGCGAGACCTGTACCAACTCGAGCGGCTCTGGGGCGACTGCCCCCTGCTCGACTGGCGGGCCGGCGCCGCTCCCTAGCGGCCACGCGGATAGGTGAGCGCCGGTCGCGGTGTGGCGTTGTCATTCCCGCTCTTGTTCGCTGCGCTCACGGGCCGCTCGGGCCACGGCCTCGCCCGTATGGGCCGGACTCGCTCCCCTATCCGCTCGGCCTCTTAGCGACGGAGCCTCACCGGGGTGGACACCTCGGTGAAGAAGTCGTTGCCCTTGTCGTCGATCACGATGAAGGCGGGGAAGTCCTCGACCTCGATGCGCCACACCGCCTCCATGCCCAGCTCGGGATAGTCGAGCACCTCCACCCTGCGGATCGAGTCCTGGGCCAGCCGGGCCGCCGGTCCGCCGATGGATCCCAGGTAGAAGCCGCCGTGGCGGGCGCACGCCTCGGTCACCTCCGACGAGCGGTTGCCCTTGGCCAGCATCACCATCGACCCCCCGGCCGCCTGGAACTGGTCGACGTAGGAGTCCATGCGGCCCGCGGTGGTGGGCCCGAAGGAACCCGAGGCATAGCCCCGGGGGGTCTTGGCCGGTCCCGCGTAGTACACCGGGTGGTCCCGCAGGTACTCCGGCATGGACTCGCCCGCGTCGAGGCGCGCCTTGATCCTGGCGTGGGCTATGTCGCGGCCCACCACCAGCGTGCCGGTCAGAGCCAGGCGGGTCTTGACCGGGTAGCGGGTGAGGCCGGCCAGGATCTCCTCCATGGGCCGGTCGAGGTCGACCGCCACCACCTCGCTGGACAGCTCGTCGCCGGCAGCCTCGGGCAGGAAGCGGGCCGGGTCGGTCTCCAGGCGCTCCAGGAAGAGCCCCTCGGAGGTGATCTTGGCCCGGGCCTGGCGGTCGGCCGAGCAGCTCACCGCGATCCCGACCGGGTTGGAGGCCCCGTGGCGGGGCAGGCGCACCACCCGCACGTCGTGGCAGAAGTACTTGCCGCCGAACTGGGCGCCAATCCCGAACGTGCGGGTCAGTTCCAGGATCCGCTGCTCCCACTCGAGGTCCCGGAACCCGTGGCCGGTGGCCGCGTCACCGGCGGTCGGCAGGGAGTCGAGGTACTTGGCTGACGCCAGCTTGGCCACCTTCAGGTTGTGCTCCGCCGAGGTGCCGCCCACCACCATGGCCAGGTGGTAGGGCGGGCAGGCCGCCGTGCCGAGCAGCCTCAGCGTCTCGTCGCAGAAGTCGAGGAGGGACTCCTCGTTGAGCAGGGCCTTGGTCTTCTGGTAGAGGAACGACTTGTTGGCCGAGCCGCCTCCCTTGGCCATGTAGAACAGCTCGTAGACGTCGCCCGGCTTGGAGTAGATCTCGACCTGCGCGGGCAGGTTGTTTTGCGTGTTGACCTCTGTGAACATGTCGAGCGGGGCGAGCTGCGAGTAGCGCAGGTTGGACTTGAGGTAGGTGTCGTAGACCCCCCGAGAGATGGCCTCGGCGTCGTCGCCGAAGGTGAGCACCTGCTCGCCCTTGCGGCCCATGATCACCGCGGTCCCGGTGTCCTGGCACATGGGCAGCACCCCGCCGGCGGCGATGTTGGCGTTCTGCAACAGCTCGGTGGCCACGAACCGGTCGTTGTCGGACGATTCGGGGTCCTCGAGGATGTTGCGGAGCTGCTGGAGGTGATCGGACCGCAGGTAGTGGTTGATGTCGTGCATCGCGACCGACGTGAGCAGCGTCAGCGCCCCGGGCTCGACCTTCAGGAACGGGCGGCCCGCTACGTCGATGGTGGAGACGCCCTCGGTCGACACCAGCCGGTACTCGGTGGTGTCGGGGCCTAGCGGCAGCAGGTCCGAGTAGGCAAAATCCCTCAGATCGGCGGAGTCGGCCATAACGCCCGTTCCAGCCTGAGCCTGTTCAGGTTCTCACGGGCGTTCCCGGGAACGCGACCGGGTCCTGCCCGTCGCCGATCACCGGGCGCTGCCAGTGCGTGTAGTCGGAAACGGTCTCGGCCACGTCCCGCCACTCCGCTGGATTCCAGCCCTGAGCGGCCGCGGTGACCAGCCCGTTCTGGAGGACGAAGGCGAACGCGGGAAGGGTGTCGAGCCCGAGCGCGGCGGGTACTCGTCGATCCGGGTCGGAGAAGGTGAGGATCTCCTCGGCGTACGGGCCGAGGAAGCGCCGGGCGTCGTCGGGACCGCAGGCCACCACCCAGCATGTCCGGCAGCCGGCCTCGGCGTAGGTGACCAGGATCCGCCGTGCCGTGTGCAGGATCCAGGCGCTCTCGTTCGTGTAGGGGTCGAGCAGCACGGGCAGCAGCGGGAAGGTCGTGAGCCAGGAGGACAGCGGCCTGGCTTTGCCTCCGAGCGGGTCCAGTTCAAGGTCGAGCGAGACGGCGGTCACGGGGCCCAAGCTAGCGGTTGAGTCCTCCCGGCCGGCGGGTCCTTGTTGCGACTTGGTTGCTCCGGCCTGGCGCGTCGGGACCCTCCGGCGCGGCGGGATTGCTGTTGCGTACGCTCGGGGGGTGCATCCGATCGAGCGGCTGCGGTATGTGGCTCGAGCCGGCACCGTCCCGGTGGGGCCGCTGGTCCGAGAGTCGGCCGCCGCGCTGTCGTCGTTCGCCGACGACCCCAAGGGCCTGCTCACATCGTGCCGGCGGCTGCTGGACCGCCGCAGCGACTGCGGGCCTCTGGTCTGGTTGGCGGCCCGGATGCTCACGGCCATGGACCCCCGCGCCGAGGCGACCAGGGTGGTATCGGAGTTGGACGCCGACACCACCGGACACGTGCTGGAGCGCGGCCTGGACTCCCTGGCGGCGGGGTCGAGCGTTCTCGCGATGGAGGATTTGGGAGCGTTCGACGCCGCGCTGCAGGACCGGCCCGACTTGCGGTGGTTGGAGCCTGACGATCCCGAGGCCGCTGGGACGGCCGACCTGGTCCTGATTGCCAGTGACTGCGCGGGCCCGTCAGAGGCCCTGGTGGAGGCCGAGACGGTGCCGGTGGTCGAGGCGGCCCGCGACCGCGGTACGCCGGTGTGGCTGATAGCGGGCGCGGGCCGGATCCTGCCCGAACAGATGTGGGAGATGCTCCACGCCCGCCATCGCCCCGACGACCCGTCCATGCGAGGTCTGGCCGTCCTGGACCTCAACCGGCTCGTCACGCGTGTGGTGACCCCTTCGGGAGTGCGCACCCCAGCCGAAGCAGCCCGCGCATCCGGCTGCCCTATTGTCCCCGAGCTCTTCTCGGCTTGACTCCAGGCGAGCGCGCCGGCGAAGAAGTTGCGTAGTTCAGAATGTTATGCTTATACTTCCATCCTTCTCATGGCTCCTTCGTTCGGAGCCTAGCGAGGGCCCTTCGCCGGGCCCTCGCTTTGATTGGGGGTGAGCAAGATGGCTGTGAATGGTGATCCCGCCGGGTACCGGCTCGCTTACGAGACTGGCATGAGTGTCGTCGAGTCGCAGGCAGCCGTGCTGCGTGAAGTGCGGGAGCGGGCCGGGTCGGTTCTCTCGGGGAGATGGTTCATGGCTGAGGATGTGCAGCGGCAGCCACAAGGGAGTCCCGAGCCGCCTCTGCCGCCGGAGCCCGAGGCACCCGATCCGAGCATTCCTGAGAACTGGCGGATCCCGAAAGGCTCCAGTCGCTGGCGGGATCGACTCACCCGGCTGACATCCAGTCAGAGCGGATCCTGACTACCAGGACGGCTTGTCGACAACGACTGGTGTTCTGCTAGCCCGAGTTTGGGAAGTCCTGTGACGGACGAGGGTCTTCGATGACTGACCTGGTGGTGGTCGACATCGTCTCGGGCAGCCTCATCGACCGGGTAGCCACCGGCTCGCGGGTGGCCAACGGGATGTTCCTCAGCGCAGCCTCAGGCCGCAGAGTGCTCTACGCCAGCACCACCGCGGTGGCCCTGGCCGCCTGGTCGTAACGTCCGTAGCTACTGCCCGGGGCCGACCAGGGCCTTGACCAGGTCGTCGAAGGCGGCGTCGGCGATCTCGGTCATCTCGTCGTCGGTGCGGTCCTGGATCGGGTGGCGGGTGAGCACCGAGGCGGCGTCGAAGCCGAGCGACTTCGACTGGGCCGCAGCCGCCGAGGTGAAATGGACGGTGGCCACGAACACCCCGGGGACGCCGCGGCGCTCGATGTCGCTGATGTCGTGCACACTGCACGACACGCAGGAGCCTCAATCGGCTAGCGCCTCGATCACCGCGTCGCACTCGGTGGCGATCTCGTGGCGCAGGTCCACCGGGGCGGGCTTGGTGAAGGTGGGCTTGGTGTAGCGGTTGACCGTCGCGCCGAGCCCGGCGAGTCGCTCCGAGACCCGGTCGAGGAACACGTTGCCACGGGGCTTGGAGATGTCGAGCAGTCCGACGGTCAGACCGGCCAATGACTCCGGACGGGTGGCCCGTTCCCGCGTCGCCGGTGCCGCCTCAGAGGTGGGATCGAGGATGGTGGTCATGGGGCGTCCTCCTTACGGGGGTCAGGGTAGTCGCGAGCCGATTTCAGGGCGTGATCTCGCGGGTGACCGGGTTGCTGCCTCGAGGACCGTTGAGCCAGCCGCCGATGATGGCTGAGAACAGTCCGGCCCGCCCGCCGGCATGGACCACCATCAGCCCGCCGGGGCGGAACTTGGGGACCTTCTGGCCCGCCGCGTCCGGGGGCAGGCCCGCGGCGACGCCCCTGACACCGGCCAGCAGCTTGTCTGTGTCGAGCAACAGCTCTGCGGACAGCTCGTCCATGAACCGGTCCCGGCTCCAGCCTGCATCGGCGTAGCGGGCCATGTGCTCGGGCGAGAGCACCAGCATGGCGTCGATCACCAGCATCATCCGGGGCGACACGGTGGCCTGCAGCGCCTGGGCAAGATGCCGGGTCAGCGACTCGGGGCTGCGGGACCGCTCGTCCATGAAGATCCTGGGCGACTCGCCCGCGAAAACGGTGACGGTGGACTGGTCCGCCAGCCAGCCGCGGCTCTCGGCCAGCGATGTCCACGGCGAGCCGGCCTCGTCCTCTGCGAAGCAGAACCCGACCTTGGCCGGCGAGCCGAAGGTGGCCCGGTCAACACCGCCGGGACGACCGCCCCCGACGTTGCGCACCACCATCTGGAGGGCTCGACCGATGGTCGAGTTGGCCCGGTTGCCCTGGCCCAGCGCGTTGAGCCCGCTGTTCATGCCGATGCGGTCAGCCACGGGTCCGTTGACCACCAGCACCGGCCCGACGCTCATGGTGGTGGCCAGCACGCCGTGCATGTTGAACTCGTCGGTGCAGGCCGCTTCCAGCGCGGCGATCACCACTGGAAGGTGCTCGGGCGCGCATCCGGCCATCACCGCGTTGACGGCCACCTTCTCGACGCTGCACTCCACCAGGGCTGGCGGCACAACCGCGACCGGATCGGACGGGTCCCGGCTGGTGCCCTCCAGCATCCGCAGCACCCTGGCCTCGGTCGGGGGAACCACCGGCAGCCCGTCGGACCAGCCCCGGTCCCACATCGACTCCCACTCGTCCTCCAGGGCGGCCAGCTCAACCCGCCGGCTGCGCAGGCCCGAACCCGAGAACCGCACCGCCAGCTCGTCCGCGTGGGCGGGGTCGACGCTGAGCGAGCCGCAGCCCGGCCGCCAGTCGGGGAGGCCCTCGCCCAGCCCGTCCACTTCGGTGAGCTTCTCCCATTCGGCCCGCGACCAGCCCACGGCGCGGTGGCGCTCCACACCCTCGACCACTCGTAGCAGGGTCGGGACCGTGTCGATGTCGTGGTGCCAGGAAACGGCGAGGTCACCGTCGTGGCGGACCCACTCGGCGTCGACGGGGAACTCCGGGTCGTCCTGGGTGAACACGGTCAGGCCGGCCCGCTCATGCAGGTCGCCGAGGACCGGCGCCACCAGTTCGCAGGTGGGGCAGTCGCGCTTGACCACCGCCACCAGCCCGTCGGGCAGCGGCGGCGGGGATCGGTCAGAACTCATCAGGCAATTGTCGCGCCGCCAGAGGCCGAGCGAGAAGGCGCGAACCACTGGCCTCCCGATGCGATCGTGGAGCGAGGCCGTGGGCAGAGTTGCTTTGGTTTGGGCGGCCCGTGAGCGCAGCGAACAAGAGCGGGGAACACGACGCGGCCCGGCAGGGTGTTTGCGGTCCGTGGGCGGCTGCCCGTAGCCTCCCGATGCGATGACGAGCGGCAGCGGCGTAAGCGACCCTATCGACGGCCGGGAGTTCCGCCGGGTGCTGGGCCACTACCCCACGGGTGTCACCGTCGTCACTGCCGCCTGCCCCACAGGGCCCGAGGGAATGACCATCGGATCGTTCACCAGCGTCTCGCTGGACCCGCCGCTGGTGTCGTTCTGCCCCAGCCGCGACTCGGACTCGTGGATCCGGATGCGCGACGTGGGCAGCTTCTGCGTGAACGTGCTCGGCGACCACCAGGCCGATGTGTCCACCACGTTCGCCAGCAAGACCGACGACCGGTTCGAAGGCCTGACCACCCGGATCGAGGCCACCGGCGCCCCGGTGATCGAAGGCTGCCTGGCCTGGATCGACTGCCGCGTCGAAGCGGTGCACGCCGCCGGCGACCACGACATCGTCGTGGGCCAGGTCGTGGCCCTCGGCACCGCAGGGCCGCCGGACGGGGCGGGCGGACCGCTGGTGTTCCTCAAGGGCGGCTACGGCCGGGTGGCAGGGCTGTAGATGCCGATCTACGCGCTCGGGGACAGCGAGCCGCGCATCGACCCCACCGCGTACGTCCACCCGCTGGCGGTAGTGATCGGCAATGTCGAGCTCGGCCCGGAGGCCTCCGTGTGGCCCTATGCCGTGCTGCGGGGCGACGACGGCGTGATCCAGATCGGCGCCCGCAGCAATGTGCAGGACAATGCGGTGATCCACTGCACGCCCTCTCACCCGACGATCGTCGGCGACGACTGCACAATCGGCCACCAGGCTCACCTCGAGGGCTGCACGGTGCACGACGACTCGCTCATCGGAGTGGGCTCGGTAGTGATGCACGACGCCCGGATCGGCCCTCACGCTCTGGTGGGCGCCAATGCAACCGTGACCGGCGGGACGGTGGTGCCCCCGGGCGCCATGGCGCTGGGAACGCCGGCCCGGGTCCGTGAGAACGCGGTCGAGCCCGGCCACAACCAGCAGAACGCCGACATCTACGCCCGGCGCGGCCATCACTACCGGGCCGAGCAGCGTCGTATCGACTGATCGCCGCTCCCCGCGGTAGATTGGGGTGCAAGCGCCGGCGCGACGGGAGATTCCATGACCACTGCGGACATCGGTGTCGATCTCAGCCGATACCAGCTCGGCTGGAGCGACGAGGAGGACTACGTCTTCAAGCCCAAGAAGGGTCTCAACAACGACATCATCAGCGAGATGTCGTGGCTCAAGGGCGAGCCCCAGTGGATGCTCGACTTCCGCCTCAAGTCGCACCGCCGCTTCGAGCGCCGGCCCCGCCCGACGTGGGGCGGCGACACCACCGGCATCAACTTCGACGACATCTACTACTACATCAAGCCCACCGACACCCTGGCCAACGACTGGGACATGGTCCCCGAGTCGATCAAGAACACCTATGAGCGCCTCGGCATCCCCGAGGCCGAGCGCAAGTACCTGGCCGGGGTGACCGCCCAGTACGAGAGCGAGGTCGTCTACCACCGCAACCGCGAGGACCTCGAGGCCCAGGGAGTGCTGTTCTGCGACATGGACACCGCCCTGCGGGAGTACCCGCAGCTGGTCAAGAAGCACTTCGGCACGGTGATCCCGCCCAACGACAACAAGTTCTCGGCGCTCAACTCCGCGGTGTGGTCGGGCGGGTCGTTCATCTACGTGCCGCCGGGCGTGGAGGTGGAGGCGCCGCTGCAGGCCTACTTCCGGATCAACGCCGAGAACATGGGCCAGTTCGAGCGCACCCTGATCATCGCCGACGAGGGCTCCAAGGTCCACTACATCGAGGGCTGCTCCGCACCCACCTACTCCACCGACTCGCTGCACTCGGCGGTGGTGGAGATCGTGGTCGGGCGCTCGGCCCGGGTGACCTACACCACCATCCAGAACTGGTCCGACAACGTCTACAACCTGGTCACCAAGCGGGCCCGGGTCGAGGCCGAAGGCCACATGGAGTGGATCGACGGCAACATCGGCTCCAAGCTCACCATGAAGTATCCGGCGGTGGTGATGGTGGGACCCAAGGCGTCGGGCGAGGTGCTGTCGGTGGCCTACGGCGGTCCGGGCCAGCATCAGGACACCGGGGCCAAGATGACCCACGCCGCGCCGGAGACCACCTCCAAGATCGTGTCCAAGTCGATCTCCTCGGGCGGGGGCCGCACCTCCTACCGGGGCCTGGTCCGGGTCGAGGACGACGCCCACGGGTGCAAGAGCCACGTGCAGTGCGACGCCCTGATCCTCGACGAGGACTCCGTGTCGGACACCTACCCCTACATGGAGGTCGGCTCGGGCGACGCGGTGATCGGCCACGAGGCCACCGTGTCCAAGGTCGCCGACGACCAGCTGTTCTACCTGCAGAGCCGGGGCCTCACCGAGGAGCAGGCCATGGGCCTGATCGTCAACGGCTTCATCGAGCCGGTGACCCGCACCCTGCCCATGGAGTACGCGGTGGAGTGGAGCCGCCTGATCGAACTCCAGATGGAGGGCAGCGTCGGCTGAACCACGGCATGGATCGTGGGAACTGATCCGCTCCTAGTGTCGTCATAACCTCCGGACTGCACCAGGAGGGCTGCCGATCCATGCGGGAACATCTGAGGCGTTGCCTGATCGTCGGAGTCGTTGTTGGGCTGCTGGCCGGCGCCTGCTCAGACGACGAAGACTCTGACGCGGGAGAAGGCGACCGGTCCAGCAACGCGCCCGCGCTTGCTTCCGCGACTTCGGCCCAGGGTTCGGTCGATTCGGGGCGGGGAACAGCATTGACCGTCCGGCTGAGCGAGGGCGACGCGATCGGCGGTCCGGGCTCGCCGGCGGTGAGCCGGGTGGACGGCAGGCCGCTCGACGCGGCGGAGATCCGCGCCGTGACCGACCGGCTGCCGCCCTGGGACTACGACGACGAGAGCGACGCAGCCGACTTCAACCGCCCACCCGAGACGCTGCCGCCGCCCCGCACCGGCGAGACCATTGATCGGCCGTTCCCGGCCGGGCCGGAAATCGACGCCCCCGATGTCGATCGCGGACCGTTGGAGGTGCTGCGGGTGCAGCCCGAGGGCGAGGTCGGGATCGCGCCCTTCGTCAGCATCACCTTCAACCAGCCGATGGTGCCGCTCGCCACCATCGGCCAACTCGACGACCTCGACGTTCCAGTGACGATCACGCCGTCGTTGCCGGGCCGCTGGCAGTGGATCGGCACGCGCACACTCCGCTTCGAGCACGCCCCGGAGATATTCGACCGCCTGCCGATGGCGACCTCATATGTGGTCGAAATCCCCGCGGGGACGACGTCGCAGTCCGGCGGTGTGCTTGCCGAGGCCGTTCGCTTCGAGTTCGAGACACCCGCGCCCAGCATGGTGTGGCTCGTCCCCCAGCACGACCCGCTCGATCTCCAACCGGTCTTCCTCGTCTCCTTCGATCAGCGGGTCGAGCCTGCCGCCGCGCTCGAGGCCATCACGTTCTCAGCCGACGGCGACCAGCAACAGATCCGTCTCGCCAGCGCGGACGAGATCGAAGGCGACGAGTACATCAGTTCCCTGCTCGGGTACTGGCTAGAGGACACATGGGTCGCCTTCCGCCCGGTGGAGCCGCTCGAGCCTGACTCGTCGATCAGGATCGAGGTCGGCCCCCATGTACCGTCGGCCGAGGGCCCGAACACCAGCGGCGACTCGTCGGTTGTGGAGGCCCGTACGTACGCGCCGCTGCGGGTGGACGGCACAGGTTGCCCGTTTCAGGGGTGCCGGCCGGGGCGCTCGCTCGACGTCTGGTTCAACAACAGGCTGGATGCTGAGACGCTCGATGCGGACGACGTCTCCATAACGCCGGCGCTCCCCGGCGCCACCGTCTCGGTGTACGGCCGCACTATGACCATCGCCGGGCCCACCGCTGGCGGCACCGTCTATGAGGTGGTGATCCCCGCAGCGCTGGGCGACATGTTCGGTCAGAGGCTGGAAGAGCCCGAGACGGTCGAGTTCAGAATCGACGAAGCCACTCCCCATCTCAGCTTCACGGGAGGGCGACTGGCCACCGTCGATCCGCTCGGTGCGCAGCAGACGATTCCTGTGCTGGTGCGCCAGTGGGAGCAGCTTCGTGTGCGCCTCTATGAGGTGGAGCCGAGTGACTACGGGTCGTACCTGGATTTCGTGTCCCGTTGGCGACGGAGCCGGGACAGGACTGTGGTGGACGGGCCGTGGCCGCTGGCCGTCGACGAGATCGTCGATACCGGCATCGACCATGACGGCCTCACCGAGGTTCCCGTAGATCTCTCCGGTGCCCTCAACGGCGAGCACGGCCATGTGGTCGTGATCGTCGAGGGGGCCGGCCGGCTCGCAGAGACCGAGACCGGCCATTCGACTATGGCCTGGGTGCAGGACACCGACATCGGCGTCGACATGATCACCGACTACCGCAATGTGGTGGTGTGGACCACCGACCTGCGCTCCGGCGATCCGCTGGCCGGTGTGAGAATCGAGCTGGGCCGGGACGCGACGCTGACCACCGATGACGACGGCCTCGCTCGCGCCTCGCTCAGCTCCGGGGAATACGAATGGGTGGTCGCCACCCTCGGCGCCGACCGGGCCCTCAACCCCGTGAACGTCGCGGCGTGGCCGCGGGACGACCAGACCATCTGGTACACCACCGACGATCGCGGCATCTACCGCCCCGGCGAGACGTTGCATCTGAAGGGCTGGGTCCGGAATCTCGATCTGAGCGGCGATGGCGACCTTGAGCTCTTCCCCAGCGGTGAGCTGGTCACCTACAGCGTCTCCGGCCCGTTCGGCAACGAACTCGGCAGCGGCGAGGTCCGTCTGGACGACCACGGCGGCTTTGATCTCACCGTCGAACTGCCCGAGGGGGCGAACCTCGGCTGGAGCAGCGTCGTGTTGCAGCGTCCGGGCAACCGTGACAGCGACCGGCACTATCACTCGTTCCAGGTCCAGGAGTTCCGCCGCCCCGAGTTCGAAGTGGAGGCCCGCCTCGAATCAGCCGGTCCCCATCTGATTGACGAGCCGGCGGTGGCCGCGGTCGACGCTATGTACTTCTCCGGCGGTCCACTCGCCAACGCCGAGGTCACCTGGACGGTCACTACCCGGCAGGGCTCGTACTCCCCGCCCAACTGGGGCGATTTCACGTTCGGTGTATGGCGTCCGTGGTGGTACTTCGGCGACTACTACGAGCCGTGGCCCGAGCCGCAGCGCAAGACCTTCTCGGGCAGGACCGACTCCCGCGGCAGCCACTACCTGCGCATGGACTTTGAAGGCGACGGCGACCATCTCCCCACCACGGTGACCGCCGAGGCCCGGGTGCTTGACGTGAACCGCCAGCAATGGGCATCGGCGACCGATGTCCTGGTCCATCCGGCCAGCCTCTATGTCGGCGTTCGCTCCGCCCGCACCTTCGTGAGGGCCGGAGACACCCTCGACATCGACGCGGTCGTGACCGACATCGACGGCAACCCCGTTCCCGGCCGATCCTTCGAGATCACCACGGCGCGCATCGTCAACCAGTACGTCGACGGCCAGTGGACCGAGGACCCGACGGACCCGGAGACCTGCGAGGTTGTTTCTGCGCGGACGCCGGTCGGTTGCGAGTTCGCGGCTGAAATCGGAGGCCGCTACCGCATCTCTGCCAACGTCGTCGATGACGCGGGGCGGACCAGCCGCAGCGAGTTGACCCGCTGGGTCGCCGGCGCCAGGAGCGGCCCGCCGAGCCGCAGGATCGATCTCGAGACCGCCAACCTGATTCCCGACGCCGAGAGCTACGCCGCGGGCGACACCGCGGAGATCCTCGTCGACTCGCCCTTCGCCTCGGGGACCGGCCTGCTGACGATCGCCCACAACCAGATCATCGAGTTCCGCACCTTCGAGATCGCCGACCATGCCGCCGTCGTCGAGGTGCCGATCACCGACGATCATGTTCCCGAGCTCGTGGTGCAGGTCGAGATCGTGTCCACCACCGAGCGAACCGCCGACGACGGGACCACCCTGGAAGGTGCGCCCCCTCGCCCCGCCTATGCGTCCGGGCAGGCCTTGCTGCGAGTCCCGCCCCTGCTGCGGACCCTCGACGTCACCGCCGAGCCCGCGTCGAATGTGGTGAAGCCCGGCGCGGCGACCAGCATCGCGGTGGAGGTCGACGACGCCGGCGGTGCTCCGGTCGAGGGGGCCAACGTGCTTCTCATCGTGGTGGACGAGGCGGTGCTGGCCGTGTCGGGCTACCAGCTGATCGACCCCATCGATGTCTTCTACCGCCCCTGGACGGCGTACTTGAACACCTGGCGAGGCCGAGGCACCGTCCTGCTCGAGAGCCCCCAAGAGCTCCTTCGCCTGATCGAGGGGGACTACGCAGAAGCCGATGAAGACGTCGCGGAGGAGGCCATGGCCGAGGCCGCTGACGAGGGGGACACCGGGTCTGGCTCGGAAGGAATCCAAGTCGATGTCCGCGAGAACCTCGACGCTCTGGCGCTGTTCGATCCCGACGCAGCCACCGATGCCGCGGGCCGGGTCACGGTCGAGTTCGATCTGCCCGACAGCCTCACCCGCTACCGGGTGATGGCGGTCGCGGTCCACGGCTCCGAGCGCTTCGGCACGGCCGAGTCGGCCATCACCGCGCGGTTGCCCCTCCAGGTGCGGCCCTCGGCCCCCCGGTTCCTTAACTACGGCGACGAGTTCGAGCTGCCGATCGTGGTCCAGAACCAGACCGACTCGGCCATGGAGGTGGATGTGGTCGTGCAGACCTCCAACCTCGAGCTGGACGGGTCGCCGGGACGGCGGGTGACGGTGCCCGCCAACGACCGGGTCGAGGTCCGGTTCCCGGCCCGAGCGAGCTCACCGGGCACGGCCCGCTTCCGGGCGGCGGCGGTGTCGGGCGACCACGCCGACGCCCAGATCGTCGCCCTGCCCGTGTACACCCCGGCCACCAGCGAGGCATTCGCCACCTACGGGGTGGTCGACGAGGGCGTGGTCATCCAGTCGCTAGCCGCGCCGCGAGACGTGATTCCCCAGTTCGGCGGGCTCGAGATCAACACCTCATCGACCGCGCTCCAGGCCCTGACCGACGCCGTGCTGTACCTCTCCGAATACCGGTACGCCAGCTCCGACGCCTACGCCAGCCGCATCCTGGCCATCTCCGCGCTGCGAGACGTGCTCGGAGCCTTCGAGGCCGAAGGCCTCGCCAGCCCGGCCGAGCTCGACGCCGCCGTCCGCCGCGACATCACCGAACTGGCGGCCCTCCAGAACAGCGACGGCGGCTTCGGGTGGTGGTCGCGCAACCGTCCCTCGAGCCCGTACCAGTCGATCCAGGCGATGCACGCTCTGACAGTCGCCCGGAACGAGGGCTTCACCGTGCCCGACGGCGTCATGGCCAGCGGGCACTGGTACCTGGAGACCATCGAGGACCGGATCCCGGCCGACTACAGCCAGCGAAGCAAGGACATGCTGTCGGCCTACGCGCTGCACGTCCGATCGCTGGGCGGCGATCGGGACGCCCGCGCCGCCCGTACCCTCTGGGAACGCCGGGGCACGGATCTGGAGTCCGATGCCCTGGCCTGGATCTGGCCGGTGGTCGATGACGACGCCGTCGAGGCCAGCATCGAGCGGGTCCTCAACAACCGGGTCGTCGAGTCCGCCGGGACGGCCGCCTTCATCACCGACTACGGCGAGGACGCCTACCTGCTGCTGCATTCCGACCGCCGCACCGACGCCATCGTGCTCGACGCTCTGATCACGATGGCTCCCGAGTCGGATCTCGTTCCCAAGGTCGTGGCTGGACTGCTGGCCAACCGGGTCAGGGGACGCTGGAACAACGTCCAGGAGAACTCGTTCATCCTGCTGGCCCTGAACCGCTACTTCGCCGCCTTCGAGGCCACCGATCCCGACTTCGTCGCCCGGGTGTGGCTCGGAGACCTCTACGCCGCGCAGCACCAGTTCTCCGGGCGCAGCACCGATCGCGCCCTGACACTGGTCCCGATGGCGGAGCTGCTGGCCGCGGGCGACTCCGATCTCGTCGTCGAGAAGGACGGGCAGGGCCGCCTCTACTACCGCCTCGGTCTCCGCTACGCCCCCGACGACCTCGACCTGGATCCTCTCGACCGGGGCTTCGTGGTGCAGCGCAGCTACGAGGCCGTCGACGATCCCGGCGACGTGTGGCTCGACGACGACGGCGTCTGGCATGTGCTGGCCGGCGCCCAGGTGCGGGTCAACGTGACCATGGTCAACGACAGCCGGCGCACCAACATGGCGCTCGTCGATCCCATGCCCGCAGGCTTCGAGGCGCTCAACCCGGCATTGGCGGTGACCGGCGACATCGACGCCCGCCGCGGCGGTGGCGCCGGCTCGTGGTGGCGGTGGACCTGGTACGAGCACCAGAACCTCCGCGACGACCGGGCCGAGGCCTTCTCGTCGTACCTGTGGGCCGGCACCCACGAATACAGCTACGTCGTCCGGGCCACCACCCCCGGCACATTCGTCGTGCCCCCGGCCAAAGCCGAGGAAATCTACGCCCCCGAAGTGTTCGGCCGCTCCGGCACCGACACCGTCATCGTGCAAGACCACCGGTGAGCCCTGGGCCGCGGTGACCGCGGTTCGGTGGGGCCGCGACGCGAAGGGTCGGCGGGATGCCACAATGTTAGTTATGCCGATGCGCCAGGACTGCAAGTACTTCGAGTCGCGCACCTACCCCAACGGCGAGACCGTGCGCAAGTGCGACCTGGACCTGGCCCCTGAGGCCCCCTGGCGCTGTCCCGACGACTGCCCCAAGTACACCCGCCGCCTGGCCGACGTCAACTGGAGCTACGGCACCCTCGTCACTCCCGAGACCCCGCCCGAGCCTGCCAGCCTTGGCAGCGATGACAGCATCGGCGACCTGCTCGACGCGGCCGAGGACATCGTGAACGCGGCCGCGCCCGACGTGATCGCCGAGGTCGAGGCCGAGCGGCGCAAGCGGCGGGGATCGCGGAGCCGGCCCAAGGGCGGCAAGGGCAAAGGCAAAGGCAAGGGCAAGGGGCGCGGGCCCTCCTCCGGCGGGCTGGGCGAGCGGTTCCGCAAGCGGTATCGCGACGGCGGCTGAATGACCCAGTTCACTGTCGACGCGGCCCGGAGCCTGCCGGGCCCCTCCTGGCTGGCAGAGCGCCGGGCGGCCGCCGCCGAGCGCTTCGCGGCCGCAGATCCTCCGACGGCGGCCGCCGAGGAGTGGCGCTACAGCGCGATCGCCGACTTCGACCTCGCCTCCTACCGGCTCGCCAATGGCGCCGGAGCCGCCGCGGCGGCGACCGAGCCCGGTGATGCCGGCGGCGTCATCGGCGTCGACGGTTCAGCGGCTGCGGCTGTCGTGGACGTGGTCGACGGGCAGGTGGCGGGGGTCGACGGCAACGAGACGCTGTCGGATGCCGGCGTGTTCATCGGGCCGCTGGCCGAGGCGGGTGGCGCGGAAGCGTTGCTGGGCTCGGTGTCGGACGGCGCGTCGGACTACTTCACCGTTCTGAACGACGCCTTCAGCCGTGCGCCCCTAGTGGTGGACGTGCCCGACGGAGCAGTCGTTGACGGGGTGATCGTGGTGCGGCATCACGCCCGCGAGGCCGGCGCGGCCAGCTTCCCCCGGCTGGTGGTCCGGGTGGGCCGGGGCGCGCAGGCGACCGTGCTCGATGTTCAGCACTCGGGCGGACCTGCGCTGGTGGTACCGGTGGTGGAGCTCGATGTCGGTCAGGCTGGCCGGCTCGGCTACCTGAACCTGCAGCAGCACGATCCGCGGGCGTGGCAGATAGCGGCCCACACCGCCCGGGTAGACCGCGACGCCTCCCTGGTGGCCGCCTCGGTGGCGCTCGGCGGCGGCTACGCCCGCACCCGGGCCGACACCCGTCTCGTGGGACGCGGGGCCAGTGGCGACCTGCTCTCGGTCTACTTCGGCACCGGCGACCAGATCCTCGACTTCCGCACCTACCAGGACCACGCCGCGCCCGACACCACGTCCAACCTGCTCTACAAGGGAGCGGTGGGCGATTCGGCCCGCAGCGTCTACACCGGCCTCATCCGGGTCAGGCCTGACGCCAGGGGCACCAACGCCTTCCAGACCAACCGGAATCTCAAGCTCAGCGACGACGCCTGGGCCGAGTCGGTGCCGAACCTGGAGATCGAGAACAACGACGTCCGGTGCAGCCACGCCTCCGCGGTGGGGCCCGTGGACCCCGACCAGGTCTTCTACCTGGAGAGCCGCGGGGTGCCGACCCCCGTGGCCGAGCGCCTGATCGTGGCCGGGTTCTTCGACGAGGTGATCGACGAGCTCCCCGTCAGGTCGGTCACCGACGGCGTCAGACAGGCGCTGTCCGTGAAGCTCAACCAGATGTTGAGCCAGGCGGCGTGACGCGATGAACGACGGAGCAGTTCTCTCCGAGATCGGAGTAGCAAGATGACGACCCACGATCTGTTCCCCCTCGACGAGCTGGAGCCCGACTCGGCCCGTCGCGTCGAGGTGGCCGGCCGCGAGATCGCGGTTGTGCGCATCGGCGACGATGTCTATGCCATTGGCGACACGTGCAGCCACGCCGAGGTGTCGCTGTCGGAGGGCTGGGTGGAGCCCGACGACTGCGCCATCGAGTGCGTCGCCCACGGAGCCATGTTCGATCTGGAGACCGGTGAGCCGCTGTCGCTTCCGGCCACCCGGCCCGTGCCTGTCTACGAGGTCTCCGTCGTGGACGGCCGGGTCGTGTTGAGCCTCGGCGGCGGCGACTAGAGGCCGAGCGGACGGGAAGCGACCGATGAGCATCATCACGAGTCAGGGAGCGAGGCCGTGGCCCGAGCGGCCCGTGAGCGCAGCGAACAAGAGCGGGAATGACACCGCTGCGACGCCACGGGCTCCCGCCTGTTCGCGCTCTCACTCAGAGGGTGCTTCGTGAGCACGCTGGTGATCGAGGGACTGCGGGCCTCGGTGGCCGGGCGAGAGATCCTCGCCGGCGTCGACCTGGAGGTGAACGCGGGCGAGGTGCACGCGGTCATGGGCCCCAACGGCTCGGGCAAGTCGACCCTGGCCCACGTGGTCGCCGGCCGCCACGGCTACGACGTGTCGGAGGGGTCGGTCCGTCTCGACGGCACCGAACTGCTCGGGCTGCCCGCGTGGCGCCGGGCCGAGGCGGGCCTGTTCCTGGCCATGCAGTACCCGACCGAGGTTCCCGGCGTCTCGCTGCTCGACATGCTGACCGAGTCGGTGTGCACCGCCGAGGGCGCCGCGGTGGCCGAGCGGATGCGGGAGGAGGCCGAGCGGATCGGCTTCGACGAGAAGTTCCTGGCCCGGCCCGTGAACGTGGACCTGTCGGGGGGCGAGCGCAAGCGCAACGAGGCCCTTCAGCTCGGTGTGCTGAAGCCCGCGTTCGCGGTTGTCGACGAACTCGACTCCGGTCTCGATGTCGACGCCCTGAGATTCGTGGGCGACCGGATCGAGGACGCCACCGAGCATGAGGGGCTCGGCGTGCTGGCCATCACCCACTCCAGCCGGGTGTTCGACCATCTCAGGCCGGACGCCGTGCACGTCTTCGCCGGCGGACGCATACAGGAGTCCGGCGGAGCGGAGCTCGCCGAGCAGCTCGAGGCTGAGGGCTACGAGCGCTGGACCCCGGCCGTGCCCAAGCCCGAGGCCACACCCTTCACCGACCCCTTCGGGGATCCCTTCGCCGACCTGCTGGACTAGGGCTCGACCTGGCCTGCACCGGCGGCGATCGGAGGCGGCGCGGCTGCGGCGGCGCGGCCCGTTGGCGTAGCATTGAGCCCCATGAGCGCCGATGACCTGCTGAGCGAAGCCGAGATCGCCGAACTGCTGCTGTGAGGCGAGCGGCCATTCCCCAGTGGAGGCGGCTCTTCCATCACCCGACGGCGACGTCGGGGGTCTGTCGGCGCGCGACCGCGACTTCGTCGAGCGGGTCGACGCGGCCGGCGGCTAGCGGTCTGTCGCGGATTTGGACGAGGCACCTGGATCCGCTGCGGAAGTGGGCTTCGACCTCCTGCGCCGCGCCAGCTGTTTCGGAGACACGGCACTAGCCGGTGTGGGAGAATCCTTGTTCCCGAGGCCACACCGGGGAGGGCACTCGCATGGTGAAGCATACTGGTTGTCGTCCGCGGCTGAGGTTCACTGGTTCTGTATGACCCATGTGGCCCTGATCGCCGAACGGCTCTTCCAGGCGGTCACCCGGAATGGTCCAACGTCTACAACAAGGTCGAGTTGGCCATCACCAGCCACGACGTCGGGGGTCTGTCGGCGCGCGACCGCGACTTCGTCGAGCGGGTCGACGCGGCCATCACCGCGGCTAGCGGTCTGTCGCGGATTCGGACGTCGCACTGGCACGCCCGCCTCATGGATCCGCTGCGGAAGTGGGCTTCGACCTCCTGCGCCGCGCCAGCTGTTTCGGAGACACGGCACTAGTGCTAGCGGCCGTCAGTCCGACTCGCCCCCAAGGTCGTCGTAGAGGATCGCTGCCCCACAACGGCCTACGATGCCAGGTCCACCGCCAGCCCGGCACCCACCACCGTCTGAACCAGCTGCGAGACCACCTCGAGCGCCAGCCCTCCCCAGGTTCCCGCCATCGTGAACACGATCCCCACCACCAGGCTCGCGGCGAACAGCAAGAGAAAGATGAGAAGCAGGCGTCCCAGCGTCGCCCAGAACCGTCCCCGCAGGAGGCGGGCCCCGTAGGGGAGTGACCATGTGCGCGGCCCCGCCGAGGCGACCGCATACGCCATCGGCATCACCACCATCGCATAGACGGCGCCGGCGATGGCGGCCGGAATCATTGGAATCAGCAGCAACGGCGCGCCGACCAGTGCCACGACCATGGCGACCACCGCGAGCAGGAAGACCGCCACGACGATGAGATCGAGGCCCATCAGCCGGGGCACTCGCCGCATGGCCTGCCTGAGAGTGTCGGATGTGGACACAGTCCGGTCGTGCAGATCGCCGAGAGCGATCCTTGTGACCGCCGCCTGCATCACGTTGCTGGCGACCCACAGGGCTAGCAGGCCCAGCAGGGCGGGCACGAAGTTGACGAGGGCCAGGTCGACGTCCAGAGACTCGAAGTAGGCCTCCTGTTCGGGATCCCGCGGGTCGAAGCCGGGCTGGGAGATCCGGTCGTAGACCTCGCCGAGTTCTCCCATGAGGATGTCGCGGGCCGAGACGATCAGCAGGGCAAGACCGGCGATCTGGCTCAGGATGTAGATCAGGGCGACGGCGGCGCACGGCCGCCACTGCCGGCCCGCGAGTGAGAAGGTGTCCGCGACCAGCTTCGACGGGCTGCGCAGTCCGTCCGGGGCATCGCCGGGCCCCCCGTCCGGGTCGACGATGCGGGGGGCGCGGTGCTCGGTCCAGGACGATCCGTCCCAGTAGCGGTACTGCGACTCGTCCTCGGGGTCGGTGTACCAGTCGGCCGGCGGCAGGTCGGTCATATGCGGCGACTCTAACCCCGCGATCTCGCCGTCCGGGGGTGGGATGCGGCCCTCGCCGTGCGACACTGCCGGGCGTGGCCGACTTCAGCCAGGCGGGCGTCGTGCCGACGCTGCACGACTTGGGCCACCGCCACGTCGCCGACCTCGAACGCGATCTCCGGTCCTGGGCTGCTGACCGGCCCGTGGCGCTGATCATCCCCTGCCTGGCGTCAGACTTGGCCGCGGACACCTTCGAAGGGATGGTCGCGGAGTTGGCCGGCGCTGGCTGGCTGGCTCACATCGTGGTGGGTCTCGACGAGGCCGGCGAGCGCGACTGCCGGCGGGCCCTCGGCCTGCTGGAACGGCTGCCGCAGCGCTGCGACGTGCTGTGGAACGACAGCAGTGCCATGGCCGCGGTCGAGCAGCGGCTGCGGGACCGGGGGCTGGCCCCCCGCAGCCGGGGCAAGGGCCGCAACGTGTGGTACTGCCTGGGCGCGGTGCTGGCGGGCGGGTCGGGGGCGGTGATCGCCATGCACGACGCCGACATCGTGGGCTACAGCCGGGAGCTGCCTGCCCGGCTGGTCTACCCGGTAGCCCACCCGAGCTTCGGCTACTGCTTCGCCAAGGGCTACTACCACCGCGTCACCGAGGGGCGCTTCGGCGGGCGGGTGACCCGGCTGCTGGTGGCGCCGCTGGTGCGGGCGCTCCGGGCGGAGGCCGGCGATCACCATTACCTGCGCTTCCTGGAGGCGTTCCGGTACCCGCTGGCCGGGGAGACGGCCATGGCCGCTGAGGTTGCTGCGAGCCTGCGGATTCCCGGCCACTGGGGCATGGACATCGGCATCCTCTCCGATGTCTACGCGCGGTGCGATCCGTCCAGCATCTGCCAGGTGTCGGTGGCCGGCGCCTACGACCACAAGCACCAGGACCTCTCGGCCGACGATCCGACCGCGGGCCTGCGGCGCATGAGCATCGACGTGACCGCCACCATGATCCGCCGCCTGGGCCCCGAGGTGGTCGACGGCGGCACCGCTCTATGCGAGGCCTACCTGGCCGCGGCCCGGAACCTGGTCCGCCACTACGCCAACGACGCCGAGCTCAACGGCTACGTCGTGGATGTAGCCGCGGAGCAGGCCACTGCCGAGGTCTTCGCCCGCAGCGTCGCCGACGGGGTGGCACGGTGCCGCGACAACCCCCGGGAGGACTCGCTCAACCCGTCATGGCAGCAGGTGCTGGAGGAGGCGCCCGAGATCGGGCCGCTGCTCGTCGAGGCCCTCGAAGCCGCTTGATGAGCCGTCCACCGCTCAATTCCCTGGCCCGATGAGGCTTCACGGCGTGATCAACGCCTCGCCCGACTCGCTGGCCGACTTCTCAGTGGCGACGACGGTCGAGGGCGCGGTCGCCCGGGCTTGCGAGCTGCTCGAGGGCGGCTGCGTCGGCATCGATCTCGGCGGGGCCGGCTCGACGCAGTTCGCTGCCCGGGTTGACATCGAGGTCGAGTGGGCCCGCCTCGACGGCAAGGTCCAGGCCCTCGCCGAGCTGTGCGGAGACCGGGGCGCGGTGCTCTCGGTGGATTCCTGGCAGCCGGAGATCATGCGCCGGTCCCTGGAGTGCGGGGCCAGCATGATCAACGCGGCCGACGGGCTCCAGAACCCGGCCATGGTCCGCCTCGCGGCCGAGCAGGACGTGCTGGTCGTGGCGCCGTTCGTGTGGGGCGCCGACCCCAAGGCCTCCCGGCATGTGACCGGCGATCCGGTGGAGACGATCTGCGCCTGGTTCCGTCGCTCGCTGCCGCGCTGGGAGGGCGCCGGCATCGAGCGGCACCGGCTGATCCTCGACCCCGGCACCGGCTTCGGGCCGCCCGACTGGGATTGGGCCGACCGCTACCGGTACCAGAAGCGGGTCTACGAGGGTCTCGACGCCCTGCGGGCCTTCGGGCTGCCCATCTACCTGCCCCTGCCCTGGAAGCGGACCGACCAGCACGATGAGCTGCTGGAGATCTGCCTACGGTCCGGGTTCGACTACGGCCGCTGCCACCGTCCCGACCGGGTGCTGGAGACGATGGCGCGCTTGGGTGTGGGGACCGGGCCATGACGCTGACGAGCCGGTGGTGAGTGACCTCGCCCGGACCCGGCCACGGGGCTGAGGCTGTGCCGGACTACGACGCCGAACGGGCGGCCGGACCCGACTGCCTGGGTCGTAGCGTGCTGGTGTCGCCCGGCCAACCGGCCCCCGAGCCGTGGGAGCACCACCCCCGGGTGACGGTGAGTGCATCGTCGCTCGACGCAGCCACCGGGCGGCGGCTCCGGTCGGCGTGGCACCGCCGGGAGAGGCTCGTGATCGAGTTGGACGGCCCGCTGCCCGACCCCCGGCCGGCCCTGCACGAGTCGTGGTGGGAGCTGGGTCCGGGCTTCACGCTGACCGACGAGGTCTGGCATCACCTGCTGACCGCCAACGCCGTCGACGCACGCAACCCCGACCGGCTGGACTTCGCCCCCCGGCGGCGGGCTCTGGAGCTCGGTGCACGGGCCGCCACTGCGGACGAGCCGGGTGATGTGGTGCCGCCGCCGGAAGGATCCGCCTGGTGCGACGGCGGGCCGCTGGACTCGTTCGGCGCCGCTGAACTGCAGGGCGCCGCGCTGATCCCGGCCGCGAGCCTGGCCGCGGGCGACCTGTCGGCCCTCCGGCCCTGTGAGCCGGTCGCGGACCTCGCGCCCGACCAGCGGCAGGCCGTGGGCCACCTCGGAGGGGGCGCCTGCATCGTGGCCCCGGCCGGATCGGGCAAGACCAGGGTGCTCACCGAGCGGGCCCGCTGGCTGGTGCGCGACCTGGGCGTGGCGCCGTCGGCGGTGTGCCTGGTGGCCTACAACGTCCGGGCCCGCGCCGAGATGCAGCAGCGCACCGCCGACCTCGAGGGTCTGGAGGTCCGCACACTCAACAGCCTCGCCCTGGCGGTGTGCAACGGCACCGGTCCCTTCGCCCGCCCTGCCCAGCACAGCCGGGTCGAAGTGATCGGGGAGCGAGACGTGCGCGACCTGCTCCACAACCTGGTGGGGGAGCGGGCGCCGCGGCGGCGCCGGAAGGCCATGACCGACCCGTTGGCGGCCTGGGTGGAGGCTCTGAGCGCGTCCCGCCTGGGATTGCGCGACCCGGCCGAGGTAGAGCGCGATTACTACCCGGACGTTCCGAGCTTCGCGGCCATAGCCCCCGCCTACGCCGAGGCGCTGGACGAGCGCGGCGTGGTGGACTTCGACCACCAGATCATGCGGGCCATCGAGGTGCTGCTGACCGACCCGGCCGCACGGGCCGCGGCCCGCCGGGTGTGCGGCGTGCTGCTGGTGGACGAGTTCCAGGATCTCACCCCCGCCCACCTGCTGATGATCCGGCTGCTGGCCGGCCCCAGGGCCGACGTGTTCGGCGTGGGCGACGACGACCAGACCATCTACGGCTATTCGGGGGCGTCGCCCCGATGGCTGATCGAGTACGAGCGCTGGTTCCCGGGCGCGGCCCGGCACCTGCTCCATGTGAACTACCGGTGCCCGCCCGCGGTGGTGGACGCCGCGTCGAACCTGCTGTCACACAACCGGCACCGCATCGCCAAGGACATCCAGTCACGCCCGGACCCCGCCGCCGCGAGCAAAGGCGCGGCAGGGTCCGATGCGGGGCTGGCGGGGTCGGTGGGGTCGGACATCGGCGCGGCGGCGGGTGCGGGGCCGGTGGTATCGGACGCGGGGCCGGCGGGGCCGGACGTCGGCCCGGCAGGGTCGGGCACGGGGCTGGCGGCATCGGACGCGGGGCCGGTGGGGTCGGTGGGGTCGGACATCGGCGCGGCGGGGTCGGTGGGGTCGGACATTGGCGCGGTGCGGTCGGGCACCGGGTCGGTGGAGGTGAGCGCGGTCAGCGACGGCGGCGCCGCGGTCGTCGAGCGGGTCCGGACCCTCATCGGCGGCGGCGCCGAGGCGAAGGACATCGCCGTGCTCTCGCGGGTGAACAGCACGCTGCTGGCGCCGCAGATCCTGCTGTCGGAGGCGGGGATCGACTGCATGGCGCCGGTAGGCCCGTGGTTCCTGGACCGCACCGGGGTGGCCGCCGTGCTGGCGTGGCTCCGGCTAGCCACCGCAGGCCGGGCTCGGCTGCCCGCTGGCGCTCTGGCCACCGCCGCCCGCCGCCCGCCACGGGGCATCTCGCCCCGGGTGATCGAGTGGATTGCCGAGCAGTACAACGTGGGAGCGCTGAGGCGCCTGGCCGGACGCATCTCCGACGAGCGGACCTCAGAGCGGGTGTCGGACTTCGCAGACGACGTCGAGCGCCTCGGCGAGATGGCCCGCGATGGTGCCGACACCCTCCGGTTGCTGGAGGCGATCCAGCAGGGAACCCAACTCGGAGCCAGCCTCGACGAGCGCTTGGACGCGTCCCGCCGCGCCGTGGACCGGTCCGCCCACGGCGATGATCTCCGAGCCCTCATGTCGGTGGCCCCGCACTGCGCTGATCCGTCAGCGTTCGGGCCGTGGCTGTCGGACCGCCTCACCGAGGGCAGCCGCCACGGCGATGAGGACGACTCCCGCGCCGGCCGCGCGTCGTGGGGCCGGGGCGTGCGCCTGGCCACCGTGCACCGGGTCAAGGGCCTGGAGTGGCCCCATGTGATCGTCCTGTCGGCCACCGAGGGCCTGATGCCCCACCGCCTGGCCGGCGACCTCGAGGAGGAGCGCCGCGTCTTCCATGTGGCCATCACCCGCTGCTCGGAGTCGGTGACGGTCATCGCCGACGGTCCGAAGTCTCCCTTCATCGTCGAGATGCAGTGGCGCTCCAAGCTGGAGCCCTCGGGCCTGGCTGCGGACGGGCCGGCCCGCCCCGAGCGCCCCGAAGCGCCCGAGCCGTCTCGACGATCCCGGACCTCCGACGCCCAATGGTGGCTCGACTCTCCTCGCGGACCCATGAACGAGCCAAGCCCGACGGCGCCGGCATCGAAGTCTCAGAGCCCCCCGATCGACGAGTCTGCCGAGCCTGATGCCGCGGCCACATTCCAGCGTCTGCGCCAGTGGCGCCTCGAACGCAGCAAGAGCCGACGAGCGTTCCGGCCTTCGTGGTCTTCTCCGATGCCACCCTGCGAGAGCTGGCCCGCCGCCGCCCGACCACCGACGAGACCCTGCTGGCAGTGAGCGGCATCGGTCCGGCCAAGCTCGCCAGCTTACGGCGAAGCGCTCAAGTCACTCTTGGCCGGTATTGTGCGGGGTCAAGGGGACGGACGCGAGGAGTCCACGCCGACAACCGGGGAGGGTCCGTGATGTCCAGCTTGTCTGAGATCATCTTCGAGGTCAGTGAGGACGAGATCGACGGGGGGTACACCGCCAGCGCCTTGGGATTCGGCATCCATACCGAGGGCGAGACCATCGACGAGGTCCGCAGCAGCGTCCGCGAGGCCGTCGAGTGCTACTTCGACGAGGAGGAGGCCCGCCCCGGGTTGATTCGTCTGCGATAGATGGCGGGCGTTACTGCTACCAGTTCGCCGAGGAGAGGCCCGGGTGGCCGTGACCGTCTAAGCGAAGGTCTCGTCGAGGGCCTCTACCAGGGTGTTCCATGACAGGGTGGCGCACTTGATGCGCACCGGGAACTTCACCAAGCCCTGGAGGGCCTCCAGATCCCCGAGCTTCACGTCGCCGGCGCCGTTGCCGCTGCCGGGCTCGTCGTCGAGGTCGTCGCCGGAGCCGCCGATCCCGGTGCCGTGGATGGACATCATCCGCTTGAAGGCATGCACCAGCCGCCGCGCCTCGGCGACGGTGCGTCCCTTGACCGCCATGGACATCATCGACGCCGACGACTGGCTGATGGAGCATCCCTGGCCGCCGGTGGACACGTCGGTGATCACGCCGTCGCTCACCTCGACGTAGACGATCACCTCGTCGCCGCAGAGCGGGTTGAAGCCCACGGCCTGGACCGCGGGCGGGACCTCGAGTTCGCCGCGGTTGCGGGGGTTGCGGTAGTGGTCGAGGATGATCTCGCGGTAGAGGTCCTCCAGACCGGCCACGGCCGACCCCCGCCTATCCGAAGAAGTCGCCGGCGGCGCCGAGGGCGTCGGCGAGGGCGTCCACGTCGGACGTGTCGTTGTAGACGTACAGCGAGGCCCGGGTGGTGGCCGGCAGCTCCGAGATGGCGCATGAGCGGCTTGGCGCAGTGGTGCCCGGCCCGCACGCACACGCCGCGGTCGTCGAGCACCTGCGACAGGTCGTGGGGGTGGATGTCGCGGAAGCTCATCGACAGGACCCCGCCCCGGCAGGCTGGCTCGGACGGGCCGTGCACCGCGAGCTCGGCGCCGTAGCGGTCCTGGAGGGTGCGCAGCGCGTAGGCGGTGAGGCTCACCTCGTGCTCGCGGACCTGGTCCATTCCCAGGCCCTCGAGGTAGCCCACTGCCGAGCCGAGTCCGACGATCTCGGCGATGGGCGGGGTGCCCGCCTCGAACTTGTGCGGGATGTGGTTGGGCAGGAAGCCGTCCTTGCGCACGTCGAGGATCATCTCGCCGCCCCCCAGGAACGGCGGCATGGCCTCCAGAAGCTCGGCCCGGGCCCACAGGACCCCGATCCCGGTGGGCCCGCACATCTTGTGGCCGGTGAAGCCCAGGAAGTCGGCGCCCAGCGCCTGCACGTCGGTGGGCAGGTGCGGGACGTACTGGGCTGCGTCGACCAGCATCAGCGCTCCGGCGTCGTGGGCGGCGTCGGCCAGGCGGCGCACCGGGTTGAGCGTGCCCAGCACGTTGCTCATGGCGGTCACGCCCAGCAGCTTGGCCCCGTCGAGGAGCCGATCCAGGTTGCCGAGGTCGAGCTGCCCGTCGGCGCCGACACCGATCCAGCGCAGCTCGAAGCCCTTCTCGGCCGCCATGATGTGCCACGGGACGATGTTGGCGTGGTGCTCCATCTCGGTGATCACCACCGCGTCGCCGGGTCCGAGGTTGGCCCCGCCCCAGGATCGGGCCACCAGGTTGATGGCCTCGGTGACGTTCTTGGTGAAGACGATCTCGTCGGCCGACGGCGCGTTCACGAACCGGGCGACGGCCGCCCGGGCGGCCTCCATGGCGTCGGTGGCCTGGGCCGCGATCTCGTAGGCGCCCCGGTGGACGTTGGCGTTGATCGTCTCGTAGTAGCTGTTCATGGCGTCGAGGACGCACTGCGGCTTCTGCGACGACGCAGCCGAGTCGAGGTAGACGATGGGGCGGCCCCGCATCTCCCGCCCCAGGAGCGGGAAGTCCGCCCGGGCGCCTGTCCCGAGCCGGTGGCCGCCCCCGGCGCTCACGCCGCGAACCTCTCGTAGCCCTCGCGCTCGAGCTCGTCGGCCAGCTCGGGACCGCCGCTGGTGGTGATGCGGCCGTCCATGATCACGTGCACCCGATCGGGCTCGAGGCCGGCGGTGAGGATGCGCTGGAAGTGGGTGATGGCCAGGACGCCGAGGGTGGGCCGCTCGGACCGGACCTCCTTCAGCCCGGTGGCGACGATGCGCAGGGCGTCTATGTCGAGCCCGGTGTCGGTCTCGTCGAGGATGGCCATCTCCGGTTCCAGCACCGCCATCTGGAGGATCTCGTTGCGTTTCTTCTCCCCGCCGGAGAACTTCTCGTTGAGGTGGCGGTCCATGAGCTGCGAGTCGATGGCCAGCCGATCCATCCACTCGACCATCGTCATGTAGGTCTCGATGGTGCTGACGTCGGTGCCCTTGCGGGCCTGCAGCGCCTGGGTGAGGAAGTTCCGCACCGACACGCCCGGGATCTCCTGAGGGTACTGGAAGGCCAGGAACAGGCCGGCCTTGCCCCGCACCTCCGGAGGCCACGAGGTGATGTCCTCGCCCTTGAAGCGGATCGAGCCGCTGGTCACCTCGTACTCGGGGCTGCCGAGCAGGGTGGCGGCCAGGGTGGACTTGCCCGAACCGTTGGGACCCATGAGAGCGTGCAGCTCGCCCGCGCCGACCACCAGGTCCACGCCCCGCAGTATCTCGACGCCGCCGTCCGCGGTGGCCACATGCAGGCCGTCGATCTCGAAGAGCGGTGCTGCTGGCACCCCCTGATCCTACGGCGGGGCCACGGTGGGCACTACGGCCTGTCCAAGGCCCGAATCGGCCCGATAGCTTGGCGACCAGATTCGATTCTCAGGAGATCCCCACCGTGAACTTCGCATTCACCGATGAGCAGGAACAGCTTCGAGACTTCGTTCGCAGCTTCCTGGAGGAGAAGTCGCCCGAGTCAGCGGTTCGGGAGCAGATGGACACCGAGCAGGGCTTCGACCCCGACGTGTGGGCCCAGATGTCCGAGCAGATGGGCCTGCCCGCGCTGACCATCCCCGAGGACTACGGCGGCCAGGGCTTCACCCGCATAGAGCAGGTCGTGGTGCTCGAGGAGATGGGCCGCTCGCTGCTGTGCGCCCCCTACTTCTCGTCGGCGGTGATGGCCGCCAACACGTTGATGCTCAGTGGTGACGAGTCGGCCAAGGAGGCCCACCTGCCCGGCATCGCCTCGGGCGAGACGAGGGGGACGGTGGCCTTCACCGAGCAGAACGGCCGCTGGGACGAGCCCGGCATCACCATGGCCGCGACGGCGGACAACGGTGCGTGGCGGCTGGACGGCGTCAAGATGTACGTCCTCGACGGCCACACCGCCGATCTGCTGATCGTGGCCGCCCGCACCGGCGGCGGCGTCTCGCTGTTCACGGTGGATCCCGGCGCCGCCGGGCTGACCCGCACCGCGCTGTCGACCATGGACCAGACCCGCAAGCAGGCCAAGCTCACGTTCGAGGGCGTGGAGGCTGCGCTCATCGGCGAAGAGGGACAGGGATGGCCGGTGCTGGAGGGCGTGCTCGACCTCGCCTCAGTGGCCCTGGCCGCCGAGCAGGTGGGCGGAGCCCAGCGCTGCCTGGACATGTCGGTGGAGTACGCCAAGGTCCGGGTGCAGTTCGGCCGGCCCATCGGCTCGTTCCAGGCCATCAAGCACAAGTGCGCCGACATGCTGCTCGAGGTGGAGTCGGCCAAGTCGGCCGCCTACTACGCGGGGTGGTGCGCGGCCGAGATGAACGACGAGCTCCCCCAGGTGGCGTCGCTGGCCAAGAGCTACTGCTCGGAGGCCTATTTCCACGCCGCCGCCGAGAACATCCAGATCCACGGCGGGATCGGCTTCACGTGGGAGCATCCCGCGCACCTCTACTTCAAGCGGGCCAAGAGCTCCGAGCTCCTCTTCGGCGACCCCACCTACCACCGGGAGCTGCTGGCCCAGCGCATCGGCCTCTAGCGGAGGCCGAGTCCCTGGCCGGCCGCGGCCACCGGCACCGTGATCTGGCTGATAGTCGCCGTCGGCGCCGTCCTGGTGGTGGCGATCGCGTTCGTGTCGGTGGGCATCGCCGTCGGGCGGCTGGAGACCGAGACCGCCCCGGCTGTTTACCGGCTCGCCGACGCCGTCGAGTACGTGGCCGACCACCTGCCCGACGAGGTGACCGCGAGGATCAGCTACGACGACGTCCGGACGGTGCTCGGCTGGCACCTCGACTGGTTCGCATCGGTCGGCCTGGCCACCTCCCACGGCCAGGAACTGGGAGATCCCGGCGGTGGCCGTCGACGAGATGGCCGTGGGCGACACCGAAGCGGCCTACGACGCGGTGGTGGCCCGATCCATGTCCGAGGGCGGCCCCGACCCGGTGGATGTGGTCTGCATCCTCGAGGCCCAACTCGCCTACCTGGACGAGATAGGCGCCCTGAGCGCGGGCGAGCCGCCTGCTGATCGGGGGACGTGAAACCGGCAAAGCATCGCGTGAGGGGCTGGAATGTGGTTGACTGGTGTCACCAAGGAAAGGAGGTGGTCCAGCTGAGTGCTTTATGCGTTGTGACCTTGGAGGTGGCTGGCCGCTAGCTACGGCAAGCTGGACCGACTGGCGAATCCCCGCCAGCTCCACCCCTGGATCGAGTCGCCGGACCTAGTCACATCCGGCGCGGTACCGACGGCTCTTGTCGGGGTGCCACACGGCTCGACCGGGATTTCCAGCAAGAATCGACGTGTGGGGCGGGCCTGCTAGGCCCGCCCCACCTCGCGCCCGAACACACCGCGTTACCGTGGCCCGGATGGAGGGCCGGTTCACCGTCGACTCGAACACGCTGACCGCCCATCTGGCCCGCCCGGCACGGTCTCCCGCAGTGCAGCCGGCGGCGGTGATCGTCCACGGCTTCCCCACCGAGGCGGGCGGCGGCATCAACTCGACGAGGACGATGCCGGCTCTCGCCGACCTGATCGCGGCCGAGACCGGGTTCGCCGCCCTGACCTACGCGTCGAGGGGGGTGGCCGGCTCCTCTGGCGACTTCTCGCTCGACGGCTGGAGGCGCGACCTCGCCGGCGCGGTCGATTTCCTTGCCTCGGAAGTGAGCTGCGACGGGATCTGGCTCATCGGCTTCGGAACCGGAGGCGCGCTGGCCGTGGTGGTGGCCAGCACCGACGAGCGGGTTCGGGGTGTGGCCGCGGTGGCCGCGCCGGCCGATTTCGAGGACTGGGCCCGCAACCCCCGTAAGCTGCTGGTGTGGGCCCGGGAGGTGGGGGTCGTGAGCGACCCGGAGTTCCCCGAGCGGTTCGATCGATGGGCTGCGGAGATCCGCTCCGTACGGGCCGTCGAGGCCGCGGAGTCGCTGGGGGACCGGTCGCTGCTCGTTCTCCACGGCAGCGACGACGAGACCGTGCCCGTATTCGATGCCCGGGTGCTGGCCGACGCCCATCCGGGATCTGACCTGAGGATCATCAGCGGCGCCGGCCACCATCTCCGTCACGACCCCCGAGCGGTGGCCGTGCTGCTCGGCTGGCTCGAGCGCCAGCGCCAGTCGCTGTTGGCTCTAGCCGCTACGGGTGAATCGAACGGCTCCGGCCGCCACGGCTAGCTGCGACGGCTGCTCTCAGAGGCCGAGCAGATAGGTGGGGCGAGTTTGCGCCATACGGGCGAGGCCGTGGCCCGAGCGGCCCGTGAGCGAAGCGAACAAGAGCGGGAATGACACCGTTGCGCAGCGAAACGCCTTCACCTATTTGCGCGCGCTCTCAGGCGCCGTTGTCGAGGGGGAGGGTGACGGTGAACTGCGACCCGTAGCCCTCCCGTGAACTCACGCTGACGTCGCCGCCGTGATTGAGGGCCACGTGGCGCACGATGGACAGCCCCAGGCCCGTGCCTCCCGTGTTGCGGCTCCGGGCCCGGTCCACCCGGTAGAAGCGTTCGAAGATGCGTGATCGCTCCGTTGCCGGAATGCCGATGCCCTCGTCGGTAACCGACAGCTTCAGGATCTGGTCATCGGTCTCCACGCCTATGTCGACCCGGCCGCCGGGCTCGCTGAACTTCACCGCGTTGTCGAGCAGGTTGAACAGGGCCGACTCGAGATGCAGGCGCGATCCCTGGAACGGCTCGACGCTGGCGTGTTCCGAGACGATCACCTTGATGTCGCGCTGCTCGGCCGTCTCCGAGATGCGGTCGATGGCGGCCGCCACCACCGCGTCGATGTCGATCCGCTCGTCCCCCCGGCTGCTGTCATCCTCCAGCATCGCCAGGGTCAGCAGGTCGTCGATGGTGTTGTCGACCCGCTGGATCTCCACCTGCATGCGCCCCGCGAGGCGGGACGCCACTTCCGGCTCGGGATCGGCGGCCAGCGAGTCGGCCAGCAGGCTCAGCGCGCCGATCGGGGTCTTGAGCTCGTGGCTGACGTTGGCCACGAAGTCCCGCCGCACAGACTCGATGCGCTGATGCTCGGTCATGTCCCTGACCAGCGCCACCGCTCCGAGCATCTCGCCCCGGCGCTCGACCGGGAGCGCCTCCACCTCGTAGATACGGCGGGGCTCGGTGTGCAGCTCGACGGTGGTCGTGACCCGCTCGCCGGCTCGGGCCTTCTCGAGCAGGTCCTTGATGACCCGGCTGACGAGAGCCTCGCCGTGACGAGCCTGCAAGAAGATGTCCGCGGCCGCGTTGTGGGCGACTACCTGCCCGCCGGCGTCGCACAGCACGAGCCCCGACCGCAGTCCGTCCAGGCTCGACTCGAGCCGCTGCGCCTCGGTTCGGGCCGAGAGGCTGTGCGCCTCGGCGTGATCCCGGTGTTTCTGGGCGGCCTCCACGAAGCGGCGGACCGACAGTCGCCGGCCGCGGTCGGGCTGGCGTGGGGGCGACAGGCGCCGGAGCCATCGCCGGAGCCGGGCTCGATCCAACGCGATGCCCGCCATCGCGCCGCCCGCCGCCAGCAGTGCTCCGACGATGAGCGACGTCATTGGACGCCGACCCTAACCGGCTGCTCCGATGATGAGCGAAGCCATCAGCGGCGGCCTATTCGGCCTTGTCCTCGCCGTTGGCCGACATCTCGGTCGGATCGGGGTCCAGATCCTGGATGATGCGTTCCTCGCGGGTCGCGTGCCTAGGCATCCCGCCCCGCCACGGCATGACGCCCGACACCATGTAGCGGACCCGGTCGCTGACGTTCACGGCGTGGTCGCCGATGCGCTCGTAGTAGCGGGCGATCAGGGCCAGCTGGACCGCGGGCTGGACGTCGAGGTCCTTGGACCGGGAGACCTCCAGGAGGTTCCGCACGAACGTCCGGTGGAGGCTGTCGAGCCGGTCGTCGATGTCGTCGAGGGCGCTGGCCAGCCCGGCGTCGCGCTCGGAGTAGGAGTCCACCGACAGCCGGATGAGCCGGATGGCCTCCTCGCTCATCTCCGCGATCAGGCCCCGGAGCCTCGGCGGCAGCTCCGCGGGGAACATCCGGCGGGCGCCCTTGCAGATGTTGCAGGCCAGCCCGCCGGTGCGCTCGAGCTCGGCGGTTATCCACATGGCGGCCAGTATCTGGCGGAGGTCGCCGGCCATGGGCTGCTGCAGGGCGAGGAGGCTCTGGCACTTCTCCTCGACATCGATGGCGGTCATGTCTATGTGCTCGTCGTCGTCGATGATCTGCTGGGCCTCGATCAGGTCGTAGCGGAGCAGCGCGTCGGTCGCCCTGGCGACGGCGTCGCCGGCCCGGGCGGCGAGCTGCACGATCAGGTCGTTGATCTCGTCGATCTCTGCGTGGAAGGACTTGCGGGTCTGTTCGGTCATGATGCGCTCCTTGCCTTGAGGGCCATGCCGGTCACGCTGCACGTCCTCAGCCGAACCGTCCGGTGACGTAGTTCTCGGTGCGCTCGTCGGACGGGTTGGAGAAGATCCTCTGGGTGGCGTCCACCTCCACCAGGATGCCGGTGCGGGTGTCGTTCTCGGAGTAGACGTCGGCGGTGAAGAAGGCGGTGGTGTCGCTGACGCGGGCGGCCTGCTGCATGTTGTGGGTCACGATCATGATGGTGTAGTCCTGCTTGATCTCCTGCATGAGGTCCTCGATGCGGGCGGTGGCGATCGGGTCGAGCGCCGAGCACGGCTCGTCCATGAGAAGCACGTCGGGACCCACCGCGATGGCCCGGGCGATGCACAGCCGCTGCTGCTGGCCGCCGGAGAGGCCGAGAGCGGAGTCGGTGAGGCGGTCGTTCACCTCCTCCCACAGGGCCGCCTTGCGCAGCGAGTTCTCCACGACGTCGTCGAGGCCCTTCTTCTGGCCGGCGACCCGGGGCCCGTAGGCGACGTTGTCGTAGATGGACTTCGGGAACGGGTTGGGCTTCTGGAAGACCATGCCGATGCGGCGCCGCACCTCCACGGGGTCGACGCGCTCGTCGTAGAGGTTGGTGCCCCGGTAGGTGATGGTCCCGGTCACCCGGGCGTCCTTGATCAGGTCGTTCATCCGGTTGTAGCAGCGCAGCACCGTGGACTTGCCGCAGCCCGAGGGGCCGATCAGCGCCATGATCTCGTTCCTGCGCACGTCGAAGGTCACGTCGCGCACCGCCCGGAACGAGCCGTAGTAGACGTTCACCTCCTCGGAGCGGAACACGACGTCCCGTCCGGTCGCGAGCGGCGCCGTCCCGGGCGCCGCGCTGGGCTCGCCGCCGGCGGCTGGGCGTTCGAAAACGCGGGGAGCCTCTTCCGTCATCGACACTTCAGCCTCTCTTCTTCTCGAACCGGTTCCGCAGCAGGATGGCGGCGGAGTTCATCATTAGCACGAACACGAGCAGCACGACGATGGCGGCGGCCGCGGCCGCGGTGAAGCCGGCGTCACGGCCCGACTGCACTGTCCAGCCGGTGATGACGATGGGCAGAGCCGTGAACTGGTCGGTTAGGGCGCCGACGTCGAAGAGCCCGGGATTGCCGCCGAGCCGGCCCGAGATTGCGCCCACCAGTATCAGCGGAGCGGCCTCGCCGACGGCGCGGGCCATCGACAGCAGCGTGCCGGTGAGAATGCCCGGCGCGGCGTAGGGCAGCACCTGGGTGCGGATCATCTCCCATCGGGTGGCCCCCACGCCGTAGGCGCCCTCCCTCAGCGAGGCGGGCACAGCCCGGAAGGCCTCGCCGGAGGTGATGACCACGATGGGGAGCACCAGGATGGCCAGCGTGATCCCTCCCGACAGCGCGGAGCTCCCGCCGGTCAGGCGGTCGAGGCCGAAGATCTGGCCGTTCAGCAGCAATGCCAGCCCGAGCAGGCCGTAGACCACCGACGGCACGCCGGCCAGGTTGCGGATGTTGACCTCGATGAAGGAGGTGAAGCGGTTCCGGGGCGCGTACTCCTCGAGGTACACCGCCGCGCCGATCCCTATGGGGAACGCCAGCACGGCCACGATGATGGCGATCCACAGCGAGCCGTACATGCCCTGGTGGATGCCGAGACGCTCGTCGATGGACCGGGACCGCAGCGTGCCCTGGAGGAAGTCCCACAGGCGGGTTCCGAGCTGGTCGGTGCTGTCGATGGCGACGGTCACCAGCAGCACGGCCAGCAGGGCCAGCGTGATCAGCAGGCACGACTGGAGCACCGTCTTGAACAGCAGGCCCCGGGTGTCCACCCTGCGCCTCTCGATGGAGGCGGCGATGGCGGCCCGGGACTTGTCGTCAGAGAGGCGGCTGATCATGTGCTCGCGGCCTCCCTAGTGCTCTGTCTGCGACTTGGCGACGCGGCCCGCGCGGCGCATTCGGCAAGGCCGCCGGCGGTTCGCCACGGTGCAGCCGTTTCGACGACGCACCACTAGTAGGCCTCGCGGACCTTCGACACGAAGCGCGACGCCACGATGTTGAGGCTCAGCGTGATCAGGAACAGCAGCAGGCCCACGAAGTAGAGGCTCTGGAAGGTCAGGCCCTCGCCCACGACGCTGTCGGTGCCCGAGGCCAGCGAGGCCATGGCCGCGGTCATGGTCAGGCCTCCCTCGAAGGGGGTGTCGGTGAACCGGGCCGCGTCGGCCGCTCCGCCGGCCATGAAGACCACCATGGTCTCGCCGATCGCCCTGGAGATGGCCACGATGAACGCGGCCACGATGCCGGAGATCGCCGCCGGCAGCACGACGGTGGTGGCCGTGGTCCTCTTGCGGGCCCCGAGCCCGGCCGAGGCCTCCCGCAGCGAGTCGGGCACCGCCGCCATGGCGTCTTCGGAGATCGAGGCCACCAGCGGGATGGTGAGGATGCCCACTCCGATGCCGGCCGCGGCCAGAGACCCGGCGTTGTTGGGCACGAACTCCAGCCAGACGTTCAGGGTCCAGGCCAGGGCCAGCCCGAAGGCCACCACCAGCATGGCTATCGACAGCACCGCGGAGACACGGGCTGAGGGATCGGCGGTGCCCTCCCGGTACTGCTTGACCTTGTTCCGTGCGATGCCAGCCGAAACCGCCGCGTAGGCGATCAGGATGAGCGCTCCCAGCACCAGGAAGGTGGTCTTGCCGATGCGTCCTACGATGTTGGGCGCGATCCAGGTGAGCGCGAAGAAGCCCAGAACGACCGAGGGGATGCCGGCCAGGATCTCAAGTGCGGGCTTCAGCCAGGCCCGGGTCTTCCGGTTGGCGTACTCCGACAGGTACACCGCGGCCCCCAGCCCGAGGGGGCCGGCCACCACCATGGCGATGCCGGTGACGATCAGGGAGGGAACGACGATCGTTGGGATGTCGTAGAGGCCCCGACGGGGGAACCATCCCTGCTGTCCCCAGGTGTCGGCCCACACCACGCCGGTGATGAAGGTCCACGCCTCCCGCAGGAGGCTCCACACGATCAGCGTGCTCACCAGGACCGACACGAGCGCCGTCACCAGGAGGCTGTAGCGGATGATCACCTCGCGGTACCTTCGGGAAGGCGCGATCTGAAGCTGATCAACGGTGAGCAGCTCTGGGTGTACGACGCTCGTGTCGGTCATCTGGTGGAAGGAACGTCCTGGTCTGATCCGGGCGCGGGCGCCCGGTTGTCTAGCTGATGAGGGTGCGGCTGTGCCAGCGGTCGGCGGTCTCGGTGTGCGCCGCGTCGGTGAGGGGCACGTAGCCGACTTCGCTGACGGCCTGGCCGAGGGCGTCGGAGACGTAGAAGTCGACGTAGGCGACCAGGGCCGGGTTGGCGGCGGCGCGGTCGGCATTGACGTAGATCCACAGGTCCCGGCTGATCGGGTACTCGTTGGAGGCGATGGTGTCGGAGGTGGGTGTCACGCATCCGTCGCCGCCGTCGACGTCGAGCAGCTTGACGCCTGAGGCGTTGATTGTGAAGGCGAAGCCGACCCAGCCCAAGCTGGTGTCGCTGGACTGGATGCCCTGCAGGATGACGTTGTCGTCGCCCGAGGGGCTGTAGTCGGTGCGGGTGGTGGCGTCGGTGCCGGCCTCGTCGGCGAGGTCCTCGAGGACGATCTCGATGAAGGAGTCGAAGGTGCCTGACTCCTCGCCGGGGCCGAAGATGTCCAGCGGGGCGTCGGGCAGGCCCGCGGAGGCCTCGGCCCAGGTGCTGGTGCCCTCGCCGTTGGGGCCGATGAGGTCGAAGAGTTGGTGGAAGTTCAAGCACTCGACGGCGCCGTTGTCGGCGTTGGTCATCACCGCGATGCCGTCGATGCCCACCTTGAGCTCGACGATGTTGGTGATGCCGGCCTCGAAGCAGTCCTCCTTCTCGGAGTCCTTGATCTGGCGGGAGGCGTCGGAGATGTCGGTGGCGCCCTCACAGAACAGCTTGAAGCCGTCGCCGGTGCCGGGGCCGTCCACGGTCACCGACACATCCGGGGCCACGTCCTCGAACAGCTCAGCCACCCGGATCGAGATCGGCTCAACCGTCGACGAACCCGAAATGTTCACCTCACCCGAGACCGTGGCCATCTCCTCTTCGGTCATGGCCTCGACTGTCGTGGTCGGCGCGGCATCGGCGGTGCCCGACTCGGTCGTGCCGGACTCGGTCGTGCCGGCGCCGCCGGACTCGGTGGTGCCGGTGTCCGTGCTGGCCGCCGGGGTTGCAACTTCGTCCTCGTCGTCTCCGCATGCTGCGGCCACGAGCGACAACGTCACGAGAATCACCGGCAGCCACAGCAGCCGGCACCTTGAATTGCGCACTTAGTCATCCCTCCTTGGGGGAAATGGCATGGCAAGAGCCCGCGCCACGCGAGCCGCAGGCAAGCTAGAAGAGGGCAGGTTTCAGACAGCCAGTGTGACCGTGAACCGGGAGTGAATGCCGGTGAACGGAAGGTGAAATCCTGCGCCTCCCGCTGTTGTTCGCTGCGCTCACGGGCCGCTCGGCCCGGGGGCCTCGATCAGTTCCTCGCGACGGCTGCGCGGTTGCCGCCTACCCGCTCGGCCTCTAGGTGGCTGGTTCCAAATGGGTGTTGTGGGGCTGGTGTGTTCTTTCGCGGGAGAGGCGACCCATAGCCGGTTCCCGTCCACGGTGCACGGTGCGCTGCTGTCGGGCCGACGCGCCGCCCGCCAGGTCTCCGGCCTGCAGCGCTGAAACGCCTGGAGGCCGAGCGAATAGGCGTGGTGTTCAGCCCGTTGGGTCTCGCTCGCGTAGGCAGCCTGATCGCGGCCCATCTGCTCGGCCTCTAGGCTCGCGGGGGGATGCCTGCGACAAGCGCCCGCGCGCCGGGCTGTGCTCCTCGGTTCCGCGCGATAGCGTTCGCACTGGCTGTAGCAGCGCTGGCAACGGGCTGTCGAGCTCCACTCCCGGAACCTTCCCACAGCGGACTGAGCGCGCGGGAGGCTGAGCGTCCCGACGCTCGACTCGCGGCTGCGGGCGCCGGGATCTACGAGGAGGTCTGCTCCAACTGTCACGGCGTGGGGGGACTCGGCAGCGAGTGGGCGCCGGCGCTGACGACCATCGCGCTCGACGTCCGCGAGGTCTCCGCCCTGGTGCTGGCCGGGGTGAATCCTCCAGCGATGCCCCCGTTGGCGGGAACTCTGACGGAGGCCGAGATCGAAGCGGTCGCGGCCTACACGGTGCAGCTGCGCTATTCCGGCTGACAGCGAGCGCGAACAGGTGGGCAGCCTGTCACGGCGCGGCGGTGTCGCTCCCGCTCTTGTTCGCTTCGCTAATGGGCCGCTCGGGCCATGGCCTCGCCCAGCGCCTCGCCGAGATCCCCACGAATCGCCGCGCACCCGCTCGGCCTCTAGCCCGCTGGGACGAGCTTGTAGGCGCGCCGGCCCCAGGCCGTCACCACGTACAACTCGCCCGAGGCGTCGACCCCGAACCCGTAGACGCCCTGAAGGAGCTCGGGTTCGGAGAGCTGGGCGGTCCAGTCAGTGTGTTCGGCGGCTTGGCCGTCGGCGCCGAAGGTGACCGACCTCAGCCATCCTCCAGTGAAGTCGGCGTACAGGTAGCGGCCCACCAGTTCGGGGATCGCTGGGCCCCGGTACACATGGCCGCCGATCACGGCGGCCCCTTCGTCGTGGCTGTAGTGCACCGCGGGCGCGGCCGTGGGCTCATCGCAGTAGTCGGCGCGGATGCAGACTTCGCCCTCGAACGCGCTCCATCCGAAGTCGATGCCCGCATCGGTGCTGATGCGGGCGGAGTTGATCTCCTCGCGATCGTTCCATCCGACGTCCGCGATGATCAGAAGATCGCCGTCGATCGTGAAGCGCCACGGGTTGCGCAGCCCGCTGGCCCACACCGCGGGATAACCCGATGCTCCATCGGCGTACGGATTGCTGGCCGGGATCGTGTGCGGCCCGGTGGATGACGGCACCGGATCGATTCGCACGATCGCCCCCTTGGGCGTGTGCCGGTTGCGGCCGTGGCAGTGGAGGTCGCCGGAAGCTCCGCCGTCGCCGACGGCTATGTACAAGTAACCGTCCGGCCCGAATCTCAGTTGGCCCCCCTTGTGTGTCGGCAAGGACGGGCGCTGATCGAACACGATGACGGTTCGAGCCGAGTCCATGTCGATGCCGCCGCCGGATCGGGCCCGCCACTCGGTGACAACACTGGCCCCGTCGCCGAAACGGGTGTGGAAGGTGTAGAACAGCCCGTTGGCCTCATGATCGGGGTGGAACGCCAACGAGAGCAGGCCCTGCTCGGAGGAGAGCGACTCGACGCCCGCACCGGGGGGCGGTGCGGAGTCTCCGTCGGTTGCGTCGGCTTGGGACAGAACCTCGGCCTCGATGTCCAGGAACGCGGGCTCGACCAGCCCGCCGTCGCGAGCCTCGCTGATGACTCCGTCGCGGCCGACCACGAACAGGCGGCCCGTGCCGGGCTGGGACACCAACTCGACGGCGCGCGTCGCGCCGTCGACGGCGAGTTCGAGATCGAACACGGCCGGGCCGTTCCAGGGCTCGGCGGGCGGTGTGGTACCGCTCGACGGAGCGGCGGGCCACTTTGCACGCTGGCCGACGCAGTCGAGCGCGGTGTCTGAGGGCGCAGGACTCTCCGACTCGGGCCGGTCAACAGACCGCAGCCTCGTCGTCGAAGGCGCCTGCGCACTCGACGTGGCGCCGCCGTCGGCGGCGCGGCCGTCGCCTGACGTCTCGGCCGGCCCCGCCGTTCCGGCCGGCCCCGCATCTGGGTGTGTCGTGCCGGTCGATGCGATTGAGCCCGTGCCAGGGGAGGCTTCGACTACCTGTCCTCCGTCGCCGGGCAACGCCGGATCGTCGGACGCGCACGCTCCAAGGCATAGCAGCGCAACCCAGACAGGGCATCGCATGACGCGCGACATCAACGACGTTGGCGTCCGGAGCGGTCCCTGGCGTGCGCCGGACCAACTGCGAGCCGACCGAGCGACATCACCTGTTCGCGCGGCTTCAGGGGCTCCAGGACTTGGACCATCGCCCGTTGGCGGTGGGTTTGACCAGTAGGCTCAACCATGGCTGCCGCGGCCATCTCCATAGCGCCCCGGCATGCAAACAGACTTCACGAACGCCGCCGTGAGGGTCTTGGGTCTCTTCATCGTGATGGCTCTAGTTATGACTTCTTGGTGATGTCAAGCGACATCTGCTGACCACGGCTGAGCAACAATCAGGCCTCGCCGAACATCCGAGAAATGCCTCCTAGCCTGCACTCATGATGACTGAGTACACCGCATGACGATACCTGAGGAAACCCATGTTAGGGCGGTCCTCACCGCACACGCGGGGGATGAACCCCGGCGCGAGATAGCCGAGCTGTCGCGTGCCGCCCCCTCCCGGCACACGCGCCGATGAACCGGCGGGGCAACCTCACAACGGGGAGACACCCCAACCCTGGTGTTGCAGCAGGTCCTCGAGGACGAGGTCACCTCCTGGCTGGGGCGGGGCTGGAACTCCCGCGCCGAAGGGGGGCCGCCGGGCTGCCGCCACCCCTAGGAGAGGCTGTCCAGGGCGTCCTGGAGGCGCCCGGCGTTGAAGCTGCCGACCCTCTCGATCTGGGTCGCGCCCGCGCCGTCTAGCAGTATCAGGTTGGGGTTTCCGGCTCTGTAGTGGTTCCACGCGGTGTAGGAGTCGCTCCACAGCATGTGGGGAGGACCGCCCGCGGAGGCCAGGAAGCTCTCGGCCTGGGCCAAACTGTCCGCGCCGCCCACACCGATGACGATGACTCGGTCTCCGTTGTCTCGAGCGAACTGCCCGACCGACGATGCTTCTCGCCGGCAGATCGGTCAATGGGGCGCCCAGAACCACAGCAGCAGGGGCGTAGAGCCGTCCGCGAAGTCCCGCAGATTGACCGTTGCGCCGGTGCGCAGGTCGATCATGTCCTGAGCCGGGACAGCGATCTCGACTGTTGGAGCGGCTGTGGTAGTGGGCGCGGCGGTGGTGGTGGTCTCGGCTTCGGCTTCGGCTTCCGCGGCCGCTTGGGCGGCGGCTTCCGCGGCTGCTTGAGCTTCGGCTTGGGCGGCGGCTTCCGCGGCTGCTTGAGCTTCGGCTTCAGCCGCGGCTTGGGCGGCGGCTTCGGCTTGGGCGGCGGCTTCCGCGGCTGCTTGAGCTTCGGCTTCAGCCGCGGCTTGGGCGGCGGCTTCGGCTTCGGCAGCGGCTTGGGCGGCGGCTTGGGCGGCGGCTTCGGCTTCAGCCGCGGCCTGGGCTTCAGCGGCCGCGGCGGCTGCCTCAGCTTCGGCTGCCTCGGCTTCGGCGGCGGCTTGGGCGGCGGCTTCCGCGGCTGCTTGGGCTTGGGCTTCGGCTTCCGCGGCTGCTTGGGCGGCGGCCTCGGCCTCGGCTGCTTCGGCTTCGGCGGCGGCTTCCGCGGCTGCTTGGGCTTGGGCTTCGGCTTCGGCGGCTGCTTGGGCGGCGGCCTGCGCGGCTGCCTCGGCTTCGGCTTCGGCGGCTTGGGCTTCGGCTTCGGCTGCAGCGGCTTCGGCTTCGGCTTCGGCGGCTTGGGCTTCGGCTTCGGCGGCTGCTTGGGCGGCGGCTTCGGCTTCAGCCTCGGCCGCCTCAGCTTCGGCTTCGGCCTCGGCGGCCTCAGCTTGGGCTTGGGCTTCGGCGAGATCGGTGTCAACCGCGGCGCTGGTGGTGGGTGTTACGACCTCGGCACCGGTGTCCTGGCTGGCCGGGCTCGGTTCCGTGTCGCCACCGCAGGCTGAGGCCAGCAGGGCGACGGCGCAAAGCGCCACGGCAACTCGGGAGCGGTACGGCATCTTCATGCTCAGGTTAGGGCAGCCAGTCTGTCGCTGAGGGTTGCCGGGTCGAAGCGGCCGGCGCTGTCGTCGGCCAGGTTGCCTCCGCTGTCCAGCAGCAGCACGCTCGAGTTCCTCGAGACGCCGAAGTGTCGCCAGGACTCATTGGAGTCGCTCCACAGCATGGGGAACGTGGTGCCGGTCTGGGACACGAACCGCTCGGCGAAGGCGAGGTCGTCCTGGGCGCCTACACCCACGACCGTGACTGAGTCGGCGTTGTCTTGAGCGAACTGCTCAAGGGCCGGAGCCTCTCCCCGGCACACCGGTCAATGCGGCGCCCAGAACCAGAGCAGCAGCGGAGTCTGGCCGGTGACCAGCGTCTGCAGGTTCACGGTTTGTCCCGTGTACACGTCGGTCATGTCCAGATCGGGCACATCTCCCGGACCCGCAACCGCGGGAGCGGCCGCGGCGCTCTCGTCGGCGGAGATCTCTGCGACGGCGTCGTCCGTGGCGGCGGGAGCGGCCTCGACAGCGGCCGGCTCCGTGGTCGCAGGCTCGACCGCCGTCGGCGGGTCGTCGGTCCCGCAAGCAGCAGCCACCAAGGCAACGGTGGCGGTGCAGAGGACGGTCCGGAGCTTCATTGGTCCTTCTTCTTGCCGAGCGCCTTCTGTTCTTTCTTCCAAGCCCGGACCCGCTGCAGTGCCTCGGGTCCGTCGATGTCGGCGACCGATCGGGGCTCATCGTCGGCGAACGCTCCGGCCTGCTCCTGCCAACCCTCCGGCCGCACGCCGAAGCGCTTGGCCAGCACGGCGGTCAGGATCCGGGCCTTCTCGTCGCCGTAGCCGGGCAGGTCCCGCAGTCTCCCGAAGAGCTCCTCGCCGGTGCCGGCCTCGGTCCAGATTGCGCCCGCGTCGCCGCCGTAGCAGTCGGCTACGTGCCGGCACAGGGCCTGCATCCGTTGGGCCATCGATCCGGGAAACCGGTGCAGGGCCGGCTTGGCCCTCACCAGCGCCGCGAAAGTCTCGGGGTCGCGCTCCGAGATGTCGTGGGCGTCCAACTTCGACCCGAGCCGTTGGGCCAGGCGGTAGGGACCCATGAACGCCCACTCCATGGGAATCTGCTGGTCGAGCAGCATCCCCAGCACAAGCGCCAGCGGGTCGTCGTTCACAAGCCGGTCGGCGGCCTCGTCGCCTGTGACCGCCAGAGTGCCTGTCGCGGTGTTGAATCGAGCGCCAACAGGTTGCGAGCGACTCGCCGGGCGGCGATGTGATTCCCGCTCTTGTTCGCTCCGCTCACGGGCCGCTCGGGCCACGGCCTCGCTCGTAGCTACGCGAGATTCCACGGCGCTGCCCATCCGCTCGCGCCGATCGGAGCATAACCGTGCGATCGGAGCGGTGTCGGGATGGCCGGGGTCGTCTCGCTCCGCCTCGATCCCGTAGCGCTCCATGGCCGCGGCCACCTCGCCGGGCTCGGCCTCGCCCGACTCCATCAGAGCTGACAGCACCGCAACCACGATGTGATGGGCGTCCACCTCGAAGAATCGCCGCAGCGCCTCGCGGGTGTCCGAGCGGCCGAACCCGTCGGTTCCCAGCACGTTCAGGGTCCTGGGCGTGAAGCGGGAGATCTGGTCCGGCACCAGGGTCATGTAGTCGGTCACGGCCACTATCGGGCCATCGGAGTCTGAGAGCTTGCGAGTGACCAGAGGCACTGCCGGCTCGGACTGGGGGTTCAGGCGATTGCGGCGCTCGATGTCGAGGGCCTCCCGGCGCAGGCGCTGGTAGGACGTGGCGCTCCACAGTTCGGCCGAGACATCGTGGTCGGAGGCCAGCCGAGCCTGGGCCTCGAGCGCGGCGCCCACCGACGCGCCCGAGAACAGGATGGTGGCGCAGCGCCCGCGCCCGCCCGGGCCGTCGTCGAACTTGTAGAGCCCGCTGCAGATGTCGTCGTCGCGCACGTGGTCGGGCCGGGGCGGCTGCTCGTAGTTCTCGTTGTAGACCGTGATGTAGTAGAAGACGTCGGTTCCGTCGTCGGCGTCGGGCGGGCACATCCTGCGCAGGCCGTCGTCGATGATGGCGCCCAGCTCGTAGGCGAAGGCCGGGTCGTAGGCCTCGCAGGAGGGGACGGTCGACGCCAGCACATGGCTGTGGCCGTCCTGGTGCTGCAGTCCCTCTCCCGGCAGCGTCGTGCGCCCCGCGGTGGCGCCGATGAGGAAGCCCCTCGCCCGGGCGTCGGCCGCCGCCCAGATGGAGTCGCCCACCCGCTGGAAGCCGAACATCGAGTAGAACGCGTAGAAGGGCACCATGGGCACGCCCAGGTTGGCGTAGGACGTGGCCGCGGCCAGCCAGATCGCCAGCGAGCCGCACTCGGTGATGCCCTCCTCGAGGATCTGGCCGTCGGAGGACTCGCTGTAGCTCAGCAGCAGGTCGTGGTCGACCGGTTCGTATAGCTGGCCGTGGGGTGCGTAGATCTTGAACTCCCGGAACAGGGAGTCCATGCCGAAGGTCCGGGCCTCGTCGGGGACGATGGGAACGACGCGCGGGCCGAAGTTCAGGTCCCGCAGCAGGTCGCGCAGCAGGCCGGTGAAGGCCATGGTGGTGGAGACCTTCCGCCCGCCCGAGCCCTTGCGCACGTCCAGGAAGGGACCGTCGGCCGGCAGCACGATGGGTCGGCGGTCCCGGACCACCCGGCGGGGTACCGCGCCGTCGAGGGCCCGGCGGCGGTCCATCATGTACCGGATCTCCTCGGAGTCGGGCGCCGGCCGGTAGTACGGGGGGATGCCGTCGGCGAGGTCCTCCTCGGCGATCTCGTTCTCCATGTGCAGCCGCGACCGCAGCTCCATCAGCTGCGAGGTGGTCATCTTCTTGATCTGGTGGGTGGCGTTGCGGCCCTCGAAGCCCTCTCCCAGGGTCCATCCCTTGATCGTCTTGGCCAGGATCACGCTGGGCTGGTCCTTGACCTCGGTGGCGGCCTTGAATGCGGCGTAGACCTTCTGGTAGTCGTGGCCTCCCCTCGGCAGGACCCGCAGGTCCTCGTCGGAGAGGTGGTCGACGAGCTTGCGCAGCCGGGGGTCGGGGCCGAAGAAGTGCTCCCGGATGTAGGCGCCCGCCTCCACCGCGTAGCGCTGGTACTCGCCGTCCACGGTGGTTGCCATCTTGTTGAGCAGGGCGCCGTCGGTGTCGCGCATCAGCAGCTCGTCCCACCTGGAGCCCCAGATCACCTTGATCACGTTCCAGCCCGCGCCCCGGAACACGCCCTCGAGCTCCTGGATGATCTTGCCGTTGCCCCGGACCGGCCCGTCGAGGCGCTGCAGGTTGCAGTTGACCACCCATTTGAGGTTGTCGAGCCCGTTGCGGCCGGCGAGCGAGATGGCGCCCAGGGTCTCGGGCTCGTCGCACTCGCCGTCGCCGAGGAAGCACCACACCGTGCTGTCCGATGTGTCGTCGATGCGGCGGTTGTGGATGTAGCGGTTGAAGCGGGCGTGGTAGATGGAGTTGATCGGGCCGAGGCCCATCGACACCGTCGGGTACTCCCAGAAGTCGGGCATCAGGCGGGGGTGGGGGTAGCTGGACAGCCCGTTGCCGCCCACCTCCATCCTGAAGTTGTCGAGCTCCCGCTCCGAGAGCCGCCCCTCCAGGTAGGCCCGGGCGTACACGCCGGGGGCGGCGTGGCCCTGGAAGTAGATGTGGTCGCCGACCAGGCCGTCGTCCTTGCCCTTGAAGAAGTGGTTGAAGCCCACCTCGTACAGCGAGGCCGACGAGGCGAAGGTGGACAGGTGGCCGCCGATCCCGTCGGCGGTCTTGTTGGCCCTGATCACCATGGCCGCCGCATTCCACCGGATGAAGCGGCGGATGCGGCGCTCGACCTGTTCGTTGCCGGGGAAGAAGGGCTGCTCAGAGGCCGGGATGGTGTTGATGTAGGGCGTGTAGGTGGTGGGCGGGACGCCCAGCTGCTGCTCGTTGGACCGCTCGAGCAGCTTGGCCACGATGTAGCGGGCCCGCTCCCGCCCGCCGGCGGCCACCACGGCATCGAGCGAGTCGATCCACTCCTGGGTCTCGGCCGAGTCGGTGTCGGGCAGCTGGCGCAAGAAGTTGTCGGCCACTGCCCTCCATGATGGCAGCAAGTAGCCGATTCGCGACCCCTGCGGGCCGGCGTGGCGTGCGCGCCTTGGGGCCGAGCCTGCACACACCTGGTCGGGAGCCTCACCGGGGCGGCGTGGCATGCGCGCCTCGGGGCCGGACCTACGCGAAGATCGGAGCCGTGCCCACCCAACCGACCGTGGTGTACACCGACGGTGCCTGCCTGGGGAACCCCGGGCCGGGCGGCTGGGCCTGGGCCGTGCCCGGCGGGGACTGGGCCTGCGGTCCCGATCCGGACACCACCAACCAGCGCATGGAGCTGCAGGCCGTGCTGGAGGCGCTCGGCGAGCTGGACGGGCCGGTCGAGGTGGTGTCGGATTCGACCTACGTCGTTAACTGCTTCCGGGACCGCTGGTACGACGGCTGGATGCGCCGGGACTGGCGCAACGCCAACCGCAAACCGGTGGCCAACCGCGACCTGTGGGAGCCGCTGATCGGGCTCTACAAGTCCCGGCCCGGCGAGATCTCGTTCCGGTGGGTGAAGGGCCACTCCGGCGACGAGTGGAACGAGATCGTGGACCAGCTGGCAGTAGAAGCAGCCACCGACCAACGCTCCCGCCGCGGCCCCTAACCGGCTGCCCGGACATCTGAAGCCGGTCCCCGCCCTACTCGCGCCGCCTCTGAGCCGGTCGGGTGGTCCGCCCCGGGATTGCCGACGGCATCTCAGGGCGTCCTCGGTGCTCCCGCTAGTCGGGAGTAAAAGGAGGCTCCGGCACCGCATGTTGCAGGGCGGCTCGCAGTGTGGCCCGAGCGGCTGCCGGGCCAGACCTCGCCGAGGGAGGTCCACGGTCGTCCGCGAGGGCGTCCGGTGTGCCGGCTCGCTGGGTGTGTGATCTCGCCAGCGCCGCCCGGGCGGTAGCCGGGCCGGGATCTGCCAGCCGAAATGGTGGATCTTGTTGTGGCAGTGCCAGCAGGCCGGCACAAGGTTGTCGATGTTGGTTGGCCCGCCCTCCGATACCGGTCTGACGTGGTGGGCTTGGGTCATGTCGAAGTCGACCCCGCAGGCGAAGCAGCCTCCGTAGATAGCTTTGAGGGCCTTGAGCTGCGTCTTGGTGGCGGTGCGTTTGCTGTGGCCTTGCCACAGCAGCACTCGCCTTGCGGTCGTAGATGGCCGGGGTGATCAAGGAGTTGCAGGTCAACTCGTCAAGAACTGAGCCGGCAGCCGGTCCCCTCCGGGTATCTCGGCGATGAGCTCGCCGGTGGCGTCGTCGACGTGGGCGACGACGCAGATGTCGGCGTAGGGCTTGCCGGCATTGTCGCCGTCGCTCGTGGTCGGTGTTGGCGTGAGGTTGTCCAATGCGTCGGCCATGCACTGGTCGAAGGTGCGCTTATCGCCTGAGTTCTTGGCAGCCTTCTTGTCGGTGTCGTACATGCGGGCGGCCTCGGGCCGCAGACCGGTCGCCGATGCGGCGTCCGGTGACGGTGTCGAACTCGCCGTGGAGGTGCACCATCCCGTTGTCAGCCGTCCCAGCATCCGCACCCGGCGCCTCGCCCGCTGGCGGACGTGCTCGGACGCTCCGTTGTCGCCTTGGCGTTCCACCGTCCAGCGGCGGGCCTCGCGGCTGAATTCCTCAGGCCGCATGGTCTCGGCCGCTGGCCAGCAAGTCTCCGTCTGACTCAACGTCGGGGCTGGTGCGCTCCAGCAGCCTCGCGCTAGCCGTCGGTGGCGTTGACTGCACGACACCCGGCCCGCCATATCGCGTCACGCAGCTTTGGCGTGTCCCTCAGCGCCTCAGTGGTCTTGACTTGGCTGTGGGCCTCGCGCCTTGACAGCCCGGCAGCCGCGGCGAGCACCTCGGCGCCACCGTCGCCGTGACGCTCCCGTCCCGCCACCGCGGCAGCCGCGGAAGTCTGGAACGCCGAATTCACCCCAGCAATCACCTTGGAGATCCCCAAACCGTCCCGCAACTCGTCGACGGTGGCGTCCCCACGGTTGGCGCAGGCCAGCATCTCCTTCACCGCGGCCTCGGCCCGTCGAGCAGCTTCGATCAACATGAACACAGCATCCCATAGGGGTGTGACATCCATCGATCATTTCTATAAAATTCCTGAACTTTCCCCTTACGGACTCCTCCTAGTGGGATCCGCATGGGCTGAAGCAGGCTCGCCTGCGGGTGCCCTGAGCCGAGGCCGTCTGGCGTGCCCTTTGTCGGCGTCAACGAGGCGGGCCGGCCTCGACCCGCAGCCGGTTGCGGATCTCACGCCCGGTGATCAGCGGCGTGTCGAAGTCGCGCTGGGGAGGTCAACTGCACGATCCCGTCGTCGCCGTTCCACATACGCACACCGCGGCGGGCCCGCTGGCGGGCATGCAGTCCCTCGCCGCCGTCGCCGTGGCGTTCCACAGCCCAGCAGGCGGGCCTCTTTGGTGAACCCTCGGGCCGCATCGACTCGGCCTTGGCCAACAAGCCGGCGATCGCCGTCGATGTCCGCGGCGCTGGTCTGCGACGCAGTCCTCGGCGAGCCGCTTCGCGTTGGCCACCGGGACCCGTCCCGACTCCACCGTCGCGCTCGTAGACGGCGATCCTCACGTCTGAGGGAATGGACTCGCGGCGCTGGCCGGCAGCGGACTCGCCGTGCTCGGCTCGCTTCTGTAGCCGGTCAACCTTGTGATCTGTGCGGCGCTGACGATCCTCCACCAGCAACGTGACAGCGGTCATGCCCGCACCCAGAACAGGCCTGAAGGAGTCCACCACAGGTCGCGGCCACCACCGGAGACTCCGCCGCCCTCGGTGCCGACACGGACGGCGCCGACCTCGTCGCGCTCGGCCTTGTTCTTCTCGTAGGTGCTGCGGCGCCACACCTTAAACGGTTCCTTCGTCTTGTTCGGGAACACCCATAGCTGCGAAAGAAGAGCCCCCGCTCCTCGATCTTGTCATAGCGGGCCTTACGCAGAGCCATCAAGCTCACACCCCTGCACGGTCAGGCGGCACAGCAGGGACTTGGTCCGCAGGTTCTTGGAGGCGCTTCAACCATGCGCTGTTCCATACTGCGAGCCCACATCATGACTCCCACACCATAGATCATCGCGGCAACCCAGCATCTCCCGTCGGCGGGCGGTCTCATCCCGGCGCACCCGTCCGTCGTGCACACGGGAAGCCATCCCATACCCGGTGTAGTGGAGCCACCTGCTGGACTTGGAGCCCTCACAGGACGGGATTAGCGCAGATGAGATGAGGACTCGTCTGGCGATGGCTCTGCCCAACTGTGCCGCCCTTACGGGCTTGGTGCCGAGCGATCCAAGCATCGCCGCAGTCGGCGTCGCAGCCCGCCACCGCGGCCGACCCGAACAGAGCGAGCCGTCGAACACCGAACCGCGAGCACAGACGCGCTAGGTCGGCCCCGCGTCGGGCCACCGCGGCGATCATGCAGCACTCCAACCGGACCCATCGAAGCGCCGAACGCAGCGGGTGCCGCCATAGCGCGCCGTGTCACCGAGGCGCGTCCTCAAGAGACCTGGCCCACCCCCGCCGTTCTCCACTTCTGAAGGTGGTCGCGCACCAAGTCATGAGAGCCAGCCATGAAGCAAGTGTTGCTTGGCCAACAGACTGGCAACGTTGGCTGCCGAGCCGCGCGACCCGCTTGGTCAGGCTTCGGCACCGCTCCAGAGGCGATCGATGGGCAGGGCGATGATGCGCTCGTCGTCGGCGTAGCGCACGCAGTGCGGGCCGGTGTGGAACACGACTCCCGCGCTGAATCGCTCCCCGAGTGTGTCGCGGAGCTTCCGCAGACCGCGGCGGTCCGCGGGGCGCACCCTGGTGCTGGCCTTCACCTCGATCCCGACAACCGAGCCGTCGCGCCCGTCCTCGATGACAAGGTCGACCTCCGCGCCGTCGTGAGTGCGCCAGTGACCAACATGGGGCCGGTGCTGCATCCACGAGGCCTGCTTGAGCGCCTCTCCCACGACGAACGTCTCGAGAAGATGCCCGAACTGCTGCAGCGAGGTCGGGTCGAGCCGGGCCAGCTTGTCGGGCGGGAGGCGCAGCAGCCGCGCCGCCAAGCCCGAGTCTGCGATGTGGACCTTGGGGCGGGCCGCGGTTGCGGCCCGGACGGTCTTGCCCCATGCCGGCAGCAGACGCACCAGGAAGCTCTGCTCGAAGAGCCTGATGTAGTCGGACGCTGCTTGCTGGCAGTTCCAGTTCCGCGCCGATCCGCGACATGTTGAGGACCTGCGCAGTGTGGGCCGCAAGACGGGACAGCAGCGGGGCGAGCGCAGTTCCACCACAAGCCGCCCCCGTGAAACTCAGACAGCTTCTACCGTGATTTTAACAGTACTTATATCGTGAAATTCAAGGATACTCTACCGTGAAATATTGCTAAGATCTGCCGTGCAGCCATAGCTCGCCTTGGGCTACCACGACTCGGCCTCGGTCAGGGCGACGGCGTTGGCCATCGCCTGGGCACGGTCGGCCTCGGTCTGGGGGTTCCGCAGGTAGTGGTCCTCAATGGCCTTGCCGAGAAGGTCGAGCCGCAACCTGGGCACTGCGGTTGGGCTAGCGACGGACTCAGCGAGCCAAGACGGCGGTGAGGGCGGTGGTGATGTTGGTGTGGGTGAACTGGAAGCCGCGGCGCTGGAGCACCGCGGGCACCACCCGGGCGCTGCTGTAGAGCAGGGCTTCGGTGAGCTCGCGGCCCAGCTTGGCCCACAGGGCGGGCTTGGGAGTGGGCAGCACCGCGGGCCGGCGCAGTGCCCGGCCCAGCGCCGCGGTCAGTTCCCGGTTGGTTACCGGCTCGGGGGCGGTGAGGTTGACGGGACCCTCCACATCGGCCTCCAGCAGCCAGAGGAGGGCCTCGACCTCGTCGTGCAGGCTGATCCAGCTCATCCACTGGCTGCCGTCGCCGATCCGCCCGCCGATACCGAGCCTGAAGAACGGCAGCATCTCGGCCAGCGCGCCCCCGGATCGGCTCAGCACCACGCCGGTGCGGGGATGGGCCACCCGGATGCCCGCGGCCCGGGCCGGGTCGGCGGCTGCCTCCCAGTCGCGGCACACCCCGGCCAGGAAGTCGCCGCCGCCGCTGGACGACTCGTCCAGGAGCTCGTCGCCGCGGTCCCCGTAGTACCCGATGGCCGACGCGGAGACCAGCACGGCCGGCGGCGCGTCGAGCCGAGCCAGCGTCTGGGCCAGCAGCGCAGTTCCCTGCACGCGGCTCTGCCCGATGCGCTCCTTCTGCTCCGGCGACCAGCGCCGTGCCGCTATCGGTTCACCGGCGAGGTGGACCACCGCGTCGAGTCCCTCCAGCCCCTCGGCGTCGATCCGGGAGACGGCCGGATTCCAGGCGACCGACATCGAGGGGACCAGCCCCTCGGAGCGTCCCGGCCTCACAACCCGCACAACCTCATGCCCGCTGGACTCCAACCGCTCCACCAGCGCCCGCCCGATCAGGCCGGTCGATCCGGTGACCGCGATTCGCATCCGGTTCGCCATGACTGTGGTCTACCATCGCGGGCGTGACTTGCGGGACCCCCTCCGGTCCCCACATCCACGAACCGGCCCTCGAGGCGGGAGGAGCGCAGTGAACGAAGAGCCCAAGCCACCGCAAGCCAAGCCGCACGGCAAGAAGCTGTCCATCCCGCCGGGACTGGTGGCGGCGGTCCTGCTGGTGGTGGCGCTGATCTTCTTCGTCGTCCAGAACGGCGACGACGTGGCCTTCGAATGGCTGGTCTTCGACATGACCGGCCCGCTCTGGGTGGTGATCCTCGTGGCCGCGGTCGGGGGCGCGGTCATCAACGAGGTGCTCGGATTCGTGCGGCGAAGGCGTCGCCGCCGCCGCTGATCCCATGGCATCCCGGCCGGTTCCGGGCACGGCGACGGGTCGCGAACTGTGAGCACTCGGGGGCTGATCCTCACCGCGCTGGTGTGCGGTCTGGTCATCCTGTTGGCCTTCACCGTGCAGGTACTCATGGCCCCCTGACCCGGTAGGGTCACCGGACGATCAGGGAGGCTGTGTGAGTGACGCAACCCACGACGTAATCGTCATCGGCGGAGGACCCGGCGGCTACGCCGCGGCCCTGCGCGGCGCGGGTGCCGGCCTCGACGTGGCCGTCGTCGAGAACAACAAGGTCGGGGGCGCCTGCCTGCATGTCGGCTGCATCCCGGCCAAGGAGCTGCTGGAGGCGGCCTCGGTGTACCGCACCGTCGCCTCGGCAGCCGAGTTCGGCATCACCGCGTCGGTGCCGGGCATCGACTGGTCTGCGGTGCTGAGCCGCAAGCAGCGGGTCATCGATCAGCTCACCAAGGGACTCTCCGGGCTGCTGGGCCACCGCAAGGTCACCGTCTACTCCGGCTCAGGCACCCTCAGCGGTCCCGGCACGGTGGAGGTGGCTCCCGGAAACGGGGACCCTCCGATGCCGGTGTCGGCGCCATCGATCATCCTGGCCACGGGGTCGACGCCACGAACGATCGGCGGCTTCGAGGTGGACGGCCGCGTGGTGGTGACATCCGACGAGCTGTTCTTCCTGGAGCGCCTGCCGACGTCGGCCGCGGTCATCGGAGGGGGCGCCATCGGTTGCGAGTTCGCGTCGATGATGGGCGACCTCGGAGTGGACGTGACCGTGCTGGAGGCCCTGCCCAGCATCCTCGCCGGATGCGACGTCGATGCGGCCAAGGTCGTGGGCCGCTCCTTCCGCAAGCGGGGCATCGCAGTGCACACCGGGGTGACTGTGCATGGCCACGAGCCGTGGCCCGACGGCGCCGGCACCGTCGTCTCCTTCGGCGAGGGCAAGCAGGTCGACGTCGATCTGGTGGTGGTGGCGGTGGGACGCAGGCCCCGCACCGAGGGGCTGGGGCTGGACGCCGCCGGGGTGGCCGTCGACAGCCGGGGATTCGTCGAGGTCGACGCCCGATGCCGTACCACGGTGCCGGGCGTGTGGGCCGTGGGCGACGTGGTCGACACCCCCCAGCTGGCCCACACCGCCTTCGCCGAGGGGATGCTGGCCATCTCCGACATCTGCGGCGAGGATCCCGACCCGCTCGACTATCACGGCACGCCGTGGTGCATCTACAGCCATCCCGAGGTGGCCTTCGCCGGACACACCGAGCAGAGCGCGGTGGACGCCGGATTCGAGGTGGTCACGTCCACCCACCGGTTCATGGGCAACGGCCGCGCCCTGATCCTCGGCGAGACCGACGGGCTGGTCAAGGTGATCGCCGAGAAGCTGGCCGACGGCACCGGCGGGCGGATCCTGGGCGTCCACATGGCCGGCCCGTGGGTCACGGAACAGCTCGGGCAGGCCTATCTCGCGGTCAACTGGGAGGCGACCGCCGCCGACGTGGCCAGCCTGATCCAGCCCCACCCCACCATGAGCGAGCTGTTCGGCGAGGCCGCCCTGTCCCTCGCGGGCCGCTCCCTGCACGGCTAGTGGTTGAAAGGAGGGCCTGGCATGGCTGAGATCATGATGCCCCAACTGGGAGAGACGGTCACCGAGGGCACCGTCACTCGGTGGTTCAAGCAGGTTGGCGACGAGGTGGCCCTGGACGAGGCGCTGTTCGAGGTGTCGACCGACAAGGTGGACACCGAGGTGCCGTCGCCGGTGGCTGGAGTGCTGTCTGAGATCCTGGCCAACGAGGGGGACGTGGTGGAGGTGGGCCAGGTGCTGGCCCGGGTCGGCTCCGAGGCCGCCGCCGCGGCGCCGGAACCGCCGCCCGCGCCCGAACAAGCCGCGCCGGAGCCGCCCGCACCTGCGCCGGAGACTCCAACGCCCGAGCCGGCGCCCGTACTGTCCGCACCTGCGCCGGGGACTCCAGCATCCGAGCCGCCCCCTGTGGAGCCGCCTCCCGCCGCAGCACCCCCGGCAGCGGCAGCAGCCAAGTCGGCGGGCCGGGGCCTGGTGCTCTCGCCTGTGGTTCGCCGGCTGATCGCGGAGAGCGGGATCGATCCGGCCACCATCACCGGCACCGGCCGAGCGGGCCGTATAACCCGCTCCGATGTGGAGCAGGCCATCCGGGCTCGAGCGAGCGCGCCGGCCGACGAGGTCGCGGCCGCGCCTGGAGCTGCAGCGGCTAAGCCCCCGCCGACCGAACCTGCTCCGGCTGAGCCCCCGCCCGCCGAGGCTCCACCGGCCGAGCCGCCCCCGGAGCCCGAGCCGTCCAGACCCGCACCCTCGCGGCAGGCGCCAGCTGTGCCGGCAGTGGTGGCCCGCAGCGGCGACAGTGTCGTGCCGCTCAACCGGATCCGGCGCCGCACCGCCGACCACATGGTGATGTCGAAGCAGACGTCCCCGCACGTGCTCACCGCCATCGAGGTCGACTACGAGGGCGTGGAGGCCGCCAGGCGGGCGTCGAAGCAGGCATGGAAGGCTGCGGAGGGCTTCAGCCTGACCTACCTGCCGTTCATCGCCCGGGCGGTGGTGGACGCGCTACGCGACTACCCGCACCTCAACGCCAGCTTCGGCGACGACGAGCTCATCGTCCACTCCAACGTCAACCTGGCCATCGCGGTCGACATCGACTTCCAGGGGCTGCTGGCGCCGGTGATCCAGGGCGCCGACGGCAAGCGCCTGCGCCAGATCGCCCGCGACATCGTCGATCTCGCCAACCGGGCCCGCAGCCGCAAGCTGTCGCCCGACGATCTGTCCGGGGGCACGTTCACCCTCACCAACGCCGGGCAGTACGGCACGATGATGCAGTTCCCGATCATCAACCAGCCCCAGGTCGCCATCCTCAGCACCGACGGCGTCACCCGCAAGCCGGTGGTGGTGACCGATTCCTTCGGCAACGAGTCCATCGCCATCCACTCGGTGGGGGTGCTGGCCATGGCCTGGGACCATCGGGCGTTCGACGGCGCATACGCGGCCGCGTTCCTTCATCGGGTCAAGGAGCTCATCGAGACCCGCGACTGGGAGTCGGAGATCCGCTGAGCGGCTCGACGGCGCCTGTGGCTCGATCGGCCCTGCCCGAGGCGTCCACGCCTCAGCGGGTCGGAGCGCCGGACTCCTCGGACGGTCCGACCCTTCGAATCCGCTGGCTCGGCCGGGTCGCCTACGACGACGCCCTAGCCCTCCAGCGCCGCCTTCACGCCCACTCCCACGACGATCATTTGCTGCTGCTGGAGCACCCCCATGTGGTGACCCTGGGCCGGCGTGGGCGCCGCGAGCACCTGCTGGTCGACGTCGAGGCCCTGGGCGGCACGGTGGTGGAGACCGACCGCGGCGGCGAGGTGACCTACCACGGCCCGGGCCAGCTCGTCGGCTATCCCATCCTGACCGTGCCGGGAAGGCGGGGCGGCGGAATGGCCGACACCGCGGCCTACGTCTCCGGTGTGGAGCAGCTCCTGGTCGACGTGCTGTCGGACCTGGGCCTGGCCGCAGGCCGCCTGGACCGCCACACCGGCGTGTGGGTGGATCCCGACGGCGTGCGGCCCCGCAAGATCGCGGCCATTGGAGTGAGGCTGTCTCGGGCCCGGTCCATGCACGGGTTCGCCCTCAACGTGGACCCCGACCTCAGCTGGTTCGGCCGGATCGTGCCCTGCGGGATCACCGGCCTGGGGGTCACGTCGCTGGCGGAGGAGGGCATCGACGCCTCGATGCGGGAGGTCGTGGACCACGTGGCCCGGCGGGCTGCCGAGCGCTGGGCCCCCCACGGGCGCTTCGATCGGGCCGACGTCGCCCATCGAGTCGCTCCGGCCGACATGGCCCAGTTCACTCTGGAGGCCGCCGACGGCGCAGCCGGCACCGATACCGCGCCGGATGATGATGCAACCGCAGCCGGCGCCGAGGGCGTGTCGGATGATGCTGCAACCGCGGCCGCGGCCGAGGGAGTGTCGCCTCGGTTGCTGGGACGGCTGTCGTCGGCCCGGCTGGACGGCGACCTCCACGAGCCCGTCCCGCTGCGGTCGCGCAAGCCGGAATGGATGCGGGTCCCGCTGAGCACCGGTCCCACCTTCCACCAGGTCCGCTCGACCCTGCGGGACCTCGACCTGGTGACGGTGTGCGAGGAGGCGGGCTGCCCCAACATCTCGGAGTGCTGGAACGACGGCACCGCCACGTTCATGATCCTGGGAGAGCGCTGCACCCGGGCCTGCGGCTTCTGCCTGGTGGACACCCGCCGCCCGGGGCCGGTGGACCAGTCCGAGCCCGACCGAGTGGCCGAGGCCGCGGCCCGCATGGGTCTCGAGCATGTGGTGGTGACGATGGTGGCCCGCGACGACCTCGGCGACGGCGGCGCGGCCGCGGTGGCCGGCACCGTGGCCGCCCTGCGGCACCGGTTGCCCCATGCCCGGGTCGAGACCTTGATCAGCGACCTGGGCGGGGATCCCGACTCGTTGCAGACGGTGTTCGATGCCCGCCCCGACGTGCTCAACCACAACATCGAGACGGTCGCCCGTCTCCAGCGAGCCGTCCGCCCGTCGGCCGGCTACGCCCGGAGCCTGTCAGTGCTGGCCCGGGCCAAGGCGGCCGGGCTGACCACCAAGTCGTCGATCATCGCGGGCATGGGCGAGACCCACGACGAGGTGGTGCAGACCCTCGCCGACCTGCACGCGGCAGGGACCGACATTGTCACCATCGGCCAGTACCTGCGCCCGACGGCCCGCCACCTGCCGGTTGACCGCTGGTGGCCGCCAGAGGCCTTCGCACGGTGGAAGGAGATCGGCGAGGCCATGGGCCTCGGCCATGTGGAGTCCTCGCCGCTGACCCGCTCCAGCTACCACGCCCGCCAAGCCGCCGACGCCGCCGAGGCGGGCAGGTCTGGATCCGTGGAGGCGGTCTCAGCCCCCGGTTGATGGCTGGAGTTGCTCGGGCTCGGCCTCGGTCTCAGGGCTCACGTCGAGCAGATCGACAAGCTCCTGCGAACGGCCCAGGACCACGAGTTCGTGGGGTTGCACGCGTTCAGCCCACTGCTCGTATTCTTCCAAGTGCTGGGCTCGGGTCTTGCCCATCGGCTACGCCTCCAGGTACTTTCTCCGGGCGACCATCGCGTGGATGATAGCCGTGCCAGCTTCGTCGCACACTACGACGAGTTCAAGCGGCTGGCCGGTGGTTGAGGGGCCGATGAACACAGTCCTGGCCACATCGTCGGTCTCAATTCGCCGCCAGTGATTCCGAAAAGCATGCCGCATGTCTTCGTCGCGAACACCGTGCTTACGGGCGCTCGGCTCAATGATCATCCCATCATGTTATGCAGTTGTGATATATTACCCACCCAAGGAGAAAGCTATTAGCCGCGGTGGCGAACCTAGGCTGAGCCCCATGTTCGCTAATCGGTTGGAGCGGGCTCGGGCACTGATGGCTGGGCGGGGCGTGGATGTGCTGATGCTGTCGGTCGGGGCCGACCTGCCGTATTTCTGCGGCTACGAGGCGATGCCGCTGGAGCGGCTCACCATGCTGGTCGTGCCCCGCGACGGCGCAGCCACGCTGGTGGTGCCCCGCATGGAGGCGCCCCGAGTGGCGGAGCGTCCCGAGGTGTTCGGGATTCGGCCCTGGGACGAGACCGAGGATCCGGTGGCCATCGTGGCCGGCCTGGCCGGACCGGCGGCGGTGGTCGCGGTGGGCGACCACATGTGGGCCCGGTTCCTGGTGGAGATGATGGGGGCCATGCCGGCAACGGAGTGGAGGCGGGCCTCGGAGGTCACCAGCCCGATCCGCTCGGTGAAGTCTGCCGACGAGATCGAGCGGCTGCGGGCCGCGGGCGCCGCGGTGGACCGGATCGCGGGGCGGTTCCAGCGGGGCGAGATCGACCTAGTCGGGCAGACCGAGGCCGAGGTCTCGGCCGAGTTGGGCCGCCAGATCGTGGCCGAGGGCCACGACCGGGTGAACTTCGCCATCGTGGCCGCCGGCGCCAACGCGGCCAGCCCCCACCATGAGCCCGGCGGGCATGTCATCTCCGAGGACGAGGTGGTGCTGTGCGACTTCGGGGGCACCATGGTCGGCGACGACGGCGTCGGGTACTGCTCCGACATCACCCGCTGCGTGTACACCGGCGAGCCTCCCGCCGAGTTCAGCGAGCTGTACGACGTGCTGTTCGAGGCCCAGGCCGCCGGCGTGGCCGCGGCCGCGGTGGGCACCCCCGCGCAGGACGTGGACCGGGCCGCCCGGTCGATCATCGCCGCCGCCGGCTACGGCGAGTACTTCGTGCACCGCACCGGCCACGGCATCGGCACCGAGGCCCACGAGGACCCCTACATCGTGGAGGGCAACCGCGAGCCGCTGGCTGCGGGCAACGCCTTCTCGGTGGAGCCCGGGATCTATGTCGGCGGCCGCTGGGGGGCCCGCCTGGAGGACATAGTGGCCGCCTCGGCGGACGGCCCCGACCCGCTCAACCGCGCCGACCACCGCTTGGCCGTCCTGGCCTGAGCGCGGGCGCGCCGCGATGATCGAGCTCGAGGCGGCCACCCTGCTGGTGGGCTGGGCCGCGGGCGGGTGGTCCTTCCTGTGGGTCACCACCCGCCGCCGCGAGGTCGGCCTCGGCTACGGCTGGCTGATGCGCGGGATCTTCCTAGCGCTGGCCGCGGGCTCCCTGGCGGCCGCGCTCGCGTCGGAGCCGACCTGGACCCGGGACGGGGCCACGCTGGCGTTCATCGCGGCCGGCCTGGCCGCGGCCGCGGTGTCGGTGATCCGCCGCTCCGCGGGGACCCGCGGCCAGCGGGCCGAGGCCGAGCGCCGCTCGGCCCGGGTGGCCGGGATGACCGGCATCGACCGGGCCGAGCCTCCCTTCGACGCTGCCGCGCCCGAGTTCCCTCCCGTGCTCGACCTGGCCGCCGCCGCGGTGGGGCTGCTGGCGACCTTCCTCGGCGCGCTCGCGGCCGAGGGCCCGGCCGGGCTGGCGGTGGCCCGCACCCTCGTCGGGGCCCTGTTCTGCGGGGCGGTGCTCAGCGCCATGCTGCTGGGCCACTGGTACCTGGTGCAGCCCGGCCTGGCCCGGGGCCCGCTGCTGGAGATGATCCGGGCCGCGGGGCTGCTGTGGGTGCCCGAGACCGTGGTGATGCTGTGGCCCACCGGGATGGTGTCGGTGCTCAACGGCACCATCGACGACGGCTACAACGGCCTGCTGGGCTGGTTCTGGGTGGCCTCCACCGCCATGACGCTGGTGCTGGTGGCCGTGGCCAGGGCCGCGCTGCGCGAGCGCCAGTACTCCGCGGTGATGGCGGCCACCGGCCTGGTGTACCTGGCCATAGTCACCGCCTTCGGCCAGGACCTGGTGGCCCGGATCCTGCTGTCGCCGTAGAAGGCAGCCAGCAGCCGGAGCGACGGCTATCTCCACAAAATCGCGATCAGATATCCCTCAGAATCGCGATCACAATAGTCCCAGAAGCGCGATTGACGCGATATCGAGCCTATGATGGTTCCGGCGCTAGCAGAAGGAGCGGCCAAGACTGTGTCGGATCTGCTCACACCGTCCGGGTACCTGCCCCGACTCGCCGACGCCGAGGTGAAGAGGGCACTGCACGCCTCGCCCGCCGTGGTGATCGAGGGGCCGCGCGCTTGCGGCAAGACGTGGACCGGTCGGCGCCACGCCCGAAGCGAGGTGCCCTTCGACGCGGCGTACGAGAACAGGTTGGCCGCCCAGATCGCGCCGATGGAGTTGTTGGCCGGACCCGTGCCCCGTCTGTTGGACGAGTGGCAGCTCGCGCCGAGGGTGTGGGACGCGATGCGACGCGCCTGTGATGACCGGGGCCGCAAGGGCCAATTCATCCTGACCGGCTCGGCCGATCCGCCCGACGATGCCACCCGCCACACCGGCACGGGCCGGGTCGTCCGTGTTCGGATGCGGCCCATGACCCTCTTCGAGAGCGGCGAGTCGAGCGGGAGCGTCTCTCTGGGCGGGCTGCTCGACGGTGGGCGAGCGACCGCAACCGCCAGTCCCCTGCGATTGTCCGACGTGGCGGACCTCGCGTGCCGCGGCGGCTGGCCGGGGATGCTCGGCGATGACCCCGAAGTCGCTCAGCTACAGCTTCGGGCCTACCTCGACGAGGTGAGCCGCACTGACATCTCCCGCGTGGACGGCATCGCCCGCGATCCAGCCGGGGTGCGCCGCCTGCTGGCCTCGCTGGGTCGCAACGTCTGCACGCAGGCGACCCTCAAGACGCTCGGAGCCGACATCGGCGGCGAGGAGGCCCTTCACCCGCAGACCGTCAAGAGCTATCTGGCCGCCCTGTCACGCCTGTTCGTAGTGGAGGAACTCCCCGCATGGAGGCCTCACCTGAGGTCGCGCGCCGCGCTGCGCCGCTCGCCCAAGCGCTACTTTGCCGATCCCTCTCTCGCGGTGGCCGCGCTGCGGTCGAACCGTGCCCGGCTCATGGGCGAGTTGAGCTACTTCGGCCTGCTGTTCGAGTCGCTCGTACTGCGAGATGTGGCGGTGTACGCGCGGGCCGGCGGCTGGGAGCTGTCCCACTACCGCGACAGCTCGGGCCTGGAAGTCGACGTGATTCTCACCAGCCTCGACTACAGCCGATGGGCCGCCGCGGAGATCAAGCTCGGCGGAACGGAGCAGGTCGAGCAGGCGGCGGGATCCCTGCGCCGGCTGCGGGAGCGGATCGACGCGGTGCGGGTGGGCGAGCCGGCTAAGCTGATGGTCATCACCGCGGGCGGCCCCGCGTTCGACTACCCCGACGGCACGGCCGTCGTGCCGGTCACCGCGCTCGGCCCGTGACGTCCGGGCGTGCCTGGCCCATCGTCGCCGCGTTCGGCCAGGACCTGGTGGCCCGCATCCTCCTTGTCCCGTAGACTCCGACAGGCGGTGCGGAGGCCTGCGTGCCGAGACTTGGCTTGACCGGGCTCGCGCTATTGCGAGGAGGCCAGTGGTGCCGAGAGTGATCTGGAAGGGATCGATCAGCTTCGGATTGGTGACGATCCCCGTGCAGCTGTTCAGCGCGGTGAGCCGCAAGACGGTGCGCTTCAACCAGCTCGACGCCGAGACCGGGGCCAGGGTGCGCTACAAGAAGGTGTCGTCGGCCGACGACTCGGAACTGTCGCCCGAGCGGATCGTGAAGGGCTACGAACTTCCGTCGGGCGACTATGTGACCGTCACCGACGCCGAGTTCGAGCAGCTGGCCCCGGTGGCGGCCCGCACCATCGACATCGACGCGTTCATCGACCTCGCCGACATCGATCCCGTCTTCTACGACAGCGCCTACCACCTGGTGCCCGACGAGACCACCGCCAAGCCCTACAAGCTGCTGGCCGAGGCCATGGATGAGGCCAACAAGGTGGGCATCTGCCACTTCGTGATGCGCTCCAAGCAGCACCTGGCCGCCATCCGCCCGGTCGGCGGCCGGCTGATGCTGTCGACGATGGTGTACGCCGACGAGCTGGTGGCCCCCGACGAGCTCGTCGGGTTCGACACTCTGGGCGACATCGACGTGGACGAGCGGGAGACGGCCATGGCCCGCCAGCTCATCGCCGCTCTCGAGGCCGACTTCGAGCCCGGCCGCTACACCGACTCCTACCGCCAGGCCCTGCTGGAGCTCATCGAGCGCAAGGCGTCCGGCGACACCACGGCGACGGTGGCCGCGCCCGCGCCCTCATCGGACACCGTCGTGGATCTGATGGCTGCGCTGGAGGCCTCGGTGGCCGCGGCCAAGGAGGCCCGCAAGCGCCACCCGACCGCCGGCCGCGGCGGCAGCAGCGAGCCCGCCGCCGGTGACGCTCCCGCCGCGAGCGAGGCGTCCGAGCCTCCGGCCGGGCAGGTCCGCCGGTCGGCCTGACACACTCTGTGCGCAGAATTGCCGCTCGGAGCGGCTTCGTTGCTCAGAGTTCCGCCGGGCGCGTCGGGCGGGAGGTGTGGTGAGCGCACCCGAGCGCGTGGCCGTCACCGTCGGCGGCCGGCAGCTGTCGGTGAGCAACCTCGACAAGGTGATGTACCCGCTGGTCGGCTTCACCAAGGCCCAGGTCATCGACTACTACGTGCGGGTCGCGCCGGTGATGCTGGACCACATAGGCGACCGGGGGATCACCCTGCGGCGCTGGCCCGACGGCGTGACCGGCCAGTCGTTCTTCGAGAAGCGCTGCCCGAGCCACCGTCCCGGCTGGGTGCCGACGTGCGCCGGGCCCGGCGACAGGGGAGGGCAGATCGACTACTGCCGGCTGGACTCGGTGGCCGCGCTGGCCTGGTCGGCCAATCTGGCCGCGCTGGAGATCCACGCCCCCATGGCCCGCTGCGGCGACATCGACTCGCCCACCATGGTGGTGTTCGACCTCGACCCCGGCAAGCCGGCCACCATCGTCGAGTGCTGCCGGGTGGCGCTGCACATCCGGGAGGTGCTCGACGCGGTGGGCCTGGCCGCCTGGGCCAAGACCTCGGGCAGCAAGGGGCTCCAGATGTACGTGCCCCTGAACCGGCCCCACACCCACGACCATGCGGCCGGCTTCGCCCGGGCGGTGGCCCAGCTGCTGGAGCAGCGGCTGCCGGGGGAGGTGGTGTCGGTCATGAAGCGGAGCCTGCGCCCCAACAAGGTGTTCATCGACTGGGGTCAGAACGCCCGCTTCAAGACCACCATCGCCCCCTACTCGCTGCGGGGGAGGGACCGCCCCACCGCGTCGACGCCGATCACCTGGAACGAGGTCTCCGACGGCGCCGACGGCGAGCCGCTCACCTTCACCGCCGCCGAGGTGCTGGACCGCATCGACGAGCACGGCGACCTCTTCGAGCCCACCCTCACGCTCGAACAGGACCTCCCCGCCCCGTCCTCCGGCTGAGCGCAAGCACCCGTTACTCTGACCGGATGCCGATCACTGTTCATGCCGTTCGCTCCGTTCCCAAAGCGGCCACCGCCAGCGTTGCCATGGTCACCTCCGATGCTGTCCAGTCCGGCATCGACGGCTTCGACGCGGCCGTGCTCGACCTGGCCGGATTCGAGGGCAAGGCGGAGCAGGTCCATCTGCAGCCCGCCGACGGAGGCTTCGCCGGGCTGGTGGGGGTGGGCCCGGCCGCGGATGCGACCGCAGCCACCATCCGGCGAGTCGGGGCCGCAGTGGCCCGCTCATGCTCGCGCCACGCCCGAGTGGCGGTGCGCCTGCCCGACGGCACCGGCGTGGACGGTGCCGCCGCCCGCCAGGCGCTGGCCGAGGGCGTGATCCTCGGCGGCTACCGCTACACCGCCCTCAAGTCCTCGACCGACGGCGACGACGACAGCAGCGGCACTCCGAAGCTGGCCCGGGTCGACATCGTGGGCAGCGCCTCCGCAGCGGCCAAGGACGCCCTCCGGCGGGGCGCCGCCATCGCCGGGGCGGTGTGCCTGGCCCGGGACCTCTCCAACGAGCCGGGCGGATCGCTCACCGCCCCGGCCTTCGCCGAGAAGACGGCGGCCATGGCCGGCGAGGCCGGGCTGGAGTGCAAGGTCTGGACCACCGAGGACATCGAGGCGGCCGGCCTCGGGGGAGTGCTCGGCGTCAACCGGGGCAGCAGCCAGCCGCCGCGTTTCGTCGAGCTGACCTACGAGCCCGACGGGGAGCCCGCCGCGACCCTCGCCTACGTGGGCAAGGGGGTCACCTTCGACGCCGGTGGGCTGTCCATCAAGACCGCCCAGGGCATGATGATGATGAAGATGGACATGTGCGGCGCGGCCGCCATCATCGGGGCCATGTCGGCGCTCGGAGCGGTGGCTGCGCCGGTGCGGGTCAAGGCCTACCTGCCCATGACCGACAACATGCTGGGCGGCGACGCCACCCGCCCCGGAGACGTCCTGACCATCCGCAACGGCAAGACGATCGAGGTGCTCAACACCGACGCCGAGGGTCGCCTGATCCTGGCCGACGCGCTGTCGCTGGCCTGCGAGGAGGAACCCGACGCCATCGTCGACCTGGCCACCCTGACCGGCGCCTGCATGGTCGCCCTGGGTCCGTCCATCGCTGGAATGATGGGCAACGACGAGTCGTTCATCGACCAGGTCCGGGCCGCGGCCGACCGGGCCGGCGAGCGGGTGTGGCACCTGCCGCTGCCAGCCGACTACGTCAAGCAGTTCGACTCCAATGTGGCCGACATGAAGAACATCGGCGGTCCCCACGGCGGCACGCTGACCGCGGGGCTGATCCTGCAGCAGTTCGTGGACGACGACATCCCCTGGGTCCATCTCGACATAGCCGGCCCGGCCCGGGCCGAGTCCGACGACGGCGAGATCTCCAAGGGAGGCACCGGCTTCGGCGTGCGCACCCTCGTCGAGCTGGCCGCCACCTTCACCGCTTCCGGCTAGACCGCGGCGCCGGCCGAGCGCCTAGAGCAGGTCGGTCAGGCTCAGCTCGTCGGCGGCCCGCTCGAAGCGCTCGAAGGTGGCCGCCAGCAGCCCCCGCTGGCGGTCGTCGGTGAGGTCCATGCCCGCGCCCGCGATCATCGGGTAGCAGACGCAGAACAGCACCGCCCCCCGGTAGATGTCCCACATGCCCTCGGTGTCGGACTCGGGAATGCCCTCGGCCACCAGCGCTCGCAGCCAGCGCTCGTACAGGTCCTGCTCGATCTCCGAGGCGGTGGCGGGCGCGAGGCTCCCGGTGACGAAGTAGGCCAGGTCGCCCACCGGCACCGACTGGCCGATGACCTGGAAGTCGAGCAGCACGACCCGGCCGTCGTCGTCGAAGAACATGTTGTCGGCCCGGTAGTCGCCGTGGACCAGGGTGCTCGGCGTCGCGCTCAGCGACCCCAGCATCTCCGGGAGGGCCTCCACCCAGCCGTCGGCCACCATCTCGACCGACCGGGGGACGCTCATGGCGCCCCGGACCTTGGCCCAGCCGTCGGAGAACACCGGCGGCAGCAGCATCGGGTAGATGGGATCGTGGATCGCCATCGCGGTGCCCCGCTCCACGATCGGGGCGGCCTTGCCCCACCAGTGGGCGTGCCAGGCGGCCAGCTCGTCGACGGCCTGCTCGGCGTCGGTCCGGCCCATGCCCTCGACCTGGCTCACGGCCCGGTGCGAGCCCACGTCCTCGAGCACCAGCACGAACTGGTGGGTCTCCTCGTCGACCGTGCCGAAGTGGCAGTGGGGGACCCGGATCGGGCTCTCGGCGGCCAGCTCGCGGTAGAAGCCGACCTCGCGGATGTTGAGGCGCAGGATCTGGGCCGTGAAGCGGGCCGTCTCGTCGAGGCCGGGCAGCTTGATGACCACGGTGTCGGGGCAGTCGCCCTCCAGCGTCGCCCGGTAGATGGCGCCGATCATCCCGACCCCGGTGCCGATGTCGTCCATGTCGGCGATCCGCACGGGCGTGCCCATGGCCTGCGACAGCCAGTCGTCGTCGATGCCGTCGATGCCGTCAGGTATTGCTGGCTCCATGTCCACCCCCTGGTCGGAACCCCGACGCTACTTCATCATCGGAGCACAGGAGGCGGGAGGGGTCAGGCCGCCTCGGTGGGCACCCGGCCGTGATGAAGGCTCCACGCCCAGCGAACGGCGTCGGCCGCGATGGCCGGATGGAACTTCAGCCGGCTCAGATGCAGTTCGGTCTCGTTGATGCTGTCGCCGCACTCGACGAGGCCCAGGGCCAGCCGCCGGGCCCGCACCTGCTGCTGCCTGACGCCGTCAGGTCCTCCGCCGATGGCGACGTACTCGTCGTGGCGCTGCTGGAGCGACGCGGGCATGCGCTGCAACTGGCGATGGCTGAGCTGAGGCAGGCGCAGGCGCACGGCCAGCGTGGTGGCGCCCACCGCTCGGGCGGCCCGGAACCGGCAGGCCCGGGCGACGGTCTTGACCATCGCGCTCCGGGAGCCGCCCTCGAACCCGATGCCGAGGACGCAGGCCGTCTCCCGCAGGTTGACCGCCGCATCGTCGACGTCCTCGAGCAAGGCCGCGCAGTGCCGCAGGAACCAGGTGGTGGACGGCCCGAGCGTTCCCAGCCAGAACTGCTCGACGTAGGCCGACCTGAGGTCGTGGCCGAGCACGTCCCTGCGGTGGTCCGTCCAGGGTATGAGCTTGACCATGTCTGTCTCGACGATGGTTGCGGGATGCTTGTTGGTGATGGTCGTCATTGGGGTATCTCCGAAGTAGAGCGCGCGCGTTGAGCGCGAATGTTGAAATTGGAGGGGGAAGTGCTGACGAAACAGTATTCATTTGTGATCTAAGCAAGTCAAACCGAAATCTCGCACTATTTCTTCTGCTGTATCTGATCCTTGTATCGACCGCGGCGAGGCCAGACCCTCTCACTGGTGGCGCTACGCTGGCCCGATGCCCACCGGTGCCGCCGACGCGGTGGCCGCGGCCCGCCGGCTGGTCGACGCCGCCGAGCGTGTGACCGTGCTCACTGGTGCGGGCATCTCCACCGACAGCGGTCTGCCCGACTTCAGGGGGCCCAAGGGCCTGTGGACGCGCGACCCCGCCGCAGAGAAGGCCTCCAACATCAACGTCTACGTCTCGGACCCCGAGGTCCGCCGCAGCAACTGGGCCCGCCGGGCCTCCGGGGCGCTGTGGGCCGACGTCGAGCCCAACCGGGGGCACGAGGCGCTCGTGCACCTGGAGAGGCGGGGCAAGCTCCACCTGCTCATCACCCAGAACGTGGACGAACTCCACCAGCGGGCTGGCAGCGACCCCGAGCGGGTGGTGGAGATCCACGGCACCACCCGCAAGGTGCAGTGCCTGGCGTGCGACTACCGCGACGACATCGAGGTCGCACTGGAACGGGTGAGGGCTGGCGAGGAGGACCCCGCATGCCCGCTGTGCGGCTGGATCCTCAAGTCGGCCACCGTGTCGTTCGGGCAGAGCCTCAACGGCGCCGACCTCGACCGGGCCGAGCGGGCCTCCACCGAATGCGACCTGTTCCTGGCGGTGGGCACCACCCTGGCGGTGTCGCCCATCAACCGGACCGCGGTGATCGCAGTGCACTCCGGGGCCCCGCTGGTGATCGTGAACGGCGAGGCGACCGAGTTCGACTCGCTGGCCGACGTGCTGGTACGGGGATCGATCAGCGAGGTGCTGCCGGCGATCTGCGGCCTGGAGGAGACCTGACGCCATCCCTCCCTCGGTGTGGCTAAATCCTGACAAGACAGGTAGGATTTAGACCCGGAGGCCGAGCTTGCTCCAGAGGCCGAGCTTGCGAGGCCGTGGCCCGAGCGGCCCGTGAGCGAAGCGAACAGGAGCGGACAACGATGGCGAGCTTCAGAGAACTACTTCAGCAGGCCAAGGCCCAGATCCGCGAGGTCGACACCGCCGGCGGCGAGGAGCTGCTGGCCGAGGGCTGGACCCTCCTCGACGTGCGCGAGCCCGACGAGTACGAGCAGGGCGCCATCGCCGGCTCGGTGCACATCCCCCGGGGCCAGCTCGAGTCGAGCATCGAGAACCGGATCGCCGACCGGTCCACGCCGGTGGTGGCCATGTGCGCCGGCGGCGTGCGCTCGGCGTTCGCCGCGGTCACGCTCGAGCAGATGGGCTACACCGACGTGGTGTCGATGGACGGCGGCTTCAACAAGTGGAAGGACGAGGGGAGGGCCTGGGAGCGGCCCCGCACCCTGACGCCGGAGCAGCGCAACCGCTACCAGCGTCACCTGCTGGTGCCCGAGGTGGGCGAGGAGGGCCAGATCAAGCTGCTCGACGCCAAGGTCCTGCTGCTCGGCGCGGGCGGGCTCGGCTCCCCGGCGGCGCTGTACCTGGCGGCCGCGGGCGTGGGCACGGTCGGCGTCATCGACATGGACGTGGTGGACGAGTCCAACCTGCAGCGCCAGATCCTCCACAACGTCGACCGGGTGGGGGACCGCAAGGTGGACTCGGCCAAGAAGACCCTGACCGCGCTGAACCCCGACGTGAACGTGGTCACCTACGACACCCGGCTGGGCGCCGACAACATCATGGAGATCCTTCAGGGATACGACGTGGTGGTGGACGGGGCCGACAACTTCCCGAGCCGCTACCTGCTCAACGACGCCTCGGTGAAGCTCGGCATACCGGTGGTGCACGGGTCGATCTTCCGCTTCGAGGGCCAGGTCACCGTGTTCGATCCCCGCAACGGCCCCACCTACCGCGACATGCTGCCCGAGCCGCCGCCGCCGGAGATGGCTCCGAGCTGCGCGGAGGCCGGGGTGCTGGGCGTGCTGCCCGGCATCGTCGGCAGCGTGCAGGCGCTGGAGGCCATCAAGCTGATCCTCGGGGTCGGGGACTCGCTGCGGGGCCGCCTGGTGGCCTTCGACGCGCTGGAGATGAGCTTCCGCGAGTTCAAGCTGCGGGTCGACCCCTCCAACGAGGTCACCTACGACAACCGGGACCGCATCGAGGTGGGCGAACTCGACGGCCTCTGCATGCCGACCCTCACCTAGAGGCCGAGCAAGCAGGCACGCGGATCCGGTCCATACGGGCGAGGCCGTGGCCCGAGCGGCCCGTGAGCGCAGCGAACAAGAGCGGGAAACACCCCGCTGCAATGCGACTGGCTTGCATCTACCCGCGCTCGAATCTAGCTAGAGCTAGCTCCCGCAACCCCGTCGCAATCTAGACTCCGGGCGCCCCGCCGCCTGGTGCGAGGCCGAGCGTCAGCTAGGCCGTGGGCGGTGTCCTTGGATTGGGGGCGGCCCTTTGAGCGAAACCAACGAGAGCGGGAAAGAGGGCAGCGCCATCGGGAGCTTCTCGAAGGATCTGAGGGCGCGTCTGTCGAACCTGGTTCCCCTCGAAACGTCGGGGATGTTCTGGGGGCTCGTGGTCAACGGGCTCACCACCTACGGGTACCTGGTCGTGGCCCGCCACGCCCTGGGCGACGCGGGCTACGGAGGCCTGGCCGTGCTGTGGGCCCTCGTCAACATCGGCGGCTTCGGACTGTTCCAGCCCCTCGAGCAGGAGGTGGCCCGGGCCACCGCCGACCGGGCCAGCCGGGGAGTGGGCAGCGCCCCGGTGCTGCGCCAGGCCGGCGTGCTCGGAGCGGTGCAGTTCATGCTGGTGACTGTCGGGCTGCTGGTGGCCTGGCCGCTGGGACTCGACGGCCTGCTAGACAACCGCCCCGAGCTGCTGCTGGCGCTCGTGCTTGCCCTGGGGGCCTTCGCCGCCACCCAGCTTGTGCGGGGCGTCCTCGGCGGGCGGCACCTCTTCAACCGCTACGCCTGGTACTTCGTGGCCGAGGGCGGGGCTCGCATGGCGGTGGCGGTGGTGCTGGCGGTGGTCGGGGTGGCCGCGGTGGGCGCCTACGGCCTGGCCATCGCCCTCGCGCTGGTGGTCGCCGGGGCGGCCGCGGTCGGCAACCGCCGGACCTTCGTCCGGCCCGGGCCGCCGGCCTCGTACCGGGAGCTCACCCCGGCGATGGGCTTCCTGCTGATCGCCAGCATCGGCGAGGCGTTCATACTCAACGTCGGGCCGGTGGCGGTGGACATCGCAGGCGGCGACGAGCTGGGGCCGGAGGCTCCCGGCGTGTTCCTCAACGGCATGCTCATCGCCCGGATCCCGTTGTTCTTCTTCCAGGCGGTGAAGGCGAGCCTGCTGCCGAGCCTGGCCACCCTGGCCGGCCACGGCGACCTGGTGGGGTTCCGCAACATGCAGATCAAGATCGTGGCCGCGGTGGGCGCCGCGGCGGCGGCGACGACCGTGGCGGCCGCGGCCGTCGGGCCTCTGGTCGTGCGGATCGTGTTCGGCGACGAACTGGCCCGCACCGACATGGCCCTGCTGGCCGCCAGCGGCGGGGGTCTGATGCTGATGCTGTCGCTGACGCTGGGGCTGGTCGCGCTGGGTCACACCCGGCTGGCGGTGTTGGGATGGGTCGCCGGGATCGCCGCCTTCGCAGCCACGGTCAGCTTCGACCTGGAGCCGTTCCTGAGGGTGGAGCTGGCGTTGGTGGCCGCGGTGCTGGCCGGCTCACTGGTGGCCGGCGGGCTGCTCCGCCTCGAGTACGCCGCCCACCGCCGGGAGGCCTGAGCCCCGCCCGGACCGTCGGCGGAGACGTCATCGATCATGCGACTCCAGCGGTGCGATCCCGGCGAAGGCGAGGTCGCATCCGGTGCGGGTCTCGTGCGCCTGGGCCAGGAAGTACTCGTCGTCGGCCTGCCATGTGTGGCCCTGGCCGTGGCGCACCAGCACATAGCCCATGCCGTGGGTGCGGTAGGCCCGATGACCGCCGCCCACCACGTCCGCGATCAGGGCCTGGTCGACGCTGCGGGGGATCGGTCGCCAGCCGAGCACCTCATCGAAGCAGTGCCTGGCGATCATCAGCGCGCCGCCGGCGATGCTCTGGGTGGTGATGTAGCGCTCGCCCCCGTCCCGGAAGCGGTGCAGGGTGACGTCGGAGCCTTCGAGGTAGACGAACTCCGCTCCCTTGCCCACCAGCGGGGCCCGGGAGTACTCGTGGGCGAGGACGAGGTCCCACAGGTGCTCGGGCCCGTACAGGTCGTCGTCGTCGAACTTCGTGAGCAGCGTCCCGGAGGACTCCTCGGCGGCCAGGTTGAGCACGGCGCCCAGCGGCAGGTGCCCGGCTGCGGTGACGACCCGGGCAGGGCAATCCAGGTCTTGCAGCCGGGCCTCGACCTCGCTCCGGTCGAACCCGTCTCCGTGCAGCCCGAGCACGAGCTCGGATCGCGGGTATGTCTGGCCCGCCACCGCGTCGAGCGCGTCCGCCACCCGGTCGGGCCGCCGGGTGGCCAGCAGGATCGACACTAGGGGCAGGGGCGGGCCGCACAGGCCCGTGGGGGCGAGGAGCTGGCGGACCCGGGCCCGCAGCGAGTGGTCCCGGAGCGCGCACCGGCGCATGGCGACGCTGAACGCCTCGCGTTGGATCGCATCGGCTTCAAGGATGCGCTCGTCGGCCATCAGGCCGTATAGCTCCGAGCCCAGGCAGTGGTGCAGTTCGGCGCTGTGGTCAGCGATGTGCACCACGGCGCCGGTTGATGCCAGAGCGGCCAGCACACCGGCGCGGGACTGGGCGTCCTCGTGGTAGGCGGCCGTGTCCATGACGTGGTGGGCCCGCCGGCCGGCGTCCAATGCGCCGATGCTGGCGGTTCTGCGGGCCCGTTTCGACTGCGCCAGCAGTTCGGGGGGTCCAAGCGCCACGGCACGGTCGCGGTGGTCGCTGGTCCAGCCCACCGGGTTGTCGCTCTCCGCGTCGAAGGCCGGTACCGACGCGCGAGGGTCTGCCTCCGAGAGCGCCACAACCGCGACGCCGGCGTCGAGGCCGAGGGCTTCGGCCGTCTCCGGCGTGTCCACTATGACCGCCTCGGTCGACTCGCCGATGGTCGAACCGACGCGGCTGGAGGTGGCCAGGACCGCTTCGGCCCGGCTTCCCCGGGCGGCGATCTCCGGCCCGATCCGGTAGTGCGCCGGTTGCCGTGCGTCGCCGCTGCTGATGGGCGCGCCCGTTGTGACGGGGCCCGTCTGACGCTGACTGAGGGCGCGGTGCTGGCGTCGTGCGATCCGGTACACCTGCCGCCGGAGCCGCTTGAGCGCCCGGCGCTGGCGTCGTGCGAACCACAACAGGCGTCGCCCGAGCCGCTTGAGCGCTCGCCGCTGCCGTCTTGCGATCCAGTACAGGCGACGTAGAGCCTGGCGGGTTCTCCAGGCAACCGCTCGCACCACCGACGACACGAGCCAGACCACCAGGCTCCAGGTGTCACCGAGGCTGCGCACACCTCGGGCCTCATGCAGCACCTGCACTGCGAGACTGCGCAACTTGCGGAGGATCCCAGACTGTCCCGGCTTGCGCTTGTGAGGCCTCTGAGCGCGGTCCGGCGTGCGTCGAAGAAGGCTTCTCAACCTCCCGGACTTGCGAGGCGGCCGCAGCTTGCTGCTGTGCTCGTCGATGCTGATTCCGCTGCGCATCGCCCGGTTGAGGGCTCGGGTCCGGACGATCTCGGCTGTCAGGTGGTCGGGCAAGCTGATGCTGGCCCTGGCGGCCGATCCCAGTTCCCGGCGCAGGCGGGCCACCGTGGTGGACTTGACCGCGGCCCCGGCGGGAATCGATATGTGGAAGGACGCGGCCGGGATCGCGGAGGGGGCCCCGTCGGAGGGCCCGAACCGCACCCTCGGATCGCCGCCCAGGAGCCGGCGGATCATCTCCCGGCCGGGCTCCAGCGCGGCTTCTGAATCGCTGGGCTCCGCGATCCACACCACCAGGTCGTGGATGCCGTTGGCCAACACCTGCTCGGCCGTTGCCATCTGGTCGTCGGCGTCGCCGGGCTGAACTGTCACCACGTACTGGGGCACGGTGAAGCTCCGTCCCGAAGCCGTCTTGCGGAAGCCGTGATGAGCGATCAGTTGGGAGATCTTGGCCTGCTGGAGCTCCAGGCTGACCGACTCGGCCTCGTTGGGCGCCGCGCCCGCGCCCTGGTGCCAGCACAGCGCATCCCGAGCCGGGACCAGAAGACCGCCCATCGTGTAGGCCCGGTAGCCGAACTCCGTGTCCTCGGCCCCCCACTGGGTGAACGTCTCGTCGTAACCGCCCACCGACTCGAAGAAGGCCCGCGAGGCGCCCAGGTTCCCGCCCGTCACCACGCGGAACAGGTCGTCGGCGCCGGAGGTGAGTTCGCGGGTGCGGGTCATGTGGTACTCGATCCAGGACGGGCGCTCGACGGGGCGGTCGGCGAAGAGGTCGGCCAACGATCCCGGTCTGGTCCGCACCGCGGCGGCGTCGATGCCGTCGACCTCGACATGGGCCCGGAATCCCAGCGTGAGCGCGTCGCAGGCGGCGTGGTGCCAGCGGGCGTGCTCGGCCAGCCACCCGGCCTCGGGCATCATGTCGCAGTCGAGGAAGACGAGAACCTCGCCGGAGGCCTCCCGGGCGCCGGTGTTGCGGGACCGGGCCAGACCGAAGCCCCGGTCCTCCTGGTGGACGACGCGGACGTTGAGCGGGCTGGCGGCCGGCGCCTCCAGAGGCGCACGCGACCCGTCGTCCACGATCACCACCTCGAACAGCTCCCGCGGGTAGGTCTGGCCCTCGAGAGCAGCCAGGGTCAGCTCCAGCGCCTCCGGCGCCTCGTAGTAGGCGACGACGACCGACACGAGCATCTCGGGCTCGAAGCGGTCCGGGGCGGACACCGCCAGCTCACGCCAGTTGTTGCCCCGCACACCCGCCGGAGGCACGCGGCCGTGGTCCATGCGTCCGCGAGCCTACGCCCCGGCTCGGGCCGGACCGGAGAGGCCCACCGTCATGGCGACAGGCCCGCGGCCGTGATCACACGGAAGTCGCCGGCTGAGGCGAGGGGATCCTCCAGCGCGCCGTCGGGGAGGTAGTCGGGGATCATGCTGGCCCGGACGATCAACAGGTCCGTGGCCGCCACGTCGTCGAGGCGGCTCTCGTCGAGCGCCCACACCGGGACGTCCAAGTAGTAGGAGGCCCATCTCGCCGTGGGGAGGCCGGGGCCCGTCCACACCAGCTCGGCTCGGCGGGCGTGCGGCGTGCCGGCCACCTGTTCGAGGACCGTCCCGACGTGAGCGGGGTCGGAGAGGTACCGGTCCCGGGTGCCTCCGGCCACGATGGCGACCATCGTGACCGCCATGACCGCGGCGGCCGCGGCCGCCGCGGGCGCACGCAGGCGGGCGGGGACCCTCCGGCGGGCGGCGTCGAGCAGGGACGCCAGCCCGATCGTCGCGGGGGCCAGCCAGGGGAAGTTCCACAGCCGGTGAGTCCAGGCGCCCTGCTGGAAGCCGAAGGTCAGGGTGGCCGCCATCGCCAGTGTGATCGCGGTGGCCACCCGGGTGCGGCGGTCGATCAGCCCGGCCAGCAGCGCCGGCGCCAGCAGCACCCGCAGCCATGGCGGAACCAGCAGTTCCTCGGTGGCGAAGTCCCACTGCCTCGACAGGAACTCCGTGAAGCCGAACGACCGCCCGCCGCCGACCCCGTCGGCGCCCGCTCTCAGCGACACCTGGTCGCTGAGTTCCGCCAGGCCGCTGCCGTTGAGCAGCCACGCCGCGGTGACGAGCGCGCCGGCGGCGGAGCCCAGCACCAGTGCCGACAGGGCCGGGGACCAGCCCCTCGCCAACCATGTTCCCGGACCCGGAATCGATTCTCCTGCAGGCACCGGGGGGCCGCCGGAGCCCGAGACGCGGCCGGAGAACAGCCACAGCGCCAGGAGCGCGAGCGATGCCAGCGCGATCCAGGACTGCATCGCGGCCAGAGCCGCCAGCGCGCCGGTCCCGATCAGGGCCCAACGCGGCGGCCGCTCCGTGCGGCGGTGCCAGACCACCGCCGCCGCCGAGGCCACCAGCAGCGAGAAGCCGACCCCGATGCGCCCGTACACATAGAAGAAGCCTGTGGAGGCCATGGCGCCGACAGCCAGCAGGGTGGGTCCCCAGCGAAGGCCGCAGCCCCGCAGCAGAGCGGCCATGAAGGCGACGGTGGCCGACCCGACAAGGAAGGCGGCGATGCGCAGGGCGGCCAGGTTGTCGCCCAGAATCCCCACCGACGCAGCCGCGACGAAGGTCGTCAGGGGCGGGTGGTGCCCGTAGGACACGGCCTCGACCGGGGGCTCGGACCGGGGCTCCACGTCGAAACCGGACCTCACGTAAGGGTCGGTGCGGGCCCCGAATCCGGACTCCACGGGGCCGAGCTCCCAGAAGTTGCGAGCCTGGAGGCCGGCCCGGCCCACCAGCCGCCCGTCGTCGCTGTTGCCGAGCGGCAGATCCAGGTCGGGCAGCCACAGGACCAGCACCGCGAGGCACACCAGCAACACCGCCGCCCAGCCCGACCGGGCCCGCGCCACCCCAGGAGCAACCGCGGCGCCGACGGTCCGGAGGGGCCGAGTCAGTCCGCCCTCGCGCCTGTCCGCGGGCGCGCCGGGCGTCGTCACCGGGCGCGCCGCGCTGCCGGGGCCCGGCGACCCATCGAGGCGGGATTGTCGTAGTGGGTCCACTGCGGGCGATGCCGGGTATCGACGACCGCCCGGATCATCTCGCGCCGGAGGCACTTCGGGCACTGACGGCAGGCGCTCCCGTCCTGTTCCGAGCAGTAGACCACGTTCCCCGCCCGCAGGAGGTCGAGCGAGAGCCTCATGGTGAGGAAGGCGCTGGCCCCGCAGACCGGCGAGAACACCGGTATCCCGACCGCGTTGAAGGCGGACTGCCAGAAGTTCCCGGTCACTCCGTGCCACCCCCTGGCCTTGAAGCGGTCAAGGTATCGAACCTCAAATCCGGAGCCTCAGGTCACACGAGCGCCGTGCCCGCCGGGTCTCCGGCGTCGCCGGCCGGTGGTGGCGGGTCGCCGCGATCGCGGGGCGGGACCGGTTTCAAGGCGGCGGCCATCAGCAGCACCCACACGTAGGAGAACCACAGCACGAAGCTCTCGGTCACGTTCTCCACGAGCATGAAGCCTACGAGAGCGGCCCACATCCAGGAGTCGGCTCCGGGGCGTCGCCACACCAGCAGGCCCGCGTTGCGGGCCGCCAGCGCCACGATCACCAAGAACGGCACAGTGCCGACCAGGCCGAGCCCGAGAGCCACCTCCATCAAGCTGTTGTGCGCGCTGCCCCTGCGCAGCAGGGCATGGTCGAGCAGCTCGATCTCCTCCCAGAACGCGTAGAACCCGTAGCCGCCGAGCGGCCGCTGCGCCACGCGATCGGTGACCAGGCTCCACATCGTTCGGCGCTGGCTGAAGGTCGGGTCGTCCCAGAACGCGGCCAACGCCACTGAGGCGCCGCCGACGCCCGCAGCCGTCACCGCAGCCAGGGAGGCTCTCGCCGCGGCGAGGCCCCAGCGACCCCGAGCCCAGTGGTAGCCGACGGGGGCGGTCGCAGCCGCGGCTGCGATCAGCAGCGCGGTCCATGCCGTGCGGCTGCCGGCGCCGGCCATGGCGACCGCCGACAGCGCGGCCAGGCCTGCTCCTGTCGCCCGGCTCCATCGATTGCCGGTCGCCAGGTGGCGGATCCCGACCAGCACCCCGGCCGCGGCCACCGGTGCCAGGGAGTTGCGGTTGGTGTAGAGACCCTCCCAGTTGTCGTTGGAGTCAAGGCCCAGGTCCGGCCGCAGCACCACGAGAACCACGCTGCCCACCACCGCCGCGACGGTCACAAGCCACAGCGTCGCGGCCAGGTCTTCGGGCTTCAGGCGGGCCACGACCCAGGCCAGCAATCCCAGGCCCACATAGACCGACGCCCGCCATCCGGTAGCGAACGGGTCGACGCTCCAGAGGACCGAGGCCACCGCGGCCAGCGAGTAGGCGGCGACGGCCGCGGCAGCCGCCTTCTGTGATCCGGTGAGTGGCCCGGCGGTGGAGCGGCTCATCCCGGCCAGCACCGCGGAGGCGATGGCTGCGGCCACGAAGAAGGGCCACACCGCCGGATCCTCCCAGTCCCCGGAACGGTCCACGACGCTCTTGGAGAAAAGGAAGACAGGTCCGTTGGTCAACACGATGACGACAGCCGCGATCGGGACGGCGCGACGAGCGAGCGCGGCTTGCTCGCGAAGGCCTCGCGAGGCAGGGCGCTTCATCGTCAGACTGGTCAGACGACGCCGGCGAAGGCCAGGTCCAGTCCCTCGCGGGTGTCGGCGGCCCGACCGGTGAAGTGCGACTCGTCCATGTCCCACGTGTGGTCGTCGCCGTGCCGCACCCGCAGGTAGCCGCGGCCGTGAGTGCGGTAGATCCTGCCGCCGATGTAGGTGACGTCGCGGGCGAGCTCGGTGTCCACGTGTCGAGGCACCCGGCGCCACCCGCCGGCCCGGGCCAGGTCGTGGCGCGAGATGAGCATGGCCCCCCCGCTCACTCCGGGGTAGCCGAGGTAGCGCTCCCCGCGGCGTCCGAACATCCGGATCGTGCGGTCCTGGCCGGCCACGTAGACGTATTCGGCGCCCTTGGCCACCAACTCCGCTTGCGAGTACTCGTGGGCCAGCACCAGATCCCAGAGATGGTGCGGGCTGTAGTGGTCGTCGTCGTCGAACTTGGCGAGAAGGGCGCCGGTGGAGGCGGCCACCGCGGCGTTGAGCACCGCTCCCAACGGCTCGGCGGCGGCCACCGGAGCGACCCGCACCGGCAGGCCGGCCGCCTCGACGGCCCGGACGAGGGCGTCGTCGGAGAAGCCGTCGCCGTGGGGCGCCAGCACCAGCTCGGTGTTGGGATAGGTCTGCGCGGCCACCGAGGCCACCGCCGCCTCGAGGCGCTCGGGCCGGTTGGTGGCCAGCAGCACCGACACCGCCGGTGGGGACGCTTCCCGCCCGGCTGCGGCGATGACCTGGCGGGCTCGGGCCCGCAGGGAGTGGTCGCGCAGCGCGTTGCGGCGCATGTCGATGCTGATCGCCTCGCGCCCGTGGGCGTCGGCGCGGGTGATGCGTTCGCTGTCGACCATGAGGTCGTGCAACTCGGGACCCAGGAGGGGTCGCAACGCGTGCTCGCCGCCGGGGATGCGAACCACCGCTCCGGTCGCGGCCCGCTCCGCCAGTGCTGCGGCCCGGAGGGCGGGATCGGACTCCCCGGTCACATCCGAAGCGAGCACGGGCTCGGCGTCCTGCTGCTTCCAACCGATCGGGTTGACCGACAGCGGATCGAACGCGGGCACCGAGAGCTGCTCGCAGGCCGGCGCCAGCGCCACCACGGCGGCACCGGCTGGGAGGCTCCGGCCGGTGCCGGGACCGTCCACGACCACGATGTCGGCGTGCTCGGAGGGAGATGCGGGCGCCACCCGGCCCGAGGCGGCGAACACGGCCGCGGCCCGGGGGCCGTCGGTGGCGATCTGCGCGCCGAGCGGGTACGGGGCCTTGCGGTGGCGGCCCGCGGCCCGGTCCCGGGCGAGACCGGCCAGACGCTGGCCCCGCAGCCACAGGGCCCGGGCCAGCCACCGGGCCAACGGGCGGGCCTGGCCGGGGTTCCGCGCCACTCGCCGGGCCCCGGTGGGCCCCTTGGAGGGCGCGCCAGAAGTTGAAGGCTTGTCGCGTCGCAGTGGTGTCATCCCCGCTCTTGTTCGCTTCGCTCACGGGCCGCTCGGGCCACGGCCTCGCCCGTATGGCGCCGGATCGGTCCGTCAATTCGCTCGGCCTCTGAGAAGCCGGAGAACCCGAAGTCACGGCCCGGCCGCATGTCGTCGGAGCGGCCCAGGAAGAAGTCGTCGTCGATCGTCCAGGTGTGCTCGTCGCCGTGCCGCACCCTCAGGTAGCCGGCGCCGTGGGTCCAGTAGATGTCCCCCCCGACCTGCACCACGTCCCGAGCCAGTGAGATGTCGACGCTGCGGGGGACCCGCCGCCAGCCGCCGGCTGCGTCGATGTCCTGGCGGGAGATCATGAGCACCCCGCCGGAGACGACCGGATGGGGAACGAAGCGCTCCCTCATCTTGGAGACGCGCACCGTCTTGTCGAGGCGCGAGAGGTAGACGAACTCCGCGGCCTTGGCCACGAGCGTCGCCCCGGAGTACTGGCGGGCCAGCAGCAGGTCCCAGACGTGGTCCGCTGCGTAATAGTCATCGTCGTCGAACTTGGTCAACAGGGTTCCCGACGAGGCGGCCACCGCCGCGTTGAGCACCTCCCCCAGCGTCTTGTCCGCCTCCACTCTCACCACCCGCACGTCGCGGTGCAACGGCTCGGTCAGCGCCGCTATCTGGGCGTCAGGCCCGAATCCTTCGCCGTGAAGCGCTAGGACCAGCTCGAGCCGCGGGTAGTTCTGCACTCGCACCGCCTCGAGGGCGGCCTCCAGAAGCTCGGGCCGGCGGGTGGGCAGCAGCACCGACACCACCGGATGCGGGGCTTCGAGGCCTTGGGCTTCCAGGAGTTGGCGAGCCCGGGCTCTCAGCGAGTGGTCCCGCAGGGCCAGCCTGCGCATGGCGATGCTGAGCTGCTCGCGTGCATGGCCTTGAACCGTCGTGACGTCGCCGGAGGCCATGAGGGCGTGCAGTTCCGCTCCGAGACACTCTTCGAGGGCTGCATCGGAGTTGGTGACGTGCACCAGGACGCCCGCGGCCGCCAGCGCGGCCAGTGCGCCGGCGCGCTGGGCTGCGTCGCCGAGGCCGGTGCCGGTGTCCACTACATGGTGGAGCCGCCGCAGGACGCTGATCCGCTCGCGGTCCAAGTGCAGCGAGGCAACTCCGGTGGCGGGAGGCTGCCAGCGCGACGCCAGCGCCGCGGGCGCTTGGTCGTGGTCGGGCGTCCAGTCGGTGGGGTTGACGACGCTGGTGTCGAAGGCGGGCACGGCCAGGCCCGGGTGCAGCTCGTCGAGCACGGCGACGGCGGGCCTAGACGGTCCGGTGGCCTCCGGTTCGAGGGCCCGGCGGGCTGCGCCGCTGTCGACGAGGACGAGGTCCAGATGCCGGTCGCCGGTCGGCGAGCCCACCCGGGCTGACGCCGCCAGCACGGCCGAGGCCCGGTCGCCGGCCGCGGCGATCTCGGCGCCCAGCGGGTATCGGGCCAGTTGGGCGCGATCGACGCCGGGGGGCGGCTGCGTGGCGCGCCTGGCTGTGGCCCGCCGCCGGACTGCCTGGACGAACCACGACACCAGCCGCCAGGCGTCGCGGGGGCTGCGGACCCGGGCCGCTCGGCCCAGCAGAGCCCGCGCGTAGCGGACCATCTTGGCTCTGAGCGCCGCCACCCGAGACGCTCCCGAGCGGTGGCCCGAAGGGGAGGCGCTGTCCGCCGAGGGTTGAGGGTCGGCTTCGAGGGTCCAGCCGTCGATGTCGATCACGTCGCCGAGGTCCTCGACCCTCACACCGCAGCGCAGGGCGCGCTGCAGAGCCCACGACCGGGTGATCGTCACCCGGTGGCCTGACCTGAGCCGGGCCCGCCCCGCGGCGGCCGGGCCGAGCCGGGTGCGCAGACGACTGAGGACGAACGGCCCGACCGGTGCGCCCGCAGGGATCGTTACGTGGAAGCGGGCCGCCCGGAATGCGGCCGCGGCGCCGCCCAGCGGGCCGAAACGGACCCGGTGATCGGGGTCGAGATGGCCGTGGAGCCAGTCGAGCCCCCCGTCGACGTGTTCCTCGATCCACACCGCCAGGTCGCTGGTCCTGCCGGCCAGGATCTGCTGCACCGTCTGCAGGGTCTCCTGCTGGTCGGCCCCCGACGCGGTGACGCTCACTGCGAACCTCGGCACGGTGAAGGACCGTCCGCCGGTGGCCTCCCGCGGTCGCCCGTGGGGTATGAGGTTCATCAGCTTGCCCTGCATCTGGGCGAGGCTGAGCCTCTCGCTGTCGCTTATCCGGGCGCCGGGGCCCTGATGCCAGCACAAGGCGTCCCGGTCGGGGACCAGGACCGCCCCCAGCGCGAAGGCGCGGTACCCGAACTCCTGGTCCTCGGCGCCCCACTGGTTGAAGGACTCGTCGAAACCGCCCGCGGTCGCGAAGAAGTCGGCCGACACTCCGAGGTTTCCACTGGTAACGGCCCTGAAGATGTCGTCGTCCCCGCTGGTGAGCAGGTCGGTGCGGGCCAGCCGGCTCTCCAACCACTGAGGCTCCTCGACCGGGCGTCCCGCGAAGAGTTCACCCAGCGATCCGGGCCTCGTCCTCACCGCCTCGGCACTGATCCCGTCCACGTCCACATGCTTGCGGGAGCCGATGGTCAGCACGTCGCAGGCCGCATGGTGCCATCGTGCGTGGGAGGCCAGCCAACCGGTCTCGGGGACCATGTCGCAGTCCAGAAAGACCAGAATCTCGCCGGTGGCGGTCCGAGCCCCGTTGTTGCGGGCCCTCGCTGCGCCGAATCCCAGGTCCTGCTGATGGATGACCCTGACCCGCAGCGGTGTGGCCGCGTCCAGGTGCAGCGGAGTCGACGACCCGTCGTCCACCACGATCACCTCGAACAGTTCCTGCGGGTATGTCTGGAGCTGCAGGCCGGCCAGCGTGAGGGCCAGCGCTTCGGGGGCCTCGAAGTAGGGGACTATGACACTTGCCGGCCGCGACGGCTCGAATCCCTCGACGGGCGGCACCGGCAGCGAGCGCCAGTCGTTTCCCCGCACGCAGGCGGGCGGAGGCTTCGAGCGGGCGGCCGCGCCAGCCCCCGGGCTTGCCGTCGGGTCAGCCTGGCGCGGGCGCAACACGCCGACAATCGTAGGATGACTGCCGTGGACGACGCGACCAACGCCGGCGCCGAGCCCGAGCGGCCCGCCGGCGCAGCGGCATGAGCGGGGAACCTTCCGACCCTGGTGGTCTCGTCGACCTGACCGCAACGCCCTCGACCGGCGCTTACCTGCGGGAGGTCTGGCGACGGCGCGAGTTCGCGGTGGTGGTGCCCGCCCAGGACCTGCGGGCCCAGAACATGGACACCGCGCTGGGCCAGCTGTGGCACTTGCTGAACCCGGCGCTGCTGGTGGGCGTCTACTTCTTCATCTTCGGAGTCCTGCTCGACACTCGCCGGGGTGTCGAGAACTTCCTGGGCTTCCTGATCGTGGGGATCGTGCTGTTCCATCTGACCCAGCGGGTAGTTCAGGATGCGGCGGTGTGCATGGTGCGCAACATGGGTCTGATCCGCTCCATCCAGTTTCCTCGCATCCTGCTCCCGCTGGCCACCGTGAACGGGCAGACCCTGGCCTTCCTGCCCGCGCTGGCGGTGGCGCTGCTGGCCATTCTGGCCACCGGCGAGCGCCCGTCGGTGCGATGGCTGCTGCTGCTGGTGGTGCTGGCCGCGGTGTACGTGTTCAATCTCGGCGCCGCGCTGGTGGTTGCCCGGGTCGGGGCGTCGGTGCGCGACCTCCAGCGACTGCTTCCCCACCTGCTGAGGCTGCTGTTCTACGGCTCGGGTGTGATCTTCAGCGTCGAGGCCTTCGTTTCCAGCGAGGCATTGCGACAGGCCTTCGCCCTCAACCCCGTGTACGACTTCATCACCTGCGCCCGCTGGTGTCTGCTGGGCACCGGCGTCGACCAGTCGGTGGTGATCGGGCTGCTGGTCTGGTGCGTGGTGCTGCCCGTCGTCGGCTTCATCGCCTTCCGCGGCGCGGAGAGGAGATTCGGATCGTGACCGGCCCCCCCGCGGACGTCACCGTGCGCGTCGAGGACGTTCACGTCCACTACAGGGTGTATGAGGATCCGAGAGCGGGCTTGAAGCAGAACTTCTCGCAGGGGCGGGTGCGCAGGCAGTTCAGCGTCATCGAGGCCGTGCGGGGCGTGACCCTCGACCTCCACGAGTCCGAGACCCTGGGCCTCATCGGGGCCAATGGCTCTGGGAAGTCCACGCTGCTGGCGGCCATGACCGGCCTCCTGCCCCTCAAGTCGGGCACCATCCGGGGACGGTCCCGACCCAGCCTGCTGGGTGTGTCGTCGGCTCTGCGCGCCGCGCTCTCGGGGCGCCGGAACATCCTGGTCGGCGGCTTGGCGCTGGGGTTCACCCGGGCCGAGATCGAGAGCCGGATGGACGAGATCATCGACTTCGCGGGCCTGCGAGACGCCATCGACCGCCCTATGCGAACCTATTCGTCGGGGATGCGGGCTCGACTGAACTTCGCCATCGCGACGGCACGCATCCCCGAGATCCTGCTGATCGACGAGGCCCTCGCGGTCGGCGACGAGGATTTCCGGACGCGCAGCGCGCAGCGCATCGACGAAGTGCGCGCCGCGGCGGGCTCGGTGGTCTTGGTCTCCCACAACATGGCAGAGATCGAGCGCTCCTGCCATCGGGCGGCCTGGCTTGATGAGGGCGTGCTGAGAGCGGTGGGCGAGCCGGGCGAAGTCGTGCCGGCCTACCTGGCCTCCTGCGCCTCGAGCCCGTCGCGCTCTGCGGGCTGAGAGCGGCGGGCGCGGCCGGCCAGGAAGCCGGCGCCCCACGCGATGTGCATGGTCATGAGGGCGCCTGCCGCCCGGACCCGGTCGCGCCAGCCGGACAGCTCGCGCTCCAGCCGGCTTGCTGCGATCGCACAGGCTGCGAGGTAGAGGGCAGGCACCGCCGCGCCCCGCAGGCGCCCCCGGGCCAGCTCGACCGCGGAGGCGGCCAGGCCGGCCACCAGCGCGGGGGCGGCGAGCTGGCGGACCCGCAGCGATCGCCGGTGGCGGATGAGCATCTTCCGCTTCCAGGCGCCGTAGGAGAAGTACTGGCCTGCCAGTCCCGCGTAGCCGGCGCGGGGCACGTAGTCCACCACGAGACTGGCGTCGAGCCACACCGTGTGGCCCTGTTGACGCAGCCGCCAGTTGAGCTCGTAGTCCTGGTTGCGCTCGAGGGTCTCGTCGAAGCCCCCGACCGACTCCAGCGCATCGCGGTCGAACACTCCGAGGTACACGGTGTCGGCCGGTCCGGTCCGGCGGCCCCGGCGGAAGGCGGCCGGGCCGCCCCCGAAGGACGAGGCCATCGCGGCCGCGATCGCAGCCGGCAGGCCGCCGGAACCGACTGGGCGCTGCACGCCGCCGACATTGGCCGCTCCGGTGCTGGCCAGGGTGCGCACGGCCCGATCGATGTAGTCGGGAGGCACCCGCGACTGCGCGTCGACGCGGGCCACGATCGCGCCCTTCGACGCGGCCACCGCGAGGTTCAGGCCCGCCGGGGTGGTTCCCGAGGGGTTGTCGACGATCTGCAGCGGCGTCTCGAGGGAGGCGCCGGCCAGGACCTGCCGGGTGCCGTCGCTGCCCGGCGCCAACGCCACGGTCACGTCCATCGGCCCGGGGTAGGTCTGCGCGGCGATCGCGCTGAGGCAGTCTCCGAGCACCTCCGCGCAGTTCCGGGCGGGCACCACCACCGACACGTGGGGCGAACCGTTCATCGGCCCGATCGGCGGGCCATCACGAGGACGCTCTTGACCATGATCTCCCAGTCGAGCACCGGCGACCAGTTCACGACGTACTGCAGGTCGTGGCCCAGCTTGTAGGCGGCGTCGGTCTGGTAGTGGCCCTCGGTCTGGGCGAGCCCGGTGATTCCCGGAGGGATGTCGTGGCGCCGGCCGTAGCCGGCGATCTTCTCCTCGAGCAGGGCGACCAGCTCCGGCCGCTCCGGGCGGGGGCCGACCAGCGACATCTCGCCGGCGAGGATGTTCCACAGTTGCGGCAGCTCGTCGAGCCGGGTCCGGCGAAGCCAGCCCATGCCGTCGATCACCCTCGGATCCTCGGCGGCGGCCAGTTCAGGCCCGTCGCTCTCCGCGTTGCGGGTCATGGTCCGGAACTTCAGCATCGTGAACGCTCGGCCTCTCCGGCCGATGCGCTCCTGACGGTAGAGCACCCCGCGACCGGCTCGCACCCGCACGTACAGGGCGACCATGACCACCAGCGGCACCGCGATCGGGGTCAACACCAGCAGGTAGACCAGATCGAGGAGGCGCTTGAATCGCAGCCGGCAGGTCGGCAGGGCGTGAGCCCTGAGAGCCACGAAGGGCATCCCGCCGATCTGGCGGGTCCGCTGCAGTCCCAGCAGCGTGTCCGAGGGTGTGATGCGCCGGTAGACGCCGACGCGGCGGCCCTCCAGCTCGCCGAGAGGCTCCGGATAGATCGTGTCGAGGGGCTGGCCCGAGAGCAGCAGCAGATCGGTCGCCCCGGTGCGGTTGACCTCTGTGACGATGTCGGAGGGATCCTCGGACACCCCGGCGATCGTCGCGGCGGGCTCCGACTCGCCCAGATGGCGCCGGGCGGCCCGGATGTCGTCGGGCTCTCCCATCAGAAGGACGCGGGGCTTGCCGAATCGCCGCGTCCTCACGCGGCGGGCCAGCCAGCGGTTGAACGACACGACGAGGCTCGCGGTCACGGCGAGGATCACCAGGTTTCCCCGCGGCATCAGGTAGCGGCCGGTGAGCAGGGTCACGGTGGCGTCGGCGCCCACCGCCAGCAGGGTGAGCAGCGTCGCCCTCGGCAGCCAGGGGGGCCGGCCGAGCCGCTGCTCGTACTCGTACATGCCTCCGAAGTAGTAGATGCCCATGTGCAGCCCGGTGGCGACGGCGAACCCCACCGCGTAGTGCGACAGGGGATAGGTGGGCCAGTCCAATCCGAAGCGCACGGTCGTGATCGCGGCCATGAGCCCGAGCAGCGTGGCCGCGTCGATCACATGCAGGTAACGGAATCCCAGCCTTCTCAGGATCGGGGTTGCAGGTCTCGCGTCGCCGGCGGCCCTCACTGGGATCGCATCAAGGGCGGCAGGTCCACATCGGTGTCGAACGCGCCCGGCGCCTCCGCGAGGCGCCAGATCAACATCGCCATCCGGGCCCGGTCCACGGTTTGGTACTGGTTGAAGTTCGCCCGGTCCCGGGGCGGGTTGAAGAACTCGTCAACCCAGAGACCGTGTTCCACCATCCAGCGGGCGGCCTCCAGGTAGTAGGCGTTGATCCCGATGTCGGTGAAGGGCACGGGATGGTTGCTGTAGGTGCGTCCCGCGAAGTTCCACAGGAAGGCAGCCACCTGGGACGCCTTCAGCGGGTCGTTCGGGCAGAACAGCACCACGGGGTCGGTGCTGCATCCGAGGGTTATGTCCCGGTCGACCATCCATCCCACGGCCTGCGAGTAGTAGCTCTCCGGCTCGACGTCGCTGAAGGTCAACGCACCGTCGGCGGACTCGGGTTCACCCGCGAACCGCCAGAGGAACGTGGCGAACTGGGCCCGGGTGAGCGACCGCTCCGGGGAGAAGGTAGTGGGTGTCGTGCCCGTCGTGAGATCGTTGTTGAGCATCCACGTCACCGCCTCCAGATAGGGCGCGTTCGAGGCGATGTCGGTGAAGGGGAGGGTGTGGACGCTGTAGCCGTCTGCGGTGTGGGAGCCCTGGAGCGCGAGCTTGGTGGAGAGCGGGGGCCGGCAGCCCGGTGTGTTGCGGCACCCCAGCACCAGCGCCCAGTAGAAGCGGTAGCCGTAGGGCTCGTCGTTGTCGTTGCGCACCTCGAGCGTGCGATCGGTCCCGACCAGGGTCACCAGGGCGTCGTCGATGCGGCCCGACGGCCCGGGCCTTGAGATGTGGATCTCGGAGATCTCGCCCACGTCGAGGTCGGCGAAGGGATAGTCGGCCAGCCACTGGCTGATCTGCTCGGTGCTGTAGGTGCGCTCCCAGGAGTGGGTGGGGTTCTGGGGGTCGCCGTTGGCGTCGGGGGCGGCGTCGTAGGGGTCGGGCTTGGCCAGCAGGTACGGCACGGGATCCCGGCGGGGCTCCTCGTTGGCCGCGGTGTGGCCTCCGTTGGAGGCGCTGTAGTAGCCGACGATCACCTCGACCGGATCCTCGTTGGATGCCTGACGGGTGAGCACGGTGTCGTCGGTGGCGTCCACCTGGTCGCTCCAGGCGCTGTGGCCGGGTTCTCGCTCGAAGTCCCACGCCTTGTACTCCTGGTCGCGGGTCGAGGCATAGAGGTCGAACGGAGCGGCCCAGCTGGCGCGCTCCCTCATGATGGCGGTGGCGTAACTGCGGGCCGCCACGGCCTGGGCCTTGAGGGCGTCGGCCGGCCATGAGTGGGGAACCTCGTCGAGGCCGTAGAGGTACTGCTGCATGGTCAACTCGCCCATCACCAGGCAGTACTGGTTGGAGCTCGCGCTGCCGCAGTTGGCTACGCCTCTGGCCGCCGGAGTCAACTGGAACTGACCGTGGGCGTAGCGCTCGGCGCCGTTGGTGGTGTTGGAGACCCTCACATGCTCGCCGTCGTTGAAGTCCACGGTGAGCACCGTTCCGCTGCAGAAGCCCCGGCACCAGTCGATGTTGCTGGAGTTGATGTGCCAGCCGCCGTCGCCGCGGCGCACGGTGAGGGTGTTGACGGTGGTGTCCAGGAAGCGGCCGTCCATCGACACCGTCAGCAGTCCGGTGGGCCTGAACACGGTGGTGTTGTGGACTGCGATGCGCACGTCGACGTCGTCGGGCACCAGGCCGGGATCGGTGGTCAAGTCGGTGCCGTCGTAGTAGAACGCGAGGATCTCGTCGTAGGTGTGCCCGGCTTCGGCCCGTCCCAGGGCGCCGTACTGGCTCAGGCCGGTCCCGTGCCCCCACCCGCCGCCGATGAAGGTGTAGTCGTCGTCGGTCGGTCCGTGGGGATGGGCTGATGCCGGCACGGCGGCAACCGAGAGGAACACCGCGGCGACCGAGACCACGCAGAGCAGCAAACGAATGGGATGGGATGGCATCGAGGTACCCCGTCTCCTGTTAGCCGCCCGCCGGGGCGGGAGCCTAGCGTCCCTCACGTGGGTTCTGTTGCATGGAGGAGGTAGGTGTCCACCACCTCGTCGGGATCTCCCACGGAACGGAGGCGCCCGCCGTCCAGCCAGCCGACGCGATCGCACAAATCCCGCACGAGCGCGGTCTCGTGGGAGACCAGCACGATGGTCGTGCCGCCGGAGCGGAGGCTCTCCATGTGGCGCAGGCACCGCTGCTGGAACTCCTCGTCGCCCACCGCGATGACCTCGTCCACCAGCAGGATCTCAGGCTCGACGTTCACGGCCACCGAGAAGCCGAGACGCATGTACATGCCGCTGGAGTAGATCTTCACGGGGGCGTCGATCTGGTCGCCGACTCCGCTGAACTCGATGATGTCGTCCATGGCGGCGGCCATCTGGCGCCGGCTCAGCCCGAGCATGGCTCCGTTGAGGAACACGTTCTCACGTCCGGTCAACTCGGGATGGAACCCGGATCCGAGCTCGAGCAGGGCCGAGACCCGGCCCCGGGCCGTGATCCGGCCGCTGGTGGGACGGTGGATCCCGGCCATGAGCCGCAGGAGCGTGGACTTGCCGCTGCCGTTGTGCCCGACGAGCCCGAAGAACGAGCCCTTGTCGATGGTCAGCGACACGTCGCGCAGGGCCCACAGGTGGCGCACGTCGCGGCGGCCGAAACTCAGCACCGCCTCCTTGACCGAGGTCGGACGGTTGAGCTCCAGACGGAAGCGCTTCGAGACGTCGGACACCTCGACGGCCTGCACCGGGGCTGGGGCCGGCTCGCTCACGGCTCCTCGCTTATCGCCATCGACCGGCGGCGGAAGAAGGCGAGACCGACTGCGAACGTGCCGATCGCCCAAGCCGCGGCCGTGGCCAGATCGGCCAGCCGGGGCACCTCCAGGAAGTACACCGCGTCCCGGGTGACGGCGATGACCGAGTTGAGGGGATTCAGCTCGACGATCCGGGCCACCGGCAGCCCGTATGCCCTCTCGGGCACGATGTCGGGCGTGTAGACGATCGGCACCATGAAGAACCCGACGCTCAAGACGATGGTGGTGAGGTGCTGGATGTCGCGGTAGCGGGCGTTGACGATGGCGGCCGCGAAGCCGAGTCCGAGAGCGAACAGCGCGGCCAGCAGCATGGCCACCGGCAGGAAGACCAGTGTCCAGGACACGTTCGCCAGCACGGCCATGATCAACACCAGCACCAGGGCCTCGAGGCTGCTCTGCAGCAGCGTGGCGGCCGCGCCTCCGACGAGGGCCGTCTCGGTGGGGAAGTAGATCTTCTTGCGCAGCTCGCTCACGCCGTCCATCCAGCGCATCGAGCCGTTGACGATGGTGTAGAAGACGTTCCACACCACCAGCCCGGAGAACAGGTAGAGCGCGAACACCTCGGCCTGGCCGTTGGCGGTGGACGGCGCGGTGGCCCGGTAGATCACGCCGAACACCAGGCTGTACACCGCCACCGTCGTCAACGGCTTCAGCAGCGACCACAGCCAGCCCAGCACGTTGCGCTTGTAGAGCGCCTTGGTCTCGCGCTCCGCGAAGCTGCGGACCAGCCGTACGCCGGTACGGGCCGCGGGTGACAGCCGCAGTGGCCGAGCGGCTGGGCCGGGTTGTTTCACCGCCATAGTCGCCGTGGATCATAGGATGCCGCGGCGACCGACCATTGCCGGCTCGCGGGCGCTGTCAGGGAGTCTCGCAGCCCTGCCCGGGTCCGCCAACGCCGGTGCCCGACGGTGGACGGCACTCGTAGACCCGCATGTAGTCCACGACGAACTCCGCCGGGAACACGGTGGTGTCGGGGACCTGGTTGCCGGGCCACGTCTCCAGGGCCCAGTTGCCGACGGTGTTGTTGATGACGATGAAGAACGGCTGATCGAACGGCGCGTACGGGCTGTCCACCGGCTCTTCGCTGTCCTTGGGATGCGAGAACCAGTCGCTCTGCGGCACGGTCAGGACCCGCTGATCGTCCACGTAGAACCGGATCGAGGCGGTGTCCCACTCGACCGCGTACAGGTGGAACGACTCAGCCGGGTTTACCGGCAGGTTCGTCAGCGTGAACGGGTTGGTGAAGGGGTACCCCATGTGGACGACGTGATGGACGCCCCATCCGTCTCCCGGCAGCTGGGCGTCGATCTGACCCCGGCGGTTCCCGCCCCGGCCGATGTTGGCCCCCTCGGCGATGTCGATCTCCCCGCCGGCCGCGTCGTTGCCGTAGGGCGAGTTGCGCGGCCGCATCCAGAACGCGAAGAACGTCCCGTGCCCCTGGGGCAGCTTGCCGAGCAGCTCGAACCGGCCGTAGGTGAAGTTCACGGCGCTGTCCACCCGTCCGGCGGTGAAGTCCCTCAGCAGGAAGTCCCCCTGCGTGTTGACTGTCAGCGGACCGAACTGGTCGCCGCTGCCCTTCCATTTGTTGACGCCGGCGTAGGGCTCGCGCAGAGATCGCAGACGCAGCATGCCGTCGGAGACGTCGACGTTCTCGGGTCGGTCGGTGTCGCAGGCGAGGTACACGGGCGGGCAGTTGTTGATCGCTCGCCACTTGGCGGAGTCCAGCGAGGTGCCGTTGAACTCGTCCGACCAGACGAACTCCCAGTTGTTGCTGCGGTGGGAGCCTCTGGCGCTCATGGGCCAGCTGATCAGGATCTCGTTGCTGGCGACGCTGCTGTCGGCGGCCAACACGACCTTGGCCAGGTCGAATGGCCCGTGAACCTGTGAACGGCGCGTGAACGTGGCCACGCCGTCGCTGCCGGTCGGGACCCGTCCGACGAACACGCCGTCTATGTGGAGCTCCACCGACTGACCGGCCATCGGGGTCGTGCCGTCGACTACCTGCGCCGTGATTGTTCGAGTCTTGCCCGAGTGCGACGAGTCGGGGCTCACCGAGATGGTGATGCGTCGGGACTCGTCCGGCTGCCAGAAGATGCCTATCGGGCGCGACACGACATCGGTGGTCAGGACCTGCACCTGGACCGAATCGTAGCCGCCCTCGTTCGCTGGTCCCGTAGGGCCGTTGCGGGTGATCCTCGCCTGCCCGTTTGTTTTGGCGTAGGCGATGCCGCGACTCTCGCCGTCGATGATGAAGTCCAGATCGGCGCCGGCGAGCGGTGTGCCGTCCTCGGCGTCAGTCACAGTGGCGATGATGGTGACCTTGTCGCCGACCGTTGGGCGCGGATTGTCGACGCGTACATCGAGAACGGGCGTAATGCCGGTCAGGTCAATCGTCGGGCGCTGGATGTCTTCGCATTCGTCGAGTGTGCCGTTGCCGTCGCGGTCGAGGTCGGTGAGGTCGGCGTCGGTGTCGCCGTCGCGGTCGAGGTCGGCGTCGCAGACATCGTCAATGCCGTCGCCGTCGTCGTCGGTGTCCTCGTCGTTGTGGGTTCCGTCGTTGTCCTGGTCGCGGTCCAGGTAGTGGGGCACGTCGTCGCCGTCCCAGTCATTGTCGGAGCCGCGGGTCGCGCCGCGGTCGGGGCCGTCGCGGTCGTCGGTGTCGTATTCGTCGAGCCAGCCGTCGCCATCCTGGTCGTCGTCGCAGAAGTCGATGATGCCGTCGCCGTCCAGGTCGGGTCGGTTGTCGGGCGGGTCTGCATCGCAGTCGACTGGCCGGATCTCAAGAAACGTGGGTTCTCGACGGTTCTCTCGCCGGAGATCCTGTGCTGTAGACAAGTGTTGCGCTACCGTGGCGGCGCTTACCACCAATTCCAGCACTTGGGCCGCCGCCAACAGCGTCGCGGCGCCGGCGCCGGTGGGAGCGCTGACGGTACCCGCGGCTGACAGGCAGCTCCCGGCTGTGTCGAGGATCTCTTTCCAGTGGCTTGCCGTTGTTACGGCCCCGGTAAACGGAGTTGTGCAATCGATGGCGTCACTAGCGAGCCCGGCTGCCGGAAGCTGATCCACCGCCCTGTCGGCCAAGCTGATCAGCAGTCGCATTGTGTCGAGTAGGCCTGTTACTCCAGTTATTCTCCACTGACCCGTCCAAGAGTCGTCTAGCTTCGGCACCTCGAAGCGCGTCTCCTGGAGGGGCCAGTGATATCCATCGAGACTGTCGATCTGATCGATGAGTGACTGCGTGATCTCGTTGGCTCGAAGATAGCTAGAGCTCGAGTCCCTGAGTCTGTCAGCTTCCAGGTTCTGGACCTGTGGACCGCGGACCACGAGCTCGTAGCCGAAGTTGCGGTTGTTGACAGCCTTGACCAGGAGGCTGTCGTCGAGAAGGGCAGCCTGTGAGCACATGTATAGACGAGGATCGCCGCGGCTTGCCTCGGGGAAGTTGATGCCGTTGTCGGCGACCCAGGCCGGCGCTCCAGAGCCATCACAATCGGGTGGAGCGGCACGGATGCCGAGGAATTCGTTAATTCCCAGCAGCCCCCAGTCATAGACTGCCGCCATCGGATTGCGGCCGATGGCGATGGCCCTGTCTATGTCGTCCATTATCTTTGGGATGTGCTCTTCGGCGGCCTCGGAAATGTCTTCGCGTCGATCGACGAGGTCGGCTAACAACGCTCGCGCCGCGTCCTCGGCGGTCTCCCAATCTGCGGGCACCACCACGGTAAAGGTAACTTGGACCCCCTTGCACCCGAGCCATACAAGGGTACCGGGCCAGTCGCAGGGGTTTAGGCTCGGGAAAGACCGCAGGTACGTACCGCCCGCGGACGGGTCGTCTCCCTGGCCAATGTAGTGGTGACCAGCAAGTCTTCTAGCGTCGATGTCGGCAGCGGGGGAGCGCGCCATGAGAGTGGGGCCGGCGGGGACGGTAGCGGCGGTATGGAAATCGCCGGGAACTGCGACCGAGGCGGACGCGGCGTTTAGGGGAGCGACCTTCACGATGATCTCCCCATCGCCGACTATCACCCGGTCGCGAAGCGTCGGCACCCAGGCCATGATCTCCTCGCTCCACACTGCTGGAGCCACATGCTCGGGCTTCAAGCTCGAAGTATCGGCGCGGAACCGGATCGTCAGCGGCCCGACGATCTCAGCGCCGTCGAAGTCGATCTCGATGGGCGGAGCTGCCAACGCCTCCAATCGGCTGTGCTCGTCCGCGCCGACCGTCGTCTCAGACAGGCGGATCTTGGTTTCCCGGTCGAAGACTCCGACCCCGCCCTCCACGGTGACGGTCTCGAAAGCCGCGACAAAGGGACTCCCTGCGGGAATCGTCACCGCAGACCCGTCAGTTGGCACCACCGCCGGCTCCACCTCCGGCTCGGGTTCGAGACTGCGAGCCGCGTTCAAGAATGTCGCCATCTGTGCCCGCGTCGTGTTTTGGGCCGGGCAGTAGCGTCTCTCGCCGCAGCCCGCTGTGACTCCGGACGCGGCTAGGGCGTCGATGTGGGCTGCATGGGTGCTGCCTTCGGCGACGTCTTCGAAATCGGCGCGAGGTGCCGCGGGGAGGTCGAACGCCTGTACCAGGAATGTGGCCATCTGCGCCCGTGTAACCGTTTGTGTCGGGCAGAACCGTGCCGGTTCCGTGGCGCATCCTCCGGTGATGTCCAACTCGGCCAGACGTTCGACGTATCCTGCCCACCACGCATCGCTGGGCACGTCAGCGAACCGCGACGGCCCCGACACGTCGCCGCCGTCGACGATGCGCACCAGCCACACGGCCATCGTCCACCGCGGGATCGGCGCGGACGGGCAGAATCCGTCCTCGCACTCGGTGCCCTCGAACACGCCCGCATCCGCCAGCTCCGAGATATCCGCCTCATGAGTCGAACCCGGCTGGACATCGCCGTAGCCGCCCGCGGCCTCTGGCGGCTGCTGTGCGGCCGCTGGCGCGGCTACGGCAGCGATCAGCACGGTAGCCATCACCGCCGCAGCTGCTGTCCGCCCGATTCCCCGCATGCCAGGCCCATCCAATCAGCGTCGCCGAAGTGGGCACAGTACCTGAAGAGTCCGGTTGATGCCCGTCCGTCGGCCGATGCCGGGCTGCTGGGTGGCGTGGGGTCGAGTCAGCTACGGTACCGGTGTGGGCGCAGCCGGTCCGTGGGATCCCGCGAGGCGCGGTTGCGCCAAAGCCCGCGGTTGGAGGAGCACCGCTTGTCCGCGGTGAGAACCGTCCTCGGCCCGCATTTACGGCGCTGGTGGCATGTGGCCGCCGGCGCGGGCCTGCTGCTAATCCTGAGCAATGGACCGGTCCTGCGGTTCGCGGGGCTGCTGGACCGTCCGGGACTCTGGAACGACCCGGCGATCTGGCCCTTCTTCGCGGGCGCGGCGGCAGTCTCGGTCGTTCTCGCCTGGGTCGCCCGGCGTGGCGGCGGCATCGGCCAGGCCGGATGGGATCATCCGGTCAGCCACGCCGAGACGGGCGCGGCGCTGTCGCGACCGGCGCTGGCAGCGATCGGGTGGTATTCGGCGGCTGCTGTGGCGTCGAGCCTCTGGAGCGTCTACCCGAGCGCCACGCTGTGGCGGTCGGTCGTCTATCTGGGCCTGATCCTGCTGGCCGTTGCGCTGGCGGGCTTCACCGATGACGAGCTCTCGACGACCCTGGTGACGCTGGCGAGCGTCGCCGTGGTCGGCAGCCTGGTCTTGATCATGCTGCAACACGATGTCGGCACCGACCGCGACGGCAACTGGACCGGCATGTACACGAATCGCAACTCGCTGGCGCCGCTGGCCGCCATTGGGGTGATCGCAGGCCTGCGCTGGCTGCTGCCGACGCCGTCACCCCAGTGGCAGCACGGTCCGGCCGGTGACGTGAACGGAGCCCCCGAGGCTGCCGGCGCCGTCGGGCGCTTGTGGCGGCGGGTGTGGGGAGCGACACTCGTGGTCGCGTCGCTGGCAGCACTGATCGGTGCGGGCAGCCGCACCGCCTGGCTGGCGCTGGCTGCTGCGCTGGGGGTGGCCTCCGCGCTGGGCGCGGTGGCCTCGGCGTCCCGCAGGCGCGACTGGGGACCGTGGCGGACCCGGGTCACCGTGTCAAGCGGGGGGTTGGTGGCTATGGGGGCGTGCGTGGCCGTGGCTGCGGCCGCCTGGGATGTCTCGACGTTCTCTCAGCGGCGGACTATCTGGAGTCTTGTCTGGGACCGGGTGCTGGAGAGGCCGTGGGGCGGTTACGGGTTCTTCGCCTTCTGGGAGGTGCCCGAGCTGGTTGCCGAGCACGTGCTATTGGAGCGGGGCAGCGCCCACAACAGCCTGGTCGAGACCGCGCTCGGCCTGGGAGTTGTCGGCACCCTGCCGTTCGTGATGATCGCGGTGCTGGCCGCGTTCAACGCGGGCCGTGGCCTGTGGCTGCGCCCATCGCCCGACACCGGGATGTGGGCCGCGGTGACGGTGTTCGTCCTGTGCGAGAACGTCACCGAGAGCTTCGTCCTGTGGTTCTCCCACATCTGGGTGCTGATGCTGGCCGCAGCCCTCCGGCGGCCTACCTCAGTCGCAGAGACCTGACCAGCCGGGCCCGCAGGCGTCCTGGCAGCGCGGCCAGCAGCTCGCGCGTGCGGATGTTCTCGATGCGCTTGCTGGGCCCCCCGCCGTACTCGAAGCGCGCGTCGGCCAGCCGGTGAGCTTCCGAGCCGTCGAGCACCAGCGGCCGGCGGGCCAGCTTGTCGATCACCCTGGCCCGGTTGCGGAACCAGTCCTGACGGTTGGCCTCGGTCTCGGAGTTGGCGCGGTCGCTGCGGCGGTACAGGGAGGTGACCTCGTCAACGCAGTGAACTCCGAGCAGCTGGGAGGCCCGCACCAGCAGATCCCAGTCCTCGCAGACGGTCAGCTCCTCGTCGAAGCGCAGGCCGAGGCTGTTGAGCGCCGCTCGGGGCAGCGCCAGCGAGCAGATCGGCGTCTCGCTGTACGAGAAGTGCGCCAGCGGATCGAACGTCGCCGGGTACACGTACTCCACCGGCCCGGCCGGGGTCCGGGGCTCGGCCGTGCCCTCCGTCAGCCACGGCTGGCGGGCTGTGCGGGCCCGGATGATCCGACCGGGCGCAGCCGCCGTAGCGTCCGCGAACACCGCGAGCCAGTTGGGCTCGGCTAGGTCGTCGTCGTCGAGGAAGCACACGTAGTCGCCGCCGGCGGCGTCGAGGCCGGCGTTGAGCGGCTTGGCGCGTGTACCACCCTCGTCAACGTGCAGGACCCGGCAGTCCGTTGGTGCAGCCCCTGAGGCTGCGGCCTTGCTCACCTCGGCCTCCACCGCAGCAGCAGCCTCCGCGGTGCCGTGGACGGCCACGACCGTGCCGAAACGGGTCCACGTCTGCGCGGCCAGCGATTGGAGGGCTTCCAGCAGGGTGCGCCGGCGCCGGCCCTGGGTCCGCACGACCACCGTGAACGTCGGCTCGGCCGGTGCCGGTCTCACCAGCGCAGCAAGGTGCTCCGATTGCTCCAGGTCCACCCCCAGCGCGCCCAGCAGGCTGGCTAGAGGCCCGGGCGCCGCTTCGCCGCCGGCCGGCTTACTCATGCCAGGAGGCTAGTGGCCTGCCTCGCGCCGGTGGCCGTGCGGACGCGGCTCGCGGCTCAGAGGCCGAGCGGATCGGCACGCGAATCCGGCCCATACGGCGCGAGGTCGTGGCCCGAGCGGCCCGTGAGCGCAGCGAACAAGAGCGGGAATGACACCGCTGCGACGCGATTGGCTCTCACCTATCCGCGCGGCCCCTCAGGCGGTCCCCGTCGCCAGCCGGTAGATGTCGATCAGGCCGTCGGCAGTCCGCTCCCAGGTGAAGCCGGCGGCTCTGCTCCGGCCCCGGGCTCCCAGTTCCGCGGCCAGCTCCTGATCATCCAGCACCCGCTGCAGGTGGCCGGCCAGCCCGTCGGCGTCTCCGGCGCCGGCGTACAGAGCGGCGTCGTCGGCCACCTCCGGGATGGCTGCGACCGGAGTCGTAACGACCGGCCGGCCCGCCGCCATGGCCTCCAGCGGCACTAGGCCGAAGCCCTCGTAGAGCGACGGGTAGGCGACGGCTGCGGCCTGCTCGATGAGGGCGGTCCGGGCTCCGTCGTCGACCCAGCCGAGGCGCAGGATGCGGTCGCGGTGGTGGCTGCGGTCTACGGCGTCGACGAGGTCGCCGGAGGCGTTCCCGTCGGGACCGGCATGGATGAGGCGCAGGTCGCGGTTCGTGGAGGCCAGCCCGTCGAAGGCCGCGACCAGCGTGGTGAGGTCCTTGCGGCGGTCGGCTGCGCCCAGGGCCAGCACGTAGGGAGCGCCGGGTGCCGGGTGGGGCCCTGCCGGCGGGAGGCGCACCCCCAGGGGCACGGCCACCACCCGGTGGGGCTCGATCGGGTAGATGTCCCGGACCTCTGCGGCCACGTACTCGGAGTCGGTGTGGACCCAGGCGCCCGCTCGCACCGCGGCCCGGACCGACCGCCGGTGGGCGCGACCGGCGGGGCTGTCGATCGGCGGGCCGTGCTCGAAGCTGACGTCGTGCACCGACACCACCGAAGCGGCCCTCGACGTGGGCGGCACCCGGTAGTTCGGTCCGTGCACCACGTCGGCCTCTCCGGCGAGCCACTCCAGACGGGGAACCGACAGGCTGTCCCACAGCCATCTGACCCCGCCGGTGGGCATCCGGCCCGGCACCTCGTGCACCCCGTCGCCGATGTCGGAGGGCAGCCAACCCAGTCCCCGTCCTCTTGGGCTGGTGTTGAACACCGACACCTGCATGTCCTGCCGGCCGGCCAGGGCCCGGAGCATCTCGGACGTGAACACGCCGATCCCCGTGCGCGGCGTCAGCAGCGAGGTCGCGTCGACAGCCAGTTTCACACGTTCATTCTCACTGCTGGTAGCCGGACAGCGACAGTACTAGTTCTTCGGTTGCCGCGGCTGCCCGTCCGCCCAGAACTGCTGATAACACAGACTAGCATCAAATATATTGTTGCATATTGCAGTGCAGTATCGTATGGTTGAGATCTCAACTCAAATGCCAGTGTCCCGCTCAAGTCAAGGAGGTGCCAGGGATGGAGAAGGTGTCGGAGCTGTCCGGGGCGATCATCGAGCATCCGGCCGTCTCGTCGGCGGCGGCGGTGGCGGCCGACATCCGGCGGCGGATGCCTGAGGCGGAGGGGGTGCTGCTGCACAGACTCCTGTACATCGTTCAGGGCATGCACTTGGTGTGGGAGCGCAGGCCGGCCTTCGATGAGGACTTGGAGGCCTGGCCGCAGGGGCCGGTGGTCGCCAGCCTCTGGCACGCTGAGGCCGGCGGGCGGCCCGGGCACCCTTGGGAGCCGCTGCCGGAGTCCGTTCACAATGTGGTCACGAGCGTGTTGTGTCATCAGCGCCACAGCGGCTGCACGATGCTGGTCGAGGACATTCCCGGACCCGACCCGTGGAACCGGATCACCGGAAGCGGGAGCAACGCCGCGACGCAGCCGATCTCGAAGCGGTGCCTGTTCGAGTTCTTCAGCATCGAGCACCCCCAGAACGCTGAGATCCGGGCGGCCACCGCCGCCGAACTCGCGGCCTCCGGGCAAGCCGACCGCCCCTTCGTCCCGTCACCACCGGGCGCGTTGGATGCCCTGATCGAGGAGTACGGCCTGAAGGGGTCGCTTTGAGTGCCCAGCTTTGGCAGACCAACGCGCCCGGGCTACTTCGCGGCGAATAGCTCGATGGCGCCGAGGCCCAACCCGATCACGAGGGATCCGCCGAGTACGACGACGGCGGTCGCCGCTGCGAGGCTGGCATTGACGGCGACCGCGATGGTGCCCGTTGTCAGCACGACGATCAGGGCGGTAGCCGCGAGCCGGCGAAGGCCGTCGAGATGACGGTCCTGCTTGTTGCAACTTGGTCCCAGAGGACATCACGGCGGTCCTGAGCTTCGCCCGCAGGCTGGAGATCGACCCTCTCGACATCGTTGCGAGCACGGACCATGTGGGCGAGCGCTACTGCAGGATCGGCCCCTCGGCCACCGTCCCCGGCCGGGTTCTGGCCGACGGCTACCGCATCGACGCCGCGCACCGGTCGGTTGAGGTGATCTCCTTCTCCCTCGACTAACCCTTGAGGATTCGCGGGTCTGGGAGTCGGCCGTGCGAATCCGCGAGAGCCTTCACACACCGCGAGAGCCTTCACACACCGCGAGAGCCTTCATACACGGTTTGACATCGGGGGGGGGGGGGGGGGTACTTTCGCCGCCCACGACACCGGCGGGGAAACCCCTCGCCTTCATACACCCATTGCACGAAGGGACCGCGAACTATGACCGAGATCAAGCTTAGAGCCAGCGAGGCGAGAGACATGGCGCAGCGCGTCCGGCAGGAGGCGAGCGACGCCACCGACCAGATGAACAGCCTCAGGTCGTATCTCGCCGGCCTGACCGACTCGTTCACCGGGCAGTCGCAGATGGCTTTCGACGAGGCGTTCACGGAGTGGAAGACGGGCGCGGACCAGATGTTGAACGGCCTGACGGGCCTCGGCAACTTCCTGACCTCGGCCGCCGACACGATCGAGGAGACCGACCAGACGATCGCGTCGCAACTTCGGGGCGCCTAGGCGCGACCGCCGGCTGGCCGGGTGTCTTTGCTCGGCGCCCGAGCCGTCGCTTGCGCCGTTCCGGCAGTCGAGACGAATGAGTAGAGACGAATGAGCGAAATCCGGGTCGATCCGCAGTTCTTGGTGAACCTGTCCGCGCGCATTGATGGCATAGCCACTTCCTTGGACGGCTACACGCGGCATGGCGCGTGCGATCTCAGTTCAGCTCCTACAGTGGCTGGGGCCTACGCCAAACTCGGAAAGCGGTGGGACCACAATAGAGGCAAACTCGTCAAGGAGTTGCGCGCGCTGGCAGACGCGATCAACGCGTCGCGCCAGACTCTGGTGGAGGCCGACAGTTCTTCCGCGAAGCTACTGACTGAGTCACAGTGAGACCGCCAACATGAGCTTCTCTTGGAATACCATCGGAATGAAGGGTCATCCAGTACTAGGCCGACCGGAACAGTTCGAGAACATCGAGTTGGAATTCCGAGACATCGCCGACAAAACCGGTCCACTCAGTGATGATCTAAGCCATATCAGATCCGGACGGACTGAGGGTTTCACCGGACAGGCGGCCGAAGCGGTGGGAGAGAGGATCGGTACCATCATTCTGCCACTGTTGGACGTGCCCAAGGTGTCGTCTGGAATCGCGAGTGTATTCGATCGTCATGGATTTGATCTGGAGGCGCTCAGGGCTGAGGCTGCGAGCGCGCTGACTCGTGCTCAGACGAACTGGAACAGCAAGGTAACGGCTGAAAATGAGGTTCACACCTTCCAGGTTTCTGTCAACTCACTCAGCAACCAGATTTCTCAACTGCGTTGCTATTGCTCTGCACACTGTTGCTGTAATGTAGAGGGTCGACGACAGCAACTCGCATGGAGCCTCAGTACGGCTCAATCCAATCTGCAGGGCGCACAGAAAGATCTACAGTCGGCGCAGCATCGGATTGAGGAGAGTCAGGGCGAATGGACGACGCTCAATTCCAAGGAAGTGGCGTTGAATGGCGGGACTGCTGCGGAGCTGGAGAACCTGCCATTGTGGAGCCTGACCGATACGGGCAATATTTTTAGTGAGGCAGCAGAGAACGTATGGGAATGGGTGTGCGAAGCGTGGGACTGCTTCGTAGAAGAACTCTTGGAGGATCTGTACGACGCGCTCAGCACCCTTCTCGATTGGCTTGATATCGCAGGGATCCTCCTACCGGAATTTGTCGGGTGTTTCGCGTTTTGTGAGGTCAGAGGGGGCGCGGCGATGAGGTGTTTCCACTACATCGGCGGTTGGGGTGCGGCTGGGCGGGGTCAGGTGATGGTGGCTTTGTCCCAGCTTTGGGTGTCGGTTCCGATTGCGGTGAGGGCCCGGGCCTGGATGGGGGTGCGCCGGGTGGTGAGGTCGATGTTGTGGCCGTTGGCGGTGAGTTTGACGCGTCGGATGCGGTTGAGTTCTCGCAGGGCTCGGGCGGCGCTGAGGTGCTGGTGGTCGAGGTCGGGGTCGCGGACGTCTGCTTTGGCGAGGTCGTGTCCGATGAGGGTCTCGATGACGGCGGCGTAGACGCACACGGCGACGTGGCCGCGGACTCTTTGTTCGGTCCAGTGCCGCACGGGCCGCAGGTGCAGGAAGTCTTTGAGGGTCCGGAACCTTGCTTCGACGGCTGCGAGCTGGCGGTAGGCGGCCACGATCTGGGTTGTGGTGGCTTGTGTGGGTGTGAGGCTGGTTGTGAGCACGTAGCGGCCCGCGAGGAGCTCCTCATAGGTGTGGGCGTGGTCGTTGTAGTGGTAGGTGAAGCGGCCTTCTGCGATCTCGACGTCGAAGAGCCGCCCGGCGCCGGCTGTGGCGAGGATGCGCTGGGCGGCTCTTCCGATTTCAGCGGGGTCTTTGAGCCGGCCTTCGCGGACCCGTTGTTCCAGGGCGAGCAGGTCGGCCTCGGCGCGGGCGACGATCTCGGCGGTGCGCAGGGTGTCGCGGCGGGCGCGGGCGTCGGACTCGACCACGACGGCGCGGGTGCCGTCGGCGAGGGCGATGTCTGTGGCCCGGCAGCGGTGTTGGGGTATCTCGATCCAGGCGGTGTCGTCGTCGATGGTTTCGAGGGCTTCTTTGGCGATGTGGTCGCGGTGCAGCCTGGTGGCCAGCAGGTGGTCGAACCCGGCGGCGGCGACTGCGTCGACGTTGTCTTTGGAGATGAGGCCCCGGTCGGCGACCACGCAGATGCGGCCCACCGCGAACCGCTTGGCGAGGTCGTCCAGGACTGCCGGCAGGGTGGAGGCGTCGTTGGTGTTGCCGGCGAACACGTGGTGCGCGATGGGGATCCCGTCGGTGGTGCACAACAGGCCGATCACGATCTGGGGCCGGTCGCTGCGATGGTCACGGGAGTATCCGAACGCCCGCGACGGGAACCGGTCAGAGGGCCGCGGCGATCCCTCGAAGTAGGTGGAGGTCAAGTCGTAGCACACCAGCTTCAGGTCCAAGTTCGACAGGTCGCACAGCCGGCTGTAGAGGTGCGCCTCGGTGGCCTGCTTCGCGTCGGCGACGGCGTCGAGGGCCCGGTAGTAGCGGCCCAGCGGCGGAGCCTCCCAGCCCGCGGGCATGACCACGTCCTCGCTGGCCCACTCCACCAGGCGGCGCTTCGAGCACGGCGCCACCAGCCTGTTGGCGACCATCGCGAACACCGCGTGCTCCAGCGCCTCGGACCCCCGCCCGGCGCCGAGCTGCGCGAACCATCCGTCCAGTCCCAGCCGACCCCACACCGTCGCCGCCGCGGCCACCGCCCCCACCGCGGGCGCCTCCTCAGCGGCCAGCGCCCCCACGTCGACGCGCTCGCGGCGCAGGTGGGCCTCCAACGCGGCCACGATCCGCTCCAGCTGCCCGGACTCGCGCAGAGCGGTCACCTCCCCCAGGCGCAGAAGCGTCCTGTGGCCGACCTTGGCGCCGTCGCGCACCGACTCCACCAACGACAAGTACTCGTACACCTTGTCGCCCCTGCGGCGGCGGGTCGTCTTCACGAACACAACACCACAATAGCCCCCAACCAGCGCGCCGTCAACTATGTGTCGCCCCTACAAATCCCTGTCGAAACGCTGCCTGGAGACACAAAACCCCACGTCAGAGGCCATCTGCTGTCACCAAAACCCCGCCAACCCGACAAATTCCGGTCCTAGAGTGGATTCCGCTGGTAAACGTCGCCTACAAGGCGGTTGAACTAGTGTTGATAGGGGTTAAGACAGGTCTTGGCCTAATAATGGTGGCCGAAGGAAGAATGACTTGGGCAGAGTTCGGACTTGAGGTGTCAGTCGACGCGCTCGGCTTGCTTGTTCCGGGCGGAAGGCTGATAGGCAAAGCTGCGAAGGGTGTCACAAAGCACGCCCCCAAGATGCTCCCACGAGCCATCTCGAAGAACATCTCGAAGAAGACGCCAAAGCGGTTGAAGGACATTGCAGGAATGGACGCGTACGACATTCCAGTGGTCAAGCAGATGAACGATGGGCTGAGAAGACTACATGACAGACTGTACCGATGGAAGCGGTGGCCCAGTTACCATCCCAAGCCCGATAGACGACAGAGCTTTCTGGGTATCCGACTCCAGCACTTGGATAAATACTCCCCAGCTGCGAAGTTCTTCAGGCACAGGGCACCAGGGCCACTCAAGGTGAAGAAGGATCTGCTGGCACCGGCCGGCAAGACATATCGAGAGTGGGGCTCAAGGAGAGTTGAGGAGTTTGTGTCCGACAATGCGTACCGCACGGTCCGCCGCAAAGGGCTGAAGGGCGGCTTGATAGACAACGAAGATGATACATCGAATAGTTATCCGGTCTTGGTTCCGTGCGGATTCTAAGGCTTCTACGCTGATCGTGGATTCTAGGGGCTAACGGGAGTCGATTCTGCATATGACTGTCTTGCCAGATTCGGTTGCCTTAGCCTTGCCTGAAGAGTGGGTTGACATCCCGCTTGGGAATGCAGCGTACCGCGAGTTTATGGAGAAGCAGCTTCAAGCACTCAAGGAGGCTGGATTCCAGGACCGTGCCTACCTGAGACAGCTTGAGTTGCTGATGGAATTGGGGCATCAACTGGCCACAAGTGCGAGGGTAATGATGGCTAGCAGCCTTGTGGCGCTGATGAGTGGAGCTGATTCTGAAGAATCTGAAGAAGAGGACGACGCGGTGGTTCTCATGGCTAACCTAGTTGTCTCGGGATTCCTCCGTGAGGAACTCGACACAGACATTCCGCTGAGAGCTGAGATTCTAGCCGAGTCGTATTCTAGGCGTAGCCCATCGGACGACGAGAATGCTCGGTATGATCATATTGAGCCTCCGAGCGTGTGCGAGATCGGAGGGTTGAAGGCGGCGAAGCTGGTACGGCTCATGAGTCTTCCGCCCGAGCGCGGATCAGACATCAAACAGTTCACGCAGACCTATCTCGTCTCGGTGGCGGAAGGTGATGCGGTCATCGTCTTGCAGTTCACGACCATGAACTTCGAGCTTGCCCGCGAGTTCTCAGAGCTGTTCGAGACGATCGCTCAGACACTCCGGGTCCTGTACCCGGACGATCCGACCTTCCTGGACGAAGATGAGGATGCTGATCCGGCACCGGATTCCGGCCCGCTCGGTGTCGCAGACTGATGAGGCAGCGCGCCGGGAGCCCAGCCGTTGAGCTGGATCGGAAGCGAAGCCGAGACGCTCTGTGAAGCCTGATGATCCGGGCAGCGCAGCGCACGAAGAGCTTCTCGCGAAGCTGCAGGCCGACTTCGCCGATGGGGCCGCCTCGGATGAGTCTGGCGATGTCGTGGATGGCCTGTCGATGGCGACGGACGCCGACGCGGACGGGTATGCGGACGGAGACGGAGATGGGTACGGAAACGGGTGTGACAGTCCCGATGGTGTTGTCGACGCACAGCCCAGAGGGCGAGACGCGGGCGCGGACGGAGACGGGCCAGATGGTGGACTTCCGCCCGGGCCGGCTGGCATCTCAGCAGCAGCGCTGGCGATTGCCGACAGAATCGTCGAGTCAGCGTCGATCTCGCGAAACGCGACATAGGACGCACCTCAACCGGTGGGGTTGGCGTTGAACGCTCGGTCAGCAGGGACGGGGTTCTGCCGCGGTTGTCTGTCGCCGGCATGTCGCGGTGAGGGCTGAGGAAAAGCCCAGATGGACTATTGGCGGGTATCGGTGGAGGAGCGGGGCGGCGGCGTCCGCCACCTGGTGGTGTCGGCCACCGAGGAGGCCTGCTGGTCGGAACTGCTCGAGAAGCTGTTGGAGCACGGGTTCGACGGCCATCACCTCAGCGTGGACGGCGAGCGTCCGCGTAGCGACCAGCGGCTCCATGACTGCGGCTTCCGCCACGGCTCGCGGTTCGTCACATCCCCCGAGGAGCAGGAGCCGGAGCCGGGCGCGTACGCCATTGCGGTCGCGGGTCCCGACACAGGCTCCTGGAAGCGGCTCTGCGACTCCGGATTGCCGGTGGGCCGCGATCCGGCGGGGCCCGCGGACTCCCTGAAGATCGACGACGCAGCCATGTCGGCCCATCACCTCACCTTGAGGCCGCGACCCGACGACGACGACGGTCCCGGGTCGGGGGACGCGGCCGACGATGCCGTCCTGGTTGAGGACAACAACAGCACCAACGGCACGCTGCTCGAGGGTGCTGCGGTGGCGGAGTCGGCCGTAGCCTCGCCGCAGTCGTACATCGCGGCCGGATCCACGACTCTCTCCGTTCTGCGGGTGGCACTCGACCGGATCGCTCCGCCGGGGACGGCCGTCGGGCCGTCGGCGCCCTTCCAGCGCCGCTTCCGTGAGGCGCTGAGACCCCTTCCGAAGCAGCTGAGGCACCCGACGCCGCCTAGAGAGGAGTCCGAGTCGAGCAAGCGCAGCCTTATGAGCCTGATCATGCCGCTCATCTCGTCGCTGGGAATGGCGCTGATGATGATGGTCGTATTCACGGGGACGGGCACCAGGCAGATCTTCGGAATCGACGTTCGATTGCTCTACGTGGCCGTCATCGCGATCGGTCCGCTGTTCATGGCGTTCGACGGTCTGCGGCGCCGCAGGAGGGAGTCGAAGGAGCGGGTCGAGGACAAGGCCGAGTACCAGGTGAAGCTCGACCGCTTTGTCGCAGAGTTGACCGCGGCGCGTCACGACGAACGAGACCGCGATCGCTGGACGGCCACCCCGGCCGGCCTCGCCCCGCTAGTGGCCCAAGTGCGCCACACGCGGCTGTGGGAGCGGTCGGTCACTGACGAGGACTTCTGCGAGATTGCCGTGGGGCTCCATGATCGGCCTTCCTCGATCAAGGTGGAGAGCCGGCCGGCCACGAGCCGGCTGCCCCTCGACACGCAGTGGTCGATGACGCTTCGCCACTCGCTCATCAGAGACGGGCCGGTGGCGGTCCTCGGTCCCCTGCACCGCGCCCGGGCCCTCGGTCGGGCCCTGCTGCTCGACATCGCCGCGTCCCACTCGCCCAACGACGTGAGGATCTGGCTCATAACCGACGCCGACCAGGGCGCGCCCGGCGACTGGGAACACGTCAGATGGCTTCCCCACACGTTCGTGGGCGACTCGCAGAACAGCGTGTTCTCCACTCGCCCCGGCCGGGCCGCGGCGTTGACCGCCCTCAGGTCGATCATCAACGAGCGAGAGGGTGCCGAGCGCCGCGACGGCCCGCTCGTGCCTGTCCACATCGTGCTCGTGGACTGTGTCGCGGCTCTGGAGCCCGAGGAGTTGACCGACCTGGTCGTCGACGGTGCCCCCGTCGGCGTGATCGGGATCGTCCTCGACGAGAAGGTGACGCTCGAGGGGACCCGCGCCCAGCTGAGGCTTGGCGAGTATGCCGATGAGGCGGCCTTCGTGAGCGAGACCCAGCCGCGCGCCGCCCGGGTGCGGAGCTTCGAGATGACGGCAGCCACGTTCGAGGCCGCGGCCCGTGCCCTGGCGCGGCTGCGCCCCGCCGGATCGTCGCGCGACGCGCCGGGGGAAGCCACACTGATCCGGCTCGTGGACCTCATCGACGCGCAGACCGAGCCGGGCGGCGTGGACACGGTACTGGACCGATGGGGCCGCGGCGGCACATCGCGCGTACGGGTCGGCGGGCTCGGCGACCGCATCACCGAGATCGACATCATGAAGGACGGCCCCCACGGCCTCGTCGGCGGAACGACCCGCTCGGGCAAGACCGAGTTCCTCAAGACGCTCTTCGTGTCACTCGCGGCGGCCAACCATCCCGACGACCTCTCCATCGTCATCGTCGACTTCAAGGGGGGAGTCGACCACGAACTGTCGGCCCGCCTGCCCCATGTGATCGACCTCTCCACCAACCACGACGCCGACTCGTTCGTGCGCACCGTGCAGCTGATCGAGGCCGAGATGCGACGCCGCCAGCACGAGTTCAAGAAGGTGGGCGCCCCCAACTTCGACGCCTATCGCGCCGCGCGGCGGTCGCAGCCCTCCGTTCCGGCCATCCCGCGGCTGCTCCTCATAGTCGACGAGTTCAGCGAGCTGCTCAGCTCCGAGGCCGGCAAGGCCAACCTCTCCTCGCTCGAGAGCGTCACCCGTGTCGGCGGTGGTCTGGGAGTGCATCTGCTGCTCGTCACCCAGAACTTCGAGAACCAGCTTCCCTCGCAGATCGCGGCCAACGCAGGCCTTCGAATCTGCTTCCGGGTCCAGGAGGCCGCCCACAGCAAGGCGGTGCTCGACTCGTCCGAGGCCGCGTCCATCCCCAAGGAGCGCATCGGACGGGCCTTCCTGCGGTCGCACGGCGGCAGCGCCGTGGAGTTCCAGGCCGCCCGGGTGGCCGGTCCCCGGCCCGGCAAGGAGTCTGTCACCGCGCCCGTGGAGATCCGGGTCGTGCCGTTCGAGTCGCTGCCGGACGCTCCGCCGGAGCCGCCCATCGTCGACGTCCCCGCCGAGGACACCGACATGTACTCCGCAGTCCAGGTGATCAGGCTGGCCGCCGAGGCCTCGGGCTGGACCGATCCGGCCGTGCCGTGGCCGCACGAACTGCGCCGCGACCTGCGCCTCGACGACTTCAACGGCGGCGGCCAGGTGTGGCCGGTCGGGCTCCGGGACGAGCCGGAGCAACAGAGGCAGTCGCCGGTCGCACTCGAGCCCTACGGGCCGAACACGCTCCTGATCGGCGGCGGGGAGGCCCGGCTCGGCGAGGTGGCCCGGGCGGTCGCGGTCTCCGGGGCGGTCCGGCGCAACCCCGAGGAGCTGCACTTCTACATCGTCGACATGCAGGGCCAGGGCCTCGGCGCGCTCCGGGGCCTGCCCCACGTCGGGGCGGTCGCGGAGCGCAACGAGGCGCTGGCGATGCGGATACTCCGGCATGTCGCCTCGGAGGTCGCCATGCGGAAGTCGGCCCTCTCCGACATGGGTCTGTCGTCGGTGCACGAGCTCGCGGCGGCCGCGGCCGAGACTCTGCCCGACACCGTGCTACTCGTCAACGGCGCCGACCGTCTGCTGATGTCCGGCGAGATGGAGCCGAGCCCGCTGCTCCCGCCGCTCACAGCCCTGGTGTCGGAGACGGCGGGCACCGGAGTGCGAGTGCTTCTGACGGGCTCGCCGTCGATGGCCCATCAGCGACTGGGTGCCTCGGTGGGGCGCCGGTTCGTGCTTCGGTGCGCGGACCCCCATGACTACTCGGCTCTGGGTGTGAGTCGAGCCTTGCAGAGCGCGCTGGACGCTCCGGGCCGGGCCGTCGATGTGGAGAGCGGCCATCTGATGCAGTTCGCGCTGGTGCCCTCGAAACCGGACGTGCCCGCCGGGGAGGTCACCCGGGCGCTGGGCGCGCGCCTCACGGACCGGTGGCGAGCCTTGGAGGGATCGGCGCTGCTGCCCACCAAGTTGCAGGATCTGCCCTGGCCGCTGCCGCTGCGCGAGGTCGTCGCCTCCGTGCCGCCCGACTCCGTGGAGCATCCCGTCGTCCTGTGCGTGAGCACGGACACCGGCGACCCGTCGTGGCTCGACGCCGAGGAGGACGGCCCCGCCTTCGTCGTGTGCGGCTCGACCAAGAGCGGGCGCAGCAGCGCACTGATCTCCAGCGCCACGCTGATGGCCAGACACGGCTGGCGGGTGCTGGGGCTCCCGCTGTCACGCCGGTCGCCGCTCGTCGCGGCCTTCCCGGGCGAACTCGTATCCCTGGAGGGCGTCGCGTCCGAGGCCGACTCGTGCGAGCCGCTTGCCCTGTTCATCGACGACGCCCACCGCTGGGACGGCGACGCCGAGGCGATCCGGGCGCTGCTCGGTGGACCCGGCAGGCGCGCCGTCGTCGTCGCCGGTCCGACGGAGTTCTTCAACGGCCGCAACGACCTGCTGCGAGCGCTGCCGGCGCGGACCGCGCTGGTGCTCGCACCCAGCGGCAGCCTCGACGCCTCGCAGTTCGGGGTTCGCCGCCTCAGCGACGAGGTGCTTCGGGACAGCCGACCCGGCATGGGGGTGCTGGTGGTTGCCGGAGAGCTCTTCCGGGCCCAGGTTCCGCTTGTGAGGACTGCCGATGACGAGGGATCCCGCGCCGAGAGCGAGGATCGCGGTCCGCTGGTTCGGGGCCGCCTGGGCGCGCCGTCCGGAGGGTCGGCGCGATGACGTTCGAGGACTTCGACCGGGACGCGTCGGTGGTCGTCGATGAGGGGTTGCTGGCGTCGGTGCGCAGCGGTGCGCCGCTGGAGCCGGGAGAGGCTGCGGCGGGTTCTGAGGGGCATACCGCCGGGGACGGTCGGGCGGCGGGACGCAGCGGGCCCGGCGCGCCCGGGGATCCCGCGGCCGGTGCCGCGGGGGTGGCGGCCGCGGCGCGGGAGGTTCCGCTCATCGAGGGCTATGGCGCGCTCCGCGAGATCGGCAGTGGCGGCTTCAGCACGGTCTACGAGGCTCTGCAGTTCGAGTTCGAGCGCTGGGTGGCGGTCAAGGTGCTCGACGAGCCCATCACCGACGACACTGCCGTGGCGGACTTCGAGCGTGAGTGCCGCGCCATGGGAGGACTGTCGGGCCATCCCAACATCGTGACGGTGTTCTCCAGCGCGTTCACAGACGACCGCAGGCCCTGCATCGTCATGGAGTTGTTCCCTCACGGCAACTACCTGCAGATCCTCCAGCGCACCGGTCCTCTGGGCCTCGACCAGCTGTTGCCGGTGAGCGTGCGCGTCGCGGGGGCGCTGGCCACCGCCCACAACCGGGGCATGGTGCATGGCGACGTGAAGCCCCAGAACATCTTCCGTTCCCAGTACGAGCTCGCCGCGTTGGGGGACTTCGGGATCGCGACGCTCATCAGCCACCGCTGGGGCAGCCAGAAGACCCGGATGTCGCTGTACTACGCGGCGCCGGAGATCATCGAGCGGGGCGTGGCGGCGGCATCGCCGTTCGCCGACCAGTACTCGCTGGCGGCGACGATCTACACGCTGGCCACCGGCTCGAGGCTCTACGAGGGCGACGGAACCGAGTCGACCCGCGACGTCCTGGTCCGCACGCTGAGCGAGCCCCCCGCGCGACTCGGGCCCGAGTACCCGGACGCGTTGGGGGACGTGCTGTACAAGGCGAACTCGCGGCGGCTCCAGGACCGCTTCCGCGACCTGCGCGAGTTCGCCGAAGCGCTGGTCGAGGTGGAACAGGACCTCGGTCTGAGCCCGACCGCCATCCGCGTGGGCAGCGACGCCGGGCGCTACGTCGGGGGAGCGGTCGACCTGAGCGGGACGGCATCGCGTTCCGGAGAGCGGCGGACCGGCCCCACCGGGGAGGCCTCCCGCGACCGATCCGGGGATCCCGGTCGCGGCGGCGTGTACCACGACGGCGCAGCATCCGGGCCGATCCAAGGCCCCGACCGCACCGGCGGCCACCGCGACGCGACCGCACCGTCGGGCCCTGACCGCACCGGTGATCATGGCCGCCGAGGTCCGTCCGCGTCGGCCGACGCCGAGCTTTCCGCCTCCGCCGTTGAGGCGACGGTTGTGCGGCCCCAGCGGCCGCTGGGGCCGACGGCAGCCCCGCAGGCCGCCAAGCCCGCCAAACGGCGGAGAAGGCGGCGGTGGACCATCGTTGCGGCAGGAGTGCTCTTGTCGGCAGGGCTCGCCGCGACCGCCGCAGCGATGCTGGGCGGCCTCGACGGCATCGCCGAGGCGTGGGACCGGCTCGCAGGGGACGGTGGCGCGGAGGTGTCGGTTCCGCCGGATGGGGACGGTGGCGCGGAGGTGTCGGTTCCGCCGGATGGGGACGGTGGCGCGGAGGTGTCGGTTCCGCCGAATGGTGACGACGACGAGGTGTCGGTTCCGCCGGATGGTGACGACGACGAGGATGCTCGCGCTGCGGAGACGCCCGGGAGCATCAGGGTGGTAGAAAGCCAGCACAATGAGCTCGTCGTCAGCTGGGACGGGCCTGTCGAGGGCGCCCCGCCGATCAGCCAATATCGGGTGCAGTGGCGAGACCGCGGCACGCCCTTCTCGGATGAGCGGGAGATGCTCGTCGACTCTGATCAGACCAGAGCGCGCATCCTCAGTCTGGCCAGCGACACCGAGTACGAGGTGCGGGTGGCCGCGGAGAACGAGCATGGATCAGAGGGCTGGACCCGAGTGTGGGGTGCCACCCCCCCTGTGGGCGTGCCCGACCCGCCGACGCTTCAAGTAGTTACCATCGACGGCGGTGTAGTGGTCGAATGGGACGAGCCGTTCGACGGCGGCTGGCCGATCACGGCATACGTGGTGCAGTGGGAGGACTCATCTGGAAGGATCGACGACCAGAAGTACGCAGCGGATGCGACAGAGGCGAACATCCCCGAACTGGTCGGTGGGGAGACGTACTGGGTCCGGGTCTGGGCCGAGAACGCGAATGGCAGTGGCGGCTGGGACGAGGAGAAGGTGGTCGTCCCAGTGCCGGTTCCAGGAACTCCCGAGGGCCTTGTGCTAGAGGCGTTCTACCGCACCCTTCATGTGAGTTGGGAGGAATCGCCCGCCACTGGATGGCCGATAACGGAATACGTGATCGAATACTCTGGCGCTGACCGCAATTGGGTCAGCCAGTTCTCTGTGCAGCCCGACGAGCACAGCGCAAAGATCGCCGGGTTGCTGAGCGGCACCTCGTATGAGGTGCGCCTGTTCGCGGTCAACGAGGGAGGTTTCAGCGAACCCGCCGTAGCGTGGGGCGCTCCCTTGCACAGGATCGCGTTCGTGAGCGACTACGAGGGCCGCGATGCCATCTACTACATGGATGTCAGTGTCGAGAGCGACGCCGTCACAGTCGCTGAGTTCGTCCGAGTGACGGACAGTGACACAAGGCAGCGCGAGGGGTCTCCCAGTTGGTCGCCGGACGGGTCGTGGATCGCGTTCCATCGTCGCCATCCCGAGAACAGTCACTGGCAGATCTTCGTCAAGAACATCCGGTCCGGTGAAGAGCGCCAGTTGGTGTGCGGCCGCGACAACGGATGGTCACCGACCTGGTCGCCGGACGGCAGCCTCATCGCCTACGCCCGGGGAGACCGGGGGAACGATCTATGGGCGATCAATGTGGAGACAGGTGAGACCAGATCCTTGAAGGACAAGTATGACGCTGACGACGCCTACCCGAGTTGGTCGCCCGACGGCGACATGATTGTGTTCGCCCGCAGAGACCACGATCCAAGATGGTCGAATCGGTACAATTCGAGGAATCCTCGCGAGATTCGAGTCCTGACCGGTGTTTCAACGGACGCAGCAGATCTCGGCGTCACCTGGTTGACCAGCAGCTACGCGGAGGGACACTACACCTCGCCTGAATGGTCTCCAGGCGGGGACAGGATCGCCTACTCCGCCTCGTTGTCCGGCTCCGCGGAACTCCATATCGCGGTGATGGACCAGGCTGGCAACGCACTCCAGCAGCTGACCTCGGAGCATCACGACGACGATCCGACGTGGTCCCCCGACGGCGAATGGGTTGCCTTCGCTCGTGGGTCTGACGGCGCCCGCAGCATCTACGTGATCAGCTCCTCCGGGGGTGAGCCGGAGCAGTTGCTCGGATTCCCGGAGAATGACTATTGGGCTCCGAGCTGGGCGCCTGCTGGAGATGTGAGCGTCGATCCGGCATACGACTGCCGATCCTGACATCGCTTGACACTTGGAGGGCTTCCGGCCCCGGACTGCGGGTCGTGTCGTCCCCGTCCCTGCGATCGCCGTTGAAGCTCGACGCGCCGTCGTCGCGGTCGGCGGCATGTCGTCGCAGTCTCATGCGGTCAGCGTCGGTCCTCCGGCGGCTCGGCGCTCAAGGCTCGATCTCGGTTACGTCGGCGGGCGGGTGCAGCCGGCGGGGCTTTGACACCCGCACCACCAGGTCGGCCAGCAGGCCGATCACCAGCGTCTGGATGGCCGCGAAGCCGAGCAGCAGCGTGTTGGTGGCCACCCGAAGGTCCTTGCCCGCCAGGTCGTAGCCGAGCTTGGCCGCGAAGGCCGCGATCAGGACCGCAGCCAGGGGCATGAACACCCGCAGGGGATCGTGCGACAGCATCATCCTTATGACCTGCAGCACGTAGCGGCGGGTGTCGGCCCACCAGTGGAACTTCGAGCGGCCCGAACGGGGCTTGTACTCGATGGGCGTGTAGCGCACGCTGTAGCCGTTCATCAGGTACGACATCGTGAGGGTGGTGACGCACGAGAAGCCGTCGGGGAGCTCGCCGACGAACTGCTCGGCCACGTCGCGGCGCATGGCCCGGAAGCCCGAGTTGAGGTCGGGGATGCGGGTCCGGGTGAGGTACGAGGCCAGGCCGCGGATGGCCCACTTGGTCGGGACTCTCAGCGCCTTCAGCGTGCCCTGCTCGGAGGTGCGGGCCCCGACCAGCTGGTCGGCGTCGCCGAGGCTGGCCACCAACTCCGGTATCTGGTGGTTGGGGTAGGTCATGTCGGCGTCGGTCCACACCACCACCCGGCCCGCGGACGCCAGCGTCCCGATCCGCCGGGCCGAGCCCGAGCCCCGGTTGCGGGCCGAGCGCAGCAGCCGCACCCCGTCGCGGCCGAGCGCCAGATCGCCGGAGCCGTCGGTCGAGCCGTCGTCGACCACCACGATCTCCCACGAGAACGCCGACGCTTCCAGAGCCGCCGCGATGCGGTCGAGCTCTGCCGCGAGGTGGGCCGACTCGTTGTAGACCGGCAGCACCACGCTCACGTCGAGGCCTGCGCTCATGTCCCGGTCAGGTGTCATCTCGAGGCCGGCCTGGCTGCGGTCGGGCTTGCGGTCACGGAGGCGATCCTACGCGGCCGCCCATCGGGGGAAGGCTCACGGCACGTACACGCCGTGGAAGGCGAGGGTCGTGAGGCACACCATGCCTGCGCCCGACGCTCCGACGATCCAGCGGTCCAGCCAGCGATGGCGGCTCACGATCGCGGCTGCGATCACCAGAGGGAAGGCACTCAGGGCGTAGCGTTCCAGGCTGTTGAGGTTCTCCGCGGCCAGCAGCAGCACCAGGCTGGGCACTGCGTAGAGGGCCATGGGACGGCCCAGCCTCCGGGCGGCCACCACGGCCAGCGCGACCAGCACGACCGCGGCCAGGAAGTGCAGCAGCTCGCCGGTGTCTCCGTGCGCTCCCCGCCAGGCGCCCCGGACGAGCCGGCTGACCGGGTCGACGAAGTCGCCTCGCAGCTCCCGCTGCCGATCGAGCGGGGCGGAGGCGTCACCGAGCGCTCCCTGGGCCCACAGGACGAAGGTGGCCGCCCCGGCGAGCGGCGCGGCGGCCGCAGCGACCGCGCCCACCCGGCGCCGGGACCGGTCCGGCCAGGCCAGAGCCGCGACCGGCAGCACCAGCAGTGCCCCCACCGGCCGGGTGAGGCCGGCCAGGTATCCGGTCGCGGCTGCGGCCCACCAGTTCCCGCGGCGGGCCAGCAGGAACACCGACAGGGCCAGGGTCAGGTACAGGGCTTCGGTGTACGCCAGCACCAGGACGAAGGAGGGCGGCGCCAGTGCCAGCAGCCTCACCGCCCGCCGGGCGAGGCGCGTGTCGCCGGTCTCGTCGACGACCAGCCGGTACAGCAGCACGCCCGCCGCCAGGGCGGCTGCGTTGGCGATGATCACCAGCCCGGCGCCGGCGCCGACGCCCGGCAACCAGGACGCGACCCGTCCGAGAAGGGGCCACAGCGGGAAGAAGCGCAGCGCCGGATCGGAGGCGTCGATGTAGCCGCCGGCCGCGATCGCCTCGTACCAGCGCCCGTCCCAAGCCAGCAGGCCGTCGGAGACCGGGGTGAAGTCGGGCGGCGGCTCCAGGCGGTTGACCACCGCGGTGGTGATGATGTAGGCGGCGGCGACATACAAGCGGGCCTCGGCCCACGCGGCCAGCGCCACCCGCATCGACGGGCTTGAGACTCTCACGACCCGGCCGCCTCGACGAGGTGGGGGCGTTTTCTGGCTGGCGCCCGCACGGAGGGGTCTGCGGCCTTCACGGCCCGGCCGCCTCGACGGGGTGGGGGCGTTTTCTGGCTGGCGCCCGCACGGAGGGGTCTGCGGCCTTCACGGCCCGGCCGGCCGCCGGGTGGTGCAGGAGCACCATGTGCTCATAGGTGGCCCGGGCGCCCACCACCCGCTCGGCCCGCCGGTCGCGGCGCAGTCCGGCCGCGAGGCGGTCGCAGTCCGTCTCGAATCCCCGGTAGCCGGGCGCGGTGACGAGCCAGATCGCGCCGGCGGGCCCGGCGCGATCGGCGGCCGCGGCGGCGGTGTCGCCGGGCGAGGCCGCCGCGATCCGCTCGGAGTAGTCGTACCAGTCGACGAAGCGGGGATACGGCGTGGGCGGGTGGGTCAGCACCGCCAACGGTGTGTCCAGGTATCGCAGCACCGCCGGCGCCAGCTGGTCGGGGCACATGACGACGACGTCGCCGTCGCGGGCGTGGGCATCCAGAGCGTCGGCGACCTCCTCGCCCTGGGACCGGTCCCTCCGGGCCTCGTCGACGTTGACGGCCACCCCGAACACCGCCAGCGCGGCCAGCGCCGCGGGGGCGAGCCATCGGGGCAGGCCGGCCAGCCCGCGGCCGGCCAGAGCCAGCACCAGCGGGACGGCCACCGCGGCGTAGCGGGCCTCGAACGCGCTCCGCAGAGCCATCGCCACCAGCCCGCCGCCCGCCAGCGTCAGCGCCGCCACCGCGGCCAGCGGAGCGCCCGCGTGCCGGCCCGGCCAGCCCAACTCCACGCCGCCGGCGCTGGTGCGAACGAGGGTGGCGCCCAGCAGTGCGGCCCCGGCCAGCGCCGTCCCGAGCAGGACCGGCTCGAAGCGGGTGCCGCCGCCCAGCGCCTCCATCGTCTCCACTACCACCTCGGCGGGTCGAGCCCACTTGGCCCAGGGGGTTCCGGTGTGGGCCGCCTGCCCGACCAGGACCGGCAGCCAAACAGCGAACCCGACCCAGCCGCATGCGTAGGCGGCCAGCACCGGGGTCAGGACCTCCCGGGAGGCCGGCGCGCGCAGCCAGCGAACGGCCAGCACCACTGAGGCGGCCGCAGCCAGCCAGATCATCCAGTAGTGGGTGTGGAGGCCGGCCGCCACCACCACCGCCAGCGTGGCCAGGCGGGGCAGGCTGCGCCGCTCGACGGCCCTCTCGGTGGCCAGCCAGCCCGCCGCGGCCAGCAGGGACGCCAGCGCGTACATGCGGGCCTCGCTGCCGTAGCGGACCAGGAAGGGCGACGTGAGGGCGAGCACGGCCCCGTAACGGGCCGCCTCGGCGCCCAGCCTCCGCCGGGCCGCGGCCCAGATCGCCGCGGCCGCGGCCAGCGAGAACAGCCCCGACAGCGAGCGGGCCGCGAAGTCGGAGTCGCCGAAGGCGTCGAGCCAGAAGCCCAGCAGCACGTAGTACAGCAGGGGGTGGCCGTCGTGCCGGAGCGCATCTACTGCGTCGCCGACCGGCAGCGAGGCGATGTTCACCGACAGCGCCTCGTCCAGCCACATCGGCGACGGCGCTATGAATCGCAGCGCCGCTCCGGCCGCGGCCGCCGCGACGGCGACGGCCCACAGTGCCGTCTGCCCTCTCTGCGGGCGGGGGCCGGCGGCGTCCATCCAGCCGTCCACTCAGCTGATGACTGCGATGGTGTCTCCGCCTCCCACCGAGTCCCCCACCTGCACGCGGATCTCGGTGACGGTTCCGGAACGGCCGGCCGCGATGTTGTTCTCCATCTTCATCGCCTCGAGCACGGCCACCGGCTCTCCCGCCTCCACGTCGTCGCCCACCTGCACCAGGAGCTTCACGATCGTGCCCTGCATTCCGACGGTGACCTCGGCCGCGCCCGTGCCCACACCAGACGGCCCCCGGGAGCGCCGCCGCGCCGCGCTCGGCCGGGTGCTGTCGCCGTTGCCTGCATCCGGCGCCCACAGGTCCACCTTGAAGAGCTTTCCCTCTACCTCGACGTCGACGGTGCGGCGCACACCGGGCTCGCGGGCGTCGGCGGGGGCGTCGGCGGTGCTGGACGGGCGACCTCCGACGGACGCCAGGTCGAGCTGCTCCTCCACCCACCGCGTCGAGTGGGTCACGGCCGCGAAGTCCGGATGGGCGAGGATGGCCTGTGCAGCCGGAATGGTGGTGGCCACGCCGTCGACCTGCATCTCGGACAGGGCTCGCAAGCCGCGGGCGATGGCGGTGTCGCGGTCGCGGCCCCACACGACGAGCTTCCCGATGAGGTTGTCGTAGTACTGGCTGACCGTGTCCCCGGCCTCGTAGCCGCCGTCCCAGCGGACGCCGGGCCCCTGGGCCGGGCGCAGACCGGTGATCGGCCCCGGACAGGGGAGGAACGCGCCCCCGGCGGGATCCTCGGCGTTGACCCGCACCTCTATGGCGCAGCCCGAGGTGGTGATGTCGGACTGGGAGAAGCCGATCGGCTCGGAGGCCGCGATCCGTAGCTGCTGCTCCACGAGGTCGATGCCGGTCACGATCTCGGTGACGGGATGCTCGACCTGCAGCCTCGTGTTCATCTCCAGGTAGTAGAACTCGCCGTCGGCGTAGAGGAACTCGACGGTGCCCGCGTTGATGTACCCGCAGCCGCGGGCCACCGCGACCGCGGCGTCGCCCATCGCCGACAGAACCGCAGGATCGATGCCCGGCGCGGGCGCCTCCTCCACGAGCTTCTGGTGCCTGCGCTGGGCGGAGCAGTCCCGGGTGCCGAGGTGCACGCAGTTTCCGTGGGCGTCGGCCAGGACCTGCACCTCGACATGGCGGGCCCGGTCGAAGTAGCGCTCCATGTACAGCTCGTCGCGCCCGAAGTAGGCGAGAGCCTCCCGCTGGGCCGACTCGACCGCCGCGGCTGCCTCCGCGGCCGTCGCCACGACCTTCATGCCCCGGCCGCCCCCGCCGTAGGCGGCCTTGACGGCCACCGGCCAGCCGTGGGCCGAGCCGAAGGCCTCGACCTGGGCCGGATCGACGACGGGCTCGGTGGTGCCCGGCACAGGAGCCACGCCGGACCGGACGGCCGCGCCCCGCGCCGAGATCTTGTCTCCCATGACTTCGATGGCGGCGGGAGGCGGGCCGATGAAGGCGACCCCGCGGGCGGTGACGGCCCGGGCGAAGTCGGCGTTCTCGCTGAAGAACCCGTAGCCGGGGTGCACCGCGTCGGCGCCGCTGCGCTCCACGGCGGCGATGATGGCGTCGGTTCGCAGGTAGCTGTCGGCCGCGGCCGAGCCACCCAGCGCGTAGGCCTCATCCGCGAGCCGCACATGCATCGCGTCGCGGTCCTCGTCGGAGTAGACGGCGGCGACGGCGACGCCCATTTCCCGGCAGGCTCGGATCACCCGGACCGCTATCTCACCCCGGTTGGCCACCAGCACCTTCGAGAACACGAGGTCATTGGATAGCCGATCGCGGCCCGGATCGCACAGAATCTCTATATGGCTTCCCCGACAACACCGGCTGCGCCGGCGCCGGAGCGGCTGCCGCTCAGCTCCGCGGCGGCCCTGAGAGCGGGCTTCAGGCCCCTGCTGCACACGGCCTCGACCGGCTCAACCAACGACGATCTGGTGGTCGCGGCCCGTCGAGGGGACAGGACGCCGGCTGTCCTCGTGGCCGATCATCAGACCGCCGGGAAGGGACGGCTGGGCCGGCGCTGGGTCGACGTCGGCGGCGTGAGCTCCCCGGAGGCGTCGCTGCTGGTGAGCTTCCGGCTGCCGTCCGCGGTCGCTGAGGCCTTCGATCGCGCCGCCGCGGTGGCTGCGGCCGCGCTGACGGCCGTGGCCGGGGCCCTCTCCGGCTCGGCTGCCGAGGTCCGGGCCAAATGGCCCAACGATCTGGTCCTGGAGGGGCCGGGCATCTCCGGAAAGCTGGCCGGCCTCCTGTCGGAGATCGTCGACGGCGAGCCGCCGGTGGTAGTGGTGGGCCTCGGCCTGAACGTCGCCGCCGCCCCGGCAGAGCCCGGGGCGGTATCGCTGGCCCAGGCGGGCGCCGACGCCTCCCGCGACCAGGTTCTGGCATCGTTGCTCGATTCGCTCGACGGCTGTCTCTCCGATCGCGCCCGAACCCGGGGTGAGCTCAAAGCCAAGTCGGCGACAATCGGGCGACGGGTAAGGGTCGAGCTAGCCGATGACCGCTCCGTGGAGGGGATTGCCCGGGACATCGACGCCGCGGGGCGCCTGGTGGTGTCCTCCGGGGGCGAGGACATCCACATCGACGCTGGGGACGTGTTCCACCTGCGCTGAGACGCCCCGTCGCCTCGTCAACGGCCGGAGACCCGGCCGGTACGCTGGCGCGCCGTGACCGACGGACGAGAGGTGGTGCTGCGGCGCACCTGGCCGCAGCGCCTCATCGCCGTCGGATGCCTGGCTGTGATCGTCGCGGCCGTGCTCGTGGCTGACCTGGCCGAGCACGTCGAGGAGGTCTGGAGAGAGATCGACCGGGTCGTCATCGTCAACACTGGCCAGTACGGCTCCGACCCGCTGCTGCGAACCGACACCGAGCCCGGTGAGCCGGTCAACTTCCTGATCGTCGGCACCGACAGCGCGCTCGGGCTGGACCCCGACGACCCTGTCATGCACGGCCGCGTCGTCGACCCGACCGGCAGGAGCCTGGCGGACACGATCATGCTGGTGCGCCTCGACCCGGTGTCGGGATCGGCATGGGTGCTGTCAATCCCGCGGGACCTTTGGGCCGAGATCCCCGGCGCCCAGGACAACCGGATCACCTCCGCCCTCTACATCGGCGGCGCCGAGATGCTCGTCGCCACGGTGACGTCGATGTTCGATGTCGAGATCAATCACTACGTGGAGGTCAATCTGGCCGGATTCCGGGAGGTGGTCGACACCCTCGGGGGGGTGCCGGTGTGGTTCGATCACCCGGTGCGCGACCCGAGGCTGGCGTTCAGCATTCCCGAGGCCGGCTGCCAGGTGCTCGACGGCGAGCAGGCTCTTCACTACGTCCGCAGCCGCCGGTACACCGAGCTGATCGACGGCCGCTGGAGGATCACCGGCGGAGACGACTTCACCCGCATCGAGCGGCAACAGGACTTTCTCGTGCTGGCTCTGGATCGGGCCATCAACCGGGGGGCCCGCAATCCGTCCACCATGGTCGAGCTGCTCGACGCGGCCTCGGCGAGCCTGACACTCGACCAGGACCTGACGCTCGCGGAGCTGATCGCGCTGGGAGAGGCCTTCGCCGACTTCAATCCTGAGAACCTGAAGCGCCAACGGCTCGAGGTGTACACCGTGTGGCACCCCGACGGCAGCTACAAGGGCGAGGCCGCCTACAAGGGCGCGAACGCTCCCTTGCTGGAGATATTCAGGGGCGCAGCCGACTCGATGAGGCCCTCGGAGGTGTCGTTGACGATCGCCGGCTTCCACGACATCTTCCGGGAGGACGCGGCCGAAAGGCTCGCCGGAGAGGGCTTCGATGTTGTGGACTCGGTGGCGACTCCCGACATCCCCGAGACCGTGGTGCTGCACGGTCCTGCTCACCGGGCCGAGGCCTTGACGGTGGCCCAGTATCTGGAGCCAGTGCCCTACGTCGTCGAGGACGACCGGGTCGACGGCGTGGTGGCCGTGCTCGGCTCCGACTACGGCGGCATCCAGTTCGTGTTCCAGACGCCGCTGGCCGAGGTGCGGGCCCAGGTTCAGGCCCGCGGCCGCCCGCCGGTGCTGCCCGACCCGGACGCGGGGTTCGCGCCGGTGGCCACCGCGGCTGGCGACGCGGTCGCGCCGGCGGGTAGAGCCAGCGGCGGGTCACCGTTGCCGCTGCTGGCGGCAGTCGCCGGTGACCTGGTCGCGCTGGCCGCTCAGGCGCCGGACCCCGGCTCCGGGCCGCCGGTCATCCAGGGCCGCCCGCCGGAGGGAGAGTCGTGCAGCTGATCCGGGCGGACTGGTGATGGGTGCCGGCCGTGTCGGGGAGTCCGGCTCGCCGGCGGCGGTGGCCGTCATCGGAGCCGGTTACGTGGGGCTTACCACCGCGGCGTGCCTGGCCGAGCTCGGCCACCGCGTGGTCTGCACCGACATCGACAGCGAGAGGATCACCACGCTGCAGCGGGGAGAGGTTCCGATACACGAGCCCGGGCTGGCCGAGCTGGTGCAGTCCGGCCTGGCTGCCGATCGGCTCTCCTTCGTCCTGGGCTCCGAGGACGCGGCATCCCGCGCCGACTTCGTCTACCTATGCGTTCCCACACCGTCGAACCCCGAAGGCGGGACCGATCTCAGCTACCTGGAGGCCGCAGCCTCCGAGATCGGGCCGAGCCTGAAACCGGGAGCGGTGGTGGTGAACAAGTCGACGGCGCCTGCGGGGACATCGGCGACGCTGCACCGGATCCTGGGGCGCACCGACGTTGCGGTGGCCTCCAATCCTGAGTTCCTGCGCCAGGGGTCGGCGGTGCGCGACTTCCTCAATCCCGACCGGGTTGTGGTGGGCGCCGCCGACGCCTCTGTCGCCGAGCGGGTAGCCGGCCTGTTCGCCGGGCTCGACGCGCCGCTGCTGATCACCGACCCCGCCTCCGCGGAGACCACCAAGTACGCCGCCAACGCGTTCCTGGCCATGAAGCTCTCGTTCACGAACTCGGTCGCCGCCCTGTGCGAAGCGGTGGGCGCCGACGTGAACGACGTGCTCGCCGGCATGGGCTACGACCCCCGCATAGGGCGCGACTACCTGAAACCCGGACCGGGCTGGGGCGGATCGTGCCTGCCCAAGGACACGAGGGCTCTCATCGCCACCGCCGCGGCAGCCGGCTACGACTACCGGCTGCTGCACAGCGTGGTGGCGGCCAACGACGCGCATTTCGACAGGATCGTGGACAAGGTGGCGAGCCGGGTGCGGATCGAAGGCGCCCGGATCGCGTTGCTCGGTCTGGCCTTCAAGGCCGGCACCGACGACACCCGGGACTCGCCCGCACTCGAGATCGCCCGGCGGCTGACCGGCGCCGGTGCAGCCGTCCGGGCCTTCGATCCTGCGGTTCCTGGCAGCCCGACGGCAGAGGCGATCGGCATCTCGGTGACGAGCGACGCCTACGCGGCCTGTGAGCGAGCCTCCGCGCTGGTGGTGGCAACCGAGTGGGACGAGTTCCGCCAACTCGACTTCGCCCGCATCGCGCGAGTCATGGTCCAGCGCCATGTAGTGGACGCCCGCAACATGCTGGACCGGGCTGCCCTGGAGCGTCTCGGCTTCACCTACAGCGGACTCGGCCTCAGAGGCCGAGCGGACAGGCACGCGAGTCCGGCCCATACGGCGCGAGGCCGTGGCCCGAGCGGCCCGTGAGCGCAGCGAAAAAGAGCGGGAGACACCCCGTCGGGACGCGAGAGCCTCTCACTCATCCGCCTAGCCCCTCCGAGGCGGCGGCCCATAGCGCGGTGGCCGCGTGTTTCGCGGGGCGCCGTGGGAGACTCGGTGCATGCTTCGCGTCGCCGCGGTGGTGGAACAGTGCTGGCATCGGGTGCCAGGAGGCACCGCGGTGGCCGCGGTCCGCACCCTCGACGCGCTCGCCGACCGCGGCGACGTCGACCTGGTGGGCATCGCGGCCCGCCACCGCCACCCGCCCGCCGATGGGCTCGGCCCCTCGATTCCGGTCCGTCACGCACCGCTGCCCCGCAGGGCCCTCTACGACGCCTGGCACCACCTGCGGGCCCCCTCGGTCCGGCTCCTGGCGGGACGGGTGGACGTGGTCCACGCCACCGGGGGAGTCGTGCCCCCGCCGGGCCGGGCCGGGCTGGTCGCCACCATAAACGACCTGGCATTCCTGAGCCGGCCGGAGTGGTTCACCCCCCGGGGCGTTCGCTTCGCCACCCGGGGGTTCCGGCTGGCCCGGGCGCAGGCCGCGGTGGTGATAGCGCCGTCGCATGCCACTGCCGCCGATCTCGACGCTCATGGCGTCGAGCCGGAGCGGATCCGGGTGGTACCGCTCGCGGCCGCCGCGGTCGCGGCTGAAGCCGCTGAGATCGACGCGGTGAGGGCCCGGTACCGCCTCCCCGAGGTCTTCGCGCTCTGGGTCGGCACCGCGGAGCCCCGCAAGAACCTGACCGGGCTGCTGCGCGCCGCGGAGCGCACCGCCACCGCCGTGCCGCTGGTTCTGGCCGGCCCAGACGGCTGGGGCCTCGACGCAGCAGAGCTGGCCGCCGGCGCGGCCTGCAAGGTGATACGCCTCGGCTTCGTCCCCCAGCGGGAGTTGCCCGCGCTGTACGCGGCGGCTCGGGTGTTCGTCTATCCGAGCCTGATGGAGGGTTTCGGACTCCCCGTTCTTGAGGCGATGGCTCAGGGCACACCGGTGGTGACCAGCGCCAAGACGGCTACCGAGGAGGTCTGCGCCGACCCGGGGTCGGTAGTAGACCCGACCGACGTCGAGGCGCTAGCCGCGGCCATCGACACAGTGGTGGGTGACGACGCAGAGCACTCCCGGCGCTCCGGCGCGGCCCGGAGGAGGGCTGCGACGTTCACCTGGAGCGCGACCGCGGCCGGCGTGCGGGCCGCCTACGAGGAGGCCCGCACGTGAGTAGCGCGCCGCGGCCTGTGAGCCTGCGCTCGGGCCGGTTCTACGAGGAGGCCCGCCCGTGAGTAGCGCGCCGCGGCCTGTGAGCCTGCGCTCGGGCCGGTTCTACGAGGAGGCCCGCCCGTGAGTAGCGCGCCGTGGCCCCTGCGGGTGCTGGCCAACCTTTGCTCGGTGGTGCCCGCACAGGTGGGGGGCGCCGAGCCCTACGCCACCAGGCTGCTGGCTGCGGTGGCGTCGCAGCTCCCGGATCAAGCCCCCATCGTGGATCTGGAGCTGGCGTCCATGGCCGGGGTGCGGGCCGCCCATCCGGAGTTGGGCCTGCTGGCGTGGCATGAGGCCTCGTGGCGGCCCGACAGCCGGGTGCGGCGGGCCATGGTCGAGTCGACCTGGCTGGCCCGCCTGTCGTCGGGCTTCGACGTCGTGCACCACTTCGGTGGCCGGCTCCCGGCTCGGCGGTCCGGCGTGTCGGTGCTGACGGTCCACGACATCCAGCCGCTGGACCTTCCCGCCAACTTCTCGGCGATGAAGCGTCGCTACCTGGGCTGGGCGCTGCCCCGCAGCGTTCGGGCCGCCGACCTGGTGGTCGTGCCGTCGCGGTGGGTGGCCGACCGGCTGTCGGAACGGCTTGCCGTGCCGGCCGGGCGCATCCGGGTGGTTCCGCCCACCTACGCCCGCCCCCGATCCCTCGCAGACGGGACCGGGCCGGAGGCGGAACCGTCCGGGAATCCTGTCAAGGAGCCCTTCGTGCTGTACCCGGCGGCCACCTATCCCCACAAGAACCATGCCACCCTTCTGGTGGCCCACGCCGCGGTGCGGGCCCGCCACCACGACCTCCAGCTGGTGCTCACCGGAGCCAGGGGCCGTGCCCACTCCCAGGTGGCCGAGCAGGCGGCCCGCACCCCCGGCGTGGTGCATCTCGGATGGGTGGACGAGGCCAGGCTCGCCTCGTTGATGTCGGCCGCCGCCGCGGTCGCCTTCCCGTCGCGCTACGAGGGCTTCGGCCTGCCGGTGCTGGAGGCCATGCAGTCGGGAACCCCGGTCATCGCCGCCGACACGACCGCGCTCCCGGAGGTGGTGGGCGACTGCGGCACGCTCGTCGATCCCGATGACGTCGACGGATGGGTCGACGCGCTGGGCGAGGCCCGGTCGGGATCATCCCGGATCCGCGGGCAGGTCGAGCGGGCGCGGGCCCGAGCGGCCGGATTCGCTCCCGAGCGGGCAGCCGGCCGCCTGCTGGAGGCTTGGCGGGCCGCTGCCGGTCACTCCGTGGAGCCAGCCCCGTGAGGCTGCTGGTCCTCTGCCCGCACTACGCCCCCGACGTCGCTCCCACCGGCGAGGTCATCACCGCCATAGTCTCCGAGCTGGCTCGCCGGGGCCACCAGATCCGGGTCGTTACCTCCCTTCCCTGGTACCGCCAGCACCGGGTGGAGTCCGGCTGGCGGGGACGCCCGGTGCGGTCCGGAGTGGCCCACGGCGGGGTCAAGGTCACCAGGGTCCACCCGTTCCCGACCGCGAAGGGAAGCGTCGCGGCCCGTGCCGTCGGGTTCGCCGGCTTCACCGCGCTGGCCGCCGCCACCGCGGTCGCCGCCCGGGACCGGCCCGACGCGGTGCTGGCGATGTCGCCGCCGATCACGCTCGGCCTGGCTGGCTGGGCCGCGGCCCGCCGCTGGCGGGCGCCGCTCGTATTCAACCTTCAGGACATCTTCCCCGACGCAGCCATCGACACCGGCGCCATCCGGGGCCGGCGACTGGTTGCCGCCGCCCGCCGCCTCGAGCGGTTCGTCTACGACCGTGCCGCGGCTGTGACGGTGCTGTCCGAGGACATGCGGGCCAACGTGGCAGCCAAGCTCGACGCCGGCCGGTCCGGTTCGGTGCGAGTGATTCCGAACTTCGTCGACACATCCCGGATCCGCCCCCGCAGCCGGGACACCGCCTACCGGGCAGAGCACGGGCTGGGAGACCGGACCGTCGTGATGTACGCGGGCAATGTCGGCTTCTCGCAGCCCCTCGACCTGCTGGTGGCCGCGGCCCGGGCCCACCGCCACCGCAACGATGTGGTGTTCGTCGTGAACGGCGAGGGCTCGGCCCGCCCGGCCCTGGAGGCGTCGGCCGCGGGGCTGCCCAACGTTGTCTTCGTCGGATACCAGCCGGCTGAGCGACTTGACGAGGTGCTGGCCTCGGCCGACATCGGCGTGATCGTGTTGCGCGAGGGGCTGGCCCGCTCGAGCGTTCCCTCCAAGATCTACTCGATCCTGGCCGCCGGCCGCCCCGTGCTGGCCTCGGTGGACCCCGGCACCGAGCTGCCCCGCATGATCGACGAGGCCGGCTGCGGGGTCGCGGTCCCCCCCGGCGACCAGGCTGCGTTCGATGCCGCGGTCGAAACGCTGATCGACGACCCCGACGGGCGCGACTCCATGGGACGGCGGGGCCGGGCCTACGTGGAGGGGTGCATGACTCCGCAGGCGGTCGCGGCAGCCTACGAGGCACTGTTCGCCGAATTGGGCCGTCACTGAGAGCCAGCGCGGCTCGCCGACGCTCGGCTGTCCGGCCTACGTGCAGGCGACCGGGCTGCGGTGCGAGCCGATAGCGTGACGGCCCGTGGCCCAGTCGAGTTCGTCCAAGAAGGTCCAGCGGGCCGCCCGGGCGGCCGCCGCGCCCAAGGGCGGCCGTGAGCGCCGCGAACTGGGCTTCCCGCTCATTCTCGCGACCGTTGTCGTCCTCGGCGTGGCGCTGGTGATCTTCGCCCGGTCGTCGCGGCCTCCGGCGGCGGCGCCGAGGGTGGGCAACGACCACTGGCACTCGGCCTACGCAATCTACGACTGCGACCGGTTCCTGCCCGCTTTCACCAGCGCCGCCGACCCCGACGGCATCCACTCGCACCAGGACGGGGTGATCCACATCCACCCGTGGAACAGCTCAGCGTCGGGGGAGGACGCCCGGCTTGACGTGTTCTTCGAGGCGATGGGGGCGAGGATCACCGACGACGAGATCAGCGGCCCCGGAATCGGCGTGCTCGAAGCGGGGTCCGACTGCAACGGCGAGCCGACCGTGATCCGGGCGGTGCGCTTCGCGCGGATCGATCCCGAGGCGCCCGGAGGAGACGAGCCGGTCACCGGGCTGGCCGACCTGTACGAGCCGGCCGAGGAATACCTCGACGACTTCTCCGATGTCCGCCTGCTGGGAGACTTGGAGGCGTTCACGTTCGCCCGGGTGCCCGCGGGCGCCGAGGTTCCCCCGCCACCGGAGGACCGCCTCCAGTTGGCGTTCGGGGCATCGGCGGGGAACCTGGTCTCTACCGGGCCGGAAACCGACCTCGACCCGACGGACGCCCCGCCCGAGGAATAGAACGGAGCGCCGGGGTGCAGGCGATCCTGCTGGTCGGGGGCTTCGGCACCCGGCTGCGGCCCCTTACGCTGACCACCCCCAAGCAGATGCTCCCGGTGCTGGACCGGCCCATGATCGAGCATGTCGTCTCGAGACTCCGGCGCCACGGAGTCGACAGGGTGGTGCTGGCGCTCGGCTACCACGACGACGCCTTCCGGGCCGCCTACCCAGACGGGCGCTGCGCGGGGGCCGAGCTGTGCTGCGTGGTGGAGCCTGAGCCGCTCGACACCGCCGGCGCCATCCGCTTCGCCTACGAGGCCTCGGACATGGGCGCGGCCCCGGCCACGTTCCTGGTGGCCAACGGCGACGTGATCACCGACCTCGATGTGGGCGAGATGCTGGGACTGCACCGCTCGGCCGGCGCCGAGGCCACCATCCACCTGATCGAGGTGGAGGACCCGTCCCGCTACGGCGTGGTGGTGACCGGCGCCGGCGGACGGGTGAGCGCCTTCGTGGAGAAGCCGCCGCCGCCCGCGCCGAGCCGCTGGATCAACGCCGGGACCTACCTGATGGAGCCATCGGTGATCGGCCGGATCGACGGCGGCCGGCGGGTGTCGGTGGAGCGAGAGGTCTTCCCCGCCATGGCCGGGGCCGGGACGCTGTGGGCTCTGAAGCACAACACGTACTGGGTCGACGCGGGCACCCCCCGGACCTACCTCCAGGCCCAGCTCGACCTGCTCGACGACCGGCGGGGCCCGGCCGCGGCCGGGGTGTCACAGCAAGCCTCGGTCGATCCTGGCGCGGTGGTGTCTCCCGGCGCGGTGGTGTCTCCCGGCGCGGTGGTGTCTCCCGACGCTTCGGTGGAGCGCAGCGCGGTGATCCCGGAGGGAGCCTCGGTCGATCCCGGCGCGGTGGTGTCTCCTGGCGCGGTGGTGTCTCCCGACGCTTCGGTGGAGCGCAGCGCGGTGATGGAGGGAGCCTCGGTCGATCCTGGCGCGGTGATCGAGCGCAGCGTGGTGATGGCCGGAGCGGTGGTGGGGGCAGGCTCGGTGGTTCGGGGCTCCGCCGTCCATGCCGGCGCGGTGATCGAGCCGGGTGCGACGGTCCTCGACTCCGTGGTGGGGTCGGGCGCGACGGTCGGGCGGGGCGCCCGGGTGACCGACGGCACGCTGGTGGGAGAGCGCTTCGAGGTTGCGCCGGGAGCGGCCCTGTCGGACGCCAGGGTGCCCGAGGCGGTCTAGTGAAGACGCTGGTCACCGGGGGCGCCGGGTACATCGGCAGCCACACGGTGGTCGCGCTGCACGGCGCGGGTCGCGACCCGGTCGTCTTGGACGACTTCTCCAACTCGTCTCCCCGGGCGGTGGAAGCGGTGCGCGGCCTCACCCGTCCCGATCTTCCGGTTGTGGAGGGCGACGTGGGCGACCCCGATGTCCTGGATGCGGTCTTCGAGGCGCACCGGATCGACTCGGTGGTCCACTTCGCGGCCCGCAAGAGCGTGGCCGAGTCGGTCAGCGACCCCCTCGGCTACTACCGCAGCAACCTCGGGTCCACGATCGCGCTGGCCGCGGCGGCCGTCGAGCGGGGCGTCCGGCGGCTGGTGTTCAGCTCATCGGCCTCCGTCTACGGGTCGACGTCGGCGCTGCCGGTCGCCGAGGACTCGCCGACCGTTCCGGAGAGCCCCTACGGCGAGACCAAGCTGATGGGCGAGCGCATCCTGGCCGGCGCCGCGGCCGCGTCGGAGATGACCGCGGTGATGCTGCGCTACTTCAACCCGGTCGGAGCGCACCCGTCAGGGCTGATAGGGGAGGATCCGTCGGGTGAGCCGGCCAACCTCGTGCCCCGGATCATGCAGGTCGCGGCGGGACGCCGGGACCGGCTCGAGGTGTTCGGCGCCGACTACGCCACCGTCGACGGCACCGCGGTGCGGGACTATGTGCACGTCATGGACCTGGCCGAGGGCCACGTGGCCGCCCTCGATGCCGACATCGCGCCGGCGAGCAGCCGGGTCTACAACCTGGGCACCGGCTCGGGCACCACGGTGCTCCAGGTGCTGGCCGCGGCCGGCGGTGTGCTCGGTTCATCCATCCCCTATGAGACAGCCGGCCGCCGTCCCGGCGACGTCGAGGCCTCCTGGGCCGACTGCACCCGGGCCCGCCACGAGCTCGGCTGGCAGGCCCTCAGGGGCCTGCACGAGATGCTGGCCGACCACTGGAACTTCGCCCGCCGCCACCCCGACGGCCACGAGAGCTGACGTCTGATCATTGCCTCGGACATTGCAGGCGGCCGGCGACGGCCACTGGCGCATCGCCAGTGGAAGAGCCTGAGGCTGCGTGTTGCCTACAGGCCGGCTAGGGCCGCCTGGATGATCCGGATGCCGCGGGGGTCGCCCAGGGCGTCGGGCGCCATGCGGTTCATCACGTAGGCGACACTGGCCCGGGCGTCGAGGTCTGTCACGGCCAGCGAGCCGCCCATGCCGCCCCAGAACATCTGGCCCGCAGCCAAGGAGAGGTCGCCGATCTGGAGTCCGAAGCCGAGGCCGTGGCGCAGCCGCACACCCAGCACCTGGTCGATGCCGTCGGTCTGCTCCTCCAGGGCGCGGCGGGCGCCGGCCTCAGACAGCAGCCGGACGCCGTCAAGGGCGCCGCCGCAGGCCAGCGCGGCGTGGATGCGGGCCACCGAGCGGGCGTTGCCGAACCCGCCGGAGGCGGGGAGCTCCGCGGCCCGCCACTCGCGGGTGGCGGACTCGTCGCCGGTGCGGTGAACGCTCAGGAAGGCGCGCACCGCAACCTCGCTGACCTCGACCTCCTCGCCGCCGACGATGAGCGTCTGTGGGGTCTCCGGGCTCACCAGGTCCGACACCCGGTGGTCCTCGGACTCGGGCAGACTCATCCAGAAGTCGGCCCCGAGCGGCTCGGCCACCTCGGTGCGGAACCACTCGGCCATGCGCCGGCCGGTGGCGCGGTAGAGGATCTCGCCCAACAGGTTGCCCTGGGTCACGGGGTGATATCCCGACGCAGTGCCCGGCGCCCACCACGGCGCCTGGGCCGCGAGATTGGCGGCCGCAGCCTCGAGGTCGTAGAGCTGCTCCACGGTGATGGGCGGGTCGAAGCCCGGCAGTCCCGCGGTGTGGGCCATCACATGGCGCACCAGCACGTCCTGTTTGCCGTTCTGGGCGAACTCGGGCCAGTACCGCGCCACCGGTGCGTCGAAGTCCAGCTCGCCCCGGTCCGCCAGCATCAGCATGCACGTCGCGGCCATCGTCTTGGTGGTCGAGTAGACGTTGACGATCGTGTCGCGCTGCCACGGGGCGCCGTCGGCGTCGGCTTCGCCGGCCCAGATGTCCACCACGAACTCGCCGTCCACCGTCACCGCCGCGGACGCGCCCAACTCCAACCCCTCAGCGAAATTCGCCTCGAACGCGTCGCGCACCGGCGCGAACTCGGGGCTGCAGATGCCGTGGATCCTCATGTCCCCATCATGGCAGACATACCGCTAGCCGGGGGTGGGGCGGTACTCGTCTATCGGGTACAGGCAGATGCCGTGGTCGTCGTCGGGCACCGGGAACGGGTGGGGTTTGGTGCAGGGGTACTCGAAGACGAGGTTGTGGATGACGTCGGGCGCCCGGGTCTTGCCCGGCCGCAGCGAGGCGGGCTGCATCCCGTTGGAGTCGATCGGGCCCAGCGAGGCCAGAGCCTCGTAGATCTCGGACCGGGTGGGATTGTCGCCCGCGTCGTAGATTCCTCGCAGCGCGATCCGCATGATCTCGCACACCGTGGCGGTCATGCCGTATCTCTCGTTGCCGTCCTCCCGTTCGTCGGCCTCGTGGTTGGCCCCCGACGCGCTGTTGGCGCCGTAGGTGTCGTTGCACATCTCGTCGAACGCGCTCGGCTGGTAGCCCTCGAGCCGGTAGGCGCCGGTGTCGCGGAAATCGATGATGCGGGCGCCGTTGTAGAGGTCGCCGACGGCCGCGCCGCCGAACCGCACGATCATCGAGGCCACGATCTCGGTGGCCTGGCTGCCGAGGTCCGAGGCGTAGAACTGCACGTCGCCGGGCTCGAATCCCTGGTTGAGCATCTCGGCGAGGAACAGGGGCGCGGAGATTGCGTTGAGCACGTTGAAGAACACGTCCACGCCCTCGCTGCGCAGGCGCTGGACCGACTCCACGTTGCCCTCGAGGCAGACATTGCCGCCGCCGCAGCCGATGACATCGAACACGGCCACGTCCACGCCGTTGTCGCGCAGTACCCGCACCAGGCCGGTCTCGACCGCCTCGTACTGGCCCGGCGTGTCCGCGACGGCCACTCCGACGGTCCTGCCGTCGAGCCTCCCCTGGGCGACCAGGTCCAGGACCTGCCACCTGAGCTGCTCCTCGGCGACTGTGGACGTGGTGATCAGCCGGTCCTGGCCGCGCTCCATGAACTCCGCCGTCTGGGACTGCACTGCGACGAAAGCGGTCTCGTGGTCCTCGGCGATGCACAGGCTGGCCGAGCCCTGGAAGCCGCTGGAGTTGACCAGGATCACGCCTTGGTAGTCCTCGATGGCCTTGATGCAGGCCGCGTTGTTGTCGTCGTCCACCGTGGTGCTCAACACGTCGACGTCGATGGTGCGAAGCTCGATCAGGCGGCCCCGGACGCCGCCGCACTGCTCGTTGACCACCGCCGCGAACGTCTCGAACATCTCGGTGGTGTCGCCGACGTCGACGCCGAAGCCGATTCCGGCCAGATCCTCCAACTTCTGGCGCAGATGCACCAGCGAGATGGAGTCGGCGCCTATGCCCTTGTCGGTGGCCACCCGCTCCGGCGCAGGGTCGTGAGCCTCACAGAAGGCGTCGATCTGCATGAACGGATGGTCGCCGCGGTCCATCGTGGCCTGGAACTCGTCGAAAATGCCGTCGCGGGGGTCGTCGTAGACGTTGGGCGGAGGACCCTCGGGCTCCGCGTCCGGATCGTCGAGCTGGTCGGCGGCCGGCTGGTCACCGGTCGCTTGGTCGGTGTCGTCGGGCTGGCCGGCGGCCGGCTGGTCGTCGGTCTGGGTGTCTTCGCCGGGGGCGGGGCCCGCAGCAGGGTCGTCGGTCGGCGTGTCTTCGCTGAGCTCGTCGGTCGGGGTGTCTCCGGCGGGCTCGTCGGTCTGGGTGTCTTCGCCGGGGGCGGGGCCCGCAGCAGGGTCGTCGGGCTCGGTATCGCTGATCGGTTCGGAGGTCTGAGCCGCGCCCGAGCCCGCGCCGTCGGGCTCGGTCACCTCGCCGCCGCAGGCCGCGGCCACCAGAGCCGTGCAGGCAACGAGGGCGACCGAAAGGCGCAGCCGTGGCCTCATCGCCCGCCTCGGCCCTCTGGAGCTATGCCGTCCTCACCGCAGGCCGCGAGCCCCGCCACAACAGGTAGCCCCACGGCTGTGCCGACAAGGATGTGTGCGTCGCGCGGCACCCTGCCTCCTCGACTCGTACGTTCCGCTCAACGTCATGCATCGAATCACAGACCAAGGTCCTGCGTCCAATGCGTGCCAAACGGTGCGGCCATCGACGGGATGTCAAGCGGCCGGAGCGCATCCGTCGGGGACTATGCGGCACGTCGTGGACCTGGCCGAGGGCCACATGGCCGCCCTAGTCGCGTGAGTCGCAGCTCTACGCCTCTTGTGTCTCTCTCGTAGCGGTCATTTCCATGCCGGTGGCGGTGACGATCTTCACGGCTATCCGGCCTCGCTCTGGCGGGTCGAATGGGGCTGAGCGCATCGCGGTGAGTGCTTCCTGCTCTGCGTCGTCCGCGTTCTTGCCAAGTTCTCGTAGGAGCTTCTTGATCTGGCGGTCGTTGTCGGCTCCGGGGAAGTGGATGCGGCGGGCGTAGAAGCTCTCGCCGTCGTGGTCGGTGTCGATCATCCAGCAGGCAACGTCGTCGGGACCTCCCGCCGCGGCGTTGCCGGTGGCTGGGTCGAAGGTGTCGTAGCCTCGGATCTCGACGGCAATCTGCCCGTCGGGATAGTGGTCAAGGATGCGGATGTCAGGCTCCCCGATGATGACGAACGCTACGTGGCCCGTCTCGGCCGACAGTTCGCGAATCATCAGGTCGCGGTTCATCTGCGCTTTCGCCACGGTGATACGGCCGACCTTCGGTGGAGCATCGGCGGCGTACGCAGCGCTGGAGTGCTCACCTGAGTATGTTTGAAAATTCAGAAAAAGCTCTGGCAATGCTTGACATTTGTCACACCCCTATGGGAGACTGTGTGCATGTTGATCGAAGCCGCCCGCCGGGCTGAGGCCGCCGCCAGGGAGATGCTGGCGCTGGTGAACGAAGGGGCGGCTTCGTGCGCGGAGATGCGTGAGATGCTGCCGGTGGCCATGGCCACCGTGGCGATCGTCTCGGCTGCTCAGACCTCGGCCGCGGCCAGCATCGCTGGTCGGGAGCGTCACGGCGACGGGGGTGCGGAGGTGCTGGCTTCGGGTGCGGGGCTGTCGCGGCAGGAGGCCCGCAGCCAGGTCAAGACCGCTGAGGCTCTGCGCGACACGCTCAGGCTGCGTGAGGCGGTGGAGTCGGGGCGGGTCCCGGTGGCCAACGCGAAGCGGCTCGCCGAGGCTGCGTCTAAGACCAGCGCGGCGGACGTCGACGGTGACGCCGAGTTGTTGGCCAAGGCCGAGTCGATGCGTCCCGAGCAGTTCACCAAAGAGGCCCGCCGCTGGGCTGTGGAGCGCCAGGGCGACGGCGGTGAGGGCGAGCATGCCCGCCAGCGGGCCCGCCGCGGTGTGCGGATGTGGAACGGCGACGACGGGATGGTGCAGTTGCGCGGCGAGTTCGACGCCGTCACCGGGCGTCAGATCCGCAACCGGCTGCGGGTCGAGGCCGGCCGCCTCCTTGACACCGACAAGAAGCAAGCCTCGGCCAACAGCGGCGGGCACCCGCGGCGCAGCTTTGACCAGTGCATGGCCGACGCCTTGGAGCACTTCACCTCCAGCCGTGCCGGCGGCGAGGGGAGCAAGCCCTTTGCTGACATCTGTGTGGTCGCGCACGTCGATGCGGACACCGGCAAACTCGTCGCTGAGCTTGCCGACGGGGAGCGGCTGCCGCGGTCGGTGCTCGAGGAACTGGCCTGCAACGCCAAGTTCACCGGCATCGTCTATGACCGCAAAGGCAGACCGATATGGCGGGCCCATTCTGTGCGGCGCGCCACCGACGCCCAGCGCCAGCTGCTGATCGCCCGCGACGGCGGCTGCTTCGCCTGCGGCGCCCACCCCGACATCTGCGACGCCCACCACGTCAAGCCCGTGTCTGAGGGCGGGGCCACCAGCATCGACAACATGGTGCTGGCCTGCTGGAGCTGCCACCACAAGATCCACTACTACGGCTGGCAGGTCTGCGGCCCGCCGGGCCGACGCAGCCTGCACCCGCCCGACACCGTGACCCACGGCCCCGCCCACGCCCCCGAACCGGCGAGCCTGTTCTGCCCAGAACCAACCGCCCCACCCGACCAACCCCGGCTGCTCGAGCCCGTCGCGGCCCAGTCTCCGAACATGCTCGTACTCCGCATCCCTCAGGCGACCCGCGCCCCCGACCACCCGCCGGCGAACAGACCCCCACAGCACCGAAAGCGGCCAGCGCAACACAGCCACCCGCTACCCGCTGGCGAACAGACCCCCACAGCACCGAAAGCGGCCAGCGCAACACAGCCACCCGCCGGCCAGGCACGGCCCGGCTACCGCCCGGGCGGCGCTGGCGATATCACACACCCAGCGAGCCGGCCCACCGGACGCCCTCGCGGACGACCGCGGACCTCCAGCTACATAAGCACCTACCGGTCGCGGCTCATCCGAGCTGGCTTCATACGCAGTACCGGCCACGGCCGCGTCGGCTTCGCCCATCAAGCCACCCGTGCGTGGCTGAGATCCTCCGACCGAACCCCCTGACGGCTAGGCCCGCGGAAGCACTCAAATCCAAAGCTCGCAAAAGATCCAAAGCTCGCAAAAGTAACGGTAGGCCGGACACTCCGGCGAGCATGGGGTCTCAGTTCGCGGGCTGGCGGCGGAGGTCGTCGGCGGGCGCGGGCTAGGCAGGCTCTCGGAGGCGGCCTTCGATGGCGGCGTCTACATCGTCGGTGGCGTCCAGTTTGGCGATCAGCGCGGTCAGCTTCAGGTCGAGTCCGTCCAACCTGGCGTCGATGTCTTCGAAGTTGGCGTCGACGTCTTCGAATTCAGCGTCGACCTTGTCGAATCTGGCTGTCATGCGGGTATCGAGGCGGTCGATGCGGGCGTTGGTGTCGTTGATGCGGATGTTCGGAGCGGCGACCGCGGCGGCGAGCAGGGCGATGATCATGAGGCCGAAGAAGCTCAGCAGCGGGTTCTCCGCGACTTGGGAGCGCAGGGTGGGCGGGGCGGCTGCCGTCTGGACCTGCGACGGCAACTGGTTGCGGGGTGTCGTCGGTGTGGTGTCGGTCGGGTTCGGCATGTGGGGCACCGACTCGGCGGCAGGGATCGGGGCTGATGCTGTCATGAGAGCCTCGTCTCGGGCCGGCGGCTAGTGCAGACGGCGGGGCGGTCAGTCGGATTCGGCTGCCGACACAGCCCGGCAGCGAGGCTCGTCTATGAGGCTACTTCACAAGCAATGTCATGCCAACACCAGCAGCCTCGAAGATGTGTCAAGACCAGCGAAAAAACTTATAGTTTCCTGTAGGTCACTGGTCTGCACCCGGTCGGTTCGTCACCCCGACGGCTCGAGCCGGCTGAGCTCCCGAGGAAGCGCCGGCCGCTAGCGGAACAGGTCGTCGGCGGGGGAGCGGACTATCTCCTCGGCGACGGAGCCGGTACGGAACCAGGACTCCTCCAGGCCCCGTACCACCGCCACGGGCACACCCTTCGCCTTGCCCATGACCAGGTCGGCGGCCGCCGCGATCTCGTCGGCTACCGCCACCTCGGTCACCTTGAGCTCCCGGCCCAGCGCGTCGGTGCTGCCCCGCAGATCCACCACCGCGGCGATGCCCGCACAGCCGATGGCGGTGTCGGTCACGCCCCTGCGCCAGGGGCGCCCGAAAGTGTCGGAGACAACCACCGCGACCTCAACGCCCGCCAAGGCCCGGATGCGGTCGCGGATGCGCCGGGCCGAGCGGTCGGAGTCCACCGGCAGCAATGCCGCGAAGCCCTCCTCGACGTTGCTTAGGTCGACCCCGGCGTTGGCGCACACGAAACCGTGGGCGGTCTCGGAGATGATCAGGTCTCCCCGCCGGCGCAGCACCCGGACCGACTCGGCCTCCACCAGCGGCTTGTGACTGGTCGGGTCGTCGGGGTCGACAGCCACCAGCCGGCCTTCGGCCTTGGACACCACCTTCTGGGTGACGACGACACAGTCCCGGTCCTGCAGCGAGTCGGGTCCGGCCGCCGCCACGATGAGCGCAGCCAGGTCGTCGCCGGGCCGCACCTCGCCGATGCCCTCAATCTCCAGGATCGCCAGGCTCATGGGATCTCCAGGCTCACGGCGACACCGCGGCCACGGTGCGGCGGGCCAGCTCGGCTGCGGCCTGCGGCGAGGACATGATCGTGGGGGCCACCACGGCCCGCACCCCGACGTCGTCCACCGCGGCGGCCAGATCGGCGTCGGCCTCGTCGATCACCAGAGCACCGACCACCTCCCGGTAGCGGCGGGCCACCCCGACCACGCTCGCCTCCTCGCCCAGCTCCCGGAGCATCCGGTCGGCGGGTCCCTTGAGGGCCGCGCCCGCCACGATCGGCGACACGGCCACGTTGCGCTCCCGCCGGGCGGCGAGTGCTTCGGTCACGCCGCTCACGGCCAGAACCGGGCCTATCGACACGACCGGATTGGACGGTGCGATCACCACGACCTCGGCGGCGTCCACGGCCTCGAGCACACCCGGTGCCGGGGAGGCGTCGCCCGCGCCCGCGAAGCGCACCCCCGAGATGGCCACATCGTGTGCGAGGCGGACGAAGTACTCCTGGAATCCGATCTCGGTGCCCCCGGCCAGCGTGACCCGGGTCTCGATCGGCTGGTCGCTCACCGGCAGGATCCTGCAGCTCAGGCCGCGAGCCGCGGCCAGGCGAGCGGTCGCCTCGCTCAGGGTGTGCCCCTGGCGCAGCAGGGTGGTGCGGAACAGGTGGGTTCCGATGTCGCGGTCTCCGAGGTTGAACCAGGCGTCGATTCCCAGCCTCCGGAGCTCGTTGAGCGCATTCCAGGTCTCGTCGGCCAGGCCCCAGCGCCGCTCGGGGTCGATGGCCCCCGACAACGTGTAGATGACGGTGTCGATGTCGGGGCTTACATGCAGGCCGTGCAACTCGATATCGTCGGCGACGTTCACCACCGCAGTGACGTCGGAGGGGGAGGCCACCAGCAACTGTCCGGCCAGGTAGCGGGCCGCGCCCACACCCCCCGCGAGGACCGTTATCACCGCGGCGTCTCGCGCCCGCTCTCAGAACGTGCGCGTGCAGGCGGCTCCAGAGGCTTGGGCCACCTGCAATCCGAGGGCATCCGATGGTCCATGATCACCTACCCGCGCTGCCTCGCTCTTAGCCGGCTCGGCCGGCTCGGCTCTGCAGCAGCGCGAGGTCGGCGTCGACCATCAGCCGCACCAGCTCCACGAACGACGTCTTCGGCTGCCAGCCGAACGCAGCCACGGCCTTGGACGAGTCGCCGACGAGCAGGTCGACCTCGGCCGGGCGGATGAAGCGCTCGTCCACGACGACATGGTCGCGGTAGTCCAACCCCACATGTTCGAAGGCCAGGTCGCACAGGGTGCGCACCGAGTGCGTCTTGCCGGTGCAGATCACGTAGTCGTCGGGCTCGTCCTGCTGCACCATCTGCCACATGGCCTCGACGTAGTCGGCGGCGTAGCCCCAGTCCCGCTGCGATTCCAGGTTGCCGAGCCGCAACTCGTCGGCCAGGCCGAGCTTGATGCTGGCCGCGGCGTGGGTGATCTTGCGGGTCACGAACTCCATGCCCCGGCGCGGGCTCTCGTGGTTGAAGAGGATCCCGGAGGTGGCGTGGAGCCCGTAGGACTCGCGGTAGTTGACTGTGATCCAGTGGCCGTAGACCTTGGCCACCCCGTAGGGGCTGCGGGGATAGAACGGTGTCTGCTCGTTCTGGGGAACCTCCCGCACCTTCCCGAACATCTCGGACGAGCTCGCCTGGTAGAAGCGGATGTCCCGGTCGACCAGCCGGATGGCGTCGAGGATCCGGGTGACCCCCAGAGCCGTGGTCTCGCCGGTGAGGACCGGCTGGCTGAAGGAGGTCTGCACGAACGACTGGGCCGCGAGGTTGTACACCTCCTCGGGCCGGTAGGTCCGCAGGATCTCGATCATGGAGACCTGGTCGAGCAGGTCTCCGGTCACGATCCGGACGCGGTCCTGGATGTGGGCGATGCGCTCGTAGTTGACGATGCTGGAGCGCCGCACCATGCCCATGACCTCGTAGCCCTTGTCCAGGAGCAACTCGGCCAGATACGAGCCGTCCTGGCCTGTTATGCCGGTGATCAGGGCGCGCCTGGCCATGTTCTACTGGTCCTGGCCTGTTATGCCGGTGATCAGGGCGCGCCTGGCCATGTTCTACTGGTCCTGGCCTGTTATGCCGGTGATCAGGGCGCGCCTGGCCATGGGTCTATTGGCTATCGCCGCTCGGCGGCAGTTCCGACTCCGAGGTCCGGCAGCGCCAGGAGTCGAGCAGGTCGTCGAGCGTCTGTTCCAGCTTCACCTCGGGGCGCCAGCCGGTGGCGGCCCGCAGCTTGGAAGGGTCTCCCCGGATCTCGGGCACGTCCACCGGGCGCAGCAGCTCGCCGTCGGCCGCGAGGCGCATGGGGTGCCTCGCCCGGGCGATCAGGCCGTCGGCGAGCTCGCGTACCTCCAGCGAGATGCCTCTGCACACGTTGTAGGCCTCGCCGCATTCGCCCCGCACGGCCAGGAGACGGTAGGCCCGCACCACGTCGCGCACGTCGGTGAAGTCGCGCCGGGCCTCTAGGTTCCCGACGCTCACGACCTCCTCGCCGGTGCGCTCGTTGGCCGCGATGCGCGACGCCAGTGCCGAGGCCACGAAGCGGTCGCTCTGGCCCGGGCCGAGATGGTTGAAGGCCCTGGCCCGTATCACGTCGAGGCCGCGGCCCAGGCCGGCCTGCACGCATACCATCTCGGCCGCGGCCTTGCTGGCGCCGTAGGGCGTCACCGGGCGCATGGGGGCGGCCTCGTCGACGGGGAGGCTCGAGGAGCAGACCCGCCCGTAGACGTCGGCGCTGCTGACGAACACCACCCGGCGGGCGCCGGACCGGTGGGCCGCGTCGAGGACGTTGAGCGTTCCCTCCACGTTCACCCGCACGGTAGCGGCCGGATCGGCGAAGCTCGCGTGCACGTCGGCCTGCGCGGCCAGGTGGTAGACGGCGTCGTGGCCTCCCTCGCCGAAATCGGCGTCCAGCACCTCGGGATCGGTGATCTCGGCCTCGCTGAGCGTGACCTCGTCTCCGCAGGCCGCGAGATGGGCAACGAGATGGCAGCCCACGAAGCCGCTGGCGCCGGTGACGAGAGCCCGCACGCGCGCCTACCGCACGGAGCTTGGACAGCGCATCACCGCGCAGACTAGGTGCTGCGGACCCCGATTGTCCCGTGACCGTGCGACGCGAGGTTGGGGCTGTTGCCGGCGGCATCGCGGCGCGCGCCGTGCGGCGCCTGCCACACTTGTCGCATGGCGGCGTCATCGGGCCGCGGCGGGCGGCTGGCATCCCTAGTGGATCCCGGCTCCACGGCGGTGCTCACCATGGAGTTGCAGCGAGGCGTGGTCGGACCCGGCGGGATGATGCCCGCGCTCGCCGAGCAGGTCGCGGCCTCCGGCGCCATCGACGCCGCGGCCGCCGTCTGCGAGGCGGCCCGGGCCGCGGGCGCCAGGGTGGTCCACTGCACGATGGAGACCCGCCCCGACGGCGCGGGCGGGTCGGTCAACTGCCGGATACTGGGCCTCGCCGACCGGCTGCGCCGCGAGGGGACCGCGCCCACCGAGTCGGGCAGCCAAGGCTCCCGGCTGGTGCCCGAGCTGGGGCGGGACCCCCGGGACCTGGTCGTGGCCCGCTGGCACGGGCTCACGCCGTTCACTTCCACCCCGCTCGATCAGACCCTGCGGAATCTCGGCGTCACGACCGTCGTGGCCACGGGCGTGTCGGTGAACGTCGGCATCGTGGGCCTCTGCCTCAGCGCCGTCGATCTCGGCTACCAGGTGGTGCTCGTGCGGGACGCGGTGGCCGGAGTGCCCGCCGCCTACGCGGCGTCCGTGATCGACAACACCCTGGCCATGGTCGCCACCGTCGTCACCGCATCGGAGTTGCTCGCAGCCTGGAACGACATCAAGCCGTCACCTTCCTAACCGAGGCGCCCATTAGCCTCGGTTGATCGCACCTCCCGTCGACAGCGCGGCACCCACTCCGGGCGCGTCCAGCACCGCTCAGCAGCATCCGACGGTGCTGGCCGTCGTGGTCGCTCACCGGCCGGGCGAGTGGTTCGACGAGACCCTGGAGTCGCTTGCCCTCCAGGACTACGAGTCCTTGAGCGTCGCCGTCGTGGACGCGGCCGGATCGGGGCTCGGTCCCCGGGTGGCCGCGGTCATCGACGACGCCGAGGTGATAGACGCAACCGGTGCCTCGGGCTTCTCGGAGGCGGCCAACGCGGTGCTCTCCACCAAGCCGTCCGCCGACTTCCTGCTGGTGTGCCAAGACGACGTCGCCCTGGCCTCCGACTCGGTCAGCGTCCTCGTGGCCGAAGCGCTGCGGAGCAGCGCGGGCGTCGTCGGTCCCAAGATCGTGGAATGGGACCGCCCCGAGATCATCCGGCACGCGGGATACGACGTCGACCGCTTCGGTGTCGCCGCTGACCGGGCCGGCGCTCACGAGCTCGACCAGGAGCAGCACGACGGGGTGCGCGACTCCTTCGCCCTGCCGTCGGCGGTGATGCTCGTCCGCAGGGATCTGTTCGTCCGGCTCGGCGGCTTCGACGCAGGAATGACCTTCCGGGGCGAGGACGTCGACCTCTGCTGGCGGGCCCAGATGGCAGGAGCCCGGGTGATGTTCGTCGGGGGGGCGGTGGCGCGCCACCGGGGCGGGCTCGCGTCGCGCACCGGCGTCGACGACGTGAGGCTGACCCAGACCCGTCACGCGTTGAGAGCCATGCTGGTCAACCACGGCCGCATCTCGCTCACCGTGTTCGTGCCGCTGGCCGTCCTGATGGCGGTCGCCGAGATCGTTCTGGGGGTGTTCACCGCCCGCTTCGGCCGGGCCCGCGACGTGGTGTCGGCCTGGGTCTGGAACATCTCCCGCCTCGATGTGGTGCTCGAGCGCCGGCGGGCCAACAGGCAGGTCCGCAGGGTGCGCCAGGCCGACGTCACCGCCCTGCAATACCTCGGCAGCGTTCGGCTGGTCTCCTTCTTGAGGCGGCAGTTCGGCGGCGAGTCACACGGTTTGCTGAGCGCCGCGGGCCGGGGCGTCCTGGGAGGACTCAGAACCGGCACGACCCGCCTCACATTCCTCACCTGGGCCGTGGTGGTGACGGTCGTGCTGTTCGGGTCGCGCCGGCTCCTGTCCGACGGCGTGCCCGCAGTCGGTGACTTCGTGGCGCTCCCGGAGACAGCCACCGACCTGGTCAGGACGTGGTTCCACGGTTGGAGCGACCGGAACGCGGGAGCGCCGACCTCCAACCTGGGCGTCCTGTTCTTCCTCGGTGCGGGCGGCTGGCTGCTGGCCGGCAGCGTGGGCCTGCTTCGCACCCTGGCCGTGGTTCTGCCCGTCCTGGTGGGCCTGCTGGGGGCCTACAAGCTCCTGGCCGCGACCGGCTCCCGCCGGGCCCAGGCAAGCACGCTGGTCGCCTACCTGCTCGTCCCTCTGGCGTCCTCGTCGATCGCGAGCGGGTCCATCCCCGGCCTGGTCGGCTACGCCGTCGCGCCGTGGATGCTCCGAGAACTGCTGCGGGCGTCGCGCACCGCCCCGTTCCGGACCGGCCCCAAGCGTCTCGAAGGTCTGGCATCGGCCGCAGTCTCGCTGGGCGCAGTCGCCGGCCTCGCCGCGCTGGCCGTGCCGGCTTCGGCGGGGCTGGTTGCGCTTCTCGCCGCGGGGCTGGTGCTCGGGAGCCTGCTCGCGGCCCGGCCCGGCGCCGTCGGGAGCCTGCTTGCCGCCACCGTGCTGGCCGTGCCGGTCATCGCCCTCCTGGCCCTGCCGACCCTCGTGGATGTGCTGGCCGCCGGACCGGCGTGGGCCCCGATCGCCGACGGGCGCGACGGCTCCGCCGGGACTGTCTCCTTCGCCGAGATGGTGCGATTCGCGGTCGGACCTGACGACCCCGGCTCGCTGACATGGCTGTTCGCGGTGCCGATGATCGTGCCGCTGCTGCTGGGAAGGGGATGGCGCCTCGAGCAAGCCGTCCGCCTTTGGGTGGTGGCCCTCGTGGCGTGGGCGCTAGCCCTGGTCGCGCAGCGAGGGATGCTGCCCTTCGGGCTTCCCGACCTGCAGCTCCTGCTGGCCCCGGCCGCGGTAGCGGTGGCCGCACTGTGCGGTATGGCCGTGCTGTCCATCGAGCATGACTTGCGATTCAGTCACTTCGGCTGGCGCCAGGCCCTGGTCCCGATCACCGTGCTGGCGTCGCTGGTGCTGGCCTTCGGCCGGGTCGGCGTTCTCGAGACCGGCGGTTGGGGCCTGGTGGAGCGCGACCACCACGCAGCCATTCGCTTCGAGCCCCCGACCGTGGTCGGGGCCTACCGGGTGCTGTGGATCGGTGCTCCCGAGTTCCTCGCGGTCGAGGGCCACAGCCTGGAACCGGGTGTCGCCTGGGCGGTGACCGCCGGCGATTCGGTCACGATCGTCGACCGTGCCCTGCCAGTCGACGCGGGCCGCGCCGACCTCATCGAGTCCGCGATCACCGACATCGACGGGGGCCGGACCACCCGGGCCGGGAGGGTTCTGGCCGGCATGGGCGTGCGGTACGTGGTTCTGCTGCACAGGCTCGCGCCCGCGCCGTTCGTCGGCGAGGATCAGGCCCGGCCGGTGCCGGCCGGGCTCGCAGCCGCGATCCGCAATCAGCTCGACCTGGAGCTGGTCGAGGGCACCAACAGCGCGGTGGACATGTTCGTCAACACGTCGTGGACGCCGATGCGGGCGGTGCACGCGCCGGGATTCGATGAGGGCGTGGACGAGATCGCAGACCTCGAGGCCCATCCGATCACCCCAGGCGTTCCGGTGTTCTCCGGAGCAGGACCGCCGTGGTCGGGGGAGATCCCCGACGGCGCCGAAGTCCTGGTGGGGCATACGCCCCGCCCCGGCTGGGAGCTGACCGTCGGCGGTGAGACGGCCCCCAGGCGCGAGGCCCTGGCCTGGGCGAGGGCCTACCTTCCCGCCGACGGGGGCGAGGCCGAGCTGTCCTACTCGTCGCCCTGGTGGCGCCGCGCCGCACAGCTGCTGGGCGCGGCGGCGCCTTTCGTGCTGCTGCTGGCCTGGCTGCGGCGGCGGATGGACCGCGGCTGATGCGCTCAGTGAGGGTGCTCGCCATGACGGCCATTGCCGGTCTGCTGGGCGCGGGCGTGCTCATCGACCTGCCCGACCGGCCAGTGCCGGATCGTCCGGTCCGCTACCTGTCGGCTCTGGCTGCGCCGGCTGGTGCTGTCAGCACTTGGTTCTGCCCCGGCGGCAGCGGCCCCGCGGGCGAGGCCGAATTGATCATCCAGCTAGCAAGCGGTTCGGATCGGTTGCGCACCGCGGTCGTGTCGGTTCTTCCCGGCGGATCCGATCCGTCCGAGGCCCGGACCGTCGACGTCGAGATCGAGCCCCGCGGCCGGGTGCTTCTGAAGCCGTCCGAGGCGGTTCCCGGTGCGCAGTGGGTCGGCGCGGTGGTCGAAGTGGACGGCACCGACGTTGTGGTCGAGCAGATACTTGCCGCGAAACAGGGAGATGTCGGTCGCTCGGCCTGTCTCACCAGGACGGCCAGCAGCTGGCTGGTGCCCCACGGAGCGACCCGCTCGGCGGTGGAGGGCGAGCGCTTCGTCATCATGCTCCTCAACCCGTTCCCCGACATCGCGGTGGCCGACATCGAGCTGGTTGCCGATGTGGGCCGGGACACGATCGACGGCCTGGTGGTGCCGGCCCAGCGGGTCGTCGCCGTCGACATCACCGACGAGATCACCGTCGCGACCTCGGTCGCGGCCTTCGTTGAGGTCGTGTCGGGACGCGTGGCCGTCTCGTGGATTCAGATCGCCGACGGGCTGATCGCCGGCAGCGGTGCCCGGGCATCGGCGGCGATTCCCGGAGCGGCCCCGCTGTGGCACCTGCCGGTCGCCGGGGTGGGCGCGGCCCGCCGGGACGTCGTGGCCATTGCCAACCCGTCGGCGGATGCCGCCGAGGTGGACTTGGAGATCATGGCCGAGGCGCCCGGAACCGATGTCAGCCCGATCGAGATCACCGTCAGGCCCGGACGGACAGCTCTGGTCGATCTCTCCCAGCAGGGCCGCCTCGAAGGCGTCGGGCCCTTCAGCGTGACGGTGCGCTCGCTGGATGGCGCCGCAGTGGCCGCGTCGATACACAGCGTCACGTTCGCAGCGGACGCCGACGGCGAGGCGGCCGCGGCGGTCGCGGGATCCACCGCGACGATCGGGTCGGACGCTGCGGCCCACCGCTGGCTGGTGGCTGCCGAAGCGTCCGACTCCGAGACCGCGGCCGAAGGCGGCGGCGAGTCCTCGATCCTGGTGGTCGTGAACCCGTCGTCGGTGGGGATCGCCCAGGTCGCTCTAAGCGTGGACGGGGCGGCCGTGCGCCGCCTGGAGGTCGGACCCCGCCGCCGTGCCAGCGTCGCGCTGGACCGTCTGGGCTCAGGTCGTTTCGTAGTGGAGGTGGAGTCCTCTGCGCCGGTCATAGCCGCCACCGAGCTCATTGGGCTGACCTCCCGCACGGCCTCACTGGGCGCGGCGGCCTCCGAGCCGGTTCCCGCCGCCGATATCCGCTGACCCGGGTCAGGTCGCCTGGCCGGTATCGCAGAACGGCTGGTTGTAGCGGTCGAGCATCAGTCGGTCGAGGTGCCGGCGCACGGCCGGGCCTCCCATGTTGAGATGCTCGGGGATCATCCCTGAGTACGCGTCGATCAGGGCGCAGCGGTGAAGATTGCCCTCCTCGGTCCGGTCGACGCTGACGGTCGCGTTCGAGATCTGCCTGGTGACCGACGACAGCGGATCGTGGCGGTCGGCCTGGGACAGCCGCCAGTTGGCCAGCAGAGACGCGGCGAGCAACACCGCCAGCGACGCGGCCGCGCACACCACGACGACTTGCTGTGAGCGTCGGCCGCGGGCCGCTTCGATGGCAGCCACGACGCCGGCTGTCATCAGCAGTGACCAGCCCACCTGAGTCAGCAGGGTCTCGCGCCAGGCGTCCACTGCCCTCAGGTCCCTCTGCTGCACTTGATTGGAGAGGCTGGCCAGGAGTGCTGCCAGCAGAACGGCCGAGGCTCCGAGCACGGCCAAGGCCAGCGCCAGGTGTCGCGGCCGCGGGGTGGGGGAGGGCGATGCCTGGTGCAGACCCGGCTGCCGTATATCGCGGCTGCTGGAGAGATCCGCCGACCTGGCCGCCACAACGGTCATGACCACCACCGCGGCCAGCAACAGGCCCGTCAGCGCGTTTCGGGCCAGGTCCTCCATCCCGAGATCGAGGCCGAAGTGACGGGCGACCTCTGCGTTGTGGAACCACCCGGCCGGCGGTGTGCCCGCCAGCACGCGCCGCGGGATATGGCCGAGAGCCTCGGCGGAGAACTGCGGGTCGGTCCCGTTGTAGCAGGACTGCTCCGCGCAGCGCCGCATGATCTCGATTCGAGCCGGGACGAAGGCAGCCAGGAATCCGGCCGAAGCCGCCGACCAGCGCTTGAGGGCCGCGGTCGCCCTGACCTCGGGGAGGGTCATGCCGGTGGCCGCGGCGCGGGCCACGATGAAGACCGCGGCCAGGATCGGAGCCAGGTAGACGAGGTCGTAGTAGAGGGCCGAGACGGCGCCCAATGCCGCCATGGTTCCCCACTCGTGCCGCTCGAGTCGCCGGCGCTGCATGTCTCGGTCGCGTGCCACCAGCAGGGCCATCGCCAGGATCAGAACGACCGCGCCGATGATGGTGTGCGGGAAATGCACGAGGTTGACGTGGTTGTACCACCGGCGGTCCGCTTGGGGGCCGTGGCTGCCGCTCGCGATCAGCACCGTCCCCAAGGCCAGGGGAAAGAGGACGTTGACCGGATGGCGGGGCGACACTCCCGCTGAGCGGGCCAGTGCCGCCACCACCGCCGAGGCGGTCAGTGCCAGCAGCCCGATCATCACGAGCCGGACCGCGCCGAGGACCACGTGGGGCGCCACGCCCGTCGCCTCGCCGGCCTCGAACACAAGACTGTGCCCGACGGTCTCGAACAGTCGTCCCAACGGCCTGAAGTTGCCGCGGCCGAGAAAGAAGTCGAGGTCGTGGTATGTCCCTTCAATGATCTTGAAGGGATTGGAGCCGTACCGGCCGATGACCGCGTAGATCCTCGGCCTCTCGTCCCCCTGAAACGCCATCCCGACGAGCGGGGCCGTGCAGACCAGCGCGGGCAGGGCGACGGTCCGCCATCGTCGAGCGGCTCCCGAGCGTGCGGCGGTCCGCCATCGTCGAGCGGCTCCCGAGCGTGCGGCGGTCCGCCATCGTCGAGCGGCTCCCGAGCGTGCGGCGGTCACCGTGTCATGTTCGCAGATAGGTGGGCCGCATCACGCCAGCCCCGGACTCGCGTGCCGATCCCTTCGGCCTCTGCGACGACGACCGGTTGACCGGCCGACGGTCAGCGGCCCGCCAGCTCGGGCGATCAAGCTGCGGGCGTGGGCACGCCGGCAGGAGAACCCGACCCGTTGCCTGCGGTGGGCGGGGCATCGGGGTCCGACGGGGAGTCGGCGACGGCCGACCCCTCCGGCCCGTCCTGTGGCTGCGTGACTCCCCGCGACACCGCGATGAGGCGTTCCACCTCTTCGCCGCTGATGGTCTCGTGCTCCAGCAGCGCTCGGGCCACTAGGTCGAGACCGTGGCGGTACTCGGTGAGGGTCGACCGGCACCGGTCCTGCTGCTCGCGCAGGATGCGCTCGATCTCCTCGTCGATCACCCGGGCGGTGTCGTCGCTGTAGTCGCGGGTCTGCATCAGGTCCTCGCCCAGGAACACCTGGTTCTGGGAGCCCCACGCCATCGGTCCGAGCTTGTCGGACATGCCCCACTCCCGCACCATCGACTTGGCCAGCGCGGTGGCCCGCATCAGGTCGTCGGCGGCGCCGGTGCTGACGATGCCGAACACGAGGTCCTCGGCGATGCGGCCGCCGAACATGACCACCAGCCGGTCGAGGATGTAGTCGCTGCGGTAGATGTGGCGGTCCTCCTCGGGCAGCTGCATGGTCACCCCGAGCGCCATCCCGCTGGGAATGATCGTGACCTTGTGGAGCGGATCGGCGGTGGGCAGCACCGCGGCGCACACCGCGTGGCCGGCCTCGTGGTAGGCGATGGCCTCCTTCTCGCCGTCGGAGAGGGCCAGCGACTCCCGCTTCTGGCCCATGAGGACGCGGTCCCTGGCCTGCTCCACATGCCGGGCCGCGATCTCCTCCTCGCCGTCGCGCACGGCGTACAGGGCGGCCTCGTTGACGAGGTTGGCCAGGTCGGCGCCGCTCATCCCCGGAGTGCCCCGGGCCACCACGTTGAGGTCCAGGTCCTCGGCGGTGCGCTTGCCCTTCACGTGCACCTCGAGGATGGCCTGCCGGTCCGAGAGCTCCGGCAGCGGCACCACCACCTGGCGGTCGAAGCGTCCCGGGCGCAGCAGGGCCGGGTCGAGGATGTCGGGCCGGTTGGTGGCCGCCATCATCACGATTCCCTCGGAGCCCTCGAACCCGTCCATCTCCGAGAGCATCTGGTTGAGGGTCTGCTCCCGCTCGTCGTGGCCGCCGCCGAGCCCCGCGCCCCGCTTGCGTCCGATGGAGTCGACCTCGTCTATGAAGATGATGGCCTTGCCCATCTTGCGGGCCGACTCGAAGAGGTCCCGCACCCGGCTGGCCCCCACCCCGACGAACATCTCCATGAAGTCGGAGCCCGTGACCGACAGGAACGGCACCCCGGCCTCGCCCGCCACCGCCTTGGCGATGAGCGTCTTGCCCGTGCCGGGCGGGCCCACCAGCAGCACGCCCTTGGGGACCCTGGCGCCGATCTCGGCGAAGCGCTCGGGCATCTTCAGGAAGTCGACTATCTCGGTGATCTCCTGCTTGACTCCCTCGTAGCCGGCCACATCGTCGAAGGTCGTGCCGGGGCGCTCGGTCGAGTAGGTCTTCGCCCGGCTCCGCCCGATCGACATGATGCTGCCCATCTGCCCCTGGGCCCGGCGCTGCATCCACCAGAAGAACAGGATGAGCAGGCCGATCGGCAGCAGCAGCGGCACGATCGACAGGAAGAAGTTGGTCTCGGGCGTGTCGTAGCGGAACTCCGGCACGTGCTGGTTGATCAGGGCCGTGTCGGCGTCGGGAAGCGGCAGCGGCCCGTTGGAGACGTACTCGGTGCCGTCGACGGCGGTTGCCTTGATGCTGCCGGTGTTGTTGTTGTAGGTGCCCTGGACGATGCCTCCCTCGGTGACCCGCTCGAGGAAGTCGGGGTAGGAGATCTCGGCTCCGGACTCGTCGGGGAGCATGGTGGTGGCCATGAAGACCGCGATGACCGCGCCGATCATCAACCAGATGACCAGGCGGGAGCGCCGCTGGGCCTCCGGGCGGGGCCGGGGGGCCGGCGGTTGGTTCCGCTTGCGGTCTGGATGCTGGGGCGGCGGCGGAGGCGGCGGGCTGTCGGCCACGATTCCAGACTAGTCCGGTACGGTTGCAATCCATGCGGTCGTCCAGAGGCCGAGCGGACGGGTCTCAACCCACGAGGACTCTGCAGGGCGCTGAGCGAGGCCGTGGCCCGAGCGGCCCGTGAGCGCAGCGAACAAGAGCGGGAAACACGACGATGGACCGCGAGGCGGTGGCCTCCCCGCGCGGTCGCCCATGCCGGCCACGACACGGCTCACTTGGGCGGCAGCCGGATGGGCCGCAGGTTTCGTTGCCTCTCTCGCGGCGTCCGTTCTAGTGGTGGCGGCGTTGCTGGGGCCGGAGTCCCTGGAGACCGAGGACAACCTGATGAGCCGCATCGGGATCGGCGGGCTCGTGATGCTTCAAGTGCCCTTGTGGCTGGGCCTGCTCGGCACGCCCCTGCTGGCCCGGCGCTACGGCCTCCGCTGGAGGAGCCAGCTCGGGTGGGCGATGCGTCTGTTGGACGTGCCCGTCGGGTTGGCGGTCGGCCTGGTGACGCAGCTTGCCGCGGTTCCGCTGCTGTACTGGCCCATATTCCGGATCTTCGGCGATCTGGACGTGGAGGAGCCGGCACGCGAGCTGAGCGCACTGGCCGTCGGGCCGTCGGATGTGGCCCTGCTCGTCGTGATGACGGTGGTCATGGCGCCCATCAGCGAGGAGGTCTTCTTCAGGGGCCTCCTGCAGGGAGCGCTGCGGGACCGGCTCGGGCCGGTCTGGGCGGTGGCCATCGCATCGGTGGCCTTCGGTATCACCCACTTCCAGCTGGTTCAGTTCCCCGCCCTGGTGCTGGTGGGGGTGGTCAACGCGCTTCTGGTGCTTAGAACCGGCCGTCTCGGTCCGGCGCTGTGGTCCCACGCCGGCTTCAACGCGATCACGGTGGCGGTGCTTCTGTGGTGAGGCCGCTCGCCGGCGCCGGCGCGCCCAACAGGCGGATCGGCGCCCTGCTGGTGGGCGTGGTCGTCGCCGTGGCGGTCGCGTTCGTGGTCGTCAACCTCAGGCCCTGGCTGTGGTTCGACGACACCACCCCGACCGGCGGGGATCTCGGCGCTCATGTCTGGGCGCCGGCCTACCTGCGCGATGTGCTGATCCCGGAGCTCAGACTCACCGGCTGGACCCACGACTGGTATGCGGGCTTCCCCGCCTTCACGTTCTACATGGTGATCCCTTCGCTGCTGGTGGTGATCGTCGACGCGGGCGTCGATCTGAGCGTCGGGGTTTTCGCCTACATGGCGGTCGTGCTGGCGGTGTGCGGGCTCACCCTTCGGATCGTGGCGCGGACCCGATGGGCTGCCGCCCAGCGCTGGGCTACAGCACTGGCAATCGCCGGAATCGTCGGAGCCGGGAAGCTCCTCGTCGGCGATGTCGAGGTCAACCGGGCCATCGCCGCGCTGCTGCTCCCTGCCGCCTGCGGCGGATGGGCGTGGCACCTGCTGCAGGCTCGGCCCCGCTGGCGAGCCCCTGCCGCGGTGGCCGCGGTCCTGCTAGCGGTTCTGGTGGTTCCCATGCCCTACGGCGTGTCCATCAAGATTGTGGCGATCGCCGGAGTGGTCGCTCTGCCCGTCGCCGTGTGGGCCATGGCCCGGACCGCGGGAGTCGGACTCGAGGGACAGGCCCTGGCGGCCGCGGCCACGCTGCTGTTCCTGTTCGACCGCTCGTTCAACATCTACGGCGGCAACCTGATGTCCACCATGGCCGGCGAGTTCGCCTACTCGCTCGGCCTGGCCGTCGCGGTGCTCTTCATCGGCGCCGCGGCCCGGGGCATGGACTCGGGCCGTCACAGTGTGCTGGCCGGCGCTCTGCTGGCCCTCACCGGGCTGTTGCACCTGTTCTCCGCCTTCCTGGCGCTGGCCGCGACCGCCGCGCTGTTGTTGACCGGCCGGTGGCAGCGGGCCGCGTGGCGCCGGCGGCTGAAGTGGACCCTGGAGACCGGCGCGCTGGGCGCGGCGCTCAGCGCATGGTGGGTCCTGCCCTTCTGGTGGAACCGGGGCTTGCTCAACGACATGGGCTGGGGCAAGGAGCGCCGCTACCTCTCGTCGCTGTGGTCGCGCAGTTCCTTCGACTACGGGTTCCTGGTCAACGACCCTGCGCTCCAGCTGTTCGTCGTCGTCGCGGTCGCCGGCACGGCGGTGCTGTTCTTCAGGAGGTCCCGGCCGCTGGCGGAGCGCTGGTCCCGGCTGCACGTGACGCTGGCCGTGACGGGCGCCATCTTCGCGGTGGCGTTCGTGGTGATGCCCGAGGGACGCCTGTGGAACGTCCGGATCCTGCCCTTCTACTACCTCACGGTGTACTTGGTGGCCGCCCTCGCTGTGGGTGAGTTGATCGGATGGGGCCGCTCACGGCTCGACAGGCGGCACGCAGCCCGCGTCGAGGCGGGGGCAGACGCCGGCCGGTTCGGCCGCCTCGCCGGCTCCGTCGCGGCCGGTGGATGTGTTGCGCTGGCCGCGGTGGCGGTGCTGGTCGCGGTGGGGCTGCCGCTGCGGTCGCTGCCCGGAGGCAGGCTCGGCGATGACGGCGTGTACCGCTGGGGACCGCTCAGCTCAAGCGACTCCAATCTGGGCTCCTACTGGGTGCAGTACAACTTCGAGGGCTACGAGGGCCGCCAGCCGACCGCGGATGGAGGGGGCAGCGCTGAGTACTGGGACCTGGTCGACACCATGGGCCGCGTCGGCGAGCGCCGGGGTTGCGGCCCGTCGCTGTGGGAGTACGGCGCCGGGCGTCTCGGCTCCTACGGCACGCCGATGGCGCCCATGCTGCTGCCCTACTGGACCGATCGGTGCATCGGCTCCATGGAGGGCCTCTACTTCGAGGCTTCGGCCACGACGCCCTACCACTTTCTGATGCAGTCCGAGCTGTCGGCTGCTCCGTCTCGCGCCCAGCGCGACCTTCCTTACCGCGCACTCGACGTCGTCAGGGGGACCGAGCACCTGCGGGCTATGGGGGTGCGCTACTACATGGCCTTCTCGGACGACGCGATTGGCCAGGCCCGGGCTGTGGCCGGGCTGGAGGAAGTGGCGTCCTCGGGTCCGTGGGTCGTCTTCGAGGTGGCTCAGAGCGCGCCCGTGACCGGGCTGGCCAGGCTGCCGGTAGTCGTGGACGGCATCGGCGACTCCAGCGACTCCTGGCTGGAAGCGTCGGTCGGCGCATTCCTGGCCGAAGGACCCGACGCACCGCTGCTCGCGGCCGACGGTCCTGAAGAATGGCCGCGGATGACCCTGCCGGGCACGGATCAGGAATCAGACACCGGAGGCGGGACCGGCCCGGACGCCGACCGGCGGGAGGTGATGCGCCGGCTGGCTGAGCTGCTGCCAGACGCCGCGCCCCGCACCGATGTCGAGCCGGCCGTGGTGAGCGATGTGGTCCGCCGCGACCACTCGATCTCGTTCTCTGTCGACCGGGTCGGAGCACCGGTGCTGGTGCACACCTCCTACTTCGGCAACTGGTCGGCATCGGGCGCTGAGGGGCCCTACCGCGTCACGCCGAACTTCATGGTGGTCGTGCCCACCGACACCGAGGTGCGCCTCGACTACGGGCGCAGCGTGGTGGAGTGGATAGCGCTCGTGATCACGCTCAGCGGTCTGGTCGCCGTAGGGTGGCTCCTGGTGTTGCGGAGAGAGCCTGACATAGCGTGAGACTTTCGGTGGTCGTTCCCGCCTACCGCGAGGCTGGCCGCATCGGCGCGACGGTGGCCACGCTGCGCGCCGCCCTGGCGCCCGTGAATGATGACGGCGGCGCCGAGATCGTCGTGGTCGACGACGGCTCCGACGACGGAACCGCCGAGGCGGGAAGGGCCGCGGGTGCCGACATGGTCGTGGAGTTCCCGAACAACCGGGGCAAGGGCGCCGCGGTGCGGGCCGGGATGCGGGCCGCCTCGGGGGCGGTCGTCACCTTCACCGACGCCGACCTCTCCTATCCGCCCCACCAGATCCTCGGACTGCTCGAGGAGGTCGAGCAGGGGGCTGACGCCGCCGTCGGCGACCGGCGCCATCCCGATTCGGTGTCGGTGACGGATCCGTCATGGCTGCGGCGCGCCGGCAGCCGCGCCGTGGCCGCGGTCTGCAGGATGCTGCGGCTCGGCCGGGGCCGCGACACCCAGTGCGGCTTGAAGGCCTTCTCCCGGGAGGCGGCGAGCGAGCTGCTGGATGCGTCGGTCATGGACCGATTCGCCTTCGACGTCGAGTTGCTGTTCCTGGCCGACCGGCTCGGCATGCGGGTGCGTGATGTGCCCGTGGAGGTGGTCAACAGCCGGGTGTCGTCGGTGCGCGTGGCGAGCGACGGCTGGCGACTGGTGCTCGACATGTGCCGGATCCGGACCCGGGCGCTGCTGGGCCGCTACCCGCAGAGCCGCTAGTGCGGTTCGCGCTCGGGGGTTGTTGCCCGGCGCGCGTCCGGTACAATCGTGTCGAAGTCGGAAATGGCCACGCGGCGAACGGGCCGCAGTTTGGGCCGCTGTCACATCGGGAGGTCGGAATGATGTCTGCCGCGAGCGGACGCGCCGTAGAAGTGATCTAGCGGCGTCCGCCGGCCCTGCACCTGTCACGGCCGGCGTCCAATAAGTCTGCGCCGTCGCTCGTCGCGGGCCTTGCCCTGCTGGTGTCATCAGCGGGGCCGGTCCGGCGGCACGGGTTCGGCGCGTGTTCATGCAGGTACGCGCATGGCCGGGCGGTCCGCGCCCGTCTGCGGGTTCCTCGTTCCTGTCAGAAGCAGTCGGCGGGCCCCGCCGCGTGGTGGTGCTCGCCGCCGATCGAGCTTGCTAGGAGTGCAAGTGTCCAACAACCCCCCACTGACCAACAACCCCCCACTGACCAACAACCCCCCACTGACCAACAACCGCCCACTGACCCATAGCCCCCCGCTGACCGGCAACCCCCCGCCGGACGTCTCGTCTCAACCGCCGCCCGATGGGCGGGGATCCCGGCGCGGTCCCGTCGGCACCCCGGCACGCCGCATGCACAGCCTGCGGCGGCGCTCGACCGTCGCCGTGCTGTCGTTGTTGCTGGTCGCGGGCGTGCTCGCGCTGCCCGCCACCGCGTTCGCGCAGACCGCGCCGGGCGCGCCCGGCGCGGAGCTCATGCACCAAACCCACCTGGGCTTCTATCTGAACTGGTACGCGCCCCCACACGACGGCGGCGACGCCGTCGCACGGTACGGCGTCCAGCTCCGGAGCAAACCGGTGACCTGCGGCGTCGGCGGGACCTACGGCACATGGACCGATCAGGCCCACACCGGCACGGAGCGCTTCCTGCACGTCACGGGCCTGAGATCGGGCCACTGCTACCAGGTGAGGTACCGGGCCGGAAACAGCGCGGGATGGGGCCCATGGTCGACGCCGTCCGCGACCAACGACCCGGCCGACACCCATACCGCCGTGTCCAAATCGCCGCGGCCCGATCCGCCGAGGCTGCTGACCTTGACCGCGGGCCCCGGCAAGCTGACCGTGACCTGGGCGCCGCCCGCGGCGTTGCACGGCCACCCGGTCACGGCGTACCGCGTCACGCATATCCACTACGACGACAACGGCGAACCCGTCCGCGCCGAGCTCAGAGTCGGAGGGTCTGAGACATCGGCGGAGCTGACTGGCCTGGAGGGTGGCCGCGAGTACGAAGTGCACGTGGCCGCCGTCACGTCGGAAGGAACCGGCGGCTTCTCACCGTCCGTCTCGGCGACTCCGCAGCTGGTCCGCCGCGCCCCGACCGCGAAGATCCCGTTCACGAGCAGGCCGCGCCCGGTGCCGGGGCGAGGCTCTGGCGTGACAGAGCCCGACACGGACCCCAGGCCGGCCATCGACGTCCTGGGTGAGCGCGGGGTGCTGAAGGGCACCGGATGCGGCCCGGACGACCAATGCGCCGACGGCGTGCTCACACGTTGGGTGGCCGCGGTGTGGATGGTCAGGATGATCGACGGCGCCGACCCGGCCCCGTCCGTCGCGTCGCGTTACGCCGACGTCGATGGATCCGCCTGGTACGCGCCCCACATCGAGCGTCTGGCCGCGCTGGGGATCACCAAGGGCTGCGGTTCGGAACCGGCGAGGTTCTGTCCCGACGCCTCCCTTACCAGGGGCCAGGCCGCCAGCCTGCTGGTGACGGCCTTCAAGGTGCCCGCGGCAGTCCCGAGGCGTCTGGCCGACACCGTCGGCAGCGTCCACGAAGCCAGGATCGACGCCGTCCTGGCCGCACGCATCGCCAAGACATGCGACACCGGCCCCCCGCGGTTCTGCCCCAGCGCGACCATCGCCCGGGCCGAGTTCGCCAAGCAGCTGCGAGCCGCCCACAACCGGTACCCGGCACGGCGGTAAGCCCGCCCGGCGCCGTCGGCCCGCAGGCGGCATCCGGCGGGGGCTCCCGGCAAGTTCGCGACGGACCACTAGGATCGGACGGAGAATCCTGGTGGCCGGGTTGCCCCACGCCGGGCCCGCCCCGAAGGCTCGCCGACCGGGCGGGCCTCCCGGCCCCGTCCCACCTGAAGCTCCAGTCAGGGGGTGTCGAGTGGCTGACTTCGACGCGATCTTCAAGGCCTACGACATCAGGGGGATCGTGGGCGAGCAGATCGACGCCGCGGCCTGCTTCGCCGTCGGGGCCGCCTTCGCGGGTTACGTGCGCGACGGCGGTGCAGTCCGGGTGGTGGTGGGCCGCGACATGCGGCCCGACGGAGCGGATCTGTCGGACGCCTTCAGCGCCGGCGTCGTCACCGCCGGAGTCGATGTGGTGGACATAGGGCTGTGTGCCACCGAGATGGTGTATTTCGCCTCCGGGATGCTGGACGCGCCCGGCGCCATGTTCACCGCGTCGCACAACCCGGTCGGATACAACGGCATCAAGCTCTGCGGCCCGGGCGCCTCGCCGATCGGGGCCGGCACCGGCTTGGAGGTTGTCAAGGCCCGGGCGATCGCAGGGCCGCCGGTGGCTGCCGCGCCGGGGCGCGCGGTGCGCCGCGACCTGCTCGACTCCTATGTGACCCATGTCCTGGCGTTCGTGGACGTTGCAGCCCTGCGGCCGCTTCGCCTGGTTGTGGACACCGCCAACGGGATGGGCGGTCTGGTGGCTCCGGCGGTGTTCGAGAGGCTGCCCTTCGAGGTCGTGTACCTCTACCCGGAGCTCGACGGCACGTTCCCCAACCACCCGGCGGATCCCCTCAAGCCAGAGAATCTGCGTGATCTGCAGGACCGGGTTCGGGACACGGCCGCCGAGGTGGGCCTGGCCTTCGACGGCGACGCCGACAGGGTCTTCGCGGTGGACGAATCGTCCCGCGCGATGTCGGGCTCACTGACAGCGTCCATCATCGCGGGCGCACTGCTCGCCCGAGAGCCGGGCGCAGCCGTCGTCCACAACCTGATCTGCTCGCGCGCCTTCGGCGAGGTCATCGCCGAGCGTGGAGGCCGCGCCGTACGAGCCCGTGTCGGGCACTCGTTCATGAAACAGGCGATGGCCTCCAACTCGGCCGTCTTCGGAGGCGAGCACTCCGGCCACTACTACTTCCGCGACAACTACGGCGCCGACGGCGCCATGATCGCGGTGCTGGTGCTGCTGGAAGAGCTCAGCCGCCACGGCGGCAGCCTCAGCGAGCTGGCCATGCCGCTGGAGCGCTACTCTGCCTCGGGCGAGATAAACGCCGAGGTGCCGGATCCGGCCGCGGTGATCGAAAGGGTGGCGGCTGCTTTCGGGGACTTCGCTCAGGATCGCCTCGACGGCCTCAGCGTCGACTGCGGCCGTTGGTGGTTCAATCTGCGGCCCTCCAACACCGAGCCGCTGCTGCGCCTCAACCTGGAGGCCGCCACCGCCGGCGAGGTGAAAGCCCGGGTGGCTGAGGTGCAAGCCCTGATAGTTCCGTAGCATCTGGTACTAGCTGCGGTGCGATTCCAGGAGGTTCCCGCTTGACACTCGATCCCCGGCTGCTGGAGATCCTCGCCTGCCCGGCCGACAAGGGCCCGCTCCTGTACTTCGACGACGAGCAGCTGCTGTACAACCCGCGGCTGCGTCTGCGCTACCGGGTGGAGGATCAGATACCGGTGATGCTGACTGAGGAGGCATCCGCCGCGGACGACAGCGAGCACGCTCGGCTCGTGGCCAAAGCCGAAGCCGGCGGGCTGCGCCCCACGTTCGAGGCCGGCGACTCCGGCGGGCGCGGGCCCTGACCGGGGCGGCGCACCATGGCCACCGACGATCTGCTTGAGGCCCTGAGGCACCTGCCCGACCAGGTGCGCGATGCCGCGGTGTCAGCCGCGGACGTCGAGGGCCTGCCCGGTCCGGGCGAGATCACCGAAGTGGTGATTGTGGGCGCGGGCACCGGAGGGGTGGCCGGCGACGTCGTCGAGTCGGTCGCTCACTTGCAGGGCTCGGTGCCGGTCCTGGCCACTGGCGGGATCAGCCCGGCCTGGCTCTCGGAATCGTCGCTGGTGGTGGCGGTGTCGCAGTCGGGCGATGACCGGCCGACGGTGGCCGCCACCCGGGTCGCTCGTGACCGCGGCGCCCGGATGGTGGCCGTCACCTCGGGGGGCGAGCTCATGGAGCTGTGCTCGAACTGGGGTGTGCCGGTGGCGAGAGTCGATCCCTTCGCCGGCCCGGCCGCGGGACTGGGCGTGGTGATCGTGCCGGTGCTGGTGCTGCTGGAGCGAGTCGGCGTGCTGTCCGGCATGAATCGCCTGATCTCCGAGAGCGCCGAGCAGATCGAGGTCCGCCGCAGGCTCATCGACGCCGACGCTGCCCCGCTCGAGGCGATGGCCGATGGCGTGCAGGGACGCATGGCGGTGGTGTGCGGCGCCGGGGGGGTGGGCAAGCACGCGGCGCGTCGCTGGGTCCACCGGCTGGACCGCGTCGCCGGTGTGTCGTCGGTGCGGCGCAATCTCCCGGCCGACGAGGCCGAGGCCGCGACCTGGACCACGCTGGCCGGGCGGGTCCGGGCCGGCGTCGCCACGGTCGTGCTACGCCACGACTTCGAGCCCCCCGGGCTCGCCGACCGCATCGATCTGCTCGGAGCCGCCGTGACCGCGCTGTACGAGGTGCGGGCAGAAGGCGAGGGAGCTCTGGCCCAGTTGCTGGACCTGGTGCTCGTGGGTGACGCGGTCGCGGAGCTGGCCTCTCGGCGTGGCCGGAACCTCCCGGCCCCCGGCTGACCGGCCCGGACGGCCAAGTCGTGGAACTGATCGAGGGCGTGGTCCGCAACTACGACTCGACGACGACAATGGCCTCGGCGTGAGCGACCTGAGATGGAGCTGATTCAGGGCGTGGTTCGCCACTACGACTGGGGATCGCGCACTGCCATCCCCGACCTGCTCGGCCGGCCTGGTGACGGCCAGCCCTGGGCCGAACTCTGGTTGGGGGCCCACCCGGCCGCGCCGGCCAAGGTGGGGGCCCGGGCCGAGCCGCTCGACCGCCTGATCGCGGCCGACCCGGTCGCGACGTTGGGCCCCGCGGTGGCGTCGCGGTACGGCCGGCTGCCGTTCCTGCTCAAGGTGCTGGCCGCGGCCGCGCCCCTGTCGCTCCAGGCCCACCCCTCAGTCGAGCAGGCCGAGGCGGGGTTCGCCCGCGAGGAGGCCGTTGGAGTTCCCCGGGACGGACCCCAGAGGATGTTCAAGGACCGTTCGGCCAAGCCCGAGCTGATCTGCGCTCTCAGCCGTTTCGAGGCGCTCTGCGGCTTCCGCGACCCGCAACGCACCGCGGCGCTGCTGGAGACCCTCGACGCGCCTGCGCTCGACCCGCTGCGACGCCGCCTCGACGGTCTGCCCGGCTCGCAGATGCGCGAGGTGCTCGCCTGGCTGCTGACGCTCGAGCCCGCCGCGGCCGCCGCGATGGCTGAGGCCACGGTCGGTGCCTGCACTTCGGCATCCGTTGACGCGGATGAATGGTCCGGCGTCAGGTCCGCGATACCCGAGCTCGGCGTCCACCATCCTGGTGACGTGGCGGTGGCGGCGGCGCTGCTGCTCAACCATGTCGTGTTGGCCCCCGGCGAGGCCCTGTTCCTAGGCGCCGGGTGCCTCCACGCCTACCTGGGCGGCACCGCCGTGGAGCTGATGGCCGACTCCGACAACGTCGTGCGGGCCGGCCTGACGTCCAAGCATGTGGACCCGGGCGCGCTGTTGGAGATCGTCGACGGTGCCGCGTCGGATGTTCCGGTCCAGCGTCCGCAGCCGGTCGACGGCGTCGTCACCTACCGCACCCCTGTGGCGGAGTTCTCGCTGCGCCGGCTCGAGGTCGCGGGGTCGTTGACGGTGGCAGCAGGACCGGCGGTGCTGCTGTGCATCAACGGATGTGTGGAGGCGAACGGCGCGACCCTTGACCGCGGGACTGCAGCCTGGTCTGAGGCGGGCGAGCCGGAGATGGCGCTGGTGGGTCGGGGCACGGTGTTCTGCGCCACCGTCGGCACCCGGGGATAGCTTCAGGCTTCTATGGACATGCGTGTCGCTGATGTGTCACTGGCCGCTCTGGGGCGGGCTGAGATCCGTCTGGCCGAGCACGAGATGCCCGGACTGATGGCGCTGCGGGGCCGCTACATCGACGACCAGCCCCTGGCCGGCGCCCGCATCGCGGGGTCGCTGCACATGACCGTGCAGACCGCGGTGCTGATCGAGACGCTGGTCGCCTTGGGAGCTCAGGTCCGGTGGGCGAGCTGCAACATCTTCTCCACCCAGGACCACGCCGCCGCGGCCGTCGCCGTCGGCCCCGACGGCACCGTCGACGACCCGCGGGGGATTCCGGTGTTCGCCTGGAAGGGCGAGACGCTGGAGGAGTACTGGTGGGCCACCGAGCAGATCTTCCGCTGGCCCGACGGCGATGGCCCCAGCCTGATCCTCGACGACGGCGGCGACGCCACCCTGCTGGTCCACAAGGGGCTCGAGTACGAGCGGGCCGGCGAGGTGCCCGAAGCCGCCGCCGACGACCCTGAGGAGTGGGCGGTCATCCTGGACCGGCTCCGCGCCATCGCCCGCGACGACCCGGGCTTCTTCTCGCGGATCGTGCCGTCCATCAGGGGAGTGTCGGAGGAGACGACCACCGGCGTGATGCGACTGCAACAGATGCTGGATAGGGGCGAGCTGCTGTTCCCGGCCATCAACGTGAACGACTCGGTCACCAAGTCCAAGTTCGACAACCACTACGGCTGCCGCCACTCGCTGATCGACGGCATCAACCGGGCCACCGACGTGATGATCGGCGGCAAGGTCGCGGTGGTGTGCGGCTTCGGCGACGTCGGCAAGGGATGCGCCGCCGCGCTGCGGGGCCAGGGGGCCCGGGTGATCGTCGCGGAGATCGACCCGATCTGCGCGCTCCAGGCAGCCATGGAGGGCTACGAGGTGAACACCCTGGAGGCGGTGGTGTCCATCGCCGACATCTTCGTCACCGCCACCGGCAACGCAGGCGTCATCAGCGCGGGCCACATGGCCCGCATGAAGCACCAGGCCATCGTGGGCAACATCGGCCACTTCGACAACGAGGTGGACGTCGCCGGGCTGAACCGGATGTCGGACGTTCAGAGGGTCAACATCAAGCCTCAGGTGGACGAGTACGTCTTCGGCGACGGCCACTCGGTGATCCTGCTCTCGGAGGGCCGCCTGCTGAATCTGGGCAACGCCACCGGTCACCCCAGCTTCGTGATGTCGTGCAGCTTCACCAACCAGGTCCTGGCCCAGATGGAGCTGCACGCCAGCGCCGGGTCGATGCCGATCGGCGTGACCACCCTGCCCCGCCGCCTGGACGAGGAGGTGGCCCGGCTGCACCTCGACTCGCTCGGGGTCCGCCTGACCCGGCTCACGCCGCAGCAGGCCGACTACATCGGCGTGAACGTCGACGGGCCCTACAAGGCCGACCACTACCGCTACTGACCGGTACCGTAAGAGCGTGCGCGGATTGATGCCTGACCCATCGTGTGGCAGCGGTGTCATTCCCGCTCTTGTTCGCTGCGCTCACGGGCCGCTCGGGCCACGGCCTCGCGCCGTATGAGACGGACTCGTGCATCTATCCGCTCGGCCTCTAAGAGGCCGAGCGCGTAGCTGGCTGAAGGGAGCACAGATGACGGTCGAACGTGGGTGCTGGGCGGCCCCGGAAGCGCTCAGCGGGGCCGACACGGCCTCCTTCGCCAAGGCAGTGGAGGAGCTGGGCTACTCGCGCCTGTGGATCGGCGAGACATTCGGGCGCGACCCGTTCGCGCTGGCCGCCCACATCGGCGCGGTCACATCGACGCTCGGGCTCGCCAGCGGCATTGCCAACGTCTACAACCGGCACGCCGGCGTGATGAAGCAGGGCGCCTATACCGTCGCCGAGCAGACCGGCGGCCGGTTCACTCTCGGCCTCGGCGTGTCGAGCCCGGTGATCGTCCAGAAGATGCGCGGCATCCCCTACGACAAGCCGCTGTCGTTCATGCGGTCCTACCTCGACGCCATGGAGGCCTCCCGGTACACGTCGGTCCAGCCTCCCGAGCCGGTGCCGGTGGTGCTGGCCGCGCTAGGCCCCCGGATGCTGGAGCTGGCCGCGGAGCGCACCGACGGCGCCCACCCCTACAACACCACACCGGAGCACACCGCCTTCGCCCGCTCGGTGATGGGCCCCGACGCGCAGCTGTGCGTCGAGCAGAAGGTGATGCTCACCACCGACGCCGAGCAGGCCCGGGCCACCGGCGGCAAAGTGATGAAGTTCTACGCCCGGGCCCCCGGCTACCGGGACTGCTGGAAGCGGCTCGGCTTCGACGACGATGACATCGACGGCCTCTCGGACCGCTTCGTGGACGCCATGGTGGCCTGGGGCGATGTCGACACCATCGAGCGCCGGCTGGCCGAGCACGCCGACGCGGGCGCCACCGAGGTCTGTGTGCAGGTGCTGGACCCTGCTACCGGCACCGGCGCCATCGACTACGACGCTCTGGCCGCCCTCGCGCCGTGAGGGACCTAGCCGGCCGGGTGGCGGTGGTCACCGGCGGGGCCAGCGGCATCGGGCGGGGCCTGGCCGAGCGCTTCGCGGCCGAGTCCATGCGGGTGGTGGTGGCCGACGTCGAGGAGCCGCCCCTGCATGAGACGGTGCAGGCGATCCGGGCCGGTGGGGGAGAGGCGACCGCAGTCGTCTGCGACGTGTCGGAGTGGCCGTCCGTCGAGGCGCTGCGCGACGCCTGCAACGACGCCTACGGGCCGGCCGACGTGCTGTGCAACAACGCCGGCGTGGCCGCCACCGGCGCGGTGTCGGAGCTCTCCATCAAGTCCTGGGAGTGGTGCCTGGGAGTGAACCTATGGGGCGTGATCCACGGCTGCCGGGCCTTCCTGCCAGCCATGGTCGAGCGGGGCTCGGGCCACATCGTCAACACAGCATCAGTCCTGGGCCACCTGACCTCGGCCGGGCTCGGCCCCTACAACGTCTCCAAGCACGGTGTGGTGGCGCTCAGCGAGACGCTGCACGCCGAGATGATGGCGGATCAGACCGGGGTGGGCGTCACCTGCCTGTGCCCCGGGCTGGTGTCCACCAACATCCTGGACTCCGAGCGCAACCGGCCCGAGCATCTGCGGGACCATCCCGACATCGACGGTGTCTGGGATTCGGACCTGGTCGCAGGTGACGTCGAGTCCGAGACCCGGGCCGCCATGCGCGACCTCTACACCCAGGCTCTGCGGCCCTCCCCGGTGGCCGACATGGTGGTGCGGGCCATCCGGGCCGGGGAGTTCTGGCTGTTCACCGACGGCGACTTCGACACGGCCATCGCGGCCCGCCACCGCAGCATCGAGGACCGGCGCACCCCGGGGAGCGCTGCGTCGCTGGCCTCGGCGCTCCTAGAAGACAGCAGCCCGTGAGGGTCCTGGTCACCGGCGCGACCGGCTTCGTGGGGTCCCACGCAGCCAAGGCCCTCCAGGACGCGGGCCACACAGTCCGGGCCCTGGCGCGCACGCCGGCCAAGCTGGAGACGGTCACCGCCCGGGTGGGGGTCGACCTCGACTCGCTGGAGGCGGTGCACGGCGACATCTGCGACGCCGACGCCGTCGCAGCGGCCGTCGACGGCTGCGACGCGGTCGTGCACGCCGCCGCGGTGGTGAGCATCGACCCGAGCGCTGAGACCGAGGTGTCCGAGACCAACTTCGCGGGCGCGCAGAACGTGCTGGGCGCCGCGGTCGACGCGGGCTGCGACCCTGTGGTGCACGTCTCCACCGGGGAGGCCCTGTTCCCGTTCAGGACCGATCCGGTGACCGTCGACCATCCGGTGGGCAACGCCCGCCATGCCTACGCGCGGTCCAAGGCCCAGTGCGAGCACCTGGCCCGGCGCTACCAGGCCCAGGGGCACGGCCTGGTCATCGTCTATCCCGCCCTGGTCGTCGGCCCCGGCGACTACAACCAGTCGGTCCAGCTCCAGCCGATGAGGCTGTGGCTGACCAAGCCCCTCCCCCGGTCGGGGTACACGATGAGCATGGTCGACGTGCGCGATGTGGCCGCGGTCATCGCGGCGTCCATAGAGGGCGGACGAGGGCCGAGGCGCTACCTGATGTTCGGCCACTACCTCACCGCCGACGAGCTGCTCTCGGAGCTGCGGGCGGCAACCGGCCGGGACCTGCGGTCGGTACCGATGCCCAGGGCCGTGTTCTCGGTATGGGGCCGCATCGGCGACCTCGGCCACCGGTTCGGCCGCGACTTGGTGCTCACCACCGAGGCCGTGGAGTACATGTTCAACTACCGGGCCGGCGACAACTCCGCCACCGAGCGCGACACCGGTGTCACCCTGCGCCCGTTCGCCGAGTCTCTGGCCGACACCATCGCCTGGATGCGTGACGAGGGCTACGTCAGCGCGGCCCAAGCCGGGACCGTACGTTGATGTCCGCTCTTGTTGGCTGCGCTCATGTCGGGCCGCTCGGGCCCCGGCCTCGCGAGTTCGGCCTCTAGGATTCCCGAAGCATGCGGGTCCTGGTCACTGGCGCTACCGGCTTCGTGGGGTCTCACGCGGCCAAGGCCCTCCAGGACGCAGGCCACGCGGTCCGGGCCCTGGTGCGGACCCCGGCCAAGCTCGAGGCGGTGACCGCCCGGGTGGGGGTCGACATCGAGGAGCTGGAGACGGTCGAGGGCGACATAGCCGACGCCGAGGCGGTCACGGGCGCGATCGGCGGCTGCGACGCGGTGGTGCACGCGGCCGCGGTGGTGGGCACCGACCCGAGTTCCGAGGCCGACATCGAGGCCAGCAACTTCGCGGGTGCCCTCAATGTGCTGGGCGGCGCCGCCGACGCCGGCTGCGACCCGATCGTGCACATCTCCAGCACTGCGGCCCTGTTCCCGTTCCAGACCGATCCGGTGACCGCCGACCATCCGGTGGGGAGCTCCCGGATGCCCTACGCCCGGTCCAAGGCCGAGTCCGAGCGTCTGGCCCGGCGACTCCAGGACTCGGGGAGCGGTGTCGTCATCATCTACCCCGGCGGGGTGTTCGGCCCCGGCGACTACGGCGAGTCGACCCAGTTCAAGCCGCTCAAGCTGTGGTTGACCAAGCCCTTCATGCGCTCCTCGGGCTACACGATGAACCTGGTCGACGTGCGTGACATCGCGGCGGCGAGCGCGGCGTCCATGGAGGCCGGCCGCGGTCCCAAGCGCTACGTGATGTTCGGCCACCACCTCACTTCCGACGAGCTGCTGTCTGTGCTGTGCGACGTCACCGACCGGGATCTGAAGTCGGTGTCGATGCCCAAGGCGATGTTCCAGGCATGGGGCCGGATCGGCGACCTCAGCCGTCGCTTCGGTCTCGACCTGATCCTCACGTCCGAGGGGGTCGAGTACATGTACAACACCTGCGCCGGCGACAACTCCTTCACCGAGCAGGACACCGGCATCACCCTGCGCTCCGCGGCCGATTCCCTCGCCGACTCCATCTCATGGTTGCGGGCCGAGGGGCATATCACCGCCGACCAGGCCGGAGCAGTGCCCTAGAGTTCCAGCTTCCTACGAATTTACATCTATTTTCTGAGTATTTAAGCTATCTTACTGTATCCTGCCACCATGCAGGTTCCGGTGATCGAGGGCGTGGACGAGATGTGGGCCGGATGGCGCCACGAGGGCCGTGCCGCGGAGGTGGTGCGGGCGCTGAAGTACGGTCGGGTCACGAAGCTGGTGACACCGCTCGCGGACCGGATGGTCGAGGCCGCGCCCGCGGCCCAGCCCGCCGACGTCGTCACCTGGGTGCCGTGCAGCCCGACGCGTCGGACCGACCGCGGCTTCGACCCGGCCGAGCTGCTGGCCCGGGCTGTCGCCCGGCGTCTGGGGCTGAGAGCCCGCCGGCTGCTGCGCCGGCTCGACGACCAGCCCCAGACGGCCCGCACCCTCCAGGGCCGCCTCGCGGGCCCTGAGCTGGCGGTGCGCCACCGCCTGCATGGAGGCGCGGTGCTCGTGATCGACGATGTGTGCACCACCGGCTCGACGCTGCGGGCCGCGGCCGAGGCATTGCGAGCGGGCGGCGCGACGGCAGTGGTGGCCGCGGTGGCCACAGTGGCGCCGGTGTCGTCGCGGCAGCCCGTCGCGGTACCTCTACGATGAGGCGCATCGAAGCCGAGAGGTCGAGCGGTTAGGAGGCCGGTTGGACGTGGAGATCTCGATCAGCAGCCGCCACACAGACATCACACCGGGCCTCGAGCAGGCCGTGCGAACCAAGATCGGGCAGCTCGACCGGTACCTCGACGATCTCGACACCGCCGAGGTGCACTTCGACGAGGCCCGCAACCCCCGGATCGTCGACCGGGAGACCTGCGAGGTGACCCTCACCGGACACGGACACCATCTGCGCTGCAAGGTCAACGCCCCTGACGCCTTCACGGCTGTGGACCTCGCCGAGGCCAAGCTGGAGCGCCAGATCCGCAAGCTGCGGACCAAGCTCCAGAACCGCCACCGGGGCCGCGGCGACACCATCCGCACCGGTGCCGCGCCCGGCTCGCACACGGCCGCTGACGCGGTCGACGGTTCCGGCAGCGCCGACGAGGCCGACGACGAGCCGGAGCTGCGGATCGTCAAGACCAAGCGGTTCCACCTCGGCCCGCTCACCCCCGCGGAGGCCGCGTTGAAGATGGACCTGATGGGCCACGGCTTCTTCTTCTTCATCAACTCGACGACGGGGCGCTCCGCCGTGGTGTACCGCCGCGACGACGGGGCGGTCGGCCTCATCGACGAGGCCGGCTGAGAGACCAGAGGCCGAGCGGACAGGGAGCGATTCATGACGACAAGGGCGGAGTCCCGAGCGAGGCCGTGGCCCGAGCGGCCCGCGAGCGAAGCGAACAAGAGCGGGAGTGACGCCTCGGCGGCGCGTGGCGCTTGCTCCTGCCCGCGTTCGGGCTGAGAGACCGGGGCCGAGCCGATGTCGCTGCTGAAGAGGGTCCTGCGCTCGGGCGAGGGCCGCAAGCTGCGGGACCTCCAGGCGCTGGTCCCCGACATCAACGCGCTCGAGCCCGAGATGCAGCGCCTCGACGACGACGGGCTGCGGGCCCGCACCGGCGAGTTCCGCAGCCGGCTGGAGCGGGGCGAGTCGCCCGACGACCTGGTGCTGGAGGCCTTCGCGGTGGTGCGGGAGGCCGCGGTGAGGGTTCTGGGCCAGCGCCACTACGACGTGCAGCTCGTGGGCGGCGCGGCCCTGCATTGGGGCGCGGTGGCGGAGATGCGCACCGGCGAGGGCAAGACCCTCACCTCCACGCTGCCGGTCTACGTCACCGGGCTCACCGGGCGGGGCGTGCACGTGGTGACGGTCAACGACTACCTGGCCGGGCGCGACGCCGACTGGATGGGCCAGCTCTACAAGTGGCTCGGACTCAGCGTCGGGCTGATCGTCCCCGGCGACCACCGATGGGAGCACAAGCGGCGCCAGTACGCCTGCGACGTGACCTACGGGACCAACAACGAGCTCGGCTTCGACTACCTGCGCGACAACATGGCCCTGTCGCGCTCCGAGCAGGTCCAGCGCGGTCACCACTACTGCATCGTGGACGAGATCGACTCGATCCTCATCGACGAGGCCCGCACCCCGCTGATCATCAGCGGCCAGGTGGCCGACGCGGCCAAGCTCTACACCCGCTTCGCTACCGTCGCCCGGGGTTTGCGGCGCGACCTCCACTACGAGGTGGACGAGGAGAAGCGCTCGGTCGCGCCCCTCGAGGAGGGCGTCCACGCGGTCGAGCGGATGCTCGGCGTGGACAACCTCTACGACATGGTGGCCCAGAACCTGGTGCACCAGCTGCAGGCCGCGCTGCGGGCCAAGGAGCTCTACCGGCGCGACCGCGACTACATCGTGGACCGCAACCAGGTGAAGATCGTCGACGAGTTCACCGGACGGGTCCTGGAGGGGCGGCGCTGGTCCGACGGGCTGCACCAGGCCGTCGAGGCCAAGGAGGGGGTGGCCATCAAGGAGGAGAACCAGACGCTGGCCACCATCACCCTGCAGAACTACTACCGCATGTACGAGCGCCTCGCGGGCATGACCGGAACGGCCGAGACGGAGGCCAGCGAGTTTGCGTCCACCTACAACCTGCACGTGGTGAGCATCCCGACCCACCGCCGGATGATCCGCGGCGACCAGGCCGACCTGATCTACAAGACCGAGGACGGCAAGTTCGCGGCGTGCGCCGAGGACATAGAGGAGCGCAACACCGCGGGCCAGCCCGTGCTGGTGGGCACCGTCTCGGTCGAGAAGTCCGAGAAGCTGTCGCGGCTGCTCGACCAGCGGGGCATCCCGCATGAGGTGCTCAACGCCAAGCAGCACCACCGCGAGGCCGAGATCGTCACCCAGGCGGGCCGGCTCGGCGCGGTGACGGTGGCCACCAACATGGCCGGGCGAGGCGTCGACATCCTCCTCGGCGGCAATCCCGAGGGCCTGGCCCGGCGAGACCTCAGGGCCGAAGGCCTCGACGAGGCCTCGCCCGAGGGCGGCCAGCGCTTCAGCGAGCTCACCGCCAAGCATCAGGCCGCCACCGACGCCGAGCGCGAGGAGGTGCTGGAGCTCGGCGGCCTGTACGTGCTCGGCACCGAACGCCACGAGAGCCGCCGCATCGACAACCAGCTCAGGGGCCGGTCCGGCCGCCAGGGCGACCCGGGCGAGAGCCGCTTCTACCTGTCGCTCGAGGACGATCTGATGAGCCGGTTCGCCGTCGGGGCCATGAACTGGGTGATGGACAAGGCCCTTCCCGAGGACGTTCCCATCGAGGCGGGCATGGTCACCAAGGCCATCGAGCGAGCCCAGAACACCGTCGAGCAGCGCAACGCCGAGACCCGCAAGAACGTCCTCAAATACGACGAGGTGATGAACGCGCAGCGCAAGGTCATCTACCAGCGCCGGACCCAGATCCTCGACGGCGCCGACCTGAATGCCGAGGCTCTGGAGTACCTGGAGTCGGCCGTGGGCGGCGCGATCGGGACTCACTGCTCCTCGGAGCATCCCGAGGAGTGGGACCGCGACCAGCTGGCGACCGAGCTGTCGGGACTGTGGCCGGGCGGGGTCGATGCCTCTGCGCTGGAGGCGGCCGCCTCCCACGACGAGCTGTCGGGGCTGGTCACCGCGACGGCCATGGACCACTATCGCGACCGGGAGGCCGAGCTCGGCGGCGACGTGATGCGCCAGGTCGAGCGCCAGGTGATGCTGCGGCTCATCGACCAGAAGTGGCGGTCCCACCTGCACGAGATGGACCTGCTGCGCGAGGGCATCCACCTGAGGGCCATGGGACAGAAGGACCCGGCCACCGAATGGCAGCGCGAGGGCTTCGACATGTTCGGGCAGATGATGGACAGCATCGCTGAGGACTTCGTGCGCTACGTGATGCATGTGCAGCTGGCCGAGCGCGCCGAGGCCGACACCCAGACGCTCAAGGGCGTGAGCGCGACCAAGGACGGCGACGGGGCCGCCGGCGGGGCCGGCTCGCCCGCCGGCCAGGCCAAGCCGGCTGCCCCGAAGCGTCCCGCCAGCCGGGCGCCGGTCGTGAAGAGCGACATGGAGAAGGTGGGCCGCAACCAGCCGTGCCCGTGCGGCAGCGGCAAGAAGTACAAGATGTGCCACGGCCGCCCCGGCGCGGGCTAGGCGGGCTCCGCAGGCGTGCAGGACTTCTCCGACGATCTGCGCCGGCTGCGCGGCCGCCTCGAGGAGGCTGAGACGTATCTGCGGGTCGGGGCGCTGCGGGCCCGGCGCCCCCAACTCGAGGCCGAGTCGTCGCGGCCGGACCTGTGGGAGGTGCCCGAGCGGGCCCGCGCCGTCACCTCCGAGCTGGCGTCCATCAACGAGGACCTGACCAGATTCGACCGCCTCGCGGCCGACATCTCCGACGCCGAGACCCTCAACCAGCTGGCGGTGGAGGAGGGCGACGACTCCGAGGAGGCCGAGATCTCCCGGCTCCTGTCCGACATAGGGGCCCGTTTCGACGAGCTGGAGGTGCGCTCGCTGTTCACCGGCGAGTTCGACGAGCGCGACGCGGTGTGCCAGATCAAGTCGGGCGAGGGCGGCACCGACTCGCAGGACTGGGCCGAGATGCTGCTGAGGATGTACCGCCGCTGGGCCGAGCGGCGGGGCTTCGACCTGGAGGTCACCGCGCTGTCGGAGGGCACCGAGGCCGGATACTCCAGCGTGGACTTCCTGTTGCGGGGCCGGGGCGCCTACGGCTGGATGCGCTCCGAGCACGGCGTCCACCGCCTGGTGCGGATCTCCCCGTTCAACAACGAGGGCAAGCGCCAGACGGCCTTCACCGCAGTCGACGTGGCCCCGTTCTTCGAGGACGTCGCCGACGAGGTGGTCATCGACGAGAAGGACCTGCGAGTCGACACCTACCGCTCCTCGGGCGCGGGGGGCCAGCACGTGAACGTGACCGATTCGGCGGTGCGCATCACCCACCTGCCCACCGGGATCGTGACCAGCTGCCAGAACGAGCGCAGCCAGCACCAGAACAAGGAGCGGGCCATGCAGATGCTGGCCGGGAAGCTGCTCAACCTGGAACGCAAGCGACGCTCCGACGAGATCGCCGGCATCAAGGGCGAGCAGCGCAAGGTCGGCTTCGGCAGCCAGATCCGCAGCTACGTGATGCAGCCCTACCAGATGGTCAGGGATCAGCGGACCCGCCACGAGACCCCCAACGTCGACGCGGTCCTGGGCGGCGACCTGGATCCGTTCATGGAGTCCTGGCTGCGATGGAGCCGGGCCTCGGGTGCCGCTGGACCGGTGGAGGGGGCTGGTACTGTCGCCGGGCGAGGCCCCGCGGCCGGAGGTGTTTCCGAGTGATCAAGATGGAGAAGGTCACCAAGGTGTTCAAGGGCGACGTAGTGGCCCTGCGCGACGTGACCATAGACATCGGCAAGGGCGAGTTCGTCTTCCTGGTGGGCCCGTCGGGCTCGGGCAAGTCGACGTTCATCCGGCTGCTCAACCGCGAGGAGGTGCCCGAGCACGGGCGGATATTCGTGGCCGGACGCGACATCGGCGGGCTCAGCGCCTGGAGGGTCCCCTACCTGCGCCGCAACATCGGCTACGTGTTCCAGGACTACAAGCTGCTGCAGAAGAAGACAGTGGCCGAGAACGTCGCCTTCGCCCTGGAGGCGATCGGCAAGGGCCCCCACGTCATCAAGCGCCAGGTGCCCGCCATCCTGGAGCTCGTCGGGCTGTCCCGCAAGGTGGACCGGTTCCCCCACGAGCTGTCCGGCGGCGAGCAGCAGCGGGTCTCTATCGCCCGGGCCTTCATCAACCGGCCCATGATCCTGCTGGCCGACGAGCCCACCGGGAACCTGGACCCCACCACCTCTGTGGGGATCATGCGCCTGCTGGAGCGGATCAACGAGATCGGCACGACGGTGGTGATGGCCACCCACGACAGCAGCATCGTCGACAGCATGCGACAGCGGGTGGTGGAGCTCGACCGGGGGATGGTCGTGCGCGACCAGGCCCGAGGCGTGTACGAGTAGCCGATCGGGTAGCCAGCAATGTTCAGCTTCGCTCGGTTGCCGGGTAGCCAGTAATGTTCAGCTTCCGCTACGTGTTGCGCGAGACGGGCCAGAACCTGTGGCGCAACATCCTGCTGGCGGTGGCCACGGTCATCACCGTGGGAGTGTCGTTGGCGATGTTCGGCGGCTTCCTGCTGTTCCAGCGGGCCGTCGACAGCGCCACCGCCCGCTGGGAGGACGGCGTCGAGTTCATCGTGTGGATGAACGCCGACGTCGGGACGGCCGAGGACGCCGGCATCCGCAACCAGCTCGACGAGAGCCCCGGCGTGCTGGACTGGTCGTACGTCGACCGCCTGGCCTCCTACGAGGAGTTCAGGGACTTCTTCGAGGACACCCCCGAGGTCCTCGACATCGCCGCCGAGCAGGACATCCCCCCGTACTACCGGGTGGTGCCCACCGACCCGGACCCCGACGTGGTGGAGGAGTTGGGCGACCAGTTCAAGGGCCGCCCCGGCGTGCGGACCGTCACCTTCGCCGGTGACGTGATCCGGGACGTCCAGAACCTCTCGGACCGTGCCGGACGGGTGCTGTTCATCGGCTCGATCGTCCTGCTGGCGGCGTCCACCCTGCTGATCCTCAACACGCTGGCGGTGGCCATCGGCAACCGCCGGACCGAGATCGAGATCATGCGGCTGGTGGGGGCCACCAAGGCGTTCATCCGCATCCCGTTCATGCTCGAGGGCCTGGTTCAGGGACTGCTCGGGGCGGGTGTGGCCATGACCAGCAACGCGCTGCTGCGCAACTACGTGATCGACCAGTTCAGCGACGCCGACGGTCTCCGGCTCCTGGCCGGGTTCAAGGTGGACGACGCGGCCATGTTCCAGGTCAACCTGCTGGTGCTGGTCATAGCGGTCCTAGTAGCGGTCATCGGCGCCTACCTAGCAGTGGCCATGCACATCAACGACTAGCACCCTCGCCTCGATATGGCGACTACTAACGGTGCTAGCCAAACCGCAGGTCGCGTGACCGATTGATGTCATACCCCCATGGGACATAGGGGGCATGAGCAAGCCGCACGAGATCGTGAAGACCGGGATGAGCATCGCTGGCCGGACGGCCCCTGTTGTGGGCATTGCGGCTCGGCTAGTGTCAGCGTCGTGACGGCGGTGGCCGGAGTGAAGGATCGGGCCACGAGCCGGGTCAGCGCCCGGCCGGTGCCGGACGCATCGGCCCGGAGTCTGGCCGGGATGGTGATCGACACGGTGCAGCCGGGCTCAACGGTGTTCACCGACGAATGGCGCTCCTACCGGCCGTCGAAGGCGATGGACTACCTGCATTCGGCGGTCGCTCGCGGTGCACGCGAGTATGTCCGCGGGCCGGTGCACACCAACGGGATCGAGAACTACTGGCCGCTGTTGAAGCGCACCTACATCGGCACCTACCACTACATGTCCCTCGAGCATCTGCACCGCTACATCGAGGAACACAGCTTCCGGTACAACCGCCGCGACGTGCATGTCACCGACCGAATGGGCGAGGTTGTGGACCTCATGGAGGGCCGAAGTCTGCCGTGGCGTGAACTGGTGGCCGATGCCGCCTAGCGCTACTCGGGTTGCGGGTCTGTTAGTCTGTCACCCCGGTTGACAGATGGGTGGTGCGCCATGCAGCCCGAACGTGATCTCCCGCCCGCGTGCTTGCGGGGCGAGGAGCCTCTGGTCGATCTCGACGCGCTGTCGGAGGCGACCCGAGCGTTCATCACAGCCGACGACGAGCCCGCGCCATCGGAGTAGCAATGGCTGTCGGGGGGGGGGGGGCGAGTAGCCCCAACTGGGCCGACAAGACGATTTGGACTGGTGACAACCTCCATGTGATGCGCGGCATGAACAGCGCATCGGTGGACTTGATCTACCTCGACCCGCCATTCAACTCCAAGACCAACTACGCCGCCCCCATCGGCTCGGCCGCCGCGGGCGCTGAGTTCAAGGACACATGGACGTTGCGCGATGTAGACGCCGAGTGGATCAACCTCATGGAGGCCCGCCACCCTTCGCTCTACCGGGTGCTGTTGGCAGCGATGAGCGACTCCGACAAGTCCTATCTCGCCTACATGGCCGTCAGGCTGCTGGAGCTTCGCCGCGTGCTGAAGCCCACCGGGTCGCTGTATCTGCACTGCGACCCCACCATGAGCCACTACCTCAAGCTCGTGCTCGACGCCATCTTCGGTCGCAAGGCGTTCCGAAATGAGATCATCTGGAGCTACCAGCGATGGACCGGAGCGACGCGGCATTTCCAGCGCATGCACGATGTCATCTTCATGTTCGCCCGCTCGGACGAGTCGCAGTTCAACCAACTGCTGGAACCACATAGCCCGAAGGGCCTCCATCGCCACAAGGGCCGCAACCGGACAACGACATTTCAGGACGGCAAAGCAGACCAGACCTATGTGAGCGCGAGCGGGATGAAGGCGATGCGCGACGTGTGGGAGATTTCCTATCTTAACGCCAACGCAAATGAGCGGGTCGGCTACCCGACCCAGAAGCCGCTGGCGCTGCTGGAGCGGATCATCAAGGCCAGTTCCAATCCCGGCGACGTAGTGTTCGATCCGTTCTGCGGATGCGCTACCACGCTCGTCGCAGCGGACGACCTACAGCGCTCATGGGTCGGGATCGACATCAGCCCGAAAGCTGCCCAGCTCGTGGTGTCGCGCATCGAAGAACGACAAGGGCTATTCCGTAAAATCGTGCACCGACGCACCATCCCCAAGCGCACCGACCTCGGCCAACTGCTGACCTACAACGACGCCACCAACCGCAAGCATCTCTACGGCGAGCAAGGCGGCTCATGCGCCGGATGCCGCGAGCACTTCAAGCCCCAGCACCTAGAGGTCGATCACATTATCGCCGTCGCCAAAGGCGGCACCGACCACCTGTCGAACCTCCAACTGCTATGCGGCCACTGCAACCGGGTCAAGGGCGACCGCGGCATGGAATACTTGCGGGTGAAGCTCCAACTTGCTGCCTAGTTGGTTAGCACCGTCAGTAGGCGCCTTCGATATACGTTCGATTTGCTAACGTCTTTTTGGTCAGCGTCATGATACAGTAGCTGATTGCAACTTCTCCCATGTATTGGACAAAGTGTGGGGAAGACCATGCCATCGAATGCTCCCGTCGTCGCGGCGGTACGCGTAGGGTTCAGACCGGTGAACGCGGACGAGTTGCTCAGCCGGCTGGTAGCGCGCGGTGTAGCGCAGGAAGTGACGCCGGGCGCGGGCGATGTGCGCGCCGTGAGGTTCAAGCACATCGAGGTGGCGACCGCTGCCGAGTCCGGTGAGCGCTACCTGCGGGCCCGCTGGCGGGAGCGGGTCGGCAACTCCGCAGTCAGCTACCTGCTGATCACCGACGACACCGAGAACGAGGGGAGCGTTCTGGCTCTCGGCCCACGCGCGGCGCAGGAGCCCCTCCGCTCAGTGGACTGCGCCGGCCTGGCTACCGCCATCGAGGAGGCCGCGCCCATGACCGGCCTCGACGCAGTCCGTCACGTCTCGGGCGAGGTCGTCCGGCTGGCCGGCCGTGGCATGGTCGTACACGGGCTGCTCACCCGCCACACCCTGGAGTCCCGACTGCTGGGCGATCCCGGCTTTCGGATCTTTGCGGCCGAGACACTGGACGGCGTGCGTGTCGAGAGCGACTGGCGCACGCTGCTTGACGGGCTGGGCTACCAGGTCGAGCGCTTGGAGCCTCGGGGCTACCTTGCTCGATTCGAGGGACGCCCGGTCGCGATTGTGCATCCAAAGGCCGACCCGAGCGACTTCATGCGGCTCGACGGAGCGGGCCGCTCGGCCGAAGGCGTCTTGGCTGCCGACTGCCGGGCTCGCGGTGCCCGCTACGGCATCCTCTTCAGCCGCAGCCGCTACCGCCTCCTGGACTGCGACCCGTCGGCGTCGACCGCCGAGTGGCTGGACCTAGACGCCGCGCTGCTGGGTGAGGCCCGACGCCCGTACCTGGCGCTCCTAGCCCCGAGCTACCTAGCCAGGGGACGCCTGGCCGACCTTCAAGCCGACGCGCAGGCTTCCAGTGCCGCGCCCCTCCCGCGGAAGTAATGTGCGAATCGCACTACCAGAAGCTGGAAGCGTATGAACGGCTCAATGATCGAATCCAATGGTCCCGAGGCAACCGTGGGAGTTGCCCGCGTCGAAGCGCTCTATTACCGCTCGCTGCGGTACGTGTCGCAGCCTCTGGATGGATTTCAGGTTCTCGTCGGCCCGAACGCCAGCGGCAAGTCCAACTTTCTGGACGTGCTCGCCTTCCTGGGTGATGTGCTTATGACCGATCTCGACACAGCAATACTGGGTGACGATCGAGTGGACGTTCCACTACGAGCCACGGACGGGCGTGATCTCGTGTGGTCGGGGCGTCGTCCACGTCTGCTCTCCGTGCGGCCATCGTTCGAGTTGGCTGTCGAGATGGCCATCCCTGAGCGCCTGCTCGCGTCGGTGCCCAGCAGCAGTCGTACGGTATGCCGATACGAAGTCAAGATCGACGTCTCAAACCAACCGACGTTCGTCTCCGAAACGCTGTGTCTGATTCCTCGCCGACGGTTTCCTACGACGCAGCGTGAGTTGTTCCCGCATCCCCAGACGCCGCTGAAGCAGATCGCGCTAGCACCGGGTGACCATGCACCCAAGGGGTGGAGGAGAGTCGTGTCGCGCGGCCGGGAGCCCGAGCGCGTGAACTACCGAGCCGAGAGGGGCAAGTGGACTGCTCCATTTCGGATTGCTCCTTGGGAATCGGCACTGGCAAATCTGCCAGCCGATGAGGAGCGCTTTCCGGTCGCCTTATGGTTCCGAGAGCGAATGCGTGGCGCTCAGAGGATCGTGCTCTCCGGCGAGGCCATGCGGCATCCGTGTCCACCGATCCGGCTCAGCGATTACCTTCCAGATGGCTCCAATCTTCCACATGTGGTTCATCGATTGGCCAAATCCCACCCAGACAGGCACGAGCGCTGGGTGAAGCATGTTCGCGAGGCGCTGCCGGACATCATCGGGATCACGACTCGCGAGCGTGAGGAGGATCGGCACCGCTATCTCGTTCTGGAGCACTCCAACGGGCAGGAGACGCCGTCATGGTTGGTGTCCGACGGCACCCTTCGGCTCCTCGCGCTGACGCTGCTGGCCTATCTGCCCGATCTGGCGGGGATCTACCTTATTGAGGAACCAGAGAACGGGCTTCACCCGCTGGCAGTCGAGACGGTTCTCCAATCTCTGTCTTCCGTATACGACGCGCAGGTCCTCCTTACGACGCACTCGCCGTTGGTGGCCCGTCTCGTCAAGCCGCATGAGCTGCTTTGCCTGGCGCGAGACGAAGTGGAGGGCACTGACATGGTCACAGGGACTGAGCATCCGCGCCTGCGCGACTGGCAGGGATCGGCCGACCTCGGCACACTCCTTGCAAGCGGCGTCCTGGGATGACGGTCGATCTACTATGTCTCGTCTCTGACAGGAACATGGAGGCCGTGGTGTCCGGTCTCCTGTCCCGGCCAGAAGCGCTTGGCATCCGGGCCATTGAGCCCGAGTTGATAGTCCATCCTGAGCACGATCCGGGATGCTTTCACGATGGCGTCGGATTTCTTCGCGGGCTGCGTTCTCGGGCGGAGCAGGCCCTCGTCCTGCTTGACCTTGCCTGGCAGGGCGTTCCAGCGGAATCTGCGTCCGAACTTGAGGATCAGCTTGAGATGAATCTCGCGCTGGCAGGCATGAACGACTGGGCAAGAGCGGTGGTGATCGAACCGGAACTTGAGGCGTGGGTCTTCGGCCGCTCCAGACATGTCCCGACAGCGCTGGGCTGGAACGCGAGCAGTGACGAGTTTCGATCGGCGTTGACTGCTCAAGGTCTCTGGCCAGGGGAGGACGACAAGCCTCCAGACCCCAAGGCGGCTATGGAATGGGCACTACGGCAGGTGGCGATCCCACGGTCGTCGTCGATATATCGACAGCTCGCGGCGACCGTCGGCACGAAGAGGTGCACGGACCGGGCCTTCGTGCGACTTCGGGGTCTACTACAGGCCTGGTTCCCGGCCTGAGCCAAGGGGTGTGAATTGTCGTTACCCAGCGGCTCCGCGCGACAGTTGCCTCAGTCCCTCAACAGGAGCTTTGCTGTCACAGCGACGGCACTGTTCTCGTAGCCACCCGCTGCCATCCGCATGAGCCGTTGCTGCAGCCATTCCTTGTCCCAGAGCATCCAGCCGCGTTCGTCGAAGTGGACACGTAGCTGCTCACGGTCGGACTCGGACACGATCTTGCCGCAGGCGAGCGCGAGCGTGACGTCGGGTTCCTCGCTGACGAGCCCAGCCTCGGACATCTGACGGATCAGCCGATCCTGTACTACGCGCCTCAGGGTCCTGTCGTTGAACAACTTGTATCGCTCGGCGACCTTCGGGTTGCTGCCATCGAAGCCGCTGAATCTCACGCCGTAGGAATCGAGATAGCTCTTGCACTCCACGATGATGACCTGGTTGAGGCTGGCCTTGTACGCGACAATGTCGAGTTCCCACCGTGGTGAGGACGGTCTGCCGATTTCCACCTTCCCCTGTTTCGTGAGGTTCACCCGATATGGGCTCTGAATCCAGTAGCCCTCCCGGTGGAGGATCTCACCGACGACAGCTTCAAAGGCATCCATCCGGCCCTGCCCCTCGCCTCCGGCTCACGTCGAGTGGTAGCGTTCTAGATCGCTGGCTAGCCGGGACATCTCTTCGCCGAACTCGTCGGCACCATTGAGAGTCAGCGTCAGAGCCATCGTCACGACGACGACTTCGGCGTCGTCGTCCGCGTGTGTCTCGATGGCTTCCTCAAGACGTGGGATGAACGTGTGTCCGAAGTTCCAGATCTCATCAAGCATGTTCGCGCTCATGTTCGACAGCAGATCAACCGCACGTCGTGCGATGGAGTCGACACGAACCGAGCGGCAGCGAAGTGTCCACTGCGCGATGTCGTCCCACAACTGGGCCAACCGGCGCGCTGCGGCGGCGATCTCGACAGGGTCTCCAGGCACACCTTCATCTCCGTGCGCCTGCGGGAGGTCGTCATTGAAGATCGCCCCCACCGTGTCCGCGAAGTGGCCCAATTCGCCCAATCTGTCCAGGCCCCACTGTCCAAGGTCGACTAGGTCGACGTAGGTTGCTTCGCTCGTTCGCGCTTGCCGATTCTTGACTTCGCGACGCAGGGGCACCCGCCGGTCCAGTTCATCTTCGAGGACTCGTCCAAAGAGCCTGTATTCCCAATGGTCGTCGCGCTCCAGCGCCAGGATCAGTTCGCCGCCCTCGAACTCGTCGAGGAGGCGATCAGCGTCATGCGCTATCTGGCCCTCCTCGGGCCCTGGCTCCTCGTAGAACGAGACAAGTCTCGGGCCTCGGCTCGCTCGCCAAGGCGGGGGCGAGGGCGGCCGGTTGTTCTCGCGCTCTACCTCTGCGAGCATCTGTTGCCACTCGGGTGAAGCCATCGTTCGCTGGTCTGACCACCTGTTCAAGAACTTGACGAGCTTGACCGTGCAGAACGTGCAGACGAGCACGACCGCATAGATCAACCAGCCCAGGTTGTAATAGACCTGTGGGGTCTTCTGGTTGGGTGAGCCTCGGAGCTTGCCGAGTTCTCTCAGCCCGCGGTTCATCTGCGCTTGGATGTCGGGCGGCCTGTACTGCGCCTGCTCGAACGGGTCTACGATCTCGGCCATGACGCCTCAATAGCGCAGGATGCGAGCACGGCACTCACGCTAGCAATGCCTATCTGCTCAAGAACGCTGCCACACCCGGTCTGCACCTCGCCGCATGACGGCGCTCAGGTGCGGCTGCACTTCAGATGGGGGCTCAAGGCTCGGAGTCTCGGGTTAGACGTCCTCCTGGGCGGACTTGGCCTGGCTGATGGCTCGATACAGCGCCTCCTTGATGCGTTTGCCGCGATTCTTGTAGCCCATCTGAGCGAACATCTCTTCGAAGACCTGCTCGTCTGTCCGAAGCAAGCCGTCGGACATCACCCATTGAGCGAGCCGCACGAGCATCGCTTGGCTGTGCTGGTGGATCGGGAGACCCTGGGGGATGTGGGGGAGTGGCGTTCGGTTGCGCGGCGGCGGCTCGTTGACGACCTCATCTGGCTTGCTCACGTCCCGTTTGGTTGGGGCCTTGGCAGCCTCATCGGAGTCGGTCTCTGTCAAGGCGAGCCTGTATGCCTGCATCACGCGGTCGATCTCCCGCTTGTGGTCCCTGAACCAGTCGGTCGACCAGATGCGGCAGAACCGCCAGCCGAGGCGCTCCAGATGATCCTGACGCAAGCGGTCCCGGTCTCGCGCTGTCGGTGAGGAATGGTAGCTAGCACCGTCGGCCTCCACCGCGAGGGCGAACCGCCCCGCCCGCTCCGGGTGGCGCACTGCGAAGTCGATGCGATAGCCCGAGCAGCCGTACTGCGGGAGAACATCGAGTCCTGCAGCCGCCAGTTTGTCGAGGACATCTAGTTCGAAGGGGTTGAGTGGCGTTGTCCCATCCGTGTCCGATAGGTCGTGTCCACCCGACTCCGCGTACCTCAGAAAGCTCCGCAGGTGCTCGACGCCCCGCGCCGATGAGCGGTTCGGGTCCATCTCCGCGTGGGCGAACGAAGACACTACGGTCATGCGTCGCCGCGCCCGCGTGACGGCCACGTTGAGCCGCCGCTCGCCGCCCTCGGCGTTGAGCGGCCCGAATCGGTACATGAGTCGGCCGTTCGAGTTCTTGCCGTATCCGACGCTGAGGATGATCGCGTCGCGCTCGTCTCCCTGCACTCGTTCCAAGTTCTTGACGAATGCGCGTTCCTCGGTCGTCTCGTCGAAGAATTCTTCGAGTGCTGGAGAATTCTCTTCGTCCAGTCGTCGGCGCAACATCTCCTCGATTCGGTTGGCGTGGTACAAGCCCATCGCGATCACGCCGAGCGTCTCGTCGGGGCGCTTCCGGGCATGGTCGATCATCAACTCCACCACTCTGCGGACCTCATCCGGGTTGCTCCTGGTGTCAGCAGGCTCGCCCAGCCGGTGTTGAACCAATTCAAGGTTCACGCAGGCCGTGCTGGCCGCTCCTGGGAAAGTGGTCAGGGCACCGTGATAGATGTTGCGGTTCGAGAATGCGATCAAACGCTCATCCTGGGACCGATAGTGCCAGGTGATCGGTCGCCGGGACAGCAGCGAGTCCATCACGTCAAGGATCGATTCGAACATCGTCAGCGATCCTTCGTCGTCATCATCCTCGTCGTCGTTGCCGCTGCCATCGAAGAAGGTGGTCGGCGGCAGTTGTCGGGAGTCGCCCGCAACCATGGCCCGCTCGGCCCGCATCAGTGCGGAGATGGCGTCGCATGGCAGCACCTGGCTGGCCTCGTCGAATATCACTAGATTGAACAATGGGCGAGGCGGCAGCGTCTGGGCCACGTCTAGTGGCGACATGGCCCAACACGGCCTAACCGCGGTCAGCACGTCCGGTGCCCTGTCGAACAGCGTGCGCAGCGGAAGGTGGCGGGTCTTCTTGTTGGCTTCCCAGCGGATCAGCTTGTTCTGGTCGGGATGGCTGTTGCACGCACTGATCGCATGCTCGGCGACCTGACGGCGAATACGTGCCGGGCTCTGGCACAAGTGCATGCTGTCGGCGGAACGAAAGCTCTCGAGATGCCGAACGTGACGTTGACTGTCGAATGTGCCCAAGCGTCGATCGGTCGAGAGTATCTCTCGCTGGATGGATTGGAGCCAGGCCCGCTCGAAGGTTGTTGCAAGCTCACCGGGTTCGAGTTCGCCCGATAGCGCACGATCCAATAGCACGGATATCCCCGCATCGGCCACCCGATCTTCGATTTCGGTCAGCGTGGGCATGCGGTTGAGGGTTCGTTGATCAGCCATCAGTCTGCGGATCAGAGCGATCAGTTCGTCGTGTGACAGCTCGCCGAAGCTGATATCGGGCAGGAACGGCGCCAATTCGTCCACGTGCCGCGTCGCCTCGTCGAGGCTGTCGATCGCCTTCTTCAAGCCGGAGGGGACCGGTGGAGGTTCCTCCCGGCCTAACTCGCGCCACTGGTCGGCCATTGCATGAGCGGAACTCACCAGATCGAGGGCAGCGGGGGCCCGGAGCTTTGCATGCTGTCGATTGAGGTTGGCCACCTCGCGCTTGGACGCCCGATAGCGGCTATTGAAGAGTTGAGCCAGCGCCCTTGAAGTCAGGCCTCGCCCCATAGGAGCGAGGCTCGACTCAAGCCCAGCCAAGTCCTTTGCGAACACGTCGGCGGTGAGTCTTGAGCAGATGTCGTCCAACTCGTTCAGCAGCCTCAGTAGTTCTGCCCAGGCATCCAGGGAACCGGGGTCAGCGAACTCGATTTCGGCGAGAAGGTCGTCCATGGAGGCCTGCGCGGCCCGAATCGCCGATTCCGTCTGGAGAAGCAGTTCCATCACCTGCGTGACGTCGTCTCTGGTGGAGATTCGAGCACCAGTCCAGGGCGATCGCCCCGATACCAGGGGTTCGGAGAGGTCAGACCAGTCGCTGAGGTCGCGCTGTGCTTCTCGCGAGGATTGCTGGTCCAATCGCTCGATGATCGCTGCAGGGAACTGCAGCGATTCTGATGCTGAACCCTGCGGGGAACTGCCCTCCATCTCAAGCAGGCGATTCTGCACATCGAAGAGCGACAGTCCCCATGGGATTCTTCGCTCGTGGAGGGCATTGGCGTAGCCCGACAGTTCGGCCCGAGAGAACTCCAGCCGATCGTGGAGGTCTTGACTGTCCGTCGGTGGTGTCTGGCCTATTGCGGTGAGCGTCTGATCGAGCTGACGGGCTAGCTCGCGCCGAGAGATCGTGCCTCCGTGAAGGTCCATCACGAAGTCGTTGAGGCCTACCTTGGCCAACCTCTTGACCACTGCGTCTATGGCCGCCCGCTTCTCGGCCACGAACAGCACGCTGCGGCCCCGTGCCATCATCGTTGCAATCAGGTTGGCGATGGTCTGGCTCTTGCCCGTGCCGGGTGGTCCCTGCAGCACGAACGACTCGCCCGCCAAGGCGGCATTGATGGCCGCGTTCTGCGACGAGTCGGCATCGAGCACGAGGAACTCGTCGGCAGGCGGGATTGAGTCCGGATGCGATGGATCGACACTGTGAGTGTGGTGACGGCGAAGACTGATGCTGGCGTCTTCGTCGCCCGCGATAGCTGAGACTAGGTCGTTGTCGGCGAGCACCTCCAAATTGTTGAGGATGTCGTTCACCATCGGCATCTTCTTGTACATGAAGTTGCCGATCAGCATCCGATGGCGCTGTATCGCGAAGCCAGGAACCCGGCTGGCTCGGTCGCTGAGGTCGTCGAATATCGCCGCTACTTCACCGTCGTCAAGTCGAGCATCAGACAGGTAGGATCCGAGTAGCTCCTCGCTCGATACCTCCAGGCCGATTTCCCGGGCCAGCGATTGCAGCAGTGCCCCGTTGACGGTCCATTCGCCCTCAAGCGAAAGGTCGAAGTCCGCCTCTGATGCGCCGCGTCGATGAAGGCCCAGCGGGCACATGAGCACGGGTGCTGCAGGTTCGGCAGACGAGACTTCAGTTGTCCATGTGGCCATCCCCTGCACGATGAACAAGGTGCTGATGCCTCGCTCTTCGAAGTTCTCCAAGGCCTTCCGGCTCATGGCCCGCGCTCGCCTCACGGCGTCGTCGGCGAGGTCCTGGTCTGTGGAGCCGCGGCCCGAGAACAGTCTGCGCAATCGGATACGCTTCCCGGGCACCGATGCCAGCAACCGGCCGAGCTCGCCGGGGTCTGCGCCGGAGAGATTCAGAGTACCGACTTTCAGGTCCCGATAGAACAGCAGGCGGTTGCGGCCTGATACGTCTGTGAGGTCCTTCGCCCAGCGCTCTGCCGCTTGGCTAACGGTCATGATCCGGTTCATTGGTCAGGATGTCTGGTTTCGTGCCGCGGACAGCGGGTCGCTGACACCTGAACGTACACGCGTGTCAGCGTCAGCGGCAGCGGCACGCCGTATCGGTGTTCGTCGGGCCTGGCGGCGCTGTGGTTGAGATGCTTGGGGAGCGGTGTCGAGGGCCTGCCCAGGGGGCACCGGCCGGCTGGGCGCGATGCCGCCCGCCAGCTTGGGGGAATGGCTGGCGGGCGGCCGAACTAGATCGGGGGCCCCGGCTGGGGCGGGGGTCAGCCCAGGGTGTCTAGGGGCGCGATGTAGGGGAGGTCCAGGGCGTCGGCCACTGCGGGCTCGGTGATCTGTCCCTTGCGCACGCTGAGGCCGTCCTGGAGGCCCCGGTCGGCTGCGATGGCCTCGACGACGCCCTGGTCGGCGAGCCTGAGCACGTAGGGGAGGGTGGCGTTGTTGAGGGCCTGGGTGGAGGTGCGCGGCACCGCGCCCGGCATGTTGGCCACGCAGTAGTGGACCACGTCGTCGACCACGTAGGTCGGTTCGGCGTGGGTGGTGGGCCTGGAGGTCTCGGCGCAGCCGCCCTGGTCGATGGCCACGTCCACGATCACCGTGCCGGGCCGCATGACCTTGACCATCTGTCTGGTGATCAGCCGCGGCGCCCGGGCGCCGGGCAGCAGCACCGCCCCGATGACCAGATCGGCGGTGTACACCGCCTGGGCCAGCCGGGTGGGGCTGGAGTACAGGGTGCGGAGCGCGGGGCCGAAGCGGGCGGCCAGCGACTCCAGCACTCTGGCGTCGCGGTCCAGCACGGTCACGTCGGCGCCGAGCCCGAGGGCCATCTCCACTGCGTTGGTGCCCACCACGCCGCCGCCGATGATCGTCACGGGCGCCGCGGCCACGCCGGGCACGCCGCCCAGCAGCACCCCCCGGCCGCCCGCGGATGCCTCCAGGCAGCGGGCGCCGGCCTGGATGGCCAGGCGTCCCGCCACCTGGGACATGGGGGCGAGCAGTGGGAGGCGGCCGTTGCCGTCGGTGACCGACTCGTAGGCGATGGCGGTGACCCCGCTGGCGAGCAGGTCGTAGGCCTGGTCGGGGTCGGGGGCGAGGTGGAGGTACGTGAACAGGGTGTGGTCGGCCCTGAGGAGGGCCCGCTCGGGGGCCAGGGGCTCCTTGACCTTGACGATCAGTTCGGCGACCTCGAAGAGGTCCTCGGGGGTGGGGACGATCATGGCCCCGCGCCCCTTGTACTCGTCGTCGTCGAACCCGGCGCCCGCACCCGCGCCGCATTCCACGTACACCTCGTGCCCGCGGTCGGTGACCTCGCGCACGCTGTCGGGGGTGAGCCCGACGCGGCGCTCCTCGCTCTTGGTCTCCTTGGGAACTCCGATTCGCATGTGAACCCCTCCACCTGCGATTTCCGACAGAATACACGCGTCCAAGCGGCAAGAAACTAGCGAAATTGGTGCTAGTTCTCGATCAAGCGCCGGAGTTCTTGCGCTGAGAGCAGATTTGGCGCAAAATATTGTCATGCTCGATATCGACTCGATTGATCGTCTCATCCTCAACGAGCTCCAGACCGACGGCCGGGTCTCGCACGCCGAGCTGGCCGACCGGGTGGGGCTGTCGACGTCGGCCTGCCATCGCCGGGTGCGCCGGCTGGAGGCCGACGGCGTGATCGCGGGCTACGTGATGATCCTCGAGACCGAGGCCATCGGCCGGGACTTGGACGTGTTCGTGGAGGTGTCGCTGGTGAGCCAGAGCGAGGAGTCGCTGAGGCACTTCGAGGAGGAGGTCCGCGCCTGCCCGGAGGTGATGTCGTGCCACCTGGTGGCGGGCGACGCCGACTATCTGGTCCATCTCGCCGTGCAGGACCACCGCGACTTCGAGCGGATCCACAACGAGCACCTGTCCCGGCTTCCCGGCGTCGCGAGGCTGCGGTCCAACTTCGCGATCCGCACCGTCTACCAGACCACCCGCCACCTGCTGTAGCCGCCGGCCGGGCCCGGGCTCAGCCGGTCTGGGTGCCGACCTTGAGGTCCTTGAACGCCACGCCCCGGTCGACGCTGATGTCGCGGGGCAGGCCCAGCACCCGGTCGCCGATGATGTTGCGCTGGATCTCCGAGGTTCCGCCGGCGATCCCGGCCTGAAGCGACGTGAGAGCCTGGCGCTGCCAGTAGGCGTCGGACTCGTCCTCCCAGGCCACGCCGGAGGCTCCCGCGATGGCCATGGACACCTCGGTGTGCAGGTCCGCGATCTGCACGGTGGCCAGCTTTCCGACCGATCCGCCCGGTCCCGGGGTGCGGCCCGCCTTGAGCTCGGCCCGGGTGCGCATGGCCACCAGCGATCCGCAGGTCTCCAGGATGTGCAGCCGCATCAGCTGCTGGCGGAGGGCCGGGTCGCGGTCGAGCCCCCGCTTGCGGGCCGCCTCGATCAGGCGGTCGGTGCGGTCGGTCGATATCCCGCCGGTGGTGCCCGAGCCGATGGCGACCCGCTCGTACATCAACATGGCGGTGGCCATGCGCCAGCCGTTGTTGAGGTCGCCGAGGAGGTTGTCGGCACCGATGCGCACGTCGGTGAAGAACACCTCGTTGAAGTGGGTGCCGCCGTCGATCTGGTGGATGGGCCGGACCTCCACGCCCGCGGAGTCCATGGGCACGATGAACATCGAGATCCCGGCGTGTTTGGGCACGTCGGGATCGGTGCGGGCGATGATGATCCCGTAGGCGCACAGGTGGGCCAGGGTGGTCCACACCTTCTGGCCGTTGATGATCCACTCGTCGCCGTCGCGCTCGGCCCGAGTCTGGAGGCTGGCCACGTCGGAGCCGGCGCCGGGCTCGGAGAACATCTGGCACCACACGTCCTCGGCGGAGATGACGCGGGCCAGGTGGGCCGACTTCTGGGCGTGGCTGCCGTACTCGGCCAGCATGGGAAGGCACATCCCGTGGGAGATGAGCAGGTCGTAGGTCATGTTGGGGTAGCGGCTGTACTCCTCGCGCCAGACCCTGTCGTGGGCCTTGGTAAGCCCGGCACCGCCGTATTCGGCCGGGTAGGTCAGCCCGGCCAGCTCTGCGGCGGCCAGCGCCCGCTGGAATCTCCGGGCCGCCCGCAGCCGCAGCTCGCCCCTCGGGTCGGGTCGCCCGCCGAGATCGATGCCGGTGGCGTGCTCGTCGAGGAAGGCCCGGCAGCGGGCCCGGAACGCCTCGTCTTCGTCGGGGGGAAGCACGTCGTCGGCCACGGCGGCCAGCGTAGTGGCCGGCGGAGTCCCGCCGACGGGCGGTCCCAGAGGTCGCCATGACCGCGGCGGCGCCGGTCGAATCGAGGACCACGCGCGATCAGTCGGTAGGGTTGGCCCCAGCCTGGCCGGGATGTCCGGCCGGCGGTTCGCTGACGGGTGTTGGTTCTTCCGGTCATCGTGAGCCAAACCCAGAGACTGCTGCCCTGATCGCCCCCTTCGAGGCAGCGCCGAACCCATGAGCCGCCCGCTCGACGCGGGCAAGGAGAACAATGCCCCCCACCTTCGCCCGACTGGGCGTACCCGAGTCCATATGCCGCGCCCTCGAGGAGCGCGGCATCACCCGACCCTTCGACATCCAAGCGGCCGCGATGGCCGACGCCATGGCCGGCCACGACATCTGCGGCCGCGCTCCCACCGGATCGGGCAAGACCCTGGCCTTCGGGATCCCGCTCGTGGCCAACACCGTTCGGGCCCGGCCCCACCGGCCGACGGCGTTGGTGCTGGCCCCCACCCGGGAGCTCGCCGACCAGATCATGACCGAGCTGCGATCCTTCGCCGGAGGCGTGCGGGTCGCGGTGGTCTACGGCGGCGTGGGCTACGGCCGTCAGATCGAGTCCCTCCGCCAGGGCGTCGACATCCTGGTGGCGTGTCCCGGACGCCTCGAAGACCTGATCGAGCAGGGCGTGGTCGGCCTCGGCGCGGTGGAGGCAGTCGTGATCGACGAGGCCGACCGCATGGCCGACATGGGATTCGTCCCGGCTGTGCGGCGCCTGCTCGACCAGACCTCGCCCGCCCGCCAGACGATGCTGTTCTCGGCCACTCTCGACGGCGACGTGGCGTCGCTCACCCGCGACTACCAGCACCGCCCCGTGCGCTGCGAGGTCGGTGAGGAGACCCCGGACGTGGTCGCAGCCGACCACGTGTTCTGGAACGTGGCCCGAGCGGAGCGCATCGGGGTCACGGCGGACGCCGTCGCCGCGTCCGGCAGCGCGATCGTCTTCTGCCGGACCCGCCACGGCTGCGACCGGCTGGCCCGCCAGCTCGGCCGCACCGGCATCACGACCGCGGCCATCCACGGCGGTCGGAGCCAGAACCAGCGCACCCGGGCACTGGGGGAGTTCGCCGCCGGCCGGGTTCAGGCCCTGATAGCGACCGATGTCGCGGCCCGGGGCATCCACGTCGAGCGCGTCGCAGCGGTCATCCACTACGACGCTCCCGAGGACCACAAGGCCTATCTGCACCGGTCGGGACGCACCGCCCGAGCCGGCCAGGGCGGCGTCGTTGTCTCGCTCGTCCCGCCCGAGCAGGCCCGAGAGCTGGGCCGGATGCAGCGTCAGCTCGACATCCGGCAGCCGATCACCGAAGTCGACATGGCCGCGATCACACGGCCCGGCCAGTCTCCGAAGTCTGAGCCGGCTGCCGCCGCCGCAGACTCGGACCGGCCGCGCCGCGGGTCCCAGCCGCGCCGCGGTGTCGAGCCTCCACGCGCCCGGCGCCGGTCCCGCTCCCGGCGCAGCAGCCGGCCGCCGCAATCCGGCTCCCAGGCCAGCGGCCGGCCGCCAAGGTCCCGCAACCGCAACCGGCGGCCACCGGCCAAGTCGGCCGCCTGAGTGGAGCGAGACTCAGGGGCCGCGCCGATGGGTGCGAGCGTTTAGCGTCGAGCGGGGGTGAATCGCGTTCTTGCTCGCTGCGACCTGAGGGCCGCCCAAATCAACGAAACAGCGCCCACGGTCTCGCCCGTATGATCAGGAGTCGAGCAGCTCGATTTGGACGTCCCGGTACCGCACAGCGCCCGAGTTGACGGCCACCTCGGTTCCACCCTTGCGCAGGAACACGCTGTGGCCCGGCGCCACGCTCGCAGACTTGGAGCCGGATCCGTCCTCGCCCGTCTCGATCGGCTCGACCGTGACCCGGTCACCCTCCACGACTACCACGATGTAGTCGTGCTCGTGGTGATGCATGGGCGACCGCTCGCCCGGCTCGAGCACCATCTCCCAGACCCGGATCCTCTCGTCCTCGAACAGCACCCGATCACCGATGGGACCTAGGTCGTGGCTCTCGGTCATGGCGTCTCCTGGCTCGCCGGCAGGTCGAACATACTGCCCCGGCAGGATCACGAGCCAGGCGTCCGGGTCATTGCCGGCCGTCAGGTTCTGGCATCGTGTCGCGATGATCGTGGTGGCGACCACAGACGACGACCTCGCCAGGGTCCGCGACCGGCTCCAAGAGTTGGGCGTCCGCCCGGTGGACGTCGTGGCACCGTGCAGCCTCCGCCGGGTGGTGCTGGCCGCGGTCGACGGCGAGACAGACGTGGCCGGCGTGGTGGCGTCGCTGCGGGCCGAGGGGGTGATGGCGGTCACTAGGCCTGACGGAGGCGCGGCTCTCCACCGGTGGCTCGAAGACTCCCGCCCGGTCACCTTCGGTGGGCGGCTCAGCGTCTGCCGGGCGTGGTCGGAGCACTGTCGCCGGGATCTTGCGGGCCTGATCGAGCTCGGTCCGGGCGGCTTCGGGGACGGCCGCCATCCCACGACGGCCCAGATCATCGAGGAACTCGTGGATCGGATCGCGGGCGGGGAGCGGGTTCTGGACGTGGGCTGCGGGAGCGGTGTCCTCGGACTGTGCGCGCTCCGGCTCGGCGCGGCCGGGGCAGTGGCGGTTGACATTGACGCGGAGGCCGTGGAAGCGGCCCGGCGCAACGCCGTGATCAACGACATGGGTGCTCGGATAGAGGCGACCCTGACTCCGCTGAGCGGGATCGAAGACAGCTTCGACGTAGTGGTGGCCAATATCGCTCGGGCGGGGATTGTCGAACTCGCCTCGGAGCTTGTAGCCCACGTGTCGCCGGACGGATGGCTCGTGGTGGGCGGGATCTCCCCGTCGCAGTGCTCGCAGATCGCCGGCTTCCTGCGCCCCCTCGTCGAAGTCGCCCGCCGGACCTCCGGTGAGTGGGCAACCCTCGTGCTCGCCCGATCGTGACGGCAGGCACGATCGGTGGACCACGGACGGTTAGTAGGGGACTAGCTCCATCGGGAACGTATCGAGCAGTTCGGAGCCGTCGCTGGTCACGTACACCTGGTTCTCGAGCTTGATTCCCTCGGATCCGCCCGGCTGACCGACGTAGGTTTCGAGGCACAAGACCACGCCGTCCTCGATGACGCCGTCGTAGCCGTAGGCGTCCCAATCCTGGATGTAGTGGATCATCGGGTACTCGGTGGACAGGCCCAGACCGTGGGCGATGTCTGCGTAACGGTTGGGAATGAACCGGTCGGGCAGTTGGTAGCTGCGCTCGGCGAACTCCCGGAAACTCAGGCCGGGCTCCAGGATCGAACGGTTGTGGTCCAGCGCTTCGCAGGCGAGCGCGTGCAGGGACCTCTGCTGTGGGGTCGGCTCTCGGCCAGGTGTGACCCAGCTACGGGAGATGTCAGCGGCGTAGCCGTACGGTCCGATCAGATCGGTGTCGAAGCTGACGAGGTCGCCGGCCTTGATCACACGGTGCGAGCATTCTGCGAACCACGGGTTGGTGCGGGGACCGCTCGACAGAAGCCGGGTCTCGAGCCACTCGCCGCCCCGGGCGATGTTGCCGGCGTGCAGGTGCGACCACAGCTGGTTCTCGGTGATACCGGGCTCCAGCGCCTGCCACATCTCGTGCATGGCCTGCTGGGTGCTGCAGACGGCGCGGCGCATGGCCACGATCTCCTCGGGGTGCTTGCGGTAGCGGGCCAGTTCGGTGAAGCGCATGCTCGCGACGGCCTCAACGCGGTGGCGCGCGAGAGCGGGGAGCCCCGGTCCCTCGCATTTGTCGAGCGCGATCCGGAGGCTGCCTCTGCCGTGCAGGTGTACCAGATCGGCGATCTCGGCGGCCCACCGATCAGTCGCCTCGGCCTCCCGGGGGCCGTTCTGGAAGAAGAACCAGCCAGTGGCGTCCCTGATCTCGTCAATGAGGGGCAAGTGCGCGGTCAGGTGCTCGCAGCGGGCCAGGTCGAAGAGAATGATCGGCCCGTCGGTGGCTACGAAGGCGTACCGCACCGCGTTGTGGGTGCTCCACACCTGCATGTTGGTCGCGTCGAGGGCGTAGCGAATGTTGAGCGGGTCGAACAGCACGATGCCCGCCACGTCTTCGGACTGGAGCTGGGACCGGAGTCGCTGGAGGCGCCACGAGCGAATGGCCTCCATGTCCGGTGGGCGCAGCCCGGCCGTCTCCCATTCGGTGACGGCCGGGTTGGTGTTAGAGCCGGGATCGATGTCGAGCATGAGTTGGCTCCCTCGCGGTGGCGGCGACACGCGCGAGAGTAGGGGTGAAGGAGGCCGGCGGTGTGCCACGATACGGGCATGGTTGATGCCGCCCCACCGAACGAGACCGAGATCGTCGGCACCCCAGAGACCTCATCGCGCTTCTCGGAGACCTACCACGTGCAGGGCCTGCACCGCGAGATGCTGGCCAGCATCGACGACGTCAACGCCCCCCAGCGGATCTGGGACCGTCACAGCGCGTCCTACCAGGACTACGGGGTGCCTAGCCCCCGCCTGGGCCGCGACGTGGACGATCAGCAGGTGTGGGACGCGTTCGTCATCACCTTCGTCCTCAACCAGGACCTGAGCGTGATCCGCACCATGCAGACCGGTCTGCACCAGCCCGGCCTCACCCGCCTCACGCTGTCGGGCGAGGAGTGCCGCATCATCAACATGAACCACCACCTTGAGCGTTTCCTCAGCCTCGAGCCCGGCGGCACCGAACCAGCATGACGACCGATCCCTCCGATGTTCCGCAGATCGACGACTGGAGCCGCCTGCTCGACGGCAAGGTCGCGGTCGTTACCGGGGGCGGTGCCGGGATCGGCGCGGCCATCAGCGAGCTGTTCGCCGAGCATGGGGCCGCGGTGGAGATCGCGGAGATCGACGCCGACCGGGCTGCCGGAGTTGTCGATTCCATCGCGACCGCCGGTGGCCGTGCCCGTGCCCATGTCGTGGACGTGCGCACCGAGGTAGGCGTGGACGAGCTCGCCGCCGCGGTGCTCGACGCCCATTCCGGCGTGGACGTCCTGGTCAACAACGTCGGCGACTACCGGCCCCTCGTGCGGTTCCACGAGTCCGACCCGGAGTCGTGGGAGGCCATGCACCGCGTCAACTTCTGGCATGTGGTGGCGGTCACCCGCGCCTTCCTGGACTCGATGATCGAGCGCGGCGGCGGATCGATCGTGAACGTGCACTCGGTCGAGGGCATGCGCGGCTTCCCCGGCGAGCCCGTGTACGCGGCCATGAAGGCCGCAGTCGCCCACTTCACCACGTCGCTGGCGGCCGGCTACGGGCGGCACGGCATCCGCGCCAACGGGATCGGCACCGACCTGACGCAGACCCCGCAGGTCGACTACATCCGCGGGTACGACGAGCACGAGGCGCTCTGGGAGTCATGGGCGCCGGTGGGTCGCCTCGGCTGGCCCGCCGACCAGGCCCGGGTTGCGCTCTTCCTGGCATCGGACATGTCCAGCTTCGTCACCGGCCACAACATCCCCGCCGACGGCGGTACCAAGGCCGGCGGAGGCTGGTTCTACAGCCCGACCGCCAAGCGGTTCGTGAACCGCCCCACCACGCTCTGATCAGCCGACCCGGTCGGGTCAGGCGAAAGCGGGCATCACCTCGTCGTGGATCAGCTGGAGCTGGCCCTGGACGTCGGGCACCTCGATGTCGCGTCCCGTGAACGCGTTCAGCAGGAACGAGTCGGTGATGCAGGCGATGAAGTGGTTGACGCCGCTCGGCTCGATGTCGGACTTGATCTTCTCGACCACCTCCTCGGGGGTGCCGGCCACCGAGAGCCTCTCGGCGATGTCGATCGTCATGTTGTCGATCGCCCCCTGCACGTCGCCGTCGCCGAAGGCGTCGAGGATGGGCTGCACGTCGGACTGCGACACGCCGTGGCGCTCCATCTGCTCCACCGCCATGGCCGGGATGTAGAACGCGCCGATGGTCTGGGCGGCCTGCTTGGCCTTGGCCGAGTCGGGGCCGACGGCGAACACGTTCCACACCGCGATGTCGAGGTCCTGCCAGTCCTTGCCGGCCCGCTCGGCGCCGATCCGCAGGTGCTCCACCATGTAGTCGCACGCCTCCCGGGAGTACTGGGCGAAGGCGTGGGTGCCGTCGGACAGCTCGCCGGCCGCCTGGAAGCTCTTCGGGCCCCGCAGGGCGCCGATCAGCAGCGGAAGGCGCTCCTGCACCGGGCGGGCGAAGGTGAACAGCCCGGCGTAGTTGAAGAACTCGCCCTCGAAGGTCAGCGCGCCCTCGTCGAGGAAGGTGCGCATCACGTGGTGGGCCTCCTTGACCCGCGACAGGGGCTTGATGCCGGTCCAGTCGGTGGCGTACTGGGCCAGCAGGCTGAAGTTCCCGCTGGAGATGACGCACTCGGCCCGGCCGCCGGTCAGCTCGTCGAGGGTGGCCACCGCCTGGGCGACCAGGGTCGGCTCCCGCAGCGCGATCGGGGCCAGGCTGGGCCCCATACGGATCTGGCTGGTCTGCGACGCCGCTGCCGCGAACAGCACGTACAGGTCCTTGTGCCACGTCTCGTCGGCGGCATAGCACCCGTAGAACCCGAGCTCGTCAGCCAGCTTGACGTGTTCCAGGGACTCCGACAGCGGGTAGTCGGGCAGGGTTACGAAACTGAACCTCATCATTCCTCCTTGGCGATCCGATGGGGGAGCCGCGAACCTAGACCACAATGGGCCTGCCGTCGAAAGGTACGGCGTCGGCTGGGGCAGGCCCGCGGACAGTCGAGCGGACAGGGGAGAGGCGCAGCGCCATGATGAGCCCGGAGTCGCTGGCGGCCGCCGACGGTGCGGGTCGGGCGTGGGGCGACGAGATGGACTCGCCATGATGAGCCCGGAGTCGCTGGCGGCCGCCGACGGTGCGGGTCGGGCGTGGGGCGACGAGATGGACTCGCCATGATGAGCCCGGAGTCGCTGGCGGCGGCCGACGGCAACATCGTGGGCTGGTTCGAGCGGGACTTCGGCGGCACGGTCGTCGACCTGGCCCGCCAGACCCGCTGGCGCCCGGTGTGGTTCGCGACCGTCGACCGCGGCGGCGCCCGCCACGAGCTCGTGGTGCGCGGCGACCGCACCGACATGCCGCTCATCTTCCCGCTCGAGCACGAGATGACGTTCCAGCGGCTGCTGGGCACCCACGGCATCCCGGTGGCCACCGTTCACGGCTGGATCGACGAGCCCATGGCCTACGTGATGGACCGCGTCGAGGGTGAAGAGCACTTCGCCGGCACCAGCGACGACGACCGGGCCGCGGCCGTCGACCACTACCTCGCCATCCTGGCCCGACTCCACGCCCTCCCAGTCGAGCCGTTCGCCGCGGCCGGGATCCGGCGGGCCGCGGACCCCGCCGAGGCCGGGCCGGTGGGCCTGCGGCGCTACGAGGAGCACTACCGCTCCCTGAAGAGGCATCCCGACCCCTTCCTCGAGTTCTGCCTGGGCTGGCTGCGACGCAACCCGGTCGACACCGCCGGCCGGGAGGCGCCCGTGGTGTGGGACTCGGGCCAGTTCCACCACGCCGGCGGCCGGATCCTGGCGGTGCTGGACCTCGAGCTGGGCCACCTCGGCGACCCCATGATGGACCTGGCCGCCTGGCGCATGCGCGACACCATCGTCGGCTACGGCGACATGAGGCAGCTCTACACCCGCTACGAGGAGCTGTCGGGCGCCCCCGTCGACCTGGACGCGGTTCGCTGGCACCACCTCGCCTTCACGCTGTCGAACCAACTGGCCTACAGCCACGCCCTGCGCGACCCCACACCGGCGTCGGACCTTATGACCAACCTGCACTGGTGCTGCGAGACCAACCTGTTCGCCACCGAGGCCTGGGCCGAGCACCTCGGCATCGACCTACCCGCCGTGGAGACGCCCGAGCCCCGCTTGTCGACCGCCGACGTGGGCCACGGGCACCTGGTGCGGGCGCTGCGGTCGATCTCCACCGAGGACGAGTTCGTCCGCCACGAGGCGCGGACCCTGTTCCGGCTGGCCCGCCACCTCCAGCGCCGCGACGAGATCGGCGACGCCGTCAACCAGGCCGACCTAGACGACCTGGAGCGACTGCTCGGCGCCCGCCCCCACGACTGGCGCGACGGCGAGGCCAAGCTGGAGGCCTTCGTGCTGGCCGACACCACCGGCCGCCACGACACCGAGCTGGTCCGGCTGTTCCACAAGCGCAACCTCAGGGCCCACATGCTCCTGGGCCCGGCCGGTTCGGCCATGACCCACCATCACACAATCCAGAAGTTCTGACCGCCAGAGCCGGCCTCCGGGCGCCGCCGGCTGTCAGAGGCCGAGCGGCTAGGCGAGCGAACGCGGCCCATACGGCGCGAGGCCGTGGTCCGAGCGGCCCGTGAGCGCAGCGAACAAGAGCGGGAATGACACCGCTTCGGCGCGACAGGCTCTCGCCCATTGTGTGGGCGCTGTCAGGGCTGGTTGGGGGCGCCCGGGGTGGGGGAGTTGACGGTCTGGAAGTCGCCGGTGGCGTCGGGCACCCGGGCGTAGCTCTGGTTGCCGGGGGAGTCGCCCTCTTCCCAGTCGACGCTGTCGACCAGGTCTCCGTCGGTCCGCCAGACGCCCAGTTCCTCGTCGCCGCCCAGAGCGAAGCCGGGCCAGCCGTCCTTGTCCAGCCTGAACGCCATGTACCCGCCCGCTCCGATGGTGGTGCCGGCCGGGAAGGCGACCCGCTTGCCGGCGTCGGCGAGGTCGTCGGCGAACACGAAGCCGTCGAGAGCGAGCGGCTGGGTTGAGGAGTTGTGGAGCTCGAACCAGTCCAGCGGGTCGCCCTTGGCGGCCACCTCGTTGATGACGAGGCCGGCGCCGGGTGAAGCGGTGCTGGCTTCGGTGGCCGCTCCGGTCGGCAGCCGGGCATCCCCGAACGCGCCGGTGAAGACTCCGGCGATGACCGCGCCGGGCGTTGCGCCCGCGCTCGACAGCTCCAGCACGCCCTCGGTGAACGGCGAGAAGCTGTCCGGCGCTGACGCTCCCGGCGGGATCGACCACACGCCGCCCGCGATGAGGTCCGCGCCGATCGACACCGTCGCGCCCGCCTTCAGGTACTTCACGTCCAGCACCAGCGTCATGCCGCTGAGGGATCCGTCGTCGTCGAGCGACAGCACCGCGATGGACGCGTGGTCGTCGGTCTGGGGCAGCAGGGCGGTCTCCTCCCCGTCGGAGTGGCCGGCCAGAGCCGCCAGGCCCTCGATCGGCTCGGGGGCGCCGTTCAGGTGCAGGCTGTCGATCGTGCCCTCCTCGAGGGGGTTGGAACTCCGGTTGCTTCCCCAGGTCGTGCTGAAGGCGACCTCCAGGGTTCCCGACCCGGCCGATTCCGGGATGGCGAAGTCCGGCTCGGGCCACTCGGGCGGCTCCGGCGTGAGGTCGGCCAGGATCTCGCCCTCGCGCTTGAGGATGAACTTGCGCACCCGCTCGGTGTCGGCCTCGGCCGCCTCGCTCTCGGCGGGGAGGGCGTGCTGCTGAACGATGGCGGCCATCTCGTCCACCGCGGCCAGCAGCTCGTCGGTGTCCCAGACGGCCTCGATGATCTCCTTGAGCCGGTCGACGTACTCGATCCGCCACTCGGGGTGGTTGTAGAGGCGGTCGGGGATGGCACCGGCGGCCAGCACCGACGGGGGAGGGTCGCTGATGCCGTCGAACGGGTTCGGGTCGCCCTCCAGTTGGAAGGTGCCGTCGGTGCCCCACGGCAGGCACACGAAGCGTCCGCCGGGCTCGCGGTAGAACCAGTAGTTGTTGCGGTGGCCGGCGTAGCCGTCCCAGTGCCCGACCAGCACCTCGGTCGCCCAGAACGTGAGGAACCGGTCCAGGTCAACGATCTCTGCCAGCGCCTCCAGGCCGGCGTCGGAGGTGTCCTCCAGGGCCGCCACCACGGCGTCGATGTCGGACCAGTCGTCTTCGTCCTCGTTCGTCTTCTTCTCGATCGTGCCGCGGTACTCCGGCGTGAAGTCGCTGACCGTGCCCTCGTAGAGATTGCCGTCCGCGCTGTCGAAGTGGCGCCGCAGGAAGGGCTTCTTGAACTCCTCGACGTGGACGTAGAGGCCCAGGTCCTTGCCGTTCACCGACACGGTGGCGAAGTTGCAGCGGGGCGCCGGACTGCCGGCCGCGGCGAACACCCGGTACGACATGCAGGTGTTGACCATGGAGGGGTCCTGGACGCTGTTGTTCAGGGTCATGCGCTCCATGACCCCGCCGAGGGACTGGCCGTCGACGTACTTGTCGAAGCGCAGCTTGAGCGACGGCTTGGTGTCGCTCTGGGAGCCTACGAACCCCTTCTTGCGAACCCCGACCTCGGTGTGGGTCTCGCCGTCCACGGTCACGGTCGCGGAGAACCAGGTGTAGATGCTGGCGAAGGGCCGGGACAGGCTGTGCGCCGCGATCTCCGCGACTACGTCCTCGATGGTGCGGGTCTGGTGGCGCAGCGTGTCCCAGTCCTCGACTTCGATCTCGATGCTGATGTCCATCACCCGGTCGAGGGCGAAGTAGGCGTCGCTGGGATCGGCCTCGGAGCCTTCCCGGTCTTCGGCGGCAGCGTCTGCCGGCGTGCTGCCGGCTTCGGCCGCATCTGCCGGCGTGCTCTCGGCTTCGGCCGTGTCTGCCGGCGTGCTCTCGGCTTCGGCCGCATCTGCCGGCGTGCTCTCGGCTTCGGCCGTGTCTGCCGGCGTGCCGCTGGGTTCGGCCGTGTCTGGCGGCGTGCTGCTGGGTTCGGCCGTCGAGCCGGCCGCCGCCTCGGTCGGGGCCTGGGCACCGGCGTCGTCGCTGCTGGCCCCGCCCCCGCAACTCGCGGCGGTGATCGCAACCGCCAGCAGTCCCGGAGCCAGACGCCAGCGCATCACCGAAGGATATGGGGCGATCCTTCGGGCGGTAGCGGCCGGGCCTGGCTGGGTGCGCCGCCTCGCGCCGGGTGGCTCTAGCGGCGGAGCAGTCGCTTGAGGCGCCGGACCGCCGGAGTCCACAGCCACTCGGGCTCGGTGAACCGGCGATGGTTCTCGCCGGGCAGCCCGGTGGGGTCGTAGAAGCTCTTGTCGCTGTTCTTGCGCATGTCGCTCGTCCGCCTCAGGATCTGCAGGGTGGCATAGGCCGTCCCCTTGTGGGTCCAGCCCTGCCGCTGGTAGTTCCAGTTGTCGGGCGCCAGTTCCTGCGCGGCGGCGAAGTGCTTCAGGGCCCGTTCGCTGTCGCCCTCGGCCTCGAAGTGCAACGCCAGCTTGAACGTCGCCTCGGCCAGCAGCTTGTCGTCGTCGACGGGCTTCAGGCGCTGGGCCAGCTCGCTGCTCGACCAGACGTGCTCGCTGTCGGCGCCCCGCTCGATCCAGTCGCGGGTCGCCTCGGCGAACGAGTCGTCGCCCATGCGGACCTTGCCCAGGCCGAACCCGACGGTCGTCTCAGCCGGGTAGACGCCCTCGTTGCTTCGGACGACCTGGCCGTCCTCGTCGATCCAGGCGGCCGACGGCACGTTCACCCAGCCGAACAGCGAGCTGATCTCGTGCGTCGGGTCGACCACGCACCGGTAGGTCGGCGAGGCCCGGTCGAACCACTTGTCGACCGCCTTGGGACCACCGGAGTCCTGGGCCACGCTGATCAACTCGAACCGGTCCGGGCCGATGGATTCGTAGAGCTCCTGCCAGACCGGCAGGCTGAAGCGGCAGCCTCACCACGATGACCAGGTGAACAGCACCACCTTGTGGCCGCGGAAGTCCGAGAGCCGCAGCGTGTCGCCGTTGCGGTCGGTCACCTCGAAGTCGGGGGCGACTCCGCATTCCAGCCCGACCTGGCGGACGGCGGGCACCGAGCCGAGGCTCCAGACGTCGCCGTCGCGCACGTGCTTCTGGCCGATCATGGCCGCGAACGCCGAGTAGTTGAGCCACACCCAGTCGTCGGCGTCGGCGATCCACTCGTCGCGCTGGCTCTCCGGCAGCGGCACGCACAACTCGCCGAGGCACGCGCCCTGCGGTTTCATCTGCCAGCCGGTGGCGGCCGGGAGCTCGCCGAGGCGCACCCACATGGCCCCGTCGGCGTCGCTTCGCTGGGCGACCTCGTTCGTCTTGCCGTTTGCGAGGATGATCACGATTGCTCCGCGAGAGCCGATTCGCCCGGCCGAGCAAGCGCTCCGCCGTGGGTCGTGTGCTAGCGGCCCCGACCGTAGTGCTCGCAGGCAACGAAGGCCAGCACGCCCGCGAGCCGCTGCCCGAGGCCCCGTGATGGTTCAGCAGTCGGCCATGGCGGCCAGAGCGGCGCAGATCTCGGCGCGCCGGTGGGAGATGGAGCCGACCCGCTCGGTGAGATGCGACTTGACAACGACTCGAAGATTGTCGAATGACGCCGCGCCGCGATCGGGCAGGCCGCTTTCGGAATCGAGGGGCACCTCTGTCGGTATCCCCCGAACGGTGCGGGTGATCGGGGCGACCACGACCTTGTTCAGCACGGGGATCGCTTCGTTGCGGGTCACTACCAGCACGGGCCGGCGTCCCAGTTCGCTCTCAGCCCACCAGATGTCGCCCTGAGCCATCGCCACCACCGCTACCAGGGCTCCTCCGCGATCATGGAACGGGTGCTGTCAATGGCCCAGCCGAGTTCCTCGTCGGTCTCGGGCACCCGGCGGTAGCCCTCCGCGATGGCTTCCCCGATGAGCCGGCGCCGGCGCTGGTCGATCATCGCCTCGAGAGCTCGCCGCACGGCGTCGGAGCGAGACTCTGCCTCGCCGCTGGCCACAATCGAGTCCAACTCGGCCATCAGTTCGTCGTCCACCCTTGCAATCAGTTGTGCCATACAAGAAGTATATCGTAATGCATAACAGAAGGTAGTGCCTGCCTGGCGACCACGGCCGAGGCCCCGCTGGGTATCGGCGGTTGACGGGCCAGGGTCGCGGGTGTCGGGGCGCTAGACGGTCAGTGAGGAATCGAGCAGCGTGCGCGTGTAGGGGTGCTGGGGATCGGCGAACAGGGCTTGGGTCGGCTGCTGTTCGACGATCTCGCCTGCCCGCATGACCGCGATGCGGTCGGCTAGGTGCCTGGCGACGCCCAGGTCGTGGGTGATGAAGAGGTAGGTGAGTCCGTGATCGGTCTTGAGCTGCCGCAGGAGATTCAGCACGCCCGCCTGCACGGACACGTCGAGAGCTGAGGTGGGTTCATCGAAGATGATCATCGACGGTTCCAGGACCAGCGCCCGGGCCAGCACAGCCCGTTGGGCCTGGCCGCCGCTCAGCTCGTGGGGGTAGCGGCCGCGAACGGCTGAGCTGAGTCCTAGGGCGGCAAGCACCTGGTCGGCACGATGTTTGCGCTCGGCGCGGCTGAGGCTGGTGTGGACCTTCAGAGGTTCCTCGATCTGGGCTGCTATCAGCCTGCGGGGGCTGAGCGAGAGCAGCGGGTTCTGGGCGACCATCTGGACCTTGCGCCGGACCTCGCGCCCGCGTCGGCCCCGCAGGCCGATCAGTTCGCGGCCGTCGAAGCGGATGCTGCCGGCTGCCGGGCGCACGAGGCCGACTATTGCCTCGGCGAGGGTGGACTTGCCCGCGCCGGACTCTCCGACTACCGCGACCGTCTGGGAGTTGAACACCTCGAGGTCTAGGTCCTCGATCGCTCTGACCGAGCGTTGACGGCCGCGATGCTCGACCTGCAAGCCCTGTATCGCCAGAAGCGGGCTCATCGCGGCGGATCCAGGAGCACACAGGCGGCGCTGTGGCCCGCGCCTGCGGGCACGAGGGCGGGCCGTTCGCCATGGCAGCGGTCGTGGGCGTGAGGACAGCGCGGAGCGAATGCACAGCCGGCGATCTCTTGGCGTCCGTCGGGGACAAGCCCCGGTACGGAGGCGAGTTCCTCTCCGACTGCGTCGGGTCGGGGCACGGACTCGAGCAGGGCTTGCGTGTAGGGGTGACCGGGCGCGGTCAGCACCGTCGATGTCGCTCCGGTCTCGACCACTTCGCCGGCATAGAGCACCATCACCCGGTCGCACACCCGCTCGATGACGGCCAGGTCGTGGCTGATGAGCACGACCGCGAGGCGGTGCCGGTCCCGGAGCTGCACAATCAGGTCCAGGACCACACTCTGGGTGGTCACGTCCAGAGCCGTGGTGGGCTCGTCAGCGATCAACAGCCGGGGCTGCTGGGCCAGGGCCACCGCGATGACGGCTCGCTGGCTCATCCCGCCGGAGAACTCGTGGGGATAGGCGTCCAGCAGTTGCTCGGGCTCGCTGAGGCCCGCCTCGTTCAACAGACCGCACAGCACTGCGGGGTCCCGGGTGCCGGCGACGAACTGGAGCTGCTGGCCGATGGTGAACACCGGATTCAGCGCAGCGCCGGGGTTCTGGTAGATCAGCGCGGCTGCAGCCTGTAGGGCGCCGTCGGTGCCCATGGGCTCGCCGTCGAAGCGCATGGCGCCCTTGATGTCCGCCGTTGCCGGCAGCAGCCCGAGAAGGGCACGGAACAGCACGGACTTGCCGCATCCGGACTCGCCGGCCACGCCCAGGATCTCGCCCCGCTCGACGTGCAGCGACACGCCCCGCACGGCGCGCACCGGCCCGGTGGGCGCATTGAACGTGACGTGCAGTCCCTCCACATCCAACAGCGGAGTCCCGTCTGCGGTGCGCGGTTCGCCGGCATGGTTGGCTGTCATGGTCGACTCTGCCTGGTCTTGGGGTCGGTCACGTCTCGGACGACGTCGCCCGCGAGATTGAAGGCCATAGCGACGACGACGATGGCCGCCCCCGCGAAACCGGCGATCCACCATTGCCCCGACAACACGTACTGGCGTCCCTCTGCGATCATGGTTCCCCAGTCCGCGGTGGGCGGGCGCGGTCCGAGCCCGACGAAGCTCAGGCCGGCGGCGGTGAGCAGCGCGGCACCGAGGTCGGCGGTGGCCTGCACCCACACCGGAGCCATCGCGTTGGGCACGGCGTGCAGCGCGATGATGCGCGGGTGGGGCACGCCTATGGCTCTGAGGGCCTTGATGTAGGGCCGCTCGCGCAAGCTCAGCACCTGGGAACGCACCAGGCGCGCGTACCACGGCCACCACGACACCGCGATCGCGATGACCGTGTTGCGGAGGCTCGCTCCCAGCGCCGCCGCCACCAGCACCGCCAGCAGCAGCGGCGGGAAGGCCAGGAACGTGTCGGTGACCCGCATCAGGGCCTCGTCCACCCAGCGCCCGAAGTAGCCGGCCACCGCGCCGATCACCACTCCGATAGCCACTGACAGCGCCACCACGCCGAAGGCCACCACCAGCGCCGTGCGGGCACCGAAGAGCAGTCGGGCCAGCATGTCGCGGCCCAGATCGTCGGTGCCCAGCCAGTGAGACCAGCTCGGTCCCTGCAGTCTGATCGGCAGATCCGGGACGCCGCGGCCCGCGTCCGCGTAGGGCGTGAGCCATGGAGCGAACAGTGCCGCCACAACGAAGGCCGCTGCCACGATCGCGGCGGCCATGCCCAACCGGCTGCGGCGGTAGTGCCAGAACGAGCTCCCCGGCGCCGCTATCCGCCTGATCGCACCGGAACCGGCCAGGCCGAACCGGCGGGCGGGCGGCGGCGCGGTGCCGTTCATCCCAGCCGCACCCGGGGGTCCAGCCGGGCTTGGACGAGATCCAGGACCAGGTTCACGACTACGTACACGACCGTGATCGCCAACGCGCCGGCCGTGATGACCGGGAAGTCAACCCGGACGATGGCGTCGGTCAAGTACTTGCCGAGCCCCGGCCAAGCGAACACGGCCTCCACCAAGAACGCGCTCGACACCGAGTACGCGAAGGTCAGCCCCAGCACCGTGAGAGCGGGCAGCAGAGCGTTCTTGAGCGCCAGGCGACTCAGCACTATGCGTCTCGGAACCTGCGCCACTGTCGCAGCTTCGATGTAGTCGCTGCCCAGCACCTCGAGCATCTCTCCCCGTATGAGCCGGACGGTCAAGCCCATCGGGTAGGCGGCCATGACCGCCACCGGCATCGCCAGGTGGACAGCCACATCGGCGAGGTTGGACCAGCTGCCCGACAGGGCTGCATCGACCAGGAAGAAGCCGGTCGGCTCGCTGAAGCTCGTGTCGGAGTCGGTGCGACCCGCCAGCGGCAGCCATCCCAGCTTGGACGCGAACAGCAACTGCAGCAGCAGGGCCGACCAGAACACCGGAATTGACACCCCCGTCACCGCCAGCAGCCGTATGGACGTGTCGCTCATGCGGCGCTGGCGGGCCGCAGCCGCCACCCCCGCCGGGATCCCCACCAGCATCGACAGCGCGGTGGCCGACAGTGCCAGCTCGAGGGTGGCCGGCAGGAACCGGCGCAGATCCTGTGCGATCGGGCGCTTGGTCGCGAACGACACCCCGAAGTCGCCCCGAACCAGGTCGCCCAAGTACGACACGTACTGTGACAGCACCGGGGCATCCAGGTTCAGATCCTGGCGGACCTGCTCCACCTGCGCGGGGCGGGCCCTCGCTCCCGCATACAGCGAAGCCGGGTCGGACGGCACCAGCCGCGACACCACGAACGTGATCGTCACCACGCCCAGCACCACCAGCAGGCTCGTGAGCACCCGCCGCAGCACGTACCCGGCGCCACCGCCCCTTCGGCCCTTCATGGAGTCCGCCCCGTCAGCCCTGCGTGGAACTCGAGTCCATCATGGCCCACCGAGGTGAGCGACGCAGGATCGTCACGCGCCGGCCGCGGGCCGGCCCCGGCGCACCGACACTGTCGAGCGGTCGCGGCGAACCCTGCAACGAAGCTGGGCGTGTGGGTGCCACCGCCGGCCCGGGAGTGTGCTGGCGGTGTGTGGCGGATTTGGTCGGGGCACCTTGGATCAGCCGCAGAGGTGGGCTTCGACCTGCTACTCCGCCCTAGTCGTTTCGTAGACGCGGCACTAGCCGGTGCGCCTCAGGTCATAGAACCAGACGACCTTCTCGTATGCCGGATTCGGCGTGTAGCCGGTGATGTCGGCTCCGATGACCGAGACGCTGGGCACATCCAGCATGAACACCGCCGCGTTGTCCTCGATGAGGATCTGCTGGGCCTGCCGGAACATGTCGCTAGCGGCGTCGGTGTCTGTGCCGCTGGTGGCGTCGGCGGCATCGAGGAGGGCGTCGAAGTCCGGGTTGCTGTAGTAGCCGAGGTTGAAGAACGGGGCGTCCTCGGAGCGGTACAGCGAGTACAGGAAGTCGGTCGGCGTCACGTAGGTCGGGTACCAGAACATGGTGAACACGTCCTGGGCGCTGGCGGGGTCGCCCTGAGCGATCTCCCATCGCGCGTCCCAGGTGAGCGGCTCGAGCACGAGGTCCACGCCGATGGATGCGAGGTTGGCCTTCCAGACCTCGCCTATCTGCTCCTGCTCCACCTCGCCGACGTCGTAGCTGTAGGTCAGCGAGAGGTCCTGGACGCCGGCCCCGGAGAGGATCTCGGAGGCGCGGTCGAGGTCGGTCTGGGGCATGCTCGCGCCGGTCGCCGCGCCCCACATCGTCTGCGGTACCGGCCCTACAGCCCGGGTGGCTTCCCCGCCGTAGAGATTGTCGACCACGTCGTCATAGGGAAAGGAGTGCACGAGAGCCTCGCGCACGTCGGCCGAGAGACGGACATTGTTCAGCAGTCCGAAGAGGTTCGTCATCGAGAGGCCCCGCACTACCGCGAGGCTGTCGTCCTGCTCCAAGGAGGGATAGGCGTCGAACGGCAGGTTGAAGGTGAAGTCGGCGTCGCCGCTGCGGATCATCTGCTCGGCCAGCACCGGATCCTCGACGATGCGGAGCTCGACCTCGTCGAACTGGCCGTCGGACCAGCCGCCCCAGTAGCCGTCGTGCCGCGCCAGGATCACGTTCTCGTTGGGAGACACCGACTCGATCGTGTACGGGCCGGTGCCCGCGCCGTTGCCGCCGTTGAACCACTGGCTGTCCTGGGCCGCGGAGTCGGGGCTCATGATGTAGGCCGCGAAGCTCGACGACATGACCAAGTCGAGCGGGGCAGGCCAGGCGAGGGCGAAGCTGATGGTCAGGTCGTCCACGACCTCCATGGACTCGACCGGCAGGAAGATGAACGCCGCGCCGAGCCCGAGATCGATGGTCCTCTGCAGCGAGGCCCTCACGGCCTCGGCGTTGAACGGCGAACCGTCGTGGAACGTGACGCCGTCGCGCAGCGTGAAGGTCCAGGCGGTGGCGTCGTCGTTCGACTCCCACTCCACGGCGAGGCCGGGGGACAGCAGCTCGGACGATCCGGGCGGGTTGAACCTGGTCAAGGTCTCGTAGACGTTCTGAAGCACGATGTGCTCCGCGGAGAAGGCTGACGACGGGTCGAGGTCGACGAAGGGGAACGCGCTGGCGTACACGAAGCGACCCGCGCTCTCCGCTGCGTCGGCGACGTCCTCGGCCGCGACTTCTTCGGCCGCGCCGTCAGGCTCGGACTCCGCGGTGTCGGCGGCGTCGGTCGAGGTGTCGTCCGCGGCGGCTTCCGGAGCGTCCGCCTCGGCTGCGCCGTCCTGTCGGCCGTCCTGCTGGTCGGCGCCGCTGGGCGCTACGTCCGTGTCGCTGACCGCGGTGCCGTCCACGGCTTGATCGCCGTCGTCGCCGCAGGCAACGGCCAGCAGAGCCAGCACCGACAGCGCCAACAGTGTGCGTTTGATCATCATGGGAAGGCCCCTCCTCGCTCCAGTCCCGACGTATGATCCAAGCCACCACGCGGGCGGCTTCGTCGCCACAAGATATTAGCATATGCTGCCTATATCGTCGCAAATCCTAGTGTAAAGACCCATAGAAAGTCCAAGAGTTGAAGCTAGATGACCTAGACCAGGCCATCCTCAAGGTCCTCAGCGGAGACGCACGCGCCACCTACAGCGAGATCTCCAAAGCCGTGGGCGTGTCGATCAGCACAGTGCGCAACCGGATCACGGCCATGCGCGACTCAGGCTCCCTGCACCTCAGGGTGTGGCTCGACCCGCGCCGAGCCGGAATCGGCCTCGCCGCAACCTTCCTGCTGAGGGTCGAGCCCGGCAAGCTCGCACAAGTCACCGAGGAGCTCGCCGCTCTGGGCTCCACCGGCTACATCGCGACCCTCGCCGGCGATCACGACCTCATGGTGGACGCCTTCTGCCGCGACGTGTCCCACCTCGAACAGGTGCTGCACCACGAGATCCAAGCCATCGACGGGGTGCTGTCGGTCACCTCCTACCTGATCACCGACATCAAGTACGAGTCAGACATCAACCTCACGGAGCTGCTCAACGGCCCAGTCGCCACCTCCGCCGAAGAAGGTTCCGGACCGGTCAAACGCAACCCGCCGAGGTAGGACCACCACTGACATGAACGACCCGCGCACGAAGGAGAAGCAATGAGCACGTTGGGGACCGAGGCGACACCGGAGTTCGCCGGATTCGAGTTGCACCACGCCGCCCGCGTGCTCCTGACCGATGTGCGGCCGGTAGAGCCCGGCGACCAGGTGCTCATCACCGCCGACAGCCAAGCTGACCAGCGGGTCGCGAGAGCCACCGCGGCCGCGGCGCACGCACTCGGCGCGGTGCCCACCGTGATGACCTACCCGACCGGCGTTCCCGTGGGGCCGGTGCCCGAGCCGGTGGCCGGAGCGGCGCTGCGGGCCCGGCACTGGATCAACTTCTCGGTCGGGTACCACCTCTACAGCGCCGCCTACGATGCCGCCCTCGCCAACGGCTGCGTCTACGTGGAATTGACCGGCATGGACGTGGACATGATGGTCCGCACCATCGGCCAGGTCGACAACGCCCTGCTGGAGGAGGTCAAGACGCTGCTGTACCGGAGGTCGCAGGCGGTCGACACGCTGCGGCTGACCAACCCCGCGGGCTGCGACATCACCATGGCCATCGACCCCGCGGGCGACCCGTTCTGGGAGGACCCGCCCACCGACCGCGGGTGGCCCCAGATGCTCGGCGGCCAATCCGGGTGCATGGTCGTACGGGAGTCGGCCAACGGAACGCTGGTCTTCGACGGGGCGGCATGGCCTCCCGACAGTCTCGGGCTGCTGAACGAGCCGATCGTGATGACCATCGTGGACGGATACGCGACCGGGTTCTCAGGGGGACCCGAGGCCAAGCTCTACGAACAGTGGCTGCGCTCCTCCGGCAACGCCGAGGCTCTGCTGTTCGACCACTTCTGCTACGGGTTCAACCCGGGCGTCCAGAGGCCCTCGGGACGGATCCTGGAGGACGAGCGGATCTTCGGGTGCGTGCAGATCGGCATCGGCGCCATCGAACTCGGCTCCCCAGTGCACTCCGACGGCGTGGTGCTGAGCCCGTCGGTTTGGCTCGACGACCACCAGATCCAAGCCGACGGCGTCTACGTCGACCCCGAGATCGCGGCGTTGACGGATCGTCTGACCGCCTGACCGCGATCAGCGCTGCGGGCGGGCGGCCTCCGCGTTGAGGATGTCGGCGATGCAGCCGGTGAGCTTCTCGGCGTAGGCCACATGCAGGAACTCGTTGGGTCCATGAGCGTTGGACTCCGGGCCCAGCACCCCGGTGACCACGAACTGCGCCGCGGGGAACATCTCGCCGAGCATCGCGATGAACGGGATGCTGCCGCCCTCCCCGAAGAGCTGCATGGGCTGCCCGAAGCGGTGCCTCGCACTGTCGTTCAGCGCGTCCGCGAGCCATGGCGACAAGTCGGGCGCGTCCCACCCGTCAGCACAGTCGATGTCCTCCACGCTCACCGATGCCCGCAAGGGCGGATCAGAGCCGAGCAGGCCGACCAGTTCCGACGCGGCCGCGGAGGAGGCCGCGGTCGGCGGCAGGCGCAGGCTGAGCTTGAGCGAGGTGTAGGGCCGCAGGACGTTCCCTGCCGACGCGGCCGGTGGCAGGCCGTCGGCTCCGGTGACGCTGAGAGCGGGGCGCCACGTGCGGGCCAGCAGTCCCTCGGCGGGGTCCTCCTCCATCAACTGCAGCTCCCCGATCAGGCCGAAGTCCTCGCCGGTGCCGCCGAGCAACTCCGCCATGGCGCCAGCCTCCGCCACCCGGTGGGCCGGGATCTCGACATTGGCCGAGTCCAGCAGCACCCTCCCGCTGGCGGAGTCCTCGATGCGGTCCAGCAGGATGCGAGCCAGCCGGAACGACGACGGCACCAGACCGCTGGCCATGCCGCTGTGCCAGCCCTCGGCGATCACGTCCACCCGCAGCGTCGCCTCCACCAATCCCCGCAGCGACGTGGTCAGCCACATCGTGTCGTAGGTCGCGCAGCCGGAGTCGAGACACACCAGCAGGGCCACATCCCCGAGCCGCTCCCCGAGCGCGTCGAGGTGGGCCGTCAGGTCGGGACTGCCGGACTCCTCGGAGGCCTCGATCAGCACCAGGCACCGGCTGTGGCGCCCTCCGCCGGCCTGGACCGCCTCGATGGCGGCGATGCTGGCGTAGGCCGCGTAGCCGTCGTCGGCGCCGCCCCGACCGTAGAGCCGGTCGCCGTCGCGCACCGGGGTCCACGGCCCGAGCCCGTCGCGCCATCCCGTCATCTCCGGCTGCTTGTCCAGGTGCCCGTAGAGCACCACCGTGGACTCGCGGGAGCGGCCGGCGGGCTGCACACCGAACGGCTCAACCTCGGCGACGATCAGCGGGGTGCGCCCCGGGAGGCGCTGCACGTCCACCGTCATCCCAGCCACCGGCCGCGACGACATCCAGGCCGACACCTGCCGCACCGCGGCCTCGATGTGGCCCGCCTCCTCCCAGCTGGCGTCGAAGGCCGGCGACAGCGCCGGTATCGCGATGTAGCGCTCGAGCTCTCCGACGATCTCGTCTCGCCAGCACCCCGCGACCAGGCCCGAGACCGCGTCCCTGTCCATGTTCAGAGTCCTTCCGGCGGCTCAGGGACGGGGGCCGGCAGGGTTGATCCACAGAATCCGGGCCATTCGCTGTCTCCCGTTCGTGACCGTGGCCGCCGGGCTCACCATATCGCGGCAGCCCATCACGGCAGCCGCCCGCCGGAGCCCGTCCGCGAGTCCTGCCCTGTGACCACAGGCGAGTTGACGACCCCATCGACCGGCTCAAACCCCGAAGGCGTGGTGGTCCGGCGGCACGTCCGGGAACCGCTGGCTCTGAGCGGCCCGCCGCGCTCATGGAACCTCTTACGGTTGCGTATTAGTTGCTATAGACTGTTCGTGTGACAGTACTCGAAGACCTGATTGAAGGCGATTTGGTAGCCGGGTCAGAAGCGGCCTGCAAGCTGCTTCCTGATGTGGTGGCGGCGCTCGACCATCTCGTTCCACGTCTTCCGGCCCGAGCGGATCGTACGACGGTCCGGCGCTACTTCGTGTTCACCGACGCCGCGGCGCGCGCCCTGACCGGCCTGCCCGCCCGATGCCCTGAGGCGATGCCCGCTCCGGTGGTGATGTACGGGCTCCTTCTGCGCAGCTGTGTCGAGGTGCCCTGGGTCGCACCGTCGTGTGACGGGCGGGGCGCAATCACGGTGCTGGTCGACCGTCTGCGGGGCTTCGCCGGCGGGCTTCCCCACCAATGCGTGCGAGCTCGCCGCGACATCGACGAGCATCGCTTCGCTTGGTTCCTCAAGACGATGGCGGCAGCCGAGCACGAGCAGCGCAGCGCCTCTCCGCTGCGTCGGGCCATGACGACGCTGGACCTCTCGAGCAGCGACATCGCAGACCTGATGGGCGTGAAGCGCCAGGCAGTCGAGAAGTGGCTGCTGGCAGGGCCGCCCGCTGATCGCATCGCCAAGATCGGCGCTCTAGCAGAGATCGCGGACATCCTCAGCTACCGGCTTCGAGACGGGATGGCGGCGGTGGTCGTGCGTCGCAGCGCCGACGGCTACGGCGGGCGCAGCATGCTTGAGGTCATCGCCGACGATGACCACGAGTGGCTGCTGCGATCCGTCAAGGACAGCTTCGACTACACGCGTGTCGCCTGAGCTGTGCAGACCGTCGCGATCGAGGGCATCTACTGCCGCGTCGCCGAGCCCGATTGGGACGATCCGCTAAACCCGTCCTACGCGGCCTCGCGGGGCCAGCGCTGGAACCCACCGGGGATGGAGTGTCTGTACCTGAACCGAGACGAAGAGACCGCGCGGGCCAACGTCCTGCGTCGCTATGCGGGACTGGCCTACGGTCCAGAAGACTTCGACCCTGCGACCGCGCCCGTGCTAGTAGAGGTCACCGTGCCCGCTGGGCAGGCAGCCGATGCCTATTCCGGTGACGGGCTCGCATCTCTCGGGCTGCCGCACACCTACCCCCACAACGCCGACGGCAGCCTCATACCCCACAGCGCCTGCCAGCCCATCGGCCAAGCAGTCTTCGAGGCTGGCCTTGACGGTGTCGACTACCGGTCCGCGGCCGCTGGCGGCGACCGAGAACTGGCATGGTTCCCCCGCGGCGCCGCCGCGGAGCAGAGATCGAGACGCACCTTCGACGACTGGTGGTGACAACGGCACCCACGGACACCGTCAACTTCGGCCGACACGCTGGAGGCCGTGATCGAGGGTCTCCTCAAGCAGCGACACCTCCCATCGCCGCAGGTCCAGGCGTGTGGTGTTGGAGCGCCCGACGAACACCGCGCCACTCTCTGGGCATCGTGGCGGCCGTCCCACGACGGCCACCCAAGGACGCGGCGACACCTGGGTGCTCCAGCCGATCTGGTTGATGACGGCGGGCCCGGTGCTGCCGGCGCCAGGCCCTGCGACCCGCCACGGCAAGGCACTGAGCGCCGCGGCCGGCAGCTGCGTCCGGGAGCGGGCCCCGACCCGGCGGCGGCCGTAGACCCCTCGACGTATCTACCTGGCAACTTCTGCCGCCGGAATCAGCCTGGAAACTAGGTCGGTATTCGTCGCGCGCTCTGCTCACTGGGCTTCTGAGCTGGGAAGCGATGTCCGGCGTGCGGCAGGCCCGCTCTGGTCAGTAACTCGTGGGCCCGCGATCGTGCCTCTTCGATGATGTCCTCATCACTGACAGTTGTGCTCTGTCCGTCTTCGTAGACGACGCTTCCCCCAACAATGGTCATCGTCACGTCCCGGCCGCTCGCCGAATAGGCGATCGCGGCGGGGATGTCGTTGACCGGTTGGGTGTGGGGGCCGGACATGTCCACGACTATTACATCTGCCAGCTCGCCCTCTTTTAGGACGCCCGCTTCGATTCCGAGATACTCAGCGCCACCGCGCGTTGCCAGCTCCACAGCAGAGCGTGCATCCATCACCGACGCATCCATCGTGTGGACTCGTTGGAGCAGGATCGATTGCTTCATCTGCTCGAAGAGGTCCTGCCGGTGGCCAACATTGGCCGAATCAGTGCCGAGCCCGACGCGTGCGCCTGCTGCACGGAGATCGTTGAGTCGAATCGGCCCCGAGCTCAAGTACATGTTGCATACCGGATTGTGAGCAACGCCGGTCTGTGTCTCACCCAACTCCTCGATCTCGGCGTCGTCGAGCCAGATCGTGTGGGCGAGGGTGGCGCCGGTCAGAAGTCCCTCCCGGTAGAGCCAGGAGACTGGGCGGAGTCCGTGCGCTTGCCGGAACAGCTCTGGATCCTCGCGCACCTCCGAGCAGTGGGCATGCCAACCTGTTCCGAACTCGTCCGCAAGCGCGACGGCGCCGACGATCAGCTCGAACGGGGTGTAGATGATGTCCAGGGGGGCGGGGCACACCTCCACCAGTCCGCCGCGAGGACGCGACTCAAGACAGGCCCGCATCATCTCCAACTCTTCGTCAATGGTGTAGCGGAACAGTTCCTCACCGAGCCCCTGGGCGGTTGCTTCTTCGGTGATCGGGCCGACCATACCCCTCCCCACCCTGCCGCGAAGTCCGACCTGTTCGACGGCCTCGGCGACCGCCAAGGTGGTTTCGACATCCGCGCAGCCATAGTGGTGGTCGAGCACACTTGTGGTTCCGGCGCGCACGGACTCAAGCGCTGAGAGTCGAACCGCGGCCACAGCCTCATCGGGGTTGATCGTGGCGTTGTAGGGCCACTTGAAGTCGCTCAGCCACTGCCACAGTCCGAGCCCTTCTCCCAGCCCTCGGGAGAGACTGTTGAAGAGATGGTTGTGGCAGTCGACGAGCCCCGGCATCACCAGCTTGCCGGAGCAATCGACGGTGCGGGTCGCGTCGACTGAGGCGAACTCGGACTGGTGGCCGACACCGGCGATGCGGTCATCGACAATTGCGACCGCTCCGGTATCGAAGACGGTGAAGTCGTCGTCGACTGTGACGACAACGCCGCCGGTCAACAGCAGATCGCAACGGCCCAGCTTGGTTCTATCGGCTCTGGTCGTGGTCACTTCATTAGTGTCGCATGCGGGCCAACAGCCGGCGCGCCGCGCCGACGCATGTCGCGGCCAGCGTCGCTACAGCAAGCAGGGCAGCGAACGCGACTTGCCTTGTGTATGTGGACTTGACAACGCCCTCGCTACTAGCAGCCCGTAGCGGCTCTGAGCGTCTGGCAGGCCTCTTCGAGCCGAGCCGGACCGAGCGTCGCCACGGGGCGGCGGAACGCCTCCCGCGGCAGGGTGTGGATCGTGTCGAAGTTGATGACGCAGTCGGACGGGACGCCGTCGGAGGCCGCGGTCAGCGGCAGTTCCGAGGCCAGGCCTCGGCGGGTTCTGGTGAGCGCGGCGACCACGACTGCGCCGATGCGGTCCGCGACGGGGTCGCGGGTTAGCACCAGCACCGGCCGGTCGCCCGCGGGTGTGGCGGCGAACCAGATCTCACCGCGTTGCATCGGCCCAGTCGGACCAGTCTTCAGCTGGTGCCCAGTGCTCGGCCTCCATCAGTGACATTTCCTGCGGGGTGAGCGGGTTCGCCTCGTATGCGTCGGCGTCTCGTTGCGCGGCGAGCGCATTGAGATGGCGCCGCAGCGCCTCGCGGATCATCTCTGATTGGGGAATTCCGAGGGCGTCGGCCATCTCCCGGGCTCGGGCGGCCTCTCCGGGCTCGACCCTGAAGCTCAACATCGTCATACATCAACCATATCATGTATGACATCGGCGCGCTGGAAGCTGTCGGCGCGTGACACGGCTGCTCCCGCCAGCGGGCGGGCGGCTGCTCTACGGCGCTCCTTCGGTCAGTGCGCTCAGGCTGGGTGCGTCCGGTGCCGGCCGATCGGTGATTCTCCTCAGGGGCCGAGCGCTGTTGCGGGTGCTACCTGTATGCCGTCTGGGCGGCGATATGCGGGGCCCCGCGCGGTGACGATGACGAGACCGGCGAGGTCGGCTCGCCGGTCTGAGGCGACCTTGTCGCGCAGCTTGTGGAGGCTGCGCGCTGCCGCCTCGACGGTCTCGGGGCTGTGGCTGAGCTTGATCTCGACGGCGAGCCACAACCCGTCGTCGCAGGCGACGATGGCGTCGACTTCGAGGTCGTCGCTGTCGCGGTAATGGTAGACGGCTGCCTGCTGGGGCTGGCTGTAGACCCGCAGGTCGCGCACGACCAGGGACTCGAACAGCAGCCCGAGGGTCTTGGTCTCGGCCAGCAGCCGCCGGGGGGTGGCCCCCAGCGCGGCCGCTGCCAGCGACGGATCGACGAAGTGCCGTTTGGGCGCCTTGCGCAGCACCGCCTTCGACTGCAGGTGCACGCCCCATGCGGGCTGGTCTTCCAGCAGGAACACGCGGCGCAGCGCAGCGAGGTACTGGGTGACGGTCTGGCGCCACACGGCCGCGGCGGCTGCGTCGGCGCCTGCCTCAGCGCTGGACATGTCTGCTGCCAGAGTGGCGACGCGGGCCTCGCTGGACACGTTGCGGGCGACGGAACGAGCGAGGGTCATCAACGCCTTGCGGTCATGGCGAACGCCGGCTGCGGCCGGCACATCCACCTGCACGGACTCTCGCAGATGGTCCCGGGCTGAGCGGCGGGCGCTCTCGGCGGAGGGTGCTTCAAGGTTGGCGGGCCAGCCTCCGGCGCATATCCATTCCGCGGTGTGGGCCAGCCCGAGGTCCTCACGAGCCGCCTTGGCGTACGTCTCGCCGTCGAAGAGCCCCTCCAGGGGCACCGAGCCGTCGGAGGCGCCGCTCTCAAACAGTGACATGGGTCTGAGCGTGACCCGTGCGATTCGTCCTGTGCCGGTGTGGCGGGTGATGTCCTCGGTCGGTGACGCTGACCCGGTCAAGATGAACTGCCCGGGCCGGGCCCTGTCGTCGCATTCGCGGCGTATCCGGTTCCACAGCTGCGGCGCGTTCTGCCACTCGTCGATGAGGCGAGGCGCCTCTCCGCGCAGCGCCTCACCGGGGTCGGCACCGGCGAGAGTCAACGCGTCGGGGTCGTCGAGCCGCAGGACACTGGACGCGAACCGCAACGCCGTGGAGGTCTTGCCGCACCATCGCACGCCCTCGATCAGCACCGCCCCCGCGGCGGGTCAACGCGTCCTGGATGTCTGCTTCGGCCACCCTGGCCCGGTACCGGGGGAAGGGCAGAGGCAGCCCCTCAGAACCCTGCTCTGGGTGTGGGCCGTCCCTGCCCGCCATCCGACTAGCATATAACACTTCAGGGCATTCACATCTAACACTTTGCGGACCTGCTGGACAACTTTTCGGGACACACTGAGGGGGCGAGTTGTGCGATGCGGAGGGTTTCTTCGTAGGTGACGGTGGGGGCGTAGCGCTGTTTGTGGTAGCGCAGGCCGTCTTCGATGGTGCAGGCGCCGACGCGGTCCATGGCGGCGATGTCGATGTAGTCGCGGCCCTGGCGGCGGTGCTGGATCACTTCGAGTTTGGTGGCCATGAGGTCCGGGGCCGACCCGACGGCGATGCCGTCGACGACGCTGGCGGAGGCGAGCTGGGTGGCGCGGCCCTCGAACGCGTGTTTGTATCCGGCCCGGACCTCGCCGCGCTCGCCGACATCGTTGCACAGGTCGGCCCAGCGGCGCGTCAACCGCCGATGATGGCCAACCCTCGTCTCTGCACGTCACCGCGATGTCGCTGGCGCTGAGAGCAGAGGATGTCCGCCGCCGCGATGTCGCTGGCGCTGAGAGCAGAGGATGTCCGCCGCCGCGATGACCGCCCGGGCGGGGCTGTTCGGTGGTCTTTGCGGCGGCCTATCGTTCCTTGAGGATGTTCTCGGCTTCGTCCACGATGCGGAGATAGACGTTCTGTGCTTGCTGGAGGCTGAATCCGCTGGGGATGAAGCCGTTGGCGATCTCATGTTGCAGGGTCTGCTGGAACTTGGCGGAGGTATGGAACTGCGATACCACTTGGCGCGCCTTGCCCGCGGTCCACTGCGGGATCCGAAAGAGGCTGTCGAACTGCAGCGCGACTGCTGTGTCGGAGAGGCCCAGGATCGTCTTCATGTCGAGCAGGTCGGACAGGTCGCGCGGTTTGTTGCGGCCGCGGATGGCCGCAACTTTGGATGCAGCGAGAGTGACCGGGTCCACACAGGCGACATGGGCCGAACCCGAGAACCACCCAGAGGACATCGTGACGGTCTGCGGCCGGGCCGTGGCGGCGGCCTGTATGTGGTGGGGGCTTCGGGCCAGTTCGGCCTTGATGACGACCACCGATTGCAGCTGGCTGGGGACCGTCAGACGGAACTTGACGAACTTGCCCCGCGTGTTGATCTTGACGCTCGCGCCGAGGTTCGGCGCGATGGCGTCGTGCCAGCGGTCGCACAGCGGTTTGAGCGCTGGGATGTCAGCCGACAACACCAAGTCGAGGTCCTCGGAGTAGCGCCTCGGCGCCGGGAGCAGGACTTGGTGCAGCGTCGTGCCGCCCGAGCAGACGACGGTGCCGGCGAGAAGCGGGTCGTTGCCGATCTCGATGATCAGGCGGCGCAGCAGCATCTCCTGTTCGGCCTGCGCCGCGTCCAGCGCGACCGGGCTGGCCCCCTGCCAGGCGGCGACGTCGGCTGGGGTGATCATCCGTCGGGATCCAACAAGGTGTTGACCCGCACCTTCCAGCGGGCGTCTGTGGCGACGGGGCCGCCGTCGCGCTCGGGCGGGAAGAAACGGTCCACGCCGGGCATCAACGGCGTGACGGCCGCCTTCGGGCTGATCGTCGCGGCCAGCGGACCGGTGTCCAGACCGCCGTCGGCGACCTGTGACACCGCGTCGAGGATGTGCCCGGCGCGCCGGCGCACGGACTGCGGGTAGGTGAGCGCCTGCGCCGCCAGCGTCTCGGGGTCGAGACAGTCGCATTCCACCAGGTCCAGGGCGACCGTCGCGACCTGGTCGAGCCCACCGGCGTGCGCGGGGGTCTGGGCCATGTCCAACAGGGTGACCTCGGGAGTCGAGTAGTTCACGAAGGTCTCAGGCGGATAGAAGCCCTCCGGCAGCCGCCGCCGGTGGAAGCCGCGGCGATGGGGGGCCTCGCTGTGCATGTAGGTGACGGCCATGGTGTCGCGCTCTGGGCGGCGCGCCGCGGTGCGATGGGTGGTCCGCGCCGAGGTGACGACCACTGTGTTCGAGAAGCCGCGGCGCACCGCCCCATGGACCGCGGCGGCCGCGTTGAACCCCAGGTAGTAGCGATGCCCGAGGTGCCCCATCATGTCGTCGACATACAGCGCCAGATCCGGCAGCGGGCGGCCCGTGCTCTTGCAGGCGTCGTCGCGGGCCACCCAACCCCCGCGGCAGACCCTCACGAAGTCCCCCCGGGCGACCGCGCGCCGCAACGAGCTCGGCAGCGCCTCGGCCGAGACGCCGAGCATCGCGCACAGCCGCGCCCTCGAAGCGAAGCACCTGCCCTCGCCGAGGAGACGTTCGCGCACCTCCCCCGGGCGCATCCTGGCCGGGTTGGACATACCCTGAGCATATCTCATTGCGCTAACTGGTGCGCGCTGGCTTGGGTGTAAGCCTCCGAACCGGGGCGAGGCGGTGGGTGGTGGAGCCGGTGGATCAGATCGATACCGGAGACGTGCTGCGGGTCATCGGGCCGCTGTGGACCGCCCGTCACGACACCGCCAAGAAGGTCCGCCAAAGGCTCTCTCTGGCGTTCCGATGGGCGATGGCCGCCGGACACCGTGGCGACGACCCCGTCGGCGAGGTGCTGCTGGCTGCGCTGCCCCGCAACGGGGTCGCCCGCCGCCACATGGCCGCACTGCCGCCGGACCAGGTGCCCACGGCGCTCGCAGCCATCGATGCCTCAGGCGCCTTCCCGACCACGAAGCTCGCCATGCGGATGCTGGCGTTGACCGCGACCCGTTCCGGAGAGGTCCGCGGGATGTGCTGGAACGAGATCGAAGGTGACGTCTGGACGATCCCAGGCGAGCGCACCAAGGTCGGCCGCCAGTTCCGGGTGCCGCTGAGCCCGGAGGCGCTCGCGGTGCTCGACGAGGCGCGCCGCTACAGCGACGGCACTCCCGACTCGCTGGTGTTCCCGTCCGCACGCGGCCGGCAGATCACTCCCGACGCCCTCTCCAAGCTCTGCCACGACCTGGACTTGGGCATGACCCCACACGGGCTCCGCTCATCGTTCCGCGACTGGTGCGCCGAGACGGCCGTCAGCCGCGAGCTGGCCGAATCGTGCCTAGCGCACGTCGTCAAGAACACCGTCGAAGCCGCCTACCGACGCTCCGACCTCCTAGAGCAGCGCCGCGCGGTCATGAACGCCTGGGGACGGTACATCTCATAGCTACATGCTCGACTGGGGGCTGCAGCCCACCCGCCGCGGGGAGCGGCCAGCCCCGACTCTGGCAGGCCGAGGCCACTCAACAAGGCACAGGGGGCATTGGACAACCTCTAGCGGCTGTATGGGGCTAACCCCCACTTCAGCGCCTGACGCGTCACTTCCGCTGATCTGTCGAGGCTGCTGACCTGCGACGACGGTCGAGGCCGCGTCGTCGATCTGCGGCAGTTCGCCAGGGACTGAGCACGAGACACCAGAGGGCCCGGCGCGTATGGTGGCCGCTCTTTCCCGCGACGGCTAGCGTGGACCCATGAGCACGCCGCCGCCCGACAGCCCTGATTTAGGAGCTCAGAAGGATTCAGACGACGAGTCTGCCGGTCCAGAGTCCGATGGCCAGTTGGAGTTGCCTGACCCGGGCGGTGGCGACGGAGGGTCTGCGGACGGAACCCGAGAGTTCTTGTTTCAGGAATTCATGGATCCAGTTCATCAGTTCGTCCTGTTCACCGAACGCGAGTTGGAGGTCATCGGACATCCAGCATTTCAGAGGCTGTTCCGCGTATACCAGCTTGGCCAGACCCACCTCGTATTTCGAGGTGCAACGCACCACCGAGGTGACCACGCACTGGGCGCAACAGCGGCTGCCGAGAAGCTAATCGCCGCTGTTGAGAGATCGTTCATGCGTGACAAGGTCCTTAGGGAACGTCACGATGCAAGGGCGGCGAATCGCAGCCAACCCGCCCCGCCGGTGCCCGTGCCCGATTGGAAGCTAGACAGCCCGTTGAAACCATGCGAAGTCACGTTCTTCCGGCTCGCGGTGCTCCTGCACGACATCGGTCACGTCGCGGCCGGACACACACTCGAGGATGAGTTGGGACTGCTAGAAACACACGACTCTTACAATCGGCTCAAGTACATCTTCGACCGCGATATGTGGTCCGGAGTGAACATCACCGAGCCCAACAGTTGCGTCCCCGAGAAGAGGACGCTGCGCCAACTCGTCGACGACTTGTATCGCGAGGACGCTGATCAGACCGGACTCAGCGAATCCGCGACCGAGATTCTTTTATGGATTATTGCGAAGGACCGCAAGGCGAAGGAACTAGCTGCCAACAAAGATGTTGCGATACGTATGACACTGTTGGAGGACTTGGTCGGAAATACAGTGTGCGCAGATCTAATCGACTACCTGGAACGCGACTGGAGAAATATCGGGAAGTCTAAGACGCTAGACCCGCGGCTGCTAGAATACCTTGAGATCCGCACCAGAGTACGGACAGGTGAGTCCTATTTGGTCGTTAATCTCCGTTCAACGCCCCACGGCGGTTTCCGAAAGGATGCAGTCAGCGCAGTCATCGAACTGCTGGAGCATCGACACCAGCTATGGGAAGTCGCACTGCTGCACAAGACAAAGTTGGCGGCAACTGCGATGCTGGAGCGTGCAGTTTCTGAACGGGCCTACCAGCACGGACTCTTCGTAACGGATGCGGCAGACGACAAGCTCGAGAAGATTCTCCTCAACAACATTGTTGAAACTTCCGATACAGAAGTCTATACCGCCCTAAGAAATGCCGACTGGCGACCGCATGCTCGATCGAGGCGCAAGAAGACCGGATCCTTCGACGGAGAGTCGAATCCAGGTCAGGATTTGTTTTGGCGGCTTCAGCACCGAATCTTGCACAAACAAGTCTTGGCCATCGAAGAGCATCCCGCGGCATCTGAGATCTCGCTCAATCTTGCCCCGTTGGACGGCACGAGACAGGACAAACTACAGGCAGCGATGCGGCGCCTTGAGGGTCTGAGAATCCTCGAATTGGACTTTGAAACGTTTCGCGGAGCGTTTGCAATGCACATTGTCCCCTTCGGACTGGGCAAGAAAATCGCACGAGTAAGAGTGCTCTACGAGGGAAATGTATATCGCCTCGACCAACTCGACGACCAAGCACGATATGCTCTCAGCGGCGGCAATCTCGATGCGCAGCTCAAGCGTTCTGAGAAACTCTGGCGCGCGACACTCTTCGCTGCGCCTGAGGTACGCGATAGCATCGAGAAAGCAGGGCTTAGTGAAGTGCTCGGCCAAGTCTTTCGGCGAGGCGTGCTGGGAATATCGGAGGACGGCGATCTCAGTCGGCAAGCGGGACAAATCGACAACAACGAACGCCTCTCATACACGTTAGAGAACGAATTCAAGCAAGAGCCATCCCAAGCAGCCAGAAACGCTCCTCAAATGAGCTATCCAACGGGTTTCCTCGCGCTACGCGCATACTACAGCTAATGACATGGTTGTTCGTTGTTCTTGGCTTGACTCGCTGATCGCAAGCGAAGATTCGGCTGGGCAGGCAATCCTTGGGCTTGACGAAATCGCAAGGCAGGCCCCTCGGAATCTTGAAGCTCTCTCGTCAACTCTCGGTGCACGAATCGTCAAGGTGCAACGCCCCAAGCCGTGCAACCGTTGGGGCCAGTTGCGCCAAACAGACACCGGCTGGCAAATCGAAGTCGCAGCTGAGAACCACAGTCTGACAGATGAGCAGAGATTCACAGTTGCACATGAACTCGCTCATCTGTTGTTGCTGCGTCGGGGAGTGCCTCAGCCATCCAGCGAATCAGAATACTGGATTCTCGAAGAAGCATGTGACCGACTAGCACTCCTGTTGCTCGTACCGAACAGGTGTGGCCCCCATGGCAACCTCACCGTTCCAGCAATTCAGCAATGGCTCAAGGCACTCAGGTCGAGCTGGCGGCTACCGATTCCCATGGCGGCCGAATTGATTTGGAGACGGTCTACAAATTGCGAAGCAGCTGCCGTCGTCGACGTTGTCAACCGAGGCCGCAATCTTTCGCCGAGATTCACTCTACGATGGAGTTCCAAGAGTTTCGATTCGTGGCCAGAATCGGGATCGGATGGTTGTATCGATGCAGCTACAAACCCGGATTTCGTCGAAGCTATTGAACGCATCCGCCTCGACTGCCCCGACCTAACTAAAGGACCATCGGGAATCGGTGCCATAGTGGGCTGGATGTCCTCCAAGGCGCGAATCGTGTGCTTCGCAATGCAGCACTACGACGTCGGAGACCTTGAGCGCGCTCATCAAGCACGATTGTTCTAGGCGAGAATCTTGCCATTTCCGCGACAGCTAGGCATATTGGATCCGGCTTCTAACGCAAGTGAGCCGCCGAGTTGTATGTGACAATCCGGCTAGTGTGGTTGGGGGACAGGCGGGGTTGACGCGGCTGCCCGCGAGGGTTGCCTCTCTAATGGAAGAACCCAGCCGACCACACCCCCAACAACCGGCATGACACTGAGGGGGACCCGTTCGTGAGTCCACTCCACTGACGCAGTAACGGGTCAGATTTCGTGTGCGGGGGGATCGGGCTGCGGCGGGCGTGGCCGTTGCCCGGACTGCAGGGCCCAGTCGAGGACGGCGCGCCGGCGTGTGGCGAGGTGGTTGGCGGCCTCTGCGAGGTGGTGGTTGAAGGCGGGATCGGGGTCTGTGGGCGGCGCGCTGGTGGCGAGCTGGGCGATGCGGAGGGTTTCCTCGTAGGTGACGGTGGGGGCGTAACGCTGTTTGTGGTAGCGCAGGCCGTCTTCGATGGTGCAGGCGCCGGCGCGGTCCATGGCGGCGATGTCGATGTAGTCGCGGCCTTGGCGGCGGTGCTGGATTACATCGAGCTTGGTGGCCATGAGGTCCGGGACCGATCCGACGGCGATGCCGTCGATGACGCTGGGGGCGGCGAGCTGGGTTGCGTGGCCCTCGACGAAGCCTCGGAGGTCTCTCATGATGGTGACGGGTACCCCGTCAAAGGCGACTTTAGCGCTGTGGGGCCGGTCGTCGTCTTTGTAGGCAGCGCGGGCGGCGGATGACAGCAGTTTGGCGGCGACCGCGCGCGAGTCGAAGGGTTTCAGGGTCATGCAGTCCAGGTCGTGGCTGTGGCGGTGCCGCAGCACCATGGCCACCGCGGTGCCTCCCATCAGAGCGCAGTCGAGGCCCTCCAGGGCGGCCGCGACGCGGGGCCACGCCGCGATCATGTGGTCGTTGAGGACGTCGCGGTAGTCCCCGATGGCGGTCAAGTGAGCGCCTCGATGGCCGCGGCGATCAGGTCAGGGGCTTCTGAGCTGGGGTCGGGATAGCGGCTGTGGCAGGCGGCGAGTTGCTCGACGGTGAAGTGTGACAGCACCCAGGATCGGGCCTCGGAGTCGAACGATTCGATGAGGCGGCAGCCCACCAGGGTGGCGTCGTGGGGCAGGCGCAGGTCGGCGGGGTCCGATCCGGAACAGAAGTGGTGCCAGAACTCGTCGGGCACCGGTCCTTGGGGGCCTCGACGCTGGGTGGGGTCGGGTCGGGGCACATGGGCCATGAGCGCCGCGGTCACCGAGGCGCCGGCGAGGCGCCAGAACACGAGGTGCTCATGTTGGTGCCGCGCCGGTGGGGTTTCCTCGCTGGACACGACCAACCCGGCATCGCTGAGCCGGTGCAGCGCCGCCGCAGCAGTGGTGGCGTCGAGGCCGGCGCGGTCAGCGACCGCGGCTTCGGCGGCGCCGCGTGGCCACAAGCGCAGCACCGACAGGATCGCTCTCTCGCAGGGCTCCAGAGCCTCAGCCGCAGTAGCCGCGGGGGCGGTGATCGCCGTTATGGGGGTGGGGCTTGCCACAGCGTCGAGAGTAGTTGCCGCGGGTGACAGCGGTGACGGTGGTTCCCACACCGGAAGCCGACGATTCGGCCGTGTCCTTGTTCGACGTGCCGTGCGTGCTTCTTGGATGACCGTTTCGGGCTTGGGCATGCGATCACGCCTTGGGGCGAGCGTATGGGCAGCCGTCGAGTGCTGTGGCAGAAGCTGGATCTGGCTTGCGCTGGAAGCATGCAAAGCACGCGACCCGCCCGGGATTCGCACCCTGCCGGCGCAGTTGCGGCCCATTAGCGGACCGCGGCCGCGTCGGCGGCCGCGGCGAGAGCGCGGCATCTCGGCAGGAAGTCCGGGCCCAGTCCGCGTTCGGCCTCGGCTGTGTCGAGCAGCAGGTCGCTGCGCACCTCGTCGCCGTAGTAGCCGCGCTGGTTGTTGCGGCTGAACTTCTCCAGCGCCTCATCCCAAGGCATCTCGGCCCAGTCGTCGAAGCATCGCACAGCTTCAAGCAGCGACACCTCCCATCGCCGCAGGTCCAGGCGTTTGGTGTTGGAGCGCCCGACGAACACCGCGCCACTTTCTGGGCATCGTGGTGGCCGCCCCACGACGGCCACCCAAGGACGCGGCGACACCTGGGTGCTCCAGCCGATCTGGTTGATGACGGCGGGCCCGGTCATGCCAGCGCCAGGCCCTGCGACCCGCCACGGCAAGGCACTGAGCGCCGCGGCCGGCAGCTGCGTCCGGTAACGGGCCCCGACCCGGCGGCGGCCGTAAACCCCTCGGCAGGCGCGCGCTATAAGCGGGTCGTCGCCGCGGCAGAGCCTGCCTAAGGCCATCTTGAGAGCGTCTCGTGACTTGCCGGGGAAGGCTCTTTGCACATCGTCGAGATCGAACAGCTCACCAATTGGCAACTGTTGCGCCCATCTGCGGATGTCTCCGTACATCGTTCTATCCCTAAAGCGTTACTTCGTTGTAGCACACAATGGAGACGGGCGACAACGCCTCGATGGCCTCGGCGATCAGCTCTGGGGCTTCCGAGCTGGGGTCGGGATAGCGGCTGTGGCGTGGGCCCCTGAGCGAGCTTGTGCTTGTAGTCACGCCTCGGGACGTGCTGTGAGCCATTCGTCGATGAGGTGGGCGGGCCAGCCGACGGCGTTGGCACTGAGTCGAATGGGCTGGGGGAACTCGCCCGCTCGACGAAGGCACCAGATGGTTGTTCTTGACAGCCCAAGCTGGGCCTGGAGGTCGGCGACAGGCGACCCGCAGAATCTGGCGTTCGGGTCGTGAGGTCGCGAGCATGGACTTCCTCCGGTGGGAGCGTTGGGTGCCTCGATACCAGCCGTGAGCCGCCTGTCGTGTGGGTCAGGCAGTGCTGAGTCATGCCCGCAACCTAGAGACGAGACGCGAACGCTCGCGAACGTTCGCGAACGCACCTGTGCTGACCTGCTCGAACGCGACCCGACACTTGGTGTCGGCAGCGGGGGAGGGATCGGGTAGGGCGGTCGGTGGTGGCGCTTGCCGGGGCGCGTGATGCACAGTCCGCTGTCGTCTTGGCGGCTTTGTCTTGTCAAGACCGGCGAGGTCAAACGGCCCAGCGGGGCCGCTCGAGCCGGGTGATCCCGCTTCGGGACGGTATCGGCCGCTACAAGCGACGAACTCCCCGATAGAGCTTGGCGGTTCGACCGCTGCAGGTAGCCCAGGCCCAGGCGGCGGTCGACCCGCCCGGTCCGGAAGGGGTGTTCTGCAAGGGGAACGGCGGGTCGTTGAGGGTTGCATTCCTCGTCATTCGGGGTTGCGTTCCTGGCTGTAGAGCGGCGGGGTTCGGAGTCCGGTGTTGGGGCTGTGTCCGGTTGTGTCGGAGGTCGTTCGGGCTCGGTTGTTGATGGGGAGCGTTCGCGATGGCGTTTCCGGGTCAGTTTGGCCGCCACACGCTTGCACTAACAGTGCTGCCCACCTCACAGAGGGTGCGAGTCCGCCAATAATGGCGGGCCGACACGCCGCTGCTGGAGCCGTCCGACGGCCGAGGAACGCTGAGGAACGCTCGCGAACGCAGCGGCGATGTCGATATATCTCATGGCTTCTGGTCAGGGCCCGCAGAACGGTCGCTGCTGCGAGTCGAGCCGCCCCCGACGCTCACCCGCACTCGGCCGGCGGCGTGCATGCGCACCCCTCGCAGGCCCAGCCGTCCGCACCGAAGCGGCCCGACACGATCCCGCGGTCACGTTCCGACAAGTCCGGCAACACCGACTCGACCGGTCCGCCCTCGAACAGCCACCGGTACAACGGCGAGCGGTCCACCGCCGCCTCCCCACTAGCCGAGCCGCACACAACGCACCGGCAGCACACCCTCACCACATCAAAGTGCGCCATCACCACCGCAGGTCTCACCCCCGTCGTTGCCGAGAAGCTCCGAGAAGAGGTCTCGTGCCCGCAGGTGCGACCGTCCCATCCGGTGTGCCGCGGTAGCGACCAGGTCCAACACATCGTCGGCCTCCAGCCAGTCCGACGCCGCCCACAACAGCGAGCGAGCGGCCTGCAGTTCGTCGATGTTGTGCTCGCGTTGCGCCGCACACTCCAGGGCCTCCGGGTCGGCGTCGATCTTCGCTAGGTGCTCGCCGCGGCGCAGAACCTCCCGGACGGTCAGCCCGTGAGCGCTGAGACTCGTCCGGGCTAAGCGATCTGCCCGCACCGCTGCAGCGGCTCGGCAATGAGCCAAATGCGGGCGATGGCGTCGCCGGTGAGGAACAGCCGGGCGGCGGCGACCACCGCGGCAAGTTCTGCTCGGGCCTCAGCGACCGAGTCCTGAGCGCTGTCGGCGGTGGCAGCGCAGCGAGGAGGAACGACCTTCGCAGCGAACTGGCCCGTGGCAGGCTCACACCCGAACCGGGTCCGAAGGGAGCGAAAGGCAGGAACCGGTCGGGATGATCGGCCTCTCGGCCAGCGGGAGCAGCACTCTCGATCGTTCCCAGTATCTGTTACAGGCTGCACCTACGATGAAATGGATGTGACTCGTCGCTGTGGCGACCGGAGGGGTACCTGATGATCCAGCACCAAGAGCGGCGGCCAGAATGACGCTGGTGCTGATGGAGACCCCCGTCGGGTCACAAGGCGACACGGGGTCCTGCGGCAGCCCTCGCCCTCGGAGGCGGACCGTTGGAGATCTCTGACGACATACGGGCGGCGCTCGGGCTTGGACCGATGGAGTGGGGCTTCGCAGACTGGTTCTGCGTCGACCATGCGGTAGTGCTGAAGAGCGACGGCAGCATCTTTTCCGCTCGGACTGGCGGCGACGGCAGACGGGTCATCCTTGCTTCGTCCAATGGACCAAATGTTCTCATCTACCCGAGGTCGCTACGCACCGAGTCGTACGACGGACATCCGCATGATGCTCACGACGGCCTCTGCGGGCACCGTGACTGCAGGATCACTGAGTTCGGACACGTTCTTGTCACCGTTCCAGTGCGGGTGGACCCCGAGAACCTGGACGAGTCCACGTACTCCTGCACAGAACCTGCGAGCCCCCTTCTTGACTTCCTCACTCGAAAGCGGCCGCTGTGACGTACGCCGATCTCCTGGCAGAGTTCGAAGGTCCCGAGAGGATCGGTCAGGGCATCTGGGATCTTCTCGTCGAGGTCACGGGCAGAGTGTGCCGGCGATACCCACCGCAGGTGTACGCAGACGACTCGCAATGGAATGGGGCATCGATCGAGGATCTCGCTCAGTCAGTTGCTCTCGAACGCCTACTGGGCGAGTCACAGCTTGACTACATCTTCATGCAGGCCTCAGCCGATCCGGCTCGGGGCCTCGAGACCATCGAAGGGTTGCTCGCACTACAGGTCCAGAGGACGCTTGCTCATCGACGGGCCCCCTCGGTCGTGGATCGATTGGTTCGCCGGATCAAGCAGATGCTCCAGAGTCCGCCCGAGGGGATCGGCGCCCGCGAGGTTGGCACCGACATCTGGATCTACGCCTCGTCCGCACCTCCGCTCGCGCCCCTCACGCCGTCGGAACGCCACCGGGGGGTCCACCGAATTGCGGACCTCCCGCGGATCCCATCCAACCCACGCGGCGAGCGGGAGTCAAAGGTGTACGGCTCACCGCAACTCGTGGAGCTCGTGAATCGGCTTTGTACGGAGTTCGGAGGCCTCTACGTCAGCGACCTCCGACGAATTCTCGAAGACCTGTTGACAGCGTGGCTCCCAGAGATCCTTTTCGACACTGAGGCCGACCCGCCAGCAGGCAGTCCGCAGTCGAGCAACCTCGAGGTGACGGAGATGACCACTCAGCTACAAGGACTCCTCGGAGCGCTGACGGACTCGCAGATCGCCGTGATGATTGGCAAGAGCAATGGAGTGTCCGACACTCAACTCGCAATGGAACTCAGTTGCTCTCGGCCAACCATCATCAAGTACCGACGCGAGTACACCGAGGCCGTCGGCCGGTTCCTCGTCGATGAGATCCCGGGACACCACCATGAGATGGCGATGGAGATCCTGCTCGAGCTAGCGATGGAACACGGAGAGGATCAGTCCGATGGCCGTGCCTAGCGCCGTCGCGGCTGCAGCTCGGGCGCAAGAGGCGACAGTTCCGAACCGGCCCGTGCCGAGTAGGACTATCCGCCGAGGAGACCTCCGGCTGATTGCACCGCCGTACGACGCAACCGGGGAAGCCCGCCTCGGGCTGGTCCTCAACGTCGATACGACGCTGCAGTTCATAGAGGTCGCTCTCGTCCATCCCTACCCGGATCTTGCGACATCGATGGACGGCGTCGTGCCGGGTGCGCTGGCTGATACGCCCTTCGACGTGGTCGTTCAGACCGATCTGCGTGGCGTCGTCTGGACGCTTGTGCAGGTGTCGCGGCTTGTCGGCCAAATCTCTGCAGAGACCCTTGAGGCGCTCTCGGACCTCGTCGAGACGGGCCAGCCTGAGTCGATTGGCGGCGTCAGAATCGGCACTCCTCTCGCGGGCCCGCAGGATCGACGTTGGTCCTTCAAGGCATCGGAGGGACAGGCCTTAGACGCGCTCACCTCAGACTGCTCCGGCGAAGTCATCGACGGGCGATCACCTTGGAGGGTCGGTCGAGAACTCTTCAGTCCAGACCTGCTCGCTTCGAGCCCGGATCTGGACTCGATCGTCGTCGAGCTCGCGCACTGGCTTGACACGCGCGTGTTGCGGATGACGGTCGAGGATGCGCTAGAGCTTGAGGAGCGGGGGGCGCTCGAGTTCGATGCTTGGCGTAACGCCAACCTGAGCGCAGAGCTGTACGGGGTGCTCATCGACATTGTCGAAGAAGCGCTTACCCACGCCCCGGCTCAAAGAGGCGGCGAGCCGTCCAAGTCCGTCGTCGCCCCGTACTCGTCGCCCAGGGCCACCGAGGGTGTCGAGGTTGTCCACGTCATCGGAACTCTCGTCAGGAGCTCATCTTGATTGATCACCCCTTTCAACTCCGGGCTTTCGAGCTCCGGGATTTCAAGTCGATTCGGGATCAGAGAGTCGACCTCGGTCCGTTGACGGTTGTCGTCGGCGCAAACAGTGCTGGAAAGAGCACGCTGCTTCAAGCAATCCTCGCTCTGGCGCAGGCAGTCCGAAGCGAAGGAGCTACCTCTGAGTTTCCGCTGAACGGCAGCCTCATTCGTCTGGGAACGTTCGACGAGACCCGCAACTATCTCGCCGAACGCGACAGGGCCCAGATCGAGATCAAGTTCGAGCTGATCGACGACTCCCCCGCGAGGGACTTCAGCGCTGCCGGGCTCGAGGTGGACGTCGACGGAGAGACCACTGCTAGGAGGGGTCGTAGCGAGCCGCGACTGATCAGTTGGCACGCCTTCGTTGGACCAGTCGACTTCGAGAACGGAGAGGGCTCCGAATCCAAGCGAGGTTTTGCCGAGATAACACGCCTCGTGCTCTCGGTTGCGAGGATCTCAGCCTCTGCGTCCGGAGACTCTGTCGAACCGCTGTTCGACTGTGACATCAACCCGATCGACGACCCGGCGGTCACGGAGAAGCTCGGACGTCTCCGGATTCTGAATCGGAGGTTCCGCCCAGGCCGAGTGGCCAGGCCGGTACCGGTAGACGGCCGGATTCAAGATCTGATCAAAGGTGCTCCACCCCGTATGGATGGCGTCATGCTGTCCGGCGGTGTTCCGTTCGCCTTTCTTCAACGCACAACTGTCTTCGACTATCTCGCTGAGGTGTGGTGGTCCACTGCAGAAGAGACGCTCTTCGATCAACAGCCGACTTTGTTTGACGAGGACAACACAGTGTTGGATGACGAGGACCAACCGGACAGGTCAGACCTCCTTCCGATCGCGGCAGCGCAGGCCGCCCGGCACATCGACGGGCTCATCTCCGGCGAGGACGACACGTCTCCGAGGTTTCGGGGTGGGGTCTTCGGCCGATGGTTGGATTCTGCCGATCGCTACTTCCTTCGAGAACTGGGGCGGCTGAGTGAAGACGAGCGATCTCAACTCGCCCGCAGCATCCGCTCCCAAGGCGAGGGCACCTTCCGGCGCGCACTTCGCCCGCGTCTTTCACGGCTCGATCTGATCGAGGACGAAGTGCTTCTCGAGCAGTCGGGCACTGCCGTTGAGGTGCTGGCTCGCTCAGGGGCGGTCGCTCAACGCTTCTTCAGCAACAGGATCGAGTACCTCGGGCCGCTTCGAGAAGCGCCGCACGCGCTGTACGACCCCGGGCCGACCCAAACCGACCTCGGGCCGACAGGCAAGTTCGCCGCAGCTGTATTGCATGCTCAAGCAGAATCACGGATCGTCATGCCGACGATCCCCGGGTCTCAGCTTGACAACCGGCGAGTGGTTCCGCTCAACGAGGCGTTGAATGGCTGGCTGCAATGGTTTGGCCTTGCTGACGAAGCCACGTCCGAAGACCGGGGTCGTCTCGGTATCGGGCTGAGCGTCACGCCCTCGGCTCTCGGGCGTCCGGTCGACCTCACATCGGTCGGTGTGGGCGTGAGTCAAGTGCTCCCTGTCGTTCTTCTCTGCCTCCTTGCCAAGCCGGGGACGCTGATCATCCTCGAGCAGCCAGAGTTGCATCTTCATCCCAGATTGCAGCAGGATCTTGCTGACTTCCTTCTGGCTTGTGTCGAGACCGGTCGCCAGCTCGTGATCGAGAGCCACAGCGAGCACCTCGTCAATCGCCTTCGACGAAGGGTCGCTGCCGATGACACGGACAGAACGAGGGACCTGGTGAAACTGGTCTTCACCGAGAGCACCGAGGGGATCACGACGTACCGAGAGTCCAAGATCAACCCGTACGGCGGTTTGGACGACGACTGGCCCGACGGATTCCTTGACCTCGGAGCCCGCGAGTCACGTGCCCTGATCAAAGAGAGTGCAACCAAGAGGCGTCGTGACTCGGCGCGCTGACACTTGACAAGTCGTAGACATCCGGGCCGGCTACGAACCTCCGAGATGGTGATGAAACCCAACCTGCTGAAGAGCAATTGATGACCAACCGCGCAAGATCTCTTGAATCGATGCTTTGGGACGCAGCCAACATCCTGCGCGGCCCGGTCGACGCGTCGGACTTCAAGGCCTACGTCTTTCCACTGCTGTTCTTGAAGCGGATCAGCGACGTCTACGACGAGGAGCGCACCGTCGCGCTTGCCGAGTCGGGCGGCGACGAGGAGTACGCCGACCTTCCCGAGCAACATCGGTTCCAGATCCCAGACGATAGCCATTGGGATGATCTCCGTAAGCGGACGACCAACGTCGGCCAAGCGATCCAGCGAGCCATGCGGGAGATCGAAAAGGCGAACCCCAACACCCTCTACGGGATCTTCGGCGACGTGCAGTGGTCGAACAAGGAGCGACTCTCCGACGAGCTGCTGGTCGACCTGATCGATCACTTCAGCCAGCTCGACCTCAGCAACCGGGCCGTCCCGAACGACGTACTCGGCGACGCGTATGAGTACCTGATAAAGAAGTTTGCCGACCTCACCAACCGGAAAGCCGGTGAGTTCTACACGCCGAGAACGGTCGTCGAGCTCATGGTGCGCATGCTGGCGCCAAGAGCTGGCGATACCGTCTACGACCCGGCGTGCGGCACCGGGGGCATGCTGCTCGAGACCATCCAGCAGGTGCGAGAGTCAGGCGGTGACGAGCGGCTCATGCTCGGCCATCTCTTCGGCCAGGAACGCAACCTGACCACCGCTGCCATCGCACGCATGAACCTCTTCCTCCACGGGGCCGAGGACTTCCAGATCGTCCGGGGCGACACGCTGCGCCAACCGGCGTTCCTCACCAGCGAGGACACGCTGGCGACGTTCGACTACGTCATCGCCAACCCCCCGTTCTCGCTCTCGTCGTGGGGGGAGGACAAGTGGCCCAACGATCCCTGGGGCCGCAACTTCGCTGGCACCCCACCCAAGGAGTACGGCGACTGGGCATGGGTGCAACACATGATCGCGTCGACGGCGCCGGGCACCGGCCGCATGGCAGTCGTGCTCCCCCATGGCGCGCTGTTCCGCATGGGCGCCGAGGGCGAGATCCGCGCGAAGGTGCTCGATACCGACCTCATCGAAGCGGTCATCGGGCTCGGGCCGAACCTCTTCTACGGCACCTCGCTCGCAGCCTGCATCATGGTCGTGCGGCGCAAGAAGCCCGCCGACCGCAAGGGTCAGGTCTTGCTCGTCGATGCTTCCGACCTCTTCCGCAAGGGCCGCAACCAGAATACGCTCGAGCGCGAACACGTCGAGACGATCTTCGACTGCTACCAGCGGTTCGAGGAGGAAGAGGGGCGATCGCACATCGCGACGCTCGACGAGATTCGTGAACAGGGCGGGGACCTCAACCTGGCCGGCTACATCGCCCAGCCGGACGACGTCGACATCCCGACCGTCGAGGAAGCCACCCAGGCATTGAAGGCAGCGCTCGAGGAGGCCTGGGCCGCCGAGGATCGGCTGAACCAGCTTCTGGCGAAACGGGGGATCGCATGAGCACCCGAATCACCCAGCGCCAGCTCGAGTCCTACCTCTGGGGCGCCGCGACGCTCCTGCGTGGGACCATCGACGCCGGCGAGTACAAATCGTTCATCTTCCCGCTGCTGTTCCTCAAGCGGCTTAGTGGCGTGTTCGACGAGGAGTACGCAGCTGCGCTCGAGGAGTCGGACGGGGATGCGTCGTACGCCGCCCTGCCCGAGCAGCATCGATTTCAGATCCCCGACGGGGCCCACTGGTCCGACCTCCGTCAGACCACGTCCAACGTCGGACGAGCCATCTCCCAGGCGATGCGCGAGATCGAGAAGGCGAACCCACGCCTCGACGGCGTCTTCGGTGACGCTCCGTGGACGAACAAGGATCGTCTTCCCGACGCCACCCTGAAGGAGCTCGTTGAGCACTTCTCCCAGTTCACGCTCAGCGTGGCCAACGTCCCCGAGGACGAGCTCGGCGTGGCCTATGAGTTCCTCATCAAGAAGTTCGCCGACGACTCCGGCCACACGGCAGCGGAGTTCTACACGAACCGCACGCTCGTGCACCTCATGACCCAACTCCTCGAGATCGAGCCCGGCGACAGCGTGTACGACCCGACCTGCGGTTCTGGCGGGATGCTGCTCTCGGCTGCCGAGGAGCTACGGAATCAAGGCAAGGAACACCGCACGCTCCGCCTCTACGGCCAGGAACGCAACCTGACGACATCGGCGATCGCACGGATGAACTTGTTCCTCCACGGTATCGAGGACTTCGACGTCGTGCGTGGCGACACGCTCGCCAACCCGGCATTCACCGAGGGAGACGAACTGCGCCGCTTCGACGTCGTGCTCGCCAACCCGCCGTATTCGATCAAGGCCTGGGACCGGGAAGCGTGGTCATCCGACCCGTGGGGACGCAACGACTTCGGCACACCCCCGCAGGGCCGCGCCGACTACGCGTTCTGGCAGCACATTCTCGCTTCGATGGACCCGAAGACGGGACGTTGCGCCATCCTCTTCCCCCACGGCGTGCTGTTCCGGGATGAGGAGCTCGAGATGCGTCGGAAGATCGTCGCCAGCGACCTCGTCGAAGCCGTGATCGGCCTGGGCCCGAACCTCTTCTACAACTCACCGATGGAGTCGTGCATCGTCGTCTGTCGCTCGACCAAGCCGGCCGACCGAGCCGGCAGGGTGCAGTTCATCGACGCTGTCAACGAGGTGACTCGCGAGCGAGCACAGAGCTTCCTCACGCCCGAACACATCAACCGGATCGCGTCCGTCTTCCGAGCATTCGAGTCCGAAGAAGGGTTTGCCGCGGTCGAGACGCTCGACTCCATCGCCGAGCGAGGCAGCAACCTGTCGATCCCGTTGTACGTCGACCGTGCGAGCGATCGCGAAGATCATGATCTGGAGACCTCGGTCGCCGAATGGCGAACGTCGGCCGCGGAGCTTCGATCCGCTGCCGCTGAGCTGTTCGCCCGCCTCAATGCTGAGATCGCCCGATGACCGCTGACCGATCACTTCCGGAGGGCTGGCGGTGGGTTCGCTTCGGTGACGTAGTCCGCCAAGTGAAGCAGACTACGAAGGATCCCGAGTCCGATGGACTAACCCGCATCGTGGGCCTCGATCATCTCGACTCCGAGTCTCTCCCCCTCCAACGGTGGAACGAGTTCGATGATCTTCCTGACGGAACGAGCTTCACCAGGGTTTTTCGGGCCGGCCAGGTGCTCTTCGGAAAGCGGCGCGCGTACCAGCGCAAGGTCGCCGTTGCCGACTTTGACGGCGTGTGTTCGGGCGACATCCTCGTGTTCGAGCCGTCCACGGATGACCTCTTGGCCGAGTTCCTGCCGTACCTCGTACAGTCCGACGGGTTCTTCGTCCATGCGCTCGGAACGTCAGCCGGCTCCCTATCTCCTCGGACGAAGTGGCAGGAACTGGCCACATACGAGTTCGCCATGCCGACGATGGCGACCCAAGCTCGGATGGTTGCGGTGCTTGCTTCGCAGCAGTCCCTCATCGACCGATACGCAGAAGTGGAGGAGGCGGCGCTAGCTATGGCTGCCGCACTCCGCCTCGAACTGCTGGAGCACGACTTCGAAGGTCACGTGGCTCCTCTCCGGACCCTGGCTTGTATCGATATGGGCAGGGTTTACCCGAGCTCCGACTACTCCTCAGAAGGAGTTCGGCTACTCCGCCCCGGGAATATTGCTCCGTCCGGCCACGTTGAGTGGCCGGACGGAGCGACCGTTCACCTTCCTTCCAGCTACTCAGCCGAGAGGGGGTCGATCGAGCTGCAAGCCGGGGACATCGTCATGAACATGACTGCTCAGTCTCTCGAAGATGGGTTCCTAGGCCGAGTCTGCATCGCAGGTGCGGACGACACCGCTCTCGTGAACCAGCGAATCGCAAGGATCACGGCGACCGAAGGCTCGACCGAGTATTTGTTCCGCGTTCTTCAGCACCCGCGCTTTCGTAGGCGAGTCGCGGCGGCGGCAAAGGGCAGCAAGATCAAGCACCTGTACTGGCGGGATCTTGAGACCTTCGAAGTCCCAACGCCCAACGCGACTAGAGCAGCCGAAGTAACAACGCTCGTTGGGTCGGCTGAACAAGCAGCCCGGCGGACCGTAGCGGCTCGGCAGGACTCTGAGCGCATGTACAAGGCCCTCAGCGCAGAGCTACTCGCAGGTGACCTCGATGTTTGACGAAGCTAACACCGTCGAGGCGATGGTCCTCGATCGAATGACCAAGCTGCGCTGGACCTACGCTCACGGTCCATCTCTGCAGCGATCGACCTCTGATGTCCTGCTCGAGTCGGTGCTCGCTGGGGCCCTGGTTCGACTGAACCCCGAGATCGCTGCGCAACCGGAGCGTGCTGATGAGGTCATCTACAAGCTGCGGGCCATCATCAACGGCGTCGCCGGCAGTGGGCTCGTCGGGTCTAACGAAGAGTTCATGTCGTGGGTGCGGGGCGAACGGTCGATGCCGTTCGGGCCGAATGGTGAGCACGTCCCGATCAAGCTGATCGACTTCGACCCTCTTGAGGTCAAGAGCAACGTCTTCATCGTCGCGAACCAGGTCACCTTCAAAGGTGGGCCAGAGAAGCGTTTCGACACTGTCGGGTTCGTCAACGGCATCCCGTTGGTGCTTGGCGAGGCGAAATCCCCGGTTCGCAAGGCCGTCACCTGGGTCGACGGCGCCGCGCAGGTACACGATGACTACGAGGTCAGCGCTCCGGGCTTCTTCGTTCCGAACGCCTTCTCGTTCGCCACCGAAGGTAAGGAGTACCGGTTCGGATCGATCCGCCTCCCGGTCCACCACTGGGCGCCGTGGAGGCTCAAGGAGGAAGCCGGTGCCGGGCTGCAGGAGGTGGACCGTGCGGTTTCGTCGATGCTCCAGCCCGAGGTTGTGCTCGACATCACCCAGAACTTCTCGGTGTTCGCCACCGACCGGAATCACCGCAAGATCAAGATCATCTGCCGGTTCCAGCAGTACGAGGCGGCGAACAAGATCGTCCAGCGGGTCGTTGAGGGCAAGATCCGCAAGGGCCTGATCTGGCACTTCCAGGGCTCTGGCAAGAGCTTGCTGATGGTCTTCACCGCAAACAAGCTTCGGCTCCACCCGGAACTCGGCAATCCGACGGTCGTGATCGTCGTCGACCGCATCGATCTCGACACCCAGATCACCGCGACGTTCAACGCCGCGGATGTGGCGAACATGGTGACCGCGGATTCGCGCCAGCAGTTGCATGACCTCCTGGAGCGGGATGCCCGCAAGGTGATCATCACGACCGTGCACAAGTTCGCCGAGGCCGGAGGTGAACTCAACGACCGTGACAACATCGTAGTGCTGGTCGACGAAGCTCACCGGACGCAGGAGGGGGACCTCGGCCGACAGATGCGCAACTCGCTGCCCAATGCCTTCCTCTTTGGGTTGACCGGAACGCCGATCAACACCCGAGATCGCAACACCTTCTTCGCGTTCGGTGCCCAGGAGGACCCCGGCGGCTACCTCGATCGCTACTCATTCGAGGAGTCGATCCGCGACGATGCCACTCTCCCGTTGCGGTTCGAGACACGGTCGGTCGACCTTCGCATCGACCGTGCCGCGCTCGATCAGGAGTTCGAGGAGCTGACGCGACACCTCAGCGACGAGGATCGCGACGAGATCTCGAAGCGAGCCGGCCGATTCGCACTGCTCGTCAAGGCTCCGGCGCGCGTCTCTGCTGTCGTGGCCGACATCCGGCAGCACTTCCTCGAAAAGGTCGCGCCCGAAGGTCTCGGAGCGATGATCGTAGCCGTCGATCAGGAGGCGTGCGTCCTCTACAAGGACGCGCTCGATGCGCTCGCCGAGCAGCTATCGGAAGAGGCGAGCGACGTCGTAATGAACATCGGACAGGGGGCTCCGCAGGAGTGGCGCAACCGGTTCGGTCGATCTAAGGAGGAAGAGGCCGCACTGCTGGACCGGTTTCGCGACCCCGCCGACCCACTCAAGATCCTCATTGTCACCGCAAAACTCCTCACTGGCTTCGACGCACCGAACCTGCAGTGCATGTATCTCGACCGGTCGCTCCGCGATCACACACTTCTCCAGGCGATCTGCCGGACCAACCGCGTCGCACCCGGAAAGAGCCACGGGCTCATCGTCGACTATCTCGGGCTGTTCGACGATGTTGCCCAGGCGCTCGCATTCGACGAGGAATCGATCGACAAGGTCATCTCGAACATCGACGAGCTGAAGGACGAGCTGGGCCCGACAATGGCGAAGTGCCTGGCTTGGTTCGGCGGCGTCGACCGTACCGACTTCACCTGGGAGGGCCTGCTTGCCGCACAGGAGTGCCTGCCCGACACCGACAGCCGGGACGCGTTCGCCGAGCAGTTCAGCACACTGTCGTTGCTGTGGGAGGCGCTCTCGCCCGACGCCGTGCTCATCCCGCTTGAGGACGATTACCGGTGGCTGGCGAACGTCTATGAGTCGCTCAAGCCGCCGTCGGGTAACGGCAAACTACTCTGGCATGCCCTCGGCGCCAAGACCGTTGACCTCATCCACAAGCACGTCTCGGTCCAGACCGTGCGGGACGATCTCGACGCGCTCGTGATGGATGCAGAGGTGCTCGAGGAGCTGCTCGAAGACCCCGACCGCAACACCATTGAGGTCGAGATCAAGATCGCGGCTCGGCTCCGCCAACACGGCAACGATCCCCGGTTCGTGGCGCTGTCGGAACGGCTTGAGAACCTCCGCCTCAAGCACGAGCAGGGCCTGCTGGCGTCCCTCGACTTTCTCAAGCAGCTAATTGAGCTGGCCAAGGACGTGGTCGACGCAGAGCGTGACGAGCCCGAGGCGGTCCGGGAGGATCAGGGAAGGGCTGCGCTCACCGAGCTGTTCGAAGAGGTGAAGAACGCCGAGACCCCGATCATTGTGGAGCGTGTCGTCGCCGATATCGACAGCATCGTTCGCCAGGTTCGATTCCCCGGCTGGCAGCGGACCGACGCCGGTGAGCGCGAGGTGAAGAAGGCGCTCCGAAGGAGCCTGCTGAAGTACAAGCTGCACACGGAGCAGGACCTCTTTGACAGGGCTTACGAGTACATCGAGAAGTACTACTGACCGACCATGTCGCAGCCGGGCTCGCTCGGTTGTGATGCCGAATCTTTCCCATAACTCGTTGACACTCGGCCGAGTAGCGCCCCTTCAAGTGGGTGATGACCGAGCAATCACCAACCGAGGAGCGCCCGCTCATTGCCGATCGCGCCGGCTCGACCGTCCCACTGGGCGGCGGGGTAGGCGTGCACCCTGAGGTGTTTACCTGGCTCAACGAGGCGAAGCGCCTCTCGACGAAGCGGAGCAGCGGCTCGAATCCGGCGAGGTGCTCCCGGCACTCTCGTCACTCGCTGCCGTGCCACCTCTCCACGGAATGCTGGTGGGCCGGTGCTTCGAGATGCTTGACCCAGCAGAGATCGATGACGTGCCGGACACTTCGAACGGGCTCTACCTATGAGCATCTCCGGTGCGAACACGCCAGAGGGCGCTCGACCATCAAGTCTGGTGGGCGTTTGCAGGCCCCAGCGACAGTTAGCGGCAACGCTTCCTCGCTCGGCTGGCCCGTCGCGGTTTCGTGTCCGGCGGTTGCCCATCACAACGAGTCGTGTCACATCCGCTCAGTACCGTCGCGGGCAGGCACTGTGCGACCTGCGGCTGGAACCACGCCATGACGGACAACGAGATCGACCAACACTCGGCGGCCAGCGCTCGGGGCGATGAAGTCGTGAACGACCGCCTCCCAACCGTCGTTGCGACTGACGGCGGATGGAGCGTCTACAGCGAAGGTTGGGCACCGCCGTACGGAACGAGTGCTGACTTCGAGATCGATGCGTCTAAGGATGTCGAGCAAGCCGAACCTGGCGATGGCCGTGTAGAGCGCATCGCACCGTCCTCCGTGCCGCTGGCCTTTATCGACGGGACCCGTCGCGCTGAGTTGCTCGTGTGGGCCGAACATGCCGCGAGTTGCACACGCGTTCCTGGCCTCGCCGGTGCTTATGCGGTAGGTGCCGTCACGGTGAGGCCCGGCGGCCCGGCATCATTCTGTGGCATCCGCGTCGGGCGCCTGGCTATCTGGGGTGGAGGTCACACGGGCGACATCATTTCTCAGCGCACGGGCTACTCATGGGCCTCTACGCCGATCACGGATGTCGACCCCGACATGTGTCTTGCGCATCTCCAGGACCGCATGCGCCGTGCCGAAGGCGAACTCGCCCTCGACGCTGCTGACGCCGGCTGGAACGTGGTGCTCGATGGCCCACTCAACCGCATTCGTGCACTCCACGGGCTTGTGGCCGGGTACGTGAAGTCGCACCACCGCCGGATCCTGCCGGAGGCCGCACACGCCGCCGTTCCGCTGCTTGCGATCGGCGAGCGGACGCGGATGTATACCGCCGGGTCTGATCGATACACGTGCTATACGCGCGTGGGGAGCCCTGGGCCGGGTGCATCTCCCTGGTCGGGAGTCGCACGGCTTGAGTTTCCATCCGCCGCGGGAATTGTCAGCGTGGCGGAACGCGCATCGGTGCTCGCCACCACCCTTCCCGGCTACGCCGGCGTTCACCACCGTGATGACCGCGCGCCCGTCAACCTGACACCGGTCAAGAACCTCGAGCGCCGCCTCAGTCAGACCCTTGGACGCGCTTCCTATGCCACACGTGTCGCCCGTGACGCCATCATCTCCGGAGCTAACCAATGACCGAGCAGAACACATTCCCTCCCGCTGGCTCTGATGTCTCGCCCGATCCTGTGACGGGTGTAGCCGCCGAGGTCGAGTTCGTTCCGCTCACCAGGGTCGACGAGGTCACCGGCGAGGACCGACGTAACCACCTCGAGGGTCTCGACGGGATCCCGGGCGGCGATCCGGTGGGGCTTGTCGACGCTTCCACCGACGCTTCGACGCAGACCGCCAACGTCATCGTGGACGACGCTGTCGATCTCACCCTAGACACGTTCGTGATGTCGCCCCAGCGCTTGGTCGACGACTCAGTACTGTTCCACTACGGCATCGTCACCGAGGTGTCGGGTCGGATCGAAGGTGCCGAGATGGCGACCGACACCGCCCGCCTGGCTGCATCGACCCTGCCCGGACAGCGGTTCCGACGGGCGGAGGTGACCTGGATCCGCACCCACCCTGAGCGCTACCTGCCGCCCTCGTCAGGGGCACCAATTTGGGTAGCCGCTGGCACTCACCGTCGCCGGGCGCTTTTCCTCGACAAGATGGCCGACGGTGAGGCTATTCCCATTGGCCTCGACATGAACGACGAGCCTGTCTTCCTGCCATACAGCTTCCTTAATGGCGATCGCGGTGCTCACGTGTCGATCTCAGGGAAGTCCGGCGTCGCTACTAAGACCAGCTACGCCCTCTTCCTCCTGTACGTGCTGTTCGAGAGCGACTGGGGCACCAGGGCCCGCGTTGGGTCGAGCCACGACCGGGCGGTGGTGTTTTCGGTCAAGGGCTCGGACCTTTGTGTGATCGACAAGCCCAACAGTCGTTTCCACGTGGATGATGAGACCGGCGCGGACGCGATGGCTCAGTGGGAGCTGCTCGTGGGTCGGGAGAACCCGGGCCCGTTCACCGACGTCGGCGTCTACGCACCGGCCGAGGAGGCTGCCCCCGGGCATGATCCCGTGGCTGACATCTCTGTCCGGGATCGCAGCGACACTCATCCCTATGGCTGGTCGCCGGCACGTTTCGTTGAGGCCGGGTTGCTGGAGTATCTGTTCGATGACCTCGAGTCAGGGCAGCTTTCGTTCATCGAGCAAGTCGTACGACTCCAGCTGCTCCGCTGGGCCTGGCCCCTGGAAGGCGACGACAACGGACGGATCGTGTTCGTCAATCCTGAGGGTCAGGTGCCGTCGGTACCGTCGACGTGGGAGTCGGCGGCGCGACAGTTCCGGACCCACAAGGTCCGGAACCCTCGGTCGGCCGTCGATGGCCTCGTGGTAGAAGACCTCGACGGGCTGGTTGAGTTCGTGTCTGGGAAGGTCACCGAGAGTTCACCCGACTATGACCCGGCGTGGTGTGGGGGCACGACGGCAGCAACCCAGCAAGCGTTCGTGCGGCGGCTGTCGAAGGCGACACCTCGGCTCCGGCGCCTGATCCGGGCGGGGCTCACCGAAGTTGACCTGTCTTCCCAGGTCTCGGTGGTTGACGTCCACGCTCTTCACGCCGATGCGCAGCGGTTTGTGGTCGCGGCCGTCCTGGATCACGTCTGGTCGCAGCACGAGAACTCGACTGCCACCGGAAAGACGTTCGTCGTGCTCGACGAGCTCAACAAGTACGCACCTCGTCAGGGCGGATCACCGATCAAGCACCTGCTGGTTGATGTCGCCGCACGCGGTCGGTCACTCGGCGTCATCCTCATCGGCGCCCAGCAGAACCCGTCGGGCGTCGATCGTGACATCACGAACAACGCCTCGCTTGAGGTAGTGGGACAGATCAAGATGTCTGAGGCCGCCGAGCTTGGGTTCCTGCCGCCGGCGATGAGGGCGCGGGCCCAGATCGTTCCGCCCGGCACCATGATTACGAGCCAGCCGCTTCTGCCGGCACCAGTGCCTGTGCGGTTTCCGTATCCGCCGTACGCCACTCGTGTCGCCGAGGTGCTGGGCTCAGCGAGCGACAAAGGTGACGCCGAAGAGATCCTGGGGCGGCTGTGAAGTCGTTGCCCACTCTTGCCCTGGACGCCGTTCCGGCCCGACCCGAAGCCGCTGTGCGCGTTCTGCACACGTCCGACTGGCATCTCGGGGTCACCGTTCGTGACGAGCCTCGTGACGTCGACCACGACAACGTCATCGCTGAGATCATCGACGTGTCCTCCGCAGTGAGGCCCGACGCGATCGTCCACACTGGTGACCTCTTCAACAGCGGGCGGCCAGCCATGGCCGACTTCGGTCGGGCAATTCGGGCGCTGCGAGAGCTGGGTGAGATCGCTCCTGTTGTGGTGTTGGCGGGTAACCACGACTCAGCGATCGCCCTGGAAACCCTCGGCATTGCTGTCGGCGACCCCGTCCCTGAACAGGTCGCCGAAGATGCCTACGACCCGATGGCCGTCTCCTCGACGCGTATCCGGGTCATGCATCGTCCTGCCAGGGCCGACCATGGGGCAGTGCTGACCCTCCCCGCTCGGACCGGCGGCCGCCTACGGGTAGCGGGACTGCCGTTCCTTCACGCCAACCGCATACTCGGCGACTTCGACGACATCCTTGGCGCTAACGCGACTTACGCCGACAGTGTCAGGAAGATCTGCGACCTTCTCGCCAAGTCGGCATTTGGGGAGTTCGACACCGCAGCAGACGTGGCCGTGTTCGCCTCCCACCTGCATGTCGCCAGCGCACGCACGTCCACCGAAAAGGAGATCCATGTCTCCTCCGAATACGCCACCGATCCGGCCCATATCGACGGTGGCTATGGCTATCTGGCCTTCGGGCATATCCACATCGCCCAGGCGGTTGCCGGCAACCGCGGTCGATACGCCGGCTCGATCCTGGAGATTGACTTCGGCGAGGAGGGGGAGACCAAACAGATAGTTGTCGCTGACCTCTCTCCGGGCCGACCCACGAAGATCTACGACGTCGCCCTCACCGCGGGTAGACGAATTCATCGCATACGAGCGCCGTATAGCGCACTCACCGCGCGAGCTGCCGGTCTGCGCGACGGCCTCGTCGAGGTGACCGTCGAGCACGAGCCAAAGGGCGACGAGGGCGAGGACAACGACACGACGCCGCTTGACATCCCAGGGTACGACACACTCACCGCCGCGGTTCACGCCGCCCTTCCTGATGCATGCGTCGTGTCGGTGGTCGATGCTCGCCGCCCAGACGTCAACGTGGCCGACGAGGTAGAGGTACCCGAGGTCACGGAGACCCCGACCCAGCTATTCAGAGGGTGGTTCGCCGAGAACGGCCAAGCCCTGGTCGACCGGCATGATGCCCACGGAGCGGACCCAGAGCGCGTCGCCAGCCTGTTCGACGAGATACACACCGCAGTCACCACCGAAAGCGATGTCGAGGTCGCCGAGCGCGGCACCATTGCTGCACTTATCGGCGAAGACGGAAGCGCCTGACGTGCGGCCTCGCCTTCTCAAATTCGCAGGCCTGCGGTCGTATCGGCAGTCGACCGAGATTTCATTCGACGACCTCGACCTGTTCGCAATCATCGGTGACACCGGCGCTGGCAAGTCCACCATCATCGAGGCCCTTTGCCTAGCGCTCTATGGGCGAAAGACGTGGTCAGGGGGCGGGAACATCGTCGACCTCATTGCCGACGGAGAGGATCTGTGGCGTGTCGAACTGACCTTCGACGCCGACGGCCATACCTGGAAGGTCACCCGGGCTCGTCGCCGTTCCAAGGCATCGCCCGTCGACAAGCTCGAATCCACGACCAATCACGCGCCGATGGTCGACGGCGCCCGTGAGGTGACGAGGAGAGTCGAAGAGCTGCTCGGCCTGGAGTGCGAGCAGTTCACCCGGGCGGTGGTCATGCCTCAGGGCCGATTCGACGAACTCCTGAGATCGACCGAGAGCGAACGAAACGAGATCCTCAAGTCGATTCTTGGCCTCAGCGACATCGACCAGACCCGCGAGTTGGCAACTGCCTACCGCGACGAGCTAAGGGACACCTACACGCGTTACACCGAGCGTCGAGCGAACCTGCCTGCCGATCCAGCTCGGATGCTCTCCGACGCCGAGGAGTCGTTGAAGGACGCTGTCGCCCAGCGGGAGCTCCTTGCTAATGCGATCGAGGCGGTCGACGAGCCACGTCAGATCAGCGAACGCATCAACGGAACTCTCGGCCCACTGCACTCCGGGCTCGCCGCCGTCCCCGCAGTCCAGGGCGACCCAATCGGTGTTCTTCGCGCCTCGCTCGAGCGTGGGACCCAGCTCCACGAGGAACTCGACCGAGCATCGGAGGACAAGACCAAGGCAAAGCGAGAGATCGCAAGCATCGACGACGAGCAAGCAGCAGCGCTGGCTGGCTTCGAGTCGCGTGATGCGCTGACGGTTGCGACATCTCGTCTTGCCGATGCGGTTGAAGCGTTCCCCGCCGACCTCGAACGATTGGAGCAGATGCAGAGCGAGCTTGGCCAGCTTCGGGCTCAAGTCCCCGAGAAGGAGGTGCCGTCGACCCTTGTCACCGCGCTCGCCGAGGCCGAAGCCACGAGCAAGGAAGCCCGGCGGCACCTCGACGACGCCCGTACACGGGCCGATCGGGCCCGAGGCGTATTCGAAAGCCTGACCGAGGCCCGCAGCAAGGCGGTGAAGGCTGCCGCAGCAAGTGAGGCAGCGACCACCAGGGTAGGCGAACTAGGACAGGCAACGAACGCTTCTCAGGCGGCGGTCGATCGGGCCGAGCAAGGCACCCAAGGTGCCCGCCTGAGGTATGAGAAGGCACAGCGCGAGAACGCAGTCGCCGCTATTGCCCAAGGCCATGGACCTGGCGACGACTGCCCAGTATGCAGCCGCGAGCTGCCCGACGGATTCGAGGCCCCCGACAGTTCCGACCTGCAGTCGGCCGCCGAAGCGGTTGCCTCGGCCGATGGCGCACTTACCGCTGCCCGGAGCGATGCCGACGAGGCCCGACAGAATCACGCGCGTGCTCTCGAGGGAGAATCTGCAGCTTCGAAATCCGCCGAGGAAGCCGTGAAGGCGGTCGCCGGCTGGGAACAGCGCGTCGGCGAATTCGGTGCCGACCCAACATGCGGGGACGTTGAAGATGCAGTCGCTCCGCTCACCGAGACCCTCGCTGCTAACGAAGCCGAGGCAGAGCGCGCTCTCAGTAACGAACAGCAGGCTCGTCAGGAGTTGGCGACTGCCGAAGCCGAGCTTCAGGCCGCCAACGCTCGCTACACCGAACAGCTGAATTCCGCCGAGCGGGCCCTCGCCGACTCTGCCGAGAGGCTCGATACGCACCGAGATGTCGTGGCAGCGCTGCCGGACGACTGGCGAAGCGATAGTCCGGTGACGGCTGATGTGCTGGCAGACCTTCATCGCCGGTGTACCACGGTGGCCGCGGCGCTGGACGCTCTCAACGGCCGGCGGACTGAAGCCGAGCAACGGGCACGTGAGGCCGAGGCGGTTGACGCAAGGGTCCGGGCCGAGGCCGCCGAAGAGGTTACGGGTCCCGCCCGGAGCGCTATTGGTGGGATCAACACCTACCTCGCTCGTGTGCGCGACGTTGTTGCAGCTGGCCGGGTCTGCGCCGATGCGGCCGCTCTAGACGTATCGATGGATGTCGAAAACCTCGGTGCTCTCCCTGAGAGTGCCACCACCTCGGAGCTTGGGATCACCATCGACACAGCTGAGGCAGCGCTCGCGGCAGCCAACACGATTATCGCCACCGCCGCGGAGGTGGCCGCCAAGGCCCAGCGTGCCGTCGCCTCGCACGAAGCCCAGTTGGCCGAGATCCTCTCCCATGTCGACTGCGATACCGCCGATGCCCTCCACAGCGCGCACGGCGAGGCAGTCGCCGCCGCAAACCTTGCCAAGAAGGAGCTTGCGGCAGCTACTTCCAACGCAGCCGCGGCTGCTCAGGTCGACGAGGTCCTGGATGTCGTGGGCCCGTTCCATGACAACCTCGTCGTGCTCGTCGCTGCACTTGCCAACAACCAATTCGTCGACCATCTGCTCGAGCTGCGTGAGGCCGAGCTCTTGGCCGAGGCGTCCCGGCGACTGAGGACCATCTCCAGCAATCGGTTCGGATTCGTGTCCGACTTTGGGGTGAAGAACATCGCATCCGGCGAGATCCGGGCCCCGGAGGCATTGTCGGGCGGTGAGCGCTTCCAAGCATCGCTCGCACTCGCACTCGCACTTGTCGAGATCGCGTCGAGAGGTGGGGGCCGCCTCGATGCCGTGTTTGTCGATGAGGGCTTTGGATCGCTCGACGCCAATGCCCTTGACACCGCGCTCGCGACACTCGGCAAGGTTGCTGGCGGCGGAAAGCTGGTCGCGCTCATCTCCCATCTCCGACCCGTTGCTGAGTACGTGGACACGGTGATGCACGTCACTCGCGACGACGTGACCGGCTCTCGTATCCGCACTCTCTCGGAGGAAGATCGCGACCGGCTTCTAGCCGATGATGTTCGCTCACGCTTGATCATCTGAACCGGACTTGATCGAGTACTCAACCGCCCACCCACGACCTCAACTGCGAGCGACGAGTCAAGAACCATGGCCAAAGAACCAACCCTTCTTGAGCAGATTGAGCATGACGTACTGACGGCGCGGCCGCTGGCTGACGCTCTGCGGAAGTGTGTCGTACTGGGTGGGAAGGCCGGTTCGATCGAGCTTCGCGAGTGGGCCACCCGCGAGCTCCGTGGCTACGACTCGAAGGAGGACGCCCCCGACTATCGGACCGTCGGCGCACCGATCTTGGCCGACGCCTTTACTGGTAACGCGATCGTGAAGCGCCAACAGATCGGGGTGTCCTCGCTGCCGGACTTCGTTCAGGATGATGTCTCGGACCAGTTCACTCTCTTGCAGGGAATCGGAGCGCTCGAGGCTATGGCCGCTTCTGCAGACAGCTCGGAGAACAGGGCCGTGAACCTATCGCTGCCGATGGCCAGCGAGATCGGCTCCCTAATGGACAAGGCAAGTGGCAATCCGTTCCAGCAGATCACAGCGCTCTACTGGTCTATCAGCGGCGTGGCGATCCACGGAGTCGTCGACCAGGTGCGCACCACCCTTGCTGAACTGGTTGCCGAGATGCGCGCCGGCACGCCCTCATCCTCGGCTCTGCCGACGGCTGGCGTCGCGAACCAGGCTGTCAACGTTGCTGTTCATGGGAAACGCGCCAGAGTGACTGTGCAGTCGGCCCAAGCGTCCGAGGGATCGTCGGCCAACGTCAAGATCGATGATGACGGCGAGGATTCGCCATTCTGGACAACAAGTCGACGTGTCGCCGCGTTCGTCACGGGACTCACATCCATTGCCGGTGTCACCCTCACAGTTGCGCAGGTGCGTGGATGGATCTGACTGCTCGATCCAATTTCGACCACCCCCAGCACCCGTATCTGCGACAGATGAAGCCGCACCGACATAACATCGGGAGCCATCGAGGCCCTCCTGGATCGTTGACGTTGAACATCACCGATCCCAGCACGGCCTTGATGCCAGATCGTTTGTTCTTGAGAGATGCATCTGGGCTTGGAGATCGGCGACCCGCAGAATCTGGTGGTCGGGTCGTGCGGCCGTAGGGCCTTGAAGTAGTGACACTGCAAACAACATTGCGGCTTTGTGGGCCTTCAATTTATGCCCTGTGACCTGCGATTATATGGTTTTGGGTGGTGGAGCTGGGGAGAATCGAACTCCCGTCCGTCGGGCGGATGTCGGGCTTGCTACGACCATTCCCGAGTCTGCGGCTTGCGGCTGCCGCCACGCCGGGTCGTGCGGATCCGGGGATCCGGCCGCCGGATCTTCCTCCGGTGCCAGCGGTCTTTGCCTGCCGTCAGCGGGTCTTTCCCTGCCGTCCACCGCTGCTTCTGGTGCCAGGCTTGCAGCGGTCTGGCCCCGCGTGCCATTGCTGGTCGCGATGATTCTCGTAGCTAGATCAGTTCAGATCAGGCGACGAGAACGAGAGCGTCGTCATCGGCGTCTCTTTGGTTGCCCCGTTTAGGGAGTCTGAGCAACTCCGGTCGCACTCCGCGGCCTCCTAGTCCCGACGTCGAAACCGGTCAGCCCCTTGTGCAGTCTCGCTTTTCAAGCTGCGTCCCCCGAAGGGGCCAGCCATGGTACTCGTCGCGGCCGACATTCAGGCCGCCGATCTGAGCGCCGTGCGGATGCGGTCTCGGGCCACCCATAGGCGCAGCAGCACCAGCAGGGCCAGGAGTATCGCGGTCGCCCCGTACGCCGTGATCGGCCCCGACTCCACCAGCACGCCGTAGAAGCCCCACTTCACACCCTCCAGCACGGTCAGCATCCAGGTCCAGGGCGACACCCCGACCGGGGTGTGCGAGCGCCACGCCGCAACCACCGAAGGCCCGAGATAGAGCCCGTTGGACAGGCCCAGCAGCGTGCCCAGCACCGTCCAGCCCGCGGCCTGCAGGATCACCACGCATGCCAGCGCGATCGCGCCGCTCATGAGAAGGCCGGCGCGAATGCTGGCGCCGTTGCGGTACAGCAGGAACAGCGCCAGCGAGAAGATGATGATGGCGAAGATGATCGACGGGATCGTCACCCAGAACCGCCCCTCGATCACATAGGCGAGCCAACCCAGGTTGATGGTCGCGCCCCCTGCCGCCCACGCCGGCGACACGCCCTCGATGCGCCCTGTGCGTACCAGCCTCACGATCTGGGGCAGGATCTGCGCCAACGTCACCGCGGTGGCCACGAGGCCGACCAGATTGGCGAACTCGGAGCGGCTCATCTCCGGTCTCGCGGCCGGTCCCGGGAGCGGCGCCGACGGGCCGCGGCCATCGAGCGGGCCGCCTCGGCGTCGGCGTCGCGCTGCTGGATGTCGCGGCGCCGGTCGGACCGGGTGCGGCCCCGGGCCAGAGCCAGCGCGATCTTGGCCCGGCCGCCCGCGAAGTACAGGGCCAGGGGCACCAGCGCCAGCCGCTCTTGATCGACGCGGGCCTTCAGGCGCAGGATCTCGCGGCGATGGGCCAGCAGCTTGCGGACCCGGTCGGGGTCGGAGCGGAACGACGCCGAGGCGTGCGAGTACGGCGAGATGTGCAGGTTGTGCAGCCACAACTCGCCCCGGTCGACCCGGGCCCAGCTCTCGGCGATCTGCACCTGGCCCTCCCGCAGCGACTTGACCTCGCTGCCCTCGAGCACCAGGCCAACCTCGAGGGTCTCCAGGACGTCAAAATTCCGGCGGGCGCGCCGGTTGGTGGCGACCACCGACGCTCCCTCGGGAACGTCGCGGGGCTTCTGCGACCTGGCCATCGCAGCCACGGTACCGGTGGCGGTGAGATTGGCGGGCCGGGCGCGGCATCGGGCCAGTGGCGGCAGGGGAGTTGGGCGGGCGGGAACTGGCTGGGCGCGGCATCGGGCCAGTGGCGGCAGGGGAGAAGCGGCCCTCCGGTATGGTTCGGGGCGATGCTCGAGATGTCGGCGGGGATGCACGCGACGATGTTGGCCCACGCCATCGCGGGACTTCCCCACGAGGCCTGCGGCCTGTTCGCTGGCCGACCCGGCTCGGACCGCATCGAGCGGTTCTTTCCCATGCGCAACGCGGCCGAGTCCCGCGAGGTCTACGTGCTCGACGGGTTGGAGATGATGGATGTGGAGCGCACCGCCGACGACGCCGGCCTGGCGGTCATGGGCGTGATGCACTCCCACACCCACACCACCAACTACCCGTCGCCCACCGACATCGCCGACGCGGCCCGCTTCGACCCCTTCGGGGCGTGGCGCTTCATCATCGTGTCGCTGCGCCACCCCGAACCGTCGCTGCGGTCCTACCGGATCCTCGACGGCGAGGTCGACGAAGAGCCGGTCGTGATCGACGGCTCCCGTTGATCGACGGCTCCCACCGACTGACGGCTTCTGCCGGGCGGCCGCTCGGACCGAGCGGCGGCTCGGACTGATCGACGGCCGCTCCTAGTTTCGGTCTAGTCGCCGAGCAGTTCGCGGGTTGCCGCGGCGGCAACCACTCCGGGCGCCTCCAGCGGCCCGAAATGGCCCAGGTTCTCGAAGCTCAGGAAGCGGCCCCGGGGCAGCGCGTCGGCGACCGCCGGCGCGAAGGCCCCGGGGTTGGGGACCCCACCGACCGTCCCGGCGGCCACCGTCGCCCGCACGCCGATTCCGGCGGCCTCCTCGGTAGGCAGGCCGCCGCTGGCCTCGAACGTGCGGGCCTCGGTCTCGGCCGAGCACGCCAGGCGCACCCGACCCTCCGGCAGGTCCACGAAGGCGCCCTCGACGTAGGCGGCCAGCGCGTCGGCCCGCATTACCCCTAGAGGCGACCGGCTCGAGTACCGGGCCAGAGCCTCGGCCCGGGAGTTGAACACCTCGCGGCGGTTGCGGGCCCCCGCCGCCAGCGGGTTGGCGTTCGGGGAGTCGAAGAAGCCCCTCGGCAACACGATCGGCTCGTACAGGAAGAGACCCGTGAACGTTCCCGGACAGGACCGCTCGGCCAGCAGCAGGGCCGCGCCGCCCATCGAGTGACCGAACCCGTATAGCCGCTTGGCGCCGATCGCGGCCGCGCACGCGGCCGCATCGGCACCCATCCCGCTCCAGGCGTAGTCGTCGTCGGGTGCGGGTCCCGAAGCGCCGTGGCCCCGGAAGTCCAGAGCCCAGACCCTGAAGTTGTCCTTCAGGCATTGGGCCAGCGGTCGGTAGGCGAGCCCATGGAACCCGGTGGCGTGACAAACTAGCAGGTCAGGGCCTGATCCGCCCATCATCCTCAACTTCAGCTTCACACCGTCTGCGGATCGGACCTCTACGGCGTCCTCCCGTGGAGCGGACTTGCTGCCCGTGCCCTCGGCCGGAGTGCTCGTGGCCGTCTCTTCGGCCGGGTGGCGGCGGCCGAAGAAGCCCCGGCCGTGGGAAGTGAACACGACGCGGCCGTGCTGGTTGGTCATCGTGCAGCCGATGAACACCGTCCCCCGGTCGGCGTGGCGGGCCGACGGCCGGGCGTCGAGGATCTCCACCGTGGCGGTCAGCGAATCGCCGGGACGCACCGGCTCGTGCCATCGAACCTCCTGCATCCCCGAGGCCCCCCGGCCGTCGGCATCGGCCAGCACGGTGTCGATCCACAGCCGCGCCCAGGCCGAGCAGGTGTGCCAGCCGCTGGCGATCAGCCCCCCGAACGGCGAGTCCAGCGCGGCCTGCGGGTCGGTGTGGAAGTACTGGGGGTCGAAGCGCCGGCCGAAGTCGATGATCTCGGACTCGGTCATCTCGTAGGTGCCGAGATCGATCACGTCACCGGGGGTGAAGTCCTCGAAGAACACCGTCGGCTCGCGCATCGGGCGTATTTCTATCGGCTGGGCGGCGCCGATAGCTTCGGGTGGTGACACGCGGCGAGGCTCCCGGACTGCTGAGTCCCAAGTACCGGGCCGCATCGCTGGCGCTGATGTCGGCCGTGGCCATGGCCTCCTACAACAACCTGTCGGCCACCGCTGCCCTCCCCGCCATCGGCGACGACCTCGGTCGGGTGGCGCTGCTGCCCTGGGTGGTCACCGTGGAACTCGTGGTCGCCGCCATCGCGGTGCTCGCCATCGGGCCCTTCATCGACGGGGCCGGCGTGCGGCGGGCATTCCGGATCACGGTGGTGGCCTTCCTGGCGAGCTCCACACTGTGCGCGATCGTCCCCAGCATGGAGCTGCTGATCGCGGCGCGGGTGCTCCAGGGCCTGGCCAGCGGGGCGCTGATCGGAACGGCGCTCACCTCCATCGGACTCGTGTTCGACGACGCGGTGCGGCCGTGGGCCTACGCGCTCATGTCCTCGGTGTGGGGGATCATGGGAATCGGCGGTCCGGCGGTGGCCGCCGTGCTGGTCAGCACGCTGGGATGGCGGGCCGTGTTCGCGGCGAACCTCCCGGTGGCCGCGGTCGCGGCCGCGGTGGGGTGGAGCCGGCTCCCGGCCGCGGCCCGGGCGGCCGCGGAGCCCCTCGATCGGCGAGGGCTGCTGGTGCTGAGCGCGCTCACTGTCGTCCTGCTGGTGGCGACCTCCTATCTGGAGTGGTACAGCATCGTGCTGGCCGCGGCGGGCGTGGCACTGGCCGCTCTCTACGTCCGCCATTCCCGCACCTGCCGCTCGCCGGTCGTGCGGATCTCCCATATCGTTGCCAGCCGCTGGCGCCATATCCACATCGTCGGGGTCCTGGCGGTGTCGGGCGGCACCGGCGCGAGCGTCTTCCTGCCGGTGTACCTGAAGGCGGGCCGAGGCTACTCGGTGGCCTTCGCCGCCTTCGCGGTGGTATGGCCCACGCTGGGGTGGTCGATCGCGGCCTGGGTGTCGGGCAAGCTCCAGCAGCACCTCCGGGCTCAGACCGTCACCATGATCGGCTCGGTGTTCATGGCTGTCGGGGCGGTGGGCGCCACCGTGTGCGCCGGGCTCGAGGCGCCCGTGGCGGTGCTGCTCGCCGCGTTCGCGTGCGCGGGCTGGGGGATCGGCACCATCTCCACTGCGAGCCTCGCGCTGCTGCAGGGCCGCGCCGACCCCCAGGAGATGGGGAGGGTGAGTTCGGCGCACCATTTCATCCGCTCCCTGGGTTTCGCCTACGGGGCCGCGCTCGCCGGCCTGGTGATGTTCTGGGTGGTGGAGCGCCGCACCGGCGACGCCGAGCTGGTGCGCGGCCTGCTCAGCGAAGCCGACACGGTGGTGGACGCCACGGTTGCCGACGCGCTGGCCTCGGCCTACACATGGGCGCTGGGCGTCATGGCAGTGCTCTCGACGCTGACCGTTCCCGCGGCCGCGGCGCTGGCATGGGGGCGAGACCGACCGGGGCCGCGGCCTGGCTGAATGCGGTTCCGGACCGCTCACGGGTCGGTGCCGGATGGGGTCGGGTCCGGGTGGCTCGGTGGCGGTGGTTCGGTGCCGGGTGACTCGGCGCCGGGTGGGTCGGCGTCGGATCGCTCGGTGGCGGATGGCTCGGCGTCGAAGGCCTCGTAGCCTCGAACGATGACACGCCCGGCCCGGGGCCTGCTCGCGCCCGAGAACCGGGCCGTGTCGCTGGCGGTGTCGGCCTCGATGGCACTGGCCTTCTACAACGCCATCTCGGTGCCGGCGGCCCTCCCCGAGATCGGAGCCGACCTGGGCCGGGTCGCGCTGACGCAGTGGGTGATCACCGTCGAGCTCCTGGCCGCGGCCATCGCAGTGCTGGTCATCGGGCCGTTCATCGACGGGGCGGGGGTCAGACGGGCCTACCGGCTGGCCATCGTCGGCTTCGCGGCCGCGTCCGCCCTGTGCGCGGCCGCGCCCACCATGGAGGTGCTGGTGGGGGCGCGGATGCTCCAGGGCGTGTTCACGGGATCGCTGATCGGCACCGGTGTGACCTGCATCGGCCTGGCCTACGACTCCGCCCTCCGGCCGCGGGCCTACGCCCTGGTGGCGTCGGTGTGGGGAGTCGTCGGGGTGAGCGGGCCGGCGCTGGCGGCGGTGCTGGTGAGCACTCTCGGCTGGAGGTCGGTCTTCGCGGCCAACCTGCCGGTGGCCGCAGCGGCGGCCGCGGCGGGCTGGAACCGGGTGCCGGCGGAGGCCATGGCCGAGGCCGAGCCGCTCGACCGGCGGGGCCTCGCGCTCGTCGGCGCCATCGCGGTCGCCCTGCTGCTGGCCACGTCGTCGTTGCAGTGGTCGAGCGTCGCCCTGATGGGGCTGGCCGCCCTGCTGTACGGGCTGTACGTGCGCCATGCCCGCCGCCGCCCGGGCCCGATCGTCCATTTGGCCCACATCACCGGGCGCCAGTGGTGGCCGGTGCACGTGGCGGCGATCGCTTCCATCGCGGGCGGCACCGGGACCAGCGTCTTCCTGCCCCTGTACCTGAAGGGGGCGCGGGGCACGTCGCTGTCCTTCGCCGCCTTCGCGGTGCTATGGCCGACGGTCGGATGGGCGGTCGCGTCGTGGGTGGCGAGCAAGCTCCAGGAGCGCATCCGGGCCCAGAGCGTCGTCGTGATCGGATCCTTCGTCCTCACCAGCGGGGCGGTGGCGGTCACGGCGGCGGCCGCGACGGCGGCTCCGTTCCCGCTGGTGTTCGCGGCCTTCGTGTGGGTGGGGTGGGGCATCGGGACCATCACCACCTCGAGCCTTGTGCTGCTGCAGGACCAGGCCGACCCCGCTCAGATGGGCAGGGTGAGCTCGGCCCACCAGTTCATCCGCTCGCTCGGCTGGGCCTACGGCGCGGCCGTCGCCGGGATGGTCCTGTTCTGGGTCGTCGAACGGAAGGCGGGCGACGTCGAGGCGGTCCGGGGGCTGCTCGACGACTCCGGCGCCGCGGTCGACACCGCGCTGGCGGACGCCCTGTCGTCGGCCTACGCATGGTCGCTGGGCGCGCTGGCAGCCATCTGTGCGCTGACCGTGCCCGCCGCGTTGGTGCTGTCCCGCAGCTATAATCCTGATCGGATCACTCGGGATTAGCGACCGCCACGGGACCACCCAGAATGCCAGTCAAGCGCGACGCACTAGACCTGATCGGCAACACGCCGGCCGTGGACGTCTCCCAGCTCAGCCCGAACCCCGACGTCCGCCTGGTGGCCAAGCTCGAGAGCGCCAACCCCACCGGCTCGGTCAAGGACCGGATCGCCAAGGCCATGGTGCTCGACGCCGAGGCCGACGGCACCCTCGGCCCCGGCAAGCGGATACTGGAACCGTCCTCGGGCAACACCGGCATCGCGCTGGCCATGATCGCCCGGATGCGGGGCTACCCGATCACGGTCGTCATGCCCGAGAACACCTCGGTCGAGCGCCGCCAGATGCTGGAGGTGTTCGGCGCCGAGATCGTGCCGTCCCCCGGCGCCGAGGGCTCCAACGGGGCGGTGCGCCTGGCCCGCCGGATGATCCTGGAGCACCCCGACTGGGTGTTCCTGTACCAGTACGCCAACGAGGCCAACCCCCGGGTCCACTACGAGACCACCGGACCCGAGATCCTGCGGGACGTGCCCGACGTCACCCACTTCGTGGCCGGCCTGGGCACCAGCGGAACGGTCCTGGGTGTGGGCACCTACCTCAAGGAGATGCACCCCGACATCGAGGTCTACGCAGTGGAGCCGCCGGCCGGCGAGATGGTCGACGGCCTGCGCAGCCTCGACGACGGCTTCATCCCCCCGGTGTACGAGAAGTGGGGCGGTGCCGACCTGCTCAGCGGCAAGCGCATCGTGCGGCCCCGCGAGTCGGTCGAGCAGACCCGCCGGCTGGCCGACGCCGGGATCTTCGCCGGGCTGTCGTCGGGCGCGGCCCTGGCTGGCGCGTGCCGGGTGGCCTCCAGGATCGACGCCGGCACCGTCGTGTTCATCGTGTCCGACGGCGGCTGGAAGTACCTGTCCAGCCAGGCCTGGACCGGCGACCTCGACGACGTGGTCGAGAGGGCCTCCGAGATCATCTACTTCTAGCGGAGAGCGGGCAGTGGCTCGCTGCATCCCGCCAGTGGAGAGCGGGCAGTGGCTCGCTGCCCCCCGCCAGTGGAGAGCGGGCAGCAGGTCGCTACCCTTCTTCGAATGTCCAAGATCTGCCAGGTCACCGGCAAGAAGCCGCGGTTCGGCAAGCAGCTCTCCCATTCGCATCGCCGCTCCAGTCGCCGCTGGGATCCCAACGTCCAGACCAAGCGCTACTACCTGCCCAGCGAGAAGCGCTGGATCAAGCTGCGGCTGAGCACCAAGGCCATCAAGACCATCGACAGGCGCGGCATCGAGAGCGTGGTGGCCGAGATGCGCCGCAACGGCCGCAAGATCTAACAGCGAGGAGACGGCGATGGCCAGCGACAAGCGTCCCATCATCAAGCTGCGGTCCACCGCCGGAACCGGCTACACCTACGTGACCACCAAGAACAAGACCAACACCCGCCACCGGATCGAGCTCAAGAAATACGATCCGGTGATCCGCAAGCACGTGGTCTTCAAGGAGGAGCGCTAGGCCGTCAGCGCCCGCACCGCCTCGGATCGAGGAATCACCGGTGTCGCTCACTCTGACGGTCCTGGGCTGTAGCGGCTCCTACGCCGCGCCCGGCAACCCCTGCACCGGCTATCTGGTGCGCAGCGACCGCGCCGCGGTGGTGCTCGACTGCGGGCCGGGGACGCTCGGGCCGTTGCAGGAGGCGATCGACCTCACGGAGGTCACCGCCATCGTCATCACCCACTGCCATCCCGACCACTGGCTGGAGCTGCCGGTGATCCGCAACGTGTTCATCTGGTTCGTGCCCCGCAGCGACGTGCCCGTGTACGGCACCGCCGAGACCCGGGCCATGGACCGGTCGATCACCGTGCTGCGCTCGGGCAAGACCGACCCGCTGGCCTGGACGGTCATCGATCCGTCCTCGGAGCTGGCCATCGGCGATCAGCGGTGGCGCTTCGCCCTCACCGACCATCCGGTGGAGACGCTGGCCGCGAGGGTGGACGCCGGCGGCCGCAGCCTGGCCTTCAGCTCCGACACCGGTCCCGGCTGGGACTTCCGCTCGCTGGGCGAGGGGATCCACGTGGCCATGTGCGACGCCAGCCACGGCTGCGAGCACGAGGGGGAGGGCATCCCCCACATGAGCGCCCGCGAGGCGGCCCGGGCCGCGTCGGTGGCCGGGGCGGAGCGCCTGGTGCTCACCCACCTGGCGCCGGGATGCGATCCCGACGCCCAGCTGGCCGAGGCGAGCGGGTCGTTCGACGGCGACATCGCAGTGGCCCGGCCCGGGCTGGTGCTCACAGTCTGAGGGTGGTCGGAGGGTGAGCGTGATCGATGCTGCCGGGCGCCGGGCCGACGGGCGCCGGGTCGACGAGTTGCGGCCGCTGGAGTTCCGCCGCGACTACACGACGATGGCCGACGGCTCGGCGCTGGCCGTCTTCGGCGACACCCGGGTGCTGTGCACCGCGTCGGTCGACACCGACGTCCCCCGGTGGCTCCGCGACCGGGGCTCGGGATGGCTGACCGCCGAGTACTCGATGCTGCCGGGGTCCTCCCCGGAGCGGGTGGGCCGCCGGGTGGGGGGCCGCACCAAGGAGATCCAGCGCCTGATCGGCCGGTCGCTGCGAACCGTGGTGGACCTCGACGCCCTCGGGCCGCGCCAGGTGATCGTGGACTGCGACGTGCTCCAGGCCGACGGCGGCACCCGCACCGCGGCCATCTGCGGCGGGTACCTGGCCCTGCACGACGCCGTCACCCGGCTGATGCAGGCGGGGCAACTGAGGTCGTCGCCGATAATCGACGACTGCGCGGCGGTGAGCGTCGGGCTGATCGACGGGGTGGCGCTGCTGGACCTGCCCTATGTCGAGGACGCCGGCGCCGACGTGGACTTCAACGTGGTGATGACCGGCTCGGGCGGGCTGATCGAGGTGCAGGGCACCGCCGAGGGCAAGCCGTTCGACCGGACCCAGCTCGACGAGCTGCTCGACCTGGCGGCCAAGGGGATCACCGAGATCGTCGCGGCCCAGCGGGCCGTGCTGGCCGAGCCGCCGCCGTCTCGATGATCGGCGTCTGCCCAGGGGCCGCCAGCCCCGTTCCTGCCGGCCGGTGACCGTCTCGATGATCGAGCCAGAAGCGCCGAATCAGCACCTGATGATGCGCTCTGGACCCGTTCCTGCCGGCCGGTGACCGTCTCGATGATCGAGCTGGTCTGCGCTAGCGCCAACCCCGACAAAGTGGCCGAGATGGCCGAAGTGCTGGCCGGCCACGCGGTGCTGCTGCCCCGGCCCGAGGGCATGGGCGATGTGGCCGAGGACGCCGACGACCTGACCGGCAACGCCCGGCTCAAGGCGCGGGCGGTGTGCCGCTTCGCGGGAGCGGCTGCATTGGCCGACGACACCGGCCTGGAGGTGGACGCTCTCGGCGGGGCGCCCGGGGTTCACTCGGCCCGGTACGCGGGCCCCGATGCCGGCTACGCCGACAACCTGGGCCGGCTGATGGCCGACATGCGGGCCGTGCCGCCCGGGCAGCGAACCGCCCGCTTCCGGACCGTGGCCATGGTGTGCTTCCCCGACGGTGCTGAGCTTGCCGCCGAGGGCGTGGTCGAGGGCGTGATCACCGTCGAGCCCCGCGGCGCGGGCGGCTTCGGCTACGACCCGGTGTTCGCCCCCGCCGAGGCCGACGGCAGGACCTTCGCGGAGATGGGCCCCGAGGCCAAGAACGCCCTGAGCCACCGGGGCCGGGCGTTGAGGGCGCTGCTGGAGGTGCTAAAGGGCCAGCCGCCGCGGTGACCCGGCCAGCGGTCGGCGGCAGCGGTCCGCCGCCCAAGCGCTGCTGTTGGACCTGGTGGTGCCTTGGCCGTGAGCCGCCCACGGGGCTGCTGTCGGACCTGGCGGAGAACCTCGGCTGTCAGCCGCCCACGGGGCTGCTGTCGGACCTGGCGGAGGACCTCAGCTGTCAGCCGCCGGGGAGTTGCTGCTCGAGCTGGTGGAGGACCTCGTAGCAGGGGAGCACCGAGGCCGCGCTGGCGACGGGCTCGCGGCCCTCGACGATGGCCGCGACGAAGTCGCGGTCCTGGAGCTCGATGCCGTTCATCGAGACGTCCACGCCGGACACGTCGATGGGCTCGTCGTTGCCGGTGACGAGGTCGTCGTAGCGGGCGACGTAGGTGCCGGTGTCGCCGATGTAGCGGAAGAACGTCCCGAAGGGCCCGTCGTTGTTGAACGACAGCGCCAGCGTGCACAGCTGCCCGGCCTCGGTCAGCAGCTGGACCGACATGTCCATGGCGATGCCCAGCTCGGGGTGGATCGGTCCCTGCATGGCCTGGGCCGCCACGACGGGGCTGCCGGTCTGGTACTGGAACAGGTCGACGGTGTGGGCGGCGTGGTGCCACAGCAGGTGGTCGGTCCAGCTGCGGGGCTCGCCCAGCGCGTTGGTGTTGGTGCGGCGGAAGAAGAACGTCTGCACGTCGAGGTGCTGGATCGAGAACTCGCCGGCCCCGATGCGGTTGCGCACCCACTGGTGGCTGGGGTTGAACCGGCGGGTGTGCCCGCAGGCGGCCACCTTGCCCGAGCGCTGCTGGGCCTCCACCACGGCCCGGCCGCCGGCCAGGTTGTCGCACAGCGGGATCTCGACCTCGACGTGCTTGCCGGCCTCCAGGCATGCGACGGCCTGCTCGGCGTGCACCGGGGTGGGGGTGGCCAGGATCACCGCGTCGATACCGTCGTCGGCCAGCACCGCGTCGAGGCTGGTCTCGACCCGGCCGATGCCGCGGGCGTCGGCCGCCTTGTGGGCCGCGGCCTGCACCGGGTCCACCACCGCCACCACCTCCGCGTCGGGTATCTGCGCCAGCCCGTCGAGGTGCTTGTTCCCGAAGGCGCCCGCACCGACCATCGCCACCGTCACCATCTCGCATCACTCCCCCGGCTGCCACGATCCGGGCGGCGCAATTCCGCTGCGCCTCCGGAACTCTGGCATTCTGGCGAACACGCCCAGCGGGCGTCCGCCGAGCAGTATGTCGGTCTGCCCCACCAGTAACACGCGGAGGACCATGGCACTCGACAAGCCGTACCTCGACATTCCGGGGACGACCGTCTTCGACACCGACCAGGCGGCCAAGGGGCACCACCTCAACCAGTTCGCCATGTCGTTGATGGAGGCCGACAACCGGGAGCGGTTCAAGGCCGGCGAGGACGCCTACCTCGACGAGTGGCCCATGACCGGCGAGCAGAAGCAGGCGGTGAGGGACCGGGACTACAACCGCATGATCGAGCTCGGCGGCAACATCTACTTCCTGGCCAAGATCGGGGCCACCGACGGGCTCAACTACGTGCAGATCGTGAGCTCGATGACCACCAACGACGCCGAGGCGCACACCGAGATGATGCTCGCGGGCGGGCGCTCACCCGACGGCAACCGCTACCTGCACGAGTGGGAGAGCACGGGCTGACCGATGGCCAGGATCACTGCGAGCGTCTACACCAGCCACGTGCCCGCCATAGGCGTGGCCATGGACCTGGGCAAGACCCGCGAGCCCTACTACGCGCCGCTGTTCGCCGGCTACGAGCCTGCACGCCGATGGATGGCGGCCAACACGCCCGACGTGGTGGTGCTGGTGTTCAACGACCACGCCAACGCGTTCAGCCTCAAGATGGTGCCGACCTTCGCGCTCGGCATGTCGGCCCGGTACGAACCGGCCGACGAGGGCTGGGGCGCCCGGCCGGTGCCGCCGGTGGTCGGGCATCCGGAGCTGTCGGCGCACATCGCGCACTCGGTCATCCGCCAGGACTTCGACCTGACGCTGGTCAACGGCATGGCTGTGGACCACGGCTGCACCGTGCCCCTGTCGATCATGTTCGGGCAGCCCGAGGAATGGCCGTGCGCGGTCGTCCCACTGGTCGTCAACGTCTTGCAGTACCCGGTCCCGTCGGGGCGCCGGTGCCTGGAGCTCGGCAGGGCGCTCCGCCGTGCCGTCGAGAGCTACGACGAGGACCTGGACGTGCAGGTCTGGGGCACCGGCGGCATGAGCCACCAGCTTCAGGGACCCCGGGCCGGCCTGATCAACCAGCCGTGGGACAACGCGTTCCTCGAGCGACTGGTCCACGACCCGGAGGGCCAGGCCGCGGTGGAGCACGTGGAGTACGTGCGCGAGGCCGGTTCCGAGGGGATCGAGCTCGTCATGTGGCTCGTCGCCCGGGGCGCCATGGCCGACCTCGCCGGCGGCGGGGCACCCACCGAGGTCCACCGGCTCTACCACGTGCCCGCCAGCAACACCGCCGTCGGCCAGCTCATCCTCGAGGACGCGCCACCGGGTCCGCCCCTGGACGGGTGAGCCTCTAGCCTGGATCCACCGGGGCGCTGGGCGGGCCTACTGGAAGAAGCCGCCCCCGTTGACCACGATGTTCTGGCCGGTGACGAAGTCGGAGCCGCGGCCGGCCAGGTAGAGGATGGTTCCCACCATGTCGTCGGGCACCTGGCTGCGTTCGAGGGGGCGGGTGGCCACCACGAACGGATCGCTGGCCTCGTCCGACGGCCGCAGCGACGGGTTGGGGATCAGGTCGGGCGACACGGTGTTGACGGTGATCCCGTCGGGGCCGAGCTCCTGGGCGAGGCAGCGACTCAGGCCGATGACGGCGCTCTTGCTGGCCACGTAGTGAGGGAAGCCGACGGTGCCCTTGAAGCACACCGTGGACGCAATGTTGATGATCTTGCCCGAGCCCTGCTCCTTCATGTAGGGGTGGACCGCGCAGCAGGCGAGCCAGGTGCCGCGGACATTGACCTCGAAGGTCTGGTCCCATTCCTGCTGGGGGACCTCGTTGAAGGAGCGGCGGGCGATCTGGGAGAAGTAGGCGGCGTTGTTGATCAGCACGTCGATGGTGCCGAAGGCGTCGGCCGCCGCCGCGGCCAAGGCCTCGTTGTCCGCCGCGGAGCTGATGTCGGTGCGGCAGCCGATGGCTCGACCGCCGCCGGCCTCGATCTCATCGACGGCCTCGCCGGGGTCGAGCAGGTCGGCCACGACGACGTCGAACCCCTCGCCGGCCAGCGCCAGGCAGTACACCCGGCCAAGCCCCCTCGCTCCTCCGGTGACAACGGCCGTCGGCATCGATCTTCCTCCAATGCGAATCCGGGATCTGGGCCGAGGCTAGAGCACGCCCCCGCGGGTCGGCGCTCGACGGCGGCGTCACTTGATTGAATGGCGGGTCCATGCTGTTCTCGCTGACCTCGACGACGCCGGTCGCCACCGACCTGGGGTTCTTGCTGCACAAGCATCCCGATCGTGTGCGCTCGGTCGACGTCGGGTTCGGGCGAGCCCACGTGTACTACCCGGTGGCCACCCGCAGCCGGTGCACGGCGACGACGTACGTCGACGTCGACCCGTTCGGGTCGGCACGGCATCGCAAGGAGCGTCCCGCTCATGGACTCGCCCCCTACCTGAACGATCGGCCGTATGCGGCGTCGTCGATGCTGAGCGTCGCGCTGGGCCGGCTGTTCCGCACCGCCATGAGCGGCACGTGCGAGGCTCGCCCCGAACTGGTCGCACAGCCGCTCGAGGTCGAGGTCGCTCTGCCGGTCGTGCCCGTCCGGGGCGGGCAGGCGATGCTGCAGCGGCTCTTCGGTCCGTTGGCCTACGAGATCGAGTGCGAGCCCATCGCGCTGGACGCCCAGTTCCCGGCATGGGGAGACAGCCGCTACCTGTCGGTGCGGCTGGCCGGGGAGCAGACCGTGCGTTCGGTTCTGGAGCACCTCTATGTGCTGCTCCCGGTGCTCGACGACGCCAAGCACTACTGGATCGGCCCCGCCGAGGTCGACAAGCTGATGCTGCGGGGCGGTGACTGGCTCCGGTCCCATCCCGAGTCCGACCTGATCGCCCGGCGGTACCTGCGCATCCCCGAGTTCACCCGGGACGCCCTGGCCCGTCTCGCCGACGCCGGCGAGGACACCGACCGCCTCGACGAGCAGAGCGACGCGGCCGAGCGCGCCAACGAAGTGCCGATCCGCCTGGGCGAGCAGCGGCTCGACGCGGTGCTTCAGGCGGTGCTGGATGTCGGGGCGGGAAGGGTCGTCGACCTCGGCTGCGGCGAAGGCCGGCTGCTCGAACGCCTGATCGCCGAGCCCGCGGTGACCAACGCGGTGGGCGTCGACGTGTCGATGGGGGCGCTAAAGCGGGCCGAGCGGCGTCTCGGGCTCGACGGGATGTCCGAGCGTCGCCGGGAGCGGGTCCAGCTGCTGCAGGGCGCTCTGACCTACGCCGACTCCCGGCTGCGGGGATTCGACGTCGCGACCATCGTGGAGGTCGTCGAGCATCTCGATCCAGAGCGCCTCGACGTGTTCGCAGAAGCCGTTTTCGGCCGCATCTTCGCGAAGTCGGTGGTGGTGACCACGCCGAACCGGGAGCACAACGCCAACTTCGCGCATCTCGACGGGAGGGGACTGCGCCACGACGACCACCGCTTCGAATGGACTCGCAGCGAGTTCCAGGAGTGGGCCCGCGGCGTTGCGGAGCGGTTCGGGTACGGGGTCGAGACCAGCGCCATCGGCGGCGTCGACCCAGTCCACGGGCCGCCGACCCAGATGGCGGTGTTCCGCCGATGAGGGCATCGCGGTGAGGCGCCGGCTCACCCGCATCGAGGTGCCCGAGGTAGGGCTTGTGGTGCTGTGCGGCGCGTCCGCCTCCGGCAAGTCGACGTTCGCCCGGCGGCACTTCGCCCCCACGGAGGTCGTGTCGAGCGACCATTGCCGAGCGCTGGTCGGCGACGACGAGACCGACCAGTCCGTCACCGCGGCGGCGTTCGAGCTGCTCCACCACATCGTCGACAAGCGACTCGAGATCGGCCGCCTCACCGTGGTCGACGCCACCAACACGAAGCCCCAGGACCGCAAGGCGGTCGTCGATCTCGCCCGCAAGTGGGACGTGCTCGCGGCCGCCGTCGTGTTCGATCTCTCGCTGGAGACCTGTCTGGAGCACAACGACCAGCGACAGGATCGCCGGACGCCCAGGCACGCCATCAAGCGCCAGCACGACACGCTGCGCCGCAACGCGAGGCGGCTGCGCAAGGAGCGCTTCACCAGTGTCCACACCCTCGGCTCCATCCAGGAGCTCGAGTCCGTCGAGGTGGTCCGGACCAGGATCTGGAGCGACCGCCGCGACGACCCGGGCCCGTTCGACATCATCGGCGATGTCCACGGCTGCCATGCCGAGCTGCTGAGCCTGCTCGACCGGTTGGGCTATGACACCGCCGCCGACCCGATCACGCATCCCGAGGGTCGCCGGGCCGTCTTCCTCGGCGACCTCGTCGACCGGGGGCCCGGGGTCGCCGAGGTGCTCGAAGTCGCCATGTCGATGGTTGATGCGGGCAGCGCGCTCTGCATCGCCGGCAACCACGAGAACAAGCTGCGCCGGGCGCTCGCCGGACGCAACGTCACCGTCTCCCACGGGCTCGCTGAATCGCTCGAGCAGCTCGAGCGCCGCACTCCGGAGTTCGTCGAGCGGGTGACCGGGTTCATGGACGGCCTCATCAGCCACTATGTGCTCGACGGCGGCCGGCTGGTGGTGACCCACGCGGGCCTTCCCGAGCGGTACCACGGGCGCTCCTCGGGCCGTGTGCGCGACCTCGCCCTCTACGGCGACACCGACGGCGAGACCGACGAGTTCGGGCTGCCGGTGCGGTACCCGTGGGCCGAGGACTACCGGGGCAAGGCTGCGGTGGTCTACGGCCACACGCCGGTGCCGGAGGCGACATGGGTCAACAACACGATCTGCGTCGACACCGGGGCCGTGTTCGGGGGAGAGCTGACGGCGTTGCGCTGGCCCGAGCGCGAGCTGGTCTCGGTACCCGCCGCCGCGGAGCACTACGAGCCGGTCCGGCCCGCCGGCGGCGCCGCCGATCCGTCGGCGCGCCGGTCGCGGCTGCTCGATGTGGGCGATGTGCTGGGCAAGCATTACATCGAGACGGCTCTCGCCGGGCGTGTACTGATCGAAGCTGAGCGGTCCAGTGCCGCCCTCGAAGTAATGAGCCGCTTCGCGGTCGATCCGCGGTGGCTTGTCCATCTGCCTCCGACGATGGCGCCCGCGGCCGCCTCGAGCCGTGACGGGCATCTGGAGCATCCCGAAGAGGTGTTCGCGCACTTCCGGAAGGCCGGCGTCGACGAGGTGGTCGTCCAGGAGAAGCACATGGGTTCACGGGCTGTGCTCATCGTCGCCCGCGACGCCGACGCCGCCCAGTCGAGATTCGGCATCGCCAATGCCGAAGCCGGCGTCATCGTCACCCGCACCGGCAGGCCGTTCTTCGCGGAGCCCGCGCTCACCGGGGCCCTCCTCGATCGAGTCCGCGCCGCGGTCGCCGCCACGGGGCTGTGGGATCGCCTCAGCACCGACTGGCTCATCCTCGACACCGAAGTGCTGCCGTGGTCGGCCAAAGCGGGCGGCTTGATCCAGCGGGTGTTCGCCGCCACCGGCGCGGCCGGAGCCGCCGCCTTCGAGGCCGCGATCGACTCCATGGCCGACGCGACCCGGCGCGGCATCGACGTGGAAGCCCTGGCCGCCCGCACCTCCCGCCGGGCGCGCCATGTAGCGGCCTACATCGAGGCGTACCGGCAGTACTGCTGGGACGTCGACGGCATAGACGGCATCGGGATCGCCCCGTTCCAGATCCTGGCCGCGGAGGGCGAAGTGCTGGCCCGCCGCCCCCACCGCTGGCACCTCGAGCAGATCGACGAGATGGTGGCCTGCAATCCGGAGTCGCTTCGTCGAACCGACCGGCGTTTCGTCGACCTGGGCGACGATGATGCGGTGCAGCAAGCAACCAGTTGGTGGCATTCGCTGACCGGCGCTGGCGGGGAGGGCGTCGTCGTCAAGCCGGCCGAGTCGATCGTGAACACCAAGCGTGGGCTCGTCCTTCCCGGCGTCAAGTGCCGGGGCCCGGAGTATCTGCGCATCGTCTACGGTCCCGAGTACCTCGAAGCCGCGAACCTCGACCGGTTGCGGCAGCGGTCGGTGGGCCGCAAGTCGTCACTGGCTCGGCGCGAGTTCGCGCTCGGAATCGAGGCCCTCGACCGGTTCGTGGCCAACGAGCACCTCGCCCGGGTGCACCAGTGCGTCTTCGGTGTGCTCGCACTCGAGAGCGAGCCCGTCGACCCCCGGCTCTAATCCGAACCAGACCTCACTCTCTTCATGGGCCCAGTTGGACCAGTCGTCGGCCGGCTCCCATTGTTCTATGACACAAGAGCGAGTGGCAGTGTCACGAAGCGGCGTTGGCATGCCTCGCAGGTTGTCAGAAACCTTGCCAGCCGGGCAGGGCGGCCGACTGCCGGATCCAGGCCTTCATCTGCTCCGCGTCGAACTCGCCCTCGTGGAGATCGACCCAGCGCGCATCCTTGTCCTTGCCTGAGCCGGGCGGGGCCGGTTGCAGCGACGCGCCGTTCAGGAACGTCACCTTCACGTAGCGGGTGAAGACATGGGTGCTCGCGAACCACCCCTGCCCCTCGACGCCGTAGAAGGGCGAGTTCCATCTCACCGCCTTGCGCACGTCGGGCACGGTGCACTCGATCAGATCGTCGAGGCGGCGCCCCACATCGCTCTTCCAGCCCGGCATGGCCGCGATGTACGCCTGCACGGGGGCGTCCCCGTCCGCCTTCGCGATCTGGGGGTTGCCACCCGCGAGCAGCACCGGCTCGCCGCCCGCCGGCCCGGCCCCGGCCTTCCCGGCCGACTCCTGCGATCTCTCGCCAGCCACCAGTCACCCACTGTATGGATCTTTGCTTCGTCGACACGTCCGCGTGGTACGCGGCAGCCGACCTCAGTGATGTCCATCACGGTCGGGCGGTTGAGCGCCTCAGGGAGTTCTCCGGCAATCTGGTGACGAGCGACCATGTGCTCGTCGAGACGTGGTTCCTGGCTGCGAACCGTCTCGGTGTCGATGTCGCTGAGACATTGGTCGCTGCAATCCGCGCCGGCAGGGCCCGCGTCGAGGCCGCCACGATCGGCGATCTTGAGATCGCCGCGCAGATCCACGACGCCTTCGCGGACCAGCAGTTCTCGATCGTCGATCGCACAAGTTGGTCGATCATGCAGCGCCTCGGTGTGCACGAGGCGATCTCATTCGATCGGGACTACTCGATCTACCGGTTCGGCCGCGACCGCCGCCAAGCCTTCACCATCCACGCATAGCCCATCGACGCGCCCAAGGCGGCGATGGGTACGGCCGCGACGCCGTCGGAGCAGCCGCAGCGGTAGCCGCCGCGCGGCTATTCGGCGGGTTCGCCGAGGGTTCGGTCGAGGCGGGCCCGAAGCTCTGCGATCTCCGCCTCGGCGGCGACGGCGCGTGTCTCGGCTGCTTGGCGGGCGGCGGCCTCGGCGGCGACGGCGCGTGTCTCGGCTGCTTGGCGGGCGGCGGCCTCGTCGTCGGGGTCGGGGAGCCAGGCGTGTTCGGTGATGTCCCACAGCCGTAGTTTGGGCGGCTGCCAGCACAGGTCCAGGCCCAGCACGCGGCTGCGGGCGCGCAGCCCGCCGCCGTCCTCGGGTGTGACCTCGATGGGCGCCCAGCGGCCCGAGACACGCCGTTCGCCCTGCAGCGGCGGGTTCAGCAGGTCGCCGCCGGTGGGGTCGAGGCGCCAGTACTCCTCTACGCCGAGCTCGGCGTACTTGTCGGGCTTGTCTTCGAGGTCGGTCTTCACGGTCGCGCGCGACGCGACCTCCAGCACGAAGCACGGCGCGGCGCCGACATCCCACACCCGGAAGGTGTTCTCGGCCTCCTGCGCGGCGGCGTCCACCCCGAACGCGACGGCCACGTCTGGGGCCACCACCGTGTTGATGTCGCCCTTCTTGTAGTAGATGTTGATGTCGCAGCACACCCAGGCGCCCACGTCGTCGCCGCGCCGCTCGAACCAGTGCCGCAGCGCCCACGCCAGTTCCATGCGCCGCCGCATGTGCAGATTCCCCTCCGGCATCGGGGTCCCCTCCGGATAGTCGACTTCTATCTCGGGAGGCTCGGTCACGATCGAACCCATAAAGCGCACCTCCGATCCGCTGCACCCGACGCTACCCTCCGACCCTCCGCACCGCAACCGGAGACCCTCAAAACACACGACAACCCACGACACCGTACCGCTGGGAGTCCGGGTGGGGCGCGGCTGGACGAATCCCGAGCTCGTCGCGCTCGTCCTCGGGTGACGGGGCGGCGGAAGCCGCTGTCCTGGCGGCTGCAAGTGTCGATGAAGGTCTCCGCGGCGGGCCTCGTCAGCTTCGGGTTGGGCGGCTCGCGGAACGCCTGTCGAGCTGGCGCAGCACTCGACGGTGCCGGCATCGGCTGAGTGGGTGGCTCAACAGTCTCCTAGGGCCATCGGCATCGGCAGGAATCCCAGATTCGCGTGACCCTGTGAGATCCTGGCCGTGTCGGCCTTGAGCAGCGCAGAGCCCCAGCGCCGCACCGACGCGTTGACGCGGTGCCAGATGCATCCCAGCTCCGCGGCGACCTCGTCGACGGGGCGCGCCCTGCCCGCCTGGCGCGTCGCCCAGCGCCCCGCCCGGGCAGTCAGCTTCTCGCGCGGCGGGGCGATCTCAGGATCCTGCTCGGTGACGGTGCCCGCCGAGCACCCCTGCTGTCCGCAGCGCCACCGGCGCTTGTGCCCACACCAGCCGCACCGGCCGCCCCAACGCCGGAAGGTCCACCAGCCCCACCCGCCGCTCGCCGTCGGACCACAACGCCCCGCCGCAGACCCCACAGGCCGGCCTCAAGGTCCGTCGGCGGATATGGACCCGCAGCGGCTCAGCCGTCTCGTCGCCAACGCCGAGCACCTCGACGTCGCCCAGTCCCACCAACACCTCACAGACGCGCGTAGGGTCGCACTCCACAGGGATCCTCCAGTTGTTCGGCTGCTTGGACAGCGCCGATTCTGGAGGATCCCTCGCGTTCGGCCGCGGACCCCTACAACCTCCACTCCGACCTCATTCGTGCGAAGAGCCTTTGCTGGCTCTCCGCGTTTCAGGTCGGAGTGAGGGTGTCGAGCTGTTCGCCCCGTAGCTCGCAGCAGCGCGGCCGACAGGCGGCAGGCACTCACAGCGTGTCGGCCGGATGGCGTAGATCGCGGCTGTTGCGTGAGGTGTACCCGGTGCAGTTGACGGACCGAACTCAGCGACGACGACCGCGGCGAAGCGCGCCTCGGTGTGTGGGTCCGCGGCCCAACCGGAGGCTGGTCCCCATCCGTCGGACCTACACGGACTCCTGTGGACTCTGGCCTGTTCGCCAGCCCACGAACACCTCGTGACGACCGGCGTCGCATACCTCGAGTCTCTCCACGAGGCCTTACCGGCTCAGTTTGACGGGTTCGTGACTTAGCGGAAGCCAGCGTCCGCAATCGTGCTCACCAGTATTTCCCGATGCGACCCCACTCGGTCGCCGGGCTCACCACGTGGGCATGTGAAGCCTGCGACTTCACCCTGGCGCAATTGACCGGTTACTCCGGATCGTTGGGAAGCTGATCCGGCAGGCCAGACGGCTCGGCGCAGCGGTAGCGCCCCTATTCACATGCGGAATCGACGGTTGAGAGGGCGGACGAGTCCCCGAGGTCGAACGTCAGTTGTTGTTCGCTGTTGCTGTTTCCGCCGTATTCGATGCGCAGAAACAGCTTGTCCGCCCCGCCGAAACGGGCCAGGAAGCGCTCCGTATCTTCCGGGTCAAGCCAGAGAACCGACTCTCCGACAAGCCACTCGCTCTCTGACACGTGCTGCTCGCTGGAGAACCGGCTAAAGACCGGCATCGTCCTTGCCATCGACAGGGCCACACGCAAGCGAAACGAGGCCGGGTGCAAGACCGCGTAGAGACCCCGGTCGACACCGCGCTCGAAGTCGGTCACACAGCGCACCTCAAGCAGGTTGTCGGAGGAAAGCAGGTTGTCAGATGACACCGCCTCCACCCACGCCCGGGCGTGAATCATGCCCCATTCCGCTTCGTGGGGCTCCCCGAGTCGCCAGCCGGTACCGTCCGCTTTGCCGGTCGTCACCGCATCCACTGCCCACGCCAGAACTTCAGCTGGCGACTCGTCATAGAACAGGAAGCGGACGCCGAGGAAGACTGCGACGCCGACCGACCCCCAGACGACCAACAGCATTAGTGCCGCCATCAGCCACTCCAACAGAGTCGTCCGTAAGCGTCGGCGGTGATGGCCGTCGCTCGTGTTAGGAGCGCCGTCGCCATGAGCACCGCGGTCGGACGGCGCACTTGGCTCGGGTTCGGGGCGCCGTGGTTGCCGCGGTTTCGGCGGCTCACCCGGCTGGCGGGTTTCTCTGCGGAGGTGGTCCTGCGACGCAGCCCGTTCGCGGTGCGGTGCTCGGCGGTCATCGGGTTCTCTCGTCGATGGGCCTCGTGGCGGTGGCTGCCGCTCGGATTCGGGGCACTGTCGCTGTCCGCGAGCTTCATCGTAAGCCCTGCGCTTGGAGGCGTTACCGAGCACGTCGTAGGCTGCCACCACCTCCTTGTAGTGCTCTTTGAAGAGTTCCTCAGCGGCCGGGTCGGTCGGGTTGGTGTCGGGATGCAGCCTCCTGATCAGCTTGCGGTATGCCTTTGTGATGTCTGAGGCCGAGGCATTCTCGGAGACGCCGAGAATCTCGTAGTAGCTCACGACGCCCGGTGTCCGTACCAGTCGGGCTCGGCCGGGAACGGCGGCCCGGTGGGCGTGGCCCAAGCGTTGAGTGCCACCAGCCCCTTGAGTGGGTGTGATCCGGCGGTGGCGAAGCACTCGCCGATGCCGCGTCGGGCCTCGATGACCAGGACCGCCTTGCCGCTCAAGGAGTCGTCCATGTCCGCCCCTGGATCGCCCGCCGTGGCGGAGTCTACGGTCGGCTCACCAGGGCTGTGTCGCGGCCGCGCTGGGGCGTGTTGGACTGTGCGCAGCCGTGGTGGCCGCGCTGTGAGCGATCAGAGGAAGTCGCGATCGGCGATCATGGGAATTCGCGTCGCGTGATGGGTTCTGTCTGGCGGTTGGGGAGACCCGGCGGCTCATGCAGGCGCAGCGACAATGCCGCGGTGCTTGTTCAGAGGCAGTAGGAGGCCGAGCGGGTAGACGAGCGAATCGGCTCATACGGAGCGAGACCGTGGCCCGAGCGGCCCGTGAGCGAAGCGAACAAGAGTGAGAGACACCCCCGCGGTAGGACGGGTCTGCTGCCTGCCCGCGCACGTTCGTGGTAGTGCCCGAAGAGGTAGTGGGTAGTGGGCGGGTGCGGACGGGGGGATTCGAACCCCCACACCCTGGTGGGTACTGGGACCTAAACCCAGCGCGTCTGCCAGATTCCGCCACGTCCGCGAGGCCAGTCAGGCTAGCCCGCGGGCCACGAGCGTCAGGTTCTCAGGATGGGGTTGCGCTCTGAGGCCGCGGGTGCGGCCCGGTCGGATCGCTTCGCCGGGGGGCGGAGCCTGTGGCGGCCGTTGTGTTTGTGGAGTTGCCATCCGTCGTCGTGGATGAGGTGGTGGCAGCGTTCGCATAGCAGGGCGAGATTGTCTATGTCGGTGGGTCCGCCCCGGCTGAACCATTCGATGTGGTGGGGTTCGCCGCCTTCAGCGGGGGCCGCGCAGTTGACACAGCCACCGTCGCGGGCCGCGAGCACTAGGCGCTGGCCGGTACTGGCGTCACGCTGTGACCGTCCCAGCCACAGCGGATCGCCGTCGGCGCTGAAGACGGCGGGCAGGATCTTCGCATCGGCGGCCAGCGTTGCGATCCGGTCGGCAGGGACGGCTACGCCGTCGTCATAGCGCAGGTTCTTCAGCTCGCGTGACACGGTGTCGTAGTCAGCGATGACCAGCAGCGTGGTGTCGGGACGGCGGTGGGCGCCCTCGCCGGTGATCAGGTTGGCCAATGCGTCGGCGCGGCGTTGCGGGGCGGTCACCCGTTCATAGCCCGGTTTGCCGTTTCGGTAGTTGCGCACCATCTGGTGGAACGCAAGGCTGACGCGCTTGCCGGTGCAGTGATCAAAGTACGCCGACAGCCGCCATGACCCGTCGGGGTCCTGCACCAGCGACGCCCAACGGTTCTCGCGCTGGCGCTTGTGCTGCTCAGAGGAGTCCTGCGAGCTCATGTACTGGCGGGTCATCCGGGCGAACATGTCCACCGGATAGCCCCGGGCCATCTCCAACAGAGCCGGCTCATCAGCGTGCTCGGGATCGGCGCCCACCCGAGCGATCACCCGAGCATGGCCCGCGGTGATCTCGCCTGAGCGCCAAGCCGCCAAGGTGGCGGGATACTCGGCCAGAGACGCGGCCAGCTCGGTGTCCGCGGTCGCCTGCTTGGCCGACACATGCAGCCGCTCGCGCATCATCGCCGCTGCACCCCGCCCACCCATCCGCCGCTGCATCTCAGCGGTCGTCTCAGCCAACAGCGCATCCACCCGGGACCGCTCCCGCCCCAACAGCGTCATCCGCTCCACAAGCTCGCCGTCACTGAGCGCAGCTACGTCAGTGCCTTCTTCGCATGAGTCGGTGGCGACTCCACTTGCCGCCGCGTGCGAATCCACAGCTAATTCCATGCATGTAACTATACCCCCAAGGTGAGACAAAGAAGCTCAACATAACAGGAATAATCAGAAAATTATGTTTCAAATCTCCGTCCGTGCGGATCATTGGGGAGGGGGCGGTAGCCTGCGCGCCATGAGCTCTCATTCGCTGCCGCCCCAGCTCCGGCCCGCTCCCGCCGAGGTCGGATTCGACACGCCGACGTCGGCCCCCAACCGCCAGAGCGAGGTGTACAACCGGCTGCTGCAGGACCGCATCGTCGTGCTCGGCTCCGACGTCAACGACGAGATCGCCAACTTCATCATGGCCCAGTTGCTGTACCTCGAGGGCCAGGACGCCAGCAAGCCGATCTGGCTGTACATCAACAGCCCTGGCGGCTCGGTCACCTCGGGCATGGCCATCTACGACACCATGCAGTTCATCCAGCCCGAGGTGGGCACGATCTGCATCGGGCTCGGCGCGTCGATGGGACAGTTCCTGCTGTGCGCGGGCGCCCCAGACAAGCGCTACGCGCTGCCCCACGCCCGGATCATGATGCACCAGCCTCTGGGCGGGGTTCGCGGCCAGGCCACCGACATCGCCATCCAGGCCGAGCAGATGGCCTACACCAAGAAGCTGCTGCAGGAGCGCATCGCCCACCACACCGGACAGACCGTCGAGCAGATCGAGGCCGACTCCGACCGCGATCGCTGGTTCACGGCCGAGGAGGCCATGGACTACGGCATCATCGACCACGTGATCGTCAAGCGCGGCGAAATGCTATAGATCGCATCCCTACACCGCCGCTCATGCCCGGATTGATGGAGCGCGCTGTCGCTGAGGTGCTTGAGTCTCTCGACGGTTCGCAACAAGCGTGGTGCATTGAGATAGCCAACGCAAACTTGGAAGGCCAACCTTTCAACCAACGCGGGTCCGGTAGGCGCTTCTCAGCGTCCTGTATCTTCGTCTGCTGTCCATATTGGTCACCATCTCGTCATCGATAGCACCAGAGCGCAGTGGCGGCATTGGCTCGAAAACACTAGGGACATACTCGGCCGTAGACTTGTGTGACGCGCCAAGTAGATGCTTCTCTACCGGATACCAAGACTCACGTTCACCCAAGTCATAAGCCGCTGGAGCAATCTTATCTTTCCATGCCGTGTGGGTCAGAAGATACATACCGGTTGGTTTCAACATGGCATGGTGGAGTGAATCTTCATAGAACGCGTCCCAAAACTCTATGTTCGTGAGGGATTCAGACCTGCGAGATTCGCGAGGCGGCGTGCCATCAGATAGCTTCGGCGTGGTGGTATCGCGCTTCCAGTTGGCAGGACGGGATTGCCAGATCTCAGAGAGCACCTGATTGATGGTGTTCTCATCGAGTATGCCCTCTCGTGTTGTTATGATCTGGCTTTCTTCAAGTCTTGATTCCATTAAGAACCGATGAGCAGATTCGGCCGTACATACAACCGCAGTGCGGTTCCCGAACCATTCGGGTAGATGACGTTCTTCTCCGATTCGTCGAATAGCATAACCGTACCGATGTAGCGCACCGCTTAGCCATAACATGGCGCGTCTATCCACGCTTGAATCGAAGACGACCGTTGGCGGGAGATCATAATCGTCGTCGTCAGTCTGAAGGCCTGGCCAGCATCGCCGCTGGAGGCGGATCAGACGTTCGTTGGGCGTGGGAGCGCTGGGATCAAGACGAACTAGGGCCGCGGGTATGTCCTTCACTGCTTCCGCAACTCGTGTACGAACACTTTCATGAACTGATGGATGTCCAGAAATGGATGCAGCGTTGAGCAGAAGTCGATGATCCCAGTCGTTGGTATGCCCGAGCGCGGCATCGACCAGATGTGACGCAGCTTCGTAGAGGTTAAAGGAGGCAACGAGATCGGACGCCAACTGAAGGTTCGTCTTTGCACCGCGAAGCAGACCAATGACCTCTCCAATTGCGCACGGCAACTGACGCGCGTGTTGCAGCGTCAAGTGCTGTGAGAGTCGGTTCATACACACGTTAGCTGATGAATCCCATGGGTCAGCTGTCGCGAGAACGCGAAGTACGAATGCGAACAAGCCTGGCGATGGCGTGTCTACGGCTTCCATGATACACCTCCGACTGTTCCTCTAAGTATGGGGCCATCGATACGTTCCTCTGGCACTGCCTCCGCCGCCCATTGTAGATGACGTTTGTGTACCGCATCAAGCCCCACAGGTCGCCGGACCCTACAGCCGAACTGACGGAGTTTGTCACGCGGCAGAACCAAGAGCAACAGTGGACCCGTGCGGTGATCGCGCAGCTGCAGTTTCGTGCGAAGCTGCACGCCGTCAAGTTCCGCTACTTGACCATACGGAATGATCCATGAGTTTGCCGCGGGAATGATCTCGTCGTCCTCTGGACCCGCTAGATCGCTGAAAGCAGTCAAATCAGGTTTCGGCAACCCCGCCAAATAGTCTGCATAGTCCTCAGCATTCTCAAACTCGCCCTGTGCTGACTTTGGGAGACAGTAACCCCAGAATTGAGTAATTGAAATGCAACGAGCATAGTCGTGCTCGGGCTGCAACATACTCAAACGTCCAGAAACTTCACGCCGCAAGTCGTCCAACTTGTCCCAGACTTGCTCTGGCTGCTCTGTGACGGTCTCGGAAATCTCGAAGAACCTATGCAACTCACTTGGTCGGAAAGTCGTAGCAAGGCGTGCTAATTCAATGAGTCTACGAGCGTCCTCGATGGTGTCAGGCATTATCGGTCGCCAACGCCGGGATCGTTTCGTAACACGCTGATCTAGCGGACAAGATCTGCTTACGCCTCCGATGTTGATCCCGAGGAGTTCGAACTAGTAGCGCTCTCATGATAATCCACCCCTCGACGCAATCGCTGACAATGGGTCAACTGAGACTTAAGTCGATCAGATCATTCTGTTCTGAGAGTTGCTTAAGCGCTGGAATCAACTCAAGAGCGTCGCGGAGGACAGATATCAAGAAGGTCAAGTCCTCATCGTCCAAAACGAAAAAGTGCACCTGTCTGTTGAGTTCATAATCGAGTGTCGTCAGACGGAGGTTGTGGCGGCGTAGAGTTGCGATGATCTGTGGATCGCCTGTGTCGGAATCTACATCCGCAATGGGACGGAGATCTGTGACTACTGCAGCGTCCATGAACGTATGTTCATGTGACCTTCGGAGGTTGTCTGATAACATTAGAAAACGTATCGGCCTAGAGTTCAAGAGTTCTAGGGAGCGGTCAACTGCTCGCGTTATTTGTTCATCTGAGATACGATCCAACGGCATCTCAGTAATCTGCTCGACATGGTCGGTCAGTAGGTCTCGAATCTCACTCTCATCGACGCGAAAGTTGATGGCCACTCGCACGAGAGCGCGAATCAGCGTCTGATACTCGGCGGCAACCGCGTCGCAAAGAGTGCTTATGCGCGGCGTCGGCTGAGCTTCAGAGACTTCCGCAAGAAGCGCACCGAAGTCATCCTCACTCAAATTGCTGAGTCCCCAAAGGGAGGTCAAGTCCTCCACGATGAGCGACTTTGGTGCTGCCATGTCGCGATTCTAGCCCTCGGTGGAGAAGTTGGCGACTCGTAGGCCACCCGCGACTGGCGCGGTGGCGTGTCGCGTGGGGACCGGCCTCGGCAGATGGCCTACACCAAGAAGCTGCTGCAGGAGCGCATCGCCCACCACACCGGGCAGACCGTCGAGCAGATCGAGGCCGACTCCGACCGCGATCGCTGGTTCACGGCCGAGGAGGCCATGGACTACGGCATCATCGACCACGTGATCGTCAAGCGCGGCGAGATGCTCTGACCTGTGGCTCCCGCGGCCGAGTCCCAGCCGCGGGCGGAATTGGCAGCGTTAGGCACCGATAGCGTGTATTCTGCTGCAAGTTCGGGTCGCCTGGGGCTAGACGCTGGCCGAGAGCTCCTTGATGGCGATGGCCGGGCCCTCGCGGTGACCGAACACTGCTGACCCGGCGACCAGCACGTTGGCCCCGGCCGCGACCGCCGCGGGAGCCGTGGCCGCGGTGATGCCTCCGTCGACCTCCAGGTCGATGTCGCGTCCGGAGGCGTCGATCATGGCCCGCACCGCCGCGATCTTCGACTCGACGGAGGCGATGTAGCGCTGGCCCCCGAAGCCGGGGTTGACCGTCATCACCAGCACCTCGTCGATCATCTCGACCACCTCGGAGATGCTCGACGCCGGCGTGTGGGGGTTGATCACCACGCCGCAGCGGGCCCCGGCCTCCGAGATGGCGGCCAGGCTGCGGTGCAGGTGAGGGCACGTCTCGGCGTGGATCAGCACGGTGTCGCAGCCGGCCTCGATGTAGCGGGGAGCGAGCTCGTCGGGCTTCACCACCATCAGATGGGCCTCGAAGGGCAGGTCGACCAGCGGCCGGCAGGCGGCCACCACATCCGGTCCGAAGGTGAGGTTGGGCACGAACACGCCGTCCATCACGTCCCAGTGGACCCGGTGGGCCCCGGCTTCGGCGATGTTCCGGCACTCTTGGCCCAGACGGGAAGCGTCGGCCGCGAGCATCGAAGGCGCGATCTCCACAACCACGCTCGCACGATAGACGAGCGGAGACGGTACGGCGCGGTTGCCTGCGGCCGGCTAGCCGGATGCTCACGGACACATGTGTCGGGGAGGTGGGTCGCTATCGCCGGTAGTGCCGATACCGTCGCTTTGTGGAGTTGCGGGTGACGGCCACGGCGCGCGACGGCGTCGGCGTGGCGAGGGGCTCCGACGGGCGAGTCGTGTTCGTCGAGGGCGCCCTGCCGGGGGAACTGGTCACCGCCGAGGTCCACACCGTCGACCGGCGCTGGGCCAGAGCCAGGGTGATCGATGTGATCGAGGCGTCGCCGGACCGGGTTCCGGTGGCCTGCGAGCACCACCTCGAAGGGTGCGGCGGCTGCGACATGCTCCACGTCGACGCCCGGGCCCAGATGCGCATGAAGGCGTCCATCGTGGTCGATCAGCTCACCCGGCACGGTGTGGACGCACCCGCACACCAGCTGAGGATGCTGGACGCCGACCGGGGCCGGACCACCGTCCGGGCCAAGGTCGTGGACGGTCGGGCCGGGTTCATGGCCCGCTCCAGCCACGATGTGGTGATACCCGATGACTGCGGGGCAGTGAACGACGCGGCCGAGGAGCTGCTGGTGGAGGGCCGCTACGGGGCCGCCGACGGGGTGTTCATCAGGGTGGGATCCCGCACCGGCGAGCGGCTGGTGGTGGTGAACCCCACCGTCGGCGAGGTGTCGGTGCCCGACGATGTGATGGTGGTCGGCACCGACGAGCTCGACTCCAACCGCCGGGCCTGGATCCACGAGGAGGTGTCGGGCCGCCGCTGGAGGATCTCGGCCCGGTCGTTCTTCCAGAACCGGCCGGCGGGCGCAGAAGCGCTGGTGGCCGAGGTGGACGAGATGGTGGAGGCTCTGGCCGTCGACGGCCCGATGGTCGACGCCTACGCCGGGGTGGGGCTGTTCGCGGGCACGGTCGGCGCGGGACGCAGAGTCACCGCCATCGAGCGCGGTGCTGACGCCGCGGCCGACGCCAGGGTCAATCTGGGCAACGGGGCCAAGGTGCTGAAGATCCCGGTGGAGAAGTGGCGGGCATCGCCGGCCAGTGTCGTGGTGGCCGACCCCTCACGCTCCGGGCTCGGAGAGAGCGCGGTGCGGCCCTTGCTGTCGTGCCGGCCGCAGCTGGTGGTGCTGGTCAGCTGCGATCCGTCGTCGTTCGCCAAGGACGCTCGCAGCCTGGTCGACTCGGGCTATGCCCTCGATCGCTGGACAGTGGTCGACCTGTTCCCCCTGACGTCGCACATAGAGACGGTCGCCGCGTTCGTCAACGTCGCTGGGTGACTGATCTGCCCCACTGCGAGCCTCCAATCCGCCGTGTCGGCCTGAAGCCGATGCGCTCCGAGGTCGCCTGGCCGTGAGCCTGGACTTCGCCATGCGCCCCGAGTGGGAGCAGCTGCGGGCCCGGGCCCGCGCCGTCGCCACGCAGGGAGTGGCCGACTACGGCCGGTGGCACGACTCGTGGATCAACGGCCATTCCAAGGAGTTCTCCAGGGTCCTGGCGGCCGAGGGCTTCATCGGCATGACGTGGCCGGTCGCTCACGGCGGGGGAGGGCGGCCAGGGATCGAGCGGATCATCATGGCCGAGGAGATGATCAGCGCCGGCGCGCCGATCGCGGCGAGCTGGTTCGCGGACCGCCAGATGGGCCCGTCGATCTACACCTACGGGACTGACGCCCAGAGGGCCGAGTTCCTACCTGGGATGCTGTCGGGCGAGGCCACCTGGTGCATCGGGATGAGCGAGCCCGACGCCGGGTCGGACCTGGCCTCGCTGAAGACGGCCGCGGTCCGTGACGGTGACCACTACGTCGTGAACGGCCAGAAGATCTGGACCAGCGGCGCGGCCAGCGCCCAGTACTGCTACCTGATCTGCCGGACCAGCACCGAAGGTCCGCCCCACCGGGGCCTCAGCGAGCTCATCGTGCCCATGGACCTCGACGGCATCGAGGTGCGGCCGGTGCGCGACATGGTGGGCACTTCGCACTTCTGCGAGATCTTCCTGACCGACGTGCGGGTGCCGGCATGCAACCTGGTCGGCACCGAGGGCGGGGCGTTCAAGCAGACCATGGTGCAGCTCGGCTACGAGCGGGGAGGCATCGACCGGCTGGTCTCCAACCGGCCGCTGTACGACCTCGCCCTCGAGCACGCCGACCTCGCCGACCCGCAGACACGCCAGGAGGTCGCGGCCATCGAGACCGGCTACCGGCTCGGCCGGATCATGGTGTACCGGGGCGCCCTCGGCGAGGGCAGCGCCGACTTCAGTGCGGGCACCAAGGCGTACTGCACCGAGCACGAGCAGCGGGTCGCCGAGTTCGCGGCCCGGGTGCTGGGCCCGGCCGCCACTGTGGGCGACGTGGTGCCGAACTCCATCTGCTACGCGCCCGCCTACACCATCCAGGGAGGCACGTCGGCCATCCTGCGGAACATCCTCGGAGAGCGAGTCCTACACCTGCCCCGCGAACCCCGCTCCAGCTGAGCGCCGACGGGCACCGCTCACCCCTCCCCGGCGGGTGGCCACCGGTACTCGCTTGCTCGCACGGGCTTCGCCCTACTCGCTCGCAAGCCGAGCACCGGCGTCTCCCGCCTATCGGGTCGAACGAATCGGCGCACACCGCCCGGCACCCCTCCCCGGCGGGTGGCCACCGGTACTCGCTTGCTCGCACGGGCTTCGCCCTACTCGCTCGCAAGCCGAGCACCGGCGTCTCCCGCCTATCGGGTCGAACGAACCGGCGCACACCGCCCGGCACCCCTCCCCGGCGGGTGGCCACCGGTACTCGCTTGCTCGCACGGGCTTCGCCCTACTAGCTCGCAAGCCGAGCACCGGCGTCTCCCGCCTATCGGGTCGAACGAATCGGCGCACACCGCCCGGCACCCCTCCCCGGCGGGTGGCCACCGGTACTCGCTTGCTCGCACGGGCTTCGCCCTACTAGCTCGCAAGCCGAGCACCGGCGTCTCCCGCCTATCGGGTCGAACGAACCGGCGCACACCGCCCGGCGCCGGGTCAGTAGTGCCAACCGAAGGGTGACCAGTCCGGGGGGCGTTTGTTGAGGAAGGCGTCGCGGCCTTCGGCGGCCTCGTCGGTCATGTAGGCCAGCCGGGTGGCCTCGCCCGCGAACACCTGCTGGCCGATCAGGCCGTCGTCGGCCAGGTTGAGGGCGAACTTGACCATCCGCTGCGCGGTGGGGCTCTTGGCGTTGATCTCCCCGGCCCACTCCAGCGCCACCGCCTCCAGCTCCGCGTGGGGGACCACCGCGTTGACCATCCCCATGTCGTGGGCCTCCTGCGCCGAGTAGGTGCGGCCCAGGAAGAAGATCTCCCGGGCCCGCTTCTGGCCGATCAGCTTGGCCAGGTAGGCCGAGCCGAAGCCGCCGTCGAAGCTGGCCACGTCGGTGTCGGTCTGCTTGAACAGGGCGTGCTCGTCGCTGGCCAGGGTTAGGTCGGACACCGCGTGGAGGCTGTGGCCGCCGCCGACGGCCCAGCCCGGCACCACCGCGATCACCACCTTGGGCATCATGCGGACCAGGCGCTGCACCTCGAGGATGTGCAGCCGGCCCGAGCGCCCCGCGTCGATGGTGTCGCCGGTCTCGCCGCTGGCGTAGCGGTAGCCGTCGCGGCCCCGGATGCGCTGGTCGCCGCCCGAGCAGAAGGCCCAGCCGCCGTCGCGGGGCGACGGCCCGTTGCCGGTCAGCAGCACGCAGCCCACGTCGCTGGTCATGCGGGCGTGGTCGAGGCACCGGTACAGCTCGTCCACGGTGTGGGGCCGGAAGGCGTTGCGTACTTCGGGGCGGTCGAAGGCCACCCGCACCGTGCCCTGGGCGACGGCCCGGTGGTAGGTGACGTCGGTGAGGTCGTCGAAACCGTCCAGAGTCCGCCACGCCCCGGGGTCGAAGAGCTCTGAGACCACGACGGCACACTACAGCGGCCACCGGCAGCGGCTGCGCCTAGCCAGAGCACCCTCTACAGTGGCCGGCTCAGATAGAGATGCTGCTGACGATCGGTGACTTGGTTGAAGAGCTCACAGTCGAGCTCGAAGACGGTATGCGTCGGGGCCGGGTCGCGGAGGCGCGCACCATCAGGGTTCGGGGCGGGTCTGCGGCCAACGTCGCGGCCATCACCTGCGAGAGGGGAGGCGCGGCCCGCTTCGTCGGCCAGGTAGGCGCCGACGCGGTGGGGGAGTCGCTGGTCGCCGACCTTCGCCGGCGGGGGGTGGACGCCCGGGTGAGCCACCACGGTGTGACCGGCGTGGCGATCAACCTGCTGCAGGCCGGGTATCGCACCACACTGGTCGACCGGGGCGCCTCGACCCAGCTCACGGAAGCCGCCGACGATGTGCTCCACGGGGTGGTGCAGCTCTTCCTGCCTGCCCGGTCGCTGCTGGCCGATCCTCTCGCGACGGTGGTTGAGGGCATTGTCGCCACCGCCCAGCAGCGCCGCGTGCCCATCACCATCACCGGGCTCTGCGCCGACGAGGTCGTCCACTTCGGAACGGCTGCATTCCTGGAGTTGGTCGCGACCTTGAGGCCTGATGCCGTCATCTTCGAGGCGCGCGATCACGCCCGCCTGGAACTCGACCCCGATGAGCCCGTCGAAGGCAGCGCGAGCACCGTCGTGATGGGGCCCGAGCGCACCGTCGTCATCACAGCCGACGGCCTGCACCGCCGCCAGCCGAACGCCCCGACGGCAGTGGTGGACCGGACCGGGGCCACCGACGGGTTCGTGGCCGGCTACCTGATGTCGCGCCGGGCCGGGGCCACCGCCGTCGCGGCCGTCGATGCCGCCCACCGGGTGATGGCGCTGGTGATGGCCAGGGCGGGCCCCACCACCGTGGGCGACCCCGTCGAGGCCTAGCGGCTGAAAGCTAGGGTGGCTCCACCGTGAGAGCCGCCCTGCTGTCCGATCCGTCGTTGCCGCTGGAACTGGTCGACGACCTTGATGTGTCCGCCCCTCGCTCCGGCGAGGTGTGCGTGGCCGTGAGCCATAGCGGCATCTGCCACAGCGACCTCACCATCATCGAGGGCGGCTACCTGTTCCCCGCAGTGCTGGGCCACGAGGCGGCCGGGGTGGTGGCCGCCGTCGGCGACGGGGTCACCCACGTATCCGAGGGCGACAAGGTGATGATCACGCCGCTGGCGCCGTGCGGGCACTGCGACGGCTGCGCCCGCCAGCAGGCCAGCCGGTGCACGCAGGCCATGAGCTTCGTGGCCGGCACCCGGCCCGACGCCTCATCGCCGTTCTCACACCGCGGCCGGATGGTGCACCGCGGCCTGGGAGTGGGCGCATTCTCAGAGCAGACGGTGGTGCCGGCCTCCGGCGTGGTCCGCCTGGATGACGACGTGCCCCTGGAGGTGGCCTGCCTGATCGGCTGCGCGGTTCAGACCGGAGTGGGGGCCGTGCTCAACACCGCGTCGGTCGAGCGCGGCGCCACTGTGGTGATCACCGGGCTGGGGGGTGTGGGGATCTCGGCAGTGCAGGGAGCCCGCATCGCGGGCGCGTCCCGAATCATCGCCTCCGACCCGGTGGAGTCCCGCCGACAGGCTGCGCTGCGCCTCGGAGCCACCGACGCGGTGGGCGCGGACCCGGCCGAGTTGAAGGCCGCGGTGGCCGACGCCACCGCGGGCCGGGGAGCCGACTACGCCTTCGAGACGGCCGGCGTTCCCGGCCTCGTGAGCCTGGGCGTGGAGGTCACCGGATCCGGCGGCACCACAGTCGTGGTGGGTGCGCCATCGCCCGAGCACACCACCGACATCGGCTCGACCACGGTGTTCATGCTCCAGCAGAAGCGGCTGGTAGGCAGCCTGCTGGGCGACTGCTGGCCCGGCCGCGACATCCCGCTGCTGGTCGGCCTGTGGCAGCGCGGCGAACTCGACCTCGAGTCCATGATCTCGCACCGCGTACCGCTGGAAGGCGTGAACGAGGGCTTCGACCGCCTCCGCAACGCCCAAGGCGTCCGAACCGTCGTAGAAATAGCCCCCGCGCCGTAACAGACAACGAAGCGACCCCCCCAAGCCAGGAGTGAGCGTCGAGCCGCAACAAACGCCGACGGGTGACGACCAGCAAGGCCGGGGGGTGGCACGGGGGCAAGGAATGACGCCGCTCGCGGCGTCATTCCGCGCCCGTGACAGGACCCGCCGGCCGGGACGGCCCTGCCGTTAGACGAACGCCGAGGCGAAGACCAGCGACACGATCGTCATCACCTTGATGAGGATGTTCATCGACGGACCCGAAGTGTCCTTGAACGGGTCGCCGACGGTGTCGCCCACCACCGCAGCCTTGTGCGGTTCCGAGCCCTTCCCGCCGTGAGCGCCGGCCTCGATGTACTTCTTGGCGTTGTCCCAGGCCCCGCCGGCATTGGCCATGAAGATCGCTAGCGCGAATCCGCTGACCAGCGCCCCGGCCAGGAAGCCGCCCAGCGCGTCCACATCGATGAAGCCGATCACCAGCGGCACCACCACGGCCAGCGCACCCGGCGCCAGCATCTCTCGCAACGATGCCTGCGTGGAGATGGCCACGCAGGTGGCGGAGTCGGGCGTCACTCCTTCGGCACCCTCGCGCAGCCCCGGTATCTCGCGGAACTGGCGGCGCACCTCCTCGATCATCTTGTTGGCGGCCCGGCCCACCGCGTCGATGGTGAGGGCCGCGAACAGGAACGGCACCATCGCGCCGAGGAAGAGCCCGACGAACACGTCGACCGAGCCGACGTCCAAGCTCATCACGAAGGATCTGCCCTCCTCCGCAGCCGCGCTGGTCAAGGCCACTTCGAACGACTTGAACAAGGCCAGCGCGGTGAGCGCGGCCGAGCCGACTGCGAAGCCCTTGGCCACCGCGGCGGTGGTGTTGCCGAGCGAGTCGAGCGCGTCGGTGACCTCCCGCACGCTCGGGTCGAGTTCGGCCATCTCGGCGATGCCGCCGGCGTTGTCGGCGATCGGTCCATAGGCGTCGACCGACACCACCACACCGGTCGTGGCCAGCATCCCCACCGCGGCCACCGCGATTCCGTAGACGCCGCCGAAGGTGGAGTCGCCGAGGGTCTGCTGGCCGCCCCAGTAGGCGATCAGGACACCCACCGTGATGAGGCCGACCGAAGCGGCGACGGAGATCATCCCGGCTGACACTCCCGACAGGACGGTGGTGGCCGGGCCGGTCTTCGCCTGGGCGGCGATGCGCCGAACCGGCGGGAAGTGGTCGCTGGTCCAGATCTCGGCCACCTTGCCGATGCCCCAGCCGACGAGCAGCCCGCCGATCACCGACAGCGGCAGCCCGTACCAGGCTTCGAAGAGGTCTGCGTCGCCGAAGAAGACCCGACCCATGATGAGGGTCCCGATGACGGTGAGGGCCATGGCCACGTAGGTGCCCCGATGGAGCTGCTTGGCGAGGGCCTTCACCTCGGTGCTGGCACCGCCCCGCACCGCGAACGAGCCGATGATGGCGCCGATCATGCCCACGAAGGCCACCGCCATCGGGAACACCAGCAGCTGAGCGATCGGCTCCTCGCCGGCCGCGTCGGCGGCGAGCCCGAAGCTGAACGCGGTAAGGGCCACCGGCGCGATGATCGAGCCCGAGTAGCTCTCGAAGAGGTCGGCGCCCATGCCGGCGACATCGCCCACGTTGTCGCCCACGTTGTCGGCGATGGTGGCCGGATTGCGGGGATCGTCCTCGGGGATGCCGGCCTCGACCTTGCCGACAAGGTCGGCGCCCACGTCGGCGGCCTTGGTGTAGATGCCCCCGCCCACCCTGGAGAACAGGGCGATGGAGCTGGCCCCCAGGCCGAACGCGGTGAAGATCTCGAAGGCGTCGTCGGTGCCGATCCACTCGACGAACAGCAGGTAGCAGAAGGTCAGGCCCAACAGCGACAGCCCGGCGACCGAGAAGCCCATCACTGCACCGCCCCGGAACGCCAGCGGCAGCGCCTTGGACGGACCCTCGATGGCCGCGTTGGTGGTGCGGGCGTTGGCCATGGTGGCCACCGTCATGCCCACATAGCCCGCGCCGCCGGAGAGCGCAGCACCGAGCAGGTAGCTGAGGAACGAGAGGGTCACGCCGGTGATGACCGGTATCAGCACGGCCATGACTACGACGAATCCCGCGACCCAGGTGTACTCCTGGCGCAGGAAGGCCCTGGCGCCGGCCTGGATCTGGTTCATCAGCGACACCATGCGCTCGTTGCCGGGCGGCGCGGCCTGGACGTCCTTGTAGAAGAAGGCCGCGAGCACCAGGGCGGCCAGAGCCGACACCAGCGCGATATAGGGGATGGCTTGCAAGAGTCTGCTCCTCTTCTGGAGGCCGGGACAGCCGACGAGCCTACTCTTGGGAAATGCCGTCGCCGCCGGACTGTGCAGCCCCCAAGGCCCGGCTCCGGGCCGACATGCGGGCCCGGCGTGCCGGGCTGGAACCCGCGTACGTTGCCGCGGCCGGGGTTGCGGTGGCCGGCCGGCTCATGTCGCTGCCGGTGGTTGCCGAAGCCCGGCGGGTGGCCGCCTACCGGGCCGTGAGGGGGGAGATCCCGCTCGAGGCGCTGCTGGACGGGGACCGGCGCGACGTGTTCACCCTTCCCCGCGTGGTGGGCGACGACCTCGAGTTCGTGGCATGGCACGAGGGGCAGTCCATCGTGCGGGGCGCGTTCGGGATCCCCGAACCCGCCGGCGGCCAGGTCGTCCCGCTGGCGGACCACGATGCCGTTCTCGTGCCCCTGACCGCTTTCGATGAGCGCTGCCACCGGGTGGGTCAGGGCGGGGGGTTCTACGACCGGGCGCTGGCGTCGCGACGGGTGGGCTCCGGCGCGGACCGGCCCGCGGCCATCGGCGTCGCCTACTCGTTCCAGCAGGTTGCCGAAGTCCCCAGAGACAGCTGGGACGTGCCGCTGGACGCGGTAGCCACCGACACCGGCATCGTCCTGAACGAGAGCGGGCTGCTGGCCTGATCGTGACCACCGGTCGCCCGAGGCGCTAGAAATTAGCCGTGCATGTGATCGTCGTGGGGGCCGGTGAGGTCGGGTCCTACGTAGCGGCTCGCCTCAGCTGGGAACGACACAACGTCGCCGTGGTCGACATCGACGCCAACCGGCTCCGCGACCTCGCGTCCAAGCTCGACGTGCTCACCGTGGAGGGCAGCGGCAGCCATCCCAGCGTGCTGGACGACGCGGGGCTCGACGGATGCGAGCTGGTAGTGGCCGTCACCAGCAAGGACGAGGTCAATCTGGTGGCGTCGCTGGTGGCCAAGCAGGGGGGCGTGCCCCGCACGATCGTGCGCATCGAGGCCGAGGAGCTCCGCAGCCGGGGTTCGGCCGACTTGCGACAGAGGCTCGGCGCCGACATGGTGATCGATCCCGACCATGAGACCGCCGACCGGATCCTCGACCTGCTCGACTATCCGGGGGCGTCGGAGATAGCGGTGATGGCCCACGGCGAGGCCATCGTGATCGGTGCCCGCCTCGAGGCCGACGCCCCGATCGTGGGGCGTCGCTTGTCGGAGCTCGCAGCCGAGTACGAGCCCGACTGGGAGTTCATGGTCGGGTCGATCTCGCGGGGCGAGAACACCTACATCCCCCGCGCCGACTACATGCTGATGGCGGACGATCTGGTCCGGGTGGTGTGCAAGCGGGAGTCCCGCCGAAGGGTGGCCACGCTCCTGGGTCTGGGCACCGGCACCGCTCGCCACGTGCTTCTGCTCGGCGGTGGACGCACCGCCGAGATCCTCGCTTCCCGCCTGATGTCTCGGGGCGTGGAGGTCGTGGTCGTCGAGCGGGACCCGGCCCGGGCCCTGGAGCTGGCCGAGGGACTTACCGCTGTGCAGGTGTTCGAGGGCGACATCACCGATGCCGACCTGCTCGAGGAGACCGACATCGGCCGCTTCGATGTGGTCGCCGCGCTGACCGGCGAGGACGAGGCGAACATCCTGGCCTGCCTGTACGCCAAGTCAGTGGGCGCGTCGGAGACGATCGCGGTGGTGCACAAGCTGGCCCTGCTGTCGCTGCTGGACTCCGCCGGTGTGGACGTGGCCCTGTCGCCCCGCACCGCCACCGCTGACGGCGTGATGCGCTTCGTGCGCGGCGACGTGGCCGCGGTGGCGACCTTCCTTCAGTCCGACGCCGAGGTGCTGGAACTCGAGGTGGCCAAGGACAGCCCCGCCGACGGTGCCGCAGTCAAGGACCTCAATCTGCCCAAGGGCGTGCTGATCGGGGCCATCGTGCGCGACGGAAAGCCCCACATCGCTCGCGGCCGCAGCCGGCTTCGGGGCCGCGACCACCTGGTCGTCTTCGCCACTCCGGACGCGGTGCGGGAGGTCCACCAGCTGCTGACGTGCGACGCCTAGCCGCGGGGAGTCGACCGGCGGCCGGCAGGCTCCGTCTGGGCCTTCCCAATCGGGCCCGCCCGCTTCTGGCCGGCACGCAGGAGCAGGGACCGGTCCGGATCGTGTCCTGGGCGCTCGCATCGCTTGTCGACGCGGGCCTCGTACTCGGGGTGGCGACCATGCTGTGTGGCCTCGCCGGCATCGGCGACGACAACGCCGATGCGGTGGCCTTCAGTGTCGTGGGTGCAGTCTGCGCCGCGGTCGCAGCCATCGCTCGGCGGCGGGTAGCGCCTCCCGGACGGCCCACCGCCGGCCGCGTGTTCGCCGGCATCGGCCTTCTGTGGACGGTACTGGTGCTGTTCGGCGCGGCCGTCTATGCGGGCACCGGATCGCTGGGCCGTTTCGATGACGCGGTGGTGGAGTCCGCCGCGGGGTTCACCACCACCGCGGTCACCCTGATCGATGCCGCCGAGGCGTCGCGGACCGTCCTGCTGTTCAGGGCGGCCACAAGCTGGGTGGGCGGGCTGATGGCGATACTGATCGCGGTCGTGACGCTGCCCGCGGTGCTGCGTTCCACTGCGCTCATCGGCTACACCACCGGACGGCGCGGGCTGGATCTCGTGCCCAACGCCTCCGCCGGGACCCGACGGGTCCTCGTCCTCTACTCGGGCTTCACCGCGGCCTGCGTGGTCGCCTACCTGCTGTGTGGCCTCGGACTGACCGAGGCTCTCGTCGTCGGTCTCGGCACGGCCTCCACCGGCGGGTTCACCGGCCGGGCCGACTCACTGGCCGGCTACGGCGCGGGCACCCAGGCGGTCGCCGCGGTCGGGATGCTCCTGGCCGGCGCAGGAATCTTCGTGATCTGGTGGATTGCCCGGGGAAGGGTCCGGCCGCTGTGGCGTTCGGAGGAACTCAGGACCTTCGCTGTGCTGCTGGCGGTGGTGACTGCTTCCATGGCCATACACCGCGGCGTCGGGTGGGGCGAGGCCGGTTTCATGGCGGTGTCGATGATGAGCACGACGGGCTTCGCGGTCGCCGACTGGACCGGGTGGGGTACGTCGGCCACGGTGATAATGCTCGTCGCAGCCGGTATCGGAACCATGATGGGCTCGCCGGGCGGCGGGATGAAGGTCATGAGGGCCCGCCTGCTGATGGGGTCCGCCGGGGGAGAACTGCGCCGCCAGCTTGACCCGTACGCGCTGATCGTTGTGCGGCGGGACGGCGAGTCCCTGTCGCGCCGCACCCTTGACCGGCTCGGCGGGCACCAGATCGCCTTCGTGGTGGTGGTCGGGTCCGGGGCGATGCTGCTGGGAATCTCCGGCGTTTCGATGCTGGGCAGCGTGTGGGGGTCGGTGAGCGCGGTGAGCACCGCCGGCCCGGCGATGGGCGAGATCGGCGCCTACGGCCGTCTCGACGGCCTGGGCCGGCCGGGCCGGCTGGCGCTGGTGCCGCTGATGATGGGGGGCCGGATGTCGATCCCGCCGCTGCTGGCCGGCGTGGGTCTTGTGCTGCGCTGGTACCGGGTGGCCGTCCGCGAGTCCCGCTTCCGGGCCCTGCTGGCCAAGCGCCGCCGCCAGACCGGCTGGGAGTCAGGGAACGGCGATGCCTGACCGGGCGGGGGACCCTGCCGCTCCGGATCTGGATCCAGGCCTGCACCGAGGTTGGGTGGCCTCGACCACGCTGCACGTCATCGGCATCGCGCTGGCTGCAGTCTCGGTCGGCATGCTGGCTTGCGCGCTGCTGGAGGCGCTGACATCCCACCGCGACACAGCCGCGTTGGCCGTGTCGGCTCTGGTGACCGGCGCCGCCGGCGGGCTGCTGTGGTACGGCACCCGTCCCGGCGTGATCCGCAAGCGCCACATCTTCGCCACCGTCGCGTGGACATGGGTGCTCATCACGGTTGTGGGAGCGCTGCCGTTCGTTCTGGCCGGCACGTTCGCCTATGGCGGCGCGGGCTTCGTCGAGCAGGCCGTCAACAGCGTGTTCGAGTCGGCGTCGGGCTTCTCGGCCAGCGGCTCCACCGTGCTCGCCGACTTCGAGACGCCCGGCCGGGGCCTGATGATGTACCGGCAGCTCACCCACTGGTACGGCGGTATGGGCGTGGTCGTGCTGGCGGTGGCGGTGCTGCCGTTCCTCGGTGTCGGCGGGCTGGAGCTGATCTCGGCCGAGGCGCCGGGGCCGTCGTCCGACCGGCTCACTCCCCGGGTGAGCGAGACGGCCCGGCGGCTGTGGATCGTCTACATCGGCTTCACGATCTGCGCGGCGGTCGCATTCTTCGCGGCGGACGGGTTCTCCTCGCTCTACGACGCGGTGGCTCACGCGTTCACGGTCGCGGCCACCGGAGGCTTCTCGGTGCACGCGGACTCGATCGGGCACTACGACAGCGTCGCGGTCGAGACGGTGGCGATCGTGTTCATGGTCCTGGGTGGCACCAGCTTCTCGCTGCACTGGCGGGCGGTGGCCACCCGCGCCCTGCCGTACCACCGCAGCAGCGAGTTCCGGTCGTACCTGATCATGCTGGGCATGGCCGCGACCGTGGTCGTGGTCCTGCTGTGGCTGGAGAACGGCCTGCCGCTGGGATCGTCGATCCGGGCCGGGGTGTTCACCGTGGTGTCGCTGGGCACCAGCACCGGTCTGTCCAACGCCACCGGACCGGGCTCGCCCGGCGACTACGTGACGTGGGTGGCCGGGGCGCAGCTCGTGCTGCTGTTCCTGATGGTGGTGGGCGGCTGCACGGGATCGACGTCGGGCGGCATCAAGGTGATGCGGATGCGGGTGCTCGGCCTGACGATGCTGCGCACCATCCGGCACACCCAGGCGCCCCGTGCGGTGATCCCGATCCGGCTCGGCCGCGACGTCGTGGGCGAGACTGTGGTGTCGCGGGTGGCCGGGTTCTTCCTGCTGCACTTCCTGCTGATCATCACCGGGCTGCTGGCGGTCACCGCGCTGGGAGGCGACCTCGAGTCTTCGCTGGGAGCGGTGGTGGCGGCTCTGGGGAACATGGGGCCGGCATTGAACGAGGCCGGCCCCACCTCCAACTACGCCGAGGCGTTCAGCCAGCCGGCCAGGCTCGTGCTCGCGCTGCTGATGGTGATCGGCCGCCTGGAGATCTTCCCGATCCTGCTGGCGGCCATGGACCTGGCCGTGCGCGGCCGGACGGCGCTGCGGCACGGCCCCGCGTCCCTCCTCCATCGCCGCGCCCATGACCGGCGTCGGCCGCGTCGCGACTTGGCGGGATGACGGGGCTTCGGTAGGTTGGTGTAAGCGTTTCGAGCGTTATGGGCCAATGACGTCCCTGCCGCTGCCGTGCTTGCCGCGGTTCGGGCACAGCATTTCTGCCTGAGGAACGCCATCTACGACGATCAAGCCTCCCAAGGGGAGACCGATGGCTGCCGACCCCGCCCAGCGCCAGGGCCTCTACGACCCGCAGCACGAGCACGACTCGTGCGGCGTCAGCTTCGTGTGCAACATCGGCGGGAAGGCCTCCCACGAGGTCGTGGCCCTCGGGGTCAAGGCGCTGTGCAATCTCGAGCACCGTGGAGCGCTGGGAGCGGATCCCCTGACCGGCGACGGCGCCGGGATCCTGATCCAGGTACCGGACCGCTACCTGCGAGACGTCGTCGACCATGATCTGCCGCCCGCGGGGCACTACGCCACCGGCATCGGCTTCCTGCCCGCGGCGCTCGACGACGCCGAGAAGGCCGCCGCCCAGGTGGAGCGGATCGTGCGCACCGAGGGCTTGCGCGTGATCGGATGGCGGGAGGTTCCCGTCGACACGTCGGTGCTGGGCTCGGGCTCGCGGGCCGCGATGCCGAGCTTCCGCCAGGTGTTCATCGAAGGCGACGACCTCTCGGGAATCGAGCTGGACCGGCGGGTGTACGTCGTCCGCAAGCGCATCGAGCACGAGATCGGGCCGGGCGGCGCGGGCTACTCGGCGGCTGAGGACGACGATGCGGCCATGGGCAACGCCGCGCCGCCCCACACCGGTGTGTATTTCCCCAGCCTCAGCGCCCGGACGCTCGTCTACAAGGGGATGCTCATCTCCCGCCAGCTCACGTCGTTCTACGCGGACCTGCGCGACGAGCGGGTCGAGAGCGCGCTGGCCCTGGTCCACTCCCGATTCTCGACCAACACCTTCCCCTCGTGGCCGCTGGCCCATCCGTACCGCATGATCGCCCACAACGGCGAGATCAACACCATCGCCGGCAACCGCAACTGGATGCGGGCCCGCGAGACCCTGCTTTCGTCGCCGCACCTGGAGGGCATCGAGAGGGCCTTCCCGATCTGCACTCCCGGCGCCAGCGACACCGCCGGCTTCGACGAGGTGCTCGAGCTGCTGACCCTCGGCGGCTACTCGATGGCCGAGGCGGTGCTGATGATGATCCCCGAGCCCTGGGAGCATCACGCCGAGATGAGCGCCGAGCGCAAAGCGTTCTACCGCTACCACGCCACCCGCATGGAGCCCTGGGACGGCCCCGCCTCGATCGCCTTCACCGACGGCACCGTCATCGGCGCGGTGCTGGATCGCAACGGCCTGCGTCCCTCCCGCTACCAGGTCACCAACGACGGCCTCGTCGTGATGGCGTCGGAGACGGGCGTCATCGACGTGCCTCAGGGCTCGGTGGTGGAGAAGGGACGGCTCCAGCCCGGGCGGATGTTCCTGATCGACACCGCCGAGGGCCGCATCGTGCGCGACGACGAGATCAAGGACCGCCTCGCCTCGGGCCGTCCCTACGGCCAGTGGCTGGACGCGAACCTGGTGAGGCTCGACGACCTGCCGCGCCGCGAACAACCGCGGCGGTCACGGCGCGAGGAGAGCTCGCTGATCCAGCGCCAGCAGGTGTTCGGGCACACCCACGAGGAGCACCGGCTGCTGCTCGCCCCCATGGTCATCAACGGCAAGGAGGCGCTGGGCTCGATGGGCACCGACACGCCTCCGGCGGTGCTCTCGGACCGGAACCGGCCCATCTACGACTTCTTCAAGCAGCTCTTCGCGCAGGTGACCAACCCGCCGCTGGACGCCATACGCGAGGAGCTGGTCACGTCGCTGTACGCGAGGGTCGGCCCCGAGGGCAACCTCTTCGACCCGCAGCCGTCGTCGTGCCGGACCGTGCACCTCGACAGCCCCGTGATCACCGACTCCGAACTGGCCCAGCTCGTGGAGATCGACGGGCCGGGCGGGCTCCGGGACTTCCGCACCGAGGTGCTGCCCGCCCTGTTCGCGGTCGCCGACGGCGGCGACGGCCTCAGCCGGGCGCTCGACGGCCTGTGCGAAGCGGCCTCCGACGCCATCTCGGCCGGAGCCAACATCCTGGTGGTGTCCGACCGGGGCAGCGACGAACGGATGGCGCCCATCCCGTCGTTGCTGGCGGTCTCGGCCGTGCACCAGCACCTGGTGCGGGAGCGCACCCGCACCCGGGTGGGGCTGGTGTCGGAGACCGGAGACGCACGCGAGGTGCACCATCTGTGCCTGCACCTGGGTTACGGCGCCAACGCGGTCAACCCCTACCTCGCCTTCGAGACCATCACCCACATGGCGTCGGAGGGACTGCACGGGCTGGACCCGGCCACCGGCGTCGAGGCCGCCCATCGAGGCTTCGTCAAGGCCGCCTGCGCGGGGATCCTCAAGGTCATGTCCAAGATGGGCATCTCCACGGTGGCCTCCTACACCGGCGCCCAGATCTTCGAGGCCATCGGGCTGGGCCCGGAGCTGGTGGACAAGTACTTCACCGGCACGGCCAGCCGTCTCGGCGGGATCGGCCTGGACGAGATCGCGGCGGCGGTGGCGGTGCGCCACCGGCGGGCCTTCTCCGCCAACGCGACCCGCCGGGCCCACCGCACCATCGAGGCCGGCGGCGAGTACCAGTGGCGGCGCGAGGGCGAGTACCACCTGTTCAACCCGGAGACGGTGTTCAAGCTGCAGCACGCCACCCGCGAGCGCCGCTTCGACATCTTCCGGGAGTACACCCGGCGCGTCGACGACCAGTCGAGCCGGCTGGGCACGCTGCGGGGTCTGTTCCGGTTCCGCACCGGTGTGCGGCCCCCGGTTCCGATCGAGGAGGTCGAGCCGGTGTCGGAGATCGTCAAGCGGTTCGCCACCGGTGCCATGAGCTACGGGTCGATCTCCAAGGAGGCTCACGAGACCCTGGCCATTGCCATGAACCGCATCGGGGGCAAGTCCAACACCGGCGAGGGCGGCGAGGACGCCGACCGCTACGTCCGCGACCCCAACGGGGACCTGCGTCGCAGTGCGGTGAAGCAGGCCGCGTCGGGCCGTTTCGGGGTGACCAGCGAGTACCTGGTCAACGCGGACGACATCCAGATCAAGATGGCCCAGGGAGCCAAGCCCGGCGAGGGTGGCCAGCTCCCGGGCCACAAGGTGTACCCGTGGATCGCCAAGACCCGCCACTCGACGCCCGGGGTGGGGCTCATCTCGCCGCCGCCCCACCACGACATCTACTCCATCGAGGACCTGGCCCAGCTCATCCACGACCTCAAGAACGCCAATCCCGCGGCCCGCATCCACGTGAAGCTGGTGGCCGAGGTCGGGGTGGGCACGGTCGCCGCCGGGGTGTCCAAGGCCCACGCCGACGTGGTGCTGATCTCCGGCCACGACGGGGGAACCGGCGCCTCGCCGCTCACCTCGATCAAGCACGCTGGCGCGCCCTGGGAGCTGGGTCTGGCCGAGACCCAGCAGACGCTGCTGCTCAACGACCTGCGCGACCGCATCGTGGTGCAGGTCGACGGCCAGCTGAAGACCGGCCGCGACGTGGTGATCTCCGCGCTGCTGGGCGCCGAGGAGTTCGGCTTCGCCACCGCGCCGCTGGTGGTGATGGGCTGCGTGATGATGCGGGTGTGCCACCTCGACACCTGCCCGGTGGGCGTGGCCACCCAGAACCCCGAGCTGCGCGAGAAGTTCACGGGACAGCCCACTTTCGTGGTCACCTTCTTCGAGTTCATCGCCGAGGAGGTGCGGGCCCTGCTGGCCTCCCTCGGCTTCCGCACCATCGAGGAGGCCGTCGGGCAGGTCGAGCTGCTCGACACCACCGAGGCCGTCGACCACTGGAAGGCATCGGGCCTGGACCTCTCGCCGATCCTTCACCTCCCGCCGCTGGGACCCGACTCGGTCCGCCACCGGTGCGTCGAGCAGGACCACGGCCTCGACCGGGCCCTGGACCAGACCCTCATGCAGTTGGCCTCCGGAGCGCTCGACGACGGTCGGCCGGTGACCATCGACATCCCGATCCGCAACGTCAACCGGACGGTGGGAACCCTGCTCGGCAGCGAGGTCACCAGGCGCTACGGAGCCGCAGGCCTGCCCGACGACACCATCGTGGTCAGCTTCACCGGCTCTGCGGGCACCTCGTTCGGCGCCTTCGTGCCCAGGGGCATCACGCTGCGCCTGGAAGGCGATGCCAACGACTATGTCGGCAAGGGCCTGTCCGGTGGCCGCATCGTCATCCGGCCGCCGGCCGCCGCCAACTTCACGGCCGAGGACAACGTCATCGCCGGCAACGTGATCGGCTACGGGGCCACCAGCGGCGAGATGTACCTGCGGGGCCTGGTGGGGGAGCGGTTCTGCGTTCGCAACTCCGGGGCCACCGCGGTCGTCGAGGGGGTGGGCGACCACGGTTGCGAGTACATGACCGGCGGCCGTACGGTGGTGCTCGGTCCGGTGGGCCGCAACTTCGCGGCGGGAATGTCCGGTGGCGTCGCCTTCGTCTACGACCCCAAGGGCAAGCTTGGAGTCCGGGTCAATCCGGAGATGGTCGAACTGGAGCCGCTCGATGCCGAGGACTTCGTCTGGCTGCGCCACCGGGTGGAGCGCCACCGCCATGAGACCGGCAGCGAGGTGGCGGCCCGGCTGCTGGACGACTGGGCCACGGCCTCGCGGAGCTTCGTCAAGGTCATGCCCATGGACTACAAGCGGGTGATGCTCGCCGCCGAGCAGGCCCGGGCCGAGGGCACCGACGAGGTGGCCGCAGTGATGGCCGCCGCCCATGGCTGATCCTCCTGTGAGGCTCGGCCTCAGGGCAAGAGTGCGCCATGGCTGATTCTCCTGTGAGGCTCGGCCTCAGGGCAAGAGTGCGCCATGGCTGATCCCCGGGGCTTCCTTGTTCATGATCGGGAGCTCCCGACCCGCCGCCCGGTTCCGGTGCGGCTCAGGGACTGGCGCGAGGTGTACGAGCATTTCCCGGAGGAGAAGCTCCGCCAGCAGGCGTCGCGCTGCATGGACTGCGGGATCCCGTTCTGCAACAGCGGCTGCCCTCTGGGGAACCTGATCCCGGACTGGAACGACCTCGTGTACCGCCGGCACTGGCGCCGGGCCATCGAGCGCCTCCACGCCACCAACAACTTCCCGGAGTTCACCGGCCGGCTGTGCCCGGCGCCGTGCGAGGCGGCCTGCGTGCTGGGCATCCACGAACCGCCGGTGACCATCAAGCAGGTCGAGGTGGAGATCGTCGACCGGGCCTGGGCCGAGGGCTGGATCGCACCCCAGCCTGCCGCGGTCAGCACCGGAAACCGCGTGGCCGTGGTCGGGTCGGGTCCGGCCGGGCTGGCCGCAGCCCAGCAACTCACCCGCGCCGGCCATCGGGTGGTGGTGTTCGAGCGGGCCGACCGGATCGGGGGCCTCGTGCGCTACGGGATCCCCGAGTTCAAGATGGAGAAGCGCCACCTCGAGCGCCGCCTGGCCCAGATGGAGGCCGAGGGCACCGAGTTCCGGCCGGGCGTGGACGTGGGCGCCGATGTCACCGGCGGCGAGTTGATGGCCGGTTTCGACGCGGTGGTACTGGCCTGCGGGGCTACCGCCTGGCGGGACCTGCCCATCCCGGGCCGGGACCTGAAGGGCGTGTACCAGGCCATGGAGTACCTGCCCGGCGCCAACCGGGTCCAGCAGGGCGACCTCGACGAACCGCCCATCACTGCGGAGGGCAAGCGGGTGGTGATCATCGGCGGGGGCGACACCGGCGCCGACTGCCTGGGCACCGCCCACCGCCAGCAGGCCGCTTCCATCCGCCAGTTCGAGATCATGCCCCGCCCGCCCGACGAGCGTCCCGATGCCAACCCGTGGCCGACCTGGCCCATGATCTACCGGGTGTCGTCGGCCCACGAGGAGGGCGGCGAGCGCGACTACGCCATCAACACCACCGAGTTCATCGGCGACGGCCATGGCAACCTGGCCGCACTGGCCACTGTGCGGGTGGAGCAGACGTTCGAGGACGGGCGGATGGGCTTCGACCCGGTCCCGGGCACCGAGCAGGAGATCGGCGCGGATCTCGTGCTGCTGGCCATGGGATTCGTGGGCCCCGAGCAGGGCCCGCTCCTCGAACAGTTCGGGGTGGAGCTCGACCCCCGGGGCAACGTGGCCCGCGACGAGCAGTGGGCCACCAACGTGGACGGTGTCTACGTGTGCGGCGACATGGGTCGGGGCCAGAGCCTGATCGTGTGGGCCATCGCCGAGGGCCGGGCCTGCGCCGCCGCGGTGGACGCGGCGTTGACCGGCTCCACCGAACTCCCCGCGGTGGTCACCCCCGCATCGATGCCGTTGCGCTAGCCCGCCGGCGGAGGCTGCGGGCTTGGACCACGGTTACGGCGTAGTCGCAGGCCAGGAAGATGATGGCGGCCATGCCGAGGATGTGGACCGATTCGAACCTGAACGGCCACACGAAGTCGGGCGGGTAGCGCAGCCGGTACTGTTGGATCAGCACGAACAGCGCCGCGACGCCGAGCGACACCGCGGCCGTCATCGGGGCCAACCACCACAGGCGCCGGCGACGCAGGGCCAGAGCGGTCCCGACCCCCGCGGCCGGGGCCAGCCAATGCCACTCGGGGACGCTGGCCGCGGCCAGCGCGGTGGCAGCCGCGGCCGCCACGATGACCGCAGTCGTGGACGCTGGCTGCACTGATGCCCGGTGCCAGGGCAAGCTCAGGACGGGCCGGTCGGGCTCGAAGCGGGCAACAGAAGAGCGGGAGCCTCCCCGGTCGGGGCGGCCCCTCCAGGCGATCAGCGCGACTGCGGCCACGGCCAGCACCGACAGGCGCAGGGCCCAGTCCACCAGCCGCTGAGGTGTCCACCGCAGCTCCACCGTGGCAGCCTCGCCGGGAGGCAGGAGCCAGCCGTTGGCGAAGCCGTCGATCACGACTGGCGGGCCCAGATCGTTGCCGTCGATGGTGGCATGCCAGCCCCGGTTGTGGCTCTGACCCAGGACTAGCCAGCGGCCGGTGTCCCGGTCTGCCACCCGCACCGTGTAGGAGGTGTCGCTGTGGCGGACCGCGGCCGCGCCGCCCGTGGCCGCAGGAGGCAGCACCCGCTGCGGGCCGCTCAGCACCAGCTGGTCGATGTCGAAGCCGGTCTCTGATCCTCGCGCGGTCACGATCAGGCTCTCGGGCGGACCCAGCACCGCGTGAGCGCAACCCTCGACCCTCAGCTCCCGTCGGGCCAGCGCCTCGCCGGCCGTGCCGGTGATGCGCACCGGCACACTCCGGCCGTCTATGGACACCAGGCCGTCGCGACAGCCGGTGTCGATGTCGGCAGGCGGGCCCAGTCTCGGGCTGTCGCCGACGCGCACTTCGGCCACCGACACGGGCATGGCCACGAACCCGTTGCTGTACCAGTCCCGGGTCAGGCGCTCGACCACCTCGACGAACACCAGCCGCAACGTGGTTCCGGCCTTCGCAAGCGGGATGGTCACGGTCGTGGTCGTGTCGGGCGCGGTACCCGCGGCAGCGGGGGAGAGGCCCAGTTCGTAGGTGCCCGCGTCGGTGCCGTCCACCAGTACCTGCACCGCGGCCGGAGTGGAGTGGAGTTCGTCCACCACGACGTCCAGTTCGATGAATCCCGGCTCGAACGGCACCGCACGGGTCAGCTCCAGCCACTGGCCGGACCCGGCGTCGAAGCGGCCTGTCCATGCGGTCGTCCCGTCGCCGTCGAGAACCGCGGACGCCCGGCTGGGAAGGTCGCCCGCCAGATGTCCCGACGATGACGCCCGACCTGTGGCCGGGTCCGCGAGCCCGACGAGTCCGTCGATCAGCTCCGCAGGTGCAGTGGTCGCCAGCCGGGCCGTGCCCGAGATCTCGACCTCCAAGCCGCCCGGCAGTGGTACGGCTCGCACCATCTGCAGCTCGGGATCGGTGCGCACCGGTTCCCGGGGGTCGGACCGCTCCCGGGTCAGGACCACGGTCACGGCGTGGTCGTCCAGTTCGCCGCCGATGTGGTCGAGCAGCGCCCGGGGGGTGCGTATCACCTCCAGCGTCGGCCCCAGGCCGAGGTCGACGCGGGCGAAGCCGACCGGCGCCACCGCGGGGTAGGTGACCCGGCGCCCGATGCTCGTGGCCGTTATCTCGATCTCGATCACCGACGCCTCCATCCCCACCGGAACCGTCTGGCCCTCCGGCGACAGTGACCTCCCGTCCAGCGCGACGGTGACCGGGGGACCGGAGTCGACCCGGATCTCCACCTCGGTGATGTGGCGGTCGTTCTCGACGGTGTGGCGCTCGGAGCGCCCCTGCGGTTGCACCAGGCGCATCGACTCCACCACGGCCGGCTCGGTCAGCGTCAGGCGCAGCCGCTCGCCGATGGCCTCGCTGAACGCGGCCACCACCCAGGCCGTGTCCAGCGACCCGTCCAGGGCGTTGTAGGGCCGGTCGTCGTTGGTGTAGGTGACCGGGTTGCCGTGGGCGCTGGCCTGGGCCGCCACCGGGCCGCGCTGCTCGCTCACGGTGCGCACATCGTCGACGAAGCCGATGTTGGACTCGATGGCCGCGTAGTCGAACGCCGGCAGGCGGTTGTCCAGCGGGTCGTGCCTCATCGGCTTCTCGGAGGCTTGCTCGGTGTGGCCCCGGTTCTCGCGCAGGGTCCCCCAGCGCTGGGCCCGCCGCCGGTTGGAGTCGGTCACCACTATGTGGGCCGGCTCCGACAGCACCAGGTCGCCCAGCGCCGGGTCGGCGGCCATGTCCGCGGCGAACACCAGGGACCGGTCGAGGTCGACTGCTCCCGCGCCGGCCGCGTCGACGATCCCGTCGGCGTCGCCGACCAGCACGGTGGCCCCGGCCACCGGCCTGGTGCGCACGATCGGCAGCGCATCAGCGACCCCGTACCGGGTGACGGGGGAAGGATGCTCGGCGCCGGCGGCGCGGGCCAGGTGGATCTCGTCGATCAGGGTCTGTTCGGGACCGGCCACGTTGGGCACCGGCTCGCCGAAGGCCTCGACCGTGCCCAGGCCCGGCACCCGGCCGAGGAACTCGGCGGTCTCCACCGGCCTCGGGGTCCGGTAGCGCTCGAAGATCAGGTCGGCGCGGTGCACGACGTCCCCCACCGACATGAGCCGGGCGACCGGGGCCAGGCTGGATGGGTCCAGCGTTCCCTCCTGGAGCCTCCGGTCGACGGCGCCCACCAGCGACGCCGACTGCGGCGAACCGAACGGCACCAACTCGCGGGCGACGTAGCCCCGATCCATCAGGCCCGGCGTGATCGGGTCGACGGTGTTGCCCCAGCGGTAGGAGGCGAAGTCCGATCCGGGAATCTCCCACACACGGGTCTCGCCGCGGGAGTCCTCGCGGTCGAGGGACTCGGCGGCCTCCAGCCAGTACTCGGGTATCTCCTCGGGCCGGTTGAGGTGCTCCTCGACCATGCGGATCCTCCACATGGCCGGGTTGTTGAGGATCACGCCGGCCAGTACGAGGAGGGCGGCGACCGCGCCGACGCGCCGCAGGCGCCGCGACAGGGCATTGATCCCGACGCCCAGAAGAACGGCCATGGCCAGGGCCACCAGGGGAACGGCCCGAGGCAGCGAGCGCATGGCCAGCAGCGGCCCGGACCGGGAGTAGCGCTCGAAGAGCGACCCGAGCAGCGACGGGTCCTCGGGCGGGTGGAATCCCACCGCGACCAGGGCGCCCACCGCGGCCAGCAGCACGAAGTAACTGCGGTGACGCCACCGCACCAGCGCGGCCGATCCCAGCGCCAGCACCGCCAGCCCGAAGCCCACGAAGATCAGCCACCCGCCCTGGGTGTAGGCGATGCTGGGCTCGATCCAAGGCCCGAGCTTGTCGTTGCCGTAGAAGAACCAGTACCCGAGGCCCCGCAGCACCTCGGGAGCGGTGGACGCCAACGCCACCACCTCGCGGCTCTCGGTGTAGCGCAGGACATTCAGGCTGTAGCCGCCCTGCAAGGCCAACCCGGCCATCCACCACAGCGACACCGCCACGGTGAGCGCGCCGATGCGGGCCGCGGCAGCCAGCGCCCGGCGCGGTCCGATGCTGCGGTCGGTGACCGCCGCGTGCACGAGCCACAGCACCGGCCCGAGCCCGGCCAGCGCCAGGCTGGTGGCGTTGACGCTCCCCACGGTCACCACCGTGAGGGCGAACAGGGCCGGATGCCGCCAGCCGTCGGTGCGGGCCGAGCGGACCGTCAGCCCGATCAGCCAGCCCAGCCCGGCCCAGGGCAGCAGAACGGCGGAGATCCGAGCCGAGTAGTTCAGCGCGTAAGGGCTCAGCTCGTAGGCGAGCATGGCGATCAGCAGGCCCCGGCCCTCGAAGCCGAGGGTTTGCAACAGGTAGCGGACGCCGAGGCCGGCCGCGAACAGCAGCGTGCCGACCCAGAGGCGCTGGGCCACCCAGTCGGGGGCGCCCAGAGCCTCGAAGAACCAGTAGAAGGGGCCCATCGGCCACAGGAAGCCGATGTTCTGATGGGTGACCGTTCCCAGCGCCCGGTCGGCGTCCCATAGCACGCCGGCCTGGCTCATGAGCCGGCCCGGATCGAGATAGAGGTAGGTCTTCGTGTCCGCTCCCACCAACCCCGGGCTTGAGGCCAGCAGCGGCCCGTAGGCGACGACGGCCGCCACCGCGATCGTCCACCGGGAGCGGTGGCGCCACCACGCCACGACCCGGTGCCGTGTCTTCCGCTCTTGTTCGCTGCGCTCACGGGCCGCTCGGGCCACGGCCTCGCTCGGCGTCCTTGCGAATTCCTGGTGTTGTCGCCGCTTGCCCGCTCGGCCTCTGAAGATCATCGGCGGCGGCGGCGGACCTCGCCGGCCAGCACGGCCAGCGTGTCGTGGGCAGTTCGCTCCCATGTGAGCCGGGCTGCCCTGGCCCTGGCTGCCTCGCCCAGCCTCTCACGGTGGTCCCGGTCGGTGATGAGCCGTTCGAGGGCGTCGACGAAGTCCGCATCGCGAGCGGCCAGGTGTCCCGTCTCGCCGTCGGCGACCGCGTCGGCGTGGCCGGGGATGTCCGAGACCACCGAGGGGGTGCCGCATGCGGCGGCCTCGGTGATGGTCATGCCCCAGCCCTCGGCGGAGGAGGCACTGACCAGCACCCAGGCCCGCTGGTAGAGCGAGGCCAGCGCGGCGTCGTCGACGTGGCCCGCCAGTTCGCACCAGGCCTCGGCGCCCAGCGCGGACACGAGGCTCGCCAGCCGGTCCCTCTCGGTGCCCGAGCCTGCGATCACCAGCCGGGCCGGAGCACGCTCCCGGAGCCGTGCGGCCACCCGGATCACGCGGTCGAACTGCTTGGCGGCGGTGAGCCGGCCCACAGCCACCAGCAGCGGCTCCCGATCCCGGGCCCTGGGGATCGGCACGAACCGGTCTCCGACTCCGGGCGGCACGACGTGGACCCGTCCGGGTCGGAGGCGGAACCCGTCCACCAGTTGGCGGCGCACCGACTCCGACAGGGTCACCACCGGGGTGCCGCGGTACAGCCTGGGCGCCAGGTCCCGCTCGAAGACACGCCCCGCGGCGGCCCGCCCGGGAGGCAGGACCCGGTCCCAGAGGTCGGTGTGGGGCTGATGGATCCAGACCATCCGCGGGTGCCGGGCCCACAGGGGCGACAGGAACGGCATTCCGTTCCAGATCTCAACCAGCCCGTCCCTGATCCCGTGGCCTCCGGCCAGCTCGGCCAGAACAGCTCGGGGGAACACCATGTACCGCCCGCCGCGGCGGATCACCCGGTAGCCGGACCGGACGGCCACGGACGGCGACCCGGCCGAGAACGAGGTGCGAATCGTCACCTCCATGCCGGCTTCGGCCCACAGGCGGGCGACGCGGTCGGCGTGGAGTTCAGAGCCGCCGGCCTCGACGTCGTCGAGGTCGCGCCAGGCGAGAACATGGATCCGGCGCAGACCGGCCTCGGCGGCCAGATCGCCGATCTTGGCTACTGTCGCCACGGCGCCGGATCGTAGCGGCCCGCCCCGCTAGCCGGGTTGGGCTGACGGGGTGGGGGCGGAGGCCTCGTCGAGTTCCTCGTGGTACTCCGACTCCACGTTCACGCTCCAGATGTCGTGGGCTGTGCCGAGCACGATGTTCTCCACTGCGAGCATGGCCGTGAACATGGAGTGGTCCTGGTTGTTGTAGCGGTGCATGCCGTTGCGCCCGACCGGCCAGACGTTGGCCGCGTTGGCCTCGAGCCAGGATCTCAGCACCTCGACGTGGCTCTGGTAGCCCCGCGAGTACATGGGGTAGGCCTTGGGCATCCGGACCACCCAGCCTCCGGCCACCGCGCCCGCGGGGACCAGACCCAGCGTCTCCAGCTCGCGGGAGGCCAGAGACACCAGCTCGCCGTCGGGAGCGGTCCAGAGGTCGTCGCCCTCGAACACGAAGTACTCCAGCCCCAGGCAGGTCATGCCGTCGTCGGGCACCATGTGCGGCGACCACGACCGGAAATTCTGCACCCGGCCCACCCGCACGTCGGGGGAGTGGATGTAGATCCAGTTGTCGGCGAAGGCCGAATCGGCCGGCACGGCCAGCGCCACCGTCAGGAAGTCCCTGAAGGTGAGGCCCCTGGCTGCTTCGAGCACTTCGGTCGGGGGTGCCGGGTCCATCGACTCCACCAGCAGCGGGAGCGGCATCGACGAGATCACGCTGCTGCATTCGATCTCGATGTCCCGGTCGCCGGTTCGGGCCACCACCGACACCGCCCGGCCGTCGCGGTGGCGCACGGCGGTGACGGGGTGCTCCATGAGCACCCGCACGCCGCGGTCCTGGACGAGGTCGGCGCACCTCTCCCACATCATCCCCGGCCCGTGCCGGGGGTACTCGAAGGAGTCGATGAGGCTCGTGATCGACGTGGGCCGGCGGCGCGGCAGCAGAGCGTTGGTGACCGCCCTCAGCAGGTTGAGGTTCTTGATGCGCTGGGCCGCCCAGTCGGCCTGGATCTCGGTGGCGGGGACGCCCCACACCTTCTCGGTGTAGGTCTTGAAGAAGGTCCGGTAGAGGCGCCATCCGAACTGCGCCGCCATGTAGCCCTCGAAGGAGCTCTGGTCGGGGGGCGGGCGCATCCGCGCCCATGCGTATGAGGCCGCGCAGCGGGCCGCCTCGACCGGGCCGAGGTTCGACAGGGCGTTGCGAATGTTCAGCGGGTAGTCGTAGAACTTCCCGCCGTAGTAGATGCGGCTCAACCGGGGCCGCACCAGGAAGTCCTCCGAGCCGAGGATCTCGTGCCACAGGTCGCGCACCGCTCCGACCTTGGTGAAGAACCGGTGCCCGCCGATGTCGAAGCGCCATCCGTCGCGCTGCACCGTCTGGGAGATGCCGCCGATCTCGGAGGTGGCCTCCAGCACGGTGCCGGCCACGCCGTGCTTGGCGAACTGGTAGGCCGCGGTCAGCCCGGCCGGTCCGGCGCCGATGATCACCGGGCCGGCTGTGTCTGGGCTGTGACTGGCCATCCGGGAGCCGAGTTTAAGAGGCCGAGCAAATGGGCGAGCGCATCCGGCCCATACGGCCGAGGCCGTGGCCCGAGCGGCCCGTGAGCGCAGCGAACAAGAGCGGGAGACGCCCCGCCGCGACCTGACCCGGCTGCGCCTACCCGTGCACGTTGTGCGGCAGTAGGCCTTGCAGGGGCCGGACGCGACGGAGCCCCGAGTAGCCTCGCGACCTGCGCCGCTCAACTTCTCGGGACTCCGAGTGCGCCTTTACCACCGACCGCATCCTCCCGGCGGAGTCTGCGGTACTCCGGGGCCCATTCCCGTATCCGGTCCTGTGCCCTGATCCCCGCCCCGGACGCCTCCGTGGCGTGAATCTGAATCATCCGGTGGTGCCTGCCGACACCGCTCCGGCTCCGGTTCCGCCTCCGCTCCCCGTCGGGATCGGATTCGATTCCGATGCCTGTGCGACACTCTCACCTGGAGGCTCCAGCGACTCCCTCCCACACCCGCCGGTGTGTTCGGTTGTCACCGGGCTTCCCGGTGAGGCGATCCTCCTTCGGATTTGCCGTCGCCCTCCCCCGTCGGGGATTCCTACCGCTAACCCGGAGCAGAACCTCCGTGTCCCCGGCTGACCCACCGGCTCCCGAGGGAACCGGCCTGGTTGGCTGGGTGTCCTCTGCGGACCGCTCCATTGACTCCGCTCCGCTGCTTCGGGCCGAGACCCTCAGTCTTCGGTTCGGTGTCGCTGTCGCTGCTCACGTCGGACGCTGGGCATCTTGGAGGGTCTCGAACGGATTGTCAACCTGAAGTGACGAAATCCCCACCGAAATCCCGAGCATTCCCGAGAAATCCCCAGCCAGTGCCGAGTTATGCACAACTCGACCACAGTTCGGGGCCGTCAGAGTGCTCCAGAATGCCGGTCACGGCGTCCAGTGGCCGCGTTCGATCATCACCTCGCGCAGCACCGCGGGCCGGTCGGTCATGATCCCGTCGACGCCCATGTCCAGCAGTCGGTGCATCTCTGCGGGCTCGTCGATGGTCCAGACGTGGACCGCGACGGCGTGGCGGTGGGCTGCGGCCACGACCTGAGGCCTCACCAGCGTCAGGCCCTTGGCGCGGACCGGGACCTGGGCCGCGTGGAAGTCGAGGGGACCCGCAGCAGGGAGGCGGGTCGACGCAGCCAGCAGGCGGGTGATGCCGCGGGGCCCGGCGCCGACGCACAGCGAGTCGCCGATGCCGTCTCGCACCCGCTGAGTGCGCCGGTCCGAGAACGAGCAGACGCAGACCCGCTCGACAGCCCCCAGGCGCCGGAGCACGTCGATGAGGGGCCCGACCGCGGCGTCGCTCTTGGGGTCGATGTTGATCCTGGTGCCGGGCAGTTCCTCGAGGAGTTCGTCGAGGCGCACGATCGGGTCGGTGCCCGCCACCCGGGCCTGCTGGAGCTGGCGCCAGGTCAACTCTTCGACGACGCCGCGGCCGTCGGTGACCCGATCCAGAGTGTCGTCGTGGAAGGCCACTGCGACCCCGTCGGAGGTGGCGTGGACGTCGGTCTCCACATGGGTGTATCCCAGGGACACGGCGTGGCGGAAGGCCCGCAGCGTGTTCTCGGGGAACTCCTCGGCGCCGCCGCGGTGGGCGAAGGCGATGGGTCCCTCAACGTCGAGGTAGGGGTGGAGCGACACGTGGGCACCGTAGTGCTCTGTCTGCGAATCAGCGACGCAGCCCGCGCCGCGCATTCGGCAAGGCCGCCGGCTGTTCGCGACGGTGCAGCCGTTCCGACGACGCACCACTGGCGGGCGCGCCGAACCGGATGCGCCGGGGTTATCCACAGGAACTCCCCACGGCCCGGTAGCGTTATGAGAATGCAACGCCGTACCAAGATCGTCGCCACGATCGGCCCTGCCAGCGAGGACGAGTCCACGCTGCGGGACATGATCGCGGCGGGCATGGACGTGGCCCGGATCGGCCTGGCTCACGGGACCCTCGACGAGGCCATCGAGCGCTTCCGGAGGCTCCGCTGGGCCGCGGAGCAGGAGGCCCGCCCGGTAGGGATCCTCGTGGACCTTCCCGGTCCCAAGGTCCGCGCCGCGGCCTTCGGCGACGCTCCGACCGAGTTCCATGCCGGCAGCTCCGTGCAACTCGTCGTGGGCCAGGAGGCCTCGACCTCCGACGTGCTGGAGGTCGACTACGAGGGTCTTCTCGATGACGTGCTGGTGGGCGACACCCTCGATGTGGGCGACGGGCGGGTGGTGCTCGACATCGTCGACAAGGACGCCAACGCGATGAAGGCCCTCGTGGTGCACGGGGGAGTGTTGTCGGGCTGTCCCGGCGTGCACATTCCTGCGGACCGGCTCCGGATGTCGACGCCCACGCCGGACGACTTCGTCGCACTCGACGCGTTCGTAGAGCTCGGAGTGGACATGGTGGCCATCTCGTTCGTGCGATCCGCGCATGACATCCGGCGGGTCGGAACCGAGCCCCATCCGCGCGGCCCGATGCTCGTGGCCAAGATCGAGACTAGGGCCGCGGTGCAGAACTTGGCCGGCATCATCGACACCGCAGGGGCGATCATGGTGGCCCGGGGCGATCTCGGCAGCGAGTGCAGCATCGAGGAGCTGCCCCATCTGCAGAAGCAGATCATCCAGAAGTGCATCGCGGGCGGCCGGCCGGTGATCACCGCCACGCAGATGCTCGACTCGATGGTGACGCGCCCGTCGCCGACCCGGGCCGAGGCCAGCGATGTCGCCAACGCGGTGTTCGACGGCTCCTCGGCGCTGATGCTCTCGGGCGAGACCGCGATCGGCATCGACCCCACCAACGTGGTGCGCACCATGGACCGGATAGCGCGGCGGGCCGACGATGAGTTCAACTTCGAGCTGTGGGCGGAGCGCCTGGCCGAGCTGCGGATGACTGACGACTCGACCCACGACGCGGCCTCCATCACCGACGCCATGACCATGGCAGCCTGGAGGGCCGCCGACAGTCTGGGCATCTCGACGATCCTGGCCATCTCGGGCACCGGCTTCACCGTCCGGTCGATGGCCCGCTTCCGGCCCCAGGCTCGCATCATCGGCATGTCCCACAACGGTCGCACCGTGCAGCAGCTCACGATGAGCTGGGGCACCACGCCCATTCTGGTGAAGGACCGGGGCTCCAACGACGAGATGGTGCGTCAGGCGGTGGAGGTGGCCCGCGACCGGGACTTGGTGCGCTCGGGCGAGGTCGTGGCGGTGCTGGCCGGCTCCGACAACCGCTCCCGCAGCGCCAACGTGCTGCGCCTGGAGCGCGTCCCGTAAACCGAACAGCCGCCTGCCGGGTTCCTAAGAGGCCGAGCGGATAGGCGGGACAACGCGGCCCATACGGCGCGAGGCCGTGGCCCGAGCGGCCCGTGAGCGAAGCGAACAAGAGCGGGAATGACACCGCCACATCGCGACCGGCTCTGACCTATCCGCCGGGCTCCTAGCTGCAGTTGGGGTTGGCGTCGGCCGGGACGGCGACGTCCTGACCGAACAGCTTGCACGAGCAGGTGTCCACGCAGTCCTGAAGGTCGGCTCGTTGCAGCCACAGGCCGGCAGCCAGCGCCCCGATGAGCACCACCAGCACGAGGCGCAGCACAAGCCTGCGGACCACCCGCATCACCAGCACCGCGACGATGGCCAGGACCACCAGCGCGACGATGATGATCTGCTGCAGCGACTCGGCGTCGACCCAGTCTCCTATCACTGACGCGCAGGGTACCGGTAGCCTCAGCGGCGATGAGTGACGCTCCCGTTCCCCTGCTGTCGCACGGCCCGCCCGAGACGGTCCTGGCCCCCGAGCCCTCCGAGATCCGGGCTGCACTGGCCGCCGCGGCCGAGAGCGACGACCGGGTCGGTGCCGTGGGAGCGGCCTGCGCTCGCTGGCCGCTCAGCCTGGAGGCGTGGGCCGCCCTGGGCGAGGCCCTGGAAGCGAGCGGCGCCGTCCCGGCGCTGGCCTACGCGGCCTTCCGCACCGGGTATCACCGGGGCTTGGACCGCCTTCGGGCCAGCGGATGGCGCGGCTCCGGCTACGTCCGGTGGGTCCATCCGTCCAACCGCGGCTTCCTTCGGGCCCTGAGCGGGCTCCAGCGCGTCGCCGCCGGCATCGGCGAGACCGGCGAGGCCGAGCGCTGCGCGCTGTTCCTGATGCAGCTCGACCCCGGCTGGCCGCCGCCGGACGCCTAGAGGCCGACCGGTTCGGGGGGAGCGTCGGTGCCCGCGATCGGTAGGTGCATGGGCGCGGTGCTGGCCGGCGGCGCCAGCACCAGAATGGGCTCGGACAAGGCCTTCATCGAGGTGGACGGAGTGCCCATGGTGGCCCGTGCCGCTGCCGCCCTGACCGCAGCGGGAGTGACGGGCGTGCTGGTGGTCGGGGGCGACGGGGCCCGCGTCGGCGAGCTGGGCCTGCCAGCTGTTGAGGACCGGCATCCCGGGGCGGGTCCGCTGGGAGGCGTCATCACCGCTCTCGGCTGCCTCGAGTCGCCCCACCTGTTCGACTGCACTGAGTCGCCCCACCTGTTCGACTGCGCCGACGTCGAGGCCGTCGTGACGTTGCCCTGTGATGTGATCGAGCCCGATGTCGCCGCGGTGCGTCGGGTGATCGACCGGCTCGGGGATCCGTCCGGCGACCCCGCCGGCCCGGCCGGGGGCCCGGACCTGGTGGTCCCGCTCGGTTCCGGCGCGCCCCAATGGACGCACGCCGCTTGGAGGCGGCGCTGCCTGCCGACCCTGTCGGAGGCGTTCGCCCGGGGGGTGCGGGCGCTCAAGGAGGCCGCCGGGCTGCTCTGCACGGTCGAGGTAGAGATCCCCGGAGTCGGCTGGTTCGAGGACGCCGACCGGCCCGAGGACCTTCCCGGCCGATCGCGGGCCGGCCGGGACTGACGCCGCGGCCGCGGGCGGGCGCCGCCCTCCCGCGCCCGTCCTTCGGGCACTACGCTGTCGGACTGGCCGGATGGGAGCGCGCGTGGACGTCGCTGAGATTCCCGAAATCGATATCGACGAGCTCGACCGCCGTCGAGCCGCGGGTGCGGCGATCTTCGATGTGCGCGAGCTGGACGAGTACGAGGAGGTCCGCATACCCGGCGCCGTCCTGGTGCCGCTGGCGACGGTCCCGGAGGCGGTGGAGGAGTTCCGGGCCGCCGCCGCGGGCCAGGCAGTGTGCGTGGTGTGCGCCGTCGGAGGGCGGAGCGGCCAGGCCGTCGGGTTCCTGCGAGCCTGCGGCGTCGACGCGGTGAACGTCGCAGGCGGCACCAACGCCTGGCACCAGTCGGGCCGGCCGGTCGAGACGGGCCCCGCGCCGGCGGCTTGACGGAGGCTGTGGGGAACTACCGCTACATCGACTCTGACGCCGGGTTGCGCAGCGCGGTGTCTGCGTTGTCGAGCGAGCCCCGGTACGCCCTCGACACGGAGTTCCACCGCGAGCGCACCTACCGGCCCGAGGCCGCCCTGATCCAGGTCGCCTGGCCCGGTGACCTGGTGCTGATCGATCCTCTGGCCGTCGATGTCGGCCCGCTGGGGGAGGTGCTCTCCGGGAGCGGGCTGATGGTGGCCCATGCCGCCGGTCAGGACCTGGAAGTCCTCGAGCACTGCTGCGGGACGGTCCCGGAGCGGATCTTCGACACCCAGATCGCGGCCGGCTTCCTCGGCCACGGCACGCCTGCGCTGTCGTCGCTGTACGAGAGCGAGATCGGGTGGAGGCCCCCCAAGGCGGACCGGCTCACCGATTGGCTGGTGCGGCCGCTGAAGACCTCGCAGCTCGAGTACGCGGCCAGTGACGTCATGCACCTGCTGGACATCCACGATCGGCTGGCGTCACGGCTCCAGGAGCTGGACCGGCTCGGGTGGGCCGAGACCGAGTTCGACCTGCTGCTGGAGCGAAACCGACGCATCCAACGACCCGAGGACGCCTGGACCAGACTCAAGGAAGTCCGCCACCTGAGGCGCCGCGACCTGCCGGTGGTCCGATCGGTGGCGATGTGGCGCGAGCTGAGGGCGGCCAGGGTCAACCAGCCCGTCCGCCACGTCCTGCCCGACATGGCCGTCGTCTCGATCGCCAGGTCCGCCCCGCGAACGACCAAGGATCTGGCCGCGGTCCGGGGGGTGGGCGAGGGGATGGCCCGCGGCCGGTTGGGGCCGGCCATCCTCCAGGCGGTCGCTGACGGTCTCGCCTCGGACTGGCGCCCGCCTCCGGCGCCCCGGAGGCGCTCCGATCAAGCCGAGCGCCTCCGTCCCGCGGTGGTCCTGGTCACCTCCTGGGTCGGCCAGCTCGCCCGGGAGCGCATGATCGAGCCCTCGCTGCTGGCCACACGCGCCGACATCGAAGCGCTGATCCGCGGAGACGCCGACGCCCGGCTGTCGACGGGATGGAGATCCGACATCGTCGGTGAGCCGATACGGCGGCTGGTCGAGGGCGAGGCCGCTCTGGCCTTCGACAACGGCCAACTGGTGCTGGAGGAGCGCAGCGGCCGGCCGGTCGTCTGACCCTCGCTCCGCGACGGGGTTCATGTGTGGGCCTGACGCAGGTCTCCGGTACACTTCCGACGCTGCGAAAGCGTCAAACCGGGAGTTGGGACCGTGAAGAAGGGTCGACACCGAAGGTATGAGGAAGCCCGCAAGTTCAAGCGCTCGCAGGTGGATGACCTCCAGGGTCTGATCGAATCGTTCAACGAGCCGGACGACTACGTGAAGCCCGAGCACGCATCTTGGGCCGAGGAATTCGAGGACGAGGAGTTGGCTGAGGCCGACTTGGCCGCCGACGACGACTGAGGCCGAGCGGGTGGGGCGAGTCCGGTCCATACGGGCGAGGCCGTGGCCCGAGCGGCCCTCAGGTCGCAGCGAACAAGAGCGGGCAACACCCCGCGGAGCCGGCCGGTTTATCCCTCGGTCTCGTCCAGGATCTCGCCGAGGCGCACGATGTCGTCCTCGGTGACCACGCCGATGAAGTTGCCGCCGCTGTCGGTCACCGCCAGGACTTCGACGTCAGCGCCCTCCATGGCGACCACGGCGTCGCGCACCGTCCACGACGGTGAGCCGGCCGGCAGGTCTGTGGTCATCATCGACTCCACCGAGGTGGTCTCCCACTCGTCGCGGCTCACCGTGGACAGCTGCGACAGCTGCGCCATCCCCAGGTAGGCGCTGCCTGACACGACCGGAACCACCCGCTCGCGCCGGCCGAGAACGTGCATGTACACGAATTCCGAGACGGTGGCGTCAGGGGGGACGGTCAGCACGTCGGTGGTGAGGATGGAGCTGAGGGGGAGGGTGAAGCGCTGCTCGAGATGGCCCATTCGCATGGACCGCTGGTACTCGACAACCGAGGACGGCCCGCCCACCACCTGGCTGACGGCGGCCGCGACGAGGGCGGGCACCACGAAGGCGGCCGCACCGGTGGACTCGGCCACGAACATGACCGCGGCGATGGGGGCCCGGTACCCGGCGCCCAGGAAGGCCGCAAGGCCCAGCGTGGCGTAGAGGCCGGTCGACTCCGCGTCCAGAGCCACGCCCACGAACTGCCCGACGATCACTCCGAGGGTCGCCAGAGGGATGAAGAGCCCGCCGACGCCATCTCCCAGCACGGTGGCGAGGGTGGCCGCGACCCTGATCCCGAACAGCAGCGCGATCAGCTCCAGGGCGTTCTGGTGGACCACCCACTCCATGGCCCGGACGCCGGGCCCGAGGCTGAGGACCTCGTCGAAGGCGGCGTCCGCGAGCAGCGCGAGGCCCGCCATGACGACGGCCGCCGCGACCGCCCTCCGCGGCCATGAGATCGTGTGGGTGGCGTGCTTGGCCCGCCGCACGAGCCAGGCGAATCCCCGCCCGCCGAGACCGGCCGCGATCCCCAGGATGAGCGCTCCCAGCAGGTCTTCGATCTCGACGTCCAGCAGTGAGGCCCCGTCGGGGCCAATGCCTCCCTCGCCCAGGAACGGGACCACCGGGGTGCTTCCGACGAGGAAGACGAAGGTCACGTAGCTGGCCGCGGACGCGATCAGCGACGGCAGCAGCGCCTGGGGGGTCACGTCGTCGCGGTACGGGGCCTCGATGGCGAAGATGACCCCGGTGGCCGGCGTCTTGAAGACGGCGGCGACCCCGGCGGCCGCCCCGGCGGTGAGCAGTATCCGGGCTTCGTCGCGCCGGAAGAAGCGCCCCAGCCGCTCGTGGACGAAGAGCCCCGTGGAGGACCCGGCGTAGATCGACGGGCCCTCCAGGCCCACCGCGCCGCCGCTGCCGATGGTGGCGATGCCCGCGAGCAGCTTGGCCGGCAGGTACCGGATCGGGATGCTCGGATGGCGCTCGTGGAACGCCCTGGTGTACTCATCGGAGGTTGCTCCCGACGTTCCGCCGCCCACCACACGCAGGACTATCTTCGAGGCCGCGATGCCCAGCACCGGGGCCAGCGCCAGCACCGCAAGCGGCTGCTCGAGGACACGCTCGAACACGATGTGCAGCGCCACCGTCTCGAAGGCGGCCACCAGCACCGCCACGATGACCCCGGTGGCCGCCGAGGCGGCCAGGAGACGGGGATTGCGCGCCGCGCCGAAGGTCCTTCTGAGGTTCTGCATCTGCTAGCCAGTCGCTAGGGTGTCAGGCATGGCCGATAAGCGTCATGATATTTCAGACCGGTTGGCGGCGATCGCCGAGGAGATCGCGGATCTGGCGCTGGAGAGTCTGCGGGATTCCATCGAGGCGGGGGAGACCAGGCTGTCGGACGAGGAGAAGCGCCTCACTAGGGCCCGGCGCTCCGTCGAGAAGGCTGCGTACCTTCTGCGTGCCGATCCGCCGTCACCCGAGTGAGCTAGGGCTAGCTTGCCCTGACCGCGACGCGAACCCTCCGCGCCCCGTTGCCGTTGGCCGCAGGCGCGCGGCCGGGGTCGACCCGGCCGTAGAGCGTGGTCCGCTGCACCAGGCGGCGACCGAGGGGCGCGACCAGGCGCTCGAACTCGTCGGCGCCGGCGCCCTGCCCGTGCTCGGCGCCCGCGGCCCTCGAGATGTTCTCGTCCATGAGGGTGCCGCCCAGGTCGTTGACTCCGGCCTGGAGCAGCTGCTCCATCGACCTGAAGCCGAGCTTCACCCACGAGCCTTGGATGTTGTCGATGTAGCCCCGGTAGGCGATACGGGCGACGGCGTGCATGAGCAGCACCTCGCGGAACGTCGGTCCCCTCCGGGCCCGCCGCTGCAGATATATGGGCGAGGCCATGTGGACGAAGGGCAGGCCTACGAACTCGGTGAACCCGCCGGTCTCCGCCTGCAGTTCCCGGGTCCTCAGCAGGTGCCGGGCCCAGTGCTCGGGCCGCTCGATCGACCCGAACATGATGGTCACGTTGGAGCGCAGGCCGATGCCGTGGGCGATGCGGTGGCACTCCAGCCACTCGTCGGTGGTGATCTTGTCGGGGCAGAGGGTCTTCCTGACCTCGTCGTCGAGGATCTCGGCGGCGGTTCCCGGCAATGACTGCTGCCCGGCGGCCATCAGGCGGCGCAGGTAGTCGTCCAGCGGCTCGCGGTTGCGCCAGGCGCCCTCGGTCACCTCGAGGGCGGTGAAACCGTGGATGTGGATGTGGGGCACCTCGGCGTGCACGGCCCGGGCGACGTCGATGTAGTAGTCCCCGTCGAAGGTGGGATGGATCCCGCCCTGCAGGCACACCTCGGTCGCCCCGAGCTCCCAGGCCTCGTGCGACCGCCGCACGATCTCGGAGATCTCGAGCAGGTAGGGGGTGCCCCTCAGGTTGAGCGACAGGGGCCCCTTGGAGAAGCCGCAGAAGCGGCACTTGAAGGTGCAGACGTTGGTGTAGTTGATGTTGCGGTTGGCCACCCAGGTCACGTCGTCGCCCACGATGGAGCGCCGCAGGTCGTCGGCGGCCTCGGCCACCGCGGCCACCTCGGGACCCCGGGCGCCGAACAGGGTGACGATCTCGTCGAAACCGACCTCGGAGCCCCCAGCAACCCCCTGCAGCACCTCGCCGACCGCTCCACGGGCGGCAGCCCTGCCCGGGACGAGGAAGGTCGGGTCGGTGCCCGCCCCCGAGTACCACTGGGTGGAGCGCTCCCCGACCAGCTCCACGTCGGCACCGTCGCCGGCCCGGGCCCGCTCCATGGTCCGCTCCGGGAACTGCGAGCCGGGGTCGTCGCGCCCGAACCCCTCGGCGTCGCTGCGGTCGGTGACCGCGAAGTGCAGCCCCTCGTCGATCCAGCGCTCGGCGTCGCGCACGTATGACGGGTGAACGGTCAGGCGGGGGGCCAGCACATGCCCGGCCTCCTCGGTCACCTCTTTCAGCCGGTCCAGGTCCGGCCAGGGGCGCTCCGGGTTCACGTGGTCGGCCGTGACGGGCGACACCCCGCCCCAGTCGTCGATGCCCGCAGCCAGCAGCTCGCCGAAATCCTCGGCCAGGTTCGGCGGCGCCTGAACGTGCACTTCCGGCGGCAGGATCACCCGGGCCAGAGAGATCGCGTCGAGGTGGTCGGCGCGCGGGCACGGCGCCCAGTGCTGCATGGCCGTGCCCGGCTTGGGCAGGAAGTTCTGGACGATGACTTCCTGGACATGGCCCCAGCGGCGGTGGGACTCGGCGATGGCCTCCAGGGCCTCGACACGGTCCGAGCGGCTCTCGCCGATTCCCACCAGGATGCCGGTGGTGTAGGGAATCCGGAGCTCGCCGGCCGCCTCCAGCGTGGCCAGGCGGCGCGCCGGGGCCTTGTCGGGCGCGCCCCGGTGAGCCTCGAGGCCGGCGTTGAGCGACTCGATCATCATTCCCTGGCTCGGGGCCACGGCGCGCAGTGTGGCCAGTTCGTCCGCGGTCATGGCCCCGGTGTTGGCGTGGGGGAGCAGGCCGGTGGCCTCCAGCACGCTGCGGGCCATGGCCGCCACATAGTCGACGGTGCTGGCGTAGCCGTGGCGGTCGAGCCAGTCGCGGGCCACCGGGTAGCGCAGCTCCGGCCTCTCGCCCAGCGTGAACAGCGCCTCGTGGCAGCCCTGACGGGCCCCGGCCCGGGCGATCTCCAGGACCTGCTCCTCGGTCAGGTACGGGGATTCGAGACGGGCCGGCGGCTGGGCGAAGGTGCAGTACCCGCAGCGGTCGCGGCACAGCTTGGTGAGCGGAATGAAGACCTTGGGCGAGTAGGTCACCCGGGCGCCGTGGGCAAGATCCCGTATGGAGCGGGCCTGAGCGGCCAACTCGACCGGGTCGTCGAAGCGGTCCATTCCCGTGGCTCTCATCGCGGCCCCACGCTAACCGACGTTGCCGCCGCCTCCGTCACTGGATCGGCGGACGCGTCCCAATACCTCGGCCACGATCGAGGCCGCCGCGGTCTGCACGTCATCGGCTGACGTGTCGATGCGCAGTTCCGCATCATGGGGCTCCTCGTAGGGGGCTGAGAGCCCGGTCAGCCCGGCGATGGCCCCCGAGCGGGCCTTGGCGTAGAGGCCCTTGGGATCCCTGCGCTCGCACACCTCCAGCGGCGCGTCCACGAACACCTCGACGAAGGCGCCGTCGGGGTGCACGCCCCGGGCCCGGTCGCGGTCCCGGCGGTAGGGCGAGATGAACGAGGCCAGCACCACGACCCCCGCGTCGCGCAGCAACGCGGCCACCTCGCCGGCCCGGCGGATGTTCTCGGCCCGGTCATCGGGCGAGAAGCCCAGGTCGGAGTTGAGGCCGAAGCGCAGGTTGTCGCCGTCGAGCACGTACGCCAGCACGCCCTCGGCGGCGAGCATCGCCGCCGCGGCGTGGGCCAGCGTCGACTTTCCCGAACCGGGCAGACCGGTGAGCCAGACCGTGACCGCGCCGTGGCCGAGCAGGCCGGCCCGGTCGGCGGCCGTGACCGTTGGCGTGCTCCACACCACGGCAACTTCGCCGGCGGTCGACGACCCTTCGCTGGTCACTGTCCGGGCGTCTCGCCAGCACCGATGAACCGGCCGGCCTCCAGCCACGCCATGATGGCCCGGACGCAGGCGTCGACATCGAGGCGGGACGTGTCCAGCACCAGGTCGGCGTCGGCGGGCTTGTCGTAGGGGGCGGAGACCCCCGGGAACTGCCTGATCTCGCCCCGGTCGGCCGCCTCGTACAACCCGGCATGATCTCGCGCCCGGCATACCTCCAGCGGAGGGTCGAGGAACACCTCCACGAACCGGTCGGTGCCGATCAGCTCGCGGGCCCGCTCCCTGACCGCGGCGCTGGGCGCGACCAGCGCCGCGATGGCGATGAGGCCCTGGTCGTTCACCAGGCGGGCCAGCTCGGCGGTGCGGCGCACGTTCTCGGAGCGGTCCCGGCTGGAGAATCCCAGGTCCCGGCTGACGCCCAGACGCATGTTCTCGCCGTCGAGTCGCACCGTGGTGCGGCCCCGTTCGAACAGCTCGCGCTCCAGCGCTGAGGCGATCGTCGACTTGCCCGCGCCGGTGAGCCCGGTCAGCAGCACGGTGGCCGGCCGCTGCCCGAGGCGGACGGCCCGCTCGGCAGCGCTGATGGAGCTGCGCTGGCGCTCGAGGGTCGGCCCCGGCACGGCCTCCCAGGCCGCGGCAGGCGCCGCGGCCTCGATCATCCCCGCGGCCACCGTGGCGTTGTCGGACCGCTCGATCAGTATGAACGAGCCCGTGGTCCGGTTCTGGGTGTAGGGGTCGAAGATCAGCTCGGCGTCGGTGCGGACCGTCACGGTGGCGATGTCGTTGAGCTTCACCGCAGTGGCCGGCACCGATTCGAGAGCGTCGACGTCCAGCCGGCCCATCACCTCCGACACTCGGCAGCTCATTGTCTGGCCGCCCTGCGCCAGCAGGTATTCCCGCCCCACCACCAGGTCGGCCTCCGCCATCCACACGATGGTGGCCGTCACCAGCCGGCCCCGCTGGGGCGGGTGGGCCGGATCGACGATCACGTCGCCCCGGCCGATGTCGATCTCGTCGCTGGTGGTGACCACCACGGACCGGCCCTTCGCAGCCTCCTCGAGGTCGCCGTCGAAGGTCACGATCCGCGCGATGGCCGTGGTGCGGCCCGACGGTTCGACCCGGATCCGGTCGCCCGCCCGCAGGGTGCCCTCGCAGACCGTCCCGGCGAAGCCGCGGAACTGGTGATCGGGCCGGATGACGAGCTGCACAGGCAGCCGCAGCCGGCCCCCTGCGAACCCCGGTGCACCGGCGGCCGGACGGGAGTCCACGTCCACATTCTCGAGGTGGTGCATGAGGCACGGGCCGTCGTGCCAACCCATGTTCGGGCCGGGCTCCACGACGCCGTCGCCGTGCAGGGCCGACACCGGGATGCACACCGGCTCGGCCAGGCCCAGTGTCGCGGCCATGGCCGACACCTCGGCTGCGATGGACCGGAAGCGGGTCTCGTCGTAGCCGACGAGGTCCATCTTGTTGACCGCCACCACCGCGGCGGAGATCCCCATCAGGCCCGCGATCGAGCTGTGCCGGCGGGTCTGGGTGGTGACGCCCCGGACCGCGTCCACGAGGATGACGGCCAGGTCGGCGGTGGAGGCGCCGGTGACCATGTTGCGGGTGTACTGCTCGTGACCGGGAGCGTCCGCGATGATGAAGCTGCGCTCCGAGGTGGAGAAGTAGAGGTAGGCGACGTCGATGGTGATGCCCTGTTCCCGCTCGGCCATCAGGCCGTCGGCCAGCAGGGCCAGGTCGACGCGCCCGCCGGCATGGCCGGACACGGCCGACTCCTTGTGCACCGCGGCGAGGCGGTCGTCGTGCAGGTGGTGCGAGTCGTGCAGGAGCCGGCCGATGAGCGTGGACTTGCCGTCGTCCACCGAGCCGCAGGTGAGCAGGCGCAGCAGATCCCGCCTCGGCCCGCTCCGGTCAGGCGCAGCCGCCGAGCCCATCAGAAGTAGCCCTCCCGCTTCTTCTCCTCCATGGAACCCGAGCGGTCGTGGTCGATCACCCGACCCTCGCGCTCGGATCGGGTGGCCCGCTCCATCTCGGCGATGACCGCCTCGAGCGTGGCCGCCCGGGACTCGACCGCTCCGGTGAGCGGGTAGCACCCCAGCGTCCTGAACCGGACCGAGCGCATCTCGGGCCGCTCGCCGGCCTCGAAACGGAACCGCTCGTCGTCGACCATCAGCAGGGTCCCGTCGCGTTCCACCACCGGCCGCGGCGCGGTGAGATAGAGCGGCACCACCTCGATCTGCTCGGCCGCGATGTAGTGCCACACGTCGAGCTCGGTCCAGTTGCTCAGCGGGAAAACCCGGATGCTCTCACCTGCCGCGACCCGGCCGTTGTAGTGGTTCCACAGTTCGGGACGCTGATTCTTCGGATCCCAGCGGTGGCGCCGGTCACGGAAGCTGAACACTCGCTCCTTGGCCCGCGACGGCTCCTCGTCGCGGCGGGCCCCGCCGAAGGCGGCGTCGTAGCGTCCCGCGTCGAGCGCCTGCTTGAGGGCCTGGGTCTTCATCACGTCGGTGTAGTGCGCCGATCCGTGGTCGAAGGGGTTGACCTGGGCCGCCACGCCCTCTGCGTTGGTGTGCACCACCAGATCGAAGCCGATCTCGCGGGCCATCCGGTCCCGGAAGGAGATCATCTCGCGGAATTTCCAGGTGGTGTCGATGTGGAGCAGCGGGAACGGGATGGGGCCGGGATGGAAGGCCTTGCGGGCCAGGTGCAGCATCACCGAGCTGTCCTTGCCGATCGAGTACAGCATGACCGGTTTGCGGAACTGTGCGGCGACCTCCCGGATGATGTGGACGCTCTCGTCCTCCAGCTGCTGGAGGCGGTCCTGTCTCGGGCCGCCGGGCGCGGCCGGCCCGCCCGCGGCGGTGTGCGCCCCCGGGCGGGGACCGCTACCGGCGGCTTGCGGGCCGGAGCGAGTCGGCCTTGTCAACCAGCACCTCGAGCAACTCGTCGAAGCTCTTGGTGAACGCAGCCACGCCCTCGTCCTCGAGTTGGGCAGTGACCGAGGCGAGATCCACGCCCACGGTCGCGAGCCCCTCGAGGACTTCGACGGCCTCGTCGAGTCCGGCGGTGAGGGTGGACTCGACCGAGCCGTGGTCCTCGAATGCCTCCAGCGTGGCGTCGGGGAGGGTGTTCACCGTGCCTGGGCCGATCAGGCCGTCCACGTAGAGCGTGTCCGGGTATGCCGGGTTCTTGGTCGATGTGCTGGCCCACAGCAGCCTCTGGGGTCGGGCCCCCCGGGCGGCCAGAGCCTGCCAGCGAGGTCCCGTGTAGAGCCGCCGGAAGTGCGAGTACGCCACCTTGGCGCAGGCGATGGCGGTACGGCCCCTCAGGTCCAGCGCCTCGGGGGTTCCGATGGCGTCGAGTCGGCGGTCCACCTCGGTGTCGATCCTGGACACGAAGAACGAGGCCACGCTGGACACCCTCGACAGGTCGCCCTGGGCCCGCTCGAGGCCCGAGAGGTAGGCCTCGGCAACCTCGAGGTAACGGTCGACGCCGAAGATCAACGTGACGTTGATGCTGCGCCCCTCTGCGATCATTCTGGAGATTGGCTCCAGGCCCTCGGCGGTGCCGGGGATCTTCACGTAGAGGTTGGGAACGGCCAGCCGCTCGTGCAGGTCGCGGGCTGCGGCCTCGGTGGCGGCGGCGTCACGGGCCAGATCGGGCGCGACCTCGACCGACACGAATCCATCGAGTCCGTCGGACGCGTCGTAGACGGGGCGCAGGATCTCGGCCGCCGCGGCGATGTCGGAGGTGACCAGGCGCCAGTAGGAGGACTCGACATCGAGCCCGTCGGCGATGGCCGACCGGAACTCGTCGTCGTAGTCGGCGCCTGAGGCGATGGCCTTCTGGAAGATCGACGGGTTCGAGGTCAGCCCCCTGACGCCCTGCTGGACCCAGTCGTGGAGGTCGCCTCCGGTGATCCAGCCCCGGCGGATGTTGTCGAGCCAGGGACTCTGCCCGCACCGGGCGTACAGATCGTGCAGTCTGGTGGTCGCGGTCATTTCAAGGGCCTCCTCGTCCGTCTCACAGCGCGGCCCGCGACAGCGAGCCGTCAAGCAGAGCCAGCGCCCTGCTGGCCACATTGGAAGCGGAGATGCCGAGCTTCTCCATGACGACGGCGCCCGGCGCCGAGGCACCGAAGCGGTCGATGCCCACCGCGTCGTCGGTCCAGCGGCTCCAGCCCATGGTGCTGGCCGCCTCTACCGCCAGCGACGGCAGGTCGGGCCGAAGCACCCGGGCCTGCTCGGTGTAGGGCTGATCGGCGAACAGCTCCCATGACGGCAGCGACACCACCCGGGCCGCGATCCCGTCGGTGGCCAGGAGGGCTGCGGCATCACAGCACACCGCCACCTCGCTGCCTGTTCCCACCAGCGTCACGCTGGCGTCCTCCGGCTCGGAGATCGCGTACCCGCCCGCCGCGACGGCCCCGGCGCTGGTGCCTTCCAGCACGGGCACCCCCTGGCGGGTGAGGATCAACGCCGTCGGCCCCCCGGACTCCACCGCCACCTGCCAGGCGCCCACCGTCTCGGTGGCGTCCGCCGGCCTGATCACCCGCAGACCCGGTATGGCCCGCAGCGAGGCCACATGCTCTACGGGCTGGTGGGTGGGGCCGTCCTCGCCCACACCGATCGAGTCGTGGGTCCAGACGAACACGACCTTGGCCTCCGACAGGGCGGCGAGTCGCACCGCCGGCCGCATGTAGTCGGCGAACACCAGGAAGGTTCCCACCACCGGAATGGCTCCGCCGTGCAGGGCCATGCCGTTGGCGATGGCCCCCATGGCGTGCTCGCGGACCCCGAAGTAGATCTGGCGACCGCCCGGGTTCCGGGCGGAGAACACACCGCTGCCGCCGATGACTGTGCCGGTGTTGCCGGTGAGGTCGGCGCCGCCGCCCGTCAGCCCGGGGACCTCCGGCAGCATGGCCTGCAGGGTGGCGTTGGAGGCCTTCCGGGTGGCCACCGACTGTCCCGGCTCGAATGTGGGCAGAGCCCCGTCCCAGCCGGGACGGCCGGTCGCAGTCAGGCAGGCCTCCAGGCTTGCCCGGTCACCGGTGAAGGCTGCGGCCCGCTCCTCCCAGGCGAAGCGCTCGGCCCGACCCGCGAGACCCGCGCTCCGGTAGTAGTCGAGCACCTCGGACGGCATGTGGAAGGTCTCGTCGGCCGGCAGGCCCATGGTGGCCTTGGTCGCGGCGATCTCCTCGTCGAATATGGCGTAGCCGTGCCCGGCGGGCGAACCGGACGTCTCGGGCGCGGGTGCGGCGATGACCGATCGAACCACCACCAGCGTCGGGCGGTCCTCCGTCTCCATGGCCTGGCGCAGGCCGGCCTCCAGAGCATCCAGGTCCTCGGCGGCCTCGCCGAGCTCCACCGCATTCCAGCCGTAGGATCGGAAGCGGGCCGCGGCGTCGTCGGACAGTGCCAGGTCGGTGCCGCCGTCGATGGTCACCAAGTTGTCGTCGTAGACGACCACCAGGCGGCCCAGGCCCAGGTGGCCGGCCAGGGAGGCGGCCTCGTGGCTGACGCCCTCGGACAGGTCGCCGTCCCCGGCGATGACGAAGATCCGGTGGTCGAACAGGTCGGTGCCGAAGCGGGCCCGCAGCTGGGCCTCCGCGATGGCCATTCCCACCGCGTTGGCGATGCCCTGACCCAGCGGCCCGGTGGTCACCTCCACCCCCGGGGTGCAGCCGGCCTCGGGATGGCCCGGCGTGGCCGATCCCCACTGGCGGAAGTCCTTGATGTCGTCGAGCGTCAGCCCGTGGCCGGTCAGGTAGAGCATGGCGTACTGCAGGATCGAGGCGTGGCCCGCGGAGAGCACGAACCGGTCCCGGTCGGGCCAGTCGGGCCGCTGGGCGTCGTAGCGCATGATCCGGGTCCACAGAACGTGGGCCAGCGGGGCCAGGGCCATGGCGGTTCCCTGGTGGCCGGAGCGGGCCGCGTGGGGCGCGTCCATGGCCAGCGCCTTGATCACGTTGATACCGAGCCTCTCGATGGAAGTCACAGACCCTCCCGCCCGTCGCTTCCCGGCCACTTCCGGCTCACCATAGAACACGCGCCGGTGGGTGATGGTGTCACCCGGTACGGCCGGGCGCCGATGCCCATCAAGGCGGAGGCAGGAGGGTGTAGGGCACCACCATGGTCGGTCCGGCGTCTATCCGGGCCCGGGCCTCGACAGTGCCGTAGTCGTCGAACTCGAGCTCGGCCCGCACCAGCCGGTAGTTGAACTTGCCCGGCTCCACCTGCAGGGGTTGCACGTTGCGAGCGATGCGCTCGTCGCCCCGGTAGTACGCCACCTCCAGCGCGCCCATGCCCGACTCGTCGGGCGCGCAGCGCACGATCACCACCAGATGGGGAGCCCACACCAGGGGCAGCTCCGTGGGTGCCACCGCTGAGAACTGCACCCCGGTCAGGTCGATGCGGGTAGAGGGCCCCGGCACCTGGCGGAGCTGGATGTCGTCGATGAACAGGGCGGCCACAATGTCCATGGTCGGCTCCCCAGAGGCGCGAGCGGGCTGGCGGCAGTGTAGGAGGACTGAGGGCGCCGAGCGCGTCCCCGGCCCCGCCCGTCGGCGCTCGCGGCGTACCATTCTGGCGATGCGTCGGATCCTGGTGTCGATCCTGCTGGCCGCCCTGCTGACCACCGCGGTCGGCTCCTACGTCCAGGCTCGGCGTACCGACGCCTCCTCCGACCCGGGATGGATCACCGAAACCGGTCCTCCCGGCATGGTCGTCGCCACGCCGATGCTCAGCGTGCGCCGGACGCCGGGATGGCTCTCGGCGCCCGTGACCCGGACTCGCCTGCTCGAGAGGCTCTCCGGTGTGGTCGAGCAGCCGAGCGCTCCGCCCCAGACGTGCATGGCCGTCTACCGCGGCGCGGAGCCTGTCGTGATGGAGCGGGCCGACACGCTGATGGTCCCGGCCTCGTTGATGAAGGTCGTCACCGCGGCCGCCATCCTGGAGATCGCAGGTCCGGCCGCCGCATACACGACCGAGGTGCTCGTTCGGGCCGACGCGCTGGGCACGGCCGCCGACGGCGTGCTGGTGGGAGACATCTACCTGGTGGGAGGCGGCGATCCGGTCCTGTCGACGCTCGCCTACGTGAGGCGCTTCGACGAGCCCCTGGTCCACACCGACTTCACCGAGTTGGCGGTCGAGGCGGCCGCCGCGCTGCGAGCCCAGGGCATCGTCACCGTCGAGGGAGGGATCGTGGCCGACGAGTCCCGGTTCCCCGAGGCGGAGCGGGACTACGCCGCCCTGTCCCTGGAGCCGGACGCCGGCCCCGTCTGGAAGGCCTCCTACGTCGGACGGAACCAGGTCGGCCCGCTCTCCGCGCTGCTGCTGAACGACGGCTACGTCGCCTTCCCGGCCTCGGCCGACGTCGCCAGCCGGAGCCAGAATGTGCGGGCCCCCGACCCCGCCCTGCATGCGGCCCAGGCACTGGGCGGACTGATCGAGGCCCGGGGAGTCGGCGTGTCCTCCGGCGCCCTGAAGGGGACGGCGCCCCCGCTGTCGGAGCTTCGCTCGCTGGCCACCGTCGAGTCGCCGCCGATGGCGGAGATCGTCGCCCGCATGCTGCGCAACTCCGACAACACCACCGCGGAGATGCTCCTCAAGGAGGTCGGCCGGCGGCTGTCGGGATCGGCCCGAGCCGAGGCGGTCCAGGGCGTGCAGGACGTGCTGGAGCGGCTGCTGGGCGTCCAGACCGCGGGGATAGTCATCGCCGACGGCTCGGGTCTGTCGGTTCACAATCGGCTCACCTGCGACCTGATTGCCGAGCTGCTGCTTCAGGCCGGACCGGGTTCGGCCCTGGTCAGGGGCCTCGCGGTGGTGGGGGAGAGCGGGACCCTGCGCGACTGTGACGCCGGCCTTGAGCAGGCCCCGGCGGTCGGCGGCGGCGCTGACGGCCAGAACCTCCTGTCCCGCACGGTGTGGGCCAAGACCGGGACCCTCAACGACGTCTCGGCTCTGGCCGGAGTCACCGTCGCCCGCGACGGCGACGTGCTCACGTTCTCGCTGATCGCCAACCGCGAGGACCTGTTCCTGGGCAGCTGCAACGATCTGCAGCAAGGTCTGATCAGGGCCGTGTTCGGCCATCCCTACGGTCCGTCCTCCGCGGACGCGGCCCTGCATCCGGCGCCGGCGACGCGGCCGGTGGTTGCCCCGGCCGCCGAGGATGCCGACGGCGAATAGCCGCGAGCAGACGACATGGCCACCCCGATGTTCGCGCTCCAGTCGGTCCTGCTGCCCGGATCGCCGCTGCCGCTGCAGGTCTTCGAGCCTCGCTACCTGGCCATGCTCGAGACCGTCCTCGGGGGAGACCAGCAGATGGGGGTGGTGCTGATCGAGCGGGGCCGCGAGGTCGGTGGCGGCGATGTGCGCTGCAATGTCGCCACCATGGCCCGCGTGGTGGAGGCCCGCCGGGCGGCCGACGGGCGGCTGCTGGTGATGGCCGTGGGCGACCGCCGCATCCGGGTCCGGCGGTGGCTTGTTGACGATCCGCACCCCTGGGCCGAGACCGAGGACTGGCCCGACGAGCCCGAGCCCGCGGCGACGGGGGACCCGGGCCTCGTCGACGAGCTCGCCGGGCTCGTCACCGAGGCCCGCAGACTGGCCTTCCGCCTCCAGGCCGGGCCGTTCGCCCACGCTGAGGCCGAGGCGGTCGGTCCCGTCGAGCTGGGCCGGGACCTCGCGCTGGCCTCCTACCGGGCCGCGGCCCTGGCCCCGCTGGGGCCGCTCGACCGGTTCGAGGTGTTGAGCGCGCCCACAGCCACTGAGAGGCTCAAGGTGGCCCACCGCCTGGTGACCGACGCAGCCCAGCTGCTGAGAGCCCGGGCGAGCATGTGAAGGCCTGTCACGTCGTGACGGTGTCATTCCCGCTCTTGTTCGCTTCGCTCACGGGCCGCTCGGGCCACGGCCTCGCCCGTATGGGTCGGAGTTGCTCGCCGACCGGCTCGGCCTCTGCGGGCTCGGATCGAGCTCGGCAGCGGGTAGCGTCAGGAGTCCACCGACCGCGGAGGACCCACCCTTGGCACGCAGGCAGGGCGTAGCAGAAGTCGCGGACCTGGTGAAGGCGTACGTCCGCCAGGAGCTGCTCGGTCCGCTCCAGGGCGCCGGCCGGTGGGTGTCGATGGGCCTGGCCGGGAGCCTCGCGCTCGTCGTGGGGGTGATCCTGCTGCTGCTGTCGCTGCTGAGGGCCCTGCAGACCGAGACCGGGACCGTCTTCGCGGGGAGTCTCTCGTGGGTCCCGTACCTGATCGTCGTCGCGGCGCTCGGCGGTGTGATCGCGCTGCTGCTGCGCCAGGTCTCCAAGCGGGGCCTGGGATGAGTCCGAGCGCTTCATCGCGAGGCGTCGACACCCGTCCACGGAGTCTGGGATGAGCCCGGCGGGCGAGGAGTCCGAGCGGGTAACCCGCGATTCGCTGGAGGACGCGCTGCGCGACCTCCAGGCCGACATCGACCGCGAGACCCAGCCGCTGCTCGTCAAGGTCGCCTATGGAGCGGCCGCAGCCGCCGGCGTCCTGATCGGCCTCGCCTACTTGCTGGGGCGCAGGGCCGGCCGGCTCCGCAGGACAGTCGTCGAAGTAAGGCGGATCTGACCGGTGGGTTTGGTCGGCGGGCGGGCCGCGGCGGGCTGGGTCAGCCGCCAGGCGATGCGCAGGGGCCTGCTCGGCAGCTCGCGGTTCTGGTTCGCGGCGTTCGTCGCAACCAGCGCGGTCAAGCTGGTGCGGCGGGCGGTCGGACCCCGGGAACCGACCACGGTGCTGTCGGAGCGGCTGGAGCCATCCACAGGGATCGAGATCCGCCACGTCGAACCGGACGACGGCTGAGGCCGAGCAGCCACACTGCTCGGATGCGAGTCGTGCTGCGCAACCCGACCAGGGAACTGGAGGTGCAGGGACCGGTGACGGTGCGGGCCCTCCTCGACCGCCTCGGCCTGAACCGGGAGTCGCATCTCGTGATCTGCGACGGTGAGCTGGTGCCGGGCGACCGGACGCTCTCGGACCGCTCAGAGGTGGAGGTGCGCAGCGTGATCTCCGGCGGCGCCGGCGACGGGCGGGCCGGAGCGCCGGCATGAAGTGCCGGGTGTGCCGGGGGCCCGCGGTGATCGACGTGCGCCGCCACAACGCCAACTTCTGTGCCGAGCACTTCCTGCGCCTGTGCCGCGACCAGGTGGCCAAGGCGATACGCCGTTTCGACATGCTGGCCGAAGGCGACCGGGTGCTGGTGGCGGTGTCGGGAGGCAAGGACAGCCTGGCGGTGTGGGATCTGCTCACCGAGCTCGGCTACGCCGTCGACGGCTTCTACCTCGGGCTCGGCATCGGCGACTACAGCAAGGAATCCGAGGGCTACGCCCGCCGCTTCGCCGAGAGTCGGGGCCTGACCCTTCACACCGTCGACCTGCCGGAAGCCCACGGCTTCGACATTCCCGGCGGTTCCCGGGCGGCCAGGCGGGCACCGTGCTCGGCGTGCGGCCTGTCGAAGAGGCACCTCTTCGACGACGCGGCCCGCCGCGGCGGCTACGACGCCCTCGCCACCGGCCACAACCTCGACGACGAGGCGGCCGTGCTGATGGGCAACACCCTGCGGTGGCAGACCGAGTACCTAGGGCGGCAGCTGCCGGTGCTGGCCGCCCGCGACGGCTTCCCCCGCAAGATCAAGCCGCTGGTCCGCCTGGGCGAGCGGGAGACCGCGGCCTACTGCCTGCTGCGGGGGATCGACTACATCGTCGAGGAATGCCCCATGGCGGCCGGCAACAAGCATCTGGCCTACAAGGCCGCGCTCAACGACATAGAGGTCGAGTCGCCCGGCGCCAAACACGACTTCTACTTCGGTTTCCTGGACAGGGCCTCGGCCCGCTTCCGGGCCGAGGTCGAGCGCGACCGCCACGAGTTGGCGCCGTGCGAACGCTGCGGGTCGCCCACCGACGCCGGGGTGTGCGCCTTCTGCCGCCTGGCCGAGCGCGCCGCCGGGCCGGCGCCGGTGCGCCTGACCGATCGCGGCGGTCGATGACCGGCCGGCCGTTCGAGCCGGGCGAGCCGGTCCTGCTCATCGATCGCAAGAGCCGCCGCTACCTGTTCGACCTCGCCTCCGGTCGCGAGTTCCACACCCACACCGGAGTGATCGCCCACGACGAGATCATCGGGGCGCCCGAAGGGATCCGGCTGCGGTCCACGCGGGGCTCCTCCTTCCTGGCCCTGCGTCCGACGCTGGCCGACGCGGTGCTCAAGATGCCCCGGGGGGCGCAGGTCATCTATCCCAAGGACATCGGCCCCATCCTGATGCTGGCCGACATCTTCGCCGGCGCTCGGGTGCTTGAGGCCGGTATCGGCTCCGGCGCGCTGTCGATGGCGCTGCTGCGGGCGGGCGCGCTGGTGACCGGATACGAGCGGCGCGAGGACTTCTGCGCCCGGGCCCGGGCCAACGTGGAGCGCTTCTGCGGGCTCGAGGCGCTGGAGCGCTACCGCACCGAGGTGCGCGACGTCTACGAGGGCATCGACGAGACCGGGCTCGACCGGGTGGTGCTCGACCTGCCCGAACCGTGGCAGGTGGTGCCCCACGCCCGGTCGTCGCTGCGCTCCGGTGGGATCCTGCTGGCCTACACGCCGAGCATCGTGCAGGTCCAGCGACTGCGCAGGGCGCTGGACGACTCTCCCTTCGACCTCCACGAGACGGTCGAGGTTCTCCAGCGTGGATGGCATGTGGAGGGTGATGCGGTGCGCCCCAACCACCGGATGGTGGCCCACACCGGTTTCCTCACCGTCAGCCGGCTGACCGAGCAGTGACACCACCGCGGCGCGTTCTTGCCGCGGCGGCCATCGCGGCCGTCGTCGCGGGCGCGGCCATCGCCACCGTCTCGCTGCTCCACGGTCGGACGCCGGCGCCGGACCGGCAACCGCAGCCGCCGGTGGAGTCCGGGCAGCCGCAGACGCAATCGCAGCCGCCGGTGGAGTCCGGGCAGCCGCAGACGCAATCGCAGACGCCGGTGTCGGACGGGCAATCGCAGACGCCGGTGTCGGAAGGGCAACCGCAGACGCCGGTGGAGGCCGGACCGGTCCCGTCGCCCTCGTCGAGCAGGCCCCCGCTGGACGACCCTCCCGACCCGGGCCCGGTGCCCGCCGACCACGGCCTCTCGGCGGCGGAACTGGCCGCGGCGGTGGAGTCGTCGGTGAGGGTCTACGGTCCCGCGTGCCGGGGGATCGTGCGCGAGGGCAGTGGCTTCGCAGTGGTCGACGGGGATCTCGTCGTCACCATCGCGCACCTGATGATCGGCATGCACGAGCCCACCGTCGAGCTGCACGACGGCCGCGAGATCGGCGCAGTGCTGGTGGCCTTCGACGCGGTGAACGATCTGGCCGTTCTGCGGGTCACCGGCGCCGGCCTGCGGCCCCTGCCCCTGAGCGAGGCCGTTCCTGACGGCACCGTCGGCGCGGTGCTGGCCTGGGAGGCCGAGGGCTCCCCGGATCCGACGCCGTTCCGTATCGACCGTCCGGTCACGGTGCGGACCGACATCGTGAACGGGGACGAGCGCATCGAGCGGCAGTCATGGCTCCTCGCCGCCCAGACCGAGGTGGGCGACTCCGGCGCCGCGCTGGCCGCCGGCGTGGACGGCCGGACCACCGTATTGGGCGTCGCCTGGGGCGCCTCGCGCCGCGGGGGAGGAGGGGTGGCCTACGCCACCCGGGCCGGCCCGCTCGCCGCGCTGCTCGCCTCGTCCGACCTCGACCAGCCCGTCGAAGTCCCGGACTGCGACTGAGAGCCCGCCGCGTGTGGACGGTCCGGCGATTCACTCCTAGAGGTCTGGGCGCTCACTCTCCGGTGTGGACAGCCAGGACCGGATCTCGTCGCTGTGCTCGCCCAGTGCGGGCGGGGGGTGGCGATAGCGCGGCGAGGCGTTCCCGAAGCGGATCGGATTGCGCACCAGATCCACGGCCCGATCCCCCTCGCCGACAGTCACCCGCGGCTCGAGACCCAGGCGCTCGGCCAGCTCGATTCCCTCGCCAATGGAATTGATGGGACCGCACGGCACGCCCGCCTCGTTCAGGGCGGCGAAGAGATCGTCGGCGTTCCACCGCCCGACTCGCTCGACCAGAAGGGAGTGCATCTGTTCGCGGTTGCGGGTGCGGTCGGCGTTGAGCTTGAAGCGAGCGTCCTCGGCCAGCTCGCCGATGCCCAGCACCTCGCACAGCGCCTTGAACTGGCGGTCGTTGGCGGCGGTGATGACCATGTCGCGGTCCTTGGCCGGGATCACCTCGTAGGGGTAGACGCTGGGATGGGCGTTGCCCATCCTGTGGGGAACCGTTCCCGAGGCGGTGTAGGCGCCGGTCTGGTTGACGAGACCCGAGAGTGCCGACGACAACAGGTCCAACTCCACCAGTTGGCCCTCTCCGGTGACGCTGCGATGGTGCAGCGCAGCCAGAATGCCGATGGCGGCGTGGAGTCCGGTCATGACATCGAACAGCGAGATCCCGGCTCGGAAGGCCGGGCCGTCGGCATCGCCGGTAAGGCTCATCAGGCCCGACACGGCTTGCACCACTAGGTCATAGCCCGGTAGCCGGGCACCCTTGGCAGTGCCGAAGCCGCTGATCGAGACATAGACGAGCGCCGGGTTGATGGCCCGCGCGGTGTCGTAGTCCAGCCCGAATCTGGCCAGCGCGCCCACCCTGAAGTTCTCGATGGCGACGTCGGCTCGACGGAACAGCTCGTGCAGGAGCTCGACGTCCCCGGGGTCGCGGAAGTCCAGCACCACCGACTGCTTGTTCCGGTTTATCGACATGAAGTAGGTCGATTTGCCGTCCTTGTCCGGCGGTGTCCAGGCTCGGGTGTCGTCGCCCCCGGCACTCTCGACCTTGATGACGGCGGCTCCAAGGTCGGCCAGCAGCATGGTGCAGTACGGCCCGGCCAGAACCCTGGACAGGTCGGCGACGAGAATCCCGTCGAGGGGCGCCGTCTCCGCCGGAGGCGTCATCGGTCGACACTGCTGGGCAGGCTTACCCCCACGACGTTCGGCCACGACCCGGGCCGGTCGGCGAGAGGCTGGAGCGAGGTAAGCGCCTGCAGGCGCTCACACCTCGATGAAGATGCACTCCCCGGGGCACTCCTCGGCCGACTCGATGGTGGCCTCCTCCTGGCCGGCAGGCACCACGGCCAGCCCGTCGGGTCCGCCGGGGTCAGAAAAAACATGGCCATCCTCGACAACGTAAGCCAATCCGTCGTCGAGGAGGGTGAACACATCGGGGGCGATCTCCTCGCACAAGCCGTCGCCCGTACACAAGTCCTGATCAATCCAGACCTTCATGTCGGCGGAGATACCTCTCTTCAGCGGGCGGTTGGATCGGACCGCGAGCGCCCGCGGCTCGCAGCAACTGACGACAAGCATAGCGGGGCCAGCGCCCTAAGCCTGCCTACTCTCCGCCGCCAATGCCAACACCGCGACAGCCCCCTCTCGCGAATCGCCCGGACCGCCGTGTTCAGAGGTTGAATCGCAGTCCGGCGCCGGTGCCGTCTATGGTGTCGTCGGATCCGTCGGACCGGGCAGCGAGGAGGTGAGCAGTGAGCGAGACCGGAAACGACAGCTCGAAGCAGGATCTCGAACGCCTGCGCCGCCTCGTCTCCGAGCTCGAAGGCGAGGTCGCCTCCCTGCGCCGCCGGCTCCACGACGCGCCCAAGCGGGTGCGCATGCTGGAGGAGCGGCTGGCCGACACCAAGGGCCGGCTGACCCAGGCCGTGTCCCAGAACGAGCGGCTCACCACCATGCTGCGCGACGCCCGCGAGCACATCGGCTCGCTGCGCGAGGAGGTGGAGAAGCTCACCCAGCCGCCCAGCGGCTACGGCACCGTCCTCGGCTGCAACGACGACGGCACCGTCGACGTGCGCGCCGGCGGCCGCAAGATGCGGGTGGCCGTCCACCCCGACCTGGCCGAGGACCTGAAGGCGGGCGAGGAGGTCGCCCTCAACGAGTCGTTCAGCGTGGTGCTGGCCCGCCGGCCGGACCGCACCGGAGAGGTGGCCACGGTCAAGGAACTGCTGCCGGGCGGCGACCGTGCGCTGGTGCTGGGGCGGGCCGACGAGGAGCGGGTCGTCGAGCTGAGCGCGGCCGTGGCCGCGGGCCCGATCCGCAGCGGCGACAACGTGCTGATCGACGCCTCGGGGGACCTGGTCATCGAGCGCCTGCCCCGCCCCGAGGTCGAGGACCTGATCCTCGAGGAGGTCCCCGACATCAGCTACGACGACGTCGGCGGGCTCGACTCCCAGATCGAGCAGATCACCGACGCGGTCGAGCTGCCGTTCGTCCACCACGCCCTGTTCGCCGAGTACGACCTGCCCGCGCCCAAGGGGGTGCTGCTCTACGGCCCGCCCGGCTGCGGCAAGACCCTGATCGCCAAGGCGGTGGCCAACAGCCTGGCCAAGAAGGTCTCCGACCTCTCCGGCGACGCCAACGCCCGCAGCTTCTTCCTGAACATCAAGGGCCCCGAGCTGCTCAACAAGTACGTGGGCGAGACCGAGCGCCAGATCCGCCTCGTGTTCCAGAGGGCTCGGGAGAAGAGCGAGCAGGGCTGGCCCGTGATCGTGTTCTTCGACGAGATGGAGTCGCTGTTCCGCACCCGCGGCTCGGGGATCAGCTCCGACATCGAGTCCACCATCGTTCCCCAGCTGCTGGCCGAGATCGACGGGGTCGAGGCGCTGCGCAATGTGATCGTGATCGGGGCGTCCAACCGGGAGGACCTCATCGACCCCGCCATCCTCAGGCCGGGCCGCCTCGACGTGAAGATCAAGATCGAGCGGCCCGACGCCGAGGCCGCGGCCGCCATCTTCGCCCGCTACCTGGTGCCCACCCTGCCGATCGCGTCCGAGATGGTGGAGACCGTCGGGGGCGGCGACTCCGACAAGGCGGTGCGGGGCATGATCGAGCAGACCGTGGACGACATGTACCGGCCCGCCGACACCAACCAGTTCCTGGAGGTCACCTACTCCAACGGGGACAAGGAGATCATGTACTTCCGGGACTTCGCCTCGGGCGCGATGATCGAGAACGTGGTGCGGCGGGCCAAGAAGCTGGCCATCAAGCGGGAGATCTCCGGCGGCGCCCGCGGCATCGTCACCCCCGATCTGCTGGCCTCGGTGCGACAGGAGTTCAAGGAGCACGAGGACCTGCCCAACACCACCAACCCCGACGACTGGGCCCGCATCTCCGGCAAGAAGGGCGAGCGCATCGTGTTCGTGCGCACGCTGGTGTCCAGCGACCACGACGAGGAAGCCTCCGGGGGACGCTCGATCGAGCGGGTGCAGACCGGCCAGTACCTGTAGCTTCGCTTGGCACTAGTTTCGCTTGGAGCCGATGCTGCGAACGTAGCAGTGTCCGCGGGCGCCTGCTACGTTCGCGCAGCCCCTCATCCGCGTCACCGGAGGGATGGACCATGACTGCGCCGACCGCGACCGCGCCGACCGCGACCGCGCCGACCGTGACCGCGCCGACTGCGACTGCACCGACTGCGACCGCGCCGACTGCGACCGCGCCGACCGTGACCGCGCCGACCGTGACCGCGCCGACCGCGACTGCGCCGACTGCCCTGTTGTGGCGGCGGCCTCTGCTCCGCCGCTCGCTGGCCGTCGTCTGCGCGGTGACGCTGCTCGCGGCTGCCTGCGGCGACGACGCCGACGACCTCACGGTGGCACCGCCCGAGGAGGCGTCCGCCGACGACGGCACGGCTGCGCCGCCCGAGGAGGCGTCCGCCCCGGAAGACGGGGCCGACCCCGACGGCACGACCGCCCCCGACGAGCCCGTCGCCGCGGCCGACGCCGTCGAGGTCACCCAGGGCGGCGACCTGCTGCAGACGGTGCAGGAGCGCGGCCGGCTGGTATGCGGCGTCTCGGGCACCAGGGTGATCTTCTCGGAGACCGACCCCGACGGCAGCGTCGTCGGCGTCGATGCCGACTACTGCCGGGTGGTGGCCGCGGCCCTGTTCGGCGACGCCGGCGCGGTGGACTACGTGTCGCTCACCACCGCAGAGCGCTTCACGGCCCTCCAGACCGGAGTCATCGACGTGCTCATTCGCAGCACCACGTGGACCCAGAGCCGCGACACCGACCTGGGGCTGGACTTCGGGCCTGTGATCTACTACGACGGCCAGCAGCTCATGGCCCGGGCCGGGGACAACTTCACCAGCGCCTCGGGCGTGGCCGACATCGCCGGGGCGGTGGTGTGCGCCCTGTCCGGCACAACCACCGAGAAGAACGTCTCCGACGCGGCCGACGCCGCCGGGATCGACATCACGCTCAACACCTTCGAGGACTTCGACACCATCACCGACAACTTCATCAGGGGCGCCTGCGATGTGATCACCGCCGACGGCTCGTCCCTGGCCGGGCGCAAGGCCAAGCAGCAGCCCGACGACCAGGAGTGGGTCATCTTCCCGGCCACGCCGATCTCGAAGGAGCCGCTGGCGCCGGTGTACCCACACAACCAGTCGCGCTTCGGCGACGTGGTGAACTGGGCGGTTTACGCCACCATCATCGCCGACGAGAAGGGCATCACCTCAGAGAACGTGGCGGAGATGGCGGCCAGCCCGCCCGACGCCGAGGTGGGTCGCCTGCTCGGCGGCGAGGGAGAGCTGCAATCGGCGATGGGCCTGGCCCCCGACGCCTTCTACCAGGCGATCCTCCAGGTGGGCAACTACGACGAGATCCTCAGCCGCCACCTGGGCGCTGCGGGCCTGGGGCGCGCCGGCACGCCGAACGCGAGCTGGCGCGACGGGGGCCTGGTCTACGCCCCGCCCGCCCGGTGACGCCGAATCGGCCTCCGTATCGAATAACCGCGCTCGTTCGAAACACCTGACGCGGGGCGCGCGCCCGTGTATCGTGTTTCGCGCACTCCACCACGATCCCTAGGAGGGACCTGTGACTCACAATAGAACCCTGGCATGGCGACTTCTCGCCGGCCTCTTCACCATCGCGCTGATCGCGGCCTCCTGCGGCGACGACGGCGACGGCACCACGACCGCGCCCGAGGCCACGACCGCCCCGGAGACCACCGCCGCGCCGGCCGAGACCACCACGACCGCGGCCGACACCGTCGAAATGACCCAGGACGGCGACCTGCTCGACACCATCATCGCCCGCGGCTCGCTGAACTGCGGCGTGTCCGGCTCGGCGGTCGCCTTCTCCGAGACGCAGCCCGACGGTTCCCAGACCGGCTTCGACGCCGACTACTGCCGGGCCGTGGCCGCGGCCATCTTCGGCGACGCCGGTGCGGTCGTGTTCCATCCCCTGACCGCAGCCGAGCGCTTCACCGCGGTGCAGACCGGCACGATCGACGTGCTGATGCGCAACACCACCTGGACCCAGGGCCGCGACACCGAGGTGGGCATGGACTTCGGACCCACCACCTACTACGACGGCCAGCAGCTCATGGCCCGGGCCGGGGACAACTTCACCAGCGCCTCGGGGGTGTCCGACATCGCGGGAGCGGTCGTGTGCACCAACGCAGGCACCACCACCGAGCAGAACATCGCCGACGCGGCCGAGGCCGCCGGGATCCAGATGACGCTCAACACCTTCGAGGACTTCGACATCGTCACCACCAACTTCATCGAGGGCGCCTGCGACGTGATCACCACCGACGGCTCCGCCCTGGTCGGCCGCAAGGCCAACCAGCAGCCCGACGGCGAGGAGTGGGTGATCTTCCCGCCCACGCCCATCTCCAAGGAGCCGCTGGGCCCGACCTACGGCCAGAACGAGTCCCGCTTCGCCGACGTGGTGAACTGGACCGTCTACGCCACCATCATCGCGGACGAGAAGGGCATCACCTCCGCCAACGTCGACGGCATGGCGGCCAACCCGCCCGACGCCGAGGCGGGACGCCTGCTCGGCGGCGACGGCGAGCTCCAGAGCGCCATGGGCCTGGCGCCCGACGCCTTCCACCAGGTGATCAAGCAGGTCGGCAACTACGACGAGATCTACTCCCGCCACCTGAACCCGGTCGGGCTGAGCCGCGAGGGCTCGGCCAACGCCGGTTGGCTCGACGGCGGCCTGATCTACGCGCCTCCCGCCCGGTAGGGACAGACCCTAAAGACTGCATCCAGAGGACGTGCTCGTCTAGCTTGGCGGGGGTCCGGGACCACGGTCCCGGACCCCCGCTTCGCTTGCAGTAGCCGAAGCTCGCCACAGACCGCCACGGAGGCGCCCCGGCGTGTCCAACACCGACCAGGCCACGCTGGCCGCGACCCAGTCGCAGCGTCCCCCGTTCTACCGGGACGCCACCGTCGTCAAGTGGCTGGCACAGGTGCTGGCGCTGCTGCTGGTCCTCTTCACCCTGATCTTCCTGTCCTCGCAGGCCCAGAGCAACCTCGAGGCCAAGGGCATAGCCACCGGCTACGAGTTCCTGGGCACGGCCCTGGGCAGCGACCTGGGCTCCGGCATCGACACAAACCCCGACACCAGCGGCCGGGCGCTGTGGGCGGGGGGAGTCAACACGATCCGCCTCTCGGTGGCGGGCATCATCGCGGCGACCATCCTCGGCGTGCTCGTCGGGGTGGGCCGGCTCTCCAGCAACTGGATCGTCAGCCGGATATGCAGCGTGTTCGTCGAGACGCTGCGCAACATCCCGCTGCTGGTCCAGATCATCCTGATCTTCGTCGTGATCGCCAGCCTGCCCCGGGTGGTGGCCGACCAGGGGCCGGTGCACGGCTGGCTCCACATCTCCAACAAGGGCGTGTCGATCCCCCGCGTCTTCATCAGCGACGGCTTCTACCAGTGGGCCGTGTTCCTGATCATCGGCGCGCTGGCGGGATGGCTCGTCATGCGGCGCCGCTCCCGCCTGCACGACGCCACCGGCCGCGACACCTACCCGGTGCTGAGCTTCGCCGCCGTCGTCGCCGTGTTCGCGGTGGCGGGCTGGTTCCTGCACCCGGTGTTCGGCTGGGTCGGGAGCATCTTCGACCTCGTCGCGGCGGGGATCGACTCGCTGACCCAGCCGGTGGTGCAGGCGGTCCTGTCGGCCGCGGCCCTGGCCGCGGCAGCCCTGTGGATCCGGCGGTTCCTCAACCGGCGCCGGACCCCGGCCGGGCTCACGAAGCTGACCGACGACGACTACTTCCGCATCCTGTTCGCGGTGGCCGGCGCAGTGATCGTGATCCTGTTCGTGACGCTGGGGTGGCCGGGGCTGTCGAGCTGGATAATCAACTCGGGACGGGACCTGTTCGAGGTGCTCGGCGACAAGTTCGGCGACGGCCGCACCGGCCAGCCCATCGACGCCAAGCGGCCCGACATCGAGCAGCTCGGCAACTTCCCGAACTACGGCCCGGCCGGCCTGAACCTGATCCAGGGCCTGGCCGCGGTGTACTTCGGCGTGGTGCTCTACACGGCCGCCTTCATAGCCGAGATCGTGCGGGGCGGGATCCTGGCCGTGCCCAAGGGCCAGACCGAGGCCGCCCAGGCGGTCGGCCTGCGCCGGGTGACCATGCTGCGGCGGGTCATCCTCCCGCAGGCGTTCCGGGTGATCCTGCCCCCGCTGGGCAACCAGTACCTCAACCTCACCAAGAACACCTCGCTGGCCATAGCGGTCGGCTACAGCGACCTCGTGCAGGTGGGCCAGACCGTCTACAACCAGACGGGCAAGACCCTCGAGGTGGTGTCCATCTGGATGCTGTTCTACCTGGCCTGCTCGCTGACCATCTCGGTGGTGGTCAACTTCTTCAACGTCCGTCTCAAGATCGTGGAGCGCTGAGATGGGCATGCCGATGGACCCCTTGGCGGTGACGGCCGCCGACCGGGCCGAGACTTGGGCCGGCGAGGCGGAGGTCGCCCAGAAGCCGGAGGAGCCGAGCCTGTCGGCGCGGGAGTGGGTCCGCCAGAACCTGTTCTCGACGCCCTTCAACTCGGTGCTCACGGTCGTGTTCGCCGCGGTGATCCTTCTCGTGGTCCGGGGCCTGCTCAACTTCACCTTCAGCGAGGAGCGCGAGTGGGACGCGGTGCGCACCAACCTGCGCCTGATGTTCACCCACGCCTACCCCGAGGAGCAGTACATCCGCATCTGGGTCTGCGTGGGCACCGTCGCCGTGCTGGCCGGGCTGTCGATGGGGCTGGTGGCGGGCAAGGGCCGCGGCGTGTCGATGAAGAAGATCTCGACGAGCCTGATGGGCATCGGAGGCGCCGTCGCCCTGTGCGTGGCGCTGCGCGAGCCCTCGGTGCTCAAGGACCCCGACGGCGCGGTGCGGCGCGACGACGGCGGCGTCATCCGGGAGTCGTTCCTCGAGGCCATGGCCGACCGCTGGGGGTGGTGGCTGGTGGCGGTGGTGCTGGTCGGAGCCGGGGCGGCCCTCTGGCACGGTCTGGGCGACACCAGGCGCCGGAGCACCTTCGTCCCGTCGGTCGAGCTCGGCGTCGCCCTGGCCGGGCTGCTGGTGCTGTCGGGCTGGGTCTACCCGTGGGGCCACTACGCGTTCGCGGACGGGGAGTTCATCGCCGAGCCGGGCCGGACGGTGGCCATGTCGACCAAGCTCCCGTGGACGGTGATGTGGCTGCTGCTGGTGGCCTCCATCGCGGCCGGCCGGGCCCTGCGGAGCCGCGGCGCGGGCGCGAGGACCAGGATGGCGCTGAACTTCGCGTGGCTGCTGTCGCCGTTCGCGCTGTTCTGGGTGGTGCTGCGGGACCCGGCCCTCGACTGGGGGCGGGTGGCCTCGGTGGACATCCCCATCGCGGTCTTCTTCGCCGTCCTCGGAGGGGCGGTGGTGTGGGTGCTCACCAATCCCAGGATCGGGGAACTGGGCCGGATCATCGCGGTGGTGCTGGTCGGGGTGGCGGCCCTCAACTGGGTGGCCGCCTTCCTGGGCTGGTACTCGATGCTGCAGAAGGTGCGGCTCAGCTTCCTGCTGCTGGCCATAATGGCGCTTCTGGCCCACAACTTCGCGGGCGAGCGGGCCAAGCGGCTGCGCCTGCTGGTGGCCTGGGTGGCGGTCACGGCGGTGTTCCACTACATGGTCACGCTGATGAACGCACCGTCCACGGTGGACACCCCCACCGACGCCCTCATCGGGGGATTCGCGATCACCGTCATCGTGTCGGTGTTCACCATCATGTTCTCGTTCCCGCTGGGAGTGCTGCTGGCCCTGGCCCGCACCTCGAAGCTGCCCATCTTCAGGGTGCTGTCGACCAGCTACATCGAGGTGATCAGGGGCGTCCCCCTGATCACGATCCTGATCTTCTTCGCCGTGATCCTCAAGCTGTTCCTGCCCGACGGGATGGACATCAGCAGCCTGGCCGCGGCCACGCTGGGCTACACGCTGTTCTCGGCCGCCTACCTGGCCGAGAACGTCCGGGGCGGGCTCCAGTCGATCCGCCGGGGCCAGTACGAGGCGTCCGACGCGGTGGGCCTCAGCACGGTGCAGCGCACCCTGTTCATCGTGCTGCCCCAGTCGCTGCGGGTCTCCATCCCGCCTCTGGTCGGCCAGATGATCGCCACCTTCAAGGAGACGTCGCTGCTGGCCATCATCGGCGTCTTCGACCTGCTCCGCATGGCCAACTGGGTCATTCCGGCCCAGACGCAGTTCCTGGGCGTGAAGCGCGAGGGCCTGCTGCTGGTGTGCCTCATCTACTGGATCTTCGCCTACAGCATGTCCAAGCACAGCCAGCGTCTGGAGAAGAGGCTGGGAGTGGGGGAGCGCTGATGCGAACCGGAACACGATCGAGAACAACGGGGGAGACGCGATGAGTGTCAGCGACGCCACGACCGCCTTGACCGAGGAGCTCGCCGCCCGCGACGACATGATCGTGTGCGAGGGCGTCAACAAGTGGTTCGGGGACTTCCAGGCCCTCGACGGGATCACCGCCGTCATCAAGGAGCGCGAGGTGGTGGTGGTGCTCGGCCCGTCGGGCTCGGGCAAGTCCACCTGGATCCGCTGCATCAACCGCCTCGAGGCCCACCAGGAGGGCCGCATCGTGGTCGACGGCGTGGAGCTCACCAACGACCTGCGCAACATCGAGAAGATCCGCTCCGAGGTGGGCATGGTGTTCCAGCAGTTCAACCTGTTCCCCCACCTCACGGTGCTCGACAACATCACGCTGGCGCCGATCTGGGTGCGCAAGAAGCCCAAGCGCGAGGCCGAGGAGCTGGCCCGCTCGCTGCTGGAGCGGGTCGGCATACCCGAGCAGGCCGACAAGTACCCCGGCCAGCTCTCGGGCGGCCAGCAGCAGCGGGTGGCGATCGCCCGGGCCCTGGCCATGGAGCCGAGGATCATGCTCTTCGACGAGCCCACCTCCGCGCTCGATCCCGAGATGATCAAGGAGGTGCTCGACGTGATGAAGGAGCTGGCGCTGTCGGGAATGACCATGATGGTGGTGACCCACGAGATGGGCTTCGCCCGCGAGGTGGCCGACCGGGTGATCTTCATGGAGGAGGGCCAGATCGTCGAGACCGGCACGCCGGAGCACTTCTTCACCAACCCCGTCGAGGAGCGCACCAAGCTGTTCCTCTCGCAGATCCTCTGACCCCGCCGTTGTCGAAGGCCCGGTAGCGTCCGGCCCCATGGCTGTCCCCAAGATGCTCGGGCTCGAGACCGAGTACGGCATCGTCCACCGGGGCGCCTCCGAGCCCAACCCCATCTCGGCCTCGTCGCTGCTGATCAACGCATACCTGATCGCCCACGGCCACGCGCCGGAGCCGGGCCGGGCCGCGGTGGGCTGGGACTTCACCGACGAGACCCCCGGCAACGACGCACGCGGCGGCGCGCCCGCGGGGTCGCTCGCGCCCGAGATCGAGACCCACCTGGTCAACGCGGTGCTCACCAACGGCGCCCGCTACTACGTGGACCACGCCCATCCCGAGCTGTCCACCCCCGAGTGCGCCGACGCGCTCGCGGTGGTGCTCTATGACCGGGCCGCGGAGCTGATCGCGGCCCGCTCGATGGAGGCGGTCCGGATGCTGCTGCCGCCGGGCGAGGAGATCGTCGTCTACAAGAACAACTCCGACGGCAAGGGCAACAGCTACGGCTGCCACGAGAACTACCTGGTGAGCCGGGCCGTGCCGTTCTCGCGCATCGTCACCAACGCCACCGCGCACTTCGTCACCCGCCAGATCTACTGCGGCGCCGGCAAGCTGGGCAGCGAGACCTCGGGGATGCGCCTGGACGAGGCCGGCTACCAGATCTCCCAGCGGGCCGACTTCATCGAGGAGGAGGTCGGCCTGGAGACGACCCTCAAGCGTCCCATCGTCAACACCCGCGACGAACCCCACGCCGACGCGGCCAAGTACCGGCGCCTGCACGTGATCGTCGGCGATGCCAACATGTCGCAGGTCGCGACGTTCCTCAAGGTCGGCACGACCGCGCTGGTGATGGCCCTCACCGAGGACGACGCCATGGGTCGCGAGTTCCGTTTCGCCACGCCGGTCGCCGCGCTGCGCCAGGTAAGCCGAGACCTGCAGTTGCGCCAGCCGCTGGAGCTCGCCGACGGCACCACCATCACCGCGCTCGGCGTGCAGTGGGAGCTGCTGGCCGCGGCCCGCTCCTATGTGGAGCAGCGGGGGGCCGGCGCGCTCGGCGGGGAGGTCGCCCACCAGGTGCTGGCCCGGTGGGAGGACGTGCTCGGCGGCCTGGAGCGCGATCCGGGCGGGCTCGCCGGCCAGATCGACTGGCTGGCCAAGCTCAGGCTCCTGGAGGGTTTCAGGGACCGTCACGGCCTGGACTGGGACGATGCCCGGCTGCGGGCCCTCGACATCCAGTACCACGATCTGCGCCCGGACCGGTCCCTGGCCGCCAGGGCTGGGCTGGAGACGCTGGTGGACGAGGCCGAGGCCGTCCGGGCCATGACCGAGCCCCCGCCCGACACCCGGGCCTACTTCAGGGGCCGCTGCCTGCAGAAGTTCGCGGCCGAGGTGGTGGCGGCCAACTGGGACTCGATCGTCTTCGACGTGGGCGAGGGGTCCCTGCGGCGGGTCTCCATGACCGAGCCGGCCCGGGGGACGGTCGCCCACGTGGGCGACATGTTCGACGAGTGCGGCTCCGCGCTGGAGTTGCTGCGACGCTTGGGCTCCGCAGGCGCGTAACCTGTGGACAACTCGATGTAAGCACGAGCCCGGAGGAAACCAGTGGCCGAACGAGAGCAGATCCGCAAGCCGGCCCCGTCGCCCCGCGAGCAGTCGGTGGAGGAGTCGCCGCCCGCGACCGAGCGCGGCTCCGACATCAAGGCCCAGCTCGACGACCTGCTCGACGAGATCGACGAGGTGCTGGAGACCAACGCCGAGGACTTCGTGAAGAGCTACATCCAAAAGGGCGGCGAGTGAGCCTGCCCCGCTTCGGTCCGCAGGACGATCCCGGCCCGAACTTCGCCGCGCTGTTGCGCCTGACCCGCACCGGCTCGGGGGCCACCGCGCTCGGCGCCGTTGAGCACGCACCGGCGGCGCCTCCGGAGATCCCCCACGGCACGACCTGTGTGGCCGTCCGCTACGACTCGGGTGTGGTCCTCGCCGGTGACCGGCGGGCCACCGCGGGACATCTGATCAGCAACCACCGCATCGAGAAGGTGTTCCCGGCCGACCGTCACTCCGGTGTGGCCATCGCGGGCGCGGCCGGGCCGTCGACCGAGATGGTGCGGCTGTTCCAGCTCCAGCTCGAGCACTACGAGAAGGTGGAGGGCACGCCCATAAGCCTCGAGGGCAAGGCCAACCAGCTCGGCCAGATGGTGAGGGCCAACCTTCCCGCGGCCATGCAGGGGCTGGTGGTGGTGCCGATCTTCGCGGGTTTCGACACTGCGGCCTCCCGGGGCCGCATCTTCGAGTACGACGTGACCGGCGGGCGCTACGAGGAACGCGACCACGCGGCCACCGGCTCGGGCTCGCTGCACGCCGACACCGTCGTGAAGCTGGGGTTCCGCCCGTCGATGACGCGGGCCGCGGCTGTGGACCTGGTGCTGGACGCGCTGTTCATGGCCTCCGACGCCGATTCGGCCACCGGCGGCCCCGACCCGGTGCGTGACGTGTTCCCGGTGGTGGCCGTGATCGACGCCGGCGGGTACCAGCGCCTGCAGGACGCCGAGCTGCGCCGCCGCACCGAGCGGCTGCTGCGCCGCCACCGCAGCCGGCGGGAGACCGACCGGGGCAAGTCATGACCATGCCCTCGGATCGCGTTCCGGGCCCGGGAGGGCGCCGGCCATGACGATGCCCTCGGATCGCGTTCCGGGCTCGGGGAGGCACCAGCCATGACGATGCCCTCGGATCGCGTTCCGGGCTCGGGGGGGCACCGGTCATGACGATGCCCTCGGATCGCGTTCCGGGCTCGGGGAGGCACCGGTCATGACGATGCCCTTCTACGCGCCGCCCGAGCAGGTGATGAAGGACAAGGCCGACTATGCCCGCAAGGGCATCGCCCGGGGCCGCAGCCTGGTCGCTTTCCGCTACGGCGGCGGTATCGCCATCGTGGCCGAGAACACCTCCGCCACGCTGCGCAAGGTGAGCGAGATCTACGACCGCATCGCCTTCGCGGGGGTGGGCCGCTACAACGAGTTCGACCAGCTCCGCATCGCCGGAGTGCGCCACGCCGACCTGAAGGGCTTCGCCTTCAGCCGCGAGGACGTGGACGCCCGCAGCCTGGCCAACGCCTACGCCCAGAGCCTCGGGCAGGTCTTCACCCACGAGATGAAGCCGATGGAGGTGGAGATCCTGGTGGCCGAGATCGGCCTCGACGACGACGGCCGCGGCGACCAACTGTTCCACATCCTCTACGACGGCACCGTGGTCGACGAGGAAGACTGGGTGGTCCTGGGCGGCGAGACCGAAGAGATCTCGGAACGCTTCGAGACCGCCCTCCCCGCCGCCCCCCGGGGGTTGGCCGACGGCGTGAGGGCCGCAGTGGCCGCCCTGGCCGGCCCCGACCGCACCCTGAGCGCCGAGAGCCTCGAAACCGCGGTGCTCGACCGCTCCAACGGCCGCCGAGCCTTCCGCCGCCTAACCGACGAAGAAGTAGCCACCATCCTGGAGCCCTAGCCGCGCGGGCCCCCTGGAGCCATGACCACCGTGGGCTCAGCGCCCCGACTCTGAGTCCGCGGACTGCACGTGTGATGCAGTGATGCAGACATGTTATGATGTGCATCATGAGAACTACGATCTCGCTTGACGACCAGCTTGCCAAGCAGGTGCGCCGGGCCGCCGAGACCCGCGGCCTCAGCGTCAGCGCCTTCATTGCCGAGACGCTGGACGACGCCCTGAAGCGTCGCGAGACTGCGGAGCAGCCGCCGTTCCATTTGGTGACCGTGCGCGGCGTCCGCCCTCGCCCTGGAGTCGACCTCGACCGGCCGAGGGCGCTAGACGCGCAGGACGACGAGGCCCGGTTCGGGCATGTAGGACGGTGACGGGTTGCTGCTTCCCGACGTCAACGTCCTCGTCTACGCGCATGTCGAGGACTCGAATCCCGACCACTCCGAGTACGCGGCCTGGATCACTCGCCTGGCGACGGGGCCGGAACCCTTCGCCCTCTCCGTGCTCGTTCTGGGCGGCTTCGTCCGGGTCGTGACCAACCCCAGGATCTTCGATCCACCGTCCGGTCTCGACCAGTCCCTGGCGTTCGTGTCCTCGCTGGTGGAGCGACCCACGGCGCGCATCGTCGGTCCCGGGCCCGATCATCTGGACATCTTCGAGAGACTGTGCCGCGAGGCGAGAGCCACCGGCAAGCTCGTCGCCGACGCCCAGCATGCCGCGGTCGCAGTTGAGCACGGCTGCACCATGGTGTCCACCGACTCGGACTTCAGCCGGTTTCCGGGGCTCCGATGGAGGCATCCGCTGCGTCACCGCTGACAGTGTCATACCCCTGAGCTAGCCTGCGCGGCCATGGTTTCGGCCAGGACAGTCGCTTCGGCCAGGACAGTCGCGCCGTGAGCGCCAGTTGGCAAGACGATCCGTTCGCGTTCGAGGAGGGGTTCGAGGACGGGTTCGACGAGGCTGTCACTGGTGGCGCGCCGCCCAAGAAGAGCACCCGTAGGCTCGGCGACCGCCGTGTCCTGGCGTGGTCGCTCGTCTCCCTGGCGGGTGCTGTCGTCGCCGTGGCCATGGGGGCGAACGAGGCGGGCTGGCTGACGTTGGCCGTCGGTGGTCTTGCATACCTGGCGGCGGTGGCCGGCGACCTGCGCCAGCGGAGCGTCCGGCACGCCAGACGCGTCTACGGACGGCCCTGGCCGACGGCATCGCTGCGGATCGTGGTGTTCCTGGCGGCCGTCGGCGGCGCATGGCTGGCTGCGAAGGGGCTCGCGACGCCGTGATACCAGTTCGGCGTGTCGGCGCGCTCCTGGCTGTCGCGGCCAGCGCCGCGATGCCAATCGCAGCATTGGCCGCGCCGCCTGCGAGCGCGGAGGCTGGCGTGGATGTGCAAGACGTGTGCAACGTAACTGCTGGTGATCGTACCCTGAGAATCAACCTGCTCATCCTGCTCGACACCTCGGGCAGCCTGAGGACTACCGACCCAGGCAACTTGCGATCTGCCGGCACCAGCGACGCCTTGCAAGTCATCGAAGGGCTCAGCCTCAGCTACCCCGAGGACGCCAACATTGAGGTCGCGCTCGACACCTTCGATGCAAGCTACTCCCGCCAAGCGGGATGGTATGCCGCGAGCGAGGTCTACTCGCGGTTGGGCGACTCCGTTGACAAAATCGCCACCGACTCGGGCCCTTACACAGATTACGGCGCCGCACTCACCGACGCTTGGCGCGAGAGGTTCACGATGCGTGCCAACGACTGCAATCTGCTGATCTGGTTCACCGACGGCGAACACGCCACCGCAGAGGACGAGGCGGGCGAGCAACGCCAACTGGTCGAGCTGTGCAGCAGCCCCGCAATGCAGTCACTGCGTGATCATGTCTGGGTGGGAGCGGTCCAGCTCAGGGAGGGCGAGTCGGAGGCCAGCAGGCTGCGCTACCTCTATGGCCAGGCGAGCCCGGCCGATGCATCGCTCAGATGTATCAACCCACTTCGGGGCGAGATCTACGACAGTTTCGACGCCGACAGACTGAACACCGTGCTCCGCGAGCTCATCGAGACGGTGATTGGACGGACCCCGCAGCCGCCTGAGGAGCCGATGCCCGACCCTGTGAGGCCGCCCCAACCCGAGCTTGACGAAGGACGGTGCACGGGCGGTGACGGCAGCCCGAGCGACCCATGCATCGTGTTCTTCGACCTAGACCCCGGAATCGAGAGTTTCCGCGCCTTCGTGGACCTCACTTTCATCGGGCGTGAGATTGAGAATCCCGATGACGTGCTTGCGGTCGTGCGAGCCCCTGATGGGACCACCAGTCCCTCAATCGGCGTGCGCGGTGACATCAGGCCTCGCGAACAGACTGGCCGATACCTGCCTGTCAATCCGTTCGGCTTCTTCACGCGGTCGAACTATCCGAGCGACCTGCAGATCGTCGGCCACCAGGCTGCCGAGCAGCTGGCCAACTCCAACCAGTGGCAGTGGCAATGGGAGGGCGAGTGGTCCGTGCTGTTCTTCGGAGACACTCCCGCCGCGCAGGAGGACGCCCGGCGGGCGGCCGCGGCCGTGCGGGTGCAGCGCGAGGACTCGCCGTTCGTCGACAGCTTCGGGATCGACGACCGGTGCAGCGTGAGCGGCTTCGTGGCGAACTACCCGACTGATAACTACTCCGACGTCGAGCTCCGGCTCCGTGTGGACGCTGGAGACGGAGAACCGGTCTACCCGACCCGGCAATCGCTCACCGGGGAGCCGCTCGTTGCGGAGCCAGACACGCGCCGCTTCGCCCTGCCGGACATCTTCGGTGAACTCGTCCACTGGGACAGCCCCGACCGAGGAGGCAACGGCACGAACCTGCGCGACGCGCTGACGCAGCGTGGCGGCGTCGCGCTCGTCGCGGTGTTGAGCCAGACGTTCACGTACGCCGGGGCGCCCGAGCCGCTGGTGTGGGCCCGTGACATCGGGCGGCTCGACCTCACCGGACGCGAGGCCTCGTATCTGCTGGATGTGACTGACGGCAGGTCTGCGGACCATCTGTTCTGTCTGCCCCTCGATTCCGGCGTCCGCTGGCTGCCGACCGACGTGGCCCTCGGCGATCCGCAGCATGATTGGAGTGGAGCGGCATTCGCGGTGAGCGCGGTTGCCGGTGAGCTCCCCGCGACGCTGAGCCTCGCCGCCGCGGGCGTCCAACTCGTCGAGCAGGACTCGGACACGGGCGTCGCAGCGGCTACCGGCGTCGCGGTCGACAACGCGGAATGGACCTGCGAGGTTCCGGCGGCGGCCGGCGATACGAGCAGGTTCACCTGTCCCGAGCCCATCTCCATCGAAGTCAGCGCCGACCAGCCGTTCATGCCGACGATGAAGTTGGGCATCCCGCTGATCGTCACCGAGTCCTCCGGCTCTGCCGTGAGGCTGCTGGAGCGCCTCGGATATCAGACGGACTCCGCAGGCTACGGAGCGAGGAGCGAGGCCCTCGCCGAGGCGCTGGGCCGGGAGCGCAGGTCCGTGCTGCTCGCTGCCGAACTCGACCCGATCATCGATCCGGACGCTGGTTGGTTGCCGTCGGACCTCCGGATGGACCGGATAGAGAGGAGCAGCCCGGACGACGCCATCGACGTCGAGAGCATAGAGGTGACCGTCTCACCGGGCAAGCTGCCGGCGCGTATGGACCTGCAATCTGTGAGGTTCGACGATGAGAAGGACGGCACCTCGCGCGACGCAACGAGTGTCGAGGTCGGCCAATGGACCTGCACGATTCCAGGCTCGGCGACCGAAGGGGGAGCAGAGGTCTGCCCCGACCCCATCACGGTGCACGTTCCGCCCGACCGCGACGTCGAGTTGTCGCTGGTCCTGATGCTGTGCGCCGTCGACGAGCCCGAGGCCGTGGACGATCTGCTGGCTCGCTCCGGCGTGCCGACGGGCACCCCGGACTTCGAAACGCTCCGGCGGCTCATCGGTGCCTTGGAGCGTGAGCACCTGTGCGAGAAGGAGACCATAATCCTGCCGCGGCCGCCGGAGAACCCGCTGCTCAAGTTCCTGCCCATGCTGGCCGCGCTGATCGCGGCTGCTGCGGCGGCGAGGTTCTGGATCGCCTGGCGGCTGCGGCCGTGGCAGCCGTTGGATTCATCGGACTACGCGGTGCTGCCGCTCGACGGCGGCGACGTCGAGGGCGTACCGCTGCCGGCACCCGATCCGTCCCAGAGCTGCATGGAGCTACAGCAGCGCAAGCCGTCGGCCACCATCGAGGGCGTGCGGTTGTGGTCCGCGTGGCTGCCGCTGCTGCGGGGCGGCGCACCGCGGTTGCGGGCGTCGTCGGCAGCGTCCGGGGACTGCGTCGGCCGGGCCGGACACAAGCGTCCCAGGCGCGGCCGAGCCGAGGCGGTCATCGGGCCGGATCTCGCGAGGGGCTGGGTAGTTCACGGCGCCGATCCCGATCCACGAGTCATCGTGTGGGACCTGCCCTCCGACGACGACGACACCAGGCGCGACCGGCTCGCTGACGCGGTCGGCGAGGCGACGCTGGCGTGGGAGCAGCATCGTGCCTCGGCCCAGACCGGTGTCTCGGTACCGGATGGCAGCGACGCCGCCGGCGCGGCGGATGCCACCGGGACCGATCCGACCGCGTCGGATCAGACGGAGCCTGATCCCGCGCAGCAGCCCCCCTTCTCCGACGACGCAGGCCGCCGACCGAGCGACGGCGGGCCCGACCGCGACGACGCCGACCCGTTCGGCCGAGACACTCGAGACAGTTAGGACAGTTAGGAGTAGCAGATGCTCAGACCGGCCATCTTCATCGGTTGCGGCGGCTCAGGCACCAAGGCCGTGCGCTACGTGCGCGACGCCGTGAGGCGTCACCTCAGCCACAGCGGCTGGGTGGACGGCATGCCCGACGCCTGGCAGTTCATCGGACTCGACACGCTGACCGTGCAGGAGGATCCCACGGAGATCCCCGAGATCCCGGCCGCGGACTTTCTGTCGATATCGACGATGGTCCCCCGTTACAGGGATCTCTATGAGGCCCTGACCATCAGATACAGCGCGGACGGACCGGTCCAGAATGCCCGGCCGCTGTGCGGCTGGCTCCCGGACCCCAGAGCGGTCCGAGTGCCGCTCAAAGACGGCGCGGGCCGCAACCGCGGGATCGGCCGGGCCGCAGGGCTGCTGTCACTGGAGGGCGCAGTGCTGGATCGCCTCAAGGAGGCCTTCGTCCGTACCGCGGCCAGCGGGCCGCAGCTGCACGAAGTCGGATCTCGTCTCGGCTTCGAGTCCGAGCTCGGCGGTGCGACCCCTGAGCCGCTGGTGGTGGTCATCTCGTCGATGGCTGGTGGGACCGGCGCCGGCGTGGCGCTCGATGTCATAGACCTGGTCCGGGCCTGTGACCCCCGCGGCAGCCATCCCGCGCTGGTGCTGTTCACCAACGACATCTTCGATCTGCCCGACTCCGGCTCGATGGCGGCCAACTCGCTCGGACTGATGAGCGAGATGCTCGCCGCCTACTGGTCCCGACCGGGGGAGATCGAGTCGCCGCTGGGCACCAAGAACGTCAACGAGCCGGGTGTGGGTCCCCACTCCATCTTCCTGGTCGGACGCCACAGCTACAGCGGCACCGACCTCGGCGACACAGCGGAGGTCTATCGCGCCACCGGCGAAGCGCTGTCCACCTGGGTGGTCGATGACGTCGTGCAGGAGCGCATCCATAACTTCATCAACGTCAACTGGCGCGATTCCGCCAAGGACAACGACGGCGGCTACCCCTTCGCGCAAGAGCACCTCTTCGGAGCGGTGTCCTCGTTCGGCGCGGCCAAGATCACCGTCGGCCGGGACCGGTTCTCGCTGTGGGCCGAGCAGCTGCTCGCCCGCCAAGTCCTCGAGAGCCTGTCGGAGGGACATCTGCGGCTGAGCCAGCTTGCGAGCCGATCCGCCGACGACACCGAGCAGGAACAGATCGAGGCTCTGGGCCAGCACTACGCCGACAGAATCCACCGTGGTGCCACCGTCGGCGGCGATTCCGCCCGGGGCTACCTCTCCGCGGTCGAGAGCTTCGCCTCGGTCGAGGCGGTGCGAAGCGTGCGGGACCAGGTCATCGAGGCGCTCCAGTTCCCGGCGAACCAGCAGGGGCCGGGCGAGCAATGGGAGCAGCGGATTAAGTCCATCGGTGGCCGTCTGGCCGACGAGTGGGTCGACAAGGCCGACGTTCCGCCCGACAGCCGATGGTGCCACCAACTGGTAGAGGCGACCTGCAGGGCGACGTCGGCGGTGGCGGCGCTGTCGTCGCTGAGCGTCGCCGCCGCTGCCCTCTCGCATGTGGCCGAGAAGCTCAACCCCGCCGACGTCAACCGGATCCGCTCTGAAGCCGAGCAAGCCGGGCGTGCGTACCGAACAGAAGTGAAGAAGGGTCTCGGCGCGCTCCAAAGTCCCGAGGTGTTGAGCGGCAACTCCGCCGAGGTGTGCACCGCCGCCGAGTGCATCGCCCGCGGAGTCGCGCAGCGGTGGCGCGCCGAGCGGCTCGAACATGCGGCCCAGGCCATGGAGGCCGCGGGCGAGCAGGTCTTCGGAGCGCTCGGGCGCACGGTGAGGGCCGCGCAGCAGGAGGTCGGCAACGCTCTCGACGAGGACAGCGTGAAGGCCTGGCCGTCGGGCGTCACCGATCGGTCGTCGCGCTACCTGCCCTCCACCGTCGAGTTCCCCCTGGAACGCCACGACAGGTGGCCGGACCTGCTCGGCGACCTGTGTGCCGAGGCACGCATCGACGACGTTCCCTTCGGGAACCTCACCACCGACGCGCTCCGCTACCGGCTGATCGCGGGCGACAGCGAGATGAAGCCCCTGGTACGGCCCGGCGAGCACCACCGCTGGCAGCCCGGCCAGCACGCTGACGTGGTGTGCGATGCGAGCGAGAACGACATCGAGCGGCGTGTGCGCGAGTGGACCCGCCGGCCCGGCGAGCGGTTCAACCGGAGCGTGAGCGAGGGATTGCGGTCCTACCTGGAGGAGGTGGACGAGACGGGCCGCAAGCGCGACGACCACCCGAGCCGCATGGTGAACTTCCGCCAGCAGCTCGGCAACGCCAAGCAGGCGGCCGATCCCCTCGTCCGGATCGACGAGGCTCTCTACGGACACACCAACAGCGATCCCCTGGAGTTCCTCACGGTCTGCTCGCAGTTCCCGTTCGGGGACGGCCATCCGGCCCAGGACGCTGCCCGCAGCGTTGTCGGCGACGCCTGGTATGCCGCCAGCGTGCAGGACAGCTCGTCGGTCCTGGTCTCCTCCTATATCAGCCGTCCGATGTACCCGATGGCCGTGCGGTCCTTCGCCGTGCCGGTCGCCGAGGCGCTGCAGAAGAGCGGCACGCCCTCACAGCGTTCCGCGACGTTCTGGATGTGGCGCAGGGGCCGGACCCTCGAGGCTTTCGTGCCGTTGCCCCGAGAAGCCCTCGAGGCGATGGTCGCGGGATTCGCGGTGGCTCGTCTGTGCGGCTACATCACCGCCGATCCGACCACCGCAATCCGAATCACCGCGTCCTCCGGCGGCGAGGCGACGTTCCCGTGGCCGCTGTTGACGAGTCTGCGGGACCATGACGACCTGCTCGCGGCGTTGCTGGAGAGCTTCTGTCTGACGTTCGGCACGGTGGGCGGTGAGGGCATGGGGGTTTACGACGCCTACCGCCGGCTCTACGATCTGGGGCTGCCGACCCGGCACGGCCGCATCCCGACTGACCTCTCGCAACTCCTGGAGACCGGCGAGCCGCCGCACCCCGCCGTCGCCACAGAGGGTCCGAAGGCCTCGGGCGACAGCGAGGACCGGCGCCGCAGGGAGGTCCTCGGCTACCTCGACGCCAACCTCGACCGCTTCAGGAACCACGAGACGATGGACCGTCACATGGTGCGCCCCATCGACGGCTGGACCGAGCCCGGCGCGATGACCACCGAACTCGCTCCGATCTTCATCCCCTGCTATCAGGACCTCAGGGATCTGATCGCCGGGAAGCCGCAGACCGGCTCGGTCATCTGAGGGCGCCCGGCCGTGGATGATCCGGGTACCGGTGATATGAGATGGATGCCGACAGGCTGGTCCTTCTGACGTCGGCGGCCGACGAGGCCGACACGGGCGTTCTCAGGTCCAGCCTGAAGGCCTGGGCCCGGGCCGGGATGCTGGGACCGGTCGCCTGGGCGCACGCCGACGACCTGAGGTCCTCGCTCGACAACGCGCCCTGCGAAGCCGCCCACGGCCGGAACTGGGTGTCCGGGCACCTCGGCTCGGTCGCCGACCGCGGCCTCGCCGAGCTCTGGCTCGTGGCCCTGCGGGGCTCGGCGAACACGTCGGAACAGGCGAGGCGGGCAGAGGACGCGGCCTGTGAGACCGCGCTGAGCCAAGTCGGAGCGAACGTCGATGTGAGATCCATCACCGTGACCGTGCCCAGGCATCCCTGCGAGTACCGTCACTGGGACTTCGCCGGCAACTGGGACGCTCACCTGCTGCACGACCGGCGTGTCACCTCGAGCAGCCGCGCCGCGATGACCGACGCGTCCGGCCAGGCGCCTCTGGTGCTCGGCGCGGCGCTGGGTCTCTGTGTCGCCGCAGGCTGGCGCGGCGCCGCGGAGCCTCTCGATCTGGCCGATCGCTACTCGGGCCAGATGAAGCACCCCCGGATCGCCCACGCGCAGGTCCGGGTGCTGCACGCGCCCGACATCGCCTCTCTCGGCGCTCCCGAGTCACCCCCGTGGCCCGCGCCTCGCAGCGCAGGATCGAGGGCCGCGCTGGCCGGATCGGTTCCGCCGTCCGATGTCGCCGATCAGGTCATCAAGCTGTGCCGTCTCGAGTGCGAGCCGGTTCGATCCGGCGCCGGCGCCGCCGACGACCCCGACCCGCGAGGCCTGTGGCGCAGCTTGCTGGGCACGGTCAGGCCTCCTCGGCCGGTGACCGAGGCCGAGTTCGCGCTGGGGCGTCTGGCCCGGAGGACCGGCGGCGTCACCGAGTCGCCCCGTGACCGGATGTCGCGCCTTGATCTGGAGGGTGTCGCGGACTTGGAGAATCTGGACGCGCTGATCGAGCACATCAAGATGAGCAGGTTCCCGGTCGGCGTGCTCTCCTCAGGCGCCCTGGGATCGTCGCCGGAGACCTGGCAGACGATGCGCTCCACACTGCTGGGACTCGTCGACGGTTCGGACTTGCCCGCCGGCGTGTCGCCCGTCCTCAGCGACCGCAGCCCCGACGGCGAGCGGCTCGTCTGGCGCGACCCCTCGGCCCTCGCGCCGCCACGCGTTCCACACGACGACACGGCCCAAGACATCTTCGCCCCGGCGTCCCCCTCGGACCTCGCCGAAGATCGCGTAACGCCCGGCGCGGCGTCCCCGGACAGTGCCTACCGCCTCGGGCCCGACAAGCTCGCGTCGATGCATCACCCCGACGGCGAGCCTGCCGCTCCGGCGAGCGACGAGCCGCCGGCGAGCGATGACGCCTCCCCGGGTGCGCCCGAACCGGCGGCCCCGACGCCGGGCCACGACGGCGAGGACGACGACTCGGAGGGCGAATGGTTCGAGCCCGAGGCTGACGCGCTGCCCTTCGGCGGCCATCACGACACCCTCATGTCCAGGCTCGGCGCGAGCGTCGACCGGGGGATAATGCGCGCCCACGCGCAGTTCCTGCGCTGCGCCGCGGTGTGGCCACCGGGCAGGGAGCACGAGGAGGCGATGTCCGCCCGCACACGGGCCCGGGTGGCTCTGGTCGCCGGGACCGTCGCGGTGCTCGCCGCGGTCGCTGCTGGCCTCGACCAGCGCTGGCCGTACCTCGCGGCGGGCTGGGAGGCCGCGACCCCGTGGCCGGCCCGCACCGCGTACGACCCCAGGATTTGGCCGATCGGCTGGATCCTCATCGGATTCGCAGTGGCCGCGGCGGCGTTGTGGGCCTGCTCGGCGGCAGTTCGCCGCTTCCGCGACGCGGTGGAGGACTTGAACGCGGGCGAGCGGCTGCGCCGACGGCACGCGATCGGGGCGACCCACTACGCCGGTGAGCTGCTGCGCCTGCACAGCCTCCGGGAGCAGTTCCGAGACCATCGCCGGATCCTCACCGAGATCCTGCACCGTCCCTTCGGGGATCCACAGGGGGCGCGGCGCGACGCGCCCGACCCGGCGGCTCTGCGGCTCGACCCGGCGCCTCCCGCGTCGATGCTGGTAGGCGCCGCCGACCCCTCAGAGGAACTCGTCGAAGCCGAGCAGAAGAAGCTCAAGGAGCAGATGACGAGCCGGGGCTGGCTCTCCAGCGTCTACAGCGACGTGCTGCACGCCTGGGAGCAGCAGTACGCGAAGCGCGTGCTCGGCGATTTCGCCCCGCCCGACGGCGACGCCGCGCCGCGCGGTGCCACCGTTCACCGCGATCCTCGCGACGGGGGCCCGGTTCGGGGAGCGCGCGAGGACTTCACGTCTGCCGTCGCCCTCGACGGTTGGGCGGTGAGGGAGGCTGTCGCGTCGCGTTGGAGACGGCTGCTGTCCGCAGGCGCTGACGGCGAAGACGGCGACGACGGCACCGCCGCGGCTCGCTACCTGGGCCTGCTCGAGCATCCCGCCGCGGTCCACGGCCCGGTCGCGGCCCATCGCAGCAGCGAGGAGTTCCTCGACGCCGGCACGACCGAGCAGGAACTGGCCGCGAGCGATGTGAGGCACCGCTTCTCTTGGAGCGACACGCTCGCCCCTGCGGCTGCCGGCCGGGCACCGGCGATCCACGCCTTCGCAACCCAGGATCCGGTGACGGCGGGGCGCGGCCTCGGCGCCGGGACGGTCGTGATGATGGCCTGGCGGGTCGAGTACTCCGACCAGATCCCTCCCGAGCATCTGCGGGGATGGCAGGACGACTACAGCGATGTCGGGCCGCGGCCCACAGGAGGAGTGACGTGAGAATCCCGATACTGATTCGACTGGTCGCGCCGCTGATGGCGGCAGTGGTGGTCGTGTCGTGCTCCCGGCCCTGGCCGGCCGAGCCGCCCGACGCCCACGAATGGCAGTTGATGGTCGCACCGGCCAATCTGGTTCCCGCCCAGACTGCGGGAACCACGGTGGCGGCCTTCGCATTCGCCGAGGAGCGGCCCCGCCTGCCGGCTTGCGACGGCGTCGGCGAGGACGACTGCGAGGGCTACGTGTCCCGCTACGGGCAGCATCTGCCTGCCCGCCTCTCGGTGGCGTGCTGGGATTCTGACAGCGACGGCGAGGGCTCCCTGGACATGACGTTCACGCCGTCGCGGCCGCTGCTCGACGACCCGGATCTCCATCCGCGCCGCTGGGCCGGCTGGGAGCTCGACTTCGACGGCGACAGCGGTCCCAGAGACGTGATCATGGCACTCGACGTCGACGGATCGTCCCTGGTGGACGGGTTCGTCGCCCACGTCCCCGGCGAGCAGAACATCGATACCGCCGTCAGGTTCCTCCGCCGGACCGCCGGCCAGGACGGCGCCGAGTTGCGGGTGATCGCGGTGTTCCCCGAGCCCGACGGCAGCGCCCCCCTCGAGTGGCGCTTCCGCCTCGATCCGCGATCGAAGGCCGACGAGCGCATCCGCCACGTCGTGGAGATCTGCGGTGGGGTCTGGTAGGCGCGGCGCGGCGCCCGGCCGGAGCGGGCGGTAGCGCCAGTGTGGTTCATCCGGGTCGTGCTGGCTCTCGGCCTCGTTGTTCTGGTCGGGGCGGGCGTGTCTGTGCTCGACGACGAGCCGCGCGCCCGAGGAGGCGACGGCGAGGGCTACCGCATCGCACTCGAGACGCCCTCGACGATGGTGCCCGGAGTGTGCCCGGACTACCGCGATAACGCCGACGCTCGCTACTTCTGGGACATGCATGCCCTCGCCGACTCCCTGGAGGCGGAGCTGTCGCACTGCGGACAGGTCGACACCGGTCCGCTGGGGGAGTGGGTAGTCGAGGAGCGGTCCGACAGCCGGGGCGGGTACAGCATCTCCGCCCACCTCACCGCCCGCAGCCACACCGTGAGCTACGACTGGGGCGAGTTCGCTCCGAGCATCAGTCTGAACTGCTGGCGCGGCGACAACGATGAGGACCGGCTGGAGGGCGAAGACGACGACCGGCTGGCCGGATCGTTCCTGGACGTGTGGTTGTGGCACTTCGGCCCACCGCAGCGGTTCTACGGCGTACCGACTCCCGTCCAGTACCGATTCGAAGGGGCCCGACCCACCGACGTCGCCCTGTGGAGCGGACACTCGGCGCAGGCCGAGGTGACGGTGCTGTGGCCTCCCGTGCCCGGCACGGTGGACCAGCACGCCGACTCGCTCATGTTCGCCGCACGGTTGCGCCGGGCCGCGGAAGCGAGTACGGACCAGAACTCGGGACCGGTGCTGGAGTTCGAGACCTGGTCGGGTCCGACCGCGGACGCCCGCGGTCCCTCGCAGGGCACGATCGAGTTCGACCTCCTAGGCGTCGAGCGGGCCGCGTTTCCAGTCCTCGACGCCTGCGGAGCCTGAACCCCACCCGGTCCCGATTCCTAGGACGACAACGACACTCTTGCGTAGTCGGGCGATAGCCCTCTAGGAGGATGGCGATGATGGCCGCTGCTGTGGACGGCCCAAGGTTCATCGCGCTTTCTGCCGATTGAGCGAGCCCCGGTTGGCGCTCTTCTCAAGGGGTCCAGACAACGAGCCACCTTCGGCACAGGGCGGCTCTCGTAATTCTGTGGGTTGTGGATACTGACCTGGCAGGGTCGCATTGGCCGCAAGTGGATTTCACCGCGTGCGGCGTCTACCGTGCTGAGCGCCAACAGACATCGGAGGCATCTGCCACGCCTCTCACCGTGACCGGACCTCAGCGTATGGGGGTTGTCAGGGCTCCCTTCGGCCGGTCACAGGTGTCTGTTGGCAACAACACCCCAACCCGCACCGGAGGGAGCCACCATGCCCGACAGCTACGAAACCAAGGTCGTCCGCAACCGGACCCGAAGGGTCATGTTCTGGCTCATGATCGTGATGCTCGTGTTCGGTGGTTCGTGCAGCGCCATGGCCGTCTCTGCTGCCTCCGAGCAGGACACGCTCGACGCCCGTTGCGAACAGGCCGACCTCTTTGAAGACGCCGATGAGTGGGCCGAGGCGTGCGGTCAGTCCGCAGGCAACGCCATCGGGACCGGCCTTGTTGTAGTGATGGCCATTGGCTGGTTCGTGCTGGCAGTCGTGTTCTTCCTGATCTTCGTGACCCGCGACAAGCACAAGACGCAGATCGCGCCGTCAGGGTCGCCGGAGTAGACACTCTTTGCTTCTCTCGGGCCATGAGCAAACCTGACGGTGACCGGTGGTCGGCGCTGCCTCTGGGAGGTATTAGACCTGCGGGCGGGCCGTTGCCGAAAAACCTCGGCAGAAACCGTCGTGTTCTATGCCGGGGCCGCGCCGCTTTGGCCTCGGCGGCGGGATCGAGGCCGTCCCCTACTAGCCCGTATCGGGGACTGATCGGGCGCAGTCTCGCCGGAGATCGGGCTGATCCGCCCCTTTTGACCCGATCCTGAGCGGCGTTGCAGGTAACAATTTGGGGTATACTGTTATAGGCTGTTAGTAGCTTTGGATCACTGAAGCTCATCAGTCCATCCAGCGCCGGGGGTTCGCCTAGCGGGCCCCCGGCTGTCGTCCACCTTGAGGAACTATGGCCGCCACGCTGCCTTACTCGAAGGGTCAGATCGACAGGGCCGGAAAGACGCTGCTCCGCTCCCTGCTCGCGCGGGAGCCGCTACCGTCCGCCGCCGAGCAGGCTGAGGCCAACGTCGTGCTCGAGGCGTTCCGCGAGGCTCACCATGGCCCAATGGACAGCGCGATGGACGAACTGCGGTCATGCATCGCCATCGAGGAACTGGCGGTGCTTGAGCTGTCGCAGCGCTTGAAGCGGGCCCCCACCATCGTGGACAAGCTCCGTCGCATGCCGACGATGAAGCTGTCGAGCCTGCAGGACCTCGGCGGCTGCCGGGCCGTGTTCGCCACCCAGGAGGAGGTCGAGCGAGTCCAGGCCCGGTTCATGGCGAGCAGCGAGGCTCGCAACGGGCGGCCGGACACGGTCCGCGACTATGTGACGCAGCCACGCGACTCCGGGTACCGGGCGGTGCACCTCTGGACTCGCTACGACGGTTTGCGCGTCGAAGTCCAGTTGCGCACGCAACTGCAGCACGCCTGGGCCTTCAACGTCGAGCACCTCTCGGTGGTCACCGGGACCGACTACAAGAGCGGTGCCGGTTCATCTGATGTGCACGCCTGGCTGCGGCTTCTGTCCCGCTCCAACGCGTCGGTCGAGGCGGGCGTCGTACCGGAACGGCAGCACCGGCTCGAGCTCATGGAAGCAGAGGCCGTCGCGATGGCTACAATCGTTCGACAAGCCAAAGGTCAGGAGGCCAGCGATGGCTGAAGGCAAGACGATCTATTTCCTGTTGACCTATAACCGCTCCGAGATGCGGTTGGCCGACATGGAGCGCTTCCACGATGGCGACAAGGCCGTCAAGCTGTACGGCGAGCGTGAGCGCCAGTACGCGGACCAGCCGCACATGGAGGTGGTCCTTCTCGGTGCCGAGTGCGAAGAGGCCATCCGAGCCACGCATCCGACCTACTTCAGGGACTTCAAGGCCGAGCCCTACTCCTTGGAGGAAGCCAGCCGCCACCTCCCTTGGATGAACCCCGAACGAGTGGCGAGCTAGTCGCTCGCCAGCCCGGTCCGCGGCCATCCTTCGGCGTCGCCGACAACATCGACCCGGACGGCGCTGCTCGAACGCCAAGATCACCTCGGTGCCGCCCGGCCGGTCAGCACGCGGGCCGATTGTCGGTGAGGTCTGTTGGGAGAGGACAGCGATGGCTGAAGGCAAGACGATCTATTTCCTTTTGACCTATGACCGGTCCGAGATGCGGTTGGCCGACATGGAGCGCTTCCGCGACGGCGACAAGGCCGTCAAGCTGTACGGCGAGCGTGAGCGCCAGTACGCGGACCAGCCGCACATGGAGGTGGTCCTGCTAGGTGCCGAGTGCGAGGAGGCCATCCGAGCCACGCATGCGAACTACTTCCACGACTTCGAGGCCGAGCCGTTCGATCTGGAGTACATGAAGCGCCTGTAGTCGATGGCCACCGGCTGATAGCGGCCCCGGCAGCGACGAACAGGCAGACGGTGCCAGCTCACTGTCAAGTGCGGCGACGAGTTGTTCATGTAGGCTCGACGTATCCTGATGGCTCCCCCGTGGGGAGCCGAGCGAGGGCCCCTCGGGGCCCTCGCGCTGTTTCTAGGACGTGCGAGGCCTGTGGGCATCAAGGGGATGGTGACACCGCTGGCGTGCTGTCGCCGGGGCCCCTGGCTGTCATCTGAGGAATTGTGCAGGAATGGCCCTGAGAAACTTTGCATGAATGCCCGACGAACTACTGCTGGCTGCGAGGCCGTTGAGCGGCGGCCGGGGCCTGCGGATCTCGCCGAGTCTGTTCGCAGCCGGTTCGAGCCGCTGGGCGGCATAGAGCTGGAGCTGCCGCAGCGAGAGCCGGCACGCGAGCCGCCCACATTCGATTGAGACGCACGGCGGTCTGCACGTCCTTCGCGTCGCGACGGCGCCGGGGACCTTGTACGTGACTGTGTGACGGGGCCGCGCCTCTCCGGAGATCGGGGAGTGCAGACGGCCGATCCGGAGTTGGGCGGCGGTGGGGGGTACGGTGGCGGGGTGCAGCGGCGCATCTTCGGGATCGAGAACGAGTACGGGGTCACCTGCACGCTGCGGGGCCAGCGCCGCCTCAGCCCCGACGAGGTGGCCCGCTACCTGTTCCGCAAGGTGGTGTCGTGGGGGCGGAGCAGCAACGTGTTCCTCGGCAACGGCTCGCGGCTGTACCTGGACGTGGGCAGCCATCCCGAGTACGCCACCCCGGAGTGCGACTCGGCCCACGACCTGGTCGTTCACGACAAGGCGGGCGAGCGCATCGTCGAGCGGCTCCTGGGCGACGCCGAGGAGCGCCTGGCCGAGGAGGGCATCCGCGGCGACGTCTTCCTGTTCAAGAACAACACCGACTCGGCGGGCAACAGCTACGGGTGCCACGAGAACTACCTCACCAGCCGCCGCGACGACCTCAGCGACTACGCCGAGGTGCTGATCCCGTTCCTGGTCAGCCGCCAGATCTACGCCGGGGCGGGCAAGGTCCTGCAGACCGCCCGGGGCGCCATGTACTGCATCAGCCAGAGGGCCGAGCACATCTGGGAGGGCGTGTCGTCGGCCACCACCCGGTCGCGCCCCATCATCAACACCCGCGACGAGCCCCACGCCGACGCCGAGCGCTTCCGGCGCCTCCACGTGATCGTGGGCGACTCCAACATGAGCGAGTACACCACGTTCCTCAAGGTGGGCGCATGCGCGCTGATGCTGCGGATGCTGGAGGACCCCCGGGTGGTGCTGCGCGACATGACCCTGGAGAACCCGATCAGGGCGATCCGCGAGATCAGCCACGACACCACCTGCCGGCGCCGGGTGCGCCTCGCCACCGGACGCGAGGTCAGCGCGCTCGAGATCCAGTCGGAGTACCTCAACCGGGCCCTGCGCTACGCCGAGCATCACGACCTCTCCGACGAGGAGAAGAAGGCCCTCACCATGTGGGAGTACTGCCTGACCGCCATCGAGCAGGATCCGCTCACCCTCGACCGCGAGATCGACTGGGTCATCAAGCATCATCTGGTGGAGGCCTACCGGGACCGCCACGACCTGGAGCTGGCCGACCCCCGGGTGGCCCTCGTAGACCTGCAGTACCACGATGTGAGCCGCAGCCGCGGCCTCTACTACCGGATGCAGCGCCGACGGATGGTGGAGACGCTGGTCACCGACGCCGAGATCCAGCACGCCGTGGAGAATCCTCCCGACACCACCCGGGCCCGGCTCCGGGGCGAGTTCATCCGCCGGGCCAAGGAGCGAAGGCGCGACTACACCGTCGACTGGGTGCACCTGAAGCTCAACGACCAGTCGCAGCGCACGGTGCTGTGCAAGGACCCGTTCAAGTCCCAGGACGAGCGGGTGGAGAAGCTCATCGCCTCCCTGTGACAACCTGCCGGGTAGCGTGAGCCTGCCAGCCCGCAGGGCACTGCTACCAACGAGGCGAACGTCGGCGTAGCCACCCGGAAGATGGACAAGCTCGAACGGCTCCTCAACCTGACCGCGGCTCTCCTGAACACGTCGCGGCCGCTGAGCGCAAGCGAGCTGCGGGCCCGCATGGCCGGCGCCTACTCCGAGGACCTGGCCGCCTTCAGGCGCATGTTCGAGCGCGACAAGGCCGACCTGCGAGCCATCGGGGTGCCCATCGAGGTGACCACCCTGTACCGCCTCGACCCGCCCGTGGACGGCTACCGCGTCCCGGCCGCGGCCTACGCCGGGCGCGACGTGCGCTTCGATCCCGACGAGCTGGCCGCGCTCCACCTCGCCACCAACCTGGTCCGCCTCGAAGGCGGCGCCGGTGCGGGCCTGGCCCGTTTGGGCGGCGCCGGCGGCGCGGGCGCCATCGAGTCGGCCGAGCAGGTGGTCGAGGCGGTCTCAGCGGTGGAGGCCGTCGACGAGCTGCCCTTCCATGAGGCGCTGTCGAAGCTGGTGGCCGCCGCGATCGGGCGCCTTTCGGTTCAGTTCACCTACCGGGGCACCGAGCGCCGCGCCGAGCCGTGGCGCCTGTCGTTCCACCGGGGGCACTGGTACCTGGTCGGGTGGGACTGCGGGCAGACCGCCGAGCGCCTCTTCCGGGTCGACCGCATCGACGGCCCGGTGACCGAGCTGGGCCCGGCCGCCCAACCGGTGGGGGAGGGGCCCGATCCTCGCACCATCAAGCCGTGGGAGTTCGGTGCGGGCGAACCGGTGGAGGTCCGGGTGCTCGTGGACGCCGACCAGGCCAGCTGGGCCTGCCACCGGGCCGGGGTCGACGGAGAACGCCGGCCCGACGGGTCGGTGGTCCTCACCCTGCGGGTGCGGGAGCCCGCCGCGCTGCGGACATTCGCGCTGGACTTCCTCGATCACGCCGAGGTGATCGAGCCTGACTGGATGCGTGACGAGATCGTGGCTTGGCTGGAGGCTCTGGCCTGACGCACCGCGAGGCATCAGGACCTACGCACGCACGCCCTAGGGTGGTGACGTGACGTCGGCGCCGGCTGCGAACCCGACCAAGCTGTCCGTGGCTGAGCGGATGGCTCGCCTGCTGGGCGTCGTGCCCTGGGTGGTCGAGCAGGGCGGCGCTCACCTCGACCACATCGCGGCCCGGTTCGACTACCCACGCGACCAGCTGCTGGAGGACCTCACCAAGAGGCTGTTCTTCGTGGGGGTGCACCCGTTCACTCCCGACACCCTGATCGACGTGTTCATCGAGGACGAGGTCGTCGACATCCAGTACGCGGACTGGTTCTCGCAGCCGATGCGGCTCAGCACCGAGGCGGCGACCCGGCTGCTGGCCGCGGGCCGCACCGTGCTCGACATGTCCGAGGGACGGGTGCAGCCGGAGGCTGGCGACGAGGCCGAGGCGGCCCCGCTCGTGAGGGCCCTGGCCAAACTGAGACTGTCGCTGGGCGCCGAGGGCGGCGACGGGGCCGGACACATCGACGTGTGCCTGGGCGACGCGCCCGCGGCCACCCTCGACGAGTTGCGCCACTCCATCACCCAGCAGCGCCGCATCGAGATCGAGTACTACTCGTTCGGCCGTGATGTCATGACGGCCCGGGCCGTCGACCCGGCCCGGCTGCTGAGCCACGACGGTGTCTGGTACCTGTTCGGCTGGTGCCACCGCGCCGGCGCCGAGCGCGTGTTCCGCGTGGAGAGGATCCGCACCCTCACCGTCACCGACACGCCGATCGAGGTGCAACTGGACGCGGGGGAGGAGCCGGTCCTCGGCATGGAGGACATAGACCGGACCGTGACGGTCCGCTTGGCGCCCGAGGCCGCGTGGGCCGCTGACTACCACGACACGCGGCAGCGCACCGAGCACCCCGACGGCACCGTCGACGCGGTCTTCGCAGTGGCGAGCGAGTCGTGGCTGGCCCGCGTGCTGGTGCAGCTGGGACCTCAGGCGGAGCTAGTGGACTGCGACCCGGACATCGACCCGGACCTGCGTGCCGCCACCGCGGGGCGGATGCTGGAGAGGTACCGCCGGTGAGCGCCGATCTCGGTTCCCAGCCCACGCCCTCAGGGCGCGTGTCGCCTTCGGAGGACTCATCTGGGGATCAGCTCCCGCCGGAGCGGAGGACCCGGCCCGACGCGCCGCCAGACAGCGAACAGGCCGGGCAGACCCCTCCCACTGCGGCCCGGCGGGCGTGGAGCCTGGTGTCGGAGTGGCTGGTCGTGGGCGTCTGCGCCCTGGGTCTGGCTCTGCTGCTCAAGACCTTCCTGGTGGAGGTCTTCGTGATCCCGTCAGGCTCGATGGCGCCCACCCTGATGGTCGACAACCGGGTTGTGGTCTACAAGCTCGGGTACCGCCTGCACGACGTCAACCGGGGCGACGTGATCGTCTTCCACCAGCCCGGCCAGGCAGCCGACGCCGACGACCTGATCAAGCGGGTGGTGGCCCTGGAGGGCGAGACGTTCGAGATCCGGGGCACGCAGGTGTACATCGACGGCGCCCGGCTGGAGGAGCCCTACCTCCCGCCGGCCGAAGCCACCCATCCGACGGTGCCCATTCCCGGCTGCGACAACGACCCCGAACCTGAACGCTGCGTGGTGCCCGAGGGCAAGATCCTCGTGCTGGGCGACAATCGCCCCGACAGCCGCGACGGCCGCTACTTCGGTCCGATCGACGTCGACACGGTGGTGGGCCGGGCCTTCTTCAAGCTCTGGCCCCCCAACGATCTGGGCGGCGTCTAGTCCCTCTGGGGATCCTCTCGACCGGGAGCGCGGCGGATCAGTCGGCAGCCCGGGAGCGTTGGAGGGTAAGGCGGTAGCGGACCCGGTCTCCCCGATAGTTCAGGAACTCGTAGATGAGTGGACGGCTGTCGCGCAGGGCGTACGCCGTGCGCTCGATCCGGAGGATCGGTGAGCCGACGGCAACGTCAAGATGGGTCGCAATGCTGTTGTCGGCCTCCACCGACTCGAGGATGTACTGCCCGTGGCCCAGCGGCACGCCGAGCGTCTCCTCAAGAATGCTGTAGAACGGACGGTCTTCGAGGTTCTCCTCGGCAACGGCCGCGCCGATGTCTTCGGGGAGATAGCTCACATCCAGTGAAATGGGCTGGCGGTTCGCCAGGCGCACCCGCTGGATGTGAAAGATCCGGTCCCCGAGGGCGATCCCCAGGTGGTCGGCTACGTCTGCCGATGCCGTCGCGACCTCCACGAGTACCACCTTGGCGGTGGCGCTCAACCCCAGGGCCTTCATGTCCTCCACGAAGCCGGTCAGCGCGGAGAGGTCCTGCTCGATGCGAAGTGCCTTGACGAAGCTGCCCCGACCGGACTGTCGCTCGGCAAGACCCATGGCGGCGATGTCGTTGAGCGCCCGCTGGGCGGTAATGCGGCTGACCGAGAACCGCTCGGCCAGAGCCTTCTCGGTCGGCAGTTGATCGCCGGGCTGCAGTCGCTCCGCCTCGATCTCTCGCAAGAGGTGCTCGCGAATCTGCCTGTGCAGGGGCGCACCACCGTTGTCGCGTGGTGCTCGATGCGAAGTTCCTCGTGCGGTTCCTCTTGCGGGCGAGTGTGGCATAATGTTATAACAGTATGCCACACTCGACTGTGGGGGTGTCAGTGAGGCAGCGGGTAGACCCGCCGGCCGAGTCCGGCGATCAGTCGGAGTCGTCCGACGAGGCGGCGGAGGCTCGCGCCGGGTTGGGCGGCACGCTGCGACGATGGCTACGGGCAGGCGTGAAGTTCGTAGTGCAGTGGGGCCCGTCCATCGCGCTGCTCCTGCTGGTGTGGGAGCTGATCGTTCGCAGCGGCACGGTGTCGCGGCGGCTGTTCCCGTCTCCCCGAGACACGTTCGAGGCAGGACTCAGCCTGCTGGAGGCCGGAGTCCTGTTCACGGACTTCCGATTCAGCCTCACCAGGAGCGTGGTGGGCTTCGTGCTCGGAGGCATCGCGGGTGTGTTCGTGGGGCTTCTCACCGGGCGCCTCAAGCCGGTCGAGTTCATCCTCTCCCCGATGATCCTGCTCTTCCGACCGATCCCCGCCATCGCGCTCGTGCCCGTGGCCACCGTCTGGTTCGGCATCGGGGAACGCGCCAAGTACTTCGTGATCGCCTACTCGGTGTTCCTGGCGGTGTGGCTGAATGTCCACGCCGGCGCGTCGAGCGTGTCCGAGACGCATCTGCGGGTGGCCCGCTCACTGGGTGCATCGAGGACCCGCACCTTCCGAGAGGTCGTCGTGCCCGCGGCGGCGCCCGACATTGTCAACGGCCTCCGGTACGGCAGCGCGGTTGCGTTCATCGTGTTGATCGCGGCCGAACTGGCCGGTGCCCGCGCCGGGATGGGCTACCGGATTCAGATCTCGGCCGAGTTCCTCCAGACCGACCGCATCTTCTTCGGGCTGGTCCAGCTGGGCGTGCTCGGTGCCATCCTCGACGCGCTGTTCGTGTTCACGTCGAGGCGGATAATCCACTGGGGTGAACGGTGACCGACGTGTCGACCGCCGGGAAGGGTCGGCCGGGGGTGTTCGAGGCTCGCGGGCGAATCGTGGTCGAGGGACTCGAGGTCGTCTATGAGGGACGCCGTGGCCGGAACCAGGCACTCACATCCACCGATGCCGTGTTCGAGGCCGGATCCTTCAACGCGCTCGTCGGTCCGACGGGCTGCGGAAAATCAACCCTGCTGAACGTGATCGGAGGGTTCGTGCCCCCGACGGCCGGCCAGGTGCTCCTCGACGGCAAGCCGACGCTCAGCCCGGGACCGGACCGCGGCGTGGTGTTCCAGAGCTATGCCCTGATGCCGTGGTTCACTGCCAGCGGGAACATCGAGTTCGCGCTCAAGTCTCAGGGCGTTCCCCGGTCGGAGCGCAAGGCCCTCGCGTCGGAGGCCCTCGCCAACGTCGGTCTGGCCGGCAGGGAGGCCCTCTACCCGTCGGAGTTGTCCGGTGGCATGCAGCAGCGGGTCGCGATCGCCCGCACACTCGCAGTGAACCCCACCGTGTTGTTGATGGATGAGCCGTTCGGCGCGCTCGATGCCCAGACCCGCATGACGATGCAGCAGTTCCTGCTCGATCTCTGGGAGGCCGACAAGCTCACGGTCGTGTTCGTGACCCACGACGTGGACGAGGCCCTCGTGCTGGCGGACCGGGTCTTCGTGATGACGAGCAGTCCCGGGAAGATCGAGACCGTCATCGAAGTGTCAACCGACCGGCCGCGATCGGCCGAGGACTACGGCGACGACCACGTCGAACTCCGTAGACAGGTGATCAAGCTCCTCAAACACTGACCTACCAAAGAAGGGGGAATAATGAGGCAAAGAAACAAGAGGACCGGAGGGCTGGGCCTGGTGCTCGCCCTGATCGCAGCGGTGAGCCTGATCGCGGCTGCGTGCAGCGGCGACCCGGAGGCGGCGGACGAGCCCGCCGAACTGACCAGCGTCACCCTCGGCGGCGGCGCGTACATGCAGACGGCACAGGCGACACTGGCGCTGGTCCACGGGCTCTTCGAAGCCAACGGACTGGCAGTGGACGTGGCCGAATTCGCGACGGGACGGGATGCCATGACCGCGCTCCTCGGCGGTCAGGTCGATCTGGCGTTCATGGCCGAGTTCCCGGCGGTGACGGCCGCGCTCCAGGGTGAGGAGTTCAGCGTAATTGCTGAGGTCAGCCGGTTCAGCGACTACAAGCTGCAGACGAGGACCGACGCAGGCATCGAGAGCCTCGGCGATCTGCCGGGCAAGTCGGTCGGGACTACGGTCGGAACCAACGTCCAGTACGCGCTGGAGACTGCGCTCAACAACGCCGGGTACGACTCGTCCGATGTCGAGATCGTCAACCTGCCCCCATCGGGGATTGCGGGCGCGCTCGACCAGGGCGATGTCGACGCGGGCATGCCGTTCGACTCCTTCTACATCCCCATCGGGGAGGTTCTGGGTGACCGGCACGTCGAGATACCGGTCGAGGGCTACTCGATCCACTGGATCCTGGCCGCTTCGGCTGAGATGTCCCAGAACACCGAGGTCCTGGAGGCATTCATGCGGTCCTTGAAGGAAGCGGAGCCGTTCCTCGCTGACAGGGACACGGCCAAGGCGGACATCATCAACTACTCCGAGCGCGTGAACCCGGCCTACGCCGACGACACCTTCCCCAAGTACATGTACGAACTGCAGCTCAACCAGGAGCTGCTGGACATCCTGGTGGAGGAAGGCAAGTGGCTGATCGAGGTTCAGGGGCTCGAGGGGGAGTCCACCGAGGAGGTCTTCCTCTCGGTGCTGGACCCGGGGCCGCTCAACGCGGTGGCGCCCGGATCCAGTGACCTGCCGGGCTAGCCGCTCGACCCCCATCTCTTGAGACGTTCGGGGCGGCGCCGAGCAATCGGCTCGGAGCCGCCCCGACCAGAGGGAAACAAGGTTGAATTCGATCTACCTTCTCCTGCTCGGCCTTGTGTCAGGATCATTCATCGGGGCCGTCGGGGTCGGCGGGGTGATCGTGGCTCCTGTCCTGGCGTACCTGCTGGGGTATGAGTTGCGGATCGCCCAGGCGGCCGCCAGCTTCAGCTTCCTGTTCACCGGCATAGTCGGAACATCCACCTACGCGCAGAGGGGCAGCATCGATTGGGGCTTGGTCAAGTGGGCATCCGTAGGGCTCATACCGGGCGCGGCGCTTGGTGCACTGGTCAACTCGGTGCTGCCGACGACGCTGCTGGCAGCCGCGCTGGCCCTGATGCTCCTGCTTGCCGGCCGCAGGGCGTTCGCTCGATCCGGCAAGAATCATCAGCTCATGTCGGAGGTTCGTTGGCAGCCTCACCCGATGGCGGGACTCGGTCTGGCCGTCGGGTTCGCCTCAGCACTGACGGGCACCGGCGGGCCTGTCGTCCTGGTCCCGATCCTGACAGCGTTGGGGTTGGGGCCCCTGTCCGCGGTCGGTGCCAGCCAGGCATCGCAGGTCCCTATCGCGGCCTTCGCGTCACTCAGCTTCGCGCTGGTCGGTCAAATCGACTACGAGGCGGGTCTGCTGCTCGGCGTGTCGCAGGCCGCAGGCATCCTTCTGGGATCGTCCATCGCTCACCGTGCTCCGCAGGCCATGCTCTCCCGGGTCGTGTCGGGTGCCGTGCTGGCAGCGGGCCTGCTGATCGGCGGCCAGGTCGTGGCGGGGTCGCTCGGATGAAAGGAAATCGACTGTGAGCATTGCCGGACTGCTTGACAACCTCACTTCCGGTCAGGACTGGATTGCGACGCCCGATGTGTTGCTCAACTCTGACGGGCCGCGCCGCGGGTGGTCCGCGAGCATCGTAGGCGGAGCATTCGCGTCGGTCGGACCGACCGAGCAGGTGCGGGACCGCCATCCCGCTCTCGACGAGATCGCGCTGCCCGGCCATCTCATGGTGCCGGGATTCGTCGACACCCACCAGCACCTCACGCAGGTGTTCGCGAAGGTGCTCATCGGCGCGCAGCCGGCTCAGATCTGGAAGCGCATGTGGATGCCCCTGTATGACGCCATGGATCCACACGACGCCTACGTCGCGGCCAAGTGGACCGCCCTCGAGGCGCTGCGAGGCGGGTTCACGACGATCGTCACCGCGGGCGAGCGCAACCCTGCGAAGGTCGATCCGATCGAGCAAGCCATTGCAGAGGCCGGCATCCGCTGCGTGATGGCGCACGATTTCTCGGACCTCGAGGGTCGCCCGCCGTCGATCGAGCCGGCCAACCGCGAGGCCGTCCAGAACTGCCTGCGCCGAGCCGGTGAGTACCTGTCGCGACCCAGTGACAACCGTCGCCTGGTCCGAGCGGTTGCCTGCGCCTCGCACCAGTCGGCGTCGCGCGAACTCATTTCAGAACTCTTCCGGCTGTCGGCCGAGGCGTCGGTTGCGTTCCAGATCCATGTCAATGAGCACACCCCGGAGGTGGAGTGGTGCCTCGACACCTACGGCTGCCGGCCCATCGAGATGCTCGACGGCATTGGAGCACTTGGTCCCCAGGCACTGCTCGCGCACGCCACCTTGGTGTCGTCGACCGAGCTGGGCATGCTCGAGGCCTCTGGCGCAGCTGTCAGCTACAACCCGGTCGCAAGCGCGTGGAAGGGCAACGCGGTCGCGCCCGCGTTGGAGTTCGCGAACCGCGGGATCCCGTTCGGGCTCGGTACCGATGCCACCCGAAGCGACGGTTTCCGACTGATGGACGCCGCGGAGACCGCACAGCGCCTGACATTCGGCATGCGAACAATTGACTGGCGTTGCGGTGACGGGCGGCTCTGGGTAGGGGCCGCCACTCGCAACGGTGCCGAAGCCGCCTGCCTGGGAGCCGTGACGGGATCGATCGTCGAGGGTCTGCGTGCGGACTTCCTGATCGTCGGCTGCAAGCAGCCCGAGGTGCTTCCCAGCTGGGATCTCGAATGGGAGTTGGTGCGTCACTACGACCGGACGAACCTGGCCGCGGTGTTCGTTGACGGCGAAGCGACCCTGATCGGCGGCCAGCCGGCTGGATGGGACCTGGAACGCTTCATGGATGAAGCCGTTGACGCCGGTCGCCGCGCTGTTCAGAATGCGAACATGAAGTTGATCGGCCGTGACCGTCGAAGGGCTGACTAATCTGAGAACGAGCCGACGCGTTCTCCCGGTCTGATGAACACTCGCATTCCGGCTCTGCTCGACCCGCCGATCGGCTTCGCTCACCGCGGGGCCCGGGCCCACGCCCGCGAGAACACCCTGGAGGCGTTCGAACTGGCCCGGCAGATGGGCGCCACCGGCATCGAGACCGACGCCTGGATCACCGCCGACGGGGTGGTCGTGCTCAACCACGACAGGGCCGTGTGGGGACTGCCGACGATGTCGTCTCGACGGCTCTTCGGCCGGCCCATCAGGCGCACGTCCCGGGCGAGCCTGCCCGCGCATATTCCCACCATCGACGAGTACTACGAGAACTGCGGCACCGGCCTGCCGCTAAGCGTCGACGTGAAGGACGACGCCGCCTTCGACGGCTTGGTGGCCGCGGCCCGCGCCCACCGGGCCGCCGAGCGTCTCTGGGTGTGCCATCACAGCACGGAGGTGCTGAGCGGATGGCGAGCGGCCGCACCCGAGATCAAGCTGGTCCACGCCACCCGCCTCGACCGGCTGCCCCGAGGTCCCGAGCGTCACGGCGCCGACCTCGCCGGCGCGGGCATCGATGTCGTGAACCTGCACCGCGAAGACTGGAACGGCGGGCTCACGACCCTCTACCACCGCTTCGGCGTGCTCGCCTTCGGCTGGGACGCGCAGCAGGCCCGCCACATCGCCGAGCTGGTCGACGCAGGCATCGACGCCGTCTACAGCGACCACGTGGACCGGATGGTGGAGGTGCTGGCCGGCTTCGCGGGCGACACCGCCGGATGAGCGGCTGGCCGCCCGCCGATCAGGGGCCGGCGGCTGGCAGTAACGTTGCAGTCCATGTGGATGCTGGCGCCGGCTGCGGCCACCGTCATCGCGCTGGCGGTGCTCGTCGCTGGCCTGCGCAGCGTGGGTCAAGCCGCGTCGGAGCTGACCGGGACCCTGCGAAGGTCGTCGGCTACCGCGGTGGCCGGCGACGAGCTGTCCCGCCTGGCCGCTCGATTGGGCGACCATGCGGAAGCGACCAGGGCCAGAGCCGACCGGGTCCGCCGCACGCGGCGCGACCGCAGCCGCCGCCGACCCCGTAGCTAGGCTGCCGCGGTGGGAAATCTGGGCGGGGGAGAGGTCCTTGTAATCCTGCTCGTGGCCCTGATCGTGCTCGGGCCGACCAAGCTGCCCCCCGCCATCCGCCAGATCGGCAGGGTGGTCGGGGAGGTCCGCCGTATCGGCCAGGGCTTCCAGCAGGAGCTGCGAGAGGCCGCGCAGCCCCTGCAGGAGACCCTAGAGGAGTCCAAGGAGGCGTTGAAGGCGGCTGACAGGGAGTTCCGTGAGGCGGCCCAGGAGCCCATCGAGGAGATGAAGGAGACTCTGAAGGCGGCTGACAGGGAGTTCCGTGAGGCGGCTGAGAAGCCCGTCGAGGAGATTAAGGAGACTCTGAGAGCGGCTGACAAGGAGTTTCGTGAGGCGGCCGAGGAGCCCGTCGAGGAGATGAAGGAGACTCTGAGAGCGGCCGACAAGGAGTTCCGCGGCGCGGAACCGACTCTGGACGAGGCGGACTCCGGTCCGGACAACGTCGCGGCCGAGTCCGAGACCGAGTCCGGTACGACCGCGGATGAGCCGGACTCCGGCACTGAGAACGCCGCCTAAGAGGCCGAGCGAGTAGGCGAGCGGATGCAGTCCATACGGGTGAGGCCGTGGCCCGAGCGGCCCGTGAGCGCAGCGAACAAGAGCGGGAGATACCCCGCCGCAACGTGGCCAGGTTGCGCCTGCCCGCGCACGTTCTAAGCACCCGGGGGCGAAGCGATGACCAACACCGACAACGACAGCGGCATCGAGAACCTCGACGAGGGCGGCCACATGACGCTCATGGAGCACCTGTCCGAGCTCCGCAACCGCCTCATCAAGTCGGCGGTGGCCGTGGCCGTGGGCGCGGTGGTCTGCTGGATCTTCTACCCGTTCATCCTCGACTTCCTGCTGGAGCCCTACTGCCGGACATTCCCTCCCGAGGAGCGGGTCGACTCCGCGCTGTTCGGTCCCGACGGCGGCTGCAACCTGTTCGTGACCAGCCCGCTCGAGCCCTTCAGCGTGCGGATCACCCTGGTCGGCTACTCGGGCCTGGCCCTGGCCATGCCGGTGCTGCTGTGGCAGGGGTGGCGCTTCATAGCGCCCGGCCTGTACCGCCACGAGAAGCGCTACGCCATCCCGTTCGTGGCGGCGGGCGTGCTGCTGTTCTTCCTGGGCGTGGCGCTGGCCTACTGGAGCCTGCCCCGGGCCCTCGACTTCCTGAAGGACATCGGCGGCCCCGACCTGGTGTCGCTGTTCAGCCCGAAGCAGTACCTGGGCTTCGTCGTGAAGATGATGGTGGCCTTCGGGGTCGCCTTCCAGTTCCCGATAGTCCTCATAGGGCTGCAGGCCATGGGCGTCGTCGAGAACCGGACCCTCCGCCGGGTCCGCTCCTACGCGGTGGTCGGGATCGTGATACTGGTGGCGGTCATCACCCCCAGCGGCGACCCGTTCACCCTGATGGCGCTGTCCATTCCCATGTACGCCTTCTACGAGCTCGCGATCCTGTGGGGCGTGCTCACCCGCCGCCGACAACGCAAGCGCGAGGCGGCGGGACGGTGAGCCCCCTGCTGGCGCGCCGCCCGGCCTTGTGACGGCTCCGGCCGGGCCTGAGGCCGAGCGGACAGACCGCAGTTCAGAGGAATGTGGCGCTGAGCGGGGCCGTGGCCCGAGCGGCCCGTGAGCGCAGCGAACAAGAGCGGGAAAGGCGAGTTGGCATCGCGCGGAGCTGACAGCCTTGTCGGCGTGGCGCAGGGCTTCGTACTCGACGAGTTCCAGCGCCGCGCCGTCAGCCATCTCGACTCCGGAGTGTCGGTGCTGGTCAGCGCCCCGACCGGCTCGGGCAAGACGGTGGTGGCCGACCATGCCGTCGACCTGGCGCTGTCCGAGGGCCGTCGAGCCTTCTACACCACGCCCATCAAGGCTCTGTCCAACCAGAAGTACCGGGACCTGTGCCGCCGGCTGGGACCGGAGCGGGTGGGGCTGTTGACCGGCGACAACGTCGTCGCGGGCGACGCCGACGCGGTGGTGATGACCACCGAGGTGCTGCGCAACATGATCTACGCGGACGCAGTGGACGCCGGGCTCGGAGCGGTGGTCCTCGACGAGGTCCACTTCCTGGAGGATCCCTACCGCGGGCCCGTGTGGGAGGAGGTGATCCTCCATCTGCGGCCGGATGTGATGCTCGTGTGCCTGTCGGCCACGGTCTCCAACCACCAGGAGCTGGGCGACTGGCTCAACCGGGTGCACGGCCCGACCGCGGTGGTGGCCGAGAGCCGGCGGCCGGTGCCGCTGACCAACCTGTATGCCGTGGGCCGTCGCCGATCCGACGCGGTGCAGATCGTTCCCACCCTCACCGGCGACAGCCCCAACCCTCGGGGAAGCCGCTTCGACGCGCCCGCGGCAACGCACCGAGGCCGGGGCTCGGGCCGTGCCGCGGGTCGGGGGCGCCGGGGCCGATCGAAGGGTCCTCCTCCACGCGGGAAGAACGGCGGCGGCGGGCTGTGGCGGCCGCCTCGACGCATCGACCTGCTGGCCGAGCTGCAGGAGCGCAGCCTGCTGCCGGTCATCTGGTTCGTGTTCAGCCGCAAGGGATGCGATCAGGCCGCCGCCCGCCTGGCCCGCGACGGCGCCCGCTACACCAGCGACGAAGAGGCCGCTCGCATCGATGGGATCGTCGAGGCCCGCCTTGCCGGTCTCGACCGGGCCGATCTCGCCGCGCTGGGCGCCCGCCGGTGGGCCGACCGGCTCCGTCTGGGCATCGCGTCCCATCATGCCGGCATGATCCCGGTCTTCAAGGAGACCGTGGAGCACTGCTTCTCGGAGGGCCTGGTCAGGGTGGTGTTCGCAACGGAGACCCTGGCGCTGGGCGTGAACATGCCGGCCCGCAGCGTCGTGATCGACAAGCCCACCAAGTACGACGGCCAGCGCATCGCGCCGCTCAGCCCCGCCCAATACACCCAGCTGACCGGCCGGGCCGGCCGCCGGGGCATCGACGACCGCGGCTGGGCGGTGATGCTGTGGTCGAAGGACTGCAGCTTCTCCGACGTCGCGGCCCTGGCCGCCAGCCGATCCTTCGAGCTGCGCTCTGCTTTCCGGCCCACCTACAACATGGTGACCGGCCTGCTGGGACGGATGCCCGTCGAAGCGGCCCGCGACCTCCTGCGCCGTTCCTTCGCTCAACATCAGGCCGACACCTCCCCGTCGCCGGTGAACCTGGTCGGGAGTTTCGATGCGGTGGCCTCGGTGCTGCGTTCCCGGGGACATCTCGACGGCTGGGAGCTCACCGCCTCCGGCTCGCTGGTAGCGCGCATCTTCCATGAATCGGATCTGGCGGTGGCCGAGGCGCTGCACACCGGGCTGCTCGACGGGCTGGCGCCCGCCGAACTGGCCTCGGTGCTGTCGACGTTCACCTACGAGCACCGGTCCCCGGGAAAGAGGCCCGAGGTCTGGATCCCGTCCGGCGCCGCCTACCGCCGCCTGCGCCGCATCGAAAGGGATCTGGACGATCTGCACCGGACCGAGCAGCGTTTCGGGGTGGAACCCATCCGATCGCTGGAAACCGGCTTCGCGCCCGCGGCTCACCGCTGGGCCGCGGGGGAGTCCGTCGGAGCGCTGCTGGACGAGGGCTTCTCCGCCGGCGACCTGGTGCGCAACCTCAAGCTGGTCATCGATCTGTGTCGCCGTGTCGCGGCGGTGGCGCCGAACACCGGCACCGCGCTGGCCGCACAGCAGGCGGTGCGGGCGCTGAACAGGGGAGTGGTGGCCACCTCCGGTGCGGTCGACGAGACCGACGCCGGCGCCGCGGCCCGAACTCTGCCGGGTGCGGTGTGATCGGGAGCCGAAGCCCCGGATGGGGCGTCGACTTCGGCGAGGAGGGGGAGATCCCGCCCGACGCCCCCACTGCCGACAGCGACGCCGCCGCCGGCCGGATCGTCGCCGAGGCCCACCGAGCCGGGCGGCCGGTGCCGCCGGTGGTTCTTACCGGAGGCGACCTGGCCCGGACGCTCGGGATGGCCCAGGACCGCAAGGACTCGTCGAGAGCCGCGGCCGGGACCGGGGCCCGTTTCGAGGTCGACGTGGGCGCGGCGCTGATCGACGGGCGGCTCGGGTGGTTCGTCGCCCATCTCGTGGCCCGCAGATCCTGGTGGCGGGGCCGGCTGCTGGTGGCGGCCAACGCATCGTTCATCGGCCGCTGGAACGCCGCGCCCCGGTCCCATCCCGGAGACGGCCGCCTCGACGTGTTCGACGCCAGCCCCCCGCTCGCGGTGCGCCTCGCGGCCCGCCGTCGCCTGCCCTCCGGAACCCATGTCCCCCATCCGGAGATCACCCAGCGCCGCATCGCGGCGGCCCAGTACGACCTGGACCCCGCCCTGGACATCTACCTGGACGGCCGCCGCCTGAGCCGGGCCCGAACCCTCAGCCTCAGGGTGGAGCCCGCCGCGCTGGAGGTCTGGATTCCGGCCGGCTCGCCGACGGCCGCCGCGCAGTCACGGGCGGCCGGCCTCTAGTGCTGTGGCGTCGAGATGACTGGGAGCGAAACCCGCCCGTGCACCTCCGCAGACCGCCGTCACGGCGGGCGATCAGTGCGGCGACGGACCACTAGGATCGTCGTCATGGAGATCACGGAAGCCAAGCAGCGCGCCTGCGATGAGATCGATCGGCTGGCACCAGAGCTGCTCGACGTGTCGCACCGCATCCATGAACGGCCCGAGCTCTGCTTCGAGGAGCACCACGCGCACGACCTGCTGACCGGGGTGCTGGCCGACCACGGACTGGCCGTGCAGCGCCGCGCCTACGGCCTCGACACCGCCTTCGAGGCCCGGGCCGGCGACGGCGACGGGCCGCTGGTGGCGGTGGTCTGCGAGTACGACGCGCTGCCCGGGATCGGCCACGCCTGCGGGCACAACATCATCGCCGCGTCGGGCCTGGGCGCGGGCCTCGCTCTGGCCGCCCTGGCCGAGGAGACCGGTGGCCGGGTGGCGGTCATGGGGACACCGGCGGAGGAGGGCGGGGGAGGCAAGGAGATCATGCTGCGAGCGGGCGCGTTCTCCGACGCCGACGCGGCCATGATGATCCATCCCGCCAACCACGAGCTCAAGGTGTTCCACGCGGTGGCGGTCCAGCGGCTCAACGCCCGCTACACGGGGGCGGCAGCCCATGCCGCCGCCGCTCCCGAGAAGGGCCGCAACGCGCTCGACGCGGCGGTGCTCGGCTACAACGCGATCGCCGCGCTGCGCCAGCACATCCGAGACGACGAGCGGATCCACGGCATCTTCATCGACGGCGGAACGAAGGCCAACATCGTCCCGGTCACAGCCGAGACCGAGTGGTACGTGCGCTCGACCAACCTGTCCACCGTCGAGCCGCTCAAGGAGAGGGTTGCGGCCTGCCTGCGAGCGGGCGCGGACGCGGCGGGGTGCGAGTTGGACATCGAATGGGGAGATCCGGCGTACGCCGACATGAACGACAACCCCGTGCTGCTCGACCGCTACCTGGACAATCTCGCCACAGTGGGCCGGGAGCCGGTGTCCCGCTCGGACGCCCGCGTGGTCGGCAGCACCGACATGGGCAACGTCAGCTACGCCGTCCCCTCCATACACCCCATGCTCAAGGTGGCGCCCACCGATGTCGCCATCCACACCCCTGCGTTCGCCGAGTACGCCCGCGGGCCCCAGGGCGACTCGGCGGTCATCGACGGCGCCAAGGTGCTGGCCATGACTGCTCTGGATTGCTGGCTGGACGCCTCCGCGATGCCGGCCGCACGAGCCGCCTTCGCGGCGTCCTGACGCCTACCCGCGATCCGCGCCCGCTACCCGCTCGGCCTCTCTCGGAATGCGCGCGCAGGTGCGAGACCGTCACGCTGCGGCGGGGTGTCTCCCGCTCTTGTTCGCTTCGCTCACGGGCCGCTCGGGCCACGGCCTCGCCCGTGTGGGCCGGGTCCGCGGTGCCTACCCGCTCGGCCTCTAGTGTCGCGCTCCGTGAACCTGTACGCGTCTGAAACCTTCTCGGCGGGCGAGGCCGACATACTGCGCCGGTACTTCACCAACCTGGACCAGCCGGTGTTCGCGCTGGTGAACCTGCCCGAGGTCGTGAAGGGCGCCCTGTTCGCCCGCTACTCCCGCTCCATGTCGAGCCTGCGGCGGCTGTTCCTCGACGAGTTCGTCGACGAGCTGGACATCACGGGGGACATCACCATCGACGCGACCGTCGGTCTGCGCCGGGCCGAGGCCCTGTACGACCGGGTCTTCTTCGAGTACGGCGACGACTCCGTGGCCCAGCTCGGCGGTGTCCACCTGGCCTGCGAGCAGGCCTCAAACCTCCTCACCAAGGTGCTGGAGTGGGGCCGGCTGATGGCCTACCTCGAGCAGAGCACCCGCTACATCGCCTACGACCAGCGGCTGGGCGGGCGGTACCGCTACTACCGGGACGCGCAAGTGCTCAACTCGTCGCTGGGGACCCGCTACGTGGGCGACATCGACCGCATGTTCTCGACCTACTCGGCGCTCGTCCCGGTCATGCAGGACTTCTTCCGGGCCAACGTTCCCAAGGAGCAGGGCGACTCCGACTTCGCCTACCGGCAGGCCATCAAGGCTCGGGCGCTGGACTCCATCCGCGGGATGCTCCCGGCCGCGTCCCTGAGCAACGTGGGCATCTACGGGACGGGCCAGTCCTACGAGGCCCTGCTGCTGCGCATGCGGGCCCACCCCCTTCCCGAATCGCGCTCCTATGCCGGGATGATGCTCGCCGAACTGCGCAAAGTGATCCCGTCGTTCCTGAAGCGGGTGGACCTGCCCGACCGGGGCGAGCTCACCGCTCGCTACATGGCGGACAACCGCGCCGCCATGGATCAGCTGGCGGGCCGGGTGTTCGGCGACGCCGTCGGAGGCCCGGCGACCGACGACTCCGTGGAGCTGATGGACTTCGACCCCGACGGCGAGACGAAGGTGATCGCCGCGATGCTGTATCCCCACACGTCGCTGCCGGAGCGCACCATCGAGGCCAGGGTGCGGTCCATGTCGGCCGCCGAGCGCATCGAGGTCGTGCGGTCCTACTGCGGTGAGCGCACCAACCGCCGTCACCGGCCGGGCCGGGCCCTCGAGCGGGTCTACTACCGGTTCGACGTGCTGTCCGACTACGGGGCGTTCCGCGACCTGCAGCGCCACCGGATGCTCACCATCGAATGGCAGCCCCTGTCCACCCGCCACGGCTTCGTTCGGCCCGAAGCGGTCGGCGCGGCCGGTGTGGACGAGCAGTTCGACGAGGTCATGGCCCGGTCGGCCCGGCTCTACGAGGCGCTCAGCGCCGAGCTGCCGGATCAGGCCGCCTACGCGGTCGCTCTGGCCTACCGGGTGCGCTACTCGATGCAGATGAACGCGCGCGAGGCGATGCACATGGTCGAGTTGCGCACCACCCTGCAGGGCCATCCGGCCTACCGGCGCGTGTGCCAGCAGATGCACCGTCTCATCGCCGAGGAGGCCGGTCACGTCGCGGTCGCGGAGCTCATGTCGTTCGTCAACCACGAGCAGGACCTCGGCCTGGGACGGCTCGACGCGGAGAAGCGGGCCGAGCAGGTGAGGGCATCGCAGTCGCACCCGTCTTCGAGCCTGTAGGCCAGCGAGCGCTCCATAGTCGTACTGCGGCGAAATTTCGCCGCACCCCGTCGATCCGTGTCTATGATCCGCCCACATCCCCCGGCCGCAACCCCTCAGTAGTAGAGATGACCGAGAAGCACCCTCTTGACGATGCCGATCTCGACTTCGGCGACGGGGAGGAATTCGAAGGCGAACTGGACGAGGACTTCGGCGATGACGAGGACTTCGGCGACGGGGAGGACTTCGACGGCGACGACGACTTCGACGACGACGAGGACAGCATCGACGACTTCGACGACGACGAGGACAGCATCGACGACTTCGACGACGACGACGAGGACAGCGTCGACGACTTCGACGACGACGACGAGGACAGCGTCGACGACGACGACGATGATGAAGCCGAGTTGGAGGAGGAGGACGAGGAGGACGACGACGACGTTCCGCTGCCGGCAGAAGACGATGACGACGAAGACGTACACCCCAGCGACGTGGAGGCCGACCTCGAGGAGATCCTCCGGGACCGCATCGCGGCGAGCGACGACGACGAGGAGGACGAGGAGGAGGAGGCCCCCGGCCAGGCCAAAGCGGTGCCGTCGGTGGCGCCGCCGCGTTCGGACGAATGGACCTGCAACCAGTGCTTCCTCATCGTGAGCATGACCCAGTTCGGATCGCGGGCCAATCCCGTGTGCCCGTCGGGCGAGGAGCCCTGCGAGTCCATCGAGAGGATCTTCCTCGGCTGAGCGCCCGAGCGATGCCATGGACGCCACCCACTGCCTCTGATGACCTCGATAGACGAGGGGGCTAGACCGGCCGTCGACTCCGACCTTGCCGCGGTGACCGAGCTGGCCGCCGGGGCGGCTGCCGAGCTGGCTCCCCGCCGCGGCGGCTATGTGTGGGCCCGCCTAGAGGCGAGATCCGAGCCGCTGGAGCAGAGCCTGGATCGTGACCATCGATCGGATGATGCGCTGGTTGTGGTCGGAACCATCGACGGGGCGGTCGTCGGCTATGGGGTGATCCGCCTGGTTGAACTCCACGACGGTGCCAGGCTGGGGCGCGTCACCGACATCTACGTGATGCCCGAGGCGCGTGGCGTCGGGGTGGGGGAGGCGATGATGGACGACCTGATGGACTGGGCCAGGCGGCGGGCCTGCATCGGCGTCGACAGCCTGGCGCTGCCCGGGGACCGGGACACGAAGAACTTCTTCGAGACGCACGGCCTGGTGGCACGATCCATAACCGTGCACCGCTCGCTGGCAGAGACGGCCCAGCCTCGTCGATGATCGCAGGCGTGGAGGTCGCGGTGGGCGCGATCGTTCGTCGCGCCGATGAGCTGCTGCTGGTGAGGCGCGGCCGGCCACCGGGCGCGGGGGAGTGGTCCGTGCCGGGAGGACGGGTTGAGCCCGGCGAGATGCTGATGGAGGCCGTCACCCGCGAGCTACAGGAGGAGACCGGGCTGCACGGGATCTGCGGCCCGCTGGTGGGCTGGGTGGAGCGCATAGGCGACGACCACCACTTCGTGATCCTGGACTTCGAGGCGACGGTGACCGGCGACCTGGCGCCCACCGCTGGGAGCGACGCATCCGAGGCCCGGTGGTGGCCCGTCACGGAGGTCGCCGGGCTGCGGCTAGTGGACGGGCTGGCCGAGTTCCTCCACGACCACGGGGTGATCCCGACCATCGTGTGAGTCGAGTCGGGGCTAGAGGCCGCGCTCGAACTCGATCATTGAGACTCTTCGGCCCCGGTGTCGCCGTCCTCAGCGGGTTTCGGCGGGGGAGGGGGAGGGCGCAGTCTCGGCTGTGCAGCCGGTGCCGGCTCGATGCCGAAGAGAGCTGCGATCTGCGGCACCCGGTCCGCCAGCCGGCGGATGGTGGCGACCAGGTCGTCGCTGGGTCTCTCGGGGATTCCCTCGGGAACAACCTGGGTGCGGACGGGGGAGACCGCGACCGAGTCCACCACCGTGGCCCAGCGCTGCTGGTTGGCGGTCGGGTTGAGATCGGCGGCGGCCATGTTGGCGAGGCGCTCGGCCATATCGGGCGGCAGCGGCGAGCCGGGCTTCACCGGCCGGGAGCTGATGCGCAGCGCCCTGACAGTACGACCCTCGCCGATGGTGCCGGCCAACTCGTCCAGCCACTTGCGGTGGTCCACCTCCAGGCGCTGCGTCAGCCCGGCTCGCAGGCTCTCGGCCAGGGCCCTCGTCTCGTCGTCGCGGGCGGCCCGGTCGGCGGCCGCGATCACTGAGCGGATGTCCCGCAGGTCGATCTTGGAGATGCCGGCCAGGGCTGCATCGGCGCGATCGTGCCACTCGGCCGCCTTCAGGACGGGAGCGAGCTGCTCGGCCAGCGCCAGGACCGGCTCGGACTTGATCTGGGGGAGCTTCTCCCGGGCGGCCTTGGTGTTCATCCGCTCGATCGAGCGGCGCACGCCGGGGACCCCGCCCTTGAGGACCTCACGGGCCAGGGGCCTCTGTTCCTCCGGCAGGGCCTCCAGGGCAGCCTGGCGATGGACCCGCTTGGCCTTGAGGCCGGGCGTCCTCGGACGGGGGCTTCTCGCGGGGCGCTTGCCTTCCTTGGACCGGGGACTCTTGGAGGAGCGCTGCTCGTTGCTGCGCCGGTCGCGCCTGCCGTCCTTCTCGGCGTCGCGGCTGCTGCCGGAGTCGCGTTCGTCGCGGCTGCGGCGACCGTCACGATCACGGTGGGGCTTGCGCCCTGCCCCGTCCTTGTGGTCCTCATCGCCGTCGCGGTCCCTGCGGCGCGGACCGCGTTCGGAGCGGTCCCTGCGGTCGCGGTCCCTGCGGTCGCGGTCGCGGCCCCTGCGGCCCTCGCCCTTGTCGCGGCTGCGCCGCCCTCCCGGGGACCGCTCGTCGTCGTCCGAGAAGCCCCGGTCGGAGCGGTTCCGGCGACCGGAGCGTGACACCAGGGTGGTGGTCACCGGCGGTGCCGCGCCCCCGCCGATCAGCTCGAGCCGCCCTGCCGGCGCCGAACGAGCCCGGGGAGCGACCAGCGCGGTGATCTCCAGGCCGTCGAGTCCGCCGTCGACTTCGGCCTTCAGCACCGATCCGACCGCGGCCGCGTCGGGAACGAGGTCGCCGGAGACCTCGCCCTTGGGCCGGCGTGCGCCTGCGGCCCTCCAAGTCCAGGTGCCATCGTCTCGCCGGCTGGTGAGTTCGATCTCGAGTCGTCGGGGCACGGCCCACAAAGCTACACGCCGCGGCCTTGCTCAGCGCCTCCGGAGTTTCTCGCCCCGCCCGCCCGGGAACCCGGCACAACCGCCGGAAATACACATTATGTAAAGTAAGCGGGATTTGCCAATATCCCGAGGTCATCCCGCCGAGTGTCCGGTCGGCCCGGTGGCTCAGCCCTGGGCGTGGGACACCGGGCCGGGACCGTCGAGGATCCAGCCGGCCGAGGCCCCGATGGCGTTGCGCACGAACCGTCCAGCCTCCGTCACCGCTGCCCGCAGATCCCGACCGAGGGCCAGGTTTGCCGCCAGAGCGGCCGAGAACGTGCAGCCGCTGCCCCGGACGTTGTCGGTCGCTATCCGCGGGCCCCGAACGATCCAGGCGTCGCCCGATGCGGTGATCACCGCGTCGTCGGGGTCGCCGTCGAAGCCGCCGCCGGTAACCACCACGACCTCTGCGCCCAGGTCCTGGAACGTCTGTGCGCAGTCCAGGACCGCTTCGGCACTCGGCAGCGGCCTGCTCGCCAGCAGCTCGGCCTCGCTCCGGTTCGGCGTGATTGCCCGGGCCAGCGGGAACAGCCGCTGCCGGTACGCGTCCTCGACGTCGTCGGACACGAAGCGTGTTCCCCTGCCGTCGACCATCACCGGGTCGACCACCGGCGCGGGCAGCCCGCCCCGCTCGATCCGCTCGGCGACCAGCTCCACCACCTCCCGGCGGCGCAGCAGCCCGGTCTTGGCTCCATCCACTCCGAGGTGGTCGACGGCGGCGTCGATCTGGGCGGCGACCAGGCTGGTCTGCACCGGATCGGAGGCCGTGACCGCGGTCAGGGACTGGGCGGTCACCGCGGTGAGCGCGCTGGCGCCATGCACGCCGAGGGCCGCGAACGTGGCCAGGTCGGCCTGCACGCCTGCTCCCCCCAGCGGGTCCGAAGCGGCTATCGTGAGCAGCACCGGCGGCATGGTCGACACCACGACCCTAGATCGTGCCACACCGCGACCTCGCTACACCGCCACCGCTTCGGGTCGCCGGATCGCCACCGTGCCGCTCCAACCAGTCCGCTACCTGGAAGACTCCACGCATGGAATCGACTCGCGGGAAGCTGCTCGTCGCCGCCCCGAGCCTGGTTGATCCGAATTTCCGCCTTACCGTTCTGCTGATGCTCGAGCACGGATCAGAAGGCGCACTCGGCGTGGTGCTCAACCGGCCGAGCGAGTTGCCCGTCAAGGGCGCCATCGACGAGTGGGACCCGGCGGTGAGCGAGCCCCGGGTGGTGTTCGTGGGTGGGCCGGTCAGCCAGTCCTCGGTGATAGCGCTGGCGTCGGTGGTTCCCGACGACGCCGACGACCACTGGTCACCGGTGGTTGGCCGGATCGGCACCATCGACCTGGAGAAGAACCCGAGCGACATCGGCGGGCTGGACCAGGTGCGCATCTTCGCCGGCTACGCGGCCTGGGCGCCCGGCCAGCTCGAGGGCGAGCTCGAGGAGAATGCCTGGTTCGTGCTCGGCCATGACGGTGCCGATCCCTTCGTGGAGGCTCCCGAGGAGCTGTGGTGGGAGGTCTTCGCCCGCCAGGACGGGGAGCTGAACCGTTTGCGCCTGTACCCCCGCAACCCGACCGACAACTGACGACCACCGCGGCTTCACCGCGTGGTCCACAGTCCTTGTGGATTTCATCCCGCAACTCGGGCTCCGGCTAGTTGAACCGAACATATGTTTGGTAGAGTTGCCATGTGGCGACGGCCTCCTCCAACCGCAGACCGGGCGGCCGGTGGGGCGCTAGATCGGGCACCCAGGCCGATGTGGCACCCTTCCAGGGTGACCTGTTCGCTCAGGGGCAGCCGTCGGTCGACGCCTCGGCGAGGGTCGAGCACCTGGACCTGGGCGGCCGCAGCTGGATCGACTTCGCGCCGCGGTGGCTGATCGGCGCCGACGAGCTCCTCGAGCAGTTCGCCGCACGCCTGCGCTGGACCCGGGCCGAGCGCCCGATGTACGGGCAGATGGTGGAGGAGCCCCGCCTGGGTGCCCACCTGAGACCCCGGTCGGCTGCTGTTCCCGGAGTCGTCGACGAGATGGCCGGGGCACTGGGCGGCCGCTACCGGTGCAGGTTCAACTCCGTGTGGGTCAACTACTACCGGGGCGGCCGGGACTCGGTGGCCTGGCACCGCGATCAGATCGGCGTCGACCCCGCCGACACCGTGGTGGCGATCGTGTCCCTGGGAGGGCCGCGCCGGTTCCTGCTGCGGCCCGCGGGAGGTGGCCGCAGCCGCGCCTTCACCCTGGCCTCGGGCGACCTGCTGGTGATGGGCGGGTCCTGCCAGCAGGACTGGGAGCACTCGATTCCCAAGGTCGCGTCGGCCCCGCCCCGGATGAGCGTCACCTTCCGCCGTACCACCGCTGGCGCGGGCCGGTAGCCTCCGCGGCGGTACGGGCCGAGATCGAGGCAAAGGCGGGACGAGAATGGGGCGATTCGACGGCAAGGCTGCGCTGATCACCGGAGCGGCCTCGGGGATGGGGCAGGCGGTGGCGATCCGTCTGGCCGCGGAGGGGGCCGACGTGTTCGGGGTGGACGTGAACGACGCCGGCCTGGCCGAGACCGCTTCCGCGGTCGCCGAGTCGGGCGGCCGGATCGAGACCCAGCACTGCGACCTGCGGTCGATCGCCGACTGCCGGGAGGCCGCCGCCGGCTGTGTGGACGCCTTCGGACGCATCGACGTGCTCGGCAACATCGCCGGCGTCTCGTGGCAGGACCGGGTGGAGGACGTAACCGAGGAGAAGTGGGACCTCATGTTCGACGTGAACGTGAAGGGCGTGTTCTTCCTGACGCAGGCCGCGCTCCCCCACCTGCTGGCCTCCGCCGGCAACATCGTCAACTTCGCGTCCAACGCCGGGATCCAGGGACTGGCCTACACGAGCCACTACTGCGCCACCAAGGGGGCGGTGGTGCAGCTGACCAGGGCCTTGGCCATGGAATTGGGCAAGACATCGGTGCGGGTCAACGCCATCGCCCCCGGCGGCGTGGACACCCCCATGGTCCGCAACTACCAGCAGGTCGCCGACCCCGACCGGCACTACATCCGCCGCATGATCGCCTTCAAGCCGATGAGCCAGCCCGAGCACATCGCGGCCCTGTTCGCCTTCCTGGCCTCCGACGAATGCCCCGGAGTCCACGGTGCCATCATCAGCGCCGACGGAGGCCTCACCACCGGCTAGAGGCCGGCCCCGCAGGATCGCCGCCGGTCACTCCACGGGGCGGGCCTGGCGGCCGTCGATCCTGCCGAAGAACTGGGCTGCGGCCTTCTGGACGCCGATGGACCAGGTCGGGTAGGCGTGCGACGCCTGGGCGAGGCGGCCGGTGAACGCCTTGGTGCGCATGGCCAGCACGATCTCCTGGATCATCTCGCCGGCTCTGGGCGCGACGATGGTGGCACCCAGGATGCGGCCCCCGCCCGCGTTGCCCAGCAGGCGGCGGGGACCGGCCACGATGGCGACGAACCCGTCGGTGCGGCCGTCGGTGACGGCCCGGTCCACCTCGGCCAGCGGCAGGTAGGCGATCCGGCTGCCCGGCGGCGCGTTGCGCGGGGTCAAGCCCACTGACGCCACCTCGGGGTCGGTGAACACCACCCTGGGAACCAGCCCGCCCCGGAACCGGCCCCGCTGGCCCTTGCCCAGCGCGTTGCTGGCCGCGATCCGGCCCATCTCGTCGGCCGCGTGCGACAGGTTCAAGGCCGCATGGTGCTGCCGCTGGCGGCGAGCCCGGCTCCGTTCACGGGTGAGCATGCGTCGGAAGTGGCGGTCTGCCCGGCGCTGGCCGCGAGCACCGGCGCGTGTCGCCCGGTCGAGGGTGAACACGTCCCGGGATCCTGGCGCCGGGTACGGGCTGGCCTCGGTGTCGAGCCTCCGCATCCGGGCGAGCCGGAACCTTCCGCCTGGTTGCGGAGTCCCCCGCGGCAGCCCCCGTCGGGATGGCCGGTGCTCGTCGATCTTGTCGATCTTGTCGATCTTGAACAGGGCGGGGGGTCGGGTTCGTCGCCGTCGGGGAGGCGGCAGCCGCCAGGCGGCCACGTCGCCGGCCGCGTACACGCCCTTCACCGAGGTCTCGAGCCGCTCGTCGGTGAGCACATGGCCGCTCCACTCCCCCAGCTTGAGCTTCATCTCTTCGAGTCCAAGCCCCGCGGTGGCCGGTGTCCGGCCTGCGGCCACCAGGAGCCGTTCCACCACCGCCTTCTCGGGCCTCCGGTCGCACCGCACCGCGTAGGGGCCGCGGTTCGGTCGGTGCACGCCGCTCGCGGCTTCGATTCGCTTGACATGCGAGTTGCGCCGCACCGTCACGCCCAGCCGTTGCAGCGCCTCCCTTACCAGCCGGGCCGCCTCGGGCGCCTCACCGAAGAGCAGCTGGCCGGTGGACTCGAAGAGGGTCACCTCCACTCCGAGGAGCGAGAAGGCCTGGGCCAGCTCGCAGCCGCTGGGCCCGCCGCCGATGACGCCGAGCGACTCCGGGGCCTCGGTCAGGTCGAAGACGGTCTCGCTGGTGAGGGGCCGGGCCTCGGCAAGGCCCAGGATGTGGTCGGGAATCAAGGGCCTTGAGCCGGTGGCCAGGACGATGCGGGGCGCGGTGATGCGCCGCTCCCCCACCGCCACCGTGTCGTGGGTGGCCAGGCGGGCCCGGCCCTCGATCACCGTGACGCCCTCGCTGCGGAGCACCTCGGCCGACTCGGTGGCCGCGATGTGCTCGATGGTCGAGCGCACCCGGGCCATGGCCTCGCTGAAGCTCAGGCCGTCGCGGGCCGCAGCCAGCAGCGTCTTGGACGGGACGCAGCCGGTGAAGGTGCAGTCCCCGCCCGGCGCCGAGTCGGTGATCAGGGCCACGTCGGCACCGGCCCACAGCGCGGCCCGAACCGCGCCCAGCCCGGCCGCGCCCCCACCCACCACAATCAGGTCGTGGTCCATCATCCGGGCCCGTCTCGCCCGCTTCCTCACCCCTGGGAGGGTATGAGGATCGAGCTCAGTTGTGGGCTGCGTCGAGCGCGGCCCGGAACTCGGCCACCAGCGAAGCCACGCCGTCGGGGCCGGCTCCCTCCAGCATCCGGGTGACGATGGCCGAGCCGACCACCGCCCCGTCGGCCACCTGGCACACCTCGGCCGCCTGCGCGGGCGTTCCCACGCCCACCCCTACCAGCACCGGAATGTCGGTGACCGCCTTGAGGCGGGCCGCGGTGCGGGTGGCACTGGCAGTCAGCGCCTCACGAACCCCGGTGATGCCCATCAGCCCGACGCTGTACACGAAGCCCCGGGACCGGCCGCAGATTCGGGGCAGGCGCTCATCGGGCGCGGTGGGCGCGGCCAGCAGAACCGTCTCCACGTCGGCCGCGTCGGCGCACTCCGCCCACTCCCCCACTTCCTCCAGGGGCAGGTCGGGCAAGATGCAGCCGTCGACACCGGCGTCGGCCAGCGACGACGCGAACCGTGCGTAGCCCATGTGGTGAGCGATGTTCACGTAGGTCATCACCGCGGTAGGCACCCCGATCTCGGCTGCGGCCCCGCGCACTGCGGCCAGGATGGACTGCGGGGTGGCTCCCTCGGACAGGGCTTTGTCGTTGGCCTGCTGGATGACGGTGCCGTCCATCACCGGGTCCGAGAACGGCACCCCGATCTCGATGGCGTCGGCTCCTGCACCGGCCACCGCGCAGATCGTCTCCAGCCAGTCGTCGCCCAGGCCGCCGGTGAGATAGGGCACGAAGCACTTTCCGCCGCGGTTGCGACGGTCCCGGAGAGCACTCTCCAGCCTCCCCCAGCTGTGGCCAACCCCGCCGGAAGGGGCGCCGCCGGTAGCGCTGGTCACCCGAGGATGCCCATCATCTGGTCGACGTCCTTGTCGCCCCGGCCGCTGAGGTTCAACAGCACGGTATGGCCGGCCAACTCGGCGCGGGCCCGCGACACCCAGGCCAGGGCGTGGGCGCACTCCAGCGCCGGGATGATGCCCTCGGTGCGTGACAGCAGGCTGAACGCCTCGATCACCTCGGCGTCGGTGACCTGCTCGTAGGTCGCCCGCCCGGTGGCGGCCAGATGGGAGTGCTCGGGACCGACGCCGGGATAGTCCAGCCCGGCCGAGATCGACTCGGCCTCCAGCACCTGGCCCCACTCGTCCTGCATCAGGTAGGACCGAGAGCCGTGAACGATGCCGGGCACGGCCCGGCCGATGGCCGCGCCCCCGGCCGGCTCCACCCCCACCAGCCGGGCGCTGGTGTCGGCGAACCCGGCGAAGATCCCGGCGGCGTTGGAGCCGCCCCCCACCGCGGCGGTCACCACGTCGGGCACCCCGCCGTCGAGGATCTCGGCGCACTGGCGGTGAGCCTCCTCCCCGACCACTCGCTGGAACTCGCGCACCATCCACGGGTAGGGATGGGGGCCCATCACCGACCCCAGGCAGTAGTGGGTGGTGTCGGCCACCGCCACCCAGTGGCGCATGGCCTCGTTCACGGCGTCCTTCAGGGTGCGCGATCCGGTCTCGGCCGCCCGCACCTCGGTGCCCAGCAGGCGCATGCGGAACACGTTGAGCTCCTGGCGGGCGATGTCGACGGTGCCCATGTACACGATGCAGTCCATGCCGAACAGCGCGGCCGCGGTGGCGGTGGCCACCCCGTGCTGGCCCGCGCCGGTCTCGGCCACCAGGCTGGTCTTGCCCATGCGCCGGGCCAGCAGGGCCTGCCCGAGCACGTTGTTGATCTTGTGGCTGCCGGTGTGGTTGAGGTCCTCGCGCTTCAACAGGATGCGCACCCCGAGCTCGGTGGACAGGTTGGGGCACTCCGTCATCGGCGAGGGTCGTCCCGCGTAGTCGCGCAGCAGCCGGTCCAGCTCGCCCCGGAAGCCGGGGTCGCCCCAGGCGGAGCGGAAAGCCCGGTCGAGCTCCTGGCAGGCGGGCACCAGCGTTTCGGGCACGAACATGCCGCCGAAGTCGCCGAAGCGTCCGTCGGCGCTGGGGTCGCCCATGAACCCGCCCGCAGAGGCCGAGCCAACAGGTGGGCGAATCCGGCTCATACGGGCGAGGCCGTGGCCCGAGCGGCCCGTGAGCGAAGCGAACAAGAGCGGGAAGGACACCACTGCGGCACGACGGTTCCTCGGCTATCGCGCTCGCCCGAGGGCGCGCTCACAGGTCCTGTTCCCAGTCGTACGGGCCGGTGCTGGCGGCTAGCTGCGGCTCGGCGCCCGCAGTTGGCCTGTCGTCAGCGCGGATGTCGCGGGTCGCCTTGGCCGCCTCGATGAAGGCTCGCAGCCGGGCCGGATCCTTGCGGCCCGGGCGGCTCTCCACACCGCTGGCCACGTCCACCCCCCACGGCCGCACCCGGCGGATGGCTCCGGCGACGTTGTCGGCGTCGAGGCCGCCCGCCAGGATCAGCCGGTGACCGGCCAGAGGGGCGCCCTCGGCCAGCGACCAGTCGAACACCTCGCCGGAGCCGGGCCGCTCGTTGTCGATCATCACCGCGTCGGCGCCGTAGTCGCCCAGATGCCGCAGCCCCTCATGGCCGGGCGGGAAGACCTTGATGGTCGCCGGGACCCGCTCGGCCACCCAGGCGGTGTCCTCTGGCGACTCATGGCCGTGCAGCTGGGCCGCGCCCAGACGGGCGTCGGAGGTCATCTTCACGACCCGCGACGCCATCTCGTTGCGGAACACCCCCACGCTCAGCACGTCGCTGGGGAGGCGCCGGACGATGTCCCGCACCCTGTCCAACGACATCTGGCGGGGCGAGGGCGCGAATATGAACCCCACCGCGTCGGCCCCCATGGCCACTGCCAGCAGCGCGTCGTCCTCGTTGGTCGTGCCGCAGATCTTCACGAACACGCTCCGACGCTACTTGCTGCCGGCCCGGCGCGGCCTGATAGCACTCACCCGGCGCGCCGCCGGGTCTCAGCGCAGGGGGCCGCCCCGGCTGCGGATCAGCACCACGAACGGTGACAGCACGAACAGCAGCACCGACAGGCCCAGCAGGAGCAGCCCGAGCCGCAGCAGCACGAATCCCCCCGCCATCACCCCGAAGATGAACGCGAAGATGCCGGTGACGAAGGCAGCCGGCGCGCCCAGGCGCATCCAGGCCGGAAGGTTGCCCTCGGTGATGGGCCGGTCGTCGATGTCGTCGTCGCGGTCGTAGTGGCCGAAATAGACGTCGTCTTCTTCGGGCGGGGTCGCCGGCCCGTCGGCCGGCGTCGCGCTCTGGGGCGCCTTCGGCTGCGGGGGCCGGGTCAAACCGCGGTCGACGACGGCCCGCGAGTCGGCGTCGGACAGCATCTCCCAGGCCAGGTTGATGCGGCGCATCTGCTCGGCCGCGGCGGGGTCGTCGCCCCGCACGTCGGGATGGGTGCGCCGGGCCAGGGCCACATAGGCCCGCCGGATCTCCTCGGTGGGAGCGTCGCGGGCCACGCCCAGCACCGCGTACGGGTCCATCCCGCCATGGTAAGTGGCTGAGCGGTCGGCGGCTCGCCCCTGCTCGCGCTCGCCCTCTGGCGCTCCCCTACCGGGTGGCCGGCGTGGCCAGCACGGTGGCCGCCATCCCGGCGACGGTGGCCGCAGCCGGTGGCTCGACTCGCCGGTGGACCGGTCCCAGCGCCACGGTCACGGCCGGATCCGGGCCGGCCGCGGCCGAGGTGATCTCGCCCACCGCCTTGCCGTCGACGGCTATCTCGTCGCCGGGCTCGACGTCGCCGTCGCCGCGGATCTCCAGTAGTCGCACCGGGCGGGGCACGTTGCCGCCCCGGCTGTCGATCCGGGCCACCAGCTCCTGGCCGGTGTAGCACCCCTTGGTGAAGCTGACCGACGACTCCACCAAGCCCCCGACCTCTGCCGGGATGGTGCGCTCGGTCAGCTCCCGGCCCATGGCCGGCCAGCCGGCCCTGATGCGGGCCGCCTCCAGGTCGCCGGAACCGTCCACGGGCAGGCCCGGCGGAGGCGCGACGTGCGGGCCGAGAAGGTCGATCCCGCCGAAGCCGGGCCAGTCGACAATGGACCGCACCTCTGCATCGACAGTGTCCAGCCATGCCTCGGCAGATCGCGGCCCCCGGACGGCCAGCATCCGCCACCCGGCGAGGCTCTCGAAGGACACGTCGACCCGCAGCCGGAACCGCTCCAGCCGAGCCACGAGCGTCTCGCCGAAACCAGGGTCCACGTCGAGCACGAAGCTGCCGTCGCCAGTGCGGGTGAGACGGAACCAGGCGTCCACCTTGCCCTGCGGGGCCAGCACCAACGACAACGCGGAGGTTCCCGGAGCCACCGCCTCGACGTCCTGGGAGATCTGGCCCTGCAAGTACTCCGCCGCGTCGGCGCCGGTGACCAGGACCGCGTCCCTCGGCAACGGACCCGCGACGATGCCGGCGGTCACCGCCGAGCCGCCTTCCTGCGGGACTCGGTCATCCGCCGGGCCGCGGGCACCGCGGCCAGCAGGGCCCGAGCCTTGTTCACGCACTCGGCGTGCTCCTCCGCGGGCACCGAGTCGACCACGATGCCCGCACCGGCCTGCACCGACGCCCGCCCGTCGCGCACCAGCATCGTCCGGATGGTGATGGCGGTGTCGATGTTGCCCGAGAAGTCGATGTAGCCGACCACCCCCGCGTACGGGCCGCGCTTGACCGGTTCCAGCTCGTCGATGATCTCCATGGCCCGAACCTTGGGCGCGCCCGACACGGTGCCCGCGGGCAGCGTGGCCCGCAGCACGTCGATCGGCGTGGCCCGCTCGGCCAGGCGCCCCGACACTTGCGACGTCAGGTGCATCACGTGGCTGTAACGCTCGAGAGTCATCATCTCGTCGAGGTTGAGGGTTCCGAACTCCACTACCCGTCCGACGTCGTTGCGGGCCAGGTCCACGAGCATCACGTGCTCGGCCACCTCCTTGGGGTGCTCGGCCAGCTCGGCCGCCAGCCGGCGGTCCTCGGCGTCGGTGCGCCCCCGGCGCCTGGTGCCGGCGATGGGCCGGCTGATCACCTTGCCGTTGAGGAGCTTGACCATCGGCTCGGGCGACCCGCCCACCACCTCCAGGGGCCCGTGGCGCAGGAAGTACATGTAGGGGCTGGGGTTGACCTGGCGCAGCACCCGGTAGGCGTCGAAGGCGTCGGCGCCCAGATCGAAGTCGAAGCGCTGGGACAGCACCACCTGGAAGGCGTCGCCGGCGAAGATGTACTCGCGGGCCGCCTCCACCGCCTCGGAGTACAGCTCCAGGCCCATGGTGGACGTGGTGTCCACCGGCTCCGCCGTGGTGTCGCCGGCCGGTTCGGGCGGCGGCACCAGGGGTTCGTCGAGGGGCTTGGCGCCGTCGGCCGCGATGGCCTCGACCCGCAGCACCGCCTCGTAGTAGAGCCGGTCGATGAGCCGGTCGTCGGCGCCGGGGGGAACCACCACGTTGGAGATGAGGGTGGCCCGCTGGCGCCAGTGGTCGTACACGGCCAGCTCGCCGATCAGCGACATCACCGCGTCGGGATGGCCCGAGTCGTCGGTGGGGACGTCGGGCAGGTGCTCCACCTCGCGCACCACGTCGTACCCGAGGTATCCGACCAGACCGCCGTGAAGCGGCGGCAGCCCCTCGATCGACGGGGCCCGGTAGTGGTCCAGCAGCGCCTCCAGCGCGGCGAGCATGCCCCGGTCGCGGGGGACGTCGACCCCGAGGTTGCCGGTCACGTCCACCCTGGGACCATGGGCAACCAGCGTGGCAATCGGGTTGCGGCCCATGAAGGACCACCGGCTCCAGCGCTCGCCGTGCTCCACCGACTCCAGCAGGAAGCCGTCGCCGGGCCCGACCACCCGGGCGAAGGCGGCCACCGGCGTGGTCAGGTCGGCCAGCACCTCCCGCCAGACCGGCACGACCCGGTAGGTCCGTGCCAGCTCTCGGAACTCCTCGGGCGCGGGCTGGTGCATGGGCGCGGCCCGGCCGTCAGCCGCCGTCAGCGATGGCCGAGCCGTCGAACGCCCGGAAGAAGCACGAGTAGTTGCCGGTGTGGCAGGCGCCGTCGCCGTCCTGGTCCACGACGAACAGCAGCGTGTCGCCGTCGCAGTCGTAGAAGGCCTCCCGCACCCACTGCCGCTCGCCCGAGGTCTCGCCCTTGCGCCACACTTCCTGGCGGGAGCGGCTCCAGAACACGGTCCGGCCCTCGGCCAGGGTCAGCTCCAGGGTCTCGGCGCTCATCCAGGCCATCATCAGCACGGCCCGGGTGGAGGCGTCCTGCACGATGGCGGGCACCAGCCCGTCGGCGTTGTACGTGACGGCCGCGAGGGCCTCGTCGCTGGCGGCGATCGCAACTCCAGTCACGCCCCCAGCCTACGGCCCGACCCGCGCGACAAGGGCTCATCGGTCCCGTGGATGTCACCGATCCCTGCAAGCCAGCGTCGTCAGCAGATACCGGGATCGGTCTCCGTTACGGCACCGACCCGTCGTCCACAGAGCCGTCTCCCATTACCGTAGTACCCGTGAGTCAATCCACAACCGTCGCCACCGGTGTCTCCACGGCCGACGACGTCGCGCGTCTGTCCGATGGGATCTACTCGTTCCCGCAGGCAGCGGCCATCGTGGGAAGGCGCAGTCGGGCGACCCGGGAGCAGTTGCGACGATGGCTCGCTGTGGTCATCGCCCCGACGGGCGGTCCTCACTCCATCGAGACGATCAGTTTCCTCGACCTTGTGAGTCTTGAGACGGTGAGCCGCTTCCGGGCGCAGGGAACCTCGTTGCAGAAGGTTCGCAAGGTGCTCGAGGCTCTGCACACCGCCGAGCCGGACATCGCTCGACCCCTGGCTCACCGATCGTTCCTCACCGACGGTGCCAGTGTGTGGGTTGACGTGGTGGGCCACACCGAGGAACTCGTGGGCCGCAACCGCCGACAGCTGGCGTTCCGGGACGCCGTGCGGACCTTCGCCGACGAGATCCGCTTTGTGAACGACTCGGCTGCGGCTTGGGACATTTCCCCGTGGGTCGGCATCGATCCCCTCGTTTGCTTCGGTGCGCCGGCCGTTCGCGGGACCCGTATTCCAGTCAGGACGATTCTTGCCAACCTGGCCGACGCGACCGCACAGGAGGTCGCAGACTGGTACGAGTTGAGCGTCTGCCAGGTGAGAGGCGTTGCCGAGTTCGCCAACTAGGCACGGTGGGGTACGCTTCTGTCTTGACGCGAATCTCTCCTTCCGGGTCGCGGAGGCCATTGATCCGAGCGTTGCTGATGTCATCCACGTGTCACGCATCGCCGCGCTCGCATCAACTGCGAGAGGCCGGTCGGACGCGTCAGACGAGGATGTGGCGCGATGGTGTGCGGCCAATGAGCGAGTGCTCGTCACATGCGATGATGACTTCCGCGGCCGCAACGCTCGCACCACAGGCCTCACGGAAACAGGTCTCGAGGTCATTGTGCTCGTTGCCCAATTACGCGGGCTTCAGAATCAAATCGACACGATCTCACGCAGGGTGACCGCCTGGCAGGATCAACTCGCTGCCATGCCGTACGGCCCGCGTGCCTGGGTTCAGTACTCGAGGGGCCGCCTACGTCCCGACAGGTGATCAGCCTGCTCGTGGCCCCTGGCGGATATAGTGCTTCCATCTGGCCAACCCGACCGGGTGAAATAGAGAAGCATGCCGAGAGTCCGTAAAGAATTAAAGGCCCTCCATGAGGAGTGCGAATCGCTATGTAGGAGGGCAAAGTGGCTTGGACATGAAACTTCAAGACCGAATTTCAGGCTTCTCTATTCCAGCATCGAAAGTTACGAATGTGGAAGCGGGTTCGCCGTTCTTGGCTTGAACCCGGCCGGCGACGGGAAGGACGCCGACACTGATGATCTCGAACGCCCGTTCCGTGACCCCGGATACTCAGCCTACCTGGATGACAAATGGCGGAAGTCGGACACGGGTGAAGCATCGCTGCAACGAGTAGTTCAGGCTCTCGCTATGGTCATTGTCGGTGCAACTCCGCGCGAGGCGATGGAAGCGATGGAAGCGATTCGAGACCCTAGACTGGTGCCTGAGGAGCATATCGGTGAGAAGGCGGTGGCTTTCCTACGGAACACCGTGTGCCTGAACATCATTCCCTTCCGCGAATCCAATATCACGAGGCTTCCGCATTGTCTTCGCGAACAAGGTGAACAAATTGGATGGCGGCTACTCTGCTTGGCCCAACCCCGGCTGCGTTGCATTATTTCACTTGTGAATCAGGTTGAGGGGCCTCCGTGGAAGACCATCCTAAAGAACAGTAGACAGCGACGCAAGCCGGACTATGAGGAGCCGATCAATAGTGAGTTGCATCGTAACTACCGTGAGGTAGAGCTTGTGCAAGGCCCATTGGCAGGGTCTCTTATCATCGGACTTCCTGCTGTGGTACGCGACAAGGGACGCGCGGACGTAACGAAGCCCTTGCTTGACGTAGTCAAGGCGAGACTTGGACATCACGGGCTGATCTATGGAAAAGACCTGGCACCAAGATGCGAGTAGATCGAAGACTAGGGAGGAATGACAGATCTATTGTCAAAGAACGGACCAGTATCGAATGGTGCTCAAGGCTCTTCGGCGAGTCTCAGCGCGGATGATGTGCGGAAACAACTCTGCAAAGGCCCTTGGAGAGTGCCGTCGCAGTGGAACGAGCCTCTCCGAACTGTCACCAAACACCTCATACCATGATGTGGTCGCTGCCCTCAGCACGCAAGCGGTCACTCACTCACCAGTACCTCTGAGTGCTCGGAGGACCGGCACGGTCCTCCTCCATGACACGCTCAGGTCGCCGGTGCGCCGAGATCGTCGTCCATGATGAACAGGAACCTGCCGATGACGCTGCTCATTTTCTGGCCGTGCGCCCTTGCGGGGCCGAGAGTCCAGATTCTTGCGACGCCGCGGGCCGCTCGCTGAAGCGTCTCGGTCTGCTTGGCCGCCAACGCGGGATACCACTGTCGGTGGAACTTGCCGGCGTTCGACTTCATCAGCTCTAGCCACTGTGGGTCGGTGCGGCAGTAGGCCATTTCCAGGGACTGCCAGCGGTCCATCGGACTCTGCCAAGCCGACTGGCCGTCAAGCATGGTGTCAAGGTCATGGTAACGCCCGCCCGAGCACAAGTCGCTCAAGACACTCAGCACCTCGCGCCAGTGCTCGTCGTTAGCCAGGAAATCAATGTCATTCTGGATGGCTGGCCTAGCTATGTAGGTGTCATCACGTCGGCCCGCTTCCACTATCTCATCGAGCATCCTCGCCAAGTCATGCCAAAACTCGTCCTCAACCTGTTTCCGTGTCGGAAGGGCACCCTCGCTGCTCAACTGAAGCAAAGCGTGCGTCAATATGAGGAACCGCTCAAATCCCTGAGCCAGCAGGTGCAAGGCGACGATGCGCCGGTCCTCTCCTCCGTGCCAAGAGGCGATACGGCCGATGCCCTCGTCGAGAAGGGCGACGGCTGTCTCGGTCTCATTGATGAACGCGAGATGTCGGTTCGGGTCTAGGTCATCAGTGGACATCTCAGCAAATCTCCCTTCACTGGTGGTCTCCCTCGCTGACGGCGACGGCAATGGGGATGAGTCCATCGCTGGCCTTCGATCATGCCCGGCACGCACCTGACTAGTGCGGGGGCTGACACTTGCGGACCGTGCTCGCTCATCTCGGCGCAGAATCTCTCCAAGCTCGTTCCAGGCGTCCCTGAACCCATTGGCGTGCGCGAAGCGTGTTCCTCCCACACGGCGCAGTACGCGTACGCGGCTGACTATGAAAGACACTCGCAACACCACAGCGAGCCGCTGTCTGAACAGATTTCGATCCGTCTTGACGAGAGCCATCTGCTTGAACGCCACTTCGTATACGCAATAGATGGCGAACGCGTACACACAGACCAGTGCGACGGGTGTGAGCCAAATTGGCACGAGGAACTCCCGGATGAGCAGGCCATGGTCAAGGTTCTCCCAGCCGGTCGCGGCGCTCCGAATGCCCGCCAGCAGCGCGGCGACACCGAACAGCATCAGGTACCTGTTCGCGAGTCTGGCGATCGGAGCGTGCTCTGGATTGTCTCCTGCCCAAGCCGACATTACGCCAGCAATGAACGCGAGAGCTTGCGCAGGAATCTCAATCCACAGCGGGAACGACGCGACGTCGGCAACGAAACTGACAATCTCCACCAATGCAATGGTGCGGACACTGACCCGCCAGCCGAATCCAGGCTGCTTGACTACCTCGTCGTACTTGAACAGCAGACCGAACCCGCTCAGCACCATCCACACGCCAGTCGGCTTCCAGAGGCCCCACTCCCAGAGCCCCAGCCGTGACGCCAGGAACACCGCTGCCAAGAGGCATCCGTAGTACCCCACCAATACGAAGAGAATGTGCGGCCGCACGAACGAACGGAACAAGCCCCCGAACGCGTTTCTGAGGCGCTCCTTCCGCAGTGCAAGCACGAGGATGCCCACCAGCAGAGCGCCGAGCAGCACAAGCGTCGCGATCTCCCGGTTGGTCAACCATGAGGCGGTCACAACACCCACGGTACGGCTCGTAGCGCCCGTGGAGTTGCAGCCTCCCCCACGGCAAGTACCACACCATTGACACGACGCGCTCAAGCATCGGCGACCTCGGCGCACCAGCGGTCCGCTGAGGCTTGCGCCACCTGCGGTGAACCGCCAACCTGTAGCTGGCGGCGTCTGGCCGCGGTGATGCTCGCGGCGGCGGGTCCGGCAGCGACGTTCCCGGCGGCAAGTCCAGCAATGGCAGCCGGGCCGGGCCGACCGGGCTCCGAGCCGCCCGCGCGGTACTGCGCAGAGCCGGGGGGCTCCTCCCGACGCTCAAGCTCTCCCCAGCTGAGAAGCAGCGTCGGTGGCGGCGCTGATCCGAGCAGTGCTTACGGGTGATGGTGGCTGTCGGCCGGCCTCGGCGGCCTACTGGAAGAACGCGCCTCCGTTGACGACGAGGTTCTGGCCGGTCACGAAGTCGGAGCCGCGGCCTGCGAGGTACAGGATGGTGCCGACCATGTCCTCGGGCACCTGGGTGCGCTTGAGGGCCCTTCCGGCGACCACGAACTGGTCGCTGGTGGCGTCGGTGGGCCGCAGCGACGGGTTGGGGATCAGGTCCGGGGAAACGGTGTTGACCGTTATTCCGTCGGGGCCTAGCTCCTGGGCCAGGCAGCGGGTCAGGCCGATTATGGCGCTCTTGCTGGCCACGTAGTGGGGGAAGCCGACCGTGCCCTTGAAGCAGGTGTTGGAGGCGATGTTGATGATCTTGCCGGAGCCCTGCTTCTGCATGTGGGGGTACACCGCGCAGCAGGTGAGCCATACGCCGCGGACGTTCACCTCGAACGTGCGGTCCCATTCCTGTTGGGGGACCTCGTTGAACGGGCCCCGGGTGGTCTCGGAGAAGTAGGCCGCGTTGTTGACGAGCACGTCGATGGTGCCGAAGGCGTCGGCCGCGGCCGCGGCCAACGTCTCGTTGTCGGCCGCGGAGCTGATGTCGGCCCGCACGCCGATGGCCCGGCCCCCGGCCGCCTCGACCTCGGCCACCGTCTCCTGAGTGTCGAGCATGTCGCTGGCAACGATGTTGAACCCCTCGCCCGCCAACGCGAGGCAGTAGGCCTGTCCCAGCCCCCTCGCCCCTCCAGTCACGATCGCTGTCGATACCACATTGACTCCTTAGGTTCCGATGACTCGTCGAGTCCCGATCTCCGGGTCCGATGCTACGCGCTGCCCGCGGATGCCCATAGGTGCCACGCGGATAGGTGAGAGTCGGTCGCCGTGCTGCGGTGTCATTCCCGCTCTTGTTCGCTGCGCTCACGGGCCGCTCGGGCCATGGCCTCGCGCCGTATGAGCGGGATTCGCGTGCCTATCCGCTCGGCCTCTCAGTCGAGCTTGCCCATCATGCGGAGGACTCGCTCGGGCGTTAGGGGCGTCTCCCACACGTCGGGCTGGTAGCCGGCCAGGGCATGGGCCACTGCGTTGGCGATCGCGGCGGGCGGTCCGACCGTGCCTCCCTCGCCCACGCCTTTGATCCCCAGCGGGGTCAGCTCGGAGTCGCTGCCGAAATGCTCGACGGTGACGGACGGGATCTCCGCACTGGTCGGGACCAGGTAGTCCATGAAAGCGGTGCGGGGCTGGCCGTCCTCGCCGTAGGCGAGATCCTCGTACAGGGTGCCGCCGATGCCCTGGGCGACGCCGCCGAGGATCTGGCCGTGCACGATCGGCGGGTTGATCATCGGACCGCAGTCGTGGGCGACGAGGAAGTCGAGGATCTCGACCGCGCCGGTGGTCCCGTCCACCCGGACGATGGCGGCATGGGTGGCGTTGACCCAGGCCGCGGCCGCGTTGATGCCACCGTCCTCGTTGACCTCGTGCTCGAGGACCTCAGGCTCGTAGCGGGCGGAGGCGGCCAGGCCGGGCTCCATGCCTTCGGGCAGGTCGATTGTCCGGATGGTGGCCGCGGTGCCTATCCGCTGCCACGACACCGAAGGAGACGGCGAGCCCCGCACATGGAAGCCGTCGTCGTCGAGGACCACGTCGTCGGGGTTCGCCTCGAGCATGTGGGCGGCGATGGCCGACGCCTTGTCCCGGATCGTCGCAGCCGCGTCCAGGATGGCGCCGGCCCCCACCGCGGCCTGCCGGCTGCCCCACGCTCCCAGCCCGTAGGGGCACAGGTCGGTGTCGCCGAGCCTCACCCTCACCTGTTCGAGGCCCAGCGCCAACGCGTCGGCGGTCAAGGTCTGGACGAAGGTGTGGGTGCCCTGGCCCTGATCGGTCATGCCTGAGGACACCAGCGCGGTCCCGCTCGGGTCGATCTCGATCCGGCAGGACTCGTATCCCGTCCAGTGGCCGGCGACGTTGTAGTGGGTCGGCGCCGTCCCCTCGCGGTAGGTGGCATAGCCGACGCCGATCAGTTCCCCTGCGCCGGCGTCGGCGACATGCTCGGCGAAGCGAGCCTCCGCCAGCTCGACGATGCGCTCGAAGCACTCCCGGTACGTGCCGGAGTCGAGGTACGCCCCGCCGGCGGTGCGGTACGGGAAGTCGGACTGGTCCAGGAGCATCTTGCGCCGCATCTCGAGACGGTCGTGGCCGCCGGCCGCGGCGATGTCGTCGATGAAGCGCTCGAGCACGAAGCACGCCTCCGGTATGCCGTAGCCCCGGTAGGACCCCGAAGGCGTCTTGTTGGTCACCACCGCGGTGACGCCGACGGCGGCCAGGTCGATCCGGTAGGGGCCGGTCATGTGGCCCAGCGTGACCAGGGAGGGGCAGAACCCGCCCGGCCAGGCTTCGCCCGAGCCGAGGTCATGGTAGATGTGGCCCCGGATGGCCTCGATCACGCCGTCGCGGCCCACCGCCGCCTCGACATCGACCAGCTGGTCGCGGGAGTGGGTCGACGCCAGCATGTGCTCGGCCCGGTCCTCGTTGTGGCGCACCGGCCGGCGCAGTTGCATCGAGGCCCAGCACGCCAGCACGTCCTCGGGGTAGTTGTGCTGCTTCTGCCCGAACCCGCCGCCGACGGCCGGCGCCGTCACCCTGATGTCGGCCTCCTCGATAGGCAGCGCGTACGACAGCGCGGTGCGCATCATGTGGGGGGACTGGTTGGAGGCCCACACGTGGAGCCGGCTGCCGTCGAAGTCGGCGACGGTGGCCCGGGTCTCGATCGGCATAGCGGTGTGGCGGCCGACGCGGTAGCGGCGCTTGAAGGTCGAGTCCGCGGCTTCGAAGGCCTCGTCGACGGCGGGAACCGAGACGTCGAGGTGGACGAGCCGGTTGCTGTCCCAGCCGTCGAACAGCCGGGGAGAGTCCAGGTCGAGGGCCTGCTCGATGCTGGTGATCGCCGTCAGCGGCGAGTAGTCGATCTCGACCAACTCGGCGGCGTCCTCGGCGAGGTAGCGGTCCTCGGCCACCACCGCCGCCACCGGCATGCCCACATACCTGACCCTGGTGGTGGCCAGGGGCAGCATCGCCACCGGTGCCGCCATCGCGGACAGGTCCGGAAACGGGGCCACGCCGTGGAGGTCCGCCGCGGTCCACACCGCGATCACCCCGGGAAGGGCCCGAGCCTCGGCGGTGTCGATCGACACGATCCCGGCATGGGCGTAGGGGCTGCGCACGATGACCATCTCGACGGTTCCGGCCGGCCGGACGTCGGCCACGAAGGTCTCCTGACCGCGCAGCAACTTGTCGTCTCCCGGCCGGGTGACGTTGGCCCCGACGTAGAGCGGCCGGGGCGGGGGCTGGATCTCTGAGGTGGTGATCACGCGTTTCTCATGCCTCGCGACGGCCCGCTAGCGTCACCGCGTGCGGAACGGCTCGGTTGTGGGCACCGGCCTAACAGTAGCCAAGGACCGGAAGCCGATCAGCATCAAGTAGCCAGTCAGCATCAATGCGCCCGGCACGGCGCCACGAGAGGACCGAGACCATGGGCGCCATCACTGCAGACGCCATCCGCAGGCTCCCCAAGGCGGAACTGCACCTCCATCTCGACAGCGGATTCGAGGTGGAGGACGCGGTGCGGCTGGCCGAGGAGAACGGCGTGCCCCTGCTCAAGGAACCGCCCGACGCCATGTTCGACTGGGAGGACCTCCAGGAGTTCCTGACCTTCCTCGACTGGGTCCTGTGCCTGCCCCGCAGCGCCGAGCAGGTGGCGTCGCTGTCGTACTCGGTGGCCAGACGCCAGGGCCGCTCGGGGGTCTCCTACACCGACCTGATGGTCAGCCCCATCCACTGGAAGAACTTCGAGGGACCGCTGGAGGAGTTCATCGCCGCGGTCGCGTCCGGGCTCGAGGACGCCGAGCGCGACGGCCACCCACCGGTGTACCTGTCGATCAGCATCTCCCGCAAGCACAGCCGGGCCGAGGCCCACGCGGTGCTCGACACCATGCTGGCCATGGGCCATCCGCGGGTGGTGGCCCTGTCGATCGACGGGAACGAGGCCCTAGTGGGCCGCACCGGCGACCGCTTCGCCCCCGTCTTCAAGCGGGCCCGGGCCAACGGGCTCGGCATACGGGCCCATGCCGGCGAGTCGAGCGGCCCCGAGGGCGTGTGGGACGCCATCGACCTTCTCAAGACCCGGCGGGTCGACCACGGCGTGCGATCGGTGGAGGACCCCGAGCTGGTCGACGAGCTCGTCGAGCGCGGCATCTTCCTGAACGTGTGCCCGTGGTCCAACGTGTTACTGGGCCTGTATCCCGACCGGGAGTCCCATCCGATCCGGACCCTCGTCGACGCGGGCGCGAGGGTGACCCTCAACACCGACGGGTCCGGCTTCTACCGGATCACCCTGGAGGACGAGTACGTGACGGCCAGCGAGGTGTACGGCTGGTCTGCCGGCGTGCTGCGCCGGCTCGCCCGCACCTCGGTCGAGGCCAGCTTCTGCCCCGACCCGCTCCGGGCCGAGCTGCTCTCGGGCATCGATGCCTTCGACTTCGGTGACTGACGGGCTCGCCGCTTGGACGGCGGCTGAGCCGGGGCAGTGTGGAGCGGTGCGATGACGCAGCGAATGGCCATCTACATGCAGGACCGGATCGACATCCGCGAGGAGCTCGACCTCGCCCTGTACATGGAGGACCGGGGCTTCAGCGAGATCTGGCAGGGCGACAACCGGCTGGCCCGCGACTGCATCGTGGCCATGAGCGCGTTCCTGACGCACACCCGCCGCATCAAGGTCGCGGCCGGGGTGCTGCCCATCTGGACCCGCAACCCGGTGGTGATCGCGGCCAGCTTCAGCACCATGTGGGAGCTCGGCGGCAAGGTCGACGGCCGGGGCCGGGTGATGCTCGGCCTGGGCGCGTGGTGGGAGCCGATCGCGGGCCGGGTCGGGGTGGACCTGGTCCGGCCGCTCACCGCCATGCGCGAGAACATCGAGGCCATAAGGGCGCTGTTCACCATGGAGCCGGTGACCTATTCCGGCGACTTCGTGCGCCTCGACGGTGTGAGCCTCGACGTGGTGTGGGGTGACACCTTGCCCCGCGACATACCCATCTATCTGGGCGCCACCGGCCCGAGGATGCTCGAGCTGGCCGGGGAGATCTGCGACGGCGTCTGCTTGAACTACGGCGTCTCGGTCGACTACATCCGCCGGGCCGTCGCCCTGGTGGAGAAGGGCGCCAACCGGTCAGGCCGGTCGATCACCGACATCGACCTGCCCGAGCTGATCGTGGTGTCGATGTGCGACGAGGACCCGGACACCGCCCTGCACGAGGGCAAGAAGCTGGCCGCCTACTACTTCGCTACCGAGCCCCACATCATGAAGGCCAGCGGGGTCAGCGAGGAGGTCGCCGAGCGGGCCAAAGCGCTGATGGGGTGGCCGGCCACCGAGGAGGACTACGAGCGGGCCAGTGCGGTCATCCCCGAGGAGATCGTGCGCGACATCATGGCTGTGGGCACCGCCGAGGACTGCCGCCGCAAGGTCCACGAGTACGTCGATGCCGGGGTGACCTGCCCGATCATGTACCCGCTCAGGGGCAACATCCGAGAGGTCATCGATGCGTTCGCCGACGGGTTCTAGGCCGGGAGCGCCGGCGTGCTGATCACCAACGCGACCCTCGTCACGTTCCGGCGGCCCAACGAGATCCTCGAAGGTCATGGCCTGCTCGTCGTCGACGGACGGATCGCCTCGATCGGGCCGAGCTCGGAGCTGGAGAACCGTCACCGCGACGCGGTGCGGCTCGATGCCGGCGGCCAGTACGTGATGCCCGGGAACATCTGCGCCCACGGTCACTTCTACAGCGCCTTCGCGGTGGGGATGAGCGTCCCCCATGACCCTCCCATCACCCTACCGACCATCCTGGACCGCCTCTGGTGGCCCTACGACCGAGCACTCCGACCCGACGAGGTCCGGCTGGCCGTCGAGGTTGGGATGGTCGACGCCATCAAGAACGGCACAACCACCTACTTCGACCACCACTCCTCGCCTAACTGCATCGACGGCGTGCTGGACCTGATCGCGTCGGTGGTCAGCGACGCCGGCCTCCGGGCCGTCCTGTGCTTCGAGGTCACCGACCGCGACGGTCCCGAGCGCGCCGCCGTAGGCATCGCCGAGAACGCCCGCTTCGTCGGGCGCTGTGCCCGCGGCCCGATCGACGGGCGGGTCGCGGCCAGCTTCGGGATCCACGCACCGATGACGGTCTCGGACGCCACGCTGGCCCGGTGCCGGGAGTCGGTCCCGGCCGGGACAGGATTCCATGTCCACGCTGGCGAGCATGAGTACGACCAGTACAGGAGCCTGGCGATGTCCGGCACCCGCTCGGTGGATCGTCTCCACAGCCACGACATGCTCGGCGAGCGGTCGATCATGGCCCACGCCATCCATCTCGACGCCCGAGAGGTGATGCTGCTGGCCGAGACCGGCACCGCCTCGAGCCACCAGCCTCGCAACAACATGAACGTGGGCGACGGCATCGCCGCGGTCGAGTCGCAGATGCGGGCCGGCGTCCGGGTGTGCCTCGGCAACGACGGCCTTGCCCCCACCATGTGGCGGGAGGCCGAAGCCGCCTACTTCCTCCAGAAGATCGCCCACCGCGACGGGCGGCGGCTGCCGGTGGACCAGCTCCTGGAGATGGCCGTCTACAACAACGCCGCGCTGGCGTCGCTGTACTTCGGCGGCACGCCTGTCGGCACCATCGTCGAGGGAGCGGCCGCCGACCTGATCCTGGTCGACTACCACCCGGCGACCCCGATGACGGCAGCCAACATCGGCGGCCACCTCGTGTTCGCCATGAACGAGTCGATGATCACGACCACCATCGTCGCCGGAGAAGTCCTGATGCGGGACCGCGAGCTGCTGACCGTCGACGAGCAGGAGATCAAAGCCCGCTGCCGCGAGGCCGCCCCCGCCTTCTGGCAGCGCTACGAGGCCGGGGTGCCCGACCGACCGATCCTGGGCTAGAGGCCGAGCGGTTCGCTCAGGCCTCTCGGTCGGGGATCATGGCCCGCACCACGGCCGGGCTCAGCGGGGTCTCGCGGATCTGCGGCTTGAACTCGGCGAGCGCATGGGCGAGGGCGTTGCCGATGGCCGCCGCCGGCCCCACCGTGCCGCCCTCGCCGACGCCCTTGATGCCCAGTGGCGTGTTCGGTGACGGGCTCTCGAAGTGCTCGATCACCAGGTCGGGCATCTCGATCGCCGACGGCACCAGATAGTCCATGAACGCGGTCTGGGGCTGGCCCAGGTCATTGAAGCACAGGTCCTCGTACAGGGCCCCTCCCACGCCCTGGGCGACCCCGCCCCAGATCTGGCCGTCGACGATCGGCGGGTTGATGACCCTCCCGCAGTCGTGGGCCAGGATGTAGTCGAGGACCTCGATCTCGCCGGTCCCGACATCGACCCGGATCACGGCGGCATGGGCCGCGTTGGCGTAGGCCGCGTTGGGGTTGATCCTGCCGTTCTCATCGGGCACGTGCTCCATCAACTCGGGCTCGTAGCGGGCGGTCGCCTCCAGGCCCGGCTCCATGCCCGGCGGCAGGTCGATGGTCCTGATGACGGCTCTGGTGGCGACCTCCGCCATCGTCACCGCCGGCTCGGGACTGCCGGCCACGTGGACCCGGCCGGCCTCGATCACCAGATCGTCGGTGGACGCCTCCAGCATGTGGGCCGCGATCTTCTTGACCTTGTCTCGCACCTCGCCGGCCGCGAGCAGCAGGGCGCCGCCGCCGACCACGGCCTGCCGCGAGCCGAAGGCGCCCAGGCCGTAGGGGGTCGAGTCGGAGTCGGCCAGCTCGACGTGGACGGTCTCGATCGGCACCCCGAGCGCGTCGGCCGCGAGGGTGGCCACGAACGTGGTCGTTCCCTGGCCCTGGTCGGTGACCCCCGACGCCACCCGCACGCCGCCGTCGGGCTGCACCTCGATGGAGCACGACTCGTGGCCGGCCCAGTGCGCCGAGGCGCCGTGGTGGGTCGGCGAGACGCCCTCGAACAGGACCGCGTAGCCCACACCGACCCGCGACTGCGGGTCGGCGCCGTGCTGGGCCTCGGCCCGCCGGTAGGCAGGCTCGGCCAACTCGACCACCTTCTCGAAGGACTCCGCGAAGCTGCCCGAATCCAGCAGCGCGCCCGAGGCGGTCGTGTAGGGCAGGTCCTCGGGCTGCAGCAGCATCGACCGGCGCAGATCGAGCCGGTCCACGCCGACCTCCTGCGCGATCTCGTCGATGAACCGCTCGACCGCGAACGCGGCCTCGGGCACCCCGAAGCCCCGGTAGGAGCCGCCGGGCGTCTTGTTGGTGGTCACCGCGGCCACCGACACCACGCAGTGGCCGATGTCGTAGGGACCGGTCATGTGGGCGGCAGTGGTGAGCGCCGGGCACCAGGCGCCGGGGAATATCTCTGCTGACCCGAGGTCTTGGACGACCTGGACCCGCATGGCCAGGATCCGGCCGTTGTCGTCGATGGCCGCCTCGATGTCCATCATGTGGTCGCGGGCATGGGCCGCGGCGATCATGTGCTCGGCCCGGTCCTCGACGAAGCGAACCGGACGACCGTGGCGCAGGGCCAGCCAGGACGACAGGACATCCTCGGGATACAGGTGTTGCTTGAGCCCGAAGCCGCCGCCGACGTAGGGGATGACCACCCTGATGTCGCGCTCGGCCACCGGCAGCACGTACGACAGCGTGGTGCGGGCGATGTGGGCGTGCTGGTTGGTGCACCAGAGGTGGAGACGGCCGTCCCGCACCTCGGCCAGCGAGGCCCGGGTCTCCATGGGCATGGCGGTATGGCGGCCCATCTTGTAGCGGCGCCGGAACACCCGGCTGCCGGCCAGGATGGCGGCCACCTCCGAGTCGTCGGGCTGCAGGTCGAGGAGCCGGTTGTCGGGCCAGTCCTCGAACAGCCGCGGCGAGTCTGGTTCCAGGGCCTCCTCGAGAGAGGTGACCGCGGGCAGATCCTCGTAATCGACCTCCACGAGTTCGGCCGCGTCCTCCGCGATGTAGCGGTCCTCGGCCAGCACCACCGCGACCGGCGAGCCCACGTAGCGCACCTTGTCGCGGGCCAGCGGGAACGTCCCTGGGGTCTTGGTGTAGGCGGAGGCGAAGTTGGGGTAGGGCGAGATGTCGGCGAGGTCAGCGGCGGTGATCACCGCGATGACGCCGTCGACGGCGGCTGCCTCGGCGGTGCGGATGGCGGTGATCCGGCCGTGGGCCACCGTGCTGCGGACCACCGCGATCTCGGCCATGCCGTCGCGGCGGAGGTCGGCGACGTAGGTGCCCTGCCCGCTGAGCAGGGCGTCGTCCTGGGCGCGGGTGACGTGGGTTCCGGTGTAGACCGGGCGGGCGCCCAGCTCGAAGGTGCTAGCCATCCTCGGCGTCAGCCATTCTCGGTGCTGGCCATTCTCGGCGTCAGCCGTCGTCGACCCGGTTCCAGGCCGTGCGCACCGCCTGGAGGATGCCGCCGTAGCCGGTGCAGCGGCACAGGTTGCCCGATATGGCCTCGCGGATCCCTTCGGTGCCGGGGTACTCGTCGGGATCGACGGTCGACAGGGTCATCAGGAATCCCGGAGTGCAGAACCCGCACTGCAGGCCGTGGTTGTCCTTGAAGGCCTGCTGGAGCGGGCTCAGGCCCTCCGACGCGAGCCCCTCCACCGTGGTGATCGACGAGCCGTCGACCTGGGCGGCCAGCATGATGCAGGACCGCACCGGCTCGCCGTCGAGGTTGATGGTGCACGCGCCGCAGATGCCCTGCTCGCAGCCAACGTGGGTGCCGGTGAGGCGCAGCTCCTCCCGCAGGAAGTCGGCCAGCAGCTGGCGGGCCGGCACCACCGCCTCGACCGTGTGGCCGTTGACTGTGACACTGACCGGCACCTCGGCGGTCGGCTCGACCCGGCGCGCCGTCGGGGCGCTCATGGGGCCACCTCCTGCAGTGCCCGCTGCAGCAGGGCGGCCACGAGTTGGCGCCGGTACTGCGGCGATCCGTGGATGTCGTCCCATGGCTCGACCTCCGCGGCGGCGGCCTCGGACGCATCGGCCAGGGCGGCCGCGTCGAGGCTCCGGCCGGCGAGGGCCTCCTCCGCTCCGGTCAGGCGCACCGGGTTGGATCCGATCGCGAACGCGGTGAGGCGGGCCGTCGACACCACCCGGTCCGTGATGTCGACCGCGGCGGCGACCCCGGCCACCGCGAAGTCTCCCTTGCGCCGGGCGAACTCCTTGAACGAGCACCTGGTCGTGGACGGGAGCACCGGGAAGATCACATGGGAGAGGATCTCGCCGTCTTCGAGCGAGTTCATATAGGGGCCCGCGAAGAACGACGAGGCGCCGATGGCCCGCTCCCCGGCGCGGCCTGCGGCCACCATGGTGGCGTCCACGGTCAGGGCCACGGCCGGCAGCTCCGCCGCCGGGTCGGCGTGGGCGATGCTGCCGCCGATCGTCCCGCGGGCCCGTATCTGGCGGTGCCCGATGAACGGCATGGCCAGCCGCAGCAGTTCGCAGCCCTCGACGCGGTGGCGCTCGACCCGGCGCTGGGTGACGGTGGCGCCGATCAGCCAGTCCGACGGCCGGCGCTCCATGCGCTGCAGTTCCTCGATAGCCCCGATGTCGACCAGCACGCCGGGGCGGGCCAGCCGGTGGTTGAGCATCGGGACGAGGCTCTGGCCCCCGGCCAGGGGTCTGGCCTCGTCGCCGTGCTCGGCCAGCACCGCGAGAGCCTCGTCGAGGTCTCGCGGCCGGCAGTAGACGAAAGGAGGCGGCTTCACGAGCGGAGCCCAGCGATCTCGAGCAGCCACTTCCGGTACTCCAGCAGGGCGAGGTCGGCGCCCTTGACGAACATCTCCTCGGGCAGCGTGATCGGGACCTGAGCCGGCATCTGCGACTCGACGATCGGCTGATCCTGGTCGGTCACCAGCTGCGCGAACGCCATGAACTCCTCGCCGTGGTCCAGCCCGTAGTTGCGGCCCTGGTAGGTGAAGCACCGGGTGCGCTCGGGACCCACCGGGGCCAGGCAGACCCACAGCACGTAGTCCTCGGTCTCGCCGGCGCTGCTGTTCAGCTGCATCGCGTTGGGCACGAAGACCCGGTACCGCTTCATGGCGCCGAAGACGGGCTCGCCGCCGGAATCGGCCGTCGGCGCGTTCTTGACGTTGTCGGTGAACTCGGGGAACGGCCCGGCCAGGAAGCGGAGCTCGCCCCCGACCTTCTCAACGGCGTAGTCGTCGACTCGCGGCTGGTTGCTGTCCCCGAGGAGGCCGTCGTGCACCCACGGGAAGTGGGAGAAGTCGAAGTAGTTCTCCAGGCGGCGAGCCATCGAGCAGTCCCACTCGTAGACGTCCAGATGCAGGAACTGGTAGCTGGGGTCGTCGAACATCGGCACCGACGGCGGCGGGTAGATGGGATCGCCCAGGCAGGTGTACACCAGCCCGCTGGTCTCGCACGTCGGGTAGCTGCCGAGCTTCGCGTTGATGTGCTGGGAGAGCTCCTCGCGGGCCGGGATCCGGCGGATGGCGCCGGTGGCGTCGTAGGTCCAGCCGTGGTACGGGCAGCGCAGGCAGTCGTCGACGACCTTGCCCAGCGACAGCGCGGTCCCCTTGTGCAGGCACTGGTCGTCGAACACGACGGGCTGGCCGTCGAGGCGCACCACCACCAGCTTCTTGCCGTACAGCACGAAGCCCTGCGGCTCGTCGGTGAGTTCGTCGGAGTAGGCCACCGGGTACCAGAACTTGTCCCGCATGGCCTCGTACAGCTTGTCCTCGGTGTCGGCATCGACGTAGTCGACCCGGCTGATCAGCTGGCTCATCGGGCATCCCCCTTGCGTCGGTGCGGTTCAATCATCTCTCACCCCTGAAGTACGGCACGCCCAAGTGCAGCGGCTCCTGGCTGCGACGCCGGTTGACGACGAGGGCCGCGATCGTCAACGCGAATGGCAGCGCGAGCAGCAGCTGGTGAGGGACCTCCAGGCCCCGGGCCTGGAGCGACAGCTGGTAGGCGTCGAGGTAGCCGAAGAGGAGGGAGCCGGCGAGGATCCTCCCGATCCGCCAGTTGCCGAAGATGACGATGGCCAGCGCTATCCATCCCCGTCCTGCGGCCACGTCCACGAAGAACAGCCCCGACAGGAACACGCTCAAGAACGCGCCGGCCAGGCCGGCCATGAGTCCCCCGAAGGCCAGCGCCAGGTACTGCATCCGGGTGACGCTTATTCCCCGCATGTCGCAGGCGGCGGGGTTGTTGCCGACGCTGCGCAGCTCGAGGCCGAACTGGGTCCAGTTCAGCGCGAACCACAGCGCGGGGCAGGTGAGGATGGCTGCGTACGTCAGCCAGTGCTGGCTGAACACGATCTCCCCGACGGCGGGTATGTCGGCCAGAAGGGGGATCTCGGCGAAGTCGAAGGTGTCGCTACGGGGCATCTCGCCGCCCGTCTGCGGGTAGAACGCCCGGAACAGGTAGAACGCCATGCCGATACCGAACAGGTTGAGGGCAAGTCCCGCCACGACCTGCTCGACCTTGATGCTGCTCACGAGGACGGCCATCAGCAGCGACAGGAGTATTCCGGCCCCGACCCCGCTCAGCACTCCCAGCCACAGGGAGTCGGCTTTGTCAGCGACCACGAAGGACCCGAAGGCCGACACCGTGATGGTGCCCTCGATGCCCAGGTTCAGCACGCCGGCCCTCTCAGTGACCATCTCGCCCAGCGCGGCCAGCAGCAGCGGCGTGGCGATGCGGATGGCGCTGGCCAGCACGCCCACGTTGATGAGGGCTTCGAGGACGTCATTCATCGGAACGGGTCCTCTGGAGCCGGTAGCGCACCGCCACCGCGCCGGTCAGCACGAAGATGAGCGACAGCCCCTGGATCACGTCGACCAGCGCGGCCGGGATCCCGGTCTGGATCTGCATCGTCACCGCGCCGTTGACGAGCGCCCCGAAGGCGATGGCGCTGACGACCACTCCGGCGGGATGAAGGCGACCGATGAGCGCGATGATGATGCCCACGAAGCCGAAGTTGTTGGAGATGTCGAGTTGGAGGCGATGATGCACTCCGGCCAACTCCGCCGCGCCGGCCAGTCCGGCCAGCGCGCCGCTGATCGCCATCACTAGCACGGTCACCCGAGGAACCGAGATCCCCTTGTAGGAGCCAGCGGTGCGGTTGATGCCTACGCCCCGCACCTCGTAGCCCAGCGCGGTCCGTCTGAGCACTACGTAGACCACGACGGCCATGGCCACTGCGATGCCGAATCCCCAGTGGAGGCGGCTTCCATCGATCATCAGCGGCAGATGGGTTGACTCCGGCAGCGTCACCGTCTGGAAGTAGAAGGTGTCGGGGGACCGCCACAAGTCTCCGAGGAGATAGGACAGGATGAGCAGGATGATGAAGTTGAGCATCACTGTCGTGATGATCTCGTTGGTGTCGTAACGGGCCTTCAGCACGCCCGCGATCGACGCCCACAGCGCTCCGGCCGCGGCCGCCCCGATGAACAGCACCGGCACCATCACGCCGCGGGGAAGGTGGGCGCTCCACAGGTCGCTGACGAAGTACGCACCCATGGCGCCGGCGAAGAACTGGCCCTCGCCTCCGATGTTCCACACCTTGGCCCGGAACGCGAATGCGGCCGCGAGGCCGGTGAAGATGAGCGGCGTGGCCTGGACCAGCGTTTCGTAGATCGCTCGGCGGGACCCGAGGGCGCCGTCGAACAGCGCCCGGTAGGAGTCGATGACGCTCTTGTCGGAGGCTGCGATCAGGATCGAGCAGAGGGCCAGACCGATGATGAACGCCCCCACCAGCGTGACGATCTCGTGCCAGGGCCTGACCTCCAGCCGTTTCTCCAGTCGCCAGCCTCCCCGGCGGAGCAGGCTCCCCGAGGACCCACCGCGCGTGGTCGACGCATCGGTGCTCATGGCGGGGCCTCGCCCGGGGCGTCCGACACCCCGGCCATCCACATGCCGATCCGGTCGATGGTCGCGTCGCGGCGGTCGACCTCGCCGACGATGCGGCCGTCGAACATCACTGCGATGCGGCTCGACAGGTTCAGCAACTCGTCCAGATCCTCAGAGATCAGAAGTATCGCCGCGCCCCGGTCGCGTTCCTCGACCAGCCGCTGCCTCACGTACTCGGTGGCGCCGATGTCCAGACCCCTCGTGGGCTGGTGAACGACCAGCAGCCGGGGATGGCCGGCGAGCTCGCGGGCCATCACGATCTTCTGCAGGTTGCCGCCCGAGAGCACCCGGGTGACATGCGTGGTCGACGGCGCGGCAATGTCGTAGTTGGCGAAGGAGTCGTCCGCGAACCGGGCAATGTCGTTCTGGTTCAGCCAGCCCCGCCGCCCGAAGCGGTCGGAGCGCTGGCGGCCGAGGATCAGGTTCTCGCTTATCCGGAAGTCCATCATCAGGCCCTGGTGGATGCGGTCGGCGGGGACGCTCGCGACACCGAGCTCGAGCCTGGCTGCCGGCGACAGATCGGCCATGTCCCGCCCGTCGACGACGATGGTGCCGACTCCGGCGGGCTGCATCCCGACGAGCACATCGAACAGCGCGTCCTGGCCGTTGCCCGACACGCCGGCGATGCCCAGGATCTCGCGTTCGTGCACCCGGAGCGACACCTGCTTGAGGGAGCCCCTACCGGACTCGGTGGCCACGTCGAGTCCCGAGACGTCGAGCACCAGGTCGCCCTGTGAGGCCTCGGCCACGTCGATGTCCAGGTCGACGTCACGGCCGACCATCATCCTGGTCAGGTCGGCCATGGTCACTTCCGAGGTGAGGGAGGTGCGGACCACCCGGCCGCGCCGCAGGACGGTCACGTCGTCGGAGATCTCCATCACCTCGTGGAGCTTGTGGGTGATCAGCACGATGGTGAGACCCTCGGAGGCCATGCGGCGAAGGGTCGTGAAGAGCCGCTCGATCCCTTCGGGGGTCAGCACCGCGGTCGGCTCGTCGAGGATCAGCACCTCGCAGCCGAGGTAGAGGGCCTTGAGGATCTCGACCCACTGTTGCTGGCCCACCGCCAGGTCACTGACCGGAGTGTCGAGATCGATCTCCACGCCGTAGAGGTCGCACAACTCACCGAGGCGGTCCCGGGCTGTGCGCAGGTCGACCTTGGCCTCGCCCCGGGTGCCGATGATGACGTTCTCGAGAACCGACATGGGCGTGACCAACTCGAAGTGCTGGCGCACCATCCCGATCCCGGCCGCTATGGCGTCGCGGGGCGAGACCATGTGGACCGGCTCGCCCCGCAACTCGACGACGCCCTCGTCGGGCTCGTGCACGCCGTAGAACAGATCGGCGAGAGTGCTCTTGCCTGCCCCGTTCTCCCCGAGCAGGCAGTGCACCTTGGCCCGCCGGATCTCCAGCGTGATGTGGTCGTTGGCGACTACGCCGGGAAACCGCTTGGTCACGCCGCTGGCCCGCAGCAGGACAGGGTTGGCGCCGGGGCCGTTCATGGCACCGAACGGTAATCAGCCGTGAGCATCGGTGTTGGGACGCCGAGACGCTAGGCGCCCCAGAACCCGTGGTGGACCTGTACCGCCTCGTCAACGAGATGCGGGCCGCTGACTTCGATGGCGCGCTGTCCGCTGGCCAGCACGGCCCGGCATCCGACCCCCGTCATCGTCGCGTTCTCGTCTCGCTCGCCGTTGTCGAACGGCATCAGGTCCGACTCGTTCATGCCGTAGACCAGGCGGGTGACACCGGCCCAGTACATGGCGCCGGCGCACATCGCGCACGGTTCGCAGCTCGCGTAGACGGTGCCGCCGGCGATCTGCTCGGCAGTGAGCGTGAGGCCCATCTCGCGGGCCAGGTTGGTCTCCGCATGGCCGATCAGGTCGCCGGTGGTGACCACCGAGTTCTCGGCTTCGGCAAGGACCTTCCCCGAGCTGTCGGCGAAGATCGCTCCGAACGGGTGGTTCCCGTTCTGGCGGGAGCGCCTCGAGACGTCGATCGCCCGCCGCAGCAACTGCTGCTCCCGCTCGGTCAGTTCCGGCATGCGCGGCTCCTGTCGATCTGCTGTTGCCGGCGGCCGGCCCGGCCTAGCGGGCCGGCCGCTCGCCAGTGGATCAGCTGACGTCGCCCGGATTGAACTCGACGACGAGCTCGCCGTTCAGGATCTGGTCCCGAGCAGCGTTGACTTCCGCGATCACCTCGGCGGGCACTAGGGCCTCGTTCAGCGGTGCGATGTCGGCTCCGCCCTCGGCCATATAGAAGTGGATCCGCTCGGTCGGGGCGTCGTAGGGCTCGCCGGCGGTCTCGTGGGCCCACCACTCGTCGATCAGCACATTGAGTCCCGGATCCCACAGGATCAGCACGCTGGTGATGACGACCTCGGGGGCCAGCGCCTCCTGGTCGTCCAAGTCGCCGATGGCGAATACCCGGTCCGCCTCCAGCGCGGCCTGGAACGTGCCGAACGTTGAGGCCGCGTAGAGGCTGTCGGCGCCCTCCTCGATGAGGGCGGCGCCGGCCTCTTGGGCCGCGGCTGGATCGAACCAGCTCTCGATGTAGGTGACCCGGACCTCGAGGTCTGGGTTCACCGAGCGGGCCCCCGCGAAGAACCCGTTGACCGGGCCGTTCACGTTCGGGAACGGGAAGGCGGCCACCGAGCCGATGATGCCGGTCTCGTTGAGATGGCCCGCAGCGATGCCGGCGAGATAGGCGGCCTCGTGGGGCAGCACGTCCAGCCAGTAGCCGTTGCCGCCCCGGCCCTCGTTGCCGGATCCGGTGAACGACCAGAGGATTTCTGGGAAGTCGTCCCTGATGGCGTAGATGGAGTCGGAGTAGGTGCTGTGGGCGATGATCATGTCGAATTCGCCGGTTTCCGCGGTCTGGCGAAGAACCCGCTCGCCGTCGGCGTAGGAGATGTTCTCGAAGTACTCATAGGTGATGTCGAGGCCGTAGGGCGCCTCGGCTGAGACCCGGTTGAGTGCCCCCAGCATCGAGGTGCTCCAGGTGTCGTCGGCGGTGTTCCCGAAGATGACCGCGATGTGAAGCGAAGTGGGATCCTCGCTGGCCGCGGGCTCGGGAGCCTCCGCCACGGGCTCTGGGTCGGGCTCGGGCGCGGGTGCCGGTTCTGGCTCCGCGGCCGGTTCCGGTGCGGGCTCGGGTTCGTCGTCTCCGCAAGCCACCAGAACGGTCGAGAAAGCCAGCACGGCGGCCAGCAATCGGATCGTAAGTCTCGTCATCGGTGCCCCCTCATGGTTGTTGCCCCTTCATGGCAGCCGGGTTCGGCCGCCCGCCAGCGTGAAAGGGGCGTGACATTGGCGAGAGCAATATAGTGGCTTGCCGACCCATCGCTGTCAAGGCGCGTCACGCCTCCCCGTCCCGCCGGCGACCCGAGCTTGACATGAGGGTGACCCTCGCTACACTTCGCCGAGAGTATTGATGGCATCAATCCTCAGGGGTCGACGAGATCGCGCACTTCCAGAAGACAAAGGGGACTTGACACGATGAGGATCAGCGGAACGCCATTCACGCCGCGAATCGGCCCGCTCGTCAAATCGGGCACTTGGAGTGAGTGGGCGGCCGGTGATGTGGTCTACCTGCGCCCGGAGACGTTCTGGGACCACGGGCAGGAAGTGGCTGCGATGCGCGAGGCAGCCATTCTGGAGGACAAGTCACCGCTTGAGATGTACTTCTTCTCAGGTCCCGACGTCGTGGAGTATCTCCAGCGGCTCGTCATTCGCGACATCTCGAAGATGGAACTCAGGCATGCCTATTACAATGCATTCTGTGATGAGAGAGGCAAACTCATAAGCGACGGCCTATTGTTCCGTATGTCCGAGCAGAAGTTCGGCTACACCGCCAGCCCGCTGGACATCTGGTATGAGCAGAACGCCGAGGGCTTCGATGTGACCGTCGAGAACGTCACACAGGAGTGGGGAATCCTCCACGTCCAGGGCCCGGCATCCGACCGCATTTTGGCGAGGGCGGCAGGACAGGACCTGTCCGGTCTGCGGTTCTCCCGAGGTGCTGAGATCCGGCTCGGCTCAGCCACCGTCTGGATCTGGCGACAGGGCTTCACGGGAGAGCGCGGCTTCGAGTTCTGGGTACGGGCAGGAGATGCCCTGGAGGTGTGGGACATCCTGTACGCCGCGGGGGAGCCGTTCGGGATGATGCCGCTCGGGGATCTGGCTGAGGACGTCGGCCGAATCGAAGCCGGTCTCATCCTGCCTGTCATCGACTACACGAGAGCCGGTCCTGACAGCTCCACGCATTCTGGCGATCCCACCGCGCCGCAGCATGTCCAGTGGCTGGCGACACCCGAAGAAGTGAACATCGGCCGGTTCGTCGCCTTCGGAAAGGGAGACTTCGTCGGCCGGGAGGCGTTGCTGGCCGAGCGCCAGGGCGGTGGCCCGGCCCGGCGCCTCGTCGGATTACGCATCGACGGGCGAGACATTGCGGCGCAGCAGGGTGAGCAAGGAGAGCCACCCCGTGTTCCGCAGCGCTGGCGGTTCCCGCTCCTGCCGGTCCGATCCGGGGGCGGCCACGTCGGGTACGTCAACAGCATTGCGTGGAGTCCGAGGGTCGGCGGGCTCATCGGGCTCGCCCGGATCAGCACCGCATCTGCGAAGCCCGGGACGAAGGTGCTCCTGGATTGGAAGATCCTCGGTTCAGCATGCGAGGTCGGCGCGGTGGTCTCGGAGCTCCCGTTCGTGAAGATGAAGCGCCGGACCTAGCGGCCCCTCCAACTACCGCATCAGTTCTGTGATGCGGCTGCGACGATCGTTGCGGTTCCCCCGATGTGGGAGATATGCGGCATTGGTCGTGCTCGGGGCGTGGCGAGCGCATCCGGTGGGATGTCTGGTGCTCGTGGATCGTTCTTTCGGCGCGACCCGGATCCCGCCGAACCGGCGAAGAAAGATATTTGATTATCATGGAAATGCTTGACAGATGTCATAGGGGTATGCGACAATGGGTGCATGGTGATCGAACTGGTTGAGCGGCTTGATGCGGCGGCGTCGGAGTTGTTGGCTTGTGTGCGACGGGGCGGGGCGTCTTCAGAGGAGCTTCTCGGGGTGCTGGCTGGGACCAAGGCGGTTTGCGGCAAGTTGGACATCCTTCAGGCTGTGGCTGCGGCGAGTGTGGCGGGCAGCCGCGGCCACGGTGACGGCGGGGCCCATGTGTTGGCCGAGAGCACCGGGATGCACCGGCGCGACGCCCGCAGCCAGGTCAGGACGGCTGCCGCGGTCGGTTCGGTGTCGGCGGTGCAGGATGCCGTCGAGGAGGGCCGGATGCCCCTCGCCAATGCGAGGCGGCTCGCTGACGCGCTCGATAGGACCAGCGCCACAGAGGTGGAGTCTGACACGGATTTGCTGGCCAAGGCCGAGTCGCTGCCGCCGGATCGGTTCGCCAAGGAGGCCAAGCGGTGGGCCGCTGAGCGCCAGGCCGACGGCGGCGACTCGGAGTACCGTCGGCAGCGGGCCCGGCGGGCGGTGCGGGTCTGGAACGGCGATGACGGGATGGTGCATCTGTACGGGCAGTTCGATCCGGTGACCGGGCGCCGTATCCGCAACCGGCTCAACAGGGAGGCCCACCGCCTCCATGACGGCGACAAGAAGCAGGCTCGAGGTCTGGCTGACGCCGCTAGAAGCAGCGACCACGGCCTGTGTGGCATCGACAAGATGCAGGGCCGAGGCCTGACCGGCACCGACGAGAACAGTGCGCGCGGCCTGGATGACGCGGACAAGAAGCAGGCCCGGGGCGGCGGTGGTGTTCGCAGTCTCCCCCAGTGCATGGCCGACGCGTTCGAGAACATGACCGCGGGCGCCGCCGGTGGCGGCAGGCCGTACCCGGACATCGCGCTGGTGGCCCGCCTCGATGCCGAGAGCGAGGAGATGATGGCTTCCACCGCTGACGGGGATCCGCTGCCGGCTTCGGTGATCGAGAGGCTCGCGGGCGAGTCGTCATGGTTCGGGATGGTGCTCAGCGCCAAGGGCGTGCCCATGTGGAAGGGCCGCAACGTCCGCCGGGCCACCGAGTCGCAGTTCCAGGCGCTGATGGCGCTCTACGGCGGCTGCGCCGGCTGCGGGGAGACTGACGAGAACATGCTGCACGCCCACCATATGGACCCCTTCGCATGGGGCGGCCGCACCGACTTGGACAACCTGATGCCGCTGTGCTGGGGCTGCCACGCCAAGATCCACGACCACCGCTGGCAAGTCGTCAGCGCGGGTGACGGCAAACACACCATCAAGCCCCCCGACCGCATCCACCACGGCGCGCGCCTGCCCGACACCGCTCCCCTATTCGCTCCGACCGCCCCGGCTGGTCCGTCCCATCGCTCCGAGCCCGAGCCGCAGGCCGCGCCTGGCAGCGACGCTCTCAGCGGCGACAAGTCCAGAAACGGCAGATCTAGCAGTGAGGCCCCCAACGGCAGGTCCAGCAATGGCAGCCGGGCCGGTCCGACCGGGCCCTATGCCGCTCGGGAAACGCTGCGCGAGGCCCGAGCGACTCCGCGCCGGGTTCCGGCTGCTGAGGCCTGAGAGTTGGGCTCTCGGGCGGTTGGAGCTGGCCATGCCGACGATCCAGATTCGCAACATCCCCGAGCCGGTGTACGCGGAGATCCGCCGCCGGGCACGGGCCCGGAACCAGTCGATCCAGCAGTTCATGCTCGCGGAGATCCATCGTCTGGTTCAGCGTGCCGACAAGGAGGAGTTGATACAGAGGATCGAGCAGTTCAAGGCCAGAGCGGGGATCGAGCTTGATGTCGATCAGATGCTCGCCGACCTGGATGTTGAGCGTCGATCACGTTGTCGATGGTCTTGACGCGGGGCGGCGGCCTCGGTCCGAAGGGCTACAGGTAGAGGCCGGTGCTGCCTTTGTCTAGGCGCTCGGCGGCCACCGCGTGGACGTCTCGCTCGCGCAGGATGATGTAGTCGCGGCCCCTGACCTCCACCTCGTAGCGGTCCTCGGGGTTGAACAGCACCCGGTCGCCCTTCTCCATGTTGCGAACGTTGGGCCCCACCGCAACAACCTCGGCCCATGTAAGGCGCTTGCCCACCTGGGCGGTGGCCGGGATCAGGATCCCGCCCGTCGAGCGGCGCTCGCCCTCGGCCTCGCCCACCGCCACCAGGATCCGGTCGTTGAGCATCTTGACCGGCAGCCGGTCGTCATCGTGGGGGCCCGGCGCGGAGTCGTTCCGGGACACCGTGGACACAGGGTCGGCGCGGGGCTCGGTCGCAGTCACGGGGTCCAACGGTACCGGGCCGCGGCCCCGAGCCGCGAGGCCGGCGCGTGCTCAGCCGGTGGGGGCCGGTTCGATCTCGCCTTCGGCGATGCTGATCAGCCAGCGCCGGTACTCGACGGTGCCCGCGTCGGCGCCCTTGACGTGCATCTCGGCGGTCAGATCGACCGGCAGCTCCTCGGGGCGCTGCGACTCGACGATGGGCTGGTCCTGGCCCAGGATCACGTACTGCATGTCCCAGAAGTCCTGGTCGCGGTCCAGCGCGTAGTTGCGGCCCACGAAGGTGAAGCACCTGGTCCGTCTCCGGTTGACCGGCGCGACCGCCACGTACAGCACGAAGTCCTCGGTCACCCCGGCCGAGCTGTTGAGCTTCATGGCGTTGGGCATGTACACCCGGTAGCGCTTCCAAGCCTCGTAGGTCAGGCCGTCGTGCTCGACGGCCGAGTTCTTGACGTTGTCGGTGTACTCGATGAACGGGCCCGCGGTGATCCTCAGCTCCGAACCTTGCCTGGTCACGTCGTAGTCGGCGATCTCGGCCTCGTCGCGGTCGCCGAGGATCCCGTGGTGCACATGGGCGAAATGGGAGAAGTCGAAGTAGTTCTCGAGGCGCCGGGCCACCGAGCAGTCCCACTCATACGGCGGGAAGCGCAGGAACCGGTAGGAGGGATCGTCGAGTTCGGGGCACTCCGACGGGCCGAACCGCGGCGTCTCGCCCGAGACGCAGGTCCACACCAGCCCGCCGGCCTCGATGGTCGGGTAGGTCGGCAGCTTGGCCACCAGCTTGCCGTTGAGCTCGGGCCGGGCCGGGATGTCGACCACGGTGCCCTCGGCGTCGTAGGCCCAGCCGTGGTAGGCGCAGCGCAGCCGGCAGCCGTCGACCCGTCCCAGCGACAGGGCCGAGCCCCGGTGCCGGCAGATGTCGCTGAAGACCTGGGCCTTCCCGTCGAGGCGGGCCACGGCCAGGCGGGTGTCGAACAGCGTCACCTGGTGGGGCGAGTCGGTCAGGTCGTCGGAGAACGCCACCGGCTGCCAGAAGCGTTTGAGCTGCTGGTAGAGCCGCTCCTCGCCGGCCATGTCGAGCTGGGTGTTGCCCTGCACCTCGAATCCTGCGGTTACTCCGGGGCCTTGGGTCATGGTCATGACTCGGTTACCTCTATTGCCTGTATGCGTCTATTGCCTGTATGCCTCTTGTTACCTGTATGCCTCTGTCACCTTGATGGCCTCCACCGGGCAGCACGCTTCGGCGCCGCGGGCCTTGGCCACCAACTCTGGCGGCAACGTCGGCTGGAGCACCTCCAGCTTGAGCCCGTCGTCGTCGATGTCGAAGATCTCGGGCGCCAATGAGGCGCACATTCCTGAGACGATGCAGACGTCGTGGTTCACTTCAACCCTTGCTTCAACGGTCGCGTCAGCCATCGTTGCGTCCTCCACTTCCGTCGTAAGCATTCCACGCCTCGGACACCGCGGCAATGATGTTCTGGTAGCCGGTGCAGCGGCACAGGTTGCCTGACAGCAGCTCCACCATGCGCTCGGGCGCCCGCCACTGGTCGGGGTCGACGCTCTCGAGGGTCATCAGGAACCCGGCGGTACAGAAGCCGCACTGCAGGGCGTGGTTGTCGTGGAATGCCTGCTGCATCGGTGACAGCGAGTCCGATCCGGCCGGAGCGAGGTCCTCGACGGTGCGGACCTCGGCGCCGTCGGCCTGGACCGCCAGCACCAGGCAGGACCGCACCGCGTCGCCGTCGACGATGACGGTGCAGGCCCCGCAGTAGCCGTGCTCGCAGCCGAGGTGGGTGCCCGTCAGGCCGACGGTGTCGCGGATGTAGTCCGACAGCAGCAGGCGGGCCGGCACCCGGTGGCGGTGGGCCTGGCCGTTGATGGTGACTGCTACGTCGGTCTCGGGGGTCGGTTCGCTGATCGTCATGCGGCCTCCCGGCGAGCCAGCGCGCCGCGGGCTGCCCGCACGCTGAGCGCGGCCACGGCCTCGCGGCGGTACCAGGCGGTGGCGTGAATGTCGTCGAACGCGTCGGCCGTGTCAGCCATGACCGCCTCGGTGAGCGCGTCGGACCGGTGATCCGCGGCCCACCCCGAGATCGCGGCCTCGGCTGTTCGCAGCCTGGTGGGGACGCCCCCCAGACCGAAGCCGACGAGACGGGCCGAGCGCACTGCACCATCTGCGGCTTCCACCCTGGCGACGAGACCGGCCACTGCGAAGTCTCCGGCCCGGCGGGAGATCTCGTCCACGGTGGTCACCGAGCCCGCCGGCGGTGCCGGGAAGCGCACCCCGGTGATGAGCTCCCCGTCCTCGAGAGACGTCCAGAACGGCCCGACGAAGAAGTCCGCCGCATCGACCCGGCGTTCACCGTCGGGCCCGGAGACGCTGATCACCGCGTCGGAGGCGACCGCGAGGGCGGGCAGCTCCGCGGCGGGGTCGGCGTGGGCCAGGCTGCCGCATACGGTGCCCCGGTTGCGGATCTGGAGATGCCCGACATGGCGGAGCGCAGCCCGCAAACCACTGACGACGCCCGCCACGCCGTCGTCGTCCAGAACCCGGGTCTGGGTCGCGGCCGCTCCCACCGTCACGCCGCCCGGGTCGCAGTCCACCGAAGCGAGACCATCGACATGGTTGATGTCGACCAGCACCGACACGTCGGTCAGGCGGAAGTTCATGGCCGGGATGAGGCTCTGGCCGCCGGCCAGCACCCGGCTGGACTCAGAGGAGCCGAGAGCCTCGAGGGCCTCGGCCACCGTCGAGGGGCGGCAGTAGTCGAACGGCGCCGGTTTCACGAGGCCGCTCCTGTGCCCGCCCGGTCCGTCCCCGCGGCCCGGATGGCGGCCCGCACGGCCACGGGGGTCACCGGGCACTCGGTCAGATCGACGTCCCATTCCGACAGCGCGTCGGAGACGGCTCCGGCCACGACCGCGGGCGGTCCTACCGTGCCTCCCTCGCCGCAGCCCTTGACGCCCAGAGGCTGCTCCGGGGCCGGCGACTCGAAGTGGTCGACCTCCATGTGGGGCACCTCGGCGCAGGTGGGCACCAGGTAGTCCATGAACGAGGCGAACCGGGGGTTGGCGGTGTCGGGGTCGTACTGGAAGTGCTCGAACATGGCGCCGGCGATGCCCTGGGCCACGCCGCCGTGGATCTGGCCCTCCACCAGCGCGGGGTTGATGACCGTCCCGCAGTCGTGGACCACGACGTAGTCCTCGATCCTGACCTCGCCGGTGCTGACCCTGACACTGACGACTCCGACATGCGCGCCGTTGGACCAGCTGGCCGCCGCGTTGATCTTGCCGGTGTCGTCGAGCTGGTGCTCCAGGGTCTCGGGGTGGTAGAAGCCCGAGGTCTCCAGCCCCGCCTCCATGCCCTCGGGCAGGTCCACGGTGCGGACCCACGCCGCGGTGCCGACCTCGGCCCAGCCCACCGAGGGCTGGCTGCTGCCGGCCACATGGAACGCGCCGTCTTCGAGCACGACATCGGCCTCGGCCGCCTCCAGCATGTGGGCCGCGATCCGGCGGGCCTTGTCCAGCAGCCGTTCCGAGGCCAGCAGCACCGAGCCGGTCAGCATCATCGCGCCGCGGCTGCCCCAGGAGCCCAGACCGTAGGGCGCCCTCTCGGTGTCGCCCAGCACCACGGTGACGTCGTCGGGAGAGACTCCCAGCATGTCGGCCGCCAGCTGCGCAGCGGTGGTCTCGGCACCCTGGCCGATGGCGCTGAGCCCGGCCGCCACCCGAACCGAGCCGTCGGGGTCGACCCGCACGGTGGCCGCGTCGCCGCCGCCCCAGTGACCGGTGGTGAGGTGGTAGCTGGGCGACGTCGGCTCCACGTAGTTGGCGTAGCCCACGCCCACCCGGACGTCGGGGTCGTCGGCGTAGCGGGCGCGGGTCCGCTCTAAGGCCGGGGCCGACATCTCCAGGGCCCGCTCGAAGGACTCGGTGTGGGAGCCCGAGTCGAGGCGACCCCCGCCGTGCATCACATAGGGCGTCTGCCCCGGCTTCAGCAGCATCCGCCGCCGCAGATCCACCCGGTCGGTGCCCGTCAGGCGGGCGACCCGGTCGATCACCCGCTCCATGACGAACGCGCCCTCCGGGATGCCGAAGCCCCGGTACGCGCCGGCCGGCGTCTTGTTGGTGACCGCGCCGGTGGTGCGGGCCTCCATGTTCTCGAAGTCGTAGCCGCCGGTGATGCAGGCGTTGGTCACGAAGACCGGCGCGGTGCCCGGCATGAAGATCTCGCCCGAGCCCATGTCGAGCGTCGACGCGCAGCGCACGCCGCGGACCGTCCCGTCGTCGTCGTAGGCCACCTCGACCGTGTGGCGCTGCTCCCGGGCGTGCACCGACGCCACCAGGTTCTCCATGCGGTCCTCGATCCAGCGGGCCGGGGCGCCGAGCCTGCGGGCGATCCAGGGGACCACTACGTCCTCGGGGTAGATGTGGGTCTTGGTGCCGAAGCCGCCGCCGATGGTCGGGTGGACCACCCGCACCTGCGGCTCCGGCACTCCGAGCATCAGCGCGACGGTGGTGCGCACCATGTGGGGGCTCTGCGTCGAGGACCACACCGTGAGCGTCCCGTCGACCATCTCGGCCACCACTCCCCTGGTCTCCATCGGCAGCCCGGTCTGGCGCTGGCTGACGTAGGTCTCGGTGAAGGTGTGGTTGGCCTGCTCGAAAGCCTGGTCGACCTCCGGCTTGTGGGCGGCCACGTCGAACGAGCAGTTGCTCTCCCAGTCGTCGAACAGTTTGGGCGCGTCCGGCGCCAGGGCCTGGTCGAGGTCGGCCACCGTCGGCAGCGGCTCGTAGACGGTCCCCGCCGCGATCAGCGTGGCCGCGTCCTCTGCGACGTACCGGTCCACCGCGACCACCGCGGCGTAGGGGGCGCCCACGTAGCGTACCCGGCCCTCGGCGAGGGGGCGCTGCTGGACCGGGCCGATGTAGGGGATGTAGTCGGGGAAGCAGTTCACGCCGGCCAGGTCGGCGCCGGTGAACACGGCAGCCACGCCGTCGACCGCGAGAGCCTCCGACGTGTCGATCGCGGCGATCCGGGCGTGGGCCTCGATGCTGCGCACGAAGACCACCTCGAGCATCCCCGGGAGCCTGATGTCGGCGACGTAGCGCCCCCGGCCGGTGAGCGGCCCGCGGTCCTCCCGGCGCGGCACCGAGCGCCCGATGTGGCGAGTGCTGTGGCGGATGTGGGAGTCGATGTCGAGGCTCATGGCCGCTTCACCTGCCGTCTAGCGCTCGCCCCGGTGGTACGGGATGGTCAGGGCCAGCGGGACCCGGGACCGGCTGCGGTTCAGGACCAGAGCCGCGATGGTCAGCACGAATGGCAGCGCCAGCAGCAACTGGTACGGCAGGTTCACGTCGCTGGCCTGCAACGACAGTTGGGTGGCCTCCAGGAACCCGAACAGCAGCGACCCGACCAGGATCCACGACGCCCGCCAGTTGCCGAAGATGACGATGGCCAGGGCGATCCAGCCCCGCCCCGCGATGATGTCGGGGAAGAACTGTCCTGCCTCCGACAGCGACAGGAAGGCGCCTCCCAGCCCGGCCATCACGCCCCCGTAGACCACCGCGGTGTACTGGCGCGAGATGATTCCCACGCCGCGCATGTCGCACGCCTCGGGGTTGTGGCCGATGCTGCGCAGCTCCAGCCCGTACTTCGTGCGGTACAGGAAGATGAACGTGGCCGGCACCATCAGCACCGCGAAGTAGGTCAGCCAGTGCTGGTCGAACAGGATCTCCCCCACCGCCGGGATGTCCGCCAGCAAGGGCACGGTGGCGGTTTCGAACCGGTCCACGGTGGGGAGCGCGACGGCGCCGCCCTCGTCGTAGACGGAGCGGTACCAGAAGAACGCGCCGCCGAGCCCCAGGATGTTGAGGGCCAGGCCGGCCACCACCTGGTTGACCTTCACCGTGGCCGTCATCAGCGCCATCAGCAGGCCCAGCGCTCCCCCGCCGACGGCTGCCCCGACCAGCCCCAGCCAGAGGTTGCCGGTCTCGTTGGCGACCAGGAACCCGGTGAAGGCGCCGATGGTCATCGTCCCCTCGAGGCTCAGGTTCAGAATCCCGCTGCTCTCGGCGACCAGCTCGCCGGTAGCCGCGATAAGCAGCGGCGTGGCGATCTTCACGGTGGCCACGAAGATCCCCAGGATCACCGAATAGGTGAAGAAGTCCTCCATGGCCGCTACCCGGAACCCTCGGCGGACTCGTCGGTGTGAACGGCGGCCCTGCGCAGCCGGTAGCGGCAGGCGACCGCGGCCAGCAGCACGAGAACCAGTGCCACTCCTTCGATGACCGTCACCAGCGCGGCTGGGATGCCGGTGCCGATCTGCATCTGAGTCGAGCCGTTGAGCAGGCCGGCGAAGGCGATGGCCACCACGATCACGCCCGCGGGATGCAGCCGGGCCACCAGGGCGATGATGATCCCTGTGAAGCCGATCATCTGCTCGCCGAACTCGAAGTTGATCCGGTGATGAAGGCCCAGTAGCTCGCCCGCGCCGGCCATCCCGGCCAGGGCCCCCGAGATCGCCATCACCGCGATGATGGCCGCCCCGGTGCTGATGCCCTTGTACGCCGCGGCCTGCTTGTTGACCCCGACCGCCCTCAGCTCGAATCCCAGGGTGGTGCGCCGCACCACGAAATGGACCGCGGCCGCCATGACCAGCGCGATGGCGAAGCCCAGATGCAGCCGGCTGTCGTCGAAGAACCGGGGCAGGAATGTGCTCTCGACCATCCGCTCGGTCTGGGAGTAGGGCGTGTTGTTGGCCTGCCACGGCCCCGACAGCAGCCACGACAGCCCGTAGTCGATGACGAAGTTCAGCATCACCGTGGTGAGGATCTCGTTGGTTCCGTAGCGGACCAGCAGGACGCTGGCCACCGACGCCCACACCGCTCCGAAGACGGCGGCCCCGGCGAACATGGCCACGAACAGCAGCGGCGCGGGGAGGCCGGGCATCGTGTCGTAGACCCACCAGGTGCCGATGGCGCCTGCGATGAACTGGCCCTGGCCCCCGATGTTCCAGACCCCGGCCCGGAAGGCGATGGCCGCGGCCAGCCCGGTGAGGATCAGCGGCGTCGCCTGCACCAGCGTCTCGAGGGCCGACTCCCGGTCGCCGAAGGCGCCGTCGTACAGCGACGAGAATGCGCTCAGAGGAGACACGCCCGCGATGATCACCAGCAGGCCGATTATCACCGCGGTGATGGCCAGCGCGATGAGGGTCGCGTAGAGCTCGTGGACCGCACGGGTCTCCAGCCGTCGCTCGAGCCGCCACCCGCCCGGCTGGAACAGCAGCGACAGCGGATCGCGCCGTGCGCCGCCGCTGCCGGGCTCGCCGCCGGGGCCGGTGCCGGCCGTGTCGTCGACCTGTTCGCTCACGGCGTGTCTCCGGTTGCGCTGCTGGCGCCGGCCATGTGCATCCCGATCTCCTCGAGGGTGGTGGCTTCGGGCTCGGTGACCGCGACGATCCGGCCGTCGAAGATCACCGCGATGCGGTCCGAGAGCTGGAAGATCTCGTCGAGGTCCTCCGACATGAGCAGCACGCCCGCGCCCCGGTCGCGTTCCTGCACGAGCCGTCGCCGCACGTACTCGCTGGCCGCGATGTCGAGTCCCCTCGTCGGCTGGTGAGCCACGATCAGCGACGGCATCCCCGAGAGCTCCCGGGCCATGATTATCTTCTGCAGGTTGCCGCCCGACAGCGTCCTGGTGGTCTGCGACGCCGAGGGGGTCTTGATCTCGAAGCTCTCGATCGACTCGGCCGCGAAGGCGTCGATCTTCGTCCGGTTGAGGACACCGGACCGGGCGAACTGGCGGCTGCGGTGGTTGCCGAGCACCAGGTTCTCCTTGACGCTGAAGTCCATCAGCAGTCCCTGCGCGATGCGGTCGGCCGGGACGGTGGCCACGCCGAGGGCGGCGATCTTGTAGGGCGACGTCTCGGTGGTGTCCTGGCCCGCGATGCGGATGGTGCCCCTGGACGGGTGGCGCACACCCACGAGCGCGTCGAACAGCGCGTTCTGGCCGTTGCCCGACACTCCGGCCACCCCCACGATCTCGCCCGAGCCGACGGTGATCGACAGCCCGTCGAGCGAGCCCCGGCCGGTGTCGGACTCCAGGTGGACGTCCTCGGCCTCGAGCACCGGGTCGCCGGGCTCCGAAGGGGCCTTGTCGATCTGCAGCAGCACCTCGCGCCCCACCATCATCCGGGCCAGATCGAGCTGGTCCACGTCCGCGGTGTCCACCGTGCCGACGACGCGGCCGCGTCGCAGCACCGTCACCCGGTCAGACAGCGCCATCACCTCCCTGAGCTTGTGGGTGATCAGGATGATGGTGAGGCCCTCGTCCCGCATGGCCCGCAGGATGCGGAACAGCTCCTCCACCCCCTGGGGGGTCAGGACGGCGGTGGGCTCGTCCAGGATCAGGATCTCCACGCCGAAGTAGAGCGTCTTGAAGATCTCCACCCACTGCTGCTCCCCCACCGAGAGTCGCCCCACCTCGGCGTCGGGATCGATGTGCACGTCGTAGCTCTCGAAGAAGTCCTCGAGACGGCGCCGGGCCTCGGTCAGGTCGAGCCACTGCTTGGCCGGGGTGCCGATGACGACGTTCTCGATGACCGACAGCGGGGGCACCAGCTCGAAATGCTGGTGGACCATCCCGATCCCGGCATCGATGGCGTCCCGGGGCGACTGCAGGTCCAGGGGCTGGCCTTCGAGGAGCACCCGTCCCTCGTCGGGCTGGTAGACCCCGTAGAGGATGTCGGCCAGCGTGGTCTTGCCTGCGCCGTTCTCCCCGAGCAGGCAGTGGATCTCGCCTCGCCGGATCTCGACGTTGACGGCGTCATTGGCGACCACGCCGGGGAAGACCTTCGTCACCTCTTCGGCGACGAGGATGTTCTCCCCCGGCGCGGCCGCGCCTGACTGGGCCGTGTTGGCCATCAGATCCTTGGATTCAGTCGATTGTTCGCTGCTGCCCGCCTCGCGCCCTCGACTACTCGAAGGTGTCGAACTTGAGCGGGACCACCAGATCGCCGGCCAGGATCGCGGCCCGGGCCGCCTCGACAGCGGCCACTACATCGGCCGGCACGTCGTCGGAGATGGCGCCCAGCGAGGAGCCGTCGTCCACCATCGACTGGTAGACGATGCGGCTTGGCGGCGAGTTGTAGGGCACGCCGTGCACTGTGTAGTCGTACCAGGCGTCGAGCACGTCGGTGAAGGCGGTGTCCCACTGCGCGACCGCGCTGGTCAGCACCACCGGCGACAGGCCCAGCTGGTCGGTGAAGTGGCCGACGGCGCGCACGTTGCCGGCGTCCTCAGCGGCTGCGAACGGACCGAAGCGCTCCGCGTAGATCACGTCGGAGCCGTTGGCGATCTGGGCGGCGGCCGCGGCCGACGCGGTGGCCGGATCGAACCAGCTCTCGATGTAGGTGACCCCGGCCACCTCGATGTCGGGGTTGACCGACCGGGCGCCGTCGACGAAGGCGTTGAGCGGGGCGTTGACGTTGGGGAACGGGAACGCGGCCACGCCGCTGATCTTGTTGGTCTCGGTGGTCATGCCGGCGATGATCCCGGCCAGGTAGGCGGGCTCGTGGATGAACACGTCGATCCAGTAGGCGTTGTCGCCGCCCTCGTGGTCGTCGTTGCCGGAGCCCGAGTACACGAACAGCGTGTCGGGGAAGTCGCCCTTGTTGGCGGCGACTCCGTCCACGAAGGTGCTGTGGCCGACGATGATCTCGTAGGTGCCGGTCTGGGCCAGGTCGCGGATGACGCGCTCGCCCTCGGCGAAGGGGATTCCCTCGAGGATCTCGAGATTGACCTCGATGCCGTACTTGTTGGACGCCGAGACGCGGTTGACGCTGTCGATGAACGTGGCGTACCAGCCCTCCTCCTTGGTGCCGACCACGAGCATGGCCATGTCGATCTGGCTGGGGGCGGCGGCTGCCTGCTCGGCGGCCGCCTCCTCGGCTGCGGCTGCGGCTTCGGCGGCTGCGGCTTCGGCTTCAGCGGCCGCCTCCTGCGCGGCTTCGAGCTCCGCCTCGAGTTCCGCGACGGCCTCTCCCTCGGCTTCGGCAGCCGCCAGCGCGGCTGCGGCCGCCGCGGCTTCGGCCTCTGCGATGGCGGCTGCGTCAGCCGCGGCCTTGGCCTCGGCCTCGGCGGCGTCAGCCTCAGCGGCGGCGGCATCGGCCGCGGCCTGCGCCTCGGCGGCCTCGGCCTGGGCGGCTTCGGCTTCGGCCTCCGCCGCGGCCACGGCCGCGTCGTCGGCCGCGCTCGAGACCGGCGCCGGCTCGTCGTCGCTGCCGCACGCGGCGAGCGAGGCGACAACAGCTAGGGCCATCACGATGCGGATAGCGGTCTTCAGCATTTGGTTTCCTCCTATTGGGACTGTCACGCGATAAGCCGCCACGGCGAGCAAGAGCAGGAGCCTTCGGGCTGCCCCCTCATTGCCGGGCGACGGTCACACGTCGCAGTTACTTGATTATTGATACGGACGATATATGAAGGCTCCGGTTGATTCCAGCGAACTCTACTTCCAATATGAGCGTGTCGGCAGTCCCCGATCGGGCCGGTCCGTTCGCTCGGCCCCTAGTGGAAGCCGGAGCCTCCGTTGACCCAGATGTTCTGGCCGGTCACGAAGTCCGACAGCGGGCTCATGAGGTAGATGAGGGTGCCCACCATGTCCTCGGGGACCTGGGACCGCTTGAACGCCCGCCGGGCCTGTATGGCCACATCCACCTCGGGCTGGACGCTGGAGTACTCCTCGTCGTGGGGGATGTAGTCGGGCGTGATCGTGTTGACCGCGATCCCGGAGCCGCCCAGCTCGCGGGCCATGGCTCGGGTCAGCCCCCAGATGGCCGACTTCGACGCCACGTAGTGGAGGAAACCGGGCGTGCCGTCGTTCACCGTCATGGAGGCGATGTTCACGATCCGGCCGCTGCCCTGGGCCCTCATGGTCGGTGCCACCGCCCGCGAGCACAGCCAGGTCCCCTTCACGTTCACCGCGAAGCACAGGTCCCACTCCTCGGGCGGGAGGTCCTCCATCGGGGCCCGGGTGGCGGCCATGTAGAACGCCGCGTTGTTGACCAGGCCGTCGATGCGGCCATAGGCCTCGACCGTGGCCGCGGCCATCGCCTCGGTCTGGTCCACGTCGGAGACGTCCACCTGCATCGACATCGCCTCGGCGCCCGATGCCCCGAGCTCGGAGACCACGCCGCGGCCGTCGCTGAGGTCGGCGACCACGACGGTCGCCCCCTCCGCGGCCAACCCCCGGCAGTAGGCCAGGCCGATGCCCTTGGCCCCGCCGGTGACGATGATCACCCGTCCGTCGAGTATTCCCATCAGAGTCCTCCTGTGTGTCTGTGGTCCGCCGTCTGTGGTCCGCTGTGTCCTGGTCGGCGAGGCTCGGGCTCCTGCCTGCTCAGTGCGGCTCCAGTTCCTCGGCCAGCTCGAAGAGCCACTTGCGGTAGGCCAGGGTCACGTCGTCGGCCACCTTGACGTAGGTCTCGGCGCTGAGACGGTCGGGCAGGTGCTCGGGCCACTGCGACTCGACGACCGGCTTGTCCTGGTCCAGCACCATGTACTCGAACTCCAGCAGGAAGTCCATCTCGTCGGGGGTGTCCACGAAGTCGGCGCCGATGTGCCAGAAGTTCCGGCAGGTCGCCGGACCGGTGGGCGCGGTCACCATGTACAGCGCGTAGCGCTTGCCGTTGGGGAAGGTCCGCACCATCGAGATGGAGCCGGGCACGGTGAGCTGGTACCAGTTGCGCACCGTCATGATGTCGTCTTCGATCTCCAGCAGCTCCTTCATGCGGGGAACGTTGGGCTCCACGAAGATCTTGTCGAACCGGAGGGCGCCGTCCTCGCGCCACACGTCGTGGTGCTCGACCTCGGGCTTGTCCCTGGTGCCGAGGACGTTCTCGTGGACGAACGGGAAGTGGGCGAAGTCGACGAAGTTCTCGAGGCGCCGGGGCGAGCTGGTGGCCCAGTCGTAGTAGGGGGGCGTCTGCCAGCGCATGATCGGGTCGTCCCACTCCGGGATCCCCGGAGGCTCGCCCCACGGCTCGTCGGTCAGGCTCACCCAGACCATGCCGGAACTCTCCCGGCACAGGTAGCGGACCAGCCCCAGCTGGAGCACCCCGCTCAGCTCGGGCCGGGCCGGGATCGACACCAGCGTTCCCTCCATGTCGTAGGCCCAGCCGTGGTACGGGCAGTTGATGCAGCCGTTCTCGACCCAGCCCAACGACGGCGCGGCCCCCTTGTGGCGGCACACGTCCATGAAGGCCCGGGTGGACCCCTCGTGGCGGACGACCAGGATGCGTTCCCCGAGGAGCCTGCCCGAGACCATCTGGCCCTCGGCCACGTCCTTCGAATAGGCGACTGGATGCCAGAAGTGCCTCATCGCCCGATACCACCTGGAGTCCCCCTCGGGAACGAACGGATCGACGGTCTCGCGTGCCTCGACAGCGGTCAAGGGTCCTCCTTCTGATCAGACCGGCCGATGCCGGCCGGCGCGGTCGCTACTGTACTGTTCGCCCCCGGCCGCCCTGTCGGCGCGGCCTTCCGTCTGCCCAGGAGCGTCACCATGCCCACCACCGCCGCCACCGCCGCCACCGCCGGAGTCGCGCACTTCTTCGTGCCGGGAGCAGCAGGCAACCGGGTCCACGGGCTCGACTTCGGGGGTGAGGGGCCGACGCTGGTCTGCCTGCACGGCGTCACCGGGAACGCCTGGAACTGGCACGCGGTGGCGCTCGGAGTCCGGGCCCACCGCCGGGTGGTGGCGCTCGACTTCCGCGGCTACGGCGAGAGCCAGTGGTCTCCCGGCGGTGACTACACCACCGCCGACCATGTCGCCGACCTGGCCGGCGCGGTCGCGGCGATCTCCGGCGGCTCGCCCGTGGACCTCGCCGGATCCTCGTGGGGGGCGCTGGTCGCCCTCCAGTACGCCGACGAGCATCCCGACGAGGTCGGACGGCTGGCCGTGGTCGACGTGGAGCCCTCCTTCGAGCAGGGTGAGACCGAACTGTTCCCCCGTCCCCGGGACCATGCCGACCACGACGAGGTCCGCGCCGCGGTGGCCGCCGCCTACCCCAACGCCCCCTCCGGCATGGTCGAGGTGGTGGCGGCCACGTGCTACGGCCCGGTGGACGGCGGCCGCCTGGCGCCCAAGCACGATCCGTTCTTCTTCGAGCGCTGGCCGTTCCGCTCCGACGACCACTGGGACCGGCTGCCCCGGATCGGGGCGTCCACGCTTCACGTCCACGCCTCCGGCAGCTTCGTGAGGGCCGAGGTGATGGCCGAGATGGACCGGCTCACACCGGAGTCGAGCCTCGTAGAGATCGCCGACAGCACCCATGTCGTGCCGGTGGACAACCCCTCGGCCCTGGTCGACGCCCTCGTGCCTTTCCTGGCTGACGGCTGAGCCCGACCTCGGGAGCTAGAATGTCCAGGCAGATCGATGAGAACGCACCACAGAGCGACAGAGGACCGGAGACTCTCTGACGGGAGACCCTCTGTCGGGGGACCGCCTGACTGGGGACCCTCTGAACCGGGGTCCGTCGCTCCGCAACTCGGGCCTGCGCTCCGGCAGCGCCGCAAGGCCGCCGGCATGACCATGCAGGAGCTCGCCGACCGGTGCGACCTGTCCCAGCCGTTCCTCTCCCAGATCGAGAACTCCCGGGCCATGCCCAGCCTCTTCGCGCTGCACCGGGTGGCCCAGGCCCTGGGAACGACGACGGTGGGGCTGCTCGACCCCGCGCTCTCGGAGGTCACGCTGGTGCGGGCCGACGATGGCGAGGCGTTCTTTCTCGCCGAGGGGGCCACCACCCGCTTCCTAACCCCGGGCGAGGGGCATCGCCTGGAGGCCAACGAGACCGTGGCGGAGCCGAACGTCGTCTCGGAGGTGATCGTGCACGAGGGACAGGAAGTCGTCCACGTGCTGGAGGGATCGGTGGAGATCCGCCTGGAGGACCGGGACCCGATCCCGCTCAATCGGGGCGACACCGTCCTGTACCCGTCGATGACACCGCACCAGTGGGTCTCGGGCGACGACGGAGCGCGCTTTCTGATAATCACCAGTCCCCCGTCGTTCTAGCGCCCAGAGGCCGAGCAGCAGGTGAGCGAGTCGCCTCATACGGAGCGAGGCCGGGGCCCGAGCGGCCCGTGAGCGAAGCGAACAAGAGCGGGAGACACCCCCTTTGCAGCACGACGGGTCTGCCCGTTCCAGCGGCCCGCGGGCTCAGCCGATCCTCCGGCGCTTCATCTCGACGAACGGCAGGTCGACCACCCGGGCCGGGACCTCGCCTTCGACCATGTCGCCGCGGCCGTCGTGGATCTGCCAGGTGAGGGCCACGTCGTCGCCTGCGGCCACCTCGGGCGACTCGAGGTGCGCGAAGCCGATCATGGTCTCCAGCACCGGACTCCAGCACATCGAGGTGGCGAACCCCGCGCTGGCGCCGCCGGCGAGGATCTCGGAGTTGAAGTGGCGGTGCAGCCGCGGGCTCAGGAACGGGGGCGTCCCGGCGCTCCCGTAGAGCGCGGCGATGCCGGCCGGGTCGATGTCGACGCCCCGCATCACCTTGCCCGGGCGGTCCCCGGCGGCCTCTGCCTCGAGCGCCCGCCGTCCGACGAAGCCGGTGTCGCGCCCGAGGTCGACGAGGCGCCCGAAGTTGAGCTCGGCGGGAGTGTGGAAGTAGCGGTCGCCGTCGAGGTACGCGAACTGCACCTGGGCGAAGGGGCCGGCCGGGCGGTAGTCGACGCCGATGATCAGCATGCCGGCCTCGACCCGGGTGGCGGCCTGCGCCGCGTTGCCGATGGGCACGGCGCCGTGGGCCCGCCCCCGCTCCACGAAGACCGAGTACATGTCTGTGGACGCCTCGGGGCCGACCCACATCTCGAAGCCGATCTCGCCGGTGAATCCCGTTCGCCACAGGCGCACCTCGTGGCCGTCGACGGTGATCATGCGGCCCCGGGAGAACGGCAGGTCCCGGTGGGCGCTGCCGGTCACCGCCTCCATGACGTCGTGTGAGCGCGGGCCCTGCACGCACAGGACGCTGTAGTCGCGGTCGGTGTTCAGCGTGTCGGTGAGCTCGATGTCGTAGCCGTCGGCGAACTCGCTGAACCACCCGACCATGGGGCCGCCCATGTGGATGAACTGGTCGGCCGCGGTGCGGAAGGTGATCCCCTCGTTGACCACGTGGCCCTCGTCGTCGCAGTAGAAGGTGTAGATGCCGTGGTCGACGTCGACCCGGGAGGCGTCGCGGACCTGCATGCGGTCGACGAAGGCCTCGGCGTCGGGGCCCTCGACGATGGTCTTGAACAGGGGTGTCTTGTCCTCGATCCCCGCGCCCTCGCGCAGGGCCATCATCTCGGAGACCTCGTTGACGTAGTGGTCGACGAGGTGGTACCCGCCCCAGGCGATCCACAGCCCGGTCTGGGAGTAGGGCGCAGCCCCGGGGTTCAGGAACGTCCCCGTGAACGCGCTCGGATCGTAGGTGTGCTCATCTGCCATGCTTCATCGCCCCTCACGCCAGTTTCATAGATCACATCAATAGTGACGCAAGGGATGGGGTTCTGTCAACCGTTGCGAGCCAACTCCGTGCGCACCCGGTCGGCTGCCTCCTGGTCGAAGGTGAAGTGGGCCTCGGTGACGGCGTCGACGATTCCGGCGATGCGCCGGAACGGCCGGTCGGCGTCCATGCGAAGGCCGGGCAGCCTCCGCAGCGCCTCCTGGAGCAGGATCTTGGTCTCCAGCCGGGCCAGCTCCGAGCCCAGGCAGTAGTGCGTGGCCCACCCCAGGGCCAGGTGGCGGTTGGGCCAGCGCTCGGGATCGAAGGTGGACGGGTCGGACTGCGGCTGCCCGCCGTTGACGGCCTCGTCCCGGTTGGCGGCCGCGAACCACACGGCCAGCACGCTGCCGGCCGGGACTTCCAGGTCTCCGAAACGGGCGTCGGAGCGCACGTACAGCGGCTTCATGGGGAACGGCGTGCCGAAGCGCAGTACCTCCTCGGTGGCGCGCCGCAGCGCCTCGTCGTCGTCGATCCGGTCCCGGGCCCAGTCGAGCTTGCCGAACTCGGCCAGGTAGCAGAAGGCGTTGGCCAGGCTGGCCCCGGTGGTGTCGGTGCCGGCCGCGGTGAATCCGAACAGGTACCCGAGCAGCTCGCGGTCGTTGATGGTCCCGTCCCTCCAGGCGGCCACAAGGATGTCGAGCAGTTCGTCGCCGGGGTCCGCGAGCCGCTTGGCCACCATCTGCCAGAAGTACGCCTGCACCTCCCACTGGGGCGGCATGTCGTCCCACGGGGACGTGTTGAAGATGTCGAGCTGGGCCCTCATCCAGTCCTCGCGGTCTATGTCCATGCCGATCAGCCCGCAGATCACCCGCATCGACAGGCGCGACGACATCTCGGTGGCCACGTTCACCTCGCCGGTGCCTTTGGCGACGACCTCGTCGACGGTGTCGATGGTGAGCCTGCGGATCACCGGCTCCATGGTCCGGACCGCATTGTTCTTGAACCACGGCTCCACCACGCCGCGCAGCACGTCGTGGCGGCCGACCTCGCCCTCGAGGGTGAAGGGCTCGACCATCCACATGAACTCCATGGCCATGTGGACCGGCGCGCCCTCAGCTAGGTAGGGCTCCTGGTCGCGTGAGAACGCGTCGTCCCTGTTCTGCAGCACCCGCATCACGTCCGCGTGGCTGAGAACGTGGAACATGCCGTTGGAGTCCTGGAACGGCGGGGTCGAAGGGTCGTGGAACTTGGCGTCCCTCGGAAAGTCCGACGGCTTCATTTGACTGTCCCCCGGCTCGGCGCTCGGGTCTGTCTAGCATCCGGCCGGCTAGCGCCCGTTGTCGGCTGACCCCTCCAGCAGGTCGCCGGCGGTGGCCAGCACCTCGGCGAGCTTGACGGTGTTGTCGTAGACGGCCCGCAGGTAGTACTCGCTGACCGCCTCGTGGCCCGAGAACGGGGGCCGTCCCAGCGAGCGGACCACCGCCGAGGGATCGCCCGAGACCGTCACGTCCTGCACCGGGGGCAGCTTGTCGGCGGAGCCCCAGAAATCGCCGGAGGTCCTGGCGGAACCCGGCGCCGGTCCCTTGCCCCTGCCTCGACGGGAGCGCTTGCGGGCTGCGTCGGCCCCGTTGGTCGCGGTCATGGTCCGTGCTCCGGTACGTGGGATCGACGGGCTGGCGACGGTGGTGCCGCCCGCGTTGACGTTGACGGCGTCGGGGTCGTCGCGGTCATGGTCCGTGCTCCGGTGCGTGGGATCCGTTGTCGCCGTTCTCGTCGATGAGCAGCTGGTCGGGGTCGATTCCCAGCGCGGCCCGCAGCTGGTCGCTGTTCAGGTCGCCCACCGACGACGACTTGGGCAGCACCATGTCGGCGATGCGGCGCTTGCCGGCCACCACTTCCTCGACCCGCTCGTCGACGGTGCCCGGGCACACGAGCCGGTGGCACACCACCGTGTTGCGCTGCCCGATGCGCCAGGCCCGGTCGCGGGCCTGGTCCTCCACCGCGGGGTTCCACCATCGGTCGTAGAGCACGACGTGGTTGGCTGCGGTCAGGTTCAGGCCGGTGCCGCCCGCCTTCAGCGACAGCACCAGGGCTCCGGCGCCCCTGCCCTTCTGGAACGACTGGACCAGGCGGTCGCGGGCGCCCCGGGCCAGGCCGCCGTGGTAGCAGCTGATGGGCAGGCCGGTCCGCTCGCTCAGGTGGGCGGCCAGGCGCTCGCCCCAGGTGGCGAAGTGGGTGAAGATGAGCATCCGCTCCGAGGCTGCGAACACCTGGTCCATGATCTGCTCCAGCCGGACCAGCTTCCCCGACCGTCCGTCGAGGGAACCGCCGTCGTCCTCGTAGTTGACGGGATGGTTGCAGATCTGCTTGAGGGCGGTGATGGCGGCCAGCACCGCTCCCTTGCGCTCGGGGCCGCCCTCGGCGGTGGTCTCGGTACGGGCCACCAACTCGTCGAGGACGGCCTGGTAGAGCCCGATCTGCTCAGCCGTCATCGTGCAGTGATCGAGCTCATCGATGCGGTCGGGCAGTTCCGCGGCTATGGCGGGCTCGGCCTTCGTGCGACGGAACACGAGGATGCCGTTCAGGGCGGCCAAGGCACCCTCACCGGCCGCGGCGGCCTTGGGGGCCACCGCCGGCTGCGACCCGTTGGACGCCTCCGAGCCGTTGGATCCCGCGGCACCGCCGGCCTCCGTTTCGGGCTCCTTGGAGACCCTCGACATCTCGGCGATGAACCGGTTGCGTGCCCCCAGCAGGCCCGGATTGCAGAAGTCCATGATGGCCCACAGGTCGCCGAGGCCGTTCTCGATCGGGGTTCCGGTCAGCGTGACCCGGCACTTGGCGTCGAGCCTGCGGAGTTGCTGGGCGGTCTCGCTGGCCGGGTTCTTGATGGCCTGCGCCTCGTCGAGAACGACCGTCGACCACTCCACCTTCTCGAGAACGTCTAGGTCGCGCATGGTGGTGCCGTAGGTGGAGACCACGAGGTCGGCCCGCTTGACCATGGCCGGCACCTGGCCGGCCGGCGTGCGGTTGGGCCCATGGTGGACCACCACCCGAAGGCCGGGAACGAACCGGCGGGCCTCGCTGGCCCAGTTGCCCACCACCGCGGGCGGCGCGGCCACCAGCGACGGGCCGTTGCCGCGCGTGAGGTAGATGTGGGCCAGCATCGTGGGGGTCTTGCCCAGCCCCATGTCCAGCGCGAGGCAGCCGCCCAGGCCGGCCTGCTCCAGGAAGCCCAGCCACACGAGCGCGTCGGCCTGGTAGGTCCGCAGCGTTCCCTTGAAGCCGTCGGGCCTGGTGGGGAGCTCGGAACCGATGTTGCCGGCGCTGCGGATCAAGTCCGCGGCCCAGCCCTCCCCCGAGACCATCGTCCCCCCGGCCAGCGGGGATCCCTCCAGGCCGAGGGCGTGGCGCAGCATGTCGGCGCCGGTCATCCGGGTCACGTCGGCCCGCTCGGCCAGCGCGGCCGCGGCCTCGTTCAGGTCGGCCCGGTCCAGTTCCACCCACTGGCCCCGGCTCTTGACCAGGGGCCGGGCCTGGGTGGCCAGGTCCCGGATCTCGGTCGCGGTCAACTCCACATCGTCGAAGGCGACCGACCAGCGCACGTCGGCGAGCTGGCGGGCCCCGACGACGGTCTCCTGGGCCTCGACCGACGTGAGACGCAGAGCCGGCGAGGGGCGTCGGCGTGACAGCGCGGGCACCCGGACCTCGTAACCGACGGCCTGCAGGACGTGGCCGGTCTCGGTCATCAGCTGCCACGCCTCGTCGGCGTCGAGGATCACCTCGCCGCGGCGGCGCCCGCCGAGCCGCACCAGTTCTGGGAAGAGTCGCTCCAGCCGGGTCATCTGGTGCTTCACCGCCTGGCGCCGGGCCCGTGACGCGATCACCAGGGCCCGCTCGACCGGCTGGAGCTCCCCCGAGCTGGCCTCCGACAGCACCGACAGGTGCCAGGCGCCGATGTCGTCGGGCGGGTCCAGTTGCACTATGAGCCGCAGCCTCGGGTCGTAGGGCTCCGTCACCGGGCGGGCCCACTGGTCCAGCCGCCGGGCCAGGTCGGAGGCGTGGCGGCTGGGGACATCGAAGGGGGCGCCGTCCAGCCGGGCCAGCGCGGTCTCGGCCACGTCTGCTCGGGTGCGCGGCGCGGGCGGGGGTGCGGGCGCTTCGAGCCGTTCGGCGGCCTCTGTGGCGATGGCGTCGAAGATGTCGGCGAGGGCGGCCTGGGTGAAGGCGGTCGCGTCCCGCTGGTTCTCGAAGGCCGCGGCCGCGCCGGGCAGGGAGTCGGCCAGAGCGGATACGACGTCGGACTCCACCAGCGCCGGGGTCCAGCGGACCGCGTAGCTGGCGTGGTCGCCGCGGGTCGCCGCGGTCGGGGGTGCGCCGTTGGCGCCGTTGGCGCCGTTGGCCTCGTCGTCGGGCCGGTAGCGGCGGCGGACCTTCTTCAGCTGGGGAACCATGCGACCCTGGGCGGCGAGCCGCACCGCCAGCGCGGCCACCAGTCCCAGCCATGACACGCTGGCCCCGATCCCGTCCTCCTCGGCGGCCGCGCCGAGGGCCACGAGCCAGCCGAGGCAGCTCTCGATCGGCGCCGAGACCGTCTCGGCCCGGGTCCCGCCGCCCAGCTTCACCGGACGGTGCTCGCTCCACTCGACGGTCCCGGCGCCCGCGTCGCGGAGTCGCTTGAGGACCTCCGGCGCGGCCTCGGGGGGCCGGCCCGACCCGGCCGCCCAGGCGATCACCCGTCCCGGCACCCATGACAGCTGCAACTCGACGATGCCCGCACTGCGGGTCTCGGCGGAAGAGCCGTTCTCCAGGGGGGCGCGTGGCGGGCCTGCGAGTTTCGTCAGCACGGAGTCGATGGCGCGGTAGTCGTTCTCGAGGTCGGCCACGATCAGGGCGCGCTGATGCCCCTTCACCGTGGCCCTCACGGCGTCGATGGATTCCGCGACGTCGTCGAGCAGTCGGTAAAGGGCTCGAACCCACAGCCTGGTGTTGGCCTCGAGCAGCGCCATGTCCGCGTCGCTGGACAGGCCATCGACGTGGCGGCGCACCGCATCGGCGAAGTCCGCGGACAACGCCAAGCGTGGGTCCAAGGTGGCGGTAGCAGTCGTCGTCACCATTGGGTTGGTGGCAGCCTAACAGCGTCTGCCGCCTTCTCCCACGCCTGTTCTGCCACGCCCGTTCTGGTCGTCGGGCTCGCTGGCCGTCGGGCTCGCTGGCCTTCAGGCTCGCTTCAGTTCCTCCCGGACTCTGTTGATGCTGTCCATCTTGATCTGCTCGTAGCCGCGCACCTCCTCGGCCAGCGCGGCCCTGCCGAGCGCGGCGGCGTACCGGTCGGGCTGGTCGGGGCTCAGCCGCTGCAGGTCCGACTCGACCGCGGCGCGGTACTCGGTGGGCAGGGACCGCTCCGCCCGCCTCACCGCGGTGTGCCCGAACGGATCGAGGACCGTGCCTCGCAGCCTGCGCATGGCGGCCATGGCGCGGAACAGCGGCGTCCACGAGACCGGCACCGCGATCTTCGACTTCATGCCGAGGGCTCGCAGGATCGGCGGGTGCAGCTTCCAGGCCCGCCGTGCGCCCGTGGCCGCAGCCAGCTCGCGGGCCTCGGCGTTGGCTGCGGGATCGAGCATCAGCCGGGCTACCTCGTACTCGTCCTTGTAGGCGAGCAGCTTGAAGTAGCCCCGGGCCGCGGCCACCGTCAGCCGGCCGGAGCCGTCGCCCCGCTCGGCGTCGACCGCGGCCACCGCCTCCACGAAGTCGAGGTGCCGGTGGGCCAGCCCGGGCGACTGGAAGGCGCACAGCTCGGCGAACATCTGCTCCAGGTCGAAGGGGCTGTCATACCCTTCATGGCTGTCATACCCGTCCCCGGCCCCATGGCCGTCCCCGGCCCCATGGCTAGCCCCGGCTCCATACCCGTCCCCGGCCCCATGGCTAGCCCCGGCTCCATACCCGTCCCCGGCTCCATATCCGTCCCCGGCCGAGGCTGCGGCATCGACGGCGCGGGCCACGGCCCGGACCCGTTCGGCCGAAGCGGCGTCGAGTTCGGGCAGCCGCCGGGCGCCCTCGCGGCCGGCCTCCACCGCCGAGGCGACCGCAGCGGGACGGTCCACCATCGTCCTGCCCCACCTGAAGGCTTCGATGTTGCTGTGCACGGCCACGCCGTTGAGTTCGATGGCCTGCTCGACCGACAGCGGCGACAGCGGCAGCGCCCCGGCCTGCACGGCCATGCCCACCACGAAGACATTGGCTGTCACCGCGTTCCCGAACAGGGCCTCGGTGATCTCGTGAGCGTCGGCCCAATGGCGGCAATCGGCCCGGGTGGACGCCGCGATCACCGCATCGAGCTCTTCGGGAGACGGCATCGTTCGCTCGGGGTGGGCCACCATCGCTCCGGTAGGGGTCTGGGAGGTGGAGCCCACCACCACGGTGCGCCCGGGATCGGCCGTGCTCAGCCCCGACGGCGATGCCGCGCCGAGCTGGTCGAAGGCGAGCAGCACGTCGGCCTGGCCCTCGCCGAGCCGGTTGCTGGCGGCCTCGGTGCCCCGGTACAGGCGCAGGTCGCTCACCACCGGCCCCGCCTTCTGCGAGAGGCCGATCTGGTCCAGACCCCGTGCTTCGTAGCCGTCGAACATCGCAGCCGTGCCGATCACCTGGCTCACCGTCACGACGCCGGTGCCGCCGATGCCGACGATGCGCACCGACAGGTCCTCGGCGGGCACGGCCGGCACCGGGTCCTGCAGGTCGGTGGGCGCGGCCGGCGCTGGAGGGCCGGTCTGGGCAGCGCCTCGGTTCCGGCCGCCGATCCGGTGCAGCCATGACCGCAGGCGACCCGGCCGGGTCACGGTCATGAACGAGGGGCAGTCACCTTCGAGGCACGAGAAGTCCAGGTTGCAGGTCGTCTGGTCGATGCGGGTCTTGCGGCCGAAGGGCGTCTCGGTGGGCTGCACCGACAGGCAGTTGCTGATGGAGGCGCAGTCGCCGCAGCCCTCGCAGATCCGCTCATTGATGAACACCCGCTGGCGGGGCACGGCCACCGTCCCGCGCTTGCGGCCCCTGCGGGCCTCGGCCGCGCATTGCTGGTCGTGAATGAGGACGGTGACGCCCTCGACGCCGGCGAGGAGTTCCTGGGCCTCGATCAGCCTGGCGCGAGCCCATACCTCCACATCGTCGGGCAGGTCCACGCCCCGGTAGCGGGCGACGTCGTCGGTGGTGATCAGCACCCGGGCCACTCCCTGGGCCAGCAGCGCTCGCGCCACCGCGTCCACGCCGATCATCCCCTGGGGGTCCTGGCCCCCGGTCATGGCGACCGTCCGGTTCCAGAGCAGCTTGTAGGTCAGGTCGACGCCGGCCGCGATCGCACCCTGGATGGCGAGCTGGCCGCTGTGGAAGAACGTGCCGTCGCCGAGGTTCTGGAAGATGCGGGGCGTCTCCACGAACGGCGCCATGCCGATCCACTGGGTGCCTTCCTGTCCCATGCAGGTGAGCCCGACGATGTCTCCGAAGTCGTCGCGGTCCATCAGCAGGGTCATGGTGTGGCAGCCGATCCCCGCTCCGACCGCGGCGCCCTCGGGCACGCGGGTCGAGCGGTTGTGGGGGCAGCCGGAGCAGAAGTAGGGCGTCCGGGCCACGTCGGAAAGGAGGGGGATCAGCTCCCGGGCGGGCCGGTCGGGGGCCAGACGGTTGCCGATGCGCTCGGACAGGCGGCGGCGGATCGGCGCCAGCAGGTCGTCGGCGGTCAGCCCTCCGTGTCCCGGCAACAGCATGGCGTCGTGCTCGTCGTACTTGCCGATCACCCGGGGGCGGCGGGCCTCGTTGTAGAGCGCGTCCTTGATGAGAGACTCGATGTTGGGCTGCTTCTCCTCCACCACGAAGACCTCTTCGAGGCCCCGGGCGAAGTTGCGGGCCCGTTCGGGGCTGAACGGGATCGGCATGTGCATGCACATCAGCCGGATCCCCGCGGCCGCGATCTCGGCGTCGCCGGCCAGCCCGAGGCGGCGGAGAGCCTCCCGCAGCTCCCGGTACGTGATTCCCGAGGACACGATCCCGATCCAGGCGTCCGCCGGGTTCACGGTGGCGTGGTTGAGGCGGTTGAGCGACGCGTACTCGATGGCCAGCGGATGCCGCACCTCGTAGATCTCGCGCTCGGTGTCGACGGTCTCGGGGGTGAGCAGCCGGCCGTCGGGCGTGTGGGCGTAGGGCTCGCCGTCGAGGGTCGGGATGATCGGCTCGACCCGGCGGGGGTCGAGATGGACGGTGCCGGATCCGTCGGCCACGTCGGCCACGATCTTCAGGCTGGTCCACAAGCCGGTGGCCCTCGACAGGTAGACGGCGTGGCGGCCGAGGTCCAGCGCCTCCCGCGGCGATCCCGGGTACAGCACCGGGATCTGCTTGTCGGCGAGCGTTCCGGCCGACGACGACGGGATGGTGGAGCTCTTGGCCGCGGGATCGTCGCCCGCGATCACCACCGCCCCGCCCCGGGGGTCGGACCCGGCGAACACCGCGTGGCGGAGGGCGTCGCCGGCCCGGTCCACTCCGGGTCCCTTGGCGTAGAAGATGCCGAGGACGCCGTCGTAGCGGGCGTCGGGGCGCAGGGTCGCGAGCTGCGATCCCATCACCGCGGTCACCGCCTGCTCCTCGTTGACGGCGGGCCTCAGCACGACGGGCAGGTCGGGCGCCTCGGCTATCGCCCTGGCGAGGTCGCTGTCGTAGCCGCCCACCGGCGAGCCCGGGTATCCGCTCACGAAGGCGGCGGTCTGCAGCCCGGCCAGCCGGTCGGCCCGCAGCTGCTCCACCGGCAGCCGGGCCAGTGCCTGGAGCCCGGTCATGAAGACGGTGCCGGAGTCGTCGGTGTAGCGGGAGGCCAGGCGATACGTGTCGGCGACTGTCAAGGACGACCTCCGGGCGTCAGCGGTCAGGGCGATGGCGCACAGGCGACCCTAGTGCGCTATGCGCATATACGGAAAGGGCGATCTGCGAATCGCTCGTGTCGCGCGGTGGACGGGTTGCCCTGAGAGGGTGGTCTGTTCCGGCCGGCGGGTCCTGTCACCGGCGCGCCCTGGCGGCGCTAGCGCCGCCATTGCTTGCCCCGGCGCCACCCCCCGGCCTGGCGGGTCGCGATGCGTCACCCCCGGCCTGGCGGGTCGCGCCGGCTGGCAGCGGTGCCGGGTGGGCTTGTTTAGCTAGGCGGGGCGGACTGTTATTCCGGCTTGGGCCATGCGGGCCTTGGCTTCGGCGACGGTGTGCTCGCCGTAGTGGAAGATGCTGGCGGCCAGCACTGCGTCGGCCCTGCCGTCGACGACCCCCTCGACCAGGTGGTCGAGGGTTCCCACTCCCCCGCTGGCTATGACCGGGATCCCCAGAGCCTGCGAGACCATCTGTGTCAGGTTCAACTCGAAGCCCTTCTTGGTTCCGTCGCGGTCCATCGAGGTGAGCAGGATCTCGCCCGCGCCGAGGCGCTCGGCCTCGCGAACCCACTCCAGGCAGTCGATGCCTGTGCGGGTGCGCCCGCCGTGGGTGAACACCTCGTAGCCGCTCGGCGCCTCCGTCGAGCTGCGAGCGTCGACCGCGACCACGCAGCACTGCGCGCCGAACTCGCGGCTGATCTCTCGCACCAGCTCGGGACGGCGCACGGCCGCGGTGTTGACGCTGACCTTGTCGGCGCCGGCCCTCAGCAGTCTGCGGGTGTCGTCGAGGGTGCGGATGCCCCCGCCGATGGTGAACGGGATGAACACCTCGTCGGCCACCGCCCGGGCCATGGCCACGGTCGTGTCGCGCCGGTCCGAGGAGGCTGTGATGTCGAGAAACACCAGTTCGTCGGCGCCCTCGGCGTCGTAGCGGGCGGCCAACTCCACCGGGTCGCCGGCGTCGCGGATGTCCACGAAGTTGACGCCCTTGACGACCCGCCCGGCGTCGACGTCGAGACAGGGGATAACCCTGACCACCCTCATCTCAGGCGCCCCCTCCGGTTCCGGCCAGCGCGGCGACCGCCTCGGCCACCGTGAAGCGACGCTCGTAGAGGGCCATGCCCACGATCGCCCCGCTGAGGCGGCGACCGTCGCGGCCCTCGATCCCGGCCAGCGCCCGCAGGTCCTCGACCCGTCCCACCCCGCCCGACGCGATCACGTCGATCTCGGTGGCGTCGAGCACCTCGGCCAGGCCCCGCAGGTTAGGTCCGTCCAGCGTCCCGTCGCGGCTGATGTCGGTGACCACGAAGGCGTCCACGCCGTCGGTGGCGAAGCTGCGGGCCACGTCCAGCACCGACCGTCCCGAGCCCTGCAGCCAACCGTCGGTGGCCACCTCGCCGGCCCGGGCGTCGAGACCGACCGCGATCCGGCGCGATCGAGCCAGGTCCCTCACCAGGGCGGGGTCGCGCAGCGCGGCCGTGCCCAGCACCACCCGCTCCACGCCGGCCGCGAACCACGCATCGGCGGTCTCGACGCTGCGGACGCCTCCCCCTGCCTGCACCGGCACCGGGACGGCACCGGCTATGGCCGCCACCACCTCTGCGTTGTCGGGCCGGCCCGAGCGGGCCCCGTCGAGGTCGACGACATGGATCCATCCTGCGCCCTGGTCAGCCATCTGCACTGCCCGGGCTACTGGATCGTCGTCGTAGACGGTCTCTGCCCGGTAGTCGCCCTGGCGCAGGCGCACGCAGCGGCCGCCGCGGACATCGACCGCGCAGTAGAGGGCGACGGCGCTCATCGCGTCTCGCGGCCGCCCGCGGCCGCCGCGGCCACGAAGTTGGCCAGGATGCGCAGGCCGACTCTCGATGATTTCTCGGGGTGGAACTGGGCGGCCCACACGTTGCCGCGCGCCACCGCGGCCACCACCGGACCGCCGTAGTCGCAGGTGGCCACCACGTCGGTCCCGTCGCCCATCTCCGGGGCCAGCGAGTGCACGAAGTACGCCCACACCGGATCGTCCAGCCCGTCCAGCATCGGGTGGTCGATGCGGCGCTCCAAGACGTTCCACTGCATCTGGGGGCGCTTGACCCTACCGGGGATCCAGCGCACGTCCCGGTCGAAGACATCCAGCCCGGACGTGCCCGGAGCCTCGTCGGAGCCGGCGAAGAGCACCTGCATGCCCACGCAGATCCCCATGAAGGGGCGACCCGAGCCGGCCATTTCGCGGGCGGCGTCGTCCAGGCCGGTGCGGCCCAGCGCAGCCATGCACGGCGCGAAGGCGCCCACGCCCGGCAGGACCACCCCGTCGGCGTCGTCGATCAGGGCCCGGTCCGCGGTCAGGCGGGCGTCCGCTCCGGCGTGCTCGAATCCCTTCTGGGCCGAATGCAGGTTGCCGATGCCGTAGTCGAGGATGGCGATAACCGGCCTGTTCGTCATGGCCCGAACCGTGTGGTTGCTGCGGGTGTCGGGTGCTGGGGTATGGCGAGGAGAGTCCCGGCCGTCACAGCGTGCCCTTGGTGGAGGGCAGGGCTGAGCCCTCCACGCGGACCGCGTCGCGGAGGGCCCGGGCCACGCCCTTGAACGAGGCTTCCACGATGTGGTGGGTGTTTCGGCCCCGTCGCATCACGATGTGCAGCGTGACGCCGGCCGCGGTGGCGAAGGCCCGCCAGAACTCCTCGGCCAGCTGCGGGTCGAAGGGCGGGTCCCCGAGGATCTTCTCTCCGGGAAAGTCCACGTCGTAGTGCAGGAAGGGCCGGCCCGACAGGTCGAGCACGACCTCCACCGCGGCCTCGTCGAGCGGCACCGTGATGCTGGCGAAACGGCGCACGCCGGCCTTGTCGCCCAGAGCCTCGCGAAACGCCTCGCCCAGCACGATGCCGGTGTCCTCGACGGTGTGGTGCGCGTCCACCGCGAGGTCGCCCTCGGCCTTCACCGCCAGCCCCAGGCCGCCGTGGCGGGCCAGCTGGTCGAGCATGTGATCGAAGAACGGCAGACCGGTGGCCACGTCGGTCGTGCCCGCGCCGTCGAGGTCGAGGCTCAACTCGATGCGGGTCTCCTTGGTCGAGCGGGAGCGGTTGGACGTGCGGCTCATGTCCGGGTCTCCTTGGTCTGGCGCGCTCCTTGAGGGTATGGGCGGCTGATCGCCGCGACGCGGCTCATGCCAGTATCGCCCTCATGCCAGTATCGCCCTCATGCCAGTATCGCCCTCATGCCAGGATCGCCCTCATGCCAGTATCGCCCTCATGCCAGGATCGCCCTCATGCCAGTATCGCCCTCATGCCAGGATCGCCCTCATGCCAGGATCGCCCTCATGCCAGGATCTCTGTCAGGGCGTCGAGGAAGCGATCGTCCTCGACGGGAGTGCCGACCGTGACCCTCAGGCACCCGGCCAGCCGCGGCCACGAGGAGCAGTTCCTGACCAGCACCGACCGGTCCACGAGTTCCTGCCACACCTCGGTGCCGTCGCGGTCGCGGGGACGGATCAGCATGAAGTTGGCGCCCGAGGGCCACACGTCCACCGGCAGGCTTCTCAACCGGTCGGCCAGGCGGGTTCGCTCGGCCACGATGGTGCCCACCCTGGCCTGCATGTCGTCGACGAAGTCGAGGGCGGCGATGCCGACGGCCTGCTTGAGGGCGTCGAGGTGATACGGCAGCGCCACCTTGTCGAGCTCGGCCACCAGCCAGGTAGGGCCGATCAGATATCCGAGGCGGGCCCCGGCCATGGCCCAGGTCTTGGAGTAGGTGCGGGTCACCGCCAGCGGCGAGTCGTCGTCGACGAGGTCCAGGGCGCTGCGGGGAGCGAACTCTGCGTAGGCCTCGTCCACGCACAGCAGACCCCCGGTCGAGCCGGCCGCGTCGAGCAGCGCAGCCACGACCGGCCGGGGCTCGACCGTCCCGGAAGGGTTGTTGGGCGAGCACAGGAAGGTCACCGAGGGCCGGGCCGAGGCGATCAGCTCCAGGGCCGCGCCGGGATCGAGGGTGAAGTCCTCGCGCCTCTCTGTCTCGACGACGGCCGTTCCGGTGACCCGGGCCAGGTGCGAGTGCAGCGCATAGGTGGGTTCGAACACCGCGGCGCATCGTCCCGCGCCCCCGTAGGCGAGCAGCAGGCACTGCAGCACCTCGTTGGAGCCGTTGGCCGCGAAGACCCGATCGGGGGTGGTGCCGTGGCGGGCCGCGATCCGGGACCTGAGCTCGGTGGCCTGCCGGTCCGGGTACCGGTTCCAGTTCACCGAGCGGGCCGCGGCCGCCACCGCTTCACCGAAGGCGGCCGGAGGCGGCAGCGGGCTCTCGTTGGTGTTGAGGCGTACCGCGACGTCGATCTGCGGCGAGTGGTAGCCGGCCATCAGGGCGATGTCGTCGCGGGGCCGAACCAGGCCGGGCCCGCTGTCGATGGGAGTCATGGCGACGGCGGTGGTGTCGGGGCCGGCGGGGCCGTCGGCGGGGTCGGTTCGAGCCGCACCCGCACCGAATCGGCGTGGGCGGTGAGCCCCTCGGCCTCGGCCAGGGCGATCACGTGGGGCGCCAGACCCTCCAGCCCGGCCCGGTCGGTGCTCACGACGTGCATGCTCTTGAGGAAGTCGCGCACGCCGAGGGCACCGGCGAATCGGGCCGTGCCGCCGGTGGGAAGCACGTGGTTGGGCCCGGCCGCGTAGTCGCCCAGCGACGCCGGGGCCCACGGCCCGCAGAACACCGCCCCGGCGTTGCGCACCCGGGGCACAAGAGCCTCGGGGTCGGCCACCATCAGCTCGAGGTGCTCGGGGGCGATCTCGTTGACCACCTCCAGGGCCTGCTCGAGGTTCGAGCACAGCACGCTGTGGCCGGAGTTGCGCAGGGTGGCGGTGATCTCGTCGCGACGGTCGGCGCAGGCTGTGAGCCTGGACACCTCGGCCTCCACCGCATCCGCCGCGGCCTCGTCCCAGGTGACCAGCCAGGCCAGCCCGTCGGGGCCGTGCTCGGCCTGCAAGATCACGTCGGCCGCCGCGAAGGTGGCGTTCGCTCCCTCGTCGGCGAGAACCACCACCTCCGAGGGTCCCGCGAACGCGGCGGGCACGCCCACCACTCCGGCCACCTCTCGCTGGGCCAGAGCCACGTAGACGTTGCCGGGGCCGGCGATCACGTCGACGGCGGCTATCGACTCGGTCCCGTAGGCCAGGGCGGCCACAGCCTGGGCCCCGCCCACCGGATGGATCTCGTCGACGCCCGCCGCGGCGGCCGCGGCCAGCGTCACATCGGCGATGCGGCCGTCGGGTCCGGGTGGCACGCACACTGCGATCTCGTCCACGCCGGCCACCATCGCCGGCACGGTGGTCATGATCAGCGTCGACGGGTAGGCCGCCCGGCCGCCGGGCACGTAGCAGCCAGCCCGGCGCACCGGCAGGTGGCGCTCGGTGACGGTGATGCCGTCCTGCTCGTGGATCACGTCGGCGAGCAGCTGGTGGCGGTGGTAGGCCTCCACATTGGCCACCGCGGCGGCGAGGGCGTCGCGCACCTCCGGCGGGGTGCGGGCCGCGGCCTGGGCGATCTCTCCCGCCTCGACGGTGAGACTGGCCGGCGCAGCGCCGTCGAAGCGCTCCGTCAGCTCCCGCAGGGCCGTGTCGCCGCGCTCGCGAACAACGGCGATGATGTCCCGCACCGCCTCCACCGGGCCTTCTGACGAAGGCGCGGGCCGGGGCAGGCGGCCGGCGACAGGACCGCCGTCGTCGCGCAGGTCGAGACGGCTGAGCACCCCTCAACGCTACCGGTCAGCGAATCTAGGTGAGGATGGCAGCGAGGCGGGCCAGGACCTCTTCGACACGCTGCATCACAGGAGTTCGGCGCCGAGGGGCTTCCCCTCGATCCACTCCCGGTCGGCTTCGCTGTCAAGGGCTGTCTCGTCACACTCCGCGAGCAACTCGTCGAGCGACGGTGCGGGCGAGGCCTGGGCAGGTCGCTGGACGGACGGAAGTCGTTGTGCATGGCGGGCCTGCAGGATCAGGAGGAACAGGATGTGTGGGTCACACGGCGCTGGACGGGCAGAAGTCGTTGAGCACGCAGTCCTCGCAGCGGGGCCTGCGAGCCACGCAGACCCGGCGGCCGTGGAGGATCATCCGCAGGCTGAAGTCGCCCCGCTCGGCGGCCGGGATCATCGGGTTCAGCTCCAGTTCGATCTTCACCGGATCGGTCTCGGTGGTCAGCCCGAGCAGGTTCGACAGCCGGGTCACGTGGGTGTCCACCGGCAGGCCCGGCAGCCCGAGGGCCACGCTGCGGATCACGTTGGCGGTCTTGCGGCCCACGCCGGGCAGGCGCACCAGGTCCTTCATGGCGCCGGGGACCTCGCCGCCGTAGTCGTCCACCAGCATCTGGGCCATCCCGACCAGGCTCTTGGACTTGTTGCGGAACAGCCCGATCGTGCTGACGTAGGGCTCGACCTCTTCCGGCTCGACCTCGGCCAGCGCCTCGGCGTCGCCGAACCGGGCGAACAGCGCCGGCGTGGCCTTGTTGACGCCCACGTCGGTGGCTTGGGCCGACAGGATGGTGGCCACCAGGAGCTCGAAGGCGTTGCGGTGGTCGAGCTCGCACACCGCGTCGGGGTACTCCGTGGTCAGGCGCTCGTGGGTGCGGCGGGCTCGGCCCTTGGGAGTTCTCGGGCGGGCCATCGGCGAGACGCTAGCGGTCTGCATGCGACCGCGCGAGGCGGCGCCTGCGACGCAGCCGGGCAGGCCCTCGGCGGACGCGGCGGTGCGATCCTTCTAGTGCCCTGTCTATTAGTGCCCTGTCCAGCAACCTCCGCGCGCTCCAGCTGCTCTCGCTTGGCCCGTGATGACGACGCTGACGGGCAGGCTCAGACCCACGAGCGTTTGTGGACAGAACGGACAGAACGGACAGAACACTGGCGACGCACGCATCCGGGTGACGCAGGAGTCGCTGTACTCTCGATCCGGTGCGCTACGAGGTGAATCCCCCCGCGGCGACGGGCGGCGAGGCACAGGTGGTCGTGTACGAGGGTCGGGCCGCGGGAGAACTAGCCGCCGTCCTGACCGAGGCTCTGGCCGGGCTCGACCCCAGCGACGGAGCCCAGCTCTGGATCCGAGACGTCGCAGAGGGTGACGACCAGGCGGCCCGGCGCCACCGCTTCGAGCCGTACCGCGACCTCTGGCAGCTGCGCTGCCGGTTGCCGGCCGAGCCGTCGGGCCTCCTCACCAGGGCCTTCAACATCGACGACATCGACGAGTTCGTGACAGTCAACAACCGGGCCTTCCACTGGCACCCCGAGCAGGGCGGGATCGGTGCCGGCGATGTGCGCGACCGGATGGCCGAGCCTTGGTTCGACGCCGACGGCTTCCGCCTGCACCACTGCGACGGCCGCCTGGCCGGGTTCTGCTGGACCAAGGTGCACGGCGACCACGACCCACCGCTGGGCGAGATCTACGTGATCGCGGTCGACCCCGACTTCTCGGGGCGGGGCCTGGGTGGGCCCATGACCCTGGCCGGCCTGGAGTGGCTCTCGGACCGTGGGCTGGACGTCGGCATGCTCTACGTCGAGTCCGACAACCACCCCGCCAACGCCGTGTACCGCCGGATCGGCTTCGAGCACCATCACACCGACCGCGCCTACCGCCGCCGCCCGGCCTAGAGGCCGAGCGGATGGGCCGCCAAGAGGCCGAGCGGATGGGCCGCCAAGCGGCCGAGCGGATAGGCGGGATAACGCGGCCCATGCGGCGCGAGGCCGTGGGCAGTGTTGCTGCGGTTTGGGCGGCCCGTGAGCGCAGCGAACAAGAGCGGGAATGACACCGCCACACCGCGACCGGCTCTCACCTATCCGCGTGGCCCCTAGGTCCCGTGAGGCTGCATACTGGGGGCATGGAGCCCAGGGTGTGGGTCAACCGCCACCAGCCCCAGACGCTGTACATCGCCCAGCTGCTGATGTACTTCCAGGGAGGACTCGGAGTGCTGTTCATGGTGATCGGGGCTCGGAGCCTCACCGTGTACTCGCTCGTCATCGCGGCAGGAAAGCTGACGGCCGCCTTCGGCATCGCCAACGAGATGCGATGGGCCTACAAGCTCGGCGTGGTCGTCGCCGCGCTTCCCATCCTGGTGTTGCTGCTGCTAGCCGTCACCGACGATGTGGGGTGGCTGTGGGTGGAGCCGCTCGGGCTGTTGTTCGACATCGCCCTGATCTCCCTGCTGCTGCACTCGCAGAGCCGCAGCTACCAGCGGTACTGGCCCAAGCGCCGACGCAGGTGAGCGAACTGCCCTCCGGGGCGGAGAAGCGCCGGGCCGTTCGGGAGATGTTCGACGCCATCGCGCCCCGCTACGACTTGGTGAACCGGGTGATGACCCTGCGGCTTGATGTGGCCTGGCGCCGCCGCACGGTGCGGGCGCTGGCCCTCCCCGCGGGTTCGCGGGTGGCCGACCTGGCCTGCGGCACCGGGGACCTCTGCCGGGAGCTGGCCCGGCAGGGTCACTCCCCCGTCGGTTTCGACTTCTCGATGGGCATGCTGCGGGCGGCCCCCCCGATCGCCGACGGTCCTGTGTGGGTCAACGCCGACGTCCTGGAGTTGCCGGTTCCCGATGGCGCGCTCGACGGTGCGACCTGCGGCTTCGCCCTGCGCAACCTCACCGCGGTTCCGCCGCTGCTCGCCGAGATGGCCCGGGTGCTGCGGCCCGGGGGGCGCATCGGCCTGCTGGAGGTGGACCGGCCCTCCAACCCGATCCTGCGGTGGGGCCACGGGCTGTACTTCGGCCGGGTCGTCCCGCTCATCGGAGCTGTGCTCTCGGATCGGGACGCCTACCGGTACCTGCCCGACTCTGTTGCCTACCTGCCCCCGGCCGCCGAGCTGCAGGCCATCGTGCGCACGGCCGGGTTCACCGATGTGCAGCACCACCGGTTGAGCGCCGGCATCGCCCAGCTGATCACCGCCACCCGCAGTTGACGCCGCGGCCCCGCCGAGGGCCGGGTATTGGCAGCGTTTCGCTCGGTATGGGTGCTTTGTGCTGCCAGTTCCGGGCCTGCTTGGCTCGGGGCCGGGTATTGGCAGCGTTTCGCTCAGTATGGGTGTATGGGTGCTTTGTGCTGCCAGTTCCGGTTGGGCCCGCGCTGGTCACGCCGGCGGGGGCGGCTTGGCCAGGTTCTCGACGACCTCGGCGCCGTCGACGGCCAGCAGTGAGGCGGGCGGGCACAGGATCTTGCAGTCCCGGGAGCCTCCGCCCACGATCACCTGGTCGCATTCCATGACCCGGGCGTCGATCCACACCGGGAGCCCGGCGGGCAGGCCGAACGGCGTGACGCCGCCGATCATCATCCCGGTTCGCTCGACGGTGGCGGCCGCGTCGGCGAAGGAGGCCTTGCGGGTGCCGAGCCGGCGGCGCACCACCCCGTTTACGTCCAGCCGAGTGGAGGCCAGCACCAGGCAGCAGGCCATGGGCCGCTCGGCCGATTTGCCCACGACGCAGATGGCGTTGGCCGACGCCTCCATGGGGTATCCGTAGCGCTCGCAGAAGTTGGCGGTGTCGGCGAAGTCGGGATCGCACTCCACCACTTCGTAGGCCACGCCCAGCGCCTCCAGGCAGGCAACAACGGCTTCGCGACTCATGGTCGACAGTCTGCCCGAGCGGCGCTGGTGCGCGCCGTGTGTGTGTTCGGTTGCGGTGTTGGCTCGGGTGTCCTCGGGAGCGGCCCGGGTGCGCGCCGGGTGTGTTTCATCGTCTCGCAGGGCTTGGTACCACCCGAGCGGCCCGGGTGCGCGCCGTGTATGTGTTCAATTGCGGTGTTGGCTCGGGTGTCCTCGGGGGCGGCCCGGGTGCGCGCCGCGTGCATCGGGCGGGGAACGCGGGCAGTCAAGTCAGCGCGATGCCTGCCGTCATGGCCAGGCCCGAGATGAGCTGAGCCTGAGCGGTGGCGCCCAGCACCGGGATCAGATCCCGCCCGGACGCCCCCCGCAGGACCTTGCGCACCGCCCGCACCGCGAAGGGCGCCCCGACCACTGCGGCCGCCGCGGCCCGGCCCGTCACCGACGCGACCAGAGCCGCCGCGTAGGAGGCTTCGAGCACGGCCATGTAGGCCACCCGGGTGCGCCGGTCGCCGAGGCGGACCGCCAGGGTGCGCTTGCCGGCAGCCGTGTCCCCTGCGATGTCGCGAAGGTTGTTGGCCATCAGCAACGACACCGCCCAGAGGCCCACCGGAACGCCGCAGAGCACCGCGAACCAGTCCAGCCGCTCCAGCAGCACGTAGGTGGTGCCCGCCGTGGCCACCAGGCCGAAGAACACGAACACGAACACCTCGCCGAGGCCCAGGTAACCGTAGGGCTTGGGTCCGCCGGTGTAGGCCCAGCCCGCGGCGATGCAGACGGCGCCCGCGGCGAGCAGCTCCCATCCCGCCACCGCGGCCAGCACTGCGCCGGCCGCCATGGCCACCCCGAACGCGCCGAACGCGGCCCGCTTGACGCTGCGGGCCTCGGCCATCCCCGACCCCACCAGCCGCTGCGGGCCCACCCGGGTGGAGTCGTCGGTGCCCCGCACGCCGTCGGAGTAGTCGTTGGCGAAGTTGACCGCCACCTGCAGCGCCATCCCCACCACGAGCGCGGCCCCGGCCCGCCACCACGCGGTCTGCGACCCCTCCCCTACTGCCACCGCGGCGCCCACCGCGACCGGCACCAGCCCCGCGCTCAGCGTGCGGGGACGGGCCCCGGCCACCCAGATGCGGATCCCGGTCACTCTGGCTGCCCGGCCAGAGGCCGAGCGGATGGTTGGCACCAACGCCTGAAGTGGGCGAGGTCGTGGGCGCTGTTTCGTGGATTTGGGCGGCCCGTGGGCGCAGCGAACACGAGCGGGAGTGACCCCGCTTCGACGTGAATCGTTCCCACCTATTCGCGCTCGCGGTTGGCCGGTCGGGCGCTGTCAGGGGGCCACGTACTTGTAGCCGAGGCCCCGGATGGTGACTATCCGCTCCGGATCCGCCGGGTCTCTCTCGATGCGCGACCGGAGCCTCTTGATGTGCACGTCGAGAGTCTTGGTGTTTCCCACGTAGTCGAAGCCCCACACCCGGTCGATCAGCGTCTGGCGGGTCACCACGAACCCGGCGTGCTCCATCAGCAGCGCCAGCACCTCGAACTCCTTGAGCGGCATGCGCTCCAGCTCCCCGGCGACGGTCACCTCGTGGCGGTCGCGGTCCACCGTCACGTCCCCGATGCTGAGGGTGGCCGCAGTGTCGACGGAGCGGGCCATGCGGGCCCGGCTGCGGCGCATCACGGTGCGCATCCGGGCCACCAGCTCCCGCACCCGGTAGGGCTTGGCCACGTAGTCGTCCGCGCCGACCTCCAGCCCGACCACGGTGTCGATCTCCTCGCGGCGGGCCGACACCATGATCACCGGGGTGTCGGCCAGCGAGCGGATGCGGCGGCACACGTCGATGCCCGACATGCGGGGCAGCATCACGTCGAGGAGCACGATGTCGGGCTCGAGCGCCTCGAACATCACCAGAGCCTCCTCGCCGTCGGAGGCCGCGTCCACCATGAACCCCTCGGCGCCCAGCGCGACCTCCAGGCCCTCCCGGTAGGAGGGCTCGTCGTCGACGACCAGCACCCGGAGTCCCGCACTCACAGGCGCCAGTCTGCCCCGGCATCGGGCCGGCCCGCTCATCGAGGGCCCGCATCCCTGCACGTGCCCCGCGGCCGGGTGAGAGCTCGTCGTGTGGCGAGGGGAGTCTCGGTGCTCTTGTTCGCTGCGCTCACGGCCCGCCCAAATCCAAGGAACAGCGCCCACGGCCTCGCTCTTGAAGGCCGCTCGCACACCTATTCGCTCGGCCTCCTAGGCTCACCCGCGTGAACCGGCTCGGCGGCGAGACCAGCCCCTACCTGCGCCAGCACCGCGACAACCCGGTGGACTGGTACCCGTGGGGCCCCGAGGCGTTCGAGGCTGCCGCCGAGCAGGACCGGCCGGTGCTCCTGTCGGTCGGCTACTCCAGCTGCCACTGGTGCCATGTGATGGCCCACGAGTCCTTCGAGGATCCCGACACCGCGGCCATCATGAACCAGCTGTTCGTGAACGTGAAGGTGGACCGCGAGGAGCGCCCCGACGTGGACGCCATCTACATGGACTCGGTGCAGGCCATGACCGGCCGGGGCGGCTGGCCCATGACGGTGTTCCTGACCCCCGACGGACGCCCCTTCTTCGGCGGCACCTACTACCCGGACCGGCCCCGGGGCGGGATGGCCTCGTTTCGCCAGGTGATGGCGGCCATTGACGAGGCCTGGAGCAGCCGGCGCTCCGACGTGCACGCCCAGGCCGACCAGCTCACCGCGCTGATCGATCGAACGTCGCGTGCCGCCGCGCCCGCGGGCACCGCCGAGAGCCGGGCCCTCGATAGGGCCGGAGACGCCGTCCTCTCGTCCTTCGATCCGGAGTGGGGAGGCTTCGGCGGCGCGCCCAAGTTCCCTGCGGCCATGACGCTGGCCTCGGCGCTGCGGATCCATCACCGCAGCGACCGGCCCGAACTGCTGCGGGTTGTGCGCACAAGCCTGGACGCGATGGCTTCCGGCGGCATCTACGACCACCTCGGCGGCGGCTTCGCCCGCTATTCGGTCGACCATCGGTGGCTGGTGCCGCACTTCGAGAAGATGCTGTATGACAACGCCCTGCTGACCAGGGTCTACCTGCACGCCTGGATGGTGACCGGCGAGGCTGCCTACCGGCAGGTCGTCGACGAGACGATCGGGTACGTGCTGCGGGACCTGCGCCACTCCGACGGCGGCTTCTACTCGGCCGAGGATGCCGACTCCGAGGGCGTCGAGGGCAAGTTCTACGTCTGGTCCGAGCCGGAGCTTCGTGCCGTGGTGCGGGCTGCCGCGGGTGCGGGCGCCGACGATGAGGCGGTGGCCTGGTGGGGGGTCACCGCGGCCGGCAACTTCGAGGGGGCCAACATCTTGAACCGGCCGGTGCGGGGGGACCTGATCCGGCCCGAGGTGGTGGAGACCGCCCGTCAAGCTCTGTTCGAGTGCCGCGAGAGCCGGATCCGCCCCGGCCTCGACGACAAGGTCCTCACCGAGTGGAACGGGCTGATGCTGTCGGCTCTGGCCGAGGCCGCTGCAGCCACCGGCAACGTCGAGTGGCGGGCCGCGGCCGTCGCCAACGGCGAGTTCCTGGTGGCGAACCTGCGCCGCGACGACGGTCGCTGGCTGCGATCTTGGCAGGCCGGCGATGCCGATCGGCCCGCCCAGGCCCGTCATCTGGCCTACGCGCAGGACTACGGTGCCATGATCGACGCGTTGGCCAGGCTGGCCGAGCTGTCGGGCGAGGCCCGCTGGATCGACGAGGCCCGGGCCGCCGCCGACGGCCTGCTGGAGCTGTTCTGGGACGAGGACGGGGGCGGGGTGTTCACCACCGGCGACGACGCCGAGAAGCTCGTCACCCGGCCCAAGGACCTGATGGACAACGCCACCCCGTCGGCCCAGTCACTGGCAGCCTGCGGGCTGCTCCGGCTGGCCGCCCTCACCGGCGAGAGCCGCTACCTCGAGCATGCCCACCAGATCATCGCTCTCGTCGGTCCGGCGGCACCCCAGCATCCCACCGCCTTCGGCCGGGCGTTGGAGGCCGTCGACATGGCCGCCAACGGCCTGCACGAGATCGCGGTGGTCGGTGATCGGTCCGACCTGGTGTCCGCCGTGCAGACCCGCTACCTGCCCAGCGCGGTCCTGGCCTGGGGCGAGCCCTACGACTCGCCGCTGTGGGCCGACCGCCCCGAAGGCTTCGCCTACGTCTGCCGCGACTTCGCCTGCCAGTCCCCGGTCGCCACCGTCGAAGACTTGGTCGTCCAACTCGAGGCCTGACTGGTTGAGTTTCCGGGAGTTGTGGGGCCATGAGACCCACCACCGGAATCTCGTCGGGCTTGAGGCTCAGGCGGCCGCCGCTCCGGGTCGGGCGAGCCTTGGAGCGCGCGCGGGTAGGTGCAAGCCCGTCACGTTGCGAGGGGGTGTCTCCCGCTCTTGTTCGCTGCGCTCACGGGCCGCCCAAACCAAAGCAACACCGCCCACGGCCTCGCGCCGCATTGGCCGCCTTGTGCCGCCTATCCGCTCGGCCTCTTACTGGCCGGCGGGTGCGATCACTGCGATGCCGCAGGCGCTCGCCGCGCCGGCCAGCACCCGGTCATATGTGACGAGGCCGTGGAGGTCGTCGCCCAAGTCCAGTGCCGCGGCCAGATGGATGGCGTCAAGGCTGCGCAGCGTGTCGGGGTCGATCCGCCCGGCTTGCTCGAACACGGCTGTGGTGACCTGGGTCAGGGTGATCGCGTCGAGCACCCGCCGGGCGTCCGGGGCGAGCTCGGGAGCGGCCCGCCGCACCGTGCGCATCAATTCTGTGCGGGCCAGGTCGCACGACACCGGCTCGCGTTCGGCGGCTGCAAGCCAGGCCCGCAACGCGTCGGTCTCCGGCTCCTGCACAACTAGCTTCACCAGCGCAGACGTGTCTATGTAGTGGGCCACGATCAGAGCCGCTCCCCGGTCAGAACCGCTCCCCGGTCCGCATGGCGTCCAGCTCCTGGGAGAGTTCGGGTCCCTCCGGCGGCGGGGGCAACTCGGCGATGTCGCGGCGAGCGGCACGCGCCAGACCCGACGACACCAGCTCCTCCAGGCGGGACGATGCGATCGCGGTCATCCTGGCCACCGGCCGGCCCCGCAGCGTGATCGTGACGTCCTCGCCGGCCGCGACACCGGCAACCACCGCAGAGGCGTTCTGCTTGAGCGACCGGACACCGATCTCAGCCATGTTCTACATTGTAGCACAAAGTGCTCGAGTGTCGGTCCGGCGAGGTTCGGGCGGCGGGTCTGTGCCGGGCAGGTGCAGGCTTGGTTGTTCCGGGGCGAGCGCGGGGCCGTGGTGCATCCGCCCGGGCGGGTGGAGGGTGTGCACTCCGCCGGTGGTTCGTATCTGCCACTTGTGGTGGTGGATCCTCTGGTGGCAGTCCCAGCAGACCGGAACCATGTTGTCGAGCCGGGTGGACCCGCCCTGTGACACCGGTCTGATGTGGTGGATCTGGCACAGCGCGGGATGGGCCTTGCAGTGGAAGCAGCCTCCGTAGCGGGCGATGAGGATCTGTCGCTGGGCCTCGGTGGCGGTGCGGCAGGACTCGGTGCGCCAGATGGGTTTGCCCTTGCGGTCGAAGACGACGCCGGTGAGCCTGGCGTTGCAGGCGAGTTCTTCGAGTACCGCCTCAGGCAGCCGCGTGCCGTCGGGAAGCTCGGCGACGAGCTTGCCGGTGTCGCTGTCCACATGCGCCACGACGCAAATGTCCGCGAGCGGCCTGCGACTGCCGTTGCCCCTGCCGTTGTCTGGATCGGTGTTTGGCCGGTTGCGGGAGTCGTTGTCTGCGCCGGTGTTTGACCGGCTGCCCGTGCTGTTGTCTGGATCGGTGTTTGGCTGGCTGGACGAACTCTTGCCTGACCGGCTGCGGGAGTCGTTGTCCGCACCGGAGTTGGTGCCGGGGTGGTGGCGGGCGGCGAGACTGTCAGAGGTGAGGCGATCCAGGGCGTCGGCCATGCACTGGTCGAAGCTGCGCCGCTCGGCGTCGCGTCCTGCCTGCTTCTTGTCCGCTTTGTGGAGGCGGCGGGCCTCAGCCTCGAGCCGGTTGACGATGCGACGCCCCGAGACGGGGTCGAACTCGCCGTGGACCGCGACCATGCCGTCGTCGGTGTCCCAGCTGCGCACCCTGCGCCGGGCCCGAAGCCGCCGGTAGTCGCCCTCGCCGCCGTCGTCCTGGTGGTCGGCGGTCCATCGCCTCGCCTCTCGCGTGAACTGCTCGGGGCGCATCGACTGGGCGGTGGCTAGCAGCCCCGCGTCGGACTCGACCGCGTCGGCGCTGGTGCGCTCGATGGCCTCGGCCAGCCGCTTGGCGTTGGCCTGAGACACCCGGCCCGACTCCACGGCGCGGCGCACTGCGGGCACTGCCTCGATGGTCTGGGCGGTCTTGATCTGGCTCCGGGCGTCGCTCCGCCTCAACCCGGCCGAGTCCGCGAGCACCTGCACGCCGCTGTCGCCGTGGCGCTCCACCCCGGCCACTACCCGAGCCGCGGAGGTCTGGGCGGCCGCCAGCGCGGCCATCGCGGGCTTGCACGCCGTCAGAACGTCGCGAGCCTCCGCGCACGACAACGAGCCGTCGTTCATTGCCGCGAGCACTTCCTTGGCGGCGGTCTCGACCCGTCGGACGGCTTCGATCAACATGAAGACAGTATCTCATAGGGGTACGACATTTGTCAAGCATTTATCGTCTATTCACAGATATTTTCTGATTATATACTGATAATCACGATAGCAATTCGAGTCAGGCATAAAATGTGCTATGCCTACTATGCTACAACCCATGAGGACGATGATCGTGCTTCCGGACCACCACCACGCCGAGGCCAAGCGCAAGGCGGCTCGTGACGGAATCTCGCTGTCGGAGTACATCCGCCGTCTCGTGGCCCGCGACCTGGAGCCGGACGCACCCGGCAGCGACCCGTCGGTGATCTTCGGGCTGTTCGACAGCGGCGGGTCGAGGATCGCCGACGGCAAGCAGTCCATGATCAGCGAGGCCATCGACCATCAGTTCGCGGCCAAGGGACTCTGACTCTTGCGCTCGATCTTCGTCGACACCAGCATCTGGTATACGGCGGCCGACGCCGGCGACGCCCACAGCCCGGTAGCCCGCTCACTGTTGGAGCAGCACGCCGGCGCGCTGATCACCAGCGACCTGGTCCTGGCCGAGCTCTGGAACCTCCTGAACGGGCGCGCCGACCACCGCGTCGCCAACCATGTCGTGGCCGCAATCGCTTCCGGCATCGCCCGCGTTGAGTGCGCCACCCCTGCCGACCTGGAGACAGCCCAGGCCACCGCCGCGGCCCTCGGTGATCAGGCGTTCTCGCTGACCGACCGGACCAGTTGGGCGCTGATGGAGCGTCTGGCCATCAACGACGCGCTGGCCTTCGACGCCGACTTCCGCATCTACCGCTACGGCCCCGACCGCCGCCGAGCGTTCACGGTCCTCCCGTAGCGCCGCGGCACGCGACCCGGCCCGCACCCGGCAGAGGATGGTTGGCCGCCCGGGCGCCGGCCGGCGGAAGCCGCGGCGGGCCGCTGACTCAGGCGGCGGCCTTCTCCAGGATGTGAACACTGTCGGCTGTTGTCGTCGACGTTGCCGGACAGGATCGCCCGCAGGCGGCAGCCTTCTCCAGGATGTGGGACGCCGTCGGCGGGTTCGAGCGGGACCGGCAAGCTACGCCATCTAGTGGAGGTACTCGATCAACTCGATGCGGTTGCCGAAGGGGTCATCGGCATAGGCCCGGTGCTGGGTGTCACTCGACTCCGAATCGCGGACTGTGACGCCTGCTGCCCGCATACGTTGCACCAAGCGCTCCAGCCCCTCCACAGCCAGTGCCGGGTGGGCCTTGCGGGCCGGCCGGAAGTCGGCCTCCACACCGAGGTGGACCTTCACGCTGCCGTTCTCGAACCAGCAGCCGCCGCGCCGCGCCAGATGAGGAGGCTTCGGCACTCGTGATAGGCCCAAGAGACCCTCGTAGAAGTCCTGCGCAGCAGTCTCGCCGCCTTCGGGCATGGCCAACTGGACATGGTCGATCGCCACGACCGGTCTTGCGATGCGTGTCGGCACCCTCGGGAGAGCAGTGTCTGGCACGGTTCGGAGGCGCTTGCCGGGAACGCTCAGGCGGCGGCTTTTTCTAGGATGTGGACTCCGCAGGCTGAGGCCAGGCCGATGACGTGGGCCAGGCCGACGGTGGCGCCCTCGACCTGGCGGTCGCCGGCCTCGCCCCGCAGGTGGGTGGTGATCTCGTAGACGTTGGCCACGCCGGTGGCCCCGATCGGGTGGCCCTTGGAGATGAGCCCGCCGGACACGTTCACCGGCGTGCTGCCGTCCCGGAAGGGGCCGCCCGAGTCGATGAACTCCCCGGCGCCGCCCGGCTCGCACAGTCCCAGGTTGTCGTAGTGGATCAACTCGGCGGTGGCGAAGCAGTCGTGCAGCTCCACCAGGTCGAGGTCCTCCGGACCCACCCCGGCCGCCTCGTAGGCCTGGTTGGCGGCGTTGCGGGTGAGGGTGTTGACATCAGGCTGCACCTGGCAGTCCTCGGTGAACGGGTCAGAGGTCAGCACCGACGCCGAGACCTTCACCGCCCGCTTCCGGACGTGGGCCGGCATCGCCGCCAGCCGCTCCCCCGACACCAGCACCACCGAGGCGGCGCCGTCGCCGGTCGGGCAGCACATCAGCAGCGTGTTGGGGTAGCTCATCATCGGCGACTCCATGATCTCGTCCATGGAGAACTCCTTCTGGTACTGCGCCAGCGGGTTCAACGTCGAGTGCAGGTGGTTCTTGTAGGCCACCCGGGCGAACTGCTCGAAGCCCACCCCGTCGTGGTCGTGGGCGTAGGCCATGCCGGCCTGGGCGAACACGCCGGGCATGGTCTCGGTGCCCAGCCGGCCGTCCACGCCGGTCACCGCGCCGTACCGCCCCGAAGGTTCGAAGACCTTCCTCTCCTTCTTGGTCGCGCCGCTGCCCAGCAGGCCCATCTTGCCCATCTGCTCGGCCCCGACAGCCAGCCCCATCTGGGCCTCGCCCGCCTTGATGGCCATCATCACCGTGCGGATGGCGGTGGCCCCGGTGGCGCAGGCATTGGAGACGTTGTAGACCGGCACCCCGGTCTGGCCGATCTGCTTCTGGATGCGCTGGCCCACTGCACCGGTGGCCTGAAAGAGGGACCCGCACGCCAGGATGTCGATGTCGCCCACGGTGACCTCGCCGTCGGCCAGCGCCCCCATGGCGCTCTCGGAGGCGAGGTCGATCAGGTCGCGGTCGCCGTAGCGGGCGAAGCGGATCATGTGGGCGCCGAGCACCCACACGCTGTCCGGAGAGATCTGGGCTGTCATTGGCGGGATGCCTCCTGCTGTGTCGATGACGTCGCGGTCAGGAACGGGCCTCAGACCGGCTCGTAGCCGAAGGCGACGGCTTCGGTGCCGTCGTCGTCAGCGCCGATCGGGTAGGTGGTGAGCTGCACTCTCATGCCGAGCTTGACCGCTTCGGGCGTCGGGTCGCAGTTCACAACGTTGGAGCGCACCCAGGTGCCGTCGTCGGTGCAGATGATGGCCGACACGAACGGCACCGGGATGCCCGGCGCGGCCCGATGGACGATCGTGAAGGCCCGGAGCTCGCCGGTGCCGGCGACCGGAACCGGCTCGAACGCCGTCAAGCCGCAGCGCGCGCACGCGTTGCGCCGGTCGAAGAACCGCGCCCCGCAGTTGATGCACTCGTTGGCCACCAAGTGCGGTTCCGGCTCGAGACACAGGTAGTCGACGAGCGGTACTCGCGCCGAGACCATCACCGCGCAGGCTACCGCCAACCCCGGTTGTGTACCGCCGGGAGCGTGGCCGGTGTTCATGCACCCGCCTCGAAGTCCTCGATCAGCCATTCGGGAGTCTCGGCAAAGTCCGGCGCCATCTCGATCCGGCCCGCGAGCCGTCCCGGAATCCGGGCCGAGCGCCAGTGGGAGCGGTGGATCACTTCGTCGAGCGGGGGCCGGCCGCGGCGGGCCGAGGTGCTGGGGCGTGCGTCGGCCGCGGGATGGCCGATGGCGACGGTGCCCACTCCCCGACGGTCGGGGGGCACGCCGAAGCGCTTTCGCACCGCCCGCTCGTGGTCGAACATGCCGAAGAAGGCGGCGCCGAGTCCCCGGTCCTGCGCGGCCAGCAGCAGGGTCATGACCGCGGCCCCGCCGTCGACGTACCAGTAGGGCACCGGCCAGGCCGACGCGCTGGTCCCCAGGCCGCTGTGGCGCTTGTCGGGCTCCCGGTAGCGGCGCAGGTACCCGCCCAGGTTGGCCCACACCACCACCAGCGCCGGTGCGGCCAGCAGGCCGGGCCAGGCGAAGCCGTCGCGCTTCTCCGGAGGCAGGGTCACGTCCCAGTAGGCCCCGGCATCGGCCCCCTCCAGGACCAGGAACTCCACGCCCGGGGCATTGCCCGCGGTCGGCGCCCGCCGGGCCAGATCGCAGATCTCGTCGACCGTCTGCTGCGCCACCGGCTCGCCGGTGAACGAGCGCACCATGCGCCGACGCCGTACCACGCGCTCGAACTCCATGGACGCGCCCCCAGCTAGTGGACGGAACGGCGCACCATGCGCCGCCGCTGTACGACGCGCTCGAACTCCATGGACGCGCTCCCGGCTAGTGGACGGAACGGCGCACCATGCGCCGCCGCTGTACGACGCGCTCGAACTCCATGGACGCGCTCCCGGCTAGTGGACGGAACGGCGCACCATGCGCCGCCGCTGTACGACGCGCTCGAACTCCATGGACGCGCTCCCGGCTAGTGGACGGAACGGCGCACCATCCGGCGGTGCCGTACCACGCGCTCGAACTCCATGGCGCTCCTGGCGCGCCGCCCCAGGGCGCGACCGCCTCTAGAGCAGCTTCTCGAGCTCCTCGGCCATCACCCAGCCGTGCACGATCAACGTGTCGCCGTCCGCTAGGACCAGTCCGTCGAGCAGGGCCGCGGCTGCGGGTTGGATCTTGTCGGGCTTGAGGCTCGCGTGGTCGAGCACCATCGGCGGGCCTCCCTTGCCCCTGGTGGTGAAGATGCGGTCCTCGTAGCTGAGCGAGCCGATCCCGAAGCGCTTGGCGAGCCGGCGTCCCCAGGCCCGCTCCTCGCCGGTGGCCTTGTGGCCTGGCCGGGGGACGACATCATGAAGGTTCTTGAACGCCTCGAAGGCGCCCGGATCGTTGATCTGCATACCGACGAGCACATCCTCGTCGGGGAACGACAGGGCGGCCCGGCGCAGCTGGTCCGCCACGATGCCCCTCAGGACAGTGTCACGGCGGGTGGTGCGGCAGGTGTGGCCGGCCCCGATGAGCACGCAAGGCGTTCCGCCGATTCGCTCCAGGGTGCAGAACGAGAAACCGCGGAGCTTGCCGTTGTCGCGGGCCTCGGTCACCAGCACCCAGGCCTCGGCCTGCTTGGAGAGGGAGCCCACCTCGTAGGCGCTGGACGAGACGGTGCAGAGATCGGCCATCTCGGCCAGATCGGAGTCCCCCAGTGCGGTGCAATCCCTGGTCTCGATCGCGATTGCCATGGTGGCTTCCACCCCTATAGATCGCCCATGCCGTCCGCTCCAGTCTCAGGGATACGGGGACATTTCGCAACCCTGGGCGCACCGTTTCGATCGGCCGGAATGACCGGCACCGGCGCCTCGAAGGTTCGATCAGAGGTTCGATCAGACTCCGGCGATCGCTGCGGCCCCCAGTAGCTCACGGAGTTCGGCCGGCAAGCCGTTGGCGGTGTCCACGGCATAGTCCTCGGGCAGGCGGGCCACCCGGCGCTCGCCCAGCAGCAGCTCGACCGGCGACCCGCCGGGATGGGCCGCCAGCAGCGACTTGAGCTCCTCGATGAGCCGGTCGGTCTGGTGCTCGAGACCCAGGTTGACCCGCAGCGGGGGGTCCGGCTCGGTGCTCGTAATCGGGTTCACCTCATTGGCGAAGAACCTCAGGGTCTCCTCCCTGGAGTCGAGCCGCCCCCGCACCACCACCACCGCGTCGTCGGCCAGCTTCGATCCGTGCTCGGCCATCACCCTGGGGAACACCAGAACCTCGATCCTGTCCTGGAGGTCCTCGAGCGTGAAGCTCGCCATCAGCTCGCCCCTGCGGGTCCAGCGCCGCTGCAGGCCGGTGACCACTCCCCCCACCGACCAGAAGCCCGCGTCGTCGCTGAGGCTCGCTCCGGCGGCCAGATCGCCGATCGTGCAGTCGGCGAGGCGGCGCACCCTGGCCTCCATCCCCTTCAGCGGATGGTCGGAGATGTAGAGGCCGAGCATCTCCTTCTCGTGGGCCAGCTTCACCATGCGCTCGTACTCGACGTCGGGCACCTCCGGCCGGTCGTCGAAGGACGGCCCCTCGCTCTGCTCGCCGAACAGCGACATCACGCCGGCGTCGTGCTCCCGCCGCTTGCGCACCGTCATGTCGATTATGGGATCGTGCACCTGCAGCAGGCCCTTGCGGGGATGCCCGAGCGAGTCGAAGGCCCCGGCCCTTATCAGCGACTCGACCGTCCGCTTGTTCAGCACGTCGATATGCACCCGTTCGACGAAGTCGACGAACGAGGAGTAGGGCCCTCCCTCGTCGCGTTCGGCGATCACCTTCTCGACGACGGCCTCGCCCACGTTGCGCACCGCGGACAGCCCGTACACGATACGGCCCGGGCCGGTCTCGTCGCCGGTGGGGACCGGCGTGAAGTCCGACGCCGACCGGTTGACGTCGGGGACCTGCACGTCGATGCCCCGCAGGCGGCACTCGTTGAGGTAGACCGAGGCGTTCTCGAGCTTGCCCTTGACGCTGGTCAGCAGGGCCGCCAGGTACTCGACCGGGTAGTTGGCCTTCAGGAAGGCGGTCTGGTAGGCGACCAGGCCGTAGCCGTAGCTGTGGCTCTTGTTGAAGGCGTAGTCGGCGAACTGCTCGATGATCTTGAAGAGCTGGGCGCCGAGGCCCTCCTCGTGGCCGTTGGCGGCCACGCCCTTCACGAACTTCTCCTCCTCGGCCGCCATGGCCTCGCGGATCTTCTTGCCCATGGCCTTGCGCAGCGAGTCGGCCTCGGCCAGCGAGTAGCCCGCGAAGCGCTGGGCGACCCGCATGACGCTCTCCTGGTAGATCATCAGCCCGTAGGTGTCGGCCAGGATGTCGGCCGCGTCGTCGTGGAAGTACTCCACCGGGCGCCGGCCGTTCTTGCGGTCCGCGTAGTCGTGGTGCATGTTGGCCGCCATCGGCCCGGGCCGGTACAGGGCCACCAGCGCGCAGACGTCGTCGAAGGCGGTGGGCGCCAGGGAGCGGACCAGCGAGCGGACCTGGGGATTCTCGAGCTGGAACACCCCGATGGTGTCGCCCTCCTGGAGCATCTTGTAGGTGGCCTCGTCGTCGAGCGCGACGGAGTCGATGTCGACGGTGACGCCCCGGATGCGTTCGATCAGCTCGACGGTGTCGGTGATCACGTCGAGGTTGCGCAGTCCCAGGAAGTCCATCTTCAGCAGGCCGAGGTCCTCCACGCCGTGCATCTCGTACTGGGTGACGATGGGCGCCTCGGCGGGGTCGCTGCCCGACTCGGGCTTGCGCTGGATGGGCATGTACTCGGTCAGCGGCTCCGGCGTGATGACCACCGCGGCGGCGTGGATGCCGTCCTGGCGCCTCATGCCCTCGAGGCCCCGGGCGACATCGACCACCTTGGCCACGTCGGGATCGGTGTCGCACATCTGGCGCAGCTCGGCTGCGGCCACATAGCCGTCCCGGTGGCTGTCCGACTCCTCGAAGCAGTACCGCAGCGGGGTGTCGCGGCCCAGCACCAGCGGAGGCATGGCCTTGGCGATCCGGTCGCCCAGCGAGTGCGGATAGCCCAGCACCCGGGCCGCGTCCCGGACCGCGGCCCGGGCCTTGATCCTCCCGAAGGTGATGATCTGGGCCACGTGGTCGTTGCCGTCGCGGCTGTACTTCTGTGAGGCGTACCTGATGATCTCGTCGCGGTGGCGCGAGTCGAAGTCCATGTCGATGTCGGGCATCGACACCCGCGACGGGTTGAGGAACCGCTCGAACAGCAGGTCGTAGCGGATCGGGTCGAGGTCGGTGATGCGCAGGCTGTAGGCCACCGCGCACCCTGCGGCCGAGCCGCGGCCCGGCCCCACCCGGATGCCCCGGCGGCGGGCGTAGGTGATCAGATCCCAGGTGATCAGGAAGTAGGAGGCGAACCCCATGCTGTTGATGACCTCGAGCTCGTAGGCGAGCCGCGCGGCCACCTCCTCGGGCAGCGGGTCGCCCCAGCGCTCGCGGGCGCCCTCGTAGGTGAGGTGGTCCAGGTACTCGCGGTCGTCGGCGAAGCCCTCGGGCACGTCGAAGTGCGGCAGGCGGGGCGTGCCGAACTCGATGTTCACGTCGGCTCGCTCCGCGATCAGCAGCGTGTTGTCGCAGGCGTCGGGGAGCTCGGCGAACACCCGGCGCATCTCCGCGGCGGTCTTCATGTAGTGCTCGTCGCCGTGGAACTTGAGGCGGTCGTCGTCCTCGAGCAGCGACCCGGTCTGCACGCACAGCAGCGCGTCGTGGGCCTCGGCGTCGTGGCGGTGCGTGTAGTGGCTGTCGTTGGTGGCCAGCAGCGGGGCCTTGAGCTTGCGGGATATCTCCAGCAGCTGCGGCAGGATCTGGCGCTGCGCGGGGATGCCGTGGTCCTGAAGCTCGACGAAGTAGCTGTCACGGCCGAAGATGTCCTGGAAGCGGGCCGCCTTGGCGAGGGCCTCGTCGGGGTTGCCCCGCAGCAGCGACTGGGGCACGTGGCCGCCGAGGCAGCCGGTGGTGGCGATCAGGCCCTCGCTGTGGTCGGCCAGGGTCTCCCAGTCGCAGCGGGGCTTGTAGTAGTAGCCCTCCATGAAGGCCCGGCTGGCCACCTGGATCAGGTTCTTGTAGCCGGCGTCGTCGGCGGCCAGCAGCGTGAGGTGGTAGTACAGCTTGCCCCCGCCCTCCACGTCGCCGCCCGAGTCGTCGAGGCGGCCGCGGCGGGAGGGACGCTCGTGGCGGGAGTCGCGGGCCATGTAGGCCTCGGTGCCGATGACGGGCTTGATCCCGGCCTTCTTGCAGCCGCGGTAGAAGTCGAGGACCCCGTACATGTTGCCGTGGTCGGTGATGCCCAGGGCCGGCTGGCCGTCGGCGACGGCCGCCGCGATGATGTCGTCGAGGCGGGACGCTCCGTCGAGTATCGAGTACTCGGTATGGGTGTGGAGGTGGACGAAGGAGTCAGCCACCTTGCCTCCTGTGGACACTGTGGACCGTTGTTGAGGAGCCTGTGGATCAAGTCACACGGCTGTGATTCGCACCATAGCCCGCTGTTCTAGTGCTTGCTCGTTGGCTTCGCTCGCCCGGCCGGCGGGTCCTGTCACGGGCGCGGCCCCCGCCCCCCCCCCGGCCTTCGCCGTCTCGAGCGGTTTCGCCGACTTCGTCAGCCTGTGCCCGTCGTAGTTTCTCTCTATGTTGTTAAGTGATCCTCTTCATCCTCATGAAGGTCTCGCGTAGCAGTAACACTTGCCAACTGCGAAAAGTCTAGTCGCTTGAGAAACTCTGTACCGTGCTCTTCACAATAGTTCTCCGTGGCAACAAGAATCATCATCTTGGCAACGTGAAGTGCCGCTAGTCGATCCTCTCGGCTACGACTGCTGTGGAGATTAATCCAACTCAAACAGAAGAAGTCAGAGCCCTGTACGGGGATATCAAGATCCATTTCATGCGATGAATCTTCACGTGTGTAGCAAGTGAGCCCCAATGATCTTACACCACATAAGAGACGTTCGAGGCTCGCCTCTGACCGTCCAGTCAGTCTACGCAACAGGTCCGTGTTGATATGAATATTGTCGGGAAGTTCAGCTGGGCAGCCAAAGCGAATCGCAGCCAGAACAGATTCCCGCTCGTCGTAGGACATCCGACCGAGAATTGTGTAGAATGAGTATGCATGAGAGAAAGCGATCTCCTGGAGTTCTCGATCATCCTCAATTCCAAGCTGCTCATACAAGCGATCAAGCGATGGAGGCAGGTACTGGTACCTGACTTGGTGTCCGATCTTTTCTAGAATCAGATCGGCCAGTTCCTTTGGTGATACTCGATTCAGATCGATATAGCTAACCGTGTTTGGCAAGCCGGGGATCGGAGTATCGTCAAATCGAGCAGGGAGGATATATTCATCTCTATCGTGCAGAGCACGGGCCTGGGCGCTTTCTCGTTCTTTGCTTGGCCACACCTTCTCTGCGTATTCGCTTGAACCGAAGATTACACAATATCTACAGTAGTGCTCGTATACCTCGCTGAGATGTGCGTATAGATCTTTCCCCCAGAGAGCACCTCTTTCGTAGTCATCATAGAAGGTCCGTATGCCGCGAGATGTTAGTTCATTGGCAACTTGTTCCACGTACTCGCGCTGTTCGCCCGCGAATGAGAGCCCCACATCGTATTGATAGTGCTGGTCCGCCATTGACTAACCTCGTATGGTTGTGGTTCTTGCTTGCCAATGCCTAGCCTATACGGGCTTTCCGCGTCTGGGGCGCGCTTCGGCGTTTCTCGAAACGCGTCGACACTTGAGACCCTCCTGGTGTCAGCATCGAGCAGCGCCTCGCCCGACGCCGCGCCGAAGCGTCCGCCGGCGCACTGGCAACATCCCAACTTTGCGGCGAAAGCGACCTTTGTCAGCGCTCGCAACCTCCCCGACAGGACGCGCTCTGCGGAGAGCTTCCCCCGCGGCGGCGCCATTGTTGGCGCTGACAGCTGCCGCGGGTCCTGCTCGGTCACAGTGCCCACCCCACAGCGGCGCTGCACGGAACGCCACCGGCGCTTGTGCCTGATCAGTCGCACCAGCCGCCCGGCCGCCGTAGGCCCACCAATTCCACCTCTCGCTCGCCATCGGACCACAGCAGCCTGCCAAGCGTCACGGATCTTGCAGTCATTGCAATAGCGTGGAGGAACATCTTGCTTGTCCAGGTACTCGGCACACTATGAGATACCAATGCGTCGTGAGTCGAGTTCATGGAGCGTAGTGTGCGTATCTGGAGTGATTCCAGTAGGATTGGTTCTGGCCTGAGAGCCTCTTGACGGGTTATCATCGTCGCTAGTTCCACTTGGTTCGGATGAGGGTCAGGGCCTCGGAGGTGTTGAGGCGACGGGTGGCGTTGTTGAGGCGGATGTAGAAGTCGGCGTCTCCCTTGTGCGTGGCGACGAAGGTTGGTTCCTTGCCGGGTGACGCATCGACGCGGCAGAGAGTCGCTTCGGAGACAAGTTCGAACGCTATCTCGACCATCGAGACGGCAGTGGGGCCTAGGGTCTTGTCGAGCACGCCGTTGAGCCACAGAGCGAAGCCGTCGTTGGTCTGGCGCTTGCCCAGCGTCTTGAGGTCGGGTTCGATTCCGCTGACAGCGCCGGAATCGGTCACGCCGATGAGCAGGGTTCCGCCGTCGGCGTTTAGAAAGCCCGCAATCGTCTTGACGACAGCTTGCTCGATGACCGGATCGCGCTTGCCGGTATGCGCATTCACGCGCGCCGTCTGCTTGAACTCCACATGCTTGGACTCGCCCGCTTCGATCAGCACCTGTGTAGACATGTCGCGGCTCGGAGGATGTTCTGCGGCGGGCGGTGCCGCGGCTGCGGTCTGCGGGTCAAGTTCTGACGCGAGGTCGTCGGGCTGCTCCGAGACATCTACCCAATGTTCTTGGCCGCTGTCGCGCTCGATGTAGCTGAAAGCGGTCTTGGCGTAGTCGTGGGACGCCAGTTTCTTTAGCTGCTCCTTGACTCGTCGCCGCCCTTCGAGGGCGAACTCCATGTACTGGCGAAGCTCGGCACGGGTCCATTCGCCGTGGGGGTGCAGGATTTTCAACAGTCCCGACACCGTCTTGCGCACGGCCTTCTCGTCGCGGGCCGACAAATGGCTGCCCAACGCGAACTCCTCGTCAATGGCCCGCACGAAGCTCTGCTTGCGCATCTGTCGCAGCGCCTCTGCGAAGTAGTCGGAGACGAAGCCGAAGTGATCGGTGAATAGGCGGGCCTCCAGCTTGGGGGACTCCCATCCGGGCAGGTAGTAGTGCAGCCGGTCGAGGAAGGCCGGATCGATCATCGCCGCGGGGAGGTCGGCGAACAGGTGGGTCTGGCGCACGAGGTCGCTGTGGTGGCGCGTGGTGTTGCCGATGAGCACGACGGAGGCTTCGGCCGGGACCTCCTCCTTGCCGCGTGCGAAGGAACCCGACTCCATGTAGTCCTTGAGCATGTTGACGACGGTCGAGTCGCTCATCTGCAAGCCGGCGACTTCGTCCAACGCCACCACGTCCCATGTGCCCAGCAAACCCACCCGGCCCGAGGACATGTTGACGAACATCTGAGCGACGGTGACCTTTCCGCCGGAGATGAGGATGGCATTGGGGTTGGATTCGCGGTACACGAAGCTCTTCCCGGTCCCCCACGGCCCCAGCTCGATCAGGTTGTAGTTGCGCTCGGCCATGGGGATGAGCCGGCACACTGCCAGCAGCTTCCCCCGAAGGTCGTACTCCGCCGGCTCTAGGCCGATGGTCCGCAGCACCAAGTCCAGCCACACATCACGGCTGAGGCGCCTCCGGCCGTCGATGAAGGCGTCGATGTCGAAGGCCGCGACCTGGATCGGCTTGAGGGCGCGGATGTAGAAGGGCCGCTTCTGGGCTTCGTCCGCAGCGGCGTCGTAGAGCAGGTCGAGCTGGCACCACGCCCCTCCCTGCAGCAGCCGCTCGTACTTGTAGACCAGGTGCTCGGGGACATGCACGAACCGGTCGCCGAAGTTGTGCAGATGTGCCCAGAACTTGTCCTCACTCGCCAGCAGGCGCACGTCCACCTTGTCGATGAGGCGCAGCTCCCCCCGCTGCTTGACCCGGGCCTTGGCCAGCTCGGACTCGTCGGGGCGGATGAAGTTGTCACGCAGCGTCTGGTTGACCACTGCCAGCCCGGCATCGATCTCGAACGCGTCGTCGGTGGCGCAGTACTTGCCCAGGAGGAACTCCAGTACGTACACGGGCACGTTGGCGCCGACCTTGACCTGGCGTACCAAGTCCTTGCGCACGACACGGCCGCTGAAGGCCTCGACGGCGACCTGGTCGAGTTGGTCGAGCTGCATGGCTGTGTCAGTCAAGCCTGTCCTCCACTACCACCGGTGCTGCCACTTGCGCAGACGACGAGGCGAGCATCCGACCGGTCTGCGCGTCGAGCACTTGCAGTTCTACCTCGGTGTCAGTGCCCAAGTTCTGCGTCACCTGGAACGTCAGGACGCGAGACTGACTCGACTCGACCACAACTGCTCCTGTGTCAGGATCGTAGCCGTCGCCCGACACGATCCTGGCGACCGGCGTGCCGGAGCCGTCTCCGGCTACGACCCGAACCGTCACCTCGCTGGCGAACAGGTCCCCCTCGAACGACAGGCTCGCCGCGAACACCCCGGTAGTGATGCGTCCACCGGCCACCGCCACCGTCACCCGCTGAGCAGCCGGAGCGGGGGCGGGACTCAACTCCGCAACGATCACCGGAACGACGAGCTCCTGAGGAGACAGCCCGCCATGAAAGAACTGCAGGCCTCCTCCGGCTCGGAACACCGCCAGACCGCGCGGCACTACCAAGTCCAGGTCCCCCGGGATTCCGCACGACGACAGCGGCACACGCGCCGTGGCCGGGTTCGGCGTGCCTCCCCGGCCGACGAACACACGGCGCTTGGTGGTTCCGACCGCTCCTGCGGGCGCATCGACGATGCGTTCGCTGCCGAGGACCTGGCTGAGGGCAATGAAGCCGTGATCGGCGGACACGACGACGCGGCCGACGCCGCACTGCGCCAGGCGGGCCACCACTCCCGCCAGCAGGTTGACGACACTCTCGAAATCCGTCCACGCAACCGACAGCATCCCCGACTCGCCGGCCGCGTCGACCTCCTGGGATCGAACCAAGACCAGGTTGGCGTCTTCGAGCGCCTTGCCGAGTGCCTGCTCGCCCTGCTGCGAGGCTTGGTTGAGGTCCAGGTTTGCCACATTGCCGTGACGGGCTCTCAGCAGATCGCATCGATCAGCCACGGTGGCGATCTCCACGCCGCTGACGCTGACCCTCATGCGCTCGCCGTCGAGAGCGATGCGCAGGCCCGCGGCCGCGCCGGGCATCAGGTTCGCCATGCCGACCTGCGTGATCGTGGGAACCGCGGCCACGGCAGCGTGCAGTTCGACCCGCTCAGTGACCTCACTGAGCGCGTCCGCGAGTTCTCGGCCGAGCTCGAAGCGAAGCGCGTCCACGAGCACGTAAGCCGTTCGACCAGCCGCAGGACTCACGAACCGGTCATGAACGTCGCCCTGGCGAAGGAGTTCGCCGGTCTCAAGGACCCCGCCCTCCACCGACGCCACGAAACGGTCGAGCAGGGCTTCGAGCCAGCGGTCGTAGGCATCTCGCGCCGCTGTGAGGGCATCCTCCAGGCTGCCGAAGGTCGTCAACTCGGTCCGTGTGAGTTCGAGGCGGCGGTGCGCCCGATCAACCCGCCACCCGCGGTCCGCGTACCAGGCCAGCAGGCCACCAGAGTCCGCGGTGTCTGGCAGCTCACCCTCGGCAATCTCCGCGCGGAGGCAGGCCACGGCGAGCGCGGCCCGCCAGCGGCTGCCCCAGTCTGACGATGGGTCCGAGACCGGAGGGCTGCGCCTCAGACGCTCCCTCGTGATCCTGGCAGCCTCCTCGTGCAGCCCTCTCGCCAGCATCTCGGCGACATGGTCGAGCACGACCCGTTCGACGGCGGGAGTGCCAGCGGCTTCTTCGAGCCCGGGCCGCCAATCCAGGCTCGTGGCTAGAGCCAGCCGGGCGTCGGTCTCGGTGGCCAGTCGAAGATAGGTATCTAGGCCCGTCGACGAGCCGGTGAGGCGGGTGAGTACCTCACTCGCCCTGAGCTGTTGGTCCTTCGACGGTGCCTGCCAAGCCGAGGCGAGCACTGCCGGAAGGTGCCCCTGAATGGACTGGGCGAGGTCGCACAGCACGAGATGCTGGAACAGGTTGAGACGAAGGGCCGCAGGCGATCCGACATGTCCGGCCGAGACCTGCTGGTCTTCTTCGGCCGGGAACAGTTCGCCGCTCGGCGCATCGATCTGCACCAGGCCCCGCGCGCCGACGATGTGGCCCGCGACATCTGCGACGGCGTTCCATGCGCCGCTTGCATCGATGCGCTCGTCGGATTCGCCGGCGAGGACTTCGACGAGCATCCCTACCGGGTCGGTCGCGCGGAGCACGCCGACGAGGCGAACGTCGGTGGTGCCAGCGCTCGCCGCTGCCTTCTCGGCTTGTTCCAAGGTCTTGGCCTCTCGGCCGATCTCCGCAATCCTCGCTGGCGACAGTCGCTTCCCCAGGGCTTCTGCCACCAGCGTTGCGAGTCTCCGCGTGTATTTTGCTCCGGCCTTGCGGACCTCCTCCAGCGGATCCTCGCGGGGCGCGGACGCCGGAACGTACACGATGAGCTGCGGCGGGGTGTCGGCAGCGACCATTGCTTCGATGTCTCGTCGCAGGTCGTACCAGCTTCCGTCGAAGGCCTCGCTGCGGACACCCGCGGGAACGACCGAGGACCAGACTCCCATGTACTCGCGCTCGGGGTCCTCCCATATCACGAGGCCATGCCTGTTGACCTTGCGCTCGAGTTGACGCCTGAGGTGGTCGCGGATCTCGGTCACAGGTCTTCGGCCCATCGCGAGACCGATGCCCACGGGTATTTCCCGGCCTTGAGGTTCGCTCGTTCCTTGGCGGCTTGGGGCCAGGCAGCGAACAACCCGGCCAGGGGTGCTGCGCACAGTACGATGCCGTCGTCGAGGTCGGCCTCCCAGCCGAGTCCGGCCACTCGTTCAGCCTCTTGTCTGAACCTCGTCAGCTCCTCAGCCAACTGCTGCTCGGCGTCCAAAGCAGCAGCCGTTCGGCGCACTGAGAGACCGGCTGTGCCCTCCGCCTGGTTGCCGGACAGGCGCCTGATGGCGGTCTGGGCCGCTTGCAGGCGGGCGGTAGCCGCGGCCTCAACCGCATAGAGGGTTTCGCGGGTCAGCGACGGAGCGTAGAGCCATAGGCCCCAGCGGCGTGACGGCGTGTGCAGCGGCCAATAGATCGGCGCCCTACGGCGGGACTTCGTGTAGCGGGTGAGGTGGCCCTTGAAGAAGTGCTTGCGAAGGTGGTCGCGAAGGTCGCGGCCAGCGAGATGGCGCATCAGATCAGCCAGCAGGCGGTCGACGTCATCGACGAACTGCGATGCCGCGTCCGTGACGCGTTGGACGATGTCCCATGGATGGCCGGGCTGGTCGAGCAGAATCTGTCCCGGAGGGAGATCGAACCCGTAGCTGGGCGGAGTGGCGCGAGCCGGTCGGCCATCATGAAGCAGCATCCCGGGAGGATGCACACGCACGGGATCGAACAGGTCGCCCAACTCGGGTTCAGTCGTGGCTGCGGCACGGATGTCCCAGCGCCCGAGGGCTACACCTACGAAATAGCTCAGCACGCTGGCCGCCGACACCTCCGGTTCACCGTGGGGAAGAATCCTGTTGGAGCGACGAAACGCCTCGATCTGGCTTGGAGGCCGTTGCAGCCCGTGAGCGATCACCTCCAGACGGCGGTCGGCGAAATAGGTGAGATTGGCGACAGCACGCGCTCCGCCACGTTCCTGCGTGATCTCGTCGATCACATCGTCCATAGGGTTGCGCAAGAGACGAGCCAATTCATCTTCGTTGACGGACCCCGAGCGGTATTTGGCTGGGTGCCGACCTACCTCCGAGTCGATGTAGTCGGCTGCCACAGAGTCCAACTCGGCCAACTCGTGGATGCGGCACTCAATGATGTTGGTGATGTCGAGGATTCGTAGGCATGCACGACCTAGCGCGGCCATCGATGACTCAACCGCGGCACCGAACTCAATTCCGGCTCTCAAGGAAGGCAGGACCGCAGGCGCCACGAATAGCCGACTGGTCTCGTCGCACACATCCATCCGTCTTCGAAGGTCCGCGACGCCTCTGACGAATTCCGAGATCTCAGGGTCCTCACCAATGTGGTCGAGCCAGGGCAGCTTCTTAACAAGGCCAACCTCGTAGCTACGGGCGGCACTGCCGCTGGTGACCTCCTCCCCCGCGGCAACCATCGTGTCGATGCAGCCCTGGACCACGCGTGACTTGAGCCATCCCAGCGCAGATGCAGGATCGTGTCGGGAAAAGACAACGGGTCCCTTGTCTGCGAACACAACTCCGGCGGGTAACACCCGGATGCCGAAGGCGCTGTTGGTCCGTCGAGGCCATGTGAGGCCCGGTCGGAAGTAGTGCTGAGTGTTACGAAGGACTGAGCCGTCGTGGGAGCGCACTGACGCACCATCATTCTGCCAGTCGACAACGAGGTGAATGTCGGCCCAGTAGGGGCTGTACTCGCCGCCCTTCGCGAAGGGTGCCCACCGCTTGCCGACCGTGGTTTCCTGACGGGTCCGTCCTATTCGAGCCGGTTCGACCTCCCAGAAGGCCCGGACAAACCGAAAGTCGTCCCCGGTTTGCAGCCCCACGCGGACTTCTACTCCGCTGCTGCCCAGGGATGGATGGCACCTAAAGAGCTGGCGGAGTCCAGGTCCCATCCAGTAGGCGACGGGCCAGCCAGGCACGGCCTTCAGATCGCTCAAGGGGATTCGGAAGACTCGGCCGTCATCGTGGTTGTTGCGGTGCGCTTCCACGGCGCCGACCAAGCCAGCAGGTCGGTCAGCGTCCTTCAGAAGTCGAATGAAGGTGGCCTGGCGTTGTGAGTCTGACGGTACGGCACGGATGACATAGGCCGCGGCCTCGACTAGAGCCTGTTCCATCACACCGTGCCCGAGATCGGCAAGCGCCACGAGTCCGTGCCGTAGGAAGATCTCCTTCCGCCACCCCTCGAAGGTCTTCAAGAACATCCCAGAGCGGGCGGTGATGGCACCGACATAGCCCACCTCTGGCTTGCAGAGTTCCAGGCCACGGCCCACGAAGGCAGCGAGCAGGTTGTGACTAGAGCCGGAGTACGCCTTCTTGAGGTAGGGCCTGGTCTCAGTGACGGGGTCCCCGAAAGGAGGGTTCTGCAGCACGGCGTCGTACCTCTGGACCAGCGCCGAGACGAAGCGCACCGCATCCTCGGCTTCAGCTACGAGCAGGCGCTCTGCCGCGGTTGCGGTTGTTGAGGCGGCGACGGCGCGAAGCCGGTCCAGCAGACTGTCGCGAGCACGCGCGATCTGCTCGGGCACCACCGCGCCGGCCAGTGCTCCCTCGGCGCTGCCGGCGAACGATGCCCGCACCGCCGACTCCAATGCCGGTTCGACCTTGAGCAGCGTTCCTAGCACGGGTGCCTGCTCCAGAAGACCGGGTAGGGCGTTCAAGAGATCCCGTTGCGCCGGCTCAAGCGAGTCGAGCAGTTCCTCGAATCCAGTGGCCGTGGCGGGAAGCGAGCGGGCGCACACGATGTTGGGCCGGGGCAGCGCTCCTCTCGGGCACGAGCGCCGAGCCCGGAACAGCAGAGCGGCCGAGGCAACCTGCACGCAGCGCGGGTCGATGTCGATCCCCCACAACGACTCGATGATGCGCGGCGCGGCCTCGGCGGGCCTGACGCCCGCATGAAGCCAAGCGCGCTCGAGGAGGTTGTAGGCGCCCAACAGGAAATGACCCGAACCGCAGGCGGGATCGAGGACGGTGACATCCACAAGGTCCACCGGGGTGCCCGTCTCTGTAGGTGGATCGACTAGCAGCGGCAGGTCTTCGATTAGCGGTGAGGCCGGGTCAGCGTCCATCAGGCGCCGTCCGAGGCTGTTCTGGACCAGGAAATCGACCACGTAGGCGGGCGTGAAGAACTGGTTGCGCACCGCTAGATCCCACGATGTCTCCGGCGCCTTGGGAGAGCCGTCGGCTCGGTAGCGGGCCTCTCGGCGGTCGGCCGCGGTGTTGAAGAACTGGTAGGCCCACCCGAGACAGTCGGGCGCAGTCCACAGGTCGCTGCACTCTGGATCGGCGAATAGGCCGACGACATCTCGAAGCGCCCCCGGGCTAGGCGCCAGAGCCAGCAGCGGGTTGCGGGGGTCGAACAGACTGGGGACGTCTCCGGCCAGTTCGTCGCCGCACAGGCGTAGGTACGCCCAGTACCCGTTCGTGTCGTCGGCTGCGAGCAACGGCGTCAGTTCTCGCGTGTCGAGGAATCCCTGAGAACGCTCGGCGTCTGCTAGCGACGGAGGCAGCATCCCAAGCTCCTCCGCGACACGGATCGCGACGAGTCGATTGAGATGAGTGAAGACCGCCTCTCGCAGCAGCCGGGCGACGGCCTCCTCGGGAGAGTTGCCTTCGCTTCTCAGGAAGGTAACGACGTCAACCACCTCGCGCCGGTCCACGAGCTGGCTGTGATCGAGATGCAGATCGGTCTCGTCGGCGACGGTGCCGTCGGTGTCAACGCCGAATCGGCCTGATGCCTGGCCGGAGAGGTCGTCTTGAAGCCTCTGGCGGGCTTGTGCTAGCAGCCGCTCAAGCCGATTGCGTCCGTCTGCCGTGAGGGGCTGAATCACTGCAACCGAACCTGCTTGCCTTCGGCCAGCTCGCCGGCGATCGCCTCTCGCAACCGCCCGAGAGCCGGATCGATCTCTTCCTCCGCAGTGATGGGGTCGGTCACATACTCGCTGGCTCGGACCCAGGACAGCCGACCCGCGGAACGCAACTCCTCAAGCCGCCGCCGGGCGTCCCGAAACGCGGCGTTGGCGCTGTCGATCCGAGCGGTGAGCGTGCTGGCGTCACTGCCTGAAGGGTCATCCAGTGGTATGAGCGCCTCCAAGGGACGAAGTGCCTCCGCGACGGCGGTTCCCTCCAAGTCGTCGAACTCGCTGCTCAGGCTCTTGCTGTGGCTCTGGATGACGTCGATCAGCCGTTGCGCTGCAGCCCGCGTCTGCGCGTGTCGGACCGCGGTGAGGTGCTTCCCCAGTTCGATGATGCGCGCCGCGTGACCGGCGAGGTCGCCGCCTGAGAGCAGGCCGACCAGTTCAGCGTGTTCGGCGGCCGACTCGTCAGCCAGGCCACTAGCCGACTTGCTTGCTTCGATGCTGGCGCGGCGCAGGCCCCCAAGATCGTCGGCGAGCAGTCCGTCGAGCCGGTTGGTTGTCTCACAGCCGTCGATCAAGTCCGCCCAGGTGTTGTGAGCGGTGTTGACCGTCTCGATGCTGTCGCCGGCCGAGAGCCGCTCACTGAGCTCGCGTGTCCGCACGACAGGCGGCGGCACGGCGATTCCCAGGCCCTCAAGAGTGGCGGCTACTCGCACCGCGGCCTCGCGCTCCTCACCGAAGGCCTCGCGCACCGCAGCCGCCAAAGCACCGGTGGAATGGCTGGAGACCGGCTGCCCGCGGTGTTCGAGCTTCCGAGCGAGATCGACTCTCACCTCCAGCGGTACATCGGCTTCGGACGGGAGTTCGAACGCGGCCGAGCGGAATCTCGGGATCGTGCCGAACACCTGATCGAGGCGGGTGTCACCCGGGTCCGAGAGGCGCTGACCTTGGTGGATCGCCTGAAGAACGCCGACGCGCAGGCCCGCGGCACAAAGCGCTTGGACCACTTCGACCGGCGCCCCGAACGGCGGTGCCGCGAAGTGGCTCTCCAAGTGGCCTCCAGTTGCCTCGTGTCCGTAGGACGCCCGCGATCGGACCTCGTCGACAAGCGCCGCGAGAGGACCGTGCTCCGTCACGATGTGATGGCCACCGGGCGCTGCCCCCACGAGTCCGATCCCGTCCTCGTGGAGGCTCTCGGGGAGGGCCCCCAAGTCGGCAGTCCGCAGCACGCTCAGAACGTCCCCGCGGCGAAGCTCTGCGGTGAATTCGGCCAATCTCGGGTAGATCTCATCAAGCCGATCCTCGAGCAGCCGCTGCGCCATCCGCCGCAGGTCTAGGGCGGCCACATCGTCGATCTGTCCCCGGAAGATGGCCTTGCCTGCGGAAAGGTCGCGGGTGAGACGATCGAGCGAGGTTGCCTCGTGTCGGCGCTGCCGCTCGCGTTCCTCTCCGAGAAGCTCCATGTCCGCGGCCGTCTTGTCGGGCACATCTCCTCGCTCGACCATCGTGCGGCTGCGCTGCAGTTCCTCCAAGGCCGCCCAAGTGTCATCGGCCAGCTCGTAGGCCCAGACCACGGAGTGCCGATTGGCCGATTCGCGAGACTCGCTGCGCAGCGTCTCCCTGCCGATTGCGTCAGCCTCCTCGATGCTCAGGGCGAGATCACCGGTCACTATCCGCTCGCCGTCCACCGAGACGTCGACCTTGAAGGCCCTGCCGCGTGCCACGGACAGACCGCTCAGCGCGTCGCGCAGCAGGGCTCGTCGGAGGCGAGTCGATTGGCCCTGGTTCAGTCCGATGGCTCTTCGGGCGCGCTCCCAGTCCTTCTGCTCCGGCGACTGCAGCTTGTAGCCACCGTCGGCCTCGCGCAGGCGGTCGTCGCCGACCAGCCGCGCCAGCGCTGCGTTGACGGCATCGCGCTGGCTGTCGGCAGTAACGCTGGGGTGGAGCAGGACCGCGACGTTGTGGGCTGTCAAAGGCAGCGCTGAGACTTCCGAGCACAGCGCCACGACCTTCATGACCTTCGCCTCGGTGCTGTCAGTGCCGTGCTGGCCAGCCACCTGGTCGACCTCGGCCCTCCATGAGGTGGGGATCAGCTCCTCAAGGAGTTCGTAGGAGAGGTCGAGCGTGGCGAGCGCGCCGACTTCGCGGTCGCCGAGCCCGTGCTCGGGATGGGCGATGAGCTGCTGGGCGTGCTTGATGAGCGTGCGGTTCGAGCCGCCGACTGTGGGCGACGAGCCGCCCTGAGCGCGCCGGGTCGAAACGGCGTCGATGAGAAGTTGTATCTGGTAGGGCACCAGCGGATAGAGGCGAACCAACTCGTCCTCGCCGGGCATGCTCGACCGTGTCGGCGACGACAGCCGGATGTTGGCGGTCAACTGATTGCGGTGCGGCGACACGGAGGACCGGACGGCTTGATCGCCCTCAGCGTTCTTGTCGAGGATCCGCCTGCCGGTCACCTCGTCGATGTCGGTGGGCAGCATGTCCACCCGCAGCGGGAATCGGGCTTGGGCCCGGGCCAGCTCAATCTGCCTGGATTCGAGGCTGTCGACCACATCGCCCAGGCGCTCCTGGGATGTGACCGCGAGCCAGAGTTGGCCGCGCCGCTTTTGGAACGCTTCGGCCAGGCCCTGCAGATCGAGCATGCGCTGCACGGACCGGGAGACATACTGGCCGGCCTCGTCCACAACGAACGCCAGCCGGGTGCTGCCCGAGCCGCGCCTGCGCAACAGCTCCAGCGCCCGTTCCGCGAACCAGTCCGCATGAATGTCAGGTGCCTCGAGTTCGGACGCCCACGTCGGCAGACCTTCAGCGGAGCCGTAGACCGCGTCGAGTGCCCGCATGGCATCGCGCTTGGCGAGCGCCGTGAACCGTCTCTCCTGCCAGCGAGAGCCGACGATTCCGAAGAAGGCCTCCTCGAAGGCCTCCAGCGTGCCGTCGCCTTCCATCGTGTATTCGAGTTCCGCGAGCGTGAAGTTACGCGAGTAGTCGAGCCGCTCAAGGAGGGCGCGGTACACGGGGAATACGATGGACTCGCCCTCTCTAGCCACCACATTGGAGCCGGTTGCCAGATTCAGGAGCACGGCGGTGGTCGGTGCCTGGGCGTGGATCGTGTTGAGGAGCGCCCTCAGCTTGGGGGCCTGGGTCTGCCCGAAGAACCGGTCCGCGGCGGGCCGGCCGAGGACCTCCGGGTTCCACAGCAGGTATCCGAGCACCTTGGCCCAGCTCGACTTGCCCGAGCCGAAGAAGCCTGAGACCCATGCTGTGCAGGTCTCGCTGGGATTGTGAATCGACTCCTGGTAGGCGTCGAGCACCCGCTCGAACTCCTCAAGTATGTGGTCGGTGGCCACATACTCCTCGAGTTCGTTGGCGATGACCTGCTCGTCGTCCAGGTCGACCTTGACGACCTCCTCGATGGTGCGGCGCACATCGCGCAGGAACAGATCGGCGACCCTCATACTGCGGCCTCCTTCATGCTCGGGCCTCTCTCGGAACTATCAGCGCCCGATAGCCGTAGGCCGCTTCGGTGCGGTCCATGAAGCTCAGTCCGTACTCTCCCACCAGCCGGCCCGGGTATAGGAGCGTGACCGGCCGGGCCAAGCGGCCCCTCAGGTCGTCGAGCAGTGTGGAGGTGCGATAGGCGGGGTACAGGGCGCCGGCCCGGTACAGGAACACGGCGGTGCGTTTGTCGTGACCCTCGACCGCGGTGATCACTCTATCTGGCAGCGTGGGCGGCTGGCGCAGGATCTCCCCGACCGCCTCGTGTATCTCTAGAAGGGCTGAATCGTCGGATGACTGTGTCGCCGCTCGTTCCTGGCTGAGGAGTTCCTCAAGGTAGGGCGATCCTTCGAGCGCCTGCCAGAAGAGTTCGGCCAACGAGACCGAGGCGCAGCCGACCCGCCGTGGTGGTGCCTCTAGCCAGTCCCGCAGTTCCCGGAGGTCTTGGCGGACCTGCCATTCGCTCTCGGGCGTGTACTGGTAGACGATGAACGGCGGCTCGCCGCCAGCGTCGAAGTGGTTGGCGATTCGCTGGCCTATGCCGACGATCTCGCTACGCAGCGGCACGAGTGGCCTCCGCGAGTCCACCGACGCGCCAGTCCACCCGTACCGCCGAGCCTGCTCTCGACATCTGCAAAACCCCGAGCCTCGCCGACTGATTGAACAGCGCCTCAACGGAGGCGCTGTCGAGCAGCCATCGCGTCCAAACGGTGCCGTTGGTCAGAGCCCTCGACGACGCACCTTGCTCGTGCTCTCGCCACGCGACGTAGGCGAAGCCTCGGGGAGTCATAGCCGGCGGGGCGAACTCTCTTCGGCGGCAGCGGGGCGCTCCGGTGAGGATCCCGAACTGTCGAAGCGTGGACAGCAGGTTCTGAGCAAGACGTGCACGCACGCTCTCGGCCCAGGCCGGCGAGCGGCCTTCGTCAGAGAGTTCTTGGAGCCAATCGACGGTGTCGGCGATTGTCACGGCAAGGCGGCCCTGCTTCCAGAGTGCCCACAGCGGCCCCTCCGCGAAGTCTGCAAGCAATTCATCGGCGCGCGCCGCCTCGTAGTAGCAAGCCTCTCGGAAGGCTCGATGGTCGGTCAGCAACTCCTTGAGCGCCCCCAAGACGTGAGGACCGGGCTCCACGAAGCGGCGCTGGATCACCGAATGAAGCAGATCGTCGAGTCTTGAGCGTGATGTCTTGCCCAACGGGTTTTGTTCGGAGAGCCTTGTGAGGTTCGAGGTGGCGTCCAAGTCGAGATCCCACTCTTCGACAACTCGCCTCGTGTCCTCCAGAGCGGCACTGCCCTTCAGCAGCCTGGTGGTGTAGCTATGGCCCATGGCCCTCATCCTGCCAGATCGAAGTACGGAGCTCGGAATACGTCACCCAACTCGGTGTATGCCGAGGCGAGACGGCGGGCGAGGAAGGCCAGTCCTGACTCATCCTCGAGGTCCGTACGTCGAACCTGTCCAAGGCGCAGACCAGCGCCGATCGCTTCGCCCGCGGCGGGTTCGCCGGCCTGCTCCCGGAGACTCCTGGTGGCGGCGGCTAGGTCCCAGCCCGCCAGATCGTCGAACACGGGGGCGACGGTAGAAGTCGTCTTCTGCTCGGAGAGCCATGCCGAGGCCCAGCGACGGAATGGCAACTCATCGGAGAACAGGTGCAGGGCGGTGGTGCGTCCCGACAAGGCGTCGCTGTGACGGCGACGGGCAGACAGCAGATCGAGTTCAAGCCCGGCGGACCGCGCCGTTCGGGGGAAAGCTCGGTCGAGGACGAACCGTCCCACCTCACTGAGGCCGTGGCAACTCCACCACCCCTTCAGATCTGCCTCCCCCAGCCGCGCTACCCCGAGCACGAGTCGCACCGTTGAATCGACCTTGCCATCGATCACGATGCCTCCCTTCGGGGTGTTGAGAATCCTGATCGCGTCGCCGGACTCCCGGATCTGCCACTTCAACCGATGCTAACGCGCCCTCGGCCTCGGGCACTCTACCCGAATGTACTAGTGCTATTTCCCATCTTACAACACTTTTTCACTATATCGAATGATGTTCAGATTTAACACTCCGGCCCACCCAAACAGCCCACCGACGGCGGGTCTGGTTAGAGGTATGTGCCGTGGCGGCTTCCGGTGTCGGGTCCTTGGGGCGCTCTCGGGTACGGCTCGGCTGGTGACGGCAGCTCGCCCCGCATGGACTGGAGCTGCTGGTGGGCGGTCATCTGCTGGGCCAGCAGCATGGCCTTCATGCCCTGGATCAGGCCCTCGAGCCAGCCCACCAGCTGGGCCTTGGCGATCTGGAGCTCCCCCGCGGAGGGAGGCTGGTGCTGGTCGAAGGGCGAGGCCAGCCGGGCGAGCTCCTCGCGCAGGTCCGGCGACAGGGCCGAGCCGACCTCCCCCACCGAGGTCTCGTAGATCTCGCGCAGCCGCTGCCGGCTGGCCTCGTCGAGGTCGGTGGAGCGGACCTCGGCCAGGAGCTGCTTGAGCATCGTGCCGATGCGCATGACCTTGGCCGGATGGTCGATGGTCTCGTTGATCTCGTCGCCGTCGTCGCCGGCGGCGACGTTGATCATGTCCGGAGCCAGCACTTCAGGGGATTCGGTCTCGGGCATGCTCCCTCCCGCTCGGCTTCTGGTCCAACCCTACGAGACGTGGATGAGAAGCGGCACCAGCATCTCGGCCGCCGTGAGCGAGCCGTGGCGGCCGATGATCTTGGAGCCGCCGTCGGCGGGGTGGCTGAAGGCCCAGCGGTCCCGGGCCACCAGGGCCACGTCGCCGAGCCGCGACCGGGCCGCGTCGGTCACGACGGGGCCGAGCCAGCCCTCGTCGACGATCTCGGAGGCGGTGCGCACCCAGGCCTGCTGCCCGTGGGCGCCGACGGCCGCCTCGTAGAGGTCGCGGCCCCGGTCCGGCCGGGCGTGCAGCCAGCGGAAGCGGGCCTCGCCCGACTCGGCCTGCGCGCAGTCGAGGACCGAGCGGTCGATCCTGACCACGCCCCCGGAGCAGTCGACCAGGCCGTGGTCCGATATCGCCACCACGGCCGTGCCCCTGGGCAGGACCGTCAGCAGGTCGGCCATCAGCCGGTCGCAGGCCCTCAGCTCGGCCTCGTAGTGCTCTCCGAAGGCGTGCTCGTGGGCCACGATGTCGAGGCCCTCGTAGTACGCGTAGACGAAGGACTCCCCCGCGGCCAGGAGCCGGCGGACCTCCACCACGAGGCTCGACAGCATCTTGTAGCCGAAGCGCCGGGCGTCGCGCAGGTAGGCGCGGCTGAATCCCGACTTGCAGTACTCGGCCTTCTGGAGCGCGGGCGGGCGCTGGCCGCCGAAGGACGGCACCGGCTGCAACTTCTCGGGCGGATGGCGGTCCCGCCCGTCGCCCACCGGCGTCCTCCACCTCAAGACGTTGAGGTTGCCGTCGTAGGTCGGGATCCGGTAGCCGACGATTCCGTGCTCGCCGACGCCTACCCCGGTGGCTATGGAGGTGAGGGCAGTGGCCGTGGTGCTCGGGGCGACGGTGGTGATGGTGGCCGCGTGCATCTCGTTGAGCGTGGGCGCGACCCGCCGCCGGGCCGTGAGCTGCTCGGCGCCCAGGCCGTCGAGTACGAGCACCACCACGGCCCGCGCGTCGAGCACCTCGGCGGGCAGCGGGCCGGCGGTCTCGGCCCGGCCGGGCTCGAGGATCGCGGGCACGATGTCGGCCACGCACCCGCCGCCGTATGCGGGCAGGACCGGCTCTCGGCGCGCGGGTATGGGTTCCGGGCGGGCCACGCCATCTAGGATGCCATCATGAAGGTGCCGGCACGCGGGAGCCGTCTGGGCGAGGGTCTCCTCCTGCCGGGAGCAGCCAATGAGGGTGTCGACACGCGGGCGCCGGACTGGCCTGCGGGCCGCCGCGGCCCAGCCGTGAGGGCGTCCACACGGGGCGACGGTGCCGCTGGCGCCGGCGCGGGGACCCGGCCGTGAGGGTGTCGACACGGGGCGACGGTGCCGGTGGCGCCGGCGCGGGGACCCGGCCGTGAGGGTGTCGACACGGGGCGACTACGCGTCCCGGGCCCTGCTGTCCCTCGCGCTGCACAGCGACCACGCGCCGACCTCGGTGCGGGAGATCGCCGAGCGCACCGGTCTGCCCCAGCCCTACCTGGAGCAGATACTCCTGGCGCTGAAGGGCGCCGGCCTGGTGCGCTCGAAGCGGGGCGTCGGCGGCGGGTACGTTCTGGCCCGCGATCCCGCCGACATAAGGCTGTCGGACATCGTGCGGGCGGTGGACGGACCCATCGCGGCGGGCGACTTCCGCGAGCCCCACACCGACGGCGCCTGCGACCACGAGGGCCAGTGCGTGCTGCTCGCGATCTGGTCGGCGTCGGGCTCGCACATGCGGCGGTTCTTGGACTCCTTCAGCCTGGCCCAGATCACGAAGATGGCTCAGGGCGAGGCGCCCTGGCCCGTGGACTCCGAGACCTAGACCCGGACGCCGCCACCCAGACCAAGTCCTGCTAGGCGCAGGCGGCCAGCACGGCGGCCAGGTCAGCCGGCAGAGGCGACTCCGCCTGCACCGTCTCGCCGCTGGCAGGGTGCGTGAAGGACAGGCTGCGGGCGTGCAGGAACGGACGGGACAGCCCGAAGACGTCGTCGGCGCGGCCCGAGCCGTAGGTCGGGTCCCCGACCACCGGGTGGCCGATGGCCCGGAGATGGACCCTGATCTGGTGGGTGCGGCCGGTCTCGAGCCGGCACGACAGCAGGGCGGCTCTCGCCGGCGCCGAGTAGCGCCGCTCCACCGTGTAGCCGGTCCGGGCCTCGCGTCCCCGGTCGGTGACGGTCATGCGCTGCGGATTCCGGCTCGATCGACCGATCGGCGCGTCGATCACGCCCGAAGCCGCCTCCGGCTGCTCCCGCACCAGGGCGCAGTAGACCCGCTGCGGCCGATGGGCGCGCAACTGCTCGACCAGCAGCCGGTACGCCCGCTCCGTGCGGGCCACCACCATCAGCCCGGACGTGCCCCGATCGAGCCGGTGCACTATCCCGGGCCGGTAGGCGTCGCCGACGCCCGCGATCTCCGGGTAGCGGGCCAGCAGGCCGTTGACCAGGGTGCCGCGGTCGTGCCCCGCGCCGGGGTGGACGACCAGGCCGGCGGGCTTGTCCACCACGACCAGGTGGGCGTCCTCGAGGACGGTCTCGAAGGCCACGTCCGGGTCGGCGACGGGGCGCGGATCGTCGCGCCGGTCCGCGGCGACGGCCAGCGACTCGCCCGCGGCGACCCGCCTGGCGCCCGACGTGACCACGGCGCCGTCGAGGCGCACGCCGCCGGTGGCCACCAGACGGGCCGCGACGGAGCGGCTCACGTCGGCCACGAGGGCCACGACCCGGTCGAGCCTCAGGCCGTCGAGGGCCGAGCCGACGACCTCGCCCGGATGGCTCATCGCTCCCGGCGATAGGCGGCCCACACCAGTCCGGCGCCGCCGAGCACGACCCCCATGTCGGCCACGTTCCACACCGGCCACCACTGCACGTCGATGAAGTCGACCACGGCCCCGCCGAGGAATCCGCCGTCGGATCGGAAGAGGCGGTCGGCGAGGTTGCCGAGCGCTCCCCCGGCGATGGACCCGGTCGCGACCGCGGACAGCCGGCCCGACACCAGCCGCCGGTTGAGCAGCAGGATCGCGGCGACCGCCACCGCTGCCACACCGAGCAGGGGCCCGAGGCCCTGGAAGCTGCTGAAGGCGGCTCCGGTGTTGAACACGAGGCGGAATCGCAGCGTCCACACCACGTCGACGACCCGGCCGTTGCCGAGCGTCTCCAACGCCCACCACTTGGTGAGCTGGTCGAGGGCCACCACGACCGCGGCCGAGACCAGGGCCGTGGGCGCGTGGCGGCGGGCGAGTGGCGCCCGGCGCGGCTGGCCCTTCTGCCCCAGGGCCGCGGGCGCGTGGCGGCGGGCGGGCCCCCCGGTTGCCGCGCCGGTCACATCCGCGGCGTCTTCTACCGGCGGCCTAGGCCGCCCGCCTTGACCTCGACGCGCTCAGCGGCCCAGGGGATGGCTCGGAGGCGGGCGATGGGAATCGGCGCTCCCGAGGTGATGCAGTAGCCGTAAGTGCCGTTGTCGATGCGTTCGAGCGCGGCGTCGATCTGGCTCACCGTGTGGCGGGCCTGGCTGGACAGTGCGAGGTCGCGCTCGCGTTCCACTGCCACGGTGGTGCCCTCGCCGCCCTCCTCGTCGAACTGGACGTCGCCGGGCTCTCTCGTGGCCAGCAGCGACTCGGCCTCGGCCTGGTACTCCTCGGCCGAGTGCAGGTACTTGGCCCGCTCCTTGAGCAGCTTCCGCCTCATGTCGTCGAGGAACTTGGCATCGAAACGCGGCTTGGACCCGGGTTTCGCCTTGGACCCGGGCTTCGCCTTGGACGTCTTCGCCTTGGACGTCTTCGCGCCGGACTTCTTGGTCGGCGCCGTGGCGCCGGTCGGCTTGGTGTTCGTGGTCTTGCCGGCTTGTGCCTCGTCGGCCTTGGCCATGTCAAGCTCCCGTCCTGCCGTCAGACGAAGGACCCCCGGTTATATCAGCGGTACAAACGTGTGCGGCGCTCAGGCCCGCTGGCCGAGCCTACCGCCGCGGCCGGCGCCCTCGTCATGGTCGAAGAAGGCAGCCATGGCAGCGTCAGCAGCGGGCAAGGGGGCGTCGCTGCTGACGACCTGCCGGAGCTGCTCGATGAACTCGTCGTCCTCCTCGGCCTCGATGTCGAAGAGCTCCGGGCTGGCTGTCTCCGACGAGTGCATCGCGGGCGCGGCCACAGTCTCGGGCCCGTCGCTGGGGCGAGGATCCGCCGACCCCTGGCGGGCCTGCTCGGCGACGGCGGGTCGGGTCGAGTCGGCGCCGCCCGGAGCAGCGTCGGCCGTGTCTGCATCCTCTTCGGCCCATCCCACCGGCGGGAGATCGGGCGCCGTGTCGGCGGTGAGCCGGTCCGTGGCGTCAGCCGCGAGAGCGTCCCCGAGAGCGTCCTCGACGGCATCGGCGTCACCGGCCTGCTCGGCGGCCGGGACTTCGTCGCTCGGGTCCTGCTCGGCGGCCGGCGCCCCGCCGCCGGGCGCCAGAGAGAACTCGATAGCCGGCTCCTCCTGAACGTCAGGGTCAGCCTCGTCCTCCGGCTCCGCGGCCATTTCACCCGGACCGGACATCGTGGTCCAGTCAATCTCCGTTTCCTGGGCCGGGCCGCCGGCCTCGGTGAACTCTCCGGCGGAGTCGCCTGGATCGCTGACCGGCTCGAACTGCTCGACGAAGGACTGGAACGAGGCCGCGAGATCGCGCAACTGCGACCGCTCGCTGTCGAGCCGGGCCTGGATGGCGGCGGTGGCCGCTTCGAGATCGGCGCGGGTCGCCTCGAGGGCGTCGATCTCCTCGAGCTTGCGGGAGCGTTCGGCGGCCAGCTCCGCGGCCGCGGTCCGCTTCGCCTCGCTGAGAATCAACTGGCAGTTCTCCTCGGCCTCGGCCAGCGTCTGCGCTGCCCGCTCCTCCGAGGAGCGCAGCCGCTCACTGGCGGCCGCCTCGGCCTCGGCGACCGTCTTGGCCGCTCGCTCCTGCGCGGAGCCGGTGATCGACCTGGCCTCGGTCCGCGCCTCGGAGATCGCCGTGTCGGCGGTGCGCTGCGCCAGCACCAGGGTGCGAAGCAGCATCTCGCGGGTCTCGTTCAGCCCGTCGCCGTTGCCGCTGTGCGACTCGGTCTGAGCCAGCCGCTGCTGCAGATCCGAGATCTGATCCCGGCCGTTGGCCACTGCCCGGCTCACCGCCTTGACGTAGCTGTCGACCTCCTCGAAGTCGTAGCCGCGCATGCGCTCGCGGAACCGGACCTCGGTGGTGAGATCGTTGAGAGCATTCATGCGGGGGATGATGCCACGGGCATGCTCGCATTTGGTGGATGCCCCGCGGCCCTGGCCGCCGCCTGCTAGCAGATGCCGGCCGCCGCGAGGAGCCTCTGGAGGAAGAAGATCCCGAAGATCACTATCACCGGGGAGAAGTCGAGCGCCATGCCGCCGAACCGCGCCGCCGGGAGGATCCGCCGGACTCGCCCCATGACCGGGTCGGTGACGGTGATCAGGAATCCGGCCACGGTGGCCATCGCCCCGTGCGGATTGAGCGGGAACCAGCTCAGCAGGACACGACCGAAGACCGCGAACAGGAAGAGTCTGAGCGGGAGACAGACGAGCCAGAACCCGAGCACTCAGTCTCTCGAGTCAGGAGCGCTTGGGCCCGGCGGTCTCCTTCGACACCTCCACGTCCGCGGGGGTGAGCAGGTAGACTTGGTCGGCGACTCGGTCCATCTTGCCGCCCATGGCGTAGCAGAGGCCGCTCGAGAAGTCCACGAGCCGCCGCTGCAGGTCCCGGTCGACCGCCTGAAGGTTCACGATCACGGGCTGGCCCGACTTGAACCGGTCCCCGATCTCCTGAGCGTCGTTGAAGGCGTCCGGCGAGACGGCGTGCGGCTTCATGCTCTTGGGCGCGACGGGATGCACGACGCCCGCCGGGTTGTCGTAGCCCGCGTCCGGACCCGCCCCGCCCTCGGTCGGCGCGAGGTGCACAGGCCGGACCGTGCGTCCCAGGACCGGATCTCCGGGAGCGGTGCCCGACGCCACCGAGATCCCAGGTTGAGCGGCCTCGGGCGGGTACCGGCCCGGCGTCGCGCCGTGCGGCGTTGTCTGGCGGATCGGGTCGTCGTAGCTCTCGTAGTGCTCGTCCGGACCGAGCCCGAGATAGATCATCGCCTTCTTCAGCATCGATACGTCGCTCCTTGCGAAGACTTTAGCGTGCTTGCGAGCCTCACCGATCCCCTGGCGGCGCGTCATATTGTGGCACGGCGCGCAACCCCGGGCGGGGACGCACCCCGAATAGGCTCCTTCCCACCCGGACCATCGTCGCGCCCTCGTCCACTGCTACTTCGAGGTCGTCGGTCATGCCCATCGAGCAGTGAGGCAATCCCAGGGAGTCGACCAGCCGCCGCAGCTGCCTGAAGCTGTCGCGGGCCTCCTCGGGCGGCCCGAGCGGACCGATGCCCATGAGGCCCACCAGACGGAGTCCGGCGTCGTCGGCTGCGGACGCCAGCGACTCGGTGCCGGCGGGCTCGCAGCCCGCCTTGCTCGCCTCGTGCGAGATGTTCACCTGGATCATCACCTCGGCCCCCGGGGCCCGCCTGCCGATCTCGCGGGCCAGCTCGACCCGGTCGACGGTCTGCCAGACATCGACGCAGCCGGCCAGCATCCTGACCTTGTTGCGCTGCAGCCGCCCGACGAAGTGGACCCGGGGCATGGGGACCGCGGAAGCCTCGGCGAGCTTGGCCACACACTCCTGGGCGTAGTTCTCGCCGATGTCGGCGATGCCGCATGCCGCGGCCGCATCGACGGCCCACGCTCCGAATGCCTTGGTGACGGCGATGACGGTCACGTCCTTCCCGCCCGCGCCGGCGATCCGGGCCTGCAGCGCCTCGTACCTCTCGGCCACGGTGGCCGACGTCGCCGACGGCGCGCTCACCGTCGCTCCAGCCGGGCCGCGGTCGCCTGGCGGCCCCGGTCGCCGCGGGCCCGGTGCGAGAAGAATCCGCCCCGGGCGGTGTCCAGTCCGAGGTCCTCCACGTCGCTGACGCCGGCCGCGTCCAACGCGCCGAGCACTGCGGCGCAGAGGTCGAGGGCCGGAGCACCCCAGGAGGTGGCGCTCGCCACGTGGCAGCCGGCGGCGGCCCCCACCGCGGCCAGATCCTCGGCGCCGAACTCGTAGCTCGACGGTCTGATGACCGGACCGATGACGGCGCGCAGGTCCGTGACCGCCCCGGCAGTCGAGGCCCGGCGGACGCCTTCGACGACATGGCCGATGACTCCGGCCACGATGCCGCGCCAGCCGGCGTGGGCCACGCCCAGTGCGCCGCCTCCGGCGACGACGACCGGAGCGCAGTCGGCGGTGTGCAGGGCTAGCACGGCCTCGGGCACCGCCGTGACCGCCCCGTCGGCCATCGCCCCAGCACAGCCGCCGGGCTCGGTGATGAAGGCCACGTCGGCGCCGTGGACCTGCTTGAGCCAGGTCCATTCACCGCTCATGAGCCTCTGGCGCCGGCGTTCGAGGGACTCGTCGTGTCCGGCGCCGGACCCGCCGTCGCGGTCGCAGCGGAAGTCGCCCTCGAAGATCTGCGAGCAGCGGACCCTGACGAGCAATCCGTCGCCCGCCGGCACCACCCTCTCGATCACCTGGTCACTGCCTCCGGCGGTTGACCGGTGGCCCGGTCATCTCAGGAAGTCGGGCACATCGAACTCGTCGTTGAGGTCGAGCCCGCCCGGCGCATCGCGATGCTCGGCCGTGGCGAACACGTCCGCGATCTGCAGGTCGTCCTCGGCTGTCCGCGACGTCTGCCTGCGGTCCCGCCGGCCGCGGCGCTGCTGGCCGCCGTGGGCCTGCCGGTCGCTCTCGAAGCCGGCGGCTATGACGGTGACCCGCACCTCGTCCCCGAGCGCGTCGTCGATCACCGTTCCGAAAATGATGTTGGCGTCCTGGTGCGCGACCCCGTGCACCACCTCGGCGGCCTCGTTCACCTCCATCAGGCCGAGGTTCGACGAGCCCGAGATGTTGAGCAGGACGCCCTGGGAGCGGTCGATGGATGATTCGAGGAGCGGGCTGGAAATCGCGCCGCGGGCCGCGGCCACTGCCCGCCCCTCGCCGGTTGCCGACCCGACGCCCATGAGGGCGCTGCCGGCCTCGGTCAGCACGGCGCGGACGTCGGCGAAGTCGACGTTGATGAGCCCCGGCGTGGTGATGAGGTTGGTGATGCCCCCCACTCCCTGCATCAGCACCTCGTCGGCCATGCGGAAGGCGTTGAGCATGGATGTCTTCTCGTCGGCGATGGCGATCAGCCGGTCGTTGGGGATGACGATCAGGGTGTCGACCTTCTCCTTGAGGCGCTGGATGCCCTCCTCGGCCTGAACGGAGCGGCGGGACCCCTCGAAACTGAACGGCCGGGTGACTACGCCGATGGTGAGCGCGCCCAGGCTCTTGGCCACCTCGGCCACCACCGGAGCCGCGCCGGTGCCCGTTCCGCCGCCCTTGCCCGCGGTGATGAACACCATGTCGGATCCGTTGAGGGACTCCCGTATCTCGTCGACGTGCTCCTCGGCCGCCTGCCTTCCGATCTCGGGATCGCTGCCCGCGCCCAGGCCGCGAGTCAGGTTCTTCCCGATGTCGATCCTCAGGTCGGCGTCGCTTAGGGCGAGGGCCTGGGCGTCGGTGTTGGCTGCGATGAACTCCACGCCCCGCAGGCCCGCGTCGATCATCCGGTTGACGGCGTTGACGCCCCCGCCTCCGACTCCGACCACCCGGATGACGGCGATGTAGTTGTGAGAATCGGCCATCACCGTGTTGAACCTCCCTGGCTCGCGACTACTGCATCTTAGAGGCCGAGCGAGTGGGCACGGGGATGCAGTCCCCGAGCCTTGGAGGCCACGCGGATAGGTGAGAGCCTGTCGCGGTGTGGCGGTGTCATTCCCGCTCTTGTTCGCTGCGCTCACGGGCCGCTCGGGCCACGGCCTCGCGCCGTATGAGCCGGACTCGCGTGCCTATCCGCTCGGCCTCTTGGCCTCACCCGCGGGGTCGGCACGGCTGGTGGCGGGTGACGGTGGTGATGTCGGGCATGATCACGTCGATTTCGGTGATGCAGTCGAGTTCGGTTCCCGCCAGCACGGCTCGCACTGCGCTCATCTTGTCGTCCAATAGGTTCTGCTCGCCGAGCAGCACGGTGGCGCCCCCGATCAGCTGCAGGCCCAGCTGCCCGTCCACCGGATCGAGGGTGACTGCACTGACCCAGGCGCGCAGATCGTCGGGGATCGCCGCGACCACGGCCAGCGGCCCGTCGGCTGCGGTATGGATGTCACCGAGCTCGCCGGCGAACGGCACCGCGACCCGGGTCAACCCGTCCGGTTCGGCCGACGCCGGCGCCCAGTCGACGGCATACCCGTAAGCGTCGATCAGCGCGGCCCGGCCTCCGGCCGCGGGGACCTCAGCCACCGGAACGCGGGGCTCGACCGTGATGCGCACCGTGCCCGGCCAGTCCCGCGACACCCGGGCAGACCTCACCCAGGGCAGCGAGGCGACCGACCTCTCGGCCGCGCCGAGATCCAGCGAGACCATCGGCATCCCGGTGGAGAACCCGGTGCGCTCCAGGATCTCGGCCGCACGGGCTCCGTTTCCTGCGACGGTGATCCGGTCCACGTCCACCAGCGGGGTGCGGCTGATGCCGAAGGCGAGCCCGGCCACCAGCGCGACGGCGGCCAGACCGATCAGGATGTGGAGGCGCCGGCGCCCCTGCGCCCGCAGCACGGCAACGCGGCGCGCCTTCATGCGCGGGTCCACCGCGACGGTCGCCTCGCTCACGGCAACTCCCAGGGCTCGAAGCCCGCGAGGCGGGTCTCCATCGCCAGGTCCACGTCGTGTTCTGCCATCACGAGGCGGCGCACCTCGCGCATCACCTCGACGATGTCTGCCGCGCAGCCTCCCTCGTCGGACTGGATGAAGTTCGCGTGCTTGGGCGAAACCTCGGCAGAACCGACCCGGAGTCCCTTGGCGCCCGCAGACTCGATCAGAGCGCCGGCCGCGGCGTGTTCGGGGTTGGTGAACACCGACCCCGCATTGCGGCCGCCGGGCTGGTTGGCCCTCCGCCACTGGACGATCTCGGCCAACTCGGCCCGGGCGGCTCGCCGGTCCCCGAACCTCAACCGGAGCCTTATGGATGCGACTACCTGGTGCATGGCGATGCTGCTGGAGCGGTAGCCGAGCTTCAGCTCCTCGACGCTGAGCACCCGGGAGTCCCCGCGGTGCAGGTCGGTCACGACCGCCTCCACGAGTGACCCGGACATGTCCGAGCCGTGACCGCCGGCGTTCATCCGCACCGCTCCGCCGGCGGTCCCGGGGACGCCGACAGCCCATTCGAAGCCGGTCAGGCCGGCGTCGGCGGTGGCCCGGGCCAAAACAGGCAGCAGCGCCCCGGCGGATGCGGTGACCGTAGTGCCCTCGATCTCGAATCCCGTCAGCCCGCGGCCGAGGGCCACTGCAAGGCCGTCGAAGCCGCGGTCGGCCACCAGCAGGTTGGAGCCCCGCCCCACGACCAGCACGGTTGGGGGCCCGCCCGGGGCGGACGAGTCGGCGACGATCGATGCCAGCGTGTCGAGTTCGGCCCGGTCGTTGACGGTCACGAAGAGCCGGGCCGGCCCGCCCACCCGGTAGGTGGTGTGGGCTGCCAGCGGGTAGTCCCGCCGCAGCGACGGCGCGAGCTCCGAATCGGCCAGCCGCCGGTCCAGGTCGGCCAGCAGGTCCCCGACGGCGGAGGTCAACGTCGCAGCCCCGCGGGCTCGTGGCCGGTGGTGCGGGCGGCTTCGAGGCGCTCGATCACGACATCGGGCACCGAAGTCAAGTCCCCGGCGCCGAGTGTCAGGCAGAGGTCGCCGGGGCGCAGCCGGCCGACCAGCCAGTCGGCGACCTCGTCGAGCCGGGGCAGCCACGTCACCGGCGACCACGGATGGGCGTCGAGAACCGCGTCGAGCACGATCTTGGAGGTCACACCGGGCCGGGGAGCCTCGCCCGACGGGTAGATCCCGGTGAGCACCAGGTGATCGGCGCCGGTGAAGGAGTGCGCGAAGTCGGCGCCGATGGACGACACCCGGCTGTAGCGGTGCGGTTGGAAGACGCAGACCACCCTGCGCCACTGGCCGGTGCGGGCCGCGTCGAGGGCGGCCGCGACCTCGCTGGGGAGGTGGGCGTAGTCGTCGACGAACGTCACACCAGCCGAGTCGCCGCGGAACTCGAAGCGCCTGGCCACGCCTCCGAAGCGGGCCAGCGCGCGGGCCGCGTCGTCGAACGGGGCGCCTACGACGACCGCGGCCACCACCGCCGCGGCCGCGTTGCGGGCATTGTGCAGGCCCGGCGTCGGCAGGGCGATGCGCCCCAGCCTGGTCTGCCCGTCGTACAGGTCGAAGGCCGACTCCGGCATCCGCAGCGACACGTCGCTCATGCGGAAGTCGGCGTCTCTGCTGGTGCCGTAGGTCGTGGCCCCGGTGGCTGCGCCGACCCGGGCGGCCACCGGGTCGTCGGCGCACACAACCCGGTGCCGGGCCGCGGCCAGGAACTCGCCGAAGGCATCGACGAGCGCCGACGGCGCGCCGCCGTAGGCCTCGAGGTGATCGGACTCGATGCTGGTCACCACCGCCACCTCGGCGTCGATGGCCAGGAATGTCCGGTCGCTCTCGTCGGCCTCCAACACGAACCACTCGCCGGCGCCCCACATCGCGCCGGTGCCGATCTCGTTGACGTCCCCGCCGATTATGAACGAGGGGTTGAGGCCGGCCTCCCGCAGCACCAGCGCCAGCATCGAGCTTGTGGTCGTCTTGCCGTGCGTGCCCGCCACCGCGATCGTCCTGCGGCGGGAGGCGATGGCGGGGAGGATGTCGCTGCGCCGCACGACCGGAACGCCGCGGGCCTCGGCCGCTCGAACCTCGGGGTTGTTGTCCCGGATGGCCGAGGAGATGGCGACCAGGCCGGCGTCGCCGAGGTTGTCGGGATCGTGGCCGATCGCGACCGGCACTCCCTCGGCCCGCAGCCGGGCTACCACCGGTCCGTCGCGCAGGTCCGATCCCGACACCCGATGGCCCATCGACCGCAGCACCGACGCGATGGCGCCCATTCCCGCCCCGCCCGCGCCGACCACGTGGATGGCCTGGGGCGTGGAGAGGTCGACCGCGCTCACGAAGCCGTCTCCTGCTCGCGGGGCTGGGGGCGAAGGGCGCACCGCTCGATGAGATCCACGACGGCGCTGGCTGCGTCGGGCCGGGCCAGCGCGGTGGCCGCGCCCGCCATGGCGCTGAGACGGTCGGGATCGTCCAGCAGTGCGTCCACCTCGGCCGCGAGCCGGGCCCCGTCGAGTTCGGCGTCGCTGACGATGACCGCTCCGCCCGCCTCGACGAGTCGTCGGGCGTTGGCCGTCTGATGGTCGCCGGGCGCTCCCGGCAGCGGGACGAGCACCGCCGGCACGCCTGCCGCCGCCAGCTCGGCGACGGTGGTGGCGCCGGCGCGGCTCACCACGAGGTCGGCTGCCGCGTACACCGTCGCCATGTCCTCCTCGTAGGCGACCAGGTCGTAGCCCAGCGCGCTCCCGTGGCCGGATGCGAGGCGACCCGCGAACTCGTCGTGGTCGCGCCGCCCTGCGATGTGGCGAATGTGAAGATCGCCGCGGGCCTTCCAGAGTTCCGCCGCACCGGCCACGGCCTCGTTGATTCGCCGGGATCCGAGCGAGCCCCCGAAGACGGCCACGAGGCGCCGCTCCGGGCCGACCCCCAGGGCGGCCCTGGCTGCCGCCTTCCCGGATGTCCGGTCGGCGGCCAGCACCTCGGTCCGGACCGGGTTGCCGGTCCAGGTGGCCCGGGGCAGGTCGGTGGCCTCGAAGGCGGTGGCCGCGCCGGTGGCGAACCGGCTCAATACCCGGTTCGCCAGGCCGGGGACCGCGTTCTGCTCCGTTATCACCAGAGGCACTCGCAGCAGCGCGGCGGCCGCTCCGCAGGCCGCCGACGCATAGCCGCCCAAGCCCAGCACGACCGCGGGCCTGCGCCGTCGCAGGACGACCACGGCCTGCCCGAAGGCCCGCAGGAGTCCGATCGCTGCGGCCAGATTGGAGAGGGCCAGCCGCCGTTGCAGGCCCCGCCCGGGCAGCGCCGTCAGCCCGAATCCGGCTTCAGCCACCAGGCGGGTCTCGACGCCGCGGGAGCTGCCCACGAAGTGCACGGACTCGCGCGGCGCGCCCTGAGCAACGATCTGCTGGGCGATGCTGATTCCTGGCAGCACGTGGCCGGCCGTTCCGCCGCCCGCGATGACGGCCCAGGACGAGCCGGGGCGCGCCCGGCTCCGCCTCCGGCTCCGCGGCGCGGGCGCGCTCACCGGATCTGCCTCCAGGGCGCGGGCGCGCTCACCGGATCTGCCTCCAGGGCGCGGGCGCGCTCACCGGATCTGCCTCCAGGGCGCGGGCGCGCTCACCGGATCTGCCTCCGCGGCGCGGGCGCGCTCACCGGATCTGCCTCGCTACGTTCAGCAGGACTCCCATCGCGGCCATGGTCGTGACCAGGGAGGTCCCGCCGAACGAGAGCAGCGGCAGAGTGATCCCGACGACCGGGAAGACCGCGACCGCGGCGCCGATGTTCAGCGCAGCTTGCAGGATTATCCAGGACGTGATCCCTGCCGCGAGGAGCATTCCGAAGCGATCAGGGGCCCGCAGTGCCACGGTGAGGCCCGCCGCCGCGATCACGACGAACAGCGTCACGACGAACAGCGAGCCCACCAGGCCGAGCTCCTCGCCTATCACCGCGAAGATGAAGTCGGTGTGGGCGTACGGCAGGAAGCCCCACTTGGCCCGCCCCGAGCCCAGCCCGAGCCCGTCGATGCCGCCGGCAGCCAGGGCATGCAGGGACCGGAGGGTCTGGTAGCCGTTGCCGAGCGGATCCTCCCAAGGGTCGAGGAAGCCCAGCACGCGCTCCCTGCGCCAGGGGGAGTAGGCGATCAGGAGCGCGGTCAAGGAGGCCCCGACCGCGCCGGCCAGCGCCAGGTGGGACAGCCGCGCCCCCGCGAAGTACAGCATGGTCGTGGCCACCCCGGCGATCAGGAGGCAGGCGCCCAGGTGGGGCTGCATCATCAGCAGTGCAGTGACGACTCCCGTCAGGATGAGGACCGGCTGCAGCGTCGCGCGGGTGTCCTCCATGTGACGCTCGGGCCGGGACAGCAACTCGGCCACGAAGACGATGAAGGCGAGCTTGGTCACCTCCGACGGCTGGAAGACGATCGAGCCGGTCCCGAGCCAGCGGCGGGCCCCGTTGGCGCTCAGGCCCACGCTGGGCACGGCGGTCAGGGCCAGCAGCAGCAGGCAGACCCCCATGCCCATCGCGGCGGGGCGCCTCCACCGGTGGTAGTCCAGCCGGAGCAGCACGAGCACCCCCACCGTGCCGACCCCGAGCCACATGGCCTGGCTCTTGAACAGGGACCACGCCGAGTCGGTGCCCGACAGGCTGGGAGCGGCTGTGGCCGACAGGGCCATCACCAGGCCGAGCAGCACCAGCGCGGCCAGGGCCACGATCAGCACCAGGAACGGCCCGGTCCGGCGCCCTATCGGGGGCCGCGGGCCGCGACCGTCGGGGGCCAGCCTCCCTGTCGGGTGGCTGCGGCGAGCTACGTGCAGTTCCGCCTGACGGGCTTGGGAGTACCTGGTTGTGATCATGACGGCACCGCCCCGCATCGGGAGCGGCCGGCCAGGTCCCTGACCAGGCGGGCGAAGTCGTCCCCGCGGGCCGCATAGCTCGGGTAGAGGTCGAAGGAGGCGCAGGCGGGCGAGAGCAGCACGGCGCTGCCCGGCTCGGCCGCGGCCGCGGCCAGCTCCACGGCCTCGCCCATGCCGGCCGCGACCCGCACCGGCCGGTCGGCGGCGAAGACCTCGGCCACCTCGTCGGCGGCCTCGCCGAAAGCGACGACGCTGCTCACGCGGTCGACAGCCTCGAGCAGCCCGCTGAGGTCGAGGCCCTTGTTGCGCCCGCCCGCGATCAGCACCGCCGAGTCGAAGCCCCGCAGGGCTGCGACGGTGGCATGGGGTGTGGTCGCCTTGGAGTCGTCGTAGAAGTCGACGCCGCCTATCGAGGCCACCATCTGGACCCGGTGAGCGCCCGGCTCGAACGAGCGCAGAGCTTCACGCAGCCCCTCCGCGGTCGCGCCGACTGCTGCGGCGGTGGCCGCGGCAGCCAGGGCGTTGGCGAGGTCGTGGGGCATGGCCCGGCGCAACTCCCGCACGCTCACCACCGGACCCAGGGGTCCGGCCAGCATGCCTGCGTGGCACCGCCAGTCGGCCGGACCCTGCGGCGCGAACGTCCAGATGGCGCGGTCCTCCGGCAGGTGGGCCATGACGGTCGGGTCGAGCCGGTTGGCCACCGCGGTTGCTCCCGGCGGCAGCCATCGCCACAGCCGAGCCTTGGAGTTCTCGTAGGAGTCCAGGTCGCGGTGGATGTCGAGATGGTCGGGAGCGAAGTTGAGCCAGCACGCGGCCTGGGGTTCGAAGCAGGCGCTGTGAGCGAGGCGGAACGACGAGGCCTCGACCACGAACACGTCCACGCCGGTGTCCTCGATGGCGGCAACGAGGGGAAGGTCGTTGTTTCCCGCTGCGGCCGCCTCCACCCCCGAGCACCGCAGGGCGGCCACCGCCATCTCGGTGACGGTCGTCTTGCCGCTGGTCCCGGTCACCGCCGCTATCGGCCTGGAGTCCCAAGATCGGGCCAGGTCGAACTCGCTGGCAGTCGGCACGCCGGCGGCCCGGGCTGCGGCCAGGGCCCGGTGGTGCTCGGGCAGCCCCGGTGTGGGGATCATGGCATCGGCGGCCCGGACCAGCCGGTCGAGCCGGTCGTCGTCGGGCGCTGCATGCAACTCCAGGCCCAAGGCCCCGGCGGCGGCGGCCGCGGCCGTCTCCGGTCCGTCGTCGAAGGCGGTCACCGTGTGCCCCCTCGACAGCAGCGCCCGGGCCACGGCCCGGTTCGTCGCGCCGAACCCGGCGAGCAGCAGCGACCGGGGCACCTCAGCCGTCGCGCCGGCGGCCGGGCCCCTCATGGCGTGAGCCTCGAGATCGAGTCCACGATGCCGGAGCTGACGGCATCGCCGTAGAACAGCCCCAGCCCCAGCCCGGTGCACAGCCCCGACAGGATCCACAGACGGATGATGACCGTGGTCTCGGGCCAGCCCCGCAGCTCGAAATGGTGGTGCAGGGGGGCCATGCGGAACACCCGGCGGCCGAAGCCCCGGAACGAGACGATCTGGATGATCACCGACAACGTCTCGATCACGAAGAGACCGCCGATGACGGGCAGCAGGAACTGGGTGCTGGTGGCCAGGGCCAGGGCGGCCAGCCCGCTGCCGAGTGCCAGCGAGCCGGTGTCGCCCATGAATATCCGCGCCGGGGCGGCATTCCACCAGAGGAAGCCGATGATCGCCCCCACCATGGCCGCGCTCACGATGGCCAGGTCGAGCGCGTGGGCCACCAGGTAGGCGTCGTAGTGGTCGAACTGCCAGAAGCCGATGAACATGAAGGCGCCGTAGCCGACTCCGCTGGCACCGGCGGCCAGGCCGTCGAGCCCGTCGGTCAGGTTCACCGCGTTGGTGGTGGCGATGATGAGCAGGATGGCCCAGATCGACCAGCCGATCCGTCCCAGTTCCAGGCCCGGGTAGTCGAAACGGGTGAACGAGACGGTGGTGTGGACCGACGTGAACTGCGTCATGGCCCAGGCGAAGCCCACGCCCACAGCCAGCAGGCCGATGATCTTCATCGTCTTGTTCAGGCCGAGATTGCGGGCCGCCACGACCTTGATCCAGTCGTCCATCAGGCCCACCAGGCCGGCTGCGATGATGGTGAGCATCACGATGATGCCCGACCGGGTGTAGATGCCGCCGAAGACGTCGCTGACGACGTATCCGGCGGTGGCCGCGACCACCACCGCGATGCCGCCCATCGTGGGCGTGCCCGACTTCAGCCGGTGCTCGGTGGGGCCGTCGTCGCGTATGGGTTGCCCGATGCCGTAATGCACCAGCACCCGGATCAGCATCCAGCATCCCACCAGTGACACGAACATGGCGATGCTGCCTGCGAGCAGCAGGCGTATCACCGCTCGGCCCCCGTCTGGCTGCTGGAGACCAGGCGTTCGATCTCCTCGCCGACCACGGCCCGGTCGTCGAAGGGCAGCCGCTCGCCGCCGATCGCCTGGCTGGTCTCGTGGCCCTTGCCGGCGACCAGCACCGTGTCGCCGGGCAGGGCGGTGGACACGGCGTGCCGCAGGGCCAGGCGCCGGTCGGGTTCGCACCGGTCGGGGGCGCCGCTCATCCCCTCGACGATCTCGGAGATGATCAGATCGGGGTCCTCCGAGCGGGGGTTGTCGCTGGTGACTATCACCCGGTCCGCCAGTCTGCCCGCGGCCGCGCCCATCGCCGGGCGTTTGCCGCGGTCCCGGTCGCCGCCCGCGCCGAACACGACCGTGAGGTTGCCGTCGGTGAGGCTGCGCGCAGCCCTCAGAGCGGCCGCCAGCCCGTCCGGAGTGTGGGCGTAGTCGACGATGACCGCGAAGTCCTGCCCGGCCTGGACAGACTCGAACCGGCCGGGTACCGGCTCCGCCGCAGCCAGGCCCGCGGCGGCGTCGGCCGGTTCCATGCCGAGCGCGGTGGCGGCCTCCGCGGCCAGGACGGCATTGGCCCGGTTGAAGGCCCCGGCCAGTGGCAGCGTCACCTTCAGGCCTCTCCAGCAGAACGTGCTCGATCGGGTGTCTGCTTGCGTGACCTTGATCTGGCGCTGGTCCACCTCGGTGACGGGCATCTCGGAGGCGGCGGCCTCCGCGAGGCGCCGTCCCCACCCGGTGGTCGTGTCCACGACGGCCGAATCGGCGAGTTCGCCCGTGAACAGCCGGGCCTTGGCCGCGAAGTATCCCTCCATCGATCCGTGGTAGTCGAGATGGTCGTGCCCGAGGTTGGTGAACACGGCTACCCGGAACCGGCATCCGTCCACCCGGTGCTGCGCCAGCCCGTGCGAGGAGACCTCGACGGCCGCCGCGCCCGCGCCCTGCCGCAGCGCCGACGCGAGCCCACGCTGCAGGTCGGTGGCCTCCGGAGTGGTGAGCGTCCCTGTCAGCGTGCCGATCTCGACCGCGCCGGCGCCGGCTGCCCGCAGCAGCCCGGCGAGGAGACGAACGGTCGTGGTCTTGCCGTTGGTGCCGGTGACTCCGGCAACGTCGAGGCGCCGGCTGGGATGCCCGTGCACGGCGGCGGCGGCGGGTCCCAGCGCGGCCCGCACCGACTCGACGACCAGGCAGGGCACGCCCGCAGCCATCGGTCGCTCCGCGAGCAGCCCGACCGCGCCGGCCGAGACCGCATCGCCCGCGAAACGGTGGCCGTCGTGCGCCTCGCCGGGAATGCACCCGAACAGCGAACCGGGCCCCACCAGACGGCTGTCGTGCTCCACGTCGCTCACTGCGATCGAAGCCGGCTGCGAGGGATCCGGCTGACGGATCGAGCCGCTCGGCGCGACGGTGTCGGCGCCCAGTTCCTGTGCGAGCCGGCCGAGGCTGATCATGTCCGGGCCTCGTCGGTGACAGGCGGGTCCAGCGGGGCCTCAGTCTCCTGTGCGAGCCGGCCGAGGCTGATCATGTCCGGGCCTCGTCGGTGACAGGCGGGTCCAGCGGGGCCTCAGTTTCCTGTGCGAGCCGGCCGAGGCTGATCATGTCCGGGCCTCGTTGGTGACAGGCGGGTCCAGCGGGGCCTCGGTAGTCGTCGTCGGCACCGTCGCGGGCTCGGCGCGCCGCCGGTCTCCGAGCCCGGCGTCGAGCACGGCCGGGATGCGTAGCTGGCGCAGCGAGTACTCCGCAATGTCGCTGACGGCGGGCGCCGCCAGCCTGCCTCCGGAGACGACGTCCCCCTTGGGCCGGTCGATCACGACGAGCACGACGAGGGCCGGCCCGTCGTCATTGCTCACGATTCCCGCGAAGGTGGCTGTGTGGTGACGGCCGATCAACTCCTCCCGCTCGTTCACGCACTGGTAGCCGATGTCGCAGGGCTGCCAGGCCGTGCCGGTCTTGCCGGCCACCGAGAACCCCTCCACGACCGCCTGCTGGCCGGTACCCGACAGCACCACCGACTCCAGCATGCGCATCAGCGACGACGCCATGTCCGAACTGAGGATGCGCACCGGCGCCGGACCCTCCTCACCGGACGGATCAGCGTCGCCGTGGATGAGTTGCAGCGGCATCCGCACCCCGTCGTTGGCGATCGTGTTGTACACCTGCAGCATCTGCAGAGGCGTTACCGCCAGCCCCTGGCCGATCGCGATGTTGGGCAGGCTGAGGCCGTTCCAGCGGCTCAGCGGAGGCACGATTCCCTTCGATTCGCCCTTGAAGTCGAGAGCGGTGCGGGAACCGAGGCCGAAGGCTCGGATGGTCTGGTACAGCCGCTCCTCGCCGGCCATCTGAGCCATCTTGATGGTTCCGATGTTCGAGGACCGGGTGACGATCTCGGTGGGAGTCCATTCCATGTCCGGATGGGTCGGGGTGTCCTCGAAACGATGCTCCCAGATGGTGAGGTATGACGGCACCTGTATTTTCACGTGCTCCAGTACCGCGCCGCTCGACAGGGCAGCAGCCGCAGTCACTGGCTTGAACACCGAGCCGGGCTCGTAGGTCCAGGTCGCGGCGAGGTTCTGTCGGGTGCAGTTGACGATGCCGTCGGATCCGCGGGCGACGTTGGCCATGGCCACTATCTCCCCGGTGGCGGGGAGCGAGACCAGGGCCACGCCGGAGGATGCGCCCGCGGAGGCCACGACGTCGAACAGCATCGATTCGGCCTGGAACTGGACGTTGCGGTCCAGGGTCACGGCGATGTCCTGTCCAACGGTCGGTGCGGTGACCTCCAGACGTCCGCCGGGAATCGTCGTTCCGTCTACCCCTACTTCCTTCATCACGTGGCCGGGAATGCCCGACAGGTGCTGGTCGTAGGTCTCCTCGATGCCGCTCATCCCCACGTGGTCGATGTTGACCCGTCCTACCGCGGCGAGAGCCGAGCAGTCGCCGTTGGGGTGCTCGCGCCGCGGCTCCGAGATGACCTTGATGCCGTCGATTCCCAGGTTGTTCACCCGTTCTCCAACCTCTGGATCGATCTGCCGCACGATGTAGCGGAACGCACCCTCCCCCTGCAAGTTTCCGAGCAGCTCGGAGGCTTCGATCCCGAGGACCTCCGACAGGGCCGCAGCCGCGCCATGGGGATCTTCGATCATCCGTGGATTGGAGACCACGGTGGCGGCCGGCAGCGATAGCGCGATGGTCCGGCCGTTGCGGTCGATCACCGTGCCGCGGGGAGCGGGGACGGTGATCTCCCCGATGGGGATGGCCACGTCCTCGAGGATCCGCGGGTCGGGTGTCGCCTGGACGTCGACGATGCGGTAGACGAGGGCGCCCAGAGCGAGCAGCAGGATCACCAGAACGGTCACGACCCGGCCCCGGCCCACCAGTTGGCGACCTGTCATGGAGCGGACCGGGTCGCCGGAGCCCCACTGGCTCGGATGCCGCGACGATGCGTTGGAGCGTGGCCCCGGCGGCGTCACCCGGCCGACTTCCCTCTGGTGAACGCTCCTCGGGTCGGGGTGGCGCCGGCACTGCTGGTGGCATCGATCTCCGCCGGCGGCTCATAGTCCGACAGGCCGAGGCTGAAGGGGTCGGTTGCAGGGGGCTTGAGCTGACCGGGCCCGACCGGGGTCAGCAGCACCAGCTCCGCCGCCGGCACGAGCCCGACCGAGTGGGCGTGCTCGGACAGGCCCTCCGGCGAGTCGAGGAAGGCGATCTCCGCCTGCAGCTGGTCGATCCGCTCCCGGCTCTGCTGGTTGTGCTCGATGAGATCGTCCAGCGTGGCCTGGTTCTCCACGAGCACGGCGTGCAGCGCGGCGAGGGCCAGACACACCGCGAACATTCCCAGAGCCAGCCCGGTTCCGACGTCGGTGATGGACCGGCGCGCCGCCGCGGGGGCCTCGGCGACCTTCAGATCCCGGGGCTTGCGCTCAGGTCGCGGCGCGGGCGTGCCTGGGGCCCGCTGCGCAGCACGCCCTTGGGCCCGGGACGCCATCAGGCATCCCTAGTCAGGCGTTCCACGGCCCGCAGCCGGGCCGAACCCGCCCTGCGGTTGGCGGCCTTCTCCGGGTCCGTCGGGGTGAGGGACCGTCGCGACAGGAGCCGGACGGTGGCCGGGGGGCCCGGTACTGGAGGCAGGCCCGGCCGTGGTGGCCGGGACTCGCCGGCCGCCCGTCTGAGGACCGACTTGACGATCCGGTCCTCGCCGGAGTGATACGACAGCACGGCACAGCGGCCGGAATCGACCAGACGATCGATAGCGCCGGTCAGGGCTCGCTCGAGCAGCTCCAGCTCGCCGTTCACCTCGATCCTGAGAGCCTGGAAGGTGCGCCGGGCGGGATGGGAGCGCCGGCGGCCCGGTGCGGGAACAGCCGCGGCCACCACTCTGGAGAGCTGAGCGGTAGTGGCGAACGGTCGCTGGGCGACTATGGCGGCCGCGATGCGGCGGGCGTGCCGCTCGTCGGCGTTGCGGCGAAGGATGCCGGCGAGGGTGCCTTCGTCGACGCGGTTGACGATGTCGGCGGCGGTGACCGCGCTCCCGGGGTCCATGCGCATGTCGAGCGGGCCGTCGAGGCGGTAGCTGAAGCCGCGTCCCGGCTGGTCGAGCTGCGCGGAGCTCACTCCCAGATCGAACAGGCAGGCGGAGACCACCGGATGTCCGATGTCGTCCAGCACCGTCCCGAGCGCATCGAAGCGGGCATGGCGCAGCGTGACCCGGTGGCGGTGCGGGGCCAGGCGCTCCGCGGCAGCTCGCAGGGCGTCGGGGTCCCGGTCCAGGCCGACCAGGCGTGCCTGCGGGAGGCTCTCCAGCAGGGCGGCGGCGTGGCCGCCGCCCCCGACGGTGGCGTCCACGACGACGCCTTCGGGCACCTCTCGCAGAATGTCCACAACCTCGCGGCACATCACCGGCTGGTGGTGGTATGGGGGCCGGTCGGCTCCAGCCCCTCCGCTCATGGGCGGCTGGGCCACAGCATGCTGGGCCCGGCGGCTCGTGACGCGGCGTCGAGTGCTCGGGTGTCGAGTGCTCGGGTGAGGCAACGCCCGGTCATCTGCAGTTCCCCGACCGACGGCGCACGTCGGGATTTCTCCCCCGATCGAGCTAATGGCAAGCGGGCGGAGTACGGGTCTTCCATCTGCCAATCGGGGAACTGCACATGACCGGGCGAGCCTGCGACGGCTGCGGGGGTCCTTGTGGCTTCGGTGGTCTTGGTAGGTTCGGAGGGTGGGGCGATCAGGCACTGGCGATCCCCCGCCCGTGGGTTATGGCCTCGGCGAGACGCTCCGTGCCGACGGACTGCACCTCGGCCCAGCGCTCGGGATTCCAGATCTCGATGCGGCGGATCATGCCGGTGACGATCACTCGGCGGTCCAGTCCGGCCGCGGTCCGCAGATGGGGCAGGATCCGCATGCGCCCCTGGGCGTCGGGGACCACGAAGTCGGCTTTGGACGAGAAGCTCCGCAGCGCGTTGATGTCCACCTGCCCCTTGCCCACCTGGGTCCGGAGCTCCTCGGCGGTGTGCGCGAACTCGTCCATCGGCAGGATTCCCACGCAGGAGTCCAGTGCGGTGATGTAGGCGCCGTCGGCCAGGTGGCTGCGGAACCCTGCCGGCAGGATCAGCCGGCCCTTGCCGTCGATGGTGTGCTCGTGGACGCCGACGAACAACGTGCGGGGGGCGTTCATGGTCGCCGCTCACGCTCGCCCACATCGAGCCAGGGCCCGCTCCGGGGCATCACGCTCGACTCCCAGATACTCCACAGCCAGCCACAGTACACCCTTTCGCTCCCCAACGCAAGTTTTGGGAGGGAAATCTCCCGGCGGCGCGCATCGCTGGCGGCGCGGTGTCGTTGCGACCTCGCGTCGCAGCCCGAGCGCGCCGTTGCGGCCGGCCGGGTCGGGATCAGTCGGGGTGATGCAATGCCCGGAGCAGGGACTGGGTCAGGTCAGCCTCGCTCGCCGCGATAGCGGTACAGCGACCGGCCAGGACCTTCCGACCCTCGGCCCGCTCCGCCGCGCCGAGGTCCAGCAGGTCCAGCTCGTCGAGCTCGTGGCCGGCGGGACTCCCTGCTGCCTGGGCGTCGTCGGGCCGGAGCCGGGCCGCGGTCTGTATCCGCACCCGGTCCCGGCTGCGGCGCTGGCTGACTCCCACAACCTTGCGTCCGCCGACGGACACCTCGCCCGGACCCTTTCCGGCGAAGCACACCAGCCTCCCCCACCGGTCGGCGACGAGCCGGCCGGTATGGACCGAGCAGGGTGCCGTGGAGAGGCTCGCCACCACCGACGCCCACAGCCGGCCGACCCAGCCGGCTGCCAGGGTCACGTCGTCGTGCCAGAGCGGGTCGGTCGCAGCCAGGAAGAAGTCCGCCCAGACCTGGCGGCCGGGCCACAGCAGCACCGCTCCGCCCCCGCTGCGCCGGCGCAGCACCTCCACTCCCGCGCTCGAGGCTCGGCGCTCGTCGGCTGCGGCGGCCTTCTGGGTGCTGCCCAGCACAAGACCCGGCCCCTCGACGGTGTACAGCCTGGCCAGGCGCGACGTGCCGGGCCCCGGCTCGTCCAACGCGAACAGGTCGGAGACCGGGCCGCGCCGGTGCTCGATTGTCCACTCGATTGTCCAATCGGGCGGCCGAGCGCCGCTTGCGCTCACGCGGTGCGGAGGCCGCTTCCGGGTCGCAGGTACGGCGTCCACACGTCGGGCACGGCGCCCGCGGCGATCTCGACCCAGGTCGACGGCGGTGGCGGCTCGGGCCGGCGGCGCAGCATCATCCCGCTCTCGCTCGGGAGGCGGTCCCGCTTCTTGGCATTGCAGCGGCGGCAGGCCGCCACCACGTTCTCCCAGGTGTGCTGCCCGCCCCGGCTGCGGGGCACGACGTGGTCCATCGTCTCGGCCCGCGCACCGCAGTACTGGCAGGCGTCCCGGTCCCTGGCGAACACCGCCCGCCGGTTCGGGGAGCGATGCCGGGGGCGGGGCACGCTCACGTAGTGGCTGAGCCGGACCACCGAGGGCACCTCCACCGATCTCCGCTCGGATCGGAAGGCGCGTCCGGTGGCGTGGAGCATCTCCACCTTCTCGGCCAGCACCAGGCACACGGCGCGGCGGGCGCTCACCACTGCGAGCGGCTCGAAGGTGGCGTTCAGAACGAGCACCCCGGACATCGGAGGCAGGCTAGCCGTCCCCAGAGGCCGAGCGGATAGGTGAGCCAGTTCAGCCCGTACGGCGGGAGGCCTGGGCCCGGCACCACTCCAGCCACACGACCAGGTCTGCGGGCGAGGGAGTCCGGGCGGGGTCGCCGTACATCGTCTCGGACCTGAAGCGCACGAGGTCCGTCGGGGGCAGGGGCACGAACGGAGGCCGTCGCCACCAGCGGTCCGGGGCGAAGCGAACGAGCATCCCAACCGCGGCAGGCCACAGCCGCGGTCTGGTCACCACGGCACGGGCCGACCGCAGTGCCAACCTGCCTGCCAGGAGCGCGCCCACGGCCGAAGCCTACCCAAGCACTCCCCTGGCGTTTCCGGGCTCGAGCCTCCAGCGATTGCGAGGCATCGGGGACGGTACGCTGACCCGCGATGGCTGACTTTGAAGAGCAGTTCAGGTTGATCCATCAGAACATGGAGCTCGCCGTCAAGGGCAAGCCCGAGGTCATCGAGCATCTCATCCTGGCCCTGGTGAGCGGGGGGCATGTGCTCATCGAGGACGTGCCGGGCGTGGGCAAGACCAGCTTGGGCAAGGCGCTGGCCCGCAGCATCGACGTCAGCTTCGGCCGGGTCCAGTTCACGCCGGACCTGCTGCCCGTCGACATCACGGGAACATCGGTGTTCGATCGGGCCACTGGGTCTTTCGAGTTCCGTCCCGGGCCGGTCTTCTCGAACATCGTCCTGGCCGACGAGATCAACCGCGCCTCGCCCAAGGCCCAGTCGGCCCTGCTGGAGGCCATGGGCGAGCAGCAGGTCACGGTCGACGGCGTGACCCGGCGCCTGGAGCCCCCTTTCACGGTGATAGCCACCCAGAATCCCCTCGAGTACGAGGGCACCTACCCCCTGCCCGAGAGCCAGATGGACCGCTTCCTCATGCGGCTTCACGTCGGCTACCCGGACGCCGTGGCGGAGGATTCGATCCTCGTGTCGAGGGGCGCCCAAGAGCCCGTGGACCTCATCGGTCCAGTGGCCGACGCGGCGGTGATCCGATGGATGGCCGAGCGGCTCGAAGAGGTGCACGTCTCCGGGGCCCTGCGCTCCTACCTCCTCGACGTCGCCGGGGCCACGCGGCGCCATCCAGGCCTCTCGCTGGGCCTGTCACCCAGGGGGGTGCTGGCCCTGCTGAGAGTGGCGCGGGCCCGGGCGGCCTCGCTGAGCCGCGACTACGTGACCCCTGACGACATCAAGGCGCTCGCGCCCGTGATGCTGCCGCACCGGCTCCTGGCCAAGCCCGACAGCCGCGTGCGGGGCCTGCGCTCGACCGACATCGTCACCGAGGTAATCGACTCCGTGCCCGTGCCCCGCAAGGGGCGGTGACGTGCCCACCTCGATCGGCTGGAGGCTGCTCGCACTAGGCGCCCTCGCGGTTGTGGCGGGCCGGGCGTTCGCGATCCTCGAGTTGTACGTCATCGGGGCCGCGGCCGTCTCCGCAGTGGTCGTTGCGCTGGCGGTGCGGCTGGTGCACCCGTCGCGCCTGTCGCTCAGCCGCCGGGTGTCGTCGGAGATGGTGACGGTCGCCGAATCTGTCGAGGTGACCTTGCACATCAGGAACCTGGCCAGGCTGCGATCCCCGACGGTTCGCCTCAACGAGCGTGTGAGCGGCGAGCCCGACGCCCGCTTCAGCCTGGCGCCGGTGCCCGGCAGCTCGACCGCGACCGGGAGCTACCGGCTCCAGCCGACCCGCCGGGGGGTGCTCGAGATCGGCCCGACGATCGTCCGCGACATCGACGGCCTCGGACTGGCGCACCGGCGACGGGTCTTCGGGAGGCGCACGCGCGTGGTCGTGCATCCGCCCATCGAGACGCTGGTGTCGCCTCGCCTGCCCGTCGGTGGGGCCCTGTCGTTGCCCAGCGACTTCCATCGCCGGTCGCTCGGGCTCGAGAGCGACGAGTTCGACGTGCTGCGCCCGTACGTGGAGGGCGACGACCTCCGCCATATCCACTGGCGCTCTACGGCGAGGCTGGACGAGTTCACGGTGAGGCGGTTCCAGCCGTCCCGACCGGGTCGCATGACGGTGATCATCGACACCCGCCCGCCCGGGGATCTCGTGAGCCTGCAGGATCGCACCACTTCGGTGGCCGCGTCCATCACCAACGCCGTGCTGCGCTCCGGTGACGAGGCTCAGATCCTCACGACCGACGGTCGCAGGACCCCACTGCTGTCCCACTACTCCGAGGTGGGCGTAGCGCTCGAGTTCCTTGCCTTGCTGGAGGGCGGGCGGCCCGACATCGATGTCCAGTTGATCGGCGAGGGGTCGGTCGTGGTGGCCGTCTCGGCCTCGCCCGACGCCATTGACGACGACAGCGCCCGCCATGAACTGGCCGAGCGTCTGGAGGCCTCCTTGATCGTCACGTACGGCGCCGGGCATCGATCCACCGCAACGCCGGCGGTGGACTACGAGGGCGGCTGGATACACCTGACCGGCCCCGGCCAGTTGCCGAGCCTGTGGCGGGTGCCCGCATTGGCTGGCCGCGGGGTCGTCGATCTGGCGTGACCATGGCCAGAGGGCCGGGTTCGGGCCGGGGTGCGGGTTCGGGCCGTGGTGCGGGTTCGGGTTCGGGCCGTGGTGCGGCTTCGGGCCGTGGGGGTTCGGGCCGTGGGGCTTCGGGCCGGGGTGCGGGTTCGGGCCGTGGGGGTTCGGGTTCGGGCGGCGGTGCGGGTTCGGGCCGTGGGGCTTCGGGCCGGGGGGGTTCGGGCCGGGGCGGAGGCTACGACTGGCTGCTGGAGGCTGCGCTGATCGCGGTCACCGTCGTGGTTGCGGCCGGAATGTCGCGGCTGTTCACCGACACGTCGTTCCTGCGGGACGTGCTGGCTCTGGCTCTCGCCTCTCATGTGGTCGCGGCGGCGACCCGCCGGGTGGGGCTGCCGGCCGTCGGTGCAGCGCCGGTCAGCGTCGCCAGCCTCGCCGTCACGGCGACGGTGCTGCTCTACCCCGACACGGCCTGGTTCGTCGTGCCCACGCCCGACACCGTCTCGGCCGCGCTCGATCATCTGGTGGAGGGCTGGGACGTGGTGAACGGCAGCCCGGCGCCGGTCGTGCCGGTCCCGGGACTGGTCCTGGTCGCCGGGACGGCGCTGGGGTTGTGCGCGTTCCTGGCCGACACGGCCGCCTTCCGGCTGCGCTCCGGAGGGTGGGCGGTCGCCCCGGCTGCCGCCATGTACGGCTTCGCGGCCGCGGTCGGGACCGGCGAGCGGGCGATTCTCTTCGGGGCGCTGGGATGCGGCGCCGTCGGCTTGACGATGGTCGCGCTGTGGCTCCGCAACCGGCGGGCCGAGGTCTGGATAGAGGGCGGACCGGGCCAAGGAACGATGACTATGGCCCGCGTCGCGGGCACCGCGCTGCTGGTCGCGGTGGCGGCCGGCGCGGTCGCCGGCCCGGCCCTTCCCGGCGCACGGGCCGAGCCGTGGATCGATCTCGAGAACTTCGAGGTCACCGAGGCGGCCCCCTGGGTCGACGCTCCGCCCCCCCACCCGGAGCCGTGGGTCGACCACGCCCCGCTCAGCGATGGCGTGCCCGCTTCGCTGGACGGGCGTGGCGCCGGGCCGAGGGTCCTCGTCAGCCCTCTCGTCCAGGTTGGCAGCCGTCTCATCGAACTGTCCGATGTGGAGCTGTTCGCCGTGGCCGTGCCCGAGGACGAGCGGCAGTACTGGAGGCTGACATCCCTTGATGAGTTCGACGGCGACGCGTGGAGGGCGCGTTCGCAGTACGAGGACGTCGCTGGGCCGTTCGCAGCCACCCTCGACCCGTCGGCGGCGTCTGGACCTCACCTGTCGCAGACGGTGATGCTCACAGGACTCGGGAACTCGTACCTGCCCGCCGCCTACGAGCTCCGTCGAGTCATCGACGACGGCGGGGTGACGATGGAGTACGAGGCCCTCTCGGGTTCCCTCATCAAGACGCGCCGCGCCGCGCTGGCAGGACCGAAGCGTTTCACCTACTCGGTCGACTCGGCCGTCCCCGCGATCGGGGATCCGGACCGCCTGCGCCGGTCTGAGACGTCGATGCTGGAGGAGGGGTTCCTGGCCACCAACACCCAGCTCCCCGACGACGTGCAGGCACTTGTGCGTTCCGAGGCGGATCGGATCACCGCGGACGGGCGGTCCGACTACCACCGGGCGCTGCTGCTGCAGGACCACTTCCGGCTCGACGGCGGCTTTCGCTACGACCTGGAGGTGCATTCGGAGGGAATCAACGGCTTGGGGGACTTCCTGTTCGACGTCCGGGCCGGCTATTGCCAGCAGTTCGCCTCGGCCTATGCGGCCTTGGCCCGCAGCATCGGCCTGCCGACTCGGGTCGCGGTCGGATTCACGTGGGGCGAATGGCAGCCGGAACGGCGCATCGAAGGGGCCTTCGTCGACGGGGCCTATGTCGTGCGGGGCCGGCATGCCCACGCCTGGCCCGAGGTGTACTTCGCGGGCACCGGCTGGGTCAGGTTCGAGCCGACGCCCGGCAGGGGCGCGCCCGGGGACTTCGCCATAACCGGCCACGTCGCCGATCAGGCCGGTCCCGATCCGGACCCGGCCGCAGCCGGCGCCGATCAGGGCTTTGAGCCCGCGGAGGCGCCCGGAAGCCCGGCCCCAGCCGGACCCGACCCGGCCGGTGTCTCACAGGAGGATCCCGAGGCGGGCTCGGGTCTGGCCCAGAGGTCGGCGCCCTCCGCCGATCCGGGGGCCGCGGCCTCTGAGGGCTCCCGCCGGCTCGGCCCCGCGCTGCTGGCCGTGCTCGCGCTGGTTGCTCTGGGGTCGGCCACGGCATCGGTGCCCCTGCTCAAGCGCCTTCAGTGGCGCAGGCACAGAGACCGCCTGGCTCACGATCCGGCCGGATTGATCGACTTCTGGTGGACCGACGTTCTCGAGGCTCTGGCGCTCGTTCAACTCAATCCCAAGCCCTCCGAGACTCCCCAGGAACTGGCCCGCCGGGTGGTGTCGGTCCGTCCCGCGGTGGGACCCATCCAGGAGTTGGCCGCCATCGCCACCCATGGGCGCTATGCCCGCGAGACGTCGCCGTTGATGGCGGTCAGGGCCGGTGTCGTGGGTTCGCTCGTGGTGGGCGCATGCCGCCGGCAGGCAACCTTTGGCAGCCGGCTGGCCTCGGCGGTCGATCCCTCGACGCTCTTCAGTCGCCGCTGGCGCCGCTAGAGCCTCGCCCGGGGCCCTGGCGCCCTGTGCGGCCCGCTGCGGCTCAGTTGCGGTTGCGATCGGCTCAGTTGCCGTTGCGATCGTCGCGGTCGAAGCGTTCCCGCATCCGGGATCCTGCCCCGCCGACGACGTGGCGGAATCCCCCGCCCCTCATCGACTGGGTCATCTGGCCCAGCCCGGCCCGGCCCACGCGGCGGGCGTTGCGCTCCAGGAACAGCAGCGAGACGAGCATCACCAAGAACCCGCCGAACGACAGCAGGAACGACACCGACAGCAGCCAGACCATGATCACGATGCCGACCAGCAGGCCGAGCGCGGCCCACTTGATGTTGCGGAACGCGTGGGTGTAGACGGTGGTCTCGGCCACCTCGCGGGCCAGTTCCGGGTCGCTCTCATAGAGGTGCGACTCGATCTCGCTGAGAATCCGCTGCTCGTCCTCCGACAACGGCACGCCATCACCTCCGGCACCTTGGCTTCGCAGCTGTGCGTGTTCGTCCTGACGATAGCCGGAATCGAGAGCAACTGCGTGGCGGCAGCAGCATTTGTGTCAGCTATCGAGAGCAACTGCGTGGCGGCAGCAGCATTTGTGTCATCTGGGGCCGGAGCTGCCGGCGGCCGGTCCCCAGCGTTGATCCGCGTCCGACGGCGATCGCATGCCCCTGCCGTCGCGGATGGCGGCTGCCGGGCCGATGGCCGACGCGCCGAAGCGGTCCCTTATCCGGTCGGTCACCCGGTCGGCTGCCTCGTTGCCCTGGGGCCCGTCTTCCAGGGAGAGCTGCCGGGCGGACGTCTCCAGCAGCCCCGACGCGCCCACGCCCAGGAGGCGCACGCCTGGCGCGACGTCGATCTGGGAGAGAAGCTCGCGGGCGGCGGCCACCAGGTCGCGGGTTCCGTCGGTGGGATCGGGCAGCGTCGTCGAGCGGGTGATGGTCTTGAAGTCGCCGAAGCGCAGCTTCAGCGTGATGGTTCGAGCCTGCAGGTTGGAGGTCCTCAACCTGCGGGCCACCGCGTCGGCCAGCCGGGTGGCCTCGGCTTCGAGCTCGCCGTGGATGTGAAGGTCCCGGGCGAAGGTCTCCTCATGGCTGATGGAGCGGGGCAGCCGGTCCACTACCACCGGCCGGTCGTCGATGCCGTTGGCCAGTCGGTGAAGCTGGCGGCCCGAGGCCGCGCCCAGCGCGGCTATGACCGCAGCTTCCGGCAGGGAGGCCAGATCACCGACTGTCTCGACCCCGAGGCGGAGCAGCCGGCGGGAGGTCGCGGGGCCGACGCCGAAGAGGGCGGTGACCGGCAGCGGGTGCAGGAAGTCGAGTTCGGTGCCCGCCTCGACGACGTGGACGCCTGACCCCCACACCGGTCCCGAAGGGCCGATCCGGGGCTTGGCCCGCTCGGTGGCCAGCTTGGCCATGAACTTGGTGGAGGCCACTCCCACCGAGCAGGTGAGCTGCTCCTGCGCCAGGATGCGGGCGCGGATCTGAGCGGCCAGGTCGGGCGCCGGACCGAGCAGGCGAGCCGCTCCCCGCACATCCATGAAGGCCTCGTCCAGAGACAGGGGCTCGACCAGCGGGCTCATGTCCCGGAGGACGGCCATGACCCGTGCGGACACTTCGCCGTAGTGGGAGTGGTCGCCGGCCAGGAACACCGCGTGGGGGCACAGCCGGCGGGCCCGGGCCGAGGGCATGGCCGATCCGATGCCGAAGACCCGGGCCTCGTAGCTGGCCGCGGCCACCACCCCCCGGCTGCCGGTGCCGCCGACCACGACCGGCTTGCCCCGCAGCTCGGGACGGCGCCGCACCTCCACCGCGGCGTAGAACGCGTCCATGTCCACATGCAGGAACCCGACCGTCCCGTCGGGCGGCTGTCCCCTGGTCTCCCCGGTCACCGGCAACCCCGCAGCCCGCCTCGCACGGCCCCAGTCTGCCAGCCCGAAGCGACCCGTCTCGCCGCCGGCGTGGGCCACACGGCAGGTGCGGGAGGTCGTTGGGTACGCTCTAGTCGGTGCTGGACCAGCGTGGCGCTGTGCCGCCTGACTCTTCGCCGTCGTTGACGGCCCGGGTGCTGGCGTTCTCGGCCATCATCGTGGCCGGGGCGTGCGGGGGCCTGATCGGCTTCGCGGTGATGGACTTGAGCTGCGACGACGGCTGCACCACCACTGCAGGGCTGGTCGGGCTCGGCACCGCCGTCGGCGCCGCGGTCGGAACCGGCATCGTGGCCGTGCTGACCCTGCGGGCTGCCGTCGAGTGGCGGGCCCAGCAACCGCCCGTCTCGGCCGATCCCGTCGCGGGCGGGCATCGCCGTGGCAGGAGTGGCCGGCGATGACCACCCGCATCCTCACCGTGGAGGACGACGAGCGCATCCGCACCGCCCTGCGTCTCGCGCTCGAGGACGAGGGCTGGGAGGTGGACGAGGCCTCCTCGGGCGAGGAGGCGCTGGTCGCGTTCGGCCGTGCGCCCGCCGACGTGGTGCTGGTCGACATCATGCTGCCCGGCATCGACGGCTTCGACATCTGCCGGGCCATCCGCAAGTCCAGCGACGTGCCCATAGTGATGATCACCGCCCGCTCCGACACCCACGACGTGGTCGCCGGGCTCGAGGCCGGGGCCGACGACTACCTGACCAAGCCGTTCGCGCCCAAGGAGCTGTCGGCCCGCATCAGGGCGCTGCTGCGCAGGGCCCGCGCCTCCGACGCCGGCGGGGACGAGATCGTCTTCAACGACCTCGAGATCCTCCCCGACGCCGGCATCGTGCGAGTGTCGGGCACCGAGGCCCACCTCACCAAGACCGAGTTCCGCCTGCTGGTCGAGCTCGCCTCCAACCCCGGCAACATCTTCAGCCGCGAGGTGCTCCTGGAGCGGGTGTGGGGCCTCGGATACTTCGGGGACGGCCGGCTCGTGGACGTGCACGTGCGCCGGCTCCGCACCAAGATCGAGCCCGACCCGGCCAACCCCCGCCACGTGGTGACGGTACGGGGGCTCGGCTACAAGCTCGTGCCCTAGAGGCCGCAGACCCCCGGTGCGCCGCCTGACCCTCACGCCCTTCTTCGTCCGGCGGGGACTGCGGCGCCGCATCACCTCCGCGTTCGCGGTGGGCGGGCTGCTGCTGGCCTCCACCATCTCGTTCGCCACCCTGGCCCTGACCCGCCAGAACCTCCTGGAGGAGCGCGACGAGACCGCCTTCTCGGTGTTCGCCAACAACGGCCGGCGGGTCCGCAACGAGCTCACCGCCGAGACCGACGACGAGGGCCGCCGGGCCATCGTCGAGCGGCTGAGGCAGACCTCGGGCACGTTCCCGCTGCTGCGGGTCGGCGACGAGTGGACCTCGGCCGACCCGCTGGTGTTCAACCGGGAGGCGGTGCCCGCCTCGCTGCTGGAGCTGGTCGAGGCGGGAGTCCCGGCCCGGATGCGCACCACGATCGGCGTCAGCACCGCCATCGTCTCCGGCGTCCCCATACCGGGAACCCCCACCAACGCGATCTACTTCGAAGCCGCCCCCCTCGACGACATCGAGGACACCCTCGACGCGCTGGCCATCATCCTCTTCGGCGTGGCCGCGGTCACCACGCTATTCGCGGCCGCCTTCGGGTGGTGGGCCGCGGGCCGGCTGCTCAACCCGCTGTTCAAGGTGCGAACGGCCGCCGAGGCGCTCGCCGCGGGCGCGCTGGACACCCGCCTGACCCCGCCCGACGACGCCGACCTGGCCTCGCTGACCGCGTCGTTCAACGAGATGGCCCGGGCCCTCGAGGAGAGGATCGCCCGCGACGCCCGCTTCGCGTCCGAGGTCAGCCACGAGCTGAGGTCACCGCTGATGACGCTCACCGCGTCGGTGGAGGTCCTCTACAACATGGCCGACGAGCTGGGCGAGCGCGGCCGCACTGCGCTGGACCTGCTCAGCGACGACATCTCCCGCTTCAGCCGGCTGGTGGAGGACCTGCTGGAGATCAACCGGTACGACGTGGGCACCGCCGACCTCGAGGCCGAGGAGGTGCACATCGTGGAGTTCGTGCAGCACGCCATCTTCCAGTTCGGCCTCGACTCGACCGCCGAGGTCGACTTCGAAGCGGCCTCGGGCATGGAGGACACCGTGTTGATGGCCGACAAGCGACGCCTCGGCCGGGTGGTGTCGAACCTGGTCGAGAACGCCTCCAAGTACGGCGACGGCGAGGTCGTCGTCAGCCTCGAGCGGGTGGACGGCCTGGTGCAGCTGGGCGTCGAGGACAACGGACCGGGCGTGGTCCCCGCGGAGCGCAGGCTGATCTTCGACCGCTTCCATCGCGGCCGGGCCGGCGGGCGGCGGGGCCGCGACTCGGGATCCGGCCTGGGCCTGGCCCTGGTGGCCGAGCACGTCGGCCTGCACGGCGGGCGGGTCTGGGTGGAGGACCGCCCCGACTCGACCCCGGGCGCCCGGTTCGTGGTCGAGCTGCCGGTGTCGGTGCCCGATGAGGACGGGGAGCAGACCCCGGCGCTGTGAGGCCGCCCCTCCTGCTCCGCTGCCGGCGCGACGCCGCCCGATGGCTGGCGACCCTGGCCTTGGCCGCGGTCGCGTCCAGCGGCTGCGGCCTGCCCACCGACGAGAACGCTCAGGCGATCGACCCCGAGGAGCTTCCCGAGACGCTCAGGCCCGGGTTCACGGCCACGACCACCACTACCGTCCCCGCTCCCCTGACCGTGTCCCGGCCCGTCTACCTCCTGACCAACCCGCAGGACATCGAGCGCACCATCGTGGTGGAGGTGGAGCGCCAGGTGGACCGCAACGCCACCCTCGCCGATGTGCTGGCCACGCTGTTCGGCGAGGCCACCTTGGCCGAGGAGTCCGACGCCGGCTACTTCAACACCCTGGAGTTGTTCGAGATCCTCAGCGCCACCGTGATCGATGGCGTGGCCACGGTCGACGTCGTGCACCTGTCCCCGGAGGGCGAGGACTCGGCGCCGTCCGCCGACGAGATGAGGTTCGCGGCGGCCCAGATCGTGTTCACCGCCTCGGCGACCGACGACGTCGACGGGGTCAGGATCCTGCTCGACGGCGACGAGGTGTCCGTCCCCACCAGCGACGCCGACGCCGAGCCCGGGTCGGTGCTGCGGATCAGCGCGTACGAGCAGTTCCAGCCCAGCTTCGCCCCGACGACCACCACCACCTCGCCCGACGCCGACGAGGGCTGACGGTCCCCCCTTTAGCCCTTTACCCGGAGGCGAAGGGATCCGTTCTCAGGAGAAGAACGTGCGGGCCACGTCGAGCAGGGCGTCGCTCACGGGCTTGAGCCTCGCGGTTGCGTCCCGCAGGGAGACCAACTCGATGTTGCCGTCGCGCAGCGCGACCATCTGCCCGAAGGCGCCGTCATGGACGGCGTCGATGGCCGCCACCCCGAAGCGAGTGGCGAGGACCCGGTCCGATGCTGTGGGCGTGCCGCCCCGCTGGACATGCCCGAGGATCGTGACCCGGGTCTCGAGCCCGGTGCGGGCCTCCACCGCCGCCGCGATGACGTTGGCGATCCCGCCCAGACGCTTGTGCCCGTAGGCGTCGACCGGGGGCTCCGCCATCTCCAACGTGCCGGGCCGGGGCCGGGCACCCTCGGCCACCACCACTATCGACGCGAAGCGGCCCCTGTGCTGGCGCCGCAGCAGGGCTGCGCACAGCTCGTCGAGGTCGAAGGGCTCCTCGGGCACGAGAATGTAGGCGGCGCCCCCCGCGATCCCGGCCCAGGTGGCGATGTGGCCCACATTGCGCCCCATCACCTCCACGAAGATGACCCGCTCGTGGCTCTCCGCAGTGGTATGGAGGCGGTCGATGGCGTCGGTGGCGACGGTGATGGCGGTGTCGAACCCGAAGGTGCGCTCGGTCATGCCCACGTCGTTGTCGATCGTCTTGGGTATCCCGACCACGTCGAAGCCGCGGTCGGACATCTCGCACGCGCACGACAGCGTGCCCTCGCCGCCCACCGCTATGAGCGCGTCCACCGGCAGCGTGCGCATGGTCTCGGTGGCGCGGGCCATGCCGTCGGGGAGGCTGAACGGGGTGTGGCGCGACGTCCCGAGCACGGTGCCGCCCCTCGGCAGAAGGCCCCGGCAGGCCTCCACGTCGAGCGGCATCCAGCGGTTGTCTACCACCCCCCGCCACCCGTCGCGGAAACCGATGACCTCGTCGCCGTAGTGGCGTTCAGCCTTGCGGACCACCGCCCTGATCACCGCGTTGAGACCGGGGCAGTCGCCGCCTCCGGTCAGGACCCCGACCCGCATCACGACGCCTCCGAGGCGAGCAGGGCCGCTCCGATGGCGCCGGCCCGGCTGCCGAACTGCGCCGGCACGACCTGCACCTTCCGCCGCTGCTCGCCGCCGAGCACCAGGCGATGGGTCCACGCCTCCATGCCCCGCACCAGCGGCTCGCCGATGTCGATCAGGCCTCCCGCGATCACGATCACCTCGGGGTCGAGCACGTGCACGAGGTTGGCCACGCCGACCGCGGCGCAGCGGCAGAACTCGTCGAGAACGACCAGCGCGTCGGGGTCGCCCTTGGCGACCAGCGCGTGGACGTGCTCACCCCGGATGGCGCCGACCGAGCCGGCCTCGTCGACGGCGCTGTCGAAGTCGCCGGCGGCGGCGGCCTGGCGGGCCAGGCGGCCCAGACCGGTCCCGGATGCGTAGTACTCCCAGGGGCCTGGCGCGCCGGTGACATGCTCGGGGCCCGACATCTCGATGGTCATGTGGCCGGACTCGCCCGCGAAGCCGTTCCAGCCCCGGTAGAGCCTCCCGTCGAACACGAAGCCGGTGCCCAGACCGGTACCGAGCGCCACCAGGGCCACATGGCGCGAACCGCGGGCTGCCCCGTGCAGCGTCTCGGCCCAGGCCGCCGCGGTGGCCTCGTTCTCGACCACCACGGGCCGGCGCCACTCCGCCCGCAGGCGGCGGCGCAGGTCGAGGTCCAGAACCCCGTCGATGTTGGGCGAGTACTTGAGCACCCCGTCGGAGTCGACGAGCCCGGCGATTCCCACCCCGACCGCCGAGAACGCGGCGCCGCACTCGGCCTCGAGACCGGCGACCATCCGCAAGATCGTCTCGAACAGCGCCTGGCTGTCGGCGGTCGTGGCGTCTCGGCGCACCGCGACGGGCGTGGTGGGGTCGCCGGGATGCACGGCCACACCCAGCACCTTGGTCCCGCCAATGTCCAAGCCGCAGTACATGATGCCTAGAGGGTCCCGCTCTCGTCCGCTGCGCTCACAGGCCGCCCGAATCGAGGCAACAACGCCCACGGCCTCTGTCGGCGCGGTCCGCAGACCATCATGTTTCGCTCCCCATTCGCTCGGCCTCTGAGGGTCCGGTCAGATCCGGGCGCCCGCTTCCACATAGCCCTTCAACTCGTCCAGAGCGGTGTGCATGATGCGGGACTCGGCCCGCCGCTTGACGAAGCCGGGCAGGGGCACGGCCAGTTCCACTGCGAGCTGGTAGGTCACTTCGGTGACGTCGGTCTCTCCGGGGACGGGCACGAACTCGTACTCGCCGTCGAGCCTGGTGGTGGCGTCTCCCCGCTGGAGCCTCCACGCCAGGCGCAGAGGATCGGCGCCGTAGAAGTACCTGAGCGTGTACGTGGTGGAACGGCCCATCGCGGCGACCCGGTACTCCACATCGACGGCCCGGCCGTCACGGTCCCGCGCGACGATGTTCGCCTCCTTGATGTCGTGAGCCCATCGGGGGTACTGCTCGAAGTCGGTGGCCGCGCCGTAGCACCGCTCGGGGGAGGCCATGATGGTGGTGCGCTGGGTTGCCTGATCGACCACGGCGGGCGCCGCTCCTCGGAGTCATTCTCAAGACCGCGGCCTGCGCGCGGTCGCGTGGCGACTGACCCTAACAACGTCGCTGGTGCTTGCGGTATGCGGGCGAGGTCGCCTGCTCGGCTGGGCGGTCACCCGGACATCGCGTCGATGGCGGCGCGTGGCTGCTCGGTCAGGAGGTCACTTGGACATCGCGTCGATGGCGGCGCGTAGCCGATCGGCTAGGAGGTCGTAGGAGAAGGCGGTCTCGGCCCTCTGGCGCGCCGCGGCGCCCATCCGCGAGCGGCGCTCGCCGTCGTCGAGGAGGGCGCCGATGGCCTCGGCCGCGGCCTGCGGGGTTGCCGGGTCGAGCACGATTCCTGTCTCGCCGTCGGACACGGCCTCGTGGGCTCCGCCGCTGCGCCCGGCCACCTGGGGCACGCCCGCGGACGCGGCCTCCAGGAACACGATGCCGAACCCTTCCTGCTCCAGGCCCCGCCAGCGGGTGCGGCACAGCATCGCGAACACGTCCGCGCACCCGATCAGCGCGGCGACGTCGTCGTCGCTGAGCCGCCCGAGGAACCTCACCGGTGCGCCTGCCCGGACGGCCAGACGTCTCAGGCGGCGCCGTTCCCGGCCGTCCCCGGCGATCGCCACCTGAAGGTCGCGCCCCTCCGCGGCCAGGATCGCGGCCGCCTGCACCAGGGTGTCCATGCCCTTGCGGGGCACCAGCCTTGACACGCTGACCACCGTCGAGCTGCCGGGCCGCAGCCCCAGCTGGCCGCGCCGCCGGACCCGCTCCTGGTCGCCGACGGGGCTGAACCGCTCGGTGTCGACGCCCGGCGGGACGACGAACGCGGCCAGGTCCCGGCCCAGCGCCCGCTCGCACTCAGCCGCGGCGTAGCCGCCTGCCGCGATGACTCCCGCCGCGGAGCCGAGCACCCTCCGCAGCAATGGCCGCAGCCCGGGCAGGCGGGCGGGAATGGCCACCTCGGCCCCGTGCACCACGACCGCGTAGGGCAGGTCCAGGCTCGGGCCGATCAGCCCGGCGGGAAGCGCCGGGTCGATCACCACGAGCTCGACGTCGTGGCGCTGGGCCAGGCGGCGCACCCGGCGTGCCAGGTGCGGGCCGGGCAGGAGCCACGGCTCGGTGGAGCGGATCACCGTGAAGGGCTGCTCGGCGTCGAACGCGGCTGCGCCCGCGTACGGCGTGGTGTGGACCACGACGTCGTCGGGAGGCAGCCGCCTCCACATCTCCCACAGGTAGTTCTGGATGCCCCCGACCTTCGGCGGGAAGTCGTTGGTCACCAGAAGGTGCCGGGTCACGCCGCATCCCGTTGTTGGACGGTGGAGGTTGTGGGCTCCGGGCGGAACGCGGCGACGGGCAGAGGGCGGGTCACGCCGCATCCCGTTGTTGGACGGCGGGGGGTGTGGGCTCCGGGCGGAACGCGGCGACGGGCAGAGGGCGGGTCATGCCGCATCCCGTTGTTGGACGGGCCGCTCCAGTTCGGCTCTCACCAGCGGGTCGTCGCGCCCGGACAGCGCTTGGAGGCCCAGCCCCAGCCGTCGGGCGCACCACACCGCATGGGCGCGGATCAGCGGATCGCTGTCGCGGAGCGCCCGGTCGACGGCGGACCGCACCCGGGAGTCGCACGGATCGCCCACGTTGGCCAGCACCACGAGCGCGTTGCGGCGCAGGTAGCGGGGCTCGCGCCTCGGTATGTACCAGCGCCCGAAGCCGGCCATCAGAGTGTCGTCACTCGCGTCCAGCATGTCCAGGACCGGCACCCACGCGCCGCCGTCTGCCGGAGGGGGCGACAGCCCGGAGTCAGGGCGAGGCCCGCTGCGGCGGGTGAGACGGACCCGCACCCGGTTGGGCGGGCACACGTCGGAGCAGTCGTCGCACCCGTAGATCCTGTCGCCGAGCGCCACCCGGTAGTCGGGGTCGAACACGCCGTCGGTTTGCACGAGCCAGGCCAGGCATCGTCGGGCGTCGACCGTTCCCGGGGCGATGATCGCCCCCGTCGGGCAGCCGTCGAGGCATTGGCGGCATGATCCGCAGCCGTTCTCCACGCCGCCGGTGGGGTCCTGCGGTGCGATCGGTGCGTCTGTGACGACGGCTCCGAGCACCACGAGGCTGCCGACTCCGGGCACCAGGATGTTCGAGTTCTTGCCCCACCAGCCGATGGCCGCTCGATGCGCGGCCGCCCGGTCGACGAGGCCGTTCTCGTCGGCCGACACCACCGCTCTGTGGCCCGCGGCCCTGAGGGGCCCGGCCATCGTCTCTAGGGCAGTCCTCAGCGCGGTGTAGTGATCGGAGCGCGCGTAGGCCGCCACCCTGGCGTAGGGGCCTGCGTCGCTGGGCGGGTCGTCGGCGTCGGCCTCGAACTCGAGCGCCCCGACGATCAGCGCCGCCGCACCGGGCACCAGGCGGCCCGGGTCCGTCGAGCGGTCGGGGTTGCGGTAGGTGAACTGCATCCCGCCGTGCAGGCCGGCCTGTTTGCGCTCATGCAGCACCGCGGCGGCCTCGCTGAACGGCTCGGCCCCGCAGACCCCCACCGCGCACAGCCCGGCGGCCCGACCGATCGCGGCCAGCGTGCCGGCATCGACGGTCACGGCCTCAGATCCCGTCTCCGCAGTCGAAGAGTCTCGCGGTGAGGCATCCTGCCTGCCGTATTCGGCCACACGGCCACCCACCGTCCGGCTCGGCCGTCCATCGTCCGGCTCGGTCGTCCATCGTCCGGTTCGGCCGTCCATCGTCCGGCTCGGCCGCCCACCACCCGGCCACCCACCGTCCGGCTCGGCCGTCCATCGTCTCGGCGCTCATTGTGGGGGTCGGCCTCCCGTCGCTTTCGGCCGCCGACCGACCGTCATCCGCTGGGTGCAGTGGTCACCTCGTCGAACTTCTTCGCGGCCCTCCCGTCGTCGATGGCGGCCGCAGCCGCCTCCACGCCTTGGGCGAGGTCGTCAGCGATGCCGGCCACCACCAGTCCCGCGGCCGCGTTCAGGACGACCATGTCCCGCTTCGGGCCGGACTCCCCCGCCAGCACCGCGGCGAGGATCCGGGCGTTGGTCACCGTGTCGCCGCCCCTCAGCTCGTCGTGGGTGGCTGCGGGCAGACCCACCTCGGCGGCCTCCACCCGGTACTCGGTGACCCGGCCCTCGTTGAGGTCGAGCACCAGGTTCGGCCCGGTGGTGGTGAGCTCGTCGTACTGGCCGTCGCCGTGCACCACCAGCGACCGCACCGAGCCCGTGGCCTGCAACACTGCGGCCATGTTCGGCGCCAGCGACCGTTCGAGCACCCCGAGGACCTGGCGCTTCACATGGCCCGGGTGCGACAGGGGCCCGAGCAGGTTGAACACCGTCGAGATGCCGACCTCGGAACGAACGGCGGCCACATGGCGCATGGCGGGATGGAAGGTCTTGGCGAAGGCGAATCCCAGACCGGTGGTCCGCACCCCTTCGGCCACTTCCTGGGGCGACGCTGCGATGGGCACGCCCACCGCGTCCAGCAGGTCGAAGCTCCCCGAGGTGGACGAGGCCTTGACGCTGCCGTGCTTGCACACCGTCGCGCCCGCTCCGGCGGCCACGAAGCAGGCCATGGTCGAGACGTTCAGAGCGTGGGCCTTGCGGCCCGGCGTGCCGCCCGTGCCCACTATGTCGATGGTCCCCTCGGGCAGGTCCAGGGGCGTGGCCGCGTCGCGCATGGCACCGACCAGGCCGAGCAGTTCCCCCACCGCGGGCCCCTTGAGCCGCAGCGCCACTATGAACGCGGCCACCTGGGCGTCGGTCGCCTCGCTCGCGAGCATCGCTCCGAGCGCGGCCCGGGCCTCGCCCGGTCCGATGTCCCGGCCGGCTGCCAGAGTCCCCAGCACGGTGGGCCAGCCGCCGTAGTTGTCGAGCGTGGTCATGGCTCTCCTCCCGGACCGTCTCGGCTGCGCGGGTGTCGCCGTCGTGTCAGCCCTCCAGGCTAACTAGCCTCTAGGTGGTGGCGGGGAGCCGGCTGGATGGCCGCGGTCCGCTCCGGCGGATCGAGGAAGGTCGGGACTCCGCAGGGCAGGGTGCTGGTTGGAGGCCAGTCGAGGCAACTCGCAGGAAAGTGCCACAGAGAACAGACCGCCGGCCTCGGGGTCGGTAAGGGTGAAACGGTGCGGTAAGAGCGCACCAGCGCTCCGGGCGACCGGGGCGGCTAGGCAAACCCCACCCGGAGCAAGATCGAGCAGGGAGAGGGCGGCCCGTCCGCAGACACTCCCGGGTAGATCGCAAAGATGGATGGTCATCCAAGGAGACCCCGGCAACGGGCTCCCGGACAGAATCCCGCCTACAGGCCGACTCCCCGCCACCGCCACCCGTTCACCCGTGCCGTCGCTCCGCACCTCTCCCCGCGCGGGCTCAGGCGTAGGGCAAGCCAGCGAGGATGATGGCCTTCGAGTCTCGCCGCTCCCCGCGCGGGCTCAGGCGTCGGTCTGGCAGCCGCCGTCGCGCTGCCACGACTGGGCCTTGCCGGGGGCGTAGCCACAAGGGACGATCATTGTTGTGCCGGATCTGGCTCGCGCCTGGGCGTGTTGCCTGGCACCATGTGCGGGTCATGCAGGTGACCAGAACCGGCGCTCTCGTGGGATTGGCCTTGGGAGTCGTCGTGGTCCTGGCAGGCTGCTCCGGGGGTGTGGACCGGCAGGCTGGGGTTGACGTGCCGTGCGCGACCGCGATCGATGCCGTCGATGAGATTGGTCCGTCTTACGTGGCCCATGGCTCCGACGACGGCTTTGTCGCGCTGCCCTCGGGGGAACTTCAACTCGGACGGGCGGGATCGGCCGGGTCGGAGTTCCAGGGCTTCCGGTTCTCTAAGTTCGGGCTGCTGATACGGCGCGATCGGGCTGTGTCGCTGGAGGTGGTCCGGTCACCCGGCGAGGCCGTGCTGGACTATGTGCATCCCGATGCTGGTGCTCGCGCCGTTAGCGTCGGACCGTGCCGATCCGGGGGCGAGGAATGGGTCGTGTTCGCGGGCGGCGTTTGGGTGACCCAGCCGGGGTGCGTGGAGCTGGCGGCTGGCTCCGGTGACGAGACCATCCGGGTCCTGCTTGCGGTCGGCGCACCCTGCGAACTCGGGCCTGCGAGATGATGACCATAGATAATCCCTTTTATTTATCTAAATTACGGGAATAGGACCGATAAATGTCACACCCCCATGGGATGCTTTATTCATGGGTATCGAGACGGCGCGACGGGTGCGGGACGGGCTGGCGGAGTTGATCCGCTTTGTCAACGACCCGGCCACGGGAACTTCGGAACTGAGGACTGTGCTGGCCGAGTGCAAGCGCTTCGGCGGGCAACTGGCCGTGCTGCAGGCCGACACGGCTGCCGGCATCGCAGGGCGCGAGCAGCATGGCGATGCGGGTGTGGGTGTGTTGGCGCAGGCTGCTGGACTGACGCGGCAGGAGGCCGCCGGCCAGGTGAAGACGGCAAAGGGCTTGGCGTCGCTGCCCGCGGTGCGTGACGCGGTGGAATCGGGCCGTGTGTCGATCGCCAATGCCCGGGTGCTCGCCAATGCCTGTGACCGGACCAGTGCCGACGAAGTGGCGCGGGACAGCGAGCTGTTGGCCAAGGCAGGCGAGCTTGCCCCTGATCAGTTCGCCCGGGAGGCCGGTCGGTGGGCGGCCCGGCGCCAGGCCGACGGCGGCGAGAGCCTGCATCGCCGGCAACGGGCGCGGCGCCGGTTGAGTTTCTGGGACGGCGATGACGGGATGGTGCACCTGCGGGGCGAGTTGGACCCGGTGACCGGCGCCAAGGTGCGCAAGCGGTTCGACCGGGAGGCAGAGCGGCTGCGCCGATCGGACCTGCACAGTCCGGGCGGCGAGAAGCGCAGCTACCACCAGCGCATGGCCGACTCGCTCGACACTCTGACCTCCCACGGCAGCATCTACTCGAAGGCCGACTCGGGCGCGGGCACGGCCGGCAGCGATGTGGGTGGCGCTGGCGCCGACTCCAGCGGTGGTGATGCGGGCGCCGGCTCTGGTGGTGATGCGGGTGGCGTTGGCGCCGACCGTAGGGGTGTTGATGTGGGCGGGGTTGGCGCCGGCAGCGCGGGCAGCCATGGCCGCGCCGGTGGCAGTGGCCGGGGAGACGCCGAGGACGGGGCCGGAGCGGCGATCGGCGGTGGCCGCGGCGGCAAGTGTGGCTGTGGTGGCAAGCCTTCGGTCGATATCACCATCGTGCAGCATCTCAGTGCTGCTGGCACCGACGCGTTTGCGGAGATCGCCGGGCGCGGGGTCATTCCCCAGAGTGTGTTGGAGGAGCACTTCTGCAATGCCAGCATCAGGGGGGTGGTATTCAGCTCAAAGGGTGTGCCGTTGTGGCATGGCCACACCAAGCGGGTGGCCACCAAGGCCCAGATGAACGCGTTGCGGGCCCGCTACGGGGCCTGCGGGGGCTGTGGCGCCGACATGTGGATCTGCGACGGCCATCACATCAGGCCGGTCTCTGAGGGCGGACCCACCAACATCGACAACATGATGCTGCTGTGCTGGGTCTGCCACCAGAAGGTGCATCACCACCGCTGGCGGGTCGTGCCCGACGGGCGGGGCCTGTACACGATCGCACCGCCCGAGCAGATCCGCTACGGACCGGCGCACGCCCCCGACCCGCCCCCACCGCAGGGACCGTCACCGCACCGGCTGCGGGCGACCGGCCGCACGCGGCGCACGCCTGGTGCCGAGCCGACGGGAGCCGCAGACCGGACTCAATCACCCCTACCCGTCACTCAGGGTGTCGCGCCGCTCGCCGAGCCACTCTTTCCGGTGACCTAGCGCTGACCAGTGGCGGCCGGGTGCTTGGGCTGGTTGGGAGGGTCAGGCGGTCGGGTGGGTCAGGCGGCCTGTCTTTAGGAGGGCTTGGCGGCGTTGGGGGTCGGCCAGGTTGAAGCGGCGGGCGGTCCAGGCCAGCGCCGCGATTCCGGCCACCTCCAGCAGGAGCAGCACAATCAGGGGACGGTCGAATTCCGGGGGACCACCGTGGCCTATTCCCCCGCTGCCGCCGACCGGCCACCAGAACAGGGCGGTTCGCGACCAGGCCCCGCTGGCCACCAGGAACACCAGGGTGCCTATGGGCAGGCCGATCCAGCGACGCCGCAATAGCCGGCGGCCCCGGCCGGCGGTTACGAGCATCACTGCCGTCAGCAGCACGACGCTGCCGGCCAGGGTGTGCAGCACCCACGGCGAACCGGTCAGGTTCTCGGCCAGGGGCAGCACCGAGCCCAGCGCGACCACCCGGTAGTCGATGCCGCTGCTGCCGAACACCAGCGCCACGGCCACCACCCCGCACGCCGCGAACCAGAAGAACATGCGCGTCAGCAGTGGCGCCGGAATCTCCGGCGGTGACGACGATTCACCTCGGAGGCCGAGCGGAGAGACCGAATCCGCTCAGCGACCTGATCGCCCACGTCCGCGAATAGCGCAGTCACCTCAGAGGCCGAGCGGAGAGACCGAATCCGCTCAGCGACCTGATCGCCCACGTCCGCGAATAGCGCAGTCACCTCGGAGGCCGAGCGGAGAGACCGAATCCGCTCAGCGACCTGATCGCCCACGTCCGCGAATAGCGCAGTCACCTCGGAGGCCGAGCGGAGAGACCGAATCCGCGCGTAGCGAGGCCGTGGCCCGAGTGGCCCGTGAGCGAAGCGAACAAGAGCGGGCATTGGCGCCACCACACCGATGCCACCACACCGATGCCACCACACCGCAAGACGCTTGGGAGCAATCAGCGCCAGCTCTCAGCGCAGCACCAGCCGCCCGCATTCGGCGCAGTCCAGGACTTCTCCTTCGGCGCAGCGCTTGATGCGGGCCACCTCGACGGCGGGCATCTGGTGGGGGCACCCGCAACCGGACGACGGATCGAAGGGCACCGCGGTGCTCGGTCCGAACATCTCGCGCATCCGCTCGTACTTGGCCACCGCAGCCGCCTCCGCGGCCGCGGTGGCCTCGGCCCTTGCCGTCGACAGCGCAGCGAGTTGCTCATCAAGCGTGGCTTCCGCCGATGCCAGCTCAGCTTCGAGCACGGTGACCCTCTCGTCGCAGGAGCGGCGCTGCTCCTCCAGGGACTCGGCCTGCTCGGTCAACTCCTCGGCTTCGACCAGCGCCTCGATGGCCCGCTCTTCCAGCAGTCCCTGGCGGGACCGCAGTCCTGCGATCTCGTCCTGCAGAGCCTGAAGGTCCCGGATCGCGGTGATCTCTCCGGAGTAGAGCCGGTTGTCGTCGACGTCGGCTTTGGCCTGGATGATGGCGGCCTCGTCCTCGAGGCGCTTCTGGCGGGTCAGGACCTCGATCCGCTGCAACGCCACCGTCTCGATCTGGCGCTGCTGCTCGCTCTGTTCGGCTCTGAGCGCATTCAGGTCCTGGCGCTGGGAGAGATTGGTTCGCCGGTGCTGGAGCTGCTCGGTCTCAGTGTCGAGGCGTTGTATCTCCAGCAGCGGGTGGACACTGCCGGTGTCGTCGTCACTGCTGTCGGGCGCTTCACCGTCATGGGGGCCTGCATCGGGCACGGCGTGACACTAAGAACGTGCGCGGGCAGGTGCAAGCCCGTCGCGTTGCACCGGGGTATTTCCCGCTCTTGGTCGCTGCGCTCACGGGCCGCCCAAACCAAAGCAACACTGCCCACGGCCTCGCGCCGTATGAGCCGCGTCATGCCGTCTATTCGCTCGGCCTGAGTACGCATGCGGGTAGGTGCAGCCCGGTCATGTCGAGGCGGGGTGCCTCCTGCTCTGGTTCGCGGCGGGTTGGCGCCCCCGAACCGCTGCAGCCACCGAGGCTGTGCGACCATCTTGGTGTGACCTCGGTGGGAATTGTCGGGGCGGGCCGGGCTGCGACCCTGCACGCCGAGGCCGTCCGGGCGGCCAGGGGCGTGACCCTGGCGGGAGTTAGCGCCTCGTCGCCCGCCTCGCCGAGAGCTGCGGCTCTCGCCGGGGCGTTGGACTGTCCCGTCCTGACGCTGGCTGAGTTCTCCCGCGTCTGCGACGTGGCCGTGATCGCTGCTCCCCCGGCCGCATGTGCTGAGGCGCTGGCCGGGTTGGGCTCGTCCCGGCGGTTGCGGGCCGCGCTGGTCGAGTCGCCCGCGGCCACCACCATCCAGGGGGTGGCCGAGCTCGGCGCCCTAGTCGAGGGTCTGCCCATCATGACCTCGGTGAACCTGTTGCACGCGCCGGCCGTGCGCCGGATGCTGGAGACGGTGGCCACCATGGACCCGCACCACTTGGAACTGCGGCTGGCAGTGCCCCACGCTGATCGCGGTCCCGAGGCGGGCCGGGTTTTCGGCGGCGGCGTGACCGTCGATCCGGGTGCCGGGTTCTGGCCGATCGTGTTGGCGGCCATGGGAGCCGCAGTTGAATCCGTCGCCACGCCGCGAGCCCGCGTCGTTGACGGGCTCGACCACGCCGTCGAAGTGGTGCTGCACGCCGCCAGCGGGCGCCGAGCCCGAGCGGACCTGAGCTGGGGTGCCGAGGTAGCCGAGGCGTCGGTGGAGGCGGCCGACTCGGCCCGGGTGGCCCGGGTGGATATCTGGCCAGTGCCCGTCGCGGAGATCGACGGTGCCGCGGTCGACCCGCCGCCCGGATCGTCGCACCCTCTCGTCGGCCTCGGCTTCGTGGCCCAGATCGAACGGCTGGCCCGAGCCGGTGACGGCGAGGCTCGCCCGTGGCCGGACCTGGCCGCCGCCTCGTCGGCGCTGACCGTCGCAACGGCAGCCGCGCTCTCGATCCGCAACGGCGGGGTGCCCGTGAACGTGGCGGACGTGCCCCCGGACATCCCGCCCTTCGAGATTCTGACGTCGAGCAAATAGGCGTCGCCGTCGGCGTCAGCACCGCCGATCCTGCGCATCCGCCGTCGGCGTCGAGTCCGTGGGCTTGGAGCGGGCGTGCTTTGCGCGGTTGGCGCTCGGCGCGCTCTTCGGGTGCCGAGTCCGTGGGCTTGGAGCGGGCGTGCTTTGCGTGGTTGGCGCTCGGCGCGCTCTTCGGGTGCCGAGTCCGTGGGCTTGGAGCGGGCGTGCTTTGCGCGGTTGGCGCTCGGCGCTAGCTCTCGTCGTCTCCGGGTGGAGGTGGAGCCGCGCCGCTCGCGCTCCGGCGCTCGCTCAGGCGGTCCTTGCCGGCGTCCAGGCCGGGAAGCTGGGGCTGGACCCCGGCCGTTCCTCTCCATTCGGTGAACCGGTCCATGACCAGGTGCTCGACCTCCTGCCAATTGCGGACCCTCGGATCGGCCGCGTCACGGTTGTAGGGCTGGTCGAACACGATGACGTCGTTCCCGCCGGCTCTCAGCGCCTCGATGTTGTGGGGCGCGTCGTCCACATAGCAGTCGGCCTCCACCTCGGGCTTGTTCCCCAGGAAGCAGATGTCCCGGTACGGGATGCCCTCGGCGTCCAGCCACAACACCGTGTCGGCGACCGCTTCGGCGTGGCCCCAGTTGACGTAGAGCCGGTGGGTGATGACCCTGATCCACACGCCCGCGTCCGACAGCCGCCACAGGGCCTCGGCCGCGCCCTCGATAGCGGGCAGTGCTGCCAGCATCCGCCGCTCGGTGACGGCCAGGCCGTGGCATCGCTCGTACTCGTCGGTGCTCAGGTCCCACTCCCGGAAGTCGTAGAAGGTCCTCTCCGGCAGCGAAGCCGGCAGGACCCCCCGCATCCCGGCGATGACCTCCCTGAACCCCGTGTCGTAGTCGGCGACCACTCCGTCGAGGTCGACCCCGAACACAAAGCGCGCGGTCACGGCCCCTCAAGCCTCAACGGGCGAGGTTCCGCGGTCGGGTTGGCCCGATGTGGAGTCGGGGCGCGCCGCCGTCTGCAGCCCTCAAGTCTCAACGGGCGAGGTTCCGCGGTCGGGCTGGCCCGATGTGGAGTCGGGGCGCGCCGCCGTCTGCTGCCGTCGAGTTTCAACGGGCGAGGTTCCGCGGTCGGGCTGGCCGGACGTGGAGTCGGGGCGCGCCGCCGTCTGCAGCCCTCGAGCCTCGACGGGCGAGGCTGCGCGGTCCGGCGCCGGATGGGCCGGACCGGCAGGTCGAGGATGTCGCGGCTAGGGCAACGCCGCGTCGAGCGCCTCTACCGACGGGGCGAAGTAGAACGACCCCGACGCCGGCGTGGAGTAGTTCGTGATGGCATCGGGCTCCTGGCCGTTGATGCCGTACATGGCGTCCATCCGCTCCCGCATCGGCGCCTGGGTCTTGCAGAACCCCATGAAGTACAGCCCGACGGTCCCGTCGTGGAAGGCGTACGGCGTGGAGCGCCGCACCATCTCGCCCCGCTTCGGGGTGGACTCGTCGGCAGTGGCGCCCTCGCGCAGCTCCACATGGGACAGGTGCGAGGTAGGCACCTGCACGTCGAGCTTGACGGAGTCGGCCTTGGTCCGGCCGAAGGTGTTCTCCTCCTCCTGCAGCGACAGCGACGCCCAGTAGTCCATGTCGTGGACCCAGCGCTGGGCGATGCAGAACGCGCCGCCCGCGCCCGGGTCGCCGTCGTCGATGATGGCCCGGTCGTGCTGGTCCTCGGGCTCGGGGTTGCCGGTGCCGTCGATGTGGCCGGTGAGGTCGAGGCTGTTCTTGTAGATGAATGTCGGCGTCTCGCGGGCCACCGCCATGTGGCCGGCGACGGCGCGCCTGAACGTGTGCTGGACCTCCCAGATCAGGTCCTTCTCATCGTCGTGGACCCAGATGAGCAGCTCCTCCTGGGTGCCCTTGGCCACCCGGGAGCCGTCGGGAGACGTGTAGCCGGGGTAGGGCTGGAAGTCCTCGCCGGTCTCGATGCCGAGGTCGGCGGCCAGCGTGGGACCCAGCAGGACGCACAGGTTCACACCCTGGGCCGCGGCGTCGGCCCGGCAGTCGCTCAGCGCCTGGCGGATCACGTCGAGGTCGGCGCCGTCGACCCGGCTCATGTGGGTGTACCACTGGTACTTCTCCAAATCGGTGAGAATCGCCGCTTGCGGTGTTGCCATCGGTTGCGTTCCTTTCTCGTGTTCTTATGCCGGGCGTGGGCCGGCTGCGGACATCGCGTAGCACCCTAGACGAACGGCGCGGCGACCACGCATGCCGGGATCGGATTCTTCGGCTGCCCGCCGGCCTGGCTCGGCGGCGCTCGCTCGGCCTCTCAGCGTGCGCGGGTGGGTGCAAGCCCGTAACGATGCGGCGGGGTGTCTCCCGCTCTTGTTCGCTGCGCTCACGGGCCGCCCAAATCCAAGGAACCGCGCCCACGGCCTCGCCCGTATGGGCCGGAATCGCCCGCCTACTCGCTCGGCCTCTCAGCCGTCTCGCAGCTCGCGCCGCAGGATCTTGCCGGAGGCGCTCTTGGGGATGGCCTCGAGCACCTCCAAGATCCGCACCTGCTTGTAGGTGGCCAGGTGCTCCCCCACATGGGACTGGAGCTCGGTGAGCGACGGCGCCTCCGCGCCGGGCGCCACGGTGATGAAGGCCTTGGGAAGCTCGCCGGCCTCCTCGTCGGGGACGCCGATCACGGCTGCGTCGGCCACCGCCGGATGGGTGATCAGCACCGCCTCCAGCTCCGCGGGCGCCACCTGGAAGGCCTTGTACTTGATCAGCTCCTTGATGCGGTCGACTATCGAGACGTGGCCCTCGTCGTCGAGCACGGCCACGTCGCCGGTGTGGAGCCAGCCGTCGGAGTCGAGGGTCTCGGCGGTGGCGTCGGGATTGTTCAGGTACCCCTTCATCACCTGCGGGCCCCGCACCAGCAGCTCGCCCCGCCCGCCCACGTCGAGGTCGTCGCCGGTCGCGGGGTCCACGATGCGGATCTCGGTGTTGGAGATCGTCACCCCGCTGGTGCCCGGCCGGAACTGGCCCGAGGGCGTGCAGTGGCTGACCGGGCTGAGCTCGGTCATCCCGTAGCCCTGCACCACCTCGCAGCCCACCCGGTCGGCGGCCGCCGCGGCCAGGTCGGCGCCGAGAGGGGCCGCGCCCGAGAAGATCTGCTTGAGCGACGACAGGTCGAAGTCGTCCACCGCCGGATGCTTGGCCAGTCCCAGCACCATGGGCGGCACCGCGAAGAAGCGGGTGATCCGCTCGCTCTGCACCAGTTCCAGCGCCCTCACCATGTCGAAGCGGGGCATGGTCACCACCCTCACGCCGAAGGCGAGCAGCATGTTCATCAGCACCTGCATCCCGTAGATGTGGAAGAACGGCAGCACCGCGAGGGCGACCTCCCCCTCCGCCGGGATGAAGGTGTGCTCCATCTGGGCGATGTTGGCCACGAGATTGCGGTGCGTGAGCATCACGCCTTTGGGCAGACCGGTGGTGCCCGACGAGTAGGGCAGCACCACCACATGCTCGGCGTAGTCGACAGGCACCTGGTCGATGGGCTCACCGAACAGCGACGAGAACGGCGTCTCGCCGCCGGCGTCCCCCATGACCGCGATCTCCTCCACGCTGGTGCCCTGCGCGCCGGCCCGGGCCGTGTCGAGGAACATCGGGATGGTCACCAGCAGCGACGCGGCCGCGTCGGCCAGCTGGTGCCTCACCTCCTCGGGCCGGTAGGTGGGGTTGATGGTGGTGACCGTGCCACCGGCCAGCGCGATGCCGTGGAAGGCGATGGCGTACTCGGGGATGTTGGGCGCCAGGATGGCGACGGTGGTGCCCGGGCCCATACCCCTCGAGCTCAGCCCGCCGCCGAGGCTGCGAACCGCGCCGTGCAGCTGCGAGAACGTGTAGGACGAGGCGCCGCCGTCGGTGATGGCGACCTCGTCGGCGTGCTCGGCGGCCGACGCGAACACGCAGTCGGTGATGGACTGGTCGGGAATGGCCACATCGGGCAGCGGGCTGGAATGGATGATGGTGCTCACGTTCACCTCTCAGAGCATCGACGGAATGCGAACAGCCTGACACTAGGGCGGTGCCAGAGGCCGAGCGAACGGAAGAGCGAATCCACCCCATACGGGCGAGGCCGGAGCCCGAGCGGCCCGTGAGCGCAGCGAACAAGAGCGGGAGTGACACCGTTGCGAAACTACGGACTCTCACCTATTCGCGGATGCTGCCGACCGGGGGCGAGTTCGAGTCTGGCCGCGGCTAGGCTCCATCTCTCGTGCGTCTGGGAATGCTGCGCGAATCCGCGCCTAGGGAGAATCGCGTGGCCCTCGTCCCCGCCGGGGTCGAGACGCTCGTGCAGCACGGCTTCGACGTGGTGGTCGAGCACGGCGCCGGTTCGGCCGCCGGGATCGACGACGAGTCCTACCGCCAGGCGGGGGCATCGTCGGCCCCGGCCTCCGAGGTGGCAGCGGCCGACCTGGTGGTCTCGGTGCGCGACCTCCCGCAGGGCGAGCCCGGCCGCGGGCAGTCCGGCCCGGCCCCGGCCGCCTTCGCCCCGGCTGCTTTCATCGGAGTGTTCGACCCGCTGTGGATGCCCCAGAGAGCGCAGCGCCACGCCGACAACGGGACCACCGCGTTCTCCCTGGACCTGGTCCCCCGCATCACCCGGGCCCAGAGCATGGATGTGCTGTCGTCGATGGGAACCATCGCCGGCTACGAGTCGGTCCTGCTGGCTGCGAGCCGGCTGCCGCAGATGTTCCCGCTGATGATGACCGCGGCCGGCACCCTGGCGCCGGCTCGGGTCCTCGTGTTGGGCGCGGGCGTGGCCGGCCTGCAGGCCATCGCCACCTCGCGCCGCCTCGGCGCGGTGGTCGAGGGCTACGACGTGCGGCCCGCGGCCGTCGAGCAGATCCGCTCCATGGGGGCCCGTGCGGTCGAACTCGACCTCACCGCGGCGGGCGCCGACGCCGCCGGCACCGAGGACGCCGGCGGTTACGCACGGGCCCAGAGCGACGACGTCGCCGGCCGGCAGCAGGAACTGCTGGCCCCCTACGTGGCCGCATCCGATGTCGTCATCACCACCGCGGCCATCCCCGGGCGGGCCTCCCCGCTGCTGCTCACCGCATCGATGGTCGATGCGATGGCCCCCGGCTCGGTCGTGATCGATCTGGCCTCGGAGCGGGGCGGCAACTGCGCGGTGTCGCAGTCGGACGAAGAGGTCGACCGGGGCGGCGTGACCGTGCTGGCCCCCACCGACCTGGTGTCGCGGTGCGCCCGCCACGCCAGCCAGATGTTCTCCCGCAACCTCGTCGCGGTCCTGCGCCACCTCGCGCCCGACGGCGAGATGGACCTCCGCACCGACGACGAGATCCTCGCGGCCATGCTCGTGTCGCACGACGGCGAGGTGGTCAACCCGGAAGTGGCCAGCGGGCTCGGCGGGGGTGCTGCCCCCCACGAAGCGGAGGCGGAGGGCTAGGCGATGGATCTTCTGGTGGCCGTCACGCTGTTCGTGATGGCCGTGTTCCTCGGGGTCGAGCTGATCACCAAGGTGCCCCCGACGCTGCACACGCCCCTCATGTCGGGCTCCAACGCCATCTCGGGCATCACCATCGTGGGCGCTCTGGTGGCCGCCGGCGCCGATCACACCACGTTCACCACCGTGCTCGGGTTCGCGGCGGTGACGCTGGCGATGATCAACGTGGTGGGCGGCTTCCTGGTGACCCACCGGATGCTGCACATGTTCCGCCCCAAGCGCCGCCGGGACGCGTCCTCCGGCAAGGGCAAGGACGGGTCGTGATGGACGGCCGGACCGCGCTCAGGAACCAGCCTGGCGAGGGCGCGCATCCAGCGACGGGCAAGGACGGGCCGTGATGGACGACTGGACCGCGCTCGGGCACCGGCCGGGCGAGGGCGCGCATCCAGCGCCGGGCAAGGACGGGTCGTGATGGACGACTGGACGACGCTCGGGTACCTCGTCGCGGCGGTGCTGTTCATTCTCGGCCTCAAACGGCTGAGCCGGCCCCGCACCGCGGTGAGGGGAAACCAGCTCGGTGCCACCGGGATGCTTATCGCGGTGGTGGTCACCCTCGTCGACAAGTCGATCCTGAGCTTCGAGTGGATCGTCGGCGGCCTCGTGCTGGGCGCGGCGGTGGGGGCGCTGCTGGCCGTCCGGGTGCAGATGACGTCCATGCCCGAGCTGGTGGCCCTGTTCAACGGCTTCGGGGGCGGCGCGTCGGTGCTGGTGGCGGCCGCGTCGTACGTGGAGGCCTCAGACCTGGACACCGCCTCGGCCCGGCTCTCGGCCGCGGCCGCGCTGGCGTCGCTCATCGGCGCGCTGACCTTCACCGGCAGCCTCATCGCCTTCGGGAAGCTCCAGGAGTCGCTGCGCTGGTCCGGGTTCCCGGGAATGAGGATCGTGAGCGTCACCGGCGCGGCGGCGGCGACGGTGTTCGGGATCCTGATGGTGGTGGACTCCGGCAACCCGCTGTGGCTGTGGCTGCTGGTGGCCGTCGGGGCCGTGCTCGGCGTGCTGGTGGTGTCGCCTATCGGCGGCGCCGACATGCCGGTGGTGATCGCGCTGCTCAACTCGCTGTCGGGCATGGCCGCGGTCGCGGCCGGCTTCGTGCTCGACAACTCGCTGCTGATCATCGCAGGGTCGCTGGTCGGCGCCAGCGGGCTGATCCTCACCCAGATCATGTGCGTCGCCATGAACCGGTCGCTGCCGGCGGTGATGTTCAGCCCCGCGCCCTCCGGGAAGGGCGGCCCCAGCGCCGACGACGTCTACGCGGGGAAGGTCCGCTCCACCTCGGCCGACGACGTGGCCATGCTGCTCGAGTCGGCCGAGCGGGTCGCCATCGTGCCCGGCTACGGGCTGGCGGTGGCCCAGGCCCAGCACGCGGTCCGCGACCTGGCCCGGCGCCTGGAGGAACGCGGCACCGAGGTCGTGTTCGGGATCCACCCGGTGGCCGGACGCATGCCCGGCCACATGAACGTGCTGCTGGCCGAGGCCGAGATCAGCTACGAGAAGCTGATCGAGATGGACGACATCAACCCCACCTTCGAGCAGACCGACGTGACCATCGTGCTCGGCGCCAACGACGTGGTGAACCCGATCGCCCGCACCGACCCGTCCAGCCCGATAGCGGGCATGCCGATCCTGGACGTCGACAAGAGCAATGTGGTGGTGGTGATCAAGCGGAGCCTCAGCCCCGGATTCGCCGGCATCCCCAACCCGCTGTTCGCGGCGGACAACTCGATGATGCTCTTCGGCGACGGCCGCGAGGCCGTGGTCGGCATCACCAAGTCGCTCCAGCAGATCTGACCCGTCAGCGGATCTGACCCGTCAGCGGATCTGACCCGTCCTCCGGGACGGACGGGCGGCCGTCAGGCGAGGGCGGGGACGGCCTGCATCGACTCGGCCAGGGCCTCGTCGGACAGGTCGAGGTCGGTGATCGTGCCCGAGATGAAGTCCTCGTAGGCGGCCAGGTCGAGGTGGCCGTGGCCGCACAGCGCAGTGAGGATGGTCTTGGACTCTCCCGACTCCTTGCAGGCCAGCGCCTCGCGGATGGCCGCGGCCAGCGCGTGGGTGGGCTCGGGCGCGGGCACGATGCCCTCGGTGCGGGCGAACTGCAGCGCGGCCGTGAAGCACTCGGTCTGGCCGATGGCGACGGCCTCGGTGAGTCCGAGCTCGTACACGTGGGAGATGAGCGGCGACATGCCGTGGTAGCGCAGGCCGCCGGCGTGGATCGGCTCGGGGATGAACGCCGAGCCCAGGGTGTGCATCTTCAGCAGCGGCGTGGTGCAGGCCGTGTCGCCGAAGTCGTAGCGGTACTCGCCCCGGGTCAGCGACGGGCACGCGGCCGGCTCCACGCAGCGGATCACCGGCGACATGTTGCCGGCCAGCTTCTCGCGCAGGAACGGCATGGCCAGCCCGCCGAAGTTGGACCCGCCGCCGGTGCAGCCCACCAGCAGGTCGGGGGTCTCCCCCACCATGGCCAGCTGGCGCAGGGCCTCCTCGCCGATGATCGTCTGGTGCAGGATCACGTGGTTGAGCACGCTGCCCAGCGAGTAGCGCACCGCCGGGTCGGCGGCCGCCACCGAGATCGCCTCGGAGATGGCGATGCCCAGCGAGCCCGGATGGTCGGGGTCGGCGGCCAGCAGGCTGCGGCCGTACTCGGTGACCTCCGACGGGCTGGGATGAACGGTGGCCCCCCACACCTCCATCATCGTCTTGCGGTACGGCTTCTGGCGGTACGAGGCCGCCACCTGCCAGACCTCGCACTCCATGCCGTACTGGGCGCAGGCGAAGGCCAGGGCGCTGCCCCACTGGCCCGCGCCGGTCTCGGTGGTGAGCTTGGTGACGCCCTCGGAGTGGTTGTAGAACGCCTGGGCCACCGCGGTGTTGGGCTTGTGGGAGCCGGCCGGGCTGACGCCCTCGTACTTGTAGAAGATCTTGGCCGGCGTGTCGAGCGCCCTCTCGAGGCGGCGGGCCCTGAACAGCGGGCTGGGCCTCCACAGGCGCAGCACGTCGATCACGCCGCCGGGGATGTCGATGTGGGAGTCCCCGCTCACCTCCTGGAGGATCAGGCCCATCGGGAACAGCGGGGCCAGGTCGTCGGGGCCGGCCGGTTCCAGGGTGCCGGGGTGCAGCGGCGGCGGCGGCGGGGCGGGAAGGTCGGGGATCACGTTGTACCACTGGGTCGGCATCTCCGACTCCGGGAGCATCACGCGGTAGTAGTCGTCGGCCATCGCCTGCGTCCTCTCGTCTCAGTCTCGGGCGGCCCCGCCGACACTAGCGCGCCGTCGGCCGCGGGTCGCCTGCTGGCGCATCGCGACCGGAGCGCGGAAATGCGACCGGGGCGGCAGCTTCTCGTAGGGCGCCGCCGAGCCAGGTCCGGGCCCGGGCCGCACGGCTGCAATCACGCCGCGCAGACGATCTCGAAGTACTCGGTGATCTCCCGGAACGTGACCACTCCCAGGGCGCGTTGCGTCTCGCTGATCAGCACCAGGTAGCGGTGGCCGAGATCGGCCATGATGCGCAGCGCGTGGCTGATCGACGAGCCGGGGGCGGCCGCGGCGATCTCGGTGGTCATCCAGTCGGCCACGGTCTCGTCGTCGAGATTCTCCACCCGGCAGGCCAGCTTCAAGAACACGTCGTGCTCGGTGAGTTCGCCGATCACCGCTCCCCGCTCGCTGACCACCGACACCAGCCCGGTGTCGGCCGAGAGCATGGCCTCTATGGCGGCGGCGAGGGAGTCCTCGGGCCTGACCAGGAGCGGGTCGCGGGCTGGCAGGCCGGTCAGGTCCACGAAGTGCAGGTTGTGCTCGGGCGAGAGATCGGGTCCCAGCCTGGGCTGCGACGCCAGGAAGGACGCAGCCGTCTGCACGAGGACGTAGTGGTTGATGCTGCCCAGCAGGTCGCCGTCAGCGCCGGTGACCGGAAGGTTGCGGAATCGACGGGCGTTCATCGTCCGCAGCGCGTCGATCGCGGAGGCGTCGTGGCCGATCACCGTCGGTTCCTCCGTCATGAACCGGCTTATGGGCGCGTCCCACGTCTCGGGCGATCGCACAACGTGCCTGGTGATGTCCCGCTCGGTGAAGATGCCCGCTAGCCGGGCGCCCTCGGTGACCACCGCGCACCCGGTGTGCTGGGCGGCCATTGCCGCCACCACGCTGCGGACCCTGCGGCCGGCCGGGACGACGACGAGCGAGGACAGCCTCATGCCGGACAGCCGCACGCCCTCGAAGTGCTGCACGATGTTGGTGCTGGTCACGGCTCTCCTAACCGGCCTCGCCCACTGGGCCCGGCGCGTCGAGTCTAGGGTTGTCGAATCTAGCGTTGCGGCCCTCCGCGAAGGCCTCCCGGGCCTCGGCGGAGTCGGCCATCAGGTAGGCCTCGAAGGTGAAGCCCTGCTCCCAGCGGTACTTGTCCTCGAGGCTGCCGTCCTCGACTCCGTTGAGGGACCGTTTGGCGATGCGGATCATCTGGGGCGACTTGGAGGCGATGCGGCCGGCGATCTCGCGGGCGGCGGCCCGCAGCTCGGCCCGCTGCACGACCCGTTCCACCGCCCCGAGCCGGTAGGCCTCGGCCGCGTCGATGGTGTCGCCGGTGAAGTACATGTAGCGCACCTTCTGCAGGCTGAACATGCGCTGCAGGTGGGCGCCCATGCCCATCCCGCCCCGGTCGATCTCGGGCACGCCGAAGTAGGCGTCGTCGGCGGCCACCACCAGGTCCGCGGAGCCCGCGATGCCGATGCCGCCGCCCAGCACGTACCCGTGCACGGCGGCGATGACGGGCTTCGGGTTCCGGTGGATGGCGGCGAAGGTGTCGTAGTTGGCCTGGTTGGCGGGGACGATGAGGCTCGGGGCGGCTGCCATCTCCTTGATGTCGAGCCCGGCGAAGAAGCCCTTGCCCACGGCCGCGACGATGATCACCCGCACGTCGTCGCGCCGCCCGAGGGCCTCGATCTCGCCGGCCAGCGCGAACTGGGCGTCAACCCCGAACGCGTTCACCGGCGGGTTGCACAGCTCCAGCTCGGCGATTCCGTCGGTGACGTCGGTTCTGTAGGGTCGGTCCATGGTGGGTCGCCACACAGTACTCCCGGCCGGCGCTACGAGGCTGGGAAGCCCACGATGAGGGCGTCCTAGCCGCGCTCGCCCGATCTTCCGGCGGCCACTTCAAACCCTCGAATGGCGGCCTCCACGGCTGCGATGTGCTCGCCTGTTCTGTCGGAGGCCCACTGCTCCAACTCGTCGTCGGTCTCCTCGACGCAGAACGCGTAGCACTGCCTACCAAGAACCCCGCAAATTCAAAGTACTACCTTCAATCTGCGGCCAACTCTGATCAGATCTGGGGGATGCCCAAAGCCAGGCTCCGAACCCTCAAGGACTTCCTGCATCTGCGGCACTGGCAGGTCGAGTGCGTGACGGACGGGCGGGGCTACGGATGTCCAATCGACGCCCGCCACAGGAGCCCAGTCAACTGTTCCTCGCCCGGCGAGCCACGGCGTTGCCCGACGGCGCTGTCGTACGCCTGTGCGAACATGTGTTTGTATATGCGGAACCGCGAATGCTCGGCGCACAAGAGCCCCTCAGAAGCGGACCAAGAGGGAGCGTCCCCGTTGAAGAACTCCGAGATGCAATACTTCGACCAGATGGTGCTGACGGAGATCGACGTCGAGGCGAGGCCCGAGGCCGCGGCTCGCTGCGGTCTGTCGACAGCGGAGCAGCTTGCCGTTGCCGCTTGGGAGATCGCCAAGCGCGGCGCGCTCGCCGGGTTGTCCGAGCCTGAGACCGATCTCCTCGGCGGGATTGGGCCGCTCGACGCGGGCTTCCGCGTCGACAAGCTGATCGAACGAGTGAGCGAGGGCGCCGATCCGCTAGGAGAAGCGTTCACTCGGATCCGGCCGGCGGACCACCGCCGGCTCTTGGGCGCGACCTACACGCCGTCTGAGATCGTGTCCTCGATGGTGGCTTGGGTCGCTGGTAGAGGCCGGCCCTCGCGCATCGTGGACCCTGGGACTGGTTCGGCTCGCTTCCTGCTGGCAGCCGGTCGGGCCTGCCCTCGAGCGTCGCTGGTGGGTGTGGAGATCGACCCGCTCGCGGCTCTGGTGGCGCGAGCGAATCTGACAGCAGCCGGATTCGACAACAGGTCGCGCATCGTCGTCGGTGACTATCGGACGGCTGAGTTGGGAGAGTGCGGCGGCACCACCGCCTACCTCGGCAACCCGCCCTATGTCCGGCACCACCAGATCGACCAGGCAGGCAAGCGGTGGCTCGCCGAGAGCGCGGCGCGGCTCGGGCTGCGCGCCAATGGGCTCTCCGGCCTGCACGTGCACTTCCTGGTGGCCACCGCTCTGCACGCTCGTCCCGGCGATATCGGCTCGTTTGTGACGTCAGCCGAATGGCTCGACGTCAACTACGGACGCCTGCTGCGAGAACTCGTCGCCACCCAGCTGGGCGGGGTCTCGATCCACGTCGTCGACCCGGCGGCCAACCCGTTCAGCGATGCTGCCACCACCGCGGCTGTGACCTGCTTCGAGGTCGGCACGACCACCACCGCGATTCGCATGCAGCGCGTCCCCGACGCGACCGCGCTGGGGACGCTAGCCGGCGGACGCCGACTGCCCAGACCCCGCCTCCGTGCCGCATCGCGCTGGACCCCTCTGCTCAATGGCGCACCGAAGCCACCCGCCGGCTTTGTCGAGCTCGGCGAGCTGTGCCGGGTGCATCGCGGCGCGGTGACGGGCGCCAACAAGACCTGGGTGACCGACGCCTCGAACCCAGCGCTCCCTCAGAGCGTGTTGTTCCCCGCGATCACACGCGCCCGAGAACTGATCGACGCGCCCGACGGGGTGCTGAGCACTGCGCTCAGTCTGCTCGCCGTCATCGACCTGCCCGCAGACCTGGACGTGTTCGACACCGCCGACCGGGCCCGCATCGACAGATTCCTGCGCGCCGCGCGGCACCAGGGCGTCCCGGCGGGGTACATCGCCCGTCATCGCAACCCGTGGTGGTCGGTGAAGCTCAGAGAGCCGGCGCCGATCCTCGCCACCTACATGGCTCGCCGCCCTCCCGCGTTCGTCCGCAACACAGCCGCCGTGCGTCACATCAACGTGGCCCACGGCATCTACCCGCGTGAACCCCTGACGAAGCCGACGCTCGACGCCCTCACTGTCGCGCTGCGTGCTGCGGCCCCCACCGCCGTCGGGCGCACCTACGCCGGGGGGCTCATCAAGTTCGAGCCCTCGGAGATGGCCCGGATCCGCGTGCCTGACCCCGAGATGCTCGAGGCGATGGCAGCGTGACGGCCACTCGGTGAGTTGCTGTGGTGGTTTGGTGAGTTGCTACACGGTTGCGTTCGAGGAGGTCACCGAGGGTGTTCTAGCGGCGATCTTGGGGCATTCCCCAAATCGCGTGACGCGATCCCCTTGAAGTGGCCGCGCCTGGGTATCTCTCGGCCACTTTACGCTCTCAAATAGCCGCGCCAGCACTTCACGCGGCCAGTTCCTGCCCCAGCATGGCCGCTAGCTGCGTGGGAGCGCTAGCCTAGACTCGTGGGCAAGTTCGTTGGGCGGACATGGGACTACTGGCGCGGCACCAAGCAGATTAGCGAGCCGTACGAGGCATATGTGCCGCATCGCATCGCCGGCTGGACGCCGAACCCCGCCCCTGAGACCATCGAACGGATCGGCGCGGCCAACGACTCGCTGCAGGCGTGGGTGCAGGACGCGCCCCAGTCCCGGGCGTTGGCATGGTGCCTGCACCGCGCCGAGGGCATCGCGTCGAGCGATGTCGAGGGGATCCGCACGACACTGAAGTCGCTGAGCTTGCTGGAGTCGCTGCGGGCAACTCGAGACGCCACACGTGCCGCGTTGGACAGGAAGGCACTTGGCAACGTCCGACTAAACGCTCACGCGATCTCTGTTGGGGAGCGCCGCGGGGTGGCCGTCACGGTCGCAGACATCGAGGAGATGCATCGCCGACTTCTTGCCAACACCGATCAGCAACTCGAATCCGGGATGGTGCGCGACGAACAGAACTGGGTGGGGCACACCCACCAGAGAACTCCCGCGCAAGCGCACTTCGTTCCCCCGCCGCCCGAGAGCGTGCGCCGCCTGCTCGAAGACGCAATGCGGTATGTGTCGGCTCCCGCGTGGGGGCACCCCGTGGCGAAGGCGGCGTTGGCCCATCTGCAGTTCGAGACGATCCACCCTTTCCTTGACGGCAACGGCCGCGTCGGGCGGGCGTTGATCCACACTGTGATGCGCCGCGATGCCGGGCCGAGCGTCCCGCTGCCGTTGTCAGCGGCGATCGGTGCCCACAGAGAGGACTACTACCAGGCACTGCGGCCCTACCAGACCTACATCGGTGCTGCAGACGCCCCAGAGCGCTCGCAGGCCGTCTGCGCAGCGATCGACTACGTGGCCGATGCCGTCGTCGTGGCGTGCCACTACGGGCAGGTCGCCGCCGCCGTCGTCACCGGCATGGAGCGCTCATGGGCGGATCTCGGTCTGCGCCCCCACTCAGCCGCGACGGCCGTCCTGGACTGCATGTCCACCATGCCCGCGGCCACCACGTCATACCTCGCCGAGACAACACAACATCCCCCGCGGTCGATCAGGCGCGCCGTCGCCGCTCTCGTCGACCGCGGAGTGCTCACCGAGACTGTCGACAAGGACTCGGGGCGTCGGGTCTTCGAGTTGGCTGAGATGCTGCGGGTGGTCGATGATCGCAAGGACCTGCTCCTCGATTGCTGGGACCTGCGTGCATCAGGCACCGAAGAGGCCGTGGGTGAGTTGTTGGAGAGATTCCGCAGCGGCCTCCGGGCCTCTTGACCAGTATGGGGCTCCCGAGACCCTGCGAAATCCCGGATCAGGCCTCGGAACACGCCATTCGTGGCTACTCCTGTGCGCGCTGATCAGGAGCTTCTCGGCCGTGTCGATGTAGGTTCCCCACAGCTCGTCATCGATGGCGCCGCGGTCGCGCTGATATCGGGTGGGGTGGACCCGTCCCACAAAGAACCGCAGCAGTGCGGTGTTGTCTCCCCAGGGCGCGTCGTCGGGGCCCCACGGCTGGCGGTCGGGGTTTGTGAACCTCGCGCCGAAGGTCTGGTCGTTTGCCTGTCCGATGTAGAGCAGCGAGTCCGTTCCGCTGATGGGATGGGGGCCACAGACCTGGTAGATCCCGAAGTCGGTGCGGCCGTGCATCGACAAGACGTCCTCGAAGGTGTGTGGACCCTTCCATAGGAGGTGAATGCGAGTCGGTTCGCGGTGTTGCGTTTCGGGGTCTGCGGTCATCGGCTGCGCCCTCGTTGGTGCATATGGCTTACTAGGTCGGTTCTGCGGCGTTGCGTCGGGCAACCTCAGCCGCGATCAGCAGCGTCGCGATGACGGCGACGATGCCGATCACCAGCACGATCATCCGAGCATCGGGCTCGTTCACATCGGGGTCGAGGTCGGCAGCATCTTGGAGGACGTCGTCGAGCAGCATGTCGAGGTCAGCTTGCATAGCAAGCGTCGCTTGCTGGCTGGTCTCGATCAACTCTGCCTCCTGCGCGATCAGGGGAAGCCTGTGCCGGAGCGCATCGAAGAAGTTCGCATCCCCGTTGCCGAACGCAATGAACTGGCGTGCCAATGGCGCCAATTGAGGATGTACCTCGCTTCCGCCCTCTTGCTCCAGATACGCAATGCTCGTCTCCAGGCGGTGGGCTGCGGTCGTGAAGCGCTCTTCGGCCTCGGCGATCAGCGTCGGCTCGGAGATGATGTTGGCGATGATGAGGCCCGAGAAGGTCCGGAAGAGCGAGTTGAAGATGAGCGTCAAGTGCCGGTACCGCAAGAGTTCCTCACGTGAAAGCGGATCAGCACCGCTCGCCCCTCCGTCGGCGAACTCGCTGCGGCCGGTAAGCATGTAATACAGCTGGTTGTCCAGGCTCGACACCACCGCCGGCCGAAGCTGGTAGTCGAAGAAGGCCCTCAGCTGCGCCCGTTGACCGGCGGCGGAGCGCAGGGCTTCTGCGAGCTCTGGACGGCCGTCGTGGATGTTCTCGGTGCTGGACACAAAGCGGCCGAGCTCGGCGCGCAGGCGCATGACCGCGTCGCCGTGACCTGCGCCATCGAGAACATCGAGGCGTTGCCGGATCTCGGAGGTTTCCCTCGCGGCATTGCCGCGGATCGAAGGCAGCTCGTCCAGTGGCGTCGCCGGGGTGGTCCTCGCTGCTGACGACGCCGCTACCGAGCTGAGGTGCTGGTCGACCGCGAGCGCTGCATTCAGGACTTCGGCAAGCCCGCGGTAACTCTCGGCAGACCCGATGTCGTCGATCGTCTGGGCCAGGAGCGCCGTGGCCTCCGTCTGCAGTGAGGCCAAGATCCCGTCGAGCGCAGCGATATTGCGCGCTTCGGATGCCGCCTGACGCAAGCGGGACTTCATCATGTCGATCAGGTTCTCGTCGCCGTAGGCAGCGTCCACGAGGTCCCGAGACAGCGGGATCAGCGTGGGTTGCAGATCTTGCTGGGTGTCTTCGGCGAAGACGTCGAGGCTGTCGGAGAGCTGGTACATCACCAGATCGACGTTTTCCTCAACCGTGGCGATGAACGCTATGTCTGACTGCCGCGCCGCGACCTCAAGCAGGACCGATCCCTGGTCGACCTGCTGCGTCAACAGCGCCAGGCGCGAATACCGCAACAGGTCGTCGGTGGCGACGGCATCGCTGCTGTCGGTGATCAAGCGATAGAACACGTCGTCCTCGCTCGCCACGGAAGCAGGCAGCAGCTCCCAGTTGGTCGTCGCGATCAGCTCTTGGCGGCGTCGCTCGGATTCGCGCAGGACCTCCGCAAGCGGCGGTCGACCGTCGTCGATCTCCGCAGTTCTGCGCGCCAGCTCATCGAGCATGTCGCGCATCGGTGCCGAGGCCTGCGCGTACCCAGCGGCCTCCAGAGCGTCAAGCTGCTGGCGCAGCACGTCGATCTCAGCTTCGGTGGAGGCGCGCAACCCAGCCAGCAACTCCGGCGCCATGCTTGCTTGCGTGCTCACCGTGGCGGCGTCCGCCAGCGACTTCACCTGCCGCACAAGTGCTAGGGCGGCAGTCACTGCGGCGATGTCGGGTTCTTCGTCGGGCTGGGTCGCCGAGTCGCCGACGGCAACCCACGCCACGGCCGTGCTCGCGGCGATGATCGCGAACACGACCAGCGTGACCGTCGCCAGCCGGGCCGACACCCGAAGACGGTCCATTACTGCGAATCCCCGAGATTCGCTGCCGGGACGAACCTGCCGTCATCGTTGATCACGGTCAGGAGAACTTCGTCCGAGCCTTGGTTGTCGCCGGAGCCGTACTGGAGGCTGACGCCCGACAGATCGATGGCACCCAACTCGGTGAATGCGCCCAAGAAGCACTCACGAGTCAGGTCGGGCCCGCACGATTCGAGTGCAACGATGGCCAATCGCCCTGCGAGATACCCCTCCAGCGAGACGAACCCGGGCGCTGCGTTCGGGTCGATCTCGCTGAGTGCTGCCCGATAATCCGCTACGACCGGGGTCTCGTCGTCATCGGGAATCGGGACCACCTGTGTGACATACACACCGGGCGCATCATCTCCCAGTTCCTGTGCCAGCGCATTGCTCCCCACGAAGGAAACGGCCATGAAGACCGGATCGATGTCCATGCGGAGCAGCGTGATCGCCTTGGCCACGGGCTGGTAGGCCCCGATGAAGATGACCGCTTCGGGATCTGCGTCGCCGATGTGGAACACCGCAGCCTTCACAGCGCTCGAGTTCCGCTCGTAGTACCAGGTGGCAACGGGTGCGAGCCCTCGCTTGTCCAAGGCGTTGATCACCCCGTTCAGGCCGGACTGTCCATACGAGTCGTTCTGGTACATGACCGCGACCCGAGTAACGCCCAGGTCCTCGGTGAGGCGCTCCACCATGTGCTCGGTCTCCTGCGCGTAGGAGGCCCGCAGGTTGACAACCGATTCCAGCTCGGGATCGCGAAGGAAACCGGCGCCGGTGAACGGGGCCACGAACGGCACAGCGCGCGACTCGGCGAGGGGAACGGCCGAGCGCGATGTCGGCGTTCCCACCTCCCCGATCAGCGCAAACACCCGCTCTTGGGTGATCAGGTCACGCGTGTTCGCGAAGGCGAATCCCGGCTCGTACCTGTCGTCTCGCGTGACCAGTTCGAGCACGCGGCCGTGGACCCCGCCTGCTCGGTTCTGTTCCGCGAACGCGGCCTCGATGCCCAGGTGCATGGCATGTCCCAATGCCTGGGCCGGGCCGCTGAACGCCGCAGACTGCCCGAACAGGACACGATCATCGGAAACCCCCGCGCTCGCCTGATCACCGGGCGCCAGAGCTGTCGCCGGCGCGGGCGCCTCTGATGTTCCGGTCGTTGCGTCATCATCAGGCGCGGCACCGGTGCATGCCGCCACCAGGATGGCCACGCCCGCAACCAGCGCTGCCAACCGCCCAAGCAACCGGAGAGGGGTAGACATAGTGTCCGTCCTTTGCTGAGAGTCGCGGAGAATCCCCATCCACCGGATGGATACGGGGATCGTACGTCGGTCGATCCCGCGCAAGGCGACAACCGCGACTACATGGATGTATGTCATGATATCTTAGCGGGCGGAGCCGGCGGGAGCGGCAGCGGCGCTCTGCACAACGGAATCGTGGAGATCAACTGGGAGAGCGACCTCGTCCGACCTCCCGGATGTCTACCGGGCAACACTACCCGCTAGTTCGTGGGACATGCGTAGAAATCAACCCCGGAGCGGCACGCAGGTCAGTGCAATGAACGTCCAGCACAGCGCCGCGGACGGGTGCCCGTCAACTGAGCGCACCCTGTGGAGGGCCTCGCGAAGCTCTGTGTGGGGCAGGGCCGCGTGATGGGCGCGGCTCCCGTTGTGGCGGGGCAGGGCCGCGGTCGCCGCCGGGACCGGATCGTCGCTGCGGTAGCCGCTGCCCATGGCCCACCGGAACACCTGTGCGAGCCGCTGGGCGAGGAACCGGCCCGTGGCCGGGTGCGACGTCCACGGACCCGCCAGGACCCCCAGCACGTCCCCCCACGGCGATCCCGTCCACCGGCCGGTCCCCGAGGCTAGGCAGCACATCGCGGGCGAACGCCGACCGCCACCGGGCCTCGGCCCGCGAGCCGGGCTTCCAGGTGTCACGATGAAGGGCGATCACCCGCTCGGTGGCCTCCGCCAGCGTGGGCACGCCGGGGGTTCGGGGGTCGCGCCCGGCTGCAATCTCCTTGCGGTTGGCGAGCGCCTTGGCCCGTGCCTCCGCAAGCGACACCGCCGGATAGGAGCCCAGCCTGCAGGACTTCTGCCGCTGGCCATCCTACTGTACTAGTATGATAAGTGGTAATGTTCGACTAGTGCTCAAACTATATCGGTAGGTCAAAGGCTATTTTATGTGTGGTGGGCGCGGAGGGACTTGAACCCCCGGCCTCTTCCTTGTAAGGGAAGCGCTCTACACCGCCTGAGCTACGCGCCCGTGCTAGTGGAGCCTAATCCTCGCCGCCGTCATCGAAGCGCGCGCTGTAGTTCCCGCGTCGGGCTAGTCGTTGGTCTAATATAGTTGTATGAGCTATCCCGCGACCGTCACCATCGAACGCCCTGAGCGGATCGCCAACTGGCGCCCCATCGGGCAGATGATCCTCGTGCTTCCTCACTACGTCGTCCTGCACACCGTGCTGAACGTGGCGGCCAGCCTGACGGCCATCTACGCATGGTTCGCGGTCCTGTTCACCGGCAAGCTGCCCCCCGGGATCGCCGCGTTCCATGCGACCTACGTGCGCTACCGGGCCCGCACCTTCTCGTACTTGGCTTTCCTCACCGACAAGTATCCGCCGTTCGACTTCTCGCCCTCGACGGAGGACCCGGGTGGAGCGGGGATCTCGGTGAGCGTCTCGCCCCGGCTGGAGGGAAGGAACCGCCTCAGTGTGCTGTTCCGGTTCATCGTGCCCTTCGCCTGGCTGACCCTGATCGGCATGCTCGGGCTCATCTTCGGGTTCGCCTCGCTGCCCGCCTGGGTGTGGATCGTCGAGCTCGTGCTGGGCGCCGTGCTGATCCCGGGCGCCGTCTTCTCCATGGTGGCCTGGGTCGTCAGCTCGATCGCCTCGATCCTCGGACTGATTGCGGTGATCTTCACCGGCCGCTGGCCGCACGGCCTGTTCCGGCTGGCAGCGGGCTGGGTGCGCGTCGATGCCCGGCTGTGGGCGTACTCGATGCTGCTGACCGACGAGTACCCGCCGTTCTCTTTCGACTGAGCGACGAGTACCCGCCGTTCTCTTTCGACTGAGCGACGAGTACCCGCCGTTCTCTTTCGACTGAGCGACGAGTACCCGCCGTTCTCTTTCGACTGACCGACGAGTACCCGCCGCGGCGCGGGCGATCAGTCTGCGGCGCGGCTCAGCGAGGCCCAGACCGCGAGCAGCTCATCTGCTAGCGGCGGCGGCGCGGCCACCGGCGCCCGGCGGCTCTGGTGGTCGAGCACCACCAGGTCGCGGCCGAGCCCGTCGCGAACCTCGACACCCGTCTCGGTGCACACCAGCAGGCCACCGAGGTAGTCCCACGAGCCCAGGCCGCTCACGGAGAAGTCGAGATAGCCGTCCAGGCGCCCGGCCGCCACCGCGCACAGCTCCAGCGCGGCCGCGCCCAGCGTGCGGTACTGGGCCCAGCCTCCCCGCCCGGGCGGCCAGCCGTTGATGCCCACCACGCACTCGGCCAGCGGTCTCGGCCCGGGCGGCTGCAGCGTCTCCCCGTCGCACCGGGCGCCGCCGCCCCGCTCCGCCTCGAACCGCTCGCCGCTGCCATGGTCGTGGACCACTGCGGCCAGAGGTCCCTGCCCGTCCACCACGCAGATGCTGGTGGCGTAGTAGCGGATCCCCCGCGACGCGTTGGTGGAGCCGTCCACCGGGTCCAGCACAGCCACCGGACCGTCGCCGCGCTCCAGGCCGCTCTCCTCGCTGAGGACTCTCAGCCCCGCCTGCCTCAGCACTCCGGTGGCGGCCACGTCCGCGGCCAGATCGAAACCGAACTGGCCGTGCTTCAAGCCGGTGGGTCCCCAGTCGCGACAGTCGGCCAGCGCCGCCACCACGGCGTCGACGGACGCGTTCAGAGTGTCGAGGAGGTCCAGGGCCATGGCTGACAGTGAACCAGCACACCCGACCGGCTCACACCCTCCGGGCATTGCGCCGGGCCCGGCACCGCACTGCCGTCAAGATCGTGTATACACATGCAGAGCGGGAAACAGTTTCGTCTTGTCCTACGGCTGTGGCACGATGTAGCTGAACCAGGTCCGAAGCAAAGGGGATCCGCGTGTCGCTGATCGATCTGCACGGGTTCGTCGCCAACCTCAAGGTCCACGTGCCCGAGCACGGCTTCCACGTACACGGCGACCGCCACTTCGTGGAGACCTACTCGAACCGCCAGACCTGGGAGGTCGAGCTGCATCCGGACGACGCGTGCGACGGGCCGCTCGAGCTGTTGCTGTGCGTCGAGGCCGAGGCGCGCACCCTGCTGACATTCGAGGACGACGTCCACAGCCGTCCCGACGACGAGGACCCCGACGACGCCATCACGGTGCCGATGACTCTCAGCTTCTTGCTCCCGCCGGTGCATCTCGGCCCGGACCTGCTGGTGCTGGCCACCGATCTCGCCGCCATCGGAGGCCCGGAGCTGCCGCTGCAGGTGTCCTCGGTCGACAGGGTGGCGGCCGTCACCGACGCTGCGGAGCGGACCGTCAGCATCGAGGCACGCGTCGAACTGGCCTTGAGCCGCATCTTTCTCGGTCAGGACCTCGAGGTTCTGTGCGATCTGCTGGACCGGGCCCGAAGCGTGTGCGAGTTCCTGCTCGATCGGGCCCCCGCCTGGCTGGCCGACCGCTAGGACCGCCCCCGATCTCTAGGAGCGGGTCGCCTTCAGCAGCGCCTGGCTCGATTACCGCGCCGACGGCCGCTGATCGCCGGCGCGATCTCCTAGGAGCGGGTCGCCTTCAGCAGCGCCTGGCTCGATTACCGCGCCGACGGCCGCTGATCGCCGGCGCGATCTCCTAGGAGCGGGTCGCCTTCAGCAGCGCCTCCAGCGCATTGTCGGCGTGGAGGCGCATGTTCAGCTCTGAGCGGACCGTCCGCAGCACTGTTCCGTCGCGGCCGATCACGAAGGTCTTGCGTTTGCTGGGCAGCGGACTGCGCCTGATCACGCCGAAGCTCCGAGCGATGTCGCGGCCCGGGTCCGACAGCAGCGGGAAGCCCAGGGCGTTGGCGTCATCGAACTCGCGTTGCCGATCAACCTGATCGGCGCTGATTCCCACGACACTGGCGCCGTATTCGCTGAACTCGGCCGACAGGTCGCGGAAATGGCAGCTCTGGCGGGTTCAACCGGCTGTCATCGCCTTGAGATAGAAGTACACCACCACCGGACCCCGCTCGAGCAGGTCGCGCAGGGCCAGCGTGTTGCCGTGCTGGTCGACCCCTTCGAAGTCGGGGACCTTGCTCCCAACCTTCACGTCCACATCGGCTCTCCTCCTGTCGCCGTCGAGGACAATTATGGCCGGTTCATCAATATGGCCGGTTCATCAAAGCCCGATCGAGGCGGCCACCCGGTCGGCGTGGAAGTCGGCCCCGCCCCAGGTGCGGGCCAGCGCCCAGGCGCGCTTGAGGTAGAGGTGCAGGTCGTGCTCGGTCGTGTAGCCGATGGCGCCGTGGCACTGGAGGGCGGCCCGGCCGGTGACGGTTGCCGCGGCGCCGGCCAGCCACTTGGCCTGCGACACCGCTCGGGCGGCGTCGGGTTGCCCTCGGGCGACGGCATGAGCGGCGTAAAGCACCGCCGGGGCCGCGAACTCGATCTTGATCCGGGAGTCGGCCAGATGGTGCTTCACGGCCTGGAAGCTCCCGATCGGCTTGCCGAACTGGTGGCGCTGGGAGGCGTAGTCCACGGTGAGTGCCAGCATGGCCCGGCTCAGTCCGACCAGTTCGGCCGCAGCGCCGAGCGCGCCCCGGTCGAAGGCCGCGGCCACTGCGGCCGGATCCTCGGTGACGGGCCGGCCCTCCCCCCGGGGACGGACCCGCCCGCAGTGCCGGGAGGCGTCGACGGTCTCCACCGGCTCGACGTCCACCTCGTGGGCCTCGTACAGCCGCAGCCCGCGGCCCGAGACCAGCAGGAAGGCCTCGGCGAAACCCGCGGCCGCGACTACAGCGCCGGACGCGCCGGGGTCGATGGCCGCCGCAGTGCCGGTTGTGCCTAGGTCGGTGGCCACCACGGCACCGGTTGTGCCTAGGTCGGTGGCCACCACGGCACCGGTTGTGCCGAGGTCGGTGGCCACCACGGCACCGGTTGTGCCGAGGTCGGTGGCCTCTGCGGTGCCGGACGCGCCGGGGTCGGTGGCCAACATCGGACCCGTCACGCCGGGGTTGGTGGCCGCTGCGGTGCCGGTTGTGCCTAGGTCGGTGGCCGCCGCGGTGCTGGCCGTGCTGAGGTCGGTGGCGACCGTGGGTCCGGCTGTGGCGAGGTCGGTGGCCACCATCGGACCCGCCACGCCTAGGGGCGCGGCTACCAGAGCGGTCTCCGTCAGCGGGTGGGGCAGCGCGGCCCGTCCGGCCTCCTCCAGCACCGGCACCAGGTAGGTCTCGTCGAGCCCCAGGCCGCCGTCGGACTCCGGCGCCAGGAGAGCCAGCGCGCCGGCCTCCGTCAAGGCCTGCCACGGCGCCGGGTCCGGGACCGCCGTCCAGGCGGCCCGCACCGCCGCGGGCGGGCACAGCTCCGCGAGCAGGTCCCGCGCCGTCGAGCGCAGCGCCTCGCGGTCCTCGCCGAGCGCGAACCTCATGGTGTCCCCGCCCCTGCCGGGACTCGCCGGCCGGCGAGTTGGGCCTCGCCGAGCGCGAACCTCATCGCGGCAGGCCGAGGACCCGCTCGGCCACGATGTTGCGCTGCACCTCGTTGGTCCCGGCGTAGATCGGGCCGGCCAGCGCGAACTGGTGCCCCTTGCTCCACGGCCCCTCCAGCTCGGCGTCTGCGCCTAGCAGGTCGAGGGCGATCTCGTGCAGCTCGATGTCGAGCTCCGACCACCAGATCTTGGCCAGGCTCGCCTCCGAGCCGAGGTCGCGGCCGTCGACGAGCGCGGTGACGGTCTGGAGGGTCTGGAGGCGGTAGGCGTCGACCCGCATCCAGGCGGCCGCGATGCGCCGCCGCAGCGACGGGTCCGCCCCGCGCTCCGAGCACAGCTCCAGCAGGCCAGCCACGGTGGCCTGGTACCGGCCGGGCGAGCGCAGCAGCCCGCGCTCGGTGCTGGCCGCCGACACCGCGACCCTCCACCCCTCCCCCACCCCGCCCAGCACCACCCCGCCGCCGACGGCGTCGTCGGGCAGGAAGGCGCCGTCGAAGAACACCTCGGCGAAGCCCTCGTCGCCGTCGAGTCGGCCGAATCCCCGCACTGTCACTCCGTCGAGGTCCAGCGGGACCAGCAGGTAGGTGAGCCCGCGGTGGCGGGAGGAGTCGGGGTCGGAGCGGAACAGCCCGAACAGGTGGGTGCAGAACGCGCCCCGGGTGGTCCAGGTCTTCTGGCCGTCGAGCATCCAGCCGCCGTCGACCGGCCGGGCCCGGCTCGACACTCCGGCGAGGTCGCTGCCCGCGTCCGGCTCGGACCAGCCCTGGCACCACAGGTCCCGCGCGGCGGCGACACGGGGCAGCAGGTGGTCCTTCTGAGCCTGCGAGCCGTGCTCGAAGATCGACGGCGCCAGGATCTGGATCCCGTTCTGGGTGACCCGCTGCGGTGCGCCCGCCCGCCAGTACTCCTCCTCGAAGATCAGCCAGTCCCACAGCGTGCCGTCCCGGCCCCCGTAAGCACCCGGCCACGACACCGCCGACCAGCCGTCCTCGAAGAGGCGCCGCTCCCACAGCAGCTGCTGGGCGAACCCGTCACGGGTGTCGCCCGAGAGCTCCGCGCCGACCTCGTCCCGCCAGCCGGCCAGGTTCTGCTCCAACCACGCCCGCAGCTCGAGGCGCAGCGCCTCCTGGTCCGCGCTCCAATTCAGGTCCACCCCAGCTCCCGGTCCGCCACGCCCGGCCGACGCTTGACTACACGTTGGCCTTGGATGACGACGCGCCCGCCATCCACAACGTCGATGCTCAGGTTGTGGCGGTCCCCTTCGATCACCCGGTTCTCCGCAATGAACCGGCTCCGAAGCTCCGCAGCGCTCGGTATCCGATCTTCACGCACCACGTGTCGGCGTCAGGGCGCCTCTCCAGGATGCGGTCAGATGCGGCCATTGCGGTGTCGCCGATGGCGTAGTCGCCGCTGTCCACATCGATGGCGACTATCTTTCCATGATGGGTCGCTTCGACCCTTGGCCGGATGTCCTCTTCATATATCTTGTCGCCGAGGCGGCCCGTCTCCTCGGCAGTCCGGCGTGTTGGCGCGTTCACTGTCATCACCCCCGCCAAGGCGTTCCTGCTGGTCCACATTCTACACCGCCGGGCGATTCTCGGATAGACGAAAGCGGCGGAGACGGCGCGAACAACGCCTAGTGCAGCCGCCTCCGACATCGAGAACGTTATGAGGCAATAGTGTGTCAAATCGCCCCCAATTCGGGAGATCTTGAGAACTTCTCCCATAGTTATCTCCAGAAAAGGTCTAGTTTCGATAGCTATGCCCCGGTAGTGTCTAGTTGTGGCACCCCGACCGGCGATCGATTGGCCCACCGGCACGCGAACCGTCTTCTTCGACGATGTCGCGTCGCGGGCCACTCTCAGCAAGGCCGTCCGGGACGGCAAGATCCGGCGGGTAGCCCCACGGCTCTACTCGGCCGACCTGAAGAGCACCGCCGACGAGATCGTCCTGCAGAATCGCTGGACCATCCTGGGGAGGCTGCTGCCGGGCGCTCTGATTGCCGACCGCTCGGCGGCGGAGGACGGGCGGGTTACCGGCGGCCGGCTCTTCGTGGTGTCCGACACCTCCCGCGCATCCATCCGCCTGCCCGGTCTGGAGATCCGCATCCGGCCCGGCACGCCCCACGACGCTCCCGTCGCCGACCCGCCCTGGCCTGACGGGCTGCGCATGTCGAGCCCGGAGCGGACCCTGCTCGACAATCTCGTCGAGTCCCGCCGGCGCGGCGGCCAGGCGGCTCGGACCCTCGCGCTGTCCGAGCTCGAGGACTGGCTGGCCCGCAAGGCCATCGCCTGGGACAGCCGTCGCATCGAGCGCCTTAGGATCAACACCCTTGCTCTCGCCGAGGCCACCGGCGCCGCTGGTCGAGCGCCGGCCGTCGACCGGCTCTTCGAGCACCTCTCGGGCGCCTCCCCGCCGCGTGACCGTGCAGGACCGCTCATGCTCGCGTTGCGGGAGGGACGCGCCTGGGACGAGCACCGGGTGGAGATGTTCGAGCGGGTGGCCTTGCAGCTCTCCGACACGGCGGGCTGGGACATTCCCGACGGGCTGCCGGCATCCACGGAGATCGAGGAAGTCGCGTTCTACGAGGCCTTCCTGTCGCGGGCGCCCGGTCACCGGACCGTCCCGAGCCGCGTCCCGGGCGAACTGCCTCTGTACGAGTCCTACTTCTCCAACTACATCGAGGGCACGGTGTTCACCCTCGACGAGGCTCGCCGCATCATCGAGTCGAACGAGCCGCCGGCGTCCCGGCCGGCCGACGGGCACGACATCTTGGGCACCTACGGTTGCGTTGCCGACCCGGTCGGACGCAGAACGACGTCGGAGGATCCAGAGGAGATCGTCCGCGATCTGAGGGAGCGCCACCAGGCGATCCAGGCCGGCCGGCCGGAAATGAGTCCCGGACAATGGAAGACCGTGGCGAACTCGGTCGGTGGCTACATGTTCGTCGAGCCGGCGCTGGTGGAGGGGACTCTGCGCAAGGGTCTCGGGCTCCTGCCGCGGGTCCGGCCCGGATTCTGGCGGGCGCTGTACATGCTGTTCGTCGTGACCGAGGTGCATCCCTTCACTGACGGCAACGGCCGGGTGGCGCGGGTCATGATGAACGCCGAACTGTCTGCGGTGGGCCAGGCCCGCATCGTGATTCCCAGCGTGTACCGCAACGAGTACATCTCGAGCCTGCGCCGTGCCTCCACGCATGGAGGCGACGTGCGGGCGCTGGCACGCGTCCTCGCGCACGCGTGGCGGTGGACGGCCGCGATGCCGTGGTCGGAGCGCGCCGCCACCGAGGGCCAACTGCACGCCACCAACGCGCTTGTCGATGCCACCGACGCGCTTGACCGCGGCGTGCGCCTCGAACTCCCCTGAGAGCCCCTCGGCGGGCCCGGTGGGGATCGTACTTGCCGGGCCGGCCGCGCCAGCCAGGGTCGCCTCGCCAACTAGGGCGCGACACTGTTAGCGGGTCTCGGCGCGACATGATTCGCGGGTCTGGACGCGGCAAGATTCGCGGGTTTGAGCACGCAGCTGGGTAGCATCGGGGTCGCCGATCGCAAGAGCCGCAAGGGCCGTTGCCGGCGCTGGAGGGCCCCGTGCCCACGGTGCCCGAGGCGATGGAGACGCTGTTCGACCTGCTGGGCGACGAAGCCGATCCGTCGGTGCGGGCCGTGCTGGGGCACTTCTGCTTCGCGTACATACATCCCTATCCGGACGGCAACGGCCGGCTGGCTCGCTTCGTCATGAACGTCATGCTCGCTTCGGGCGGCTACTCCTGGACCGTGGTGCGGGTCGAGGACAGACAGGCATACATGGAGGCGCTGGAGCAAGCGAGCGTGCGGCAGACGATCAAGCCCTTCGCCGAGTTCATCGCCGAGCGCGTAGCCGACGCCACGTCCGCGGCGAAACGCTGACGAAGCGCCCGGTGCCGGAACCCTCGCCGCCGCCCTTGCAGCGGTTGGCGGGCCGCGGTCGCAAGGGCTCGCCGGTGGGCTCGGTGGGGATCGAACCCACGACCAAGGGATTATGAGTCCCCTGCTCTGACCACTGAGCTACGAGCCCGATCCGACCCTACCGCCCCACCGCCCGACGCGATGTCGGCTCGGATCTGCTCGTCGACCACCTATTCGATGCCTGTCTGCCATGGCGTGCCCGGACTCGTCGGGTTGAAGCGGACCTTCTGCACCTCCAGAGCCTCCAGGCCGTCACGCCCAGCCGTCTGCACCCAGCTCTGCTGGCCGTACCACATGGGTTCCAGGAGAGTTGCAACCTCGGTGGTGATGCGATCGCCAGCAGCTAGTCGGACTGTTTCCCGGGGCAGTCTCCCCAGCGCGCTCAACGCTCTCAGGCGCGCCCGGCCGCCGTGTTCGTGTGCGTCGAGGAGCAGGCCGATTCGTTGATGGCGTGAGAGCAGATGTGAGGCGATGTCGCCCTTCCGCTCGTCTTCACGGTGCAGCCATTCGAAGAGCACCGACTGCGCGGCATCAGGCAACTCGTCAATCGCTGCCATGGCGTGAAGCGCCACAATCTCCTCGCTGTCGAGTACCAAGTCGAGCAGCAGTCCCGGTCGGGCCGCGTCGCCTTGGCCCAGGCCCCATGCGGCTGCGGCCCGCAGTTCCGGATGATGGTTGGCATCGGATGCCACCCCGAACAGGGCGTCCGCGGCTGCGCTCGCAGGCAGCTCCGAAGCCGCGAGGACAGCCTCCATTCGTTGCTCGGGTGTAGCGGCCTCATCGTCGACGAAGTCGACGATCATGTGCCCCCACCGGTCGCCGTCGCAACGCGCCAGACTGACAGCAGCCTCGAGCCGGACCCGCCAGTCGATGCCGTGGTGCTCTGCTATTGCCGAGAGTTCGTCCTGTAGATCGGTCCGCAGCGTGGCCCCCGACGCCTTGATGCCCGCATAGCGGTCTACGTCAATGTCCGACTTGATGTCGGCGCCAGGATCCCATTTGTCCCCCGGACAGTCCGAGGACTCCGGCGCGGGGACGATCCCAGCCACGATCGTGTCCCCGCCGGAGAACAGTCCGTCAGCCTCCGTGTAGACGATGCGCCGACCCTTCCATCTGCGCCACTGCCAGTAGACGCCCCTGCGGCCCCCGGTGCCCGAATAGACGATGCGACCGTCCTCATCGACTCCCTGGAGCCTTCCAGACGCCGAAGGCACCCAGCACGGCCACGTCAACGTGACCTCCGAGCCCTCTGAGGCCGCCTTCGGCACTGATCGGCGGGCGTGTTGCTCGGTCGAGCGCAACGCATGTGCCTCGAAATAGGTCGGCAGTCCGGTCCGGGGCGGGAACGTGTCAAAGTCAGCACGAAGGAACGCGTAGAGGTCGTGATCTCGCATCCCCCCGGCGTCCCATTCGCGGCCCGGGGTGTCGGAATGCGACAGCACGATTCCCAGCTTCGACTTGGCGCGCGCCTCGACTCGCAAGCCGCATCGGACGCACAGCAGGTCCGGCAGGCGGAGACGCTTGACCTTTGTCTGCCACACCTTGTTGGCCATCGCGTAGCGTTCGAGCTCGATCATCCTGTGGTCGTGCTCGGTGCTGAGATGGTGGGCCACCGCCGCCGCTCCGACCGCTCCCATCGACACGAACCGGGCGAAGTCGGCGTCCTCCTTGAACCCCATTCACGCGGCGCCTTGCATGGTCGGGCCGCAGCCCGTCGAGAGGCGGGGGGCGGGTCGGCGCCGGTCACAGGCGCTGTCATCACCCTTGACCATCATCCTGCCGCGTAAGGTGCCCACGGATGAGAGGCTACCGATGACTACTGAGACGCTGGCCGTGCCGGTGGAGGCCTCGGCGAACGCGGTGGACGGACTGCCGTCGATGCTGCGGGTGGCCCGCAGCGATCCTGTCTACATGGCGCACGCCTATCTCACGAAGGTGCCCGTGGCCGCGATCGTCCCGTTCATCGAGGCGTTCACCGAGCCCGGCCAGGTGGTCCTCGATCCTTTCGCCGGCTCGGGCATGACGGGGGTGGCCTCGCTGGTCACGGGCCGCAGGGCCCGGCTGTTCGATGTGTCGGTGCTGGGCCGACACATCGGTGCCAACTATGTCAGCCTCGTCGACGCCTGCAAGCTTCGCGAGAGCGGCGACGCCGTGGAGCGCCAGGCCAGCGAGCGCGTCGGCGACGTGTACGCGGTGGCCTGCGCTACCTGCGGCGCGCGGGCGCAACTCGCCAAGACTGTGTGGTCGTCGGTGATCGAGTGCGGAGGCTGCCGCGGGCCGGTCAACTACTACCGGGCGCTGGAGGACGCCGCGTGGCGCCGCGAACGAATGACCTGCCCGCACTGCGGCACCGCCGTCGGCAGCCGCGACCGGCGGTTGCGCGAGGAACCGGTGCTCGACTCGATCCGCTGCGGGTGCTCCCCCACCCAGATGGAGCAGCGCTGGAGCACTCCGCTTCACGCACCGGACGCGGCGGGGCTCCGCTGGCCCGATTCAGCCATCGACGAGACCCGCCAGATGTACGCCGCGTCGGCGCTCGGCCGTCACGGGCTGACCTCGACGGCCTCCTTCTACTCTCATCGCAACGTCTGCGCGCTAGCCGCGCTGCGAGACGCCATCGACGGCGTCGGCGAGCCGCAGCTGCGCTCAAAGCTGCTGTTCGCGTTCACGGCGATCCTCACTAGGGCCAGCAAGCGCTACCAGTGGTCGCGGCGGCGTCCCCTCAACGCGGCCAACGCCAACTACTACGTGGCTCCCGTGTTCTACGAGTGGAATGTGTTCGACCTGTTCGCCCGCAAGGTCCGGGCGGCCGCCCGCTCCGACGAGTGGATCAAGCGGACCCGGGGATCGGCCGCGGTCTACGACAGCGCGAGCGGCCCTGACGTGCGCTACGAGATCGCCAGCGCCGACCGGCTGCCGTTGGCGGACGACTCGGTCGACTACGTGTTCACGGACCCGCCGTTCGGCTCCAACATCTTCTACTCCGACATGAACCTGTTCCAAGAGGCCTGGCTTGACGCCACCACCGACCCGGCCACCGAGGCCGTCGTCGACCGGGCTGACACCGGCGGGCCTCGCCGCACGGCACAGCGTTACGAGGCCATCCTGACGGAAGCGTTCAAGGAGTGCAGGCGAGTGCTGAAGCCGGGCGGACGCATGACCGTCCTGTTCGGAAACAGCTCAGGCGCCATGTGGCAGCTACTGCAACGCTCCATCGCCTCGGCCGGACTCGAGGTGGTTCCCGAGCTGATCGCCGTCCTCGACAAGGGGCAGCGCTCAGTCAAGGGACTCGCCTCGGGCTTCGAGAACGTCGCCACGCTCGATCTGATGCTCACGCTGCGACCTGCCTCCGTCTCCGAGGCGCTGCGGCCGCCGCCAGCGGGCGCTGTCGGGAGTCTCGTGGACAGCCTGTTGGCGAACGACTCGGCGATAAGCCCCAGCGGGCTGTACGTGGCCTTGCTGGGCCACGGGATCGCCAACCGATGGGACCTCAGCAGGATCGACCTGCGGCAGGTCACGGAGCAACTACGCGATGCCGAGTTCACCATCGACCGGCGCAGCGCACTCGTCGTTCGCTCGGCCGGGAACTGAGGGCCTAACGGCGGCCTCTGGCGGTCTGATCACAGCGCACGTCTAGTCGCCGAAGATCTCGTCATGGGCCTCGCGCCACTCCTCCTCGGTGAGAGGTATGAAACAGAGACCATCCACGCAGGAACCACGCTCGCCGTCGTCCAGAGGGTCTCCGTTGTCACCGGGTGCGTCTTCGGCAGGTTGTTGCACCGGCGGCGGAGGGGCGGATTCCGGGTCCCCCACGTCGGAATCAGGATCCGGCGGGCTTCCGTTGTCGCCGGGCGCGTCGCCAGCGGGTTGTTGCGGGGTTTGGCCCGAGTTCGTGCTGGCGCGCGAGCCGTTGTCGCCGGGCGAGTCGTCGGGTCCTTGCGGGCCGGCGGAGGGTCCTTGGCCGCGGTCGAGTGCTCTTGCGAGGAAGGTCGCCATCTGGGCTCGCGTGACTGGGTCCCGGGGGCAGAATCGCAGCGGGTCGCGGGCGCAGCCGGCGGTGATCCCGGCGGCGGCGAGGGCGTTGATGTTGGCGTTGTGTGTGCTTCCGGGGTCGAGGTCGTTGAAGCCTGCGGGTTCTGCGGCTCCGAAGTTGAAGGCCCGGGCGAGGAATGACGCCATCTGGGCTCGTGTGACTGGGGCCTGGGGGCAGAATCGCAGCGGGTCGCGGGCGCAGCCGGCGGTGACGCCGAGTTGCGCGAGCCTTTCGATGTGGCCGGCCCACGGGTGCTCGGCGGTGACGTCGACGAATCTGGGGTCCCGGGGTTGGGGCGGCTCGGCATCCTCGAGAGCACGGATGAGCCACACTGACATGGTGGAGCGCTTGATCGGCTCGATGGGGCAGAACTCGCGATCGCCGCAGAGGGTTCCCTCAAAGAGGCCCTTCGCGGCGAGCGCATCGATCGCCGGCCTGTGCACGCCTTCGGTGACGTCGGTGTAGGTGCCGGGCTGGTCTTGGGCGGCGGCGTCGGGCGCGGCCGCGGCTGTGGCCACCATCGCGAGCACAGCCAGCAGCGTCGCGGCCCGGCCGCGGCGCCTCGTGCCGGTGATCTGAGACTCCCTGAGCCTCACGCTGCGGTCAGGTTATGACGTTGGGGCGGGGCAGGCCTTGGGTCTCGCACAGGGCGTAGTAGGCGGCCAGCACGCCGGGCCCGTCGGTTATGGACTCGACGTTGCCGTCGGGGTCGAGGTTGAGGTTCACGCCGTGGATCTGGAACCACACGTCGGTCGGCTCGGTGTTGTCGATGGGCACGGCGAGGGTGTGGACGCTGCCGGCCGGCTCGAACAGGAACGACCCGGCCCGGTTGACCTCGGGATACTCGAGGTAGTGCCAGGCGCCGCTGAGGGTGTGGGCGTACACCGGGCCGGTGTGGCGGTGGGTCTGGACGGTGGCGCCCGGCGCGAACCGGTTGCGGACGATCCACAGCGCGTCGTCCTCGCGCACCATCATCACCTTCAGCTCGATCCCGTACCCGGCGTCGGCCCAGGGCAGCTCGTGCTCGCCCCGGTGGATGGTGGCAGCCGCCGCAGCGGCAACGGTCGTAGATGACATGGCACTCCTCCACTGGCAGCCTACCTCGTTGCCATTCTCCGAGGATCATACGCCGCCTCATCTGGCTGAGGAAAGGAGAATCTGGACGCCGCCTGCGCATCTTGCCGGCCCGCCCGCCCGGACGCCGCGGCGCTTGCTGGCATGGGCCGTCTTCATGCACTATGTGATACGCAAATGACCGGATCAATCGAAGCACCATAGATCCGGGCCTGAGCCGGAAAGGCCGTCCTCACCTCTATGGCCCCATCCAGCCGCCGTGCCGGCGACAGCGAGCGGTCGCGGTCCGAGTCTGGGGGGCCGCGGGCTGGGCGGCCGCGGCCGGAGCCTGGGCGGTCGCGGCCTGAGCCTGGGCGGACTGGGCGGTCGCGGGCTGAGCCTGAGCGGACTGAGCAGTCGCGGCGGGAGTGGTCGCGGCCTGAGCCCGACCGGTCGCGGACTGGGCGGTCGCGGTCCGAGCCCCACCGGTCGCGGCTGGGGCCTGAGCGGGCTGAGCCGGGGATGGTGTCGGCGTTGCCTTTGTCGTTGAGCGCGGTGGCGGGGCGGCTGGGGCCGGGGCGGCTGCGGGCGCTGGGCGTCGCCGCGCTCGCGGTGCTGGTGGCGCTGTGCTACGTGCCGGCTCTGCGGGCCGGGTTCGTCTGGGACGACAGGATCTTCACCGAGGCTAGGGCGGTGAGCGAGTGGGGCGACATCTGGCGGATCTGGCTCGATCCCCGCCACATCCAGGCGGAGGCCCACTACTGGCCGATGCCGTACTCGTCGTTCTGGGTGGAGCACAAGCTGTGGGGCTTCAACCCGGCCGGCTACCACGCGGTGAACGTCGGGCTGCACCTGGCCAACACGCTGCTGGTGTGGCATCTGATGCGGCGCCTTCAGGTGCCCGGGGCGTGGCTGGCCGCCGCGGTGTTCGCGGTCCATCCCGTGCACGTCGACTCGGTGGCCTGGGTCATCGAGCGCAAGGACATGCTGTCGGCGCTGTTCTATCTGGGCGCGGTGGCGGTGTGGCTCCGCTTCCGGCGGACCGGGACGATGTGGAGCTACCTGGCGGTGGTGGCCCTGCTGGCGGCGGGCATGCTGTCGAAGTCCATCGTGGTGACCCTCCCGGCCGCGCTGCTGATAGTGGCCTGGTGGCAGACGGGGCGGCTGAGCCGCTCCGACGTGCTGCCCACGATCCCGCTGTTCGTGGTGGCGCTGGGCATAGCGCTCGCCGACTACGTGCACTACGCCGGGCTGGACGAGCCCCGGTTCACCGACCTCACCATGGTCGAGCGGTCCCTGATCGCAGCCCGGTCCCTGTGGTTCTACGCGTCGAAGCTGCTGTGGCCCGACGACTTGGCGGTGATCTACCCCCACTGGGAGGTCGATGCGGCCAGCCCGGCCGCCTGGGGCTTGCTGGCCGCCGCGGTGGCGGTGGCCGCGGCCCTCTGGCTCCTGCGGGGGCGGATAGGGCGCGGGCCGCTGGCCGGGGCGCTGTTCTTCGCGGTGACGCTGTCGCCGGTGCTCGGCTTCATCTCGTTCTCGTTCACGGGGTTCTCCTTCGTCGCCGACCGCTTCCAGTACCTGGCCTCCATCGGCGCCACCGCAGTGGCCGTCGCGGCCGCGGCCCGGGGTGCGGCCAGGCTGCCCGAGCGGCTGAAGCCGGTGGCCGCGTCCGCCGCGGTGGCGGTGCTGGCGGTGTTCGGTGCGCTGTCGTGGCGGCAGGCGTCCGTCTACCACAGCGACGAGACCTATTTCCGCCATGTGATAGGCCACAACCCGCATGCCCTCGGTGCCCACGTCAACTTGAGCATGAACTTCATAGAGGAGGAGCGCTTCGAGGACGCCTTGGAGGCGGCCCGCTACGGCCTCGGCTTCGAGCTCGACGCCGCCGACATCGTCGGGCTCCACGAGAGCAGCGGCCTGGCGCTGGCCGGGCTCGAGCGGCCAGCCGAGGCCGAGAGGCACTACCGGACCGCCCTAGACTTGGAGCCGGAACGCCATTCCGCCATGGCCAACCTCGCGGTACTTCTGGCCGACAACGAGCGGTACGGCGAGGCGATAGACCTGATGGGTCAGGCCGTCCGCGGCCAGCCCGGCGACTCCTTGCGCCACATGAACATGGGCCGGATCGAGCAGAAACGCGGCAACTACGAGCAGGCCGAGGGCCATTTCCGGCAGGCGCTGCGGATCGACCCCCGAACGGACCGGTGGGACCACGACATGGGCTCGCTCAGCATCGACCTGGAGCGCTACGCCGAGGCCGAGGACCATCTGCGCCGCGCCGTGGCCGCCGACCCCGACGACGCGGCGGTGCATGTGGACCTGGGGGTCGCCCTGTACCACCTGGGCGACGAGGAGGCCGCCGCGGCCAGCTACCGCCGGGCCCTGGAGCTGGACCCCGAGCAGCCGGAGGCCCTCGCCAACCTGCGGGACCTCGGCAATACCCGCAACCGGCCGGGTCCGCCCGAGGAGCTGCTGGCCGCGGCCCAGCAGGCCATCGAGCGCGACCCCGGCAACGCCCTGGAGCACGTCAACGCGGCCGTCGCGTCGGAGGAGCTGGGCCGGCGGGCGCAGGCCGAGGAGTACTACCGGCTCGCTCTGGGCATCGACCCGAGCCACGAGGCCGCCCTGCTCAACCTGGGCAGCCTCCTGTACGACGCCGGGCAGTTCGACCGGTCGCTGGAGGCCTACTCCGACGCTGCCGCCCACTACCCGGACAACCCCGAGGCGGCCCTCGGGCTGGGAACCGCGCACTACGGGCTGCGGGACTACCGGGCCGCCGAGGAGCACTTCCGCCAGGTCCTGGAGCTGGACCCGGCCCACGGCCGCGCCCTGAACCGCCTCGGAGTGCTGCGACTCGACGAGGAGCGTTTCGGGGAGGCGCTGGAGTTCTTCCGCCGGGCCGCCGAGGCAGAGCCCGCCAGCGCCAAGAACCATTCCGACATGGGCGTCGCGCTGGCCTACCTCGGCCGGGACCGCGAGGCGATCCGGAGCTTCGAGCGGGCCCTGGAGCTGGACCCGGCCCTGGCCTCGGCCCGCCAGAACCTCGAGACCGTGCAGCGCCGTCTCGGCTGACCCCGGCCCGCCGCCCGGCCCGAACCAGCGGCTCAAGACACAGGCGGTGCGGGTTCACCGGCCCCACCGGCGGGCAGCGCAGCCGCCCGGCCCGAACCAGCGGCTCAAGACACAGGCGGTGCGGGTTCACCGGCCCCACCGGCGGGCAGCGCAGCCGCCCGGCCCGAACCAGCGGCTCAAGACACAGGCGGTGCGGGTTCACCGGCCCCACCCGGCGGGCAGTGCAGCCCCCCGGCCCGAACCAGCGGCTCAAGACACGGGCGGTGCGGGGATCGTGCTGTGGGTTGTCGTGTGTTTTGATGATCTCCGGTTGTGGTGCGGTTGGCTGGGCGCTAGCGTGTCGGTAGCGGATCGGAGGTGCGCTTATGGGTTCGATTGCGACCGAGCCTCCCGAGGTAGAAATTGACTATCCGGAGGGACCCCAGATGCCTGAGGGGGATCTGCAGACTCGGCGGCGCATGGAGTTGACGTGCGCGCTGCGGCGCTGGCACGACCGGCGCGGCGACGATGTGGGCGCCTGGGTGTGCTGCGACATCAACGTCTACTACAAGCAGGGCGACCCCAAAGTGGTGGTGGCGCCCGACGTGGCCGTCGCGTTCGGGGTGGACGAGGCCGCAGTCAGGGACAAGAGCACCTACAAGGTCTGGGAGGCCGGCGCGGCGCCGTGCTTCGCGCTGGAGATCGCGTCGCACAAGACGGTGCGCACCGACCTGTACGTGAAGCCCGCCAAGTACGCGGAGCTCGGCGTCGAGGAGTACTGGCGCCTCGACCCCACCGGCGGCGCGCTGCTCGACCCGCCGCTGCAGGGCGAGAGGCGCGTCTCGGGCCGCTGGACGCCGATCGAGGTCTCGCCCGACGCCGCAGGCGGGCTGCGGGGCCGCAGCAACGTGCTCGGCCTTGACCTGTGCTGGCAGCCGCCCAAACTGCGGCTGTGGGACATCACCGAGGGCGCCTGGCTCCCCGACCCCGACGACCTTGACGCCCAACTCGACGACGTAAACGCACAACTCGACGAGCAGGTCGCCGCCCGCACCGCCGCCGAGGGCCGTACGGCTGCCGCCGAGGGCCGGGCGGCTGCCGCCGAGGCGGAGGTGGCCGAGCTTCGAGCCCGCCTCCGGGGCACCCGCAGCGAGTCCGGCGAATAGACGCTCGCCGCCGGCCCCGTCGCGCCGGTGCCACCGCGGCCATGGCGCGCGCCGTGCACCCGGACGCTTGGGCGTTGCTGGAGCCCGAGGACGCTGGGCCGCACTTCCTCGAGCGCCGGCGATCTCATCCATACACGAATGTATATGAGTGCTTCCAGGGACAATCCTTGCACCATAGATACAGGTCGGCAGTTATAGATCAACTAGGATGCTTGCATGTGGTCGGTTCTGGTGAGTGCTCTGGGGCTGCGGCGCATCCTGTGTGTGCCCTGCGGGGGCGCCAGACGGCTCGCGCCGCGGGCGCTTCTCGCGGCGGCGGCGGCAGCCGCGGCGGTGTCGCTGATCGCGGCGGCGGTAGCGGCTGAGGAGATCAAGACTGGAGACGACAACCAGGCCGAGCCCAGCCATGCGACCGGCCAGAGCGCCTGCGTGGGCGACGCCACCAACGATCAGGGCTTCGTGGACGTGCCCGGTGACCACCGGTTCAAGGCCGCCATAGACTGCTTCGCCTACTACGGCATCACCTCGGGCACCGGCGACGGCACCACGTTCGCGCCGGACGCACCCGTCACCGGCACCCAGATGGCCAGCTTCATGGTGGGGGCCGCGAGGGTGGCCGGCGCCGACCGCGACGCCGTGCTCGGCGACTTCGACGCATCCGTCGCGTCGGTGACCCGGGCCGGCGCAGCCGTGCTGGTCGCCCGGCTGCTGGTGGCGGTGACCGACAAGGACTCGCGCCCCAACATCGAGATGGGCGACTACGGCACGGTGACGATCGACGGGCGGCCGCCCGACGACTACTTCGCCGACTCGCGCAACACGCAGCCCCAGCCGGTGGACAGCGCGGTCAGCGCGCTGTACGAGCTGGGCGTGGCCCGGGGCCGGCCCGACGGCGTCACGTTCGCGCCGGACGAGCCCGCGACCCGGGCCGAGGTGGCCGGGCTGATCACCCGGGCCCTGGCCCACACCCGGGCCCGCCCCGAGGGGGTGACCATCCAGCAGAACGAGCCGGGCGAGGTGGTGGTGTCGGTCCGCGACGCCGACTTCTCGCCGCTGATCAACGTTCCGATCGACACGTTCAGCGTGGCGACCAGGCTCATCGGCACCACCGCGTTCAAGTCCGACGGGACCTGCGGCAGCGTCAAGGTGCTCGACGGCGGCCACACCGGCTCGAAGTGCGCCATCCACAACAACGACCCGGTCAGCGGCGACGGCGGCGACCTGCTGTGGCCGGTCGAGGTCGACGCCCGGGGCGGCACCACCGTATGGGCGTGGACCGGCGAGGCGGACGACAAGGTGACCAACCGGGCCGCGGGGCTCGCCCGGGTCGACCTCACCGAGCTCCGAGCGGTCGTCGCGACCGGCGCCAAGGTCACCCACGACATCGCCGAGGACGCCTACAAGGCCCATTTCGGCACCACCGTCACCGTCACCGTGCAGCTCATCGGCGACGAAGACAAGAACGCCGTGCCGCCCGCAGCGGGCGCCTCCTACCGGGTGACGATCTCCACCTGGCGCGGGCTGGACGGCGCCCCAGCACCCGTCACCGAGTCGGTCTACACCCTGTATTCCTTCACCGAGAGCGTCGACCGGACCGGAAAGCTCACGTTCACCCTCACCGCCGAGGACCCCGACCCCGAAGACATCGACGAGATCGACGCCTCGACCGACGAGGTGGTGATCATGTACGCGGTCGCCAACGCGGCCGGCAACACCCTGGCCGCACCGACGGACGCCTCATGCTCGCCGAGCGGCACTGGCTCTCCACGCTGCCCGGTCTTCTCCGACGAGAAGCCGAAGGTCCGCAAGGTCGAGGTCACCACGCCCACCAAATACGGCTCGCCCCCGGCCAGCGGCGGCGAGGCCGGCAACGCGGCCATAGTCGCGGTGACCGACCAGTACGGCCAGCCCCTCGGCAACGTAGGGGTGCTGTTGACCGTCGACCCCGCTGACAACGTGGAGCGCCTGACGCGTCCCCGGGTGACCTTGCGGGACGGCAAGGTCCGGGTCCCCTACGTGTACAAGTCGAGCAGGACCACGGTCCAGACCCTCGGTGCGCAACTCCCCGGACCCGACGGCAAGTTCGGGGACGACCCCGACACCGACGCCAACGAGTTCCTCGATGACATCGAGTTGAACGACTCGCCGGATAATCCCCCGTACCTGAAGCCCACGACTTTCTTCTGGCTGGCGGAGCCCTCTGCCTCGATGCTCACGGGCGACGGGGCTTGCGTGCTCTCGTCCAGCGTCAGCGAGAACGCGATGATCGTCGAGATCGCCGACACCGGCACCCGTGTCGCCAGGGTCTCCTACAGCACCAACGACCATCTGTACCTGGCAGGCCTGCCCGTCAAGATCGCCACCTTCAAGGACGCGCTCGCGGGATGGGAGAAGGAGATCGCCGACGGCACCGCCCAGCCGGACGTCGGACAGTTCCGGCTCGAATGGGAGTTCCGCGACAGTCCCAGTGGGATCACCAGATGGCTGCTCAAGAAGACGCCCTGCCGTCGCTCCGGCTGACGCTCATCGGCTGACTGCCCCGGGCGTGGGCGGTCAAGCTGACGCTCGCGCACCAGGGCTTACGGCCCCGGGCGTGGGCGGTCAGGCTGACGCTCGCGCACCAGGGTTTACGGCCCCGGGCGTGGGCGGTCAGGCTGACGCTCGCGCACCAGGGTTTACGGCCCCGGGCGTGGGCGGTCAGGCTGACGCTCGCGCACCAGGGTTTACGGCCCCGGGCGTGGGCGGTCAGGCTGACGCTCGCGCACCAGGGTTTACGGCCCCGGGCGGGGGCGGTCAGGCTGACGCTCGCGCACCAGGGTTTACGGTCCCGGGCGGGGGCGGTCAGGCTGACGCTCGCGCACCAGGGTTTACGGGCCCCGGGCGGGGGCGGTCAGGCTGAGATCTCTACGGTCACCGCCTTTAGGATGCGGATCAGGTCGGCGTTGCCCAGGCTCCCGAGGTCGACGTGGCCGATGGCGGCGTTGATGATCACACCGCCGGCCGGGACGTTGACCGGCATGTCCACGCGGAACGAACCGTCGCTGCCGACGTTCAGCGCGGCGAGAGTGACGTTGATCGTGGTCGCCGCCAGGTTGCGCAGCTCGGCCTCCGACGCATACAGGCTCGACAGCTCCTGGGAGCCCTCGTCGGATCTCGCGACGCCCACGAAGGTGTGCATGCCTTCGGAGTCGCACTGCTGGAAGAAGCTCAGCGATCCCTGGCTGGGCACGAGGCAGGCGGTCAGGAACAGGGCAGGATTGGTGATGGCGCCGGTCTGCATGGTGTGCAGGCCGGTCCAGCCCGTGCCGACCACCGTGAACGTCCGTTCGCCGGGGCCGTCGACCGAGGTGACGGGCGTCGTCGTGTCTCCCTGGAGGTAGACGGTGAGCGTGGCTCCCGGAGCGTAGACGCGGGCGTTGACGGTGACGGTCACCTCGATGGTGGCGTCGGTGGCGGTGTCGGCGTTGCCGGCGGCGTCCTTGCCGTCGGTGACGGCGACGGTCAGCGTGTAGGTGGCCCCAACGCCCCGGTCCAGCGCGGCCCTGGTCCTGATCTGGCCCGTCGTCCAGTCGACGGCGAAGGATGCCGCGTCGGCGCCCTCGAGGCTGTAGATCAGCGTGTCGCCGTCGGCGTCGCTGGCCTTCACCGGGTCTCCCACCGGTTCGCCCGCCGCGGTCCCCTCCTCAACACCGCGGGCCGCCGAGTCGCCCTCATCGAAGGTCGGGGCAGCGTTGCCCTCAGGCTCAGGCTCGGGCTCCGGCTCCGGCTCGTCGGTCTCTGAGTCGTCGGTTTCTGAGTCGTCGGTTTCGGTGTCGGTTTCTGAGTCGTCGGTTTCTGAGTCGTCGGTCCCGGTGTCGGTCTCTGAGTCGTCAGTTCCGGAGTCGTCGGTCTCGTTGTCGGCTTCAGCGTCGGTTTCGGTGTCGGTTTCTGAGTCGTCAGTTCCGGAGTCGTCGGTCTCGTTGTCGGCTTCAGCGTCGGTTTCGGTGTCGGTTTCTGAGTCGTCGGTTTCGGTGTCGGTTTCTGAGTCGTCGGTTTCGGTGTCGGTTTCTGAGTCGTCGGTTTCTGAGTCGTCGGTCTCGGTGTCGTCGGTCCCTGAGTCGTCAGCTCCGGAGTCGTCAGCTCCGGAGTCGTCAGCTCCGGTGTCGTCGGTCCCGGCTTCAGCGTCGGTTTCGGTGTCGGTTTCTGAGTCGTCGGTGGCTGTGTCGGCGGTCCCGGTTTCGGCGTCCGTACCGGTGTCGTCGGTCCCGGTGTCGTCGGTCCCGGCTTCAGCGTCGGTGCCGGTTTCGGCGTCCGTACCGGTGTCGTCAGCTTCAGACTCGTCTCCGGTCCCGGACTCGTCGGGCTCTGCCTCGACCTCGACCCCAGGCTCCGGCTCTGGCTCGGGCTCCGGCTCGGGTTCGGCTTCTGCCTCGACCTCTGGCTCTGGTTCGGGCTCTGGCTCGGGCTCGGGTTCGGGTTCGGGGGTTGCCGGTTCGGGCTGCTGGGTGGCCGGGGGCTCTCCTGCCGACGTTTCTTGTGAGTCGCTGCCGCAGGCTGTGGCGATCAACGCGAGCGCTAGGAACACGGCTAGGAGGCCGGGTCGCCACCGCCATGTCCTCGGAGTGGGGAGCATGCGAAATTGGCGACGAGATGGGTACTGGACACCCAAAATCCGCCCCAATTTCGCTAGCGGGTTCGGGAGCGTGGTTCCGGTGTTCATGTCATCCTCCTTGAGGACTGTTGTCGCGTGGCAAAATCGCAGGCAGGTGCGGGCAGGCGCTAGGGCTCGGCGGGGATCACTATGTGCCCGGCGGCCTCGATCTGGGCGGGATCGCCGACCGCGATGGCCACCCCGCTGGCGGGCGGGCCTGCCGTGGGCACGGTGTAGGTCAGGGTGGCGGAGATGTTGCCGTCGCTGTCGGGCGTGACCGACGTCAGGTTGGTGATGTCGCAGTCGGTCGGCGCGATGGCGTCCACCCCGCCGGCGGGGACGGTGCAGAACAGGGCGAGGAGGCCCAGGGTCCAGTTGCCGCCGGTCACCGTGAACTCGTGGCTGCTGCCCGCGGTTGCGTCGGCCCGCCCGACCGTCGTCGGCGTAACCGAGATCCAGGGCTCGGGCTCCGGTTCGGGCTCAGGCTCGGGTTCGGGCTCGGGCTCGGTTCCGGGTTCGGCGGCGCCGATCACGGTGGACTCGGAGGTCTCGGTCTGGGTGGGGTCGCCGACCGCGATGGCCACCCCGTAGACGGGCGGGCCCGTCGCGGGCACGGTGTAGGTCAGGGTGGCGGAGATGTTGCCGTCGCCGTCGGGGGTGATGGGCGTCAGGTTGGTGATGTCGCAGTCGTTCTGGCCCATGGCCTCGATGCCGCCGGCGGGGATCGCGCAGAACAGGCCGAACAGGTCCAGGCTCCAGTTGCCGCCGGTCACCGTGAACTCGAACTGGCTGCCGGGGGTCGCCGCGAACCGGTCGATCGACTCCGGTGTCACCGCGATCCAGGGCCCCGACGGGGGCTTGGGAGCGATCACCGTCGCGGTGTCGGACTCGGCGCCGTCGGCGCTGCTGAACCTGATGGCCACGCCGCCCGCGGGCAGCCCCGCGGCGGGCACGGTGTAGGCCATGGTCACGGTGAACCCGCCGCCGCTGGTCGACACGTCGACCGCGCCGTCGCAGCCGGTGCCGTCGATGGCGTCGGCGCCGCCCTCGGGTATCTCGCAGAACGCGCCCGACAGCTGCGCCGCGCCCCAGTTGGCGCCGGTCACCTGGAACTCGGTGGTGTCGCCCGCGCTCAGGGCGTCTCGGTCCACCGACGCCGGCGACACCGAGATCTCCGGCCGCGGGGCGGGATCGATCACCACTGCGGCTACCGACTCGTCGCCGTCGCTGCCGCTGACCAGCACGGCCACCCCGGTGTCGGGCAGGCCGCCGGAGGGCACGGTGTAGGAGATCCGGGCCCCGAACGAGCCCGACGAGGGCGTCACCGTGGCCTCGTCGCCGTCGCAGAGCCCGGCGGTGACCGCCCCCAGGCCGCGGGCCGGCATCTCGCAGAAGGCCAGCGACACCGACTCGCTGGTCCAGTTCGAGCCCGACACCAGCACGAGCTGCCGGTCGCCGGGCTCCAGCAGGCTCCGGTCGATCGTCGGCGGCGAGACCGGCGACACCGAGACGGTCGGAGCGGCCCGCGCCCCGACGAGCGTCGTCGCGATCAGCGGCTTCAAGGCCCCCGACAGCAGCGGCTCGATCACCGTGACCGTGGCGGTGGCTTCGCCGTTGCTGGCCTGCACCGCCAGGCCGTAGCCGGGAAGGCCCTCGTCGGGCACGGTGTAGACGACCTCCACGTAGATGTTGCCGTCGAGGTCGGGCACCGCCGAGACACCGGCGGAGCCGCAGCCGTCTTCGGCGGTCTCGGCGCCGTCGCCGTTGAGGATCTCGCAGAGCGCCACCGACACCTGCTCGCCGGTCCAGTTCGTGCCCGACACCGCGAACCTCTGCCGGTCGCCGACGGCGAGGTCGTCGCGGTCCACCATCGGCGGCGACACCGAGATCGTCGGCACGCTGCCGGCCGGGATCACCTCGACGGTGGCGGTCTCGGTGCCGAGCTCTGCGGCTGCCTCGACCCCGAGCTCGCCGGCCGTCTCGGCCACCTCGGCGGGGACGCCCAGGGCGGCCAGGTTCACGCCTCCGGCGGGGACGCCGTCGGAGGGCACCGTGTAGGTCATGCGGACGGTGAAGCTGCCGTCGGCCGGCGTGACCGACGTGACTGCGGACCAGTCGCAGCCGTTGCCGGGCCCGTCGCCGTCGCCGGAGGCGTCGATCCCGCAGAACGTCGCCGTCACCGATTCGCTGGTCCAGTTGGCGCCCGACACCCGGAACACCAGCATGTCGCCGGGCGTGAGCTCGCTGCGGTCCACGTCGGTGGGCGAAACCGGCGTCACCGACAGCGTCGGCGAGGGCGCCGCGGAGGCCGTCGGCGTCGCCGCCGTCTCGGGCGCGAACACGACGACGGCCACGCCGCCGGGATCGGCGCCGTCCTCGGGCACCTTGTAGTTCACGCTGCCCCTGGCGTCGCCGTCGGTCACCGTCTCGACCACCGCGGTGGTGAGGTCGCAGTCGTCGGCGGTTATCTCCTCCACGCCTCCGGGCGGGATGCGGCACACCGCCACGATCACGGTCTCCGTCGTCAGGTCCGAGACCGCCACATCGACCTTCTGCTCCTCGCCGGGCTTGAGATCGGTCGGGTCCGTCTCCGGCGTCGGCACCCACACCGTGGGCGGCTCGACCTCGGAGCCGGGCACCCCGGAGATGACCAGCTGGTAGGCGATCTCGGTCTCGGTGGGGTCGCCGAACCCGATGACCACGCCCCGGTCGGGGATGCCCTCGGCGGGCACGGTGTAGGTGATCGAGATCGTGAACGTGCCGCCCGGGCCGAGGCGGAGCACCTGCACGGTGTAGGTGATGTCGCAGTCGGAGCGGCTGGCCGCGTCGATGCCTCCCGGCGGGATCACGCAGAACGCGCCGAACGGGGCCAGCGTCCAGCCCCGGCCGGTCACGGTGAAGGTCCGCGTGTCGCCCGCGCTCAGCGAGGCGCGGTCCACCAGCGACGGCGACACCGAGATCTGCGGCCCGCCCGCGGCCGGCGCGGCCGCGATCACCACCGCGACCGCCGACTCGTCGCCGGCGGGGTCGGTGTCAGCGACCCTGATGGCCACCCCGCCGGTCGGGACGCCCCCGGAGGGGACGGTGTAGGTCATCGACACGGCGCTGAAGCCGCCGCCGGCGGGGGTCACCGGCACTGCGCTGGCGGTGTCGCAGCTGGCGGCGGTGATCGAGCCGGCGCCGGCCGCGGGCACGGTGCAGAACGCCGCCGACAGCGACGCCGCGGTCCAGCTAGAGCCCGACACGCTGAACGCCGCGGTGTCGCCGACGTCGAGCGTGTTGCGGTCCACCGTCTCCGGCGTCACCTCGATGGTGGCCTGGCCGGCCGCGATCACCACCGCGGTGTCGGTCTCGGTGCCGGCGCTGTTGGCGACCCTGATGGCCAGACCCCGGGCGGGGGCGCCCCCGGTGGGCACTGTGTACGTCATGTCGACGTTGAAGCTGCCGCCGCTGACGGTGACCGCCACCGGGTTGGCGGTGTCGCAGTCGCTGTCGGCGATCGAGCCGACGCCGTCGGCGGGGATCGTGCAGAACACCGCGGTCAGCGACCCGTCCGTCCAGTTCGTGCCGGTCACGCTGAAGGTGTGGGTGCTGCCGGGGCTCAGGGTGTCGCGGTCGACCGGTGTCACCGAGATGAGCGGCTTGATCGCGGCCGGCACCGCCAGGGCCGCGGCCGACTCGAGGGTGTGGGGCCGGTCGAGGTTGAGGTCGTTGACGTCGCGCCTGACCCTGATGGCCATGCCCCGCTCGGGGGCGCCCCCGGAGGGGACGGTGTAGGTCATCGACACGCCGCTGAACGTGCCCAGGGGCGAGCCTGAGGCGGGCACCGTGATCGTGACCCTGCCGGCGGCGGAGCAGTCGCTGTCGGTGATCGCGTCGAGGCCGCCGGTGCCGATGGTGCAGAACTCGCCGTACACCGACCCCATCGACCACACCGACGTGGACGGCCCCGCGGTCCAGTTCGAGCCCGACACGGTGAAGGTGTGGGTGTCGCCGGCGCTCAGCGAGTCCCGGTCGGCGGCGGTCACCGACACCGACGGCGCGCTCCCCGCCCCGATTATCGGGACCGCCTGGCCCTGGATGCGGCCGGTGTCGCCGGCCGAGATGAACACGCCGTAGGGCGGCAGGCCCCCGCTCGGCACAGTGTAGGTCATCGTGCGCTGCCACCCGCCGTTGGCCACCGCCTGGGCGAGGGTGCCGGAGCTCTCGCCGCTGACCGCGACCCGGCAGAAGTTGGCGGCGTTGCCGAGGCCGATCTGTCTCAGCTCGCCTTGGGGCGCCCGGCAGAACAGCACCGCGACCGACGGCACCGTCGAGACCCACTTCGAGCTGGTGAACGAGAACGTGACCGTGTCGCCGGGGCTCAGCGCGGTGAGGTCCTCGGACTGCGGCGCGGCCACCGCGGAGCCGCCCTTCACCACCGACGTCACCGTGAACTCGATGACCGCCGGCGGGTGGATGGCCAGTATCGTCGCCGACTCGGTGGGGGCCTGGGTGCCGTCGGAGTTGCTGACCCTGATGGCCACGCCGTCGGCGGGGACGCCCGCGGCGGGCGTGGTGTAGGTCATCGCCGCCGCCGAGAACGCGCCGCCGGACGGGGTGATCGCCACCGGGCTGGTGTTGTCGCAGTCGCTGTTGGTGATCGCGCCCACGCCGCCGGAGGGCACCGCGCAGAACACCCCGTACAGCGCCGTCGACGTCCAGTCCTGGCCCGACACGGTGAAGGTGGCGGTGTCGCCGTCGTACAGCCCGGCGCCGTCCCTGGTGGCGTGGCTGACGCCCGCCGGCGTGGTCCACGGGCTGATCGAGATCGACGCGTCGACGTTGGTGACGTTGATGGTGACGGTGACGCTGTCGTCGACGGAGGTGTCGGTGCCGCCGGAGGGGTTCTTGCTGTCGGTGACGTTGACGGTGACGGTGTAGCTGGACTTGGTGTCGTGGTCGAGCGCGGCCTTGGTCTTGATCTGGCCGCCGGAGGTGCCGGACTCGAAGTCGAAGCTGGCGGCGTCGGTGCCGGTCATGGTGTAGGTGAGCGTGTCAGTGTCGGCGTCGGTGGCCGCCAGCGGGGCGCCGATGTTCTCGCCCGCGGCGGCGTTCTCGGCCACGCTGCGCGTCGCGGTGTCCGACGAGAACGCCGGGGCCCGGTTGGCGCCGGTGATGGTGATGGTGACGGTGATGGTGTCGTCGGTGGTGGTGTCGGCGTTGCCGGCCGCGTTCTTGCTGTCCCGCACCGTCACGGTCACCTCGTAGGACTGCTGGGTTCCCGCCGGCAGGTTCGAGGATCCGACGCTGATCTGGCCGGCGCTGCTGACCGTGAACCTCGAGCCGTCGGTCCCGCCGATCCCGAACGTCAGCGTGTCGCCGGTGTCGGGGTGGGTCACCCCCAGCGCCGCGCCCACCGCGCTGTTCGCGGTGGAGCCGGCCACCGTGATGCTGCGGGTCGCGGTGGCGCCCTCGCTGAAGACGGGGTCGTCGTTGATGGCGTTGATGGTGACGGTGACGGTGGCCGCGGCGCTCTCGAGGGTGCCGTCGGAGGCCTTGTAGGTGAAGCTGTCCTCGCCGTTGGCGTTGGCGTTGGGGGTGTACTCGATCACGGTGGCGTCGCCGGTCTTGACCGTGGCGGTGCCCTTTTGCGGGTTGGTCGCGATCACCGCCGACAGGCTGTCGCCGTCGTCGGGGTCGGTGTCGTTGTCGATGACGTCGATCTCGGTCGTGCCGGAGTCCTCGTCGATGGTCTTGGCGTCGTCGGCGGCGGTGGGGGCCTCGTTGACGTCGCTGACGTTGATGGTGACGGTGATCTCGTCGTCGATGGCGGTGCTGGCGTTGCTGGCCGCGTTCTTGCTGTCGGTGACCTTCACCGTCACCGTGTAGCTGGCCTTGGTCTCGTGGTTCAGAGCCGTCTTGGTCTTGATCTGGCCGCTGGTCCCCACGATGGTGAACGTCGCGGCGTCGGTGCCGGTCATGGTGTAGGTGAGCGTGTCGTTGCCGTCGGCGTCGGTCGCCGCCACCGGGCTGCCGACGTTGCTGATGGCCGCGGAGTTCTCGGCCACGCTGCGGGTCGTCGTCGTGCCGTCGTCGAAGGTCGGCGGGCTGTTGGTGTCGCTGACGCTGATGGTGACGGTGATGGTGTCGTCGGTGGTGGTGTCGGTGTTGCCGGAGGAGTTCTTGCTGTCGCGCACGGTCACGGTCACCGTGTAGGTCTGCTGGTTCGCCACCGGCAGGTTCGAGGACCCGACTTTGATCTGGCCGGTGCTGGTGACCGTGAACTTCGAGCCGTCGGTGCCGCCGATCCCGAACGTCAGCGTGTCGCCGGTGTCGGGATGAGTCACCCCCAGCGGCGAGCCCACGTTGCTGGTCGCGGCCGAGCCCGCCACCGTCACGCTGCGCTGCGCGGTGTCGCCGTCGCTGAACACCGGGTCGTCGTTCACCGGGGTGATCGTGATCGTCAAAGTGCCGCTGTCGGTGCCCCCCGACCCGTCAGACACGGTGTACACCACCGTGTCTCTGCCGTTGGCGTTGGCGTTGGGGGTGTATTCGATGATCTTGTTGCCGGTCTTGATGGCGGCGGTGCCCTTGGTCGGGCTCGTCGTGATCGCCGACACCGTCAGCGTCGTGCTGTCCACGTCGGTGTCGTTGGTGATCACGTTGACCTCCGTCGTGCCGGAGTCCTCGTTGATCGTCTTGGCGTCGTTCACCGCCACCGGCGGGTCGTTCACCGCGTTGATCGTGATCGACACCGTCGCCGCGCTGCTCTCGAGGCTGCCGTCGGACACCTTGTAGGTGAAGCTGTCGGCGCCGTTGGCGTTGGCGTTGGGGGTGTACTCGATCACGGTCGCGTCGCCGGTCTTGACCGCGGCGGTGCCCTTTCGCGGGTTGGTCACGATCGACGCGGCCAGGTCGTCGCCCTCGGGGTCGGTGTCGTTGTCGGTCACCGCGATCTCGACTTTGCCGGAGTCCTCGTTGATGGTCTTGGAGTCGTTGACCGCGGTGGGGCCCTCGTTCACGTCGGTGACGCTGATGGTGACGGTGATCTCGTCGTCGATCTCGGTGTCGGCGTTGCCGGCCGGGTTCTTGCTGTCGGTGACCTTCACCGTCACCGTGTAGCTGGACTTGGCCTCGCGATCCAAAGACGAACTGGTCTTGATCTGGCCCGAGGACGATGCGATGGTGAACTTCGACGTGTCTCCGGTCATCGAATAGGTCAGGGTGTCGCTGCTGTCGGAGTCAGACGCCGCCACCGGACTGCCCACGTTGGTGATGGCCGCGGAGTTCTCGGCCACCTCCCGGGTCGTCGACGTGCCGTCGTCGAAGGTGGGCTTGCTGTTGGTGTCGCTGATGGTGATGGTGACGGTGATGGTGTCGTCCACGGCGGGGTTCGCCTCGGTGCCGGTGGCGTCCTTGCCGTCTCTGACGGTGACGGTCACGGTGTAGGTCTGCTTGGTCGCCACCGGCAGGTTCGAGGATCCGATGCTGATCTGGCCGCTGTTGTTGACCGTGAACTTCGAGCCGTCGGTGCCGCCGATCCCGAACGTCAGCTGCTCGGTCTCGTCGGTGGGGTGGGTCACCCCCAGCGGCGAGCCCACCGTGCTGCTCGCGACCGAGCCCGCCACCGTCACGCTGCGCTGCGCGGTGTCGCCGTCGCTGAAGACCGGGTCGTCGTTGAGCGGGGTGATCGTGATCGTCAAGGTGCCGCTGTCGGTGCCCCCCGACCCGTCAGAGACGGTGTACACCACCGTGTCTCTGCCGTTGGCGTTGGCGTTGGGGGTGTACTCGATCACCTTGTTGCCGGTCTTGATGGCGGCGGTGCCCTTGGTCGGCGAGGTCGTGATCGCGGTGACCGTCAGCGTCGTGCTGTCCACGTCGGTGTCGTTGGTGATCACGTTGACCTCGGTCTTGCCGGAGTCCTCGTTGATCGTCTTGGCGTCGTTCACCGCCACCGGCGGGTCGTTCACCGCGTTGATGGTGATCGATACCGTCGCCGCGCTGCTCTCGAGGGTGCCGTCGGACACCTTGTAGGTGAAGCTGTCGGAGCCGTTGGCGTTGGCGTTGGGGGTGTACTCGATCACCGTCGCGTCGCCGGTCTTGACCGCGGCGGTGCCCTTTTGCGGGTTGGTCACGATCGACGCGGCCAGGTCGTCACCGTCCACATCGGTGTCGTTGTCGACCACGTCGATCTCGACTTTGCCGGAGTCCTCGTTGATGGTCTTGGAGTCGTTGACCGCGGTGGGGGCCTCGTTCACGTCAGTCACGCTGATGGTGACCGTGATCTCGTCGTCGATGGCGGTGTCGGCGTTGCCGGCCGGGTTCTTGCTGTCGGTGACCGTCACCGTCACCGTGTAGCTGGACTTGGCCTCGTGGTTCAAGGCCGTCTTGGTCTTGATCTGGCCGGTGGTCCCCACGATGGTGAACGTCGCGGCGTCGGTGCCGGTCATGGTGTAGGTCAGCTGGTCGGTGTCGGCGTCGCTGGCGGCCACCGGGCTGCCGACGTTGCTGATGGCCGCGGAGTTCTCGGCCACGCTGCGGGTCGCGGTTTCGCCGTCGTTGAAGGTGGGCGGGCTGTTGCTGTCGCTGATGGTGATCGTCACGGTGATGGTGTCGTCTGTGTTGGTGTCGGCGTTGCCCGCCGAGTTCTTGCTGTCGCGCACGGTCACGGTCACGGTGTAGGTCTGCTTGGTCGCCACCGGCAGGTTCGAGGACCCGACGCTGATCTGGCCGTCGCTGTCGATTGTGAACTTCGATCCGTCGGTGCCGCCGATCCCGAACGTGAGCGTGTCGCCGGTGTCGGGGTGGGTCACCCCCAGCGGCGCGCCCACCTTGCTGCTCGCGGTGGAGCCCGCCAACGTCACGCTGCGCGACGCGGTGTTGCCGTCGCTGAAGGAGGGGTCGTCGTTGAGCGGGTTGATCGTGATCGTCAAGGTGCCGCTGTCGGTGCCCCCCGACCCGTCAGAGACCGTGTACACCACCGTGTCTCTGCCGTTGGCGTTGGCGTTGGGGGTGTACTCGATCACCTTGTTGCCGGTCTTGATGGCGGCGGTGCCCTTGGTCGGCGAGGTCGTGATCGCGGTGACCGACAGCGACGTGCTGTCGACGTCGGTGTCGTTGGTGATCACGTTGACCTCGGTCTTGCCGGAGTCCTCGTTGATCGTCTTGGCGTCGTTCACTGCCACCGGCGCGTCGTTCACCGGGGTGATCGTGATCGTCAGGGTGCCGCTGTCGGTGGCTGACCCGTCGGAGACCGTGTAGACGATGGTGTCTCTGCCGTTGGCGTTGGCGTTGGGGGTGTACTCGATCACGGTGGCGTCGCCGGTCTTGATGGCGGCGGTTCCCTTGGTCGGGCTCGTCGTGATCGCGGTGACCGTCAGCATCGTGCTGTCGACGTCGGTGTCGTTGTCGATCACGTCGATCTCGGTCTTGGCCGCGTCTTCGAGGATGGTCTTGGCGTCGTTCACCGCCACCGGCGCGTCGTTAACCGGGTTGATGGTGATCGACACCGTCGCCGCCGCGCTGCTGGTGGTGCCGTCGGACACCTTGTAGGTGAAGCTGTCGTTGCCGTTGGCGTTGGCGTTGGGGGTGTACTCGATCACGCCGGCGTCGCCGGTCTTGACCGCCGCGGTGCCCTTGTTCGGGTTGGTCACGATCGAGGCCGTCAAGTCGTCCTCATCGGCGTCGGTGTCGTTGGCGGTCACGTCGATCTCGACCTTGCCGGCGTCCTCGTTGATCGTCTTGGCGTCGTTCACCGCCACCGGCGCGTCGTTGAGCGCGCTGACGGTGACGGTGACGGTGGCGGTGGCGGCGCTCTTGAGGGTGCCGTCGTGGGCCTTGTAGGTGAATGTGTCGGTGCCCGAGAAGTCGGCGTCGGGGGTGTACTCGATCACCGTCGCGTCGCCGTTCTTGAGCGCGGCGGTGCCGTTGTCCGGGTCCGACACGTCCACCGCCGTCAAGTCGTCACCGTCCACATCGGTGTCGTTGTCGATGACGTCGATCTCGGTCTTGCCGGAGTCCTCGTTGATGGTCTTGGCGTCGTTCACCGCCACCGGTGCCTCGTTGACGTCGGTGACGCTGATGGTGACCACGATCTCGTCGTCGATGGTGGCGTCGGTGGTGCCGGCGGTGTTCTTGCTGTCGGTGACCTTCACCGTCACCGTGTAACTGGACTTGGCCTCGTGGTTCAGCGCCGTCTTGGTCTTGATCTGGCCGGTGGACGCTTCGATGGTGAACGTTGCGGCGTCGGTGCCGGTCATGGTGTAGGTCAGCGTCTCGCCGCTGTCGGGGTCTTCGGCATCCACCGGGTCGCCCACGTTGGCGATCGCCGCGGAGTTCTCCGCGATGCTGCGCGTCGTGGATCTGACTCCGTCGGAGACGGTGCCCTCGTCGAAGGCGGGGTCGTCGTTGACCCCGGTGACGGTGACGGTGACGGTGGCGGTGGCGGCGCTCTTGGCGGTGCCGTCGTAGGCCTTGTAGGTGAAGGTGTCGGTGCCGGCGAAGTCGGCGTCGGGGGTGTACTCGATCACCGTCGCGTCGCCGGTCTTGACCGCGGCGGTGCCGTTGTCCGGGTCCGACACGTCCACCGCCGACAGCGTCGTGCTGTCCACGTCGGTGTCGTTGTCGATCACGTCGATCTCGGTCTTGCCGGAGTCCTCGACGATGGTCTTGGCGTCGTCGACCGCCACCGGCGCGTCGTTGACCGGGTTGATGGTGATGGTGACGGTGCCGTCGTCGGTGCCGCCCGATCCGTCGGACACCGTGTAGACGATCTCGTCCGAACCGTTGGCGTTGGCGTTGGGGGTGTACTCGATCACGGTGGCGTCGTTGGTCTTGACCGCGGCGGTGCCCTTGGACGGGGCGGTCTTGATCGCCGACACCGTCAGCGTCGTGCTGTCCACGTCGGTGTCGTTGTCGATGACGTCGATCTCGACCTTGCCGGAGTCCTCGTTGATGGTCTTGGCGTCATTGACCGCGACCGGGTCGTCGTTGAGCGCGGTGATGTCGATGGTGACAGTGGCCGCCGCGCTCTCGAGGGTGCCGTCGGAGGCCTTGTAGGTGAAGGTGTCCCTGCCGTTGGCGTTGGCGTTGGGGGTGTACTCGATCACGGTGGCGTCGCCGGACTTGACGGTGGCGGTGCCCTTGGACGGGCTGGTCACGATCACCGCGCTGAGGCTGGCGCCGTCGTCGGGGTCGGTGTCGTTGTCGATGACGTCGATCTCGACCTTGCCGGCGTCCTCGTTGATGGTCTTGGAGTCGTTGGTGGCGGTGGGGGCCTCGTTGACGTCGGTGACGTTGATGGTGACCACGATCTCGTCGTCGATGGTGGCGTCGGTGGTGCCGGCGGTGTTCTTGCTGTCGGTGACCTTCACCGTGACGGTGTAGCTGTCCTTGGCCTCGTGGTTCAGCGAGGCGCTGGTCTTGATCTGGCCGGTGGACGTGACGATGGTGAAGTTGGTGGTGTCGCCGGTCATCGAGTAGGTGAGCGTGTCGCCGCTGTCGGAGTCCGACGCGGCCACCGGGCTGCCCACGTTGGTGACCGTCGCGGAGTTCTCGGCCACGCTGCGGGTCGCGGTCGTGCCGTCGTCGAAGGTGGGCTTGCGGTTGGAGGCCTTGGTGCTGGCCGTCACCGAGCCCTCGTTGAGGACGACATGGCTGTCGCCGCTCACCTCCCGGCGCTCCAACTCGAAGACGTAGCTGGTGTTCTCGTCGAGGCTGGACACGGTGTGGGCGGGCGCTCCCGAGGTCCAGCCCGTGTTGGCCCAGCTCGACCATTCGCTGTCGGCGTCGGCGCTCTTCTTGTGGCGCACCCAGTAGGAGCAGGCCGGAGCGCTGGAGGTGCAGAAGCTGGCGTTGGTCCACGTCAGCTTCACCGAGCTGGTCGTCGCCGCGGCGCTGAGTCCGGCTATCGAGTCCACCGCCACCTTGTGCTTGGTGGTGGACGTCAGATCGACCGTCCCCGTCAGGAGCTTGTTGGCGTCGAAGGGGCCGGTCACGGCCGTGATGATCGTGCCGCCGACGGGGACCGCGATCGCCATGTCCTGGGTGAAGCTCCCGTCGGATGCGACGGTGAACGTCGGCCAGACTAGGGAGGGGAGGGTCAGCCTGAGAAGGGCCAGAGCGTCCGATTCCGTCCCGTACATGGTCGTCAGGTCCTGCGAGCCCGTCCTCACGGTGAGCCCGATCGTTGTGGCCAGCCCGTCGGAGTCGCAGTCGCTGAGCAGGCTCAGATCCGCGTCGCCGACCGGCACCAGGCAGGCGGTCAGCAGCACTCCGAGGCCGCCCACCAAGTCGCTCGTCCAGCCGGTGCCCTTGACGGTGAACGTGTAGGAGCCGGACTTCGTGAGCGAGGTCACCTCAGTGCTGGTGTCCGACTTCAGGAACACCGTGATCGCAGGCCCGGTCGTGATGTTGATGGTGACGGTGATGGTGTCGTCGGTGGTGGGGGTCTGCTCGGGGTCGCCGTCGGCGTCTATGCCGTCTGAGACGGTGACGGTGACGGTGTAGGACTGCTGGGTATCGACGGGCAGGGCGTTCGACCCGACGCTGATCTGGCCGCTGGAGCTCACCACGAACTTCGAGCCGTCGGTGCCGCCGATGGTGTAGGTCAGCGTCTCGGACTCGTTGTCGGGGTGGTCCACCGCGAGGGCGTCGCCCACCTTCGCGTTCGCCGTCGCGGCCGCCGGGGTGATGCTGCGGGTCGTGGTGCGGACCTCGTTGGCGACGGTGCCCTCGTCGAAGGCGGGGTTGTCGTTGACGGCGGTGATGGTGATCGTCACCGTGGCTGCGCTGCTGTTGTGGGTGCCGTCGTTCACCTTGTAGGTGAAACTGTCCGAGCCGTTGGCGTTGGCGTTGGGGGTGTACTCGATCACCGTGCTGCTGCCGGACTTGAGCGCGGCGGTTCCCTTGGTCGGGTTGGTCACGATCGACGCGGTCAGGGTGCCGCCCTCGGGGTCGGTGTCGTTGGCGGTGACGTTGATCTCGGTCTTGCCGGAGTCCTCGTTGATGGTCACCGAGTCGTCGGTTGCGGTGGGGGCCTCGTTCACGTCGGTGACGTTGATGGTCACTGAGATCTCGTCGTCGATGGTGGTGTCGGCGTTGCCGGATGCGTTCTTGCTGTCGGTGACCTTCACCGTCACCGAATAGCTCGACTTGGACTCCCGGTTCAAAGACGTCTTGGTCTTGATCTGGCCCGTCGTCCCCACGATCGTGAAGCTCGCCGCGTCGGTGCCCGCCAGCGTGTATGTGAGGGTGTCGCTGCTGTCGGCGTCGGTGGCGGCCACCGGGGCGCCCACATTGGTGACCGCCGCGGAGTTCTCGGCCACCTCGCGCGTCGCGGAGGTTCCGTCGTCGAAGGTGGGCTTGCTGTTGGCGTCGCTGATGGTGATCGTGACGGTGATGGTGTCGTCTGTGGTGGTGTCGGCGGTCCCCGAGGAGTTCTTGCTGTCCCTGACGGTGACGGTCACGGTGTAGGACTGCTGGGTCGACACCGGCAGATTCGAGGTCCCGACGCTGATCTGGCCGGTGTTGCTCACCACGAACTTCGAGCCGTCGGTCCCGCCGATCGCGAACGTCAACGCCTCCGTCTCGTCGGAGGGATGGGTCACCCCCAGCGGCGAGCCCACGTTGTTGTTCGCGGTGGAGCCCGCCAGCGTGACGCTGCGCTTCGCGGTGTCGCCGTCACTGAACACCGGATCGTCGTTCACCGCGGTGATCGTGACCGTCAGAGTGCCGCTGGCGGTGTCGGTCCCGTCAGAGACCGTGTACACCACCGTGTCTTCGCCGTTGGCGTTCGCGTTGGGGGTGTACTCGATCACCTTGCTGTCGGTCGCCTTGACCGTGGCGGTGCCCTTGGTCGGCGCGGTCGTGATCGCGGTGACCGACAGCGAGTCACCCTCCACGTCGGTGTCGTTGGCCACCACGTTGATCTCGGTCTTGGCCGAGTCCTCGACAATGGTCACCGCGTCGTCCACCGCCACCGGCGCATCGTTCACCGCGTTGATCGTGATCGACACCGTCGCCGTGCCGCTGTCGTGGGTGCCGTCGTTCACCTTGTAGGTGAAACTGTCCGAGCCGTTGGCGTTGGCGTTGGGGGTGTACTCGATCACCGTGCTGCTGCCGGACTTGAGCGCCGCGGTGCCCTTGGTCGGGTTGGTCACGATCGACGCAGTCAGGGTGCCGCCCTCGGGGTCGGTGTCGTTGGCGGTGACGTTGATCTCGGTCTTGCCGGAGTCCTCGTTGATGGTCACCGAGTCGTCGGTTGCGGTGGGGGCCTCGTTCACGTCGGTGACGTTGATGGTCACTGAGATCTCGTCGTCGATGGTGGTGTCGGCGTTGCCGGATGCGTTCTTGCTGTCGGTGACCTTCACCGTCACCGAATAGCTCGACTTGGACTCGCGGTCCAAAGACGTCCTGGTCTTGATCTGGCCCGTCGTCCCCACAATCGTGAACGACGCCGCGTCGGTGCCCGCCAGCGTGTATGTGAGGGTGTCGCTGCTGTCGGCGTCGGTGGCGGCCACCGGGGCGCCCACATTGGTGACCGCCGCGGAGTTCTCGGCCACCTCGCGCGTCGCGGAGGTTCCGTCGTCGAAGGTGGGCTTGCTGTTGGCGTCGCTGATGGTGATCGTGACGGTGATGGTGTCGTCTGTGGTGGTGTCGGCGGTCCCCGAGGAGTTCTTGCTGTCCCTGACGGTGACGGTCACGGTGTAGGACTGCTGGGTCGACACCGGCAGATTCGAGGTCCCGACGCTGATCTGGCCGGTGTTGCTCACCACGAACTTCGAGCCGTCGGTCCCGCCGATCGCGAACGTCAACGCCTCCGTCTCGTCGGAGGGATGGGTCACCCCCAGCGGCGAGCCCACGTTGTTGTTCGCGGTGGAGCCCGCCAGCGTGACGCTGCGCTTCGCGGTGTCGCCGTCACTGAACACCGGATCGTCGTTCACCGCGGTGATCGTGACCGTCAGAGTGCCGCTGGCGGTGTCGGTCCCGTCAGAGACCGTGTACACCACCGTGTCTTCGCCGTTGGCGTTGGCGTTGGGGGTGTACTCGATCACCTTGCTGTCGGTCGCCTTGACCGTGGCGGTGCCCTTGGTCGGCGCGGTCGTGATCGCGGTGACCGACAGCGAGTCACCCTCCACGTCGGTGTCGTTGGTGATCACGTTGATCTCGGTCTTGGCCGAGTCCTCGACAATGGTCACCGCGTCGTCCACCGCCACCGGCGCATCGTTCACCGCGTTGATCGTGATCGACACCGTCGCCGTGCCGCTGTCGTGGGTGCCGTCGTTCACCTTGTAGGTGAAACTGTCCGAGCCGTTGGCGTTGGCGTTGGGGGTGTACTCGATCACCGTGCTGCTGCCGGACTTGAGCGCGGCGGTGCCCTTGGTCGGGTTGGTCACGATCGACGCGGTCAGGGTGCCGCCCTCGGGGTCGGTGTCGTTGGCGGTGACGTTGATCTCGGTCTTGCCGGAGTCCTCGTTGATGGTCACCGAGTCGTCGGTTGCGGTGGGGGCCTCGTTCACGTCGGTGACGTTGATGGTCACTGAGATCTCGTCGTCGATGGTGGTGTCGGCGTTGCCGGATGCGTTCTTGCTGTCGGTGACCTTCACCGTCACCGAATAGCTCGACTTGGACTCGCGGTCCAAAGACGTCTTGGTCTTGATCTGGCCCGTCGTCCCCACGATCGTGAAGCTCGCCGCGTCGGTGCCGGTCATCGTGTAGGTCAACGTGTCGCTGCTGTCGGCGTCGGTGGCGGCCACCGGGGCGCCCACATTGGTGACCGCCGCGGAGTTCTCGGCCACCTCGCGCGTCGCGGAGGTTCCGTCGTCGAAGGTGGGCTTGCTGTTGGCGTCGCTGATGGTGATCGTGACGGTGATGGTGTCGTCTGTGGTGGTGTCGGCGGTCCCCGAGGAGTTCTTGCTGTCCCTGACGGTGACGGTCACGGTGTAGGACTGCTGGGTCGACACCGGCAGATTCGAGGTCCCGACGCTGATCTGGCCGCTGTTGCTCACCACGAACTTCGAGCCGTCGGTCCCGCCGATCGCGAACGTCAACGCCTCCGTCTCGTCGGAGGGATGGGTCACCCCCAGCGGCGAGCCCACGTTGTTGTTCGCGGTGGAGCCCGCCAGCGTGACGCTGCGCTTCGCGGTGTCGCCGTCACTGAACACCGGATCGTCGTTCACCGCGGTGATCGTGACCGTCAAAGTGCCGCTGGCGGTGCCCCCTGAACCGTCAGAGACCGTGTACACGATCGTGTCTTCGCCGTTGGCGTTCGCGTTGGGGGTGTACTCGATCACCTTGCTGTCGGTCGCCTTGACCGCGGCGGTGCCCTTGGTCGGCGCGGTCGTGATCGCCGACACCGACAAAGACGTGCTGTCGATGTCGGTGTCGTTGGCGATCACGTTGATCTCGACTTTGGCGGAGTCCTCGACGATCGTCTTGGCGTCGTCGACCGCGACCGGGTCGTCGTTGACGGCATTGATGGTGATCGACACCGTCGCCGTGCCGCTGTCGTGGGTGCCGTCGTTCACCTTGTAGGTGAAACTGTCAGAGCCGTTGACGTTGGCGTTCGGGGTGTACTCGATCACCGTCGCGTCGCCCGACTTGACCGCCGCGGTTCCCTTGGTCGGGTTGGTCACGATCGACGCGGTCAGGGTGCCGCTCTCGGGGTCGGTGTCGTTGGCGGTGACGTTGATCTCGGTCTTGCCGGAGTCCTCGTTGATGGTCACCGAGTCGTCGGTTGCGGTGGGGGCCTCGTTCACGTCGGTGACGTTGATCGTGACTGAGATCTCGTCGTCGATGGTGGTGTCGGCGTTGCCGGATGCGTTCTTGCTGTCGGTGACCTTCACCGTCACCGAATAGCTGGCTTTGGTCTCGCGGTCCAAAGACGTCCTGGTCTTGATCTGGCCCGTCGTCCCCACAATCGTGAACGACGCCGCGTCGGTGCCCGCCAGCGTGTATGTGAGCGTGTCTCCGTTGTCGGCATCGGTGGCGGCCACCGGGGCACCCACATTGACGACCGCCGCGGAGTTCTCGGCCACCTCCCGCGTCGCGGAGTCGCCGTCGTCGAAGGTGGGCTTGCTGTTGGCGTCGCTGATCGTGATCGTCACCGTGACGGTGTCATCGGTGGTGGCCTCGGTCTCGTCACCGGTGCTGTCCTTGCCGTCAGACACCGTCACCGTGACCTCATAGGACTGCTGGGCCAACACCGGCAGGTCAGTGGTCCCGACGCTGATCTGGCCGGTGGAGCTCACCGTGAACTTCGAGCCGTCGGTGCCGCCGATCGCGAACGTCAACGCCTCCGTCTCGTCGGAGGGATGGGTCACCCCCAGCGGCGAGCCCACGTCGCTGTTCATCGTGGAGCCCGCCAGCGTCACGCTGCGCGTCGTGGAGCGGACCCCGTCGCTGACGGTCCCCTCGCTGAAGGCAGGGTCGTCGTTCACCGCGGTGATCGTGACCGTCAAAGTGCCGCTGTCGGTGCCCCCTGAACCGTCAGAGACCGTGTACACGATCGTGTCTTCGCCGTTGGCGTTCGCGTTGGGGGTGTACTCGATCACCTTGCTGTCGGTCGCCTTGACCGCGGCGGTGCCCTTGGTCGGCGCGGTCGTGATCGCCGACACCGACAAAGACGTGCTGTCGATGTCGGTGTCGTTGGCGATCACGTTGATCTCGACTTTGGCGGAGTCCTCGACGATCGTCTTGGCGTCGTCGACCGCGACCGGGTCGTCGTTGACGGCATTGATGGTGATCGACACCGTCGCCGTGCCGCTGTCGTGGGTGCCATCGTTCACCTTGTAGGTGAAACTGTCAGAGCCGTTGACGTTGGCGTTCGGGGTGTACTCGATCACCGTCGCGTCGCCCGACTTGACCGCCGCGGTTCCCTTGGTCGGGTTGGTCACGATCGACGCGGTCAGGGTGCCGCTCTCGGGGTCGGTGTCGTTGGCGGTCACCGCGATCTCGGTCTTGCCGGCGTCCTCGTCGATGGTCACCGAGTCGTTGACCGCGGTGGGGGCCTCGTTCACGTCGGTGACGTTGATCGTGACTGAGATCTCATCGTCGATGGTGGTGTCCGCGTTGCCGGATGCGTTCTTGCTGTCGGTGACCTTCACCGTCACCGAATAGCTGGCTTTGGTCTCGCGGTCCAAAGACGTCCTGGTCTTGATCTGGCCCGTCGTCCCCACAATCGTGAACGACGCCGCGTCGGTGCCCGCCAGCGTGTATGTGAGCGTGTCTCCGTTGTCGGCATCGGTGGCGGCCACCGGGGCACCCACATTGACGACCGCCGCGGAGTTCTCGGCCACCTCCCGCGTCGCGGAGTCGCCGTCGTCGAAGGTGGGCTTGCTGTTGGCGTCGCTGATCGTGATCGTCACCGTGACGGTGTCATCGGTGGTGGCCTCGGTCTCGTCACCGGTGCTGTCCTTGCCGTCAGACACCGTCACCGTGACCTCATAGGACTGCTGGGCCAACACCGGCAGGTCGGTGGACCCGACGCTGATCTGGCCGGTGGAGCTCACCGTGAACTTCGAGCCGTCGGTGCCGCCGATCCCGAACGTCAACGACTCGGTCTCATCTGAGGGGTGGTCCACCGCCAGCACCGCGCCCACGGCGCTGTTCATCGTGGAGCCCGCCAGCGTCACGCTGCGCGTCGTGGAGCGGACTCCGTCGCTGACGGTCCCCTCGCTGAAGGCAGGGTCGTCGTTCACCGCGGTGATCGTGATCGTCAAAGTGCCGCTGTCGGTGTCGGTCCCGTCAGAGACCGTGTACACCACCGTGTCCTCGCCGACCGCGTCGGCGTTGGGGGTGTACTCGATCACCTTGCTGTCGGTCGCCTTGACCGCGGCGGTGCCCTTGGTGGGGGCGGTCGTGATCGCGGAGACCGACAGCGAGTCACCCTCCACGTCGGTGTCGTTGGCGACCACGTTGATCTCGGTCTTGGCCGAGTCCTCGACGATCGTCTTGGCGTCGTCGACGGCAACCGGCGCATCGTTCACCGCGTTGATCGTGATCGACACCGTCGCCGCGCTGCTCTCGAGGCTGCCGTCGGACACCTTGTAGGTGAAACTGTCCGAGCCGTTGACGTTCGCGTTCGGGGTGTACTCGATCACCGTGCTGCTGCCGGACTTGAGCGCCGCGGTGCCCTTTGTGGGGTTGGTCACGATCGACGCGGTCAGGCTGTCGCTTTCGGGGTCGGTGTCGTTGGAGGTCACCGCGATCTCGGTCTTGGCGGCGTCCTCGTTGATCGTCACCGAGTCGTCAGTGGCGGTGGGGGCCTCGTTGACGTCGGTCACGTTGATCGTCACCGAGATCTCGTCGTCGATAGTGGTGTCCGCGTTGCCGGCCGCGTTCTTGCCGTCGGTGACCTTCACCGTCACCGAATAGCTCGACTTGGACTCGCGGTCCAGAGACGTCTTGGTCTTGATCTGGCCGCTCGTCCCCACAATCGTGAACGACGCCGCGTCGGTGCCCGCCAGCGTGTAGGTCAGCGTGTCGCGGTCGGCGTCGGACGCGGCCACCGGGGCGCCGACGTTGACGACCGCCGCGGAGTTCTCGGCCACCTCCCGCGTTGCCGAGTCGCCGTCATCGAAAGCCGGCGCACGGTTGGTGCCGCTGATCGTGATCGTCACCGTGATGGTGTCATCGGTGGTGGCCTCGGTCTCGTCACCGGAGCTGTCCTTGCCGTCAGACACCGTCACCGTGACCTCATAGGACTGCTGGGTCGCCACCGGCAGGTCGGTGGACCCGACGCTGATCTGGCCGCTGGAGCTCACCGTGAACTTCGATCCGTCGGTGCCGCCGATCGCGAACGTCAACGACTCCGTCTCGTCTGAGGGGTGGTCCACCGCCAGCACCGCGCCCACATCGCTGTTCATCGTGGAGCCCGCCAACGTCACGCTGCGCGTCGTGGAGCGGACCCCGTCGCTGACGGTCCCCTCGCTGAAGGCAGGGTCGTCGTTCACCGCGGTGATCGTCACCGTCAAAGTGCCGCTGTCGGTGTCGGTCCCGTCAGACACCGTGTACACCACCGTGTCCTCGCCGACCGCGTCGGCGTTGGGGGTGTACTCGATCACCTTGCTGTCGGTCGCCTTGACCGCGGCGGTGCCCTTGGTGGGGGCGGTCGTGATCGCCGACACCGACAGCGTCGTGCTGTCGATGTCGGTGTCGTTGGTGATCACGTTGATCTCGGTCTTAGCCGAGTCCTCGACGATGGTCTTGGCGTCGTCGACGGCGACCGGCGCATCGTTGACGGCGTTGATCGTGATCGACACGGTGGCCGTGCCGCTGTCGTGGGTGCCGTCGTTCACCTTGTAGGTGAAGCTGTCCGAGCCGTTGGCGTTGGCGTTCGGGGTGTACTCGATCACCGTGCTGCTGCCGGTCTTGACCGCGGCGGTGCCCTTGGTGGGGTTCGTCACGATCGACGCGGTCAGGGTGCCGCTCTCGGGGTCGGTGTCGTTGGAGGTGACGTTGATCTCGGTCTTGCCGGAGTCCTCGTCGATGGTCACCGAGTCGTCAGTGGCGGTCGGGGCCTCGTTCACGTCGGTCACGTTGATCGTCACCGAGATCTCGTCGTCGATGGTGGTGTCGGCGTTGCCGGCCGCGTTCTTGCTGTCAGTGACCTTCACCGTCACCGAATAGCTGGCTTTGGTCTCACGGTCCAACGACGTCCTGGTCTTGATCTGGCCCGTCGTCCCCACAATCGTGAAGCTCGACTTGTCGGTGCCGTCGAGGGTGTAGGTCAACGTGTCGCTGTTGTCGGCGTCGGTGGCCGCCACCGGGCTGCCCACATTGGTGACCGCCGCGGAGTTCTCAGCCACCTCCCGCGTCGCGGAGGTTCCGTCGTCGAAGGTGGGCTTGCTGTTGGCGTCGCTGATGGTGATCGTCACCGTGATGGTGTCGTCTGTGGTGGTGTCGGCGGTCCCCGAGGAGTTCTTGCTGTCCCTGACGGTGACCGTCACGGTGTAGGACTGCTGGGCCAACACCGGCAGATCGGTTGACCCGACGCTGATCTGGCCGCTGGAGCTCACCGTGAACTTCGAGCCGTCGGTCCCGCCGATCGCGAACGTCAACGCCTCGGTCTCGTCGGTGGGATGGTCCACCGCCAGCACCGCACCCACATCGCTGTTCATCGTGGAGCCCGCCAACGTCACGCTGCGCGTCGTGGAGCGGACCCCGTCGCTGACAGTGCCCTCGCTGAAGGCAGGGTCGTCGTTCACCGCGGTGATCGTCACCGTCAAAGTGCCGCTGGCGGTGTCGGTCCCGTCAGAGACCGTGTACACCACCGTGTCCTCGCCGACCGCGTCAGCATTCGGGGTGTACTCGATCACCTTGTTGCCGGTCTTGATCGCGGCGGTGCCCTTGGTCGGGCTCGTCGTGATCGCGGTGACCGTCAGCGAGTCACCCTCCACGTCGGTGTCATTGGCCACCACGTTGATCTCGGTCTTGGCCGAGTCCTCGACAATGGTCACCGCGTCGTCCACCGCCACCGGCGCATCGTTCACCGCGTTGATCGTGATCGACACCGTCGCCGTGCCGCTGTCGTGGGTGCCGTCAGACACCTTGTAGGTGAAACTGTCCGAGCCGTTGACGTTGGCGTTCGGGGTGTACTCGATCACCGTGCTGCTGCCGGTCTTGACCGCGGCGGTGCCCTTGGTGGGGTTCGTCACGATCGACGCGGTCAGGGTGCCGCTCTCAGGGTCGGTGTCGTTGGCGGTGACGTTGATCTCGGTCTTGGCGGCGTCCTCGTTGATGGTCACCGAGTCGTCGGTTGCGGTCGGGGCCTCGTTCACGTCGGTCACGTTGATCGTCACCGCGATCTCATCATCGATAGTGGTGTCCGCGTTGCCGGCCGCGTTCTTGCTGTCGGTGACCTTCACCGTCACCGAATAGCTGGCTTTGGTCTCACGGTCCAAAGACGTCCTGGTCTTGATCTGGCCCGTCGTCCCCACGATCGTGAAGCTCGACTTGTCGGTGCCGTCGAGGGTGTAGGTCAACGTGTCGCTGTTGTCGGCGTCGGTGGCCGCCACCGGGCTGCCCACGTTGGTGACCGCGGCGGAGTTCTCAGCCACCTCCCGCGTCGCGGAGGTTCCGTCGTCGAAGGTGGGCTTGCTGTTGGCGTCGCTGATGGTGATCGTCACCGTGATGGTGTCGTCTGTGGTGGTGTCGGCGGTCCCCGAGGAGTTCTTGCTGTCCCTGACGGTGACGGTCACGGTGTAGGTCTGCTGGGCCAACACCGGCAGATCGGTTGACCCGACGCTGATCTGGCCGCTGGAGCTCACCGTGAACTTCGAGCCGTCGGTCCCGCCGATCGCGAACGTCAACGCCTCCGTCTCGTCTGAGGGGTGGTCCACCGCCAGCACCGCACCCACAGCGCTGTTCATCGTGGAGCCCGCCAACGTCACGCTGCGCGTCGTGGAGCGGACCCCGTCGCTGACAGTGCCCTCGCTGAACGCAGGGTCATCGTTGACCGCGGTGATCGTGACCGTCAAAGTGCCGCTGGCGGTGTCGGTCCCGTCAGAGACCGTGTACACCACCGTGTCCTCGCCGACCGCGTCCGCGTTCGGGGTGTACTCGATCACCGTGCTGCCGGCCTTGATCGCGGCGGTGCCCTTGGTCGGCGCCGTCGTGATCGCGGTGACCGACAGCGAGTCACCCTCCACGTCGGTGTCGTTGGTGATCACGTTGATCTCGGTCTTGGCCGAGTCCTCGACAATGGTCACCGCGTCGTCCACCGCCACCGGCGCATCGTTCACCGCGTTGATCGTGATCGACACCGTCGCCGTGCCGCTGTCGTGGGTGCCGTCGTTCACCTTGTAGGTGAAACTGTCCGAGCCGTTGACGTTCGCGTTCGGGGTGTACTCGATCACCGTGCTGCTGCCGGACTTGACCGCCGCGGTGCCCTTGGTCGGGTTCGCCACGATCGACGCAGTCAGGCTGCCGCCCTCGGGGTCGGTGTCGTTGGCGGTCACCGCGATCTCCGTCTTGCCGGAGTCCTCGTCGATCGTCACCGAGTCGTCAGTGGCGGTCGGGGCCTCGTTCACGTCGGTCACGTTGATCGTCACCGCGATCTCGTCGTCGATGGCGGTGCTGGTCCCGCCGGCGCCGTCCTTGCCGTCGGTGACCTTCACCGTCACCGAATAGCTGTCTTTGGCCTCGTGGTTCAAAGAGGTCTTGGTCTTGATCTGGCCTGTGGTCCCCACAATCGTGAACGACGCCGCGTCGGTGCCCGCCAGCGTGTAGGCCAACGTGTCGCTGCTGTCGGAGTCCGACGCGGCGACTGGGGCACCCACGTTGGTGACCGCCGCGGAGTTCTCGGCCACCTCCCGCGTCGTCGACTCTCCGTCGTCGAAAGTCGGCTTGCTGTTGGCGTCGCTGATGGTGATCGTCACCGTGATGGTGTCGTCGGTGGTGGCCTCGGTCTCGTCACCGGAGCTGTCCTTGCCGTCAGACACCGTCACCGTCACCTCATAGGACTGCTGGGTCGCCACCGGCAGGTCGGTGGACCCGACGCTGATCTGGCCGCTGGAGCTCACCACGAACTTCGATCCGTCGGTCCCGCCGATCCCGAACGTCAACGACTCCGTCTCGTCGGTGGGATGGTCCACCGCCAGCACCGCACCCACATCGCTGTTCATCGTGGAGCCCGCCAGCGTCACGCTGCGCGTAGTGGAGCGGACCCCGTCGGCGACGGTGCCCTCGCTGAAGGCAGGGTCGTCGTTCACCGCGGTGATCGTGACCGTCAAAGTGCCGCTGGCGGTACCGCCCGACCCGTCAGACACCGTGTACACGATGGTGTCCTCGCCGACCGCGTCCGCGTTCGGGGTGTACTCGATCACCTTGCTGTCGGTCGCCTTGACCGCCGCGGTGCCCTTCGTCGGCGCGGTCGTGATCGCCGACACCGACAAAGACGTGCTGTCCACGTCGGTGTCGTTGGCGATCACATTGACCTCGACCTTGGCCGAGTCCTCGACGATCGTCTTGGCGTCGTCGACCGCAACCGGCGCATCGTTCACCGCGTTGATCGTGATCGACACCGTCGCCGTGCCGCTGTCGTGGGTGCCGTCAGACACCTTGTAGGTGAAACTGTCTGCGCCGTTGGCGTTGGCGTTGGGGGTGTACTCGATCACCGTCGCATCGCCCGTCTTGACCGCCGCGGTGCCCTTGGTGGGGTTCGTCACGATCGACGCGGTCAGGGTGCCGCCCTCAGGGTCGGTGTCGTTGGAGGTCACCGCGATCTCGGTCTTGGCGGAGTCCTCGTCGATGGTCACCGAGTCGTCAGTGGCGGTCGGGGCCTCGTTCACGTCGGTCACGTTGATCGTCACCGCGATCTCGTCGTCGATGGCGGTGCTGGTCCCGCCGGCGCCGTCCTTGCCGTCGGTGACCTTCACCGTCACCGAATAGCTGTCTTTGGCCTCGTGGTCCAAAGAGGTCCTGGTCTTGATCTGGCCTGTGGTCCCCACAATCGTGAACGACGCCGCGTCGGTGCCCGCCAGCGTGTAGGCCAACGTGTCGCTGCCGTCGGAGTCCGACGCGGCCACCGGAGCGCCCACATTGGTGACCGCCGCCGCGTTCTCGGCCACCTCCCGCGTCGCGGAGTCGCCGTCGTCGAAAGTCGGCTTGCTGTTGGCGTCGCTGATAGTGATCGTCACCGTGATGGTGTCGTCGGTGGTGGCCTCGGTCTCGTCTCCGGTGCTGTCCTTGCCGTCAGACACCGTCACCGTGACCTCGTAGGACTGCTGGGTCGCCACCGGCAGGTCGGTTGACCCGACGCTGATCTGGCCGCTGGAGCTCACCGTGAACTTCGAGCCGTCGGTCCCGCCGATCGCGAACGTCAGCGTCTCGGTCTCGTCGGTGGGATGGTCCACCGCCAGCACCGCGCCCACGGCGCTGTTCATCGTGGAGCCCGCCAGCGTCACGCTGCGCGTCGTGGAGCGGACCCCGTCGGCGACGGTCCCCTCGCTGAACGCAGGGTCGTCATTCACCGCGGTGATCGTCACCGTCAAGGTGCCGCTGTCGGTGCCGCCCGAACCGTCAGAGACCGTGTAGACGATGGTGTCCTCGCCGACCGCGTCCGCGTTCGGGGTGTACTCGATCACCTTGCTGTCGGTCGCCTTGACCGTGGCGGTGCCCTTCGTCGGCGCGGTCGTGATCGCCGACACCGACAAAGACGTGCTGTCCACGTCGGTGTCGTTGGCGATCACATTGACCTCGACCTTGGCCGAGTCCTCGACGATCGTCTTGGCGTCGTCGACCGCCACCGGGTCGTCGTTGACGGCGTTGACGGTGACGGTGACGGTGGCGGTGGCGGCGCTCTTGAGGGTGCCGTCGGACACCTTGTAGGTGAAGGTGTCGGTGCCGGAGAAGTTGGCGTCGGGGGTGTACTCGATCACCCCGCCGTCGCCCGTCTTCACCGCGGCGGTGCCGTTGGCCGGGTCCGACACGTCCACCGCGGTCAAGTCGTCGCCCTCGGGGTCGGTGTCGTTGGAGGTCACCGCAATCTCGGTCTTGCCCGAGTCCTCGTCGATGGTCACCGAGTCGTCGACCGCGGTCGGGGCCTCGTTCTCGTCGGTCACGTTGATCGTCACCGCGATCTCATCATCGATGGCGGTGTCCGCTTCGCCGGCGGCGTTCTTGCTGTCGGTGACCTTCACCGTCACCGAGTAGCTGGACTTGGTCTCGCGGTCCAACGACGTCTTGGTCTTGATCTGGCCGCTGGTCCCCACGATCGTGAACGACGCCTCGTCGTCGCCCGCCAGCGTGTAGGTCAACGTGTCGCTGCTGTCGGCATCGGTGGCGGCCACCGGGGCGCCCACATCGACGACCGCCGCCGCGTTCTCAGCCACCTCCCGCGTCGCCGAGTCGCCGTCGTCGAAAGCCGGCGCGGAGTTCTCGACGGTCACGGCCACGCTGCCGATGCCCATGCCGACCGGGTACCGGGGGTCTGCGCTGGAGGTCACCGCGTGGGCGACGGTGGCTGTGCCGACCTGCTTTCCGGTGACGGTCACCTGCTGGGGCACGCTCCAGTCGGTCGGCGTGAACGTCAGCGCCCCGCCGACGGTGGCCTTGGCCGTCGCCGAGCTGGTCGGGGCGATCACCACGTTGCCTGAGGGCTCGACCCCCAGGACCACCGTGTAGGTCGCCGTCCCGTCTGCCGCGGCCACGCTCACCTTGTCCTTGCTCACGGTCACCGCGGCGGGGATCGCCAACGCGACCGCGGACTCCATGGTGTGCGGCGCCGGCAGCGGCTTGTTGCCGATGCCTCCGACGGTGGCGCCCACCTCCCTTCTGACCCTGATGGCCACCCCTCCGGCGGGGATGGCGCCCACGGGCGGCGTGTATGTGATCTTGTGGCCGCTGAACGAGCCCAGGGGCGTGTTCGTGGTGGGCAGGCTGATCGTGGCTGCGTTGTCGCCGTCGCAGTGGTCGTCGGTGATCGCCCCGAGGCCGCCGTCGGGGATGGTGCAGAACTCGCTCTTCAGCGCCCCCATGTTCCATCTGCCGAAGAACTGGTAGGTCACCTTGGGGCCGGCGGTCCAGTCCGAGCCCGACACGGTGAACTCCTTCGAGCCGTCACCGACCACGTCGGCCCGGTTGGCCGGCTGCACCGACACCGACGGCGCGGTCCCGGCGCCGATCACCACCGCCGCGTTGCCCTGGACGCCGTTGGCGTCACCCGCCGAGACGGCCAGACCGTAGGGGGGCAGGCCCCCCGCGGGCACCGTGTAGGTCGCCGTGTGGGTCCATCCATCGTCGGTGACGGCGATGGGGCTGAGGGCGAGGAAGCAGAAGTTCGACGAGTTCGCGAAATTGATCTGCCTCAGACCGCCCTGGGGCAGCCGGCACACAATCGGCACCACGAACCCCACGATCCACTTGGATCCCTGCACCGCGAAGACCACCGTGTCGCCGGGCGCCAGCGCGGTCAGGTCCACCTCACCCGGGTTGGCCTCGACGGTGCCGTCGTTGCGGGTCACCGACGACACCTCCCACTCGATCACCCCCGGCGCGTGGACCACCCGCAGCGTCGCGGACTGCGAGCCCCCGGCGGAACGGACCCTGATCGCCACGCCGTCGTCGGGGATGCCGCTGTCGGGCACCGTGTAGGTCATGGTCGCCGACAGCGCCCCGTCGCTGCCGACGGTGATGTCCACCGCGTTGGCGGTGTCGCAGCCGGTCACCGCGACCGACTCGACCCCCTTGTAGGACACCGTCTCGCAGAACTCTCCCTTGTAGGCGCCCGCCGTCCAGCCCGCCCCCGTCAGCATGAACTCGACCGAGGTGCCCTCATACAGGAGCCCCCCGTCCTTGGTCGGGTGCTTCGTGGGGAACTGCCCGATCGTGTCGAACTCCCCCACCGACAGCGTCGGCGTCACCGTCGCCGCCACCGAGGCGATGCTCAAGCCGGTCGGGTACTTGGCGTCGCCGCTCGAGCTCACCGAGTGGGTGATCGTCGACGCGCCCGCCGCGACGCCGGTGACGGTCACCTCCTGGGGCTGGTCCCAGTCCGCCGGCGTGAACGTCTTGGCCTGGCCGGTCACCGTGGCGGCCGCCGCGGTGCCGCTGGCCGGCGTGATCACCACATTGGCCGCGGGCTTGGTGTCGAGCACCAGCGTGTAGGTCGTCGTCGAGCCCGCGAACACGCTCACAGACACCGCGCCCACCGTCACGCCCGCGGTGTCGTTGTCGTTGATGGTGACCGTGGCGGTGCCCGACCCCGTCGACAGCTCCACCCAGCCCGGGGAGTTGGTGCCGGTCGGGGTGACCGTCACCGTGAAGGTCTCGGCGTCCTCGGCGATATTGTCGTCCACGGTGGGCACCGTCACCGTGAGGGTGCGGGTCCCGCCGGTCACCGTCACCGGGGTGGTGATCGTGCCCACGTCGCCCGAGGACGCCTTGCCCGCCGCCGGGGAGGCGTAGCCGGCGGTGACGGTGAACCCCAGCCCGCCGCTGGGCGCGTCCTCGCCCAGCGTGATGACCAGCCCCGCGCCGGCGCCCTCCACCACCGTGGCCCCCGCCAGCGAGTAGGTCGTCGTGGCCATGGTGGTGGCCGACACCGACGCCAGCGCCAGCAGATCCTCGCTGCCCACGGTCCCTTGGATGACCCGCAGCTGGAAGTCGTAGGCCGTGCCCGCCTTCAGCCCCGTCACTGTGTGGGCCGCCGTCCCCGAGGCGGTCGTCCACGACGACGGCCAGCTCTGGCCGGATTCCCGGTAGCGGAACTGGTAGATGCACGCCGGGCTCGCCGAAGCGCACGCCGACGGCTCGGTCCAGCTCAGCGCGGCCGACTTCGCCGCCGTCGTGGCCGCCGCCAGCCCGGCGACGGAGGCGACGGTGACGGTGATGGTGACGGTGATGGTGTCGTCGGTGGTGGCCTCGGTCTCGTCGCCGGTGCTGTCCTTGCCGTCGGAGACGGTGACGGTGACCTCATAGGACTGCTGGTCCTCGACGGGCAGGTCGGTGGACCCGACGCTGATCTGGCCGCTGGAGCTGACCGCGAACTTCGAGCCGTCGGTCCCGCCGATGTCGAAGGTCAGCGTCTCGGTCTCGTCTGAGGGATGGGTCACCGCCAGCACCGCACCCACATCGCTGTTCATCGTGGAGCCCGCCACCGTGATGCTGCGCGTCGCGGTGGCGCCGTCGGCGAAGGAGGGGTCGTCGTTGACCGCGGTGATCGTGATCGTCAAGGTGCCGCTGTCGGTGCCGCCCGACCCGTCAGAGACCGTGTACACGATCTCGTCTTCGCCGTTGGCGTTGGCGTTGGGGGTGTACTCGATCACCTTGTTGTTGCCGGTCTTGATGGCGGCGGTGCCCTTGGTGGGGGCGGTCGTGATCGCGGAGACCGACAGCGTCGTGCTGTCGATGTCGGTGTCGTTGGTGATCACGTTGATCTCGGTCTTGGCCGAGTCCTCGACAATGGTCTTGGTGTCGTCGTTGGCGACCGGGTTGTCGTTGACGGCGTTGATGGTGATCGACACGGTGGCTGTGCTGCTGTCGTGGGTGCCGTCGTTCACCTTGTAGGTGAAACTGTCCGAGCCGTTGGCGTTGGCGTTGGGGGTGTACTCGATCACCGTGCTGCTGCCGGACTTGAGCGCCGCGGTGCCCTTGGTGGGGTTGGTCACGATCGACGCGGTGAGGGTGCCGCTCTCGGGGTCGCTGTCGTTGGAGGTCACCGCGATCTCGGTCTTGCCGGCGTCCTCGTTGATGGTCACCGAGTCGTCGACCGCGGTGGGGGCCTCGTTGACATCGGTGACGTTGATGGTGACGGTGATCTCGTCGTCGATGGTGGTGTCGGCGTTGCCGGATGCGTTCTTGCTGTCGGTGACCTTCACCGTCACCGAATAGCTGGCTTTGGTCTCGCGGTCCAACGACGTCCTGGTCTTGATCTGGCCCGTGGTCCCCACGATCGTGAACGACGACGCGTCGGTGCCCGACAGCGTGTAGGTGAGGGTGTCTCCGTTGTCGGCGTCGGTGGCCGCCACCGCCGCGCCCACGTTGGTGACCGCCGCGGAGTTCTCAGCCACCTCCCGCGTCGCGGAGGTTCCGTCATCGAAAGTCGGCTTGCTGTTGGCGTCGCTGATCGTGATCGTCACCGTGATGGTGTCGTCGATGACGGTGTCGGCGGTCCCCGAGGAGTTCTTGCTGTCCCTGACGGTGACGGTCACGGTGTAGGACTGCTGGGTCAACACGGGCAGATCGGTGGACCCGACGCTGATCTGGCCGCTGGAGCTCACCGTGAACTTCGATCCGTCGGTCCCGCCGATCGCGAACGTCAACGCCTCGGTCTCGTCGGTGGGATGGTCCACCGCCAGCACCGCACCCACGGCGCTGTTCATCGTGGAGCCCGCCAACGTCACGCTGCGCGTCGTGGAGCGGACCCCGTCGCTGACGGTCCCCTCACTGAAGGCAGGATCGTCGTTGACCGCGGTGATCGTCACCGTCAAAGTGCCGCTGGCGGTGTCGGTCCCGTCAGAGACCGTGTACACCACCGTGTCCTCGCCGACCGCGTCAGCATTCGGGGTGTACTCGATCACCTTGTTGCCGGCCTTGATCGCGGCAGTGCCCTTCGTCGGCGGGGTCGTGATCGCGGTGACCGACAGGTCGTCGCCCTCCACGTCGGTGTCGTTGGTGATCACGTTGATCTCGGTCTTGGCCGAGTCCTCGACGATCGTCTTGGCGTCGTCGACCGCAACCGGCGCATCGTTCACCGCGTTGATCGTGATCGACACCGTCGCCGTGCCGCTGTCGTGGGTGCCGTCAGACACCTTGTAGGTGAAACTGTCCGAACCGTTGGCGTTGGCGTTGGGGGTGTACTCGATCACCGTCGCGTCGCCGGACTTGACCGTCGCGGTGCCCTTGGTGGGGTTGGTCACGATCGACGCGGTGAGGGTGCCGCTCTCGGGGTCGCTGTCGTTGGAGGTGACGTTGATCTCGGTCTTGGCGGCGTCCTCGTTGATGGTCACCGAGTCGGCGACCGCAGTCGGGGCCTCGTTCACGTCGGTCACGTTGATCGTCACCGCGATCTCATCATCGATAGTGGTGTCCGCGTTGCCGGCCGCGTTCTTGCCGTCGGTGACCTTCACCGTCACCGAATAGCTGGCTTTGGTCTCGCGGTCCAACGACGTCCTGGTCTTGATCTGGCCCGTCGTCCCCACGATCGTGAACGACGACGCGTCGGTGCCCGCCAGCGTGTAGGTGAGGGTGTCTCCGTTGTCGGCGTCGGACGCGGCCACCGCCGCGCCCACGTTGGTGACCGCCGCGGAGTTCTCAGCCACCTCCCGCGTCGCGGAGGTTCCGTCATCGAAAGTCGGCTTGCTGTTGGCGTCGCTGATAGTGATCGTCACCGTGATGGTGTCGTCGATGACGGTGTCGGCGGTCCCCGACGAGTTCTTGCTGTCCCTGACGGTGACGGTCACGGTGTAGGACTGCTGGGTCAACACGGGCAGATCGGTGGACCCGACGCTGATCTGGCCGCTGGAGCTCACCGTGAACTTCGATCCGTCGGTCCCGCCGATCGCGAACGTCAACGCCTCGGTCTCGTCGGTGGGATGGTCCACCGCCAGCACCGCACCCACGGCGCTGTTCATCGTGGAGCCCGCCAACGTCACGCTGCGCGTCGTGGAGCGGACCCCGTCGGCGACGGTGCCCTCGCTGAACGCAGGGTCGTCGTTGACCGCGGTGATCGTCACCGTCAAAGTGCCGCTGGCGGTGTCGGTCCCGTCAGAGACCGTGTACACCACCGTGTCCTCGCCGACCGCGTCCGCGTTCGGGGTGTACTCGATCACCTTGCTGCCGGCCTTGATCGCGGCAGTGCCCTTGGACGGCGCCGTCGTGATCGCCGACACCGACAGCGAGTCACCCTCCACATCGGTGTCGTTGGTGATCACGTTGACGTCGGTCTTGGCCGAGTCCTCGACGATGGTCACCGCGTCGTCGACCGCCACCGGCGCATCGTTCACCGCGTTGATCGTGATCGACACCGTCGCCGTGCCGCTGTCGTGGGTGCCGTCAGACACCTTGTAGGTGAAACTGTCCGAGCCGTTGACGTTGGCGTTGGGGGTGTACTCGATCACCGTGCTGCTGCCGGACTTGAGCGCCGCGGTGCCCTTGGTCGGGTTGGTCACGATCGACGCGGTGAGGGTGCCGCCCTCGGGGTCGCTGTCGTTGGCGGTGACGTTGATCTCGGTCTTGGCGGCGTCCTCGTTGATGGTCACCGAGTCGTCGGTTGCGGTCGGGGCCTCGTTCACGTCGGTCACGTTGATCGTCACCGAGATCTCGTCGTCGATCACGGTGCTGGAGCCGCCGGCCGCGTCCTTGCCGTCGGTGACCTTCACCGTCACCGAATAGCTGGCTTTGGTCTCACGGTCCAAAGACGTCTTGGTCTTGATCTGACCCGTCGTCCCCACAATCGTGAAGCTCGCCGCGTCGGTGCCGGCCAGGGTGTAGGTCAACGTGTCGCCGTTGTCGGCGTCGGTGGCGGCCACCGCCGCGCCCACATTGGTGACCGCCGCGGAGTTCTCAGCCACCTCCCGCGTCGCGGAGGTTCCGTCATCGAAAGTCGGCTTGCTGTTGGCGTCGCTGATCGTGATCGTCACCGTGATGGTGTCATCGGTGGTGGCCTCGGTCTCGTCTCCGGTGCTGTCCTTGCCGTCAGACACCGTCACCGTCACCTCATAGGACTGCTGGGCCAACACCGGCAGATCGGTGGACCCGACGCTGATCTGGCCGCTGGAGCTCACCGTGAACTTCGATCCGTCGGTCCCGCCGATCGCGAACGTCAACGCCTCGGTCTCGTCGGTGGGATGGTCCACCGCCAGCACCGCACCCACAGCGCTGTTCATCGTGGAGCCCGCCAACGTCACACTGCGCGTCGTGGAACGGACCCCGTCGCTGACAGTGCCCTCGCTGAACGCAGGATCGTCGTTCACCGCGGTGATCGTCACCGTCAAAGTGCCGCTGGCGGTGTCGGTCCCGTCAGACACCGTGTACACCACCGTGTCCTCGCCGACCGCGTCCGCGTTCGGGGTGTACTCGATCACCTTGCTGCCGGCCTTGATCGCCGCGGTGCCCTTGGACGGCGCCGTCGTGATCGCGGTGACCGACAACGAGTCGCCCTCCACATCGGTGTCGTTGGTGATCACGTTGACCTCGGTCTTGGCCGAGTCCTCGACGATGGTCACCGCGTCGTCCACCGCCACCGGCGCATCGTTCACCGCGTTGATCGTGATCGACACCGTCGCCGTGCCGCTGTCGTGGGTGCCGTCAGACACCTTGTAGGTGAAACTGTCCGAGCCGTTGACGTTGGCGTTGGGGGTGTACTCGATCACCGTGCTGCTGCCGGACTTGAGCGCCGCGGTGCCCTTGGTGGGGTTGGTCACGATCGACGCAGTGAGGGTGCCGCCCTCGGGGTCGCTGTCGTTGGCGGTGACGTTGATCTCGGTCTTGGCGGCGTCCTCGTTGATGGTCACCGAGTCGTTGACCGCAGTCGGGGCCTCGTTCACGTCGGTCACGTTGATCGTCACCGCGATCTCATCATCGATGGCGGTGTCGGCGTTGCCGGCCGCGTTCTTGCTGTCGGTGACCTTCACCGTCACCGAATAGCTGGCTTTGGCCTCACGATCCAAAGACGTCTTGGTCTTGATCTGGCCCGTAGTCCCCACAATCGTGAAGCTCGACTTGTCGGTGCCGTCGAGGGTGTAGGTCAACGTGTCGCCGTTGTCGGCATCCGACGCGGCCACCGCCGCGCCCACATTGGTGACCGCCGCGGAGTTCTCAGCCACCTCCCGCGTCGCGGAGGTTCCGTCATCGAAAGTCGGCTTGCTGTTGGCGTCGCTGATCGTGATCGTCACCGTGATGGTGTCATCGGTGGTGGCCTCGGTCTCGTCTCCGGTGCTGTCCTTGCCGTCAGACACCGTCACCGTGACCTCATAGGACTGCTGGGCCAACACCGGCAGATCGGTGGACCCGACGCTGATCTGGCCGCTGGAGCTCACCGTGAACTTCGATCCGTCGGTCCCGCCGATCGCGAACGTCAACGCCTCGGTCTCGTCGGTGGGATGGTCCACCGCCAGCACCGCACCCACGTCGCTGTTCATCGTGGAGCCCGCCAACGTCACGCTGCGCGTCGTGGAGCGGACCCCGTCGCTGACGGTCCCCTCACTGAAGGCAGGATCGTCGTTGACCGCGGTGATCGTGACCGTCAAAGTGCCGCTGGCGGTGTCGGTCCCGTCAGAGACCGTGTACACCACCGTGTCCTCGCCGACCGCGTCCGCGTTCGGGGTGTACTCGATCACCTTGTTGCCGGCCTTGATCGCGGCAGTGCCCTTCGTCGGCGGGGTCGTGATCGCCGACACCGACAGGTCGTCGCCCTCCACATCGGTGTCGTTGGCCACCACGTTGATCTCGGTCTTGGCGGCGTCCTCGACGATCGTCTTGGCGTCGTCGACCGCAACCGGCGCATCGTTCACCGCGTTGATCGTGATCGACACCGTCGCCGTGCCGCTGTCGTGGGTGCCGTCAGACACCTTGTAGGTGAAACTGTCCGAGCCGTTGACGTTCGCGTTCGGGGTGTACTCGATCACCGTGCTGCTGCCGGACTTCAGCGCCGCGGTGCCCTTGGTCGGGTTGGTCACGATCGACGCGGTCAGGGTGCCGCCCTCAGGGTCGGTGTCGTTGGAGGTCACCGCGATCTCGACCTTGCCCGAGTCCTCGTCGATCGTCACCGAGTCGTCAGTGGCGGTCGGGGCCTCGTTCACGTCGGTCACGTTGATCGTCACCGAGATCTCATCATCGATGGCGTTGCTGGAGCCTCCGGCGGCGTCCTTGCCGTCGGTGACCTTCACCGTCACCGAATAGCTCGACTTGGCCTCGCGGTCCAAAGACGTCCTGGTCTTGATCTGACCCGTCGACCCGACAATCGTGAACGACGAGGCGTCGGTGCCCGACAGCGTGTAGGTCAGTCCGTCGCGGTCGGCATCGGTGGCGGCCACCGGGGCACCCACGTTGGTGACCGCCGCGGCGTTCTCGGCCACATCCCGCGTCGTGGAGTCGCCGTCGTCGAAAGTCGGCGCACGGTTGGTGCCGCTGATGGTGATCGTCACCGTGATTGTGTCGTCGGTGGTGGCCTCGGTCTCGTCTCCGGTGCTGTCCTTGCCGTCGGACACCGTCACCGTCACCTCATAGGACTGCTGGGTCACCACCGGCAGGTCGGTGGACCCGACGCTGATCTGGCCGCTGAAGCTCACCACGAACTTCGATCCGTCGGTGCCGCCAATCTTGAACGTCAACGACTCGGTCTCGTCTGAGGGATGCGTCACCGCCAGCACCGCGCCCACGGCGCTGTTCTTCGTGGAGCCCGCCACAGTCACGCTGCGCGTCGCGGTGGCGCCCGCAGTGAAGGACGGATCGTCGTTCACCGCGGTGATCGTCACCGTCAAGGTGCCGCTGTCGGTGCCCCCCGACCCGTCAGACACCGTGTACACGATCGTGTCCTCGCCGTTGGCGTCGGCATTCGGGGTGTACTCGATCACCTTGCTGTCGGTCGCCTTGACCGTGGCGGTGCCCTTGGTCGGCGCGGTCGTGATCGCCGACACCGACAAGGACGTGCTGTCGATGTCGGTGTCGTTGGCGATCACGTTGACCTCGACTTTGGCCGAGTCCTCGACGATCGTCTTGGCGTCGTCGACGGCAACCGGGTCGTCGTTCACCGCGTTGATGGTGATCGACACCGTCGCCGTGCCGCTGTCGTGGGTGCCGTCGTTCACCTTGTAGGTGAAACTGTCAGAGCCGTTGACGTTCGCGTTCGGGGTGTACTCGATCACCGTCGAATCGCCCGACTTCACCGCCGCGGTGCCCTTGGTGGGGTTGGTCACGATCGACGCAGTCAGGGTGCCGCCCTCGGGGTCGGTGTCGTTGGCGGTGACGTTGATCTCGGTCTTGGCGGCGTCCTCGTTGATGGTCACCGAGTCGTTGACCGCGGTGGGGGCCTCGTTCACGTCGGTCACGTTGATCGTCACCGCGATCTCATCGTCGATAGTGGTGTCGGCGTTGCCGGCCGCGTTCTTGCTGTCGGTGACCTTCACCGTCACCGAATAGCTGGCTTTGGTCTCGCGGTCCAAAGACGTCTTGGTCTTGATCTGGCCCGTGGTCCCCACAATCGTGAAGCTCGACTTGTCGGTGCCGTCGAGGGTGTAGGTGAGCGTGTCTCCGTTGTCGGCATCCGACGCGGCCACCGCCGCGCCCACATTGGTGACCGCCGCGGAGTTCTCAGCCACCTCCCGCGTCGCGGAGGTTCCGTCATCGAAAGTCGGCTTGCTGTTGGCGTCGCTGATCGTGATCGTCACCGTGATGGTGTCATCGGTGGTGGCCTCGGTCTCGTCTCCGGTGCTGTCCTTGCCGTCAGACACCGTCACCGTCACCTCATAGGACTGCTGGGCCAACACCGGCAGATCGGTGGACCCGACGCTGATCTGGCCGCTGGAGCTCACCGCGAACTTCGAGCCGTCGGTCCCGCCGATCGCGAACGTCAACGCCTCCGTCTCGTCGGTGGGATGGTCCACCGCCAGCACCGCACCCACATCGCTGTTCATCGTGGAGCCCGCCAACGTCACGCTGCGCGTCGTGGAGCGGACCCCGTCGGCGACGGTGCCCTCACTGAACGCAGGGTCGTCGTTCACCGCGGTGATCGTCACCGTCAAAGTGCCGCTGGCGGTGTCGGTCCCATCAGACACCGTGTACACCACCGTGTCCTCGCCGACCGCGTCAGCATTCGGGGTGTACTCGATCACCTTGTTGCCGGCCTTGATCGCGGCAGTGCCCTTCGTCGGCGGGGTCGTGATCGCCGACACCGACAGGTCGTCGCCCTCCACATCGGTGTCGTTGGCCACCACGTTGATCTCGGTCTTGGCCGAGTCCTCGACGATCGTCTTGGCGTCGTCCACCGCCACCGGCGCATCGTTCACCGCGTTGATCGTGATCGACACCGTCGCCGTGCCGCTGTCGTGGGTGCCGTCGTTCACCTTGTAGGTGAAACTGTCCGAACCGTTGGCGTTGGCGTTGGGGGTGTACTCGATCACCGTGCTGCTGCCGGACTTGAGCGCCGCGGTGCCCTTGGTGGGGTTGGTCACGATCGACGCGGTGAGGGTGCCGCCCTCGGGGTCGCTGTCGTTGGAGGTCACCGCGATCTCGGTCTTGCCGGCGTCCTCGTTGATGGTCACCGAGTCGTCGACCGCGGTGGGGGCCTCGTTGACATCGGTGACGTTGATGGTGACGGTGATCTCGTCGTCGATGGTGGTGTCGGCGTTGCCGGATGCGTTCTTGCTGTCGGTGACCTTCACCGTCACCGAATAGCTGGCTTTGGTCTCGCGGTCCAACGACGTCCTGGTCTTGATCTGGCCCGTGGTCCCCACGATCGTGAACGACGACGCGTCGGTGCCCGACAGCGTGTAGGTGAGGGTGTCTCCGTTGTCGGCGTCGGTGGCCGCCACCGCCGCGCCCACGTTGGTGACCGCCGCGGAGTTCTCAGCCACCTCCCGCGTCGCGGAGGTTCCGTCATCGAAAGTCGGCTTGCTGTTGGCGTCGCTGATCGTGATCGTCACCGTGATGGTGTCGTCGATGACGGTGTCGGCGGTCCCCGAGGAGTTCTTGCTGTCCCTGACGGTGACGGTCACGGTGTAGGACTGCTGGGTCAACACGGGCAGATCGGTGGACCCGACGCTGATCTGGCCGCTGGAGCTCACCGTGAACTTCGATCCGTCGGTCCCGCCGATCGCGAACGTCAACGCCTCGGTCTCGTCGGTGGGATGGTCCACCGCCAGCACCGCACCCACGGCGCTGTTCATCGTGGAGCCCGCCAACGTCACGCTGCGCGTCGTGGAGCGGACCCCGTCGCTGACGGTCCCCTCACTGAAGGCAGGATCGTCGTTGACCGCGGTGATCGTCACCGTCAAAGTGCCGCTGGCGGTGTCGGTCCCGTCAGAGACCGTGTACACCACCGTGTCCTCGCCGACCGCGTCAGCATTCGGGGTGTACTCGATCACCTTGTTGCCGGCCTTGATCGCGGCAGTGCCCTTCGTCGGCGGGGTCGTGATCGCGGTGACCGACAGGTCGTCGCCCTCCACGTCGGTGTCGTTGGTGATCACGTTGATCTCGGTCTTGGCCGAGTCCTCGACGATCGTCTTGGCGTCGTCGACCGCAACCGGCGCATCGTTCACCGCGTTGATCGTGATCGACACCGTCGCCGTGCCGCTGTCGTGGGTGCCGTCAGACACCTTGTAGGTGAAACTGTCCGAACCGTTGGCGTTGGCGTTGGGGGTGTACTCGATCACCGTCGCGTCGCCGGACTTGACCGTCGCGGTGCCCTTGTTGGGGCTGGTCACGATCGACGCGGTGAGGCTGCCGTTCTCGGGGTCGCTGTCGTTGTCGGTCACCGCGATCTCGGTCTTGGCGGCGTCCTCGTCGATGGTGACTGTGTCGTTGACCGCGACTGGGGCCTCGTTGACGTCGGTGACGTTGATGGTGACGGTGATCTCGTCGTCGATGGCGGCGCTGGTGCCGCCGGCGGCGTCTTTGCTGTCGGTGACTTTGACTTTGACGGTGTAGGTGGCTTTGGCCTCGCGGTTCAAAGAGGTCTTGGTCTTGATCTGGCCGGTGGTGCCTGTGATGGTGAAGCTCGTCTTGTCGTCGCCGTCGAGGGTGTAGGTCAGCGTGTCGCTGCTGTCGGCGTCGGTGGCGGCCACCGGGGCGCCGACGTTGACGACCGCCGCGGAGTTCTCGGCCACGTCGCGGGTCGTGGTTTCGCCGTCGTCGAAGGCGGGCTTGCTGTTGGCGTCGCTGATGGTGATCGTCACGGTGATGGTGTCGTCTGTGTCGGTGTCGGCTTCCCCGTCGGAGTCCTTGCTGTCTCTGACGGTGACGGTCACGGTGTAGGTCTGTTTGGTCACCACCGGCAGGTCGTTTGATCCGATGCTGATCTGGCCGTCGCTGTCGACGGTGAACTTCGAGCCGTCGGTGCCGCCGATCCCGAACGTCAGCGTGTCGCCGGTGTCGGGGTGGGTCACCCCTAGCGGCGCGCCCACCTCGCTGTTGGCGGTGGAGCCCGCCACTGTCACGCTGCGCGACGCGGTAGCGCCGTCGCTGAAGGACGGGTCGTCGTTTAGCGGGTTGATCGTGATCGTCAAAGTGCCGCTGTCGGTGCCCCCGGACCCGTCAGAGACGGTGTAGACGATGGTGTCTCTGCCGTTGGCGTCGGCGTTGGGGGTGTACTCGATGATCTTGTTGCCGGTCTTGATGGCGGCGGTGCCCTTTTGGGGCGGGGTCGTGATCGCCGTCACCGTCAGCGTCGCGCTGTCGATGTCGGTGTCGTTGGCGATCACGTTGACCTCCGTCTTGCCGGAGTCCTCGTTGATCGTCTTGGCGTCGTCGGTCGCGACCGGCGCGTCGTTGACCGGGCTGACGGTCACCGTCACCGTCGCCGCGGCGGCGCTCTTGAGGGATCCGTCGGAGGCTTTGTAGGTGAAGGTGTCGGTGCCGGAGAAGTTGGCGTCGGGGGTGTACTCGATCACCGTGGCGTCGTCGGACTTCACTGCGGCGGTGCCGTTGTCGGGGTCTGACACGTCCACCGCGGTCAAAGACGAGCTGTCGACGTCGGTGTCGTTGGAGACCACGTTGATCTCGGTCTTGCCGGCGTCTTCGTTGATGGTCACCGCGTCGTTGACCGCCACTGGGGCCTCGTTGACGTTGGTCACGTTGATGGTGACAGTGATCTCGTCGTCGATGGCGGCGCTGGTGCCGCCGGCGGCGTCCTTGCCGTCGGTGACCTTCACCGTCACCGTGTAGCTGGCCTTGGCCTCGCGGTCCAAAGACGAACTGGTCTTGATCTGGCCTGTGGTCCCCACGATGGTGAAATTCGACGTCTCCCCGGTCATCGAATAGGTCAGCGTGTCGCTGCTGTCGGCGTCGCTGGCGGCCACCGGGCTGCCCACGTTGACGACCGCCGCGGAGTTCTCAGCCACATCCCGGGTCGTGGAGTCGCCGTCGTCGAAGGTGGGTTTGCTGTTGGCGTCGCTGATGGTGATCGTCACGGTGATGGTGTCGTCTGTGTTGGTGTCGGCGTTCCCCGCCGAGTTCTTGCTGTCGCGCACCGTGACGGTCACGGTGTAGGTCTGCTGGGTCACCACCGGCAGCTTCGAGGACCCGACGCTGATCTGGCCGTCGCTGTCGACCGTGAACTTCGATCCGTCGGTGCCGCCGATCCCGAACGTCAACGTGTCGCCGGTGTCGGGGTGGGTCACCCCCAGCGGCGCGCCCACCTTGCTGGTCGCGGTGGAGCCCGCCACCGTCACGCTGCGCGACGCGGTCGGGCCGTCGCTGAACACCGGGTCGTCGTTCACCGGGGTGATGGTGACGGTGACGGTGCCGTCAGCGGTGCCACCTGAGCCGTCGGACACGGTGTAGACGATGGTGTCTCTGCCGTTGGCGTTGGCGTTGGGGGTGTACTCGATGATCTTGTTGCCGGTCTTGATGGCGGCGGTGCCCATGGACGGCGCGGTCTTGATCGCCGACACCGTCAGCGTCGTGCTGTCGACGTCGGTGTCGTTGGCGACCACGTTGATCTCGGTCTTGCCCGAGTCCTCGTCGATCGTCACCGCGTCGTTGGTCGCGACCGGCGCGTCGTTGACCGCGGTGACGGTGACCGTCACGGTGGCGGTGGCGGCGCTCTTGAGAGCGCCGTCGTAGGCCTTGTAGGTGAAGGTGTCGGTGCCCGAGAAGTCGGCGTCGGGCGTGTACTCGATCACCCCGCCGTCGCCCGTCTTCACCGCGGCGGTGCCGTTGTCGGGGTCCGACACGTCCACCGCCGTCAGAGACGAACTGTCGACGTCGGTGTCGTTGGCCACCACGTCGATCTCGGTCTTGCCCGCGTCCTCGTTGATCGTCACCGCGTCGGCCACCGCCACCGGGGCCTCGTTGACGTTGGTGACGTTGATGGTGACTGTGATCTCGGCGTCGATGTCGGTGCTGGTGCCGCCGGTGGCGTCCTTGCCGTCGGTGACCTTCACCGTGACGGTGTAGCTGGCTTTGGTCTCACGGTCCAACGACGAGCTGGTCTTGATCTGGCCCGAGGATGTGTCGATGGTGAACTTCGACGTCTCTCCGGTCATCGAATAGGTCAGGGTGTCGTCGGTGTTGGGGTCGGTGGCGGCCACCGGGGCGCCCACGTCGGTCACCGCGGGGGAGTTCTCTTCCACGCTGCGGGTCGCCGTGAGCGCGGAGAACGTCGGGTCCTGGTTCGGCGCCATCAGCGTGGTGGCCGCGATGCGCCATGCTGCGAGGGTGGTGCCGCCCTGGCGGCGGCGCACGCCGAAGCGGTACTCGGTCTCGGAGTCGAGGCCGGTGACGGTGTGCGCCGTCAGCGATGTGGCCGCGGCCCATTCGGACCACTCGTCGCTGTCGGCGCTGCGGTGGCGGACCTGGTAGCTGCACTCCGGCGCGGTGGCGGTGCATTCGGGCGGGTTGGTCCACGACAGCGCCACCGACGTTGCCGCCGGGGTCGCCACCAGGTCGTCTATGGCGTCGCCGGTCACGCCGACCAGCACGTTGGCGCTGGTCACCGCCACCGGCGGGAGGGGTCCGTTGGCGGAGCCCGCGCCGATGACCACGCCCCCGGCGGGGACCTCCACCGTCAGGTCCTGGTTGAACGAGCCGTCCGACTCGATGGTGAACAGCTCCCAGCCCGCCAAGCCGAGTCCCATGGCCAGATTGTTGAAAACCGTGTTGGTTCCGTGCAGGCGGGTCAGATCTTGCGAGCCCGGCGTCTCCTCGCCCGAAGGGATCCCCGCCTGGGGGTGCGCGCCGTCGGAATCGCAGTCCCGGTAGAAGTGCACATGGGCCTTGTCGCCGCTGTCGGGCACGATGCACGCCGTCAAGTACAACCCCAGGTTGCCCAACTTTCCCGAGGTCCAGCCCGTGCCCACCAGCGTGAAGGTGGTGGTGCCGCCGCCCTCGATGTCGCCCAGCGGCGAGCTCAGGTCGCTGTCGGTGACCAGATACACCGTGAGCGTGCCCGGCGCCGGCCACGGCACCCCCCGCCGCGTCTCGGAGAACTCCCCCGTGCCCCCGGCGCCCACCGCGGCCACCTGCACCTCGTAGCCGGTGCCCTTGGTCAGCCCCGAGATCGTGTGCGAGGTCACGTTGCCCACGTCCTCGCCGGTATCGTCGTTGCCGCCGGCGCCCTGCCACATCCCCGCCGCCTTCACGCCGGCCGCCTCGGTGCGCCACCGCACCCGGTAGCCGGTCGCCGCCGGCCCAGACGAGGGTGCCGACCACGAGACCGCCAGCTTCGTCGTGTCCCCGGACACCACCGCCACCGCCACACTCTCGGGCACCCCCGGCGCCGCGCTCACCGTGGTGGCCGACACCGACCCCCGGTTGAGGACGGCCGCGCCCTCGCGGCGTTCGATCTCGAAGTCGTAGGCGGTGCTGCCGTCGAGTCCGGTCACCGTGTATGTCGGCGCACCGGAGGTCCAGCCCGTGTTGGCCCAACTCGACCACGAGTCGTCGCCGTCGGCGGTCTTCTTGTGGCGCACCCAATACGAGCAGGTCGGGCTAGTCGAGGTGCAGAAGCTCTCGTTGGACCACGACAACGCCACCGAGTCCGCCGTCGGCACCGCGGCCAGACCGGCGATCGGCGCGACATCGATCAGCTTGTTGACGGTGCGAAGAATTTCCGGAGTGAACCCCATGAGACGAGCGGTCCCGGAGCCGATGAACACGCCCCCCGCAGGCACATTGACCGGCAGGTCCAGACGGAAGGCGCCGTCGGTGATCGTAAAGGGGGTGCACACGGCAGTGGGCTTGGCGATCTGCAACAGCGAGCAGCCGCTGGTGGCCCGTATCGATGTCAGGTCCTGGGAGCCGGGCTCGGGCGCAAAGTTGCCGGCAATCGGCGTCGCGGCGGCGCCGTCTGAGTCGCAGTGGGTGTAGAACTGTGTCGGGCCCAGCATGCGGTCCGGCGGCACCACGCAAGCCGACACAAACAGCCCGAGGACGCCCAGGCGGTCCGCGGTCCAGCCGGTGCCCACGACGGTGAAGTGATAGGTACCCGCCTTCGACAACTCGGTCACCTGCGCACTGAAGTCGGCCGCCGTGTCCGCGTTCGGCTTCAAGAACACCGCCCCCGCAGGCTCATCATCGACGATGGTCACCGTCAGGGTGCCGATCCGCGGCGGCGACGTGACGGCGGCGGCGTTGATCACGATCGTCTCGTGCTCGGTGGCGATGGTCTGGCCGTTGACGGTGATCGTTCCCTCGCTCAGCTCGTCGTCGATCACGGTGATCGTGGCGGTGCCGGTGGTGGCGCCCTGTGCGATGGTGATGGAGGCCGGGCTCAGCGTGAAGTCGCTGTCCGCGGTTGCGGTGCTGGCGGGATCAACGGTGAGCGTCACCGTCACCGGGGCCATCGCCGGACTCTCGAGCTCCGCGGTCAGCGTCGCCACCCGCTCATCGACGCCCGAAGTGGCGCTGTCGTCCGCCTCCGACGGCATCCGGTCGGTGGTCAGGGTCAGCGAGGGCGGCGGCAGGGTGGTGACTGACATCGACCCCTGGTTGAGGACGGCCGCGCCCTCGCGGCGCTCGATCTGGAAGTCGTAGCCGGTTTCGGCGTCGAGTCCGGTCACGGTGTATGTCGGCGCACCGGAGGTCCAGCCCGTGTCGGCCCAACTCGACCAGCCGTCGTCGCCGTCGGCGGTCTTCTTGTGGCGCACCCAGTAGGTGCAAGCCGGCGATGTGGCGTCGCAGAAGTCCTCGTTGGACCACGACAGCGCCACCGAGTCCACCGCCGGCGCCGCGGCGACATCGGCGATGGGCAGCACCGCGATGGGTTCGTTGAAACTCGACACGATGCAGGCCAAACGGCCGCAATTACCGCCGAGTCTCGCGCCGCCAGCCCCGATGAACACCCCACCGACAGGCACAGCGACATCCATGTCAAAAACGAAACTGCCCGCGGACAGATCGAACAGCACCACCGTCGCACCCGGCGGAGAGATGGGAAGCGCCTGCGAAGCGTACAGGCTCGTCAAGTCCTGGGAACTGGGCACCGGCATGATGCTCAAGAGGGAGGCGAGACCCTCCGCGTCGCAATGGGTGAAGAACCGATCAGAACTCAGCTGGTCCGGTCCCAGCAGGGTGCCCTCGGGTACGAGACAGGCAGACACGAACAACCCGAGATCGCCCACGAAGTCTCCCGTGAAGCCGCTGCCTGCGACGGTGAAGGTGTGCGCGCCGGCATGTGGCACCGACTTCACGGCGCGGCTGTTGTCATCGCTCGCGAACACCGCCAGCGCGGGCTTGCTGTCGGCGATGGTCACCTCCAGCGGCACCGCGGTCAGATTGGGCGGCGTGCTCGACGCGTTGATCACGATCCTCTCGTGCTCGGTGGAGACCGCCTTCTCGTCGTCGTCGGTCGTGGCGGTGCCCTTGTCGTCGACGGTGACGGTGATCCTGCCCTCGCGAACATCGTCGTCAGCCACCGTGATCTCAGCGGTTCCCTGCGTCTCGCCCCTCGCGATGGTGATCGTGTCCGCGCTCAGTGTGTAGTCGCCGCCGCTGCCGGTGTCGCGGGCCGCGGTGCTGTCGGTCTCCACCGTCAGCGTCACGGTCACTTCCGCCTGCGCCGGCCGGTCGAGGGTCGCCGTCAGCGTCGCCACCTGCTCGTTGGTGCCCGACGTGGAGGCGTCGTCGGCCTCCGACGGGTTCCTGTCGACGGATAGCGTCAGCATCGTCGGCACCGGGGCCGGAGACACGTTGGAGGGCTCGCTGCCGCCCGCTTCGCTGATAGCGACCACCCGGTAGTAGCGGTCGGTGCCCCTGGGAAGGTTTCTGTCGTTGTGCTGCCTCTGGTTCTGGCGCTTCGTCGCCAGGGTGGCCCAGCCCGTCACGCCGTCGGCGGACCATTCGACCCTGTAGGCCGTCACCGCGTCCCGGGCCGTGGCGTCCGTAGCCGGTCGCCTCCACTGCAAGCGGTACTGGGTCTTCGCCCCGTTGGGCGTCGCGGACAGTTCCCTCGGTGCCAGCGGCACATCCAGCGTCGTGGCCGACACCGAACTCCGCGCCAGCACGTCCTCGGAGCCCACCGTCCCCTGGCGGACCCGCACCTGGAACTCGTACTCGACTCCCGACTCCAGCGACGCCACCGTGTGACTCGTCGAGGTCGATGCGGTCGTCCAGTCGTCCGGCCACTCGCCGCCGGGCTTACGGTGCCGGAACTCGTAGATGCAAGCCGGGCTCGCCGACGCGCAGGCGCTCGGGTCGGTCCAGCTCAACGCCACCGACTTCGCCACGGTGTTCGACGCCGCCAACCCGTCCAACGCCGGCGCGGCCTCCTCGATGGCGAGCGCCTGATACGCAGACCCTTTGACGACTATTCGGGGGCTAGTAAATCCGAATATCGCGCCACCGATGACTACCCCGTTGGCGGGAACGATGACAGTTATGTCCTCTTTGAAGGTGCCGTTACTTACAGTGAATGCCTCGCATCCCGTGCAGTAGTTGTTCCTAATGAACGTGGATGACAAGTGCAGCGTCGTCAAACCTTGCGAACCCGCCTTGACGCCAGTCGCCGACCAACTGCGAGCAGCCACGCCGTCGGTGTCGCAATCCGTGAAGAAGTTGCTGGTGGCCAAGCTCCCGGTGGCCGGTGCCAGGCAGGCGGTCAAGCCATATCCTAAGTTGAGTCCGGAGACGACGCCCGCGCCGGTGAAGCCCGTGCCGAAGACGGTGAACGTTTGCGAGCCGGCCGACGTCGACGTGATGGCTGAGCAGTCGTTGGCCGCGCTAGGACCCGCGCAGACCTTGATCGAGGGCCCCGTCTGCTGCCCCTGAACGGTCACGTCGCCGGGCCTCTGGGCCCCGACCGGCGATCCCTGGCCCCCGGCCCCAGCCGGCGCCTGCCCCGGTCCGGGCTCCTCGGCTGGGACGATCTCGACCGTCACCTGCGGTTCGGCTGACCCCGACTCCGGCACAACCTCGACCGTGACCTGCGGCTCGTCCGACCCCGTTTCCTCCGGCAGGATCTCGACTGTCACCTCCGGTTCGGCCGACCCCGACTCCGGCAGGATCTCGACGGTCACCTGCGGTTCGTCCGTCCCCGTTTCCTCCGGCAGGATCTCGACTGTCACCTGCGGTTCGTCCGTCCCCGTTTCCTCGGGCACGATCTCGACCGTCACCTCCGGCTCCGGAGCAGCTTCAACCCTCACCTGCGGGTTGAGGTCTCCCGCCGGTCCGGACGCCGCCGGCTCAACCTCTGCCGTGACCTTGGGTTCCGGGGGGGGGTCTGGCCCTGGAACAGCCTCAACCATCACTTGCGGGTTGAGGTCTCCCGCCGGTCCGGGCGCCTCCGCCGCGGCGGTCCCGACCGCCGGATCCAGGGCGGACGCCTGCGCCTGGGCGGGATTGCCGGCCACGCCCAGCAGGCTCGCCACCACCGCCACCGCCGCCAGCACACACAGCCGCCGCCGCATCAGCGCCCCCGCGGCCCGAGGGTCGGACCCCCCGGACCGTGCCGCTGCCGCGCCCGCTGGCGGGAGACCCGCCGCAACAGGGCGGAGCCGGCCTCGGGACGCCCGCTCATGGCGACCCTTCGCACACCCCTGAACGGCCCATCAAACGAACCCGGCCGCTCTGCCGCGGGCCTTCGACTTCTGCCAACCGTCAAACCCCCACACCATGGCATGCATGATATGGGAGCTCCTTATGTGGTGTCCAGATTTTTTCAATTTCAGATGCATGAGACAACATATGATCCTCGCGGCACAGCATAACCAGAACTGGACACCGAGCGCGCGGCTGCCTACCGTGCCCGCCGATGCCTGAGGCGCGCCAGCCAACGACACCCCCTCCCGGACCTCGAGATCGGTCCAAGACGACCGACTCCAGGCGCGCCGTCGCCCCACGGCTGCTAGCTGCAGCACTCGCCGGACTGCTCGCCGCGTCGCTGCTCGCCGCACAGCCCGCCGCCGCGCAGGATTCGCCGCAGCCCGCTGATCCCCCGGCACGCCAGCCCGCGCCCGACACCCCCGGCAGCCCGAAGAATCCCGCCGCCGCCCCCGACTCGAGCGCCGCCCCCGACCCGAGCGCATCAGCGAAGCAGTCAACCGCCCCAGCATCCTCCAGCACTCAAGGCATCTGCGGCCGAACCCCAGCCGTTCAAACAGCCATCCTCGCCAAGATCTCGGGCATCACGAACTGCGCAGCCGTAACTCCCACGCACCTATCCGCCCTAGCAGGCGCTCTCAACCTCAGCAACAAAGGCCTCACCACGCTAAGAGACGGCGACTTCGACAACCTCACAAACCTCACAACACTCAATGTCAGCAACAACCAGCTCACAACACTCCCCGATCTCAACAACCTCACAAACCTCACACAACTCGATATTTCTGGCAACCAGTTCACAACACTCCCCGACCTCAACAACCTCACAAACCTCACGCACCTCTCCGCAGACCGCAACCAACTCACAACACTTCCCAACCTTGACAACCTAACCAAACTCACAAGCCTCCGGACATCCGGCAACCAGCTCACAACGCTACCCAACCTCGACAACCTCACAAACCTCACAACACTCTCCGTATTCGACAACCAGCTCAAGACACTTCCCGACCTCGACAACCTCACAAACCTCATATACCTCTCCGCAGGACGCAACCAACTCACAACGCTACCCAACCTCGACAACCTTACAAATCTCAGAGGTCTCTACATATCGGGCAACCGGCTTACAACGCTACCCGACCTCGACAACCTCACAAACCTCACGGAGCTCTGGCCGGCGGGCAACCTGCTTACAACGCTACCCAACCTCGACAACCTCACAAACCTCACACAACTCTTGGCATCCACCAACCGGCTCACAGCGCTGCCAAGCCTCGACAGCCTCACGAACCTCACAAAACTCTGGGCATCCGGCAACCAGCTCTCATCACTTCCCGACCTCGACAACCTCACAAACCTCACACAGCTCGTGGTATCCAGCAACCGACTCACAGCGTTACCGGATCTGAGCACAAACACCGGGCTTCGGTGGCTTCATCTGAGCCACGGCATGGGCCGAGACGGCACGCCCGCGGTGCCAGACGGGTTCGTCGAGAACCTTCCCGCGTCGCTAAATCGACTGGAGATGCGTGGGTTCGAGTTCGATGTCGATGACATCGTCTCAATGAAGACCCGGCTCACCAACCTGACGACGCGGGCGCTGGACCCCGCAGTAGTGGTGAGCGGCCACAACTTGGCCGTGACAGAGGGATCGACGGCGCAGTACCGGGTGGTGCTGGCCACTGCGCCGAGGGCGGCGGTGACGGTCACGCCCGCCGTCGAGGACGGCGCAGCGGTCGCGGTGTTGCCCGAGACTCTGACCTTCACCGACTGGGGAGTGCCCCAGACCTTCACCATGACTGCCGCACAGGACACCGACGGCGACGACGAATCCGTTGCTGTGAGCCATTCCGCCTCCGGTGACACCTCCTACGCCGGCCGGGGGATCGCGTCTGTGCAAGTCGGCGTGCACGACGACGACGCGGCCGCGCTGAGCGCTCTGGTGCTGGCAGGCAGCGACGGCAACGAGATCGCACTCGCCCCGGACTTCGCCGCCGACGAGCGCTCGTACACCGCCAGCGTCGGGCACGGCACCACCAGCATGACCGTCACCGCCACAGCCGCGTCGAGCGCTGCGGCCCTGCGAGCCGGGAAGCACGGCGGCACGCTCGCCGCCATCGACAGCGGCACGGCCAGCGGCGCCATCGAGCTGACGGTGGGCGACAACGCCATCGACATCGAAGTCGCCGCCCAGCGCGGCACGTCGGGCACCTACACCGTCACCGTGACCCGCGCCGCGCCGGGCACCAGCGGCGTCTGCGGGCGCACGCCTGCGGTGCGGGACGCGATCGTCGCGCTGGTGACAGCCGCGAGCGGCTGCTCGGCGGTCACCGGCGCGCACCTCGCCGCGGCGACGGGCACTCTCGACATCAGCGGCCAGGAACTGACCGAGCTCAACGACGGCGACTTCGACGGCCTGGGCGGCCTCACCGGGCTCGATGTGAGCGACAACCAGCTCGCTGCGCTGCCGAGACTGGGCGACCTGTCGGGACTGACCACGCTCGATGCGCACAGCAACCTGCTGACGACGCTGCCCAGCCTCAACCGGCTGCGAGGGCTCACCGCCCTTGACGTGAGCGACAACCGCCTGCAGCGGCTGCCCAGCCTCAACCGCCTCAGCGGGCTCACCAACCTCGATGCCAGCAACAACCGGCTAACCGTGCTGCCCAGCCTCAACAGCCTCAACGGGCTCATCAACCTTGATGCCAGCAACAACCGGCTAACCGCGCTTCCCAGCCTCGACTACCTCACCGCCCTCACCACCCTGAACGTCCACACCAACCGGCTCGCCGCGCTGCCCAGCCTCGACAATCTCACCGCCCTCACCGGCCTGAACGTCCACACCAACCGGCTCGCCGCGCTGCCCAGCCTCGACAATCTCACCGCCCTCACCGGCCTGAACGTCCACACCAACCGGCTCGCCGCGCTGCCCAGCCTCGACAACCTCACCGCCCTCACCGGCCTGAACGTCCACACCAACCGGCTCGCCGCGCTGCCCAGCCTCAGGCGCGTGCGGGCCCTGGCCACCCTCGACGTCAGCGGCAACCTGCTTGAGGGACTGCCCGACCTCAGCCGCCTCAGCGCGCTCACGACGCTGGACGCCAGCCGCAACCGGCTCAAGAGCCTGCCGGGGCTGGGCCGCCTGAGGGCGCTCACCGGCCTCGACGTGAGCCGCAACCGGCTCAAGAAGCTGCCGAGCCTCGCCCGGCTCGCCGCGCTCACCGGCCTCGACGTGAGCCACAACCGGCTCAAGGCGCCGCCCGACGTGAGCAGCCTGTCGGCGCTGTCGAGCCTCGACATCGGCCACAACAGCGCGACCTCGCTGCCTGAGGCTTACCTGGACGGCATCCCCGCTGCGCTGGAGTCGCTGGGCCTGCACGGCTTCGAGCTCACCGTCGACGAGATCGTCACAGCCAAGACCAGGCTCACCGCGCTGTCGGAACTGTCAGCGGACACCGCGGTCGCGCTCAGCACAACCGAACTCGATGTGACCGAGGGCCAATCCGTCCAGTACCGGCTGGTGCTCGCTGCCCCGCCGGAATCGGCTGTCACCGTCACCGTGGCGAGCAGCGACGCAGCGGTGGCGGTGTCGCCGACACGGCTGACGTTCACCGTGTGGGGCGAGCCAGCGACGCTCACCGTGAGCGCGGCTGAGCGCGGCGGCGGAACCGAGGCGGTCATATCGCACCGCGCCACCGGCGACTCCGCCTACACCGCAGCCACGGTCGCGTCGGTGACAGTGAGCGTGCATGCGGCGCCCGGAGTGTGCGGCCGCACCGCAGCGGTGCGCGACGCCATCATGGCACGGGCCGGCGAAAGCGACTGCGCGACGGTCACCGACGCGCACCTGGCCGCCATCACCGGGGTGCTGAACCTGCCGGGCCGGGGCCTCACCGCGCTCAAGGACGGCGACTTCGACGGGCTCAGCGGCCTCGCAACCCTCAACGTGTCCAACAACGGCCTCACAGCGCTGCCCGACCTCGACGAACTCACATCGCTGCGAACCCTCAACGCGGCCGGCAACAGCCTCACAGCGCTGCCCGACCTCGACGGGCTCAGCGGCCTCGCAACCCTCAACGTGTCCAACAACGGCCTCACAACGCTGCCCGACCTCGACGAACTCGCATCGCTTAGAACCCTCAACGTGTCCAACAACAGCCTCACAGCGCTGCCCGACCTCGACGCGCTCACGTCGCTGACCGGTCTGTACGTCTCCAACAACGCGCTCAGCGAACTGCCCGGCCTCGCAGCGCTGCGTTCGCTGAGCGTGCTCAGCGTGGCCAACAACCAGCTCGAGGCGCTGCCCGACCTCGGCGGACTCAGCCGGCTGCAGTCGCTGCACGCCCACGACAACCAGCTCGAGGCGCTGCCGGACCTCAGCGCCAACACCGCGCTGGAGCAGTTCGTGGTGCGCCGCACCGGGCCCGCCACAGCTCCCGAAGGCTACGCCGACACCCTGCCGGCGTCGCTGAACGGCTCGAACGCGATCCTGAGGCTGTTCGGGTTCAGATTCAGCGCAGCCGACCTCGTTACGCTCAAGACCCGCTTCACGAGAGCAGCGGTGTTGGGCCTCGACCCGGCCGTGGCCGTCTCCGGCACCGACATAGGCGTGCTGGAGGGTGGCCGCATCCAGTACCAGGTCGTGCTCGCCACCCGACCCTCGACCGCGGTGGCGATCACCGCCACCAGCAGCAGCCCCGCCGCGGCGGTCACGCCGGAGACACTGACGTTCACCGACTGGGGCGTCGCCCAGACCTTCACCGTCGCCGCGCCCCAAGACAGCGACGCCGACGACGCCGCGGCGACCATCGCCCACCGAGCCACCGGCGACGCCGTCTACGCCGCCATCGCCATCGACACCGCCCGGGTCGCGGTCACCGACGACGACAGCACCCTCGGCAGCCTCGCCCTCACCGGCAGCGACACCCGGCCCGTCGCCCTCAGCCCCGCCTTCGCGCCCAGAACCCTCGCCTACACCGCCGCCGTGGCCCACACCACGACCGCAGTCACCGTCACCGCCAAGATCGCCGACCCGTCCAGCCAGGCCGCGGTCACCGTCGCCCAGCGCGGCGACACCCCGGCCCCGGCAACGCCGGGCACCCCCAGCGGGCCCGTCAGCCTCGAAGTCGGTGCCAACACCATCGACGTGACCGTCGCCGCGGGAACCACCAGCGCCCGCACCTACACCGTCACCGTCACCCGCGCCGAGCCCGAACCGACGACGGTGACCCTCAGCGCGTCCAGCACCAACCCCGCCGAAGGCGCCACCACCACCGTCACCGCGGCCCTCGACGGCGCCGCCACCAGCCCCGTCACCCTCGTCCTCACCGCCGCGGGAACCGCAGGCCCCGACGACTACACCCTGTCGGCGACGACCATCACCATCGCGGCCGGCGAACGCCACGGCATCGCCGTCATCACCGTCGCCGACGACAGCATCGACGACGACGACGAGACCATCGTCATCAAGCTCACCAGCACCAGCCTCACGCTCAGCAGCACCGACGTGCTCACCGTCACCCTCGCCGACAACGACAGCGCCCCTTCGGCGCCCCCGGTGCCGGCCCTCACCGGCGGCGACGGCAAGATCACCGCCACCTGGACCGCCCCCGGGGCCGGCCTGCTCAACGACAGCCCCACCCCCACCACCGGCTACCAGATCCGGTACCGCCCCTCGGGCGGCGAATGGTCCGTCCCCATCGCCGCCGTCGGCGTGACCGCCACCATCGTCGGGCTCGTCAACGACACTGCGCACCAGGTCCAGGTCCGGGCCCTCAACATCGCAGGCGCCGGCCCCTGGTCGCCGGCCGCCGCCGCCACGCCGGCCGCCCCGCCCGGCACTCCCACCGGCCTCGCCGCCACCGCCCGACTCGCAGACGGCAAGACCCTGACGCTCAACCTCGCCTGGTCGCCGCCCGCAGGCACTGTCACCGGCTACCGAATCCAATACAAGCAGCGCACCGCCACCCACTGGGCCGACTGGCCCCATACCGGCACCGCCGGCACCGCCACCATCGCCCCCGCCGCGCCGCTAGGCGGCGCCACCACCTACGACGTACGCGTCGCCGCCCTGAACCAACAAACCCCCGGCCCGTACACCACCACCAGCGCCACCACCCCGCCCGCGCCAACGAACTGACCCGCGATGGCGGCGTGCGTGATGACGATCTGTGTCACGCTCGCGAAGGGCTTGAGCTAGACGATGATGCAGGGGCTCCGAGCATTGCGTCCCTGGCGAGCGAGAACGAACTGGAGTCCGATGTCCAAGAAGCAGTGTCGGCCTGTCTGGAACAGAATCAGCCGTGGTTCCAAGACGCGGACCAGCGGCGCTCGGACGCCGACGAGATGCGCAGGGTTGTCGCCGACTGGGAGAACGACCACGGAAAGCTGACTCGCAAGGAGAAGGCAGAGGCGCGAGCCCGCCTCACCGCATGAGCATCCTCATCTTGGATTCAGGGGCGCTTATCGCTGATGGCGGTCCAGGGCTCCCTCCCAGCGATCGTCGCCCCGCGTGATCGCGCCGGACGGTGCCGGTGCGTCTGCCCGCGCCGCCGCTGGCCCGGGGCCGCATTGCGTGGATGCTCGCATCATGTGGACGCGGTGAGGGGATCCTCCGACTCAGGACCCTTCTCCGGCCTCTGGCTCGTCCTCGCTGCGGATCCAGTCACGTGTGATCACTACAAATCGACGGATATTGGCAAGGTTGGCACCCGCCAGTGCCAAGAACAGGCCGAGCGCTCGGCCAGTGCTGATCAAGTACACGGCCCCAACGAGCCCGCCTATTGCGAATAGCGAATCCCCCACGGATTCGATGACACCAAGAATGAACTCGCGGCGATTCCTTTCCTGCGCCGCCGCTAGAGCCGCTAGCCATTCGCTGTTGTCAGACACTACGTAGGCGGTTGACTGACTTGACCGTCTCCTCGACATCCTGCATGACTTCGGCGGCTGTCCAGTGACGCCGCGGCGTTCTGTGGCGACGGTGGATGCTCAGCAGCGCGATCAGCAGTTGGGGCACGCTTCTGTGGTTGGTTGTGGTTTGTCGCACGTCCATGGTCACTTCCCCTTCGGTCCGAGGGGCCACTATAGGCTAGCATTTGTGCAGGTCAAGCGGGATTTTTCTTGACACCTGTACTTACGGTAATGTAATTTCCGGATGGCGACCATCCTTTCGCTACCCAGGTTGCGGGTGGTGGATGGTACTGGCCGCGGTCGGCCGCCCAGATGATCCCCGTCTCGGCTCGGTAGGGGCCCGGTGGTGGGGATGCGCCCCGCTGCCCGCGGGGCCGACAGCCCGTCAGTCGCCGTCCACCGGTCAAGCGAGCCCTCTCAGTGATCGTCGCCCCGCACGGGCGTCCGGTGCCGGAGCCTGCCCCGCCGCCGCCGGCCCGGGGCCGCGTTGCGTGGATGCTCGCGTCATGGGGTATAGTGAGGAATCCCTAGATGGACGGGATGATGGCAGACATCAATGATTCATCCTCGAATCACTGCCACACGAGGAGGAACCACGATGTCGGTCACCGAATCAGAGCGCGCCGTTCTCAGGTCGGCGCTGACAGAGGAGATCGGAGAGGACTCCGCTGACATCCTCATGAGATCCACGCTCCCGCAAGGCCCCGACCGCCTAGCCACCAAAGACGACCTAGACGCCCTCTCGACGCAGGTAGAAGGCCAGTTCGCGGTAGTCGAAGGCGAGTTCGCCAAGGTCCAGGGCGAGTTCGCCAAGATGGAAGCGAAGGTCGACGGAGGCTTCGCCAAAGTCGAGGGCGAGTTCGCCAAGATGGAAGCGAAGGTCGACGGAGGCTTCGCCAAGTTGGAGGGCGCTATGTCGCAACTCAGAGGCGACGTGGCGGAGCAGGTGGCCAGAGAGTCGCGCCGCACGATGATCGCGATCTGGGCGGCCGTGATAACGATCTGGGTCACGATGCTGGTCGGCTACGTCACCCTCATTGACGTGCTGCCCGAGACCCCTGCGCAGCCTCCCCCACCGCCCGCCGCCACGCACGACACGGCGGTGGTCCAGTAGCCGGGCGACGAGACATCCCGAGAAAGACCTGCTTGACAACAAGGCATCGCGTGTTGTGGCGGTCAACCGGGACGCGCCATGGCATGCCGATCCGCCCCCCACACACCGCCCCCGCCACACACGGCCAACCAAGCCCCACCACAGCAACCACACCCCCAAGACCCCGGCCCCGCCCCCAGCCCCACACCCCCGGGGTGTGTGCGGGATCCGGCTACGCCCCCGTCAGCCCGGATCAGCCGTGGCGTCTCATCGGAGCCGTCATGGAGCGCGACCCTGCCAGCCGGAAGCTCCGTGCCCATGCAGCTCGCGTGATCGTGGCCTCGGTGGCCGGGATCGGGCATCCGCTAGTGCCTTCTCTGATCCCCCTAATGTGTCGGCGTGGACGACGAGGGGTCACGTCGGAAGGGATCGTGACAAGCCTCTCGCCAGAGTCGGCCCACTGGGCACAAGTGGCTCAGGGGTTCGATGCCTCATAGAGTGTGTTTCCGCTCCAGCGGCCCCAGAGGGGCCCGCCCCGACCCGACGGACCGCACCCGCACATGCCCTCCCTGAACGTTCCCGACGCTTACGCCGCGGCGCTCCTGTCGCTGCACAAGATTGGCGACGACCAGTTCGCGGCCGTCCTTGATGCGATCGACGCGCTCGGCGGGCCGTCTGGCACCCACGCCTTTGCGGCCGCCGCCGACGCGTCCGCCCAGATCGGGAAACAGACGGCAGAGACACTCCTTCAGGTTCTTCTGTCGATCGTGGATCACGCCGAGCGGCAGCAGGAGCATCCCGACGGCTTGATCGCCGGCATCGCTGCATCCCCCGATTTGGGGCTGTCCGATCCGGACCAGGAGCGCCTCGCCCGACGGGTCGAGACTCTAGTTGGCCGTAGCCCCACGCGACTTCTCCACAAGAGCCTGTCGCTACTACGAGAGCATGACAGCGTGTTTCACGATGCCAAGATCGTTACCGACATCCGACCAGTCTTCGGCGACAAGGTATCCGATGGGGCGGAAACTGCAGTGTTGACCCACTCGCTGAAGATCGAGTTTGTCCGAGCGGACAGACGCGATTACTTCTACGTGGCTCTCGATCAAGACGACCTACTGCGCATGAAGGAGGCGATCGACCGAGCGATCGCCAAGACAGCATCACTCACCAAGACCTTGGAGTCAGCAGGCATTTCGACTCCGACACTGGAGGGATGACAATGGCACGCCAAGCCCTTCGCCGGTCCAGCGGATGGCTCGAAGACAAAGACGAATACGAGCCCGAGATGGGGCCGGGGTTGCCCGCAACGTACTTCTTCGCGCCCCGCGGGATGGCCCCACGGCGATGGCCGTCGAGACAGGAATCTCAGCACGCAGACCCGTTCTTCATGCCGGACTCGGAGGACCCGACCTCTGGGACCTTTCGGGTGTTCTCAGCCGTGTTGGGTGATGAGACGGTCGTTTGGCACGGTGCCCCGCCGCCTGTTCCCGAGTTCAGGCCGCACCAAGCCGAGTTTGTGGAGTTGCGTCTCGTGCTGGACGACAATGCTGCACGCGACATGCTGGCCGCGGCACGCTACAGCTACCCCTTAGAGGACGACGGGCTTGACCCCATTGAGGCTGCGGCATCCGTGGCGGCGCGTCACCCTGCGCTCGCCCGCGTCGAAGAGGGCGTGCGGCTGGTGCTCGCATGCATTGCCGAGCACGTCGATCGCCTACCAGATCAGAGTGTGGACCTTGCTCGGCTCTTGGACGAAGTTCGCCATGCGCTCCCCGGGGGGACCAGCGTGCTGGATAGAGCGATGGGCGAGATTCTGCAGGAGAGGATGCTGACGGAGCACGAGGCGGCTCGAGTGCTCAACGCGAGACGCGCGAGCGATGGCTCGCTGGAGGAATACCGGTCTCGATCGTGGCTGATCGGGCTGCCTACAGATCGAGGCTACCGATATCCGAAGTTCCAGTTCGACCAGGAGCAGTCCGACGTCTACGAGGTCGTGCGAGACGTCAACGAGATGCTGGACGTAGCCGAAGATCCCTGGGGGGTCGCGTCGTGGTGGTTCACCCCTGTCGCACGCCTCGGCGGTCGTCCCGCCGACTTGGTAGGACTGCGTGACGACGCGGAGATCATCGCCGCATCGAAGGCTCTCCTCGCCCCGATCGGGTAGGCGGCAACGAGTCCCGCGACCGGTTACAAGCGACTGTTGGGACTCAGGCATTGACCGCTCCGATCTTGTAACCGTTCGGGACTCGTAAGCGGACAATGTCTCCGTTGGCCGCTCCGCCCGCCTCCTATTCGGGGACGCCCTGTAGGCGAGTTGTCAGCGCAGGAAGGATCCTGACGCGGATTCACAGCATCGACTTTGGGCCGACCCAGTTCAATCCGAACTTCGTGTCGGACGAGAGTGAGGGCCTCGGCAGCCGTTTCGACTCGACGCCGGACGACCCGTATCCGTTCTTGTACGCAGCCGCAGGCGACGGCACCGCCGTCAGCGAGGCTCTCCTGCGCTACGGCGAGCGCGACGACACCGGAGCCCGCATACTTCCTCGCGCTCTCATTGGCGAGAAGATGATCAGTTGGATTGAGCCGCAGCGCGATCTCGAACTGGTGGACTTGAGCACCGGCCCGTGCCTCGGCGCGATCGGCGCGGACTCCGCGCTGACAACCTCGACTGAGGAGCAGTACAACATGACGCGCCGGTGGTCCGCCTGGATTCGGCAGAAGACAGAGGATGATCCCCACAGTGCCCAAGGACTCATCTGGCGCTCACTGCGCGAGCCGGCTGGATACGCGTTCGTCTTCTTTGAGGATCGGTGCCCGCCTGAACCCTTCAAGATTCGGACGGTTGGTATGCCGTTGCCCGCAGCCGGGAGGAGGATTGATCATGGCGAGGGACGTGACTTCTTGGAGAAGACCCTGAAGGACTACAACGCTGCCCTGGCCCCCGCTCCGAGCGATGCCAGCTTCCAGTACGACGTCCCGTGACGGCGGCCGTGAACGAAGTCGCGGCTCCCCTTGAAGTGATCGCCGAGTTTCGGGACCAGCGGACACTTCGAGACCCGTATCTCGCACTATACGCCCGGAAGCCAGCGCCAGCCCGGCACCGTCGCCGCCCTGCCAGCTCGGGCCGCTACTCGGGTTGCGCCTTGCTAGTCTCAGCCGGCATGACAGCACTGCCGGAGGCTGGCAACGTCACAGTCGATGAGGTCTTGGAGTGCTTGAACCGCTATCGGCTGCGGGCCACCTACCAAGCCGTGGGCGTTCTCATCGGTCGCCACTGGCGCCAAGTCGGGCCGGAACTTGGAGACGCGGAACCGCGGACGTCCTGGGTCGTGCTCAAGACGGACCCCGGCCGTGGCCTGCCGTCGCCCGAGGGCTTCCCCGACGACCAGCCCTGGCTGCGGCATCAGGACTTGCGGCTCAGAGATCACATCATCGAGGATCCCGAGGAACTGCTGGCGCTCATCACCGCCCACAGGGTTCGGTCACTCATCAATTGTTGGTAGCCATGACCGCACCGAAGCGCAAGGACCGTTGGGGCGGCTGGGACGACCCGACTACCAACCCACCTAGTCCGAACTAGAAGAACCCATCACCCTCGAAGGCATCGAACACGCCGCCCCCGGGCCACCGCCGGCCTTCAGATGACGGTCCAGGGCGCCCTCCTAGCGATCGTCGCCCCCCGGCCGCCCGGTGCCGGAGCCTGCCCCGCCGCCGCTGGCCCGGGGCCGCGTTGCGTGGATGCTCGCGTCATGGGGTATAGTGAGGAATCCCTAGATGGACGGGATGATGGCAGACATCAATGGTTCATCCTCGAATCACCGCCACACGAGGAGGAACCACGATGTCGGTCACCGAATCAGAGCGCGCCGTACTCAGGACGGCGCTGACAGAGGAGATCGGAGAGGACTCCGCTGACATCCTCATGAGATCCACGCTCCCGCAAGGCCCCGACCGCCTAGCCACCAAGGACGACCTAGACGCCCTCTCGACCCAGGTCGACGGCAAGTTCGCGGTGGTCGAAGGCGAGTTCGCCAAGGTGCAGGGCGAGTTCGCGAAGATGGACGCGAAGGTCGATGGAGGCTTCGCCGACCTGCACGCGAAGGTCGATGGAGGCTTCGCCAAAGTCGAGGGCGAGTTCGCGAAGATGGACGCGAAGGTCGATGGAGGCTTCGCCAAAGTCGAGGGCGAGTTCGCGAAGATGGACGCGAAGGTCGACGGAGGCTTCGCCGTGGTCGAAGGCGAGTTCGCGAAGATGGACGCGAAGGTCGATGGAGGCTTCGCCAAAGTCGAGGGCGAGTTCGCGAAGATGGACGCGAAGGTCGACGGAGGCTTCGCCGACCTGCACGCGAAGGTCGATGGAGGCTTCGCCAAAGTCGAAGGCGAGTTCGCCAAGATGGACGCGAAGGTCGATGGAGGCTTCGCCAAAGTCGAGGGCGAGTTCGCGAAGATGGACGCGAAGGTCGATGGAGGCTTCGCCAAAGTCGAGGGCGAGTTCGCGAAGATGGACGCGAAGGTCGATGGAGGCTTCGCCAAAGTCGAGGGCGAGTTCGCGAAGATGGACGCGAAGGTCGATGGAGGCTTCGCCAAGTTGGAGGGCGCCATCTCGGAGTCCGGAGCCAACGTGGTGGAGCAGGTGACCAGAGAGTCGCGCCGAACGATGATCGCGGTCGCGGTGGCTGCGATGACGATCTGGGTCACGCTGCTGGCCGGCTTCGGCACCCTCATTTTCGTGCTGCCCGAGACCCCTGCGCAGCCTCCCCCGCCGCCCGCCGCCACGCACGACACGGCCGTGGTCCAGTAGCCGGGCGACGAGACATCCCGAGAAAGACCTGCTTGACAACAAGCGGCTAGAGCGTCCGCATCCGATGTGTGGCCTTGCGGCGGATCCGCTGGGCCGGGTGCTGGTCCGGTCGGTGTCTGCGGACGGCTGGCGCTCGTTGCGGGCGCGTTGTGCTGCGGGTGCGGTCCGTCGGGCAGCGGGCGGCGCCGGTGTGGTCGCGCCGGGCGCGGTGGTTGCGCGTCTCGCCTCATCCACGAGAACAGCGGGTGGCCGAGGCCATCATTGAGAGCCTCCGATGACCGCCGCGGCTGTCGTTGTACTGCCGCCCCTGGACGGCCAGCAGGCACAGGCCCGGGACACCCTCATGGCTGTCGCCGAAGATCTCGGCGCAGGCTGGACAGCGGGGCTAGGTCGCTCAGCCGAGGTTGGTCAGCAGCGCTGCACTCGTGCCGTCCCGTCCATTGGAAGCCTGACGCTGGCATTCCGTAGCAATGGAGTTTCATTGCGGCGCAGAAAGTCTCTGGAGAAGGCAGGTATCGACTACGTGCTTGTCACACCCTGCCAATATGATCGGGACATAACACCCTGAGCGCTTCGCCGCTCAGGACCCGGGGCCCCTCCTTGTGAGGGGCCCCTGTTACTTCCACAACCTTGGCCGGCTCAGTGTGCGAGACGACCCCGGCTCTCGAACCTCGTCCGGCATCTGGCACCGCACCAACAGTTCATCGCGAATTGGCCTCGCCCAGGACGCGACCCGCGCCAAGTCACGCGATACCGTCACCATTGGGCTGAACACGCCGACCTGATGTCCATCCTTGACGGCGAGTTCGATCGCTGGGCGAAGATCCGAGTCGTTCGACACAACGAGCGCGCTGTCACAAGCACCTCGGTAGAAGTCGCGCAGCAGATGTGATGCGATCGCGACATCCGTGAACTTCTCCTGCGGTAGCTCAACACGAGCCTTCCAGGGCCGCGAGTCATGGGTCGCGAAGTGGTCACCGTAATCGTCGATTACCTCTGCCGGCAGCGGCGGACGGAGCCGATCCTCCCAGTTCCCCCTCGATGAGATTGCCCGCCAGTCGTCGGGAACCTTGAACTTACCCTCCAGCACTTCGACACCGGTCGCCCGGACCGCCCTGATGAGCACACGCTGGCGCCGCGGCGCGTCCGGGTCCTCTGAGGCCTTCGCCGAAATCTGAGACGTAAAGTACTTCACCTTGCTCACGCTGCCGCCTCTAGGGACAAGGCGATCAGCCAAGGCTCTGAAGTCGATCCACTTCGTTTCCGGACGATCGCGTACCGCCGCATAGAAGTTCAACCCATCGACGTACACGATCCAGTTCGCGTCGGTCGGAGCTTTCCCGCTCATCCGCCTCAACCATCGATCGACGAATCCCTGCACGAGTAGACGATCCTACGGGACAGCGACGCTTGCTTAGGAGGCTGTTGAGCAATCGGGTTGCTGGCCGTCGTTCTTGTCGCCTCGCTCCAGTGACCGCTGATCATCGAGTGCTTCGATCAGGCTCGGGTGCGAAAGCAGGCGGTGGGGGTAGAAGCAGACGCCCCAGCGTCTAGCCCTGCGCCGCATCTTGGTGCGCTCTGCCGGATCGCAGTCAATGCCGATGCCGTCGGTGTCGTCGTACATTTCCAGTAGGTTGGCGACCTGGCGAGCCTGGGCCGGTGGATCAGGCATCACCACGACCGGCGGCTCTGGAAGCGAGGTGTTCGCGAAGCTCGCCGGATCGATTCGCACATAGGGCGCACGGTCGGCGCTGCCGCACAGTTCACAATCGTCGCCGGCTGCGAAGGACTCCCCGCTGGGTATGTGCAGCCACGGTTCGCCGCGCGCGTTGGCATCATCGTTCCAACGAGCGGCCCGTGGCTGGGTGCGGTGGACGAGTGTCTCCAGCCTCCAGCCGGCGCCGCTCCTGCCGCGCCCGATGCGCTCATCGAGGCATTGCGACAACGAGTCCGCGGTTTGCCCCGTGGAGGAGACCGACAGCAACGCCAGCGCGCCGTTGGCTCCGACAGTCAGTTCCACAAGCTCCTCGTCTTGCAGTCGTGAGTGCGGGTAAGCGTCACGCCTACAGGAGCAACATCCGGTGCGCCTGGCGTCCGGCGCCCGCAACAGGCTTCGGGATGATCTCGCCCAAGAACGGGAACGCGGCAGAGCCCTCGTAGCGGCGGAAGTAGCCGGACTCGGCCCTGGCGTGTGTGTTCGCGTACAGGTAGGAGCGCTCGCTGACGGGCGTTCCCGAGGCCTCCCCGAACAGCACGGCTCCCGTCTTGGGAGTCCAAGCGCCGCTGCTGGATCTCAAGGCCTCTTTGGTGAAGCCATTGCATGCGGTGTAGTCGACACGTCCCGACCGCTGGGCTAGCGCGTGGTAGAGGCCGCCTCGCAGCAGTTGCAGCTGCACGCCCCGCGCCGTGGGCAAAGCGACCTTCAACGGCAGATCGGAGAAGTGCCCGGCAAGCAGGTTGGTGACGGTGGATGCCCACCACGGGCCGACGCGGCGCGCCGAAGCGGTTCCCTCGTCGAGCGAACGGAGGTCAAGGCCCACGGGAGCGCCGGCGGAGACGGCGCGTCGCAGAAATGCCAGCAACTCCTGCACATCGCGCTCGGCGGTCCCGGTCACCCTGTGGGGCGCCTCCGTCAACGTGCCTTGGGTCACGCTCGCAGAGTACATCGGCCAGCGTCATCGCGCGACGGCGTGCCCCGTGGCGTGGTGAGCTTTGTGTTGTGTTGAACTTGGGCAGGCTTCGACGGTGCCACGGGAGCGCAGGAACCCTGAGTGACTTCTACGGTTCCTGGGTTGTCACAGCCGGAACGGAGAAGAGGCAATGCAACACACCCGCACGGGACCAGCCATCGCGCTCGGCGCCGGGATCGGTGCAGCGCTCGGCGTGGCACTAGGCAGCGTCGCGCTCGGCGCCGGGATCGGAGCCGGCACGGGCGTCGCGCTAGGTGCCGCTCTTGGCAGGCGACGCGTTTAGAGTGGACAATGGCAGCGTTGCGCGGGTGCCGAGGACCAGCCCAGCAGCGTCGACTTGTTCTGTGAGTGAGTCCCACAGCAGCGCCACCGTCTCTGCGGCAAGGCCGCAGGACTGCTTGTGGCCCTGCCGGAGCGACTCGGTGAAACAGCACTCCGGGAGTTCGATGCATGGTCGCGGGAATCCCTCGGCGTGGCCCGCCGGCATCGCCGGGAAGAAACTGAACATGCCGTGGACTGGGTCTTGGGGCGTGGCTCCCCAGTAGAGCCGAAGCGCCGTATCCGAGCCGTTGCGGGATCGGCGACCGCCGCCGCAGCCGGTCAGTTCCTCCAGGGCGGGCCCGCACTTGCCGTGCTGGCTGTTGGCGGCTAGCGGCCCGCCGGTGACATCTAGGAAGGTCTCGGGCACCGAGCCCGCCAGAGCCGAGCGGACTGCTGTCTGCTGGTAGTCGACGAAGCCGGCCACCACAAGGACGGTGTCGAGCACCCATCGTCCTTTCTTGCTGCTGCCGAACGCGATGACAGAGCCGCGGTCCAGGCTGCGCAGGCGCGGGCTGGTCGGCTGCTTGCAGTTCGAGTACAGGAACCGCTCGCCGAAGATGAACGGGTCGGTGTTGTGCAGACCCCGATACCCGCCGTCAGGGATCACGTAGTACGGGTGCCACAGGTGCTGGGGATACCCGCGCGCCTCGGGTCCGTCGAGGCGGCGCAGCAGCCGGGACTGGGGCTCCCACTCTCCCCACGCCCACAGATCCCCGCTCGCGGTGCGGCCGTCGGTGTCGATCCACTCGCCGGAGAGCTGCATGAACTTGCGTGCATGCGCGGCTGTGAGCGTGTTCCACGCGCGGCCTCCGCTGGGGCCGGGTCTGTGCTCGGCGCCCGGATGCGGGAACTGCACGAAGCAGCAGCTAGCGGCCATCTCGGAACGCGTCCGCCGCGACAGGATCGGCACCGCCGGGGCCACAGCCGCTAGTCATTCGCTGTTGTCAGACGCTACGAAGGCGGTTGACTGACTTGACCGTCTCCTCGACATCCTGCATGACTTCGGCGGCCGTCCAGTGACGCCGCGGCGTTCTGCGGCGACGGTGGATGCTCAGCAGCGCGATCAGCAGTTGGGGCACGCTTCTGTGGTTGGTTGTGGTTTGTCGCACGTCCATGGCCACTTCCCCTTCGGTCCGAGGGGCCTCTAGAGGCTAGCATTTGCCCAGGTCAAGCGGGATTTTTCTTGACACCTGTACTTACGGTAATGTAATTTCCGGATGGCGACCATCCTTTCGCTACCCAGGTTGCGGGTGGTGGATGATACTGGCCGCGGTGGGCCGCCCAGATGATCCCCGTCTCGGCTCGGCAGGGGCCCGGCGGTGGGGATGCGCCCCGCTGCCTGCGGGGCCGACAGCCCGTCAGGCGCCGTCCATTGGTCCACCGAGCCCCTCTCAGCGGTCGTCGCCCCGCCTTGCCGTCCGGTGCCGGAGCCTGCCCCGCCGACCCCTTTGTCCGGGGCCGCGTTGCGTGGATGCTTGCGTCATGGGGTATAGTGAGGGATCCCTAGATTGACGGGATGATGGCAGACATCAATGGTTCATCCTCGAATCACCACCACACGAGGAGGAACCACGATGTCGGTCACCGAATCAGAGCGCGCCGCACTCAGGACGGCGCTGACAGAAGAAATCGGATAGGACGGCGCTGACATCCTCATGAGCTCCACGCTCCCGCAAGGCCCCGACCGCCTAGCCACCAAAGACGACCTGAAGCTGCTGGTGGCCAACCAGAAGCGCATGATGCTCTTCGCGATGTTGGGGTTCGTGGCGACGATCTGGGTCACGATGCTGATCGCCTTCGTCACCGTCGTCTTGGTGCTGCCCGCTACCCTCGGGCAGCCTCCCCCGCCGATGATCGCGATCACGGCGGCTGTGGTGACGATGTGGCTCACGCTGCTGGTCGGCCTCGTCGCCCTCATGTGCATGCTGCCCGACACCCCTGTGCAGCCTCCCCCGCCGCCCGCCGCCACGCACGACCCGGCCGTGGTGTAGGTGCCGGGCGAACGGCGGGACGGCAATGATCTTCTCGCGGCTCGCGTCAGCATTGGCTGATCGAGCCGGCGCTGCCTATGCAGTTGCGGACGTTCTCTGACGCCCGCAGCTGTTGTCCGTTAGGCGTGATCACAGGATCAGGAAGGCGGTTCCGCCGGATCGCGCCCGGGGAGATCTTGACCGTTGCGTGTGCGACCCGCTTGAGTTCGCTTGACCATCGTTTAGGTGGGGCAGCCACCAAGATGGTCTTGCCCGCGAACCGTCGGCGGACTGCCTCTATGGGTGGGGCCAAGTCGCTGTCCGCAGACATCACGAGCGCGAGGTCGAACTCGTTGTCGTAGGCGATCACTCGTTCAGTTCCCATAAATCGAACCCCATTCTCTCGACGATGTCCTTCGCTGGTGGTACGATGACCCCAACCCCGCCGGGGTGCGTAACCCCGGCCCTCGGCCCCGGCTTCGGCCGGGGCCGTCTAGCGTCCGAGCAACCGCCGCATCTGGGCCGCCTTCGCCTGTTTGACGCGCTACGCTATTTAGCGTGTCAAACAGGGGTAGTCTTGGCACGCTAGCGGAGTGGCGGCTCATGGGCAGATACGTCTCGCAGAAATGGTACGGGAACCCACAAGCGCTACGAGCCAGGAACCGCCGCGGCGGACGCTTCGACGCCTACATCCCTCATCCGTTGACGGGCTGGCAGCCGCTGCTGCCGGCTGACGTCTTTGCGTTCCTGGGCGAGACCGAGCGCGTCCTGGTCGACACGGCGAGCCGGTTGAAGCCTCACTCCGGCGGTGACATCTGCTTTTGGGCGGAGTCTCTCGGCTCGTCCCACATCGAGGGAGTGGCTCCCAACCCAAAGCGGGTTGTGCAGGCACTGGCGAAGCGGCAGCACACCGGCGCAGGCGCCGGCCGGGGGGCGGTGGCCGAGGTCATCGGCAACATTGATGCCACCGCCGAGGCGCAGCAGATGCTCGCACAACGCCAGCGGCTGCGTTTGGAGACCCTCCTCGACGCTCACCGCACCTTGATGGCGGCGTCGCCCACTCCCCACTTCGGCGGGGAGGTGCGCGCCGACCAGAACTGGGTCGGCGGGAACGACTGGCACCCGCTCGAGGGCGGCTTCGTGCCGCCCCCGCCAGAGATGTGCATGACGTTGCTGGAGGACCTGGTCGTGTACCTGCGCGGCGACCACCACCCGCCGCTGTTGCAGGCAGCGGTCGCCCATGCCCAGTTCGAGACGATCCACCCGTTCGGAGACGGCAACGGCCGAGCCGGCCGCGCCGTGCTGTACGGCGTGCTCAAACATCGCTGTGCGCCGGACGGCATGATGCCGCCGGTCAGCTTGGCGTTGTCCCGCAACCGGGACGCGTACCTCGATGCCCTAGCAGACTTCCAGTCCTACGTCGGGGACGCGGACCATCCGGGCCGTTCCGAGGCGCTGACGCGGTGGCTGGAGGTTCTCGCGGACGCCGTGCAACGGTCGAGCGCCGCAGTGGTTCGCTACCAGCACGCGATCAGCGCTCTCCGGAACCGTTGGCGGGCCGCGGTCGGCGGCCGCCAGAGACGCTCCGTAGCGGCGGCGGTCATCGACTATCTCCCAGCCAACCCGTCGGTGACCTCAAAGACGTTGGCTGCGGCGACCGGGTTCTCGCAGAGACGGTGCGCGGACGCGCTGCGCCGCCTAGAGCAATCGGGTGTCGTCAAGGGCCGCACCGGGGGGCCCTCGCTGCGTGTGTACGACGCCGACAAGGTGTTCGAGGCATTCGATGTGATGTCCTCGACCGTGTGCGACGTCCGGGCATCCAGCGACGACTACGCGCTGCTGCTTGCGGACCCCCTCCTGAAGGACAGCAGCGAAGCCGCCGCCGCCAGACCGTCGATGAAGCTGTGCCCGCGCAAAGTGAAGTCCACCGGCCTGCCCTGCGGCCTCGTCCGCGACCACAACGGCAACTGCCGACACCTGCCGCACCGCAAGCGCTGAGCGCCCCATCGGGCCTGAGCGAACGGGCCCGCTGCTGATCGTCTTCGTCACCGTCGTCTTGGTGCTGCCCGCTACCCTCGGGCAGCCTCCCGCGCCGATGATCGCGATCACGGCGGCTGTGGTGACGACGTGGCTCACGCTGCTAGTTGGCTCCGTCGCCCTCATGTGCATGCTGCCCGACACCCCTGTGTAGCCTCCCCCGCCGCCCGCCGCCACGCACGACCCGGCCGCAGTGCACTAGCCGGGCGCAACAGCGCCCTGGCTATCCGGAGGTCTGGTGTGCCCCGGGTAACGCGCGGTCGGGATAGTTGGGTCGGGCATGTCGACCATGAGGAGGGCATCATGCCAAGGGGTTATCCGGGGAGAGGCTGGTAGCTCGGTGGTGGCGGGTCGTAGCTGGGTGGTGGCGGGTCGTAGCTGGGTGGTGGCGGGTCGTAGCTGGGTGGTGGCGGGTCGTAGCTGGGTGGTGGCGGGTCGTAGCTGGGTGGTGGCGGGTCGTAGCTGGGTGGTGGCGGGTCGTAGCTGGGTGGTGGCGGCTGGTAGCTGGGTGGTGGCGGCTGGTAGCTGGGTGGTGGCGGGTCGTAGCTGGGTGGTGGAGCTGACGGATCGGATGCCGGATTGCTTGACGTCGCCGGTGCGGGACCGTCCAAGCGCAGCTGAACTGTGTCGCCGGGGATCCAGTCCACGCCTGCGGCACCGAGGCTGTCCAGCGACCAGCGCAGTCGATCCGCCGTCAGCCTCTCGGAGAGGTACTCGGCTTCGTCGAGCGAGAGTCGCAGTCCGTCGACATGCAACGCGACAGTCCGAGGAAGGAGCCAGTCCTTGTCGAGGTACAGCGACACGGAGTTCGCCTGGCTGTCCCAGACAATGCCCAGAACCCTGGTGTCCACGTCTCCACGAGCGATGCCATCGTCCGTGAGCGTGAAGACGCTGTCGCAACGGCCGGCGGGCCCGGAGTTCTGGCAGCCGAGCAGGGAAGCTCCGAGACCGGCGACAGTCAGCGTCGCCGACCAGACCGGAGGAGCCGTGGTCTCTGGCAGAGCCTTGTCCTCTGGCGGAGTTCCGGTCTTTGGGAGAGGTTCGTCCTCTGCTGGAGTTCCGGACTCCGGAAGCACTGTGGTCTCTGGCGGAGCTTCGGCTGCTGCTGGCGAAGAGGTGGCGACGAGAATCGACGCGACCAGACCCGGCAGGACGGCGATGGACGCGATCCGCAGCCCACGCCGGGAACGTGCCTCAACCGCGGGACGGGTGAATCGCCGGGCGGCCGCGAGCATCATGACCTGTCCTCTGCTGCCCCAGCGCCACCCACGGCCCGCCACGGGACCAAGAAGCTGGTAGGCGAGTCAGGCCTTCCGACATGCCGAGCCACGACAACAGCGTAACGGCGACCAGATGGAGGTGCGCGTGTGAGTGGGCTGGGGGTGTATGGCTGTGGTGTGAGGCGGATCGGAATCTCGGTGCGTTCCTGTAGGCAGACGACTCCGTTCGCTCCCGAGTTCTCGGGAGTTCTCGTGACATGGTGTCCAGATTTTCTTGACTTCGGCTACATGAAGCCGCGTATGATCCTGCGAACCCGGTGACGCGAGGGCGCCCCCGCGGCGCGGTCAGGAGCTTCGAGTGCGTTCACAACTGTGCTGTCTCGCTCCCGATCCCGGATCGGGGGTTCCGACCGTTCCCGCTGCTCGGTCGGGCGGCGGGGCCGCGGCCCGGTCGCCGGAGGATCCATGCATGCCCGCTCCCGCCGGGGTTCGAGACCCGGCGCCTGACACCGGCGCCCGTCCGGCATCGGCCCCGGCATAGGAGGCGGCTGTCATGTCCAGCAGGGTTGTGCGCCCGCTCGCGGTGGCTGCCGCGATCGCTGTTGCCGCCGCGGCATGCGGGGGCGAGGCGACGGACTCCGGCGACCGGGACGGGACCGGGTCTGCGACCTCGGCGCCGCAGACGGCAGCGGCCGAGCCCAACGGCGCGGACCGGACCTCCGGCGCCGGGGCCTCGACGGTGCCGGAGGCCGAGCCCGACGCCGGGACCGCCACGACAGCGCCGGAGGCCGAGCCCATCGCTGAGCCCGGCGCCGAGACCACCACGACGGAAGCGGCTGCCACCGAGCCCGGGGACTCCGGTGAGGCCCCTGGCGATGGCGGCGACGGTGAGGAGCCCTCCCCCGCCGAGCCCGGGCCCGAGGATCCGCCGCCGATCGTCTTCGACGACCCCCGCGACGGCATCTTCGACGAGTTCCAGGCTGGCTTCGACCGCAGTGGCGACCCGTTCGCTCCGCTCGACGCCTTCTGCTACGCCCACGACCCGGCCCCCGACAGGGTCGCGACGGGTCCGGGCATCGAGGCCGACTCGGTCTCGCTGGTTCATCTGAGGACGAGACTGGAGGAGGCGGTGGACATCGGCTTCGCCCTTCCGGTGGGCGACGTGGCCGAGATGTTCGACACGTTCACGGCGGTGGTCAACGAGCAGTGCGGCGGGGTGCGGGGACGCATGATCGAACTGCACACCGTCGAGGCGCCGATGCTGGGCGCCACGGTGGACGCCGACCGCAACGCGGCCTGCCTTCGGGCTGTGGAGGACCTCCACGGCGTGATCCTGCTCAACTCGAGCGGCTTCCAGGGATCGGCCAACCTGTGCATCGTCGAGCAGCACGAGACCGCGTTCATCTCGGTTCAGGGCCAGAGCGAGGAGTTCATGCGCCGGGGCGGGGACCGCCTCGTGTCGCTGTCGCCGACGCTGGAGGAGAGCCTGCGCTGGCTCGCGTCGGACCTAGCGGACCGCGGCCTGCTCGACGGCAGGACGGTCGGCGTCGCCGCGCCGGACTCGCCGGGCGACTACGAGGCGGTGCAGGCGGGCCTCGTGGACACGCTGGCCGCCAGAGGCGTCGAGGTCGCCGTGTTCGACGTGATCGGCTGCGAGGGCGGCACGATGTGCGCCGCCGGCACGATCGAGTCGGTGCAGCGCATGCGCGAGGCCGGCGTCGACGTTTTCTTCAACGTCCTCAACGTGTTGTCGGCCCCGAACTACATCCTGGAGATGCACAACCAGGGGTTCGCGCCGGGCGACGTGCAGTTCTACGCCTCGGACTTCAACGCCCAGGCGGGCGAGCTGGTGTCGTCGAAGATCGTGGCCTTCGGCAGCGAGGCGGCCGGCAACCTCTACAACGGCGCGCTTATCGTCGACGACGCCAACACCGGCACCTACCGCCTCGACGGCTACGAGCTGCCGGTGTTCAACGAGATGTGCAACGACACCTACGCGGCCAACAGCCCCTCGGGCGCCAGCCACCAGACCGCGGACCCCTCCCAGGGATCGTCGGCTCAGCGGATGGTGGCCAGGGTCTGCAACATCATGCGCACCGCGCTGCGGGCCATCCACGCCGCGGGCGACAACCCCACCCGGGCCGGCATCTACGCCGCGCTGGCCTCGCTGGGGCCGATCGACTCCAGCGGGATGCTGCCGTTCTCGCTGCGGCCGGGCAAGACGCAGGCCCCCGACGCCATCCACACGCTGCGCTTCGAGTACCCCTGCACCAAGCCCCACCCCTTCAGCGCCCAGAACATCTGCATCTACCCGATAGACAACTACCGCCCCGCCCCCCGCTAGCCCGCCGCCTCCTCAGCCAACCTCTCGTTCGCCTGGGTGCTCGCCGGAATCTCGGCACGGTCGAAGATCGCCCGGGAAGCCCTAGAAAGACCTGTCTGACAGCAAGGCATCACATGTTGTGGCGGACGCGCCGCGGCATGCCTCAGCGCGTGTCCGGGTGGGTCTCGCGCCGCGCTAGTGACAGAGAGCGCTGAGCGAAGTCGTCGATCTCGGCGGTGGCGGCTGCGGCTCCGTAGGCGTCCACTACGAGGGCGAGCATATGGTCGAGGTCGCTGATTTGGTTGTCGCGGGTCAGCCGGACTGCGTCCTGGAGATCCCAGTCACGGGCTGCGTACAGTTTCATGGCCAACAGCACCGTTGGGGAGGGGGCCGCGACGGTGAGGTCTTCGGTTTGGTGCAGGACCTGAAGGTCGAGTTCGCCGACGGGGGTGAAGATCGCAGCGGCGCCGTTGAGCCAGTTGCGGGGCAAGCCCTCGGACTGGGCGACGAGGCGTGCGGCGTGTGCCAACTCGGCGGGGACCCGCATCGAGATGAAGTCCACCGCGGTGGTGCGTCGCTCTCTGTCGGCCTCGCCGGGCGGGGCACGGAAGCGGTGCTCGAGGACGTCGATGTCGTGAGTAACGCGGTCCTCCCACATCAGCGCCAACGCGGCGCCGCCAGCGATCATCAAGCGGTGACCGGTGGAGCCCGCGGCATGCAGATGCGACGACAGGAGGTCAAACAGGCGCCGGATGTCGACGGCGCCGAGTTGGGGATCGGGACGGATCGGCTCCCCGAAGTCGGTCATGTCGAGCGGAGGTCCGCCACCGAGAAGTAGACCCGGTGGTAGCGGCAGACGCCGGGGGCGTTGTCGCGCAGGCGCCGCCCGTATGGCGACTCCAGGTCGACGTCGGGCACCAGGGCGACCTCGGTGGGCGAGCGTGCTGAAAGCACCCAAGACGGAATCGGGTGGCTGTCGCGCTGGCACAGCGCATGGACCACCACCGCAACCTTCGCGGCAGTCGTGGCGTCTGTGTCCCCGGGCAGTCCGCCGGCGAGCATCTGGACCCTGGACTCGGGCTGGTTGTTCCAGTCCTTGACGAGTTGCGCCAACGGCCAGTAGCCGGCACCGCGCCCGCCAGGGATCGCTAGAGCGGCCGGGATCTCGCCCACGACGATGTAGGGGCGGGCCAGCAGCGGGCCAGCGCGGCCCGAGCCGACGCGGGATACGGGTGCGGGATAATTCACGTCATTCACTGAGAGAACCTTAGCAGGCTCGTCGTGGCCTCTGCGATGGCCACCGAGACCGCCCTCAAGGCCCTGGCGGCCGCGCGCTGCACCGCTGGCGCCGCACAGGCACCGCATCGACCTGCTCGTGGCGCTCGCGGGCCGCCGCGCCGATGACGCGCGCACCGAGCTGGCCGATCTGGAGGCCAACATCGTTGCTCGCGGCGACGCCCCCTACGGCGATGTGAGCATCTGGCGCGCCGCAGGCACCTACATCACAGACCGACCCGACATCGACCCGGCCACCGTGGAGGCGATCGCGCCCTCATCGCGCGCGCCGCGACCTCGGCGACGGCCATCGCAGCCGACGAGCTCGGCGTGTCGGCCCCCGAAGCCGCAGAGGTGGCACGAGCCCGCCGCACCATGGATCGGCCTCCCCCGCCGGGCGAGGCGCGGCCGTATACGAAGCGGATGTGATACGGCAGCCAGTCGGTAAGAGCGCGACTTGCGTATGAAATTGCGAGTGATATGAGCTAGAGGGGTTGACTCCGGCTCCTGGCGGCGGCACACTGCGGCGTAATGGCATACAGGGGCGGCGCATGCCGGCAAGCGTCCGCGGCGGCGGAGCGGGCGGACCGGACCGGCAAGGGGGCTTTGTGACGGCCGCATTGGACGAGGCCCTCACACGGCGGGTGCTCGACCTGGTGTCGCGCGAGACGACCGACATGGCCGGCGCGGTGCTGCACGTGCCCCTGGAGTACTACCGCGACCCGCAGATACTCGAATCGGAGGAGGCGCTGCTGCGCTCGACCCCGCTGCCCATAGTGCCCAGCGCGCAGATAGCCGAGCCCAACGACTTCGCGGTGCGCTCGGCGCTGCAGACGTCGCTGCTGGTGACCCGCGACCGGGCCGGGGCGGCCCATGTGCTGTTGAACTACTGCCGGCACCGCGGCGCCAGGCCCGCCGAGGGGTGCGGCAACTCCGGCGTGTTCACCTGCCCCTACCACGGCTGGGTGTACGACCCGGCGGGCCGGCTGGTCGGCGTCCCCGGCGCGGAGGGCTTCGACGGCGTCGACCGCGCCGAGCACGGGCTGGTGGAGCTGCCGTCCGAGGAGCGCCACGGCTTCGTGTGGGCCTGCCTCACCGCCGGCGCAGAGATCGACGTGGCCGCGCATCTCGGCCCGATCGACGACGAGCTCGCGCAGTGGGGCTACCGCGACTACGACTATCTGACCGCACGGGAGTTCGAGACCGGCGTCAACTGGAAGAACGGGCTGGAGGCCTTCGCGGAGGGGTACCACTTCCCGCACGTGCACGCCAACAGCGCGATCGGGATGAACACGGTCGGCAACACCGCGGCCTACGACGCCTTCGGCCGCCACCTCCGCCTCGGGATGCCCTTCAACCGCATCACCGCGCTGCGCGACGACCCCGGCGGCTCGTGGGACCCCCGCGACCACATGGGCATCATCTACTGGGTGTACCCGAACCTGATGCTGGCTAATAGCCCCTTCGGCGTGGAGGTCCTCGACATCCTCCCCGCGGGCGAGCCCACCCGCTCCATCGTGCGCCACGGCTGGATGGCCTGCATCGCCGCCACCAGCGACGCGGAGCGGCTCGGCTACGAGTCGGTGTACGAGCGGGTCCACGCCGCGGTGCGCGACGAGGACTTCGCGATGCTGCCGTCCTGCGGCGACGGCGTGCGCAACGGCCAGCACGGCGCCATGGTCCTCGGACGCAACGAGATAGGCGTGCAGCACATGGTCCGAGTGCTAGCCGCAGAACTCGGCTACAACCTCCCCTAGAGAGGCGTCGGACGCGCTGGTAGCCCCTCTCACCGAGCCTGTGAGCATGCGAACGGCAAGTGCGAAAATACGGAGCTGGCAAGTGCGAAAATACGGAACTGGCAAGTGCAAAAATACGGAACTGGCAAGTGCGAGCCGATGTAGTCCGCCGCGTCGAACTCTCGATACTGCTCGGTCATTGGTTCCTCCACAACCGGTGGCTCCGGGGGTGGGACTCGAACCCACAACCTAGCGGTTAACAGCCGCTTGCTCTGCCGGTTGAGCTACCCCGGATCGGCCTGTGAGGCTACCAGCTTCCATGGCGCGGCCCCCTCCGAGCGGACGCCGTGCTCGATGAGCCAGGGAAGCAGGTCGGCCAGCGCCTCGGCGCGGGTTCCGCGCTCCTCGAGGCGCTCCGTCTGCGATTTGAGCCAGGCGATGCTGATGCTGCACTGCTGGCGCAGGGCGGGATCCTCGGCCGACGCGGCGGTGCGGCGCAGGTCGTTCATGGCCCGCCGGGAAGTGAGTCGGGCGATGCGGGCGAGCACGTCGCCGATCGCCGCGCTGCCGGCATCGACGGCCAGCCGGTGCAGGAGCCGGGCCGCCTGAGGCGACACGAAGTCTGAGGCGGCGGCCACCGTGCCCTGCTCGGAGAGGGCTTTGAAGGCCTCGCGGCGCACCGGATCGCCGAACAGCGTCGCGTGCAGGTATCCCGACACCTCCCCAGGGCGGTGGATGGCCAGCTGCAGCGCCTCGTCCTCGGGCGTGAGGCGCTGCTCGGTGCCCGAGCCCTGCGGACCGTCATCCAGCGCCGGAGCCATGCTGGGCCCGCCGGACGCGAAGCGGCGCAGGTGATCGGGATCGACACGGCACCGTTCCGCGATGGCGACCACGCTCGGGTCGCGCACCATCGGGTCGGGGTGCTCGTTGACGACGGCCACCGCCCGCTCGGCGTGCCGGGCGCGGCTCTCGATGGTGGTCAGGTCGGCGCCGACCAACGCCCGGTCGACACGGAACTTCAGCAGCGGCACCGCCTCGCTCACGGCCCGCTGCAGCTCGTCGGGGTCGGAACGGGCCAGATCGCCGGGGTCCTGGCCGGCGGGCAGGTCGGCGACCAGCACCTCGAGCTCGAACTGGCGCTCCCAGGCGTACACCCGTGCCGCGGCCGCCGCGCCGGCCGCGTCGGCGTCGAAGGCCAGCACCAGCCTGCTGGCCGAGAACCGCTTCAGCAGCCGCACGTGGTCCTCGGTGAGGGCGGTGCCGCAGGTGGCCACGGCCAGCTCGATCCCGGCCTCGGCGCAGCCGATGACGTCGGTGTAGCCCTCGCACACCACCGCCTGGCCCTCCTTGACGATCTGGCGGCGGTGCTCGTGGAGCCCGTACAGGACCCTGCTCTTGTCGTAGGTCCTGGCGTCGGTGGACGTGTTGAGGTACTTGGGGCCGTCCGCTTCGGGAAGAATCCGCCCGCCGAAGCCGACCACCTCTCCCCGCTCGTCGTTGATGGGGAACAGGACACGGCCCCGGAAGAAGTCCTGCTGGCGACCGCCCCGGTTCACGAACCCCAGGCCCGAGTCGCGCAGGTCATCGTCCTTCAGGCCCAGGTGCCGGGCCAGCACATCCCATCCGTCCGGCGCCCACCCCAGCTTCCATCGTCGCACCAGGTCGCCGTCGTAGCCGCGCGACCTCAGGTAGTGCCGGGCCGGACCGCCGTCGCGGCCGTCGAGGAGGCGCTGGTGGTAGAAGTCCCGAGCCTTCTCCACCGCCTCCAGGAGCCGCTTGCGCCTGCTGCGGGCCGCGCTCTCGTCGTGGCTGGTGTAGTGCAGTTGGATCCCGGCCCGGGCGGCCAGCATCTCGACCGCGCCGGCGAAGTCGAGGCCCTCGATCTCCTGCACGAAGGTGATCGCGTCGCCGCTGCGCTGGCACCCGAAGCAGTAGTAGACGCCCTTGTCGGGCGACACCGACAGCGACGGGGTGCGCTCGCCGTGCAGCGGGCAGCGGGCCATCCACTGCCGCCCGGACCGCTTGATCTCGGTGTGCTCGCTGATGACGGCGACGATGTCGGTGGCGGCCCGGACCTTGGCTATGTCGTCGGCGACGATCCCCATCGCGGCCGAACCTACCAGCGCCACCGGACAGCGGCGGATCGACTGTCCGACGAGCTGTCCATGAGCATCGGAGCCCCTTTCGCGGGACCGGGCGCCGGCCGGTCGAGTTGCCGTCCGCAGGGTTGGCGCCGGCCGGTCGAGTTGCCGTCCGCAGGGTTGGCGCCGGGCGCACAGCGCGCTAACGTCCTGTCATGGGCTACACCTGAAAGGGTCGTTGTCCTAGCTGTCGGAGCGCCCCCGGCCCGAGCGGACCAAGTTTCCGCCGAGGGTGCCTCCGACCTGAGCGGACCAAAAGTGCCGGGGCACTCCCGCCCGAGCGGACCAGCTTGTTTCGGGAGCGCCCCGGCACCCACACGCTACTGCGCTGGAGTCTGATTACACAGCAATAGCTGAAAAATATTTAGAAATGCTCTAGAATACTTGCTGCACATCGGACGGATCACGGAAGACGGTCGGTCAGGTAGCTGACCAGGCGGTCGATGCTGACCCGGTCCTGGGCCATGGTGTCGCGGTCGCGCACGGTCACGGCGTCGTCGTCGAGGGTGTCGAAGTCGACGGTCACGCACAGCGGGGTGCCGATCTCGTCCTGGCGGCGGTAGCGGCGGCCGATGGCCTGGGTCTCGTCGTAGTCGCAGCTCCAGCGTCCCTTGAGCAGGTCGAAGACCCGCTGCGCCACCGGAACCAGCACGTCCTTGCGGGACAGGGGAAGCACCGCCACCGCATAGGGCGCCAACCGGGGGTCGAGACGCAGCACGACCCGCTCCGCGTCGTTGACGACCTCGGTGTCGTGGGCCGACATCAGAAAGGCCATGGCCGCCCTGGTCGCGCCCGCGGCCGGCTCGATCACGTGGGGCACGTAGTGCTCGCCGCTGGCGGGGTCGAAGTACTCGAGGCGCTCGCCGGAGTGCTCGGCGTGGCAGCGCAGGTCGTAGTCGCCCCGGTTGGCGATGCCCTCGAGCTCGTCCCAGCCCCACGGGAACAGGAACTCCACATCGGAGGTGGCCGACGAGTAGTGGCTCAACTCGTCGGCGCCGTGGGCCCGCAGGCGCACCGACTCGGGCTTGATGCCCAGGTCGAGGTACCAGTCCAACCGGGCCTGGCACCAGTGCTCGAACGACTCGGCGGCGTCGTCGGGCGGGACGAAGTACTCCATCTCCATCTGCTCGAACTCGCGGGTGCGGAACACGAAGTTGCCTGGCGTGATCTCGTTGCGGAACGACTTGCCGATCTGGGCGATCCCGAAGGGCGGCCGCTTGCGGCTGGAGCGCAGCACGTTGACGAAGTTGATGAACATGCCCTGGGCCGTCTCGGGCCGCAGGTAGACCAGCGCCGCCGAGTCGGCCACCGGCCCCGCGTGGGTGGAGAACATCAGGTTGAACTGCCGGGGCTCGGTCATCTGGCCGCGCTCGCCGCACGCGGGGCAGACCTCGGGATCCTCCAGTTTGTCGGCGCGGTGGCGGGCCCCGCAGGCGCGGCAGTCCACCATCGGGTCGGTGAAGTTGTCGAGGTGGCCGGAGGCCTCCCATACCGCCGGCGGCGACAGGATCGACGCGTCCAGCCCGACCACGTCGTGGCGCATCTGCACCATGGAGCGCCACCACTGCTCCTTGACGTTGCGCAGCAGCAGCACACCGAGCGGTCCGTAGTCGTACGCGGAACGGAAGCCGCCGTAGATCTCCGCGGAGCGGAACGCGAAGCCCCGCCGCACGCAGAGGTTGACGATCGTGTCGAAGAGGCCGGCGCCGGCCGTGTCGCTCATGTCTGCTCGCCGGCGCCTCGGCTTGGCGGCTCGGCGAGGGCCGGGTCTTCGCGGACCGCGTCGAGTGCTCGGGCTCGCAGCGCGTGGTGGCGGAAGGCCACCCTTGCCCTGGAGGTCGGGGAGATCGCGCCCGCGGCGGTCAGGCGGCGGCGGTATGTGCGGGCGTACTGGAGGGTCCGACGCAGGCGCTGTGCGATGTCATCGAGCGAGGAGTCGGGCTCGTCCGGGAGCATCGCGGCGAGGAAGCGCCTGTCCATCTCGGAGAGACGGTTCCAGATCGGGGCCGCGATCTGGGCCAGCATCTGGCGATCGGCCTCGGCCGCGGCGGCCCTCACGTCGATCAGGCTGATCGGCGCGTCGGCGTCCTTGCGGAACCGCCAGGCGTGGTAGCCGACGAGCTGGATGGTGTAGGGATAGCCCAGTGTCGCCTCGACGGCCTCGGCCAGGGCGTCGTCGTTGATCTCGCCGCCTCGGTCGACGATGGGCAGGCGCAGCGCCAGACGGGTCTCGTCCTCGTCGAGCAGGCCCAACTGCGCCCGGGCGCAGCGCTGCAGGAACGTCATGTTGGCGTCGGCTAGGTGGGTGTGCTCGATCAGCGGCAGCGAGGCCGCCGCGTACGCCACCGGGCACAGGCGCCTTCGGGTGACGATCTGTACGGCGGCGGCGACATCGCGCACGTCGTCGCGTTCGACGTCGTGCATCTCGTCCACGGTCAGCAGCACTCCGGCGCCTTGTTGTCTCAGCAGGTCCCCGAGTTCCTCCAGCACCGACAGCAGGGAACGCTGCGGGCCGGCGCCCGCCGGGTGCGGCTGAAGCGAGACCCCCACGCCCAGGACGCTCACAGAGCTCACGTGGGCGCGCAGGGAGCCCCCCCGGATCAGCTCGATGCTGCGTTGGGCCTCGGTCGCGAGACGGACAGCCACGGGCTCTGAAGACGCGGTGGAGGCGATGGTCAGCCAGCCTCGCTGGGCCGCCTTCGCCTCGAGGGCGTTCAGGAGCGCAGTCTTGCCGGTGCCACGGTCGCCGGTGATCAGCAGCGTGTAGTCGGGGTGCGTCGGCCCGGTGTCCAAGGCGTCGTCGAAACGGGCCAGCACGTCGCCGCGGCCCGCGAGGACCGGCGGCGTGGTGCCGAACGTCGGCGAGAACGGGTTGCCGGCATGGGCCGAGGTCACCTGTGCAACGCTACCGCGGCTGGAGAGCCTTCTTCGCTCCTATTTGTCTCTTCGTTTCTCTTCGTCTCTTCGTTCTTATGCGTCCCGCCTTATGCGTCCCGCGTTTCCTTTCCCCCGGCGGCCCGCTGCCGGCCGCGCCGGACCGCCCGGGCCCACAGTCGCGCTAGCCGTCTTCCAGCACGGTCACGGACCACAGACGCCGCTCCAGGTGGGCCTCCATGGCGGCGGTGGCCAGGGCCGCAACCTCCCCGGTCGTCTCGCCGGCCGGCTGGCGCAACACGGCCGCGAGCTGGCCGCCGAGCATCCGTCGCAGCGTGTCGAGCGCCTCCGGACTGATCGGGCGGCCCTGGCGGCAGTCGCGGCACAGCACGCCGCCGGAGTGCACATCGATGGCCTGAAGCGCCCCGGAGGCGCCGCAGCCCACGCAGCTGCCCAGCTCGGGCTGCACTCCCTCCAGGGCCAGCAGCTTCAGGAAGAACCCGGCGACCACCAGGGGGCTGTCGGTGCGGTCCAGCGTGGCGAGCGCCCGCACCAGCATCAGGTGGCGGTCGGGATCGTCGCCGGTCTCGGGCGCGAGCACCTCGACGGCCTCCAGCATCGCCGAGGCCCGCGCGAACCGGTCGGGATCGGACCGGAGGCTCCCGAACCGGTCGATGGTCTCGGCCTGGGTGACGGTGTCGAGCTCTCCCCGGCCCCGGTAGAGCTGGACCGCCACATGGCAGGCCGGCTCCAGGCGGGCGCCGAACTTCGAGCGGGTGCGGCGCACTCCCTTGGCCACGCCCCGGACCTTGCCGTTGCCCAGGGTGTGCAGGCTCACGATGCGGTCGGCCTCGCCCAGCTTCCACGTGCGCAGCACCACCGCCTCGTCGCGGTAGAGGGCCACGGGAGCTACCCGTCGCCGTTGGTCGTGCTCGCCTGGGAGGCTCCGTTGGGCGACACATGGCCGAAGCGGCGCTCGCGCTCCTGGTAGGCCCTGATCGCCTCGTAGAGGTCGCCCCGCCGGAAGTCGGGCCATGCCGTGTCGGTGAAGTACAGCTCGCTGTAGGCCAGCTCCCACAGCAGGAAGTTGGAGGTGCGGAACTCCCCGGAGGTGCGGATCATCAGGTCCGGCTCCGGCATCTCGGGGTCGTACAGCCGTCGGGCGATAGTGCGCTCGGTTATCCGGTCGGCTGAGATCCCCGCGCTCACGACGGCCCGCACCGCGTCCACGATCTCGGCCCGGCCCCCGTAGTTGAAGGCGATGGTGAGGGTCATCCGGTCGTTGTGCCTGGTCAGCTCGGTGGCGTCGTCCATGAGGTCGAGCAGCCGCTTGGGCACGCGCCGGTCGCGCCGCCCGACGAACCGGATCCTCACTCCCCGCTCGTGGAGCTCGTCGCGCCGGCGCAGCAGGATGTCCTCGTTGAACTCGAGCAGGAAGCGGACCTCCGCAGCGGGGCGGCGCCAGTTCTCGGTGCTGAACGCGTACACCGTCAGCCACTCCACGCCGATGTCGAGGGCGCCCTCCACCACGTCGAAGAGAGCCTCCTCGCCGGCCCGATGGCCTTCCGTGCGGGGCAGGCCGCGGGACTGGGCCCAGCGTCCGTTGCCGTCCATCACGCACGCGATGTGCGACGGGACGCGCCCCAGATCCAGCTCGGCAGTGATCACCACCGTGAACCTACCGCCTGGCCCGCACGGGCGGTACGCAATTTCCAGCCGTCCCGGATCCGTCCGGCCTCGGGGCCTTGCAGCGGCACGCTCGGGTTGTGGCGCCGGAACGGTTACCGCGGGGCCTGGAGGCCGAGCGAATAGGTGTGCGAATCCGACGCATACGGCGCGAGGCCGTGGCCCGAGCGGCCCGTGAGCGCAGCGAACAAGAGCGGGAAGCACCCCGCTGCACCGTGACGGGCCTGGGCCTACCCGCGCACGTTCCTAGTGGCTGGCCTGGGCGCGGCGCTGCCAGTTCTTGTCCACCCTCACCGCGAGCTGCAGGTAGGCGCCGTCGGGGAGTTGGGAGCGCACCGCAGTGCCCACCGACTTGAGGGTCGATCCGCGTTTGCCGATGACGATGGCCTTCTGGGACGGGCGCTCCACCAGCACCTCGCAGCGGATCCACGGCCACTCGTAGTCGGTGACCCGGGTGGCGATCGAGTGGGGCAGCTCCTGGCGGGTCGACTTCAGGAGCTCCTCGCGCACCAGCTCGGCCACCCAGAACGCCTCCGAGCGGTCCGACACGGTGCCGGGCTCATACAGCGCCGGACCCTCCGGCAGCCGCTCGACCAGATGATCGACGAGGGCGTCGACGCCGTCCCCGGTGCGGCCGCTGACCGGGAAGTACGCCTCGAAGTCCAGCTCCGCGGTGGCGGCGAGCTGCTTCAGCATGGCCGAGGGCCCGACGAGGTCGGACTTGGTGACCACCACGACGGAGCCGGGGGGCAGCGACCCGGCGATGAAGGCGTCGCCCCGGCCGTAGGGGGCCGTCGCGTCGATCACCAGGCACGCCACGTCGGTTCCGTGCAGAGCCTCCGACGCGGCCGCGTTCAGGCTGCGCCCGTGGGCGGTGCGGGGCTTGTGGATCCCGGGGGTGTCCACGAACACGACCTGGGCGCCGGGTCGGGTCAGCACGCCCCGCACGGGGGTGCGGGTGGTCTGGGGCTTGTTGGAGGTGATCGACACCTTCTGCCCGATCATCCGGTTGACGAGCGTCGACTTGCCCGAGTTGGGGCGGCCCGCCAGCGCGACGATCCCGCAGCGATGCGAGCCGGCGCCAGATTCCGGGACCGTCATGTACGGGTGAGCCTGACCCGGGTGATGCGGCGGCCCTGCATGTGCTCGACCTGCAGCCGGAGGCCGTCGACCACCACCGTCTCGCCCACCTCGGGCACATGGCCCAGCGTCCCGAATATGAGGCCTCCCACCGTGTCCCAGTCGTCGTCGGGGAGGGCAGCCCCCACGAGCGTGTTGAGCTGGTCCACCGGCATGCGTCCGTGGACCAGCGCCTCGCCGTCCGCCAGCGGCTCCAGCAGCGGCTCGGGCCGGTCGAACTCGTCGACGATCTCGCCGACCAGCTCCTCGACGAGGTCCTCGAGGGTGACGAGCCCGGCGGTGCCTCCGTACTCGTCCACCACGATCGCCAGGTGGCCGCCGGCGGTGCGCATCTCCTTGAGCAGCTGGTCGACCCGCTTCGTCTCGGGAACGAACATCGCCCGGCGCATCGACTCCCGCACCGGCCCCTCGCCGCCGCCGGAGCGCTCGGTGCGGGCCAGATCCTTCAGCAGCACGACGCCCACGATGTCGTCGATGTTGTCGCGGCGCACCGGGAGGCGGCTCAGCCCTCGGGAGATGGCCACCTCCAGCGCGGCGGTCACCGTCGCGGCGGCGTCCACGGTCACCATGTCGGCTCGGGGGGCCATGACCTCGCGCACGACCGTGCGGTCGAGTGCCAGCGCGGACGCGATCATGTCGCGCTCGGCGTCCTCGATGGTGTCGGCCTCCGCGGCGGCGTCGGTCAGCGCGATCAGCTCGTCCTCGCTGACCGGCGGCGCGTCGGCGCGCCCCCGGCCCTTCGGGCGGCGGAACCGGCGCCGCAACGGCGAGGCTGCGCCGGGCCGCCGGGTCCCTTCGGTCGATGTCTGGTCGCTCACCGAGCGGTGGTGGACGGGTGCGGACCGGTCACTGTCGCCGGTAGTGCGCGGCCAGGAGCTGCTGCTCGCGGGCCTGCATGGCCGCCGCGTCCGCATCGGATTGGTGGTCGTACCCCAGCACGTGCAGCACCCCGTGCACGACCAGCAGCGCCAGCTCGTCGCCGAGGCTGCCGTCGTGGGTGCCTCCGGCATGGTCCGTCGCCTGCTCGGCCGCGTACGCGGGGCACACCACAACGTCTCCCAGCAGCGGGACCTGCTCCGGGATCTGGACGCCGCCAGCGCCGTCTATCCCGGCCCCGTCTATGCCAGCGCCGTCTATCCCGGCGCCGTCTATGCCGGCGCCGTCTGTGCCAGCGCCGTCTATGGGGAACGCGAGGACGTCGGTCGGCCCGACAGAGCCCATGTGGCGGGCGTTGAGCGCGGCCATGGCGGCGGGATCCACGAAGCGCAGGCCCAGTTCGCCTCGCCCCACTCCCTCGTCGCGCAGCACTGCCGCGGCCAGTTCGGCCCACCGCGGCGCGTCGAGCCCGTCGTGTCCCGCTGCGGGCTCGGACCGGTCGTCACAGGCATCGACGACAGGTCCGCACCGCTCGCCGGGACCCTCGTGGGCAGGTCCCGGACCCGTCCGCCGGTCCGACGGGCCTCCGAGCGGCGGCGCGACCTCGGACCGGTCGTCACAGGCATCGACGACAGGTCCGCACCGCTCGCCGGGACCCTCGTGGGCAAGTCCCGGACCCGTCCGCCGGTCCGACGGGCCTCCGAGCGGCGGCGCGACCCCGGTCTGGACGCCGGAGGGGGCCGCGGCCATCTAGCCGGGTCCTCCGGGCGACGTCCTGGCCCGGTCGTAGGCCGTCACGATGTCGGCGACGATGCGGTGGCGCACCACGTCGCGGCTGGTGAGGTGCACGAAACCGATGCCGTCGATGCTCCCGAGGAGCTTCTCGATCCCTACCAGTCCGCTGCGCCCGCCGTCGACATCGACCTGGGTCACGTCGCCGGTCACGACCGCCCGCGAGCCGAACCCGATGCGGGTCAGGAACATCTTCATCTGCTCGGGCGTGGTGTTCTGGGCCTCGTCCAGGATGATGAAGCTCGAGTTCAGGGTCCGGCCCCGCATGAAGGCCAGCGGCGCCACCTCCACCGCGCCCCGCTCCAGCAGGCGTTCCATTCCCTCGCTGCCGACCATGTCGTACAGGGCGTCGTACAGGGGACGCAGGTAGGGGTCGACCTTGGCCATCAGGTCCCCGGGGAGGAACCCGAGCCTCTCCCCCGCCTCCACCGCGGGCCGGGTGAGGATGATCCGGCTGACCTCGTCGTTGTGGAGCGCCCTGACCGCCATGGCCACCGCCAGCCAGCTCTTGCCCGTTCCCGCGGGCCCGATGCCGAAAGTGATCACGCTCTGGTCCATCACGTCCACGTAGCGCTTCTGCCCCGCCGACTTCGGGCGCACGACACGGCCGCCGGCGGTGCGGAGCACGTCGTGGGTCAGGACCTCGGAGGCTCGGACATTGCTGCGCACCATGTCGATCGTGCGGTCGATGGTGCGCCCGTCGAGGCGCTGGCCGTGCTCCAGGAGCAGGATCAGCTCCTCGAAGAGCCGGGCCACGGTCTCGGCCTCGTCCCCGAGGACGCTCACCTCGTTGCCCCGCAGATGGATGCGGCTGCCGGGGAAGGCGCTCTCCAGTTGCCGGAGGTTCGCGTCGTGCTCGCCCACCAGGGGCCCTAGCAAGTGGTTGGCGGGGACGCGGATGGTGGCGGCGGTCTCGGACATGTGTGGTGTCTGCACGAGAGACTACACGAGAGGCCCGCGCCAGTAGCAACCGCGCCCCGCCGCCCGGCCGCTCGGCCTCTAGCCGCCCGGCCGCTAGGTGGCTAGCCGCCCGGCTGCTCGGCCTCTAGCCGCCCGGCCGCTGGGCCTCTAGCCGCCCGGCTGCTCGGCCTCTAGCCGCCCGGCCGCTGGCGGCGCCTCTGGCGGTCGAGGAACCGGTAGACGTCGAGCAGGTCGATCCCGGGGAACGGCAGGAAGGACCGCTCAGACGGCGGCAGGGCCGACAGCACGTGGCTGCGCTCCGCGGCCGAGGGCCAGGCCACGCCCTCCCATTCGCTCACCAGCCGCGGGTCCGGCTCGACGTCCTTTGAGCGGGCGTGCTCGCGCCGCAGGGTCTGCGAGCCCCGGAAGTGCCCGGCATGCTCGGCTGTGGTGCCCAGCGTGATCGCGTAGGGGTAGCGGTCGTTCTCGGTCTCGATGTAGGTGATGCAGAAGTACTCCCCCCCGTCGAGCACCGTGTACTGCTCGTGCAGCAGGAAGTGCCCCTGAGCGCCCCAGGCCTGCCGGGCGCCCCATTGGCGGGGGACGCGCTCTCCCTCGAGCCCGCCGTCGGCGGTGACCGGGAACGGCAGCCCGTCGTTCTCGTACGCCTTCGAGATGACCCCCTCGGCGTCGGTCCGCAGGAAGTGGACCGGCAGTCCGAGGTGGACCGTGGCCAGGTTGGTGAAGCGGTGCGCGGCCATCTCGTAGGAGATGTAGAAGGTCTCCTTGAGGTCCTCGACGCTGATGTCGCTCTGCCGCTTGGCTTCGCTCAGCAGCTCGACCGCGGGCTCCTCGGGCGCGAGCACCGCGGCCGAGAAGTAGTTCGACTCGATCCTCTGCCGGAGGTAGTGGCCGAAGTCCGACGTGTCCGAGTGCTCCAGCGCGAAGTGGCCGAGCGTCTGCAGGACCACCGACCGCGCCTGGCGCACCTTCACGTCGTCCTGGTCCCCGATGTAGATCACCCTGTCGCGGGTGTCGGTTATGGAGCGGGCCGTCCGGGGGAGCCCGGCCACACGCTGGATGCGGAAGCCGTAGCTGCTAACCAGCTCGGTGAGGACCCGTTCGCTGATCGGGCCCGAGCCGGGGTAGCCGGCCAGCGAGAGCCCCTCGGCGGCGACCTTCTCGATGTCGGCGAAGTAGTTGTGCCGGTCGCGCATCTGGTGGCGCAGCTCCGAGTTGGCCCTGCGGGCGCTCTCGGTGGCGTCCGCGGGGCTTGCGGCCCGTTCGCAGACGGCCCGGCCGAGTCCGACGAGGTGCTCGAGGACGTCGTCGCCGAGCCGCGCCGACGGCTTGAGGGCGGGCAGCCCCAGCTCCCGGTAGGCCGGCTCGTCCTGGATCCGCAGCAGCGCCAGCTCCAGCTCCGCCCGGCGGTCGGGCGGGGTGTCGGCGAGCAGGTCGGTGGTCGTGGTCCCCAGGGCGTCGGCGAGGTCGTTCAGTATGCCGAGACGGGGCTCGACCCTCCCGTTCTCGAGCCGGGACAGGTAGGCGGGCGGTCGCCCCGTCCGTTCGGCCAGGTCCGCGAGGGTGAGTCCCTGGCTTCGCCGGGCGTGGCGCAGCCGGCGGCCGAGCACGAGCAGGTCGGGTTCGGCAGACATTAGAGCGAGCGCCAATCAATGAGAGCCCGTCGCGTCGCGGCGGTGTCACTCCCGCTCTTGTTCGCTTCGCTCACGGGCCGCTCGGGCCACGGCCTCGCTCTACTCTTGGCGATGACTCTCATGGATCGCTCCCTGTACACTCGGCCTCTGGAGAAAGAATCGCAGATCTTGTCTGGGCCGACAACTTTTGTGCTTGTCTGCGGGGCAGAACTCTGACAATCATCACCGCGTGAGACGACGATTGGATCCACGACATCGTCGGCGGCGGCCGGTGCCGCCGCCCGAGCAGGAGGTCGAGGAGATGGCGAGCATCCCTAATGCCGGTCCGAGCTTCGCGGCGCAGGTCGAGGCGCTGGAGGAGGACTGGGCCACCAACCCGCGCTGGAACGGCGTCCGGCGCGACTACTCCGCAGCCGACGTGGTGGGGCTGCGGGGCTCAGTGGTGCCGGAGTGCACGCTGGCGCGCGCCGGCGCGTCGAAGCTGTGGCAGCGCCTGCACGACATGGACTACGTGCACGCGCTCGGCGCCATGACCGGGGGCCAGGCCGTCCAGTTCGCCAAGGCGGGGCTGCCCGCGCTGTACCTGTCGGGCTGGCAGGTGGCCGGCGACGCCAACCTCGCCGGGCAGGTGTACCCGGACCAGTCGCTGTACCCCGTCAACTCGGTGCCGTCGGTGGTGTCGCGGCTCAACAACGCGCTGCGCCGGGCCGATCAGATCGAGTGGAACGAGACCTCGGGGCGCCCGAGTCGCGACTACATGCTGCCGATCGTGGCCGACGCCGAGGCCGGCTTCGGCGGGCCGCTCAACGCCTACGAGCTCATGAAGGCGATGATCGAGTCCGGCGCGGCCGGGGTCCACTTCGAGGACCAGCTCAGCTCGGCCAAGAAGTGCGGCCACATGGGCGGCAAGGTTCTGGTCCCCACCTCCCAGCACCTGTCGACGCTGCGGGCCGCGAGGCTGGCCGCGGACGTCATGGGCGCCGAGACCGTCGTGATCGCACGCACCGACGCCCTGAGCGCCAGTCTCGTCACCAGCGACGTCGACGAGCGGGACCGGGCCCGGCTCACCGGGGAGCGGACCGCGGAGGGGTTCTTCGTCACCGAGCCCGGGCTCGAGGCGCCCATCGGTCGCAGCCTCGCCTATGCGCCCTACTGCGATCTGCTGTGGTGCGAGACGTCGACCCCCGACCTCGACGAGGCGAGGGCGTTCGCCGACGCGGTCCACGGCGTGTACCCCGACAAGATGCTGGCCTACAACTGCTCGCCCTCGTTCAACTGGCGGGCCCACCTCGACGACGCCGAGATCGCGGTGTTCCAGAAGGAGCTGGGCGCCATGGGCTACGTGTTCCAGTTCATAACGCTGGCCGGGTGGCACGCGCTCAACGCCTCGGCGTTCGAGCTGGCCCGCGCCTACCAGGGCGACGACATGACGGCCTACGTGGGGCTCCAGCAGCGCGAGATGGACATGGAGGCGCTGGGCTACAGCGCGACCCGCCACCAGCGCGAGGTCGGCGCCGGGTACTTCGACCAGGTGGCCACCGTGATCTCAGGCGGCACCGCGTCGACCCTGGCACTGGTGGGCAGCACCGAGCAGGCCCAGTTCTAGCCCCCGCCGCCGGCGCCCCGCCCGCGGCCGCAGAACGAGCCGCAGCAGCGGGGTGCAAACCTCTTCGAGGCGCGGCCGTGTTCGTCGCGGCCTCCGGACTGCTCGGCGGCGCAGACCCGGAGGCCGGGCAGGGTGGCTGTCGCCGTCCCGGTGGTTGTCGCCCGGCGACGCTGTCCGTCAGGTGTCGATCAACCAGGCGAGCATTGCGGTGGGCACTGCGGCTACCTCGTCATCGGACGGGCCCAGGTCGACCTCGGTGCGAGTGGCGACCAGTCCCCGCCACGGCGAGGCGGCCAGCGTTCGGCCAGCGGTGCGTCGCCAGCGGCCGTCGACATACTTCGATTCGATGGCCAAGCCGCCGAATCCGGGCCCCACGAAGTCGATCTCGGCATCGGTGGCGGACCGGTAGTGCAGCACACGAGTGAAGTCCATGTGGGTGCTGTGGCCGTTAGGGAGGCTGTTGCGCAGCAGCGCTATCGCCAGCTGTTGCTCCGACAGCGCGGTCTCGTCGATGGCGTGGGCGTTGCCCTCGCCGATCTGAGCGTAGACCGGATCGGTGAAATACACCTTCTCCTGCGCCCTCAGCCTCGGCCTCAACCCGTCCTCGCGGTAGACCGGCCACACGACGAACGACTCACGCAGATCGTCGATGCGGCGCTGGGCTGTGGAGGGCGACACGCTGATCTTGCGGGCCAGCCTGGCGGTGTTGATCGGCGAGCCGAGCCCGCGGGCTATGCGACGCAGCATCTCGGTGGTCTGGAGGTCCGAGAGACGGGCACGCTGGAACGCGTCCCCGCTGACGACGCCCAAGAGCGCCGACCGCAGGGCGTCGTCGGGCCGCCGGTCACGCATGTGGGTGGCGATGGCCTGTGGGAATCCTCCCACGCGCAGGTAGTCGTCCCACGCCGCCACCAGTAGGTGCAGCCAAGGCGCCAGCCGGTAGGCGGCATCCCGCAGGCGCTCGGAGGTGAGGTCGGCCACCTGGAGGGCCTGCAGGGCGGTTGCGTCCTCGAGTCCGTCCTCTCGCTCGACGAGCCGCACGAATGTGCGGAATCCTATGGGGAGCATCACCCGATCTGGATCGGCAGCAGGCCCGCGCCGGCCGGCCAGGTCGCCGACAGAGTCCCGCAAGTTCGAGGATGAGGATCCAGTAAGGATCAGAGTGTCTTGGCGGAACCGCGCGTCGTTGTCGCGCAGCCACTTGACCTGCGCTGGCCAGCCGTCGGTGATGGAGGTGATCTCGTCGATGAGCCACCAGCGATGCCCGCTCGGCGGCATCAGCCGGTCGGCCGCGGCCACCAGCGCGCCGAGGTCGCCGGCGGACCATCCGTCGACCGACATGTGCGCGATAGCACGGGGGTCAGCCCCCTCGGTGATCAGGCGCTGAACAGTCCGTTTGAGCTCCACCGACTTGCCTACCCGGCGGGGGCCGCGCAACACGTACAACCCGCCCCGTTCTATGTCGTCCAGCACGCCCGCTGAGTGCGCGAACGGAGCTTGGGCGGCCTCCCGCAGGTCCGGATCTCGAATGGCCCAGTCCTCAGGTTCCCGCCACCATCGGTTGGTCGCTGCCAGCCTGGCCTGGATCTCCCCGACTCGCATGCCGTCTCCTAGCCGGGCGTGGATGTGCCGAGTTCACGACCCACAACCGATACTATCAAAGCCATCATACTATAGCAGATTTACTAGGGCAAAACATCCATACTACAGTGATTTAACCATAGTAAAACAGCCAAATACTAACCACGCCGGTCGCCGTATCAGACTGCGGCAGGGTCAGGGCTTGGCGGGGCGGGTGCTCGCAGTCCGGCTGTGGGGTCGGTTCCGGGCTCGGGGGGCCGGAGCTCGCCGGTGGCGATGTCGACGCCGGCCGCGAGGCGTCGCAGCTCGTCGGTGAGCCGGCCGATGGAGTCGTTGACTGCTCTGCGGCCGTGGAGACGGCCCATCTTGGAGGCGGCGTAGCCGGCTGAGGCCGCCGCGGCCGCAGCGACGGCGGTGGTGTAGGCGGCGGTGGCCAGCTCGTGGGGGTGGGGCTCGCCGGGCTCGGGCTGGTAGTCGCCGAGTGTGCGCCAGGCGCTCACGTTGGCCGCGGTCACCGGCCCGGCGAAGATCGCGCCGGCCGCGGTCCGGTCCTCGGGCGGCAGTACGTCGACGATGAGGTCGATGCGATGGTTGTGGTGTAGCAGGCCCGGGTCGATCTGAGCCTCGGCGCCGAGCGCCTTGAAGGCCGACTCGATGGCCTTAGCGGCGGCGGTGCATGCCTCCACGAGCCTGTCGGCCTGCAGGTCGTGGTAGTCGTCGAGTTCGCCGGCGGCTCGGGCCTGGCGCTCGCGGCTGTCGGGCTCGTGACGGCGGACGAGGCGTTGCAGCTGGGTGCGGACCTCCTCGAAGCGCCGCCACGCGGCCTCGGTGTCGGACGTGGCCATGACTTGCTCCTTGTCCCAGCGGACGGCGCGGTCGTCTCCGTCGCGGGCGGCTACGGGCGTCGGCTCGGATCGCCGCCGCGAACGACGCGGCGCAACGGTTCTGTGCGGCCCATTCGGGGACGTCGGTGAGCCACACGTCGACGGGGCGGCCGGCGGCATCGGCGGCGAGGTCCTCCAGGGCGTGGGCGGTGTCTCGGCGGCTGCGGTAGTCGAGGTCGTCGAGGACCACCACCAGGTCGATGTCGCTGTAGGGGTGGGCCCGTCCCTTGGCGACCGATCCGAACACCATTACATGACGGGCGCCCGCGCCGGTGAGGGCCCGACCGGCGCGGCGGGCGTCGTCGATGGTCGGAGCGGCCGTCTTCCCCACGGCCTCCACGCTATATTCACTGCATGGACGAAACGCGGCGGCATCCTTGCGTCGCAGCAGCGCACAACATGTGCGTCTCGGGCCATGCCCACACCGGAGCGGTCAGGATGCCATCTGCATGACCGTGTGCATCGCCGCCCTTTACGACCACGGGCGCGGCGTCGTGCTGGCATCGGATCGGATGGTCACGGCACACATACCGATCGGCTACGAGTTTGAGCACGAGCCAAGCACCAAGATCGTTCCACTGGTGGAGGGCGTATCCGTGCTGCTCGCTGGAGATGTGCTGCGTGGCCATGAAGTAGTAGGCATGGCACGCAAGACATTGGCCCAGCACGGAGATCCTGTCGCTGCTGCAGATGCGGCCCAGATCGTCCGCTCCTGCTACCAAGAGATCCGGCGCGCCTGCGTTATACAGACGGAACTAGAGCCACGAGGGCTAGACATCGATGCGTTCTACAACAATCACCAGCAGCTGGTGCCAGCGGTCGTGCAAATCATAGACCAAGCCTTCTCGGAGTCGGACTTGAACGTTGAAATGCTGGTCGCAGGCACGAATGGCGACGCTCACGCCATCTACTCAATCATTAACCCGGGAATCGTTCACGACCACAGCGCGATCGGACATGGGGCTGTCGGCTCTGGCGCTCCGCACGCCCTGTATTCCCTCATCGAGGCTGGATACAGGGCAGCGATGCCCAAGGATGAAGTGATGGAGCTCGTCAGAAAGGCTAAGACAAGAAGCGAGGTCGCCCCTGGCGTCGGGCGAGACACCACTCTCGATACCATCCCGAGCGAGGACGAGCATGCACATCACGGATGAGTCGCACGAAGCGAGATGGTTGGAGGCTGAGAGGCAGCTAGCCGCTCAATGGATCGACATCGGGTACCGACCGCAACCGTCGCGCCCGCCCATCAACATCGATCTCAGCAACATCAATCCTGCTGCGACGATGTTCGACCCCTCGCACTGAAACACCGGGCGCTGGGCGACGCCCCAAACCGCCTCTTCGCGTTTGAGGGTGGAGTAGGGGCAGCAGCTATCCGCGGCTGAACGCGAGGGATCCCCCAGAATCGGCGCCGCCAAGGCAAGCCGAACAACTGGAGGATCCCTGTGGAGTGCGACCCTACGCGCGTCTGTGAGCGGCTGGTGGGACTCGGCGACGTCGAGGTGCTCGGCATCGACGACGAGCCCGGCGAGCCGCTGAGAGTGCACATCCGCAGACGGACGTCGAGACCGGACTGTGAGGTCTGTGGCGGACCGTTGTGGTCCAACGGAGAGCGGCAGGTGGAGTTGGTGGATCTCCCGACGTTCGGGCGGCCTGCTCGGCTGGTGCAGCAGGCGGCGGTGGCGCTGCGGACAGCCGCGGTGCCCGGCGGGCGCCGTCACCGAGCAGGCTCCTGAGATCGCGCCGCCGCGCGAGAAGCTGACCGCCCGGGCGGGGCGCTGGGCGACGCGCCAGGCGGGCAGGGCGCGCCCCGTCGACGAGGTCGCCGCAGAGCTGGGATGCAGCTGGCACCCGGCGAACGAGTCGGTGCGGCGCTGGGGCTCTGCGCTGCTCGATGCCGACACCGCCAGGATCTCAGATGTCGAGGCTCTGGGCCTCGACGAGACCCTGATGGGGCGCCGCGGCCGGTTCAAAGACAAGTCCTGGCCCCGCCAGCATCGTCGACGTCGGCCGGGGCCAGCTGCTCGACATAGTCCCAGGCCGCACCGCCAAAGCGCCCACAGAGTGGCTGCTGGGCCGACCCCGCGAATGGCTCGATGAGATCCGCTGGGCGGTGCCGGGGCCTCTCAGGCCCGTATCGGGCCGCGTTCGACACCGCGATACCCGACGCCCGCCAGGTCGCGGACCCCTTCCACGTCGTGCGGCTCGGCAACGACGCCCTCGACGAGGTCCGCCGCCGCGTCCAACAACAGACCCTCGGGCACCGCGGCCACAAACACGACCCCCTCTACAGAGCCCGCAAGCTCCTCGTCTCCGCGTCCGAGAACATCACCGACTCCGGACGCGTCCGGCTGCGGGGCCTCCTCGACGCCGGCGACCCCTACGGCGAGGTCCGCGACGCCTGGCACGCCAAAGAGACCCTCCGCAGCGTCTATGACATCACAGACGCCGAAGCAGGCGCCGCCACCGTGAACCAGCTCGCCTCCGACCTCCAGGACCCAGGCCTGCCCCCGGAGATCAACCGGCTCGGCCGCACCCTCACAAGATGGCGCACCCAGATCGCCAACTGGCACACCGCCAGAGTCACCAACGCCGCCACCGAAGCCGCCAACAACCTCATCAAACGCGTCAAACGCGCCGCGTTCGGATTCACCAACTTCACCAACTACCGCATCCGCGCCCTGCTATACGCCGGCAAACCCAACTGGACGCTGCTCGACACCCTCACTCCACCCTAAAACGCGAAGAGCCCCCAAACCCCATCAAGCTCTCAGAGCGGCGGCCCTCAAGCCGGCTCGCCGTAGGGGTCGCCGGAGCCGTTCTACCTGGTTCGGGGCTATGCCTTCCACTGGCCGTACGCGACTCCCCTGACGCGCGGTTCGCGTGCAAGCATCTCTCCCAGTTCAGCGATCTCACCGATGTTCCAGCCCAAAGCGGTGCACACGGCTTCGTCCCAGCGGCGGCGCACGTCGGTGTAGCCGTCGCGGTACTGCGGGACGACCTCCTTGCGGGTCGTCTCCCAACAGGCGGCGAGCGGCTTGATGATGCGGGAGTCGGACAGATCGGGCATGGGCACCGCAGCCCAGGCTGCGGGATTGTAGAACGGGTAGACCAGTGACTTTCCCGGATTCCGCATTGCCATCAATCGTCCGGGGGTGGCGTTCAAGAACACGGCGGCAGCCTTCGACTGTGCCGCGTCCAGTCCAGTGACGGGCATCCATCCCTGCCCGACGTAGCGCTCGACGGATGCGACCGCCATGAGCCGAGCCGCCGAAGTGTTCTGCCCCATAGTCACGAGCAGGTGACCGGCTTTCGCCAGAATCGGCGGTTCGCCGGGCTGCTTCCACTCCCACCAGTCGTCGGGGACTGCCTCGATCCGCTTCTGGCCGTCCGCTCCCTTGGATTGGAGCACCGGGAACGGTTCGGAGCCGCTGTCGGGTTGCTTGTTGTAGTCTCCGCGCATCGTCTGCCCCGTCGCGTGGATCGCTAGTTCTTGATGTCTTGTCGACCTGTCGCCTTGCGATAGTCGGTGTAGAGCGTCTGTAGCGTCGCGTGGACCATCACCTGTTCCCGCCTGGGGTTTTTCTGCGATAGTCGGCGCTGAGCGTCGGCCCGGTCTTGTAGATGTGTGTGCGTTCTCTCTCTCTCTCTCTCTCTCTCTCTCTCTCTCTCTCTCTCTCTCTCTCTGCATCGCTGCGAGTCCGCTGTGGGCTGCGAACTCCGCAGCAGCGGCGGCGAGCGCGGGGAACCGCCACGCGGCGGCTGACCAGTCGCCCGCTGCGATCCTCTCAGCGGACCAGTGAGAGACCTCGCCCCAGCCGTCGCGCAGTGGCCCGACCTCGCATACGTCCAGACATGCGAACAGATGGTCGGTCTCGGTGTCGTCCCGGGGGAACCTGTCGAGCGAGATGATTCTGGTCGCTGGTTGGTTTCCGGCGGGCAGGCGGCGCAGCACGACGATGCTCTCGTTCATCTCGCGGTGTGTGCCCTGGCTGAGGTTTACGCCCATCACGCCCATGTGGGTGAGGATCGTGTGAACGTGGAAGCGTCTGGCGAGTTCGAGGCGTTCGGGCAGCCCCGACATGGCGGTGAGCGCTGTTGTGGGCAGGACCGTCGAGAACACGCCTACCTCGCGGTTAAGGCAGAGGTCGGCTAGGGCCGTGAATAGCGGCCTTAGCGAGTTCTTGTCCAAGACCTCGCCAAGGCGAGGGTCGGCGCTCGTAAGGAAGCCCTCGAGGGTGTTCATCCTGCTGCGGAGTGCCTGTTGGGTGTCCTTGTCGAATTTCTCGCCCATCTTGGTGCGGTTCGTGAACGGCGGGTTCATGATGACGATGCGAGCATTGCGGGCTGCTGTGGTGGCGTCGTCCATTTCGGGGCCTTCCAGCGTGCCGTCGGTGTGTTCAGCGCCGGTCTTGACGGTGGTTGAGGCTGCGGCGTCGTCGAACAGGCGGCCTGCGAACACGATGTCTTGGCGTCCGAACAGTTCCGGCGACCCGGCTGCGACGGTGCCGTCGGGCTGGGGACCGTAGGGCATCAGGTGCAGCCCCATCTTGCGGTACTTGATGTCGGTGTTTCCTGCCATGAGCTGTGTGGCTGCCAGCTGAAGCGACACGGGGTTGACGTCGAGCCCTTTCAACATCTCTTCGACGGCGACCTTCTGCAACGCCGCCAGTTGGTCTCGGTCTGCGCCGTGGTGGGCGGCGCGGCGCTTCATCTCGGTCATGGCCGCCGTGAGCAGCGTGCCCGACCCGCACGCCAGATCGACGGTCTTGTGGTGTCGCCACACGTCGGGGCTTGACCAGTCCAGCGTGTTGTCTGGGTCGATGGCCTCCAATGTGAGCCTCGCGGCGATGTCCGCCGCGACCGGGCGAGTGAAGAACGCCCCGTCGGAGGACTGGTCGCCCATGACCTTGTTGAACAGGGCCCCAGCGTGGTCGGTGCCCATGTCGGCGTAGGTCTCGGCGATCTGCTCTGCCTCGGCGGCGAGATGTCGCAGCGCGCGGCGCAGCCCGCCAAGCCGCCCCGTTGAGGTTGCTGCGTCTAGTGCTTCCACAGCTGGGTCGATTACAGGCAGGAAGTCCTGGCGGGTGATGGCGTTCCAGGACCGGGAGAACATTCGTTCCGGCTCAGGCGACGACTTGATGTCTGCGAGCGGGTCTATGCCTCTGCGCCCGAGCCAGCCTCCTGTGTGGATTCGCTGGTGCAGCATCGCCGCGTTCATCCACAGCAGCGCCGCGACCGTCGCTCCGTCGGCTCGGGGCTTGCCCTTCTTGGGCGCGGCGAGGTTGTCGTTCCCGAAGTGGGCGTCCAGTTCGGCTGCGAGGCCCGTCTCGTCGTGGATATGGCGCGCTGCTTCGCCCACAGCGTCGGCCAGCAGGTTCAGATCGCGTTGGACCTTGTTGCCTGTGAGCCCGGATTTCTCCAGCAGGTTCATGGCTATGGCCCCGCCCATCTGCTCTGACAGGTCCACCAGCACTCCTTGGATGTGGGCCTCGAACTCGGCGGTCTTCTGGGCTTGTCGCTCTTTGCGTTGCTGTTCGCGTTCGGCGGGGTCGGGCAGCTGCCTGCCGCGTTCGCCGTTGGCGACCTTGCCTGCACGCCGCTTGGTCTGCCTCTCGTTTACGTCGCCTCGTTCCTGGTTGGCTTTCGGTTTGTGGCGGACCACCGTGTCTTCGCGTGTCTCTGTGCTGCCGTCGGGACGCTTGACATGGACGATCATCGAGGTCGGCTGGTCCTTGAGTTCTGACCACAAGGTCTCGTCGAACCCCTTGGTGTTGTCGAAGGCCAGTAGCGGGCGGCCCTGTTTCACGGCGGCACGGGCAGTGTCTTCGGCGTCGTCTCGGCTGCCGGTCACGACCGCGTACTCGAGGTTCTTGCGTTCGGGTCTTCCCACCGCGACGACGGTCTTCAACTCGAGCAGCGGCGGCTGCTCGGAGGGCAGTTGGATCGTCAACACCTCCGGGAGGGCGTCCTCGATGCGTTTGTCGTGGGCGCGCAGCGCCTGGAGGATGTCTCCGAGCTCGCGCCAGCCTTCGTGCTTGTCGCTGATGGCGAGATGCCGTTCGGCGTCCACGCCTGGGGGAATGACGACCGGGACGACGATGTAGCCGAGGTCTTTGCCCTGGGCGCGTCGCATCGCCCGCCCGACTGCTTGCACCACGTCGATGGGCGATTTGCGCGGTTCCAAGAACGCGACCGCGGACAGCGACGGCGAATCTGTGCCCTCCCCGAAGATGCCGACGTTCAAGATGCCGTGTGGCTCGTCGGTGTCCGCTACGGCGAGGCGGCGTTTGGCTTCGTCACGTTTGGCGACGGGCGAGGAAGCGTCGAGGTGCTCGAGCCCGTAGCCGGATGCGGAGCCTCCCGTCTGCTCAGCGATCCAGTTCCGCACCGCGTCGGATTGCAGGACGGCGGTCATCGTCTTGCTGCGGGCGATGGTGTTCAGGAACCCGATGCACGACTTGAGAGGGACGCTGCTGCCGTCTTTTGCGAGTGCGCCGCCTCCCATCGCGAGAGCGAACGCCATGCCCTTGAGGTAGTCGCCCGTCGTGGGCAGCCTCGCGCCGCGCTTGGGGCGAGACTTGGGGTTCTTGCCCCGTTCGGCTGCCTCGGCTTCGAGTGCCGCCTTCTCGTCGGCTTCGCGCACCAGCAGGTTGGCGAGGTTGACTGCGTGTTGATCGCCTACGCCCATGGCGATGATCCGGTAGTCCGAAAGCCAGCCGTTGCGCACCGCGTCGGCGTACGAGCGGCGGTACAACTCCACCCCGAACGTGGCTTGGTCATCCATCTGGCGAACGACGAAATCGGCGCGGTCGGCGCGGCTTGCCGCGTCCGCGAGGGCGCTGTCGCCGTAGATGCGCGGAGTGGCGGTCTGGTAGACGCGGTACGTGGCCGGGAACGCGTCGCGGTCGTGGCACAGCGTGAACTCGCGCAGCCTCTCATCGATGGCGGTGCTGCGCTTGCGGCGGCGCACTCCCGCGGTGCGGTGCGCCTCGTCGCAGACCAGCACCTTGAATGCGTCCGCGGCTTCGGCCCGCTTGATGCCCTCCGCTACGCGTTGCGCCGACTGGTAGGTGCCGAAGATCACACTCACCGCGTCTCCGAACGCGCCCTCGCGCCGCTGCCGTATCCAGTCGGCTATCTCCCCGGCATCGGTGGTGACTGGGCATCCCTTGATTTCCTCGGTGGTCGCCAGGCCCCTGTCGAGGGTGGCGTCGTCGTCGTTGGCGACCTTCTCCTCGTCGTCGGCGGCCACGCCCTTGTCTGAGCAGACCGCCATCACTCTCAGCGGGACGTTGGCGTGCTGAAGGAACTCGCGTCGTATCTGCGCGACCAGCGCGATCGACGGGCACAGCACCACCGACAGCTCGCCGCGGTAGGTCAGCTCCTCCGTGATCCGCAAAGCGATACGTGTCTTCCCGGTGCCGCAGGGCAGCACGATGCGGCCCCGGGCCTCGCCTCGCGGGATGTTCTCCTCATCGGTCTGCTCGTTCGCTCGCAGGCGTTCCACCGCCGTCTTGACCGCCTCTCGCTGCATAGCTGAGCGCGTCTGCGGGGGGGGGGGGGTCCCATCGAGGCACCGCCGCTGTCCTCTTCGTCGGCGGCAGCCAGCGCGGCGCGCTGCGACTCGACAGCTTGGGCGACGTTCACGACCTTCACCGGAGCGCCCGACATCGCGACCTTGCCGGGAGTATGCCCGCCCAGCGGGACAGCGCCGTTGACCACCAGCCAGCGCTCAGCCCATATGTCGCGGTCGGCTGCGGCGGCCAGGAACTTGTTCATCTCGTCCGAGGTGACCCGCTCGCCCTCACCCGCCAGATTGAGTTTGCGGGACTTGACCTGAATGGCGATCCACCCTCTGTCGTCGCGGCGGCGAGCCACCAGGTCGATCCCGGCATCTACGGCGGGAGTGCCCTCGGGCATGACTTCGTCGCGGTCGGGCCAGTCCTCCCATCGCCAACAGCGGTCCACATTCCAATCACGAACATGCGGTGCGACATCCGTGGTCACCTCTTCCAGCCAGATGCCGTCAGTCTGCTGATGGGCGTGTTCCTCGAGCCTGGCCAGCGCGCCGTCAATAGCCGCAGCGGCTTCACTGGCAATGCCGGTAGCGGCGACTTCAGACATGAACTCCCCGCTTCTGCGACTGGCCGTCGGATCGGCGCGTGCCCACGGCATCGATCCCGTCATCCGCCTGCGACGAACCGGGGAACAGTAGATATTTTGGTCTATTCGACATCACAGAACCGCATTGCAGTCCAACAATAGCCAATATCTTACAAATGATCTGAGATATGGACACTCCTCATTACTGCAGTGAGAGTGACCTCGGGTGGAAGGCGGCCTCGACACCGCTGCCCGACTGACAACCCCTACACTTGGGCCACAACGGGATGCAGATGGTGAAGGTCCGCGACGCGGTGTCCGCAGCCGGATCGGCGATCCGTGAACTGCGGACACTGGTGCACGATTACGGCTGGGTCAAAGCCACCCTCATCGGATTGTGCGTCTGGACTTTCGCCACCGCCGCGTTCGCGGCCACTGTCGGAGCCGGAGCCCTGGGGATCGACGCACTGGCCTGCGCACACCCCGGCGAGACGTTCCCGACGCTGTATGACAGCGTCCCCAGCTGGGATCTCTGGTTCAACACGCCGTGGAGTTTCACAGCAGCGGTGGTGTGCATCGCCGTGTCGATGCAGTTCGCCCACCTGATCGGACTGCGCACCGTCATAGCCGTCGCCTGGTGTTCGCTGCCGTGGCAGGCTACGTGGTGGCACGGCCTGCTCACGCAGCGAGAGTGTGCGTGACTGAGGGAGGCGACCGCCTCGTTCCCGGTCAGGGCTGGACGGCTCCCATCCTCAGCGTGACCAACCGGTCTGTCGTTCTAGCGGCGGCGGTAGGCCTCTCGGCGGTGGGCGACTCGTACAACTAGGACCACCAGTTCATTGTCGAGCACCTCGTAGATGACCCTGTAGTCGCCGACGCGTATGCGGCGAAGGCCCCGCCAGGTGCCCTTCAGCGGGTAGCCCGCATGCGGCTGCCCGCCAAGACGATCGATGGCGTACACGATGCGCTCGCGATCCTGGCGAGCAATCTGCGCCAGGTCCCGGGTGGCGCTGCGCTTGATCTGGACTGAGTATCGGGCCGTCGTCGACGGCTTCGGCTCCATCTCGGGTTCTCTGGGCCGCGCGGCGATCAATCCGAACTGAGCAGCTCTTGTCGGACCTCGTCCCAATCGAGTACCGGGTCGGCTGGGTCTCGTAGGCGCTCAAGGGCCACATCGAGATCGTCGTAGTCCTCCAAGTAGCGTTCCAAGGCGTGGCGAATGATGTCGGCCCGGCTGCGCTTCAAGTTCTCAGCGGCCGCATCGAGCGCCTCGACGAGCTCATCGGGGACCCGGGCGGTGATCTGGCTCATGCTGACTCCTGCGTCCTTGGAAGTCAATCGACTCGTTTGACATCAAACTAATGTCAGTCGATCCCAACGGCAACCAGGCTCACCTGCCCAGCCGATTTGGCCGTACAATAGCCGTACACTCGCTAGGCGCGAAGCAGCAAGCAGACAGAAGGAGGAGGTGCCCCGTGGCTTTCACCGACAACCGCACCAGAAGCGCTCGGCTCGAGGTGCGCATGACACCGGAGGATCGCAAACTGATTGACGACGCCGTAGCAGCATGCGGTACCGGCCTCACGGATTTTGTGGTGTCCAACCTCCGGATGGCTGCGCATGAGGCGCTCGCCGATCGCACCGTGTTCGTCCTCGACGATGAAGCCCAGCGCGCTTGGGAGGAGATGAACGAGCGACCCGCCCGCGACCTTCCCGGGCTGCGAGAGTTGATGTCGCGCCCCTCGCCGTTCGTCGACGCGTGACGCTTCAGTACCGGTCGCCGCGCCTGCTGGAGCCCGGCGACGATCTGTCGGACTTCGTGTGCCGGTCCGAACAGCAGACCGACTGGCTCAGGCGCCATGGCCGCCAGGCCCATACGACCAGCACTAGCAAGGTGCTGGTAGTCACTCCGACTGACACTGCAGAGGTCGTCGCCTACTACGCATGGTGCATGGCGAGCATCGCAGCGGCGGATGCTCCGCATCGACTGCTCAAGGGCGCCGGCCGGTATCCGCAGCCGGTAGCCCTGCTCGCACGTCTGGGCGTGTCAGTCCACCACGAGGGTCGTGGGCTCGGTGCCGCGCTGCTCGTGGACGTCGTGCGCCGTGCCGCCCTGACCGGTCGGGCCATTGGCTGCCGGGGTCTGCTGGTGCACGCCGAGACCCACGATGCTCGATCCTTCTACCGGCACCTGGTGCCCGAGTTCGAGCAGTCGCCCACCGATCCTCTCCACCTAGTGCTGATGATGAAGGACATCCTCAGGTATCTGGATGACTGAAGTGGTGTGACCCAGCCCGGCTACAGCCCCCAGGCCGGATGGCGAAGTAGATATCGAGCCGAGCGACGACCCTCGCGCAGTTCGCCCCCTATGTGTCGGTGGCTAGGAGTCGGTCGGCCAGGTTGCGGGCTTCGTCGAGGTCATCGACGAAGCGATCGGCCGGCACTCGCTGGAGGACGTCGAGCGCTTGCAGCACGGTTGCCGTGGAGCCGCTCAGACCGATCACGATGCACTCGGTGTCCTGCTGCCGCGCATTGTCAATCAGTTGCTCGACCACCATGGCCGCACTGTCGTCCATGTACACGGTCTCGGAGAAGTCGAGCATGACCACCTCATGTTCGCTGATGTCCGCACTGATCGCCGCAACCAGTTTGCGCGAGGAGGCCACGGTGAAGCTCCCTCTCAGCGCCACAAGACCGACCCGGGCCGAGAAGTCGTCGCGCCCGTCGGCACTCTCCTGCTCGGGGAGGAAGCTCTGATCGAGCAGAGGCACGGACACGACGCTGTCCATCTCGAGGCGCTCAAACTGACGGGCTCCGGCCATAGCGGCCGCGATCAAGCCCACAGCCACGGCGGTCACCAAGTCGAACAGCACCGTCATGGCGAATGTGATCAGCATCACCACAGCGTGCTCGCGCTGGACGCGGCGGATACGGGCCAGAAACCGCCAGTCCACGATGCCCCACCCGACTCTCATCAGGATGCCGGCGAGGACAGCGTGGGGGATCGACTCGACGTACCGGCCGAGCCCCAAGACCAGCGCCAGCAGTACCACCGCGCACAGCGCTCCGGACACCCGAGTCCGGGCACCGGCCTGGATGTTCGCCACAGTCCGAGAGGTCGCTCCCGCGCCGGGGGCCCCGCCGAGGATGCCCGCGGCCATGTTCCCGATGCCCTGGCCGATCAGTTCGCGATTCGGGTTGTGCTGTTGGCGTGTCATCGAGTCCACGACCAGTGCAGTGAGGAGGCTGTTGATGGAGCCGAGGAGGGCCACGGTCACCGCCGGTTGGATGGCGCCGGCTAGGACCGCAAACGAGAGATCCGGTGTGTACAAGTCGGGCAGACCGGTAGGCACGTCGCCGATGACGGGAGCGTCGCTGAGCCACAGCACTCCCAGCAAGGTTCCTACGACCAAGGCCGCGAGAACGGGGGGAAGGATCCGTCGCAGCGGGCGCGGCCAGGCGATGGCCACGACGAGAGTGGTCAGGCCGAGGGCCAGAGCGCCGAGATCCAGGTCGGCTATCGCATCAGGCCAGGCCCGGATCGATTCGAGCGGGCCGCCCAGCGCGACCGGCGAGCCGAGCAGGGGCACCGTCTGTACGAGAACGATGATTGCGCCCACTCCCGACATGAACCCTGATATCACCGAATGGGGCGTGTAGGCGACGAACCGGCTCACCTTCAGCACGCCCAGCAGGACCTGTATCAGCCCGGCGATGAACACGATGGTGAAGGCCTCCGAGAGACTCTCGGCCTGGCTGGTGACGACGACAGCGATAGCTACTGACAGCGGAGCACTGGGTCCGGATACCTGGGTGGCGGTCCCCCCGAACACGGCTGCAAAGAAACCCACCGCGATGGCTCCATACAGCCCGGCTACAGCCCCCAGGCCGGACGCCACACCGAACGCGAGCGACAGAGGCAAGGCCACAACGGCTGCGGTGAGACCCCCGAACACGTCCCCTCGGAGGGTCTCAAGGCTGTAGTTCACGCCTATCTGAACCTCCCCGAGTATTGCGCAGGCTCTGGTGTGCTTGGTTTTAGGGATTGGGGCCGCTAGGTGTTGGCCCTCCCGCCCGCGGGATGTCTAACACCAAGAATATCGCCTGTGTTTGCAACACATCTTGGACGTGAAGAATTGGGATTTCCCATATCAGAGGGTGGGGATTTCCCACGCAGCCGTGTCACACCTCTCGCCTACCGTCTGGCCATGAGTCGAACAGTTCGACGCCGCGACTGCGAGGCGCCCCGCACCGCAGCACCACCACCCCAGGGTTTCGTGTTACAATAATATGCGTGTGGAGTTCCATCGTTCTGCGTTCAAGCACGGCCTCGACCGCGACGCGATCCTGCACGGGCTTGAACACGCCCTCACCGTCACCGAACTCGAGCCGGCCACCGACCCGCCCAGGGTCCTCGCCATCGGCGCTGACCGGGCCGGGAACCTGCTGGAGATCGTCTGGCTCGAACGCGACGGCGGCCCCGCGATGGTGATTCATGCGATGCCGCTGCGCGCAGCGTTCTACGCACTCCTCCCGACCCAAGGCGAACAACCGTGACTACCTACAAGACCAACACCGGCCGCATCCTCACCGAGGCCGACCTCGACGCCATCGCGGAGGAGGTCGAGACCAGCGACTATGACGTTTCGGCGCTGCGCAAGCGCCGCCGAGGCCGGCCCGCCATCGGCTCGGGGCCGGCTGAAGTGGTGCCGGTGCGCATCGACCCGGAACTGCGAGCCGCGGTCACGGCCCGGGCTGAGACCGACGGCACGACGACGAGTGAGATCATCCGCGAGGCGTTGCGCAGATTCCTAGACGTCAAACAAGCTGAGCACCCGCAACACGCGTGAGCGGACGATCTCGTATCGAATGGTGCCCGTACTACGGCGGACCGAACCGGACGGCCGGGCCAGTCTCAGGCCCAGGAACCGCCGATGAGGGCGCAGCTACCTTGACTCGGTCCACTCCTCACGGGAGATGCCAGCCTGTTGCAGTATTTTGGCGAGCAAGTCGACTCCGATGTCGCCGCGGTGCGGGTTGGGGATAGTGAGCGTCTGCTGGTCCTTCACCATGTAGTCGTGTGAACTCCTGGTGTGTGGGCCATCCCACCCGAGCCGCCGGAGCCGCTTGATGAGTCTCCGGCGCGAGATTGGAGTGAGCCAGGCTGCCACCGCTAGACAGTATCGGGGCGCGACGGTTGCGCCCGTCGACCGGGGGCAGGGTGAAGCTACGGCTGTGCAGGCAAGACCGGGAGGTCGTGGCCGCGTTCGACTCTGAGGCTTGCCCAGCCGAGCAGGACTGAGCGCATTTCCTCGATCGCTGCTTCTGCGGTGCTGGCGAAAGCCAGTGCACCGGGGGCGGCGTCGCAGTCTGCGACAAACCCAGGCGGCGACTCGATGGCCTCCACGGCGGTGCGCTCATGGGCTTGGGCCACCCATTCGCGGATTCGCCCGTCGTCGCCCGACAGAGACGACTCCGATACGGGCGTGCCAGACCGAGCGACGGCGGGCCGTCTCAGCATGAATGGCACCACCTTCGCTGCTAGCCCGGCTGCATCCACGGACACCTTCACGGTATTGGTCGTCCTTTCGATCGCAGAGCATACCGCAGACCTACAGCTCGCACTCCCGTCAGAACCCTCTGGATGCTTGGTGTCAGGGTCAGGGGTTGCCGGTGCAGCGAGCGCTCCAAGGCCGCTAGGTGTGACCCAGCCCGGCCGCACCCCCGACAGGACTCGAACCCGCAACCTGAGGGGTAGAAACCCTCCGCTCTATCCAGTTGAGCTACGGGGGCGGCTCAAGGCTATCGCCGGCGCACGGCTGCACTCGGGTGGCCGCGTTCGGCCGCACCCGCCAGGTGGGTAGGCTTGCGGGTCTCCGCTTCGGCGGTCATGGTGGCCGTAGCTCAGTCGGTTAGAGCGCCGGGTTGTGGTCCCGGAGGTCGGGGGTTCGACTCCCCTCGGTCACCCGTGCCCCTCCCGCCTGCCCGTCAGGCGGGGCGGGGCCGGCAACGGTGCGATATCCTTGCCCGTCGCACGAGCGCCTCTAGCTCAATTTGGCAGAGCAACGGACTCTTAATCCGCAGGTTCTGGGTTCGAGTCCCAGGGGGCGTACATAACCGGCATTATCGGGCCTGTGCCGGATGCTGGGTATTGCTGCGGTTTCGGCTACACTGAATCGACCGAAAGGGCACTCCGTCGCGGCGCGCGGGGTCCGGCCGGACTCCGCTTCGCGCGGGGGGTGATGCCGCGCATGGACCGCTACGCAATCTTTGTCGACGCTGAGTACCTCTACACAGAGGGTGGGATGCTGTGTTGCAACAGTCCTGAGCGGCAGGAGATCCTGCTCTACGGGCTGGGCGCGAACGACTTCCTGGTCGGTTTGGCCACCGACGTCTGCGATCTCCAGCCGCTGCGGACCTACTGGTACGACACTTCCAGGGACGGGGTGCCGACCTCGGCCCAGCAGCTGGTTGCGACCCTGCCCAACATGAAGCTGCGGCTCCAGCGCGGCGACCCGGCGGTGCAGCAGATGCCCCTGATCGCCGCGATCAAGCGCGACCTCACCACGCTGGCCCGCGAGCGGGCCATCTGCGACGCGTTCCTGCTCGCCGCCGACGAGGACCTCCTCGAGACGGTGAGAGAGGTCCAGGATCAGGGCCTGCGAGTGACGCTGATCAACATCGCATCCCGCGACGAGCGGGGGGATCCGACCTCCAGCCTGGTGAGCGAGGCGGACGAAGTGATCAAGCTGACCAAGGACGACCTCTCCAGGTTCATCCGCCGCCGCCGGGCGCCCGACGATGCCGCCTCCGACACCTACGACCCCGTCGACTCGGTGGCTGCGGCCGCCGCCGAATTCGCCGAGAGTTGGCTGTACCGGGCCAGCGACGACGAGTTCGACGCCCTGCTCGACCAGCGGCCACGCATACCGGAGTCGCTCGACGGCGATCTGCTCTACGCTGTCGAGAACGTGATCGGTGGAAGCCTGCGGGGCCAGGATCGACTCAGGAGGGCAGTGCGCCAGGCCTTCTGGAACCGCATCGACCAGGAAGTCCAGGAGTGGCCCCCTGAACCGGAGCGCTGAATCGGCAAGACTCCTCGATATGACTGCCGTCGCCCGTAGTTCGGCCAAGCTGCCGGTGACCATCCTGACCGGCTTCCTGGGGTCGGGCAAGACGACGCTGCTCAACTACATCCTGCGCGAGAACCACGGCAAGCGCATCGCCATCATCGAGAACGAGTTCGGCGAGATCAGCATCGACTCGGACCTGGTGGTCTCCTCCGACGAGGAGATCTACGAGATGAGCAACGGCTGCATCTGCTGCGTCGCGTCGGTGCGCGGTGATCTGCTCGAGGTGATCCGGAAACTGATGAGTCGCCGTGACCGCATCGACTACCTCCTCATCGAGACCAGCGGCCTCGCGGATCCGATGCCCGTCGCGCAGGCCTTCTTCGTGGACGACGAGGTCCTCGACGATGTGGCCCTGGACGCCATCGTCACGTTGATCGACTCCAAGCACATCGAGCAGCACCTCGACGATGTCCGCTACGACGGAATCAACAGCCAGGCGGTCGACCAGATCATCAGCGCCGACCGGATCATCGTGAACAAGGTCGACCTGGTCGACGAGAGCACGGTCGAGCGGATCGAGCATCGCGTCAGGAAGCTGAACCAGCGGTCAGAGATCGACCGGTCGAGCTACGCGGAGGTGAACCTGGACGCCATCCTAGGCATCCAGGCGTTCGAGATCTCGCAGCGGGCCGCAGCTGAGCCCTCGTTCCTGGAGAACCACTTCGTGCACAGCCACGATCCCGAGGTGGAGACATTCTCGGTGAGGATGGTCGGGGAGCTCGACCGCGGCCTGGTGGAGGCCGCGGCCCGCGAGATCGCGGCCGATCATGGCGCCGACCTGCTGCGCTGGAAGGGCGTGCTGGCGATCGCGGGGAATGATCGGCGGGTCGCGCTGCAGGGCGTGCACCGGATCTTCGAGATGCACGACCTCGACCGGTGGGAGGGCTCTCATCGCGACAGCAGAGCGATCTTCATCGGCAAGAACCTGGATCGAGACCGGCTGTCGGGCTGCCTGCAGCGCTGTGTCGCGGATGTGCCGAGCGCGGGCCGCGCAACGTGACCCCGAACGGCGCGACCCCGAACGGCGTGACCTCGAACGGCGTGACCTCGAACGGCGTGACCTCGAACGGCGTGACCTCGAACGGCGTGACTCCCCACCGCGTGACTCCCCACCGCGTGACCCCCCACCGCGTGACCCCTCACCGCGTGACCCCTCACCGCGTGACTCCCCACCGCGTGACTCCCCACCGCGTGACCCCTCACCGCGTGACCCGCGGCTGCCGGCTGCTGTGACTGGCCAGGGCCTTCAGGACTTTCTCCGCGACTACGAGGTCGCGCATCCCGACGATGTCCGTACCGTCGACCGGGAGGTCTCGCTCGACCAGGACATCACCGCAGTCGTTTGGGAACTGGCCGAGCGGGGCGAGCATCCGCTGCTGCGCTTCCCGTGCGTGAAGGGCGCCGGCCGCGAGGTCGTGACCAACCTGTTCGCGTCTCGGGTGCGAATCGAGCGGATGCTCGGCGCCCGCCCGGGCGGGCTCCACGACCGCTACCAGCAGTTGGCCGCAGGGGCGAGGGAGATGGCCGAGCTCGACGATGGCCCGGTCGCCGGCCGGGTCGACGCCGGCGATCGTGTCGATCTCTTCGGGCTGCCGCTGCTCACCCATTTCGCGACCGACCTGGGCCCTTACATCACGAGCGGGATCGTGGTCGCCGAGGACGCCGGCGGCGGCCGGGGAAACCTCAGCTACCACCGCTCGGTCGTCGCCTCCCCGACGTCGCTCGGAACGAGCCTGCACTCCCGTGGAGACCTGTGGCGCCTTCTGCAGGATGCTGCCGCGTCCGGCAGGCGGCTTCCGGTGGCGATGGTCGTCGGCGCCCACCCGCTGTTCATGCTGGCCGCGTCGGCCCGGGCCCCGTTCGACGTCGACGAGCGCGAGATCGCGGGGGGACTCCTCGGCGCGCCCCTGGAGGTGGTGCGCACCCCGAGGCACGGCCTGCGGGTTCCCGCGTCGGCCGAGGTCGTCCTGGAAGGCGAGATCGATCCCGCCGCCGACGAGGACGAGGGCCCGTTCGGCGAGTTCTCCGGGTATTCCTCGGACCGTTCGACGCGCAACCGCATCGACGTGTGCACGGTGATGCAGCGCGACGGCGCGGTCTGGGTCGATGTGGTCGGCGGGAACTCCAACGAGCATCTCAACCTGGGGCGGGTGCCCCGCGAAGCGGAGATGATCGCGAGGCTCAAGGACCGCTTCGGTTCGGTGGTGGGTGTGCACTACCCGAATTCGGGCACGCACTTCCACTGCTACGTGGCGGTCGATGAGCGCCGCCCGGGGGAGGCCCGCCAGGCGCTGCTGGCACTGCTCGGCTGGGACCCGTACCTCAAGACCGTCGTCGCGGTCGACCCCGATGTCGACATCACCTCCGACGCCGATGTGCTCTGGGCGCTGGCCACCCACTTCCAGCCCGAGCAGGACATGATGGTGATCGGCGGTCTTCCCGGAAGCGCCCTCGACCCGTCGGCGGACAAGCTGGGCACCACGTCACGGCTGGCGCTCGACGCCACCCGGGGGGCGAACTTCGACGCCCAACGCATCCAGATCTCGGACGCGGCTCGAGCCGTCGCCCGCGAGATCGCCGCCGAGCTGCGCGAGTAAGCCTGCGACATACGCCGCGCACGGTCGGCCGTACTGGCGCGGACCCCGGTCGAGGGCGGTCAGGAAACCGTCGCGGCTGCGAGAGAGTGCCCGCGTCGGGAGTTCATCGCAAGCAGCATCGCCTTGGCGGCGAGAACCGCCACGAAGATGACGACCGTGGCCAGCGCCATGGTGGCCCCGGCCGCGGTGTCGTGGTGGTAGCTGACCAGCAGCCCGCACACCGTTGACACGGCCCCGACCGCGGCCGCGGTCGCCATGATGCGGGGCACCCGCCGCACCAGCAGGACCGCGGTGGCCGGCGGGGCGATCAGGAACGCGAATACCAGCAGGTTTCCCACCGCCTCGAAGGAGGCGATTATCGAGATGGCCAGCAGCGCCAGCAGCACGCCGTGGGCCAGGCGGGGGCGAAGATTGAGCACCTGGGCTTGGGCGTGGTCGAAGGTCATGACCAGGAAGGCCCGGTAGAACACGGCCACCCCGGCCAGCGAGATCGCCGCGGCGATCGCTTGGCGGAGCAGGTCGCCGTTGTCGACGCCGGTGATGGAGCCGAACAGGAAGCGGTTGAGGTCGCCGGTGTACGCCCCCGATGAGCTGGACATGATGGCCACCGCCAACGCCAGGAATCCGACGAACAGGACTCCGATGGAGGTGTCCTCGGGAAGGGGCGAGTGGCTGCGGATCAGGTTGATCCCCCACACCATCGCCAGAGCCGCCACGAGGGCGCCGATGGTGGTGTGTACTCCGAGGATGAAGGCCATCGCAATGCCGGGCAGCACACCGTGGGCCAGGGCGTCGCCCAAGAAGCTCATTCCCCGCAGCACGACCCAGGTTCCGACGACGGATGTCGTCAGCACGACCAGCAGACCCGCATAGAGCGCTCGGCGCATGAACACGTTCGACAGGAACGGATCGATCCACCACGCCCCGGGGTCGGTCAGGAACTCCACGGGGGGATGTCCTAGTCCGGGCTAGGGCGCCAGTGCATCGACGATCAGATCGGCGTTGGTGCGCAGGAACCCGAGGTAGGTATCGGCTCCGCTGCCGGGAGGCCCGAGGCTGCCGGTGTAGAGCGTGACAACCTCCACGTCTCCCACTCTGGAGGCGAGTGCCTCCACATCGTCGGTGGAGTGGACGGTCTCTGCGAACAGTGCCGCGACCCCTTCGTGCTCGATCATCTCGGCGAGCTCCTCCAGTTGGGCGGGGCTGGTCTGGGCGATGCTGGCCGGGGTCGGGATCACCGTACCGATGACTTCGAATCCGTAGCGGTCCGCGAAGTACCCGAGGGCATCGTGGTTGGTGACGAGCTTGCGGTTCCCCGCCGGAAGCTGCTCGACCTTGGCCGCGATCTCTGCGTCGACGGCGTCAAGCTCCTCCTGGTAGGCGGTCATGCAGGCGTCGACTGCGGCCGCGTCGAGTCCGGCTGACGTCAGCGCCTGAGCCAGTGCGGGCAGCGCCTCCGAGACACGGTGAGGGTCGAACCACACGTGGGGGTCATCACCGCCGCTGTGGTCGTGGCCTTCTTCGTCGTCGTGGTCGTGGCCTTCTTCGTCGTCGTGGTCGTGGCCTTCTTCGTCGTCGTGGTCGTGGCCTTCTTCGTCGTCGTGGTCGTGGCCTTCTTCGTCGTCGTGGTCGTGGCCTTCTTCGTCGTCGTGGTCGTGGCCTTCTTCGTCGTCGTGGTCGTGGCCTTCTTCGTCGTCGTGGTCGTCGTGGCCTTCTTCGTCGTCGTGGTCGTGGCCTTCTTCGTCGTCGTGGTCGTGGCCTTCTTCGTCGTCGTGGTCGTGGCCTTCTTCGTCGTCGTGGCCTTCGTGTTCGTCTTCGTGTTCGTCTTCGTGTTCGTCGTCGTGGTCTTCGTGTTCGTCTTCGTGGTCGTCGTGGTCTTCGTGTTCGTCTTCGTGGTCGTCGTGGCCGCCCTGGAATGAGTAGGGAATCGTGTCCATTCCCTCGGCGAACTCGAACACCGGTGTGCCGGACTCAGCGACCGCTTCAAGGGTGTCCTCGAGAGCCTCCTCCAGCAGGAGGCCATTGGCGACCACCAGCGCAGCGCTCTCCATGCGAGCCCGGTCCTGCAGAGACGGTTCGTAACCGTGGGGGTCGCCGCCGACCGGGATGATGGTCTCGACCTCTGCGAGCCCGTCACAGGCCACATTGGCCACGACATCGCCCCAGATGCCCGTGGTGGCCAGGATCGTCGGAGCCTCGACCGCAACCTCGGGAGCGGCGTCGCCGGAGCAAGCGGCGGCAACGAGGGCCACAACACCCATGGCGGTGCTGGCGATTCTCATCGGGGCTCTCCGCGAGCCGGCCGTGATACGAGATGTGTCAAGCTTTCGGATCTGTCGCACGACTACGCTCCTCGGGGCGGGTCACCGCGAGTACGATATTGAGAGTAAGTCTCACTAGCAACCATATGCGCAGGTTCTGAACCATGACGAGACGCCGGGCCGCAGCCACCGACTCCCCGGGGCCCGATCTGCACGAAGCCGTGGGCATGCGCCTCGCCCGCCACGACTACCGCTACACCAACGGCCGCCGCCGGCTCGTCGATGTCATTGCCGCCGCGGGCCAGCCGGTGACGCTGCCCGACATCGTGGTAGCCGCGCCAGAGTTGGCGCCGAGCTCCGTCTACCGGAACCTCGACGTGCTGGAGCGCTCAGGAGTGGTGGATCGGATTACGTCCAGCGGCGACCACGCCTACTTCGAGTTCGCCGAGCCCCTGCTCTCCCATCACCACCACCTGATCTGCATCGACTGCGGGTCCATCGAGGATGTGCGGCTCGACGACGATGTGGAGGCGCTCGTCGATCGGAGCCTGGCCGAGGCCGCCAGCCGGACGGGCTTCACCCCCACGCGCCACAGTCTCGACCTGCACGGCTACTGCGCTGATTGCGCTTAAGAGCGCCAGCGGACAGGTGAGAGCCGGTCGCTCCGCTAGCCGGAGCGCCCCATCACGGAGGCTGCCGGCACGGTGATCTCGCTGCTGTAGAACCAGACGCCGGTGGGAGCGTCGGCGGACAGGTAGGCGATATCGGGCTTGATCTCCTTGCCGTCCGCGCTGATGAACCCCAACTCGACGCGACCGTCGGCCAGGCGCCGTGAGCGGATCCTCCCGATGGGGTCCGGCCACACCCTGACCTCGGCGCTCAGCTGCCACCGTCCCGTCGGGACGTCGGCGGGCAGGAACCGCTCCAGCGGAAGGACTCGCCGGCCGCTGTCGAGCTCGACGCCGTGCTCGACCCGTCCGTCGTCTCCGATCCGGGCGATGATCCGCAGGTGATGCAGATCGGGCCCCGGAACTGCTGTCACGGGATTGAGCAGCCCGCGAAGCTCGAGGTTGCCGCTGAGCGACAGGCGTTGCAGGAACCGGGAGTTGGCGCCGTCGGCTTCGGCGGCCGCGCAGAGCGCCCCGTCGATGGCCAGACCGTGAACGGGTCGGGTGAAGCGCATCTCCGCGTCGAGGGCCACCAGTGCGTCCACGTCGGACACCCCGGCTGCCTCGAGGGCGTCGCGCAGCGCGGCCGGTCCCGGATCGCAGCTCTCGTGGCCGGCCATCATCGCCTCGACCTCCGGGTCGTCCCAGCCCTGGTCGGCGGCCCGGGCCGCGGCGACCATTTCTCCGGCGGTCGCCGCCGGCGAGATCAGGCGCTCGGCGTAGGCGAGCTGGGCGTGGGTGGTGAGCGCCTCGTCGAACGACAGGGCCGCGCCGGCGTCCAGCCGCTCGATCAGTGAACTCCAGGATCCGGCCATCTCGGCGTACTGCGACCGCGCCGCGTGAGAAGTGGCCAGCACTGACTCCTCGACGGTGACCGGGTTGACCGCCTCGCCGCGGGTGAGAGCCGCCTGTAGTGCGGCGACGCCGTCCGCGCTGGCGAACCGCTCACCCAGCGCCTTCAGCAGGGTGCTCGACGAGGGGTCTGGCACGCTGACCGGACTCGGGTCGGCCACTGTGGACAGCCCGGCGATCTCGGGCCGTTCGAAGATGCCGTCGAGCAGTTGCGTGCGCACGCCCGCCGCGTAGATCGCCTTCGCCTCGACATCTGCATCTATCTCGGCTTCCGGGTCCGCGGCCGCGCTGACCGTCGTCGTTACCTCACCCTCGTCGTCGGCCTCCGCCGACACCGTGTAGACGGTGCCGTCGACGGCGACCTCGACCGGATCGAAGGTCGGCCCGCTCAGCACCAGCACGTTGTGCCAGAGCCCGTGCCAGCCGATCTCGTTGCCGTCGGCGTCGTCGGTGACTATGCCGACGAAGACCCATGTGGGCCCGGGTGCTCTCACGGTGGCCTCGAAGGCGGTTATCTCGTCGATCGCGGTGCTCGACGCGCTCGCGGTCGCGTCGCCGGTGTGGTAGGCCACGCCGGCATCCCATATACCCGTGAGGCGGCTGATGCGGTCGAATCCGCCGTACCCCCCCAGCCAGACCCGGGCGTGGCTGCCGTCGTCGGGGAGCGTTCCCCCGCCGACGTTCCCGACCCGGTAGTGGACGGGGAACGGATCGCCGGCCACGATCTCCGCGGGAGTCCTGACCTCCTCGACTTTCAGCGTGGCGCTCTGCTGCATGCCCAGTTCGTCCACGAGCCGGACGGTGAGGGTGAAGTCAGCCTGCAGCGGCTGGAAGTCGCGGGCGTAGTACGTGGTCGCCTCGATGAAGTAGAGGCCGGGTTGCAGGTACTCGCGGATGAGGGAGTTGCGACGGTCGCCGCTGTCGTCGTCGGCTGCGACGATCCCGCTCTCGAGCGACGCCAGCGACAGGACCGGGTCGCCGCTCTCGGATGCGAGGTCGATGCGCACCCGGGCAGCCTCGGGCAGGTTGAAGGAGTAGTTGTGGGCGGGGTGTCTGGACACGAAACGCGAGCCGCACGTCTCGAGCGACCAGGTTCCCGACGCAGTCAGGTCGACGTCGGGCCCCAGCGTGCCGAGGTGGACGAAGCCGCAGCCCTCGACCCGGCTCACGGTGAGCGTGAAGTCGGCCGGGCCCCGGCCGCGCCCGCCGACGGTGGTGGCCTCGACCAGGTAGGTGCCGGGCAGGAGGTCGCGCTCGACGCGGGCGTCGAGACGGGCCCCGCTGTCGTCGTCGGCGGTGATGCGGCTGCCGTCCCCGGCCAGCAGGTAGAGGTACGAGTCGGCCTCGGCGGACGACAGGCCGATCCTGATCCGTCCCGCCTCCTCGACGTCGAACCGGTAGGTGCGGGCGTCGCTGCCGGGCCGGAAGCGCGAGTCGCAGTCCTCGGTGGTCCAGCGTCCGTCCGCCTCCAGCACGCTGCCCGGCGAGTTGCCCAGCGGGCCCAAGTCGGTGACCTCGCATTCCTCGGCGTCCTGGCCCAGAGCGGTGCTCGCTCCCGCCAGGGCCAGCGCGGCGGCGATCAGGGCCACGACCGTGGCGAGGGCCGCCAGCGTGCGCGCTGTCCTGCCCGACCGGGTTGCATTCATGACGGACCTCCCTGAGGATCCCGCACGCCGCACGGGCTCTCGGCACTGGCGGCAGCTACGGTTGAGACTGGGCCGAAGCATAAGAGCCGAAGCCATGGACGCGCCAGCACCGGTCGAAACGGCCGGCGTGTCAGGGTTCGAAGGGTCCCCGGCCCATCTGGTCGCGCACGGTCGCCACCGGCGGGCTGGTCATGGTCCGGCGCAGCCAGTTGGCCCCGTCCACCACCAGCGTGTGCCCCGAGATGAACCGCCCGTAGGGCGACGCCAGGAACGTGGCCGCCCATCCCAGCTCCTGGCGCTCCCCCACCCGCAGCGCGGGCTGGCAGACGTCCTTGTCGCTGGTGCGGTCGAGGCTGGAGCGGATGTCGGTGGTCATGTCCTCGTGGGGGAACAGGCCCGGCACCAGGCAGTTGACCTGGATCCCGTAGGGGCCCCACTCCACCGCCAGCGACTCGGTGAGGCTCTTGACGCCGGCCTTGGCCGCGGCCGAATGGGCGAAGCCCGGGCCGCCCGTCCAGGAGTAGCTGGCGCCTATGTTGATCACCGAGGCGGGCGTGCCCGCGGCCAGGTGTCTGCGGCCCAGCTCGCGGGTGCAGTTGAAGGTGCCGTTGAGGGTGATGTCCACCACGGCGCGCCACGCGTTGGGCGACATGTCCTCGGCCGGGACCGGGAAGTTGGCCGCGGCGTTGTTGACCAGCACGTCCGGCAGCCCGAAGGCGGCCTCGGCTGCGTCGAAGGCGGCCGCCACCGCGGCCGGGTCGCGGATGTCGCACGTTGCCGTCGCCACCGGGGCGCCGAGTTCCTCCATGGCGGCGCGGCCCGCCTCCAGGTGGTCGGCGGCGCGGCTGGCGATCACGATCGAGGCCCCGAGCCGGGCGAACTCCGACGCGATGGCCTTGCCCAGGCCCGTGCCGCCCCCGGTCACGAGCACGGTGCTGCCGTCGAAGGTCCCCGGTCGCAGCGCGGTGTCGCCGGCCGGCGGCGGAGGCGGCAGTCCCGACAGCATGGGCGCGGTCAGCTCCCGGTGTAGCGCGGGGGCCGGTCCTCGGCCCGGGCCGCTTTCATCTCGGCGAAGTCGTCGCTGCGGTTGAGGAACGTCTGGTAGATCAGCTCGTCGGCCATGGAGGCCCGCTGCTGGGGTCGGGCCAGCTGCGAGATGACCCGCCGGGCCAGCTTCACGGCGACCTTCGGCGCGGCCGCGACGGCCTCGGCCATGGCCCGGGCCTCGGCGTCGAGGTCGTCGCGGGCCACCACCCGCGACACGATGCCGTGGGCGAGAGCCTCCGGCGCGCTCAGCGTGCGCCCGGTGAGCACCATGTCGCTGACCAGGCCATGCCCGCACATCTGGTAGAGCACGCCCACTCCGCCGGTGTCGGGGACGACGCCGTGGCCGACCTCGGGCAGCCTGAAGCGGGCGTCGTCGGCCGCGATGCGGATGTCGCACAGCAGCGCTCGCTGGAAAGACCCGCCGATGGCCCAGCCGCCGATGGCTGCGATCACCGGGGCGTCCAGGTCCCAAAGCCGCTGGATGCCCTTGTGGCCCCGGACCATCAGCTCGTGGTGGGTGAGCTCGCTGAGGTTGGTTCCCACCACCGACAGGTCGCGGCCCGACGACCAGCTGCGTCCCTCGGCCCGCCACACTACGGCCCGCACCTCCGGCCGCCCGGCCAGCTCCTCGAGGATCTCGAAGAGCCGCAGGTCCATCTCGTCGTCGAAGGCGTTGTGCTTGGCCGGGTTGTTGTTGGTGATGGTGGCGATGGCGCCGTCAACGTCGAGCCGCACCCGGTCGGTCACGAAGCTCCAGAATACAGTTTGCCCGCTGTCCAGGAGGCAAGATGTCTGCACTTGGCAGTGCATCGGGTCCAGTAGTCCATGCCATTCGGCCTCGCTGACCGGCTTAGTTCTTGGGGAGTTGGCTGAAGGGGGTGTCGCGGGCTGGGCCGGGCTCCCTGGGCAGGCCTAGGAACCGCTCGCCGATGATGTTGCGCTGCACCTGGTCGGTGCCGCCGTAGATGGAGGGCGCGGGCGAGAACAGGGCCACCTCGGCGATGTGGCCGCCGCTCTGGCTGTCGGAGTCGCCCGTCAGCATCCCGTCGGCGCCGACGACCCTCATGCCGATGTCGCGGAAGGAGCGGTTGAGCTCGCTCATGGTGAGCTTGGCTATGTTGGGCGCGGCCGCGCTGCCCCAGTCGCCCGCTCCCTGTCCGCTGCGCTCGCGGGCTGCTCGGGCCCGGCCGCCCTTGGCCCGCTGGATCGACAGCCGGTTGATCTCGATCAGGCTGTAGAGGCGCATCAGGTCGTCGCGCAGCACCCTGCCGGCGATGCTGCCGTTCTTGCGGGCCATGTCGACCAGCCACCACCACACATCGATGCCCAGGGGCGGCACGCCCGACATAGTGGCGGCGCCGGTCCGGTCGACGAAGTCGCCCACCCGGACGTCCAGGACACCGCCCTTGGGCCCGGGTATGAGCTCCGGGGGTTTGCGGCCCGAGGCTCCCAGCGAGGCCCGCTCCACCATCAGCGTGGTGTTGCCCACCCTCCAGCCGTTGTTGAGGCCTCCGATGAGGGCGCCGTCGGCCACCCGGGCCTCGTCGATGAACACCTCGTTGAACAGGGCCCGGCCGGTCATCTCGGTCAGGGGCCGGACCTCCACACCGGGCTGGTCCATGTCGAAGGCGAACCACGAGATGCCGGCGTGCTTGGGCTGGTCGGGGTCGGTGCGGGCCAGCAGCATTCCCTTGTCGGCGACCTGGCCGCCGGAGGTCCACACCTTCTGGCCGGTGATCACCCACTCGTCGCCGTCGCGCTCGGCCCGGCACTGGAGGCTGGCCAGATCCGAGCCGGCGTTGGGCTCGCTGAACAGCTGGCACCATCCCACCCGGCCGTCGAGGATCTCAGGCACGTAGCGTTCGACCTGCTCGGGCGTGCCGTGGAAGGCGATGGTGGGCGCGGCCAGCATCCGTCCCAGGCCGCCGGGAGGGCCCAGCACGCCCCGCTCGGCCAGCACCAGCGACACCAGGGCGGACTGGTCCGGGCCGTAGCCGAGGCCGCCCGCCGAATCCGGGAGCATCGGGTGGGAGTAGCCGGCGCCGGCCAGGAGCCGCCACCACTGCGCCACGGTCAGGTCGTGGTCCCAGTTCCGGTCGCAGAAGGCCTCGACCTCGGCGCGCACCGTTCCGGCGTCGCGGCCAGGGGTGGGCGGGGCGGGAGCGGTCTGGGTCATCGGTCTCTAGGTGGGCTGGAGCTCGTTCAGGTACGAGACGTTGTCGAGCATGATGGCACGGCGGTCGGCGTCGGAGAAGCCCTTGAGCTCGGCCAGGTAGTCGAGGGGTTCGGGCATGCCCTCGATGTGGGGCCAGTCCGAGCCGAATATGACCCGGTCGGCGCCCATGAGCTCGGTCACCTCGTTGACGTCGTCCTCCCAGAACGGGTTGATCCACACATGGGCCTTGAAGGTGTCGATCGGGTGGTCGTCGAACCACCAGTAGTGCTTCTTGGCGATCTGGGAGAACTTCCGGAACATCGGGGCCAGGAAGTCGGAGCCGTTCTCCACCGACGCCACCCGCAGGTTGCCGAAACGGTCGTAGAGCTTCTCGAACACCGACTGCATGAGCCAGTCCTGGGCGGCCCGCTCGATGGAGAAGGCTCCGAGGTTGGGCCCGCCGCCCGCTCCGGCGCCCAGGCCGGCCGAGGAGAACCCGTCGTCGGCGTAGCCCTGGGAGGAGTAGCCCGAGTCGGCTGCGTGGATCACCACCGTCACGCCGGCGTCGTTGAGGCGCTGCCACACCGGGTCGAACGTCTTGTGGAAGGGCGAAAGCCGGCCGGTGCGGGTGGTGACCGCCGCGGGCCGCATGACGATGATGCGGGCGCCCAGCCCCAGCACCCGGTCCACCTCGTCGGCGGCCGCGGCGGGGTCGCCCAGCGCGATGTAGGGGGCGCCGAAGATGCGCTCGGAGCAGTTGTAGCCCCAGTCGTCGTGGAGCCAGCGGTTGAAGCCCCGCATCATGGCCACCACCGCGTCGACGTCGTGGCGCAGCAGCTCCTCGTAGAGCATTCCCAGCGTCGGGAACAGCCACACCGCCGTCAGGCCCTGGGCGTCCATCACCTCGAGGCGGGCCTGCGGGTCCATGTAGTGGTCGGGCAGCGGCTCCCGGTCGCGCAGCATCTCGGCCGGGTTCCTGCCGTCGGGGTTCCCCTTGAAGAAGTCGCGCAGCGCTCCCGGCTTGGCGATCGGATTCCAGGTGGGGTTGGCCACCGCCCGGGCCAGCCTGCCCCCCACGAGGTGGTGCTTGCGCCCGCCCATGTCCACCCATTGCACGACCCTGGGCTGCATGCGGGGGTCGACGTGACGGGTGAACGCGTCGAGGGCCTCGTAGTAGTGGTTGTCGGCGTCGAAGGGGCGGTACCCGAGATCCTCGGCGGTGAGCGCCACGGCGCCGGGCTGGGGGCCGGAGAGGTCGTCGGGGGCCACGGCGTCACGCTACCGTGTGGGCCGATGCCGCCCAAGACCTTCACCACGGCGCAGTTGCAGGCCCGCACCCTCAAGCGCGGTGAGAGAGTGCGGCTGGTGGCCGGGCTGCCGGGCGTGCCGGAAGGCACCGAGGGCAAGGTGGCCATGGCCAACGGGTTCACATGGAACCGCTACTGGGTGCGTCTCGTCGACGGCCGGGTGGTCGGCCACATCGACCACGGCGACCTGGTGAGGACCAAGGACTACGAGCGCTTCCTGGTGGCCCGCGACCGGGAGGCGGTGGAGGCCGAGCTGGCCGCGCAGCGCGCAGCCGAGGCCGCGGACGCCGCCTCCGACGGCAGCGACGGCACTGAGGGCGCCGGCGATGGGGGTACCGACGAGGCGGTCGTCAACGGCGTGACCGTGCCCGCCTACCTGATACAGCGCTCGGCCGACGCCCGAGCCCGCCTCGGTGCCTGACAGGGTTTTTCCTGCATTCTTGATGAAGTGTCGCCCGGCCGTGCTACAGTAGGCGCTGGCGAACCGGAGCCGCCCGTCTGGCTCAGTGGTCAAGAATTCTCAGACGGACGGCTCCGGCCAACCACGGGCATACGTCATGTGCACTGAATCGCAACGATGTTGGCGATGACGGGTGTCGTGAGCGGACAAGCCGACCCAGTCCGGATTGGCGCGCCTGTCCGCTCGACCTAGTGGCTGCGCCCGGTCTGGTCCAGACGTCGTGCGGTCACAGGTCGGTTAGGGGATCGGGCCCGGAGAGCAGTTCGGCCGCTCCGATGGCGGTGATCCGGTCGGTGAGGGCGAAGCGGTGGGTGCCCGCGTGCGCGATGACGAGGTGGTCGAGTTCGAGGTCGGCCAGGGCGCTGTGCATCGACCTGGTGGTGGATGGCCGGTCGGTGCGCTTGATCTCGAACCCGATCAGCCGGCCACCGATCTCGAGCCTCAGATCGAGCTCGGCGCCGCTGTGGGTCGACCAGAATGCAGCCCCGGCGCCGCCGAAGCGGGCCAGGATCTGCTCGAGCACCATCCCCTCCCAGCTGGCGCCGAGCTTGGGGTGGCGCTCGAGGTCGAGGCGGGTGCCGATGCCGAGCAGCCGGTGCAGCAGACCGCAATCGCGAACATAGACCCGAGGCGCCTTGACTTGCCGTTTCGAGATGTTCGCGAACCACGCCGGCAGTTGGCGCACGACGAGGGCGTCGGTGAGGGCGTCGACGAGCCGGCGCACCGTCGCCTCGGAGACGTCGATCGACCGGGCTATGGCGGCGCCGTTCCACGTCTGGCCGTGATAGTGGGCGAGCATCGTCCAGAACCGGCGCATCGTGGTGGCCGGGAAGCGGAAACCGAAGCCGGCCAGGTCCCGTTCCAGGAAGGTGGCGATGTAGTCGTCTCTCCACGCGCTCGACGCCTCGTCGTCCGGGGCCAGGAACGACTCCGGCAGCCCGCCGCGCAGCCAAAGGTCGTCGAGGCGGTGAGCGCCGACATCGCCGAGGAGGAACCCGGACAGCTCCACCAGCGTCACCCGTCCCGCCAACGACTCCGATCCGAGGCCGGTCAGGTCCGGCGAGGCGCTGCCGAGCACGACGAAGCGTCCCGGCCGGCGGTGCTCGTCCACGAGCACCCGCAGCGAGGCGAACAGCTCGGGCATCCTCTGGGCCTCGTCTATGACGATCGTCTCGCCGGTGTCTCGCAGCGCGAGCATCGGCTCGGCCAGCCGTGCGAGGTCACGGTAGTCCTCCAGGTCGAACACCGCCGATGGCGGCGGGCTGACGACCCGCCGCACAAGCGTGGACTTGCCGGCCTGACGCGGTCCCGTCAGCAGCGTCACCGGCGAGCGCGCCATCGACGCCCGCAGCGCCGCAGCATCGACCGGCCGCTCCACGAACCTCCTGCCTACAGGCGCTCCCCTGGTGCTGCCTGCCGTCATGCCGGTGCCCCAATCATCTGCATCTCGCAATGATAACCAGGAAAATCCGTCATCTAAAGGCAGATATTCAAGTTTATTCAGGCTCAAGCTGGCGCGCCGGCCGAGACTGCATCATCGCGCCCGGAGTCATTTCGGGTATCGGCCTTCTTGCCTATCCGACCCACGCCTTGAGGCGTCGCATCGCCTCGGCCATGTCGCCGGTGGCGCCCGCGTAGGAGAACCGGGCGTAGCGGTGGCCCTCGGCCGGGTCGAAGTCGACGCCGGGCGTGACCGCCACCCCTAGCTCGTCGAGCCAACGCCGGCACAGCGCCTGGCTGTCGGGGGCGAGGTGGTCGACGGCCGCGTACACGTAGAAGGCGCCGTCGCTGGGGGCCAGGCGGTCGATGCCGGCCGCCGGGAGCCCCTCGAGCAGCACCGACCGGTTGACGGCGTAGCGGGCCACGTTGGCCTGGAGCTCGTCGTGGCAGTCGAAGGCGGCCACCGCGGCGATCTGCGACAGGGTGGGCGCCGCGATGAAGAAGTTCTGGGCCAGCCGGCGGATCGGCTCGACCAGGTCGCCGGGAGCGATCACCCAGCCCAGTCGCCAGCCGGTCATCGAGAAGTACTTGGAGAAGCTGTTGACCACCAGGGCGTCGGAGTTGAGGTTCAGCGCGGTCGGGGCCGGCGCGCCGAAGGTGATGCCGTGGTAGATCTCGTCGGCCACCAGGCGCACCCCGTGGTCGGCGCACCAGTCCGCCACCGCGGCCAGCGCGGGGCCGTCGAGCATCGTCCCCGACGGGTTGGACGGCGAGGCCAGCACCAGACCGTCCACCGAGCCGGTGCGCCGGCACAGGTCATCGAGCAGTTCCGGCGACGGCTGGAAGCGGGTCTCGGCGAAGGTGGGAAGGGTCACCACCTCGGCGTTGAGGGCCTGGAGGGCGTTGCGGTAGCAGGGGTAGCCCGGTGTGGGCACCACCACCCGGTCCCCCGCGTCGAAGGCGGCCAGGAAGGCCAGCACGAAGGCCCCCGAGGCGCCGAGGGTGACCACGACCCGGGAGGGGTCCACCTCCGCGCCGTACCACGACCGGTAGTGGTCGGAGATCCGCACTCGCAGCGGCTCGAGGCCCGCGGCGGTGGTGTAGCCGAGCACGTCGGACTCGAGCGCGGCCCGGGCCGCCCGGATCACTCCGGCGGGCGCGGACGTGGACGGCTGGCCCACCTCGAGGTGCAGCACCTCGCCGCCGGCCGCCTCCCGCTCCTCCGCGGCCCGCATCACCTCCATGACGTAGAACGGGTTGATCCCTGAGCGTCTGGACTGGGGAAGGGCCACGACGGCCATGATGCCACGGGTGCGTGGGTTCGGGACCGGCAGTGCCGCCGGTGCAGAGCCGTGGCGGCGGTGATGGCGCCCGGTGCGGGCAGGTATGGTGTCGGCCCGTGGACGTCTTCGTCTTCGGGATCTGCGGGGGCTCCGGCGCGGGCAAGACGACCCTCACCGGGCGGCTGATCGAGCGGCTAGGCGATGGCGAGGCGAGCGTGCTGGCCTACGACGCGTACTACCGCGACCTGTCACACCTGCCCTTCGCCGAGCGGCGCCGGCGCAACTACGACCATCCCGACTCGCTGGACAGCGAGCTGTTCCTGGAGCACCTCGACGCCTTGAGGCGCGGCGTCGGCGTGGACGTGCCGGTGTACGACTTCTCGACCCATACCCTCAGCGGCCGTTTCGAGCGGGTGGAGGCCGCTCGGTTGCTGCTGGTGGAGGGCATCCTGCTGCTGGCCCTGGCCGGGGCAGTGGAGCGGCTCGACTACTCGGTGTTCCTGGACGTGCCCGAGGACACCCGCCTGCAGCGCCGCGTCCACCGTGACATGACCGAGCGGGGCCGCCCCGAGGACCACGTGCGCCGGCAGTTCGCGGCCACGGTCGCCCCCATGCACGACGCCTACGTGCAGCCCAGCCGCCACCGCGCCGACCGGATTCTCGGCACCGACGACCCCGACGCACTGGCCGACGAGCTGATAGCCCTGCTCGCGCCCGCAATGGCCTAGGGGGCCGACCGCTACGGCGGGTCGATATCCAGTCCGGTGATCTCCAGATAGACCGCGTCGGCGCAGAGTTCCGCGTCCTCGGTCCACCTGATGCTGCGGTGCGACGTCACGTGAACACTCTCGAAGACGCCGGGGTCGTCCCACACCTTGAAGACACCGCTACCAGCCCTGGATGACAGGTCGACTTCGCCCTCGACGCCGTCGTCGAAGCGAACCCACAGCCGGAAGCCGTCGCGGGCCTCCACGTGAAGGGGGCGAAGCTGTTCCGAATCCATGCCGGACTCCGAGTGTCTTGCTGGAGCGGCCGGACAACCGCCCGCGCGGCAGCCTAGCAGTCCGGCGGTTGTTGCCAGATCGTCTCCCGTCGGCTAGAGGACGACGCCTTCGCCGGCTAGGAGCTTGGCCTTCAGGCCGCTGCCGAAGCCGAACTTGCCCACTCCCCCGCCGCTGGGCACCACCCGGTGGCAGGGAACCAGCAGGGGCACGGGGTTGCGGGCCATGGCCGTGCCCACCGCCCGGGCCGCCCTGGGCCGCCCCACGATCTCGGCCAGCTCGGAGTAGGTGCGGACCTCGCCGCAGGGGATGCGGGCGGTGGCCCGCAGGACCTCCTGATGGAACGGCGAGCGCGACGACAGGTCGACAGGCACGTCGGTGCGGCCGGTGGCGAGGGCCTCGCTCACCCGGGTCACCAGCTTGGGATCGGGGTCGGGATCAGGCTCCACGTCGGTGCCCACCTCGTCGCGCATGTAGTCGACGAAACGCCCGGGATCGGGCTCGCTGCCCTCCGGCATGATGAGGAGACCAGACACCCACCCGTTGGAGTGGGCCACGAACACCGGCCCCGCGGGACTGTCGGCCTTGAACCACAGGTGGGCCTGGTCGGCCCGCTCCGGCAGGTCCCCGTACTCCTGCGCCGTGTCCGTAGCTTGTTCGAGGTCTGTCTCCATGGGTGGATCTCCGTTCTCCGGTGCTCGAATTACATCGATGAAGCTTCCACTGGGACGGTAACGGCAGAGCCACCGCCGCGCAAGTGGCCGACCGGCCTCTACGGGAGTTCGGGGATCGCCCAGTCGACGGGGTCGCGTCCCGCCGCCTCCAGGGCCTCGTTGGCCCGGCTGAAGGGCCGGCTGCCGAGGAAGCCGCCCGACGCCGACAGCGGCGACGGGTGGGCCGATTCGATCACAACATGGCGGCTGGTGTCCACGAGTGACCGCTTGCGGCGGGCCGAGCCGCCCCAGAGGATGAACACCACCCGCTCGTCCTTGCCGTTGACGACGCGGATCACCTCGTCGGTGAACGTCTCCCAGCCCTTGCGCTGGTGGCTGGCCGCCTGGCGGGCCCGGACCGTGAGCGTCGCGTTGAGCAGCAGCACCCCTTGGCGGGCCCAGTGCTCCAGCGAGCCGTGGCTCGGCACGGGGGCCCCGACGTCGTGATGCAGCTCGTCGAGGATGTTGACCAGCGACGGCGGCTTGGCCACCCCGGGCCGCACCGAGAAGCACAGCCCGTGGGCCTGCCTGGGGCCGTGGTAGGGGTCCTGGCCCAGTATCAGCACCTTCACCGACGCGTACGACGTGAGATGCAGGGCCGCGAACACCTCGTCATGGGGCGGGAACACCTGGCCGCGGGCCCGCTCGGACCGCACGAAGTCCTGCAGTTCATGCCAGTAGGGCTTGTCGAACTCGCCCCGCAGCAGCGGGTTCCAGTCGGTCCTGGGCGCCATCGCGCCACAGTAGATTCCCGGCGGGCCGGGCGCGGGTGACCCGGGAGCCTGTCAGGTGGGGCGGGTGCCGACGATGCTGGCCCGCTCCATGATCCGCACGTCCGGGTAGTAGTCGCTGGCCGCGTAGTGCTGGACCGAGCGGTTGTCCCAGAACACGACGGTGTCGGGCTCCCAGCGGACCCTGAACTGGTACTCGACCACGTTGGCCTGCCCGGCCAGATGCCGGATGAGGTCCACTCCCTCGGACTCGTCCATGCCGTCGATATGCGAAGTGAAGTAGCAGTTCACGAAGATCAGCCTGCGGCCCGTTTCCGGATGGGTGCACACCACCGGGTGGCGGGCCTGCGGGTAGCGGGCCCGGAACTCCTCCATCTTCCCGTCGGGGACCTGGTGCTTGAAGGCGAGCATGAAGTCGTGCACCGCGAAGAGGCTCTCGATGCGCTCCTTGACGCCGTCGTCGAGGCCGTCGTAGGCCGCTGCCATGTCGCTGAACAGGGTGTCGCCGCCGGTGGCCGGAACCTGTATGGCATGCAGGATGGCCCCCATCGAGGGCACCTCCCGCCACGTGACGTCATGGTGCCAGCCGTTCTCGAAGCCGCCGGTGTCGACCCCCTTCTCGAAGCGCACCAGCTCGGGATGCTCGGAGTTTCCGGTGATGAACGGGTGGATCTCCAGCTCCCCGAAACGCCGGCCGAAGGCGACGTGCTGGGCCGGGGAGATCGGCTGGTCGCGGAACACCAGCACCTTGTAGTCGAGCAGCGCCCGGCGGATGTCGGCGATCACCTCGTCGGACAGGTCGGAGCCCAGGTCCACCCCGCCCACCTCGGCGCCGAGGGTTGCACCCTCGGGCGTCACGTCGATGTGCCGGAACGAGGGACGGGCCAGCCGGGCCCGCTCGTCGGCCAGATGCAGCCACGGCCCGAGATCGAGCCCGTACCGATCGATCCGTACCCTTCGGGGGGCTATCCGCGACGCCGGATCGGACGTGCCGGCCTGCTCGGCGGCGGCCGGGCCGGCCGGTTCCCTCGTCGCGGTCCGGCCGGAGGCGGCGGCTGATCCGCCACTCGCGGCCGCGCCGGTGGTGGGGGATGACATGGAGGGAATATACCGTTGGGTCATGCCGAGCGCCGTCGAGGTGGAGGACCTCACAGTACGATTCGACGACATCACCGCCCTGGACAGGGTGACCCACACGTTCGAGCCGGGCACAGCCACCGCGGTGATAGGAGTCAACGGGTCGGGCAAGACGACCATGCTGGAGTGCCTGGCCGGCCTGCAGGAGCCCACCTCCGGCCGCGTCAGAGGCGTGTCGGAGAATCTGGCCTACGTGTGCCAGCACCCCCCTGCCTGCTGGATGCCGATAACCGCGGGCGAGGTGCTGGCCATGGGTCGCTACAGAAAGCGAGGGTTGCTGGGCAGGCTGAGGGCCGATGATCGGGCCGCGATGCGGCAGGCCGGTGACCAGCTCGACGTGAACCAGCTCTCGAATCAGAGTTTCGGCGATCTCAGCGGCGGGCAGCAGCAGAGGGTGAGGATCGCCCAGGCGCTGGCCGGCCAGCCCGATGTGATCATGCTCGACGAGCCCGTGACCGGCTTGGACATCCCCAGCCAGGAGCGGATCCTGGATGTGATCGACGAGTACACGGCGCGGGGCGCCATCGTGATCATCACCACCCACCATCTCGACGAGGCCAGGCACTGCGACTCGGTGATGCTGATGGCCAACCGTCTGGTCGCCTCCGGCACCGCCGACGAGATGCTGACCGAGGATCGGCTGCGGGAGGCCTTCGGGGACCGAGTGCTCGGCGACCACACCGGCCACGATCACGGCCAGGAGATGATCGTGCTCGACGACCACGGCCATCACGACCACGGCCCCCACCAGCACCAGCACGGCCACAGTCAGGACCAGCACGACCACAGCCACGGTCACAGCCACGACCACGACCACCGCGGCCATCACGGCCACGGTCCCCACGCCCACTAGCAGGCCGGCGGGGCCGGTGGCGTCACTCGGCCGGCCCGGTTCGGGGCTGCCTCGCCAGGTCCATGCTTCGGGGACCGCGTGACGCCATGACACCGGCGCGACGTGACATCGCCGTGATCGGGGCCGGGCCTGCTGGTGCGGCCACGGCCATACGGGCGGCGCGGGGCGGCGCCCGGGTGACGGTGTTCGAGAAGGCGTCGCCCGGCCGGGACAAGGTGTGCGGCGACGGGCTCACCCCCAGGGCAGTGGCCGCGCTCGACGAGCTCGGCATAGACCTCGCCGGCGCCCACCGCATCGACGGGCTGCGCATGATCGCGGGCAACACCCGCCGCGAGTTGTTGTGGCCTGCCAACAACCGGTTCGGTCCCCATGGCGCGGTGTGGCCCCGCCGGGCGCTGGACAGGCACCTTGTCGAGGCAGCCGAGTATGCCGGCGCTGAGATCCTGTGGGAGACCGAGGTAATGCCCGCGCTCGCCGATGACGGGACGGTCGTCGGTGTGGAGAGCGTTGCCGGCGGCGAACGTTGGCCGGCGGACCTGGTGGTGCTGGCCACCGGCGCGCCGGGCGCGGCGGCCCGCATGCTTGGCGCGGAGCGGGTCGACTCCGAGCCCTTCGGCCTCGCCATCCGGACCTATGCGCCCAGCCCCCGCCACGCCGACCGGCACTTGGAGGCCTGCCTGACCCTGCGGGACGCCGAGGGAGGGTGGGTGCCTGGCTACGGGTGGATGTTCCCGGCCGGTGACGGCACGGTGAACATCGGCGCAGGATCGATGTCCACGATGAAGGGCTTCCGGAACCTGAACCTCAACCGGCTGTTGGACGACTACCGGGACCTGGTGGCCGGCGAGTGGGAACTCGGCGACTACCTGGAGCGTCCCCGGGCCTGGCGGCTCCCCATGAGCGCAGTCCGCCGCCACGGTCCCGGCTGGGCCGCAGTCGGGGACGCGGCCGGGCTCATCAACCCCATGAACGGCGAGGGCATCGACTACGGCCTGGAATCGGGGATGCTGATAGCCGACCTGTTCCTGGAGGATTCCGCTTCCGCGCCCGGCGCCTACGACCGGATCATCGGCGAGCGCTTCGACGGGTTCCTGCGCACCGGCCGCCGGTTCAGCTTCCTCATCGGCCATCCGTGGATCCTGCGCAACGGATTGCGTCTCGCGGTAGGAACCCAGGCGGTCGCCAACATCACCCTCCAGGTGATGGGCAACCTGATCGACGGCGACACGCCCGGTGTCGCATCGCGGGTCCTGGGCGCGGCCGACCGTGGTCTGAAGCTCGCTGACCCCCTACTCCGCCGCACCCGGGCCGCGGCCTGACACGACGGACACCGGGTCGGACCGCAACTCGATTGCGCTGGACGGTGCGCTGGGTGAGTTCGACTCGGCCCTTCGCAGCGACATTCGGCGTCTGGGCGCTCAGCCGAGAGACGCGCTGGTACGCCAGCACGGCCCCGAGCTGCTCGAGCACGCGGAGCAGGTGCGGGGCCTGGCCCGCTGCCTGCGCCGCAGCGACGAGGACAGCACCGCGCTGGCCGGACTGCTGGCCGGCATGGACGTAGCCAACGCCTAACTTCTGGCCCGGGCCTTCACCGTCTACTTCCATCTGGCCAACACTGTCGAGCAGGTGCAACGGGGTCGCCGCCGATATGCGAAACACCGGCTGAACGCCGGTAACGGCCTCGCTGTGGATGCAGGCCGTAGCACTGTGGCAAGATGCACGATCTGCGGACAGGCGGCCGTTTGAAGGAGATGTAGTGGAGATCTCAGCAATTCTAAGCAATATCAAGTATAATCAATACAGTTTGCCTGAGTTTCAACGCGGCTACGTATGGCGACGTGAGGATGTGCGTGGCTTGTTCGATTCGCTGTACCGGCGCTATCCCGTAGGCGGCTTTCTTGTGTGGACGACGCAACCTGACCCTGACATGGTGCGCGGCGGTGCTACGTCGGGTGCGGCGGTCAAGTTGTTGTTGGATGGCCAGCAGCGGGCAACCTCGCTATATGGAGTAATCCGAGGTGAAGCGCCCGCGTTCTTTCATGGAGACGAGAACGCATTCAGAGGCCTCTACTTCAACGTTGAGAGTCAGACGTTCGAGTTCTATGGCCCGGTGAAGATGCGTGACGATCCCCTCTGGGTGTCGGTCACGGAGGTCTTCAAAACCGACGACGTGATGAAGATCGTTGAGGGTATGGCGACCCACATAGACGACATGAAGATCATGCTTGAGTACGGCTCACGGCTGAACAAGCTGCAGAACATCCGCGACATACCCCTTCATATCGAGGAAATCTCCGGCGAGGATCGCACTATTGACGAGGTCGTAGAGATGTTCAACAGAGTGAATTCCGGTGGGACCAAGTTGTCATCTGCGGATCTCGCGCTAGCACGCCTGTGCGCCCACTCGCCTGACGTCCGCAATGAACTTCTTCGCCTGCTCAACGAGTGGAGGGGGGCCGGATACTACTTCCGGCAGGAATGGCTGCTGCGCTGTGCCACAGCAGTTGCTACCAACCGCGCGTCGTTCAGCTCGCTGCGTGACGTACCGGTCTCAGAGTTTTCGGTCGCTCTCAAGAAGGCCGCTGGCAGCATCGACTTCCTTCTCAACCTACTCAGGAGTCGTCTGGGCATAGATCACCATCGAGTCGTCTCGGGCCCCTACGCCTTTGTTGCTCTCGCCCGTTGCATCTCAGATCAGGGAGGCTCCATCAGCGATCTTGATTATCAGCACCGAATGCTCTATTGGTACGTCAATTGCTTCCTGTGGGGCCGCCACTCGGGATCGACGGAGACCCGTCTACAACGTGATCTCGACGCGTTAACCCAAGACGGCGTCGATGGTCTGATCGACGAACTTGTCAAGTGGCGGGGCAGTCTCGAAATCCGCCCAAACGACTTCGACGGCTCGACTATCGGTGCCCGCTTCTATCCGCTGCTCTACATTCTCACCCGCGTCTTCGATGCACGTGATCTTGACAACGGTCTGAGCCTCTCTCATGGCATGTTCGGATACAAGAGCCAGCTCCATGTGCATCACATCTTTCCCAAGAGGCGTCTCTATGACGAAGGCTACAGCTTGGGCCAGGTCAACGCCCTCGCGAATTTCTGCCTGCTTACGGCAGAGTCCAACTGGCATATCGGCGCAGGAGATCCGGCGGCGTACCTCGACGAGGCGGAAAGAAAGCACCCAGGCGTACTCGCATCACAATGGATTCCGCGAGACCGCGAGCTGTGGTCTATCGATCACTACACAGAGTTCCTGGCAGAGCGTCGCAAGCTGCTTGCTGCAGCCGCGAACAAGCTTCTAGACATGCTGCGAGAGGAAACCCAGCCAGGCGTCTCGTGGCCATTCGCCGAGACCTCCGACCAGCCGTCTTCGGTGATTGCCGACGACCGTTCTGACCCCTATGACGAAGTGCTCGACCCCGATATCGCAGAGGTGCTCGACATCGCCGCCAAGAACAGCATCGTCATTCTCGAGACAGACTACGAGCTCTGCGACGACGAGACTGGGGAAGTGCTGGCCAGGGCCGATGTGGCGTGGCCCGAAGGCATTCAGCCTGGTCTCACCGAGCCTGTTGCGCTGCTGCTGGCACCGGACCTGAATACCGAGCAGCAGTTCGGTGAGCGCGGTTACCGATTCTTCACCACGAAACGTCGGCTGGTGTGGCACCTCGAGCAGCAACTCGACATCGACCTCGACGGTGACCTGATTATCGGCGAGGTCCTGTCTGAAGACGACGCAATGGCAGATCGGTAGGGCACGCGAGACGCAAGCCTAGGGAATCACAGGCGTGAGCAACCAGAAGACGCGCTGGTCGTGGGCGTTCGCTTCCTGGGGAGAGCGCTACTTCTCCTTGCCTTAGGCAGCGTACCCAGTACCGCTCCAGCGGTGTTCTCGGGCGTGTCCGAGTATCGGCTCGGGCCACGGCCGCACTGGTGGACGCCTCCGCTTCGTTCTGTCGGTCATCACTCGGTCCTGTCCGATGTCCAGTTGCGCGATAGCACCTGTGGACGCGCTGTCGGTCTAGCTGCAGGCTTGCACGAACGGCTGCACATGGGTTTGGTAACCGGTCGTGCGCAGAGTTGTCTCGGCCTCGATCTCGGCACTGGCCGGATCGTCGCCGTATGCGGGCGAGACGGCGATCAGCCGCAGGAACAGCCGACCGCTGGCGTCAGCAGCCATCTCACCCAAGAAGCGTGCCGCCTCCGTGGACGGCATGACCCACCAGTCTCCATAGCCGTTGAGGTTGTCCCGCTCTATGGCGAGGATCCGCGACGGGTCCGGCTGATCGCCGAATCGGTACTCGATCTCTCCGCCTCCGCCGCGCCACGCGGGAGCAAAATACGACCATGTGCCATTGGCGTATACGGTGAGGCCGTCGCTGTCGCAGCGCAGCGCCAGCATGACCGTTTGCTTGTTCCGTGCCGCGAATGTGTTGCGCCATTCGTGGTAGGTGCCGTCGATGGTTACGGCGCTATGGCGTGTCCAGTCACCGGTGTCGGGCACGGTGCCGCACACGCCGGCGGGGTCGAGGTCGGCATAGCGGACATACAGCGCATCCGCGGCGCAACGGAACAGCGGCCCGTGCGCGCAATGGGGCACGATGCTGGTCCAATCTGCGTAGCAGTCGGTCATCACATCGTCACCGCTGACCAGCGCGTGAGCCAGCTCGTGCAGCAGAGCCCGAAGCGTCACTCCAGACTCGATGCTGATCGTGTGACTGCCAGGGAAGTAACAGGCCGCCGCCCGTGCCTCTCGGCAGCGCCCTTCGGCCAGCGTCGGCGGACGGTCAGGCTTGCCGCGGGCGTTGGTCTCAGACCACACGCGCTCTGCAAGCGCCTGCATCTCGGCACGGCCGATCACGGGGTCCGCCGCCGCGCCCCAAGCGCAGTCCTCCCACTCGTAGAAGTTGGTGTCATCGACGCGGTGGGCGCACCGTCCGTCGGCGATGCGGTCGTCGGGTCGAGGCAGCCAGCGACCAGTTGTGGCCTCTGACGCTGACTCGGATTCGGGTTGTGGGGGTGGAGTGCCGTCGTTGATGGCCTTCAGTAGCACCATCATGTCAGCCCGCGTGAAGTCCTCGGACTGCTCCGCTTGAAGGATGTCGTCGTAGAAGCGTTCCATGAACACCACCGCATGACGCCTCGACAACGGACGGTCGGGCTTGAAGGTGCCGTCGTCGTAGCCGGTCGTGACGCCAGCCGAAGCGGCCCATTCGATCGCATCGAACGCCTCATGGTCTGTCGGCACGTCCGAGAACCGCTGAGCGGTCTGGCCGGCGGCTGCGCTAGCGGCTGCCACCATGATGACAGCCACAAGTGCGCCGGTCAGCTTCTTGAACATGGTGGCTCCCTCCGGTGCAGTCGGGCGTCGTTGCCATCTGACACCGTGCGACCCGCGACCCGAAGGGAGCCATGGCGAGGCCCGAGCCGCGGATTCGCAGATCGCATGCGGAGACCCTGGTCGAGGCCTCCGGTGTCAGATGGCGAGAGGCACGATAGGCCCCTGTGGGGTAGGCCGTCCAGCCCGTGGCTTCACCGGCTCCGTATTGGGTGCTGCAGTGCTCGACAGTCTTGAAGGATGGGTTAGGTGATGCCCGCAGCTATCCGTTGATTGCAGCTGCTCTCCGCGACCGACTGGGTGTGAGTATCGCCGCGCATGTACTCGCCCGCGCTGTGGACGGCTTTCGTGGTTCGTGCGGCCCCTGTAGGCGGATGTTCCGTCGGTGTGGACCATCGTGGTCTCGTCGGCGTGGTCGTCAACCCAGCCTCCGGGCCGCGAGCGAGCCTCGCATGTCAGGACGGTGACAGAGTCTGCCGCTCGTTTTCTGCTTGCTACTGGCTCGGAACGCGTTAGAGCAGCTCGAAGTCGGTGGGGTTGGGGCGGCGGGTCCGGTGCCAGTAGTCGATCAGGGTCAGCGGCCAGTTCTTGGGCCACCCGGCCGCTAGCACTCTAGAACCAGCTGTTGGCCGGCTAGATCTTGCGCGCCAAGCTGGTGCCTGCCTATGCGTGTGGCAGCGATGATGGCGCCACGCTCAGGCTCTCGGCTACAGCACCGGCGTGGAGGCGGCGATCCCACACGGCCATGATCACTTCGGCAGCACCTATCTTCAGGGCGCTGGCAAGGTGGGCCGCATCGCCGCCGCGGAGTCCGTGGCGCTTGACCAGCCTGCCGGCAGACCGCTCAACCGATGGGGTGAACTCCACGGGCCGCATCGCCGCCCACAGATCCTCCCAGTGCCGCTCGCACGACGCCAGGCTGTGTTCATCGAGGTGGCGGTTGCGGCCCGCCGCGGCCAGCGAAGCGCACACCTCCGGGTAGGCCAGACGGCTGGAGACCGCGGCGTCGCAGCCGTCCCACAGCGCGGCGGCGGTGTCGCTGCCGGGCTCCTCCACCAGCAGCTTCATCAGCGTGCTGGCATCGAAGTAGACGATCGCCATCGATCAGCGCCGCTGCTCACTCACCAACTCCGAGACCGGACGGCGGGGCCGCGGCCGCTGTTGTCCAGCCGCGGCGGGCCGGTCACCGCGAGCAGGCCTGGCGATGACCCCCCGGGCGGTGAGGGACTCGATCGTCGAGGCTGTGTCGACCCCAAGGATCCGAGCCACCGGCACACCCCGATCGGTGACGACGACTTCCTCACCATCCCGGACCTGCTCGAGCCAGTGACTCAGGTGGGCCCGCAACTCTGTCACTGCAACATCCATGCCCCAAGTGTACAACTCAAGACTTGCGATCTGTACGCTCACAGGGGTGACTTGGGGCAGACCCGCAGGGACGCACAGTAGGGCGGACCGAGTTCGTGGCCAGTAGCTTCCACCGACCTGAGGTCGGTGCTAACTCTTGGTATGAAACTACATTGTATTAGCATATAAATGCTTGACAGATGTCACAGGGGTATGCGACAATAGGTGCATGGTGATCGAACTAGTCGAGCGGCTTGATACGGCGGCCTCGGAGTTGCTGGCCTGTGTCAGGCGGGGCGGGGCGTCCTCGGAGGAGCTTGTCGGGGTGCTGGCTGGGACCAAGGCGGTGCGGGGCAAGTTGGACATTCTTCAGGCTGTGGCTGCGGCGAGTGTGGCGGGCAGCCGCGGCCACGGTGACGGTGGGGCCCATGTGTTGGCCGAGAGCACCGGGATGCACCGGCGCGACGCCCGCAGCCAGGTCCGGACGGCTGCCGCGGTCGGTGCGGTGTCGGCGGTGCAGGATGCCGTCGAGGAGGGTCGGATGCCGCTTGTCAATGCGAGGCAGCTCGCCGACGCGGTGGACAAGACCAGCGCTTCAGACGTGGAGTCAGACGGGGAGTTGTTGGCCAAGGCCGAGTCGCTGCCGCCGGATCAGTTTGCCAAGGAGGCCAAGCGGTGGACCGCGCAGCGCCAGGCTGACGGCGGCGACTCGCAGTACCGCCGACAGCGGGCCCGGCGGGCGGTGCGCATCTGGAACGGCGATGACGGGATGGTGCATCTCTACGGGCAGTTCGATCCGGTGACCGGACGGCGTATCCGCAGCCGGCTCGACCGCGAGGCCCACCGGCTCCATGACGCCGACAAGAGGCAGGTCCGCGGTCTGGCCGGCGCCGACGAGGACAGTGCCCACCGGCTGCATGACGCCGACAAGAAGCGGGCCCGGGGTGGCGGCGGTGTTCGCAGTCTCCCCCAGTGCATGGCCGACGCGTTCGAGAACATGACCGGGGGCGCCGTCGGTAGTGGCAGGCCGTGCGCGGACATTGCGCTGGTGGCCCGCCTCGACCCTGAGAGCGAGGAGCTGATGGTTTCCACCGCTGACGGGGATCCGCTGCCGGCTTCGGTGGTCGAGAGGCTCGCGGGAGAGTCGTCGTGGTTCGGGCTGGTGCTCAGCGCCAAGGGCGTGCCCATGTGGAAGGGTAGCAACATTCGCCGGGCCACCGAGTCGCAGTTCCAGGCGCTGATGGCGCTATACGGCGGCTGCGCCGGCTGCGGGGAGCCCGACGAGAACATGCTGCACGCGCACCACATGGACCCCTTCGCGCGGGGTGGCCGCACTGGCTTGGACAACCTGATGCCGTTGTGCTGGGGCTGTCACGGCAAGATCCACGACCACGGCTGGCAAGTGGTCGACGCCGGCGACGGCAAACACACCATCCGACCCCCCGACCGCATCCACCACGGAGCGGCGCGCCTGCCCGACACCGCTCCCCTCTTCGCCCCGGGTGGGCCACCCCACCGCGCCGGACCCGACCCGCGGGCCGCGCCCGGCAGCAACGACGCTCGCAGCGGGTTGTTCAGCGATCCGCGAGGCCGTGACCGGACTCTGGGGGGTACCGGGGGCAGCGACGATGTTCGCGGCGGGCAGTCCAGCAATGGCAGCCGGGCTGGGCCGACCGGGCCCCAAGCTGCTCGAGCCGTGTTGCGCAAGGCTCGAGCGGCACAGCGCCGGGTTTCCGCTGTCGAGGCCTGAGAGTTGCGCTGTCGGGCGGTTGGAGTTGGCCGTGTCTGAGAGACGCGCCGGCAGCCTCGGCCGGAGCGGGCTACAGGCACAGAAGCACCGCTCCCGTCGAGAGGCCGAGCAAATGGGCCGCTACTAGTCGACTTGAGCGGGCGAGGCCGTGGCCCGAGCGGCCCGTGAGCACAGCGAGCAAGAGCGGGAATGACACCGCCACATCGCGACCGGCTCTCACATATCCGCTTGGCCCCTAAGCGGGTCGAGCCGCTGGTGTTGGCAGCGAGGACGGCGCCACGCGGAGGCTCTCGGCCACGGCACCGGCGTGGAGATGGCGGATCCGCGGGGACCCATGGCCACGTCAGACTCAACCGGCACGCAAGATGTGCGTTTCTTCAGAGGAGTTCGAAGTCGGTGGGGTTGGGGCGGCGGGTCTGGCGCCAGTAGTCGATCAGCGGCAGGGGCCAGTTCTGGGCCACCCGGCCGCTGGGGCTCTTGTACCAGCTGTTGACCGGCGAGATGCCCCACGCCATCTGGGAGTTGTGCTCGTCCATGAGGGCGGCGTAGCGGTCGTAGGCGTCCGGCCGGCAGTCCATGGCCGACGCGCCCCGCTGGGCCAGCAGGCGCAGGCACTCGACCACGTAGTGGGCCCCGCATTCCGCGAAGTAGATGACGCTGCCGTTGATCACGATGTTGGTGTTGGGGCCGTAGATGCAGAACAGGTTGGGGAAGCCGGGCACGCACACGCCGTTGTAGGCCCGGGCGTCGCCGTTCCAGGTCTCGTGCAGGTCGGCCCCGGCCCGCCCGGTGACCCGCATGGGCATCAGGAACTCCGACGCCCGGAAGCCGGTGCCGTACACGATCACGTCGGCGGGACGGAGCCGGCCGTCCGCTCCCCGCACACCGCCCGGCTCGATGCGGTCGATCCCGTCGCTGACGAGCTCGACGTTGGGCCGCTTGAGCGTGCTGGCCCAGATCCCGTTGTCGAGCACCACCCGCTTGGCCCCGACCGGGTAGTCCGGCACCACCTTGGCCAGCAGGTCGGGGCGGTCCCCGAACTGGTGCTCCAGGTACATGGTCAGCAGTTTCCGGGCCTCGTTGTTGCGGGGGCTCACCGCCTGCTCGAGCGGGCCGTCCCACGCCGGGTCGCGCCGCAGGGCGCCGACCGTGCCCTCGTGGGTGCACCAGAACAGCCGCAGCCGGAACCAGTGGGCGTAGCCGGGCACCAGCTCGAACAGGCGCAGGAGCCCGTCGGCCAGCGGCTCGTGGTAGACGGGCCGGGGGATCAGCCACGGCGGCGTGCGCTGGAAGACGGTCACGCGGCCGGCCGCCTCCGCCAGGTGGGGGATGAACTGGAGCGCGCTGGCGCCGGTGCCGATCACGGCCACCCTCAGGCCCTGCCAGTCGATGTCGTGGCGCCAGGCGGAGCTGTGGAACTGCTCGCCGGCGAAGCTGTCGGCGCCCTCGATCTCCGGCATCAGGGGCCGGTTGAGCTGGCCCACCGCCGACACCACCGCGCCGGCGGTGAGCTCCTCAGCGCCGGCGGGCGTGTCGAGCCGGATCCGCCAGTGGCAGGCGTCGTCGTCCCAGGCCAGCGACTCGACCCGCACGTCGAACCGGATCCGGTCCCTGATCCCCCAGCGGCGGGCGCAGTCGCGGAAGTAGTCGAGCAGCACCGGCTGGCTGGAGTGGTACTCGGGCCAGTCGGGGCGCTGCTCGCCGGAGTAGCTGTAGACGTGGTTGAAGACGTCGACCCGGCAGCCCGGGTAGGTGTTCTCGAGCCAGGTGCCGCCCACGTCGCGGTTCTTGTCGAGCACCACGCAGCCGATCCCGGCCTGCTTCAGCCGGTGGGCCGCGAGGATGCCCGACATCCCCGCCCCTATCACCGCCACCGGGTGGTCGCTCGCGGCTCCGGGCCGCCACTCCCCCGCCGGCACCGGCGCCGGTACCCGCAGGTCACCGGTCACCGCCAGCTCCTCGGCCAGCATCCTGCGGTAGCCGTCGTCCAGGTCGGCGCCGGTGAGCCAGTCGATGAGCGACGGCACGGCCGCGTCGGCGGGCCCGGTTGCGGCCCCGCCGCCGGACAGGACCAGGCGCAGCCCGGACGCTGCCAGTTCACGGGCCCGCGCCAACTGGTCGTCGTCCCATCCGTCGGTGGGCTCCAGGGCCCGGTCCGGGTCGAGCCACAGGTCCTCCGGGACCAGGCCCATGTCGCCGGTGGCGTGGGCCAGCGCGGCCAGCAGGCTGGGCAGCTCGCATGCCGCGACGAGTTGCTCGATCTGCTCGGCGGGCATCACCGGTTCCTTCGGCTCTACGGGCGGTCGAACTCGATGACCTCGCCCCGGTTGATGCTCACCCAGTCGCGGGCCTCGATGTAGGGACGGAAGGTGTCGGCGATCACCTGCTCGTCGCCGCGGGACTTGGGCCGCTGGATCTCGTAGAGGTGGGGGAACTCCAGCCAGGCCGTCACCGCGTTCCACAGGCGCATGGCCTCGGGTCCGGTGGGCGGGTCGATGAGCACCGGGCCGAACAGGGCCTGGTCGCCGAAGAACAGCGTCGGCACCCCGAAGCCGCCCGCGGCCACCACCCGGTCGTGCTCGTACCGCACCTCGTCGTGGGTGCTGGGGTCGCCGAGGGCCTCGTCGACGGTGGCCGGGTCGAGGCCGATCTCGCCGAGCAGCTCCCGGGCCACCTCGGGATCGTGGACCCGAAGGCCCTCCTCGTGCAGGGCCCGGCCCGAGCGCTCGTACCAGGCGTCGAGGTGGTCCATGCTGTCGCGGCGCAGCACCGCGCCGATGCGCATCAGCGACCAGCCGTAGGACCAGGGCCGCTCCCACGGGTGCTTCTTGCCCTCGAAGCGGTTGATCTCCTCCAGGCTGAAGAACCGCCAGCTGATCTCCAGGCCGTTCTGGGCCCGCACGTCGCGGATCCACTTCGACGTCTGGTAGGCCCACGGGCACAGCACGTCGAAGTGGAAGTCCACCGCGCTCGTATCGACAGGGTCAGTCATGGCGCCCATCATCGCACCGCTGCGGCGATCCCCCACCCCTGCCCCCGGACACGGACCCAGTCCCCGGCGTGAGCGCGTGCAGGTATAGGCCAGTCGCGGTGAGGCGGTGCGTCTCCCGCTCCTCGTGGCGCTCACGGGCCGCCCAAACCACAGCAACACTGCCCACGGCCTCGCCCGACGGGCCGGGCCCGCTCACCTGCCCGCTCGGCCTCATGGCTCAGCCGCCGTAATGCTCGGTCGTTCTCGAGCCGGCCCGCATCTCGTCCGTGGCGGAGCGGCGGGTCGATAGCTCCACGCGGACGCGTGGCCGGTGTGAGTCGGGTGCGGCGGTAGTTTGGCTGCGGTGAAGATCGACGCGGACGGATCCATCGGCCTGCCGCGGCTGCTGTCGCCCGCGCTGCCGACCGCGGTGAACGCCGGCAGCGAGGCGTTCGGCCAGAACCGCGACGACGTGCTGGAGCAGCTCGCTGAGATCGAGGAACTGCTCGACGAGGCCGAGGCGGGCGGAGGGACCGCGTCGATGGAGCGCCTGCGCAGCCGGGGCAAGCTGCCCATCCGGGAGCGCATCGCCAACGTGATCGACCCCAACAGCCCGTTCCTGGAGATCAGCGCGCTGGCCGCCTACCACTCCGACTACACGATGGGCGGCGGGATGGTCGTCGGTGTCGGAGTGATCGGCGGCACCGAGTGCGTGATCATGGGCAACGACCCCAGCGTGCTGGCCGGGGCCCTCACCCCGTACGCCAGCAAGAAATGGACGAGGGCCCTCGAGATCGCCCGCGACAACCGCATCCCCTATGTGAGCTTCGTGGAGTCCGCGGGCGCGGACCTCCGCCTCGGCGGCAGCGAGGGGGGTGGCTCGCAGTTCACCGGCGGGGGCAGCAGCCGGGTCCAGACCACCCACTTCGCGGAGTCGGGCCGGTTCTTCTACGAGATGATCGAGCTGTCCAAGATGCGCATACCGACGGTGTGCGTGGTGTTCGGGTCGTCCACCGCGGGGGGCGCCTACCAGCCGGGCCTCTCCGACTACAACATCGTGGTGGCCGACCAGTCCAAGATCTTCCTGGCCGGGCCGCCGCTGGTGAAGATGGCCACCGGCGAGGAGTCCGACGACGAGACCCTGGGCGGCGCCCGCCTGCACGCCGAGGTCTCCGGGCTGGGCGACTACTTCGCGACCGACGAGATGGACGCCATCCGCATGTGCCGCGAGGTGGTCTCGCATCTCAACCACCGCAAACCCCATCCGGGCCCGACCATGGCCGCCGATCCGCCGGTGCACGACCCCGAGGAGCTGCTCGGGCTGGTCGGCCGGGACCTGCGCCAGCCCTTCGACATGCGCGAGGTGATCGCCCGGGTGGTGGACGGCTCCCGCTTCGAGGAGTACAAGGCCCGCTACGGCACCACCCTGGTGTGCGGCTGGGCCTCGATCTGCGGCTACCCGGTGGGGATCCTGGCCAACAACGGCGTGCTCTACCCCGACTCTTCCCAGAAGGGCGCCACCTTCATACAGCTCTGCAACCAGGTCGACGTACCGCTGGTGTTCCTCCAGAACATCACCGGCTTCATGGTCGGGCGCGACTACGAGGCCGACGGCATGGTGAAGAAGGGCTCGCAGATGATCAACGCGGTCACCAACTCGACCGTCCCGCACCTGACCGTGATCATCGGGTCCTCCTACGGGGCCGGCACCTACGGCATGTCCGGACGGGCCTTCGGCAACCGCTTCACCTGGCTGTGGCCCACCGCCAAGGTCGCGGTGATGGGACCCAAGCAGATCGCCGGGGTGATGTCGCAGGTGCGGAGGGCCCGGGCGGCCCGCAAGGGCGAGCCCTTTGACGAGGAGGAGGACGCCCGCATCGTGGCCCAGGCCGAGGCCATCCAGGAGCGGGGCTCGCTGGCGCTAAGGGCCACCGGCGCCATCAGCGACGACGGCATCATCGACCCCCGCGACACCCGCAACGTTCTGGGCATGTGCCTCTCGGTGGTCGGCAACACGCCCATCACCGGCGCCGAGGGCTACGGGGTGTTCCGGCTGTGAGCGGCTCGGCGACGGTGGCTCGGCGCAGCGGCATGGCTGCCGCCGAGGGCTACGGGGTGTTCCGGCTGTGAGCACCATCGGCACGCTGCTGGTGGCCAACCGGGGCGAGATCGCCCGCCGGGTTTTCCGCACGGCCCGGGACATGGGCATCCGCGGCGTGGCCGTGTTCGCTGACGCCGACGAGGGTGCGCCGTTCGTGGCCGAGGCCGATGCGGCCGTGCGGCTCCCCGGCGGGTACCTCGACGCCGAGGCGGTGGTGGCCGCGGCAGTCGATTCCGGAGCGGACGCCGTCCATCCCGGCTACGGCTTCCTGGCCGAGAACGCCGGCTTCGCCCGGGCGGTGGCCGGGGCCGGCCTGGTGTGGGTGGGCCCGGGCCCCGACGCCATCGAGACCATGGGCGACAAGCTGGCGGCCAAGGCGGCAGCCGCAGCCGCGGGCGTGCCCACCCTGCCGTCGTCGGAGGATCCCGGCGACGCCGCCGATGTCGGCTTCCCGCTGATGGTCAAGGCGGCCGCGGGCGGAGGCGGCAAGGGAATGCGCCTCGTCTCGGATCCCGCCGACCTGGCCGAGGCCGTCGCCGCGGCCCGCCGCGAGGCGCTGGGCGGCTTCGGCGACGACACCGTGTTCCTCGAGCGCTACCTGCCCAGGTGCCGCCACATCGAGGTACAGATCCTCGGAGACGCCCACGGCAGCGTCGTCCACCTCGGCGAGCGGGAGTGCTCGATCCAGCGGCGGCACCAGAAGATCATCGAGGAGTCGCCGTCGACCGCAGTCGACGGCGAGCTGCGGGCGTCCATCGGTGAGGCCGCGGTGAGGCTGGCCAGATCCATCGGCTACCGCTCGGCGGGGACCGTGGAGCTCCTGCTCGACGACGACACCGGCGAGTACTTCTTCCTCGAGGTCAACACCCGCCTCCAGGTGGAGCACCCGGTAACCGAGGAGGTGACCGGGATCGACCTGGTGCGCGAGCAGCTGCGGGTGGCCGCGGGCGAGCCGCTGGGATACAGCCAGGCCGACATCGCCCTTCGAGGTCACGCCATCGAGGCCCGCCTGTACGCCGAGGACCCCGCGGCCGGGTTCCTGCCCGCGGTCGGCACCCTGGCCGCCTTCGCTCCCCCGGCGGAGCCGCCCGTCCGGTGGGACAGCGGTGTGGAGGCGGGCAGCGAGGTCGGTCTCGACTTCGATCCGATGCTGGCCAAGGTCGTCGCCCACGCCCCCACCCGGGGCGAGGCGGCCGGCCGTCTCGCTCTAGCCCTGGAGCGGCTGCACATCGGCGGCGTGACCACCAACCGCCACTTCCTGGTGGCGGCGCTGCGGTCGGCGGCCTTCCTGGCCGGTGACACCACCACCGACTTCATCGAGCGGGCCGACCCGAGCCGGGCCGCGGCCTTGTCGGTCGTTCAGTGCCAGCGAGCCGCGGTGGCCGCCGCCATGTGGCTGCAGGCCTCCGAGAGGCAACAGGCCCTGACGCTGGGGTGGATGCCCAGCGCTTGGCGCCACGGCCGGCTACCGCCCGAGCGGGCGGAGCTCGCGGTCGAAACGGCCGGCGGCACAGTCGAGGTCACCGTCTCCTACACACCCCGCCGCGACGGTTCGTTCGCGGTTCGGGCCGAGGGCGGGGATGACGCCGCGGAGGCTCCGGCGCGGGTCGCGGCCTGGTCGCCGGACGGGCTCGACATCGAGTGGAACGGACGCCGGGTCCGCTACGCGGTGACCGCCGACCGCGACCGGATGCACCTGACCGGCGACTGCGAGACGGTCACGGTGGCGGTCGTTCCCCGCTTCGGTGCTCCCGACCGAGGCGTGGCCGCGGGCGGGTTCGCGGCGCCCATGCCAGGCGTGATCGTGGAGGTTCGGGCCGCACCCGGCGAGCCGGTGACCGCAGGCAGCACCCTGGTGGTGATGGAAGGCATGAAGATGGAGCATCACGTGATAGCCCCTTGCGACGGCACGGTGGCCGAGGTGCTGGTCGCCCCCGGGGACCAGGTGGACAACGGAAGCCCGTTGCTGGTGTTCGAGCCCTCCAACGGGCAGGCCGGCGATGGCTGAACCGATCCGGATCGCCAACTGCTCGGGCTTCTACGGCGACCGCCTGTCGGCCGCCGCGGAGATGGTGAACGACGGGCCCATCGACGTCCTCACCGGCGACTGGCTGGCCGAGCTGACCATGCTGATACTGGCCCGGACCCGCGACCGGCGCCCCGGCGGCGGCTACGCCCGCAGCTTCGTCAAGCAGATGGAGCAGGTGATGGGCACCTGCCTGGACCGGGGTATCAGGGTGGTGTCCAACGCGGGCGGGCTCGATCCCCGCGGCTGCGCGGAGGCGGTCGCGGCGGCGGCCGAGCGCCTGGGCCTCAGCCCGCGGATCGCGTATGTGGACGGTGACGATCTCATGCCGCGCCTGGATCCTGGCGCGGCCGACGCGGTGACCATGCGCTCCTTCACCACCGGCGAACCGATGATCGACACCGCGAGGCTGATCACCGCCAACGCTTACCTGGGCGGGTGGGGCATCGCCGAGGCCCTGCGCCGCGGCGCCGACATCGTCGTGACCGGAAGGGTCACCGACGCCGCGGTGGCCTGCGGCCCCGCGGCCTGGCACCACGGCTGGGCCGTCGACGACTGGGACGCCCTGGCCGGCGCGGTGGCAGCCGGGCACGTGATCGAATGCGGCACCCAGGCCACCGGCGGGAACTACTCGTTCTTCACCGAGGTCGACGGCATGGCCCGCACCGGGTTCCCGTGGGCCGAGATCGCGGCCGACGGCTCCTCGGTGATCGGCAAGCACGAGGGCACCGGCGGCGCGGTCACGGTCGGGACGGTGACCGCCCAACTCCTCTACGAGATCGACGCCCCCGGCTACCTGGGTCCCGACGTGACTACCCGCTTCGACACCATCCGGCTCACCCAGGCCGGCCCCGACCGGGTTCTCATCGACTCGGTGCGGGGTGAGCCGCCCCCGCCCACGTTGAAGGTGGCCACCAACGAGATCGGCGGCTACCGCAGCCAGATAACGGTCGCACTCACCGGGCTCGACATCGAGGCCAAGGCCGCCCTGGTGCACGACGCCTTCTGGCGGGCCTGCCCGCACCAGCCCGACGACTACGCCAAGGTCACCGAGCGGGTGTTGCGCACCGACAAGGCCGACCCGGCCACCAACGAGGAGGCCGTGGCGGTGTGGCGGCTCGACGTCTTCGACCACGACGAGGACCGGCTGGGCCGCACTCTCTCGGATGCCATGAACGAACTCGCTCTGGCCACCATCCCGGGCATGTTCTCGCCCGGCTCCGCGGCCCGTCCCCGGGCCTTCGGCGTCTACCGGCCCGCGACTGTGGCCGCGAAGGCGGTTCCCCAGTACGTCACGTTCCTCGACGGCGAGCGGACCGTCGTCGATCCCGTGCCGGCGGCGGCCGCGACTCCGCCCCCGATCCCCTCCCCCGCACCAACTGCAGACCGCCGGGAGTGGGGTCCGAGGGTGCTTTCGCCGCTGGGCCGGGTCGTGGGCGCCCGCTCCGGGGACAAGGGCGGAAACGCCAACCTGGGAGTGTTCGCCCGCTCGGCGGACGCCTTCGAATGGCTCGACGGCTTCCTGAGCACCCAGCGGCTCCGCGACCTGCTGCCGGAGGCCGCACCGCTGCCGGTGGACCGGCATCGGCTCGCCAACATCTGGTCCCTCAACTTCGTGATCCATGGCCTGCTCGGCGACGGGGTGGCCGCCTCGGATCGCCAGGACGCGCAGGCCAAGAGCCTGGGCGAATGGCTGCGGGCCCGGGTGGTTGAGATTCCTGAGGCCCTGCTCGCAGGCTGAACCGTCCATCATTGATCGCGACGATTCGGCGCGACTGCGTCGGCACAAGGTATCTTCCTAGGAAGTTATCTTCCTAGGAAGGAACTAGCGGAACTGTGGACCTAGTCGACCTGGTGAAGGACCTGCTCGACGAGCAGGCGAGCCTCGACGAGATCGTGGCCCCTCTCAGCGACCGCGACTGGGACCTGCCCACCCCCAGCCCCCGCTGGTCGGTGACCGACCAGATCGGCCATCTGCGCTACTTCGACCGGGCGGCCGCGATGGCCATCCGCGACCCGGACGCCTTCTCGGCCGCCACCCAGCGGCTCGTGGAGGCCTCACAGGAGAGCAAGACCTCAGGCGACGACTACACCCTCGGCGACTTCCGGCGCCTGAACCCCTCCGACCGCCTGGAGAGCTGGCGGGAGGGCCGATCGGAGCTGGCTGAGGCGGCGGCCACTCTCGGCGAGCGCGATCGGGTCCGCTGGTACGGGCCCTCGATGGGGGCCAAGTCGTTCGTGACGGCGCGCCTCATGGAGGCCTGGGCCCACGGCACCGACGTGTGCGACACCGTCGGCGCGCACCGCGAGCCCACCCACCGGCTCCGCCACATCGCCCAACTCGGCTACATCACCCGGGCCTGGACCTACATCAACCGGGGCCAGCCGGCCCCCGAGGAGCAGGTCCGGGTCGAGCTGGCGGCGCCGTCAGGAGAGACCTGGACCTGGGGCGACTCCGGCGACGCCGCCGGCAACGCGGTCAGCGGGTCGGCGCTCGACTTCTGTCTGGTGGTTACCCAGCGCCGCCATGTTGCCGACACCGGCCTGGAGGTGACCGGCGAGCACGCCGCCGACTGGCTGGCCAAGGCCCAGGCCTTCGCCGGCCCGGCCACCGACGGCCCCAGGGCCCGAGCGGCCGGTGAGCGCAGCGAACAGGAGCGGGATCCCAGGGCCCGAGCGGCCGGTGAGCGCAGCGAACAGGAGCGGGATCCCAGGGCCCGAGCGGCCGGTGAGCGCAGCGAACAGGAGCGGGATCCCAGGGCCCGAGCGGCCGGTGAGCGCAGCGAACAGGAGCGGGATCCCAGGGCCCGAGCGGCCGGTGAGCGCAGCGAACAGGAGCGGGATCCCAGGGTCCGAGCGGCCGGTGAGCGCAGCGAGCAGGAGCGGGACACAAACGCCCGCCGGAGCGGGTCGTGAGTCTGGTCGAGGCAGCCCGCGACGACCGCGGCGTGGTCACGGTCACCCTGGCCGACGAGGCCAACCGCAATGCGCTGAGCCGGCGCCTGCTGGCAGAGCTCACGGCCGAGCTTGACGACATCGACGCGGACCCGGCGGTGCGGGTGGTGGTGCTGACCAACTCCGGGCGGGTGTTCTGCGCGGGGGCCGACCTGCGGGAGAGCTCCGACCGGCAGGCCGACGGCAACCCGGTAGTGGGCAGGGCCAGCGACCTGTTCGGGCGGTTCCGGCGCTCGGTGAAGCCCTACGTGGGCCGCATCGCCGGCCATTGCGTGGCCGGCGGGATCGGGCTGGCCGCAGCCATGGACATCTCCATCGCCCGCGACGACGCCCGGTTCGGCTTCACCGAGGTACGGGTGGGGGTCGCGCCCGCCATGATCTCGGTCCTGTGCCTGCCCAAGATGCGCCGGGCCGAGGCGGCCGCCGCGTTCCTGCGCGGCAACCGCTTCGATGGCGCCGAGGCCGCCCGCCTGGGCCTGATCAACGCGGCGGTGCCCGCGGAGAGCCTCGACGACGAGGTGGAGGCGGCGGTGACCGACCTGCTGGCCGGAGGCCCGTCGGCCCTGGCCGCGGCCAAGCAGCTCGTGGATCGGGTCCCCGAGATGTCCTTCGACGACGCCCTCGCCTGGGCTGAACGGCTCTCGGCCGAGCTGTTCGCGGGCGAGGAGGCGGCCGAGGGCATGGACGCATTTCTCAACAAGCGCACCCCCAGTTGGGTGCCGGACACCCGGGAGGACCGATGACTGAGATCCTCAATTCACTGTCGGCGATGACGCCGCAGTGGCTCGAGGGGGCGCTCGCCGAGGCCGGGCACGCTCCGCCGCCGATCGCCGCGGTGGATGTGCGCCCGATGGACGGATTCGTGGGCGCCATGGGCGAGGTCGCGATCGTGTCGGTCAGCTACGACGGCGGCACCGACCTGCCGGACGAGTTCGTGGCCAAGTGCCCGCTCGATAACGAGTTCGCCCGCATGAACGCCGCGGTGATGCTGTCGTACCAGCGCGAGGCCGGCTTCTATGACCACCTGGCCGCGGAGGTCACGGCCCGCGTCGGCTTGAGGATCCCCCGGTGCTTCGTGAATCTGTTCGACCCGGAGACCCATGCGGCCACCCTGCTCATCGAGCGGATCCATCCAGCCGCCAAGGGCGACATCCTCGACGGCACCACCTTCGAGCGGATGCACACCCTGGTCGCAGACCTGGCCCGGATGCACGGCGCCTTCTGGATGGACGAGGCGCTGCTCGCGCACGACTGGCTCATCGATTGGACTGCGCCATCGCTGCTGTTGGGCGTTGACCGCACCCGCGAGAGCTGGAGCGCCATGCGTGAGCAGTTCCCGCAGTACCACTCCGACGACCTCGCCGCGATGGCGGACGTCTTCCTGGCCGATGTCCCGGAGTGGCTCGGGCGCTTCGCGCGGCGGCCCTGGACGCTCATCCACCAGGACTACGAGCTCGACAACGTCCTGTTCCGGGCGGAGGGACCCGCGATCGTGGACTGGCAGTCGCCGATGCGGTCGTTCCCCGGAATGGACTTGGGCTGGCTGCTGATGGCCAGCCACAACGAAGAGACCCTGGCCCGCGAGCCGGAGCTGTTCGACCACTACCGCCGCGAGCTGGCCGCGGCCGGCGGGCCGCAGTGGAGCGCGGAGGACCTGGCCGAGGATCTGGCCTGGGCCGCCTTCTTCTGGGTGTCGGTGTCGCATGTGCCGTTCACGGCGACGGTCGCGTTCGGCGAGGCGGAACGCTTCCACCGCCGCTTCAAGGCCATGCTCCAGGGCACCATCTCCGCAGCCGAGCGCTGGAACGCCGCGGAGCGCATGAGGGCTCACACCTGAGGGCTCACGTCTAGCCTGCTGGCAACCGGCAACCCGCGGACCCGGGTCGAGGGCTAGGAGGCACCGCCTTGCAGGGACTCATTCTGGAGGGCACGACCGAAGACAGCGTCCGGCTGTCGGACGACCTGGAGCTGGTCGGGTCGCTGGCGCCGCGCCAGGTCCGGGTCGAGATCCGGGCGGCCGGGGTCTGCGGCAGCGACCTGAGCTGCGTGCTGGGCAAGTACTACATGCCCACCCCGCTGGTGCCCGGCCACGAGGCCGCCGGGGTGGTGGTCGAGGTCGGCTCGGCCGTCACCTACTGCTCGGTGGGCGACCACGTGGTCCTGTCCACATTCGGCAACTGCGGTCACTGCCCGGACTGCGAGGGCGGCGATCCGGGCAACTGCACCAACGTGGCGTTGGGATCTCTCAGCCAGCCGTACGCCGAGAACGGGCGGCCCGTCTACAACTTCGCCAACATCGGGGCGTTCATCCAGCAGACCGTGGTCAGTGAGAACCAGTGCATCCCGATCCCCGCGGCGATGCCCTTGGCCGCGGCTGCCCTGATCGGCTGCGGCGTGGTGACCGGCACCGGCGCGGTGTTCAACCGGGCCAGGGTGCAGATCGGCGACACCGTGGCCGTGATCGGGGCCGGCGGGGTGGGCCTCAACGTGATCCAGGCCGCCCGCCTGGTGGGCGCCTCGGCCATCATCGCCATCGACCGGGTGGCGGCCAAGGAGCCCCTGGCGCGGGAGTTCGGCGCCACCGACTTCCTGCTCGCCGAGGGAGACGACTTCGACCCGGTGGCCGCGGTCAAGTCCCTGTGCCCCTCCGGCGTTCACCACGCCTTCGAGGTGGTGGGCAGCACCGCGCTGCTGGCCCAGGCCATCTCGATGACCCGCCCCGGCGGCAACGTGTGCGCGGTCGGAGTGCCCGACCTGGGAGCCAAGGTCACCTACCCGTTCCTGGACCTGCACCAGAACAAGAGCCTGCTCGGCATCCGGGCCGGCGGCGCCCGTCCCCGCAAGGACTTCCCCATGCTGGCCGACCTCTACCTGCGGGGCCGCCTCAAGCTTGATGAGATGATCTCGCGCACTGCCGGCCTCGACGGCCTCCAGGACGCATTCGACGCCCTCAAGACCGGCGCCGAGGCCCGCACCGTACTGCTCCCCAACGGCTGAACAGCGCGGCGCCAGCGGGGCCGGCTGCCGCACCGTCTCCCCTCAGCGGCCGAGCGGACGGGCTCCGCAGCCCGGTGCTCACCCCGGCGAGGGCTGCGAGGTGGCCAGCCGCTCCATCTCCGCGACCAGGCACTTGGCGGCGGCCGCCGCGGCCACAGCCTCGACGCAGGCTGTGTTCGCCTCGCTCGGGGAGCTCATGGCCACCAGCGTGACCGCGAGGCCGTCGTCCTGGACAAGGTTCACGCACACCGTCAAGCCGCCGTCGTGGTCGTCGGCGCCCGCCCAACACTCCGTCGGGCTGCTGTCGAGGCTCGACAGCAGGGTGTCGACATGGTGGGCGGAGAGCGGAGTCGTGAAGGCATAGGACGTGATCTCGCGGCCGTTGACCCGGTAGAGGCCTCCGCCCAGGTGTTCCACGTCCCCGGAGGAGGTGAGGGTCAGTGTCGGCTCGTCCGGCAGGGCGATTCCCAGCATGGTTCCGAGCAGCCGGTAGTTGCCTGCAGCCAGGACCAGTTCGCGGAACTCGGCCGGATGCAGAGTGCACCGGGGGTCGGTCATCGGTCCGATAGTGCAGTGCAGGCCGTCGCTGCTGGACAGCTCGAGCCGGGCACCGGGGAGATGGAACACCAGCGCGGCTGCGATCTGGAGGGCTCCGGCCGTGGGGGCGGGTGAGGTCATGCGCGAGCTCCTTTCGCGTCGGGGGAGCGCTGCGGGGGTTCGACAGCAGCGAAGGGAGCGAGGAGTTGTCCGGGCGCTCCGACCCAGGGGCCGAGCCCGCCGCGTCAGCGTGCGGGGCCGGCTGCTGACTCTAACCACCGACCGGGGCTCGTCCGCAAGTCAATTCCTGCTAGCCGGCTAGCTGCTGGCCTCTCGAAGGTCTCGCATGGTGATGACGTTGCGAATTGCCTCGCCCCGCTTGACCTCGGCTATGGCCTGGTTGATCTCCTCCAGCGGGTAGACGCCCGACACGAGTTCGTCGAGCTTGACGGCGCCGTCGCGGTACCACTCGACGATCCGCTGGATGTCGCGTTGCGGTCGGGCCGAGCCCATCTTGCAGCCGATGATCCGGCGGCCGGTGTCGGCCAGCTCCAGCGGATCGATCTCCAGCCGGCTGCCGGCGCCGGGCATTCCCACGATGACCGTCTCGCCGCCCGGCACGACCAGGTCGAGCGTCGAGCGGACCGCGGCGGCCGATCCCACGGTCACGAAGGCGTGGGTCACTCCCCTGCTGCCGGTGGCCTGACGAACTGCCGCGAGCACATCGTCGGAGGCGTTGACGGTATGGGTGGCGCCGAAGCCGCGGGCCGTCGCCAGCTTGTGGTCCTGGGTGTCGATGGCCACGATCACCGGCGCACCCGCCAGCGCGGCGCCCTGCACGGCGTTGAGTCCCACCCCACCGAGGCCCACCACCGCCACCGTCGAGGTCTCGTCCACCGTGGAAGTGTTGAGCACCGCTCCGATGCCGGTGATTACCCCGCAGCCGAGCAGCGCGGCCGCAGGCCAGTCGAGGTCGTCGGGCAACCGCACCACCTGGGAGCGGTGCACGACGGCCTCCTCGGCGAACGCGCCGCAGCGCAGGGAAGCCTCCACCCTCTCGCTGTCGATTGTGCGCAGCCTGCGCCCGGGAGGCCCGAGCCCGGCCTCGCAGAAGACCTCGTAACCCCGTTGGCACTGGGCGCAGGCGCCGCAGGAGCGGATCAGGCTGATGGAGACCCGGTCGCCGACGGTCACTCCGGTCACGGCTCCGCCCGCCTCCACGACGATCCCGGCGGCTTCGTGCCCGTAGACGGCCGGGAGCGCTCCGCCCCAGGAGCCGTCGGCATAGTGGATGTCGCTGTGACAGATGGCGCAGGCGGCCACCTCCACCCGAACCTCGTCCGGCCCGACGGGGTCGAGGCGCAGGTCCTCGATCACCAGGGGCTCACCGAAGGCCCGACACACGGCTGCTCGCACAGGGCTCCTCCTCCGTCGATCGGGCCGCGGACACTACCGCCTGCCCTCACCCGTCGTATCAGCAGACCGCTACCGTTCACGACAGGCTTCGCGAGGAGAGGTGACGAGCCATGCGACGGATGCACATCGGGCTGCAGGTGGACGACCTCCAGGAGTCGATCGAGTTCTACACCCGCCTGTTCGGCGAGGAGCCCACACTGCGGCGCGCCGACTATGCCAAGTGGATGCTGGACGATCCACGGGTGAACTTCTCGCTCGACACCCACGGCTCTGGCTCCGGCGGCTCGGCCCACTACGGGATCCAGGTCGAGTCGCACCCCGAACTCGAGAAGCTCCGCGAGCACATCGACTCGGCCGGCATGGCCCGCGCCGACCAGGACGACCTGGTCTGCGGATACCAGCTCCAGCACAAGTCCTGGGTCACCGACCCCGACGGCGTCATGTGGGAGGCGTTCTTCACCGAGGGCGTGGTCGACGCCGGCTACGGCACCGCCGAAATGCCCGACCCGGCCTAACCGCAGCCAAGCCGCGGCCTAGTGGTGTGTCGCGGATCTGGTCGGGGCACCTGGATCAGCCGCGGAGGTGGGCTTCGACCTGCTACGCCGCCCTAGTCGTTTCGTAGACGCAGCACTAGTCGAGGCTGGGGCCGGTGGTGTGGGTGCCGGAGCGCAGCAGGGTGCCGGGGCGGGCACCGGTGAACTGGCCGCCGCGCACGATCTCGGTGCCGTTGCAGACCACGTGCTCGATGCCGGTGGCCTCGGCGTAGAGCCGGGAGGCGCCCGCGGGCAGGTCCGAACGGAACCTCGTCGGCTCTGAGCCCACGGTGGTCTCGTCCAGCACGACGACGTCGGCGTAGGCGCCCTCGGCCAGGACTCCCCTGCCGACCAGGCCGTAGAGGTCGGCCTGGACTTGGGTGAGCAGGTGCACGGCCTCCTCCAAGGAGATGAGCCCCCGCTTGACCACGGCCTGGCCAAGCATCGTGGTGGCGTAGTTGGAGGTCAGGAACAGGTCGAGGTGCGCCCCGGCGTCGGAGGCGCCGATCACGGCGCGGGGGTCGCGCCAGATCTCGACGCGGGCCTCCCAGTCGGCGGTGGGCTCCGGCATGGCCGGATTCCCGAACGACGTCTCCAGGTCGTCGGCCAGGGCCATGTCGCACAGCGTGTCCCAGGGGTCCTGGCCCCGCTCCTCGGCGATCTCGCCGATCATGCGGCCCGTGCAGCCCTCGTTCTCCGGTGCCGGGGAGTGGAACACCACTTTGCGGGCCCAGTGGGCCAGCGGCCGCAGCGGGTGGTCCCCCTGAGCCAGTTCGTTGAGCCGGCGGCGCTCGGCCGGGTCGGCCAGGATGCGGAGCTTGTCGGCCTTGGGCAGGAGCATCACCTCCTCCCAGCCGGGCAGGGCGTCGAGCACGAACCCGCTGGCGAAGTTGAGGTGCAGCGACAGCGTCAAGGGCACGGTCAGGGCCACCACCTTGCCTCCCCGGGCTGCGGCGTGGTCCCCGGCGGCCAGCTTGGCCCGGTTCATCTCCAGCGACCGGGCACTGACCGTCATCACGTTCCAGTTGAGGGGGCTGCGGGCTGCGGCCGACATGTCGGACATGAGCTCGAGCGCCCAGTCCTCGAACGGGCCCAGCGCGGGGATGAACTCCACCGACGTGCCGTCGAAGCCGGCCAGCACCGAGCACAACGCCACCAGCTCGTCGCGGTCGCCATGCCGGCTGGGCACCATGTTGCCCATCGGGTCGTTGTGGGTGCGCGACCACGACGACGAGAAGCCCAGCGCCCCGGCCTCCAGGCCGTCGCGCAGCAGCGCCTTCATGGCCTCGAGCTCCTCGCCGGTGCTGGCCCGGCGCACACTGTCGTCGCCCATCACCACCCGGCGCAGGGCCGAGTGGCCCACCTTGAAGCCCGCATTGACGGCCACGTTGCCGTCGATGGCGTCGAAGTACTCGGCCGTGGTCTGCCAGTTCCACGGCACCCCCGCTTGCAGTGTCTCCAGGGGGATCCCCTCGACTCGGGCCAGCATCCGCATGAGATAGTCGCCGTGGGCGGGGTCGTCGCCGAGGGGGGCGATGGTGAAGCCGCAGTTGCCGCCGATGACGGTGGTCACGCCGTGGAGCGGCGACGGCGAGAGGTCCGGGTCCCAGAACACCTGGGCGTCGAGGTGGGTGTGCACGTCGACGAACCCCGGTGTCACCGCCCGGCCGGCAGCGTCGATGGTGGCCGCAGCCTCAGCCCCGCCGTTGGCGAGGCGCCCGATGGCGGTGATCCGGTCGCCGACGATGCCCACATCGGCCCGCTGCCGGGGTCCGCCCCGGCCGTCGATCACGTCTCCGCCGGTTATGAGCAGGTCGAACATGCCGGTGACGCTAGCCGCGGTCGGGCCGGCAGCCGGTCAGGAGATCTCCAGTTGCAGCAGCAGGCGGCCGGAGCCCTCCAGTTCCACCTCGAACACGCCCGGGATCTCGGCCGTGAACGCGAAGTGAGCGGGATGGCCGTCGGAGACGGCCCGCAGGATGTCGTAGCCGTGGACGTGCACCTCCTCGGCCGTGTCCGAGGTGACCCTCAGGGCGACCACCGAGCCGCGGTCGACCGCGACCCGCTGCACGCCGCCCGCAGGGCCGCCGTCGACAACATCCACGCCGATGGTCTGCTCGGCGTCGGCGAGATCCGCGTCGTATCGCGTGGCCGCGCCGGCGTCGCCGTGGTCGTGTTCGTGAGCGTGGTCGTGGCCGTGACCGCCGTCGGTCGCCTCAGTAGTCTCGGTCGCCTCGGTCGCCTCGGTCGTCTCGGTCGCCTCGGTCGCCTCGGTCGTCTCGGTCGCCTCAGTAGTCTCGGTCGTCTCGGTCGCCTCAGTAGTCTCGGTTGCCTCGGTCGCCTCAGTAGTCTCGGTTGTCTCGGTTGTCTCGGTCGTCTCGGTCGTCTCGGTCGCCGAGGCGCCGCCCGCGGTCGCGGGTGCTGGCTCGTCGCTGCTGCAGGCGGCGGCTGCCAGCAGGATCACGGTGAGAGCTGCGGTCCAGGAAGAGCGAGGGAAGGACTTCACGGGGTCTCGGGTGTGCGGTCGCGGGCTACTGAGAGCACACGCTAACCGCCGCTCCGCTCGGCCTCTACGAGCGAATCGGCTAGCGGGCGGTCCAGCCTCCGTCGATGACGATGGCCTGGCCGGTGATGTAGCTGCCGGCGTCGGACGCCAGCAGCATCAGGGCGCCGTCGAACTCGTCGATCTCGCCGGCCCGGCGCATGAGGGTGTTGCGCTGGATGTGGCGCAGGCCGGGGGCGTCCTCAGCGGCGAACATCTCCTCGGTCAGCTCGCTGCGGAAGTAGCCGGGGGCGATGGCGTTCACCCGTATCTGCTTGGAGGCCCACTGCTTGGCCAGCTCGCGGGTGAGCCCGATCAGGCCGGTCTTGGAGGCCACGTAGCCGGCCTGGTGGTTGCCGCCCGAGGCCACGATCCCCAGCATCGAGGCCACGTTGACGATGCTGCCGCCCCTGCCGTGGCTGATCATGGCGCGGGCCGCGGCCGACGACAGCACGAACGCAGAGGTCAGGTTGACCTCCAGCACGTGCCTGAACTGGGCCGGATCCTGCTCGTGGGCCCGGACGACGGCGTCGCTCGTGCCGGCGTTGTTGACCACGATGTCGGGGCCGCCATGGTCGACGGCTGCCTCCACCAGTTGCTGGAGCTGCGAGTCGTCGGTGACGTCGCAGCCCACCGGCACCACCCCGGAGACCTCGCCGGCCATGGCCTCCAGCCGGTCCAGCCTGCGGGCCGCGGCCACCACGGTCGCTCCCCGCGACGCCAGCAGCCGGCAGTAGCGCTGCCCCAGGGTGCCGCTGGCGCCGGTGACGATGGCGACCCTGCCCCGCACCGAGAAGGGATCGTCGCTGACCGGACGGACGCTCATGAGACCGCGAACCTACCGTGATCCGGCCTAGAGGCCGAGCGGATAGGTGAGTGAATCGGCTCATACGGCGCGAGGCCGTGGGCGCTGTGCCTTGGATTTGGGCGGCCCGTGAGCGCAGCGAACAAGAGCGGGAAACACTCCCTCGCGGCGCGTAACGCTCTCACCTGTCCGCGTGGCCCCTTCAGGCGCCGCGGCGGACGAGGCTGCCGCCCAGGGTCATGAGCGCGGCCCCCAGCAGGCTCCCGACTGCGGCTGTCAGCCAAGCGGCCGCGAATGACCGGGCGAAGAGGAAGCCGAACACCGCGGGACCGACGACCACGCCCACGTTGCTGCCGACGAGCGTGATCCCGGTGGCGGCCGCGGGCGAGGTCGCGTTGGATCGGGTCACCGCATAGTTGAACACGCCCACCCACCCCCACACGGTGGCGAACGAGAACGGGACCGCGACCATGAACGCCGCCGGCGAGCCGGATCCCTGAGACAGAACCGCGAAGCCCAGCGCACCCGCCGCTACCAGCGCGGCCGGCACTCCGAACCGGGTATTGGGGCGCCCGTCCACCCAGCGGCCCAGCGCTATCCGGGTCGCGACGCCGGCCAGGGCGCCGAGCGCGAACACCACCCCCGCGGCGGACTCGCCGAGGCCGCCCTGCTCGACGGCCGCGGTCACGGCGAAACCCGTGAAAGCCGCCGAAAGGGCGGTGCTGACGGCCGCGCTCGCGGTGAGCACCAGCAACGGGCCCAGATCCACGTCTCCCTCGCGGCTCGGGGCCGTCCTTCCCACTCCTCGCAGGCCGGTTCGCGGGACGCTGAGCACGGCCAGGAGCGCGAACGCGCCGAAACCGGCGAATGTCCAGCGCCAGCCGAACGCGAGGGCCAGCACCGGCACCGCCACCCCGGCCAGCAGGGCCGCGGTCGGCCCTCCGGACTGCTTGAGGCCGAAGGCCAGGCCCATCCGGCGGTCCTCGATCGTCCGGGCCAGCCAGAGGTTCGACGACGACTGCATGAGGGTCGCGGCGATGCCGCCCGCGACCAGGAGGCCGGCGATGGCCAGCCAACCCTGGGCCGCGGCCGCGATGGAGACCATTACCGCTCCCGAGAGCGCGCTGGCCAGGCGCAGGCTCGGTCCCGGTCCGAGGCGCTCGGCCAGGCGGCCCATCACCGGGGCGGCCACCGCGGCCCCGACCGAGAAGATCGACAGCAGCGCGCCCAGAGCCTCCTCGTCGATCCCGAGGTCCTCCTTGAGCCTGATCGCCATGGTCGCGGTCAGGAAGATCGGCATCGAGCACGCGATGTAGGGGGTGACCGCGGCCGCAAGCGCACGCGGCCAGGGAACCGGCACCGAGGGGTTCAAGCGACCAGGAGGCCAAGCCTTCTCATGGCGGCGAACCTAGCCCACGTCCAGGACAATCTATGATCATGGACGTGGCGGGCCTCTCGCAGGATCGGATCGGCCGGGCCGGAACCATCCTGCTGGGAGGCGACGACTTCGGCGTGCTCCGCGACCGGGCCTGCCTCGCGGAGGAGCTCGGATTCGACCTGGTGGGGGTGGGCGACGTGCCCATGCACTACCGGGACGTGAACGTGTGCCTGGCCGTGGTGGCCGAGGCCACTAGCCGGGTCCGGATCGGACCGATGGTCACCAACCCTGTGTCCCGCCATCCCGGAGTGGTCGCGTCGGCGGCGGCCTCCCTCGACGCGTTGTCGGGCGGGCGGCTCGTTCTCGGCCTCGGCGCGGGCGGCGGGCCGCTGTTCTCGATGGGCCTGAGCGTCCCGAAGCGGCCCGAGCTGCGCCGGGCGACCGCAACCATCCGCAGCCTCCTCGCTTCCGAGCCCAGCGAATGGGAGGGCCGGCCCCTGACGTTCAGCCCCCGGCGGCCGGTGCCGGTCTACCTGGCCGCCTACGGGTTGATCACCGCCCGGATCGCGGGCCAGGTCGCCGACGGCGTGCTCTTCGCGGGCGGGGTGTCGCCCAGCGTGATCGCGTCCGCCCTCCGGGCTGTAGCCGATGGCGCCTCCGCCGCGGGCCGCGACCCCGGAGAGGTCGACTTCTGGGTAATGACCCGGGCGTCGGTCGGCTCCACCGCCGAGGACGCCTACGCCCCCATCAAGGCCAACCTGGCCAGCGCCGGATCCCACGGACTCCGTTCCGAGACCCAGCTCGCCGCCGTCCCCGAGGAGTTCGTCGACGCGGTGCGGGAGCTGCAGCGCCGCTACGACCAGAGCGAGCACGTCAAGTGGGACGGAGCCAACGCCCGCCTCGTCGACGAACTGGGCCTCACCGAGTACCTCGCGGAGCGCTTCGCCATCGCGGGCACCCCCGAGCACGTTCGCCGGCGCTTCGACCACCTGGTCGACCTCGGCGTCACCCGGGTGCTGGTGCCGGCCGTCGACCGCGAGCCCGAACAGTTCCTGGAAGCGTTCGCCGCGGCCCTCGCCTGAAGGTCCCGCCATCCCCGATGATTTCGCCGATCCCTGTCCCGACCCCGAGGAGGAACGCATGAAGCGGCGAGGACTGCACCCCAGGTTCACCCCCGAACAAGCCGGAGAGTGGCGGGCCGACGGGCTGTGGGCCGGGCACACCCTCGCCCACTACGTGGAGCGCAACGCCCGCCAGCAGCCCGGCGAGATCGGGGTGGCCGACGAGTCGCGGGAGCTGACGTTCGCCGAGCTGAGGGACATGGCGTGGTCGCTGGCCGGATCGCTGGCCGAGACTGGTCTCGACGACGAGTCCGTGGTCGCGGTCCAGCTGCCCAACGTGGTGGAGGCGGTGGTCACCTACTACGCGCTGTGCCGGCTGGGGTGCGTGATCGTCCCCCGGATGATGATCTACCGGCGCAGCGAGGTGAGCGACGCCATCGACCGCACCGCGGCGGAGTGCTTCATCACCGTCGACGAGCATCGGGGCTTCGACCACGCCGCCATGGCCATGGAGCTGTCGGAAGCGTGCGGATCGCTGGAGCGGGTGGTCGTCCTCGGCGAGGCGCCCAGCGGCGCCGCGAGCCTCACGGACCTGATATCGGGCGGCGACCGGTACGACGGTCCGCTCCCCGACCCCGACGACGACCAGATCATCATCTTCACCTCGGGCACCACCGCGCTGCCCAAGGGGGCGCTGCACAGCTTCAACAGCCACGCGGCCACCGCCCGGGTGCTCAACCGCGAGATCGAGCTGCGGCCCGGCGACCGCTGCTTCATGCCCTCTCCGGTCATGCACAACACCGGGCTCAACGCCGGGGTCATCTCCCCGTGCCTGGGCGGGTTCGGAACCGTCCTGCAGGACGCCTGGGACGCCGACCGGGCCCTGGAGCTGGTGTCGGGCTACGGATGCACCCACACCATGGGGGCCACGCCGTTCGCGACGATGATGGCCGACGCCTCCGAGTCCGGCGACTACGACATCGGGCCGTTCCGGGTGTTCGGCTGCGGCGGCGCGCCGATACCGGCCGCGGTGGTGCACCGGGCCGAGGAGGCTCTGGGCTGCAAGATGCTGTCGATATTCGGCCAGAGCGAGTTCGGGGTCGAGACGATGGTGAAGCTCACTGATCCCGTGGAGCGGGTCGCCTCCAGCGACGGCTGCGCGGTGTCCTGCAACGACGTGCGGATCCTCGACGACGACGGCAACGAGATCGAGCGCGGCCAGGAGGGAGAGATCTGCAGTTGGGGTCCGATGGTGATGCTCGACTACTGGCAGGATCCCGAGCGCACCGCCGAGGTGTTCGCCCCCAGCGGGCATTTCCGCTCCGGCGATCTGGGCCGCATGGACGCCGACGGCTACGTGCGGGTGACCGGGCGCAAGAAGGAGCTGGTCAACCGGGGCGGCGTGAAGATCGCGCCCCGCGAGATCGAGGACATCCTGGTGGAGCACCCCCAGGTCGCCGACGCGGCCGTGATCGGCATGCCCGACGAGCGCCTGGGCGAGCGGGTGTGCGCGTTCGTGGTGGCCGCACCGGGGCCGGCGCCCACCTTCGAGTCGGTGGTCGAGCACGTCCGGGCCTCCGGCGTCGCCGTCCAGAAGCTGCCCGAGCGCCTGGAGCTGGTCGGCGAGCTCCCCCGGACCGCGACCGGCAAGGTGGAGAAGTTCCGGCTGAGGGCCCTGATCGAGGAGATGCTCGGAGCCTGACCCCGGGAGCGGGCTCGGCTAGCAGGCGCCCGGGTCTAGCTGCACCGCGAGCGGCGCGCCGTCGCGATCCCGCTCCACGGCGGGCTCCCGGCTAGTAGGCGTCCGGGTCTAGCTGCACGGCGAGCGGCACCGGGTGGCGGAACAGCTCGGCGGCGTTCTGCCAGCTGATCCGGCGCACGGTGTGCTCGTCCTTGGTGGCCATGTGCTTGTGGAACAGTTCCTGGCTGTCGGGCCAGCTCGAGTCGTTGTGGGGGAAGTCGGTCTCGAAGAGGATGTTCCCCACCCCGATCCGGTCGAGATGCACCATCGCGGAGGGCTCGTCCACCAGGCAGAACCAGAAGTTCCGCTGCAGCAGCTCGGCCGCGCTCAGCTCCGAGCCGACCCAGGTGCCGCGCCGGTCGCCCTGCTTGCGGTAGTGGTGCTCGAGGCGGTCCAGCAGCGACGGCACCCAGCCGATGCCGCCCTCCGATATCGAGATCTTCAGTTCGGGGTGCTTCATGGCGTAGCGCGAGAACAGCCAGTCGACGGTGGTGGTGAGGGCGTAGCCCGCGCCGAACAGGGCCGAGGTCACGTCGGCGGGCGCGTCCGGCGCCGACTCGGGGAGCTTGCCGGCCGACCCGGTGTGGACGTTGATCACCGTGCCCGTCTCCGCGCAGGCGGCCACGAATGGGTCCCAGTGTCCGGAGTGGAGCGACGGGAAGCCGGCCTGGTGGGGGGACTCGGGGAAGGTCACGGCCCGGAAGCCCCGGTCGGCGTTGCGCCTGATCTCGGCTGCGGCCAGTTCGGGGTCGTGGAGCCACGCCAGCTGCATCGGGATCATCCGCTCGGGGTACGAGCCGGCCCACTCCTCGATCATCCAGTCGTTCCAGGCCCGCACCAGCGCCAGCGAGAAGTCGGTGTCGGCCGAGGTGGTCTGGAGCCTCACGCCGCCGAACCCGGCCAGGTACGACGGGAAGCACAGCGACGCGTACACGCCGTCGAGGTCCATGTCGGCGACCCGGGCGTCGATGTCGTAGGCCGACCGGCGCATCTCCGAGAAGCGGATCGGGTCCCGGCTGACGACCTCTGCCGGCGGGCGGCCCGCGGCTGCGTTGAATCCGACCTGGGGCATGAGAGTGTCCTCGAACAGCCAGGCCTCGGCGCCGTCGTCGGTCTCCACCACCCGGGGGGTTCTGTCGTTGAAGCGCTGGGGAAGCCGGCCCTCGAACATGTGCGCCGGCTCGCACAGGTGGTCGTCGACGGAGATGATCGTGTAGCGCCGCTGGCGGCGCTCCGGGTCGGGAAGCAGCGTCACCGTGGCTCGTGTCATCGTCACGATCTCACCTCCTGGTCCGGGCAATTCATGATAACCGATCGTCGGGATTAGAGGCCGAGCGAGCAGGCGGGACGACGCGGCCCATACGGCGCGAGGCCGTGGCCCGAGCGGCCCGTGAGCGCAGCGAACAAGAGCGGGAATGACACCGCTGCGGCGCGACAGGCCCTCGCCTATTTGCGGGCGCTCTTGGAGGCCGAGCGAGCAGGCACGCGGGTCCGGGCCGGGCGAGTCGAGAGCAGCAGCCAGACGCCGACGATTCCCGAGACGGCCGCGCCGAGGAAGAGGGACGCCCGCGCGTTGATCGCGTCGATGATCACGCCCAGTATCGGCCCGCCCACCGCCCGCGAGCCGATCCCGACCATCGAGACGAGAGCCAGCACCCGCCCCCGCGTCGCGGCCGGAGCGTTCAGCTGCACGACGGTGACGACCCCGCCCATGAAGGCCATGGTCGCCGCGCCCACCGTCACCGCGGCGAGCGCCGCCGCGACCACGCTGTTGGTCGCGGCCAGCGCGGCCATCGTGAGCGCGGTGGCGAGCGAGGAGGCCCCCAGGAAACCCAGACCGGGCATGGCTCGCCGGGCCACTACCAGCCCGCCCCCGATCGCTCCGAGGCTGAGGGTCGCGAACAGCAGCGTGAACGTCTCCGGACCGCCTCCCAACGTCCGCTCGGCGAACAGCGGCAGGGTCACCGGGAACACGATGGCGAACACGCCGACGACGGTGTAGGCCAGCAGGCTGGTCCTCAGCGCGGGATCGCGCCAGGCCACGCCGAAGCCCAGCAGCATCCGGCGGTCCGGCGCCGGCGCCGGGTCCCGCTGGGATCGGGTCCGGATCGTGAGCATCGATACCAGCACGATTGTGGCCAGCGCGATGTTGACTGCGAAGCACCACTCCACGCCCGCGCCGGAGATGAGGGCGCCGCCGAGCGCGGGGCCGACGATGCGCGAGCCGTTCATGGCCGAGGAGTTCAGCCCGATCGCGTTGGAGAGGTCCTCGCGGTCCACGAGGGCTCCGACGAAGATCATCCGCACCGGGATGTCGAAGGTCTCCACCACGCCGAACAGCAACGCGGCCAGCAGATAGGGCGCAGGCGTCGATGGCTGGCTGAAGGCCACCGCGGCCAGCACCGCGGCCGAGACGACCAGACCGACCTTGGTGGCCACCAGCAGGCTCCGGCTCTCGCGGCGGTCGGCCACCAGGCCGGCCAGCGGGCTCAGGACGATGGCCGGGCCGAACACGCAGGCGCTGGCCACCCCCACCGCGGTCCCGCTGTCGGTGATCTCGAACACAGCCCAGATCACGGCCAGCCGCTGCATCCACGTGCCCATCTGGCTGACGGTGTGGCCGGTGACGAAGATGCGGAAGTCGCGCACCGCCATGGATCGGAAGGTGCTGCGCATCGCGAGGAACCGGCGGGTGTTGCGCACCGCTCGAAGTTCCCCGTCGCTCGCTTCTCGGCTCAGACGCCGTCCATCCCTCAGACTCGCTCGGCAGGGTCCCGCACGCGGGTCTGCCGACCGATCCAGCATAATCGTAGACATGGAATTGCCCGCGGAGTCCCCGGTGCCGATCATCGACGCCTTCAGCCAGCTCACCATCGACCGCGACGGGATCGAGGTGCCCATGCCCCGGGCCGCGTTGCGGGACGCCGACAGCCTGGCCGCCTGGCCGTCAACCGACATTGTGGGACACCTGTTCGCCAAGGACGCCGGCCGGGCCGAACGGGACCGGATCATGGGCGATCTCGGCCTGTGGCTGGCCAACCTGGATTCCTGGGGCATCGCCCGGGCCCAGGTCCCGCTCAATTTCGGTACCGCGGACGAGGTGCTCGACCGGCTCAGCGAGCACTCGGCCAGGGTCTTCGTGTCGCTGCGAGTCGATCCCCACGACGGGATGGCCGCAGTGCGCCGCATCGACGACCTGGCCCGGCGCTACCCGATTCTGCGCAGCGTGATGATCGTGCCCCACATGCTGTACCCGCACATCGCGCCCAACTCCCGGGAGTACTACCCGATCTACTCCAAGTGCATCGAGTGCGACTTGGCGGTGATGATCAATGTCGGCTTCCCCGGCCCCCGGGTGCCGGCGTGGACTCAGAACCCGATCCACCTCGACGAGGTGTGCTGGTTCTTCCCCGACCTCCGGGTGGTGTTCAAGCACGGCGGCGAGCCCTGGACCGACACCTGCGTCAAGATGATGCAGACTTGGCCCAACGTGTACTTCGCGACCAGCGGCTTCGCGCCCAAGTACTACCCGAAAGCGGTGATCGACCACGCCAACCGGCGAGGGTCCGGCAAGGTCATCTTCGCGGGCTACTGGCCCATGCTCCCCTACGACCGGATCTTCCGCGAGGTCGGCGAGCTGCCCCTGCGAGACAACGTATGGCCCAAGTTCCTAGCTGAGAACGCGCAACGGGCCTTCGCCCTGGCCCCCGCCGAATAGTCCGGCCCGGTCGGAGCGCGGGCCGGGGGGCTTACATGACTACGCCGCCGCCTACGCCGAGTTGCTGGCCGGTCACGTGGGCGCCCTCGCTGACGAGGTAGCGCACCGCGGCCGCTACCTCGGCGGGCTGTCCCAGCCTGCGCATCGGTACCAGTCGGGTCAGCTTGGCTATGGCCGCGTCGGCAGCCTCGTCGTCGCTGAATGCGTGGCGCAGCAGGGTGGTGTCGATCGGCCCGGGCGCGACTGCGTTGGCCCGGACGCCGTCGCGGCCGTGCTCGCGCACGATGGTGCGCAGGAACGCGGTCAGACCGGCCTTGGCCGCGGCGTACACCGCGTTGCCGGCGTCGCCCACCCGGGCCGCCTCCGACGTGATGGCCACTATGGACCCGTCGCCGGCACGGACCATGGCCGGCAGGCACAGCTGGACGGCGAGCATCGGCCCCACGAGGTTCACGGCCATGGTGGTGCGCCACTGCTGCTCGTCGGTGTCGAGGAAGGGGCGGGCCTGGTTCCATCCCGCGTTGAGCACCAGCGCGTCGACTCGGCCCTCATCGGCCAGCAGGTTTCCCACGCTGGCGCGGACTTCGGCCCTGTCGGTGAGGTCGAGCGGGATTGCCCGCGCCGGCGGTCCCTGGGCCGCGAGTTCGGCCGCCAGCGCCTCGGCCCGCTGCCGGGAGACGTAGCCGATGGCCAGGCCCCAGCCGTCGGCGTGCAGCGCCCGGCAGATGGCGGCGCCGATGTCGCCACTGCCCCCGGACACCAGCGCGAGGCCCCTGGGACCACTCAAACTCACGAGAAGGGCGGCTGGCGGTTGAAGGGCTTGAAATCCTCCGCCCAGGCGGAGTGGCCGATGCCGTAGTAGTTGTCCACCGCCGACAGGATCATGCGCCGCTCGGAGATCTTCCAACCGTGCCCGGTGCGGCGCAGCTTGTCGTGCCAGCGGCCCCACAGCAGGCCCGGCGAGCCGTCGGACATCTCGTGCCAGGTGAACACGAAGGCCTCGGTGCAGGCCACGTCGGGGCCGTCGAAGTTGATGGCCACTTGGCTGATGTGGTGGCTGGTCTTGCGGATGCGCACCTTCACGCCCTCGGGACCCTCGCCGGCGGCCGAGCCGGAGAAGGCTTGCCGCACGAAGGACTCGACCTGGTCGCGGCCCTCCACGACCGGTCCGGCGCCGGGTCCGTAGTCCCACCGGCACTCGTCGTGGAAGAGGGAGGCCAAGCCGGCGAAGTCGAGGTCGTCGCAATAGCGGGCGAAGTCGTACAGGACCTGCTCGATCTCGTAACGGTCCCTGAGCTCCTCGGTGATCGAGCCTCCGTGTCCCGCCATGGTCACCTGCCGATGAAGTTCGGGGAGCGTTTCTCGATGAAGGACTGGACGCCCTCGCGGGTGTCGTGGGTGTCGCGCAACCCGGCCAGCTCGCGGCGCTCCAGCGCGAAGCCCTCGGCCAGGGGCAGGTCCCGGCCCTCGAGGACGCAGCGCTTGATGGCCTGGGTGGTGAGGCGGGGCAGCCCCAGCAGCTCCTCGCACAGTTCCGCGACCCGCCCGTCGAGACGTTCGGGGTCTACGGCCTCGGTCACCAGCCCGTACCGCTCGGCTTCGTCCGCCCCGATCATGCGTCCCCGCACGCACAGGTCGAGGGCTCGGGCCGGGCCGACCAGGCGGCTCATGCGCTGGGTGCCGCCCGCCGCGGAGATCAGTCCCCGCAACGACTCCGGCAGCCCGATGCGGGCCCTGCCCCGGGCCATCACCCTGAAGTCACAGGACATGGCCAGCTCGCAGCCCGCCCCCAGCGCGTGGCCACCGATGGCGGCCAGGGTCAGCATGGGCAGCCGCTCCCAGCCGTTCATCATCTGCTGGCACTTCTCGGTGGTGGCGTCCTGATCGTCCCAGCCCTCGTTGACCATGTTCAGGTCGGCGCCGGCCATGAACATCCTGGCGCTGCTGCGCAGCACGGCGAGCTGGATCTCGCTCGGCGCCAGCCAGGCGGTCACCGCGCCCAGCTCGTCCATGAACTGGTGGCTCAAGGCGTTGGCCGGAGGCCGGTCGAGCACCACCTCGGCCAGCCGCTGCGACGGCTGCTCCAGCCGGATCAGCTCCAGACCGCCGGGGCCGCTCATCGCCGACACCGGGGCGCGCTCATCGCATTCCCAGGAACTCGAGGGCGTTGTCGTGCAGCACCATCTGCTTGGTCCGGTCGCTGACCGGCAGGCTCTCGAAGTCCTGCTTGCAGCGGGCCAGGTCGAACCCGTTGGTGCCGAACATGATCTTGTGGCGGCCCCGGCCGCTGTCCATGAACTTGACCAGCTCCGGGTCGAGGGTGGAGGCGAAGTAGGCGGAGATGTCGCCGTACACGTTGGGGTGCCTCCAGAGCATCGAGCAGAACTCTCCGGTCCACGGCCAGCCGGTGTGCGACATGTTGATCTTGAGGTCGGGGAAGTCGATGGCCACCTGGTCCACCAGCATGGGCCGGCCGACCTCGCTGGGCAGCACCTCGGCGGAGTGCCCCACCTGGAACCCGACCGGCACGCCCAGCTCCACGCACTTGGAGTACAGGGGGTAGCAGCGCCGGTCGTTGGGGGCCACCCCGAAGGTGATCGGATGGAAGTAGACGTAGCCGAAATGCCATTCGCGCACCGCGGTCTCGATGCGGGCGATGCTCTCGGCGATGCGGAACGGGTTGTAGCCGGCCGCGCCCACGAACCGGTCGGGCGCCTCGGCCAGGGCCCGGGCCACCACCTCCTCGTCCATGTCCATGATGAGACGGTGGTGGTAGTGGAAGGACCACATCTTCAAGCAGGCCAGCACGGCCACCGAGTAGCCGGCCGCGTCCAGCTGGGCCACCGCCTCCCCCACCCGCAGGGTGTCGTCGTAGGGGAGGTTCTCCACATCGTCGAGCGGGACGTCGCGGCCCCACAGCGTGCGGGCCACACCCCCCTCGGCCATGCGCTTGAACGTCGTGTTGAGCATTATCTGGAACTCCTCGTACTGGAACTCCATGCCCGAGATGCCCGGCGCGATAAGCGGGGCGTAGTTCATCATGTCGACCGCGTCGGTCACGACACCACCTCCTGCAGGCTCAGATCGTCGATCACGGCACCAAGACAGTCCACCAGGTCGTGGACCGGGGCGGGGTCGGCCCCGGCCGTGCTCAGAGGGACCAGACGCACCCCGTCGCAGCCGGCCCGTCCCAGGCTGGTCACCCGGTGGGCTATGGCGTCGCGTCCCACCGCCAGGCAGGCCGCGGCGATCCCGGGCGGGAACCTGTCGGCCGCCGCTTCCCGCCCGCCCGCCTGCCAGGCCTCCGCAGCTGCGTCGACCTCGTCGAACGAGCTCAGCCCGGCGGCCAGGCGCCGGTAGGTCGGCACGGCCAGATAGGGGGCCATCTCGCGGCGGTAGGCCCTCTCGGGATCGCCGTCGGGGTCGGCGGACGCGTGGACGAGGGCGATGATCTCGAAGGGGGCCTCGTTTCCGGCGGCGGCCCGGGCCTGTCGGAGGCGGGGGGCCAGTTCGGCCATCTGCTCGGCGCCGACGAAGTGGATCACCACGCCGTCGGCCTCCCGGGCGGCCAGCTGCAGCATGCGCTCGTTCATGGCCGACAGGAACACCCGCACCGGGCGAGGCCGTATGCCCCGGAGCTTGAAGCCGCCCCGATCGGCCAGCCGCTCCCCCGCCAGGGCGGCCTTGATGGCGGCCAGCGCCTCTGCGACCCGGTCGACGGGCCGCTCGAACACGTCGGCGTGAAACGACGACACGATCGGGCTGCCCGCGCCGATGCCCAGCACGAAACGGTCCTGGGACAGGGCGGCCAGCGTGCAGGCCGCCATGGCCAGCACCGCCGGCGAGCGGCTCGAGACGGGGACCACCCCGGTCTCCAGACGGATGCCGGCGGTGGAGGCCGCGGCCGCGCCCATCAGGGAGAGGGCCTCGGGTCCGGCCAGCTCCCCGCAGCCCACCGCGTGCAGGCCGCGCCGGTCGGCCGCTACGCAGAGCTCGAGAAGGTCGCCGGGCTCGATGCCGAACCCGACCGGCAGCATCATGCCCACGCTCACGGTCGGGTGGCGCCGCCGGTCCTCGGCGCCCTTCTGTTCGTCCGCAGGTCCGCTGCCAGTGCCGGAGCTGCGGGTTGCGGCGCTCAGCACATCGACAGTCCGCCGCTCACCGACAGGGTCTGGCCGGTGACGAAGCCGGCGTCCTCGGACACGAGGTAGGCCACCGCCGCGGCGATGTCGGTGGGCTGGCCGAGGCGTCTCATCGGTATGGCCCGCACCAGCGCCTGCATGTACCTCTCCCCGCCCTCGGCCAGCGTTCGGCGCACCGGCGGCGTGTCGGTCGGGCCCGGGCACACGCAGTTGACGGTCACTCCGGTGCGGGCCACCTCCCGGGCGATGGTCTTGGTGAACGCGATCTGGCCGCCCTTGCACGCCGAGTAGACCCCCTCGCCGCTGCTGCCCACCCGTCCGGCGTCGGAGCTGATGTTGACGATGCGCCCCCAGCCTTGCTCGACCATCCCGGGCAGGAACGCCTTGGTGGTCCGCAATGGTCCGTAGAGGTTGACCGCGATCAGCGAGTCCCACAGGTCCTCGTCGGTGTCGAGGAACGGCATGACCACGTCGAACCCGGCGCAGTTGACGAGGATGTCGACCGTGCCGACCTCGGCGAGGACCTGCTGGGCGGCGGCCGTCACCGACTCCGGGAGCGACAGGTCCATCTCGACGAACATTCCCCCGGTCAGCGATTCGGCCACCTCGGCGCCCATGCCGGCCTGGATGTCGGCCACCACCACCCGGGCCCCGTCGGCGTCGAGGCGTGCCGCGATGGCCGCGCCCATGCCGGAGGCGGCCCCCGTCACCAGCGCGGATCTTGGTCCAGAGGCCGAGCCAATGGGTGGGCGAGTCCGGCTCATCGGGGCGAGGCCGTGGCCCGAGCGGCCCGTGAGCGCAGCGAACAAGAGCGGGAAACACCCCTCGTGGCTTGAGAACCTCTCATCACTTGCGCTCGCTCTCGGTGTCGGTGGAGCTCATCTCGGCCTCTAGTCGACGCCGACCACGATGCTGGCCACCGTGGTGAACGATCCCCCGATGTTCAGCGTGGCCGCGTTGCGGGCCCCGTCGACCTGGTACTCGCCGGCCCGGCCCGTCACCTGCTTGGCCCCGTCGAGCATCATCCGCACCCCGGTGGCGCCCACCGGGTGGCCCATCCCGAGCAGGCCCCCGCTGGGGTTCACCGGCACGTCGCCGTCCCGTTCGATGGTGCCGTCCTCGACGGCCTGCCACGACTGGCCGGGAGGGGTGAGCCCGAAGTGGTCGATGGCGGCGTACTCGCTGATGGAGAAGCAGTCGTGGACCTCTATGGCGTCGAGCTCGCGGGGGCCGCGCAGGCCGGCTCTGGCCATGGCGTCGGTGGCCGCCTTGCGCACGTGGGGGAAGACGTAGGGGTCGTCCTGGCTCGCCTTGAACTTGTCGGGCAGCAGCGTGGGCGCGGTGGTGTGGCCCCAGCCCTTGAGCCGGGGAACCGAGCCCATGTCGATGGCCCGGCTGCGGGCCCATCCCTCGGTGTAGGCGCCCGAGGCCAGGACCACCGCGCAGGAGCCGTCGGTTATCCGGCCGCAGTCCATCTTGCGGAGGTGGCGGTCGACCACCGGGTTGATGCCGTCGTCGTCGCCGAAGGCGCCCGCCTCGATGTCCCAGTTCCGGGTCTGGGCGTTGGGGTTGAAGCGGGCGTTGGCGAAGTTCACCTCGGCGATGCGGCCGAGATGCTCGTGGGCCAGCCCGTAGCGGCGGTCGTACTCGTCGGCCACGTCGGCGAACAGGCGGGGCCAGAGGTTGTCGCCGTCGAAGGCGTCCTCGCCGGCCCAGCCCGCACAGCTCAACAGCTCGGCCGCCCGCAGGCCTCCCACGTTGCGGAGGATCTCGGCGCCGGCCACGAGGGCCACGTCGTAGCGGCGGGCCTCGATCTCGGCCGCCGCGGCCAGCGCGGCCAGGCTCCCCGACGCGCAGGCGGCCTCGTGACGGGACGTCGGCAGGCCCATGAAGGCCGGGTCGATGCTGACCAGCAGCCCCCCGAGCTGGGCCTGGAAGGCGGTCAGCTCGCCGGCCAGGTTGCCGATGTGGGCGACCTCGATGTCGGCGGGCTCGAGGCCGGCGTCGGCCAGCGCGCCCCGGGTGGCCGCCTCCAGCAGCGAGAAGAAGCCGCCCTCGGGCGCCCGCTCGGCGAAGTCGGACTGCCAGCCGCCAAGGACATAAACCGGTTCGGTCATCTCACGTGCCGCCCTTGTGATCGATCTCGTGAAACTATACGCATGGAATGACGGGCGGGCGTTGCCCGAGTCAGGTCTTTGACGAGAACTCCGGGTCGTGGACGAAGCCGGAGGCGACCAGGTCCTGAAGCTGCTCGCGGCTGTAGCCGAGCCACTCGGAGAGAACCTCGGCCGAGTGCTGGCCCACCCGGGGCGGCGGCGAGTAGCTGGTCTCGAGGCCGGCGAACTTCACCGGGTTGCCGAGCAGGCGCATCGGGCCGGACGAGGGATCGTCGACCTCGACCACCATCTCGCGCTCGGCGGTGTGAGGATGCTCCAGGGCCTCGGCCATCGTGAACGTGTCCGAGAACGACAGGCCCTCCCGCTCGAAAGCTGCGATCCACTCGTCGGCGCCCTTGGTGACGAGGACGCTGGCTATGAGGGTCTTGAGCTCGTCGATGTTGCCGGCCCGGTCGGCGGGCGCCGCGAAGCGGGGATCCTCGATCCAGTCGCGCCGGTCGAGCGCCGCGCAGAACCGCAGCCATTGCGAGGGCCGGTGGGCGGTGATCACCAGCGGGCGGTCCCTGGTCTCGAAGCTGCCCCACAGGATCTTGTCCTGGATTTCGGTGGGCCGGCCGAAGTTGAGCTGGTGCACCCCGAACCCCACGAACCACGACAGCAGGGCGTCGTACATGGCCACGTCGATGTGGGCGCCCTCGCCGGTGGCGGCCCGGCGCACCAGCGCGGCCGGCACCGCCACCGCGCAATAGATGCCCGCCAGCAGGTCGGCGACCGGCATCGGGATCGGCGCCAGCCGGCCGGCCGGGTCGCGGCGGTCGATGAAGCTCATGACCCCGGTCTGGGCCTGCACGGTGATGTCGAACGCGGCCCGGTCCCTCAGGGGCCCGGTGTCGCCGAACCCCGACAGCGAGCACGTGATGAGGCGGCCGTTGCCGGCCCGCAGCTGGGCCGGTCCGACGCCCAGCTTCTCGGCCACGCCCGGGCGGAAGTTCTCGATGACGACGTCGGCGGCGCCGGCGAGCGCAGCGACGAGACCCGGGCCCCGCTCGTGGCCCAGCGGGAAGGCGATGCTGCGCTTGCTCCGGTTGACGCACAGGAAGTAGGCGTCCATCCCGTCGATGGTGTTGAACGGGTCGATCTGGTCCCGGCCCCTGGGGCCCGGCGGCTCCTCCAGCTTCACCACGTCGGCGCCGAGGTCGGCCAGGATCTGCGTGCAGTAGGGACCCGACGTCGCTCTGGTCAGGTCGAGGATGCGGACCCCTTCCAGGGGCGGGGAATCGTCTGCGGGAGCAGCGCTGTCAGTCATGGTTGGCTCCTGAACGGCCTTCCGGCTCTCCGGGGCCTGTGGCTGGCGAGCCGGCGATGCTGGCCTGGTGGCCGGTCCAGCGCTCGTCCCGGATCGCCTTCTTGTCGATCTTGCCCAGGGAGTTGCGGGGCAGGCCCGCGGACAGGGCCCACTGCCGGGGACACTTGTAGCCCGCCAGTGCCGCCCGGCAGTGCCGCTCCAACTCCGTGAATTCGACCGGACCGCCTGCCGGGACCACCACCGCGGTGACGGCCTCGCCCATGGTCTCGTCGGGCGAGCTCACCACCGCGCACTCGGCCACTGCGGGATGGGCCAGCAGGACCTGCTCCACCTCGGCCGAGTACACGTTGAGGCCGCCGCTGTTGATGACGTCGGCCCGGCGATCCACCAGGAACAGGTAGCCGTCGTCGTCGCGTGCCGCCACGTCGCCGGTGCAGTACCAGCCGTCCACCAAGCCTTCGCCGTCGGCGTCGGGCCAGTAGCCGGACATGACGGTGGATCCCCGCACCTGGATCTCTCCCGGCTCTCCCGGTTGGGCCTCCCGACCGGACGCGGCGACCACCCTCACGTCGTTGAGCGGCGCCGGGCGGCCGATGGATCTCAGAAGGTGTCCGTGCTCGGCGCCGGCGGGCCATCGCATCGACGCCACCGCGGTGGCTTCGGTGGCGCCGTACACCGAGCCCACGGTCGCACCGGTCAGGCGTTGGAGCGCGGCGGTCGACTCCGGGGTCGACGGAGCGCCGCCCACCCACACCTCGCGCAGCGAGCCGAGCCCTCCTCCGGCGGCGTGCGGGCTGGCCAGGATCCGGTCGACCATCACCGGGGCGAGGATCGCATGGGTGACCTCCTCGTCGCGGACGACCCCGATGACGGTGTCGGCGTCGAAGTCGCACAACACGCTGCGGGCCCCCACCACTGCCGGTGCCAGCACTCCCGACCCGCCCCGGTACACGTACATGGGCATGCAAGCCAGGAAGCAGTCCTCGGCGCCGATGGTGAACAGGGCCGCCAGCCACGTCGCGGCGGCCAGGGCCTGCTGCTGGGACAGCACCGCGCCGCGGGGCCGTCCCGTGGTGCCGCTGGTGAAGCCGATCACATGCTGGTGCCAGGCGTCGCGATGCTCTGCCGGACGTCGGCGGCCGCTTGCGAGCGCGTCGTCGTAGTCGGCGGCGCCCGGATGGCGCCCACCGAAGGCGAGCACCGGCACGGGAGCCACCATGTCGATCAGCTCGACGCCCACCGATCCGGGCAGGCCCAGATCGAGCACGACCGCGGCCGGAGCCACGTCGGCGAGGGTGTCGGCCAGCTCGCGGCTGTTCCACCGGTGGTTGAGGGGGACCGAGACGAGAGCTGCCTTGGACGCGGCGAAGACCGCCTCGAGGTGCTGGTGGCAGTTGGCGGTCACTATCGCGACCCGGCCGCCGGGCTCGGAGATGCCGGCCAGGACCGCGGCCAGCGCGTCGGTTCGCTCGTCGAGGTCCTTCCAGCTGAACCGCTCGGACCCGCACACCAGGGCGGTGTCGTGGGGGCGGGCCGTCGCGTGGCGGCGGACGACGTCGGCGACCCTCATCGGTCCGGCCCGCCGCCTCGGTTCGCGGGCCGGGGCTCCCGGGGCAGCCCGAGAAGCTGCTCGCCGATCACGTTCCTCATGATCTCCGACGTGCCGCCCGCGATGGAGTTGGCCCTCGACCTCAGGAACCCGTAGACGATCTCGGCCGTCTCGGCCTCGGCGCCGTCGTGGGCGGCGGCGCGGGGGCCCTCGAGGCTGACGGCGAGCGACTGGAGCGCCATGTTGGCCTCGGCCCGCAGCAGCTTCACCGCCTGAGCCTCGAGGCCGCGGCCGTAGCCGCGCCACGCCATCCAGCCCAGGATGCGCTCCTGGGCGTACCGCGCGGCCAGGCGCTGCCGGGCGTCGGGACCGGCGGCGCCCCGATGGCGGTCGATCAGCCGGTGGATGTCGGCGCCGCCCACCCGCCGCTGGCCGAGCTCGCCCCGCTCCGCCTGCAGCACCGAGCGGGCCACGGTCCAGCCCTCGTCGACGCCGCCGAGGCGCATCGAGTCGTCGACGGGCACCCGGTCCATGAACACCTCGTTGAAGGAGGCGTCGCCGGTCAACTGGCGCAGCGGCCGCACTTCGATGCCCGGCGAGCCCATGTCGACCACGAAGCAGGTGATACCCCGGTGCCTCGACTCCGCGGGCCCGGTCCGGGCCAGCAGGAGCCCCCACCGGGCGAAGTGGGCCCAGGTCGACCACACCTTCTGGCCGGTCACGACCCACCCGCCGGCGTGGCGCTCGGCCCGGGTCCGCAGCGACGCCAGGTCCGATCCGGCCTCGGGCTCGCTGAAGAGCTGGCACCAGATCTCCGACGCGGCCGCGATCTTGGGCAGGAAGCGGTGCCGCTGCTCGGCGGTCCCGTGCTGCAGCAGCCCGTGCCCGGCCAGCAGAAGGCTGGTGACGTACAGCGGCAGGGGCGCCTCGTAGCGCGACAGGGCCTCGAACGCGGCCAGAGCCGTCTCGCGGCTCCATCCCAGCCCGCCGTACTCGACCGGCCACGACGCCATGAGGTAGCGCCGGTCGAACATCTCTGCCAGCCAGGCCTCCTCGTCGAAGTCCCGGTAGCGGCTGGCCGATCCGGGAGAGCGGCCCGAGTCGACGCAGGCGACCCAGGCGTCGGGCAGCGACGCGCGGAGCCACTCCTCCACTTCGAGGCGGCTGCGGGCGACGCGGCCGGACCCGTTCATGGGCTCGGGGCCATCAGAAGCCGGCGTCCCGGCCGATGATCTCCTTCATGATCTCGCTGGTGCCTCCGTAGATGCGCTGCACCCGGGCGTCCCTCCACAGGCGCGAGATCAGGTACTCGTCCATGTAGCCGTACCCGCCGTGCAGCTGCAGGCAGCGGTCGACCACCTGGAACTGCAGCTCGCTGGCGGTGAGCTTCACCGCGGCCGCCTCCACCGCGGTGAGTTCGCCGTCGACGTGGGCCTGGATACAGCGGTCGACGTGGCAGCGCTCCCGGGCGATCTCGGCCAGCATCTCGGCGATGGCGAAGCGGTTGGCCTGGTGGCTGCCAACCGGCCGGCCGAAGACTATGCGCTCCCGGCAGTAGTCCATGGTGATCTCCAGGGCCTTCTCGGCCGCGGCCACCGCGGTGACGGCCATCGACAGCCGTTCCTGGGGCAGGTTCTGCTTCAGGTAGGCGAGACCCTGGCCGGCCTCTCCCAGCCGGTTGGCGCAGGGCACCCGGGCGTCGCGGTAGAACAGCTCGCTGGTGTCCTGGGCCCGGTGGCCGACCTTGTCGAGTTTGCGGCCCCGCTCGAAGCCGGGGGTGTCCCGCTCGACCGCCAGCAGGCTGAGCTGCCCTCCCGCTTCGGTGTCGCGGACCACCGTCACCACCAGATCGGCCTGCAGGCCGCTGGTGATGAACGTCTTGGCGCCGTTGACGATGTAGCAGTCGCCGTCCCTGGACGCGGTGGCGGCGATGGCCCGCAGGTCCGAACCCGCCTGGGGCTCGGACATGGCCACCGCCGCGATGAGCGACCCGGAGGTGAAGCCGGGCAGCCATCTCGACTTCTGATCGTCGTCGGTCAGGTCCAGCAGGTACGGGACCATGATGTCGTTGGCCATGCCGAAGCCGTCGCCGACCGCCGACGCGTACATCATCTCCTCGTCGATCACCGCGTTGAACCGGAAGTCGCGCACGCCCAGCCCGCCGTAGGCGGCCGGCGCCTCGAAGCCGACGAAACCGGCGGCCGCGGCCTTCTCCCAGAACGAGCGGTCGACCATGCCGTCGCGCTCCCAGCGGTCGGTGTGGGGCACCGCCTCGCGCTCGATGAAGATCCTGACCGACTCCCGGAACAGCTGGTGCTCCTCGGTGAAGATCGTCCTGCGCATCTACCGGGCGCCTTGCTCGGACCGTGCCACCAGCTCCACCACCCGGTCCCAGTCGGCGGCGGCGGCATCCGCGGAAGGCAGAGACACGTCGAGATCGGCCCCAATCCGCCGCAGCACCTCAAGGTCCTTGCGGCCGGTGACGGCCACGCCGCCCGAAGTGATGCCGGTGCCCAGATCGCCCTCCAGCAGGCGGGCGCCCCGGCTCGCGGGATCGGTTGCGGACACCACCCGGGCCAGGCACTCCCGGCCCACGCCGGCCTGCTCGGCCAGGGCGAGGGCGTCGGCCGCCAGGGCCATCGCCCCCAGGGCGATCAGGTTGCGGGCCGCCTTGGCGGCCGCCCCCGACCCGGCCGGGCCGCAGAGGATCACTTCGGAGCAGTAGGTGTCGAAGAGCGGACGCAGCCGCTCCAGCAGTTCCGGCTCGCCGCCCGCGATCAGCACCAGAGTCCCGTCGCGGGCTCCGGCGGGCCCGCCGCTCACGCCGACATCCACCAGGTGGCGCCCGCGCCGCCGGCAGCGGTCGCGGGCCTCGACGACGGTGGCCACCGAGACGGTGGAGTGCAGCACCACGACCCCGTCGGGGGCCATGGCCTCTACCAACTCCGCGTCGATCACCTCCAGCGCCTGAGCATCGTCGTGGACGGTGACGCACACGAAATCGGCGCCGCGGCCGGCCTCGACCGCGGAGCCCGCCGCGGTCGCGCCGCGATCGACGCGGGGCGCGACAGCCTCGGGGCGGGGATCGAACACTCGCGGCTGCCAGCCGCCGCGGGCCGCCCGGTCGGCCATCGGGCCGCCCATCGACCCGAGGCCGATGAACCCGACGGATGGGCGATAGGCGCCGGACACCGTGCTCAGGTCAGCGGCGTGGGAACCCGGGCCGGGGCCGGCCCCGCCTTGGGGGTCCCGTCCCGGTTCACCGGCAGGACCTCCAGCTCGAAGAAGTCCGGCTCGAGCCTGGGGCGCCGGCCCGGGCCGTAGCGGCGCCCGTCGACGGGCCAGACGTATCCCTCGAGCTCGTCGCTGCCGACACCGAGGATCTCGCCGGTCGAGGCCCGGTGCCGGATGACCTCGGCCAGGCCGTAGCGCTGGATCGGGCAGACCTTCATGCAGATCGAGCACCCGTGGACCTGCGAGACCACCGGGAAGCACCGGGCCAGGTTCAGCTTGGACTTCTCGATCCCGCGGTGCCAGGTGCGCTTGACGGGGATGGCGCCGGCGGGGCAGCGCCGGACGCAGGCCTGGCACTCGTCGCAGATGCGGGGTATCCCGAAGTCGCGCGGCGCCCCCAGCACCAGCGGCATCTGGGTGGTGACCATGGCCAGGCGGCAACGGGACCCGGCTTCCGGGGTCAGCAGCTGGCCGTTGACCCCCATCTGACCGAGGCCGGCCTCGATCCCGTAGTGGTGCACGACCGCGATCCCCTCCGTCGAGTGGGCCCGGGCAGCAAAGCCGGCGTCGACGATGGCCTCAGCCAGTTGCGAGGCCATCTCGATGATCTCGGCGTTGGTGCTGAGCGCGGTCTGCTCGCCGACCGGACCGGGCAGCGTCTGGTTCGATTCCCAGTTCTGCTCCAGCACGCACACGATCACGTTCGGCCCCGCAGCCTCATGGGCGTGCTCGGCGAAGGTGTAGCGCTCGTCGTAGGGAGCGAAGCCGACGGTGCTCATGCCGAGGCGGCGGGCCCGGCCGTGCACCCAGTCCGTCCATACCTGCGGCGACCGCGTCTCCGGGGTGGTCGTGGGGGCGGCTCCGGTCCGCTTGGCGTGCTCCACCGCCCGCACCAGCCTGGGCCCGACGAAGAGGACCGACTGCCAGAGCCGGGCCAGGGCCCAGACGACAGCCACCCCGAAGTTGTGGTGGAACGAGTGCAGAGGCTCGTCCTCGAAGGCCTCCTGCGCGGCCTGCTCGTCGCGGCGCACTCCCGCATGGGACAGCAGATCCTGGGGAATCTCCACCGGCGGGCGGTCGGGCCACCACACCCGGGGAGTCCGGTAGCGGCGCCGCAGGATGGCCGGACCCGAGGGGAGGTGGCGCAGCCACCGGATGGTGGCGGTGTTGAGAAGGGGCCGCACAACCGCGCCCGCGGCCACCACGAAGGCGCGTCGCAGAGGCCACGACCAGGGTCTGGACCGCTCGGCAGCTTGGGGCACGATTCAGCGTATGATAGTCATAGATTCCTTCGTCCTGTAGAGGACTCCCACACCATGGCTCTCACCGACACACCGATGGCTCTCGCCGACACACCGATGGCTCTCACCGACATCCCGATCATCGACACCGACAGCCACGTGATGGAGCCGCCCGATCTGTGGACGTCCCGCATGTCCGAGAAGAAGTGGGGGGACCGCATCCCCCATCTCGTCCTCGACGAGCGGCGCGACGAGATGCGCTGGCTGATCGGCGGCAAGCGCCTGACCGGGGTGGCCAACTGGGCGACCGCCGGGTGGCACGAGCCTCCTCCCTCGCACCCGCGGACACTCGAGGAGGCCGAGCCCGGGGCCTGGAACCCCGAGGCCCGGCTGGCCCGGATGGACGACTTCGGGATCTGGGCCCAGGCCCTCTACCCGAACCTGCTCACCTTCTCGGGCCATGCCTTCAGGGCCATGGGCGACGACGAGCTGATCATGGAGTCCATCAGGGCCTACAACGACTTCCTGACCGACTTCGCCAGCGTCGACCCGCAGCGGTTCGTGCTGCTGTCGGTGCTGCCCTACTGGGACGTCGAGGCCAGCATCGCCGAACTCCTGCGCTGCCGGGACAAGGGCCACCACGGCGTGTGCTTCCTGTCCAAGCCGTACAAGATCGGCCTTCCCCCGCTGCAGGACCCCCATTGGGCGCCGCTGTTCTCGGTCGCCCAGGAGACCGGCATGTCGCTCAACTTCCACATCGGGTTCCAGGAGTTCGGCGAGGAAGACTTCAAGAGCATGCTCAGCACCAAGGCGGCCCGCTCCGACTACGCCAAGCTCAGCGCCATGTCGTATCTCGGCAACGCCGAGACCCTTGCCGACATCACCCTGTTCGGGGTGTGCCACCAGTACCCCGACCTGAAGTTCGTGCTGGTCGAGAGCGGGTTCGGCTGGATCCCCTACTACGTCGAGGCCCTGGACTGGCAGTGGCACAACTCCGGCGCGTCCAAGGCCTACCCCGAGATGGAGCTGCCCAGCTTCTACTTCCGGCGCCAGGTGTACGGCAGCTTCTGGTTCGAGAGGGACACCGTCAACCGGATGATCGAGCTCTACGCCGACAACATCACCTTCGAGAGCGACTACCCGCATCCCACGAGCCTCTCCCCCGGTCCGGCCTCCTCGGCCAAGACCCCCCGCGAGACGATCCTCGAGAGCCTCAAGGGTGTCCCCGAAGAAGTGTGCCGGAAGGTCCTGCACGACAACGCGGCCAAGCTCTACCATCTCACCGGCCAGTGACCGCGGGCGTGGCCGGCGACGACCAACTCGACGAGCCCGCGACGCTGACGCAGCGCTCGGGCGGCTACCTGACCGACCCCCGCTGCCGGCGCGACCCCCACGGCCTGCTGCAGGAGCTGCGGGAGGGCGAGCCCGTGCATCGCAGCGCCACCGGCGCCTGGATCATCTCCGGGTACGACCTGGTGATGGACGCCATCCGCGACGAGCGTCTCAGCCGGGGCGAGGCCGGATACGAGACCGCGGCCACGCTCTTCGAAGCCGGTCCGGCGGTGGAGTTGTTCCGGGGACGTCTCGTCAACAGCGACGGGGAGACCCACACCCGGCGCCGCAAGCTGGTCAACCGCTCCTTCACGCCTCGGGCCGTCGACCGGTGGCGCCCGCTGATCCAGCAGACCGTCGACGAGCTCATCGACGCCATGGAGCCTCGCGGGTCGGCCGACCTGGTCCCTGCCTTCTGCTACCCCGTGCCCGAGCGGGTCATCTGCGGGCTGCTCGGGGTGCCTCACACCGACCACGAACTGTTCGAGGAATGGACCCAGGTGCTCAACAACCGGGCCATCGTCGGCGTAGACGGCGACGAGCAGCGCCAACGGGGCGCTCGAGCGCTGATCGAGTTCGGGGACTACGTCCGGGCCCTGGTCGAGCGCCGCCGGGACAACCCGGCCGACGACCTGGTCAGCCGCCTGATCGAAGTCGAGGCATCCAGCGACCGGATGGACGAGACCGAGCTGGTGGCCATGATCGTGGAGATGATCGGGGGCGGTCACGACACCACCGCCAACACCATCGCCAACGGGGTCCTGGACCTGCTCGCCGAGCCGGAGCGGTGGCGCCGCCTGGTGCAGGACCCGGGACTGGTCGCCGACGCCACCGAGGAGATCCTGCGGTACCGGTCCCCGGTCCAGGTCAGCCTCTCCCGGCTGGCAGTCGCCGACGTGACCTATGCGGGCGTGACCATTCCGGCCGGCTCGCTGGTGATACTCACGCTGGCCGGATCCAACCGCGATCCGTGCGCCTTCGTCCAGCCCGACGACTTCGACCTGTCGCGGCCCGCCGCCGAGAACCGTCACCTGTCGTTCGGCTTCGGGACCCACTTCTGCCTCGGAGCATCCCTGGCCCGGGTCGAGGTCCAGATCGCGCTCAGCGCGCTCACGGCCCGGCTGCCGGGGCTGAGGCTGGACGCGGCGCCGTCGGAGCTGCCCTACCGAGACAGCGCCCTCATCACCGCGCCGGCGGAACTCCCGGTCTCGTGGTGAGCCCGGCCGCTGCGAGCAGGCCGCCCGGCGGCGAGGAGCAGGCCTCGCCTGACTCTGAGGGTGACATCGTCGTGGCGGCCGTCGGTGACCTGATGATCAACCGGACCGACCCCGACAGCCTGTTCGAGCACTGCCGGGAGGTGCTCGCCGGCGCCGACGTCACCTTCGGCAACTGCGAGTCGGTCTACTCCGAGGACGGTGCCCGCAATCCGGCGGCCCGGGGCGAGATAAGGGCCCATCCCCGCAACGCCGAGGCCCTGAGGGGCGCCGGCTTCGACGCGGTCACCTTCGCCAACAACCATCACCTCGACTCCGGCTACGACGCCTTCTTCCGGACGTTGGAGGTGCTCGACAGCCTCGAGATCGCGGTGTGCGGCGCGGGCGGGGACCTGGACGCGGCCCGGCAACCGGCGGTCATCGAGTGCAACGGCACCAGGATCGCCTTCCTCGGGTACTCGTCGATCCTGTTCCCCGGCTACGAGGCCGGCCGCGGCAAGCCGGGCTGCACGCCGCTGCGGGCGTACACCCACTACCACCAGATCGAGACCGAGCAGCCCGGCAGCCAGCCCGAGATCCGCACCTTCGTGCACGACGAGGACCTCGAAGCGCTGGTGGCCGACGTGCGCGCCGCCAGGGACGCCGCCGACGTGGTCGTCGTGTCGCCCCACTGGGGGGTGCACTTCAGCCCGGTCGTGATCGCGGACTACGAGACGGAGGCCGCCCACGCGGCCATCGACGCCGGGGCCGACCTCGTGCTCGGCCACCACCAGCACATCCTCAAGGCGGTGCAGGTGTACCGGGGCAAGGTGATCTTCCACGGGATGGGGAACTTCGGGGTCGACTGCGCCCACAACGCCGTGCCGGGGACCGAGAGCCCGGCGCTGCTGGAGATGCAGGGCCTCTACCCCGAGTACACGTTCGGCTGGCGAGACGAGTCGCCGGGGTACCCGTTCCATCCCGACTCCCGCCGCACCATGATCGCGCGCTGCCGGATCAGCGGCGGCAGCATCCGGGAGGTCTCCTACGTTCCCTGCTACATCCGGCCCACCGGCGAGCCCGAGGCCCTGACCAGCGCCCACGAGCGCTTCGACGATGTCTGCGACTACGTCTCCGAGATCACCGCCGCGGCCGGGTTCGACACCGGCTTCGTCCGGCGTGCCGGCGACGTCCTCATCGACACGGGACCGGAGCCGTGAGCGTGACGGGCGTTGCGACTGGCCCCATCCGGGACACGGGACCGCAGCTGTGATCGTGACGGGCGTTGCGACTGGCCCTTATCCGGCAGGTGCTGAGGAGGGTGCGCGTTGACCGGCGCGGGCCTGGCTCTAGGCAGGGTAGCCCTGGTGACCGGGGCGGGCTCGGGCATCGGGAGGGCCACTGCCGTGCTGTTCGCGGCCGAGGGGGCCCGCATGGTGGTGGCGGCCGACATCGACGGCCCGTCAGTGTCGGAGACGGCCCGCTTGATCGAGGCGTCCGGAGGTGCCGCCGAGGCGGTGAGCCTGGACGTCGCCGAGCCGACCGCGGCCCGCACGGTGGTGGACGGGATCGTCGCGGCCCACGGGTCCCTCGACGCCGCCGTGAACTGTGCGGGCGTGAGAGGGGCGATGGCCCCGGTCGCAGAGCTTGCCGCCGACGAGTGGCGCACGGTGATGGCGGTCAACCTCGACGGGGTGTTCCTGTGCATGCAGGCCGAGGTGAGCGCCATGCTGGCCGGCGGCGGCGGCGCCATCGTCAACGTGGCGTCGGGCGCGGTGACCGAGCCCCATCCCGGGCTTAGCGCCTACGGAGCGTCCAAGTCGGGGGTGGTCCACCTGACCCGGACCGCGGCCGTGGAGTACGCCGGATCCAACATCCGGATCAACGCGGTGCTGCCCGGCCGGACGAGGACGCCGATGCTAGAGGACTACTACCGCCGCAACCCCGGCGCCGAGGCGCGAGCGCTGGAATCGGCACCGATGAAGAGGCTGGGCGAGCCCTCCGAGCTGGCCGAGACGATCGTGTGGCTCTGCTCGGACCGGGCATCCTACGTCGCGGGCGCGGCCCTGCTGGTCGACGGAGCCTCCCACGCCGGACGGTCCCGGTGAAGGAAGGCAGGCGATGACGGAGACCCTGCAGCCGCTGCGCACTGCGGATCTCGGCGATCACGTTGCGGTCGAAGGAAGGTAGGCAATGACGGAGACCCTGCAGACGCTGCGCCTGTACTGGGCGCCCGGTTGATCGAACTGCATCCGGGTGAAGGACCACTTGGCGACTCGTGAAGTCGAATTCGAGAGCATCAACGTCGTCGAGGACTCAGCCGCTCTCGACGAGTTGAAGGAGATGGGCGCCCTGGCCCTGCCGGTGCTGGCCCGGGGCGGCGAGCACGTGATCGGGCTGGACATGGACCAGGTGCGGGCCTTCACCGGTACCGAGGAGCCGGCTCCGCAGCTTCTTCCGGCCGCCGAACTGGTGCAGCGTGTCGAACGGTTCCTGCCGGCCGTGGTGCGATTCGCGGGTCAGCTGCCCGCCGATTGCCACGACCAGCAGATACCGGGGCGCAATCGCACTTACCTGGGGTTGGCCAACCACATCGTGGCCCACGTCGAGATCTTCCTGACTCTTGCCGGGGGTGCCGCGTTCACGCTTGAAGGCGTCGACGAGGAGGTGCTGCGCGGGCTTGAACGTGAGATCCAGCCCCCGCAACAACTCGGGATCCGGTCCGGCGAAGCCACCGGCCGCCTGCGGGACTGGCTCGCGACAGCCACGGCCGGTGAGCTGGACCGGGTCGTCCCCACATTCTTCGGGGACCAGACGGTCCACGCCCTGCTGTCCAGCTGCGCCTACTCGGTGGCCCAGCACACCCGCCAGCTCATGGCGGTCCTGGAGCTGCTGGGGATCGAGCTGGCCGAGCCCGTCGGTCCCGATGCCTTCGCGGGGCTTCCCATGCCTGCAGGAGTGTGGGAGTGAGCCCCGGCACCCGCTGCTGGCCCCCGTGGCCGGGGAGCGGCTGCGAATGAAGGCAGCATCGGCGCTGACTGCGTTCCTGACGTGCCCGCCGGGCCGTCACCGGGCCTTCAACGAATGGCACGACGCCGATCACCGGCCCGAGAACCACGCCCAGATCGACCACATCTACCACTCGGTCCGCTACGTGGCCGAGCCGGAACAGCTGGCGGCGCGGCAGGTGCTGGAGGGAGGCTTGGCCGGGCCCGGCGGCGAGTACCTGGCCATGTACTGGAGCACCGCGTCTCCCGAGCAGCTGCTCTACGACATGACGGTCGTCCGTGAGCGGCTCCGGCTGCTGGGGCGGTGCGAGCCGATCAACCGGGACTTCCGTGCCGTGTGGCGCGACCGGGTCCACGTCGTGCGGGCCTACGTACCGCCGGGGTCGATACTGTCAGCCGACGCGGTGCCGCTGGCTCCCCACGACGGCGTGGTCGCCACCCTGGGCCAGTACCCGCCCGAGCTGGCCGCCTGGGCCCGGCGCCACGACGACGAGTTCATGCCCCGCCTGCTGGCCGGCGGCGATGTGTCCGGAGCCTTCACCTTCATGCCCATGAAGGAGCAGGACCACCACCTGTTCGTCCATCTGTGGTTCACCACCGGCGATCCGCTGGCCGTCCAGGCCCGGGCCACAGAGATCGAGGCCGAGTTGGGAGACCCGGCCGCGACCGTCCATCTCCGGTGCTCCTACGTCCCGGCGACACCCGAGCGCTACGACGTCCACACCTGAAGACGCCGGTTCGGCCTCCTGACTGTCAGGCGAGCAGGGAGGCCAGGCAGGCGCGGGTGCGCTCCACCTCCTCGGGGGTGCCGGTCGGCGCGGCCGCGATGCTGGTGGCGCCCGCCTCGAAGTAGCCGGCGAGGCGCTCGGCGACCTGCTCCTCGGTGCCCGTCACGCACATGTCGCCCGGACCTTCCAGGCCCTCGCGGTCGAGCATCTTCCGGTACGACGGCAGGTCGCCGTACATCCGCAGCGAATGGGCGGCCCGGGCCCGGGCGTCGGCGACGTCGTCGGTGACGCACACCGGCAGGCCTGCCACCACTTCGGGGGCGTCGCGCCCGGCGGCCTCCGCGGCTTCGTTGATGGCGGGCGCGGTCAGCTCGCCGATGGTCTTGGAGCCGACCATCCAGGTGATGGTCCCCGATGTCAGCCGCCCGGCCAGCTTGAGCATGCGGGGCCCGAGCGCGGCCACGAACACACCGCACGGCGGGGCGTCGAGGGCCAGCGCGCCGTTCATGGTCACCCGCTCACCGGTCACCTCGGCCTTCCGCTCGTGCAGCAGCGGCAGCAGCGCTGCGAGGTACTCGGACAGGTAGGCCACCGGCCGCTCGAAGCTCAGGCCCCATGTCCCCTCCACGGAGAAGCGGTGGGCCACCCCCACGCCCAGCGCCAGCCGGCCGCCGAGCGCCAGGTTGGCGGTCAGGGCCTGCTGGGCCAGCGCGGCCGGATGGCGGGGATGCACCGGCACCACCGCGGTGCCCAGCCGTATGCCGGTGCCGGCACCGGTCGCGGCCAGCGCCGTCAGTGCGTCGCAGCTTCGGCCGTTGGTGACCCAGTAGCCGCTGAAACCCTCCCGGTCCGTTCTCGCGATGTTGGCCCGGATGTCCTCCAGCGACCGGTCGAACCCGAATATGGAGATGTCCATCGGCGAATACCCTTCAGTGTCTGGTGCGGACGGGCCGGGGACTCCGGCGGGGAGAGCCGATGCTATGGGACAGCGGCCATCGAGCGGCGACGGCGGCGACTTCGGCGACTCCGAACTGAGTTCGCAGGTGGCCCTGCTGATGGCCGAGCGGGGCGTGCTGGACACGTTGTACCGGTACGGCCACAGCATCGACTACGGCCTCGAGGAGGAGTGGCTGGACTGCTTCGCGGCCGGCGGGGCCTTCGACGTGCGCTACCGGGCCGGGGCCAAGCCGAGCCGGCGCTTCGAGGGCCGCGACGATCTGGCCGGCTTCATCGCCGCTCACAGCCGGGCCCCCCACCGCTGGCACAAGCACCTGCTGTTCGAGCCTCTGGTCACCGTCGACCGCGACCGGGCGACCGCTCGCAGCTACTTCGCCCGCCTCGACGCCGGCGACGACGGAACCCCGTTCGTGCGGGCCTTCGGCCGCTACCGCGACGAACTGGTGAGGGATCCCGACGGCCGGTGGCGGTTCGTCGAGCGGATCGCCGAGGTGGAAGCGCTGGTCACGGACCCCGACGATCAGGTCTGAGCGCTCACGCGGACAGGTACGAGCGTCTCGCGTCGCGAGGGGGTGTTTCCCGCTCTTGTTCGCAGCGCTCACGGGCCGCTCGGGCCACGGCCTCGCTCGTTCAAGCCAGTTGGACGCGACGTAGTCGCTCGGCCTCTTGGAACTCACCGCATCTCGCCCGTGCTTGAGGCGCGAAGCGACTCCTTGTCGATCTTGCCGACCGTGGTTCGGGGCAGGGCGGGCGCGAACTCGATCGACTTGGGGGTCTTGTAGGACGCGATCCGGCCGGAGCAGTAGTCGGTGAGTTCGGACTCCGAGGTGGCCGTGCCCGGCCTGGTCACCACCACCGCGTGCACGGCCTCGCCCCACCGCTCGTGAGGGAGCCCGATCACCGCGGCCTCGCTCACCGCCGGATGCCCGGTCAGCACGTTCTCCACCTCGATCGGGTAGACGTTGAAGCCTCCGCTGATGACCACGTCCTTGCTGCGGCCCACGACCCGCACGTAGCCCCGCTCGTCCCGGGCGCCCAGATCGCCGGTCCAGCAGAAGCCGCCGCGCAGGGTGGCCGCAGTGGCGTCGGGGTCTCGCCAGTACCCGCTGAAGAGCTCGTTGCTGCCCACGACGATCTCGCCCGTCTCGCCGTCCGGCACCTCCCGCCCGTCCCCGGCGACCAGGCGCACCTCCACGCCCGGGACCTCCCGCCCCACCGAGTCGAGCAAGCCGGCCCGGTGCTCGTCCGGCCCCAGATGCAGGGCCACCGCCACCTCGGTCCCGCCGTACACATGGTGCAGCCCGACCCGGGGGAAGGCCTCCATCGCCCGCGAGATGAGATCGGGCGTCGAGGGGGCCCCGCCGTAGGCGAACGTCCGCAGGGTCGAGACGTCGCCCTCCAGGGCCGGCTCGGCCAGCAGCATCTGGAACATGGTCGGCGTCAGCAGGCTCGTCGTCGCGCCCTCCTGCTCGACGAGGCGGCAGAACAGGCCCGGCTCGAAGCGGCGGGCAATGATGGTCGTGCCCGACGAGAAGCCGTGCTGGGCCGCCATCCGATGGCCGGGCGCCACCGCCATCGGCCGCACGAACAGGTGGCGGTCGAAGCCGGCCAGGCCCTGGTACAGCATCGCGCGGGGTCCGCACGCGGCCAGCGACCGGTGCGGGATCACCACGCCCTTGGGAACACCGGTGGTGCCCCCGGTGAAGCAGATGGTGGCCGCCGACTCGGGGTCGGGCCGCCGACCGGCGCCGGCCGGGCTGGCCGAAGCCAGCAGACGCTCGTAGCCGAGGCCGTCGTCGCGGCCTATGCGCACCACCGGGCACGACGCGGGCCCGGCCAACTCGGTGGCCAGTTCCGCATGGGCGGCGTCGCAGAGCATCACCCGCGGTTCGACCTGCGCGACGATGGCGGCCAGCTCACCCGGCGCGAGCCTCTGGTTGAGCGGGGCGGCCACCACTCCCGCAGCCGCGGCGGCGTGGAAGAACTCGTAGTACTCGAGGCAGTTCTCGGCCAGGATCGACGCCCGCTGACCCGGCGAGATCCCGAGTCCGGCGCCCAGCGCGTTGGCCAGCCGCCGCACCCTGGAGTGCAGCTCGCTCCAGGTGAGCCGGCGCTCCCCGTCGACCACCGCCTCGGAATGAGGGTGCTTGCGGGCGTTGGCGGCCGCGATGTCGCCGACGACCGAGACGTCGGTGGGCGCCAGCGTCAAGCCGTGGCTCCCCCGTCGACCGCGAGCACCGCCCCGTTGACGTACCGGGCCTCGTCGCTGCAGAGGAAGCTGACCACCGCGGCCAGCTCCTCGGGACGGCCGTAGTCGCTCAGGGGCGGCGCCCGGTCGATCATGGCCTGCACTCTGGGGTCGTCCAGGCGGTCGAGCACCTCCTCGGTGGCGGTGACACCCGGAGACACCGCATTGACCCTTATGCCCCGGTCCGCGAGCGACACCGCCATAGCCTTGGTCAGTCCTACCACCCCGGCCTTGGAGGCCACGTAGGCGTCGCTGCCGGGCACCGCCCGGTGGGCGGCGTTGGTGGCGACGTTCACGATCACCGATCCGGCGGGCATCAGCGGAACCAGGCTGCGGCTCATCAGGAACGGGCCCGTCAGGTTGACGGCCAGAGTCAAGTCCCAGGCCTTGCGGCTCATGTCGGCCACGCTGCCCTCGCGCAGCGCCACCCCGGCGTTGTTGACCAGCACGTCGACCCGGCCGTGGACGGAATCGAGCCACCGGGCAGTCTCCTCCACCTGGTCCTGACGGGAGACGTCGGCCACTTGGCCGTCGGCCCGGCCCCCTGCGCCGGCGATGGCCGACACTGCGCCGGCGAGCCGGTCGGCGTCGCGGTCGACCAGTACGACCGCGGCCCCCTCGGAGGCGAACCGGTCGGCCATGGCCCGGCCCAGGCCGGCCGCGGCGCCGGTGACGACGCACACTCTGGAGTCTGTGTTCAACGTCGGCCTCCTCCGGCCTGTGTTCGCGGTCAGTCGGCCATTCCCCCGCCGAGGCTGAGCGATGTGCCGTGGATGAAGCTGCCCGCTTCCGAGGCCAGGAAGGCCACCACCCCGGCCACCTCGTCGACGACCGTGGCCCGGCCCAGACTCACCCGGGCGAAGGCATCGTCTAGGGCGGCGAAGCCCCGGGCCTGCGGATCGGACAGGGCCCCCACCGTGCGGTCCGAGACCATTATCCCCGGGCACACGCCCACGACGGTAACGCCTCGGGGGCCGGCCTCCGCGGCGAGGCTACGGGTGAAGCCGATGATCCCGGCCTTGCAGGCGTTGTAGGCGGTCAGGTTGGCGACCGCGGTCTTTCCTCCCTCCGAGGAGACGTTCACGATCCGGCCGGCCCCCGCCGAGATCATGTGGGGCAGCACCGCTCGGGTTACCAGCATCGTCCCGAGGAGGTTCACCCGCGCCACGTTCTCGAGATCCTCGTAGGCCATCTCCTCGAACGGCCCGTGGTGGGGGACGCGCCGGCCCCCGGCCACCGAGCCCGAGCCTCCGGCGTTGTTGACGACGATGTCGATGCCTCCCCACCGCTCGGCCAGACCGTCGATGGCGGCCCGGACCTGGGCCTCGTCGCCCACGTCGGCCACCACCGGCTCGGCTCGCACGCTCCAGCGGCCCCCGATCGCGGCGACCGTCGCGGCGGCCGCCTCCGGCGATATGTCGAGCACGGCCACATCGGCGCCCTGCTCGGCCAGCCGGGCGCAGATGGCCGCGCCCAGGCCGTCGCCCCCGCCTCCGGTGACCATCGCCCGCTTGCCGTCGAGGCGCAGCAGGTCGGCCGCGGCCTGCTGCTCGCGGTCCGGGGGCAGGCGGTCGAGTCCGTAGCGTCGGACCACGTCGTCCGGAACGGCGGACAGGTCGAGCCCCACCGGGCCTTCTCAGCTGCTCTCGACCCGGATCGCGCCCGTCGGGCAGGCGTCCACGACGTCTCGCATCAGCGTCCTCAAGCCGTCGGGCGGCTCGTCGGCCAGCAGCACCACCAAGCCCTCGTCATCGTCCTGGTCGAACCAGTCGGGTGCGAGCCTCACGCAGTTGCCGGCCCCGGTGCACGCCTTGCGGTCCGCGCTCACCTTCATCGCTCCTCCTCCGCTCAGCCTCTAGTGGTGCGTCGTCGAAATGGTTGCACCGTCGCGAACTGCCAGCGGCCTTGCCGATTGCGCTGCGCGGGCTGCATCGCCAATTCGCCGACAGAGCACTAGCCGGCCGTCCAGCCGGCGTCGACCGGCAGTATCGCGCCGTTCACGAAACTGGCCTGGTCCGATGCCAGGAACACCGCGACTGCGGCGATCTCGTCCGGTTCGCCGTGGCGGGGCTTGGTGGCGTGGGCCAGCCGGTACCGCTGGGCCCCGAACGGGTCCCGGGGATCGTCGCGGGTGGCGATGCCGGTGGCCACCCCGCCGGGGCAGATGGCGTTGCAGCGGATGCCGTCCTCGACGTGGGTGAAGGCGATGCTGCGGGTGAGGCCCACGAGGGCGTGCTTGCTGGCGGTGTAGGCGGTTCCGGCCCGGCCCCCGCTCAGTCCCGCGATGGAGGCGATGTTGACGATCGCGCCCCGCTGCTCGGCGATCATGCCGGGCAGAACGGCCTGGCACAGCAGGAACGGCGCGGTGACGTTGACCGCGAAGGCCAGCTCCCACTGGGGCAGCGAGACGTTGAGGGGAGGCCGCAGGGCGTCCATCACCCCGGCGTTGTTGACCAGGACATCGACCGGGCCGAACTCGTCGCGGACCCGGGCTGCGGCCGCGGCGATGTCGTCGGGCACTCGCAGGTCGGCCGGCACCGCAACCGCCCGACCGCCGGCGTCGGCGATGGCTGCAGCCGTCGCATCGGCGCCCGCCTCGTCGATGTCGACCACGGCCACCGCGGCCCCCTCGGCCGCGAACCGGCCACAGATGGCTCGGCCGATCCCGCTGGCTCCACCGGTGACGATGGTGGCCGAGCCGTCGAGAGCAGTCATCGCGGGCCGATGCCGCTGGCCCCGCCGGTCGCGATGGCGACCCTGCCGTCGAGGGCGGTCATCTCGATCCGGCCCCGCTCAACGACGGCACGCCACGCTCATCGGTGGATCGCCGGTCACCACTCCACCGGCAGTTCGTCCACCCCGAACAGCGAGCTGCTCTCGCGGAAACTGAGGGACTCGAACGGCACGGCCAGCCGCAAGTCTTCGAAGCGGTCGAACAGCCTGGGGTAGGTGAGCTGCAGCAGCATCCGGGCCACCGCCTGGCCCAGGCACTGGTGGATGCCGCTGCCGAAGGCGAGATGGCGCACCGCGTTGCGCTCCAGGTCCAGGGTGTCGGCCGAATCGAACACCGAGGCGTCGCGGTTGGCCGAGTTCAGCAGGACCAGCACCCCCTCGCCGGCCCGGATCGTCTGGCCGCCGATGACGGTGTCGGCCGTGCAGGCTCGCCGCTCGCTCTGGATCAGGGTGATGTACCGCAGCAGCTCCTCCACCGCGTTGCGCCACCCCGACGGGTCAGCCTTGAGCCTCGCGAGCTGGTCGGGGTGCTCCAGAAGGGTGAGGGTTCCCAGCGCGATCATCTGCTTGGTGGTGTCGAACCCGCCGATCAGCAGCACGTGCAGGATGGTGGCGGCCTCCGCAGCGCTGAGCTGGCCGGTGCTCACATGGTCGCTGACCAGCCTCGAGCTCAGGTCGTCGCGAGGCTGGGCGAGGCGGTCGTCGACAAGCTCGGCGAAGTAGCTCCGCAGGCCGTCCTCGGCGCCGTACACCGAGGCGGCCGGCGAGTTCGGCGAGAAACGGACGGTGAGGCGCTCCTGGAAGAACTCAGCGTCGGAGTAGGGGACGCCCAGGAGGCGGCAGGTGAAGCGGGCCGGCACCGCCGCGCCCAGCACCTCGATCAGGTCGACGGGCGGGCCCGTGGCCGCCATCGCGTCGATCAGGTCGTCCACGATGGCCTCGGCGTCGGCACGCAGCGACTCGATGGCCTTGACCGTGAACTCCCTCAGCACCGCGCCGCGGTGCTGGGTGTGCAGCGGCGGGTCGATCATGGTGAGCAGCAGGGACTTCTTGGTGGCCGCGTCGGCCTCCCCCAGCGTGGGGTATCCGGGGGCCAGGGGCGACGACACGAAGGTCTCATGGTGCTTGAGGACCTCCCGCACCTCCTCGTACCCCACGATGGCCCACGCCTCGCGGCCGTCCCACAGCTTGATCCGATGCAGCGGCCGCCGGGCCCGCCAGCGCCCCAGGGCCAGCGGCGGGTCGAGCTTCGAGTCTCTCGGAATCGGGTAGGGCGCGGCCGCCTCGGCACCGGCTCGCACGGCCGCGTCGGCGATGTCAGTCACGCCCTTCGGCCTCCTCGGCTGCTGCTGCCCGCCGCTGGTGGGAGTCCCTCACCGCCCGCCATTCGGCCAGCACGGTCAGCGCGTTCGGGAACCCCGAGTACACCACCAGCATCACCAGCGCGTCCTGGATCTTGTCGGGGTCCACGCCGGCCTGCAGGGCCCCGTGCAGGTACGAGCGGAGCTGCATGACCTGCCCGGTGGAACCGAGCGCGGTGAGGGCCACCAGCATCTGCTCCTCGAAGCTCAGGTGGGAGTCGGCCCACACCTGCCCGAACACGAACGAGTCCGACCACTCCGCCAGCCTGGGATCGATGGCTCGGACCGCCGCCATGAGGCCCTCGGCCTTCTCGCCCTGGGCCGATTCGCGCCGGAGCCGACCCGCGGCGGCTATCTCCTCCAGACGGTCAGCCATGGCAGCTCCCCAGCTAGCGGCGAATCATGATCATAGTTGCCGCGCCGTGGCGAGCGGGCGGTGAGTGGTGATGTATCGCGGTCTAAGGCTGTGTTTCCCGCTCTTGTTCGCTGCGCTCACGGGCCGCTCGGGCCACGGCCTCGCTGAGCCTTGCCGCGAGTTCCTCAATTGGGTGTCGCCATCCCGCTCGGCCTCCAGCGCGAGGGTTCAGCGGACGAACGACTTGCCGCCGTCGAGCGCGATGGTGGTGCCGGTGATGTATCCCCCGTCGGGTCCGGCCAGGAAGGCGACCGCCCGGCCGACGTCGGTCTCGGGATCCCCCACCCGGCCCAGAGCGGTGGCGTCCCGGGTGCGGGCGTAGGCCTCGGGGTCCTCCCGCTGCATGCGTTCCAGTTCGGGCGATGTGGCGAAGGGCAGGATGACGACGACACGGATGCCGTCGGGGCCCCACTCCATGGCCGCGGTCCGGCTGAGGGCCCGGATGGCCTCCTTGGCCGCCGCGTAGACGCCGAAGCCCATCGGATCGGGACGCACACCGACGCGGCTTCCGAGGTTGATGATCACCCCTCCGCCCTTCAGGTGCGGGTGGGCGGCCCGCATGAACCGCAGAGTGGCCAGCGGACCCGACTCCCAGGAGGCCTGAGCGTCGCCGTCGGTTGACTCCAGCAGCGGGCCCCGGTGGATGTGCTGGGCGTTGTTCACCAGGATGTCGAGCCGCCCGAAGGTCTCGATGGTCGCGGCCAGGGTCGAGGCGATGTCCTCGGGGCGGGTGACGTCGCCCTCGATCGGCAGCGCCACCCCTCCCCGGTCGGTGATCTCGGCCGCCACCCGCTCCACCTTGGCTCCGGTGCGTCCCATGAGGACCGTCGCGGCGCCCTCGGAGGCCAGGGCGAGGGCGATCCCCCGTCCCACGCCCTGGCCGGGGCCGGTGACGATGGCCACCTTGCCCTGGAGCTTCATGCCGGTGCGTCCTGCTCGTGGGGAGGGCGGGCCGGGCTCGTCGGGACGGTCATCGCATTCCCAGGTCGCCGGCGAGGCGGTCAAGGGTGTCGAGTTTGCCGTCGACGCTGGTAGCGCCCCGCCAGAGGCGGTTGGTGGGCAGGGTCAGATGCTCGAATCCCTCATCGCGGTAGCGGGCCGCGTTGCGGGCGTCGAGTTCGCCGTTCATGCGGATGTAGTAGTCGAAGGGCGCCGAGGCGCGGCCCGCCCCGGCCCGGGCCTGCTCGATCCGTCCACGGAACTCGACCATCTCGCCGAGCGTGCCGGTGGCGGTGCTGTACCACCCGTCGCCGAGACGCCCGGCCCGGCGCAGCGCCGGAGGGGAGTGCCCGCCCATCACGATGGGGATCGGAGGATCCTGGGCCGGTCCGAGCCTCACCTCTGCGAAGCGGTAGAAGGCTCCAGCATGCGAGAACGACTCGCCCGACCAGAGCCGCCGGAGAATCCCGATGATCTCGTCCATCCGGGCGCCCCGGGCGTCGAAGTCCTCGCCGACGATCTCGAACTCCTCGCGGTTCCAGCCCGCGCCGATGCCGCAGAGGGCCCGGCCCGCGGAAACTGCGTGCAGGGTGGCCACCGCCCGGGCGGTCACGAACGGGTTGCGCAGGGGCAGCACGTACACGCCGGTGGCCAGCCGGATCTGGCTGGTCATGGCGGCCAGATGTCCGAGCGCCACCCACGGGTCGCTGAGCGGGGTCTCGGCAGGCCACACCTCGTGGGTCGAACCGGTCGGCGAGTACGGGTAGGCGCTCTCGAACTGGGCCGGGCGGACCAGGTGCTCACCCAGCCATACCGCCTCGAAGCCCAGCTCGTCGGCCCGGGGCACCAGCCGCACCATGTCCCGGACCGGAGTGCCGAACAGGTTGATGGAGAACCTCAGATGGACCCCCTTCTATGATCATGATTGTCATCGAGGATTGTAGTAGCGTCGGCCAGCCTCTATCGGGCCGCGGCGCTGGTCCGGCGGCATCGACGGCGACACGCGAGGATGTAGACCATGGACATGGCCCGGACGGTCATCCAGCCGGCTGTCGGGAAATACGAGATGCGGGAGGTCCCGATCCCCGATCCGGGTGCCGACGGCGCAATCCTGCGGGTAGAGGCCAACGGGCTGTGCGGCAGCGACATCGAGGTCTTCCGGGGAATCCTGGCGCCCGGGGCGTTGCCGCTGGCGCCCGGCCACGAGGCCCTGGGAGTCATCGAGCGGATCGGGGCCGAGGCGACCCGGGCCTGGCAGCTGGACGAGGGCGACCGGGTGGCGGTGCACTCCCACCTCAGGTGCGGCCGATGCCGGGGCTGCCACACCGGCAAGCGCTGCCGGGCCCCGTTCAAGGGCTACGCCCGGGTGTACGGCTGGCTCCACCCGGACACGCCTCCGAGGCTCTGGGGCGGGATGGCCACCCATCTGTACCTGGCGCCGGAGGCCATGTTGGTGCCTATGGACCGCGACGGGCCCCTGGGCCCGGCGACCTTCTTCACCGCCATGGCCAACGCCATCGACTGGACCCAGGACGTGGGCGGGGTCGAGCCGTCGGACCGGGTCGCCGTCTTCGGCCCCGGCGCCAGGGGCTTGGCCTGCGTCATCGCGGCCCGCCAGGCCGGCGCGACGTCGATCGCGGTCGTCGGCCTGGAGGCGGACCGCCGCCGTCTCGAGGTGGCCCGGGCCTTGGGGGCGGCCACCCTGGTGTACGAGGGGGCCAGCACCGGCGAGGCGCTGGCCCAGGCGCTCGACGGCCCACCGACGCTCATCATCGACGTCACCCCGATATCGACCGCGGTGGTGACCGACGCCCTGCACGCCCTGGATCTCGGTGGCCGGCTCGTGCTGGCCGGGCTGAAGGGTGACGTCACCGCCGAGCTTCCGGTGGATCTCGTGATCCACAAGCAGCTCAGGGTGCTGAGCGGCTACGGCAAGAGCCTCGAGGCGCTGGAGGCCGGCATCCGCATCATCGAGTCCGGTGAGTGGCCGCTGGATCTGATCACCACCCACAGCTTCGGGCTCGACGACGCCGAGTTGGCCATCGAGGCCGCCGAAGCCGGCGGCGAGGTGGTCCAGGCCCGGATCGAGCCCTGAGCACCGGCCGGGCTGCCGTGTCGTGACTGTCGTCGCCCCCGCCGTGGACTGCCGGCGGCTGCAGCCGGTGCCCAAGATGGCGTTCGACGCCCGGCCGCGGGTCGGGGGTGGGCTCGGCCGCGTCGAAGCGCGGCCGCGGCCGGAGTCGAGATGACGTTCGACGCCCGGCCGCGGGTCGGGGGTGGGCTCGGCCGCGTCGAAGCGCGGCAGCCGGTGCCGAGATGACGTTCGACGCTCCCACCGGCGCGATCGCCGGGTACGCGGCCGGACTCGACTCCGCGCAGATCCCGGAGGCCGCCTCACGCGCCATGCGGAGCCGCCTCGTCGACGCGCTCGGATGCGCGGTCGGCGCGCTGGACGCGCCCCCCTGCATTGCGGCCCGCTCAATGGCGGCCACCGCCACCGCCGATCCGGGCGCGTCGGTGATCGGGCTGGCGGAGCCGTCCACGCCGGAACTGGCCGCCTTCGCCAACGGGTGCCTGATCCGCTACCTCGACTTCAACGACACCTATCACACCGAGGGCGGCGGCCACCCCAGCGACATGGCAGGGGCCGTGCTGGCCGCGGCCGAGATCAGCGGCTGCTCCGGACCGGACGTCCTGACCGGGCTTCACGTCGCCTACGAGGTGTTCGCCGCTCTCGCCGATGCCGTCCCGATGAGGGATCACGGATGGGACTACGGGGCGTTCCTGGCCATCGCCACCGCGGCCGGCACGGGCCGGATGCTGGGGTTGGATGCCGAGCGGCTGTCCAACGCGGTGTCCCTCGCGGTGACGCCCAACATGCCGCTGTTCGTGACCCGCACCGGCGAGCTGTCCAACTGGAAGGGCTGCGCCTCCTCCTACGCGGCCATGGCCGCGCTGTTCGCGGCCCGGCTGGCCGCGGCCGGCGTCACCGGCCCGCCGAAGCCGTTCGAGGGCAAGTTCGGGATGTGGGAGCAGGCCACCGGCCCCTTCGACCTTGAGGGCCTGGGCGCGCCGGTGAACGGCCTGAGCGCGGTCGAGCGGACCAGCTGCAAGCTCAACCCGTCGGACTTCGAGACCCAGATCCCCGCCGAAGTGTTCGGTGGCCTCCACGCCCAGGGCGTCCGCCCCGACGACATCGAGGCGATAGACGTCTCGACCTACTACGTCGCCTGGGACCTGATCGGGGGCGGCCAGGGCGACCACGACGAGAAATGGGACCCCAAGCGCAGGGAGACCGCCGACCACAGCCTCCCCTACGTCATCGCGGTCGCCCTCTCCGACGGGCGGGTGACCAAGGCGTCGTTCGCCCCCGACCGGGTCTCCGATCCGGCGCTGCGGCCGCTCATGGCCCGCGTGACCGTGGCCGAGGATCCCGAGATCACCCGCACCTGGACGCAGAAGCCGGCCTACGAGTTCACCGTGAGCCTCCGCGACGCCCGGACCCTGAAGATCCGGGTGGACCATCCCCGAGGCCATTTCAACCGGCCGCTGAACGACCAGGACTTCGACGACAAATTCCTCGCCAACTCGACCGCCGCGCTCGCCCACGACACAGCCCGAGAGCTCCTCGCCATGCTTCGCAGCATCGACGAACTCGAGGACCTCTCCGCCCTGATGACCACCCTCCGCAGCATCGAGCCGCCCCGCAGCGGACCCGATGAGTGACGATCGCGCCCGTCAACACGAACCGGCCGAGGGCGAAGGACTGCCGCTGGGGGGCATGGTTGGGCTGGTGACCGGGTGCAGCCGGCGCTCCGGGATCGGTTGGGCTGTCGCGCTGGGGCTGGCCGGGGCCGGGGCGGATGTGGCCGTGACCGCGCGGGACCGGCCGCGGCCGGGCGATGATCCGCTCGATGCGCTGGTGGGCGAGATCGGCGGTACCGGGCGGGTCGGGCTGGCCGTGCGGGGCGATGTCGGTGTCGAGGACGACGCCGACCGGATGGTTGCCGAAGTCGTGGACGGGCTCGGCCGGGTGGACGTGCTGGTCAACAACGCGGCTGCGCCTCACGGTGCCGACCGGGGCCCGACCTGGGAGGTGCCCCCGGAGGCTTTCGATGAGGTCATCAGGGTGAACACCAAGGGCGTGTTCCTGATGAGCGGGGCGGTGGTGCGCCACCTGCTCGAACGGGGCGCGCCGGGGCGGATCGTGAACATCGGGTCGGGCGTCGCCCGCAGAGGCATGCCGGATCGGGCCGCCTACAGCGCGTCGAAGGCGGCCGTCATGAGCCTGACCCAGACGATGGCCACCGAGCTGGGGCCCCACGGCATCACCGTCAACACCGTCAACCCCGGCCACATACAAACCGGCCGCAGCGCTCCGGGGGGCTGGGAGCAGCTCCAGGACGCCAGCCGCGGCACCGGCCTGGGACTGCGGGTTCCCTTGGACCGGATTGGCGAGCCTGCCGACGTGGCCCGGGTGGTGGTGTTCCTGGCCGGTCCGGCCAGCGACTATGTGACCGGTCAGGCCATCAACGTCGACGGCGGGCTGATGATGAGCTGACGACTCGCGCCGAGGGCTCGGGCGCCAGCTAGTTGACGTTCACGCCCTGGGCTGCGAGTGCGTGGCCGTACAGGCGGGCCGGGTTGTCCCACAGGATGGTTCGGCGGACCTCGTCGGGCTGGCTGCGGAAGGCGACCTGCAGGGTGTCCTCGAAGTGCTCGTTGTAGATGCCGGTGTTGTGGGGGAAGTCGGTCTCGAACAGGAGGTTCTCCAGTCCCACCCGCTCCACGTGGAAGTCGCAGAGCTCCTCGAACCAGAAGTTGACGAACACCTGCCGGCGGAACAGGTCGCTGGGCAGGAGGTCGCCGAACTCCGGGTGCTGCCGGTCGACCCGGTTGCGCTTGAAGCGCTGGTCGACGTTCTCGAGCACGAACGGCACCCATCCCATGCCGCTCTCGACGATGGCGAATCGCAGCTCGGGAAACCGGGCCAGCACCCCCGACAGCAGCAGGTCGGTGGTCTGCTTGGCGTTCTCCAAGTAAAGGGCGGTGGAGACCCGGGCCTCCTTGATGTCGTCGCCCTCCAGCGCCAGCCGGTCGGGCTGCATCTCCAGGGAGATGTCGCCGTTGGCCACATGGAAGCTCACCGTGAGCCCTGCCTCCTGGCAGGCGCTCCACAGCGGATCCCAGTGCGGGTGGCGCAGCGGGGGCAGGTCGTGCTGGTGGGGGGCGCCGGTGGTGACGATGCCGCCGAAGCCGGCGCCGGCCAGCCGCTCGACCTCGGCGGCGGCTCTGGGCATGTCCCAGTAGGCCACCGCCATCATCGGGATGAAGCGCCCGGGCGCGTGCCGGATCCACTCCAGCAGCCAGTCGTTGTAGGCGCTCACGTGAGCGGCCGAGATCTCCGGGTCGGGGTAGTCCACGAACGGGTCGAAGGTGAACCCGGCGACGTTGGGGTACAGCACCGCCATCTCGATGCCCCACCGGTCCATCAGCTTGACCCGCTCGCCGATGTCCCAGGTGGCCGGGTGGGCGTGGCCCCGGGTCGCGGGCGGATCCTCGAAGCCGTCGGTGCGCCGCCCGTAGGCCGCGCCGCTCCAGGCCGGCTTGACCCGCCGGTCGCCGATGCACCACATCTCCATGCTCCGGCCGGGATCCCACTCGATGTGCAGGCGGCGGTCGCCCCAGCTCTCGGGAAGCCGAGCGGTCCACAGGTCAGGAGCCTCGATCACGTGGGTGTCGGTGTCGATGATCCGTGGACCGCTCACTGGCGGCCTCCCGAAGAGCGTTGTGGTCGTGGAGTCGAAGGCCCTAGGAGGCGATGTACATGTCGTTGAACGTGTACCCGCCCTCGATGGGCCCGCCGAAGCTGTCGGGGCTCACCCCGCCGATCTTGTCGCTGTTCCAGGCCATGTAGCTGGGGAAGAAGGCCAGGATCATGTGCCGGGCGTCCTCCACGTTGATCCGCTGGATCTCGTGCCACAGATCGACGGCCTTGGGGTCGTCGGGGGCCAGGCCGTAGAGCTCGTTGATGATCTCCGTCGCCCGGTCGTACTCGGTGTCACACGGGTTGGTGATGCCGGTGTCGAAGAAGTTGCGGGTCAGCTTCTGCATGCCCGGACGGGACTGGGTGATGAGGACGCCGTCGTGCTCGAGGTCGAAGGGGCCAGGATCGAGGCTGGCCGGCCTCAGGTAGTCGCCGACGAGGTCGTCGGTGGGTATCGGCTGGACCGTCACCCCGGCCTGCGACAGGGTCACGTTCATCAACAGCACCAGGTCGACGGACTCGGGGATCGACGACGTCGCCCAGATGCCCACGGTCTGGCCGGCCACGCCGGCCTCCTCGAAGAGCTCGCGGGCCCGGTCGAGGTCGAAGGGGTACACCTCTTCGAGGGTCGGGTCGTTGTAGGGGTGCCCGGGCGGGTAGAACCCCACCGTCGGCACGCCCTCGCCGCCGTAGAGAGCGGCGTTGAGGAGGTTGCGGTCGATGGCGTGCATGAAGCCCTGGCGCACCCTGATGTCCTCGTAGAACGCTCCCGGTGCCTGGCAGCCCACGAACCAGATGAACGTGGTGTCGCTCTGGACCGCGGCCGCGCTGAAGCCGCTCCTGTCCTCGGTGGCCTCGAAGGACGGGAAGTCGAGCTCCATGGCCATGTCGATGTCGCCGGCGAGGAGGGCGTTGAGCTGGGTGGTGCCCTCTTCGAGGTTCACGAACTCCAAGCCGCCCAGCATGATCTCGTCGGCCGCGAAGAAGTCGTCCCACTTCTCGAGGGTGATCCTCTGGCCCTCGATCAGCTCCACGAACCGGAACGGCCCGTTGCCGATCGGGGCGGTGGCCTGCTCGGCGCCCGCGTCGGCCGGCGAGATCATGAACTCGGGGCCGATCAGCAGCTCGAACAGCGTGGCCAGGCCGGGCTGGGAGAGATGGACGGTGAAGGTCTTGTCGTCCACCACCTCTACCGAGTCGACCAGCGCGATGCCGCGGTTGCAGTTGCAGGTGCGCTCCGCGGTGTTGGCCTTGGTCGCCTCGATCGAGGCCTTGGCGTCCGCAGCGGTGACGGGCCGTCCGTCGTGGAAGTTGGCGTCGGACCGGATGGTGACGGTCAGCGTCTGGCTGTCCACCACCTCGTAGGACTCGGCCAGGTAGGGGCTGTACTCGCCGGTGACGGCGTCGCGCTTCACCAGCGCGGCGTAGATCTCGTTGAGGAACTCGGCGTTGGTGCTGGTCGACATGATGCGCGGATCGAGGCTGGCCTGCTGGTTGGGGAAGAAGTTCTGCCCCACGACGAGGACGCCCTCCGGGTCGAAGAACATCGCCTCCTCGGCGGCGGCTGCCGCGGCGGCGGCTTCGGCCTCGGCGGCTGCCGCGGCGGCGGCCTCGGCTTCGGCGGCCAAGGCGGCGGCCTCGGTTTGGGCGGCTTCCAGTTCCGCCTCGAGCTCGGCCATGACCGCGGGGTCCACTGCCTCGGCCTGGGCCGCCTCGAGGGCTGCCTCCGCGTCGGCGGCGGCGGCCTGGGCTGCCTCCGCGTCGGCGGCGGCCTCGGCTGCTTCGGCCGCGGCGGCGTCGGCTTCGGCCTGCGCGGCGGCCGCCTCGGCCTCAGCCTGCTCGACGGCGGCGTCGGCCGCGCTGGTGTCCGGGGCCGGGGCCGCCGGCTCGTCGTCGTCGCCGCAGGACGCAGCAACCAGGGCCAGCGTCACCAAGGCGGCGGTCAGCAGTCGAGACAGTCCGTTCCGGGTACGGGTCATGTCGTCATCCCCTCCGATCGGGTTGCGGGAGCCATTACGGGACATCTCTGCGGATGAATCCCATAGTAGTGACGGGGAACACTAACGGAGAGAGCCTGGCCGCACAAGCGCAAGCGGGCGGCCCGTCGCCCGCCGTGACGGGCCTGCGGCAGGCTTCTCGCGAACGCTTCAGCGCTTCGGCAGCTCCAGCACCGACCGGCCCGCGAGCTCAGGGCCGCTGGTGTGCAGGTGGCAACGCACCTCGGTGCCTGCCGGTGTGACGTAGGGCTCTGGATCGGTCTCGCGGCACATCTCCATGACGTAGGGGCAGCGGGTGTGGAACCGGCATCCCTTCGGGGTGTCGGCCGGGTTGGGAAGGTCGCCGGTGAGCACGATCCGGCGCCGCGACCGCTGGACAACCGGGTCGGGGATGGGGACCGCCGACAGCAGCGCCTCGGTGTAGGGGTGGGCCGGCTGGGTCGTCACCGCGTCGTTTTCGCCCCGCTCCACTATCTGGCCCAGGTACATGACCGCGATCTGGTCGCTGATGTGGCGCACGACCGACAGGTCGTGGGAAATGAAGAGGTAGGCGATTCCGTACTCGCGCTTGAACTCCTCCAGCAGCTGCAGCATCTGGGCCTGGGTGGACACGTCCAGCGAGCTCACCGGCTCGTCGGCGATGATGATCCTGGGCCGCACCGCCAGGGCCCGGGCCAGGGCGATTCGCTGGAGCTGCCCTCCCGAGAACTCGTGCGGGTAGCGGCGAAGATGGCTGCGGTTGAGCCTCACCGTCTCCAACAGTTCGACCACCCGCCGGTCGCGCTCGGCCCGGGGCAGGCCGAACTGGGTGCGCAGGGGCTCCCCGACGTTGTCGGCGATGCTGGCCCTCGGGTCCAGCGACGAGTAGGGGTCCTGGAAGATCATCTGCCCGTGCCGGCGCTGTATGCGCATCTCCGCCGCCGACAGCTCCCCGAGCTTCCTGCCGGCCAGCACGACCGACCCCGCCGTCGGCTCTATGAGCCGCAGGGCCATCCTTCCCAGGGTCGACTTGCCCGATCCCGACTCCCCCACCAGGCCCACCGTCTCGGCCGTCCGAACGGTGAGGCTCGCGCCGTCGACGGCCCGTACATGGCCCACCGTGCGGCGCAGCAGCGGTGTGCGCACCGGGAACAGCTTGGTGAGGTCCGACACTTCGAGGGCCTCGGCCGAGGCTGGCGCGGTGACCGCCGGAGGGGCGCCAATCACGGTCCGTCCCCGGTGGCGCCCGGCGGGACGGCGCCCGCGGCCCGGGTGCGGATCAGCTCCTCGGTGCGGATGCAGCGTGAGATGCTGTCGCCGACCTCCACCAGGGACACCGCCCTAGCCGCGCACTCATCGACGGCCAGCCGGCAGCGGGGATGGAACCGGCACCCGTCCGGGAAGCTCTCAATGGTGGGCACCGACCCGGGAATCGTCACGAGTTCCTTGCCCCGGTCGGTGAGGCGGGGCATGGCCGACAGCAGCGCGTCGGAGTAGGGATGCGACGGATGCTCGAACAGCCGGTGGATGTCGGCCTGCTCCACGATCTGGCCCGCGTACATCACCATCACCCGGTCGCAGAAGTCGGCGACCACGCCCAGGTCGTGGGTGACGAAGATGATCGAGAGCCCGAACTCCTCGCGCAGCTCGGCGAGGAGCTCGAGGATCTGGGCCTGGATGGTCACGTCCAGCGCAGTGGTCGGCTCGTCGGCTATCAGCACCTTCGGCGAGCAGGACAGCGCCATGGCGATCATCGCCCGCTGGCGCATGCCGCCGGAGAACTCGTGCGGGAAGCTCCTCGCCCGGGCCTTGGCGTCGGGGATCCCGACCCGGTCCAGCATCTCCACGGCCCGCCTATGGGCCGCGGACCGTCTGACATTCTGATGGAGCCGCACCGTCTCCGCGATCTGGTGCCCCATCTGCATGGACGGGTTCAGCGCGGCCATCGGGTCCTGGAAGATCATGGCGATGTCGCGGCCCCGCATGCCCCGCATCTGATGGATGGTCCGCAGCAGCAGATCGTCCCCCTCGAACAGGACCTCGCCGGCGGCAACCCGGAACGGCGGCGACGGCAGCAGCCGCATCAGCGACAACGATGTGACCGTCTTGCCCGACCCGGACTCGCCCACCAGTCCGAGAACCTCGCCCTGCCTCAACTCGAAGGTCACGTCCTCGACGACGGGGAACACCCCGTGCTCGGTCCTGACCTCGACGGTGAGGCCCCGCACATCCAGCAGCGGTGCGGCCCCGGCGAGTTGCTGGCCCGCGGCCGCGGACTCGTCGCTGTCCCTGTCCCGACGGGCCGCCAGCGTGAGGCCCATCTTGGTGCGGGCGCCGTAGCGGTGGCCGGGGTCGAGCCCGAGCGCGTCCCGCAGCCCGTCGCCCAGCAGGTTGGCGGCCAGCACCGCGATGGCGATGGCCGCGCCGGGTATCACCACGTTGGCGGTGTCGGTGTAGATGGACTGGAAGGCTTCCTCCAGCATCGAGCCCCAGGCGGCGCTCCCCGGCCGCACACCGATGCCCAGGATGCTCAGCGAAGCCTCCAGCAGGATGGCTCCACCCACATACACCGAGGACTGCACGATGATCGGCGACGCCGCGTTGGGAAGGACCCGCTTGAGCAGGATCCGCCGCATGGGCGTGCCAATCGACACGGAGGCCTCGATGAAGGTCTCCTCGCGCACGGCCAGCGTCTGGGCCCGGACCAGGCGAGACATGGTCGGCACGAAGGCGAGCGAGATCCCGAAGAGGGCCCAGTTGAAGCTCAGGTTGAACGATCCCGCGAAGACCAGGGCCAGCATCAGTGTGGGGACGCTGTGGACGGCGTCCATGGTTCGCATGGCGACCACGTCGAGGCGGCCCCCGATGAAGCCTGACAGCAGCCCGATGGGGACTGCGATGGCCAGGGTGACGCCCACCACCTGCAGCGCGACCCGCACCGCGATCCGGGATCCGAATATGAGCCTCGACGCCACGTCGCGTCCCAGGTGGTCGGTGCCCAGCCAGTTGTCGCCCGACATCGGGCCGGACCGCTCTCCCACGAACAGCAGCTCCGGGTCGTAGGGCGCGAGCCAGGAGGCGAAGGCGGCCAGGAACACGATCAGCAGGAGGATGAGCATCCCTGTCATGGCGAACTTGTCGCGCAACACCCGGCGGAAGAGCCGGGTCCGCTTGGGCGGCATGACCTCCCCCTCGGCGCCGGCCCAGCGCGGATCCGGGGCGGGTGCGGGCCTGTCCGCGGCGTCGCTCAACTGACCCTCACCTTGGGGTTCAGGTAGCTGTAGAGCAGGTCGATGATCAGGTTGATGGCCACCGTGACCACCACGAAGAACAGCACCAAGCCCTGGATCATGGTGATGTCGTTGGACCGAACTGCGGTGACCACCAGCCACCCCAGCCCCCGGATGCCGACGAGGCTCTCGATGACGATCGTTCCGCTCAGCAGGTGGGCGAACTGGTTGCCCATGACCGTCAGCGGAGCGTTGGCCGCGTTCTTGAGAGCGTGGCGCACGACGACCCGGGCCGAGGAACCCCCCTTGGCCCAGGCGGTGCGGATGTAGGCCGCGCCCATCACGTCCATGAGCGAGGCCCGCAGCTGGCGGGCGGTGACCGCGGCCATGGCCACCCCAACCGAGATTCCGGGCAGCAGGATGCGGCTAAGCCAGCTCCACAACCCGGTCTCTAACGGCTCGTAGCCGGTGGCGGGCAGCCAGTCCCGATTCACCGAGAAGGCGATGATCAGCAGCATGATCAGCCAGAAGCTGGGCATGGCGAGGCCGGCGGTGGTGCCCAGCACGCTGAAGCGGTCGAGCAGGGATCCCGGACGCAAGCCTCCTATGAGCCCGACGGTCACGCCCACGGTGACGCCGAAGACCACCCCCACCAAGGCGATGGACAGCGTCCGGGGCAGCGCGTTGCGGATCTCGGTGGCCACCGAGCGGCCCCGGAACTCGGTCCGGCCGTCGGGCGTGTCGACCGGGATCGGACGGGTGAGCGACTCTCCGAGATCGAGACGGACCACGTCGTACAGCCACCGTCCGTAGCGCTCGTGGATCGGCTTGTCGAGATGGAGCTCGCGCCGGATGCTCTCGATGATCTCGAGCGAGGCATTGTCGGCGCCCCCGGCCCGGATGTGGGCCGCCTTGTCCGGATTGAGCTGCAACGAGATGGCGAACAGCCCGATCGACACCAGGAACATCAAGGGGATGAGGGTCAGCAGCCTCCTGAGGATGACGGTCCCCATCCCCATGCCTCAGCCCCTCCCCGTCATGGGCGGGTCAGCGATCGCGGCGCACGATCGGTCCGCGATTCCATGATCACGATAATAAGCTAATCGCGCCGGGGCGGGCCGTAGCGGGCCGCAGCCCGGCCAAGCACGACACGGCCGGCGAGGAGGTCGGGCCATGCCCTCCGACACGCCCCATCCCGGTGCCGGCAGGCCGTCGCCGGGCCTGCCCCCTGAGGCCGAGTCGGTCCTGGAGGAGCCGCCGCCGCAGCCGTTCTGGTGCGAGAACCTGCTGTTCGCGCTGTACGACCCCCGCCGCGACATCGGCTTCTGGCTTCACCTGGGCACCGTCCCCAACGACTGGACCATGTGGGAGGAGCGGGCGCTGGTGCTGCTGCCGGAGGGCGAGGGATTCCTGTCGATGTGGTCCTTCCACCGCACCGCGCCGCAACGGCGACCGGCCGCGTCGAACCTCGAGTTCCGATGCATCGAGCCCTTCCGGCGCTGGCGAGTGACCTTCGACGGCTACGCGGTCCACACCACCGAGGACCAGATGGTGGCCGGAGCGTCCCCGCCCGGTGAGCGCCGCAGGCTCGTCGTAGACCTGGACATCGAGTGTGTCGGCGAGGTCTGGGACGCGGCGGCCGCGGCGGCCGGTGGGCGCGGATCCGGCAGCCTGGACTCCCAGGGCTGGGCCAAGGAGCATTACGAGCAGCTCTTCCGGGCCTCGGGCCGGGTGACTGCCGGCTCCAGCGAGACCGACTTCGAGGGTGTGGGCTGGCGCGATCACTCCCGCGGGCCCCGGGGCTCTGGATCGGGCGCGCCCTGGGGCGGCCACGTGATCATGGGCGGTCTGTTCCCGAGCGGCCGGGGCTTCATCCTGTCGAGCTACTGGACGCCGGCGGGGCTCATCACTCTCGAGGGCGGGGGCGTGGTGGAGGACGACGGCCGTCTGCGCTACGCCCGGGTCGAGTCGGCTCCCCGACTCACCGGGTTCGCGAAGGACGGCGAGTCGCTGCCGGTGGGGCTGGGCTGGGACACCGGCCACGCCGACCTGGAGTGCGTCACCCGCCGGTCGTTGTGGACCCCGATGCGCAAGAAGTACGCGGCCGCGGTGGACATGACCGGCACCGGGCTCAACTATGCGCTCAACTTCTCGCGCTGTGTCTGGGAGGGCGAGGCGGGCTGGGTGTACTCGGAGCGCTCCGAGATGCTGAACCAGCCCGCGCCGGAGCTTCACCGCGCCGGGGCTGTTCCTTGACCCGCGGCGGCTCGACCAAGAACGTGCGCGGGCAGGTGCGAGCCCGTTGCGTTGCAGGGGTGTCTCTCCCGCTCTTGTTCGCTGCGCTCACGGGCCGCTCGGGCCACGGCCTCGCCCGTTTGGGCCGGATTCGCGTGCCTGCTCGCTCGGCCTCTAGGCCCCCTCGCCGGCCGCGATGACGCGCCGCTCGGCCAACGAGGACAGGGGCTACGAGTCGCCGGTCATGGACACAGGCCGCGACCGCGAGGAGCTCCGGGCCAGGCTCGCGCCGTGGCTGGCGGACCGCATGGGACTCCCCGGCGTGCGGATCGCCGCGGTGGAGATCCCGTCCACGTCGGGTGTCGCCAACGAGACGCTGCTGGTCGACGCGTGCTGGACGAGCCGGGGCCAGCAGTCTCGCCAGGGCCTGGCGGTACGCATAGCCCCGGACCGGCCGCTGTTCCCCGACCGGTCGTTCCGCTCGCAGTACCTGGTGCAGGAGGCTCTCGAAGCCGAGCCCGACGTGCCCATTCCGCGCCTGGTCGGGTACGAGGAGGACCCCGGCGTGCTCGGCTCGCCGTTCTTCGTCTCGGAGCGGGTTGCCGGGCTGGTTCCCGGCGATCGCCCCCACTTCAGCGAAGCCGGGTTCCTGGCCGATGCATGCGAGGAGCAGCGCCGCCGCCTGTGGGAGAGCGCGGTCGACACGCTGGTCCGGCTCCACGCCGTGCCCGCGGCCCGGGTCGCGTTCCTGGATCCGGGAACGGGACGCAGCGGCCTGGAGGAGGAGCTGCACTACTGGCGGGGCTACACCAACCGGCTCGAAGTGGGGCCCGGATGGAACCGCGACATGCTCGAGCAGGGCTGGGAGTGGCTCGTCGAGCACCAGCCCCGTGATGTGGCCTCGGAGCTGTCGTGGGGTGACGCCCGCATCGGGAACATGGTGTTCCGCGACTTCGAGGTGGCCGCGCTGCTGGACTGGGACACCGTGTCGCTGGCCGGCCCGGTGGCCGACCTGGCGTGGTGGATCCAGATGGACCGGCACTCGTGGGAACTGCTGCCGGGCCTGGGCCGGCCCGACGAGCTGGTCGAGCGCTGGGAGCGCCGCACCGGCCGGGAGGCGGTGCACCTGCAGTGGCACCTGGTGTTCACCGCGTTCAGGCTGGGCGTGATCCGGATGCGGCTCCGCAGGATGATGGTGGCCGACGGCTTGCTGCCCGTAGCCGAGGCCCGCCCCGATGCCCGCAACGAGTCGATCCAGCTGCTCGCCCTGTGGCTCGACGAGGCGCCGAGGGGCTCCCCTGTCCCCCGCAAGCCGCCGGTAGCGCGGCTGTAGATTCGGCTGGGTTCGCGAAAGGGGGTCCAGGTGAGAATCGGTTTCGTCGGCTTGGGCAAGATGGGCAGCCAGATCGCACGCGACCTGGTTGAGGCGGGCCACGAGACGACCCTCTTCGATCTCGACCCGGCCGCACTGGAGGCGTTCGCCGGCAGCGGAGCCCGCCTGGCCGCCTCGGTGGCCGACGTAGCGGCCGCCAGCGAGATCGTCGGCATCTGCGTGGTCGACGATCAGCAGGTCCGTGATGTGGTGTCGGGCGCAGGAGGGCTTCTGGAGAGCGGTTTGGAGGCTGGCTCGATCGTGATGGTGCACTCGACCGTGCATCCCTCCACCGTCGAGGAGCTGGCCGGGCTGGCGTCGGCCGCGGGCGTGGACCTCATCGACGTGTGCGTCTCTGCGGGGCCGATGGGCAAGGGCCGTCTGGACCGGGTGGCCATTGTGGGCGCCGGCGCGGACACCTACCGGCGATGCGCCGACGTGCTCAACGAGATCGGAACTCCGGTGCTGGTGGGACGACCCGGCACCGCCAGCCAGGTGAAGCTGCTGAACAACCTGCTGACCACCGCGACCGTCGGCACGGCCGAGGCGGCCCTGCGGATCGGCGAGCAGGCCGGCATCGATCGGCGGGTGCTGCAGCGGGTGTTCCTGTCGGGCAGCGCGGCCAGCGCGCCGCTGTCGATGATGGTGCGGCGGACCGATCGCACCTCCCACCGCTACCGGATGCTGAGCAAGGACTTCGAGCTGGCCGCCTCCAGCCTCGGCGCGGAGGCCGTCGAGCCCGACGACTGGGCCCGGATCCTGGCCATGGCCGAACTCGGGCTCGAGGCGGTGGACTCCGACATCGACCCCGCACTTCGGGATCCGGGCTGAGCGGTTGCCGCTTGCGCCGGCCCGGGTAATCAGAGGGTGAGCCGGCCGGAGGCCACCGCGCTGCCCACCACCAGCTTCTGGATCTCGGCGGTGCCCTCCTCGAACCACAGGGCCCGGGCGTCGCGGTAGAGGCGCTCGATGCGGTGCGCCTCGGTGTAGCCGATGCCGCCGTGGAGTCGCAGGGCCCGGTCGGTCACCCGCCCGACGATCTCGATTCCCAGCAGCTTGCACATGGCGGCCTCGCCCTCGATGGACTCGCCCCGGTCGAAGCGGGCGCAGGCGTCGCGGACAGCCGCCTGCAGTGCGTAGGTGTCGGCTGCCATCTCGGCCAGGGCCAGCCTGACCGCCTGCCGGGTGGCGATGGGCCGGCCGAAGGTCACCCGCTGCCGGGCGAACTCGGTGGCCAGGGCGAGAGACTTGCGGGCTATTCCAAGCGCGGAGCCCGCGATCCCGAGCCGGCTGACGTCGAGGAAACCCCTCAGGCCGAGGTCGAGCCCGGCGTCGACCTCGCCCAGCACCGCGTCGTGGGGCAGCCGCACATCTTCGAGGGTGAGGATCTCGTGACTGGCGCCCCGGCACCCCATCGTCGGCGGGAGCGGCTCGGCCGTCACCCCGGGCGTTCCCTGCGGGAGCAGGAAGCAGGTGAGCGTCTTGCCGCGCTCGTCGCGGCCGGTGGCGGCCAGCAGATGGATCATCTTGGCCGACGTGGCGAATGAGATGAGCCACTTGCGCCCGTTGATGACCCAGCTGTCGCCGTCGCGCACCGCGGCGGTGGAGATGTCCCGGCCGGTGCCGTTGTCGGGCTCGGTCAGGCCGAACGTGACGGTGTCGCCCTCGGCCATGCGGGGCAGCCAATGCCGCTTCTGGGCGTCGGTGCCGTACTGGTCGACCAGCCGCCACATGCCGTTGGCTCCGTGCACCACCATCCGCAGCGCGCCGTTGATCCCCGCGACCTCCTCCAGCACCGGGAAGTACTCGGCGGTGCTGAGACCCTGGCCGCCCCACTCCTTGGGGAGAGTCAGGCGGTGGAGGTCGTTGCCGATCACGAGCTCGTAGATGCGCTGCGACACCGGGTCCTCACGGGCCGCTATGTCGTGGACCTCGGCTTCGACCCGGTCCGAGAGCTCCTCCAGCTCGGGCGCCAGGCCCTGCACGATCTCCAGGTAGCGGCGAGCGGTGCTGCTCAGCTCCATGTCGGGCTCCTAACGCCGGGGTCGTGACGGCACCAGGGGTAATCTAGGCCAACGGTTCGCACCGATCGTCAGCCCGCCGGATGCGAACTCGACGCCCTCGGGCTGGAGCTGAGAGGCCGTGACCACGACCGCGACCGCCACCACAGCCGACGGAACGCTCCCTCGACGCCCTGTCATCGGCTACCTGCACGAGCGCTGCCTCATCACCGATCGACTGCGGTCCGACCTGGAGGCGATGGGCGAACTGCGCCTAGTGCCGCCGACGGTCGAGGGACTGGCCGACGTGGACGTGCTGTGCACCTTCGCCGGGTTCTTCCTTGATCGGGACTTGCTGGAGGCCGCTCCCCGGCTGCTGGCCTGCGTCGACCTGGGAACGGCCATCCACTGCGACGTCGACGCGGCCACCGACCTCGGGATCGCGGTGCTTCACGCGCCCGGGGCCAACGCCCAGGCGGTGGCCGAGCACACGATGGGCCTGGCCCTGGCCCTCGGCAACGGCATCGTGCGCTCCGACCGCCGCATGCGCTCGGGCGAGTTCAAGCTGGCCCACGTACGGACCTGGGGCTTGGAGTTCCACGGACGCACGATCGGGCTGGTCGGCTTCGGCCATGTGGCCCGCCGGGTGGCCCGCATCGCGCGGGCCGGGCTCGGGATGAGGGTGCTGGTCTGGTGCCGGCAGCCCGGGGAGGCCGAATCGGCCGGCTACGAGCCGGTGTCCCTGCCCGAGCTCATGGGCAGTGCCGACATCGTGTCGGTGCATCTCGCGCTCAACCCGGGCACCCGGGGCTTGCTCAGCGGGGAGCTGCTGCGCCTCATGAAGCCGAGCGCGCTGGTCGTGGTCACCGCCCGGGTCGAGGTCCTGGATCTGGACACCCTCACCGAGCTGGTGGTGCAGGAGCGCATCGCCGGGGCCGCCCTCGACACCTGGCCCGACCACATCCCCGACTACTCGTCGCCGCTGATGGCTCACCCGAACGTCGTGCTGACCGAGGCCAATGCGGGGCTGACCGACATCGCGGCCCGCAACATGGCCAACGCGGTGGCCGACGCGGTGCGGGCCACGCTGCAGGGGACCCGGCCGTCGGTGGCGACCATCGTCAATCCCGACGCCTGGCCGCCCCGACCTCTGGGCGGGGGCACGCTCTGAGGAGAAGGACGCCGAGGACACCATGAGACTCGAATTCGACGACGAGCAGGCCCTCCTGCAGGCCACCGCCCGGGACTTCGCGGTCCGGGAGTTGGAGCCCTTCCTGGCCCGGCACCCCGACGAGCCGCTGCCCCGGGACTCGGTGTTCGAGCTCCTGCGCATGGTCAAGCCCTTCGGGATGCTCAGCGCCCGGGTGCCCGCTCACCTCGGCGGCGCCGGCATGGACGCGGTGTCTCTGGGGATCCTCTACGAGGAGTTCCCCCCGGACGTGAGCCTCACCGCCTCCGCCAACGACATCATCGGCCTCAGGCTCCTGGACGGCGGGTCCCCCGAGATCGTCGACCGCTACCTGCCCCGCCTCATCGAGGGCGAGATCATGGCCGGATCATCGATCAGCGAGCCCGACGCCGGATCGGACGTGACCAGCATCACCACCCGGGCCGAACGCGACGGCGACAGCTACATCGTCGATGGCCGCAAGGTCTGGAGCAGCCACTGCACCATCGCCGACATCCTGCTGGCCGCGGTCCGTCTCGGCACCGACGACCGCGGCCGGGCGGTGGTGGGCCGCCTGCTCATCGACCGGGAACAGTCCCGGTTCGAGACCCGAGACCTGGAGCTGATGGGACTCAGGCGCCACCATCTGGGCGAGGTGGTGTTCGACGGGTGCCGGGTGCCGGCCGTCAACCTGATCGGCGAGGGCGGGCTGGCCTCGCTGACCGCGTCGTGGCTCACCCAGCGGGCCCTGCTCGGGCTGATGGCGGTGCACCTGGCCCGCAAGGCCTACGACGCCAGCGTGGCCCACGCCAAGGAGCGGCGCCAGTTCGGCAAGCCGATCGGGGCGTTCCAGCTGGTCCAGTCGATGATCGTGGAGATGGCCACCCTCATCGACACCAGCCGGTACCTGTGCTACCGGGCCCTGGACCTGCTGGATCGGGGGGTGGAGGCCCGCATGGAGTCCTCGATGGCCAAGTACTACGCCACCGAGGCCGCGGTGAAGGTGACCAGCCTGGCCATCCAGGTGCACGGCGCCTACGGCCTGTCCACCGAGTACCCGCTGGAGCAGTACTTCCGGGACGCCCGCATGCTCACCATGCCCGACGGCACCACCGAGATCCAGAAGCTGATGGTCGGCCGGGAGATCCTCGGGATCAGCGCCATCCGCTGACTGCGTCCGGTCCCCCGTGACCGGGTTTCAGCGCCACTCGATGGGTTCGTTGAGCAGGTGCGGGAACAACTCCACCATCTTGGCGTTGATCGCCTTGACATGGCCCTCCGACAGGCGGGCCGCCTCGTCGGCCGAGCCGTTCATGATCGCCTCGGCGATGCGCTGGTGGATCCGCCGGGTGGCCCCCCGCTCGCCCGGCGGGAAGATCGGTCGGGTGCGCTCGGCGAGCATGGTGGTCAGCGTCCGGCCCAGCAGGTCGAGGATCGGGTTGCCGGTCATGCCGGCCACCTCGGCGTGGAACGCTGCGCTGGCCCGGCCCCACCCGGCGCCCGGGTCCTCCTCGGCTTCGCGCTCCTGTCGCAACACCTCGCGCATCGACTCGGCCCGCTCGGGGGTGATGCGCTCCGCGGCCATGCGGGCCATGAACGGCTCCAGCGCGGCCCGGGCCTCCAGCAGGTCGCCCACCGTGGTGCCCAGGACGTTCAGGTAGAAGCTCGAGGCTCGGCCGAAGTCGGCGCTGTCCACCGAGTCCACGACCGGTCCGCCGCCCGGTCCCGGCTTGATCTTGATGATGCCGTAAATCTCCAGGATGCGCAGCGCCTCTCGCAGCGAGGCTCGACCCACGCCATAGCGTTTGAGCATGGCCGTCTCCGGCAGCAGCTTGGCTCCGGGCTGAAGCGCCCGCTCCTCGATGTCGCTGAGGATGTCGCGGGCCAGCAGCTCGGAGACCTTCGCCGACCGGTGATTTCCGAGCCATCGATCTTCGCCGGCCTCGATACGGGTGTCGATTGCAGTTTGTTCGGCCATGCCCACCCCAGGAATCGGCTCTAGGCGACGAGTGTAATGGTAAGCATCGTCTCGGGTCCGAGGATCGGCGCGGGATCATTCGCAGTACCATCGCTTCGGTGAAAGCCGACGAACCAACGGGCGAACCGGGACCGGTCAGCGTCGAGGAATTGCTGGCCCGCGAGGAGATACACGACGTCCTGAAGCGCTACGTGCGGGCTGTGGACCGCGCCGACGCCGAACTGATGGTGTCCTGCTACCACGACGACGGCTTCGACGACCACGGGATGTTCCGGGGCCCGGCCGCAGAGTTCGCCGAGTTCGTGTGCGGCGAGCGGTCCAAGCGCTACGAGGCGACCCACCATTTCATCGCTCCGCCCAACATCCGGGTCAGCGGGGAGAGCGCCTACGTCGACACCTACTGCATCGCCCACCAGATCAGCGCGCCCGACGACGCCGGGCAGCGATTCGACTACGTGATCGGGGTCAGGTACGTGGACCGCTTCGAGCGGCGCGCCGGGCGGTGGCTGATCGCGCACCGCACCGCGGTGTTCGACTGGACCTACACGGTGGCCATCGACGAGGAGCTGGCCCGCTCCTTCGGCCCGGACTGGGCGCTCGGCTCTCGCGACCGGCTCGATCCCTGGTACCGGCTGGCCCCTCGTGATCCCTGATCAGCGGAGAGGCTGCAGCAACTCCACCATCGACGGACCGAGAACCCCGGGTGCCTCCAGGTAGGCGAACCGCGAGCCCCGGGGCGACACGCCTCTGAGCACCTCGCGGAAGCCTGCGGCCTGCATCTGGGCCGATTCGGCGTCCAGATCTGCGACCACGAAGCGGACGTGGTGCAGGCCGGGGCCGTGGCGGCCGATGTGATCGACGGTCGGCCAATCGCCTGCCAGCACCTCCACCAGCTCGATCTCGACCGATCCGGACTGGCACGTCCCGAGCCGCAGCCGGATTTCTTCCTCCTGACCCCGGTACACAACCGTTCCGGGTACCAGCACGGACTCCCGGACATCGAACTGGCCGAATAGGGGTTCGAGAAGCGACACCGCCTCCGCCATATCGGCTACCGCGAAGGAGATCTGGTCGGGAGGCCCGAGTCCCGGCCGGGCTTCAAGGGCGGCGGACCGAGCGTCACTTGACATTGATCGACCAGCCCCCGTCCACGGTGATGGTGTCGCCGTTGTGATAGGCGGCGGCCTCGCTGGCCAGGTAGACCACGATGCCGGCAATCTCCGCGGGCCGCCCATAACGCGGCACCGGCCCCCGCTCGGCCAGTTTGGAGGCGAACCGCCCCGGCATCCCGTCCCGCTCGATATAGCCCGGGCAGACCATGTTGGCCCGCACCCCGAACCGGCCGTATCCCGCGGCCACTCCCCTGACCAGAGCACCCAGCCCGGCCTTGGCGGCGGCGTAGTGCTCCCCGCCGCTCAGCCCGCGGGCGGTGGCCAGGCTGCCGTTGACCACGATGGATCCGCCCGGATCGCCGCGCTCGTGCCTGTCGACCATGTGCGACACCGCGGCGCCGACGGTGGACCAGGCACCGAGGAGGTTCGTCTGCAGTACCCGGTCACGGGAATCGTCGGTGATGTCCAGGAACGACGCGGCATGCTCGGCGATGCCTGCGTTGGCGAATACGCAGTCGACCCGTCCGAGCTCGGCGACGACCCGCTCGAAGCCGGATCTGACCGCGGTCGAATCGGCGACATCGATCCGGTCGGCAAAGATCGGAGCGGCAGCCAGGTCCTCCAGCAGGTCCGCCGCTGAGGTATTGCGGGTGTGGTCGCGGCCCCACAGCGCCACCGACGCGCCGGCCGCGGCCAGACCGGCGGCCGCCGCCAGGCCGATGCCTCGGTTGCCCCCGGTGACCAGGGCGACCTTGCCGCTCAGATCGAGGGATCTGACCGCGACGGCTGCCTCGCGCGCTGTCTCTGTTGCGACCTCAGCCCAGTCCCGGGCTTCATTGCTCATCAGCCATCCTCCGGTCCGTGTCGGCTATCTGGCTGCGGAGCCACATCACCTCGCTCAGGTTCTCGCCCCGGCTGCGCTCGAGCAACTCCTGTAGAGCGTTGGCGCGCACAGCCAGGGCGTCGCGGTGGCCGGGATCGGCGTGCAGGACTATGTCCGTCAGATGGAGCGCCTCCACTGGGCGGCCTCCATCCAGGTGGTCCCGGGCACGCGCGGTCAGCCCGGACGCCCCGGCGAGCTCGACCAGGTCGCCGGCCACCGACGACGCCGGCACCGGGTACAGCTCGGTGGTGGACTCCATCAGGAACCAGCCGAGGTACTCGTGCCAGACCGACCGGGCGTTCCACGATGCCTTGCCGTGGGCCTCGGGCAGGCGCAGTTCTTCGGGCGGGTCGGCCCCGGCCATGACCTCGGCCAGGGTCTTGCCGGCCAGCATCCCCTCGACGGTGCGGTCGTGGACGTGCTGGAGGGCGTCGCGGATCCTGTCCAGCGCGGCCCGGATCGTCGCGGCGCCCCGGATCGGGTCTCCGTGGCCGGTGATCAGCAGTTCGGGCTCGAGGTCGCGCACCCGCTCCAGCGATGAGACGAACTGCCGGGCCGAGCGCAGCTTGTCGCCCCGCAGGGTGGCCAGGTTGGGCATGCCCCCGAACACGGGGCCGAACAGGTTGCTGGTGAACACTGCGCCGTCGTCGGGGAGCCACACCACCATCGAGTCGGTGGTCTCCCCTCCGGGGGTGGCCAGAAGCTCGAAGCGCCTCCCGCCCACCTCGGTCGTCCACGAGTCGCCCACCAGGATGTCGGGCTCGCGGTCGGGGCCGGCCCGGTTGCCCAGCTCGACGACGTCGTTGAGCACGCTGCTCCACAACACGTTGCGCCGGCGCAGGTACACGTCGTGGAGCATCCGGACGTCGGCCCGCCACTGGGTGGAGTTCCGGTGCGCGACCCAGCGGGTTCCGGGTCCGCTGAGCACCGGGACGCCGCCCATGTGGTCTCGGTGGCTCTGGGTGGTGACGATGTAGGCGGGCGGGTGCGGATCGATGCGTCGGTAGCGGGGCAGGTGGGCCCGGCGGGCCTCCTGCCCGGACCCGGCGTTCACCACCACCGACCGGTCACCGGTGGTGATCAGATAGCTGTTGGTCACCCCGAACGACATGTGAATGAAGTCGGTGACCGCCACCGCGTCGGTCGATCCGTCGGTGGAGGCGCCCTGCCGGGTGATGCGGGCCAGTTCGGGTTCGCGCTGGTTCATTGCCCTGTCTCCGCAGGTATTTCGAAGCGGTCGACGTAGTCTGAGAATAGGGATGCGACCGCGGGCCGTCGCAGTCCGAAGTCCTCGAGGGTGTAGCGATGCGGACCGAGCCTCGCTTGCCTGCCCTGCTTGAGCCAGCCCCGCATCCGGGTTTCGACCCCCGGGGTCAGCTCGTCGCCGAGCCAGGCGTACAGACGTCTCATGGCGGCGATCTCGCCGCCCACGAGGCTGGAGAACTGGATGTGGTGGATCCGGTCCCCGATCTCGTCGAGCATGGCCATCGGCCGCCGGACATGCTCGATCAGGCCCAGCGGCACGTTGCGGCTGAGGTACTCGACATCGGCCTCGTCGCAGTTGCGGCGGTGAGCGTTGGCCATGAGGCTGCACAGCGACGCCACCGCGGTGCACGGGTCCCGATGGGTCCACACCAGCCGGGCGTCGGGATAGATGCTCAGCAGGGTCGGCAGCCACAGGGCGTGAGACGGCCCTTTGAGGGCCCACGGACCGGGGGCACGGTGCTGGAGCACCTGCAGGTACCGGCGGTGCAGGGCGTAGGCCGAGGTCATGTCGCAGGAGTAGATGAACTCGGTGTATGCGGGCATCGGCGCGGACGCCTCCCACTGCATGGCCTTGAAGTCGTGGTTCATCACGTGGACGCACTCCGCGGGCGAGTCGGCCCACTCGAAGCGGATGTTCGTGCCGGCCAGGCCCTCGGCCAGCGCCCGCTCCTGCCGTTCGAGGGCGGCCACGCAGCGAGGATCGGTGTAGAGCCGGTCGGCGGCGGGCGGCGGCACCGGCTCCTCCAGCGTCCAGCGAAGCACCGTCCGCCGGGCCGGGTCGCAGGCCAGCAAGTTGATCACCGCCGTCGTGCCGGTGCGGGGCATGCCCATCACGAACACCGGACGCGCCACCCCGGCCGCGAGCGCGTCAGGGTTGTCGGCGAGATACCGGTCAACCTGCAGCCGCCGGACCAGGTGGTCGACGATCAGCCCCTCGAGCCGGCCGCGCCCTGCGGGGTTGATCCGGTCGCAGTCGTTGATCGAGCGGGCAAGGACCTCCAGGCCCTCCTCGAACGAGCGGCTCTGGAACTCGCGGGCGCCCTCCCCGGCCTGCTGGCGGGCCTGTTCGACCAGCTGATCGACGCTCAGCACAGACCAGCGTCGCGGGCTAGCGCCGGACCGGGCCTCGGACCCCGTCCTGAGCCCGGCTTCCGCGACCATGACCATTCTATGATCATGGTTGCATCGTACCGGGCGGCCCGGCCGGGCTCGGCCCGGCACGCGTCCTACGCCCGGGGAGACACATGTCAGAGCCCAGCTACACCCGGACCCTGGCCCGGTTCGCGGTCGAGGCTCGTACCGGCGATCTGAGTCACGAAGCGGTTTCCGCCACCAAGCGGGTCGCGCTGGACACGCTGGGCTGCACCGTCGGCGGGCGGGGCGTGGCCTCCAGCGAGATCCTGACCAGGGTCAGGACCGCGTCCGGCGGCGCCGGGGAAGCAACCGTTCTGGTCGGCGGGGAACGGCTTCCGTTGGCCTCAGCCGCCTTCCTGAACGCCCACTACGCCAACGCGCTGGATGCCGAGGAGACCATCCGTCACTCGGGCCATCTGGCCGCGTGCGCGGTCCCGCCCGCGCTCTCCGCTGCTGAGGCCTTGGGCAAATCCGGTGCGGAGTTGCTCGGAGCCATCGCCGTCGGGTTCGACATCGCCGCCCGCATCGGACTGTCGTTGCGCCACATCGACCTGCTCGACGACGGCACCGTCGAGATAGCCCCGGTGGCCGGCCTCAGCTGGGCCGCGTTCGCGTCGACAGTCGCTACCGGGCGGCTGCTCGGACTCGATCCCGACGCTATGGCCCGGGCCTTCGGCATCACGGTGGCCACCGCTCCGCTGCCCATCGCAGGCCAGTGGGGCAACCTGCCCGCGCCCCGGCCCATGACCAAGTACGGCATGTACGGCACCATGGCCGAGGCCGGGGTGACCGCGGCCCGGCTGGCCGCGGAGGGCTTCGCCGGCGATCCCACCATCCTCGACGGCGACCGCGGGTTCTGGCGGATGATGGGCTCTCGCCGGTGCCAATGGGACACGTTGACCGATCGGCTCGGGCAGCGGTGGCTCATCGAGGAGACCTCGTTCAAGGTCTATCCCGCGTGCCGCTTCGCCACCCCGGCGCTCGACTTGTTCTACGACCTGCAGGCCCAGGCCGGTGTCGAAGCCGACGACATCGCGACCGTCGACGTGCGGGTACCCCACGCCATGATGGCCAAGCACATGGACGACCCCGACGTGCAGACCGTGGTGGACGGACAGTTCAGCGTGCCCCACGTGCTCGGCCTGGCGGCCTGCATGGGTCCGCCCGGGCCGCGGTGGCACAGCACCGAAGCGATGTCCGACCAGCGGGTGCGCGACTTCGCGACCCGGGTCAACGTACGGGTCTACCCGGAAGCCGCTCCGATCATGGAAGAACTCATCCGTAAGCAGGGCCACTGCCAGCTGATCCCCACCGCCATGACCCTGACCACCACCTCCGGCCGGACCTTCGAGGCCAGCACCGACCACGCCAGCGGCGATCCCTGGGAGCAGGACGCGGTGGTCGCCGACGCAGAACTGCAAGACAAGTTCAGGCTGTTCTGCGAGCCGTTCCTGACGGCTCGCCAGGTCGATGAGGCCGTCGCCTGCGTGGAGTCGTTGGAGGACTTGCCCGACGTCAAACGCTTGATGTCAGCTCTAGTAGCCGGAAGCTGACCGCCCAGCCGCTACAACCCGAAGCGGGCCTTGGTGCCGGGCGTGTCGAAGGTGTCGGTGAGTGCCGCCCCGACCAGGCCCTGGTCGACGATGAGGCAGGTGCCAGTCACGCCGCTGGCCGCGTCGCTGCAAAGAAAGGCCAGCGGGTAGGCCATCTGCTCGGGAGTCAGCGGCTCCAGCCCGGTTGCGGCCCGGTACTCGGCGCCGAAGCGGAACCAGCGGTCCGCGTTGGCCCGGGCCAGCGGGGTGTCGGTCATCGACGGCTCGATGCCGTTGATGCGTATCCCCCTCTGCAGCAACGGCATGGCCTGCAGCGCGATGTAAGCGCTCATGGCCCGCTTGGTGAACCGGTAGGTGGGCAAAACGTCCCGGTCGCGCACCCATTCGACCGCGGACGGCCAATCCGGTGTGGCCAGGAACTCCAGCACCTCGGGGGTGTGCACGTACCAGCCGTTCCCGGCCATGGACGAGATCACCCCGATGGCAGCTCCGCCGGCCAGCAGTCCCCCAGCCACCACCCGCTCGATGATGTAGCGCTGGGCCACGAAGTTGACTTCGAGGATCCCCTCGGTCCCGTCGGCCACGCCCGCGCACGAGAACAGCGCGTCGACCGGCTCGGACAGAGCGCCGACAGCCTCGTCCACGCTGTCGATGCTCCTCAGATCTACCCACACCGAATGGTCGACTTCGACACTCACCTCGGCGATGTCGAAGACGGTGACGTGGGCCCCGAGCGAGCGCACCAGCGACGCGGTGGCCGCGCCCATGCCCGTGGCGCCGCCGACCACCAGCGCCCGCTTGCCGTCGTAGGAGAAGGCGTCGACGGGCGGCCCCATACCGGTTAGTCGACCGGCTGGTGGTAGTCGGCGCCTATGCGGTAGTGCTTGGGGTCGTTGTTGTCGGGCGGTCCGTGGAGGGCGCTGCCCGGCGGGTACAGGTCCCGCAGGAACGGCCGGTCCCGGTTCACGTCGCACGGCTCGAGCATCAATCCGCCCGGCCCGCGGTGTATGGCCACGCTGTGGGCGTTCATGAAGCACGGCCAGCCGAGACCGTCGAGCCGGTCCGACTCCTCGGGCAGGTCGTCGACCCAGTATCCGATGTGGTGCAACCAGGTGTCGTCGGGAGTGGCCAACGGCGTTCCGGGCACTGCCTGCCACATCTCGATCGACGGCGGACCGCCCTCGGAGAACGTGAAAACGCATTCCACCTGATGCTCTTGGCCGTGCTCGTCGCGCAGGACCGTCTCTGCTCGGTGAATCGGCCGCCAACTCACCTTGAAAGCCTCCCCGACCTGCTCCATCGCCTCTTCGAGGTCGGGCACGGCCAGGGCGAAATGCCAAATCGATGTCATGATGATCATAGAATAGTCACCTTGGAGGAGCCCCGGCCCCCGCTCGTGCGCGACGACGTCTTGAGACTGGCCCACGAGTTGATGGCCGGCACAGTGAGCGGGCAGTTCAGACTGCCAGACGACTTGGCGGTGGTGGCGGCCAACGGATCGGGCGCCTATCTCTACGACCTCGACGGGCGCCGGTACATCGACTACATGCTCGGCAGCGGCCCGGTGCTGCTCGGGCATGCCCATCCCGAGGTTGCGGCCGCGATCGCGGAGCAGGCCGCCAAGGGGTCCACGTTCTACGTGCTCAACTCCCCCACTATCGAGCTCGCTCAGCGGATCGTCGACGTCATGCCCTGCGCGCAGCAGGTGAAGTTCGCTTCGTCAGGCCTGGAGGCCACCCTCTACGCCTTGCGCATGGCCCGAGTGTTCACCGGCAAGCCCAAGATCCTGAAGTTTGCGGGCGGTTTCCACGGCTCCCACGACGTGGGCATGATCAACGCCTTCACGGAGCCTGCGCAGTATCCGGGCGGAACGTTCGATTCCGGAGGGGTGCCCGCTGGCGTCGCCGATGACGTGATCGTGTCGCGATGGAACGACTTCTCGATGACCGAGGACTTGATCCGGCGCAACGCGGGCGAGTTGGCCGCGGTCATCTGCGAGCCCATGCAGAGGTGCCTCGTCGCCGCGCCCGGGTTCCTCCGGATGCTCCGGGCGGTAACCGCCAGTGCGGGGGTGCTGCTCATCTTCGACGAGATGGTCACCGGCTTCCGGTTCGCGCTGGGCGGAGCCCAGGAGCGCTACGGGGTCGTGCCCGATCTGGCCACCTTCGGCAAGGCCCTCACCAACGGGATGCCCATGACCGGAATCGCCGGGGCCGGGGAGATCATCGACGTGGCCCAGCCTCAGAGCAGCCTGCCCGCTAGCGGCGCGTATTACGGCAACACCCTCAACGGCAACCCGCTGTGCGCCGCGGCCGGGCTGGCCACTCTCGGGGTGCTCAGCCGGCCCGGCACGTACGACCGGTTGGAGGCGACGACCGGCGAGCTCAGGCGCGGCATCGAGCGGGCTGCCGCCGATCAAGGCGTCGATGTGCAGCTACTCGGTGACGGTCCCGTCGTGCAGATCGCCTTCGCCGAGCACACCATTAATGACGTTGCCAGCCTGAAGCGGGCCGATTCAGCCAGGGCCGGCCGGTTCCTGCTGGAGTGTGCCCGGCGGCGAGTGCTCAGCTCCGGAAAGTTCTACGTATCGGCGGCCCACAGCAACGACGACGTGGCCGAGACGGTGGAGGTTATTGCCGAGGCGATGACTGCCTCGGCCGCCTAACTTCGCTCGGTCTCCGCGATAGCGGAGATGATGGCGCCGGGGGTGAGCGGCTGGCGGGAGAGCCTGATCCCGAGGGGCGCCAGTGCGTCGTTCACCGCGTTCACCACGCAGGCCGGCGCGCCGATGGCACCGCCTTCGCCCACGCCTTTGTGCCCTCCGGGGGTGTCCGAGGGAGTCACCACATGGCCGTGCTCGAGAATGGGCACCTCGGCGGCGGTAGGCATCACGTAGTCGAGCAGTGTGGTGGCCCGCGGGTTGCCGTCGGTGTCATAGGGCGCCCACTCGTAGAGCGCCCCGCCGATGCCTTGCACCACGCCGCCCGCGATCTGGCCCTCGACGATCATCGGGTTGACCATGTTCCCGCAGTCCTCGCTCACGACGTACCTGAGGATCCGCACGATCCCGGTGCCGCGGTCGACCTCGCAGATGCAGGCATGGGCTGCGTTCGAGTGGGTGACCTCGGGCGCCCGGTAGCGAGCAGTGTGCTCGAGCCCCTCGGGCGCACCCTCGGGCAGCGCCTCCGGGCGGCGGTAGGCCGCGTCGGCCACCTCGGCCACCGATACCCGCCTCGCGGGGGTGCCCGCCACGAACGCCGATCCTCGATCAACGACGATGTCCTCGGGGGCAGCCTCCAGCAGGTGGGCGGCGATCCGCTCGATCCGGGATCGCACCTCGGAGGCCGCGGCCCGGGCTGCCCCGCCTGCGATCACCGCGCTGCGGCTGCCGCCCGTCCCGAAGCCGTAGGGCGTGCCATCGCCCTGGCGCAGGGTGACCCGCCCCATGTCGACGCCGAGCTCGTCGGCCACCACCTGCGCGATGGTGGTCTCCAGGCTCTGACCGTGAGAGCCGGTTCCCATTGACACGGTGACGCTGCCGTCGGGCTCTACACGCACCACCGCCCCTTCGGCGCCGAGCGCTCCCCTACCAATGGAAGTGGGCTCGACGAACAAGCTCAAGCCCATCCCCAGCAGCCGCCCTCTTGAGCGGGCCTCGGCCTGCTCGGCCCGGAACGACTGGTAGTCGATCATCTCGGCTGCTTGCTCCAGAGTCTCCGCCGGTGAGATCTGCTCGTACACGCGGCCCGTGGCCGTGGTGTGGGGCAGTTCGGCCTGCTCGATCACGTTGCGGCGGCGGAAGTCGAGTGGATCCAGACCGAGTCTCCGGGCCACCAGATCCATCATCAGTTCCCGGCCGACGGTCTCCATTTGCCACGGACCCCGGTACGCGCCCCGGCCGACCGTGTTCGTGAACACCGTCGCCGTGGACCAGCCCAAGCGGGGGATGCGGTACGGGCCCGGGAACATCGACACCAACTGCGCGCTCTTGGCGGGCGCGCCGCCCAGCGGGTAGGCGCCGCTGTCGCTCAAGTGGTCGATCTCCGCCCCCAGGATCCGCCCGTCGGCGTCGACGGCCATCGTCACTGTGAGACGGTCCACCCGGGCCGAGTTGGCGGCCATCAGGTTCTCGCGGCGGTCCTCGATCCACTTGATGGGCCGGGCCAAGGCGCGGGCTGCAAGCAGCACCGCCAGTTCGTCGCGACCCGAGTAGACCTTCTGGCCGAACGCCCCGCCCACGTCGCCCATGTGGACTCGCACCTGGTGCTCGCCGATCCGCAGAACGCGGGCCGCGGTGAACGCCAGCTCGTGGGGGCTCTGGGTGGACGCCCACAGGTCGAGGCGTCCGGCGTGGCGCTGCCAGTGAGCGACCAGGCCTCGGGTCTCCATGGGCATGTTGCACTGCCGCTGCTGGTGGAAGGTCTCGGTGACCACCAGGTGGGCCGACTCGAACACTCGAGCCAACCCTGGATCCGGACCGGAGCCGGACGCGCCCAGGTTGGTCCCCAGCTCGGGGTGGACCATGTGGGGGCTGCTGGCGGCCTGCTCGTAGTCAACTACCGGTGTCAGGGGCTCGTAGTCGATGTCAACGAGTTCGAGGGCGTCCTCGGCCAGGTAGCGGTCCTCGGCCACGACCAGCGCCACCGGATCGCCCACGAAGCGCACATCGCCGGGGGCCAGCACATGGCCCGGGACGATGGCCAGATCAGGAGGGTTGACCGAGGATCGCAGCGAGTCGACGTGGTGGTTCAGGTCCTCGGCGGTCAGCACCGCGACCACCCCGTCCAGGCCGGCAGCCGCGGAGGTGTCCAGTCGCCGGATACGGGCCCTGGCAAGGTCGCTTCTCAAGAATGCGGCGTGGAGCATTCCCGGCAGCCGGATGTCGTCGACGTACTGACCCGAACCCGCCACCAGGCGCCCGTCCTCGACCCTCTTGACGGACTGGCCCACGAACCGGCCTGCCGCCTCCGAGGCCTCAACCCCGGTCGTGACCGTGGCTGATCCCGGCAACGCGGCCCCCGACGTCATGGCTCTACTCCCGTTCGGGTCTGGGCCTCCGCGGCGGCCGCCTGCTGGACCGCGGCGATGATCCCCTGGTAGCCGGTGCAGCGGCAGAGGTTGCCCGACAGCGCGCTGCGGATCTCCTCCAGGGTCGGCTCGGAATTCTCGGCCAGGAAGGCGGTCACCGACACGATGAACCCGGGCGTGCAGAACCCGCATTGGAGTCCATGGCAGTCCCGGAACGCCTGCTGTACAGGGTTCAGGGAGCCGTCGGGGCCGGCGAGTCCCTCCACGGTGGTGACTTCCGCGCCCTGTGCCTGCACCGCGAACAGCAAGCACGAGCGGACCGCGATGCCGTCGAGTAGCACGGTGCAGGCCCCGCAGACACCGTGCTCGCAGCCGAGGTGCACGCTGGTGGCCAGACATTCCTCGCGTAGGAAGTCGGACAGCGTCCGGCGCGCCTCGACCGCAGCCCGGTGCGGGGCCCCGTTGACGCTCACCGACACTTCCGAGTACACCCGATCCCGGTCAGACATCGCGGCCCTCCCGGCTGGCGGCCACCGCTCGTCGGGACGCCTCCGCAACGGCTCGAGCCACGACCACGGATCCCACCCGGCGTCGATATGTCGCCGACGCGTGAATGTCGTCGGTCGGCTCGGAACGGGCCAGGGCCAAGCGGCCGATGGCAGCCTCGCCGGGATCGCCACCTTCGGCCCTGGACCCCACGAGTGCGGTCTCGGCCTCGGTGGCCCTCACGGGCGCTCCTCCCACACCGACTACTGCGATGGACGCTCGCCGGATGATTCCGGCGGTGTCCAGTTCGACGCCGGCCGCAGCACCGACCAGAGCGAAGTCGCCCTCGCGCCGAGCCACTTCCTCGAAGGCGAAGCCGTTGGGGCCATCCCAGGCCGGGAACCTTGCCGCCACCACCAATTCGTCGCCGTCCAGCGCGGTGGTGAAGGCACCCTCGAAGAAGTCGGCTGCGTCCTTGAGGCGCGTGCCCCGCACGCTGGCCACCTCCAGTTTGGCGTCGAGTGCGGCTGCGACCGCCGGATACTCCGCGGCCGGGTCGGCGTGGGCCAGGGAGCCTCCGACAGTCCCCCGGTTGCGTATCTGGAAGTGGCCGATGTGGGACGTGGCCATGGCCAGCAAGGGTGCGCGGCTCGCGACGAGTGGATCTGCGCCGATGGTGGCCTGCCGGGTCATAGCCCCAATCCGCAGACCGTCGCCGGTTTGCTCGACGCCGGTGAGCTCGCCGACATTGTTGAGGTCGATCAGATGGTCGAACCGGACCAGCCGCATGGCCAGCATCGGAACGAGGCTCTGCCCCCCGGCGAGGGGCCTGGCCTCGTCGCCGTACTCGGCCAGAAGCTCCAAGGCCTCGGCCAGGCCCTGTGGCGCGTGATACCCGAAGGCGGCGGGCTTCAGCTCTGCCCCCCGGTGTCGAAGTACCCGCCGTTGGTGTGCTTGGCCACGTTCACCAGCGCTCGTCGTCCTCTTACTAGGTAGCCGTAGTTGCCTGACTATCGAAGGTGCGCGGGTGGTACTAGCCCGTTGCGTTGCAGCAGGATATTTCCCGCTCTTGTTCGCTGCGCTCACGGGCCGCTCGGGCCACGGCCTCGCCCGTATGGGCCGGACCCGCGTGCCTGCTCGCTCGGCCTCTAGCATCATCCTTGATTGACGATAATCCCGGATGGGCGCGCCACCGGGCGATCAGAAGGGTGAGCACCTCAAGATGGCCAGCACGGACTCCGACGGCGGCGACCGGGGCGACGGGAACACCACCGGCGGTGAGTCCCCGGACCAGCAGTTGAGCCGTCAGGAGATGCTGGCCGTCTTCAAGCAGGTCTCCGGGCGGGCCATGGGCTCGCCGACAGAGTTTCGCGAGCTGACGCTTCAGGTGATGAGCCGGATCTGGTCCCGGGGCCGGCTGTCGATGCGGGAGCGCCGGCTGATCACCATCGCGGTGCTCGCCGCGAGCGGCGCCGGGCGCGAGCTCGACGTCCATGTGAGGGCAGCGCTTCAGGCCGGTGACCTGGACATCGCCGACCTCGACGAGGCCAGCATGCAGATCGCGCTCTACGGCGGCTGGCCCCGGGGAGCGGCTCTCCAGTCTGCCATCGCGGACGCCGCCGCAGACCCCGGGCCTGCGCCAGTCGACAATCGCCGCCAGGGCTTGGGCTGATGCTCCAACAGCACACCGGCAGGCTGCACGGCAAGCGGGTCGTGCTTGTTGGCGCCGGCCAGACGCCGGGCGCCACGATGGGCATCGGCCGGGCCACCGCGCTGCTCTTCGCCAGGGAGGGTGCTCGCCTGCTGCTGGTGGACCGCGATCCGGCCAGTGCGGCGGAGACCGTCTCGATGATGGAGCCCGACACTCCAGAGGTGTCGGTCCTTGAGGCCGACATAACCCGGGCCGGCGACTGCCAACTGCTTGCAGATGAGGCTCGAGCGAGGCTCGGCGGTGTCGACGTGCTGTTCAACAGTGTGGGGATCCTCGGCCCAGGCCTGGCGGCCGACGTCACCGAGGAGGTCTGGGACGATGTCATGGAGACCAACCTCAAGGCCATGTGGCTGGTGGCCAAGCATGTGTTGCCCGTCATGGTCGAGCAGAGGGGAGGGTCGTTCGTTGCGGTGTCATCGATAGGAGCCGAGCGCGGTGGCACCTCTGCCGCGTACGGGATCTCTAAGGCCGGGGTCAGCCGGCTGGTGAAGTCGATCGCAGCCACCTACGGCCAGTACGACATTCGGGCCAACGCCATCCTGCCGGGTCTGATCGACACGCCCATGGCCATCGACGCAGCCGTGGTCGGCACCGGCGCACGCCGTGATGAGCTCGCCCGCCAGCGGGAGGCGCGGGTGCCGATGGCCTACAAGGGCTCGGCTGCCGATGTCGCCTACGCGGCCCTGTTCCTCGCCTCGGACGAATCCCGCTTTGTCAGCGGCGCGTGCCTACCGGTGGACGGGGCCGTCCTGGCGGCGCGCTGATCCGCCCGGCGTGCTAGCCGCGGATGTGGCCGGCTGCGCTGGTCGGGGTGAACCGGGCGATCAGGCGGCGCTCGTCGATCATGGCCCGGCGGTACTCGTCCCAATCCGGGTGCGGGCCTCCGGCGACTTGCTCGTAGTAGTCGACCAGTGCGTCGCTGGTGGCGTCGCTGGGGCTGCTGGTGACGGGCGAGAGTTCGACGGTGCCGTCGAGTGACACGTACGACCACGCGTTCTCATCGGAGATGTGCAGCACCGCCCTCGGATCGCGTCGCAGGTTGGCCGTCTTGGCCCGGCCCGCGGTGACCGAGATGACGAAGGAGCCGTCGTTGACCGCGTAGACGATGTCGGAGGATTGGGGCCGGCCGTCGGCCCGGATGGTGATCAACACCCCCAGGCGGTGCTCGGCCGCCCAGGCGGTCGCTTGTGACAGTTCCACGCCCTTCTTCCTAGCGGTCCAGGCGGCTAAGCGCTCAGCCGGGTCCCAGCAGGCCGGGGCCGTCGATGTGGGGGCCGGTCGTGCCGCCGACCTCCGTCGGGCCCATGCCCAGCTTGCGATGGTCCCAGGTGCGGGTCCGCTCCACATCGAGGCGCACCGCCACCCGCTTGCGCAGCATGGCCTCCACGAAGGTCCGGCACTCCTCGGAGTAGGGGCCGCTGTAGCGCTCCCACACGTTGACCCCGACCCGCCAGATCTCGTCGGGATCCTCCACGATCACGCCGCGGCCCTCCAGGGACACGCCCCGCAGAGTCTCGTAGGTGTTGCCCGCCTCGACCATCACCACGAGGCGGTCGTCGCGGCGCAGGTTGGCGATCTTCTGCGCCTTGGCCTTGGACTCCAGCCAAACCTGGCCGTCGAGCCAGGCGTACCACATGGCCACCAGATGGGGCATCCCGCCGGGCCCGACGGTCGCCATCGTGCAGGTTCGCGACTGGTCGAGCAGCAGGGCGACCTCGTCGTCGGTCATCTCGATCTGCGAGCGCAGGTTCCTGCCCACAGTGCTCCCTTCGGTCCCGGGCCGCCGACTCTAGCCACCGGCCCGGTAGCTTCTCGGCGCCGGTAGCTTCTCGGCTTCGGTAGCTTCTCGGCGCCGGTAGCTTCTCGGCGCCGGGCCTGTCCGGCGCGATGGCCACCAGAAAGGGCGAGGCAATGTCGAAGGTTTCCGTGTTCGCGAAGTTCTCCTGCCAGGAGGGCAAGGGCGAGGAGATGGATGAGGCGCTTCGAGCCGTTGTCGCCGCCAGCGAGTCGGTGGACGGGGTGGAGTCGTACTCCTACCACCGGGGCGACGACGGCACCTACTGGTTCTTCGCCCTCATGTCGAGCATGGAGGCGGCCCAGCAGCACGCCGACAACGAGGCCATGCAGGCGGCCATGCCCGCGCTGATGTCACTGCTCGCCGGCCCGCCCGACATGGCCATGACTACCCCCGTCGCGGCCAACGGCTTCGAGTTCTGACCGGGCGACCGTGCCTCTATGTGGGCCCAGCTCTGCCTGACTGGGTTGCCCCGTCGATCGACTCGAGGATCTGCTCAAGCCGCGCCGCGGGTTCTGGGCTTCGGGAGGAAGGCAGCGCATCGGCGTCCACGGGGTTTGCCTGACGCAACTCGTCAAGCACCTCCTCTCCCAGTCTTGGTATCCCACCGATCATGTTGCCCCCTCTTTTCTTGGAAGATCTACAGTTCGAGCGCGATCGTCAACTCTCGTGTCCTTCACTCGGATCCTTCCCGAGGTACTTCGCGACCTGCCCTGCCAGCCGTTTGCGAGCCCGGTGAACCCGGATCGCCACCGCGTTGACGGAGATGTCGAGCACCCGTCCGACATCGGCGTACGACAGTTCCTCCCAGGTGACCAGCATCAGGATCTCCCGGTCGTCTTCGGAGAGTTCGCACAGGGCCGACCGCATGACTTCGGCCTGCTCGTCGACCGCCTCCGAGTCTGAGGGTTTCGGCTGGCGCAGGCCGCGAAGCGTCTGCTCGAAGGCCTGCTGGCGTCGCGCCGAACGCGTCGAGTTGCGCATCACGTTGCGGGCGATGCCGTAGAGCCACGGCCTCTCATGGCCCGAGGGCACCGCATCGCGGCGCCGCCAGGCCACCAGGAAGGTCTCGGCAACAACGTCGTCCGCGGTTACCGCCTCCACCCGCCGGCGCGCGTATGCGAGAAGGGGACGGTAGTTCTCGTGGAACAGGTAGCGGAACCACTCCCGGTCGGCGCCGGGAGGCCGGTCCGGCGGATCGTCGCTCATCTCTGTTTCTTGTCCGCGAACTGCCGCTTCTTTCACCCGACGGCCGCAGAGTTCCGTGCGCTCACCCCGGCCGTCGCAATCGCGCCGCGGATCTAGGAGAATCTCAAGGCAGTGACCGACGCTCCGACATCGCGCAACCCGATGCTCGCGGTGGCCTTGCCGTCCGAACACGGCGGGTGGGGCCTCACCATCGAGCCCGGACTGCTGGGGCTGCTCGTGGCGCCGAGCATCGCGGGAGCATGCCTGGCTCTGGCGGCGCTGATGCTGTTCGTGCTGCGGACCCCGCTGGAGTTGGCCCTCGTCGACCGCCGGCGGCATCGCCGCCTTGCCCGCACCCGTCTGGCCGAGCGGGTGGCCGCATCCGAGGCCGTGCTCCTCGCGGCTCTCGTCGTGGTGGTGGCGGTCACGGCTGCGGATGGCCGCTGGTGGATTCCAGCGGTCGCGGCGGCCCCGCTGGTTGCGGTCGAGCTGGCCTACGACATCCGTTCCCGGCGGCGTCGCCTGGTGCCTGAGCTCACCGGCGCGGTCGCCATCGCCGCGGTCGCCGCGGCCGTGGTCATCGCCGGCGACGGCGACCCCCATCTGGCCGCCGGGCTGTGGCTGATCCTGGCCGCTCGCGTGACCACTTCGATCCCCCACGTGCGGGCCCAGATCGCGCGATCGCACGACCGGGATTGGCAGCCGCGTCTCGCCACCCTCACCGACCTGGCGGCAGCCGTCATCGCTGCCGCCGCCGTGATCGTTGACGGCCGCATCGTCGTGGGTGCCGCGGTCCTCGTGGCCGTCGTCGTGTTCCAGCGAGTGCGTCGGCGCCAGCCGGTCGCACCGGTGAAGATCATCGGGATCAGCCAGATGGCGCTCGGCCTCGCCGTTGTGGCCGCCACCGCTATCGGCGTCGCCGGGCTCTAGATTCGACTCCGCTACCGCGGCGAGCGGACGCCCGTGCGGGCCCGGCTCCTCGAAGGCGCCGAGCGCCAGCGGCGGTGGCGGACCGCGGTGGCCTGGTTCCCGGGGTGGACCGACTACGTCAAAGTCACCGACCGCCAGTTCCGCCTCTTCGAACTCGAGCCGGCGAGCGATTCCGGTTAATGGCGGTGGTCGCTAGGGCTTCTCGGTCGTCGGGTCGATGATCTTGCCGACCTCGGTGACCACCGTCGCCGGGAAGCCGCTGCGCTCGGCATGCTCGTCGATCAGCTCGGGACTGTCGCACACATAGATGCAGAACGTCTTGTCGCCGGCCACGTAGCTGTGCTCCCACTGGATGGCCTTGCCCTCGGACTGCATCGCCTTCAGGACCGAGTTGGACTGCCCGGCCGCCGCCCGCAGCTGCTCGCGCTCGGCCGAGCCGATGTCAGGGATGTCCCGTTCGATTACGAAGCGCCGCATAGTCCTCCCCTTCGGTACTCCCGGCCTGCGACTTTAGCCCCCTGGGGTTGTCCTGGCGAGGTCAGTCGGCGGCACCGGCGCCATCAGGCGACGAGGACGTCGGTCTGGGTGAAGTCCTCGCCCACGAACAGCAGCGGAACGCCCATGCGGCGGGCCAGCGCGTAGGAGAACGTATCGCCGTAGTTGATCACCGCGGGATGCCTTCCCTTGCCGAAGCGGCGCCAGCACACGAGGGCCTCGTGCGCCATGTCGGCGTCCACTGGCTCGATCCTCATCTCGACGCGTGTCAGGAGTTCGTCGAGGAGCTGAGCGCCCGCGGGTCCGGCTCGCGCCTCGACGACGATTCCGAGTTCGACGCGAGTCGCGGCCGACATGATGCACGGCGAGTCAACGAGTTCGCGTTCGATCTCGGGGCTGCCGGGCTCACCGAACAGCACGGCGACCACGGCTGAGGTGTCGACCACGTTCACGACGGCAGGCCGTGCTCGTCGTAGCCGATGACATCCTCGGATTCCCGCTCATCGAGTCGCGGCAACCGTTGGAACCGTTCGATGATGTCGTCGAGGCCTCGGTCGCGCTGTCGCCGCCTCTCCGCGTCGAGACGGGCCCGCAGCGACTCCACAACCGCCTCAGTGATGGACTCCCCCGTCAGCTCGGCCAACTCTCGGGCGAGCTGGTCAGCAGCAGCGCTCTTGATGCTCAGCACCATAGGTATCAGAATACCAATGCAGGTAGAAAGGTGTCACAGTGCCCTGAGCGCACCGCGGTGAGGGCCCGCCTCCCCGAGGGCGCCGAGCGCCAGCGGCGTTGGCAGACCGCGGTGGCCTGGTTCCCGGGCTGGACCGACTACATCACCGTGACCGACCGCCGGTTCCGCCTCTTCGAGCTGGAACCGGAACGGTCGGCGTGATCGACGAGCTGCGACCGCCGGACATGTCTTTGGCAAGGTTTGCCAAAGACACTATGCTCGGATGCCATGAGCACGATGAACGTGTCGCTCCCGGAAGAACTCAAGAGCTTCGTCGACTCGCAGGTAGACCTCGGCCACTACGGATCGACGAGCGAGTACGTGCGTGATCTGATCCGACGGGATCACGACCGCCGCCATCTTCGAACTGCACTCCTCGAGGGAGCCCGCGCCCCGGTCGCCACCACGGCAGACGCCGCCTACTTCGCGTCGCTGCGACATCAAGCCCGGGCCGACGCCTGAACCCGAATCGGTGCAGGTCGAAGTCCGCACCCTTGCCGCCGCCGACATCGAGGCCGCGGTCGACCATTACCGCAGCGAAGCCGGCTCAGAGACTGCGCTCGGCTTCGTGGACGCGCTCGAGGCCGCCATCGACCATCTCCGCCGATATCCGAACAGCGGCTCCCTCCGGTTCGCCTTCGAACTCGAGATCCCGGAGTTGCGGAACTGGTCTCTCCAGAAGTTCCCCTACCCGATCTTCTACGTGCCCCAACAGGACAGGATCGACATTTGGCGCGTCCTGCACGCGAGGCGAGACATCCCCGCCTACCTGTCGTCTGATCCTCCGTGATGGCTCGGGTGACGACGGGCGCGGGAGGCGCGTCAGCACAAGCGCCCAGGGGTGCCTGAGCGCCGGGGCGCAGCCCGGTCCGGGCGCTCTCAGGGCTTCTCGGTCGTCGGGTCGATGATGTTGCCGACCTCGGTCGCCGCTGTCGCCGGGAAGCCGCTGCGCTCTGCGTGCTCGTCGATCCGCACGCCAGTAGCGTAGCATGAGGTGCTACGCTAAGGTCGTGAGCAGTGTGATCAGCCAACGGGAACTTCGGAACGACAGTGGCCGCATCATGCGTGCTCTCACCGAAGGCGAGACCTTCGTCATCACTCGCAACGGTGAGCCTGTCGGCGAGTTGACCCCACTGCGCCGTCACCGCTTCGTCCGCGCCGAGGCTGCCGTCGAACTCTTCCGGACTGCCGCCCCGGTCGACTACGGCCGATTCCGCCACGACCTCGACGCGGTCGCTGACCAGGACATCGCGCCCCGTGCCTGACACCGGGCGCCCCGAACGCGGCCTGCTCGACACGTCGGTGGTCATCGATCTGGAACGCATCCCGGCCGGCTCGCTTCCGGTCGAGATCGCCATCAGCGCGGTCACCCTCGCCGAACTCGCGGCAGGCCCGCACGCCACCGACGACCCGGCAGAACGCGGCCGCCGCCAAGACCGGCTCCAGCGAGCCGAGGCCGTATTCGACCCGCTCCCCGTCAGCGCGGACGCCAGCCGCGCCTACGGCAGGGTCTTCTCCGCGGTCGCCAGCGCCGGCCGCAAGCCCCGCGGAGCCCGAGCATTGGACCTGCTCATCGCGGCCACCGCGTTGGCTGAGAGTCTCCCGCTCTACACCCGGAACCCGGACGATTTCGACGCTCTTGAGGACCTCATCCAAGTCGTCGCAGTCTGAGACGAAAGCGTGTACAACCAGGGTCGAGCGGGGCCAGAGCCTTGACTTGTAATCGCGCAGTTTTGTCTTGTAACCTGTCGGTGTGACGATCGTTCGCCATCACGTTTCGCACCGGGGCCAAGTGGCGCTGCCCGCCGAGACCCGTCGCCGATGGAACATTGCCGACGGCGGACCCGTCGAGATCGCCGATCTCGGTGCAGCCGTGCTGGTCGTGCCCGCAGACGGCGACGGTCTGCGGGGCCTGCTCGCTGAGGCGATCGAGGAAGCGGGCGGATACGCGGCACTCGCCGCTGGCGTCGCTGCAGAAGATCCCGACCTGGCATGAGTGTCAGTGAGCGACGTTGTTCTTGTCGATGACCACTTGCTGCTGGCCGTGCTGCTCGGCCGCGAGCCGACGGACTTGCGCCTCCGCGATTCCCGCATGGCCACGACGGGCCTGTGGTATCACCGATTGTGCCGGGCGGTGATCGACTCGACGGTGGTGGGCTCGATGTCACGGCGACTGTCCGGACTCGCCCCTGCCGCCGCCTCAGCGGCAATCGCGTCGGTTGTGCGACTTCCAGCCGACATCGAGATGATGTCGTTGCGCACGTTGGGGTGGCCGATGGCGGAACTGCTTTCGGGCGGATTGCGGCTGAACCTGCTGTCGCTGGAAGCAATCGCCGCCGCACGCGTCATCGACGCCGAAATATGCCTCGCCACCGCCGACCGCAACGAGGCGTTGACGGATGCCGCACGCACACTCGGGTTGAACGTGCGAACAATCGAAGTCTGAGCCCTGCTGGGCCGTGAACGACCCCGGTTCAGCACCACCGGCGACGCAATCAGCACCTCGTTCCTGCTGTCGGTACGCTTTGTGCATGCCGCACCTCGACGTGCTGCTCACGGACGCGCAGGCCCGTTTCCTGGGCAAGCGTGCCAAGGCGACCAACAGCACGCCTCGCGCGGTGTTGCAGCTATTGATCAGCCAGGTGCTGCATGAGGCGATCGCGGGCCGCTCGCACGAAGGAGTCCCGACAGTTCAAGCAGGCTTCGCGACCTTCGCTGAGCGATACGCAGCCATCGCTGAGAGCGTGGACCAGTCCGACCTCGAGCTGCGCCTTGATGCATCTTCCGACCAACCGGCAGCCGAAGGTCCCCGATCTCGCCCCGAGCCTCCCGAAGGCGACCCGCCCGACCTATCGGAGCCAGTAGATCTGACTGACGACGACTTGCAGCAGGCCTTCGCTGAGTTCGAGAGGGACTACCGAGGCGTCTCGGAGCAGCTCTTCGGAGAGGATGCCGCCTTCTCGGCCCACCTGCCGAACCGTCACTTCTACGCGTTTGCCGTGACGATCCCCACAGAAACCGAGTCTGGAGGCAAGCCCGTCACGGTGGCTGAGCTTCTCGACCGCCTTCCGCCCGCCGAAGAGATCGAGCCAGCTTTGAGCAGGTACATAGCTCATTTGGTCGTCGCTGCTGACGACCCGCTCGACGGGCCCGCAATCATCTACCCGCACACACGTCGAGGCACCCGCCGCCTAAGCGCCGACGCGTGATCATCGTGGACGACCACCTCGCGCTGCGAGCGCTCGCGGGCGGCGACGACACGTACTGGGTCGGCGAGACGCCCTCGGTTCCCTGGGCCCTCTACTACCGCCTTCTGCGCGCCTTACGAGATCCAGCGAGTTCCGGGAGCCTCAGTCGAAGCGTGACACAGCAGATGATCGAGCACGCGACGAACCCTCCCTCAGATGTGCTGCGAGTGATCGACCCGCGGCCGCACACGGCCATCGCGGCCGACCTGCAGGCCCGCTATCGCCTTAGCTTGGCTGCAGCCGACCTGCTGGGCTCGGCCGTCCATCACGACACAGCGATCCATGTCATCGAGGACAACGTCGGCAACAACTGGGCCGACGCCTGCGACATCGAAGGAATCGAACTGCGCGTCATCCCCCGTTGAGAGTTCGTCTCCGGGCTTGGACCTCCTAGGCAACGAACCCCCGTCCACTGAGCACGAAGCCAAGACCACGACTCCGCTCCAACGCCGCCCTCACCGCTGAGACCAACGATCCCGAGATGTCAGCTATCGGATGGCCGCCGGACAGGGGGTGAGTCATATGCTGTCTCACATGAGAGTTCTATGAACCATTAGCGTCTAATGCCTGTAACTCGATACCATTCACCAATGCGAATATTGCGCCTCGGTGATGGGTGGCAGGCACCGGTAACGAGAGCCCCGAGAGGGTGAGCCGGTGAGGGGCGCTGCGATCCGTCCGCCCCCGGCACCGCTGTTCTGCGCGCTTGCTGTCGTGCTCGTGGGCCTGCTCATGTTTCGGGGCATCCTGGGCATCGTTCCGCCTGCCTCGAACGTGGTTGGTTTCGTATTCGGGTCGGTGCTGGGCGTTGTGCTTCTCGGTTGGTTCTCGTGGGTCGACAACCGCCGGCGCGTCGACCCGAACTACAGCGACTGGACCATTCGGTCACGTACCGCGATGCGCTCTGCGGCTCTCGGCGGGTGGATGATCGGCCTCACACACGCCTGGTTCCTGGCGTTGGAGATCACGAGGCATGTTTGAGCAGTCCACGGCGTCGCGAGCCCCGCGCCGTCTCGCGGCAGCCTCCCCGCTGCGGTCAAGTGGCGGCGGGCGGCCTGCCCGGTGCGCGCTTGCCTGCCTTGTCCTTGCAGCGACCACCGCCGCGGCTTCCGTTCTGCCGATCCTTCCGGCCGGATCCCCCGCAGCTGCGCAGACCGCCGACGAAGGGTATGCGCCCTGCGAAGGCAGAGAATCGATCGATCTGGTGTTGATGATGGACGGGTCGGGCTCCCTCAACGGACCGGACGGCGTAGATCCGGGCGGCACACAGCGCATGAAGGCGCTTGAGGGGATCCGCAAGATCCTGTCCGGGGAGACCCGGGTACGCATCGCCCTATACAGCTTCGACGAGAAGGCTCGCCGCCACGCGGACTTCGCTGTCGCGTCCACCCAGCATCCCTCGGACGCGGCGATCGAAGCAAGCATGGGAGACGAGCGATACACCGACTACGCGGTGGCGCTTGACGCTGCCCTGGAAGCGTTCGGTCGGGCACGAGACGGCTCGTGCCGGGTGATGGTGTGGTTCACCGACGGCCTTCACGACCCTGAGCCTGGCTACAGCGTCAGCGAACTCGACAAAGCGAAGACTTGGCGACTCCAGGCATGCGACAGCACCAAGAGGGCCTTCGAGAAGGCTGGAATCCAGACGTTCGCGGTGCTGCTCGGCGGCAGCTTCAAGGAAGGGCTCAGCGCTACGAACGATTCGCGGCGAACTATGGCCGAGATCTCGATGGATGTGATCCGCGGCTTCACCGGCCACCACGACTCACCCAGCGTGGTGGGCGTGCCGACGGTCCCGGAGTGCGATTGGGGCAGCCAGCCAGCCGGAGAGATACTCACGGTCGAAGGAGTCGAAGACCTTGCCAGTGGCCTGATCAAGTCGTTCGTTGAGGCTGATCCTGACTACCGCCGCTGGCAGGACTGTGAACGGCTGCGCGACGGGAGCCGGGTGAACAGCAACGACCTGCCCGCCGGAGAGTTCATCAAGGAAATCGTGGTTCTGGCCTTCGGCGGCGACATAGAACGCTACGGGCTGCTCCAAGCAGCAAGCGCGGCCCCCACATCAACCGACTGGCAGCCGCTGCCCGACGGGTTGCGCCAACTCAGGCTCGAGTCGCAGCACATGCAGGGACTTCCGGCGGGCTGGGGACTCGTGCTCGAAGTACAGCCCGATGATGGCAACGATCCCAGCAGCGTCACGTTGGAGTGTTACTCCAAGAAGGTCTCTGAGCCGCTGGCGATGTCCGGCAAGATCGTCGGCGAGCAGGGCGACCGGTTGACCGTCGTGCCCGCGGATTCAACCCACACGTTTCGCATCGACATGCACCCCTACGAGTGCCCGGTCGACGCGGCGGACTTCGTGCTCATGCTGGCGGACTCGGACGCACCCTTGGATGCGTCTGAGCCTGTCCGTGGCGGCGGCTGCGAGCAGGGTCAAATGGTGGACTTCGAGTTCTACAGCGCATGCCCCGACCAGAAGACCCGCGTGACGGCCTTTGAAGGAGACCTGGAGCCGCCGTTCGCCGCGAACCTCTGGGGCCGCTATCCCAAGCTCAACGTAAGGGTCGGGACCGACTTCTGGTGTGAGCCGCCACCTCCACCAGGCAAGCCGACGCTCGAATGCGACTCCGAGCCACTCCTCGACGGAGACTGGCTCAACGGCGATTTCAGGGGCCGGAACGAGACACTCTGCAGCGTGAAGCCACCCGCCGACGACAGCGTTCTAGAAGGGGCCGGAACCGTCAGCGTCGCCGAGCCCTCCGGGGACGGTGCGTTCCACATCGAAACATCCGACAGGAGCCGCGTGGACGGCGACCTGCCGGTGGCGACAGGTGACCTGCCGTTGGAGTTCTCGGTCGTCAGAGAGGGCACATGGGCGGGCGAGGAGAAGGTCACCCTCGTGTGGGGCGAGCACACGGCGACTTTCGTCCTCCCGCCACCACCCGCCCCGCCGTTCGTTTGCGACACAGAGCCTTCGCTTCATGGAGAGTGGCGCGACAATGAGTACTCGGGGCGGATCGTGGCCGCGAAATGCACCGTGCATCGCCCCGCCGGTAGCGCCACGGGCAGTGCTGGATCAATCGAGGTCGAGACACTGAGGGGAGGCGTTCGGTACTACATCGAGACGCGGGGAACACTCCTGGAGGGCAGCCTCGAGCTGGTGTTCGACGACTTGCCTCGAGACTTCTCCGTTGTCAGCGGGCCGATTGCGTCGCAGGGTCCGTGGGAACTGGGCGGCGAGGTGGACATCACGCTCGAACCGCCGCCGGGGAAGCCTCGTGCGAGAGAGCGAGTCACGATCCCGAACTTCGACCCCTTGGACAGCTATCCAGAGTGGCCGCGGCTGGAGTGCGACGATCCAATTCCCGCGCTGGAGCCGACCAACGTCGGTGGTGGCGAGGTACCCGAAGAGCCGGTAGTGGTGGAGGCGCCATGTGAGGCGATCGGTCCGGGCATGGGTGAGCTGCGCCTCAGTCTGCCGGCCTGGACACCCGATGCCCCAGACGAAGGAGAGGCTGGGCTGCTGGCGTCATTGGACTGGCGGATTGTTGACAGCCCCGGACTCGACGGCAGCGGTCGGACGCTGACGCTGCAACCGAACGAGCTTCTGCAGCCGCTCGTTCTGGCATCGACTGCGCCGCTGCCCAACGACTGGATCGAGGGCACCGGGACGGTGACCGTGAAAGCGGTCTGGCTGCTGCCGTGGCAAGAACGGCGGAACATCGCGACTCACAACTTGCCGGTCAAGATCGACTTGATTCCCCGCCCCAATCCGTGGCTCGCCGCGCTGCTGGTGCTCATCGCAGCCGCCCTCACCTACGCCCTGCTCTACGCCATCATGGTGCGCTCCATGCGGCTGCCGCCAGCCGGGAGCTTCTTCGGCACGAGGCTGGAGTTCAAGACCCAACGGGGTGCGGCCGGGCTCCGCTCGCGCCAGCTCGAAGGTTTCGAGGCCGACAGCACCACCTGGAGCAAGGTAAGCGGTGATCGCCGATGTCTGCGGTTGTCGGATCTGCGGATCGATGTCGAACGGCCGCGCTGGTGGCAGATCTCTTCGATTCTTGGTCTCCTGAACGGCGGTTGGGGAAAGCCGAGCCGAGACGCGGGAGCAGCCGTCTTCGGCGCAAGGCCCTCCGGGCCTCCCTCGCAACCAGGCGCGACCCCTGCGTACTTCAACGAACTCGCCGTTGTCGCGCTCGGGACGGGCACCTCGGACAGTTCCGACGAGCCCGAGGGGATCGCGTACCTGCTGGTTCCCAAGAGGGCATCGGAAAGGCGCCTCGACAGCGGCGATCTCTCGAACCTCCTGAGAGGGATGACTTCGCGGTACGCCGCGCAAGCGGCGGCGGGCGCAGGACCTTTGAAGGGCGGACCTGCAGGCCCAGCGTCCGATGGAGGCCCTGACAAGCCCCCACCCGAGCACGGCGGACCAGCCACGCCTCCGCCGCTGCCACCGAAAGCCCCGTCCGCGCCCGGCGGACCAGCCACGCCCCCATCCCTTCCGCCCAAAGCCCCGCCCGCGCCCGGCGGACCAGGACCAGCCGAGCCCCCACCCATGCCACCCCGGCGGTGACGATCAGGCACCAGCACCCGGTGGTGTGAGCGGATCCGCGTCACCGCAGCCACTGACTTCAGCATTCGACAATCTCGACAGCTACCGATTAACACCGGAGGACTTCCGAATCATGTACGCCAAATTCCTCTTCGTCGGACTCGGAGGCTCCGGCGGCAAGACGCTGCGCTTCCTCAAGCGCGAACTCAAGCGTTGGCAGGCCGAGCACGGAATCGACGGCCCTCTCCCGCAGGGCTGGCAGTTCGTCAACATCGACACCCCGACTATCCCCGACGGCGCCGGACTCGATGATGTCGTCGAGCCACTTCCCGCGGACGAATACGTCGGTCTCAGCGACGGTTCAATAACCTTCAAGGCCGTTCAGGACGCCCTCGACGCCAAGGCTGGGCATCATTACGAGATCTGCGGCTGGCGACCGGATCCCGCTGGACCTGCCGGATGGTTGGACCTGTTGAATGGTGCCGGGCAGTACAGGGCGGTCGGCCAGACGGTCGCTCTCGCTTACGCCGGCAGGATCAGCGGGGAACTGCACAAGCGTGGGGGCCGGCTGGCCGACCCTGCCACCGACCCCCAACTCGGCAAGCTGTTCAAGAAGGTCACCGGCAAGGCTCCGAGGCCAAGTTCCAACGTGTATGTGGTCGTCGTGTCGTCGCTGGCGGGCGGAACGGGCGCGGGCCTGCTCGGAACCGTGTGCGACATACTCCGGGCAAGCGGATTGCCCGGCGATGCCGGGCAGCGAGCCTTCGCTCTCCTCTACACCCCCGACGTGTTCGACGCGCTGGACGACGCCGTGACGGATGGAATCCAGGCGAACGCGCTCGCTGCGGCCTGCGAGTTAATGAACGGTACCTGGCGCAACCTGAACGATCCAGTACCTCTGCCCGATCCGGTACTCCAGAACGCCGGCCTCATCCTGAACTCGAGCGAACGCGGGCCGGCCTATCCGTTCCTTGTCGGACGCCAGAATCCCGACGGCGTCGCCTTCGGCACGCCGGAGCAGGTCTTCGAGATGACCGGGCGATCAATCGTCTCGTGGGTCACGGACACAACCGTGCAGGACGAACTCATCGCCTACACCATCGCCGGCTTCCCAGCTTTCGCCACGGCCATGCCGATGGGCGACAAGACCCTTGTGGATGCGGGCGGCACGGCCAGGGGACTGCCGCTGTTCCAGGCTCTCGGCTTCGCTCGCGTCAGCCTAGGCACGGACTACTTCGAGAACTATGTCGTGAAGCGCCTCGCCAAGGACGCCAACGAGCAACTGGCCGACTACCACGTCAAGTCGGAAGAGGCAAAGCAAGTCCAGAAGGACCTCGGCACCGCGGACCAAGACATGGTCTCCCGGGAGATCGCGGGAGAGTACCGGGACTCGTTCCTCCATGATGCCGGACTGTTGGAGTACGGACCCGACCAGAACGAGATCATCGACGCGCTGCGGCCCGATCACTCGCTGGCTGAGGAGTTCGAGCGGCGGGCTCGGTCGCTGACGGACATCACCGATGCGGACATGAAGCTGAGGAAGACCGTCCATGACTGGACCCTGAACATCAACCAAGCCGTGGAGGAGGAACTCAAGGCGTACAACACCGGCTACCAGGATGCGCTCGACGACTCCACACGCCGGTGGGTCGAGACAGTCGAGGGCAGCGTGCTCGGTGCAATCGAGAAGCACCTGGCGAGTCGCGGAATGCATGTCGCGAAGTCGCTTTGCGAGTTGGCTGCCGAGCATCTCGCCAGCGAAGTGGCCCATGAACTGCGCGACGAGTCACAGACATGGCGGGACTGGCATTCCAACTGGAACAGAGAGGCGCATAGGGTCCTAGACGGCGTCGACGGCAAGGTCGCCTCACACAGGCCGAAAGTCGACGAGGCATTGCGTCAGGCCGTCCACTTCGCCTCGTTCGTCGGTGAGGTGCACCTTCGCGAGCGGGCAGCCGAGCTCTGCGAGCAGATCGCCCAGAGAGTGCTCGAGCCGCTGGCCCGCGAACTCTCGGAGGCTCACGCCGCCGCGGCGCGCGACACACCCGACACCCAGGCGTGGCCGGCCTGGAACGACAGCGCTCCACCGACGAGCTTCGAACCGCCTTTGAGCGAGTTCACCGTCATCGGTGCCGCTGAGTTCCCCAAACTCTTCAAGGAACGGCTCAAGCAGACCTATCCCAGGGCCACCTTGGACGGGCGCCACACCAGTGTTCGCGACGAGGTCATCATCGGAGGGTTCCTCAAGTCGGAACCCGACACAACGGATGCCGGCTACAACGAGGTCCGCTGTCTGGCCGTTCTCGGCAACTGGTGGCCGCACACCAACAGGGGCATCGACCCCGACCGCAACCCTTCCCGGTTGAGGGTCCGCGCCCAGACCAGGATCGACGACCTCCAGAATCGTGCCCGTAGATGGCTCCGCCGACAGGGCAGCCCCTTCGACCGCCTGCTCAGCCACGGCATTCGCTCGTACCTCGGCGACGACGGCCTCTTCGACGACGGCTTCACCCAGGCGGAGATCGACAGGCATCGGGTGGAGTTTCTCGCTCAGTTGGGCACGGCGATCAAGGCGTCGGGACCTCTGGTGAACATCAACAGCGCACTTGTCGGCATCGTGCACCCGGGCAAGGAAGGCGCCAGCCACAGCCGGAAGTTCAGCCAGATTCCCTTGCAGGCTCATCCCGCCGGGGACGGTGTCGGCAAACTGCTGGCAAACCGCGGGCTTTCGGGCGCTGAGACGAAGAAGGTTCTGACGAACGACCCCTCCGTGAAGCATGTGCACGTCACCAGCCTGTTGCACTCCCCGCACTCGATCCTCGTGATGGAGTCCCTGACGCGCCCGGTTGCAGCCGCATGGAAAAGGGCACAGGGAGCACCCGGGGGTCTGGACAGCTTCTGGACGTGCCGGCGGGGCAGGCGCCTCGACAAGTTCATCCCCGTGCCGCAACCGCTGTTGCTGTGCATGATCCGCGGCTGGTTCACCGGGATCGCCCTGGGCTGCGTCGACAAGGGGGCCGGGTCGGAACCGGCGACCATCAGGCGTGAAAGCGACGGAACTCCAGCACGGTTCCCGGATCCGCTGCTGTCACCGATCGGCGACATCGACGACACGCTCGCCTGTCTGATGGAGGCGCTGGGTCTGGCCTGCATGGAGGCCGGGGCCACGAACGATCTTGGTCCGCTCGACGCCTACAGGGAGTTGCGCGACCTCGGAAGGGCGGCCCTCAGCCACGACGACCTGTCCGGGTACGAGCGGCCGAATCCGACCCTCCAGAGCTGGATAGACGGCGCGAGCATCCGACAGGTTCCTGAGCCGCATCAGCTGCTCGGAGAAGCAGCGCCGGATGTTGGCCCCGCCCGAGCGCAGGCACTGGCCGATCGGTTCGACGAATGCCTCCGATACTTCTCTGAGCGCCATGACAAGGAGTCGCAGAAGTGGGCCAACGACGCCATGGCTCTCACGAGAGCGCCGTTGTGGACCAGCCTGTGGCCACACATGTCGAGAGCCCTTGAACAGCTGTCCACCGCCTGCCAGTCAGGCGTCAACCAGTCAAGAGAAGCCTCCACCGGCAGCGGCTTCTGAGCGGGAGCGTCGACGCGTGGTGACAAGCGTTCCCAGCGGCTTGGTGCCGACCGCCGACTACCGGCGGCTGGTGGTCGGAGCGGCGGACGGAGGCTCGCGCCGCATGGTCGTCGTCGTTCACCACGCGGACGATGCTGTGGCCACATCAGGGATCGAGGCGATGCGCGCCCTAGCCGAGGACGGCCATGTCAAACCGGTTCTGGTTGCAAGCGTCTCAGACTCGGGCGTCGAAGGAGCCTCAACGCTCGACCGCGAGTCGCCCAAGATCGACGTCCTAGACGCCCTCTCCCAGGCCGGGCCCATCGACCGGCTCGACATTGTGAGCGTCACCGCCGGCGCCCTGCTCGACGCCGCGGCAACCGACTCGTTGATCGCCGCAACAACCCGGCTGGTGCAGGACTGCCGCCTGCTGGCGCCCCGCAACACGCGCGTCCAGGATTGCCGTATTGCCCTACCCGCCTACGGCGACGCAGCCAAGGTGAGATTCGGAGGCGGCAACAAGCGAATCGTCGTGGTCCCCGAGGACCGGCGGATCCCGTCCGCGATGGCCAGGCCGCTCGACGCTTCCGACCCCGCGGCCTTCGCCATGCACATCGCGGTCGAGACGACATCGATCTGCGGCCTGTGGAAGACGATGGATGACGATCCCCTCGCCCAGCAGAGCCCCGCGGACGCCAAGCCCGAACTGGTGAGGGTCGCGCGGTCGCTGGTCCGCTCCGCGAGGCTCATCTGCCCCGTGCCGGCGGACTCGATCCGGCAGGACCGCAAGCTGCCGCTGCCCGACGGAGCCATACGAGCCACCCTGCCCCAGGAGATGGCCACCAAGGCCACCAAGCTGCTGGTGAGGGGCAGGCTGCTCCCGCCACCCGCTGACCAGCCTCCCGACACGTCCACTACGGGAGCCAGCTTCTTCAGAGAGTTGGGAAGCCGGGTACTCAAGGACCTCTGGTGCTTCCCACGGCGGGTTCGCGACGGTCTCTCCGACGAGTTCGAGCGTCTCGTCGACGACATGGCAGAGACGATGATCTCCCAGAGTCCAGAAATCGAGCGCCTCTGGGACAGCGAGTCCCCGTCGGAGCCCGACCAAGTACCGGATCGTGATCACACGCCCCGCCCCGCCGAGATCTCATGGCCCGACGAATGGGACACGCTGGTACAGGGCACGCTCGGGATCGCCGACCGATCGGTGGTCGCTGACCACGTCAGGGCTGAAGCCGCCGACAGTCGCGACCAGGTGCTCTCATCGCTCGAACACCTCGTCGGCGCCGCCGAACCCACAACGCTGGCGGAGGTCTTCGGCTCGCTGGCCCACATCAAGGACCAACCCGCTCCAGACAGCGGTAACCCCGGCCAAAGAGCAGGCAGCCTCGCAGACCATGGCAGCGACAAGGAGAACCGCGACACCGAGTCGGACCGGGACCGCCCCGCAGGTGGGCAAGGTAGCGCGCGAGCCGACACGGACCCAGCGCCGGGGAGTGCCGAAACAGCGCTGCCACAGCACCGCGGTACGGGAGACTGGCAGGCGCCCGCGCTGTTGCCGAGCATTACCGGCGTGCTCCTCCGCTACAAGCGTGAGGCCCGCCGGCGTGTCGACGAGTGCCGCGCAAGACTCAGCGAAGCGAGTCCGGACCGCCAGCGCGAGATCACAACGGGAAGCCTCTCAGCGGCGGTTCCGATCTGTCTCGCCTTCGGCGCGCTGCTGGCCGTGCTCGCCTGGAGCGTGCTGTTCCCGCCACTGCGCGACATCCTGGCGATCGGTGACCTCGTCACGGAGTCCGAAGCGCGGGCGAGGCTGTGGATCCTGCCCACAAGCATCCTCGCTCTGGCGCTCCTGGTGTTGAACATGCCGAAAGAGACCTTCCGGCAGCAGCGCTACCTGATCTTTGGCGTGGCCGCCATCACGGGGGTCGGCGCGTCGCTGCTGGTCTGGCCGGGTCCAGTCCGGGGCCTAGTGCAGGCTGACCTCGGAGGCTCCGGCCCGGTGCCGGGCATCGTAGCCCTGCTGGTGATGGCAGCTATGGCGCTCTGCGCGGTAAACACCGCCGCCCCCGGGGCTGTCAACACCGTCGCAGACCCACTGACCCCTTCCACTCAGCGACAACGTCCCCGGTTGTCGCAGTCAGCAATCCGCAGCCGGGCGGGCCGATGGTCCTCCGCGCTGATTCTGCTGTACCTCGCCGCGGCCGCCGTCGCCGTCCTCAACGACGACGACTCCCGGCCGGACTTCGTCGACGAGCACTACGCGGCGCTGCTGTTCATCAGTACCGCCCTGGCGGCCGCGCTGACCCTGATCAGCTACAACATGGTGTCGCTCGCATGGCACCGCCGTGCGCTGGAACTGGCGCAGTGGCGCGCCTCGGTGGAGTGGTGGAGCGAACAGCACCCGAAGGCCCGCCGCGAGGCCGACATTCGGGATGCGGTGTACACCCACTGGCTGGGCAGCGCCTGCGCTCTTCACCGCATCATCCGGCAGCCCTACGGCTCCCCATCGGACCGGCCGCATTCCGCCCATGGCCGCGATGCCGGCGCGCATCGAGCTGGCGCGCCCCCGAGTCTGCTGGTGAAGGCCGCCTTCATCGAGTGCGTTCCGACACCGGCAGGCTCGGAGCGATTCGACAGGATTCTGCGGGCCGAACTCGTGCGCCCAGGGTGGCTGTATGCCCAGTACCGCCGGGCCGCCGAGGCCTACCGGTCAAGCAACGGGGCAGCCCCCGAGGCATGCTCGTATCCACTGAGCCTCGGCGAAGCACTCCTCGACACCACCGACGGCGACCGCTGGCCCTTCGTGCAGCAACTCTACCGAGGCGACTTCGACTCGGCCCTGATGGAGCGGGTCACAGACTTCGTCGATGGCGACGGCCTCGACGAGTTGCTCGACGATGTGGCGTCGTTCGAGGTCGTGTCGGGCGCCCACCCAGACGAGAGTCCCCTCGCCATGCTGGCGGAGCTCGGCGAGGATCCAGAACCTCCTATCCCTCCTGGGATGCTGGATGTGTCGGCCCGCATCGAGAGCCAGCTGACGATGAAGTCCTACCTATGGTGGCCAAAGCGGCTGGAAGCGGTCCCCGGATCGATAGAGGCGACGCGAACGCGAAGCTTGAGGATCCGGAGCGCGGTTGTGCATCAGGCCGTCCGGGTAGACCTGTCCGAACCGATCCCGCTCAGCGCGTTGGCTGCCGCGAAACAGGACGATTGACCTGACTTCCGGCCACGACAGCCCCGGGGAGGGTCAGCGCCAGCCGCGACTACGCCGTTGGAAGCCACCGCGCCCTGATTCAATCGCTCCAGTAGGGCCCTGGTGACAGGGTCCAAGTGAACATCAGGAAGGAGAACCTGACATGGCAAGTGGATCGTCACCGTCGGGCCAGGGCTTAGGGCCGGGGCGTCTCGCAAGGTACACGAGGCGGGCAGAGCCAATAATGCTCGCGTTGGCGATCGCTAGCGTGCCGTTGTTCTTGTTGGAGCATCGGTATTGGTTCGCGGCTGCTGCAGGCTGGGTCGTGGTGGCGGCGTTCTTTGCGGACCTCGTCATTCGTGTCGTGTTGGTCGACGGATCAAGAACCAAGTACTTGGTCCGCCACTGGTACGACGTAGCATCGTGTTGTTGTCACTGTTGCCGCTGGCTCGTCCCCTCAGAGCGCTACGAGCATTGTCGTTGCTTCGCGGTATGCGGGCATTCATTGCCGCCCACAAGGCGGCCACAGCCCTGACGCGGGGCTGGAAGAGCCTGCACGGCAAGGCATTGATCGTCTCGAGCGTCGCGTTGTCAGCGGTTGCCGTGCTGGCTGTGTACGAGGCGGAGCATGCAGCCGGTGGCAGCATCGACTCCTTGGAGGACGCCTTATGGTGGGCGGCCGCGACGGTCACGACTGTCGGTTACGGCGATCTCAGCCCTGACACCACTGCAGCGCGTGCGGCTGCGGTAGTGCTGATGGTTTGTGGGGTTTCGCTGTTCGGTCTGCTTACCGCAAACGTGTCGGCGAAGTTCTTGAAGAACGATGCGCTGTTGGCCTACGAGCAGATGGCAGAGATTCTCGACGCCGGTCGGTCGTGTCCGAATTGTGGCCATACGCCGTCATTACGCGACAGCGCGGCAACAATCGCTGAGTGATTCTGAATCTTCCCAGTTCAGAAGGCTATTCTTCAGTTTCAAATGTGTCGGAGGGGGGACTTGAACCCCCACGCCCTGTAAGGGCACTAGCCCCTCAAGCTAGCGCGTCTGCCAATTCCGCCACTCCGACGTGGGCGTCCGATGCTACCGGGGGGTCTGGCTCACCCCACGGAGCGGCACGGCTCGACGCGCCTTGCCGACGGGTGTCGCCGGCCCCAGCCGTCTCGTCAAGCCGGTGCCGGGGGCGAGTTCCGTCGAAGGATTCGCCGCCACCAGGCCAACGGACTCCGGGGGTGCTCGCCGGGCTCGCTGGGACTGGGGGCTTCGACCCGCATCAGGCGGGCCGACAGCACTCCGTAGCGGCGTCGAGTGTCGGCGTGATCGAAGGGGATGTCCTGCTGGGCGCTCTTATAGGCGCCTCCGCCGAACTTCTCGCAACAGCGCAGGGTCTGGACCGCGAACTCCGGCGCGAACAAGTCGATCACGCCCCAGTCGAAGCAGGTCGGTTCCTGGGGCGTCGGCTCGTCGTGGACGTCGGTGAGCACGAGCAGCAGGCCCCCGACGGCGGTCACCCGCTTCAACTCGCTGATCGTGGCGTCCAAGTCGTCCACATGGTCGAGCGAGTTGAACGAGCAGACGACATCGAAACTGTGGTCGGGGAAGGGCATGGACTCCGCGCCCGCGGCGACGTAGGTCATCGCATGCTCGGCCGCTCCCAGGTTCAGGTACTCGTCGGCGAGGGGATCGACCCCCACTCGCTCCCGGGCCATGGACGCCCATTCCAGCGATCCCCTCGGACCGCATCCGATGTCCAGCACCCGCTTGTCGTGGTAGTCGTCGTGACTCAAGCCGAAGTGGTCGGTATAGAACCCCTCGAACCACCTGTTCATGAGCGTGCCCTCGACGCTCTTGCGCTTCGACCAGTAGGCGAGTTCGCCGGCTTTCTTGCGGGCGGCCTCGTTCCCGGTGGCCGCGCTCTGGTCAGCCGTGTCGTCGGCCGCGCTGCGTACGGCTTCTTCCTGGTCCACCGCGCCTCTCCTCGGTTGGTCGTCGAGTCTATTTCGGCGGCCAGGACTTCTTTGGCAAGAGGGTGGGCGCCCACACTCGCCGTGCCGTGCAGCTTCAGCGATTCTCACGCCTGAGGGCCGTCCCATTCGCGGACGCTCCAAGCGACGCAGGTGGGGGCGGTGCCGGAGACAGCGTCTTCAGCCGCAGCAGGTGTCCTCGAGGGAGTCGGCTCGCCAGACGGCCACTGTCTCGTAGGCGGCCAGCGAGGCGATGAACAGCCCTGCCAGCGGGTCGGCCCACCACCATCCCAGAGCGGCGTTGGCCCCCAGCCCGATGAGCAGCCCGCCCGACATGAGCGCGCAAAGCAGCGTCTGGGTGGCCTCGGCCTCCACGGCGCGCGATCCCATGATCGGGGCCAGCTTCCGCTTGGCCCGGCCCAGCATCGGCATGACGGCCAGCGACAAGGCGGCCATCACGATGCCCAGCAGAGACTCGTCGGGCCGGTCGGCCGTTGCCAGATCGCGCACCGACTCGACCCCCACATAGACGGCCAGGACCGCGAAGCTCGCTGCGATCAGGCGCTGGGCCAGCTTGTCGGCGTCCTGCTTGCAGCCGGTGCGGCGCTCCTTGGTCAGCCGCCAGGCGAGGACTGCAGCAGCCGACACCTCGATGCCGGAGTCCAGACCGAAGCCGATGAGGCTGACCGACCCCGCGGCGATGCCCGCCGCGATTGCCACGACTCCCTCGACGGCGTTCCAGCCGATGGTTGCAGCCGTCAGCCATTTCTGCCGGCTCACGGCCGCGGCCCGGGTCGCGGGTCCCGTCAGCGCCATCCAGCCTTCACCTCCAGACTTCACCTCGTTACAGCGTTCACCTCGCTCAGCGTTCACCTCGCTCAGCGTTCACCTGGCTGAGCGTGCTCGCCCGATGCAACCGGAGTGCAGCGCCTGCTATTCCATTGTTTCGCAGGCGGGTTGCACAAGGAGATGTCAACCCGGTATAGTGCATGACATGACATCAGACGATATAGTCATGAATGTCACATTCAATGAGTCAGTGCCCGCAGGCGGCACGTACGCCAACGGCGCGCTCGTATGGAACACACCCCATGAGTTCACGATCGACTTCACGTCGCACCGCTCACCCACTCCCGACGGCGACGCCCACGACGTGCTGGTCGTGGCTCGGATGAAGATCCCGACCAGCGCCATGTTCCGGATCGTTCAGGCCATGTCGGCCAACATCGACCGGTACGAGCAGCAGTACGGGCCCATCACTCCCAGACCACCGAAGGAGACACCATGAGCAGCAACCACAACGGCCAGGCCTTCGCAGACGCTGGACGCTTCGACTTCACCGTCAGAGTCGACGACGACAACGTCTCGATCTCGCGGCCCGTCAGTTGCGAGGACGTCGACAGGGTCCGGCGCCAGCTCGCGGAGTGGAAGCGCCGCCACCCCGCCCAGCACGCCTAGAGGCCGAAGGGCCGAGTGAACGTCGTGATGCTACCGTGTAGCACATGGAGCAGATCGGAGTGCGAGAACTGCGGCAGCACGCCAGCCGGTGGCTGCGGCGCGTCGCGGAGGGCGAGACCTATGAGATCACGGTGCGGGGGGTTCCCGTGGCTCGGCTGAGTCCTGTGGCGCCGCCGGAAGGCGTCTTGGAGCGACTGGCCGCCGAGGGGCTGGTCACGCTCGCGACCGCGAATCTCGACGAGGTGATGGAGAGGATCGGACCGATAGAACTCCCGCCCGGCGAGCAAACGCCCAGCGAGCGGCTGGCCGAACTCCGCCGCGATGAGCGGTGATCTGTGGTTCGTGGGTGACGACCTGGCCGGCTTCGTCAGCTACGACCGCCGTCAACTCGCCGCCGCCGAGCGCCTCGGTCTCCGCACCCTCTCCCCCGGCGTCACCTAGCGGCAGTGGTCGCGCGCCTTGGCTGCTGGTCGGCGGGCCTCGGCGCTCAGGCGACCAGCGAGTAGGAGATCGACGAGAAGGCGAAGACCAGAGCGGCGATGACGGTGATGCGATCCAGGTTGCGCTCCACCACCGTGGATCCGGCCGCCTGGGCGCCTAGCCCGCCGCCGAACATGTCCGACAGGCCGCCACCCTTGCCGCTGTGCAGCAGCACCAGGAACACCAGCGTCAGCGCGGATATCACCTGCACCGGGGCGATCAACCAGATCACGCCGCTGAGGCTACCAGTCCCCCGCTCCCGCTCCGCGGCCACGCCCCGCCATGGGGTGTCCGGGCTCAGGTCGCGTACAGGCGGTAGTTGACGATCCGGGCGAAGTCGGCGGCGTCCAGGCTGGCCCCGCCCACTAGGGCGCCGTCGATGTCGGGCTGCTCCATCAGGTCGGGGGCGTTGGACGGCTTCACCGACCCCCCGTACTGGACCCGCAGCGCCGCGGCTGCATCGCTTCCCCAGCCGCCCGCCACCAGCGACCGCACATGGCTGCACATGTCCTGCGCGTCGGCAGGGGTGGCCGTCTCCCCGGTGCCGATGGCCCACACCGGCTCGTAGGCCACCACCAGCTTGGACACCACCTCCGCGTCGAGCCCGGCGAGGCTGCCGGTCAACTGGCCGGCCACCACGTCGTGGGCCCGGCCGGTGCGGCGCTGTTCGATCGTCTCGCCCACGCACACGATGGGCACCATTCCGTGGCGCAGGACGGCCTGGGCCTTGGCGTTGACCAGCTCGTCGGACTCGCCGAACAGCGCCCGGCGCTCGCTGTGGCCGACGATCACGTAGGTCACGTCCAGCTTGGCCAGCATGGCGGCCGACACCTCGCCGGTGAACGCGCCGGAATCGGCGGTGTGGCAGTCCTGGGCGCCCAGCGCGATCGGGATGTCGTCGGCCTGCAGCACAGTCTGCACCGAGCGCAGGTCGGTGAACGGCGGATGCACCGACACGTCGGTGTGCCGGTAGTCGTCGCGGTTGAGGGCGTAGGCCAGCTTCTGGATCGTCTGGATCGCCTCGAAGTGGTTGTGGTTCATCTTCCAGTTGCCGCTGACCAGCGGCATGCGTCCAGACGCCCTCTGTCCGGTGGCAGCCGGTTCGCGCCCTGCCGACTTGCGTCTACCCCGCATTGGATGCTCCTCTCAGGGCGGCCAGTCCCGGCAGGTCGCCCTTCTCTATCAGTTCCAGCGACGCTCCCCCGCCGGTGGACACATGGTCCATTTCGCGGTCCACGCCGCAGTGCCGGGCCGCGGCCGCGCTGTCGCCCCCGCCGACCACGGTGAAGGCCCGGGTCTCGGCCATGGCCGCGGCCACCGCGCCAGTGCCTCCGCCGAAGCGGGGATCCTCGAACACGCCCATCGGGCCGTTCCACAGCACCGTCCCAGCCTCGTGGATCACGTCGCCGAAAGCGGCCGCGCTCCCAGGTCCGATGTCCACGCCCGTCCAGCCGACGGGGACGTTGGCCCCGATCTGGCGCACCTCCCCGCCCGCGCCGGGGTCGCCGGGCACCCCGCCGGGACCGAGCGCGGTCAGGTCATAGGGCAGATGGATCGGGGTGTCGCCCTCGAGCAGTTCCCGGCAGCGCCCCACCATCGAGTCCTCGCGCAGCGAGGCACCCACGCCATGTCCCTGGGCCGCCAGGAACGTGAAGCACATGGCTCCGCCGATCACCAAGGAGTCGACCATCTCTAGAAGCGCGTCGATGACACCGAGTTTGTCCGACACCTTGGCCCCGCCCAGCACGGCCACGAACGGCCGTCTCGGCGACTCCCGGAGCCCGCCCAGCACCTCCACCTCCCGGGCCAGCAGCCGGCCCGCGGCCGACGGCAGCCGCTGGGGCGGGCCGACGATCGAGGCGTGGGCCCGGTGCGACGCCCCGAAGGCGTCGTTCACGAACGCGTCGTGGCCCTCGACGAGGCGGTCGACGAACGCCGGGTCGGCCGCGGCTTCGCCCGCGTCGAAGCGCAGGTTCTCCAGCAGCTCCACCCCCGGCGCCAGTTCCGCCAGGCGGTGGCGCACCGGGTCGACCGAGAACCGGGGATCGGGCCGGCCCTGCGGGCGTCCCAGGTGGGTGCAGGCCGACACCTCTGCGCCCTGCTTCTGGAGCCAGCGCAGGGTGGGCAGCGCGGCCCGGATGCGAAGATCGTCGGCTATCTCGGGGACGGCGTCCGGGCCGCCACCGGCGAGCGGCACGTTGAAGTCGACCCGCACCAGCACGGAGCGGCCGTCGAGCGGGCCCAGGTCCTCCAGTTGGGGAACGGGAAGCACAGAGCGGGACTCGCCTACGCCGTTCAGCGGTTGGCCGCGCCGACGATCATCGCCATGTCCACCAGGCGGTTCGAGTACCCCCACTCGTTGTCGTACCAGCCGTTGACCTTGACGAGGTCGCCCATTGCCATCGTCAGCCCGGAGTCGAACACGCACGACGCCGGCGAGCCGACGATGTCGGCCGACACCAGCGGAGCCTCGCTGTAGTCGAGCACGCCGGCCAGGGGGCCGTCGGCGGCGGCCTTGGCGAAGGCACCGTTGATCTCATCTACGCTGGGCTCGGAGGCCAGCTTGGCGGTGAAGTCGGTGATCGACCCGTCGGGGATGGGGACCCTCAGCGAGATCCCGTCCAGGTGTCCCTGCATGGCCTCCAGCACCAGCCCGGTGGCCCGGGCCGCGCCGGTGGAGGTGGGCACGATGTTGACTGCCGCGCCCCTCGCGCGCCGGAGGTCGGAGTGGGGGCCGTCCACCAGGGCCTGATCACCGGTGTAGGCGTGCACCGTCGTCATCAGACCCCGCTGCACCCCGAAGGCGTCGTCGAGCACCTTGACCATGGGCACGAAGCAGTTCGTGGTGCACGACGCGTTGGACACCACCGTATGCGCCGCCGGGTCGAAGTCCGAGTCGTTCACGCCCACCACGAAGGTGGCGTCGGCGCCGGAGCACGGCGCCGACACCAGCACCCGGGGCGCGCCGCCGTCGAGATGGCGGGCCGCCGCGTCGCGCTTGGTGAAGATGCCGGTGGACTCCACCACCACGTCCACTCCGAGATCGCCCCATGGGAGTTCCTCGGGGTTGCGCACCGACAGCACCCGCAGCGAGTCGTCCCCGGCGCTCAGCACGTCCCCGTCGACCGAGACGCCGGATCCGAGACGGCCGTGGACCGAGTCGTAGGCCAGCAGATGGGCCATGGTCTCGATCGACCCGAGGTCGTTGACCGCCACAACGTCGAGGTCGGCGCCCTGACTCCGGGCGGCCCGGTAGAAGTTCCTGCCGATGCGGCCGAAGCCGTTGATGCCCACTCGAATGCTCATGGGCCAGAGGCTAGGCCGGGCCGGGCACCGTTCGGGGGGATTGCACGGCGGCTACTTGTCGATGTCGCGGTGCACCACCGCGGGCTCGTGGCCGATGGCGGCCAGCACCTTGGCGAAGTGCTCGGTCACCGCCACCGAGCGGTGCCGCCCGCCCGTGCAGCCGAAAGCCACGGTGAGATACGACTTGCCCTCGGCGACGTACTGGGGCACGAGCAGAGCCAGCAGAGACTCCATGCGGTCCAGGAACTCAGCGGTCACCGGCTGGCCCATCAGATAGTCGACGACCGCGGCGTCCAGGCCGCTCAGCGGCTTCAACTCCTCGACCCAGTAGGGATTGGCCAGGAACCGGCAGTCGATCACCATGTCGACGTCGAGGGGGATGCCGTGCGTATAGCCGAAGGACATCACCGTGACCCGCATGGTCTGGCCCTCGCCGGCGTCGAACAGCTCGCACATCCGGTCGCGCAGCTGGTGGACGTTGAGCTCGGTGGTGTCGATCGCCACGTCGGCGGTGGCCCGTATCGGCTCCAGCGCGATCCTCTCGGCCTCGATGGCCCCGGCAAGAGTGCCAGTCTCCGAGAACGGGTGGCGGCGGCGGGTGGATTCGTAGCGGCGGACCAGCACGTCCGTGGACGCGTCCAGGAACAGGATCCGCAAGCCCGGTATCTGAGCCCGCAGATCGTCGATCATGCCGGCCGCCTCGTCGTGGTACCGGCCGGTGCCCACGACCAGCGCCAACCGGTCTATGCCGGTGCCGGGCGGACCGGCCAGCTCGGCCACCTTCGGTACGAGCGACGGCGGCAGGTTGTCCATCACGAACCAGCCGAGGTCCTCGAGGTTGTTAGCGGCGTGGCTGCGGCCCGCTCCCGACATCCCCGCGATCACTATGAAGGCACTCACTCGCTCACCATCGTAGTTGCGGGCCCCGTGCCGCCGGGCCGAAACGGGTCGCGCTCCACCACCAGCGCGGTGCCGTTGAAGTCGGGGTCGCGGGACAGGAACCAGGCGACCCCGGATCCCATCATCGCCCCGCCCACGATCACCGCGTCGTAGGAGGATCGAGCGGCATGTGACGACAGCGCCCGACCGTCGCCGCCGGCGAGGATCAAGTCACGTAGCCCTGGGCGATGTCGTTGGCGGCCGCGGCCGGGTCGCGCTCGGCCGGGTCGCCGAAGCCGCCTCCGCCGGGCAGCTCGAGGATGAGCCGGCGTCCAGCCGCGACCGTCTGCTTGCCCTTGGCCGAGAAGGGGCTGCCGTCGTCGAGCCGAACCCGGCCGCAGGCGCCCTCCGCTCCGCCGGCTCGGCCCCGGGCCGGATTGTCCACCCGGTCGAACATGGCCGAGAACTCGAACAGGTAGCCCTCCGCAGGGCCGATCTCGATCACCTGGCCCAGCCCGCCCCGGAACCGGCCCTCGCCGCCGCTGTTGTCGCGGATCTCCTTGCGCCACACGACTATGGGGCCGACCTGCTCGGTCGCCTCGACGCTCATTGTCCTCACGCCCGACGGGAACGCGGTGGCGGTCAGCCCGTCCAGGCCGGGGCGGGCGCCGCTGCCGCCGCTGTTGAACATGAGCATCTCAACCGGGGGCCGGGGATCGGCGGGATCGGCGCTGCGGGCGCTGGCCTGGAAGTTCCACAGCGCACCTGAACCCTCGGCGGGCACAACCTCGGGCAGGGCTTCGGCGATGGCGCCCATGCACAGGTCGGTGACGAAATGACCGATCACGTGGCGCATCGCCACCGGGTCGGGCTCGACCGCGTTGAGGATGGTGCGTTGCGGCGAGCTCACCGTGAACGGCTCCAGCGACGCGAAGTTGTTGGGAAGCTCCGGGGCCAGCGCCACCAGCATCCCGTAGGTGAAGTACGCCTGCGCGTAGGTGAGCGGAACATTGATGCCGAAGGGGCTGACTCGTGACGTTCCGGCGAAGTCGGCGTGCATGCCGGTGTCGGTCACGGTCACCGCGGCCGACAGGGTCACCGGGTCCCCGTAGCCGTCCACCCGCATCGAGTTGCGGTAGACCCCGTTGGGCACCTGGCCCAACGCGTCGAGGGTGGCTCGGCGGGTGCGGTCGAACACGAAGCCGGTCAACTCGTCGAGGTCGGGCAGCCCGAACTCGCCCAGCATGTCCAGCAGCCGCCGCCGACCGGTCTCGTTGGAGGCGGCCAGGCCATGAATGTCGCCGATCACCTGGTCGGGCTCCCGCACGTTGCAGCGGATCACTTCGATCAGGTCGCGGTTGAGCCGGCCCCGGTCGGCCCATCTCATGACAGGGATGCGGATGCCCTCCTCGTACAGCTCGCGGGCGTCGGGTCCGAAGCCCCGACCGCCTATGTCCACCACGTGCGCGGTGGAGGCGAAGAAACCGATCAGGCGATCACCTGCGAACACGGGCGTGGCCACGGTGATGTCGTGCAGGTGGCCGGTGCCCTTCCACGGGTCGTTGGTGAGGTACACATCGCCCGGGCGGATGCTCTCGGGCCCGATGTCGTTGATGTAGTGGCCCACCGCCGCAGCCATGGTGTTGACGTGGCCGGGCGTGCCGGTCACGGCCTGGGCGATCATCCGACCGGAGCGGTCGAAGACCCCCGCGGAGAGGTCGCCGGCCTCGCGCACCGAGGTGGAGAAGGCGGTGCGTACCAGCGTGAGGGCCTGCTCCTCGACCACCGAGATCAGCCGGTTCCACATGATCTGCATAGGGACCTCGCGGCTGGCCGTCGCCGGCGCGCCGACCTGGCGCCCAGCCCGCGACGCCGCTCCCGTGCCATGGCTGCTCCGGTCCGGTCTCGCGATCCGCAGGGTCAGGTCTTCCTGCACCACGGCCAGCTGCCCGACACCGATGACCGTGGTGGTCTGCGCCTCCGTGATCAGCGCCGGACCGGTCACGGTGTCCCCCGCCGAGAGCGCGCCGCGCTCGAACAGTGCGGCGGGTACTTTGCCCCCTGCCGTCGGGTCGTGAACCAGCCTGGTGCCGGCCGCCGCCAGGGGCTCGCCAGCCTCGATCGGCTGCACCGGCCGCGGCGCGTCGCGCTCCACCGACACCTGCACCGACCAGCTGACCGCCTCGATGGTCAGGCCGTCGATGGCCCGACCGAAGAAGGCCTCGTAGGCCTTGACGAAGGCGTTGACCAGCTCTTGCGCGGCCATCTCGTCGAATTCGCCCAGCGGCAGCGTCACCGGGATCTCCCAGCCCTGGCCCCGGTACCGCATCAGGACCTCGCGCTCGACCGTCACCGCGTCGGAGGTGCCCATCCGGACGAAGGCCTCCGCCTCCGCGGTCAACTCGTCGAGCACCGCCCGCACGCCGCCGGCGTCGAAATCGTCGGAGGTGGTGTAGAAGCTCCGGGTGGCCTCATAGGAGAATGGCGCCAGCAGGAAGCCGATGGCGGAGCCGACGCCGGCCCCTACCGGCACCATCACCTCGTCGATGCCGAGCTTGTCGATGAGCCGGCCGGCGTGCAGGGGAGCCGCGCCCCCGAAGGCGACCATCGAGTATCCGGCCAGGTCCTTGCCGCTCTCAACCGCGTGGGTCCGGGCCGCGTTGGCCATGTGCTCGTCCACCACCTCGGCCACGCCGACCGCGGCCGCGTCGGTGTCGAGCCCGAGCGACGCCCCCACCGAGGACGCCAGGGCTTCGGCGGCCAGCCCGGGCGACAGCGAGATGCCGGTTGCCCCGAAGGTCTCGGGCCGCAACCGGCCCATCTGCACGTTGGCGTCGGTGACGGTGGCGGCCGTTCCGCCCAGGTCGTAGGACGCCGGGCCAGGATGGGCGCCGGCGCTGTGGGGCCCCACCCGGATCTGGCCGAGCGCGTCGACGGTCGCGATGGAGCCGCCGCCCGCCCCGATCTCGATCATCTCGATGGTCGGAACCGAGATGGGCATGCCGCTGCCCTTCTTGAACCGGGCGGTGCGGGCCGTTTCGAAGGTCTTGGCCGTGCGGGGCGAGCAGTCCTCGATCAGAGCGATCTTGGCCGTGGTCCCGCCCATGTCGAACGAGACGATCCGGTCGCGGCGATGGGTCCGGGCCAGGTGGGCCGCGAAGATCGCTCCCCCCGCCGGCCCCGACTCGATCAGCCTCACCGGGAACGAGGCCGCCGCTGAGCTGCTCATCAGCCCGCCGCCGGAATGGATCAGCAGCAGCGGGCACGATGCGCCCATCCGGCGCAGCTCGGACTCGAGCCGAAGCAGGTAGGACCCGATGAGGGGCTGCACATAGGCGTTGGCGCACACCGTGTTGAACCGCTCGAACTCCCGCATCTGGGGCGACACCTCACAGCTCAGCGACACCGCGATGGCCGGGTCGGCGTCACGTAGCAGCTCCCGGAACCGGCGCTCATGATCCGGGTTCCGGTAGCTGTGCATGAACCCCACCGCCACCGAGGCGTACCCGCCGTCCACCACCCGGTCGACGACCCTGCGTGCGGCCCGCTCGTCGAAGGGCAGCAGCACTTCGCCGCGAGCGCCGATCCGCTCCGGCACGACGAAGCGGTCCTTGCGCTCGATCAACGGCGAGGGAAGCACGATGTTGAGGTCGTACTGCTCGAAGCGGCTCTCGGTGCGGGTCTCGATCACGTCGCGGAACCCGGCCGTGGTGACCAGAGCCGTCCGGGCCCCCCGGCGTTCGATCAGGGCGTTGGTGGCCAGGGTGGTGCCGTGGATGATCTGGGCTATGTCGCCCATCCCGACACCGTGACGGGACGCAACCGCCGAGATCCCGGCCAGGATGCCCTCCTCGGGCCGGTCATGGGTGGTGAGAACCTTGATGGACGAGAACCGGCCGCCGGCCTGCTCGAGGGCCACGTCGGTGAAGGTGCCCCCGACGTCCACACCGATCCGGGGTGCGGGCACGGCTACAGGTCCTCGAGGGCGGGAAAGCTGTCGGGGCTCACGATTTCGACCTTCGGCCTTGTGGTTGTCACAGGACTCGGTACCTCTCCCAGACTTCGCTCAGCAGGCCGCCCTCGAGAAGGAGGGCTCGGGCGCGGTCCTCGGTGGTCGCCTTGTCGACGGCCCGGCCGGCCGCCTCGGTGACGATTGCTCTGGGCACGACGGTGATCCCGTCGATGTCACCTACCACGAGGTCGCCACCATGCACGGCCACTCCCCCGATCTCGATGGGTATGTCCCACTTGCTCAACGACACTCGACCCAAGGCGTCGGTGGGTCGCGTGCCGGTCGCGTGGATCGGGAAGTCGATGGCGCTGATCTGGTCGAGGTCGCGGACCAGTCCGTCGATGATCGCTCCCCGGGCTCCCCGGCCCATCGCGGCCGCGGAGAACAGTTCTCCCCACGCCGCTGCAGGCGCGTCCGTCGCGTCGCCGACGGCCACTTCTCCGGGTCGCAGTCCGTCGATGAAGTCGATCTCGGTGCCGTAGTGGCGCGCCGGTGGCTCGTCGACGCCGACGGTCAGGAACGTGCGGGCCCAGCCCACCAGTGTGCGACCCGGCGTCAGTCTTCGGATGCGGGGGGCGACGGTCTGGTTCCGGTAGCCGAGGGCGTCGCACACATCGCTGAACACCGCCGAGTAGGTATTGGCTGCGATCTCGTCGAGGTCGAGGTCGAGGTCGGGAGGGTCGAGACGTTCGGTCATGCGTAGATTTCGGATCGGACCCCGCCGTCGATCAGGATGTCACTGCCGGTGATGAAGCCCGCAGCGGGAGACACGAGGAAGGCGATGGCGGCGGCCACCTCCTCAGGAGTGCCGAGCCGGTTCAGCGGATGCGCGGCCGCCCACTGGGCTAGGACATCTTCGGGATCGCGTCCTTCGAACATGGTGGAGGTGATCCGGGCGAGCGGTGTGTCGATTGTGGCGGGAGAGATCGACACGCAGCGGATGCCCTCGTGGGCGTGATCGACTGCGACCGTTCGGGTGAGGGCCATCACCCCGGCCTTGGATGCGGCGTAGGCCGCGGTGGTCTTCTGGCTGGCGTGGCCGAGGATCGACGCGGTGTTGACGATGACTCCGCCGCCGCGTTCGCGCATGCAACGCACGGCCCTCCTGACGGAGATGAACTGGGCGGTGAGATTCGTCCGAAGGGTGAGCTCCCAGTCGTCGACCGACAGCTCGTCGACTCGGCCGTACCGGGTGATTCCCACGTTGTTCACCACGATGTCGACACCGCCGAAGTGGGCGATCGCCGCGTCATAGACGGCGTCGATGTCAGCCTCCCTGCTCACGTCGCAGGGCTCGAACCGGCACCGGGTCGGGTGAATCCCGGCGGCGGTGCCTTCCCCCTCCTCGGTGAGAACGTCTCCGATCACTACCGAGGCGCCCTCGTCATGGAGTGCTCTGGCGGTGGCGGCTCCGATTCCTCGGGCACCGCCGAAGACGATTGCCACCTTGCCCCAACTGTGTCCCATCACGTCACCCAGCGTAGAAGACCGTCGGGAGCCCGGTGACGCCGGGCTGGGCATCGACCACGAGTTCGGGTTGTCGGTTCATGTGTCGCCTCCTTGTCCTCGGTGGTCCCGAGTTGTCGTCGGTGCGGGAAGCGGGTCGGGGGTCGGGGGTCGGGGGTCGGGGGATTCAGACGGTGCGGCGCCCCTCGCGGGCATCATCCGCCGGGGTGGAAGGCGGCGTGGACGTTCTCGGCCACCGCGTCGGGCAGCCAGTCCAGCTCCTTCAGCTCGTGCAGCCCGGCCCGCTGCACGGCCCTGACCCCGCCGAGCTCCTTGGTCAGCCGGGCCTTGCGTACCGGGCCGAGGCCGGCGATGCCGTCGAGGGCGGAGCCCGTCATACGCTTGCCGCGCAACGTGCGGTGGTACGAGATCGCGAAACGGTGGCTCTCGTCGCGGATGCGCTGCAGCATGTACAGGGCCTCGGACTGCCGAGGTAGGCGCACCGGCTCGGACTGGCCGGGCACGAACACCTCCTCGAACTGCTTGGCGAGCGCCGCGGCCGGGATCTCGTCGTCGAGGCCTAGTTCCTGGAGGACACGCACCGCCACCCCCAGCTGGCCTTTGCCGCCGTCCACCAGCAGCAGCTGCGGCGGGTACGAGAACCGGCCGTCGCGCTCGGTCACCGGCCGGGCCCGCTGCTCCAGGTAGCCGCTCAGGCGCCGGGTCAGCACCTCGTGCATGGCCGCGAAATCGTCGTTGCCGGGCACCGAGCGCAACCGGAAGCGCCGGTAGTCGGACTTCTTGGGCAGGCCGTCCTCGAGCACCACCATCGAGCCGACGTAGTCCTGGCCCGACAGGTGGCTCATGTCGTAGCACTCGATGCGCAGCGGCGCCTCGGCCAGAGCCAGGTGCTCCTGGAGCTCGTTGAGTGCCCGGGCCCGGCTGTTGTGGTCGGTGCTGCGCTTGAGCCGGTGCCGGGTGAACGACTCCTCGGCGTTGCGGGTCACCGTCTGCTGCAGGGCCCGCTTGGGGCCCCGCTGGGGGACGCGGATCTGCACCCGGGAGCCGCGCATCTCGGTGAGCCAATCGGTGTAGAGGCCGGCCTCGGCGGGCATGTCGGGCACCAGCACCAGCTTGGGCCAGCCCAGCGGGTTGTCGTCGAAGTAGAGCCGCTCGACGGTCCGGCTCACCAGCTCGGCCCGGTCGAGCTCCTCGGCCTTGTCGATCATGAAGCCCCGGCGCCCCATCACCCGGCCCCGGCGCACGAAGAACACCTGCACGGCCGCCTCCAGTGCGTCCTCCACGAGGCCGATGACGTCGAAGTCCTCGCTGCGGGAGCCCACCATCTGCTGGGTCTCCACCGCCTTGCGTACCGAGTCGAGCCGGTCCCGGAGTCGGGCGGCCCGCTCGTACTCCAGCTCGCCGGCCGCGGCGTTCATCTCGGCGCTGAGGCGGTCGACGACCGGCTCGGTGTCGCCCTCGAGGAACTCGAGCAGCTCGGCCACCATCGCCGCGTAGTCGTCGGCGGAGACGTCGCCCACGCACGGACCCGAGCACTTCTCGATGTGGTACAGCAGGCAGGGCTTGCCCAAACTGGCGTACCGGCGGAACTTGCCGTCGGTGCAGGTGCGGATCGGGAAGGTGCGCAGCAGCAGGTCGAGGGTGTCGCGGATGGCGTAGGCGTGGCCGTAGGGTCCGAAGTAGCGGTTGCCCTTGCGGCGCCGGCCCCGCATGACCATGGCCCGGGGCCATTCGTCGACCATGGTCACGCACAGGAACGGGTACGACTTGTCGTCGGTGTAGCGGACGTTGAACCGGGGCCGGTGGCGCTGGATCAGCGAGAACTCGAGCATCAGCGCCTCGACCTCGTTGGCCACCTGGATCCACTCCACCGACGCGGCCGCGTCCACCATCTGGCGGGTGCGCAGCGGCAGGTGCGAGCCGAAGTAGTTGTTGAGGCGCGACCGCAGGCTCTTGGCCTTGCCGACGTAGATGACTCGCCCCTCGGCATCGAGGAACTGGTACGACCCGGGCGCGTCGGGGATCGACCCCGCTGCCGGCCGTGTCAGCGCGCTCATGCTTCCCGCCCGCTCCCCGCGACGAGAGCGCCGGTCGTCACAGCATCGGGCGCAGGTAGCGGCCGGTGTGACTCTCGGGGACCTCGGCCACCTGCTCGGGGGTGCCCTCGGCCACGATCCGTCCCCCGCCCGAGCCGCCTTCGGGCCCCAGGTCGATGATCCAGTCGGCCGTCTTGACCACGTCCAGGTTGTGCTCGATCACCACCACGGTGTTGCCCTGGTCGACCAGCCGGCCCAGCACTCCCAGCAGCTTGCGGACGTCCTCGAAGTGCAGCCCGGTGGTGGGCTCGTCGAGGATGTACATGGTGTGGCCGGTGGAGCGCTTGGCCAGCTCGCTTGACAGCTTCACCCGCTGGGCCTCGCCGCCCGACAGCGTGGGGGCGGGCTGGCCCAGGCGCACGTAGCCGAGCCCGACATCGACCAGGGTGCCCATGTGGCGGGCGATGGCCGGCTGGTTGGCGAAGAACTCCCTTGCGTCGGCGCAGGACATGTCGAGCACCTCGGCGACGTTGTGACCCTTGAAGGTCACCTCGAGGGTGTCGCGGTTGTAGCGCCTGCCCTTGCACACCTCGCAGGGCACGTACACGTCGGGCAGGAAATGCATCTCGATGCGGATGGTGCCGTCGCCCCGGCAGGCCTCGCAGCGCCCGCCCTTGACGTTGAACGAGAACCGCCCCGGCATGTAGCCCCGCACCCGCGACTCGGCGGTGTTTGCGAACAGCTTGCGGACGTGGTCGAACACGCCGGTGTAGGTGGCCGGGTTGGACCGGGGGGTGCGCCCGATGGGCGACTGGTCGATGGCGATGACCTTGTCGAGGTGGCCGGCGCCGTCGATGCGGGTGTGGCGCCCGGGCGGGGCCTTGGAGCGGTAGATGTGCCGCATCAGGGCCCGGTGCAGGATCTCGTTGACCAGCGACGACTTGCCTGACCCCGACACCCCGGTCACGCACACGAAGCGCTGCAGGGGGAAGGCCACGTCGATGTCGGCCAGGTTGTTCTCGCGGGCGCCCCGCACCACCAGGCGGGTCCCGTCGCCGAGGCGGCGCGCCTGGGGCACCTCGATGCGGCGGCTGCCCGACAGGTACTGCCCGGTGATGGAGTCCTCCACGCCGAGCAGGCCGTCGAGCGACCCGGAGTGCACGATCGTCCCGCCGTGCTCGCCCGCGCCCGGCCCGATGTCGACCACATGGTCGGCGACCCGGATGGTCTCCTCGTCGTGCTCCACCACCATCACCGTGTTGCCCAGGTCGCGCATGCGCAGCAGCGTGTCGATCAGGCGCCGGTTGTCGCGCTGGTGCAGCCCGATGGACGGCTCGTCGAGCACGTACAGCACCCCCACCAGGCCCGAGCCGACCTGGCTGGCCAGCCGGATGCGCTGGGCCTCGCCCCCGGCGAGAGTGGCCGCGCTGCGTGACAGGTTGAGATAGTCGAGGCCGACGTCGAGCAGGAAGCCCAGCCGGGCCCGTATCTCCTTGAGGACCTGCTCGGCGATCATCGTGTCGCGGTCGTCGAGGCGCAGCTCGGCCAGGGTCTTGGCCGCGTCGGCGATCGACATGGCGCACAGCTCGTGGATGTTGCGGCCGTCGACGGTCACGGCCAGCGCCAGCGGGTTGAGCCGGGCGCCGCCGCAGTCGGGGCACGGCACCTGGCGCATGTAGCCCTCGATGTTCTCCCGGGCCGAGTCGCTCTCGGACTCGTCGTGGCGGCGCATCAGGTGCGGGACGATCCCCTCGAAGCGGGCCTGGTACACCCGGCGCCGGCCGAACCGGTTCTGGTAGCGGACCTGGACCCGTCCGGTGACGCCCTTGGCGTACAGCAGCATGTCGTGCTGGCGGGCGGTGAGCGACCGCCACGGCACGTCGCGGGGGATGCCGTACTCCTCGCACACCGCCTGCAGCAGGCGCGGGTAGTAGCGCGATCGGCTCTCGGACCACGGTGTGATCGCACCGCCGGCCAGGGTGGCGTCGGGATCGGGGACCACCAGCTGGGGATCGACCTCGAACACGGTTCCCAGGCCGTCGCAGTGGGAGCAGGCCCCGTAGGGCGAGTTGAACGAGAAGTTGCGGGGGGCCAGCTCCTCGAAGGACTTGCCGTCGGAGGGTCGGGCGAGGTGCTGGCTGAACACGATCCGCCGGGGCTCCCGGTCCGCATCGGCTGGGTCGTCCGGCCGTGGCACGATCTCGATCTCCGCGATCCCGTCGGCAAGGCGCAGGGCGGTCTCGACCGAGTCGGTCAGGCGGCGCTCGACCCCGTCGCGCAGCACCAGCCGGTCCACAACCACGGCGATGTCGTGCATCTCGTAGCGGGCCAGCTCCAGGCCGTCGGTGCCCCCGGAGAGGCCGGTGGCGCCGGCCATTTCGGCCAGCTCGACCAGCTCGCCGTCGACTATGGCCCGGACGTAGCCCTGGCCGGCCAGGTCGGCAAGGAGTGTGTCGTAGGTGCCCTTGCGTCCCCGCACGACCGGGGCCAGCACCTGGAAGCGGGTGCCCGCCTCCATCTCCAGGATCCGGTCAACGATCTGCTGAGGGGTCTGGCGGATGAGCCGCTCCCCGGTCTCGGGGTCGTGGGGCACACCGATGCGGGCGTACAGCAACCGCAGGTAGTCGTAGACCTCGGTGATGGTGCCGACAGTCGAGCGGGGATTGCGCGACGCGCTCTTCTGGTCGATGGATATGGCCGGGGACAGGCCCTCGATGAAATCGACGTCGGGCTTGTCCATCTGGCCCAGGAACTGCCGGGCGTAAGCCGACAGCGACTCCACGTAGCGGCGCTGGCCCTCGGCGTAGATGGTGTCGAACGCCAGCGAGCTCTTGCCTGAGCCCGACAGACCGGTGATCACGATCAGCTGGTCCCTCGGCAGGTCCAGGTGAATGTCCTTGAGGTTGTGCTCGCGCGCCCCCGAGATCACCAGCCGCTCAGCCACGCTCCGACTCTACCCGCTAGGTGCACGAGCACAGCGAACAGTTGTTCGCAACACGGGTTTGCGGCTGAGGATCAGCGCCAGAGGGCTACCGCGAAGGTGGTGTTGTCGTTGAGGCCCAGGCTGCGGGCCTCGTTCAGGATGTGCGCGGCGATGTCCTCGGCAGTCTCTGCGCCGGGTCCGCACGCTGCTCCGATGCCGCCGGTTGCGGAGTCGTCAGACAGCCACTCGACGCCGTGGGTGTACACGAAGGGCTCCCAGCCGCCGTCGCTGGCCAGGATCACCGCGTCGGGCTGGGTTCCGTCGCCGGACTCCCCGACAATCTCCACCTCCACGAGCCCAGTGCCTACGCTGGCATCGGCAGGCGGCATGCCCAGGCAGATCTCGATGCTGCCGCCCGGGATGCGGTGAGGGCGTCCGCAGCAGAACCCGCGGAACCCGTCGGGCCCCTCAGTGGCGATGAACGGCAGGGTGTCGCCCATCCAGCCGATGAGCAGGCCTCCCTCGGGGGTCCAGGCGGCCACCGTCAGGGTGCTCATCGGAAACATGAACAGTGGCAGGTTCCGCTGCCATGACTCCGGGCCCGTCAGCGCGAGCACCCGCTCGTTGGCCTCCCCGAAGGCGACCGCCATCTCGTCGGCGTCGGCGATCCGCGCCGGCAGTCCCTCGATCGCAGCCTGGGCGGCCTCGTCGCCCCGGGTGTGCCCGCCCAGCCCGTCGGCCACCGCGATCACCCAACTCCCGTCAGACTCCGAGACCACCGCCAACGCCCGGTCCTCGTTCACCCGCCGAGGCCCGATGTCGCTCACCCACGCGACGGAGGCTGCCCGCCCCGGACAATCCTCGGGCTCTTCCACGCCAAGATCATGCCACCGCGGCTCCGTTCCCGTCTTGATGCTCAAGTTTCTACAGGCATAGGCTCGGCTCGTTCATCAAGAGTCAGCTAACTTAGCTGAGAAAGCTTTTCAAGCCGTATTATGTATTGAGACTTCAGATTGAACACGCCGGTAACCTGCTGTCATGACGGAGGGCGCGCCGGTAGCAACACGGTACTACCATAGGAGGCATGGCTGTGAAGAAGCTGTCGGTGGCTCTCGACGAGACGGTGGCCAAGCAAGTCGCGTTGGCCGCGGGGAAGAAGGGCCAGAGCTTGTCGGCGTGGCTGAACGCAGCCGCCGAGCGCGCCCTCCTCATTGAGGGTGGATTGGCAGCGATGGCCGAGTGGGAGGCTGAGCACGGCCCGCCGAACGAGGAGGCAGTCGCCTGGGCGGACACGGTGCTGAAGCGGGTCGGAGCTGTGAAGCGGCATCTGCCATGAACGGCGTGACGTACGACACGGGTGCCCTGCTCGCCGCCGAGAGGGGCAGCCACCGAATGCAGGAACTTCATCGCCGGGCATTGGAGAGCGGCCTAGTGCCTGTCGTGCCCGCCGCGGTGCTGGGGCAGGCATGGCGGGGCGGACCCCAGCCGCGGCTGTCCATGCTGCTGGCCGGATGCCAGATCGAGGAACTCGACGAGCCCGGAGCCCGGTCGGCCGGAGCTGCCTGCGCCTTGGCCAAGACCTCCGATGTGGTCGACGCCTCGGTAGCCGTGGGCGCCGCAGTCCGAGGCGACATCGTCATCACCAGCGATGCAGACGACCTGCAGCGCCTCGCCAGCGCCATTGGTCTGCCCATCGAGACCGAGAGAATCTGACCCTCACCCTCGGCGGCCGTGATGTTGCGGCGCCGGCTGGGCTCGCCGAGACCACGGCCCTCGCGGCGGAGACCCGCGAGATTGACCGGGCCGTCCCGCGGCGGACCTGAACACCTGAGGAGGAACCTCGATGACTGGCACCATCCCCTTTGGGCGCGACTCGTGGGTCGCGGTGAATCTGTACTCGATGCGCACCGACGGACGCCAGACGCTGACCCTCGACGGTGTGCCACCGCCCAACTACAGCCCACAGCGCACCGTTGACTACCTCGACAGGTACGAGAACGGCCCCCACGAGCTAGGCATCGGCGGGACGTTCTATCTGATCAAGACCAACGAGCCCCCACCGCCGGACCTGGTCTCGGCACTGATAGAAGCCCTGACCGCCCGGGGCCGCGGCCGCTGGCTCAGAGTCGTACGCGAGCCCGTGCGCGAGCACACATTCCAACTGTGGGACGCCGACGGCCATCTACTCGATGATCAGCGCCCGAAATGCACCTGCGGAGGCGGCATAGCCGTGGACCTCGACACAGTGACCTGCTGGTCCGGCGCCGAGATCTTCGAAGCAACCTGACTCCGGTGATCCCGTGTACCGCTCCATGGAACGGTGCCGATCGCGCTAACGGGAGAGGATCTGGCTGACGCGCTGATGAGACACGCCCAGGAGCTGACCGATGTCGCGCATCGGGAAGCCAGCGTCCCTGAGCAACTTCGCGGCCTCGCACCTCGCCCTCGCCGCGGCCGCACTCGCTTCCTCGGCGACGGACACGGAATGGTGCAACTCATCCAGAAGGCCGACCACCTCATCTGGAGGCTGCACCTGCACGTCGATCGGCCCGACTTGGGACTCGTCGATGTCGAGCATCATGGCTATCGCCTCGCGAGCGGTCGGCTCCACCTGGTTGAGGCGCCTTGCCTGCGAGAAGACTCCCCGCAGGTCAGGCACGGTGATCGCCCACCAGTCGCCCGAGCGAACCGCGTCGACCCGATAGCCCCGAAGCGGTGAATCCATCGTCATCGTCCAGTGAACCTCCTTGCATCGGTGAGGATTCCCGCAGCCGTCCGTTCGTTGATCTCCCGGTGACGCGGGATCACGAGTCTCTCGCCTCCCAGCACCCATATCTCGTGGCTGCCACCCTGGCGTACGAGAGTGAGGTCGACTCCACCAGCCTTGGCCATCGATCTGATGCGACTCATCAGCTCTCGCTTCTTCACCTGAGATTGGCTACAAGCCTAGACACTTCAAGTCAAGCATGATTGACAACCTATGTTATCCGCGGATTTCTTGGAGTTCTCGGCGTAGGTCCTTGATCTCGTCGCGGAGGCGGGCTGCGTACTCGAAGCGCAGGTCGGCGGCGGCCTCGTGCATCTCCTCGTCGAGGGTGCGGATCAGGCGCTCCAGCTCGGCGTCGGGCAGGTCGCCCAGATCGGGGCCGTCCCGCCGCCGGCGGGCCTCGGCCAGCCCTGCCCCGCGCTCGCCGCCGACCTCCGCATCGGGCACGGGCGCGCCGTCGCGGTCGGGGCGGATCATGGCCAAGATGTCGGTGACCGCCTTGCGGATCGTGGTCGGGTCGATGCCGTGAGCCTCGTTGTGGGCCTGCTGCAGCCCCCGGCGGCGGTTGGTCTCCGAGATGGCCCGGCGCATCGAGTCGGTGAACTCGTCGGCGTACATGATCACCTGGCCGTCGACGTTTCGGGCCGCCCGGCCGATGGTCTGGATCAGCGACGTCTCGCTGCGCAGGAAGCCCTCCTTGTCGGCGTCGAGGATGGACACCAGCGACACCTCGGGCAGGTCGAGCCCCTCCCGCAGCAGGTTGATCCCCACCAGCACGTCGAACTCCCCCAGCCGGAGGTCCCGCAGGATCTCGATGCGCTGGATGGTGTCCACCTCGCTGTGCAGGTAGCGCACCCGCAGGCCCCGCTCCAGCAGGTACTCGGCCAGGTCCTCGGCCATCTTCTTGGTGAGGGTGGTCACCAGCACCCGCTGGTCCCGCTCGGTCCTAGCCGAGATCTCCTCCAGCAGGTCGTCGATCTGGCCCTTGGTCGGCTTCACCACCACCTCGGGGTCCACCAGGCCGGTGGGCCGCACGATCTGCTCCACCACCTGGTCCGAGACGTCGATTTCGTAGGCGCCGGGCGTGGCCGACATGAAGATCACCTGGTTGAGCCGGGTCATCACCTCGTCGAAGCGCAGCGGCCGGTTGTCGGCCGCCGACGGCAGCCGGAAGCCGTGGTCGATGAGGGTCTCCTTGCGGCTGCGGTCGCCCTCGTACTGGCCGTGCAGCTGGGGCACGGCCACATGCGACTCGTCGATCACCATCAGGAAGTCGGCCGGGAAGTAGTCGAGCAGGGTGTAGGGCGACTCGCCCGGGCCGCGGCCGTCGATGGGGGCCGAGTAGTTCTCGATTCCGTTGCAGTAGCCCAGCTCGGCCATCATCTCCAGGTCGTAGCTGGTGCGCATCTGCAGCCGCTGGGCTTCCAGCAGCTTGCCCTCGGCCTCGAAGAAGGCGAGCCGCTCGGCCAGCTCGGCCTCGATGCGTCCCACGGCGGCCTCCATGCGGGCCGCGCTGGTGGCGTAGTGGGTGGCCGGGAACACCACCAGGTCCTCCAGCGTCTCGAGCCGCTCGCCGGTCAGGGGATCGACCACGGTGATGCGCTCCACCTCGTCGCCGAAGAGCTCCACCCTCACCAGGGTCTCGTCGTAGGCGGGATGGATCTCGATGGTGTCGCCCCGCACCCGGAACTTGCCCCGCACCAGGTTCATGTCGTTGCGCTCGTACTGCATGTCCACCAGGCGGCGCAGGATCGAGCGCTGGTCGTACTCGCCGCCCTCGTGCAGCACCAGCAGCTGCGTCTCGTACTCCTCGGGCGATCCCAGTCCGTAGATGGCCGACACCGACGCCACCACGATCGTGTCGCGGCGGGTGAGCAGGGCCGAGGTGGCCGAGTGGCGCAACCGGTCGATCTCGTCGTTGACCGACGAGTCCTTCTCGATGTAGGTGTCGCTGGCCGGCATGTACGCCTCGGGCTGGTAGTAGTCGTAGTAGCTGACGAAATACTCCACCCGGTTGTGGGGGAACAGCTCCCGCAGCTCGTTGGCCAGCTGGGCGGCCAGCGACTTGTTGGGGGCCAGCACCAGCGTGGGCCGCTGGGCCTGCTCGATGGTCCAGGCGATGGTGGCGCTCTTGCCCGAGCCGGTGATGCCCAGCAGGGTCTGGAACCGGTGCCCGGCGTCCACCCCCTCGGCCAGCGCCTCTATGGCTCTGGGCTGGTCGCCGGCGGGCTCGAACGGGGCCACCACCTCGAAGGCCCGCCGGTCGCTGGGAACGGTCACCGGCGGCATGAATCCCCGCTCCTGCTCGCTTCGCTCACGGGCCGCTTCGACCCTGGCATCCCCGCTCCTGCTCGCTTCGCTCACGGGCCGCTCGGGCCACTGTCTCCCGCTCCTGCTCGCTTCGCTCACGGGCCGCTCGGGCCCTGGGCGGCCGATGGTACCGGCGACGGCAGAGGATCAGCCGAGGGAGGCCGCCCAGCGGTAGCAGGCGTCGATCTGCGGCTCCAGGTCGGCGACGGCGCCGTTGTTGTCGATCACGAAGTCGGCCACCTCCAGGCGCGACTCGCGGCTGGCCTGGTTGGCGATGCGGGCCCGGGCGTCGTCGGCGGACAGTCCCCGCTGGGCCACCAGGCGCTGAACCGCCACCTCCGGGTCGGCGTCCACCACCACGATCCCGGCCAGGTCCCGGTAGCGCTCGGCGATGGGCTCCCCGCCGGGTCGGACCAGCAGCGGGATGTCGAGCACCACCACCTCGCCGGGCGACTGCTCGGCTGCGACCGCCCTGCGTTCGGCCATCTCGGTGCCCACCGCGGGATGGACGATGGAATTGAGAGCGGCCAGCTCGTCGGCGTCCTTGAACACCACCGCGGCCACCGCGGCCCGGTCCAGGGTGCCGTCGGCGGCCACCACGACCGGCCCCCAACGCTCCACGATGGCGTTGAACACCGGCTCGCCGGGCTGCTGGAGGTCCCGCACGATCTCGTCGGCGTCGATGAGGACCGCGCCCCGCTCGACCAGTCCGGCGCCCACGGTCGATTTGCCGGCGCCGATCCCCCCCGTCAGTGCGATCTCAGCCAGAGCTCAGGTCTCGTCGGCGGAGTCGGCGGCTTGGCCGGCCACGATTTCGACCTCATCGGCGGCTGCGTCCGCGCCGTGGTGGTCGCCTCCGTCGTCGGTGTAGTCCTCGGCGCCCTCGGAGTAGTAGTCCTCCCAGGCCTGCTGGCCCTCGGAGCCGCCGGTGCCGATGTAGTTGCCCTCTTCGTCGTAGGCGTGGTCACCGAAGTGCTCCTGGTACTCGGCCGCGACCACGCCGCCCTCGGCGGCCTGCTTGATCGACAGGCTGATGCGGCGGCGCTGCAGGTCGAGGTCGATGATCTTCACCCACAGCTCCTCGCCGGGGGTGACGACCTGCTCGGGCAGCTCCACATGGTGCGCCGACATCTCCGAGATGTGCACCAGGCCCTCGATGCCGTCGCCGACCTGCACGAACGACCCGAACGGCACCAGCTTGGTGATCCGCCCGTAGACCAGCTCCCCCACCCGGTGGCTGGCCGCGAACTCCTGCCAGGGGTCCTGCTGGGTGGCCTTGAGCGACAGGCTGATCCGCTCGCGCTCCAGGTCCACCTCCAGCACCTGGACGTCGATGCGGTCGCCGGCCGACACCACCGCGCTGGGGTGGTCGACGTGCTTCCAGGACAGCTCCGACACGTGCACGAGGCCGTCCATGCCGCCGAGGTCGACGAAGGCGCCGAAGTTCACCACCGACGACACCACGCCGCTGCGGATCTCGCCGGGGCGGAGGTTGTCGAGGAACGCCTCCCGCTGCTCGCGCTGGGTCTCCTCGAGCCATGCCCGCCGGCTCAGGACGACGTTGTTGCGGTTCTTGTCGAGCTCGATGATCTTGGCGTCGAGCTCGCGCCCCACATAGGGCTGGAGGTCGCGCACCCGGCGCAGCTCCACCAGCGAGGCCGGCAGGAAGCCCCGCAGGCCGATGTCGACGATCAGGCCACCCTTGACGACCTCGATCACCATGCCCTTGACCGCGGCGTTGGACTCCCGGAGGTCCTCGATGCGGCCCCAGGCCCGCTCGTACTGGGCCCGCTTCTTGGACAGGACCAGCCGGCCCTCCTTGTCCTCGCGGGTGATGACCAGGGCCTCGATCTCCTCGCCGAGCGAGACCACCTCGCCGGGATCGACGTCGTGGCGGATGCTCAGCTCGCGGGCCGGTATGACCCCTTCGGACTTGTAGCCGATGTCGAGCAGGACCTCTTCCTTGTCGATGCGGACGACCGTGCCCGCCACGATCTGGCCGTCCTCGACGACCACCATGGTTGAGGCGTAGGCGTCGTCGAGGCTGATGTCGCCGAGGTCGTCCTCGACGATCTGGCGGGGGATGTAGGTGCCGTCCTCGGCGAAGGTGCCCATGTCGGCGGGCGGGGCCGGGTCGAGGATGGCGGTAGCGGTGTTGGTCACGGTGTCTTTCCGGGCAGGTCTGATAGGCGGATGGGACCCACTGAGGCTACCGGCATGCATGCCGGACCCGCTCGGGTGTGTTGGCCGTTCTGTGTGTGGAAACCCGCCACATGGACGGGAAAGCGCACACAGAACCTGGCCGGGTCTAGCCCTTGGCACCGGCCCAGGTGCTGGCCACCTGGAGGTCTACTTCCAACGGCACCCGTAGCTCGAAAGCGCCCCGCATCACCTCCCGGGTCAGCTCCGAAGCCGGCCCGACTTCGGCGTCGGGTGCCTCCAGGATGATCTCGTCGTGGACCTGCAGCACGATGCGCGACTCCAGCCCCTCAGCCTCCAGGGCCCGGTGGAGGCGCACCAGCGCCACCTTGAAGATGTCGGCCGCCAGTCCCTGGATACCCGCGTTCATGGCCTGGCGCTCTCCGGCCTGGCGCAGCCGCACGTTGGGGCTGGCCAGCTCCGGGATCTGCCGGCGCCGCCCGAAGAGGGTCTCGGTGTAGCCCTTGCTGCGAGCCTCGGCCACGGTGCGGTCCATGTAGTCGCGCACCGCACCGAACGCCTCGAAGTAGGCGTCGAGAATCTTGGCGGCCTCGCCGGTGGCGATGTTGAGCCGCTGGGCCAGGCCGTAGGCCTCCATCCCGTAGGCCAGGCCGTACGACACCATCTTGGCGGTGGCTCGCTCCTCCACGCCGACCTCTGAAGGCTCGATGTCGAACACCCGGGCGGCGGTGGCGGTGTGGATGTCGTCGCCGGCTTCGAAGGCGGCGATCAGCCCGGGGTCCTCGGCCAGGTGGGCGATGCATCGGAGCTCTATCTGGTCGTAGTCGGCGACCAGCAGCTTGCAGCCGGCGGGAGCCACGAACGCGGTGCGGAAGACCCGGCCGCGCTCGGACCGCACCGGGATGTTGTGCAGGTTGGGGGCGTCGGAGCTGAGCCGGCCGGTACGGGCCACCGTCTGGTTGAAGGTGGCCCGGATGCGCTCGTCCGGGCCTATCTCGGCCAGCAGGCCCACCCCGTAGGTGGAGCGCAGTTTCTCCACCTCTCGGTAGCCGAGCAGATGGTCCACGATGGGATGCTCGCCCCGAAGCTTCTCCAGGGACTGGGCGTCGGTGGAGTAGCCGGTCTTGGTGCGCTTGGTGGGGGTGAGCCCGAGGTCGTCGAAGAGCACTTCGGCCAGTTGCTTGGGCGAGTTGACGTTGATGGGGCGTCCCGCGTCGGTCAGCACCTGCTCGCGCAGTTCTTCGGCTTCGGTGTCGAGCTCGTCGCGGATCTGTTCCAGGACCGAGCGGTCCACGCCGATCCCGATGTGCTCCATGCGGGCCAGCACCCGCACCAGCGGCACCTCCACGTCGTCGTTGAGGCTCTCCAAGCCTTGGGCGGCCAGGGCCTCCCGCAGGGGCGTGACCAGGCGGTCGATGGCCAGCGCGGCCCATCCGGCCTGGTCATGGGGCTCGATGGAGTCGCCATCGAGGTCCAGTCGCCCCTCCTGGGGGGCGTGGGCGGGCGGGTCGATGCCGGCGTAGCGACCGGCCAGGTCGTTGAGGTCGTAGCGGGCGTCGGCCGGGTCGAGCAGGTAGGCGGCCAGCATGGTGTCGAGCAGCGGGTCGCGCATCTCGATGCCGCGGTCCAGCAGTGGGCGCATCAGGGCCTTGGCCCCGTGAACGGCCAGCGGCCGGCCCGAATCGGGATCGGTGTCGCCGGCCGGTGCGGTCTGCGACCCGCTGGGGCCGGGACGGGTGCCGTCGGCCGGTGCGGTCTGCGATCCGCTCGGGTCGGGACGGGTGCCCTCGGCCGGTGCGGTTTGCGATCTGCTGGGGTCGGGACGGGTGCCGTCGGCCGGTGCGGTTTGCGATCCGCTCGGGTCGGGACGGGTGCCCTCGGCCGGCGCGGTCAGCAGATCTGCGAGCGCGGCTGAGACCGCGGCGTCGCTGAGGAGAGGACCGCCGACGAAGGCCACCCTGCCGGCGGCCGCGTCGACCACCCACGCCAGACCGCTGTCGAGCCCCCCGTCCGGCGCGGCCAGGGCCAGGGCCAGGGGCGGGGCCGACGCCCCGTCGGCCGCCGCGGCCTTCAGGGCCTCGACCGCCGCCGCGGGGGTCTGAAGCACGTCGATTTTGGGCACGAGCGCTGCCGTCGACGGACCTGCGCCGGTGGCGTCCTCGCCGAGCGCGCCGCCGAGGGCCTCTGCGAGGCGGGTGTGAAGCGTGCGGAACTCCAGGAAGTCGAACAGCTTGCGCACCGCCTGTGCGTCGACCTCGCCCAGGGAGAGATCGTCGAGCCGGGCCTCCAGCGGCACGTCGCGCACCAGCAGCATGACCTCGGCGTTGGTGCGGACCTGGTCCTCGGCGGCCGCGAGGTTCTCTCTCAGCTTGGGCGTCAGTTCGTCGAGCGAGGCGAAGACGCCGTCGAGGCCGCCCCTGGTGTTGATCAGCTTGGCCGCGGTCTTCTCGCCCACCCCGGGCACCCCGGGCAGGTTGTCGCTGTTGTCGCCCCGCAGGGCCGCATACTGCACGTAGTCGGAGGGCCTCACGCCGGTGCGCTCGGCGATCCCGGCCTCGTCGTAGAGCTTGTAGTCGGAGACGCCCCGCACGTTGTAGAGCACCTTGACGTGGGGATCCTCCACCAACTGGTAGGTGTCGCGGTCGCCGGTGACCACGATCACGTCGTCGCCCGCGTCGCGGCCCTCGGTGGCCAGGGTGGCGATCACGTCGTCGGCTTCGAATCCGGGCGCGTCGACGGTGGGCACGGCCAGAGCCTCCAGCACCTCCCGGACCAGTCCCATCTGCTGGCGCAGGATGTCGGGCGCCGAGTCGCGGGTTCCCTTGTAGGTGGGGACGATGGCGTGCCTGAAGGTCGGTTCGGGGCGGTCGAAAGCGACCACCACCTTGTCGGGCTGGTGGTCGCGCCACAGGTTGATCAGCATGGATGTGAAGCCGAACACCGCGTTGGTGATCTGGCCCGAGGCGGTGGCCATGTCGGTGGGCAGGGCGAAGAAGGCCCGGTACGCCAGCGAGTTGCCGTCGATCAGCATCACCTTCGCCATATCGAGAATCTACGGCCCGCAGCCCTCGCCCGCCGAGCGGTCGGGACTCCTTACTTAGCCGGCACTTCGATCGCACCCGCGACTAGCTTGTAGCAGCTGCCATGGAAGGGCTCCGCGAGACTGATCGTGAAGTACCACTTGGAAGTCGACTGACCCACCGGCGGTCTGTCCTCGAAGGTCATTGCAAGGTCGTATGTGGTGCCGGCGTGACCGAACACCGCCCGCCTCTGCTGCCACTTGTTGCCCCATCTGAACTCCGGCGCTGTGGCTCTCACCACGGTCAGAGAACTCGCAATCCGTCTGCCGGGCAGTGCGTCCACCTGACTGAGCGACACGCGGTCGGTCGTCGTGCCAAAGATGCCGTCTTCGTGCAACTCATGTGCCTTCTTGAGGATCTTCTTCGCCTCTCTGAGGTCGAGGCGGCGTCGGAGCCGCCATTGGCGATCGCTAATCAGCCAGTCTTCCGGCTGGTGCGGGCGGGGCGCCGGTGCCTTCAAGTAGACGCGAACCACATCCAGTGGCGCGACCTGGCGTCCAATATCCATCGTGCACTGGCTGACCGTGAGTTCGCCGTCCTCCGTGTCAGAAACTGGACGGCCCCAAGAGCCATCGCCCATATTAATCCCGGCGACGCAGCGCCCGGGGCTCTTCTTCCAAGCGTTGGCGAGACAGAGGATGTCGACCTTCGTCACTTGCGAATTGCTGGAGGCGAGCCATTGCCAGCAGCTGCCAGGCATTCGCGGGGCAGGTGAACGGCTGAGATGCCTTCCCAGTGCAGGCCAAGATACTCCACTACCAACCGGCGGTGGCAGTGTTCGGCTGTGTGCTCGCTGCATAGCAGGACGGTGCGGGGTTCGAAGAAGTCCTGCGAGAGCTTTTCCTCTATGCGACGCTCGATCATGAGATCGAGGAACCGCGACTCGTAGTCGGACCACTCGATCTCTCCGTCGCGGTAGCCCTTCAGGAGGTCGGCTGTGGGGGCGAACTCGGGCTCATGGACGTAGTCGGCGCCGCACAAGCTCTCTAGGAAGAACCTCAGGTCGTCGCGCTTGGCAAACCCTGCCAACTGACTGACATTGTTGAGACGCACGTCGATCAGCCGTGCGACCCCCTCGTCCTTCAGGACGCCGAAGAAGCTCTGAGCAGTGTGCTTCGTGAAACCGATCGTGCAGATTTCCACGGTTGTTCCTCCTGTCCGAACAGACCGAGTTGTCGATCGCCGTCCGCGGCACTGGCGAGTTGCGCCTCATCGATGATGCTGCCGTCGCCTCGGATGTGGATCACCGTCGCAGTCGGATCACGCTCGAGCAGCGCCCGCGCCACCAACAAGCGCCTATGGCATTCTGTCGGGTCTTCCTCGCTGCACATCATCGTCACACGCTGCGGACAAGCGAATTCCCGCAAGCGGTCAAGGCCACTGCCGAACCGTGGCGTGCGGGCCAGCCGGCCGTAGAGCACATGTCCATCGTCGTCATACAACTCCCGTTCAGGTGGTCGTCCGCCCAGTTCGCGTCCGAGGAAAACGTATTCCAGGCTCGCCCGCGCGAGCAGGCTCCGTAGCGCTGCCTGGCTGAAATGGGGCGTATAGCGGGAATAGGGCACCGACCGAACATCGGCGACCACCTCAATGCTGCATCCGCGGAGCAGAGCCACGAAATCCTCTGGGGAATGGTTCGAGTGACCGATAGTCCAAAGCTGTGAAGTCGGGGCCACGCTGCGCATCCTACTTGACGCCGGCCGCGACCTCGGCGGGGCGGATGCCCTCAGGGCGCGATGCGGTCCTCGAGCACGTCCTCGGCGACCTGTCGCATGGTGCGGCGTTGCGACATGGCGGTTTGCTGGATGAACACGTAGGCGTCCTGCTCGCTCATGCCGTGGTCGTCGATGAGCCGCCCCTTGGCCCGGTCGAGGAGCTTGCGCACCTCCAGCCGGCCCTCGAGGTCGCCGACCTGGCCTTCGAGTGCCTCCATCTCCCGGAAGCGGGCCAGGGCCAGCTCTACCGCGGGTACCAGGGCGTCGCGCCGGTACGGCTTCACGAGATACGTCATGGCGCCGGCCTCGCGGGCCTGCTCGATCAGCTCGCGCGGGCTGAAGGCAGTGAGGATCACTACTGCGGTCCCCCGCTGCGGCGCGATCTGCCGGGCCACCTCGATTCCGTCGAGACCTGGCATCTTCACGTCGAGGATGGCCACGTCGGGACGGTGCTCGGCTACCAGTTCGACGGCCTCGTCGCCACGGCCGGTGTCGGCCACCACGTCGAAGCCCTCCTCGCGCAGGGTCTCGACCAGATCGAGCCGGATGATGGACTCGTCCTCCGCTACCACCACCCGGACTACGCCATCAGCGCTCACGATGCGCTGAACCGATCCAGCAGGGCGTCCTGGTCGGCTTCCAGATGAGCGATCCGCTCCGCGATCTCGTCTCGGTGGCGCCGGAGCCGCTCGGCGTGCCGGTTGGCCTCCCGGTACTCGCGCTCCGCGATCGGCGTCTCCGACACCAGCGCCCGCAGCCGGCTCTCGTCGGCCTCGTCGCTGACCTGCAGGAGCTGCTCCTCGCACACGAGCAAGTCGGTCTTCAGAGCGCTCAGCTGCCGGCCGATCCCCCGCAGACGGCGCTCGATCCGGTCCCGGGACATGCGATCCAGTCTAGGAGGCGCCCCTGCCGCCTCCCGCGGTCCTAACGATTAGGTGCTCGGTGTGGACTCGGCTTCGATGTGCGTGGGCGTCCCAGGTCCTGTGTGGGTTGCGGCTGTGGCGCCTTGCCTGAACTGCCGTTAGCTGAGGGCCACTCGCCTTTCCTCTTTCATCCACTCGACGAACTCGGGCTCGAAGGTCCCAGCTGGATAGTGCCACGGGCACGCGCCCGACACCGGCGTCGTCGTCATCCGCCACAAGGCGTCTGCTCCGGCTTCGACCAACTCCGGCGAGGGTTGGCCGCCGTCCTCTACTATGAACTCCTCAGCAAGAGTAGCCGCGGTCGCCTCGTCCCATACGGGGTCCTCGATCGGCGTGTTGCAGGCTCGATTGAGCCGGTTGGCCCAGATGTCCTCGTCGACGGTGGTTCGCATACCGGTCGCCTCCCACCAGATGTCGCGCGTGCGGGGCGGAAGCGGTGGCTCCACCCACCAGAACATCCTGTCGAACCGGGCCTTCGCAGCGGCCAGCGCCTCTTCGGTCATGTGGGTGTCGAACTCAGGGGGAAGCTGGGTCGAGCCACCAGTCGAGCCGCCGGTGCGGGGACCTGCGTCGAGGAACTCCGAGGGAACCCGATCCCAGCACACGTTGGGTCCGTCGAGCCCGGTCCTTTGCACGATCATGATCCACAGCGTCGTGGACAGGCCGCTCAAGAACTGCTCCCGCCACTCTGGCGGCAAGTCGGGCCGCAGGCCGTCAGCCTCGGCGAATTCCTCGCCCAGAGTCTGCGCGGCCTCCCGATCCCACACCGGAGAGTCGATATCGGCACCGAGGGCGGTCTTGCACACCCGGTCCAGACGGTCGGCCCACACGTCCTCGTCCACCGTCAACGGCAGCCCGGTCTGGTTGTACCAGATATCGCGAACACCCCAAGGCAGCGGCGGCCGAACACGAACTTCGTCGACGGCTTGCGACTCACCAGCAACAACAGCATCGCCGCTACAGGCCGCGGCCAGAAGCGCCACTGCGACCGCAGCCAGGGCCAACCTCGGGCAACGGGTCGCCATCGGCCCCTCCTTCGGCGCTGATCGTACATCGCAACCGCGGACCAATACGCGCCAGCCGAGTTCGACGAACCCATGCCCAAGACCATCGCCAACGCCACCGTCGACCGGCTCCTGCGCCACGCCCACATCGTGCTCACCGCCGGCGACAGCATCCGCCTCACCCAAGCACCGCCGGAAAGGGGGTGACGCCACTGACCAACTGAACTGTGGGCAACTCTGCTGTCCGCCACCGGGCAGTTCCGCTGGCCACCAGCGGGCAGCCTTGTTGGCCGCCAGTGGGCCGATCCCGCTGGCCATTGACACTGCGTTACCCAAGTCAGGCAGGGGGCGTGGCTCATGTCATCCGCGATGCCGGGCTTGCTGCGGGGGGAAGACCGGACCCTGACACCAGGACGGGAACCCCGGCACACACAATCCGCGAACGCACCCAACGACCACGACAACGGCCTAATGCCACGACAGCCGCCGAGACCAAGCTTACAGGCTTGAGGGCCGCCGCATAGGCTGGCCGCAACCCACGGCAAGGAGCGACTTCACGAGCGGGCGGCTACAACCCGGCCCTCACTGGGTGGCGCAGTGCCGGTCAAGGGATTCCTTTGTCCTGACGTAGTTGCGAAGTGGAAAGGTGGCGGTACCGATGATCCCGCCGTCTTGGTACTTGGCTTCCAGGGTGAACTGCAGGGCTGAGGAGTGTTGATGCATTGAGTCGGTGAACCGGTCATCTTCTGACGGAGCCATTTCAAGCAGGCGAGGATTGAAGCTGACTTGTGACCACACCGCCTCATGTGGGGACTGGGAGCCGAACCAGTGCTCGGTCAACACGGGGGTCTCGGTGATAGGCCAGCCCCAGAACAGCCTCCATCCGTCACACCGGAGCGAGATGTGAGGTGGTGCACCGAGGTAACCGCTGTATCTGGTCGCTGGGGTGCTTGCGAACGCAAAGAACTCCCGGTCGGGGTCCAGTGGGTCATACGCACCGGTGTAGAACGTCCACCAGGGCTCAGGTGTGGCGACAGATGACCGTTGGCCCTGCCGTAGCTCCGGCAGCCGCTCGGTGACTTCGGAGACGAGCAGGGCGTAGCCCAGACCTTCAACGGTCACGTCAACGTACTTGCGGACCACAACCCCCAGAACGCGGCCGCAGTCGTCCACTAGGGGTCCACCGCTGTTGCCAGGGTTGGTTGCCGCGTCAGTCACCACCACCGTGCCAGTCAGAAGGTGCTCGAGGCGGGACACGATCCCGCGGGTGACTGAGGCCGACACCGCGTCATACAGGGGAAACCCCACCACGTTGGTGGGTTGACCCGCCCGCGGCTCGACGCTCATGGTCAACTCCAATGGAGCGCCCCCCACCCCAACACGACTACGTAGCAGCGCTAGGTCAGCACCGGTGTCGTTGCCCACCAGCGTCGCCGACATAGCGTCAGTCCCGTTGTAGAGGGTCACGGTGGCGGCATCACCAACGACATGGGCCGCCGTCAGCCACTCACCGTCCCCGATGTAGAACGCGGTACCTCGTCCATCGTCGGTACTGACCTGCCACACCGCGTTAGTGACTTGCGCCACGTGGTCCCCGAAGTCGCACGCCGCCGTCGTCGCTGTGGTCGTGGCCGCCACCGTCGTGGTGGTGGCGGGCGCAGTTGTTGTCGTGGCGGGGCCCGTTGTGGTGGTGGCGGCCGCCGTTGTGGTGGTCGCGGCAGGGCCTGTCGTTGTCGTGGCAGTAGTCGCGATCGTCGGAGCAGCAGCGGTGGTTGAGGAAACCGTGGTCGATTGGGTGACAACCGGGAAAGCGTCCTCTGGATCTTCGTAGGCCTGCCAGCGCTGCAACGCTTCGGGACCGAGGACACCGATGGCGCCACCGGCCACCACAAGTAGTGCACCAAGAAGGACTCGCTTCACCACGATGGACATCCTCTAAACGGATCGGCTCAACTCGACGAGGGTGTCGCGGTGTAGGACACTCACGCGGGCAACCCTACAGAGCGACCCCCGGGACCTGATCGCATCCACGACGGCCTCCTGGCGGCAACGCTCCACGGCGTGCAACTCAGCTTCTCGGTCGATCCGGTCGGTCATCGCCGCGGCGTCTGGTCCCTAGTTGAGACCTATTGCAGCTGTTGGCCGTCTTGTCCGCGGTCGGGGTCTTCGGTGCTAGCGCAGGGTCGCCTGCTTCTACGTTGCCTGGCGTCGGGGTGACCAGTGTGGCTACCTGGCGGTGATGGGCGCTGTCGTGAGCACCGGGAGACCCGCGCTGGCCACCTTGGCCCGGGCCGGCCACTGTGGCTTGGTTGACTGCGACTCCGGGGCGTTCGACGTGTTGGGCGAGCCGTCGGACAAGCCGGGTTGGGCCGGCGATCGTCGAAGCGCGATCGGCGGCGACTGTGCAGAGAGCTGAGATGTCGCCGCGGGTCTCCGTTGAGGCCATGTTGCGAGTGCCTGATGTGCTTGGCCGCATCGGCGTCAGCCGCCGGACACTGTGTCGCTGACGCTCCGACGGCACATTCCCCCAGGCTCTGCAGCTGGGAGCGAACTCCATCGGCTGGCCTCGTCACATCATCGATGAGTGGCTCGCCAACCGGCCTCCCGCTGGCTCTTGACAGCCTCCATCGGGCTTCTTCGGGTGGCTGCTCTGGCAGGTAGCCCGAGCCGGGCGGCTTGAATGAGGCGTACGTGTCGACGATTCGTCGGTAGCGGATCTCGCCGTCTAGCGGGATCACGATCCGAACTTGCGGGAGTCGCTCAGACTTCTAAGCCTGGTGCTGGCCGGTTCGACGGTGGCAGGTTGGGTGTGCGGAGGTCGGGGTGTGAGATGGTGTTTGTGGCCGTGTAGTCGTCGAGGGCGTCTTGTGTGGCGTCGGCGACGATGCCGAGCATGGCGGCGAAGTCTTGGCGTGGGTCTTGGATCATGCCTGTTCGGGTGATCTCGGTCCATTTTTCGGCAAGTTCTGCTTCGTGTTGGTATGCGTTGTCGAACAGGATGTCGAACCAGTCGCGGCCTGCTGTGGCGGGGTGTGCGGCTTGGTGGCGTGCGGTGAACTCGTCGAGGGCCGCGTTGGTGTCTATCGAGGGATCTTGGAACAGGCGGTTCAGGTCGTAGTAGTCGCGTGGAGCGAGCCGGTAGGGGTTCGCGATGCAGTCGAGTTTTGCTGCCAGCATCGAAGCCGGCGAGTATCCCAAGATGGGGTGGGTGGTGTCGACTTGTGGGTATCTGTCCAAGATGGTCCAGTGCGCGGCAGTGGGCCCGGCACCGGGATGCTGGCGGGGTTTCACGTCGGTGAAGATGACGCCGGTTGTGGCGTTGGGCAGCTCCCAGTAGATGTTGAGTTTGTTGGCGCCCCATTTCGTGTCGAACGCGGTCCGGTAAGTCCTCGACGCCGTGTTGAGGACTCGGTCAAAGAAGTCCTGTATGGCTGGCTTGGTGTCGTCGGCGTGGATCCAGTCGAAGTCCAGGTCTTCTGAGAACCGCCAGTCGCGCCGGTAGCAGACCCGAAGCAGGGTCCCGCCTTTGAACATCACCCGCGGGACGCTTTGCTGGCGCGCCGCGACCGCGGAGACTATCTGGTGCTGGACCAGGTCGACCGGCTCCCATCTGCTGTGTTGGCTGGTCGGCGCGCTCATGTCGAGGCCACAGCAGCGACAGCGTCGGGGGCAGCCGCCCAGTTGACTTTGCGGGCCGTGTCTCGGTGCGCGACGCGGGGCGGGTTGCCGGTGCGGTGCAGCGGCGCGAGGTGTATCCAGTCGTCGCCGCGAACCGCTGCGGAGCTCAGTTCGGTCCACCGGTGGTCGATGTCGAACCCCAGACTTTGCCCTGTGGGGGATTCGGCTAGGCCTTGCGCCAATGACGAGATCCGCCGTAGGCCGGCGCGCCATCCCAAAGCGTCGGCGGCGGCGGCGACCTCGCCCGGCGGGCACACCTCGAAGCGGTAGGCCAATATGCGGCCCAGATACTCCTCCCAGCGGTGTGAGCGGTGCGGCCAGTGGGCGCATTCCAACACTGCCCGCCCGGGAGTCGACACCCATGTGTGCTCGGTCAGTTGCACCGCGGCCACCAGCAGCGACTCCCGGCGCTCGCGCCAGGACACGAACCCGAACGCGCCGGTGTCGAACGCGACGCCGCCGGCCACGCTGACCTCTGGCCGGCAGATCAACGCCACCCCCGCCATCCCCAAGGCGGTCAGACCTGAGATCCGTCGAACAGCGCCGCCGTAGGCCGCCTCCAGCTCCGCTTCCCACTGCGCAGTCCAGAGATGCGAAACAGAGCCAGCGCCGACCAACAGCTCGGCCGCGGACGGCCATGAGACAACGAAGTTGCGCCACGTCCCCCGGCGGATCTTCTCCACCCGGCCCACAGCCGCCAACTCGCCCAGCGCCCGCGACGCCGAAGACGGCCGCACCCCAGCCGCCCGCTCGAACTCCCGCGTCGAGAACACCGGCGCCAGACGCTCCAATACCTCGACAGATCCCATACGAGAAATATACCAGAGCCGATAGGAGAAACATACATCACGGTCGCTCGATCCCCAGCTGCCACCACCGCACCCCACCGCTACTCGTCGATAGCCAGAAGCTGCGCTGGCATCCGCCATCATGCAACACCCTCCGAATCGTCGGGGACGCTCCCACAGGGACTTGGTCGATGCGTGGGCCAGGGTGCCCTCAGGCAGGTGATGCAGGGGCGTCACTGGCAAGCGGGGGGCCGGTTGGCGAGCCACTCATCGACGATGTGACAGGGCCAGCCGATGGAGTTCGCGCCCAGCCTCAGCGCCTGGGGGAACGTGCCATCTGCGCGCCATCGACACAACGTCCGGCGACTGACGCCGACGCGGTCAAGCACGTCAGGCACTCGCAACATGGCCTCAGCAGAGACTCGCGATGACATCTCAGCTCCCTACACAGTCGCCGTCGAGCGCGCTGCGACGCCCGGCGGTCCAACCCGGCTTGTCCGGCGGCTGGCCCAAGACCCCGAACGCCCCGGAGTCGTAGTCGACCGCGCCGACGTCGCTGCCATCGTGGCCGGCCCGAGCCATGGTGGCCAGCCGCACAGCAACAGTGGCGGCGCCTGCGTCGCCAGCAGTGCCATACACCACCGCCGCGGGGACCGAACGGCTTGATCTGGTAGTCATGGGCCCCAAAGCTACGAAGCCCCGCGAACGCCCACGAACGCTCGCGAACGCTCCGGCGCCAGCACTGAGGATTCCGACAGCAGACAAGACAGTCAACAGCTGCAAGGAGTCCTCGAAGTAGCCAAAGGAGCCGGCGACGACCGAGCGGACCGGCCGGGCGATCTACGAGTGCTGGTTGGCGTCGCTGAGAAGATGCGTTCCTGGTCGTGTCTGAGATGCGTTCCTGTCGCGTGCTTGATCGTCGAGTACCGGGGTCGTGGCCCGTGTCAGACCGGGCTCGGTGGTGTCGACGGTAGGTACGGTGCCGTCCTTGACCGGTTTGCGTTCCTTGCAGTCCGTAGCGGGCTTGTGGCCACCACACGCTTGCACTAGCAGTGCCGCCCACGTCAGAAGGGGTGCCCCTTCCGCCACAAATGGCGGACCGACGCGCCGCTGTGGGAGCCGTCCGATGTCCGAGGAACGCACAAGAACGCACAGGAACGCGGGCGTGAAGGAAGTTGGAACGCGGCCGTAGGTCGTTGTCTTTCGTCCTCGGTGGGTGCTGGCCCCGACCACGCCCGCGCATCGAGCCCGCAGACGGGGCTATGCGCTAACGAGGCCTCCTCGGCAGCGGTCCGTGGGGTCGTGGCCGATGTGGCGTATGCGGTGTGTGCTGCGGCCAAGGCGTCGTGGATGAGCCCGCGCATCGCTACGGCGGTGGTGAGGCCCACTTCGGAGACAAGACCGTTCTTGGGTAGCTCGTCTGAGTAACCTGCGATCAACGTCACAACAGGAGAGCGTGCCTGTGTCAAGGACCAACTTATTCGAACTGCTTGGCCGACCCGTCGCGACCGCACCTACTGATCGCGGGACCCTCTTCACCGACAGTCCCGAGACTTACGACGACTCGGGCATGTTGCCTTCAGTCGCGGACTGCGGAACGGTACTCACGGCAACACCGGTGGAGACCTACGAAGACGACGCCGCGTTGCCGTCTGTAGCGGACTGCGGCACGGTGATCACGAAAGCCGTCGAGACCTACGACGACCATTCTGTGTTGCCGCTGGTGTGACGGGTCAACGCCCGCTGCTGGTGGGCAACGAGTCGGATGCTCATCTTCGGACCGTCGCCGCGAGGCTGCGAGAGCGTGATGTCGAGCCTGTCGTATTCGATGCCGACTCGCTGGCTGAGATCGGCTACTCGCTGTCCCCGCGCGAGTTCGTCGTCGACGGCGAGGTGATCGCAGACGAGGGCCGGGCCTGGCTGCGCAGGGCGGCACCGAACCGCTGGGGCAGCGGCGACCGTGTCGGGTCTGTCGCGGATGTCTCATTCCGAGCACGAGTACGGCTCATCGCGGCCATCGCGCGCCACGGGAACCGCCAGTGGGTCACCACGATCGATGCGTTGCAAGCCGCGGAGGACCGTATCCACCAGCTAGCTGCCGCGTGCCGGCTCGGGATAGCGACACCTCCTACGATCGTGTCTTCAGACCCCGCTCAGATCCAACGGGTGCTGGGGGGCGATGCCGTCATCAAGCCTCTCGCGACCGGAGCGTTCGTCAACGCCGAAGGGGAGCCTCAAGCGGTGCTCACGACCCGACTGACCGCCGATCTGCTGGCCTCGGGAGACTTCGGAGCTGCTCCGTTCGTTGCCCAGGAGCGGGTCCAGGTCCGACAGCATCTTCGAGTGGTCACCGCCGGCAGTGTCGTAACGGCCGCGGCTCTAGAAGCTGGCCGCTGGCCGCTGGACTGGCGCGTCGCGGATGACGCCCACCACTCATGGCGACGACACGAAGAGCCGGACGTTGAGGCCCAAGCTGTCCAACTCGCTGCCGAGTTGGACGTCGGGTTCTCGAGCCAAGACTGGCTGATCCCGGAATCGGGGCCACCGCTGTTCATCGATCTAAACCCGGCCGGTCAGTGGATGTTCTTGCCACCAGATGTCGCGGACCCCATCACAGAGCACCTCGTGAGCTTTCTAAGCGGCCAATCATGACCACCGAACTCAATACCGACCCCGCAGGCCAGCCTGACCCCGAACCGCCCAAGACCGAGGCTGACCCCCGACGGCGGTTCCACAACCACGCGCTCTTCGTGTTGGCGGTACTGACTCGATACCGCTGGAACATCTACAAGGACCGGGAGCAATACCGCGACGAAATCGGAGAGGGCATCGAATCCTGGGACGATGACGATCAGGCGCTCGCCATCGAGGAAGGCCGAAGACAACTCGACGCGCAGTTTGCTCAACTTCAATATGTGACTCGAAGAGCGGCGGCGCTGTTGCCCGTCGGGATAGCGGCATCGGTCTTCTTTCTTACCCAGTTAGAAGACCTCAGCGACATCACACAGCCCCGACAGACGATCGCCCGGATCCTGCTTGTGTCAGGTTCCGCGCTGGCGATCTGGGGCGCGCTGGTCATGGGAGCACTCATCGGAGGTAGAGCAACATTCATGCAGACCGACGCTCTGCAGCTCACGAAGGAACCGCCGGGCCTGCGCAAGTATCTGGCACGCGACTACGCCGAGAACGTGTCCACGGGTGTCAACACAAACGCTGCGCGCCTCACTCATCTCGGCACAGGCGTCGCTTGGATCGCGATAGGAGCTCTGCTGGGCGTGATCGGACTTGCCGTCTCCGTGTGGTCGCCCCCGCCTTCAGCGTGCGATGCCGCTCCAACAAACACCACGGCCTGTGTCGACATAGACCAGAACACAGGTGGGGACTGACCGTGATTGCTCGCCGCGTTCTATCGCTGGTTGGGTAGACCGTCGAGTTCGGCGGCTGACGCTGGCCTCAGCGTCTGACACAGCACCGACGTGGGCCGCGCCCGGTTGCCGCGCGCGTCTACGGTGTCCGTTGCGGTCGTCGGCCTCCAATTATGCAGAAGCGGAAATGGGGAGTGCGTTCACAGCAGTTCGCAGAGTAGAGCCAGTTCGGCTCCGGTTGTGATGACCCAGTTTCTGCGACAAAGATCAGGGTGAGTATTGGTGTCGTCGTACTTTTCTGGTGGCGGCAGGCATGTGTTGCTCATGACGATCCAAGACGTGTGCCAACTCGGCTTCATTGGTTTGAGCATCGAGCCGACTGCGGCCCCGACGTCGCGTTGATTGAGCCGGGTCACCTGACCGAAGGTGGTGGCCGCTTGGTCCGCTGCGTGGATGTGAGCCAGATACTCGCCCACCGCGCCATAGGTGGCACGCACGCGGTGGCAGTTGAGGGCGACAAGCACCCGGTCCAGGTGTTCGGCGCCTGCAAGGCGAACCATTCCCCGATGGTAGCGACGTGCTCGACTTCACCCTCCTAGCACTCCAAACGATCCCAACACCAGAATCGGATCCCTGATCCGATCATCAACTTCCCTGGCGATAGTCAAATAAAGACGCATCTCTGCGTCTACTGCCACCACGAGTGCGCATCAGCCGACGCTCCCGTCGGCACCCCGCCGGGTCAACTATCGACGGGGCGCCGCGACCGCATGGCCGGTGCTGTTGCTCATCGCCGCCACCGCCACCTCAAGGTATGGCGGCACTAGGGTTCGGATCAGTGACCGAGACGGTGACGGTGCTCATGCCGGACCAAGCCGACCTCGGGCTATTCAACCGGCACCGGCGGGGATGCAACTGCCCGCGAATGCCCACGGGTGACCAGTGGTCGACGAGCTGCCAGGAGACGTCCAGCTTGCTCCGTTGCGCGGAACGAGCCGAGCGCTTGGCCCTCCGCCGCCCCGAGCGTTACGCCCTAGCGCGGTTGCAACGCGGCTTAGACGAGGCCTTGAGGCAATGAGCGACGCTGAGCAACAGCCCCGGTGCCCGCGGTGTGGGTGCTGGCATCGTCAAGAGGACCAGGTGAGGGAGTGCCGACGGCGGCTCACCCCAGCATCAAGCGCCAACGGCCTCACGCGCACTGACGCCTGGAGACGCTTGTCTGAGCGCCGAACGCTACGCGTTGCTTGTGTCTGCTGCGGGATTCTGCGTCAACTGATCAACGATTTGTGACGGCAGTACACCATAGCTATTGAAACAATCCAAGACCACTCTTCGCAAGGCAACTTCATCGAGTGACTTGCGGCGACCCAACAACTCTTCCCAGGCTCCGGCTACCGCCCTTGCGACGTGTATGACTTCATCGGGTGTTATCAAGAACACATGTGACTCTGCGGAGCCGGTCGCTGATGGGTCAATGAGTTGTCGGGGTGAAATGAGCAGGGTCGCGCTTCCCTCCGGTATTGAGTTGGCGCTGACATCCTCTTGGAGCAAGCGCAGTTGGTCATTGGCTTGGCGAATGTCCTTGTGAGGAATCAGTCGATCTGGCTTGTGTTCGCTCTTGGCTTCCAGTGCAATCCAGAGTCGATTCTTCCAACGCCAGACAGAATCGCACCTACCGGACCCCTGTGGCTTCCATGCCTTAGCTCCGAGCAACTGCCCGAGATCGGTGAGGGCCGGCTCATACTTGGAGGCCTCTTGCTGCGATAGCCCGGTCATCATTCGCTCCGTCTTGGAGTGATTCTTCGTGTTAGTTGTTCGTACTAGTGTGTAAGCGACCGCTTCCGCGGCAGCCTCATCTGCAGGATCTACCGAGACATCGATGTCGGACAGTCGTCGCATCTCCTTGACCCATTGGGCCGGCTGCGCTGCATCATCGGCATTCTGGACGAGTGCTCGCCCAACTCTCACCAGGTCGTCTGCGTCTTGATCGCTGCCTGCTCGATGGCACCAGACCCCAGCCAAGTACAGCAACATCGCTCGGTAGCCACGGGTGCTCTCACCGCTCTCACCCAGCACGGTGGCGGCTTGCTGCAATGCTTGACCTGCCTCGGCCCACCGGCCAGACCATGCCTCCGAACTCGCTTCAACCTCCAGGCAGGCAGCACGCGCGAGGGCATCGCTTCCTTCGGGGTGAGTCAGGCTCGCCGATTGCCTGAGTTCTGTGATGTGCTCTTCTGCATCTTGTAGCCAGATGTCACCCTGCTCAAGGAATGCTGTGACGTTCTCCAATATCTCATCTGCTTCGATTTTGCTGTGCTCGATGCCGAACTTGATCTCTGCCTGGATCTCTGGATCCATCGCCGCTCGCGTCTTGGGGTTCAATAGGTACTTCGTGAGATCAGATCCTCTGACGATCACAACTGCTAGGTCGCCCGGGCCTCGCGTGCACCGTCCGGAGCCCTGGACAACCCTCGTGCGCACACGCTCCGCGAGGGCAGTGCCTGCTCTCGCCCTGCCACTCATGAATCGCTCCAGAAGAGTCGTGCTGTCGGGAAGCCCTTCCAGCACTACGAGGCGACAGGCCTCGCCCGGAAGGTCTATTCCGTCGTAGCGGTTAGCCAAGCCACAGACGCCTGTCGGCGCCTGCGCAAATTGCGCCAGTGCTTCGTCGACATTCTGGTTGTCAAACTGCGGTCCTACGTGACCTGCGAGTTTGCGGGAGAGTTCATTAGCTGATTTTCGACTAGGCGAGATCACAAGCGCCTTTCCTACCGAGCGCACGACCTCTACGGTCACGTCATCCGACTTGCGATCGTTGACGACATCCGCAAGTACGAAGAACCTCCGACCTGAGCGTGGGGCGCGCGATGAAGCGGGCAGTGGGAGTCTCTCAATTCGCTTGCGCCCGAAGGCTCGCTCTAACTCTCCGCAATGACCAAGCGTTGCTGACAGATATATCCTCTGTTTGGCGGCGCTCCGCGTTTTAGGGTGGAGTGAGGGTGTCGAGCAGCGCCCAGTTGGGTTTGCCGGCATATAGCAGGGCGCGGATGCGGTAGTTGGCGAAGTTGGTGAACCCGAACGCGGCGCGTTTGACCCGTTTGATGAGATTGTTCGCGGCCTCGGTGGCTGCGTTGGTGACTCGGGCGGCGTGCCAGTTGGAGATCTGGGTGCGCCAGGTGGAGATGGTGCGGCCGAGCCGGTTGATCTCCGGGGGCAGGCCGGGGTCCTGGAGGTCCTGCGCGAGTTGTGCGACGGTGGCGGCGCCGGTGTCGTGGTCGGCGATGTCGTAGATCGAGCGCAGGGTCTCTTTGGCGTGCCAGGCGTCGCGGACCTCGCCGTAGGGGTCTCCGGCGTCGAGCAGGCCCCGCAGCCGGACGCGGCCCGCGTCGGTGACGCGCTCTGACGCGGACACCAGCAGTTTGCGGGCCCGATACAGCGGGTCGCCGCTGCGGCCGCGGTGGCCCAGTGTCTGGTTCTGGACTCTGCGGCGCACTTCGTCGAGGGCGTCGTTGGCGAGCCGCACGACGTGGAACGGGTCCGCGACCTGCGCCGCGTGCGGCACCGCGGCGCCGAACGCGGCCCGGTAGGGGCCTGAGAGGTCAAGCACCGCCCAGCGGATCGCGGCCAGCCAGCACGCCGGCCTCTGCAGCAGCCAGCTTGTGGGCGCTTGGGCGCTGCGGCCTGGGACTATGTCGAGGAGCTGGCCCCGGCCGACGTCGACGATGGTGGTGGACCACGACTTGGCCCTGAACCGGCCCCGGCGGCCCATCAAGGTCTCATCGAGGCCCAGCGCCTCGACCTGTGAGATCCGTTCGGTGTCGGCGTCGATCAGCGCCTCGCCCCAGCGCCGCACCGACGCGTTCACCCGATGCCAGCTGCATCCCAGCTCCGCGGCGACCTCATCCACGGGGCGCGCCTTGCCCGCCTGGCAGGTCGCCCAGCGTCCCGCCCGCGTGGTCAGCTTCTCGCGCGGCGGAGCGATCTCGGGATCCTGCTCGGTGACGGCGCCCGCCGCGCACTCCCGGGCGGGGCACCGCCACCGCCGCTTGTGCCACACCAGCACCACCGCCCGCCCGAACGCCGGGAGGTCGACCAACTCCACCGGCCGTTCGCCGTTGGACCACAACGGCCCGCCGCAGCCCCCACAGTCCGGTCTCCGCGCCCGGCGGCGGACATGCACCCGCAGCGGCCCCCCGGCCTCGTCGCCGACGCCGAGCACCTCCACATCGCCCAGTCCCACCAACAACTCACACATGCGCGTAGGGTCAACCTCCACAGGGATCCTCCAGTCACTCGGCTGCCTTGCCGCGCCGATTCTGGGGGATCCCTCGCGTTCAGCCGCGGACCCCTACTGCCCCTACTCCACCCTCAAACGCGAAGAGGCTGTTTGGCTTCACGAAACAGAGGATTCTCATGTGTTGGTGGAATGAGCGGACGTATGAGGATACCTGAATGGCTGATGTAGATTTGACAGCTAGCCAGCCCTGACCGAATCATCGAGAATCGATAGGATGGGTCGCCTTCCAGCACTTCTAGGAGCACGGCATCTAGGCGCCGAACAAGCTGGAGTTCTTGTGCGGGTACTACCAATCTTACCTGCTTATACGCAGTCAGATCAGAGACATCGTTCTCGAGCCGCTGTACATAGATTCCATCCAACGAACGAGCTAGAACTGCCAAGACACGACGATAAGTCTCTTCGTCGTATGAACGTGCTATTTCGACACTGTACGCGCCAGCAACATACTGCTCGCCCGAGTGTGCATCATCAAACACCATCAATTCCGGAACTTCCAGCTTAGGACTCACATTGAACACTGAACTGTAAGTCGTGACTGCTATGCGTTCCGTAGACACGAAAGCACCATGGTCTTCATCGGACCAACCCCGGTGGCTTCCAACAAGCAAAGATGCGGCGATACCCTCTCGACCCGCTGTTTGGAATACTTGGCGAGCCAGTTGCTGCGTGGGACATGCGTAGATTACATGGCACCCTCGCTTCCGGCGGACCCACTCAGCAATCAAGAGACCAGGCAAGGTCTTGCCCGTGCCCGTCGGCAACTCCAACGCGACGTCGGAACTATCTTGATGTTCGGAATACCAGGCTCGGAGGACATCACCTTGGTGTGTCCACAAGCCGGCGACTGCATCACGACCACGCGGCAGATTCCGATGGAGCTCTTCAGGAGTCTCCGCCAACGAGTGCTGCGCATCGCGTCTCTTGAAGGCCATTCGTGTCCTTTCTCGAATCCGAGGTGGTCAGCGAAAGCAACTGCTGTACCGCGAGTATTCGGTACGAAGCCGGGGCGTCGAGGTTAGCGCCCCGTTCCTGGAACTACACGCATGTTGCCCGATCCCGGCACCTCCCTAGCGACGAGCCCCTCAGTGGCCCCGCGCGACGGCGGGCCGAATAATCGCCGCGCTGAGGTCGGGCTGGGGAAGGTTCCCGAGGGCACTATTGCCGGTCCCCGAAGCAGGGCCAGCGACGACGCCTGCGCTGCTGCGATCCCTTCTCGGTGGCGGCGGACTATCGGCAGTGGCACCGCTCCGGCCATCGGAGCCGCCCGATGCGCCACGCGCTCGTCGGGTAGGTAGGGACCCGCGAGCGGCCACCACCGGGCGATGAGCGGGCCACGCTGGGAACGATGGCGTCGCGGAGTGCTGGAGGCCGCAGGTTGGGGCTGCGGGCGCTGTCGGGCCGCTGGTGCGTTCGAGGCGCATCGTCGGGTGCCGCTGGCGGTGGGCGGCGACCGCTACGGCGACGGTGAGGCGTTGTGTCGGGTTCTCTCACGTCGCGGCGCATCGGCGACCCTTTAGCCGATGCTGAGCAGGCGTGGAGGGTGTTCGTAGACGAGATGATGGGTGGTCCGGAGACGGTCTGATATCTTTGCGGCCGTGAGTTGGAATCCGAACATCAACAACGCGGCGTTTGCCCTCATGCGTGTGGATAAAGAGCCGTTAGAGCGCCTTACGAGCGATCCTGATGTTGATCCCGATGTGAGGGTGCTCGCGATCAATCAGGTCCACCTCATCGACGCCGTACAGCACATGCTCGACGGCCTGCAGGACGACTGACCCGACCTGACGCACGGTCGGGAGAACACCTGGCAACTCCAGAGCCACCACCTACGGCCCGTCATCGAGTCAAACCCGGCTGCTGGGCCGTGACCGGCTGGTGTTCGTGAGATGGGGCACGTCACCCGGTACCCGCTACCGCGGTAGGGCCCCACGTCGTGGGCGCACCTGACAGCACGCCTGTCCGGTGAGGCCGAACGGTCGTTGGCAGATGAGGCCGCGGGACCGCTCGCGCTGATCCTGCCGATCCTCCAAGACGGCAGCGACGAGGACACCGACCCGCTGGTACAGCTCAAGGCCGACATCGCAGCCGCGAGAGGCAAGGCGCGCTGGCCGAGACCACCGCCAGGGCTGCGGTCGTTGAAGCGCTCGACCGCGGCGACGGCCTCGACGAGCACTGTGTGCCGTTCGTCGCCTACGCGATCAGCAACGACGCTCTAGCGTCCGGCGCTTTGCATGCACATACGCGGCTATCTCTCGCACGTCCTTGGGAGCATCTAGATTGGGCCTAAAGATGTAGCCGTCCGCCAGCGCCTGCAGTTCGATCTCAACCAGTTCCACGAGGCCCATGACGGACTCGCGGTAGTGCTGCGGAACAAGCAACCGTTGCAGTTCCCAGCACCAAACGGGCAGAATTGAGGGCGACTGCTCATAGCCGGGAGGCAGTGCGGTCGGTGGCATCGAGTGCCAGACCAAACGTTTTGTGGCCCACATCTGAATTCTCGGCCAGACGATGACATACAGGGCTAGAACAACTCCGATGATGGTGATCCACGATGTCCAAGTGGACAGAGCGCCAGTTTCCATCGCCGACTTGCCTCCTTGTGGACGGTTTAGATGGCTTTCCCTATGAGTTCTTAAAGTGGTAACACACGCTTGTTGCTTCGACATTTGCAAACGTCAGAGTACATTTCTTGGAGCATCTCGGGTGCCCGGAGAGGGATTCGAACCCTCACACCCTTGCGGGCGGCGGATTTTGAGTCCGCTGCGTCTGCCAATTCCGCCATCCGGGCCGGAACCGCCGAAGCCTACCGGCGGCCGGTCCGGCGGGCCGCGGGCCCCGCGCCGAAGTAGCACCCGGCGTCGCACCGTCTAGCCTGTGAAGTCTTGCGCACCGCCGGGCGGTCAGTCGAACGAAGCGAGCCAACCCTGCCATGAGCAACTGCAGTGAAACGCGAACGGGCCGCAGCGAGTCTGAACATGAACCGGCCCCGAGCATCGGCGGGTTCAGCGTCGCGTTGAGGGAGCTCCACCGATGATCGTCTTCATGTATCCGGGCCAAGGCTCGCAGCAGCCCGGCATGGGCGCGGCCTGGATCGATCATCCCTCCTGGGAACTGGTGGCGGAGGCGTCCGAGGTGACCGACCGCGACGTCGCCCGCCTGCTCCTGACCGCCGACGCCGACGAGCTGACCGAGACCCGCAACAGCCAGCTTTCGACGTTCGTGATGTCGATGGTGGCCCTCGACGCGGTCACCCGGCTCGGCACCGAAGCCGCCGGCCATGCCGGTCACAGCCTCGGCGAGTACTCGGCGCTGACCGCGTCGGGCGTGCTCGACTTCGGCGACGCCGCCGCGCTGGTGGCCGAGCGGGGCAATGCCATGCAAGCCGCCGCCGACGAGCGCGAGGGCACGATGGCGGCCATCCTCGGCCTCGACGACGACGATGTGCAGATCGCCTGCAGCCGCGCCCCCGGCGAGGTGTGGCTGGCCAACCACAACGCCCCCGGCCAGGCCGTGATCGCGGGCACGCCCGAAGCCATCGACAAAGCTGCGACCATCGCCCGCGAGCTCGGCGCCAAGCGGGTCATGCCCCTCCAGGTGGGCGGCGCGTTCCACACGCCCTTCATGGCTCCGGCCCGGGACCGGCTCACCAAGGCCATCGACCGCACCGAGTTCCGCAACCCCGAGGGGACGGTCGTGGCAAATGTCGACGGAATGGCCCACAGTCGGGGCCCCGAATGGCCGGACCTGCTCAAGGCTCAGCTCACCAGCCCCGTCAGGTGGCGCCAGACGCTGATGACGCTCAACGACGCCGGGTTCGCCACCTTCGTGGAACTGGGGCCGGGAGAGGTCCTGGGCCGCCTCGTCAAGCGGACGCTCAAGGGAACCAAGCCCCTGTCGGTGGCCGTCCCCGAGGACCTCGACAGCCTGCTCGAGGCGCTGGCCACCACCCCGGCCCGGGCTGCTACCGCCCTCGAGGGCGAGTACCTCTTCGCCACCGAGCGGCTGGTCGTGAGTCCGGCCAACGGCGTCTTCCAGGCCGGCGAGGGCATCACCGCCGGCGCGTCGGTCGGTGTCGGCCATCTCATCGGCCGGGTGGGCGACCACGACGTCCGCAGCCCCTTCGCAGGCGAGCTGATGGGCGTCCTCGCACTGGAAGGCGAACGGGTTACGGCCAGCCAGCCGATCGCATGGCTGAGAACCATCTGACAGGATTCAAGGATCTACGGGGGTGACCTGATGGGCGCAAAGGTGATCGGGATCGGGACTTCGCTGCCTGAGAAGGTCCTCACCAACGACGACCTGGCCGCGATGATGGACACCAGCGACGAGTGGATCCGGGAACGCACCGGGATCCGCGAGCGCCGCATCGGCCTTCCCACCTCCACCATGGCCATCGATTCCGGGCGGGCGGCCATGGACATGGCCGGCATCGGTCCCGACGACATCGACCTGTGCATCCTGGCCACCACCACACCCGACCAGCGGGTTCCGGGGACTGCGGCCGTGACCCATGCCGAGCTCGGCCTGAGCTGCGGGGCGTTCGACCTCAACGCGGCCTGCGCCGGCTTCACCTACGGGTTCGTCACCGCCCACTCTCTGATCGCCGCGCCCGGCGGGCCGGAGCGGGTCCTGCTCATCGGCGCCGACTCGCTGTCGCCGCTCACCGACTGGACCGACCGGGGCACCGCCATCCTCTTCGCGGACGGCGGGGGGGCTGTCGTGCTCGAGCGCACCGACCGTCCGACCCTGCTGGGCTGGGACCTCGGCGCGGACGGAAACCACCGGCGACTGCTCATGGGCGATCACGACTCCCCCATCACGATGGAGGGCCGAGAGGTGTTCAAGGTCGCGGTCCGGGCTGTGACCGACTCGCTCCTGACTGCGCTGGACCGGGCCGGCGTCAGCCCCGACGAGGTCGACGTCCTGCTGCCCCACCAGGCCAACATCAGGATCATCGAGGCCATCTGCAAGCGCAGCGGCATCGACTTCGCCAAGAGTCACAACGTCATCGACCACACCGGCAACAATTGCGCGGCCACCATCCCGCTGTCGATGGCCAAGGCCCACGCCGACGGCGCGCTCACGCCCGGCGCGATCGTGGTGATGACCGGTTTCGGGGCCGGCATGACCTGGGCCTCCACCGTCGTCCGCTGGTGAGGCCCGCCCCGTGAGCGACGGAGAGGACCCCGCCGACGGGCCCGCGCGCCGGGTGGCTCTGGTCACCGGCGGCAACCGCGGGATAGGACTGGCCACCGCCCGCCGGCTGAGCCGGGCCGGGTACCGGGTGGCGGCCACCTACCGCAGCGATCCGCCCCCTGACGCCGGCGCTCACAACCTGACATGCGTGCGCTGTGACGTGACCGATCCCGAGTCGGTCACCAGCGCGCTGGCCGAGACGGCCGAGCGGCTCGGAGCGCCCGAGATCGTGGTGTGCAACGCCGGCATCACCCGGGACAAGCTGGCCCTGCGAATGTCGGAGGACGACTTCGGCGCAGTGATCGACGCCAACCTCGCGGGCGCATTCCGGGTGGCCAAGCAGGCGGTCCGGTCGATGGTGCGGGCCCGCTGGGGCCGCATCGTGTTCATCTCGTCGGTGTCGGGCATCGCCGGCCAGGCCGGCCAGGCCAACTACGCGGCCTCCAAGGCGGGGCTGATCGGCCTGGCCCGATCGCTGGCCAAGGAGTTCGCGTCCCGCAACGTGACCGTGAACGTGATCGCCCCCGGGGCCTTCAGCACCGACATGCTGGCCGCGCTCGACGAGAACCAGCTCGGCGCCATCGTGGAGCGGGTGCCGCTCGGGCGGGTCGGGGACCCCGACGAGTTGGCCGCGGCTGTGGAGTTCCTGGTCTCGGAGGACGCGAGCTACCTCACCGGTATCGTTCTTGCTGTGGACGGCGGCCTCTCGATGGGCTGAGGCACCGCCCGCGGCAGCGACACCGGCCCGACCGCAAGCCAGGACGACCGCAAGCCAGGAATGGAAGGACAGAGCCGTGGACGAGAACTTCGAGCGCTTCAAGCAGTGCACCGTGGAGGTGCTGTCGGTGGACGAGGCCGACGTGGTGCCCGAGGCGGACTTCGCAGACGACCTAGATGCCGACAGCCTCGACATCGTCGAGTTGGTAATGGCCCTTGAGGAAGAGTTCGACGTGAACGTCGACGAGGAAGAGCTCGAGGGCGTGAGCACCGTCGCGGAGGCCTTCGAGCTGATCACGTCGAAGCTCTGATGGGCAGGCCCGAGCGCAGGCGGGTCGCCGTAACCGGCCTGGGGGTCGTATCGGCAGCGGGCATAGGCACCGAGGCCTATTTCGAAGGCCTGTGCAGCCCTGCGCCCGTTGGCGAGCGCCGGGTCACCGGCTTCGACCCCAACGAGCACTTCGACAGCCCGAAAGAAGCCCGCCGGGCCGACCCTTACACGCAGTTCCTCGTCGCGGCGGCCGATCAGGCAATGGCTCAGGCCGGCGAGATCGACGCCAACCCCACCCGGTGCGGCGCCATGATCGGCACGGGCGTGGGCGGCATCACCACACTGGAGCAGCAGATCGGCGTGCTCAAGGAGAAAGGCCCCCGCCGGGTGTCGCCGTTCCTGGTACCGATGATGATGGCCAACGCAGGCGGAGCGACCCTCTCGATGCGCTACGGCTGGATGGGTCCCTGCGAGAACGTCGTCACCGCGTGCGCGGCAAGCACGCACGCCGTGGGCAACGCCGCCCGTCTCATCGCCGACGGCCGCTGCGACGCCGTGATGGCAGGAGGCTCCGAGGCGCCGCTGACACCCACCGCGATAGCCGGCTTCACCAACATGACGGCACTGTCGTCGAGCGGCGTGAGCCGCCCGTTCGACGCCGAGCGGGACGGGTTCGTGATGGCTGAGGGCGCGGCGGCGCTGGTTCTCGAGGACTGGGACACGGCCCAGTCCCGGGGGGCGGCGATCCTCGCCGAGGTGCTCGGGTCCGCATCCACGGCCGACGCCCACCACATCACCGCACCATCGCCGGGAGGAAGCGGAGCGGTCCACTGCATGCAGCTGGCGCTCGACGACGCCGGCGTGCGTCCCGCCGACGTGGTCCATGTCAACGCGCACGGCACGTCCACCGACCTCAACGACGCGGCCGAGGCCGAGGCGCTGTCGAAGGTGTTCGGAACGTCGCCGGGACCGCTGGTCACGTCGACGAAGGGCGTGACCGGCCACGGCCTGGGAGCGGCGGGCGCTCTGGAAGCGCTGGCGGTGGTGCTAGCCATGCAGAAGAGGCTGATTCCCCCCACCGCCGGACTGACCGCGTTCGATCCCGAGCTGCCGCCGATCAGGGTGGTGATGGGCGACCCGGCCCCGTGGGAGCCGGGCGTGTCGATCTCCAACTCGTTCGGCTTCGGCGGCCACAACGGCACGCTGGTGATCGCCCCGGCCAGCTAGCCGGACGGCGCCGATCAGGCGTCGGCGATCACGAACATCAGGTCACACTCGGCCGCGACCTTCCCATCGAGCAGAGCGCGGCCCGAACCCCGGCCGGCCCGGCTCGACAGGCGGGTCATCTCCGCTTCGAGCTCGAGGGTGTCGCCGGGACCCACCTGGCGCCGGAAGCGGGCCCGGTCCATTCCCCCGAACAGCGGCAGCCGACCGGCATAGCGATCATCCGAGAGCAGCGCCACTGCCCCGAGCTGCGCGATGGCTTCGCACATGAGCACGCCAGGCACCGTGGGCACCCCTGGGAAATGGCCCTCGAAGAAGGGCTCGTCGCCGCGCAGATGCCAGCGGCCACGAGCCCGTTCTCCGGGGACCAGTTCGGTTACCTCGTCCACGAACAGGAACGGCTCGCGGTGAGCGATGACCTCCTCTGGGCGGGGCAAGCCCATGGTCGGGCCGGCCGAGGACGGGGGTCAGCCCCTGGCCGCGGACTTGAGCCTGGTGCCGGGCTGGATCTTCACCCCGGTGGACGCCGCAACGGGCACCAACTCGCCGGTCTGCGGGTTGCGTCCCATCCGGGCGGCCCGCTGCACCGTCGAGATCTTCAGATACCCGGTCAGGTTGACCTCGCCTCCTTTGGCGACCTGGTCGCAGGCGAGCTCGAGGAGCGCGTCGATGCACTTCGCGGCATCGGCTTGGGACACGCCGGCTCTGAGAGCCACAGCACCAACAACGTCACGCTTGTTCATTTGGTTGCTCCTTTGCGATGACGGCGGCGGTCGCCGCACCAGTAGCGGCCAGTGACTCTAGGTGAGGCCATCGGGTCAATCGGGGATGCTCCTCGTTGAGCGCCCGCAAATGGGCGAGGGCCGGTCGCGCCGCCGCGGTGTCATTCCCGCTCTCGTTCGCTGCGCTCATGGGCCGCCCAAATCCACGGAACAGCGCCCACGGCCTCGCGCCGTATGGCCCGCATTCGCTCGGCTATTCGCTCGGCCTCTCAGGCACCGGAGAGGGTCGCGGCTGGAGAGGGCGTCAGCGACGGACGATCACCGAGGAGCCGTGGCCGAAGAGTCCCTGGTTGACGGTGATGCCGACCTTGGCCCCCTCCACCTGGCGGGCGCCGGCGGCGCCCCGGAGCTGCCAGACCAGCTCGCAGACCTGGGCTATGGCCTGGGCCGGGACGGCCTCGCCGAAGGCGCCCAGACCGCCGCTGGGGTTGACGGGCAGGCGCCCCCCGATGGCGGTGTCGCCGTCTCGCAGCAGCTTCTCGGCCTCGCCTGCGGCGCAGAATCCGAGCTGCTCGTACCAGTCGAGCTCCATGGCCGAGGACAGGTCGTAGACCTCGGCCACATCGACATCGGAGGGTCCCAGCCCGGCCTCGGCATAGGCCCGAGCGCCGATCGACTCCTTGAACCCGACCGGCGTCCCGGTCGAGCCGGCCAGCGAGTCCGCGGCCAGATAGGGCAGGTCGATCACCGGATCGGGATAGGTGGGCGACACCGTGGATATGCCCGCCACCCGCACCGGGTCGCGATGGCCGTGGTCGCGGGCCCACTGCATCGACGAGACCACCAGGGCCGCTCCCCCGTCGGAGGTGGCGCAGATGTCCAGCAGCCGCAGCGGATCGGACACGACCGGCGAGTTGCGCACGTCGTCGAGGCCGTACTCCTTGGTGAAGCGGGCGTTGGGGTTGCGGGCCCCATGGGAGGAGTTCTTGACCTTGACCATGGCGAAGTCGTCGGTGGTGGCCCCGTACAGGTCCATCCGGCGGCGGGCGTGCAGACCGAAGTAGACGGGGTTGGTGGCGCCCACGAGGTGGAACCGCAGCCAGTCGATGTCGTCGGGACGCTCACCTGCGTTGGGGGCCAGGAACCCTTTGGGGGTGGTGTCTGCCCCCACCACCAGCGCCACGTCGCAGGCACCCGAGAGGATCTGCCCCCGGGCGACCTGCAAGGCGGTCGCCCCCGAGGCGCACGCCGAGTAACTGCTGGCCAGCTGGGCGCCGGTGAAGCCGAGCGCCCGGGCGAAGGTCGAGCCGGCCACGTAGCCCGGATAGCCGCAACGCACCGTCACCGCGCCCGACACGAAGCCGACGTCCGCGTAGTCGGCGCCCGCGTCGGCGAGGGCGTCGCGGGCCGCGGCCACCCCGTACTCGGTGAAGTTGCGGCCCCACTTGCCCCACGGGTGCATGCCCACGCCGAGGACAGCGATCTCTTGCATGGCTCAGCTCTCCGGTTCCGCGGTTGCTGCCGGGCGCCACTTCCAGACCAGGTAGTCGCAGTCGTCGTCGCGGTAGAGGGTGTCGGTGGTGAGCTCCATCTGCATGCCCACCTCCAGGTCGTCGGGGCCGACGCCGGCCACGCACTGCCCCAGCACCACCATCTTCTCGGCCTCCAGCTCCACGGCCGCGATGGTGATCGGCTCGTAGGGCTCGGAGACCACCACGAACGGCGGCGGTGGCGGGTAGTGGCTCGTCGTGTAGGACCACACCCGTCCCCGGCGGCTGAGCAGCACCTCCTCGAGCTCGACCGGGCCGACGCGGGGGTCGGCGCCGCCGAGGTGCTTGGGGAAGAAGTAGGACTCGGTGCCGGGCACCCGCCCACCGATCAGCCGGGGCTCGTCATCGTCGAGCGTGAACAGCCCCTCCACGGCAGGCGCCCGGGTGATTCCCATGGCCAGCGATGGTACCGGGAGGCGTATGGCAAGGGACATGACGCGAACTCGAGACGGGGGCGCGCGGCCCGGCGAGTGCTCCCCCCGGCGAGTAGCGTCTCCGGGCCATGCCATCCGTGCCAGGCTGGCCGCTTCGAACGGTTGCCGGCCGTCGTGACGCATCATCCCGCCCGAGTCGCGGCCCGCTCGGCGCTGGAGTGGCCGTCGCTCTCGTGGCGGCGTTGTTGGTGACGAGTGCGGGCACCGCCGTCGCGCAACAGGCGCCCGAGGAAGGCCACGGCCCCTTCAGCGACGACGACGGCAGTGCGCACGAGCCGGCGCTGGATGCGCTGGCCGCTCAAGGCGTGCTGGCGGGCATGGAGTGCGGCGAGGGCCTCATCTGCCCCCATGAGCCGCTCAAGCGCTGGGAGATGGCGGTGTGGCTGGTGCGGGTGCTCGACGGCGCCGACCCCACCCCGGTGGATTCCTCGCGCTTCGCCGATGTCGATGCCGGGCGGTGGTCGGCGCCGTTCGTCGACCGGCTCGCGGCGTTGGACGTGACAGCGGGATGCGCGACCGAGCCAGCCCGATTCTGCCCCGAGGGGCGCATCACCAGGGCTCAGATGGCGACCTTTCTCACGAGGGCCTTCGAGCTCGAGACGGCGCCGCCCGCCGGGTTCGCCGACGTCGACGCCGGGGGCGTCCACTCGGCCAACATCGACGCCCTGGCCGGCGCCGGGATCACCTCGGGCTGCAGCCGCGACCCGCTCGGATTCTGCCCGGCCCAGGTGGTCACCCGGGCCCAGATGGCCACCTTCCTGGCCCGGGCGCTCGACGTCGAGCCTTCAGGCGGAGCGCGGCTGTTCTCCGACCTCGGCGCGGGACGCAGCCACACCTGCGGCCTGCGCACCGACGGCACGGTCGCCTGCTGGGGCGACGACAGCTTCGGGCAGTCGAACGCCCCGGACGGGCGGTTCAGCTCGGTGGGCGGCGGCCACTCCCACACGTGCGGCCTGCGCACCGACGGCACGATCGCCTGCTGGGGCGACGACAGCTTCGGGCAGTCGAGACCACCTGAAGGCGACTTCATCGCGATTTCCGTTGGCTCCTTCCACTCGTGCGGTGTTCGAGCTGACGAGACCGTCGCCTGCTGGGGCAACCATCCTGCGCCCCCCGCAGGCCCGGTCAGGTCGGTCTCCGCCGGGTTCAGCCACTCCTGCAGTGTGCGGGATGATCTCAGCGTCGCGTGCTGGGGAAACAACCAGCATGGGCAGGCCGACGCGCCCGAAGGCCAGTTCAAGGCAGTGAGCGCCGGGCTCAGAGGCACCTGCGGGATCCGGTCCGACCTGACTCTGGCTTGCTGGGGTGACGACGACCCCAACGGTGTGCACGACCCGCCCGCTGGGACGTTCGTCGAAGTGAGCCTCGGCCTCTGGCACGCCTGCGGCGTTCGGTCCGACGGCGCGGTCGATTGCTGGGGCCACGACGCCGACGGTCGTGCATTCTCCCCCGACGGAGAGTTCACTTCGGTGAGCGTGGGTGAACGCCACTCCTGCGGCTTGCACCGCGATGGCACGGTCGCCTGCTGGGGGGCCTACCTCTTGACCCCCTTGGACGCGGCCGACGGAGAGTTCGAGGCTGTCGACAGCCTCCACGAGCACACCTGCGGCCTGCGCACCGACAGCACCGTCGCCTGCTGGGGCAATGATAGATCCGGGCGCAGCTACCCGCTGGCGGGCCCCTTCGCCGCGGTGAGCGCCGGTGAGCGCCACACCTGCGGCCTGCGCACCGACGGCACCGTCGCCTGCTGGGGCGACGACCAGTTCGGCCAGTCCATGGCACCCGACGGCGCGTTCCAGTCCGTATCCGCAGGCGGCGTGCACACCTGCGGCCTGCGCACCGACGGCACCGTCGCGTGCTGGGGCGGCGACCACTTCGGCCAGTCCGGCGCGCCCGAGGGGCACTTCCAGGCCGTCTCGGCGGGGCTGAGCCATTCCTGCGCGGTCGCGGCCGACGGCTCGGTCGAATGCTGGGGCATCGAGGACGGCCGCATCGACGCGCCCGGCGGGGAGTTCCAGTCGGTGGCCGCCGGCGGCGTCCATTCGTGCGGGCTGAAGATCGACGGCACTGTCGTGTGCTGGAGCGACACGGACTGGACGACCTGGGTGCCCGACGGGCAGTACACCAGCATCAGCACCGGATTCCTCCACTCCTGCGGGACTCTCGTCGACGGCACGACGGCGTGTTGGGGAGGCAACGAATGGGGTCAGGCGAACGCGCCCGAGGGCCGGTTCAGCGCGGTGACCGCGGGCCACACGCATTCGTGCGCGCTCCGGACCGACGGGGGCATCCAGTGCTGGGGCGCTGAGACGCGGCTGCCTCCGACGGGTGTGTCGACTGCGACGGGGCCCGTGCAGCCCGACCCGCCGGCGTGCCGGCCCTTCGGCAGAATCAACGACACGACCGCGGGTTTTCCGCTGCCGGAATGGGCGGTGCGCTCCAATGGCGCCGTTCGGGTGTCCGCCCTGTTCGTGGACTTCCAGGACGCGGCCGCGGCGCACACGGTCGACGCCGAGGCGGAGCATGGCCTGCCCCACATGGAGCGCTATCTGGAGCATGTCAGCTACGGCAGGCTGGATCTCGATGTCATGGCCCTGCCCCGATGGCTGCGAGCGGACGGCAGCTACCGGGACTACCTCCATCGGACTGTCCTGGGCCAGGACGGCCTGGGGAGGTCCAGCAGCGAGGCGGCGATAGGTCTCGCCGACCCGGAGTGGAACTTCGACGGTCACGACATCGCGGTCGTGGTGATGCCGAGCTCGCATTTCAGCGGCGGCGAGGCCCTGGGCTCCGTCCGTACCAGTGAGGGCGAGGTAGACACGGTGAGAGTCAACACCCACCCCTTCGAGGAGGTTGTCGCACCGCACCGGTGGGGGAAGGTCGCGGCGCATGAGGTCGCCCACGCTCTCGGGCTGCTCGACCTGTACCCCTACGACGACCGGCACCAGAGGCCCGAACCGCCCGAGGGGAGAGTCTGGGTCGACGCCGAGTTCGGGATCATGGGCCTCCACGGCTACTTCCTGGCAGACCCGCAGGATCCCCGGCTCGCCCATGACTGGGTGGATCGGGACGGCCATCGCTCAACCGGTTACCGGCTGCATCTTGGCGCGAGGGAGATGCTTGCCTGGAGCCGCTGGCAGCTCGGCTGGATCGACCCGGACCAGATGAGCTGCGTGACCGAGAACGAGGCGACCGTGCAGCTCAGCCGGGTCGCCCGGCCCGGTGACGGCATCGCCGTGGCGGCGGTGCCCCTGTCGCGCGACAGAGCGATCGTGGTGGAGTCGCGGCGCAAGACCGGCTTCGACGAAAGGCTGGACTATCGATCGCCCGACGGTGCCAGAACGTCGTTCCCGGCGCTCATCACCGAGGGCGTGCTGGTGTACACGGTGGACGCGTCGCGCCGCAGCGGAGACACACCCGTCAAGCTGCCCGGGGACACCGGCGACGGCATCGTCGACGACTATCCCGTCCTCAAGCCGGGTGACAGCGTCACCGTGTGGGGCTACACGATCAAGGTGGTGGACGACGACGGCGACATCCACACCGTCACCATCACGAAGGTGGACGGCGGCGGATAGGGCCGCGAGGGGGCTGCCGCTAGCGTGCCCGTCCATGAGCGCGAACCGGTCCATCTCCGCCTGGGACGACTTCCCCGTCCACCAGACCTCCGAGTACGTGCGCCATCCGGCCACCTCGGACCGCAACTTCTACGACCGTTACTACTTCAACCTGCACCCGTCGGGCGGCGACTACTTCGCCATCTTCGGGCTGGGCCAGTACCCCAACCTGGGCACCGCCGACGCCTACCTGGCGGTGACCCGCGGCGACGACCACATCGTGGTCCGGGCCAGCAAGCCCCTCGCCGACCGGTCCGACATCTCGGTCGGGCCGATCCGCATAGAGGTCGTCGAGCCGCTGCGCAGACTGCGGGTGATCGTGGAGCCGGGGCGGCCCGCCGACTCGCGGCTGGCCATGGACGTGACCTGGACCTCGCCCATCGACCCCTTCGAGGAGCCCCGCCAGTACCTACGGGCCCGGGGCGCGGTCATGTTCGACACCCAGCGCTTCGCCCAGCTCGGCCGCTGGGAGGGCACCCTCACCGTGGACGGCACCGACATCGCGGTCACCCCTGACGTCTGCGGCGGGGCCCGGGACCGGTCCTGGGGAGTGCGCCCCGTGGGCGAGAAGCAGCCCGACGGCATCCGCCAGACCATCTCGGCGCTTCCCGGCATGTGGAACTACATGCCCGCCGACTACGGCGACCACTGGGTCATCTACCTGTGCCACGAGGAGCCCGACGGCAACCGCACCATGCAGACCGGTATGCGGGTGTGGACCGACCCCGACCGGCCCCGCGACTTCCTCGGGCGCCCGGAGTGGACCCACGACACCATCAGCGGGACCCGCCTGCTGTCCGGGTCCCACATCGCGTTCGGTGACGCGCCCGGCGGGCCGATCACCGTGGACGTGGAGCCGCTGGCCACCAACTTCATCTCGATCGGCGCGGGCTACGGCGCCGAGCCCGACTGGCGCCACGGCATGTGGCAGGGCGAGGAGCTGGTGGAGCAGGCCCGCTCCTACCAGGTGAGCGAGATCCGGGGCCTGGGTCAGTACGGCGTGGTGGACTCGGTGGCCCGCTTCACCTACGACGACCCGGTGCGGGGCCCCCAGGAGGGCTACGGCCTCTACGAGCACGGCTTCTTCGGCCCCTTCCCCAAGCTCGGCCTGACCGACCGGGGAGATCTCTTCGGTTAGCTCGCCCCGTACGCCGCCGGATAGGGGCTAGCCGAGCCCTCCGGGTAGATTCGCGCAACGTGACAGACACCAGACGGGCCAGGCTCAGGTTTGACGATCTCCGCGACCGGCGAGCCTTCCACAGCCGCCACATTGGTCCGACCCCCGATGACATATCCGAGATGCTCGCGGTGGTGGGGGTGGCCGACCTCGACGAGCTGATCGACCGCACCGTCCCCCACGACGTCCGCCAGCGCGAGCCGATGGAGCTGCCCACGCTCGGGCCCCGCCAGACCGACTACGACGAGCTCCGGGAGATGGCCCGCTCCAACCGCCTCGCGGTGTCGATGCTCGGCATGGGCTACCACCAGACGATCACCCCGGCCGTCATCCGCCGCAACGTGTTCGAGAATCCGGGCTGGTACACGGCCTACACCCCGTACCAGCCGGAGATCTCCCAGGGCCGCCTGGAGGCTCTGCTCAACTTCCAGACCATGGTCTGCGAGCTGACCGCCATGGACCTCGCCAACGCGTCGCTGCTGGACGAGGCCACCGCCGCGGCCGAGGCCATGACCCTGCTGCACCGGGTGGGACGGGGTCGCAAGGGTGACCGCTTCGCGGTGGACGAAGCGTGCCATCCCCAGACCATCGCGGTGGTGGAGGCCCGGGCGGAGCCGATCGGCCTGGAGGTCGTCGTCTGCGACCCGGCCACCGTGGACCTCGACGGCGTGTACGGGCTGCTGGTCCAGTATCCGGGCACGACCGGGGCCATCCCCGACCTGCGGTCGATCATCGAGCGGGCTCACGGCTCCGACACCCTGGTCGCGGTGGCCGCCGACCCGCTGGCGTTGTGCGTGCTCACCCCGCCGGGAGAGATGGGCGCCGACGTGGTCCTGGGCTCCACGCAGCGCTTCGGCGTTCCGATCAGCTTCGGCGGGCCCCATGCCGCCTACATCGCGGTGCGCGAGGCCTACCAGCGGTCCCTGCCGGGGCGCTTGGTGGGGGTGTCCCGGGACTCAGCCGGGCGCCAGGCGCTGCGGCTGGCCCTCCAGACGCGCGAGCAGCACATCCGCCGCGAGAAAGCCACGTCCAACATTTGCACGTCGCAGGTTCTGCTGGCGGTGATGGCGTCGATGTACGCCATCCATCACGGACCCGAGGGGCTGTCCAAGATCGCGCTGAGGGTCAACCGGGTGGCCGCCATCCTGGCCGGGGGACTGCGCGAGAACGGCATCGAGATCGTCCACGACCAGTTCTTCGACACGGTGTGCATCCGGGTGCCGGGCCGGGCCGACAAGGTGATCGCGGTGGCCCTGGCCGGGGGCGTGAACCTGCGCCGGGTCGATGCCGACACCGTGGCAGCCACTGTTGACGAGACCACCGCCGCGGCCGACCTGGAGGCGGTGTGGAGGGCGTTCGGCTACCGGGCCGACTTCCGGATCCTCGACCGCATCGTCGACGACCCCCGACCCCCCGAGTACCGGCGCACCACTCCGCCGCTGTCGCATCCGATCTTCTCGGCCTTTCGCAGCGAGACCGAGCTGGTGCGCTACATGCGCCGCCTCGTCAACCGCGACATCGCCCTGGACCGGTCGATGATCCCGCTGGGCTCGTGCACTATGAAGCTCAACGCGGCCATCGAGATGGAGCCGGTCAGCTGGCCCGAGCTGGCCAACATGCATCCCTTCGCCCCGCTCGACCAGACCGTCGGCTACCAGCGCCTGATCGACCAGCTCGAGCACTGGCTGGCCGAGATCACCGGATTTGCGGCGGTCTCGCTGCAGCCCAACAGCGGGGCCCAGGGGGAGCTGGCCGGGCTGCTGGCCATTCGGGCCTACCACCACAGCCGGGGCGACACCGGCCGCGACGTGTGCCTCATCCCGTCCTCGGCCCACGGCACCAACGCGGCCAGCGCGGTGATGGCCGGGATGCGGGTGGTGGTTGTGGATTGCGACGACATGGGCAACGTCGACGTCGACGACCTCAAGCGCAAGGCCGTCGACCACAGCGACACGCTGTCCTGCCTGATGATCACCTACCCGTCGACCCACGGCGTGTTCGAGACCGCGGTGCGCCACATCTGCGAGGTGGTCCACGAGCACGGCGGGCAGGTCTACCTCGACGGCGCCAACCTCAACGCCATGGTCGGGCTGGCCCGACCGGGAAGGTTCGGCGCCGATGTCAGCCACATCAACCTGCACAAGACGTTCTGCATCCCCCACGGCGGCGGTGGGCCCGGGGTGGGCCCCATCGGCGTGGCCGAGCACCTGATCCCGTTCATGCCCAACCACCCGCTCGCGCCGGTGGCGGGACCGCCGACCGGCCCGGGCCCGGTAGCGGCCGCGCCGTGGGGCTCGGCCGGGATCCTGACCATCCCGTGGATGTACATCCACATGATGGGAGCCGAAGGCCTGAAGCGGGCCACCGAGGTGGCCATACTCAACGCCAACTACGTGGCCACCCGGCTCAGCGAGGCCTACCCGATCCTGTACACCGGGTCGGAGGGGTTCGTGGCCCACGAGTGCATCATCGACACCCGGGTGCTGCGGGACACCTGCGGGGTCAGCGTCGACGACATCGCCAAGCGGCTGATCGACTACGGCTTCCATGCCCCCACGATGAGCTTCCCGGTGGCGGGCACGCTGATGATCGAGCCCACCGAGTCGGAGGGCAAGGCCGAGCTGGACCGGTTCTGCGACGCCATGCTGGCCATCGCCGAGGAAGCCCGGAAGGTGGGTCGGGGCGAGTGGCCCGCCGACGACAACCCGCTGGTCAACGCGCCCCACACCTGCGAGGACGTGACCGCCGACGAGTGGACCCATCCCTATACCCGCACGGAGGCGGCCTATCCGGAGGCCTTCGACCGGGCCAACAAGTACTGGTCCCCGGTGGGCCGCATCGACGGGGCCTACGGCGACCGCAACATCATGTGCAGCTGCCCGCCCATCGAGGACCTCGCCGAGGACCTCGGCTAGAGGCCGAGCGGACGGGTCTGCCGGATAATCGGGTGGATTGTCTGTCGTACAGCCACAGAATCCGCCCCTAGATTTCTTGAGGCAGACTCCGCGACGCCCGCCGCGACTATCCAGGGAGCCCTCCATGCCCGACGCCCTAGTTGAACGAGACGGCCACGTGCTGATCATCACGATGAACCGGCCCGAGCGGATGAACGCGATCAGCGGGCCGATGCTCATCCGCATGTACGACGCCTACGAGGAGGCCTCGAACGATCCCGACGTGCGTTGCATCGTGGTGACCGGCGCGGGCGGCAACTTCTGTGCGGGTGCAGACCTGCGGGCCATGGCCGGAGACGCTGCCGACTCCGACCCGCTGGACCACAGGGCCCGCATGGCCGAGGACCCCGACATCGTCTACAAGGCCCTGTTCCGCCACTACCGGCCGACCAAGCCCATCGTGGCCGCGGTCGAGGGCGTCGCCATCGCGGGCGGCACCGAGCTCCTCCAGGCGATGGAGATCAGGGTGGCCGGCGAGTCGGCCCGGTTCGGTGTGAGCGAGGCCCGATGGTCGCTGTACCCGATGGGCGGCTCGGCGGTGCGCCTGCCCCGCCAGATCCCCTACACCCACGCGGCCGAGATCCTGCTCACCGGCAAGCACATCACCGCGGCCGAGGCGCTGGAGATCGGCTTGGTCGGCCATGTGGTGCCCGACGGCCAGGCCCTCGACAAGGCGATGGAACTCGCCCGGTCGGTGGCGGCATGCGGGCCGCTGGCCACGGCGGCCATCACCCGCACGCTGCACGAGTGCGACGGCATGGAGCTCGACGAGGCCCTGCGCCACGAGTGGGACTACGGCCAGGCCGTGTTCCGCTCCAACGACGCCAAGGAGGGCCCGAGGGCCTTCGCCGAGAAGCGTCCCCCGAACTTCACCGGCACCTGACCCCGATGCGGAGCTTCGACCTGCTGATCATCGGCGCGGGCTCGGGCAACTCGGTGATCGGGCCCGAGCACGACGGCTGGGATGTCGCCATCGCCGAGCACGGCCTGTTCGGCGGCACCTGCCTCAATGTGGGCTGCATCCCGTCCAAGATGTTCGTGTACGCCGCCGAGGTGGCGGCACTGGCCGCCGACTCCGAGCGGCTGGGGGTTCACACCAGCTTCGACGGCGCCGACTGGCCCGCGGTGCGCGACCGGATCTTCGGCCGGATCGATCCGATCGCCGAGGGCGGTCTCACCTACCGGCAGGGTCTGCCCAACGTGACCGTCTACACCGACACCGCCCGCTTCGTGGGGCCCCGCACGGTGGCGGTCGGAGACGAGACGATCACCGCGGAGCGGATCGTGGTCGCGGCCGGCGCCCGGCCCGCCATTCCCGATGTAGCCGGTCTGGCCACGTGCGGCTACCACACCTCCGACACCATCATGCGGCTCGACGACCTTCCCGAGCGGCTGCTGGTGATGGGCGGGGGCTACATCGCGGCCGAGTTGGGGTCGGTCATGGGCGCCTTCGGCTCGCAGGTCACGTTCGTGCTGCGGGGCGACACCTTCCTGCGCCGGGAGGACGACGAGATCCGCACCCGATTCACGTCCGAGTACAGCCGCCGCTTCGACGTGCGGCTCGACACCCAGATACTCGCCGCCCGCCGGGAAGGCGCGGAGGTCGTGCTGACCGTCGAGGACGCCTCCGGCCGCACCGAGCTGCGAGGCGACGAACTGCTGGTGGCCACCGGCCGGATACCCAACGGCGACCAGCTGGATCTGGCGGCCGCGGGCATCGACACCGACCCGGCCGGCTATGTGGTCACCGACGATCGGCTCCAGACCTCCGCCGAAGGGGTGTGGGCGCTGGGCGACATCACCAACCCCGTCCAGCTCAAGCATGTCGCCAACCACGAGGCCCGGGTGGTGCGCCACAACCTCTGCCACCCCGACGACCCGGCCCGGGTCGACCACCGCTTCATCCCCCACGCGGTTTTCGGCCATCCGCAGGTGGCCAGCGTCGGACTGACCGAGCGGCAGTGCCAGCAACGCGGCCTCCCCTGCCGCAGCCACGTTCAGCCCTTCAGTTCGGCCGCCTACGGCTGGGCCATGGAGGACACCGACAGCGCGGTCAAGGTGATCGCCCATGCCGAGACCCGCCGCCTGCTGGGCGCCCACATCATCGGCCCCCAGGCGTCCACCCTGATCCAGCAGCTGATCCAGGGCATGCACTTCGACCTGACCGTCGACCAGATGGCCCGCCAGCAGTACTACATCCACCCAGCCCTGCCCGAGGTAGTAGAGCAAGCCCTACTAGAGCTCTAGACAAGCCCCTCAGGGTCTCGCCGCGCGGGCCGGGCAGCAGTCGCCCCTCACAGAGCGGCCCTGAGTCCCGCAACCGGCGAGGCCGGGGGGTGGCACGGGGGCAAGGAATGGCGGCGCTCGCGCCGCCAGGCCGCGCCCGTGACAGGACCCGCCGGCCGGGACAGACACTCATGCGGAAGGGGTGCTCCGTATGCTGGACGGCATGGCCAGCACGTTCGGGACCCTGTTCCGGGTCACCACTTTCGGCGAGTCCCATGGCGGCGCCGTGGGTGTGGTGGTCGACGGCTGCCCGCCCAGGCTGGCCCTCGACCTGTCCGAGGTTCAGGCCGACCTCGACCGGCGGCGCCCGGGCCAGAGCCGGCTGGTCACCCAGCGCGACGAGTCGGACACGGCCGAGATCCTGTCGGGGACGTTCGGCGGCTACACCACCGGCACGCCCATAGCGGTGCTGGTGCGCAACAAGGACGCCCGTCCGGAGGCCTACGAGCACCTGCGGGACGTCTACCGGCCCTCCCACGCCGATTTCACCTACGACACCAAGTACGGCTTCCGGGACTGGACCGGCGGGGGACGGGCCTCCGCCCGGGAGACCGTCGGGCGGGTCGCGGCGGCGGCCATAGCCCGCAAGCTGCTGCAGGCTGCGGCCGACATCGAGGTGCTGGGCTGGGTGCAGTCGGTGCATGACATCGAGGCGGCGGCCGATCCGGCCGAGGTGACCCGGGCCGACGTGGAGGCCGGTCCCACCCGATGCCCGGACCCGGTCTCGGCGGAGAAGATGGTCGAGGCGATCGAGACGGCCCGCCGTGACGGCGACTCGCTGGGCGGCGTCGTGGAGTGCGTGTGCCGGGGCGTGCCCGCCGGGCTGGGCGAGCCGGTGTTCGACAAGCTCGAGGCGGCCCTGGCCGGGGCCATGCTGTCGTTGCCGGCAGCCAAGGGCTTTGAGATCGGCAGCGGCTTCGCCGGCACCCGGCTCACCGGCCTGACCCACAACGATCCGTTCCAGCCGGATGAGGCCGACGAGATCCGCACCGCCTCCAACCGTTCCGGGGGCGTGCAGGGCGGCATCTCCAACGGCGAGGACATCGTGATCCGGGTGGCGTTCAAGCCGACCTCCACCATCGCGTCCACCCAGCAGACCGTCACCCGCGACGGCAAGGCCACCACGGTGGCCGCCCGCGGCCGGCACGACCCGTGCGTGCTGCCCCGAGCGGTGCCCATGGTCGAGGCCATGGCGCTGCTGGTGCTGGCCGACCACTGGCTTCGCCAGCAGGCAGTCGACGTGCTGCCGCCCCTCCCCGAACGCCCCTGACAGAGCCATCCTGAGTCCCGCGACCGGCGAGGCCGGGGGGTGGCACGGGGGCAAGGAATGGCGGCGCTCGCGCCGCCAGGCCGCGCCCGTGACAGGACCCGCCGGCCGGGAAGGCCATTCAGCGACAGGACCCGCCGGCCGGGAAGGCCATTCCGCGACAGAACCCGCCGGCTGGGAAGGCGCGCTCAGCGGTGGAAGGGGGGCTTCGCCACCCGTGCGGGCAGGTCCCGGCCCCGCACGTCGATGATCACGTCGTCGCCGACAGCGGCATCGGGCGCCAGGAAGGCCAGCGCGATGCCCTGGCCCAGCACCGGCGAGAAGTTGCCGCTGGTCACCACCCCGATCTCGTCGTGGCCTCGCCGGACCGCACAGCCGTCGCGGGGCGGGCGTCCCTTGTCGGCCAGCAGGCCCCGGAGCCGCCGGTGCGGTCCGGCCTCCCGCTCAGCCTCCAGCGCGGCCCGGCCCCGGAAGTCGCCCTTGTCCCAGCGCACGACCCAGCCCAGCCCGGCCTGAAGCGGGGTGACGCCGGGGCCGAGTTCGTGGCCGTGCAGGGGCAGGCCTGCCTCCAGGCGTAGCGTGTCGCGGGCGCCCAGGCCGGCCGGCGAGACCCCCGCATCCACCAGGCGCTGCCACACCGTGGCGGCGTCCTCGACCCCGACAGCCATCTCGACGCCGTCCTCGCCGGTGTAGCCGGTGCCGGCCACGGTGACCGGGATCTCGCCGAAGCGGCTGGCCTTGACCCTGAACCGCTCGACCGAGGCAACATCATTGCCGCCCGCGGCCGCCAGCCGGCCCCGGGCCTCCGGACCCTGGACCGCGATCACGGCTCGTTCCGCGGTCACGTCGGCCACTTCCAGACCTCCGGCTCCTTCCTGAAGGGCGCCGACGACCCGGTCGGTGTTGGAGGCGTTGGGCATCACGTCGAAGTGGTCGTCGCCGATCCACCACACGATGATGTCGTCGAGCACCGACGCGTCGGAGGCGTCGAGCAGATGGGTGTACTGGGCCGATCCGACCGCCACCCGGTCCAGGTCGTTGGTCAGGGCCCATTGCAGGGCGCGATGCGCACCGGAGCCCTGCACAGTCACCGTCCCCAGGTGCGACACGTCGAAGAGAGCGGCCCCGGTGCGGCAGGCCATGTGCTCGGCCACGGTGCCGGTCTCGTACTGGAGAGGCATCTCCCAGCCGCCGAACGGCACCAGTTTCGCCCCGGACTGCGCGTGAACGTCGTGCAGTGGGGAGCGCCGCAGATCGGACATGGCGGAGGCCTCGCTCAGGCGGCGACGGGAAGCCCGTACTTGCGGCCGATCCACTCCATGTCGCGGCGGTTCAGGAACTTGACCTGCACATCCGGGTAGCTCTCAGCCAGCAGTCTCAGCTTCTGCTTCTTGCGGTTTACGAGCCGCTGGCGCAGGGTGGTGAGCTCCACGTACATGTCGAAGTCGGGCAGGTAGAAGTCCGGCGTGAACCCGCGGGCGGTGTTCCCGCTCGAGTCGCGCTCGAGCACGAACATCCGCGGCTCGTACTCCCAGCGGACGCCGTAGGAGTCGAGCAGGCCGGCGAACGCCTGCTCGGAGGGGTGGGCGAAATCCACGCGCTCGGCCTCTTAGGGCTCGCCCACCGCGGCCTGAGCGTCGCCTTCTTCGTCCTCGTCGGTCTCGTCGGCGACGGCGGGGCGGAGTTCGACGATGGCTGCGTCCACCTCGCGCCCGATGTTCGACAGCGGCAGCACGCCCTGGCCGCGCTGGAGGGCGTCGATGAGGTCGTCCTGGCTGCGCACGATGGCCGCGTTGGCCCCGTCGATCACCAGATTCGCGGAGGAGATGTCCTCTCCGAGTTCGTTGCGGACGTAGTCGAAGATGGCCCGCACCTTCTCGAGCTTGATGCCGTTGTCGAGCAGCCGCTTGATCACCTTCAGCCTGACCAGGTCGTCGTAGCTGTAGAGGCGGCGGCTCCCGCTGCCGGTGGCCTGGACGAGGGATGGGGCGATGAGCTCGGTGCGGGCCCAGTAGTCAAGTTGCCGGTAGGTGATGCCCACAACATCGGCGGTGAGCTTCGCGCTGTACCCCTGAAGATGCACCATGTCTCGGTCCATGAGCTGCTCCCTTGCTTGTCGCTGGTGCCCGTCTCGGACGCCGAAAACAATGACAACATCGGAATTACGACGCTGTCACCTGTGGAAACTCTACGGTGAACCGGCGCGCGAGTCAAACACCGACGCTCGAATGCCGCTCCTCGCGGCCGCTCGGGGGCCGCGGTCTACGACTCCTACGAGCCGAAATCCTCGGGAGAAACCGAGTCGATGAACTCCCGGAACTGCTCGACGACCTCTTCGGCGGGCGGCTGGTCGGCTACCGCGGCGCCTTCCGCGGTGTAGCCGGCCTCCTCTATCACCGACTCCTCGGCGAATATCGGCGTGCCGGTGCGGGCCGCGAGGGCAATGGCGTCGGAAGGGCGACTCGACAGCACGAACCGGCTGCCGTCGCGAACCAGGTGCAGCTCGGCGAAGAAGGTCTTGTCCCGCAGTTCGGTGACCACGACCCGCTCAAGGTCAGCCGACAGTTCCTCGAGCACGTTGCGCAGCAGGTCGTGGGTCATCGGCCGTGGAGTGGTCATGCCGTCGAGGGCTATGGCGATGGCGGTCGCCTCGGGGGCGCCGATGAAGATGGGAAGCAGCCGCGCCGCGTCGGACATCTCCCGTAGCAGCACGATCGGCGCGTTGGACGGCAGCTCCACCCGTACTCCGAGCAGTTCCATCTGCTGCACGTCGGCATCCTACTCCTTCGGCAACATCCGCGGATTTGTGACCGCGCCACACCATGCAGCGTGGTGTCTCCCGCTCTTGTTCGCTGCGCTCACGGGCCGCTCGGGCCACGGCCTCGCTCAGGGCCCCGGGGCTCGTCGATCCGGTGCGTCATGTCCGCTCGGCCTCTGGCTTCAACCTGGCGGTCCGTAGAAGACCGGAACGTACACGTCGGGGTCGCCGGCCAGCAATTCGACATCCGCGGCCGCGATCAGCCGGAGGTTCCGGTACCGGCCCTCGTGGTCGAGGCCGTAGCCGATCACGAAAGCGTCGTCGACCTCGACTCCCGCGAAGTCGATCTCCACGGGCACCACCCTGCGGACCCGCCGGTCCAGCAGCGTGCACACCGCCACCGACCTTGGAGTGCGACGCTCGAGCTCCGTCCGCAGGAACGCCGTGCTGAGGCCGGTGTCGACGATGTCCTCGACGATCACCGCGTCGCGGCCGGCGATGTCGAGGTCGAGATCCTTGAGCAGGCGAACCCGGCCCGAACCGGGCGTGTAGGGGGTGATGGCCATGAAGTCCACAGTCACGGGGACGGTCATGGCCCGCACCAGATCGGCGAGGAACGGAACACTGCCTCGCAGGACCCCGATCAGCACCACACCGTGCCGGTAGCGGGCCGACATCTCGGCTGCCAGTCGCGCAACCGTGGTCTCGATCTCCTCGGCGGTGAGCAGCACGCGCGACTCGGGAGGCCCCGCTGCCACGGAACGTGCGCCGGCGGGTGGTGAACGCCTCGCGTTGCGGTGTTGTGATTCCCGCTCTTGTTCGCTGCGCTCACGGGCCGCTCGGGCCACGGCCTCGCTCCGCCCAGTGTGTTCGCGCACGTCTATCAGCTCGGCTATCAGCTCGGCCTCTGGGGCGGCACGGCCCTCAGTCCAGGTGCGGCCGTAGAAGGCGCCGCAGCAGGAGCCGGTGCAGGGACTCTGTCAGCTCCATGATCTGGGCCAGCTCCGAGCGCAGTCTCGCGGTGGCGCCGCGCGCCATAAGGGGCCCGAGCAGTTGCTCGTACACGCCGGCCTCCCGATCGGCAGCGACCTTGAACATCCGCAGGTTCCGCGCCGGTATGCCGTGCTCGGCCAGGGCTGCGACCGTTCTCGCCGCCAGCAGGGCTTCCTGATCGAACACAGCCTCGGCGTCGTGGCCGTGAGGTTCGCTGATCGGGGCGATGAGGCCGAGACGCTGGAGCTCGTAGATGTGGTCAAGGTCGCTGCCGACGGCGTGGGCCAGCTCCGTGGCGGTGAGACTCACGGAGTCCGTCACGGGCTCCCCGGACCCCTCGGCTTCCGGCGACTCCGCCTCACCGTCCTCCTCGTCCTGACGGGAAGCGAACAGCGACGGCGTCCCCGGCGGGCCGTCGCCTCCCGCAGCCGCGCTCCGCAACGCCGACGGTGGCACCTCCCCCGCGACCAGGCGGCGCTTGATCTCCTTGAGGGGCAGGAAGTGGTCGCGCTGCTGGATCAGGATCCAGTTGAGCCGCTCGATGTCGTTCTCGAAGAACTTCCGGTAGCCCGACGGGGTGCGCTGCGGGGAGATCAGGCCCTGGCTCTCCAGGAACCGGATCTTCGAGATCGTCAGGTCGGGGTGCTCGGTCGACAGGAGCGAGAGCACCTCTCCGATGGACTGGTGACCGCGGTTCACTGCGGCGAAGTCCCGTGCACGAAGATGAGCTTGAACTTGCCCACCTGTACCTCGTCGCCCTCGCTGAGCTCGCCGCGCTCGATGAGCTTGCGATTGACGTAGGTGCCGTTCAGCGAGCCCACATCCCGGATCGAGTACCGGGCGCCGTCGCGCTCGACCTCGGCGTGGCGGCGCGACACCGTGATGTCGTCGAGGAAGATGTCGCTGGCGGGATCCCGGCCCAGCGACACCACGTCGGAGTCGAGGGCATAGCGGGCGCCCGCCTTGGCCCCCTGGTTGACGACGAACAGGCCCTCGTGGCGCCCGAACGCGGAGCGGTCCACGTAGACGGTGCCGGGTGAGGCGTCGGGCTCCACCGCCTGGTGCTCGGTGGTGGCGTCCGCAGGCACTGCCCGCTCACCGTGCGAAGCGCGGGTCTCCGCTCGGCCGCGGTTGCTGCCACCGCCTTCCGGGCTCGACGCCGGCGCCACTTCCCTACCCCGCTATGAGGTCCCTGTAGCCGGCCGCGTCGAGCAGGTTGCCGAGCTGGGCCGCGTCGTCGAAGGTGACGGTGCAGATCCAGCCGTCGCCGTAAGGGTCCTCGTTCAGCCGCTGCGGCGCGCCGCCCAGCTCGTCGTTCACCTCGGCCACCACCCCGCTGACGGGGGCGAACAGCTCCGACACGGACTTGGTCGACTCGACCTCCCCGAAAGCCTCACCCTGCTCGACCCGGTCGCCCACTTGGGGCAGCTCCACGTAGACCACGTCGCCGAGCGCGTCCTGCGCGTAGTCGGTGATGCCGATCCGGACGGCGTCGCCCTCGACCAGCGCCCACTCATGATCGCTCGAGTAGCGCAGATGCTCCGGAATGCTCATGACCCGAAGCTACCCCATCGCAGAGACGAACTCGCGACTGCGGCGCCTCGGCGGCCCGCAGCATCGACCCCTTTCGGCCTATCATCGCACCACGGCAGCGCTATCGTGGTGCTGAAAACGTTTTCACATATCGGAGAGGGTCTAGTGGCCGACGTCGTCCTAGAGAGCGTGAACAAGGAGTACGACAACGGGTTCAGGGCGGTGACCGACCTGAACCTTGAGATCAACGAGGCCGAGTTCTTGGTGATGGTCGGCCCTTCTGGCTGCGGCAAGTCCACCACGCTGCGGATGATCGCCGGGCTCGAGGACATCACCTCGGGCACCCTCAAGATCGGCGAGCGGGTGGTGAACGACCTTCCTCCCAAGGACCGCGACATCGCCATGGTGTTCCAGAACTACGCCCTGTACCCGCACATGAGCGTGTTCGACAACATCGCCTTCTCGCTGAAGCTGGCCCGGCGCCCCAGGGCCGAGATCAAGGAGAGGGTCACGGAGGCGGCCCGCATCCTGGAGCTGGAGAGCCAGCTCGACAAGCGCCCCGCCCAACTCTCCGGCGGCCAGCGCCAGCGGGTCGCCATGGGGCGCGCCATCGTACGCCGGCCCCGGGTGTTCCTGCTCGACGAGCCCCTCTCGAACCTCGACGCCAAGCTGAGGGTGCAGATGCGGGCCGAGATCACCGGTCTGCAGCGCGAGGTGGGCGTCACGACGTTCTACGTGACCCACGACCAGGTGGAGGCGATGACCATGGCCGACCGGGTGGCCGTGATCAGCCAGGGCGTGCTGCAGCAGGTCGACACGCCGATGACGCTGTTCAACGAGCCCGACAACATCTTCGTGGCCGCCTTCATCGGGTCGCCGTCGATGAACATCATGGAAGGCGTGGTGGACCGCAACGGCCGGGGCCTGAAGATGACCCTGGGCAGCCAGTCGCTGTCGGTGCCCGAGGAGGTCCTGCAGCGCAGGCCCGCGCTGGAGGGCTACCTCGGCCGCAAGGTTGCCGTGGGTGTGCGTCCCAAGGACTTCGAGGACGCGGCGATCACCTCGGACCATCCTCCCGACCAGCGGCTCCGCGCTGCGGTACTGCACACCGAAGCACTCGGTTTCGAGATCATCGCCTACTTCGACGTGGACGCCAAGCCGGTCATCTCCCAGGAGGCCCTCGAACTCAGCGACGAGGAGATCAGCGCGGCCGAAGGCTCCACGACGAGGGTCCATGCCCGGTTCAACCCCTCCACCAACGTGCGCTCGGGCGACGCCATCGACGTGGCCGTCACCGTGGGCAACGCCCACTTCTTCGACCTGGAGACGGGCCTGGCCATCCGGGGCTGACCCCGACCTCCGGAGGCTGACCCGGGGGGAGACCGTGACCCAAGGGGACACAACCTGCCGACTGGCGATCGGGCCCGAGACCCGCGACGCCGAGGTCGTCGCGGCCGTCGACGCATGGATCGAGGCCGCGGTGCCGGAACCCTGGCGCCGGACCGCAGCCCGCGGTCGCCAGGCCATTCGAGCCGTCCGCAGCCGCGACGAGTACGCCGAGTGGTATCCGGCGTTCGCAGCTTCGGGCCTGGTGGTCGCGACCTGGCCGGTGGCCTACGGAGGCCTGGACCTCTCACCCCGGCAGGCTCGCCTGGCCGAGGACCGGCTGGCGCCCTACAACCTGGGACGGCTCAATCCCCTCGGGCTGCACAACACCGCGCCGGCGCTGTTCGCCCACGGCACCGAGGAGCAGCGACTGCGGTTCCTGCCGCCCATGGTGGCCAACACCGAGCGCTGGTGCCAGATGTTCAGCGAACCCGGAGCCGGCTCCGACCTGGCGTCCCTGGCGATGCGGGCGGTGCGGGACGGCGACGAATGGGTGCTCACCGGCCAGAAGGTATGGAGCACCTGGGCCCATCGCTCCGAGTTCGCCATCTGCCTGGCCCGAACCGATCCCTCAGCGCCCAAGCGCACGGGCATCACCTACTTCCTGGTCGATCTACGCGGCCCGGGCGTCGAAGTACGCGAGCTGCGCCACATGGGCGGCGAAGTCGATTTCAACGAGGTGTGGCTGGACGAGGTGCGGGTACCGGACTTCTGCCGGGTCGGCCGCGAGGGCGACGGCTGGCGGGTGGCGGCCTCCACGCTGGCCGGGGAGCGGCAGATGGTGGCCGGCGCGGGCTCGGGCGGCGTCGACCGCATCGGCGGAAGCGGCGTCCGACGCCTGATCGACCTGGCCCGCGGGGGTTGCGTCGACCCGGTCACCCGTGATCGCCTCATGCGGCTCTACAGCGAGGAGCGCATCCGGGGCTGGACCAACGACCGGGTGCGGTCCACCGTGACCGCCGGTGGGACGCCCGGTCCGGCGGCCTCGATCGGCAAGGTTCACCAGGGCACGTTGAACCAGTCGATACAGATGTTGGCCACCGACATGCTGGGCCCCGCCGCGACTGCCTTTCCCGCCGTCGGCACGTGGGCCGACGCGCTCCCCTACGAGGTGTCCGGCATGCTCCGCAGCCGGGCGAACACCATCGAGGGCGGCACCACCGAAGTCAACAAGAATGTGATCGGCGAGAAGGTGCTGGGCCTGCCGCGGGAGCCCGACCCGTACCACGGTCGCAGCTGGGAGGACACTCCACGATGACCTACGAGCACCTTCTCGTCGAGCGCAACGGTCCGGTGGGATGGCTCATCAACAACCGTCCCGATGTCCGCAACGCCATGAACAACGCCATGCGCGACGAGTTCGCGGACGCCTGGACCGAACTGGACAAGGATCCCGCGGTGCGGGTGATCGTGCACACCGGAAACGGCCGTGACTTCCAGACCGGGGTCGATGTGGGCGAGATCGCCTCCGACGGAGTCGGCATGGAGCGCTACCGCCAGTCGATGGAGGACTTCGACGTGCACTTCACGTCCTGGCACCAGGGAGTGTGGAAGCCGGTGATCACTGCGGTGAACGGCATCTGCTGCGGCGGCGGGTTCCACTGGGTAGCCGACTCCGACATCGTCATCGCGGCCAGTGACGCCCAGTTCTTCGATCCTCATACCTCAGTGGGCCAGGTGGTGGCCATCGAGGCCATCGGCCTCATGAAGAAGATGCCGGTCGAGGCGGTCATGCGGATGGCCTTGCTGGGCAAGTACGAGCGCATGGGGGCCGAGCGGGCCTACGAACTCGGGATGGTCTCCGAGATCGTCGACCCGCCCGAACGTCTGCGGGAACGGGCCCAGGAACTGGCCGAGACCGTCGCCAGGAACTCCCCCGCGGCTATGGCGGCCACCAAGAAGGCGCTGTGGGGCGCGCTGGAGACAGGCCTGACCGACGCCTGCAAGCAGGGCGCCCGCCATCTGGTCTCAATGTGGGGCCACCCCGACCAGACCGAGGGCCCGCAGGCCTTCGCCGAGCGGCGCGACCCGGACTGGCGACCGTTGTGACCACCACTGTCCCGGGTCGATGAGCCTGCTGAGGCTGCTCGACGAGCACCCCTTCTCCGACGGCGATCCGCTGGTCCACACACTCGACCGGTCGTTCACCAAGGGCGAAGTCCTGACCGAGGTCGAGGCCCGGGCCGACGAGTTCCGCCAGGCCCGAGGGCAACTCGCCCCGGTCGCGGCGGATGGGGTCGATGCGTTGATCGCGATGTTCGCTTGCTTCCGGGCCGGCGCGGTGTACGTGCCGCTCAATCCCCGCCAGCCGCGGGCTGCGATCGACGGCATACGGCGCGCCATGGCCGCGGTGATCCCTCCGCCGGACGCGGCCTTCGTGCTGTGGACCTCCGGCACGACGGGACGCCCCAAGCCGGTGACGCACACCCACCGCGGCTACCTCGAGATAATCGACCGCGTCCTGGACCCCTTGCGGTCCAAGTCGAGACATCCGGACAGACCGCCGTCGCCGAACCTCATCCCAGTGTCGATGGCACTGAACGCCGGCATCTACAACGCCCTGTTCGGCCTCCGGGCCGGGGCTCCGCTGGTGATGATGGGCGGCTTCGACACGTCGGTGTTCGCCACGCTCGTCGAGCGCCACCAGATCCGTTCGACAGTGCTGCCGCCGGCCGCCATGGCGATGCTCGGCGACGACCCTTCGATCGAGTCGCTGGCACCGCTGCGCTACGTGCGCTCCATCACTGCACCGCTGTCGCGGTTCCAGGCCCGCCGGTTCACCGACCGCTTCGGAGTGACCGTGCTGAACAGCTACGGCCAGGCCGAGACCGGAGAGGTCATCGGGTGGACCGCGTCCGATGCCAGGCGGCATCCCGGCAAGATCGGTGCCGTCGGCCGGCCCCATCCGGGCGTCGAGATCCGGATCGACAGCCCCGACAGCGACCGTGTCGGCGAGCTGCTGGTCAAGCCTCCCAATGTCGCGGTCGACTTGGCGCCGCCGCGGGTCACCAGCGACGGGTTCGTGCGCACCGGTGACCTGGCTCGGATCGACGCCGATGGGTTCGTGTGGCTCGAAGGACGGCTCAGCGATCTCATCAACCGGGGTGGCAACAAGGTGTACCCCGAGGAGGTCGAAGAAGTGCTGGTGTCCGCGCCCGGCGTTCGGGAGGCTGCGGTGGTAGGCGCGCCCGACGACCGCCTCGGTGAGGTGCCGGTCGCGTTCGTGGCCGGTGAGACCGACTCCGACCTAGAGTCCGTGTGCCGCCAGCACCTCGTGCCGTACAAGGTGCCGGTGCGCTTCGAGTGGGTCGATCGATTGCCCCGCAGCGAGACTGGCAAGGTGCTGCGACGCGAACTGGTGGCTCAGCTGTGACATCCGCGACCCGGATAGAGCCCGGGATCGTCACCGGTGACGCCGCCGCCTTGGCGAGCTTCTACTGCAACGCGCTGGGATTCTTCGAGGACACTGTGCTCGCCTTCCCGCAGGGGCACGTGCACCGGCTGCGGCGGGGCGAGGCTCTCCTGAAGCTGTACCAGCCCGCCCGCACCGGGGGCCCCGACCCGAGCCCCGGCGTTTGGCCCGATCGACCAGGGTGGGCGTACGCCGCTCTTCACGTGTCTGACGCAGCCGCCGAGGTGGAGGCGGTGAGGGCCGGCGGGGGAACGATCCTCACCGAGGTGACCAACCACCGTCCCGGAGCGTGGTTCGCGCTGGTGGCCGATCCCGAGGGCAATGTCTGGGAACTGCTCCAGGAGTCGATCGAGCCGTGACCTACGAGACGCTCGAGGTGCTCGTCGACGGTCCGGTGGGATGGCTGGCGTTCGACCGGCCCGACGCGGGCAACGCCGTCGACGCCCGCATGTTCGTCGAACTGGAGGCCGCGTGGGCCGAACTGGAGGGCGAGCCCACGGTGCGGGCCATCGTCAATACCGGCAACGGACGATCATTCCAGACCGGTCTCGACGTGAAGCAGCTCGCCACCGACCGGGAGGCGCTGCGGGCCAGCTCCCGCCAGACACGCGACTTCGCCCTGCGGATGACCGCGTGGCACTGCGGCGTCACCAAGCCCGTCGTCGCGGCGGTCAACGGCACCTGCGCCGGCGGCGGCCTTCACTTCGTGGCCGACGCCGACATCGTCATCGCGGCCGATGACGCCACCTTCCTGGATCCCCACGTGTCGGTCGGGCAGGTGTCGGCGTTCGAGAGCATCGGCCTGCTCAAGAAGGCCCCGATGGAGTCGGTTGCCCGGATGGCGCTGACGGGCGCGCACGAGCGGCTCAGCGCCGAGCGGGCCCGCCAGCTCGGCATCGTCTCGGAGGTGGTCGCCGCCGATGGTCTGCGGGACCGGGCCCGGCAGCTGGCCACGGACATGGCCGAAGAGGATCCCGTTCGTCTCCGGGCCATGAAGAGGGCCCTGTGGAACGCGCTGGAGGCGCCATGAGCGTCAATGAACGGGCCTACATCCACGAGTTCATCGACATCAGGGGGACCAACCGGGCCAACTACATGCACCACATGGCGGCCAACTGGAGCCCCGCCGCGCAGGAGAGCCGGAACCAGCTGCTGTTCGGAATCTGGGCCGTGCTGGGCAGCACCGGCCCGTGGCCCCAGGTGTGCAACATCTGGGAGGAGCAGGGCCTGGACGGTCTGGCCCGCTCCTTCGGCGGCGAGGCGGTCGGGCCCGGGCTGCAGGACCCGACCCTCGAACGGTGGTGGAACAAGGCAGCCGAGTTCCGCCGGGGAGGCTTCGACCGCATCCTGCTGCCGGCGCCGTGGATGCCGACCATCGAGCAGTGGACGGCCGCCGGAATCCGGGCGACCGTGTTCGCCCACGAGATCCTGAAGTGCCGGCCCGGGACCGCACCCGATGTCCTCGACCTCGCCCGGACATCGGCGTCACCCGCCTACGACCGGTTCGGATGGACGCTCGTGGGCGCGTGGACCACCGCGATGCGAGACGACGACGAGGCTGTCCTGCTGTGGGCTGTCCCCGGCTGGCAGGCCTGGGCCGACGCCGAGGCGGCCCAACGATCCGACGACGGATTGCTCGCCTGGCGCGCCGAGGCCCGCCGGACCACGACCGGCTGGCATCGCATCCTGCTGGTGGCCGGGCCGCTGTGCCCGTTCCGCACCGGCCGCCAGCCCAGCCGCGCCGATCAACAGGAGTTGAGTTGAACCGGACCGCGCCCACCACGCCCCCGCCGCTGTGGGACCTGATCGAGCGGGCCGCCCAGCGGTGGCCCGACCAGCCGATCCTGGTGTCGCGCCAGGGCGACCGGGCGACTTTCGGCGAGTACCGCGACCGGGCCGTGTCCATGGCCGCCGGGTTCGCCGACCTTGGCGTCGGCCACGGCGACAACGTGTCCTGGGTCCTGCCGACGTGGGTGGACACCGTCGTGCTCGCGGGCGCGCTGGCGCGGCTCGGGGCGGTCCAGAACCCGATCATCGGCATCTACCGCCATCGCGAGGTGGGCTTCTGCGCCCGTCAGACCGGCGCGAGGTACCTCATCTCGCCGGAGACGTTCGGGGGGTTCGATTACCGGGCCATGGCCGCCGACATCGCCGGCGAGGTGGAGGGTCTGAGGACGCTGACCGTCGCACCGGGATCGTTCCCCGAGGGAGACCCGGCCGCACTGGCCCCCGTGGTCGCCGCCCAGCCGGGTGAGACCCGCTGGATCTGCTACACGTCGGGCACCACCGCCGACCCCAAGGGCGCCCGGCACTCCGACCAGACCGTCGGTGCGTTCGGGGGTCCCATGGCCGAGCGCCTCGATGTGCAGCCCGGCGACCGCTACTCGCTGACGTTCCCGTTCCCCCACATCGGCGGTATCGGGCTGCTGTTCATGGCACTGGAGCGAGGATGCACCCACCTGCTCGACGAGACCGTCGACCCTGAGGCCACGGTGAGGTTCCTGTCCGAGCAGAAATGCACCCATGCCGGCACCGGGACGCCCTTCTATCTCATGTACCTCGCCGCCCAGGCGCAGTCGGATCGCCCGCTGTTCGGTGATCTGAAGGTCTGCCCCGGAGGCGGCGCGCCGATCCCGCCCGCGCTGCACCGTCGGGTGGTCGACGAGCTCGGCGGCGTCGGCGTGGCCTCCGGATGGGGGCTGACCGAGGCGCCCGTGCTGACCAACGGTGCGGTCGGCGATCCCGATGAGAAGCTGGCCACCACCGAGGGGCGGGCCCTGCCCGGCGTCGAGCTCGTCGCCGTGTCGAGCGACGAGACGGTGTGCGCTCCAGGCGCCGAGGGCGAGCTCCGGGCCAAGGGCCCGCAGGTGATGCTCGGCTACATGGACGGCTCTCTCGACACCGAGGCCTTCGACGCCGACGGCTACTACCGCACCGGCGACCTCGGCATCATCGACGCCGACGGGTACGTGACGATCACCGGGCGGCTCAAGGACATCATCATCCGCCACGGGGAGAACATCTCGGCCAAGGAGGTCGAGGACCTGCTGTTCGGCCTGGACGGCATCGCCGACGCCGCCGTCATCGGGCTGCCCGATGCCCGCACCGGCGAGTCGGTGTGCGCGGTGGTGGTGCCCGCCGAGGGCGCGGTGGTCACCCTGGACGGGCTGGCCGAGGGGCTGGCGGCCGCCGGCCTGAGACGGCAGGCCACACCGGAACGCCTGGAGATAGTCGATGGGCTGCCCCGGAACCCCGCCGGGAAGGTGCTCAAACGCGAGCTCCAGCAGCGATTCGGGCCGTCGAGCAGGTAGGACTCCGGTTGGGATTCTCCCCTCCGGTGCCAAGATAAGGGGATGATGAACGCAACAACCAACGGAGACCGCTACACGATCGTGTCGGCGGACTGCCACGCAGGCGGCGATATCGACGACTACCGCCCCTACCTGCCGTCGAGGCTGCACTCCGACTTCGACGCCTGGAAGCAGGACTACGTCAACCCGTTCGCCGACCTCCGGGACTCGAAGAGGGTCCGCAACTGGGACACCGCGGTGCGCCAGCGCGACCTCGAGGCCGACGGCCAGGTCGCCGAGGTCGTCTTCCCCAACACCGTGCCGCCGTTCTTCCCGACGTCGCTGCTGGTGTCCCGTCCTCCGGCGACTGTCGCAGAGTTCGAGCAGCGGTGGGCGGGCCTGCAGGCCCACAACCGGTGGCTCGTGGACTGGTGCGGCGAGCTTCCGGGGCGCCGGGCCGGTCTGGCCCAAGTGTTCCCCAACGACATCGGTGCGGCCGTGGGCGAAGTCGAATGGGCCGCCGAGAACGGGCTCAGCGGCGTGCTGCTGTCGGCCATCCCGCCCGACTCCCCGGTGCCACCGCTGTGGAGCGACCACTACGACCCGCTGTGGGCCGCCTGCCAGGACACGGGGCTGCCGGTCAACCAGCACGGCGGCGCGGGCATACCCGATCTGCAGGACTCGCCCAACCGGGCCTTCCTGATGCTGATGGAGGTGCCTTTCTTCGCCAATCGCAGCCTGTGGCACCTCATCGTGAGCGGCGTGTTCGAGCGCTTCGGCGGGCTCCGCTTCGTGATGACCGAGCAGCGCGTCGGGTGGGTTCCCGCGACGCTGTCCAAGATGGACGCGTACTGGCGGCTCTTCACCGCTGACGGAACCGTCGGGGAGATGACCGCGGACGCCTCGCAGCTGCCCAACCCGCCGAGCAGCTACTTCTTGTCCAACTGCTACATGGGCGCCAGCTTCCCCGGCCGGGACGAGGCCGAGGCGATCCGCCAGATCGGTGTCGACCGGTTCATGTGGGGCAGCGACTACCCCCACAGCGAGGGCACGTTCCCCGACTCGGTGGCGTCGCTGCGGCACGTGTTCTGCGACTGGTCCGAGAGCGACCTGCGGAAGCTGCTCGGCGGCACCGCCGCCGAGGTCTACAACCTCGACATCGACTCGCTGGCTGCCGTGGGCGTGGGGCCGACGGTCGCCGAGGTCGCCGAGCCCCTCTCGGAGCTGCCCGACAACCCCAGCATGGCGTTCCGTTTCCGCCCCTGACCTTCTCGCGTGCTGACGTGACGGCGTCACGCCGGTAGGGACTCCGGCGGATGGTCGCGAGCCAGCACTACGGTGGTCTCGGCTGGGACCGACACCGCGTCATGGGCCTGGCTGTCCAGGCGGCCGCCCGGCTGGCTGGCGAATATCGGCTGCCAGCCGCGTGAGCCCAGGTCGACGCTCGTCGCACGGTCGGACAGGTTGGCGACCACCGCGATCGTGCCTCGCCGCAGCGCGGCCACCCGCGGATCGGAGGTCTCGATCCACTCCAGCGGCGCCCGCCACATGTCGGGGTGCTGGCGGCGCACGACCAGCAGGCTGCGGTAGCGGTGCACCGGCGCGTCGGGGTCGGCTCGCTGGCTGGCCACCGTCTGGTGCAGCGGTCGAGGTTCGGCGTCGATCCACGGCACGCCGGCGGAGAAGCCGTTGTTGGTGCTGCTGTCCCAGGGCATAGGCGTGCGGCATCCGTCGCGCCCGTGGGTCGCGCCCGCGTTCCTGACCGACACCGGGTCATGGAAGCCGGCCCGCAACACGCCGTCGGGCAGGCCGAGCTCCTCGCCCTGGAAGAGGAAGGGCGTCCCGCCGAGCGACATGAACAGGGTGCTGACGGCCAGGGACCGCCTCACCCCGGCCTCCCCTCCGCCCAAGCGGCTCACCGGCCGGGAGCGGTCGTGGTTGCTGAGAACCCAGGAGATCCCGTGCGGCGCCGCGTCGTGCATGGCCCGCACCATCGTCAGCAGCGTGGCGGGATCCCAGCCGAGGAAGGCCGACTGCAGGAAGAAGGCCTGATCGAGCGCGCCGGCCGCCACGTAGCGAGCCATACGGTCGGGCCAGGGGGCGTTGACCTCTCCGAGCAGCATCGTTCCGCGGGGCCCGCAGACCTGGCTCCAGCGGCGGAAGATCTCCATGTTCTCGGACTGGTCCATGTCGTGGCGGTGCTCGAAGGCGTAGAACGCGTCGAAGGGGTCCATGCCCGCCACGACGGGCCCGATCTGGGGGTTGTCGCGTAGTTGGGCGTCCTTGAGCAGCCCGTGGGCCACGTCGACGCGGAAGCCGTCGACCCCCCGGTCCATCCACCACTCCAGGATCGCGTCGAAGTCGTCCCTGACCGCGGGGTTTCGCCAGTTGAGGTCGGGCTGTTCGGGCAGGAAGAGATGGCACCAGTACTGGCCGGACGCCTCGTCGAGAGTCCAGGCTGGCCCGCCGAAGTGGCTTAGCCAGTTGTTGGGCGGCCCGCCGCCGGGGGCCGGGTCGGCCCACAGGTAGCGATCCCGGTCAGGTCCGCCACGGTCGCGGCGGGCCCTCAAGAACCACTCGTGCTCGATCGACGTGTGGTTGGGGACCATGTCGACCATCACCCGCAGGCCCAGACGGTGGGCCTCGCCGACGAGGGCGTCGAAGTCCTCGAGCGTCCCGTGGCGGGGCGAGACGGCGCAGTAGTCGCTGACGTCGTAGCCGTGGTCGTGGCCCGGGGACGGGTAGAACGGCGTGAGCCACACCGCATCCACGCCCAGCCAGCTCAGGTAGTCCAGCCGGCCGGTGACCCCGGCCAGGTCGCCCAGGCCGTCGCCGGTGGAGTCGGCGAAGGAGCGAACGTAGACCTCGTAACCGACGGCGCCAAGCCACCAGGGCTCGGTGCCGGCATGGCTGTCGGTGCTCTGCTCAGGCCTGCTGCCCTTCACCCTGCACTCCTTTGTAAACGTTTACAAGATCTAAACGATACTAATCATTCGCATGTAGCGTCGAAGTGGAGCCCCGGTCAGGTCGGCGCGAGGTGGCCGTGGTCCAGGCGGGGCAGCACGTGGCGGCCGACCAGGTCGCACTCGTCGAGATGCGGGTACCCCGACAGGATGAACGCGTCGATCCCGACCCGGCGGTACTCCTGCAGCTTGCTCACGACCTCGTCGGGATCGCCGACGATGGCCGCGCCCGCGCCGGAGCGGGCCCGGCCGATGCCGGTCCACAGGTTGGCCTCGACGTAGCCGTCGGTGTCGCTCAGGTCCCGCAGCTCGGCCTGCCGGCTCACGCCGACCGAGACCGCGTCGAGGGACCGGCCCCGGATCGCGGCGCCGACCTCGTCGTCGAGGCGGCTGACCAGCGACGCGGCCGCCGCTCTGGCCGCCTGCGACGTCTCCCGCACGACCACATGGCTGCGCAGCCCGAAGCGCAGCCTCCGGCCTCGCCGGGCCGCTCTGGCCTCCATGTCCGCCACCGTGGCCGCAACCCCTGCGACGGTGTCGGGCCAGGTGAGGAACACGTCACAGGCCTCGGCCGCGGTCTCCTTGGCCGCCTCCGAGAAGCCGCCGAAATAGAACAGCGGGCAGCGGCCCGACACGGTGCTGGCCCTGGGCGGGTCGAGGGTCAGGTCGACGAACTCGCCGTGGAAGTCCACCGGCCGGCCGTCGAGCAGCGCGCGCAGCACATGCATCCACTCCAGCGTGCGGCGGTAGCGGGGGGCCGACTCCAGCGACTCGCCGGGCATGTCGCTAGAAATGATGTTCACCGTGAGCCGGCCGCCGAGCATCCGGTCGATGGTGGAGATCTGGCGGGCCAGCTGGGGCAGCCACAACTCCCCCATCCGCACCGCCAGCAGCAGCCGCATGCGTTCGGTGAGGGGCGCGATCCCGGCCGCGAAGGCGGTGGCGTCGATGCCGAGCGTGTAGCCCGACGGCAGCAGGATGTTGTCGAAGCCGTTCCGCTCGGCTGCGAGGGTGATGTCGCGGCAGTGCTCCCAGCTGCTGGCCAGGTCCGGGTCGGGGACACCCAGGTACTGGTAGTCGTCGTCGCACAGGGCACCGAACCATGCGACCTCCGCCGGGTCCGGGGCTGTCATCGGATCACGCCGGTCACGGCAGCGGAGCGCCCTCGGAGGCCTCGATCACGTCGTAGACGTCGCCGCGGTCGAGACGGACCCCGGTGGCGGCTGCCAGCCGCGCCAGCCGCTCGGGCCGCTGGGTGCCCAGCAGGGCTACCGGCCTGGCCGGATGGGCCAGCACGAACGCGACCGCGATGGTGGCTCGCTCCACGCCCTCCCGCTCCGCCAGGCGATCCAGCGCGGCGAGCAGTTCGGGTCGGGTACCGGCGCCGTCGGCCAGGCGGCCCCCGCCGAGAGGGCTCCAAGCCAGCGGCAGCACGCCGTCGCGCATGCACAGGTCGAGTGTGCCGTCGCGCAGCGGCGCCAGATGGGCGACGGAGTACTCGGGCTGGCTGGTGGCCGGCGCGAACGGCAGGTGCGCGGCGAGGGCCTCGTGCTGGCGGGGCGTGAAGTTCGACACCCCGACCTCCCGGATCTTGCCTGCGGTCCGCAGAGCGCTGAGGGCGTCGGCCACCTCGGCGGGGTGGGTGAGCATGTCGGGCCGGTGGATCTGGTACAGGTCGATGACGTCGGTGCGCAGCCGTCGCAGCGACGCCTCGCAGGCGGCGGTGATGGCGGCGGGACCGGAGTTGTAGGGGACTCCGGGGACGATGCCCCCCTTGGTGGCCAGCACCATCCGGTCGCGCAGGCGCGGCGCTGCGGCCAGGATGCGGCCGAGGTTCTCCTCGGCCTCCCCGAAGGCCTGCCCGCCCCATCCGAGCCCGTAGATGTCGGCGGTGTCGACCAGGTTCATGCCCAGGTCCAGTCCGGTCTCGAGCACCGCTCTGAGCTCGTCGTCGGGGCGGGCCACGAACCGCCAGCAGCCCACACCGAGGGGCCCCACTTGGAAATCCTCTCCGAGCGGGCGACGATTGGGGTCTATGAGTCCGGGTCCCACTAGATCACGCTCTCTGTGAGTGGGCGACGCTCTCGACATCCCGGGCCGGGCTGCGGCCGAGGCGAACCGGCCGGATGAGCGCTCCTGAGCTCCGTTACGGGGTCATCGGCACCGGGATGATGGGCCGCGAGCACATCGCCAACATCCTGCACCTGCCCGGGGCCCGGGTGAGCGCGGTGGCCGATCCGGACACGGAGTCGCTCGACGCGGCGGCCGCCCTGGTTCCGGCGGCGGAGAGGTTCAGCGACGATGGCGACCTGATTGCCAGCGGCCTCTGCGACGCCGTGGTGGTCGCCACCCCGAACATGACCCACGGCGCCGTGCTCGACGATTTGCTCGGCACCGGTCTTCATGTGCTGGTGGAGAAGCCGCTGTGCACCACCGTCGCCGACTGCCAGAGGGTCCTCGAGGCTGCCGCGGAGCACCGCGGCCTGGTCTGGGTCGGGTTGGAGTACCGCTACATGGCCCCGTTCGAGCGGTTGATCGACGAGGTGCGCTCCGGTACTGCGGGGCGGGTGCGCATGGCGTCGCTGCGCGAGCACCGGTTCCCGTTCTTGGACAAGGTGGGCCACTGGAACCGCTTCAGGGCCAACACCGGCGGCACCCTGGTGGAGAAGTGCTGCCACTTCTTCGACCTGATGAACCAGGTGATGCCCGCACGGCCCGAGCGGGTCTACGCCTCGGGCAGCCAGATGGTCAACCATCTCGAAGAGACCTACAACGGACGGGCTCCCGACATCATCGACAGCGCCTACGTGATCGTCGACTACGACGACGGCTCCCGCGCCCTGCTCGACCTGTGCATGTTCGCCGACGCCACCCAGGACCAGCAGGAGTTCGCGGTGATCGGCGACGCGGGCAAGATCGAGGCGCTCGTCCCGTCCGGGACCGTGCGCATCGGGCGCAGGGGCACCCACGGCATCGGCGACGTGGAGAGCCTCACGGTGGCCAGCGCAGCCGCCTACGAGGGCCTCCACCACGGCTCCAGCTACGTCGAGCACCAGCACTTCCTCCACGCGGTCAACTCGCTCGACGCCGAGGACCGGCAGGCGTCGTCGCAGGCCAGCCTGTCGGCGGGACTGCTGTCGGTGGCCATGGGAGTGGCCGGCCACCGCTCCATCAGCACCGGGGCTCCGGTGCGGCTCGCCGACGTGATGTGAGGCTCATCCCTTGACCGAGCCGGCCAGCAGGCCCCGCACGAAGTGCCTCTGGAGGCTGAAGAACACGATGAGGGGCACGATCATGATCACGAACGCGGACGCGAAGCGCAGTTGGAAGTTCTGGCCGCGTTCCCCGACCAGGTTCACCAGCGCCACCGTCATGGGCTCGTTCTCGTTGAGGAACACCGAGGCGATCAGGTAGTCGTTCCAGGTCCACAGGAACTGGAACACCGCGAACGCGGCCAGCGCGGGCCGGGCGAGCGGCACCACCAGCCGCCAGAAGATCGTGAAATGGCTGGCGCCGTCGATGCGGGCCGCCTCGAAGATGTCGCCGGGCAGCTGGCCGATGAAGTTGTGCAGTAGCAGCACCGCCAGCGGGAGGCCGAACGCGGTGTGGGTGAGCCACACCGCGGCCGCGGTGTTGCCGATGCCCAGGTCGGGCAGCAGCACCAGGGTCCAGTCGAGGCCGGGCACGGTGAACCGGGCGCCGTTGTTGAACAGCTGCAGCAGGGGCACGAACGCCATCTGGTTGGGCAGGGCGATCATCGACACCAGCCCGATGAAGAGCCAGTTGCGGCCCCGGAACTCCATCCAGGCGAACCCGTAGGCCGCGAAGGCGGCCACCGCGATCGGGATGACCGTGGCCGGGACCACTATGGCGATGGAGTTGAGCGCGAACTCCCACATCGACGGCTGGGCAGCCGTCTCGCGGAACACGTCGCGGTAGTTCTGCAGCGTCAGGTTGTCGAAGTCGTTCCAGGCCGTCCACCAGCCCGAGGTCTCGATGTCGGGGACCTTGCGGAACGACGACACGAACAGCCCGATGGTGGGCACCGTCCACAGGAGCACGATCAGCCACATCACCCACGTCGGGACCTCCGCGGCCAGGCGGCGCAGCCTCAGGCCGGTGGGCATCGTCGCGGCCTGCACCGGGGTCATGCCGGCGCCTCGCTCGGAGGCGGCTGCACGAGGCTGCACCGCGGTCATGCCAGCTCCCGCTGGAGTCGCCGGATGTTGTAGACCATGACCGGCAGCACCAGCGCGAACAGCACCACCGCGAAGGCGCTGCTGGACGTGAAGTTGCGGTCGCGGAGCTGGTCGAACATCTCGTTGGCCAGCACGTTGGTGCGGTTGGCGCCGTTGGTGGTGGCCTTGACCAGGTCGAAGACCTTGGTGACGATCACGATGAGGGTGGTGACCACCACGATGATGGTGGGCCTGATCTGGGGTATCACCACCCGCCAGAAGACCTGGGCCTCGCTGGCCCCGTCCACCCGGGCCGCCTCGGTCAGCTCCTCGGGAACGGCCCGGATGGCCGCGGACAGCACGACCATGGCGAAGCCGGTCTGGATCCACACCATGATGAACATGATCCAGAAGTTGTTCCACGGGATCATCGAGGCGTTGATGAAGAAGCCGCGGGGGGTGAAGCCGATCCCCTGAAGGACCGCGTTGAACAGCCCGGTCTGGTTGCCCATGGGCTGCACCTCGTACATGAAGTCCCAGATCACCGCGGCCCCGACCATCGAGATGGCCATGGGCATGAAGATCAGGGTCTTGCCGATCCGCTCGCCCCGGGACCTCTCGGCCAGCACGGCCAGCAGCAGTCCCAGCACGGTGGACAGCCCGGCCACGGTGACCACCCACCAGATGTTGTTCCAGACCACGCCCCGCAGCGTCGACAGCGCCCCGAAGACCAGCAGGATGCAGGCCGCCACGACCAGCGAGGACGCAGCCGGCGATCCCCAGTCCATCTCCACCTCGCGGCCCCGGGCCCGGGCGACCAGCCACGCCGCGATGCCCAGCGCCGCGACGGCCGCGGCGATGCCCAGCGTGACCCGGCTCGACACCACGACTGTGAGCACGTCCATGACCGCGGAGCGGTTCGGCTCGCGGGCCACCGACTCGATGAGTGCCGCGGCGACCAGGGCCACGAGCACGACCGAGGCGATCTTGAGCCCCCGGAGCATGCCGGTGGCCGCGGCCGCCCGAGCCCTCCCGCCGATGATGAGAGACGAACTGGCCCAGGCCGCGGCCGCGGCGACGACGGCGGCGGCCAGCCCGACGATGAACAGCCGCCCGGTGAAGATGGCCGACCAGCCCTCGACGGTGAAGAAGGTGTCGTCGGTGAAGATGTCCGTGTAGTGGTCGAGCGTGAAGCCGGGCTCCCGCCCCCTCGACCCCGGCTTGAGCGACAGGAAGGCCGTGCGCAGGCCGGGCAGCACCAGACCGCCCCCCACGAACAGGAGCGCCGGGCCTACGAACACCCAGGGTCGGAGAGTGTCCGCCCAGCGGGACCGCCGGTCGAGGGCGGGCTGGGCAAGCCAGCCTCCGGCCGCGGCGACCGCCGCGCCCACAGCTCCGCCCGCGAGGAGGACGATCCAGCCCTCCTTCAACGGCCCGCCCAGCGCGGGCCCCCGCGGCAGCCAGCCGTTGTGCTGGACCACCGCCCCGACCGCGAGACCGACCAGCCCGCCGACGGCGGCCGTGAACGCCGGCCAGCGGACCCGGACACTGTCCACGGCCCGGTTCGCGCCGACGAAGAGCACGGCGGACACAGCCAGCGACACCACCACGGTGATGATCATGGTGATGAACTGGTCCACCGGGTCAGCCTCTCAGTTCCTCAGTTCCAACAGCCGCCCCGGCGAGGAGCGGCCACTGCTCGACAGTAACCCGGCGAGGGGTGTGTGGGGGCGCTGGACGCCCCCACACACCTCGGGGGGCCGTTAGTTCCCTTCGCCGGACGGGTGTCAGGACGGCCAGGCGTCCTCGACGTCCTCGGCGAACTCCTCGGCGGTCTTGGAGCCGGACACGAAGTCGGTGCCGGACCGCCAGAACTCGCCTGCTCCGACCTCGCCCGGCATCAGGTCCGATGCGTCGAAGCGGAACGGGTTGGCGCTCACCAGGATCTCGGCGAGGCCCTGGTCGAAGGAGGAGCTGTACAGCGACGTGTCATGGTCGCGGTTGGGCGACAGGAAGCCGCCCTTGTCGGCGAGGATGCGGGCGTTGGCGTACTCGGCCGTGCCGATGTACTCCAGCACCGCCAGGGTCTCCGGCTTGTCGGTGAAGGCCACCGCATGGGTCCCCGCTCCGAGCACCACAGTGCCGAACTCGTCGCTGATGGTCGGCAGGTAGAACACGTTCACGTCGCCGTCGGGACCGAGCGACGAGGCGCCGGCCTCGAGGTAGTGGGCGCCCGCGAAGTTGGCCTGGCGGTGCATCATGCACTCGCCGTTGAGGTGGGCCGCCGCCATCTCCCTGAAGCTGCGCTGGGAGATCAGGTCGCGGCCGCCGCTCACGTTGCCTTCAGTGAACCAGATGTTGCCGACGAACTCCGCCACTTCGATCACCCGGGGGTCGTTGAAGGGGATCTCGTGAGCGACCCACTGGTCGTACACGTCGGGCCCGTGGACGCGGAGCATCATGTCCTCCATCCAGTCGGTGAAGGCCCAGCCGGTGGCGGCGCCCGATTCGATGCCGACGCACCACGGGGTGTTGCCGTCGCCCTTCATCTGCTCCATGAGCGCCTCGAGCTCGGCCCAGGTCTGGGGGATGGCGTAGCCGTTGTCGGCGAAGCCCTGCGGGCTGTACCACACCAGGCTCTTCACGTCGCCCTTGTTGGGCACGCCGTACACGTTGCCGCCGGTGGAGGCCAGGTCGAACCAGAACGGATCATAGGAGCCGCCGATGTTGTCGAGCATCGCCTGGGGCAGGGCCACGGCGTCGCCGGACTCGCCGAACTGCCTGATCCGGCCCGGCTGGGGGATGATGACGATGTCGGGCGGGTCGCCGGCCTCCACCGCCAAGTTCAGCTCGGTGGTGGCGTCGCGGGTGCCCGAGTACCGGACGACGATGCCGGTGCGCTCGCGCAGCGGCTCGAAACCGGCCAGGAAGCCCTCGGCTTCGGACCCGGTCTCGGGGCCGAGGATGGTGACGACGCTGCCGGACAGGCTCATCTCCATCTCCTGCATGGCCGTCTCGGCCTCGGCCGCTCGGGCCGCGGCCGCCTCGGCCTCGGCCATGGCCGCGTCGGCCTCAGCCTGAGCCTCGGCCATCTGGGCCTCGAGCTCGGCGACGACCTCGGGGTCGACCGCCTCCTCGCCTTCGGCCATGGCCGCCGCCAGCGCGGCCTCGGCCTCGGCTGCCCGGGCGGCCGCGGCATCGGCATCGGCTTGAGCCTCGGCTGCCGCGGCCTCGGCTGCCGCGGCCTCGGCCTGAGCCGCGTCGGCCTCGGCCATGGCGGCGTCGGCCTCAGCCTGAGCCTCGGCCGCCGCGGCATCAGCGGCACTGGTGTCCACAACGGCCGGCTCGGGGTCATCGTCGCCGCAGGCCGTCGCCACCAGGGCGAAAGCGAGCAGGGCGCCGAGGATGAGCCACAGGCGCGAGTGATTCTTCATTTTCCGTTCCCTCCCAGGGATGCAAACGTTTACAGGCGGGACGCTAGCGTAGGGTCCGCTCGGAGTCAACCCATCTTGGCCGTGGTTTCCCGAACCATCAGGGGCACATCCCAGGTGATGTCGGTGACAGGATCGCCGTCGATCAGGCCAAGCACCGTCGCGGCGGCCCGGACCCCCATCTCGTCCACCGCCTGGCGCATGGTCGTGAGCCCCATGGCGTCGGCCAGATCATGATCGTCGAAGCCGACGACCGAGAGGTCGGCGGGCACGGTCAGGCCTCGCCTAGCAGCCGCTCGCAGCACGCCGAACGCCATCTCGTCAGACATGCAGAACACCGCGGTGGGCGGGTTGGGGCGGTCGAGGAGGGTTGCCAGCGCGGCGGCGCCGCCGGCTGCGGTCCATTCGCCGTTGACGGCCAGTTCCGGATCGACCGGCAGCCCTGCGGATTCCAGGGTGTCCTCGTAGCCGAGCCGCCGCTGTTCGGGGACCGGCGTGGGCAGGTCGGGCAGCGGCGGCCCCGCGACCAGCCCGATGCGGGCGTGGCCCAGATCGACGAGGTGCTGGACGGCGCGCCGGGCCGCGGAACGGTTGTCGATGGTGATCGATGAGGCGCCGTCGAGCCTCTCGCCCACCGCCACGACGGGCCGATCGAAGAATGCGTCAGCCGGGTCGCCCTCGACGCCCACGAATGTGTCGATGAGGACGATCCCGTCGACTCGCCGGCAGAAGGACCGCGCGTCGCTCAGGAAGCGCCGGCGGTCGCCCGGTGCGCTCATCATGGAGATGAGCACGTCGTAGCCGGCCTGGGCGAACACCGAGTTGATGCCGCCCAACGCACGGAAGGGGAACCACGTCCCGAACTGGGGCGCCGCCACACCGATTGTCCAGGTCCGTCCCGACACGAGTCTGGAGGCCTGGGGATGGGCCTCGTACTGGAGTTCGGCGGCCGCCTCGATCACCCGTGACCGGGTCTCCGGCGCGACGTAGGGCAGATCTCGCAGGGCGCGGCTGACGGTGGCCACGGAGACTCCCGTAACCCGTGCTATGTCCTTGATGGTCGGCCGGCTGCTGGACACGGCTCCGAACCTACCCCTTCGGCTAGCCCATCCACTGGCCGCCGTTGACATCGATGGTGGCACCGGTGATGTAGCCGGCGTGAGGTCCGCACAGGAACGCCACCACCGCCGCGAGGTCCTCCGGGTCTCCGGGCGGATCGCCGGGGACGGTGGCCAGGATGCGCTCACGTAGGGCCGGGTCGAGCGCATGCCACATCGGTGTGTCGTGAGGACCGGGCGCCACTGCGTTCACGGTGATGTTGTCGACGGCGTGATGCAGGGCCAGGAAGCGGCTGAACGTGACCAGCCCGCCCTTGCTGGCGGCGTAGGCGGGGCCTGACAGGGCCGAGCCGCCGAAGCGGGCGTTGACGGAGGCGATGTTGACGATCCGGCCACCGCCCGCGGCTGTCATGCCCGCGACGACTTGGCGCGTGCACAGGTAGGCGCCGGTCAGGTTCACGTCGATGATGCGGCGCCACGCCTCGGGGCTCTCCTCTATCACTCCGCCGGACCCGGTGACGCCGGCGTTGTTGACCAGCACGGCCGGGTCGCCGTGGCGATGCCTGATCGCGTCGAACGCGGCCGCCACCGACTCCTCGTCGGCGACGTCGCAGAACAGCATCCCAGCATCGACGGGCCCGGCGTCAGCGGCCGTGTCCAATCCGACGACGGTGTCTCCGGCGGCTCTGAGGCGCTCGCACACCGCGGAGCCGATCGCGCCGGCCGCGCCGGTCACGACCGCTACCCGGCTCACGGCACCGCCCGCCTCTCATGCCACGGCCCAGTTCTCCGGGCGCGGCCCGGTTCACGCCACGGCCCGCCTCTCATGGCACGGCCCAGTTCACGCCACGGCCCAGTTCCCAGGGCGCGGCCCGGTTCACGCCACGGCCCGCCTCTCATGGCGCCGCCCACGCCTTGCTGCGCTCGACCGCCCGCCTCCAGTCCGCGTAGGCGTCGTCCGCTCCGGTCCTGCCGGTGCCGGGCACGGCCTCGAAGTCGAGCTCCCAGTGCTGGGCGAGGGCCTCCAGCGAAGGCCACACGCCGTTCGCGAGCCCGGCCAGGTAGGCGGCGCCGAGAGCGGTCGCCTCCTGGAGCTTGGGCCGCTGCACGGTCACGCCGAGCTGGTCGGCCTGGAGCTGCAGCATGGAGTCCATCGCGCAGGCGCCCCCGTCGACGCGCAGGCTCCGCACCGGCGTGCCGGTCGCGGCTGCCATCGCCTCCACCACGTCCCGGGTCTGGAAGGCCATGGCCTCCACCACGGCCCGCGCGATCTCGGGACGCCCGGTGCCCCGGGTCAGGCCCACGATCGTGCCCCGTGCGTAGGGGTCCCAGTGCGGGCTGCCGAGACCGGCGAACGCCGGCACCAGGTACACGCCGCCGGTGGACGGGCACTTTGCAGCCAGGCCTTCAAGCTGCGGGGCCTCATCGATGATCTTCAGGTCGTCACGCAGCCACTGCACTGCTGCTCCCGTTACGAATATCGCCCCTTCGAGAGCGTACGTGGCCTCCGGGCCGCGGGGGGTGTCCAGCAGCCAGGCGACGGTTGTGAGCAGGCCGTCCGCAGGCGGCGGCACGTCCGGGCCGACGTTCATCAGCACGAACGAACCCGTGCCGTAGGTGTTCTTGGCGTCGCCGGGAGCGAAGGCGGCCTGTCCGAACAGGGCCGCATGCTGGTCGCCGGCGACCCCGGAAACGGGTATCCCCGCTCCGCATGCTGCGCTCGGGGCGGTAGTGCCGAAGCTGCCGCTGGAGGGCCGCACCTCGGGGAGGGATTCTGCGGGAACTCCGAACATCGCGCACAGGTCGGGATCCCATCGCAGCGAGCCGATGTCGAAGAGCATGGTCCGGCTGGCGTTGGTGGCGTCGGTGGCGTGGACCTCGCCGCCGGTGAGCTTCCACACGATCCAGCTGTCGATGGTTCCGAGGGCCAGATCGGGGCTCACAGCGACGCCGCCGTCCCGGAGCATCCACTCCAGCTTCGAGCCTGAGAAGTACGGGTCGAGCACCAGGCCGGTGCGCTCCCGCACGAGCGGCAGATGCCCGGTCTCTTCGAGCTCCGCGCATCGGGGCGCGGTGCGGCGGTCCTGCCAGACGATGGCCCGATGGAGGGGCTCGCAGCTTCGCCGGCTCCAGGCCACCGCGGTCTCGCGCTGGTTGGTGACGCCGATCGCGGCGGGAGGCTCCTCCAGGCGGCCGGCCACCTCCCCGAGCGTCGCCTGGACCGCGTCCCAGATCTCCGAGGCGTCGTGCTCGACCCGTCCGGGCAGGGGGAAGTGCTGGGTGAACTCGCGCTGCGCGGCGTCGACGATGCGACCGGCGTCGTCGAATGCGATGGTGCGGACGCTCGTGGTCCCGGCGTCGACGGCCAGCACGACGGTCATGCGGCCGATCCGAACAGCAGGCTGGAGGCTCGCTCCACCCCCGGGTCGCTCTCGAGCGTCTCCGCGGTCTCGAGCATCGCCAGCATGGTGCGGCGGCGCAGAAAGTCCTCCATGGTCAAGATGTGCTCGTGGCGGGCCATGGCCATGACCTCTGCTGCGCAGTAGTCGACGACATCGCTCAACGGCAGGCCGAGCTCGGGCGACTCCTCCACCAGGTCGGCCACCTCCAGGGCCCGGCGCCCGTGGCGGCGCCACAGACGAGCCGCCGACAGCTCGTCGATCCCGGCCCGGGCCGCGCTGCGCCGGAAGCGGGCCTGCACCCCTTCGGGGGGCTCGCCGAACCAGGCCCGCTCCGGAGGCGAGGGCTTCAGGCCGCAGGTGCGGGCCGCCGCCACCACCTCCTCGCCGACGTTGAGGCAGTCGCTGAGCTTCCCGCCGAGGATCGAGATCGTTCCGCGCCCCTGATCGGCCTCCACCGCGTGGCGGCGCGACAGCTCGGTCCAGTCGCGATCGGTGTCCGCGCCCGCGCTGATCACCAGGGGACGAACGCCGCAACGGTACGCGATGACGTCGTCGTCGCGCAGCGGCGACGAGAGCTGGAGCCGGGCGTTGGCCTGCTCCAGCAGGAAGTCGCGGTCGTGGTGAGTGATGGACACGTCCGAGTCCTCGACGCGGGTGTCGGTGGTGCCGATGAGGGAGCGATGGCCCATCGGAATCACATAGAAGAGCCGCTGATCGTCATCGAAGAAGGCCAGGATCCGTCCCGATTCGGTGACTCTGGGCACCACGACGTGGGTTCCCTTGGAGAAGCACAGAGCCGACCCCAGGGTCGATCCGGTCAGCTCGGCGAGGTCGGCCGCTCTGGGCCCCGCGGCGTTGACCAGCACGCCCGCCGACACTGTGTGGCTGCTTCCCGTCAACCGGTCCGTGACCTGGGCCCGCCAGCCCTGCCCTGCCCGCTCAGCGTCGTCCAGGCGCAGACGCGACACCGCGACAGCTCCCTTGTCGACGGCGTCGAGCAGCAGCTGGAGCACGAACCGGGCGTCGTTGTCGACGAGCAGGTAGTCGGAGTACTCGACCGCTCCCCGCACCCCGTCGGAGTCGATCGCGGGCTCAGCCGTTGCCAGCGCGCGTGCCGAGAACCGCCGGGGTCGGCCGGTCGCGAAGCGCCCCAGAGCCCAGTAGGCGTGGGCCCCGAGCGTGGCGTAGGTCGGCGAGTACGGCGATGTGGGACCGAGCGCAGCCAGGAATCGGACCTCCTGGACCCGGCTCGCGTACGAGCGGGCCAGCAGGTTGCGGGAGCGGCACAGCCCGGCCACCAGCCCGAGCTCGTAGGTCTGGAGGTACTTGAAGCCGCCCCAGATGAGGTTGGAGGACTCCTGGCTCACGCCGGAACCGAAGTCCTCGGAATCGATGAGGGCCACGCTGAGGCCGTGGGCGGCCAGCGCCAGCGCCGAGACGGCCCCGTTGACGCCGCCGCCCACGATAAGGGCGTCATAGTCCTGCTCGGTCAGTCGCTCGAGATGCCGGTCCCGGGCCTCCGTCGCGGTGGGAACCTCCTCGGCCGTCACAACGATGAGGCTACGGTCAGCTGGGCTCCTCGACGTCGAGGGCCCGGGGCGACTCCGGATCGGTGATCCACTCGGTCCAGGACCCGTCGTACACGGCAACATCGTCGTAGCCGGCGATGGCGTAGGCCATTGCGGTCCCGCAGGCGCCCACCCCGCCCCGGCAGTAGGCGATGGTGGTCTCCGGCGAGCAGGCGCCGGCCTCGGCCAGACGTCGACGGGCCTCCTCGGGCTCGGTCCAGGTGCCGTCGGGACCGGTGAAGGTGATTCCGGGAGCGACGATGCTGCCGGGGATGGCGCCGCCGTCCTGCTGGCGGGCGCCGTCCATGCGCCCGTCGACCAGCCGGGTCGATGTGCCCACCGCGGCCCGCATCTGCTGGTGGGTGACGTAGAGGTCGGGTTTGAAGCGGGGCGTGAAACGGGCCCGCGGGTAGTGGGGCACGATGCTGGTGGTGGGACGGCCCTCGGCCTGCCACTTGGTGATGCCGCCGTCGAGCACGGCCACGTCGGTGTGGCCGTAGGTCCGCAGCGCCCACCACACCCGGGCCGCCACCGTCACGTGCTGGTCGTCGTAGGCCACCACGAAGGTGCCGTCGCCGATGCCGCGGGACGCCATGGCCTCGGCGAAGCGTTCCGGCCCGGCCAGCATCCACAGGTCGGGGCGGTCGGGGTCGGCCAGCTCGGTGTCCCAGCGGGCGTGGACGGCGCCGGGGATGTGGGCCTTGGCGTACTCGTCGTCGCCGTTGCGGGTGTCGAAGGGCCGCAGGTACCAGCGGCAGTCCACGACCCGCACCCCGGGGTCGTCGAGGCGCTCGGCCAGCCACTGTGTCGAGACCAGAGGTTCGGCTGTCATGGGCTCCAGTCTCGCACTCCTGCAGGAATCTTGGGAGGTTTTGGTGCCTAGAGGCCGAGCGGATAGGCGGCACAACTCGGTGCGGGGCGGCCCCGCTACGTGGCGACGACCGCGGGGCGGACCTGCTCCGCCAGCAGGCGCACACCCTCGTCGCGGTCGGGACCGAACGTGTACCACGCCAACGGCAGATCCAGGCCGGCCTCCTCGAAGGGCCCGAACCCCTCGATCACGTCGTCCGGGGTGCCAGCCACCGCGAACACGTCCACCAAGCTGTCGCTGAGCACCGCCGCGCCGGCCTGCTCGCCGCCGTCGGCCACGGCAGCCCGCACCGCAGCCACCGCCTCGGGATCGGCGCCGGCCTCGTCGACCACCACGCCCTCCACCCGGGCCAGGTAGTAGGCGAGCACCCCCTTCACGGCGTTGCGGGCCTCGACCCGGTTGTGGCCCACGCTGGTGAGGACGTTGGCGCTCAGCAGCAGCTCGTCGACGCGGCGGCCCGCTCGGGCCGCGCCGGCCGCCAGCCGCCGGCGCGCCCAGCGGGTGTAGCCCACGCTGGTGATGGCGCCGAGTTGGACACCGTCGGCGAACTCGCCGGAGACCTCCATCATCCGGCGGCTGACCGCCCCCACGTCCACCGGCACCGGCACAGCAGGCGGCCGGTCCAGGCGCAGCCCCGGCGCCACCGCGAACGTGGTCGGCTCGAAGTCGAGCTCGTCGCCCGAGGTGAGCCGGCGCACCGCCCGCACCGCTTCAACGGTGTTGGTCAGGGGGCGCCAGCCGTCCGGCGCCATGCCGAAGCGCCTCACCGTCCATTCGGCCGCGCCCAGCCCGTAGCGCACCCGCCCGGGGCCGATGTCGGCCAGCGTGGCGGCCTCGAGGGCGAGCAGGACCGGATGGTGGAACACCGGGTTGGCCACGCCGATGCGCACGGTGATCCTCTCGGTGGTATGCAGCGCCGCAGCCGCCACCGCCATCACCGAGTTGAACAGCCTGCTCTCCGGCAATGACACCTCGTCGAAGCCGAGGCGCTCGGCCGCGGCCACCACGGCTAGCGTGTCGGCGACGGGATCCTCGTTCGACAGCGACAGCCCTAGACCCTGGAATCCGGTCATCTTCCTCACGATCGTCACGGCGACAGGAGCGGCGAATGTGGATCTCCACGATTCCATACGACGAGGCCGAGGGCGAGCTCAAGTCCCACTACGACCGCCAGGCCAGGGCGCTCGGCGAGCCGACCGAGATGACCATGGCCGGGTCTTTGCACCCGGCGCTGGTCGCGGCCCGCCTCGATCTGTACGCCGCGACGGAGAAGTGCCCGTCGCGTCTCACCCCCCACCAGCGCAACCTGATCAGCTTCGTGACGTCGGCCATCAACGGCACCGTCCACTGCATGAGCCAGGTGACGATCAAGCTGCGCCAGACCGGTCTCGACGACGAGGCCATCGCCGGACTGGCCGCCGACCCCGACTGCTTCGAGTCCCTGGCCCTAGCGCCGGCCGACGCTGCGGTGGTGCGCTATGCGGTGAAGCTCAGCCGCTCGCCGGGCTCGATCACCGAGGACGACGTGGAGGCGCTGCGAGCCGCGGGCCTCGACGACCTCGACATCATCGACGCCAACGCCCAGTGCGCTCACCTCAACTACGTCAACCGGGTGGCCATGGGGCTCGGCATCCACTCTGTCGTCGATCCCGACTTCCCCGCCTACTCCGCCATCCCCCAGTCCTAGCGGGAGTGGGCCGCCCCGGCCGGCGGGCCCTGTCACGGGCGCGGCCCGGGCTCCGTGCCGACACCGTTCCTTGCCGCCGTGCCACCCCCCGGCCTCACCGGCTGCGCCATGGGCTCCGCGCCGACGGGCTCGTTGCTGGGGCTAGGCGTTGTTGAAGATCTGGGCGCTGGCCCGGATGTGGTCGGCCGCGGCGGGCTCGTCGTTCATGGGCAGCATGAAGTAGTCGAAGCAGTCTCGCAGCCCGCCGATCCGCGCCGAGATCTCGTCGGGGGTGCCGGCCAGGCCGTAGCGGTCCACCAGGGCGTCGGGCAGCAGCTCGGCCGCGTCGTGCATGCGGCCGGCCAGCATCAGGCGGCGGACCTCGTCGGTGGTCTCGTCGTCGAGGCCGTCGGCTGCTCTCACCTCGGCGGGCGCGTCCACGGCCATATAGGAGAAATGGGGCAGCACCCGGCGCCGCTCGGTGTTGTTGTAGGCCAGATAGGCCGACCAGGCGATCTCGGCCGAGCCCGCTGAGCGGATCCGCTCGGCGAAGGCGGGCAGGTCGCCGGGCGGCGCGGCCGAGAGGATCACGCAGTCGGAGTGCTCCGCCGCCAGGCGCTGAACCCGGGGGCCCCGCCCGGCCACCGCCACGGGCAAGGGCTGCTCGGGCCGGAACCAGGGCAGCGAGGCCTCCCCCACCGTCTCGCCGGCCAGCAGGCGCCGGTTGAGCTCGAACATCTCCCGCAGCGCGGTGAAGGGGCGCTCGGGGTCCATCCCGAGCGGCTTGAGCACCCGGCTGCCGCCCACCCCCAGACCGTGCATCACCCGGCCCGGCGCCAACTCCGCCAGCGTGGCGATGGCCGCCGCGGTGGCGACCGGATGGCGGCTGAACGGGTTGGTGATGGCCGGGGCCACCTTGAGCCCGGTGGCCTCGACGATGGCAGTGAGGGCCACATAGACGTCGCGCTCGGTGCCCTCGTCGGCCACGAAGCAGGCCTCGGCCCCGAGCGACTCTCCCAGCCGGGCCAGTTCGACCAGCCGCCGGACAGGCTGGGTCGGCTCGAACCAGACCCCCCACCGCACGCTCATCGTGCCTGCTCCCCCGCTAGGCCGCTCGACGCTCCGATCCTTGCGCTGGCACCGGCCCGGCCCGTACGGCGGTCCCGGCTGTGGGTCAACGTCTGGCGGGGTGTGCTCACTGCGCCTCTTCCCTCTCGGCTCGTCCCTGGCGGAGGGACTCGCGGCCCAAGGGTACGTACTGCACCGCGGAGAGGTAGCTGTAGACCAGCGAGGGCACCGCGCACACCCACCCCGCAACCCGGAAGCCTTCGGCCACCGCGATGTCGGAGGCGCCGGCCAGCAGTAGCGGGAAGCAGAAGTACAGACCGAAGGTGGCGCACTTGCCCCACCAGGTCACGTCGATCGGCTTGGCCCCCAGCGACAACAGCACCAGCCCCACGATGGCCACGATTCCCTCCCGGGCCAGGGTGAGAACCACCAGCCACCACGGAACTGAACCGTCGAGGCCGACCGCCACCACTCCGACCAGCAGCACGGCCCGGTCGGTGATCGGATCGAGCAGCTTGCCGACCTTGCTGACCGAGTCGAATCGCCGGGCCCACCAGCCGTCGACCCAGTCGGTGGCTCCCAGCGCGCCCCATAGCAGGGCCGCGGCCCAGCGGTCCTCCGCGCCGAACAGCAACCACAGGAACCACGGGATGCAGGCCAGCCGGGCGGCCGAGATCAGGTTGGGGACGGTGAGGATCCGGTCCTCGCCGATTCTCCGCGCTGCCATGGGGGTTCAGCCTACGATCAGCCGATGCCCTCAATCTTCACCCGGATCATCGACGGAGAGATACCCGGCCGCTTCGTGTGGCGAGACGACGTGTGCGTCGCCTTCATGGACGTGCGGCCCCTCAACCGGGGCCACGTGCTGGTGGTGCCCCGAGTCGAGGTCGACCACTGGGTTGATCTCGACGCCGGGACGGTGGCTCACCTGATGGCGGTGGCCCATGGCGTGGCCGCCGCCCAGCAGGCGGCCGGGCTGGCCCCCGACCGGGTCGGTCTGATGATCGCCGGGTTCGAGGTCCCCCACGTCCACGTGCATGTGGTGCCCATCTCGACCATGGCCGATCTCGACTTCGCCCAGGCCGACACCAGCCCCGACCCCGACGACCTCGACGCGGTGGCCGACCTGCTGCGCGGTCACCTAGCTCAGCCCGGCTGACCTACCCGGGAAGGCGTTCGCAACCGAAATTGAGGCGGATTTGGGCACTAGATGCCCATTACGTCATCAATTTCGATCGGGTCGGCCGGATCGACGAGGTGCGACCCGTTGTTTCGGGCGTTGTTGACCTCGGTGGACACGGGATGCATCCGGATCAGGCTGGACGGCGCCGGCACCAGCAGGCCGGCTGCCGCCGCCGAGTCGGTGTTGGACGGCTCCAGCCAGAGGTCCCAGGCGCCGGGCGGCAGCACCACCGGCATCCGGTCGTGGATCTCGGCCATGGCGTCGTTGGCCTCGCAGGTGATGATGGTGCACGAGTGCAGCTCCAGCGGTTCGCCGTCACCGTCGAGGTTGCTGTCGTCGCGCCACTTCTCCCACAGGCCTGCGAACGCGAACGGCTCGGCGTCGGGGCGGCTGATGAACATGGGCTGCTTGCGCTTGGAGCCCTCGAGGCGCTGCCACTCGTAGAAGCCGTCGGCGGGGATGATGCAGCGCCGGCGGGAGAAGGCCACCCGGAAGGCGTTCTTGTGGGCGACGGTCTCAGCCCGGGCGTTGATCATCCGGTTGCCGATCTTGGGATCCTTGGCCCAGAACGGCACCAGCCCCCAATGCAGCGTGTCGAGGCTGCGGACACCGTCGCGCTCCCGCACCGCGTACACGGTCTGGGTCGGGGCCACATTGTGGTTGGGCGACAGCGCGTGCTCGGACGGCGGGGCCATGGCACCGAAGTACTGGGCCAACTCGTCGGGCGGGGTGGCCGACACATAGCGACCGCACATGGAACCGGACGCTAGTGGGGCTCGGGTGGGGCGACCCGGTCCAGGGCGGCGACCGCCTCGGCCACGATCCGCTCGATCAGTTCGGCGCACGTCGGCAGGTCATCCACCACGCCCACGCACTGGCCGGTGGGCAGGACTCCGGCATCGACGTCGCCGCTCACCATGGTCGCCCTGGTGAGCATGGGTGCGTTGGCGGCCATCGCCATCTGGCTCCAGGTCAGGCCCTGGCTGCGGCGCATGGCCAGCCCCTCCCGGAGCATCGCCCCAACCGACATGCCGGTGAGGCCCCGGAAACGCCACGCGTTGGTCGCGGCCCGCGCCAGGCGGGTGAGGCGGGCCGACTCGAGCGAGTCGACCAGGCTGGTGCGGATCACTCGCTGGGGCTTCCCGTCGATGCTGCTCGACACCACGGTGCCGGTTACAGGCGTGCCCAGGTACACGGACTTGACGGCGTCGGGGACCTTGGAGTCGGCGGTGAGCAGGAAGCGGGTGCCCATGGCGACGCCGTCCGCGCCCCAGGCCAGAGCCGCGGCCAGGCCCCGCCCGTCGTGGAACCCGCCCGCCGCGATCACCGGCACGTCCACCGCGTCGACCACCTGGGGCAGCAGCAGCGACGTGGGGATCGAGCCGGTGTGGCCGCCGCCCTCGCCGCCCTGGCACAGCACCGCGTCCACGCCCAGTTCGGCCATCTTCTCGGCGTGACGTCGAGCGCCCACCGTGGGCATAACCAGCACCCCACCGTCCTGCAGGCGCTTCACCACGTTCGCAGGGGGCGGACCGGCGAAGCTCGCCACCCGCACGCCGGTGGAGACCAACCGGTCGGCCCTGTCGGCCAGGTCAACGGCGTCGGGGCGCAGGTTCACCCCGAACGGCCGCTCGGTGCGTGACCTGACCTCTGCTATCGCCGCCTCCATCTCGTCAGCGGTCATGGTGGCCGCAGCCAGGATCCCGAGGCCGCCGGCCTGCGCGGTGCCGGTCACCAGCGACGGGCCGGCGACCCATCCCATGCCGGTCTGCACGATGGGGTACGGCACCCCGAACAGCTCCGTGGCCCGGGTCTGGAGCCTCCGGTCGACGCTCACGGCTGCACCCTACCGGCCGCCCCCGCCCCGCTCGGCCGAGCGGCGCCAACCGTCCCGCCACAGCGAACCAGGCGACCGGCACCGCCATCCCCGCGGCGCCAACCGTCCCGCCACGGCGACCAGGCGACCGGCACCGCCATCCCCGCGGCGCCACGGGGCCGACGCCAACCGTCCTGCCATGGCGGCCCGGCGACCGGCGCCGCCGTCCCCGGCGCGCTGCGGCCCGCCGCCTATCCTGCGGATGCTCCGCAACCGTCCGCCGGAAGGGGTGATCGCGATGGCTCGACGGCTCACAGAGTTCAGCCACGGCGCTGGTTGAGCCTGCAAGATCGCTCCCGGCGATCTCGCGCAAGTTGTGCGCGGCCTCACCCCCGATCCCCCACCGGAGCTCCTCGTCGGCTTGGCCACCGGCGACGACGCGGCGGTGTGGCGCATCGGTCGCGGGCGTGCCCTGGTGCTGACCGCCGACTTCATCACCCCGGTGGTGGACGACGCCCGCACCTGGGGCCGTATCGCGGCCACCAATTCCGTGTCGGACGTCTACGCCATGGGCGGCCGGCCCCTGCTGGCGCTGAACCTCGTGGCCTGGAACTCCGAGGAGCTGTCCAACGACCTCCTGGCCGAGGTGCTCGCCGGCGGCGAGGACGCGGCCCGAGCCTGCGGCTTCGTCGTGGGCGGGGGCCACACGGTGGACGACCCCGAGCCCAAGTACGGGATGGCCGTCGTGGGCGAGGTCAACCCGTCGCGGATGCTCACCAACTCGCGGCTGCGACCCGGCAACGCCCTGGTGCTGACCAAACCGCTGGGCACCGGCGTCATCTCCACCGCCATCAAGCGCGGCGAAGCCCGGGCAGACGTGGTCGATCGCGCCGTTGCCGAGATGACCCGGTCCAACGAGGCCGCGGCCGCGGCGGCGATGCGCCACGGCGCCACCGCGGCCACCGACGTGACCGGCTTCGGCCTGCTGGGCCACGGACTGCGCATGGCTCAGGAGTCCGGCGTCGATCTGGAGATCTCGGTCGGCGAGGTTCCTATCATCGAGGGCGCCCGGGAACTGGCCGCTTCGGGGATCGTGCCCGGCGGCACCGCCCGGAACCTCGACTGGGTGGCGGACAGCTTGGACACCGGCGGAGCCAGCGAGGTCTCGGTGACCCTCCTGGCCGACGCGCAGACATCTGGCGGCCTGCTGCTCGGCATGGTCAGCCACGACGCAGGCCTGGCCGCGGTGACCGAACTGCGAGCGTCCGGCCACGACGCCACCGTCGTCGGCGACGTCACCGAGGGCTCAGGCCAGATCCGCCTACGACGTTAGGTGCGTTGGAGCGTGCGCGACCGGCTGGCCTGCACGTCGAAGACGCCCGGTACTCTCGCTCCGAAGGGAGCGGTGAGATGTTTGACTTGAGCGGGCGCACGGCCCTGGTGACGGGAGCGGGACGCAACATCGGAGCGGGGATCGCCCGGGGGCTCGCCGATCAGGGTGCCCATGTGGTGGTCAACGACTACTTCTACGAACGGGCCCGCGCGGTGGCGGCCGAGATCGGCCGGTCCGGCGGCGTCGCGTCGCCCGCCGCCTTCGACGTGACCGATCTCGACGCCGTACTGGACGCGGTGGGCGAGATCGGCGAGGTCGACATCCTCGTGAACAACGCTGGACTGGCCGGACCGGCCGACATGAAGGCGGAGCAGTTCCGCGACATGGACCCGGCCGACTGGCGGGCTGCCGTCGACGTGAACCTGTACGGGGTGATGAACTGCTGCCGCGCGGTGCTCGACGGCATGTGCGAGAGGGGCTGGGGGCGCATCATCACAATCTCGTCGGCGGCCGGCACCAGCGGCGTCCACATCGGTGTGGCCCCGTACAGCGCCGGCAAGGGTGGCGGGCTGGCCTTCACCCGCTCGCTGGCGTTGGAGGTGGCCCGTTTCGGCGTGACGGCCAACACCCTTGCGCTGGGACTCTTCGAACGCAAGAACCGCGAGATCACCGAGCGATTCGCCAGGGCGGTCCCGGCGGGCCGCACCGGCCGGCCCGCCGACGTGGCCGCCGCATGCGTGTGGCTCGCATCCGAGGAGGCGGCCTGGGTTACCGCCCAGACCATCGGAATCAATGGCGGCTCACTGACAAGCTGATCCGCCCCGGCCGGCGCATCGGCGGGCCCGCAGAATGTGCCATCCTCAACTGCGGGGGATCGGCGGCCCAGCAAGAAGGGAGGGGCCATGAGACTGGAGGGCAAGGTTGCGCTGATCACCGGCACCGCTAGCGGGATCGGTCGGGCCACCGCGCTGCGCTTCGCCGAGGAGGGCGCACGGATCGTGGCCGCGGACATCGCGGAAGCCAACCACGAGACCGTCGAGCAGATCCGAGCCGGCGGGGGCGAGGCCACCGCGGTGCACGCCGACGTGTCCGACGATGCTGACGTCGCCATGGCGGTGAGGACCGCGGAGGCGACCTTCGGGCGCCTCGACATCGCCTTCAACAACGCCGGGATCATGATGGCCGACGACGCCGACGCCGTCGCCACCACCACCGAGACCATCGACAGGACCCTGGCAGTGAACCTGAAGGGTGTGCTCTACGGCTGCCGGCACCAGATACCGGCCATGCGCAGGGCGGGCGCGGGATCCATCATCAACACCGCGTCCTTCGTTGCGTCCGTGGGGGCGGCCACCCCTCAGATCGCCTATACCGCGTCCAAGGGGGCGGTGCTGTCGCTCACCCGCGAACTTGCGGTCATCCACGCCCGCGAGAACATACGGGTCAACGCCCTGTCACCGGGACCGCTCCGCACGGAGCTGCTCATGTCCTATCTCGACACCGACGAGAAGCGGCAGCGCCGGCTCGTGCATGTGCCGATGGGACGCTTCGGCGAGGCCACCGAGATGGCCGCAGCCGCGTTGTTCCTGGCCTCTGACGATTCCTCCTACATGACCGGCGCAAATCTGCTCGTCGACGGAGGACTCACGGCCGCGTATGTGACACCCGAGTAGTCAACAACCGTTAGGGTGCCGAGAACGACAACCCTGGCACTGTTAGTTCTTATCGTTCTTGTGCTGCATCTACTCGCAAGAGTGTTGATGCTACAGTCACGTACCATACGCGACTGTATTGTCAGATGTCTAGGTCCGGTCTGGGTGATCCGACCGATCCGATCGAGCACTCAGCTCGGCCGCGATGGCGCGGCGCTCGGATTCGTCGTCGTGCTTGAATGCCATGACGTCAGCCAGCAGCATCCTGCGCCGGTTGCCTACACGACGGAACGGTATTCTGCGCTCATCCAGAAGTTTGACCAGATACGGTCGGGACACGTTGAGCAGATCAGCCGCCTGCTGGGTCGTCAACTCTGCGTCGACGGGGGAGACCGCCACCGCGTTGCCGCTTGCGGTCTCCGCCAGCATGCGGGCAAGGAGTCTCAGGACAGCAACGGGCACGTCAAAGGCCGTTTCGTCGTCGCCCAAGTGCATCGACAGCGACGCCGCAGATGCCTCCGGATGTCGCTCCAAGAACTGCTCGAGTGTGTCCGCCGCCTGGGCTGCCCGGTCCGAGAGGGTCTCGTCGGGAATTGCTAGACGGTGTTTCGAGGGCACGGTACTAGTCACAAGCCTCCTCTAATGATTGGACAGTAGCACGGCAGTCACCGCGCTTATGTCACTCTGTCCAACAAAAGTCATGTCCACTCCAGTGTCGATCATTTCACACTGGTCTTCGGTTTCCCTAACATACTAGGTGCAGGTTATCTCTCCGTAGTTCAACTAACCTAGACCGGTTGGCTTTCTGCATCTGCTGCAGTGGAAACGCTTGCAACCTGGTGCGATAGAGTCGGAAGGATCGATGTCAAGCAATGTCTCGAAGTAAGCGATTTGCCGAGCGTGTAGCATTGATTCGAAATAGTAGTATCATAGACTATCTCAGCTATTTGCGAAATGCGGAGTCTCGTGCTTCGCCGAACAAGCCCCGCTCAATCAGAGAATCACCACATCCAGTCCAACTCGTCGGTCGGGACTAGTGGTTGTGACGCGGGATGCCGTGGGTGCGGGAGGTGTCCTTGTACTTCAGCGCGGGCCGCAGGACCATGCCCTCGTCCATCTGGGTGACCATCGAGCGCTGGATCTCCTGCCACGGGGTCTGGGACTCCGGCACCGGATAGCCGCCTCCGGCCTCCAGATCGGCCCGCCGGCGCTCGAGCTCGGCACCGTCGATGAGCATGTCGGCGCGCCCGCGTCGCAGGTCTATGCGGATCCGGTCACCGGTTCGCAGCAGCGCCAGCCCGCCGCCGGACGCGGCCTCCGGGCTGGCGTTGAGAATCGACGGCGAGCCGGACGTCCCCGACTGGCGGCCGTCGCCGATGCACGGCAGCGAGTGGACCCCCCGGACGAGCAGCGCGGCGGGAGGCTGCATGTTCACCACCTCGGCCGCGCCCGGGTACCCCACCGGGCCCGCGCCCCGCACGATCAGCATGCAGTCCTCGTCGATGTCTAGGTCGGGGTCCTCGATCCGGGCCCGGTAGTCCTCGGGGCCGTCGAAGACGATGGCCCGGCCTTCGAACGCGTCGGGGTCGTCGGGATTCGACAGGTAGCGCCGGCGGAACTCCTCCGAGATGACGCTGGTCTTCATGATGGCGCTGTCGAAGAGGTTCCCGGACAGATGCACGAAGCCGGCGTCGGCCACCAGCGGCTCGTCGACGCTGCGGATCACGTCGGGATCCGCGATCCGGACTCCGGCGCAGTTCTCGCCGATGCTGCGCCCGTTGGCGGTGGGCGCGTCGGGATGGGGCAGCAGGCCCGCCCGCATCAGCTCGCCGACCACCGCCGGCACCCCTCCCGCGTGGTGGTAGTCCTCCCCCAGGTACTCCCCCGCGGGCATCAGGTTGACCAGCAGCGGCACAGCCAGGCCGTACTTCTGCCAGTCGTCGTTGTCGAGCGGCACGCCGAGATGCGCGGCGATGGCGTTGAGGTGAATCGGAGCGTTGGTCGACCCTCCGATGGCGGAGTTCACGACGATGGCGTTCTCGAACGCCTCCCGGGTCATGATGTCGGAGGGGCGCAGATCCTCACGCACCATCTCGACGATCCGCAGCCCGGTGCGGTACGCCATCTGGGCCCGTTCCCGGTACGGCGCGGGGATGGCGGCCGATCCCGGCAGCTGCATGCCCAGCACCTCGGCCAGCGAGTTCATGGTGGTGGCGGTGCCCATCGTCGAGCAGTAGCCCGTCGACGGCGCAGACGAGGCCACCAGGTCGACCAGCCCGGCCTCGTCGATCTCGCCCGCGGCGAAGAGCTTGCGGGCCTCCCACACGATCGTGCCCGAACCGGTGCGGCGGCCTTCGTGCCAGCCGTTGAGCATCGGGCCCACCGACAGCGCGATGGCCGGCAGGTTGACGGTGGCCGCGGCCATCAGGCACGCCGGCGTGGTCTTGTCGCAGCCGATGGTCAGCACGACCCCGTCGAGTGGGTAGCCCTGCAGCACCTCCACCAGCCCGAGGTAGGCCAGGTTGCGGTCCAGTGCCGCGGTGGGGCGCTTGCCGGTCTCCTGGATCGGGTGCATCCCGAACTCGAACGCGATCCCGCCGGCCTCGCGGATGCCCTCGCGCACCCGCTTGGCCAGTTCCAGGTGGTGCCGGTTGCAGGGCGACAGGTCCGAGCCGGTCTGGGCGATCCCGATCTTGGGCTTGTCGGACTGGAGCTCCTCGCGGGTCAGCCCGTAGTTGAGGTAGCGCTCGATATAGAGCGCCGTGAGGTCCAGATCACCATCGGCGCCGAACCACGCCGCCGACCGCAGCTCGCGGTCGCCGGGGCCGGCGTCAGCGCCGCCGGCGGGACGAGACACACCAGCTCCTTCGTATTCCGGACGGATCAGGAGCGACGACCATGGGGCCAGACTACTCGCCAGCTATCGAGCTTCTTTTCTGCTGGCGCTGTGGCGCGTCGGGTACGCCCGCTGCGAGGATGGGGCGATGCAGGATCGCAGGATCGCAATGGTGACCGGCGGGGGCACTGGCCTGGGGAAGGCTGCCGCCCTGGCGCTGGCTCGCGACGGCTGGCACGTGATCGTCGTCGGCCGGCGAGGGCATCTGCTGTCCGAGACCGCCGGGGAGTGCGATCGTGCCGGCGGGTCGGGCTCGGCAATCCCCGCCGACGTCAGCGACCCCGCCTCGGTGGCGGCCCTGTTCGAGCGGGTGCGCGCCGATCACGGTCGCCTGGACCTGCTGTTCAACAATGCGGGAACGGTGGCGCCGCCGGTGCCGGTCGATGAACTCGAGGTCGAGGATTGGCAGCGCGTGGTGGACGTGAACCTCACCGGCTCGTTCCTCTGTGCCCGCCACGCGTTCGGGTTGATGAAGGTCCAGGAGCCCCCCGGCGGGCGGATCATCAACAACGGGTCGATCTCGGCCCAGGTGCCCAGGCCGCACAGCGCGCCCTACACGGCCACCAAGCACGCCATCACCGGGCTGACCAAGTCGCTGTCGCTCGACGGCCGGCCCTTCGGCATCACTTGCGGCCAGATCGACATCGGCAACGCCCGGACTCCTATGACGGCGCGGTTCGCTGAGGGCGTGCCCCAAGCCGACGGCAGCATCCGGCCCGAACCCACCTTCGACGCCGACGATGCCGGCCGGGCGGTGGCGTACATGGCCAGCCTTCCCGCGGACACCAATGTCCTGACCATGACGGTCATGGCCAACGGCATGCCCCTGGTGGGCCGCGGTTAGAGCCGCGTCCGCATCGAGGACGACCTCGGCACCGGCTGACTGCGCCCGGTCCGCCCGGACTGCGCTCGATCCGCCCTGAATCTAGATATCAACAAATTTTGTACTTAATCCAGAATCAGTGCTATAGTGGGTGCGTGATCGGGAATACCGAGCAGCTTCTCAGGGACAACGGCATCCAGGTGACCGCCCAGCGGATGGCCGTGCTCAACGCGGTGTCGGCCCGCCCCCACGCCACTGCCGACGACCTCATCGGCGATGTGCGGTCCAGTATCGGGGCGGTGTCGCGCCAGGCAGTGTTCGACGCGCTGGGCGTGCTGTCCGAGAAGGGCCTCATCCGGCGGATCCAGCCGGCCCGCTCGCCGGCCCGCTACGAGGACCGGGTCGACGACAACCACCACCATCTCGTGTGCCGTCGCTGCGGCTGCATGGTCGACGTGGACTGCGCGGCCGGCTACCGGCCGTGCCTGGAGGTCGTCGACGACTTCGGCTACGCCATCGACGAGGCCGAGGTCATCTACTGGGGCCTCTGCCCTGCCTGCCAGAAAGCGCCCGTGGCTGCCGGCCACGACTAATCGGATCGAAACACCAACCCGCCAACCAAGCCAAGGAGCACCAGTGACCAACCAAGACACCAGCACCGCCGCCGGAGCCGCTTCCGCCGGAGGGTGCCCCGTCATGCACCAGACGCCCGCGGCCACAGGCTCGCTGGCCAACCAGAACTGGTGGCCCGAGCAGCTCAACCTGCGGCCCCTCAACAAGAACTCGCCCAGGATCGACCCGATGGGCGACGGCTTCGACTACGCCGCCGAGTTCAACAGCCTCGACCTGGCCGCGGTGAAGGCCGACATCGCGGAGGTGCTGACCACCTCCCAGGACTGGTGGCCGGCCGACTACGGCCACTACGGCCCGCTGATCATCCGGATGACGTGGCACAGCGCCGGCACCTACCGCATCCACGACGGCCGGGGCGGCGGCGGCTCGGGCACCCACCGCTTCGCGCCGCTCAACAGCTGGCCCGACAACGCCAACCTCGACAAGGCCCGGCGGCTGCTGTGGCCGGTGAAGCAGAAGTACGGCCGCAAGATCTCGTGGGCCGACCTGATGATCCTGGCCGGCAACGTGGCCCTGGAGTCGATGGGCTTCGAGACGTTCGGCTTCGGCGGCGGCCGGGTGGACGTGTGGGAGCCCGAGGAGGACATCTACTGGGGTCCCGAGACCGGCTGGCTCGACGACGAGCGCTACAGCGGCGACCGCGAGCTCGCCGACCCGCTGGGCGCGGTGCAGATGGGCCTGATCTACGTCAACCCGGAGGGCCCCAACGGCACCCCCGACCCCCTGGCCGCGGCCCGCGACATCCGCGAGACGTTCGCCCGGATGGCCATGGACGACACCGAGACGGTGGCGCTGATCGCCGGGGGCCACACGTTCGGCAAGACCCACGGCGCGGCCGACGGCGACCAGTACGTCGGTCCCGAGCCCGAGGGCGCCAGCCTGGAGGAGCAGGGCCTCGGCTGGGCCAGCACGTTCGGCACCGGCGTGGGCGGCGACGCCATCACCAGCGGCCTCGAGGGCGCGTGGACGCCGACCCCGACCGCGTGGGACAACTCGTTCTTCGAGACCCTGTTCGGCTACGAGTGGGAGCTGACCAAGAGCCCGGCCGGCGCCTGGCAGTGGGTCCCGGTCGACGGCGGCGGGGCCGGCACCGTGCCCGACGCCCACGACCCGTCGGCGAGCCACCCCCCGGTGATGCTGACCACCGACCTGTCGCTGCGCATGGACCCGGTGTACGAGCCGATCTCGCGGCGGTTCCTGGAGAACCCCGACGAGCTCGCCGACGCCTTCGCGAGGGCCTGGTTCAAGCTGGTGCACCGCGACATGGGGCCCGTTGTGCGGTACCTCGGCCCCGAGGTCCCCGACGAGGAGCTGATCTGGCAGGATCCGGTCCCCGCCGTGGATCACGAGCTCATCGACGACGCCGACGTGGCCGCGCTCAAGGCCAGGATCCTCGACTCGGGCCTGTCGGTGTCGCAGCTGGCGGCGGCCGCCTGGGCGTCGGCTTCGACGTTCCGCGACAGCGACATGCGCGGCGGGGCCAACGGCGCCCGCGTCCGGCTCGCCCCCCAGGCCGGCTGGGAGGCCAACGACCCCGCTTCGCTGGCCGAGGTGCTGGCCGCGCTGGAGGGCGTCCAGACCGGCTTCAACGGCGCCCAGTCGGGCGGCAAGCGGGTGTCGCTGGCCGACCTGATCGTGCTGGGCGGCGGTGCGGCGGTCGAGGCGGCCGCCCGCCGGGCCGGCGTCGACGTGACGGTGCCGTTCTCGCCGGGTCGCACCGACGCCTCGCCGGAGCAGACCGACGTCGAGTCGTTCGCGGTGCTGGAGCCGACCGCCGACGGGTTCCGCAACTACTGGCGGGCCGGCGACAAGCGCCGCCCCGAGACGGTGCTGGTCGACAGGGCCAGCCTGCTGTCGCTCACCGCGCCGGAGATGACGGTGCTGGTCGGCGGCCTGCGGGCCCTGGGCGCCAACTCGGGCGGGTCGACCCTGGGCGTGCTCACCGACCGGGCCGGGACGCTGACCAACGACTTCTTCGTGAACCTGCTCGACATGGGCACCGAATGGAGCGTGTCCGAGACCGAGCACGTCTACGAGGGCCGCGACCGGGACTCGGGCGACCTCCGCTGGACCGCCACCGCGGTCGACCTGGTGTTCGGCTCGAACTCGCAGTTGCGGGCCATCGCCGAGGTCTACGGCGCCGACGACGCCTCCGAGCGGTTCGTGGCCGACTTCGTGGCCGCCTGGGACAAGGTCATGAGCCTGGACCGCTTCGACCTGGCCTGAGCCCGGCGAAATCGCTCGACCGGGGCGGCCCCCCACGCCCCGGCTCCACCCTCGACCGGGGCAGGTGGTCGGTGCCCCGGTCGAGGAATCGCCAAGGATCGGGCAGACTGGGCGCACATGTCCCAGAGCGAGCCCACCCTTCTGGACGGCGACAGCTACGTAGGCGGCTGTCCCCACGCGCGCCTGGCCGAGCTCCGGGAGGCTGGCGCCACCAGCTGGCAGCCGGGAACGATCGATCCGAGCATCTCGCAGCCGGAGGTCCTGGGGGCATGGTTCGTGCACCGCTACGAGGAGGTCAAGGCGGTCCTGCGGGACCCGGCCACGTTCTCGTCGCAGCGCGGCACCGCGACGCTGGTGGACCCAAGGCCGGAAAGGGTCGAGGCCCTGGCGAACATGCTGATCAACATGGACCCGCCCAAGCACAGCCGGTACCGGCGGCTGGTGGCGCCGATCTTCACGCCCCGCCGTATCGAGGAGCTGCGTCCCCAGGTGGAGGCCATCGCCAGAGGGGTCATCGACCAGATCGCGTCCAAGGGAACCGCCGACGGCATCCGCGACATCGCGGCCCCGATGCCGATGAGGGTGATCGCGGAGCTTCTCGGGATCCCCGAGCGGGGCGAGCAGATCTTCGAGATCTCCAACCGGATGATCGGCGCGGTCGAATCCCCGGACCCGGAGGCCCGGCTCGAGCTGGCGATGGGGGCGTCGGTGGACATCCACCTGCTCGGCCAGGAGATGGCCCGCGAGAAGCGGGGCGCTCCCGACGGCACGATCCTGTCGGCCTACGTCAACGGCACCCTCGAGGGCGTCGAGGGGGATCAGCCCGGTGCGACCGACGAGGAGGCCGGATGGTTCTTGATGCTGATGGCGGTCGCCGGGAACGAGACGGTGCGCACCGCCACCGCTCAGGCCATCCGGATCCTGGCGGAGTGGCCCGACCAGCGCGACCTCCTGGTGTCGGACCTGGACCGCCATATTCCGGGCGCGGTGGAGGAGATACTCCGGTACCGGGCCCCGGTCCGCAACATCCGCCGCACCGCCGCGGCTGGCACCGAGATCGACGGCCAGCCCATCGACGAGGACGGCAAGGTCGTCTGCAGCTTCACCTCGGCGCTGCGCGACCCTCGGGTGTTCGACGAGCCCGACACCTTCGACATCACCCGCGAGCAGCCCCGCACGCAGATCGCGTTCGGCTTCGGCGAGCACTACTGCCTGGGCGCCAACCTGGCCCGGCTCCAGCTCCGGGTGATCCTGCGCGAGGTCTACAGTCGCATCCCCGACATCCACCCCTCCGGCGAGGTCGTACACCAGCCCTCACCGCTGGTCGCGGGGCTGCTGAGCATGCCGGTGGCGTTCACCCCCGAAGCCTGACGACAGTGAGGGTGCTCATCACCGGCGCCGCGGGGATGCTGGGCCGCAAGCTGACCCGGTGCCTGCTGGAGCGGGGCCGTCTGCGGGGCGAGCCCATCGACGCGGTCGATCTGGTCGACCTGGTGGAGGCCCCGGCCGACTCGGAGCTGTGCAACGTCCATGTGGCCGACCTCTCCCGTCCCGGCGAGGCCGAGGCGCTGGTGTCGGCGGGGCCCGACGTGGTGTTCCACTTGGCCGCAGTGGTCTCCGCGGAGGCCGAGGCCGACTTCGACAAGGGCATGGGCGTGAACGTCGACGGGACCCGCCAGCTCTTCGACGCCATCCGGCTGGCGCCGGGCGCGCCCCGGGTGGTGTACGCGTCGTCGATCGCGGTGTTCGGGGCGCCGTTCCCCGACCCGATCCCCGACGACTTCCACCCCACTCCCCTCACCTCCTACGGCACCCAGAAGCTGGTCGGCGAGGCCCTGCTGGCCGACTACAGCCGCCGCGGCTTCCTCGACGGCGTCGGCATCCGGTTCCCGACCGTCAGCGTCCGCCCCGGCAAGCCCAACGCGGCCGCGTCGAGCTTCTTCTCAGGCATCATCCGCGAGCCGCTAAACGGCTGCGAGGCCCAGCTGCCGGTCTCCCGCGACGTCCGCCACCCCCACGCCAGCCCCCGCGCCGCGGTCGGTTTCATGCTCCACGCCGCCGAGCTGGACTCGTCACGCCTGGGCGGCCGCCCCAACCTGACCATGCCAGGAGTGTCGGTGACCGTCGGCGAGCAGATCGAGGCCCTAGCCCGGGTCGCCGGCCCTGACGCCACAGCCCTGATCACCGAAGCGCCCGACCCGACGGTCGCCGGGATCGTCGCCGGCTGGCCCCCACGCTTCGACACCGCCCGAGCCGCCAGCCTCGGCTTCGTCGCTGACGAGACCTACGACGACATAATCCGCGCCTACATCACCGACGACCTACCCACAAGTACTGGAGGTGAGTCCCATGCCGAAGACGATCCGGGAACTCATCGATGACGCGAGAAACACCGGCGACTGGAACGCGGTCGCTGACTGGTGCGAGGCCTACGACTGGCCCGAGTCCGACAGGATCCCGATTGGGGAGTTCTCTTTGTGGCAGGCCGTCAGGACGGAGGGCCACACAGAGGATCGAGTCTGCGAGGCCGTCACGGAGGCCCGTGCCGGCGGCGCGACATGGGATCGGATCGGCAGGATTCTCAATGTCACCGGGCAGACGGCGCGAGAGCGCTACGGCAAGAGGATCGACGAAGCCGAGGCCATCGCCGCAGGCCCAGTCACCGACCTCCTCCTGTAACGACCGACTGCTCCGGGTTGCTGTATCACACCCGCAGCGGGTCCGCCTCAACGATGGCGGTGACGGTCTTGCGGCCGAGCCCTGAGGCCTCCGCGATCTGTCGCAGCGAGGCACCGACGCGGTGCGCGGTGCGGATCATGTCGTCGCGGATGGCGATCTCCTTGTCGGCCCGCTCCGCACTGAGCCCGACCACGGCGAGCGCCGTGCCGACCTCGTAGTCGACACCGGACCGGTACTTGTCCATTCTCGCGATCGCGGCAGACACATCAGCGTCGGTGTAGCTCATCGCTCCTCCCTAAGCCCGGCGGCCAGCTTGTCGCGGATTCCCAGCAGGGTCGGGACTCGCGGTGACAGATCCGCGGACGCCTCGGCGATGTTGAGATGCGCGACGACCATTCCCAGCAGTTCCAATGCTTCGATCCGCTCCAGTTCAACGCGCACCATCGGTCCTAATATAACCAGCTATGGTCCGTTCCGGACCACCACGAGAGGCGTGCATCCCTCGCCGATATCCCGCGAACTGGGATGTGTTTCCCGGATGATGGAAAGAAGTCGACCGCCCACTCTGCGTCGTCGTAGGTGACCTCGGGAGCATCCGGGTTTGGGTACGGGCACTGTGGCGCGTACGTCGGATCCGCTCGAACGTCGGCTTGGCGAAAGCTGCGATCTGGCCGGCAAATTGTCCGAGCCGCCGGGGCGACCACGAGCTGCGGGGCTAGGCGGCCATCTGGATGAGCCGGTCGCCGGTCTCGGTGTCGACGTAGGCGAAGCTCTGGGGCGGGCGGAAGCCCTTGGGCCTCGCTCGCAGGTCTTGCAGGGGAATCTGCCGGCCGAAGGCGCGCGGCTGGGTCAGCGTCAGAGCAGTGCCCGCATCGACGCCCTCGAAGTACTCCTGGAACTCGTGGTGGAGCAGCCCGGACCCCGAGCCGTGCTCCTGCCATAGGGTCACGAGGTCCAAGGGCTGAACGCTGGTGATGATGCATGTGCCGACGAGCGCCCGCACCGGCGACGCCGCATACAGCAGCGCTTGTGTCGGCACCACGATCTTCGGTTCGGTGCGTCGCAGCTCGACCGTCTTGGCGCCTGCGAGGATGGCCTCTGCGAATCTCGGCTTGAGCGACAGAACGACCATCCGGTCCGGGTCGAGTCCCTGCACTTCAACCCTCATTGCTTCGCATGCCCTCCTCGTAGAACCCATCTATGGGGACTTCAGGCGGACTCGTGGGAGCCTTGGGCTCCGGTACATGACCGGGGTGGATCAGGAAGCCGCTGGGGGCGGGCGGGATGGCAGCGTCGGTGTGCAGGCCGACCCATTGCTCGCCGTCGTGGGCATCGGCGTAGGCGAATGTCTCTTCTCGCCAGGTGATGGTCAAGTCCCGGTTCGCGATGGCGCTGTACAGGACGTCGCGGCTGGCTAGGCGGGGCATGTAGGGGAACCGGGCGTAGGTTGACCTGATGCAGCCACCCGTCGCCATAGAACCCCCGCCACGTCGCCTCGCACGCCGGCCCGAGCCCGTCTCGCAGCAGATCCAGCGCCTTGGCGACCCGCTCCGTGTTGGCCATCACCATGAGAATCGACTCCCGTAACCGATGGCGTAAGCATGCACAGCGTCAGACATTCCCCAACAATGCCACGGACTTGCGACATCGCGGCTCAGAAGCGGCACTACGGCACCAGGTTGGAGGCCGTTGCCATCGTAGGCGCTACTGACAGGTTGTTATCTTCATGACGGTCTGCTATATCTTATTCCATGCTGGACCGCAGCGAGCATGTGAACGGCAGCAGGACCACCGATAGTGCCGGCAGCGGCCGCGCCGACGACTGCTCGGACTGGGACGACTACGTTCCCGAGGGCATCCACGTGTCCGAGGCAGAGCGGCAGAGGCTCAACAGAGAGCACGAAAAGTACGTTGCTGAGTTGATTGAGGAAGTCGGCGAGCCGACTCCCGAGGAGATGACACGGGCGGAGGCCTGGTGGCACCCGATCAGGGAGCACCTGCAGAAGAGTTCGCGCAGGTGAGCGTCCTCGTCCTCGACTCGGGTGCAGTTACCAGCCTGGCACGCCGAGACCCTCGACGCGCCGCGAGCCTTCGCCATTCCGGCGATGGCGGCCCGCAGCTCACCGTTGTTCCCGCAGTCGTCCTGGTTGAGTGCCTGTCGGGACGTCAGCGCACCGATGCGGACGTCAATCGCTTCTTGAAGAAGTGCAAGGTCCTGGTCGCTCCCGATGAGAAGTTGGCTCGACGGGCTGGTGCCCTGCGGGCACACGCCGGTCGGGGCTCAGCTGTTGACGCGGTGGTGGTAGCGCTGGCAGAGCCGGGTGGAGCAGTTCTCACCCACGACCTGGCGGACCTCCGAGCGCTGGCTGCCCACGCCCGCGACGTAAGCGTCTTCGCCGCCTAGCCGATCCGGTCGTCACGATCCGCGAGAGGCTCGCTTCCCACGCCGAGCGCCGCAACGGACGCCTCGGCTTCCTCGTCGGAGACCGTGTCGTCCTGAAGTTCCTCAACAGACTTGACAACGCCCACGCAAGGCGACTAATCGAACGAGTCCAGGAGTTGCTGGATCGTCTGGCCCAGTGACGAGATACCTGAGCCTCTCGGAGTATCTCTGGTTCTCCGAACAGGTCACCGGCATCTCGGCTGAGGTGCTCTCCCAGTACAGCCAACGGATGCTGGACACTCTCTGATTGTTTCCATGCCCTAATGGCTACTGTAGGTATATCTTACGAAGAGAACCGCTGTTGAGGCGTGCAGACGGCAAAGGGAGGAGCGGCCCTAGGGCGGCTCCTCCCTGTCTAGACGGTGACCGACACTGCTCGCGTCAAGATCTGATCTGACCATACCGAACACATGGACACTCCACAAGCATCCTCCCCAACCGACTTCGACTTGATTTGCAGCCGGCTTCGATCTTGCCGTTAGGGCACGACCCGGGAGGCCATCTCGCTGATAGAGAACTAGGAATCTCGGAACAATCTGTCAGTTGGAGGTTCTGGGGTCGTGTGTGGCCGCTCCCGGACGAGCTGGCGTGAGCGACCAACCAACGCTCGGGCGTCGTCAGGGGGTGGTGGTGCGGGCTAGGAACTGTTCGAGGTGGGTGGTGAGGACCTCGGGCTGGTCTATGGGGATGAGGGTGCGGCTGTCGTCGACCCACACCAGCTCTACGTTGTCGAAGTGCTCGGCGAGGCGCACGGCGTGCTCGGGCGGCATCAGCTTCTCGTCGCGGGCCCACACGATGAGCACGGGGCCGTCGAAGGCGCGCTGCTGTTCGGCCCATTCGAGCAGTTGCGCGTCCGGGTCGAGTCCCTGCACTTCAACCGTCATTGCTTCGCATCCCCTCCTCGTCGAACCGACGGACCGCGTCCTCGTCGATGCTCTGTGCCGTCTAGAAGAAACCCTGGCGTGTTCATGCCCCACGGCCGAGCGCTGTGGCGTGATCCCGAGACCGCCCCGGATGCCAGCGCACCCTACTGTGGTGCGGGCCCGCTGCCGGGAGGACCGATGAACGACACCGGCGCTGCCGCCGGGGTCGGAGGATTCGGCTCCGGTCTTGCCGCGGTGACTTGCGCTAGCGGTCTGCCGACACCGACGGTACAATATGGGATATGATGGAAGATCATGTGAAATTCCACCTAGGCGGCGAGGTCACCATCGACCAGTTCTCGGATGCGCTCACTCGCTTCTCGCAAGTTCTTGATGCTCTGAGGCTGAGCCATGGCGCAGAGGTCCGCTGGATGCTCACCGGGCTCGACTACGGAAGCGCCGCTGCGACGGCTCAGGCCGTCCCGCTAGATGACGAGGCCGTAGACAGGATCCCGATCATGTACGACAGCTGCATCGATGCAGCGCAACGCGTGCGGGACGGGAGCCTTGATCGCGCCCTTCCGTTGCACCGGGAAATGCATGGACTCATGGCCCTCGCCGATGAGAACCACCCGATCGCGATCCAGACGGACAGCAAGCAGGTGGTTGTGAAGGCTCCGATTCCCTCTCTGACCCTCGCTGCGGAGGAACCCGATGCGGAGGCGACGTCGCTCGGGACTGTGCGTGGCCGCGTCGAGACACTGTCCCGGCGCAGGGGCCTGACCTTCCGCCTCTACGAACTCACCACAGACGCTGCGGTCGTCTGCCACATGGACCCCGATCTCGAGGACACGATGAGGGGCGTGTGGGGACACGTCGCCGATGTCACCGGCACGGTCCTTCGTGACCCCAAGACCGATAGGCCGCTATGGATTCGGCGCGTCACCGACGTGGATCCTGTAGGCGAAGGCGACCCCAACGGCTACCTCAGAGCCCGAGGAGCGGTCCGCACTTCTGAACCGGCCGAGGTTCTGGTCAGGCGCATGAGAGATGATTGCGTTGACGCTTGCTGAGCCCTTCCTTGACGAGCCACGACTCGACATCAGCCGATGACGCCATCCACCGCGACACCACTGAGATGTCCGGCAGGCGGGTTCGGCAGCACGGTGCGGAAAACGACGTTGTACCCCGTTGGCTGGATTGGGCATCGGAGCCGTTCGACGCTAGGAGCCAGATGACCGACAGTTGGTGGGAGCATCCGCCCGGCAAGCCTGACGGGCATCTCATGCTTCTGCCCCTGAAGGACCAGGCCGACCTCTGGGCTTTGGGCCCGGTCGAGATGGGGGGCTCCGAATACGCGTTGGCTGTGCTAGCTGGCCCTTCCTGGCGAGCTGCACAACTCCTGCCGTGGGCGAAGCCCGGCGAGGAGTGGTGGGTGGCCGGGCTAGTGATCAACGACAGGGTGGTACCGAAGCGTCGTGCCTCCTTCAGCATCGTCACCGATGTGTGCAAGGTCGTCGCGAAGGGCAGGCATCTGCGGTTGGACGGAGCCGAGGGCGTGACCCTCAACGATGTGGGAAGCTACGAGTCGCTGTCCGATGGCCAGATGGCTGCTCAGAGATGGGTGCAGGCCTCCGTTCCGGAGCGCATGCGGAAGTACGTCTCTGCGCTGTACGCCCCGCCGGACGCCAGCCGCCAGATGCTCGTGCCAGCTTCGGAGGCGTGACCACCGTTCTGAGCCAGTACGCCGCCACCGTCCGAGACATCGCCATCCTCTCAAATGGGCCATCTGTTGGATGTTTCGGCTTGGCTGGATGGATCTCACGGCAAGAGTTCGCTTAGGTCGGATGGATTGCCAGGAACCATCGGCACGGAGCCGTAGCCTGCCCAGAGGAAGTCAATGCCGTGGTGAGGGTGTGCGGCGAGGACCTGGCGAACGACGGGCTTCCCTTGCCAGCGGATGCGGGAGTAGCGGGCGTGAATCCTTGCTGCTTCGCGTTCCACCCAATGCCGACCCACGTACTTGGCGTCGAACACCACTGCGGCTGGCGCAGCTCCGAGGCGCAGCACGACGACGTCGGGAGTGATCACGTTCTGTGCCATCTTGGGGTCCGGATGTGGCACGTTCTCTAGTCCTTGCCAGCCCTTTCCGCTGGAGGTGATACGCGGTTCGAACGCCACGTGTACTTCCCCTTCGAAGCGCACGGTCGCCCCTGTGGGAATCTCCAAGCGGGTGGTGCCAGCGCGGGTTCTCCGGCCAAGCACCGCGAAGCCCGGCTCGATCGGGGGTCCGTACCGTTTCCTGCATGCATCAAGCACTTGGAGGAACACCCAGTACTCGTAGAGGCGACTCATCCCCTTGACTCCGAGGCGGGCCTCGCCGGGTCCCTCAGTTGCATACGCTTCGGGTCTGTCCAAGATCCGCAGAACCTTGTCGACCCGCCGGTAGCGCGGGTCGACAAGGGTACGCACGCGTGCTGCCTCGATGCCGCCATGGGGTATGCGGCACGAAGCGAAGGGGTAGCCCCTAAGCGCCCAATTGGCGCGGGTCGCCACTTCTAGGCCGTCGGGTTGGCGCCGAGCGTAGGACGCCAAGCGGCGGAGTGTCTCGGCGACGAGCGCATTCTCGGGTATGTCGACGTCGCGGATCATCACGCTGCTACGCCCCGGCCGCTGAGCTAGCGCGGCCAGGCTCCCTGTTTCGTTGGGATCAGGTGAGCGACCGGTGTGCCCTCCCGCACGACGGGCCATCGAGGCTGAAGCCCGGATGACGCTCGCCGTCAGCTCCGAAGGCCTCCGAACTGCCTCCAGCCGCCTGACCCCTTCACCGCGGGCCAGGATCGATCGTGGCTCAGCAGCAATGTCTCGAATCGGTTTCTCGACCGCGCGCCACAGCTCAGCGGGCGTAGGGAGTTGGCCCCGCAACCGGCTGACGCCGCCGGGATCGAATAGGAGTCCCGCCCACATCCGCTCTAGGGCCGATCTCAGAGTCTGGAATGCGTGCTCGCTCATCTTGTCGGGCACGATCTCGAACTCACCAGCCGCTCTGCCCGCCTCACGGGAGACTTCAACAAGGCCTAGATGCCCCCTCAGTTCCTCGCACCGTGCCAATCGCAGCTCGATGCAGCCACGGCGATCAGCGCGTGCTGCTCGCAAGCCCAGGATGATCGTCTCGCCGCTGTCAAGACCTCGAAGCGCCAATGTGGCCGATTCCGGCACCCGCGGGCAGTCGGTGCCCGAACCGAGGGGAAGCCAGGTCCGTCCGACCAGCGCTTCTACTGCGGCCATGATTCAGATCCGGGCGAGCGCGAGCCTGGGATCGGTACCTTCGAGAAACTCGTCATCGGACACCCCATCGTCGAGCCAGCGGCGCACGATTGACGCGGATTGGTCAGCACCCACGTTTTCGAACTCCTCGAGCAGTTCCTTGAGGCTCTCAGCCAGGTGTCCCTTGAAGCCCCTGATCTTGGGGATGATGCGCTGAACGATGCCCCAGTCCAGTGCGTTGACAGGATCGAGGATCCCCTCGGCGTTGGCCACGAAGCGCTCCAGTTCAAGGTGGGCCCGCAGTCCTACGCCGATGCTTGCCTGTCGCAGGATGTCGGCGATGTCGACCAGGAACTCGTGAGGGCCGTCGCTGGGTTCTGTCGTGCAGGCCTTGCGCCACTCGGCGACCCCTACGTGCCAGGGCGCCGGCACCTGGCCGTTGGGTTCGTGATGCCTTTCGGACACCTCGACGTTCAAGAGCAGCACGTTCGCTCGATCGAGGACCCTCTCGGAGAGCGGGCGGGTGGTCTCATCCACGTTGACGGTTCCCACAATGACGAGGTTGTCAGGGAATCCGAGGCTCGGCGGCCATTCGTCCTCGTTCTTTGGGGTCAGGGCGGCAGAGTACAGCGGCATACGCACGTCCTCGCTTCCTGACCGCGCCTCTTCGATGGCGGAGAGCCACTCCGCTAGGTATTGCTCGACCGGAGCGAGGTTCATCTCGTCGAGCAGCACAAAATGCAAGCGGTCTGGCTCGCGCTCACAGTCTCTTACCGTCTCGGCGAGCCAGCCTGGCACGAAGCGCTCGGAGATCGGGTTGACGAAGCCAAGCACCTCGGTCTGGTCAATCCAGTCGGGCCTCACTGCGATACGGCGGAATCGGCCGTTGGAGCCATTGGCCCCGAAGGCCTCCGCGTAGGTCCGGGTCAACGAACTCTTACCCGAACCCGTGAGTCCAGCAAGGATCACAAACGGCCTGGTCTTGAGGGACACATACAGCCGCCGGATGTCCATGGCGTCGAAGTCCAGAGCGCCTCTGCAGTAGTGCAGGAGGTGGTCGACCAGTTCGCCCTCTCCTTGATCGGCCTGCCACCGGTGGATTCTCCGGTCCTCCACATCGGTCCACAGTTCGTTCGCGCTCTGGCGGGCTTCGGTCAGCTGCGCGTCGCTCAGATCTGGATCCTGCAGCCAGCCAGCGACTTCGGAATGCCAGTTAGCGAAGTAGCCGATGTCCTCGTCGCTAAAGTCCCCGCGCTCGTCGGTCAGAATTCTGTCGATCCGGAGGAGGTTCTGCTCCACAGCGACACGGCATTCCTCCCGTAGCTGCTGCAGTTCTTCCTCAAGTTCCTGCTGCAGCTCATTCACGCCCCGGCCGCCGCGACGTTCCAACTCAGAGATTCTCCGCTCCCACTCTCGCACCGTCGAGTCGGCAGCACGCAGGTCGTTGAGCGGAACCAAGAGTTGTCGTAAGTCCTCCTGCTGTTCCTTGAGCAACTCATCAAGCTCTGCGGACAGTTCTGTCTGTGCGGCACCGATCTCGCGAGCCATGTCGTGGGGGTCATCGGTGCCCAACCGCATCTCGATGTTGGCGACGCGCTCCAGCCAGGCCGCATCTCCGCTCAGGCTGGACTCGCGTAATCTCCTGTGCAGCCCTTCGAGTTGTCGCTGCGCGACCTCGGCACGTTCACGCCGCGCGATCTGCTCGCGAAGGCGCTCCAACGCCTTCTCAGCTCCGTCAATGTCGTCATCAAACACATACAGCCTGATCTCGTCGACGCCGTCGGCTGGGGTGCTGGACTTGGCTTCGAGTTCTCCCAGCGCTCCTGTGAGGGCGCGGTGACGATGAAGCTCCTCCTCGAGAGACGGGATGGATTGGCCCGTGTGTTGACACCACGCAGCAACCACCCGGGCAAGCTTGTAACGCCCCCGTCGATCGCCGCTCCGGCCGGCAGCATCGATACGTTCGACCACCATCGCCCTGTCCACAGGCGGCGCTGCGTTGGCCGCCAAAATTGGCCGGAGCAAGGCCTCCGCCAGAGGCCCGACGGCGTGCTTGAACTCACTCGGGACCTCAGCAATCAAGCCAGGCGCGGGTCGAGGTATCCACGGCTCGACCTCTCCTTGCAGGTCAACAATCGCGTTCAGTCGATCCGTCGCCTCGTGGCAGCGTTTGAGCATCTGCTTGTACCGACGGCTCCCGACCTTGACACCCCTGTCGCGAAGCTCCTGCTCCAGCCTTCGCCAATCGACCTCTGCGACGTCCGCCTGACGACTCGCTCTCAGGCGTCGAGCGGTGTCGTCCAGTTGTCCGAGTAGCCATGACCAGACCTCGCGCTCGCCCGGCAGCTTTACGGCCCCGTAGTGATCTAGCCGCAGAGTCTCATCGAGTCCAGCCAGCATCGAGTCGAGCTGTCGCCGCTTGTCGAGCCATTCCGCGGCTGGGAGCGCCACTGCGAGTCGCGCGACGGCATCCATGGGACTCTTGACCCTGTCGTCGAGCGATTCCGGAAGTCGATGCGCGCCGCCGTTGGCGGACGGCCGGCCGGTGGTGGCGACGTACCACCAGTCAAGGACATGTGACAGGAGACGATCATCGCCGAGTCTGCACCGGCCGATGACATTTCCGGCTGTCTCCACCGCGTCGTGCGCCGAGGGATCGATCTCCACAATCGGCACTAGCAGTTCAAAGACCGCATTCGCATCAGTTTCTGACACGGGGTCGTTGCTCCTGATGATCTTGGTCAACTTGGCCACTCGCGCCTCCTTGGTGGTTGATGTTCCATTGACTACGCGGCCATCTGGATGAGCCGGTCGCCGGTCTCGGTGTCGACGTAGGCGAAGCTCTGGGGCGGGCGAAAGCCCAGGGGCCTCGCTCGCAGGTCTTGCAGGGGAATCTGCCGGCCGAAGGCACGCGGCTGGGTCAGCGTCAGAGCAGTGCCCGCATCGACGCCCTCGAAGTACTCCTGGAACTCGTGTTCGAGCAGTCCCGACCCTGAGCCGTGCTCCTGCCACAGGGTCACGAGGTCCGAGCGCTGAACGCTGGTGATGATGCATGTGCCGACGAGCGCCCGCACCGGCGACGCCGCATACAGCAGCGCTTGTGTCGGGACCACGATCTTCGGTTCGGTGCGTCGCAGCTCGACCGTCTTGGCGCCTGCGAGGATGGCCTCGGCGAATCTCGGCTTGAGCGACAGGACGACCATCCGGTGCGGGTCGAGTCCCTGCACTTCAACCGTCATCGCTTCTCATCCCCTCTTCGTAGAACCTACGGACCACATCCTCGTCGATCCTCTGTGCCGTCTGGAAGAACCCTTGCGTGTTCATACTGTCGCACAACTGCCGTGATCGAGCTATGGGGATCGGTGCCGGGAAGACCTCTGTCTGGCTGAACACCATTGCAGTTGCCTCCGGCTGGCCGCCCTTTCTGGGCGATCTCCCAGCGTCGAGCACCTGTCGCTCATCGAGCACTCCGTAGTTGTGATACTTGCGGTGCAGTCGGCGAGGGTGGCCCGTCTCGGCCTCGTCCAGCCACGACATGGCTCGCACGCCGCCAATGAGGCGCTCTCTGCCTGAGACCCACCAGATGAGCCGCGCCGGGCATTCGAAAGACCGCGGCGATCGGTAGTACACGTTGTCACGAGCAGCGGCCGCCCCGCGGTTCATTTCGATCAGCCGACCTTGCGGCTCCTCATAGCCGAGGATGACGCGAGCGAACTCTGGCTTGATCGGCACTACGTATGACGCAACGGTGCCGCTGAACACCTTGGACGGCCACGCAAACCGCTCGTAGGCTCGCACCAGATGAGCGTTCAGCCGGTCCCAGCCGATGTCCTCCAAATCCTGGGGCAGCGGACCACTGGGCGCAAAGACTCGAGTGTCGATGACTGCCCTCCATGCCGATCCCTCGGGCTTGAACCCCTCGTCGCGTAGGGCTTGGTCGACCGGCGCAGGGGTCAAGTCGTCCACGACAATGGCAGCTGGCCCGTCTTCGGCCACGATGGCGCGCAGATGGTGCACCATCTGCCTAGCCGCCGCGTAGGACTGGGCTCCAGCGGTGCATCGCAGCGCGGTGATCCTCGCTCCGGCTTCTTCGCGATACACCGCCCCGAGCGCTAGAGGCTCCCCCGAGTCGGACACCAACTGCTCAATCCGCCCCGATGGGTTGCCGGTGACCATGCCCAGACGCCGCCGCAAGTCGGCGGAACGCTCACCGAGTCGCCGATGGCAATAGCGCGACAACTCGGCACTCGAGGGCATCTCTGAGACAGTGGAGACTGTCAGCCCCGAAGCCGCGATCGTCCGCGCTTGACGGCCGTGTTCGCCTCCTAGCCCCTGGAGCCTCAGCAAGAAGTCATCCGGTCTGACCACGTTCAGGGCCGTGAGTTGCTCGATGGCTTCGGCCCGCTTCAGGAGGCCATCATCTCGTGAGACGAGGTAGGCAGCACCGCCCGCGGACGCTTGTGCGACCACTCGAAGGTCGCTCTCTCCGACGCGAGCAACGTCAGGGTCATCTTGGAGCGACTGGAACGTTGAGCGCCATGCCTTCGGCGACGGCTCCAAGGCTCCGAACTCGCCCAGTGATGACTCGAACTCTGTGCTTCTGGGCCGCTGCTCGGAGAGCTCCGAGCGACCCTCCTCCGTCACCGCCAACTCTGCGGCTTCAGCTACCCAGTCCGCCGTGAGCGCTAACGAGGCAGGAAAGTCTCGTTGCTCCAGGATGTCCAGCAGGACGTTGGTGTCGACGGCCACCACCAGACGGCCATCTTCCATCTCAGGTTCCCCGAAGAGGGCTAGCGCAGCGATGGGGCGCCACCATGTGACCAGCGGCAACCGCTCACGACCGCGTCCGGGTCTCTCTCCAAGCTGTCGGAACCCCAGCTGTGGCCACATGGCGTGCGCTTCGTAGTCCTTGCGGCACGACAGCCGGATCCCAGCCCTGTGGGGATGGCGTTCGACGATGCCCTCCACCAGTTGGCGTGCGATCCCTCCGCCTCGCTTGCTCCGGTCTACGCAGAGGTGCGTGAGAGAGATGTCGCCCGTCCTCACCCTCTTGCCGAACAGCACATAGCCCTTGACCTCCCCACCCTCCACGAACGCGAGAACCCTGCCCTCGGCGGCTGCCTGCTTGATCGCAGCGAACGGCAAGTGGCCCAAGGTCTTGCTGTTGGCGTTGCCGAGAGCGACCACCTGCTCATATTGCGACGAGTCAGGACTGACGGCCTCGATCATTCTCAGTTCTCTCCAATCGAACGATCAGGATTGCTTGGCCTGCCGCCTCGAGATTGACCTCGGCTCCGAGAGGAGGTCAATGCGGCTAGATGCGACGATCAGGCTATGGCGTCTACTGTCTTATCCTCATGCGCGCCCTCATTCACGCCCCAAGCGTCTCACTCCCCTATGACGTCTACTTCTCGGGGATACCACGATCCGGCGCGCCGCCGGGGTCTGTGCATCTCGGCGGCCGCCTGAGGCTGCAACACGATGCAGCGGCTATCGGAAGGGACGAGCGTGGCTACTGATCTCAGTGAACTGCAGAACAAGCTCTGGGAGGCGGCGGACCAGCTACGGGCCAACTCCGGGCTCAAGGCGTCGGAGTACGCCTCGCCGGTGCTGGGGCTCATCTTCTTGAGGTATGCCGACGAGCGGTTCGCCCAAGCAGCGGAGGCGGTTGGATCCGGCTCTGCTCGCCGGCCGACGGGGCCGGAGGATTACCAGGCCATCGGAGCGCTGTACCTGCCGGAGGAGTCCCGGTTCGAGGGGCTGCTCGACCTGCCCGAGGACGCCGACATCGGCAAGGCCATCAACCAGGCCATGGGCGGCATCGAGGTCTACAACCCCGACCTTCAAGGAGTCCTGCCGAAGGACTACTCACGCATCCCCGACGACATCCTCGGAGAACTGCTACGACTCCTGAGGGCACTGCCGGAGGCGATCGAGGGCGACGGGTTCGGCCTTATCTACGAGTACTTCCTCGGCAAGTTCGCCTTCTCAGAGGGCCAGAAGGGCGGCGAGTTCTTCACCCCCACCTCGATCGTGCGGCTCATCGTGGAGATCCTCGAACCCTTCCACGGCAAGATCTACGACCCCGCCTGCGGCTCCGGCGGCATGTTCGTGCAGTCGGCGCACTTCGTGGAGCGCCACCGCCGCGACCCCGGCCAGGAGCTGTCGATCTATGGCCAGGAGAAGACCGGCGACACCGTGCGCCTCGCCAAGATGAACCTCGCCGTCCACGGCCTCGGCGGCGACATCCGGGAGGGAAACACCTACTACGAGGACCTCCATGACTCAGCCAGCAAGTTCGACTTCGTCATGGCCAATCCGCCGTTCAACGTCAACAAGATCGACAAGACCAAACTCGAGGACGACCCCCGGTTCGTGTTCGGCCTGCCGAAGCCCGACAACGGCAACTACCTCTGGATCCAGACCTTCTACTCCGCGCTCAACGACACCGGCAGAGCCGGCTTTGTCATGGCCAACTCCGCCTCCGACGCACGGGGCAGCGAACTCGACATCCGCCGCAACCTGATCGAGGATCGCAGCGTCGACGTGATCGTCGCCGTCGGCACGAACATGTTTTTTACCGTCACCCTACCCGTGACGCTGTGGTTCCTGGACCGCGACAAGAAGCACACAGACCGCGCCGACAAGATTCTGTTCATAGACGCCCGCGAGCTCTACCGCCAGCTCGACAAGGCCCACCGCGACTGGACACCGCAGCAAGTCGAGTTCCTCGCCAATGTCGTCCGGCTCTGGCGGGGCGAGGAGCCCGAGTTCGACGCAGGAAGCGAGGAAATGCTCAGTGCGATCCTTCCAGATGGTACGTACAGCGACGTGGCTGGCACCTGCGCCGCTGTAACGCATGAGCAGATCGAGGAACAGGGCTGGAGCCTCAACCCCGGTCGATACGTCGGGAAGGATACGGGTACGTCGCAAGACATCAACTTCGAGGTCAAGTTTGGTGAGCTTGCCGAGGAGTGGGAGTTGCTCTCGGCGGAAGCGTTACGCCTAAACGAAGCAGTCTCTGAGGTTCTCGACTCCGTGTGGCGTCAATGACGAAGCTGCGTCAGCTGTGCAGTTCAGTCGACTACGGCTACACCGCCCGTGCTTCCAATGACCCCACCACTGGTCCCAAGTTCCTGCGGATTACGGACATCGTTCCCGAGTCAATCAACTGGGCGACCGTTCCTCACTGTGAGATTGAAGACCACAAGCGTGACAAGTTCCTCCTCCGTGAGGGGGACATCGTCGTTGCCCGTACACGAGCAACGGTCGGGTATGCGAAGCAGATCTGGGCCCGACCCGAGACCGCCACCTTCGCTAGCTATCTTGTCCGGTTTCGTCCTGACCCCGCCAAGGTAGACCCGTACTATCTGGGGCAGATAGTTCAGTCCGCTGAATTTAAGCGCTGGGTTAAATCTGTAGCCGGCGGAGCCGCACAGCCGAACGCCAACGCGAGGCTCTTGGGCTCCTACGATGTAGAACTCCCCAGCCTCGACATCCAACGATCCGTTGCCGACATCCTGAAATGCTTCGATGTCCTCCTAGTCAACAATCGGCGGCGGATTGAGATTCTGGAGGAGATGGCTCGGTTGTTGTATCGGGAGTGGTTCGTGCACTTCCGGTTCCCGGGGCATGAGGATCTCACACTAGGCGACTCAGACCTCGGCCAGATTCCAGAGGGCTGGCAAGTCTACCGAGTTGGCGACGCGCTCGAAACCATTGGTGGAGGAACTCCATCGAAGGAGGTCGAGGAGTACTGGACGGACGGCAGCGTGCAGTGGTTCACGCCCACCGACTTGACTCGCACACAGTCGGCCTTTGCCTTCAACTCTGGCTTGAAGATCAACGAACTCGGGCTCGAGAAGAGTTCCGCGAAACTCTTTCCGGCCGGCTCGGTCATGATGACGAGCCGCGCAACCATCGGTGTCGTCAGCATTGCCACAACGTCAGCGACTACGAACCAGGGATTCATCACGACAGTCCCTAATGAACGGCTGCCTTCGGACTACATCTACTTCTGGCTCCAATCAAACGTGGATCTCTTCTTGAGCCTTGCGGGCGGCGCGACCTTTCGTGAATTGAGGAAGTCCACCTTCCGAGAGTTGCCGATTTGCGTGCCGAGCAGACGAGAGATGGAACGGTTTGAGGATTCTGTTGGGCCGATGATGGCACTGATCAAGGACCTTCTGCGACAGAACCAAGTTCTCCTCGAAGCCCGTGATCTCCTGTTGCCACGGCTGGTCTCCGGTGAGTTGGATGTGTCGGAGCTTGACCTGGATCTGGTGGCGGTGTGAGTCCGTCGGGGTTGACTGAGGATGAGTTGGTTGAGCAGCCTGCGTTACGGTTGTTGTCGCAGTTGGGGTGGGAGGTGGCGTCGGGGTTCGATGAGGTGCTGGGGCCGGCGGGCACGCTGGGGCGTGATTCGCAGTTGGAGCCGGTGCTCGGGCATCGGCTTGGTGAGGCGCTTCGTGATCTGAACCCTGGTCTTTCTGGTGCGGCTCTGTCGGAGGCTGTTGAGCAGTTGCTTGAGGATCGGTCAGCGATGGATCGGACGAGAGCCAACCGCGAGGTGTATCGCCTGCTGCGGGAGGGGGCGCGAGTCGAGTCCGTCGGCAGCGATGGTGAGCGCCGGACGGTCAGGGTGCGGTTCGTTGACTGGAACGCGGTCGACGAGAACGACTGGCTGGCGGTCTCGCAGTTCTGGATCGCTGGTGACATGTACAAGCGGCGGGCTGATGTGGTGCTGTTCGTCAACGGGATCCCGCTGGTGTTCGTCGAGTTGAAGGTCTCGCACAAGAACGTCCGCGACGCCTACGACGCCAATCTGCGCGACTACCGCGACACGGTCCCGCATCTGTTCTGGTCCAACGCGTTCGTCGTCCTCTCCAACGGTGCCGACACGCGGGTTGGTTCGACGTTCGCGACCTGGGGTCACTTCGCGGAGTGGAAGAAGATCAACTCCGAGGGCGAGCAGGGTGTCGTCTCGTTGGAGACCGTTCTGCGGGCGACGTGCGATCGGCATCGGCTGCTCGATCTGGTGGAGAACTTCGTGGCGTTCACCGAGCGTCCGGGCGGGTTGGTGAAGGCGTTCGCCAAGAACCACCAGTTCCTCGGGGTGAACAACTCGCTGGACGCGCTGCGGGAGCTCGAACAGCGTGAGGGCCGCCTCGGGGTGTTCTGGCACACCCAGGGGTCGGGCAAGTCGCTGTCGATGCTGTGGTTCACCCAGAAGGTGCTGCGCAAACAGCCCGGCAACTGGACCTTCGTGCTGGTCACCGACCGCAAGGAGCTCGACGAGCAGCTCTACGGGGACTTCGCCGATTCTGGGGTGATCACCTCCGGCCAGCAGGTCCACGCCGAATCGTCGGCGCATTTGCGGGAGCTGTTGGGTCAGGATCACCGTTACGTGTTCACGCTGATCCACAAGTTCATCCCGCCGGAGAAGGGGCAGCGGATGCCGGTGCTGTCTGAGCGCGACGACATCGTGGTGATCACCGACGAGGCCCACCGCTCCCAGTACGACACGCTGGCGGCCAACATGCGCCTGGCGCTGCCCAACGCCTCGTTCCTGGGGTTCACCGGCACTCCGCTCATCGCCGGCGAGGAGGAGACCCGCCGGGTGTTCGGCGACTACGTGTCGATCTATAACTTCAGGGACTCGATAGCGGACGGCGCCACTGTCCCGCTCTACTACGAGAACCGCACACCGGAGCTGCAGCTCACTAACGAGGACTTCGACGACGAACTGGACGACCTACTGGAGGAGGCCGCGCTTGACGACGCCCAGGAGAAGGCAGTGGCGCACCGCTTCTCCCAGCAGTACGAGCTGATCACCCGACCCCAGCGCCTCGAAGAGATCGCCGCGGACCTGGTCCACCACTTCGTGAACCGCGGCTTCAGGGGCAAGGCCATGTACGTGGCCATCGACAAGGCCACCGCGGTGCGCATGTACGACCTGGTCGAAGCCGAGTGGGCGCGCTACCTGGCCGAACTCGAAGCCAAACTGGCCGACACGCCTGAGCTGGAGCGCCCGCACCTGGAGTCGCTGATCGACTTCATGGGAACCACCGACATGGCCGTGGTGGTGTCGCAGGCCCAGAACGAGGTCGCCGACATGGCTAAGGCCGGGCTCGACATCGCCAAGCACCGCAAGCGGATGGTCGACGAGGACCTCGACTCCAAGTTCAAGGATCCCGACGACCCGTTCCGGCTCGTGTTCGTGTGCGCCATGTGGCTCACCGGGTTCGACTCGCCGTCGACTTCGACGGTGTATCTCGACAAGCCCATGCGCAACCACTTGCTGATGCAGACCATCGCCCGGGCCAACCGGGTGTTCCCCGATAAGGACAACGGCCTCATCGTCGACTACGTGGGCGTATTCCGGAACCTCGAGCGGGCTCTCGCCATCTACGCCGCGGACCGGACCGACGCAGGAATCGACTCGCCGATCCGGCCCAAAGACGACCTCATCGCCGAACTGGAGGCGGATCTCGCGGAGATCACCGAGTTCTGCGACGCGAACGATATCGATCTTCGCGACCTTGAGGCCGCGCAGGGTTTCGAGTTCGTGGCTCTGCAGAAGGCGGCCGTGGAGGCGCTGCTCATCGACGAGCAGACCCGCCGCCGGTACCTGTCGCTGGCCCGGCGGGTCCGTAAGACCTTCAAGGCGCTGCTGCCGGATCCTGAGGCGATGGCGGTCACGCACCGCGTCGCTGTGATCCGCTCAATCGCGTCGAAGATCGAGTCGATGTCAGAAGCCCCCGACATCAGCGGGGTCATGGACTCGGTGTCGGACCTGCTCGACCGGTCAGTCCCGAGTTTGGCGGGTGTTTCGCGTTTTGTGAGGTCAGAGGGGGCGCGGCGGTGAGGTGTTTCCACTACATCGGCGGTTGGGGTGCGGCTGGGCGGGGTCAGGTGATGGTGGCTTTGTCCCAGCTTTGGGTGTCGGTTCCGATCGCGGTGAGGGCACGGGCCTGCAGTGGGGTGCGCCGGGTGGTGAGGTCGATGTTGTGGCCGTTGGCGGTGAGTTTGACTCTGCGGATGCGGTTGAGTTCTCTGAGGGCTCGGGCGGCGCTGAGGTGCTGGTGGTCGAGGTCGGGGTCGCGGACGTCTGCTTTGGCGAGGTCGTGTCCGATGAGGGTCTCGATGACGGCGGCGTAGACGCACACGGCGACGTGGCCGCGGACTCTTTGTTCGGTCCAGTGCCGCACGGGTCGCAGGTGCAGGAAGTCTTTGAGGGTCCGGAACCTTGCTTCGACGCCTGCGAGCTGGCGGTAGGCGGCCACGATCTGGGTTGTGCCGGCTTGTGCGGGTGTGAGGCTGGTGGTGAGCACGTAGCGGCCGGCGAGGAGCTCCTCGTATGTGTGGGCGTTTTCGTTGTAGTGGTAGGTGAAGCGGCCCGCGGCGATCTCGACGTCGAAGAGCCGCCCGGCGCCGCCTTTGCCGAGGATGCGCTGGGCGGCTCGCCCGATTTTGGCGGGGTCTTTGAGCCGGCCTTCGCGGACGCGGCGCTCAAGGGCGAGCAGCTCGGCCTCGGCGCGGGCGACGATCTCGGCGGTGCGCAGAGTGTCGCGGCGGGCGCGGGCGTCGGACTCGACCACGACGGCGCGGGTGCCGTCTGTGAGCGCGATGTCTGTGGCCCGGCAGCGGTGCTGGGGTATCTCGACCCAGGCGGTGTCGTCGTCGATGGCTTCGAGGGCTTCTTTGGCGATGTGGTCGCGGTGCAGCCTGGTGGCCAGCAGATGGTCGAACCCGGCGGCGGCGACTGCGTCGACGTTGTCTTTGGAGATCAGGCCCCGGTCAGCGACCACGCAGATGCGGCCCACCGCGAACCTGCTGGCGAGGTCGGCCAGCACCGCCGGCAGGGTGGAGGCGTCGTTGGTGTTGCCAGCGAACACGTGGTGGGCGATGGGGATCCCGTCTGAGGTGCACAGCAGGCCGATCACGATCTGGGGCCGGTCGCCGCGGTGGTCACGGGAGTACCCGAACGCCCGCGACGGGAACCGCACCGACGGCCGCGGCGATCCCTCGAAGTATGTGGAGGTCAAGTCGTAGCACACCAGCCGCAGGTCCAGGTTCGACAGGTCGCACAGCCGGCTGTAGAGGTGCGCCTCGGTGGCCTCTTTGGCGTCGGCGACCGCGTCGAGGGCCCGGTAGTACTGGTCCAGCGACGGAGCCTCCCAGCCCTCGGGCATGACCACGTCCTCGCTGGCCCACTCGGCGAGGCGCCGCTTCGAGCACGGCGCCACCAGCCGGTTGGCCGCCATCGCGAACACCGCGTGCTCCAAGGCGCCAGCGCCGCGCCCGGCGCCCACTTGCGCGAACCATCCGTCCAGTCCCAGGCGACCCCACACCGTCGCTGCCGCGGCCACCGCCCCCACCGCCGGCGCCCCCTCAGCGGCCACCGCCCCCACGTCGACGCGCTCGCGGCGCAGGTGGGCCTCCAACGCGGCCACGATCCGCTCCAGCTGCCCGGACTCGCGCAGAGCGGTCACCTCACCGAGACGCAGAAGCGTCCTGTGGCCCACCTTGGCGCCGTCGCGCACCGACTCGACCAACGACAAGTACTCATACACCTTGTCGCCCCTGCGGCGACGGGTCGTCTTCACGAACACGACACAACAATAACCCCAAACCAGCACACTGTCAACTATGTGTCGCCCCTACAAATCCTCGCCGAAACGCCGACCGGAGACACAAAACCCCACGTCAGAGGCCATCTGCTGTCTCCAAACTCCCGCCAACCCGCCAAACTCGGGTCAGTCGGAGCCAAGGAGTACATCATCCGCTCCGCCGACGGAGCCGACCCGCTGATCGATCTCAACCAGATCGACTTCGAGCAACTCGCCCTGCGCTTCGCCGCCAACAAGCGCACCGTCGCCAAGACCATCAAGGAGGACCTCGAGAAGCGGCTCGACGACGCGGTGCGCAAGAACCCGACCCGGCTGGACCTCGCCGAACGATTCCGGCAACTCATCGACGAATACAACGCAGGCACCCACAACATCGAGGAACTCTTCCGCCGCCTCGGCGCCCTCAGCAAGGAACTCAGCGACGAGGAACAGCGCGCCGTCCGAGAAGGCCTCACCGAAGCAGAACTCGCGATCTTCGATCTGCTCACCAAACCCGAGCCCGAACTGACCGACGCCGACACCAAGAAGGTGAAAGCAGCGGCCAAGAAGCTGCTGAAGCACATCGAGGAGAAGCTCGTTCTCGACTGGAAGCGCCGCCAGCAGACCCGCTCAGCCGTGAAGGTCGCCGTCCGAGATGTCCTCGACGCCGAACTGCCCCCCGCCTACGGGCCCGACATGTTCACCCGGAAGGTAGACGCCATCTTCGACCACATCTACGTCAGCTTCGGCGACGACGGAGACGGTGCAAGCGTCTACGACACTCCCGACGCCGCCCCCGTCTCGACCAGCCTCGCAACTCTGCCGGCTGCCGCGGAACAAGTCGACGAGGCCGTCCTGGTCCAGATCTGTTCCGATCCCACTCTGCGCGCCCGGCTGCTGGAGGAGATCCTCGGCACGACCGCCACCTGGGCCCGCACCACCGAAGAACTCCTGACCCACGACGAGTCCCGGACCGTCGAGTACAAGAAGACCGCCCGATGGAACGTGCAGGAGCAGCGCCGCGACAAGACGATGGAAGAAGTCGTCGTCAAGACCGTCGCCGGCATGCTCAACGACCAGGGCGGAACCCTGCTGATCGGCGTGGCCGACGACGGCACACCCGTCGGACTGGACGACGACTACGCCCAGGTCAAACCCATCAACGCCGACGGCTACATCAACTGGCTCGACACGCTCTTCGAGAACAGCATCGGACACGCAGGCGCCAGCCGCCTCCGAATCCGCATCGACCAAGCTAACGGCCACGACATCTGCCGCATCGACGTGCCCTCCAGCTCCCGCCCCATCTGGGTCAACAACAGGAGCGGCGACGACATCCTCTACCAACGCCGCAACAACTCAACGCGAGCCGTTATTGCCGCCGAGGTCGCCGCCTTCATCGCTGAGCGCTTCGGCGATCAGCATGCGAACTGAACCAGACTGCACTACCTCGCCAGCACCGAGGCCTGGCCATCTAGGAGGAGATTGACTGTGCCATTCGAGATGGAGAGGATGTTCACGAACACTAGACGCTCGTCTCAATTTGCAGCCGCTTGTTCCGCCCCTTGGACGCCTCTTCAGCCCTGATTGATTAAGCCTGCGACCAGAGAGGCCAGTACAGCACCGGCGAACCCAATCCACCGCTTGCGTAACCATACAACAAGGCCATACGCTTTTGAGTCAGCAAAACGAGTCTTCCTCAGCCACACTTCTATACTTCCGCAATAGACAAAGAGGCTCATCGCCGTTGCTGACACCCATGCGATCCATCCACTAATGGCGAATTCGAGCGTGATCCGTGTGCCTGCGAGTGTGGCTAGTGCCACGACAGAAGACAGCATGACTCTCCATGCGATATGCTGAGACTCAGCCTTACGAAGAGAGTGAGCCTCTAGCCGCTCCAGTTCTGAGATTCTAGTTTGCAAGATTGAGATCTGGCTTTCCGATTGAGTACGCAGCGAGCGCTCAAGCTCGAGATCCCTCTTAGCGTCCTCTTGAACTGATCGCCCCCGCTCTTCGTGATCTCGTGCGGCTGATTTTGCTTGATCTCGTTGGCTTCGCATCTCCTTTATCATAGCCAGTAACTGTTGACCGACCACCGTCTCATCCCGCGCATCTTCGGGTCGAGTCGTCGCGATCCGGTCCCTTAGGGCCTGGTTGGTGAGTATCTCGACGGCTACATCAGGAGGGAGATCTTCAGCGCCATCGAAGCGAGATAGCTGATCGAGAATCCGTAGAGTAATTTGCTCGGATTCGATATCGAAGTCCAATAGCAGTAGCGGTTGGCGGATACTCCCTACTAGCGCTTCATCCAATTCTGTCGACGAGGGAACCCAGAACTGAAACAGCTGAATAATGGCGACCGGCTCCAAGCAGATCGGCGGACGCATCCGATCTGCCTTACGTTTGAACCTATCAAATGAGAGGAGGCTGTAATCTAGGGTAACTACCCAAATCGTTGCTTCAAGCGGTGAAGTAAGGGTACTTCGACGCTCACGATGCGCGAAGTGCCACAATACCATGTCATGCAGATTTGTTTCGTACGGCTTCTCACCCCTAGGTCTATACAACTGCTGAAAGTCAGCCTGGTCATGGATATCATCGATGACTTGCTGGTCTGTACGGAGTTGATCAAGATTGACGTTGTACAGTTCGACTGACTTGTTACGCAGGACCGATAGCAGATCCGACTCATATGGCCCGAAAAAGTCCTCAGCAGAGATCCGGCTTGCTGAGCGTCGGGCCGCTTCAAAATAGCGGTCTGCGAGTCCGAGAGAATGTGTTAGCTGTGCGGCTTCTGCTAGATTCGGTTGTCCACGAAACTGCGTGAGTTTGAAGATAATATTTCGAAGTACTCTACGTGCCTCGTCGATCGTGATGGGTAGAACATATAGCTGTAGAGTTACTCTGCTCGATACCTGTTCGATGAGTTGGAGCAACTTGTTTGCCTCTTCGTTACCAGGATTATCATGAAGACCCATGACAGAGAAGAGAAAGTTGGTGTCAAGCAATATCCTTACCTTAGACGGCAGTGCGTCTTGTCTTGCCAATTTATCTAGCGCTTCCTCAGACAGCGCTGCGGCATCTACAATATATTGGGCATTGAGCCTTCGGAGGACAAAACTACGAATGTCGTCATCGTATGGATCCATGAAGTCGTAATAGAACTTCCGGAGTTGCTCATTCGTTTGCTCTATATAGTCACCTACATGTGTCGCTAGATCGTTGCGAGCATCATCGTTACCGGATGTCAATAGAGCATAGAGTCGGGCTCCGAAGTGGCGGACAATTGGCAGGATGATCTGTGTCTCGAGATTGCCCCACAGTTCATCAGCATCAGATCCTAGTTCGTAGGTCTCGGCCAGTTTCGCGAACTTCTCGCGGACACGTGTTTCGCTCACGAGCGTTCGCTCTTCGTGTAGACTTAGGTCGGTCCGCACTGCTTCTGAGACTCTGATGGAGCCGTCAAGCTGTACAAGAGTTCCGTTGTCCAGAAGGGATGCGATGCTACGGGTCAACCGCTCCGACGTGACCTTGACGCCTGATGATGCCCGCACGGCCTCGCATATCTCATCTTGACCACTCGGCCCGCTCGTGTACACGCATGCGAGGATCAAGCGCTCCATTGCTTGCTCCCACCAGCCTGATTGATTGAGAGCAACGTGTTGTACCAAGTGGACGAGGTCTGTTCGATCAATGTTGTGATTGCTCATGATTACTTGTGGTCGAAGAGCCGAACAGCCTGCATGGGTTCATCAAGCCGAAGCTACAGAATAGCTCGTGTCAGCTCCTGGGAGGGCTCTTGGCCGTAGACGCCTTGTAGCCTCAGTTCCACACCTGCGCCAGCGCGCAGGCTGGCACTTGAGCTCTGTCGCCCGCCTCGTAGGCGGCTTCAACCAGCGCCCACGCGGCACGCTTGTTCCTCTCGAGCGCGATGAGCGCCCAGAATCGAGGATGAGGATGCTCACCGACCGAGAACGGTTCGAGCTTCTGCCTTCTCCTGGGGAGTCAACGGGCCGTGCTGCCCTTCCCAATCGGAGATCACTTCACGCATCTCCTTCTTGTCCGACTGCCGGCCCTCGGCGTCGTGAAACCACTCTCGGTGCTGCTCGACATAGCGCAAGGTCGCTTGGCGCACCTCTGCCCCCATGTCGCATCTGTCTGCACCGGCCGGAGCGCCAGTGGGTTGAGCACCGGCGGCGGCTGCGGCCTGGCCGCGGTCGGGCCTGACCCTGCCAGCAGCCGAACGAACGGCCACGTCGCCGCCGGTGACGCCGAACTCGGCCCGCCAAGAACGCACCGTCCCGCGCTTCACGCCGGCTCTGGCCGCAACTTCGTCGATCGGGACCGTCCTGGTCAGGTGGGCCCACCGCTGCCGCTGTGATCGCGTATGCCGATTGCCCATGGCGGGGTCGTCTCCTGCCTCGGACGATCACCCTACCCGGCGCAATTCACTCGTACTCGGCTGGTCAGATCTCCGTCCATCTGATGTTGCTTCGCACGTCGGATGATTCGGCCGTGCTGGCATCCGCACTCCCCCCGAGGCATGGACGGGCAATATGGCCATCGGCACTTGGCGCAGTGGGCTTCGTTACCAAGTATGATGCTGCGGATGAGTGAGGTTCGTCAGTACTTGGTCTCCTCGTCGGGCCAGATGTCGCTTCCGGCGGCAGCCCGCCACCGGTGGGATCTTGACGGAGGCGGACCGGTCGACGTCGTCGATCTCGGTTTCGCCGTCCTGACGCTCCCCTGGGGCGAGGGTCGCCGCCTCTTGGGCGACTTGTTGAGCCGGGACGAGCACGCCGCCTTCGTGCGGTCGCTGGACGACGACCCTGAACTCGCCACAACGTGAGCAAGGCCGTCCTCGACGACCACCTGCTGCGAGACCTGCTATCTGAGGACGTGGGCTCGGAACTGGCGTCGGTTTTGGCCGACCACGAGCCTGCCACTACAAACCTCTACCTCGTGAGGCTGTGCCGCAGCGTGGTCGCAGCCGCCGGCGGGGCGCTGACAGGCTCATGGCCCGCGTATGCCCGCCAGGCGCTAGGCCGCCAGCTCGTCGCGCTCCCCGACGACATCGCCGTCGTCCCGATGCGCACCGTCGCATTCCGGATAGCTGAGCTGGCTCACGCGCACCGGCTGTCCGCCCTCAGCGCCGAGGCCGCCGCCGCATCGGAGCACCTCGACGCGCCGCTCTGCGTCTGGACAGGAGACGACGGTGCACGCCTTCGAGCCGCGGTAGCCGCGACCGGGGGCGACTACCGCACAATCGGACACTGAACACGGCGAGCGCTCCAGCCACCCCCGGGGACGGATCTATCGAGGTGGGACTGAACCACCACGTTGGCAAGTGTCCCGCGACGATGAGCCCGTCCGATGTCCAAGCGCTTCTCGATGACGCAATCCCCTGAGTCCCGCCGCGCTGGAGCCGCTCGTACCCCCCACGCCTGTACGCAGTGAGCGACGGTGTCATCTACCGGGCTGCACCGACGAATCCAGGGACGTCGTACCATGGGTTCCCCGAACACCCGTCAAAGTTCCCGCGCGGCGGCAACGCGAGGGATGTCAAGAAGGAACTGCTGGAGCGCGCCACGCAGCAAGGATGCGAGAGGGAGGTGCGGCGATGGATGAACTGGTAGCCCGGTCGGGCGACGGAGACATCGAGTTCGTGCTGACCTGGTGCCCCGGGCGTCCAAGGGCAACCGCGGCCGAAGCGACCAGGGGACGCCTGAGGGTGAGCCTTCGGGGCAGGGCCGTCTGGCACGGCGCGGACGAGAACGACGGGTTCGAGTGGACCTGGGTAGAACTCCTAGAGTTCCTCGCGGAGTCATGGCTGTACCTCACCATCGAGGACGGGGCTCCCCTCGGCGTCGGCCTCGATGCTGCTCCTCGGATGCTCGCAGCCGCCGAGGCGGCGATCGACTCAGGATCTCCGAGAGGGTACGACCTCGGTCACAAGCAGCTTGAGGTATATCGCACGACACACGACCTGGCAGAGGCCGTACAGGGCGCGGTGATGCCGCCGCTTTGGATCGTGAGATCCGGCGACTCCGGCTGGGTGGCCTCGGCTGCGTCGACAGCCGCTGCTCCGTTCCAGGAGTTGCTTGACGTCTTGAGCAACGTAGGCGACTCCATCGCGAAGCGGCTCGATGCGGTGGCCGACGAACGGTCGCGCACAGCGGTCGGGGCGTGGCAGGCACGCAACGACCACGACCGCCTGAAGGTCATCCAAGCAGCCACCGGCTACCTGCCCGAACTCGTGGCCGAGACCGAGTCCGGGATCATTGAGGCAACGAAGAGCAGGTAGCTCGGTCGCTCCGCTCGAGATTCGGGCTCACCTCGGAACTGCTTTCGCATGGCAGGCGGGGAACCGCCCCGCACGTCGGTCAGGTCGCGTCCTCGGGCAACTTCGGCAGGTCCGGCAGGCCAGTCCGGCCAAGTTGTCGGACAGGACGATTCGCTCGCCCAGCCGACCATCACCAGTCCGGTCGGTCAGCGTGGCCGAGTCGGGTCCATGCATCGCAACCGCGACCACCGTCACCACTGCGTCAGCCACCACCCCCGACAGCCGCATCCCCGCGGCCAGGTCGCCAAAAGGCCCAGCGTCACGACTCTGGCCCCGATGTGGGTCTTGCTACCCATGGCTGTGCGCTCCCGGCCGCCCACGCGGCGATTCGACCAGCCAGCAGCGTAAGCACCCCCCTGCGACACCACCCAAGTCACCAGAACCCCGGCCGCTGAGGTCTCGTAGGCCTCATGTGGGATAATGGATCCGCCAAGGGCACTAGCCCGCGGAAGCGAAGCCCGGTACCTCTCCGGACGGAGAGTGGCCGGGCTTTCGCGCGTCTAGCGGCACCTATCGGCATCTCGGACGTGGTCGGTCAGCAGTTCGGCTCCGGGTCGCCGTGTGGAGCCCCCACCGTCAGGGCGGCCTTGGCTTGCAGTTGATCGGCTAGCGACGTGATCTTGGCTGACATGGCGAGGTGTTGGCACCAGGCGTCGGGGATCGACTGGGCTCCGTGGTGAGCGCCGGCGATCTGCTCTACAATTGTCCTTGAAGACCCCGGAACCGTCCCTGCTTCTGCAAACGGCCGGGGTTACGCCCTTCCTGGGCTCATCTCCGTTGTCCTCCGACTCGTCAAGCTGGCTCCGGCGCTCAAACACGCTCAGAGAGCGATGACGGCACGGACGCTGCCCAGGCGTTAGCGCGCCGATCGAGCCTTCGACCCTCTGGGCAAGACCAAAACTACTCCATCTTCGGCGTCCGCGACCGTGAGCGGCGGCATGGCCGGATGCCGCCACTTGTCGACCTCCGGCGTGTTGCCCTTTCGCTTGTTGCAGTAGGTGTGGGCGGCCTGCAGGTTGTCGATCTTGTGCAAGCGGCTCCTGTACTGGGTGCCCGGCGCCGCCTTTCCGCCCTTGCCAACGTCGAACAACACGAACACCTTGGGCACGACGTGCTCGATCTGGGCGCCCTTGATCTTCATCTCCGCCGTGCAGATGCCGCATCGACCGCCGTCTCGCTCATAGACATAGCGGAGCATGCTGCGCCGATGATCGTCATCCCAGCGTCCAGCGGCATCCGGCTCATCTCGTTCGAGATACCAGCGATGGCCCTTGTCGATCGCCCTCGCAACCTTTGTGAGGAAGCCCTGGGGCTTGTCGCCAGCGTCTGAGGTCGTGGCCTCCTCAACGTTGTCCTGAACTCTCTGCACGGGCGCAGAGGCGTCCTTGTCGACCGGCGCTTCCCCAGGCGGCTGGTACTGAACGATGCCGCGGCATCGGGGAAACTCAGAGCACCCCCAGAACTCGTTGCCGGCGTTCGCCCCTCGCCGGGCCGTGCGCCTCACCATCGACTGGCCGCACTTCGGGCAGTCCGGGGCCGGCTCCGACGCTTGGGCTGACGATCCGCTCATGAATCAGGCTCCTTCGTTGAAATCTCGTCCCTTCTACCCGGCCGCGCAGACGATTCCCCGGCCGGGCCGATGCCCGTAGGCTGGTGGCGCGATGCAGGACCAGTTTGTGGGGGACTTCGGCGACTATCCGAAGTTCGGCCTGCTTCGTGCCTTGGCTGGAATGCCCGACGGCGAGCCGCCACTGAAACTCGGCGTGGTGTGGTACGTGCCAGACCAACGAACCATCGACAACACGCCCCATAGCCACGGGCAGGACTTGGACTACTTGAGCTACGCCAGCGGATATCGCGAGTGCGATCCCGGCCTGTTCGACTGCCTGCGCGAAGTGGTTGACAACAACCGGTGCCTCGCCGCCTTGGAGCAGAGCGAGATCCTCGGCGAGAGAACACGCTTCTGGTCCGAGCAATTGCGTGCCGCTACGAGGCCGTCGTGGCTGCAGCAGGCGCTCGAGTGGACCGCTGAATCCGACATCGTGTTCCTCGATCCTGATGTGGGCCTTGCGACGGCCGCGATGGAGAAGAAGCGGCCTTCGCCCAAGCATGTCCATCAGCACGAATTGCGGACGTTCCTGCGCCGCACCCGCCGACAGACGGTCGTCGTGTATCAACACCACCCGCAGAACTTCAACGACCGGCCGTCGCAACTCGACGCCTGGGACGCCGCGCTCAGGACACGGTTGTCGGCAGCACCACCTCAGAGGTTCACCTACCGGAACCGCGACCTCATGGTTCTCCCGGACGACCGGCACGCGGGTCTTCTTGATGCCCGTATCAAAGCGTTCCTGTCGGGCCCATGGGGACGCCACGTACAGCGCGGCACTCTCGAAGCAACCTAGCCAGCGCGGACGGTGCAGCCCGGCGCCGCCACAGCTCGGCTCGGCGCGTTAGCTCGCAGTGAGATCGTTCTCCTCGGCCCACTTGACGAACTCGCCTGGGCCGAAGGGCAGGTGGTAGTCGGTGACGATGAGTTCGTCAGCGAGGTCGCTCACATCTTCGAGTGTCAGCAGATTCGAGCGGATTCCCTGGCACAACAACGCGAGCGTGCGAGTGCAGGAGACGCCTGCCTTCATGCCGATCCGATGCGCGACCCTGTCATCGATGACCGCTTGACCGGGGAGCGTCTTGGCAAGTGCGAGAACCGCGGCGTCACCGACGTTCCGATCACCCGACACCAGTCGACTAGCGAAAGTCGCGTACGCAGCGATCTCGTCGCCATCCGAGGCGTCCCGTTTCTCGATCCAGCCAGCTTCCAGCACCGCCTGAATGCGCGAGTCTCGCTGTGCTCCGCGTCGAAGTTCGACGACTACCGCCTCCGGGACGATGCAGCGGCGCTCACCAACGACGAGTCTGAGCACCTCAAGGCTCTCAATGCGAGCGAACTGGCTGAGCGGTCCGGTGTCGAAGATGAGCGGTTCCATCTGCAGACGGTCACGAAACGAAGGTCCAGGTCGCGTTCTCGGGCAACTTCGGTAGGTCCGGCAGGTCGTCCTCTGACCAGGTCTCGGGCAGCATGCTGATAGCCCGGGCCGCGGAGATCTCTTCGCTGCGGTAGGCGTTCAGCACGGCCCTGATGTAGGCGTCGGGAAACTCGGGCGGCGCTAGGTCTTGAGGCACGAGCAGCGCGTGCTCGACGATGTCGGCCTGTTTGGTGCGCGTGGAACGGACGACGGTTGCCTCGGCGGAAGACGCGATGCCCAGCTCGCTCAGACGCCGCGACAACGTCGACATGTCGACTCGGTACTCGCTGGCGATGAGCACTGCCCTAGTCCGGGTGCTCTGGTCGCTCTGCCAGGCGCTGCGCAGCGCCGACTCCGGCAGCAGTAGTGCTCGAGCGAACCGGTCGATGCGGGCCTCACGCTTGCTGGCCGGATCATCGGCCACCAACCAGTCGGTCGAGAACTCGTCGGCGAACATGAAGTGGCCCAACTCGTGGGCGAGCGTCAGGCGGCGCCTGCCGAGCGGGCGACTGCCGTTAACCAACGCCACCCCACCCCGGCTAAGAAGGATCGAGGCCCCGTCGGCAGCATCGTCGCCGAGCGCAAGCGAGAACACGAGCAGCCCGAGGCCGGCGGCTCGCTCAGCCAGACCGATTGCCGGCTCGCCCTCGCCGTAACCGAGCATGCGACGTGCCTCACCCGCAGCGGCCTCGCCTTCTTGCATGGTCACTGGAACCGGCAACTCCGGAGAGGCCGACAAGTCCAGATCCGTTCCGATCCTCTGGAGGAACTCGATCTCTCGCGCCAGCCGCTCGACGGAACGGTCTATCTGCGGGTTGGGAGCCCCGGCCTCGGCGGCGTTGCGCCGTGACACCACCGACGCCGGCGCGTCCTCGAAGAACCACTCGATCCTCACGTCGAGCGCATCCGCCAAGCGGGCCAGTTCGACCGCTCCCACCCTGCGGGCGCCGATCTCGATCTTTCCTAGCGCCGAGCGCTCGATGGCAGCACGCGCTGCACACGCGCCCTGGGTGAGGCCGGCCTCGCGTCGAGCCGCCGCAATCCTCTCGCCCAGTTCCCCGGGTGCCAAGGCCATGTGTGCGATTATAGAACAACGTTGCAAGCTGTCAACGGTGGGCCGAATCGCTTCCCACATCCCACCATGCCCCGGGGACGCCCCCGAGTCGAGAACGACAGTGCTCATCATCGATTATCAGGCGCCCGCTTGAGGTGGCGCTCGATGCGATCGCACCATTCCTCGGCCTCGGCTACCTCCTGCTGCGAGGGCTCGCCGACCTCCTCGACCAGTTCGGCGAGATAGCGGTCGGCCCCCTCCAAGAGATCACTGCGGCGCGCGATCCCAGCTGATCGAGCGCTTAGGCCGGTGTGTGCCGTGCTCGGAGTCTCTCCAGCGGTCGCCATACATGAGAACATACAATATAGATGAAAAGGAACCAACACGGCGTTGGAGGTTCCTCTAGCGGCGAACCGAGGCGGAGTCAGGGCAGGGCGGGCCTGGTGTGGAGTTGGTCGGCTAGTGCTGTGATCTCGGCTGACATGGTGAGCTGCTGGCGCCAGGGTGGGGGGATCGACTGGGCTCCGTAGTGGGCGCCGGCGATCTGGCCGTAGATGGCGGCGGTGGTGTCGGCGTCGTCGCCTAGGTTCACGGCCAGCAGGGCGCCCTCGCGGAAGTCGGAGGAGTGGTGGAAGGCCCATAGGGCTGCCTCCAGTGACTGGACGACGTAGCCGGTTCCTTTGATGTCGGGCGGGTTGCGGTCCTTGAACGATCCGGCCGCGACCTGTGCGATCTTCTCGGCCAGGGGTTCGCGCTTCCATAGGCCCGCTACTGGGCAGTAGGCCGGCGACAGCAGGGTCTCCTTGTCGACGCCGTGCAGTGCGCCGACCAGCAGGCCTGCGAAGTAGCGGCAGGCGTCTACGGCCTCCCGAGCCTGGTGGGTGGTCCGGGAGCTCTCGGCGGCCATGGCGAGGGCCTCGGCCGCGTCGCCGGCATAGAACATCGGCACCGGCGCGAGGCGCATCAGCGAACCGTTGCCGGCGCTGCGCGGGTCGGTGGACCCCGCATACGGGTCGCCGTCACGGACGAAGCGAGACAGCGCGGCGCTCACCGTGTTGCCGATGTCGAAGCAGTCCCCCGTGGACGACAGGTAGCCCTCGCTCCGCCAGCGCACGTAGCGTCGCATCTGGTCGGCGGCGTCGAACCCGTCGCACTCGAGGAGGCTCTCGGCCAGGCACAGCGCCATCGACGTGTCGTCGGTCCACTGGCCGGGCCGCAGCCGGAACGGCCCGCCGCCGACCATGTCGTCGATCGGCTCGAACGTGCCCGGCGGCCGGAACTCCAGCGTGGTGCCCAGCGCGTCGCCGGCCGCCAGCCCCAGCAGGCAGCCCCGGAACCGGTCCCGGGCCGACGGCCGACCAACCTGTGAGGCGGCTGCCGGGCTCACCGCTCGGCCCAGCGGCGAACGTACTCGTGCTGCTCGTGAGTCTGGGGGGAACGGGGAACCCGCCAGCTCTTCTCGACGTGCTTCCACCACTCGGCGATCCGATCGAGGGCCTCGTCGCCGGTGTCCCCGCGGCGGACCAGCCAGCAGCCGACCACGGTCCCGGTGCGGCCGATCCCGCCCCAGCAGTGGACATAGACCGTCCTGCCGGCCTCCATGGCGCCGTCGATGGCGTCGAGGATCGAGGTCATGGCCTCCACGGAAGGGACGGAATTGTCGACGACCGGGTGAGGCTCCCACCGCACCTCCACGCGTTCGGCGTACGCATGCTCCCGCAACATCGGCTCGTACGGCTCCAGGCCGTCGGCCGGCCGGGTCAGGTCGATGAAGTGGTCGATGCCGGCCCGCAGCAGCCTCCGCAACCGCCGATCAGCGTCGGCACGGTTCAACGAGCCCGGATACTCCCCCGCCGCGAACCGGCCCGGAACCACCCAGTAGCTGTTCGCCATCGGCCGATCACCGCGGCCAGATGCGCTCATGTCCATCTTCTCTCCCGGTCGCCCGACGTACCCGAGGCTAGATCGGACCGCCGCACGGATCGCCAGGCGGCCATTCTTTTCGACGCGGTGCAGCGCGCCGACCCGCAGACCTGCGATGTAGCGGCAGGCGTCGACGACTCGCGTGAGGAATACTGTATATGATACTGATTGACATAGACTATGACATGATGTGATCGCAGTGTGGATCCGGTGATCGCTCATTCCGCTCGCCAGCACGGCGTGACCGACGACCAGATGCTCCACGTCTATCGCAATCCCATTCATGTGCACGTGCTCGGAGAACTTGACATTCTCATCGGGGGAGATCAGAGCGGCCGACTGCTGGAAGTCGGGGTCATGACCGACGTGGAACTAGGGATCGACGTTATTGTTCATGCCATGCTGGCACGGAGGAGGTTCTTAGAGTGGCGGCTATGAAGTGGACCTTCGAGGAGATACTCGACCGCTCTGACGAGCTCGCTGATCGGTTCGAGGCATTCGATCCGGACGCGGCCGAGGAGGTTCCTATCGCCGAGTACCTTCTGGCCCGAGCTGTCAGGCAGCGTGCCAAGAACGAGAGGCAGGTCGTCGAAGCTGTTCAGGCTGCGTTGGAGGACGGCACTTCGTGGAATCGCATCGGTCAGATCCTTGGCGTCTCAGATCAGGAAGCGAAGGGCCGCTACGGACATCTGGTCGAGCCGGATGAAGTGAGGCCGCAATGACCAGCGAACAAGACCGCTACGCGGACATCGAGGTTGACGTGTTGGACGAGGCGGGCGTCCGCACCGCCATCGACAACGCCCTCGCTAGGGCAGGATGCACCTGGGAGGAGCTTCAGCAGCAGGCCAAGGCTGGAAGCTTCTCCAGCGCGGTCGCTCAGCGGGCGTGGTTCGTCGTGTCGTCCTTTGAGCCTTCGGCAGCCTGACCTCGAGCGCGCAAGGTCCCCGGGGCGTGGGAGACTGGGGGTATGGCTCGGATTGAGATTGTTCCGGACGACTCTTGGGAGGGGGAGCTTGGCGAGATGCGCCCGAAGGTGGTCGACCCGGTCTACGGGCGGGTCGACAACATTCTCGCCGTCCACTCGCTGAACCCCCGCTCGATGGCGGCCCACCAGGGCCTGTACATGTCGGCCATGGCCGGCACCGCCACGCTGCGCAAGGTCGAGCGCGAGCTCATCGCGCTGGTCGTGAGCCTCGAGAACGACTGCCACTATTGAATCGTCCACCACCGGCGCGGTCTGCGCCGGCTCATCAACGACGACGAACTCGTGGCCGCGGTCGAACGGGACTGGACCACCGCGCCGTTGTCGCCCAAGCGGACGGCGATGCTGGCCTACGCGGTCAAGCTGACCCGCACGCCCGGCGCGATGGACGACGCCGACGTCGAGGACCTGCGAACGGTCGGCTTCTCGGACCGCGACATCCTCGACATCACCGAGGTCGTCGGCTACTACGCCTACGCCAACCGCATCGCCGACGGGCTCGGCATCGAGACCGAGTCATGGATCCCCGACTGACCCGCAAGCAGTCCGTCAGCGGCGGCGCCGGCCCTTGCCTTCGAGGATCTTGAGGGCGCGGTCAGTCCCGCGCCCAGCAGCACCGGCCGTGGCGCGGCGATCTCGGAGAGCCACCTGTGCGACGCTTCGATGTAGGCGCCGACCTACGGCGTCGCCGCCCCCGTCACGGTCAGACCTTGGTGATGCTCGGACTCGACTGGACCGAGGAGCACCGCCTCGAAGCGTCGCCGCCCCCGTCACGGTCAGACCTTGGTGATGCTCGGACTCGACTGGACCGAGGAGCACCGCCTCGAAGCGTCGCCGCCCCCGTCACGGTCAGACCTTGGTGATGCGGTCCCCGACCCGGATCGCTCCGGGCTTCACGACCCGGGTGTTCACGCCCCGCAGCCTGTTCATCAGGCCGACCTCGGAGTTGACCCAGCGCTGCGCGTCGAGGCCGTAGCGGCGGACGAACTTCCCGCACCCGGTGTGGGGCTTGGCGCTGATCTCGACGACGGCCTCCCCGATGGCCACCCTGGCGCCCGCGGGCAGGTTCGTCTTGCTGATGTCGAAGTCGACGTAGAGCTGGTCGCCGGCCAGCGGCCAGCGATCGACCGACCCTGCGATCAGCTCCACCACCCGTGCGTTCATGAGCGTCAGCTGCGCAGCCACGTTCGGCTCGCCGCCCTCGGCGCTGGAATAGGCCCTCGTCGCCCAGTTGTCGCCCACCAGGCCCGAGTCGGTGTCGAGGGCACCCTCCTCGAGGGTCTCGCGCTCGTCCACTCCGGGCCGGCGCACGATCAGCCGCAGCTCCCCTTCGTCACACGGCGCGTCAAGGACATGCGCCAAGCCAGCCTCAAGCTCCTCCGGAGTGCGTTCTGCCATGGCCAGAGAGGCTACGGCCTCACGCGAGCATCCGTGAGCGATACCCGAAGCGCCTGCGCTCTGCACAGCGTGACGTCGACGCATCGGGGCGAGCGTCCCGGCTGCGGCGCAACTCCTCCCGCCGGGGGCGCCGCAGTAGGGTGAGGGCGTGGGTTGGTGGTTGCTGGCCGCTGGGATGGCACTCGCTCACGGGGCGCTGGCCGTGTTCCTCATCGCGGGCGCGCCGTTCGCCGCCCGCAGGCCCCGGCTGATGGCGTGGTACCTGGTCATGCTGGTGCCGACCGCGGCGGTGAACCTCGGGCGATTCCCGTGCCCGCTCACGGTGTGGGAGAAGGACCTGTGGCGCCTCGCCGGCGAGACCCCGTACCGGGGCGGCTTCATCTCCCACTACTTCGTCGAGCCGTTCCACTCCGGCGGCCTGGGCCCCGCCGGCGAGGACGCCCTGCTGATATCGGTGGTGATCTGGTGCCTGGGATGGTTGACGTACTCCGCCGTGCACCACCGGCGGAAGCGGCTGCGCAGCGGCTCGATCCCACAGCCCGACACCCGACCGATACTGGACACGGGCGCCGCTGGGAGCCGGCCTTGACACCACGAGACGGTGCGACCCAGGGTCGGGCAGGCCACGGCACGGGCCCCGGAGCGACGCCGGCGGACCGGGAGAAGGCACCATGACCTCGGCGGAGACGACGTCTGAGCAGACGCGGCCAGCGCCGGGGCGAGAGCGGTCGCCGACCGACCACGACCTGTACGAGGCGCTGCGGGACTACTGGCACCCGGTGGCCTACGCGTCGGAGCTGGGCGACGGCGGGCCGCTGGCGGTGACCCTGCTGGACGAGCCCCTGGTGCTGGCCCGCATCGAAGGACGGGTGTCGGCGTTCCGCGACATCTGCGTGCACCGCGGCACCGCGCTGTCTCTCGGCTCCGTCAACGAGGACGGCCTGCGCTGCGGCTACCACGGATGGACCTACAACGGCGAGGGCCGCTGCACCAGGATCCCGGCCCGGCCCGACCTCAAGATCCCGTCACGGGCCCGGCTCACCGCTTATGCGGCCGCCGAGCATCTGGGGCTGATCTGGGTGTGCCTCAGCGGCGATCCCGTCTACCCGCTGCCGGAGAATCCGTACTTCGGCGCGGAGTCCATCCGGCTCATAGAGGTGGAGCCCTACAACTGGCGGTGCGCGCTCCCCCGCCGGATCGAGAACTACGTCGACTTCGGCCACTTCGCCTGGGTGCACGACGGGGTTCTGGGCGACTCCGCCCACCCGGAGGTGCCCGACCATTCCATCGGCCGCCACCGCAACGAGCTGCGCTTCGAGCACCCCCACATGGCCGAGCCCCCCGACTCGGGCAAGAACAAGAGCCTGGAGATCGACGGGGCCGTCGAAGTCAAGCTCGACTACCGGCTGTTCATGCCCAACACCATCCTGCTCGACCAGCACATCGCGTCGGTCGACCAGCGCTACATCCTGTTCTTCAGCGTCTGCCCCACCGGCCGCAACACCTGCCGGTGCTTCACGTTCATGGGCCGCGACTACGCCCTCGACGAGGCCACCGACGCCGAGATGCTCGACTTCAACGCGCTCGTCATCGGCCAGGACCTCGCCTTCGTGGAGTCCCAGCGCCCCGAGGAGCTGCCCGTGGACCTCAGCGCCGAGCTGCAGATCGCAGGCGTCGACCGGGTCGCCATCGAGTACCGGCGCTGGCTGCGCGACATCGCCAGGGGCCCCGACTCTGCCCGCCAAGCCGCCACGCAGTAACGCGGTCACGCTGCAACGCCCTAACGCAGTGACGCCCTAACGCTGCAACGCCCTAACGCGGTCACGCTGCAACGCCCTAACGCAGTGACGCAGTAACGCCCCCGGGGGCGTTACTCGCAACGCTCTCAGCGGAAGGCGAGGCGCAGGATGAACTCGTAGAACCCGTCCCCGAGCCACTTCCTGACGACCAGCGCCGGCCGGCCCAGCATTCCCTTGACGTACCGGCGGCGCGGCCTGGCCGCGGTCGCAGCCTCCACGAACACCTCGGCCAGCTTCCTGGCGTCGGTGCCGCGGTCCGTGACACGCGGGTTCGCCCTCATCCTGAGCAGCGGCTCGATCTGAGCCCTATAGGCGCTGCCGTCGACGTAGGTGCTCATCTGCTCGGCCGCCAGTTCGCCGAAGTCGGTCTTGATCAGGCCGGGCTGGATGACGACCACATCGATCCCGAACGGCGCGGCCTCGAGGCGCAGGCAGTCCGACCAGCCCTCCAGGGCGTGCTTGGTGGCGTGGTACCAGGCCCCGAACGGCGAGTAGACCCTCCCGCCCACCGACGAGACGTTCACGATCCGCCCGGCGCCCTGCGCCCTCATGTGGGGCAGGACGAGCTGGGTGAGGTGGGCCAGGCCGAAGAGATTCACCTCGAACTGGTATCTGGCGTCGTCGAGCGGGATGTCCTCGACCGGCCCGTACAGCCCGAAGCCGGCGTTGTTGATCAAGACGTCGACCCGTCCCTCAGTCTCGATGATCTGGCTGACGACCCGCTCATTGTCGTCGCTGCTGGTGACGTCCAGCGCGACCGCGGTGACGCCGTGCCCGGCCAGGTCGGCCATGCGGTCCAGCCGGCGGGCGCCGGCATAGACCCGGTGGCCCCCCTCGGCCAGCAGGACCGCAGCCTCGTGGCCCATTCCAGCCGACGCTCCCGTGATCAGCACAACCTTGCCCATTACATTCTCCCTTGATATGAACGACAGCTCCCGGCAGTCTGCTACGGGGCGGGCTCGATCCGATCCATCGACCCCGATATCGACGACTGACGACGACGCCATCTTCGGCGACGACTTCCGCCTGGACAACGGGCTGGCCGGCGAGGCGCTCACGATCCCTTCGGCCAACCCGAGGAACTTCCACGAGGCGATCTCCCAGCCCGACGACATGGCCCGCCAGGACCTGCGGGCGAAGCTCTTCGTGCCCGAGGCGCCCGGTCCGTTGCCGGTGGTGATCATCGCCCCGGGCAGCCTCGGGCTCCAGCAGCACCACATGACCATCGCGGCGGCGATCACCGGCATTCAGATAGCGGCCTGCGCGGTCGACCCGTTCAGCAACCGCAGCGTCGTGACCACCGTTCACAACCAGGTCCAGTTCTCCTTCGCGGCCAGCGCCTGGGACGTCCTCGCCGCCGCCGAGGTCCTCGCGGCCCGCCCCGACATCGACCCGGCCCGCATCGGAGCCCAGGGCCACAGCCGGGGCGGCTCGGCCGTGCTGAGCGCCGCATCGGTACACCTTGCTGCTGCGTCCAGCGCCCCCAAGCTCGCCGGGGTGTACGCCGCCTACCCGTGGTCGGGACAGCAGTTCCTCGACCCCTCCGTCGGGTCCACCCGGATCCGGGCCATCATCGGCGACCGCGACGACTGGTGCCCGCCGGTGCAGGTCCAGGCCCACATCCAGGCCATCCGGGCCGCGGGCGGCGACGCCACCGTGCGGATCGTGGCCGGCGCCAACCACAGCTTCGACCGCACCACCCCGCTGGAGTTCATCGCGGACGCTTCGGTGACCCCCGGAGCGCCCACCTACTACATCGCCGACGACGGCGCCTTCATCCTGCCGACATCGGACACTCCCGACCCCGGCCTGGTCGACCGCGACGGCTTCCTCTACGCCATCGAGGCCGGCTTCGGAGTGCGAGGCGCCCACATCTCAGGCAATCCCGAACTGGTGCCCCTCTTCTACGACGACATGACCGCGTTCTGGACCGAGGTCATGGCTACGAGGGCCGCCACTTGCTCCGGGCCCTCGATCTGACCACAACCAACTCCAAGCCGCTAGCTTCCACTCGGTGAGCGGCGGCGACCCGACCGGGCGGCAGCATCCCGATGAGGCGGGCCCGGCCCTGGACATGCTGCCCGAGGACTGGAGCCGGGCGCTGGCGGTGGTGGCCCATCCCGACGACCTCGAGTACGGAGCGTCGGCGGCGGTGGCCCGCTGGACCGCCATGGGCAAGGACGTCCGCTACGTGCTGGCCACCCGGGGCGAGGCCGGCATCGATTCGATGGCCCCGGAGCGGACCGGTCCGCTGCGCTCGGCCGAGCAGGTGGAGGCCGCGGCCGCGGTGGGGGTCTCGGTGGTGGAGTTCCTGGACCACCCCGACGGGATGGTCGTCAACGGGATCGGCCTGCGACGGGATCTGGCCGCGGCCATCCGCCGTCACCGGCCGGAGGTGATCATCGGGTCGAACTACCGCGACCGGTGGGGCGAGACGGGTCCCTGGAACCACGTCGACCACCGCGAGCTCGGCCGGGCCCTGCCCGACGCGGTCCGCGACGCGGCCAACCGCTGGCTGTTCACCGACGCCGGCAAGCCCTGGAGCGGGGTCAGCTGGATCGCGTACGCGTCCTCGCCGGCGGCCACCCACGGAGTGGACGTGACCGACCATCTCGACGAGGGCGTGGACTCGCTGCGCCGTCACCGCGTCTACATCGAGAGCCTCGGCGACCCGGACTTCGACCCCGACACGTTCCTGCGCGGCAGCTGCGCAGCAGTCGGCGAGATGCTCGGCGTCCGGTTCGCAGTCGCCTTCGAACTGATCCCGGTCTGACCGCGCTCCCAAGAATCGACGTATGCGTTACCGCATCTGATAGTATGATAGACATATGCAGAAGCAGCGTGTGACGGTGACCGTGGACGAACCCCTGGTCGACGCAGCCGCTGCAGCTGTGCGCGAGGGACGGGCCCGCTCGGTGAGCGAGTGGATCGGCGAGGCCATGGCCCAACGACACGACCGGGACCAGCGGCTCGCCGTGCTGAGCAGGCTGGTTGCGGAGTATGAGGCCGAGCACGGCTTCATCACCGACGAAGAGATCGCCGATCAAGCCCAGCGGGACCGTGACGCGGCCGCGTCGTTCCGAGCCGCCGCTCGCCAGGCCGGATGACCGACATCTTGGACTCGGGCGCGCTGATCGCGCTCGAGAACGACGACCGACCGATGTGGCGGCGCCTCAAGGCCGCCCTTCAAGCCCAGGATCCGCCCCGGACCCACGGCGGCGTGGTGGCCCAGGTGTGGCGGGGCGGCGCCGGCCGCCAGGCTCGGCTCGCCGGCGCGCTGCAGTCTCTCGACATCGTGCCCCTCGACGCTGAACTCGGGCGCAGAAGCGGTGTGCTGCTGGCCCGCAGCGGCCTCGCGGACGCCATCGACGCCGCCCTCGCGGCCCTCGCCGACCACGGCGACCAGATCATTACCTCTGATCCTGACGACCTCGCCCTGCTCGCGGCCACCACCAACCGGCGCATCGACATAGTGCCCGTCTAGTCGCCGGCAGCGGAGACCGTGAGCCTGCCGCTGCGAAGGGACTCGGCTCCCGCTCGGCGTCAGAGGATCATCGTGAGATTGTGCAGCGGGCTGGACCGATCGATCAGCACAGCCTTCTTCATGCGGATCATGGTGGGCCGCCCGTCGTCCATGCGCAGCACATGCTCGTAGCGGCCGGCGAAGGTGTCGGTCACGCCCCGCCGGTAGGCGTGCAGCGTGAACGCCGACCTTGACAGGGCCGTGTGAGCGTCGACGGCCCAGACCATCACGTTGGAGATCATGCGCTGGGTGACCGACGGGGGCTGATGCGAGTACACGTTGCCGGTGCTCATCCACGCGATCCGGTCGCCGAGCCGGCGGTGGTCGTCGAACGCCACCGACACCGCCCGGGCCGGGTCATCGGTGTCGTCGCCGATCGGCACCCAGTACAGGCCGTCGTCGGTGAACAGGTCGTACCACGCCTCGAACTGGCGCCGGTCCAGCAGGTCGGCCTCGTGGTAGAGGAACGCCTCGAACACGGCCCGAAGGTCGGGATCCGGCGGGCCCTCGCACACCGTCGGCGCCTCGCGCAGCCACCGGTAGAAGCCGGCGCCGACCACGCTCGGCTGCGGATCGCCCGCCAGCAGCTCGCTCATCCCGCGGTCAGGTTCATCTCGGCGGTCATGAGCCTCTTCCACTCCTCGTGGTACGCCCGCAGCGGCCCGTCGTCGGTGACCGGGGTTGTGCGTATCCCGCGCTGGTCGGTCCAGGACCGGTCCACCTCCAGGCCCCTGCTGGTGTCGATCCATTCGATCTCGGGGATCGACAGACCGGCCTGCTGGCGTTCGAAGTTCTCGAAGTCGTCCACCTCGCCGAAGTTCGGGAAGTCCTCCGCGATGCGCATCCTCAACTCGTTGACCACCTCGGGCGCTCCGTCGAGGGTGGTGGGGTACCAGTTCACCGCGGTGAGGTCGACCTCGAGCGGGGTGATGACCACAACCTGGTTGCCGATGAGATGAAACGACGGGAACACCGTGAGGTTCAGCCCGGGCCCGGGCGCCATCTCGACGAGCCGGGACGCTTCCGCCTCGCCGTACTGCTCCACCAGCGCGGCGTACTGCGGCTCCTTCGACGGCATGGGGCGGGCACGGCTCCAGAGCGACTCCCCCATCCCCGGGCGCTGGTCCAGCATGGTGTGGCCGTGGCCCAGGGTCTGGTTGTACATGTGGCCCTCGTCGGGGTCCTCGGCTCCGAAGTTCGACAGCGACCGGCCGCCGCCGTAGCGGATGTGGGTCATCTTGAGGATGGACAGGTGCGAGAAGGCGGGGTGGTACCCGTCGGAGCCGTTGTCCCAGATCAGCTTCCAATTCCCGCGGTAGGTCATGCGGTAGGGCGTGTGCAGGGTGATCGTTCCCTCCGGCGCCCGGTCCACGAACACGTCGAGCCAGTGCTTGGCCGGGCCCAGGAACTCGTCCAGCGGTGGAGCGTCGGGATTGAGCGTCCCGAACCAGAAGCCTCTGCGCGACTCCAGCCGCGGGACCCGCTTCAGGTCGCGGGTGGACTTGTCGTGGGACGGCCCGTACGCCGCGGGGTACGGAACCGCGACGCAGGCCCCGTCGTTGGTGAAGGTCCATCCGTGATAGGTGCATACGAAGCGCCTGCTGTTGCCCTGAGGCTCCTGGCACAAGGTGGTCCCTCTGTGGGTGCACCGGTTGAACAGGGCGTGCACCGTGCCGTCGCGGCTGCGGGTGAGGATTATCGGTCGCCGCCCGAGGGTCCGGGTGACGTAGTCGTCGGGCCCGGGAATCTCGCTGTCGTGGCCGATGTAGACCCACGTCCCGCCGAAGACGCGCACGAGCTCGAGTTCGAAGATGTCGCGGTCGGTGTACAGCGAGCGGTGGGCCCGGCCGTCGCCGACGAGCCGGTCTATGGGAGGCTCAACCATGCGCCGCCGGTCCCCCCAGAGGCTGCACCCATTCTCCCGGTAGCTGCACCCATGGGGCCAGTCTGCCAAGGCGTCTCCGGCCTCGTCAAGGCGCCCGGCAGGCCGCGGCACGGGTCGTTTGACAACATTTGCGGCTGCGGTCAACATTGCTCGACTGCGCGCTACCGCCGGGGCCTTTGGCCCTGTGACAAGGGGGAATCAACATGGCGATGACCGATGCCGTCGAGCCCGACCTGCTCGACGAGGTACTGGAGAAGATCGGCCTCTCGGAGCGGCCGGAGCTCGATGTCGAGGGCTTGAGCACCGCTTACAACGCTTGGTGCGAGTCGGTGTCGTTCGACAACGTGCAAAAGCGTGTGTACATGGGCGAGAACCGCACCGGGCCGTTGCCGGGCATCGAGCCCTCGGAGTTCCTCCAGAACCTCGTCACCCACGGCACCGGCGGGACTTGCTGGCCCAGCAGCAACGGATTGTGGGCGCTGATGCACGGGCTCGGCTTCGACGCTCACCGGGTGTCGGGAAACATGATCGTGCCGGTTCCCCTCGAGGAGCCCAACCACGGCTCGACCGTGGTGTACATCGAGGGCCAGACGCTGATGGTCGACAGTTCCATACTGAACCACGTCCCCATCTCGCTCGTCGAAGGCGAGGACTCCTCGACAGACTTCCCGCTGAACGAGACCCAGACCGAATGGGTGGGCGACACCTGGCAGGTTCACTGGCTGCCCGGCCACGGTCGCGATGAGATCGTCATGAAGCTCGACGGCCCCGGCGTCGGCGAGAGCCGCGACATGGAGTTCTGGGCGCACCGCTCAGATGTGAGCCGAGGCAGCAGCCTGTTCAACGACGCCCTCTACATCCGCAAGAGCGTGCCCGGCGGGGTCCGGACCATAGGCCGGGGCGCGCTGATCTCGATCGGCGCGGGCGGCGAGGTCGAGATGGCCGAGCTCGACCACGAGACTCGGGACAGGGAACTGATCGAGACGTTCGGGCTGTCAGAGGAGATCGTGGCGCGAACACCGCCGGACGGCGAAGGCTTCGCCCTGGGCTGAGGAGAACTCCTCGCCACAAACTGGCGACGTCGATGAGCTAGGCGTGGCTCATCGTCGCGGCCTTTGCTCGACAGCCCGCCGAGTGCTGTAGCTGACGGGCTGGCTCTCGTCCGAGCGGTGTCAGATGGCGGCGGTGTCAGACGGTGATGGTGCTCAGATCGTGATGGTGCTCAGATCGTGATGGTGGTCAGGTCGTCGCCGATCACGATCTCTCCGTCGAAGTGGTCGGCGGCGCGGGTGACCCACTCCGGGTACTGCTCGGGCGTCGGCGGCGGCACCAGGTGGGTGAGGACGAGCCGCTTGGCTCGGGCCCGGGCCGCGGTCTGGGCTGCCTCGACGACACCTGAGTGGTAGTCGAGGATGTCCTGGCGAGCGCGGCGTCATCGGTCACCGGAATCTACCGACCGGAGCCCTCCCAGCGCGCCCGGCCCAGACCTTGAAGCGGCTCTCAGCCAGCGGCGGCCGCGACCGACTGACGGTGTGCGCAATTAGTGTTGCGCATATTGCGCATACCCGTTAGCGTGACGGCATGGCCAAGCCGACCAACGTGCTGCTGGATCCTGCCCTGCGGGCCGCGGCCAAGCGCCGGGCCAGCGAGCGAGGCCTCAGTGTCTCGGCCTACATCCGGGAGCTGATCCGTGCCGACGACGCAGCAGCCCGCGCCACCGACGGCGACATCACGCCACTGATCGGCATGCTTGGCACCGGCACCGAACCCACCGACATCGCCCGCGACAAGCACGAGATGGTCCAGCGGGCCTTCGGCGAGAACCTCGACCAGAAGCAGCCGACCCGAACCGGTCCCGGGTGAGCCGCGTCTTCGTCGACACCAGCGCCTGGTACGCGCTGGCCGCACCCGACGATGCCTCTCATCATCTCGCCGTGCGCCTGCTCGGCGAGCACCAAGGGCGGCTCGCCACCACCGACCACGTGCTCGTGGAGACCTGGGCCGTTGCCCGCAGCCGGCGCCATCGCGCCGCCGCCGACGAACTGGTGGCCACCATCGTCGAGCGCAACGTTGCCGAAGTCCTCACCGCCACCCCCCAGGACATCTCCACCGCCCTGCGGATCGGCGAGACCTTCGCCGACCAGGACTTCTCGATGGTCGACAGAACCAGCTGGGCCGTCATGGAGCGCTGCGGCATCACCGAGGCAGTGGCCTTCGACATCGACTTCGCCGTGTACCGCTTCGGCCCGGGCCTGCACCAGGCCTTCACGATCCACCGCTGAGGCACGGGCGTCGGACCTCCGGCGATAGTAGGAAGCATGCGCGTCGGTGTCACCGATCGTCTTGGCTGGGCCGTCGTTGTCACGGCTGCGGGCAACAACGGACCACCTGAGGAGTGCCATCCCCAAGCCGGAGGCATGCGCAGCCGCGCTGGCCCTCTCACAGGCTTCTGTACTGCATATCGTGATACAGTCTGGTCATGGCCCGCTTGATATCGGTTCGTCTCGATGAGGACGCCCAGCGCGCTCTGCGCCAGCTGGAGGCTCAGGGCCTGACGCAATCCGAGGCCATCCGGTCCTCGCTGGTGCATGAAGCGGCCCGCATCCGGGCTCGGCGGGCCCTGGCCGCGGAAGTGGCCGCCCTCGAGGCCGACGAGGCCGACCGGACCGAGATGCGCGAGGTCGCAGCTCTCATGGAACAGCTCCGTGCGCCGGGGTGACATCTTCGAGCTGCGCCTCCCACGAGGCGTGGGACACGAACAGCGGGGCCGTCGCTTCGGAGTGGTGGTGCAGTCCGACGCGCTGCTGCCACGATCGGTGGTGCAGGTGGCCCCAACCTCGACCAGCGCCCGGCCGGCCTCGTTCCGGCCGGTCATCGAGGTGGACGGGACAGCCACGACCGTGCTCGTCGAGCATGTGGGCGCCGTCGACGTCACCCGCCTCGGCAACCTGGTCGGCCGCCTGCGCCCAGAGGAGCAGTGGGGCATCGACACTGCCCTAACAACGGTCTTCGACCTGCAATAGCAGCCGCCGCGCCCGCAACGGTCTCTTCGACCTGCAATAGCAACAGTACGAGCTGATTCATCGGTCACGTGCAGGAGTGCGTTCACCTCGAGCCCGAGAACCTCGCACGCGATGGCCAGCACATCGTCGAGCTTGAGGTAGTTCACGTCATCCGTCCGCGAGCATGTTCAGCAGCTCCTCGTGACGCCGAAGGTTGCGCTTCAGCATCGTCTGGAACTCTGGTAGCGGAAATGCAAGACACCTAGATACCTATTGTCTGCATCGCTCGGATGAGGGGGCCCGTTTGTGAGTCCACTCGTTGTGGGTGTGCCGGCCAGCGGGTGAAGTCAGGAGTCGATGCGGGCCAGCAAGGCGCCTTGGGTGATGGCGACGCCCTCGGCCACGAACTGGTACATGACGCCCGCTACCGGGGCTTCGACGTCTTGGGATGCTTTGTCGACCTGGACTTCGGCGATGACCTGGCCGGCGACCACCTGCTCGCCATGGTTGACGAACCAGGTTCCGACGACGCCTTCGGCGGTGGGGTCCTTCTCCGACATGATCGGGAACGGGACCTCGGTGATCACGACATCAGGTCCTTGACCGCAGCGGCGATCCTTTCGCGCGTGGGCAGGATCCCGTACTCGAGCGAGCGCGCATAGGGAATGGGGACATCGGGCACGGCAAGACGGGACACCGGCTTGGTCAGCATCGTCGGGTCGGTCTCGGCCACGATGGCTGCGACCTCGCCCGTAAGCCCGAAGCTCTTGTAGTCCTCGTCGACGACCAGCAACTTGCCGGTCTTCGCCACCGATTCCAGCACGGTCTGGCGGTCGAGAGGTACGAGGCTTCGCAGATCGACGACCTCCAGGCTGATGCCCTCGCCTTCGAGCTCCTCGGCAACGTCGAGGCTGTGCTGCACCGACAGCGAGAGCGTGACGACGGTGACATCGCTGCCTTCGCGTGCGATGGCGGCCTCACCGATCGGGACGGTGAACGCTTCTTCGGGGACGTGGGCGACCGAGCGCGGGTTCTTCTCCATCCACACCAGGCCCTGAGCGCCCTTGTGGAAGAAGTAGAGGACCGGGTTGTCGTCGCGGATGGCCGAGGTCATCAGACCCTTGGCGTCGTAGGGATTGGAAGGCACGACCACCTTCATCCCCGGGAGATGGGCGAACATCCCCCAGAGGCACTGGGAGTGTTGCGCGGCGTCGGAGTAGCCGGCGCCCGTGGCGCACATGAGCACCATCGGCACGTTCACTGCGCCGCCGGACTCGTAGTGGATCTTCGCCATGTGGTTGCTGATCTGGTCCATGCAGACGCCGTAGAAGTCGACGAACATGAGCTCGACGACGGGGCGGAGCCCTTCCACTGCGGCGCCGATGCCGGCACCGATGAAGCCGGTCTCCGAGATCGGGGTGTCGATCACCCGCTCGGGTCCGAATTCGTCGAACAGGTCGGTGGTGGATCCGAAGATCCCGCCATAGGCGCCGACGTCTTCGCCCATGACGAACACGTCGGGGTCGGCACGCATCTCGAGGCCGATGGCTTCCGCCATTGCCTTGGCCGCGGTGATCCGGCGGGTGGGTGTCTCAGTCGTGGTCATTGCTTGTTCTCCTGTCGATCTGGTTGCTCAGGCGAAGACGTGCAGCAGGGCGTCTTCGGGGGCGGGAATGGGGCTGGCGACCGCGAATTGGATCGCGGCGTCGACTTCGGCGTCGGCGGCTCCCTTGATGTCGTCGATCTGCGCCTCGGCCAGGTCGCCCGACTCGACGAGTGCGGCGGCGTAGCGGGGAATGGGGTCGCGTTCGTCGACGGTGTCGAGATCGGCTCCTCGGTAGGCCTGCGCGTCGCCCTCGAAGTGCCCCCAGAGCCGCAGGGTGTGGATCTCGATCAAGCTGGGACCCTCTCCGGCCCGGGCCCGGTCGATGGCGGCCCCGGCGGCCTCGAAGACTGCTTCGACATCGTTCTCCTCGACCCGCACGCCCGGGATGCCATAGCCCGCCGCCCGATCGGCGTTGGAGTTGATGGCGGTCGACGCGGCGCGGGGAACCGAGATGGCCCAGTCGTTGTCCTCGATGACGAAGACGACCGGCAGGTTCCAAACCGCAGCAAGGTTGAGCGACTCGTGGAACGCTCCCTGGTTGGCCGCCCCTTCGCCGGCGACGGCGATGGCGACATTGTCGGTGCCGTTTCGCTTCATGGCGAGCGCTTGGCCACAGGCCACGGGGTAGCCCTGGGCGATGATCCCTGAGCAGGAGAAATGGTTCTCCGGATCAAACAGGTGCATGTGACCGCCCTTGCCCTTGCACAGACCGGTGGTGCGGCCGTAGATCTCGGCCGTCATGGCATTCATGTCCACGCCGTGAGCCAGCGCGAAGTGGTGAGGCCGGTGTGGCGCGGTGATGGCGTCACCCTTCTTCGTGTGAGCGCAAACACCGACAGCAGCCGGTTCCTGTCCAGCCGAGAGATGCATTTCCCCCGGGATCAGACCGGCCCCGATGTCCCAGGCCGGCGCCTTGTCAGCGTGGTACTCCTGCAGGATTCGGGACTCGTATTGCCTGATGCGGACCATTTCGGTGTAAAGGTCGAGTCGGTTCGGTGTCTTCACGTTGATACCTCCTTGGGTTCGGCTTGGTTGCGCCTACGGGCGTCGGGAGCGCCTCGGGACCGGGGCGGATTCCGCGGCCGACGACGCCGGCTGCCGCCAGGTGACCGTGGGCGGCGGCGTGTTCGAGGGTTGCGGTCACATCGACGACGACGGGGCCGTCCGCACGCAGCGTGATCGCGGGACGATTGGCCGGTCCGAAGCGGAACATGCGTTCACCATCGATGGCGACGACACCGCCGGCGGCCCGCACGACGACGGTCGAGTCGGGCTCGAGAACTGAGACAGAACTGACGCCGACGGGCTCGACGAGTCCCGGCGCGATCGGCGCTCGCACGATGGTGGCGACCGGCTCTCCGAGGACGAGTGCCAACCCCGTCGGGGAACGGCGCGGTGTCGGTTGCACGTGGCCGCCGATCGCCGACAGTCCGATGGCGTCGGCCTCAGCGAAACACATGAACAACTCCGAGACCGACGTCGAATCCCACAGCGCACCGGCGCCGACACCGTCGGTGTCGGTGATGGCGACGTCGACCAGGGCTTCTTCGACACGATCGCCGCAGTGGACGATGAGCTTCTTCGCTCGGTAGGTGCCAGCCTGACGGATATGCGGGTTGGTGGCGACGAGCCCCGCCGCCAGCCCGGCGACGGTCGGTTCCACCGGTCGCGGGAAGGCGTTGTTGGTTCCGGTCGAGATCGAGACCAGCGGGACATCCGCCGATGCGGCCGCCACGACCCGGTTGGTTCCGTCGCCCCCGAGGACGACGATCGAGCCGACTCCCGCGTCGACGATGGCTCGCGTGGCGGCGGTGGTATCGGCACCGGTCTGGGCGATGTCCTGGTCGACGAACTCCAGCGCAGGCCAACCCTCGGCGGATGCCCGTTCGGCGAGACGACCGAGGCCGTCCATGATGCCAGCCTGGTCGGCCATCGAGATGACCCGTTCCACACCGGTAGCGGCGAGACCGGCCAGTACTCGCTGGAGCCGGTTCAGCTTGTCGTGGGTGGTCACCGCGCCTCCGTGGGCGACGAGGCGGCGGATATCGCGTGCCGAGGCAGGGTTGGCGATCATCCCGACCGTCGTCGTGGATGTCTTCACACCGACCGCACCTCCCCCGGTGTACCGAGACCGATGTCGAGCCGCCCGAACGCTCCCCAGAGGTTCGAGCGCCACGTCAAGGGTACATCACCTCGTGGAGGCCCTGTGTCTCAACATGAGACAGCCGCTGATCTAGCCGCTGATCTACGATCAGACCCGCCACGCCCCAAACTCGACAGCGGTGGTGCTGGCCGATCGCGCGGGCCGCATGACCCATCGAAACGCCCGGATCAGAAATGTGCTCTGACCTGGGGTTTTGTTTGTCGGGATGGGGAGATTTGAACTCCCGACCTTCGGTCCCCCAGTTGCCAAAGAGCTGTTGCAGCGGTACCAACGAGTACCGAAAATCCCATCTGACGTAGGATTTTACAAGATCGGTGTAACAACCCGTACCTGCGGATAACCCCCTATAACGAACCGTCCGTTAGAAGATCCGTTAGAAGTTGACGACGCTCCCGAAGTGGCCAGCGTGCCGTCTGAGCAGAACTACGGCAGCGGCGTCATGCGATGTCGGATCCAGTCCGTGAGGTCATCCACCGAGAGGTTCCCCGAGGCAACCTGAACGACCGTCTTGTACGCCTCCTCGACCGGCGACAGGTCCAGGTCGTATCCGTTCGCGTTCAGGAACTGCAGCGTGGCCAACACGGCGACTCGCTTGTTGCCGTCAATGAATGCGTGGTTGCGCGCAAGCCCAAAGAGCAACGAAGCCGCCTTGGCCTCCACAGTTGGGTAGAACTGCTCACCAGCGAAACCGGCACGCGGCCGTGCGACAGCCGAGTCTGCTAGCCCGAGATCCGTCACATGCACGAGCGCGTCCACCTCGAGCCCGAGAACCTCGCACGCGATGGCGAGCACGTCGTCGAGTTCGAGATAGATCACTTCAGCCGTCCGCGAGCATGCTCAGCAGCTCCTCGTGGCGCCGAAGGTTGCGCTTCAGCATCGCTTGAAACTCCGGATCGCGGCGCCGACGCTCCACGTGCTCCGCTAGAGCGTCTCGAATTACATCGCTGACGGAAGATTCCTCGACTTCCGCGATCGTGCGCACCCTCTCTGCGAGGTTCTCGTCAATACGCAATGTCATGCTCTTGGTATCTCCCTGCGGTGCCATCTGGCCCTCCTGTGGCGGTGTCCTGATCACAAGAATACACCTTGGTAGCGAGAATGCAAGATACCTAGATATCTAGCTCCTAAGCCGACGGTGCCGTCGTCGCGGGCCATCTCGGGCTCCGACTCGTCGCCCTCGGCAACCCCCACTTCGCCGTACCCGTCGATCCAGACCAATTGTAGGGTTCGGTCGTGACTCGTAAGGGCTGGGTGCTCGTCAGGCACCGCGACGCGATCCGAGCCGCCGCGGCCCGCAACAAGTGCCGCGCCATCTCGCTGGTCGGCTCGGTCGCCCGCGGCGAGGACACCGACGACAGCGACTACGACTTCGTCGCCGATTTCGATGCGGGCGTGACGCTATTTGACATGTGCGGGCTGCAGGCCGCGCTGGAGGACTTGCTCGAAGCAGACGTCGACGTAGTCCCGCGCTCTGGCGTACGCGAGAGCTGCCTCAGCATCCTCGATGACGCCATTGAGCTGTGAGCCGAAGAGACGCGCCGCGAATCACAGAGAAATAGCCAGCCCTCAGGAGCCGGCCCACCAAGGCTCGGAGACTCTCCTGCAACCAGCGCTTGCGGCGAACGGCCACCGCGAGTGACTCCCGACCTCTGCGAGTGTCACTTCCGGGTGGCATCATGTGCCGCGTCAAAGGAGAGGGGCTCATGGCCGTTGAGATGGCGATCTGGCGAATGACGGACGATGGGCCGCACCAGCTAGCGGCTTCGCCGCTGGACTTCGAGCACCGCCTCGAGGACATGCTCGCTGAAGATCCCGGTATGAGCGGGACCGACCTTCTCATCGTCGGAAGGCAGGTGAAGACGGCATACGGAGGGTCCATTGATCTCCTTGCCCTCGATGCCGACGGCCGAACCCACGTGCTTGAACTCAAGCGGGACCGAACTCCACGAGACGTGATCGCCCAGACCCTCGACTGCGGGTCTTGGGTACAGGACCTCAGCGTCGATGACCTCGAACAGATCTATACCGACTACCACGGCGACGACACGGAGCTCGACGCTGCCTTCGCCGAGCGCTTCGCCAGCCCGCTGCCGGATGTGGTCAACGCCGAGCAGCAGTTCACGATCATCGCTTCTGAGTTGGACCCGACCTCTGACCGCATCGTCGAGTTCCTGGCAGAGTCCTACCGAGTACCGATCAATGCCGTCTTCTTTCGCCACTTCAGCGACGACGGCCGCGACTACCTAGCGCGGACGTGGCTGCTCGATCCACAGCCGATCGAGGCCAAGGCTGGTCGACCGTCGCGCAGCAAGAAGCGGCCGTGGAACGGCCGCGACTTCTACATTGTGCTCGGCCGAGCCGATGACCCCCGCCGCTGGGCGATAGCGAGTAGGTACGGGCTTCTAAACGCAGGCGGAGGATCGTGGTACTGGAGGCCGCTGCGAAGCCTCACCACCGGAAGCCGCGTCTTCGCGTACGTAGGCGGCGTCGGCTATGTGGGCATCGGAAAGGTCACCGGCGAGCTGATCCCCTTGCGCGACGCCAAAGTCGAGATCGACGGTCAACTCCAGTCGCTACTCGACCAACCACATCCGGGCGGGGGGACCTGGGAGGAAGCGGCGTCTGACGACCCTGACAAGACCGAGATGGTCGTACCGGTTGAGTGGCTCGCAACCCGCCCGATTGACCAGGCCTTCTCGGAGAAGGGACTCTTCTCCTCACAGGTCACCGTCTGCAAACTGCGCGATGAACACACCATCACAACCGTCGAGTCAGCCTTCGGGCTCGACACGCTGAACGATCCATCGAACCGGTGGAGCGCAAACTAACGAACTGCTGACATGTCCGCCGTCTTCCGCACCTCCCATCAGGGACAGCCGCGAAGTGCTCCGACCGAGCATGCGGGGGCCTGTGATCGGTGCGCCGTTGATCGCGAATTCCTAATGACCGAGAAGCGCCCTGACTATGAGGGCGGGCCGAGTCCGCTTCAGCTCGTGGACCTCTTCGCTGGCGGCGGCGGCCTCACGGTTGGCGTCGCAGAAGTGGCGCGCCGGATAGGGCGTGGCATGGAGGTCGCTCTTGCAGTCGAGAGCGACGATGACATTGCGGACGTCCACGCGCTCAACTTCCCGCGCGCGAACCTGGTGCGCGCCGGCGTCGAGGCGTTGTTCGACGGTGAGTTGGGAGCCCAGGTCACAGCGTCCGAGAGGAACATCGCGCTTGCGGTAGGTGAGGTCGACGTCCTTGTGGCCGGGCCACCGTGTCAGGGGCACTCGAACCTCAACAACCACACTCGACGAGAGGACCCCCGCAATGCTCTGTACTTGCGGGCGGTGCGCGCCGCCGAGGTGCTCCGGCCAACTCTCGTCGTCATTGAGAACGTCCCGACGGTGCGACATGACAAGGGCGGTGTCGTGGAGCGCTCGACTCGAGTCCTTGAGACTGCCGGGTACTCGGTCACTAGCGACGTACTTCACCTGGTGAAGTACGGGGTGCCTCAGCGGCGCCGACGCCACATCCTTCTGGCCGCGATCAATGACCGAATCGACCCGTCCGTCATGGGCCCCTCAGGTTCGATGTGCGATGACCACGCCGAACGGTCCGTGGGCTGGGCGATCGAGGATCTCGTCGACCAGACAGCAGAGTTGGGCCCCGACGCCCCATCAAGGCCGGCGCCCGTCAACCTTGAGCGAATGCAGTGGCTTATCGATCGAGACAAGTACGACCTCCCGAACGAGAAGCGCCCTAAGTGCCACCAGGGCCCGCACAGCTACAACTCGATGTACGGGCGGCTGAGGTGGGATGCCCCCGCACAGACGATCACGACCGGTTTCGGGTGCATGGGCCAGGGCAGGTTCGTGCATCCGGCGCAGCCTCGCACGATCACGCCCCATGAGGCGGCACGCCTGCAGACGTTGCCGGACTTCTTCGACCTCGACACCCGCAAGGGTCGGGGGGTTTGGGCAAGAGTCATCGGCAACGCTGTTCCTCCTCTATTCGTCGTACATCTGCTCGCGCCGCTGCTCGGCGCACTTCCTCGCCGTGCTGTCGAAGGGACCCGACTCGTTGACAGCCCGTCGCGCAAGTCCACAGAACCGCTCGCTCTAGTCGGCGCCTCCGCGAGCTAGCCGTGGCCCCACCTCGCCCCGCTGACGCGGAGGCCTTCGTTGCTTGGATGCTTGAGGGGGTCGTCGCTGACGCACGCGGCGACCGGGTGCAAGAGCTGGCAGTCGCGCCAGCCGGAAGGCTGTGGCTGGGCCGCCTTGCTCCCGAGATCGTCGTTCAACAGAGCCGCCTCGGGGAGCGAAGCGAACGCCTGGAGCCATGCGAGATCGGACTGCGCCTGCGTCTGAGCGAGTTCGACGGCCGCACCGTGCGATGCACAGGCCACTTCGTTGTATGGCATGAGATCGACAACAACGGCGACGCGGACTCGCCGAAGTGGCGCAAGCGCGGCCCCATCGAAGTGACAGCCGATCTCCCAACACCGCGAACCACTGGCACTATCGAGTCCGCAGGCCGCAACGGCTTCGCTGCCGCGCTAGGAGCGGTCGGCGCCGATGGCATGATTTGTGAGTTCCACTCGGAACTCGAGATCGGCAAGGACGGCCCGGAACTCGTCGTCACGCTAGTGAACCTCTCACCGGAGGAGCTGCCGAGATGGGACACCAACGTCTACGAGGCGCGCCTCTTCGTCAACGCCGGCGAAACTTTGCCCTTCACGCTTGACAACCTTCCGGACTCCTTCCGCTACGACCGGCGGGTCAGTGCCTACGGAGTGAACGGCAGCGTAAGACAGATCAATGACACGACCTTCTGCACCACTGATGTCGCCGTACACGATCAAGCGCGACCCACATACTGGGACGACGACCTGGGCCCTCCTCCCGACATCACCTTCGAGAACCTCGCCGCGGATCCGATTCCGGCGCTTCGCCACCTTGTGGACGCATGTGAGACGTGGGGTGACCATCACTGGGCAACGTCAGTCCTCGCCGATCGTGCCGCCGAGGAGGACTGGGACGACGGCATGCGGGCCGAAGCCGACACTGAGGCGGAGAAGTTCTACGAGGAACTCGCGCGGCTACGACAAGGATTGAGCCTTCTCGAGGACAACGAGAGCCTTCGCCGCAGTTTCCGGCTGGCCAACGAAGCCTTCGCTCGATCACCCCTCGTGTCGCACGCCGAATGGCGACCGTTCCAGCTCGGCTTCCTGCTCGCGAACATCACGTCCCTGCTCGACGACACCCCCAACGGAGATCGCGGCATCGTCGACACCTTGTGGTTCGCAACCGGAGGCGGCAAGACCGAGACCTATCTGCTGTACGTCCTCACAGCTGCCTTCTTCGACCGGCTGCGGGGCAAGCGAGAGGGCATCACCTCCTGGGGCCGGTTCCCGCTCCGCATGCTCTCGCTTCAACAGACCCAGCGCTTCGCTGACGTCCTCGCTGCGGCCGAACTGATACGTAGCGAAGAGCGGATCCCTGGCCACGAGTTCTCCCTGGGATTCCTTGTGGGCTCCGCGGGCACGCCCAACAGGATCAGACGAGGAACAGATCATCGCCCGGGCGATCCCGACCCCAGCGATCCCCACATGCCGGATCGTTACAAAGTGCTGCTGTACTGCCCCTTCTGCGGCAACGACGATCTCCAGATGCGCTTTGACCAGGAGCGCTGGGCTCTAGACCACGTCTGTAGTGATCAGGAGTGCCGGCGGAAAGGGGTTCAGCTCCCGTTCCGCATCGTCGACGAAGAGATCTATCGCTCACTGCCGACTGTCGTCCTCGGGACCCTTGACAAGGCCGCGAGCATCTCAATGCAGGCAGCGATGCGTGGTCTCTACGGCGCACCCTCGGGTCGCTGCTCGGTCCGAAAGCACGGCTTCACCTACGCCCCCCGTCACGCGTCTCCTGGGGGTTGCCTGTTCCCCGGCTGCCGCGCAGATTCCGGTCCCCTCGCCCAGGATGCCCGCTTGTACGCGCCGACTATCCGCATGCAGGACGAACTCCACCTGTTGCGTGACAGCCTCGGCGCGGTCGACTCTCACTACGAAGCGCTCCTTGACGCATTGCAGGATCACTACGGCTCGACGCCCAAGATCATCGCCTCGTCTGCGACGCTGGCTGGACACGACGAGCAGGTCGCCGCCCTCTACCAACGCGAGGGCCGGACATTCCCCCGTCCCGGACCGCAGGCGGGTAGGTCATTCTGGTCACAGGACACGGAGGCTCTGGCTCGCCGGTTCGCGGGGCTCGCGCCCCGCGGTGTGACGCTGGAGTACGCCACCGACCAGTTGACCGAGTCGCTCCAGCGCGTGATCCGGCGAGCTGTTAACAACCCCGCGGCCGTTGCAGCGGACTCCGGCATCGACGTCGCGGCACTCCCCGAGCTGGTGCTCAACTACGGCGTCGATGTCGTCTACGGATCCAACCTCAAGGACGTCGAAGCCGTGGCAAGGTCCTTCGACTCGCAGATCCAGCTGGACCAACCTGTCAACGCCGCGACCCTGACTGGCCGCACCCCCCTGGACGAGGTTCGCACGACCCTGGCCCGCCTAGTGGACCCCGAGCCGGACTTCTACGACCGCGTCCATCTCGTCGCGGCCTCCTCGATGCTGTCACACGGCGTCGATGTGAACCGCCTCAACGTGCTCGTCATGCTCGGGCTGCCCCTCGCAACCGCGGAGTTCATCCAGACGACCTCGCGGGTCGGGCGATCACACCCCGGTCTTGTCATCGTGTTGCACAAGATCGGGCGCGAACGCGATGCAGCCGTCTATCGGACCTTTCCGTCGTTCGTTGCCCACGCCGATCGCCTCATCGATCCTGTGCCGATCACTGCCAAGAGCCGCCGTGTCCTCGAGCTGACCTTCGCTGGCCTGGTTCAGGGACGCCTGTACGGCATCCACGAACCAGCCGCGCTCGCAGCTGAACTTACCCAACTGACGACGCCGGCGACGGTCAAGCGCGCCTTCGCGAGGCTGCCCGTGCACGAATCCAGAGAGCTGGAGGCCTTGATCGGCATGCTCGGCCTCAAGGGACCTCTCGACGAGAATCTGCGCAACGACATCACCGCGAACCTGCGGGAGTTCTACCGGGCGCTGAACGACCCGGCCAGTACCGCGACATGGGTCAGTGATCTGTTCCCAACCAGCGCACCGATGCGCTCGTTGCGAGATGTCGAGAAGCAAGCACCGGTGATCTCTAGGGGAAGCAGGTCGTGAGAGTCGAGCGCGGAGCCTCGCAAGTCTTCTTCGGCTTGCTTCCGGGTCAGACCGCTGATCTCGAAGGCCGCATCTGGAGGGTCATGCGTTGGCTCGACCCGACGCCGATTCAACTCGACCAAGACGCCGTGCGCGCCGCTTTGCTGCACTCCATCGCGCCGTGGATAGCGACAGGCAAGGACGATGGCCTAGGGCGCGATCTGCATGCCCGTGCGACCGTGGAGGTCGTCGGCCTCAATATGGACCGCGGCGTCCTCGTAGAGCCATTCCCCCAGCAGTGGCGTTGCAAGAAGTGTGGGAGCATCGCCTCCAAGCGCGACGAGCGATGCTCCTGCGGAGGACGCTCTCGAGCCCAGATGCAGTTCGTCACTTATCACGACTGCGGCGCATCGGGGGAACCAATGCTGCCGCGCTGCCGCAGCCACAACGCGGCCGCGGTCAGGCTGCCGGGCACCGCCACGGCGCGCGAACTGCGTTTCTTCTGCCCCCAATGCCGGACCAACTTGACATCGGGAGGGTTTCCCTTCCAGCCATGCACCTGCGGTGACGGCGGCAAGAACCTGACTGTGCACAGGGCGGCGGTCGTCTTCTCTCCTCGCTTCGCAGTCCTCGTCAATCCACCCGATCCCTCCGATGCCGCCCGTTTGCGCGCCGCGGGAGGCGGAGCTCGAGCGCTCCAGTGGATCCTCAACCGAATGGACGCACAGGACCCCACCTCGGGCCGACAGACCCTCGCCGGCCTCATCGACACCCTCCGACAGGCAGGCATGTCCGAGCAGGCTGCACGCGACCTCGCCCAGACCGCGGTCGACAAGGGCGAGGCAGAAGCCGGCGATGACACCGCCGATGTCGGACTCCTAGACGACGTTCGCGACAAGGCGCACGAGGAGGCCTTGAGTCTCGCCTCGGCGGTGCGGGGCGGTCGCACACGCGTCAGTGACATGGTGGACGGCACGACCCCACCGCTGCGCACCCTGTATGAGGGGGCCTACCACGACGCAATGCGCCGAGCGCACCTTGAGGGCGTTGAGTTGCTCGACAACTTCCCGGTCGCGACGCTCGCCTTCGCCTACACGCGCGGCGACATGACACCGGGAGCGGCGCGGTTAGTCCCATTTCGCGAACGCGGTGGCCTCCGCGCCTACGGATCGCTGACGCGTACCGAGGCACTGCTCTTCCGGCTCGACCCCCTGCGCGTCTACCAGCACCTCAGACGAGCAGGTCACCGCCTACCAGCGGCTGACGACAGCCGCAGTGCGCGGCTAGCGCTGCTGCAGAACATCGAAATCCCCCACCCAGCGCAGGAGCAACCCCAGGCGCTGGGAGGTGGCCTGCTCCAACTAGTCCACTCGTACGCCCATCGAGCAATCCGCCGCTTGGCATCGTTCGCCGGAATCGAACGAGACGGGCTCGCCGAATACCTCATCCCCCACCACCTCTCCTTCGTCATCTACGCAGCATCGCGCGGCAACTTCGTCCTCGGAGGCCTTCAAGCAGTCTTCGAGACGAACCTCCACCGGTTCCTCCAAGACTTGGTCGAGGGAGAGTCGCGGTGTGCGCTCGACCCGGGATGCCGCAGCGGCGGCGGTGCATGCATGGCCTGCCTCCACCTTGGCGAACCCTCGTGCCGCTGGTTCAACCGCTTCCTAGACCGCTCCGAACTGTTCGGACCGCAGGGATTCTTGAGCAGGAGCGATTGAGGTGGACGACGCCGAACTCGTAGGCGGAGTGCTCAACGACACGCTCAACCCCCGCGAAGCAGCTCGACAGCTGATCGACCTGTTGCTCGCCCCTCTCCCCGATCGAGCCGCCGCCGCCCGCGCCGGCTTGCACCCCGAACTAGTCGACGTGCTGCGCGCTCGCCTCGGCAACGACCCCGACCGCGTCACGACCGCATGTCAGGAAGGAGCCGCATGGGTCCTTGGAAGACGCTCAGTGGCCACAGGAGAACCATGGGACCTAGTTGCCTCGCTCCCCAGCGGAACGGACTTGCCGCCCGGCTTGACCCGGACAACCGGGGAAACCATGGTCCAGCTCGTCGTCGAGGCGACAACGAGCTTGAGACTCGCAACGCCTTTCATCGACCGTCCAGGGATGTCATTCCTTCGCGACCCCCTTGCCGCGGCGACAGCCAGGGGCGTGCGACTTGAGATCCTCCTGCCTACCCGCTCCTCCCAAGCCGACGTAGCACTCAACGAGCTTGAGACCGCGATCATTCGGAGCGGTTCGATCGATCACTTCCGGATATCGCGCCTCCGTGCCAACGCACCGTGGGCACACCTCAAGGTCCTAACCTCAGACGCTGAGGCCGCATACATCGGCAGCGCGAACATCACACGAGCGGGCCTCGCCGGAAACAATCTCGAACTCGGCGTCCTAGTTCGCGGTCCCGGCGTCCAGATCGTGGAGCAGGTCCTCGACGTCTATCGAGAAACAAGAACATCGACGCCATAAGAGGCCGAGCGGATAGGCACGCGAATCCGGCCCATACGGCGCGAGGCCGTGGCCCGAGCGGCCGTGAGCGCAGCGAACAAGAGCGGGAATGACACCGCTGCGACGCGACAGGCTCTCGCCTATCCGCGTGGCCTCTAAGGCTGTAGGCATCCAACGCTGCGCTCAAGACACGAGCACGGTCCGTGAGCGATGGGACGCAACATCTAGTTGGCGATTTCTGGGTAGGTTTCCTTCCCGAGCGCGGCGCGAACTGATTCCTGCACACGGTCGGCTACTTACTCGGGGTCCTCGTGCTCCCAGAATCTCAGCACAGTACTCTTGCATCGCGGGCAACATTGGCGTGAGAATCGACGCTCGAAACGAGGGACTGAGCGTGGGCCGCTCGGTGTGATGGCGGGCGACGCTGAAGAGCACGTTGGATCTATGCTGCCGTCCGTCGCCGGTATTCGCCGTGTCACCTCACCGGAGGCGAACAGTGACAAGACTGATCCCCGAGAAGACCATCGAGATCTGGACCACGTTCTCCTTGGTGTACCACCTTGGACCTCGTACGCGGATATGGTCATGGCCGACGGGTGCAGATCAGATCGTTTGGACCGCTGATATACGGAAGTGGTTCATGCTTGAACTGAAGGCACCTGAAGATGCTCAGTCCCCGTACATGACCGTCGATCTCAGTCAACTACGTCGCTACATCAACAAGCACTGGCACGGCGTCCATCCCGATGTTCTGTACGTATTGCCTACGGCACTGCAGGGGCCGGTTCCACGGACGTTCACTTCGATTCCAGCTGATCATCTGTTTCAGCGGTGGTTCTGCAACAACACGTACGTCATTCGTGCGACTGAATTGGCGGGTGTGCTGCATGGACCACTCACCTCATCTCCACCGGCAAAGAGCGCTAGAATTCGCGGCGTCTCGGGGCGCGTAGAGCATTATGGACGGCGACGCTCACGTATGGTCAGCAACAGCATGCCAACGCTGCACGACACCCTCGTTCACATTCGAGACTGCAACGAACCGCCAGGAATCTCGCTCAGATCGCGCGCAACCTTCGGAGGGCCGCCGACAAGCGAGGCCGAAGACGGATACGAACGCTGGCCCCTCTCGCTCGAGGCAGTCCAACGCACCCTCTCGGCCGTTGCGGAGGGACGGCCCGGTCGTCTTGTCCTCGTAGGGCTCGAGTAATCGCAGTTATCGAGACTGATTGCCTCAGGCTCGCCTGGAACACCTGGTTAGTGTCTCGTTGTTCGGCCTCAAGATCTCGCCCGAGCACACGAACCCAATTCAGTGAATAGACTCAACCCTCAGGCACAACGCACATCTCAAGCCTGCCAAGTCTGTCAAATCTGACGGCCCCAAGAGTTTGCGGAGGTCAGAGTCATCCACAAGTGGGCCGGGATCAGGGATGTGCTCTGACCTATTGTTTCTTGTCGGGCTGGGGAGATTTGAACTCCCGACCTTCGGTCCCCCAGACCGACGCGCTAACCAAGCTGCGCCACAGCCCGAATAGGGCGAGGCTAGCGGCTACAGCAGGAGGGCGACACCTTGCACCGCCCGCCAGGCCAGGTAGATCGTGGCTGCGCTCAACAACAGCCAGAAGTGCCATGGGATGCGCTCCGCGGTCGGTGCGGGGAGCTTGCCGGGGTGCTGGACCTTCTTGCCGCAGGCGGGGCAGGTTCCTTCAGATGTGAGCGTGGACGGCGTCAAGTACTTGTCACAGGACTGGCACCATGCCATGGGCTCAGTCGCGGCGGATGGCCATTATGGCGGTGTCGTCGCCTATCGACCCGCCTGCGAAGTCCTTGGCCGCGTCGAGCAGCGACTTGCACAGCACATCCGGAGCCGCGTTCAGGTCGCGCTCCACCGACTTGATGATGCGGGCCTCGCCGAACAACTGCCGGCCGGCGCGGGCCTCGGCCAGGCCGTCGGTGTACATCACCACCAGATCCCCCGACACCATCGGGATCTCCCGGGAGAAGTACGTCGAGCCGGGGTCGAGCATCAGCAGCGGACCCGTCGAGCGCAGCGGCCTCACGCCCTCGTGCTCGAACAGGAACGCGGCCGGGTGACCGGCCGACGAGTAGCGCAGCGTCCCGGCCTCGGTGTCGAACACCACCACGCACGCCGAGATGAACTCCTCGTTGCGGTCCCCGGCAGAGAGCTGGGCATTGATCTCCTCGAAGGCCTGGGCCGGGTCGCGGAACTGCCGCAGGAACACCCGCAGCAGGTACTTGGCCTGGAACGCGGTGATCGACGACTCGATGCCGTGGCCGGCCACATCGCCGATCACTGCGGCCACCCGGTGGCGCCCCACCCGGTGCACGTCGAAGAAGTCGCCCGCCATCAGCCCCGAGCCGGCCTGGTAGACCCGTCCGATCTCGAACCCGCTGAAGTCGGGAACCTCCTCAGGCGCCAGGCGGGCCGCCCACGCCTTCGGCGCCAACTGCTCCTGCTCGAGCGCCTGCTCGGCCCGGCGCTCCAGCCCGATGCGGTTGCGGGCCATGCGGGCCTCCTCCACCGCAGTGCGGGCCCACCACACCGACATCACCGCAGGCACCGCTAGCAGCGCGAGCACCACCGTGATGTTGGCGGCATCCACCCTGCCCACCAGCAGGGCCACCGGCACCAGCAGCCCGTAGACGATCACGCCGTGGAGCTCCTTGCGAAGCGAGGTCATCGCCAGGGTCCGCGCCTCGGGATGCACACTGGTGTCGGCCTCGACCAGGCGCAGAACCCGCAGCCGGTGACGAGCCGAGCGGATGTAGAAGATCGCGGCCAGCGCGCAGGACAAGGCCAAGAGATCGAGAACGATCGTTCTCACACACACCCCTCCCCACTCGGCCGGCCGCTGCACTCCATCGTACCGCCGTCGGCGGATTCTGAGCCGGATGGCGGCTCGGCGGTGTGACGGGGCCAGCCGGCCGGGCGGGCGGCTACTCGTCGCGGCGGCGGACCCTGAGCTTCATCGCGGTGGTGCCGAGATCGAAGCTCTCGCGCAGCTTGCGCTCGATGTAGCGCAGGTAGGTGCGGGGCAGCGTGCGGTTGGCGAACAGCGTGAACGTGGGCGGATCGGTGGCCACCTGGGTGGCGTACAGGATGCGGGCGCCCGCGGGCGCGGGCTGCGCCGCCTGGGCCGCCCGGACCGCCTCGTTCACCCGGCGGGTGGGGATGCGGGTGCGGTACTCGGCCACCGCCTCGCTCAGCGACGGCCACAGCCTCCCCACCCCCTTGCCGCTCAACGCGCTGATGCGCAGCACCGGCGGATCCCCCAGGAAGCCCAGCCGGTCGCCGACAGCCTCCGCGAGGTCGAGCCTGGCCTCGGTGCCGACCAGATCCCATTTGTTGAGCAGCACCACGATCGGGCAGCCCGCGGCGTCGACCCGCTCGGCGAGCCGCTGGTCCTGGTGGGTGACCCCCACGGTCGAGTCGACCACCAGCAGCGCCACGTCGGCTGAGTCCACCGCCCGCAGCGCCCGCACCAGCGAGTAGTACTCGGTGCCCGAGTCGATGCGGGCCCGGCGGCGCATCCCGGCGGTGTCGATGAAGCGCACCGGCCCCTCCTCGGTCTCGATGAGGGTGTCGATGGCGTCGCGGGTGGTGCCGGGAAGGTCGTGCACGATGGCTCGCTCCTCCCCTATCAGCCGGTTGAACAGGGTCGACTTGCCGGCGTTGGGCCGGCCGACCAGCACCACCGAGAACGCCTCGGCCGCCGCGGCGGCCACGCTGTCTTCGGGTCGACCGGGTGCCGCGGCCTCCGGGCCGTCACCAGAGGCCGGGTCGGACCCGGTCGCCTCGGTGGCGGCCTCGTCGAGGCGGGCGACGACCTCCTCTAGCAGGTCGCCGGTGCCGCGGCCGTGCAGCGCGCTCACCTGGTGGGGAGTGCCCAGGCCCAGCCCGAGCAGCTCCCAGACCGAGCCGGCCTGACTCGAATGATCGACCTTGTTGGCCACCACCAGCACCGGCACGTCGGCCGAGTACAGCACCCGGGCGACCTGCTCGTCGTCGGCAGTCACCCCCACCGACGCGTCCACCACGAACAGCACCGCGTCGGCCTCGCGCACGGCCCGCTCCGCCTGGGCGCTGACCTTGGCGTCGAGCTCGTCGCCGCCGGCGCTCCAGCCGCCGGTGTCGAGCACCGTGAAACGCCGGCCCTGCCACTCGGCCTCCACCGCCTTGCGGTCGCGGGTGACGCCGGGGCGCTCCTCCACGATGGCCTCGCGGCGCCCCAGGATGCGGTTCACCAGCGTCGACTTGCCGACATTGGGGCGACCGACCACGGCCACTACCGGGTTCATGACGACCCCAACGCCTGACGCAGCGCCCGCGGCCCATACCGGCAGCGTCGCGATCGCGGCCATCGAGGGTTCACGACGGCCCCAGGGCCAGACGCAGCGCCCGCGGCCGATACCCGACGGCGTCGTGGCCGCGGCCAACGGGGGTTCACGACGACTCCCGGGAAAGCCGCAGCGCCCGCGGCCGGCGGCGTCGTGGCCGCGGCCAACGGGGGTTCATGACGGCCCCAGGGCCAGCCGCAGCGCCCGGCCGTGGGTGGCTACCACCTCCACCGGGCGGGGAAGGTCGCCTACGTCCATCCCGTCGAGGAAGCGTCCCCGGCTGAGGCACACGTCGGGCAGCAAGTACCGGTCGCCCTCGGGCTCGCCGTCGAGGACGCGGGCCACGTCGGCGCCCACCATCAGCCCGGTCACCCCGATGTTCCCGCCGAAGAAGCGGTTCTCGACCGGCACGACACGGGCATCGGGGCGCGCCAGGGAGGCCACCAGCGGCGACACGACGGCCGCGCCCAGGGTTCCGGTGAGCACCGCGACGGCCGCATCGCGAGCGGGGCGTCGTCGCCCCAGCGACACCGCCACCGGCGAGGCGTCCGGCCCCGCGACCGCCTCGGCCGCGGAGCCCTGGCGAGGGGCGCGGTAGCCGTCGGCGGGCGCGCCGTCCACCCAGGCGAAGAACCCCGACCGGGGCGGCGTGGGCTCGTGGCCCTCCTCACCGAACTCGGTCTCGAACGCCCGGGCCATGCCGATGCCGTCCTCGTGCATCTCGAAGCCCTCGTAGTGCTCCGCCGGAGGGAACCCGCGCCCGCACATCAGGTAGTACTCGTCGGCAGCGAAGGCCAGCCGCCGTCCCAGCACCCGCAGGAACACCGACTGCCAGCTCTCCACCAGATCGACGACCGCGGCCGCCTCGGCGGGGGTGTGCAGCCGCATCCGGGACTGGCGGTTGAACCTCGACAACCCCAGCGGCACCACGCACAGCGACCGGAGCTCGCAGAAGCGGTCGAGCACGCCGGCGAGGGTGTCGGCCAGCACGTCGCCGTCGTTGACGCCGGGGCACACCACGACCTGCCCGTGCACTTCGATGCCCGCGTCGAGCAGCAGCCTCAGCCAGCGCAGCGACACCGCGCCGCGCCGGTTCTGGAGGATCGCGGCCCGCACGTCGGGGTCGGTGGAGTGGATCGACACGTACAGCGGCGACAGCCGCTCGGTGACCACCCGCTCGAAATCGAGTTCGGTGAAGCGGGTCAGGGTGGTGAAGTTCCCGTAGAGGAACGACAGCCGGTAGTCGTCGTCCTTGAGGTACAGCGAGCGGCGCATACCCCTCGGCAGCTGGTGCACGAAGCAGAACTCGCAGTGGTTGTCGCAGGTCTGCACGCCGTCGAACACGGCCGCGTCGACCTCCGCCCCTAGCGGCTCGCCATCGCGCTTGTGGACCACCAGCGCGAACCGGTCGCCATCCCGGCGGACGTCGAGGGGGACCTCGGCCCCGTCGCTGAGCAGCTGCCAGCGGATGACGTCGCGGGGCGCCTCCCCGGCGATTGCCGCGATCTCGTCCCCGGGCCGCAACCCGGCCCGGTCGGCCGGCGACCCGGACGCGACAGCCACGATCTGCGGACCGGCCATCGCCCAAGGCTACCGGCAGACCGTTTCGGGGAAGGCCACGGAGCAGGACTGCCAGACCTAGAATTGTAGATATAGTCTCTTTCATGTATTTTACAGTTATGTTCATATCGTCAGTGCTATCAGGGTCCTGTGACATCGGGGACCGAGGCAGGGAGGGTCGACCGTGGCAACCGTGACCGTCAGCCGCTCCGGGGACTGCCTGATCGCGGTCAAGCAGGTGCCGGCCGAGAACGTCCTGGAGATCGAGCGGGAGGCCGAGAACCTCCAACGGATCGCCCATCCCGGCGTGGTGCGCTTCGTCGCGCTCGTCGAGACTCCCGATCGCCGCCGGGCCCTGCACACCGAGTTCGTGAGCTCCGACACCTGGGCCACCCGGCCGCTCACCGATCCTGCGGAGCGCGCCGCCGGTGTGGCTGCGCTGGCGGAAGTGGTCGCCGATCTGCACGACATGGGCTTCGCCCACTGCCAGCTCCACCCGTCCCATGTGCTCCACGGCGACGGCGACCGGCCTGTGCTGTGCGGGTTCCGGATGGCCGCGGAGACCAACGCCGAGAACCGCCGCGGCGACCTGGTGGCCCTCGCTGACCTGTGCCACGACCCCGATCTCGGGCAGGGGCCGCTCGTCGAGAAGCTGTCGGCCCTCGCCGACGCGGCGCGCGCGGGCCGGCTGGACGTCCGGGAACTGGCCAGAAGGCTCGCCACGGTCCCCGAGAAGCGATCAACCGCGGCCGAGCCCGGCCAGGCCGCCGCCGACGGCACGGGCCGCGGGCCCAGAGGTCGGGCCAGGACCAGGCTGCTGGTGGTCGCAGCCGTGCTCGGCGTGTCAGCGGCGGTGCTGGCCGCAGGCATCTGGAGCCGTGGCCAAAGAACGAGCGCGCCGGCCGCCGTCACCGACGCGCCCGGCTCGCCTACAGCCGCGGCCGGTGACCCAGCAGGTGCTTCCGACCCCGTCGGTGCAGCCGCGGTCACGCCCGCAGACGCTGCCTTCCCGGACCCGACCGGCACCTCAGCCGCCGTCGACCCGACCGGCGCGGCCACCGCCACGGACCCGGCCAGCACGCCAGCCGAAGCCAACCCAACGAGCGCGTCCGCCGCCACGGACCCGACTAGCGCACCGCAGGCGGGTGCGGCCCCAACCGGTACCGCAACTTCAAGGACAGACCCGACCGACACTGACATCAACGGTGCCGGCTCAACCGGCGCGACTACCGCAAACCGGGCGGGATCCCCCTCGCCGATGGTGCCCGGCGCGGCTGCCTTCGGTCCAGCGGTCAGACCGGGCGGCCTCACCGGCAGCCCGGTCACCACCCCCGGCCCGGGCGGGAGCGACCCGATGCTGCCCCCGACTCTGATCCCCCCGACCCCGACGCCACCAGGAGACGCCGCCGCACACCAGCGGGGCGCGATTGTGGAGCACGGCGGCAGCCGCTACCTCGTCGGCACCGCCGGGGACTTCGTCGCGACGGGCGATTGGGACTGCGACGGCGAGCCGACTCCGGCGATCATCCGTCCCAGCACCGGCCACGTAGTGCTGTTCGACACCTGGCCCGCTGCGGGCCAGAGCGTCGCCATGCCGGTGCGCTGGCAGGTAGAAACCCCCACCGGAGCGGAGGCGGTCACGCACGGCCCATGCGACCTGCTGAGGGTCTACACACCCGCTGGCTCAAGGCTTCTCAACCCCATGGAAGCCGGGTGATCCGACCCCGCCGCAAACCCCGGGGACGGCTCAGGCCGGACCTGAGCGCACCGCCGGTCGCTGCGCCGGGTGGCCTAGGGCGGGTCCGACTCTGGCTCGGGGGCCTGGGGCAGGTGGCCGCTGCGCCGGGCGGACAGGATCGCGGCGGCCGCGGTCGCGGCGGTCTCGGCTCTCATCACGTGGGGGCCCAACCCGACGTGGGCGTCCACTGCGGCCAGCTCACCGTCGGCCCACCCGCCCTCGGGGCCGATCAGCAGGAAGTTCTCTCCCCCGGCCAGGGGTCGGCCGACCGAGACCGCCAGGGCCGCGCCCGCCAGGTCGAGCTCCCCGAAGGCCCGCAACGACTCCACCTGGGGCAGCCACAGCCGTCGGCACTGCATGACCGCCTCGCGGGCCACCCGCCGCCAGCGGTCGGCCTGCCGAACCGCCTTGGCCTGGTCCCAGCGCACCACGGACCGCTCGGCCACGAACGGCACGATCCGGTCGGCTCCCAGCTCGGTGAGCTTCTGCACCACCGTCTCGGAGCGGCCGCCCTTGAGCACCGCGAATCCCACCGCGACCTCCACATCCGGAGCCGGGACCGAGACCACGTCACCGTCGGGCGCGATGGACGCGCCGAAACGGCAGAGCCGCCAGCGTCCAGCGCCGTCGCCGACGGTCAGCGGGTCGCCGGACCGCACCCGCAGGACCCGCTCGAGATGGTGGCGGTCGTCAGCGGACAGCTCGGGCTCGTCGACATCCTCCACCAGGACGTGCGGTCCGGACCTGCCCCCGCCAGCAACCGACACCAAGCCGGTCACCGGCCACACCCCGCGACCGACGACAGGCCGGTCACCGGGCTCCTCCCGCGACCGACGACAGGCCGTTCACCGGGCTCCTCCCGCGACCGACGACAGGCCGTTCACCGGGCTCCTCCCGCGACCGACGACAGGGCGTTCACCGGGCTCCTCCCGCGACCGACGACAGGCCGTTCACCGGGCTCCTCCCGCGACCGACGACAGGGCGTTCACCGGGCTCCGCCCGCGACCGACGACAGGGCGTTCACCGGCCACACCCCGCGAGCGACGCCAAGCCGGTCACCTGCCCCCGCCTGCGACCGATGACAGGGCGGTCACCGGAACGCGGTGCGGATCCGCCCCAGCAGGCCCTCGCTCGCCTCGGCGACCTCCTCGCCCCGCAGCTCGGCCAGCCGGCGCACCAGGTCCTCCTGCTCGTCGGTGAGGTCGTCGGGAACATCGACCACCAGCCGGATCAGCAGGTCGCCGCGGCCCCGGCCCCGCACATGGGGCACGCCGCGGCCCCGCAGCCGCAGCACCGCGCCCGTCTCGGTCCCCCTGGCAATGGCGATGGTCTCGGTGCCGTCGAGCGTCTCGTACTCGAGGCGCGCCCCCAGCGCAGCCTGCGTGAACGGCACGTGCAGCTCGTGCACCAGGTCGCTGCCGTCCCGGTGGAAGCGCGGATGGGGCCGGACCCTGGTATGGACGTACAGGTCGCCGTGGGCGCCGCCGCGGGGTCCGGCCGCGCCCCGGCCGCTGAGCCGCAGCGTGGTCCCGTCGTCGACCCCCACTGGAACCTGGACGCTGTAGGTGCGCCGCTCGAGCCTGCGCCCGTGGCCGTCGCACTCGCCGCACGGCTGCTCGATCATCTCGCCCAGCCCGCCGCAGCGGTCGCACGCCCCGGCGGTGACCATCTGTCCCAGCATCGACTGGCGCACCTGGCGGACCTGGCCGGAGCCGCCGCACTGCGAGCACCGCACCGGCGAGGTCCCGGCCGCGGCGCCGCTGCCGTCGCAGGACTCGCAGCGCACCGCGGTGCGCACGCTCACCTCCCGCTCGGCGCCGAACACCACATCGCTGAGCTCCAGGTCGACGTGGGTCTCCAGGTCCTCGCCGGGAGGCGGCCCGTGGTGGCGCGGCGACGTGCCGAAGCCGCCGAAGGGAGAGTCGGAGCCGAAGAAGGCGTCGAAGATGCTGCCCAGTCCCCCGCCGAAGGGGTCGGCGGCACGGGCCGCGTTGGGGTCGTCGGTGCCGAAGCGGTCATACATGGAGCGCCGCTCGGGATCCGACAGCACCTCGTAGGCCCCGCTCACCTCCTTGAAGCGGGCCTCGGCCTCGGGATCGCCGGGGTTGGCGTCGGGATGGTACCGGCGGGCCATCTTTCGGTAGGCCCGCTTGAGTTCCTCGTCGGTGGCGTCGCGGTCGACGCCGAGAGTCTCGTAATGGTCCGCCATCTACAGCTCGCCCAGTGCTCGCATGAACCGGTCGCGACCGACCATCTCTACGATTCGCTCAGCGCGGGTCCCAGCCGGCTGCTCACCGCGGCCACCGCCGAGAGCGCCTGCGGATAGTCCATCCTTGTCGGCCCGATCACGCCGATGGTGCCGCCGCCGCTGCCGTCTGTGCTGTAGGGGGCCAGCACCAGTGAGCAGTCCACCAGCGAAGGCACCCCGGTCTCCTCGCCGATGGCCACCCGCAGGCCACTGTCGAGCACCCTGCGCATCAGCGTGACCACCACGAGCTGCTTCTCCAGCAGGCCCAGGACGTCGCTCAGCTGCTCCACCGCGTCGAAGGCGGCCGCCAGCTTGGAGGTGCCCCCGACGAAGACCTCGTGATGGGCCCGGGCCTCCCGCAGCGCGGTGAGGGCCGCGGCCAGGAGCCTGTCGTCGGGTTCGTCGCAGTCCTCGATGTCGGCCAGTGTCCGGCCCACCACCCGCCGGGCCAGCCTCTGGGAGGCGTCGGCCACCACCTCTGCCGAGGTGTCGGCGGGCACCTCGATCGTGCGATTCTCGATGGCGCCGTTGGACATGACCGCAACCACCATCACCGTGCCCGTGGCCAGGTCCACCAGCTGGGCCGAGCGGACGGTGGCCGCCGCGGGGCTGGGCGCCACCACCACCGCGGTCCAGTCGGTGAGGTCCGACAGCAGCCCGGTGGTGTCGCTCAGTGTCGACTCGAACCCGCCGTGGGAGACCGCGAAGAACTCGTTCACCTGCCGGCGGTCCACGGCGTCGAGGGTGGGCGCGGGCGAGCGCCGGCGCCACTGGTCGACGAAGAAGCGGTAGCCCTTGACGGTGGGCACCCGGCCCGCGCTGGTGTGGGGCTGGGCCAGGTACTGCTGGTCGGCCAGCACGGCCATCTCGCTGCGGACCGTGGCCGGCGACGCGTCGACTCCGGGCGAGCGCGCCACCCGGGCCGAGCCGACCGGCTGGGCGGTCCGGATGTACTCCTGCACGACGGTGTAGAGGATGGCGGCCTTGCGGTCGTCGAGCATGGCGCAGATGCTACCCGTCCAGCGTGAGCGCCGAGATGAAGGCCTCCTGGGGAATGTCGACCCGCCCGATGCTCTTCATGCGCTTCTTGCCCTGCTTCTGCTTCTCGAGGAGCTTGCGCTTGCGGGTGACGTCGCCGCCGTAGAGCTTGGCCGTGACGTCCTTGCGGTACGCCTTGACGGTCTCGCGGGCGATTATGCGACCGCCGATGGCGGCCTGGATGGGCACCTCGAACTGCTGGCGGGGAATCAGCTCCCGCAGCCGGCCCACCATGGCCCGGCCGTAGGTGTAGGCCTTGTCGCGGTGCACGACGGTGGAGAAGGCGTCCACCGGCACGCCCTGCAGCAGCACGTCCACCTTCACCAGGTCGGACTCGTCGTAGCCGTCGGGCTCGTAGTCGAGGCTGGCGTAGCCCTGGGTGCGGCTCTTGAGCTGGTCGAAGAAGTCGATGACCACCTCGGCCAGCGGCAGCCGGTAGCGGAGCTCGACCCGCTCAGGGGACAGGTACTCCATGCGGTCGAGGTCGCCCCGCCGGGACTGGCACAACTCCATGAGCGTGCCGGTGTAGTCGGTGGGCGTGATCAGCGCCACCATCAGGTACGGCTCGGCCACCGCCTCGATCTGGCCGGCGGGCGGCATGTCGGACGGGTTGGACACCGGCACCGTCTCGCCGCCGGTCATCGTCACCCGGTACTCCACCGAGGGCGCGGTGGAGATCAACGCCAGGTCGAACTCGCGCTCGAGCCGCTCCCGGACGATCTCCATGTGCAGCAGCCCCAGGAACCCGCAGCGGAAGCCGAAGCCGAGCGCGCCGGAGGTCTCGGGCTCGTAGGTGAAGCCGGCGTCGTTGAGGCGCAGCTTCGACAGGGCGGCCCGCAGGTTGGTGAAGTCGTCGCCCTCGGTGGGGTACAGGCCGGAGAACACCATCGGCTTGGGTTCGGAGTAGCCCTCCAGCGGCGCCGCCGCGGGCCGGGACTCGTCGGTGACGGTCTCACCGGAGCGGGCCTCGCCCACGTCCTTGATGCCGGCGATCAGGTACCCGGTCTCGCCGGGACCGAGGCGCTCCACCACCTCGTTGGCCGGGGTGCGCACCCCCACCTCGTCGGCGTTGTGGACCGTGCCGGCCTGCATGAAGCGCACCCGGGCGCCGGCGGCCAGCACCCCGTTGACGACCCGCACCGACGACACCACCCCGCGGTACTGGTCGAAGTGCGAATCGAAGATGAGCGCCTGCAGGGGCGCGTCGGCGGCGCCCTGCGGCGGCGGGGTGCGCTCCACCACCGCGTCGAGCAGCTCGGCCACCCCGTCGCCGGTCTTGGCCGAGATTCGCAGCACCTCGGCCGCGTCGATCCCGAGGACCCGCTCGATCTCCTCCGCGCAGCGGTCCGGCTCGGCCGCGGGCAGGTCGATCTTGTTGACCACGGCCACCACGTCGAGGTCGCCCTCCATGGCCTGGTAGCAGTTGGCCAGGGTCTGGGCCTCGATGCCCTGGGCCGCGTCCACCACCAGGATCACCGACTCGCATGCGGCCAGCGAGCGGCTGACCTCGTAGCTGAAGTCGACGTGGCCCGGCGTGTCGATCAGGTTGACGACATGATCGCGCCAGTTGAGGCGGACCGACTGGAGCTTGATGGTGATGCCCCGCTCTCGCTCGAGGTCCATCGAGTCGAGGTACTGCTCGCGCATCTCGCGGGCGTCCACCGCGCCGGTCAGCTCCAGCATGCGGTCGGCCAGGGTGGACTTGCCGTGGTCGATGTGGGCGATGATCGACGTGTTGCGGATGCGGTGCAGGTCCATGGGGCTCTCGATCGGACGGCGCCGGCGCCTTCGGGTGCAGGTCCACAGGGCTCCGTTCGGCTCGGATCCGGCGCCTGAGGTGCGCCCCAAGGCTACCGACGCCTCCTGACGGTGCCGCGGTGCGACGACCCGGCCGCGGCGCTAGCCTCGTCGGTCGGCCTCGAAGGCCCTAGACGACCCGGCAGGTGAGCGTGGCCAACATCAAGTCCCAGATCAAGCGCAACCGGCAGAACGAGAAGCGCCGGCTCCGCAACCGGGCTGTCCGTTCGGAGATCAACACCCGGACCAAGGCCGCTGTCGACGCCGCCGAGTACGGCGACGAGACCGCGGAGGAGTCGCTGCGGCAGGCGGTGAAGCGCATCGACAAGGCCGCGGCCAAGGGCGTCATCCACAAGAACACCGCCGCCCGGCGCAAGAGCCGCCTCATCCGGGAGATCCAACGCCAGTCCGACTGACCCCGCTCCAGTCGAGACACCTCTGACCCCGCTCCAGTCGAGACACCTCTGACCCCGCTCCAGTCGAGACACCTCTGACCCCGCTCCAGTCGAGACACCTCTGACCCCGCTCCAGTCGAGACACCTCTGACCCCGCTCCCGGGCGGGGCGACCGGCCTCGCGGGCTCAGCGCGAGGACAGCGCGGCCAGCCGGGCCACCAGCACCTCCAGCACCAGCTCGTCGGGCCAGTCGACCGTTCCCCTCAGCGCGAGGTCGGCGTCGGCGAGGAGCCGGATGGCGCGGGCGACCTTCTCGGAGCCCAGCTTGCGGGTCTGGCCGAGGATCTTGCGGGCCGGGAAGGTCGATCCCTTCATGCCCAGCAACGCCGCGGCCTGTTTCTCGTCGGCCGCTCCCGCGCCGTCGAGGCGCAGCATGCGCTGGTACCGGCCGTGGAGCGCGGCCAGCAGCTGGAGGGGATGGCGTGACGGCAGCAGGCGGTGCAGGACCTTGAGGGCGGCCGCGATGTCGCCGCGGTCGATGGCGTCGTCGAGCTCCCACGGCACGACCGAACCGGCTTCGCCGCCGTAGACGGCCACGTCGTCGGCGGTGACGGCGCCGCCCGCGCCGAGCGCCCCCTCCAGGGTCCTCAGCAGTCCGACCACGTTCCCCCGGTCCGCGCCCACCAGGTCCTCCACCGCCGCCACCGCGGCCGGCTCGAACCTGAGGCTGGACTGTTTCAGCTGGTCGCGCAGCCACTTGCCGGCGTCGGCCTTGCGGGTGGGCGGGTTGACGTCCAGCTTGGCACCCCCGGCGGCCTTCACCGCGGCCGCGAGGTTCTTGGGGACCGCAGGCAGGCGGCCGCCCATGGTGGGGTCCACTCCCCTCTCCCACACCAGGATCAGGTCGGTGGTGGCCGGGAGGCTGTCCAGCAGGCGCACCAGGTCGTCGCAGTGGCCTGCCCGCGAGAAGCGGGCCAGGTGACGGCCCACCACCACCCGCCGCTGGGTGAGGAACGGCTCGGTCTGGGCCGCGTCCACCAGCGGGGCGAGGCTCCATCCCCCGTCGGCGTCCCGCAGGCTGGCTTCGTCGAGCTGCTCCAGCGCCAGGCTGCGGTCTTCGTTGCCCAGCGTCTCCTTGACGATCCTGGCCACCGCCTCAGCCAGCAGCACGGGGTCGTCGCCGGTGACGAGCTGGACGCTCATCCCGGCGCCCTCACCGGACGGCGCTCCGGGTGATCAGGGATCGGCGACGACATGGCGCCGCGGATACTAGAGCCAGCCTGCGACAGGCGTGGCGGCGATCTCGCCACCTCGAAATCTGTGCCGGTCCTCCCCAATAGTGACGCCCTTCTCTACGTGTCTTGGCTCGATGACCGCGACAGATCGGTGACCGTGACATCGAGGGCGGGAGTGTCGCCGACGACCTCCACCGACACCGAGCCGACCCGCACCACCGCGCCGGCGCGCACGGTGCGGGCCCCCGGCACCCGGTGCATGGGCGGCGCCACGATCGTCGCGCCCCGGTAGCGGTCGACCAGCGCCAGCACAGCGTAGGCGTCGGAGGTCCCGCCCCGGGAGGCGACCACCAGGTCGGCGCGGCGCACGCCCGCCAGCCGTAGCGACGCCAGCAGCCTCTCGGGCCGCACCGGCTCGCGCAGCACCACCACCGTGGCCGACTCGTGGTGGAACACCTCCACCCCCGCAGTCTCGGACCAGCCCGCGGGCAACGAGGCCGAGGCCAGCACGCTGTGGACGATGGCAGCCGCCAGCAGCGCAGTACCGGCGACGCCCAGCATCCGGCCACCGCCCGAATCCGGACTGCCGGCGGCCGACGCCCGGCGCACCCTGAGCCCGCCAGCGGCCGCGACGCCCTCCACGCGGTCCTCGGCCCCCGCCTCGGCCCCGTCCCCGGCCCCGTCCTCGGCCCCCGCCTCGGCCCCGTCCCCGGCCCCCACTCCGACCCCGTCCTCGACACCCGCCTCGGCCCCCAGCCAGACCCCGTCCTCGGCCCCCAACCAGGCCCCGTCCTCGGCCCCCACTTCGGCCCCCGACCAGGCCCCGTCCTCGTTCCCCGCCTCGGCCCCCGACCCGGTCTCCGCCTCGGCGCGCCGGCCGAGCCTTCGGGCCAGCAGCACCAGCGCCACACCGACCCCCACCACCGCGGCGCCGCCGGTGCCGAGCACAGCCGCAGGCGCGGCCGCGGCGGCCTTCGCCACCGCCCCGATCCACCACAGCAGCACGGCGGTGGGCCGATGGATAAGCCACGCCAACCATCCCCCGGCCAGGCCCGCGCCCAGTCCCCCGGTGAGGCCCCACATCATCACCGGAGCCGACGCCGGGCCAGCGGCCACGTTGGCGGGCAGCGACGCCAGCGGGACGGTGCCGAAGACGGCCACCAGCAGCGGCATCACCGCCAGCTGGGCGCCCGCGGTGGTGGCGGCCGCCAGCCGCAGCGGGCGGGGGCCGGGCAGCATCTCGGCCAGCGCCGGCGTGATCCACAGCAGCCCGCAGGTGGCGCACACCGAGAGCTGGAAGGCCAGCACCCGCACCAGGAACGGGTCGGCCAGCAGCACGCCGGCCACGGCCCAGGCCAGCGTCCGGCGCCCGGTCTCGGGACGTCCGAGCGCGGCGCTGGTGACGGCGGTGCCGGCCATGGCCACGGCCCGCAGCACCGACGGCTCGAACCGGGTCAGCAGCGCGAACACCCCCAGCAGGGCCAGCAGCACCACCAGGCGGACCCCGGGACGGGTCCGGGTGACCAGAGGCGAGGCCAGCGCCAGCACGAAGGCGACGTTCTGGCCCGACACCACCAGCAGGTGGCCGAGCCCAGCGGCTCGGAAGTCGTCGTACAGCCGGGGCGACTGGCCGCGGTCGTCGCCGTAGACCATCCCCGCGAACATGGCCCGGCTGTCGCCGGGCAGGCTTGCCGCTCCGGACTCCAGCAGCCGCCTTATGCGGTTGGCGAACGCGGCCACCGGCGCGGCTCCCGCCCGTTCGCCGACCGAGTCGACGGTGAGGGTGGACGCGACGTGACGCCACCGGTGCCAGTCGCTGGAGGCGGGCCGGGCCGTCCCCGAGATCCGCACCCGCTCGCCGGACAGGGCGTCACCTAGGCGTCCTGCGACGGCCCCGTAGGCGCGGGCCTCCAGCCGGGCGTCGCCGTGGCGGACGGTGACCCTGATGCCGCCGGCGCCCAGCGGCCTGGGATCATCGAGGAGGGTCACCCAGCCCTCGACGGGACCTTGGGGCGGGTCGGCCAGGCCGTCGACGGCCCTGGACCCGAAGAACCCCGCGAAGGCTGCGAACACCGCGAAGACCAGCACCGGGTTCGGCTTCCAGACGCACAAGGCGGCCAGCGCCAAGCCCACCGCGAGCGGCACGCCAACCAGCAGCCACGATCCGAGCACCGCACCGGCCGCGGCCGCGTACGGCATCGCCGCCCGCGTCTTGAGCAACCGCGAAGGCGTCACCGGCCAGCCACCGCCGCCCGCGTCTTGAGCAACCGCGAAGGCGTCACCGGCCGGCCACCGTCGCCCGGGGGCGGATCTGTTCGAGCTTGACCGGCCCGATGCCGGACACCTCGATCAGCTCGTCGACGCTCGTGAAGGGCCCGTTGCGGAGCCGGTGCTCGACGATGGCCGCAGCCAGCGACGGACCGATGCCGGGCAGCGACTCCAGCGCGGCTGCGTCCGCGGTGTTGATGTCGACGGCGCCGGAGCCGCCCTGAGGGTCTCCGCCGGCCCCTCCGCCGGCCCCTCCGCCTGCCCCGGGGCCGGTCACGACCGGCACCAGGTCCGGTCCCGACATCTCGCCGAACGCCGGCACCCATACCCGCGACCCGTCGGTCAGTGGCTCGGCCAGGTTGAGCCGGATCCGGTCGGCGTCGGCGGTGAGCCCGCCGGCGGCGTCGATGGCGTCGGCCACCCGGCTGCCGGCGGGAAGTTCGTGGACACCGGGACGGGCCACCGCCCCGACCACGTCCACCACGAGCACGGCCGGTTCCGGTGCCGCCGGCGGCGGCGGGGCCGGAACCGGGATCGATACGGTGCCGGCCATCGGGAGGATCTCGGCCGGGTCCGGCCCCGCGGGCGGGCGCAGGGCCCACCAGCCCCCGACCGCGGCCGCAACCACCCCGAGCGCGCCGAGGACCACCGCCGCAACCGACACCCCGAGGCGGTCGGCCAGAGCCCCCGGCGACAGCGAGGACAGGATCGGGGGCCTGCGCCCCCCGTGACGATCCTCCGGCCTGCTCACCCAGTGTCTCCCGCGCCGCCTGCAATCAGACCGACACGGGAGGCGGCCGGCTAGCCGGCTTTGAGGCTAGCGGTCCCAGGAGCGTGCGCGGGCACGCGCACGCCCAGAATCGCAGCAGCACAGCGCGGCTGCCGGAGCGGTCAGAAGAGGGCTGTGGAGAGGCGCTTGCGCCAGGCAGAGGTCCGGGGGTCGTCGGGGCCGAGGACCTCGAGCAGATCCACGAAACGCTGCCGGGCGTCCTCGTCCGACTTCACTGCCGGCAGCAGCGCGGCCAGTTCGGCCTCGACGTCCGGGGCGGCATCCCCGGGGGCGGCATCGGAATCCAGCACCCGGGCCAGAGCCATCAAGCGCCGGGTCTCGGGGGTGTCGGGGATCCGCTCCAGCAGGGTGATCGCCTCGGTGCCGCGGCCGTCGTCGATCAGCAGCGACGCCAGCGCGGCCACCGCGTCGGAGTTGTCCGACTCGATCTCGAGAGCGGCCCGCAGCGACGCCTCGTCGCCCGCCGCGATCAGCCGCTCCACCTCGGTCATCTCCGGTGTCGGCACGAACCGCTGGACGAACTCGCGCACCGTGGCCTCGCCCTGGGCCCCCAGGAAGCCGTCGGCGACCTGGCCGTCCACCATGGCGTAGACCGCGGGGATCGACTGCACCCGGAACGCCTGGGCCACACCGGGGTTCGCCTCGATGTCGACCTTGGCCAGCTCGACGGCACCGCCGGTCTCGGCGATGGCCTTCTCCAGTATGGGAGTGAGCTGCCGGCACGGCTCGCACCAGGCGGCCCACAGGTCCACGATCACCGGGACGGTCCGGGACCGGTCCACCACCTGGGACTGGAAGGTCGCGTCGGTAACGTCGGCCATGGGCACCGCAACGTAGCCGGGCCGGGCCTCGATCACGCCACCCGCCGCCCGAACGCCGGCGGGGCCGGGCATCCTGTAGCCCCCGTAAGGCGCAGCCCAAGGAGAACCGCATGAAGATCGACGCGTGGATCGGACTGCCCGAGGCGTCCAGCAGCAACGAGCTGGCCGGCGTCGGCGACCGGGCCCAGCGACTGGAACAGGACGGCTACAGCGGGCTGCTGTCGGCTGAGACCAGCCACGACCCGTTCCTGCCCCTGGCGCTGGCCGCCCAGCAGACCGAGCGCATCGAGTTGATGACCGCCATCGCGGTGGGCTTCGCCCGCAACCCGATGGTGCTGGCCCATGTCGCCTGGGACCTGCAGGCCCTGTCGGGCGGCCGGTTCCTGCTGGGACTGGGCAGCCAGATCCAGGCCCACGTCACCAAACGCTTCTCCATGCCGTGGTCGCGGCCCGCGGCCCGCATGGAGGAGATGATCCACGCGATCCGGGCCATCTGGGACGCCTGGCAGACCGGGGAGCGCCTCAACTTCCGGGGCGACTTCTACCGCCACACCCTTATGACGCCCATGTTCAGCCCCGGACCCATCGACGTGGCGCCCCCGCCGATCCTGATCTCGGCGGTGGGGCCGCTGATGACCAAGGTGGCGGGCCGGGCCGCCGACGGGCTCGTCTGCCACGCCTTCCAGACCGCCGAGTACCTGCGGGCCGTGACCCTGCCGAACGTGGACGCCGGCCTGGCCGAGGCCGGTCGGGACCGTTCGGAGTTCCAGATCTCGATGCCGGTCTTCGTGGTGTCGGGGTTCCGCGAGGAGGAGGTCGCCGCCAAGGCCGCCCGGACCCGCGAGCAGATCGCCTTCTACGGCTCGACCCCGGCCTACCGGCCCGTGCTGGAGCACCACGGCTGGGGGGACGCCCAGACCGAGCTCAACCGGCTGTCGAAGCGGGGGATGTGGAAGGAGATGGGCGACGTGATCGACGACGAGATGCTCGACGCTTTCGCCATCGTGGCCGAACCCGGCGACGTTCCGGCCCGTATAGCCGACCGCTTCGGTGGCTCGCTCGACCGGCTCCAGTTCTACGCCGGCGTCAGCGACGCCGACCTCTGGGAGCCGATCCTCACCGAGATCAAGTCGACCTGAACTCGCCCTGCCACCGACGCCGGCCGGCGAGGATGGCTCGACACGGCCCGATAGCCTGTCGGCACCCTCGGGGCTATAGCTCAGTTGGTAGAGCGCTTCCATGGCATGGAAGAGGTCAGGGGTTCAATTCCCCTTAGCTCCACCCGAAGACTTGCCAGGAATTCCCAGAACTTCCCAAGACTGAGTTGAGCGGATCTGTCAGATGGCCCCTGTGAAGGCGAGTCGTCGCGGCCATGCGATCCGTCTGGTGCTCACCGCTACGTTGCTGTACGCGTCCGCCCCTCCCCTGCTTCATGTCACCGCCTCGGACACCAACCCGTTCCACTTCAACGCCTTGATCACGATGATGCAGGTAGCGATACCGGGGATCTTCCTGCTGTGTGCGAGGACAACCTACGTCAATGGACGTCTGGGCGAGAGCCAGCGACGGCGTCTGACAAGACCAACCACACACTGCGTCTACCTGCGGCGAGCAAGGGAAGCAGGCGCTGGCGGCGACAAGGCCGTGATCCTCCGGCGCCTGCAAGCAGGGGACGCTCTCAGCGTGTTCAAGCTGCCCATCGTCTGGGCTCTCATCTCCAGCCTTCACTACGGCTTCCTCACGTGGGCCGCCACGATCCTCGAGACGGCCATCGCAACCACGATCTTCGAGCTATGGCCGGTGTTCCTGGTGTACACGCTGGCCCGCCACAACGACAGCGACCGACGGTTCCGCGGCGCACCGTCCCCGATCGGGCAGGCCTCTGGCGTCATGTCGAAGGAGCGGATGGTCCTCATCGCGCTGGCGGGGATCGGGTTGGCGGGGATGCTGGGAAGCCAGGCCGGAGGGCAGATCCGATCAGCCGCCGACCTGGTGTCGTTTGAGGCGGTGGCCGGGATGGCCCTCGCATTGATTGCCTCAATGCTCGCTGCGCTGAGCGTCGTGAGCACGCTGGCATACGGAAAGACCCTGTACTACGCACTGGTCGACGCACCGGCAACCGTGTCTGGCGAGTACAGCACTCCGAGCCCGACACCGATCGAGCTGCGAGGAGATCCCGATCGCCGACTGCTGGTGTGGCTGACGATGCTGGGTTATGTAATGGCTCGAATAGTGGCCCTTCCCGTGAACATTCTCATCGGGATGTTCGCTCCGCAGGTTGACGGATCGCTGACACCTGAGGCTGTTCTCGGCGCCCTCCTCATCGGAGCGGCGGCGTCGGTGGCGGGCATCACGCTTCGGGTCGGGAACATCAGGACGGAGGACGCGGCGGTCAACTCGCTGCTGTGTTTCGGCCCGGTTGTATCCCTGCTGGCGCTGATGGCACTGGGGATCACTCTCCCCCGGTTCGACCTGTTCGTCGTGGGCGCAATCCTGATCCTGGCCGTCAACGTTCGGATACAGCTGAGACCCAACGTGGACATTGGGACCCGATAGCGCTCTGGGCTACGGTGCCCGCACCCTTGCCTGATCGCACGGGCGCCACACGACGCCGAAGGAGCGCCATTGGCTGATCGCAAGTCGTTCTGGGCTTGGTGCCTGGAGTCGGAGGAGCCCTCCGACGCCGACCGGGCTGCGCTGGCTGCCAAGCTGTCGAAGCGTTACGGCGTCGAGGTCAAGGCCAAGCCGGTGCCGTCGCTGGACGACGCCGAGTTGCGGCCGCCCCGCATCCGGGTGCCCGACTCGGTAGCCGGCTGGTGCTCCACCAGCACCTACGACCGGGCCCGCTACGCCTACGGCGCCCACTTCACCGAGCGGGTGCGGGCCTTCAACCTCAATTTCGGAAATCCCCCCGATGTGGTGGCCCACCCCCGCGACGAGACCCAGGTGGAGGCCACCCTCGACTGGTGCGACGCCAACGGCTATGTGGCCGTCCCCTACGGGGGAGGATCCTCGGTTGTGTGGGGGGTGACCCCTCACGACGACCTGGGCCCGACCGTGGTGATCTCGCTCGACCGGCTCGACCGGGTGCTGGAGATCGACGACGTCTCCCGGGCGGCCCGCATCCAGGCCGGCGTGTTCGGGCCCCATCTAGAGGACCAACTCCGGCCCAGCGGCCACACCTTGCGCCACTTCCCGCAGTCGTTCCGCTTCTCCACCCTCGGCGGCTGGATAGCCACCCGCTCCGGCGGCCACTACGCCACCAACCACACCCACATCGACGACTTCGTCGAGTCGGCGCGGATGATCACCCCGGCCGGATGGTGGGAGTCCCGCCGCCTGCCCGGCTCCGGCGCGGGCCCCAGCCCCGACCGCATGGTGATCGGATCCGAAGGCATCTACGGCATCATCACCGAGGCCTGGATGCGCATCCAGCGCCGGCCGACCTTCCGGGCCACCGCCGGGGTCACGTTCGGGTCGTGGCCAGCCGGATGCGAGGCCGTCCGCCACATCGTGCAGGCCAAGCTGTGGCCGGCCAACCTGCGCATCCTCGACCCTGCCGAGGGCCGCCGGGCCGCCGGACTCGACGGCACCGACGCCCTGGTGATCGTGTCGTTCGAGTCGGCCGAGCTGTCCCAGCGCCACAACATCGAGGCCGCGGTCGGGATCGCCCGGGACTGCCGCGGGACGGTGGACGACGACGACATCCGGGTCGACGACGGCACCGGCGCGCCCACGGGCCGGGGCGGAGCGGTGGGGGCCTGGCGCAACGCATTCATCGGGGTCGGCAACGGCGTCGAGACGTCGCTGGGCCTGGTCAACGACACGTTCGAGACGGCCGTCACCTGGGACCGCTGGCCCGATTTCGACGCCGAGATCCGTACCCGGGTGGGGGCCGCGCTCGCCGACACGTTCGGGCCGCACCACTCGCTGTCGTGCCGCTTCACCCACGTCTACACCGACGGTCCCGCCCCCTACTACACCTGGTCGGGGATGGGGGCTCAGGGCAGCGAGATCGCCCAGTGGCAGTCCGTCAAGGACGAGGCCAACCGGGCAGTGGTGGACGCGGGCGGCACCGTCACCCACCATCACGCGGTGGGCCGCATGCACCGGCCCGACGGCTACGACCGCCAGCGCCCCGAACTGTTCGCCGAGTCCGTGAGGGCCGTCAAGAAGCGCCTCGACCCCAACGGCATCCTCAACCCCGGCGTGCTCATCGACCCCTGAGCCCGCCGCAGCCCGACGAATCGCCAGCGCGGACGACACCATGGAACCGGCTCCGGCTGCGCCCCGTCACCCCGAGCCCGCCGGGTCGCCGGCGCGGCCTCTCACGGACCGGCCCGAACCGGTCCTTACACTGGCCGCCGTGACTGACCAGCAGGCTCACGGCGAACGGCGCGGGTCGGGCCTGCTGGCCGGGGTTCGGGTGATCGAGTCCAGCCTGCTGGGGCCGGGCCATGCCGGCACTTTCCTGGCCGACCTGGGCGCGGACGTGATCAAGGTCGAGTCGCCCGCCGGCGACTACATCCGCCAGATGACCTGGCCCATCGTCGAGGGCGTGTCGCTGCTGCACCTGCACACCCACCGGGGCAAGCGCAGCGTCACCCTCGACCTAAAGAACCCTTCCGGCCGCCAGCTGTACATGGACCTGGCCGCCACCGCCGATGTGGTGATCGAGGCCATGCGCCCCGGCACCCTGGCCCGTCTCGGCCTCGGGTACGACGTGCTGAGCGCGGCCAACCCCCGGCTCGTGTTCGCCACCCTGTCGGGCTACGGCGCCACCGGCCCTTACAAGGACATGCCCAGCCACGGAATCGCCTACGACACCTGGTCCGGGATCGTGCAGCCCGTAGTCGACGACGAGGGCTTCACCCGCATCCCGCCGAACATGCCCAACGTGGGCATCAACGTGGGGCCGATGCTGGCCGCCATGGCCGTGCTGGCCGCAGTGATCAAGGCCCGGGACACCGGCGAGGGATGCCAGATCGAGGTGGCCCAGTCGGACGCGTCGGCGTACATGGACTGGTACCGCATCGAGACCGAGCGGGCCTACCTGCGCCCAACCGACGAGGTGACCGGCAACCCGTCCGACGACTACGTGCGCCGGCCTGCGGGCCTGGCCGGGATGTGGGAGGGCGTGCGCTACCAGGCCTACGCGGCGTCCGACGGCCATGTGCTGTTCATGGCGTCTGAGCAGGCCTTCTGGCGCAACTTCTGCGAGGGCGTGGGCCGCATGGACCTGTTCGAGCGCTGGCCCGGGTCCACCTACGCCGACCACGCCCGGGGCAACACCGAACTGCAGCGGGAGCTGACCGCCATCTTCGCCACCAAGACCTGCGCAGAGTGGCTCGACTTCAGCAACGAGGTCAACACGCCGATCGCGCCGTTCAACACCCCGGCCGACATCGGCGACGACCCCCAGTTCCAGGCCCGCATCGGGTTCCTGCCCACCGAGGACATGGGCTGCGAGCAGCTCCCCCTGCCCGTGTTCGTCGACGGCGACAAGCCCCCAACCCCCTCCAAGGCCCCCACCGTAGGCCAGCACACCGACGACGTAATGGGCGACGTCCTAGGCCTGAACACGACCCAGATCGCCGACCTCCGAGCCGACGGCGCCTTCGGCTAACCGCGGCCCGTCCGGCAAGCCCCAAGGTGGCGGCGAGGAACGGCCGACCGACAATGGGGCGAACGAACCGGCGAGGCCGGGGGGTGGCGGCGAGGAACGGCCGACCGACAATGGGGCGAAGCCCCGTCGGTCGGACGGCCTCGGCGACAGGACCCGCCGGCCGGGGCGGCCTTGCTATCGGCGCGTGACGACCACCTCGCGGCCGGGGACCTCGGGCTCGTCGTCGATCATCTCCGCGGGGAAGCCCGGGGCCAGCACCGACACCCCGGTGGCCTCCTCCAGGCGGCGGACCACGTTCGGCGACCACTCCCGGGGCCCGTAGCGGGCCGCGGCGTCGTCGAAGATGTCGATGAGCACCGGCGACAGCTCCAACGCCACGCCGGCCCGCTCAGCCACCGCCGCGAACAGCGACAGGTCCTTCCGGACCAGGTCCATGGTGAAGTTGATGTCGCGGCTGCCGTTGAGGATCACCTGGCTCTCGGTCTCGTGCACGAACGAGTTGCCCGACGAGATGCGGATGGCCTCGTAGGCGGTGTTGAGATCGATGCCGGCCAGCTTGGAGGTGACCAGCGCCTCGCACAGCGACACCAGGTTGGCGGTGGCCAGGTAGTTGGTGACCACCTTCAGGATCGAGGCCGAGCCGATGGGCCCGGCGTGGAGGATGTTGCGGCCCATGGTGGTGAGCACCGGCAGGGCACGCTCGAAGGTCCCGCGGTCGCAGCCCGCGAAGATCGAGATGTTGCCGGTGGCGGCCCGATGGCAGCCGCCCGACACCGGGCAGTCGATAGCCGCTCCGCCCGCGCCGGCCACCAGCGCGGCCAGCCGCCGCACCTCGGCCTCGTCGGTGGTACTCATCTCGGCCCAGATCGGAGCCGCGACGCGGTCGCCGGGCCCGGGCCGGGAGGCGAGGCCGGCCAGGATCCCGTCACCGGCCTCCATCACCGCGGCACTGGCCGCAGGGCTGGGCAGGCACGTGATCACCACCTCCGCGGTGGCCGCCATCTCGGCGGGGCTGTCGGCCCAGCCCGCGCCCTGAGCCTCCAGCGCGGCCGCGGCCGAGCGGTCCAGGTCCCGCACCACCAGGTCGAAGCCGTTGCGCAGCAGGCTGCCAGCCAGCTTCGATCCCACGTTGCCCAATCCGATGAAGCCCACTCTCATGGACGACCCCCTCCCTCGAACCTGTGACGGGCACCGCTCAAGCCGGTGCTGTTTGCAATCTAGGTGCGGCCCGGCGACGCTAGCGCCGTGGCACGGGCACCGAAGGGAATCGATCCGGAGCCGGTCTCGGCCTGGCTCGAGTCCGAGGTGGGGGTGGTACTGCCGTTGGACTTCGACCCGATCGCGGGGGGAGCGTCCAACCTCACGTTCGTGGTGACCGACGCCCGCGGGCTCCGGGTGGTGCTGCGGCGTCCGCCGACCGGCCATGTGCTGGCCAGCGCCCACGACATGGGCCGCGAGCATCGGGTGATCTCGGCGCTGGCGCCCACTCCGGTGCCGGTGCCGCCCGCGCTGGGGCTGTGCACTGACCCGGAGGTCAACGGCGCCGACTTCTACGTCATGGACTACGTGGACGGATCGGTGGTGTTCGACCGCGACGACGCGACCGGGGTGGACGAGGCCGTGCGGCCGGTGATGGCCCGCTCGATCATCGACACCCTCGCCGACCTGCACTCCCTGGATCCCGACGAGGTGGGGCTGGGCGACCTGGGCCGCCGCGAGGGCTACTGCGCCCGCCAGTTGCGGCGCTGGCAGCGACAGGTCGACGAGGGATCAGACCGCGACCTGCCGCTGGTGCGGGACCTGCACGACCGGCTGGTGGCGTCGATCCCCGAGCAGCAGGGCACCGGCATCGTGCACGGCGACTACCGCCTCGACAACTGCATCATGGCCGCCGACGGATCGGTGGCCGCGGTGCTCGATTGGGAGCTGTGCACCCTCGGCGACGTGCTGGTGGACGTGGCCGGGCTGGTGACATGGTGGGGCGATTCGCAGGCGACGGGCCGCCTGTCCCAGATGCCCACCACCGTCGACGGGTTCGGTACCCCCGCCGATGTGCTGGAGCGCTACGGACAGCGCTCCGACAGGGACCTATCGTCGCTCGGCTGGTACGTGGCCCTGCAGTTCTGGCGGGTGGCCTGCATCATCGAGGGGGTGAGGGTGCGCCACACCGCCGGCGCCATGGGCGACAAGCAGCACTACGACGACACCGGGGCCCGCAAGTTCATCGACTACTCGCTGGCCCGCTGCGCCGAGGCGCTCGACTCGGCGTCCTGACACCATGCGGGACCCGAAGCACGACGTGCTGTTCGAGCCGGTGCGCATCGGCCCGCTCACGGCCAAGAACCGGTTCTTCCAGGTGCCCCACTGCAACGGCATGGGCTACCGCGACCCCCGAGCCTGCGCCGAGATGCGGGCGGTGAAGGCCCAGGGCGGCTGGGCGGTGGTGTGCACCGAGGAGGTGGAGATCCACTACACGTCAGAGGTCACGCCCTACATCGAGGGTCGCATCTGGGACGACCGCGACATCCCGGCGCTGGCGGTGATGGCCGAGCGGGTCCACGAGTGCGGGGCGCTGGCGGGCATCGAGCTCGCGTACAACGGCCTCGACGGCCCCAACCTGCACTCGCGGGTCGTTCCGCAGGGGCCGTCGCCTCTCCCGGTCATATCGGGGTCCATCGATCCGGTGCAGGCCAGGGCCATGACCAAGCGAGACATCGCCAACCTGCGCCGCTGGCACCGCCAGGCGGTGGACCGGTCGCTGCGGGCCGGGTTCGACCTCGTGTACGTCTACTCGGGCCACGCCCTGGGCGCGGCCCACCACTTCCTGTCGCGCCGCTACAACCACCGCAGCGACGAGTACGGCGGGAGCCTCAAGAACCGGATGCGCCTGCTGCGCGAGCTGCTGGAGGACGCCGTCGAGGAGGTCGCGGGGAGGGCCGCGGTGGCCTGCCGGATCACCGTGGACGAGACGATGTGCCGCGACGGCATCGACCGCTCCGAGATCGAGGCGGTGATCGGCGAGTTGGGTGAGATTCCCGACCTTTGGGACTTCGTGCCGGGCGCATGGGAGGACGACAGCGTCACGTCGCGCTTCAGCGCCGAGGCCCACGAGGAGGAGTGGGTGCGGGGCCTCAAGTCCCTCACCTCCAAGCCGGTCGTCGGGGTCGGTCGCTTCACGTCGCCCGACACCATGGTCCGGATGATCCGGCAGGGCATCCTCGACTTCATCGGCGCGGCACGGCCCTCGATAGCCGACCCGTACCTGCCCAACAAGATCGAGGAGGGTCGTCCCGGGGACATCCGCGAGTGCATCGGCTGCAATATCTGCGTCACCGGCGACTACACCATGTCGCCCATCCGCTGCACCCAGAATCCGTCGATGGGTGAGGAGTGGCGCCGGGGCTGGCACCCCGAGCGGTACCGGCCCCGTCACGCTGACGAGCGGGTGCTGGTGGTGGGCGCAGGCCCGGCCGGGCTGGAGGCGGCGATGTCTCTGGGCAAGCGGGGCTACGAAGTGGTGCTGGTGGAGAAGTCCCGCACTCTTGGTGGCCGGGTGGTGTCCGAGGCCCGGCTTCCGGGGCTCGCCGAATGGATCAGAGTGGTCGACTACCGCCTGGGCCAGATCTCACAGCTTGAGAACGTCGAGCACTACCGCGAGAGCGACCTGAATGCCGACGAGGTGCTGAGTCATGACTTCACCCACGTCGCGGTGGCGACCGGCTCGGTGTGGCGCCGCGACGGGGTGGCTCGCTGGCACACCCGCGGTGGAGCCATGCCCATTGGCGCATTGGAGGTGCTCACACCCGATGACGTCATGTCCGGGACCCGGCCTGAGGGCACCCGGGTCGCGATCTACGACGACGACCACTACTACATGGGTGGCGTGCTGGCCGAGCTGCTCTCGGCTGAGGGCTACGACGTGGTGCTGGTCACGCCCGAGCCGCTGGTCTCGGCCTGGACGGTGAACACCATGGAGCAGCACCGCATCCAGGCCCAGCTCATGGAGGCCGGCGTCGATCTGCTCACCTCCACCGCGGTGTCAGCCGTGCTTGATGACGGGCTGAGCACGGAGTGCGCCTTCACTGGCCGCGACGGCCGGGTCGACGCTGACGGGGTGCTGCTGGTGACCTCCCGACTGCCGGTCGACGGACTGTGCACAGACCTGCTGGCGCGCCGCGACGAGTGGGCCGACCGGGGCCTGCGCAGCGTCCGGGCAGTGGGAGACGCGCTGGCCCCGGGCACGATCGCGGCCGCGGTGTGGGACGGCCGACACTACGCGGAGGAGTTGGAGTCCCCCACCGGCGACGCCGACTCCACCCCCTACCGCCGCGAAATCGCGGCGGTAGCCAACTGAGCGTCCTGATACCGGGTTCAGCCCAGGGAGGCGATGGCCGCGTCGTAGTCGGGCTCGTCGGTGATCTCAGGAACGAGCTGGGAGTGCAGGACGGTGCCGTCGGCGTCGATGACCACCACCGCCCGGGCCATCAGGCCGGCGAGAGCGCCCCCGCTTATGCCGACCCCGTAGGCGTCACCGAATTCGGGGTTGCGGAAGGTGGAGCCGGTCGTGACGTTCTCGATGCCCTCGGCGCCGCAGAACCGGCCCGCCGCGAAGGGCAGGTCGGCGGACACGCACACCACGGTGGTGTCCTCAAGGCTCGCGGCCCGCTCGTTGAAGGCCCGCACGCTGCTGGCACACACCGGCGTGTCGATCGACGGGAAGATGTTCAACACCACACGGCCGCCGGCCAGACCCTCCGACGAGACCGCTGCGAGGTCGCCGCCGGTGAGGGTGAAGGCGGGTGCAGCGTCGCCCACGGCCGGCAGGTCGCCGCTCGTGGGGACGGGGTTGCCCTTGAATGCTGTCTCGGCCATCGTGTGCTCCTAGCAGTCTGTTGTGCCGTACGGTGACGCTCGGCAGGACCGGGGCGCCCGGCTGAGCATCACGCCCACGGGAGACTACCGGCGGGCAAGGATGCAGCCATTGCCCGCCCCGCGGCAAACACCTGATAGAAGTCATCGCCATGAGAAGCAATCCGATGAGAGAGCGCTGGGCGGCCGGCGAGACCGCGGTCGGTGCCTGGCTGACCATCCCCAACGCGTTCTCGGCCGAGATCGTGGCCCGCTGCGACTTCGACTACGTGTGCGTCGACACCCAGCACGGCTTCAACGACCATGACGAGACCTGGAAGATGCTGCAGGCCATCAACCTCGGATCGGCGACTCCCCTGGTGCGGGTGCTGTGGAACGAGGCCGGACTGATCGGCAAGAGCCTCGACGCCGGCGCCCGGGGGATCGTCGTTCCGATGGTCAACACCCGGGCCGAGGCCGAGGCGGTCGTGCAGGCCTGCCGGTACGCGCCCGAGGGTGTCCGCAGCTTCGGCCCGGCCCGGGTGCTGCGTCAGGAGGGGCCCGACTACTACGCCCACGCCAACGCCGACGTGGCTGCGATCCCCATGATCGAGACCGTTCAAGCCATCGAGAACATCGACGACATCCTGTCGGTGCCCGGAGTCGACGCCATCTACGTGGGGCCCTCCGACCTGTCGCTGACCCTGGGCCTGCCGCCGGGCAACAACGACGGCAACCAGGTCTTCGACGACGCCCTGGCCACCATCGCGGCGGCCTGCGCCCGCCACGGCGTGGTGGCCGGGTGCCACACGTCGGCCGAGCTGTGCCAGCGACGCATCCAGCAGGGATTCAGGATGGTCACGGCTACATCCGATGTGGTGTCGCTCACCCGGGCCCTCGACGACGAGCAGCGCCGGGCTCGGGGCGAGGATCCCGTGGTCCGCTCCGGCTCCCTCTACTAGCCGCCTCGGCGAGTGCCGGGCAAGGCTCCCTGACCACGTGAAGCTCGGAGACATCGCCAACGAGGCCTTCGCCGGCGGACCCCGACCGCTGGACGGCGTCCGGGTGCTCGCGGCCGAGCAGATGGCCGCGCTTCCCTTCGCCACGCAGCTCATGGCGAGACTCGGCGCGGACGTGGTGAAAGTGGAGCGGCCCGGCGAGGGGGAGACGGGCCGCCAGTCGCAACCCGCCATCACCGACCCCGAGGGGCGCACGGTGGGTGCCACCTTCCTGCGCAACAACCTCAACAAGCGCAGCGTCACGCTGAACCTGAAGGACCCCCGGGGCGTGGAGATCTTCCTTCGGCTCGCTCCCCGGTTCGACGTGGTTTGCGAGAACTTCAAGGCCGGCGGGACCGACGCCCTGGGAATCGGCTATGAGGCGGTGCGGGCCGTGCATCCCGGCGCGGTGCACCTGTCGGTGTCGGGCTTCGGCAGCGGGCCGGAGTCGCCCTACCGCGACCGGGCCGCCTACGCGTCGATCGTGGAGGCCATGTCCGGGATCTACGAGTACAAGCGGAGGCCGGGCCATCCTCCCGCCGCCAACCCGGTGGGCGCCCTCGGGGACATCTCCGCGGCCCTGTTCGGTGTCGTAGGCGTGCTCGGCGCACTGCGCCAGCGGGATCAGCCCGGGCCGGGGTTGGGGCTGGGCCAGCACGTCGACGTGGCCATGTTCGACGCCACCATCGCCATGACCGACATCGTGACGAACTTCTACTCGATGGGCATTGTTGACGAGGCGGCCGCCGACGTCGGCATCGTCGAGACCTTCGCGGCCGGGGAAGGCCACTTCGTGCTGCAGGTGGTGCGCGAACACCACTTCGAGCGCCTGGCCGAGGTCACCGGCAGGTCTGAGTGGCTCCGCGACAGCCGTCTCGCCTCCCGAGGCGGCTGGGTGACGCACCTCGAGGACGTGCTGCGTCCCGGCGTGGAGGGATGGGCCGCCGGCAAGACCAGCACCGAAGCGGTGGCCGCTCTGACCGCGCAGGGGCTCGCGGCCGGCCCGTCCATGACCAGCGCCGAGGTGTGCGCGGACCCGCACGTGGCCGGACGCAACATGATCGTGGAGATGCCCAGGCCCGACGGCGGGGACCCGGTCTTCATCCCGGGGAACCCCATCAAGATGAGCCGGACCGCCGATGGTCCCGAGACCCGGGTCCCGTGGCTGGGAGAGCACACCGACGCCGTGCTGACGGCCGAGCTCGGACTGGGCCCCGACGAGCTGGAAGGACTCCGGGCCGCTGGTGTGATCTGATCCCGCCGGTTGGGCGGCCCCCGGTACGCTGCCTTCTGTCGCAGCCAGCCGAGGGACCGCCCGTGGATTTCGAGTTCTCCGACGAGCAGAAGACGTTCGCGGCCACCGTCGAGGCCTTCCTCGACGCCCACGACGACCCCGACGTCTTCGATCTGTCGCGGGAGAACATGGCCCAGCTGGTGGACACCCCCAAGCGCCGGGCCTTCATGAAGGAGATGGGCCGCAAGGGATGGCTGGGGATCACCTGGCCCGCCGAGTACGGCGGCAGCGAGGGCGAGGGCGTCTACGAGTACCTGCTCAACGAGGCGCTGGCAGCCCGGGGCGGGCCCCAGATCGGCAAGGGGGTGGGCATCGTCGGCAAGACCATCATCGCTCACGGCTCCGAGCGCCTGAAGGCCGAGTTCCTGCCCATGATCCTCGAGAACGACGTGGAGTTCGCGGTGGGCTACTCCGAGCCCGACGCCGGCTCCGACGCGGCCTCGATGCGCCTGAAGGCCGAGCGCCACACCGCATCCGACGGCACCGAGGGCTGGCTTCTCAACGGGCAGAAGATCTGGACCACGTCGGCCCACTTCGCGGAGTGGTACTGGCTGGGCACGCGCACCGACCCCGACAACAAGCACATGGGAATCACGCTGATGCTGGTGCCCCTCGACCAGCCCGGCATCACCATCGACGCCATCTGGACGATGGGCGACGAGCGGACCAACTCGGTGTTCCTCGACGACGTGTTCGTGCCCGACGACTACGTGGTGGGCGAGGTCGACCACGGGTTCCGCTACATCAGCCAGGCCCTCGACCTCGAGCGCTTCACGATGTTCACGTTCTCCCCCATCAAGCAGCGCCTGGACCTGCTCACCGACTGGGCGCAGACCGCCGAGCGCGACGGCGAGCCGGTGCGGTCCGATCCGAGGGTGCGGGCCCGGCTCGCCAACCTCCACACCGAGGCCGAGGTGGCCCGGGTGCTGGGACTCAAGTTCGTGGCTGAGGCGGTGAAGGTGGAGCAGGCGGTGCGAGAGGGCAAGGAGGGGTTCCAGCCGCCGACGGTGGCGGCGTCGGAGTACAAGCTCTACGCCACCGAGCTGTCCAAGCGCCTGGCCGACGCATCCATGGACATAGCCGGACCGGGATCGCAGTTGCGGGTCCACACCGCCGACGCTCCGATGGAGGGCCGCTCCGAGTCGACGTACCGCTTCACCGTGATCGACACCATCGGCGGGGGCAGCTCGGAGATCCAGAAGAACATCATCGCCCGCCGGGGCCTCGGGCTCCCCAAGAACTTCTGAGCACGCTCCGGTGACGGCCGAGACATCCACGACCGACCACCCCGACGCTCTCGAGGGCGTGCGGGTGCTTGACCTGTCCTCGGTGGGGCCCGCGGCCCGGGCCACCCGTCTGCTGGCCGACTACGGCGCGGGGGTCGTGAAGGTGGCTCCCGTGCCTCGGCGGACCGGGGTCGCCACCGTTCCCCCCGCCTACGCCTACAGCGGCCACCGGGGCATGAAGCGGGCGATGCTCGATCTCAAGGCCGACGGTGGACGCGGCGCGTTCCTGGACCTGGCCCGCGGCTCCGACGTGGTGGTCGAGAGCTTCCGTCCCGGGGTCGTTGACCGCCTCGGCGTCGGCTACGAGGCGGTCCGGGCCGTCAACCGGTCCATCGTCTACTGCTCCACCAGCGGCTACGGCCAGACCGGCCCGCGGCGGGACTGGGCCGGGCACGACCTCAACTATCTGGCCACCTCGGGCTACCTGCACTGCAGCGGGCGCGACGCCGACGGCGTCCCCGCGCTGCCCGGCGCCACCGTGGCCGACATCGCCGCGGGCGGCATGCACGCCGCGCTGGCGATCATGGCCGCCCTGTTGCGCCGGGAGCGCACCGGGCACGGCGAGCACCTCGACGTATCGGTGGCCGACGGAGCGCTGGGGATGATGGCGCTGTACGCCGACGAGCATCTGGCCACCGGAGTCGAGCCCGGTCCGGGCCACTACATCCTCACCGGCCGGTACGCCTGCTACGGCGTCTATGCCTGCGGCGACGGCCAGTGCCTGTCGGTGGCCGCCATCGAGCCCGCCTTCTGGGCCAACCTGTGCCGGGCCCTCGGCCTCGACGAGTACGTCGACGCCCAGACCGACGACGAGCTCCAGGACGAGATCCGGTCCGCGCTGGCGCAGCGGTTCCTGACCGCCGACCGCGACGAGTGGGTGCGGCGACTGGGTCCCGCCGACTGCTGCGTGGCCCCCGTCAACCGCATGTCGGAGGCAGTGGCCGACGAGCAGTACCTTGCTCGCGGCGCGGTCGTCAAGGCCGAGCATCCCGCTGAAGGGCCCCTGGAGCAGGTCGGCCCGGTATGGGCCGGGGCGGCCCCGCCGGAGAGCGCCTACCGGCTGCCCGACCCCGCCGCCACCGACACGGCCGCCCTCCTGGCCGAGGCCGGCTACGACGACGACCGCGTGGCCGCCCTGGCATCCGCAGGAGTGATCGCATGACCCGACGCACTGGCAGTGCGATGCACGCGATCCGTGCACAACGCTGCCAATTCCAGGCCCTCGACCGCACCGCTCACGCACTGGCAGCGCAATGCACGCTAGCCGTGCACAACGCTGCCAATTCCGGGATGGGCGGAGGGATCTAGTGCCTGAAGGACTGCCTGATGACGTGGCCGAGCTGATCGGCCGGCCGCTGTACCCGGAGACTGCAGACTTCCCGGCCGAGATGGGCTACGGCTGGAACACGCTGGCCGCCACCGAGAACGGCAACCCCCTCTACTGGGAGCCGGCCGTGGCCGAGATGCTCGCCGGGGACGCCATCCTGCCTCTCAGCACGCTGTCGCTGTGGATGCGCCCCCACCGCTGGGCCCCGGGCGCGACCACCGAACAGGTAGCTCTCCAGGTCCACTTCGATCTCAAGGAACGGCTGGATCTGCCCGAGGCCATCATGAGCGACAACACGATCGTGTTCCACGAACCCGTGCATGCCGGTGACGTGATCGGCCACCACCAGGTGCTGCGGTCCGTGAGCGGACCCAAGACCACCCGGCTCGGTTCCGGCCGGTTCTGGGTGATCGACGTCGAGTACCACAACCAGCACGGGACGCTGGTGGGTGTGGAGTCCTACACCGGTTTCGGCTACCGCCGAGCCGACGCCGCTCCACCCGGGCCGTCGCAGGAGTCGAGTCGGGCGGAGTCCCCGTCGCCGGGGTCGAGTCGGGCGGAGTCCCCGTCGCCGGGGTCGAGTCGGGCGGAGTCCCCGTCGCCGGCCGAGGCTTGCGGCCCGCGGGCCAAGCCGGATCCCGCTCACGACCAGGTGCGCGTCGGTGATGTGCTGCCCGGCCTCACCCACGACGTCACGGCCACCACCGTCGTGTTGGGGGCGCTGGCCAGCCGTGACTGGCGGCCGATGCACCACGACTACCGCTTCGCCACCGAGCGCAACGGCACCCGGGACATATTCCTCAACACTCCCAACCAGCTGGCCTGGATGGAGCGGGCCGTCACCGACTGGACGGGCCCGAAGGGTCGCCTGGGCCGGATCTCGTTCCGCATGCACGACCCGGTGTTCCCCGGCGACAGGATGACCATCGCGGCCCAGGTGGCCGCGACCCCCATCGACGAGACCGGATGCGGCTGGGTCGAGCTCGAACTGGTGCTGCGGTGCGGGGACCGCACGTGCACCACCGGCACCGCCCGAGTCGCCCTGCCCATGTCGTCGGCCGACAACCCGTGGCTTCGCCGCGGGGACAACTGGCGGCCGTGATGCGCGGCTCACGGCCTCGCCCGCATGGACCGGCTTTGCGTGCCCGCTCGCTCGGCCTCTCGGACCCGGTGAGTCCTGCCCTGCCCGGGAGAGCGTGATGCTGGATCTCGACTTCACCCAAGAGCAGGACATGCTGCGCGAGATGGTGAGGGGCCTGTGCGGCGAGCTCTCCCCGCTGGAGCGGGTGCGCGAACTGGAGGACGACCCCGACGGCATCGCCCGCGACCTCTGGGATCGTTTCGGGGAGTTGGGCCTTTGCGGCTTGATGGTTCCCGAGAGCGAGGGCGGATCGGGAATGAGCCTGATCGACGGGGTGGTGCTCTACGAGGAGCTCGGCCGCTCGCTGGCTCCGCTCCCCCACTTCGTGAGCTGCGTGCTGGCGGCGGGCGCGATCGCCGAGGCTGGGACAGCGAGCCAGCGGGACCGACTGCTCGGTCCGATCGCTTCGGGCGACACCATCGCCACGGTGGGATGGCTGGAGCCGGGCGGCGGCTTCAAACCCCTCGGCGTGCAGCTGGCGGCCCGGTCCAACGGCGACGGGTTCGTGCTCGACGGGGCCAAGATCCACGTCCAGTTCGCCTCGGCGGCAGACCTGGTCGTCGTCCTGGCCCGCACCGGGGACGGCGAGGGCGACATCGACTTGTTCGCGGTGCCTTCCGATGCGGCGGGGCTGTCGCTGGAGCAGCGCATGTCGGTCTCGTCGGACACCCAGTATCTGGCCACCTTCGACGGCGTGGCCGTCCCGGCCGATGCCCGTCTGGGCGACCCGGACACGGCATCGGGCGCCGGCTGGGCGGCCTGGGACCGAGCCATGCACGCTGGCGCGGTCCTGGCCGCGGCCCAGGCAGTGGGAGGCGCCTCCTACGCGCTGGAGGTCACCGTCGAGTACGCCAAGACCAGGCACCAGTTCGGCAAGGCGCTGGCCGAGTTCCAGGCCATCTCCCACTACCTGGCCGACGCCCGCACAACCCTCGACGGCGCCCGCCTGCTGGTGCACGAAGCGGCCTGGGCCCATAGCACCGGTCGCCCCGTCGACCGCCTGGCTCCTATGGCCAAACTGTTCGCCTGCGGCACCTACCGCGACATCACCGCCATGTGCCAGCAAGTGTTCGGCGGCATCGGCTTCACCCTGGAATACGACATCCAGCTCTACTTCCGGCGGGCCAAGCAGCTCCAGCTGTCCTGGTGGGACACGGCCACCTGCGAGGACCGGATCGCCGACGCCGTGCTGGGACCACTGTAGAGGCCAACAGGCGATAGTTGTATTGAACAATATGGCATGACGATCACCAAATGGCTCACCGCCCGGCGGGTGGATCTGCTGCTGGCGATATCGGTGACGGTAGCCGCGGCAACGGGGCTGGTGTCCTGGGGTGTCGGCAGCGGCTGGGCCCGCTGGGTGACGATCATCCATGCACTGGCCGGGCTGAGCCTGCTGGCCCTGGCCCCGGCCAAGCTCAGGGGCTCGGTGCGCACCGGGTTGAAGCGCCGCCGGGCAACCCGGTGGCTGTCGATGCTGCTGGGCGTGCTGGTGACGGCCACCGTCACCCTCGGCATCCTGCACGCCACCGGGCTGTGGCACGGGGTGGGCTACTGGTCGGCGCTGTGGACTCATGTGCTGCTGGCCGCGCTGCTGGCGCCGCTGGTGGTGTGGCACATCGTGAGCCGGCCGGGTCGCCCCCGGGTCACCGACCTCGACCGCAGGGCCCTGGCCGGCGGAAGCTTGGCGCTGGCCGCCGCGGGCGCCGCCTACGGGATCCAGCAGCTGGCGGTGGGCGACAACCGCCGCTTCACCGGCTCCCACGAGATCGCCTCGTTCAACCCGTCGGAGATGCCGACCACGATGTGGCTCAACGACCGCTCGCCGAGGGTGTCACCATCGGACTGGGAGCTGACCATGGCGGGCCGGCCGGTGGAACTGGAGGCCCTGCACGAGACGGCCCGACCGCTGGAGGCCGATCTCGACTGCACCGGAGGATGGTGGAGCCGCCAGTCCTGGGACGCGGTGCCGCTCGCCGAGCTCATGCCCGAACTGGACCGACCCACCCTGGAGGTCACGTCGCTGACCGGCTACAGCCGCCTGTTCCCGGCCCGCGACGCGCCCAACCTCTACCTGGCCGTCGGCTACAACGGCGAGCCGCTGCGCCGGGGCCACGGCGCGCCAGTACGACTGGTGGCCCCGGGACGGCGGGGCTTCTGGTGGGTGAAGTGGGTCAGCCGGGTCGAGCCGGTCGACCGTCCGTGGTGGCTCCAACTCCCGTTCCCGCTGGAGTAGCCGCCACCTACCCGGCCACCGCCGGCTCGGGAACATCGGTGAAGAACTCGGTCACGGCGCGATACTGGACACGGCCCCCAAGGCAACCGGAGGGGATGCCTGTGAGGCGGTCAGCTGTTTGGTTCGTGGCGATGGCGCTGGTGGCGACCGGGTGCTCGGACGGTGCGTCGCCGGTTCCGGCCGGTTCCCAGCCGGGCGAACTTGCAGAACCGGCCTCCGTCATCGCGGCACCGAGCACGACCGAGCCTCCGCCCGCGGAGCCCGCGCCGGCCGAGGCGACGTTCATCGAGGTGGCGGCCGGGTACTGGCACGCTTGCGCCATTCGCGCCGACGGAACCGTCGCGTGCTGGGGGGCCAACCAGGAGGGCGTGTTGGACGCCCCCTCGGGACAGTTCTCGACGATCGCGGCCGGCTATGAGCACAATTGCGCCATCACCGTCGGCGGCACCATCGAGTGCTGGGGCCGGGACAGCCTGGGCACAACCGACCCGCCCGACGGGAGTTTCACCGACATCTCAGCTGGTCGCTACCACACGTGCGCCCGCCGCGTCGACGGCGACATCGAATGCTGGGGCGGTGACTACGCGGCGGCTCTCACTCCTCCCGGCGGACACTTCGCAGCGGTGGACACGGCCGGCAGTCACGCCTGCGTTCTGCGCGACGGCGGAACGGTTCAATGTTGGGGACTGGACGACAACGGTTCCACCCGGGCACCCCGCGGAGTCTTCACAGCCGTCTCGGCTGGACTCTCGCACGTTTGCGGCATCCGGACCGGTGGCGTCATCGAATGCTGGGGCAACCCCTTCGGCGATGTCCTGGACGCCCCCGACGGGCAGTTCCGCGGTATCTCAGCCAGCATCGAGCACTCATGCGCGGTAGGCATCGACGGATCGGTCGAATGCTGGGGTTCCAACGCCTTCGGCAAGGCCGCTGCGCCCAGCGGCCGGTTCCGTTCGGTGTCGGCCGGCGGGGAGCACACCTGCGGATTGCTCACCGACGGGGACATCCAATGCTGGGGACGGCGATTCGGTGCCGGCGCCGACGCGCCGGGCGGAGCCTTCACGTCGCTGGCTGCCAGCGGCAACCACACCTGCGGGCTGCGCACCGGCGGCACCGTCGAGTGCTGGGGCACCGACCTGGTGGGCCAGATGGAACCGCCCGGCGATCGCTTCCGAGCCATCGACACCGGGAACTACTTCGCCTGCGGCCTGCGCACCGACGACGGGACCATCGAGTGCTGGGGCTACGACCGCTTCGGCGTGCTCGACGTCCCCGACGGGCAGTTCGTCGCCGTCACCGCCAATGTCGGGCACGCCTGCGGTCTCCGTGCCCTTGGCACCGTCGAGTGCTGGGGATCCAACTCCCACGGCCAGGCCGACGCCCCCGAGGGTATCTTCGCAGCCATCGCCGCGGGAGGCACTCACACGTGCGGAATCCGCGACACCGCCGCGGCTAGATGCTGGGGCAACACCCACGCGGGACGGCTGAACTCTCCAACGGGATCCTTCAGCGCGCTTGCAGCCGGCGATAGCCACACCTGCGGCCTTCGACTCCATGGCGACGTCGAATGCTGGGGCTCCAACTCGCACGGACAGCTCAACGGGCCCCATCTCCCGGAGTTCATTGACATCTCCGCCGGGGTGCACTCGTGCGGGCTGCACAAGGACGGCACCGTCGAGTGCTGGGGCACCGACGAGGCTGCGCCCCCCACCGCATTCGCGGCAGTAGAGGCCGGCCAGGGCTACACCTGCGGGCTGCGAAGGGACGGCACCGTCGAGTGCTGGGGCGCGCTGCGGGCCCCGCCCGACGGGGTGACCTACACCGACTGACCACTCCCGGCTCCGGGCCGAACCGTGCAGGGGCATACTGAGACGTGACCTGGTGGCGGAGGCTCGACGCGGGCCGCATCGCGATTCTGGCTGTGCTCGTCATCGGGACGGGTGCGTTCCTTACCCGCACCCAGTGGTCCGGAACGGTCGAGACGGCTGTCGACGTGGCCGTGGACGCGGTGGATGTGGCCGTCGACGCGGTGGACGTGGCCGTCGTCGGCGCGGTCGACGGAGACGGGGCCGGTGGGATCGACCGTTCCGAGCTGACAACCCAGGGCGAGGTGGTCGCTCCCCCGGTGGTGGACGTCGAGGATCCCGACGACTTCGACGTCGAGACCGAGCGGCTGTACCGCATCGTTCCCGAGAGCGGGTCGCGGGCCAGCTACCACATTGAGGAACGCCTCGGCGGGCTGTCGCGCACCACTGTGGGGACCACAAGCGTGTTGGCCGGCGAGATCGCAGTGAACCTCGTGGACATGGCGGCGAGCCGGGTCGGCGAGATCGTGGTGAACGTCGAGATGTTCCAGTCGGACTCGGCGCTGCGGGACAAGCGCATCCGCCACGACTACCTCCAGTCGAGCCACTGGCCCTTCGTGAGGTTCAGGCCGGCGTCGATAGAGGGCCTCGACGCGGAGTTCGCCGACGGCGCCGGCTACGACATCGCCATCACCGGGGAGCTGACCGTCAAGGAGACCACCCGCACCGAGACCTTCACCGGCACCGTGGTCGTCACACCGGACGCACTCACCGCGGTCATGTCGGCCACGGTCCTGACCAGCGACTACGACGTCGGACCGATCAACATCGCCCGGCTGGTGCACACCTCCGACGATGTGACCCTCACCTTCGAGATGGTCGCCGACCGGGTCGACCTCGCCTCGGAGCCGACCGGGGACCTGCGCCGCGAGATCCCGGTCTCTGACATCGCGAAGGGCCGGTTCGCGGCGACCGTGCAGCCGATACTGGAGACCCGCTGCGTGAGCTGCCACACCACCGGCGGCCCGGCCTGGAGCACCCTCGCCCTCGACACCGCCGCCGACGCGGCCGCCATCGCCGACGACATCGCGTTCGTCACCGGAATCGGCTTCATGCCGCCGTGGCTGCCGTCGGACCTGAGCCCGGAGTACGTGCACGAGTGGTCTCTGAGCGACGACGAGAAGGCCGCCATCAAGGCGTGGGCCGACGCCGGCGGCGGCCTCGACGTGCGCCCCAGCACCCCGCTGGTGGCCCGTTTCCAGGCCATCATCCCGATCGAGGAGGACCAGAAGATCGGCCCCCGCGACGGGCTGTACACCGGATACGCCCGCCCCGACGGCTGGCCGGTCAAGAGCGACGACTACCGCTGCCAGGTGCACGAGGTGGCCGATCCCGAGGGCGACGGCAACTGGGTCAAGGGCTTCGAGTTCCGGCCCGACCAGGTGTCGGTCGTCCACCACTCCATCGTCTACCGGGTGCCGGCCGCGGCGGCGGAGGAGGTCGCGGCCAAGATCGCAGCCGAGGACAGGATCGAGGCGGCCCAGGGCCTCTCCGACGAGCCGGGCTGGACGTGCTTCGGCCTGTCGGGGCTCAACAGCGAGGGCGTGTACTCGATCCAGGGCTGGGCGCCGGGCCAGTCCCCCACCATCTACCCCGACGGGTACGGCCTCTACCTGGCGCCCGGCGACATGATCGTCAACCAGATCCACTATCACTACGACCACGACACCCCGCCCGACGGCTCGTGGATAATCCTCGACACCCTCACCGCAGAGGAAGTCGCCGCAGGCATCACCCACATCACCGGCAGCAGCTACCTCACTCCCGCAGAGGTGCCATGCACCCCCGAGGAGGCTGCGGTCGCGGCCGAGCGGGCCGCCACCATCGACGGCTACGTCAACCTGTGCCTGCGGGACAATGTGCTGGCCGAGATCGGCGAGAAGTACGACTCATTCGCTCCCCTGATCCCCGGCTTCCTGCTGGCGCAGTGCGGCGGCACCGTCGACGACTACGACGACCTCGACGGCAGCATCGGCTACAGCTCCTGTGACCTGCCGGCCCGCAACACCGGCACCATCCACACCGTCCTCGGCCACATGCACGAGTTCGGCGCGGCCTACCGCATGACCCTGCATCCCGACACGCCCGAGGAACTGATCCTGCTCGACATCCCGGCGTGGGACTTCGAGTGGCAGCTCAACTACGAGCCGGTGGAGGACATCCGCATCGAGCGGGGCGACATGGTGCGCTTCGAGTGCTGGTGGGACCGCACCCTGCAGTACATGCCCGAGCCCCGGTACATCACCTGGAACGAGGGCACCGTCGACGAGATGTGCTTCTCCAGCATCGCGGTGCTCCCCGACTGACGCAGCCCGGCTGAAGGTTCTCGACTGACCGCGCCGGCACCTGCGGCTACGGTCCTGACGTGAGGCTGCGGAGGGCAGCGTTCATCGCGTGCCTGCTCGTGCTCGCGGCGGCCGCATGCTCCGCCGACAGCACCGGGGAGCAGCCGCCAGCCGTCTTCGAGGCGGATGATGGCCGGGAACCGGGCCGCGGTGCGAGCGGACCCGCCGGGGAAGCAGAGACGCGGGCCCGTCCCGGAATCGGGAGATTCGCGGCGGTGGCCGCAGGCAGCCGCCACACCTGCGCTCTGCGCACCGACGGCGCCGCCGTGTGCTGGGGCGCGAACCACAGCGACCAGATCGACCCGCCTGCGGGTACCTTCACAACTCTGTCCGCCGGTCGCCGCCACACCTGCGGTCTGAGGATCGACGGCACCATCGAATGCTGGGGACTGGACTTCCTGGAGCTGTTGCGAGCCCCCAGCGGGCAGTACGTGGACATCACCGTCGGTGACAGCCACTCGTGCGCGCTGCGCGTCGACGGCGACGTCCAATGCTGGGGCAGCGCCAAGACCGAGGCCGTCACCGCGCCCGGCGGGCACTTCTTCGGGATCGCGGCCGGGTTCGGGCACTCCTGCGTGCTGCGCAGCGGTGGTGGTGTCCGGTGCTGGGGCGACAACCACTGGGGCCAGGCCGAAGCCCCTGGCGGGCAGTTCGTGTCGGTCTCGGCGGGTGGGGACCAGTCGTGCGGTCTGCGGGTCGACGGCACCGCCGAGTGCTGGGGTCGAAGCTTCACCGACGAGGCCAACGCTCCACACGGCCGGTACAGCGCGATCGACACCGGCGGCCGCCACTCCTGCGGGCTGCGCACCAGCGGGACGCTCGACTGCTGGGGTGCCAACCACTGGGGGCAGATCGAACCGCCCGAGGGCCGGTTCGCGTCGGTGTCCACCGGCTGGGACCACTCCTGCGGGGTCCGGGTCGACGGCGGCATCGAATGCTGGGGCCGGCGCTTCATCACACAGCTGGAGGCCCCCGCTGGATCGTTCAGCGCAGTGTCCACCGGCGAGGAGCACAGCTGCGGGATCCGGGCCGGTGGGACCGTCGAGTGCTGGGGGACCAACGCCCGCGGCCAGGCCGACGCCCCGGGTGGACGGTTCACGTCGGTCGCGGCAGGAACGGGCTTCTCCTGCGGGCTGCGCGCCGGCGGAACCGTCGAATGCTGGGGCGTCGGGCCGCCCAACTCAGCAGAGGAGGTCCAGGCGGTGCTCGAGCGCGTCGTGGGGGCCCTCGATCGTGCCGGTGAACCGGCCCCGGGGCCGTTCATCGCGGTCCGCGCCGGAGGCGGTCAGGCCTGCGTACTGGACGACGACGGCATGGCCCTGTGCTGGAGCAACATCCAGGCAAGCAGCGACAGCACCCCCGTCCTCCACTTCGGAGGAATCGGCGGCCTCGACGGGCCCCTCGCCTCGCTGGCGGTGGGCAACAGCCGCGCCTGCGGGCTGCGCACCGACGGCACCCTCGAATGCTGGGGATCCCGGGGAGATGCTTGGGCACCAGAACCCGGCGGGGACTTCCTCGACGTGTCGGTGGGAGCGAGCCACTCCTGCGCGGTGCGCACCGACAGCACCATCGCATGCTGGGGCCCCGACCATGAGTGGCTCCTCGACGCCCCGAGCGGCACGTTCAGTTCCGTGTCAGCCTCCCGCAACCACTCTTGCGCGGTGCGCACCGATGGCACCATCGAGTGCTGGGGCCTGGACTACGCGGGGCTGCTCGACGCTCCGGGCGGGCGGTTCACGTCGGTCTCCACGAGCCCGAGCCACTCCTGCGGCCGGCGCGCCGGCGGCACCATCGAGTGCTGGGGCACGTTCCGGCTCCCGCCCGAGGGCGTGACCTTCCATTGATCGATCCCGACTTGAGCCGCCGAGTCGCAGCCATGTTGAATGTGTAGACAATCTGTAGACAGAGCTGTAGCCTGCACTTCGTGGAGACGACGACCATCCGGGTTGACCGCGACACTCATGCGCGGCTGCTCGACATGAGCAGCGAGTCGGGCGACAGCCTCACAGAGACCGTGCGACAGGCCGCCGAGGCGCTGAGGCGGATGCGATTCGGCCTGCGGGTGCAGGAGGAGTACGCCGCTCTGCGGAGCGACCCCGACGCCTGGAGCGACTACTTGGCTGAGGCGGAGTCGTCTCACGTTGCCGATGGCATCGGTTGATGAGCTATGGCTCGTCGACTTCGGCACGCCATACCCGGGCGAACCGGCTGCCCGCCGACCCGCGATCGTGTTGGGGCCACCCGAATGGTTCGGCACCGACTTCCCTCTCGCAATCGTCGCACCGCTGACAACCACGCATCGAGGCCTGTCATTGCATGTTGAGGTGCCCGCCAGCACCCAGACCGGTCTGAGCCAAGACAGTTACGTACAGTGCGAACTGCTTCGTGCGATCAATGCCCAGCGCCTGCTGCACAGACTGGGTGCGGTGGGTCCCGACACGAGTCGGCAGGTCGGCGAGATCGTCAAGACCCTTCTCAACCACTGACCGCCATGACCCGCGATCCGTGAGAGATCACAGACCGACGATGGCCAGATGAAGCGCCACCTGCTGGCGGCGGTGGAGGCGGGCGGGACGAAGTTTCGGGCCGCGGTGGTGTCGGCGGACATGACCATCGTGGACTCGCTGACCGTGCCGACCACCGATCCCGATGCGACCCTGGCTGCCGTCGCCGCGTTCTTCCAAGAGGCTCCGCCGGTGGCCGCGCTGGGGATCGCCTCGTTCGGCCCTGTCGACCTCGACCCTGACTCCCCCGCCCACGGCGCGCTGGTGGGCACGCCCAAGCCGGGATGGTCGGGCGCTCCGATCCTCGGATGGCTGTCGAAGGCGCTGGCGGTGCCCGCCGGGATCCAGACCGACGTGGAGGCGGCCGCGGTAGCCGAGCAAACCTTAGGACCGCAGCCCCGGCCCCGGCGGCTCGCCTACGTGACCGTCGGCACCGGCATCGGCGCGGCCGTGGCGGTGGACGGGGAGCCCTGGCGAGGACGGCACCACAGCGAGCTGGGCCACATCCCGGTGCGCCGCGTCGCCGGCGACGACTACCCGGGCCACTGCCCCTTCCACCACGACTGCCTGGAGGGGATGGCCTGCGGGCCGGCCATGGCCGAGCGCTGGGGCGTCGATCCCTCCGAAGCCGGCGGACGCGACGACATCTGGCGACTGGAGGCCGCCTACCTGGCCCAGTTCGTGCGGGTGCTGGTCTACTCGTTCGCCCCCGACCGGATCGTGTTCGGAGGCGGGGTCGGCGGCCGTCCCGGCCTGGCGGAGATGATCCAGGCCGAGAGCCGCGCCGACCTGGGCGGCTACGCCGACTACGCCGCGGGCGACGACACGTTCGTGTCCGCTCCCGCCTTGGGCGACGACTCCGGCCTGCTGGGCGCGGCCCTCCTCGCCCGCTCCCTGCTCGGCTGCTGATCGCGGAGGGACGAGGATTATTGCCTCGAGTCGGGCACTCGGACAGCGTCCGGTGAGTCAAGTAAGTAGTCGCAGCGAGGCGTGTAGCTTGGCGGCTCATGACGCAGCCGCGACCACTCTTCTCGGCTCGCAAGGTTGCGGTTGCTGTTGCGGTCTGGGTTGCCGTTGTTCTCGCACTCCTGGCGAGCGGCTGCGCTCAAGACGGCCGCAACCCCGACAGGACTCTCCTCAGCGCGGCAGGCACCGGGGACCCCGCGTCGCCGTCCTCCACGAGCACCCCGAGGCCCGCCGTGGAGGTTCCCGGCACGACATCGAGTTCCAGCGCAACCGTCCCCGAACCCGGAGTCGCGCCATCAACGACCGCAGAACCCGCTCCCGTCGCAGAAGCCGAACAACTCAGCGCCGAACTCGAACAAGCGGCCCCAGAACCCGAACAAGCTGCCCAGGAACCTGAAGCCCAGCCCGACGCGGGTTCTTCGGAGAACTCGGACCCGCAGACCTCCGATCTGCTCCCGTTCCTCATCCAGCGCCGCCTGGGTCCGGTTCGGGAGGGTTGCGGCTCGCCGTTCGTTGTTCCGGGTGAGAGTATCGGACTCTCCGCCGGCGGCTTCGCTCCCCATTCGGAGGTCAGCTTCACGGCCAGAGGAGTGACTGTCTCAGGCACCGAGCTGCCATCGATCGCGATCCCGCCGACGACTGCCGACGGGGAGGGAGTCATAGACATCACCTGGGCCGTCCCGGATGCGCCTCCGGCCGGGGAGGATCCCGAGCCCCGGGCCTACATTGCCGAGGCCGAAGGCATAGCTCCGAGCGGAGACGCCTACGTGGCGTACATGGTGGACCCGCTGGTCGCCTATCCCGGCGGGACGATCTGCGCGGTGGCCGACTCCGCCGCCACCGCGCTGGGGCAGCCGGTTCGCATTCCGGTGCTGGACAACGATGTGGCCCCCGAGGGAGGCTCGCTCGATCCGGCGTCGGTGTATCCCCGCTCGGTCGCAGGCGGCGAGTTCACCGCGGACGCCGGGGACGGCTCGCTGACGTTCACACCCGACCCGGGCTTCGCCGGAACCGCTACGGGCACCTACGTTGTGTACGACAACTGGCAGATCGGCGTGGAGGGCGAGGTCACCGTGACCGTGAACGTCGACTGCACGATCACCATTCCCCCGGACGCTACGGAGATCCAGGGCACCGAGGGCGACGACGTGATCTGCGCCGACGACCTGGGGGACACCTCCGGCTTCGAGGATCGGGACAAGTTCCACGTCATCTACGCTTTGGGCGGCGACGACATCATCCTCGGAAGCAACGGAACCGACTGGATCTACACCGGCGAGGGAACAGACATCGTGTACGGACGGTCCGGGGACGACCGGATAGTCGCGCACGGCGCGGACAAGATCTACGGCGGCTCCGGTTTCGACACCATCTACTCGGCGGACCTGGCGATGGAGGTCATCGACGACGACGGCGGCTACCTCATCGAACTGTCCACGACGATCCTCTTCGAGCATGTCGCGCCCATCGCGACCGACGACCACCGGCATCTGGACTCGTCCGCAACGCAGGTCATCGAAGTGCTTGAGAACGACTACGACCCCAACAACGATCTCGATGGGCTGACCCTGTCCATTGCCAAGCCTCCGACGCTGGGCTCAGCGAGGGTCGTCGACTCGCCATGGTTCGGCAACGCCATCGAGTACACACCCGAGGGTGCCTCGGGCACCGACGAACTCTCCTATTCGATCTGCGATGTCTTCTCGCGATGCACCACCGCCGATGTTCACATCACGCTCGGCCGGGACCACTGCACCATCAGGGGCACCGCGGGGCCTGACACGCTCGTGGGCACGCCGGGCGACGACATCATCTGCGGGCTGGGCGGAGACGACCGGATCGACGGCCTCGGCGGAAACGACGTGATCATCGCCGGCCCGGGCGACGACACGGTCGCGGGAGGCGCTGGCGCTGACCGGATCTGGGGCGGCGAGGGCAACGACACGCTGGAGGGCGGCTCGGGCAATGACGAACTCTGGGGCGGCGACGGCTCGGATGATCTCGACGGCGGCGACGGCGACGACTCTCTCATCGGCGGCAATGGCGACGACAGCGCCACGGGCGGCGGAGGAGGAGACCGTCTGTGGGGCGGTGACGGCAACGACACGCTCGATGGCGGCGCGGGCGACGACACGCTCTGGGGCGGTCCTCGTGACGACATTCTCAACGGTGGACCCGGCCACGACACACTATGGGGTGATGCCAGCCGGGGCGTGGGCGACGACACCATTGACGGCGGCGACGGCAACGACATAATCCTCGGCAACTTCGGACGCGACACGCTCATGGGCGGAGCCGGTGATGACCTGATCTGGGGAGGCTGGTCCGACGACACGATTCGCGGGGGCTCTGGCGACGACGAACTCCTGGGCAACGGCGGCGACGACCGGTTGGAGGGTGGAGTCGGAGACGACCGCATATACGGCGGGGACGGGGACGACACGCTCTACGGCGGACATGGGGACGACTATGTCGACGGCGGCTACGGAGACGACACGGTCGACGGCGGCGAGGGCGCCGACTATCTCACCGGCCACGACGGCACCGACACTTGCCTGGGCGGCGAGGTCACCGCGCTGTGCGAACTCTTCAGCACTGAGTCGACCGAGCCCTAGCAGGAACTCGCAGGACCGAGCCCTAGCGGGAACTCGGAACCGCGAGCCGCTAGAGCGAGGCGATCTGGCGGCCTAGCTCGGCCAGTTGCTCTTCGGCGTGGCCGAGGGTGAGCTCGATGTGGCGGGCGGCCAGGAAGTGTCGGTGCAGCGGGTAGTCGCGGTCGACGCCCACCCCGCCGTGGACGTGCACCGCGGCGTGGACGACCCGGTAGCCGCCTTCTGAGGCCCAGTACTTGGCGATGGCGATCTCGCGGTCGGCCGGAAGGCCGGCCGCGAGGCGCCAGGCGGCCTGGTAGGCGGTGAGCCAGATGGCCTCGGCGTCGATGTAGGAGTCGCCGGCCCGCTGGCTGACCGCCTGGAACGTGGCGATGGGCCGGTCGAACTGGTGACGCTGCTTGGCGTAGCCGGCGGTCATCTCGATGGCAGCCCGGGCCGCTCCGGACATCATCATGCACAGCCCCACGTTGGCGTGCCGCTCGATGAAGCGGACGATCTCCGCTCCGTCGGTCGTGCCGCCGCCGAGTCGGGCGTCGGCGGAGACCCGCACCCCCGACAGCTCGAAGCGGGCCTCCGGGCGGCCGGTCGTGACCTCGACGGCCTGGCGCTCGAGGCCGTCGGTGTCGGTGGGCACCAGGAACACCCCGACCTCGCCGTCGTCGAGACGGGCCAGCACCAGGGCGATGTCGGCGTCCAAGCCGCCCGCGACCAGGACCTTGGTGCCGTCGAGCATGAAGCCCTCGGCCTCCGCGCGGTCCGAGGACCCGCCCGCGGCTACAACCGCTCCGCCGGGCGCGGTCCGGGCCGTCGTGGAGGGCTCGACCGGCGGGGCGCCGTCCTCGGCCAGGGCCGCGCAGGCCAGCACCGAACCGTCGGCTAGGCCCGGAAGCCACGCCTGTTTCTGGGTCTCGGTGCCGAAGGCCGCGATCGGAATGGCGCCCATCACCGCGGTGGTCAGCAGCGGCACCGGCGAGGCGTGACGGCCGACCTCCTCCAGGGCCACTGCGGTGGCCAGGAAGCCGAGGCCTAAGCCGTCATACGCTTCGGGCACGACGGCTCCGACGACGCCGGTGCTGGCCAGCGCGGTCCAGGCCTTGCGGTCGACGTGGTCGCCGTCCGCGGCCAGTGCTTTGAGGCGCTCGTGCGACGACATGTCGTCGAGGACCTGCGCGGTCAGGTCCCGGATGGCCTGCTCCTCCTCGCCCAGTTCGAAGTCCATCGCGATCCTGCGCCGGCCTAGCGGGAGGCTCGGGGGTAGCCGAGGCCGAACTGCGAGATCAGGTCGCGCTGCATCTCGTTGGTGCCGCCGCCGAAGGTCAGGATGACGGTGGAGCGGTACATCATCTCCAGGCGGGTCAGGTAGCCGGGCGAGCCCTCCACCACGTAGGACCGCTGGCCGTAGACCTGCATCAGCTTGCGGTAGGCGTCCACGTAGAACTCGGTGCCCGACACCTTCACCGCGGAGGAGTCGGCCACGAACCCGGCGACGGTGTCCATGTCGGGCTCGGCGCCGTCGATCTTGTTGGCCACCGTCCAGGCCACCTTCCAGTTGGCCAGCCGCAGGAACTCGAGCCGGGCGGCCACCTCGGCCAGGTTGCGCTGCACCCAGGGCTCGTCGATGACGTAGGAGCCGTCGGCCCGCTTGGCCGACTTGGCCCACTCCACGCACTCCTCGAAGCGCTTGGTGACCATGCCCGACGAGCAGATCGTGACCCGCTCCCGGTTGAGCTGGCTGGTGATCAGGCCCCAGCCCCGGTTCTCCTCGCCGATGAGGGTGGACGCCGGCACCCGGCAGTCGTCGAAGAAGGTGTGGTTGATGTTGTGGGACGACAGCAGGTCGAGGGGCTCGATGCTGATGCCGGGCGTGTCCATGGGGATGCAGAACAGCGAGATGCCCTTGTGCTTGGGGACGGCGGGGTCGGTGCGAGCCGCCAGCCAGATGTAGTCGGCGTCGGCGGCCAGCGATGTCCAGGTCTTCTGGCCGTTGATCACGTAGGTGTCGCCGTCGCGCACCGCCCGGGTGGTCAGCGAGGCCAGGTCGGTGCCGGCGTCGGGCTCGGAGTAGCCGATGCAGAAGGTCAGCTCGCCGCCGGCGATGCGGGGCAGGAAGAAGTCCTTCTGCTCGTCGGTGCCGTACTGCATGATGGTGGGACCGACGGTGTTGATGGTGAGCATCGGGATCGGCGCGCCCAGCGCCACCGACTCGTCGAACACGATGAACTGCTCCACCGCCGACATCCCCCGGCCGCCGTACTCCTCGGGCCAGCCCACCGCCAGCCAGCCGTCGGCGCCCATCCGGCGCACGATCCGGCGGTGCTCCGGCCCCACGCCGGGCTCCTCGGCCAGCGCGGCCCGCACGTCGTCAGTGAGCAGCCCGTCGTAGTAGGCCCGCAGTTCGTCCCGCAGCGCCTCCTGTTCAGCCGTGTACCCGATGTGCATCGCTACCTGCCCCCTCGCCTGCAACTATTCGTAGCGGGTTCCGTTGGCCTTTATGTAGTCGAGCCACAGGGCGCCGGCGTCGGGGGCCAAGTCGCCCGGGCGGTAGGTCACCGTATCAAGCCGGCCTGAGTACGGGAACGGGCCGTGGCGCTCGTAGACGTCCCAGCTCACGGGGGAGCGGCGGTCGATGCCGATGTCGATGCCCTCGAAGGGGGCCATGGCCATGAGCGACACCAGCCCGGGCGCCTCCGCGGCCGCCTCGCCGTCGACGCTGACGGCGGCGTTCCACACCAGGTTGCCGGGATTCTCCATGGCCAGGCGCACGCTCGACGCTCCCTCGGCGAGGGGCCCGCAGTCGAGCACCGTCATGTCCCCGTAGGCGTTGTGGGCCAGCAGCAGCCGGTCGTCCTCCACGTACAGCATGTAGCCGCCGCCCTGGTCGCCGTGGGCCACCAGCACGCCGGCGTCTCCCGGCAGCCAGCGCAGCGCCACATCGATGTCGAAGCTCTTCTGGAAGATCAGCTGCTGGGACCGCCAGCGCTCCAGGGTGGGCGTTCCGGGTCTGAGCGTGGTGGTGGCCGCCAGCTCGTCGTACCACGGCGGGCGCAGGATCCTGACCAGCTGGTTGCCCTCGTCCAGGGGGTAGACCTGATTGGCCCAGGCGGCCCGGTCCCAGGCCTGCTGCATGTCGGCCAGCTTGTCCGGGTGCTCGGCGGCAAGGTCGCGGGTCTCGGTCGGGTCCTCGGCCAGGTTGTGCAGCTCCCAGCGGTCCTGGCTGAACGCCCGCCGGGGACGGTGGCAGGTCACCACCGACCAGCCGTCGCGGTAGAAGCCGCGGTGCCCGAAGTTCTCGTAGTACTGCTCGGGGTGGGTGGACGGCGCGGCCTCGTCCGCGATCGTGGCCGCGAAGCTGGCCCCGGCCGGGTCCGGCGCGGGCACGCCGTGACGGGCCGCGGGCACGGCCACGCCGCAGAGCTCGGCCAGGGTCGGGAACACGTCGGTCACGTGCTGGTACTGGGTCCGCACGCCTCCGGCCAGCGCGCCGCGGGCCGCCCTGAACCGGGCCGGCCAGCTGACGATGAACGGGACGCTGTGGCCGCCCCGGTGGGTGTTGATCTTGTAGAGCCGGAACGGCGTGCACGACACCATGGCCCAGCCCATCGGGTAGTGGGCCAGCGTGCGGGGGCCGCCCAGCAGGTCGAGGCGCTCGTAGTCGGTGTCGACCACCTCCAGGTCGGTGGTGCGCACCTGGGTCAGCAGGGTGCGGAAGTAGGCCGAGGTGCCGGTGTACTGGCCCTCCCGGGAGCCGCCGTTGTCGCTGGTGAAGATGACGATGGTGTTGTCCCACTCCCCGATGGCCTCGAGGTGGCGGCGCAGCCGGCCGAAGTTGCGGTCGACGTTGTGGACCATCCCCGCGTACACCTCCATGTACCGGGCGAACAGCTCCCTGGAGCGGTCGTCGAGCTCGTCCCATCCGCCGACCTCGTGGAGCTCCTCGGTGTTGCGGGCCGGCAGCACCGCGTTGGGCGGCACCACGCCCAGCTCCTGCTGGCGCTCGAACCGCTGCTGTCTCAGCGCGTCCCAGCCCGCGGCGTAGCGGCCCCGGAAACGCTCGATGTCGGCCGCGGGCGCTTGCAGCGGGGCATGCACCGCGCCGTGGGAGAAGTACATGAAGAACGGCCGGCTCGGATGCGACGACCGCAGCCCGTCCACCATCCGCATGGCCTGGTCGGTCAGGTCGTCGGTGAAGTAGTAGCCGTCCGGATAGCCGTCGACGTCGATGTGATGGTTGTCGGCGTAGAGGCGGTGGGGGTGGTGGAAGTTGGTGAAGGCGTCGAGGATCCCGTAGTAGCGGTCGAAGCCCCGCTGGAGGGGCCAGCTGGCCTTGGGGGCGCCGTCGCTGAGGTGGGCGTCCTTGGTGAGATGCCACTTCCCGAGCATGAACGTGGCCCAGCCCGCGTCGCGGAACGTCTCGGACATGGTCACCGCGTTGTCTCGCAGCTCGTGGCTGTAGCCCGGGAATCCAGGGTCGCTGTGGGCCACCTGGGCCATGCCCGCCATGTGGTGGTTGAGCCCGGTCAGCAGCGAGGCCCGCGTCGGCGAGCACATCGGGTTGACGTGGAAGTCGGTGTAGCGCAGGCCCTCGGCGGCCAAGCGGTCCAGCTCGGACGTGTCGATCTCGGAGCCGTAGCAGCCGAGATCGGAGTAGCCGAGGTCGTCGGCCATCATCACGATCACGTTGGGAGCGCCGTCGGGGGCCGTCGGGGGCTTGGGCCAGTGGGGCTCCGAAGTGGAGAAGATCCTGCCGACGGTGCCCTCGAAGCCCGCGTACGGCGCGGTCGGATCCACAGCAGCGGGGCTCTCGGCCCCCGAGGAGGCCCCTGTCACGGCTTGAAGAAGGCGGGGCTGGTTGCCTTGGCCGGGATCTCCGCCAGCGGTGTGGCCACCTGCTCGACGGTGGGACCGTGCGCCGCGGCCAGAGGGGCGAGCCGGCCGAGGTCGAAGCGGTAGAGCTCGGCCGCGTTGGCGCCCAGGACGGCTCGCATGTCGGCGGTGCTCCAGTCGCTGAAGGCCCGCTGCAGGCTCTCCAGCGAGTAGGGGTAGGTGCCCTCGTGGTGGGGGTAGTCGCTGCCCCACATCACCTTGTGCACTCCCACCTTGCGGATGGCCTCGGCCTCGCCCGGCGACGGGAAGCTGGCCCCGATCCAGACGTTGCGGTCGAAGTACTCCGACGGTTTGAGCGGCAGCACGATGTCGGCTGCGAAGCCGAGCTCGCCGACCCGGCCGGCGCGCATCTGGCGGTGGTAGCCGTCCATGCGGCGCAGCTCCTCCACCAGCCAGGCCACGCCCTGCTCGGTCATCACGTAGCGGAGCTTCGGGAACCGCTCGAACACCCCCGACATGATCAGGTGGGCCAGGTTGCGGTGGGCGTAGAACGGCACCTCCATCAAGAAGATCACCCCGGCTGCGGGGGCCTTGCCGTAGTCGGGGCCGCCGTTGCCGCCGTGCTGGGTCATGATCAGGTCGAGGTCGGAGGCCGCCGCCCACAGCCGGTCCCATCGGGGGTCCCAGTAGCCGGGCAGGTCGCTGTCGGGCGGGATGTGGGGCAGCAGGAAGCTGCGGAACCCCTCCGCGGCGGCCCACTCGAGGGTCGCCACTGCGTCGTCGAGGTCTTCGGCGAAGATCTGGGGCAGCCCCCGGCGCTGGTCGGGGTAGCGGGCGCACCAGTCCCGCAGCCAGCGGTTGTGGCAGGAGATGCCGGCGAAGCGGCGCTCGTAGTCGGCCCGGTCAGACGGGGGGCGGGCCACCAGCGCGCCCGTCGGGTAGAAGGGCGGGACGGTGTTCGGGAAGGTGATCTCGGCCACGATCCCGTCGGCGTACTGCTCGGAGAGGCGCCTGTCGTCGTCCCAGTTGCGGGACCGGCTGTCGTCCTGAAGGTCCCGGTAGGGGTTGCGGTAGGCGCCGCGCCACGCCTTGAACTCGTCGCGCCATGCCGGGTCGAGGTACTCCTCGTAGGCGGCCATGTTGCCGCCCGCGTGGCAGTCCGACGAGATGATCGTGTAACGCTCGCCTGCGCTGTCTGTGGACTCGCTCATCCGTTGGTGCTCCTCGCCACGGCGCCCGCCGCCCCGGGGGCCGAATCGCTTGCTGCCCGGCCGCCTTGTCGGGTCACCTCGCATCGGCTGATGCGCCGAAGTGTACGCTGGCCGCGTCCCGGACGGATGGGAGCCGCCATGGATTCGGTCGAAGTGCGCACCCGCTTCGACGTGGATGCAGTCGTCGGCCTTGCAGCATGCCTTGGTAGGGACAAGCGCGTCGCGTTGCGGCGGTGTGTTTCCCGCTCTTGTTCGCTGCGCTCACGGGCCGCTCGGGCCACGGCCTCGCCCGTATGGGCCAAACTCGCGTGCCCATTGGCTCGGCCTCTTAGCCCGGGATCAGGAGGTCGAGATGATTGACGCTGAAGTCGTGCATGCCGCCGAGGCCGCTCTGGGCGAGGGATGCGTGTGGTCGCCGATCGAGAACCTGCTCGTGTGGGTGGACGTCTACGGACAGGCCGTGCACCGCTTCGACCACCTCTCGGGCCAGCCGGTGTCGGTGTGGAGCTACACCGAGCCCGTGGGCAACGCCGCGCTCCGAGCCGGCGGCGGGCTCGCCCTGGGCCTCGGCAACACGGTGACGCTCACCGACAGGGTGGGTGCCATCGAGTCCGTCATCGAGCTGCCCGGCGAGCCCGAGTCGAACCGGGCCAACGACGGAGCGGTCGACCCGGCGGGACGGCTGTTCCAGGGCACGATGAGCCATACCGAACCCGGCTCCCCGGTCGCCGGGCTGCACCGGGTGCACGGCGACGGCACGGCATGGCGAGTGCTGTCCGACGTGATGATCTCCAACGGCATCGGCTGGAGCCCGGACCAGTCCACGATGTACTACATCGACACGCTGACATTCCGGGTGGACCAGTTCGACTACGACCCGGGCACCGGCGAGATCGAGGGAAGGCGGCCGTTCGTGGCCTTCGACGGCAGCACCGGCGGGCCCGACGGGATGACCGTGGACGCCGACGGGTGCCTGTGGGTGGCGATGTTCGGTGGATTCGGTGTGCAGCGCTTCTCCCCCAGCGGCGAGAAACTCGAAACGGTGGCCACCCCCGGCGCGCCCCAGACCACCTGCTGCTGCTTCGGCGGCCCCGACCTCGACACCCTCTACATCACCACCGCGGCCGAATCGCTCGCGGGCGTCGACACCGAGGGCGAGCTCAACTCGGGGGCGCTGTTCGCGGCCGACGTCGACGCGGTGGGCCTTCCCACCAACCTGTTCGCCGGTTGATCACCGATTGACCGCCGCCTGTTCGCCGGGTGACCGCCGCCTGTTCGCCGGGTGACCGCCGCCTGTTCGCCGGTTGATCGCCGGCCCGGCGTATATTCGAGGCACCCCCGGTTCCTCCTCTGAAAGGGCGCGCCTGCGATGACTATCGAGCATGCCCCCCTGCCCTACCCGCTCGATGGGCTGGCGCCCCACATCTCCGAGCGCACCATGAGCTTCCACTACGGCCGGCATCACGCCGGCTACGTGGCCAGCGTCAACCGGACCATCGCCGGGACGCCTCATGCCGACGCCGCGCTGGAGGAGATCGTGGCGGCCGCCGACGTGCCGTCGGCGCTGTTCAACTGTGCGGCCCAGGCCTGGAACCACGCCTTCTACTGGGACTCGATGAGCCCGGACCGGGTTGAGTCGCCGTCCGGCGAGCTGCTGGCCGCGCTGGAGCGAGGCTTCGGCTCACTGGACGCCTTCAACGCCGAGTTCGCGGCGGCCGCGGTGGGGAACTTCGCCTCCGGCTGGACCTGGCTGGTGTCGGATGCCGGGGGCTTGAGCATCGTCAACACCGACGACGCCGACACGCCGCTGCGCCACGGCCGGCGGGCCCTGCTCACCATCGACGTGTGGGAGCACGCCTACTACCTCGACTACCAGAACGCCCGGCCCGCCTACGTCGACGCTTTCGTCGAGCACCTCATCAACTGGGAGTTCGCCTCCGCCAACTTCGCGGCGGCCGGCTAGCTGCGCTTGGCGTCGGCCAGCAGCCCTCTCACCGCTACGTCTGCGACAGGAGCCAGTCGAGCAGCGCGTCCATGAAGGCGCCGCCGTAGCTCGGCCCGTGGCTGCTGTCCACGCCTGCCCAGAGCTCGACGCTGATCCCCTCGGCGCAGTCCGACTCCGGCCGGAACACCCGCGTCTCCGAGCCCGGCACGGATTGATCGAGGTCGAGGCGGGCATGGGGCTGGGCCTGCTCGGACCAGTCGCAGCCGGCCCGGCGGCTCCAGCGCGTCACCATGTCCTCGGCCGATGCGTAGAAGGCTCGCTCGTCGCCGCTCCCGGGATCCGGCTCGGCCTCCTCGCCCCCGTACAAGATCACGTTGTCGTCCGTACCGTGGATGTGCAGCACCGACACCGGCGGTGCGCCGTCGCAGCTCGAGTCCTCCAGGTAGCTCGTCCCGGCCAAGCTCGCCACGGCGCGAAGGCCGGCGAGAGCCCTGCAGGCCATGTGATACGACATGAACCCGCCGTTGGAGTAGCCGAAGAAGTACACCGGACCGAAGTTCCTGTAGCTCGATGCGTTCGCTACCAGCTCGGTCAGGTAGGCGACGTCGTCCTCGCCGGCTTTGCCGCCGTCGCAGCATCGGTCAGTCGGATTCCAGGCGGGGTGTCCGGCGCCGTCGGGTAGCGCGTTGGGAAGCAGTAGAGCGAACCCGGCAGCGTTCATCCGCTCATGAAGCGGCAGGTACGCGGAATGGTAGACGGAGTCTCCTGCGTAACCGTGAAGGGAGACGATCAGCGGCGTCTCGCCGTCCACGAACTCCACCGGCAGCCCTAAGACCGTGCGGTCGCCCCGTCCAGGGTGGTGGACGTAGACGACCTCGCCGCCAGCTTCCTCCACCATCCAGGCCGTCCGCTCCACCACGCCGCCCTCGCCCGAGCCCTTGTCCTCCGACCACTGCTCGTCCTCAGCCTGCGCCTGCCCGTCGTCCTTGTCCTGCGCCGCGTCCTTGTCCTGCGCCGCGTCCTTGTCCTGCGCCGCGTCCTTGTCCTGCGCCGCGTCCTCTGCCAGCCCCTCGTCCTTGTCCTGCCCCTCGTCCTTGTCCTGCCCCTCGTCCTTGTCCTGCCCCTCGTCCTTGTCCTGCCCCTCGTCCTTGTCCTGCGCCGCGTCCTTGGCCTGCTGCTCGTCCTCCGGCTGCGACTCGCCTTCTATCCGCTGCTCGTCTGCCGACTGCCCCTGGTTCTCTGCCCGCTGCTCGTCCGCTGGTAGATGCTCATCCCCTGCCAGCACACCGTCCTCTGCCCGCTGCTCATCCCCTGGCAGACCCTCGTCCTCCAACCGCTGCCCATCCTCTGCCAGTCCTGCGTCCAGAGTCGGCGACGACTCCGGCTCGGAGCCGACGTCAGCACTGGAACCATCATCCGAAGCCGAGCCCAGGCTCGAACCAGAGCCGACGTCGGAACCTGAGTCCTCACTCCCATCAGCACAAGCCACCAGCGCAACGGTCAGCACAGTGCAGACCGCCAGCCGAGGCAGGCGCCGAACCCAGCCGGCAACAGGATCCAAGCCACCGCGGCCGCTATGGCCAACAGCAGCTCGGAGCCCCGGCCCCATGACCGTTCAGTCGTCCACCAGCAACTCGATCAGGGAGCTGGTGTCCCAGCGGCCGCGGCCCTGGCGCTGGAGGCGGGCGTAGAACTGGTCGATCACCGCGGTGACCGGCAGGGTGGCGCCGACCCGCTCGGCCTCGGCGAAGCAGATGGCGAGATCCTTGCGCATCCAGTCGAGGGCGAAGCCGAAGTCGAACTCGCGGCGGGCCATGGTCACCCCCCGGTTGGCCATCTGCCACGATCCTGCCGCTCCCTGGGAGATGGTGTCGACCACCTGCTCGACGTCGAGCCCGGACCGGCGGGCGAAGTCGATCCCCTCGGCCAGCCCCTGGACCAGGCCCGCAATGCAGATCTGGTTGACCATCTTGGTCCGTTGGCCGCTTCCGGGCCCGCCCAGCAGCGTCACCGCCTTGGCGTAGGAGTCGATCACCGGCTCGGCCCGGTCGAAGTCGGCCTGATCGCCGCCACACATCACGGTGAGCATCCCGTTCTCGGCCCCGGCCTGGCCCCCGGAGATGGGAGCGTCCACGAATCCCACTCCCCTTGCGCCCGCGGCGGCATGCAACTCCTGGGCAAGGTCGGCCGAAGCGGTGGTGTGGTCGACCAGCACCGACCCGGCCGCCATCGACTCGAGCACTCCACCGGGACCGAGAGTCACCGAGCGAACGTCGTCGTCGTTGCCCACACACACGAACACGAACTCGGCGCCGGCGGCCGCTCCGGCCGGCGTGGGAGCAGCCGTCCCACCATGCTCGCCCACCCAGGCCTCAGCCCGGGCTGCCGTACGGTTGTAGACGGTCACATCATGGCCGGCCGCGACAAGGTGGCCAGCCATCGGGTAGCCCATCACTCCCAGCCCAACGAACGCACAATCAGCCATCAGGCCCTCCTTCAACAGCGACGATGTGATGCCGTGCCCGGGGTGGGACTCGAACCCACATGCCCGTTAGGGCAGCCCGTTTTAAGCGGGCCGCGTCTGCCAGTTGCGCCACCCGGGCACGGTGGTCAACCTAGCCCGTCGCTTCCCGCTCGCCTGCCGCAGGTGATCGGGGCGCCGGGCGGGGTGAGACTAGGCGGCTGCCGCCGTCTCCTGGGCCGGGGCAACAGGATTCGGATGCGCCGGGTCGTCCTCGGGTGCCGGTTGCTGACCGGAGTCCCCGTCGACGGCGAGCCACAGGGCGGAGCGGACGAGGTCTGCCCGGGCGCCCGTGAGGTAGTTGGCCACCACGATCCCCTCGATCATGTCGGCGAGCACGGCCCCCCGGGGGCGGTCCTTCAGACGGACCGACACGATCGGCGATCCGTTGCGGCGGCGGATGGATCGGTCGAGGTCGGCCCGCGACGGAGGACTGGCGAACACCGGCACGACCAGGTCCCGCAGGCGGGCGGCCCGGCCCAGGGCGCGAGCCGCCGAGCCGAAGTCGAGCGATGTGATTCCCATGACCGCTATGGTCGCGCCGGGGTGTGACACGAGCCCCTCCCCGCTCGCAGGAGCCGCTCCGAGCCCTATGCACGCCGATCAACACAACCCCGCCCAGCAGGAAGTCGTGACCCTGCTCGGGGCACCCCGGGACGCCCGTCCGGAGTTCGATCCGGGCCTGCGCGACAGGCTTCGAGCTCACCTCAAAGCCCGTCTGGAGCCGCTGAACGCGCTCATCGAATCCGACGACTTCGACGGCGACAACCTGTTTCTCAGCAAGTACATGCTCTCCCAGGTTCTCGGTTGCGAGCAGAAGTTCATGGCCGAGCGCTTGGAGCCATTCGCGTGGTCGCCCCCCATCGCCCGGGGCACGGTCATTCACAAGGCGATCGAGCTGTCGGTTCACTGGCGGGGTGAGTCCTCGCCTCTGGTGCTGGTGGACGAAGCCCTGGCCAGCCTCCAGAACGCCGACAAGAGCATCGGCGACTACCTGACGACCTGCGGCGAGTCCGAGCGAGCCGAGCTGAGGGCCGGCGCCGGCGCAGCCATGACCCAGTTCCTGGAGTGCTTCCCGCCACTGAAGCCGGCGTGGCGACCGGCGACCGAGAGCCCTATTCGGGCCGAGCTGCACGGCGGGCTGATCGTGCTCTCCGGCAAGCCGGATCTCACGCTGGGGCAGCCCGACGGCACCGTGGCCGGCAAGGTGATCGTCGACTTCAAGACGGGCGGATTCTCCCCCGCCCACCGCGAGGACCTCCGCTTCTATGCCCTGCTGGAGGCCCTGCGGATCCTGCCGCCCCGCCTGCTGGCCACCTACTACCTCGACCAGGGCCGCATCCACTCCGAGGAGGTGACCGAGGACCTGCTGCTGTCGGCCTCCGAGCGCGTGATTGACGGCGCTCACCGTTACGTGGAGCTCGTGTCGAGCACCCGCCAGCCGGGCGTCACCCCCGGCCCGAGCTGCCGATGGTGCCCGGTACAGCTCGACTGCGACGAGGGGACCGAATACCTCGAAGGCGCCTACGAGGGCGGGCCCGGAGACTGGTGATCCGGCGCGTCCTCCCGGTGGCGGGGAGGCGATGGCGTCGTCGGATGGACTTCGGGCACGACCGCGGGCGCGTACTCCCCGACCTCCAAGTCCAGATGTCGCAGCCAGCCCACGCTGTGAAGAACCGCTGTGCCCACCAGCAGCAACGCCCCGAACGCGCCGAAGGCGGGCCGGGGGCCGACCAGCTCGATCAACTGGCCGAGACCAAGCTGACCGAGCGGGTTGGACGACATCAACACCATCACGTACAGCGACATCACCTGCGTCCTGCGGTCCTCGTCCACCTGCAGCTGGACCGCGGTGTTGAGCGAGCTCGCAGCCCCGAGATGGGCTGCCCCGATCAGCACCAACGGCACCAGATACGACACGAACGTGGGTGCGACCGCGAGCGCCAGCACGGCCGTGCCGTAGACAAGGAGCGCGACCCGCTGGATCATGGACCGCGACACCCGTCCACCCAGCGACGCCACCACGGGCGCAGCCACCAGCGCGCCCCCGCCGAGCATGGTGAGCATGAAACCGAATCCGCCCGGTCCCCGATGGAACACATCCTCGGCGAACACGACGCAGAGGATCTGGATCGGCAACCCGAGCGCGCCGATCAGCGCAACCGCGACGAAGGCGACCACCAGACCGCGGCGGGCCCGCACATACCGGGCCACCGCCACCGTGTTGCGGATCAGCCTCATGCTCGGGATTCCGGACGACGACGGAGTCCTGCGGGACTCGACTCGCACGAGCGCGAACAACACCGCCACAACTCCAGCCGCGCTGACCCAGAATGCGGCCGCCGGGCCGGCCGTAGCCACGGTGATTCCCCCCAGCATCGGCCCGATCAGCCTTGAGCTGTTGAACTGAGCCGAGTTCAGGGTCACTGCGTTGAGGAGGAGTTCCCGGGGCACCAGCTCACTCACGAAGGCTTGCCACACGGGCAGGTTCAACCCGCCGCCCACACCCGAGGCCGCGGCGAGCGCAACGTAGGCGGACGGCGAGCGCACACCCTGCATCCAGGCCAAGGCCATGACCAGCGCGACCAGGCCCATGAGGGACTGCGAGACCATCAGGATCCGCCGCCTCGAATAGTGGTCGGCCAGCACCCCCGCCGCCGGCGCGACCAACGCCATCGCCGCGAACTGCGCGAAGCCCGCGAAGCCGACCCAGCCCGGACTGCTGGTGAGCTGCCAGACAACGGCTGGCAGGGCCACATACTGGAACCACCGTGCCGAGTTGGTAATGAACCCGCCGAACCAGAAGTAGCGGTAGCCGCGAAGGCTGAAGGAGGCGAAGGCCGCCGGTGGCACCGGAGCACCGTACCGCCGGCGCCGCGCCATACTGCGAACCATGCCTTTCGTGAACATCGACATCTCCGACGGCGTGGCCCGGCTCACGCTCAACGATCCCGGCAGGCGCAACGCGGTCAACCAGACCATGAACGACGAGATCTGCGCGGCCCTCGACGAGCTCGAGCCCGACCCGGCGATCGGCGCTCTGGTGGTGACCGGCGCAGGCAAGGGATTCTGCGCGGGCGCCGACCTCGACGACCTGCTCGCCGCCGAGTCCACCGGCATCACCCGCATCTACGAGGGCTTCCTGCGGGTGGCCCACTCGCCGCTGGCCACCGTCGCCGCGGTCAACGGCGCCGCAGTGGGGGCCGGGATGAACATGGTCCTGGCCTGCGACATCGTGCTGGCCGGGCGCCGCTGGGCCCGCTTCGACTCCCGCTTCCTGCAGATCGGGCTCCATCCCGGCGGGGGCCACACCTGGCGCCTCAGGCATGTGACCGACCGCACCACGGCCATGGCCATGGTGGTCTTCGGCGAGGTGCTGTCGGCCGACGACGCCCACCGCACCGGGCTGGCCTGGCAGGTGGTCGACGACGACGACCTGCTCGACCGGGCCCACGAACTGGCCGCCAGGGCCGCGGCCCAGCCCAAGGAGTTGGTGGCCCGGACCAAGGCGACGATCCTGTCGCTCGACGAGGTCACCGGCTCTGAGGCGGCCGTCGACCGGGAGCTGCACCCGCAGCTGTGGTCGATGGGACAGCCCCCGTTCAAGGAGCTGGTCCGCAGGCTCCAGTCGCAGATCAGCGGAAGACCCTGACATTCCCAGCCCATCGCGGGCAGCCGCGCGCGGAAGCCATGTAATGTCGGTGGCGGCGCGGCGAGACCCGACGCGCACGGCGGAACCGGAGCCCGGCCGAGGGGAGGTCATGGACAAGCTCTTGGTGGCCAACCGGGGCGAGATCGCGATCCGCGCGTTCCGGGCGGCCACGCAGCTCGGGATCCGCACAGTCGCCATCCTCCCCGTCGAAGAGGAGCGCAGCGGCGCTCTGCACCGGATCAAGGCCGACGAGGCCTACGTCATCGGCGAGGCCGGCAGACCGGTGAGGGCCTACCTCGACCACGAAGCCATCGTGGCCAAGGCGGTCGAGGTGGGGGCGGACGCGGTCTACCCGGGTTACGGGTTCCTGTCCGAGAGCCCCGACCTGGCCGAGGCCTGCCACGCCGCGGGGGTCACCTTCGTGGGGCCGAGCGCGGCGGTGCTGAGGCTGACCGGCAACAAGATGCGGGCCCGGCAGGCCGCCGAGGAGGCCGGCCTGCCGGTGCTGCGCCAGTCGCCGCCCATCGACGACCCCGCCGAGGCCGCGACCCTCGCCGAAGGGATCGGATTCCCGCTGTTCGTCAAGGCCTCCTCCGGCGGCGGCGGTCGGGGCATGCGCAGGGTCGAGCGCCCCTCGGCCCTGGCCGAGTCCGTCGAGGCGGCCCAGCGCGAGGCGGGCAGCGCCTTCGGGGACTCCACCGTCTTCCTGGAGGAGGCCATGACCGGCGTCCGCCACATCGAGGCTCAGGTCCTCGCCGACGGCGCCGGCAACGTCGTGCACCTCTACGAGCGGGACTGCTCGGTGCAGCGCCGCTTCCAGAAGGTGGTCGAGATGGCCCCGGCGCGCGACCTCGACCCCGGGGTGCGGACCAGCCTGCTGGACGACGCGGTCCGCTTCGCCTCCTCCATCGGATACTGCAACGCAGGGACCGTCGAGTTCCTCGTGGACGGCACCGGCCGCTACGTCTTCATCGAGATGAACCCCAGGATCCAGGTCGAGCACACCGTGACCGAGGAGGTCACCGACGTCGACCTGGTGGAGTCGCAGCTGCTGGTCGCCTCGGGGGCCACGCTCGCTGACCTCGGCCTCAGCCAGGACAGCATCAGCCTGCGGGGCTTCGCGTTGCAGTGCCGGGTCACCGCCGAGGACCCCTCCAACGACTTCCGCCCCGACACCGGACGGATCGTGGCCTACCGCCCGGCCAGCGGCGCCGGGGTGCGCCTCGACGGCTGCGTCTACCAGGGGGTCGAGATCACCCCCCACTTCGACTCGATGATCGAGAAGATCACTTGCCGGGGCAAGGACTTCTCCACCGTGGTGCGCCGTATGCAGCGGACCCTGGCCGAGTACCGGGTCCGGGGCGTGTCGACCAACCAGCCCTACCTGCAGGCCATCCTGGCCGACGAGCAGTTCAGGGCCGGACCGGTCACCACCAGCTTCATCGACGACCGGCCGGAGCTGACGGCCGCCTCGGTCGGGGCCAACCGGGCGACCCGGCTGCTGCGGTACCTGGCCGACGTGACCGTCCACCTCCCCCACGGCCCCGCCCCCACCAGGGTCAGCCCGACGGCCAAGCTGCCGGTCGCCCGCAAGGGCCAGCCGCCGGCCGGGTCGCGCCAGCGGCTGCTGGAGCTGGGGCCCGAGAAGTTCGCGGCCGACCTGCGGGCCGCTGAAGTGGTGCAGGTGACCGACACCACCCTGCGGGACGCCCACCAGTCGATCCTCGCCACCCGGCTGCGCACCATCGACCTGGTGGCCGGGGCCCGCGAGATGGCCCACACCATGCCGCAGCTGCTGAGTATGGAGTGCTGGGGAGGCGCCACCTTCGACGTGGCCCTGAGGTTCCTGCACGAGGACCCCTGGGAGCGCCTGGCCCAGATCCGGGACGCGGCCCCCAACATCTGCACCCAGATGCTGCTGAGGGGCCGCAACACCGTCGGCTACTCCCCCTACCCGGACTCGGTGGCCGGCCATTTCGTGGCCGAGGCCACAACGACCGGCATGGACATCTTCCGTGTGTTCGACGCGTTCAACTCCATCGACCAGATGGCTCCGGCCATCAGCGCGGTACTCGAGGCGGGCGCGGTGGCCGAAGGCACGATCTGCTACTCGGGCAACCTCTCGAGCCCGGCCGAGGACCTGTACACCCTCGACTACTACCTGACGGTCGCCGAGCAACTAGTAGACGCAGGTGTTCACATCCTGTGCATCAAGGACATGGCCGGCCTGCTGAGGGCGGGCTCGGCCGCGACCCTGGTCACGGCCCTGCGGGAGCGCTTCGACCAGCCGGTGCACCTGCACACCCACGACACCGGAGGGGGCCAGCTCGCCACCTACCTGGCCGCCATCGAGGCCGGCGTGGACGCGATCGACGCAGCCGCACCGCCCCTGTCGGGTATGACGTCGCAGCCGTCGATCGCCTCGGTGGTGGCCATGACCGACGACACCGCCCACCAGACCGGCCTCAGCCTCGACGCCATCGGCGACCTGGAGCCCTACTGGGAGGCGGTGCGGCGGGTGTACGCCCCGTTCGAGGCCGGCCTGCAGTCGCCGACCGGCACCGTCTACCGCCACGAGATCCCCGGCGGCCAGCTCTCCAACCTGCGGGCCCAGGCCCGGGCGTTGGGCCTGGGACACCGCTTCGAGGAGGTGGAGCGGCTCTACGCCGCCTGCAACGAGCTGCTCGGCCGACCCATCAAGGTCACGCCGTCGTCGAAGGTGGTCGGCGACCTGGCCCTGCACCTGGTGGCCTCAGGGGTGACCCCCGAGCAGCTGCTGGAGGACCCGGCCAGCGTCGACCTGCCCGACAGCGTCATCGGCTTCCTCCACGGGCAGCTGGGAACGCCCCCCGGAGGGTTTCCCGAGCCGTTCCGCACCCGGGCCACCGAGGGCCGGTCCTGGTCGCCGACCCGCAAGGACCTCACCGACGCCGACGAGGCCGGGCTGGCCACCGACCGCCGGGCCACCCTCAACCGGCTGCTGTTCCCCACACCGTCGGCGGAGCAGGCCGAGAAGGAGGACCGCTTCGGCGACCTCTCGGTTCTGCCGTCGCTGCTGTTCTGGTACGGCCTCGACCCCCACGAACAGGACACTGCGGTGGTGCTGGGCCGGGGCGTGCGGCTCCTGCTGGGGCTGCGATCGATCAGCGAGCCCAACGACGAGGGCATCCGCATCGTCGGCTTCAGGGTCAACGGCCAGCCCCGCGACATCGACACGCTGGACCGCGCGGTGGCCTCGGACCGGCCCGAGCACGCCCGAGCCGACCCGACCATGCCGGGCCATGTGGCTGCGCCGTTCAGGGGCGCGGTCAACGTGTCGGTGGCGGTCGGCGACCGGGTGGAGGCCGGCGACACCGTGGCGGTGATAGAGGCCATGAAGATGGAGTCGTCCATCTCGGCGCCGGTCGCGGGCACGGTGGAGTCGATCGCGGCCGCGGCCGGCGGGCTGCTCGAGCCCGGCGACCTGATCCTCGAGATCCGCCCCGCCGGCCGCTCAGCCAGCCCCGAGACGGAACGCTGAGAGGCCGAGCGGGTAGGTGAGCCAATCCGGCTCAGCCGGGGTTGTCGCGACGCCCCGGCACGAGTTCAGAGACTGGGTGCTCGGCTCGCATGTCCGGCACGGGGGCGATCCACTCCGCGATCAGCTCCGGCGCCCGGACCCGCCATTCCTCCTCGGTTATGGCGAAGCGGTGGTGGTCCTCCCACACTCCGTTGATCTCGACGTAGCGCTCGGCCAGGCCCTCGTAGCGGAGGGCTAGTTTCTCCACCACTCTCAGGCTGGCCGAGTTGCGGGGCACGATGGCAATCTGCATCCGGTGCAGCCGGAGCTCCTCGAACGCGAATCGGGCCGCAACCACGAGCGCTTCGGGGGTGTAGCCGTTGCCCCCGACGGCCTCGTCGATCCAGTAGCCGACATAGCACGACTGGAAGGGCCCGCGCTGGATCGACGACAGGTTCATCTCGCCCCGGAAGCGTCCGTTGACGAACACCCCGAACCCGTAGCCGGTCCCGTGCTGGCGCTCACGCCGGCGGGCCGTGCAGCGGTCGGCGAAGGCTCGGGGATCCTCGGCGGAGTCGGGGCGTCCCGGCAGGGCCCGGGGCTCCCATGTCTTGAGGCGGGCGCGGTTGCGCCGGCGGACCTCACGCCACTCACCGAAGTCGTTGCGTGTCAGCGGCCTCAGCAGCACTCGCCTCCCGAGCAAGGTGCTCACGGCCGCGCACTCTAGTCCCCGCGTCCAAGCGGGTTGCCGCCGGCCAGGAAGAGGCCCGCCCGGCGCGGCGCCGCCAATCAAGTCTCGAGCAGCGACAGGGCCAGTCCGTCGAGGAGGTCCGACTCCGACACCAGGCACTCGTCGAAGTCGAAGTACCGCATGATCCTCACCAGGATGCACGCCCCGGCCACGATCACGTCGGCCCGCCCGGGGTGCAGGCCGGGGTTGTGAACCCGGTCGGCCAGTGCCTCGGTGGCCAGGGTGCGGAACACGTCCTCGGCCGCTTCCTTCGACAGCCCGAAGTGGTGGATGCGGTCGCGGTCGTAGGTCGCCAGGCCCAACTCCACCGCGGCCACCGTGGTGATCGTCCCGGCCACCCCCACCAGCCGGCAGTCGCCGCTGAGAGCCTCGATGGCCCGCACCGCGTCGTCGAGGTGCAGCTCGGTGACCGAGAGGCAGGCGGCCAGCTCCTCGGGCCGCGGCGGGTCGTGATGGATGTACTTCTCGGTGAGGCGCACGCTGCCGATGTCGAGGGACATTGCGTCGGTGCAGTGCGCCGTCCCGAACGACAGCTCGGTGGACCCGCCGCCGATGTCGACCACCAGGAACGGCCCGCCGGCCGGGTCAAGCTCGCTGACCGCGCCCCGGAACGACAGGTCGGCCTCCTCGCGCCCCGGCAGGACCTCGGGCGCGGCGCCCAGGATCGCCTCGGCCGGATCGAGAAACTCGGACCGGTTGGCGGCGTCGCGCACCGCCGAGGTGGCGACGACCCTCACCGCCGACGGGTGGTGGCGATCGAGGGCCTCGCGGTAGTCCCGCAGGCAGGCCAGGGTGCGCTCGACCGCGGCAGGGTCGAGCCGGCCGCTGGCGTCGACGCCGCGGCCCAGTCGGGTTATCTCCGAGCGTCTCTCGGCCGCGGGGCGTCGGCCGTCGGTGACCAGGAGCCGGGTGGTGTTCGTGCCGCAGTCCACCACCGCGACCGGTGCACCGGCCATCTCACCCGCTCCGTCCGTGCCCGGCATCGATCTCGGGCCGCGCCGGTTCGACCGCGCCGTCCGGATCGCTCGCCCGCAGCGACGCATCGGCGTCCGGGCCGAGGCGCTCGGCGACCCAGCGTCCCACCGGGTCGTCGCCGCCGGCCAAGTGCCAGGCATAGTGGGCATGGAGGCACTTCACGCCCCGGCGGGTGCCGCCCACGCCGGCCGTGGGCCTCGGTCCCCGATGGCTGTCGCCGATGGCGGCGTCGCGCTCAGCGGCGTAGCGGGCGTGGGCCTCCGCCAGCTCGGCGGCATCGACGGCCGCCTCCGCGGCACGCACCCCGCCCTCGGACTCCAGCCGCCCCACCAGCCGCCGCAGCCGGTCGTCGACCAGCCAGTAGCGCGTCGGCATGGGCCGCCCGTCGGCGAGTATGGGAGCGTTGCGGATGACCGCGGCGCGGCCCGACCGGTTGCGCACCACCACATCGAAATCGCCGCTCGGCTCGCGGCCCAGAAGCTGGGCCACCTCCTCGTAGTCCCCGCTCGAGGCGGCGCCACCCATCAACAGCCCAGTGCGTACGACACTGCTAGCAGATTGCGATAGCTAGCACCGATGTGGGCGGCAGACCTAGACGGCCACGGCAACGATGATCACGACAAGGATCAGAACGACCGCGAGCACCACGGGCAGGAGGCGCTTCAGCACCGGGGCTCCGGCCACTTCCAGGAGGTCGACGGCCTCGACCTCGGCGGGGGGCTCGGGAGCCGCGGCCTCGGCCGCTGACTCGGCCGGACCGCCGTCGCCGGACTCGCTGGCCTCCTCCGCATCGCCGGCAGCCTCCGGGGACTCATCGGCGGTGACGTCGGCGGCCACCAGCGCGGCCAGGTTGTCGGCGAACTGTCCCATCAGCTTGCGGCTGACATCGGCCAGCACGCCCCGACCGAACTGGGCGACCTTGCCGGTGATGGTGAGGTCGGTGTGGACGCTCACCTGGGTGGACGTGTCGGTCAGCGCCTCGAGGGCCACCGTGATCTCGGCCGAGGCGTTGCCCGCGCCCCGGGTGTCGCGCCCGCTGGCCGACATCAGCAGCCGGTGGGCGGCGTCGTCCCGCTCGGTGAAGGAGGCCTTGCCCTTGTACTGCGACGTGATCGGGCCGACCTTGACCTTGACCAGGCCCTCGTGGACGTCGCCGTCGCTGCCGGTGAGCTGCGCGCCGGGCAGGCACGGCGCGATGCGCTCCACGTCGGTGAGGACATCCCACACCGCGCCGATGGGATGGGCCACCTCGAATGAGTCGTTCAGTTCCATTTTCGCAGGTCCTCCAGCGTGTCGATGTCGTCGGGGTTGCCCTCGCAGGGTATCGCCCGCACCAACTCCGGTCTGCGGCGCATCAGTACCCGCCCGCCCTCGTCGCCGGTGAGGGGCAGGTAGCTCCACAGCGCCGCGCCGATCCGGACCGGCGGCCGGCGGGCGCCGCCGAAGTCGGCCACCGCGAGGTCGCAGTCGGCCTCGGCCACCGCGGCCCAGGCCGAGGCCGGCACTCCGGGCTGGTCGCCGCACCCGAACACGACGGCCCGGTGGCCCCGCGAGCCCGCGTAGCTCACGGCCGCGGCCAGCGACGTGGCCTGGCCCTGCTCCCAGGCCTCGTTGTGCAGGACAGTGACCTCCTCGGGCAGCACCTCCAGCAGGTCGACCGCGCCCATCACCACGATGGTCTCGTCGAGGTCGGCGGCCACCGCCGAGTCCACAGCCCGGCGAACCAGCGGCACGCCCCCCACCTCGCACAGCAGCTTGTGCCGTTCGCCGTCGAACCGGACCCCGGCCCCCGCGGCCAGCACCACCGCGGCCACCCCCAGCCGGGGACCCTCGCCGTGCTCGTCCGTCACGCCGCCGCGCTCTCCCATCACCGCGCCAGTCTGCCCGCCATCAGCGCTGCCAACACCAATCACAGCGCCCCCTGGAGGACTGCCTGTTCCGGGGGTCTCCCGAGTTCAAGCCAGTGACACCACCAGCAGCACCCCTGGCACCATCTGCTCGGCCAGCGGGTGGCATTGGGAGGCAACTGGGCCGGGCTGCGGGGGGCAGCCCGGCCCAGTCAGGGGAAGGGGGAAGGTTGGGAGGCCTTGCCGGGGTGCGAGACCCCGGGACGGTTGCTAGCCGGCGGAGTCGCCTTCGGGTTCTGGGTTCTCGAAGCTGATCGTCTCGACGTTGTCGTCGCGCACGACGATGAACTCCGTGGGCCGGGCGCACTGCTCGTCCTCGGCGCAGTCCTCGGTGCACATCTCGTGGGCCGGGCTGTTCGGATGCACCTCCTCATCGTCGAGCGGGTCGGGGACCGTCCCGTCCCCGGCGGTGGCGGTGTCGCCCGACTTCAGCGGATCGCCGGTCCCGGCGCCGGGGACCGTCCCGTCGCCGTCACCGGCCTCGCTGGGCTCGCTGGAGGCCTCCTCGACCGGGCCGAACGCAGCGAGGGCGGCCTCCACGCACTGCTCGTAGGACACGTCGGCCCCGTCGGCTACGGGGTCCGGCGATTCGCTCCGGGCACTGGCCGGGACTGCGGCCCAGACGGCGATCAGCACGGCCAGCGCTGCGAACCCGGCGAGCGAGCCGACCAGCATCGGGCGGCGACGCGGACGCGACGGCCCTCGGGGCTCCGCGTCTGACGGCGCCCCGGCGCTCTCGGTGGTGGGGGGGATGGTGGATGACATTCTCTTTCTCCTTGTCATGTGGGTTGGATCGGACCGGGCCTCCCCGGTCCTTGGGGATTCCCACCATGGCAGACGCACCCTGAGACCAGGCTGAGAGCGGCTGAGAGCATTCTCAGGAAGGCGAGAACCCGACCAGCGGAGGTCGGGCAGACTTGCGGTGTGAGGATCCTGGTGGTCGAAGACGAGCAGCGGCTGGCAACGGCGATCAAGCACGGCCTCGAAGCCGAGGGCTTCACCGTCGATGCGGTCCACGACGGCCTCGACGGCCTTTGGCGGGCCCGCGAAGGGCGCTACGAGGCCGTCGTGCTGGACATCCTGCTGCCGGGCATGAACGGCTACAAGATCTGCCGCACCCTGAGAGCCGAGGACAACTGGGTGCCGATCCTGATGCTGACGGCCAAAGACGGCGAGTACGACGAGGCCGAGGGCCTCGATCTCGGCGCCGACGACTACCTGCGCAAGCCCTTCTCGCTGGTGGTGCTGGCAGCCCGCCTGCGGACCCTGATGCGCCGCGGGCGGGCCCAGCCCTCGCTCGTCCTGGAAGTCGGCGACCTGAGCCTCGACCCGGGCACCCGCCGATGCATGCGGGGCGACGTCGACATCGAGCTGACCCCCAGAGAGCTGGCGGTGCTGCACGCTCTGATGAGCCGGGCCCCCGAGGTGGTCCCCAAACAGGAGCTCCTCCACGCGGTCTGGGGCTTCGACTTCGACGGCGACCCCAACATCGTCGAGGTCTACATCGGCTACTTGAGGCGCAAGATCGACCGGCCCTTCGGCACCACTTCGATCCGTACCGTCCGCGGCGCCGGCTACCAGGTGACGAGATGACCCACGCCCTCCACGCCGAGGCACGATGCCGGCCCTCGCAGCCCGCGGCGCCGGCCACTAGGTGACGAGATGACCCACGCCCTCCACGCCGAGGCACGATGCCGGCCCTCGCAGCCCGCGGCGCCGGCCACTAGGTGACGAGATGACCCGCCGCCGGTCGGGGCCGAGGGACGATGCCGGCCCTCGCAGCCCGCGGCGCCGGCCACTAGGTGACGAGATGACCCGCCGCCGGTCGGGGCCGGCTAGGCGGCTGCCCCGCCTGACGGTGCGGACCCGGATGACCGTGCTGGTCGGTCTGGCCGCGGCGCTGGTGCTGGTGCCGGCCACCGTGATCGGCCCGGACCGGGTGGAGGGGGCACTGCTCGACGACATGTTCGACGGCGTGGCCGCCGGCCAGGCTGAGAACACAGGACACCTCCTCTACCTCATGCGCCGCCCGGATGCGGGCCTAGCGGGCACGACTGAGCAATCCGCGCAGTCCGACGACAGCTTCCAACAGGACGACCCGTCGGGAATCGAGCCGAGCGGATTCAGCCCGGACGCGGCTCCCTTCCTGCTCGACGAGGCGGGCCGGATCCGGGAGGCTCTGACACACCTCGACCGCGTCGGACATCTCGACGGCCTGCTCGACATCACCGGATCGGACCGCCGGTCGGGCGTGCCCGTGGTCATGAGCGACGGCGCCATCGCGGCCTTCTCCCTCAGCGACGGCGCCGGATTGAGGCTGCTGGAGCGGGACTCGTTGGATCATCCCGTCATCACCGTCTTCGGCCTCGTCGACCTGGTCTACGAGACGGGCGGGTTCGAGCCGGCCGTGCTCAAGGACCTGTCGACCAGCGTCGATCCCGGCGACAGCCGGATCCGCGCCACCCAGCGGATCGCCTTCGCCCGCCGCGACATGGGCGGCACCGACTTCGTCGTGGCCGCCGACGTCGGCGATGTGATCCTCAGCGTCGACCGCGTCCGGTCCATCATGTGGATCGCCACCCCGCTCGCGGTGCTGGCCGCGGCGCTGGCGGCCTGGATGCTCACCGGACGGGCGCTGCGCCCGGTGGAGCGGATCACCGAGCAGGCCCGACGGATCAACGCCGGGACACTGGGGGATCGGGTTCCCCAGCCCGGCACCGGCGACGAGATCGACCGGCTGGCCGCCACCATGAACGCCATGCTCGACCGGCTCGAGCACAGCGACACCCGGCTGCGGCAGTTCGTGTCCGACGCCTCCCACGAGCTGAGGACGCCGGTCGCGGTGCTGCGCAGCGAAGCCGAGGTCGCGCTGAGGAGACCGGACGACACGCCGGTCGCCGACCTCGCATCCGGCGTCCTCGCCGAGGCCGGGCGTTTGCAGCGCATCGTCGACGACCTGCTGGTCCTGGCCCGCCACGACGAGAGCCGCAGCCCGACGCCGGCCGAGGCCATCGACCTCGACGACATAGTCCTGGAGGAGGCGGCCAGAAGCCGGATCGTTCCCGTCGACGTGAGCGCCGTGTCCGCCGGCAGGGTGACCGCCGCTCCCAGCAGCGCCAGCCGTGTCGTCGCCCACCTGCTCGACAACGCGGCCCACCATGCCCGCGGGCAGGCCGCGGTGAGTCTGACGAGCCGCCCGGCACCAGGCCCGACCTCGTCGCAGGGGCGCGAAGTGGTGCTCAGCATCGACGACGACGGCACCGGGATCGGCGAAGCCGACCGGGACCGGATCTTCGAGCGCTTCACCCGGCTTTCCGAGGACCGCAGCCGCGACACCGGAGGCGCCGGGCTGGGCCTGGCCGTGGTGAAGGCCCTCGTCACCGAGATGGGCGGCCGGGTCACGGTCGAGGACTCCCCCCTGGGCGGGGCCCGCTTCACCGTCGTCCTGCCCGCGACAGCTTGACAAGCACCGGCGCCAGAGGCTCGCCAGCGCGGCGCAGCCCAGTCGACTAATGAGGTGCGCGGGCAGGTGCAAGTCCGTCGCGTTGCACCGGGGTCTTTCCCGCTCTTGTTCGCTGCGCTCACGGGCCGCCCAAATCACAGCAACACCGCCCACGGCCTCGCGCCGTATGGGCCGCGTCATCCCGCCTACTCGCTCGGCCTCTTAGGCTGCGGTCACGCAAGTGCCGGAGCACCACCCCACCGGTCTCCCAACGGCGTGGGGGTGGCTCTCCGGCACTACATGTGTGACGAGAATGCAACATGGACTCGAATGTGACGCATCCGCCACACGAGCCTCTTTGTTACGCATGCACCACATCCAGAGTAGGATGAAGCCATGCGGGGACGTTCGGAATCTCAGCCGCCAGATGACGGGTTCGCGTATGTGGGGATGCGTTCTCCGAAGCGCATTGGGCGGTCCCTGCGGGATGCACGCCGGGCCGCCGGCCTCACCCAGTCGGAGGTGGCCGCCGCCGCCGGGGTGTCGCGCGAGGCCATCTCCGTGCTGGAGAACGGCCATCGCAGCGCTCGCCTGGAGACGCTCAACGCGGTCCTCTTCGAGTTGGGCTTCGAGTTGGCCTTCGTGCGGCGAGCCCAGTCGCCCCGGAGTGCATCGGAGGGGCCCGTGAATGCCTGACCTAGTGGTGTTCATCGAGGGCAGGCTGGCCGGCGAGATCACCGCCACGAACGAGGGGCGGGCGGCAATGTTCCGTTACGACAGGAGCTATCTGGCAGGAGGGCGCAGCACTCCCCTGTCGCTCAGCGCCCCGTTGGGCAGCGGAGAGCACAACGTGGCGCTCTGGATCGACGGGCTGTTGCCCGACAGCGTCCAGGCTCGCCGGAAATGGGCGGATCGTGTGGGCGCCCGCTCGGCCAGTGCCATGGACTTGCTGGGCACGCCGATCGGCCTGGATTGTGCTGGTGCAGTTCAGTTCTGTCTCCCGGGCGACGAGGAGTGTCGCGACAATCGGAGCAGCGGCCTAGAACCGCAGGGCGAACGCGAGGTGGCCGAGTGGATCAGACGGGTCCGACGCGATTGGTCAGACTGGAGCGGCGTCGGCACGTCCGGCCGCTTCAGCCTTGCCGGGGCACAGCCCAAGTGCGCCCTTCACTGGGACGGGAGCCAGTGGTGCGTCCCCTACGGCAACACACCAACGACTCACATCCTGAAGCCAGGGATGGCATCGCACACGGATGCAGAGGCGGTGGAGCATGTGTGCATGACCGCCGCACGGAACCTGGGAATCGACACAGCGCTCACAGATCTGGCGCGATTTGAGTCGGAGCGGGTTCTGGTCGTGACCCGCTTTGATCGCGTCCGGTCGGGCGGTGTTCTGCACAGGCGGCACAATGAGGATCTCTGCCAAGCGCTTGGCCTGAGCCCCGCCGAGAAGTACCAGATCGATGGAGGCCCCACGCCACGCGATGTGGGCGACCTCCTGTTCCATGAAGCGAGCGAGAGCCGAGATGCCCGTCGGCGGTTCTGCGATGCCTTGATCTTCAGCTGGGCGATCGCCGCCACCGACGGACACGCCAAGAACTACAGCCTCCTGCTCGACGGCCCGGACGTCCATCTCGCCCCGCTGTACGACGTCATCTCGTTCCTGCCCTACGCCTCGGGCGACCCCGAGGAGATCAGTACGGCCATGGCGACGGGAGACGACCGGACATGGCGAACGTCCAGCAGGCCGTCCGCCTGGGCCGCGGTCGCCGAGGCGCTGCGACTAGATGCCGACGCCGTCGTTGACCGGGCAGCCGAGATCATGCGCGGCACCCCATCCGCGATTAGCGACGCCATCGACAACCTCCCAGACGAGGACCGGGCCTCACAGGCACTGCCCCTGCTGCACGGCCTCTCCCAGAGGCTAGCGGACAAGGCTCTGGGCTCTCTTGTGGCTGGCCGCATGAGGCTCCCGCGATCTGACGGCTGGCCTCCGCGGTGATGGAGGTCAGTCGTGGATGGGGCCGGTGGTGGCGGATAGGGCCCGGGCCTCGCGGCCGGTGCGCAGCGAGATGATCTCCGAGAGGATCGACACCGCGGTCTCCTCGGGGGTGGCCGCGCCGATGTCGAGCCCGATGGGCGAGCGCAGGCGGCCCAACTGCTCCTGGGTCACGCCGACCTCGATCAGTCGGCGGGTGCGGTCGTCGTGGGTGCGGCGGCTGCCCATCACCCCGATGTAGCCGACGTCGGTGCCCAGAGCCGAGCAGATGGCGGGCACGTCGAACTTGGCGTCGTGGGTGAGCACGCAGACCGCGTCCCTCGGGCCGAGCCCGTGCCCGGCCTCGTCTAGCAGCCGGTCGGGCCACGAGACCACGACCTCGTCGGCCATCGGGAACCGCTTGGAGGTGGCGAACACCGGCCGGGCGTCGCAGACCGTCACCCGGTAGCCGAGCACCTTGGCCACCCTGGCCAGCGCCGCCGTGAAGTCCACCGCGCCGAAGATCAGCATCCGGGGCGGAGGGGCGAACGACTCGACGAACACGGCCACCTCTTGGCCGCGGATCTCGCCCTGCTCGGAGTACTCGCCCTGCTGGGAATAGCGGCGCAGGCCCGAGCGGCCGGCCACCAGCTCGCCCCGGGCGTCTCGCTGCACAGCCCGGTCGAGGCCGGTCGTGCCCAGCGAGCCGACCGTCGGAACCCCCTCGGGGCGCACCAGCATCTTGGCACCCGTCCCGGGGCCCTCCACCACCGTGGCCAGCGCTGCCGGGGACTCCTCGGCCAGGTCCGCTGCGAGAGCGTCATGGACCGGACCCCATTCCAGGGGCTCCAAGAACAGGTGGATGGTCCCGCCGCAGGTGAGGCCGACCGCGAAGGCCTCGTCGTCGCTGTAGCCGAAGGTGACGATGCGCCGGTCGCCGGCGGCCATCACCTCCAACGACTCGGTCACCACCGCGCCCTCCACGCAGCCGCCCGACACCGAGCCGACCACCTCGGCCTCCGCGGTCACCGCCATCGCGGCGCCGGGCGAGCGAGGTCCGGAGCCCTCTAGATCGACGACGCGAGCCACCGCGGCCTGCTCCCCGGCTCGCTGCCAGCGATCAAGTTCGGCCAGGATCTCCTTCACTCCAGGATCTCCTTCACTGCACGATCTCCTTCACTCCCCAGGGTCTCCTTCACGGCCGGACCTCCCTCACTGCAAGGATCTCCTTCACTGGGAGGCTCCGGTGAGCGCCGGGGCTGCGGCGTGGCTCCCGACCCGGGGCCGCGACGCACGGGGTGTGTCGGTGAGCACCAGTTCGGCCAGGCGCTCCAACGACTCAAGGTTGTGGCCCTCCACGAAGTCGTCGACGTAGGGCAAGGCGGCCGCCATCCCCCGAGCTAGCGGCGCATACCCGGGCGAGGCCTTCAGCGGGTTGACCCACACCACCCGGTTGGCCACCCTCTGGAGGCGCTGCATCTGCTCGGACATCTCCGCGGGGTCGCCCCGGTCCCAGCCGTCGGAGAGGACCACCACCACCGCTCCCCTGGCCATCCCCCGGCATCCCCACTCGTCGTTGAAGGCTCGCAGGCCGGCACCGAGGCGGGTGCCGCCGCTCCAGTCGGGCACCGCGGCCGACGCGGCCCGCATGGCCCGGTCCGGGTCCCGCGACGACAGCTCCCGGGTGAGCCGGGTGAGCCGGGTGCCCAAAGCGAAGGCCTCGACCCGGCTGCGCCCCGCCACCGCGGCGTGGACCAGGCGCAGCAAGGCCCGGGCGTAGCGCTCCATCGAACCCGACACGTCCAGCAGCATGACCAGGCGCCGGGGCCGGCGACCGCTCATGCGCCGGTGCATTCTCATCGGCTCGCCCCCCGAGCGCATGGCGGCCCGGACCGTCCGGCGCACATCGAGGCGCCCCCGGCACGACCGGGTCGGCTCGGGGCGGCGACTGGGGCGGGTCGGGCCAGAGAAGCGCAACCGCTCCATCAGCCGCCGGGCCTCTTCCAGTTCGTCGTCGGTGTAGTCGGCGAAGTCCTTGGCCGTCAGCGTCTCGGTGGCGCTGTAGCGCAGCGTGATGGTCTCGCCGTCGCCGGGTGATTCCTCGCCGTGATCGTCGGAGCCGTCGGCGTCGTCGAGCTGGAGCACCACCGGGACACTCGCCGCGGCCATCTGGGGCATTCCCAGCGGCTCACCCAGCCAGTAGGCCCCGAAGACGGCGTCGTAGACGTCGACGTCCTCGATGCGGTGGACCAGCGCGGCCCGTCCCGCCCAGTACAGAGAGGGCCGGCTGCCCACGTCACACACCGACAGCGCCTCCGCATAGAGCAGCGCCGACGTGAGCGACACTTCCAGGCCGGCCCGGCGCAGCGCACACGCGAAGCCCACCGCGACATCGACCGGATCGGACTCCAGGCGTTGCCCGGCCGGCGCGTCCCTTGCGGCGAAGCCCACCGCGACATCGACCGGATCGGACTCCAGGCGTTGCCCGGCCGGCGCGTCCCTTGCGGCGAAGCCCACCGCGACATCGACCGGGTCAGACGGCAGGCGGGGCGGTCCGGCTGGCGCGTCCGCGGCGGCGAAGCCCACCGCGACGTCGACCGGGTCGGCCTCCGGGCGGGGCCCGGCCGGCGCGTCCGCGGCGTCGCCTCCCCCGTCGCTCATGGGCTGTGGGCGGTGGCGGCGTCGGCCACGATGGCGGCCAGGTCGTGCTCGATCACCCGGTCCCGGTCCTCGCGGTACTTCAGCAGGGCGCCAAGGGTGGCCGAGGTGTTGGCGAGGTCGAGCTTGGCCCCGCCGAGCAGGCTCAAGGCCCGGGCCCAGTCGATGGTCTCGGCCACGCCCGGCGGCTTGTACAGCCCGACCTCGCGCATGGCGGCCGCGGCGCGGGCGACCTGCCGGGCCAGGCGATCGGTCACCTCCGGGGCTCGCAGGCGGATGATCTCCGCCTCCCGTTGCGGGCCCGGATGGGCGACCCAGTGGTACAGGCAGCGGCGCTTCAGGGCGTCGTGCACGTCCCGGGTGCGGTTGGAGGTGATGATCACCACGGGCGGATCGACCGCGGCGAAGGTCCCGAGCTCGGGGATGGTGATCGAGTAGTCCGACAGCACCTCCAGCAGGAAGGCCTCGAACTCGTCGTCGGAGCGGTCGACCTCGTCGACGAGCAGCACCGGCGGGGGGCCGTCAGAAGCCTCGATCGCCTCCAGCAGGGGCCGGCGCACCAGGAATCGCTCGTTGTAGAGCTCGTCGGCGAGCCGATCCTCATCCGCGCCGAGGGCCCGCCCGGTGGCCTCCATGGTCCGCAGGTGCATCAACTGGCGGGCGTAGTCCCATTCGTAGACGGCCTGGGCCGCGTCGATGCCCTCGTAGCACTGCAGCCGGATCAGCCGGCCGCCGCCCCAGTCGGCGACCACCTTGGCCACCTCGGTCTTGCCCACGCCGGGCTCGCCCTCCAGCAACAGCGGCCGGCGCAGGCGCAGAGCCAGATACACGGCGGTGGCCAGCGCCTCGTCAGGCAGGTAGGCGTGGTCGCGGAGCCCCTGCGACACCTCTTCGGTGCTTGAGACGGAGCGCAGATCGGTGGCTGCCATCCGACTGAGCCTAGAGCGTCGGACCGAGCTCAGACGAAGTAAGGGCCGAGTGCCTCGATCACGTCGGGGGGGACCCGCGCCGGCTTGCCCTCGGTGTCGGTGATCGCGGCCCGCAGCTCCTGGCGGGCCACCACCTCGTCGCCGCGCATCAGTCGCTGGCGCCACACCGACGAGGCCCGGCGGAACTCGACGACCTCGGTCTCCACGGTGATGGTGTCGGTGGCGTGAACCGGGCGGTCGAACGACGTCTGGATGCGGGTGACCACGAAGCGGTAGCCCCGGGCCGCAAACGACTCCAGGTCCACCCCGACCTCATCCAGCAGCTCCACCCGGCCCGTCTCGAAGAACTGAATGTAGGCGGCGTGGTTCAGATGCCCGTAGGGGTCCAGCTCGTAGAAGCGGACCTTCAGGTCGACGCGATGTGCTGGCATGAATGGCTCCCTACCCGCTCGGGCTCTGGGGTTGGCCGACGCAGCCGTTGAGGCCCATCACCGCATAGACCTCGGTCCCGGGCTCCACGTAGGGCCCGAAGCAGAGGGCCTCGCGCCGCACTCCGTCCTCGCTGGTACGCCTGTCGATCTCGTCGGTGAGCTCGGCGATGCGGGCCTCGAGCTCCACCGCGGTGTGCTCCGCATCGGCCCGCTGGGCGTTCTGGTCGAACCAGGTGCCCACCGACGACGCGCCGAACATCACGGCCGCGCCCAGGGTGCCCGCGAACAGGACCACCAGAAGCAGCCGATGCCACCAGGCGCGCTTCACGGTAGGCGCGCGCTTGACAGCATCCCGGCGCTTCACAGCGCCGCCGCGCTTTACGGCATCCCGCGTCTTCACAGCATCCCGCGTCTTCACAGCATCCCGCGTCTTCACAGCATCCCGCGTCTTCACGGCGTCACCGATGCAGTGCCGGCGGCGGGCGCCAGCGCGGCCCGGCCCCTGAACGCGGCGGCCTCGCCGAGCTGCTCCTCGATCCGCAGGAGCTGGTTGTACTTGGCCACCCGGTCACTGCGGGCCGGGGCGCCCGTCTTGATCTGACCGCAGTTCGTGGCCACCGCGAGATCGGCGATGAAGGTGTCCTCGGTCTCGCCGCTCCGGTGCGACATCACCGCCCCGAAGGCGTTGCGAACGGCGAGCTCGACGCACTCCAGCGTCTCGGTGAGGGTCCCGATCTGGTTGACCTTGACCAGGATGGCGTTGGCGGCTGCCGACTCGATGCCGCGGGCCAGTCGCTCGCTGTTGGTGACGAACAGGTCGTCGCCCACCACCTGCACCCGTTCCCCCAGCGAGGCGGTCAGCTGCGACCAGCCGTCCCAGTCCTCCTCGGCCATGCCGTCCTCCACCGACACGATGGGATAGGAGTCGCAGAGCTTCCGGAGCTCGTCGACCATCTCACCGGAGTCGAGGGTGCGCCCCTCGCCGGCCAGCACGTAGCGGCCGTCGGCGAAGAACTCCGTGGACGCCACGTCCAGCGCGAAGGCGATGTCGTCGCCCAGCGCTAGGCCGGTCCGCCCGGTGGCCTCGGCCAGCAACGCGACCGCGTCGGAGTTGGAGGCCAGGTCGGGGGCGAAGCCGCCCTCGTCGCCCAGACCAGTGGACAGGCCCCGGGCCCGCAGGACAGCGGCCAGCTCGTGATACACCTCTACGCCCCAAACCAGGGCCTCGGAGTAGGAGGCGGCCCCGACGGGCACCACCATGAACTCCTGGAAGTCGACGTTGTTGCCGGCGTGCGCTCCCCCGTTGATGACGTTCATCATGGGCACCGGGAGCACGTGGGCGTTGGCTCCGCCCACATGGCGCCACAGCGGGATCTCGAGTTCGGCCGCCGCGGCCCGGGCCGCGGCCAGCGACACGCCCAGGATGGCGTTGGCGCCCAGGCGCGACTTGGTGTCGGTGCCGTCGGCGTCGATGAGCGCCATGTCCACGGCCCGCTGATCCGCGGCGTCCAGACCCCTCACCGCGCCGGCCAGCTCGCCGACGACGTTCGCGACGGCGCCGAGTACGCCCCGGCCCCGCAGGCGGTCGCCGCCGTCGCGCAGCTCGACCGCCTCGAACGCCCCGGTGGACGCCCCTGACGGCACCATCGCCCGGCCGGTCGCGCCCGAGTCCAGCTCTATGTCGACCTCCACGGTGGGATTGCCCCGCGAGTCGAACACCTCGCGCGCAAGGACTGCCTCTATGCCACCCACCGGCGAACCTCCGGGTTGCGATCTACGCCGTGCACGGCGCGACACGGCCTCACGGTCGGGCGCCGCTCCGTCCGATCCCTCGGCGTCCGTCGGTGTGGGGTCTGGATTCTAGCTCCGCTCGGTCCTGTTCCAGTGTGCGATAGCGGTGCTCGGCCCGCTCGGTCGTCGACCGCAGGGCGTCCTCGGGATCGACCTTGATGCGCCGGCCCAGCTCCACCGCGGCCAGCAACAGCTCCCCAAGGGTGTGCTCGTTCGGCTCGGCTCGAAGCCCGGCCAGCGCACCCTCCGTCGCAAGGAAGGACCCCTGCGATCCGTCGTCGGCGAGAGAGGCCCGCGGCGGCGGCCCGCTTCTGGACCTTCACGGCTCGCAGCAGCGCGGGAAGCGTCTGCGGGATGCCGTCCATGACCGAGTCCCGCCCCTTCTCCTGGAGCTTGATGGCGTCCCAATTGGCCCGCACCGTGTCGGCGTCGGGGGCCACGACGTCGCCGTAGACGTGAGGGTGGCGGGCCACCAGCTTGTCTCGCACTCCCTGGGCGACGTCCACGATGCTGAAGGCGCCTCGCTCGGAGGCCAGATGGGCCTGGAACCACACCTGGTAGAGCAGGTCTCCGAGCTCCTCGCACAGGTCCCGGTCCAGGTCCTCGGCCTCGCCCTCGCCGCCGGCCCTGGCGTCGAGGGCCTCCAGCGCCTCGTAGGTCTCCTCCAGCAGGTAGCGGCGAAGGCTGGTGTGGGTCTGCTCGCGGTCCCACGGGCACTGCTCTCGCAGCGTCCGCACCAGCTCGTCGAGACGCAGGATGGCGGTGTGCAGGCTCTCGGCACCGTGCTCGGGGGCGTCGGGGGCGGGAACGGGGTTGGCCATCGGACCGTCCCCGGTCACTCGGTGGGCTCGGGGACCACCCGGAACTCGTCGGGGTCCCAGCGGCCGTAGCGGTCGTCGATCTTCACATCCGGCCCGTAGCGCTCGAAGATGTGCTCCTGCATGTCGATCAAGAGCTGCTGGCGCTGAGCCTGGACCTCGCCCTGGGCGACGCTGAGAGCAGCCAGTTCCGCGGCCTCGGCCATCCGGGCCAGCGACTCCGCGTCGAGCTGGGGATGATTCTGTGCGGTCGCGGGCCCGGAGCTGACTACTTCGATCACGTGGAACCCGAACTGCGACTCCGCCACCACCACCTCGCCCGGGGCGGCCCCGTAGGCCGCTTCCTCGAAGGGCGGCACGAACGAGCCCTCCAGCACGCAGCCGAGGTCGCCGCCCAACGATCCGCTGCCCGGATCGAGCGAGAGATCGAGGGCGAGCAGGCTGAAGTCCTCTCCGGCCCCGAGTCGGGCCAGGACCTCGTCGGCCTCCGCCTGCGTCTCCACGAGGATGTGCCTCGAGCACAGATGGCGCAGCGGCTCGCCGGCGACCTCCACAGGCACCTCGCGCTCAGTCCACTCGAACGCGGCCAGGGTCGCGGCCCGCTGGCGGATCGTGATCCCGCTCCCGGCGGCGCCGGGAACGAAGGTCGGATCGGCCTGGGTGATATCGGCGACCGCCTGGGCCTCGTGGGCGTTGGTGATCGCGATTCCCCGTTCAGCCATCTCCTGCTCGAGGGCGGTGAAGAACACCCAGCTGGTGAGCCAGGCGGCCGCCTCGCTGCGCAACGCCCGGGCCTCGCTGTCGGGATCGGTGGTCTCGAGGTAGGCGGTCAGATCCTCGACGGCGTACTCCACGCCGGCCACCTCCGCGGCCGGGTCCGGCGAGGCTCCGCACCCAGACGCCAGCAGCGACATCGAGGCGGCCAGGAGGCCGAGCGAACATACGAGCGAACCTCTCCCACGAGGGCGAGGCCGTGGCCCGAGCGGCCTATGAGCGCAGCGAAGGCGAGCGGGAAACACCGGTTCGCGACGCAAGAGCCTCTTGCCCGTTCGCGCCCGATCGACGGCGCGGGCGGCTGCGATGGGGCGGGTCCGGCTCACGAAGTCCGCACCCTAGCGTCAGTAGGCGCGGGGGCTGGCGCGCCGGGCGCCACCACGTCGTCCAGCAGGGCCAACAGCTGATCGACAACCGGACCGGCGTCGGCCCGCAGCGGGACGTGCAGTTCCCGAGCCTCGTCCTTGCAGACGGCACGGTCGCCGTACAGCCGGCGAAGCCGCACCTGGCGGCTGGCCGGCAGTTCCACCGGCGCCAGCCGGGCCGCGTAGCGTGCCGCCGACAGCGGGCCGCCGCCGCGGCGGGTGACGACAACTTCGGAGACGCCGTGGCGCAGGCACTCCACCCGGAGCCTGCCGATGGACAGCAGCGCTTCGGCCGGCGCCGGGACGGGGCCGAACCGGTCGATCCACTCGGCTCGGATGTCGGCCAGCTCGGACAGCTCCGAAGCCGCGGCCAAGCGGCGGTACGCCTCGAGGCGGGCAGCCTCCCTCCCAATGTAGTCGGCAGGGATGTGCGCATCGCCGGGAACCTCGATGGTCACCTCGGGCGGCTCGGGGACGGTCTCGCCCCGCAGCTCCGCCACCGCCTCGTTCACCAGGCGGCAGTACAGGTCGTAACCGACCGCGGCGATATGCCCCGACTGGGCCTCGCCCAGCAGGTTCCCCGCGCCCCTGATCTCGAGGTCGCGCATGGCGATCCGGTACCCGGATCCCAGCTGGGTCGCCTCCCCGATGGTCTTGAGCCGCTCGTAGGCCTCCTCGCTGAGGACCTGGTCGACCGGATGGAACAGGTAGGCGTAGGCCCGCCGGCCGGCCCGTCCCACCCGACCGCGGATCTGGTGGAGCTGGCCCAGCCCGAGCCGGTCGGCCCGGTCGACCACCAGAGTGTTCACCGTGGGCATGTCGATGCCCGACTCGATGATGGTGGTGCAGACCAGCACGTCGTAGCGGTAGTCGGCGAAGTCGAGGACGGCCCGCTCCAGCGTGCCCTCGTCCATCTGGCCGTGGGCCACGGCCACCCGGGCCTCCGGCACCAGGGAGCGCACCCGCTCGGCGACGTGCTCGATGTCGGCCACCCGGTTGTGGACATAGAAGACCTGTCCCTCGCGCAGCAGCTCGCGCCGGATGGCCTCCGCCGCCGGACGGTCGGCCTGCTCGCCCACGTAGGTGAGGATCGGCTGGCGGTCCGCCGGCGGCGTCTCGAGCAGGGACATGTCCCGGATGCCGGTGAGGCTCATCTCCAGGGTGCGGGGCACGGGTGTGGCCGTGAGGGTCAGCACGTCCACATCGGCCTTGAGGGACTTGATCGACTCCTTGTGCCGGACCCCGAAGCGCTGTTCCTCGTCGATGACGAGCAGACCGAGACGCTTGAAGCTCACGTCGGCCGACAGCATCCGGTGGGTGCCCACGACCACGTCGACCTCGCCGGTCTGCAGTCCTCGCAGCACCTCCCGTGTCTGGGCCGGGGTCAGGAACCGGCTCAGCGTCTCCACTCGCACCGGGAAGGGCCCGTAGCGGTCACGGAACGTCTGGGTGTGCTGCTGCGCCAGCAGCGTCGTGGGAACCAGCACGGCCGCCTGGCGCCCGCTCTGAACCGCCTTGAACGCGGCCCGCACCGCGATCTCGGTCTTGCCGAAGCCGACGTCGCCCACCAGCAGCCGGTCCATGGGCACAGGGCGCTCCATGTCGCGCTTCACTTCGTCGATGGCCTGCTGCTGGTCCCGGGTCTCCTGGTACTCGAAGGAGTCCTCTAGCTCCCGCTGCCACGGGGTGTCCGGGTCGAGGGCCTGCCCTGGGGTGGTCATGCGCTTCTGGTAGAGCACGACCAGTTCCTGGGCCACCTCGGCCACGGCCCGCCTCACCCGGTTCTTGGTGGCCGCCCAGTCCGAGCCCCCCATCCGCGACAGCGTCGGCGCCTCGCCGCCGGTGTAGTGGCGGATCGAGGCGATCTGGTCGGAGGGCACGTAGAGCCGGTCCCTGCCCCGGTAGGCGAGGAGCAGGTACTCGCGCTCATGGCCGCCGATGGTCCGGCAGACCATCCCCTCGAAGCGGGCCACGCCGTGGTGCTGATGCACCACGAACGCCCCGACAACGAGATCGTCCAGGAAGCGGCGCTGATCGCGGGACCGTGCCCGTGGCGGCCGGTGGGCGCGCCGCCGGCCGGTCACGTCGGTCTCCGACAGCAGCGCGAGTTTGATCCCTTCCAGGACCGCGCCCCGGCCGAGAGTGGCCTCCACCGGCTCGACGCTGGCGCCGTGCTCGGCGAGCAGGCCGCTGAGGCGTGCGGCGGCACCGCCCGGCGCGCCGAGCACTGCCCGGTAGCCCCGGCCGGCCAGATCGCGCAGGCGCGCCGCCAGCGGTTCGACGTTGCCGTGCACCCGGTCCCAGCCCGATGCGGCCAGCGCCGGCGCGCCGGGCGAGTCCGGCGTCGCGGGCAGCTCCCACACCGGCGATGCGACGGCCGCCACCAGTTCGTCGAAGCCGGCGTGAAGCCGGGGCATGCCGGCCGCGCCGGTGCTCCAGGTCTTGGCCAGACCGGCGGCGAGGTCCTCCTCCTCGGCCAGGATCTCGGCGACCCTGTCGGACAGGCGGCGGGGTTCGACGACCGCCAGAGCGCCGCCGGCGCCGAGCAGGCCGGGCACCACCTCGGGGCGCTCCACCAGCCACGGCCACCAAGACTCCATCCCTTCGAAGAACTCGCCGTCGGCCAGCCGGTCCCATTGCTCCCGGCCCCACGGCTGGCTCGCCACCAGGCCGGCGGCCCGCCGCCGCATCGGCCCGTCGGGGCGCAGCTCCCGGGCCGGGTAGACCTCGAGGCGGTCCAGGGGGTTCGTGGACCGCTGGTCGCCGACCGAGAACTCCACCAGCCGATCGATGTCGTCACCCCAGAAGTCGATGCGAACCGGCGCCGACGCCGTCGAGGGGTAGACATCGACGATGGAACCTCGAACGGCCATCTCCCCGCGGTGCTCCACCTGGTGCTCCCGGTGGTAGCCGAACTCCGCCAGGCGCCGCACCAGCGCCGACTGGTCGAAGGAGTCGCCGACGCCGAGAGTGACCGGGGCGGCGGCCTGACCCGCCGACACGAACTGGGCCATGGCCCGGGCCGAGGCGACCACCACCGCCGGCGTCGCGGCCTCCTCCGTCATCCGGTGCAGGACCCGGCAGCGCCGTCCCATGGTGTGGATCGACGGGCTGACCCGCTCGAAGGGCAGGGTCTCCCATGCCGGCATCTCCTCGACCTCGCCGGAGCCCAGGAAGGCGGCCAGGTCCGAGGCAAGCGACTCCGCCTCCGTCCGGGTCGGCACCGCGACCAGCAGCGGCCGCCGGCCTGACGCCGCGCTCAGGCCGGCCACAGCCGCGGCCCGGGCGGCCTCGGGCACCGCCAGCGCAGCGGTGCGCCGTCCCAGCAGCTCATCGAGACCGGGATTCTCTGCCAGCAGCGGCAGCAGCCGGTGCAGTCCTTGGCCGTTCACGGATCGCCTCGCACCCACTCGGCCTGCCGGCTCAGGCCGCGTTGAAGCGGTTCATGGTGGCCTCGAGTCCGTGCTCGAGGAAGCACTCCACCGCGTCGGCCGCTCGGGCCACGGCCCCCTCCAGCTCGACCCGCTCGGCCCGGCCCGGCCGTTTGAGGACGTACTCGCCTCCCTTGGGCGTCGCATGGGGCTTGCCGACACCGATGCGCACCCGGGTGAAGGCGTCGCTGCGAAGGTGCGACCGGATGGACGCCAGGCCCTTGTGGCCCGCGAGCCCGCCGCCGGTCTTGACCTTCAGTCGGCCCACCGGCAGGTCCAGCTCGTCGTGGACGACCACGAGCCGTTCCAGGTCTCGGATGCCGAAGCGGCGCACGAGAGGCGCCACGGCCCGGCCGGACTCGTTCATCCACGTGACCGGCGCGGCCACCGCCATCCGGCGCTGGAGGACGCGCAGCTCGCACACCGTCGCCTGTAGGCGGCGGGCCCGGCGCAGCCGGCCGTCGTGGCGGCGCACCAGCTCGTCCACCACCCACCGGCCGGCGTTGTGGCGGGTCCGGGCGTACTCGTCGCCGGGGTTGCCCAGCCCTACCACCAGCAGGTCAGCAGCGGAGCCGGTACGCGAGCCGATGGCCATAGCGACGGCCCGGCCAGCGGGATCAGGACTCTTCGTCCGCGTCTGCCTCTTCGACCTCGGCGGCTTCGCCCATGACGATGAGCGCCTCCGCCTCCTCCTCCAGAGCCTTCTGCTGGCGCAGGTACTCCTTGGTGGAGCGGGTGATGAGGCCCACCGCGAAGGTGGCGTCGGGATCGCCGGCCGGCGTGACCCCGGCGGGAAGCTCGATGTCGTTCACCCGAAGCGACGACCCGACCTCCAGGTCGCTCACGTCGGCGGTCACCTCGGTGGGGATGTCGGAGGGCTTGGCCAGCAGCGGCACCTGGTGCATCACCTGGTCGACCATCCCGCTGGCCTGGGTGACCTTCTTGGCCTCCCCGATGAGCACGAGAGGCACGTCGACTTCCACTTCGTGGTCGGGGTCGATGCGCAGGAAGTCCACGTGGAGCACGTCGCGTCGCACCGGGTGGCGCTGGAGGTCCTTGACGATGGAGAGCTGCCGGTCACCGTCGACCTCGAGGGTGATGAGGGCGTTGAGCCCCGCATCGGTGGACAGCGCGCCCCTCAGGTCGGCCCGGTCCACCGACACCGCGATCGGGTTGTCGCCCATGCCGTAGACCACCGCGGGCACGCGGCCGGTCCGGCGCAGGCGCCGGCTCGGACGGGTGCCGCGCGTCCGGCCGGTCTCGGCGGTCAGAAGGTTCGTAGCCATTCGTCTGAGGCTACTGCCGCCCCAAGCCTGCTCCACTGCCTGAAGGGCCGGGTCGCGTGCGGTCAGACCAGGTTGTTGCCGCCGAAGATCTCGCTCACCGAGGTGTCCTCGAACACCGCTGAGATGGCCCGGGCCACGATGGGCGCGACCGACACGACATGCACCTTCGAGAACTGCTTGCGGGCGGTCAGCGGCAGGGTGTCGGTGCAGACGACCATATCGATCACGGAGTCCCTGAGCCGCTCCACGGCCGGTCCCGAGAACACCGCGTGGGTGGTCGCGGCGAGCACCCGGCTGGCGCCGTTGGCGGCCAGAAGCTCCGCGGCGGCCACGATGGTCCCGCCGGTGTCGATCATGTCGTCGACGATGACGCAGGTGCGGCCGCGGACGTCGCCCACGATCTCCTTGGCCGACGCCTCGTTCTTGCCGTTGTCGCGGCGCTTGTGCACGATGGCCAGGTCGGCGTGCAGCAGGTTGGTGTAGCGCTCGGCCACCTTGACCCGTCCCGCGTCGGGCGACACGATCACCAGGTCCTCGCCCTTTAGGGACTGCAGGTACTCGAGCAGCACCGGCATGGCGGTCAGGTGGTCGACCGGCCCGTCGAAGAACCCCTGGATCTGCCCCGAGTGCAGGTCCACCGAGAGCAGCCGCTTGGCCCCCGCGGCCAGGAACAGGTCGGCCAGCAGCCGGGCCGAGATGGGCTCGCGCCCTGAGGCCTTGCGGTCCTGGCGGGCATAGCCGTAGAAGGGCGCCACCACAGTGATGCGCTTGGCGGAGGCCCGTTTGGCCGCGTCGACCATGACGAGATGCTCCAGGATCGCGTCGTTGATGGAGCCGCCCTCCCACTCGGCGTGGGTGCCGACGATGAAGGCGTCGCAGCCCCGGATCGACTCGCCGTAGCGGACGTGGATCTCGCCGTTGGCGAAGTTCTCGATGTGGGAGGTGCCGAGCTCGACGCCGAGCTCCGCGCAGACTTTGTCGGCGAAGGCCTGGCTGGACCGCCCCGACACCACCCGGAGCACTTTGTGGGTCTGCTGCTTCATGGCGCCCGGCATTGTAGGACGCCGCCGCCGCTGCGAGACGACGCTGTCTGCCACCTCCAGGAATCTGCTGGCCGGGCAGGACTCGAACCTGCAACATCCGGAGCCAAAGTCCGACGTTCTGCCAGTTGAACTACCGGCCACTGCCGCCCGCCCCTGGGACCGGCGACCGCAACCAGACTAGCGATCATCGCTGCGATGCGTGTTCGGGCGGCGGGGCCGGTAGCGTTCTTCCCTCGTGGGATCGCTCATCAAGAAGCGCCGCAAGCGCATGCGCAAGAAGAAGCACAAGAAGATGCTTCGGCGCACGCGGCATCAGCGGCGCAAGTAGCGGCTCCCACCGGTTCGCGGACGCTCTGAGCAGGCCCTCCCCCGCGCCCTCACGCTGGGGGTGGCAGCGGCCCGGTCGTTGTCGCTACCACCCGGTTGGGTCCGGGGTGGGTGCCGGCCACGAACCAGGTGCTGCCGCTTCCCGCCAGCCGGGGGGTCTGGCCGGTGGCGTCGCCGAACTCGTCGCGCCAGGACGCCAGCTCCGGCGCCACCCGGAGCGCGGCGGCCTCCAGGTCGTTGCCGTTGGCGCCCCGCCGGGCCTCCTAGATCGTCCCAGGCCGCGTAGACGGCCGCGGTGCTGCACAGCAGCGGCACCAGCAACAGCGTGTACTGCTCACGCACGTAACCGAGCGGCTCGACTAGCTCGCCTATGCCTTGCACCCTGGCCCGGCCACCGGCCAGGCAGAAGGCCACGTCCGCGCCTATCGAGGCGGCCCGCACGGTGTCGGTGAACCCGGCCCAGCGCAGCACGGCGGCCGCGTCGGCCGACCCGCCCCCCAATCCGGCGCCAGCCGGGATCCGCTTGTGGACCGTCACCCGGGCGCGGCGGCCGGCCAACCCCAGGGCCCGCACCACAAGGTTGTCGCCCGGCGGCAGCCCGGCCTCGCAGTCGTCGCCGGCGGCGTCGAGCATCCGCACCGCGACTGCGCCGTCGGGGCTCGGTTCGATCTCCAGCCGGTCGCAGAAGTCCAGCGTCGCCATCTCGGCGTCGATCTCGTGGTACCCGTCGGCCCGCACGCCGGTGATGCGCAGACTGAGGGTCAGCTTGGCCGGCGCGAGGACCTCGATCACGCCGCGAAGCTACTTCTATCGATGCGCTACGGCTTCGGAGTCATCCGTTTGACGGCGCGAGGACCTCGATCACGCTGCGAAGCTACTTCCGGGCAAGTGCCCTCACCTATCCGCGTGGCCCATGAGGTCGCAGGCCCTGCGCGGCCTCTAGAGTCCAACAGTCGCAGCCGAACAAGGAGACCGCGGTGGCCTCAGGATCGTTCATGGGCAACGCCGTGCTCAGGCGGGAGGACCCCGACCTGCTCACCGGCGCGGCTCGCTACGTGGGCGACATGGCGCCGCCGGGAACGGTCCACCTGGCCTTCGTGCGGTCGGTTATGGCCCACGCCAGGATCACATCGGTCGACACCGGTGCGGCCGAGGCCGCTCCCGGCGTGCTCGGCGTGTTCACTGCGGCCGATCTGCCCATGGGGCCCCAGCATCTGTTCATCATGCTCCCGCCGGAGCTGAGCCGGCTGCCGCTGGCCGACAAGGCCCGCTACGTGGGCGACCCGATCGCGGTGGTGGCAGCCGAGTCCCGGGCCGCGGCGGTCGACGCGGCCGAGCTGGTGGAGGTCGACTACGACCCGCTGCAAGCCCTCACAGACCCTTTCGATGCCCTGGAGCCCGACGCGCCACTGGTGATCGAGGCGCACGGATCGAACCAGGCGATGCAGTTCTCGACGCCCGCCGATCCCGAAGCGATGAGTGGCCACGACTTGACCGTGAAGGCCCGCATCGTCAACCACCGCATGTCGGGGGCGCCCATCGAGCCCTCGGCCGTTCTGGCTGCCCCCGGCACGGGCGGCGACCACGGCCTGACCGTGTGGTGCACGTCCCAGAGGCCCCACGAGGTGCGAGACCAGGTGGCCGCGGCCCTCGATCTGACATCGAAGGCAGTGAGGGTGATCGCGCCGGCCGTCGGCGGCGGCTTCGGACCCAAGGCGGGGGTGTACCCGGAGTTCATCGTCGCCGCCTGGCTGGCCCGACGGCTGAGCCGACCGGTCAAGTGGGTGGAGACTCGCAGCGAGAACCTCGTCAACATGAGTCAGGGCCGCGACTACGTGTCCGATGTCGAACTGGGCCTGAAGCAGGACGGGACCTTCTGCTGGATCAGGATCGACGTGACCTCGAACGCCGGCGCCTACCCCGGCATCGGAGCCTTCCTGCCCTTCTTCACGATGATGATGGCGTCGGGTCCGTACCGTTTCGACGCGGTCCACTACGAAGCGGTGGCGGTCATCACCAACACCACGCCGGTGGCCGCCTTCCGTGGAGCGGGCCGACCCGAGGCGACCGTCGCTCTGGAACGGATCATCGACCTTGCCGCGGCCGGACTCGGAATGGATCCGGCCGAGCTGAGACGGCGCAACCTGCTCCCATCCAGCGACTTCCCCCTGACCACCCCCACCGGCGCCAGCATGGACTGCGGCGAATACGCCCGAGCCCTGGACCTGGCATTGGAGACGGCCGGCTACCGGGAGCTGCGCGACGAGCAGGCCCGCCGCCGCGCCGCCGGCGACCGGAAGCTGCTCGGCATCGGTGTGTCGACGTACGTCGAGGTGACCGCGGTCGGACTGTTCCAGGAGTTCGGATCGGTCACCGTCGAGCTCGACGGCACCGTCACCGCCCGGGTGGGGACCGCCTCCCACGGCCAGGGTCACGCCACCGCGTTCTCCCAGGTCCTGGGAGAGGTTCTGGGCGTGCCCGCCGAGTGTGTCCGGGTCATCCACAGCGACACCGGCGAGGTGCCGCGCGGCACCGGCACGGTGGCGTCGCGGTCGCTGCAGACCGGCGGCAGCGCGGTGTGGACCGCCGCCAACGAGGTCCTCGACAAGGCCCGCCGACTCGCATCCTGCCTGCTGGAGGCCGACCCGGGAGACATCGTGGTGGCGCCCGGAGGGCTGGCCGTGGCGGGGGTGCCGGCCAGGACGGTCTCGTGGGCCGAGCTGGCTGCAGCCGCCGAGGCCGAGGACCTGCCCGACGGGGTGAGCCCCGGCGGTCTCGCAGCCGAGACCGATTTCAACCAGGGCGAGGCCAGCTACCCGTTCGGCGCCCACGTCTCGGTGGTCGAGATCGATTCGGGCACCGGAGACACCCGGGTGGTGCGCCACGTGGCGGTGGACGACTGCGGGCGGATCCTCAACCCCATGCTCGTGGAGGGCCAGGTGCACGGCGGGGTGGCCACCGGCATCTCGCAGGCCCTCTACGAGGAGACCACCTACGACTCCCACGGCAACCCCCGCAACACCAACTTCGCCGACTACGCCATCCCGGCCGCCTCAGAGCTGCCCCGCTTCGAGACGGCCCACACCGAGACGCCCACGCCGCTCAACCCGCTCGGCGCGAAGGGCGTCGGAGAGTCGGGCACGATCGGATCGACGCCGGCGGTGCAGTCGGCGGTGCTCGACGCGCTGACGCCTCTCGGAGTCGCCCACTTGGACATGCCCTACACCCCCCAGCGGGTCTGGCAGGCCATCGCGGGGGTCGGGGCCACAACGACGGCTTGAGAAGCTGGACGTCTAGCCGGTGGCTCTAGCCAGGCTGATCCACTGGTCCAGGGTCAACGCCTCCGGACGCGACGACGGGTCCACGCCCGCGGCCGCGAAGCTCTCCGGTGCGGCGAGCCCGGCCAGCGAGCGGCGCAGCATCTTGCGCCGCTGACCGAACCCGGCCCGCACCAGGAGCTCGAGTCTTGCGTCGGCCTCCGGCGGGCACAGCGCCTCGCCGGCCCCGTGACGCTCGATGCGCACCACCACCGACTCGACCTTCGGCCGGGGCCGGAACACCGAGGCGGGGACCCTTCCCAGCACCCGGGCCGTCCCCCTCCGCTCGACCAGCACGCTGGGAATGCCCCGTGCCCTCGACCCGGGTGGAGCCGCCAGCCTCTCCCCCACCTCGCGCTGCACCATCACCACCATGGTCTCTATGGCCCCGACGTCGCGCAGCAGGTCCAGGATCAGCGGCGTAGCGATGTTGTAGGGAAGGTTGGCCACCAGCATCCACCGGTCCGAACCCTGCAGGACTTCAGCGAAGTCCAGTCTCGAAGCGTCTCCCTCCACCACTTCGACGCGTCGCGCTCCCTCCTCCGCGAGAACCTCACGCAGCGCGGCTGTCAATCCGGAGTCGACCTCCACCGCCCGCACCGACGCGCCGGTCTCAGCCAGCGCGAGGGTGAGCGAGCCCAGACCGGCGCCTATCTCCAGGACGTGATCGGTCGGGCCCGCGCCGCTGAGCCGGGCGATCCGTCGCACCGTGTTCGGATCGGCCACGAAGTTCTGACCGAAGGACCGGCGCGGCGACACGCCGAAGCGATCCATCAGCGCCTGCAACTCCGACTGCGTGTGGGTCAGGAGGGCAGCCTCTTCTTGCAGGTGGGCCAGGGATCCCAGCCGTTTATCTCGTAGAGCTTGTAGGCCATCTTGTCCTGGTCCGGGGGCGAAGCATCGATGGGATCGACCCCGACCAGGTCCGGGTAGTGCATTTCGGCCACCCAGTTCCAGGTGCGTATCGAGAACTGGTAGGCGCCGCGATACCGGCCGCTGGCGCTGATGGCCCGGTAGTTCTGCGTGGACTCGCACTGTCGGAGAGCGTGCCACTGCGCCTCTGTGGTCCCCTCAGGGATCGGGTGCTTGACCTCCCCGTCCTCGGTGGTCGTCTTCGGCGGTTCGGTGGTCGTGGTCGTAGTCGTGGTGGTCGTGGTCGTCGTTGGGGGTGCGGTCGTCGTCGTGGTGGTCGTCGTTCGGGCCCGATTGGCCAATTCCTCGGCTCTACGCAGAGCCTCCTCCCGAGCACGCCTGCGAGCCTCGTTCCACTGCCTCGCCCGGTCCGCGAAGTCGGCCGCCTTCTCGGCCGTCTCCTCATCGGTGCCCCCGGTCGGCGCCGATGTCTGGGCCCACGCGGGGCCGGCTACAGCTGTCAGCAGGACGAGCGCGGCCACCCAGACCACGGCCAGCCGGACACGGCGGTCAGGCGAGGCCATCTGAACCGGCCTCTCCGTCGAGCCCGTAGAAGGCCCGGGTCGTCTGGAAGGTCGCCGCCTCCACCTCCGAGACGTCGAGATCCTTGGCCGCGGCCACCGCCGCGCCCACAAGGCCCACCAGCGCGGGGCGGTTCCTGTGGCCGCGGTGAGGCACCGGGGCCAGGTACGGGCTGTCGGTCTCGACCAGCAGGCGATCGAGCGGGCAAGCTCGGGCCGCGTCGCGCACCTCGTCGGCCTTGGGGAAGGTGACGATCCCCGAGAAGGAGAGCATGGCCCCCCGGCGCAGGCACTCCTCGGCCTCGTCGGGGCCGCCCGTGAAGCAGTGCATCACCGTTCGGGCCGGCACGCCCTCGCGGTCGAGCACCGAGAAAGTGTCATCCCAGGCCGACCGGGTGTGGACCACCAGCGGCATGTCTCGCCGGTTGGCCAGCTCCACCTGCGCGGCGAACACCCGCCGCTGCACCGGGCGCGGCGAATGGTCGTAGTGATAGTCGAGGCCGGTCTCCCCCACGGCCACCACCTCATTGTGCCCCGACAGGGCCTCCAGCCCCTGAATGCCGCTGGACGCCTCATGGGGATGCACTCCAGCCGTGGCCCACACCCCGTCGTGGGCCTCGGCCACCGAGATCGCCTGCCGGGAGTCGTCGACGTCGGTGCCGATGTTGATGAGCACGCCGACTCCGGCCGAGCGGGCGTCGGCGATCACCTCGGCGGCCGCGTCGCCGGCCGGCAGGTGGCAGTGGTGGTCGGCCCAGGGCACGTCAGCCACGCCTCCTCAACCCTGCGGTGCGCCCTGGTCGGCGAGATCTATCGCGTCCAGGTCGACTTTGGCGAACAACGGCGATGGCTTGGGCACGGCCGTGCCGGGCGGCACAGCCGGACGCTCCCAGCTCTTGACCGGACCGAACACGCCATCGAGGGCGGCGGTGGAGAACGGAAGGTACGGGGCCAGCCCGGTCCGCACGCCGGCCACCGCTTCCAGCGCGGTGACCAGCACCGTCTCAGCCCGCTCCGGATCGGTCGACGCCAGCTTCCACGGCTCGGTGGAGTTGAGGTAGGCGTTCACCCTGGCCGCCGCCTCCATGGCGGCGCGGAGTCCCGCCCGCAACTCCACCCGCTCGATGCAGTCGGCGCCCTGGCTCAGGGCGTCGTCGACCGCAGCCAGCAGTTCGGTGTCGGAAGCCGAGCGTTCGGCAGTGTGCGGGACCGAGCCCCCCAGCTTCGAATAGGCCATCGAGAACACCCGATGGACGAGGTTGCCCCAGGTGGCGACCAACTCGTCGTTGATCCGCCGGGCGATCTCGGTGATGGAGACCTCGGTGTCGGCGTGCTCGGGCAGCGCCGCGGCCAGGGCGAAGCGCAGGGCGTCGGGCTCGAACAGGCTCAGACCCTCGTCGATGGTCAGGCCGACGCCGCGACCCGAAGCCATCTTGGCCCCCGAGAACGTCACATACTGGTTGGCGGGAACGTTGTCGGGCAGGTGCAGTCCGCCGTAGGCCATGAGCTGGGCGGGCCAGAACAAGGCATGGAACGGGATGTTGTCCTTGCCGACGAAGTAGAGGTGGCGGGCGTCGTCGTTGTGCCACCAGCGCTTCCAGGCGTCGGGGTCGCCGTTGCGGGACGCCCATTCCTTGGACGCCGACAGGTAGCCGATCACCGCGTCGTACCAGACGTATATCCGCTTGCCCTCGCCCAGGTCGTCGACGGGCAGCTCCACCCCCCAGTCCAGGTCGCGGGTGATGGCCCTGTCCTGGAGCCCCTCGTTCGTCCATCCGAAGCTGAAGTTGAGCACGTGGGGCCGCCAGCCCGCCCGCGTCTTGAGCCAGGCCTCGAGCTGTTCGGTGAAGTCCGAGTAGCGGAAGTAGAAGTGCTCGGTCGACCGCAGTTCGGGCGTGGCCCCGCTGATCTTCGATCGGGGCTCGATCAGGTCGGTGGCGTCGAGGGTGGCGCCGCAGTGCTCGCACTGGTCCCCGCGGGCCGCCTCGAAACCGCAGTACGGGCAGGTTCCCTCGATGTAGCGGTCGGGCAGGAACCGCTCGCCGACGGGGTCGTAGTACTGCTCCGACATCCGCTTGTCGATGAAGCCGTTCTGCAGTTGAACCAGGAACATGTCCTGGGTGACGGCGGCATGATTGGGGGTTCCGGTGGTCGTGTAGAGGTCCCACGAGATGCCGAGTGCCTCCCATTGACGGCAGAACTCGGCGTGGTAGCGATCGACGATCTCGGCCGGCGTGACTCCCTCGGCGTCGGCCCGCACGGTGATCGGCGTGCCGTGCACGTCGGATCCGCTCACCATCAGCACGTCGTTGCCGGCCAGCCTCTGGTAGCGGGCGTAGATGTCGGCGGGAAGGTACGCCCCGGCAACATGGCCGAGATGCCGGCTCCCGGACGCGTAGGGCCACGCAACCGCGACAAGTACAGGCACCCGCACCGCCATGGCGGGCCACATTATCCCCAGATGCCAAGATCTTCCCCAGTCGAGATGCCTGTTTTTGGTCCGGATCTGCGAGACCGGACGTTCTCCTACTTCGAGGCAGGTCTCTGATCGTCGACCACGAGGTTGTAGACACGGCGGCGCGACACGCCATGAGCGGCTGCGGCCGATGCGGCCGCGTCTCGGCGGCTCAGACCACCGGACACGAGAGCCTCGACCGCGGCCCGGAGTTGATCGTCGGTGGCCTCGGGGCTGGCCTCGGTGGCGCCTTCGACCACGACCACGACTTCGCCCTTCACCGGCGCCTCGGACCACTCGCAGAGCTCGGCCAGACTGCCTCGCACCACCTCCTCGTGAAGCTTGGTGAGCTCGCGGGCCACCACGGCCCGTCTCTGCGGGCCGCACGCCTCGGCCAGGTCCGCGAGGCAGGCCCGCAGCCGCCGGGGCGACTCGTAGAGGATCGTGGTGCGGCGCTCGCCGGCGATCAGTTCCAGGCGCTCGGCGCGCGCCCTGCCCCTCCGGGGGAGGAATCCTTCGAAGCAGTACCGCGTGGTCGCGAGGCCGCTGACCGCCAGGGCGGCCAAGCCGGCCGACGGGCCGGGCACCACCGTCACCGTGTGCCCTGCCCGGGCAGCCGCGTCCACGAGCCGTCCCCCCGGATCTGTCAGCGCGGGCATGCCGGCGTCGGTCACCATCGCCACGGTGGCCCCGGCCCCGAGCAGCTCACACACCTGGGCGCAGGCCTCGGCCTCGGTGTGCTCGTCGACGCGGTGCAGGCGGGCGCCGTGCACCCCGGCGTGCTCCAGCAGGCGCCCCGTCCGCCGGGTGTCCTCGCAGCAGACCAGGTCCGCTGAGGCGAGAGCCTCCACAGCCCTGGCGCTCAGATCGCCCAGGTTGCCGATCGGCGTTCCGACCAGCACCAGCGAGCCGCTCGCCGCGGGGCCGTCATCTCCCCGACCGGAGCCGCTCACCGCGGGGCCGTCATCTCCCCGACCGGAGCCGCTCACCGCGGGGCCGTCATCTCCCCGACCGGAGCCGCTCACCGCCGGATCTCTAGCTCCACGCCGGGAGCCACCCCCCAGCGCCGGAAGCTGCCGGCCTCGGCCTCGATGACCGATCGGGCCTTCGGCACCACGCACCCGACGCGGTTGGCCCGCATCGTCGTTACCCGCAGCACCCGCATCTCGGAGTCGCAGTGGGCTACATCGATGGGAAACCGCATGCCGAAGGAGTGAACCGAGCGGGTCCGCTCAAGCAGCAGGGCGCCCTCGATTTCAGCGCGGCCCGACAGGCCCCGGCGCCGTTCGCGCCGGGTCGAGGCGATCTCCAGCGACGCCACCACCCGGTCCCCGACCATCAGCCAGGCCATGTCCTAGGAATCTAGTTCGCCCGAGAACGCTCGCGAGCAGGCGCGTGACCGTCGCGATGCAGCGGCGTGTTTCCCGCTCTAGGGCTCGATGCCGGCTCGGTCCTCCCGGAGCGACCGGCGCTCAGCACGCCGCTCCAGCATGATCCGGCCGACGCGGCCGATCCGCTCGATCAGGCTCATGAGCCGTTCCCGGGCCGCCTCGGCCACCCCCGACAGGCCGGCGAGGCTAGGAAGGTTCCAGTCGCGCATCACGACCGGCTGCAGTATCTGGTCGTGATGGATGGCGAGGTCGTAGATGCCGGCATCGGCAATGGTGCGGGCATGGACGTCGAAGTCGGTGATCCCGACACCGGGCATCGCGAAGCTCTTCACCTGGTTCGCGATGGCCACAACCGCCCGGGACGGCTCGACCTTGAGCGCGGCGCACATGGCGTCGCGGTAGAAGAGGAAGTGGAGGTTCTCGTCGTAGGCCACCCGGCGCATGATGGCCGTGCCGGCCGGGTCGTCGATGTGTCGCCCGGTGTTGTAGTGCGAGATCCGGGTGGCCAACTCCTGAAGAGCGACGTAGGCGAGACCCTCCAGGGCATTGGGCGGCTCGGGGACCTGCCCGCATTGCACCTGGGCCATCCGCGCCCTCTCCAAGCTGACGGGATCGACCGACCGCGTCACGGCGAGATAGTCGTGGATCACCTGCCCGTGGCGGCCCTCCTCGGCCGTCCAGCGCCGCACCCAATGGCCCCACGCGCCGTCGCGGCCGAACATGCGCTCGACGTCCCGGAAGTAGTACGGCAGGTTGTCCTCCGTCAGGACGTTGACGAACAACGCACTGCGGGCCTCGGCACTGAGGCCGGCCTCCGCTGGGTTCCACTCGTAGTCGTCGGGATAGTCCCGGCCCCTGCTCCAGGGGACCAGCTTGTGAGGATGCCACTCCCTGGCCTGACGAAGGTGCCGCTCGTAGAGCCTCTCAACGCTGGGCTCGAGTTCGGCCAGCAACTGATGGTCGGAATCGACAGGCATGAGGCAGGCTAACGTGCCTGGGGGTTAGACGTTGAACTTGAACTCCATCACATCTCCGTCAGCCACGAGATAGTCCTTGCCCTCTGAGCGAACCAGGCCCTGCCTCTGGGCCGCGACCCAGGATCCGGCCTCCAGCAGGTCGTCGCAGGAGATGGTGTCGGCCCGTATGAAGCCTCGCTGGATGTCGGAGTGGACTGCCCCCGCGCACTCGACCGCCGACGCGCCCGCCCGGAAGGTCCAGGCCCGGCTCTCCTTGGGCCCGGTGGTCAGGAAGGTCCTCAACCCCAGCAGGTGGTATGCGCTCGCCAGGAACCGGTCGAGCGCGCCGCTGCCCAGGCCGAGGGCGGCCAGCAGCTCGGGACGCTCCGACTCGTCGAGCTGCGCGGCCTCGGCCTCCAGTTGCACGCACAGCGGCACAACCTCGGCGTCGCCCAGTTCGGTCCGCACCGGCTCCGCCAGTCGCTGTGCTTCGGAGATCTGGCCCTCTCCGATGTTCACGACCGCCAGGACCGGCTTGTTGGTGAGCATGAAGAACTGGCGCAGGCCAACCCGCTCCGGGCCTTCGAGGCCGGCCCGGTACAGCGGTACGCCGTCCTCGAGGATCTCGACGGCCCGCGACAGCATGCCGGCTGGGGACCGCAGTGACGGGTCGCCCTTGGCGGCACGGCGGAGCTTGTCCAACTGGCGGGTGGCACTGTCGAGGTCGGCGAGAGCCAGCTCGGTCTCCAGCACCCGGAGGCTGTCGAGCGGGTCGTCGTCGCCGGGCACATCGGGATCGACGAAGGCTCGTAGCACGTAGACGATCGCGTCGGTGTCGCGGACGTGGCCCAGGAAGGCGTTGCCCAGACCCTCGCCCCGGCTGGATCCCGAGACCAGGCCGCCGATGTCGGTGAACTGAACCGAGGCGTGGACGGTGCGGCGGCTGGAGCTCATCTCGCCCAGTTGCTGGAGGCGGTGGTCGGGCACCTTGGCCACACCCACATTCGCGGACTTGGTGGAGAACACGTGGCGGGCTGCCACCGCGTCACCGCCCGCGAGGGCGTTGTGCAGCGAAGTCTTCCCGGAGTTGGGAAGTCCGACGAATCCAAACCGTTCCAAGGAGGGCTCCGTGTTTGCGCAGCCGGCCGTCGTCAGCCAGCGGTCAGATCAGCTGTTGCGGCCTGCGTTGGGCTTGCGACCGTGGTTCGCCTTCGACCGGCGGGCCTTGGCACGGCGCTTGCTGGTGCGCTTGGACATGGCCCCCAACACTACCGGCCGAGTCCGCCGAACCCGCCCAAGAGGGCACACTGGGTGTGTGCTGCTGGTGTACGACGGCGAATGTGGCTTCTGCGTTCGATCGGCCCGCTGGATCGAAGCCCGCTTGCCCGCGGAGGCCCGAGTCGAACCTTGGCAGTCGCTCGAGTTGGACGACCTCGGGCTGTCCCAACCGGACGTGGAGGCCTCGGTGTGGTGGCTCGAGGACCGTGATCGGGGCCGGCGTCACTCCCGCGGCGCCGACGCCATCGGACGGTGCCTGGTCGCCTCGGGCGGACTCTGGAGGATCGCCGGGTACCTGATCGTGCACCCGCCGCTGGCGTGGCTGGCCCGGCCGGTCTATGCGTTGGTGGCCGCCAACCGGCACCGGCTCCCCGGCAGCCCGGCGAACGACCGGTAGGGTGGACGACATCGTGAACACCTGGCCCGCCGAGACACTGCTGGAATGGACCGCGAGCCACTCGCGGAACTGAGTCGCCGCGAGTTAGCATCCGTTACGCAATCTGCTTAACCGACCCTGGAGGGTGCCATATGCACAAGCGCCTCTTTGCGCTGCTCGCGATCCTGCTCTCGTTCTCCCTGCTCGCTGCCGCGTGCGGTGACGACGAGACGGAGACCGTTGCCGAACCTGAGCCAGCCGCGGCTGAGCCCGAGCCCGAGGCAACCGAAGCCCCCGAGCCGGAGCCCGAGCCCGAGCCCGAGATGACTGACATCTCGGTCGGCTTGGTGTTCGACATCGGAGGCCGCGGCGACCAGTCGTTCAACGACTCGGCCGCTGCCGGCATCGAGCGGGCCGCCGCCGAGCTCGGCATCACCTTCACCGAAGCGTCGCCCGAGCCCGACGGCTCCAACCGGGGCGAGCTGCTCCAGCTCGCCGCCGACGCCCACGACATCGTCATCGGCGTTGGGTTCCTGTTCGAGGGCGACGCGGCCGCGGTCGGCGCCGAGAACTCCGACACGAAGTTCGGCGTGGTCGACTCGGCCATGCTCAACTTCGGCGCCGATCCTCCCGCGCCCTACGGCGACAACATCGCCGGCCTGGTCTTCGCCGAGCACGAGGGCTCGTTCCTGGTGGGAGCGGCCGCCGCGCTCAAGAGCGAGACCGGCACCATCGGCTTCATCGGCGGCGTGGCCAACGTCGGAGGCCTGATCGAGCGGTTCGAAGCCGGCTTCAACGCCGGGGCCCGAGCCGTCAATCCCGACATCGAGATCATCGGCGACTACATCACCGAGGCGCCCGACTTCGACGGCTTCAACGCCCCGGACCGGGCCAAGGAGATCGCGCTGGCCATGTACGAGGAGGGCGCCGACATCGTGTACCACGCGGCCGGCGGCTCCGGTGCGGGCCTGTTCCAGGCCGCCCTGGAGCAGAGCGAGGCCACCGGGTCCAAGGTGTGGGCCATCGGCGTCGACTCCGACCAGTACCACACCGCCGACGCCGGGGTGCGCGACTACATCCTCACGTCGATGCTCAAGCGGGTGGACGTGTCGATCTTCGAGATGATCCGCTCCGTCATCGACGGCACCATGCAGCCCGGACCGACCGCCTACGACCTCTCGGTGGACGGCGTCGGCTACAGCACCTCGGGCGGGTTCGTGGACGACATCGCCGACCAGCTCGAGGCCCTCAAGGCCCAGATCGTGTCCGGCGAGATCTCGGTGCCGACCGAGCCCTAGACACCGACCGCCGGAAGGCCCGGCTCGCGGGCCGTTCCGGAGCACAAGTCAAATGACCGAGACCGGGCCGGACTAACCTCCGGCCCGGTCGTCGTTTCCGAGGGAGGCTGCGTGTCGCCGGCCATCGAACTGACAGGCATCACCAAGCGGTTCCCGGGCGTGGTGGCCAACGACGACATCAACCTGGAAGTGGCCGAAGGCGAGATCCACGCCATCTGCGGCGAGAACGGGGCCGGCAAGTCGACCCTGATGAAGATCCTCTACGGCATGCAGCCCCCCGACTCGGGCACCATCAAGATCCAGGGGGAGGAGGTGGAGCTGCACTCGCCGGCCCAGGCCATCGAGCTGGGCATAGGCATGGTCCACCAGCACTTCATGCTGGCCGACCAGCTCACCGTGCTGGAGAACGTGATCCTGGGAGCAGAGCCGACGCGCTCGTTCGGCCGGATCGACTTCCAGGCCGGCCAGGAGCACCTCGACGAGGTCGGCCGGGCCTACGGGCTCGACATCAACGCCAACGACCTGGTCGAGACCCTGGAGGTCGGCGAGCGCCAGCGGGTCGAGATCATCAAGGTCCTCTACCGCGGCGCCAGGATCCTCATCCTCGACGAGCCGACCGCGGTGCTGGTCCCCCAGGAGGTGGACGAGCTGTTCCGCAACATCCGCGAGCTCAAGGCCAGCGGAACCACCATCCTGTTCATCGACCACAAGCTCGACGAGGTCCTCGAGATCGCCGACACCATCACCGTGCTGCGCCAGGGCCGGACGGTGGGAACGGTGAAGCCCGACCAGGTGACGGCCCACGACCTGGCCGAGATGATGATCGGCTCGGAGCTGCCCGTGCCCGATGCGGGGGCATCAACCGTCACCGACGAGACCGCCCTCGAGATCACGGGCCTGCGCGTCGCCGGCGAGGGCGACCGGGCCGCAGTCGACGACGTGAGCCTGCGAGTCCATCGCGGCGAGATCATCGGCATCGCCGGGGTCGAGGGCAACGGTCAGGCCGAGCTGGTCAACGCCATCGTCGGGATCGACGACCCCGACGATGGCAGCATCACCCTGCTGGGGCAGGAGATCACCCACCAGTCGGTGCGCCACCGCCGGGAGATGGGGCTGGGCTACGTCCCCCAGGACCGTCACCGCGACGGCCTGCTCCTGGGCTTCACCCTGTGGGAGAACACCGCTCTGGGCCACCAGACGGAGGATCCGTACTCCCGGGGACCGTGGCTGAGCCGGGCCGGGATGAGGCGCCGCGCCGGCCGGATCAAGGCCGACTTCGACGTCCGCACGCCCAACATCGAGGTCTCCGCCCACGCCCTGTCGGGCGGCAACCAGCAGAAGCTCATCGTCGGGCGGGAAATGGTGGCCGGACCGGCGGTGCTCATCGCCAACCACCCCACCCGGGGAATCGACGTCGGGGCCCAGGCCGCGGTGTGGGACGACATCCGCGAGGCGCGGGCCCAGGGGCTGGCCACCCTGCTCGTCTCGGCCGACCTCGATGAGCTGATCGGCCTGTCGGACACCATCGTGGTGATGCTGAGGGGTCGCCTGGTCGCCCGGCTCGACCCCAACGAGATCACCCCCCGGGACCTGGGCGCCTACATGACGGGCGCAGCCCTGGAGACCGGGGCGCCGTGACCGACCGGCTGTCGCACCGCGTCCTGCTGGCCTCGGCCGCGCCGGTGGCGGCCGTGGTCATCGCGGTCGTGCTGTCGTCGATCGTGCTGCTGATCTCGGGCAGCAACCCCCTGGCGGCCTACTGGGACATGGTCGAGCACGCCAGCAAGCTCGAGACCCAGGTGGACATCTTCAACCGGGCCACCCCGCTGTACCTGTCGGGCGTCGCCGCGGCCATCGGGTTCCGGATGAACCTGTTCAACATCGGCGTGGAGGGCCAGTACCTGCTGGCCTTCATCGTGGCGGCCCACCTCGGCGCCCAGGTCGAGCTGCCGTCGGTGCTGCACGTGGCGTTCATCCTGGTGGTGGCCATGGCGGTGGGCGGGGCGTTCTCAGGCGCGGCCGGCGTCCTTAAGGTGACCCGCGGCGTCAACGAGGTGATCTCCACCATCATGCTGAACGCCGTGGCGATCTCTGGCCTGGTCGCGTGGGGGAACCAGGCGTGGAGCGAGACATTGGCCACCGTCAGCCAGCAGGGCACCAAGCCCATCCCCGACAGCGGCCTGCTGCCCGAGGTCAACGGCCTGCTAGAGCTGTTCACCCGCGAAGTCGGCCAAGGGAAGAAGCTCACCGGCATGGTCATCGTCGCCCTCGCGGTCGGAGCGGCCTACTACGTGCTACTGAACCGCACCGTCTTCGGCTTCGATCTCCGTGCCAGCGGCGCTAACCCGGGCGCGTCCCATGTCGGAGGGGTGTCGCCCAAGCGCATGGTGGTGATCGCAATGACCCTGTCAGGAGTGGTGGCCGGTCTGGTCGGCATGCCTGAGCTGATGGAGGCGGGCCAGTACCCGTCCAATCCAATCCTGCTGCTCGGATTCACAGGCATCGCGGTGGCCCTGCTGGGACGCAACCATCCGGCCGGGGTGGCCGTGGCCGCGCTGGTCTTCGCCTTCCTCGACGTGTCCTCGGGGATCCTGCAGATCTCGGGGGCTGCGTCACGCGAGATCGTCGAGATCATGAAGGGCGTCATCATCCTCACCGCGGTGATCGCCTACGAGGTCGTGCGCCGCATCCGCGAGCGTGAGGAGGCCGCCGCCGCGGCCGCGGCGATGGCGGCCAGTCCGGCGGCTACGCCATGAGCAGCAGGCCGAAGCTAGGCACCGACCGCCAGGCTGGCCGGAGCTACCGATAATGGCGGCCGCGGCGATACTCGGGCGGCTGCCCACCTGGGCCCGATGGATGCTCTACGCCGCGGCCGGCGTGCTCGTCCTGACGATCGTCCAAGGCTTCGACGACACCGAGCGGCTCACCGCGGTGAGTTCGTCGCAGGTCATGCTCAAGTGGGCGGTTCCCATCATGCTGGCCGGGCTCGGCGGGCTGTTCTCGGAGCGGGCCGGGGTGGTCAACATCGGCCTGGAGGGGATGCTGATCCTGGGCACCTGGTTCGGAGCGTGGGGCGCCATCAACTACGGAGGCTGGGCCGGCCTGCTGATCGGCATGGTCGGCGGGGGCATCGGGGGCCTGATCCACGCCGTCGCCACCGTGTCGTTCGGCGTCGACCACATCATCTCCGGCGTCGCCATCAACGTGACCGCGCCGGGACTGGCCCGGTTCCTGTCATCGGAGATACTCACCAACCACGAAGGGGGCTCGATCACCCAGTCCCCGCGGACCCCGGGGGTGGGAAGGTTCACGTTCCCGTTCCTGGCCGGCGGCGACCTGTTCGGCTGGGACACGCCCGACATCCTGGGATGGTTCACCCGCAAGGACTGGTTCTTCGTGTCCGACCTCACCGGGCTGGCCCGGGGGCTGGTGGCCCAGGTGTCGCTGGCCACCATGATCGCCTTCGCCCTGGTCCCGTTCAGCGCCTGGCTGATCTGGCGGACCCGCTTCGGGCTGCGGCTGCGCATCTGCGGCGAGCACCCCACCGGCGGCGAGACCCAGGGCATCAACATCTACCTCTACAAGTACTTCGGCGTGGTCATCAGCGGGGCGTTGGCCGGCCTCGGCGGGGCGTTCATCGCCAGCCCGGAGCTGTCGGGCATCTACCTCGAGGGCCAGACCAACGGCCGGGGATTCATCGGCCTGGCCGCACTCATATTCGGCAACTGGCGCCCGGGCGGGATCATGGCCGGAGCCCTGCTGTTCGGCTACCCGTTCGGGGTGGGCCTGCGGGACCTGGACGGCTCGGCGTCGCACGCCCTGCTGCTGGTGAACACCATCGCGCTGGTGGCCGTGCTGGTGTGGGCGCTGAACCGCAGGCGCCGCATCGACGCCGGGCTGGCCGCCGGGCTGGGGCTGGGCGCGGCCGTCTGGTACTTCCTGTCGACGACCGTGCCCGACTGGTGGATCTCGATCCTGCCCTTCGTGATCGTGCTGGTGGTGCTGGTGTTCTTCTCCCAGCGGCTCCGGATGCCCCGAGCCGACGGGCTCCCCTACCGCAAGGGCGAGGCCTAGGAGCGGCGCCCATGCTCGACGGCGGCCAGATCCGCAGCTGGGAGCGCGACGGCTTCCTGGTTCTGCCCGGCTTCGTGCCCAACGAGCGGTGCGAGGCGCTCAAGGCCCACGTGAACTCGATGCTGGCCGCCATCGACCCGGAGCAGGACGGCAGCCTGACCGTGTTCTCCACCACCGAGCAGAGCCACGCCTCCGACGAGTGGTTCCTGGGCTCGGGCGACACGGTGCGCTGGTTCTTCGAGGACGGGGCTATCGCCGACGGGCGCCTGGCGCGGCCGATGCCGCTGGCGGTCAACAAGATCGGCCACGCCATGCACGACCTCGACCCGGTGTTCGACGCCTTCTCCAGGGCCCCCGACCTGGCTGCTCTCGCCACCGACCTGGGTCTGGCCGATCCGCGGCTGCTCCAGTCCATGTACATCTTCAAGCAGCCCGGCATCGGCGGTGAGGTCATCTGCCACTGCGACCACACCTTCCTGTGGACCGAGCCCCAGAGCGTGATCGGCCTATGGTTCGCGATCGAGGACGCCACCGTGGCGAACGGCTGCATGTGGGCCGTGCCCGGTGGCCACCGGATACCGGTCAAGACCCGCTTCCGCCTCGTCGATCCGTCCGACCGCAGCCGGGGCACGGTCACCGACGTCCTCGACGACACTCCCTACCCGGTTGAGGACCTGGTGCCGCTGGAGGCAGCCGCCGGCACCCTGATCGCGCTGCACGGCACGCTGCCGCACTGGAGCGCGGCCAACACATCGGACCGCAGCCGCCACGCCTACACGATGCACCTGATCGACGGCGCCGCCGACTACCTGGCCGACAACTGGCTCCAGCGCGGCGCGGACTTCCCCCTGCGGGGCTTCAACTGAGAGGCCGAGCGAATAGGTGAGCGAACGCGGCCCATACGGCGCGAGGCCGTGGGCAGTGTTGCCGTGATTTGGGCGGCCCGTGAGCGCAGCGAACAAGAGCGGGAATGACACCGCTGCCCTCAGGTCGGCAGGACGGGACGCCTCGGCCCGGGCGCGCGCCGGCGGAGCCAGACCAGGTACGCGGCCGAGCCCGCGATGAGCACCAGGCTCATCCAGATGTTGACCCGCACACCCAGGATCAGGCTGGCAGGGTCGATCCGTACCGCCTCGATCCAGAGCCGCCCGAGCCCGTAGCCGAGGACGTAGACAGCCATCAGGGACCCGGGCCGGCTGACCCGGCGAGGGTCGGTGACCAGCGTCGGGACGTCGAGCAGCCGCCGCCGGCGGTCGAGAAGCAGCAGCAGGCCGCAGAGCAGGAGATTCCATACCGCCTCGTACAGGAAGGTCGGATGGAACGTCTCCACGTCGAGGTACTGCGCCGGACGGCGAGCTTGGTCGATCTCGAGGCCCCAGGGCAGGTCGGTGGGCCGGCCGAACAGCTCCTGGTTGAACCAGTTGCCGAGACGCCCGATCGCTTGGGCCAGCGGAAGACTGGGCACGATCGCGGCGATGGCCTCGCCCTGGTTCATGTGCTGGCGCCGGACCATCCACAGCCCGACCAGGATGCCGGCCGCCATGCCTCCGGGGATGCCGAGCCCGCCCTTCCAGATGGCCAACGCGTCGAGCCAGCCGTCGGACTGGAACTTCTTCCAGTCGGTGATCACGTGGTAGAGGCGGGCGCCGATCAGGCCCGCGACGACTGCCCAGACAGCCACCCGGCTGATCTCGTCGGGGTTGCCTCCCCGTGCCGCCCAGCGTCGCCTCGACAGCCACACCGAGGCCAGCACGCCCAAGGCGATCATCACGCCGTAGGCCCGCAGGTTCAGCGGCCCGAGCTCGAGGCCGTTGCGGGGTGGGCTGGGGATCGAACCGATCAGCAGGGCCGGCACGGCAGCCACGGGGTTCGCCGGTCTCCGCTCAGCCCGCCAGGATCCGCTGCCCGGCCGTTACCAGATCATCGCCGGGCTCGGTCACCGCAGCCAGCAGGCCTGGAACCGCCGACAGCCGGTTGGCGGCGAAGAAGCGGGCCAGGACCGCCCTGTCGGCGGCCAGTTCGGGGGCCTCGAGCCGGTCCGCGGCCACGGCTCCGTCCGCCAGGGCGGCGCCGGCGGTGGTGGTGGCCAGCATTTTCAGGTAGGCGTCGGCGCCCGCGAGCCGATCGAACGGCTGGGCCGCCAGCAGCCACTCGCTGGCCTCGCCGGTGGCGTCGGCCGCGGCCTCGAGGTGCTGGCGCACCGACTTCAGCCTGGCGGTGCCGTTGAGGGCTCCTGCGGTCGCCCGGACCTCGTCAAGGTGGTCGCGCACCGCGGCACCGCCCCGCATCGACAGCTTGCGCCCGACGAGGTCCGCTGACTGTATGCCGTTGGTGCCCTCGTAGATGGGAGCGATCCTGGCGTCGCGGTAGTGCTGGGCCGAGCCGGTCTCCTCGATGAAGCCCATGCCTCCATGGACCTGAAGGCCGACGCTGGCCAACTCGCAACCCAGGTCGGTGGCCCACGCCTTGGTCAGCGGCGTCAGCAGCGCGGCCCGCTCCGAGCCCTGCTGGCGCTGGTCGTAGTCGGCGGAGTGGGACGAGCGGTCGATGGCTTCGGCATTGCGGTAGGCGAGCCCCCTCATCGCGCTGGTCGTGGACCGCATGTCCAGCAGCATCCGCCGCACGTCGGGATGGTCGATGATGGCCGACGGCTCGGTGGCGGAGGCTCCGGGCGCCCGTCCCTGGCGACGCTCGTGGGCGTAGGCGAGGGCCTGCTGGTAGGACCGCTCGGCGATGGCCACCCCCTCCAGGCCGACGCTCAGGCGGGCGTGGTTCATCATCGTGAACATGGCCCGCATCCCGCCGTTCTCCTCGCCGACCAGGAACCCCACCGCGCCCTGGCCGTCGCCGTAGGCCATCACACAGGTGGGGCTGGCGTGGATCCCCAGCTTGTGCTCGATCGACACGCAGTGCACGTCGTTGCGGGCGCCGGCCGATCCGTCGGCGGCGGGCAGGTGCTTGGGCACCAGGAAGCAGCTGATCCCCCTGGTGCCCGCCGGTGCGCCGGGAATGCGGGCCAGCACCAGGTGCACGATGTTGTCGGCGAGGTCGTGCTCGCCGTAGGTGATGAAGATCTTGGTGCCGTGCAGCCGGTAGGAGCCGTCGGGCTGCCGCAGGGCGCGGGCGGTTACCGCTCCGAGGTCGGATCCGGCCTGAGGCTCCGTGAGGTTCATGGTGCCAGTCCAGACGCCGGTGGCCATCTGCGGCAGGTAGAGGGCCTTCTGCTCGTCGGTTCCGTGGGCGCCCAGCAGGTTGATGGCGCCCTGGGTGAGCAGCGGGCACAGCGACCATGACATGCAGGCGGCGGTGAACATCTCCTCGATGGCCAGCCCGACGAGATGGGGGAAGCCTCCGCCGCCGTAGTCGGGGTCCATCGACACCGCGCCCCACCCGGCGTCCACGTAGGACCGGTAGGCCTCCCGGAACCCGGTGGGCGTCACCACCGAACCGTCGTCGAGGCGGCGCGAGCCCTCCGTGTCGCCGACGCGGTTGAGGGGCGCTATCACTTCCTCCGCGAACCGGGCTGCTTCGGCGAGCAGTTGGTCCACCATGTCGGGCTCGGCATGCTCGAAACCGTCGAGCATCGCCAGTCCGTCGAGATCGGCCACATGGCGCAGGTTGAAGGCGATCTCGTCGAGATCGACCCGGAATTCACTCATCGCTGCGAGAATATCGCCGGAGAGACGGCTCTGAGGTGTGCAGACCGCGGCGGCCGTTGATCAGGTGGTTGATCTCTGCCCCGACGAGCAGGCCCATCGCCAGCAGGTAGAGCCAGATGAGCAGGCTCAAGGCCCCGCCGAGCAGACCGAACACCGCGTTCACGCCGCTGGAGGCCGCGTCGAGGTAGACCCGGAAGCCCAGCGACACCACCAGCCACCAGATGGTGCCCACCACCGCGCCGGGCAGATCGCTGCGCCACGGAGTCCGCCGGCGGGGGGCGAAGTGATAGACGGACGCGCCCCAGCAGACCACCACCACGAACACCACCGGCCAGCGGAACCACACCCAGGCGGTGGTGAACGCCGAACCGGCTCCGAGGCGGTCGGCTATCTCCTCGCCCCCGCCGAGCAGGGGCCCAACCACCACCATGGCAGCCACCAGCGCGGCCACCACCAGGGTGAACAGGGTGATCACGAAGCCCATGACCCGGGTGGAGATCCAGTTCCTGCGGTGCTCATGGCCGTAGGTCACGTCGAGGGCTCCGACCACCGCGGTGAATCCTCGGGACGAGGCGTAGAGGGTCAGCACGACACCGGCGGTGATCAGTCCGGCGTTGGACCGGTCGAAGAGCTCCTCGATCGTCTGCCGCAGGGTGTTGTCGCGGCCGAAGGTCTCGACGACGCGGTCCAGCAGCCATTGCTCGGTGTCGGCCGCGGCGCCGGCGCCGATCACCACGTCGAGCGAACCGAGCGCGGCCGCGAACACCAGCACCGCGGGGAACAGCCCCAGGAGGCCGAAGAACGCGATCTCGGCCGACAGGCCACCGACGCGGGCCCGCGACCACTCGTCGCGGAAATCGCCGACGAGTCTGAGGATGCCGCGCCACAGCGCGGGCAGCGAGGGCATCGATGGGCGCGCCATGCTCAGCCGATACTACGGTCGATGGCGATGGTCCCCGACGAAGCCACCGCCATCGCCAACGAGCTCTACCGGTACGCGGAGCTTGTCGACGCGGGACGCTTCGACGAGGTCGGCGAGCTCATGGAGCACTGCACCTTCCGCTACGGCCCCGACGGGGTCGACGGCCCGTCCGGGGCGCGGGCCATCGCGGCCAACTACTGCGACACGGTGATCACCTACGCCGACGGCACCCCTCGCACCCGGCACATCAACGCCAACCCGATCATCGAGCTCGACGGCGACACCGCCCGAGTCCGGTCGGTTTACACCGTCTTCCAGCAGGCTCCGGACTCTGGGCCCGAGACCATCATCAGCGGCCGCTACCACGACACCCTGCGGCGCATCGACGGGAGGTGGCGCTTCGTCGAGCGCTGCTTCCTCGTCGACCTCGTGGGCGACCTGAGCCGTCACCTACGCTTCCAGCTTCCCGAGTAGCCCCGTCTACCGCAGACACCCAGCATCAAGGAGCATCAGCCATGAGCCGTTGGAGCCGTGACGAGATCGAGGAGGCCTTCGCCCGCTACCAGGAGGTGGCCCGGCGAGCCGGCACCACCGGCGATTGGCGCGAGTGGGCCGACCAGTTCACCGAGGACGCCACCTACGTCGAGCACCATTTCGGCACTATGGGCGGCCGCGAGGCCATCTACAACTGGATCCAATCAACTATGAGCCAGTGGCCCAACAACGAGATGATCCACTTCCCCATCGACTGGTACATCATCGACGAGGCCCGGGGGTGGGTGGTGTGCAAGGTGTGGAACCGGATGGCCGACCCCGGCGACGGCTCGCTCCACCAGGAGTACAACTTCACCCTGCTCAAGTACGCGGGAGGTGGGCTGTGGAGCTACGAGGAGGACATCTACAACCCGGCCCCGTTCGGCGAGATGATCGGCAACTACCTGCGCCACAAGAAGAGCCTGGCCGAAACGAGCGAGCGCGAATAGGTGGGCGTGCGTCGCGTCGAAGCGGTGTCATTCCCGCTCTTGTTCGCTGCGCTGACGGGCCGCTCGGGCCACGGCCTCGCGCCGTATGGGCCGCGTTGTCTCGCCCACTTGCTCGGCCTCTAGGGCCGAGGCGCCGGCCGGCGAGTAGGTGTGGGTCGGCGGTGAATCAGCTGCAGCCGCTGGTGGCGCCGCAGTCGGTGCACACGTAGCACGAGCCGGCGCGACGCATCGGAACGCCGCAGGTCATGCAGAAGGGCGCGTCCAGCGGGCCGGCGAGGCGGTCTGCGGCGCGTCCCCCGCTCGTGCTCGCTGCGCTCACGGGCCGCTCGGGCCCGGGCGGCTCGGGCGGCGCCGAGGCCGCGGAGAAGTCGAGCTGGCCGATCAGCTGGACCGGCGACGGGACCGACGGCGGGTCGGGCGGCAGGTCGTGGCCCTGCTCGGTCTCGGCCACCTGCTCCTCCACGCCGGGCAGGGTCGGCTGGGTCCGCTCGCCGGTGGTGTAGACCCCCAGCGCGGCCCGCTCCTCCGGCGTCAGGTACATCACCGCCAGCTTGCGGAACAGGTAGTCCATCAGGCTGGTGGCGATGCGGATGTCGGGATCGTCGGTGATGCCGGCCGGCTCGAAGCGCACGCCGACGAACGCGTCGACGAAGGCGGACAGCGGCACCCCGTACTGCAGGCCGTGGCTGACCGAGATGGCGAAGGCGTCCATGATCCCGGCCAGGGTGGAGCCCTGCTTGGAGACCTTCACGAAGATCTCGCCCGGCCGCTCGTCGGGGTACTCCCCCACCGTCACGAACCCCTTGCAGTCGGCCACCCGGAACTCGAACGTCTGCGACCGGCGCGACTTGGGAAGCCGTCGTCGCACCGGCTCCCGCGAGGTCTCGCCCGCCGGCGGCTCGGCGTAAGCGGACCGGGCAGGGCCGCCTGCGGTGCCGGACCCCTCAGCGGTGCCGGACCCCTCGGCGGTGCCGGACCCCTCAGCGGTGCCGACGGTCAGGGGCTGGGACACCTTCGAGCTGTCTCGGTAGATGGCCACCGACTTGAGGCCGAGGCGCCAGGAGTCGATGAAGAGACGCTCCACATCGTCGATGCTGGCATCGGCCGGCATGTTCACGGTCTTGGAGATGGCCCCGGACAGGAACGGCTGCACCGCGGCCATCATCCCGATGTGCCCTGAGGTGCTGATGGCGTCGTCGCCCAGCGAGCATGCGAACACGTCGCGGTGCCCGGCATCGAGGGGTGCGCCGGCCACGCTGTGGTGCTCGGCGATGTGATCGGTGATGCGCTCGATCTGCTGGTCGTCGTAGCCGAGGCGGCGTAGCGCCCTGGGAACGGTTGTGTTGACGATCTCCATCGTTCCGCCGCCCACCAGGCGCTTGGACTTGACCAGTCCGAGGTCGGGCTCGATGCCGGTGGTGTCGCAGTCCATGAGCAGCCCGATGGTGCCGGTGGGCGCCAGCACGGTCGCCTGGCTGTTGCGCACGCCGTGACGGTCGGCGCGCTCGCGGGCCTCGTCCCACGCCAGCTGGGCGGCCTCCAGGATCTCCGGCGGCGCCAGTTCCTCGTCGATGGCGGCGGTGGCGGTGCGGTGCTGGTCCAGGACCCGCAGCATGGGCTCGCGGTTGGTGTGGAAGCCGGCGAAGGGTCCCATGCGCTCCGCCAGCCGGGTGGAGGTGAGGTAGGCCTCGCCGGTCATGAGCGCGGTGATGGACGCAGCCACCGCCCGGCCCTCGTCGGAGTCGTACGGCAGGCCCATGGCCATGAGCAGCGCGCCGAGGTTGGCGTAGCCCAGCCCGAGCTGGCGGAAGGCTCTGGTGACCTCCGCGATGGGCTCGGTCGGGTAGTCGGCGTGGCCCACCAGGATCTCCTGGGCGGTGAACAGCACCTGCACCGCCCGGCGGAAGCCACCGACGTCGAAGCGGCCGTCGTCGTCGAGGAAGCTCAGCAGGTTGATGGAGGCCAGGTTGCAGGCGCTGTCGTCGAGGTGGACGTACTCCGAGCACGGGTTGCTGGCGGTGATGGGGCCGGTGGCCGGGGCGGTGTGCCAGCGGTTGATGGTCGTCGCGAACTGCACGCCGGGGTCGGCGCACTCCCATGCGGCCTCCGCCATCTGGCGCAGGATCCTGCGGGCCGGCACCCGTTCGAGCACGGTGCCGTCGGTGCGGGCCGTCAGGTCCCAGTCGTCGCCGGAGGTGGCGGCCCGCATGAACTCGTCGGTCACCCGCACGGAGTTGTTGGCGTTCTGGTACTGCACCGAGGTGGTGTCGGCGCCGTCGACGCCCATGTCGAAGCCGGCCGCGGCCAGCACCCTCGACTTGCGCTCCTCGCGGGCCTTGCACCAGATGAAGTCTTCGATGTCGGGATGGTCGGCGTCGAGGACCACCATCTTGGCCGCCCTGCGGGTCTTGCCGCCCGACTTGATGGTGCCGGCCGAGGCGTCGGCGCCCCGCATGAAGCTCACCGGTCCCGACGCGGTGCCGCCCCCGGCCAGGGGCTCGGAGCTGGCCCGGAGGCGCGACAGGTTCACCCCCGCGCCGGAGCCGCCCTTGAAGATCCGGCCCTCCTCGGCGTACCACTCCAGGATCGACTCCATGGTGTCGTCCACCGACAGGATGAAGCACGCCGACGCCTGCTGGGGCACGCCGGCCACGCCGATGTTGAACCAGACCGGCGAGTTGAAGGCGGCCCGCTGCGTGTACAGCAGGTGGGTCAGCTCGGCCCGGAACCGCGATGCCTCGGACTCGTCGGCGAAGTAGCAGTCGCCGTCACCCCACCCGGTGATGGCGCCCACGACGCGGTCCACGACCTGCCTCAGCGACCACTCCCGCTCGGGTGTGCCCAGCGGGCCGCGGAAGTACTTCTGGGCCAGGATGTTGGTGGCGTTCTGCGACCAGGTGGCCGGCACCTCCACGTCTGCCTGCTCGAAGGCGACCGAGCCGTCGCGATGGTCCAGCAGGCGCGCGTCGCGGCGCTCCCACACAACCCGGCCAGCCGGATCCTCCAGATCCGCGGGTAGAGGGCGGCTGCCGGAGATCAGAGCGGTCTGCTCGGGGGCCATCGTCATAAGAATTACCCTCCTGGGATTCTACCGGGCCTAGGCCGCAGGACCCATCCCGCGACCCTAGAACCAGCGGCCGCGTGTCCGGTCGCCAGACTGTGGACTCCGCACGGGATTAGGCGCGCCTGCCTCGGGATTGTCTCTGGATTACCTGTGCACGGCCGCGCCCGCCGTCGAGCCGCCGCCCGAGAGGCTCCGGCCCGCGCCTCCCACGCCTCTCGAAGACGTCGACGCCCTCCCCGAGCACAACGGCGACCGGCCCGCGCACGGCGGGCACACCGCGCCCGCCGGTGCCGGAGTACCTTCGCGGCGTGCGGAGGCTGCTGCCCGGCCCGGTCGTCGATGTGGACCCGATGGAGCTCTACCCGGCCCTGGCACGGCCCACGCCGGCCGGGCGGCCGTGGCTGATGATCAACATGATCGCCTCCGCCGACGGCGCCGTCGCGGTGGACGACACCAGCGCCGGGCTCGGCAACCCTGCCGACGAAGCCGTGTTCTCGGCGGTGCGGGCGTGCGCCGACTGGATCGTGGCCGCGGCTGGCACGGTCCGGGCCGAGCGCTACGGGCTGCCCCGGCCCGGCCCGGCCTCCCGCCGGGCGCGGCTGGCCGTCGGGCGGGCCGAGCGGCCCCGTCTGGCCGTCGTCAGCGCCAGCCTGGACCTCGACCTGGGCCTCCCGCTGTTCGCCGACCAGCGCCCGGGTGAGGACCCTCCGGTGATCCTTGCCGGGAGCGCGGCGGCATCCGAAGCCGTCGAGCGGCTCGGGACCGTCTCCGAAGTGGTGCGGCTGCCGTCGCCGCGGCCCCAGCCGGCCGAGATCCTGGCCGAGCTCGACCGCCGCGGCGCCGGCGTGGTGCTCTCCGAAGGAGGCCCGTCGTTCAACGCCCAGCTGGCCGACGCCGGCGTGATCGACGAGCTCTGCCTGTCGGTCGCGCCGCTGGTGGCGGGCGGGACCGGCCCGAGGATCCTGCACGGATCGATGCGCAGCGTGCCGCTGAGAATGCGTGTCGACCATCTGCTCGAGGCCTCCGACACCCTCTTCGTCCGCTACCTCCGGGAGCCGGCCCGCGCGACGACAGCAACCTGACCGGCCAGTCGGCCTAGCCGCCCGCGGTCTGCGCCGCCGCGGCCTCATCGGTGACCGCCTCCCGGTCCGGGCCGCCCGCGACGCCTGCGGCCCCGCCGTCGACGTGGCCGATCCCGTCCTCGTCAAGGCCCGAGATGTCTGCGACCGCGATGCCTTCGGCAGCGTCGAGGACGATCCTCTGGCCGGGCTCCAGCGCGGCTCCGCCTGCGGTGCCGGCCAGTTCGTGGACCACGGCACGGGGGTCTGCGCCGGGGGCGAGGGCGCGGGCGATATCCCACAGCGTGTCGCCGGGCTGCACGACGTAGACCCCCGGCAGCTCCGGCGACAGCGAGACCTCGCCCGTGGAGGGCCAGGGGTTGGCCTCCCCCACCGGAACGCGGTCGGGGCGGCCCACCACCAGGACCAGCGTGATCAAGGCGGCCGCCACCGTCGCCGCGGCCGCCCGGCGCCGGCGGTACACAGATTCCGGCAGGCGCTCGGGCCGCGCCACCGGCGGCCGAGCAGTACGAGCACCAGGAGTGCCAGGAGCGAGAACATGTGCGGGAGCCAGGGCCATGCGTCCATCCTCCCGCGGCGGTGTGACCAGGCTGCCGCCAGCCTCGCCGGGACCAAGATCCTTGACATCGAACGCGTGTTCCACAAACATGTGTATGGATGTGCTCCTGTATCGAACGTGTGTTCGTGTACACTGTAGCGAACATCCGTTCGGACACCAACCCCTACCCGGCTCCAAGATCGGAGACAAGAAATGACACCGCCGGCCCACCGCAAGCCGCTCACCGCCCGCCGTCGCCAGATCCTCGACATGATCGTCGAGCACCAGCGGGACCGCGGCTACCCGCCGTCGATCCGGGAGATCGCAGCCAAGGTCGGTCTGAGGTCGCCAGCCTCGGTCAAGGCTCACCTCGATGTGCTCGACTCGGCCGGCTACCTGCGGGTCGACCCCACCCGGCCGCGGGCCATCGAGGTCTGCTACGACGAGAACTCGGGCGCGGCCGTCGAGCGCCGCCCGGTGCGCCACGTTCCCCTCGTCGGCGATGTCGCCGCCGGATCCGGCGTGCTCGCCTCCGAGAACGTCGAGGAACTGGTGCCGATGCCGGCCGACCTCACCGGCGAGGGCGACCTGTTCATGCTGCGGGTGCGGGGCGACTCCATGATCGACGCCGGAATCCTCGACGGCGACTATGTGGTGTGCCGGGCCCAGAGCGTCGCGGAGGACGGCGAGGTCGTCGTGGCCGGGATCCCCGGAGACGAGGCCACCGTCAAGACGCTGCGGCGCGGCGCGGGCCGGATCGTGCTGGAGCCGGCCAACGAGCACATGGAGCCGATGGAGTTCGGGCCGGACGAGGTGACCGTCTACGGCAAGGTGGTCACCATGATGCGCCGCTACTAGGCCTCACTCCCCCTGCCGCGGCGCCGGGCTCGGACTACAGCTCGGGCAGCCGCTCGGGGATGTCGCAGTCCCATTCGGGGCAGTCGCGGCTCCCCTGGGGAAGCGTGCCGTCGATCAGCAGGTCCTCGAGCACGCGGTAGACCTTGTGCAGCGAGTCCCGGTGCAGCTGCTCGTGGCTGGTGTGGGCCAGCAGCGGGTCTCCCGGACCGAAGTTCGAAGCGGGCACGCCGCGGGCCGCGAAGAACGCGGCGTCGGTCCAGCCCAGCTTGGCCCGGGGAGCAGCACCGCTGTTGCGCACCACGGCCTTCAGCAACGAATGGTCCAGGCCGGGGTCGGCCGGAGGCGCCACATCGACGACCTCCAGATCGTCGCCGGGCTCGAGCACCGGCTCTATCAGGGCGCGAACGTGCTGCTCGGCCTGCTCGGGGGTGCGATCGGGCGCGAAGCGGTGGTTGATGACTAGGACCGCCTCGTCGGGAACGACGTTGCCGGCGACCCCGCCCTCGATGTGCACAGCCTGGAGACCCTCACGGAACTCGCATTCCGAGATCACCGGCCGGCGCGGCTCGTAGCCGTCGACAACTTCCAACAGGGCGCCGAGACGATGGACTGCGTTGCGGCCCATCCAGGCGCGGGCAGTGTGGGCCCGCTCCCCGGCCAGCCTCACCCTGATCCGCATCGTGCCCTGGCAGCCGGCCTCGACGATCCCCCCGGTGGGCTCCAGCAGCAGAGCCACGTCGGCTGCCAGGAGGTCGGGACTGGCCGCGGCCACCTCGCGAAGTCCGCTGTGGGCCGAGTCCACCTCCTCGCGGGCGTAGAAGACGTAGGTGACGTCCACGACAGGGCGCCTCGCATTGAGCGCCAACTCGAGCAGCACCGCGAGACCGCCCTTCATGTCGGCCGCACCGAGGCCCCACAGGACGTCCCCGTCTATGCGGGCCTCAGCGTTGCCGCTGGGAGGCACGGTGTCGGTGTGCCCCGCCAGGATCAGCCGCCATTGGCGGCCCAGATCGGTGCGCGCCACCAGATTGTCGCCGATGCGGTACACATCGAGGTGGCCGCGGCTGTCGCACAGCGCCTCCTCGATCAGGTCGGTGATGCGGGCCTCGTCGAAGCTCACGGACGGAATCGCGACCAGATCGGCCGCTAGTTGGAATGTGTCGCCCGTCGCTAAGCAATCCCCGTCTGAGAACTCATGAATCTCAGTCATAATTAAGATATATCACTCTCGAAGCGCGATTCCACCTTCGCCGGTGCCGGTCGCACAGCGAGGTCCGCAGGAGGACGGGCTGGTTCGCGCTCAGGTGGTGGCGCCGTGGTCGCGCAGGACCTGGTTGAGGGCCGACTTGTCGTGGCGCTCGCCCTCGGTCAGGCGCTTGATCACCAGCACCGCGGGCAGGCCGAACTCGCCGCCGCCGAACCGGCGGTTCCGGGTGCCGAGCACCGCCACCGACCAGGGCGGGATCTCGCCCCGTCCGAGCTCCTCGCCGGTCTCGGCGTCGATGACGGGGATCGATCCGGTGAGGATCGCCCCTGCTCCCAGCACCGTGCCCTGACCGACGCGGGCGCCGTCGGCCACGATGCAGCGGCTGCCGATCAGGCAGTCGTCCTCCACGATCACCGGCTGGGCTACCGGTGGCTCGAGCACGCCGCCGATGCCGACCCCGCCCGAGAGGTGCACGTTGGCGCCGATCTGGGCGCACGACCCCACCGTGGCCCAGGTGTCCACCATGGTGTTGGCGCCCACATGGGCCCCGATGTTGGTGTAGCTGGGCATCATGATCACGCCCGGCGCCTGGTAGCTGCCCCAGCGGGCCGACGCTCCCGGCACCACCCGAACGCCCCGGGCCGCGTAGTCGGTCTTGAGCGGGATCTTGTCGGCGAACTCGAACGGGCCGAGCTCGATGGTGCTCATCCTGGCCGTGGAGAACAGCAGCAGGATGGCCTGCTTGCACCACTGGTTGACCCGCACGGTGCCGTCGTCGAGCACTTCGGCCACTCTGGCCGCGCCGGTGTCGAGGGCGTCGATGGCCTCGCGCACAGTGGCGATCACGTCGGGGTCGTCGGCGTCGAGACCGGAGCGGGCTTCCCACAGGTCGTCTATTCGAGTTGCAAGATCGGACATGGGTCGAGAGGCTAACCAGCCCACTGCCCACCCAGGTTCACGCCCGACGAGAGCCCAGCGCCCAACTGGCTGCGCAATGCACGACATCCGCACCTAGCGCTGCCAATTCTGGACTCGTCCGGGGCCTGCGGGAGAACTGGCAGCGGTCAAGGCCGGAATCGGCGCTCCCGGCTGCCAGTTCCCGTTGCAGCTTCACCGCCGGGCATCCGAGCCCCCATACGGGACCCGCCTAGCGCGGCTTTGATGTCAGCCTCCAGCTTCGCCCGGTCCGATAGCAGAGAGACGCCGTTCGACCAGTTCGAGCCGCTCATCGGGCTGAACGGCGGCGACACGAACAAACTGGCGCGAATCGCAAGCGCCAGCCCACTGGGGCTGCTCGCAGTAGAACTCGCCGGGGCTCACGACCAAGCCGGCCCATCGCGCGAGCTGGCGGGCAAAGGTCCATACGTCACCACTTGGTGCCCTCACCCACCAGTAGAAACCTCCGCAGGGCGGGCGAGGCGCTTCGGCAAGCAGGGCTTGCGCGGTCGGCAGAACCGATCCGAACGGCCCATACGGCGAAAGCGCAAGACTGAGGACGCCCTCTAGCAGGTTCAACCGGCCGCGGTACAGGACGCGCTGAGCTTCCACATGTTCTTGGTCGCTCCAAGCGACGATCGCGGCGGCCTGCACCGGGCCTGGCACCATGCAGCCCGCGTGCTTGCGGCACTCGCGCAAGTAGTGGACCAACTCGGCGTCTCCGGCATAGAACCCGGCCCGTACGCCGGCCATGTTGGATCGCTTCGACAGCGAGTGCACTGCCAGCACGCCCTCGGTGCCATGCTCGAGGATGGTCCGCGGCGCGCCGTCCCAGGTGAACTCCGTGTAGCACTCGTCGCTGGCCACCGGCACGCCGTTGGCCCGGCCCCAGGCTGCCACAGCCCCTAGATCGTCGAGGGCTCCCGCCGGATTGCCGGGGGTGTTCACCCACAGGCAGAGGGCACGCTCGGCGTCGCGCCGGGCAATGGAGTCGACGTCGATGCGAAAGTGCTCGTCAACTGCGACCGGGACCGCTCGGCAGCCGGCCAGGGTCGCACCCATCGCGTACGACGGGTACGACACTGCCGGATACAGAACGGTGTCGCGCTCGGGGTAGCGGAGTCTGAGATACCCGGGCAGCGAAGCCACAAACTCCTTGGTGCCGATGCATGCCGCGACCTCGGCACCAGGATCCACAGCCGCAGCGAAGCGCCGCTCGACCCAGCCTGCGGCTGCTTCACGGTACGCGGAAGAGCCGATGGACGACGGGTAGCCGCGCTCCGCGCCCGAGGCAGCCAGAGCCTCCACCACCTGCGGGGGAGGCGGGTCGCACGGCGTCCCGACCGAGCAGTCCACCGCACCTCCAGGCAGCGCCTCGGCCAGCGCGCGCAGCGAGTCGAGCCTCTCGTAGGGATACGGCGGGGGGATGAATCCTGCGGTCATGGCCACACCCGGCCGCTCATTGCGCCGTGGCGCGGACTCACTCGCTGTCCCGGCCGTTGACCACGTAGCGGCTTAGGGCGCCCACCGACGACGGCTCCAGACGGGCCCTGACCCTCATCCCGTGCTCGGTGGCGGTGGAGTCCAGCACCTGGCCCTCCCGGTGCACCCCCGCGAGCACGTCCCCCCGGTCCCACGGCACCACCAGTTCGACCTCGCGGGCGACGCGGCGCATCCGGTCGCCGATGGCGCCCAGCAGCTCCTCGATTCCCTCGCCGGTCGCGGCCGACACGGCCACCGAGCCCTCGGTGCGCTCGGCCAGGCGGGCTGCGGCCGGGCCCAGGTCGCTCTTGTTGTACACCACCAACTCGGGCACCTCGTCGGCCTCGATCTCGGCCAGCACCAGGCGCACCGCGGCCATCGATCCGTCGGGGTCGCGGTCGGCGCTGTCGACGACGTGGACCAGCAGGTCGGCGTCGCGCACCACGTCGAGAGTCGTCTTGAACGCCTCCACCAGCTGGTGGGGCAGCTTGCGCACGAACCCGACCGTGTCGGTGATGAACACCGTCTCGCCGCCCGGCAGGCCCAGCCGACGGGTGGTGGGGTCGAGGGTGGCGAACAGGCGGTCCTCCACCGCCACGGAGGCCGAGGTGAGCCGGTTGAGCAGCGACGACTTGCCCGCGTTGGTGTAGCCGACGATGGCCACCGCCCGGTTCCGGGTGCGGGTGCGGGCCTTGGACTGGGTCCGGCGGTGGCCGGCGATGCGGCGGAGGTCAGCCTCGAGCTTGTGGATGCGCCGCTCGAGGCGCCGGCGGTCTACCTCGAGCTGGGTCTCGCCGGGGCCCCGGGTGCCGATGCCGCCCGCCTGCTGGGAAAGTCGCCGGCCTGTGCCGCGCAGGCGGGGCAGCCGGTAGCGGAGCTGGGCCAGCTCCACCTGGGCCTTGCCCTCGGGGGTGCTGGCGTTCTGGGCGAAGATGTCGAGGATCACCGCGGTGCGGTCCAGCGCAGTGCGCCCGAGCAGCCTCTCCAGGTTGAACTGCTGCGCGGGGCTGAGCTCGTCGTCGAACACCACGGTGTCGCAGTCGACCTGCTCGGCCACAGCCCTGATCTCGCGAGCCTTGCCAGAACCCACGAACGTCGCGGGGTCGGGGGCGGCGCGGCGCTGGCAGACCCTTTCGACCGTATCGGCGCCGGCGGTGTCCACCAGCAGGCTCAGCTCGTCGAGGGAGGCGTCGGTGGCCGAAATGTCCCGGTCCGGCCGGGTCACGCCAACAAGGATGATCCGCTCCCGGAAGGCCCGGTCGATGAGCCCGGGCCCGTCGCCCCCGAACTCGCCGAACCCACCCCGATGGGTGTCGTCGGTCTCGGCTCCCGGGGTGCCGCCGGTCTCGGCTCCCGGGGTGCCGCCGTCGCGGTCCCCGCCGTCCAGACTCTCAGAGTCGCTGCTTTGCACGCGCCGGCCCGGCTGCGGCCCATCGGCGTCAGGCACGAGCAACGTCCACTGCGGCCACGTAGGTCGAATCGCCGGTGAGGGTCACTGGTCCCGAGAGATCGACTCGAGCCTCGCCACCGGCCATTCGCACGGTCACATTCTGGCCCACCTCTCCCCAGCCGTGGAAAGCCGACGCCGCGGCCACCGCTCCCGTCCCACACGCCGCGGTGGCGCCAGCGCCGCGCTCCCACACTCCCAGAGTGATCTCGTCGGGGCCGGTGACGGCACCAAAATGGACGTTGATGCCCCCGGAGAAGATGGCCTCGACCGCTGGTCCAGCGGATTCCAGCGGCACGTCGCTGGGATCGTCCACGGCCAAGACGACATGGGGGTTGCCCACATCCAGCGTGGCCCATCGTGCGATCGCATCCGGCCCGAGAATGCGGTCCACGGCGACTTCGGGGCTTCTACTGAGCCGGTCGGGAAGAGGACCGGGTCCGAGCGAGCCCATTTCGGTGGTTCCAACTACCGTGCCGGGCGTGTCCGTCGAGGTGATCCTGCACCGGCGCTCCCCGGCCCCCGTTCGCACGACGATGTCTAGTTCCGCGGACCCGTGGATGACGGCGACGGCGTGCGCCAGGCACCGCAGACCGTTGCCCGACACCTCAGCCGACGAGCCGTCGGAGTTCCGGAGTTGCATTCTCACCGAGCCGTCTCCACCGCCGTCCGCGGAGTCCGTCACGGCATAGATCAGCCCGTCAGCACCCACACCTCGGCGGCGATGGCACAGCGCGGCGGCCGTCCCGGCTGCGTCGGCATCAGCCGGCAACTCATCGACAAACGCGACCAGGAAGTCGTTGCCCAGCCCATGGAGTTTGTGGAGTCGCAGACCTGCCGTCATAGCTGCATTCTCGCCTGCTCGGGGCGCATCGGAAACGCGGCGCATCGCGTGCCAGGTCGCCGGAGTGATCGAGCACAGGTACAGCGTCGGAAAGCTGCCCGGCGGATTGAAGCGGCCCCCGAACCGCCGCGCTCCCTCGCCACTGCGAGGATCGAATCCTGGCGCCTGGTTCCGGTACCCGGTCACATCCGCTCGCGATGCGCCGGCCCGTGCCAGGTACTGCGGATTGAATCCGTTCATGTCAGGTTGTGACGCCCTCGGCCAGCGCAAGCAGCAGATCTACGACGCGCTGGTACTTGCCCTCCCTCACCATGTTCAGCGGCTTCTCAAAGCCGAGGTCCTGGTTGGGTGCCCGCATCCACATGCGTGCGGCATCGTCGTGCATCACGTTGCGGGCCAGGTCGACCACAGCGCCCAGCTCCAGTAAACGGTCCTCGGCCTGCCTCCTAGGACTGGCCTGCTCGGCTCGCCAACGGGCCACACTGCGCTGATTGGTGTCGCTGACCAGCGCCAAGTCGGCGGTGTCCACCACCCGGCTACCGCAAAGATCGTCTACGAGCGCTGCTAACGATGCCATAGTGTCGCTATTATATGACAATGAACGTCGCATGTATGTCAGACAAGGGTCGCAGATGTGTCGTTCAGGCGGCAACCAGCCCTGCTGTCGACACTGCCGCAGTTGACCCCCTTTAGGCGCGCAACTACATCAATGTTGGGGTGAACACGGGCCAGCGGCGTCGTTCCAGGCGGACAGAGCGTCCGTGGGGGTCGTCGGGGCGTCGAGCCAGTGGATGCGGGGATCGCGACGGAACCATCGTTCCTGGCGGCGGGCGAAGCGCCGGGTGCGTGCGACGGCCAGGTCCAAGGCCTCGTCGAGAGTCAACTCGCCCCGCAGATGGGCGAGCAGCTCCTTGTAGCCGAGGGCTTGCGATGCGGTTCGCGAGATCGGGCCGGCGGCCAGGGCTCGCACCTCGTCAAGGAATCCGCCAGCCATCTGGCGCCGGTAGCGGACTGCGATGCGCTCGTCGAGGCGATCCCGGTCCCAGTGCAGTCCGACCTGCACGAAAGGGGTGGCCGGGTAGTGCGCCAGGCCTGGCCCGTACGACGAGAACGGCCGGCCGCTGCCGATGGTCACTTCGAGGGCCCGGACCACTCTGCGCCGGTTGGTCGGCTCCATTCGGCCAGCGGCGATCGGGTCGAGATCCACGAGGCGGCGATGCAGGGCGCCGGTGTCGGGCTCGGCTTCGAGTTCGCTCCTGACCTCCGGGTAACGCCCCGGGATCCGCAGGTCGTCGATCACGGCGCGCACGTACAGCCCCGTGCCACCGACCAGCACCGGCACGGCGTCCCGGCTGCGGATGTCGTCGATCGCGGCGACGGCCCGGGCTTGGAACTCGGCCACCGCGAACTCCTCGGACGGGTCCTTGAGATCGATCAGATGGTGGGGCACCTCGGCTTGTTCGGCTGCGGTCGGAGTTGCCGTTCCTATGTACATGCCCCGATAGACCTGCATGGAATCGAGGGCGACGATCTCCGCCCCGCCAACGAGCCGAGCCAGGGCAATGGCGAGGTCCGACTTACCGGAGGCGGTGGGGCCTACGACCACCAGTGGCCGCGCTGCCAGTACCGTCCGATCGACATACAGGCGACCTTCATACAGACGACCCTCTACCCCGTGGTGTGGCACCCGCGGTGAGACGACGGCGTCGGAGCCGCCACCCTGCCCCATCGGCGACGAAGCCATCACCGCCGTCGCAGAACCCGCGGTGAGACGACGGCGTCGGAGCCGCCACTCTCTCCCCCGCGGTCCTGCGCCAGCCCCGCGACGAAGGCGCCGACGGCGTCGGAGGCTCCACGATGACCGCTGCATGAAGCTCGCCGCTTCGAGGTCACCGCCGAGGTCAGGATGGGGCAACCGCCACGGGGATGCGTCGGCGGCCCGGAGGTGCGGTCGCCGTGGGCGCAATGGATGGGGCCTCAAGGTCTACCAGGGCACCCTGCAGGAAGTTGGCCGCGGCCGCGGTGACCTCGACCCGGGCGTAGGTGCCGGGGCGGGGCGATCCGCCGGTCGGCGATCCGAAGTGGACGAGGGTGTTGCGCCGGCTGCGGCCGGTGGCGACCGTGGGGTCCTTCTTGCTGGGCCCCTCCACGACGACCTCCTCGACCCTGCCGATGCGGGTCTCGTTGGCGAGGCGGCTGGACCGCTCGATCACCCGCCGCAGGCGCTCGTAGCGGTCCACGGACACGTCGTGGGGCACGAACCGGTCGCTCATCCCGGCGGCCGCGGTGCCGGGTCGGGGCGAGAAGATGAACGTGAAGGCGCTGTCGTAGCGGGCCTCGGCGGCCACTTCGAGGGTCTGGACGAAGTCCTCTTCGGTCTCGCCGGGGAACCCGACGATGATGTCGGTGGACACGGCCAGGTCCTCCACCGCGGCCCGGGCCGCTCGCAGGCGCTCGAGGTAGCGCTCGGCGGTGTAGCCCCGGCGCATGGCCCTCAGCACGGCGTCGCTGCCGGACTGCAGGGGCAGGTGCAGGTGCTCGCACACTGCCGGCACCCCGGCCATGGCCGCGATCGTCTCGGGCCGCAGGTCCTTGGGGTGCGGGCTGGTGAACCGCACCCGCCGGATGCCGTCGACCTCCCCGACCGCTCGGAGCAGGTCGGCGAACAGCGGCCGGGCCCGCCGGTCGGCCGTCCAGCCCGTCCCGCACCACCAAGCATCGTCTCCGTCCGTGTCCTGCCTGCGTCCATTGCTCCCGTGGTCGTTGCTGGCGACGTTCGCGCTGCCGTCGCTAGCCGCTCCCACGCCGCTGCTGTTGCCGCCGGCGCCGCCCCGGCGAGACAGGGCTAGGTCGCGGCCGTAGCTGTTGACGTTCTGGCCGAGCAGGGTCACTTCGCTGACGCCGCTGGCGGCCAAGGCCGTCACCTCGTCCACCAGCTCACCGAAGGGCCGGCTGATCTCGGGGCCGCGGACCGAGGGCACGATGCAGAAGGTGCAGCTGTTGTCGCACCCGATCTGTATGGTCACCCAGGCGGAGTGGTCGGCCTCGCGCCGGACCGGGAGGGCCGACGGGAAGGCCTCGGCATTCTCACGGACCGTCTCGGCGAGGATCTCCACCACCGGCCCGTGCTGCCGGGCGTGGTCGATGAGCTCGGCGGCGCGGTGCACGTTGTGGGTGCCGAACACCACGTCGACGTGGCCGGCCCGCTCCCGGACCAGTTCCCGGTCCTTCTGGGCGAGGCATCCGGCCACCGCGATCAGCGCGCCGGGCCGCTGGGCCTTCACCGCCTTGAGCCGGCCCAGAGCGCCGTACAGCTTGTTGTCGGCGTTCTCGCGGATGCAACAGGTGTTGAGCACCATCACGTCGGCCTCCTCCAGGGCCGAGGCGCGCCGGTAGCCGTCATCCTCGAGCAGGCCCGCGATCCGCTCGGAGTCGTGCTCGTTCATCTGGCACCCAAAGGTGCGGATGGCGTAGGTCCGGCCCACAACCAAAGGCTACGGGGCGGATCGTCGGGTCATCCGCGCCGACTGTCCGGCCTTCTTGCGCTAGGCAGATTGGCAGAGTGAACGCTGCCGCGATTGTCGTGCACTCAGTTGCCGCCTCGGTTACACTTCTGGTTATCGTTAGTGAGGTGGCGACAGCTACGCCCCCGTTTCGCAACCCTCCCCTAGCCCTGACCGTGCTCGAGATCCGCTACACCGAATTGGCGGGAGGGTTCGAAGAGGAGATGCTGCACATCGTGCGGCAAGCGGTGCGCGGCCGTCTGCCACTGCTTGAGCCTCAGATCGAGGAGCACATCGAAATGGCCCTTGGAACTTCGGAGCCGATCGCGGTGCAACGTCGTACCCACCTGCGGCTCAGCTCCCGGGACCGCACGACTGCCCTCGTCGTCAAACAGGACGCGCTGGTCGTCGAGACCACGGCATACGCCGGCTGGAGCCAGAGCTTTCGCCCGCTTGTGGAGAAGGCAATACGCGCCTTGAAGGATGCCAATCCGCCTGACGGAGTGCGGCGCGTCGGGCTGCGCTACATCGACGAGATCCGCGTCCCAGGAGTCGGCAACGAGTCCAGCGACTGGACGGGTTACGTCAACGACCATCTGCTCGCGGCAGCAAGCCCCGAGATCATTCCGTCGGGTATGCAGGCCCAGCAATGGCAGGGCATTGTCCAATACCGGACCTCGCCCTCGTCAGCGCTGACCGTCCGTTACGGACCCCAGTACGGGCACGCGGTCGACCCCGGGGGGCCCACACGCCGTCAAAATCCGCCTCCGCCCGGGCACTTCTTCCTGCTGGACTCGGACTCCTACTGGAGCGACGAGGAGGAAGTCCCAGAGTACGACACGGAATGGATTATGGAGCGATGCGATCTTCTCCACTCTCCGGCAAGCGAGTTTTTCGACATCGCCGTGACGGACAGACTGCGCGACGAAGTACTCAACGCCTAGGAAGGACAGGCCATGAGCGACCCACGCGTGATCGACCGACAGCCGACAGGCGCGTCGATCGGACGGGGCGGAGGGATCGAGACCCCAACCCGGACAATCAGCGACCTCGTCGACGATTACGGCTTCCTGAGGAACGTGACGGCTGACCTGGTGGACGGCACCAAGCATCTCCACCACCTAGTGGACGCGCGCCACTCCGACGGGCTCGACGCTGAACTTCGTGTCGGAGCAAGCGAACGAGCGAAGCAACCTCTAGAGGCTCTTCTCTCCGAATTGAGCGACCTGGGTTTCTCATGGAGGGATATCGCCCGGGTCGCAGGGATATCGGTACCAGCCTTGCGTAAGTGGCGGTTGGGCGGTGCGGCGACGGGTGAGAACCGCTACAAGGTCGCGCTTCTGCTCAGCCTCTGCGAGACAGCTCGGTCTCGGTATCACATCGCAGACGTTGCAGGCTGGCTCGAGACGCCGTTGCACCCGAACGCGCCGGTAACGGGCCTAGACATCGTGGCCGAGGGCCGCTTCGATCTGGTTCTGCGACTGGCTCGCGACCAGGGATCAGACCCAGAAGCCGTTCTCGATGAGTTCGAGCTCGACTGGCGGGAACGCTACGCCACGCCTGTCGAGGCGTTCACCGGGCCCGACGGGATGCCGGGCCTGCGCTTGACTGATAGCTAGACCTTAGGAAGCGACCTTGTCTGGCGGCCCTCTTGAATGCCCAGACGCGGTCGAACATCTGTATCTGGCAGCATCACCGGATGAGGTGCCGATTCCTCGGCCCTTGATGACCGGAGACGTCTTCGCCGATGTCGCAGTGCCCGGGTTCCACAGCGCTGGCCTCGCCATCGTGCTAACACACCCCTGCTCTATGAGAGTGGACGGCGTCAACCCTCAGGCGAGGCCACCTGCGGGCTCCGACTCATCTGTTCCTTCTACTGCGATTGGAAGGGACTCGCCGACGGGCGAGTAATCGCGCAACTCGAATGGAGTGTGGTTTCGATGCCTTCGACCAAGGACTACGGAGCGCTGCGACGTGAGGTGCTGGCGCGCCCAGGAGCCGCTGAGCGGCTGGCCGCGCTGCGTGAGGAGACACTCGCTGAGAACCGCCGTACCGATCCGCATCGGCTCCGACCCCTGATCGCTGGTGCCCTTCGGCCGGTTCTACCTCAACTGTTGGGCTGGAAGGGCGGGCCGGCTGGCTAGGCGGCTGATCGGGTGTCGTCGCTTTGGCTGTTGTAGGAGGTGACCTCAGCCATGTCGGCCTCGTCCGGGTCGGGGTCGGGCATTACTGCCTTCCAGACCAGGTCGGAGATCTCGACCATCAGTTCGGGGTTGTCCTGCAGGAACGTCTTGGCGTTCTCGCGGCCCTGGCCGAGCTGCTCGCCGTCGTAGGTGTACCAGGCCCCGGACTTCTTCACGATGGACTCGCTGACAGCGAGGTCGAGCACCGAGCCCTCGCGGGAGATGCCCTTTCCGTACATGATGTCGAACTCGGCCTGCTTGAACGGCGGGGCGCACTTGTTCTTCACGACCTTGACCCGGGTGCGGTTGCCCACCACCTCCATGCCGTTCTTGATCGACTCGATGCGGCGGATGTCGAGCCGCACCGACGAGTAGAACTTGAGGGCCCGGCCGCCCGGGGTGGTCTCTGGCGACCCGAACATCACCCCGATCTTCTCGCGCAGCTGGTTGATGAAGATGCAGATGGTGTTGGACTTGTTGAGGTTGGAGGTGAGCTTGCGCAGCGCCTGCGACATGAGCCGGGCCTGCAGGCCGACATGGGTGTCGCCCATGTCGCCCTCGAGCTCGGCCCGCGGGGTGAGCGCGGCCACCGAGTCGATCACCACCACGTCGAGCGCCCCGGAGCGGATCAGCATGTCGGTGATCTCCAGGGCCTGCTCGCCGGTGTCGGGCTGGGAGATGAGCAGCTCGTCGATGTCCACGCCGATGGCCTTGGCGTAGACCGGGTCCATGGCGTGCTCAGCGTCGACGTAGGCGCAGATCCCGCCGTTGCGCTGGGCCTCGGCCACCACATGAGTGGCCAGGGTGGTCTTGCCCGAGGACTCCGGTCCGTATATCTCGGTTACCCGGCCCCGGGGCAGACCCCCGATGCCGAGGGCCAGGTCGAGCGCCAGCGCCCCGGTGGGGACCGCCTCGATGCTCATGGTCGCCTTCTCGCCCATCTTCATGACCGAGCCCTGGCCGAACTGCTTGTCTATCTGGCTCATGGCCATGTCCAGAGCCTTGTGTCGATCGTCCACGTCGTTCTCCTGTGTCTGGTGCGCCCCGTGGGCGCTGGGGTTGGATTTCAGTTGGCCATAAGGCGAGTCGGGGATGCTTGTCGAAGCTACGAGAGGGGTGTGACAAGCCCGGTGGATCACACCGGTTCGTCTTTGTATGACAATAGTGTAACTCCACTGAGCGTACTTGCGAACATCTGTTCAGGTCAAGCATCCGCGAGGACGCCGGCAGCAACGTGCCAGCGGGCGCCCGAGTACCGCTCGCAGAGCCGGCGGGCGCAGATGGAGCAGACCGGCTTTGCTCGCATCGAGGCACCGCGGGATCTCGATCCGTCGGCCGGGAACCATACGAACCCCGCGTGCGTTGCCTACCGTAGAGCAGTACAGGCGAAAGGCAACCCCATGGCCCGGCGAATGTTCCGAACACGACGCCGTTCATCCGGATCCGAGTCGACCAGAAAGGCAACCACCATGACCTCGCAGGCCTCCCCCGTCCACCAGACCTTCGACGACGCCGAACTGCGGGACCGCCTCACGCCGGCGCAGTACCAGGTCACCCAGCAGGCCGGCACCGAGCGGGCCTTCACCGGCGAGTACTGGAACTGCCACGACGACGGCACCTACCACTGCATCGTGTGCGACGCCCCCCTGTTCTCCAGCGACACCAAGTACGAGTCCGGCACCGGCTGGCCCAGCTTCTGGGAGGCGCTCGACCCCGATGCGGTGGAGATCCACACCGATCGCAGCTTCGGTATGGTCCGCGAGGAGGCCGTGTGCGCCAACTGCGGCGCCCACCTCGGCCACAGGTTCCCGGACGGCCCCCGCCCCACCGGCGAGCGCTACTGCATGAACTCCGCCTCCCTCCGCCTGGCGCGAGCCTCCGACGGAGCCTGACAGACGGTCAGATGCCAGTAGACATCGCCGCCTGGGCCCAGTACCTGCTCGCCGGAATCGACGAGCGACGGGAGTTGGCGCCGATCACCGCGCAAGTTGCCGAGTTGAGCATCGCAGACGCCTACGCCGTCCAGGAGGCGGTGCTCGACCTGCGACTGGCCCGCGGCGACTCGCTGTCGGGCGCGAAGCTGGGCCTGACCTCGGCCGCCAAACAGAAGCAGATGGGCGTGAACGAGCCCATCTACGGATGGGTGCTGGCCTCCACGGTGGCGGCTGACGGCTCGGTCTCGACAGGGGAGCTGATCCATCCCCGCTGCGAGCCCGAGATTGTGTTCGTGCTGGCCGAGGACCTGGCCGGCCCCGGGGTGACTGCAGGCGACGCGCTGGATGCCACCGAGCAGATCGTGGGCGGCATCGAGGTGATCGACTCACGCTACGAGGCGTTCTCGTTCACGCTGCCCGACGTGATCGCCGACAACACGTCGGCAGCCCGGGTGACGGTCGGTGCCGACGGGATCGGTCCCGGCGAGGCCGACCTGCTGAGGTTGAGATGCACCTTCGAGGTGGACGGCATCACAACCGGAACTGCCACCGGAGCCGCATTGCTCGGTGATCCAGCCGGCTGCGTTGCCATGCTGGCCAACCATGTCGGCGGCCGGGGCCGCAAGCTGGAAGCGGGCTGGTTCGTGATGGCCGGCGCCCTGACCAGCGCCCAGCCGCTTGCCGCGGGCACCACCGCCACCGCCCGCTACTCGAGCCTGGGCTCGGTGGCGCTGATGGCCCAGCCATAGCCGATGCCGGCCGATCGCACTCAGGTTGGGCCGGGCAGGTCCGGTAGCTTGATCGAGGCCGCGGCCGAGCGGCTGCGCACGGCCGCCGAGACCGGTGTGCCGTGCGCGCCGGTACGCGACGTGCTGGGCACTTCCACTGATGTCGATGCCGCCTATCAGGTGCAACAGCACAACACTGAGCTCGCGCTGGCGGCGGGGCGGCGGGTGAGCGGCCACAAGATAGGTCTCACTGCGGTGGTGGTACAGGAGCAGTTGGGAGTGGATCAGCCCGACTACGGCGTGCTGTTCGCCGACATGTGCCTGGCCGACGGCGCGGAGATCGGCCCGGGACGGCTGCTGCAGCCCAGAGTCGAGGCCGAGGTGGCGGTGGTCGTGGACCGCGACCTCGACAAGGGCGAGCACAGCGTGGTCGACATCATCGACGCGACCGCCTATGTGTTGCCCGCGCTGGAGATCGTTGACAGCCGGATACGCCGATGGGACATCACCATCGTCGACACCGTGGCCGACAACGCCAGCTGCGGGCTGTATGTGGTGGGCACCCGGCCGGTGAGTCTCAGCGCGGTCGACCTGCGCGACGTCCAGATGCGGATGACCATCGACGGAGAGGTTGCGGCCACCGGGACCGGCGCCGCCTGCTTGGGCAACCCGCTCAACGCGGCGGTATGGCTGGCGGACGTGTTGTGCGAACGGGGCACACCCATTCGAGCCGGCGAGTGCCTGATGACAGGGTCGCTGGGTCCGATGAGGCCGATCAGCCCAGGATCAGCGGTCGGTGCCGATATGGGCGAACTCGGAGCGGTGTCGGCTCACCTGAGCGCTTGACCCGCTGGCCCACAGCGAAACGAGGCGGACTCCAGGACTCGATTCCTGGCGAGGGCACCGTGAATGTGAACGCTTGTTGGCCGTTGACCTCCCAGACGATCTCCGTGCCGGTGACGTGGACCGGCTTCACGTCTTTGTCGCTCCGGAGCCGGGGCTGGTTCCCCGATCCATCATGTCGCCCGTAGCCTCCGCGTATGCAGATAGTCGACGCCCGATCTCTGGACCCGGACGGCTTCGGTGCGGCGCTGCAACTCCAGCAGCGAATCGACCGCGAGCGCGACCCCGGCCTGCCGGTCACGCCGGCGGCAGAGTTGCAGGCCGTATTCGACGACGACGCCACCGACCATTGTCGCCACCGGAGGGTGGTTGCCTTCACAGACGGCGCCGCTGCCGCCATAGGGCACGTGGAGTTCAATGCCGACGCGGCCAACGCCAACCTGGCCGGAGTAGAGATCACCCCCACCGACGACCACACCGCGGCCGCGGTGCTGGCCGAGCTGTTGCGGCTGGCCCGGGCCGACGGGCGGACTTCAGTTATCGCCTGGGGCGACCACACCCCGTCCGCCCACGCCTTCTGGACCGGGCTGGGCGCGGAACTGCGCTACACCGAGCAGGAGTCCCGACTCGACCTGGCCTCGGTGGATCCCGAGCTCATGGCCCGCTGGATCGCGGCCGGGCCGGCCGACCTGGAGCTGGTTCACTGGGCCCGCCGCTGCCCCGAGGACCGGATCGACGCCCTGGTGGCCACGGCCAACGCCATGAACGACGCCCCCACCGACGACCTGGAGATGGCCGACACCATCGTCGACGCGGCCATGGTGCGGGCCGAGATCGAGGCCCGAGCCGCCTGCGGGCTGGAGTACCGGGGCGTCCTGGCGGTCACCGCCGGCGGCGAGGCCGCCGGCACCACCGAGGTGTTCGTCAACCGGCACCGGCCAGCGGCCTCGTGGCAATGGAGCACGGTGGTGCTGCCCGCCCACCGGGGCCGGGGCATCGGGCGCTGGCTCAAGGCCGCGATGTGGCAGCGGTTGCGGGCGACCGAGCCCGAGGTGACCGCGCTCCAGACCGGCAACGCGGCCAGCAACGCCCACATGCTGGCCATCAACGTCGAGATGGGGTTCCGGCCCACCCACCTTATGGGCTGCTGGCAGGCCGACCTAGAGGTCTTCGAAGCGGGACTCAGCCGTCTCGGGCCAGGAGGCGGGTCCGCAGCAGGTTCAGCGCGGTGATCGTGCCGAGCTGGCGCACCATCGTGCGAGCCATGTTGAAGCGCACCCGGGCGGCCTCGCCGTCGCCGTCGAGGTGCAACCCGATCCACACCGTGCCCGGCTCGGCCCCCTCATGGGCGTCGGGACCGGCTGCGCCGGTGGTGGCCAGGCCCACGTCGGCGCCCAGCACCCGGCAGGCGCCCTCAGCCATGGCCAGCGCCATCTCGGAGCTGACCGCGTTCACGTCGGGCGCGCCCAGGACGCCCGTCTTGATCTCCCGGTCATAGGGCACCACCGCGCCCCGCAGCACGCTGCTCGCTCCGGGCACGTCGGTGAGGCGAGCCGCGATCAGCCCGCCGGTGACCGACTCGGCCAGCGCCAGCGTCAGGCCCTGCGACTGCATCAGGGCGACGACCACCGACTCCATGGTGTCGTCGTCGGCGCCGAAGACGGCCTCGCCGATCACGGCGCGCGCCCTCGACTCCACACCGGACAGCACTCCCTCGGCGGTCTCGTCGTCGGCGGCCTTGGCGGTGATGCGGACTTTCAACCCCTCCATGCCGCTGGCCAGGAAGGCGATGGTGGCCTCGCCGGTGGAGTCGAGGCGGCGCATCTCCGGCTCGAGGAGCTCGGCGAGGCCGGACTCCGAGTGCCCCCAGGTGCGCAGGGTCCGGCTCCGGATCACATGCCGCTCGCCGGCGCGGGCCTGCAGGTCGGGCAGCACGCATTCGCTGACCATCTTCTGCATCTCCCAGGGCACTCCAGGAACCGCGTAGATCACCTTGCCGGCGTCCGGGGCCGCGGCGCCGGCCGCGATGCCGGCCGGATCCCCGGAGCCGCCGCCTCGCCTCACCGGGCAGATCAGCCCCGGCGCGGTGCCCGGCTGCACATCCATCACCCGGGCCCCCACCGGCACGTCGGCCTGCTGGAGGTTGTTGTCCGGCATCTGGCGGTCGCGGCGGTAGAACATGGCCCGGATCCGCTCGACCACCGCCTCGTCGCGGCGCAGCTCCGCGCCCATCACGGCCGCGATCGCGTCGCGGGTGATGTCGTCGGGGGTGGGGCCGAGGCCGCCGCACACGATGACCGCATCGCTGCGATCCAGCGCCTGCTCGAACGCGGCGACCATCCGGTCGAGGTTGTCGCCGACCTTGGTCTGGAAGTGGCTGTCGATGCCGGCCAGCGCGAGCTGCTCGCCGATCCACGACGAGTTGGTGTCGACGATCTGGCCGAGCAGCAGCTCGGTCCCGACCGCCACGACCTCACATCTCACGGCTGTCCGCCCGATCGGTGTCGCCGGAACGGCGGGGCGGCCGCGCTCTCTCTCGGCATCAGCAGACCACGGGTCGGGGGTCGGCGATCAACTCAGCGGCTGTCCGCTAGGGCGGAGCGACCGTCGATCAGGTACTGGAGTCCCGTGACCACAGTGAACACCACCGCCACCCACAGCGCGACGGTCAGCAGGGTGTGGGCGTCCTCCAGGGTGGGCATGACCGCCATGGCCAGCGCGAGCCCCTGCACGGAGGTCTTGTACTTGGCCGAGCGACGGGCCGGAATGGAGACGCCGGCGCCGGCCCATCGCGCTCTCCAGGCGGTGATTCCCAGCTCGCGGAAGGCGATGACGGTCACCGGCACCCACCAGTAGCGCTCCACCGCCACCAGGCAGAACGCGGCGCCGAGCACCACGACCTTGTCGGCGAGAGGGTCGAGGAAGGCGCCGCTGCGGCTGGTGACGTTGGCCCGCCGGGCCACCCGGCCGTCGAAGAAGTCGGTGCCGGCCATGGCCAGGCCCAGCCCGAAAGCCGCCCACGACGCGCCCTTGGTGTCGGTCGCCTGCAGGATCAGGAGGAACAGGATGGGCGACAGCAGCAGCCGGGCGAGGGTCAGCAGGTTGGCGGGGTGAAGCAGGCTGGCCTGGGCGGGTGCTTCGGCCCCGCTCGGGGAGTTCACGCCGCCACCAGATCGCAGCCCTCAGCCGCAGTAACCGTCACGTCTGCGAAGGTACCCGGCGCGAGCGCCGCGGGCACATCGACGATCCCGTCGATCTCGGGGGCCTCGCGGTGGGTCCGGCCCACGCCGGTCTCGTCCACGAGGACCTCGACCCGGCGTCCGACCAGCAGGTCGCGGCGTTGGGCCGTGATGGCGTCCTGCAGTTCGGTGAGCTCGGCCAGGCGCTCCGAGCGCAGGCTCTCGTCGATCTTGCCGCCGAGGGTCGCCGAATGGGTGCCCTCCTCCTCGGAGTAGGCGAAGAACCCGCACCAGTCGAGCCGGGCCTGCTCCACGAAGCGCAGCAGCAGGTCGTGGTCCTCCTCGGTCTCTCCCGGGTAGCCGACGATGAAGTTCGACCGGAAGGCTGCGTCGGGCTCGCGCCGGCGGATCGCCTCGATGCGGGCCAGGAACCGCTGACCGTCGCCCCAGCGCCGCATGCGCCGCAGCAGCGGCCGGGAGACGTGCTGCAGCGACAGGTCGAAATAGGGCACGCCGGTGGCGCAGATGGCATCGATCAGGGCGTCGTTGAGGTCCGACGGGTACAGGTAGAGCAGCCGGGTGCGGGCGACCCGGGCCGACACGGCCTCCACCAGCGGCACGATGCGGCGCTCGCCCCGGCCCTGGTCCCGGCCGTACGAGGCGAGGTCCTGGGCGACCAGTACGATCTCGACCGCCTCGAGTTGCTCCACCTCGGCGAGGATCCGCTCGACCGGGCGGCTGCGCTGCGGGCCCCGGAAGCTGGGGATGGCACAGAAGCCGCAGGCCCGGTCGCAGCCCTCGGCGATCTTGACGTACGCCCACGGGCGAGGCGACCGCGGCCTCCGGAGGTTGAGAAGGTCGAAGGCCGGAACACCTCGGGTGTCCCGGCGCCCCAGTTCCACCGGCACCGGAGCAGGCCCAGGTGCGGCGGCGCCGGACACGCCGGTGAGAGCCATGCCGAACCCGGCGATCCGGTCGACCTCCGGCAGTGCTGCGGCCAGGTCGTCGCCGTAGCGTTCCGCGAGGCAGCCGGTCACCACCAGCGACGCGCCCGACGCTTTGGTCTCGGCCAGCTCCAGGATGGTGTCGATCGACTCCTGGCGGGCCTCCTCCACGAAGGCGCACGTGTTGACGACGACGAGGTCGGCCTGGGAGGCGTCGGTGGCGGGCGCCAGGCCGTCGGACACCAGCAGCCCGGTCAACTTGTCGGAGTCGACCTGGTTCTTGGGGCACCCCAGGGTGTGCACCACGAAGGACTCGGGCCCGCTGGACACCGGCATCGCCCTAGACGCCCGCAGTCCCCGTCGGAGGGGGCAGAGTCGTGGTGGTCGTCGTGCTGGTGCGCTCCGGGGGCGGAGGATCATGGGGAGCGCAGTTGCCGGAGATGATGTCGCGGATGCGTTCGACGCGCTCGCCGGAGTCGGCCGGAGCGGGCGCGCCGTTGGCGTCGAGAAGGTGCGGGTGGAACTCCCAGGTGACGACCCCGTCGCCGTCGAAGTCGATCTGGAGAACTCCGGTCTCGCCGAGGATGCCCGAGCGAACGTGCCAGATGAAGTTGCCGAGCGAGTAGGCCACCAGCTTGCTGCCGACCAACTCAACCGGCTGGAGCACGTGAGGATGGTGTCCGATGACGGCGTCGGCGCCCGCTTCGAGCAGCTGCCGGGCGAAGAGGCGCTGGTCGTTGCTGGGGCAGGTGTCGCGCTCGATGCCCCAGTGCACCGCGACAACCACCGCGTCGGCCTCTGCCGCCGCGGCCCGCACCGTGTCGAGGACCCGGGCCCGGGCCGGCGAGTGCGCCGAGGCGATTCCCGGAGCAGTGGTGCCGGCCGCGAAGCTGGAGGGCACGATCATGGACGCGCCGACGAAGGCAACTCGGACGCCGTTGCCGGTTGACAGGAGCCGGTACTGGTAGGCCTCGTCGGCGTTGCGGCCCGCGCCGACGGTGGTCACGCCGGCCGCTTCCAGGAGATCAAGGGTGTCGGTCAGGGCGTCGGGGCCGTAGTCGTTGGCGTGGTTGTTGGCCAGGTTGGCCACGCTGACCCCACCGGCCGCGATGCGCTCGGCGGCCGACGGCGGGGCCCGGAACGCGAACTCCTTCCAGTGGGGCGCCCCGCGGTCGCTGATGGCCATCTCCACGTTCACCAGCGAGAAGTCCGACGAGCCCAGCGGTGGGTCCAGCGAAGCGAAGGGGTCGATTCCCGCGGGCTCGGTTCGCGTCATCAGCACATCGCCGCCGGCCAGCAGCCGCCAGGACCGGTCGGGTTCGGTCGTCGTCGTGTCCACCGGGGTCGTGGCTGCGCTCGCCGACTCCGGCAGCTGCACCGTGGTGGAGGAAGGGGGCAGGGTGGGCGACGCCCCATCGGATGAGCGCAGCACAGAACCGCCCGTGCAGGCACAGGCCATCAACGCAGCGGCCGCCAGGGCGCCATGCAGCGCTCGCGTCCTCAATCCCACTCAGGGCACCTCGATCCCACCTAGGCCACCTCCACTATGCGGACCCTATAGAGCCGGGGCCACAGCTTGCCGGTCATCCACAGGGTGGCGCTGTCCGGATCGAACGCCACCCCGTTGAGGACGTCTATGTCGCTTGTTGCGCGCCGGCTCACGTCGTCGACGAGGGGGCCAGCATCGATGGACGCCACCACCCGGCCCGACACCGGATCGATCACCAGCAGCCGATCGGTCTGCCAGACGTTGGCGATCACCAGGTCGTCCACGCACTCGAGCTCGTTCAGGTAGTCGAGCCTCCCGTCGTAGCCCGGCGCGGTCACCGTCGCCGTTCCGACGAGCGTGAAGGTCTCGGGATCCCGGCGCGCCAGACGGTTGGAGCCGTCCGACATGATCAGCACATCCCCCGACAGGCACAGGCCCCAGCCCTCGCCCTCGTAGGCGTGCGCTCCCAGTGCATCGAGCGTCAACCGGTCGTACAGGAGGGCTGTCTCGCTGGTCCAGGTCAGCTGGATGATCGTGTCGCCGACGATCGTGAGCCCTTCGCCGAACAGTTCGTCGGGCAGGTGAACGCTTGCCGTGACCTCGCCGGTGACCGCGTCGACGGTCCGCAGCGAGGAGCGGCCCCGCAGGCCGGTGCTCTCATACATGGTGCCGTCGGCGATTTCGAGGCCCTGGGTGAAGGCGTCGGGATCGTGCGGGAACGCTTCGATGATCTCGACGGTCCAGCGAGCCACATCCCCGCCGTCCACCACGGGCGGGAAGACCGACGATCCCGCTCGAGGCTGGTCCTGTGCCGCTTCTGGCCGCGCCGCATCACCGGAGGAGTCACCAGCCGCGGTAGCCGCCTCGGGTTCCACGGGCTCAGCGGGTTCTGCGAGCTGGTCAGACGGCGCGGGCTTCTCGACGGGCTCAGCGGGTTCTGCGAGCTGGTCAGACGGCGCGGGCTTCTCGACGGGCTCAGCGGGTTCTGCGAGCTGGTCAGACGGCGCGGGCTTCTCGACGGGCTCAGCGGGTTCTGCGAGCTGGTCAGACGGCGCGGGCTTCTCGACGGGCTCAGCGGGTTCTGCGAGCTGGTCAGACGGCGCGGGCTTCTCGACGGGCTCGACATCCTGCTCCAGGGGTGTGGAGGTGGTGGGCGCCAGGGGGTCGGATGGCGGAGCCGAGGCAGTCGGTGCCTGCTCAGCGTCGGCCGGCAGCGAGGGATCCGCTCCGGTGGCCGGCTGCTCACTCGTGCCGGACGAGCCCTCGCCCGAATCGGACGCGCAGCCGGTGCCGAGAATGCCCAAGCACACCACGGCGCACAGGAGCAGGCTGTGACGGCTCACGGCCGGGCGCTGGCATAGGACTTTCACGCGGATTGGACGTCCGCCCGGCTGGCGGGGTTCCCAGAGGTCTCGCGGATGTGCGCTTCTGATTGATGCCATGTGAAGCCCCGGTGGCAGAGTCAGCCGGCTAGCAGTGCGATGCTCACCACCCAGAGACCCAGCAGCACGATCCCGTCGATACGGCTGACCCGGTGGCCTATGGCCATGGCCACCCAGCTCACCACGCAGATCACCACCATCATCAGCGAGCCGAGGGTCTGGAGGGTGACGTCGCCGACCGGGCCGGGCCCCACCAGGCTGATGACGCCACCCACGGCCAGAGAGTTGAACACGTTGCTTCCCAGCAGGTTGCCTACGAGCAGTTCGGTTTCCCGCTGCCGGGCCGCGACCACCGCCGTGACCAACTCGGGTGCCGAGGTGCCGACGGCCACCATGGTGTAGCCGACGAAGCCTCCCGAGAGGTTGAGCGCGTCGGCTACCCGCTCGGCGCCCTCCACAAGGATGTAGGCCGAGCCGGCCACCAGGGCGAGCGACACGACGGTGCGCAGCGTCTCGATTCCGAGCGCGGGAGGGTCCTCGCCGACCAGTTCCGAAAGATCGTCCATGTCCGCTTCGCGGTCGACGGTGCGCGCCCCCCGGAGGACCAGCACGAACCAGGCGCCCAAAGCGACCAGCAGCAGCGCGCCCTCAAGGCGGTTGAGCTCGCCCTGTACGAGCAGCCCGAATATAGCCACCGCGGCCACTGAGACCGCGGCGTCCCTCCTCACCACGGAGCGGCTGACGGGCACGACCGCCACGAACGATGCCGCGCCGAGCACCAGGGAGATGTTGGCGACGTTGGAGCCGATGATGTTGCCCACGCCGATGTCGAGGCGTCCGTTGGCTGCCGCCACCCCCGACACGAGCATCTCGGGCGCACTGGTGCCGAAACCCACCACGACGGCGCCCACCACGATGGGCGCCATCCGGAGCACGACGGCCAACCGGGCCGCCCCCCGCACGAACTGGTCGGCGGCCAGCGACAGCACGATCAGGCCGACGATCGAGTAGACGAGACCCAGCAGCATCTACTCAGCCGGCCTGCCTGGCCTCGAACTCCTCGGGGGTGATGAGAACCTCGCGGGCCTTGGACCCGGTGGACGGGCCGACCACGCCCCGCTGCTCGAGCAGGTCCATGATCCGCCCCGCCCTCGCGAAGCCCACCCGCAGGCGGCGCTGGAGCATCGAGGTGGAGCCCAGCTGGGTCTCTACCACCAGGGCCATGGCCGCGTCGAGCAGTTCGTCGCCGCCGTCGTCCTCCAGCGGAGGCGCGTCCGTGATGCTGGCCGGCATTATCGGCGCCCCGCCCAGGTCGGGCCCCGGCTGCAGCGGGCTGCCGGACTCGCCGCCAAGCGGCCCGTCGGTGGAGACCGACGGATCGTCGTCGAAGTCGGGCGCCTGGTCCACCCAGTGCCCCACCACGGCGCGGACCTCGTCCTCGGTCACCCAGCAGCCCTGGATGCGGTGAGGCGTCGACGACGAGGGCCCGAGCCACAGCATGTCGCCCTGGCCCACCAGCCGCTCGGCGCCGGGCTGGTCGAGGATGACCCGCGAGTCGGTCAGGCTCGCCACCGCGAACGCGAGCCTGGCCGGGATGTTGGCCTTGATCACCCCGGTGATGATGTTGACCGACGGCCGCTGGGTGGCGATCACCAGGTGGATGCCGACGGCGCGAGCCATCTGGGCGATCCGGGCGATCGACTCCTCCACGTCCCTGGCGGCCACCATCATCAGGTCGGCCAGCTCGTCCACCACCAGCAGCACGAACGGCAGGCGCTGGTACCGCAGCGGCTCGCCGTCGGCGTCCCTCGCCCCCCGCGGGGGGTCCAGGGAGTCTTCGTCGACCGCTCCGTTGTAGCCGGTGATGTCCCGGAAGCCGGTCTCGTGGAGCAGGTCGTAGCGCCGCTCCATCTCCCGCACGGCCCAGCTCAGCGCATTGGCCGCCTTGCGGGGATCGGTGACCGGAGCGGTCAGGAGGTGGGGGACGCGGTCGTACTGGCCCATCTCCACCCGCTTGGGGTCGACCAGGATCATCCGGACCTCGTCGGGGGTGGACCGCATCAGCACCGACGTGATCAGCGAGTTGAGGCACGACGACTTGCCGGCCCCGGTGGCACCGGCGATCAGCAGGTGGGGGGTGGTCGCCAGGTTCATCATCATCGACTGACCGTTGATGTCTCGGCCGATGGCCACCTCCAGTGGGTGCTCCGCGGCCCGTGCCTCCGGTGATCGCAGCACATCGCCGAGCCGCACTATGTGGCGGTCGAGGTTCGGGACCTCCACGCCGATGGCCCGCCGGCCCGGGATGGGGGCCAGGATGCGCACGTCGGGCGACGCCATGGCGTAGGCGATGTCCTTGCGCAGATTCTCGAGCTTGGACACCTTGACGCCCTCGCCGAGCTCCAGCACGAAGCGGGTGACCGTCGGCCCGACCACCGGCTCCAGCAGGATCGTTTGCACATCGAACCGATCGAGGGTGGCTTGCAGCAGTTGGCCGCGCTCGGCCACGGCGGCCTTGTCGATCTGCCGCGAGGGCGTCACGGTGAGGACCTTGGCGGCCGGCAGCCTCCACTTGGACGGGCCGTCGCGCCGCTTCCGGCTTGCGCCCGCGGCCAGGACCTTGGCGGGATCGGCAGGCACGGGAGCGAACTCGGCCGGAGGAGAGGGCTCGGGCTCCGCGGGCATCGGATCGTCGTCCATGCCGGCGTCGCTCGAACCCGGGTCCACCGGGAACGGCGCCCCCTCGGCATGCCCGTAGGGCGGAGGGCCGGCGGCATCTCGTCCGGCAGGGGCCTCCTTGAGGTCGCTGAACAGGTTCACCGCTGCGGCCCGCAGGACGCGCCACAACGGGCGGAGCACCGCGAGCACGGCCGCAGCGGTGGACCGCACCACGGCGAGCGCGGCCTCGGCGGCCGACCGCACTGTTGCGCGAGTCACCACGATCACGCCGATCAGCCCCACGAAGCCGAGCAGGAGGACCGAGCCCCACAGGGCGGTCCAGGCGTGGAGGAACCCGCCGATGCCGACCCCCAGGGCACCGCCGGCCGCGCCGAGCTCGTCGATGCCGTCGCCGAGACCGGGCCGACCCCGGCCCACGTGCAACAGGCCGGTGGACGACACCAGCAGCAGAACGCCGCCCACCAGCATCCGGGCACCGGAGTCGGGGCCACCGACCGGCGGGGCGCTGACCTCCGTGTCGTCGCCTCCGCCGTCGCCGCCTGCTGCCCGGCCCGAGCGTCCGCTGCGGTGTCCGCCCCACAGCGCCGCGACACCCACGACCACCAGTCCGACGGGCAGGGCAGAACGCACTAGACCGAACCCCGCGGCCAGGGCCCGGTCGACCTGCTCGCCCACCGGTCCGGCGGCCGCGAACCACACACTGCCGGCCACGATCAAGCCGGCCACGATGGCGGCCAGGCCCCAAATGTCCCGGCGATGACGCCGAACCACCGAGCCGACCGCGGCCGAGCCTCGCGTCGGGCCCTTCTTGGCCTGCTTCGACCCGTTTGAGGTGCTACCGCCGTTCTTGGCGTCCCTGCCGGCCATGAATCGTGACGCTACCAGTGCTGCCCGGCAGCCTTGTGAACCCTGCAGCCGGGCACAGGCGACGGGCCCCAGGACCGATTCTCAGATCTCTCGCACCACCGGGACTATCACCGGCCGTCGGCGGGTCCGCTCACGGGAGGTTCGCCGGGCGGTGCGAAGCACCAGATCCTCGAAGGCGTCCCGGTCGGTGCGGCCGTCCTCGAGCGCATCACGAACCTCGGCCTCGACGGCGTCGGCAATAGCGGTCTCGTGGGCTAGCAGGGCCGGCTGCTCAACCCAGCCGCGCGACAGCACCTCGGGCCCCCGCAGGAGCACGCCGCGGTCCAGATCCAAGTCCACGACCACGGCCACGAAGCCGTCGGAGCCCAGTTTCCGCCGCTCGTCGAGCACGATCGATCCCAGGTCGCCGACCGTGCCGTCCACGTAGAGGTGGACGCCGCCGACCGAGCCGGAGCGCCGCAGACCGTCGTCGGTCAACTCGATCCGGTCGCCGTCGCAGCACAGCAGCACCCGCTCGGAGTCCATGCCCATCTCGGTGGCCAGCCGGGCGTGGGCCACCAGATGCGAGTACTCGCCGTGGACCGGCACGAACCATTGCGGCGATGCGGCCGAGTGCAGCACCTTCAACTCCTGCTGCTTGCCGTGGCCCGAGGTGTGCACGTTGAGATTGCCGGTGTGCAGCACCCGGGCCCCGCGCCGGGCCAGCCCGTTGCGGACCGCTCCCACCGCGGCCTCGTTGCCGGGGATCGGGTGGGAGCTGAAGATGACCGTGTCCCGATCGCCGATCTCGACCCACTTGCTGGTCCCCTCGGCCATCTGGGTCAGCGCGGCTCGGGGCTCGCCCTGGGACCCGGTGCAGACGATCAGCACCTTCGCCGGATCGATCCGGTCGATGTCGGTGATGTCGCGCAGAGCGTGATCGGGGATCCGCAACAGCCCGAGTTCGCGGGCCAGGCCGACGTTGCGCTGCATCGACAGGCCCAGCGTGGCCACCGTGCGGCCCGTGCCGACGGCCACGTCCATCACCTGCTGGATGCGGTGGATGTGGCTGGCGAAAGCCCCCACGATCACCCTGCGACCCTCCTCGCGGCCGATCGCCTCGCGCAGCACGTCGCCCACCTCGCGCTCCGACCGGGTCGACCCGGGGTCGTCCGCGTTGGTCGAGTCGGCCAGCAGCAGCCGCACGCCCGGGTCGTCGGCCAGCGCTCCGATGCGGGACAGTGCGGTGCGCCGCCCGTCCACGGGCGTGAGGTCGAGCTTGAAGTCGCTGGAGTGCAGGATCAGACCCTGGGGCGTGGAGAAGGCCGTTATGAATCCCCCGGGGACCGAATGGGTGACCGGCATGGCCTCGCATTCGAAGGGCCCCGCGTTGAAGCGGTCTCCGTCGCGGACCTCGCGGAGCTCGGCCCGGTCGAGCAGGCCCGCCTCGGCCAGCTTGTGCCGCACCAGACCCAGCGTGAACGCCGATCCGTACACCGGGAACGACAGGCGCTCGAGCAGGTACGGCAGGGCGCCGATGTGGTCCTCGTGGGCGTGGGTGGCGACACAGGCCTCCACTCCCCCGCGGTCGAGCAGCCATTCGAAATCGGGCAGCACCGAGTCGACGCCGGGGAGGTCGTCGCCTGCGAACATCCGGCCGCAGTCGAGCAGCACCCGGCGGCCGGCGGTCTCGATGACCGCGCAGTTGCGTCCGATCTCCCCGAGGCCGCCCAGGAAGGTGACGGCTACCGGCGCGGCCACAGCGGACGCTTAACCGGCGCCCAGCGCGGTGAGGACTTCCCGGGCCCGGTCCTCGAGCCCGGACGGCTCGGGTCCCATGGGCAGGCGGCACGGCCCCGCCGGCAGCCCCAGCACCCGCATCATGCACTTGGTGGGCACCGGGTTGGGGGCGTCGTCGCCGGTCTCGAAGTCGTAGGAGTCGATCAGGACGCGGTTGATGGCCGCGGCCTCGGCCACCCGGCCGCTCTCGAAGGCGTCGAACATGGCCGCCATCTGCCGGCCGGCCCAGTGGGTGGCGACGCCGATGACGCCGACCGCCCCGATCGACAGCAGGGGCAGGGTGAGCGAGTCGTCGCCGGAGTACACCTCGAAGTCGTCGGGGGCCATCTCCAGCAGGCGGGCCGTCTCCGCGGGTGAGCCGGCCGCGTCCTTGAGCCCGACGATGTTGGGAACCTCGTGGGCCAGCCGGGCCAGGGTCTCGGTGGCAACCTTGCGACCCGTCCGCCCCGGTATGTCGTAGATGATGACCGGCAGGTCAGTGGCGGCCGCGCAATGCCGGAAGTGCGAGTCGAGCCCGGCCTGCGACGGGCGGTTGTAGTAGCCGGCAACGTGCAGGATCCCGGCTGCTCCAGCCCTCGTGCAGCGCTCGGTGAGGTCGATGGCGGCGCGGGTGTCGTTGCTCCCGGCGCCCGCGACCACCGGCACGTCGACCGCATCCACCACCGCGGCCACCAGGTCGGCCTGCTCGGTGTGGGTGAGGGTCGGGCTCTCCCCGGTGGTGCCGGCCACGACGAGACCTTCGTTGCCGTGGGCGACGAGCCACCGCGCCAGCCGGGCGGCGCCATCAAGATCCAGCGCTCCCTCGTCGGTGAAGGGCGTGACCATCGCGGTGAGCACTCGTCCGAACCGTGCCATCGCCTACAACCTTACGTCGTGCCAGGGGCCTCTTGGCGACCGTTCACGGCCCGGCGCAGGATCAGGGCGTACACCACCACCGCCCCGGCCGAGAAGAAGAACCACTGGAACGCGTACGACAGGTGCGGCCCCTCGCCCAGATCAGGATCGGGCACCGGCTCCGGCAGCCCGGCAGGCTGGGGCGGCGACTGGGCCCGCAGCCTGATCCAGACATCCTGCACATCGACTCCAGAGACCTCCTCGAAGCGGTTCAGGTCCATGCGGGAGATCTCGGGCGTGTCGCCCGGACCGGTCTCCGCGATCCGGCCCCCGTCGACGCTGTCGAAGGCCAGCCCGACCACGGTCACCTCTCCCGCCGGAGGGGCCGCGCTGCGGTCGTCGAGTCCTGTGACGCTGCGCCGGGGAACCCAGCCCCTCACCACCGCCACGGCCCGACCGTCGGCCAGCTCCAGCGGGGTCGCTAGCCAGAAACCTGGCTGCCCGCCGCTGCTGCGGTTGCCGATCCGCACCTCGGCGCCGGCAAGGTAGGCGCCCTTCGCCGCGACCGCAGTGAACTCGGGGGGCAAACCCAGCGTGTCGAGATAGGCGGCGATGTCGGAGGGCGCCTCCGACATCGCCGCGGCAGTCTGGGCGTTGTCGGCGCGCCGGTCGTCGAGCCGTCGAAGCTGCCAGAACCCCAGGTTGGTCATGAGCACGACCATCGCCACCGCGAACAGGTGAGAAGCCACCCACCCCGGCGATGCCAGCCTGCGCACTCAGAGTCTCCGCGGCTGACCTAGATGCCCAGCACCTCGCCGAGGCCGACGGTCACACCCGGCTCGAGCGCCACGACCCGTTTGGTGGCCAGCAGCATCCCCGGCATGAACGCCGACCGGTCAATCGAGTCGTGACGGATCGTGAGGGTCTCGCCCGGGCCGCCGAGCAGCACTTCCTGATGGGCGACGAGGCCCTTCATGCGCACCGAGTGGATCGGGATCCCGCCCGGGCCCTGGCCGCCGCGGACGCCCGGAAGTACCTCGTTCTTCGTGGGGTCCGGCGCCCAGTCGGCGGATGCTTCGGCCATGGCCTCGACGGTCGTCAAGGCCGTCCCGGACGGCGCGTCGACCTTGCGGTCATGGTGAAGCTCGATCACCTCTGCGGTGTCGAAGTACGGTGCGGCCAGAGCCGCCAAGCGGGTCATCAGCACTGCACCGACCGCGAAGTTCGGCGCGACGATGCAGTGGCTGCGCACGAAGGCCTCCCGGAGCGCGTCGGTGTCGTTCGGTGTCAAGCCCGAAGTGCCGATGACGGCGTGGACGCCGGCCGCCGCGAGGCGAGGGGCGTTGGCCCTGACCGCCTCGGCGACGGTGAAGTCCACAACCACCCCGGCACGGGCCTCGACGAACTCCTCGACCGAGCCGGCCGAGCCGATGGCGGCCACCAGCTCGGTGTCGGGATCGGCTTCGACGGCCCGGCACGCCTCGGCGCCCATGCGCCCGGTGGCGCCGCACACCCCGACTCGGATCATGATCGGCTAGCGCGGGCCGCGAGGGCCCCGGCGACCGGCTCGCCGGGCTCGGGGATCGGGACCCAGGTCTCCGAACTCCTTCTCCAGCTCCTGGTCGAAGGAGTCCTCGAACGAGGCCCGCCTCGCGCCCGGAGCCGCAGCCGGCTGCCGGACGCGGCCGCCGCGGTCGTCGCGACGGGGCTCGGAGCCCCGACGATCGCCGCGGCCGTCGCCCGATCGCCGGAAGTCTGACCCGGAGCGATCGCCGCGGCCGGGGCCTCCGTCGCGATCGGAGCGCCCGGATGAGCGCTCCATGCCACCGCTTCCGGGGCCCCGGCGCTGTTCCGAACGTCCGCCTCCGTCGCGACGGGGCTCCGGACGGGCCGAGAACGCCCCGGCACCGTCCGTGTCGTCTGTCTTGGGAATCAGCGAGATCTTGCCGTTGGGGTCGACGTCCTCGACGACCACCTCGATCTCCTCGCCGAGCTCCAGTACGTCCTCGACCCTGTCGATGCGCCTGCCGCCCCCCAGCTTGGAGATGTGCACGAGCCCGTCGCGGCCGGGAAGGATGTTCACGAACGCCCCGAACTTGGTGATGTTCACCACCCGGCCCCGGTACGTGGCACCCACATCGGCGGTGGGCGGGTCCAGAATGAGCTTGATCTGGCGCTCGGCTTCGAGCACCGCCCCCCGGTCGGTGGACGCGATGGCCACGATCCCGACCGCGCCGTCGTCGTCGACGCTGATGTCGGCGCCGGTCTCGGACTGGATGGCGTTGATCACCTTGCCCTTGGGGCCGATCACCTCTCCGATCTTGTCGACGGGAATCTCGAAGGTGGAGATCTTCGGGGCGGTGTCGCGCACGTCGGGCCGGGGCTCCATGATGGTCTCGGCCATCACGTCGAGGATGTCGAGGCGAGCCTCGCGGGCCTGTCGCAGCGCCGCGGTCAGCACCGACGCGGGGATGCCCGCGATCTTGGTGTCGAGCTGCAGCGCGGTGATGAAGTCCGTGGTGCCCGCGACCTTGAAGTCCATGTCACCGAAGGCGTCCTCGGCGCCGAGGATGTCGGTGAGCGTGACCCAGGCGCCGTCGGCGTGTACGAGGCCCATGGCCACACCGGCCACCGGCGCCTTGATCGGCACGCCCGCGTCCATCAGCGACAGCGTGGATCCGCACACCGAAGCCATCGAGCTCGACCCGTTCGAGGCCAGCACCTCCGAAACGGTGCGCACCGTGTAGGGCCACTCGTCGAATCCCGGGACCACCGGGAACACGGCTCGCTCGGCCAGTGCGCCGTGACCGATCTCGCGCCGCTTGGGCCCTCTCATGAACCCGGTCTCGCCGGTGCAGAACGGCGGGAAGTTGTAGTGATGGAAGTAGCGCTTCTTCTCGGTGGGCGACAGGTCGTCGATCAGCATGTCGCTGCGGCCGATGCCCAGCGTCGTGAAGTTGAGCACCTGGGTCTCGCCCCGCTGGAACAGGCCGGAGCCGTGAGCGGTGGGGACTACCCCCACCCGGCTCATCAGGGGCCGCAGCTGGTTGGGGGAGCGGCCGTCGATGCGGATGCCCTCGGCCACGATCCGGCTGCGAACGACCTCCTTGGTGACGGCCCGGATGGCGCCGCTGATCTGCTTGGCCGCGGCCGGGTCGTCGCCGAAACGCGCCGCGAGCTCGGTGATCAGCTGGCCGGACAGGGCAGCCTCAGCCTCCTGGCGTTCGGACTTGTCGGCGATCTGCTGGGTGGCGGCGATGCGATCAGTAGCGCCCTCGCGCACCGCCGCAAGGATCTCGTCGCTGTGGTCGACGGCCAGCGGCGGGTCCATCTTGTTGACCGGGCCGACCGAGGCGATCAGCTGCTGCTGCAGCTCGATCATCTCGCGGATCCAGGTCTTGGCCGCCTCGAGGCCACCGGCCAGGACGTCCTCATCGACCTTCGGCGTCCCGTCCTGGTACAGCTCCCAGGTGGTTGCGGTGCCTCCGGCCTCGACCATCATGACCGCCACGTCGTCATCGGCGAGCCGGCCGGCCACCACCATCTCGAAGGCTGAGCCGTCGCCCTCCTCGTAGGTCGGGAACGGCACCCACTCGCCCGATGACGACCAGGCCAGCCGCACCGCGCCGATCGGCCCGTCGAAGGGGATCGGCGAGATGCACAGCGCCAGCGAGGCCGCGTTGAGCGCGATGATGTCGTAGGGGTGGGACTGGTCGGCGCCGAGCACGGTGGCCACGACGTGGACCTCGTTGCGGAAGCCGTCGGGGAAGCTCGGGCGCAGCGGCCGGTCGACGAGCCGGCAGGTCAGGATGGCCTGCTCGCCGGCTCGGGCCTCGCGGCGGAAGAACGAGCCCGGTATGCGGCCCGCGGCGTACATCCGCTCCTCCACATCGACGGTGAGCGGGAAGAAATCGGCGCCCTCCCGGGGGGACTTGGCACCGGTAGCGGTGACGAGCACCACTGTGTCGCCCATGCGGGCGGTGACGGCGCCGCCCGCGAGCGGGGCCAGCTGGCCCGTCTCGAAGGTGGCGTCCTTGCCGTCGGCGCGCGTGAACGCGCCCGTGACGGAAATGGCATCGGCCATGGAACTACTCCTTGCGGACCCCGTCTCGGGGCCCGATCTCGGGCACGACCCCGCCAGTTCCCAGTCGTATCGGTCCCGCCGCAGCTACGGGGCGAGGCCGATACGACTGGCACCGGAGTGGCCGTGCCGCTGGTTGGTTGTCACTGGGATCGTCGCCGGCTCGTCGGCGCCGCGACCGGTGCCGGCAGCCGGAGGGGCGGCACAGTGGCCGCCCCTTAGTGCTCAGCGTCGCAGACCGAGATGGGCGATCAACGCCCGATACCGCTCGACGTCGTTCTCCTTCACGTAGTCGAGCAGCCTCCTGCGCCGGCCCACCAGCATCAGCAGACCCCTCCGGCTGTGGTGGTCCTTCTTGTGGACCCTCAGGTGCTCGGTGAGATGGTTGATGCGGTCGGACAACAGCGCAACCTGGACCTCGGGTGAACCGGTGTCGTTGGCGGCGAGTCCAAAGGCTTCAGCCATCGATGTGATGGTCTCCGCCTTGGGGGGGAGGCTGGTTGGCATGGTTTCTCCAGTGGGTTTCTGACCCTGCTGCATGGCCCGCAGTGCGAGACCCGCAGCCTGCGTGCTGCGCACAAATGTGCCCCGCCCTACGGCGGAACCCCGTCAGGCTACCGGCACAGCCGCCAACTCTCGCGAACCCGCGGGCCGGCCGGGACTGGTGTTGCAGCAAGACAACCATTGTCGTATATTTACCTACATTGAAACATCGGACTGACGCACCAGTCGGGTGCTTCGGGCAGGAGCGCGACAGAAGGAGACAGATCATGGGCGCGACGTACGCCAATGTGACGGTGAGGCACCCGGTCGAGCTGCAGCGCTTCTGGGAGGGCGAGTTCCTCGTGGACACCGGCGCCCACGAGACCATCGTGCCTCGCAAGCACCTCGAAGCCATAGGAATCGTGCCGGTCAGGAGCCGCGAGTACGAGATGGCCGACGGCAGCGGTGCGCGTTTCGACCTCGGGCTGGCGGCAATCGAACTCATGGGCGAGTTCGCCGGGGCGACCGTCCTCTTCGGGGCCGACGACGTCGAGCCGGTGCTCGGCGTGATCGCGATGCAGTCAGTCGGTGCCGAGGTCGATCTCCGCAACGAATGCCTTAAGCTCGGCACCACCAAGCACATGAAACACCGCCGCCGGATCGCCTAGGCCGGACCCGGTCCGAGGCGGCCCATCAGATCCTCAAGCAGCGGGCTGCCCCACATGAGCAGCACGACGCGATCGAGGCGGTCGCGGGCGGAACTGGGCTTGCTGAACCGTCGGCGGGCAGGTCGGTGAGCATGGGCCAGGCGCATGCCTGTCATACCCCCGGCGTACTCTTGACGGGCAGTGATCGAGTTATCCGCTCCTCGAGAATTTGCCGCCATCAGCGCGGGCTCCGGCAGTGGCTCGGCCGCGCGGCCCGAGACGTTGCACGGCAGCGATTCCGATGCCCGACACGGATCGTGCCGAGAACTGTGGGGCAAGTCGCGCGGGCTTGATGTCCCGTACCCTCTGGTAGCCCACTTACTCGATACGGCTGCTGCGGCTCGCATCGTTGCCCGGAGGCTCGTTCCTGCCACCTTGAGAGAGACTGTCTCTCGATGGACGGGGGCGTCGCCGGCTCATTGGGATCAGACGCTGACCGTGCTCGGTGGTTGGCACGATATCGGCAAGGCATCGTGCGGGTTCCAGAACGGCGACGTCAGCGCGTGCCCCGGTTGGGCGAGGGATCGTCTGGACCAGCCAGCCGCGGGGCGCCACGATCTGGTGGGCGCATGGTTGACGTGGGATCGGCTCGATGATCATCGGGATCGCTATCGTGCCGCTCAAATAGTCGGAGGACACCACGGCACGATCCACCGACTCGACGAGAGATGGCTTTGCCACGTCGGCGGCGCAGGGTTGGTCGACAATAACCCGCCTGCTGAACTCCTGAGAGCGCGCGGCCACCTGTGGGAGATTCTCGATGAAGTTCTCGGCGATCTGCCCGACACACGACTGCCGACTCCAGCGGCGTCCGTGTCCCTCGCGATTGTCGTCCTAGCCGACTGGATCGCCTCGTGGTCGGATCTCATTGAACGCCAACAGTCTTGGCTTCAGGATCAATCGGCTTCTTGGAGTCCGCTCGGGCATTTTGAGCGCGCATTGGAACTTGCTGCCGCGCACTTGGCCGAAAACGGTCTCACAGCACCAACTAGGCGCCGGTCCCCGAGTGCTGTCGAAGTGTTCGATTCAGATGAGGCAGGTTGGACGGATCTGCAAGCGAGCCTGCTGAGGGCGTTCCGCCCATCGGCACCCGGCATTGCGTTCATTTGCGCCCCGACCGGCGAGGGCAAGACAGAGGCGGGGCTCATCGCTGCTGAGCGATTCGCTCATGTGTCCAAGAGGCACGGGTTCTTCTTCGCTATGCCGACTGTGGCCACGGCGGAAGGGCTCCACGAACGACTGCAGTGCTACCTCGACCGCGTTTCGCCTGATGGCGAGGATCACAGCCTTCGCAGAGTCCACTCGCAGTCCATCCTGTATGACTCGGTCTCGGAGCCGACCTCAGACAACCTGGACGCGGCGCGTGTGGCGGCCAATTGGATGTCAGGCACCCGCAAGGCGCTGCTCGCCCCGTTCGGCGTCGGCACCATCGACCAAGTGCTGTTGGGAGCATTGAGGGCGAAACACTCGCCGGTGAGGCTCTTCGCAGCAGCCTGCGGAACGTTGATCGTCGATGAAGTGCACGCCCTCGATCCTTACATGAGAATGCTGCTCGCCAAGGCAGTCGAATGGCTGGCTGCGCTCGGGGCACCGGTTGTGGTGCTCTCAGCCACGTTGCCGCCCAGGCGTGTGGCCGAGCTGGCCTCCGCGTACCAGACGGGTGCCAGACGCGTTGCTGGCGCGGGTGGTGCCCGTGCGAGCGAAGGTCCGACTCTCTCAGGCGATGCAGAGTTCTCTCGAAGTGTCGGCTATCCGGGCTGGGTTGCGTGGACCGCCGCTGACGGGTGGTCGAAGGCCGACGCCTCGCCTCGGAGGAGTTGGTCGCTGCGCGTCGAGACCGAGGACGTCCCCGCGACTGTGGCACCTGACCGTATCGCCGAGCGTGCAGTCGCCGCTTCGCTTCTTGGAGAGTGCGTGCTCGTCGTTTGCTCGACCGTGCGTGCCGCCCGCGACACCTACAGGAGGGTGCGTCACCTCGACTCGACGCTCATTCCAGGCGAGAGCGTCGAGATCATCCACTCACGGATGCCGCACGGCGTGCGCCGTGATCGCTCCAAGAGACTGCTCGACCGCCTTGGTCCGACAAACGGGGACCGTCCGGGGCGGATGATCCTCGTTGCGACGCAGGTCGTCGAGCAGTCGTTCGATGTTGATTTCGATGTACTGATCACCGAGCCAGCTCCGGTCGCCGCCCTTCTTCAGCGTGCGGGCCGGGTCCGTCGCTTTCGCCCGCCGCCCACAGGAGAGGCCGTGCAGGCACATGTCGTGTGGCCGACCGACCAACATGGCAAGCCCCGCTTTGGTTCGCCCATCTACCCGAAGGCCGAACTGATGGCCACACGGGCCTGCCTCACATGCGGGGAGCGTGCGAGAACGCTGACGGTCCGCGTGCCGGAGGATGTGCCAGGCCTCGTCGAGCGCGCCGACCCCGAAGACACCGCTGGATTCGAATTCGACGAATCCCTCGTGGCGGAGGCTGAGGAGGCGACGCTCGCCCAGTTGGTGCGCGTCGACTACGACAAGTCCCAAGGGCTCAAATGGGCCATACCGGTGGCTGCCTCCGACAGTCCGCTGGCAGAACTGACCGGTACTCTCGACAGCGAGGACACCCATCCCGGAACGCGTCACAAAGCGGCCTCGGTCCTAGTTCTGCCCGCCCACCCCGACTGTGGCTCATGGGCGCTCGTCGGCGGCAAGCCCATAGACCAGAACCCGCACCGCGCTCCGGGCCGCGAGCTCGTCAAAGCGGCCTTCGACGCCGCCATCCCCGTCCCCTACCCGAACGATTCGTGGGTCAGCGCAATGACCCGCCTCAGTGGCGGCTGGGACCGCACGCCACTCGCCGGCGCTGTAATCCTCGACACTTCGTGTGAGCATCACGAGGCGGGGGGACATGCCCTGCGACTCTGCAGCGAGACGGGGCTAAGTGTGGAGAAGGTCGCATGACGGGCTCTCGCGGCTTCAACCTCGTCGACGACGCATGGATCCCCATCGGAGGCCGCGAGGTGCCTCTGTCGAAGGCGCTGATGGATGCGCACGAGCTTCCCGGCTGGCCGGACGGCGAGCCCGGGCTGGCCGCGGTCCTGTTGCGGCTGATGGCTGTCATCGCCTACCGGGTCACGGGACTCGATGACGAGAACTTGGACCGTGCCCAGTTCGCAGAGCGTCAGCAGCGACTGCTCAGTGAAGGTCGCTTGGATGGTGAGCGCGTTCATGCATATCTCGCACAGCACCACGACAGATTCTGGCTGGTGAATCCACCAGCAGGCCTGGTGCCTTTCGCACAGGACCCGTCCCTAGAGGCAACTGATCCTCATCCAGTCGCCAAAGTGGTTAGCTCGTGGGCATCCGGCGACAATCCCGCTCTTGGCCCTCACTGCGAATGTGCTGCGATCCCTCCCGCCGTCGCGGCCAGACAACTTCTCTTGCAACGCGCCTACGCGATCTGTGGCACTTCCACACCGCATCCGAGTACGGGTCGCCCCAGGGGGTATGTGCAGAATGGTGCGCTGCGAGGAACAATTTCGTTGCATCCGGTCGGATCGAATCTTGCGGCGACACTGGTCGGCCATCTTGTGCCTCCCCCTGCTGACGGTACCGGATTCGGCAGGCCGTTCTGGGAGGCACCGCCACCAGCGAGTCCCGTTGCAGCTCATAGGGGCATCCCCGGATTTCTTGAGCAGGTTGCGGGTCGCCAGGACAAGACGATGCTGCTACGGACAGGCACCGACGCGAATGTGATCGGGTTCACTATCGCCGAAGGCCCAGGTATTGACTCGAACCTGCGCTGGAGGGATCCGTACCTGCTAGTCGATGCCGAACGGGAACCCCTCAAACCCCGTGCTGGCCGCGCGTTCTGGCGGGAGGCCGAATCACTCCTCGCCCAAGACGACCAGGGCAGAAGGAAACTGTCAGCCCAGGTCTTGGATTGGGCCGGCGGGGAATATGGCGGGTCGCTCTACGCGCCGCGGATGTACTCCTGGGCAGCCATCAGCCACAACGGCGACAAGTCCAAGGAACTCGAATGGAGGTCATCAACCTCCCCTGACCTAATCAGCCTCTTCGATCCCGGTACGGCCCTCCGCGTCCGAGGCTTCCTGGCTCTCGCGTCTGAGGCCGAGGAGAAGATGGTCAAGCAGGTCGCGAAGGCTAAGCACGCCGCTGACTTGATGCCGCCGAGAAGCCAGGACAGGGCGGCTGTCTACGCCCCGGCTCGAGCCGAATTCTGGCGGCGCGCCGAACAAGACTTCTGGGCCACTGCAGCGGGCCGCTTGCAGATAGAGACCTACACGAATCGGCTGCGGTCCCACGCGCTGGCCGGCTACGACACGGCTACGGCCACGCTTCTGCACGACCGCCGCACCCACCGATTCGTGGTCGAGAGTCGGAGGTGGGTGGCCGCATGGCGACGACAACCATCCGAAGACACCGCTGCACCCGAGGAGTAGAGCCTATGCAAGCCTCAGAACCAACAGGCCGCATTACGTCTCCAGCACCAAGCACATCGAGACGACGCAACGAGCAGTACGTCAACTTTGTCCGATCCCTCGCTGGCGATGCTGGCAATCGGGCGAGGTTGCGACGTTCACTACGCGCTGACGGCACCATAAGCGGCGACGCGTGGTGGCTGCTGGGCGCCTGGCTGCCCGAGGATCTCGACGACGCTCTCATCCTGGCTCGCGTCGCTGCATGGATCGCCATGAGTCATCCTGGGCAACCAGAGCCACACCGCACCATCGCGGCAGAACTGGGCGACCCTTCCAATCAGATCACAGACGACGTAGCCCGGCGCACGCTGGAGGGCATTACCCGGGAGGGTTCAGCAACTCCGGCCCGGCTCGGCCACATCACACGATGCCTGGAGAGATGTAGCGGGGCGCGGGTCGACTGGGCGCAGATGATCTCGGATCTTAGGGGCTTGGTCAGCGGCGGCGACTGGGCTCACCAAGTCAGATCCAGGTGGTACGGCGCCTACTACAGCGCCTGCTCCTCGAGGCGGGCCGACCAAGCCAACGAAAGTCTCACCGAAAGGAACCAACCATGACTGCAACACCCAACTTCCTGGACACTCACATCCTGCATGCAGTGCCCTACAGCAATCTCAACCGGGACAATCTCGGCACTCCCAAGCAGATGATCTACGGAGGAGCAGCAAGAGCGCGAATCTCATCCCAATGCACGAAGCGGGCGGCTCGCCTGTGGTTGGAGGCCAACACTGATCTTGGCGACACACTGCGCACTCGCCGCCTGCCCCAATTGTTGCGCGAGCAGCTGACGGGATTCCATGGATTCGCAGACGAGGATGCGTGTACAGCCGTACGTGAGTTGTTCAAGTTGGGGGCGATCAAGATCGCTGAGACGTCTGAGGGCGAACTCCAGGGCGACCAACTCACCTTCACCACGGCCGAAGCCGCGCGAAGTCTCGCCCACAAGGTCGCTAACCATCGGGAGGCCATCCTGGCAGAGGACTTCAGGCCTTCCAGGAGCGTCAAGGGTGACCTGCTAGAACCGCTGCGAGCGCACAACGCCGTCATTGCATTGTGCGGAAGGATGCTCGCCGAATCCTCGGCGGGTGTGAACGTGGACGGTGCCCTTCAGGTTGCGCATGCCTTCACCACTCATGCTTCCGCGGTGGAACAGGACTACTTCACTGCCGTCGATGATGTGGTCCAGAGCGACGACGAAGAGACGGGCGCAGGCCACATCAACGTCAACGAGTTCACGAGCGGCGTCTTCTACCGTCATGCCACCATCGATCTTGCCAGCCTTCGAGAACTTCTTGACGACTCCGACTCGACCGTGGCTGAAGTGGCGTCCAGTTTCCTCAGGGCGTTCACGTTCTCGGAGCCAACCGGCAAGCAGAATGCGGCCAACGCCCATACTCGACCGTCCCTGGTGGCGGCTGTATTGCGCAGTGATCGCCCCGTTTCGTTCGCGGCGGCGTTCGAGAGTCCGGTCTCTGCCTCGCGCGGCGGCGGTCACATGACAGAGAGCATCGCTCGACTCGCATCCCACGCTGCGGCAGAAGCCGCCTTCTACGGCGACATTGGGGAGACAGGCGCGTGGTGCGCTGCGATGGCATCCGTTGCACCAGACGGTCCGCTCGCCAGCCTCGGCGAGCACTGTGAGTCCCTCCAGGACTTGATTTTGGCCGTTGATGCCGGTCTCGACGGCTCGGCGTCATGAGCGGCCGGGTGATACTGCTGCTGACGGCCCCGCTGCAATCGTGGGGTGGCCCCGCGCCGGGCATCTACGAGCGCCCGACCGAGACCATGCCGTCCCTCTCGGGAGTTGTCGGCATCATCGCCAACGCGCTCGGGCGTCGCCGCGCCGAACCTATCGAGGACATCGCCAACGGCGCAGAGCTCGCCGTGCGCGCCGACAGACCTGGCAGGCTCCTTTGCGACTTCCACACCATCGGAACTCCTGGCCGCTACACCCTCGCCTCCGACACTGGCAAGCAAAAGAGGAACCCAGAGGTCACCAACCGCTTCTACCTGTCGGACGCGGCGTTCCTAGCCGTCTATACGCCTCCGCCTGACGGGTTGTCGGCAATCGACATCCTCTATGCGCTGGCGAACCCGGCGCGTCCCCTATACCTGGGCCGACGCAGTTGTCCACCTGCCGAGCGCGTCGCCGTAACCACCGCGGCGAGCAGCCAGACGCCCGAGGAGATCCTCTCCACGGCGAAACTCCTCCGCAGTCCGCCCCGCGCGTCTACCCTTCCATTGTCCGATGCCGATTACTACGAAATAGTCGACGACGACGGTGGAGAGGCGTCGGTGACTGCACTGGTGGAAATGACCGCTCCTGCAGGATCGGACCCGTTGCGAGCCTCGATCCGCAAGGACGCCCCCAAGACCTTCGATCCACGACGGCTCTATCACCTTGACAGGCGCATTGTGACCAAGTCCCTGCGATTCCCGGTCACTTCTTGCGCAGGACGCGGCCGACAAGGAATCGAGGCCCTCTACGACTCGCTCGGAGCAGCGCTGTCAATGGCCAGTGGGATCTGCCCGGTGGCGGACAGCAGAACTGCCCGGTGGCGGACAGCAGAACTGCCCAGTCGTGGCCAGCAGAACTGCCCGGTGGCGGACAGCAGAGTTGCCCACAGTTCAGTTGGTTAGTGGCGTCACCCCCTTTCCGGCGGTGGCTTGGGTGAGGCGGATGCTGTCGCCGGCGGTGAGCACGACGTGGGCGTGGTGCATGAGCCGGTCGACGGTGGCGTTGGCGATGGTTTTGGGCATGAGCTCGTCGAAGCCGGCGGGGTGAAGGTTGCTGGAGAGGGCGATGGAGCGCTTCTCGTAGGCGGCGTCGACGACGCGGTAGAGCGCTTCGGCGGTGTCGGCAGTGACCGGCAATAGGCCGATGTCGTCGATGACGATGACGTCGGCGCGCATGATGCGTCGGATGGCTTTGGCTGCGGTGTCGTCGGCGCTGTGGCGGCGCACGAGCGCGCCGAGGTGCTCGAGGCTGAACCAGGTCACCTTGTGGCCGGCGTCGACGGCGGCCTGTCCGAGCGCTTCACAGAAGTGGGTCTTGCCGGTGCCTGATGGTCCGCACACGACGAGGTTCTCGTGGCGTTCGATCCACTCCAGGGTGCGCAGCGCCCGCTGGGTCGGCGCCGGGATCGAGGACACTGTCTCGTCCCAGGCGTCGAAGGTCTTGCCGGTGGGGAACCCGGCCGCCTTGCGGCGGCTGTTGATGGAGGATGCTTGGCGGCCGGCGAGTTCTTCGGCCAGCAGCGCCTTGACTGCTTCGGCTGGGTCCCACCTTTGAGCCTTGGCGGTGGCCAGCAGGTCCGCCGCGGTGCGTCGCATGTGCGGCAGTCGGAGCTCTCGCAACAAGTCGACGACTTCGTCGATCGGTGCTGGGTTCATCGGTCGCCTCCGAGGCGACCCCAGGCGGCGGTGCCGGACTGCAGCGAGTGCACGTCATCGGCGCGCCGGCGGCGTCCGGGCGGGTGAGCATCCAGGATCGAGGCCAGGTCGCCGTCTGCGAAGCGGCCGAACATCGCGGCGTGGCCGAGCGCCCAATCAACGCGCACCTGGCCGTGGAGGCGTGCAAGGGTGACGGCTTGGGCCATCTTGACCTTCATGCGGCCCGTGCCCGCCGCGGCGGCCTCGACCAGCCAGGTGCGAGCGCCCTCGCCGAGCGCCAGGAACTCGGCCTCGGCCGCGCTCACCGGTCTTGGACGCCGCGCCAGGGGTCCAGCTGGGCGCGGCGGGTAGTGGGCGTCGTCGATCATCGGATGCCCAGGTGTCGAACGCTGATGGCGGGCCACCTCGACGGGTCCTGACGATGCGCAGTGCACGACGACGACCTGGTCGCCGTCGACGCGCACCCACACCGTCTCGTCGGCGAGGGTGTGCGGGACCGAGTAGGTCACCCCGCCGAAGCTGATCGTGGAGCTCCAAGTGACCTTGCGGGTCTCCCCCAGCGCCGCCGTGTAGGGGGCCTCGGGCAGCGTGTGCAGCCGATGCCGTTCCTCGGTGAGCATCTCCGCCGGCGGCCGTCGGGTCACCCGATGCTGGCGGGCGTTGATCTCGGCCATCCACGCCTCGCAGGCCTCGACCAGCTCGGCCCAGCCGGTGTAGTCGCCGCGCAGGTTCGCGTCGGTTGGCACCAAGTCGGCCTTGGCGATCCGCACGGTCGCCTCGCTGCCGCCCTTGGACTCGGGGTCAGCCGGCACACACGTCGCCACCGTGATCCCATAATGGGCGCCGACCGCGACGATCTGCGGATGGCGCACAGCGATCCCAGCGACGTGGTCGATCGTGACGGTGCGCTCGTTGTCGGTCAACCAATACGTCGGAGCGCCGCCGAAGGCTCTCATCGCCCGATCCACACAGGCAACCACCGTGGGCAGGGTGCGGTCCCAGCACGGCACCACCACCCGGAACCTCGACCACGCCAGCCACGCACAGAACAGACTCGTCCTTCGCCCACAGATGACCGGACCAGCGCCCCAGTCCCACTGCGCCCACATGCCCGGCTCGGGGATCCAGGGCCGATACACCCGCCGCCGGCCACGACGATGGTTGGCCTTCACCTCCGCCACCGCCCGGCGCACCGTGCGCTCCGAACCGGTGTAACCCAACGCAGCGAGCTTGTCGAAAGCCCGATCGGCACGGATCTTGGCGTGGGACCGCTCGACCCACTCCTCGATCTTCGGCAGCCACGGATCGATGATCCGCTCCCTGCGCCGCGGCCCGCAGTCGACCAGCTCGCCGGCGTCGCGCATAGCGACATAGCGGGCCACGGTGTGATGAGACACGCCGGCCAACTCGCCGGCATCGCGCAACGACCCAGTCAGGTCGAATGCTTCCAACATGTTCATGATTTCCTCGCGAGACTTCACTTGCTCCTCCTGCTCGATGGCCACGGTCGTGGTGACCGGCCATTCGAGTAGGAGGAGCACCCCGCCGCGGTGGACCACGACGGGCCATGGACTTCAACGTGGGCAACCCTGTTGGCCGCCACTGGGCAGAACTGTTGGCCGCCAGCGGGCAGCTACATGGCCGCCACTGGGCAGGATCTCATGGCCGCCGACACAGCGCCATGACGCACCTCTCATTGATGCGGCTGAACCCAACCAACCGCCGCTGCCGAAAGGACATGGCCGATCCTCAAGACATGCACCGGTCGCTCATGAGCATGTTCCCCTCCGCTCCGGACGGATCGGATTCGCCACGCCAGCATTTCGGAGTTCTGTGGAGGATTGAACCCGCGTCTTCGCCAACCCTTCTAGTGCAATCCTCTCATACTCCTGACTTCGACAAGCTCCCCAGTGACTACGCCTCCTGCCAGACCAAGCCGATCGACGATCACCTCGCCTCCCTCGCGACCGGTCTGGCGATCGCCTACAGAGTGGTTCTGAACCCCGTCAAGACCAGCCGCCGCTCCGACAGCGAGACCCGAACCGTCATCCCTTCCAGCGAACGAGCCGCATGGTGGGCCAATCTGGCACCGAAGATGGGCCTCCGCCTGCACGACGCTCCCGTTCTCACCGGCCTGAACGACCGGTACCTGAAGCGTCCTGGCACCAATTTCCGTCTCTACTCCGTACGGGTGGACGGTACGGCCGAGATAGTGGATCCCGGCCTCTTGAGGGCTGCCGCTGTCGCTGGGATCGGACGCGCCAAGGCGTGGGGATGCGGGCTGCTGACGGTTGCATGCCTGAGGCAGTGAGAGGCGACAAAGATGCCGAAGCTCCCCCAGCGACTCAACCGCCCAACCCTGGTGATGTTGCCGCGCGTCAGCGAGCAGCTCTCATTCGTCTACATCGACCGAGCCAGGGTCGAGCGTGACGACAACGGAGTTCACGCCATATTCAGAACTGAGCAGCGAGGAGTCGAGAGGGTCTACCTGCCCACAGCCTCCGCGGCCGCCCTGTTGCTAGGCCCCGGCACCTCCATAACCCAGCCCGCGGCGTCGCAGATCCTCGCTGACGGTGCTGTGATCGTTCTCTCTGGAGAGTCCGGCGCGCATTTCCATGGAGCGCTTACCCACAAGAACCTCACAACCCGATGGCTCCACCTCCAAGCGTCCCAATGGGCCGACCACGACGCACGCGCCAACGTCGCCCGGCGCCTGTACACGCTCAGGTTCGCCGACAGGTCTCTCACCGAGGGCAAGACAGTCGACCAACTGCGAGGCATGGAGGGACACCGTGTCAAGAACGCCTACAGAACGATGTCGCAGCAGTACGGCGTCCCGTTCCGGCGCGCCTACAACCCCCAGAACTTCGATGACTCGGATTCTGTGAACCAGGCTCTGACTACCGCCAACCAGGTCTTGTACAGCGCCGTCCACTCAGTCGTCGTAGCACTCGGCGCCTCCCCGGCGCTGGGATTCATCCATACGGGTGGACAGCGGTCCTTCGTCTTCGACATCGCCGACCTGTACAAACTGGAGATAGCGGTCCCCGTGGCGTTCGCTAGCTCCAAGCGTGCCAACCCCGCAGGCGCAACCCGAGGCGCAATGCGCAAGAACTGGAGAATGCTGCGCCTCACCCGTCGCATCGTGTCAGACATACAGCATGTTCTAGACCCTGAGGTGCACGGCCCCGATGAGGATCGCCCGACCGGAGATGACGGTGTCATCCATCTCTGGTCACCTGAGATGGGGGCGCTTGCCGCTGGTGTGAACTACGCCTCTCAGTCATGAGCGGACATGCCACAATGATCCTGTCCGCGGTTCCACCGAACATCCGCCACGCTCTCACACGGTGGATGATCGAGCCAGCAGCGGGAGTCTTCGTCGGCACGATGTCTGCCCGAGTACGCGACGAATTGTGGGCAATCGTCGAGCAGGAGACGCACGGCGGCTGGGCATTACTCATCTGCCCAGACGACACCGAGCAAGGATTCGCCATCCGCACATGCGGTGACGATCGCAGGCACATCATCAACCTGGATGGACTCCAGTTCGTTGCGCTGCCCGCGGAGCACCTTGACAATCCATCAATACCGGGCATCCTGTCAACATCCTCCTAAACCAGCAGGTCACGGAGGGTGCTCCCCGCCTACGCGGGGGTGAGCCCTGACCCAGGACCGGATCCGGGCGTAGTCGCCGGTGCTCCCCGCCTACGCGGGGGTGAGCCCAAGACTAGCAGCAGGCCGCTGAGCCCGATCCCGGTGCTCCCCGCCTACGCGGGGGTGAGCCTGAGGACCCCCCGATGACCGAGACCCAAAAGCGGTGCTCCCCGCCTACGCGGGGGTGAGCCCGTGCGAGGAATGCGGAGCCGACACGAAACGCGGTGCTCCCCGCCTACGCGGGGGTGAGCCCCAGTCAGCCGCCTGATCGGCCGTCTGATAGTGGTGCTCCCCGCCTACGCGGGGGTGAGCCCAACGCTGGGGCGATGCAGTGGGGCGACGACTAGTGCTCCCCGCCTACGCGGGGGTGAGCCCCCGAATTCTTTGATGAGCGCGGCGACGCGGGTGTGCTCCCCGCCTACGCGGGGGTGAGCCCGTTATCTCTACTTCGATCTGCACGGTTTGTGTAGTGCTCCCCGCCTACGCGGGGGTGAGCCTGAACTTCACTCGCCCGCCATGTCCACATTTGGACGTGCTCCCCGCCTACGCGGGGGTGAGCCCGCCACGCATGTGCACGTTGAGCCATTGAGCTTGTGCTCCCCGCCTACGCGGGGGTGAGCCCGGCGGGAAGGTCCACTACTGCCACACTGACGGGTGCTCCCCGCCTACGCGGGGGTGAGCCCGACAAGCGGGCCGAGCCCCGACTCCGGAGCTTGTGCTCCCCGCCTACGCGGGGGTGAGCCCACCAGCAGCGCCACTGCTAGGCCCACCAGCCCGTGCTCCCCGCCTACGCGGGGGTGAGCCCTCGGCCCCTGGGCGGTCACAGAGGAATCCGTCGTGCTCCCCGCCTACGCGGGGGTGAGCCGTGCGGCTAGCGGTCATGGCCGGATTGGTGACGGTGCTCCCCGCCTACGCGGGGGTGAGCCCCCAGCTACCCGCATGGGAGCGGCGACCGACAGGTGCTCCCCGCCTACGCGGGGGTGAGCCCCGCACTGTCGCGGAGTTCTCGGTGACGTTGGGTGCTCCCCGCCTACGCGGGGGTGAGCCCGAACGCTGCCTGCCGAGCGTGTGCCACACTCGGTGCTCCCCGCCTACGCGGGGGTGAGCCCGTGTCGTAGGCGTCGATCACCGCCTCGCGGGGGTGCTCCCCGCCTACGCGGGGGTGAGCCCAAGGACATGTTCGCACGCCGCAACATGCAGATGTGCTCCCCGCCTACGCGGGGGTGAGCCCGTTCCGATAGGCACATGGCTAGAGCCGGTGGCGTGCTCCCCGCCTACGCGGGGGTGAGCCCGAGAGGAAGTGGGCCCGGACCCCCGAGCAGTGGTGCTCCCCGCCTACGCGGGGGTGAGCCCACATGGGCGCTGGAATGCGCCGAGATTGCACGGTGCTCCCCGCCTACGCGGGGGTGAGCCCACACGCGCGCCTACCTCCCCGCCTACCTCCCCGTGCTCCCCGCCTACGCGGGGGTGAGCCCTCGCGGCTGCCGCCGAAGCCGACATCCATCGCGTGCTCCCCGCCTACGCGGGGGTGAGCCCGCAAGGCGGTCATTTGGATGTGCTGCGTGGAGGTGCTCCCCGCCTACGCGGGGGTGAGCCTAGCCGGCGGGCATCACCGCAGGAGCGCAGTCGGTGCTCCCCGCCTACGCGGGGGTGAGCCCGGCGCACCGCACTCGCAATCGGCGCGCAGCAGGTGCTCCCCGCCTACGCGGGGGTGAGCCCAGATTGCATCCGCCTACTTGGAGAGGAACACCGTGCTCCCCGCCTACGCGGGGGTGAGCCCGGGCCCGCCGACGCACCCGAATTGGCCCGCTCGGTGCTCCCCGCCTACGCGGGGGTGAGCCCGTCAACGTGCCCGCCTCCAGCCGCTCGGCCACGTGCTCCCCGCCTACGCGGGGGTGAGCCCGGCGCTACCGCCGTGGTGGTCACGATCACGTTGTGCTCCCCGCCTACGCGGGGGTGAGCCCTACTCCCGGCCCCCATAACGCTCTGCTGGACAGTGCTCCCCGCCTACGCGGGGGTGAGCCCGTGGCTCCGGGCCTGTCCCTCGCCGACGTGTCGTGCTCCCCGCCTACGCGGGGGTGAGCCCAAGTGCAAGAGTATGCGGCCTCTAACTTTGCTGTGCTCCCCGCCTACGCGGGGGTGAGCCCGCCACCCTGTACGTGCGCTCCAGCACCGCGGGGTGCTCCCCGCCTACGCGGGGGTGAGCCCTGGCTAGGGCCGAGGCTGCCCCGCTCCGAGGTGTGCTCCCCGCCTACGCGGGGGTGAGCCTCTGAGCTACTTGCCGGACCACATCGCGATAGGGTGCTCCCCGCCTACGCGGGGGTGAGCCCGAATTAGGCGGGCTGGGGAGTGACCGAATGGCGTGCTCCCCGCCTACGCGGGGGTGAGCCCACGGGCCTAGGAGAGGCCCGGCGTGGGGAGCGGTGCTCCCCGCCTACGCGGGGGTGAGCCCACCGTCCGCATCGTCACACCCGCCGACCTCGTGTGCTCCCCGCCTACGCGGGGGTGAGCCCTACGCCAACCCGAGGTTCCTTGGCGTGCTCGAGTGCTCCCCGCCTACGCGGGGGTGAGCCCGCGCCCGAGCTCGGCGACTGGCCGAACATGCTGTGCTCCCCGCCTACGCGGGGGTGAGCCCAGGTCATCGCGGCCGACTCGGCGCTCGAGAAGGTGCTCCCCGCCTACGCGGGGGTGAGCCCGAGAGGAAGTGGGCCCGGACCCCCGAGCAGTGGTGCTCCCCGCCTACGCGGGGGTGAGCCCCCAATTGGACGGCTACTACCTGTCCACATGTTGTGCTCCCCGCCTACGCGGGGGTGAGCCCGAACCCGGCCCGACCGAGTCCCGCCTGGCCTGGTGCTCCCCGCCTACGCGGGGGTGAGCCGATCGTCGGCAATCTGCCGGTGCTCGCAGACCGGTGCTCCCCGCCTACGCGGGGGTGAGCCCGGGCCCGCCGACGCACCCGAATTGGCCCGCTCGGTGCTCCCCGCCTACGCGGGGGTGAGCCCGAAGGCCTGCGTGTGGACGCCACCAACACGGTGTGCTCCCCGCCTACGCGGGGGTGAGCCTGCTGGCCCCCGGACTCCGAGCGGCAAGAGGACGTGCTCCCCGCCTACGCGGGGGTGAGCCTGTGTGGGCGCACACCTGCCAGTACGGCCACCAGGTGCTCCCCGCCTACGCGGGGGTGAGCCCTGGTCAGAGCCGGGCCTGCGCCCCACGAGTCCGTGCTCCCCGCCTACGCGGGGGTGAGCCCTACGGCGGCACCCAGGGGATGGATCTGATCCTGTGCTCCCCGCCTACGCGGGGGTGAGCCCAGGCTCGCGGGGTGCTGGACGACATCGGAGACGTGCTCCCCGCCTACGCGGGGGTGAGCCCCCACCCCGGTTCGTTCTGGGTCTCGGGGAGCGGTGCTCCCCGCCTACGCGGGGGTGAGCCCTACGGCCCGGCGACCACATCGACACCGCCCGCGGTGCTCCCCGCCTACGCGGGGGTGAGCCCAAAACTCGGAGCGGGAAGCTCTGGCGCGATCTGTGCTCCCCGCCTACGCGGGGGTGAGCCCAGTGCTTTCAGTTTGTCGAGAGTGAATTGCGAGTGCTCCCCGCCTACGCGGGGGTGAGCCCGAACCGAGGCCGAGCCCAGTAGTGGATCGGGTGTGCTCCCCGCCTACGCGGGGGTGAGCCCAAGATGCAGGCCGCCAGCCTGGAACGACGGCAGTGCTCCCCGCCTACGCGGGGGTGAGCCCACGTCGAGCGGGATACGGGCCGACTGGGGCGCGGTGCTCCCCGCCTACGCGGGGGTGAGCCCATTGTGAAGGTCGAGGGCGCGTCGGTCGAGGGTGCTCCCCGCCTACGCGGGGGTGAGCCCAAGTCACCGACCGGGCCGTAACCGGTCGGCCAGTGCTCCCCGCCTACGCGGGGGTGAGCCCGATTCGGGGCAGTCTCGGATACTCGGATCAATGTGCTCCCCGCCTACGCGGGGGTGAGCCCCCAGATGGCCCCCCGGCCAGCGAGGCCCGATCGTGCTCCCCGCCTACGCGGGGGTGAGCCCCAGACCACTAGCCAGCATGAATACCGAACCGTGTCCTCCCCGCCTACGCGGGGGTGAGCCCATCTGGGACCAGAAGGACCGCATCGACGACGGTGCTCCCCGCCTACGCGGGGGTGAGCCCGACACGATGACCATGCTGAGCGATTCGTTCGGGTGCTCCCCGCCTACGCGGGGGTGAGCCCGAGTGGGCGTACACGGTCGCGCACGAGTTCAAGTGCTCCCCGCCTACGCGGGGGTGAGCCCGGCACCGCGGCGGTGCGGAACACGATCTCGGGGTGCTCCCCGCCTACGCGGGGGTGAGCCCGTGGCAGTAGCCGCTTCAGACGTTGCCCACCGGTGCTCCCCGCCTACGCGGGGGTGAGCCCGACTACCCCGGCCGCACGGTCGACGAGGTCCTGTGCTCCCCGCCTACGCGGGGGTGAGCCCGGTTGCCTTGGCTCGACCTTCAAACAGCGGCTGTGCTCCCCGCCTACGCGGGGGTGAGCCCGCCGAGCCGACCCCCAGGCCGCGCCGGCATGTGTGCTCCCCGCCTACGCGGGGGTGAGCCCACGTGAGCCAGCGCGACCGTTCCCGCTTCGACGTGCTCCCCGCCTACGCGGGGGTGAGCCTATGGTCAACCTCAGACGCCTCGCCCAGACAGCGTGCTCCCCGCCTACGCGGGGGTGAGCCCGCGGCAAGCAGACCGTCGAGGGCCCCATCGACGTGCTCCCCGCCTACGCGGGGGTGAGCCCAGGCCAGCCCCGAGGGACACCCCGGACCCCCGGTGCTCCCCGCCTACGCGGGGGTGAGCCCGGAGGCGTGCCGGGCGCAGGGCCGCGGTCCTCGGTGCTCCCCGCCTACGCGGGGGTGAGCCCAGGTGGTTCGGGTCGATGGTGAGGTAGATGTAGTGCTCCCCGCCTACGCGGGGGTGAGCCCTCGATCACCCGCTGACCGCCCAGCATGTGCAGGTGCTCCCCGCCTACGCGGGGGTGAGCCCGGGGCGGGCCGGTGGGCAGGCCGGCGTCGTCGGTGCTCCCCGCCTACGCGGGGGTGAGCCCCCGCCCGCCACTGCTCGGACCCCTCCCGCGCCGGTGCTCCCCGCCTACGCGGGGGTGAGCCCGACACCGTCGACGGGCGCCCGTCGGTGGTGCTGTGCTCCCCGCCTACGCGGGGGTGAGCCCATCTACAAGTCGGTGTGATGGATGCTCGGACGGTGCTCCCCGCCTACGCGGGGGTGAGCCCAAGGTGCGGGGGTGGTAGCCGAGGAAGAGGGGTGCTCCCCGCCTACGCGGGGGTGAGCCCGCTCTTGCACACGTTCAAGTGGAAGTCGCTGTGTGCTCCCCGCCTACGCGGGGGTGAGCCCAGCCGCATCTCGCCCTTCGCTACGTGCGCCAGGTGCTCCCCGCCTACGCGGGGGTGAGCCCGACGACATCCGCTGCCTCTGGAGCCATCGCAGGTGCTCCCCGCCTACGCGGGGGTGAGCCCAGATGGCAGCCGGCGACATCACCGCCACCCTCGTGCTCCCCGCCTACGCGGGGGTGAGCCCATGTCCGTCGCGTGGGCGGCGGTCAGCCCCTGGTGCTCCCCGCCTACGCGGGGGTGAGCCCTGAAGACATTCTGTTGGGGCACTCCGGCGCTGGTGCTCCCCGCCTACGCGGGGGTGAGCCCGCGACGACGCGGTCCTGGATGTGCTTGGCTTCGTGCTCCCCGCCTACGCGGGGGTGAGCCCGCCTTGTCGCCGATCGTCTGGCGGCCGCGGTCGTGCTCCCCGCCTACGCGGGGGTGAGCCCTACTGGTACAGGCGGTGGCAGTTCCATCGCCAGTGCTCCCCGCCTACGCGGGGGTGAGCCCTGCTGGGCGATCCGCTGCGAGGCTTTGCGGAGGTGCTCCCCGCCTACGCGGGGGTGAGCCCGAGACGCTGGGCGTCTGGTTCGAGCCGGTCCGGTGCTCCCCGCCTACGCGGGGGTGAGCCCGAATCGGCTCCCGCTCTGCCCGAACCCGAACCGTGCTCCCCGCCTACGCGGGGGGTGAGCCCCCCCGGCCCCTAGCATGGCCGCCGTGACTGTCGGTGCTCCCCGCCTACGCGGGGGTGAGCCCAGAGCGCTGAGCATGGCGGCGACCCGCAGGCAGTGCTCCCCGCCTACGCGGGGGTGAGCCCATGGAGCCGTTGTCCACAGGCAGCACCAGCGAGTGCTCCCCGCCTACGCGGGGGTGAGCCCAATTCGGCGCCGTTGACGAAGCAGCGCCGCAAGTGCTCCCCGCCTACGCGGGGGTGAGCCCCACAGCACCCACCCAGACGCCCTCGCCCGACTGTGCTCCCCGCCTACGCGGGGGTGAGCCCATCGAGCCCGAGACATGCTCGGGCGTGTCGTCGTGCTCCCCGCCTACGCGAGGGTGAGCCCGCCATGCCGCGGACCTGCAGCGCGTTGTAGGTGTGCTCCCCGCCTACGCGGGGGTGAGCCCACCTTGGGACCGTACTCGGGCAGCTGCCAGCTGCTCCCCGCCTACGCGGGGGTGAGCCCGACGTGCAATGCTTCCCGTCGGGTGTGGCCGAGTGCTCCCCGCCTACGCGGGGGTGAGCCCGTGTAGTAGTCGGCCTGAGGCTGCTCAGGCTTGCGCTCCCCGCCTACGCGGGGGTGAGCCCGCGTCGACCATCGCGCCGACGACCTGCCAGCCGGTGCTCCCCGCCTACGCGGGGGTGAGGCCAGACCTGCTATGGGATGTAGGCAACTGCAAGCGAAATAACTTGACCTATATTGAAGTAGTGCTAAAATTAGACCAACTACGCCAGAGATGCCGGTGGACAGGAGGCCTAACGTGGACGCTACTTACGTGACCGTGACCGTAAGGAACTTGGGCCGGCCGGAGTGCGCCTGGGAGGGCGAATTCCTCGTCGACACCGACGTTCAGCACAGCCTGGTTCCCCGCAAGCACCTCCAGGCCATCGGCATAGAGCCGGAGGGCACCCGGCTCTTCGAACTGGCCGACAGCACATCGGCAAGTCTCGAAGTCGGCGCGGCGCGCCTCGACTTCATGGACGAGTACACCGCCACCAACGTGATCTTCGGCGCCGACGACGCCGAGCCGGTGCTGGGACGGATTGCCCTGGCGTCTGCCGCCCTGAGATTCGATCCCGTGAATCAGCGCTTCGAGCGAACCAAGCGCTTCCTCTACAGCCGACGCCCAGTCGACCCGCACGGCCGCAAGACGCGCTGAGGTTCCTGTGCAGTTTCATATGTAATTGACTTACTCTTACTTATATAGTGTTACAGTCATCGGTGCAGAAGGGCGGCGGCCCCGCAGAGGAGTTCCGCCGCGGAAGGGAGATGGAGACATGGGCGCAACCTATGCGACCGTGACCGTCAGGAATCCGGCCGAGCCGGAGCGGGCCTGGGAGGGCGAGTTCCTCGTCGACACGGGCGCGCACGACACGTTCGTGCCGCGTCAGCACCTCGAGGCCGTAGGTCTGCGGCCCAAGGGCCTCCAGACCTACGAGTTGGCCGACGGCAGCACGGTTCAGATGGAGATCGCCGGAGCGGTGGTCGAGACGCTGGGTAAGTGGGGCAACTGCAACGTCGTCTTCGGCGACGACGACGCCGAGCCGCTGCTTGGCTTGATCGCGCTGGAATCGATCGGAGCGGCGGTCGACCCGGTGAACGAGTGCCTGAAGCTGCTGCCTGCCAAGCTCGCGGTGGGGGCTCGCTCGCGGTGGGTCTCCTAGTTAGAAGTCGGCGGCGAGGGCGTCGTCGAAGCTGGCGCCTTGCTCGATCAGGGCCCGGTAGCGCATCACGTGGCGGGGGCGGTTGAAGCCGAGCACGCCGGTGATCCGCCCGGCCCGGCCGTAGATCGCTGCGAAGCGTCGCTCGTCGACGGAGCCGTTCACCACCCGGACCTCGTCGTCGGGCCGCACCCGGCCGGCCAGCTGGATCTTGCGGTCGTACTGGTCGCTCCAGAACCAGGGCACCGGCGCGAACGGCCCGGTCCCCTCGTCGAGCAGCCGCCGGGCTGCGTGCGCGCCCTGGGCGGCGGCGTTGTCCCAATGCTCGACCCGCATGGTCTCGCCGAAGAGCTGGTTGGGCCAGCGGGCCACGTCGCCCGCCGCGGCCACCCGCTCGGCCGCCAGGCACGAGGCGTCGCAGATCACCCCGTCGTCGATCCGGAGGCCGGAGCCTTCGAGCCACTCGGTGTTGGGGATCACGCCGATGCCGACGACCACCACATCGGCGTCGACGGTCGCACCGTCCGACAGCACCACGCGCTCCACCCGGTGGTCGCCCTCGATCCGGTCGACCCCCACGCCGGTGCGCAGGTCGACGCCGTGGTCGCGATGGACCTCGGCGCAGACGCTGCCCATCTCGTCTCCGAGCACCCGGCCCAGCGGCGTGGGCAGCGCCTCCACCACCGTCACCTCCAGGCCGCGGCCCCGGGCGGTGGCGGCCACCTCGGCCCCGATGAACCCCGCACCGACCACCACCACCCGCTGCGGCCCGGCCTCCAGATCGGCCCGCAGGGCGAGGCAGTCGTCCAGCGACCGCAGCACGTGCACGCCGCTGAGCCCTTCGGTGCCCGGCATCGTGCGGCAGCGGGCCCCGGTGGCGATGACGAGCCCGTCGAACGCGACGGTCTCGCCGGTGTGGAGGGCGAGCTCGCGGCTGCTGAGGTCCAACCCCGTGGCCCGCAGGCCGAAACGAGCCTCGATCCCGTCGTCCTGCAGCTCCTCGGGGTCGGTGAGCGCGGCCCGCTCCGGCTCCCAGGCTCCGGCCAGCACCTGCTTCGATAGCGGGGGGCGGTCATAGGGCGGGTGGTCCTCGGCGCCTATCAGGGTGACCGGCCCCTCGAAGCCCTCCCGCCGCAGGGCCTCGGCCGCGTTCAGACCGGCCAGCGAGGCTCCGACGATGGTGACGGCGCGCGGGGCTTGGGTCATGCTGCTGAACTCCCCGTGTCAGGCGATCGTGCCGGCTGCGACCGCTTCAGTCCTCGGCGATGGAGATGGCCTGCTTCGGGCAGCGTTGCACGCACTCCTCCACCCGGGACCGGTCGGCCTCGCCGGGCGTCTCGTTGAGGATGTAGAGGAAGTCGTCGTCCCGCACCTCGAAGATGTCGGGCGCGATCTGCATGCAGACGGCGTTGCTCTCGCACAGGTCGAAGTCCACCACGATGCGCATCGGCTCTCCCTTTGGTCGGTTTGAGTGAGTGTCCGGCGCCCACGGTAGCCAACCGCACCGGCGCTGGGGGGATCAGGAGAAAAAGTCGGCCAGGCGGTCCTTGGCCTTGGCGTCGCCGAGGGGCCGCCCGATGATGGCCCGATCGCCTCGCACCAGCACCGGGCGCTGCATCAGCCTCGGGTATCTCAGCAGCACCTCCACCACCGCATCGGCGTTGCCCACGTAGTCGTCGGGGTCGAGCCCGAGCTTGGAGAACTGCGAGTCCTTGCGAACCAGGTTCTCCACCGGATCCTCGAGCCGCTCGACGATCCCGGCGAGGGTCTCACGGTCGGGGCGCTCCGACATGTAGAGCACCACATCGATGTCGGCACCGGCGTCCGTGGCGACCGCCACGGCATTCTTGGAAGAGTTTCAATGCTTGTTGTGATAGATGGTGGTCTCAGCCATGGGCTCGACTCAATCCTCCTCTTGTCGGGCCTCGTACACGTCTCGTGCAGTCAGCTTGAGCGGTCGCCTGAGCTCGTAGATCTCTCGCAGCTTGTGCTTGAGGATCTTGAAGGTGGCGTTGCGAGGAAGCGGGGCGGGGTGGATCTCCAGCTGCTCGGGGATCTTCTGGCGGGCCAGCCCGGCGTCGGAGCAGGCCTCGACCATCTCGTCGAAGGTGAGGTCCTCGGAGCCGGGGGCGGTCTCGACCACTGCGCAGACCCTCTCGCCCCGTTCGAGGTCGGACAGCCCGATGACCGCGGCCGCGCCAACCTTGTCGTGGGCGTAGAGCACATCCTCGATCTCCTTGGCCGAGATGTTCTCGCCCTTGCGGATGATGATGTCCTTCACCCTCCCGGTGAGGATCAGATGACCGTCGGGCCGCAGCACTCCGAGATCGCCGGTGCGGAAGCGGCCCCGTTTGTCGAAGGCTGCCGAGTCGAGCCTCGGATCGGTGTAGCCCGAGAACAGCATCGGCCCTTGCACCCGCACCTCGCCCTGCACGCCGCGCGGGGCGGGCGCCTCCCCGCCGTCGGCCGAGATCGCCACGATCGACACCTCGCAGCCGTGGACCGGCCGCCCGTCGGAGTACGCGAGCTGGTCGTCGGTGTCGCGGGGCGAGCCCTGCGAGATCATCGGGCACTCGGTCATCCCGTAGCCATGCGCCACCGGAATGCCCATCTCCTCCTTGACCTGGAAGTAGATCTCCGGCGGCTTGGGGGCGCCGCCGCCCGACAGCACCCTCAGCGCAGGCATGGCCGGTCGGCCGGTGGCCCGGCGCGACTTGCGATCCTCCTCCAGGAACATCTGGTAGAAGACCGTCGATCCGCCGGCCATGGTCACGCCGCGCCGGGCGTAGGTGGCGACCGAGGCGGCCGGGTCGAAGCGCTCGACCAGCACGGCGCCGAATCCCGACGAGAGCATCGTGACCATATAGTCGGGCCCCCCGATGTGCGCGTAGGGGAAGGCGACGGACCCGACGTCGTCGCCGCTCATGTCGAGAGCCCGGGCCAGCCCGATCCCGCCGGCGATCAGCGACGCGTCCGTGTGCTTCACGCCCTTGGGGTCCGAGGTGGTGCCCGAGGTGTAGTACAGCCAGCGAACGGCCCCAGCGTCGCCGGCGTCGGGCGGGGGAGGCAGGATGGCGGGATCGCCCTCGGGCAGGGTGTCGTAGCCCGCGAGAGCCCGGCAGTCGCGGCCGAGTGGGCCGACGATCTCGTCGACCATGGCGCCGTAGTCGAATCCGGCCCACACCCCGGGATGCACGATCAGCTCCGCTCCGGTCTGGCGGACGCAGAACTCGACCTCCCGCTTGCGGTAGATGTGGATGATGGGGTTCTGGACCGCCCCGAGCCGGCTGAGGGCGAAGCTCAACAGCACCGTCTCGATGCGGGTCGGCAGGACCCAGGTGACGGGTGTGCCGCCGGCGACGCCCATCGCCATCAGACCGGCCGCCACTCGCTCGGCCTGATCCTTGAATTGGGCGAACGTGACGAGCCGGCCGGCCTCGTCCACCAGCATCATGCGATCGGGGGAGGCCGCCACCCGCCTCTCAAGCAGCTCCCAGAAGGTGTGGGCGTCGAGAATCGGACCGCTCATGGCCGGAGCGTACAACCCGCCCGCGCCCATTCGTGCAGCGCGCCGGAGCCCGCCAGCCCGAACGCGCTGGAGCCCGCCAGCTGAACTGGCGGGCACAGATCACAACCAAGCGGAGCCCGCCAGCCCGAACGCGCCGGAGCCCGCCAGCTGAACTGGCGGGCTCCGCACGGTCCCTGGAGGGGGGGATTACGGATCCGGTTCTGTCGAATCCTGTTCTTCAGACCCGGCTCCTGACGAACAGGTTACACCATCGTCACGGGTTTGTCACATTCTTGTCAAGATTTTCTTCGAATATTTCTCGAAGTCTGGGTTGAATCCCGGTTAACGGGTGCCGTACACCGGCGCCGGCGGCTGTTCAGCCCCTACCGACCGGCGGGCCAGGTCGCCGGCCTCCGCCACTGTCATCGGCCGCTCCCCCACCGACATGACCGGTCCGTGCTGCCATCCGTCGCACACGTTGAGCTGGCCCCCGGTGCACTCGAACACCCTGCCGGTCACGTCGCAGGCCGCGCTGCCGAGCCACACCACGAGCGGGGAGACGTTCTCCGGAGCCTTGGGGTCCCATCCGTCGGCGGGCCGCTCGGGGTAGCCGGGGATCACCGCTGTCATCCGGGTGCGGGCATCGGGAGCGATCGCATTGGCGAGAACGCCGTAGCGACCCCATTCCGCGGCCTGCTGGACGGTCAGCGACGCGATCGCCCCTTTGGCCGCGACGTAGTTGCCCTGGCCGATCGATCCCATCAGGCCCGCTCCCGACGACGTGTTGACGATCCGGGCCACCGGAGGCTCACCGCCGGAGGCCTTCTGCCGCTCCCGCCAGTGGGACACCGCGTGGCGGGCCGGCGCGAAATGGCCCTTCAGGTGGACCCGCACGACCGCGTCCCACTCCTGCTCGCTCATGTTGACCAGCATCCGGTCGCGCAGGAACCCGGCGTTGCACACCAGCGTGTCGAGACGGCCCCAGGTGTCGACCGCCTGGGCCACCATGGCGCCCGCTTGATCCCAGTCGGCCACGTCGGCATGGTTGACGGCCGCTGAGCCGCCCGCGGCGTTGATCTCCTCCGCCACCGCAGTGGCGGCATCGTCGGAGCCGGGCTGCGAGCCGTCGCCGGAGGCGCCGAGGTCGTTGACCAGCACATGGGCGCCCTCGGCCGCGAACGTCAGGGCATGGGCCCGGCCCAGCCCCCGCCCCGCTCCGGTGACGATCACTACCCGCCCATCGCAGCAGCCCATGGCGCTCTCCCGATTCTGGTTGGAAGGGTCCCGTCAGGCGGCTCGACGGCCGCGCACCAGCCGGCCGGGACGGGCCCCGGTGTCCTTGCCCGCGTCGCGCGTCTGCTGGCCGGCGACGATGGTGGCGGTGTAGCCGTCGGCGTGCTGGAGCAGGCGCCTTCCCCCGGCAGGCAGGTCGTGCACGAGCCGAGGTGTGCGCACCCTGATGGCGGAATGGTCGATCACGTTGAGATCGGCTCGCTTGCCTGCCTCGACCACGCCCCGGTCGTTCAGGCCGAACAGCGCGGCGGTGTCGCGGGTCTGCTTGCGGACCACCCACTCGAGCGGCAGCTGCTCGCCCCGGCTGCGGTCCCGGGTCCAGTGGCTGATCATGGTCGTGGGCATGGACGCGTCGCAGATCAGCCCGCAGTGGGCGCCGCCGTCGGAGAGGCCCATCACCGCCCGGGAGTGGGTCAGCTGCTCCCGGATCACGTCATGGTTGCCGTCCACGTAGTTGAACATCGGCACCATCAGCAGGGCCTCGCCGTCCTCGGCGCAGAAGGCGTCGTAGGCGGCCTCGGCCGCATCCACACCGGCGGCGGCCGCGATGGCCCCGACCGACCGGTCCGGGGCCGGCTCGTAGTCGGGAGGGTCGCCGAGCACGTACATCTGGTCGAGCATCTTGGAGACCAGCGCGCCCACGCCCTCCTGCATGCCGCCGCGGCGCTCGCCGTCGGCCTCCGAGCAGATGGCGGCCCGCACGGCCGGGTCCCGCAGGCGGGCGACCCGCTCGGCGATGTCGAGGTGCTCGATGGAGCGATAGGTGGGGCGCAGCATGAACGGGTGGCTGGTCTGCCAGCCGACCAGCAGGCCGAAGGGGCGGCCGGCCACCTGCGGATACAGCTGGGCGCCCTCCTCCGCGGCCTGGAGCGACACGTCCATCAACTCGCGCCACAGGTCCGGCGCGGCCGGCACCTGCAACAGGGCGAAGCTGACCGGCTGGCCTATCTCCGCCGACAGGCGCCACATCCACTCCACCTCGGAGCGGGGCTTGACGATGTCCTCCCCCGCGGATCCCACCGGGGCCAGTTCGAACACGCCGCCCCCGCCGGCTCGCAGCCCGCGGCCCAGACCGAACAGCTCGTCTTCGGCTGCGAACGTTCCCGGCACCGGCTCGCCGTCCATCGCCCGGTGGGCCAGGGTGCGCGAGGTCGACACGCCCAGCGCTCCGGCGGACACCGCGTCGGCCACGATGCGCTCCATGCGGGCGATCTCGTCGGAGTCGGCGGGCTCGTTGCGGGCGCCCCGCTCCCCCATCACGTAGGCCCGGACCGCGCCATGGGGCACCTGGGTGCCCACGTCGATGGCCCAGCGGCGGTCGTCGAGGTCGTCGAGGTATTCGCCGAAGCTCTCCCAGTTCCAGGCGATGCCGTCCGAGAGGGCCGCGCCCGGGATGTCCTCGACTCCCTCCATCAGCTGGATCAGCCATTCCTCGGTGCCGGGGCGCACCGGCGCGAACCCGACGCCGCAGTTGCCCATGACGACAGTGGTGACGCCGTGACCGGAGCTGGGCTCGAGCAGGTCGTCCCAGGTGGCCTGGCCGTCGTAGTGGGTGTGCACGTCCACGAAGCCGGGGGTGACGATCTGGCCGGTGGCGTCGATCGTGCGAGCCGCGTCGCCGGGGAGGTCTGCGCCGACGGCCACGATCGTGTCACCGACCACGGCCACATCCGCGGGCCGGGGCGGGTCGCCGGTGCCGTCCACCAGCAGCCCGCCGCTGATCTTGAGGTCATACATGGGGTGAACTGTACGCGGCCCGGAGGCTCAGCGAGCAGGCACCTGGTCCGGTGCCGGTCTGCTACTGGTCGGTCCGGTACAGGTAGCGGATGTCCCAGAGGCCGTACAGGGTGGGCGTCGTGTTGCCGAAGACGTTGCGGGTGGCCGTTAGCCGCTCTGACTGAGTCGTGTAGATGACGGGGACGTTCTCGGCTGCGATCTCCTGGGCCCTGTGGTAGTGCCCCACTCGCTTCTGGTGATCGAGCTCCCGGCTTCCCATGACGTACAGCTCGTCGATCTCGGCCTCCCACTCGGTGGCCGGCTCGGGCTGGTTGGGATACCACAGGTGCAGGTCCTCGCTGCTGTGCCAGAAGCCGATCCCGCTGTAGGGGTCCGTCCCGCCGCTGAACCCGATGACCATGGCTTCCCACTCGTAGGTGCTGGTCAGCTGAGCGACGAGGTCCCCGAAGTCGATCGCCTGGTAGTCGACGCTCAGCCCTATGGCCTCCATGCCCTGCTCGATGATCCGGGTGGCCTCCTGCCGCACGTTGTTGCCGGTGTTGGTCACCAGGCGGAACTCGATGGCAGTGCCGTCGGAGTCCTCGCGGATGCCGTCGCCGTCGGTGTCGGTCCAGCCGAGGCCGTCGAGGATCTCGTTGGCCCTGTCCAGGTCGTAGGGGTAGGTCATGACGTCGGGATTGTGGAAGTCGCCGGCCGCGGGGCTCACCGAGGACCACTGCGGGTAGCCGAGGCCGTGCTGGACGCCCTCGATGATGGCGTCCTTGTCGACGCTGTGGGCCACGGCCCGGCGGAACTCCACATTGCCGAACCAGTCCAGCTTGCGGGCATCGACATAGGGCAGGCCCGTGCCGGGGCTGGCGCCGGGATTGACGTTGAAGGCGAGGAAGGTCGTGCCGAAGGTCGGCCCGCGCCGGTGGATGGTGAAGTCGCCCTCCTCCTGGAGGGGCTCGAGCCGGGCGTACTCCTCTCCCAGCACCCCGTGGATGTCCGAGTCTCCCGCCATGAAGCCGGCCAGTTCGGCGTCGAGGTCCTCGACGATGATGTGGACGATCCGGTCGAGGTAGGGCAGGCGGTTGCCTCCGTCGTCGGTCAGCCAGTAGTTCGGGTTGCGGGTCATGACGACCAGCTCGCCGGGCTCGTAGCCTGCGATGGTGAAGGGGCCGGTGCCGATGATCTCGGCCGGGTCGGTCTCGATGTCCCAGGTGTCGGCGAAGGTGCCGTCGTCGACGCGGGGCTCGAGGATGTGGCGCGGGAATATGGCGGTGCCCATGGAGCGCAGGAAGGGGGCGAAGGGCATCGGCAGGGTGAACTCGACGGTGTGGGCGTCGATCACGGACACGTCCATCTGGCTCTCCTGCCAGTCGCCGTTGTCGTCCAGGTACCGGAACTGGAAGGCTGGGCGGCTGCTGGCGCCGATGTCGTCGTTGTAGATGATCCGGTTGAACGTGAAGTCCACATCGTGGGCGGTGAAGGGCTCGCCGTCGTGCCAGGCGACGTCCCGGCGCAGATGGAAGGTCCACGTGAGGCCGTCGGCGGAGCGCTCCCAGGACTCGGCCAGCAAGGGCTCTGCCTCATCGGTCAGCCACGAGGTCTCGGTGAGGCCCTCGAAGAGGTACCCGAGCACGTCCGACGACGACGAGTCATTGGAGATGGCCAGGTTGAAAGTGAGCGGCTCGGAGATGGTCGTGGCCGTGAGTGCGCCGCCGGGAGTGCCGATCGTGTACTCGAACTGCTCGGCGTTGCTCTTCAGGCGGTCCACGATCGAGGCGTCCTGAGGCACCGAGGCATCGTCCGCGGCTGCGTCCGCTCCGTCACCGTCGCCGACCGGCTCAGGCTCAGCAACCGGCTCAGGCTCAGGCCCCGGCTCAGGCTCATCGACCGGTTCGGCCTCCTCGACCGGCGCAGCCTCAACAGCCGGGTCGGCCTCCTCAACCGGCGCAGCCTCAACGGCCGGGGCCTCGGCAGCCGGCGCATCACCGCCCACTACCGGACCGTCGGTACTCTGGCTGCCCGAGCAGGCGACAAGGAGCGACAACGCCATGGCCACACCGATGCGGAGCTTGAGCTGGTTCATCGACCTCACGTCGTGGGACACTACCGCTCCCGGTCGGCCCCGTAGCGGTAATTACTCCCACGTCGGCTGCAACGGCACACGCCGCGCCTCGGACTCGCCGAACCGATGACGGCGGCGCCACCAACAACTGAGCGCTTCGAGTTCACGGGCGGGGCCGGGGCCAAGCTGGCGGCCGTGCTTCACCGGCCCGGGGACGGCACGGCCGTGGCCGGCGCGGCCCTGCTGTGCCACTGCTTCACCTGCTCCAAGGACCTGTTCACCACCACCCGCATCGCCAAGGGCCTCGCCGCCGGCGGGTACCTGACCCTGGCCTTCGACTTCACCGGCCTGGGCGACAGCGGCGGCGAGCTGGCCGACACCACGGTGGCCACCAACGTGAGCGACATCACCGCGGCCGCGGTGGCGCTCATCCGCCGCGGGGCCGGGCCGTGCGTGCTGGTCGGGCACAGCCTGGGCGGGGCGGCCGCGGTGCTGGCCGCGTCCCGCCTGCACACGGTGGCCCAGGTGGTGGCGGTGGCCTCGCCAGCCTCGGTCGCCCATGTTGAGCACCTGTTCTCCGACGAAGCCTTGGAGCAGATCCGCGCCGAGGGCTCCGGAGAGGTTCGGATCGGTCCCAAGCCGGTGAGAGTCGGCCGGGACTTCCTCGACGACCTGCACCGCCACGACGTGGCTGTAGCCGCGGCCTCGCTAGGGAGGCCCATGCTGGTGGTGCAGGCCGGGGACGACACCGTGGTGGGCCGGGACCAGACCGAGGCCCTGGCCGCCGCGGGCTCGGCCACGCTGCACACCGTGGCCGGCGCCGACCATCTATTCACCGACCGCGGCCACTCCGACGAGCTGGTCCGGGCCATCCTCGACTGGCTGTCAACCGTCAGATCCAGCCACTGACCACGAAGGGGCGGCGCGAGCCGTTGCAGGCGTCTCGTGCCGCCGTCCTGCGTCGCGCTGGGCTGGGGTGCTACTCGGGTTGCGGCAAAGGGGGGTGCAGGCGTCTCGTGCCGCCGTCCTGCGTCGCGCTGGTGTAAGCGAACATACGTTTGTATTATGGGCTGATGGCGGCTCCATCCACGGCGCGGGGACTACCGGTCCGGCTCGACGCGCCCGCCGGAGCGGCCCACGAGCGGCGGATACCGGTGGAGGGGACACTGGCGGCGCTGCTGCCGGAGGGCAGCATCCGGCAAGGCACCGCCGTCGCGGTCGGTGGCCACGGCTCGATGACGCTGGCCACCGCGCTCGCAGCCGAGGCATCCCGGAGGGGCAGCTGGGTGGCGGCGGTAGGGATGGCCGATCTGGGCGTGGCCGCGCTGGCCGAGAGGGGCGTCGACCTTGGCCGCTGGGCGCTGGTGGATCTGCCGGAGGGAGCGCGGAACAGGCACACAGCCGCGGAGGTGCTGGGCGCGGTGGTGTACGGCTTCGACCTCGTGCTGCTGGGACCCGAGATCAGGGTGGCGGATTCGACAGCACGGCGGCTGCTGGCCCGGACACGCGAGCACGGCACCGCGCTGATATGCGCACTCGGCAGTGCCCCGGCGGATAGCGTTGCCGGTCTTCAGCCCGAGGTTCGCTTGACGATCGAGCAGACGCGGTGGACGGGCATCGACGGCGGGCACGGGCGGCTGCTGGCCCGTCGGGCCGAGGTCACCGTCACCGGGCGGGGCGCGCGGCGTCCCGGCCCCGAAGGATGCTGATGTGGCTGCCCTCACAGGACGGCAGGGTGGCCTGCGCGGGCCCCGATCAGGCCTCTGCTCTCGACGACTGCCTCGAGTACGTCAGAGAACGTCGAGCGGGCTGATCCCCCACTCGACAACGCTGATGGCTCGCGTACCTTTCCCTCAGCCACTTCAGGCACGGCTCGCTCCAACGGCGGTGCCACCATGACCGGCCCGATGGATGCGACGACCCCGGCACCGCCCGAACAGATGGCGGCACCACGGTGACCGGCCCGATGGATGCGACGACCCCGGCACCGCCCGAACAGATGGCGGCACCACGGTGACCGGCCCGATGGATGCGACGACCCCGGCACCGCCCGAACAGATGGCGGCACCACGGTGAGCAGCCCGATGGATGCGACGACCCCGGCGCGGCCCGAGCGGATGGTGGTGGTGCGCCTCGAAGGCCCCGACCCTCGCGACATCGAGCCGGTGGCCGCGGCGCTGGAGCAGTTCACTCCCCTGTCCGAGGCGCTGCGTCCCGGACTGCACGCGTTCGCAGCGAGGGGGCCGTCGCGCTACTTCGGGGGCGAGCAGGCCCTGACCGGACTCGTCGCCAGGGCAGTCGCCGACGCGGTCCCGGCAGCATCGGGAGCCGGCATGGGCGTGGCCGACGGCCTCTTCGCGGCCGGTCTCGCCGCCCGGGCGGCCACTCCCCCGGCCGTGTCGGTGGTGCCGCCCGGGCAGGGCCGCCAGTTCCTGGCCGGGCTGCCCCTGATCTCACTGGCCGATCCGGTCTCACCGCTGCATACCGACGAGGACGGCACCCAGGCGCTGCTCGACGTGCTGTGGCGGTTAGGGATCCGGTCGCTGGGCGATCTGGCCGCGCTGGACGAGGCCGACGTGATGGGCCGCTTCGGCCGGCCGGGACTGCTGGCCCACCGCCTGGCCCGCGGGCTCGACGACCGCCCGCTGCAGGCCGAGGCCGCCGGTGAGGATGCGGGCGTGGAGGCCGAGATCGACCCGCCCGCCGACAGGATCGAGACGGTGGCGTTCATGGCCAGGGCGCTGGCCGACGGCATGGTGTCCCGGCTGGCCCGCGACGGCCTGGACTGCGTGAGCATCGGCATCACCGCAGAGGCCGACAGCGGTCATGCCACCAGCCGCCGCTGGCGCCACGAACTCCGCTTCAGCGCAGCCGACATCGTCGACCGGGTCCGCTGGCAGCTCGAGGGCTGGTACCGGTCGCCCGAGCGCCCCACCGGCCCGGTGACCCTCATCCGGATCACGCCCTGCGCGGTGGCGGCTGCCGACGGCCGCCAGCTGGGGATGTGGGGAGAGAGGAGCGAGGCCGACGAGCGGGCGGCCAAGGCACTGGCCCGGGTGCAGGGCCTGTTGGGCGCCGAAGCGGTGACCGTGCCCCGGCTGGCCGGCGGGCGCCGCCCCGCCGACACCGGCCGCCGGGCGCCGCTGCACGCCGCCGCGGATGTCGGCGTCACTCAGAACCCTTCGGCAACCACCGCTGACAAGGGCAAGGGCAGAGGACGCCAGCCGGCCAGGAGGGCCAAGGCGGGCAAGGCGACCGAGGCCGCAGACGCTCCGTGGCCCGGACGGCTGCCGTCGCCCCAGCCCGCGGTGGTGCTGGCCAGGCCCGAGCCGGTCGCGGTCACCGACCGCGAGGGCCGCACCGTCACCGTCAGCGGGCGGGGCGAAGTGAGCGCGGCGCCGTGGCAAGTAACAGATTCGAGGGACGGGTGTCGAACGGTCGTCGCATGGGCCGGGCCGTGGCCGCTGGACGAGCGCTGGTGGCGCCCCTCCGCCCGTCGCCGCCAGGCCCGCTTCCAGCTGGTCCTCGACGACGGCTCGGCCCACCTCTGCGTGCTGGAGTCCGGCCGCTGGCAGCGCGAAGCCACCTACGACTGACCCGCGCGGGCACTCGGGCCGTGACAAGAGCATGGAGGGCCCTCGTGAACCTTGTCATGCCTGAGCTGGGCAGCACCCCATTTGGCGACCGTTGACGCCGACTACACTGGCGTACCCGGTGACGCCGATGAACCGAAGTGCTGGGAGGTGACCGGTGATCGCCAGAATACCCCTGGTCTTGGACCCGCAGCCCGAGGGGGGCTACACCGTTACGTCCCCTCTGCTGCCGGAACTGATCACTGAGGGCGACACGGTGTCCGAGGCCCTGGCTAACGCCGAGGATGCCTTCGCCGCCGTAATAGAGATATATGAGGACAAGGGGCGCCCGCTGCCGTCAAAGCATCTGCCTGGACGACACGAACGGCCCCGACTGACCGAGCAGTCTGGCGGTCAGCTGCTCCAAGCAGCCGACGCATCAAGCTGCGCAGCGTCGTGCCATTCCCAGGGCACTGGGGGAGGCAGCGGCTCGCCACGGGTCCGCAGGTCGGCCACGATGTCAGCCACTAGGGATCGAATGCCGTCCAGAGCCTCGACTCTCGTAGGAGCCAAATGGCTCACCAGCAAGAAGCCGTCGCATCGGCCCACCCAGGCATCATTGCAGTCGGACCAAGAGACTCGGTACTCGTAGCTGGGATCATCCATCTTCGGCCTCCTTGAGGTATATCGCGAGCAACACTTGGCGAACCTGGTAGGGCTTCGCCTCCCCGTCGTGTTCCTGGATGTTCACTATCGGCATTCTCTGCCAAGGTGTTGATAGATGAGATGGCTGCCCTTGCGGCGAGGCTCCCCGAAGTATAGGCGACACACCTTGGCCAAGTCCGAGAAGCGCACGCCCGTCTGGTTCCTTCGCCACCTCGCGATCATCGCCTGAGCTCTCTCAAACTCTGCCATCCGCTTCCTCTCGCTTATGGTCGAACCCGAACATTCAAACACCAAATATATCGATATATCTCAAATATAACTGAATAATCGAAGAGATCGACAATCCGGGCCGAGTAGCGAACATATGTTTGTACCCGTTAGGGTCCGGGGATGGGGTTCGACAACCCGATCATTCCCTGGCGGGAGCTGGAGCGGCGCCTGTCGGACCGGGCGGACGCGTCACCATGGTCGAACGGGAACCGGCCGGGGGCCGGCGCGCCCTCCGGCCCGACCAGCGCGGTCCGGAGCCTCCCTCGCAGCCAAGCCGGCCGGGAGTCCGGGCTGCGCTGGGTGCCGTATGCGGAACTGCACGCGCGCTCGCGGTTCAGCTTCATGGACGGCTCGTCGAACCCCGACGAGCTGGTGGCCGAAGCCGCCCGGCTCGGGCTCGACGCACTCGCGATCACCGACCGGGACGGCTTCTACGGGGTGGTGCGCTTCGCCGAGGCCGCCGCCGAGGCTGGCCTGCCCACAGTGTTCGGAGCCGAACTCACCCTCGATGCGCCCCGCTCGTCCCGGCGGTCGGGCTCCGTCCTTCCGTCCGATAAGCGCCAGCAGAGCCGTTCGGTGGTGGTGCTGGCCCGCGACGCGGCCGGGTACGCAGCGCTGGGGACGCTCATAAGCCAGGCCCACATGGCCGGGCGCAAGGGCGAGCCCCGGCTATCGACGGAGGGGTTCCTGGAGGCCGCGGCCGCTCACCGCGACCGGTGGGCGATCCTCACCGGGACCCACAGCGGCGCGGTTCCCTCGGCGCTGGTCGAGCACGGGCCGAGGGCTGCGGCCGCCGAACTCGGCCGGCTGATCGGCGCGGCCGGCGCCGGCAACGTGTTCGTGGAGCTGTGGGACCACGGCGACCCGCTGGACAGCCACCGCAACGACGCCCTGGCCGAGCTCGGGGTGCGCCACGGAGCACAGCCGGTGTGCACCAACGCGGTGCGCTACGCCGCGCCCGCCGACCGGCGCCTGGCCGACTCCCTGGCCGCGGTCGGCGACCGGCGCGGCCTCGACGACCACGACGGCTGGCTCGACGCCTGGGGCGGGGCCCACCTGCGCTCCGGCGCCGAGCAGGCCCGGCGCTTCGCCCGCTACCCCGGCGCGGTGGAGGCCGCGGCCCGCCTGGGGCGCGAGTGCGCGTTCAGCCTGTCGCTGGTGGCCCCGGAGCTGCCGCCGTACCCGTGCCCCGACGGCCTCGACGAGGCCGCCTACCTGCGCCGTCTCGCCACCGAGGGCGCCCTGGCCCGCTACGGGCCGCCGGAGGCCGAGCGGGTGCCTGGCGCCTGGCGCCAGATCAGCCACGAGCTGGACATGATCGAGCAGCTCGGATTTGCGGGCTACTTCCTGGTGGTGTGGGACATCACGTCGTTCTGCCGCAGCCGCGACATCTACTGCCAGGGCCGGGGGTCGGCCGCCAACTCGGCGGTGTGCTACGTGCTGGGCATCACCAACGTCGACTCGGTGGCGCTGGGGCTGCTGTTCGAGCGGTTCCTGTCGCCCGAGCGCGACGGCCCTCCCGACATCGACATCGACATCGAGAGCGACCGGCGCGAGGAGGTGATCCAGTACGTGTACGGCCGCTACGGCCGGGACCGCACCGCCCAGGTGGCCAACGTGATCACCTACCGGGGACGCTCCGCGGTGCGCGACGCGGCCAAGGCGCTGGGGCATCCGCCCGCCCGCCAGGACGCCTGGGCCAAGTCGCTGGACCGCTACGGCGGCCTGGGCGAGCTGGCCGCCGCCGCCTCCGACGGTGACGGGACCGGCGACCCCGGGACCATTCCCGCCGACGTGCTGGGCCTGGCCGCGGGGGCCGAGGGAGGGCCCCGGCATCTGGGCATCCACTCGGGCGGGATGGTGATCTGCGACCGGCCCATCGCCGAGGTGTGCCCGGTGGAGTGGGCGTCGATGGCCGACCGGTCGGTGCTGCAATGGGACAAGGACGACTGCGCGGCGGTGGGCCTGGTGAAGTTCGACCTGCTGGGGCTGGGGATGCTCTCCGCGCTGCACTATGCGGTGGACCTGGTGGCCTCGGCCCACGGCGAGCGCATCGACCTGGCCGCGCTGCCCCAGGATCGGGCCGTGTACGACATGCTGTGCGAGGCCGACTCGGTGGGCGTGTTCCAGGTGGAGTCGAGGGCTCAGATGGCCACCCTGCCCCGCCTGCGGCCCCGCTGCTTCTACGACCTGGTGGTGGAGGTGGCCCTGATCCGGCCCGGCCCGATCCAGGGCGGCTCGGTGCACCCCTACATCCGGCGCCGCAACGGCGTCGAGCCGGTCACCTACCTGCATCCGCTGCTGGAGCGGTCGCTGGCCAAGACGCTGGGGGTGCCGCTGTTCCAGGAGCAGCTCATGCAGATGGCCATCGACGCGGCCGGGTTCACCCCCGCCGAGTCCGACGAGCTGCGCCGGGCCATGGGGGCCAAGCGCTCGGTGGAGCGCATGGACCGGCTGCGGGACCGGTTCTTCGCGGGGACAGCCGCCCGAGGCATCGACGCCGCGGTCACCGAGCAGATCTGGCAGAAAATGGTGGCCTTCGCCACGTACGGGTTCCCCGAGAGCCACTCGGTGTCGTTCGCCTACCTGGTGTACGCCTCGGCGTGGATCAAGCGGCACTATCCGGCCGCGTTCTGCACGGCGCTGCTGAACGCCCAGCCGATGGGCTTCTACTCGCCCCACTCGCTGTGCCAGGACGCCCGCCGCCACGACGTGGTGGTGCGCGGCCCCGACGTGAACCTGTCGGCCGACGCGGCCGTGCTGGAGCCGTGCGAGGCCTCGACGGGCGGGACCGCGGTGCGCCTGGGCCTGTCGTCGGTGCGGGGCGTGGGCCCCGAGCTGGCCGCGGCCATAGCCGCCGACGCCCCCTACGAGTCCATGGAGCACCTGGTGCGGGCCATGTCCGAGCGCCGAGTCACTGGTGAACAGGCCGAGAGCGCCGGCCGGCAGTCGAACGGGCAACAGTCAGCGAACGGCCTGCAACCGAAGGGGCAGCAGCCAGCGAACGGCCAGCAACCGGAGGGGCAGCGGCAAGTCAAAGGGCCGGGACGCGAGAAGGGCGGGCAGCTGCCGCCGCTGGACCTGCCGGTGCTGGAGGCGCTGGCTGCGGCCGGGGCGTTCGACTCGCTGGGCCTGGACCGGCGCGAGGCCCTGTGGACGGCCGGCGCGGCGGCCCAGTCAAGCGCAGACCACCTGCCCGGCGCAGTCACGGGGGCAAAGGTGCCAAAACTGCGGCCCATGTCGCCCATGGAGCAGTCCGCAGCCGACCTGTGGACCACCGGCGTGGCCGTTGATGGGCACCCCACCCGCTTCCACCGGGCCGAGTTGGACGCCGCGGGTGTAGTGACCGCCGCGGACCTGCACACTCACCCGGCAGGCCGGGTCAAGGTGGCTGGCACGGTGTCGCACCGCCAGCGTCCTATGACCGCCGGGGGCACCATGTTCATCAACCTCGAGGACGAGACCGGCCTGGTCAACGTGATCGTTTCCAAGGGCTGCCAGGCCCGGTTCCGCAAGCCCGTCTTCACTGCCAGGGCGCTCACCGTCAAGGGCCGCCTGGAGCGCCACGAGGGCGTGGTCAACATCATCGCCGAGCACCTGCAGCCGCTGTCCCTGCCCGCCACCCTCCCCAGCCGCGACTTCCGCTGAACTGGTGTCAGGCTGGCCTGAGAGGCTCGATCTAGCCGCGCCCGCCGACTGTCAGGGCGTCGGCGGCTTCGCCAAGGATCCGCTCACCGTCGCGGGCCATGTCGAACGGCGTTCCAGTCACCATCCCGCAGATGGGGTCGACGTCGCCCAGCGGAACGAGAAGGCCGAACTCCTTCTCGCCAGCCGGGCTCAACCTCCCGCTCCGGGCTGGGTGAGTAGGGCGATCCAGATCGAGACGCTGGCCACCACGATGGTCGACACCACGATGTAGAGATGCCATGCCTGCCGCCGGATGATCTCCGCTCGTTCGGTAGCAGCCTGGGCCTTGATCTCGGCTCGCTCAACCGCGGCCTGGGCCAGCCCCTCAGTCATCGCCTTGACAATCTCAGCCCGCTCAACCGCGGCCTCAGCCAACCTCTCAGCCGTCACCTTGACGATCTCAGCCCGCTCGACCGCGGCCTGGGCCAGCCCCTCAGTCATCGCCTTGGCGATCTCGGCTCGCTCAACCGCGGCCTCTGCCAACCTCTCAGCCGTCACCTTGACGATCTCAGCCCGCTCGACCGCGGCTTGGGCGAACCCCTCGGCCATGGCCGAGTTGGTCTCGGCGAACGCGGCCCGGAGATCTTCCTTGGTGGCAACGTTGTCCCAGCCGCTGGGCGGGAGGTGTTGCATCAAGGTCTCGGCGTCGTCCTGTCCCATGACTTCTGTCAGAGTGTTGAACATCGAGGTGCGCTGGGTGTGGGTTAGAGCCATCTTCGGTGCCCCTTCGGTCGGCGGATGCAGATGCGGGGGCGTCTCAGACGGATGCTCCAAGGCCACCGGCGGGTGGCTACACAACACTATAGCATATTAGACAACACCATCTGCTATCCCAGCTTAGATTATTCGTTGACAATGTGGGCTGATGCAGGGCGGATAGAAACGAGATGTCTTCCTGACATGCCAGACTGAGACCCATGAGAGCGTTCATTGCCTCGGTCGAGCACGGCTACGGCGACCGCCGAGAGGCCGCCGCGGCCGCTGTTCGTTCCGTAGGTGGCGACGTTGTCCGGGCCGAGACCCTGAGTGCCCGGCCGGACACCTCCCAGCAGGCGTGCCTGGCCGCCGTGCGACAGAGCGATGCGGTCGTTCTGGTGATGGGCACGGCTTACGGCGCCCGACAATCCTCCGGGCTGTCGGCCACGCACGAGGAGTGGCAGAGGCTGTGACGGGATGACGGCTGCCGCTCCCGCCCTGCTGCCTGAACACCTGCCTGAGGTGGGTGAGTTGGTGCAGGTTCGGTCGCGGCGCTGGATCGTGGAGGGAGTCACTGAATCGAACGTGCCGGGAGAGTCGGCAAGAGTCCTGCTGGCCTGTGTGGACGACGACAACCAAGGCCAAGCGCTGGAGGTGCTCTGGGCCTACGAGCCGGACCGGTGGATCCTCAGTGACGAAGGATGGGCCGACCTGGCGTCCAAGGGACTCGACTCGCCGCGGTTGTTCTCGGCCTACCTCCACACTCTGCGGTGGAACTGCACCACGGCTACCGACTCGCGGCTGTTCCAGGCACCGTTTCGGGCGGGGATCACCATCGACGCATACCAGATGGAGCCGCTGCGCAAGGCGCTGACACTGCCGCGCGTGAACCTGCTTATCGCCGACGACACTGGCCTGGGCAAGACCATCGAGGCCGGCTTAATCGCCCGGGAGCTGCTGTTGCGCCGTAAGGCCAGATCCATCGTGGTGGCGGCACCTCCGGCGATGTTGGAGCAGTGGCGGGGCGAGATGGAAGAGCGCTTCGGCCTTGTGTTCGAGATTCTCGACCGCGCCTACGTGTCTCGGATGCGCCGCGAGCGGGGCTTCGGCGTCAATCCGTGGCGCACCCACAGCCGCTTTCTGGTCTCGCACAACCTGCTGATCGACCCGGCCTACACCGATCCAATGCGGGAGTGGCTCGGCGAGGCCCGCGCCGGGAGCCTGCTGATCCTTGACGAGGCGCATCATGCGGCGCCGTCGTCGGGGGGGCGTTACGGGATCGAGACCAAGATCACGAGGGCGGTGCGCGACCTGGCCCACCGTTTCGAGCATCGGCTGTTCCTGTCGGCCACACCCCACAACGGTCACTCCAACAGCTTCTCCACGCTGCTGGAGCTGCTCGACCCGTACCGGTTCACCCGCGGCGTGAAGGTACGAACGAAGACCGACCTCGAGCCGGTGATGGTGCGGCGCATCAAGGAGGATCTCCGCGAGATCCAGGGAGGATTCCCCAAGCGCAACGTGGTGCGAATCGAGATCGCCGACCTGCCCGACGACGCCCCGGAGCTCATGCTCTCGAAGCTGCTCGACGAGTATCGAACAGCCCGCGAGCGGCGGTATGCCGAAGAGACGAGCCGGGCGCGCTTCGCGGCCGGGCTGATGGTGGTTGGCTTGCAGCAGCGTCTGCTGTCCTCGATCGAGGCATTCGCGCGGAGCCTCAGGGTCCACCGCGAGACCGTGCAGCGCCATTGGGACAAGGCCCATGAGCCCGAGAGCGCTGCGTCGTCTGGAGCAGTCGAACCGGGCGTGCTGGACACCGCCGACGGTCAAGCATCAGGTTTCTTGCGGCCTCCGGACGCTGACGATGAGCGCGGCGAGTGGGCACCGGAGGAAGCCGAGGCCGACGAGGAGACCCAGATCAGGCTGATCGACGCCGCGTCTACCCCGGCCGTCGACCCGGAGGTGGCGGCCTGGACCATCGAGCAGCAACTCCTCGACCAGATGCAGAAGATCGCGGAGGACGCGCGGCACCTGCCTGATGCCAAGACCCGCCGGCTCATCGACTGGATCCGTGAGAACCAGTGCCCCGACCTGCCCGCCTTCGGCCGACCCGTACCCGGCCCCCCGCCCGAGTGGACGGACCGCCGGGTGCTGATCTTCACCGAGAACCGCGAGGGCACCAAGCGCCATTTGAAGTCGATCCTCGAGCAGGCCATCGAAAGCAGCCACCGGGCCGACGAACGCATCGAGATCATCGACGGGCTCACCGGCAGAGCCCGCCGCCGCGAGGTGCAACGCCGCTTCAACGCCGACCCCGGCGATGAGCCACTGCGCATCCTGATCGCCACCGACGCAGCCCGCGAGGGACTGAACCTGCAGGCCCACTGCTCGGACCTGTTCCACTTCGACCTGCCGTGGAACCCGGGCCGCATCGAGCAGCGCAACGGCCGCATCGACCGCAAACTCCAACCCGCCGACGTCGTGAACTGCCACTACTTCGTGCTGCCCCAGCGGGTCGAGGACCGGGTGCTGGAGGTGCTGGTCACCAAGACCGAGACGATCAAACGCGAGTTGGGCAGCCTCTCGCAAGTCATCGACGACTCAGTGGAGCGCAGGATGCTGTCAGCGGGGATCCGCCATCGCGACGCCGACGCGCTCCGTGGCGAGATCGAGGCGGAGTCGCTGGAGGAAGGCCGGCGGCGGGCCACCGAGGAGGAGTTCGCGCAGGCCCGCGAGCGCTCCCAGGAGTTGAGAGCCCAGATCGAGAGGTGCCAGGACCTTCTAGAGAGATCCCGGCGCTGGGCCGGCTTCTCGCCGGGGCCGTTCCGCGACGCCATCGACTGCTCTCTGGAACTGCTGGACGCCCCGCCGCTGGTGGAGGGAACTGACGACGAGGGCCGCGCGGTGTGGACCTTCCCGCCCCTTGAGCAACGCGCCGCCACCGACCCGAGTTGGACATCGACGCTGGACTCCCTCAGAGAGCCACGCAAGCTCGACCAGAAGGTGCCCGAGTGGCGCCGCGACGCGCCGATCCGCCCGGTGGTGTTCGAGGACGCGGGACGCCTGGATGAGGAGACCGTGCATCTGCACTTGGAGCAGCGGGTGGCCCAGCGCCTGCTGTCGCGCTTTCGGGCGCAGGGCTTCATCCACCACGACCTGTCACGGGCGTGTCTCGCCCAGTCGAGGGACTCGATCCCCCGGGTGATCCTGCTGGGGCGCCTGTCGTTGTACGGCCGGGGCGCCGAGCGGCTGCACGAGGAGATCGTGCCGGTGGCGGCCCGCTGGCGCGACCCGGCGAGCCGCGACGGGCCACTACGGGCCTACGCTCGGGACGCCGAGACACGCACGATGGACCTGCTGGAGGAGTCGCTCAACGGCCGCGGGCGGCTTCCCAGCGAGGTCGTCCAGCACCGCCTGATGGCCTCGGCCGCTCAGGACATCGAGGACCTGCGTCCGCAGCTCGAGCCGAGAGCAGCCGAGCACGCCGAGGTCGCGAGGCGCAGTCTCGCCCAGCGTGGTGAGCGCGAGGAGCGGGCGCTGCGCGACACTCTCGAGAGGCACCGGGGCCAGGTGGAGGCCGAACTCGCGCGCCACGAGCGCGACTACACCCAGCTCCTGTTGGACTTCCAGGGCCAGGACGCCCGTCAACTCCAGGAGGACACCCGCCAACTCGACGCCAACATACGTCACTGGCGTACACGCCTGACCCAGTTCGAGCAGGACTTGGCGACCGAGCCGGCCCGTGTGCGTGAGTTCTACGAGGTGAGGGTGCAGCGCGTTGAGCCCGTCGGTCTGGTCTACCTGTGGCCGGAGACGAACTGATGGCGAGGCTCGACCCGCACGTCGCAGCCCACCTGGAGTGGATCGGGTTCGTCCGACCCACCGGCCTCGTCGTGTCGGCGCCTGCGCTCGTGCGGGCGGGCGTGATCCTGAACCGCCGCGACGCCGAGGGCCAGCGACTGCTGCACGCCTGGGCCGAGAGCACCGATGAGCGAGATCCGGCGGATCGGGCACCGGGACTGGCGGACTTCCGAGCGTTCGCGGGGTCCGTGCTGGGCTGGAGCTTCTCACCGAAGGGCTACGCGGGCACTCCAGATGCTCCCGTCCCGGCCGATCTGGAAGTCCGTCTGCCCGAGTTCAGCGGCGTGTTCCAGCCCGACTTCGCAGTCCGGGTTGAGCCGCTGCAGGTCCCACCGTCTCCGTCGCCGTCCGAGACGAGCCAGGCGACCGACTCCGGCGAAGCCGCTCCTGCGTCTCCGTCTGGCGACACGTCCGAGACGACCAGCCCCGCCGTTTCGGCATCGGCCGATGAACGCAACGACGAGCCTTCGCCGTGGCAACTGCTGGTCAGCGTCATTGATCCCGGCGAGGACTTCGACCACAGCACGGCCGGAGGCTTGGAACTGTCGGCGCACGGGCGCATGGAGAGGCTGCTGCGCCACACCCGCGTTCCGGCCGGGCTGATCTTCAACGGCACGGCGCTAAGGCTCGTGTCGGCCCCGACGGGCGAGAACTCGGGCTGGCTGGACTTCCACGTGGCCGACATGCTCCAGTCCGCGGGCCGCCCCATCTGCTCGGCTATGCGGGAGCTGCTCGGACAGGCCCGGCTGCTGTCCGTGCCCGCCGACAAGCGCCTGGCCGCGCTGCTGCACGACAGCCGCAAGTTCCAGAACGAGGTCAGTGAGCGCCTCGCCCAGCAGGTGCTTCACGCCCTGTATGAGTTGCTGCGCGGCTTCCAGGCCGCTCATGACGCCTCCAAGGGAGAGTTGCTGGGCCGCCAGCTTGTCGATGATCCCGACGAGATCTATCGGGGCCTGCTCACCGTGGTCCTGCGATTGGTGTTCCTGCTCTATGCCGAGGAGCGCGACATGCTCCCCCAGGACGAGGTCTTCTTGGGCGCGTACGCGGTGTCGGGCCTGTACGAGCGGCTGCGAGAGGACGCGGCCCTGCACCCCGACACCATGGACCAGCGCTATGGCGCCTATGCACAGCTGCTCGCTCTGTGGCGCATGGTCCACGACGGCGCCCGCGGCCCGCAGATGAGCTTGTCGCCCCGGCACGGCGACCTGTTCCACCCCGACCGCTACCCGTTCCTGGAGGGCCGGGGCGGGGAGCACGGCGACATCCGCCAGGTCGGCGAGCGCGTCGATCCGCCCCTCGTGTCCGACGGCACGATCCACCGTGTGCTGGAGAAGCTGATCGTGCTCGACGCCGAGCGCATCTCCTACCGGGCGCTGGACGTGGAGCACATCGGCTCCGTCTACGAGACCATGATGGGCTTCCGCCTGGAGACGGCCACCGGACGCAGCATCGCCGTCAAGGCCGCCAAGAAGCACGGCGCTCCCGCCACAATCAACATCGAGGAACTGCTGGCCGAGGACCCATCCAAGAGGGCCAAGTGGCTCCGAGACCGCACCGACCGCAAGCTCACCCCCAAGGTCAGCAAGGCCGTGCAACAGGTGGCCCCTCAGACCGGGGGAGCCATTGACGATCTGCACGCCACCCTCGACTCGGTGATCGACAAGAACGCCACGCCCGATCTTGTGCCAGCGGGAGCGATGGTGCTGCAGCCCAGTGAGGAGCGGCGACGATCAGGCTCGCACTACACGCCGCGGGAGCTGACCGAGCCGATCGTTCGTATCGCGCTGGAGCCCATCTTCAGCCGCCTTCGCGACGAAGCCCAGGGGTCGCTCCAGCCCGAGCAGATCCTCGACCTCAAGGTGTGCGACCCGGCCATGGGCTCCGGCGCGTTCTTGGTGGAGGCCTGCCGCCAGCTCGCCGACGCTCTTATCGAGTCTTGGCGAGCCCACCACATCGTGCCGGAGATCCCGCCCGACGAGGACGAGACGCTCTTCGCTCGCCGCCTCGTCGCCCAGCGCTGCCTCTACGGCGTAGATCGCAACCCCAAGGCGGTCGACCTTGCCAAGCTGTCGCTCTGGCTCACCACGCTCGCCAAGGAGCACCCACTCACGTTCCTCGACCACGCCCTCCGCCACGGTGACTCGCTGGTCGGACTGTCGATCCCTCAGATCCAAGCCTTCCACTGGAAGGGCGACGCCCCGACTTTCGAGGAAGGCTTCGAGGCACTAAAGGGCCGCGACCACCTGGCCACGGCGGCCGAGCTACGCCAGTTCATCCGCGAGGCCGACGACACTGTGTCCGACGGGGAACTGAGAGAGCTGTGGGACGAAGCCCAGACCGAGACAGAGGAAGTGCGCCAGCTCGGCGATCTCGTGCTGCTCGCCTTCTTTGAGGGAGCCAAAGCGAGAGAGCGGGAGGATCGCCGCAAGCAGCTCGCAGAATCCGTCCTCCGAGGCGACACGGCACAGCCACAAGCCCGGCTAGCAGAACTCCGCAACGCCGAACAGCCGCTCGCCCCCTTCCACTGGGAGATCGAGTTCCCCGAGGTCTTCGACAGAAACAACCCAGGTTTCGACTCCATAGTCGGCAACCCGCCATTCCTGGGCGGAAGGAACCTGTCCGCGACCCAAGGAGAGGTCTATTCGAAGTGGCTACTTGCGACGCATGAGCAGACGAACGGAGGAGCAGATCTTGTAGCTCACTTTTTTCGACGAGCGTTCGATCTAACTCGAACCTGTGGCACGTTCGGACTGATAGCTACCAACACCATCGCTCAAGGGGACACGCGAACTAGCGGCCTCCGTTGGATATGCCAGAACGACGGTGAAGTGTATTCTGCACGACGAAGAGTCAAGTGGCCAGGCGTTGCAGCAGTAATCGTTAGTATTGTCCATATTAGTAAAGGACCCGTGGTTGTCACCAAGTGTCTTGATGACACAGTTGTTGAGAAGATAACTGCCTTTCTGTTCTATCGAGGTGGGCACCAGGACCCCAAGCGACTTGCTAAAAACTCTGCGAAGAGTTTTCAAGGAAGCATCGTGCTCGGTATGGGCTTCACATTCGACGACAGCGATAGGCGTGGAGTTGCCTCTTCGCTTGATCAAATGCACAATTTGATTCATGAGAACCCAGACAATCGTGAAGTGCTATATCCGTATATCGGCGGTGAAGAACTAAATGGAAGTCCTACTCATGAACATCACAGGTACATTATGAACTTCGGTGAGAACGATCAAGCCTATTGCATAGAACGATGGCCGCAGCCGTTTCATATCGCAGAAATACGTGTTAGGCCCGAGCGTCTGCTAAAGGATGCAAACAAGTACCCTAGAATGGTCAACGAATGGTGGAAGTACTGGAACGCACGACCAGAACTTTATGCCGCGACTGCCGACTTAAGATGTGTTCTCGCAAATTCGCGGGTTAGTCATCGTTTGCAGTATGCATTCCTGCCCTCAAACATGGTGTATGCGGATTCTCTAATTATCTATCCGTTTGAGACTTACGCGGCATTCTGTACGCTACAGTCTCGGCTACATGAGGCCTGGGCACTGTTCTTTGGATCATCTATGAAGGATGATCTTCGTTATACGCCTTCAGACTGCTTCGAGACTTTCCCGTTCCCCAGAGACTGGGAGACACGAAGTGATTTGGAAACGACTGGTAAGGAGTACTACGACTTCCGATCTGAGTTGATGCTACGGAACGATGTGGGGATGACCAAAATCTACAACCGCTTCCATGATCCGTACGAGAACGATGTCGATATCGAGAGGCTTCGCACCCTGCACGCCGTGACGGATAGAGCCGTCCTTGCGGCATATGGATGGTCCGATGTTCCGACGGACTGTGAGTTCCTGCTCGACTATGAGATCGAGGAGGAGACGTGGGGCAGGAAGAAGAAGCCTTACCGCTACCGCTGGCCCGACGACGTCCGCGACGAAGTGCTCGCCCGCCTCTTGGAACTTAACGCCAGGCTAGATGCCGAAGAGGCTCAAGCGGGCCTCACCAAACGCACGAGAGCTGTAGGTGGCCGAAGACCACAGACTCGGGCGGCTCCACCCTCGGCCGAGGAGGGTTATGTCTCTGCTACATTGTGGGATACCGCCTCCTAGTTGCAAACAGAGACCCCCGTTTCCTAACTCAGCCGAGATAGCGAAGGCGTCCAGCGCTAACGCCATCACTGTCCGACTCACGCGGTCACAAGTACCGCAGATCAGCTAGTAAATGCCAAACTGACGGCCTCCCGACATAACGAAGTGCCCGCCCACCCGTTCGCTGCGTCGTCTCAAGTGTACTCTATTCGCGGTGGGTACGACAATGAGCTCATAGATCAAGGCACCATCATGTGATGCTTTACTAAACACAAGAATCTGATTATCATAAAAAGGCGGGCCCGTCGGCACTCCTGGGACAGGCACCGTAAGCACGTCCATCGAGTTGTTCGAGTATCTCAACGTTCTGTCCCAAGAGATGTGGCCCTCGTGTCTGATGGCCAACTCTAACAGGTGGGTGTCAGTAGGAACATCCCTTGCCTCAACGCCAAAGAAGACGCGGCTCATTGCGCGCATCATTATCTGATTACCTGGAAGTCCCCTCCCGCGGTTCTTTGTTACATTCCCAGCTTCAATCCAGAGATGTTGCGCTGATCGAAGCCTCAACAGATCTTCCGCTCGGAATCGAGTTCGAAGCCCGACCGCATTGGTTGCATCGTCCGAGGTTGGTGCAGGTTGCCTAATCGAATCAGAGTAGCCAGACTGATAGCGGTTCTCGATTTGGGAATACCTAGTGGCATCTTGCCAGAGATTACGGAACCACTTGTTCGTTTCCTCAAGTGCTCTCCAGACGTGACGCTCGGCGCATGTTTCGGGATCCCTAACTTCGATGACCGTGTCAAGTTCGTGGCCTATCGATAGGCCATTTCTTGAGAGATTCGCTGAACCAGAGACGAGGAGACGCGCATTCGGCCCCAGAAACAGAAATCCCTTCGGATGAAACGGAATCCGTGGGGCACATCTGGGTGAGCCCACGATCTGAATGCCGAACGGTACCCGAACCGATGATCGGGGCATCGAGTCGAGCGCACCAAGTGCAGCTGGCTCTGACCGGCACCAGTCAAGAGCTACCAGCCACTGTGCTTTGAGATGGGCACCTCGACACGCGTCGGAGCGCTCAAGCAGCTGGACCCCGCTCTGAGTCGCGTATGCCACAGCGGCCCGGAGACGTCGAAAGGCTCGCTGTCGGGTCGCGTGGGCAAGCAGATCGATCACTGACCCCTGGCCCGGTTGACCGATCGCCTCAATGCGGAGCAACGGTCAACTCACTTGGCTGTATCGCGACCGGCGATCGCCTCCACCCGCGGAGAGGTGACTTCGGGGAGGGGCCTCTTGCGCCATCGTATCGCTATGGCCAAGGTCGAGCGCTAACAAAATCGTCCCTACCACCTGAGACCGGCTACGAACCGCCATCGCTGGTCATGTTAGCCTCCGATCGACGAGCAAGGGTCCCGAATGTTGGACGCAGCGCTCGCAGCCGTCAGTGCCGTGTCCCAGACAGCGCAGACCCGCAATCGGCTACCGTCACGCACGCTGCCCCCTAGGTTTCTCGAAGTGTCACCGCAGTGTGCGCGGCCAGCAGGCAGACGACATGGAAGAGCACGCAGTAGGTCGGTTGATCGAGGATGGCTTCGGCGTCGTGGGCGAGGATGTTGCGTAGGTTCATCGACCAGCGATCCACCAGAGCCGCCTCCAGGTAGCGCACATGCTCGACAGGCAGCACAGGGAGAGCCGCGCCCGCCTCGTCTGTGCCAAGGGCTTCGATGAGTTGCCCCAGCGAACGCAGTTCGCTCGTCTGCTCGCCGCCTACGTGGGGTTGTGTCTTCGTTACGGGGATGCCACGCAGGTCCGCCAGATGACGGACCGCTCCCTCGACAACGAGTGCGAGCACGGAGACGGCGCTCACATGATCATCTGCTGTCCATCGCTCATAGGAGACACCGATCCGCTCAGCCAGCCTGTCGGAGATTCCCGCAGAGGCGAACCAGACTGCCATCTCATCGCCGCTCGGGTCATACAGCAGCCTCATCTCCTCCATGAAGCGCCCTGCGATCGTCACTGCGAACATGTTGATGGCGAAGGCGTCGTGCTCTCCAAGGTCGCTACGAGCACGTAGTTCGCCGCCTGGCACGGTGATCGACACAGAGTTGTAGGGGCCGATATGGTTCTTGTTGAGGATCGTCTGCAGCGGATGCGCCGCTTGGATCTCCGCTATGGCCGCCCGGCTCTTATCAGGGGATGGCACCGGCACACCATGCATTCCGTAGTGCAGGAGCATGATCGCCGGGCCTTGGGGGCCTCGCCCGGACTGCGTGATCTGCTCCACCCAGTTCCGTATCTCCGCCGTGTCGACTTCGATCTCTGTGCTGATCTCTGACCAAGCGTCGTTCATGTCGGTCTCCTCGATGCGGCGGCGGATGCGTCGCTGGGCGTCGCTGTCACCGTGCCGCGCTGCGATCCGCCGAGCCTTCTCCAACCGGACCATCCCCAGGAATCCCGTCGTCTCCTCAGCCGCGGACTCGGCCACTTGGATCTGCTCGTCCCGCAACCGCTGGGCCTCATGTTCATCTTCGGCAGCAGTTATCGACAGGTCGAGCATCTCATGCTGCTCGTCCGCATGGCGGTACGACTGGCGGGCCCGCTCGACGAGGGCGCACACCCGCGCGTCTCTGCCGTCGGCGTCAGCGTCGCGGCGGCCCTTCTTGCTGACATTTGCGTGATCGATGAGCGTCTGCAGGCCGCGGATAACGATCCCGAACTCGTCGCCGGCCGTTTCCAACGACCTAGCAACAAGGTGCTCGATGGCGTCCAGCGACACTGAGATCAGGTCCGAGTTGTTGAGCGTGGTGGCCAGCGATGCGGCCCGCCGGGCGGACTCGTCACGTCCGCACAGCTCGGCGCTCTCACGTCGCGAGTGCTCGATATGACATGAAACGGCCGCCTCCGCGTAGGCGTGAGGGTGGGGTCCGTCGCCGAGTTCCCACAGCAGGTCGCAAAGCCGTCCCCGTACCAGCGGGTCCAGAGTCTCGACGGCAGCGAGCGCACGCCAAGCCTCGCGAGTCTCCTCGGGAACCCTGGCAGGCTCAGCCGGGTACAAGTTGGATCGCCCGTCACCAACCGGCGCTATCCACATCGGGCCGAACGATCCGTAGCCACTCAGCCGCTCATCGTCCGGGTCGCCGTCTCTCAGGTAGTAGGCCAGCGCGGCCGCCACCGCATCCCAAGTTCTGTCTCCGTCCCCGATGCCGCTGTCTTGGTCTGGGTCGTCACGCTTGCCCAACGTCTCCAAGGCGCTGAACACCTTGTAGCGCGCGAGTTCTCCCTCGGTGGCCTCAAGCCGCTCGCAGATGGCATTGATCTCTTCGGCGTAGCGCTCAACAGGCAGCTTCAGAACATTCATCGTCGTCTCCTCAAGAGATTCCGGCCACCCTCAGCGTCTCGACAGCAGCATACTTACATTAGTGAAATAGACTGTAACATCCTAAGATGCTTGACGTAACTCGGTTCTCGCATATGAGGACGGCTTGGGTTGTTACTCAACGGTGCTGCCGACCGTCAACGGATCGGTTTCGAGGGCTGTTAAGCATCATGATGATGCCGACCGTTGATGTCAACGACCGTTGACAGGTACGGCTTGCTGGCGGGTGGAAGCTGGGAGCTTCGAGCCGGGGACGGGGCGAAGCGCGGCCTACGCTGTCGGCCATGACCGACGACGTCGGATATCTGCCTCGGCTGGCGAGCCGGCGAGAGTTCGTCGACTACCTGGAAGGCCATCCCGTGCCTGGCGCAGCCGACGTCGAGCATCCGGACACCGGACGCAAGCTAGTCAAGACCTACATGCTGGAGACCGCCGGCAGCGACCGGCAGATGCCTGACCTAGCGAGCAGGTTCGCCGGCCGTGTGCATCTGCACCGTCTCGACGACACGCTGTATCGCGTCGAGGATGCGGGCCACAACGGCGAGGTGGTCGGCCTGATCGAGGAGCTCGACGACAGGCACCCCGTTTTCTACACCAAGATGGCCGTGGAACACAGCGACCGGTGGGTGCGCCAAAGAGTGGAGACGAACCCGTGGCTCGACCGGCTCTGGCTGTCGTCGCCGATCCTGTTCGAGTTGTGGCGGCAGGTGCAGGCCACCACGCCGTCGAAGCGCTACGCACGGCTCGGATTCGAGCACGAGGCGCGCTACGAGCCGGTCGATGGCCTGGGTGCGGAGATCGAGGACGACGGTGTCGACGACGCCGACTACGAGACACCGGGTGCCTTCGTGGAGCGTCGGCGCTCGGTCGTGACTCTCACCGAGCGCCTTTCGGTGCTCGATGACAAGCTGCAGCGGCTGATCGAGTCCTACGACCCGCTGCGCTCGCTAGTGCACCTGCAGATGCCTGCAGCCGGTCGCGGCGGCCACCGCCTCAACTACGACGGTCGGGCCACGAACCGCAGCGACTCCTTCGCGGACCACCGCGCGGCGGTGCGGCGTGTCCTCGCGCTGTACCGCAGCGTCACCGAGCACGCCGAGGATCGCCTGTGGGTCGACACCACCGACGCTAGCGAGGGCGGGTTCAAGATCAGTGGAAGCCCCCTCGTCATCGACTTCGGCGAGCCGCTGAACGAGCCGTTGTTCAACCGTTTCGTGGACCTTGCCCTCGAACGGCGCACGAGCCGCTTCCGCATCGGGGGCTTCGTCACGCGCCGCGGGCCCACCAAGGCACACGTCGTCGCCATCGACCGGCACCTCTGGCAACCCTTCCTGCTGGAGGCCACCAGCCAGCATCTCCTCGCCGTGCTTCCCCACGGCACCTGCGGGAACACGGTCCACCGGCTCGTCACGAACGTGCAGCGGGAGCTGGCCCCGACGGCGAAGGCCTGGCTCGGAAGCGAGCCCTACGAGAAGGCCGTGGCCGACGCCGCCAACATCGCCAACATCGTCGCATGACCTCTGACGCAGTCCTCTCTGCCGACCCGGTGTTCCAGCTCAACGTCGTGCTGTGGGCGCTCGAGGACCTTCCCGACATGACTGCGGTGCAGCCCGTTCTGCGTAGGGCCGGCTACCGAGTCGAGTCGCTGGGCAGACCTCTGCTCCTTCCTGCCGACGAGCAGACCGCCTCGGCCTTGCGCACGATCACAGGCTCGGCCGACCGCTCGCCATGCCACCCGGACCTCTGCCTCGAGAACCAGGACCATCCGGCGACGCTGGTCGTTGAGCTCAAGTCCCGTGGATTCTCCCGAGACTCGTCGAACGTTAGGCAAGCCGTGAAGCTCGTCATCGCCTCGCAGGACCTGGCAGAGTCGTACGCCGAGACACAGCCCCGGCCGGGGCATGTCGTGTACGGAACCGTCGAGAGCGACGCCGCCCGCCTCGCGGAGACCCTTCAGGGGTTGCGCGAGGCCGTCGCCTCCCATGCGGTGCCCGCAGCGCCCGCCGCCACAGTCGGCATCTCCATCGACGACGAGGGCGCGAGGCTCTCGACCTCTCCCGGCTCCGATCTGCCTGCGCCCGCCCAACGGGCACTCCAGACCCCTGCCGTTGTCTTGCATCGCCACGGCGAGGACGACATCCGACCCCTCTACTTGATTCCATGGACGCCCGGCATAGAAGGAACCCAAGACCCGGAACTTCAGGCAGACGGTTACAGGGAGCTCACGGCCCGCATCATCGTTGAAGCAATGGCCATCGTGGGTCAAGCAACCGTGCCGACTGCTCTTGACATCACTGGGGCCATGCTCCTGAGCCGAGCAACCTTTGGAGTCTTCGACCGATGGCTGGATGCTGATCGAAAACAGTTCGCCGCGGCGGCGACAGAAGTCTTGGCCCGTGCTCTACAGAGTCTCGGCGGCTTCCAAAGGCAGAGCCGAGACACGATCTCGCTGTCGCTCCCAAGCCGCGACGAACAAGCGGAGGCCGTGAAGCTCCTGGAACAGGCCAGACCAGTCGACAAGACGACGAATCTGGAAGCAGCAGTCAACGAAGCACCGAAACTCTTCGACGACTTCTGAGACAGTCGACCTCGCTCTTGTGGCCGCGAGTGTCGCCGCAACCGGATGCGACCATCGATGCTCCGACCTCGGGACTGGCCGCGTAGCCTGACTGCCGAATGAACGCTGAATCCCCGCTGCCACGGACCGCCTTTGCCGATTCTCCGGAAGTGCGCGAGTACCTGGTGGAGGCGCTGAGGCTCGACCTGGTCGGGCCGAGGCACGGGCATGAACTGGCCGACGAGATGCTGCCGGGTTGGGTGCGGCCCTCGAACTGGTACCTGACCGGGTTCCTGGTTCCTTCCGACACGCCCTTCGAGCTGCGATCCGACGCAGACGCGGACGACCCGCTCGATGAGACACCCGACATGGCGGGCCTTGCAGAGGAGTCCTCGGAAGAGCGCTCAGCCGCCAAGCGTGGGTTCTTCCCGTCCTCGATCGGGCTGAGCTTCCTCGTGTCGAACGAGTCTGACGACATTGCGGCGACGGTGCGCTGGGGCGACTACAGCAAGGACGAGCACCCGGGCTCCGACGGCAAGCCCATCGAAGTGTGGAGGCGGCATCCGCAGGAGCGCACGGTGGCCGTGGCGCTGTCGAAGCCGGTTGCCGACCATCCGGTGCCGGGGTCGGGCGGGCTGCGGCTGCACATCGTCGTGCGGGCCGTCGAAACGGAGAGGCTGGCCGGGTTTCCGGCGGGCACACGGTCGGTGTCGGTGTTCCTGATCAACGGCCGGGGCTCGCAGGCCGGGAGTCCCGACGATCCCGAGAGCGCCGACGACGCAGTGCAGGCCTACGCCTTCCAGGCCGAGATTGAAGTGTCGGGCGACGCGCCATTCGTGCCGCGGCCCGATCCGCGCGGCGCGATGGCCACCGACTGGGACGACCAGGTCGCCGACCTGCACTACGCCGACGTGCCCGAGTACGCCACGGGCCACGGCACCTCTGCGGACTCGGAGACGATCGACGGCGAGTGCCGAGCGCTGCGCACGACATGGATACCGAGCGCGACGGTGGACAAGACCGAGACCGCGGCCGTGCCCGACGCAGAACTCTCCATGGAGGCGCTCGGTGCTCTCGCCGACGGTCAGGCCGCCCAGTCCGCCCTCGAACCGCTGGTCGACCACTACCGCGACTGGATCGAAGCGCAGCGCACCGGAATCAGCGGTCTCGGCGACGACCGGCGAGAGACGGCAGCGGAGCTGCTGCGGCGCGCCGGGCTCGCTGCCGACCGCATCGAGCGAGGGATCGGCGTGCTGGCCTCCGACCCGGACGCCCTCGACGCCTTCAGAGTCGCCAACCGCGCCGTCGCTCGCGCTCTGCGCCGCCGCGCCCTCCAGCCTGACAGCGACGATGCCGACAGTGAGGGGCCGAACTGGCGCGCCTTCCAGCTCGCGTTCATCCTCTTGAATGTCGGCGGGCTGACCGATCCTCGCGACCCTGAGCGGGAGATCGTCGACCTGCTGTTCTTCCCCACCGGTGGCGGCAAGACCGAGGCCTACCTGGGCTTGGCCGCGTTCACGATCATGCTGCGCCGGCTACGGCATCCGGGCAGCAGCGAACTCGAGGGCGCGGGAGTCGCAGTGATCATGCGCTACACCCTGCGCCTGCTGACCCTCGACCAGCTGACCAGAGCCGCAGGGCTCGTTTGCGCGCTGGAGCTAGAGCGGGCAGGCGACCCTGGCCGTTACGGCACCTGGCCGGTGGAGATCGGCTTGTGGGTGGGCCGCGCGGCCACGCCCAACGTGATGGGGCGCAAGGGAGACAGTCGATCCGACACCGCCCGATCCAAGACCCGCCAGTTCAAGTCCAACCCTCGCAGCAAGCCCTCCCCGATCCCGTTGGAGAGCTGCCCCTGGTGCTCCACGCGGTTCGAGCCCTCGTCATTCACGCTTCTGCCCAACGACGACCGGCCCACCGAGCTGCGAATCGTGTGCGCGAACTTCGAGTGCGACTTCAGCGGCGACCGACCTCTGCCGATCCTGGCCGTGGATGAGCCCATCTACCGCCGCCTTCCCGCCTTCCTGATCGCCACCGTGGACAAGTTCGCGTCGCTGCCCTTCACAGGGGAGACCGGCGCACTGCTAGGCGGCGCGGCGCGACATGACGCCACCGGCTTCTACAGCGCCGCCGAGCCGAGGAAGGGCCGACCGTTGGACCGGCCGCTGGCGGGCCCCGACCTGGTGATCCAGGACGAACTGCACCTGATCTCAGGCCCGCTCGGAACGATGGTCGGCCTGTACGAGACGATGATCGAGTCGCTCTGTACTCGAGCCGCCGACAGTCTTGCCGCCATCTCGAACGAGACTGCGACCGGCGCAAGCGAGGTTGCCGCCCGCCAGACGCGCCCCAAGATCGTGGCCTCGACCGCCACCGTGCGCCAGGCCCAAGACCAGATCCAAGCCCTGTTCGCGCGGTCGAGCACGCAGGTCTTCCCGCCGCCCGGACCTGACCGCCGCGACTCGTTCTTCGCGCAAGTCATCCCCGCCGAGCAGGTGCCCGGACGGCTCTACCTCGGCATCTCATCGCCCGGCCGGAGCCCCAAGGTGCTGATGCGCCGGGTGTGGTTGGCGCTCATGGGTGCCGCCGAGCGCGCCTACCGCGACGCGGGCGGCCACCGCAACCACCACAATCCGGCCGACCCGTACATGACCGTGCTGGGCTACTTCAACAGTCTGCGAGAACTGGGCGGCGCACGCCGGATCCTCGAGGAAGAGGTGCAGCACACGGTCAGGACATACGGCCTGCGACGGCGCATCGGCCAACTGAGAGGATCGTTCCAGGACCGGCGAACGATCTCCGACGTCGTCGAGTTGACCTCCCGGGTGTCCACCGACAAGGTGGCGCAGGCCCGACACCGGCTGAGTCTCAGCGCCCACCAGAGCGGGCGCGTCGACAGTGCAATCGCCACCAACATGATCTCGGTGGGCCTCGACATCACCCGGCTGGGGCTGATGGTGGTGGTCGGCCAGCCGAGAACCCACGCCGAGTACATCCAGGCCACCAGCCGGGTCGGGCGCGACGATCAGAGGCCCGGACTCGTGGTGACGCTGCTGAACGTCCACAAGCCACGCGACCGCTCCCACTACGAGCGGTTCCGGCACTACCACGAGACCTTCTATCGCTCAGTGGAGGTGTCGAGCGTCACCCCGTTCTCGGCCCGGGCACTCGACCGGGGCCTCGCGGGCGCGATGGTCGGACTGGCACGACACTCCGAGCCTTCACTCACACCCCCGACGGGCGTGGCCGCGCTGGAGACCGTGCGAGCCATCGTCGAACAGGATCTGCTCGACGACTTCTTGGAGCGGGTCGACAATCAGCCTGTCGCGGACGCGGCGGAGCGGGCCGAACGGCTTCGCAGCGTGAGGTCGAGAATCGTCGACCTGCTGGACTCGTGGATCACCGTGGTCGACGACTACCGGTCGACCAACACCGCCGTCAAGTACCAGCAGTACGAGCGGCTCGCGGGGCGGCCCCTGCTCCGCGAGATGCTCGACACGGACTTCGAGTCTCCGCACCATCGCAAGTTCCGGGCCAACCGATCTCTGAGGGATGTGGAGCCCGAGGTGAACGTCTACATCAGTCCGCTGACTGCATCCCGACGGACCAGCGAGCAGTGAGCATGGCCGCGCACGGGCAGTTGCGCCAGAGCCAGGTGATCACCACCTACGGGCCGGGCGCGCTCATCGATCTGCCCCACGACGCCGCCATAGTCGGTGGGCTTGAGACCTGGCCCAGCCCGAGCCAGCTCGACGAGATCGTCGATCCGCGCCTCTCCAGCCTCCTGCAGAACCTCACGGAGGTTCCGGCACCCCGCTTGTACGCGCCGCCGCCGCAGCCTGAGCAGCCGTGGCTGCCTGGACGGCAAGGCATCGGTGCGTGGCGCTTCCCGGAGTGGTTCGTGGTGCAGGAGGCCGACGAGGGCGATGAACAGAAGCGCTCACGCCGACTGGTTCATCGCAGATCACTGGAGAAGGGACGATTCGAGCAGAGGCCGGTGGTGCCCACACGGTTCGTGCGGGCCTGCCCGCGGGGCCATGTCGACGACCTGGACTGGAGCGGCTTCGTGCACCGCGGCGAGGCCTGCACTCGCCAGCTCTGGCTCGACGAACGAGGCACGACCGGAGATCTGGCCGACCTGGTCGTGCGATGCGAGTGCCGGAAGTCTCGACGGCTCTATGAGGCCACCGAGTTCGGCCAGCGGGCGCTGGGAACCTGCCGAGGCAAGCGCCCCTGGCTCGGTCTCGACACCGACGAACAGTGCGATCAGCCCAGCCGACTGCTGATCCGCACAGCCACCAACGCCTATTTCTCACAAGTAGCGAGCGTCCTTTCTTTGCCCGATCGAGGTTCGGCCGTCGAGCAGGCCGTGCGGGAGCTCTGGGACGATCTGCAGATCGTGGACAGTCCCGCCGACCTCACCTTCATCAAGAAGAAGCCGAAAGTGACCGAGACTCTCAGCCCGTTCTTCGACGACGAGGTGATGCGAACGATCGAGCAGATCAAGCGAGGCGGCACCCATCAGCGCTCAATCAAGGAGGCAGAGCTCGAAGCACTGCTCGCTGCGCCCGAGGGCTACGGCGACGACGTGCCCGTCGACCCGGACTTCCACGCCCGGCGCCTGCCCACGAGCGCTTGGCTGCGCGACGAGTCGCGGCTGAGCACTGCCATCGAGGCGGTCGTGCAGATCCACCGGCTGCGCGAGGTTCAGGCCCTCATCGGCTTCACCCGTTTCGAGGCTGCGGTGCGAGACATTCACGGCGAATACGACACCGATGTGGAGCGGGCCGACATCGCAGTCGAGCCGCAGTGGTTCCCCGCAGTCGAGAACCGCGGCGAAGGCCTGTTCGTGCAGCTGCGCTCGGCGGCCGTGTTCGCATGGCTGGATCGCCCGGCAGTGGCCGAGCGGCTCGGTGCCCTGCAGGGCCAGCACGACGCCTGGCAGAAGGGGCGTCCCCGCCAGCGCGCCTTCGTAGGCGGGCCTTACGTACTGCTGCACACGCTCGCGCATCTGTTGATCCGGTCGATGGCGATGCGATGCGGCTATCCGGCCAGTTCGATCCGTGAGCGCGTCTACGTGGAGGACGGGCAGTACGGGCTGATGCTGTACACCGGAACCCCCGACGCCGAAGGCACGCTAGGAGGCCTGGTGGCGCAGGCCCGGTATTTCGAGGATCATCTCGCCCATGCGCTAGAGATGGGCCTGCTGTGCTCGAACGACCCGATCTGCGCGCAGCATGTCGCCAGCGAGGACCACGACCAGCGCGGGCTGCACGGCGCGGCGTGCCACGGCTGCACCCTGATCGCCGAGCCCTCCTGCGAGATGCGCAACGACTACCTGGACCGTGCGCTGGTGGTGCCCGTCCTTGGCCTCCCCGACGCCGCGTTCTTCCCCCGGCCGTGACCTTTCCGGGCGAGCGTCTCGCGGCGCTGCCGCTTCATCGGCGGCGACGACTCGTGGATGCCATGGAGGCCGGGATGCTGCCGGACGCTCCCTCGGCTGCGGCCCTGTGGTCTGTGCTCGGACAGCGAGGCGAGGTAGACGATGTGCTCGACGACCTGATCGCGCTTGCAGGCGTCGGCGTCTCCGGGTCGGCGGTAGCGGCATGGCTGAGGGCTTTGGAGCTTGCCGAGGCGCGGACGCCCGCGCCGGACCTGGTTTGGTCCGGCCCCGAGGTGCCAGGGCTGCACGCACGCGACACTCGCCGGGTCTACGAGGAGCTGGTGCGAAGCGCGCAGGATTCGGTGTGGATGAGCACCTACGCATACTTCGACGGTCCGCGCGCCTTCGCCGACCTAGCCGAGCGCATGGACGCCATCGCCGGGCTGCGCGTCGTGTTGATGCTCAATATCCAGCGCGCCCGAGGCGACACGACAGCATCTGACCATCTCGTACGGCGCTTCGCCGACCGCTTCTGGGGCACCGACTGGCCCGGCCAGTCCAAGCCGGCCGTCTTCTACGATCCGCGCTCTCTCGAGACCGACGGCCCGGCGGGCGTGCTCCACGCCAAGGCACTCGTAATAGACGACCGGGCCGTGTTCATCACATCGGCCAACCTCACCGAGGCAGCCTTCGACCGCAACATCGAGCTTGGCCTACTGATCCGAGACACAGCCCTCGCAAAGACGACAACCACCCACTTCCAGACCCTGATCGAGACCGGCCTTCTCAGTCCCCTGCCCCTGTAGACAGACGTCCCTTGGTCCAGCCCCAGCGGTGTCGAGCCCCACATCCCGGTTACTCAACCCCAGGGTGCGACGATGAGAGAGCGGCGGCGGCAGTCGGGGGCCGAATCTCGGTCTCCTTCATCGCAGAGTTGGATGCTTCACTGTTTCTGTCATCTTCACAACAGTTGTGAAGAAGCTCCCGTTAGTGAACAACGAGCGGGCGAGCCGTATACGACGGTTACTCTGATGCCTGTGAACGCAAGCGCAGCACCGCCAGCAGACCCCGGCACGGTGTCGTACCTCGGGAGGGGCATCTACGACATCTGCGAGGTGGCGCGCCTCCTCTGCCGAGGTCGGACGATGGTGGAGGGTTGGACGCGCAGCCGTTGCGGCACCCCGCCACTGTTGACAGGTGAACTCAGGGGACTGTTCAGCTTCTGGGACCTCGTCAGTTTGCGGGTCGTCGCCGAACTGCGCCGCCGGGGTGTACCACGCGATCACATCGCACGGGGTGCGAAGCACCTGGAGCGGGCGCTCGGGACCGACCGCCCGTTCGCCCACGAGGCGCTCGCCACTGTCGGCACCGGGTTCTTCGCCGATGTCGCCGGGGAGTGGGAGGACGCTGGCCTGGGCGGCCAGTTGGCGTTCCAAGCCACGGTTCGGCCTCTGCTCAAGCCCATTACCTTCAATGACGACAAGATGGCGTCGATCTGGAGGCCCCATGAGAGCGTCTGGAGATCAACCCTGAAGTACAGGCTGGAACCCCATGCGTCGACGGCACGCGGGTCCCGACGAGTCTGTTGGCCAGGCTGCTGGACCTCGAGGAACCCGACGAGTCGGTCGTCAAGGAGGTCTGTGACGACTATCGCCTGACCGAACTGCAGGTACGCTCAGCCCTCGACTACGAAGTCGCTCTAGCGGCCTGACCCCGGACATTCATGTCGCCGCAGGCGGATCGACCCACGACACGGCTGCTCTTCGACGAGAACCTGCCATGGCGAGTTGCCGCAGCGCTGCGGATCCTTGAGTTTCCGGTCTCTCACATAGGCGACGACAACGCCAGCCCACCCAGCCCCAGTCGTGGCTCCTCAAAGGATGGGCACTAGCCAGCCCGACGGCGGTTAGGCGCAGATTTCTATGGCTACTGCGGCGTAGACCTTGGCTGCGGCCACCAGGTCGTCCAGCTCGAAGTGGCCGGTCCCCTGCACCGCGGCTGAGCCCCGTGGTGGGCCGAAGGTCAGCGACGGGATCCCGACCGCGTTGAAGATGTTGGTGTCGCGCCACATGGAGGTGTGGGCCACCTGCGGCGGCGGCGTGGCCCCGCCCACGATGTCGCCGTAGGCCTGCTCGACCGCGTCGCTCAGGGGCTCGACGCCGGTTCCGACCCGGCCCGCCTTGGCCATGTAGCACTCCACCTCCGCGGCCGGGTCCACGGACCGGGCCACCGCCCGCACCTCTTCGACCACCGCGTCCTGGTCGGCCCCCGGCAGCGTGCGCACGTCCATGTAGAGCTTGCACACCGGCGACGACCGGTTGGGCCGGTACGGCACGCCTCCCCGGATCGCGCCGACCTGGGCCTTGGGCCTCACCTCGCCGAGCTCCGACACATACGAGTTGCGCTCCTCGTAGTCGATGCCCCAAGCCTCCAGCACGGTGGCCACGACCGCGCCCTTGACGATGGCGTTGGGATGGTCGGGCAGGTCCGGCTCGCGGATCAGCCGGGGCGTGTACATGTTGCGGCCCCGCAGCGTGATCTTCAGGTACACCGCCCCGCACTCGATCCAGGACTTCGACCAGGCCGTCGTCTCGGCCACCAGCGCAAAGTCGGCCCGCACGCCGTGGTCCACCAGATGGCGGGTGCCGAAGCCCTTGCCCTCGTAGTTGAGGCCCTGGTACTCGTCCACCGGCGCCATCCCGGTCTCGCCCGCCACCGAGGTCAGGATCACGTCGCCGCCCAGGCGGGCACCGGCGCCCGACAGCGCCTTGGCCATCACCATGAACACCGACATGCAGCCCCGGTCGTTGAGCACGGTGTGCCCGAAGATGCGGTCCCCCTCACGCCAGGCCCCCACCAGGTTGGGATCGCTCGACTCCATGAGGTTGGCGTGGTCGGGGCCGCTGATCTCGGTGTCGAGATGGGCGTTGAAGATCAGGCTCCTGGCCCCGGGCCTCGACCCGGCCAGGGTGGCCACGACGTTCGAGCGATCGGGCAGGATCTGCTGCTGGCAGGCCGCGATGCCGTGGCGCTCGTACCAGGCGCTGACCGCGTCGGCCACCGGCTGCTCGTGCCCGCAGGGCGCAAAGGTGTTGCCCAGATCCAGGCACGTCTCGGCCAGCAGTTCCCGGTCTGCGTCGATCATCTCGAAGACGGCGTCTCGCATTGCGGTGTCTGCTCCGGTCATGGCTGCTCCTTGCGGACTCGTGCGGTGGCTCCGTGTTGACTGTGCAGCCCATCGGTCCGGCGCGCCAACACCGACGGGCACCGACGGGAGCGAACCACGCAGGTACCGGGCCGCTACCGTTCAGCCGCGGACGCCGGCTCCAGTGCCGCGGAGTCGGGCCGAACCACGCAGGTACCGGGCCGCTACCGTTCTGCCCCTGATGGCGGGACCGCTGGAAGGGATCCGGGTCGTCGAGCTCGGAGTGTGGGTGGCCGGACCGGCCGCGGGCGGGATACTGGCCGACTGGGGCGCCGACGTGGTGAAGGTGGAGCCCATCGGCGGTGATCCCGGCCGGCTGTTCCAGCGCATCCTCGGCGGGGACATGCCCACCAACCCGGTGTTCGACATGGACAACCGGGGCAAGCGCAGCATCGCGCTCGACATCACCGCCGGCGACGGGCTCGCCGTAGTCGACGAACTCCTCGCCGGTGCCGACGTGTTCGTCACCAATGTCCGCCTCGGCGGCCTGGACCGCCTGGGGCTCGACCACTCCTCGGTGACCGCCCGCCACCGCAGGCTCGTCTACGCGTCCATCACCGGTTACGGGACGCAGGGTCTCGAGGCCGGCAGCGGTGCGTTCGACGTGGCGGGCTTCTGGGCCCGCTCGGGCATAGCCCACCTGTTGACTCCCGACGGCGGCGATCCGCCGTTCCAGCGGGGCGGCATGGGGGACCACCCCACCGGGCTGGCCGCCGCAGCCGGGGTCTGCGCGGCACTGTTTGCCAGGGAACGCACCGGAGCGGGCCAGGTGGTCAGCACGTCACTGCTACGGCAGGGTGCCTACACCATCAGCTTCGACCTGTCGATAACGCTGGGCTGGGGCCTGACGCTGAACATCGGCCGCCGCGACAACATGGGCAACCCGGCCATGAACAACTACACCGCCGGCGACGGCCGCCGCTTCTGGCTGGTCGGCCTCGAGCCGGAACGTCACTGGGCGCCGCTCACCCGCGCCGTCGGACGGCCCGACTGGCTGGACAACGAGAGCTACGGGACGGCCCGCGGCCGCCGCCACAACGCAGCCCGCCTGGTGGTCGAGCTCGACGAGATCTTCGCCACGAGGCCCCTCGACGAGTGGGCCGAGATCTTCGCCTCGGAGCCCGAGCTGTTCTGGGCGCCCATCCAGTCGCCCGACGACCTGCTGGCCGACCCGCAGTTCGCGGCCGCCGGTGGGCTGGTCGAGGTGCCCGACGGGGCGAGCACGTCAACGATGGTGGCCACGCCGGTCGACTTCTCGGGCACGGTCTGGGCGCCGACGAGCATGGCTCCCCGCCTCGGAGAGCACAGCGACGAGATCCTGCGCTCACTGGGCCGCAGCGACGCCGAGATCGAAGCCCTGGCCACGGCAGGCGTCGTCGGCCGCGACGCCCAGAGGCCGAGCGAACAGGCGAGCGAATCCTCCCCATGAGGGCGAGGCCGTGGCCCGAGCGGCCCGTGAGCGCAGCGAACTAGAGCGGGAGACGCCCACATTCGTCGCGAACGGCTCCCACAAACCGCGGACGCTCCAGGAAACTGATCGGTCGCGTCAGCCGGTTATGCCGGCCACCCGGCGGGCGCGCAGGGTGCACAGCGAGCCCCGCACCCGTACCGCGCCGTCGGTGATGACCACGGCCACACCGGGGAACTCTCCCGCCGCGATGGCGTCGAGCGCGGTGTCGTGGACCGACCCCAACGAGGCGTCCATCACCACAACGTCGGCGACAGCCCCCTGCTTGATCACGTTGCCGTCGGAGCCGAACGCCGCGGCCCCGTGGCCCGAGGCGACGGCCCACGCCGTCTCGGGCGCCACCCCGCCGAGCGAGCAGATATCGCCGATGGTCTTGAGAACGCCCAGCGACGTCACGCCGTAGCCGGTGGGCGTGTCGGTGCCGATCAGGAGCCGGTCGAGCCGGTCGCGCTCGGCCAGGCCCTCCACCACCCGCAGCATCGAGCGGGTGCCGCCGGCCTGCACGACCTCCACGTACGGCGGGCCGCCGTCCTCGCAGAGCATGTCGATGTCGGCATCCGACAGCGAGGCGAAGGTGTTGGCGTGCGACGCGATGGACGGCTGCGCCTCCATCACGTCCTCCGCCGAGAAGTACGGGTGCTCGTCACCGCCGGGCCCCCGGTCGGAGGTGCAGCCGCAGTGCATGTGCACGGTCATGCCCAGCTCCCGGGCGTAGAGCGACAGCTCGCCGGCCCGCGCCGGGTCCTTGAGCGAGCCCACGCCTATCTCGCCGATGATCCGCATGCCCGAGGCGAACGCCCGGTCGATGTGGGAGGTCTCGGTGTCCTTCTCCAGCAACATCGCGCCGCCATGAACCTTCATGCCCGAGGGCCGGTGCTGTTCGAAGGAGTGGAACGCTCCGAGGGCGATTCCCAGGGCCGACTCAGCGCCGCAGCGGCCCGGCGCGTGGACCTCGCCAGCGGAGATGGCCCTTGTCACCGCTCCGTGCATCATGCGTTCGAGGTATCCCGCCGACTGCTGCTTGGGCGCATAGTCCCCGAGGGTGGGGTGCACATGGGTGTCGACCAGGCCGGGCGCCACCGTCATTTGCTTGCAGTCGATCACGACATCGGCGGTCGTGGCCGCGCCGGCGTCCAGGGAGGCGATGCGACCGCCGTCGATGACGACGGTGTCGGTGTCCAGCGTCGGCGCTTCGAGCACCCCAGTCAGCACCTGGCCGATGTTGTGCAGTACGAGTTGCATTGGGGATCACCTCCGGGGGTCGTCGTGCGGCCGCTGCCGACCGGGGCCGGCTCGGCGGTGCGCAGCGGGTCGGCGCCTTCAGACGTTGGCCATGATCTTGTCGGCGAACAGGTCGATCTGAGCGGGATCGTCGGTCAGCGGGTTGATGATGAGATGGTCGATCCCGGCCCCGGCCAGGGCCCTTATGCGGGCAGCCATCTCGTCTATGGTGCCGAACAGGTAGGCGTTCTGGAGGTCGGCGTCGGAGCGCTTGACGTCCATCACCGTCCGGTAGGCCGCGAGCTGCTCGGCGATCACCTTGTCGCGGTCACCGGAGTCGACGATGTGCAGCCACTGGGCGTGCGACATCGTGAATCCGCTCATGTCCCGTCTGGCACCCAAGTAGTCGCGAACGGAGGCGATGTCGGCGGCCACGATCTCGGGGCTGGTGCCGCTGGACCGGCAGATCCAGCCGTCGTGGCGGCCGATCCGGGCCAGCACGGCCGGCGCCATGTTGGGCGTGTCCACGTTGTCGACCACATGCACCTGCGAGCCTCCGCCGATCCAGATGGGGACGGGCTGGGCGGGCCGCGGGTACAGGGTCGTGCCGTCGTCGACGCGGTAGTAGTCGCCTCCGAAGCTCACGTCGTCGGTGCTCAGCAGCAGCCCGATCAGCTCCAGGGCCTCGTCGGTGCGCCGGCCCCGCTCGCGCCGCGGGACGCCCACCGACGCGAACTCCATGTCGTCGTGGCCCGTGCCGATGCCCAGAACCACCCGGCCGCCGCCCGAGAGGCTGTCGAGGCTGGCGACCTCCTTGGCGATGATGGTGGGATGGCGGAACGGCGCGCACAGGATGGCCGTTCCCAGGCGGATGCGCTCGGTGGCTCCCGCGGCCACCGCCAGGGTGATCATGGGATCCTGCCAGGCCACGGAGTACACGTTGGGCGCCACCAGCAGGTGGTCGATCACCCAGAGCCCGGAGAAGCCGGCCTCCTCCACCCGGGTGCAGTACGGGACCAGGGCCCGCGCCGAGTCCGGAGTGGTGAGGGGCCCGGCGTAGGACGGCACGCGCCAACCGAAGTCCATCAGCAGCCCGTGCTTCCTCGTGGGCGCTGCGAGGTCACACCGACACGCCCGCGGCCCGCATCTCGGCACCGATCGAGCCGTACAGGCGGCGCATCACCAGCTGGTACACGAGACCGTGGAGCTTGTCGAGCAGCAGCCCGAGCACAGTCAGCTGCACGAAGGCCACGAACATCAGCTCGGTGTCGAGCGTTCCCTGCGACACGATGATCAGCGCCCCCAGGCCCTTGTTGGCGCCGACGTACTCGGCCACCACCGCGCCCACCAGCGCCAGCATGAGCGCTACCCTCAGCCCGCTGAACACCGCCGGGACGGCATGCAGGGCCTTGCACTTGGTCAGGGTCGTCCACCGGGAGGCTCGCAGCGCCCGGAACAGTTCCAGCATCTCCGCCGGTGCCGTTGTGAGGCCGAGGTAGGTGTTCTCCAGAAGCGGGAAGAAGGCGATGAGCGCCGCGATGATCACCTTGGGCGTCATGCCGAAGCCGAACCAGATCACCAGGATCGGCGCCAGCGCGAACTTGGGCAGCGCCTGGGTGACGATGACGTAGGGCATGATCACCCGCCGGGCGATCCCGAACTCGGAGGCCAGAGTGCCCAGCCCGATCCCGGCCACACCGCCCAGCGCGAATCCGAGCACGATCTCCTGGACTGTGATCCAGATGTGCGGGTTGGCCCGACCGGACCCCACGTAGTCGATCAGGCGGCTCAGCACCGGACCCGGCTCGGGCAGGACGAGCGGGGAGTTGGTTCTGGCCCACAGGTGCCAGACCACGATCAGCACGACGGCCGACAGCAGCACGAGGGCGCGGCCGATCCACGCCTCGGAGCGCGCCGCACGCAGCAGCCGCTTCACGCCGCCCTCTCCGGGCGCATGCTTCAAGCCCGGCGAGCGCCTCACTCGAGCTGCTCCCTGATCCGCTGGCGCAACGACCAGAACCTCTCGTCCCCCTCGACCTGCTCGAATGTGCGGGGCCGCTCCAGATCCACATCGACCACATCCTGGACCGCCCCGGGACGGGCCGACATCACCATCACCCGGTCCGACAGGAACAGCGCCTCGCCGATGTCGTGGGTCACGAACACCACCGTGGTCTGGGACTCCTGCCAGATCCGCAGCAGCTCCAGGTTCATCTGGTCGCGGGTCTGGGCGTCGAGCGCTCCGAAGGGCTCGTCCATCAGCAGGATCGAAGGCTCCACCGCCAGCGCCCGGGCCACCGACACCCGCTGCTGCATGCCTCCCGACAGCTCGCCCGGCCGGTGCCGCAGGTACTCGGACAGGCCCACCATCTCCAGCACCTCGTGTGCCTTGCGCCGGTCGTCGTCGGTGGGACGGCGCATCACCTCGAACGGCAGCATCACGTTGTCGAGAACTCTGCGCCAGGGCAGCAGGACTGCCTTCTGGAAGACATACCCGATACGACGGTCGGGTGCCGCGACCACCTTGCCGCCGATGCGAACCTCTCCGCCGGACGGGGCGATCAGGCCACCGATGCAGCGCAACAGCGTGCTCTTGCCGCAGCCGCTGGGCCCCACGATGCCGACGAACTCACGGGGCGCGATGTCGAAGTCGATTCCCTCCAAGGCCGTGATGTCGCCCGCATCGGACGCGTAGGTCTTGGTGAGGCCGTCGATCTCGATATGACCGCGCCCCGAGAGCTCTCCGGTCTGGTCGTTCACGCTGTTCCCCCGGCCCCGGCGGGTGGGGGTGCCCGCCGGGGTCAGGCTAGTTGCCGCGCTTCGCTCGGCCCTTAGAGGCCGAGCGAATAGGCGAGCGAACGCGGCCCATACGGCGCGAGGCCGTGGCCCGAGCGGCCCGTGAGCGAAGCGAACAAGAGCGGGAATGACACCGCAGCACCGCGACCGACTCTCACCTATCCGCGTGGCCCCTTAGTTGATGAACCGGTTGGAGATAACCGCCGACGCGTCGGCTGAGTCCGGCAGGATCCCGAGTGCGGTGGCCTGGTCAGCCACATCCTGGATGGTGGCCACGTCGCACCAGCCCATGCCGTTCTCGGCGACGCCGGGGCCGTTGGTCTGCATCTGGATCCGGTAGTCGATCACCGCAAGGTTGCGGTCCATGTTGTCGGCGCCGACCGCATAGCGGGAGCCGATCTCGGCCGCGGCCTCGGGGTTGTCCGCGATCCACAGCTTGGCCTTCTCCAGGGCGTCGATGAACCGGCCGACGCCGTCGGCGTTCTCGTCCACCCAGCTCCGGTTGGCGAAGTAGATGTCGTTGGGGCCGGGCACCTGGTCGTACTGCCAGATCTCGTAGTCGCCGACCTGGTCGTCGGGGATGCCGCCGGCCTCGAGCAGGGCCCAGTTGATCGAGCCCCAGGTCGACGCGGCCTGGGCCTGACCGCCGAGCAGGGCCTCGCCGAAGGCGATGCCGGTGGCCGCGAAGGTCACGTCCTCCTCGGTGATGCCGTTGTCGGCGAGCAGCAGAGCGGCGTACCACTTGCTGGTGGAGGCCTGCGACGTGACGGCGACCGTCTTGCCCCGCAGGTCGTCGGGGGACTCGATGCCGGCTCCCGTGTTGACCAGCATGGTCATCCAGTTCTGCGTGTACGGGCAGTAGATGCCTTCGAGGTCCGCTCCCGCGATGGTCGCGAAGAAGCCGGACAGCGCGTCGGCCATGGCGATGTCGGCGTTGCCGGCCACGAGCTGGCGGACCGCGTCGCCTGCGCCCGCGCCCGGGAGCTGCTCCAGGGTCACGCCCGCCTCAGCGAAGTAGCCGTTCTCCTCGGCCACGTACAGGTCGATGAAGTCGATGAACTTGCCTCCGCCCCACGTCACGAGGCGGATGTCGATCGGCTCGGGCGGCACCGTCGGCTCGGGCTCGGGCTCCGGCTCCTCCGCCGGTTCTTCGGCTGGCTCCGCGGCAGGCTCTTCAGCCGGCTCCTCCGCGGGCTCTTCAGCCGGCTCCTCTGCGGGCTCTGGCTCCGGGGCCGGAGCGGCTTCCTCGGCCGGTGCCGGCGCCGGGGCGGCCGGCTCCGCTTCGTCATCGTCGCCGCAGGCTGTGAACAGCAGGGCTGCTGCCAGTGGCACCGCGAGCCAGCGCAGTCGTCTGGTCCGATTGCTCGTCTCGTTCATGATGGTCTCCCTCCGCCGTTGAGACGGCAAAATTCTATAGGAAATCATCAATCGGATGTCAACTCCCGCCCGCGTGTGGCATGATGGGGCGTTGTGAGCTCATTTGAGAGGCCCAAGACCGCCCAGGAGGCAGTGCTCGCGGAGATGCGACAGCAGCTTCTAGACGGCCGGCTGGCACCGGGCGAATCCATCCGTCCGGACGCATTGGGCGAGGAGCTCGGCGTGTCGGCCGTGCCTGTGCGGGAAGCACTGAGGATCCTTGAAGGCGAGGGGCATGTCCACTACCGGCCACACCGGGGCTATGTCGTAACGACCCTCGACATGGACGATCTAATCGACATATACCGGATCCGGGAACTCCTCGAGACGGAGGCCGTAAGCCGGGCGATCCCGCGCCTGGGCGCTGATACCGTCGTCCGCCTGCGGGAGATCGTCCACGAGATGGACCATGTGCAGGAGGACGTCATCTCCCTGACCGCGGTGAACCGGCGGTTCCACTTCACGGTGTTCGAGGCGGCGGAGATGCCTCAACTGGTGCGAGTCTTGCGAATCCTGTGGGACTCTTCGGACCGCTATCGCGTGCGCTACCTGATGTCGCCCGAGAACCGCCGGCTGGTGCATGACCAGCATCACCGGATGATGCAAGCGGTCGCCGACAACGATGTCGACGCGTTCATCAACGAGAGCCACAAGCATCGGGCCCACGCGATCGCGGCCCTGACTGAGACGTTCCCTACGGCTGGCGAAGAGCCCACGCAAAAGACGGCCTGATCAAAGCGCAGCCGCTGCGAATCGACTGTGTATTCCGTGGTGGGGTGTCTCCGTCGACCCCTGGCTCCTAGCGGCCCATGAGGTCGATCTTGCGCTGCTCGATCTTCGTGCGCAGGGGCGGGAAGACCTCCTCCGGATCGATCTCGACCGCGAGCAGCGCGGGCCCTCGGCCCGACAGGGCCCATTCGAACGCGGCGTCGACGTCGCGCTCGTCCCCGACCTTGCGCGCCTCGATTCCGAAGGCCCGCGCCACCGCGGCGAAGTCGATGGACCCGAGCCGCACGAAGTGGTCCTCGCCGTACATGGCCTCGGCCTGGTGGCGCAGGATCCCGAGGGCTCCATCGACGAAGACCACGGCGACTACCGGCAGGTTCAGGTCTCGGGCGACGGCCAGCTCGCCCATCGTGTGAACGAACCCCCCGTCTCCCGCGATCGCGGCGACCGGGACTCCATCCAAGGCGACGGCCGCTCCGATGGCAGCCGGCAGGCTGAAGCCCATGGCATCGAACTCGCAGGACTGCAGCAGTCCTTCCGGCCTGGTCACGTCGAGCTGCTCGCACACCCAGAGTCGATGGTTGCCGATGTCAGCCGACACCACCATGCCCGCAGGCCCGCATCGATTGAGCGCATCGATCACCGTGGCCGCGCTCAGACCACGGGCGGGATCGTTCTGCGGCGCCGTGCGCGACGGTCTGCGGGTGTACCACGGCTCGCGCTGGCCGACCCGGCCGGCAACGGCCTCCAAGACCGCGCCGGCGCTGCCGACGATGCCCTGATCGGCCCGGTAGACGCGGTTGATCTGCGAGGAGTCCGCATCGATGTGGGCCAGCCGCGCGCCGTCGGCGAACAGGTCGCCGCGCCAGCCGAAGGTCGTCTGCTCGCCCAGCGCGCACCCCGCCACCAGCACCAGGTCGGCGGAGCCGACGGCTTCGCGGGCCGTGTCGGTGCCGTAGAAGCCGAGCATGCCGACGCTGCACCGGTGGTCGGTGGGGATGCTGCCGATACCGGATCGGCTGGTGGCGACGGGCGCGCCGAGCCGCTCGCAGAGGTCTCTCAGCGCGGCGGTGCCGGCGCTGCGCAGCACGCCGTGGCCGGCCAGGATGGCGGGTCGCCTCGAGCTCTGCAGGAGCGCCACGAGTCCATCGACACTGGACTCCGCAGGTGCGGCGCTCGCCACGGAGGCCGGCGGGAGCGGCTCGGGTCGGCCCGCGATGTCGGCCTGGAGATTCTGAGGCAGGGCGACGTGAACCGGGCCGGGCCGGCCCGATGCCGCCAGCTGCAGGCCGGTGGCGACGAGGTTGGGCACCTCGTCGAGGGAGGCAGCCTGCACGGAGCTCTTGCAGAACGGGGCGAACAGCCCGACGTTGTCGCAGTACTGCAGGATGTTGCGATGGACGTAGCGCCGGTCCACCTGGGCGGTGAGCACCAGCAGCGGGATCGAGTCGGCCTGGGCATTGGCCACTGCGGTCACGAGGTTGGTCGCTCCCGGGCCCGGGGCCCCCGACAGGACCACACCCGGGCGCCGGCCGGCCAGCGCGTAGCCCGACGCCATGTAGCCCGCACCCTGCTCGTGACGGGCGGCTACCACCTTCGGGGCTCCGGCTCGGCCCAGTTCGTGGTAGGTGGGCAGGAAATGGCCCCCCACAACCGTGAACACGGTATCGATGCCGGCTGAGCTGACCGCGTCCGCGATGATTCGGCGCCCCAGCAGACCGTCCGAGGCTTCTGACATCGGATCTCCCTTCCCGGATTCGAGGAGCATCTTATAGTCGATCAAATACAAGATACTTGGCGGCATGCCCCGCGGCTGCGGCCCCCCGGAAACCGGTACGGAGCCGCGGCCTCCGGTCGTTACACTGCCGCTGCATGACGCCTCCACCGCCTGCATCGTCCAATTCGAGTTCGCCGACCGTGGCCGTCACCATGGACGGGGTCATCGCGAACTGGGTCAAGGGCCTGCGAGCCCACGTCGCAGCCCGCCACGCGGTCGCCGACCGGCAGTTGGCCCTCAATGTGTCTTGGGACCTGTCGGAATGGGGTGTCGCCGATCCAGCCGCGGCCATCCGCGAGTTCCTGCTGTCTCCGATGTCGGGCCGGCTCAAGCTGGTCGAGGGTGTAGAGTCCGGGATCGCCAGGCTGCAGTCGGCGGGCTTCAGGGTCATGGCCGTCACCCGGCGTGACCACATGGTGGGCGACAACCCCGACGACCAGGAACGGACCCGCGACATCGCCCGCCAGTGGTTCGCGGGACAGCCCCAGCTAGGCATCGGCGGCGACGACATCGTGTTCACCGAGGACCCGGTGGCGCTTGACGCCGACGTCTGGGTCGATGACGCCCCCCGCCGGATACGGCGGCTGGCCGAGGCCGACAAGCCGGTGTGGCTGCTGCCCCAGCCCTGGAACCGCTCAGTCATGCAGCATGCGGGCGTGAGCCTGCTGTTCGACGGCTGGGACTCGGTCGACGACCTGATCGCAGCACACTCGGCGTAAACCGCGACGCGTCCCGCCGGGGGCCCGCAGCACTCCATCGCCGCCCCCGCGCCGGGTCGCAAGGCGACCCATCGTCGCCCCAACGGCTCGCTGACCGTCCGCGGGGCCGCCGTTATGCTGACCGGCCGTGAGCGGGCCGAGACCGACCTTCGGATCCATAGCCCGACGCCGCCTGTTGCTCGCGCTCGGTTTCGGAGTCACCAACGTGGCCGTGCTTCGCCGTTTCGGCTCCGGCGCCGATACGAGCACTGGCCCGGGTAAAGACTCGCCGTCCGAGTCGCCAACCGAGTCCGGCGATCCCGCGACCGACTCGGCACCGCCGGACGCGGGCTCGGGCCCGGCGACGGTCGTCTCCGAGCCGGCGCCGCCTGATCAACCGCCGGAGATTCCGATGCTGGACGAGTCGGCGGCCCGCGGCCCCGATCACGTCTACGACCTGGCCATTGTCGGGGGCCGGGTGATCGATCCCGCTTCGGGCTTCGATTTCGTGGCCACCATCGGCGTCAGCGGCTCGACGGTCTCCGCCATCGCGGCCGGACCCGACGCCGCGCCGTTGCAGGCGTCCGAGACCATCGACGCCACCGGTCTGGTGGTGTCGCCAGGGTTCATCGACATCCTGTCGTACAGCCCGAACGGCTACGGCGAGTGGTTCAAGCTCGCCGACGGCGTGACCGCGAACCTGGGGATGCACGGCCTCGACGGCCGCGCCGACCGCTGGTTCACGGCCCATCCCGACGGGAGTTCTCCCATCCACTTCGGCGGCGCCTACGACAACGCCTTCGTCCGCCAGACATACGGGCTGGAGCCCTACGACACCGCAGCCACCGGCACCATGAACGCCATCATCGAGGACGCCCGCACCGATTTGCGCAACGGCTTCGTCGGGCTGCACATGCAGCCCGAGTACACCCCGGGCACCACGGCGGAGGACTTGCTGGCCCACGCTGTACTGGCCGCGGAGCTGGACGTCCCGTTGTGCGTCCACGCCCGCTACTCCGACAACCTCGCTCCGGGCACCAATCTGCAGGCCATCGGCGAGCTCGTGCAAGCGGCCCGCGAGACCGGAGCCCACGTCCACATCGAGCACATCAACTCCACCGGCGGCACCGGAGTGATGGCCGAGGCGCTCGGACGCATCAACGACGCCATCGACGAGGGCCTGTCCATGACGGCGTGCGTCTACCCCTACGAGTTCTGGGCCACGTACCTCAAGTCGGCCCGATACCAGAATTGGCAGGAGAAGTACGGCATCAGCTACCGCGACCTTCAGGTGGCGGGAACCGCGGAGCGGCTCACCGAGCAGACGTTCGACGCCGCCTACGACGGCAACAGCCTCACCGCGGCGTTCGCCATGTCCCCCGAGGATGTGGAACTTCCCCTGCAGGCCGACTTCGTGATGGTCGGAAGCGATGCCATCCTCGACCGGTCCCACAACAACCATCCCCGCTCCACCGGGTGCTTCAGCCGGGTGCTGGGGCGCTACGTGCGCGAGCGCGGGGTGATCGACCTGCCCGCGGCGCTGTCCAAGATGACGATCCAGCCCGCCCGCCTGCTGGAGCGCCGATGCCCCGACCTCCGGCGCAAGGGCCGCCTGGGCATCGGGGCCGACGCTGACATAACCGTGTTCGACCCGGCCACCGTCACCGACCGCTCCACCATCGAGAACCCGGCCCAGGAGTCCGCAGGCATTCGATGGGTGGTGGTCGAGGGCCGCGTGGCCCGATCGCCCGACGGCGCTGGAGGCGCAGGCCTCAACGGCCGGGGCCTCCGGTCCGACATCGGCACGGCCTGAGGCCGAGCGAGCCAAGATGAGCACGCAGTCCCCGCTGGAGCAAGGGGTGGCCTGGGCGCTGTTCCTGCTCCTCGTGGCGGGCGCGGCGGCGTCGATCGCCTTCGACCGCGAAGCCCCCGAGCCGGCCCCCGTCACAGCCGGAGGCGAGCCTCCCGACAGCATCGAAGACCCACCGGCCAACGAGTCGCCCGATGTGGCTGCCACGCCGGCCGCGGAGTCCGGTCCCAGGACCTTCACCATCGCCGCCACCGGCGACCTGCTCATCCATGAGTCAGTGGCCGACGCGGCCCGGACGGCCGACGGGTGGGACTTCTCGCCGATGTTCTCGCACGTGGCTCCAGTCCTGAGAGCCGCCGACCTGGCCGTCTGCCATGTGGAGACGCCCATGTCGCCCAACAACGCCCGCCTGTCGTACTTCCCGGCGTTCGTCGTGCCCAGAGAGCTGGCATCAGCCATCGCATACGCCGGCTACGACACCTGCTCGCTGGCCTCCAACCACGCCACCGACGGGGGGCAGGAGGGCATCGTGGGCACGATCTCCGCCCTCGACCGGGCCGGGGTTGCCCACACCGGCATGGCCCTCTCGCAAGAGGACCGCGACCGGGTCACGCTGGTCGAGGCGGGCGACGCGACCGTGGCCCACCTCTCGTACAGCTACGGCTTCAACAACGGGGAGCTACCGGCCGACGAGGCCCACCTCTCCAACGTGATCGAGGAGGCGGCCATCCTCGACGAGGCGAGGCGGGCTCGGGAGGCGGGCGCCGACTTCGTGGTGCTGTCGATGCACTGGGGAGCGAACTACGACGCGACTCCCGACGAGCTGCAGACCACGTTGGGGCCCCGCATCCTGGCCTCCGCCGACGTCGACCTGATCCTCGGCCACCACGCCCACGTCGTGCAGCCCGTGACCCGGATCGGCGACGAGTTCCTGGTGTACGGGATGGGGAACTTCCTGTCGAACCAGTCCCCTGAGAGCTGCGACGTGTGCCCGGTCTCCACCCAGGACGGCGTGATCGTGCATCTGACCGTCACCGAGGACGAAGCGAGCGGCCAGTGGCGGGTGAGCGACATCTCGCACACGCCGACCTGGGTGGATCGCTCTAACTATGAGATCGTCGACGTGCTGCGGGGCTCGGGGCGCGACCCGGCACTGATGGCAGAGTCGGCCCAGCGCACTGCGTCGGCGCTGGAAGCCCTCGGGATCGCCGTCGCACCCCAGTAGAGCAGGGTCCCTTCGCGGGCCGGCCGCGGTATCTCCGGCCGCGCCGGAACGATGGCCCGCGGCTGTAGAGTCCAAAATGTGAGCTTCAAGGTGGGTGATCGGGTCGTGTACCCCCATCACGGAGCCGCCGAGATCGTCAGACTCGAGAAGCGCACCGCCTTCGGTGAGGAGCAGGACTATCTGGTTCTGCGCATGACCCACGGCGAGATGACCGTGGCCGTCCCCGCCGACAAGGCCGAGGACGTGGGCATGCGGTGGCCCATCAGCACCGAGGACGTGGACGACCTCTTCGAGGTCTTGGCCCGCAGGGACGTCCGCGAGCCGGCCAACTGGTCCCGCCGCTACAAGAACCATCAGGAGAAGCTGAAGTCGGGCGACGTGTACCAGGTGGCCGAGGTAGTGCGTAACCTGGCGCTGCGCGAGCGGGCCAAGGGGCTGTCCGCCGGCGAGAAGACGCTCTACAACACGGCCCGCAGCGTGCTGGTGTCGGAGCTGTCGTTCGCGCTCGACGTGAGCGAGGACGAGGCCTCCCGCCGGGTGGACACCGCCCTCACCTAGAGGCCGGACGGACCCGGCCGAGGCGTCTCAGCGGACGAGCCCGCCCCCGTCGACGACCAGCGACTGCCCGTTGACCATGCTGGACGCGTCGGAGGCCAGCCAGACAGCCACCTCGGCGACCTCGTCGGCGGTGAGCATCCGGCCGCCGATGTTGGTGGAGGCGATCAGTTTGGCGATCTCGGGGTTGTCGCCGATGAAGCGGCGGATCATGGGCGTGTCGGTGGAGCCGGGCAGCACCGCGTTGACCCTGATGCCTTGACGGGCGAACTCCTGGGCGGCCGCCTTGGTCAGACCCACCACGCCGTGCTTGGCCGCGGTGTAATGCGGCTGGCCCGGCGCGGCCACGACGCCCGCCCCCGAGGACGTGTTGACGATGGTCCCGCGGCCGGCGGCGGCCATGTGGCGCAGCTCGTGCTTCATGCACAGGAACACGCTGGTCAGGTTGACCGCGATCATGCGGTCCCAGCGGGCCAGGTCCAGACTGTGGAACTCCGACATCTGGTCGGAGATCCCGGCGTTGTTGAATGCGCTGTCGAGGCGGCCGTGCCGTGCGACGATCCCGTCCACCAGCGCCGCCACCGCGGCCTCGTCGGTCACGTCCACCTGGACGGCTGAGGCCCGCGGCTCGTTCGCGGCGGCGTTGATCCCGTCCGCGGTGGCGGCCGCGCCCTCGCCGTCGATGTCGACAACGATCACATGAGACGCGCCCTGAGTTGCGAACTGCTGGGCTGCGGCCCGGCCGATGCCGCCCCCGGCGCCGGTGACGAGCACCACCTTGTGCAGCGCCAGATCGCTCGGCGTCTGGCTCACAGGCCCTCGATGATGGTGACGTCCGCCTGGCCGCCGCGCCGCCGGCCCGCCGGCGTGCGCACCGCGTCAACGGTGTGTGCCTCACTCATCGCAAGGTCCCCTTCGGGTGTGCCTGAGTCGATTATGCCGCCCGCGGGGCCCCTTCATGCGAACTCCGGGATCACTTCGGAGCCCATGAGCTCGATGGTCTGCATCACCTTGTCGTGGGGCACGTTGTACGGGTTGAACAGGCAGAAGACCAGGTCGCAACCGGTGGCCTCGTAGGCCCTGAACATCTCGATGGCCCGCTCCGGGTCACCGCACACGCAGGCGTTGGCCTCCATCAGGTAGTCCATGGTGAGGTGCTCGATCGAGCCGTCCTCCACGTGGTCGGCGGTCCTGCCGAGGTAGTCGTAGGTTCCCAGCTCGACCTCCATCTCGCGCAACCATTGGGCCACCGACCCGATCAGGCGGGCCCCCTTCTTGGGGTACCACTCGAAGGACTCGGCCGACACGTCGATCGACTCGGTCATCGTCGGCGCCACGTTTACCATCGTGAACGTGGCGGCCCGGTCGTTCACGAACCGGCCGATGGGCTCTGTGCACGCCGCGATGCCGTCGCGGTAGATGCTGACGCGCCGGGCCAGCTCCTCGGGGGGCGTGCCCACCGAGAACGAGAGCAGCCCCAGGCCGGCCTCGCCGATCATGCGATGCCCGCCGTCGGAGCTGGTCGCGGCCCACAGCGGCGGATGCGGGCGTTGGATGGGCTTGGGCAGCACCCGCCGGCGCGGCATCTGCCAGTAGTGGCCGTCCCACTCGATCTCGTCGTTGGTCATGGCGGCTACCGCCATCTCCAGTGCCTCGCGCCACATGGCTCTGGTCTCGCTGGGGTGGATGCCGAATCCTTCCAGCTCGGCCCGGGTGGCCGACCGGCCGGTGCCCAGCTCCACCCGGCCGTTCGAGAGCAGGTCGAGCACCGCCACCGACTCGGCGGTCCGCACCGGATGGTTGTACGGCTTGGGCATCAGCCGCACCCCGTACCCGAGCCGCAGGTTCTCGGTGACCGCGGCCAGGTGGCCGTATAGCACTTCGGGGTTGGAGCAGTGCGAGAACTCCTCCAGGAAGTGGTGCTCCACCGTCCACACCGAGTGGAACCCGACCCTGTCGCCCAGCCGGACCTGCTCCACCACCTCCCGGTAGGCCTGCTGCTCGCTGCGCTCGGACCACGGCCGGGCCACAGGTATCTCGTAGAACATCGCGAACTTCACAGCTGTCCCTCCTTCATAGCTGTCCCTCGCCGGAAATGGAGCCGGCATCGAGCGTCTCGGCCAGCATCGACAGCCGGGCGGGCTCGATTTCGACCTCGTCGTCGGTCACGCCGTAGCGTTCAGACATCTCGGACACGCCCGCAGAGGGTAACGGTCTCGCCCGAGCGCCCCTGAGAGGACCGCCTTGATCAGCAGAGAACCCGATCAAGACCCTGGCCGCGACTCGGGTGACACCGCGGAGCAGGCCGAGTTCCGGGCCCGGGTGCGGGACTGGCACGATCGCCATGCCACTCCCCGGTCGGGCGACGACCGGTGGAGCGTGCCGCTGTATGTGGACACCGCGCGGGCCGAGGAGTACTTCAACGGTGGGAGGGCCTGGCAGCGCACGCTCTTCGAGCACGGCTGGGCCGGGTTGACCTGGCCCGAGGCCTACGGCGGGCGCGGGGGCGAGCCGTGGCAGGCCCGGATCTTCTCGGAGGTCGCCGCGGGCTACGAGGAGGCGCCGGGCTTCATCGGAGCCACCATCGCCATGCTCGGCCCGACGCTGCTGCGGCACGGCACCGAGGAG
>CBDBEL010000003.1:0-1181863 GCA_965204415.1 Candidatus Aldehydirespirator sp. | reverse complement strand
CCCTCTCGCAGATGATCGGCGAGCTCGAGGAGCTCGGCTGCGATCCGGGCCTGACCGACATGGGAGGCGACCTCCATGACCGCCAAGTCGGCCCCCACCGCCGGGACGGACGCGGCAGCCGGGCCAGACCCCACCGCCGGGACGGACGCGGTAACCGGGCCAGACCCCACCGCCGGGACGGACGCGGCAGCCGGCACAGTCCCCACCTCCGGGACGGACGCGGCAGCCGGCTCAGTCCCCACCTCCGGGCCAGACCCCACCGCCGGGACGGACGCGGCAGCCGGCTCAGTCCCCACCTCCGGGCCGGACGCGGCAGCCGGCTCAGGGCCCACCTCCGGGCCGGCCCCTACCGCCGGGCCAGACCCCACCTCCGGGCCGGCCGCGGCAGCCGGGACGGACGCGGTAGCCGGGGCGGCCCCTGCTGCCGGGGCGGCCTTTACCTCGCCGGAGCCGCCGGTGAGGTTGGCGAGGTCGTGGACGGTTGCCTCCGGCAGCAGGCCGGCCAGGCGCTGGCGGGTGCTGGCAGCCACCCCGTGCGCGACCACCGTGCGGGCCCCGGCGGGAAGGAACTGTGCGAGGTCAACGAACGCCTGCGACATCGGCAACCGCGGCGATCCTACCGGGCACGGCCCGGGCACCGGGTCGGGGCGGGCGATGTATGGTGGCGGCCGTTCCCGGCGGGCGGCATCCACCCGGCGCCGGCCGGCCGGTCCCAGCTTGTCGGCACCCGTGTGCCGGCACCCGAACTAGGAGGTTCGATCCTGCCCTCTCCACTGCGCCAAGAACTGCTCAGAATCCTCAAGGAACGGGGCTACCGCCGCCTCGACACGCCGATCAGGCTCGCGTCGGGGGCGTTGTCGTCGGACTTCATCGACGGCAAGGAGGCTCTGGCCGAGTGGCGCCATCTGCGCCTGGCCTGCGAGGCCATCGTCGAGACCGTCACCGACAACGGCCACAGCTTCGACGCCGTGGGCGGGCTCACCATGGGGGCCGACGCCCTGGCCGTGGGCATCGCCGCGGTCAGCGACTGCCGGTGGTTCTTCGTGCGCAAGGAGGCCAAGCAGCGGGGCACCCGGCGATGGGTGGAGGGCGCCCAGATCGGCCCCGGCGACCGGATCCTGCTGGTGGACGACGTGGTGACCACCGGCGGGTCGATCTTCAAGGCGCTCGACATCGTCAACGAGACCGGAGCCACCACGGTGGCCGCGGTCACGCTGGTGGACCGCAGCGGCCTCGCCGGGCCCCAGTTCGAGCAGCGAGGCATCAGCTACTACCCGATGACCACCTACGAGTCGCTAGGGATCGAGCCGGTCACACCAGCCACCGCCACCGCAGCCAGCTAGGAGTGTGATGAGCAAGTGCCAGGCTCCCGATTGCGCGGTCACAACACCGCGGGTCAGGGGCTTGCGTGCCGCGCGAAATCGGCATTGGTAACCCCCGAATAGAGGGCAGATCGATCGATCCTCAGGGTGTCGCAAGACAAGGAGAAACCAACCTGGAGCGTTCCTCTGCAGGATGTCGCAGCAGGCTCGCCCGACTGCGAGCTATGGAAAAATATACACTAATGTCTTGCACGATAATTCGTCAATGCCACACTGTATTGATTGAGAAATAGCTGTTATTTCTGAAACAGGGGGTGCGCAAAAGTGGCTTCCGAAAGGCAGACAACGGGCGGGATGCCCTCCCTTTGTCCCCCAAGCAGACACTCCCGGACTTTCGAATAGAGCAGAGAGCAGCACCGCTTCAGGGGTTCAGGGATGGGGAAGCTCACCGCAGCCGGCGTTCGGGGGATCAACACGCCGGGCAAGTACTACGACCAGCACGGCCTCATCCTGCGAGTGGCGCCCGGAGGGTCCAAGCAGTGGGTGTGGCGGGGCACGGTCCGGGGCCGGCGCCGGGATCTCGGGCTGGGGTCGGTGACCTACAGGTCGCTGGCCGAGGCCCGCGACCTGGCCTACGAGTACCGCAAGATCGCCCGGGACGGAGGCGACCCCACTCTGACCCGTCCTGGGAGTTCGGTGCCCACCTTCGCCGAGGCCTCCGAGCTCGTCATCCGGGCGCATCGCGGGGGCTGGAAGGACGGCGGCCGGTCCGAGTCCAACTGGCGATCCTCGCTGCAGCGCTACGCCTACCCCCAGATCGGCGCGGTGTCCGTCGACGCGGTCACCACCGCCGACCTGGTGCGCATCCTGATCCCGATCTGGCACACCAAGCGTGAGACCGCCCGGAAGGTCAAGACCCGTGTGGGCGTGGTCATGCGCTGGGCCATCGCCGAGGGCCACCGCCTTGACGACCCCGCCGGCCCGCCGCTGGCCGCGGCGCTGCCCCGCTACAACGGCTCCCCGACCCAGCACTTCGCCAGCCTGCCCCACAGCGAGCTCGCTGAGGTGTTCGCCAGGCTCGACTCCTCACCGGACGTGTGGCGCCCGACGATGGCCTGCCTGTGGTTCGTGGCCGCCACCGTCACTCGCAGCGCCGAAGCCAGGCTGGCCACCTGGGAGGAGATCGACCTCGACACCAGGACCTGGACGGTGCCCGGTGGGCGCACCAAGACCGGCCGGCAGCACGTGGTGCCGCTCTCGCCGGTGGCGATGGCCGCGCTCGACGAGACCCGCGGCTACGCCAACCGCACGGGGTTCGTGTTCCCGTCGCCGAAGGGCAGGACCTTGACCAGCGGCTCGCTGAGCCGGTTCACCCGCCTGGAGGGCTTCACGCCCCACGGTCTGCGGGCTTCGTTCCGGACCTGGTGCGCCGAGACCGGCGTGCGCCACGAGGTCGCCGAGGCCGCGCTGGCCCACACGGCCGGAGCGGTGGAGCGGGCCTACCAGCGATCCGATCTGCTCGCCGCTCGCCGCGAGGTCATGGACGACTGGGCGAAGGTCCTCGTCTCGGCCGCACCCGGCCCGAGACTGCAGAACACCGGCTCGCCAACAACCTCTATGGGGGACAAATCAAGGGCAAGCGGCCCAACAGCGGAGACCTGAATCATCTTCAACCTACAATTATCGTACCTACTATTCGCGCACGGGTTGGGCAGTGCTCGCCGCGGGCGCCTTGGTCGCCTCGCTCTTCGCGGTCGGGGCGAGCCCCGCGGCCGCGATCGACGACAAGTCCAAGCCCGATCACGAGGCCAGCGCGTCGGCGTGCGTGGGCCCGGCTCGCAACGATTATGGGTTCACCGACTTGGGCACCCTCGAAGCGGCCGTGCCGAACATCAACTGTCTCGCCTATTACGGGATCAGCGCGGGAAGGACGGCCGACACGTTCGACCCGAACGCCAACGTGCGCCGTTCGGAGATGGCGCTGTTCCTGCACAAGGCCGCCAGCCTCGCCGGTATCGACCTGTCGAAGGGCGACATGTCGGCGGACTTCGGCGACATCGCCGAGTTGGGCGACAACCGCCAGGCCGCCATCAAGGCGCTGGCCCGCAACGGCATCATGGAAGGTCGCGGCGACATGGCCTTCGAGCCCAACGCCGACATCAACCGGGCCGAGATGGCGATGGCGCTGGTCAGCTTGGTCGACCACGCGTCCGATACGGTGACGGTGGCCAAGTCCGGGGCCAACAAGGGCCTGTACGTGCTCGGGTCTGCTCCCGGCGCGCTGCCCAACGACAACTTCACCGACGTGGTGCGCACCAAGCCCCGCCATGTCAACAACGCCGTCAGCGCGGCCTACGAGCTCGGCATCACCTCCGGCAAGTCGCTCGATGTGTTCGACCCCGACGGCACGGTGCCGCGCCGCAACATGGCAACGTTCATCATGAACGCGCTGGCCCACACCAACCTGCGCCCGGCCGGCCTGACCGCTCAGAGGACGGGCACGACCATCGAGGTCTCGGTGCGTAACGCCGAGTTCAAGCCGGTGCCCAACTCCCACATCGACGCCTTCAGCGCCGCGACCGCCGCCGTGGACGGGGCCTTCAAGGACGACGGCACCTGCCGCAGCAGCCGGGTCCGGCTGGTGGACGGCGGGACCGCGTGCCAGATCGACGGCGCCGATCCGATCACCCAGTCCGACGGCAACACCACCCTCGCGGCCATCACCGACGTGGGCGACGGCCGGACCGTGTGGATCTGGACCGGCGACTTCGGCGACAAGTACGACAACGACGACACCACCCACATCACGGTGGACGTTCCCAAGGGCGCCAGCGGCCCGATCACGGCTACATCGGCCGCGCTCAGCAACGACCTCGCCAAGAACCCCGCCGGCGCCGACGTGTCGAGGGCCCGCTTCGGCGCAACCATCACTGTCACCATCCAGCTCAAGGGCGCCGAGGGTGTGAACGCCCCGGCACCCCGTGGCAACCCGGTGAAGTACGAGGTAGTCAGGACACATCGTCAGGGCGCACTCGCCACTGACACCTTCGATGCCGCGCCGCTGATCAAATCGGACCCCGCTGAGACGGTGACGATAGGACCCGACGGTTCTGCCACGTTCACAATCACCGCGACTGACTCCGATACCAACAATCGGGGCCAGAGAACCACGGTGCAGGCTGTGGTGTCTGGGGTGACCGGCAACAACGTCGCAACTGCGCCCACCATCAGCGATGGCGACGCCGCTACCACCGCGGATGGCACCCTGTACTTCGTCTTCTCCGACGAGGCTCCGGTGGTGACATCGGTGGCGATCACCACCGGCGGCTCCCAGAACGCGCCCGCCTCGGGCAGCGTGGGAACCGCGGTCACCGTGTCGGTCAGGGACCAGTTCGGCAATCCCGTTCCGGGTGCCATGGTCGCGCTGTTCAGCAACGACCCGACCGGTACTGGCGACAACGTTGGTTCCAGCATCCCCCGGAATGCGGCCGGCGACGGCCCGCGGGAGTACGCGACGCTGCGCAGCGGCAGCGTGCGGATCGGCTACACCTACACCGGTGGCGCCTCGCAGGAGAGCCTGGTAGCCATATTTGACGGATACCGCGCAGCGAAGGACCTCAACGGTGATGGAGACACTGCCGACGCCGGTGAGGCAGAAGTCGGCACCGACGGCTACAGCGCCGCTCCGATTGCCGCCGATGGGACGGTGACTTGCGAAGACGCCGGCTTGGGTGTTGGAGCCGGAGCGGACGTGTGTAGTTCGTCGACGAAGGTCAACTGGGTGAGGCCTGCCCCGTCTGGTGCTTCGACCGCTGCGAGGACCATCCTCAGCATCGACGCCGATGACGGTCAGCTGATCGTCAGCAACCACGACTCGGACACCATTCCGAACGCCATCAACTTCGACTCGAACGACTACTACATAGTCAACAGCGAGCCGAAGAGCATGGATGACTTCGTGAAGGAAGTGACCAAGCGACTGGCCGAAAGGGCCAAGCCACTCGGAACCCAGACAGAGGGCACGCTGACGCTGGCATGGACCGGATACGTCGCGGATGACGCGTCGGCCATCACCCAGTTCACGCTGGTGTCCACGCCTCGGACCTAGCAATCACCTAGGTAGGTAAGGAGCCGGGGTCTAACCCGAGCCTCGGCTCCGCTCCTCCCTTCTAGTACCACCAACCCCGAGGAGGCCCCGGCAATTGAGCCGGGGCCTCCTCGCGTCCGCGCTGCGGGCGGTGTGGCGGAGTGTCTAGGCCCGCGCGGTGCACGAAGGCGTCGTTGGCGTTGCCCTGAACGTGAGGTGCGGCCGAAGTCGCGTCGTGTCACCGGCAGACGGCCACGGCATGACCGTCGCCGAGGTGCTCGCGATCAGCCGGCCTCGCGGTCGATGCCGTCGTCGATGCGGGGGCCCGCATCGGACTGGTCGGTGCCCCGAGGTCGGCGGGCCGGGCGCAGCTTGAAGCCGTCCGCGGCGCTCAGGTGGCCCTCCACCCGGGCCAGACGCTCGCGCACCTCGACCAGCACGCGGCCCTATGGCGTCTGAGGGAAGAACGCTCACCAACGCACCGCACTTGAGGATTCTCAACGGCACGAGGCTCTCGCCGAACCTCAAGGCCCCGAGCTTGTCTCCAGCGAGCGTCGCAGCTTGTCCATCTCCCTTGCCAGACGAAGCTGTCGCGGCCACCCCGAGGCTGGAATCCCAGCCGAACGAAGCCCGACGGGGCCTGAATCGAGCATGATTCTGGAGCACGGGTTGGGCACTGCTCGCCGTGAGCGCCTTGGTTGCTTCGCTTCTCGCAGTCGGGTCGGCCCCGGCGGGAGCCGCGGAGATCAAGACCGGCGAGGACAACAAGGCCGAACAGAGCGCGAAGCCCACGTTCTCGGCGTGTGTAGGCGAAGCCCGCGACGATCACGGGTTCACCGACCTGGGCACCCTCGACGCGGCCGTTGCCAACATCAACTGTCTGGCCTACTACGGGATCTCCGCCGGCAAGACCGCTGACACGTTCGACCCCGACACCAACGTGACCCGTGGCCAAATGGCGCTGTTCCTGAATGCGGCCGCCGCCAAGGCGGGCGTCGACTTGATGGGCGGCGACGGCGACGACGACTTCGACGACATCGCCGAGTTGGGCGAGAACCGCCAGAACGCCATCAAGGCTCTGGCGCGCAACGGCATCATGTCCGGCAGCGGCGGCGACTTCCGCCCCCACGCCGACATCACCCGCGCCGAGATGGCTGTGGCCTTGGTCAACCTGGTGAGGCACACCGCTCCTAGCAAGTTCGTGCAGGCCGGGACAGACAAGGGCAAGCTCGTCGTCGGCGGGGCCGCTATCACTTCGAGCGCCTTGGATTGGTTCGCTGACGCACGCCGTACTGTTCCAGTGTCTGTCGACACCCACATCAGCTACGCGTACGAGTTGGGCATCACCTCGGGGTATCCCGATGCCACCTTCCGTCCCAACGATGGGGTGCCTCGCCGCAACATGGCGACGTTCATCATGAATGCTCTGGCCCACAGCAACCTGCGACCGGCGGGTCTGACCGTCCAGAGCGACAATGGTCAACTCACTGCGTCGATACGCAACGCCGACTTCGAGCCTGTCGCCAACGAGTTGGTCGACGCCTTCTACGTGGACGCCACAAGAGAGGCCCGGGCCTTCAACAACGACGGCAAGTGCCGCTCGATCGTCAAGGCTGTCGACGGCAGCAGCGACAATACGTGCGAGGTCCACGTCCTCGATTCGGCCACTGACGCCGACGGCAACGCTCCCCTCAACGGGCTCTCGGCCACCGACATCGGCAAGGGCGTCACCGTGTGGGTGTGGACCGGCGACGCGGGCGACAAGGTCGACGACGACACCGACCTAGTCAAGTTCGACCAGGGACCGGTCACTTCTCCGGTCCCGGCGACCAAGCTCACGGTCTCGCCCAGCCAGACCAGGACTCCGGCGGCCCGCTTCGGTACTGCCGTGCAGTTCACCGGACAGCTCCAATACGCCGAGGGCGGCTTGGACAAGGACACGTCAATAGGCACCAGCGCGGACATGGGCGGCGCGCAGTACGGCCTGGTCGTCCACGTCCTCACGGGCACCATCGCTGCAGCGGGTCCCACAGTCGCTGATGCCACCGGTGCAGTGACGGCGGCGGACGCCGACGGCGCTGCGCTGGGCGTGGTCAGCGTGAGCGCTTCAGAGACGCTCAAGACCGACGCAGACGGCAAGATCACCTTCAGCCTCTCCACGAGCGATCCCAACACGGCCGCCACGTCGCGGATGGACTCCCGCACGGTTGTGTACGTCCTGACGCCGCTGGACAACGCGCCCGGCGCCGCCAGCACCGGTGTGGACCCGAGCAGGATGTCCGGCTACGTCGTCTTCGGTGAGGCGGCCTCGCAGGTGACCACGGTGAGCGTGAAGTCCATTGGGAGCTATGCAGAACTGCCGGCGAGCGGCTCTAGCGCTTCCCACGGCGTTGAGGTCACCGTCACCGACCAGTACGGCAGGCCGATGAGAAACCAGGCTGTGACGCTGACTACCAGCGTCACTGATGGCACTACGGTTCTGCCGGGTAGCCGTCGCACCGGGTCGACTGGCAGCGTCCGCATCTTCTACAGCCACCGCGGCCAGGCTCAGATCACCGAGACGATCACCGCCACGTGGACGACTGACTCCGGTACGCCGGACGACACGTCGGACGACAGGACTGTGACTGGCACGGCGGACGTCTTCTGGGCCCTGCGGATCACGACGGCAACAGAAGCGACTGCTGCGGCCATCATCGCAGCCAATCTTGCAGAGGACGAGGTCGTCGTGACCGCGGCCACCCCGCAGCTGCTCCGCTACGACGACAACGACATCTTCAAGACCACAGTGCCTGACGGTGCGGGCGGCACGACAGTCTCCTACACCGACATCGAGGGCTTCGAGGCTCTGCTGGCCACGATCTTCAACCCGGACAACGCGGCCCTGGGCTCAACCGACACCGGTAAGCGCAGCGGAACTCTCGGCTGGGACGGCTACGACCACGACGACGAGGATGCGAGAACCCTCTTCGACTTCACCCTGACCATCGCGTAGGAACAGGAAGATACGGAGCCGGGGCTAACCCGAGCCTCGGCTCCGCTCCTCCCTTCTAGTACCACCAACCCCGAGGAGGCCCCGGCACTGCGCCGGGGCCTCCTCGCGTCCGCGCTGCGGGCGGTATGGCGGAGGCGCAGTGACCGCAGTTATGACATATTCGTTTCCATCTTGATGGCATGAAGAACGAACATGTCATAACTTCTCTCGCCGACTTCATAAAGCTCGCCGGTTCGTGCGCGCCCCGGAAGCGGCCGCGACCGAGGCGGGCGCGGACCAGGTGGAGCATGACCTTGCGATGCAGCTCGCGCCGGCCTGACGGTCACGCCGCCCCCTCGGATCAGAGGCGATCCCCGCAGAACGCGCGCTGCTCGCGCGGATGGTGACGGTCGCGAGCGAAGAATCGACTCGACCGCATTCTTGATACAACCACCAATCCGGAGGCAGCAAGGGCCCTCCGGTCCGTACCGCTACGCGGTACGATCTTGGGGGTGATCCAGACGTTTCGCCACCGAGGGCTGAGACAGGGATACGAGACCGGCGACTTCAGCCGGGTGAAGCCTCAACTGGCCAAACGGATCGCCGTGGCGCTCGCCGACCTCGACGCGGCCTCCAAACCCTCAGACCTTGACATGGGCGGCTATCGGCTGCACCCACTCAAAGGCGACATGAGAGGGCTCTGGAGCATCGCCGTCGCGGCCAACTGGCGGATCGTGTTCCGCTTCGAGGATGGCGACGCCCACGACGTGGACCTCATCGACTACCATTAGAAGGAGCTGTAACCGTGCCCATGAAGAGCCCGCCGCATCCCGGCCTGAGCCTCAGGCAGAACTGCATCGACCCCGAAGGCCTCACCATCACCGACGCTGCCCGCCGCCTAGGGGTGGCCCGCCATACGCTGTCACGCGTGGTGCACGGCCACGCTGCGATCTCCGCGGAGATGGCCATCCGGCTGGAGAAGGCCGGGTGGTCCAATGCGGAATTCTGGGTGCGCCGCCAGGCTGCATACGACCTGGCACAAGCACGCGTGCACGAAGACAAGATCGTCGTCGGGGCCACCAACATCTGATAGGAGCCTCGGCGATCATCTGCGGTAGCGTGGGGCACCTTCAACAGAACAATCGTTGGGGGCTATCAGTGAAGGGCGAAGGGTGCCTGCTACCTACCTCCCGGCCGAAGTGACGACCTCCCGATCAGGTCATGTCTGGGACTCTATGTCGTGGCTCAGGACCCCATCCGCGCTCGACGGTGCGTGCTCGGTGTTCGATTTCTTCGGCGCCGACGACATCCTGACGATGGTGGATGCCAAGAACCTTGAACCGTATGAGGTCGCTACAGCGCGTGCGTGGCAGCGTGTGGGCGACTCGATGCGCGTGGCCCTCGACGCTCGCTTGCCGGCTAGCCGCACCTGATCGCCGATCCCGACATCGGAGGAGGGATCGCCGTATCCCTGTTTCTCAGAAGGCGGTCCAGGAACGGAACCTAACGGAGAGGCCACCGCAGACGAAGCCGTTGCGGCCACCCCGAGGCTGGAATCCCAGCCGAACGAAGCCCCGACGGGGTCGGAATCGGGCATGATTCTGGAGCACGGGTTGGGCACTGCTCGCCGTGAGCGCCTTGGTCGCATCGCTCTTCGCAGTCGGGGCGAGCCCGGCGGCCGCGATCGACAAGGATTCGAAGCCGGATCACCCCGCAACCGCCAAGGCGTGCGTGGGCGAAGCCGACGATGACCGAGGTTTCACCGATTTGGGCACCCTCGAGGCGGCCGTGCCGAACATCAACTGCCTGGCCTACTACGGGATCAGCGCAGGCACGTCGGCTGACACGTTCGACCCGAACAGCAATGTGACGCGTTCGCAGATGGCGCTGTTCCTGTACGCGGCGGCCAACCTCATGGGCGTCGACCTGACGGGCGGCGACATGATGGCCGACTTCGGCGACATCTCCGAGTTGGGCGAGAACCGCCAGAACGCCATCGCCGCACTAGCGAGGAACGGCATCATGTCCGGCCACAGCGGCAACTTCCGTCCGCATGACGACATCACCCGCGCCGAGATGGCGGTGGGCCTGGTCGCGTTGCTGGACCACACGCCGGGCGCTCCGGTGCAGAAGAACACAGCCGGCGAGTATCTGGTGGGCCCAGACCCCGGCGATCGTCCCGACGACCATTTCAGCGACTCGCGCTCCAGCCAGCCGCGTCACATCGATGATGCGATCAGCGCCGCCTACGAGTTGGGGATCACCTCGGGTGTCGGCGACGGGACCATGTTCAATCCGAGCGGGCCTGTTCCTCGCCGCAACATGGCGACGTTCATCGTCAACGCGCTGAACCACAGCAACGTCCGCCCCGCGGGCCTAACCGCCCAGGCTGTTGGCGGCGACATCACGGTGTCGGTGCGTGACGCTGACTTCGCTCCGGTCGTCAATCATGTGATCGACGCGTTCCGCATCGATGCGGCAAACGAGCAACGGGCCTTCAAGGACGACGGCACTTGCCAAACTGGCCGCGTCGTCGCAATTGACGGCGACACGGCGTGCACGATCGACACAGGCGATCCGGCGACACGGACCAACGGCAACATCACACTCCCCCAGATCAGCAACACCGACATCGGCGACGGGCAATCTGTGTGGGTCTGGGCCGGTGACATCGGCGACAAGTACAACAACGACACCACGGACCACTATGCACTGTCGATCACCAAGGGACCGGTGACGGCTACCGCCACATCGGCTGCCATCAGCACCGATCTTCCCAAGGGCGCGAGCAGGGCTCACTTCGGCTCAACGGTGACTGTCACCATCCAGCTCAAGGGCATGTCCGGCAGCGAGACCGTCGATGTCGGCCCGGGCAAGACCGAAGTTGAGTACTCCGTGTACCTTGAGCGCTTCACAGGCGCGACTGCTACTGGACAGCCGAACGCGTCGACCAGTACGGTGAAGGTTGGCTCCGACGGCTCCGCCTCGTTCCCCATCACCGCCAGCGACCCATCGGCGCAAGCGAGCAACGCCATCACAGTCAGGTACACAGTGAGCCGGTCGGTGGTACTCGAAGTGGACACTGCGCCGACGACTCTGCTGGTCCCTGACCAGGGAGACCCCGACACGAATGAGATCAATGCCGCTGGGGTGGCGCAAGGCACCACTCCGCAGACCTACCGATTCACGGACACCTACACTGGCCCAGTCATCGTCTTCTCCGATGAAGATGCGAAGGTGACGACCGTCACGGTTGAGGCTCCCAATCGGGTTGCTCCAGGGGAAGCGACAGCGTCAAACACGGCAACGGTCACTGTCCTTGATCAGTTCGGCAAGCCCTTCCGTGGTGCTGCAGTTCTTCTGACCAGTACCAACGGTGCCGCAGATCCGCCCAAGGACGCCCGTTTCACCGGCTCCAACGGCGAGGTCCGCATCCGCTACGACTACACCGGAGTGGCCTCCGTCGAGACCCTGACCGCGACGTGGAACGGCGACGCTGCGGACGCGTCTGACACAGGTTGCTACGACGCAACAAGCAATGCCGCGGGCTTGGATCGTTGCGGAACAAAGACGGTGTACTGGATCGGCCAGATCCGGGACGACAACTCAGGGGAGGCTGCCGACCCGCCGCTCGCTACAGGCTTCCTCGACTTCACCGCCGCTACGTTTGTGCGTGACCACGATGCTGCGAGCCGCCAGATTGTGGTCGCCGCCAGCGCCACCGCTACTGATCCGCCACATGCGATCAACTACGATTCAGGCGATCAGTTCACCGTTGTCACCCGTAACGCCGACGACAGTGCGGATGTCACCACGCCGTCCACGATGGCTGACTTCGAGGCTGCGCTCGTTAAGCGTCTCGCAGAGGTGGAAGAGGACAGCACCTTGGCGGCTCCGCAGTTGACGTGGACGAACTATGACTACGACGACTCGGTGAAGATCACCGCGTTCACGCTGGACGTGACGCCCAGCTAACCGAACAGGAAGGCAACGGAGCCGGGGTTGACCTGAGCCTCGGCTCCGCTCCTCCTCTCTAGTACCAACCCCGCGGAGGCCCCGGCAATTGAGCCGGGGCCTCCTCGCGTCTCGGCTCAAGCCGGATGAGTCCTGTCGGCTTGTTTCGGTGCATGTGATGTCGTGTTGCTGTTCCATCGTGCAGTGAGCTATAGTTGGTGTTGCCGTCGCAAGCCGCGGTCACGGCTCGCCTCAAGAATCGCCCAAGACGGAAACGGAGGCACCAGCAGACATGGAAGCTGACATGATCGCTGCGATCGGCATATGGGTCACCATCGTCGGAATGATCCTGTGGCAGTCGAGCCGCCACGACACCAAGATCGACGCGCTCGACAACAAGATCGACGGGCTCGAAACCAAGTTCGACAAGGAGTTCAAGGCAGTACACGGCGAGTTCAAGCAGGTGCGCCGGGAGATGGCCCACCAGTGCGAACGGCTGGCCCGCATCGAGGGCCACCTGCTGGGGCCCCAGAGCTTCTCCCCGCGCCCGCCGTCACCGCCACCGGCCGAGCCCGACGACGACGAGCGTCAGGCCAGCTGAACCGGTCGAGGAAAGGACGACTGGACACTGGTGCGACTCGCGCGGACACGGGTTGACCAGCCGCTGCCAGCGACTCGGTAGGATGGCGCCCAAGGGCAAGGAGACAAGTGGCTCCAGCAGTCTCCTGCGGCACGTGAGGATGCAGCACGAACGATGCCGATCTCGAGAGTTGCTCTGACCAACTTCACGGCCTTCGCTGATCTAGACATCACGCCCTCGAGCGGACTGAACGTCCTCGTCGGCGCGAACGGCACCGGAAAGACGCACTTGATGAAGGTCGCCTACGCGGCTTGCGATGTCTCCAAGTCCGGCCAGCCGCTGATGGACAAACTGGTGGCGCTCTTCCTTCGCACTGACCGTCGCCTCGGACGTCTCGTGACCCGCCGGCAGGGCGTCGACTCCTGCAGCGTCCGCATCGAGAACGGCAGGCACAGCCTCAGAGCGGAGTTCACCTCACGCCAGTCTGGACCGGACCTGGACTTGGGGTGAGGACGATTGGCGCGGCGCGCCGTTGCAGTCCGCGTACATCCCGGTGAAGGAGATGCTCGCGAACGCCCCGGGCTTCCTTTCGCTCTACGAGCAGCGCGAGGTCCACTTCGAGGAGACCTACCGAGACATCCTCCTGCGTGCCTTCGTCCCCCCTGAGCGCGGCCGGCCCCCCAAGGACCGTGAACGGCTGCTGAGAGTCCTGAGCAAGGCGATCAGCGGGCGGATCACGTTCAAGAACGAAGAGTTCTACCTGCGCAACAAGGACGGCAATCTGGAGTTCTCGCTGCTGGCCGAGGGGTTCCGCAAGCTCGGGCTCTTATGGCTGATGATTCGCAACGGCACCCTTCTCGAGGGCTCCGTGCTGTTCTGGGACGAGCCCGAGACGAACCTCAACCCGGCACTGTACGGGCCGGTCGTGAAGGTGCTGCTGGAGCTGCAGCGCTCGGGTGTGCAGATCTTCGTCGCCACCCACGACTATGTCATTCTCAAAGAGATCGACCTCCAGATGGAAGCATCCGACGACGTGCAGTTCCACTCGCTTCACAAGGACCATGGCATGGTCGTAAGCAGTTCGGTCCCCTCCATGGCACAGATCGAGCCCAACATGATCCTGCAGACCTTCTCAGGACTCTACGACCGAGAGATCGAACGCAGCCTCAAGCGTCCCGCGCCGGATCCTGCATGACAGTCATGCACGACGAGGGTGACCTAAGGATCACCGCTGTCGACTCCTCGACGCTCCGCAAGTTCGACGATCCGCACGACCAGGGTCTCCTGGGCGCTGCCGCGGTAAGAGAACGGGAAGCTGGACCGCCCATTGAGGTGCTCTAACGGCGTGCAGGGGGCAGAGACGCGTTCTCGTTGCAGCGGCACGGATTCGGGATCAGCCCTGGCTGGCGCATCCCTTCACAGGCGACCCGGACCTGGTTCGCGCCGCTCAGAAGGTTCGATTGGTTATGTAGAACGGTTGCCGACGGCTACCAGCTGATGCTGCACACGTCATCGCTGATCGTGACGCGCCATTGACGGTGCTCTACGACTTTACCTGAAAGATATTTAAACCATCAAATCGATGCAGCGAATAGTGGAACATACTGGGATTATCTTCAGCTCGTCGGCGTCGGTCCTGAGCCGCCGGCGGATTCGTCGGGCGACGGGGGACCAGAGGTGAAGCTCTCGGGCCCCATCAGGTGGCCCTCCAGCCTGGCCAGCCTTTCGCGAACCTCGGTGACATCACTGCCCAGCTTCTCGAACTTGTTGTCGACCTTGGTGTCGAGGCGGCTGGACTGGAAGATGATCAGGCCCACGATCGTCAGCCAGGATCCGGCGATCGTGACCATGAGCGTGATGGTGTTGAAGTCGAGTGTGGTCGTGTCCATGGCTGGGGTGCCTCCGTTCCTGTAAGGGATGTTTGAGGCGAGCCCTTACCGAGGCTTGCGACGGCGACACCAACTATAGCCCACTGCACGATGGAACCGCAACACAACACCACATGCCTTGAAACAAGCCGACAGGACTCATCCGGCTTGAGCCGAGACGCGAGGAGGCCCCGGCTCAATTGCCGGGGCCTCCGCGGGGTTGGTACTAGAGAGGAGAGGCGGAGCCGAGGCTCAGGTCAACCCCGGCTCCGTGCCTTCCTGGCCTCTAGGAGACGGTCAGGGTGAACAGGGTCCTGTCATCCTCGTCGTCGTGGTCATAGGAGTCCCACCTCAGGGTCCCGTCGTCTGTCTGGGTGTCCTTGTTGTTCGGGTCCAGGATCTTGCCCAGCGCCGTCTCGAAAGCTTCGATGTCGACGTAGTTGGTGCCCAACAAGAAGATGTCGTTGTCGTCGTAGCGGACAATCCAAGGAGTCCAGTCAGTGTTGGAGGCGTCGCCCTCCTGGTCCACGACGACCTCGTCGTCGGCGAGGCTGCCGGCGATGATCGGGAACGCCCTCGCGGTGCCGGTCGCCGAGTCGGTGCCGTCCAGTGAGGCCGCCGCGGTCGCCCTCTTGGCCCAGTAGACCGCCGCGGTGCCGCACCTGTCCAGACCGTCAGCATCGATAGCGCCCAGGTCCGGATTGACGGGCTCGCCGGTGCCGTCGTTGGGGTTGAGGCAGCCGGTGTCGGTCGCGCCGGCGGCGTCACCCTCCCACTTGGCGGTGATCACCTCGCGGCCCAGCGTGGTGACTATGTGGCTGTAGGTGATGCGGACCATCCCGGTCGACGCGGTGTGACGACTGCGCGGCAGCACCGAGGCCTTGGTGTCGCCATCGTCGTCGAGGTCGCCGTCGTCGTTGGCGTCTTCGTTCATGTTGCTCGCCAGCGTGATCGGCTGGCCCCTCATCGGCCTGCCGTACTGGTCCAGGGCGGTGACCACGACACCGTTGCCCACCGAATTGCCCGAAGACGGGGCTTCGGCATAGCCCTTGATGGCCGAGACCTTCACCGTGGTCACCGCCGAGGCCGCTTCAGCGAAGACCACCCAGCCCATTTGATGCAGGCTGGCGGACTCGTCCGCCTGAGTGGACGGGTCGTCGGCCACGGTCCCGGGCGCGTTCTTGCCGGACTTCAGGACCCACACCACCGTGCGGGCGTCGTTGTCCGTGGTCGCGCTAGGATCAGAGGTGGTCACGCTGAACGTGATCTTGCCCTCAGAGTCGGTCTTGAGCACCTCAGAACCGCCGCGGCTGACAAGGCCCCCAGCGCCGGTGAGCGTTAGGAGGCCGGTGGCGGAGTCCACGGTGACCGCCGTGACGGCATCTTGGTACACGGCAACCGTGAGGTCGTACTGCGCGCCGCTCTTGCCGTCGAGGCCGACCGCGGTGTTCTTCCTCAGGTCGTCGGCAGCGTTGTCTTCGGTGCCGCGATTGTCGGTGTACTGGAGTTGCCCAGTGAACTGCACCGAAGCACCGAAGCGCGCCCTGGGGGTCAGCGCCTGACTGGGCGAGATCAGTATCCCAGCGGTCACGGGGTCGGTCGGTATCACGGTCGCCGCGCTCGGGGTCACCACCGGCACCTGGTTGAACTTGACGACACTGGTGGTGTCCTCGTCGAACTTGTCGCCGATGTCGCCGGTCCACACCCACACGGTGACGCCTTTGCCGATGTCCTCGCTGGTGAGCGCCTCGAGCTGCGCGTCGCCGTCGGCGTTGGTGGCCGGATCGAGCACGTCGATCTTGCACCTGTCGCCCATGTCGATGCTGGTGACCGCGGAGCGGCACATGCCGTCGCTGTCGAAGGCCCGGTTCGCCCTGGCGTCCGCGATATAGAAGGCGTCGACTATCTCGTTGGCTACGGGCTTGAAGTCGGCGTCGCGTACTGACACGGTGAGCGTTCCGCTAACACTCTGGACACTCGTGCCCGCTGGGCGAAGATTGCTGTGGGCTAGAGCAGCCATGATGAACGTCGCCATGTTGCGGCGAGGAACAGATCCGCTCGGATTGAACGAGGTCCCATCACCGACTCCTGATGTGATGCCCAGTTCGTAGGCGTAGCTGATGGCAGTGTCGACAGCCACTGGAACGGCGCGGCGCGCATCAGCGAACCAATCCAGGTCGCTCGAATCGATGTCGAGCTGGCCCTTGCTCGAACCGGTCTGGTGGAAGAGCGTTGGCTTGGTGTGCTTGACGAGTTCGACGAGGGCCACAGCCATCTCGGCGCGGGTGATGTCGTCATGGGGGCGGAAGTTGCCGCCGCTGCCGGACATGATGCCGTTCCTCGCGAGGGCCTTGATGGCGTTCTGGCGGTTCTCGCCCAAGTCGGCGATGTCGTCGAAGTCGTCGTCGCCGTCGCCGCCCATCAAGTCGACGCCCGCCTTGCTGGCCGCCGCATTCAGGAACAGCGCCATCTGGCTACGGGTCACGTTGGTGTCGGGGTCGAACGTGTCAGCCGTCTTGCCCGCGCTGATCTTGTAGTAGGCGAGACAGTTGATGGCGTCCGCGGCCGTGTCGAGGGTGCCCAAATCGGTGAACCCGTGATCGTCGAGGGCTTCGCCCACGCAGGCCGAGAAGTCGGGCTTCGCGCTCTGTTCGGCCTTGTTGTCCTCGCCGGTCTTGATCTCCGCGGCTCCCGCCGGGGCCGACCCGACTGCGAGAAGCGAAGCAACCAAGGCGCTCACGGCGAGCAGTGCCCAACCCGAGCCCCAGAATCATGCCCGTCTAGAGCCAGGACGCGGACGCCAGTCCCGCCGTGAGAACTGGATGACGCCGTCTGGTGGAGGGGCTGTGCCCGCTTGTGGGCCCGAACTTGTGGCGGGCCTACGCGGGCATGAGGCGTTCGCCTTTGGGTTCCGGGACGGGGTCGCCGAACTCTCGCGCTGTGTCGATCCAGAGGTCGATCGCCGCCTCGACGCTGTCGAGCGCGGCCGGCTTGGTGTCTCCGTGGGCGCAGCAGCCCGGCAGTTCGGGAACCTCCGCGACGAAGACGCCGTCTCGGTCGCTCCAGTAGATAATGACCTCGTACTTGTGCATTGGCCTCCTCACAGATTGTTGCGCAGAATGGTCTGACGGATCTGCCTGACCTGGTAGGGCTTCGCCTGACGACCGTCTCGCTGAATGTTGATCAGTTCGCGGACACCTTCTTTCCTGAAGAGGTGGTGGCTGCCCCTGACGCGCTCGGCGAAGCCGAGCCGTAACAGCCACACGCGGAGTTCCTCAAAGCCTATGTTGGCGTCGGATCGTCCGCTGAGGATCTTCTGTCGCAGGTCCTCGTTGCGTCGCAAGGGCTGTGATCCTAGAGGCTGGTTCGTGGTCTTCGGGCTGCCCGGGCCGACGTATCAGGGGAGTTGGAGCGAGCCACCGCACCGCACCCGGAGCCCTTCGGAGAGTTGCTCGATGGCCTCATCGGCGTATGCGGCGCCGCTCTTCAGTTCCACGGCCCACAGCGGCACCGTCGCTGCCGCGACTGCCAGCACCGCGAAGTCGCACATCTTCGTGGTGCGACCCTTCGAGACCCGCCGGTAGCTGGCCTCTGGCACATCTAGACGAAGTCCGTGCTCGCAGCTGAGGTCCCCGCCCGCCCGCACTCGCAATTGGCAAGACTGTTCGACCAGGTGATCCCATGAGACCGCCTCGGCGCCGGAGTCGAGGAGTCGCGAACCGAGATCGCAGACCTGGCACTCCGGGTCTGAGCATCGAGACCCATCGGCGTCGGGTTGTGCCGGCAACTACTGGATCCCGGCCTCGATCAGCTCGTTGACGAGCCTGGCCGTCTCGTCGTACTGCGATCTCATCACGTCAGTGAAGGTCGACTCGTCCACCCCGTCCACCGCGTCGGGGACCGACGAGTGAGCGGTGCACCAGCCGTTCTCGCGGCGGAAGCGAAGCGCCCGCACCTTCGAGCGCTCGAGCTCCGGAAGCTCGTGAGACTCGGAGGCCCCTCCCGAGGCGGGCAATTCGGCGAGCCTCATCATGTTGTTGAACTGGGTGACGAAGAAGTCTGAGTGGGTCGTCAGCACGACCCGCAGGCCACTGTTGACCAGTTCCGCCAGGAACGACGCCAAGCGGATCTGCATCTCCGGGTGCAGGTGCGCCTCCGGCTCATCGATCGTCAGATGGTCGACGTACAGGAGCGGCGACTTCAGGACGAGCAGGAGAGGAGCCAGTTCTGACAGCATCGACGATGCCCGGGCCATCGGGAACTGGCCCTCGGATGTTCGTGCGACGATGACATCTCGACCGTCGGAGTTCTCGTCGACCCCGATCTCGGCCCGCATGTCTTGCTCGAACCTCCGCACGACGGAGGCATACGGCGACAGGGGGCCCCGCCTGGTGAGGGTCTCAGGCACCTCGAGTATCAGCGACAGGAAGTCGGCGAGAGTGCCCGGCAGCGTCTCGATCTCGATGGGCCTGACGCCGGCCCTCGCTGACTGGCGCACGGCCGCACCTGCGAGAACGTTGTGGCTCTGCATGATTCCCGTCCGGTCGGCGGGCAGGTGAACCGCCTGACTCGGCCATGACCCGAACAGCGCCCCCGGCACGCCCAGCCAGCCTTGCTCCACCAGCATGGGCCCGAGGCCGCCCGCCCGCAGGCCTGAGGGCCTACTGGCAGACTGCCACCGGCGGACGGCATGTCGCATCGGACCGGGGTCGAGCGCCGACGCCAGCCAGACGTCAGGGTCGGGAGGTGTCGCCGTCACCCGGTCCGAGTCGAACCTGATCTCCACTTCCCAGGCGGGCGCGGAACTCCGCACGCGGAGGTAGCAGTCGGAGGCATGGCGGGTCCGGGTCCTGCGCCGCAGCCGCGCGGCCTCGGCGCCGAACGCATACGCGATCGAGTCGCGAACAGCCGAGCCGTAGAGCGACAGGGCCTCTGTCGCGATCTCCGTCGCCCACGCCCGGCTGTCGTCGTCGAGGCTCGGGGGCTGGATGCCGGGCCCAGCGGCATGGTCGTCCGGATCATCCGCGACTCTCGTCAGCCAGTCCCGCAGCAGGGGCGGCACGTCTGCCGATCTGCGGCTCAGGTCCCAAGGTCTCGACGGCGTGTTGTCGAGCACCCGGTGCAGCACCGTGGCCAGAAACGTCTTGCCGCTGTTGTTCTCGCCGATGAGCAGCACGAGGTCGGACAACTCCAGCTCAGCCGACCGCAGCGGCCCGAGGTTCGAGAGCTCCACCGTGATGCTCACGAAGCCCACCATACCGGCGGCCGGTGCCAGCAGACCGCCAGGACGGCGACGAACAGGCACTCACACCAGATGGCGCAGTCGGGGCGACCCGCCGATGACGGCAGCTACGGGATCCCGACTTCGACCCGCGGTTCAGCGCCCACCCTTCTCCTGACGGCCCGCGCTGACTCGTCCTGAATAGACATACACGCCCCGGTTGCGCAGATGCCGACACTTGTTCGTCCAAAAGCCGTGCCAGAACCATTGGTCGGAACGGGTGGGCACGCCCGTATAGAAGCGAAGATCAGCGAGCATGCGCCCGGGCACGCGAGCAACGAGCGCGGCCGCAAGCTTCTCGACATCGTAGCTTGGCCACGCGTAGGGAGAGGAGGGCTCGCTAGGAGTCGGAGCCCACGCGATCCTTGCGAGGTGGTAGAGGTTCTGGCCGTCGATGAGAACTAGCGTGCGCACGAAATGGAAACACCCGCCCGGGGACGGATCTGATCCGTCCAGCGGGCGGGGAGTAGATGACCTCAACAATAGTGCGGGTATGCCCGAGCGTCAACGGCCGAGTCCCGCGGCATGTCACGGTATCGGCCCCCAACGACCTCCAATAGGCTTCGGGCCAGGCTCGACCGCGACCACCGGACTGGCAAGAACCGACGATGGTTCCAGTAGTTGCCGGCACCGAGATAGCTTCGTCGCACCTGCATTCAGACGCAGATTTCGTTTGGCCACCGGCCTGAATCGGGCATGAATTGGGGGCTCGGGTTGGGCACTGCTCGCCGTGAGCGCTCTGGTCGCCTCGCTCTTCGCGGTCGGGGTCGCCCCCGCACACGGCGATGAGATCGGCGCTGCCGACAGCAAGGCCGAGCCCAGCAACACGACCAAGAAGACTGCGTGTATGGGTCCCGCAGTGGCGGATCATGGGTTCACCGACTTGGGCACTCTTGAGGCGGCCGTGCCGAACATCAACTGTCTGGCCTACTACGGGATCAGCGCGGGCAAGACCGCTGACACGTTCGACCCGAACAGCAACGTGACCCGCGGCCAGATGGCTCTGTTCCTGGCGGCTGCGGCCAAGCTCATGGGCGTCGACTTGATGGGCGGCGACATGATGGCTGACTTCGGCGACATCGCCGATCTGGGCGAGAACCGGCGCAACGCCATCACCTCGCTGGCGCGCAACGGCATCATGTCGGGCAGCGGCGGCAACTTCCGTCCGCATGACGACATCACCCGCGCCGAGATGGCGGTGGCTCTGGTGGCTCTGTTGGACCACACTCCAGGCGTCGGGCTCTCCAAGGCCACGGCCGGGGCCAATCGGGGCCTCTATGTGTTTGGCTCGACCCCAGGCACCGGCGATCTGCCCGGCGATCACTTCGCGGACGCTCGCCGGACTCAGCCGGCCCATATCGACAACGCGATCAGCGCGGCCTACGAGCTGGGCATCACCTCCGGCGTCGGTGACGGGAGTTCGTTCGATCCGAGCGGGTCTGTTCCTCGCCGCAACATGGCGACGTTCATCGCCAGAACGCTGGCTCACAGCAACGTCCGCCCCGCAGGCTTGACCGCGCAGCTGATTGAAGGCGACATCATCGTCTCGGTGCGCGACGCCGAATTCGCTCCGGTGCTCAACGAGCCGATCGATGCCTTCACGGCCGACGTGGCTCATGAAGCGAGGGCGTTCAAGGCCGACGGCACCTGCTCGAGCCGCACCACTGCGGTCGAGGGCACCACGAAGTGCGCGATCGACGGCGGCGATCCCGTGACCCAGTCCGACGGCAACGTCACCCTGGCGCGGGTTGAACCGGGCGAGGGCAAGACGGCGTGGATCTGGACCGGCGACCTCGGCGACAAGGTCGGCACCGACACCGACCCGTTCGAGATGTCGATCCCGAAGGGCACGGCGACCCCGGTCGCCGCGACCCAGGCGTTCGTGTCCAACGACCTTCCCAAGAATCCCAACGCCGCCACCACGACCGACGTGACGCACGTGCGCTTCGGCCGGACGGTGACCGTCACCATCCAGCTCAAGGGCGCCGGCGAGGGTGCCGCGGCCAAGGATGCCAAGCCGGCCGCAGACGAGACGATCGAGTACCAGGTGGTCACGTCGACGCACTCCGTGAATACCGACGGCACCTTCGTGGCTGCTGCGATCAGCCAGGACACCCAGAAGGTGAAGGTCGACGGCGACGGCAAGGCGACGTTCACGGTGACCGCGGCCGATCCCGACGGCAGGCCTGGTATGACCAACAGCCTCGGAGTCCGGTACGCGATCACCATTCCCGTCGGCGCGGACGGGAGCACCCCGACCCACGACAAGGCCATCGCCCCGGCGACTGCCAGCACCGATGACATCACCTTCACGGACGCGAGTCCGGTGGTGACGTACGTGTCGATCGAGAATCCCGGCCCCCAGGTCGCCCCCGGCACGACCGGGACCGCGAACGCCGCGGTCACCATCAAGGTCCAGGACCAGTACGGCGACCCGTTCCGTGGCGCACCGGTGTTCCTGCACAGCAGCGACCCGACCGCCTCCGGCGACCCCGTCGGCTCCACCATCAGGACCCGGGCCCTCGTGACCGGAGCTTCCGGCACCGTCCGTATGACCTACACCTACTCCGGCAACGCATCCCAGGAGACCCTGAAGGCCGCATGGGACGGCTCCACCGGTGGTGGTACCACGGCGACGCCGCCCGGTACCGGCACGGTGGGTGTTGTGGCCGATGTCACCGACTGCGCCGCTGGTGCTACCGTCAGTTCCGGTCAGGCCGAGGACAGGTGCGGCACGACGACCGTCCTGTGGGTCCTGGCCTCTACGGAGGCGAGTGAGGACACGACCAGGAGCATTCTCAGCCTCGACGCTGAGAACAGCCAGATCGTCGTCGACGTAGGCACCAACGAGCCGAACTCGATCAACTTCGACTCCAACGACTTCTTCATCGTCACCTGCACCGCCTGCGGCGAAGGCGACACCGCGGCCACCAGGTACATGTCGATGGAGGACTTCGTGGCGGAGCTGACAAAGGAACTGGCCACGGCCAAGGGAACGACTGCCGAGGACCAGCCGACCCTGGTGTGGGCGGGCTACGTGCACGACGATTCGTCCAACATCACGTCGTTCACCATGACCCTGGGCACCGGCCGATAGGTAGGTAAGGAGCCGGGGTTGACCTGAGCCTCGGCTCCGCCTCTCCTCTCTAGTACCAACCCCGCGGAGGCCCCGGCAATTGAGCCGGGGCCTCCTCGCGTCTCGGCTCAAGCCGGATGAGTCCTGTCAGCTTGTTTCGGTGCATGTGATGTCGTGTTGCTATTCCATCATGCAGTGGGCTATAGTTGGTGTCGCCGTCGCAAGCCGCGGTCACGGCTCGCCTCAAGAATCGCCCAAGACGGAAACGGAGGCACCAGCAGACATGGAAGCTGACATGATCGCTGCGATCGGCATATGGGTCACCATCGTCGGAATGATCCTGTGGCAGTCGAGCCGCCACGACAACAAGATCGACGCGCTCGACAACAAGATCGACGGGCTCGAAGCCAAGTTCGACAAGGAGTTCAAGGCAGTACACGGCGAGTTCAAGCAGGTGCGCCGGGAGATGGCCGGCCAGGGCGAACGGCTGGCCCGCATCGAGGGCCACCTGCTGGGGCCCGAGAGCTTCTCCCCGCGCCCGCCGTCACCGCCACCGGCCGAGCCCGACGACGACGAGCGTCAGGCCAGCTGAACCGGTCAAGGAATGCCCGGCCGACGCTGGGCGCTTCCCAGGTGCCGGCGACCTACGACGGCACAGAACCCGCCGCGGCGCACATCCCGCTCGGCGGGCTGCACTGGCGACTCGACCAGCTCACGGCATCCGCGTCTCGCGATCTGAGTCGCACCACAATGAGGACGGCCCCTAGCCTGTGGACCCACCACATCACATAGGAGGTCTCAATGGCTGTTGACACCTCCACAGATGCAGCACTGACGATCCCGCAACACATCCTGCGCCACACCCGGACCTACGACTCCGAGCACCGCGAGGCACTGGAACGCGATCACTGGGGTCGATCCGCGCTGATGGTGGACGGGAAGATCATCGACCTCTACGACACCGGCATCGACGCCTACCGAGCCGGTATCCGACGGTTCGGACAACGCAACTTCGCGACCAGAGGCATCGGAGCAGTCAACACCGGCTACTGCGTAGTGGACGCCATCGCCTGAACGTCCAAGAGCGTGATGTGTTGTTGGGGATGGACCTCATCAGTCAATGGCGCGTCACGATCAGCGATGACGTGTGCAGCATCAGCTGGTAGCCGTCCCAGGCGGCCTTGAGGGTCTCCCGTGAGGCCCCGCCGGAGTAGTTGTAGGTGAAGGTGACCCACGCTGCTGCAGATGTTCGCCGAGGCTCCAATCAGACGTTGGTGGCCCCGACGACGATCTTGTCTTCGTGCACGCGTGCTTGTGCCAGGTCGTATGCAGCCTGGCGGCGCACTCAGAACTCCGCATTGGACCACCCGGCCTTCTCCAGCCGGATGGCCATCTCCGCGGAGATCGCAGCGTGGCCGTGCACCACCCGTGACAGCGTATGGCGGGCCACCCCTAGGCGCCGGGCAGCGTCGGTGATGGTGAGGCCCTCGGGGTCGATGCAGTTCTGCCTGAGGCTCAGGCCGGGATGCGGCGGGCTCTTCAAGGGAAGCGCCCAGCGTCGGCCAGGAGTTCCTCGACCGGTTCAGCCGGCCTGACGCTCGTCGTCGTCGGGCTCGGCCGGTGGCGGTGACGGCGGGCGCAAAGAGAAGCTCTCGGGCCCCAGCAGGTGGCCCTCGATGCGGGCCAGCCGTTCGCCCTGGCCGGCCATCTCCCGGCGCACCTGCTTGAACTCGCCGTGTACTGCCTTGAACTCCTTGTCGAACTTGGTTTCGAGCCCGTCGATCTTGTTGGTGAACTTGTTGTCAAGCGCGTCGATTCTGTCGTCGTGGCGGCTCGACTGCCACAGGATCATTCCGACGATGGTGAGCCACATGCCGACCGCAGCGATCATGTCAGCGTCCATGTCTGCTGGTGCCTCCGTTCCTGTGAGGGATGTTCGAGGCGAGCCATTACCGAGGCTTGCGACGGCGACACCAACTATAGCCCACTGCACGATGGAACCGCAACACAACACCACATGACTTGAAACAAGCCGACAGGACTCATCCGGCTTGAGCCAAGACGCGAGGAGGCCCCGGCTCAATTGCCGGGGCCTCCGCGGGGTTGGTACTAGAGAGGAGAGGCGGAGCCGAGGCTCAGGTCAACCCCGGCTCCGTTGCCTTCCTGCTGCTATCGGCTGCCTCCGGCCGTCACCGTGAACGTGGCGATGTCCGACGGCTCGTCGTAGATGTACGAACCCCACGCCAGTGTCGGCTGGTCGTCGGCGACATCCGTCGTTGCTGCGGCTGCCTTCAGGTCGGCGGCCACGGCCTCCTCAAACTCACCGATGGTGAGGGGCTTCCCGGGCGTCGCGTTGGCTGCGTTGACCAGGGTGAAGAAGTCGGAGTTGTCGTAGTTCACCGATGTCGGGGTCACCACGCTATTGGTCTGGAGATCGACGATGATCTGATCGTTCTCGACGTCGATGCTGAGGATGCTCACAGCAGCCTGCGATTCGGCCCGGGTGGCCAGCACCCAGTCGACCGTCGTGGTGCCGCAAACGTCCTCGCCCTCGGCAGTGCTGACCCTTGCATTGGCGGCGCAGTCACCGACGGCGTCGTCGACGCCCACTGTACCGGTCACAGTCAGGGGGCCGTCGCCGTCGGGATCGGGCTTGTAGCCGTCCCAGGCGGCCTTGAGGGTCTCCCGTGAGGCTCCGCCGGAGTAGTTGTAGGTGAAGGTGACCTTCCCGTTGGCCCTCGTGTTGAGAGCCCGCGACCGGATGGTGGAGCCGTCGGGGTCGTTGGTGCCGGTCGGGTTGCTGGTGTGCAGGAACACCGGCGCGTTGTTCACGGGACGGCCGTACTGGTCCAGAGCCGTGACAGTCACACGATTGCCCGCACGACCGTTCGCACCCGGCGCGACCTTCGGGCCGCTGTTCTCGACCGACACGTGGGTCACCACAGGCGCCGCGTCGCTGAAGACGACGCCGCCGGGGGACCCGTCGACCGTAGCGATCGTGTTGCCCGTCGCCGCCGCGACCGTGTACTCCACGAACTGCTCCTGGCCGCGGCTGTTCGGGTCGGTGTCCACACCGGTGATCGTGAACGTGGCGGTGCCGTCAGAGCCGATGGTCACCTCTTGGTCGGCGATCCGGCTGTGCACAGGAGTGCCGGTGTTGTCGGTGCTGGGGAAGCGTGAGACGCTCACCGTGTACTTCAGTTCCTGGCCAGCGGCCGGAACGGTGTTCACGAACGCAGAGGCATCGTCGGGGTCGGCGCCCTGCAGTTGGACCGTGACGGTCACGGTGGACCCGAAGAGGGCCCGTCCCACGGGGGTCGGTGCCACGAGGTGCGGCTGCGTGGGCAGGTCCGTCGACATGGTCACCCTGGTGGCTGGCACCGGAGTGGCGGCGCCCTTCTTGATGGCGAGCTCCACCAAGTCGGTGTCGGCGGACACCTTGTCGCCGAGTGCGCCGGTCCAGACCCACGCCGTCTGGCCCTCGCCCACGTCGCCGTGGAGGGTCAAGGTGACATTGCCGTCGGTCTGGGTGACCGCGTCGCCGCCGTCGATCTCGCACGCCACGCCCGCATCCTCGAAGGTCACGGCGCGGCTCGAGCAGGTGCCGTCGTCCTTGAACGCCCTCGCCGCGATGGCGGTCGAAGTCTTGAACGCGTCGATCGTCGCGTTCACCACCGGAGCGAGCATCGCGTCACGCACCGACGCCTCGATCGTGGTGCCGTCCACCTGCGCGGTCAGGCCCGCCGGGCGTGCGTTGCTGTGGGCCAGCGCGTTGGCGATGAACGTCGCCATGTTGCGGCGAGGAACAGTCCCGCTCGGATTGAACATGGTGCCGTCACCGACGCCGGAGGTGATGCCCAGCTCGTAGGCCGCGCTGATCGCGTTGTCGACGTGGCGGGGCGTCTGCCGGCGGGCGTCTGTGAAGTGGTCGTTGGGCAGCGAGCCCGGAGCCGGCCCCAGCACGTAGAGGCCCGCATTGTCGCCCTTCGTGGGCTTGGACAGAGCGACGCCAGGCGTGTGGTCCAACAGAGCCACTAGAGCCACCGCCATCTCGGCGCGGGTGATGGCGTCGTGCGGACGGAAGTTGCCGCCGCTGCCCGACATGATGCCGTTGCGCGCCAGCGAGGTGATGGCGTTGCGGCGGTTCTCGCCCAACTCGGCGATGTCGCCGAAGTCAGCCATCATGTCGCCGCCCATCAAGTCGACGCCCATGCGCTTGGCCGCGGCCACCAGGAACAGAGCCATCTGGCCGCGGGTCACGTCGCTGTTCGGGTCGAACGTGTCAGCGGTCTTGCCCGCGCTGATCCCGTAGTAGGCCAGACAGTTGATGTTCGGCACGGCCGCCTCGAGGGTGCCGAGGTCGGTGAACCCTTGATCCGCTATGGCCTCGCCAAGACACGCCGTAAAGTCGGCTGCGTGATCCGGCTTCGAATCGTCGTCGATCGCGGCCGCCGGGCTCGCCCCGACTGCGAAGAGCGATGCGACCAAGGCGCTCACGGCGAGCAGTGCCCAACCCGAGCGCCGCTTCTTCACTAGCTGGGGCATCGGCCCCTCCTTTGCTTGTACCTGGGGCACAGGCCCCTTCAATTGGGGCATGTGCCCCTCCTTTCTATACCTGTATTCCATCTGTGGCAAGTTCGGTCCGCCCGGAATCGCACGTCTCGTACGCGCAGACCCGCCGAAGTGCAACCTGGATAACGCTACCCGCGGAATCCACCGGCTACACCCCCTTGGATCGTCGATCCGGAACGGCCGAAGAACCCTACCAAGATGGCGGGGCCCATGACCGTCAGAAAGTGTAGCACGCTAGGTCGGCTGACACGTTCAATCATGGGTGGTCCCATTCCAGGCAAGACTCGCGGCCCTGTGCCGCGGGCGCGTCGCCGTGCAGTTGCACGTCGTCGTTCACGGATTGGCACCATAACAGCACCATCAACACAGGGCAATCATTTGCCATGCCGCACAACGTAGCGCGTAGGGCTGTGGCGTGCAGGTCATTCGAAATGGCTGGTGGGCGGTTTCGGGGTGGGCGTTCGGGCAGGGTCGGGACGGTCGTCGGGGCGGACCAGTTCGAGGTGGCCTGGGCCAGGCCGCGGGGCCGGTCGGATCGCAGACATCTGTGCGCGGTCCGGTGGGTCTTTGCGGGTGCGGGCGTGCAGCTCGGTCGATGGGCGGGCCGGCAGCTCCGCCGACGGCTGCGGGCCAGCAGGCCGGAGCGGGCGAATCCGATCAGCCCGGCGGCGTCCAGCGGCGGTGAGGCCGAGGCGGGCAGGGTGGGGGCGCTCGGCGCGGGGGCCCAGTCCGACATCCACCAGCAGCACTGCCGGAGGTGGGGCCCCGGCGCGGGGAGCCCGGCACCGCCTAGTCGAGGCCTGGGCCAGCAAGCTGCCGATCGCCGGGGTGGGGCCTCGGCGGCCTAGCCCTGCTCGGACGCCGGCACCAGCGCGCCGGACACGTCCTCTGCTCCGGCGGGTGACTACAGATTTGGCGGGCTATCCGGTCGGCGCCGGCGGGACCATGTGCGAGTCCGCTGGTCTTGCGGGCGGGCAAGCGCGAGCGGGGAAAGGAAAGGGACCCCGTGAGTGCCGGGGTCCCGAACACCTGGGGCATACGGTTGCATTCGGCCGAGGCCTACTAACCGGAGCCGTCAGGCGGCTTCGAGGGTAGGTGTTCGCAACCGCGGCTGCAAACACATCGCCCCCGGCTAGAAGACGACGACCCGGTGGATCATCTCACGCACCCGGTCCTGCGACGTCGCCGCCAGGCCCGGCGGTGGCAGCGGCCCGCTGTAGGCCGCCGCCATCGCGGAACTGCTCTGGACTACGGCATCGCCCTCACCGCTGCTCATCGGCCGGCTCCGTCACCAGGCGGCCCATTGCCTCGTACATGGCGGCACCGACGATGTTCCACGCCTCGGTGATCGCGTCCGGGTGGGTCGTGGGCAAAGGGCGCAAGCAGCGGCGCCAGAACATGGGGCGCTGGACGTTGAACAGGTCAAACGCCGAGACCATGCCGTCGACCGCAGTAGGGACCCAGTAGGAGGACGCGGCGTGAACGTCGACGCCGTCAGGGTGGTCGATGGCCTCTACAGCCTGCACGTGTCCGTCTCCTCGCAGTGGTGTGACCTGCTGGTTGTAACCGGTCCGCTCTGAGTCCACGAACCGGGTCACCAACGGTCTACCAGTGAACCTTGTCCGGTCCTGTCCGGCAATCTCGGTGGACGATGTAGCCGGCGCTGGTGACGGTGATGGCGCCGGTGGCGCTGATCGGTTCCAGGCCGGCCCGCTCGCCGTCGAGGCTGGCCATGACGGTGTGGTGGCCGTGGCGGGACATGTCCGCGGCCACAGCCAGCGCCCCGGTGCCGGATCCCAGGACAGCCACCTTCATATAGCAGTCCCTATATCAACGTCTCCACGTCAACGTCTCCGGCAACGCCTCCACATCAATGTCTCCGGCAACGCCTCCACATCAATGTCTCCACGTCAGTGTCTCCGGCGTCTCCGGCGATGTCTCCGGAGACTGGCATGCGGGGCCGGCGGTCGGCGCACGGACGGCGGCCTGGGTCGAGTTCCCGGTGTTGCGGGTCTGAGGGGTCCCTAGCTGCGGAGCCGGTGGGGCGGGAGCGGCTCAGGCGGTCTTGGGATGTCTCCAGCGGCGCCAGAAGAACAGGCCCTCGGGAAGGAAGCCCTGGCTGACTCCGGTGATGGTGTCGAGTTCGGGGAGGTCCTGTAGGAGGTCCTGGAGGAGGTCCTGGTGGTGGTCTGTGTCGCCGGCGGCGGGCTCCATGCGATCACCCTAGCTCGTAGAAGCCGAGAAGCATGTTAGCGATATTCGATGCTTGTCCCTTAATGTCGTACCCCTGTGGCATAGTCTGTTCATGGTCATAAGCCAAGCTCAGCGGGCCGAAGCGGCCGTCACCCGGATGCTGGCGACGGTCGGCGACTGCAGTGCCGCGGACCTTCGCCGGGACTTGGAGACGTCCAAGGCGATCGAGTCGAAGCTCGCCGCCTACCAGGCCCGGGCGGCCGCAACGCTCGCCGCACTGGAGCGACACGGCGACGGTGGTGCCGGGGTGCTGCGACATGCGACCGGCGTGTCGCGGCGCCAGGCGGAGAGCCAGGTCCGCACCGCTCGGGTTCTCGAAGACATGCCCACCGTGCGGGAGGCGCTGGAGGAGGGCCGGGTCTCATTCGCCAATGCGGCCCGGCTGGCGCAGGCCGCCGAGGGGACCGAGTCCGGCGCCGTGGAGGCCGACGCTGGCCTGCTGGCCAAGGCGGAGTCGATGACCGACGACCAGTTCGCCCGGGAGGCCCGCCGCTGGACCGCCGGCCGCCAGCCCGACGACGGCGAGGCCGACTACCAGCGGCGCCGGGCCCGGCGCTGGCTGCGTCTGTGGGACGGCGACGACGGCATGACCCAGCTGCGGGGCGAGCTCGACCCGGTCACCGGCGAGCGGATCCGCAACCGCCTCGAGGCCGAGGCCCGCCGCCTCCGCACCACGGACGCCGGTGCCGGCGGCGGGGCTGGCGGGGCTGGCGGCGGCAAGCGCACCTTCCCCCAAGCCATGGCCGACGCCCTGGACGGCCTAACCGCCACCGGAAGCACCGTCGGCCGCCCCACCGTCGAGAGCAACCCCGACAGCAACGGCAGCAACGACGCCCCGACCGCCACAAGCAGCACCCGCACGAACCGCGACAGCAACGGCGGCAACGGCACACCCGAAGAAGGCGACAACCACAGCCCCGGCCCCAGCAGCACCCGCACGAACCGCGACAACAACGGCGGCAGCAGCGGCAGCAGCAGCGGCACACCCGAAGAAGGCGACAACCACAGCCCCGGCCCCAGCAGCACCCGCACGAACCGCGACAGCAGCAGCGGCACACCCGAAGAAGGCGACAACCACAGCCCCAGCCCCAGCAGCACCCGCACGAACCGAGACAACAACGGCGGCAGCGGCAGCAGCGCAGCCGGACCCAACGACACGAACCCGGACGCAGCCAACAACACGAACCACAGCAGCCGCCGCGACCCCGACGACAGCGATGCGGCCAGCGCCAGCGGCTCTGTCGGAGAGGCCGGCCACGGCAGTAACGGCAGCAGCCGTGACGCTGACGGTTGTACTGGCGGCGAAGCCGGAGCCAACCGCGAGGACCGCGGCACCCAAGATGGCAGCGGCGGCAGCGGCGGCACCACGACCGGCACACCCGGAGAGGGCGAACCCGGCAGCAATCACGGCAGCCGTGGCAACAGCGGTGCCCGTAGTGGCGGCGGCCGCGGCACTCGTGGACGCCGAACCTCGGGGGGTGGCGGCGACACTTGCAGTTGTGGTCGCCGGAAGAGCAATGTCGGGCCGATTGCGGACATCGCGGTGGTGTCCCATGTCGACCCCGGCACCGGTCAACTGGTGTCGCAGCTGGCCACCGGGGAGCCGCTGCCCCCGAGCGTGCTCGATCTGCTCTCCTGCAACGCCGCGCTCACCGGGGTGCTCTACGACACTGCGGGCACTCCGCTGTGGAGGGGCACCACGAAGCGCACCGCCACCGCCGCTCAGCTCAGGGCGCTCATCGCCCGCGACGGCGGCTGCATCGGGTGTCACATCCATCCGGCCCTGTGCCAGGCCCATCACATCAGACCGGTCGCGCAGGGAGGCCCCACCACCATCGCCAACATGGCGCTGCTGTGCTGGCACTGCCACAACAAGGTCCACCACAACCAATGGGCGGTGAGACGCCGCAACGGGCGCCTCGTCCTGGAGCCACCCATACGGACCCGACTGGGCCCGGCCCGCGCTCCCTAACCAGTCCGGGTTCCTTGCCCGACGGGCGCGACCACCGGCGACGGGCGCCGCGGACGGGCACCGGGGCCGGGCGCGACCACCGGGGCCGGCACCGGGCCCGGGTCCAGCCCGAACCCGGCGGTGACGCACCGCCCGCCATTCGCTTCTTGACAATCAAACCGACCTCGACGCAGCGGGGCTACGGACCACGGAACCGGCGGCTGTTGCGCATATCGCACCCAGCGAGTCCGGCGAGGCACGCGGCTCGGCTCGTTGCGAGGATTGAGGCGTGCCATCGACGGAGCCGCGCAAGATGACCGTAGCCGCGACATCGATCCAGGAGCCGATGGCCCCACACCACTTCGTGCTCGTAACCGAGGGCGCAGACCTCTTGGAGTGGGAGGCCCTTGACGCCCTCTACGAGGCCGGGGGCAGCGATACCACCGTGGGGCACCAGACCCTCGAGTTCGACCGTGCGGCACCGACGCGCGACGAAGCGCTGTGCTCGGCCCTGCGGGACGCTGAGTCGGTACCCGGCCTGCGGGTGCTGCGCATCGAGTTCCAGACTGCGGGTGAGGACCAGCCGGCTCTCTCAACACCCTCGTAGCGGGAGCCACCGCGGGCGGGGCGGGCTCGTAGCCTCGGGGCATGGACGACGTGGTGATCCGGCTGGCCACCGTGGCCGACGCCGAGGCGATCCGCCGGATCTACAACCACGAGGTGGAGCACACCACCCACACCTTCGACCTCGTGCCCCGCACCCTCGAGGACCAGCAGGCCTGGCTCCGGGACCGGGAGGGCGCCCTCGGGGTGGTGGTGGCCGAGGTCGGCGGCGACGTGCTGGGGTTCGCCTCGCTCAGCGAGTACCGGCCCCGGGCGGCCTACCGGACCTCGGTGGAGTCCAGCGTGTACGTGGACTCCTCGGCCCGGGGCAGGGGGATCGGCCAGCGGCTCGTGCAGGAGCTGGTAGGGCTGGCCGAGGCCAGGGGCTTCCACACCATGATCGCCCGCATCGCCGACGCTCAGGAGGCGTCGATCGGGCTGCACCGGGCCGTCGGGTTCGAGATCGTCGGCACCGAGCGGGAAGTGGGCCGCAAGTTCGGCGGCTGGCTCGACGTGGTCGTCATGCAGCGAATGCTCGCCTGACCCACAGCTCCATCGCCCAGCACCGTTCCATCGCCCAACACGGCGCCATCGTCGACGGCCTTGAGCTAGAGGCCGCAACCCGAGCCAGAGGTTGCAACCGGGTCCCTAGCCGCAACCCGAGCCACACGCCGCAACCGGGTCCCTAGCCGCAACCGGATCCCTAGCCGCAACCCGAGCCACACGCCGCAACCGGGTCCCTAGCCGCAACCCGAGCCAGACGCCGCAACCGGGTCCCTAGCTGCAACCGGGTCCTTCTGTTCGTCTATAGGCGAATAGTCTTAGATTGACACTGTCATTCATGTATAGGCGAAGTTAGAGTGTGAGCTGACTGTGTTCGCCTATCAGCGAAGTGACGCTGCCGCGGGGAGGACGAGCCGTGCAGACGAACCCGCACCCCATTGAGGCGCTCGGATCCGACTTGCGAGAGCTGGGTGCGCTATCACGCTCCTTCGCTCATCGTCGCCGTGATCTGGGCCTCACCCAAAGACAGGTGTCGGATGCCTGCGGGGTGTCGGTGCAGTGGCTGTCGGAGTTCGAGAACGCCAAAGGAGACTTCGGCCTGCTTCGCGTGATGCGGGTTGCGGCGGTGCTGGGCTTGTCGTTGGCGGTGCACGAGCGGCCCGTAAGCGACATCGACCTGGTGTTCGAGCAGATACGAGCGAGCCGGCGGCCACAATGAGCACGGAAGAGCTGACGGTCTTGATGTCGGGCCAGACGGCCGGTCGTGTGACCCGCGCCGGCGGCGGGTCGCTGACGTACACCTACGACGAGCGCTACGCCGGCGGGCCCGCGGCTGTGCCGTTGTCGTTGAGCATGCCCTTGCAGCGGAGGCGCTTCGCGGACGCCAGGGTGCAGGGCTGGATGGAGGGGCTGTTGCCCGGGGACTCCCGCGTGCGCAGCCACTGGGCCGCCAAGTACCAGGCGGCCTCGGCTGAGCCGTTCGACCTGTTGGCCACCAAGGTGGGGCTCGAGTGCGCAGGAGCTGTGCAGTTCTGTGGCCCCGAGACGCTCGCCGACGCAGAGCGGCCCGGCGGTGTCGGCTGGTTGACGCCGGCTCAGACCGAAGAGATGGTCGTCGACATGGTGCGCAATGCTTGGCTGTGGGGCCGCCAACTCCGCAGCAGCGCCTTCAGCCTCGCTGGAGCGTTCGCCAAGACTGCGCTGTACAGAGACAGCTCCGAGGCCCGCCGATGGGGTGAGCCGCACGGCTCGCACCCGTCGACGCACATTCTCAAGGTCCCCATGCCGGGCGAGCCCGAGCAGTCCATCAACGAGCACCTGTGCCTCACGACAGCCCGCTACTCGGGGCTCGACGCCGCCGAGACCGAGCTGCAGACATGGGCGGGCCACACGGCGGTGGTCGTGACCCGCTTCGACCGGGTCCGCGACGCCAGCGGTGCGGTGCGCCGCGTCCACCAGGAGGACCTCCACCAGGCGGTCGGCGACTACACGGCGTCGGTCTATCAGCGCGCCGGCACCGGCCGCGCCCCTGGCCACGACCCGGCCCGGCTGGCCCGGCTGCTGCGGGACCATTCCACCGAGCCCGGCCGCGACTTGGAGGCCTTCTTCGACGCGCTGGCCTTCAACTGGCTGATCTGCAACACCGACGCCCACTCCAAGAACTACAGCATCCTCCTCGGACCGAACGCAGCACGGCTCGCACCGCTCTATGACGTCTGGTCGGTCATGGCCGGGGACCCGCACCACCACCAGGCGCACTCGCTGGCCATGTCCGCCCTCGCCGACCCGCGCATCCTCGCAGCCAACAACCCGCAGGCATGGCGAGCGACCGCGGCAGCGGTGGGGCTCGACCCGGCCGAAGGCGTCGACCGGGTGGAGCGGATCGCCGGCGCCGTGCCCGAAGCGCTCGAGCGTGCCGTCTCCGAGCTCGACCCCCAGCATCGAGCGGCCCGGGTGGTCGCCACCCTCTCGTCGATGGTCCCCCACCGCGCCTCCACCTGCCTCACCGACGCGTGACCCCTCCGCTTGGCGGGCTGCCACTGACGGTGCGTAACGCCGCCGGCGGCTGAGGCGACGCCGGAACGCCGTGGCCGCGGTTCACGGACCGCCGCAGCCGGCGCGGGGCGTTAGTCGGGCGGGTAGCGGTGCTGGCCGGAATGTCCCTGCGGCAGCCGGCAGAGGCGTCCGGTGCGCGGTCCGTAGTGGCCGCACGCTGAACCCGACACCGACACCGGCACCGCAGGCACCGCAGGCGCATCCGGGGCCGACACCGACACCGCCGCCGGGCCGGCATGTGGGGTCGGGCCGGGCCGCGTGCTTGCCGCCAGCCCGCCGTCGGGGGTGGTGGCCCGCAGCAGGGCGAACATCTCCGGGACCGTGTACCTGCGGTTGCGGCGGCCGCCCGTGGAGCTGACGATCCCCACCTCGGCCAGCGCCGACAGCGCCGCCCGGGCCGCCCTCGGGGTGACCCCGACGCGCTGCGCGGCGGTCTCGGCGTCGAGAACCGGCATCGACGGCAGCGCCGACAGCACCGCGGCGGCTGCACTGTCACGGCGGAACACAGCCACCGTCTGCCACCGGTCGGCCATCGCCTCAACCCGGCGCGCCACCGCCGCGGCCTGGCGCTCGGCCTCCACGCAGGCATTGGTGAACGCCGTCAGCCACCCCCGCAGGCCGCGGCTGCGGGTCGTCGCGTCGTCGGCATCGCAGACGACCCGGCTGGCGTTGAGCGCGTCGTAGTAGCCGCGCTGGTCACGACTGAGCGCCGAGCTGACCGGTACCGCCCCGTCAGCCAGTCCCGCCGCGTTCAGCACCGTCTGGATCAAGGCGCGTCCTGTCCGGCCGTTGCCGTCGCCGAAAGGATGGATCGTCTCGAACTGGCTGTGAGCGACCGCCGCCCGCAGCACCGGAGGATGGCCGCTGGCGTTCAGGTAGCCCACCAGGTCCTCCATCAGCGCCGGCACACGGTCCTGGGGCGGCGCCACGAACACGGCGTCGTCGACCAGGCAGCCCGGCGGGCCGATCCAGATCGGCTCATCACGCAGCACGCCCCCCAGCGAGCGGTCGCGGGTGCGTGCGAACAGCAGGCTGTGGATGCCGCAGAGGTCGTCGAGGGAGGCGCGGTATCCGGAGCGCATCCGCTGCCCGAGCTCGACCGCGGCCGCGATCTGCTGTGACGCTCCGAGGGTGAGGGCGTCGTTCTCGTCGGGCACCGGCCTGCCCGCCCGGTCCTGGTACTCGGCCCAGGCGAGCCCCGACGCGGTGGCGGCGACGCCCTCGATGACACTCGAGCGGATGCTCTCGTCGCGGGCCAGCATCCACCTCGCCAGCCCGCCGGCGAGCTCTGACCGGGGCAGGGTCCCGGCCGCGACGAGCGCCCGGTCGGCGACGGTGACCGCGTCCACGTCCTCGGCGGTGAGGGCCGGTTCCCATCCCTCCAACAGGTGCGGCACATAGGCGTGGTACTGCCGCCGCCCGAACCCCGTCCGGGTCGCCATCCACCCCTCAGCGGTGACCTCCCTCCCCACAAAACCCACCATATCGCGTCGTATGGGCTATTCACGGCGGCTCCACGACGCGAACAGCCGCCTAACCAGTCCTATGCGCTATTCGAGCCCCGGACCGGCAGAGTTAGTCGGGCGGGTAGCGGCGCTGGCCGGAATGTCCCTGCGGCCGCCGGCAGAGGCGTCCGGTGCGCAGTCCGTGGTGAACGATGGGGCAGCCAGGCAGCTCAACTCAACAGCTTGGCCATGCGGCGTTCCAGGGCGTTGCGAGGAGCACGCTGCGGCAGGTTGTGCGTCACGACCAGCTCGAGCCCCAACTCGGACAACACGATCAGCACCGTGTTCATCGTTGGAGTGGGGTGGCCCTGCTCCAGCCGGATCACCCACTGCCGAGTGGTACCGACCCGATCGGCCAGCTCCTGTTGCGTCATGGATGCCGCCTGTCGTGTCTCGCGGACCAGCCTCCCGACGTCAGCAGCCGACAGGACCCGGCGTTCCTCCCTCACGGCGCCGACCTTCGCACCGACCTTCACCTGCCCCCGTGGTGCCCACCGGCGCCTCCCGCTGCGCTGCGGGCATGAGCCACCACGCTCTCGCAAACCTGCTGGGCTGTGTCCGACGCCCAGTCGGGGCACTGTGACGCGGCCGACTCGAACGCCTCAGGCAACGCCTCAGCCATGTCTTGGAGCTCATCGTCGGCGACATCTATCCCGAGCCGCCCAGCAGTCTGCGACCATCCCCCCACAGTGGTGGGACGTGACTCGGCGAATCTCAACGCGGAGGGCCTCAGCCCGGCCTCGGGAGCCGCTAGAGGGGCCGCCGAACTCAGGTCGTAGAGGGGGGCCAGCCGAGGGCGCGGCCCGTCCAGCAGCACTCCGTAGTTCTTGGAGTGGCCGTCGCTGTTTCCAATGAGCCAGTTGTAGAACAGCGACAAGAAGAACTTGCGCGGGTCTTCTCGGCCGGCCTCGTCGGACAGCAGCCCGATGATCTGCTCGGGGGTTGGACCGCCGCCCGACTGATACCTGCGTTCCGGGGCGTATCCCAGCGCTTGGCACAGATCCTCAAAGTGGCGGCGATGCACCTCGCCGCCGCCGTCCCAGCGACGGTCGAAGCGCTCCGTCACCAGACAAATCTCATCCTCGAACATCTCCAACGACGAAGGTGCCGCGTCCAGGCCGAGCGCCACAGCGGCCGTCTGGCACAGATGCTCGTTCACCGCTATCGAATCCCGCAACGCTCGGTTCAGGTGTCCCCGCTGCGGCTTGAGGATGTGGGTGGTCGCGAGAAGGCCGGTGGGCCGACGCCACCCGTCGTCGGCGAGCCTCAACGCCATCTTGGGCTGGGCACCAGGAAGTGAGAGCCACAGCTCGCTCAACCCCTCCAAGGCGGCGTCCTCCGCGTCTTGCATGATGTCGCGCAAGCTGTCGGCCACCTCGGAGTCGGTGAGTCCCACGAGTTCGCCGGAGTGCAGGTCGGGCAAGGCCTCCGGCGGACAGAACTGAACCGCGCCGGCGCACTCGAGCCCCGCCGGGGTGCCGAGCAGGTCGAACGGGTCCGTCGACGCTGCCCCGTAGGCCATCGCCCACCGTGAGCGAGTGCGCTCATTGTTCGGCAGCAACCCGTCGATCCAATGTGAGACATCCTGAGCGCGCGGGCTGATCGGCAGCGACAACGACAACGGCGTAGCCGCCGTCGGGTAGTTCGGGTGGTACATGAAATGCACGCTTCGCAACGAGCGCACGGCCAGCCCGACTCGCTCGCCGCTCAGGAACACCCACAGATCCTGCAACGCTCTAGCCATGCGTTACAGCCATGCGTTCCGGCTCTTCGGGTGGTGGGGTGTCGACCGCCCGCACGACAACGCTCGCCCCCAACGCGGACAGCGCCGCCACGACGTCACCAAGCGACGCGTCCTTGCGTCCGCCTTCGAACGCTGACACCCATTGCTGAGACCGCCCAACGGCATCTGCGAGCCGGGTCTGGTTCCAGTCCCGGCGCTGTCGCAGGACCAGCACGCAGCGGCGCACACTCCCCGGCGTCACAAGGGGAATGACCTCCTGAGTCATACACCGTAGTATATCGGGTTTACGCCTCTGTATGACATAACCCGGCCCCGCCGGGCGCTCTGAACGGGGCAACGGTTGTTCTCGCTTTATGATTACTTTTGTGCGATCATCGTGTTGGTGCGATTATGCTCGCCGGGTTGGATACGGAGGGCACGATGGCGAACAGGTCGCGTTGGGAAGACATCAAGAAGGAGCGGGGCGAGCCCTCCGCGGGGGCACGGGCCGGGGTCGAACAGGATCTCGCCCTCGGTCAGCTCATCTACGACCTGCGCATCGAGGTGGGCCTGAGCCAGCGTGAGCTGGCAGAGCGGATGGGCACCACCCAGTCGGTCATCTCGCGGCTCGAGGAGGGTGGCGGTGCCCGGAACCGCATCGACACCCTCGCCCGGGTGGCGACAGCGCTGGGCCGTCATCTGGTGCTCTCGTTTCCGGCCGATGCGCCCGAACGCCTAGACGACGCAATCCAGGTCGCCTAGGGCGAACAGTGTTTAGTGTGGGCCGGGGAGGATTCGAACCTCCGTAGGCTTAGCCGACGGGTTTACAGCCCGTTCCCTTTGGCCGCTCGGGCACCGACCCAAACCGGCCAGCACGATACCATCGCAGGCCGGAATCCCGTCCCCGCATCCCCTAGGAACTGGCCGACCATGCCCACCTTCGACGTAGTGAGCCGACTCGACATGCAGGAGGTCCGCAACGCGGTGGACCAGGCCGCCCGGGAGGTGAGCACCCGCTACGACTTCCGCAACACCGGCACGGCCGTGGCGCTCGGCGACGGCGCCATCACCATGAACTCGTCGACCGAGGACCGGCTGGCCGCGGCCCGCCAGGTGCTGGAGGAGAAGCTGGTGCGGCGCAAGGTGTCGCTCAAGGCCCTCGACTACGGCAAGGTGCAGGAGGCCGCCGGGGCCACCGTGCGCCAGGTGGCCGCCCTGCGGGCCGGGATCTCGTCGGACCGGAGCCGGGAGCTCAACAAGTTCATCAAGGGCCTCGGCATCAAGGGCGTGCAGTCGTCCACCCAGGGCGACCAGCTGCGGGTGCAGTCCAAGAAGCGAGACGACCTCCAGGCCGTGATCGCCGCCCTCAAGGAAGCCGACTTCGACGTCCCCCTCCAGTACGTCAACTTCCGGGACTAACCAACAGAGTCGGCGCGGACTCTGTGTCCAATACCGCATCGTCCAATACCGCCTCGGAACCCTCGAGTCATCCGCCCTCTTGGAGTGTCTCGTACCACGAACACCTGGTCCCCACGTCGCCGCAACGCTGACACACGCGGTTGGGACATTCGGCGTCGATCTGATCCGGATCGTCGGACAGCACATGGCCGTGCAGCTCACATAGCCGCTCAGGAGACTCGCTTGCTGCGTCTGGCATGGTGTCCACCCTTCTCACGGGAATAGAGCGCGATCTCGGACACAGCCGTGGCGTGGCTAGTACACGCGGCAGGCAGTCAGGCCGGCTTCGAGCAGCGTCAACTCGCGAGCAGGCCAGTCGTCCGCCGTCCACAGCGACACGGGCTCCTGCTCGGTGAACCGAAGCACCTTGAACTCGTCGGCCATGCCGAAGTCGTCGGAATCGCAGAAGTCCTCCACCTGCCAGGCCAACGCGACGCGGCAGTCGTCGGCGCCATAGCAATCCCGCACCTGCTGCGCCACGGCTGGAGGCGGATCGTCGGCAAGCAGCGCACCGGCGAACTGATCGACGTTGGGGGTTCGAAGCGAACTCACGAGCCACGCCAACAGCAGGAACATACCCATCCATGCGGAACAGACGACCGTGATGATCGGCATCCACACGGCCCACCATCGCCAGCCTTGGAACCGCATCAGCGTGTCAAACAGCTTCGGCGAGTCGCTATCCATCGCAATCATCCCCCTATTATGAGCTTATTCAATAATTCCTGTTATATTCTTGCTAGATATTAACCTACATGAAACATAATACTCATACATGATCCGACAGGCAAGCACAAGCGCGCCGGACCGATCCGCGGCTCGAGCCAGAGCCCGCGAGCCGGCCAGCGGGTTGATGGGTGCTGCGGGCCAGGGGCGGGCCTGGGAACTACCGCCAGACCCAAGCGTTGCCGTCAGGCCGGGGGGTCAGGCCGGAGGGTCAGGCCGGAGGGCGGCACGAAGGCCGCAGGGGCTAGCGCCAGTTGCCGGACTCTAGGCGGCGGATGCGCTCGGCGGTGGGGGGATGGGTGGAGAACATCTTGCCGAAGCCACCGCCGCCACCGCCGCCCCGGGCCTGGGCCTTGAGCGGGTCGATGATGTAGTTCGACGCCTGGCTCGGGTTCACGCCCGACGGGATCCGCTGGGCGTAGGTCTCCAGACGGTTCAGGGCCCGGGCCAGGGGACGGCCGTCGTTCAGCAGCTTGGCCGCCGACGCGTCGGCCTGGAACTCCCGGCTGCGGCTGATGGCCGCCTGGATCATGGCCGCCGCGATCGGGGCCAGGATGGCCAGGGCCAGCTGGCCGAGCGGGTTGCCGCGGTCGTCGCCCCGGCCGCCGGCGAACATGGCGCCCCACATGGCTATGTGGGCCACGAACGTGACCGCCATGCCGACGGCCGCGGCCACCGAGCCGATCAGGATGTCGCGGTTGCGGATGTGGGCCAGCTCATGGGCCAGCACACCCCTCACCTCGTCCCAGCCCATGGCCTGGGTGAGCCCTTGCGTGATGCACACCGCGGCGTTGTTGGGGTTGCGGCCGGTGGCGAAGGCGTTGGGCTGCGGGTTGGGCGACACGTACAGCTTCGGCATCGGCATCTGGGCCCGGCGGCACAGGTCGGACATGATCTCGTAGTACTGGGGCATCTCGGCCGCGGTCACCGGCTGGGCCCGGGCCGAGGCGATGGCCAGCTTGTCGCTGAACCAATACGAGCCCCCGGTGATCACCAGGGCGAAGATCAGGCCCAGCACCAGGCCGCCCTGCCCGAAGGCCCCGCCGATCACTATGCACAGGCCGCCGAGCAGAGCCAGCAGCGTGAACGTCTTGGCCGTGTTCCACATCGTCCGTCCTCTCCGCTTGCGCCACCCTCAAGCTACCGGCGCAAAGGTAAGAGCCCGCATAGCCGCCGGTGGGTCCACTGAGTCAGCGCTCGTAGTAGCCGGAATGGGTGTAGAAGGCGAGCACGCCCTCGGCGCGGAACATCTCGATGATGCGCTCGTCGTCGTCGATAGCCACCGTTATCTCGAAGCCGGCGGCCCGCAAGCGGGACAGCTCGTGGCGCTTGTAGTCCGCCGAGGGGCCGCCGCTGCCCGGGCCGCGGCGGGGACGCATGATCAGCAGATCGTGGCGGACCTCGTTGACGGCCAGCCAGATGCGGGTCATGTCGGCCACGTAGTGGGGGCGGGCAGTGAGGATGGCGACGGTGTGATCGTCGGCCACCGAGGCGGTGAGGGCCAGGCCGGACTCGTAGGGCGGGTCCAGGTGCGCGGACGTGAAGAAGCCCCGCCAGTCCTTGCGGGCACCCCGCAGGAAATGCTGGCGGTGGGTGGCGTTGGAGATCACGCCGTCGAGGTCGAAGATCACCAGCGGCCCCGGCTCCGGGGTCGCAGCCCCGTCAGGGAAGTACCAGTTGTCGGGAGTGGCGGTCACAGCCATCAGCGCCCCGCTGGCCGGAGTCCGCCCCTACGGCCCGAGCCGAAATTGGCGACGAAATGGGTACCCAGCACCCAATACCCACCCCAATTTCGAGATGGGCGGGCTGGGCAGGCCGGGCAGGGCGAGCAGGCGGCTGGGCAGGCCGGGCAGGGCGAGCAGGCGGCTGGGCAGGCCGGGCAGGGCGAGCAGGCGGCTGGGCAGGCCGGGCAGGGCGAGCAGGCGGCTGGGCAGGCCGGGCAGGGCGAGCAGGCGGCTGGGCAGGCCGGGCAGGGCGAGCAGGCGGCTGGGCAGGCCGCGGCGTGTCGGGTCACTCCTCGTCGGCGGCTTCGGCGGCCCGGTCCCGGATCTCGGCCACCACCCCCGGATCGGCCAGCGTGGTGGTGTCGCCCAAGTCCCGGCCGTCAGCCACGTCGCGCAGCAGGCGGCGCATGATCTTGCCCGAGCGGGTCTTGGGCAGGTCCGGCACCAGGAACACCGCCTTGGGGCGGGCCGTCGGACCCAGCTTCACGGCCACATGCTGGCGGACCTCCTCCCGCAGCTCGTCGGAGGCCTCGGCGGTGCCAACCAGGATCACGTAGCCGACGATGGCCTGGCCGGTGATGTCGTCGGTGGCCCCCACCACCGCGGCCTCGGCCACCGCGGGATGGTCCACCAGCGCCGACTCCACCTCGGTGGTGGAGATCCGGTGGCCCGACACGTTCATCACGTCGTCCACCCGGCCCAGCAGCCACAGGTAGCCGTCGGCGTCGATGCGGGCCCCGTCGCCCGCGAAGTAGCGGCCCTCGAACTCCGACCAGTAGGTGGCCCGGTAGCGCTCCGGGTCGCCCCAGATGCCCCGCAGCATCGCCGGCCACGGCTTGATGATGGTCAGGTAGCCGCCGCCCTCGGCCACCACTGAGCCGGCGTCGTCGACGACCTCGGCGAACACGCCCGGCAGCGGCTGGGTGGCCGAGCCCGGCTTGGTGGTGGTGATCCCCGGCAGCGGGGTGATCATGTGGCCGCCGGTCTCGGTCTGCCACCAGGTGTCCACGACCGGGCAGCGCTCAGTGCCGATGTGGCGGTGGTACCACATCCACGCCTCGGGGTTGATGGGCTCGCCGACGGTGCCCAGCACCCGCAGGCTGGATAGGTCCCGGCCCGCGGGCCACTGCTCGCCCCACTTCATGAACGTGCGGATGGCGGTGGGGGCGGTGTAGAGCTGGGTCACGCCGTAGCGCTCGACGATGTCCCACAGGCGGTCCTTGGCCCAGCCGGCCCGGTCGCCGGAGCGCTCGGCGGGGCGGGGCGTGTCGGGGGTGCCCTCGTACATCACCGACGTGGCCCCGTTGGCCAGCGGCCCGTACACGATGTAGCTGTGGCCGGTCACCCAGCCGATGTCGGCCGCGCACCAGTACACGTCGGTTTCGGGGCGCAGGTCGAACACGTAGCGGTGGGTGAACGCCACCTGGGTGAGGTACCCGCCGGTGGTGTGCATGATCCCCTTGGGCTTGGCGGTGGTGCCGGAGGTGTACAGCAGGTACAGGAGCTGCTCGGAGTCCATGGGCTCGGCCGGGCAGTCGGGGGCGGCCTCGGCCATCAGGTCGTGCCACCACAGGTCCCGGTCCTCGACCATGTCGGGGTCGGTGCCGCAGCGGTCCACCACCACCACGTGCTCCACCGACGGCGCGCCGGCCGACAGGGCCAGGTCCACGTTGGGTTTCAGGGCGGCCGGGGCGCCCCGCCGGTAGCCGGCGTCGGCGGTGACCACCAGCCGGGCCTCGGCGTCGGCGCAGCGGTCGGTGATGGCGTCGGGCGAGAAGCCGCCGAAGATCACCGAGTGGGCCACCCCGATGCGGGTGCAGGCCAGCATGGTGACGGCCAGTTCGGGGATCATCGGCATGTACACCGCTATGCGGTCGCCCCGGCGCAGGCCCAGGCGCAGCAGCACGTTGGCGAAGCGCTGCACGTCGTCGAGCAGCTCCGAGTAGGTGATGGTGCGGGTGTCGCCAGGCTCGCCCTCCCAGTGGAAGGCGACCTTGTCGCCTTTGCCGGCGGCGACGTGGCGGTCGAGGCAGTTGTAGGAGACGTTGAGCTGGCCGCCGACGAACCACTGGGCGAACGGCAGGTCCCACTCCAGGGTGGTGTGGAAGTCCTGGTCCCAGTCGAGCAGGTCGCGGGCCTGGCCGGCCCAGAACGCCTCGAAGTCGGCGGCGGCCTCGTCGTACATCGAGCGGTCGCTGGCCTGGGCCGCGGCCGCGAAGTCCGGCGGTGGCGGGAACGTGCGGTCCTCGGTCTCGTAGATCTCGATCGACCCTTCGGCCATTGGGCTGTCCTCCTGTTTGCTCCTGGTTGCTGCGTTCTGATTGCTGGCGTTCCGATTGCTGGCTGGCCCTTGGCGCTCCGGTCGCTCCTAGTTGATGACGTTCTGGTTGCTGGCTGGCCCTTGGCGTCCTGGTTGCTGGCGCTCCGGTTGCTCCCCGGCCTTTGGCGTTTCTGGTTGCTCCTGGTTGCTGGCTAGGCGGCCGTTCCGACTGGGACCGTACGGGTGTGGCGGCCCGAGCGCAGCACCGTGCCCGGCAGCGCATCGGTGGCCTCGCCGTCGACCACGGTGGTGACCCCGTTGACCATCACCCGGCGCACGCCGGTGGCCTCGGACCACAGCCGCCGGCCGTCGCCGGGCAGGTCGGCCACCAGCACCGGCTCATGGGCCCCGACGGTGTCGGGATCGAACAGCACGATGTCGGCGTGGAAGCCCTCGGCGATGCGGCCCCGGCCCTTGAGGCCGAACAGCCGGGCCGGCGCCTCGGTGAGGTGGCGGACGGCGTTCTCGAGGGACGTGAGCTGCCGGCCCCGCAGGCAGTCGTCGATCCAGGCGGTGGTGTAGCAGGCGCCGGCCATGCGGTCGAGGTGGGCCCCGGCGTCGCTGCCGCCGATCATCACCGCGGGATGCTCCCAGGCCTCGGCCCGCAGCCGCCAGCTCTCGGGGTCGTCGTCGGTGGGGGCCGGCCACAGCACGGTCCGCAGATCGTCGTTGAGGCAGATGTCCACCAGGCAGAAGAAGTCCCGCTGGCCCCGCTCCCGGGCGATGTCGCCCACCCGGCGGCCCTTGAGACCCTCGTTGGCGGCCGAGTAGGTGTCGCCGATGCGGTAGTCGGACCAGCCGGTGAGGCGGCTGAACACGCCCGCCTCCGGGCTGGCCGCCGAGTTCTCGAGGGCGATGAGGGTCTCGGGGCGGCGCAGGGCCTCCATGCGCTCGGGTACCGGCAGGCCGAACGTGTCGGGCCAGTCGGGCAGCATGTGCAGCGCGCAGAACGTGCCCAGGTTCATGTTCATCCCCACCAGGATCGGCATGGTGAGCGCCACCACCACCGCCCCGGCGTCGGCGGCCCGCTCGCAGGCCGCGATCTGGTTGCGGTAGTCGTCGGGGCGGGCCGAGTCGATGGTGAGCACGTTCCAGTTGAGGGGGCGCTGGGCCTGCAGCGACATGCGGGTCATCAGGTCGACCTCGTCGTCGCTAAAGCCCTTCATGCAGCCGTCGGCCACCCACTCCAGGGTGGTGCCGGGGTGGGTGGCCGTCTCCCGGCACAGCTCCAGCACCTCGTGCTCCGACGCCCAGCGGCTGGGGACGGGCTGGCCGTCCCAGTCGTTGTGGGTGTAGCTGCGGCCGGTGGAGAAGCCGAGCCCGCCCGCGGCCAGCGACTCGGCCAGCAGGGCCCGCATCAGGGCGATCTGGTCGTCGTTGGCCTCGTGGCCGACGGCGTCCTGGCGCATGACGGCGCGGCGCAGGGCGCAGTGGCCCACCAGGAAGCCGGCGTTCACGCCTAGGCCCCGGGTCTCGACGGCCCGCAGGTAGTCGGCGAAGCTCTCCCAGTCCCAGGGCACGCCCTGCTCCAGGGCGGCCAGCTCCATGCCCTCGACCTTCACCATCATCCGCTTGAGGTACTCGCCGTCGTCGGGGTGGGTGAGCGGGGCCAGCGAGAAGCCGCAGTTGCCGCCTATGACGGACGTGACGCCGAAGAGGTTCGACGGGGTGGCCCGGGGGTCCCAGAAGATCTGGGCGTCGTAGTGGGTGTGGGGGTCGATGAAGCCGGGGCACACCACCAGGCCGGCGGCGTCGATCGTGTCGGTGGACTCGGTGGCGGTGCCGTGCAGGTCGCCGGGGTCGGCCACGGCCACGATCCGGTCCCCGGAGATGCCGATGTCGGCGGGACGGGCCGGGGCGCCGGTGCCGTCCACCAGCGTGCCCCCGGTGATCAGCGTGTCAAGCATTGAGCCAGAGGGTAGCCGTGACGCCGTTGGCCCGATCCGCCGAGTGCGGCTGGCGGGGCGGGCGCCGCGGCCCCTCCCCTCAGCCCCCACCCGAAATTGGCGACCAAATGGGCACCATACACCCATTCCCGCCCCCAATTTCGGAGAGACAGCAATAGGCGATCGACAAGACAGCAACAGGCGATCGACCCTGACGGCAACAGGCGATCGACAAGACGGCAATAGGCGATCGACCCTCTCCGGAAATGACCCTCTCCGGAAATCTGGTGGGCAGTGCCGGCGAGTACAGTCCAAGACATGCTGCTACGACGGGACAAGACCCGGATGCCGACCGTCGCCGACGCCCTGCCCGGGCGGGACGAGGCCATGGAGGTGCAGGCCTACGGGCACGTCGTGCTCGGCACCCCGCTGGAGCCGCCGTTCCCCGACGGCCACGAGCAGGCCATGTTCGGGATGGGGTGCTTCTGGGGGGCCGAGCGGTTCTTCTGGCAGATGCCGGGGGTTCACACCACTGCGGTGGGCTACTCGGGGGGCGTCACCCCCAACCCGACCTACCAGGAGGTGTGCACCGGGCGCACCGGCCACAACGAGGTGGTGCTGGTGGTGCACGACCCGTCGGCGGCCCCCTACGAGCAGCTGCTGAAGGTGTTCTGGGAGATGCACGACCCCACCCAGGGGATGCGCCAGGGCAACGACGTCGGCACCCAGTACCGCAGCGGCATCTACGTGCACGGCGACGCTCAGCGGGAGGCCGCGGAGGCTTCCCGGGACCGGTACCAGGCCGCTCTCACCGCGAAGGGCTTCGGGGAGATCACCACCGAGATCGTCGACGCCGGCGCCTTCTACTACGCCGAGGAGTACCACCAGCAGTACCTGGCCCGGAACCCGCACGGCTACTGCAACCACGGCTTCTGCCAGGTCGGCTACGAGCCCGCCGCCGCCGCGGCCGGCTGATCGATGCCGAACCCGCCCCCAGAGGCCCAGAACCCGCATCGATTCCGGCGGGCCGCGGCTCTCCCATCTGCAGTTGATGCCGAACCCGCCCCCAGAGGCCCAGAACCCGCATCAATTTCGATGAGGGCGGTGCGACGCATCGCACGCGGTGCTAAGGGTGCTAAGGGTGCTAAGGGTTCAGCCGGGGCATGCTGCACCGCCCGCCGGTCCCTTGGAACGTGCGCGGGTAGGCGAGAGCGGCTCGCGCTGCGGCGTGGTCATTCCCGCGCTTGTTCGCTGCGCTCACGGGCCGCTCGGGCCACGGCCTCGCCCGTATGGGCCGGATTCTTTCACCTACCCGCTCGGCCTCTTAGTCGGCAACTGGTTGGCGGCTAGTTGACGGCCGAGTCTCGGGTCGCGGGCCAGGGGACGCCCCCGGCACCGTCGCCGCGGTCGCGCCGGCTGGGCGCGGCGATGATGCTGGTGTCGGGGCTGGGGTTCGGCTCCACCGGCGCAATCTCCCGCAGCATCGACGCCGACGCCTGGCAGCTCGCCAGCTGGCGGAGCCTGCTCGGCGGCGGCGCCACGCTGGTCTACGTGTGGCTGCGAGGCCGTCTCAGTGGCTCGGCCGGCGGCTCCGTCGGCAGCTCCGTCGGCCCAGCCGATAGCCCAGCCCGCGGCTCCGTCAGCAGCTCGGTCAGCGGCTCCGCCGGCAGCTCAGCCAGCGACTCGGCCGACAGCCCAGCCCGCGGCTCCGTCAGCAGCCCGGCCGACAGCCCAGCCCGCGGCTCGCAGGCCCGCCTGCGGCTGAGCGCCACCCTCGGACCCCAGGGCCTGCTGCTGGTCGGGCTGTCGGGCGTGTCGATGATCCTGTACATCGACGCGCTCCAGCGCACGGAGGTGGCCAACGTCAGCGTGATCGCGGCCACCGTTCCGTTCCTGGCCGCCGGGTTGGCGTGGCTGATCCTGCGCGAGCGGCTGCGGCGCTCGACGGTGGCGGCGGGTCTGGTGGCGCTGGGCGGCGTGACCCTGACGGTGGCCGGCAACCTCGGGCCCGGCGACCTCGACGGCAACCTGCGGGCCGTCGTCCTGGCGCTGACCCTGGCCCTACTGATCGTGCTGATACGCCGCTTCGAGGGGGCCGACGCGGTGCTGGCGCTGGGCTTGGCCGGGGTGCTGCTGTTCGTGGTGGCGATGGTGGTGGCCGACCCGCTGGGGGTGGCCGCCGGCCAGATGCCGATGCTGGTGTTCTTCGGGGCGGTGTTCGCGGTGTCGCTGGTGCTGTGGACCGAGGGGGTGCGGCTGATCCCGGCTGCGGAGGCCGGGCTGCTGACCTCAAGCGAGACGCCGTTCTCGATCCTGCTGGCGTGGATCGTGCTGGCCGAGGCGCCGCCGCTGGTGACCGTGGTCGGCGGGCTGCTGGTGCTGGGCGCCATCTTCGGCCACGCTGGGGCCGATCTGGCCGCCGGCCGGGTCAGCCGCCCGTGGCTGCGCCCCCGGACCCGCCCGAGGCTCTAGAGGCCGAGCGGATAGGCACGCGAATCCGGCCCACACGAGCGAGGCCGTGGGCGGTGTTGCTTTGGTCTTGGGCGGCCCGTGAGCGCAGCGAACGAGAGCGGGAATGACACCGCTGCGACGCGACAGGCTCTCGCCTATCCGCGTGGCCCCCTAGGCGCGAGCGTCAGCTGCCGCCGGCGGGCAGGGGGAACCGCCTGCGACCCCAGAACTCCCAGGCCAGCCAGCCGGCAACATTCAAAGCCGTGCTACCTAGGACCAGCCACAGGAACAAGCCGAGCGTCGAGTCGAACCACTCGAGGAAGATGCCCGGAAGGCAGACCGCGAGGAACGCTACGGCCCCCCAGGCCACGTGGCCCGCCTTCTCACGGCGGCTCCTGTACTGGGGGCGCAGGAAGAGGATTCGCAGCAGGCTCCTCCCGAACGCCACCGCGTCAGCCGTCCTCTGCAGGGTCCGGAGGCGGGGGGCGGAAGAAGAGCAGGAGTTGGGCCGCGCCCGCGCCGACGCCGAGCAGCAGGGCGATCCAGAGGCCGGTCCAGCCGTCGAGGCGGTGGATGATCTCCAGTTCGGCGTCGAGGGATATGCGGCCCGGGCCGAGCATGGCCGTCACCAGGCTCATAGTGGCGATCAGGGCCACGTACTCCCAGCCCTCTCCGGTGATCATGAAGCCCTTGTCGCGGTGGACGGTCCAGAACGCCACCACCATCAGGGCGATCAGCCCGGCTGCGGCCAGTTGGGTGAGCAGGCCGAGCACGAGCAGCACGCCCACGCCCATCTCGGTGCCGGCCGCGAGGGCGGCGTGGACCTTGCCCGGACGCATCCCCATCGACTGGAACCAGCGACCGGTGCCGGCGATCCTGCCGCCCCGGAAGGCCTTGTTGTAGCCGTGGACGAAGATCATCATCCCCAGAGCGGCCCGCAGGATCATCAGGCCGACATCGAACGCTCTGCTGTTCTGGTCCTCGATGGCTTCGTCGAGATAGTCGAGCCCGATATCGACGTAGGGCTCGTACAGCCCTGCGGCCACGATCAGACCGAACACCGTGAGCGCGGTGAGCGTCCTGATGACGATGTCGGCTGTGCGCTTGCTCACGGTGACCTCCCAGCCGCCCCCGTTGCCACGGCTGGTGCGAGTGTAGGCACGGCGCCGCTACCCCCATCACGCCGACCCGTGCGCCGGGCCCGCGAGCACACCAGTACGCCGCCGGCAGCTGGAGCGCGAGCAACAGCCCCGCGCCGGGCCCGCGAGCACACCAGTACGCCGGTTTCACCCTCGCGGCCAGGCGTAAGGTGGCAGTGACCGGGGAGCGGCCGGCACCGCCACCGGAACCAGCCCCACCTAAAACCGGCGACCGGCCCGACCGACACCCCACCAGAGCAGCCCCGCCCCCAAACCGGCGACTGGGCGGACCGGCGGAGAGTAGACATTCAGGCCGTGGGCTCGGATGTGGCGGATGTGGGCGTGGCGGTGCTGGCGGTGGCCCGGACCGCGGTACGGCCGGTGGACGGTGAGCTGGCCGGGTGGAACCCGGTGGAACTGGCTGGCGTGGTGGGGCGCGAGGCGCTGGAACGGGCTGGGCTCGCGGCTGGCGACCTGGACGAGGTGATAGTGGGCTGCGCCGACCCGGTGGGCGCCTGCGGGGCCGACGCGGCCCGGGCCGTCGTGCTGGCCGCAGGCTGGCCGGTCACCGTCGGCGGGCTGGTGATCGACCGGGGCGAGACCAGCGGCCTGGCCGCGGTGCAGGCCGCGGCGGCCTCCATCCGGGCCGGGCAGGCCCGCACCGTGCTGGTGCTCGGGCTGGGCCTGTGCTCGGTGGTGCCGCCGGGCGCGGCCGCCCTCAACCGCACCTACGGCGCTCCCTGGGGCGGGGTGGCCGAACGGTTCGCGGAGGCGGGCGGGCTGCTGCCTGCGCCCCGGCTGTCGGAGCGTGCTGCTGTGACGGCGGGCATCGACCGGGCGGCGCTTGATGCGGCGGCCGAGGAGTCCCGGCGGAGGCGGGCGGCCGCGGGTGCCAGCCCGGCCATTGTGGCGGTGGCGGCCCGGCCCGGCGATGCCGCGGCCCGGGGCGTGTACCCAGGCGACCCGGTGGCGGCCGACATCGTGCGTGACTGGGGCGACGCGGCAGACCTGCCCCCAGCCTTCGACGACGACGGGCTCTTGACCGCAGCCACGTTCGCTCCCCCAGCCGACGCGGTGGCCGCAGTGCTGCTGCAAGCCGTCGCCGCCCCGGCCGAACCCTCCGCCGCAGGCTTGGCCAAGGCCACAGCCGCGCCCCGCAGCGAGGACGCCACAGACACACACACCACCGAAACCCAGCCCCGGCCAGAACAACACCCAACCCAGGCCACAACCACGCCCCGCAGCGAGAGCCTCGCCACAGACACACACACCACCGACATCCAGCCCGCGCCAGGTGGACACCCGGCCGGGATCGCAGCCGTGCTTGAGAGCACCCGTGCGGCCACGGAGGCGAGCGGCCCTGCGGCGCTGGTGACGGCGGCGGGGATGGGCCGGGCCGCCGGTGACCCCTTCGATCCGGTCGGCAACGTGGCCGTGTCGGTGAGCCGGGCGCTGGCGGAGGCCGGCGTGGAGCTCGACGCGGTGCACGACATCGCTGTGGTCGAGCAGGACGCGGCCACCGTCGAGCTGGTCGCGGGAGCCCTGGGCATCGACCAGGACGCCATCAACCGGTCCGGCGGGGCCGTGGCCACCGGCAACGCCGGGGCCGCGGAGGAGCTGCGCCTCATCACCGACGGTGTGGCCGGGGGGTCCGGCGGCATGCTGCTGACGGTCAGCGCCGGACCGACCGGCTCAGCCGCTAACGTGTGGCAAACACATATTTAAGTATATTTCAAGTTGTTTATGTCATAGTGGTCTGTTACCGTAGCTCCCATGGAAGTCGAAGTCCTCGCCACCCTGCTGGGAGTTGCGCTCGCCGCGCTCGTCGCAGCGTGCGGCGCGGGCTTCCGCTGGCTGCGTTCCGACCTCCGCGACCTGCGCAGCCATGTTGACACCCGGTTCGAAGAGCAAACCGCGAACACCAACGCGCAGTTCGCCTCTGTCGGTACGCGCCTTGACGGGCTGGAAGCGAGGTTCGACAGGCTGGAAGCGAAGGTTGACAATCTCATCATGGCGCTGGCCCGCGCTGGGTCACTGAACGATCCTCAGCTTGCGACGCCCCAGCCGTCGTCACTCCCTCCGGAGACAGGGCCGGTCCTCCGACCGCCGGATCCGGCGCCAACTCCCACCGACGCACCTGAGAGCAGGGCATTGCCGGCTGAGACGCCGCCCGAGATTGCAGACCCGCCCCGGGCGCCACCGACCACCGGCGTTCAGCCCTCAGCGGATCAGCCGGCACAGCAACGACCGCCCGAACCGTTCGGACCAACCGCGGCACCCGCCTGACTCCCCACCAGCCAACCCATCCAGACCTCACCGCAGCGTCTAGCTGGCCCAATGGCTCCCGAAGCATGACTGGGCCCGTCGCGTAGCATCAGGTAGGCAGGACATCGGGGAATTGCAGGCGGGAGGCCGTCACAGGGATGCAGCGAGAGAGGGCCGTCAACATCGGGCTGATCGTGCTGGCGCTGGGCGGCCTGGTGCTCGGCGCCGTCCTGGCCGACCTCCTGAAGGTCCTGATCGCGGTGGTGATCGCCTACTCGGTGCTGCGGCTGGGGCTGGCCATGCTTCGCAACCTGGCCCGGCCGCTGCCCGAGCCGCCCGACCCGGGCATCCTGCGCAAGGTCAAGATCGAGTACCGGTGCAGCATCTGCGGCGCCGAGGTGCGCATGACCGTCGCCCCCGACGAGGACCCCGAACCGCCCCGCCACTGCCAGGACGAGATGGACTTGGTCGCCCCCATCGAGTGAGAGGCCCAACCCGCCTATCTGCCCCCGATCAGAGTTATCCACAGGCTGTGGGCAAGTCTGGGGGAAATTACAAGAGTGTGATCACGCAGCGACCGTCTGCGTGGCCGTCACCGGTACTGCGTGGCGGTGATGATCCCGGCCAGGATCAGCCCCAGACCCCCCAGAAGCACCACATTGGAGGTGTCCCAGAGCACGGCCAGATAGTTGACGATGATCAACGCCACGCCCAGCCCTAGCAGGCTGAACAGCAGGATCGGCACCCAGATCGGGCTCGGATCCTGCACATCGAACCCGGTGTGGGTCTTGGTGTCCGGCTTGTAGTTGTCGGGGCGGGTGCCCTTGGCCGTCACACGGCCGGCCGGCACACGGCGCTTGGTGGGTCTCGGCATAGCCCCGAGGATAGACGCCCCGGCTACCAGCGGCCCATCAGGAAGTTGGCCCCGTCGGTGGCCGCGGGATAGGCCCCGGTGATGCCCGCGCTCATGAAGCCGGCGTCGCTGATCAGCGTCACCCCGGTGACGTAAGCAGCGGCGTCGCTGCACAGGAACAGCAGCGGGTAGGCCTGCTCCATCGGGGTGGACGCCTCCACGCCCGCGTCGGACCGGTAGTCGGCGCCGAACTCGAGCCACAGCTCCCGGTTGGCCTCGGCCAGCGGCGTCACCGTCGGGCCGGGGCAGATGGCGTTGACGCGGATCCCCCGCCGCAGCAACGGGTAGGCCTGGGTGGCGACGTAGGCGCACACCGCCTGCTTGGTGTGGAAGTAGTCGGCCTTGCGGTGGTCGACGAACCAGGCCGCGGCCTCGTCGAAATCGGAGATGGCCAGCACCTCGGAGAACTCCTCCAGGTTCGACTCCCAGCCCAGCCCGGCCGACGACGAGATGAAGCCGATGGCCGACCCCGCAACCAGCGTCCCGGCGCCGAGCATCCGGTCGATCAGGTGGCGGTGGCCGACGAAGTTGATCCGCTCCAGCCCCGGGGTGCCGTCGGCCACGCCCGCGCAGGCCAGCAGGGCATGCACCGGTCCGCCGCACTCGTCCGCCGCAGCGTCGATCGACGCCCGCGAAGCCAGGTCCAGGCCGATGGCGGTCACCCCGGGCACAGCCACCTCGGCCCGGTCCATGACCACCACCTCGGCGCCGGCGTCCAGGGCCAGTTCGGCCGCGGCCGCGCCCATCCCGGTGGCGCCGCCCACCACCAGCACCCGCTTGCCGTCGAACCGGAACGCATCGAACAGCGACATTGCGATAGTCGGACCTCCTGCCTAACGTGGCCGGGGAATGTCTACCACCGAGGCAGAGGTCGCCCGCGGCCCCTACTACGACCCGTTCGACTTCGAGATCGACGCCGACCCCTACCCGGTTTGGCACCGGCTGCGCGAGGAGGCGCCTCTCTACCGCAACGAGCGCTACGACTTCTACGCGCTCAGCCGGTTCGACGACGTCGCCGTGGCGTTCAAGAACTGGCGGACCTACAGCTCGGCCAGGGGCACCGTGCTCGAGATCATCAAGAGCGGCATGGACGTCCCGCCGGGCTTCATGATCTTCGAGGACCCGCCCGTGCACGACTATCACCGGGGCCTGGTGTCGAGGGTGTTCACCCCCAAGAAGATGAACGCCATCGAGTCCAAGCTGCGGGAGTTCTGCGCCCGCAGCCTCGACCCCCTGGTCGGCACCGGGCGGTTCGACTTCATCGCCGACCTGGGCGCCCAGGTGCCGATGCGGGCCATCGGCATGCTGCTGGGCATCCCCGAGCAGGACCAGACCACCCTGCGCGACCTGGTCGACGACAGCCTCAAGCTCGACGACGGCACGATGCCCGAGTTCTCCTACCAAGCCTCGGGCGACGTGAACTCGGTCGACTTCCTGCGCGAGTACATCAACTGGCGGGCCGAGCACCCGACTGACGACCTGATGACCGAGCTGCTCCACGCCGAGTTCGAGGACGAGACCGGCACGCTGCGCCGGCTCACCCGCAGCGAGGTCATGAACTTCATCTCGCTGCTGAACGGGGCCGGCAACGAGACCACCACCCGCCTGATCGGCTGGACCGGCAAACTGCTGGCCGAGCACCCCGACCAGCGCCGCGCCCTGGTGGAGGACCGCCGGCTCATCCCGGCGGCCATCGAGGAGATCCTGCGCTACGAGACCCCCTCCCCGGTCCAGGCCCGCTGGGTGACCGCCGAGGTCGAGCACTACGGCCAGACCGTCCCCGCCGGCAGCGTCATGCTGCTGCTCAACGGAGCCGCCAACCGCGACGACCGCAGGTTCGCCGACGGCGACACGTTCGACATCGGCCGCAACATCGACTTCCACCTCGCCTTCGGCTACGGCATCCACTTCTGCCTGGGCGCGGCCCTGGCCCGCATAGAGGGACGGGTCGCGCTCGACGAGGTGCTCAAGCGCTGGCCCGACTGGGACGTCGACTACGACAACGCGGTGCAGGCCCGCACATCAACGGTGCGGGGCTGGGAGAGCCTGCCGGTGCTTACCGCCTGACCCGGGAGCTACCTGAAGTTCTCCCAGTAGCGGGACGGCACCGGGCCCCGCTGGCCGTGGTACTTCGAGCCCAGCGACCCCGACCCGTAGGGCGTGTCGGCCGGGGTGGTCATCTGCTGGAAGCTGATCTGGCCGATGCGCATCCCCGGATACAGGGTGATCGGCAGGTTGGACACATTCGACAGCTCCAGGGTGAGCTGCCCGTCGAAGCCGGGATCCACGAACCCCGCGGTCGAGTGGATCAGCAGGCCCAGCCGGCCCAGCGACGACTTGCCCTCCAGGCGGGCCACCAGGTCGTCGGGCAGGGCCACCCGCTCCAGGGTCGCCCCCAGCACGAACTCGCCCGGATGCAGGATGAACGGGTCGTCGGCGTCGGCGTCCACCAGGGTGGTGAGCGCCGACAGGTCCCGCTTGACGTCGATGTGGCCCAGGGTGTGGTTGCGGAACACCCGGAAGCTGTCGTCCAGGCGCAGGTCCACCGACGACGGCTGCACCGCCCCCTCGCCGAGCGGGTCGATGACGATACGGCCGGCGTCGATCGCCTCCCGGATCGAGCGGTCAGACAGGATCACCGCACCGCTCCGGGTCCGGCGCCAGCCGCGGGAAGCCCCAACTCGCCGTCCATAACAGGAGCGCCACCCATGCCGGGAGCGTACGCCAGCGCACGAGCCGATGGGCCACCCACACCGCGGCAACGGGCCACCCACACCGCGGCAACCCCCAACCGCACAACGCCAACCGGCCACCCACACCGCCAACACCGCGGCAACACCCGCCCGACAGCCACCCGATAGTGACAAATGTCACTTGATCGGGGGGTGCGGGCTGTTACCGTCGGCCGATGGACTTCCGCCGTATCAACGGCCTCCCGCCCTACGTCTTCACGATCATCAACGACCTGAAGATCGAACTCCGCCACGACGGCGCCGACATCATCGACCTCGGGTTCGGCAACCCCGACCTGCCGTCGCCCGACATCGCCGTCGACAAGCTGTGCGAGGCGGCCCACAACCCCCGCAACCACCGCTACTCGTCCAGCCGGGGCCTGCCCGCGCTGCGCCGCAACATCGCCGCCCTGTACCGGAGCCGCTTCGGGGTGGAGCTCGACCCCGACACCGAGGTCATCAACACCATCGGGGCCAAGGAGGGGTTCAGCCACCTCATGTGGGTGCTGCTGCAGCCCGGCGACACCTGCCTGGTGCCCACCCCCAGCTACCCGATCCACATCTACGGGCCGCTGTTCGCCGGCGCCCAGATCCGGGAGGTGCCCCTCGCCGGCGGCGACGAGTTCGTCCACCGGATGCAGCTCGCCTGGCACTACAGCCGGCCCAAGCCCCGGGTGGCGGTGATCTCGTTCCCGCACAACCCCACCACCACCTGCGTCGACCTCGACTTCATGCAGAAGGTGGTCGACTGGGCCCGCGAGCACGACATGCTGATCGTGCACGACAACGCCTACGCCGACCTCGGCTTCGACGGGTACCAGCCGCCGTCGATCCTGCAGGTGGACGGGGCCACCGAGTGCGCGGTGGAGTTCTACTCGTGCACCAAGTCGTTCTCGATGGCCGGGTGGCGGATGGCGTTCATGCTGGGCAACGCCGAGGTGGTGGCCGCGCTGGCCAAGCTCAAGAGCTACCTCGACTACGGGTCGTTCCAGCCGATCCAGATCGCGGCGGCGGTCACGCTGAGGGAGCAGCCCGACTACCCGCTGGAGGCGTGCGAGGTGTACCAGCGCCGGCGCGACGCCCTGTGCGAGGGCCTCAACCGCATCGGCTGGGAGGTGGAGCCGCCCAGGGGGACCATGTTCGTGTGGGCCAGGATCCCCGAGCCGTACCGGCACATGGACTCCATCGAGTTCGCGTCGAAGCTGGTGCGGGAGGCCCATGTGGCGGTGTCGCCGGGCGTGGGGTTCGGGCCCGGCGGCGAGGGCCACGTGCGGTTCGCGCTGATCGAGAACCGCCAGCGCATCGGCCAGGGGATCCGCAACCTCCGGCGCTGCCTGCCCGAGCTCGAGCCCAGCGCCGGAGCCGGGGTCACTGCCGAGGCCGCTACCGACAGGGCCGGAGCGGAGAAGGCCACCGCCGCCTGAGCCGGTCCCGCCCGAAACTGGCGACCAAACGGGCACCGGACACCCACAACCCACACCAATTTCAGCGACGGGGCTGGTCCCGCCCGAAACTGGCGACCAAACGGGCACTAGACACCCACAACCCACACCAATTTCAGCGACGGGGCTGGTCCCGCCCGAGACTGGCGACCAAACGGGCACCGGACACCCACAATCCACATCAATTTCGGCGACGGGGGCTGGGCGGGGTATAACGGCACGATGCTGATCGTGGTTTCGCCGGCCAAGGCGCTCGACTACAGCTCGGCGCTGCCCACCCGCAAGCACTCCCAGCCCCAGATGCTGGACGAGGCGTCGCCGCTGGTGGAGGTGATGCGGCAGAAGTCGCCCGACGACATCGCCAAGCTCATGGACATCTCCGCCGAGCTGGCCGAACTCAACTTCGAGCGCTACCAGGACTTCCAGGAGCCGTTCACGACCGCCGACGCCCGGCCCGCGCTGCTGGCCTTCGCCGGTGACGTGTACCAGGGCATGGACGCGGCGGCCACCTTCACCGAGCGCGACTACACCCACGCCCAGAAGGTGCTGCGGATCCTGTCGGGGCTGTACGGGGTGCTGCGGCCGCTGGACCTGATGCAGCCCTACCGGCTGGAGATGGGGTCCAAGCTGGCCACCGACCGGGGCCGCGACCTCTACCAGTACTGGGGCGAGCGCATCACCGATGTGCTCAACGCCGACCTGGCCGCCAGTCCGGGGCCGGCGGTGGTGGTGAACCTGGCGTCGAACGAGTACTTCCGCTCGGTGGACACCCGGCGGCTGGAGGGCCGGCTGGTGACGCCCGCGTTCCTGGACAGGCGGGGCGACAAGGAGCCCAAGATGATCTCGTTCTTCGCCAAGCGGGCCCGGGGGTCGATGGCGGGCTGGATCATCCGCAACCGGGTGAAGTCGGTGCGGGGCCTGAGGGACTTCGACGGCCTCGGATACGGGTTCGACGCCGAGCGCTCCTCCACCGACCGGCCCGTGTTCGTGCGTTGACCGACACCGGCCATGCCCCGGTTCCACCCCAAGCGCTCGAGCCCCGACCAGCCCGCATTCGTGCGTTGACCGACACCGGCCATGCCCCGGCATCCTCGGGAACCGATCCGGCGCCGGCGACGCCCCTGCATTCTCGGGAACCGATCCGGCGCTGGCAGCGTCTCAAGTGCATGCGCAGATTTGCGGCAGTGGTGGCGTGGACGATATTGAGTGTCGGTTGCGGCCCGGGTGAAGGTTTCGGCGACGTGTCGGTGGTCGGATCTGAACCGGTGGTCGGATCTGAACCGGTCGCCGAGTCCCCGGAAGCAGAGTCCCCGAAGCTGGAACTCTGTAGCCGAGTCCCCACGGTTCGAACGGACTTCGACGATCTTCCCATCGACGACCCCGTCCGATCGGCGGCCCAGTACAGGGCCAGCAACACCGCCGCGGCCATGGGCATCGACTTCGACGGCTCTGGATACGACTGGGCGCGCGAACGCGTCACCTTGTATCTGCGGAACGCGACGAACGAGGAGATCGGGGAGTTGGCGCAGCGCCTCGATGACCCATCGGGAGTCTGCTACGACCTCAGCGTGTCGCCCGTAGCGTCCGGCGAACCGTTCGAGCCGCTGCCGGCTCAAGGCCTCGACGATCCGATGGTCGTCTGCGGCGACTGGGAGGCGATCCCGTCGTCGCACCTCGCCCATCTGCCCAGCATCGACAGCTTCGACCACCCTGCGATCGACGCACTGCGCGCCGAGTTGGCCGAGCCGAGCGGGAAGCCGCTGCCCGAGGGGCGCTGGGTCGTCATGAGTATTGGCACCTACCGTGCCGAGTTCGCGGCGCTGTCACCCGACGGCTCCGGCTCGATCGGGTTCGCGAACCGCCATCACGACATCGTCGATTGGAAGGTCGCGGGCCACGCCTGGGATCGCCCCTGGGGGGCCGCGTGCGGCCCGAGAGTGCCCTTGGCTCCCGGGCTGGGCGTCGTCGACGTGCAACTCGATCCCCGGTCGCTTCCCACCCCCGAGAGCACCACGGTGGATCTTCTCGTCACCCAGCAGGGCTGCAACAGCGGCGACGCGATGGGCGACAACCTGCTGGGTCCGCAGGTGCGCGAGACCGAGGACGCGGTGCTGGTGGCTTTCGCGGTTCGGGTCAGCGGCGGCCCGGCCGCCTGTCCGGACAACCCGCCCTCGAAAGTAACCGTCGAGCTGTCCGAGCCGCTCGGCGAGCGCACGGTTCGCGACGGGCTCTTCGTTTCGCCGCAGTCCCTGGGAGTCTTCGAAGACGACTGGTGGCTGGACGAGCCCAGCTGAACCCGAGTCCCGGCTGAGCAATCCCGCTGAGCACGAACTCGGCTGAACACCCCGGCCGAACACGAACCCGGCTCAGCACCCCCGCTGAGCACGAGCCCGGCTGAGCCCGCTGCGGTCTGCGCCATCCAACAGCTACGCTCAGCGTGCCCGCGCGGGTGTAGTTCAATGGCAGAACATCAGCTTCCCAAGCTGAGAATGCGAGTTCGATCCTCGTCATCCGCTCTTCTTCTGCCACCTGACTCTCCGCTCACAGCAGCCTGCATTTCGGAAGGATGTGTTCCTAGCCTTCCGTAATGGACCGGGATCCGGAAGGCAGCGGGGAGCCTCGGCTGCTGTCCTACTATCTGGCCCAGGGGCTGTGCATGGGCTCGCTGGCGTCGGTCGTCACCCTGCTCGGCGACCTGCGAGACGAGTTCGGGCTGAGCGAGACCCACCTCGGGCTGATCGTCGGCTCGGGGTTCTTCACCGCCTTCGTCACCCAGATCACCCTGGCCCGCGTGGCCGACCTCGGACACGCGCTGATGATGGTGAGGATCGGGCTCGCGGCCGCGGCAGCCAGCATGGTCGGGTTCGCAGCCAGCTCGGGCTTCTGGACCATGCTCGGGTCACGAGCCATCCTCGGCATCGCCATCGGCATGGCCCAGCCCGCCATCCGCCGCACCGTCATCCTGGCCGACCCGGCCCACACCGGCCGCAACCTCGGACGCCTCGGCGTGGTCGAGGTGGTCTGGTTCGCGCTCACCCCGGCCGCCGCGGCCTTCGTGGCCGACGCCTTCAACCTCGACCTGCCCTTCTACCTCCTGGCCGCCGTCGCGGTGGCAACCGTGGCGATGATGCGACGGGTCGACCCGGAGGAGAGCGCGGTCGCCGCCCGGACCACCAACTCGCTGCGGCTGCTCGGCGACCGGGTGGTGGCCGGCACCCTGCTGCTGGTCACCAGCCAGTTCGTGATGATCGGGGCATGGGAGGCGGTGTGGGCGGTGAGCCTCGTCGACCTCGGCGCAGCCACATGGCAGATCGGGGTGAGCATCACCCTGTTCGCCATGCCGCTGGCGGTGGTGGCACCGCTGGCAGGGTCATGGGCCCAGCGCACCGGTGGCCTGCGGCTGTGCGTCAGCGGGCTGTTCATCTCGGCCGCGGTCGCCGTGCTGCTGGGCGTGTTCGACTCGCTGTGGAGCCTGGTGGCGGTGTTGATGGTGATGGGCATCGGAGCGGGTGCGGGCTACACCGCCGGGCTCTACACCTACTCACAGACGGTGACCCACGACCGTCAGGCGTCGTCGCAGGGGCTCATGGGCGCCAGCGAGGTCCTGCTGGGCGGGGTCACCTCGGTGCTGGGAGCATGGCTATACGACATCGCCGGCAGGGTCCTGGTGTGGTCGGTGATCCCGGCGCTGATGGTGGTGGCCCTGATCGGCGGGCTGTGGTGGCGGGGACTGCGCCTAGCCGAGTACCGCAAGTCGCGGACCGGCGACTGACCGGCAGCACGGCCAGCAACACGACCGCCCGCCGACCGGCAGCACGGCCAGCAACACGACCGGCAGCACGGCCAGCGACACAGCAGGCCGTAACACTTGTGTCACGCTATGGTGGACGCATGTCCGAAATGACCGGGGCTGAGCGATACCTCAAGAATCGCCGGAAGGACCCGGACTACGACCGCGCTTACGTCGACGCGAGGCATCGCATCGATCAGATCGACGCCATCATTCGCGCATTGGACGAGCGCCGATGCAACCTTGCGTTGACGAAGGCGGAACTTGCGCGGAGGGCGGATCTTCGCCCCGAGGTCATCCGACGGCTGTTCTCAGCCGAGAGTCCCAATCCGACCCTGTCGACGGTCGTGGCCCTCGCCCGAGCGTTGGAACTTGAACTGACAACTGAGCCTCTGGATGAAGGAAGGAAGAGCTAGTACAACTGCTGGTTCTGGTCTAGGCGGACTATGCGCTGGTCGGTGACTACCGCGGTGATGAGTTCGGCCGGGGTGACGTCGAAGGCGGGGTTGGCGGCCGCGGTGCCGTCGGGGGCGGTGGGCACCCCGGCCAGGGACACCACCTCGTCGGCGCCCCGGTCCTCGATGGCGATGCCGGCGCCGTCGGGGGTGTCGGCGTCGACGGTGGACTCGGGGGCGACCACGATGAACGGGACCCCGGCGTGGCGGGCGCCGAGCGCCAGCGAGAACGTGCCGATCTTGTTGGCGGTGTCGCCGTTGGCGGCCACCCGGTCGGCGCCGGTGAGCACCACGTCGGCCTCGCCCCTCGCCAGCATGAACGGCCCGGCCGAGTCGACCAGCAGGCGGTGGGGTGCGCCCATGCGGTTGAGCTCCCAGGCGGTGAGGCGGGCGCCCTGCAGCAGGGGCCTGGTCTCCAGGGCCAGGGCCTCGGCCAGCCGGCCCCGCTCGTGCAGGGTCTGGATCACTGCTAGGGCGGTGCCCCGCTCGACGGTGGCCAACCCGCCGGTGTTGCAGATGGTCATGGCCCGCACGTCAGGGCGGCCCACCAGGTCGAGCACCAGGTCGGCGCCCAGGGTGCCCATGGCCACCGAGGCGTTCAGCTCCTCGTCGCGGATGGCGTTTGCCTCGGCCAGCACCGCCTCGAGGCCCTCGGGGGCCCGGGCCGCGGCCCGGTCGACCATGCGGGCCAGGTTCACAGCGGTGGGCCGGGCTTGTCGGAGCGAGGCGACCGCGTCGTCGAAGGCGGCTCCGCTGGTGCCGTGGGCCTGCACCGCCAGCGCCACCCCGAAGGCGCCGGCCACGCCGATGGCGGGAGCGCCCCGCACCGACAGCCGGCGGATGGCGGCCACCATGCCGGGCACGGTGTCGATGCGCAGCACGGTGTAGGCGGCCGGCAGTGCGGTCTGGTCGACCATCTCGACGGCGCCGCCAGGCCCGCCGACCCAGTCCAACGTCCGCAACCCGCCGCCGTCCATGCCCTCGGCAGGCTAGTTGCCGGCTGGTTGTGCCCGGAATCCCGGCCGGACTCCTGAACGGCCCGAACCCATGTCCGCAACTGGCAGCGTTATGCCTCGAATACTTGCATTGCGCTGCCAATTCGCGGCTCACGGGGATTCCGGGAGGGCAGAGCGCTATCTAGGGTGGGGCCATGGACCGGTACCTCTGCGAAGTGCTCGTCACCATGGACGGGCCGGCCGGCGGCGTGCCCGCGCCGATAGTGGACGGGGCCGTAGACGTGGGCGACGACGGGCGCATCACCTGGTGCGGCCCCGCAGCAGAGGCCCCCCGGCTCGAACCGGGCACCGCCGTGCACCGGGCCGGGATCCTCATGCCGAGCCTCATCAACGCCCACTGCCACAGCCCGATGGTGCTGTTGCGGGGCGCGGGCGAGGGACTGCCGGTGGACCGGTGGCTGCACGAGGTGATGTGGCCCCGCGAGTCGAAGCTCACCGACGACGACGTGCGGTCCGGGATGCTGCTGGGAGCGGCCGAGATGCTGTCCAACGGCATCACCACCTCCGTCGAGATGTACTTCGCCGGGCAGGCCATGGCCGAGGCCGTCGAGCAGGCCGGGATGCGCTGCCTCGTGACGCCGGGCGTGATCGAGGACCCCGACTTCACGTTGACGGGACCGTGGCCGGACCAGCTCGACGAGATGGTGGCCCTCCGGGACCGCTGGTCCTCCAGCGACCGGATCAGGGCCGGGATCGCGGCCCACGCGGCCTACTCGGTGTCGAGGGAGTGCCTCGCCGCCATCGCCGCCCGGGCTGCCGACACCGGCATGGCGGTGCACATCCACCTGGCCGAGCAGCAGTGGGAGGACGCCGTGGTGCGGGAGCGGTCCGGTGGTCTGGCCGCGCCCGAGTACCTGGAGTCGCTCGGGCTCCTGGACGGCGATGTGATCGCGGCCCACGGCGTGTGGCTCACACCCGACGACATCGAGGCGCTGGCCCGCAACGACACCGCAGTGGTGCACTGCCCGTGCTCCAACGCCAAGCACGCCTCGGGGGTGGCGCCGGTGACCGAGATGCGGGCGGCCGGGCTGCGGGTGGCCATCGGCACCGACGGGCCGGCGTCGCACCATCGACTCGACCTGTTCGAGGAGATGCGCACCGCCATCCGCACCGCCCGGATCCGCTCCGGCGACGCCCAGACCCTGCCGGCGGCCGAGGCGCTGCGGATGACCACCGCAGGAGCGGCCGAGGTGGTGAAGTGGGGCGACGAGTTGGGCCGGCTGGCGCCGGGGTGCTGGGCCGACATGATGGCGCTGTCGGCGTCAGAGCCGGCCCTGAACCCGGTGATCGACAGCGAGGACGACCCGTTGTCGAGGATCGTGTGGTCGGGCTCGCCCGGCGCGATCAGCGCGGTTTGGGTGGCCGGGCGCAAGGTGGTGGAGGACGGCCGGGTGCTGACAGTGGACGTGGCCGAAGCGGTGGCCGACGCCGGGGCCCGGGCCCGCCGCCTGGCCCAATGACCGGCACCCGGGGAGCCCACCATGAACGCTGACGAGGGTGATCGAACTGTGGTTGGTGATAGCGCCAGACGGCCTTCAGCGTCGATGGCCGAAGGACTGAATCGAACTGAAGTGAATGGGGGAGGCCGACATGACGGGTCTGTATGAGCGGTTGCAGCGGGCTGCGGGGGTGCTGGCTGAGCGGACCGGGCGCGAGCGCCACGACGTGTGCGTGGTGCTGGGGTCGGGGCTGGGCGGCTATCCCGACCGGGTCGGCGACAAGGTGGCGGTGTCGTACGAGGATCTGCCGGGGTTCCCGATCCCGACCGCGATCGGCCATGCGGGCACGGCCTACTCCACGCTGATGGGCGACAACCGGGTGCTGCTGCTGTCGGGGCGGGCCCACGCCTACGAGGGCCACGACCCCGAGGCCGTCACGTTCGCGGTGCGGACTGCGATCACCGCCGGATGCCGGGTGGTGGTGCTCACCAACGCGGCCGGGGCCTGCGGCGACGGCATGGCCGCCGGGGACCTGGCCGTCATCACCGACCACGTGAACCTGGCCGGGATCAGCGCGCTGGCCGGGCCCAACGACGAGCGCATCGGCCCCCGCTTCACCGACATGACCGACGTGTACACGCCCGAGCTGCGAGCCAAGGCCCATGCGGCCGCCCGCCGGCTAGGCCAGACCCTGCACGAGGGCGTGTACTTCTGGTTCCGCGGCCCGATGTTCGAGACCCCGGCCGAGATACGCATGGCCAAGGCCCTAGGAGGATCCATGGTGGGCATGTCCACCGTGCCCGAGGCCACCGCCGCCCGCCACATGGGCGCCCAGGTGCTGGGCATCTCGCTGTGCACCAACCTGGCCGCAGGCATGTCCGATCAGCCGCTGTCGCACACCGAGGTCATCGAGACCGCGGCCGCGGCCTCCGAACGCTTCAGCGCCCTCTTCGACCAGCTACTACCGACCCTCTAACGGCCGGAGATCACTACTAAGTTAGTACAGATTAGTACAATTTAGTATTCCATCGATGTCATTCGATACGGACGTCAAGTACTAATCTAGTACATTCTAGTTCTGTTTAGTACTCATTGAATGCGCCCGCGGCTGAGAGACCGCGAATTCGGCTCTCCAGACCATCGGCTGGCCAAAACTCGAACGTTCGCCCTACCTGTACCTTCTTGAGCAGGCCGAGAGCCTCCAAGCCGAGCAGGTCCGTACGGGCGGACTGATACGCGACCCGGTGCAGCCGCTTCTGTCCCGCGAAGGTGAAATACGTGTCGGGATCCCGTAGCGCGTTGCTGAGAATGGCGAACTGACGGTGGTTCAAACCGGGAACTCCGCGCATGGCCCGCTCCACCTCCGCGATCTCGTCGCTCTTTCGAGCGAGGTACCGCCGAAGGCTCTTGATCGCTCTCCTTATGACCTCCAACTGGTGGATGATGAAGTAGGTGACGTCGTTGGAGTCGGTCTCGGTGTACAGGTACGACCGTGCGTACTTGGCGGGAGCCTTGCGCAGGATGGACGAGATGGAGATGTACTCGGCAAGCCAGTATCCGGAGCGCAGCATCGACCAGTAGAAGAGCGCCCGTGCGGTGCGTCCGTTGCCGTCCGCGAAGGGATGGTCGTAGCCGATCCAGAAATGGAGCAGCACAGCCTGGACGACAGGGTGCAGGAATCCCTCGCCGGTGTCTCCGTTGGCGAAGCCGCACAGTTGCTCCAGCCGGGCTGGCAACTCCTCTGCCGGCGGAGGCCGGTGAAGGAGTCGATCATCGTCCCAATAGATGGCGACTCGCTCTTCGCCGGGCTGCTGAAGCCGGCCCGCTTCGGATGGATCTTCGAGCGTTCCGTCCGTAACGATCCGGTGAAGCTCCAGCACACGATCGCGGGTCAAGGGCTCGCCGGAGCTTGCGAGTTCCTCTGCCCGCTGCATCGCAAGGTAGTTGTTGAGCACCATGCGCTCGCTGGGATCCCTCGGCTCGCGGCCCGTCCTCAAGAGTTCCTTGGCCTTGCGGCGGGTGGTCGCCGCGCCCTCCAGAAGGCTGGATGTGATGGCCTCCTCAACCAGCGACGACACCACGTAGCGGTTACGTGACCCGACGTTGGCGACGACCTCGTCGGCCTTGATGCGACCGCTGGCCTGCTGGTCAATGCGGTGGACCATCTCCTGGATCCGGTCGATATTGGTGAATCGGAAGGGACTGCCGTCCGTGCCAGTGAAAGGGAGCGTCCGAGCCTGGCTGGCCCTACTCGAAGCGGTACCGACCCACCACTCCTCCAGTGTCAGGCCGTCGGGAGGCCGTCGATGCCGCATTTGGTCCCAGTGCAGGTAACGGCCCTTGGCGTCGACGGGCCGGCCCTCTATAACGGCCCGGAACAAGGGTTGGGGATCCTCGTTACTGATCTCAGCGGCCAGCCGAGTCAAGTCCGGCGGTGCCACAGGCTTCCTCACGCTGCTGCCCTCCAATCCCACGACCTCCGACCCACATTGCTAATTCTGTCGAAATTAGTAGTACATTGCAACTGCGGGCCGATGCGGGTGCGGGTGATTAGGGCGGACTGCTGGATCTCGGCTTCGGCTCGGATGGCGGACTCGTCGCCGGCGGGGAGGCAGCCCTCGGCCACCGCCAGCCGGCTCTTGACCACGACGGTGTCGACATCGGAGGCGGTGGGGGGCGTAGGCCGGCTTGGAGCACGGGCCGGCGCCGTCGGCCGGGGTGGTTCTGCAGACGGTCGCGCCGGACTACGGCCGAATCGGCCCGCTTACCCGGTTCGATGCTACCGATCTGACCCTCCGGCGCAATGGCCGGCGAGTCAGAAGAGCTCGAAGTACTCCTGCTGCTCCCAGGCGGTGGGGGCTTCGGCCGCCTGCTCGGCGGTGATCTCGTTGTCCGCGAGGAACTTCTCGTAGCGGCCGATCTCGGACTCCTTGAGCGTGATGATGAAGTTCACGAACTCCTCGCCGAAGTTGTCGGCGAACAGCGGGTCCTCCTTGAGGGCGGCCACCGCGTCCTTGAGCGAGGTCGGCAGCGGCGTGCGCTCGGTCTCGAAGTAGGGCTGGTCGCTGGCCTCGCCGGGATCGAGTTGCCGGTCGACGCCGTCGAGCCCGGCCACCACCTGCGAAGCGATGTACAGGTACGGCGTCGCGGCCGGGTCGCCGACCCGGTTCTCGATGTGCGAGCCCGGATCGCCGGGCGAGCCCTGCACCCTGATCATGGCGGCCCGGTTGTCGATGCCCCAGGTGGCCCGGTCGGGAGCGAGCGAGAACGGCTTCACCCGCCGGTAGCCGTTGATGGTCGGGGTCGAGAACACGCAGCTCGCCGGGGCGTGCTCCAGCAGGCCGCCGATGTAGTTCATGGCGAGATCGGACAGCGGCTGGTCGCCGCCGGACGAGGCGAACCGGTTCTCGCCGGTCTCGGTGTCGAGCAGCGACTGGTGGAGGTGCCAGCCGCTGCCGAAGAAGCGGGGGATCGCCGGCTGGCACATGAACGTGGCCAGATAGCCCTCCCGGCGGCAGATCTGCTTGGTCGCCATGCGGAAGAAGATCATGGCGTCGGCCGTCTCCATGCCCCCGAGGGGATCGAACGTGAACTCCATCTGCCCGGGGCCCCACTCGTCCTCCATGGACCGCAGCGGAAGCCCGGCGGCGTTGAGGTGGTTGGCCACGAGGCTGAGGATGGGCTCGACGTCGTCGAGGTGGTTCTCGAGCTGGTACTGGTAGCCGTGGCTGACCGCGCTGACCACCGGCGGGGTGGGCGGGTCGCCGGGCACCCCGAGGTGGTCGGAGCCCAGCATCGGGTCCTCGATCTTGGTCAGGTACCACTCGACCTCCAGGCCGCCGAGGAGGCTGAGGCCGCGCTGGCCGAGCTTGTCGAGGGTCTGGCGCAGCACGTGGCGGGGCGCGAACGGCACCGGGTCGCCGTTCGAGTAGTACATGTCGCACAGGACCCAGCCCGAGCCGGGCGCCCACGGCACCACCCGGAAGGTGGTCGGGTCGGGCACCAGCACCGCGTCGGGGAAGCCCGACATGTCGTCGCGGCCGAAGCCGCCGCCGGCCACGAACGGGTTGTAGACGATCGCCTGCCCGGTGTCCCAGCAGAAGTGGGCGGAGGCGAAGTCCATCCCGTTGCGCAGGGAGCTCAGGAACGACTTCGTGCTCAGCCACTTGCCCCGGACGATGCCGTGCTGGTCGGGAAAGGTGACCCGGATCGTGTCGAGGCCGAGGCTCTGCACCCGTTCGGCCAGGTCCTCCGCCGCGGCGGCCTGCTCGCCGCTCCATAGTCCGTGCTCGGCAATGAAACCGCTCTTGCCGACGGCGATGTCGCTGTAGTCGCTCACTGGGATTCCTCCTGTGGGTCGGGCCTGTCTGTTGGATTGCTTGCTGGTGACGGGTGGGATGACAGGTCGTGCGGGCCCGCAGGGGGTCTCCAGAAGGCGTGAACTGTCGTCCGGAAAGCTCGCCTCGTCAGGTGACGACGGTGGTGAACCGCTCGTTGATCTCGCGGGCGATGTAGAAGATCCCCTTGGCCATCTGGTCGGCCGTCCAGGTGATGGTGGGGAAGTCCGGATAGGTCAGGTACCCGCCGCTGAACACCTCGTTGCGGTTGCCGGACCTGTCGTAGAAGTAGATGGTCGTCCCCCGGGTGATCCCGTGGCGGGTCGGCCCGACCTCCACCGGCGTGTCGTCCATCGCGAAGACGTCGCCGGCCCGGAGGATCGAGTTCCAATCCTCCATGAGGAAGGCGAAGTGGTGGAGCTTGGCGTCCTCCCCCTTGATGAACGCGATGTCGTGGGGGGTGTTGGTGCAGAACATGAACGTGGCGATGAGCTGCGCCGAGGACGGATCGGTGATCACGCGCTCGGCGATCCCGAATCCGAGGCACTCGGTGAAGAACCGCTCCGCCAGCTCCGGGTCCTCGCAGGTGACCAGGGCGTGGTCGAGGCGGGGGACGCTCGCGCCCCTCGGGTCGCGAGGCGCCGGATCGGGATTGAGGACTCCGGTCTCGGTGCCGTGGTACTCCATCTCCGTATAGAGGTCGAGCGTGTGGCCGGAGGGAAGCAGGACGCGCAGGCCCTCCCCCACCGCGTGATTGTCACCCTTGGAGAACCTGTGGTTGAAGGCGCCGAACGCCTGGACCCGGTTCTCGATCTCCTCCAGATCGGAGTCGCTCGCGCACTTGTAGCCGAGCCTCACCAGGCCGCTGCCGCCCCGCTCGACCACCACCGAATGGTGGTCGTACTCGTCCCAAGCCTTGAAATACACCGCGTCAGGCGATTCCTCGACGGCGTGCATACCGAGCGTTCCCTCGTAATGGTCTTTGGCCCCGGCCAGGTCCTCGTTACGGATATGGACATATCCGAGTCGCATGACTCCCATTGAATTACTTCCTTTCGCTTGAGGTCTTTCGCTCTAGGTCTCTCTTGAGGTCTTTCGCTGTGGGTATCTCGCCCTATAGGCCTCTCGCCTATAGAACGACTGTCATGTTCTCGAGTCCCCGATCGGCCTCGAGAAGGTTCACCTGCTTGATCACGATGTTCCATCCGTCAGCGGCACGGCGCAGGCGGTAGCCGTACCAGCCCGGTATGGCCCGCTGCTCGTGGACGCGCACTTCGTGGACGACGAAGCTCGACCGGACCCGGAACTGGTCGGGGTCGCTGGTCTGCCACACCTCGAAGTTGGACAGCATCCGGGTGGTGCGCGAGCGCGGCACCTGCGAGTAGGCCTTGCCGGTGAGGAGCCAGACGATGCGGTCCTCCAGCCGGCGGCGGTCGTCGAACGCGAGGCAGATGTCCTTGCGGGGATCGCCGCCGTCGGGGTCGTGGGGAATCCAGTACATGCAGTCCCCGGCGAAGAGTCCCAGCCATTCCGTGAGGCGGAGGTCGTCGAGCAGGCGGGCCTCCCGGACCAGGAAGGCCTCGCATTCGGCCTTGACGCCGGCCGGCGCCGGCTCGCCGGTGCCGTCGCCCCGCCACGCCTCGGAGTCGACCAGCAACTGCTCGTAGAAGGCGTCGCTGACGTGGGCCGACTTCGCGGCGGGATCGTAGGCGGGGCCGAAGGCCTCCAGCACCCGGGCCATCACCCGACCACCAGTTCGGGCTCGTCGCTCATGAGGCGCTTCCATTGGCGGTAGTAGGCCCGCAGGTGCAGATCGTCGGTGAGGGGACCGGAGACGACGCCCCGCTCGTCGGTCTCCTCGACGCCGGTGCGGAGGTGGCGGTTGATGTAGATCCACTCGATCTCGGGGATCTCGAGGCCCTGCTGGCACTCCTCGAAGTTGGCGTTGTCGTCGACCTCGCCGAAGGACGGGAAGTCCTCCTGGGTCCTGAGCCGCAGCGTGTTGATGTCGGACGGGACGCCCTGGATCGTGGTCGGGTACCAGGTCAGCTGGGTGCGGCGCACACCCAGGGGCTCGACCACCTGGATCTGGTTGCCGATGACGAGCAGGTTCGGGAAGATGTTGAGGTTCATCCCCGAGCCCACGGCCTCCTCGAGCATCCGGTCGGCGAGCCCGTCGCCGGCCGTGCCGCGGATCTTGGCTTCGAAGTACTCCCGGCCGGGCTGGGGCCGGTTCACCAGCCACTTCGACGGGAATATCCCGGGCCGCTGGTCGAGGAGGGTGTGGCCGTTGCCGAGGTCGTAGTTCCGGTCGCCGTGGCTGTCGGGATCGCCGGCGGCGTAGACGGCCAGCATGTCGGTGTTGTCGTCGGTGGGAGCCCGATGCGAGGCCATGATGATCAGCGACTCGTGAGAGAACCCGGGGTGGTAGCCGTCGCCGGCGTTGTCGTAGGCCAGCTTCCAGTTGCCCCGGTAGATCATGCGGTGCGGGGACCGGCCCACGACTATGCGGCCCTGGGGCGAGCGGTCGATCCACTGGTCGAGGAACTCCGCGGCGGGACCCAGGTGGTCGCGCAGGTCGGCGGCGGCGGGATTCAGGGTCCCGAACAGGAACCCGCGGTAGCTCGACACCCTGGGAATCCGGGCCAGGGCGAAGTCGCCGGTGTCGAAGTCGGGCCCGAAGGCCTTCGGGAACGGCGCGGCCAGCAGCCGCCCGTCGTTGGAGTAGACCCACCCGTGATAGCCGCAAGTGAACCGCTCGGCCGATCCGCACGCCTCGCGGCACACGCGGGCCGCCCGGTGGCGGCACCGGTTGAGCAGGGCATGGACCTGGCCGTCACCGTCGCGGGTGAGGATGATCGGACGGAGCCCCAGATGGCCGGTGCGGAAGTCGTTCGGCTCGGGGATCTCGGTCTCGTGCCCCAGGTAGACCCAAGTCGCGCCGAAGATCTTCGTCATCTCCATATCGAAGATGGCGGGATCGGTGTAGAGACTGCGATGGACCCGGTCCTCCTGGACCAGTCCGTCCCAGGCTCCCGTGTCGAACCGGGTCTCGGCTAGTGACATCTGGATCTCCTCATGTTGGATCTCCTCACATATGTGATAATCGCACCTCTTAATATGTTAAATGTCTGTCTGCTGCTTCTATCATATTCTCGTGTTCTTGAGGTCCGGGTATGAAGCTGACAGTATGAAGCTGTCTGCCCTATAGCAGACCCTGTGTGTGTCGTTTTCTGCGTTGAAACGACTGGCCCCTGAATCGCCATATTGATTGGGTTTGGGTGGTAAGTCAAGTCCGATCCCGCCACCGATTGTCCCGTCGGTGGGTCGCTCGGACATCGGCTCAGTCGGCTCGGCGCACAGATAGCGTCAACCGCGTGACCATGCACGAACCGGCTGTCGAGCGGCGAATCGGCAGCTATTTGATCTCCGATGATCCGGCGCTCTTCGACGCCGACGCGATGCACGACTTCTTGGAGGCCGAGGCGTACTGGGCTTCGGGGCGCAGCCGGGAACAGACCGCGACTGCCTCGGCCAACAGCGTGGTGCTGGGGGTGTACGAGCCCGACGGCACCATGGTGGGCGGAGCCCGGCTCGTGACCGACCGGGCCACCTTCGGGTATCTGACCGACGTGTACGTGTCGGCCGAGCATCGGGGCCTGGGGCTGGGCACGGCGGTGGTGGCCGCGGCCTGCGAGCACCCGGCGGTGGCCGGGATCAACCGCCTGATGCTGATCACGGCCGACGCCCACGAGCTGTACCGGCCGCTGGGCTTCAGCGAGCTCGGTCACATCGAGGGCTGGATGGAGCTGCGGCCCGTGCCGGGCGGCCCGGCGAGCGAGGCCGGCGCGGATGATGGGGGCGGGGGCGGGGCCGCGGACGGTGGTGGCGAGAAGGCGTACGACCCGGCTGCCGGGCCCAGGCCCTACGAGACATGGCAGGGCGACGGGCTGCCCGATCCCCGCACCGCGGCGGTGTCGCAGGTCGCTTCGTTCCTGCTGGAGATCGTGGGAGCGGAGGGGCCGATCACCGCCGACCGGGCCTACCGGCTGTACATCCGGGCTTCGGGGTCCTCCAAGGTCACCCAGAGGGCTCGGGCTCCGATGGAGCAGGCGTTGAGCCGGCTGAGGCTGCGGGGCCAGGTGGAGGTCGACGAGCTCGACAACGCCGGCGAGTCCCAGCAGGTGCTCAGGCTGCGGGACACGCCGCCGGTGGTGGTGCGGGAGCTGGGCGAGCGGACGCTGTACGAGGTGCCCCTCAACGAGATCGCGGAGCTGATGGGCCACAAGCGCCGGGAACTGGTGGGACGGGCCGGCGGCGGCGAGCAGCCCGCCCACGCGGTGGCCGGCGTGATACAGCAGGCGGCGCTGCGCCGGGCTAGCCCCGAGCGGATCAAGCGGGCCGTGCTCGACGCCTACGGTCTGATCCGCATGACCCAGGCCGCCGAGCAGTACCTGGACGCGGCCCTGACCCTCCTGGACGGCGACCAGTAGCCGTTCTCCGGCGAAATTGGGGCCGTATTGGGTATCCAGCACCCATTCTGTCGCCAATTTCGTGCCGGGCAGGTGTCGGCCGGCGTTATCCGGGCCTGCTGGCCTGCTGGAGGAGGGACCAGACCCTGGGCGGGGTCAGGGGCAGCTCGGTGGGCCATACGCCTATGGCCCGGCCCACCGCGGCGGCCACCGCGGCAGGGACGGGGTTGAGGGCACCCTCGCCGGCGCCCTTCGCTCCGTAGGGACCGGCCCCGTCGCCCCGCTCGGCCAGCACCGACGTGATGCGGCGGGGGGTGTCGCGCAGGCGGGGCACCCGGTACTCGATGAGGTTGGGGTTGGTGAGCTGCTCTCCGTCGTAGACCATCTCCTCCCACAGGGCGATGCCCAGGCCCTGGGTGGCCGCCCCCAGGTCCTGGCCCTTGACCAGGTCGGGGTTCACGGCGTGGCCGACGTCGCCCACGGTGACCAGGTGCTCGACGGCGACCTCGCCGGTGGCAGTGTCAACGGCCACTTCCACCCCGACCGCGCCGATCTCCCAGAACGGGGGCAGCATCTCGGTGGCGCCGTCGCGGCGGATCACGCCCACGCCGACCACCTCGCCCGCGTCGGCGCCGAACCACTGCCGGATCACCTCGGCCGGGGTAAAGGCCGAACCGGAGCCCGACACCGAACCCGAACCACTGGCACCGGCGGCCGACACCGAACCCGAACCACTGGCACCGGCGCCCGACACCGAACCCGAACCACTGGCACCGGCGGCCACGCGCGTGCCAGTGCCGGTACCAACGCCCAGGCCCGCGCCCGCACCGGCGCCGTCCTCACCAGCGTCCCCCGACAGCACGTGGACCAAGCCGTCGCGGGCCTCGGTCCTGTCGACAGGCACGCCGGCGGACTCGGCGGCGCGCTCTCGCAGGTTGTTCCACAAGTCGGCGCAGGCGGCCTGGACGGCCAGGCCGACGACGGTGGTGGTGCGGCTGGCGCCAGTGGTCCACTCGAAGGGCGTGTACCGGGTGTCGCTCTGGCCGACGGCCACCGCGTCGAGGTCGACGTGCAGTTCCCGGGCCGCGATCTGGGCCAGGGCGGTGCGGCTGCCCTGGCCCATCTCGGTGCTGCTCACCAGCAGGGTCACCGACCCGTCGGCGTGCATGCGCACCTGTGCGGTGGAGGTGGGCGACGCGCCGGCGTCGCTGGCGGTCACGGCCACGGCCCGTCCCCGCAGGGTGCCCGGTCCGGGCGCGGCGTCGTGAACCGGAACAGCGTCCGGGGCCGGAGCGGCATCAGCGGTCGGGGCCGGAGCGGCATCAGCGGCAGAAGCGTTGCCAGCCACATGATCGGGTGCGTGGGCGCGGCTGGGGGCAGGACGGTCGAGCGCGGCGACGATGGCGTCGAGGTCGGCGACCAGGTCGGCGTCGAGGGGGCGCTTGCCGTCGATGATGGTGTCGCCGGGGGCCAGCAGGTTGCGGCGGCGCAGCTCGACCGGGTCGATGCCGAGCCGGTCGGCGGCCATGTCGATGTTCAGCTCGCCCGCCAGCGCGCCCTGGGGCGCGCCGAAACCCCGGTACGACGACGCCGGGGAGGTGTTGGTGTACACCGCGGTCCCCCGCACCCGCAGGTTGGGAACCCGGTAGGGGCCGAAGCTGCGGTTGATGCTCTTGGTGAGCACGAGCGGGCTGTTGTCGGCGTAGGCGCCGGTGTCGAAGCGGATGTCGATGTCGCGGGCACAGATGCGGGCGTCGGCGTCGAAGCCGGTGCGGACGGTGACCACGGCGCCGTCGGCCCGGGTGGTGTACATGGCCGCCTCGATGTCGGTGGTGACCTTGACCGGGCGTCCCGCGGCCCACGACACCGCCGCGGCCAGGGGTTCGAGCTTGGTGTAGGACTTGGAGCCGTAGCCGCCGCCGATGTAGGGCACCTCCACCCGCACCGCGGCCAGCGGCAGCGAGAAGATGCGGGCCAGTTCCTTGCGGACCATCAGCGGGTGCTGAGCGGTGGAGATCACGTGCAGGGCGCCTGGCTGCCAGTCGGCGAGGGCGTTGTAGGTCTCCATGGCGTAGCCGTAGACGAGGGGGAAGGTGGCGGTGGTCTCGACCACGGTGGCCGCGGCGGCCAGGGCGGCCTCGGCGTCACCCCAGGCCAGCTCGTCGCGGTGAGCGACGTTGTCAGCCGAGGGGGCAGGGGCCACGCCCAGGAACGCCTCGCCGGGCTCGGCGTAGGACTGCTCGTGGATGAGAACGTCGGAGGCGAGGGCGCCGGCCGCGTCGGTCAGGGCGGGCAGGTCGTCGTAGTCGACCCACACCAGCTCGGCCGCGTCGGCGGCCTGGTGCGGGGTCTCGGCCACCACCACCGCCACCGGCTCGCCGTAGTAGCGGACCTTGTCGACGGCCAGGATCGGGTGGTCGGGGACGATGTGGCCGAAGCGGCGGCCTAGGTCGCCGAGGTCGTCGGCGGTGACCACCGCGATCACGCCGGGGGCGGCCGCGGCCTCGGCCCGGTCGATGCCGGCGATGCGGGCGTGGCCCCGCTCCGAACGCACCACCGCGGCATGGGCCATGTTGGGCAGGGCCATGTCGACGGCGTACTGGGCCCGCCCGGTGACCTTCTCCCAGGCATCTCGCCGGGGCGCGGCGGTCATGGCCCACCCTCCGGCGACCCTGAGCGCCCCCATGCTGCGGCCCAACGGCCGACGGCGAGGCGTCTGGGCGGTCGGGCGGCGGCGGTCACTGGCCGTCCTCTGCGGTTGCAGCCGCCAGCCGGGAGGCCGCGACGGTGACTGCGGTCTCTATGGGCGCATATCCGGTGCAGCGGCACAGGTTGCCGTCCATCCACTCCCGGATGGCCTCGGAGTCGGGGTCGGGGTCGGCGTCTAGCAGGGCGACGGCCATCATGATGAAGCCGGGCGTGCAGAAGCCGCACTGGAGGGCGTTGGCCGCCATGAAGGCTTCTTGCACTGGGTGCAGGTCGCGGCCCCGGGCCAGGCCTTCGACGGTGAGAACCTCGGTGCCGTCGAGGTCGCAGGCCAGGGTGGCGCACGAGCTGACCGGGTTGCCGTCCACCAGCACCGTGCAAGCGCCGCACACCTGCATCTCGCAGCTGACCTTGGTGCCGGTGAGCCCGAGCCGGTCCCGCAGCAGCTCGGCCACGGTGAGCCGTACCGGCACCAGCAGCTCGCGGTCGCGGCCGTTGACCCGCACCCGGACCACAGTCGAGGTAGCCGCCTGGGAACCGGTCATCGACGGTGGCCCTGACCAAGCGCTCCAGGTGCCCGAACCACTCCAGCGCCGCCAAGCCGGTGGCTCGCCCACGCGCCGCCTGTTCGGCCGGCCGGCACCCGGCAGACGCGGGATGCGGCTGTCATCGAGCCGCCCCCAGCGTCCTCTCCAGGTACGCCCGCAACACCGAGCGCTTGTAAGCGGGCGGGCCGGTCATGTCGTCGCTGAGCTCGAGCCCGTCGATGAATGCGGCCAGCGCGGCGGTGTCGCCCGCGGCGAGCACGGCCCGGGTGGGGCTCTCAGTGGCCGCGCCGACGGTGACCTCCCACTGGTCGGCCGTCACGACGAGGGCCACGCCCAGGGTCGGGCGCTCGTAGCTCTGGAGCTTCCAGTAGGACATGCCCGGCGGCTCGAACGGCACCGTGACAGTGGTCAGGATCTCGTCGGGCTCGAGCGACGTCTCGAAGGCGCCCACGATCAGCTCGTCGATCGACAGGGTGCGGGCCCCCCGGATCGAGCGGATCTCGGCAGTGGTGCCGAGAGCCACCAGCACGCAGCCCAGGTCGGAGCGGGGCTCGGCGAAACACAAGTTGCCGCCGACAGTGCCGGTGGAGCGCACCCGGGCGTTGCCCACCCGCGACGCGGCCGCGGCCAGCGTGGGCAGGTGCTCTCGGACCGCCGGCTGGTCGGACAGTCGCCGGTGGGTGACGGCCGCCCCGACGGTCACGATTCCGGCGTCAGCGTCGACCTCGATCCCCCGCAGCGTCTCGACCCGCTTGAGGTCCACGATGGCCGTCGGCCGGCGAAGGCCCAGCCCCATGGCCGGCACCAACTCGGTCCCTCCGGCATAGGGCGCGTGGTCGTAGTCGACCGCATCCAGCACGTCGTCCAGCTCAGCCGAACGGACCAGCCCAAGCTCAGGCAGCACCGGCATCAGCAATCGATCCGACAGAGCCCGGGGACATGGCCACGTATGGTGTCAACCTGGCATCCAGCATCCATCATCGGCCGACCGTCGGGGCCAGCACCTCGTCAACCGGCGACCTTCTGCCGCCAGGGCCAGGTCCTCGTTGCTGAGGCTGGCTGCCGGAGGCGACGATCTTCGCTGACACACGCCGCCGTCACGGCTCGGCACCCTGGGCGCCTACTCCCAGAACGCGTCGCAACCCATTCCCAGAACGCGTTACAATCTATTCCCAGAACGCATTATAATCTATTCCCAAAGCGCGTTATAATCTATTCCCAGAACGCGTTACAACTTGTTCCTGGAACGCGTTGCAATCTATTCCCAGAACGCGTTATGGTCGATTCTCAGAACGCGTCTCTTCGAGCTCCGGGGGCCAAGACTTGGATCCTGACAACGACTCGCCGCAACCGCTCACAATGCCGGAGTACCTTCCACGCATCGTCGGCCGCAACGTCGACGCTGCCCTTCAGCGACGGGGAGCTGTCCTGATCGAGGGCTGCCGGGGGTGCGGCAAGACCTGGACGGCGCGGCGCTTCGCCCGCAGCGAGGCTCGCCTCGACGACGAGAGGATGCTGCTGCTGGCCGCGTCCGATCCCGACGCCGTTCTAAGAGGACCCACGCCCCGGCTGCTGGACGAGTGGCAGAACGCTCCCGGACTGTGGAACCGGGTGCGCCGGGAGTGCGACGACCGGGCCGGACCGGGACAGTTCATCCTCACCGGCTCAGCGTCCCCCCACGACGACATCACCCGCCACACCGGCGCGGGTCGCATCAGCCGGGTGCTGATGCGGCCCATGTCGCTCAACGAGATGGGCCGATCCTCCGGCGCCGTGTCGCTGCGCCGCCTGTTCGAGGGCGAGGCCGTGTCCGCACTGCCCCGTTCGGACCTCGGCCTGCGGGACCTGGCGACGCTGATCTGCGTCGGTGGCTGGCCCGCCAGCCTGAACTTGGACGCAGCCAAGGGCCGCCTCGCCGTCGGCGACTACCTGAGCGAGCTCGCCCGGGCCGACATCCCCGCCGCGAGCGGTGTCCAGCACCGGCCGGGCTCGGTGCGGCGCCTGCTCCGCTCCATCGCCCGTCATGTGGCCACGGAGGCGAAGGCGACGACCCTGGCCGCCGACGCGGGCGGCGACGGCCGGCTCAGCCGCAGCACCGTCGCGGCCTACCTCGACGCGATGGAGCGCGTCTTCGTGGTGGAGGACCAGCCCGCCTGGTCGGCGCGCCTGCGGTCGCGGGCGACCCTGAGAAGGGCTCCCAAGCGCCACTTCATCGACCCGTCGCTGGCCGCCTTCATGCTGCGGGCCTCCCCCGAGCGGCTGATGGCCGACCACGAGACATTCGGACTGCTGTTCGAGTCGCTGGTCGTGCGCGACCTGCGCATCTACAGCCAACCGGACCGCGGCGAGGTCTTCCACTACCGCGATGACACCGGCTTGGAGGCCGACGCGATAGTCGAGCGCGACGACGGCGCCTGGATGGCGGTCGAGGTCAAGCTGAGTCCCGCGGCCGGAGTCGTGGACAAGGCCGCGAAGTCGCTGCTGCGGCTGGGCAACAAGATGGCGCGCCCGCAGTTGGAGGACATGGCCGCCCTGATGGTGGTCACCTCCACCGGCCCCGCCTACCGTCGCCCCGACGGAGTCCAAGTCGCCCCCATCACCGCCCTCGGCCCCTAGCCGGCCACCACGCCCGCTCGACCGCGACGACCGTATCGTGCCCGGCGCGCCGGCCGCCCCGACGAGGTGTCAGCACCGTGGAGTGCGGTGGCCGGTGTGCGCTCAGGTGCTCGTCCAGCCAGCGGCTGCCGACAGGCCGGTGGTGGCGTTGGTGCAGAAGGTGTCAATTAGCTTGGTGGCCTTGGAGCGGATGAGGCCGGCGCCGAGGGTGGCCACCCGGCCGGTTATCTCGTAGGCGCCGGTGAGGTGGACCCGGGTGTGGTTGGGGCCGGCGTCGGACAGGCGGGCGGCGGCGTCGATCATGATGCGGGAGCGGATCTGGCGGTCCTCGCCCCGGGCCCGGATCGCCACCTCCTCGCCGTCACGCACCCCGGCCACCTCGATGTGGAGGTCGGCCCGCAGCGAGAACGGGCCCACCTTGTCCTCGAAAGCGGCCTTGAAACTGGAGCCGTCGATGCCGGCGGGACCCGACGACATCTCGGTGACCGAGTGCATGATCGGCAGCCACGACGCCACCGCCTGCACGTCCAGCAGCCGCGGCCACACCTCGCCGCGAGCGGCCTCCACCACGAACTCACGATCAACTGCTTCCCTCACATCAAGCCCTCGCCCACATCAAGCCCTCGCCCGGCAGAGCCTAGAGGCGCTGGGTTCAGCCGGGCGGTTCGTCTCCAGGCTCAGCGGCGGTCGCGCCCGGGATCAGCAACCTGTGTTCGAGCGCGGCGTCGACCGCCTCCGTAGCGTTGAGGTGGGCGATCAAGGCGGTGAGCTTCCGGTCGAGTTCGGCGATCTGCGCTCCCTGCGCCGCGAACCCGGCGTCCACCTTGTCATCGAGTCGGTCCATGCGGTCCTCAAGGCGGTCCATGCGACCCTCAAGGCTGTCGAAGCGGTCATTGAAGCTCGTCAGCGCGAAGACCAGCAAGGCGACGACCACGGTCCCAAAGAAGGTCAGCAAGCCAACGATGAGGCCAGCGAAGAGACTCACCAGCGGGTGCTCGGCGATCTGGTCTCGCACTCTGGGCCTGGCAGTCCCGGCCTCTGCTGCCGAGCCCGCGGCCTGCGATTGCAGGGGTGTGTCCGGATCGGGGGTGTGAGTCATGTGCGGTGCGGCCCGATGGGCGGGGGCGGTTGCTGTCATGGGGCTTCTCCTGGGCTCAGCGGCACGAATGCCGGTGCAGTAATGCGCGTTATGAAGGACAGTGGCGCACCGCTGGATAGCCCGGTGGCGAAGCTCTTAGATGAAAATAGCTTCAGATTGGTTGTAGTGCAACTTCAAGACGGGGCTCGCCGCTAAGTTTCGATGCAAGCTGCACGCTCAATGGCAGCCAGCCGGTTCAGGATCGGAGGGCGGGGAGGACCTCTCGGCCTAGCAGCTCGACCGAGGCGAACCAGCGGTCGAAGTTCATGCGCAGGTCGAACACCAGGTGCTCCACCCCCACATCGGCGAAGCGTCCCACCTGCTCGACGACCTCGTCGGGGGTGCCCGCGATCAGCGAGCCCTCGATGTCGGCGGCGGTGGTGAAGCTGCCCGACGGCGGCTTGGCCCACCACTTGCCCCGCAGGTTGGCCCACGCCAGCAGGCCCTCGAGGTTCACGCCGGACAGGGCCAGATCGTGGGTGGCCGCGATCGACGTGGGCGGGATCACCGCGACGGTCGGCATGGGCCGGCCGTTGGCCGCGGTCATCTGCTGCATGGTGGCCACCCGCTCGGCGATGGTGAGCAGGGTGGTGCGTCCCGGCATCCATCCGTCGCAGTACTCGGCGGCCAGGCGGGCCGAGCGGGGCGTGGCCCCGCAGTACCAGAACGGCACCGGCGCGCCCGGCTTGGGCTCGATGGAGATGTTCTCGAAGGAGTACACGTCGTCGCGGTAGGTCACCCCGTCGGCAGACAGCAGCCGGCGCAGGATCTCAGCGTTGGACCGCACCAGCCCGACCCGGTCCACTCCCAGCATGTCGATCACGTCGAACTCGTGGTCGAAGGTGCCCGCCCCGAAGCCCAGCACCACCCGGTCGCCGACCAGGCTGCACAGGGTGCCGATGCTGATGGCGGTGTGGACCGGATGGCGGAACGGGATCAGCGAGCCGGTGCCCAGGGTGATGCTCTCGGTGACCGCCCCGATGGCGGTGAGGGTGGTGAGCGCCTCGTAGAAGGTGATGTCGGCCGCCTCCATCTCGGAGTGGGGCTCGAACACCAGGTGGTCGCGCACCCACAGCGAGTCGAAGTCGAAGCTCTCGGCCAGCACGGCCCCGTCGAGCACGGCCCGGCGGCTGGCATGGCCGCCGAAGTGGGGCATCAACAGGCCGAACTTCATGGCAGAGGTGTCAGTCACGAGGCCTCCTTACCGCGTGGACCAGGTCGGGCAGGAACTGGCAGCCGAATCAACCCAAGACGGCACAATACGCTGCCAGTTCCGGGTCACATGCTGGGGCGGGCCAGGCGGCCCCAGCCGGGCTCGCCGACCACCTTGCGGTCGACGTACACGTCGCGGCCCCGCACGATCGTGCGATGGATCCGGCCCTTGGTGACCCGGCCGTCATAGGCGGTCCACCCGCACTTCGACAGCACGGTGTCGGCCGAGTGGCGGGTCTGGTCGGCCGGGTCGAAAATCACGATGTCGGCGTCGTAGCCGGGCCGCAGGAAGCCCTTGGAAGGCAGCTTGAACTCGGTGGCCGGCTCCTCGGCCACAACCTCGGCCACCCTCGGCAGCGAGATCATCCCGTCCATCGAGCAGTCCAGCAGCATGGGGTACTGCTCCTGCACGCCGGGGGTGCCGGTGTGGCAGGCCCAGCAGTCTTCCCAGCCGATCTCCTTCTCGGCCCGGGTGTGGGGGGCGTGATCCGACGACAGCATGTCGATGGTGCCGTCGTTGAGAGCCTCCCACACCGCCTCGCGGTGGTGGTCGGGCACCCAGTACGACAGGGCGTAGGGGCCGAGCTCCTCGATGTCGCGCCACCGCGACAGGAACAGCGCCCAGTGGTTGACCTCGCAGCTCACGTCCACGCCTCGCTCCTTGGCCCGGCGCACCATCTCGACGGAGCCCTCGGTCTGCATGTGCACGATGTGGAGCTTGGTGCCGGTGGCCTCGGCCATCTGGAGGATCACCGCGATGGCGGCGTCCCAGATGAGGCCGTTGTGGGTGGCCAGGGTCTGGGCGTAGGCGGCCGGGCTGCGGTCGCCCCGGTCCCAGTGGGTCTGCTCGGTGACGTCCATGATGGCCTGGTCGTGGGGGTGGATCATGAACGACCGCCCGGTGGGTCCGATGGCCTCGAACATGCGCAGCAGGTGGCCGTGGTCGTGGATGCCGGTGCCTGAGGGGTGGGGGTAATCGCGGCCGGTGTCGACCACCATGTAGATCTTGAAGGCGGCCACCCCGGCCTCGGCCATGGGCTCCACCTCGTGCAGCTCGCTGGGCACCGGGTTGTGGTTCCAGTCGACGATGCTCTTGGTGTCGTAGAGGTCGAACAGCTCCTCGAGCACCTGGAGGTTCTTGGTGACCGGGTTGAGGTTGGGCATCCCGAACACGGTGGTCACGCCCCCGGCCGCGGCCGCCGCGGTGCAGGTGCTGATGTCCTCCTTGTGGACGTAGCCGGGCTCGCGCAGGTGCACATGCACATCGACCATCCCGGGCAGGACCCACTTGCCGGTGGCGTCGATGCGCTCAACGGAATCGGGCAGCGGGATCGCCCCGGGCGCGGCGATAGCCGCGATGGTCTCACCCGCGACCAGCACGTCGGCGGGCTCGACGCCCGTGCCCGACACCACGGTGCCGCCGGCCACGACCCGGTCGATGGTGGGCGAACTCATAGCCATCGGGTGGCCGGGGCGGGAACTGTCATCAGCGTGACCAGCACAGCGAATGGATTGTATACAGACAGCTGCGAATGCCAGTAAGTCGAGCGGGTAGGTGAGCGGGTAGGCGGGCGATCCGGCTCATACAGGGCGAGGCCGCGGGCGGTGTCTGCCGGTTTCGGCGGCCCGTGAGCGAAGCGAACAAGAGCGGGAATGGCACCGCTGCACCGCGAGGCCGCATCACCTACCCGCGCCCGTTCGTGACGGCCAATAGGATCGGCCCATGAGCGAGCCTGCGCTTCCGTTCGAGACGTTCATGGGGCAGCACGGGCCGCTGGGCGACCTGATCGGCGAGATCGACGAGTCCATCTGGGAGAGGTCCGCGGTGAGCCCGGTCCTCAAGGAGCGGGCCAGGATCGTCAGCGCGGAATCCCTCGGATGCGACTATTGAATCACCTTCAGGACGGTCCGGTCGGGCCACCAGATCCTCGACGGCGAGGCCGCCATGTCGGCCGATCCTGAACAACGTCGGCGTCTGGAGATGGTGGAGCGCTACACCCGTGAACTCGTGGCGAAGCGGGGTGCGGTCGACGACGAGATGACCCTCGAGATGCAGCAGGTCTTCACCAAGGCCGAGTTCTCCGACCTGCTGTTCACGATCTGCTACCACATCGGAATGCAGTACGTGGGCCGGGCCATGCACTGGGACGACGCCTGCCCAGTCCCCTGGCTGCGAGAGGCGACCGAGACCGCCGGCTGACCCCGCTAGTCCAAACGGCTGAAATCTGTAGACACGGCTGAAATCTGTAGAGAAACCCGTCATATGGGAGCAAATCTCTACAGATTTTGAGGGCGAGGGTGCGCCGACCCGCTCGGACTCGTCAGCCGGAGGCGCTGTCGGGGTCCTTGACCAGCAGTTGGGGAGGCTCGGCCGGCAGGCTCTGGTGCACCTCCACCGAGCCACCGGTGAAGTGGGTGCGGTACCAGTCGACCATCTGGGGGATCACCGCGTCGCCGTACTGCTTGTAGGCCGCGTAGTGGGTGGTGTGGCGCTGCATGACCAGCTTCTTCGGCGCCCCGGCCCGCTCGTAGAGGCGCTCGGCGTGGTCGGTGGGGGTGGTGGCGTCGTCGGCCACCGCGATGATCATCAGCGCGGCCGGGGCCACCTTGTGGACCACGTCGATGGGCCGGTAGTCCATGATCGCCTCGGCGCAGCGCAGCGGGATCGACGACGGGATCCGGTCGTCGACGTCGGCCTTCACCTTGGAGGCCCGGCGCTCGGGGGTGGGGACCATGATGTCCTCGCGGGGATGGACCATCTCGCCCTCGCCGGTGAGCACCCGCTGGTTGCGGTCGGCCTCGAGGCGGGCCAGGAACTCGTACCACTCGTACTCGCGGCGCATCCGCCGCAGCCAGTCCTCGCCGTCGGCCACCGGCACCTGCGACACCGCAGCCCGCACCCGGCGGTCGGCCGCGGCCAGCAGCACCGCGTTGCCCCCGCCGGTGCCCCCGCTGCCGAACACCCCGACGTTGTCGGAGTCCACGTCGTCGCGGGTGCACAGGTAGGTCACCGCGTTGATCAGGTCCTCGAGTTGGTACTGGGGCAGCAGTATCCCCCGGTCGCCTCCGGAGTCGCCGAAGCCCCGGTAGTCGAAGATCAGCACATGGAAGCCGGCCGCGGTGAGGGCCTCGTGGTAGGGCAGGTACAGCTTGGCGTCCTTGAGCCCGAGCCAGCCCGGTCCCTGCACGATGGCCGGCGCGGGGCCGGCGAACTCCTCGGGGGAGCGGAGCAGCCCGCTCAACTTGACACCCTCACTGAAGAAGTCAACCTGGGTCTCGTGCACGGCCGTCTCCCTCCCGAGCCCGCCCGATTTGAGCCCGATCAGAACCCCCAGTATTGTATACAATGGCGGGCGCCGGGGATTCCGACCTCTCCCCGGCGCCCCTTCCATTCCGGACCCGTCGTGCAGCACCCGAACCAGTAGGAGCAGTGCCATGGCTGAACTGATGTCCCCCAGCGATTTCCGAGTGGCGCTCGAGGAGGCGTTCGCCGGCACGATGGCCAAGGACGCCTCCTTCAGCCGGGCCTGGGCCACCGGCAAGCTCCACAAGCAGCACTTCGTGCACTGGGCCACAAACCACTACCACTACATCGGCCCGTTCGGCGACTACCTGGGCCTCATGTACGCCAACACGCCCGACCACGCCCGCGACGCCAAGGACTTCCTGCTGCAGAACATGTACGAGGAGGAGCTGAGCGACGACCGCCACACCGACCTGCTGATCCGCTTCGCCGAGGCGTGCGGCGGCACCCGGGCCTACGTGCAGGACCGCAACAACGCCATGCCGTTCGCCAAGGGCATGCAGGGCTGGATGTACTACGTGTCGGGCCGGGAGAACTTCGTGGTGTCATCGGCCGCGCTGATCGTGGGCCTGGAGTCCCAGGTGCCGTCGATCTACCGCACCCAGTACCCGACGCTGATCAACAAGTACGGGTTCTCGGAGTGGGAGGCCGAGTTCTTCGACCTGCACATCACCTCCGACGAGATCCACGGCGAGCGCGGCTACCAGATCGTGCTCAAGTACGCCGACACCCCGGAGCTGCAGCAGCGCTGCCTGCACTACGTGCGGGAGGCGGCCGACATGCGCTTCGCCTACACCAAGGCACTGTACGAGACGTACGTCGAGCCCGACCTCGGCCCCTGGGTGGAGGAAGAAGAGCGCGAACCCGCGCTTGTCGGCTGATCGAGCTTGCCGGCTGATCAAGCGGTGAGTTCGAGCGCGGGGCTCTGACCGGCGTGCCGCGCATCTACTTCAAGACCGCCGACCAGTACGTGGACTTCGCCGACGGCGACGAGGTCAACGTGCTGCGGATGGCCATCCGGGAGGACATCGACGTGCCTTGGCAGTGCGCCAGCGGCAACTGCGGCACCGACCGGCTGGTGGTGGAGGAGGGGGCCGAGAACCTCGACCCGCCCCGGCGGCGCGAGCGGGCCCGGCTGGGCGAGCTGGTGGACGAGGGCTACCGGCTCGCCTGCCAGACCTACACCTGCGGCGACGTGACCTTCAGCTGGGATCCCGACCAGGTGGGCCTCGACGACGAGGCTGGCAGCAGCGGCGGCGGGTCCCGGGCCGGCTGGGCCGGCACCGGCTGAGCGGCTGAGCGGGCTGAACGGCTGAACGGCGGGGACGGGCTGAGCGGTGGCGCCACCCAGGGGATGGTTCGAGGTGGCGGCCACCGCGGACCAGTTGGCCTCGGCGGGCAAGCTGGTGGTGAGCCTGCACCGCCACGAGATCCTGCTGCTGTGGAACGGCGGCGAGCCGGTGGCCCTGTCCAACGTGTGCATCCACCGGGGCCGCAAGCTGAACGAGGGCGTGATGCTGGGCACCCGGCTGGTGTGCGCCGGCCACCAGTGGGCCTACGAGGTCGCCACCGGATACTGCAAGGCCCGGGAGCGCTACCAGCCCCGCTACTCGCTGGCGGTCCGGGACGGCCGGATCTTCATAGAGCTCCCCGCCAAGCGCGGCCCCGACACACCAGGCCCTGACACGCCAGACTGATCACCAGCCACGACCGCAGCCGCGCGGCGGCACTGGAGGAGCCATGAGCAACACCCTGGACGGCCAGGTCGCCGTCGTGACCGGCGCGGCCCGCGGCCTCGGTCGGGCCTTCTGCGAGACGCTCGACGCCCACGGCGTGCGGGTAGTGGCCTGTGACCGCGAGGAGGCGGTGCACGACGTCGACGGCCTCACCTATGTCGCCGACGTCGCCGACCCCGACGGCGTCCGCCGGGTGGTCGACGGCGCCGTCGCAGCCCACGGACGGATCGACATCCTGGTCAACAATGCCGGCGTCGGGTTCGCGACCGGACCGCACGACGACTGGGACAAGGCACTCGCGGACTATGCCGAGGTGATGGACACGAACACCAAGGGGCCGTTCCTCTTCGGCCGGGCGGTTGTCCCCTTCATGATCGAGGGTGGCGGCGGCCACATCGTCAACATCGGCACCGATCACGTCTTCCCCGAGCCGGGCCTCGATGTCCGCGGCCACGGAAGGATGGATCTCTACAACGCCTCCAAGTGGGCGATCAACGGCTTGACGCTCGACTGGTCGATCAGCCTGCGAGAGCACAACATCCGCGTGAACTCGCTGTGCATGGGGGCCACCGTCACCGAGATGACACTGGCCTGGATGGGCGAACGGGCAACCGAATCCGCCATCAAGGAGTGGATACAGCCGGCCCAGGCTGCCGCGTTGCTCGTCGAGCTGTTGAGCGAAGGGCCCGACGGCCGCACCGGCCAGAACATCGGGCTGTGGGTGGGCCGTCCGATCTCCATCGAGGACTCGACGCATGCCGGGGCCCGGCTACCCGGACCCGGCTAAGAACGTGCGCGGGCAGGTGCAAGCCCGTCGCGTTGCGCCGGGGTCTTTCCCGCTCTTGTTCGCTGCGCTCACGGGCCGCTCGGGCCACGGCCTCGCGCCGTATGGGCCGCGTTGTCCCGCCTATCCGCTCGGCCTCTAGGAACGTCTGGCTAGTCCGCCTCCGGCTGCTCCAGGATGCTGCCGGCCTCATAGGCGCAGCGCAGCGACTGCAGGTGCTTGCGCATCATTTCCTCGGCTGCGTCGGCGTCGCGGTCGGCCACCGCAACGAGGATCTCCTCGTGCTCGTCGCTCACCAATCGCCAGAAGTCGGGCGGGTCGTCGCGCAGATACCTCAACTGGAGCACCCTGAACACCGGCGGCGTCATGATCGACAGCAGCGGGTTGCCCGCGGCGTGAAGCAGCGTGGTGTGGAAGTGGGGAGGGCCGTCGTCGGTGATGGTGCGCCGGTACTCGGCAGTGGTCCTGATGCCGATCGAGGCCCGGAGCATCTCGAGGTGCTGCTCGGTGCGGTTCTCGGCGGCCAGCCGGGCTATGGGGATCTCCAGCATGTCGCGGACCTGGAGCATGTCGGGAAGGCTCACCATGTCGAGGCCGGACATGTGCCCGAAGCGGGACTCGAGGAACGCCGACACCGACTCGGGGTCCGGCTCGGTGACGAAGCTCCCGCCCGCCGAGCCTCGGGACGTCTCGACCAGGTGCTGGGCCGACAGCTCGCGCAGCGCCTCGCGGACCGTTCCCCGGCTGACGCCGAACAGGTTGGCCAGGCTGGCCTCGGAAGGCAGCCGCTCGCCGGGACGGATCTGGCCGGTCACGATCAGGGCCCGGAGCTGGTCGGCCACCTGACGGTAGGCCGACAGCACCGGTTTGACCATCCCCGACTCGACCGACGGCGACGGCAACTGCTCGGCCACGTCAACCATCTCGTTCGACCAGCAAGCGCCGGCAGACACGGTCGTCGCCCGCCCACCGGGAGCCGATACCGGGTTGACGGGTGACCGACGGCCGTTTCCCGTCCCAGAGTTCAAGCAGGGCTGTCATCGCGGCTACGACGGCGTCGGCGGTGAGCGCGTAGAGCGACGGTGGCCTGTCGGCAGGGCGTGCCGGCATCCTCGACAGCGGGACCAGGCCGGGCGCTACGCCCGACGGCAGGCCGTCGATGCGGAACTGGCCCCGAGGCTCGCGGTGGGCCAGGTCCTGGCGGGTGATGCAGAAGCGATCCGGCTCCCAGAACACATCGGGATCACGGTTCGCGGCCCCGGCGGAGCAGACGACCAGGCTCCCTCGCGGAATCAGCCGGCCGAACCGCTCTACCTCGCGGCGGGCGTAGCGACGCGATTCCATCAGCGCCGGACTGTGGCGCATGGTCTCCTGCCACGCCCGCATGACCAAGTCCGGCTCCTCGATCACCATCTCCAACTGATCGTCATGGGTGAGCAGGAGGCACAAGAGGTTGGCGAGCGAGCCTTCCAGAGTCCTGAAGTCGAGTTCCAGCAGGGTTGTCACAACGTCCCGGGCGACATCGCCCGGTGAGGCATCATCGCCTGAGGTCAGAGCGGCTGCGAGCAGGCTCGGTGCTGGCAGGGAGTCGGGAGCGGCCAGCAGCTGCGTCGCCGTCTCGACCAGTTCCGCGGCGGCCCGTACGCCGGCGTCGGCCCGGCCTGCGTGCCAGCCGACCCCCTCTTGCATGGTGCGCCACGAGTCGCCGAACCGGTCGGCGTTGCCATCGGGTATCCCAACAACCCCGGCCAGGAGCCCGACAGTGAACGGGCGCACGAAGTCGCCGACCAGGTCGGCGCCGTCACCGCGCAGCCCGTCGGCGGCCCGGTGGGCGACGTCCTCGGCCAACGACTGCATCCCGAGGCCGATCGCGTCGCGAACCGGGGGCTCGTCGCGGAGGTCGCGGCTGAACAGCCCGGCCTCGTAGGTCGCGTGGCGGGGCCTCGCCGAGAAGTTGGCCTCGTCGGCGATCAACGATGTGACCTCGTCGTAGCTGGTCACCCAGAGGGTGTTCGTGTGCCAGTCCTGGAAGCACCGGTAATGCTCTCGCAGCAGGGCCAGCGTCGGATAGGGATCGGCCATGAAATCCGGCCGTAGCCAGAACCCGCCAGGGACGACGACGGGAATGTCCTTGGAGGTCTGTCGCTGGTAGACCTCGTAGGAGCGCTCGGCCTCAGCGAGCATCGCAGTCGATCCACAGCTCGGACAGCTGCGAAAGGCGATCAGTCAAGATGGGCTCCAACCCGCCGTGGACGTCGTTTGCGATCTTTCCGGGGGTGAGGCGCGGGTTCCTCATGTGTTCGAGCAAGATCCTGGACCCGATAACAGTCTCCTGATGGGCGATCCAGGCACCAGGGCAGAAGTGCGTACCAACGCCGAACCCCACGTGGCTGCACTTTCCGTCCCGGCGGTAGCCGCGCTGGACTTCCCGACCGGTGTACAGCTCGGGCCTGAAGATGTTGAACGTCTCGGGGTCGGCAAATACCCGCTCGTCATGGTTAGCCGAGAAGTTCACCAGCTCCACCCAGGAGCCCGCGGGTATGAGCACGCCGTGCAGAACAATGTCGCGGTTGGTGGAACGAGACATCCCTCCCACCGGGGCGGAGTGGCGTAGCGTCTCATGGAAGGCGGCGTCAAACAGTCCGGGATCTTCCTGGACCGCCTTGAACTGCTCGGGATGCTCGAGGAGCAGGCGCCACATGTGCAGGATGGCTCCCCGAGTGGTGTCGCCGCCGCCGCCCACGAGCAGCGCGATCATCGAGACGATCTCGGTGGTCGACAGGTAGCCGCCGTCGACCTTGTTCCGGCTCAGCCGGGAGATGATGTCCTCGCCGGTGGGCTGGCCGTGCTCGTCGTAGAGATAGGCGGGCTTCCGGCGCCGCTCCTCGACCAACTCCCAGACGTAGTCCCCAAGATCCTGGCGGGCCTGGAGGCCGGCCCCGGCCTTCTCGGAGCCCGGACGGCCGTCCTGCATGGACCGGTACCAGTAGTAGAACCGTTCCCGGGCCTCGGCGGGGAACCCCAGCAGATGGCCGACGACCCGGATCGGGAACTCATTGGCGAACGCCCGGCCCAACTCGATCGTTCGCCGGCCGGCGACGCTGCCGGTGACCATCTCCTTGGCGGTCGGCTCGATCGCCTCAGTGATCATCTCCATGGCCATGCGATGGATCGTCGGAATTCGAGCCTTGAGCGCCTGACCGGCAAGCTCAGAGCCGAAGAGCCTCCGGCGGCGGGTGTGCTCGCGGCCGCCCAATTCCAGGATCGTGTTCCCGTTCACCAGGTTGGATGTGCCCTTGGGGATCGTGTTGAAGATCTCGTCGTCCAGATAGGCCGCAATCACATCCTCGTAGCGGGTAATCAGGTACCGGTTGTGGAGCTTGTCCCGGTACACGGGGTAGTGATCGCGCAGGATCCGGTAGTAGGGGTGGGGGTTCCTCCTGAACTCGGTGCTGTCGAATACGCGGGGGTCGAATAGCGGGCGGCCGTCGACGGAAGCCCCCATGTCGTGAGCCGTACCGAGCGGCAGGGGGGCGAATGCGAGGGTGTCGCCCGGACTCATTTCACCGACCGCTTCACCCCGGTCAGCGCAATAGCCACGATGAGGGTGATACCCACGAAGACCTGCGGCGCCCAGAGAGGCGCGCCGGCCAATGAGAGCCCCGTGTTTCCGGTGCCGATCAGGTACACCGCAATCAGGGTGCCCCAGACGTTGAAGCGGCCGCCCCGAAGCTGGGTGGCACCGACGAACACCGCCGCGAAAGCCGGGAGCAAGAACGGTGGGCCGATGGTCGGCGACCCCACCGTGATCCGAGCAGTCAGGACCACGCCCGCCAGCCCAGAGACGAAGGCCGACAGGACGAGGCTCATGAAGCGAATCCGCTTCGTGTTGATGCCGCTCAGGCGCGCGGTTTCCAGACTGAAGCCGATGGCGTAGATGTGGCGTCCCGTCGCGGTGTGCTCGAGTAAGTACCAGAGGATCACCGCCACCACGAGCATGTACCAGACGGGCGCTGTGACACCAAGGATCTTGTATCGAGCAATCTCGGTGAAGTCACCGATCAGCCGCTCGGACGCGATGGTCCTGTTGCCGGAGATGAACAGTGACAACGCGCCGAGGAGCGAGCTGGTCGCCAGCGTCCCGATGAAGGGATCGATCTTGAAGACGACCACGACGACGGCGTTGCCCAGCCCGATCGCCAGGCCGACCAGGAGCGCCACGATGACTGCGGTCGTGGGACTGACCGAGGTCTCGGCGAGCAGCTTGGCGGTGAGCACTGACGTGACGCCGAGGGTGGCCCCGATCGAGAGATCGAAGCAGCCGACCGACATCGGGACCACCAACGCCAGGGCCACCAGTCCGGTGACGGCGCTTTGGTTGAGGATGTCGGTCACCGTGTTCGCTGAGCCGAACGTGTCCGGCTCGAGAAACCAGAAGATGGCGATGATGAGCGCCCAAACGTAGAGGGCGCCGATGTTGTTGAAGGACCACCAACTCCACCAGTTTCTCGTCTGGCTCCCGGTCTGGGGCTTCACGGCCGCCTCGTTCACGCCGCCCCCACCTCGGTGACGTGGAGCTGACTGACGATCGCAGCTTCGGTGATGTCATCGCCGACGAGCTCGGCCTCGATCACGCCGCCGTCGAGGACTAGGACCCGGTCGCAGATCTCAGCCAGTTCAGCGGCGTCCGACGAGCAGACGACGAACGCCAGGCCCCCAGCGGCTTGATCCCGGATGGTGGTGTAGATCTTCTCGCGGGCACCGATATCGACGCCGTTGGTCGGCTCGTCGAGGACGAGCACCTGGGGATCGGTACCCAGCCATTTGCCGAGTACCACCTTCTGCTGGTTGCCGCCGCTCAGCGTGCTGTACGCACGGTCGGGATCGGGAGGGACCAACTCGAGCTCGTCGATCCAGTGATTGACAAAGACGCGCTCGTCCCCCGGCCGGAGCCGGCCGCCGCGACGAAACGACCGCAGACGACCGAGCGTCATGTTCTCGCGCACGGTGAACTCCGAGACCGCGCCCTCGGTACGCCGATCTCGGGGAACCAGCCGGACACCAAGATCGGCCATGACGGTCGGCGTGCGCCGCGGCGCGCCCTCGCCGGCGACCTCGATGACTGCCCGCGGGTGGCGGGTCGCACCGATCAACGCATACGGACACTCTCCGATCCCGCTGCCCTGAAGGCCGGCAATCCCGAGAACTTCGCCACGCGCGACATCGAAGTCGATGCCCTGGAGCTGGCGCCCGGCAAGACCACGTACCCGCAAGGCCGGTGTGTCTTCAGACTCGGTCAGCTCGCTTCGCCGCCCGTGAAGCGACCCTACATCGTGACCGACCATGAGCCGCACCAACTCGTCGCGGTCGAGCGCCGACGTGTCATGGGTGGCGACGAGGCGACCGCCCTTGAGGATGCTGACCCGATCGGCGATGTCGAACACCTCGTCGAGGTAGTGCGAGACGTACAGAACGGTTACGCCGCTGCGCTGGACCTCTCGCAGGATCTCGAACAGCTGGCTCACCTCGCGCTTGGTGAGCGCGACCGTCGGCTCGTCGAGCACGAGCGCGCCGCTCCCGGATTCGAGGCCTTCCAGCGCCCTGGTGATGGCCACCGCTGTGCGCTCGACCGCGTCGAGCTGGCCGACCGGTCGCATCACGTCCACCGCGACACCGAATCGGGCCAGCTGGGCGCGGACCTCGCTGGCCTGCGCCTTCCAGTTCACGTTCCCGGCTGTCGTCCGCGCGAAGCCGCTGACCAGGCCGAAGCTGTCGACGGCGTTGAGCTCGTCGATCAGCCCCAGGCCCTGGTGAACGAAGCGGAGTCCGAGGCGGTGAGCCGCAGCGCCGCGATCGGTGGTGATCTCGGTGCCGCCCACCCAGACCTCGCCGCCGCGGTCGGGCTGGTGGTAGCCAGCCAGGATCTTGATGAGCGTCGACTTCCCAGATCCGTTCTGACCGACGAGGGCGTGGATCTCGCCTGGCGCCAGCCGGAGCGACACGTCGGCCAATGCCCGGGTGCCGGGAAAAGTCTTCGATAGGTTCTTGACCTCGACCGGTGAACGATCGTCCATTACCAGCGGATCAGCCGACACCCCAGAGGGCGAGGTACTGCTCTTTATAGTCTTGGACGAGGGGCCATTCGTCTTCGGGAGCCCCGGCCCAGTTGTCGACGTTGTCGGAGCTGTACATGAAGTACGGGTAAATGGCATCTTGTGGATGGTCGACGGACTCGCCGGCGAAATGACGGGCAAAGATGTCGATGACCCGCCACTGTGACTCGTACTTGGGGAACGAGATCGCGGCCTGCTCGTAGTTCCCGGCCGCGATGTTCACCCGGTTGCCCGGCCCCGGGTTGGCGCCGATCAGGCGAACCTCGTCGGTACCGATGCCGGCATCAGCCAGAGCACCAGGCACACCGATCGCCAGATCGCTGAACGCCAACGCCACGTAGTTCGTGTCCGGGTTCGCACGCATATAGCTGACGATCTGGCCCGGCAGGTTCGTGCCGATGTCTTCCGCTGGCACATCGATCCTCTCGAACGTGCAGTTCGGGCAGCGCTCGTTGATCGTCTCCTCGAACCCGAGTGACACGTAGTGCACGGTCTCCACCGCAGCGAAGTCGTAGTACACGATGTTCGCGTTGCCGCCACTGTCGGCGATCACCCAGTTCGCGTTGTGGGTCCCAGAGATGAACTGCGGCGTGTGGTCATAGATGTTGGCCAACACCAGATCGCTGTCTTGGACCCCCTCAGGCGCAGTCGACTGGAACACCATCGGAATACCCGCATCACGAAGGCACTCAAGCTCCTCGGTCACCACCGCCGACGGGATCCCCAGGCTGAACACTGCGTCGGGCGCGTCGGCGCACACCTGGGCGAACGCCGCCTTGAACTCCTCAGGTGTCGTACCACCCGACACCGACTCAGCCGTCCAGCCAAGCACAGCCGCGGCCTCCTGCAAGAACGTGATCAGCTCGATCGCCGACGGCACATTGATCGGAATGACGACGATCCTCAACCCCGTCGGAATGTCACCCTCGATCGGCTCCGTTAGCCCAATCGAGGTTGGCAACACACTCAACTCATCCGACACCGCCTGCGCCGCTGCAACACCAGCCGGGACCGCGTCGTCGGCCGGTTCCATTTCCTCGGTGGTTTCTTGAGCTTCCGTTTCCTCGGTGGCTTCTTGAGGTTCCGGTGCCTCGGTGGTTTGAGGTTCCGGTGCCTCGGTGGTTTCGTCGACGGCTGCATCCTCGGCGTCACCACATGCGGCTGCAACCAGTGCAAACGCGAAGATGGCACCCAAAAGGCGGAGCAATGTCTTGGATTTCATGATGCCCTCCCAGGCTATCGGAGTGGGCGATAGGGCGGGCCCCATCGCAGGTGCGAGATTCGAGGGAGACCGTCGAGCATCAGCCGGCCATCTCCCAGTTGCTGTAGTCCGGATCGAGCAGACCCGCGGCGTCGCGGCGACGGAACTTCCATCCGTCGGCGGTACGTGCGTAGGTGTCGGCGTAGTAGCCGTGAGCTCCGAAGCCGCCACCGGACGTGGTGACGCCCTTCGCCAGGTAGTAGACCGTGCCGGTCGCGGTGTCGCCGTCGACATCGATGATGTGATTCGTCGCCGCGTGGTACAGGTGCGTCGAAACATCGAACAGGCCCTGGAAGAAGGCACGGATCTCGTCGCGATTGTTCATGAAGTTCTCGGGTGGGTGGCCCGGTCCAGGGTCGAACACCGCCTCGGGCAGGAACAGGTCCATCAGGGCGTCAAGCTGAAACGTGTCGACGGCGATCGCGTACTCGTACGTGAGCCGCTCGATCGCCTTCAGGTCTTCGAGTTCTGACACCGGCTGCTCCCCCTCTGATCTCCGTCGAGTCATACGTCGGACGTTACCTTATGGCCGGATGTTCACCCCGTCAAGCTGGGGCTTCGCGATGAGCGAGGTGTGAGCATGTAGGGGGGATCCACCGGGTGGCTGCTGGGCCTGGCACGGCCCGGCTGGGCCGGGTTCGGTGGGCGTGCGACGCGAGTAGACGCACGGGTCGAGTCGGACCCGTTGGCTGTGTGGTAGAGGTACTACGTTAGAGCGTGTCGGCGGCGAGAGGAGTCGAGAGTGGCCGGACGCCTCGAAGGCAAGGTAGCCGCAATCACCGGAGGGGCCAGTGGCTTCGGCGAAACGACGGGACGCCTCTTCGTCGCCGAGGGCGCGCAAGTCGTGCTGGCCGACATTCAACGGGAGCGGGGCGAGGGAGTCGCGGAGTCGATCGGCTCGGCCGCCAGATTCGTGAGCTGCGACGTGACCAGCGAGGCTGACGTCTCGAACCTGGTCGATACCGCAGTCCGGGAGTTCGGTCACCTCGACGTGATGTTCAACAACGCGGGCATCGTCGGCGTTTTCGGGCCGTTGGCGGCCACTCCGGCCGACGAGTGGAAGGCCACCATCGACGTGTTGCTCAACGGGGTCTTCTACGGGATGAAGCATGCGGCTCGCGTGATGGTCCCGAGGGAGTCAGGCTCGATCATCAGCACCGTGAGTACAGCCGGGGTGGTCGGCGGTCTCGGTCCCCACGCGTACACCGCGGCCAAGCATGCGATCGTCGGTCTCACGAAGAACGCCGCCGCCGAGCTGTGTCGTCACGGCATCAGGGCGAACTGCATCGCGCCTCATGCGATGGCGACGCCTTTGACTGCGGAGGCCTTCGTTGGCGACCGGGACGACATTGACGGGGTGATGCCCATTCTCGAGGAGATGTCCCCGCTCAAGGGGCGAGCCGGACTCGCGACAGACGTCGCGAACGCAGCGCTCTGGTTGGGCAGCGACGAGTCCGGCTACACGAACGGGCTGTGCCTCACAACCGATGCAGGGTTCACGACCGGTTCGAGGAATGAGGCCCCAGGCTGGGTGGACGGCACGCCCTGATCCGCCGTTTCATGCAGGTCATGGGTGACGATGGGGCGACCTCACGAAGGGCGCCCGACCCGCGAGCTAGCCCTCGGCCTGGTCCCAGTCGCTGTAGTCGGGATCGAGCAGGGCTGCCGCCTCGCGGCGCAGGAATTTCCAGCCGTCAGCGGTCCGCACGTATGTGTCTCCGTAGTACCCGTTGGCGCCGAAGCTCGCCCCGTCGGCGGTGACGCCCGACGCGGCGTAGTAGACCGTTCCGGTGGCCGAATCGCCGTCCACGTCGATGATGTGGTTGGACGTCAGGTGGAACAGATTGCGGGATCCCTCGAAGGTCGCCTTGAAGAACGCCTCGATCTCGTCACGGTCGTTCATCACCGGCACGCCGCCCGGTCCTGGATCGAAGACGGCCTCGGGAACGAACAGGTCGACCAGCTTGTCGAGCTGCATCGTGTCCACCGCCATGGCGTATTCGTAGGTAAGCCGGCGAATGGCCTCAAGGTCGTTGAACTCTGACACGGCGCTTCTCCTTCACGTCGTTGGGTTTTGGAGTCATATGTCGGACAAATGCCGGACCTGTGCGATCAAGACCGTATAGACAGACGAGATTAGCGTCAAGCGCGGCGCGAGTTACGTTTGTGCAATCGCTCGATTGCATGCAATCATTCATGGGTCCGATCAAGATTCCGACCGGGGCGGCCTGTTCGCTCAGCTCCCTGAACCCAGTTCTCCATCAACACAATCAAGGAGGGAGTCCATGAGACTCGAAGGCAAAGTCGCCGCCGTCACCGGAGGCACCCGCGGGATCGGGCGGGCCATCGCCGGCGCGATCATCGACGAAGGCGGGAAGGTCGCGGTGTGCAGCCGCTCCGAGGAGAAGGGCGCGCAGGCGCTCGCGGAGATGGATGCGGGCGACCGGGCCATCTACGTGCAGGGCGACATCCAGCAGCAGGAGACGGTGAACCGGCTGGTCGACACCACCGTCGAGACCTTCGGCACCATCGACATCATGGTCAACAACGCGGGTGGGTCGTCGGGCTTCGCGCCGGTGGCCCAGCTGGAGGACGCGGCCTGGGAGGAATGCCTGAACTGGTGCCTCAACCCCACGTTCTGGGGCACCCGCCGGGCCCTGCAGACCATGGAGCAGAAGGGCTGGGGCCGCATCATCAACATCTCGTCGGTGGAGGGCCGCCAGGCCGACAAAGCGGCCATCTCGCACTACATCACCAACAAGCACGCCATCATCGGGCTCACCCGGGCGGTCGCCTTCGAGTACGGGCCGGCGGGGATCACCTGCAACGTGCTGTGCCCGGGCGCCATCGAGACCGACATCATGAAGACGGCCGGCCCCCAGGCAGCAGAGGCCATGGGCATCACCTACGAGGAGTTCCTCGACACCTACGCCCAGCTGGCCTCGATCAAGCGGCTGAACACCGTCGACGAGGTCGCGGCCATGGCGATACATGTCTGCACCGACATCGGGGGCGGGATCAACGGGGCCGTCCTCGACCTTCACGGAGGCAGCCTCCTGGCCTGAGTCGGCGCACCGAGTCCCACCGATCCCAAAGGAGGCCCCATGCTTGGTGACCGCTGGATCATCGACCGCGTTCCGACCGAGAGGTTCCCCGACTACACGAGGGCTAACGCGGGCGAGGTGCTGGCCGACCCGGTCACTCCTCTGGGCTGGACGTTCTGCTGGGAGTCCGGTGTGGTGCTGGGCTGCCGCGAGGGGTTCGCGACGTTCGGGGTGTTCGACGCCGACGAGTACGGCGACCCGCCGGAGTGCTTCGGTCTCTTCGGCGGCTACTTCTACAACTCGTTGACCCAGGCACGGCTGCTGGGGGTGCGCATGCCCGGCGCCTCCCCCGAGCAGATCGACGAGGCCTACTTCGACGAGCACCCCGACGTTCCCCCGTACGTGCCCAAGCCGTGGCACGAGAGCGAGCGCCATTCCCAGAAACTCACCGAGACCGCCGGCTACGTGATGTCCACCGACATCCACCAGCCGGTGCTCGACCAGCAGGAGACGGCCAAGCGCATCCGGGACGAGCGGCCTGACCTGGCTACCGTCTCGAACGAGGAACTGGTTGCCCGGGCGCGGTCGCTGCAGCCCCAGATGGTTGACAACTTCAAGCACCACGTCACCTCGTCGCTGGGGGCGTCGTTCGGGCCGGGAACCATCACCGCGGTGGTGGCCGACCTGGGGCGCCCCGACGACGGCCTGAGGCTCATCACCGGCATCGGCGACGTCGATTCGGCCGACATCGCCCGCGAGCTGTGGGTGCTGTCGCGGATGATCCGATCCAGTGACCATCTGACCGCGGAGTTCGACGCCGGGCGCGACGGCCTGGGTGAGCGGCTGGCCGGCACGGACTTCGCCGATGCCTTCGACGTGTTCCTCTACAACCACGGCTCCCGGGGACCCAACGAGTGGGATCCGGGCGCGGAGAGCTACGAGACGAACACGGGCCTCGCCTACGCCCAGCTCGACGTGCTGCGCAGGCAGTCCGACGACGCCGACCCGGTCGCGGCCCTGGAGCGCAAAGCGGCCGAACGGGCCGAGATCGCGGCCGAGATCGAGGAACTGCTGGCCGACGACGAGGAGACGCTCGGCACGTTCCGGGCCGGTATGAAGTCGTCGGGGATCTTCCTGGCCGCACGGGAGCGCTCGAAGTGCACCAACATCCGGGTCATCCACGAGGCTCGAATGTGCTTCGACGAGCTGGGCCGCCGGATGGCGGAGGCGGGCCACATCGAGTCGCCGGGCCAGATCTACATGCTGCTGGAGGCCGAACTGGACGACTTCCTGTCCGACCCGGGCTCCTTCGGCCCGGCGCTGGCTCAACGCGAGGCCGAGCACCGGAGCCTCTACGACCTGGAACCGCCGTTCATCATCACGCATGAGGCGCCGCCGGTCGGCGATTGGCCCCGGAAGGCTGAGGCGGTCCTGGCCGCGGCGGAGGCAGGCTCGGTGCTGACCGGCGCGGCCTGCTCACCGGGCACGGTAAGCGGCGTTGCCCGCGTAGTCCTCGACCCTCACGACCCCTCCGCGCTGGGACCGGGCGAGATCATGGTCACGGTGCAGACCGACCCGTCGTGGACGCCGCTGTTCCTGGCCGCCGGTGCGGTGGTGACCAACGTCGGGGCTCCCGCCAGCCATGCCTCGATCGTGAGCCGCGAACTCGGCATCCCGTGCGTAGCGTCGGTGCCCGACGCGACGCTCGTCATTCCAGACGGAGCCACCGTCACCGTCGACGGCACCGCCGGCACCGTCACCATCGACGCCCTGCCGTAGCGGGCGGGATCAGGCTCGGCCCGCGGCAGCTTCCGAGGCGCGGTCGCGCCCGCAGAGGCGGATCAACTCCTCGTGCAGCTCGAACCAGACGGTGTGATAGCTGTCGCGCAGGGGGTGGGCCATCATCTGGGCGTCGCCCTGCTGGACAGCCTCCAGGGCGGCCGCCAGGCGGTCGCTGTAGCGGGCCAGGCGCGGCTCGGCTCCGGCGACCTGATCGATGACGGCGAGAACCCGGGGATGTATGTCGTCGCGCAGCCGCGTGACGACGTTGGCGTCATAGGCCTCGTCGGTGTGGTCGTTGACGACCTCCTCCCCGTCGACGACTCGCATCTGCCACGACGTCACGAGTGCCTTGAAGGTGCCATTGACGGCATGGAAGTCGTCCATCACCGCCTCGACGACGGTGCGAAGACGGGCGGCGTCCTGGCGGAACAGCTCGTCCACGGAGGCCAGCGCGTCGGGGGTAAGGCGGACCCGTCCGCCGGGCAGCTCCTGGGCGGCGCCCTCGTCGACCAGGGCGGCGATGGCCGCTCCGGCCGGACCGGGCCCACAGCCGAGCACATCGACTAGTGAGTCGGCCGAGGCCACCCCTTTCAAGCCGACGATCCGGCGCACCTCGGTGAGGTCGACTCCGAGCCCCTCCCCTGCGTCGGGAGTGGCACGGGAGCCGGTGGGCTGATGGAGTGCGGCGTTCCAAGCCCTCAGCACCCGTACCTCCTCCAGTTCGACCCGGCTGCCGGGGTGGGCACCCCGCAGCAATAGACCGCGATCGCCGTCGGCCGTGACGGTCTCCCCTGCCGGGACGTGGCGGCCGTCGACGACGATGCCGTGGGCTGAGACCTCGATGGCGGCGGCACCCACCACCGCGGGTATTCCCCATGACCGGGCCACCACAGCCGCGTGGCTGACGATCCCGCCCAAGGTGGTGACCAGTCCCGCGGCCTCGGCCATGCCGGCGACATCGGCGGGCGAGGTCTCCCGCCGGATCAGGATTACCGGCTCGCCCCGCGCGGCCCGAGTCAGCGTCTCGTCGATGCCGGTGCAGACCACGCCCACGGCCCTGCCCGGCGACGCGGCCAAACCGTCAGCCAGGACCTCCTCCTCCCCGGCAGCGGGCGACTCCGGTGCGGGCGCGGTGGGCGGATCGGCGAGGACCTGGGAGACCCGGGCCAGAGCACCGGCCCGGTCCAGCGGGAAGCCGGGTTCCTCGGCCATGTCGATGGCAGCTCGCAGGGCGGCACGCGGGCTCCGCTTGCCAACACGGACCTGCAGCAGCCAGAGCGCGCCGTCCTCGACGGTGAACTCGATGTCGGCGATGTCGGCGAGGTCCCGTTCCAGCAGGGTGGCGGCCGCCGCGAGCTCGTCGGCGGTGTCGGGCCACACCGACCGCATCTCTGCCAGCGACCGGGTCGCATGAGCGCCCGACACCACATCCTCGCCCTGCGCCCCAGGCAGGAACTCACCGACGAGGGTCGGCTCGCCGGTGCTGGGATCGCGGCTGAAGGCGACGCCGGTGCCCGACCGCTCGCCCAGATTCCCGAACGTCATCGCCTGCACCGTGACCGCGGTGCCGAGGTCGTCCGCGATGCCCTCCACCCGGCGGTAGACCCTGGCCCGCTCGGAGTTCCAGGAAGCGAACACGGCCCCGACGGCCTGCCGGAGCTGCGTGTGGGGATCCTTCGGTATGGCATGGCCGGCTGCCGCGAGCTCCTCCCGGAGATGCCGGGTGGCCGCCGCCAGTGTCTCGGGGGCAAGCGACCGCCCCCCGTCGGGTCCCAGGCAGCGGGCCGACAAGCGGCCGATCAGTTCGGCCGGCGCGCCGGCCACGACGGCTGCGTAGGACTGGATGAAGCGCCGGGCGGTGTCCCACCCGAAGGGACCGCTACCGGAGCGGGCCGAGAGCGCCTCGGCCACCGCCTCGGTGATGCCGACGTTGAGGACCGTGTCCATCATCCCCGGCATAGAAACCGGGGCCCCGGAGCGGGCGCTGAGCAGCAGCGGCGATTCGGGGTCGCCGAGGCGGCGGTCGAGTTGCTGCTCGATCCACGAGACACCGGCCGCCAGCGCGCCGTCGAGGGCGGCATACCAGCCCGCCTCGAGCACCTTCCGGCACGCCGCGGTGGTGAGGACGAAGCCGGGCGGTACAGCCAGACCCAGCTCGGTCATCCGCACTAGGGCGGCGCCCTTGCCTCCGAGCAGCTCGGGGCGATCCGAGAGATCCAGATCAGCGGCCTCGGCGAAAGTGAGGCTGAGCGGCCCGGCGGTTCCGCTCACCGCTCACCCCACGATTCGAGCACCTCCCTGACCGTTCGGGTGAACTCGGCGGCCGGTGCCCCGTCGAAGGCGCGGTGGTCCCACGTGAGACTCAGAGTCAGGGTGGGTCGGGGCACGGCCCGGTCGTGGTCATCCCAGTGCACGTCGCGCCGGATGCGGCCCACGCCCAGGATCGCGGTGTTGGGCGGGTTGATGATCGGGGTGAACGCGTCGACGCCGTACATGCCCATCGCAGTGACCGTAAACGTCGCCCCCTGGAAGTCGTCCAAACCCAGCGACCGCGAGCGAGCAGCCGCGGCGAGCCGCTCCGTCTCGACGCTGATGTCGGTGATGGACCGGCGGTCCGCGCCCCGCACGACCGGGACCAGGAGGCCGTCGTCGAGGGCCACCGCCATCCCCACGTTGACTTCGGGCAGCAGGGCGACGCCGTCGTCGGTGATCTGGCTGTTGACTATCGGATGCTCGACGAGGGCGGCGGCAACCGCAGCAATCACATAGTCGGTGTAGCTGGGGGCGCCACCGTCTACCTGGCGCCGTCTGCGGTCGGCCACGACCCGGTCCATGGCTGCGTCCATGGTGAGGGTGAGCTGGGCCATGTGGTGGAGCGAATCGTGCATCCGCGACGCGATCGTGCGCCGCATGCCCCGCATCGGAACGACTCCCAGGGGTGTCTGTGAGGGTGGGGGCCAGGCGGCGCCAGACCCGGCCGGACGAACCCGGCCCCCCGACCTCCGTCCTGCGGGCGCCTGTCCAGGCGGGGTCGAAGCGGGTGCAGGCCCGGCCCCGGCCAATTGTCGCCGGGTGTAGAGAGCGACGTCGTCGCGGGTGATCCGCGGGTCGACGCCGGTGCGGGGAACGACCCCGATGTCGATGCCCAGCAAGTCGGCCAACCGGCGGGCCGCGACGGTTGCCGTCAACCCGGTGCCGGGCACCGGGGCCGGTGCCGGCAGCGCCTCGGCGAAGCTCTGCACGTCCTCGGAGACGATGCGACCACCGGGGCCGGAGCCCGCGACGGCAGCGATGTCGACGCCCAGCTCCGCGGCCACCCGGCGGGCGTTGGGCGACGACAGGATGCGACCGCGGTCGCCTCGGGTCGGCGTGCCCGCTGCCGCCGCGGGGACCGCAGTAGCGGGAGCCGCAGCGGCCGGAGATGCGGAAGCGGCGGTGGGGGCAGCTGCGGGAGCGGAGGGGGTCGCGGGAGCCGGGGTGACGGCGCCAGCGGCTGGTGGGCGGGCGGCCGGCGGTTCCTCCCCCTCGGCGAGGAACCACCCGATCCGGGCGCCGCACGGGAAGGTCTCGCCCGGCGCGGCGGTCTGGTGGAGCCGCCCCGAGGCGCTGGCCTCGACGTCGCTCTCGACCTTGTCGGTCTCGATAGCCAGCACCGCCATACCCTCAGTGACCTCCGCACCGTCGGGGACGTGCCAGCCGATGATGGTGCCGGCCTCCATGGTGAGGCCCAGCTTCGGCATCTGGAACTCGGTGGCCATGCCTGCCCGCCCCCGGCCTCTAGGCGCGGTCTAGGGTGGCGCGGATCTGCGCGGCGATGCGGGGGGCGTCCGGCACGTAGCGGGATTCGAGCGCGGGGCTGAAAGGCACCGGCGTGAAGGGCGCGGCCACCCGGGCGACGGGGGCGTCGAGATAGTCGAAGGCGTGCTCGGAGACCTGGGCTGCGATCTCAGCGCCGAGCCCCGCGAACCGGACCGACTCGTGCACGACCACGATGCGGTTGGTCTTGCGGGCCGACACCACGACGGTCTCGGTGTCGATCGGCTGCACCGACCTCAGGTCGATCACCTCGCAGTCGATGCCGTCGGCGGCCAGGGAGTCCGCGGCCTTCAACGACTCCGGGACCATCCGGCTGTAGGCCACCACGGTCACGTCAGCACCGGGGCGAACGACGCTGGCCTCACCGATCGGAACCTCGTAGAGCTCCGACGGGACCTCGCCCTTCACGCCGAACATGCGCTTGTGCTTTACCAGCACGGTGGGGTTGTCGTCGCGCAGGCACGAGACCAGCAGGCCCTTCATGTCGTGGGGAGTGGAGGGCATCACGACCTTGAGGCCCGGGACGTGGCACAGCATCGTCTCGAGGCTCTGGCTGTGCTGGGCCCCGGCCGACAATCCGGCGCCGCCGTTGGTGGTGATCGTCACCGGCAGCCGGGCGGTGCCGCCGAACATGTACTTGAGCTTGGCCGCCTGGTTGGCCAGCTGGTCCATGGCGACCAGCACGAAGTCCATGAACATCAAGTCGACCACCGGTCGCAGCCCGCAGACGGCCGCGCCGACACCCAGGCCGACGATGGCCTGCTCCGCGATGGGCGTGTCGACCATCCTGAGCTCGCCGAACTCTTCGAAGAGCCCCGCGAAGCTGCCGAAGACCCCGCCCTTGCGGCCCACGTCCTCCCCCACCACGAAGATGTCGCCGTCGGCGTCCATCATCTGGCGCATGCCTTCGTTGAACGCCTTGAGGTAGGTGAGCTCGGCCATGGCGGTCAGAGCGGCCGACCGGCGGGGTCGGAGTAGACGTTGGCGAGCAGGTCGTCGGGGTCGGGCATGGGGCTCTGATCGCCGAACTCGATGGCCGCCTCGACCTCGGCCGCGATCTCAGCCCGGGCGGCCTCGATCCCGTCGGCGGTCATGGCCCCGACCTCGACCATCAGGTCCTCGTGGCGGGGGACGGGATCCTTGCCCCTCCACTCCTCCACCTCCTCGTCGGAGCGGTACTTCATCCCGAGGGTCTGGACGCCGTGGTGGTTGTAGAACCGGTAGGTCTTGCACTCGATGAACGACGGGCCCCCGCCGGCTCTGGCCCGGTCCGCGGCGGCGGTGGTTGCCTCGAACACCGCCACCGGGTCCATTCCGTCGACGATGGTTCCGGGCATCCCGTAGGCCGGGGCCCGCTCGACGACGTCGGTGATGGCCATGGTCAGATCGCGGCGGGTGAACTCCGAGTACTCGTTGTTCTCGCAGACGAACAGCACGCCGAGTTCGAGGGTGGCGGCCATGTTGGCGGCCTCGTGGAACGCCCCGATGTTGGTGGCCCCGTCGCCGAAGAAGGCCACGCTCACCGCGCCGTTGTCCCGGTACTTGTTGGCGAACGCGGCGCCGACCGCGATGGGCACCCCGCCGCCGACTATCCCGTTGGCGCCCAGCATGTTGAGGTCGAGGTCGCTGACGTGCATGGATCCGCCCTTGCCCCCGCAGTACCCGGTGGCCTTGCCCATCAGCTCGGCCATCATCCGGGCGAGGTCTCCGCCCTTGGCCACGAGGTGGCCGTGGCCCCGGTGGGTGGAGCTGACCTGGTCGTCGTCACGCAGCGCGGCGCACACCCCGGCAGCCACCGCCTCCTGGCCGACGTAGAGGTGGATGAAGCCCGGTATCCGGCCCTCCTCGGAGATCCGTCCGGCGGCCTCCTCGAACAGGCGGATGCGGACCATGCGGCGGTGGATGTCGCGCAGGACCTCGTGCGAAGGGCCGGTCATCGCTTCCCTTTGACGCTCACCCGGCCGCCTCCAGACCCCAGCGGATGGCCCGGCGCAGCAGTTCGTAGTACTCGCCGAGGTTCCACGAGCCGCGCTGGACCGTCGGGTAGTAGTCCGTCAACGGAACCATGTCCCAGTGGCCCCGGCAGTGCCCGAGGGTGTTGTAGAGCACGGCCCCATCCCCGAGGGGGCGGATGTACTGCACGAGTTGCTCGCCGGGGCCCGAGGTCCAGTCGCTCTCGGCGAAGCCGCGGGCCTCGCCCCGCCAGCGGGTGAGCAGCAGCGGCTGGAGGGCGCCGCGGTCGGCGTGCTCCATGAGGTACAGCTCGTCGTCGGTCTCGAACGGTTCGATGCCGGCCACCAGCCAATGGTCCGGGTCGGCCGGCTCGACGCGGTAGGGCGCTATGGGGGGGTGGGCGACGAACTGGCTGCCGAGGGTGTCGGCGAACACCGGGAAGCAGCGGGGCGACTCGACGCCGTTGGGACGGGGGTGGTCCAGCGCCGAGTTGGTGCCGTGGAGCGCCACCCACCGCCCGCCGCGCTCCACCCAGGAGCGCAGAGCCCGCTGGGCCCGCTCGGAGGGACGCACGTCGCAGGTGTAGCTCACCAGGATCCGGCACCCGTCGAGCGCTGCGGTGTCCTCGTAGGTGGCCTCGACCCGGGTGCGCACATGGGGATGCTCGGCCAGCAGCCGCAGCAGCTCGCGGCGGGCGAAGTCGATGTCGTGATACTTGCCGCCCGCCACCAGGCAGGCGTCGACGCGCTCGGGAGCGGGCGTCTCAGCAGGTGTCTCAGTAGTCGACACGCTTGAGGAAGCCGCCGTCGACGGTGAGGTTGGCTCCGTTGATGTGGCGGGCCGCGTCGCTGGCCAGGAAGGCCACCGCGTTGGCGACATCCTGCGCGGTCCCCATCTCGCCGCCAGGATGGGTCTTCTGGGACGCCTCGAAGAAGTCCGGCAAGCGGCCCTTGATCCGGTCCCAGTCGCCGCCGTCGATGAAGATCGGTCCGGGCGACACCACGTTGCAGCGGATGCCTCGGGCGCCGAGCACCTGGGCCTGGCCGAGCGTCCAGTTGACGACCGCGGCCTTGAACGCGCTGTAGCTGCCCGAGCCCGAAGCGAAGTGCTCCGCGGTGGCGGTGGTGCCGATGCTCACCAGCGAGCCGCCGCCGTCGGCGAGGGCGTCGGTCGCGGCAGCCACTCCGCCCACCAGAGCCTTGAGATCGACGTTGAAGTTCGTGGTCCAGTCGTCGAGCTGCTTCTGGCCCTTGCCGGAGGTGTTGTGCACGTAGATGTCGATTCCTCCCAGAGCCTCCGCCGACGACGCGATCCAGGCCTCCAGCGACCCCAGGTCGCCGGCGTCCACAGCCGAGCCGATGGCAGTGCCGGCCGCCGACAGTTCGGCCACCGCTCGATCGACGTCGTCGCCGCTGCGGGCGCAGATCGCCACCGACGCCCCCTCGGCGAGCAGCGTCTCGGCGATGGCGCGGCCGATGCCCTTGGTCGAGCCGGTGACGAGAGCCTTCTTGCCTGCCAGTCCGAGGTCCATTTGTCTCCCCCTAATTGATCGACTGGTTAGTTATCCCACCATGTTAGGGGCCGCGGCCCCGCCCGTTCTTGCCGGGGTCGCGCCGCCGCGCCCCGCCGTGGCCCGGCCCGCTCGAAATAGCCTTCAGGGATGGCATCGAAGCCGGCCCGGCTGGGCAGGCCGCCGGCGACGAGCTCGGCCGAGACGAGGGGCCGCATCATCGATGTGGCCCGGCGCCTCTTCGCCGAGCTGGGCTACGAGGCGACCACCAACCAGGCGGTGGCCAGCGAGGTCGGCATCACCACCGGCGCGATCTACCACTACTTCGACTCGAAGCTCGAGATCTACAAGGCCGTGCTGGACGAGGTGCAGGAACGGGTCTACAAGCGGTTCGGCGTGGCCGAACGCAGCGCCGACACGTTCGTGGGCAAGATCGAGGCCGTGCTCGAGACCGCCCACGACCTCAACAACGACGATCCGTCGCTGGCCCGGTTCCTCGGTGCGTCCCGCATCGATCGCCGGCGCGTCGGCGAGCTCGCCAGCGAACTGGGGCGGGGGGACGCCCGGCGCAGCGAGTTCTTCGAGGACATCGTCGACTGCGGAATCTCCACCGGTGAGATCGCGCCCGGTGACCGGGCCGCGGTGCTGGCCTACATCGAGGCGTTCACGATCGGCCTGACCGACGGGCTGTCGCACGACCAGCGGGACCACCGGCAGGCGCTCGACGGCTTCAAGCTGGTGCTGGAGGGCAGGATCGGGCGAGCCGAGCCCGCGGGTCCTCAGCCCGCGGGTCCTCAGCCCGAGGACTCTCAGTGGTCGGGGGAGGCCTCCGCGATCCGGTGATGGGCCACCCGCGGCCCGGCGACCCAGCCGCACAGCTGCGGGTCGCACTCCCGCAGGTCGCCGGAGATCCATGAGCCGTTGGGCCGGAACCGGCCCTGCCGATCACCGTCGGTGACCAGCACGCAACCGGTCCCGTCGGGCTCGTAGAGCGCGCCGGTGAAGGGATGGCGCAAGCCGTTCACGGCTCTGCCTCCACCCAGGCGTCGAGCTTGGCGTGGAGCCAGCGGATCTTCGACTCCTGGTAGTTGCCCAGCGTGATGCCCGGCTTGCGGGTGGTCTCCAGCCCTCGCTGGACCTTCTCCATGTTGAACAGGTCCTGGTTGAAGACCTTGCCCAGCATGCTCAGCTCGAGAGCGTCGGTGAAGCTCTCGTGCTCCTCGAGGAGGTGGACCGGCGCGTTGGGCGGCTTCTCGCCGCTATAGGGGGCCAGGAAGATGCACTCCATCAGGGAGCTGCGGTGGTCGTCGCCGTTGGGGCGGAACCGGTAGACGATCCGGTTGAAGGCGCCCCAGGGATGGAAGTTGGGGAAGATCGTGTAGTCGATGCTGTCCATCATCTCGGCGTCGGACATCCGGTCGACCCACTCGCCGGCGACCGGCCGCCACCGGTCCCGGCTGGCGGCCGCGCCCAGGGCGCGCATCGACTGGTCCGGTGTCACCGGAATCGGTGTGGGCTCGTCGACCCGGGTGTCGGTCATGGCCCGCATCATGTCGTCCTGGGTGGGGGTCCAGTCCAGCAGCGGGCTCGGTGTGCCGCCGGGGGTTATGGCTCGGGCGAAGTTCTCCCAGATGTCGACCTGGGTGTTGGTGTCGCCGAGATAGGGGGCGATCTGGGGATGGGTGGCGTTGACGTGGAAGGCCTCGCAGAACGCCTCCTGGGCGATCTTCCAGTTGGCGTGGATCACCTTGGCCACATGGGCCTGGGTGTAGCGGTTGGCCAGGTCCCACACCTCGAACTGCTCGATGATCTCGCCGAGGAAGTCCTCCAGCGGCTCGGCGTCGGGATCGGGATTGATCATCACGAAGCCGGCCCACGTGCCCACCTTGCACTCGGGCAGCGAGAACTCCTCGTCGCGGACGTGCTCGAAGTCCCATCGGGCCGGCACGTGCTTGAGCGCGCCGCCGAGGGTCCAGGCGAAGCCGTGGAACGGGCAGCGGATCTCGCTGCAGCGCCCGGCGTACTCCTTCAGGCGCCGGCCGCGATGCAGGCAGGCGTTGGGGTAGGCCTTGATCTCGTCGGGCGCGGTGCGGATGACGATGTAGGAGTCGCGCACGATCTCGTACAGGACGTGGTCGCCCACCTCGGGAATGTCGTCGGTGCGGCAGGCGAACTGCCAGACCGACCGCCACAGGGTGCGGGCCTCCCGCTCGTGCCACTCCCGCGAGATGTAGCGGCCGATGTCGATATCGCCGCTGCCCAGGTAGCGGGGCGACTCCAGGCGCAGCACTTCGGGCACCGGATGGGTGTCGGCGTCGAGCAGTTCCTGGTAGCTGATGCCCGGCGAGCGGGCCGATCCGGCATCGGGTGGGATCATCGGTCGTCTTTCCTCTGGTAGCTCGTCGTGCGATGGGTGCGGCCGCCGGCGACCATGATCAGCTGGCCGGTGACCCATGACGCTGCATCGGACGCGAGGTAGGCGACCGCCGCGGCGATGTCGTCAGGGGTGCCCATCCGCCCGAGGGGAATGGTCGACTCGAGTTCTCCGATGCGCTCAGGGTCGTCGGTGAACACCTCGCGGAACGACTCCGTCATCACCGGACCGGGCGCCACCCCGTTGACTCTGATCGATGGCGCGAGCTCGAGCGCGAGAGTCTGGGTCAGGTTGTTGACCGCAGCCTTGGCAGCCGCGTAGGGGCCTGTGAAGGGCGACCCGCGGGTGGCGGCTCCGGACGTGATGTTGATGATGCTGCCGCCGCTGGTCATCCGGGACGCGGCCGCCCGGCATCCCTGGAACGCGCTGGTGAGGTTGAGCTCCATCTGGGACCGGAAGATCTCATCGGAAGTGTCGGCCAGGGCCCGGGGCGTCCTGTCGTCGGAGCCGCCGACGTTGTTGACCCAGACGTCGAGGCGGCCGAACTCCGACACGGCACGATCGGCGAGCGTGTCGGAGAAGTCGCGGATGTCGCCGTCCACGACCAGAGCCCTCCGGCCCCGGCCGCGGATCCCGTCCGCAGTGGCGTCGAGGTCGACGAGGCGGCGGGCATTGACGACCACATCGCATCCGAAGTCGGCCAGGCCCCAGGCGATCGCCCGTCCGAGGCCCCGCCCGGAGCCGGTGACGACGGCCACCCGGCCGTCCATGTCGAACGAGTCCCGCAGGCTCACCCGCGCAAAACTAACTCATCGATTAGTTTCGTCGCAATGCCCGAGCCTGGAGCGGTAGGAGGCCGAGCGGGTAGGCGAGCGAATCCGGCCCATACGGGCGAGGCCGTGGCCCGAGCGGCCCGTGAGCGCAGCGAACAAGAGCGGGAAACACCCCGCCGCAACGTGGCCGGTTTAGCTCCTCCGCGAGTTGGCTTGACCTCCCGCGTCTAACGCCCCCTGAGAGCACTTGTCCATTTCATTTCTCGTCGTAGTCCAATGCCGATGTGTAGCGGCACTTAGCAAGCGGCGCGAAAGTTCAGAGGCTCGACTGCCGCCAGCGTGCAACGAGTTTCCTGTCCAATACATGTTCTGACCTCTTGGTTCTTTGCAGGTCGGGGGATTACGCGATGGGTTATACGGGATGGTGCCGAAACCTGGCTAGTCGTCGGCTGACGCTGCGGTGATCAGCGTTTGCGGCAGCCCCGTTCTCAGGTCGGCTATCTCGGCGCGGATCGCCTTGAGTTGTGCCAGCTGCTCGGCCCGTTCGTCTCCCTGCTTGACCAGTTCTTCGCGTAGCAGGCTCAACTCGGTGCGTAGGTCAGGATCGGTCACTATGGCGTTGGGCCTTTGATGGGGCGCATGATGGCGCGGGCTAGGTCTTCGGGGGTGGCGTCCTCGGCGTCCTCTAGGACGATGGGTTCTTCTAGCTCGGCTTGGGTGGGGGTGTAGTCGGGGTCGTCCCAGCCGTCCCACCGGCCCCTAGTGGTGCGGTGAGGGTCAGTCGTCATAGCCGCATTCCGCTCGTGCGTTGCGCAGGCCCGGTCCGAACCCGAATGCCTTGGCCATCCCGGCCACGTCTCCGAACACCGCGATCACGCACGACACAACATGGCCGTCATGGCCCGGCGTGAATGTCGAGTCTGTGGAGTAGCCACAACCGCAGGCGCACTCGTTCATCGCGCTGGCCTTAGAATCGGGGGATAACCGGCGTCAACAATGTGCTGAGCAACCTGGTTGATGATCTCGCACGCTGTGCAGGCACACTCACCGTGGCTCGGATCCTTGTCAACTACGAACTCGCAGATCGCGTCGTCTTGGCTCCGATAGCGAACTAAGACTTCAATGGTGTCGGTCACGGCGCATCGCCGAGCTGATCGGCCATATCCGAAAGGCCCGCCGCTCCCTGACATGGCGGGAGCTGACCGGGCGGGTCGGTGCTATGTGGTGTCGTCATTGATTCGGTCCAACAGATCAGTCGCGCGTTGGATCGTCTCGTTGAGGCGGTCGAGTTGGGTTGCGATGACGGCGGTGTTGCGGCAGATGGCGAGCAGCATCGCGAACTGGGGGTCGTCGGGCAGGTGATCGAAGATACCCAACGGCATCACGATGCCTATGCCCACATCTTCTCTGCGGAACCCGGCAGGCCACACGTCCCAAAGATCGGACTGGTCATCCATCTGTTCTTCGGTCACGTCACTGCTTTCAGCGGGGCACCGCGTCGCGCCATTCCTGTGAGTGTGGCGTTTATCTCCTTGAGGGTGCCGTCCATGCTGTTGAGGCGACTGTCGATGCTGTCGAGCTTGTCGAGCTTCTTGTCGATGCTGTCGAGCTTGCCGAACACCTGCAGATTCGTGACTGCCGATGCCATGTTGAGGGTGCCCCTTTCCCCTTCGGTTCTGACCCTAACGCCCCACGTCTTGCGAGGTGAGGGTGTCAACCAGGGTAGAGACTAGTAGCAGGCCCCGCTACTCGGGTTGCGCCCCGACGGGGTAGCGCCTACGGCGCGGAGCGCCACCGAAGTGCCGACCGTCACAAAAGCCAAGGCGGTCATGGCGACCACACATCTATTGATCGAAGGGAAGCGGCGTCCGTCATGGCTCCCTTCGGTCGGTCGCAGGCACTCGGTGGCAACGGATGCCGAATCCCGCTCCGATCCGAAGGGAGCCACCATGCCCGACACCGACAACACCACCCCCGACCCGCCACCGGAGCACAGACCCCGCGGTGGACCACCGGACAGGGCATCGGGTTCCTCGCAGCGCTGCCCGGCCTGCTGCTGATCGCAGCCGCCGCCGTCACCGCTGCCGCCACAACCGACCTGAAAGGCGACGATCTAGACACCGCGCAGGGCGCATTTGCCGTCATGGGCGCACTGGGGCTGATAATGGCGCTGCCCGGCGTGGTCGTGTTCCTCATGTGCCGCACCCGCCGCCCCCGATGAGAACGCTCATCACTGCCGCCGTAGTCGCCCCAGCGAAATCCACTTGCGGCCGATGCAGCTCGGGGCCTCCCCCCGCTGACCGGTCACCTCGATTAGGAGGTAGCCATGTCAACGATGCAAGAGAACAGTCGGTCGGGTCCGGTGTTGCCGCCGGGTCGGGTGCGAAGATCGTTTCCCAGGGAGTTCAAGGCTGACGCGGTTGCGCTGGTGCTCGATGAGGGTCGCAGCATCGCGTCGGTGGCTCGCAGCTTGGGGGTCGGGGAGTCGAATCTGGGCAACTGGGTTCGCCAGGCGCGGGTGGACCGCGGCGAGCGTGAGGGGCTCACTACGAGCGAGCGGGCCGAGCTGGCGCGGCTGCGCCACGAGAACGACTAGTTGCGTATGGAGCGTGATCTGCTCAAACCAGCGACGGCCTATTGGGTGAGGGAGTCGGGACAGTGACCCGCTACAGGTGGGTGGATGCCCGGAAGGCCGAAGGGTTCCCGACGACGTTGTGCTGTCGTGTGGCACGTGTCAGCCGCCAGGCGTTCTATGGGTGGCAGGCCGCCCGTGGGGCGGGTCCAACGGATCGTGAGCGCGCCGAGGCGGCCCTGGTCGAAGAGATCCGTGAGATCCATGCCGGCTCCGACGGGACCTATGGGTCGCCTCGGGTGACCGCGGAGCTGCGCGACAGGGGGCGCCGGGTAAACCGCAAGCGCGTCGAGCGGCTAATGAGAGCCCACAACATCGCCGGGATCCGCCCACGGCGCCCCAAGCGCACCACCACCCCAGCCCGCAGCAAGGCGAAGCTGCCGGACTTGCTGCGCCGGGAGTTCTCGCCAGGGGCTCCGGACCGGGCGTGGTGCTCAGACATCACCTACATACGCACCGGCGAGGGCTGGCTGTATCTGGCGGTCGTGCTCGACGTGGGCAGCCGCCGGCTGCTCGGCTACGCCATGAGCGACCGCATCGACACCCGCCTGGTGCAGGACGCCCTCGACATGGCCGGCGACACCGCGGGGCCGCACCGCGGGCATCGTGTTCCACTCCGATCACGGCAGCCAGTACCTCGCCGGCGAGCTCCGCAACACCGCCGCAAGCTGGGGGTTCGCCCAGTCGGTGGGCCGTGTCGGGTCCTGCCCTCGACAACGCCTGCGCCGAATCGTTCTTCTCCAGCCTCAAACGAGAACTCGTCAATCGGCGCCGCTACCCCGACCGGGCAACCGCCCGCCGCTCGATCTTCGAGTGGCTCGCCCGCTACAACACCACCAGGCGCCACACCAGCCTCGACCGTCTCACACCGGACCAATACGAAGCCCACTACCGTCACACCGCGGGAACCACCCCCGCCTTATCCACCTGACCGGTCAACGGGGGGAAGCGCCTGCCCAAGTCGCTGAGACCACCATCACAACAGGCCCCCGATCCCGCAGCCGGCAGCCCCGCACTCTGCGCCTCATCAACCACCGCACCCGCCTTGTCGGCCCCCAAGGCACACTGTGGCCCCACTGGCGGCACCACACCTTCATAACCGACCGCCACGACCTCGACGCCGAAGCCGCCGACGCCTACCACCGGACCCACGCCCGAGTCGAGCTCGCCATAAGAGACCTCAAAGACAACGAACTCGCCACTGCCCCTCGGGCAGCTTCTTCGCCAATGGCGCCTACCTCGCCTGCGCCGCGCTCGCCCACAACCTCGCCCGCTGGTGCACCCGCCTCGGACGGGCCCAACACCCGAACAGGCCAACCGCCGCGGCCACCGTCCGCCGGCAGCTGCTCGCCGACGCGGGTCGCCTCGTCAACCACAGCGGCCGCCACAGACCCGTCTGACCTGTGCAAACATCGAACTATACTGGTAGGAGTCGCCGCCTGAAGGAGCGATCATGTCACAGGTTGACACGAATCACGCAGTCTACGTTCGAGACCTCCAAGAGGACGCCGAACGAGGCCACACCGGCGAGGTCGCCTTGATGGTTGACGGCGAGATCATCGCCTACTTCCCTGAGGGCGGTGCCGCCTACGAGTACGGCTACAAGGAGTACGGGCTCGGGAACTTCTCCATAGAGTTCGTGGGCGCGGAACCCATCGACTTGGGTTTCCAGACGCTCGCCATGCTCTGATGCCCACGTTCGTAAAGCGTGTCGAGAACAACACAATCCACATACAGGTGGAGGTCGCATTAGCGGAAAGGCAACCGAGTCAACGCTTCGTAGCGAGAGTGGACACCGGAGCGACCGCCACGGCCGTCACGAGCAAAGTTGTTCAGAGGCTCGGTTCACCCGACTCCATCGGCAGGAACAGGTACGGCACCGCTGGTCGCGAAATTGTAGAAGCCAATGTCTACGGGCTACATGTCGCCGTTCCTGTCAGCACGGAGTCCGGCGAGACGATCTTCGTGCGGGGCGGAGCCTTGACCGTGTTCGAGCTGCCGCACCAGCCCTCCGACTACGACGTGCTATTGGGCATGGACTTCCTGAAGCGATTCCATATCACCATGTGGGACGGCAATTTCATCATGAGCAACTAGTGTCCCGAGTTGTGGCTAATGGCAGGAGGCACACGGTCGGAGAAGTCAAGAGACAGAGATTCCTCGTAAGACGGCGCTTCCTTTCAGCAACTCGCTAGGGAGCCGGTTTGCACCTGCCCGAGCATGTTCTAGGTTGTGTCGCGTCATCTAGGAGGTTCCATTGAGACAGGTGCCGGTCGCGGAAGGCCTCTTCACATGGCCGTCCGACGAGCCCCGCCTCGTCGCCAGTCGCTGCCTCGACTGCGGCAACTACATGTTCCCCACCCAGAGGTACTGCCCCAGGTGCAGCGGCTCGTCGACCGAGGTGGTCGAGCTGGGGCGCAGCGGCACGCTGTGGACCTGGACGGTTCAGGGCTACCCGCCCAAGTCGCCGCCGTTCGCGGGCGACGCCAACCCCAAGTCGTTCCAGCCGTTCGGAGTGGGGTACGTGGAGATCGACGGCAAGGTGAGGGTGGAGTCCCGGTTGACGGTGGCCGAGCCGGAGCACTTGGAGATCGACATGGAGATGGAGCTGGTGATAGAGCCGCTCTTCGTGAACGAGGACGGGGACGAAGTCGTGACGTTCGCATTCGCCCCGAAGGGGGCATTCGCCCTGGAGGGAGGAGACAGCCGTGAGTAGCGACGTTGCCATCGTCGGGATCGGGATGCACCCGTTCGGTCGCACCGAGGGTGTGTCGGGCGTGGACCAGGGCGTGGTCGCGGTGCGGCGGGCCCTGGCCGACGCCGGTGTGCAGTGGGACGACATCCAGTTCGCGTTCGGCGGCAGCGACGCGGCCGGCAACGCCGACACCATGGTGTCGCAACTGGGGCTCACCGGGCTGCAGTTCATCAACGTGGCCAACGGGTGCGCCACTGGTGGATCGGCTCTGTTCGCGGCCTACAACTCGATCAAGGCCGGGATGTTCGACCTCGGGATCGCGGTCGGCTTCGACAAGCACGAGCGGGGCGCGTTCCGGGTCGACACCGAGGCCTGGGGACTGGGCGAGTGGTACGGCGAGTCCGGGTTGGCGCTCACCACGCAGTTCTTCGGCATGAAGCTCAACCGCTACATGCACGACCACGGCATCACCGAGCCCACCCTGGCGAGGGTGGCCGAGAAGGCGTACCGCAACGGGTCCAAGAACCCGATGGCGTGGCGGCGCCGGCCGCTGAGCATCGCGGAGATCAGCGAGTCGCCGATGCTGTCGTACCCGCTCACCAAGTACATGTTCTGCTCCCCCGGCGAGGGCGGCGCCGCTCTGGTCCTGTCGTCGGCGGAGAAGGCCCGCGACTACACCGACACGCCCGTCTACCTGAAGGCGGCCGTGGTGCGGTCCCGGCGGTTCGGGTCGTTCGAGGTCATGGCGCCGCACCTGCCTCCCGAGTGGTCCGGCGGGCCCACGGCGGACGCCTCGAAGGCCGCCTTCGAGATGGCCGGCATCGGACCCGACGACGTGGACGTGGCTCAACTCCAGGACACCGAGGTCGGCGCCGAGATCATGCACATGGCCGAGAACGGCTTCTGCGAGCACGGCGAGCAGGAGCACATGATCGCCATGGGCGACACCGAGATCGACGGCCGCCTGCCGGTCAACACCGACGGCGGCTGCATCGCCAACGGCGAGCCGGTCGGCGCGTCGGGGCTGCGCCAAGTGTACGAGAACGTGCTGCAGCTGCGGGGCGACGCCGGCGACCGCCAGGTCCCCGGCGGTCCCAGCGTGGGCTACACCCACGTGTACGGGGCGCCGGGCATATCGGGTGTCACCATCCTCACTCGCTGACGCCGCTCAGGACCATGGGTGCGGGAGGTCCGGCCGGTGAGCCGTGACGACATCGAGGACCTCGTGCACCGCTACTCGGACGCAGTGGTGCATCGCGACGGGCGCCAGTGGGCTTCCACGTGGGCACCGGACGGTGTGTGGGACCTCGGAGGCGGCAGGCGGGTCGAAGGCCGCGACGCCATCGTCGAGCGGTGGCACGAGTCGATGGCCCGCTACCCGGTGGTGGTGCAGACCGTGCTCAACGGCACCGTCTACCTCGACGCTTCCGCAGGCACGGGCTCGGGCCGGTGGTACGTGCAGGAGATGGCCCGCCGGGTCGACGGCGAGGCGGTGGTCATGGCGGCCCACTATGACGACACCTACGTGCGCGTCGGCGGCGGCTGGAGGTTCGCGTCGCGCCGGCTGAGCATCCACTACCGCGGCGCGCCCGACCTCTCGGCTGACTTCCCGGCCGAGGGCCACGCCTGACGTGCCGACGTTCTCACGCCCGCTGGCCGAAAGCCACGCCTGACGTGCCGACGTTCTCACGCCCGCTGGCCGAAAGCCACGCCTGACGTGCCGACGTTCTCACGCCCGCTGGCCGAAAGCCACGCCTGACGTGCCGACGTTCTCACGCCCGCTGGCCGAGACCCGTCCGGGCGAGGCAGCCCTCGTCCAGGGCGAACGGACCTTCGGGTGGGCCGACGTCGACTCGATCCTCAATCGGGCCGCCGGACTGCTGCTCTCGGCCGACCTCGGCCCGTCCCGCCGGGCGGCCGTCTTCGCCGAGAACGCGGCCGAGACCGCGTTCGCCCACCTTGGCGGCCTGCTCGGGGGGGCCTCCACCGTCCCGGTGAGCTTCCACCTGACCGCGGCGGAGACCGCCTACATCCTGGAGGAGTCCGAGTCCCGGATCCTCTTCGTCGGACCCGAGACCGCCGGGCGCGGCGTGGAGGCAGCCCGCGGGACCGGGATCGACACCGTCGTCGGCTGGGGCGAGGGACTCCCCCCGGAGGTGCAGCGCTGGGACGAATGGCTCGCCGGGGGGCCTGATGAGGACCCGCCCGGCACGGTGACTCCCCGGCCCCATCTGATGTTCACCTCGGGCACCACCGGCCGGCCCAAGGGCACCGACCTGCCGCCCACGATGTTCGCGGGCGGCGACACCATGATCGAGCACCTGGATGCGCTGAAGGGCAACCGGTTCGCCAAGCACGGCACCCACCTGGTGGTCGGCCCGATGTACCACACCGGGCCGCTGTCCGGGTTGCGCACCCTGGCGACGGGAGTCCCGACGGTGATCCTCGGCCGGTTCGACGCCGAGGCGACCCTGGCCGCCATCGAACGGCACCGCATCGAGACGTCGGTCATGGTCCCGACCCACTTCGTGCGCCTGCTCGCCCTGCCGGCCGCGGTCCGGGACCGCTACGACGTGTCCTCGATGAGGCTGGTGGCCCACACCGGGGCCAAGTGCCCCGACGATGTGAAGCGAGCCATGATCGACTGGTGGGGACCTTTATTCGTCGAGGCCTACGGGGCCACCGAGGTGGGCACCACCTGCTCGATCACCAGCGAGGACTGGCTGACCCATCCCGGATCGGTCGGCCGGCCGGTGCCCCCGTTCGAGGCTCTGGTGGTCGACGACGACGACCGGCCGGTGGCGCCCAACACCGAGGGCAGGCTGTACTTCCGGGACACGACCGGCCGGGGCGTCGTGTACCACAATGATCTAGAGAAGTCGCGGGCCGCCCACCTGGAGCCGGGCGTGTTCACCCTCGGCGAGATGGGCTACATCGACGACGACGGCTTCGTCTACATCACCGACCGGTTCTCGGACATGGTGGTCTCCGGCGGCGTTAACCTCTACCCGGCGGAGGCCGAGAACGTGCTCATCGAACATCCGGGCGTCAACGACGTCGCCTGCATCGGCATCCCCCACGACGAGATGGGCGAGGAGATGCGAGCACTGGTGGTGGCCGCGGACGGCTGGGCGCCCGACGGCGACGCCCTGGTCGCGTTCTGCCGGGAGCGGCTGTCGCGCATCAAGTGCCCGCGCTCGGTCGAGTTCGTCGACAACCTCGGCCGCAGCGCCATGGGGAAGCTCAACAAGCGGGCGCTGCGCGCCCCGTACTGGAGGAAAGACGATGACTAGAGGCCGAGCGAATAGGCGAGCGAATCCTCCTCATGAGGGCGAGGCCGTGGCCCGAGCGGCCCGTGAGCGCAGCGAACAAGAGCGGGAAACACCCCGTACCGACGCGACAGCCCTGTACTGGAGGAGAGACGATGGTTAGGCCATTCCGGTTCGCGATCTATTCCTATACGGCGACATCGGCGGCGGACTGGCGCCAGCAGGCCCGTATGGCCGAGGAGTTGGGCTACAGCACGTTCTTCACCGCCGACCACCACATCGGACCCGGCCCCCTCCTCACCGCGTCGGGGGCCGCCGTCCAGGACCTGGCCGCCATCCCGGCGATCATGGCCGCGGCCGACGCCACCTCGACCATCAACGTCGGGTGCCGGGTCCTCGGCACGGACTACCGCCATCCGGTGGTGCTGGCCAAGGAGCTGGCCTCTCTGGACATGCTGTCGGACGGGCGCCTGGAGGTCGGGCTGGGCTGCGGCTGGATGGCCGACGAGTACGAGGCGATGGGCATCCCCTTCGACCGGCCCGGTGTGCGCATCGACCGCATGGAGGAGACCCTCGCCGTCATCCGGGCCTGCTTCGGCGACGGCGAGGTGGACATCGACGGCACCCACTTCCAGGTCACCGGATTCGAAGGCGTGCCCAAGCCGGCACGGCCGGGCGGGCCGCCCATCATGATCGGGGGCGGGGCCCGCCGGGTGCTGGGGCTGGCCGGCCGTGAGGCCGACATCGTCAGCGTCAACCTCGACAACCGCGCCGGGCGGCTGGGCCCGGAGGGCACAATCAGTGGCAGCGGGGCGAACACCGCTCAGAAGATCGAATGGATCAAGGCCGGGGCCGGCGACCGGTTCGACCAGATCGAACTCGAGATCGGGGCCTACTTCGCCATGGTGACCGACGACCGCCAGGGCGCCATAGAAGGCATCGCGAGCCGGTTCGGCGCTGATCCCGCCGTCTTCGCCGACCACGCTCACACGTTCATCGGCTCCATCGACGCGATCTGCGAGCAGCTGGAGTACCGGCGCGAGACCTACGGCTTCTCCTACATCACCGTCAGCAACCGGGTCGCCGAGGCGTTCGCGCCGGTGGTCGAGCGCCTGAGCGGTACCTGAGAGCGCCTCGGCGCCCGGTCAGCCGACGACGGCGGTCGGCGAGGCACGTCTCGCCACGCCCCGGCCCCCGTCGAGTCGCCCGGCCGGGTGCGGGCCGACGACGGAGGTCAGCGAGGCACGTCTCGCCACGCCCCGGCCCCCGTCGAGTCGCCCGGCCGGGTGCGGGCCGACGACGGAGGTCAGCGAGGCACGTCTCGCCACGGCTTGTCGCGGTCCACACGAGGCTCGCGGGGCAGACCCAGCACCCGCTCGCCGATGACGTTGCGCTGGATCTCGTCGGACCCGCCGGCGATGCGGTATCCGGGCGCGCCGAGCACGTGCTCGCCCCACTCGTAGGTGCCCCACTCCCCGGTGTCGGCCACCAGCCGGGGCCCGAGCACCCGTGAGATCACGTCGGACATCATGGTCATGCCCTGGGTCCAGAAGATCCTGCCCAGCGAACCCGCCGAGGTGGGCTGGCCGCTGCGAGCCAGATCGGCGGCTCGCCGGTTCAGCAGGTGCTCCACCCGGCGGTGAACGTACACGCGCATCATCGCTTCACGGGTCGGCGGGTCGTCGGTGGCGCCGGCCATCCTCGCGGTGTCGAGGAGCTGCTCCCAGGTCCCTCCCGTCGGTGTGGAAGACTCGTTCGAGGAGTGGTCGCGTTCGTAGTCGAGAGTGGTCAGCGCGACCTTCCAGCCGTCGCCCTCCCGCCCGAGGCGCAGGTCGTCGGGAATCTCCGCTTCGCTGATGAACACCTCGTTGAAGGACGATCCGCCGCTCATCTGCTTTATGGGGCGAACCTCGACGCCCGGGTGATCCAGAGGAAGCATGAACGCCGTCATGCCGGCGTGCTTGACGACATCGGGATCGGAGCGGGCCAGGAGCAGGCCCCAGTCCGCGAACTGGGCCCCGGAGCTCCAGACCTTCTGGCCGTTCACTATCCACCCGGCGCCGTCGCGGACGGCGCGGCAGGCGAGGCCGGCCAGGTCGGACCCGGCGCCCGGTTCGCTGAACAACTGGCAGCACAGGATCTCGGCGGCCAGCAGCGGTTCGATGAACCGGGCCTTCTGCTCCGCGGTGCCGTAGTGGGCGACGGTCGGGGCGATGAGCAGCTTGGTGACCGCGAACAGTTCGTGGCTCGCCGGCGTCTCGTAGTCCCGTTCGAGACGACCGAACGCGGCGGCATGGGCCTTCGTCAATCCGAGTCCGCCGAACTCCGCGGGCCAATCGACGGCGTGGTAGCCAAACTCCCGCTTGCGGGCGTTCCAAGCGACGAGGTCGTCGAGGAGCTGCTTCTCCTCGTCGAAACTCAGGTCGTGGAACACCGCGACACTGAAGTCGCCCTCGCCCCAGGCTTGGGGCTGAGCGCCCTCCCGGCCATGCCGCGGCGGCGCGTTCCGCTGTAGCCATGCGCTGGCCTGCTCAACGAACGCGTCCATACCGGTCTCGATCGGATCCACACTCACGGCCTCTCACCCTATTGCGAGGGTCGGCCGGGGCTCAGGGGCCGGCCCACCAGGCTTCGAAGACGGGCTGGATCTCGCGGCTGACGACCTCTACCAGCATCCCCGACGGGGGCTGGAGGTAGGCGAAGATGCCGTGGGTGCCGTCGGCGGCGGGATCGCTGCGGCAGGCCTCCAGCGACCAGCCGAGGGAGACGAGCCGCTCGGCCTCGGTGTCGACGTCGTCCACCCAGACGCCGATGTGGTGGGTGCCGGGCGCGTCGCTGGCGTCCCAGACCGATCCTCCCGACCCCTCGACCAACTCGATGTGCATCGGGCCCTCCACCGAGTAGCAGAACCGCAGGGGCACCCTCTCGAGGCCGCGCCCGGGCGTCCACACCGGCTGGGCGTCGCGGACCATGGGCGACGCCCAGCGGACACCGAGCGCCCCACCGAGCTGACCCATGGCCGCGTCGAGGTCGGAGACCCGCACGCCCACATGGAAGGCTTCCCGCATGTCGATCATCGGGCCCCCAGCAGGTCGCTGGCATGCTCCCCGCAGCCGGCGACACGCCTCACGTCCAGTGGTCGCCCTCCCGGAAGGCCATGCCCAGGCGGGCCTGGGGCGAGTCGGGGATCTCCTCTAGCGGGGTGCTGATCTCGGTGATAGTCGGCCCGAACTGGTCGGCCAGGGCCCGCATCTTGCCAGGGTCGAAGCTGTAGCAGCGCAGGGCGTTCTCGCCGAGCATCTTGCGGACGTCCTCAGCGGGAAGGCCGGCGAGAGTGTTGCGCAGGCTCTCTCGGGTGTGGGGCCAGGTGCCCTCGACGTGGGGGTAGTCGGATCCCCACATCACGCTGTCGAGACCGACATCGTGGCGGGCGTTGGCCTCGGTGCGGGACATGAAGCTCGCCCCGACGAAGCAGTGCCTCTGCCAGTACTCGGTCGGCGTGAGCTCGAGGACGGCCCGGCCCTGCGCCCCGAGGTTGCTGTTGAGGGTGCTGTCGAGGTCGTTGAGGGTGCGGGGAATCCAGTCGGCGAGCAGCTCCGCGAACGTGAGCTTGAGGCCGGGATGGCGGTCGAACACGCCGGTCCACATCAGCCACCACAGGTGCCGGGTGCTGAAGAAGAACGCCTCGGTGAGCGTCAGCAGGATGTTCGAGACATGGCCGAACGGGTAGTGCTGGGCCGGGATCGAGTCGACGCCGTGGGTGTTGAGCGGCATGTCGTACTCCTCGCACACCGACCACAGCGGCTCGTAGATCTCGTCGTGGAGGCCCGGGTACTCGCCCGAGGGCGCCACGCCCGGAAAGGAGATCCCCCCGCGCAGGCCGTTCTCGGCGGCCCACTCGATCTCCTTCACGGCCGAGTCGACGTCCTCGATCTCGATCTGGGCGATGCCGAAGAAGCGGTCCGGGTAGGCGGAGCAGAAGTCGGCCAGCCAGCGGTTGTGGATGCGGGCGCCGGCGACCCGCTGCTCGATCGACGGCTGCGGGAGCCCGATCGGGGCCCGCTCGCGGTACTCGGGGCTGAACGGGCGGGGGCCGTTCGGGAAGATGACGCAGCCGACCACGCCGTCGGCCTCCTCGTGCCGGGCCTTTACCTCGGGATCTCTGGTGCCGGGCCCGAAGCCCTGCTCCTGCTGGAGCGTGTTCATCTCGTTGGACTTGCCCTGGGCCTTCCCCACGCTGGAGTGGTCGCGGAAGGCGTTGCGGGCGTCGAGCTCGGCTTGGAACGCCGCCATGTGCTTCTTGTCGACGTACGGGGCGTAGTCGTCGAAAGCCGGGCCGGCGTGGGTGTCCGACGAGATCATCATCAGCCGCTCGCCGGCGAGCGTCTCCCGGTCGTCAGTCTGAAGAGCCATCGCTGTCCCCCGTGAGATTGTCCGGTGCGCTATATCCGACGCGCTATATTCGATTCGCTATATTAACTGTCGAAGAGCTCGCTGTCGAGCAGAGACCGCAGCGACTCGACCGCGGTGTCGTAGTCGAAGGGCGACGCCACCGCGATGACGGTGAGACCGGCGAAGAACGCGCCCAGGACATGGGCGACGGCGCTGGCCCGCTCAGCGTCGAGACCCGACTGGAGGGCGACGGAGCGGAACAGCCCGGCAGTGAAGCCCCGGTACTCGGACACCGCCACCAGCTCCGGCGCGCGGGTCACCTCGAGGCGGGTGGCCAGCAGGAAACGGGCGAGCTCGGGGTCGGCGGCGTGGATGTCTATAGCGGTGTCGAACATCGCATTGACCTTGCTGCGCAGGTCGCCGCGCCCCGCGATGGTCTTGCCCCACGACTCGGCCAGGAGCTGGGTCACCTCCTCCATCACCGCGCCGAACAAGCCCGCCTTGCTGCCGAAGTGGTGGTAGAGCACCGGCGTGCTGACCCCGGCCCGGCGGGTGATCTCCGCGATGGTGGCGCCGTGGTAGCCGTACTCGGCGAAGACCTGCCGGGCGGACCGCAGCAGGGCCTGCTTGGTGCGCGCCGCGGTGTCTCCTGGCGGGCGCCCGCGGGGGTTGGGCGTTCCCCGAGCCGGCGCCGGTGATTTGGTGGACCGGTTCGCCGTGCCGGCGTCGCCGACCTCGCCGGTGTCGCCCCGGTCGCGATGCTCGGTCACCGGTTCGCCCCGGTCGCGATGCTCGGTCACCGGTTCGCCCCGGTCGCGATGCTCGGTCACCGGTTCGCCCCGGTCGCGATGCTCGGTCACCGGTTCGCCCCCACGAGGCTCCGGCGGTGAGCCCGTCGCTCCTGCTCGGTGCCCGGGTCGGGCACCGGCTGGGCGGCCAGCAGCTCCCGAGTGTGGTGATGGACGGGATCGGCGAAGAGGTCCTCGGTGCTCTTGAGCTCGACGAGGCGGCCCCGGTGCATCACCCCGATTCGATCACACAGGTAGCGCACAAGTGACAGGTCGTGAGCGATGAAGACCATGGTCAGCCCGAACTCCTCTCGCAAGTCGGCCAGCAGGTTGAGGATCGATGACCGCACCGACACATCGAGTGCGGAGACAGGCTCGTCGCAGACGAGCAGCGAGGGCCTGGCAGTGAGGGACCGGGCGATGGCGATGCGCTGGCGCTGCCCGCCGGAGAACTCGTGGGGGAACCGGCTCAGCGAGTCGGGGGGTAGCTGAACGAGCTCGATCAGATCCTGTAGCGCGGCCTCGTCGTGGCCGGCCGCCCCCCACAGGCCGTGGATGCGCAGGGGCTCGGCCAGGATGCGGCCCACCCGCATCCGGGGATCGAGCGACGACGCCGGGTCCTGGAAGATCATCTGCATCTGGAGCCTCAACCGGCGCAGCTGCCGCACACCGAGGCGGCCGAGGTCCCGGCCGTCGAAGCGGACCGTCCCGCGGCTGGGCTCGACCAGGTGGAGCATGCAGCGGGCCAGAGTCGACTTGCCGCTGCCCGACTCGCCGACGATGCCGAGCACCTCGCCTCGCCGGAGTTCCAGCGAGACCTCGTCCACGGCCGTGATCAGCTCATGGCCCACGAGGCCCTCGCCCTTGATCTTGAACGTCTTGGAGAGGCGCTCGACCTCGACCAGCACCCCGTCGTCGACAGCGGGGCCGGCTGCGGCGGAACCCGACGGGGGCGCGGGGGCGAGCGATCCCAGGTCGATCTCGTCTACCCGGGCGCACGCAGTGGCCCGGGCCGGATCGGCCGGGCCGTCGAGCGTGACGAGCGGCGGGTGCTCGGTGGTGCACACCGGGTCCTGCGAGAAGGGGCACCGCGGGTGGAAGCCGCAGCCATCGGGACGGGCCGCGGGCTCGGGCGGAGACCCGGCGATGGCCACCAGACGCTCCTCGGTGCGGTCCAGCGGGGGGATCGAGCGCAGCAGCAGCCCGGTGTAGGGGTGACGGGGGTCGGCATACAGGTCGCGGGTCGGGGCCCGCTCGACCAGCCGGCCGCCGTACATCACCAGGACCCGGTGGGTGAAGCCGGCGATGATGCTCAGGTCGTGGGTGATGAGCAGGACGGCCAGGTCGCGGGCCTCCCCCAGTTCGTGGAGCAGGTCGAGCACCTCGGCCTGGATGGTCACGTCGAGCGCGGTGGTCGGCTCGTCCGCGATCAGCAGGTCGGGGTCGCCGGCCAGAGCGATGGCGACCATCACCCGCTGGCGCATCCCGCCCGACAGCTCGTGGGGGTAGGAGTCCATGAGGCGCTCCGGCCGGGGCAGGTGCACCTGGTCGAGGAGGTCCACCGCGATGTCTCGCATCTGGTGCTTGTCGAGGTCGGGGCGGTGAAGCTCCAGCGCCTCGATGACCTGGCGCCCGGTCTTCAGGACCGGGTTCAGCGAGGAGAGCGGGTCCTGGAAGATCATGGCGATCCGCCCGCCGCGGATCCAGCGCATCTCCCGCTCGCTCTTGGCCAGCAGGTTCTCGCCGCCCAGCGAGATCGACGTGCGGGGTCCGAGCTCGCCTCCGATCCGGGGGATGAGGCCCATGACGGCCAGAGCGGTGAGGCTCTTGCCGCTGCCGGACTCGCCGACGAGCCCGACCCGCTCCCCGGCGAGGATGTCGAAGCTGACGTCGGTCACCGGCACGACCGGCTCGGCGTCGTGGCGGCGCTGGAAGCCGACCTGGAGATCGCGGACCTCCAGCAGCGGCGCGGTCATGACGCGGTCCGCACGGTCAGCGGCGCGGTCATGACGCGGTCCGCACGGTCAGCGGCGCGGTCATGACGCGGTCCGCACGGTCAGCGGCGCGCTCATGACGCGGTCCGCACGGTCAGCGGGTCGGTGACCCGGTGCAGCCAGCTGCCGATGAGGTTGGTGCTGAGCACGCCCAGCAGCAGGAACAGACCCGAGAACGTCGAGATCCACCAGCTCGTCGAGAGGTACTCACGGCCCGACGACAGGATGGCGCCCAGCGAGATCTGGGGCGGCTGCACCCCGAACCCGATGAAGCTCAGGCTGGCCTCGGCCAGCATCAGGGCCGCGAACGTGACCGCCATCAGCGACATGGCCGCGGCGGCCACGTTGGGGAGCACGTGCACGAACAGGATCCGCGGCGTCGACGCGCCCAGCCCGGTGGTGGCGGTGACCAGCTCGCTGGTCCGCAGGGTCAGCACCGCTCCCCGCACGACCCGGGCATACAGCATCCACGAGATCAGGCCGAGGACGATGACCAGCCCGGCGATGCCCCGCTCGAGCACCCGGACCAGCACCATGACCAGCAGGATCCCGGGGAAGGCCAGCTCGATGTCGGTCAAGCGCATCAGCACGGCGTCGACCGCGCCGCCGAAGTAGCCCGAGACCAGCCCGATCAGCGTGCCCAGCGCGGCGCCCAGCAGCGCGGCCAGCGCCCCGACCGCGAACGAGGTCCGCATGCCGTGCATGATCCTCAAGAACAGGTCCCGGCCCAGCGAGTCGGTGCCGAGCAGGCCCCCCTCGCCTCCGGCCCAAGACGGTCCCTGGAGCCTGCGGGCCAGCCGGGGCGAGGAGGCGTCCAGGTCCGAGATGATCGGCACGAGCACCGACGAGACCACCAGGGCGACCACGACGACGACCGCGGCCATGATGACGGGGCGCCGCCGCAGCTCGGCCCAGAGCCGGTGAGCGCTCACTGCCGGTTCGCCTTCACGAGGTGGCGGGTGCGGGGATCCACCGCGAAGTAGAAGAGGTCGGCCAGCAGGTTCAGCACCGCGGTGGCGGTGGCGGCCACCATGACGATGGCCTGCACCAGGAAGATGTCCCCCCTGAACAGGGCGTCGGCGGCCAGGCGCCCTATGCCGGGCCAGGCGAAGACGATCTCGATGATGATGGCGGTGCCCACGAACACCCGGCCGAGCTCGAACAGCAGCAGGGTCACCACCGGCACCGCGACGTTCTTGAGGACGTGGCGGCGGGCGACCTGGCCCTCGCTCAGACCCTTGGCCCGGGCCGCCAGGATGTAGGGCTTGCCGTACTCGGCCGACATGGTGGCCTGGGTGAGCTGGAAGTTCTGGGCGAAGGGGCGCAGCGCCAGCACCAGCAGGGGCAGGATCATCACCTGCGGCTTCGGGTCGTACCCCGCGGTCGGCAGCCAGGCGATGTTGACCGCGAACACCAGAACCAGCATGATCGCCAGCCAGAACTCGGCGATCGAGATCACCGAGTACGACAGCACGTTGAGCCCGTTGGACAGGGTCGAGTCGGGCCTGCGAGCGGAGACCGACCCCAGGAGCACCCCCAGCAGGCCGCCGCCCAGCACCGCGGGAACCACCAGCATCAGCGTCGCCGGGAGCCGCCCGAAGACATGGTCGAGGGAGTCGCCGCCGAGCCACAGCGAGTCGCCGAAGTCGCCCCGCAGCGCGTCCCAGAAGAACCGCCCGAGCTGGGTGAGGAACGGATCGTCGAAGCCGTGCTTCTCGTTGAACGCTTCGATGGCCTCGACCGGCGTGCCTATCGGGAGGCCCAGCGTGGCGGGGTCGCCGACGATGTGCAGCGCGACGAAGGTGATCAGCAGGGCCCCGCCGATCACGATCGCGAACTGGGCGACCCGCCCGAGCAGGTAGCGCTTCACTGGCTGCGGCTCGGAATCCCCGGCGACGGCAGGGGTGCGAGCGGGTGGGTTCGGCTATGGCAGAACGGGTAGTCCCGCTTCAAGCCGGCATCACCTCAGTGCTCGTCACCCCGTTGCCGTCACCCAGTGATCGTCACCTAGCGGTCGTCACCCGGTTCTGGAGACGCCGGTCCAGTGGATGCGAGGATCGGCCCGCTCGGGAATGCTGATGCCGTCGACGTGGCCGACGATGCCCCGCTCCTTGTACAGGATGACGAAGCCGTGGGTGTTGCACACGCCCTCGGTCGCCGCGGCGAACAGCTCCGTCCGCTTGGCCGGGTCGACCTCGTTCATGGCATCGAGCACGGTCTGGCCGAGACCCGGGTAGTTGCTGTAGTTGATCATCTCCAGCCGGCCCTCTTCCTTGACGAACAGGTTCCAGGCGGGGGTGACGCTGGGCGTCACGTTGCCGGCCCGCACGAAGAACATCTCGGCCCGGCTCTCGCGAGGCTCGAAGAGGCTTCCCAGCCATTCCTGGTAGGGCGACAGCACGAGATCGACGTTCAGCCCGACCGCTCCGAGCTGGTCGACGACGACCTCGGCGATGTCCTCGCCGCCGGTGTAGCGGGCGGTGGGAACCGCGAAGCTGAGCGTTCCGCCGACCGCGCCGGCCTCCTCGATGAGCTCCCGGGCCCGGTCGGGGTCGTATCCCTGGTCGGCGAGGTTCGGGTTGTAGCCCGCGTTGCCGGGAATGCTCATCTGGCACTCGCCGCTGAGGGAGGTGTCCGCACCGATTATCGCGGACCGGATGCCCTCCTGGTCGACGGCCAGCACGATGGCCTCACGCACCCGCGGATCGGCGGTGATCCCGTTGTAGCCGTTGAGCCAGAGCATCATCGTGCCGCTGGGCGCGTTGTAGGCGACCCCGGGGACCTCCCCGATGAGGTCGGCGGGAATGCCCAGCGCGACGTGGAACTCGTTGCCGGCGGCCAGGCCGGCCACCCGGGACGACACCTCAGGTCGGGTCAGACCGGTGACGGTGTCGGGCCCCGAGGGCGCCCCGCCCCAGTAGTTGGCGTTCTTGGTGATCACGACCTGGTCAGCCGACCTCGACGTGAAGGTGTAGGGGCCGGTGCCGATCGGGTTGTCGTTCTGAGCGTTCGGGTACTTCGCGGTGTAGACCGGCGGGACCATCTGGGCCGAGGTCAGCACGGCCAGGAAGTCCGGCGACGGCTGGCCCGTCATGATGTCCACGGTGTGGTCGTCCACGACCGTCGCGGTCGCGTAGTCCGAGAAGTAGTTGGCGATCAGCGACCCGAACTCCTCGCCGGAGATCCGGTCGAGGCTGAACTTCACGGCCTCGGCGTTGAACGGCTCGCCGTTGTGGAACGTGATGCCCTCGCGCAGATGGAAGCGCCAGGTGACCTGGTCGTCCATGAGCTCGTAGGACTCGGCGAGCTCGGGGATCACGTTCCCGTCGTCGTCGGTGGTGACGAGGCCCTCGGTCACGTTGCCCCACAGCATGATGGTGTTCCACACCGCGTTGCTTCGCTGCGGGTCCATGTCCTGGATCTCGGGACCGATGGCGATCCTGATGTCGAAGGTCTCCGGTTCGGGCGCGGGCGCAGGCTCGGCGGCAGCAGCAGCAGCCGCCTCTTCAGCCGCAGCAGCCGCTGCAGCCGCGGACTCGGCCTCTTCCCGGGCGGCGGCCGCGTCGGCCTGGGCCGCATCCAACTCCGCCTCCAACGCAGCCACAACCTCGGGGTCTATGGCCCGCTCGGCCTGGGCAGCCTCCAGGGCCGCCTCGGCCTCAGCAGCCCGGGCATCGGCCGCATCAGCCTCAGCCGCGGCAGCATCAGCCTCAGCCGCGGCAGCATCAGCCTCAGCCGCGGCAGCATCAGCCTCAGCGGCGGCAGCATCGGCCGCGGCCTCAGCCGCGGCCGCATCAGCCTGGGCCTGCTGGAGCGCGGCGGCATCGGCCGCGCTGGTGTCTGGAGCGGCTTCATCGTCGCCGCAGCTCGCGGCGACCAGGCTGAAGGCCAGCAGTGTGGCTAGCAGCAGGCGCCACGGTCGCAGCGCTTTCCCGGAAACCCTGCTACCAGAGGTCTCCCTGTCGACAGATCGCACGTCACATCCCCCTTTGTGGACCACGGTGCCCGCGTCGCCGCAACCTCAGCGGCGATCACGTCAGCACAATATGCGTTGGATCATATTTCTAGCAAGCGCGCCCAGCGCGTGCCAGAGGGGCGAGCCGGTGTCTCCCGCTCTTGTGCGCGGCGCTAACGGGCGGCGGGGGCCGCGGACGCGAAGATCGGACCCAGCTCGGAGTCCTCGGCGCCGACGAGGCGCTCCACCCAGCTGTGGAACCGGTGCCCCCCGCCCTCGTTGCGACCGAACAGGAAGGACTGCTTGGCGCCGGTCGAGATCGCGGTCTGGATCCCCGAGCAGGTGGTGTAGTCCTCCTCCCGGACGACCTTCTCGAGCAGCTCGACATGCTCGGCGGCCTTGGCTGCGGTCGCCTCGTCGGGAGGCTCGGCCAGGAAGTAGGACTGCACGGTGATCGACCGGTCGGGCGTGGGGCCGGGGAACAGCTGCGACAGCAGGACCGACTCGCCGCGGTAGATGGCCATCGAGACGTTCGGGAACATCGTCCAGACGCCGCCGACGGTGGCGTTGATGTCCCAGTCGTCGGGGGAGTCGGCCAGCTCGAGGAGCGCGGGGTCCGGCCTCGACATTCGCTGGTGGGGTCCGAACACATGGTAGATGGCCTTGTTGCTGGCGTCGGGCCCGAAGCTGTTCTGGTGGAGGATGGGCAGGTGGTAGTAGTCGAGGTAGCCGTCGTAGGCCAGCTTCCAGTTGGGCCCGTGGATCTCGCGGCGCGAGAACAGGTGCCATTCGCCGAAGTCGAAGTGGGCCAGCACCCCGTCGTAGCCGGCCAGGAACTCGTCGAGGTGTAGCTCGGCGCCGGGGGTGAGCCCCACGAAGACCATTCCGGCCCGCTCCCCGGCCGGCAGCGGCGTCAGGCCGAGGCTCTCGGTGTCGACCTCGCCGAACTCGCTGCGGTTGGTGATGCCGACGAGCCGGCCGCCGGTGTCGTACGCCCAGCCGTGATAGGGGCACGAGAACCCCCGGGCCGTGCCGCAGCCGTCGGCCACGACGATCGCGCCGCGGTGGCTGCACATGTTGACGAAGGCCTTGATCTCGCCGTCGCGGTTGCGGGTGACCAGGATCGGCACCCCCGCGGCCCTCATCGCCTTGTAGGAGTTCGGCTCGCGCAGCTCGCCGCCGAAGGCCACCATCAGCGGGACGCGCTTGAAGATCCTGTCCATCTCGAGCTGCCACCGCTCGGGGTCCAGGTACCTCGCGGCGGGCACGACGAAGGGGGCCGGCTCCTGATCGCCGATGTTCGCTCGGGTGTGCGCGATGTTGCGCTGGGCCATGGCCACAAGCTGTGCTCTGCTCATAGGACCCTCCCGGTCCAGCCGCCCTCTAACAATAGAGCGGTCAGCAAATTGTTTTCACGCCGACCCCGTTGGCTCCCCTCTCGAAGCCGCCGGTTGCGTCAGCGGGGCACGTCCTTCCAGGGGAGGCCGCGGTCGACGCGAGGCTCGCGGGGCAGGCCCAGCACCCGCTCGCCGATGATGTTGCGCTGGATCTCGTCGGATCCGCCCGCGATGCGGTATCCGGGCGCTCCCAGCACGTGCTCGCCCCACTCGTAGGTGCCCCACTCCCCGGTGTCGGCCACCAGCCGCGGGCCGAGCACCAGCGACACCACATCCGACATCAGCCTCATCCCCTCGGTCCAGAAGATCTTGCCCAACGAACCCTCCGGCCCCGGCCGGCCGCGGCGGGCCAGGTCGGCGGCTCGCCGGTTCAGCATGCGCTCGACCCGCCGGTGGACGTACATGCGGGTCAGCGCCTCCCGGATCACCGGGTCGCCGCTGACGCCCAACTGTTGGGCCGTGCCCAGAAGTTGCTCCCACGACCCTCCGGTGGCGCCGGAGGAGTCGCCCGAGGAGCGGTCCCGCTCGTAGCCGAGCGTCGTCAGCGCCACCTTCCAGCCGTCGCCCTCGGAGCCGATGCGAAGATCGTCGGAGATCCGGGCGTCGCTGATGAACACCTCGTTGAACGACGTTCCGCCGCTCATCTGCCGGATGGGCCGGACCTCCACGCCGGGATGGTCGAGCGGGAGCATGAAGGCGGTCATACCGCTGTGCTTGACCGCGCCCGGGTCCGAGCGGGCGATGAGCAGTCCCCAGTGCGCGAACTGGGCGCCGGAGCTCCACACCTTCTGGCCGTTGAGGATCCACTGGTCGCCGTCGCGGAGAGCCCGGCAGGCCAGGCCGGCCAGGTCGGAGCCCGCGCCCGGCTCGCTGAACAGCTGGCAGCACAGGACCTCGGTCGCGAGCAGCGGCCCGACGAAACGGGCCTTCTGATCGGCGGTACCGAAGTGGGCGATGGTCGGCGCGATGAGCCGCTTCGTCACCGCGAACAACTCGTGACTCGCAGGCACCTCGTAGCCCTGCTCGAGCCGGTTGAACGCGGTGGCGTGGGCCCTGGTCAGCCCGAGCCCACCGAACTCGACCAGGCGTGGTAGCCGCGTTGGCGCTTGCGGGCGTTCCACGCGACGAGGTCGTCGAGAACCCGCTTCTCCTCCTCGAAGCTGGTAGCCGCGTTGGCGCTTGCGGGCGTTCCACGCGACGAGGTCGTCGAGAACCCGCTTCTCCTCCTCGATTTACATAATATATGACAGCTGTGGACCTCTTCAGCCTGGACCAGACCGGAGTGAGATTGAGGTTGTCGAACACCGCAACATTGAAGTCGCCCTCGCCCCAGGCCCCCGGCTGCTCACTCGGCTGCCCACGCCACTGGGTCGCATTCTGGTCAAGCCATTCCCTGGCCTGCTATTCTCCGGCATCCCACGCCTGACCGCCCGAATAGCGCATGGGCTGCTTCTGCTGCTCGCGGCGGCACCGTTGGTTCTTGGCTGTTCGTCGCGAGCCCACGGCACCAGCAGCCGTCCACGGCGGTCTCGCAACAGGCGTCCACCACCACGAACCCTATTGCCGCGTCTACCCGCAGGCAGATCGTCCCTCTAGGGTGAACCGGCGATCGTGCATCTCGGTCGCGATCGCGCCGATCACGGAGGCCTTATGTCGCCACCGCCACAACTACGGAGGCCTTATGTCGAGCCCGGACAGCCTCGAATATCGCCGCTGCCGGAAGATGAGCGGGACGGCTTCGCGAGGGAGTTGCTGGACTTCGCGGGCGGGCCCGACGGCGGTGGCCGCACCCCGAACCTCTGGACCACGCTGGTTCGCCATCCCGGACTGTTCCGGCACTGGATCCCGTTCGGCGGCAAGCTGCTCGCCGGCAAGATCCCCACCCGGGACCGGGAGCTGATGATCCTGCGGACCGCCTGGCGCTGCGGGGCGGAGTACGAGTGGGGACAGCACTGCCGGATAGCCCGTCAGGCCGGTGTCACCGAGGACGAGCTGACCCGGATAGCCAGCGGTCCGGCCGCGCCGGGGTGGGACCCGTTCGACGCCGCGCTGCTGCGGGCCGTCGACGAGCTCCACGACGACTCACGCCTGACCGACCAGACCTGGGCGGTGCTGGCCGACCGGTACGACACCAAGCAGCTGATCGAGCTGCCGATGCTCATCGGCCAGTACCACCTGGTCGCCTTCACCATGAACACGCTGCAGCTGGAGCACGAGGCCGGCGCCGACCGGTTCCCGGATCTCGACTGAGCGAGCCGCGCCCGGCGGGGACCCCGCGGGCGGGCCTGGACTGCTAGAGCAGGGCCTGCATGTCGACCGAGTCGATGTACTCGTGGAGGCGGATCAGCTCGAGGTTCTCGTTCAGGAAGTACAACAAGATCAAACGGAATCCTGGCAACGTCAAGCCTGTCCGGCGATCATCCCGGCCTGGATGCGCACGGGCTCGCCGCCGGGTCCCTCCGCGGCGAGGACCATCTCGAGCAGGTAGCCGCCGGGGAAGACCTGGATGTTGACGTCCTGGCGCTCGCGGTTCCGCAGGTACTTCAGCTTGTCGATCAGGGCGTCGAAGTGGAGGTCGGCCGGAACCGCCTGGGGCTGGCCCTCCACCGCGTAGTTGCGCCAGACGATGTGGCTGTGCTTGCCCGCGGGCATGTCGGGCATCCGAACGGTGCCGTCGTCGTTCAACTGGATCGGATGGCCCTCCTCGAAGGGCAGGGGCCCGCTGACGGAAGCCTCGGCCATCTCCTGGATCGCGGCGAGATGCGCCTTGAGATCCTCCCCCGACATTGATCGCCAATCGGGCGGGGTCCATCCTTCAGCTGCAGGCATGACAACCTCTTGGTGCAGTAGATTATGCTGACTCGCATATTTTCCCCACGATCTCGCGAAACTGTCAAGTGGCCGGAGTGACTCGATGGGCATGAGCGCGGCGAGCGGCAAGGCGGCCGTCATCACCGGTGGCGCCGGGACGATCGGCCGGGCCCTGGCCCGGCACCTCGTCGAGGCCGGGGCCCGCGTCACCCTGGCCGACATCGAGAGCGGCCGCGGCGAGGCCCTGGCGTCGGAACTCGGCTGCAGCTTCATCGAGACCGACGTGTGCGACCCCGGCGACAACGAGAAGATGATCACCGCCGCGCTCGACCGCCACGGGCGGCTGGACCTGGTCTTCTTGAATGCCGGCGTGTCGATGCAGAGCCTCCAGGCGAGCCTGCCCTACGACCCGGCCGGCATCGATATGGCCGCCTACCGGCGGATCCTGTCGGTCAACATCGACGGCGGCGTGTTCGGGGTTGCGGCCGCGATCCCGGCCCTGGTCCGCAGCGGCGGCGGCGCCATCGTCATCACGGCATCGGTGGCGGGACTGATCGCCTGGCCCCCCGACCCCGTGTACACCATCTCCAAGCACGGTCTCGTCGGCTACGTCCGCTCGATCGCGCCGGCGCTCCATGAGCAGGGCATCACCATCAACGCGGTGTGTCCCGGCGCCACCGGCCACTTCGATCCCGGCCAGATCCCCGCCGGCTTGGCGGTGCTGGCGCCGGAGGCGCTGGCGGCGGCCATGCTCGAGATAGCCACCGACTCCGGGACCGGGCGGGCGGCCAGTGTTGTGGCCGGGCGCGAACCCGTGGTGCAATTCCATGAGTTCGGCGAAGTCGAGGGCTTCTAGCGGGAGAATCAAAGGGGAGGATGCGCATGTCGGGACTCAAACACCCGCTGAGCGGCGCGGTGTACGACCTCACCGAGGACGGCGCGGTCCAGGTCACCACCGAGGACGGCTCGGGCGTCTTCGACAAGAACGGCGTGTGGATCAGCGGCGACCTGCGCTCCTGCGACCCGCAGATGTGCAACTGGGTCGCCTCGGGCGTCTACAAGCTGGCCCCCCGCCGGCCGACCTCGTACCTGACCGAGGAGAAGGAGGAAGAGTCGTGACCGCTCCCGGGCCGCTGCACTCGGGGTCGGCCACGCCCCCCTACCAGCAGATCCTCGACACCGACACCCACTCCGTCCCCGAGGTGCTGCGCCTGACCAGCGACGTCCGCTTCACCGACGCCGACGTCGAAGTCTCCCGCTACACGAGCCGCTCGTTCCACGAACTGGAGAAGGAGAAGGTGTGGAGCAGGGTGTGGCAGATGGCCTGCCGCAGCGAGGACATACCCGAGGTGGGCGACACCCTCCGCTACGACATCGCCGACAAGTCGTATCTCGTCGTGCGAACCGCGCCCGACGTCATCAAGGCCTACTACAACGCCTGCCTGCACCGCGGCCGGATGCTGCGGGAGCACGACGGGCGGGTGAACGAGATCCGCTGCCCGTTCCACGGGTTCTGCTGGGAGCTCGACGGCCGCCTGAAGCAGGTCCCGTCGGGCTGGGACTTCCCGCACGTCTACGAGCGGGCCGCAGAGTTCCAGCTCCCCGAGGTGAACGTCGGCACCTGGGGCGGCTTCGTGTTCATCAACCCCGACGACGGCTGCGAGTCGCTGGCGTCGTTCCTGGGCGACCTCCCGGACCACTTCGCGGGCTGGGACCTGGAGAACCGGTTCAAGAGCGCCCACGCCGCGAAGGTCATCCGCTGCAACTGGAAGGTGGCGTCGGAGGCCTTCTCGGAGGCGCTCCACGTGGTGGCCACCCACCCGCAGATCCTGCCCAGCATCGGCGACGCCATCACCCAGTACGACGTGTGGGGGAACTTCAGCCGGGCCATCTCCCCCAACAACGTCCCCAGCCCGCACCTGCGCTGGACCCCGACCGAGCAGCAGATGTTCGACGTGCGGACCGACCGGCGCCTGGGCGACGACCCGGTGCAGGTGATCCCCGACGGGATGACCGCCCGGGAGTTCACCGCCCGGGTCGGGCGCCAGATGTGGAGGCCGGTCGTCGGCGACCGCGTCGACCGGATGTGCGACGCCGAGTTCAACGACTCGATCTACTACACCGTGTTCCCCAACTTTCACCCCTGGGGGGCCTTCAACGCCATCACCTACCGCTTCCGGCCCAACGGCGACGACCACGAGAGCTGCATCATGGAGTGCATGTTCCTGCTGCCCTTCAGCGAGGGCGAGCGGCCCCCGGCGGCAAAGATCAACTGGCTCGGCCCCGACGATGCGTGGTCGGCCCACGCGCCTGAGCTGGGGAGCCTGGCCCGGGTGTTCGACCAGGACACGTTCAACCTGCCGAGGATGCAGCAGGGCCTGCGGACCATGAAGAAGACGGGCGTCACCCTGGCGAACTACCAGGAACTGAAGGTGCGCCACATCCATGTGCTGCTCGACGAGTGGATCAGCCGGGACTGACGGCGGAGGCCCGAGCCATGGATCTTGAGCGGGTCGCCGACGAGTTGGCCATCCGGGGTCTGGTCGACACGTTCTGCGACGGCGTCAACAGCCGAGACGGCGCGCTGTGGGGCTCGGTCTGGGACGACGAGGGCGCCACGTTCTGCCTGAGCGGCACCGAACGGTCCGGCAAGGACGCCATCGTCGCCGGGTTCGTCGACGGGATCGAGGCCTACGAGCTGCTGGTGCAGGTGGCCCCCAACGGCCGTGTCGAGATCGACGGCGACACCGCCACCGGCCGGTGGTACATCCTCGAGATCGGCCGGCTCCGCGACGGGTCGTCGTCGCAGCAGGTGGCGTTGTGCCTCGACCAGTACCGACGCACCGCCGACGGGTGGCGGCTCCGGCGCCGGGAGGTCGAGCGCATCTACAAGGGCGACGCCGCTCTGGAAGGCTGGACGAGGCCGACTCCGGACTGACCGCGCGCTGGCGGCCCGCTACCAGGGCCTGGCCGACTCGGGCGTCGCCCCCATCGAGACCCGGGGCCTGCGCATCTACGAGCTCGGACGGCGGCTGGACCCCGAGCGGTTCGAGCACGAGCGAGCCGGCGCCCGACGGCGGGCCGCCCGCCTGCAGGTCTCAGTACCGCTCGCTCGGCCTCCTAGAGTCGGGGCATGAACGGCGACGCCGACCGGCGTGTGGAGCTGACGCTCCGACTGTGGCGGGCCGGCTCGAAGCGCCAATTCGAGAAGTACGTGCGGCGGTTGCTGAAGCTGGTGCACGCGCACGAGGGCAGGGCCGAGCGCAGGGCCAGCGAAGTGGCCGCCGGCCGGAGCGCACCCGACACCGTGCTGGTGCTGTCGTTCCCCGCCAGCGACGCGGTCGAGGCCTACCTCACCGACCCCGGCCGGGACGACCTCGAGGAGCTCGAATCCCGGGCCGTGCTGCGATCACTCATCACCAGCGGCCGCCACCACGACGTGCAGGAGCACGATCCCGTGGCGGTGACCCCGCTACCGGTCGCCCACCACGAAGACGGCCCGACCTGAGACCGGGCCGGGCCGTCTACGTGCTCGGCCTCGCGGCGGCTCGGAACCGGGCCGGGTCCAGCGCCTTCACGTCATCGGGCCCCAGCGGCGGCTCCTGGCCCAGGATCAGCGCCGCGCAGAGGCGCCCCATAGCGGGCGAGGTCTTGATGCCGTACCCGCCCTGGCCGGCAAGCCAGAAGAAGCCCGGGTGGTCCGGGTCGAAGCCGGCCGCGAGGACACTGTCGCCTGCGAACGTGCGCAGACCGGCCCAGGTGCGGCGCACGCCCCGGACCTTGAGGGTGGTGGCCGCCTCCAGCTCCTCGACCCCCAGCGCGATGTCCTCGGTCTCGGGGCGGGCGTCGCACGGCTCGCTGGGGGTCTCGTCGACGGGCGACACCAGCAGCAGGGGCCCCTCGGGCTCGAAGTAGAACCGGTTGCCGATGTCCCAGACCATGGGCCAGCCGGAGGCGTCGACCCCCTCCGGCGGCGGGAACACGAACACCGACCGGCGCAACGGCCTCAACGGCAGCGGAGCGATCCCAGCCAACCCGGCCAGCGGATCGCACCAGGCGCCCGCCGCGTTCACCACCACGTCGCAGTCCCAATGCCGCTCGCCGGCCTGCACCCGCCAGCCGCCGTCCCGCTCGGTGACCGCGGTCACCCCGGCGCCCACATGCAGCTCGGCCCCCCGGCGGCGCGCCCCCCGCACGAACCCCTGCAGCAGCCCGTCGACGTCGACGTTCATGGCGCCGGGCTCGTAGACCCCGGCGGCCGCGGCCTCGGGACGCAGCACACCGACCAGTTCGCAGCACTGCGACGAGTCGAGGCGATGGACGTCCACACCATCAGCCTCCGCAGCCGCCGCCTTGTCCTCCAGCAAGTCCCGCTCGGCGGCCCGGGCGATCCACAGAAGGCCCCTGGGCGACAGCAGCGCATGGTCGGTGAATCCGTCGGGCGGCTCGGCCAGGAACGGGCGGCTGGCCGCGGCCAGCGCGCTCACCACCGGAGCACCCGAGGTCCCGGTGTGAAGGGCGGCCGACCGGCCGGTGGCGTGGGCACCGGGGTGAGCCTCCCGCTCGAGGATGACCACCGAGGCGTGCCCAGCCAGGTGCCAGGCCGCGGCCGCTCCCGCGATGCCCGCGCCGATCACAACCACCCGCATCAAGATCAGCCTGCCACGCCCCCCGACGGGCGTCGCGGAATCGCCCGCCGGAAATTGGGGCCGATACTGGGTGTCCAGTACCCAATTCGTCGTCAATTTGGTGGGGAGCGCACGCTGGCACTCGCGGCGAACCGGGAGATCGGGCCCGATGCAAGGGTGTCCGGACAGACGGTATACAATCCGTCGATGCGGGTCGGCCGGGAGTTGAGGCTGCCGGAGCGCAAAGCGAAACCAGGAGGAGCCTCGTGCGCGACGGGCTGACCATCATCGACACCGACACCCACGTGTGGCCGTCGGTGGAGGTGCTCAAGCAGTACGCCGACCAGCAGCTGCTCGACCGCTGGGACGTGGAGTTGGCCCGCTACGAGCGCCGGGTGGAGCTGCCGCTCACCTACGGCGACCCCGAGGGGCCCTGGACCAACCTCAGCATCGAGCCCCGGGGCTACCTCCGAGAGATCGGCGAGAAGTCGCACCTGGAGGAGAAGCTGGGCGCGGGCGGCCGGGCTGCGCTGGAGGGCAAGATCCGGGGCCTGGTGGTGACCGAGGACTCCCCCACATACGGCGTCGGCCACGACAACGCCGAGGGCCGAATCGCCGACATGGACCGCGAGGGCGTCGACGTGCACCTGCTGATCCCCGGCACCTGGCCCCAGTCTGTGACGGTGTGCCCCACCGGCGTGGCCACCGGGCTCTACGAGTCCTACGCCCGCTACATGGCCGACTTCTGCTCCGTCGACACCGGCCGGCTCAAGAGCCTGCTGCAGCTCACCGGCGAGGACGTGGAATGGTCGGTGCGCCACATCGAGGAATGCGCCGACCAGCCGTCGGTGTCCGGGGCCATGCTGGCGCTGGCCGAGGGCTATCCCATCGACGATCCCGACCTGGAGCCCATCTGGGCCGCGATGGCGGCTGCGGACCTGCCGCTGCTGCACCACTCGTTCTTCTACGAGCCCCCCTACTTCCCCGGCTACCGCGACGTGTGGGACAACATCGTGGTGGCCCGCACCGCAGCCCACCCGTGGGGCGCGCAGCTGCGCCTGGCCTACCTGCTGCTGTCGGGCGTGTTCGACCGGCACCCGAACTTCCGGGTCGGGTTCTCCGAGACCGGCTGCGGCTGGCTGCCCGAGTGGCTGCTGCGCCTCGACGGGCAGTCCCGCCACCTCAAGAGCAAAGGGCCGGCGCTGTCGATGCTGCCCTCGGAGTACGCCCAGGCCGGCCACGTCTACTGCGGGATCGAGCTGTACGAGGGCCGCAAGATCTACGACTACGTCGACAGCGTGCTCGGCGACGGCGTGCTCATGTACCAGTCGGACTTCCCCCACGCCCAGTGCCGTTTCCCCGACTCTCCCGGCGCCGCGCTCGAATGGGGCATTGAAGACGACGCCAAACGCGAGAAACTGTTCTCGGGCAACGCCACCCGGTTCCTGCGCATGGCGGCCTGACCGTCGCAGCAGCCCCCGGCGCGGCCACCCTAGAAGGCACGCCACACCCAACAGACAGGACTGACAAGCCATGGTCGAACGAGAGCCCGCGACAGCGGATCCACACAGCGTCGAGACTCACTGAGGAGGCGGATCATGGTCGAACGAGAGCAGACGCGGCTGCGGGAGCGCGACCGCAGCGAGGAGGACCGCCACCCCTACGAGGTGTTCTTCTCGACGTTCAAGGAGAGGCGCAACCTGGCCAACGAGGGCCAGGTGGTGATCAAGGGCAAGGACCTGCCCTGGCAGCAGTCCCGCCAGGGTCGCAGCAAGTACTACCTGCACATGCGGGCCGAGAACCGGGCCGTGCAGGACTGGATGGTGTTCCGCAAGGACATCCAGACCGAGTCGGGGGCCCACACCCATCAGGGCGGGCTGGTGATCTACGTCACCCGGGGCGCGGGCTACAGCGTGTTCGACGGGGTCGAGCTCCACTGGAAGCCCGGCGACCTGCTGATCCTGCCGGTGAAGCCCGGCGGCGTGGAGCACCAGCACTTCAACTACGACGACTCCCAGAGCTCGCAGTGGATCGCGTTCATCTACATACCGTTCCTGTTCCAGACCGGGTCGATGCTGGCCCAGGTGAAGGAGCAGTCGAACTGGCGCGAAGTGGCGGCCAAAGAAACCGGCGACGGCAACGGCAGCTCCGGCGACGGGGCCGAGGAGGATCCCATCGTGGCCGTCACCCGGATCATCGGCGAGCGGGCCGGCGATGCCTGAGCCGACCAGCGCCAACCAGCCGGCCGGGGCGATGCCTGAGCCGGTGACCGCCAACCAGCCTGCCGCGGCGATGCCTGAGCCGGTGACCGCCAACCAGCCTGCCGCGGCGATGCCTGAGCCGACCCTGTATGACCGCACCTTCGAGGAGTCCAGAGCCGAGCGCGAGCGCCGGGCTGTGGCCAAGAACCTGATCGGCCGCGAGGACTGCGACGCCGAGCTCAACCGCATGGGGACCATGCGCTGGTACCTGCACCCCCATCTGGAGACACCCAGCACCAGGGCGCTGTACTTCCACGAGCTCGAGATCCCCCAAGGATCCAACAGCGGCAAGCTCTACTGCCAGGGCGGCATGATCCACTTCGTGCTGGTCGGCAGCGGCCACACCGTGCTCGACGGCCGGGCCCACGAGTGGGAGGAGGGCGACGTCATCGCCATCCCCATCAAGGAGTCGGGCGTCACCTACCAGCACTTCAACACCGGTGTCGGACCGACCCGGATGCTGGTGAGCTGGGCCAACCTCGACTCGGCCATCAGCCCCGAGGGAGGCGTGGCCGCCGAAGTGCTGGAGCCGTGCCCGGAGTGGCAGGCCGAGCACGGCTAAACGCGCCGCCGACGCACGGGGCGAGGTCGGGGCGGTGACCGGCGCCACCGATCCCGGCGCCGCGTGCCAGGCGGCGCGGCCCGCGCCCGGATCGAAGTTGGGCCCCTCCGAGGCCAGCGTGGCGGCCACGGTGCTGGAGCGGCTGGGCCTAGCCCCCGGCGACGCGGTCGCCCTCAGCAACGGCGAGCACGGAGCCTGGGCGGTGGCCAGGGCCCACGATCCCGATGACGCCAAGCTGGTGCGGCTCGGCCGGATGCTGTGGCCCCAGCTGGCGGTGCGTCCCGGCGAGCCGGTGTCGGTGGAGGCCGTCGGAGAGCTGCCCGAAGCCAGGACGGCCAGGATCACGCCGCCCTACAACCTGACGTTCAACCTGCACCAACGGCTGCTGGAGCGCCTGCGCGACGATGGCACACCCGTGTACCCCGGCAACCGGGTCCTGGCCGAGATCTATCCCGGCGGGGCCGGGATGCTGGTGCGGGTCGACCTGGCGTCGCCGTCGCCGTCGAGGATCGGCGACAGCACCGAGGTGGAGCTGCACCGCGCCGACGTGAGCGTGTCGGAGCGCCTTATCACCCTGGCCGACGTCGGCGGGTGCGACCCCATCATCCGCCGGCTGCGCGAACTGGTCGAGCTGCCGCTGCTGCGGCCCGCGTTCTACCGCCGCCTGGGGGTGCGCCCGCCCAAGGGGGTGCTGCTGCACGGCCCGCCCGGCACCGGCAAGACCCTGATCTGCAAGGCGGTGGCCAACGAGCTGGGTGTGACCGCCTACCGGATGTCGGCCACCGAGCTGGTGGGCAGCGTGCAGGGCGAGACGGAGGCCAACCTGCGGCTCCTGTTCTCCCGGGCCCTGGCCCATGCCCCGTCGCTGGTGACGATCGACGAGTTCGACGTGATCGCCACCAACCGGGAGCGGCTGGCCTCCCAGAGCGACGTGCGAGCGGCCAGCCAGCTGCTCACCCTCATGGACGGCCTCGAGGAGGTGGACGGCCTGATCCTGATGGCCACCACCAACCGCATCCAGGCCATCGATCCCGCCTTCCGGCGACCGGGCCGCTTCGAGGAGGAGATCTTCGTGGGACCGCCCGACGCCGCGGCCCGGGCCGAGATCCTGTCCATTCACACCCGGGAGATGCCTCTGACCGTGGAGGCCCAAGACGCCATCGCCGCAGTGGCCGCGGAGTCGGGCGGCTTCACCGGGGCCGACCTGATGCATCTGGCTCGCTCGGCCGGTCTGGAGGCCGCGGACCGTCTGGCAGCGGGCCGCGAGGGCTTCGAGTTGGCCGATTCTCTGGAGGGAACCGATCTGGCGGTGGAGCCCCACGACCTGGAGGCCGCGCTCCGGACGGTGCGGCCGAGCGTGCTGCGCGACGTGGTGACCCGCACCGAACGCATCACCTGGGACCAGATCGTGGGCCTGGGCGAACTCAAGGCGCGCCTGCGGGAGCTGGGACGACGAGCCGTGGAGTCGGCCGACGCCGGCATCGACCAGGGGGTCCTGCTGCACGGACCCGCGGGCTCGGGCAAGAGCGCGCTGGTCCACGCCCTGGCCTCCGAGCTCGGCGTGAACTTCGTGGCCATCGAGGGGAGCAAGGTCTACAACCAGTGGCTCGGAGAGTCCGAAGAGGCGGTGCGGGCACTGTTCCGGCGCGCGGCCGAGGCCCGGCCGTCGCTGGTGATGCTCGACCACCTCGACGCGCTGGCCCCGGTGCGGGCGGGCGAGAGCGGCGAGCGCACCGACGAGCGGGTGGTGTCGGCCCTGCTGGCGTCGCTCGACGACGTGCTGGCAGCGGGCCAGGTGTTCGTGGTGGGTGCGTCCAACCGGCCCGAGCTGATCGATCCGGCCGTACTGCGATCGGGACGGCTCGGGATCCATCTCGAGGTGGCCAACCCGGACAGCGGCCGGCGCGCGGAGCTGCTGACCGCGCTGGCGAGTGCCCACGGGCTCGAACTCGATGCCGACCTGGCCGCGGAGCTGGCCGACGGCATCGGAGGATGGAGCGCGGCCGACATCGTGATGCTGGCCGGCGAGGCCGCCAGCCGTGCCGCCCTCGAGGACCGGGACATGGGCTTCGACGACCTGGTCGACGCCCTGCCCACGATCACCAGGATCTAGAGCTGGAGACGCGCGGATTGATGCAAGGCCTGTCGCGTCGCAGCGGTGTCATTCCCGCTCTTGTTCGCTGCGCTCACGGGCCGCCCAAACCAGAGCAACACTGCCCACGGCCTCGCCCGTATGGACCGTGTTGGCTCGGCTGTCCGCTCGGCCTCTAGCTCGATGAGGATGGCCGGGTCGGTGAGCGGGTCGGCAGGGGTCGCCAGCGGGCACAGGCTCGCCACCCAGGCCGGGATCGAGGCACTGCGCTCCGGCGGTTCGGCGGTCGACGCAGCCCTGGCCGCGGCGTTCACCCAGTGGGTGGTCAACGCCCCTCAGAGCGGACCGGGCGGGGAGATGGTGGCCCTAGTGGCCGGCGGGGGCGGCCGGGCCAGCGAGGCTGTTGGCGCGGCTGTTCAGGTCTACGGGGGGTGGTCGCGGTCGCCGCTGGCCCGGCCCGCGGCGACCGGCCGCCACAGTCATGCCCCGGCCGATCCCGGCCGCGGAGCCGACCGGCAATGGCCCCCGACCAGCGGCCCCCACAACGCAGTGGTGCCCGGCTCGCTGCGAGGCGCCGAGGCAGCCTGGCGGGCCCATGGGAGGCTCGACTGGGCCGAGCTCTTCAGCGGCGCCGGAGCCGCCGCGGCCGGCCATGTCGTGACCGCCCGCATGGCCGACGTGTACCAGCGGGTGCAGCGCCGGGGACACATCCAGGCGCTGCGACGGATGCTGGGAACCGGCACCGCCCCGACCCAGGGAACGACCATCCGCATGCCGGACCTGGCGGCCACCCTCGAGACGGTCGCACAACGAGGACCCGACGACTTCTACCGCGGCGAGCTGGCCGACCGGCTGGTGGCCGCGGCCGCCGAGGACGGCGCGGCCCTCACCCACGACGACCTGCAGGCAGTGGAGGCGACCGTCGAGCCGGCCTGGCGCTTCGAGCTCGACGACATCGTGGTGTGGGTGACACCGGCGCCGAGCCAGGCCGCCATCACCCCAGCGCTGCTGTCGGCAGCGCCAGCCAGTGCCGACCCCGCGTCGCGGGAGTACGCCGAGGCGACCGCGCCGCTAACCGAGGAACAGCTCACCGAGTTCTGCCGCCGGGGCGCCGCCCGTCCGGCCGGCACCGCGGTGGCCACCGCGCTGGACGCCGACGGGCTGTCGGCGACGGTGGTGCACAGCCTGGCCGGGGTGCAGTTCGGAACGGGCTGGGTGGCGGGCGGCACCGGCGTGGCCTTCAGCAACCGGGTCGGCACCGCCCTGTCGGACCGCTCGGACCTGCCCGGATGCAACCGGCGCAGCGGGGCGGTGCTGCCCCACACCCTTAGCGCGGCTCACGTCCGGCGTCGCGACGGCTCTGGCTGGATGACGCTGGCCACCCCCGGAGGCGACCGGCAGGTGCAGTGGCTGGCCCAGGCCATCCAGCGTTTCCGGCGGGGCGCGGACACGGCCGACATCGCGGCCGGGCCGCGCTGGTTCGTGTGCCCCACCGGCGACCGCTTCGGTGTTCCCGCCGGCATCGGCCAGCCGTGGTACGCCTTCGCGGAGCCGGGAATCGAGTGGCAAGACGACACCCGGCTGGCCGGCTACGAGGTGCGCACCACCGGCAACGTGGGCGGCGGCCTGCAGGTGGTCGCCGGCCCGCACCCCCGCAACGGTGGCCACCGCAACGCCGAACTCGCCAGCGATCCCCGCTCGGGAGGAGCCGCCCTAGTCCTGGTGTGACGGATGACACGTTTACGTCACGGGCCACAAGCGAAATACTGGAACCACGACCGATACAAGCCTCTCTCGATGTTGCGTTCCGGGAGCCAGGCGTACACCGCGGCCCGATAGCAGCAGCCAGGGCACTCAAGAAGGTCGGATCCTTCGCGGAACCTGGAGAGGGAGAAACCGTCGAGCCGACCTGTCGTGCCGGCTCGACGGACGGGGAGAAAGGAAGAGGAGGACCATGGACATAGCAGAGGTGATGGGCGTCGAAGCGGCCCAAGGCCGCGACAGAGACTGGTTCATCAACCTGTATCACGACAACTACCGGATCCTGCTGGCCTACGCCAGGAGGCGCGTGGACGCGCAGACGGCCGACGAGGTGGTCTCGGAGACCTTCCTGGTCGCCTGGCGGCGACGCCGCGCTGTCCCCGAGGGCTGTGAACGGGCCTGGCTGTTCGGCGTGGCCCGCAACACGATCCTCACCGCCGCCCGGTCCGCCCGCCGTCTCAGCAGGCTCAGGAGCCGGATCGGCAGCGCAGCCCCTCCACCATGGGCTGACAGCTCCGGCGACGACGTGCCGGACCGGGCCGCGGCGCTGCTGCCCGCGCTGCGCAGCCTGCGCGAGGCCGACCGGGAGATCCTGATGCTGGTGGCGTGGGAAGAGCTGTCACACGCCGAGATCGGTGAGGCCATGGGAATCTCCCCCAACGCAGTGGCCATCCGGCTGCACCGGGCCCGCAAGCGCCTCGCAGACCGGATGAACACACTCTCTGGCAATTCAGAGGCGTGAATCCGTACTATCCGAGGGAACATGGGTTGGGCACACGAAGGCAGGCAGGCGTGACGGCCGAGGACAGATCGGTCCAGGGCGACGACAGCGGCGCGGACGCCGACGCCGACGACGACATCGAAGAGCTGCGCCGATGCAACCCCGTCGACGCGGATGCGCTCCCATCCTCCCACAGCCCCGAAGCAACGAGAACGCTGGAGCAGATCCTCAAGTCGGGCGACGAACCCGAACCCGCCGACCAAGCCCCGGCCGACCTGCCCGCGGATCCCCGCGGGCAGGCGAAGCCGCCGCCGCGTGCACTACCCCGTAAGCGTGAACGCCGGAGCGCCGAGTAACCGACGCCCGCCACGGCATCCGGCGACACGCTGAGCGCACGCGGCGGCGGCTGCCGTCCTCAGACTGCCACTCTCGCAGGCTGCATGCCACAGCACGCCCGGAGCGAAGCAGATCTGTTGGGTATGGGCGGTGTCCTGCCCGCTCTTGTTCGCTTCGCTCACGGGCCGCTCGGGCCACGGCCTCGCACCGTATGGACCGGATCGCGTGCCTATCCGCTCGGCCTCTTGGTCGTTCAGTCCTCAACTTGGTATACAAGACTCCGGGAACGTGCCCCGATGCCGCTCGAGCTGCGAGCGCTCCGCACGCAGGAAACCAGGCAGCGCCAGGGACAGGCCATGTACGTCAACTTGACTTTCAAGGAGCCGGGCTGGCCTGCGTCCACGGTCGCGGCCATGGCCGAGTTCGCGGAGGAGCACCGCGCCGAGTTGCGGTCCTGCCAGCGCGAGGCCCGCTTCCCGGCCGACATCTACGCGGCCATGGGCAGCCGTGGCTGGGTGGGCCCGTTCACCCCGGTGGAGGAGGGAGGCAGCGGGCTCGGTGTGGCCGAGTACTGCCTGATCGAGGAGGAGGTGGGCCGGCTGGGGCTGGTCTCTCCCCAGATCTCGATCCAGGGCCAGCGGTGGCTGATCGACTGGGCCACCCCCACCCAGCGCGAGCGCTACCTGCCCGGCATGGCCCGGGGCACGCTGATCTTCTCGGAGTCGATCTCGGAACCGGGCGTGGGCTCCTCCATGAAGCTGATGCGCACCACCGCGATGCGCGACGGCGACGACTGGATCCTCAACGGCGCCAAGACCCACGTGAACCTGGGAGCAGAGAGCCAGGTGACGCTGGTGTACGCCATCGCCGCCGAGGGGATCACCGCCTTCCTGGTGGACACCGACCTGCCCGGCGTGTCCACCAGGCACACCGACCCGATCGGGCTGCGCCTCATACCCACCGCCGACGTGTGGCTGGAGGACGTCCGGGTGCCGGACTCCGCGTTGCTGGGCGAGGCGGGACGGGGCATGGACACGTTCTTCTCCACGTTCAACATGAGCCGGCTGGGCAACGCCTCGGAACTGATCGGCTTCGGACGGAGAGCTCTGGCCGACGCCATCACCTACGGATCAGGCCGGGAGGTGGGCGACTCGGTGGTCACCGACTTCCAGGGCATCCAGTGGACGGTGGCCGACTGCTACAGCGACCTGTACGGGGCGTCGCTGGCCCGCGACCACGCCGCCAACGTCCACGACGCCGGAGGTGACGTAGCGCTGGCCACGACGCTCGCCAAGAAGATGGCCATCAGGGCCTCGGAGCACGCGGTCAACGAGGCCTTCGCCCTCACCGGCGGCCACGGCCTGTACACCGACACCGACTACGGCCAGCTGCTGCACGACATGAAGGTGCTGCGGGTGGCGGGCGGCTCGCTGGAGGTGCTGCGCAACTACGTCGCCCGCCGGGTGCTGCGAGCCGACGACTACGAGGGCCTCGGTTGATCCCCCAGCAACCGGTAACCGAATGAAGAACCTGGCCGAGCTGGTCTGTGACCGGGTTGAGCGCCGGCCTAGAGCCCGCTTCGGGATGGCCGGGGATGCCACGCCCACGCTGGAGCGGGCCGCCGGGCTGGCCATGGCTGCGGCGGGCGGGCTGGAAGCCGCCGGAGCCGGCTTCGGGCGGCGCGTGGCCCTGATCGGCACCACGTCGGACTCCTACCTGACGGCCTGGCTCGCGCTGGTGCTGGCCGGGGCCGAGGTCGCTCTAGCGAACCCCGACTACCCCGATGAGCTGCTGGCCGAGATGCTGGAGCAGCTCGGGCCGGACGCAGTGGTGTGGGTGGGACGGGACGTGTCGCCGCCGGTAGCCGCTAGGGCGGTGCACCTCGACGCCGGCGGGCTCGACCGGGGAGTGCTGGCCTCCGCCGACGGGGGCGTGATCGATGCCGCGGCCGGGCTAGGCGGCCTGGCCGGCGCGCCGGGGCTGGGACGGGACAGGTTCGACGTGGCCGGGTGGATGCACACGTCGGGAACCACCGGCCTGCCCAAGTTCTGCGAGCAGACCCACGAGTACTTCCTGCGCCTCGGCCGGTTCATCGCCGACTCGATGTGCTTCTCGGAGGCCGACACGGTGCTGGCGCCGCTGCCGATGTTCCACATCAACCCGCTCGGCTACGGGGTGATCGGCGGGCTGACCGGCGGAGTGGACGTGCTGGGCCTCGAACGCTTCTCCGCGAGCGGCTTCTGGCCGCTGGTTCGCGAGGCCGGGGCGACGGTGCTGATCCTTCACGCCCCGCCGGTGGAGATCCTCAAGCGGGCCACCACCGCGGCCGACGCGGACGGCCACCAGGTGAGCCGGGTGTTCTTCGCCGACGCCGACTTCCTGGAGACCTTCGGAGTGCCGCTGGGGTTCTCCGCCTACGGATCCACCGAGGCGGGCGGCCTGTGCCACATCTGGAACTGGCGGCGGGGCGAACGTCCCGACCTGGCCGAGGGCATGTCGCGCTACGGCGGCCGATCCCGGCACGAGGTTCAGTGGCGGGTCGACGCCGGCGGCGAGATCCACGTGCGAGCCGACCGCGAGGGGGTCCTGTTCTCCGGCTACCGGCGACCGGACGGGCTGCAGCGGCCCTTCGACGACGAGGGCTGGTTCGCAACCGGCGATCTGGGCCGGGTCGACGAGGCCGGCAACCTCGTGTTCATCGAGCGGGTCAGCGAGTCGATCAGGGTGAAGGGCGAGTTCGTGCCCATCGGCTACGTGGAGCAGCGCTTCGGGACCGTGGACGGCATCCGCGACGTGGCCGTCTGGCGCCGCAGCAACGAGCTGGTCGACGACGAGATCGTGCTCTACCTCACCGGCGACGCCATCCCGACCGAGGCGATAATGGCAGTGAGCGACGGCCTGCCGCGGTTCATGCAGCCCTCCGCGGCGGCGCGGGTCGTGGAGATCCCCCGTGACTCGGGCGTGGGCAAGGTCCGCCGGAGGCTGCTCGACGATGTGGCGGTAGTGGAGTGGATCGATCTGGAGGAGGCTCGCTCATGACGGTCATCGACGGGATCATCGACTTCCACGTGCACTCGGCACCGAGCCTGGCGCCGCGCCACAGCCACGACGCCGACACCCTGGAGGAGGCCCGGGCCGCGGGAGTCTCCAAGTTCGTTCTCAAGGCCCATGAGGGGTCCTCGGCCGAGCGGGCCGCGCTGCTCGGCGACGAGACCGTCGGCGGTGTGGTGCTCAACTCACCCGTCGGGGGAGCCAACCCCGACGCAGTGGCGGTGGCCGCAGCCCTCGGGGCCCGGGTGGTGTGGCTTCCCACCATCTCGGCGCCGGCTCACATCGCGGCCAGCAGCAACCCCGAGCTGAGCCCTCACAAGGGCATCTCGTTCCGTGAGGTGCGGGTGGTGGACGACGGCGTCCTGCGCCCGGAGTGGGTCGACGTGCTCGACGAGGTCGCGGCCAACGAAATGGTGTTGGCCTCGGGCCATCTCACCATGGACGAGGCCGTCGTCGCGCTGGACGCGGCCCGCAGCCGGGGCGTTCAGAGGCTGATGGTCAACCATCCGGGTCTGGCCTTCCTGGGCTGGCGCGACGAGCACCTGGAGCAGTTCCGGGCCCTGGGCGCACATCTCGAGATCGGGGTGCTGGCCGACATCCTGGCCAACGAGGCCGGGCCCCGCACCGAGGACCTCGTGGCCGCCTACCCGCGCGAGCTGCTGGTGTTCGGCAGCGACCTGGGTCACCGGGACTACCCGCCTCTCTCGGAGGGGATCAGGGACTGGGTGGAGCGGCTCGACCCGATCCTGGGCGACACCGGGCTCGCGATGGTCGCCCGCTCCAGCGCCGAGGCGATGCTGGCATGAGCAGCGGGAGCTGGGCGCACCAACACCGGGCGGCCTCAACTCAGCAGCCCCGCTCCGAGGCGATGCCGGCATGAGCGGCAACGGGAGCCTGGCGCACCAACACCGGGCGGCCCCGGTTCAGCAGCCCCGCGCCGAGGCGATGCCGGCATGAGCGGCAACGGGAGGGTCAGGCGCATCGCGGTGCTGCCCGGCGACGGGGTCGGGGCCGAGGTGGTGGCCGGGCCGACGGAGCTGCTGGAGGCCATCGCGGCCGCGGGCCGCATCGAGCTGACCGGACCGTGGCCCGTCGGAGCCTCGGCCTTCGGTGAGCTCGGCACCGGTCTGCCCGAACCCACCCTGGCGGCGTGCGACGACTGCGACGCCATGTTCTTCGGCGCGGCCGGGGAGCATCCGGGCGTGTCGCTGGACGACTACCGGCCCGAGCACTCCATCATCGGCCTGCGCCAGCGCTACGACCTGCGGGTCAGCATCCGCAACATCGTCCGGGTCGATCCCGGCGCGTGCGGCGACGGCGCGGCGGCCCGGCCGCTGATCGTGCTGCGCAACCTGCTGGGAGGGGCCTACGGCGCAGCGTCCACCCGCACCGAGAGCGACGGATCGGACGCCGCCTGCGACGAGGTGATCCTCACCCCCGCGCAGATCACGGAGCTGGCCGAGATGGCCTGCGACCTGGTCGAGCAGGGCCTGGCCTCCAGCATCGTGTCGGCCGACAAGGCCAACCTGATGGCCACGAGCCGGCTCTGGCGCTCGATCACCGGTGCGGTGGCCGACGCTCGGGGAGTGCCGCTGCGCCACACCTACGTGGACCGCATGGCCTTCGAGCTGGCCCACGACGACGTGGTGGCCGACACGGTCGTGCTGACCGAGGGCATCTTCGGTGACATGCTCAGTGACCTGGCCGCGGGACGGGCCGGTTCGATCGCGCTGTGCGGCTCGGCCAGCGTCAACCCGGGCGAGCCCGTACAGGGCCGCTGCGTAGGGCTGTTCGAGCCGGTGCACGGCTCCGCGCCCCGCCACTTCGGCCAGGGCCGGGTCAACCCGTCGGGGGCCTATCTGGCACTGGCCGCGCTGCTGGAGTGGTTCGGCGAGACCGCAGAACTCGGTGCCGTGGTGACCGGGGCGCTCTCGGAGGCGCTCCAGGCGGGCCCGCTCACCTACGATCTGGCGCCCGCGGGCACCGATCCCGCCTCCACCGAGTCGTTCGCGGCCGCCGTCAACGCCCGAGCCCTCCCCCGCCTCAAGGAGCTGCTGTGAACACGGTGCCCCTGCTCGCCGCCGGACGGATCACCAAGGAGCCGACATGAGTGCTGTGCCCCACTACACCGAGGAGCGGATCGCCGAGCTGTGCGACCTGGCCACCGTCACCGACTGGCTGGAGCAGGCCTGGCGCGACCTGGGCGCGGGCGAGGCGGCCACCACTCTGCGGGTGCGGGCCGCGGCCTCGGGGCTGATGGGCAGCGCCATGGCCGCGTCATGGCCCCGCCACCAGGTGGTGGGCGGCAAGCTCTATCTCACCCATCCCGACGGGTTCGCCTTCCTGGTGGGGCTGTTCAGCCCCACCGCAGGCCTGGTGGCCACCTTCGACGGGCTGGGCCTCACCGCCATCCGCACCGCGTCGGCCACCGCCCTGGCCGTGAGGCACATGGCGCCGCCCGGAGCCGGTACCGCCGCCGTGTTCGGGACCGGCATCCAGAGCAGGCCCCACCTCGAGGCCCTGGCCCAGGAGCTGCCGCTGCAGGACCTGCGGGTGTGGGGCCGCAGCCCCGACAGGGCCGAGGCGGTGGCCCGATGGGGCCGGGACCGGGGCATCCCGGCCCGAGCCGTCGCCGACGCCGACGAAGCTGTGAGCGACGCCGCGGTGGTGGCCACGGTCACCTCCAGCTACACCCCGGTCTTCGACGGCACCAAGCTGCACGACGCCGCGCTGGTGTGCGCGGTGGGGTCCACCAAGGCCGACCGCCGCGAGGTGGACGGTGCCACCGTCGAGCGGGCCTCCTTCGTGGTGAGCGACAGCGCCGAGGGGGCCCGCACCGAGGCCGGAGACCTGGTCCACGCCGCGGCCGACGGGATCTTCGACTGGGACAGCCTGGCCGACCTGGCCGACGTGATCGCAGGCACGGTCACGCCGCCGCAGCCGGGAAGCGGCATCGTGCTGTTCGAGTCGCAGGGGGTGGCATTGCAGGACGTGGTGATCGCCACCCTCGCCCACCAGCGCGCCTAGACCGACGGTAGCGTTCCGCCCTATGGGCACCTGCACTGTCGAGATCGATGTGGCCGCCGACCGGGAGCGGACGTTCGCCTACCTGGCCGAGGCCGCCAACCAGGCCCAGTGGCGCCCCGACGTTGCTGACTGCGAGCTGACCTCAGGAACCGCCGGCACGGTGGGAGCCGTCTACCGCCAGACCAATCGCGGCCAGGAGGTCGAGTTCCGCATCACCGCCGTGGAGGCCGGTTCGTCGATCGCCTGGGTGTGCGCCGAGGACACCTCGTGGCCGGTGGCGGGCACCTACCGACTCAGCGACACCAGCGACGGCGGCACCCGTATCACCATGGACCTCGAGATGACGCCGTCCGGTCCGTGGATCGTCATGCGGCCGTTCGTGCCGCTGATGGTCAAGGCCCAGCGCAAGAAATACGCCGCCGGCCTACAAGCAGCCCTCGCCTGAGCTAGGGGCCCTCCACGTCCTGCGAACACGCTGGACCCATTCGCCATGTGTACGGCCTTCCCGTACTCACATATTTGCTATCAATAATTCAGTAAATCCCGCAGTGTGCCGCTTTACCTGTCTTTTTTGATCATAAAATGTGGTAAGGTGCCTCACGGGGACCTCTAGCCACATTTTCGAGACGAGAGCGAGGGTGCGATGTCCACAGGATACGGGGCACCGGCCGCACTCGATGACCAGATCCAACTGGTGCTTGACCTCTTGGAGCATGGTCGGGCCCCCGCGGAGGTCGAGACGACCCATGTGGACGTCAAGGAGGAGCCCGGCCGTCGCGATCGGCGCGGCAGGATCCTGCCGGCAAGCCGTGAGAACGAGGAAGCCGCCGAATACCTCGCAGGCGAGATGGCCTGCATGGCCAACACACCGGGGGGCGGCGCGATCGTCCTGGGCGTGTCCGACGACGGTGTCAGGATCGGCACCGAGCTTGACCCGGAGTGGCTCCGCCACCGCATCTTCCAGCTGACAGAGCGCAAGCTGACCGTCTCCGCCCGTCCGCTGGTGCTGGACGGCTGCCGCCTGCTGGTGCTGTCCACGCCCGAGGCCTGGGAGCCGATCCCCTACAGGGGACGCTACCGCTGGCGTCTGAACGACAACTGCGTCGACATCGATCTCACATCGTGGAACGACAGAAGGCTGCATCGCGGCGGGTTCGACTGGTCGGCACAGCCGTCGTCTCACTCTTTGACCGATGTCGATCAGGCCGCTGTCGAGGTCGCTAGACGGTACATGCGCGAGAGCAGCAACGGGAGCGGTTATGGCAGCGATCTGGTGACGGCGACGAGCGAGGACATGATCCGCCGTCTCAACCTCGTCGACGCCGACGGTCGACTGACCAATGCAGGATCACTGCTCTTCGTTGGAACGCCCGAGATCGGAATCGACTACATCCGGCGGGAGGTCTCCGGTGGCGACAGCACGCATCGGGTGCCCCGTGCCGGGCGGCCCTGGTCGGACGCCTTCAGCGACGAGTTCGGGCCGGTCTACAGCCGTCGAGAGGTGGGGAGCCGCCCGCTGTTACAGCAGTTCGCCGCGGTGGAGCAGGCCATGGATATCACGAACGCCGTGGTGCATGTGCCCGACGGCTTCGCGGTGCATCAGATCAACTCCATCCCGCCGCGCGCCATGAGGGAGGCGCTGGTCAACGGCATCGTCCACCGCGACTGGAACTCGCGGCAACCGACGACCGTCGAGCATGTCGGATCCGTTCTGACCGTCACCTCCCCGGGAGGCTTCATCGGCGGGGTCGGCCCCTCGAACATCATCACTCACCCCGCGGCGCCCCGGTATCGAAGTCTCGCCGAGGCTATGGCGGCGATGCGGCTCGGCGAGCGAGAGGGGATCGGCGTGGACCGCATGACGGCGGCGATGCTCGCTCTCGGCCACCCGGCCCCGATGTTCTCGGAGGTCGACGGCCCCTACGTTCGGGTCACACTGATCGGCGGAGAGCCGGACAGGGAATGGCTCGACTTCATCGGCATGCTCGAGCCCTCCCCGCAGGGCGATCTGGACCTGCTGCTGCTCGTGGACCGCCTGCTCAACCACGGCTGGGCCGACGCCGACTCGGCGGCTCCGGTGCTGCAGAGATCGGTCCGGGAGACGCTGTCGATGCTCCAGCGGGTCGTCGACGAGGTTCGAGTCAACGGAATGCCGATCATGGAGAATGTCCACGGCAGCCCCGATAGTCACGCACCGGCGCTCCGGCTGTCGGACGATGTCCGCACACACTTTGCCCGCAAACTCGGACGGCTCGCCACGCGCACCGGACGAGAGTCGGTGATGCTGGGCTACGCCCGGGCGAGGGGACGCATCTCCTCGACCGAGGCCGCCGACCTGACCGGCGTCACCGCGTCGCACGCAGCTCAGATGCTCGCGGCACTTGCCGATGCCGGGCACCTGGATGGGAGCCGCCCGAACCGAAGGGGCCGCGGGTTCCACTACGTTCCCACAACCTGACGTCGTCTAGCCACGGGCAGTGGACTCCGCACCCTGTCGCCCGGATCAAACGCCCGAAGAGGCATGTCAGTCATGGTGTTCGGATCGACCGCCCGACCGTGGGCCAGCCGATACGCCCCCGTCGGGAGTCCGGCACACCCGACCCTCCAGCAAGGCCAGCGGGCCGTTCGTCCGCGCTGAGAACGCCCACGAGGTGTCTACCTCGGCTTGACGACCTCGGCGTCCGTGACCCAGCGAGCGAGTGTGCTCAGAGCTGCGAGGATCTCGAGCGTCTCGGTTGCGTTGGGTTCTTCGCTCTGAGGGTGATGGACTGCTAGATTCCTGATCCGTTTCACGCAACCCATCGCGTACTGCCGAGCACCCTCATGCGCGTTCCTCCATGCCACCGAGTCCCGCGCGCCGTAACCCCGAAAGCGCAGTCTCGGCTCGTCCCTGGTTGGGCCGCGCCGGTCAAATGACATTCTTGCCAGTTGACCTAGCGACAACCCGTCGACCCCTAGCAGTGCTCGCCATTCGGCTTCCAAGAACTGCGTCGCGGCCACGACGGCAGCTCGATAGTGGCCGTCGGCGAACAGCGGCCGTCGGCGAATAGCGGCTCCGCTCGTTCAGCGATCCAGGGATGGAAGTCAGAAAGACGCACGACTGTGCTGTCCCAATGCTCAACTGTGGTCGTTGCTATGGACGCACCGGCCGGGCTATCGGCGCGGCCCGCGCTAAGCGGCCCCGTTCTGCGTGCCGGCCGGGATTGAGTCAGCTCGTCTGCAAGAGCCAGCGATGCCGTGTCGGGGGAGTTATTCCACATCGCGGGCGGCAACGGCGTGAAGTGTCGACGCTTGAACCAGAGGCTGTTCCCGAATCGTTGTAGCCGCTCGCTGATCGTTCCCGCGTGTGCGTCGGCCGGTATGACAAAATAGGCCCGGGCTGTCCCCCTCCGGTACCACAGGACGTGCGGCTCAGCCTCCAGGCGAAGCTCGTGTGCGAGTCGCGCGGCCCAGTGGCGCATCTGAACTGGATGAGTGGCAGTGCGTCCGAGATGGTGATACACGACCACTGTCTGCCCGCGCTGCACCAACGTCTTCAGCTCGTGCACGTAGGCGTGCTCGGTCGAACTGGGCCCAGCCGATCTTGGGGCGAAGCCGTTGTCAGGATCGAGAAACACGACGTCTCGCCCCCGCACGACTTCAACCGCTTCCTGTAGCCACCTCCCACGTGACGACGAGTCTTGGGGGACAGGCCCGTCGAAGAAGATGGTGCCGTCGCCCATTATCTCGCTGGCTTCCACCGCGCCCAGACTGCGATCCAGCTTGCCGAGGGTGTCGTAGAGCCGCGGGTCACAACCTCGAAACTGATCCGGCTGGCTCAGGTATGTGAGCTTCTGCCCGTCGGCGGCCGATCCGATGGAGCCTGCCGGCAAGTACCAGACCACTCCCAGGGTCAGGCGAGGCTCTGACAGTGGCCATACACCGGTTAGGGCACGCAGCAGGCCGTACTTGCCGAAGTCCCCGACATCGCCGACGAAACGATGCTGCACCTACCCGCCTTCTCTACGACACAGCCTTCATGGCAGGTTCTTGATCGGGTCCGAGAAAGCCCGACGCAACTCGCCAAGGGTTTCGACGGCCCAGTTCCGATACTCAGGCCACTTGGCGCGATCTGCTGGATCAGCAGGATCGAGGTAGACCGCGACCCGTGAAGCACGTGCATCCTCAATCGGCTCCCATTGGAGTGCAAGATCGCATGCGCCTTCGATTATCGAGCGTTGGGTCGCCAGCGCGGGGTACACGGACTCACCGTCGTCGATGTACACCTCCGCTCGGAGGCTGTAGTTCGAAGCACCGGCGGGAAAAGCGAAGCTGAGGCCATAGCGGACACCACCCCTCCCGCTGGGAAAGTTCATCCAGTTCGCATACGACGGTGTTTGCACCGCACTCCAACCCGGGTGCGATTCGTGCAGGGCGGGGAGGAACTCAGCCCACCAGTCGGTGTAGAGAGCTTGTGTCTCAGTCATCGTCTTGGTCCCGGCGCGTGCCCGCCGCGAGAAGTCGTCGGGCTCCACCACAACGTCGAGTTGGACCGCGGCGGGCGAGTCGCCAATTCGGACAGCGTGAACCTCTATTCCAAAGAAGCCGCTCCCCTCATCCGAGATCGAATTGAGCCAGATGAGCGCAGACCGATGTTCGGGACGAAACTTCTTCGCGACGAGGACGGCCCAGTGCGCTTCTAGCGCTGCCGCGTACGTGATCAGCTTGCCGAGGTGGTCGTGGTCCGTCGTCTCTAGCAGGTTCTCAACGACGACGCGTTGGCCGGTGTTCGCGTCCCGCAGTACCACATCGGCGGCGAAGGACCCGATAGCGACCTCCGCTCCTTCGAGTTCAAGATCCATCTGGAGCTTTCGACCTAGATGATCTGGGTGAGCAGCCAACCATGGCGTGAAGTCGCGAGCCTCATCCGGCCAGACCTCTCGCAGCGGCACTTCGTCGAGCGATACGACTTCAACCATGGGATTCGCTTCTCCCCTGCGACGACCGCTCCTCCGCTGAGGGGGTCTTGTTGCTCGGTGGTCGGACGAACCGCAGCCTAGGGGCGGTGCTGCCCACACGGCGGCCTCGCTTAGGTTCACGCCCCGCGTTCGTGAGCCTTCACACCCCGGTTGTGGGCAGGGGCTCAGAACGGCAGGCCTACCGCCTGTGTCAGGAACTCCATGTAGGGCGAGGCCGTGCGGCAGGCGTCGGCGAAGTAGTCGATGAATCCCGGCTGGGTGACCTCCTCCTCGTCGAAGAAGCATGTGGCCACGTGGTCCTTGCGCTTGAGGTCCTCGATGCGGGGGTGCTCGGCATCGAACCCCTTGGGCGGGCGCTTCAGCGAGTCACCCTCCAGGTCGAACTCCTCGACGAACCCGGGATCGGTGACCGCCGCCTCCCAGCCCGGCGGATCGGCGACGATGCGCTCGCGTATCCGTCCCAGCGCCGCCGAGTCGGGCCGCCACAGACCGACCCCGGCGAAGACCTTGTCGGGAGCCAGATGCAGATAGAAGCCCGGCGCGTGGACCGACTTGCCGGCCTCGTGGCGGAACTGGACAGCAGCCTGGGTCTTGTATGGCGTCTTGTCCTTGGAGAAGCGTACGTCCCGGTAGATCCGGAACATGGAGCCGCCGTTGGCCCGGGTATCGGCCACGAAGTGCTCGCTGATCGAGTGCAGGTACGGCTCGAAGTCCTCGATGAACGCCAGCAGTGGCTCCTTCAGGTGCCGCTCGTAGCGCCCCTTGTTCGCGCCGAACCACTCACGGTTGTTGCTGGCCCGCAGGTCGAGGAGGAACTCGAACAATTCGGGAGTGAAATGGGACTGCACCACCACGTTCCTATTCCAAGAACGCCCGCAGGGCCGGCAGCATCCGCTCTGGGGCCTCCTCGGCGAGGAAATGGCCACAGTCCGCGAACTCGTGCACCTCAACGTCGGCAAGCTCTGAGCGCCAGCGGTCGAGTTCCTTCGTGCGGAAGGCGATGTCCTTGGCGCCCCAGAAGATGAGCGCTGGCTTGTCGCAGAAGGCGGCGCGATCCTGCCAGATCTCCTGCAGCCATCCGGTGGCGCCGACAATGTGACCCGGCAAGGCGGCGTTGGCGGCGCGGGCCGCCGCGCTGGGCTGAGCGTTGCGATAGTGCTCCATCACCTCCGACGTGAGCACCTGCTTGTTGCCGACCGCTCTGGGCATGACGCCGTTGACGAAGAAGTTGCGCCGCTTGATGAGGTACTGCCCGAGCGGGCTGGCCATCATCCTGCTGAAGAACCAGAAGTGGGCGTCGCGATTCACAGGCCAGCACCAGGTGTTGGTGAGGACCAGTCGCTTGACGCGGTGCCGGTTCCGGCGGGCGAAGTCGAGCCCGATCGGCCCGCCCCAATCCGTCAGCAACAGCGTCACATCCCGCAGGTCCAGGTTGTCCAGCAGCGCCGCGAACGCCTCCGCGTGTGCCGCCGGATGGTGGTCGTCCCTGCGGTCACTGCGGGACGAGAGGCCGAAGCCGATGTGATCGGGCGCGACGCAACGGAACTCCGACCGCAGTCCCTCGATCAGGTGCCGGAACTCGAAAGACCATGCCGGATTGCCGTGCACGAAGACGATCGGCTCCCCCGAGCCCTCATCGACATAGTGCATGACCTGGCCGCGGGGCGTTGTGGAGAAGCGACTCTCGAAGGGGAACAACTCCTCAGACACCCAATCCGGCCGAACACCGGCAGGACCACTACTCACGCAGCGAGGCTAACGGCGTAGGGAGGTCGCGAGAGGCGCTCCCTATCGTGATCGGCCTCATCGCAACCGTCGACATCGTCGCCAAGCCGCGCAACGGCGACTAGTCGAGCGATCGTCGCAAACCTGCCGTGCTCTAGCTCACTGCTGACAGTGCAATCAGCACGCTTCCGCTCGCACCGCGGAGCGCGGAGGCGTCCCCATCGCCTCCGACTCTCTTCACCGCCCGCCTCCCAAGTTGGCAGCCGTCGCCCGGCGGTGTCTACACATCGTCCTCGAATATTCCCGTCGGGAGCCCATCGATGCTGGTGACGTTCTTGCGCGACCAGTAGTCGTGGAGCTGCTCATCGGACATCTCTGCATAGAACGGCTCAAGCTCGCGGTCCCCCCGGATCGCGTTGACGGTCATGATCGGAACGCCTGAGCCGCACGACGAACATGCGGCATCGACGGCAAAGTCGAAGATCTGACGAGAGCCGGCCATCGGCGGGAACAACCCGACGAGTTCGGCCCACTCGGTGTCGCGAGGATGTACGACTTGCGCCTTGCCGTAGACGCGAAGGATCAGCGGTGACGCCGAGACCGACATGAACATCAGCGTCATGCGACCACTCGCCGCGACATGAGCAGCCGTCTCATTGCCGCTTCCGGTCAGGTTGAGCCACACCACTCGCCGGGAGTCGAGAACTCGCAGCGAGTCCATCCCTTTGGGCGACACGTTCACCCTGCCCTCACAGGCCGCGGTCGCTACAAAGAACATCGGCTGGGCTCGGATGAACTCGATCTGACTCGGCGTCAGCCGCTGCATCGCCCCCGCCGGCGCAGGCAGACCACGTTCGCGGTTCGTGTTCTGGCCGCTGCCCATCAGCCATTCACTGTATGCTGCCGTTCAGCAGTGAAACCCCTCAACAGAGCTACAGATTGCGGGACAGCAACTCAGAATCGGCATGCCTGAATCTCCACGACTACCACCCCTGGCCACGCTAGTGCCGTTCGAGGCCGCATACCGGCTGCAGAACTTCACTCGCGCCGCCGAGGAGATCCACTTCTCTCAGGCCACCGTGAGTCGAAGGATCACAGAACTAGAGGCCGATCTCGGGGTCACGCTGTTCGAGCGCCAGAGGTACGACGTCGTTCCGACCCGCGACGCCGAAGTTCTGGCCGCGTCAGTGCGGCTCGCGCTCGGCGAGATCTCCCGAACGACCGATCTGCTGCGTCGCCGCACTGACGCGTCGAGCATGACGATCTTCTCAGATCTGTCCCTGGCGACAAGTCTCGTAGCGCCGGTTCTCGGAGACTTCCAGCGCGCCAACCCCGAGCTCAATATCCGCACGCTGTCATCCTTCGAACCGATCGAGACCACCATGGAGGACTTCGACGTCGGCCTGCAGTACTGGCGTAGCGGGCCCAACCCGTACGACATCGTTCCGATCGCCGACGACTCGGTGTACCCCGTGTGCTCGCCCGGGTTCGCCGACAGGCTGCCCGCCGATCTGTCGGCCGCCGATCTCAGGGAGCTCCCACTGCTCCACGTCGTCTACGACAACAAGGACTGGACCGACTGGCCCCAATTCCTCGCGTCGTTCGACATCGACAGCCCGTCGCGGACCGACGGCATGACGTTCACCTCCTACCAGGTGTGCCTCGATGTTGCCGAACGCGGCGAGGGCGTCGCTCTGGGCTGGGCCCGATCCGTCCAACCGCGCATCGACGCCGGGCTGCTCTTGGCTCTGACTGACCTCACGATGCCGCACCCGAACGCGATCAATGCCTACCTTCCGAAGAACCGCTCGATTCCGCCACACGTTCGAGCCTTCATTTCGCTGCTCACAAAGGGGACGCGAGCAGGTGTTCTCAGACCTAACTGATAGTTCGGGCTCGAGTGGCAGTCATCACCGTTGTGAGTTCCGTTTCTTGGGGTCGATCTGCGGATGCTTGTGTCCGTCCCTCAACTCCTTGCCTAGTACTTTGTAGCTCGCGGGGCCGGTGAAGGGGCCGAACATCGTCATGAACATGGCACTGCGCGTGCGATTGGCGGCTTGGGCGCGTTCTCTCGCAGTCTCTTCCTGGCTGGACCGTTCCCTGAACACCCGGATCAGCTGCATGGGTAGGCGGAAGAACGGCTCGAAGGCGGTACGGATTCTCTGGAGGGCGCTGCGGTCCATGTCGTCCATTCCTGTCTGGTCCTCTTACCGGGCTTCGGCGTCGGGCGGGTTGGCAGCCATGTCGGCGAATCTGGAGACTGTTCGGACCGGAACGGTGTCCAAAGGTGGTCGTAGAGGTCCCATCAGTCATTCACTGTATGCTGCCGATTAGCGCTGAAACCATGTAACCGAGCTGCATTTGTGGCGTAGCAACTCAGAATCAGCATGTCTGAAGGTACGGCGGCGTTCCGACCCGCATCGCCGAGGTTCCTAGCCGCTTCAGCTGCGACTCGCGCTCGGCGAGATGTCCCTCGTCCTCGAAGTCCCTGTAACTGGTGACAGGGGCTTAGCTACAGGGACTTCGCTCGGGGGCGGCTAGCGGGGGCCGAAGGACTGCTGGGGGACGCCTCTCATCAGCGAGAAATGGCCCTGGACGCCCCGCCAAGGACCGTCGAGGGAGTCCCGGACCAGCACGAACGAGCAGCGGCCGGGGCGGTCGAAGGGCGTGCCGTCCTGCGCGTAGCCGGTCGAGGTCCAGGTCACCATCACCGCGGCCATCAGCCGGTCGGGCGAGACCCGGGACCGCATCTTGCCGGTCAGCAGCACGAAGTCGGTCATTGTGGGCCAGACGTTGCGCCACTGGGCGTTGACGAAGTGCTCCACCCCCACCACCACGTCGGTCCAGGTGCTGAAGCTGTTCACCTCGGCGTCCATCATGGTCGCGGCGTCGTCGTAGCGGAGATTGGCGACATGGCCCGAGAACCGGTCCACCCACTCCTTGAGCGACTGCTCGTCGGCGTGCAAGTGCTCGCTGGCGGCTGGGATGTTCATGGTGGGCTCCTGCCTCGCTCGGCCCCTCAGGCGATCGGTCCGAGGACCCTATCGGTGTAGCTGTTGGAGAAAGTCCCGGCCGAGTCGAGCTCGGACCGGACCCGCTGGAACACGTCCCACTCGGGATACAGCGGGGCCAGCGTCCGGTGGTCGTGGAAGTGGAGCTTGCCCCAGTGGGGCCGGCCGCCGTAGTCGGCCGCGATGGCCTCCACCCCCTGGAAGTAGGCCAGGTAGGGCGTCGCCTTGTACATGTGGCAGGCGAACCAGCCCGAGTCCCGGCCGTAGCCGGTGGACAGCGGGATGTCGTCGGCGGCCGACACCCTGACCTCCACCGGGAAGGTCACCGGGGTGGACAGGCCCCTCACGAGGGAGTCGATGCGGCGAACGGCCTCGGGCAGAGCCTCCCGGGGCACGGCGTACTCCATCTCGTAGAAGCGCACGAAGCGCCTCGACACGAACACCCGGTGGCTGGCGTCGATGTAGTCCCGCCGGACGACAGCCCCCCGGGTCATCCTGGCCACCGCCGGCAGGCTCGACGGGAAGCGCCGGACGGTGCGGTTGGCCAGCCCGAACACGACGTTCTCGTAGAGCAGCTTGTCGCGGGCCCGCTGCAGTGCAGGCTGCCGACGGCGGGGCTCGCCGGTGCGGTTGTTGCGCTTGACGTGGGCGTGGCGCGATCCGGGAACCCAGAAGAACTCCATGTGGTCGTTGCCAGCCATGTGGTGCTCGAAGTCGTCGAGCAGCCCGTCGAGAGGCTCGACGGTCTCGACCGCATGCAGGTCGAAGGCGGGGACGCACTGCAGGGTCATCCTGGTGACGATGCCGAGCGCGCCGACCCCCACCCGGGCCACCTTCAGCAGCTCGGGCCGCTCGTGCTCGTCGCAGCGGACGAGCTCGCCCCGGCCGTCGACCAGGTCCATGCCCACGATGTTGGTGGCCAGGTTGCCGAGGCCCAGGCCGGTGCCGTGGGTGGCGGTGGCGGTCGCGCCGGCGAGGGACTGCCGGGCGATGTCGCCGAGGTTGGGCATGGCCAGCCCGGCCTCGTCGAGGTGGCGGCTGAGCGCATCGAGGCGGATGCCGGCCTGCACGGTGACCCGTCCACTCTCGGCGTCGATGCTCTCCACCGCATCCAGGCGGTCCAGGGACAGCAGGATCCCTGTGGTGCAGGCCGCGTCGGTGAATGAGTGGCCCGCCCCCACCGCCTTCACGGTCAGCCCGTCCTCGGCGGCCCGCCGCACTATGGCGGCCACCTCGGTGACCGAGCCGGGCCTCAGGATCTCGCGGGGCACGCACACCTGGTTGCCGGCCCAGTTGCGGAACGTGGCGGTGGAACGCAGCCGCGGGATCTCCATGACGGTCACCAGTGGCGCAGATCGGCGGGCCAGCAGTCGGTCACGTGGTCGCCGTCCACCACCTGGTCGAGGGTCTGCGGATCCGTACTCATGGGCCTTACCGGTTCAGGCATCGATCGGAATGCTGTATACAGGAATCATGACTCTTACTCGTTTCGGCTTCAACATCCCCAGTTTCACGTACCTAGGCATCGACGACGCCGACCTGTTCAACGCAGTGTGCGCGGCGGCCGCCACCGCCGAGAACAGCGGATTCGACTCGCTGTGGGTGATGGACCACTTCCACCAGATCCCGGCGATGGGCTCGGACCACGAACCGATGCTCGAGCCCTACACGCTGCTGGCGGCCCTGGCCCCGTGGACCCGCACCGCCCGGTTGGGCGCGCTGGTCACCGGCGTCACCTACCGCAACCCCGCCCTGCTGGCCAAGACCGTCACCACCCTCGACATCGTGTCGGGCGGGCGGGCGGTGCTCGGCATCGGCGCGGCCTGGTTCGAGGCCGAGCACATCGCCTACGGCTTCGACTTCCCGCCGGTGGGCGAGCGCATGAACCGGCTGGAGGACACGGTACGGATCTGCCGGGCCATGTTCGGCGGCGGCCCGGCCAACGTGTCGGGGACCCACCACCGGGCGGCCGGAGCGTTGAACCGGCCCCGTCCCCTCACCGACGGCGGCCCGCCCATCCTGGTGGGCGGGGGCGGCGAGCGGCGAACCCTCCAGATCGCGGCCCGGCACGCCGACGCCTGCAACATCTTCGGCGACCCGGCCGGGGTGCGCCACAAACTCGACGTGCTCGAGGCCCACTGCGAGAAGGCCGGCCGCGATCCGGCCGAGATATCCAAGACCCGCCTCGGCGCGCTGGTCATGGCCGACACCGCGGCCGACGCAGCCCGCCTCGGCGCAGAGTTGCGAGCCACCCGCAACATGAGCATGGAGAAGTACAACGGCTACGCGCTGGAGGGCGACCGCGACAGCGTGTGCGAGCAGGTGGCGGCGCTATTCGACGCGGGGCTCGACGGCCTGATCTTCAACGTGCACGACGCCACCGACCTCGGCGCCATCGCCGAGATCGGCACCGTGCTGCAGGACAATTTCGGCGGCTACGTCTCCGGATAGGCGCCGCCCACTACGGCGTCACCGGCACCTTGCGGACAAGAATCCTGCGGTGACCCAGACAGCCAGCGGCGGGCTCGCCGGCGAGCCGACGCGGCCGGTCGTCTCGCTCGTCTCCTCGGTGTCGTCGCAGACCGCGGCCATGTTCCCGGCGTTCGGCGCGGGCGCGCTGGCGCTGCAGATGGGCGACGACCTGGGTTTCACCGAGGCCGGGCTGGGCTCGGCGGTGGCCTTCTTCTTCCTGCTGGCCGCGGTCACCTCGCCCCACGCCGGGACGCTCACCGACCGGCTCGGCCCGCAGCGGTCGCTGCGGGTGGCGAACATCCTCAGCGCCGGCGCGCTGCTGGGGATCGCTCTCGTGGTGCAGTCCTACTGGTTGCTGCTGGCCGGGCTGGGCGTCGGAGCGATCGGGCTGACCATCGCCGGGCCGGGGACCAAGACCATGGTGGCCAGAGGCACCGACGCCAGCCGGCACGGCCTGTTCTTCGGCATCCAGGCCGCGGCGGTGCCCCTGTCGGTGCTGCTGGCCGGTCTGGCCGTGCCCGCCATCGGGCGGACGCTGGGATGGCGCTGGGCGTTCGGGTTCGCGGTGGCCGTGCCCCTGACCGGCCTGCTGCTCGCACCCGGGTACCGGGCCCGGCCCGGCCACACCGTCAGGACCGGGGGAGCGACCCGGGGCCTGAGCAGGATCGACTACGGACCGTTGAACCTGATCGGTCTGGCCGCCGCGCTGGGGTCGGCCGCGGCCACCACCATGGCCGCGTTCTTCGTGTCGGCCGCCACCGACGCCGGCCTGGCCGAGGGTCTGGCCGGGGGGCTGCTGGCGGTGGCCAGCGGCCTGCCGATCGCCACCCGGATCGCGGCCGGATACCTCGCTGACCGCTTCGAGTCCGGGCACCTGCGGATCGTGTCGCTGCTGCTGGGCACCAGCACGCTGGGATATGTGGCCGCGGCCACCGGCTCCAAGGTGCTGGTCCCGGCGGGGGCGATGTTCGCTCTCGGTGTCGGGTGGGCCTGGAGCGGGCTGATGGTCCACTCCGTGGTCCGGGCCTACCGGGACTCCCCCGGGGCGGCCACCGGCATGACCTCGGGAGGGCTCAACGTCGGCGGCGTGGTCGGCCCGTTCGCGTTCGGCCTGCTGGCCGAGCGGGTCTCCTACACCGCCGGGTTCCTGATGATCGCGGCCTGTGCCCTGCTGGCCGCCTTGGCCGCCGACGCCGGCCGCCGACGCCTGATCCGGATCGGCGCCAACCCGTGAATCGGCCGGTGGGCAGTCGCAAGATGTGCCCGATCGCCCCTCCCCGGTTCGGCTGCAGTTCGTGAGCCCCGCCCCCAACCGCCGACTCCCCAGCGGCGCCCGACCGACCCCTCCCCGGTTCGGCTGCAGTTCGTGAGCCCCGCCCCCAACCGCCGACTCCCCAGCGGCGCCCGACCGACCCCTCCCCGGTTCGGCTGCAGTTCGTGAGCCCCGCCCCCAACCGCCGACTCCCCAGCGGCGGCGCCCGGCCGACCCTTGCGCTGGTCTCGTCGGTGTCGTCGCAGACGGCCGCTCTCTTTCCCGCGTTCGCGGTGGGCGCGCTGGCACCGCTGATGGGCGAAGACCTGGGCTTCGGCGCGGCCGGCCTGGGCTCAGCGGTGGCCTTCTTCTTCCTGCTGGCCGCGGTGACGTCGCCCCACGCCGGGACTCTGGCCGACCGCCTCGGCCCGCGGCGGTCGTTGCGGACCGCGAACATCCTGTGCGGCGCGGCACTGCTGGCAGTGGCCACCGTTGTGAGCACGTACTGGGTGCTGCTGGCTGCGCTGGCGGTCGGCGCGATCGGGTTGACCATCGCCGGCCCCGGGTGTTCCACCATGGTGGCCCAGGGCGTCCCAGCCCGCCGTCACGGCGCCGGCTTCGGGGTGCTGGCGGCCGCGGCGCCGCTGGCGGTGGTGCTGGCCGGCCTGTCCGTTCCGACGATCGGGCTCACACTGGGATGGCGCTGGGCCTTCGGGATCGCCATCGCCATGCCGCTTGCGGGACTCGTGCTGGCGCCGGCATACGGGACCCGGTCCGATCCCAACGTCAAGACGGCAGGCGCGGCCCGGGGCCTGAGCGAGATCGACTACGGGCCGTTGAACCTGATCGGTCTGGCCGCGGGGCTCGGCTCGGCTGCGACGACATCCATGGCCGCGTTCTTCGTGTCCGCCGCGATCGACGCCGGCCTGGCCGAGGGTCTGGCCGGGAACCTGCTAGCGGTAGCGAGCAGCGCGCCCGTCGCCACGAGGATCGCGGCGGGATACCTGGCCGACCGTTTCGAGTCCGGCCATCTGCGGGTCGTCACCCTGTTGCTCGGCGCCAGCACCGCGGGCTACGTGGCCGCGGCCACTGGCTCGACGGTGCTGGTGCCGGTGGGCGCGATCTTCGCCCTCGGGGTCGGATGGGGCTGGAGCGGGCTAATGCTGCACTCCGTGGTCCGGGCCTACCGGGACTCCCCCGGCGCGGCCACCGGCATGACCTTCGGCGGACTCAACGTCGGCGGGGTGGTCGGCCCGTTCGCCTTCGGTCTGCTGGTGGCGCAGGTCTCCTACACCGCCGGGTTCCTGGCCATGGCGGGTTGCGCCCTGCTGGCCGCCATAGCCATCGACGCGAGCCGGCGCCGCCTCATCCGCATGGGCGCCAACCCCTGACCGCGCGCCGCCGCCGCGGTTCCGCTACCACGGATTGGGCATGGAACGCCACACCTTGATCCTCTCGCGCGTCATCTGCTCCTCGGTGCGGTCGGGCCGCCGGTGCAGGACGTTCAGCGGCGGTAGTCCCTTGGACCGCCGGTCGAAGTGATTCTTGATCCGCCGAACCTCGTCGTGAAGGTCCTGCTCCAGCCAGTTGCGCAGGTAGCGCTCGATCAGCGGGCCGTAGAAGCCCTTGAACCAGTAGCGATAGCTGTGCGTGACCAGCGATCCGCGGCCGCGCGGCTCCACCACGAAGCTTCCCCGCATCCACATCAGGCGGTCCATGAGCCAGAGCCCGTCACTCTCGAAGGTGACCGACCGCCACCGGTCGAGCTTGACCGACAGGCGCTGCTTGGGACTGCGGACACCCCGCATCGAGCCCTGGATCACCACATGCCCGGTGCCGTCAGACCCGAGGGGCGGGTTGTCGTACACCTTGGCGATCTTGCTGTCGAGCGTCCAGTAGGCCTGCAGGTCGCACACGAACTCGAGCACCTCCCGCGGCGTGGCGGCCACGTGCACCGAGTCATGCGCCAACAGCACCGACACCCAACCTAGCCCCCACCGCGGGCCGAGGACCCTGAGACGTAGTGGGGGTTACGATGACCGGCCCATGAATTTCGCCGTTGACGGCCTGGTGTTCGATCTAGACGACACCCTGTTCGACTTTCGGTGTGCCTTCGCTGGAGTCGTCCGGAACTTCTACGAGCAGCACCTCCAGACGGCAGTAGCCGTCTCGCGTGCTGATGCCGTCGCGATGATGACCCGTTGGGATGAAGAACTCCACGCGGTCACGCAATACGTACCCGACCTGAGGGCACGGCGATTCGCTCGCTGGCTGAGCGAGTGGCCCGAGACCGGCCTAGACATAGCCGCGCTGACGGACTGGTACGACGACGCGATGGACGGGCAGATGCAACCCGATCCACAGGTCAACCGACTCCTTGGCCACCTCAACGACCGGCATATCCCCTGGGGCATCGTCACTAACGGGCCGAGCCGTATGCAGCGCCACAAGTGCGAGGCGTTGGGCCTGGACCGGATAGCGCCATTCGTCATCGTCTCGGAGGAGGTCGGCTACGCGAAGCCAGACCCGCGGATCTTCCAGGATGCCCTCAGCGCGACCGGGCTCGCCCGTCCCGAGCAGGTCATGTTCATTGGCGACAACCCGGTGTCCGACATCGATGGAGCCAGACGCTTCGGGATGAGAACTGCTTGGGTTCGGCGAGGCCGCGAGTTCCCGGCCGACTTACAGCCCCCCGATCGCGTCATCGACTCCGTTCGCGAAGTGCGTACCATGTTGTGGGGACCTCAGCGTTGAGTCACGGAGTGGGCGCTCATCCCCTACGTCTCCGAGTACCTGCTGTAGCGGGAGTCCGCGTACTCATCCACCCACTGGCGCGAGCTGCGCCACTTCCCGTCGGCGCCGCGGGTGGCCTGCAGCCTGCCGCGATTCGCGGCCGCTCGGAGTGCCAAAGCAGTCAGTCCCGGAGCGACAAGAGCCTCGAGCGGCACCAGCCGAGCCGGACCAGCGACCGCAGGCAGCACGAACCGGTAGAGGCTGTGGAGCACCGCCCTCGCCAGCATCATGCCGAGCGGGCTGATCAAGCCGCCGTCAGCGCTGCGTAGCGCCGCGAGGTACTTAGACCGTTCACGCTTGTAGATCACCACCGGCGGATAGCCGAGCCGCACCAGGATCAGGTTCAGGACGAGCCGGCCGGTGCGGCCGTTGCCGTCGAGGAAGGGATGGACCTGCTCGAAGCGGCAGTGAACCTCCGCAAGTGCCTCGGGGAACATCAAGTCGCCTGCGTCCAGGGAATTGACCCTGTCCTCCAAGGCCGAGAGCTCGGCACCAACGAGCGGCCATGACACCGGCACCATGCCTCCCGGGAAGGGTCGAATGTCGTGGCGGCGGTAGTTCCCCGGCCCTTCCTTATCGGTGGCCTGGGAATGGGGCGCCACCTCCCACACCGGCGACATAGCGAGTTGGTGGATCTCGCGCACCTCGCCCAGCGTGAGGACCCTGCCGTGCTCGGACAGCCCGCCCGGACGGACCGCCTGGCTGTAGACCCATTCTGCAGCAGCCGCGTAGCCCTTCACCTCCATGTACTCGCTCAACTCCTTGTTGCCGACAGCCCGGCCCTCATCGAGCAGCCGCTCCACCTGTTTGAGCACCAGCGTGTTGCCCTCGATGGCGGTGGAGTGGTGGGCCTCCTCGTACCAGATGTCCCGCCAGATGCCCCCGGCCTCCTCCGGCAGCGGCAAGCCACCCAGGCGATCCTGGAGTTCATCGACCTGGATTCGGAGCCTCTGGTACACCTCGCGGTGGGTCGGGCGGCCCCGGCCTCGCGGCGAGGCATCTCCAGAATCACCGTTCATGAACTGAAGGATACCAAAGTAGTCGACAGCATGGGCGTATATTGTCGCGTCCACAAGAACTAAATGAACACAAACAGATTCCTCGCGAAGTTGTCGCGTCCACAAGAACTAAATGAACACAAACAGATTCCTCGCGAAGTTGTCGCGTCCACAAGAACTAAATGAACACAAACAGATTCTCGGCCGACTGCGGTCAGTCGGACTGATCGTCTGAGCCGTTGGAGCTGGTGGGCTCGGAGCCGGCGGCGGCGCCTGCTCCGACGGGGACCGCGACCGCCTCGACGAGGCGGCCGGTGATGCCCGAGATCTTGGGCAGCGGCGGGAGTTCCATCCCGCCTGTGCGGCGCAGTTCCAGCACCGCGGCGTGGTAGTCCTCCAGGGCTCTGATGGCCTCGGGGGTGTAGTAGCCCCGGCCGTCGAGGAAGGGGCCGACCTTGCGGTCGACTATGGCGCTCACGTCCTCGCCGGTGATGGTCTTGTGAGTCTCCAGCGCGTGGGCCACCGCCAGGACCTCGATGCGGTTGGCCTCCAGCAGGGCCCGGGCGGCGTCATAGCGGTCGGCCAGGCGCTGCTCGACCTGGTCCCCGAGCCCGGTGCGCAGCAGCTCACGCTCGGGATCCTCGTCGTCGCCCTTGCGCTGGCCGCCGCCGATGCCGAACTGGCGCTGCACCGCATGGCTGGCGAAGGTCTCGCCCATGCCCCAGTAACCGGACATCATCGTGGCCAGCTGGGTGGCGTTGCGCAGGTCTCCGCCGACCCCCGAGGAGTTGTCGTCGCCGAAGAACATCCGCTCGCCGGCCAGCGACGCCAGCGACACCTCCAGGTCGGCCTCGTACTCGGAGCGCCAGTGGGTGAAGCGGTCCTCGGGCGGGATGTGCGACACGAATCCGCCCACGTTGCCCCGGCGCTCGATGGTGGCCAGGTCGATCATGCGGTGGCGGCTCACCCGGTGCAGGGCCACCGCGTGGCAGGCCTCGTGGATGGCCAGGGCGTGACGCTCGTGCTCGACGTAGTCGAAGTCGTCGGCCAGGCCGTGCTCCTTGAGCTGCTTGGCCTTGATCATGTCGGCCCAGGTGATGACCCGCCGGCCGTCGCGGATGGCGGTGATGAGAGCCTCGTTCACCATGTCCTTGATGGTGGCCCCGGTGGCGTAGGGGGTGATGGTGGCCAGCTTCTCGATGTCGTCGTCGGTCAGGACGTGCTCGACCTTGTCCAGGTAGCCCTCGTAGGTGCGCTTGCGGCCCTCCTGGGTGGGGTAGCCGACCTTGTAGATGCGGTCGATGCGGCCCGGCCGCAGCATGGCCGGATCCAGGGCCTCGGGCAGGTTGGAGGCCATCATCACCAGGATCCGGAACTTCGGGGGCGGCTTGGGCCGCATGCCCAGCATCTTGCGAACGATCCGGTTGAAGAAGCCGCGGGGCTTCTTGAGGCCCGACAGCTCGGCCAGCAGGGCCTGCAGGGTGCCCATCCCGCCGCCGCCGCCGCCCATCATCATGATCGACTCCCGCCGGGGACCGCCCCACTCGCTCCCGCCGTAGGCGCCCATCGAGCCGGCCCGGTCGTAGCCGCCCAGCGCGACCTCCTGCAGGGCCTGCTGAGCGCCCCCAGACAGGTACGGGTACGACGAGCCGGGCTCGGTGGCGTCGCGCAGGAACGCCGCGAACCGTTCCGAGCCGAAGCCGCCGCCGTCGCCGACCGCCCCGCCCCGGTTGCCCAGGGCGTCGGCCTCGTCGAAGAAGGCCACCACGCCCCCGTAGCGCAGGGCCAGCTTGCGCAGCTTGCGGAACAGGCCCTTCACCTTGAGGATCCCCACGCCGAAGAACATGTTCATGAACGCGCCGGGCTCCACGAACACGAACGGCTTGCCGGTTTCGCCCGCGGCGGCCTCGGCCAGCAGCGTCTTGCCGGTGCCGGGCGGGCCGTACAGCAGGATCCCGCCGGGGGCGTAGCCGCCGACCTCCTCGATGGCCTCGGGGTTCTCCAGGAAGATCAGGTTCTCGCGCACCCGCTCCTTGACCGGGTCCTGGCCCCACACGTCGTCGAAGCGGGTGTCGATGTCGTCGGGGAAGTAGGTCTCCACCCCGCCCCGGGACAGGAACCAGAACAGCAGCACGAACTGGCTGATCAGCAGCAGCGGGTAGATGATCAGCCGGGCGGCCCACGGAAGCCAGCTGTTGAGGAGGCCGGGCAGGCCGATGAGGGCGGCGACCGGGTTCTGGTCGGTGAACTGACCGATGATCACCCCGAACAGCAGCAGCCAGAACAGGATCCGGAGCACCCGGCCGATCCGGAACCGGATCCACGGGTCCATGCGGGACTGGCGGTTCTCGACCCGCGCAAAGACCTTGAACTTCCAGAACCGGTAGTAGCCCGACCAGTGCTCGGCCACCACGAAGTGCAGTTGGCGCATCGCCTCCAGCCCGAGCAGCACCCAGACCCAGGCCTGCTTGTCGATCGTCTCCCAGAACCCGTCGGCCACCGACTTGATGGGGTTGCCGCTCAGCTTCTGCCACCAGAAGAAGGCGAACAGGATCGACCCCAGGATCAGGTACTTGGAGCGGTCCCACGGATCGAGCTTTCGCCTGGTCCTGCGGTCGGCGTCGCGTGGGCGCGACGTGGTCGAGCCGAGAGTCATCTCGTGCTCGGACGGCGCCGCCGAGGACCGGGAACCTCTGCGCCACAGCCGCACCGTTTCAGCCCTCCACCGTGAAGGTGCTCATGATCTCCTCGATCGACGTGGCGTTGGCCCGGTAGCAGCCGACGCTGCACTGGAGGTCGACGCTGTAGACCACGCTGTTGATGCTGTCGGTGAGGACCAGCCTGTCACCCATCAGCTCGCGGCCGTCGGCGGTGACCTCCTTCCAGATGAAGCGGTGGCCCGAGACGTCGCCGATGGTCACCAGGTGGTGAAGCAGTTGCTTCACCCCCTCCTGCTCGCCGGCCACCTCCGGGAAGAAGAACGTGAGCGGCAGCTTCTCCTGGATGCGCCGGTCGACGGGCTGGACCTCGACGGACCCCTGCACGTAGTCGGCCGAGCCCCTCAGGCTGCCGGGAGCCGCGTCGAACTCGGCCCGCCAGGGCAGCACGAACTCGCCGGGGATCGGCTGGATGTCGTCGTCGGGCGTGAGGGCGAAGTTGACGGTCCCCTCGGACACCACGCTCCAGTCCTCGGGGATCTTGAGGAAGACGGTGTCGTCGGCGTTCTCGACGTACTGGTAGCCCGACCGGCCGCACGCCGCGAGCAGAAACGCTGCCGCCACCAGCACCAGCGGTGCGACACGTGCCCACACCGGGAGCCTCATGCCCCTATTCAACCGCATTTTCGCCGCCGACACGACCGCGGCGGGACGCCGGGTCGTCCTTTGCGGACCAGCGCACCCCGGTGTCAGCGCCTCAGTCGGCGGTGTGGTCATTCCCGCTCATGTTCGCTTCGCTCACGGGCCGCTCGGGCCACGGCCTCGCTGCACACCTCGCGAGCCCGTCATTCAGTCGCCGCCGATCCGCTCGGCCTCTAGCGGTCGATCCAGGCAGCCCTCAACGGCTCCAGGCCTGCGGCGGTGGCCACACGCTCGGCGGCCTCCCGCGCCTTGGCCATCACCTCATCCTGATCGACGAGGGTGGGCCGGCCCCGGCGCACGACCACATCGCCGTCCACGACCACGTCGCGCACGTCGGAGCCGTGGCCCACCAGGGCGAGCATGGCCACCGGCCGGTGCGCTGGTTGGAATCTCGGCGATTGGAGGTCGATCACCACCAGATCGGCCAGCGCACCCTCGGAGACGACCCCCGCGGGCTTGCCCAGCACCCGGGCCCCGTGCCGGCACACCAGCTCGAGCAGCTGCTCGGCGGGAGGCCATGTGGGATCCATGCGAGCCAGTCGATGAAGGCCGTAGGCCGACTTCATGGCCTCGAACATGCTCTGACCGCTGACGGCCAGGCCGTCGGTGCCCAACCCCACGGTGGCGCCCGCGTCGACGAGTTCGCGCAGCCGCATCGCCCCCGATGAGATCACCTGGTTGCACACCGGCTGGTGCAACGCGCACGCCCGGGAGGCCCCCATGGCGGCCACCTCGTCGTCGTCGAGCCAGATGGCGTGGGCCAGGGTGGCCCGCGGCCCGAGCAGACCGGCCCGGCTGAGCCACTCGACCGGCCGCTCGCCGTGCACCTCGCCAAAGATCACGACCTCCTCCTGGGCTTCGCTGCAGTGTGCCTGCCACCGCAGGTCGCGCTGCTCGGCCAGGTCGGCGCACGCCGCGATCAGGTCCCGGTCGACGTAGACGACGTTCTCGGGCATGGGCCAGACCTCGACGCGGGAGCCGGGAGGGCGCTGTTCGAGGCACTCGTCGAGAATCTCCAGCTCCTCGGCGGCGGTGTAGGCGTGCAGGTCGTCGGGCACGCCCATGCGGTCGCTGCCCTCGACGCGGCTGCCGAACACCCCGCGGGCGATGGCGCCCCTCAGCCCGACGCTCTCCACCGACTCGGCCACGGCCAGCGTGGTGGCCGTGTCGGTGGGGGCGTAGTGGTTGTCGACGACCGCGGTGGTCCCCGCCAGGACCGACACCAGGGAACTCAACCTCACCGCGGCCACCACGTCGGCGGTGGTCAGGTGCACCGCCATCGGGAGCATGAAGTCAGCCAGCCAGGCCATCAGCTCGAGCCCGTCGCCCAGCCCCCGGCCCAGGACCTGGAACAGGTGGGTGTGGGTGTCGATCAGCCCGGGCATCACCAGGCACCCCGAGGCGTCGATGCGCTCGGTTGCCTCCGGGAACGACGCCTTGATCTCGCCTGCGGGGCCCGCGGCGGCGATCTTGTTGCCCACCACCGCCACCGATCCGTTGTCGATCACCGGACGGCGGGCGTCGAGGGTCACGACATAGGCGCCCTCGATGATCAGGTCGGCTCGCCCGCCCGGGGGCGGGCCCGCGGCGCCGGGCGCCTGCGAGTCAGACATCGGCCGCACCGACGGCCTCGGCCAGCAGGTCCACCTGGGCGAGGTCGGCCATGGTGGGTATGAACACGTACTCGTCCACACCGATGGACGCGAAGTCCCGTAACGCGGCGGTCACGTCTGCGGCGCGCCGGTAGGCGCCGTCGGCGAACATGCGGGCCCGGTCGCCCTGGTACCCGTAGTAGTCCAGCAGGTAATCGACGTTGGAGTCCTCGCCGAGGGCGAAGTAGTGCATCACCATGATGACGGGCGAGCCGTCGCGGCCCGCCTCCCGCCACGCGGCCCGCACCCGCTCGGCGTTGTCGTGAGTCTCGTCAGGTCCTCTCGAGGAGACGCTCCAGCCCACGCCCCAGCGCACAATGCGAGGAATCGCCGCCTCGAGGCTGCCGCCGAAGAAGACTGGCACCGCGCCGTCGCGCACGGGCGGGACGGTCGACGGCCGTGACCGGCCCCCGGCGGGCCGGCCCCGCCACTCGGCGTGCATGGCCTCCAAGTCGGCGTCGAGGCGCCGCCCCCGGGTGTGAAAGTCACGGCCGGTGGCCTCGTAGTCGTCGGGGCGGCGGCCCACGCCGATCCCGAGCATGAAGCGCCCGCCGCTGATCTGGTCGACGGAGGCGGCCTGCTTGGCCACCATCGGTGCGCTGCGGACCGGGGCCAGCAGCACGTTGGTGCGAAGGCCGATGCGGCTGGTCGCGGCCGCGGCCGCGCCCATGGCGGTCATGGACTCGAAGCCGGGGTAGACGATCCGGTCGATGGAGGTCAGAGCGTCGAACCCGGCCTCCTCGGCCCGGCGGGCCCAGGCCAGCAGCAGCTCACCGCTGGTGCCCTTGGTGGTGACCGGCAGCCCGATGCCGACTCTCATGTCATTGCCTCCCTGATCCGGTTCCTCGATGTCGTTCGTCTCGTGGGGCCATTCTGCTGGTCATGCACCGATCCCGGCCGTTGCCGCGGGCTCCTCCTCGCGCATGCGGTCGGCGATGCCCCGGGCCTGCAGCTCGGCCGTCAGCTCGGGCACGACCGCCTGCCATTCTCCCACCAGGCCGATGTCGACCTGGTCGAAGATCTCGGCCTCCGGGTTCGAGTTGACGGCCATGAGCACCCCGGCGTTGCGGATGCCGACGGTGTGGTTGAACCGGCCGCTGGAGCCGACCGCCACCAGCAGTCGGGGCGACACCGCATGGCCGGTGACCCCGATCTGGCGGCCGCGGGGCACCCAGCCCTGGTCGGTGACCCTGCGGGTGGCGCCCAGGGCGGCATCCCCGAGCGCGGCCCGCAGCTCGTCGATCACCGGGTAGCCGTCGGGTTCGACGCCCACGCCGACGGCGACCACGGTGCGGGCCCGGCGCAGCTCGCCGGTGTCGTCGTCGTCGCGCTCGACCTCGACCGTGCGGATCCGGGCCGGCGCGGGGGCCGGGAGCATCTCGGCTTCGGGGTCCGCAGCGTCAACCCGGGGAGGCCGCAACGCCAGGACACCCGGCCGGATGGTGGCCATCTGCACCGGCGAGCGCGACAGGATCGGCACCTGGAGGCGGCCGCCGAACGCGGGCTTCCAGGCCACTAGACGGCCGTCGGGGCTGACCTCCAGCCCGACCGCGTCGCCGGTGAGCCCCCAGCCGCAGCGGGCGGCCACGATGGAGGCCACCACCCGGCCTGAGCGGGTTCCCTCCACCAGCAGCGCCCAGGGCAGGCTGCGGGACGCGGCGGCGGCCAGGGCGTCGGCCTGTTCGGAGGGCTCCGACGCCGACTCGATCACCAGCAGCCGGTCGGCGCCGGCCGCGCCCAGTCCCGAGGTGTTCGCAGCGTTGGCGGCGGTGGTGACCGCGGTCACCGTCCCCGAGATCCAGGCAGCCAACTCGGCGGCTTCGCCCAGCAGTTCGGCGCCCACCCCCGGCTCGGTGAAGAAGCACCACACCGACCGCTCCCCTTGAGGGTGTTCGTTGTTGCTGCCGGCGCCCAGCAGGGCCGCGCTGGCCCGTGACGAGTCCTCGCTGCCGGCGTCGTCCGGTTCGGGCGGGTCCGAGAAGGCGCCGAACTCCTCGAGCATGTCCACCGCGTGGGCGACCGAGGTGGCTCGCAGGGCCTTCCGGCTGGCGGTCAGCACCCGGATCGGCCCCACCGATGTGGGCGAGCCCGGTGCGCCGAGATGGTCGGGGGCCACGTCCAGGTCGGCTGCGGCCAGCCGCAGGATGCGGTCATCGGACACCCCGGCGTACTCCTCGGGGGGTGCCTTGGACGGCGCGCAGAGCCGCTCGGCGGTGCTCAGCGCCGCGGGCAGCTCGCCGGTGACGGTGCAGTACCCGTCGTCGGTCTCCAGTCTCGCCGTGAAGGCGCCGCCGGTCACATCCAGCTCGCGCACCCCGGCGGCGAAGGGCAGGCCCAGCAGCTCGGCGACCTCGACGGGCACCTGGCCGGTGTCGGAGTCGAGCGAGTTGAGGCCAGCCAGCACCAGGTCGAAGGGCCCTTCGTGCCGGATGGCGGCGGCCAGCGCCACCGCGGTGGCCAGCGTGTCGGCGCCGGCGAGAGCGGGATCGCACAGGTGCACGCCCCGGTGGGCACCGCAGGCGATCATCTCGCGCAGGGCGTCGGCGGCCGCGGGCGGACCCATGGTGAACACCACGACCTCGCCGTCGGGTCCGGCCAGCTCAACGGCCTTGGCGTTGGCCCGCCGGCAGTAGGCGTTGACTTCCAGCGGCACGCCGTCTCGCACCAGGCGCCCGTCCTGCATCCGGAACTCGACCGGGGCAGGGATCTGCTTGACCAGAACCGCGATCCGCATGGCGTCCTGTATACCGTCTGAGCCGCCCAACCCTGCCACCGGGCAGGCGTCTCACCAGACGCGGTCAGCGACTCCCGCTCTTGTTCCCTTCACCCACGGGCCGTTCGGGCCACGGCCTCGCCCGTATGGTCCGGATCCGCGCCTGCTCGCTCGGCCTCAGTAGCCGATCACCGCGCCCCCGTCGACCCGCACCACCGAGCCGGTCACGAAGCTGGCCCGGGCGCTGCACAGGAACGCGATCACGTCGGCCAGCTCCGAAGCGCGCCCGAACCGGCCCATCGGTATGGACGCCCGGTGGCGGTCCCACACCGCCTCCGGGGTCGTGCCCTCGGCAGCCGCCCGGACCGCCTGGGCGCGGGCCAGCGCTCCGGTGTCGAACTGGCCGGGGACGACCACGTTCACCAGCACCTCGGGCGCCAGCTCGATGGCCAGAGAGCGGGCGGCGGCGGCCACACCGCTGCGGAACACTCCCGACAGGGCCAGCTCGGGTGAGGCCTCCACCACCGACCGGGCGGTGATGTACACCAGCCGTCCGTCGCCGCCGGCGCGCAGGTGGGGTATCGCCGCCCGGGTCGCAGCCAGCGCGGGCCGCAGCATCCGCTCGTAGGCGGCCGTCTCGTCCTCGGCCGACACCTCGGTCATGCCACCCGGCATGCCGCCGCTGGTGTTGACCACGCAGATATCGAGGCCGTCGAGGCCCGACGCAGCCTCCTCCACCATGCGGGCCGGCTCGCCTACGACAGTCAGGTCGCCGGACACGGCAACCGCACCCGGCAGCGAGGCCGCGATCTCAGCCGCCAGTTCCGCCCGCCGACCCGAAATCGCCACGAGTGCGCCCTCGGCCGCCAGCGTCTCAGCGGTGGCCCGCCCCAGCCCCGCAGTCGAGCCGAACACCAGCGCCCGCCGCCCCGCCAGACCCAGATCCATGGGCCGGAGGGTAACGGCCTCCGAGGCAGCGCAGATAGGTGGGAGCCGGTCGCGGTGCGGCGGTGTCATTCCCGCTCTTGTTCGCTTCGCTCACGGGCCGCTCGGGCCACGGCCTCGCCCGTATGGGCCGGACTCGCGTGCCTATCCGCTCGGCCTCAGGCAACCCGGCCCGAGTCGGCGGGAGGCAGCACGGGGGCTGTAGGGTCGGTATACAGGATCACGGAACCGTCGTGGGGAGGAGTCCACATGTCCTACGAGCAGGCGGCCAGGGACGCCGGCGTCGACCTCGACATGCCCCTGCTGAGGGCGGGCAACTTCGACACGGTGGCCCAGGTCCACGACGTGCTGTTCGTGTCGGGCTCCATCGCGCTGGCCCCCGGAGGCGGCGGCATCGACTACGTGGGCCGCCTCGGGGGCGACATGGACATCGAGACCGGCCAGGCCAGCGCCCGGGGCGCGGCCGAGGCCATCCTGGCGTCGGTGCACCAGCACATGGGCAGCCTCGACGAGGTCCTGCGGGTGGTGCGCCTCACCGGCTACGTAGCCAGCGACCCGGGCTTCAACGCCCAGCCCGCGGTGATCAACGGCGCCAGCGACCTGATGATCGAGGTGTTCGGCGACGCCGGGCGCCATGCCCGCTCCGCCATCGGCGTGGCCGAGCTGCCCCTCGGCGCCTCCGTCGAGGTGGAGGCCATCTTCCAGGTCAAGCACTGACCCGCCCGTCCGCCGGTCCTGCCGGATCCACTGACCAACCCCCAACCAACCCCCCAACCCAACCAGGAGCAGTCCATGAACACCATGAACGTCGAGACCCTCACCCTCGAGGGCGCCAAGCTCGCCGCCGACGTGGCCTTGTCGACCGCGGAGGACGAGGGCCTGGCCGTGTGCGTGGCCGTTGTGAACGCCACCGGCAACCTTGTCGTCGTGCACCGCATGGACAACGTGGTGGAGATCGCTCTCGAGAACGCCATCGCCAAGGCCCTGGCCGCGCTCACGTTCAAGCGCGACACCGGCGAGCTGTCGGACTACTTCCAGAAGGACAACTCGCTCGGCCCGCCGATGACGGCACGCCACCACATCCTGGCCGTGGAGGGCGGCGAGCCGCTGACCACCTCGGGCGGCGCCGTCGTGGGCGCGCTGGGCATCTCCGGCGCCAAGCACGCCGAGGACGTGGTGTGCTCCAAGGCCGCGGCCGAGGCCTTCACCGCGGCCACCTAGAGGCCGAGCGAACAGGAAGGGGATCCGATGGCAGACGACCATCACGACCACGACCACGACGAGCACGCCAACCCGATCCTCAAGGACCTGCCCGAGGGGTCGTTCGCCTTCCATTACACGCTGCAGGCCAAGCCGGGCCGGGCCCAGGACTTCATCGACTCCTTCGAGGCCTGGGACCACAGCGACCAGAACATCGTCCACACCACGCCGGGCATCGTCCATGAGGGCGTGCTGTACCAGAGCGAGGACGACCCCGAGCGGTTCTACCTGATCGGCACCTGGAACAACCGCGAGAACCACCGCAACGTGGTCGCCCGGCTCATCGAGCAGCGCCCCGAGTGGATGGACATGCTCACCGAGGACATAGTCCCCGAATACTGCGCCATCATCGGCTGAGGCCGCGCGCAAACAGGTGAGAGCCTGTCGCGTCGTAGCGGGGTCATTCCCGCTCTTGTTCGCTGCGCTCACGGGCCGCTCGGGCCACGGCCTCGCGCCGTATGGGCCGCCTTGGCCCGCCTATTCGCTCGGCCTCTTGGGGAAACGCGGCTCGCGCCTTGCGCAGCGCGGCTCGGGCGGCTTGGGGCCCGGTCGTCCCGGCCCGGCTGCCATTGCTTGATCCTCCGTTGTGATGGTCGCTGCCGGGCGCGGCCCGCAGCGCGGGTTCGGTGGCGTGGGACGGCCCGGCCCGGCTGCCGTTGCTGGACCTGCCGTTGCGATGGTCGCTGTCGGGCACGGCCCGCGGCTCGGGCTCGGAGCGGTGGGACGGATCTGCCGGGGCGAACAGGGGAGCGGTGTCGGGCATGTGCGACGGGCCGTGGTGGATGCGGTCGGGGGGTCGGATGGTGTGCTTGCCGTCGCCCGCGTCAACGACTTGCCAGCGGTGGTCGTGGATCTTGTCGTGGCAGCCCCAGCACAGCGGCATCAGGTTGTCCAAGTCGGTGCGGCCACCCCATGCGAAGGGGTCCATATGGTGCGCGTGCAGCATGTTCTCATCAGGCTCCCCGCAGCCGGCGCAGCCGCCATAGAGCGCCATCAGCGCCTGGAACTGCGACTCGGTGGCCCGGCGGATGTTGCGGCCCTTCCACATGGGCACGCCCTTGGCGCTGAGCACCATCCCGAACCACGACGACTCGCCCGCGAGCCTCTCGATAACCGAAGCCGGCAGCGGATCCCCATCAGCAGTGGAAACCATCAGCTCCTCGCTCTCAGGGTCGAGGCGGGCCACCAGCGCAATGTCCGCGCACGGCCTGCCACCACCAGCGGTTCCCGCGGTCATGTTCTCGAACGCGTCGGCCATGCACTGGGGAAGACTGCGAACACCACCGCCGCGGGCCTGCTTCTTGTCGGCGTCGAGCAGGCGGTGGGCGTCGGTGTTGAGCCGGCTGCGGATGCGCCGCCCGGTTACCGGATCGAACTGCCCGTACAGATGCACCATCCCGTCATCGCCGTTCCAGACCCGCACCGCCCGCCGGGCCCGCTGGCGGCGGTACTGCGTCTCGCCGCCGTCGCCCTGGCGCTCAGCAGTCCACCGCTTGGCCTCCTTGGCGAACTGCTCAGGCGGCAGCGACTCCGCCTTGGCCAACAACTCACTATCGGACTCGACCTCTGCGACGCTGGTCTTGCCGAGCGCGTCAGCGAGCCTCCCGGCGTTCGCGACCGGCATCCGGCCATCCTCAACGGCATCTCGCACCGCGGGCACCGCACCGATCGCCGTGATGGTCCGGACCTGGCTGCGGGCGTCGTTGCGCGACATCCCGGTGCTCTCAGCAAGCACATGAGCCCCGCCGTCTCCGTGGTTGCGGCTACCGGCCACACCCGCCGCGGCGAGAGCCTGCACAGTGTCGAGCTTGCCGCGCACCGCCCTGGTCCCAGACAGCACACCAAGCAGCTCCTCCGAGGCGGCCCCACCCCGCTTGAGGCACGCCAGCAACTCCGACGCCGCCGCATCAAGCCGCTCAACCAGTTCGATCACCATGCACCCATTGTCGCATACCCCTATGACATCTGTCAAGCATTTACATGCTAAGTCACTATGTTTCTTCCGGCCAGGACAGGCTCCAATTGCTCCGACAACGTTCCACGCTCCGACAGAAGACAACGCCCTTGCTCGGACAGCACACCAGCCGGCACTTCCGCGGCGGCTTCACCGGAATCGTTCTCGCGTCGCGGCTGCCGGTCGTGGAGCCATCCTGGCCTTATAGCTGTCCCTGCCCTCCGGGTAGCCTTGATCACCATGTCCCCGCGCGAGACGCTCGAGAGGACCCGAGGCAAAGAAAAGGGACCCCGTGCGTTCCGGGGCCCCAGACACCTGGGGCGTACGGTCGTGTTCAGCCGAAAGCCTACTAACCGGAGCCGTCAGGCCACTTTGATGATAGGCCGCTTGCCACCGCGATTGCAAGAAAGCGCCGACGCGAACGCCTTGGCGGTGTTGCACAGTTCCGGGCGCTTCAGAGCGACCGGCCCCGCGGTGGTCTTCACCGTCAGGTCGCCGTAGCCGTTGCGCTGCCCGGCGCGCTCTCCCACAGCACGCGAGTTCCAGCCCCGGCCCTGCCAGGCCGTGACCTCGTCCATGAGGACCTGCTGCAACACCAGCCGAGCCGACAGGCGCATCACCTCCTCGAGAACCTCGGCGATGTCACGGCCCGAGCCGAACAACTCATCGATCTCGACGCGGACAGCTTCTGTGGGCGATACTCGTGCAGGCACGGGAGTACGTCTCCTTCTCAAGTTGACAGGTTCTCGAAGGAACCTACGCCCACGCCACTATCGCACCAGCGATGAGACGCCACGGCAGAAGGGAGCGTCCATGTCGAACGGCGCAGTCCCGCCGGACAACTCCGACGTATGGGGTCAAGTCCTGTTCGAGGCTCGCGAACTGCGACGTAAGCAGGACACCCGCCTTGCCGTGGTTCAACGCCTATCCCAGCTGGTCGTAGCGGGGTTCCTCGCGATGGCTGCCATCGTGGTCGCCGCCGTTTCCTCCCCAAACATCAAGACACCCGCCGACATTGGCGTGGCGCTCTGGGTGCTCCTCGGAACGGCGGTCGTCAACAGTCTGGTGTGGTACCTCGTTCACGAGCGGTCGCGACAATGGCAAGAGGCCCCCGACATCGGCTATCTGATGGAGACATTCCCCGGTCAAGTCAACGGGCTCGCACGTCTCCATCGCCACCTCGTCAAGACCCTCATGACCGAGTTCCGCTACAACGAGAGGCTTGTGGGCAGCACCCAGCGCATCGTCGCGACCCAGACGCTCCTAACGCTCGGTTCTCTTTGCTTCGTCGGCCTCGTGCTGTTCGAGATATTGTGACCGCATGGATGCGAACGGACCCACCCACGACACCCGCGATGACTCCGACCTCTATCCCAGCATCACCGTGAGCCGAGGCATCCTGCCAGCCTCGTGGATACCGGAGTCATGGCGCCGCAAGCGCGGCAAGCGAAAGCAACTTGGCCTCACCTAGTGGTCACGCGCGTAAGCCGAGGGCGCAGCACGAGGACCAAACGGACTCCATCCGGGCATTACGTGGGCATCAACGTGTCGGCGAAGGATGTGGCCCTTCGATGCAGGCGTTTGCTGGAGGCGTTCGGTCACAGCGAATCCGACCTCGAATACGTTTATGACGAATAGGAGTCGCATAGTGCCTTCCGACGCCGCGTCGCAGCAGCGGGACTTTGATCTTGATCAGAAGTTCACGTTGGAACGGGGGCGGGTGCTGCTGACCGGCGTCCAGGCGCTGGTGCGCCTGCCCATCGACCAGCACCGGGCCGACGCGGCCCGCGGCCTGCGCACGGGTACGTTCATCTCGGGTTACCAGGGGTCGCCGCTGGGCACCGTCGACCTGACCATCGAGCGCAACATGGACCTGCTGACGGCCCACGACGTGGTGTGGGTGCCGGGCGTGAACGAGGAGCTGGCCGCCACCGCGGTGTGGGGCAGCCAGGAGCCGCTGCTCGGTCCGCTGGCCCGCCACGACGGCGTGGTGGGCATGTGGTACGGCAAGGGGCCGGGCGTCGACCGCTGCGGCGACGTGTTCAAGCACGCCAACTTCAAGGGCACCGCCCCCAACGGCGGGGTGCTGGTGCTGGCCGGCGACGACCCCATGGCCAAGTCGTCGACGCTGCCCACCCAGGTGGAGCCCGCCTTCTACGACGCGCAGATCCCGGTGCTGTACCCCGGCACGATGCAGGAGGTCCTCGACCTCGGGCTGCACGGCATCGCACTGTCGCGGTACTCGGGCCTGTGGACCGCGTTCAAGATCGTCACCACCGTCGCCGACGGGTTCGGCGTCGCCGAGGTCGCCCCCGACCGGGTGGCGCCCGTCGATCCCGGGCTCGAGGTCGACGGCGAGCCGTGGCGGCACGTCCAACGACCCGGCCTGGTCACGCCGCTGAGCCTGGAGCAGGAGAAGGACATCGCCTACGGCCGCCTCGAAGCGGCCGTCGCCTACGCCGCCGCCAACGGCCTCAACGAGATCAGCGGGGCCGCGGGCGCCGCCCGCCTGGGGATCGTGGCCGCAGGCCGCACGTTCCAGGAGCTGCGCCAGGCCCTCGGCGACCTGGGCCTCGACGACGAGGCCCTGCGCCACTTCGGGATCCGGCTGCTGCGACTGGGAATGGTGTGGCCGGTGGAGCCCGAGATCGTGGGCCGCTTCGCCGGGGGGCTCGACGAGATCCTGGTGCTGGACGAGAAGCGGGCCTTCATCGAGCTGTTCGTGCGCGACATCCTCTACGGCCGGGCCGGCGCGCCCAGGGTGGTGGGCAAGACCGACGAGCGGGGACGCCGCCTGGTGCCCGCCGACGGGGAGCTGAGCGCCGACCGGATAGCGGCTGTCGTAGCGGACCGGCTCCGCTCGGGGGTGCTCGGAGGAGAGGTGGGCGCCCTGCCGGTGGCGGTGGAGGCCCGCCTGGCCCTCATCGAGGAAGCCTCCAAGGCGGGCGCGGCCGTCCTCGCCCGCACCCCGTACTGGTGCAGCGGCTGCCCCCACAACCGCTCGACGGTGGCGCCCGAGGGCTCGTTCGTGGGCGCGGGGGTGGGCTGCCATGCCATGGCTCTGTGGATCGACGACCGGGCCCAGATCGTCCACCAGATGGGCGGCGAGGGCGCCACCTGGATCGGCCGGGCCCCGTTCACCGACCGGCCCCACATCTTCCAGAACGTCGGCGACGGCACGTTCTTCCACTCCGCCAGCCTCGCGGTGCGCGCCGCGGTGGCTGCCGACGTCGACATCACCTACAAGATCCTCTACAACGGCGCGGTCGCCATGACCGGGGGCCAGGACGTGGCCGGCGCCATCGGCGTCGCTGAGCTGACCCAGGCGATGGCCGCCGAGGGCGTGAGCCGCATCATCGTGTGCAGCGACGACCCCGACCGCCACACCAGCGGCGCCCCGCTGGCCGAGGACACCGACATCTGGCGACGGGACCGCCTCGACGAGGCCCAGCTCGCCCTGCGGGACACGCCCGGCGTGACGGTGCTGGTCTACGACCAGCAGTGCGCGGCCGAGAAGCGCCGGGAGCGCAAGCGGGGCCTGCGCCCCACCCCCACCAAGCGCATCTTCATCAACGAGGCCGTGTGCGAGGGCTGCGGCGACTGCGGGGCCAAGAGCCACTGCCTGTCGGTGCAGCCGGTCGACACCGAGCTGGGAACCAAGACCCGCATTCACCAGTCCTCGTGCAACTTCGACTACACGTGCATCGAGGGCGACTGCCCGTCGTTCATCCGGGTCAAGACCCGGCCGGCCAGGACCAAGGCCGCCGCAGCCGCGGGGTCGGGGGCGGGGCGGGGCGCCCGCACCGAGCCGCCGGCCGACATCGCCGAGCCGGACCGGCCCGCGCCCGGTCCCGACGGGTATGCGGTGTTCATGGCGGGCGTGGGCGGCACCGGGGTGGTGACGGTGAGCCAGGTGCTGGCCACCGCGGCGGTGCTCGACGGCTTCGACGTGCTGGGCCTCGACCAGACCGGGCTAAGCCAGAAGGGCGGGCCGGTCGTCTCGCACCTGCGCTTCTTCGACGGCGAGGCCTCCGGCGCCAACCTGATCGGCGCGGGCGGCGCCGACTGCTACCTCGGCATGGACCTGCTGGTGGCCGCCGACCCCAAGAACCTGGGCACAGCCGAGCGCGGCCGCACACTGGCGGTGGTGTCGACCAGCAAGCTGCCCACCGGCGACATGGTGGCCCACACCTCTGAGACCTACCCCGACATCGGGGCCATGCTGGCGACCATCGACGGCGCCACCCGGGCCGAAGCCAACGTCCGTCTCGACGCCGACCGGATGGCCGACGCCCTGGTGGGCACGGCCATGCCCGCCAACGTGCTGGTTCTGGGAGCCGCCTACCAGGCCGGCGGGATCCCGGTGTCGGCGGCCTCGATCGAGCGGGCCATCGAGCTCAACGGGGTGGCGGTCGCAGCCAACATCGCCGCCTTCCGGTGGGGTCGGGTGTACGTGCGCGACGGCATCGACGGCCTGGTCAGCCTGGCCGGCGTGGGCGACGCGGCCGTTCCGGCCGAGACCGAGACGGCCGCCGGTGGCCCGGGCCTGGACTCCGTCGGAGCCAGGGCCAAGGCAGCCGCCCGGTCGCTGGTGCAGCGCTCGGGCCTGGCCGCGATCGGCGGCGACGGCGGCGCCGGAGCGGCCCTGGCGGAGACCGTGCAGCGGCGGGCCGCCGACCTGGTCGACTACCAGTCGCGGGAGCTGGCCTCGCACTACGTGGACTTCGTGGACGCGGCATCGGCCCGCGAGCGCGAGGTGATGGGCGACCGCACCGGGCTGGCCGACGCGGTGGCCCGCCACCTGTACAAGCTGACGGCCTACAAGGACGAGTACGAGGTGGCCCGGCTGCACCTGCGGCCCGGCGTGGGCGACGCCGTGCGCGACGCGGTGGGCGACTTCGCCGGCTACCGCATCCTGCTGCACCCTCCGGTGCTGCGGGCCATGGGGCTGAAGCGTAAGATCTCGCTGGGACCGTTCCAGCGGCCGGCGCTCGCGGTGTTGAAGGGGCTGCGACGGCTGCGGGGCACGCCCTTGGACGTGTTCGGCTACGCCGGGGTCCGCCGGACCGAACGGGAGCTGATCGCCGAGTACCGGGCGCTCATGGAGGCCGAGCTGGACGCCCTGACGCCGGCCACCTACGACAGGGCGGTGAAGCTGGCCGAGCTCCCCGACATCATCAGGGGCTACGAGGACGTGAAGCTGGCCAACGTCGAACGCTTCCGGGAGCAGGTGCGAGCCATCCGCAGCCCCGACACCCGACCGGTAGCGCTCACGGCCAAACCGGCCGAATAACTCGCGTCGCGGGAATGGCCGACGCCGAAGCGGCGCACCCACCGGGTGCGGGCGCGGCGCCCGTCCAGGCGGTGGCGGCCTCGGTGGCCTGCGTCACCGCGAGCGTGATGCCCGGCTTCCTGGCCGGCGCGCTCGGCAGCGACATCAAGGCGGAGTTCGGCATCGGCGACACCGGGCTCGGCGTGGCGCTGGCACTGACCTACATCTTCGCGGCGGTGGCCATCGTCCACGCCGGCGAGCTGTCCGACCGGATCGGCTCACGGCGCAGCCTGATGATCTCGATGGTGGTCACGATGGCCGGCTACCTGGTGGTGGCCTTCGTGGCCCGATCGTTCTTGACGCTGCTGGTGGGGCTGACGGTGGCCGGTGCGGGACTGACGCTGGCCGGTCCGGCCGCCAAGGTGCTGGTCGCCGACCATGTGCCGCCCCATCGTCAGGGTCTGGCCTTCGGGGTGCACATGTCGGCCATCCCGCTGGGGCCTCTGCTGGCCGGGCTCACCGTTCCGGTGGTGGGCGGCACGGACGGATGGCGATGGCCGTTCCTCGGCGGGGCCGTCCTGGCCGGGATCGGGATGCTGATGCTGCCCCGCGAGCGGGCAACCGCGCCGCCGGCGACCCGGGCCGCGAAGGATCCCGCCTCGGGCCGTTTCGGGCACGTGAGGATGGGGCCCCTGTTCGTGTTCGCGGCGGCCGCGATGCTGGCCTCCTGCTCGGTCGTGGCCGCGGCCGCGTTCTTCGTGGTCAACAGCGAGAACGCGGGAATCTCCGAGAGCACGGCCGGGCTGCTGCTCTCAGCGGCCAGCGCCGGAGTGATAGCGGTGCGCATCGCGCTGGGCGCGCTCGCCGACCGCTTCCGCACGGGCGCGGTCAGCACGGTCGCGGTGCTGCTGACCGCGAGCGCGGCCGGCTACGCGCTGATGGCCGCCAACACGCCCTGGCTGTACGCGCTCGGCGGGCAGGCCGCCATCATCCTGGGATGGTCGTGGCCGGGGCTGATGGTGCTGGCACTGGTGCGGATCTACCCCCAGGCGCCCGGGCTGGCCTCGTCGTTCGTCATCGGAGGCCTCAACCTGGGCGCGGTGGTCGGGCCGGTGGCCTTCGGGGCGATCAGCGACGCGGCGTCGTCGTCGGTGGCGCTGGCGGTCGCAGCCGCCTGGGTGCTGGGGGCAGCCGTGCTCAGCCTGGCCAGCCGGATCCGTCTCGACACCAGCCGGTCCCCGTCGCCCGCCTAGCCGCTCCCGGTCACGGGGCTGGCCGCCGGGCTGGGCGCTGCCCGGGACCGGATACTGGGACGTCGGAGTCGTCCACCACGTCTGAGTCATCCCAGACCGGTTCGTCGCCGTCGGAGAGATGCACGGCCGTCTCCCCCGCCGACCGCTGGATGCCCCGGGCGTTCCGCTCGCAGTGGGACCGCCACACGGTGATGGACTTGTCGGGGCGGAACAGCCGCTCCGGCGGGATGCGGACCTGCTCGATCATCTGCTGGTCCTGGCGATTGAACTGCCACATGTACGCCCACCGGATGTACAGCCAGAACCGCAGCCCGAACAGCGCAGCCCGCAGGCCCTTGGCGTGCGACACGGCGAACATGAACGAGAGGTGGGTGCCCTCGGTGGTCCCCATGAACACCTCGTAGGCCGTCCAGTCGGGCCACTGGATGCGCACCCAGCCGGGGAGGCGGACAGAGCCGCGGACGACCACGTTGCGCTGCCACGGGCGGAAGCCGTGGGGCCACCGGCCAAGCCCGGGATAGTCGACCTGCTCGACCACGTCATCGACCGTCCGGACCAGCCAGTCGCCCTCCTGCTCGACATGGACGACCCGGTAGGCGGGCTTGCGCCGGATCCAGGTCCACACGACGCCGCGGTGCAGGTAGGTGGAATGGCCCTCGTCGAAGCCGTTCTCGACCGCGTAGCGCCAGTCGCCCCTCCTGGAGCGGAGCCAGCCCCGCACCCTGACTCCCGGCTGGAAGAAGTCGTCGGGCACGTCGGCCTCGATGGGCGGGGGATCGCCGTCGCCGACGTAGACGAAGACCACGCCGCCGTGCTCCTCGACGGGGTACGTCCTCACTCGCACACTCTTGTTGCCGACGATGGGAGAGTCGCGACCGTCGACCAGCGCGGCCCGCAGGTTGCCGTCGGCCAGGTCGTAGGTCCATCCGTGATACGGGCAGGAGATGGTGCCCGGGAACCAGCACTTTCCCATCGACAGGGGCACGCCGCGGTGCAGGCAGCGGTCGTTCAGGGCGAACACCCGGCCCTCGTGGCGAATCAGGAACAGCCGCTCGCCACAGATCGTCACCGGCACCGGCTTGCGGCCGATGCTCCTGGAGAAGGCAACCGGGTACCAGTAGTTCTGCAGGCCCTCGGACGCGGCCCGGTAGCGGGGCCACCGCTTGTAGGCATGGTCCCCGCTCGCCGAGTACCGCTCCTCCCGGGAATTGCCGCCTGAAGCCATCACCGCAATCTTTGCACCCGCGCTCACTCCGGCTCGCTTCAGGCGATATGGCGCCGAACGTACTCGTCGAACATCGGCACGGTGAAGGCGATCACGTCGTGGCGGGTTTCTGGGACATTTATAGAAGATTCGCCTATAAGCCGCGCAGATTGCTATAAGTGGCGCGAACCGGCGGTGCGAAGGCGGCTGATTCGGAGCGGCCAGCAAAGTGTGGCTACGGTATACAGACGGCCCCAGTCGCAGGGCCAGTGATGGCCCGACGGGAGGCAGTGCGTTGCTTCGATGGCTTGCCAGACGCATCATCGCCGCCGCGCTGGTCGTGTTCGTGGTCACCTCCCTGGTGTTCGTCGTCACCCACATTTTCACCGACCCGGCCACGGTGTCGCTGCCGCTGGAAGCCACCGAGGAGCACCGGGCCAACCGCCGGGCCGTGCTCGGTCTGGACCGGCCCTTGAGCGTTCAGTACTGGGACTTCGTGTCGGGCCTGGTCGTGGGCGACCTCGGCGAGTCGTTCTGGCAGAGCCAGCCGGCCTCGAAGCTCGTGTTCGAGCGGTTGCCGGCCACCCTCAAACTGGTGGGCGGCGCCACCGCGGTGACCGTGCTGCTGGCTGCGCCGATGGGGATGCTGGCCGCCTGGTGGGAGCGCCGCTTCGCCGACCACGCGGTGCTCGGCTTCTCGATGGTGTCGATCAGCGCGCCGCCTTTCTGGATCGGCTACCTGCTCATCATCGTCTTCGCGGTGCAGCTCGGCTGGGTGCCGACGTTCGGTTCGAGAGGGTTCGTTTCTCTCATCCTGCCGTCGTTCGCCATCGGTCTCGCCAGCGCCGGCCGACTGGCCCAGATGACCCGGCGGGGCATCGTCGAGGAGCTGCGAAAACCGTACGCAGTGACCGCAGTGTCGAGGGGATTCTCCCGGTCCTACACGATCGTGCACCACACCTTCCGCAACGTGGCCTCGGGCTTCGTGACCATGACCGGGTGGGAGCTGACCCGCATGTTCACCGGCTACACGGTGGTGATCGAGGTGGTGTTCGCCTGGCCCGGCGTGGGCCGCCTCGCCATCCACGCCATCGAGAACCGCGACCTCATCCTGGTGCAGGCCGCGGTGGTGGTGCTGGCCTCGCTGGTGGTGGTCACCAACCTGCTGGTGGACATCGCCCGCCGCCTGATCGACCCGCGGGTGGACCTGGCATGACGGCAGTGGAGAACCCGGCGGGCCCGGCCGCCGGCACCGGCGCCAGCGACGCGGCACCGACCGAGAGCGTCACCGTCATGGGGGACCTGCGGTCGCACCTGCTCAAGTCCAAGGCGGGCATCTCAGGGATCATCATCTGCACGCTGTTCGCCCTGGTGGCCATCGTCGGCCCGTGGCTGCCATTCATCAAGGACCCGGCCCAGCAGAGCCTGCCCGACAAGCTCACCCCCCCGGTGGGCTGGGGCGGCACCTGGTCGCACCCCCTGGGCACCGACCAACTCGGCCGCGACATCCTGGCCCGGCTGATCGACGGCGCCCGCATCTCGCTGCTGGTCAGCCTGGCCGCAGTGATCATCGCGGCCATCCTCGGCACCGCCCTGGGGCTCATCGCGGGCTACATCGGCGGGAAGATCGACACCCTCATCATCTCGGCCGCCGACGTGCAGATGGCCTTCCCGGGCGTGCTGGCCGGACTGATCCTGGTGGCCGCGTTCGGGCCGAGCGTGTGGCTGGTCATCATCGTCATCGCCATCTCCAGCTGGATGGTGTTCACCAGGGTGGGGCGGGGCCTGGTGTTCACCCTCAAGACGTCGCTCTATGTGGAGGCGTCGGAGCTGGCCGGCGCGTCGTCCAGACGGATCATGTGGCGGCACCTGCTGCCCAACCTGGTCAGCTCGCTCATCACTCTGAGCGTGCTGGAGCTGGCCGCGGCCATCCTCTCGGAGTCGGCGTTCGCGTTCCTGGGCTTCGGGGTCCAGCCGCCCCGCTCGTCGTGGGGGCTGATGATCCAGCAGGGCCGCAACTACATCACCGACGGGTGGTGGATCGTCACCTTCGCAGGCATGGCCATCGCCGTCGTGGTGCTGGGCGTCAACCTGCTGTCGCTGTGGCTGCAGTCGTTCAACGACGTGGCCGAGCGCGAGCAGATCATCCTCGAGAGGCCCGGCGGCTGAGATGGGCCGGCATCACCTCGCACCCAGATCTCACCTCGCACCCAGCTCTAGCGCGGGCCGTGAGAGGACGAGACTCACGATGACGGCTGCCCTCGAGAGGCCCGGCGGATGAGCGTCGCAACCGCCGAGCCGGGCCGCACCGAGCGCCTGCTGGAGGTCAAGGACCTCACCGTGGGCTTCCCCACCCGCGACGGCACGGTGCTGGGCGTGGACGGCCTGAGCCTCAACGTCGGCTCCCACGAGCGTCTCGGGGTGGTGGGCGAATCGGGCTCGGGCAAGAGCGTCATGGGCCTGGCCATCCTGGGCATGGTCCTGCCGCCGGGGCGCATCATGGGGGGCTCGGTGCGCTGGAAGGGCGAGGACGTGCTCGACGAGGCGGTGGCCAACCGGGTGCGGGGCCGGGAGATCGCCATGATCTTCCAGGACCCGATGGTGTCGCTCAACCCTCTCAAGACGGTGGGGGCGCAGCTGCGGGAGCTGCTGCAGCGCAGGGTCGGCCTGCGGGGCTCGGAGGTCAGGCAGCGCTCGCTGGAGCTGCTCGACATGGTGGGCATCGCCAACGCGCCCGAGCGCATGAAGGCCTACGCCTACGAGCTGTCGGGCGGGATGCGCCAGCGGGTGATGATCGCCACCGCGCTGGCCTGCGAGCCCACGCTTCTGATCGCCGACGAGCCCACCACCGGGCTCGACGTCACGATCCAGGACCAGATCCTCAACCTGCTGCGCAACCTGTCCACCGAACTCGGCGTGTCGGTGCTGATGATCACCCACGACCTCGGTGTGGTGGCCCAGTTCTGCGACCGGGTGCAGGTCATGTACGCCGGGCGAATCGTGGAGCGGGCGCCCATCGCCGAGATGTTCGCCGATCCGCAGCATCCCTATTCGCTCGGCCTGCTGCAGTCGGTGCCGAGAGTGGACCAGGCCGAGACCGAGCTGACCGGCATACCGGGCGAGCCGCTCGACCGGGCCCAGTTCCCGCCGGGCTGCGCCTTCGAGCCCCGCTGCGTCGAAGCCGGTGACACCTGCCGGACGGCGCCGCCGCCGCTGCTAAAGATCGCCGAGCGGCGCTGGGTGGCCTGCTACAACCGGCCCGCAGAGGCCGAGCGAATCACCGGGGAGGGGGCGACGTGAACGAGGCGGCGGTGCCCCTGGTCGAGAGCCGCGACGTCAGCGTCCACTTCAGCCGCTGGGTGGGCAGCCGCCGGCGGACGGTGTACGCGCTGGACGACTTCAGCATCACGGTGGCCCCAGGCGAGACCGTCGGGCTGGTGGGCGAGTCGGGCTGCGGCAAGTCCACCGCGGGCCGTGCGCTGCTCGGAGCGGTGAAGCCCACCAAGGGCCAGGTCCTTTTCGAGGGCAAGGACGTGACCGACCTCAACCGGCGCAACTGGCGGGCCATGCGCAAGCAGGTCCAGATGATCTTCCAGGACCCCTACTCGGCGCTCAACCCCAAGATCAAGGTGGGCGAGAGCATCGCCGAGCCCTTCGTGGTGCACACCCGCAAGCGGGGCAAGGAACTCGAAGTGGCCGTGGCCGAGTTGCTGGAGACGGTGGGGATGACCGCCAGCGCAGCCGACAAGTACCCCCACGCCTTCTCCGGCGGCCAGCGCCAGCGCATCGTGATCGCCCGAGCCCTCGCGCTCCATCCCGGGTTCGTGGTGGCCGACGAGGCCACCGCGGCCCTCGACGTGTCGATCCAGGCCCAGATCGTCAACTTGCTGGTCGAGCTCAAGGAGAGCGTCGGCCTGTCCTACCTGTTCATCTCCCACAACCTGGCGGTGGTGCGCCACGTGTCGGACCGGGTGGCCATCATGTACCTGGGGCACCTGATGGAGATCGGCAGCCACCACGACATCTACGAGAACCCGACCCACCCCTACTCCCAGGCCCTGCTGTCGGCGGTGCCGGTGCCCGACCCGACCACCCGGGGCGACCACGAGCCCCTCAAGGGAGACCTGCCCAGCCCGATGGACCCGCCCAAGGGCTGCCGGTTCAACACCCGCTGCCCCCTGGCGGAGCAGCAGTGCTTCGAGGAGCGCCCGCCGCTGGAGGAGCGCTCCCCGGGCCACTACGTGGCCTGCTGGGTGAATTGAGCGAACCCGCCACCGGGGCCGTCGGGGGCACAGGCGGCAGCGGCAGCGGCATGACCGCCCGCTGGTTGACCTTCGGCTACCTGTTCACGCTGTACTTCATCCTCGGCGGGGCCGAGACGATGATGTCGCCGCTGTTCCCGTTGGTTCAGCCCGACCTCGACATCACCGAGAGCAACCTGGCCGCCATCCTGGCCTCGGTGTCGGCGGGCATCGCCGCGTTCAACATCCTCGGCGGCATCGCCAGCCGCTGGCTCAGCGACCGGTCGATGGTCCGGGCCTCAGCGGTGGCCCTCGCGGCAGGTATGGTGCTGTCGGCCGCGGCCGAGACCTTCTGGGTGCTGATCATCGGCCAGACCCTGCTGGGAGTGGCCTTCGGGATCTACTTCCCGCCGGGGCTGGCCAGCGTGGCCCGGCTGTACCCGGGGGCTCAGGGCAAGGCCATCGCAGTGTGGGGCCAGGCCTACTCGTTCGGCTTGGCCGCGGCCGCCCTGAGCGTCTTCGCCGGGGAGGGCTGGCGCTGGGTGTTCGTCGGATGCGCAGTTCCCCCGCTGCTGGCCATCGTCTACGTGCCCCGATGGGTGGAGGCCGTCCGGGATACGGCGCCGGTGCCCTGGCTGGCGCAACTCGTGCAGAACGCCCGCAAGCAGACCTACCGGCTGGCCTTCTGGGCCAGCTTCGGCGGGGTGTCCATGCACTTCGTGGTGATCGGCTTCTCGCCGACGTTCTTCGAGTCCCGGGGCGTGAACCTGTGGCTGGTGGGCGTGCTGCTGGCCGCGGGCCGGGTCCTGTCGGCTCCGGTGAAGCTGGTGGGCGGGGCGCTGTACGACCGGCATGGAGGACCGTGGACCGCCAGGCTGATGACGGTGACGACCTTCGCCTTCGGCCTGCCCCTGCTGCTGGCACCGGCCAACGTGGGGGTGTGGATGCTGGTGCCGTTCGTGGGGACGGCGGTGTCGGTGCTGCCGGTGGCCAACGCCATGCTGGTGGCGGCCCTTCCGCCCCAGTCGGGCTGGGGGATCGGCACGTTCCGGGCGGCCCTGCTGGGCTCGGCCGCGGTCCTGTCGGCGATCGTGAGCGGCCTGCTCGAGCTCGGGGCGCCCCTCAAGACCCTGATGCTGGTCTCGCTGGCCCTGCCCGCCCTGATAGCCGCCGCCATGCACCGCGCCACCGTCGACCCGACGGCCTAGGCGGGGACCGGGCAGGCGGTGAGCTTGTAGGTGTTGAGGCGCTTGCGGAGGGTGTAGAGCAGTAGCCCCACCGCCAGCAGGCCGACAATGGGCTGGACCGGCGCCCACCACGACAGCGCGCCGGACACGCCGATGAGAGCGACCACAGCCTGGTTGCACACCGGGCAGCCCACCGCCAGGAACGACACGAACCCGCCCCAGACGGTGCGGGTGCCCTGGCGGTCGACGGTCACTGCGACCTCTTCCGACGCGGCCGGGTCCGCCGGCTGGGGGCGGATGGCGAAGATCAGCCCGATCAGGGCCGAGGTGATGGCCAGGATCACGTAGTCGATCCAGCGCACCTCCACCGGCCGGCCGAAGATCGGGGTGTCGATCAGGTCCGAGGGGACCGCGATCAGCACCGCCGCGACTCCGGCGAACATCACGGCCCTCGGCCAGGTCGACCGCGGCAGCTCGAGCAGTTCCCGGAGCACAGCGAGACCCTACAGCCCGCCCGCCCCCGAAATTGGCGACGAAACGGGCACTATGCACCCACAATCCGCATCAATTTCGGTGGAGCGGGGCAGCTAGCGCGCTCAGGTGACCTTGTCGATCACCCGGAAGGCGTAGTCGCGCTGCTCGTCGCCGAGGGTGGCCCGCACCCGGTAGCCGCCGGCTTTGGGGAACTGGACGATGCCGGTCACCACCAGCGGTGAGCGGCTGTCGGTGCCGGGGACCTTGCCGGGAGGGCGCCCGACCTCGATGTTGGCCTTGGCCTCCATCAGGTTGTGGAGGCCGTCCTCGTCCTCGACCCGGATCACCATCTCGTGGCGCTGGTTGGTCTCCGACCACGGGACCAGCACCGACAGCGCTATCGAGAAGTGCTGGGGGCGAGGCTTCTTGCCCTCCTTGTAGGCCCGGGTCACCCGGTCCCATCCGGCGCCGCTCAGGTACAGCAGCCCGTTCTGCACCTCGGCGTGGTTGGCCAGCGTCAACATCTCGATCTGAGGCACGTCGGCAGTCTACGCGGGCGGCACGTGCCGCTAATCGCCGCTCAGAACGCCTTTCCGGCGGGAGGCGGGGGCTGTCACCGAGCTCCGACTGGCCTCACCGGGCTTCGCCCTAAGATTCGGCCAGGTCGGACTCGGTGCGCCCCCTCTGCCCGCCTGTGGGGTCGCGCTGCTTGGGCGCCGCCGCTACTTGCTAGGCCGGGGGGTGGCGGCGAGTCAGATGACCGACGAATAGGGCGAAGCCCGTGTCGGTCATCTGGCTCGGCGGCAGGACCCGCCGGCCGGGAAGGTCGTCTATTGGTCGTCGGCTGGAGTGAGGCCCAGGCGTTCGGCCAGGCCTATGCGCTGGAGCTTGCCGGTGGGGCCCTTCGGGAGCTCGTCGAGGACCAGGACCCGGCGGGGCACCTTGAACGCGGCCAGCGACTTCGACAGGAACCGGCGCAGCTCCCGCTCCCCTATGTCGGCTCCGTCGACGGCCACCACCGCGGCGGCGACCTCCTCGCCGAGCTTGGGGTGGGGCACGGCGAACGTCACCGCCTGGGCGACCGACGGGTGGCGCAGCAGCGCCTCGTCCACCTCCAGCGGGGAGACCTTCTCGCCGCCCCGGTTGATCTGCTCCTTGAGACGGCCGGTGAGGAACAGGTAGCCGTCGCCGTCGAGGTAGCCCTCGTCGCCGGTGCGGAACCAGCCGTCGGTGAAGGCGGCCGCGTTGGCCTCGGGGTTGTTCTCGTAGCCGTCGATCACCGTCGGGCCCTTGATGGACACCTCGCCCCGCTCGCCCGGCCCCAGTGCACGGTTCCCGCCGTCGAGCACGGCCACCTCGATGCCGGTGGCGACCCCCACCGACCGGGCCTTGGCCACCGCCGGCGGCAGCGGGTTGGCGCACATCTGGTGGGTGGCCTCGGTCATGCCGTAGGCCTCGATCACGGGTGCTCCGAACAACCCGCCCAGCTCCTGCAGCACCGGCTCGGGCAGCGACGCCGACGAGGAGCGCACGAACCGCAGGCCCGCGGCCCGGGCCGTGTCGCGGTGGCGCAACGACCGGGCGATCACCATCTGGTGCATGGTCGGCACCGCGGTGTAGTAGGTGGGCCGCAGCTCAGAGATCTGGGCGAAGAACCGGAAGGCGTCGAACCCCTCGGTGCAGGCCACCGATCCGCCGGCCGACAGCGGGGCCAGGAGCCCGGCGAGCAGGCCGTGGATGTGGAACAGCGGCATCACCTGCAGGGACCGGTCGGCCGTGGTCAGGGCCAGCGACCCGGCGATGCCGGCGGCCGAGCGGGCCAGGTTCCGTTGGCGCAGCGGCACGATCTTGGGCCTCGACGTGGTCCCGGAAGTGTGCAGGACCAGGGCAATGTCGTCGGCGGTCGGCCCGTTCGGGCCCGGCGGTTCGGCCGCGGGCGAGGACGCGATCAGGTCGATCGAGCCCGATCCGACGGAGGCTGAACCGGTCAGCGCCACCGGCAGCACCCCGGCATCGGCGGAGCGGGCCGCGTCGCGGGCGTCGGAGCCCGACTCGTCGGGACGGGTTATGAGGGCCCTGGCACCCAGGTCGTCGAGGTAGAAGCGCAGCTCCTCGGTGCGGTACTTGGGGTTGAGCGGCGCGGCACAGCCGGTGCAGGCCGCGGCCAGGAAGGCGATGGCCATCTCCGGACCGTTGGGAACCACGATGGCGATGCGGTCGCCGGCCTGCAGCCCCAGGAGCCGCAGCCGGTCCACGAGCCGGTCCACCTCGGCCCGCAACTCGGCGTGGGTGAGCACCGTGCCGTCGGGCGCGACGATGGCGGGATCAGGGTCGGCCCCGGCGTCGAGCAGGCCTCGCAGAGTCGTCGCAGAGGTCATGCGCCCGACATCAAGCGGTGGTTGAGCACGGAGGCGAGGCCGTAGACGGTGCTGATGGCCGGGGTGGGCACGCCGGTCAGCTCGCCCAGCTCCACGAACACGCCGACCAGAGGGTCGAGCTCCAGCGGTCGACCGGCCTCGGCGTCCTGGAGCATCGAGGTCTTGTGCTCGCCGACGGCCTCGGCGCCGGCGATGCGGCGCTCCACGCTGATGCGGATGCTCACGCCGAGAGCCTCCGCGATCTGGCCGGCCTCGGTCATCATCTGCGCGGCCAGGTCCCGGGTGGCCGGCGTGCGGCAGATCCCGGCCAGCGTCGCGCCGGTCAGGGCGCTGATCGGGTTGAAGGCCAGGTTTCCCCATGCCTTCACCCACAGGACGGAGCGGATGTCGGTCAGCACCCGGGACTTGAACCCGGCCGACGCCAGAGCGTCCGCCAACTCCTTCGCCCTGCCGGACTTGGCGCCGTCGAGCTCGCCCACCGGAAAGCGGTCGCCCTCGACGTGGGTGATCACCCCGGGCGCGGACTTCTCCGCGGCCGGGTAGGCGATGCAGGCGACGATCCGCTCCGGCGGCACCGCGGCCGCGATGGCGCCGTCGGGGTCCAGAGCCTTGAGCCGGCGCCCGTCGTGAGGCCCGCCGTGGCGCTCGAAGTACCACCATCCGATGCCGTTCTGTACCGGTACGACCGTGGTGTGGTCGTGGAACATCGCCCCGAGTTCGTGGGCCACCGCCGCGATCTGATGGGCCTTGAGGGCCAAGATCACCGTGTCGTGCGTTCCGAGGGCTCCGAAGTCGTCGGAGGCCTCGATCCCGGCCGCCACCGTCGTGGATCCGTCCAACTCCACCAGCCTCAGCCCGCCGGCGCGGATGGTGTCGAGGTGCTCGCCCCGGGCGATGACGCTCACCTCGTGACCGTCGGCCGACAGGCGGGCGGCCAGCATCCCGCCGATCGCTCCGGCGCCCACGACACAAATCCGCACGGCGACAGTGTGCCAGAGGAATCGCGCCCTACGGTATACAGCCGATGACCGGGGTGGAATTGGCGCTTGGTCTTGCCGCTCTGGCGATAGGCGGCGCGCTGCACGGCTCGATGGGTTTCGGCATGGGCCTGGTGGCCGCTCCCCTGCTGGTGCTGATCGATCCCGTGCTGATCCCGGGACCGATGCTGTGCGCGGGCGTGATCCTCACGCTCATGATCACGGTGCGGGACCGGTCCTCCGCCGACCTACGCGGCGTGAAGTGGCTAGTGATCGGGCGCACGCCGGGGATGGTGGCCGGGGCGTTAGCGGTGGCCTGGCTCTCCACTACCGGGCTGGCCGTCGTGTTCGCCTGCGCGATCTTCGCGCTGGTGGCCGTCAGCGTGGCCGGCGTGTCGCTGCCCCAGACCACGCCGGCGCTGTTCGGGGCAGGGGCGCTGTCGGGGCTGATGGGCACGACACTCGGTGTGGGCGGCCCCCCGCTGACCCTGGTCTACCAGCGCAGCTCCGGCAGCGAGCTCCGGGGCACGCTGGCCCCCATCCAGTCCTTCGGCGCAGCCACTTCGATCGGAGCGCTGGCCGTGGTCGGGGAGTTCGGGTGGACCGACATGGGCCGGGGCCTGCTGCTGGCGCCGGGAATGGTGATCGGCTTCGCGATGTCGGGCTGGGTGGCGCCCCGCATCAAGCCCGCGGTGGTGCGTCCCGCGGTGCTGGTGTTCGCGGTGGCCTCGGCGATCGGGATCCTCATCCGGGTCGCGGTCTGAGACCTCCGGACGCGCCAGCGCCGAGGCCTTTGGGGGGAGACCTCGGCGCCAGTGGGGCTGGAGTGACCTCAGGTTCGCACGCGCCGGTAAGAGATCCGCGAGAACTCCGTCCCGGCGGGCGGAGGGCGCTTACGCCGAGCTCCGACTGGCCTCACCGGGCTTCGCCCTAAGATTCGGCCAGGTCGGACTCGCTGCGCCCCCTCCGCCCGCCTGTCGGGTCGCGCCAGCCGGGAAGATCGGCCGGGTGCCGCTTAGATGATGGGCCAGCGGGGGGTGGCGAACTGGGTCAGGCGGGTGCGCTTGGCTGCGGCGGTGGCGGCCTCGCGGCCTCGGGCCATGATGGCGCGGGCATCGACGTCCACGAACTCGCCGGACTCGACGATCACCTTGCCGTCGATGACGACGGTGTCGACCGAGTCGCCGCTCGCGCCGTGGCAGAGGTTCGACAGCGGGTTGTGCAGCGGCACCCACTCGGGCCGGTCGAGGTCGAACAGCAGGAAGTCGGCCCGCTTGCCCACCTCCAGCGACCCGATCTGGTCGTCCCACAGGACCGAGCGGGCCCCGTCGATGGTGAGGTGCTCCAGGATGGTCTCGGCCGGCATCAGCGAGGCGTCCTCGAAGATGTCGCGGTACACCCGGAAGTACTGGGCGATGCGCAGGATGTCGGTGGTGTGCGAGCAGGCGCCGATGTCGGTGCCCACCCCCACGGTCACTCCCCGGTCGAGCAGCTTGAGGTGGGTGGCCCTCTGGAGGCCGCCCCAGCCGAACACCGCGCTGGCCGTGGGGCACATCGACACCTTCACGTCGCGCTCGGCCAGCAGGTCGCACTCCTCTTCGGTGAGGAAGTGGCAGTGCACGAGCTGCACGTTGGGACCGAGCACGCCGTTGCGCTCGTAGCGGGCGATGGGGAGCTCGCCGTCGAATACCCGCTGGTGGTGCTCGACGGAGTCGCGGTTGGAGATCATGTGCGACACGATGCCGGTGCTGTGCTCGGCGGCGAGCTCGGCGACAGCCCGGCACAGACGGTCCGACACCATGCGCTCGGTGCGCAGCGAGAACCAGGGCCGGACCCGGCCCCCGGCGGCCCCCGTGTGCGACTCGACGAAGTCCAGCCCGGAGGCGATGGCGTCGTCGGTGGTGGAGTCGAACGTGCCCGGCATGGAACGGCCGCCGACCATGTCGGTGAGCGAGCGGGCCAGCACCGCCCGGCAGCCGATCTCGTCGACGGCCCGGGCCGAGTTCTCCGGGTTCTGGGAGCCGGGATCGCACAGCGTGGTGGTGCCGTGGCGCACCGACTCAAGCAGCGCGCACATCGCGGCCAGGTAGGCCTCCTCGTCGTTGACCCCGGCCTCCATCGGGTAGCAGCGGTCGTGGAGGAACACTTTGAGGGGCACGTCGTCGCCCAGGCCTCGCACGAAGAACGGGGCCAGGTGCTGGTGGTTGTCGATGAAGCCGGGGGTGATGAGCCGGCCACGTGCATCGATGGTGCGGGCCGCGGTGCGGTACCCGGCGGCCTCAAGGTCGGCGGTCGTCCCCACCGCCCTGATCTCGCCGCCGTCGATAGCCATCGCGCCGTCGCGCACCATGCGGCGCTCCGGATCCACGGTGATCAGCCAGTCGGCGTTGCGAACCAGCATGTCGATCATCCCGCCAGCCTCCTCAACTCGTAGGCGTAGTGGCTCAGCCCGGCCTCTATGTCGAAGGTGGGGCTCCAGCCCAGCGAGGCCTCGGTGTGCGACAGGTCGAGCGGGTCGCCGGCCGACACCGCCGGCGGCTGGCCCGGGATCACCTGAACCTTCAGGTCGCTGAAGATCCGGCGGGCCGCGGCCACCAGGTCGTCGAAGGTGGTGACCGTGCCGGTCCCGACGTTGAAGACGGCCCGCTCGGAAAGGTCCGCGGTGGCGGCCAGGTCCACCGCCCGGCCCACGTCGAGGTCGTAGACGTACTCGAAGTCCATGGTGTGCTTCTGGTCGACGAAGGCGGTCTGGCCCTTGATCCCGGCCTGGAGCAGGGCCTGGATCTTGGACCCGAAGGATCCCCCCTCGAAGTGCCCGTACCCGTAGGCGTTGGCCGGCCGCAGGATGGCCAGCTCGAAGCCGAACTCCTTCTGGTAGCTCTCCGCGGCCAGCTCCTTCATGACCTTGGAGTTGCCGTAGGCCCGTCCGGGGCCTCGGGGTGCGTCCTCGGTGAGGGGGGCGCCCCGGGCCCGGCGACGGTCGTACACCGCGAAGCTGCTGATGAGGACCAGACGGCGCACCCGGTTGAGCCGCATCGCCTCCAGCACGTTGATGGTGCCGGTTACGTTCACCTCGAACCCGACGTAGAGCTGCCGCGACACGCTGTCGCCGATCAGCCCGGCGGTGTGCACGACCGTGTCCACCTTGTGATCCCGTATGGCCGACAGCACCGCGGAGGAGTCGCGGATGTCGGCGGTCACGGTGCCGATGTCGGCCGCGACCGGTCCGAGGCGCTCATGCAGGTAGTCGGGACGTTCCTGCCGGTCCAGGAACACGACCTGCTCGCCCCTCTGGAGGGCGCAGCGGGCGAAGGACGTGCCCACCAGCCCGATTCCGGTCACCAGTGTGGTCATGGGACGGACACCTCGAACTCTCCGTTGATCTCGACCGGCTGCTGGCGGGGAAGGCTGGCCATGCCGACCGCGGCCCGGGCGTGGGAGCCGCGCGCGGGGCCGAACAGCTCGAAGAACAGGTCGGAGGCACCGTCGACAACCTTCGGCATCAGCTCGAAGTCGGGGGTGGAGTTCACCATGCCCAGCAACCGCACCACCCTGCGGATGCGGTCGAGGTCGCCCAGCTCGGCCCGCAGGGTGGCCAGGATGGACAGCCCGCAGGCCTTGGCCGCCTCGTAGCCCTGCTCGACGGTCAGCTCGGCGCCGAGCTTGCCCCGGCGCACGATGTCCATCCCGGGATGGTGCGGGCCGTGGCCCGACACGAACATCACGTCGCCGACCCGCACGCAGCCCCGGCGGTTGGGGCTGGGGAACTGCCGGGGCTCGGGCAGGGTGAGCCCCATCGCGGCCAGTCGGGCCTCGATCCTGCCGGCGGTCACGGGTTCGCCGACAGCTTGTCGGGGCCGCACCGGGACCGGTGGGAGCGACAGCGAGGCCCGGCCATGTCAGCGGATCTCCGCGGCCTCGCGCACGCTGGAGATCAGCGACGCCCGGAGCAGGAACTCCCGGGCCAGGGCAGGATCGTCGGCGGATCGGCGTAGCTCGTCGCGGTTGCGGCGCCGCACCTCCGGGTCGGCCTCGGCCATCAGCTTCTTGTTGCGGATGGTGATGGCCTGAACATGGGCCACGGCCACATGGCGGCGCTGGCGGACGTAGCGGTCGAGGGCCTCGTCGCCGGCCTCGCCCCGCAGCACCACCGACAGCTTGGAGGCGAGGTTCACGGCGTCGTGGATGCCGCTGTTCATGCCCATGGCGCCGATAGGGCTGTTGACATGGGCCGCGTCGCCGGCCAGCAGCACCCGCCCGGACCGGAAGGTCTCGGCCACCCGCTGATGAACGGTGTAGAGCGATTTCGACACCACCTCGTACCGCTCGCCGGTGGCATGGAACCTCTGCAGCCCGGCCTCGATGACGTCGTCGTCGAGGAGCGCGTCGGGGTCGGCGTTCACGTCGGCGGGCAGCACCACCCGCCACAGGTCGGTCCACTTGAAGAGGTTGGCCCACTCGACCGGGTCGAGGATGTAGTTGCGGTAGCCGTAGGGCTGGATCGAGTCGAAGTCGAACAGCACGCTCAGGGTCATGGTGCGGTCGGGGAAGGCGAACCCCTCGAAGTCGATGCCGAGCTGCTTGCGGACCACGCTGTGGGCGCCCTCGCAGCCGATCAGGTGGGTGCCTCGCAGTTCCTGGTGCTGGCCGTCGGCGGTCTCCACCACCGCAACCACCGAATCGGCCTCCTGGCGGAACCCGACCAGCTCGGTGCCGGTGCGGACCTCGATCAGGTCGTTGCCGGAGGCCGTCTTGAGCGCCTCCTCCACCACCTTGAGGCGGTCGCACTGCAGGGCGTGGGGGAAGCGGGCGTCGCCGGCCAGCACGCCGTGATCGAACACCGCGATCGGCTCGGGATCGCTCCGGTCCCAGTAGTGAACGAGCGGGGCGACGATGCCCCGGGGCTCGAGGCGCTCGTAGAGCCCGATGTCGTCGAGCATCTCCAGGGTGGCCGCGTGGATGGTGCCGGCCCGCCGGACCTGGTCGAGCAGGTCCACCAGCTTCTCGACCACCACCACCCGGTGGCCGCGCCCGGCCAGACACAGGGCCAGCACCAAGCCCACGGGCCCGGCGCCGGCGATCAGCACCCGGTCGTCAGCTGGCGGCACCGGGATCCGCCGCGTCGGACTCGGTTCCCTCAGGGTCCCGCAGCGCACCGATCCAGCCCGAGGTGGTGAGATCGAACACCAGGCCGTCGGGCGAGCGGTACTTGACCTCGTAGTAGCGGTTGGGCTCGTCGGGACGCCGGCCCCTCAGGTGCTCGGCCCCGGCCCGCTCCACCTGTTCGGAGGCATCGTCAAGATCGTCGACCCACATGCCGAAGTGGTACAGGCCGTAGAAGGGCTCCGAGCCGTCGCCCTCGGCGGCGACCCCGACGACCGGATCGTCGCCGAAGTGCAGCAGGGCCACGTTCATCACGCCGTCGGTCATGTACACGCCCCGGCCGGCGTCCCCGGCCTTGGTCATGCCGAAGGCCTCCTCGAAGAAGGCCTGGGCCGCGGCCACGTCGGGCACTGAGATGGCGAGGTGTCGGAGCCGGGCAGCCACGGAGCCGACTGTATACAACCGCTGAGCATGACCTCTCATTCGACGGTGCGAGTCACCAATACCAGGGATCGGGCCACTGGAGGGTTGCCCACAGTCAGCTATCGAATATAATGAAATGTAATGACAAAGACTAGAGGGCGGATGTGGCTGCCCTTCAAGGACTGGGAGGGACCGGTGGGCACATTCAACTGGCCGATCCAGTTCGACAGCATGGATGGCGAGAGGTCGGTGCAGTTGGACGCCCTGGTTGACACCGGCAGCAGCTTCACATCCGCGCCGGCCAGCCTGCTCGGCCAGCTGGGAGTCGCGCCCAGAATGAAGGTCGAGATGGAACTGGCCGACGGACGGACTGCCCTCTACGACATGGGCGAGGCCCGGGTCACGGTGAGCGGGCGCAGTGCGACGACCTGGGCGACCTTCGGCGACGAGGACGCCCGTCCCCTGCTTGGGGCCCACGCGCTCCAGACGCTCTTGCTGACCGTGGATCCCTGGAAGCACGAAGTGGTGCCCTCGCCCTACTTCAGGATGTAGACATCACCCACCTCACCGACTATCTCCATGAGGAGACGTGATCTCGCAAGACCACCCTCCGACCGTCGCCCGAGCGGCGGTGTCGGCCGGCCATGATCGGGCCACCGGCGCAGCGGTGGCACTGCTTCGGGCCGGGGGATCGGCGGTCGACGCCGCTATCGGGGCCGATGCGGTCATGGGGGTGGTGGAGCCCACCGGCACGGGCGTCGGCGGAGACCTGATGGCGGTGGTTGCGACCGGCGAGAGCATCGCGGTGCTCAACGGCAGCGGCCGGTCGGGGCAGCGCACCGACCCGGAGTCGGTGCCCGACAACGGCCACGGCTTCGTGCCCTCCGTCGGAGGCTGCGCGGTGACCGTGCCCGGGGCGGTGGCCGCATGGGAGGACCTGCATCGCCGGTTCGGACGCCTGAGTTGGCCGGCCCTGTTCGAGCCGGCCATCGGGGCCGCTACCGAAGGCGCCGAGGTGGGGGCGACCGGAAGCCGGTTGTGGACCATGTCCCAGAACCGGCTCGACGCGGTTGGAGAGGCCCTCTACTTCCCTCGCGGCACGGCCCCGGCGGCAGGCGAGCGCTGGCGCAACCCCGCCCTCGCCGCGGTCCTGACCGGGATCGCCGCCGACGGCCCCGAGGCGCTCTACCGCGGCCCTCTGGCCCGAGCCGTCGCGGGAGCGGCCGCATCCGCAGGCGGCAGCGTCCATGTCGACGACCTCGCCGACCACGCCAGCCAGTGGGTGGAGCCGCTGCGGGCGAGCCTGGGCAGCCGCGAGCTGCTCACGGTCCCGCCCCCGTGCCAGGGAGTGGCGACGGCTCTGGCCGCCGAATGGGTTCACGACCGGGGCCTGCTCGGCGTCACCGGAGACGGCGCCGGGGCGGGGGCGGCCTCGGCCATGGTCGAAGCGCTCGACCGGGCCTTCGCGGTGGCCCTCGACTGCGTGGCCGACCCGGCCGCGGCCACCGTCCCCGGCTACGACGAGATGCGAGTTCGGCTCAGTTCCGCGCCGACGCACGGCCCCATGCCGTTGGGGCCGGGCACCGTCTTCACGGTCGTGTTCACCCCGGAGCAGGCTGTGGTGCTCACCTCCAGCGTGTGCGACCGGTTCGGCTCGGGCGTGACCGTGGCCGAGGGCGGGTTCGTGCTCCAGAGCCGGGGCCGGGGCTTCTCCACCGACCTGAGCCACCCCAACGCGGTGGCGCCCGGCAAGCGCCCCTACCACACGATCGTGCCCACCCTGGTGTTGGAAGCGGGACGCCCCATGCTCGGCATGGGCGTGGTGGGTGGCATCATGCAGCCCCAGGGACAGCTGCAGATCCTGCACCGGGTGCTCGGCGGCGCCCGTCTGGAATCAGCCGTGGAAGCAGGCCGGTTCCGCCTGATCGACAACGGGCAGGTGACCACCGAATCAACCCTGGAGCCCGCATGGCGAGCCGCGATCGGCGCGTCCGGCTACGAACTGCTGGACTCCGCCGACGTCATCGGCGGCTTCGGCGGCGCCCAGGCGGTACTGAGCATGGGAGGCACGCTGACCGCGGCTGCTGACCACCGCCGCGACGGGACCTCAGCGGTCATTGCTCTGCCGGACTGATCCTTCCCCCGGCCGGCGGGTCCTGTCACGGGCGCGCCCTGGCGGCGCGAGCGCCGCCATTGCTTGCCCCCGTGCCACCCCCCGGCCTCGCGAGTCGCGTCCGGGTTCCGGCCGGAACAGCGCGACCAACCAGGCGGGCGGAGGGGGCGCAGCGAGTCCGGCCTGGCCGAATCTTAGGGCGAAGCCCGGTGAGGCCAGTCGGAGCTCGCTGACAGCGCCCTCCGTCCGCCGGGAGGACCCTCTCGCGGACCCCTTACCGGCCGAATCTTAGGGCGAAGCCCGGTGAGGCCAGTCGGAGCTCGCTGGTAGCGCCCTCCGTTCGCCGGGAGGAACAGCCATGCCCGAGACCCTGGCTAGTTCTGCAGGTTGTTGAGCCAGTCGATTACGTGGTCGAGGGGGGCTACGTCCACGTACTTCATGTGCAGGTCGAGCAGGTTGACCTTGTGGGAGATCTGGCTGCGATCAGCGACGCACTCGAAGGGGATGATCACGTCGAAGTTGTACTGGAAGGCGTCCACCGCGGTGGCCCGTACGCAGCCGCTGGTGGTCAGTCCGGTGACTATCACGGTGTCGACCTTGTCATAGATCAGCAGCGCGGCCAGCTCGGTGCCGAAGAACCCGCTCGGCTTGTGACTCTTGCAGATCACCAACTCGTCGGGCTTGGGCGCCAACTCGTCCACGATGACATCTCCCGGCGGCAGGTCGGGATCCGGCAGGCGGCGGCCCACCGTCTTCCAGCGGCCCTTCTGGCCCGGGAAGGGAGTGTGGCTCGGATCGGCGTACAGCTTCGTGAAGTACACCGGGTAGCCGAGACGGCGCATCTCGTCGAGCAGCCGGGCGTTGGCCTCGACCGCGGGCCAGCCCGTGTCCGGGCAGCCGGTGGGCCAGCGACCGTCGATGAAGGCCAGTGTCATGTCCACAACGATCAGCGCCGGCGAAGTGCCCGCGCTGATGGCGCGGAACTCGTCGCCGCGGAAGGTGTCCCCGTAGCCGGCCGCGAGGTAGCGGGCTGTGTCGTCGGGGGGTATGGCGTCGTGCCAGGGATACATGGCGTGATGGCCCTCGATGGCGCTAGTCCCGCTGACAGATCTCCAGAGAAGCCCACGAGGGAGCACGACCGGTTCTCACCAGGTCGTGCTCCCTCGCAGGTGGAGGGGATCTGTCAGCTCCGTGGGGATCAGCTAAGCGTCATGTCCTCCACGCGAGCCGTGTCGTCGTAGCGAGGGATCCAGCTGAGATTCTCAGCGCCGCCGTTGACGCTCAGGTACGTGAGCATCGGCAGGATGCCGACGTTCTCGCAGTTGTACGCCATGATCTCGTGGTACATCTGCTCGCGGGCGACGGGATCGAGCTCGCTGGCGGCGGCATCGAGCATCCCGACCAGCACCGGGTCGTCGTAGGACGACGTGACGTTGTCACGACCGATGTAGGAGCCCAGCCGGGCGCCGTCCTGGAGCTCGTTGGAGGACGACGACAGGAAGATGTCGCCGCCGACCTCGCCGATCGGCTTGAGGAACTCGTCGAAGAGCCAGACCTCCCAGGCCAGCCACTGATAGTCGACGTTCAGGCCCACGGCCGCCATGTCGGCCGCGATGGCCTCGGACAGCTCCTCGAACTTGACCCACCGGGGTCCGCCGGCGAGGAACGAGATCTCCTCGCCCGCATAGCCGGAGTCGGCTATTATCTGGCGGGCCATATCCGGGTCGTAGGGCCGGTCGGTGATGTTGGGATTGTGTCCGAACACGCCCGAGCCGAAGATGTGGCAGTTGGCCTTGCCGGCCTGGCCCTCGTAGATGAACTCGATGTAGTCGTCGGTGTTGAGGGCGTGGGCGATGGCCACCCGCAGCTCGGGATAGTCGGCCAGCGGGCCCTCGTAGTTCTTCATCCGGAGATACGGGTACTCGATGCCCTCGCCGCGCACGAACAGCTTGGGCATCTCGTCCGCCGAATCGGCCGACAGGCCCACGGCGAGATGCACATCGCCGCTCTGCACCGCGGCTACGCGGCCCTGCTCGTCGGGCAGGAACACGAACGTCACGTCGTCTATCTGCGGCTCGGGGCCCCAGTAGTCGGTGTTGCGGGTGAGGGTGAGCGAGTCGCCCGGAACCCATTCGACGAACTTGTAGGGGCCGGTGCCGATGGCGTCGTTCGCAAGGTCATCGACCGTGGTGCCGTCCGGAACCATCTGGACCATGTAGAGCCGCGCCGGAAGCACAGGGTCGGGACCATCAGTGTTGATGCGGATGGTGTAGTCGTCCACTATGTCCACGCTGGTGATCTTCTCGATCTGCTCCTTGAGGTCGGAGTCGAGCTCGGGGCTGAGCACCCGCTCGATGGAGTGCTTGGCCGCGGCGGCGTTGAACGGGGCGCCGTTGTGGAACGTGATGCCCCGGCGCAGCTTGAGCTCCCAGGTGGTCTCATCGACCAGCCTCGGCAGCGACGCGGCCAGCCTCGGCACGAAGATCGCCGGGTTCACGAGGTCGCGCTCGATGAGCCGCTCATATACGTTCTCCATGGTGCGGCGCATCTCGCCGTCCTGGTAGTGCGGGTCGATCTTGCCCGGACCCGAGGTGATCGCGATAGTGATCGACTCGGGTGCCTCGGCGGCCATCATGGCCGCTTCCGCGGCTTCCTCAGCGGCCATGGCCTCAGCAGCAGCCGCCTCAGCGGCAGCCGCAGCCTCCTCGGCCTCAGCAGCAGCCATGGCCTCAGCCTCCTGGGCGGCAGCCAACTCGGCCTCGAGCGCGGCAAGTTCGTCGGCACTGGCCGCGCCCTCCGCTTGGGCAGCCTCGAGCGCGGCTTGAGCGGCAGCCGCGTCGGCCTCAGCAGCAGCCGCGTCGGCCTCCGCCGCCTCCGCCTCAGCAGCAGCCGCGTCGGCCTCCGCCTGAGCGGCAGCCGCGTCGGCTTCGGCCGCAGCCGCCTCTGCCTCGGCCGCTTGCAGAGCCGCGGCGTCAGCCGCGCTGGTGTCCGGAGCAGCCGGTTCGTCGTCGCCGCACGCGGCAGCGACGAGTGTGAAGACGAACAGTGCGGCGATCAGCCGCTGCATGAAAGTGAGTTTTTTGAACATCTGGTGGCGTCCCCTCCAGTGGTTCCGTGGATATTCGACGACTGCAAGACATCTTTTGCAACCGATTCCGGCAACGGTATACCGCATCGGGACAACCCGCAAATTGTTGTATACAGAGCCCTTCATGCGGTCTGCCAGGCCGCCGGACCGGCGTCGGGGCGACCCGGTCCTCAAGGGCCGCCGGCTACCGCCGCGGGCGCCACGCCCGGCTGTCGCTGAAGACCGCCGCCGGGGCGACGAGGACCGTCGTCGCCACCAGCACCGCGGGCCCGAGGCCCAGCACCAGCAGGGCGGCCACGCCGAGGGGAGCGCCCGAGAGGGTCAGCCCGCGGGCCACGCCGACGAGCGTCACCGCATCGCCGGTCAACTCGGGCTGCACCGTCTCGCTGATCGCGGTGATGGCCAGGACCTGTATCAGACCGATGGCCACACCGCCGACGACCAGGGCGGCCGTCATCAGCGCGACGTGAAGCTCGAAGCCCACGAAGGCGGTCGCCACCAGAGTCACTGCGCCCCAGCGGGCCACGCCGGGCGCGACCCGGGGACCCACCATGGGCACGGCCGCGTACCCGCCCACCGCGGCCGCGCCGTTGGCCACCGCCACCACCACCCCGATGAGGAACTCGCTGCTGCCGGCCGCGTCGAGGCCGATGGGCACATAGGACCCCAGCAAGCCCCGCCAGGCGCCGACCGCGATGCTGGCCCACACCCCGACTTGCACGCCCCGATCCCGCAGCAGCTCCAGGTAGCCGTGTCCCCCCACCCGGGCGAAGGGCGGGAGCCGGTGCAGCAGCAGCGTCGGAACGATGCTCGCGAGAGCCACCGCCGACGCCACCGCGAACGCGACTTCGAAGGAGCGTTCGGCGATGAAGCCTCCCAGCGCCGGGCCGATCAACATGCCCACGGTGGCTGTCATGTTGAGAGTGGCGATCGCCTTGGGGGTGGGACGGGACGAGCGGACGATCTGCACCTGGTTGCCCGTCCAGAAGAAGGCCCGGGCCGCGCCCTGCAGCGCGGCCGACACCACCAGCGCGGCCATCCCCGGCGACAGGACCAGCAGCCCGACAGCCACACACTTCAATACGGCCGCCGCGCTGATCACGTTGGCGTTGGACACGACCCGCATCAGCGCTCCGAGCTGCCATCGGGTAAGCACCTGGACCGCGGCCGACAGCCCGATGAGAACGCCGGCCACTGTCTTCGACCGGCCCTCGCCCACGACGAACAGCGGGTAGGCCACCAGGGTGATCCCCAGGCTCACCGAGAAGAACAGCACGCCCGTGTACTGGGCGAAGGCCTCCCGGCGCCCGGAGGGCACCGGACCGGAAACGCCGGACGGTGCGCCGTCGGTCACCCGACGGTCACCCGACGGTCACTCGGATAGGACCGACCTCCTCGCGGTGCTGTGTCGCATTTCCCGCTCTTGTTCGCTTCGCTCACGGGCCGCTCGGGCCACGGCCTCGCTCGGCGTTCGGCGAGGTCCTTGTGAGACCCGTCCGCTCGGCCTCTGGCGAGTGGGCGGGGGTGATGGCGACGCTGATGGCCTTGGACCGGGTGTGGCTCAAGATGTCGTCGACGAGTCCCAGCTCCTTGCCGATCCCGGACTGCTTCCAGCCGCCGAAGGGCAGCCCCGGATAGCGCACCTCCACGTCGTTGACCCACACATAGCCGGCGTCGACGGCCCGGGCCGCGGCGAGCGCCCGGTTGACGTCGTTGCTCCAGATGCTCGCCGTGAGTCCGTAGCGGGTGTCGTTGGCCATGGCGACCGCGGCGGCCGCGTCGGTGAAGGAGGTGACGGCCAGCACGGGCCCGAATATCTCGGTGGCGGCGATGGTGGCGCCGTGGTCCACGCCATCGAACACGGCGGGGCGGACGAACGCCCCCCGGGCGAGTTCAGGATCGTCCGGGGCGGTGCCGCCGGTCAGGAGCCGTCCGCCGTCGGCTCTGCCCGCATCGACGAAGCCGAGTATCCGGTCGCGGTGGGCGTGCGACACCATGCAGCCCATGTCGGCCGACGGGTCGTCGGGCATGCCGATGCGGATCCGCTCGGTCGACTCGACGACGCGCTCCAGCACGGCCTCGCGCAACTCTTCGTGGATCAGCAGCCGGCTGGTGGCGCCGCAGCTCTGGCCGCCGACTCGGGCGAAGTTCGAGCCCTTGACGACTGCGGCCGCGGCGGTGTCGGGATCGACGTCGTCGAAGATCAGGATGGGATTCTTGCCTCCCAGCTCCAGGGTGAGGCTCTTGAGCACCCCCGACGCGCCGGCGCTGGCCTGCACCGCGAGCCCCGTGCGGAGCGAGCCGGTGAACGACACCCTGGGCACGTCGGGATGGACGACCAGAGCCTCGCCAGCGGCCGCACCTCCGGGCACGACGTTGAACACACCTTCGGGCAGCAGGTCCTCGGCCAGCGAGGCGATCACCAGCGGCGACAGCGGGGTCTGCTCGGCCGGCTTGAGCACCACCGAGTTGCCGGCGGCGAGAGCGGGCGCGGCCTTCATGCAGGTGAACAGGGTCGGATGGTTGTAGGCGCACAGCGCGGCCACCACGCCCCAGGGGGCGGGCTCGGTGAAGTGCAGCCCTCCGGGGGTGGCCGGGATGGTCCGCCCGTGCAGTTCGGGCGCCACCCCGGCGATGGTCTGCAGGAACTTGCCTCCCTTGGCTGCACTGGCCGACATCGAGGCCACCGCGGTGCCGCTGTCGCGGGCATCGAGCAGGCCCAGCCGCGGCGCGGCCTCGGTGACTCGCCGGCCCCACTCGGCCAGGCGGGCCGCCCGCTCGTGGACGCCCATCGCGGCCCACTCCGGCTGGGACCGGGAGGCCGCGGCCACGGCCCGGTCGATGTCGGCCGCCGAGGCCTGGTGAACCCGGGCCAGCACCGAGCCCGTCGAGGGGTTCACGTCGTCGCACACGGCGCCGGCGCCGTCCGACGACGCGACGGCCCGGCCGTCGATCCACATCGGCACGTCGGCACCGGCCCCGCCGGAGGGCAGGTCGAGCAGGTCTGAGAAGGTCATCACGTCGGGCGCGCCGGCCCGGCTGGCAGCGAACGCGAGCCAGCCAGAGCCTGTGACGTCATAGAGGTGTCATTCCCGCTCTCGTTCGCTTCGCTCACGGGCCGCTCGGGCCACGGCCTCGCCCGTTCCGGCGTCGTCGCCGTCCTTACCCGCTCGGCCTCTGGGGTCGGGCTCAGGCGGCGGCCCTGGCTCCCGTGGGATACCACTGGCGGCCCTCCACGTACTGCAGCCACAGGCCGTCCATGTAGAACCAGCGCTTCATGGCGGCGGCCCGCACCTGGTCGATCACCATCTGCTGCTCGCGCTCGTCGGTGGAATGGTTGGTGATGATCTCGAAGCCGGCGTCGCCGTGCTCCACATCGGCCACGACGTGCAGCGTGAAGAACTCGATGTCGCTGTCGGCGAACCCGTAGACGTTGCGCAGCGGGTCGATCAGCGGGGCGTACAGCTCGGGCACCTGCGACTCCAGCCCGATGGTCAGGGTGGCTATGCCCTCCAGCACGCTCTTCATCATCAGCGTGTTGATGATGAAGTCCTTGAGGGCCGCGGTGGTGGGCAGGTCGGGCGCCGAGCGGGACTCCTCGAAGGTCATGCCGAGGGCCATGCCGAAGCGGGCGAGCAGATCGACGTGGCGCTCCTCTGGGTCCTCCTCCTCGTTGAGGTTCTCCAGCAGCAGCACCCGGGCGTCGTGCCAGTCGCACAGCCCGTACATGATCCCGGAGTAGCGGGAGGCGTTGCTCACGAAGTTGTAGTGCTGCTGGCAGTAGGCCCTCATGGCCGCATTCGACAGCTCGCCCTGGGCCCAGGTCTTGAAGAACGGATGGTTCTTGGAGTGCCACTCGTCGCGGGCGGCCTCCAGGGCCTTGCGGTATTCGGCTGGTCCAAGCATGGAATGCCTTTCTGTTGTGGTCTGAGTTGGGGTTCGGTCTAGGAGCGCAGGAACACGGTCTTGGTGCGGGTGAAGAACTCCAGCGACGACTCGCCGCCCTCGGCCCAGCCCGCCCCGGAGTGCCCGTAGCCCTCGAAGGGGACATGGAACGGGACGCCGGTCAGCGGCGAGTTGACCTTGACGGTGCCCGCATGGGAGCCCTTCCAGAAGCGCCGGGCCACCGCCACGTCGCCGGTGACGATGCCGGAGGTGAGCCCGTAAGCGGTGGCGTTGGCCTTGGCCACGGCCTCGTCGATGTCGCTCACGGCCTCGAAGGTCACCACCGGGCCGAAGATCTCCTCGGTGGTGAGCGGCCCCGTGTCGGGGTCCACCAGCACCGCCGGCGACACCCGGCCGGTGCGCCAGCCGTCGGGCTCGGGCCGGACCACGTCACGAGCCTCCTCGCCGGCCAGGGACACGTACTCCTCGACGCGGTCGGCCTCGCGGTCGCTGACCAGGATTCCGAGCTCGTCGGGGCCCGACGTGTCGGTCATCGACCCGACCTTGGCCGACAGCCTCTCCAGCAGCTCGTCGTACACGTCGGTGTGGACCAGCAGCCGGCCCGCTGCGGTGCAGATCTGGCCGTTGTTGCGGAAGCTGGAGGCCACGATGATGTCGACGGCTTTGGCCAGGTCGGCGTCGGCCCAAACCACGATGGTGTTCTTGCCGCCCAGCTCGGCCTGGAACGGCACCTCCATCCGCAGCCGGCTGCGGATCGCCACCGCAGCCTCATAGGAGCCGGTCAGGCTCACACCGTCGAGCTCGGGAGCAGACAGCAGGGCCTTCTCGATGACCGAGCTGCGGCCGATGGTCGCCTGGAGCACACCGGGCGGCAGGCCGGCGTCGAGCAGGATGACCGCGATCAGCAGGCCGGTGATGCCCGCGTTGGTGGACGGCTTGAACACGACGGCATTGCCCGCAGCCAGCGCGGCCGACAGCTTGCGGATCGGGATCGTGAACGGGAAGTTCCAGGGCGTGATCAAGGCCACCACTCCGAGCGGCTCGACGATGGTGAATATGTCCTCGTCGAAGTCGGTCCGGTAGGTGGTGCCCAGGCGCCGGTAGCCGAGCTCGGCGTAATAGTCGAGCACGGCCGCTCCCTTGGCCACCTCGACAGTGGCCTCCGAGGCCGGCTTGCCCATGTCGGCGGAGATGATCGGGGCCAGCTCCTCGGCCCTCTCCCGGAACAGCTCAGCGGCCCGGTGGAGCACCTCGGCCCGGGCGGCGGGACCGGTGGCGGCCCAGGACGGCGCCGCGTCGGCTGCTACCTGGTAGGCGATGCGCACGTCCTCTGGACCGGCGCTGCGGACCACGGCCAGCACGCGGCCGTCGCTGCGGCTGATCAGCTTCTGCTCGGGGCCCATCCCCGGCCTGATGGCGCCGTCGATCAGGATGCCGACCTCGTCGGCGTCGCCGCTGCCGTCAACGGTTATGCGAGCTGGTATCAGCGTCATGGACTGCCTCTTTGGAGAATGTGCGCATCACCCGCGAGGCGAGCGCGCCGCGCACGACCGCGTCTTGTATACAGGTCGGTGTATACCCTAGGCCGACCGGTTCGGGACTTGCCAACGAGAGGACGCAGCCACTTGCACGACCGCCCCGAACCGGGTCGAGCGAGCGGCGCTCGATTCTCGGCACTGGTGACGGCCTCGCTGCTGGTGACCGCGGCGGCCAATCTCTCCCCGCCGCTGGTGAGCGCCCTGGCTGTGCAGATCCAGAAGGACTTCAGGATCGGCGAAGCCGAGATCGGGATGACGGTCAGCGTCTTCTTCATGGTCGGCTCGGCCACGTCGGCGGTGGCCGGCAGGGTGGTCGAACGGATCGGGCCGGTCGCGTCGCTGCGCCTGGCGGCAGCGATGGGCGGCACGATCCTGCTGGTTGCCGGAGCCGCGGCACGGTCCTGGGCCGTGTTGGTGGCCTTCGTCGCCGCAGCCGGCCTGGCCAACTCGCTGGCCCAGCCTGCAGCCAATCTCTACGTGGCCCGGGGCGTGGCGAACCGGCGTCAAGGTCTGGCTCTCGGCATCCAGAAGGCGGGTGTCCCGACCGCGTCGCTGCTAGCGGGACTGGCCGTGCCGACGGTCGGATTGACCATCGGCTGGAGCTGGGCCTTTGCGTTCGGGGGGCTGCTCGCGTTGGCGGTGTCGCTGGGCGTGCCGGCCATCGGCAGCGGGCCGTCGGCCGCCGCCCAGCGAGGATCGACGGCGCAAGACCAGGCATCCCAGCCCCGGCCCGACGTCCCGGTGCGCCTGCTGGTCGCGGTCGCGGGCGCGATTTCCTTGGCCGCCATGGGCTCCATGGCACTCGGCTCGTTCTTCGTGCTGTCGAGCGTGGAGGTCGGCGTGGAAGAGGCCTCCGCCGGCGTTCTGCTGATGGCCGGGAGTGTGGTCGGCATCGTGGCACGGCTGGGGATGGGCGCCGGCGCGGACCGCAGCTCTCTGAGCCCGTGGCACATGCTTACGGCCATGTACGCGGTAGCCGGGCTGGCCTTCGTCGGGCTATCGGTGGGATCCAAGCCGATGCTGTTCGCAGCCATGCCCTTCGCCTTCGCGACGTCATTCGCCTGGCCCGGGCTGTACCACCTGGCCGTGGTGCGATCGAACCCGTCGGCGCCGGGCGCGGCCACCGGCATCACCATGACGGGCGGGTTCGCCGGCGCGGTGACCGGCCCGCTGCTGTTCGGGCTGCTAGTGGAAGCAGCCGGCTACGCCTGGGCCTGGGGCGTCATCGCGGTCACATCCGGTGCGGCAGCCGCGGTGATGGGGGTGGTCGGCCGCCTCATCGATAGAAGCCCCAGACCCTGACCGGTCGGGGCGCCCGGAGCCTCGACCCGACGCCGCAGCATCTGCGAGACGGTAGACATCTCCGGAGATGTCGCACGCTGACGACTTCCTAGCGAAGTTGACCGATGGGAGCTTCCGCGAATGGTCGCGGGAAGTCGTCTCGGAGGATCCTCTGGGATTCGGCGGCCGCCGGGCCTACGCATCCCGCTTGGCGGAACTCCAGGCCGAGGACCCCCAAGCGGAAGCCGTCCGGGTCGGCTTCGCCACCATCGGCGGCCACGAGTCGGCCGTGATCTGCAGCGACTACGACTTCATGGCGGGCACGCTGGGGGTCGCCTCGGCCGAACGGGTGGCGCGCGCCTTCGTAGTGGCCACGGCGTCGAGGAGGCCAGTCGTCGGCATCTGCCGGTCAGGCGGGACGAGGATGCAGGAGGGCACCCCGGCCTTCATCAAGATGCTCTCCATCGGCGCAGCCGTCTCCGAGCACCGTGAGGCGGGACTGCCCTATCTCAGCTACCTGATGGATCCCGCCATGGGCGGCGCACTGGCGGCGTGGGGAACGCAGGGTCACCTTGTGTGGGCCGAACCGGGCGCCTCGATCTCGCTGACCGGTCCCCGAGTGGTGAAGGCGGTGATCGGCGAGACCGTCCCCCTCGACGAGATCAGTTCGGAGGCCGCCATCACGCGGGGCTTGGTGGATGACCTGGTGCATCCAGACGATCTGGCTCGGCGGATCGGTGAGTGGCTGGACATCGTCGTCCCGCCGATCAACCCGCCGGCGCGCCCCGAGTCTCCCGCGCCGGACGAGGCCCCGGCACCCGAGCACCAAGACACCTGGCAGTCGGTTATCCGCTCCCGGTCCGACGATCGTCCGTCGATCGACTCGCTGCTTCAGGCCGCCGACTCACCCCTGATCGAGATCCGGGGTGACCGCGCCGGCACCGACGACCGCGGCCTCCTCGCCGGGTTCACGAAGTTCAGGGGCGAACCGGCGGTGGCGATCGGCTTCCGGCGACCGGACGGGCGGGGAGCGGAGGTGTCGGCGAGCGGATACCGCAAGGCGCAGCGGGCGGTCTGGATCGCGGAGGAGCTCGGCCTGCCGGTGGTGTCCTTCATCGACACCCGGGGGACCGGCGCCGGCGCCAGGGTCGAGCAGGAGGGCCTGGGCCACGCGGTCGGCACCCTGATCCGGCAGCTGCTGGGCATACGGGCCCCGACGGTCTCGATACTGATGGGCGAGGGCGCCGGCGCCGGCGCCATCGCGCTGCTGGCTGCCGACACGATGATCGCACTGGAGGACTCGTGGCTCGCACCCATCGCCCCGGAGGCCGGGTCGGCCATCCTGTTCCGCAACACCGGCGAGGCGCCGAGAATGGCCCGGGGCCAGGGTGCCGACCTTGGGACGCTGCGAGACGAAGGGCTGATCGACCTGGTGCTGCCCGAGGGAGCGACCGTGCAGCAGACCTGCGAGCGGCTGGTCGATGCGGTCGCATGGACGCTCCGGCGCACATCGGCGATCCCGCCGGAGGAGCGGCTCCTGACCCGACGGGTGAACATCAGGTCGCTGGCCCGCCAGCACCTGATCATCCGCGACCCCGCCTCTCCCGCCTAAACGATCAAGCGGTCAGCGGGCCGTAGAGGCGTTCGGCGTTGCCGGCGAGGATGGCCTGCTTGTCGGAGTCGGCCAGAGCCGGGTTCTCCAACAGCTCGTCGATCTCATGACGGCAGGTGGCCGCGGTGACCTCGTGGGGGAAGTCCGAGGAGAACACCAGCGGCGTGCTGCCCACCAGTTCCACGAGACGGGCCAGGCCGAGCTCGTCGCCCTCGCAGCCCACGAAGACGCGGCCGGCGTCGGCGTGGTCCAGCACGTAGTCGCTGACGCGCGCGCCGGGCTCCACCGCGCAGAAACGACCGGCCGGATCGTGCTGGCTGAAGGCGGACCACGAGTTGTCGAAGCGCTCCAGGCAGGTGATGAACCAGTTGACGCCGCCCTCCAGGAAGGCGATGCGCAACCCCGGGTGGCGGTCGAGGATGCCGTTGGAGACGATCCCGGCCAGTGCGATCATCTGACCCCACGGATGGCCGAGAGCATGCACGAAAGGCCAGACGTCTAGGTGGTCGATCCCGAAGTTGGCGTGGCACCCGCCGTGCACCGACAGGGCACAGCCGAGCCGCTCGGCCTCGGCGTACACCGGCCAGTACTCCTGGGCGCCGAGATGGCCCCGCAGACCGTTGGAGGGCAGCATGGCGCCCACCAGTCCCAACTCGGTGACGGCCCGCTGCAGTTCCTCGACCGCGGCGCTGGGGGTCTGCATGGGCAGCAGCGCCATCCCGCTGAGCCGCTCGTCGGCCTGCACATGGGTGTCGCTGAGCCAGTCGTTGTAGGCCCGCGCCAGGGCCACGGCCACCTCCGGGTAGTTGACCCTGCCGATGGAGAGGCCCGCGGTCGGGTAGAGCACCGCAGCCGAGAACCCGACGGTGTCGAGGAACTCCCGCCACTGCGGGGCCCGCACCCGGCCAGCCCGGTTGAAGCTGGCCGCGGAGTGCCGGAAGCTGGTGTGCACGTGGTCCAGCGGAGGGAACAGGCCCACCACCGGCGGGACTAGGCCCACGCTGCGGGGCGTCTCCAGAGCCATCTCCCGGTATGTGCCGGGCAGATACTCGAGGATCTCGGTGGAGTCCTCCTGCACGTGGCCGTCGGCGTCGATGACCCTCATCCCGACAACCATCGCAGGTAGTCGGCCACGGCCACGTCCATCGGGTACTCCACCTTGTAGCCGAGATCGCGTCGAGACGCGGTCAGGTCCATGGGACTGGTCGGGTTGCCGTACTTGGTCATCGAGTCCTCCTGGGTGATCTCCAGGTCGATCCGACATCCCGCGGCCTGCTCGATCCGCTCGATGATGGACGCGATGGTGAGGAGCTCACCCATGGTGGCGTTGTAGACGCGGTTGGGGACTTCGGGCGCGAAGGCGGCCCGCACCAACCCCTGAGCACCGTCGATGGAGTACGTGTAGTCCATGCCCTGACGGTGCAGATCGGCCTCAGCGATGCGGTATGTGCGCCCGAAGTGGGCGCACTCGATGAGCTGCTTGAGCAGCTTGCTGGGCCCGCCGCCAGGCACCCCGTGCCAGGGGCCGAACACGCCGCCGAAGCGGACAACGGCGGTATCGAGCCCGTAGGAGTCGGTGTAGTTGTGGCACAGCCACTCCGACGCCAGCTTCATCGACGCGTACAGCGACGGCGGGTACTCGCTGACCACGTTGAGGTTGAAGTCCTCGACGGTGTCGTCTTCAGGGGCGACGCTGCGGCGACCCATGGTCACCACCGTCGAGCCGCAGAACACCACCCGGGCCAGACCGGCCATGCGAGCCGCCTCCAGCACGTTGAGAGTGCCCATGACATTCACCCTCACCCCGGCCACCGGCCGGGGGATCAGGTCGCGGGTCAGCAGGGACGCGGTGTGGACGATCCGCTCCACGCCGTGGGACTCGATAGCCCGCAGCAGGTCGCCGATATCGCCGATGTCGCCCTTGACCAGATCAACCGAATCGAGGTCGAGCCTCTCGGACAGGTTGGGCTCGCTGAAAGCGACGTCGTAGAGGACGGGACGCTCGCCGCGCTCGGAGACGATTCGGGCCGCAGCCAGCGACCCGATCATGCCTGCTCCGGTGATTAGGGTGGTCATGACGTGTCCCCTGCTCGCTCGGGCTGTGGCGCGCTTGTCTACACGGTGGGATCGCCTAGCTTCCTATCGGGCGGGCGGCCCATGTAACATCGCCCACGAGGGGATGGAGGACCAGAACCTTGAGCGACCACAACAGCGAACAGCCCCTACGGGAGGTGGTCGCGGGCCAGCTTCGGTCGATGATCCTCGGCGGGGAGCTCAAGCCCGGCCAGCGGCTGGTGGAGGGCCAGCTCGCGGAGCGCCTGGGCGTGAGCCGCAACCCCGTTCGGGAGGCCATGCGGTCGCTGGAGGCGACCGGCCTGATCGAGGTCGTGCCCCGCCGGGGGGCCCATGTGTGCGCCATCGACAAGTGCGAGGTCCATCACATCCAGCGGATCAGGACGCTGGTCGAGGGATACGCGGTGGAGCAGGCTGCGGCGCGCCAGGACCCCGAGAGCATCGGGCGGATCCTTAGCTGCCTGGAGGACGGGCGGGCCGCCACCGAACGCGGAGACCCGGTCACCGCCGCCCTCTGCCACCGGGACTTCCACATCGCGGTGGAGGAGGCCGCGGGCATACCCTTCCTGCACCAGGTGCTGGACCCGCTCCGCCAGCAGACCGAACTCGTCTTCTCGGTGGTGACCGACAGCCGGGGCGACATCACCTGGGAGGAGCACGAGGCGATCTACGACGCGGTGGCCTCGGGCAACGCGGAGGGCGCCAAGCAACTGATCCGCGAGCACATCGTCAACGCGCTGGAGTCCTTCGAGCAGGCGTTGGAATCGACGGCAGCCGCCGCAGAGCGTTGACGCCCGGCGCCCGGCCCGAAGGCCGGCGTGGATTCATTATCCCGGAGCTGGGCGGCGCGCCAGCGGGGCGGGAGGAGCCGGCCGCCGATCCCGACCCGACACGACGACGGAGCGGGAGGAGCCGGACGTGACCGCTCCGACACGACGACGGGCCGAGGAGTGGCTGGCCGCCGATCCCGGCCCCGAGACCCGCGCGGAGCTGCAGGCGCTGCTAGCCGGCGATCCGGTCGATCTCGAGCACCGGTTCGGGGGGCGGCTCACCTTCGGGACCGCGGGCATGCGGGGCCCGATGGGAGCGGGACCGCTACGCATGAACCGGGTGCTGGTGCGGATAGTGGCCGCCGCGCTGGCCGAGCGCGTGCTGCAGGAGGGCGAGGACCAGCCGCGCGTGGTGGTCGGCTACGACGCCCGCCATCGGAGCGACCTCTTCGCCGCCGACACCGCTCGGGTGCTGGCCGCCCGGCAGGTACCGGTGACGATGCTGCCGGGGCCGGTTCCCACACCGGTGCTGGCCTTCGCGGTGAAGCACCTGGATGCGTCGGCCGGGGTGATGGTCACCGCCAGCCACAATCCACGGACCGACAACGGCTACAAGGTCTACTGGCGGGGTGGCCGGCTACTGACCGCCCCGACCGACGCGGAGATCGGCCGTATCATCGACCGCACCGCGCCGTTGGCCCCCGGCGACCTGGCATCCGGCGACCATCCCCTGATCACGGCCGCGGGCGATGACCTGATCGAGGCGTACCTGGGGGCGGTGTGGGGCCTGCTGACGCCGCGGGGGCCGCGCTCGGTGCGGCTGGCCTACACGCCGCTTCACGGCGTGGGTGCGTCCACATTCCTGCGAGCCCTGTCCCGCGCCGGGTTCGAGCCGCCCGCGGTGGTGGCCGGCCAGGCCGAGCCTGATCCCGACTTCCCCACCGCCCCGTTCCCCAACCCCGAGGAGGCCGGCGTCCTCGATCCGCTCATGAAGCTGGCCGCAGAAACCGGCGCCGACGTGGCCCTGGCCCACGACCCCGACGCCGACCGGCTGGCGGTGGCGGTGCCCACCGGCGGGCGGTGGCGGGTGCTGACCGGTGACGAGACGGGATGCCTGCTGGCCGAGCACCTGCTCCGCCGGGACGGAGCCGAGCGTGACGGTCGGCACCGTCTCGTGATCAATACCGTCGTGTCCTCGCGCCTGCTGCCCCGAATCGCCGCCCACCACCGCGCCGAATGGGTGGAGACGCTCACCGGCTTCAAGTGGATCATGCAGGCCCATTCGCAGCGGGCTGCCAGCCACGAGCTGGTGCTGGGCTACGAGGAGGCGCTGGGCTATGCAGTGGCCGAGGTGGTCAGCGACAAGGACGGCATCGGAGCGGCATTGGTGATGGCCGAGCTCGTCGCCGACCTCAAGACCCGTCGACGGACCCTGAGCGACCTCCTCGACGACCTGCACCGCCGCCACGGCGTGCACGCCACCGGTCAGCGGTCGATCCGCTTCGAGTCGGCACCGGGCCGCGAGCAGCCGATGAGGAGCGCTATGGCCGCGCTGCGAGCCGCTCCGCCGAGCGAGCTGGCCGGCGCGGCGGTGACCGCGGTCCACGACCTCGCAGCCGCCGGCTCGGACCTTCCCCCCGCCGACGCGGTGGTGCTCGAGCTCGGCGGCCGCGGGACCAGGGTGATCGTCCGGCCGAGCGGGACCGAGCCGAAGATGAAGATCTACGCAGAGGCGGTTGCGGGGCCGGTCGCTGACGGCGGCGGCGAGTGGCTGCGGTCGGCCCGGGCCGAGGCCCGAAACACGATGGCAGGGGTTCTCGACGCGGCCGTCCGGCATATGGCCGTGACAGGTGAACGGGAGCAGGCTGCCGACTGACATCGGGGGGATGCCCAACTGGCCTACTTATCGGTTATGATAAGCAGGATGGTTGAGTTGAGTGCGACGTTGCGGCGGGTGATGGAGTCGGCGGCGCGGCTGCAGTCCGTGGTGCCCGACGCGGTCCTGGTCGGGGGCTCGGCTGCGGCGCTGCATGCCGGTCACCGTGACTCCTTCGATCACGACCATGTTCTTGCTCGTCTGGCCGACCGGTACGAAGTGGTGCTCGCGGCGGTGGAGGCGACCGAGGGATGGGCTACATCGGTACGTGCCTCGAAACCGCCGTTCACCATCATGGGGAGCCTCGACGGGGTCGAGGCCGGGCTCCGCCAGATGCGTCGGACCCGTCCGCTGGAGACGGTCGAGATCAGCGTCGGCGACGATGCCGTCGTCTTGGCGCCGACCGAGGCGGAGGCCTTGCGGGTGAAGGCCTTCCTCGTCGTTCAGCGCAACGTGGTGCGCGACTTCCTCGACGTCGTCGCCCTCGCCGATCACATCGGCGAGGACGCTGCGGTCGACGTGCTCTCGGGAATCGACGACTACTACGTCGACCGGTCCAACGATCCGGCTTCGGTCCTGACCTCGTTGGTGATCGCGCTCGCCGACCCGGCGCCGCGCGACACCGACGTGATCGACGAGCTCCCACGCTACAAGCGCCTCGACCCACGGTGGCACCGCTGGGTAGACGTGGTGGAAGCATGCCAGACGCTGGCGTTGCGCCTGGGAGGCGCGGCGTGACCGGGCTGCGGTTCCGCAACGTCGACGCCGACCCGGCCGACGACATCCGGACCTGGCCCTACGAGGCGCTAGTGGCCGCCATCGACCGCGGCCTGGTCCCCGACTGGCGGCCCATCTTCGCCGAGATCCGGCGGTCTCCCTGGGGAGCTGTGGCCCGGCGGGTCGGACGTTACCTCGACTACCGCGACCCCGATGGAGTGAGCACGCTCTTCGCCCTGGCGGTCCAGCGGGCACGGCAGGACGCAGACCGCGCCGATCGGGCCGATGTGGCGGCACGCGTCCGCATGGCCGTCGAGCGAAGCGGCATTACCAACGCCGAGTTCGCGGCCTCGGTGGGCACCAGCGCGTCACGGCTCAGCACATATCTGAGCGGCAAGGTCGTCCCCTCTGCCGCACTCCTCATGCGCATCGAACGCACCGCTGGGCTGTGACGATTTCGCTGCCGCCGCCTTGCCCTCACCACGGCGAGGCATCGCCATCTCGGCAATAATGCGACGCTCGGGAGGGCACACATGACTGAGCCGGCAGCGGCGGTGGAGATCGATGGCGTCACCAAGCGCTTCGGCGAGGTGGTCGCGGTCGACAACGTTGACCTCGCCATCGACGACGGGGAGTTCTTCGCCCTGCTGGGGCCTTCGGGCTGCGGCAAAACCACCACGCTGCGCATGATCGCCGGCCTCGACCTGCCCACCGCCGGGAGCCTGCGGATCTTCGGCGAGGAGGTCGGGATGGCGCCGCCGGACCGCAGGCCGGTCAACACCGTGTTCCAGGCCTACGCCCTGTTCCCGCACATGACCGTCCGCCAGAACATCGAGTTCGGGCTGCGCATGCGCAGGGTCAAGGACCCCGAGCTCTCCGAGCGGGTGGCCGAGGCCATTCAGATGGTGCGCCTCGCCGGGATGGAGGACCGCAGGCCCGACCAGCTCTCCGGCGGCCAGCAGCAGCGGGTCGCGCTGGCCCGGGCCCTGGTCAACCAGCCCAAGGTGCTGCTGCTCGACGAGCCGCTCGGGGCACTGGACCTCAAGCTGCGCCAGGAGATGCAGCAGGAGCTCAAGGCGCTGCAACGCACCGTCGGCATCACCTTCGTGTTCGTCACCCACGACCAGGAGGAGGCCCTCGCCATGAGCGAGCGGATCGGGGTGATGTCGGAGGGTCGGCTGCTGCAGGTCGGCACTCCCCGGGAGATCTACGAGCGGCCGGCCAGCCGCTTCGTGGCCGACTTCATCGGCCGTACCAACCTGCTGGAGGCCTCGGTGGAATCAGCCGGGGCGGTGCGCCTCGCCAACGGGGCCCGCATCGAGGCCGAGACCTCGATGGCGGCAGGATCGGAGGTGGCGGTCAGCCTTCGGCCCGAGCGGGCCCGTCTGCAGCCGCGGGGCGCGGCCACCGCCGACGGCGCCAGCCTCGACGGCGAAGTGCGCGACATCACCTACCTCGGCCACGCGGTGGTGTACGAGGTGGCGGTCGGGCCGATGGCGGTCGAGGTGCGGAGCGAGGGCGAGGTCGGCCAACCGTTCTCAGTGGGCGACGAGGTGACCGTCACCTGGGACCGCGGCGCCGCGGCCGTGGTCGCCGATTGAGGATGCAGCCCGCGGGCCGACCTCCGGCGAGCGCAGGCGCATCAGGGGAGGCGGCGGCCGCGCGGGCGAAGCGGCGCCAGGGGATGCTCCTCGCCTCGCCGGGAGCCCTGTACCTGCTGATCTTCTTCGTTGTCCCGCTCGCCCTGATCTCGGTCTATTCCTTCGCCACCCGCACATCCACCGGCCGGACATCTCTCAGCGGATGGAACGTCGAGTCCTACCGGGCCATCGGCGACGACGTGATCCTGGGAATCATCGGGCGGTCGGCATGGCTGGCCACGCTCACCACCGCGCTGTGCCTAGCCGTCGGCTACCCCTTCGCTTACTACCTGGCCACGCGGCCGAGGCATGTGCGGGCCATTCTGCTGGTGCTGGTCATGATCCCGTTCTGGACCAACGGGCTGGTGCGGGTGTTCGCCATCCGCTTCCTGCTCGGGTCTAACGGCCCGGCCTCGGCGCTCAGCGAGAGCCTGGGCTTCGGGACGTTCCGGATCCTGTTCACACCCACCGCGGTCACGATCGGGATGGTCTACAGCTTCCTGACTCTGATGGTGCTGCCGCTGTACGTAGCACTCGAGCGCATGGACTGGAGCCTCACCGAGGCGGCCCGCGACCTGTACGCCAGCGGCTCGAAGGCCTTCCGGAAGGTCACACTGCCCCTCACCAAGTCGGGGATCGTGGCCGGATCGGTGCTGGTGTTCGTTCCCAGCTTCGGCTCCTATGTGGTCCCCGACATCCTGGGCGGAGCCAAGACGCTGCTGATCGGCTCGTACATCGCACGCCAGTTCCGCGACGCCCGCAACTGGCCGCTGGGAGCCGCACTGAGCGTGCTGCTCATCGCGGCCATGCTGATCGCGGTGGCGCTCAACCAGCGCTCCGGCAGCGGCGCGGAGGGCGGTGACCGGGCCCGGACTCGAAGACGGGGGCGCGCCCGGGACGAGGCCGAGCCCGTAACGGCGGCGGCATCATGACCGGCGTCGTCGAGACGTGTCGAGGCCCGGATGAAGTCCTCCATGGCCAAGCAACGGCGGCGGTGTGATGACCGGCGTCGTCGAGACCGGGCTGGGACAGCGCACCCGGCGGTGGCTGGCCGCCTGGGCCTGGGTGGTCTTCGCCTTCCTGTACGTGCCCATCGTCGTGCTGGTGATCTTCTCCTTCAATGCGTCGTCCCGGGTCAACATCTGGGGGGGCTTCTCGCTGGCGTGGTACGGCGAGGCGCTCAGCAACGAGGTGATCACCTCGGCCATACGGGTGTCGCTCATCGTGGCCGCGGTCTCCACCGCCGTCTCGGTGGTGCTGGGCACCGCGGTGGCCCTCGCGCTGGACCGCTACCGGTTCAAGGGTCGCCGCGCCCTCGACGGCACCATCTACCTGCCCATCGTTATCCCCGACATCACGATGGCGGTGATGCTGCTGGTGTTCTTCGCGGAGGCGTTCAAGCTGATCGACTCCTTCGGCCCCCGGTTCACCCTTGGCATCTCCACCATCGCGGTGTCGCACATCGCGTTCAACATCTCGTTCGTGTGCGTGGTGGTCAGGGCCAGGCTCGACCAGTTCGACCGGACCCTGGAGGAGGCCGCACGCGACCTGTACGCCACGGCATGGCAGACGTTCCGGCGGGTGACGCTGCCGCTGATCATGCCCGGGATCGCGGCGGGAGGACTTCTGGCGCTGACCCTGTCACTCGACGATGTCGTGATCTCCGCCTTCGTGGCCGGTCCGGGCTCGACGACCCTGCCCGTGTACGTGTTCAGCAGCATCCGCCGGGGGGTCACGCCCGAGCTCAACGCCATCTCCACGCTGATGCTCGCCGCGTCGATCACGCTGGTGCTGGGCTCGCTCGCCCTCCAGCGCCGCCGAGCCAGCGCATCGCAGCAGTCGCAGGTCCTATAGAGGCCGAGCGAATAGGCGGGACACGGCGGCACATACGGCGCGAGGCCGTGGCCCGAGCGGCCCGTGAGCGCAGCGAACATGAGCGGGAATGACACCGCTGCGGCGCGACAGGCTCTCACCCATTTGCGGGCGCTCTATAGTGCTCTAGTTCTGTAGTGAACCCAGGAGGGACAACTCGATGACTGCAGTATCCAGCCGACCGTACGGACGAGGTCGCACCGGCCGCGGCAGGCTGATCCTTCTAGCGGGAATAGTCGGCGCAGCCAGCCTGCTCGCCGCCGCTTGCGGCGACGACGAGGAGGCTCCCGCACCCGCCGCGGCCCCGGAGACGACCCAGGCGCCCGAGCCGGCCGCGGACCCCGAGCCGGCCGAGGAGCCCGCACCCGCCGAGGAGCCCGCACCCGCCGAGGAGCCCGCACCCGCCGAGGAAGCCGCACCCGCCGGACCGGCGGCGCACTGCGCGGCCGGCGAGACCGATGGCGACCTCACGTTCTACAACTGGGCCGAGTACATCGACGACGAACTCCTCGCCGCGTTCGAGGCCGAGACCGGCATAAATGTGGACTACACGACCTACGAGTCCAACGAGGAGATGCTCACCAAGGTCGAGTCGGGCGCAGCCATCTTCGACCTGGTGGTGCCGTCGGACTACATGGTCGACACGATGCGCCGTGAGGGGCTGCTGCTGGAGCTGAACTACGACGCCATTCCCAACGCGGCCAACATCGCCGACGAGTTCAACAATCCGCCCTTCGATCCCGAGCACAAGTACCACGTGGCCTACCAGTGGGGCACCACCGGCATCGGCATGTCCTACGAGGTGCTCGACCTGCTGGGCGGAGAGTCCACGTGGGCGGTAATCTTCGATCCCGAGACCGCCGCGCTGGTCCCCGGGAGCATCTCGATGCTCGATGACGCCCCGGAGGCGGTGGCGGCCGCGCTGAAGTACCTCGGCTACAGCATCGCCGAGGTGATCAACAACCGCAACGAGGACGCTGTCCGCGAGGCCGGTGATCTGTTGAGGGCCACCAATGACCGGCTGCTCAAGTACGACTCGGTCACCTTCGGCGACGACCTGGTCAACGGCGAGGTGGACGTGGCCCACGGCTGGAGCGGCGGGTTCGCGCTGTCGATCGACGAGGCCGACGCCTACGAGACCCACGTCTACACCATCCCCGCCGAGGGCGGCGTCCGATGGGTGGACACCATGGCCATACCGCACAACGCCGACAACGTGTGCTCCGCGCACGCCATGATCAACTTCCTGACCGACGCGGAGAACGGAGCCGCCCTCACCAACTGGACCTTCTACGGCAGCCCCAACGCGGCGGCCACGCCGTACATCGACCCTGAGATCCTCGAGGATCCGGGCATCTACCCGCCGCCCGAAGTCAATGCCCGTCTCGAGTTCATCCCCCACACCGGCGAGTTGGCCCTGGTGATCCAGGACATGCTCACCAACGCCAAGAGCTAGCAGCCGCCTCTGCCACTCGCCGGGGGCGGCCGAATCCGCCCCCGGCCGGCGGGTCCTGTCACGGACGCGGCCTGGCGGCGCGAGCGCCGCCATTCCTTGCCTCCGTGCCACCCCCCGGCCTCGCGGGTCGCGCTCGTCTGACCATTTGTTGAAACTAACGGGCTTGCCAGTTGGGGGGTCGGCCTTCCTTCCAGGCGGCGATCCCCTCGGCCGCGTCGTCGGTGTTGGACGCCACCCGGCGCATGGTCTCGCCCATCCGCACCGCCTCGGTCCATGGCAGGGTCCGTCCCCGGCGGGCCATCTCGTTGGTGGCCCTCACGGCCAGGGGCGCGCCGGCGCAGAGCCGATCGGCGAGGGTGCGGGCTTCGGCCATCAGATCGCCGTGGGGCACGACCTTCCACGCCAGGCCGGTCTCCTTGGCTCGGGCTGCGTCGATGGTGTCGCCGGTCAGCAGCAGTTCCAGGGCGTCGGGCCAGGCGACCCGGTCGGGCAGGCGCAGCGCACCGACGATGGTGGGCACGCCGATGCGGACCTCGGGATAGGCGAAGGTGGCCCGCTCGCTGGCCAGGACGAAGTCGCAGGCCAGCACCGCGGTGAGGCCGTAGCCGATGCACGGGCCGTTGACCGCGGCGATGGTCGGCTTCCAGATCTCCATGCCCGACTCGAAGGTGGTGATGGTGGGCCACTCCCAGAACGAGCCCGGCCAGTCCCCCGTGGAGCCCTCAGGATCCTTGAGGTCGGCGCCCGCGCAGAAGGCCCGGCCCGCGCCGGTGACGACGCCCACCCAGGCCTCGGTGTCGGACCGGAAGGCCGTCCACGCCTCATCCAGGGCTCTGCGCATGGCTCCGTTGACCGCGTTCATGGCCTCGGGGCGGTTGTAGGTGATGGTGGCGACGTGACCGTCGCGCTCGTAGGTGGCCGCTGGCATGGGTTCAGTATGGCCTTGGGCATAGCGGGATTCAGAGGCCGAGCGGATAGGCAGGCGAATCCCGCGCATACGGCGCGAGGCCGTGGCCCGAGCGGCCCGTGAGCGCAGCGAACAAGAGCGGGAATGACACCGCTGCGACACGACAGGCTCTCCCCTATCCGCGTGGCCCCTTAGCCTGAGGGCATGACCACCATCACTGCCGATGTCAAGATCGAGCCCGGCGCCGAGTTCTCGGTGGAGCTGCGGTCCGGGTCGCACCTGTGGCACGCCGACGAGCCCACCGATGTCGGCGGGGCCGACACCGGCCCCAACCCCTACGAGCTGCTGCTGTCCTCGGTGGCCGCCTGCACCTGCATCACCGTGTCGATGTACTGCCGGCGCAAGGGCTGGGCGCTGCACTCGGTCTCGGCCAGCTACACCCACGACCGGGTGCACGCCAACGACTGCGACGACTGCGAGTCAGACGCGTCCGGCTACATCGACCGGGTCCAGAGCCAGATCTTCATCGAGGGCGACTTCGACGACGACCAGCGAACCCGGCTGACCGACATCGCCCGCCGCTGTCCGGTGCACAAGACCCTCGAACGGGGTCTGACGTTCACCACCGAGACCGTGTTCGCGGGCTGATGGCCGGCAACCCAGCGGCGGGCGGGGCCGCCGCCTCCCGTATCCCGATGATCGTCAGCGTCGACGACCACGTGGTCGAGCCGCCCCACCTCTGGCAGCAGTGGCTGCCGTCCAAGCACCGGGACGCCGGCCCGCGGATCGAGCGGCACCGCCTCGGCGCTCTGCAGTACACCGCCGGGACGACCTACACCTACGACCTCGACCCGGCCGACGGCTCGGGTGACTGGTGCGACATCTGGTTCTACGAGGACGGCATGTACCCCCACAAGCGCCACGTGGCCGCGGTCGGGTTCGACCGCGACGACATGACGCTCTCGCCGATCACCTACGACGAGATGCGCCCCGGCTGCTACGAGCCCAAGGCCAGAGCGGCCGACATGCTGGCCAACCACGTGGACCTGTCGCTCAGCTTCCCGACGTTCCCCCGCTTCTGCGGCCAGACCTTCTACGAGGCCGACGACCGCGAGCTGGGGCTGGCCTGCATCTACGCCTACAACGACTGGATGGTCGAGGAATGGTGCGCGCAGAGCGACGGGGTGCTCGTGCCGCTGATCATCATCCCGTTGTGGGACGCGGAGCTGGCCGCGGCCGAGGTGCGCCGCAACGCCGAGCGGGGCTGCCGGGCGGTGTGCTTCAGCGAGATCCCGTCGAAGCTGGGCCTGCCGTCGATCCACACCGGCTTCTACGAGCCGTTCTTCACGGCCTGCGAGGAGACCGGCACCGCGATCTGCATGCACATCGGGTCGAGCTCGCAGATGCCGGTCACCTCTGCCGACGCCCCGACCGGGGTGGCGGCCACACTCAGCTTCAACAACGCCATGGCCTCGCTGTCGGACTGGCTGTTCTCGGGCATCCTGCCCCGCCACCCCACGCTGAAAATCGCCTACAGCGAGGGCCAGATCGGCTGGCTGCCCTACATCTTGGAGCGGGCCGACACCGTGTGGGAGGAGCACCGGGCCTGGGCCGACACCAAGCGGCTGGTGCCCGAGCCCCCGTCGACCTACTGGTACCGCCACGGGTTCGGGTGCTTCTTCAGCGACCGCCACGGACTGGCCAGCCTCGACGAGGTCGGGGTGGACAACGTCACCTTCGAGACCGACTACCCCCACACCGACTCCACCTGGCCCAACACGCTCCAGGTGGCCACCGAGATGTTCGCCGGCCTCGACGACCAGACCGTCTACAAGATCGTGCGCGGCAACGCCCTGCGAATGCTCGAGCTCACCGATTGAGGGCCGGCGCGGGCCCCGTCCGGACCCATGGCCAGGTCCGACAGGCTGATGGGAGCTTTGTTATTGTGGGCAGATGAACGACACCCCTAAGCCTCGCAAGACCTATCACGCCCTTCTCATAGCGATCACCGCGACATTTGCCCTGATCGCCGCGGCCTGCGGCGATGACAGCGACGACACGGCCGACACCGCGCCCGCCACAACCGCCGCGCCCGCCACAACCGCCGCGCCCGAGACGACGGCCGCGCCCGAGCCGGCCGCGGAAGCACCCAAGATGGCCATCATCTACTCAGCTGAGTGGAACGACGGATCCTGGGGCGAGGCCGCGTTCGACGGCGGCAACAAGCTCTTGGCCGACGGCACTATCTCCGACGTGGTGATGGTCGAGAACGTGCCTCCCGGGGCCGAGGCCGAGCGAGCGCTGCGCGACTTCGCCGAGCAGGGGTACAACCCGATCGTGGCCCACTCGTTCAACTACGGCGACAACGTCAAGACCGTCGGTGCCGAGTTCCCCGGCACGATCTTCGCCTACGCGGGCGGGTTCGGCGATGTGGCCGGCAATGTCGGCGACTACGACCAGCCGTTCTACGAGGCGTCCTACCTCTCCGGCATCCTCGGCGCCGGAGCCACCGAGGGAGGCAACGTCGCCGGGGCGGGGGGCTTCGAGATCCCGGTCTGCGTCGGGATGTACCACGCTTACCTGGCCGGAGCCCGCGAGCTCAGGCCCGAGACCGAGGGCTCATTCGTGGCTGTGGGCGACTGGATCGACGTACAGTTGGCCAAGGAGGCCGCCCTCGGGCAGGCCGACGCCGGGGCGACGATGTTCGTGGGTTGCGGCCAGGGCCCGACCTTCGGGCAGATCGAGGCAGCCAACGACATCGGAGGCGTGTCCACCGGCTACGTGGGCGACATGGCCGCGCTCGGCGAGTCGGTGCTGAGCTCCTTCGTCTGGCGTCTGGACCGGGTGTTCGAGCAGATGGTCGCCGACGTGGCCGCGGGCATGACCGAGGCCCGCTACTACTCGGTTCCCCTGGCCGACGGCGGGATGGACGTCCTGATCTCCCCCGGGGGCGAGGCGAGGATCTCACAGGAGGCGCTCGACCTGTTCAACCAGCGACTCACGGAGATCCAGGACGGCAGCTTCGCCGTGCCCTTCGTGGGCGAGAACTGAGCCCGCAGACTCAGCTAGCTACGGCCGAAGCGCACTTGGACCAGTCACAGCCGCCAGCACAAGCTCCAGCCGTCGTGATGCGGTCGGTGTCACGTCGCTTCGGCGAGACCGTCGCGCTGGACGGCGTGGACTTCGAGGCGCGCCCCGGCGAGATACACGCGCTGCTCGGGGCCAACGGGGCGGGCAAGACTACGCTCATGCGGATACTGGCCGGCCTCGACCGCCCTGACGCCGGGACTGTCGAGGTGTTCGGCCAGCGCATAGAGGACTTCGAGCCCGGACCCATACGAGCGCTCGGAGTGGCGCTGGTTCAGCAGCACTTCACGCTGGTACCCACCCTGACCGCGTCGGAGAATCTCGTGCTGGCCCGTCCTGAGGGAGCGCTCCTGCCCCCCGGACGGACGGCCGGAGTGAGGGTCCGAAAACTGGTCGAGCGGTTCGGTCTGGAGGTGCGCGACGGGGTGCCCGCTTCGCAGCTGTCAGTGGGCGAGCGGCAGCGGCTCGAAATCCTGCGGGCTCTCGACGCCGACGCCAAGATCCTCCTGCTGGACGAGCCGACTGCGGTGCTGACCGACGTCGAGGCCGAGCGGCTTCTCGGCGTGGCCCGGGACCTCGCCGACCAGGGCCGGGCACTTGTGGTGATAACCCACCGTCTTGCCGAAGTCGAGGCCTGCGACCGGGTCACGGTGCTGCGGGAGGGGATCGAGGCGATCAGCGACGGTGCGGTGGCCGGCTACACCCGGGCCGATCTGGCCTCGGCCATGATCGGAACCCACACCTCGGGAACCATCACGGCGCGGACCACCCGCAGGACCCAGGCAGCCCCGGTTTGCTTGAGGGTCCGGGACGTGTCGCTGGGTCGGGTGTCGGGCCTGTCTCTCAACGTCGGCGAGGGCGAGATAGTGGGCATCGCCGGTGTAGACGGCAACGGCCAGTCCGAGCTGGAGGCGGCCCTGTCGGGCAGGAGCGCAGCCGAGTCGGGCGAGGTCTCCATCAGCGGAGAGTCGATCGCTCCCGGAGACCCTCGGTCCCGCCGGGGCCAGGGGCTGGCCTACATCCCCTCGGACCGCTATTCGTGGGGCCTGATCGGACCGATGGACCTATCGGACAACCTCGAACTCGGCCGGGTCCTCCCCATCCGGCCGAATCGACCCGCCCGCCACAGGGCGGCTCGCCCGTCACTGAGCCACTGGGACGTCCGCACGGCCGGGCCGCACGCTCGGACAAGCTCCCTGTCGGGCGGCAACGCCCAGAAACTGGTCCTGGCCCGCGAGCTGGACGAGCACCCCAGCGCGGTGCTGGCGTGCTACCCGACACGGGGCCTCGATCCCGAAGCGGCCGACACGGTAGCCACCCGCCTCGTGGCCGCAGCCGAAGCCGGCTGCGCAGTCCTATGGATAGGAGCCGAGCTCGACGAGCTGCTGGCCGTGGCCGACCGGATCGAAGTGCTCTACGACGGCACCCTGTTCGGCCCGTACCTGCCGCCCTTCGACCGGGCCGCCATCGGCCTCGCCATGGCCGGCGACGCGGCCGACAGGGCCCGCACCGCAACCAGCGGGGAGGCGGCCCCGGCATGACCGCAGCCGCCCGCACCGACCGGCCTCCCAGATGACCTCCCCCGACACGCGCCAGCCCGCCTCCGGGGTGACCCCCTCATCGAAGTCGACGTGGCCTCCGAAGCTCGACGGCTGGCTGGACTCGGCGGCCCGCCGGGCCACCGCCGAGGGGATCCTGTCGTCGATCCTGGTGCCGGTGGTCTCCGCGCTGGCCGCGCTGGTTGTGGGCGGTGTGCTGATCGCCATCGACGGCGTCAACCCGCTGTCGGTGTACCACGCCATCCTCCAAGGAGTGTTCACCAAGTCGAGGGGGTTCAGCTACACGGCCACGGTGGCGACGCCTCTGGTGCTGATCGGCGTCGGCTACGCGCTGGCCTACCGGGCCCGGGTGTTCACCATCGGAGGCGAGGGCCAGTACCTGGTGGGCGCGGTGGCGGGCACAGCGGTAGTGACCGCCGGCGGCGTCGGGGACCTTCCCCGGGTGGTGCTGATCGTGGTGGGCCTCGGTGCGGCCATAGTGGCCGGCGCGCTCTGGGGAGGTCTGGCCGGAGTGCTGGCCAACCGGTTCGGCGCCAGCATCGTCATCTCCACGCTCATGCTGAGCTTCATCGGCGACAGCATCCTGCAGTGGGCGGTTCGCGACGGCATCCGCGACCCGGAGTCCTACAACGCCAACAGCCGCCCCATAACGGCGGCCGCACTGCCCAGCTTCTTCGGACAGAAGACCCACCTCGGCTTCCTGTTCGCTCTGGTCTTGGTGCCTATCGCGTGGTGGCTCATCCGGCGGCACCGCTGGGGATTCCGGATAGACGCCCTCGGCCACAATCCGGGAACGCTCAACGCCAACGAGTTCTCGTCGGCCAGGGTCACGCTCAGCGTCCTGGTGGTGGCCGGCGGCCTCGCGGGCCTTGCCGGGATGGTCGAGACCACCGGCGTGAACGTCCGCCTGGGCCAGGAGGCCTCGGTGGGCTACGGCTGGGACGCCATCATCGTGGCGCTGATCGGCCGCCTCCATCCCCTCGGGGTGCTGATCGCGGGGCTGGGCATGGCCGGGCTCACTATCGGCTTCGAGTCGGCCCAGCGCCAGTTCGAGCTTCCCTCGTCGCTGGTGTCGCTGATCACGGCCTTCGTCATCATCTTCGTGGTTTGGGGCGACGCCATCGCGGCCCGCTGGAAAGGGTCCCGCTGATGGACACGCTCTTCAGCATCGCCACCGTCGAGGCAGGCATCCGCTTGGGCCTGCCGGTGGCGCTCGCCGCGCTCGGCGCCATCATCAACGAGCGCAGCGGCGTGCTCAACCTCGGGCTCGAGGGGATGATGCTCTCGGGCGCCCTCGGGGGCTACATCGTGAACGACGCGACCGGCTCGCCGTGGATCGGCCTGCTGGCAGGCCTGCTGGTGGGGGCGTTGACCGGCGGCGTGTTCGCCGGGCTGGTGGTCACCTTCCGGACCAGCCAGGTGGTCACCGGGATCGCCTTCACCATCGTGGCCATAGCCGCCACGACCTACCTGTTCCAGCTGCGCTGGGACATCGGCGAGCTCCCTCCGCGGGTGGAGCGGCTGGGCATGTGGCCCCTGGTCGCGCTGACCCTAGTGTGCGTGGCGGCCGTCTGGTTCCTGTTCCGCCGCACGACGATGGGGTTGACGATCAGCGCGGTCGGCGAGTCCCCCGAGTCAGCCGACGCCCTGGGCTACAACGTGGTCCTCCTCCGCTGGATGGCGACCATCGCCGGAGGCGCTCTCGCCGGGCTGGGCGGCGCGGTGCTGGTCAACGGTCCGCTGGGACTGTTCATCGAGGAGGTCACCGCGGGCCGGGGCTGGGTGGCGTTGGCGCTGGTGGTCTTCGCGGGTTGGCGGCCCGTGCCCGCGGTAGCGGGCGCATTCCTGTTCGGGTTGTGCGACGCGGCCCAGCTGCGCCTTCAGGGGACGGCCACCGAAGTGCCCTACGAGGTGTTCCTGGCGCTGCCCTATGTCGTGACCCTGGTGGCGCTGGTGGTGAGGGCCCGGCGAAGCCACACCCCCGCCGCCCTAGGCGTTCCCTACGTGCGGGGAGCCAGCTGAGCGCTACCCGCTAACATTGAGGGCCGGCGCGGCCAGGAAGATGCCGGGCATCTGGGTGAAGCCGTCGATGCGCTTGACCCGGTCGGTCCAGCGATGCAGGGCCGGGTAGTCCTGCCTGCTGACCCCGCCCTCCTCCGACAGGATCACGTCCGGGAACAGGGCCAGGTCGGCGATGGTGGGATGGTCGGCCGGGACCAGCCACTGGTAGCCCTCCTGCTCGGCGAACCACAGATGCTCGTCGGCCACCCGGAACAGCCGGTGGGCGCCGGCACGGACCGCGTCGATGTCGAAGTCGTAGTGCAGCGAGTCATGCAGCCGGGCGGCCGAGGCGGTGTTGGTGGTGCCCTCGCAGAAGAGCAGCCACTGGGCCGTCTTGGCCAGCAGTTCGGGGTCGCTGGTCGGGTACCACCGGCCGCTCGGGTCGTACTTGGCGGCCAGGTAGATCAGGATGGCATGGGCGTCGCGCACCATGAAGCCGTCGTCGTCGAGCACCGGGATGTGCCCCAGCGGGTTGATCTCCAGGAACGCCTCGGACTTGTGCTCCATGCCCGGGAAGAACTCGATGGTGATCGCCTCGTAGTCGAGGCCGAGGATGCTGAGGAACAGGCGCTGCTTGTAGCAGTTGGCCGACAGCTCGTAGTTGTAGAGCTTGATCACCGCCGTCCTCCCTACAGGTCGAGCACGAGCCGGTCGGAGGTCGCGCGGGACACGCAGGTGAGCATCCGGTCGCCGGCCGCCCGCTCCGAACGGTTCAGATAGACGTCCTGGTGGAGTATCTCGCCCTCCAGCACCGACGCCAGGCAGGTGCCGCAGGCGCCCTGCTCGCACGACGACGGGATGTCTATGTCGTGCGCTCTCAGCACTTGGAGCACGGTCTGGGCGGGCTCGACCCGCAGCGTCAGCCCGGTGCGGGCCAGAGCCACGTCGAACGCGGTGGAGTCGTCGATCTCGGTGGGGTTGGCGAAGTACTCGAAGTGCACCGACTCCTCGGGCCAGCCGAGCTCGTCGGCGATCGCGGTGGTGGCCTCGATCATCGGCGCGGGCCCGCACACATACAGCTGGGCCGAGTGGGTGTGCCCGCCCAGGATCCGCCTGATCTCGCTCGCCGTCCCGAGGGGTGAGAGGCCCCGATGCTCGACGGCGGCATCGCCGAACGACGCCACCAACTCGCCGAACGGCAGGAAGTGGCGGTCCCGGACGAAGACGTGCATCTCGAAGTCGAGATCAGATTGGCGCAGGGTCTGGGCCATCGACAGCAGCGGGGTGATCCCGATCCCGCCGGCGAGCAGCACCGTGCGCTCCGACGCCCGGCTGAGGGTGAAGTTGTTGCGAGGCACCGAGATGGCCAGCACATCGCCCTCGCGGACGGTCTCGTGCAGGCACTCGGAGCCGCCGGTCGACTCCGGCTCGAGCTTCACCCCGATGCGATAGCAGCCGGACTCGCCAGGCCCGTTGGTCAGCGAGTACTGGCGGACCAGACCGTTGGGCAGGTGGACGTCGATGTGGGCCCCGGCCTGGAACCCGGGCAGCGGCGAGTCCACCGGCGCCAACTCGAATCCGGCCACATCGGTGGCTGCGGCCCATTTGCGGGCGACCCGGACCCGCAGCGGCGCCCTCCGGCCTGCGCCCAACTCGGGCATGCCGGCCAGTTCCACGCTCACCGGCACGATCTCGACCTGGATCGGCTCCGGCATCGGCTCGAGCGCGGCCTGCTCCTCGACCCGATCACGCAGCCGGCTCAGCAGATGATTGTGGTGCCGCAGAACGGCGAGGCGCGCCTCGGCCGGAGGCCGGGCGTCGAGCACGCCCCGGATCACGCTGCGGTGGGCATCGACGGGCTGGACCCACGCCACGAGATGGGTCTCGTCGTCTCCGTCGGCGGCTCGCAGAGTGATCCGCAGGTCGTTCCGGTCGACGGTGGCCACATCCCAGCCGGTCTCGGGGGATCGGTACGAGCGCCAGTCGGCCGCCGCACCAGGCCGTTGCGCCACCGCCGCAGACGGCTGGAACCGGTAGCCGGCCAGCTCATCGGCCACCCTCAAGGGCGGGGCGTTCACAACGATGGGCCGCAGCGGCGTGGGAGCGCCCGCCTCCAGCAGGTCCACGGCCGGCGGACCGGCTGCTCCGTGAGCTTCCAACTCGACGGAGCCCCACACCAGGCCGTAGCGCTCAGCCACGGGGTAGGTGCGGTTGCAGACCGAGCGGGCCGGGGCGTCCGCGGGATGGGCGGGAATGTACGTGCAGCTCGCGGTGCGGTTGGCGTAGCGCCATCCGTGGTAGCGGCACATGAGCTCGGCGCCGTCGTTGACGCCCAGCGTCAGCCGGCTTCCCCGGTGCAGGCAGCGGTTCTCCCAGAGGTTGACCGCGTCATCGTCGGCCCGCCAGGCGACCAGCTCGCGGCCCAGGATCTGAGCGTGGTATGTGGTGCGGTAGATCAGGTCGGCCGATGACGCGACCGGATGCCACATCATGCGGCCTCCGGGATGACGCCGTAAGTGATGCCGAGATCCGACAGCCACCGCCGGTACATGATCGAGGACTTGTCGGCCCGGATCGGCGTCTCAGCCCGGGGGGCGAGGGGAAGGCGTCGGGGGACCTGGTTCTCGATGATCGGCTTGTCCTGCCCGAAGATCTTCTGCTGGAAGATCTTCAGTTCGGAGTCGGTGTTCGTGTAGTCGACCATGCAAATGAAGTTGTGAGCCACGATCTGCTCCTCGGTCACCGACTGCAGGAAGATGGCAATGGCGTCCATGCGGCTGGGATCGGGCGGCGCGGTCTTGTAGAGCATGGCTACGAACGGATGCGGCACCCGGTAGGTGTATTCGGTGATCTGCCCCTCGGTGGCGGCCAGAGCCGCGATCGGTTGGTAGAACAGGCAGCGGGTGGCCAGCACCTCGTTGTCCTCGGTGATCTCCACGTCGTACTCGACCACCTCGGTGTGGGGCTCGACGCCCAGGATGCCGGTGTGAACGTAGGGGAAGTGGCCCATGTCCAGGAAGTTCTCGACGGCGCGGGGCGCCGAGGTGTGCACCCCGATCGAGGCGGCCGCGAACGTGCGACGGTCGGTGTCGTCGAACTCGGGGATGGAGAACAGCCGGTCGGGCGGGTCCCCGTACGAGGTCCAGACGAAGCAGAACCGGTCGATAACGGGAAGGCGTTCACCGATCCTGGCTGCGTCGACTGGCATGCCGGGGCGCAGCGCTGGATCAGCTCGCCACACGACGGGCTGGCCGTCACGGTCGAGGGTGTAGCTCACGGCCTCACCGAGGAGCTGGGTGGTGTGGACCTGGCCCGGTCTGATCTCGGCGGTGGCGGCGATCGGGTGCCACATGTTCAGGACCACTGGATCGGTGCATGGACTCGCTGCTGGGGCCACGGCTCACTGCCTCCGAAGGTTGCGGTTGGACGGGACTCAGACTACGTAGCGGCATCCCCCACGTCTCGGCGGGAGACCGTCGCGAGTATCCCACACCCAGGGCTCCGGCTAGCCTCACGACGACCGTCGAATAGGAGCACCGGTCATGGATGAGCCAGCCTGGACGATGGGCATCGAGGAGGAGTACCTGCTCGTCGAGCGAGACACCGGGTCCCTCATCACAAAGCAGCCTCCCGGGCTGCTGGAGAAGGTGGCCGACCTGCGCCACGGTCTGGTGGCCAGGGAGCTGTTCAGCTCGCAGATCGAGATCGGCACGGGCGTGTGCTCCAACATGAAGGAACTGCGCGCCGACATCGGGCTGCTGCGCCTCGCAGTGACCGAGGCCGCCGCCGAGTACGACATGGTGCCCATCGCGGCCTCGTCCCACCCGTCCGCGAGGTGGCATTCGCAGCAGTACACCGAGGCGGAGCGCTACCAGACCCTCACCAGGGATCTGCAGGCCGTGGCCCGGCGGATGGTCATCTCCGGTCTGCATGTCCATGTCGGCATCGAGGACCCCGACCTGCGGATCGATCTGATGGACCAGGTCGTGTACTTCCTGCCCCATCTGCTGGCCCTGTCGACCTCGTCGCCCTTCTGGGAGGGGCGCGACACCGGCCTCAAGTGCTACCGCCTGGCGGTGGGCGAGGCCCTGCCCCGCACCGGGTTCCCGGAGAAGTTCAGCTCATGGTCGGACTTCAGGCGCCATGTGGACGTGCTCGTACAGGCGGGGATCGTCGAGGACTCCTCCATGGTGTGGTGGCACATCCGCCCGTCGGAGCGCTACCCCACCGTGGAGATGCGGGTGACCGACCTGCCCACCAGGATGGAGGACACCATCGCGCTGGCAGCCATGTACGTATGCCTGATGAGGATGCTCTGGCGGCTCAAGCTGGAGAACCGCCGCTGGCGCAGCTACGCCAACTTCCTGCTGTCGGAGAACCTCTGGCGGGCCGAGCGCTACGGGATCAGCGGCGAGCTCATGGACTTCGGCAAGGGCGTGCTGGTCCCCTTCCCGGACCTGCTGGAGGAACTGATCCAGCTGGTCCGGCCCGACGCCGAGGCCCTGGACTGCGTAGAGGAGATCGAGCACACCCGCACGATCTGCCAGCGGGGCACGTCCGCCGATCGCCAGCTCGCGGCCTACCACCGGGCGCTCGAGGAGGGCGCCACCACCGACGAGGCCCTCAAGGCCGTGGTCGACTTGCTGATCGCCGACACCCTGGCTCCTCCCAGCAGGTAGTTCCCGAGAACTCTCCCGCCTTCGATGCGCCCTCCGGTCGGCCTTGCCGTCAGTGGCGCTGCGCCCGTCTACGCTCCCAGCCGTGAAGCCGCTGAGTTGGACCGAGTTCACCCCCGAGCTCGGTGAGTTCAGAGACTTCCAGCACTATGAGACCGCCGGGGGCGGTCAGATCCTGCGGAGCCTCTACCGCGGGCCGGACGTACCGATTCGCCTGGCCATGACCACCGACGGCGTCGACTGGTCCGAACTGCAGCTTCCGGACGGCTTCCATGTCGCCGATCTCAGCTCCGACGCTGACGCGAGCATCGACATCGCCGGTGACCGTTGGGTGGCCTTCGGCTGGGATGTGGCCCGAGCCCCGCACGAGAACGTCGGGCGCGAGGTCTGGTTCTCCGACGATGAGGGCTCTAGTTGGGTGCAGGCGACCATCGATGTGCCGGCCAGGTCCGAGCCGCTGCCGCCGTACGCGGTCGAGGAGTCTGCGGTGCTCGAGGCGCTGGCCTGGGGCGACCGTCTCGTCGTCGTGGTTCGGACCTCCACAAGGCTGGATCTGGAGGCGCTGCTCACCGACCGGGGCTTGATGCCCGCGGGGCAGCTGCTGAACTTCTGGGAGCCGTCACGTCGCGGCTTCACCTTGACGTTCATCGACGAACACCCGCCCGATGACGAGCCCGCCCGGCGGGATCGAGCCCGCTGGCGCCAGCACAAGCAGGAGGTGTCGCACCAGGATCTGGCTCTGTCGGGCCGGCAGGCGGAGTTGCTGCGCAACCGGCAGGAGACGGTCACCAGGATCTACTCGGGAGAGGGGCCCTCCCTGCCGTTGAGAGCCCAGTACGAACGGTGGGCCTACAAGGTGACTGGGGTGTCGTCGGCCGAGGGGATCGTGCTGGCCACGCAGGGCGAATGGGAGGCGCTGCTTACCTCGACAGACGGACTCGACTGGTCTGAGCAGCCATTGGGCACGGTGGAACTGTGGGCGACCGGCGGAGACGGGGCACTGTGGGCCGCGGCCCGCTCCCGCAGGGGAACAAGGATCGATCGCATCGCCCAAGACGGTCGAAGGACGGCCGAGTTCCTGGAGGACGCTTCGAACCTGTGCAGCTTCGCGGCCGGACCCGCGGGAGTGGTGGTGGTCGCCTTGACCGGCGCCAGCGCACGGACGGAGCCGGGACTCATGAGGACAAAGGTGCGCAAAGCAGGACGCACCTACACCCAGACCGGCCACGGCGACTACCGGGCGGACGAGGTCTGGGTGGGCTGGTCCCCTGACGGCGAGGCCTGGGGGTGGCAGCCGGCCTCCGAGGCCTTCGGAGTCGATCCTCGCCGGAGGATCTCGGTCAGGATGGCCGTCGGCAACGACTTCGTCGTCGCCGAGGTATCCGACTACGGCTACCGGTTGGGCACCCCCCTCGAAGGGGTTCCCGGTCCCAACGCCGGCCCAGCTGGCGGCTGGCATGCGGTCGCGCTGCCGCAACACGCCTACATCGCACGGGTGCGCTGAGCCGCCGACTCCTAGGCCTCTTGCTGCCCGAGGCCGGCCCGGCGCGTATGCTGGCGGCGTGGCCGGAGCGGTGGTGATGGTGATCGTGCTGGTGGTGCTGTTCCCGGTGGTGGTGCTGGTGGGCAGTGGCATCGTGGCCGCGGCTCTGGGCAGCTTCCTCAAGGCCGACTCCGACGCCGCCAACCGCAGCGACGACGGCCCCAACGAGTACCTGGATCTGGCCCGCAAGGAGGCTGAGACCGGCTATCCCCAAATCGCTGAAGGGCACGGCGGGCGCCGGCGGCTCAACCTCCCGGGACGCCTTCGCCGCTCCTAGAGGCCGAGCGGATAGGCGAGCGAGTCCAGCCCATACGGGCGAGGCCGTGGCCCGAGCGGCCCGTGAGCGCAGCGAACAAGAGCGGGAATGACACCGCTGCGCCGCGACCGGCTCTCGCCTATCCGCGTGGCCCCTTAGCGGCCACGACGCCTACCGGTCGGTGGGCCACACCGGCGGGCATCCCCGGTCGATCCAGACCGCGGCGGCCACTGCGGCGAACACGGCGTCGCTGCCGTTGACGGGCTCGGAGCCGTCGTCGGCGATCTCGACGTGCACCGCGGGCATGTTGGCCGCGCTGACGATGTCGAAGGAGCGAACGGTGAGGTCGTGCACCGTGCCTTCGGGATCGACGCCGAGCGACTCGCTGGTCACCCACGAGTAGGCCATGTGGGCTGCGCCGCTGCAGTACGAGCGCAGCACCGTCTTGTCGAGGACCCGGCCGGCCTGCACCTGCACGCTGATCGAACCGTCGGCCTCGACGGCGGCGGCAGCCGAGCCGCCTCCGGGGCAGGCGATCCAGCCGGGCTCGCCCCGGACCGCGGCCAGCAGCGACCGCGGCCTCGGCCCAGCCTGCGCCCCGGATCTGCGCCGACGTGGGCGGTCCCGGCAGGTCGACCTCAGTCACCGACAGGCCGGGCGCCTGTTCCTGGATGGCGGCGGCAATCCCCGCAGTGCGGGCCACCACCATCTCCCCTGTTCCGTCGGGCCGCACCCCCGCGGCGATCGGGGGTCGCTTGGGGCCTAGCTGGGCCGTGTCGGGGCGGGACCACAGCACCCTCACCGGCCGTCCGTGGCGGTCGGCCAGGCGGCGGGCGGCCTCGGTCACCGGCGAGTCGCGCTTGCCGCCGAACGCGCCGCCGTTGCCCAGCGGGGAGGCGGGCCGGCCGCCGGGCTCGCACCAGGCGGCGTCGGTCTCCAGGTAGCCGGGCTCGGTCCAGCTGGTGCGCAACGTGACCGCCCAGTCCCCCGCCGGCACCTCCAGCGGCGGGTCCCAGCTCGCGGTGGTTCGACGGCCGGGCACCCGGCCCGCCGCCCGCCGGGCCTCGACCGGGGTCTCGGCCACCACCCAGCCGTGCTCGTCGGCGGCCTCGCAGTCGTCAGCGGCCCGGACAGCCACCAGGGCACCGTCCGGCGCGGCGTCGTCGGCGAACCCACCGTTTCCGAGGGCCACATGGGGTCCGGTCGACTGCGGCGTTCCTCCCTCGATGGAGGCCCGACGATCGGCATCGGCCCGCCGGGACGCGCTCTCGGGTCCGGCCGCACCGGCCTGGCCGGCCACGCGGGGGTACGACTCCCAGGCGTCGAGGATGGGCTGCCAGCCGGTGCAGCGGCAGAGATGGGCGGCCAGGGCCCGTGCCGCGACGGAGCGGTCGCGGTGGTCGGCGCCCTTGGCGTGCAGGCCCGCGAAGCGGCAGATGATTCCCGGCGTGCAGAAACCGCACTGGCTGCCGCCGGTGGCCGCGAAGGCTCGGGCCCAGCCGTCGCGCACCCCGGCGTCCAGCCCTTCGAGGGTGGTGATGGCCCGGCCGGCCACCCGCCGGACCGGAGTGACGCAGGCCACCCGGGGCTGGCCGTCCACCAGCACCGTGCAGCAGCCGCACTGGCCCTGGGGGCTGCACCCGTCCTTGGCCGAGCGCACCCCGAGTTGCTCGCGCAGCACATCCAGCAGTGTCAGCCCCTCGTCGGCGACGACCACCGCCGCGCCGTCGACAACAATCTCGAAGCCGTCACGTGGAGCGGAAGACATGGGACCGCAGGCTAGATCGGCGTGCCCGACACCCGAGGGGACCTATGCCGACGTGTCTTGGGTAGACATCGGGAATGGGGACTCGGCCGAGGCGAGGGGCTTGCGTGAGGCTGCGAACACTGACCGGCCTGATCCTGATGCTGGCCACCACATCAGGGGCGTTCTACGCGGCACCGGCTGCGGCGGGGGCCGACTTCTCCGATGCCGAGGACGCTGGAGTGCACCAGAGCGCGGTCGAGGCGCTCGATGCGGCCGGGATCCTGCAGGGCACCGGCTGCGCAGCCGATCGGCTGTGCCCGCGGGAACCGCTGCCCCGCTGGGCGATGGCAGTGTGGCTGGTGCGGACCCTAGACGGCAGCGACCCCCAGCGCTCGGGCACCTCGCGCTTCGCTGATGTCGAGGCCTGGCGATGGTGGGCGCCCCACGTTGAGCGCCTCGCCGATCTGGGCATGACCGGCGGGTGCAGGACTCGCCCGGCCCGCTACTGCCCGAACCGGCCCGTGACCCGCGCCCAGATGGCCAGCTTCCTGCAGCGGGCCTTCCGGCTCAGCCCGGCAACCGCGGCGGGCTTCAGCGACACCCGCGGCAACACCCACGAGTCCGCTATCGACTCCCTCGCCGAGGCCGGAATCACGGTGGGATGCTCTGCCGACCCGCTGCGGTACTGCCCGACCGTGCCCGTGACCCGGGCCCAGATGGCGTCGTTCCTCCACCGGGCCATGCGGTTCAACGCCACCGTGACATGGCTGTCGGCGGGCGACTCCTACTCGTCAGGCGTGGGAACCGACCCGCACGGCGAGGGATCCTGCCGGCGAAGCCCGCGTGCCGCCGGTCCGGCAGCGGTAGAGCTGCTCCGGCGCCAGGGTTGGACGATCAGCCACACCCACACCGCCTGCGAGGGCGGGTTCGTGGAGGACATGTTCAACCGCCGCTTGCAGACATCCGGGCGGATGTCGATGTTCCAGGAGCATGTGGAGGCCCTCAGCGGGCCGCAGCGGGTGGACATCGTCACGCTGTCGCTGGGCGGCAACGATGTCGGCTTCGAGGACGTGGTCCTGGCCTGCGTGCCGTTCACCCGGATCACCGAACTCGTATTGGGGTGCCCGTCGGAGGCGTCCCTTCAGGCCCGGATCGACAATCTCATCGATCCCGCGAAGACCTGTCCGGGCAGCACCCGCCGCGGGCCGGAGCCGGACTACGGCTGCGCGCTGCGCATCGACGGCCAGCAGTACGGGTCGATGTCGGACTTCTACCGTGAGATCGTCACCGAGCGGATCACCGAGCGGGGACACCTGTACGTGATCGGCTACCCCAGCCTGATCGCGCCCTCGAGCGAGTGGAGGCTGTTCGACCCGTGCCGGGCGCTGTACAAGCCGAGCACCGTCGATCGGCTGGGCCGGCTGGCCGAGCACCTCAACCGGCGGCTGGCCGAGGCGGTGAGCAGGGCCAACGAGGCGCTCGGCGCCGAGCGGGTCCACTACGTGGACACCTACACCCCGTTCCGCGAGGGCCGCCACGAGGTGTGCGGGCGGGGAAGCGACTTCATACACGGCATCACCCACGTGGGCCTCGACCCGCTGACCGGCTGGCACAGGAGCTTCCACCTGAACAACGCGGGCCACGCCGAGGTGGCCCGGCTCCTCGCGGCCAAGGTCGGGACGACGTTCGCGGCCCCCCGAACCTCCGTCGATTAGAACGTGCGCCCGTCAGGCCTCGGCTGCGTCCAGGGCGGCCACGGCTGCCTCGAGCATCCGGGCGCTGCAGCCGGCCATCTCCACCGGAGGGACGTGTTCCTCCGACAGGGCGCGGGCCACTGACCTCAACGCCTCGGCGGCCACACCGGTGCCGAGCACGGCCGGCTCGCCGACATCGGACCCCTCGGCCACCGCGGGGTCCAGCGGGATGCGGCCCAGCAGGGGCGTCCCAATCTCGGTGGCCAGCGCCTCCCCGCCGCCCGAGCCGAACACGGCCTCATGTTCGCCGTCCGGGGTCACCAGGTAGCTCATGTTCTCGACGACGCCCACGACCCGCAGATAGTTCTTGCGGCCCATGTCGGCCACCCGGGCCGCCACCTTCTGGGCGGCTGTCGCCGGGGTGGTGACGATGATCATCTCGGCCCTCGGCAGCATCTTGGCCAGTCCCATCTGCACGTCGCCGGTGCCGGGCGGCATGTCGATCAGCAGGTAGTCGAGGTCGTCGCGCCAGCGGACGTCCTCGCAGAAGTGCTGCACGGCCCGGTTGAGCATCAGGCCCCGCCACATCAGCGCCGAGTCCTCCCGGTCCACCAGGAAGCCCATCGACACCACGTCGAGACGGCCCTCGCCGACGGCCCGGGTGAGGGGCACGATCTTGCCGTCGAGGGAGCGCAGGTCGCCGTCCACCCCCAGCATCCGGGGCACCGAGTAGCCCCAGATGTCGGCGTCCATCACCCCGACGTTGAACCCCTCCGCGGCCAGCGCGGCGGCCAGGTTGGTGGTCACCGTGGACTTGCCCACGCCTCCCTTGCCGCTGGCCACCATCAGCACCTTCGTGGTGGGCGGGATGGCGGTGTCCGGTGCTCGCTGCGACACGTTGAAGCGGGCCCTGGACATGGCGGCCGCCTTCTCGTCGGCGGTCAGCTCGGCCCACACGATGCGCACCTTGGTCACGCCGGGCAGGGACTCGAGCCGGGCCTTCACGTCCTTCTGGATCTGGGCCCGCAACGGGCAGCCCGACGTGGTCAGGGCGATCTCGATCCGCACCACCCCGTCATCGGACACCTGGGCGCCCCGGGCCATGCCCAGCTCCACCAGGTTGCTGCCCAGCTCCGGATCGACCACGCCGCGCATCAACTCCATCACGGCCTCGGCCGTCGGCAGGGTCGTGGTCACACTGCGATGCTACCGGCGGGTTCTACCGGGCCGATAGGGCCGGTGCGAGTCCATGTGGCCAATTCAGTAGCTTCGCTCGGCGCGGGCCGCTAACTTGGAAGCCGAAGCACCAGCCGCTATTCGATGCACGGAGAAGACGTCGTGATCACGCTGACCGACCAGGCATCCAGCAAGGTGTCGGAACTCATCCGAGCCGAGAACGAGGAAGGTCTGTCGCTACGGGTGGCCGTCCGGCCCGGAGGCTGCTCGGGCTTCTCGTACGAGATGTACTTCGACACCGATGTCGCTGACAGCGACAACACCGCGACGTTCGGCGACGTGCAGGTGGTGGTGGACCCGTCATCCGCCATGCTGCTTGACGGAGCCACGCTCGACTACTCCGACGGGCTGCAGCAAGCCGGGTTCTCGATCGACAACCCCAACGCCCAGCGCAGTTGCGGCTGCGGCCAGAGCTTCAGCTAAGCCTCGGGTCGCTGCGGCACGGCCGCATGCGTACCCACCAGGAGACCGGCCTCCCGTACCTGCTGGACAAGGGGACGCCGCCGGCGTAGCGCCGTCATCCCGCCTATCCGCTCGGCCTCTTAGGGGCCACGCGGATAGGCGAGAGCCTGTCGTGTCGCAGCGGTGTCATTCCCGCTCTTGTTCGCTGCGCTCACGGGCCGCTCGGGCCACGGCCTCGCGCCGTATGCGCGGGATTCGCGTGCCTATCCGCTCGGCCTCTTAGTTGCAGAGGCCTTCTTCGCTTACGCCCCGGTGGCTGTGGCAGAGGACCGTGCGCTCGACGCTCTTGAGGGTGAACGGGCCGGGGTCGTCCTCGGTCCAGTTCTCCGCCGGGTGGGCGAATATCACGAGGCGGAACCCCCGGATCGAGTCGTCGCCGATACCAACGACGTCGATGGTTACCTGCCCGAGATCGCCTGAGATGCCGGGCGCCCCCGACACCACGACGCTGGACGGGGGCTCCTGACTCACCATGGTCTGCGCCACCGCGAGCCCCAGCTCGCCCATGGTGTCGGCCGCCGGGAGCTCGCCCAAGGCGTCGACCACCTCGGCGGTGGTGTCTTCGGTGCTTCCGGCCGGCGCGAGGAAGGTGCCGCTGGCCCAGCCCCGGAGATCCCCGACCTGCAACTCGTGCCAGATGGTCGTGGGCAGCTGCCGGCTGTTGCCGGTGGCGACGACCCCGTTCTGCAGGTCGACGGTGGCGATGATGTCGTCGGAACCCGGCCGCCGCGCATAGACAGCCGGGTCGCGCGCCCCGTCCATCACGTTGTCCAGCCTGGCGATGACAGTGCCGTTGGGGACGTCGCGGAAGTTCAGAGCGCCATCATGCCGGATCCCTACGACTGCCAGCCCGGTGCCTGCGGACGGCCCGGACTCGAACGGCTCGCCGGGAAGGGCCGCAGTCGCATCGGTGTCACCGGGCTCGGAACCGCCCTCGGCCTCGGCGGCGGCCTCATCCGGCTCGGACAGGTCCTCGTCCTCGGCGGCGGCATCCTCGTCGGGCTCGGCCGCATCCTCGTCCTCGGCGGCGGCATCCTCCGGCTCGGAGACTTCTTCGGCCTCGGTCCCGTCCTCGGGGACCGTCTCGGTGGCGTCGGTGGCGCCGACAGCCACCAGAGCAGTGGCCGCGAGGTTCCGCGCCTCCTCCAGCTGGGCCTCGAGGCTGGCGATGATCTCGGGATCCACGGTCCCGCCCGCGGCCGCAGCCGCGTCGGCGAGCGCCGCCTCGGCGGCCGCAGCCACCGCCGCGGCCTCTTCGGCTATGACGATGGCCGCGTCGGCCATGGCAGTGGCCGCGTCGGCCTCGTCCTGGGCCGAGGCCGCGTCGTCGCGGGCCTGTTCAAGGGCTGCGGTCTCGGCCGGGTCGCTCCCGGGCTCACCCAGCAGAGCGACCACCACGGCCAAGGCAGCGATCACCATCGCGGCGGCAGCCACCACCATCGCCCGCCTGGCCACAACCAGTGCAGCGGGGATCGGTCGCCGCATCGGCGGTCTCTGCTCGGTCATCGGTCGACGCTCATAGGACGCGAGTATGACAGGGCGGCGACCACCTTCCGGTGACCATCGCGACCCTGAGCGCCGCGTTGTGCCGCCTACCAGCCCCTTGGCCTCTCAGTCCGGAACCAGCTCCAAGGCCCGGCCGAGCGTGTCCAGCCGCTCGTCGACGGTGTCACCCGCGGGATACAGGCGCACGGTGTCAACCCCGGCGGCAGCCCACACGGCCAAGCGGTCGCGCACCATGGCCGCGGTGCCGATGAGAGTGGTGCCCAGCACCATCTCGTCGGGGATCACCGCGGCCGCGGCCTCGCGATCGCCGGCCAGCCACAAGCGCTGCGACTCGGCCGCCACGCCGGCGAAGCCCTGGCGGGCGTAGGCGGAGTTGTAGAAGTTGGAGATGGCCGATCCCATGCCGCCGAGGCTGAAGGCCAGCCCGGCCCGGCGGGCGTCGATCATCGCAGCCAGTTCGGTCTCGTCTCGGGCGAAGGCGATCTCGGCGCCCTGGCACACGTCGATGTCGGTCAGCGTCCGACCGGAACGGGCCGCGCCGGCTCGCAAGTGCCGGAGGTAGGCGTCCTCGGCGCCCTCGGGCACGAAGCTGGTGCCCAGCCAGCCGTCGGCTCGCTCACCGGTCAGCTCCAGCATCTTCGGCAGCATCGAGGCCAGGTAAGTGGGCGGGGGCGACTCCGAGCGGACCGAGAGGCGGAGTGACTTGCCCTCGCCGCCGGGCAGCGGAAGCTGCAGATGGCGGCCCGTGTAGGCGACGCGCTCGCCTGCGAAGGCCTGCCCGATCACGTCGAGGGTCTCGGCCATGCGGCCCACCGGATCGGCGAAGCGCACCCCGTGCAAGCCCTCCATCACTTGCGGTCCCGATACCCCGAGCCCCAGCACGAACCGCCCCTGTGAGAGCTCGTTGAGGGTCAGGGCGGTCTGTGCGGTCATCACCGCGGAACGCACTCCCACCTGGAACACCGCCGCGCCCAGCACCACCCGCTCGGTGCGGGCCGCCAGATAGCCCAGCGGCGACGCCGCGTCGGATCCCCAGGCCTCGGCGACCCACACCGCGTCGACGCCCAGGGCCTCGGCCCCGGCCACGAAGTCGACCAGTTCCGGCCAGGGCGCGGCGTCGGCGGTGAGCTGGACCGAGGTCCTCATGGGCTACAGCTGTCTCGTCGGATCGGAGTGGCTCACCACGGTCAGGCGGGCGGTTGCTCGAACAGGGTCTTGATCCCGTCCACCACCCGCTGCATGTTGGCCCGGTGCTCGCTGATACGGCGAGCGATGATGCGAGGCTCCAGGTCTGGCCGGGACTCGATGATGCTGTCCAGACCGGACGGCCCGGGCCCCAAGATCCCCCGGAAGCGCAGGCGGGTGCCGCCCACGATGGGCTCCAGCTCGAACCGCCAGCGGGCGCCGGGATTGTCGATGTCGTTGGTGCACCAGCCGAACGCAGCCTCCTCCTCGAACACATCGACGAAGCAGGTCGCCTCCCAGTCGCCCCGTCCCGGGTGGTGGTTGCGGCCGACGAAGCGGGCGCCGAGCGCCGGGCCGTCATGGCCGTCCTGCCACTCGGCCCCCTGGAACTCCTCGGAGAACGCCGCGGGCAGGTTGATGTCGGTGACCTTCGCCCACACCGCGGCCGGATCGGCCCGGATATCGGCTTCGGCCACGGTGCCGGGACCGTCGGCCATGCACACCGGGTCGCTGGGGCCCCGCTCGAAGGTGCGGGCGTAGCCGTCGAAGTAGGCGATCTCGCGGGCCGGATGGCGCCGGGCCGGCTTGAAGTCGGTGCCGGCGGTCCACGCCACCGGGAACATGGCGATCTCGGTCACGTCTTCGGGGATGCCCAGCAACTCCTTGATGTCACCGGCGTTGACCAGACCGGCGGTGGTCCAGACCGTGCCCAGGCCCCGGGCCCGCAGGGCCAGGCAGAAGCTCCAGCCGCTCTGGATCACCGAGTCGAACAGGCCGGGGCGGCCGCTGCCGTCGTGACGCCCGAGGATCACCGGGATGACGATGGCCGGCACCTCGCCCAGATGCTCGGCCAGATGGGCCGAGGACCGCATGGACCGCTCCCGGGGGTCCCCGGTGCCGGCCAGGCGGTCGCGCGCCTCGATCATGCGGTTGCCGATCACGTCGCAGTACAGCTCCGAGAGGCGCCGCTTGAGGTCGGGGTCGCGCACGATGAGCCATCGCCGGCTGCCCTGGTTGCCCCCGGTGGGGGCCTGCTCGGCAATGTCGATGCAGTCCAGGATGATCTCGTCGTCCACGTCACGCTCGAGGTCGAGGCGCCGGCGCACCGCCCGGGTGGTGGTGAGCACCTGGTCGACTGCCGCCGTGACGGCCGGGTCAATCTGCATTGTCAGTCTCCATCCTGGTCGCGTCCTGGTCTGCTCGCCGTCGCCGACCTCGCGCACGTCATCGACATCGCGGACGTCTCCTCCGCCGGGCCGGCGCCGACCGCCGCCCGATGTATAGCCGAAGCCGAAACCGCCCCGGCCGTCCGGTCCGGCCGTCCATCCGTGCAGGTTGATCTTCTTGGCGAAGTGGCGCACCAGCAGCGACCGCACGAGCAGCCTGGTCGGGAAGAACAGCAGCAGCAGACCCACCGCGTCGGTGATGAACCCGGGTGTGAGCATGAGCGCGCCCGCGATCAGGATCAGCAGCCCGTCGACCAGCTCTCCGGTGGGCAGCTCGCCGCGATCGAGGCGGACCCGGATCTGGTTGAGCACGCCGATACCGGACCGGCGCACCATCCACGCCCCCACCACCGACACCGCGATCAGAAGACCGATGGTCTCGGCCGTCCCCACGCCGCCGGCCATCCAGATGATCACGTACAGCTCCAGCAGCGGCACGCACAACAGCGCCAGGAGCAGCACTACGAACACGGCCCCAGCGTAAGAGGCCGAAGGGACAGTCGCAGACTCGCCGACCGCGGGCTCGCGGCCGTTCCGGGTCGCCAACCCCTGAGGGGCCGCGACGGACGCCGGATCGACCGCACAACCCTCGCGAGCGAATGCCTAGCCTTGTCACCAACGTGTCGCCCCAGGATCGACCGCCCTCCGTGGACCGGCTGGCCCGCTCGCTGGCCGTTACCGGCCTGCCCCATCCGCTGCTGGTGGACGCAGCCCGGGCCGCCATCGCGGCCGGCGACCCCGACTCGGCCCCGGCACGGGCCCGCACCCTCCGGCGCCGGCTGCTGACACCGGTCATCAACGCCACCGGCGTGCTGCTGCACACCAACCTGGGCCGGGCGCCGCAGGCATGGAGCCAGAGCGCCCACTACTCCAACCTGGAGCTCGACCTCGACACCGGCGAACGCGGCGACCGCCAGGCGGGCGCGCCCGGCCTGCTGGCCCGAGCCTGCGGCGCGGAGGCCGCCATGGTCGTCAACAACTGCGCGGCCGCGGTGATGCTGGTGCTGGCCGCGCTGGCCGAGGGCCGTGACGCGGTGGTGTCGCGGGGCGAGCTGGTGGAGATCGGCGGCGGGTTCCGGGTCCCCGACGTGATGGCCTGGTCGGGCGCCCGGCTGGTGGAGGTCGGGACGACCAACCGCACCCGCCGGGCCGACTACGCGGCCGCGGTGTCGGATCCCGCCAACGACGTCGCGGTGGTGGTGCAGGTGCACCAGTCGAACTTCCGGGTGGTGGGCTTCACCGAGGCGCCCCGCACGGCCGAGCTGACCGACCTGGGCCCGCCGCTTGTGGCCGACATCGGGTCGGGCCTGCTCGACAGCCGCTGCGGCTGGCTGGAGGGCGGCCCCCCGCCGTGGCTGGACTCCGAGCCGGCCGCCCGCCAGACCCTCGAGGCCGGAGCGGCGCTGGTGACCTTCTCCGGCGACAAGCTCCTGGGCGGACCCCAGGCCGGCATCATCGCGGGGCGGGCCGACCTGGTCGACGCCTGCCGCCGGCACCGGCTGGCCCGGGCGCTGCGGCCGGGATCGCTGGTACTGGCCGCGCTGCAGGACACCGCGCTGGCCTACCTGCGGGGCGACGGCAACGCCATCGAGTTCTGGCGGATGGCCGCCGTCACCCCGGCCGAGCTGCGAGCCCGGCTGGGCCCCTACGAGGGCCTCGCCGCGGCCGCCACCGCAGCCACACCGGGCGGCGGCACCCTCCCCGGCGTCGAGATCGAGTCGGTGGGCGTGTCCGTGCCCGGCGACCACGCGGGCGCGCTGCGGTCACGGCCCCGGCCGATCATCGCCCGGGTGATCGACGGCACCACCGTCGCGGACCTGCGCACGGTCCACCCCGACGATGACGCCGAGGTGGCCGCCGCGCTGCGCGAGGTCGCCGGCCTGTCCAGTCTGCGAGCGACCTGACCGGGATGCATGTAGTCGCCACCGCCGGCCATGTCGACCACGGCAAGAGCACCCTGGTGCGGGCGCTCACCGGCACCGATCCCGACCGGTGGGACGAGGAGAAGGAGCGGGGCCTAACCATCGACTTGGGCTTCGCGTCGATGCCGCTGCCGTCGGGTCGCCAGATCGCCTTCATCGACGTTCCCGGCCATGTCCGGTTCCTCAAGAACATGCTGGCCGGGGTCAGCGGGGTGGACGCCTGCGTGTTCGTGGTGGACGTGGCCGAGGGATGGAAGCCCCAGTCCGAGGAGCATCTGCGCATCCTGCAGCTCCTCGGGCTGCGCCACGGCATGGTGGCCCTCACCAAGGCGGGCGACGCCGACGAGGACTTGGTGGAGTTGGCCCGTCTCGACGTGGCCGAGCACGTCGCCGGCACGTTCCTGGCCGGGGCGCCCATCGTGGCCACCGACGCGATCGACGGCACCGGGATGGACGCGCTGGTTGCGGTGCTGGACGATCTGCTGGCCGTCACCCCCACCGCGGCGGACCGCGGCCGGCCCCGGCTGTGGGTGGACCGGGCCTTCGCCATCAAGGGGTCGGGCACGGTGGTGACCGGCACCCTGACCGGGGGGCGGCTCCGCAACGACGACACTCTCGCGGTTCTGCCCACCGGCCACAGCGTGCGGGTGCGAGCCCTGCAGAGCCTGCACCAGCAGTGCGAGGAGATGGGCCCCGGAAACCGGGTGGCGGTCAACCTCGTCGGCGCGGGCCACCGGGATGTGGCCCGGGGGGACGCGGTGGTGCGCGCCGAGCAGTGGCACGCGGCCCGCACCGTCGACGCGGAGCTGTCGGTGCTGGCCTCGCTCGACCATCCCGTCACCCGCCGGGGGGCTTACGTGGCCTACATCGGCTCGGGCGAGCACCCGGTGCGGCTGCGGGTGCTGGGGCCGTCGACCATCGAGCCGGGCAGTGCGGGACTGGTTCGGCTGCACCTGCCCGTCCCGCTCCCGCTGTGCATGGGGGACCGGTTCATCCTGCGCGAGTCGGGGCGTTCCGAGACGGTCGGAGGCGGCGAGGTGCTCGACGTCGACCCGGTGCTGCCCGCCTCGAGAGCCCGGCCCGACCGGTCGGTGGAGCGGATCGTCGCCGAGCGGGGCCGGATCGACGCGGCGCGGCTGGAGAGGCTCACCGGCACCGCCCGCCCGCCTGATCTGGGCCGGTGGGCGGTGGATCCCGAGCACTTGGAGCGGACCAGGCAGCGGTTGGCCGACGCGGTGGCCGGCGCCGGGCCGCTCGGACTCGACCTGGCCGGGCTCGACGACTTCGAGCGGGCGGTGATCGGCGCCATCGAAGGCATCGCCAGCGGCGGGGGCCGGGCCCGCGCCGCGGGCGGATCAGACCCGCTGGCCGACCATCCGTTCGTGGCCGCGGCCGAGGCCGACCCCTTCGCGCCTCCCGCGGCGACCGGCGTCAGCAGCGACGAGCTGCGTCTTCTGGTGAGGCAGGGCCGTCTCGTCGAGAGCAGCGGCATCCACTTCGCCGCGTCCGCGGTCGACGAGGCCGCGACGGTGGTGGCCCGGCTCCTGGCCGATCAGCCCGAAGGGGTGACGGTGGCCGAGGTGCGGGACGCGTGGGGCACCACCCGCAAGTACGCCCTGGCCCTGCTGGGCCGGCTCGACAGCACCGGCGTCACCCGCCGGCGCGGCGACGTGCGCATCGCCGGCGCCCGGCTGCCGGAGCTGTAGCTCAGGCTGTGGTTCAGGCTCGGGCTGTGCGCAGCAGGAGGTCGCGCCGCTCCACTTCGTTGAGCCCGCCCCAGATGCCGTGCTGCTCACCGATGTCCAGCGCGTACTGGAGGCAATCGGACTGCACCGAGCAGGTGGCGCAGATGTCCTTGGCTCGTAGCTCGCGGCGCCGCTTCTCGTCGCGCTTCTCGACGTAGGGCGGAGGGAAGAACACCGAAGCGTGAGGGCCTCGACAGGCCGCCCGCATTTGCCATTCAGCCCTGTCGGCAGATGGAAACCCCATACCAAACGCCCTCCTCGCCTGTGACGACTACCACATGAGATGACCCGAAGCCAAGCCGTTCAAGTGCTTTTCTCCGCACCGCTCGACCGGACCCGGAAGCCACGCCCGCTTCATGGGATCGATTATCCGGCAGGCCTGTGACATCGCCGGCTCAGGGGCCACCGGCTTCCCGACCCCTCTTCAGTCGGCGGTGTCGCCGTCGACGGTCCCGTCTACGCCGGCGTCATCGCCGTCGGCGTCGTCTGCGGGCTCGACGGTGAGGACCAGGCCTTCCAGGGCCATCACGCGGATGGGGTCGCCCTCCGCGACGGGGGTGGCCCGCTGGGTGCGAGCGCGCCACGGGGCACCGTCGATGATCACGACCCCCTCGGGGTCTACCGCGTCCCGAGCGACGCCAAGGGCGCCGATCATCCATTCCCGCCCGATGGTCGGGGTGCCGAACCGGGTGCGGACCATCGCCGGCATCCCGGTCACCATCCCTGCGGTGACGCCGATGATCCCGGCCAGAAGCGTGACCCACGACAGCGACACCCCGTCGAAGAGGGTCAACGATCCGGCCGTCAGGCAAGCGGTGCCGATCACAGTCCAGACCCGAGGCACGCCGGTCTGGATGTCCACGCCGTACCCGAACATGGCGACCAGCAGCAGCCCGACGGCCCAGCCCCGGGCCGGGAGCGCGGCCAGCCCGTAGCAGCCGAGCAGGAAGGACAGCGCGCCCAGGCCCCCGGCAAGGCCCACGCCCGCGGTGTAGAGCTCGAAGACGAGCAGCCCGGCGCCGGCCAGCAGCAGCAGGTAGGCCAGCGCGGGGCTGGCCGCGGTGTGCATGAACTGGTCGATCAGCGAGAGCTTGGCGAACCGCACCGGGCTGACCGGAACCCGGACCGGCTCGTCGCCGGTGGTGTCGATCCCAGTCTCGAAGTCGGGCAGGTCGATCACGAAGAATCCCAGGGTGGGAGCCTCCCGGGCCAGGCCGAGCTCGATGCTCTCGGCCGATGAGATGGTCCGGTCCTGCATGGTGGGGTAGGCCTCGGCAAAGGGCCCGGCCAGGTGCTCGATCGGCAGGATGGGCCGGCCGAGGTCGCCCAGCGCCGAGCCGGGGGCCACGGCCAGGTCGCTCACCACCCCGGCCAGCTGGCCGACCGCTCCGGTGGCCACCGCCCCGGAGGGTCCGACCCACATGTAGACCGGCACGTCCGAGGAGCGGATGCGGGCAGCCAGCTCGACTAGGCGCTCGTCGTCGACGATGGCCCGCGGGCTGTTGACCTGGAGCACGAGACCGAGCGAGCCCTTGGCGGCGGCCTGCTCCATGGATCGCTCGATGAAGTCGGCCATGATCCCGTCGAGGAAGCCCGACACCTCGACGACGTCGAGGACGGGCGAGCCGGTGTCGGCCGCGCCGTCGAAGTTGTCAGAGGCCCCGGCGGTGCCGCCGGACAGCGCGACGACGGCACCGATCGCGGCCGCGGCCGCGCCCACGGCGAGCCGCATGAGCCGAGCCGAGAGGCGCGGTCTCCTCAAACGGATCAGACGTCGGGGTCTCGGTCGAGGGCGCCGACCGCGGCCTCGAGGGTCTCTTCGACCGGCACGATGCGGTCGAAGCCAGTGGTGTGCAACAGCCGGATCAGCGTCGCGCCGTTGCAGAACACCACGACCCTGCCCTCATTCTCGCGGATGCGGCGGATCCCGCCGATGAGGGCGCCGAGACCGGCCGAGTCGATGAAGGGCACACCGCAGAGATCCACGACGAGACGGCCCGCGGTGGCGTGGTCCGCGAGCGCCTCCCGGAACTGGGCCACCGTGTAGGCGTCGAGCTCGCCGGTGGGACGAAGCAGGTAGTAGGACTCGGCTTCGTTGTGGAACGACTCGATGTCCAGCACAGGCACCGAGGATATCCGGCCCCGCCGGGATCGGGATGACCGGCGAAGCAACGGTACGATCTCCGCCGTGCCCGAGGTGCTGCTGGTGACCGACGCCGACTGGGTCGCGGCGCAGTGCGAGGCCGCGCTGAGCGGCCAGCACACCCTGCACCGGGTGCGGCGGGGCGCGGACACTCTCGAGGCGATCGAGCTGGTCGACCCCGCCCTGGTGGTGCTCGACCTGCAGGTCGGCAACATGGGCGGGATGGCCGCCTGCCTGGCCGTCCGCCAGGAGGAGGACATGGGCCGGCTGCCGCGGCGACCGGTGATCATGCTGCTGGACCGCGACGCCGACGAGTTCCTGGCCCGCCGCAGCACCGCGGACGCGTGGCTGGTCAAGCCCATAGACCCGATGGGCCTTGCCCGCCTGGTGGCGGCAACCCTGGCCGAAGCCTCCGCTCCCGCCTGAGGGCGTGGCCCGCACCGGTTCCCCGCTCCTGTTCGCTGCGACCTGAGGGCCGCTCGGGCCCCGGGCTCGGCTAGCCTCTTCCGCGCTGCAACACGGGCAGTGGCGCAGCTTGGTAGCGCGCCTCGTTCGGGACGAGGAGGTCGTGGGTTCAAATCCCGCCTGCCCGACACTGGACACGTCACTCTTTTGGGGTGTTGTGTTCGGGATATTGATTCGTGCGCGCTGCCTCAGGCCCGCTGGAGCCGGTCTCGGGCGCGTCGGCTCCGTTTAGAGGCCACGCGAATAGGCGGGCCATACGGCGCGAGGCCGTGGGCGGTGTTGCTGTGGTATGGGCGGCCCAGTGAGCGCAGCGAACAAAAGCGGGAATGACACCGCTGCGACGCGACTGGCTCTCGCCTATCCGCGTGGCCCCAGGCGGTTTCTGCGTGGCTGGCGCGTGGCGCCGTCTCCGGGGTGTGATGCCTACCAAGGGAGTGTATCGTTCTGTTACACTGTGTAATGGAGTGTGCGCTCTATCCTAATCCTAAGTTATATAATGCACATGTGTCAAGGAGAGCAGATGAAGTCGGCAGACCAGATGAAGTCGCTAAACCAGATGAAGTCGGTAGATGAGATCCTCCGCATCGGGCGCTGCGTGCGGACTGGGGAGCGGACCGGTACTGCCGGCGCCGCCGGGCTGATGCTCCCCCCGGCGGGGAGGCGCCGGCGGGACGCGGCGCGCCTCGCGGCCAGGATCCTGGCGGCGCTGGCCGTGTTGACGGCTCTGCTGGCCCAGCCCGCGGCCGGCAAGGAGTTCTTCGGCGGCGGGTCGGACAGCACCACCCACGGCGCCAACGCAGAGATCAGCGGCAGTTCGACCAGCTCGGCCTGCACTGCGGTGGCCACCCGGCCGGGCGCGATGCAGCACATCTCCTACAAGCTCCACACGCGCACCTTCTCCGACAACACGACGCGCTACACCATCAATTTCGACATGCTGCCCCGGTCGGCTGCCAACCTGTACGACCCCTCGCTGGACTCCACGCCAGTCGCCGAGGACACGGTCGGGGCGAACCATATGACAGGCAATGGCGTGTACTGCAACAATCCGGAGTCGGCGGAGGTGTGGTACACGAGCCATGCCACCAAGAGCACCGCCGAGGACGCCCTGGAGGCCGCCAGGGTCGACGCCTCCGACGACGAGCGCAACCTGCAGAACCCCCCGAGCGGCGTCAGCAAGAAACAGTACGCCATCGGCAGTTTCGCCCCGCTGGCATTCGACATACAAACACACATATGGACGTCTGAGCCCTCCGCCGGCGACAAGGCGAAGTGGTACTGCGCCATGGCGCGGATCAACAGAAGCGTCCTGACCGGCGTCACTAGGTCGAACTTCTCATGGGCTGATACAGATACTGAAGTTCATGATATCTTCGGGCAATTGACCTCCGAGGTCGCCGGCCCCGCGACTGCGGGCCATCGCGGCTTGTTCACCGACGTCCACTGCATCAAATGGCGCGACGGTGTGTGCCCCAGCGCCTCTTCGCTGGCCTCCAACGAGACCGACTGCATCAAAGAGCATGTCTGAGGGAGAGCGCGAGCAGGTACCGGTGTCCTCGCGTCGCGGCGGCGTCGTTCCCGCTGTTGTCGGCTGCGCCCACCGGCCACTCGGGCCGTGGCCCCGGGCCGCGCTGTCCCGCCTGTTCGCTCAGCCCCTGAGCGGGGCTCGGGCGCGGGCTGCGTTCGGGATGGCCGCGCGGCGCGTGGCGGTTGTGGCCTGCGGGGCCGCGCTGTCGGCGGCCGTGGCCTGCAGCGGCACGGCCACCGCTCCGGGCCCCGCCGACGAAGACGCGGCTGGGGGCGTGGTGCACGGGGCCGGGGTCGATCCCGCCGCGATGACGATCCGGGTCGGGGTGATCTCTGACCTGTCGGGTAGGTTCAACACCAGCGCTTTGCGCGCCGCCCACGGCCACCTGGCCTACTGGGAATGGCTCAACGACGCGGGCGGGATCAGGGGCTGGACCGTGGAGCCGGTCCTGGTGGACAACGCGTACTCCGTGGCGGCCCACGTCGACGGCTACGAGATGCTGTCCGTCGGCGGAGCCGACGGGGTGGCGATGCTGTCGATGTCTGCGGGAACCCCGCAGAACGTGGCGATCGCCGAGGCCCTCGCTGAGGACTCGATGGTCGCGCTGCCCCACTCGCGGTACTCGGGGTGGGCCGACCCCGGCATCGGCGCCAACCTGTTCGAGAGCCTCACCAGCTACTGCGTCGAGGCGATGAACGGCGCGGCCCACATGGCGGCCAACCACGGCGACAAGGTGGCCGTGGTCCGCCTGGCCGGCCTCTACGGCCGCGACAGCGCAGCAGGGATCAGGCACGCCTCGAAGCAGCTCGGCCTCGACATCGTCTACGACGCCGAGATCGCGCTGGGCGACCTCTCAAGCGGCGTCGAGGGCAACCTCGGCGACGTCGTCGAAGGCCTCGCCGCATCCGGGGCGGACTGGGTGTGGCTGGCCACCGACCCCTCCTCAACGGCCGTGTTGATGCTGCACGCCACCAACGCAGGATTCCACGGCCAATGGTCCGGAGGCGGCGGCAGCTGGACCCCGCTGCTGCTGTCCACACCGGTGAGAGGCATCGCCGACAGCTCCTACACCCACGTCGCCGCGTTCCCGGCCTGGAACGGCAACAACTCCCAGGGCATGGCCGAGATGATCGCCGCCATGCGCCAGTACCGCCCCCACGCCTCCTTCGACGACCAGTACGTCCGCAGCTGGATCCACGGCTACATCGCCACCCAGATCCTCGACCGCGCGATCACCAGCGGCGACCTGACCCGCGCCGGGATCACAGCCGCCGCCCGGCGCGTCCACATAGACCTCAAAGGCCTCGGACCCAACCCGAACTGGCACGACGGCCCCGACGCCACCATCGCCCGCAGCACCCACATCTACGACGTGGACCTCTCCCGATACACCCCCAACCTCCAACTACACGAATTCGACTACTTCTCCCTGCCCTACGACAACCTCGAAATCGGCGACGAGCCCCGCACCGTCCAACACGATGACGCCGGCTCCGGCTACCGGCTCATCAAAGAAGACTACATATCACCAGTCGCACGCGACTGGCAGTACCAAGCCTGCGCCTAGACGGAGCCAGAACCTGGCCTGCCGCTCAAGGATCACGCGAAGACGAGTCCTCTCCAGCATGGCAGTCCCCGAGGCGTCGACGCGGCGCAGCAGGCCGGCGATGTCCTCAGGGGTCGGGCCTCCCTGAAACTGGTACTTCATGTCGGGCGAAACGCCCAACGCCTGGCAGAAGTCCTCTTGATGCACTCTCCTCAAGGACGAGTCGCCGATAGGGGCCCGGTCGTAGCGGGTGACCACGATGGCTTCGACATCCTCGAAGCACATCACGGCCGTCGGCGCGGCCGCAATCCCCATTCGTGCGGCCGTTTGCATCGTCAGATGCTCCATGACCGCCTCGTGGGGGTAAGCGTCGTGTCGGGAGACCTTGATGATGTGGCTGCTCGGCTCGGCGCCCCAGGGGACGTGCCAGATGTTGTCCTCTTGGCGCAGAGCGATCTTCGGTTGCATTCCAGCGAGGCTGAACCCTGCGGACACCCGCGCCGGCTCGGGACGATAGGCGGGATCGCTCCCGAGACGGCGAAGCCAGTCGATGACTTCACCGTCGGAGAGTTCCTGGAGTCCGCCCTCGCCGGCGACAAGCCGCTCGGTCGCCTCGGGGAGGCAGAACTGCACCGCCCCGGCGCACTCGGCGCCCATGGGCGTGCCGAGTAGAGCCAGCCTGTCGGCGGCGCTCACGTCGTGGTCTTCGCACAACGACCTCAAGACCGCTCATCGTCGGGCAGCACTCCGGTGAGCCAGTTGCGAAGGGAGATGTCGTCGACCGGGCGGTCATCAAGGGCGAACCTGGTGGACAGCGGAGTCGCGTCCGGCTGCTCCAAGTAGGAGCCGTCGTATGTGAAGACCGGTCGGGAGGCGTCCCGCAGGTCCAGACTCCCCGCGGGCCGGCCCTCCATGAGCACATCGAGTCTCACAACTCGGCCTCCGCTGAGGTCAACGTCGCGATGTGTGCCTCCAGGTCGAACGACGGAGCGGCCGCGGGCACGAGTTGTATCTCGTAGCCGAGGACGCTCACGACGCGGCAGACCAGACCGAGTTCGGCTGTGCGCTTGCCGTTCTCTACTTGGGAGAGCCACTTGCGGGTGACGCGCGCCTTCTCTGCCAGTTCAGCCTGTGTCATGCCAAGCTGCAGGCGTATGGACCGCAGGGCCCGCCCGAACTGGTCAGGACGCCTGACGGGACGCTCGTGGGCGGGGTGCCGCGCCGGCTGAGAGTTCATGCTCGATGTTACCGTACGGGAACGACATAGCGCTGAGAATGAACGGACTCATAGCACTAGATGTGTTCGAGCGGTTACAAGGGACTATTCACCACGGGCTGCTGGGGTGTCAGATGTCCTTCCAGCCGTAGGACAGCTCCGCGAGATCCGCTCCACCGATCGTGATGGTCCTACGACCGACTTGCTCGCCCCCCAGCGACTGGTAGAACCGGCGGGCCGGGGTGTTGGCCTCCAGCACCCACAGCATCATCGAAGTGAATCCGTCGCGCCGCAGCTGTTGCACCATGGCGGTGAAGAGCCGGTTCCCCAACCCCCGACGCTGGTGGTCTTGGAGCACGTAGACGGCGTAGATCTCACCCAGGTACGCAGGATCACCCAGGCGTTCGGGGCCACCGCTGGTGAACCCGATGATCCCGCCGCCCCTGGTCACGGCGACGAAGGTCGTGGACGCGAACTGACCTGGTAACAGGTACTCGTCCCATCTTGCCTCCCGATCCTTGTACGAGAGGCTGGCCAAATAGTCCGGAGGGACAATGCCGGAGTATGCCGTCCGCCACGTATCGACATGGACCCTCGCCAACGGCCTCGCATCGGCTGGCACTGCTGACCTTATTCGAATCGTCATCCTGCTCCCGAGTGTGGACCGCCGAGCGTCAGCAGCTCGATCAGCCGAGGCTGCTCGGCTCCGTCGGCTGCGACGGTGGTGGATTCCTGCATCAGAAGCGAACCTAGCGGCTCTCCTCGGTCGCTCCGGCGAACCGATCTTGGGCCCGCACCGCAGCGCTTTCGTTCCGGTCCTGCGCCACCTGGATGAGGTACCGTGGCGACATCAAAACCACAGGTCAGAGCAGAAATGAGCGCTGCTGGGCGGTTGCAACCGCTTCCAAGAATGGGCAACCCCCTCCCAATCTATTGGGAGGGGGTCAGAGATCGCGGCGGACATCGAGGTCGGGCCTACTGACGAAGCATCCACCAATTTCGATGTAAATTAATGCTGTTACAAGGTTGCACACCTGAAAATGCTGGGTACGGTGTGGGCTGCATCTAACCCCACGGCGAGGGTGAAGGAGTCCGAGATGGCCGCTGAACCCCTACCCGGCAACTCCGAAGGGAACTCGGAGACGCCTCCCCACATCACCAACCGGATCCGCCCCGACGAGGAGATCGGATCCGGCATCCTCGGCCCCGAGGACGACCGCGGATGGCCGACAGAAGAGGAGGTCATGGAGAGGAGCAAGCGTCTCAGCGCCGTCATCGACGAGTACGAGGCCGAGTGCGGCCCCATCAGTGAGGAGGCCCACGAATGGGTCCGCACCAACCTCAGGCTGGGCAGCGAGTGACGACGCTCGTGCTCGACGCCGGAGCGCTGATCGCCCTCGACCGCGGTGACGACCGCACTTGGGCCGCGCTACGAGCAGCGACGTGGAGGGCGCAGACAGTCCAAGTCCCGGTCGGGGCTCTGGCCCAGGCCTGGCGGGGCGGACCTCACCAAGCTCGGCTGGCCCGGGCTCTCAAGGAATGCGACGAGATTCCGCTGAGCGGACGAACCGCTCGCCAGATCGGTGAACTCTGCGGCCAGACCCGCACCAACGACGTGGTCGACGCCTCGGTGGCGATCACCGCGGCCCGAGCGGCGCGTCACGGAGCTGTGGATGTGCTCACCTCCGACCGAGCCGACATCGTGTCGCTGCTCGTCGCGCTCAACGCCTCGGCCGATGTCGTGGACGTATAAATCTCCAGCTGGACCTGGGGTTCTAGTTGCCGCGGCCGGCGCAAGAAATTAATGCAGAACATCAGGTGCGTCTAGGACAGCATCGATTCGCGAGGAGTGTCCTGGCCAACTACGACAACAGCTGCGCCTTCTGCGGCTTCGCGCCCCGATCACTTCCCAGACACAAACTGCTGGTGGCCTCTCACATCAAGCCGTGGGCCGTCTGCAACGACAAGGAACGCCTGGACGAGCGCAACGGCGTAGCGGCATGCGGGGTGCATGACGCGGCCTTCGACACCGGGCTCATCACGGTGAACGGCGGCTTACGCGTCCACCGCGCACAGCGTCTGGAGATCAGTGCGCGGGACGACCCCGGCGTGGATCGCTACTTCGGGCAGGTCCTCAGCACCAGGCTGGTGCTGCCGAGCGGCGCGATCGCGCCGGACAGCGCCTACCTGGAGTGGCACCGCGAGAACGTCTACGTCGGTGGCGGCTCGGCCAAAGCAACCGAGTAGTCCAGAAGTCCCGCTGGCTAGGCGTCCGCGCTCCGGGCGGCAGTCATGAAGTTGCGGTAGAGCTTGCGTAGGCCGCTGCTCGGCCATCTGATCGAAGACCGGGTCGCTGCGACCCTTCGGCGTCAACTCCACCGGCACCCCGATGTCGGGCGTTCGCCGGCAATGTGTCGAGACACCGGAACATCGCGAACCCGCGCGGTGTTCAGTCTTGGTGCTGGTTTGGTAGGCGCCGGTCTAGTCGAGAGTGAGCTGCTGGCCACCGGCCTCGCCTCGGGCGCGTATCCAATCCCGGGCGGCGTGGTGGGCGAGGTCGATGCTGCCCCGGCCGGTGGAGACGATCATTCCGGCTCGGATGAGCCGCTGCCTGTAGACGCCGGCATAGCTGACGCCCACGCCGAGACGACGGGCCACCTCCGACAGGCGCGACTCGTCGTCGTCCTCGGCCATGGCGAGAAGGAATCGACGGTCGACGTCGGAGAGTCCCTTCCATGTCGGGGCGAGGACCAGTCGCCCGATTCGTCGCTGAGCCTCTTCGATGCCCGTCGCCACTTCGGTGATGCCGATGCGCGACGGCGGGTCTGGGGCGGCCACCCAGCTGTGGAACGCCACAAGTTGGACCATGAACGCGTATCCCGAGGTCGCGGCAACGGCCCGCTCGAGAGCCTGAGGATCGATGGCCGCGCCCCGGTCCTCGATCGGCTTAGAGATGGCGAGGCGGGTCGCGGTGGCGTCCAGCCGTTCCATGTCATAGCGCGAGCACCGCTGCAGGAAAGTCGCAGCGTCGTCGGACTGGAGTTCGTCCTCGAACTGAGTCAGTGCCGCACCCACAAAAGCGATCGGCCGCTTCTCTCGACGGCAGACGTGCTGCATGACCGCGCCGAACTGCCGGATCTCGTCAAGGTCGGCACTCAGCAGTTCGTCAAGGCTGATGATCAGGCCTGTCCCACATTCGTCGAGCGCATCGCCGAGTGCCGACAGCACGAGTCGGAGCCCCTCGGCAGCCTCCGAGCCGCCGACGTCGGATTGTGCGACCGGTTCCCATTCAACCCCAAATCCTGCGGCCGTCACGCTCTTGATCCGTCTGCCGGGATCGTCCTCCAGATCGTCGAGTAGCCGTTCGGCGGCGCGGGTGAGCCGACCTAGCAGTCCCGTCGGCCAGGCATCCTCCGACAGCGCCCGCCAACCCTTGGCCCGCGCGACGTCTTGCGCGGCATCGAGCATCACGGTCTTCCCCGAGCCCCGGGCGCCGAAGAACAAAGTCGTGTAGTCCGGATGAGTGTGCCCGGTCTCGAGCGCGTCGTCGATACTGTCGAGGATGTCGTCACGGCCCGCGATCACCGGAGGCGCCGCCCCGAAGGTGGGCGAGAAGGGATTCCTGCCAGCCAATTTCGGACCTCCTGCAGGGGTTGGTGTGCCTGCAAGTCTAGCAGTGAGCCTTTAGTGTTTTGTGAGCTTTAGTGTTTTTGTGAGCTTTGGCAATGGCGTCCACGAAGATCGGGGATCTGGTGCTGGCCCGGCGGCGGGAACTTTCAGGGAGGTGGCGAGATGGGAGGGCCCGGCAACGGCCGGGCATCGCTAGGGCCGGGCCGCGGTTATGAAATTGCGGTAGAGCTGCTGGGCGTCGGAGACGAAGCCTTCCATGTGGCGGTCGGCGTCGGCGGCTAGGCCGTCGATGGAGCCGGGGCCGAGGGTCGACTCCAGGGCTTGGCGGTAGGCGTCTATGTCGCCCCAGTTGCGGACGGTGTCGTCCTCGACCTCCACGTGGTACTGCATCGACCAGGCGCACGGTCCCACCCGCATGGCCTGCACCCGGCACACCGGTGAGCTGGCCAGCACCACCGCGTCCTCGGGCGGCTGGGCCACGCACACCGAGTGCCACTGCAACGCATGCTGCTGGTCGGCCATCTGATCGAAGATCGGGTCGCTGCGGCCCTCCGGCGTCAGATCCACCGGCAGCACCCCGATCTCGGGCGGGCGCTGGGGGCCGCATGTGCCGCCCAGGGCGTCGGCTAGCAGCTGGTGGCCCAGGCACACTCCCAGGAACGGGCGCTGGAGCTCGCGCACCCAGCGGCGGATGGCCCGCTTCTCGGGCACCAGCCACGGATGCTCCTCCACGTCCCACACGTCCATCGGGCCGCCCATCACCCACATGGCGTCGTAGTCCTCGAGCGCAGGGATGGGCTCGCCCTCGTCGAGCTCGACCGCGGTCCATTCGACGCCGTCGTCGGCCAGGAAGTCGCGCAGCCGTCCCGGATGCTCGCAGTCGATGTGCTGTAGGACCAGAAGGCGCACGCGACGACGCTACACCGGCCGCGCACCCGGCCCCCTGATCGGGAAGTAGCCTCCGGAGGCACCACTCAACAGACGGGAGACGGCTGCGTGAGGGAGCTGCTACTCGAAGGGCGGGTGTCCTGGCGCTCGGAGAGATCCGGGCAGGACAGGACGCTGTCAATCGGGCCGACGAGGATCTTCGGGCTGCGCCGGCTCATGGCGGCACTCAGCTTCGCCGCGGTTGCAGCCCTTATGGTGGCGCTCGTCGCGCTGGCTGCCGGGGCAGTGGCCGCCGGTCTCGGCGCCCGCTGGGCCGACCGGCGCCGGGAGCAGGGACTGGACGACCCCATCGCCATCGTGCAGCAACGGGTTCACGAGGCCAGGGAGTGGATCGACGCTCGCCGGTCGTCACAGGACAACGCCCCCGGCAGCGACTTCTAGCAGCAGCCTCGCCGATCGGGCGAGCACCTCAGACGGCGAGTTCCGGGACGGTCTCCACCCGGTAGCTCAACTCGACCGGCTGCAGGCCGGGGCCGGCCAGTTCGGCCGTGAAGTCGGTGCTGGGGCGTATGTCGCCGATCACCGGCACCGTGCCAGTGAAGGCTACGAAGCAGCGGGGCCGCGGTCCGGCCCACGGAATGCTCTCCAACAGCTCAAGCGGAGGCAGGTTGGCTCCAGCCGAGCCGTCCTGGTACACCACGCCCCCGTCGATGCGGCTGGACAGCGTCAGGTCCTCCCAGCGGTCCCCCACCGCGGCGGCCGGCCAGCCCGAAGTGGCCACCGGCTTGGGGCACACCGCCTTGGAGGCGACGATGTCGGTGGCCTCGAGGACCCGGTCGGTGTGATCGGACCCGACGGTCACGAAGGTCTCGTCGCCGTCGACGACCACCGCGATCTCGGCCTCGCCCGAGGTCTCTGCGCCGGCCACCGAGATCGACGGCGCCTGGGTGATCAGCCACGGCGGGAACACCATGAACAGCGGGATGCTCGCAGGGCGGGGCACCCCGAGCGCGGCCAACTCGTCGATGTGGTGCTCGACTGCGGCCCGGTCCCGCCCGGCGTAGCCGATCACGACCAGCACCTCGGGCGCGAACACCCGCTCGACCCCGTCGATCGACAGCCTCATCGCCCGTGAGCGCCGCTCGATTCGAAATTGGCGACGTATTGGGCACTGGATGCCGACTTCGTCGCCAATTTCGGCTTCGCGGTCACGGGTTGTAGCCGCCGGTGCGGAACTCGACCATCAGCACGCCGGCCTCGCTGCGCCACGGGCCGTGGGGCATGCCCGGCGGGCGGCAGGCGTACATGCCAGCGGTGAAGGTCTCGCCCAGGCGCAGGTCGGTGAGGTCGCCCTGCACGATGTAGACCTCCTCCCAGAAGTGGTGGGTCAGCACCCCGTTGGGCGACGAGTCCACCCCGGGCGCGAAGCGCATGAAGCGGGTGTAGGCGCCGTCGGGCTGGCCGTCGGTGGACAGGACCATCTCGTCGATGCCCTCCACCGGGCCGCCGGCCGGGCGCCACTGCCCGTCGGGAATGTGGAACTCCAGTTCAGGTTTCTCGGCCATGGCACTCACTCCAGTTCATGTTGTTGACGGTCCGACCGCCGACCGTCGGCGCGGTCGGGGCCTCCTGCCGGATCGGGACTGATTCTGTCGCCCACGGGATCACCCCAGTTCGTAGACCTTCGGTTCGAGACGATGGTTGATGTTGCGGGCGCCGTCTTCGGTGATCACGTAAGTGTCGCCCATGAACACGCCCTTGATGATGTCGGTGGTGCAGGGATGGATCTCCACGCACAGCGCCATGTTGGGCTCCAGCACCACGTCCTTGTCGGGCCGGTGGGAGGTGCCCACGAACGGCCCGGCGTCGATGGGGTTGAACACCCCGTGCACCAGCGGAGCCACGATGGTGTAGCCCCGCTCGGTGATGATGCTCCCCGCGGCCCGCAGTTCCTTGGCGGTGCAGCCCGGCTTCAGCTCGGCCACGATCCGGTGGTAGGCCTCCAGCATCACCTCCAGCAGGTCGGCGTAGTCGGGCGGCGGCTTCGAGAACACCATCGCCTTGCCCGTCTGGGCCTCGTAGCCGTGGCCGTCGCGGGCCCCGACCTCCATCAGCAGCACGTCGTCGGAGGTGATGGTGCGACCGATGGGCCGGGGCCGCTGGAAGCCGCTGGTGGGGTGGGTCATCGACTCGCTGCCGGCCAGCACCATGCAGGGGATCTCGCCCCGCTCCTCGGCGAGGGTGGTGAAGATGATCCGGAACAGGTCGTGCTCGGTCATGCCGGGGCGCAGCTGCTCCATCACCGCCACCTGGGTGGCGTCGCCGATGCGGGCCGCCTCCTCCAGGCAGGCGACCTCCTCGTCGGACAGCACCAGCCGCATCTTCCAGAAGTCGTCGGAGTACTCCTCGAACACCAAGTCCGGGAACGTCTCGGTGAGAGCGGCCCAGTGGTCCCGCGACACCGACAGGTAGGGCGTCGGGTTGATGATGCCGATGCGGCCCCGCCGCAGGCCCAGCTCGTTGAGCCGGTCCACCAGGATGGTGCGGGTGTTGAGGGCGCCCCTCACATCGGGGAATCTCGAGCGGGTGACCCGGTCGGGCAGACGGGCGTTCAGGCCGAGGATGGCCAGCGTCGGCTCGCCGTCGGCGGGGAAGATCACGAAGCTGTCGAGCTCCATGGTGCCCATGTAGTTGGTGATCCAGCGCACGTTGGCCCAGCCCCGGTCCCACAGGTGGGCCGCCCCGGCCACCAGCAGGCAGTCGAGGTCCCGCTCGGCCATGAAGCTGCGCACCAAGGTGTGACGGCGGTCGAACTCGGCGTCGGAGAACGTCGGCCAGTCGTACCAGTCGTGGTTGATCGGGTGGGGGTAGGTGATGGCTCTGGGCCCGAACTTCGGGGCGGACATCACATCGGTCATGGAGTCTCCTCTCCTGTAGGCCCGGTCCGCTGGGGGGCCTCGTTGTCATTGGCGTAACCGGTGTTGCCGGCATCGACAGGTGGATCGACCCGCACCAGGGTCGCTCCCCTGCGATGGTCGGCCGCACCGAACGTCTCCGAGCCCCGCGGACCCGCCCCGGCGATGGTGCAACTGCCGAACAGGTCATTGTCGGAGGCCGCGCCGTCGGCTGCGACCGAGTGGCCGCGCCGGGCCAGCTCCGAGCCCAGGTAGGACGGGAACCCGGGTTCGAGGAACAGCAGGTCGTCGGCGTCGGGCAGCCGGGGCGCCCCCGACAGCCAGCGGGGACTGTCGACCGCGGCCTGCGGAGCGGCGCCGTCGTCGATGATGGCGCGCAGCACCTGGAAGTTGGTCTGGACCTGGCCCCGGCCGCCCGGGGTGGCTCCCACCAACCGGCGGCCGCCATCAGCGACGTGGTAGCCGACCAGGGTGTGCAGGGGCCGGTGGGGCCGGTCCGATCCGCCATTCTGGCCGGCGCGGGCGGGCTGCTTGGCCAGCCGGTCGTTGAGCACGATCCCGGTGCCCGGCAGCACCACCCGGGAGCCGAACTCGTTGAACAGGCTGTGGATGAACGTCACCATCAGCCCCTGGCCGTCGGCCACCGACAGGCAGGTGGTGTCGGTGCCGCCAGCCGCGGCCGGGGCAACCGGGGCGCCGACCGGCGCCAGCACCGATCGGCGCTGACCGTCGATGATCGAGCACCAGCGGTCGAGCGAATCCTCGCCCAGCACCGCGGTCACGTCGGATGCCTCCTGCCAGCTGGGCATCCGGGCGAGATCGAAGAAGGCGGCGTGCTTGCACCGCACCATCAAGTCGATCCGGTCGGCTGCACCGTCGATCAGGCGGCCGTCGAGTCTCTCGTAGAGCAGGAGTTGCTGCAGCAGCACCCAACCCATCGACACCGGCGGCGTCACCGACACATCCGCCGAGCCGTAGCGGACCGTGATCGGGGGCTCGAAGTCGCAGGAATGCGAGGCCAGGTCGTCGGCGGAGAGCAGACCGCCCAGCCGGCCCACCGTTGCGGTCAGGTCTGCGGCCAGCGACCCCGTGTAGAACGCCGAAGGCCCGCCGGCGGAGATCTCGCGCAGCGTGCGCGCCAGGGCCGGCAACCGGAAACGGTCACCAACGGCCGAGCCGTTGTGTTCACAGAACTCCGACACGAGCGGATCGTCGGGGCCGACCGCGGCCCGGACCCGGTCGAGCGCTCGAGCGAAGGCGCCGTCGAGGGCGAACCCCTCATCGGCAAGCTCGGCCGCGGGCTCGATCAGGGCCGCGAAGGGGCGGGACCCGTGGCGCTCCCACAGCCGCCCCCACGCGTCCACCAGTCCCGGAACCGAGATCGACAGCGGACCGAAGCGGGGCAGAGTGCCGCCCGGGATCGAAGCCGTGGCCAGGGCCCTGGGCACCGCCCCGGCGCCGTTGAGCGCCTCGAGCCCGCCGTCAGGACCCGACACCATCACGAAGGCGTCGCCGCCCAGACCGCACCAGGGCAGCTCGCGCACGCACTGCACGGCCGACGCCGCGATGGCGGCGTCCACCGCGTTGCCGCCCGACGACAGCACGGCCGCGCCGGTGTCGGCGGCCTCCCGGCTGCCTGCGCTGATCACCGCGCGGCCGCTCCGCTCGGCATCCGGAGGCGTGGGGTCAGACAACCGCGACCGCCTCGATCTCGACGAGCATCTCGGGGTTCTTGAGGCGGGCCACGAACAACGATGAGCGGGCGGGCAGAGGAGCGGGGAAGTGCTTCACCCACTGCTCGTTGAGAGGTCCCGTCGGGGTGCCCTCCTTGAGGTAGACGGTGGTCTTGACCACGTCGGCCATCGAGGCGCCCGCGGCCTCGAGGATGGCGGCGATGTTGCGCAGCGCCCAGTCGGCCTGCTCGCCTATGTCGCCCATCTCGCCGGTGTCGCGGTTGCGGCCGGCCTGGCCCGCAGTGAACACGAGGTTCCCGACGCGGATGGCCTGGCTGAAGGGGCCGGTAGGGGTGGGCGCGCCGTCTGTGCTCACGGCAGTGCGTTCGCTCATGGTGCTTGCTCCTGACTGTTGGAGGACGGTTGGTCGTCGAACCGGGCGGCGATGTCGCGCCAGTGGTGGCATCGCAGCGAATGGAGCCCGTCGGTCGGATCCACCCTCTCGGGCGGCGGCTCGGTGGCGGCACACTCGTCGGTGGCATACGGGCAGCGGGTGCGGTAGCGGCATCCCGACGGCGGATCGAGCAGGCTGGGAAGTTCGCCCAGCACCAGGCGGCGGGCGGTCTGCAGCCGGGCTGCGCTATCGGCGTCGGCTCGGGGCACCGACGTGATGAGCCCCTGCGTGTAGGGATGGCGGGGCTCGCTGAACACCTCCGACGCGGTACCCGTCTCCACGATCTGGCCGAGGTACATGACCGCCACCCGGTCGCTGAGATGGCGCACCACCGACAGGTCATGGGCGATGAACAGCATGGCCAGGTCCAGTTCGTCGCGCAGCTCGTCGAGGACGTTGATGATCTGGGCCTGGATCGACACGTCCAGCGCCGACACCGGCTCGTCGCACACCAGTACCGCGGGGTCGGTGACGATGGCCCGGGCGATGCCGACCCGCTGCTGCTGCCCGCCGCTGAGCTCGCTGGGCAGGCGGTCGGCCACCGCCTCGGGCAACCCGACCAGCTCCATGGCCTCGGCCACGGCCCGGGCCCGGCTGGCCCGGTCGCCGATGCCGTGGACCTTCAACGGCTCGCCGATGAGGGTGGCCACGCTCATGCGGGGGTCGAGCGAGCCGCGGGGGTCCTGGAACACCATCTGGATGCGGTGGCGCATGCGGCGCAGCTCCCGCGGCTTCAGCGAGCCGAGGTCGGTGTCCTCGAGGCGCACCGAGCCGCGGGTCATCCGCACCAACTGCATGATGGCCCGGGCCAGGGTGGACTTGCCACAGCCGCTCTCGCCCACCAGGCCCAGGGTCTCGCCGGTGGCCAGACGCATGGACACGCCGTCCACCGCGGTTATGCGCCCCGCGTCGGTGTCGAACTGCACCACGACGTCGTTCACCTCGAGCACGCACCGCGCGACCTCGGCCGCACCAGCCGGACCCGCCTCGGAGACCGTCGGAACGACTGCAGCGTCCGTCACCGCTCCCGCCTCCAGGGGCGGCCCGCCTCGGTGGCGTCCTTGGCCCGGTCGGCCGCCAACCAGCAGGCGCTGAGATGGTGGGGACCCACCGCCACCTCGGGCGGCACCTCGGATCGGCAGCGGTCGACGGCGTGGTCGCACCGCGGTGCGAAGGCGCACGACGATCCGCCCCCTCCGGTTATCGGCGGCTGGCCCGGAATGGGGTGCAGCCTTCCGGGGTGGGCATCCTCGAAGCGGGGCACCAGCCGCAGGAGCCCCTCGGTGTAGGGATGGTTGGCCCGGTCGAAGAGATGGGCCATCGACGCCTTCTCCACCAGCTTGCCGGCGTACATGACCTGCACGTCGTCGCAGGTGGCCGCAACCACGCCGAAGTCGTGGGTGATGAGCATCAGCGCCATGCCCTCCGATCGGCGCAGCTCGTCGAGCAGCAGCAGGATCTCGGCCTGCACGGTGACGTCGAGGGCGGTGGTGGGCTCGTCCGCGATGAGCAGGCGGGGTCGGCAGGCGATGGCCAGCGAGATCATCACCCGCTGGCGCATGCCACCGCTGAAGCTGTCGGGCAGTTCGGTGGCCCTCCGCTCGGGATCGGCGATGCCGACCCGGGCCAGCAGTTTTACGGCCTCGGAGGCAGCCTCGGCTCTGTCCATGTCGCGGTGCAGGCGCAGCGATTCGGCGATCTGCTCGCCCACCGCCATCAGCGGATTGAGCGAGGTGAGCGGGTCCTGGAAGATCATGCCGATCTGCCCGCCCCGCACATGCCGCAGCCGGCGCTCGTCGACGCGGAGAAGGTCCATGCCGTCGAAATGCACCGATCCGCGGACATGCACGTCATCGGTGATGGCGAACAGGCGCAGCAGGGCCCGCGCGGTGACGCTCTTGCCGCTGCCGCTCTCGCCCACCACTCCCAGCGACGCGCCGGGCTCCATCGTGAAGCTGACCCCGTCCACGGCATGCACCGGTCCCGAGGCCGTGTTGAACGTGACGTGAAGGTCGTCGACCTCAAGCAGGGGAATGCCTCTCACCCGGCTGCTCCTGAGCGGGCCTCCCAGTAGCGTCCCAGCAGGTTCAGCACCAGCACCGAGATGCCGAGCAGCACGCCGGGAAGGATCGTCAGCCACCACGCCACCGCCAGCAGCGGCCTACCCTCGGAGATCAGGAGTCCCCACGTGGTGTCGGGGGGCTGAACACCCACCCCCAGGAAGCTGAGCCCGGCCTCCGACAGCATCACGTGGCCGATCTCCACCACGCACAGCACCAGGATGCGGGGCGCGACGTTGGGCAGCAGATGGCGGCCGAGAATGGTCGATGTGGAGCAGCCGGTAGCGATCGAGGCCTCGATGAACGTCTCCTCGCGCAGCCTCAGAGCCTCGGCACGAACCACCCGGGCGAAGATGGGCCACACCAGGCACGGCAGCACGATGAGCAGGATCCCCACGCTGGGCCCGAGCAGGCTCAACAGCAGGATGGCCACCAGGAACATCGGCATGGCCGTCTGGGCTTCGCCCAAGCGCATCAGCAGCCGGTCGGTGCGCCCGCCGAAGTAGCCGCCGATGAGGCCGAACAGCACGCCTATCCCGGCGCCGATCAGGGTGGCGGTGACCGCAATGAACATCGTGAGCCGGGTGCCGACCACCATCCGGGAGAACAGGTCCCGGCCCAGGCTGTCGGTTCCGAGCAGGTGCAGGCCCTCGGGCGAGGACTCCCCCGGCCCCAGCAGGCGGGTCCGCAGGTTCTGGGCCTCGTGGTCGTGGGTGGTGAACACGTCGGGCACGATCGAGGCCACCACCAGCAGCAGCAGGAACAGCACCAGCAGGATCCAGCCCCGGCTGCCCAGCAGGTTGATGAGACGGCCCCAGACGCGGTGCTCCGAGGTGCGGGTCGGGTCCTCGCCGGGCGCTTGGCGACGATGACGCCCATCAGCTTGCCGCGATCCGCCGGTCGATGAACTGGTAGCCCATGTCGATGAGCAGGTTGCTGAAGATCACGAACGCTCCCGCGATGATGACCGCGGCCTGAAGCACGAAGAAGTCCTGGCGGTGGGCGGCATCGATGGTGAGCAGGCCCACGCCCGGCCAGGCGAACACGTACTCAATGGCGAACACCGCGCCGCCCCACATCCGCACGTACTCCCAGCCGACGATGGTGGCCGTCGTGACCCCGGTGTTGCGGACCACGTGGCGGCGCAGGATGTTCCACTCGGTGAGACCCTTGCTGCGGGCCACGGTGACGTACGGCTTGGACATCTCCTCGAAGGTGGCCGAGCGCACGAGCTGGAAGATGCGCCCACCGTGCACGATGCCCAGAGTGAGCGCAGGCATCACGATGCTGGCAGTCTCGAAGCGCCCCGAGGTGGGCAACCAGCCGAGCTGCACGCCCAACAGCAGGATCAGCAGCAGCCCCAGCCAGAAGTTCGGCACCGACAGCGCCGCCACCGACAGCAGGTTCGATGTCTTGTCGAACGGTTTGCGGGCCCGGGCCCCGGCCACAATCCCGGGAACCACCCCGAGCACTGCGGCCGCGCCCAGACCGACGACGGTGAGGTAGATCGTGGACGGCAGCGCCTCGGTCACCGCTTCGATGGCGGGCCGGTTCTGCCAGGTGGACTCCCCGAAGTCGAGACGGACCAGGCCGGCCAGGTACTCCCAGTAGCGCTCCCAGACCGGGCGGTCGAGCCCGAACTGGCGGTGGATCTCGGCTATGTGCTCGTCGGTGGCGTCGACCGGGGCGAACACCAGCGCCGGGTTCCCGACCACATGGGCCAGGAAGAAGATCACCGTCACCACGAGCAGCAGCACGACGACGCCGTCGCGCAGCCGCCGCAGCAGCAGGCCGCGCAACGACCCCTTGGCGGCGAGGCGGTCGGCACCGGGCCGCAGGTCGCGCAGCCGCCGCCGCAGCCCGCCGCGCCGCGACCGCTGCGACGGTGCTGGTGTCGCCGTCGTCTTCTGCGTTTCCATCGACATCTATGGATGCTCAGCCCTGCCCTGGCCCGGCTCGGTCCAGATTCCCGGGACCGAGCCGGGCCGGCAGGGAAACAGCAAGCCCGCCAGCGGAGCCTGATGTCCTAGTTCAGGGCCATCTCCGTCACGAGGTACTCGTCGTCGAGCCGGGGCTGCCAGTCGAGACGCTCGGTCGCGCCGTAGATCAGGTCCTGCTGCAGCAGGTAGATCGCATGCGGGTTCTCATGCAGCCTCGCCCAGGCCCTCTGGTAGAGGATGTTGCGCAGATCCTGATCGGTCGTCGAGCCGGCCTGCTCGAAGAGGTCGGTGACCAACTCGTCGCACAGCTTGGAGGACGAGCCGCCGCAGACCAGGAAGTTGCGGGTGCGGGCCCCGTCGAACCACTCGTTGGAGTTCCAGCCGTAGCGAATGTCGTAGGCGCCGGGCTGGTCGCCCTTGATCCGGCTGCCGGCGCGGAAGCGGGTCCACTCCGTGAGCCGCACCTCGGTGTCGAAGCCGACGTCGTTCAGCATGGTGGCCACCGCTTGGGTCGTCTCCACGCCGCGCAGGTACCGGCCGATCGGCGCGTAGATCTCGAGCGGCAAGGGGTTGTCCTCGTTCCAGCCGAACGATTCCATGATCTCACGGGCCTGGTCCGGGTCGTACGGGAACGGACCGATGTCGGGGTTGTAGCCGAGCATCCCCGGCGACAGGTGCTGGGCGTCGTTGGGCCGCGCGTAGCCCTCATAGAGCGTCTCCGCGATCAGCTCCTTGTCCACGGCCAGGTTCATGGCGACGCGGATCTCGGGCGGGGCCAGATCGGGACGCAGGGCGTTGAGCGCGAGGTAGCTGTACTCGGTGGCAGGCACGCTGAGCGCCTGGGGCACCAGCGGAACCTGCTCGGGCAGGATGTCGAGCACCAGGTCGACCTCACCGGCCTGCAGAGAAGCCAGCGACGTCTGCTTGTCGGGGATGAACCGGACCGTGAAGGCGTCGATCGACGGCGCCTCGCCCCAGTAGTCGGCGTTGCGGACGCCGGTGATCTGCTGGCCGCGGTCCCACGACTCGAAGACGTAGGGGCCGGTCCCCACCGGGTTCTCGCCCACCGTGTCGCCCGTGCCGGGCGCTATGACGGGCAGCTGGGCTATCTGCAACGGGATGGTGGCGTTGACCCCGTCGGTGTGGATGTCGACGGTGAACTCGTCCACGGCCTCCGCCATAGTGATGCCTCGGACGTACGAGTCCCTCTGGGTCGAGTAGTCCGGGTCCAGCATCCGGTTCAGGCTGTCGGCCACGGCCTGGGCGTTGAGGGCCTGTCCGTCGTGGAAGGTCACGCCCTCGCGCACGAAGAAGCGCCAGGTGTCGTCGTCCACTACCTCGTAGCCGGTGGCCAGCACCGGGACCAGCGCCGTCGACGCGTCCCGGCCCAGCAGCGACTCGAACAGGTTGGCAGTAACGACCCGCGAGCTGCGGTCGTTCACGGCCTGCGGGTCGAGGGTGGACGGCTCGGTGGTGACCGCGATGGTTACCCTTCCAGGCTCTCCGGCCGGGGCGGCCGGCTCCATCATCTCTTCCTCGGCGGCCATGGCGGCCTCCTCGGCGGCCATCTCGGCCTCCGAGGCTCTCGCCTCGGCCTCAGCCGCGGCGGCCATAGCCGCCTCGGCGTCCGCTTGGGCCGCTTCCAGCGCGGCCTGAGCCTCAGCCTGCTGCTCGGCGCTCGCCGCGGCGGCGGCAGCCTCGGCCTCGGCCAGAGCCGCCTCGGCGTCCGCGGCGGCGGCAGCCGCCTCGTCAGCCTCGGCCCTAGCGGCGTCGGCGTCCGCGGCGGCGGCATCGGCCTCGGCCTGCGCCGCCTCGACGGCAGCGGTGTCCACCACCGGTGCGGCCGGTGCGTCAGCCTCGTCGTCGCCGCAGCTAGCGGCCACTAGCGCGAGGACGAAGAGCGCCGCGAGCGGCACCCCCAGTCTCTTCCATATATGTCTCATGTTGCTGTTTCCTCCTTTGGGTCTGTGAATCAACTTCATCAGATCTAAGCCCCCTGGGACTTGTGGAACTGCTCCGCGGCCGCAGCCGCGATCTCGTGGTCGATGTGGGGCGAGCCGCCTCCGACGCCGATGGCGCCCACGCATACATCTCCCTCGAAGAGCGGCACACCGCCAGGGTTGACGGTGACGCCTCCGGGGATGATCTCCACGAGACTGGTCGGGAACATGGGCCGGTCGACCCACTGCTCCATCAGATCCTTGGTCGGCTTGGCGAAGGCGGCTGCCAGCCGGGCCTTGCCCATGGCCATGTAGGGCCCGTGCCAGCGCTTGCCCCGCATCACCACCAGCGGGTGGCCGGCGTCGTCGTGCACGGCCACGGTGGCGTTGATGCCGCGGGTGGCCGCGATGGCTCGAGCCGCCTGCACGAGCTCCAGCGCCTGCTCAGCGTCCATTGCTGCTCCGTCCGCTGCCGTCGGCGCTGCCGTCCCAGGGGTCCGACAGCAGCCGCAGGTAGCGGGCCGCGTTGCCGGCCATCAGCTTGCGCAGGGCCTCCTCGCCGATGACCGGGCCCCAGGAGATCACGTTGTCGGTGCTGTCGGGGTAGTAGCACTCGGGATGGGGGAAGTCGGACTCGTACATCAGCACGCCGTCACCGAGGATGTCGATCACCGCCTTGGTCATCTCGGGACCCTCGTGCTGCTCGATGGCGCAGAACACCCGGCCCATCTGCACGTACTCCATCGGCGTGTGCTTCAAGTCGGCGGGCACGGCGCCCTTCACGTAGTCGATCTGGCTGGTGAGGCGGATGATCCAGTGCGGCAGCCAGCCGTGGCCGGTCTCCACCGTGGCCACCCGCAGGTTGGGGTAGCGGTCGAGCATGCCCGACACCAGGACGTAGGCCATGAGCCTCTGGGCGCCCCACACGTGGGCCGCGGTGCGGGCCACCGCCACGTTGCCCCAGATGTCGCGGTAGCCGGGGAAGTAGGGGGCCTCGTAGAAGAAGCTGTGGTGCATGATCGGCAGGTCGGCCTCGTCCATGGCCTGCCATATCGGCTCGAGGTCGGGGTCGTCCACCGGCAGCCCCTCGGGCAGGACCGGCCAGACCGCCGACAGCCACTCCTCGCCGGCGTGCTGGCGTATGGTGTCGGCCGCCCACTGCGGATCGGCGCCGGGCGCCAGCAGCAGCCCCTTCAGGCGGCGGGGGTCGGCCGAGCAGTAGTCGGCCATGTAGCGGTGGTAGGAGCGGTACATGGCCTTGGCCAGGCTGAGGTCCAGGGCGGTGCTGCCCGGCGCCCAAGTGCCGGGGATGATGAAGTTGATGTCCACTCCCTCGACGTCCATGTTGGCCAGACGGCCCTCGGAGTTGGTGTGCTGGATGCCGTCGGCGATGGGCTTGGCCGCGAGGTTCTGCACCCGGCCCTCGAGCGCCCCCTTGGCTCCCGCGCCGCGGGTGTCCACCGAGGCGTCGGGCTTGTGCCCGGCCACCCGGCTGTAGGGCTGGGGGTTGACTCGCACCACGCCGTAGGGATGGGTCGGATGGCCCCGGCCCGCGGTGGGCTTGGTCACCCGGATATAGGGCGTGAGCTCGTCGGCCCGGTCCTTCAGCTCGCGGTCGCCGTATTCGACGAGCACCTCGACGGAAGGGGTCACATGGGTGTCGGCGTCGATCACCCGGTATCCCTGTCTCATGGTTTCCTCTCTGTCTCGGTTGTGGGGGATGACGTGTCGGACGTCGGGGGCAGCACATCATCGGCCGAGCCGAGTGTCTCATGCATTATCGCGAGCAGGCTTCGTTCCACCTGCTGCAGATGGCGGCGCATCTGCTCGCGGGCCAGGTCCGGATCCTGGCGGACGATGGCGTTGTGTATCTGGAGGTGGCCCTGATAGCCCGAACCCACCCGATGACGCTGTTCGGGGGCGCGGGTGAACACCCGCCAGAAGGCCGGCTCTCGGAAGAAGAGCCCGATCCCCGCCTCGTAGAGCTCGGCCAGCACCGTGTTCTGGGAGGCTCGCACCACCGCGCAATGGAAGCTGCGGTCGGCGGTGTGGTACTGAGTCTCGTCCTGGGTGTCCATGCGCTGCAGGCACCCGGCCATCCCGGCGAGGTCGTCGGCGTTGCGGTTGGTGGCGGCCAGACCGGCCGCGTGGATCTCGAGCAGCTTGCGCACGTCGAACACCTGCTGCACCGAGGCATCGGAGGCCCTGGCCGCGAGGTCGAGCATGCGGGGGCTGATGTCGCTGGGGTGCCGCACGACGAGCCGGCCCGCGTCCCGGGCCAGGAAGCCGGACGAGACCAGGCCCTGGAGCGCCTCGCGCACGGTGGTGCGGCCCACGCCGAAGGCCTCGCACAGCTCTCGTTCCGACGGCATGGTCGCGCCCGGCACGAGGCGGCCCGACAGCATCTGGCGCTTGAGCTGCTCCTGCAGCCGGTCGGCGAGCGTCTCTCGGCTGAGCTTCATGGAGAAGTTCCCAGCCAGCTCAGGACCGTGGACCCGGAGTAGGTGGCGTCGAGCTCGGTGCCGCCGTCGGAGGGCGCCGCGAAGGAGATCCGCTCGAAGTCGGCCCGCCGGCCGTAGGGCACCGAGGCGTCGAGGATGGCCTTGGTGCCGACCCCGGCCACCGAGGTGCGCACATACTCGTGGCCGCGCATTCCGGGCATGACCAGAAGGTCCGACGCGGCGTCGAACCGGGTGGCCAGCGCGTACTCCACGTCGACGGGGTCGTGGATGTCGATGTCGTCGTCGGTCAGGATGATCATGTTGAGATCCTTGAGGGCGCCGAACGCGGCCATCGCCGCGTTGCGGCCCCATCCCTCGTCGCGCTCGGACTGCTTCGACAGCGCCATCACCAGATGGAACCGGTGGAGCCCGCCCGAGGGCATGCACACGTCGGTGACGATTGGCGTCACCGGTCGGACCGCCTCCAGGGCGGCCACCTCCAGCACGTGCTTGCGCAGCACGATCGTCTCCCGGCCCGCGCCGTTGATGGCGTGGTACACCGGCTCGTGGCGGGCGGTGACCGCGGTGACGTCCACGGTGGGTGCCATCCCGGCCGGCGAGGCATAGCCGACGAACTCGCCGAAGGGACCCTCGTGGGCCTGCTCGCCGGCCTTGATGACGCCCTCGATGACGATCTCGGTCTCGGCGGGCACGTCCACGTCGACGGACACGCCCGGCACCACCGGCAGGCCCCGGCCCCGGCAGCCCCCGGCCGCGCACAGCTCGTCGCGGTCCTCCGGCATGAGCGCGCCCATGGTGGAGGCCGCGTAGATCAAGGCCACGTCGGTGCCGACGCAGACCGCCACCGGCAGGTCCTGGCCCATCTCCACCGCGTGGTCCAGGGCCCGGCCCAGGTGGCGCCCGTGGTCGATCTTGATGGCCACCCTGTCGGGTTCCAGCAGCTGGAGCCGGTGGAAGGAGGCGTTGCGCACGCCGGTGAGGGGATCCCGCACGATCAGCACGCCCGCGGTGACGAAGCGCCCGCCGTCGCCGGGGGCGTGCTTGAGCACCGGGAGCTGCTGGCCCAGGTTGATGGATCCCTTGCGCCACACCCGTTCCTGGGCCGGGGCCTCAGCGGCCGGTTCGGGCTCGACGTCGGTGTGGATGCCCCGGGCCAGCGCGGCCCGCAGCTGGGCGCGGTCCAGTCCCATGGCCGCCTCGGAGGACTCCGGGGTGGCGAAGACGTTGCCGACCACGGGCACGTCGTGGTCCTTGACGCTCTCGAACAGCAGGGCCGCGCCGGCGTCGTGGCGCTTCATGAGCCCGGCCACCTCGAGGTCGGGGTCCACGGTGCGCGACACCCTGGCCAGCAGCCCGGCCCGGTCGAGGCGGGCCAGCGCGGTCCGGAACCCGGTGTCGAGCGTGCCGATCCGGTCGGTACCGCTGCCGCGACCCGGCGGCGTCATGGACTGTCCTCGGGGTCGGCCCCACCGGGGGTGTGGGCCTCAGCCAGGCAGCGCTGCACCATGGAGCGGGCCCGATCCCAGTCGTAGTTGCGGTAAAGGCGGCCCTGGACCACCGACGCCGAGCCGGCGTAGAACATCTCGTACTGGAAATGCCGGCTGGCGAACTCCGAGCCGATGGCGTCCCAGATCAGCTTCAACAGCCCGATCCGGTGTTCGGCGTCCACCTCGGGCCAGCGCACGAAGCGCTCGAAGTCGGCCCGGGTGACCGGGTCTTCCCAAGAACTCATCGACGAGGGCACCTGGATGGTGGTCCCCCCGGTGAGCTCCCGCAGCGCGAAGGTGATGTCGCGGTACAGCGCGGGCTGCTGGGTCATCGCCGCGTAGAGCATCTCCGGGTCGGGGCGGGCCACGCCGTTGGCGTCGATGGTGGCGTTGTACTCCCCGGCCAGAACCATCCCGTAGGGAACCGAGGCCTGGGCCGCCACCCGGGCCAGGCCGAGCTGGAAGCTCCGGTCGGCGGACTGGCCCGACCATTCGCCCAGCTGCGACGCCAGCCCGGCCAGGAACCTCATCTTCACCGCGTAGCGTATCTGGGCCTGGGTGTTGCCCAGAAGGTGCGCCGGGGTCTGGTTGAACTGGGCGAAGGTGATCTCGGGGTCGCGGTCCACGAACACGTGCTCGGCGGGCACGTCCACGTCGTCGAACACCACCAGAGCGTCGGTCTCGTCGTAGCCGGCCGACAGCGGGTAGTCGCCCGCCGCGGTGACGTCCCGGCCGTAGGGCCGGCGGGGGTAGATGCGCATCCGGGGATGGTTGACGGGGATCACCACCGACAGGCCGTAGTCGTCGGCGCCGGGAGGCACCGGCTGGATGGAGCTGACGAACACGTAGTCCGACATCACGGTGCCGGTTCCGAGCATCTGCGCGCCCCGCACCACCACCCCGTCGTCGCCGGAGCGCACGATGGAGGCGTACAGGTTGGGCGCATACTGCTCGTGCGGTCCCTTGGACCGGTCAACCTGGGGATGGATGATGGTGTAGGTGACGTAGAGGTCCTCGTCGCGGGCCCGCTCGTAGAAGCGCTGGACGTTGTCGGCGTAGCGGTCGCCGGCCTTGGCGAAGGTGTCGAGCGAGCCCGAGAAGCCTGCGAAGAAGGAGGCCACATGGTCGGGGGACCGGCCCAGATAGCCGAAGCTCATCTCGGACCAGGCTTCGATGGCCAGCCGCCGACGGCGGAGGTCCTCCACCGAGTGGGGTACTAGCCAACTCAGGTTCACCGGGCGGCCGTCGGTCGGAGACTCGTAGGTCATGACCTCGCGGTTGGCGGGATCGGCCGAGAAGTCGTAGAGCCGGGCCACGCTGCGCACACCGGCGGCGAAGGCGGGGTGGGTGGTCACGTCCTCGACGGGCCTACCGTCGAGGATCACGTTGCGCCCGTCCCGCAGCGACTCGACGTAGCTGTCTCCCGTGCGCATCCATCCTCCAACGGGACGCGAGAACCGCCCGGCAGAAGCCAGGTTCTCTTGGCAGATTGTCTGACAACCTGCCCACGGTGTCAAACTGGGATGGTGAGGATCACGTGAGGACCGCTCTGGGCCGGCTGGCCGACACGCTGAGCAACCCCAACTTCCGCCGTTACGCCAGCGCTCAGTTCCTGCACGGCGCCGGGATGTGGGCCCACCACCTGGCCGAGGTGTGGCTGGTGTATGCGATCACCGACAGTGCGTTCGTCGTCGGTCTCACCATCGCGATCCGGTCGGGCTCGGCCGTGGTTCTCGCGCCGGTGGCGGGGACTCTGGCCGACCGGATGGACCGGCGCCGGCTGCTGGCCTCCACCCAGGCCGCGAAGGCCCTCGTCGCCGGCACGCTGGCCCTCCTTGCGCTGGCGATGCGAGAGGACCTGCCGCTGGCGGTGCTGTTCGGCGCCGTCGCCGTGCTGGGCGTGATCGGCGCCATTGACACGCCATTGCGGCGGGCCTTCGTGCGTGACGTGGTCATCGCCGACGGCGTCGACAAAGCGGCCCGGCTGCACACCTCGGTGATGTCGGTGGGCCGCTTTCTCGGCAGCGGCGCGGCCTGGCTCTTCCTGGAACTGTCGGCGTTCTGGGCCTGCTTCGCAGTGAACGGCGCCACCTCGCTGCTCGCGTCCATGCTGGTGCTCCGGGTGGTGCCTACCACCGCGACCACCTCCGCCGCCGCCCGGGAGGCAGGGGGCCGGGTGCTCGGCTACCTGCTGCGCACGCCGGCGGTGACCATACCGATGGCCCTGCTGTGCTCGTTCACCCTGTTCGGCTGGAACCTGGCCGTGCTGCTTCCGGTAGTCGCCGACAAGCAGCTCGAGAGCGGAGCGGGGACGTTCGCGGTGCTGGCCCAGGTCATGGCGGTCGGCAGCCTGATCGGCTCGGTGATGATGGCCGCGTCGAAGCTCGAGGGATCGCGCAGTCTCGCGATCCTGCTGGCGGTGTTCAGCGCGACCATGGTCTCGTTGGCGACCGTGAACCACCTCGTCGCCGGGATAGCGGCCATCTTCGTGGTGGGCACGTTCGGCGGCGGGTTCTTGAGCCTGTCGAACGGATCGGTTCAGAGCGCGGCCGATCCCCGCCTCCAGGGCCGGGTGTCGGCGGCCTACGGGGTCGTCTTCGTGGGGGCCCGCGCCGTCGGCGGCCCCATCCTGGGCTGGCTGGTGGACGGCTTCGGCAGCCGGGTGGCCCTGATCGCAGTGGGGATCTTCACCACCGCCTGCGCCGCCCTCGGCCTACTCGCCGCCGCCCGAACCCGCTCAAGCGGTTCCACCCAATTCAGCGGCGCTTGACACCGCCGCTGGCGGCGTAGACCGCCGCCGTGAGCCGTTGAGCCGATAGAACGGCCTCACAAGACGAAGAGCCGACCCACGGCAGACAGGAGGGAGCAGTCGTGATGCTGACCCAGGGGCTCGACCATGTGGCTGTGATCACCAACGACTCCGACCGGCTCCAGGCGTTCTACATCAAGATGTTCGGCGCCACCGTGGAGTTCGACGGCGAGGAGTTCCCGGGCGGGCCGAGAATGACCGTCATCAACGTCGGCCCCGCCACCGAGTTGAACGTCTTCGAGATCGACGGCAACGACCAGGCCGACCACCAGACCCCGATGTTCGGCCGGGGCCGGCTCGACCACATCGGCCTGCACGCGGCCAGTCTGGACGACTTCGGCGAGATCCGCTCCAGGCTCACGGCCGCCGGGGCAACCGACGGAACCGTCACCGACTTCGGCCGCAAGCTCAGCCTGTTCTTCAGAGATCCCGACCGGATGGAGTGCGAGGTGCTGGTGGCCAACCCCGAGCCCGGCCAAGTCCCGATCGGCAGCCCCTCCCACCTCTACGCCTAGAGCGAGCCCGCTCGACCAGCGGGGCCATCTCAGTGGCGCTTGACGCCTCCGTATTTCATGCGGGTGTCGCTCATGGAGGCTGAGCGGGCCTCGTCGACTTGAATGTCGCCGTCGACGAGCTCGCCCACGAACAGGGTGTGGGTGCCGAGGTCGATGGCGTGGCGCACCTCGCAGTCCATCCAGGCGATGGCCTCGGTGAACACCGGCGCGCCGGTGGTCGCCTCCCGGACCGCCCGGCCGTTGAGGGTCCCGTCGGTGTAGGTGGCCGGCTTGGAGAACTTGACGAAGACCCGGGTGTCCTCAGAGTTCCACAGGTTGACGGTGAACGAGCCCCCTTCGGAGATGAGCCGGTGCGTCACCGCCGTATTGTCCACTCCAACACCTATGAGGACCGGCTCCATCGACAGCTGCGTGATCCAGCTCGCAGTCATGCCGTTGCGCTCGTCGCCCGAGCGCGACCCGATCAGGGCCAGGGCGTTGGGAATCTTCCAGGTGAGCCGGTTCACGAGTTGGTCGTCGAGTGCCATGGCGAAACCCTACCGGCGGGTCTGATGCGCGCCCGAGAGCTCCCGCCCGAAGGGCTGTTCATGGCCGGGGCGGTGTCGCAGTACTTGGGCGCAGCGGTGGCGGTGGTGCTGTTCGACGAGCTGGCCCCGGGCGGGGTGGCTCTGCTGAGAGTGCTGGCCGCAGCGGCAGTCATCGTGGCCCTGCGGCGCTCGTGGCGACGGCGGTGGCAGGCCCGGGAGCTGGGTCGGGCCGCCGCCTTCGGGGTGTCGCTGGCCGCCATGAACCTGTGCTTCTACCTGGCCATGGACCGGCTCCCACTGGGCAACGCGGTAGCCATCGAGTTCACCGGTCCGGTGCTGGTCGCGGCCATCGGAGCCCGCACGCTGCGCTCCGCGGGGGCTTTGGTGCTGGCGGTGGCGGGCGTGCTGGTGCTGGCCGGCGTGGAGTCCGAAGCCACGGCCGCCGGCGTCGGGTTCGCGCTGCTGGCCGGCGGGTTCTGGGCCGGCTACATCCTGCTCGGCCACCGGGTGGCCCGCAGCCCGGCCTCGGTGGACGGGCTGGGACTGGGAATGCTGGCCGGCGCGGTGGCCATCAGCCCGTTCGGCGCTGCCGCGGTGGCCGGGGCGCTGGACGCCCCGCTGGTGCTCGCGCTCGGGCTGGCCACCGGCCTGCTGTCCAACGTGATCCCCTACCGGATCGACCAGACCGTGATGCGCCGGATCGACCCGCACCGCTTCGCCCTGCTGCAGGCAATCCTGCCGGCGACAGCCACAGTAGTGGGGCTGATCGCGCTGGCCCAGGTGCCGAGCGCCCAGGAGGCGCTGGGCATCGGCCTCGTGATCGCAGCCATCGTCGCCAGCCGCCCCCGCCCGACCAAGTAGGGCAGTGGTACCATATATGGCATGCAGAAAACGACTGTGTACCTGCCTGATTCCCTGAAGCGGGACGTCGAGCGCCAGGCTCGCCAGCGCTCGTGCTCGGAGGCGGAAGTGATCCGTCAGGCAATCCGGGACGCAGTGTCCCGTCCCAAGCCCCGACCCGGGATCATCCCCGGTGACAGCTCGTGGGCCGAGGATGTCGACGAACTGCTGGAGGGCTTCGGCGAGCGATGATCATCGCGGACACCAGCGGCCTCATCGCCTTCTTCAGCGAGTCCGGCCCACAGCACGACGCCGTGGTGGAATGGCTCGACAGGAACGACCCGGTAATGGTGGTGTCCCCATACGTGATGGCCGAAGTCGACTACCTGGTCGCAACCCGCAGGGGCGTCGAGGCCGAGTTGGCCGTCCTGGCAGAGCTGTCCGGCGGTGCCTACGAGCTGGCGGCGATGGATGCCGAGGACCTGGCCGAGGCTACGAGAGTGGTCAGGCGATATGCCGACCTGGGCATCGGGCTGGCCGACGCCTCCTTGGCCGTTCTGGCCAAGCGTTACCGGACGCGCACGATCCTGACACTCGACCGTAAGCACTTCAGTGTGATGCGCCCACTGGACGGCGGAGTCTTCACGATCGTCCCCTAGGAAGCTGGGCAGCCGACCTTCAGGCGGCGGGGAGGAGGCCGCGGTGGGCCATTGCCTCCGCGATCTGGATGGTGTTGAGCGCGGCGCCCTTGCGGAGGTTGTCGCCCGACACGAACAGCGACAGGCCGTTGGCGCGGGTGGGGTCGCGGCGGATGCGGCCCACATACGACGGATCGTCGCCAGCGGCCTTTAGCGGCGTGGGGACATCGGCCAACACCACGCCGGGCGCTCCGGCCAGCACCTCTACGGCCCGCTCGACGCTGATGGGGCGCTCGAACGACGCGCTGATCGACAGGGAGTGGCCGCAGTACACCGGCACCCGCACGCAGGTGGCCGCCACGGCCAGGTCGGGCAGTTCCAGGATCTTGCGGCTTTCGTGGGTGAGCTTCTGCTCCTCGTCGGTCTCGCCGCTGCCGTCTTCGACTATGGAACCGGCCACCGGGACCACGTTGAAGGCGATCGGCTCCGCGAACTTCTCACCCGCCTGCAAACCGACCGCGCCGCCGTCGAATGTGAGCGACGGAGCGTCCTCGCCCGCCTTCTGAACCTGCTCGTGCAGCTCGTCCACCCCGGCGAGGCCGGCGCCCGAGACGGCCTGATAGGTCGAGACCACCATGGCCGCCAGGCCCGCCTCGGCGTCGAGGCACTTCAGCGGCGGCATGGCCACCATGGTCGTGCAGTTGGGGTTGGAGACGATGCCCTTGGGGATCGAGTACAGCGCATGGGGGTTGACCTCCGACACGACCAGGGGCACATCGGGGTCTCGCCGCCAAGCCGAGGAGTTGTCGATCACCACCGCGCCCTCCGATGCGACCCGCTCGGCCAGGGCCCGGCTGGTGGTAGCCCCGGCGGAGAACAGGCACGCGTCCAGCCCGGAGTAGTCGGCGGTGGCCGCGTCCTCCACGATGACGGCCCGGTCGCGCCAGTGCAGCGTGCGGCCCGCAGAACGCGACGAGGCGAAGAAGCGCAGCCCGTCCACCGGGAAGTCGCGCTCGTCCAGCAGGGCCCGCATGACCCCGCCCACCTGCCCGGTTGCGCCGACGACTCCGACATCCATAGGGACGCAGGCTACCGGCACGGGGCGCCCCCGGATTGGCAGCACAATGCACGCATACCGCGCCCAACGCTGCCAATCCCCAACCCCGGACCCGTACACCCCCGAACTGGCAGCACAATGCACGCATACCGCGCCCAACGCTGCCAATCCCCAACCCCGGACCCGTACACCCCCGAACTGGCAGCACAATGCACGCATACCGCGCCCAACGCTGCCAATCCCCGGCAGCGGGCGGCGGTCAGTAGACGTTGCGGCGGTCGGTGGGGTCCTTGTCGAGTTCGAACGACTCGTGCAGCGCGACCACGGCCCGCTCCATGTCTCCGGCCCGGATCACGCAGGAGATGCGGATCGCGGACGTCGAGATCATCTCGATGTTGATCCCGGCCGCGGCCAGCGTCTCGAACATCCGGGCGGCCACGCCCGGATTGGTCTGCATGCCGGCGCCGATCAGGCTCACCCGGGCGATGCCGTCGTCTGCGGACACGTCGTCGGCGCCCAGCTCGCCGATCAGCTCCTGCGCCACCGACCGGGCCGCGTCGAGCTGCAGCCGGGGCACGGTGAAGCTGATGTCGGTGACGCCCTCGCTCGACACGTTCTGCACGATCATGTCGACGTTCACGTCGGTGTCGGCCAGCGCCCGGAACAGCCGACCAGCCACACCGGGCTTGTCGGCGACCCCCGAGACGGTCATCTTCGCCTCGCTGGCGTCTTGAGTGACGGCCGAGATGATGGCGTGCTCCATGGCTTCCTCCCCGGTAACTGTGGTGCCCGGCATCCAGCTGAACGCGGATCGCACGTGCAGCTCGACGCCATAGGTCCTGGCCAGCTCCACCGCCCGCATGGCCGGCTTCGGGCAGCCGCTGGCGGTCATCTCCAGCAGCTCGTCGAACGAGACCGCGTCCATGCGCCGCGCCTGGGGCACCAGGCGGGGGTCGGCGCTGAAAACGCCGGGCACATCGGTGTAGATCTCGCAGTGGTCCGCGCCGAGGACATGGGCCAGCGCCACTGCGGTGGTGTCGGACCCTCCCCGGCCGAAGAACGTCACGTCGCCGTCGCCGGACACCCCCTGGGATCCGCCCACCACCGGCACGACGCCCCGGGCCAGCGCGTCGGTGATGCGCCCCGGTGTGATCTGGGTGATCTTGGCACCGGTGTGGGTGGAGTCGGTGCGGAACCCGGCCTGGCTGCCGGTGAACGACGCCGCGGGCACGCCCACGTCGCTCAGTGCCATCGCCATCAGGGCGCAGGCCTTGCGCTCACCTCCGGTGATGAGCATGTCGACCTCGCGGCCGGGCGGGTCCGCGGCCACGTCGGAGGCCATGCGGAGCAGTTCGTCGGTCTCGCTTCCCATGGCCGAGACGACCAGCACGACCTCGTCGCCGTGGCTGCGGCGGCGCGCCACATGGTCGGCCACGACCCGGATCCGGTCGGGGCCAGCCACCGAGGTGCCGCCGAACTTCTCTACTACGAATGCCACCGCCGGTCAGGCTACCGGCGCCCCCGGTGGCGCCCGGCCCCGCAAATGCCCGGCACCAGCCGCAGCAACCGTGCCAATCCCTGCCGATCCGTGGCATTCTTTGGGGTGTGAGCGATGCGCTCGCCATCGACGAGATAGTCCTGAAGGTGCCCGCCACCGCCGCCTGCGGCCGGATCGTGCGCGTGGGCGCCGCCGCGGTGGCGTTGCGTCAGGGCATGTCGTTCACCGAGATCGACGAGTTGCGAGCGGCCATGGACCAGGCAACTGCGCTGCTGCTCGCGCCGCCAGCCGGGCCCGACGCCACCATCGTGTGCGTGCTCCGGGCCCAAGGAGGCCGCCTCGAGGTGGACTTGGAGCGCACCGACGGGGCCAGCGTCCCGGCCACCGACGCGGCCCGGTTCAAGAAGGCGGCCGATGCCTCCAACGTGACGGCGACAGTGGAGCCCGAGAGGGGACGGCTGCTGATGCGCAAGGACATCGGCCGGCCCGGCAGCCGGCCCGCAGCTTGACACTCCAAGCCTGACTCGAACCTGAGACTTCCAGCCTCATGCCCGAGCCTGAGACTCCAAGCCTGAGACTTCAGCGGCCGGTCGAGCCGAATCCCTGGTCGCCGCGCGTCGAGGGGTCGAGGCTGTCCACCTCCACCAGCCGCACCTGCTCGACCGCCATCACCACGAACTGGGCGATGCGCTCACCCCGCTCAACTACGAACGGCTCGGACGGGTCCGTGTTGACCAGCACCACCTTCAGCTCGCCGCGGTAGCCGGAGTCGATCAAGCCGGGAGTGTTGAGACAGGTCACGCCGTGCTTGAGGGCCAGCCCGCTGCGGGGCAGCACGAAGCCGGCGCAGCCCTCCGGCAGCGAGATGGCCACCCCGGTGGGCACCAGCGCCCGGCCCCCGTCCGGCTGGATCACCGTAGAGATACGGGCCCTCAGGTCGATTCCGGCGTCGCCGGGCCTCGCATAGCCAGGCAGGGGCAGGTCAGCGTCGAGCCGCAGAATAGGAACATCGAGCACCGGCCGAGAGTAGCGCCGGCCCGGCCTGACGGCAGAAACCCCCGCGCGCCTGGTTGCAACGGGATCATTCATTGATTAACATGACATATATCAATAAATCCCCAAAAAGGCTGTCAGGCGAGGGCTTCGACCAGGGAAGGAAGCGATATGGGCACATTCAACTGCCCGCTGCGGCTGGAGAGCATGGACGGCGAACGCTCGCTGGAGATCGAAGCGCTGGTGGACACCGGCGCCTTCTACACGATGGTGCCGGCGTCCCAGCTCACCGAACTGGGGGTGACGCCCTCCCGCAGCGTGCACCTAGAGCTGGCCGACGGCCGGGTCGGCGAGTACGACCTGGGCGAGGCCCGGGCCACCATCGACGGCCGCAGCGTTACGACCATCGTGGTGTTCGGGGAGGAGGGCGTGGAGCCGCTGCTGGGCTCCTACACATTGGAAGGACTGGGCCTGGTGGTGGATCCCTGGGACACCAAGTTGTTTCCAAGGACCTTCCGAGAGATCAGGCATCTCTGAGCAAGTATCTGCAAGGGCGCGAGCACATGGGTCGCGGGCGGCGGGCGTCGTTATCCTGCCGCGGTGCTTGCGTGGATGGACCTGGAGATGACCGGCCTCGACCCCGGGCTCCACTCCATCGTCGAGATCGCCGTCCTCATAACCGACGACAACCTCGAGACGGTGGCCATCGGACCGGACCTGGTGATCCATCAGCCCGAGGAGGTCCTGGCCGGCATGGACGAGACCGTTCGGGCCATGCACACCGAGAGCGGGCTTGTGGAGCAGATCCGGTCTTCGACGGTGAGCCTGGCCGAGGCCGGCGCGTCGGTGCTCGCCTTCCTGCGCGACCACATTGCCGAGCCGAGGACCGTCCCACTCTGCGGCAACTCCATCGGCACCGACCGCCGGTTCCTGGCCCGGCACCTGCCGGACATCGAGAACTTCCTGCACTACCGGTCCATCGACGTGTCCACCGTGAAGGAGCTGGCCCGCCGCTGGCAGCCGTCGGTGTATGAGGGTGCACCCACCAAGGCAAGCGGCCACCGGGCGCTCGACGACATCACCGAGAGCTTGGAGGAACTGCGCTGGTACCGGCGGGCCGGGTTCATCGGCGCCGGGACGCCGCCGCGACCATGACCACCAAGACGTACACCAAGCAGGAGCAGGAGCCCGCGTCCTCGGAGGTGACCGAGGTCGCGCCCGGGGTGCTGCGGCTGCAGCTCCCGGTGAGCATGCCAGGCCTAGGCCACGTCAACTGCTACGCGCTGGTCGACTCCGACGGCGCAGCCCTGGTGGACCCCGGACTGCCCGGCGAGGAGTCGTGGTCGGCGCTGGTCGACCGGCTCGAGCAGGCCGGCATTCCCCTGCGGCGGGTGCACACCACCGTGGTCACGCACTCCCATCCGGACCACTACGGCGGCAGCCACCAGCTGCGCGAGGAGACCGGCGCCGAACTGCTGACCCACACCGCCTTCACGCCCAGCCCCGCGGCCGACGACGCCAACGCCGACATCGACCTGGAGCTGCTTGAGTTGGACTCCGAGGCGCTGGTCGAGCTCTGGAAGGCCAAGCTGGCCGATCGGGGCAGCACGCCGTGGGGCACCCGCAGGGCGCCACCCCCCGACGAGGCCATCCGCCTGTTCATCCAGAGCAACGCCGAGGGCCAGGTGCCCCGCTTCCGGGTGCCCGAGCCGACCATCCGGGTCGCCGACAGCGACCCGGTGCGGCTGGCGGGCCGGGACTGGTTCGCGGTTCACACTCCCGGCCACACCGTCGACCACCTCTGCCTGTGGGATCCGGCCGAGGGCGTGCTGCTGTCGGGGGACCACGTGCTCCCCACCATCACGCCCCACATAGCGGGATCGACCGACCTCGACGACCCGCTGGCGGCCTTCTTCGATTCGCTGGCCCGGGTGGGGGCATTCGAGGGCGTCAAAGTGTGCCTGCCCGCCCACGGGCACCCGTTCACCGACCTGCGGGGCCGCACCGACAGCATCCGCCGCCACCACATCGAGCGGCTCGACATACTGCGGGCGGCGGCCACCGAGCTCGGCGACGCTCCGGTGGAGGCCTACATGAAGGAGCTGTTCAGCGAGCGGGCCTGGGGCGACATGGCCGCCAGCGAGACATTCGCCCATCTCGAGCATCTGCGGGTGATCGGCGAGGCCGACAGCAGCCGCGACCGCGACGGCTTGCTGCACTACGGGCCCAAGGCACCCGAACACGCCGGTGCCGGACCTTCGGAAGGGTCGGCCGACGCGGCCTGAACGCACCGGCACCGGTGCCGGCACCGGTACCGTCGGCTGCACCATGAGCGTCAAGCCGCCGCTGCAGGCCCCGGCGCGGGTCCGCCTCGTCGCCGGTCTTGTCGCCGTAATGGCGGTAGCGGCGGTGGCATGCGGCGGGGAGGGGGCCGCCCCCGCGGACGAGCAGGTCCCCAAGATCGTGCTCAGCGACGACAGCCCGGGCTTCGTGGCCGGCACCGACATCTCGCCCGACACCTCCGACGGCACCGACCTCTCCGAGCTCACCTTCGACCTCTTCGACGGCGGCACCGGCACGATCGCGGGCTACGAGGGCACGCCGCTGGTGGTGAACTTCTTCGCGTCGTGGTGCCCGCCCTGCGTGCGGGAGATGCCGGAGTTCCAGCAAGTCTTCGAGAGCCTCGACGGCGAGGTCGCGTTCCTCGGGCTCTCGCAGGACCAGACGCCCGAAGACGCGCTCGCCCTAGTCGAGAGGACGGGGGTCACCTACGACGTGGGCTGGGACCTCGACCTAGAGGTCTACGGGGCGACAGAGAGCATCGCCATGCCCACCACCGCATTCGTGTCACCCTCCGGCGAGCTGCTCGACACCTTCGCCGGAGCACTCGACGCCGAAGGGCTGGCCGAACTAGTCGAGAATGTGCTCGGCGTAGCGGCTAGACCGTAGGCATGCCTGGATTGCTCGCCATTGTCTCGCAGTGCGGCGTTGTCATTCCCGCTCTTGTTCGCTGCGCTCACGGGCCGCTAGGGCCACGGCCTCGCTACACACCCTGCGGAGACCTCCAGCGGGATGGGTCCATCCGCTCGGCCTCTTAGGACTATGGACTGGGCCGCGCTCGCCTACCCGTTCTCTCTGGGCCTGGTCGCCGCGTTCAACCCGTGCGGCTTCGCCCTGCTGCCCGCCTACCTGTCGTACTTCATCGGCGTGGAGTCTCCGGACTCGCAGCCGGCCTCGGGCGCCCGGACGCTGGGCGCGATGTTGCGAGCCATCGGAGTGGCGCTCACGCTCACCGCCGGCTTCATCGCCGTCTTCGGTGCCTTCGGCCTGCTGTTCGAGACGGTGCTCAGCCAGGGCACCGTGCTCGATCACATCGGCTACGTGACCATCGCCATCGGCGTGATCATGGCGCTGCTGGGCCTGTGGCTGCTCACTGGGCGTGCCATCAACCTGCGACTGCCCAAGATGAACCGGGGCACTGGCAGCCGGGGCCTCGGGTCGGTGTTCATGTTCGGCGTCAGCTACGCGGTGGTATCGCTGTCATGCACGATCGGTCTGTTCATTGCGGCGGTGGCGACCAGCTTCTCGTCCGACGGCGTGGCTGACGGGACAGCCAACTTCGTGGCCTACGCGATCGGGATGGGCGCGGTCATGACCTTCCTGACGCTGGCACTGGCGCTGGCCCGCACCAGCGTGGTGGGCGCGATGCGGAAGATGTTCCGCTGGATCAATCCGATCTCCGGGCTGGTGCTCATCGCGTCCGGGGTCTACGTGGCCAACTACGGCTGGTGGGAGCTCCAGATACTCGACGACCCGCTGGCCACCAACGTCCTGGTCGAGAAGTTCACCGAGTTCCAGGCCGCGGTCAGCAACTGGATCGACCACGCCACCGCGGAGCGCCTGGGCGTGCTGTGCGCTCTGGGGGTGCTCGGTGCGCTGGTGATGGGGTGGCGGCAGGGCGAGACCAGCGTGTTCCTGCGCCGCTTTGTGACCGCGATCTACCTGGCCCTGTACCTCGTGGTGGAGTTCTACTTCAATCGGGGCGACTTCGTGGTCCTGCCGGTCCTGCGGTTCGTCGGCGGGTGGCCGCTGCGGATCGGCCACTGGTTCACCGACCCGCTCCGCTTCGGGGTGCCGCTGGAGATCCTGTTCACCGCCCTGGTCGCCTGGATCGCCTGGAGGATGGCCAAACGGGTCAAGCGCCGGGGGCGCCCTGCGCCGACCGCGTTGAACCGGCCGCTTTGATCGGAGGCTTTCCGGCGCTGCTCGCCCACCCGGGCGTGGACGAGGTGTGCGAGCTGCGGGCCCGTTTCGGGATCATGGCGTTCCACGGCGGGAACCTGGAGCGCACCACCGACGTGATCGCCCGGGAGGTCGCCGAGCGCAGCGGAACCTCGTTCTACGCGGTCATCCAGCACGCACCACTGCGCGAGCACGTGCCCTCCATCACGATCAGGCCCGAGCACTCCAGCAACCTCCGGGAGTTCCTCGACCACGTCCACACGGTCATCGCGGTGCACGGCTACGGCCGCGAGACCCAGTTCTGGAAGGTGCTGCTGGGGGGAAGCAACCGGCGGCTCGCCGGCCATCTGGCCGGGCATCTGAGGGCCGCGCTGCCGTCCGACTACGGCGTGGTCGACGATCTCGACGAGATTCCGCGGGGGCTGCGGGGACTGCACCAGGCCAACCCGGTGAACCTTCCCCCGAAGGGAGGGGTGCAGCTGGAGTTGCCGCCGACCATCCGCTGGAACAAGGAGGCCCGCAACTGGTCCGACCACGACGGAACTCCCCGTGCCCCCCAGGTAAGCACCCTCATCGACGCCCTAGTCGATGCCGTCAACGCCTGGTCAGCCCCCTCCCTGAAATCCCTGTGAATAAGGACCTCCTGGGTCCTCAACTACAGGGATTTCGGGTGGGTTAGGGGGCTAGGCGCTCGACGACCCAGCCCGCACCCGGTCCGGGGTCCGAGCGGCGGTAGCGCAGGCGGTCGTGCAGGCGGCTGCGGCGTCCCTGCCAGAACTCGACCGTGATGGGTCGCACCAGGTAGCCGCCCCAGTGAGGGGGCCGCGGCACGGCACCGGCCGTTGCGAAGCGGGCCTCGGTCTCGGCGGTCAGGCGCTCCAGTTCGGCCCGGTCGGCGATCACCTCGGACTGGGGCGACGCGCGGGCCGCGATCTGAGCGCCCCGGGGTCTCGACGCGAAGTAGGCGTCGCTCTCGTCGTCGGGCAGGTGCTCCACCGTTCCCACCACCCGCACCTGGCGCTCGAGGGGATGCCACAGGAAGCACAGCGAAGCCCGATGCGAGCGGTCGAGGTCGAGCCCTTTGGCCGACCGCCGGTTGGTGTGGAACACGAAGCCCCGCTCGTCGAGGCCCTTGAGGAGCACCGCCCGGGCCGAGGGCCAGCCGTCGGCGTCGGCAGTGGCGAGGATGACCGCATTGGCGTCATAGGGCTTGGCTGACAGCCACTCGTCGAACCAGTGCTTGAACTGGACGATGGGGTCGTCGGCCACGTCCTCCTCGCTGAGCCCGGCCTCGGAGTACTGCTCGCGCATCTGCGCCAGGTCCATACTCCGACTCTACGGCCGCGCGCTCTACGGCCACGCGGCCGGGCGCCAGCAGTCGATGCCCGGCGCGTTCCGCCCCCGGTGCCTCCCCTACCGTTAGACCTCGTCCCGTCTGCCGATTCTCACCACCAGCACACGCACAGCGTCATCCTGGATGTCGCACACAACCCGGAAGCGTCCCACCCGATAGCGCCACAGCTTGCCGAGCGGCCCGGTCAGCGGCTGGCCGACGCGGCGCGGGTCCGCCACCGCGACACGGTGATCCATGTAGTCCAAGATCCGGCGCGTCGTGCTTCTGTCGAGCTTCCTGAGCTGGCTCCTCGCAGTGCCGGTGTACTCAATCCTCCATGCCAAGCTCGCTGCGCACCTCCCCGGCGCCATGCACGTCCTCTAGGCCCTTGCGGACGCGTTCGAGAACATCCGCGGCCAAGTAGTAGTCCTCGATGTCGTCAAGCCCGCGGTCGATGATCTCACGGAGGTAGAAGGCCTTCGTTCGCCCGGTCGTCGCAGCAAGGAGGCGGATCCGCTCCTCGGTCTCGGGCGCCAGTCGGATCGATGTGGGCATGGTCGGCTCCCTTCCGTAGTACGTGTATTCACTGTATCTGAACGGGGCTAGCGGCGGCGGGCGACCAGCCAGAACCCGGTGCCGGCGTGGCTGCCGGTGGCCGTCCAGCGGCCACCGAGCAGGTCCATCACCTCGTCGGGCGGGAAGTAGATGGGGGTCTCGTCGCCCATGGTGCTTATCCACACGAGGCGGCCGCCGGGGGCCAGCACCCGGTCGTAGGAGTCCGCGAACATGAACATGTTCACCAGCACCATCACATCGACCGACCCGGACGCCAGCGGCAACGCGCTCGCGTCGGCCCGCACGAACGGCGCCACCGCCCGATCGGCCAGGGCGAGCATCCTCGGCGACAGGTCCAAGGCGGCGACCACCGGACGGCGGGCCGCGATCCGCTCGGTGGCGGCCCCGGTCCCGCAGCCGATCTCCACCAGGCGGCCCGGCGGAAGGTCGCCCCGGTCGAGGGCGTCCTCCAGCGGCGCCAGCCGCAGGTCGCTGCTGTGATCGGCGTGCCAGCCGACGCTCAGCTCGTCGAAGACCCCGGCCACGAACGCGGCCCGCTCGGGCGACCAGCCCTCGCCTCCCCCGATCTGGCGGGTGACCGTCCGCATCGGATGGTCCGAGCCGAACCGGGCCGGCTCGACGACAGCGCGCGCGGGCTCGATCCAGGTGATCGAACCAGCCATCTCAGAGACCGAGCGGATAGACGGCGATCGAGCCAGCCATCTCAGCGTGGGCCGATAGACGTGATCCCGCCCATGTAGGGGTTCAGGGCCTCGGGGACGGCGATCGAGCCGTCAGGCTGGCGGTAGGTCTCCACCAGCGCGGCCCACACCCGGGGCACGGCCAGACCCGAGCCGTTGAGGCTGTGCACCATCCGGGTACGGCCCCCGGCCTCCGGCCGGTACCGGATGTTGGCTCGCCGGGCCTGGTAGTCGCGGCACCACGAGATGCTCGACACCTCCAGCCAGCGGTCCGCCCCGGGGGCGTAGGCCTCGATGTCGAAGGTGCGGGCCGAGGCACCGCCGATGTCGCCGGCGCACAGGTCGAGCACCCGGTGGGCCAGCCCCAGGTCGACGATGGCCTGCTCGGCCCGGTCGAGGATCTCGGCGTGGATGTCGGCGGCCTGATCGGGCGTGCAGAACCCGTACAGCTCCACCTTGTCGAACTCGTGGACTCGCAGCAGCCCGCGGGTGTCGCGGCCCGCGGCGCCGGCCTCGCGGCGGAAGCACGAGGTGTGGCCCATCAGCCTCATGGGCAGGTCGGCCTCGTCGACGATCTCGCCCTGCAGCATCGCGGTGAGTGGAACCTCGGCCGTCGGTATGGCCCACAGGTCGTCGCGCTCGAGGTGGTAGGCGTCGTCGGCGAACTTGGGCAGGTATCCCCCGCTGGTCATGACCTCGGTGCGCACCAGCGTGGGCGGCCTGATCTCCTCGTACAGGTCCCGGTTGCGGTCGAGCCCGTAGTCGATGAGAGCCCGCACTAGCCGGGCCCCCAGCCCCCGGTACATGGCGAACATGGAGCCCGACATGCGCACCGCCCTGTCCATGTCGAGGATGCCGAGCTCGGTGCCGATGTCCCAGTGCGGCACCCGCTGGTGCTCGCCGTAGGAGTCGGGGTCGTAACCGACCGTGCGGAGCACGACGTTGTCGTCGGGTCCCGAGCCGTCGGGGCAGTCCTCGGCGGGCATATTGGGCACGAAGAGGAGGATCCGACGGATCCACTCCGAGAGCTGCTCTCCCTCCGCGGCCAGATCATCGATGCGGGCGCCGAGTTCCCGGCTGCGGTTCCGCAGCCCGTCGGCCTCGCCGGCCCGGCCGTCGCGATGGAGGGCGCCCACCTCAGCCGAGATCCGCTTGACCTCCGACCGCAGCTCGTCAGCCTCGCTGACGACGGCCCGCCGGCGCTCGTCGTGAACGATGACCTGGTCGAGCGGCGCGGTCGGCTCGCCCCGGCGAGCGACAGCGGCCTTGACGGTGTCGGGTTCGGCCCTCAACCGGCGCAGATCGAGCATCCCCCGACAGTACCGGCTCATCTGGCTGGCGCGTGGCGCAGGCTCTCGGTCGCGCCGCCGCGCTCCCGGTCCGGCGGTGCCATTTGCCCAACCGGACATCGGGGCTTATCCTCAAGTCAGGGTCGGGCTGTGGACAGTCCAGCGGAACGAACTGTCACTACACGTATAATAAAAGTAAGCTGAGATATATCATGGCAAGACCGAAGTACATCCCAACCGACAGAGAGAATCTCGTTCTCGACCACGTCGAGAACCCCCGCTACGACCGCCAGATCGTCAATGGTCTGGACCCGTTCATCAACGGAAGCGCGCCCGAGGACATGCGCGGCTTCTACACCCCGGTCGAGCTGTCCGACCTGCAAAGCCTCAAGGGAACCGACCGCGACGTCGAGGACCGCATGCCGGTCAAGATCACCCGCCACTACTTCGACATGGCCCGCAACAGCCCGGCCCTCCAGACGCTGGTCAAGGGCTCGCCGGACGAGACCCTGAACCTCGACGGCGAGGAGGACCCCGCCAGCCAACTCAACTACAGCCCGGTCGAGGGGATCCTCCACAAGTACGAGATGGCACTGCTGTATGTGATCTCAACCTGCTCGGCGCACTGCCGTTTCTGCTACCGGGAGGAACTGATCGGCCGCAAGGACATCGAGCGAGCCGACGGCACCGTCAAGAAGAAGGGCCTCGCCCAGGTCGCCGAGGTGACCGAATACATCCGGACCCACAACGCCGCCGTCAAAGCCAACGGCGGCCGCCATCCCGAGACTGGCCGGCCCAAGCTGAGGGAGATCCTGCTCTCGGGGGGCGATCCGATGGTGCTCCCCAACTCCAAGCTGGCCGGTTGGTTCACCGCCCTGGCCGAGGCAGGCGCCGAGGTCATCAGGGTGGGGACCAAGGAGCTCGCCTTCCATCCTGACCGCTTCGACGACGCTTTCCTGTCGATGATCGACCGGTTCCACGAGGTCTACCCCGACGTCGCTCTCCGGCTCATGGTGCACTTCAACCATCCGGACGAGCTGCTGGCCAAGGACGCCGACGGCAGCTACATCCAGGGCGATCACGGGCACTACCAGTGGATCCCCAGCACCCGCCGGGCCGTCGACGCGGTCGTGTCGCGGGGCTGGATATGCGTTGAGAACCAGTCGCCGATCATCCGGGGGGTCAACGACGACGCCGATGCCCTGCGCATCCTGCAACGGACTCTCAAGGCGGCAGGCATCGAGAACCACTACTTCTTCGGCGGCCGGAACATCGTGGCCTACAAGGCCTTCAACGTGCCCATCGAGACCGCGTGGCACATTCTCAACGAGTCACAGAAGGGGCTGTCTGGAGTCGAGTCCCACGCCCGGCTCACCTGCGTGCACTTCAAGGGCAAGACCGAGGTGTCGGCAATCACCCGGGAGCCGATCCCAGGTTTGCCCGGCGCGGAGGACGGGGTCGTCGTCTTCAAGGTGCTGCGGAGCCCCGCCGGCGCCGGCGACCGGGGCAAGGTGGCCATCGTGGGGCGCAATCCCGAGGCGCTGTGGTTCGACGACTACACCGACCGGGTCATCATCGACGAGGCCGGGCTCTTCGACTACTACCGGAGCACCGAGGAACCTGCCGCGGCCTCCACCAACGGCTCAACGGTGGCGGGCCCGTCCCGCCGCACTCCGGCAGACCGGCACCGCGACGAGGAGACCCGCAGGCACCGCACCGCGGTCGTGCCCCAGAACTGAGCGGCACTCCCACCGGCTCAGAGGCCGAGCGAGCAGGTGACGATCAGGCCGCAACCAGCGAGTCGAGGTGGCCGGCCAGATGCGCCACCAGGTCGCGGCTGTCGTCGCCGGCCCCGAGAATGAAGCTCGATTTGCGCCGGCGCAGGAAGTTCAGCCCGATGACGTAGAGGCCGGGGGACTCGGTGACGACACCGCCGTTGTGCCGGATCTGGCCCTTGCGGTCGATCACCGGCACATCGAGCCAGGAGTACTCGGGCCTGAATCCGGTGGCCCAGATGATGGTGCGGATCTCGCCCCGGGCCAGATCCAGGCTCAGGGGCGGCGACTCCGGCACCCGGGTGGGCGCGAACCGCTCCGGCGGACCCACCCCGTCGAGGCCGCTCTCGCCGGCCCACTCGTCGAACGTGTCGAGGAGCCGCCCCAGCTTGAGGTCGGCCAGCTCGCACTTGTTGGGCAGCGACCCTGACAGCAGCGCCTCGCTGCCCCGCAGGGCCGCGAGCCGGCCCACCAGGCGGACCCCCTGGTCGGTGAGGGCGTTGAGGTCGAGCGTGGCCCGGTCGGGGGTGCCCACCAGCTGCGGCGACGGAGTCTTGCGGACCCTCACCACGTCGTCGACCTCGTCGTAGCGCTCGTCGAACAGGCCCGAGCGCTCCATCCACCACAGGATGTCGCGGCCCCGGTACAGGCGGGGCATGCGCACGTGCTCGCTCACGGCCAGGGTCACGGGCCGGCCGGAGCGGTGCACCTCGTCGGCGATCTGCACGCCGGTGGCCGAGGCGCCCACCACCAGCACGCCGCCGGGGTCCAGCCCGTCCGGGTTGCGGTACTCGAAGGCGCTGAGGGCGGTGACCGGCGCCGGCGGCTCGGCGCCCAGCTCGGGAACTTTGGCCACCGTGAACCCGCCTGTGGCCAGCACGACGGTCTCGCACTCCCAGCGACCCTTGTCGGTGTCGACGATGTAGCCCGAACCTTCCGGTCGCACCGAGGTGACCGTTGTGCCGGTGTGGATCGGGGCATCGATGAGCCGGGCGTAGCCCGACATGAACTCGATGACCTCCGGCATCGACATGAAGCCGTCGGGGTCGCGGCCGCCGTTGGCCCCGTAGGAGTAACCGGGAAGCCGGCTCTGCCAGTTGGGGGTGAGCAGCCGCAGCGAGTCCCAGCGCTGGGTCCGCCACGAGTTGGCCACCTCGCCGCGCTCGATCAGCACATGGTCGATGGAGCGCTCGGCGAGGCGCCGGCTCACGGCCAGGCCGGAGTGCCCGGCCCCCACGACGACGGTCGTAGTCCTCATGAACCTGTCTACCCACGCACGTTCTCAGGTCTGGAGTTGTCAGGTCGAGTTCAGTTGACGTCGACGGTCACGTTGGTCGGGTTGGTGATGATGTCGTAGACGGCCGACCGCTTCTGGGACTGGGCCACCAGCGCCCTGACTTCGTCGGGAGTGGCGTCGGCATCGATGTCGTAGGAGACCTTCACGGCGTTGAACCCGTTGCGGACGTCCGGGTCGCCGCCGAGGATGCCCAGGATGTCCATGCTGCCCTCCAGGGTGGCCTTCACCGATCGCAGCTGGATCTCCCGGTTCTGGGCCACCGCGGCGACGCCGGCGGTGAGGCAGCTGGCCAGGCCGGCCAGGACCAGCTCGACCGGCGTGGCCGCGTTGTCCTCCGCCCCGAACACCAGGGGGTGATCGGCCTCGAAGCTGAAGGTCGAGCGATGCTGGTGCTCCTCCCCGAGCCCGTAGTAGCTGTCGACCGAGGAGCGGCTGTGGGTGCCGTTGAGCCACTCGTTGGTGGCCTTCCAGGTGAACTGGGCGGCCTCGGGTGCCTCGCTGAGGGCCTGGCGGGCGCCCAGCAGGTGTTCGACGTTCACGCCGTTGTCGACGTTTGCAGTGGTCATTGGGTGGATTTCTCCTGTGTGATGGCTGTGACGTGCCAGCGTGACGGTCCGCGGCGCGGACGGTCACTGCGGCAGTGACAGTGCAATCTAGAGTCCCGCCGCCTGAATCCCGACCTTGTCGATCAACATTTCCGGGAATTGGATGGACCGGCCTGCGGACCTACTCGGGCTTGCGAGCTAGGAAGCAGTAGAGCGGCGTGAAGATCCCGGACCGGCCGCCGGCGGCATAAGCGCTGGCCGTCCGGTCCAGCATCTCGATGACGTCCGCGGAGCCCTTCGGGAGGATCCTCAGCACCTCGGCCAGCTTGGATCCTCCGATCGCCGTCCTGCGGCCGTGCGGAACCCCGATGAAGGAGTTGCCCAACGTTCTGCTCCAGCTCTCCAGGGGCTGGTACCACGGCGTGGTCGTGCCGTCCTCCCCGGCGCCCCGATCCATTCCCTCGATGACCTCGAACCCGGCCGCCTCGAGGGCCCGGTCCACCTCGCCGAAGGTTGCGATGTCCTTGAGCGCGATGCCGTGCATGAGGTCCTGCTTCATGGCCGCATGCTGCTCGTCGGCTGGATCGAACCTGTCCGTCATGCACATCTCCTGGCCCCAGAAGAGGGCTCCGGGCTTCAGCACGCGGTAGATCTCGGCGAATGCGCCCTCCTTGTCCGGCGCATGGCATGTCGATTCGATCGCGTAGCCGCGATCGAAGGTGCCGTCCGCGACGGCCGACATGTCCATGAAGCTGCACACGAGGTAGTCGACCATGTGATCGAGTCCGGCCGCGGTGTTCAACGACCTCGTCCGGTCCATCTGGGTCTCATTGATGTTGACCCCGACGACCCTGACGCCGGCCTCCGAGACAACCCGGCGCATCGGGCCGCCGATCCCGCAGCCGACATCGACCACCGTCATGCCCTCGCGCAGCTCCAGCTTGGAGATCATCAGCCGCTGGTGCCTGATCTTGGAGTCGTGCACGCTCTCGCCGGGCGACAGCGGCGCGAAGTGCAGGGACTCGCCCCAACCCCACACCATCAGCTCGTTGGAGATGTCGTAGTACTCCTTGACGGTCTCGGTGTGGTCATAGCCCGCAGCGTCGGCATCACGCGCCGACGCTCTGTCGAGCCATCCGTCGAAGTGCCGGATCCGGCGGGCGACTCCCCCTTCGACCCGATCCGCTGCCCTCAGGCCGGTGAGCACTCGTAGTATTTTGGACATCCGCAGCAACCGTAGACGCTGAGCGTGCAGGAACCGCTGTTATCCGCTCGGCCTCTTAGAGGCGGGGCTCGGAGGGCGGGGGGCCGAGGCGCTCGAACTCGGCCTCGACGTCGGCCGTGGTGAGGGTGTTGGCCGAGAAGCGCTGGCGGCGCTCGGTGGCGTCGGCGTGGCGCTGGGCGGCTGAGAAGCGGAAGAATCGGATGGCGATCAGGGTCCACAGGTAGAGGCCGCCGAGCACTTTCATCACCGCGCCGGCGGCCTGCTGGTCGGCAGCCACCGAGATGCCGAACAAGCGCTGGGCGTGGTCGTAGACCGGGTACACCGAGCCCTCGGCGAAGGTCAGCCAGGCGGCCGGCACGGTGGGGATGATCGACATCGTGAACAGGTAGACCATCTTGGCCGGCTCGGACAGGTGGAACTCCTTGAGAGGCCCTACCACCGCCATCCACATGGCCAGCGCGCTGGTGAACATGAGCAGGTGCATGGCGTAGTGGAAGGGGCCGCTGCGGACCGACAGCTCCACCAGGGTGTTCCAGTGCATCAGGCCCTGCAGCGCGTTGAAGACCACCCCCGCCACCAGCGGGTGCACCAGGCGGCGGATGACCTTGGCGGAGAGCGAGCCGTCGACCACGATGAGCCGGGCCAGCCACTCGGGCACCGCCATGAGCAGCAGCGGCGGCACCACGAAGCTGATCAGCAGGTGCTGCACCATGTGCACCGAGTACAGGTACTCCTCGGCGATGTCGTGCATGGGCCAATCCGCCGACACCCACAGCAGGGCCACGCCCACGATGAAGCACAGTCGCTGGCGCTTGGTGACCGCGGCCACACCCGGAGCCACCGCGACGGGGGCCACCACCCGCACCACATAGACGGCGAGGCCGACCAGCAGCGCGACGGTCAGCCACACCTCGGGATGGAACTGGAAGCGCCAGGCGTCGGTGGCGGCCAGCGCGCCCATAGCCGGCTAGCGGTCCGTGGCGGCGCCGACCGGGGCGCCGCGAACCGCCCCGACCCGCCGGTGGGGGCTCATGGGCTGCCCCGTCCACTCGGGCGGCACAGCACTAGACCCAGAACTCGAAGACCGTCAGCGTGACCACGTACACGCCGACGGCCAGGATGAGCCCCGCGGTGAACATCCGGCCGAACAGCTTGCTGTCGAAGCGCAGGTGCATGAACCAGGTGGCCACCAAATAGAACTTGACGATCATCATGAAGATGAGCGACGGGATCAGGAACGCCCCCCAGTCGAGCACCGTGTCGAAGTAGGTGAACACCTCCAGCGCGGTGACCAGGGCGAGCACGATGGCGATCTTGGCGTAGGCCCAGTCCGAAGGATGGGCGTGGCCCTCGTCGTGGTCGGCGTCGGAGGGATGGGCGTGGCCCTCGTCGTGGTCGGCGTCGGAGTGCTCGCCGGCTGCGTCGGCCGCGTGCTCGGGGTGCTCGGAGGTGGCGGTGTCGCTCATAGGAATCAGTCGGCGGGGATCAGGTAGATCACAGTGAATATGAAGATCCACACGATGTCCACGAAGTGCCAGTAGAGGCCGACGATCTCCACCGTCTCCGCGTTGCGCTGGGTCAGCTTGCCCTTCACCGACGCCACGAACAGCGACATCAGCATCACGATGCCGAGGCTCACGTGCACGCCGTGGAAGCCGGTCAGGGTGAAGAAGGCGCTGCTGGCCGGGTTGGTGGTGAAGGCGACGCCCTCCCGTACGAAGCTGGTGAACTCGTACACCTGCCCGCCGATGAATATCCCGCCTAGCAGCGCGGTGGCCAGCAGCCAGGTGCGGCCGGCCTCGTCCTCGCCCCGGGACACCGCGGAGAGGGCCAGCACCATCGTGAGGGAGCTCATCAGCAGCACGAACGAGCTCACCGACGTGAACGGGATGTCGAACACGTCGGTGGGCAGCGTGCGACCGTTGCCCCGGGTCTTGTACAGCAGGTAAGTGGAGATCAGCCCGCCGAACAGCAGGCATTCCGAGCCCAGGAACACCCACATGGCCAGCTTGGTGTGCGACAGGCCCGTGGTCGTGGCGTGCGGGTCATGGCCGTGATCAGCCACTTCATGGCCGGGATCGGCGATGAGAGGTTCTGTGCTCACTGGCAGACTCCGTTCCGGCCGGCGGGTCCTGTCACGGGCGCGGCCTGGCGGCGCCAGCGCCGCCATTCCTTGCCCCCGTGCCACCCCCCGGCCTGTCGGGTTGGGTCTGCTGCCGCGCTCATGGCTGGTCGCCTTCGTCGTCGGCCCCGGCCTCGGGCTCGGCGTGGTCCTCGTGGTGGTCTGCTTCGTGGTGGTCGTGGGTTGCGTCGGGGTCGTCTACCGGCTCCATGGCCCACGAGTAGAGGGAGGCGACCGTCAGGAGCGCGCCGATCAGCGCCAGCCAAAGGTTGAAGATCAGGCCGTAGCCGATGAGCGGCAGCCCGACCGCCACCGCCAGCGGCCAGAACGACGGCGACGGCAGGTGCACGCCGGTGGCCTCGCCGGTCTGGGCGGCCTCCTCAACGGTGGCGACCCGCACAACCTGGCCCTCGTCGTTCTCGGCGTACTTGGTGTGCCACCACTCGTCGCGGCCGTGCACCTGAGGCACGGTGTCGAAGTTGTGGACCGGCACCGGCGACGGGATCGACCACTCGAGGCTGCGGGCGTCCCAGGGGTCCGGACCGGGCGGGGGCAGGTGGGGGGCGTCGCGTTTGGACTTGACCACGTTCCAGATGAACACCAGCACGCTCACCGCCAGGAGCAGCGACCCCACGGTGGCCGCCATGTTCCAGAACTCGAAGCCGTAGCCCCGTGCGTAGGTGTCGATGCGGCGCGACATGCCCTGAAGGCCCAGGATGTGCATGGGGCCGAAGGTGAGGTTGAAGCCCACCAGCATGATCCAGAAGTTCCAGTTGCCGAGCCGCTCGTTGAGGAAGTGGCCCCACACCTTGGGCCACCAGAAGTAGAGGCCCGCGAACAGGCCGAGCACGCCGCCGCCGAAGATCACGTAGTGGAAGTGGGCCACGATGTAGTAGGTGTCGGTCTGCTGGGTGTCGGCCGGTGCCACCGAGTGGGTCACGCCCGACAGCCCGCCGATGGTGAACATGGCCACCGTGGCCACCGCGAACTTCATGGCCACCGTGAAGCGCAGCTTCCCGCCCCACATCGTGGCAAGCCAGTTGAGGACCTTCACCCCCGTTGGCACTGCGATGAACATGGTCGACAGGGAGAAGGCGGCCACCGAGATGGGGCCTATGCCCGACACGAACATGTGGTGGGCCCAAACGCCCCAGCCCATGAACCCGATGGCGATCCCAGAGAACACCATGAACTCGTAGCCGAACAGGGGCTTGCGGCTGAAGGTGGGGATGATCTCCGACACCACCCCGAAGGCGGGCAGGATGATGATGTACACCTCCGGATGCCCGAAGATCCAGAATAAGTGCTGCCATAAGAGCGGGTCGGCGCCCGCGTCGGGGTTGAAGAACTGGGCGTCGAAGAGCCGGTCGAACATCAGCAGGAACAGGGCCACCGTGATCACCGGCAGCGCGAACAGCAACAGGAACTGGGTGATCAGCAGCATCCAGGTGAGCACCGGCATCCGCATCAGCGTCATGCCGGGGGCCCGCATGTTGAGGCAGGTGACGATCAGGTTCACCGACGACACCAGCGAGGCGATGCCCAGGATCTGCAGGCCGATGGCGTAGAAGTCCACGCCGTGGCTGGGCGAGAAGGCCACGCCGCTGTTGGTCGAGTAGCAGAACCACCCGCAGTCGGCGCCGCCTCCGCCCACGATCCACGACGTGTTCAAGAAGATGGCCCCCGACAGCCAGATCCAGTACGAGAGCGCGTTGAGCCGGGGGAAGGCCACGTCGCGGGCGCCGATCTGCAGGGGGATGAAGTAGTTCGCGAAGGCGGCGGCCAGCGGCATGATGAACAGGAACACCATGGTGACGCCGTGCATGGTGTACACCTGGTTGTAGACGTCGGCGCTGAGCACCGAGCCCTCCGGGGCGGCCAGCTGCAGCCGGATGAGCAGCGCCTCGACGCCGCCCACCAGGAAGAAGAACATCGCGGAGGCGCCGTACAGGATCCCGATGCGCTTGTGGTCGACGGTGCTGAGCCAGTCTCGCCAGCCCCGACCGCCCTGGGGGCGGGTGAATATGCCAAGGGGCCGCTCGGCGTACCGGGCGCTGTCGCCCGGGCCGAGCTCGAGGGGCGTCTTCTCAGTGATCGCCATGCTCGTGCACCTCCCCGGTCGTTACCTCGGTATGCGCCATGTCACTCCACCTGGGTCGCTTCGATGATCCAGCCTGCGGGCCGCTTCCCCAGCCCTGCAAGGTAGGCCACCAGGTCGTCGATCTGCTGCTCGCTCAGGTCCAGATCGGGCATGCCCCGGTACTGCTCGCCCGGCACGGTGTAGTTGGCCTTGAGGTCTCCGGGGTTGCGGAGCCAGGCCTCGAGCTGGACCCGGTTGAGCGACCCGTCGGCGTTGTAGGTGTTGAAGATGCCGCCGGCGAAGGTGCTCCGGTTGGCGAAGTGGGTCAGGTTGGGCGCCGCTCCGGATGCCTGGTCGGCGCTCTCGAAGACGTCGTCGTTGACTCCCTCGATGACGTGGCAGGAGGTGCAGATGCCGGAGAACACCTCCAGGCCCGCCAGTGCATCCGGATCGGTGGGCTCGACCGCGTCCTGAGTGGTGGCGTCGACCCACGACTGGAAGTCCGCGGGGGTCAGCGCCACCACTTGCATCCTCATGCGGGAGTGCGACAGGCCGCAGAACTCGGTGCACTGCCCGAAGTAGAAGCCGGGATCGGAGGCCTCGAGCTTCCAGGGCGAGAAACGGTTGGGCACCGCGTCGCGCTTGCCGTTGAGGGCTGGGATCCAGAACGAGTGGATCACATCGCGCGCCGTGATGATCAGCTCGATCTCCTCGCCGGTGGGGATCATCATCTGGCCGGAGGTGACGATGTCGGCCGGCGGCAGCGTCTTGGCATCGCCATGGGCCCTCAGATCGGCCAAGTCGACCTGATCGGTGAAGTAGTAGCGGAACTCCCACCACCACTGGTTGCCCACAACCACCACGGTGGGTTCCCACTCGACGCTCCGGTCCTCGATTTCGACGCTCATCTTGTTGACCTCGGTGGCGTCCACGGTGGGAAGTGACCACAGCATGATGACCGCTACCGCGGCCATGGTGACGAGGAACCCCACGGTCCAGCCCACCTCGAGCGGGACATGGCCATGGGTCTGGGCGGGCCACTCGTCGTCGCCCCGGTAGCTCTTGACCCGGTACCGCCATATCAGCCAGACCATGGCCACCGTGATGCCCACCATCACCACCGCGGCGATCCAGAAGACGGGAAGCACTCCCCTGGAGTGCAGTTCCCTGGCGATCGGGCCTTGCGGCGCGAACGTGTCGAGCTCGGCGTCGGTTGCGCAGCCGGTGACAACGACTGCGCCCAGCAGCACCAGCACCCAGGCGAGGCCACGGGCGGGCGTCAACGTACGCACGTCAGTGGCCTTCCTCAGGCACGGCCGGCTCACCGGACTCCTCGTGGGTGTCGTCGGACTGGTGCTCGACGTCGTGGTGGACGAACTCGCGCTCGCCGGCCACCGCCGCCAGCACCCCGCCCACCACCAGCAGCAGGGCCGCCACGGGTCCCAGGATCCGCACGAGACGGCGGCCGAGACCGGGCCGGTTGGTGTACACCCAGGCGCCGATCAGGATCAGCGCCGACACGACGCCCGCGACCCACACTGCCTCCAGCTTCGACACGTTCAGCAGGATGCGAGAGGCGGCCAGCACGATCACGGCCACACCGAGCGTGCCCACGACGGGGATCTCGATGGGCGCCATGATGCGGTTGCGCAGCTCCCGGTTGATCGCGGCGTCGCCGGTAGCCCGGTCGGACCAGCCGTCCATCGTCCACTCGATCAGCGAAAGGAAGATCAGGGCGAGGCCCAGCACGAACACCATGGGGTGCAGCACCAGGCCAACCGCGGCCGCGCCCACGCCGAAAGCGGCGACCACCGGCCAGAAGCTGGCCGCCACCGGCTGGTCGGTGAGCACCTCGGCAACGTTCTGGAGGCGGGCCTGGGCCGAGGCGTCGGCGTCGCGGAACGACACCAGCACCAGGCTGACGGTCAGAGAGACTGCGGCCAGCCCGACGAGCACCCCGTAGCCGATATGGTCGCCCACTCCGCCCTTCCAACCCAGCGAGATGGGGCCGACGTGGTTGCCGCCGGTGGTGTAGCCGTAGACGAGCGCAGCCCCGGTGAAGGCGACGAACAGTCCGAAGAAGAACTTGAATCCGGTGGTGAACATGCTCGGTCTGCCTGCCCTACTTGGTGATGAACACGACGTACCAGACCAGGAAGTAGCACAGCACGCACATATGCCAGAACGTGGCCGAGGCCTGTACCGCGTGGGCCAGATCGCGGCCGAAGGGCCCTAGCAGCGAGCGGATGGTGGTCACCGCCAGCATCGCCATCGCCGCGATGAGCATGGCGATGAACGAGCCGGTGACCGCGTAGAACAGCAACTCGGCCCGGCCGTCGTCGATGGCGAAGGCGGTGTCCTGGTAGACGAACCAGAACTGGTTGATCACTGCGGCGCCGAACATCAGGGTGACCCCCAGCGCGATGAACCCGTGAGGCCGGTCCTCGGCCCGGGCGGCCTGCACCGCCCACTGCACCGTCACCACGGACAGCGCCAGCGTCATCATCATCATTCCGGCGGGGCCGAGCTCGACCGTGCCGGACGGGAACCACTCCTCGCCCAGGGCCACAGCCTGCTGGCGCTGCTGGACGTACACCGAGACAAGCGCGGCGAAGGCCATGAAGGCCGCCCCCGTGGCCAGCAGGGCGCCGACAACGACGGTGCGGGGGCGGGTCGCCTCCGCCGCGGGGAGCTCGGTCGTTCTCATGCCGCCTCGCTCGCGAGCGCCGCGGACGATTTAAATGCCGAGGCCACCCCAGCCAGAGCTGCGGCCAACCCGGCCGCCACCAGCAGGGATCCGATCAGGGCCACCACGTTGAGTACGGCGCTGCCATCGAGCGCGAGGGCCATGAGATCAGGATCATCGGCGACGAAGCCAGAAATAAGGTCGGCCAGCACCAGCAGCCCGCCGCCGCCGAACAGCAGCACGATCGCTCCCCGGGCAATCCTCTGCTGGATGGGGCCGAACAGCAGCTGCGACCAGGTCGCCAGAGCAGCCACGGCCGCGACGAGGCCGGCGACAACGACACCGTGGAACACCGCCCAGGTGGCGGAGGTCTCAAGCAGGTCGAGGGGCTCGATCACTCGCAGCGCCCCGACCAGAGCGGCTGCACCGAGAAGCTTGAGCGCCGCGCCCGCGCCGAGCATGCGTGTGTCCAGGAGCCGGTCCAGTGTCTTCGAGCCCCGCATCACCAACTCGCCGACGCCGCCGGCGGTGGCCACTACCGGCACGACGGCGGCCAGGCCGAACGCCACGTATACGAGCCCGTCGCGGAGGTCCTGCGGGGCGGTGAAGTAGTCCTGTGACCAGCCGCCCATCGCCAGCAGGCCGAACAGCCCCACCACGATGAGCATGGCCTCGGGGCGGCTGGAGCGGGCACCGACGGCCGCGCCGGCCGCACTGAAGATGATGCCGAGCACCGGCACGGCCACCGCGTACACGGCGGGCTGCTCCACCAGCCAGTCGAGTTGGAGCCAGATGTCGGGGCTCTCGGGCCGGCCGAAGGCGACGGCCGGCCGGCCCCGCAAGTCTGCGTAGATGACCACGATGTTGGCGATGGCCACCGGCAGGGAGAACAGCCACACCACTGCGGTCACCAGCATCGACCAGGAGAAGGGGGGCACGTCGAGGAGGCTCATGCCGGTCTGGCGCAGCGAGATCACGGTGGTGGCGACCACGATGGCTCCGAGCAGCAGGGCGACGATCACCATGCCGGTGCCGAGCAGCGTGAGCGCCATGGCGTCGCTCTCGTTGCCGGTCACGCCGTCGAGGGCGCCCCAGCCCCCTCCCGCGAGCACCGATGCGACGACGATCACCGCGCCGATCAGCCACGACCAGAACGACGCCAGCGCGGCTCGACCGAACGCGACATTGCCCGCTCCCACCTGGGCCGGCACAACCGCGAGGGCCAGGCCGAGAAGCAGCGGCATCACCACCAGCAGCACGAACGACACCCGGTAGAGCGTCCACATGCGGAAGTACGCGTTGAGGCCGCCGAACAGGTCGTCGGCAGCTACCGCATCGGTGCGTCCCAGCGAGAGCAGCACGCCGATGACGGCCGTGCCCAGCGCCAGCAGGAGCGACGTGACCACGAAGAGCCTTCCGACCTGCGCCGCGTCGCTGGTCATGAACGGCTGGGCCAGGCCCCGGGGCGTCCCGAGTGTCTCCGCGGCGGACGCCGGCGCGGCCGCTCCGCCGTCGGCGGACGCGGCCTCCGATTCCGCGACGGGGGACTCGGTCAGCGTCATCGGGAGGCGATGCTACACATTGACGATGGGGCCACCGACAATCGGCGTGAAGGCTCAGGGGTCACCGCAAGGCACGATGCGCCGGCGGGGGAGGAACACGGCTCCATCCCTAGAACCCGTTACGGATCAGGACATCGGCCGCGACCGTTCCGAAGAGCAGCACGATGTAGGCGTTCGACCAGCCGAAGAGGCGCATTGACCGGGTCGGATCCGGGCGGCGCAGCACGTCGACAGCCAGCGCGAGGAAGCCCGCGCCGAGGACCAGCGCAGCCACGACATACAGGACGCCCATCGACGCCACCGGCACAAGCACCAGGGTCAGGGCCCACAGCGCGAGCGTGTAGGCGACGATGCGGCGAGCGGTCGCTCGCAGCCCGGCCACCGCAGGGAGCATCGGCACCTCGGCGGCCTCATAGTCGCTGCGGTAGCGGATGGCGAGGGCCCAGAAGTGGGGAGGCGTCCAGTAGAAGATCACCGCGAACAGCACCACCGGGGGCCAGTCGAGCGATCCCGTGACCGCGGTCCAGCCCACAAGGGTCGGCACCGCTCCGGCCGCGCCGCCAATCACGATGTTGCGGATGGAGGTCCGCTTGAGCCACAGCGAGTAGACGAACACGTAGAACAGGGCAGCCGCGGCGGCCAGCGCGGCCGACAGCAGGTTCACGAAGGCCCACAGCCACACGAATGAGCCGGCGGTCAGGGCCACCGCGAAGACGATCGCCTCGGTAGGGCGGACCGCGCCGGTGACCAGGGGCCGGTTCCGGGTGCGGTGCATGAGCCGATCGATGTCCCGGTCGACGTACATGTTGAGCGCGTTGGCCCCGCCGGCAGCCATCGCGCCCCCCAGAACGGTGGCCCCCATGAGCCACAGCGACGGCAGGCCTCGCTCGGCCAGAACCATCGAGGGAACCGTGGTGACCAGCAGCAACTCGACTATGCGGGGCTTCGTCAGCGCGACGAAGGCCGCTGCACGGGCGCGGCGGGGGGCGCGCAGACCTCCGGTGACGGTTCCGGTCACGCCGAAAGGCTACGGCCATCCGCTGCAAAATGTCGGGCCGGTGTCGCCGCAGGTGGTGAGGCCCGTCTTGCCGTCCGGCTGGCCGTGCCAGCGGTCAGGCCCTGCCCGAAGTGCCAACGGCAGCCTGAATGCCTGATTGACATATTTCATGCTGTTTGGAGTTGCGACAGTGTCGCCAGATAGCTACGGTGCTGTCATGGCACTATCGACGGTTGCCGCGGTCATCGGGCAGGCTCAGGCCGAGACGGCCTCTTCATGGGAGCTCACCCCCGTCATCCTGGCGTTCGTCCTGCCCATCGTGGGGTTGGCCGTAACCCTGATGCGCTACCAGCATGTCGACAGCACCAAGACCCGCGAGTGGACCGCCGAGCTGATCGAGAGAACCAACCAGAAAAACCGCGAGTGGACCGCCGAACAGTTCGACCTGCTGCGCGCCGCCATCGGCGCCATCGGCGGCAGGCTCGACGACTTCAGCGACAGGCTCGACGACTTCAGCGACAGGCTCGACGACCTCAGTGCCAGCCTCAATGACGCACGCGAGCGCCTGGCCCGCATCGAGGGACGACTCGACGCCACCCATCCGCAACCCGACGGCAACGACGGTGAGGACAGCCGGGACGCCGCGTGATGGACTGCCCACCAGCCCCCAGCCCCGGCCTCCCCGGCCGGGCGCCGCATGTGGATGCGCCGTATTCCAACCCCGGCCCTTTGGCCGTACGATCAGACTGTGGCCCCTTCGACCTACGCTCGGCTCACCCGGTTCGCCCTCTGGGCGCTCGCGGCCATAGTGGTGACCGGCGTGTCCGTGCGCCTCACCGGGTCGGGGCTGGGCTGCGAGGACTGGCCCACCTGCTCCGAGGACCGCTTCGTGGCCGACCTGGAGTATCACGCCCTGGTCGAGTTCGTGAACCGGCTCTTCACCGGGGTGGTGGCCATCGCGGTGATGGGGGCCGTGCTGGGCTCCTGGCGGCGGAAGCCGCGCCGGGCCGACCTGATCATGCTGTCGCTGGGCCTGGTGGCCGGGGTGCTGGCCCAGGTCGGGCTGGGAGCCCTGCTGGTGCTGTCCGAACTCGACCCTCGCTTCACCATGGGGCATTTCCTGCTGTCGATGGTGCTGCTATGGAACGCGGCCGTGCTCGATGTCCGAGCCCGCAGCGACGCGGGGCTTGCGTCCGCCGAGTCGCGAACGGCTCACCCGCCCGACGGAACGACCCGGCCCCGCCGCCCGAACCCGCCCGACGGAACGACCCGGTTGATGCTGTGGGCCGTGCTGGTGGTCGGCGGGGCATTGCTGGTTACCGGCACGCTGGTCACAGGGGCCGGGCCCCATGCCGGTGACACCCGGGCAGAGAGGCTTCCGCTGCTAGTGCGGGAGGTGGCCCGGATCCACAGCATCGTGGCGGTGATCCTGCTAGGGATGGTGGCGTGGACGTGGTGGCGGCTGCGGGCATCGGGCTCGGCTGGGCACGTCCGGATGGGACGGATTGCAGTGCTGCTCGCCGTGCAGGGCGCGGTCGGCTATACGCAGTACTTCACCGGCGTTCCCGCCCTGCTCGTAGGAGTACATGTGACCCTGGCGACAGTCACATGGATAGAGATCGTCAAGGCCGTCCACGCCCCCGGCGCCGGAATGGCCGCGGCGATCCCACAACCGGCCACAGCCTCGACTGTGGTAGCAGGCCCATGACGCCCGCCGCGGTCACCGCCGACGCGCCGGCAGCAGAGGTCGCGGCGGCCGTGACGCGCACCCCGCCCGCGGCGGCCGGGTCAGCCCCGGCAGCCCCGACGCCGACCGTCGCGCCCGTCCTGGACCCGGTGGACGAAACCGACCGCCGGCCCGACCTGCCCTGGAAGGTGATCGTGCTCGACGACCCGGTCAACCTGATGTCCTACGTCACCTACGTGTTCCGCAAGCTGTTCGGCTACTCGCAACAGAAGGCGCACCGCCTGATGATGCAGGTCCACACCGAGGGCAAGGCCGTGGTGGCGTCGGGGCAGAAGGAGAAGGCCGAGTTCGATGTGTACCGGCTGCACGAGCACGGCCTCTGGGCGATCCTCGAGCAGGACTGATGTCCGGTGTGAGGTTCAGACCTGGTCCTGACGGCATCAACGTGAGGCTGCGGGACGACGAGCGGGCCGGCCTGGCCGCAATCCTCGAGCAGTTCCGGCAGTTGCTGGTGGGGGGCAAGGATCCCTCCCTGCTCCGCTTCCAGCCGCCAGTGCACATCCACGACCGTCGAGCCTCCGAGGAGTTCTGGGAGATGACCGGCGACTCGCTGCTGCGACACCGCCTAGAGGCGATCGACACCGTCGAGGCCACCCTGGACGGTGCCCCGCTGGATGACGACGGAGTAGCTGCCTGGATGCAGACCATCAACAGCGTGCGCCTCTACCTGGGGAACACGCTGGAGGTCGGCGCGGCCACTTTCAACCCGCCCACCGACGGCGATCAACCCCAGGAGGCGGCCAGGTACGTGCTGTACGAGTGGCTGGGCGGCCTGCTCGACCAGCTCGTGAAGGTCGCGGCCGGGGACCTCCCGCCCGGCACCGACGACTGACACCAACCCCTCGGCCGGCTGCAAACCGGACCACTGCAAGGCACAGGACCGTAAGATTCGGTTGCTTCCCGAAGCGCGTAGAGTCCGTTATCGGGTTTCCTAAGTGCCGAGCACCCGGGCCAGGAATGTCAAACAATGCCAGTCCAACGTAAGGAACCTGCGACCGCCCCGCCCTCGCCGTTCCCCGAGGGCTGGTACTTCGTCGCCAGCCGCAAGGCCCTGGAGAAAGCCAAGCTGATCCGCAAGACCTGGATGGGCACCGAGATCGTCGTCTGGTCCGGTGACGAGGGCCGGGTCTGCGTCAGCGAGGCCTACTGCCCCCACCTGGGCTCGGACCTGGGCCCGGCCGCAGGGGGGCGGGTGCGCGGCGGTCGGCTCGTCTGCCCCTTCCATGGCTTCGAGTACGACACGACCGGCCAGTGCGTCGCCACTCCCTTCGCGCCCCCGCCCCGGACGGCCCGGCTGCGGGTCTTCGAGACCTCAGACATCGCCGGCCTGATCTTCGCCTGGTGGGGGATCGGGGGGCGGGCACCGCAGTGGGGCCTGCCCGAGGAGTCGCCGGACCAGACCGGCTGGAGCGACCTGAGCGTCTGGACCTCCCGCTTCGCGGGCCATCCTCAGGAGACCACGGAGAACTCGGTGGACCTGGCCCACTTCCGCTACGTCCACGACTACCACAGCGTGAGTCGCGTCGAGCCGGTGACGGTGGACGGGCCGCTGCTGGTGAGCCGCTTCGACTTCGCCAGCAGCCGCCGGATCGCCGGGTTGCTGCCCCTGAGCCTCGACCTGGAGGCCAACACCCTCATCTACGGGCTGGGCTACTCGTTCGTGGAGGTGCTCGAGCGCACGATCGGGATCCCCATGCGGATCTGGATCCTGGCGACGCCCGTCGACGGCACGGTGATCGACCTGTCGGTGGTCTCCCAGGTGGGAGAGGTGCGCAAGCCCAACCGCTGGATCCTCGGCCTGGGCTTCCTCCCGGTGAGGCTGCGGGCCCCGATCATGAACAGGTTCATGGCGTCGCTCCAGAAGAACGACGTGTTGCAGGACATACCGATCTGGAGCCGCAAGCAGTACCGGCCCCGCCCGAAGCTGGCCCGCTCCGACGGCGAGATCAGGCAGTTCCGCGCCTACTGCGCCCAGTTCTATCCCGATGCTCCGGCCGAGGCCGGCGACACCGAGACCGTCGTCAACCTGCGAGCGGCCGGCGACGCGTAGAGGAACTCAGAACAGCTGATCAACAGCCAGGAGACCTGTCTGGTCACCGGGCTCGCGGCGGCAAGGCAGCTCGGCGCCGACTACCACTTCGACGATCCCGCCGCCAAGAAGTCTTTCAACTACTACGGGAGTATCATGCACGGCGGCCGGTTCAGGAGGGTGGAGGATTGAGGTAATGGCGCTTCGGTACAGTGACGCGCCATGAGCCGCCTGCTCGACAGGTTCAGCCGGCTGGTCACGGCCCGGCCGGCCATCACGATCCTCGTCCTCATCCTCCTCACCTTCGTGCTGGCCGCGGGAGCGACCCGGCGGGCGCCGCCCACCGAGGGAGCCTCGGTGGAGTTCCTTCCGCCCGGTAGCGCGGTCGCCACCACGCTGGCCGAGCTCGACGAGTTCTTCGGGGAGTCCAGCGACGTCAGCGTGGTGACCATGGTCTTCCGCGGCGAGGCGCTCACCCCCGGCGGGCTCGCCCAGATGGACGCCCTGCTCGACGGCATCGTCAGCGACCCGGGCGTGGCCGGGCTGCTGGCGCCGGCCGACCCGGTCATCGCGCCGTCGCTGGTGATTGAGGCCGCGGCCGGGCTCGACGCGGCGTCGGTCACCCCGGCAGAGATAGACGCGCTCCGCAGCGTGCCCGAGATCGGCGGGGCGCTCGACGCGATGACCGGCATCGACAGCGACGGCACGCCCATCGCGGTGGCCACCGTCCGCCTGAGCAACACCGGCGACGAGCGAGTGTGGGACGCCGAGCGGACCATCAACGATCTGGCCGCCGCGGCCGAGGGCCCGCTGAGCGTGAGCAGCGTGTCGCCGATCGTGATCGAGGACGAGTACAAACGGGCCACCGAGGAGGGGATGGCGCCGCTGGTCGGACTGGCCCTGCTGCTGATCGCGGCGCTGATCCTGCTGTTCATGCGCACGTTCTCCGATCTGCTGCTCACCCTCGGGGGCCTCATCCTCTCGGTGAGCTGGATCGTCGGGGCGGAGGGCTGGCTCGGGCCGAACGGGCTGGGCTGGATAGGTCCCCCGAGCTCGGTCTCGACGATGGTGCCGATCATCGTGATCAGCCTCACGGTGGACTATGCGATCCAGGCCGTCTCGCACTACCGCGAGCGGCGCCTCGCCGGCGAGCCGGTGCTGGAGGCGGTCCGGACGGGGCTGCACAACGTCGGCGTCCCGATCGTGCTGGCCGCGGTCACCACGATTGCGAGCTTCCTGTCGATCCTGTTCTCCCCGATCGGCGTGATCGGCGACTTCGGCGTCGTCGCCGCGCTGGGAGTGGCCTTGAGCCTGATCGTGATGCTGTCGCTGGTCCCGGCCGGACGAACCATCATCGACCGGCGGCGCGAGGCCCGGGGCAGGCTGAAGGCGCCGCGGCCGGTGTCAGGCGCACTGCCCGGCATCGAACGAGCGGCCGAGGTGTTCGGGGCGGCGGTGGCCCGCCGGCCGGCCCCCTACCTCATCGCCGTGCTTGCGGTGACGGTCGCGTTCGGGTTCGCGGCCACGGGACTCCACTCGGTGTTCAGCATCCGCGACATCCTGCCCCGGGGCGGGACCGTGCTGAACGACATGGAGAGCCTCGAAGCAGCCGTCGGCGGCTCGACCGAGCAGGCCCGGGTGCTGGTGAGGGCCGAGGCCACCGAGACCCGCACCCTGCTGAACGTGCGGGATCTCGCCGACGCCTTCGAGGACGAGCAACGCCGCCCGCAGGCGGCCGCGGGGCCGATGGCGGCCACGTACGAGTCGCTGGCGCGCGACTGGACCCACGACAGTGGAGAACCCGGCGACAAGTACGACCCCGACCTCGCCGAGCTCTTCGACGAGGCCGCGGCCGGCGTTCAGCTCGACCCGGTGCTCATGCAGGAACTCCTCGACCGGCTCGAGGCGATGGAACCCGCGCTGGCCCACGTCCTGGTCAACAATCCGGACGGCACGGACGCGATCCTGCTCGAGTTCCCGACCTACACCGACGACCCCAGGGCGGCCGCAGTGGTCCAGGAGGAGATCGAGGCGCTCTGGAACGGCGACGACGAGGCCATCACCGCGACTGCGGAGAGCATCCTGGCCGTCGCCATCACGGACCAGATCACCGACGGGCAGACCGAGTCGATCAGCACCACCGTCGCGGTCGCCCTCGGCATCCTCGCCATCTTCTTCTGGGTGACGCTGCGTAGGCCGACGCTGTCGATCATCGCGGTCGGGCCGATCGTGCTCGTCCTCATCTGGGTCCTGGGCACGATGGCCCTGCTGGACATTCCCTACTCGCTGATCACCTCGATCATCACCGCGCTGTCGATCGGGATCGGCGTGGACTACACCATCCACGTGATCCATCGCTACCGGGAGGAGTTCGCCCTCGTGCGCAAGCCGGAGACGGCCGCGATCCGGACCCTCGCGACCACGGGGTCGGCGCTGCTGGGCTCGGCGCTGACGACCGCCTTCGGGTTCGGCGTGCTGGCCTTCTCGCCGCTGGACGGGTCCCGGCAATTCGGCATAACCGCGGCGATAACGATCGGGTACTCGCTGCTCGTCTCGGTCCTGGTGGTCCCGCCGGCGATGACCGTGTGGGGCGCCTACGAGAACATGCGCCTGCGCTCAACCGTTCAGCGCCTGTGGGACGACATCGACGTGGCGGCCGAAGAGGTGTACCAGCGCCACGCCGAGGAAACTGGGGAGCAGGGCGCCTCAGACGGGTAGCTCGCGCCTCTTCTCGGCCACGACGAACTTCAGCTTCTTGCTCGGGCACATCGACGCGAACGGGTCGATCTTCAGCTTGTAGTTCTCGGGAGCGATCTTGAGCGTGAAGTAGTGGGCGATCATCAGCACGTTGATCACCATCTGCATCTCCACCATCCGGGCGCCCAGGCATGTGTGCGTGCCCAGGCCGTAGGGGGCGTAGCTGCTGCCGAGGTGCTCCTTGCGGGGCGCTGTGTAGCGGTCGATATCGAATTTCATGGGGTCGGGGAAGATGTCCTTCATGTAGTGGGTCGCGGTCGTGGCGATGTGGACCCGCACACCCTCCGGCAGCTCGTAGCCCTCGACCACGCACGCATTCATCACGTTTCGAACCGACATCGGCACGGTCGGGTAGAGACGCAGGCACTCCATGATGAAGCGGCTCGTTACGTCTACCCCCCCCCGGTGAGCGTCTTGGGATCCGGATCGCCGTCGGCGAACACAGCATCGGCCTCGGCCCGGATCTTCTCGTGAAACTCCGGCTGCGACAGCATGGAGTAGATGATGAAGCTGAGCTCGTCACCGACGTACATGCTGGCAAGCAGCGGGGTCGAGAGCACGAACCGCAGATTCGACTCCGGGAGGAACTGCCGGTCGTTGGTGTGCATGCTCAGCAGCTCGTCGGCGAGGTCGCGAGGGCACCCGGCCCGCTGAGCCGGGGTGTGGACACTGAGCACCCGGTCCACTACGTCGCCGATCAGCTTCGCCCGACGCTTCATGCCCGGGGTCTTCAGCGTGAACTTGGGCGTGGTCCGGGCGAGATGCACCTTGAGCGCCTGCTCCTTGAAGACCTGCAAGTCCTCGACGATGTCCTGCGAATCGATGCTGACCGACAGCGGCGATATCTGCGAGTTGACCAGCAGCCGGCACATCGGCACCGCGCGGTACGCCTGGCCGACAGCCCAGTCCGCCATGTGGTCCCGCGCGTGCGAGTAGACCTCGTCCAGCTGCTCCTCCAGCCTGGCGCGCGAGTACCCGGGCTGGACGGACTTCCGGTACCGGAAATGGTCGGCGCCGTCGAGACCGGGCAGCAGTCCCACGCCGCCGTAGACCTTCTCCATGGGCTCGAAGTAGTCCCTGGCTCTCAGGTACATGCGGCCGTGCCGATGGACCCAGTGATTCGTCTCCGCTCCGGCAAGGAAGAGCATGGGCTCCTTGAAGGGCACCCGGATCTCGAACACCGGACCGTACTCCTCTGCCAGTTCGGCGAAGAGCGCCGGCACGTTGCGGGTGCGAGCATGCCTGCTGCCCAGGATCTTCCGGAGCTTCACCACCGGAATCTGCTTGGTCAGCGCGGATCGCCGGAACAGCGGCCCGGCGATGTTCTGACCGACCGCCTCGGCGATGGCGCGGCCGATCAGGTCCATCCTGCAGATGTCCTGCACCCGCTGCTCGGACTCCTCGTCGAGTTCGAAGATGAAGCGCAGGACGTCGCATGTGTCGATGAGGCAGATGATGATGACGTCTCTCGGGTCCGGGATCTCGTTGTTGAAGATGGCCCGGCTGATACGGGTCTTCACGAACTCGACGGCCGTGCCCACCTCGGATCCGGTGTGGACTCCCATCCTCCAGGCCGATCCGGCCAACGACCAGAAGTCGCCGTCGTGATGCTGCAGGATCTTCAGGTCGACCAGGCGATCCAGGGTCAGGTCGATGATCGACTCCGCTTCGGGAGCGAGCCGCTCGATCCAGTACTGGGCGTTGCGTTGAGTCTTCTCGGCCGCGACTCTGTAGAGGACGGGGTCGAGCGCAGGGTCGCCGGTCGCGGTCCCGTTCAGAAGGATCAGGGACTCCATGTCGGTGTCGATGCGGGCCATGAGCGACAGCTCGGCGAGGGCCGCGCCGACGATCGCGCAGTTCAGGTTCCAACCCGGAACCTGGCGGAAGTAGCCGCTCTCCTCATTGAGGAGCGTCAGGACGAGTTCGTCGATCAGGGTCAGCGACCTCGTCATCACGCCGCCGCCAACCGGCGACATCAGGCCCTTCCTCCGCGCACCATCCGACAAATCGTAGCCGGTCGGGCTCCGGGCAGCAGGCGCGTCAGACGGGTAGCTCGCGCCTCTTCTCGGCCACCACGAACTTCAGCTTCCTGCTCGGTGACATCGTCGGGAACGGGCTGATCTTGACCTTGTAGTTCTTGGGAGCGATCTCCAGCGTGAAGTAGTGCGCCATCATCAGCAGGTTGGTCGCCAGATACAGTTCCGTCAACCGGGCGCCGAGGCAGGTGTGCGTGCCTAGGCCGTACGGGGCGTACCCGGTGCCGAGGTGCTCCTTGCGCGGAGCCTGATAGCGGTCGATGTCGAACTTGAAGGGGTCGGGGAACAGATCCTCGATGTAGTGCGTGGCGGTGGTGGCGATCAAGACCCGGACACCCTCCGGCAACTCGTAGCCCTCGACCTCGCAGGCATTCATCACGTTGCGAAGCGACAGCGGGACGACCGGGTACAGACGCATGCACTCCATGATGAAGCGGCGAGTCACGTCGGTAGCCGGTCCGGTGAGCATCTCTACATCCGGATCGCCGTCGGCGAACACGGCATCGGCCTCGGCCCGGATCTTCTCGTGGAACTCGGGCTGCGAGATCATCGCGTAGGCGATGAAGCTGAGTTGATCGCCGACATACATGCTGGCGATCAACGGTGCCGAGAGCACGAACCGCAGGTTCGACTCCGGGAGGAACTGCCGGTCGCTGGTGTGCATGCTCAGCAGGTCGTCCGCAAGATCCCGAGGACATCCGGCCCTCTGGGCGGGCGTATGGAGACTGAGGACCCGGTCCACCACTTCGCCGACCAGCTTCGCCCGGCGCCTCATGCTCGGAGTCTTCAGCATGAACTTGGGGAGGGTCTGGCCGAGGTGCGTCTTGAGGGCGCGGTCCTTGAACTTGTGCATGTCGTCGACGATGTCCTGCGAGTCGATGCTGACAGTCAGCGGCGACATCACCGCGTTGATCAACTTCCGGCACATCCCCAACGCTTGCTGTGCTTCTCCAACACCCCAAGTCGCCATGCAGCTCCGCGAATGGGCAAAGAACTCGTCCAGCTGCTCTGCCAGCCTGGTGCGCGAATAGGCAGGCTGGATGGACTTCCGGTACCGGAAGTGATCGGCGCCGTCGAGCGCGGGCAGAAGTCCCACTCCGCCGTAGACCTTCTCGAAATCCTCCAGATAGTCCCTGGCTCTCAGGTGCGTGCGGCCGTGCCGGTGCACCCAGTGATTGGTGTCGGGTCCGGCGAGGCAGATCATGGGCTCCCTGAAGGGCGGGCGAACCTCGAACACCGGGCCGTACTCTTCATGAAGCTCCGCGAAGACAGCGGGAAGGTTGCCGCTGCGAACATTCTTGCTCCGCAGCAGCTTCCGCAGCTTGACGACGGGAATCTGCTTGGCCAGGGCGGATCGCCGGAACGACGACACGGCAATGTTGTGCCCGACCGCGTCGGCGATGGCCCGGCCGATCAAGTCCATCCTGCGGATCTGCTCGACGCGCTCCTCGGACTCCTCGTCGAGCTCGAAGATGAACCGCAGGACGTCGCATGTGTCGATGAGACAGATGATGATGACGTCTCTGGGGTCCGGGATCTCGTTGTTGAAGATGGCCCGGCCTATGCGGGTCTTGACGAACTCGACGGCCGTGCCCACCTCGGATCCGGTGTGCACTCCCATCCTCCAGGCGGACCCGGCCAGCGACCAGAATTCGCCGTCGTGATGCTGCAAGATGTTCAGGTCGCACAAGCGGGCCAAGGTGAGATCGATGATCGACTCCGCCTCGGGAGCGAGCCGCTCGATCCAGTACTGGGCGTTGCGTTGAGTCTTCTCGGCCGCGATCCTGTAGAGGACAGGGTCGAGCGCGGGATCGCCGGTCGGGATCCCGTCCAGGAGGATCAGCGACTCCAGGTCGGTGTCGACGCGAGACGCGAGCGACAACTCGGCAAGGGCCGCACCGACGATGGCACAGTTCAGATTCCACCCGGGTACCTGGCGGAAGTAGCCGCTCTCCTCATTGAGGAGCGTCAGGACAAGCTCGTCGATCAACGTCAACGACCTCGTCATCACGCCTTGCCCTGAGCTCACCGGCTGTGCTCCCGGCGTGGCATCGGGCGAATCGCGGCGGCTCCAGTTCTGCGCACTAGGAACACCTCATATGCCAAGCGAAGTATACGCAGCAAGAAGGCTCTGGGTAGCAGAGGAGGCAAGGCGACGGTCTGATCGAGCAGACGGGTAGACGGCGACCTCGGGCCGGTAGCCTGAGCAGGTCGGCGACGGCCGGCGGGCCCCCATCGTCCAGCGGCCTAGGACGCCGGCCTTTCACGCCGGTAACACGGGTTCGAATCCCGTTGGGGGTGCGACCAGCGGCAGGGCTCGCTAGCGTTTCGGTCCGCACGCGAGTCGTGTGCCCGGTCCTGTAGATCAGTCTGGAGTGATCGCCACCCTGTCAAGGTGGAGGCCGCGGGTTCAAATCCCGTCAGGACCGCGTTGCCGCCCCTCCGGGGACGGCGACGACCCCGGTCGGGTAGCTCAGTTGGCAGAGCGTCCGCCTGAAAAGCGGAAGGTCCGCGGATCGACGCCGCGCCCGACCACTACGGTGACAGAAGGGCCAATATCTACAGAAGGGCCAATAGCTACAGCTAGGCCGCGGGCGGCGGCAGGCCCTTGGGCGGGATGACAATCACCGAGTGGCGAGCAAGGGCCTTGCTCTGGCCCGCCGTTTTCTTGCGGCCGGCCATAGCAAAGATCATGGCATGTGCGGGACTCTCGGGCGTCGGAGCCCGCACGATTCCCTGCCCGTGGCTTCTCGCCTGCCCGGCGGTGATGCTTGCGACGCCGTAGCTCCCGTCCCAGCGCGGGTCATCAACGAGGTCGTCAGACCTGATGCCGTGTTGCGTCATCGTCGATCCCAGAAACACCGACACAGCGACCGCTGGGTACCCCATCGCCTCCGCGCGGGAAGGTGCTTGGTCCTGGAAGGCCGCCGTGTTGGCTCGCACGGCGGCGCCGTCTTGCCACTTGACGGTTCTTGCGTTGACCATTCGGTAGAGGACGTCCGCGTCCGAGATCGTTGGGTCGTCGGCGTATACGGAGCCCGGATTGTCCAACACTGCCCCGGCGAGGCCAGCTCAGGAGGCGTGCCAAAGAAGCGCTAGGGCCTCGCCAACCTGAATGACATGTTCGCCTACCGGGCCCTCCACCTCGAAGAGCGGGGTCTTGACGTACGCATTCGCGGTGCCTAGGGGCTCGATCTCAAGGATGAGGTCGACATCGGCGGTTTCCCATTCGAGAAGCACCCCGCCCTCGGTCGAGCCCATGACATCCGGCTCGGGCAGGGAAGTCAGAGCCAGCAGCGATCGCAGGAAGTCGTTCGCAGCCTCAACCGCCTCGGGCCGCGGACTGAGAGCCCCGTAGCCATCCCAGTCCTCGTCGAGGTCGACCAATGCAGCGAGAGCGGGAACCAGCCCGCCCATCGACTGATCGCCCCGGCCCGATTCAGACGCACCACGGTGGCTAGACGACGGTCCGACGAATGCGGGGACAACCTTGCTAGCGGCCAGTACGGCAGAGCCGGACGCGTGGCTGACGAGCTGCACCTCGTCCTGGCTCATCAGGGCGCTGCTTGACGCCTGGAGTACGGATGCCATCTAACTGCTCCTCTCGATGTCCTCGCGTCCCCACGCGGCGTGCATTTGCGGTGTCGTAAGGTCTGCGAACGCCCGGACTATCCACTCCCGAGCGAGGTCGGCGAAGCGCTGTACCGCTTCCAGGGAATCCCCCTGGAAGTTACCCCTAGCCGTCAGGGTCATCACGAGAATCTGGCGCTTGTCCTCCGCGCTCCAACCCGGTGTGATCGAGACGTTGAGCCGCCCTACGGGATCCCGGCCGGGCGGCGAGCTGATCAAGAAGCTCAGATTGACTTGGCATTGCTCGGCCGCTCGTAGGAAGCCGTCGGTTAGCGCATCGCCGGGCTTGAGGAATGAAAACACGCGGTGGGCTTCGCTGTGCGGTGTCCGAGTATCCGCAACCTCTATGTGGTTGACGTAGGTGACCTCCACTAGACCGTAGCGACGGGAACCGCCTCCAAAGCAGTGCTCCGCCAACTGCGCACGCCGATGGAAGGTCTCCCAACGGCTCGGCCACCGAGGATAGACAGCATCGTCGGAGGTCTTGCGCCAGTTCACGGCCAGCCAGTCGTGCTGAAACTGCACCATCTCGTTGCCGTCGGCGCTCTTTAATACGTGGCAGACCGGCGGATGGCCAGAGCCGAGCAGGACATCGAGGGAGGGTCCCACCGCCAGAGCCCTGAGGTCGAGGTGCTCGGGACGAACCTGGATGGCGGGCTTCGACTCTTGGACTTGCAACCCCTCGTCACCGAGCGAGGAGGCGAACGTCCCCAGCGCCTCCAGGGAGTAGCGGGACGGGCCGAGCATCTGGGCACCGATGACCACCTCAACGACGGGCGGCCTGCGGAAACTGGGCAACGGCACCCGTTCAAGCAGGGCGCGCTGTATCACAAGCCAGGTTGCCCTGTCACTGGCCGGACTGCTCTGTCATTGTCCGGATTGTAGTCACGGCGCCGCGTACTGAGATTCACCACCCGGCCTGGCACCGCCATCAGGGCGGTGCCAGGGGGCCGCGACTGCGGTTCGGGCCGGCTAGGCGGCGACCGACTCGGCCTCGATGGCGGTCTGGCCGTTGCCCACGCTGATCTTGCGGGGCTGGGCCCTCTCCGACACCGGGATGCGCAGCGTGAGCACGCCGTCGTCGTAGTCGGCGGTGATGCTGGACGAGTCGAGCCCGTCGCCGAGATGCACCTGGCGCTGGAAGCGGCCCTTGGGGCGCTCGAAGATGTAGGCCTGGTCGTCGGTCTCGCGGGTGCTGGCCCGCTCCGCGCTCACAGTGAGCACGTTGCGGTCCAGGTCGATCTCAATTCCGTCCGAGGCCACGCCGGGCAGGTCGATGTGGACCCACACGTCGTTGCCGCGCCGGTAGGCGTCCATGGCCATCGGCGTGGCGGAGCCGTTGCGCCGACCGACGGTGCTCAGCCAGCTGTCGAGCTCGCGGAAGGGATCATTCTGGAACAACACGTCTGTGCCTCCTTGTAGTCTGGTTGGTTACTGAAAGACTTTCATTCTTTCAGTGATTCATTCAACTATACATGCAAGACTTCTATTCCCAACTATGATGCTCACATGCCTAGACAACGCCTCGATCCCGACACCATCACTCGCATGGCCATGGCTGTCGTCGAGGAGGGCGGGCTCGAGGCCCTGAGCCTCTCGGCGGTGGCCCAGCGCCTCGGCGTCGGCCCCTCGGCCCTCTACTCACATGTGGACGGGCTCGACGGGCTGCGCCAACTGGTGGCCATGGGCGCCATGCGCAACATGGTTGCCGAGGTGCGGCAGGCCGCCATCGGGGTGGCCGGCCCCGGCGCGCTGGAGTCGATGGGGCGCGCCTATCGCCGATTCGCGCTCGAGCACCCGGGCCAGTTCCGCTCGACCGTGACCCACGCCGGCCCAGCCGGTGAAGGGCTGGCTGCGGCCCACGACGAGTTGCTCGAGGTCTTCGCCCTCGTCTATGCGGGGGCCGGCCTCGATCAGGCTGAGTCGGCCGCCGCGGCCAGGCAGGCCCGCAGCGCCATCCACGGCTTTGTGAGTCTGGAAGCCTGCGGCGGATCGACGCCGGACCACGACGACCACTACCTGGAGCTGATCGCGTTGTTCAGTCGAGCACTGGACCGGAGGCGGGGTCGCTAGCCCGGGCGCCATGCCCAGCACTACAGTGAGGCTGCTGAAATCCAGCTCAGCCCTACGCCGACACAGAGCTTCGATGCCATGACCGTCACCACACCCGGTCCCTCCACCAAGCCTCCGCCGGCGACCGAGGCCGATCCTCGCAACCCGATCCACAACCGGTTCTGGATACGGCACCGCAGCGAGATTGAGGAGGATCTGACGAGCCTGCGCTCGCAGCCGCTCACGTTCTTTCCGGGGTTCCAGTTCGTTGACGAACTGGCGGGCATCCGAACGCCGGGCGCCTGGGTCGTGCCCCGGCACGCTCCCATCCTGGAGGTGTCGCGCAACCCGCAGGTCTACTCCTCGGCCTCCGGCGTGACCATCAACGACTTCCCGCCGGAGTTCAACGAGTACTTCAACTCCATCATCGCCATGGACGACCCCCGCCACGCCCGGCTGCGACGGCTGGTGTCGGCCGGCTTCACCCCCCGGATGCTGGCCCGGCTGGAGGACTCGGTCCGGGACCAGGCCTCGATGATCGTGGACGAGGTCTGCGAGCGGGGCGAGTGCGACTTCGTCACCGACGTGGCCGCCCGCCTGCCGCTGCGCATCGTGTGCGACCTGATGGGGATCCCGGCGTCGCACCACGACTTCGTGTTCGACCAGTCCAACATCATCCTGGGCGCGGCCGACGAGGAGTACGTGCCCGAGTTCGACGACCTGATCACTGCCATCCTCACCGCGGGGGAGTCCCTGAGCCAGCTCATGGACGACGTGGCCGAGTCCAAGGTCGGCGTGGAGTCCGAGGACCTGACCAGCATCCTCGTCAACGCGGAGGTCGACGGGGAGCGGCTGACCCGGGCCGAGCTGGCCAGCTTCTTCATCCTGCTGGTGGTGGCCGGCAACGAGACCACCCGCAACGCCATCAGCTGGGGCCTGGTGTACCTCACCGACAACGACGACCAGCGCCGCATCTGGGCCGAGGACTTCGAGGGAGTGGCCCACAGCGCGGTGGAGGAGATCGTGCGCATCGCCAGCCCGGTCACCTACATGCGCCGCACCGCCCTGTGCGACACCGAACTGGAGGGCGTCAAGATCGACGAGGGCGACCAGGTGGTGATGCACTACCTGTGCGCCAACCGGGACGAGACGGTGTTCGACGACCCGCTTGCCTTCGATGTCCGGCGCGACCCCAACTCCCACGTCGGCTACGGCGGCCCCGGTCCGCACTACTGCCTGGGCGCCCACCTGGCCCGCCGCGAGATCAAGGTGATGTTCCGGGAGCTGTTCGCCCGCATCGGCGACATCGAGGCAACCGGCGAGCCCGAACTCCTGTCGTCGGCGTTCATCCACGGCATCAAGCACCTGCCCGCCGAGTTCACCCCCACCAGGCCAAGTCGGTAGCGCCCAGCGGCGACTCGGCCTGAGCCAGCCTGGCGGTGAGCTACTCGGGCTCCCCGTCTCGGGGCGCCGACAGATAGGCCGCCAGCATGTCGCTCAACTCTGCCAGGCGCCTCATGTCGTCCTTGGACTGCTCGCAGGCCTCGATCAGGGCCTCCGTGGCCCGGTCGGTGGCCTCGTAGGACGTCTCGGAGAAGTCGTGGAGCCCGGACGCGACCGTGCGCAGAGCTTCCGCTGCCAGCCTGGACTCTCGCTGGATGCCGGCGACGATATCGCCCTTTCGTTCTATCGTCCGCTCGGTGCGCCTTGCCATCTCCGCCAACTCGCGTGCGGTGTCCGCCAGATACTTAGGGAAATCATCCGAAAACTCATCGTTAGCAGCCATATAGCAACCGTACCGAGTCCCCGTGCCCTTCACAAACCGGGAATCTGCATCCACGGCCTCAAGCACCTGCCCGCCGAGTTCACCCCCACCAAGCCAAGCCGGTAGCGCCCGGCAGTAGCGGCGGCGCTACACCGCTAGGGCCGACAGGAACGGCCTGGGGCGGGCGGCGCTGTGGGGGCTCAGGCCGCCTTGGCGTCGCCGGGTTGCGTCTCGTCCTCGGGTGGGGGCCAAGTGCCCAGGTGGCCCTCGATGCGGGCCAGCCGCTCGCGCCCGTCCGTGACCTGGTCGCGGGTCTTCTCGATCAAGTCCCGTGTCTCCCGGTTGTCCTCTCGGGTCTCGGTCCTCGCCCGCTCGATGAGGTCGCGGTTCTCCTTGCTGGTCCGCTCGATCAGGTCTCGGGTCTTGGTGCTGTCCACGTGCATGTATCGCATGATCGCGGTGGCGAACAGCAGCATGGGCCCCACCGTCGCACCGACGATGGCAGCGAGGTCCGACAGGGGGATCGACTCCATGGCGTCATGCTATGCCTTACATAGCTTCTAATGCAACTCCATGATACGAAATGTTCTAAAGTGACCGTTGAAGCCAGCGAGGATGCCGGTTAGCGGGCTGGGCGGACGGTTTGGTGGAGGCCGACGAGGAACGACGCCATCTGGGCCCGGGTCACGGGCTCACCGGGCGAATAGGTCGTGGCCGTGGTGCCCCGGGTGACGCCCAGCCCGTAGAGGCGCGCGATGGCGTCGCGGTGCACCGACGCGGAGTCCACGTCGGTGAAGGGCGTGTCGCGCGGCGGAGGGGGTTCGCTGCCGGTGAGCACCCGGTGCAGGCTCACCAGGAACGACGCCATCTGGGCCCGGGTGACGGGCTCACCGGGCGAATAGGTCGTGGCCGTGGTGCCCCGGGTGACGCCGAGGCGGTAGAGGCGCGCGATGGCGTCGCGGTGCACCGACGCGGAGTCCACGTCGGTGAAGGGCGTGTCCGGCGGCCGAGGCTCGCTGCCGGTGAGCACCCGGTGCAGGCTGACCAGGAACGACGCCATCTGGGCCCGGGTGACGGGCTCGCCGGGCGAGTAGGTGGTGGCGGTGGTGCCCCGGGTGATGCCGAGGTCGTAGAGGCGCGCGATGGCGTCGCGGTGCACCGACGCGGAGTCCACGTCGACGAAGGGCGTGTCCGGCGGCGGAGGCTCGTCGTCTGGTGGGCCGTCTGTGCTGCCGGTTGGCGGGCGGGAGGGTGCGGGGCGGGCCGCGGTCGTGAACAGCGAGAAGCTGTCGGTTTCTGCGCATACGAGCCGGATGCCGTCGCGGGTGACGCTTCGGGGGTTGGCCAGTTCGATCCATTGCTGGTTTGTTCCGTAGCGCAGGATGGTGGTCTCGCCGCGGCGGGCGGGGATGCAGACGGTGATCGTCTCGCCGGGCAGCAGCACGATGCCGCTGATGTCTACGATGGGCGCGTCGTCGGGGGTTGTGAAGCCCGGCGGCGGCGTGGCGGTGTCGGGGTCGGCGCCGGCGATCTGGATCTCTTGCAGCGTGGAGGCCAGCCGGCGGGCCACCGCGGCGGGCACGATCAGTGTGGTGCCCTTTGGGGCCGACGCGTTGTCGCCGACGATCCAGACGACGTCGCCTGCTGTGTCGGGTCTGGGGGTGAACACTGTGGCCGCCGGCGCGTCGGTGTCGGGGTCGGCGGGCAGCACCCGGCGCGGTGTGCTGTGGGCGACCTTGTCGGGGCCGCGCCGGTCGGTGTAGGTGGCGGTGGCTCGCAGCCACATGCCCTCGTCGGCGCGCTGGGGGGTATAGGCGCCGGCGTCGGAGTCGCCTGCGGTGGTGGGGGTCCAGCTGACACCGTCGGTTGAGAGGTTCCAGGCCCAGCGGATGTTGTCGATGCCGCCGTCGGGGTCGGCGAGCCACGCGGTCACCGCGGCCGCGGCCCGCGGCGGCGCGGACAGTGTCACGGTGCCGGGCTCTTCTGTGTCGAGCACGGTGACGGTCACCGCGACCGACGCGGAGAACTGCCCGTCGGTGGCGGTGACGGTGACGGTGTGGCTGCTGGCGGTCTCGTAGCTGAGCGCTTCGGTGGTGTTGATCTGCCCGGTGGCGGCGTCGACGGTGAAAGGCCCGCGGCCGGAGGCGGTGTAGGTGAGGTCTTCGCCGTCGGGGTCCGACGCGATGACCGCGACGCCGACGTCGGTGCCCGCGGGGAGGTTCTCCTTGAGGCTCCGCGGCGCGGTGGGCGACGCGAACGCGGGCCGCCGGTTGGGGACGTCCCGGGTGGCGACAGCAAGGCTCGGCGACCATGGGCTTCGGCCTTCGGCGTTGACGGCACGCACCTGCAGTTCGTGGCCCACGCCGGCGGCGAGCCCGCTGATCGTTGCCGAGGTCGACGACGTTGCGGTGCTGGACCATTCCGTGGCGCCTTCGCGGCGGTGGCGCAGGTCGTAGCGGGTGATGCGGGGCCCGGTGTTGGCCGGCTGCGCCCAGCGCAGCGTCAGGCTGGTCCTGGAGCGGGCCACGGCCCGGGGCCGCTCCGGCCCAGACGGCGCCTCGCCTGTGGCGTCGGTGACGGTGACCGCCACCTGGATCGTGTCTGAGGCGCCCGAGGGATCCGCGGCGGCTGCGGTCACTGTGTAGCGCGACCGGCGCTCATAGTCGAGCACCGCCCCCGCCGCGACGGCGACCTGGCCGCTGTCGCTGATCTCGAAGAGGCCGGCGTCGCGGCCTGCCAGCGTGTAGGTGACGGTGTCGCTGTCGGGGTCAGACGCCGCGACCGGCGCACCGACGGCAGTGCCCGGCGGGGCGTTCTCCGCGACCAGGCGGGTGGTGGACGACCCGTCCTCGAACACCGGCGGCCCGTTCTCCTCGGGCGCGGCCCGGACCTGGTTGACTGACACCGCAGCCGCGGTCTTGTCGGCGGCGTGGGGGTCGCTGTAGACCGCCGTGGCCTGCAGGTGGTGGCCCACATCGGCGTCGGTGGGCGTGTAGGCAGCAGCGTCCGCGCCCGGGATCGTGCTCCAGGTGGCCGTGTCCGCTGAGCGGGCCCAGCGCCAGGACACCGCGCCGGGGGCGCCGTCGGGATCGCTCAGCGACGCCGCGAGCTCGGTGCCGGCCTGCGGCTGCAGCGACGACAGCTCCACCGTGCCGTCCTCGTCGATGTTGGCGACCCAGATCCTCACCTCGACGGTGTCGTCCACCGCGCCGCCCGCGCCGCCGTCGGAGGTCTTGTTGTCGCTCACGCTGACCGACACCGTGTAGCTCGGCCGGGTCTCGTAGTCGAGCGACGTGCCCTCTTTGACGGTGATGCGGCGCGACGCTGCGTCGAAGCCGAACAGCGCCGCGTCGGCGCCGCCGACGGTGTAGGTCAGCGCGTCGCCGTCGGCGTCGACCGCCGCGGGCACAGCCGCGCCCACCGGCGAGCCCGCAGGCGAGTTCTCATCGGCGCGGCGCGACACCACGCCCAGCGGGAACCCCGGCGGGTTGTTGGCCAACTCGTCGTCGACGATGACGCCCACCGCGTCGAGGAACGACACGCCCCCGGCGAAGAAGGCGTTGACCGGAGCGATCAGGCGCAGCACCACCGTCTCGTTGCCCTCCGCGGCCTCGTCGCCGTTGACAGCCACCTCGACCGCCGCGGTGGTCTCGCCCGCGTCGAAGGTCACCGCCCCCGCCGCCACAGCGAGGTAGTCGCTGCCCGACGCCGCTGAGCCCGTCTCGGTGTCGGCGTAGGCGACGCTCACCGTGCGGCCGCTGGGCGCGTCCAAACTGACCGCGAAGCTCAAGGTGGCGGTCCCGGCGTCGCCCTCGGTCACCGCAGGCGACGACACCGACACCGTCGGCGGGTCGTCGTCGTCGATGACGATACCGGTCACCGCCAGAGTGGGCACGCCGCCGGCCAGCGTCGCGTTGGACGGGCTCGACAACACCAGCGTCACCGTCTCGTCGTACTCGTCGAGGGCGTCGCCCGCGACCTCCACGGCGACGGTCTCAGACGTGTCGCCGGCTGCGAACGTCAACGTGCCCGAGGTGACCGCGGTGTAGTCGGTGCCGGAGGTCGCGGTGCCCGTTGTGGCGTCGGCGTAGTCGACGCTGACGGTCTTGCCGCTCGCCGCGGACAGCGTCACCGTGAAGCTCAGCGCGGCGGTGCCGCTGTCGCCCTCGGTCACCGCAGGCGACAGCACCGACAACGTCGGCGGGTCGTCGTCGTCGATGATGGTGCCGGTCGCCTCCAAGGCAGGCTCCCCGCCGGAGAGCACCGCGTTGGCCGGCGCCGACAACGTCAGCGTGAACGTCTCGTCGAACTCGTCGAGAGCGTCGGAGGCGACCGCCACCGCCACGGTCCTGGAGGTGTCGCCGGCTGTGAACGTCAACGTGCCGCGGTTCTCGGTGTAGTCGCCGCCCGCCGCCGCGGTGCCGTCGGAGGTGGCATAGTCGACGGTCACCTCCTGGGCGCTCGCGGGCGCCAGCGTGACCGTGAACAAGATCTCCCGCGACGCTTCGCCCAAAGACGCGTCCGCGACCGACAGCACCGGCTTGGCGGTGGTGCCCGACACCGGATCGGACCAGTCGCCGTCGCCCTCGTCGTTGCCGGCACGCACCCGCAGCTGGTACTCGGTGTTGGGCGACAGGCCCGTCACCACCACAGGCGACGCCGCCACGTCCTGGGGGCCGCTGGACCACACGCCGCCGATGCTGCTTTGGCGGTACTGCACGTCATAGCCCGAGATCTCCGGACGGCCCGCGTTGTCGGGCGCCGTCCACGCCGCGGTGAGGCTCGCCGGGGCCGGGTCGCTCACCGACAGCGCCGTCGGGACGCCCGGCGGCTCGTCCACGTCGGTCACCGTCACCACGATGGTCTGCGCCGCGGTCTTCACCCGGCCCGTCGCCCCCGACGACGCGGTCACCTCCACCACATACCGGTTGTCGCCCGCCGCGTCTCGGGGGCTGGTGCTCTCAGAGTCCGCGGGCGACTCGAAGTCCCGCGCCGCCGCGAAGGTCAGCACTCCCCCCGGCGAGGTGATCGCGAACAGCGCCGAGTCCGCACCGCCGGTGATCGCATAGCCCGTCACGCTGTCGGCGGGGTCCTCGTCCGCGGCGGCGACCGTCGCGACCGCCCTCTGGTTCTCCGCCGCGTCAAACGACGCCGCGGAGCTGAACACCGCCGCCTCGTTGACGTCGGTCACCGCGATGGTGACCGTCACCGTATCGGTGTTGGCGTTGCCGTCATCAGCGGTGACGGTCACGCTGTAGGTGTTCTTGGCCGCCTCATAGTTGAGCGACGTGCCCGACTTGACAGAGATCTGGCGTGTCGACGCCGTGAAGTCGAACGACTCGGCGTCGGTGCCGCCCATCGCGTAGGTCACGGTGTCGCCGTCGGCGTCGGTGGCCGCCGCCAGCGCCGCGCCCACCGCAGTTCCCCCGCCGGAGTTCTCCGCCACGCTGCGAGCCGCCGAACGGCTCACGAACACCGGGCTGGAGTCGTCGTCGGTGATCGTGCCCGTCGCCTCCAACGTCGTCTCGCCGCCCGACAGGGTCGCGTTCGACACGCTCGACAGGGTCAGCTTCACCGTCTCGTTGACCTCGTCGGCCTCGTCGCCGGTCACCGACACCGACACCGTCTTCGACGCCTCCCCGGCCGGGAACGTCAACGTGCCCGAGGCCGCGGCGTAGTCGACACCAGCCGCCGCGGTGCCGTCAGAGGTCTCATAGCCCACGCTCACCGTCTTGCCGCTCGCCGCGTCCAGCGTCACCACGAAACCCAACGTCGCGGTGGCGGAGTCGCCCTCCGTCACCGAAGGCGACGACACCGACATCGTCGGCGGTTCGTCGTCGTCGTTGATCGTGCCCGTCGCCTCAAGCGTGGACCTGCCGCTCGACAGAGTCGCGTTCGACACGCTCGACAGGGTCAGCTTGACCGTCTCGTTGTGCTCGTCGGTCTCGTCGCCGGTCACTGTCACTGTCACCGTCTTGGTCGTGTCGCCGACTGCGAACGTCAGCTTCGCGGAGGTGATTGCGGTGTAGTCGGTGCCGGAGGCCGCGGTGCCCGTTGTGGCATCGGCGTAGTCGACGGTAACCGTCTTGCCGCTCGCCGCGTCCAGCGTCACCGCGAAACTCAGCGTGGCGGTGCCGGAGTCGCCCTCGGTCACCGAAGGCGACGACACCGACAGCGTCGGCGGGTCGTCGTTGTCGGTGATCGTGCCTGTCGCCTCCAGAGTGGACCCGCCGCTCGACAGGGTCGCGTTCGACGGGCTCGACAGGGTCAGCGTGAGCGTCTCGTTGTGCTCGTCGACGGTGTCGCCGGCCACCGTCACCGACACCGTCTCAGACGCCTCCCCGGCCGCGAAGGTCACCGTGCCTGAGGCCGTGGTGTAGTCGCTGCCCGCGGCCGCGGTGCCGTCAGAGGTCTCATAGTCCACGCTCACCGCCCGGCCGCTGACCGCCGACAGGCTCACCGCGAAGCTCAACGTGACAGCTCCGTCGTCGCCCTCGGTCACCGAAGGCGAGTCCACCGACACCACCGGCGGCTCGTCGTCGTCGGTGATCGTGCCCGTCGCCTCAAGCGTGGACCCGCCGCCGGAGAGCACCGCGTTGGTCGGGCTCGACAAAGTCAGCGTGAAGGTCTCGTTGTCCTCGTCGAGGGTGTCCTCTGCGACCGCGACCGGCACCGTCTTGGTGGTGTCGTCCGCCGCGAACGTCAACGTGCCCGAAGCTGTGGTGTAGTCGCTGCCCGCGGCCGCGGTTCCGGCGGAGGTGACGTAGGCGACGGTCACCTCCTGGGTGCTCGCGGGGGTCAGCGTGACCGTGAAGACCATGTTCGCGTCCGCCTCGGTCAGCGACGCGTCCGCGACCGACAGCACCGGCTTGGCGGTGGTGCCCGACACCGGGTCGGACCAGCCGCCGTCGCCCTCGTCGTTGCCGGCACGCACCCGCAGCTGGTAGTCGGTGTTGGGCGACAGGCCCGTCACCGTCGCCGACACAGCGTTCACGTCCTGGGGGCCGCTGGACCATTCGCCGCTGTTGCCCGCACGGTACTGCACGTCATAGCTCGAGATCGCCGGACGGCCGGTGTTGTCGGGCGCGGTCCAGCCCACCGTGAGACTCGTCGGAGTCGGGTTGGTCACCGTCAGCGACGTCGGCTTGTTCGGCGGCTCATCCACGTCGGTCACCGTCACGATGATCGTCTGCGACGCGGTCATCACCCGGCCCCCCGCCCCCGACGACGCCGTCACCACCACCACATGCTCGTTGTCGGCCGCCGAGTTCGACGGCGTGGTGCTCATCACGTCCCCAGGCGACTCGAAATCAGGCGCCGAGCCGAACGTCAGCACACCCCCCGCAGTGATCGCAAACAGCCCCGAGTCCGCACCCGACAACGTGTAACCCGTCACACTGTCCGCGGAGTCCTCATCCGCGGCGGCGACGGTGCCCACCGCGGTCTGGTTCTCCGCCGCGGTGAACGACGCCGAACTGGTGAACTTCGCCGCCTCGTTCACATCGGTCACCGTCACCTTGATCGTCTGCGCCGCGGTCATCTCGCGGTCGCCGGTCCCCGACGACGCGGTCACCACCACCACATAGACGTTGTCTTTCGCCGCGCTCTGCGGTGTGGTGCTCACCGAGTCCGAAGGCGACTCGAAATCAGGCGCCGCCTTGAACGACAACACACCCGCCGTCTCGGTGATCTCGAACAGATCCTCGTCCGCGCCGGCGGTGATCTCATAGCCCGTCACACTGTCGCTTGAGTCCTCGTCGGCCGCGGCGACCGTCCCCACCGCAGTCTGGTTTTCCGCCGCGTCGAACGACGCCGACGACGTGAACTCCGCCGCCTCGTTCACATCGGTCACCGTCACGATGATCGTCTGCGACGCGGTCAACTCGCGATCCCCAGCCCCTGACGTCGCGGTCACCTCCACCACATACTCGTTGTCTCCCGCGTCGTTCTGGGGGTCGGCGCTCTCAGAGTCCGCAGGCGCCTCGAAATCAGGCTCCGCTGCGAACGTCAGCGCCCCCGCCGAGTTGATCGAGAACCGCGCCGAGTCCGCGCCGCCGGTGACCGCATAGCCCGTCACACTGTCCGCTGAGTCCTCGTCGGCCGCGGCGACCGTTCCCGCCGCGGTCTGGTTCTCCGCCGCGGTGAACGACGCGGAGGACGTGAACTTCGCCGCCTCGTTCACGTCGGTCACCGAGACCGTCACCGTCACCGTGGCGGTGTTGGTCTTGCCGTCGCTCGCGGTGACCGTCACGACATAGGAGTTCTTGGCCGCCTCATGGTCCAACGACGTGCCCGACTTGACACTGATCTGGCGCGTCGACGCCGCGAAATCGAACGACCCGGCATCGGTGCCGCCCATCGTGTAGGTCACCGTGTCGCCGTCGGCGTCGGTGGCCGCGGCCAGCGCCGCGCCCACAGCAGTGCCCGCAGGCGAGTTCTCCGCCACGCTGCGAGCCGCCGTGGAGCTCGAGAACACCGGGCTCGCGTCGTCGTCGGTGATGGTGCCCGTCGCCACCAGCGTGGACCCGCCGCTCGACAATGTGGCGTTCGACGCCGACGACAGGGTCAGCTTCACCGTCTCGTTGGGCTCGTCGACCTCGTCGCCGGTCACTGTCACCGACACCGTCTTGGAGGTGTCGCCGACCGCGAAGCTCACCGTCGCGGAGGTGATTGCGGTGTAGTCGGTGCCGGAGGCCGCGGTGCCCGTTGTGGCGTCGGCGTAGTCGACGCTGACGGTCTTGCCGCTCGCCGCGGACAGCGTCACCGCGAAGCTCAGCGTGGCGGTGCCGTTGTCGCCCTCGGTCACCGAAGGCGACGACACCGACAGCGTCGGCGGGTCGTCGTTGTCGGTGATGGTGCCCGTCGCGGCCAGCGTCGCCGCGCCGCCCGACAGAGACGCGTTGGACGGGTCCGACAGGGTCAGCGTGAGCGTCTCGTTGTGCTCGTCGACGGTGTCGCCGGCCACAGTCACCGCCACCGTCTTGGACCTCTGCCCGGCCGCGAAGGTCACCGTGCCTGAGGCCGCGGTGTAGTCGCTGCCGGCCGCCGCGGTGCCGTCAGAGGTCTCATAGTTCACGCTCACCGACCGGCCGCTGACCGCTGACAGGCTCACCTTGAAGCTCAGCGTGACAGTTCCGCTGTCGCCCTCGGTCACCGAAGGCGAGTCCACCGACACCACCGGCGGGACGTCGTCGTCGGTGATCGTGCCCTCCGCGGCGGCTCGGCCGCTGGAGAGCACCGCGTTGGTCGGGCTCGACAGGGTCAGCGTGAACGTCTCGTTGTCCTCGTCGAGGGTGTCCTCTGCGACCGCGACCGACACCGTCTTGGTGGTGTCGCCCGCCGCGAACGTCAGCGTGCCCGAGGCTGTGGTGTAGTCGCTGCCCGCGGTCGCGGTGCCGCCCCCGGTGGCGTAGGCGACGGTCACCGTCTGGGTGCTCGCCGGCGCCAGCGTCACCGTGAAGGCCATGTTCGCGTCCGCCTCCTCCAGCGACGCGTTCGCTGTGGACAGCACCGGCTTGGCGGTGGTGCCCGACACCGGGTCGGACCAGGCGCCGTCGCCCTCGTCGTTGCCGGCACGCGCCCGCATCTGGTACTCGGTGTTGGGCGACAGGCCCGTCACCGTCGCCGACACAGCGTTCACGTCCTGGGGGCCGCTGGACCACCCGCCGCCAGTGCCTTGGCGGTACTGCACGTCATAGCTCGAGATCGCCGGACGGCCCGTGTTGTCGGGCGCGGTCCACCCCACCGTGAGACTCCTCGGAGTCGGGTTGGTCACCGTCAGCGACGTCGGCTTGTCCGGCGGCTCAGCCACATCGGTCACCGTCACGATGACCGTCTGCGACGCGGTCATCACCCGGCCCCCCGCCCCCGACGACGCCGTCACCACCACCACATGCTCGTTGTCGGCCGCCGAGTTCGACGGCGTGGTGCTCATCAAGTCCCCAGGCGACTCGAAATCAGGCGCAGAGCCGAACGTCAGCACACCCCCCGCAGTGATCAAGAACAGCCCCGAGTCCGCACCCGACAACGTGTAACCCGTCACACTGTCCGCTGAGTCCTCATCGGCGGCGGCGACGGTGCCCACCGCGGTCTGGTTCTCCGCCGCGGTGAACGACGCCGAACTGGTGAACTTCGCCGCCTCGTTCACATCGGTCACCGAGATCGTCACCGTCACCGTGGCGGTGTTGGTCTTGCCGTCGCTCGCGGTCACCGTCACGCTGTAGGTCTTCTTGGCCGCCTCGAAATCAAGCGACGTGCCCGACTTGACACTGATCTGGCGCGTCGACGCCGCGAAGTCGAACGAAGCGGCGTCGGTGCCGCCCATCGTGTAGGTCACCGTGTCGTTGTCGGCGTCGGTGGCCGCGGCCAGCGCCGCGCCCACAGCGGTGCCCCCGCCAGAGTTCTCCGCCACGCTGCGAGACGCCGTGGAGCTCGAGAACACCGGGCTCGCGTCGTCGTCGGTGATCGTGCCCGTCGCCACCAACGTCGACCCGTTGCCCGACAGGGTCGCGTTCGACACGCTCGACAGGGTCAGCTTGACCGTCTCGTTGACCTCGTCGACCTCGTCGCCGGTCACCGTGACCGTCACCGTCTCAGTCGTGTCGCCGACCGCGAAGGTCACCGTCGCGGAGGTGACTGCGGTGTAGTCGGTGCCGGAGGTCGCGGTGCCCGTTGTGGCGTCGGCGTAGTCGACGCTGACGGTCTTGCCGCTCGCCGCGTCCAGCGTCACCGCGAAGCTCAACGTCACGGTTCCGGAGTCGCCCTCGGTCACCGAAGGCGACGACACCGACAGCGTCGGCGCTTCGTCGTCGTCGGTGATGGTGCCCGTCGCGGCCAGCGTCGCCGCGCCGCCCGACAATGTCGCGTTCGACGGGCTCGACAGGGTCAGCGTGAGCGTCTCGTTGTGCTCGTCGACGGTGTCGCCGGCCACCGTCACCGACACCGTCTCAGACGCCTCCCCGGCCGCGAAGGTCACCGTGCCCGAGGCCGTGGTGTAGTCGCTGCCCGCCGTCGCGGTGCCGTCAGAGGTCTCATAGTCCACGCTCACCGCCCGGCCGCTGACCGCCGACAGGCTCACCGCGAAGCTCAACGTGACAGCTCCGTCGTCGCCCTCGGTCACCGAAGGCGAGTCCACCGACACCACCGGCGGCTCGTCGTCATCGGTGATCGTGCCCGTCGCGGTCCCCCCGCCGCCCAGCACCGCGTTGGTCGGGCTCGACAAAGTCAGCGTGAACGTCTCGTTGTCCTCGTCGAGCGCATCCTCCAACACCGCGACCGACACCGTCTCAGTGGTGTCGCCCGCCGCGAACGTCAACGTGCCCGAAGCTGTGGTGTAGTCGCTGCCCGCGGCCGCGGTTCCGCCGCCGGTGGCGTAGGCGACGGTCACCTCCTGGGCGCTCGCCGGCGCCAGCGTCACCGTGAACACCATGCTCGCGTCCGACTCGGCCAGCGACGCGGCCGCGACCGACAGCACCGGCTTGGCGGTGGTGCCCGACACCGGGTCGGACCAGCCGCCGTCGCCCTCGTCGTTGCCGGCGCGCACCCGGACCTGGTACTCGGTGTTGGGCGACAGGCCCGACACCGTCGCCGACACAGCGTTCACGTCCTGGGGGCCGCTGGACCACTCGCCGGTGTTGCCTTGGCGGTACTGCACGTCATAGCCCGAGATCGCCGGACGGCCCGTGTTGTCGGGCGCGGTCCACCCCACCGTGAGACTCCTCGCCGACGCAGGCGTCACCGTCAGCGACGTCGGCTTGCCCGGCGGCTCAGCCACATCGGTCACCGTCACCACCACCGTCTGCGACGCGGTCATCTCACGGTCGCCGGCCCCCGACGCCGCGGTCACCACCACCACATGCTCGTTGTCGCCCGCGTCGTTCTGGGGGTCGGTGCTCATCACGTCCCCCGGCGACTCGAAATCAGGCGCCGAGCCGAACGACAGCACACCCCCCGAGGTGATCGCAAACAGCCCCGAGTCCGCACCCGACAACGTGTAACCCGTCACACTGTCCGCGGCGTCCTCATCCGAAGCCGAGACCGTGCCCACCGAAGTCTGGTTCTCCGCCGCGGTGAACGACGCCGACGACGAGAACTCCGCCGCCTCGTTCACATCAGTCACCGTCACCTTGATCGCCTGCGACGCGGTCATCTTGCGGGTCCCCGCGCCAGACGACGCCGTCACCACCACCACATAGACATTGTCGCCCGCCGCGCTCTGCGGGTCGGTGCTCACCGAATCGGAAGGCGAATCGAAATCAGGCGCCGCCTTGAACGACAACACACCCCCGGATTCTGTGATCTCGAACAGGTCCCTGTCCGCGCCGGCGGTGATCTCATAGCCCGTCACACCGTCCGCAGCGTCCTCGTCTGAAGCCGCGACCGTCCCCACCGAAGTCTGGTTCTCCGCCGCAGACAAAGACGCCGAACTGGTGAACTCGGCCGCCTCGTTCACATCGGTCACCGAGATCGTCACCGTCACCGTGGCGGTGTTGGTGTTTCCGTCGCTCGCGGTGACGGTCACGCTGTAGGTCTTCTTCGCCGCCTCGAAATCAAGCGACGTGCCCGGCTTGACAGAGATCTGGCGCGTCGCCGCCGCGAAATCGAACGAAGCGGCGTCGGTGCCGCCCATCGTGTAGGTCACCGTGTCGTTGTCGCCGTCGGTGGCCGCCGCCAGCGCCGCGCCCACAGCGGTGCCCCCACCAGAGTTCTCAGCCACGCTGCGAGACGCCGTGGAACTCGCGAACACCGGGCTCGCGTCGTCGTCGGTGATCGTGCCCGTCGCCACCAACGTCGACCCGTTGCCGGACAAAGACGCGTTCGACACGCTCGACAGGGTCAGCTTCACCGTCTCGTTGACCTCGTCGACCTCGTCGCCGGTCACCGACACCGACACCGTCTTGGTGGTGTCGCCCGCTGTGAACGTCACCGTGCCCGAAACCGTGGTGTAGTCGCTGCCCGCGGTCGCCGTGCCGTCAGAGGTCTCATAGTCCACGCTCACCGTCTTGCCGCTCGCCGCGTCCAGCGTCACCGTGAAGCTCAGCGTGGCGGTGGCGGAGTCGCCCTCAGCAACCGAAGGCGACGACACCGACATCGTCGGCGGGTCGTCGTCGTCGGTGATGGTGCCCGTCGCCGCCAGCGTCGCCCCGCCGCCCGACAGCACCGCGTTGGTCGGGCTCGACAAAGTCAGCGTGAACGTCTCGTTCGCCTCGTCGAGCACGTCCTCCAACACCGCGACCGACACCGTCTTGGTGGTGTCGCCCGCCGCGAACGTCAACGTGCCGCCGGCTGTGGTGTAGTCGCTGCCCGCGGCCGCGGTGCCGCCGCCGGTGGCGTAGGCGACGGTCACCGTCTGTTTGCTCGCCGACGCCAGCGTCACCGTGAACACCATGTTCGCGTCCGACTCGGTCAGCGACGCGTCCGCGGCCGACAGCACCGGCTTGGCGGTGGTGCCCGACACCGGGTCGGACCAGCCGCCGTCGCCCTCGTCGTTGCCGGCGCGCACCCGGACCTGGTACTCGGTGTTGGGTGACAGGCCCGTCACCGTCGCCGGCGACGCCTCGACGTCCTGGGGGCCGCTGGACCACTCGCCGCCAGTGCCTTGCCGGTACTGCACGTCATAGCCCGATATCGCCGGACGGCCCGTGTTGTCGGGCGCGGTCCACCCCACCGTGAGACTCGTCGTCGACGCAGGCGTCACCGACAGCGACGTCGGCTTGCCCGGCGGCTCAGCCACATCGGTCACCGTCACCTTGATCGTCTGCGACGCGGTCATCTCACGGTCCCCGGTCCCAGACGTCGCGGTCACCTCCACCACATGCTCGTTGTCGGCCGCGTCGCTCTGCGGGTCGGTGCTCTCCACGTCCCCGGGCGACTCGAAATCAGGCGCCGAGTCGAACGTCAGCACACCCGCAGAAGTGATCGAGAACAACCCCGAGTCCGCACCCGACAACGTGTAGCCCGTCACACTGTCCGCGGCGTCCTCATCCGCGGCGACGACTGTGCCCACCGCGGTCTGGTTCTCCGCCGCGGTGAACGACGCCGACGACGAGAACGCCGCCGCCTCGTTCACGTCGGTGACCGAGATCGTCACCGTCACCGTGGCGGTGTTGGTCTTGCCGTCGCTCGCGGTGACCGTCACGCTGTAGGTGTTCTTGGCCGCCTCGAAATCAAGCGACGTCCCCGGCTTGACAGAGATCTGACGCGTCGACGCCGCGAAGTTGAACGACCCGGCGTCTGTGCCGCCCATCGTGTAAGTCACCGTGTCGCCGTCGGCGTCGGTGGCCGCCGCCAGCGCCGCGCCCACGGGCGTTGCGCCAGGCGAGTTCTCCGCCACGCTGCGAGACACCGAACCGCTCGCGAACACCGGGCTCGCATCGTCGTCGGTGATGGTGCCCGTCGCCACCAGCGTCGTCTCGCCGCTCGACAGGGTCGCGTTCGACGCCGACGACAGGGTCAGCTTGACTGTCTCGTTGACCTCGTCGACCTCGTCGCCGGTCACTGTCACCGACACCGTCTTCGACGTGTCCCCCGCCGCGAAGGTCACCGTGCCCCTCGCTGTGGTGTAGTCGCTGCCGGCCGTCGCGGTGCCGTCAGAGGTCCCATAGGCCACGCTCACCGCCCGGCCGCTCGCCGCGCTCAACGTGACCGCGAACACCAGCGTGGTGGTGCCGACGTCGCCCTCGGTCACCGTCGGCGAGGTCACCGACACCACGGGAGCGGGCGCCGCGGCCGCGGGGTCGGACCACGGCCCGGCCCCAGCCGCGTTCACCGCCCGCACCTGCACCCGATACACGGTGCCGTTCACCAGAGACGACATCGTGTACTCCAGACTCCCCGTCGTCCACGCATCCTCGACCGTCGTCCAAGTCCGGCCGTCGCGGCTGTGGCGCACGTCATAGGACGTGATCGCAGAGCCGCCGTCGCCGGGCGCGGACCACGACACCTCCAACTGCTCGTCGCCGACGGTCACAGACGGCGCTTCCGGCTTCGCGGGCAGCGAACGCGGCGTACCCGACGTCGAGTCCGACCACGGCCCGTCGCCAGCCGCGTTCACCGCCCGCACCTGCACCCGATACTCGGTGCCGTTCACCAGAGACAAGATCGTGTACGACAACGACCCACGCGTCCACGCAACCTCGACCGTCGTCCAAGTCGAGCCGCCATCGTCGCTGTGGCGCACGTCATAGGACGTGATCGCAGAGCCCACCGCGAGCGCGGTCCACGACGCCTCTAGTTGCTGGTCGCCGGGGGTCACAGACGGCGCGGCCGGCGTGGCGGGCGGCCCCGGCACTCCCGGCGACGGCGGCGACCACGCACCGTCGCCGGCGGCGTTCACCGCCCGCACCTGCACCCGATACTCGGTGCCGTTCACCAGAGACAAGATCGTGTACGACAACGACCCACGCGTCCACGCATCACCGACCGTCGTCCAAGTCGAGCCCCCATCATCGCTGTGGCGCACGTCATAGGAGGTGATCGCAGATCCCCCGTCGCCAGGCGACGACCACGACACCCCCAGCGCCGCGTCGCCGGGCGTCACAGACGGCGCTGCCGGCGTGGCGGGCACCGCACGCGGCGCGTCCGACACCGAGTCGGACCACGGCCCCGCCCCGGCCGCGTTCACCGCCCGCACCTGCACCCGATACTCGGTGCCGTTCACCAGAGACAAGATCGTGTACGACAACGACCCCGACAGGATCCCCGAGGTCCACGCCGGATCCGCCGTCGTCCAGGTCTCACCGCCGTCGCTGCTGTGGCGCACGTCATAGGAGGTGATCACGGAGCCGCCGTCACCGGGCGCCACCCACGACACCACCAGCGTCCCGTCGCCGGGGGACAGCAACGGCGCGGCGGGGGCCTCGGGCACCGCGCGCGGCGCCGCCTTCGCCGAGTTGGACCACGGTCCGTCGCCGACGAGGTTCACCGCCCGCACCTGCACCCGGTAGGGGACGCCGTTGTCCAGCGACACGATCGTGTAGCTCAACTCGCTCGGAGTCCACTCCAGGCCGGAGGTCCACTCCAGAGTGGAGGTCCACGCCGGGTCCGCGGTCGTCCAGGTCTCGCCGTCGTTGCTGCTGTGGCGCACGTCGTAGGATCTGATCGCGGAGCCTCCGTCGCCAGGCGCCACCCACGACACCACCAGCTTCTCGTCGCCGGAGGCCAGAGACGGCGCATCGGGTTTGGCCGGAACGCTCTTCGCCGGGGCAGACGCCGCCGCGACCAGGCGCAGCTCGGACATGGAGACCCGGTCGCCGGGGCCGCTGCCGCCGTGGCCGCTGCCCGCGGCGTTGTCGGTGACCGTGATGCGCACATAGTCGGCGCGGCGGGACCGGCTGAAGTCGAGGCGGGCCCTCGCGAAGCCCAGCAGTTCCTCGGTCTGAACGACCTCCGCGCCGCCGGGGTAGGTGGACCCGCCGTCGGTGGAGAACTCCACCATGAACTCCGACGCCTCGTTGCCGATGCCGCCGAAGCCCCACACCACCAGCGCCCGCAGCTCGTGCTCGCGGCCCAACCCCATTTCGAACTGTGGCCGCGGGTGACCCTGGTCAAAGTAGTTGCCGCCCGGCGCATTCGTGGCGGTCACCCACAAATCACCCACGACGCTGATGGAGGTGATGACCGTTCCCAGGTTGTCAATAGTCGCGGGCTGCGACAGACCGCTGCCGTCTATGAGGTTCTCCACACCGTAGCCGCCGAGGGTGTCACCCGCGGTGAGGATGATGCTGGTCGGAGCCACCAGCAGTTCAGCGCTGGGAGTGGCCTGCGCCGAGTCGGACCACGCACCCTCACCGTTGGCGTTCACCGCCCGCACCTGCACCAGATAGGCCCGGTCATTGTCCAGCCCGCCGATCGTGTACCTCAACACCCCCGCAGTCCACGCCCGATCCGCCACCGTCCAGCTCGAGCCGCCCCCGCGGCGGTGACGCACGTCATAGGACATGATCTCCGAGCCCCCGTCACCAGGCGCCGACCACGACACCAGCAGCCTCCCGTCGCCAGACGCCAGCAACGGCGCGTCGGGCCTGTCGGGCACCGTCTCGGGCGTGGCCCGCGCCGAGTCGGACCACGCACCCTCACCGTTGGCGTTCACCGCCCGCACCTGCACCAGATAGGCCCGGTCATTGTCCAGCCCGCCGATCGTGTACCTCAACACCCCCGCAGTCCACGCCCGATCCGCCACCGTCCAGCTCGAGCCGCCCTCGCGGCGGTGACGCACGTCATAGGACATGATCTCCGAGCCCCCGTCACCAGGCGCCGACCACGACACCAGCAGCCTCCCGTCGCCAGACGCCAGCAACGGCGCGTCGGGCCTGTCGGGCACCTGCTTGGGCGTGGCCCGCGCCGAGTCGGACCACGCACCCTCACCGTTGGCGTTCACCGCCCGCACCTGCACCAGATAGGCCCGGTCATTGTCCAGCCCGCCGATCGTGTACCTCAACACCCCCGCAGTCCACGCCCGATCCGCCACCGTCCAGCTCGAGCCGCCCTCGCGGCGGTGACGCACGTCATAGGACATGATCTCCGAGCCCCCGTCACCAGGCGCCGACCACGACACCAGCAGCTTCCCGTCGCCAGACGCCAGCAACGGCGCGTCGGGCTTGCCCGGGCGCGACACCGCCACCACGAGGCGCAGTTCAGACATCGAGACGCGGTCGCCACCGTACCCGCCGAAGCCGCTGCCGACGGCGTTGTCGGTGACGGTGATGCGCACATGATCGGCACGGCGAGGCTGGCTGAAGTCCATGCGGGCGTTCCCGAAGCCCAGCAGAGCCCCGGTAGCCACAGCCTCGGAGGCGGGGTAGGTCGACCCGCCGTCGGTGGAGAACTCCACCGTGAACTCCGACGCCTCGTTGCCGATGCCGCCGTAGCCCCACACCACCAGCCCCCGCAGCTCGTGTGCGCGGCCCAACCCCAGCTCGAACTGCGGCCGCGTGCGGCCTTGGTCGCCGAAGTAGTGGCCGCTCGCCACCTCGGCGGTCGTCCACAGATAACGCTCGGAACTGATGCTGGTCGTGACAGTGCCGAAGTTGTCTATCGTCGGGGTGTGTGACAGACCGCTGCCATCGATGAGGTTGGCAACGCTGTAGCCGCCGCCATGGGTGTTGCCCGCGATGAGGTTGATGCTCACTGGGGCCACCAGAACCTCATTCTCGGTGACGGTGACGGTGAGGGTCGCGGTGGTGTCGTAGCCGCCGCCGGTGGCGGTGTGGGTGATGGTGAGGTCGCTCTCGGCGGCGTCGGCGTCGGCGGCGGGGGTCACGGTCACCGTCTGGGGGTTGTGCCAGTCGGCGGGGGTGAATGTGGTTGTGGCGGGCTCGATGTCGGCGCCGGGCGCGGCGACGGTGACGGTGACGACTGCGGTGGGCTCGGAGTTCAGCGCCAGCGTGTAGCTGCCGGTGACGGTCTCCTTGATGACCGGCCGCAGCGGGTCGAAGACCATGCGGGCAGTGTCGTCGTCGGTGATGGCCACGGCCGCTGAGGCGACGGTGAGCGCATCTTGTGATCCGGTCGCGGTGGCGCTGGTGGCGCCGGTGACTGTGACGGTCTCTGTGTCCTCGTCGAGGTCGTCGTCCGCTGCGGTGAGCGTGAACGCGGCGGTGCCGGTGCGGCTGCCCCCGGGAATCGTCACCGTGAAGTCCGCCACCGGCGTGAAGTCCTGCGGCGACGCGGTGCCCGCGGCGACGGTGACGTCGACGTCGATGTCGTCGGGGCGGGGGGCGCCGTCGAGCACCGCGGTCACCGTCACCTCAGCGGCACCGCCCTCGGGCACCGCGCCCGGCGACGCGGCCAGTTCGACGGCAGTGGACTCGACCTCGTTGGCGATGTCGAGCGCGAACACCGCGGAGACCCGGTGGCTGACGTCGGAGACGGTCACCAACACCTCAAGTGGCGAGCCCCCGGTGGCGCTGCCCTGCGGCGGGGTGCCCGAGAAGGTGCGGGTCGCGGGGTCGAAGATCAGCCATGTCGGCAGCGCGTCACCGTCGGTGAGCGCGGCGCGGTATGTCACCCTGTCGCCGTCGGGGTCCTCGGACGCATCGAACGTGTACGTGAACGCCGCGCCCTCCTGCGTGTACTGGTCGGTCAGCTCTGGCACCTCCGGGCGCCGGTTGGGCCTGGCGCCGACGAGGACCTCGCTGTAGCGGTTGCGGTCGTGGTAGTTGCTGGCGTTGCTGTACAGCCGCACGTAGCGGGCCCGCACCGGCACGAAGTTCACGAAGCGCCCCGCGGCGGTTTCGAGGTACTCGCTGTATGTGCCCTCGCCCAAACCCAGGCCGTGCACGCCGGTGTGGTCGCTGTGGTGCACCGTCACCGGATCCGAGAACCCCGCGTCCTGTGACAGCTGGAACACCACGTCGTGGTAGGTCATCCTGGCGCCGTGGTCTCGCAGCACCACCAGGCTGTCGACTTCCTTGACCGCGCCCAGATCGATCTGCAGATACGCCGCGCCCGGCCCCGCGTCGGCCATCGCCGCCGGATCGGACTGCGCGGTGTAATCCACCGCCGCGCCCAGCCTCTCTGCGCCGGCGCTCGACGACGACACCGACGCGGTCACAGCCCCGCCGGTGGTGGTCGCGTCGACCGCGCCGTACACCTCGACCTCGCTGAGCCGGCTGGCGGCGCCGTCGACGGCTGCTGACCAAACCCGCACGAACCGGCCCCGCACCGGCGCGAAGTGCACCTGCTTGCCGGAGCTCGACTCCACATAGTCCTCGTCTGTGCCTGCTCCCCGCCCCAAAGAGTCGTCGGCGTCGCTGTTGAACACCACCACCGAATCGGTGAAACCCTCGTTGTCGGCGATCTCGAGCACCACATCGCGGTAGGCGCGGCCGCTGTCGAAGTCGCGCCACACCCCCAGACCCCCGATCAGATGCATCGCGCCCAGATCCAGCGTCACACTGGCGCCCGCCACAGCCATGGCATCCTCAGCCGCGCCCGAGATCACCCCGTCGACCACCAGCCCCGCGTCCCGCGGCTGCGCGCCCTCAGGCTGCGCGCCCTGGGCTGTGACGAGGGCGCCCGTGGCCAGGTTGAACTGTGCGTAGCGGTCGCTGGGCCCCAACGCGACCAGTTCGGCCAGCCCGGGCGTGCCGGTGTGCGTGTTTATCGTGTAGCGCACCCAGCTCAGCCGCTTGGGCGCGAAGTCCACGACATGGGCGTTGCCGTCGGCGGGCAGGCCGCTCACCGCGATCGACGTGTTGTCGCTGAACGTCAGCGTCGCCGCCACCGCGTTGTCCTGGGTGCGCTCGCGGTCGAACAGCACGATGCGGCGCACCTCGCGGGGCTCGTCCCAGTCCAGCTGCACCCACGGCTCGCCGTCCGAACGCGACGCGATCCACTCGCCGGTGCCGTCGATGAGCGGCCACCCGTGATAGAACGGGTTGCCGACGCCGGTGAAGCCGTCGACGATACGGCCCGCGTGGGTGTCCGCCGCCAGCGTCGACGACGCCGACGCCGACGCGTCGTGGGCCACGTTCACCAGCGGGTGGGCCCCCATCTGCGCCGCGATGTAGCGGCCCGTGCCCGCCACGGCCGCGGCGTCGCGCTTGTCCCAGTCCGACAGCCTCCACGACGTGCCGACCTGCCCGCCGCGGGCCACCGAGTCGAGCTTGAAGTACTCGTCGCGCTCTCTCATCATCATGCGGTTGCGGTCGTCGAACGCGCCCGACAGGCGGGCGTCGTGCCAGTCTCGGATCTCCCGCCGCAGCGCTGTGCCGTAGCGGCTGTGGTCCCCGACTTCGCCGGAATAGGCGAAGCCGGCGTCGAAGCTGGCCGCCTTGGACATCGCCCAGCGCCACTCGTCGGCGTCGTCGATCTCCCACCAGCCCAACGCTCGGGGCATGTAGTTCTCTGCGAACGTTGCCTGGTTGTACCAGCGGTACCGCTGGTGCGCCACGGTTATATCGTTCTCAAGTTCGCCCCAGTTCGCACGCGAGAAGACATGCCACGTACCAGAGTTGAGGAACGCCCCGTCGAGGTTCAAGTCCTCCTTGTCGGACAACTCGAAATAGAACCTCTCCGCGAGCGCCGACAGGCCCAAGGCGTCATGGCTCAAGAACGCGGCCTCGTTGCCGTCCATGGAGAAGTCTGAGAACCCTAGATCCGCGATGTCGGCCAGCCGCGGCGCGACGGTGCCCATCATCATTCCCAGACCGGCGGGGTAGCTCCCGCCGTAGCTGTATTCCCAAAGCCGGCGCGCCCTGGCCCCTGCGGCATGCGCCGCGGCGGTACTGCCCGACGCGCCCCGGCCGAGACCCGACAGTATCAGCACACCACCCCACAGGCTCGCGCTGCTGTAGGTCACGATCTCGTCGCCGACCAGCAGATGCCCGCCCGTCCCGAAGCCCGCCCGCAGGTTGGCCGAGTCGGTGCCCTCCAGCGGCACCAGATGGATCACCGTCGAGTCCGCGGCTATGGCCAGAGCCAGGGTGGCGTCGGCCCGGTACGCGAGACCGGCCCGGTCCCCAGCGGCGATCGGGGATGCGCGCTGCACCCAGTTACTGAGCGTGTGAGTCCCCTGACCGATCCTGTAGTCCTCGACGAGCCGGCTGATCGTGTCCCTCATGCTGGCGTCGCTGCCGCCCCACCCCCCGCCAATCGACAGGTCCCCCTGGTTGAGCACGCCCCACAACGCGTTCTTGTAGATCGCGGCGAAGCCCAACTCCTCAGCCATCTCGGCGACCGGCGCCGAATTGGACGCCGCCAGATCGTGCAGGATGAGATAGGGGTAGGTTGAGGCCTCCGAGACCTTGTTCCAGGCGCCCTCCACGATCGGACGCGGCATGCCCTCGCCGAGTTCCACCGCGCCGATGCGGCCCAGCACCCGTCGGCGCAGAGCCTCCCGACGCGACCCCGCCAGCGCAGTCCCCGGGACGGGGTCGCCGCGGTCGCTGGCCACGCCGAACACCGCCACCTTCGAGCCCGAACATCCCGTCGGAACCCCCTCGCAGCTCCCCGACGGCACCAAAGAGCCGTAATGGGCCAACGAACCAGTCAAAGCCGGCACGCTCACCAGGTTCGAGAGCTCCGTCCAGCCTCCGATACCGGGATCGAACACCCGCTCCACGCTGTAGTCGCGGGTGTAGGCCTGCACCACCGACCCGAACTCCGTCGGCACCGCCGCGCTGGAGACATAGGGGTTGCGTCCGTTGCGACGCCACTGGTGGCGCCCGCCCACCATCTCGTCGCGATACCCCGAAGAGAGATACTCCTCAGGCCAGCCCCCCACCGTCTTCGCGTTGGTGCCGAACATCCCCACCGCGAAATCCGGCGACGACACCACCCCCACGAAACCGCCCACCGAACCCACAATGTCTGACACCAACGGCCCCCAGATGACAGTGCGCACATCCAGACCCCCGTCGTCTATCGCGACGACCTCAAGAGTGGCGTAGCCCGCGTCCTCGACCACCACCCGAACATCCACCTCGACGCCGTCATCGAACAGCAACGTGAACAACCCCCGCCGCGACTCCCCCGCGGCCGTGGCCTCAGCCGCATAGCTCCAGCCCCTCGGCACATAACGGGCCTCAGCACCCTTCGAACCCGCGAAATCCGCCGACTCCTCCACCAACAGGCTCACCAACGGCGCCCGCCGGGTCGCCACACTGTGGTCGCGGCCCGACACGCGGTCCTTCAACTCCACGATCAGCCCCTCATCGTCGAGCACCAACTCCAGATCCCCCGCGACCACCGACCCGTGCCCGTCGTCGCGGGGCCTGCCCGACACCGGCTCAGACCACGCCCCCGCGCCGTTGGCGTTCACCGCCCGCACCTGCACCAGATAGACCGAGCCGTTCACCAGAGCCCCGACCGTGTACGCCAGCCCCCCACTGCTGATCTGCCGCCGCCCGAGACGAGCAGTGGCCCAGGACAAGCCGTTGTCGCCGCTGTGGCGCACCTCATAGGCGCTGATCTCCGAATCCCCGTCATCGGGCGCCGACCATGACACCTCCAGAATCTCGTCGCCCGGGGTCAGCACCGGCGACGAGGGCCTCGTCGGCACACCCTTGGGCGCGCCCGGCGCCGAGTCGGACCACGCGCCCGCGCCGTTGGCGTTCACCGCCCGCACCTGCACCAGATAGCGTGTTCCGCCGGTCAGCCCGCGGACCGTATAGATCAAGGGCCCCGAGGTCCACGCCGCGGTCGCCACCGTCCAGGTCGCGCCGCCGCCGTCGCTGTGGCGCACGTCATAGGACATGATCGCCGAGCCCCCGTCGCCGGGCGCCAACCAATGCACTGCCAGCTTCCCGTCGCCAGGTACCAGCGACGGCACGGCCGGCTTCGCCGGGCGGGGCGCCGCCGCGACCAGGCGAAGCTCAGAAATCCCGACCCGGTCGCCGCCGCCGACGCCGCCGTAGCCGATGCCCGCGGCATTGTCGGTGACCGTGATGCGCACATAGTCGGCGCGGCGGTGCCTGCTGAAATCGAGGCGGGCGCTCCCGGTGCCCAGCAGAGCCCCGGTCCGCACAGCCTCGGGGCCGCCGTAGGTGACCCCGCCGTCGGTGGAGAACTCCACCATGAACTCCGACGCCTCGTTGCCGTTGCCGCCGAAGCCCCACACCACCAGCGCCCGCAGCTCGTGCTCGCGGCCCAACCCCATCACGAACTGCGGCCGCGGACGGTCCTGGCCGTGGAAGTAGTCGGGGGACCCCGATGCGGCGGTCACCCACTGATCAGCGGCATCGGTGCCGGTGGTGACCGTCGCGAAGTTGTCTATCGTCGCGGGCTGCGACAGGCCGCTGCCGTCAATTAGACTGTCCACATCGTAGCCGCCGCCGAGGGTGTCGCCCGCGGCGAGTACGATGCTGGCTGGGGCTACCAGCAGTTCCTTCTCGGTCTCGGGCGTGGCCTGCGCCGAGGTGGACCACGCGCCCGCGCCGTTGGCGTTCACGGCGCGCACCTGCACCAGATAGGCCACAGCGTTGTCCAACCCGGCGATCGTGTAGACCAGCTGCCCCGGCCCGGTAGTCCACACCTCCACCGGAGCCGTCCAAGACTCGCCGCCGTCACGGCTGTGGCGCACGTCATAGGACGTGATCGCCGAGCCCCCGTTCGCGGGCGCGGCCCATGACACCTCCAGCTTGGCGTCGCCGGCGGCCAGCGACGGCGCGGCCGGCCTGTCAGGCACCGGCGCGGGCGCAGCCGACGCCGACACCGACCACGGCCCCGCCCCGGCGGCGTTCACCGCGCGCACCTGCACCGCATAGGCGGTGCCGTTGTCCAAAGACGACACCGTGTGCTCCAAAGCCCCCTGCGTCCACGCCGACGCCGCCGTCGTCCAGTTCACGCCGCTGTCGCGGCTGTGGCGCACGTCATAAGACGAGATCTCCAAGCCCCCGTCACCGGGCGCGGCCCACGACACCAACAGCTTCGCGTTCCCGGCGGCCAGCGACGGCGCAGCCGGCCTGCCCGGCGCAGTCACCGCCGCCACGAGGCGCAGCTCAGACATTCCGACCCGGTCACCGCCCGCGCCGCCGTGGCCGCTGCCCGCCGCGTTGTCGGTCACCGTGACGCGCACGAAATCGGCTCGGCGGGACCGGCTGAAATCGAGACGGGCGCTGCCCGAACCCAACAAAGCCGCAGTCTCCACGGCCTCGGTGTCGGTGCTGTAGCTGTTGCCGCCGTCGGTAGAGAACTCCACCGTGAACTCCGACGCCTCGCTGCTGTTGCCGCCATAGCCCCACACCACCAGCGCCCGCAACTCCCGCTGACGGCCCAACCCCAACACAAACCGCGGCCGCGGCCGGCCCGCATCGGAGAAATAGTTGCCGCTGGGAGCACTCGTGGCGGTCACCCACGCAGTGGCCGCACTGACGGTGGTCGTGACCGACGCGAAATTGTCCATCGTCGCGGACTCCGACAAGCCGCTGCCGTCAATGAGGTTCCCCACATCAAAACCGCCGGAGGTGTCACCCGCAACAAGTGCGATGCTCGCCGGAGCCACCAACAGCTCCGCACTGGGCGCAGCCTGCGCCGAGGCAGACCACGCGCCCGCGCCGTTGGCGTTCACCGCGCGCACCTGCACCAGATAGGACACAGCGTTGTCCAACCCGGCGATCGTGTAGACGAGCTGCCCGGACCCGGTAGTCCACGCCTCCACCGGCACCGTCCAAGACTCGCCGCCGTCGCGGCTGTGGCGCACTTCATAGGACGTGATCGCCGAACCCCCGTTCGCGGGCGCGGCCCACGACACCAACAGCTTCCCGTCTCCTTCGGTCAGCGACGGCGCAGCCGGCCTGTCAGGCACCGGCGCGGGCGCAGCCGACGCCGACGCCGACCACGCGCCCGCGCCGTTGGCGTTCACGGCGCGCACCTGCACCGCATAGACGGTGCCGTTGTCCAAAGAGGCGATCTCGTACGGCAGCCCCAGAAGAACCAGAAGAAAAACTTGCAAAGGACTCAGACGAGCCGTCGTCCAGTTCGCGCCGCCGTCGCGGCTGTGGCGCACGTCATAGGACGTGATCGCCGAGCCCCCGTCGGCAGGCGCGGCCCACGACACCAGCAACTTCGCGTTCCCGGCGGCCAGCGACGGCGCAGCCGGCCTGCCCGGCACCGCTATGAGCGTGGCCTGCGCCGAGGCGGACCAGGCACCCGCGCCGTTGGCGTTCACCGCCCGCACCTGCACCAGATAGGACACGCCATTGTCCAGAGACGACACCGTGTACTCCAAAACCCCCTGCGTCCACGCCGAGACCGCCGCCGTCCAAGACTCGCCGCCGTCGCGGCTGTGGCGCACGTCATAGGACGTGATCGCCGAGCCCCCGTTCGCGGGCGCGGCCCATGACACCTCCAGCTTGGCGTCGCCGGCGGCCAGCGACGGCGCGGCCGGCCTGTCAGGCACCGGCGCGGGCGCAGCCGACGCCGACACCGACCACGGCCCCGCCCCGGCGGCGTTCACCGCGCGCACCTGCACCGCATAGGCGGTGCCGTTGTCCAAAGACGACACCGTGTGCTCCAAAGCCCCCTGCGTCCACGCCGACGCCGCCGTCGTCCAGTTCACGCCGCTGTCGCCGCTGTGGCGCACGTCATAAGACGAGATCTCCAAGCCCCCGTCACCGGGCGCGGCCCACGACACCAACAGCTTCGCGTTCCCGGCGGCCAGCGACGGCGCAGCCGGCCTGCCCGGCGCAGTCACCGCCGCCACGAGGCGCAGCTCAGACATTCCGACCCGGTCACCGCCCGCGCCGCCGTGGCCGCTGCCCGCCGCGTTGTCGGTCACCGTGACGCGCACGAAATCGGCTCGGCGGGACCGGCTGAAATCGAGACGGGCGCTGCCCGAACCCAACAGAGCCGCAGTCTCCACCGTCTCCGCGCCGCCGTAGGTGGCACCGCCGTCGGTAGAGAACTCCACCGTGAACTCCGACGCCTCGCTGCCGTTGCCGCCATAGCCCCACACCACCAGCGCCCGCAACTCGCGCTCACGGCCCAACCCCAACACAAACCGCGGCCGCGGCCGGCCCGCATCGGAGAAATAGTTGCCGCTGGGAGCACTCGTGGCGGTCACCCACGCAGTGGCCGCACTGACGGTGGTCGTGACCGACGCGAAATTGTCCATCGTCGCGGCCTCCGACAAGCCGCTGCCGTCAATGAGGTTCCCCACATCAACACCGCCCAAGGTGTCACCCGCAACAAGCGCGATACTCGCCGGAGCCACCAACAGCTCCGCACTGGGCGTCGCCTGGGCCGACACCGACCACGCGCCCGCGCCGTTGGCGTTCACCGCCCGCACCTGCACCAAGTAAGGTGAGCCGTTGTCCAACCCGGTGATCGTGTAGGCCAGCGGCCCCGACCCGACAGCCCACGCCTCCACCGGTGCCGCCCAGTTCACGCCGCCGTCGCGGCTGTGGCGCACGTCATAGGACGCGATCGCCGCGCCCCCGTTCGCGGGCGCTGTCCACGACACCAACAACTTCCCGTCGCCTTCGACCAGCGACGGCGCGTCAGGCCTGTCAGGCACCGCCATGGGCGTGGCCTGCGCCGAGGCGGACCAGGCACCCGCGCCGTTGGCGTTCACGGCGCGCACCTGCACCAGATGGGCCACGCCATTGTCCAAAGACGACACCGTGTGCTCCAGAACCCCCTGCGTCCACGCCGAGACCGCCGTCGTCCAAGACTCGCCGCCGTCGCGGCTGTGGCGCACGTCATAGGACGCGATCGCCGCGCCCCCGTTCGCGGGCGCTGTCCACGACACCAACAACTTCCCGTCGCCTTCGACCAGCGACGGCGCGTCGGGCCTGTCAGGCACCGGCGCGGGCGCAGCCGACGCCGACGCCGACCATTCGCCCGCGCCGGCGGCGTTCACCGCGCGCACCTGCACCGCATAGACGGTGCCGTTGTCCAACGACGACACCGTGTGCTCCAAAGCCCCCTGGGTCCACGCCGAGACCGCCGTCGTCCAGTTCACGCCGCCGTCGCCGCTGTGGCGCACGTCATAGGACACGATCTCCAAGCCCCCGTCGCCGGGCGCGGCCCACGACACCAACAACTTCGCGTTCCCGGCGGCCAGCGACGGCGCAGCCGGCCTGCCCGGCACAGACACCGCCGCCACGAGGCGCAGCTCAGACATTCCGACCCGGTCACCGCCCGCGCCGCCGTGGCCGCTGCCCGCCGCATTGTCGGTCACCGTGACACGCACAAAATCAGCGCGGCGCGACCGGCTGAAATCGAGACGGGCGCTGCCCGAACCCAACAAAGCCGCAGTCTCCACCGTCTCCGCGCCCCCGTAGGTGGCACCGCCGTCGGTGGAGAACTCCACCACGAACTCCGACGCCTCGCTGCCGCTGCCGCCGAAGCCCCACACCACCAGCGACCGCAACTCCCGCTCACGGCCCAACCCCAACACGAACCGAGGCCGCGGCCGGCCCGCATCGGAGAAATAGTTGCCATCGCCCAATCTCGGCGTCACCCATAGGTCACCCGCGGCGCTGGTGGAGGTGGTGACCGTGTCGAAGTTGTCTATCGTCGCGGGCTCCGACAGGCCGCTGCCGTCAATGAGGTTCGAGACGCCGTAGCCACCAGAGCTGGTGTCGCCCGCCTCGAGGGTGATGCTCACCGGAACCACCAACAGCTCAGCACTGGGCGTGGCACGCGCTGACTCGGACCACTCGCCACGGCCGGCGTAGTTCACCGCGCGCACCTGGACCTCATAGACGGTGTCGTTGGTCAGCCCGTCGATCGTGAATTCCAAGGGGCCCGCCACAATCCACGCCAGGTCCGTCACCGTCCAACGCCGGCTGCCGTCGCGGCGGTGGCGCACGTCATAGAACGTGATCGTCGAGCCCCCGTTCGCGGGCGCCGCCCACGACAATCGAATCTGCTCGTCGCCTTCGGCCAGCAACGGCGCGTCGGGTTTGCCGGGCACCGTTCTGGGCGTCGCCTGCGCCGGCAGGGACCACGCGCCCGCGCCGTTGGCGTTCACCGCCCGCACCTGCACCAGATAAGGCGAGCCGTTGCCCAACGACCCGATCTCGTACGACAGCCCCCGACGAACCTGCCTCCGACTCAGACGAGCCGTCGTCCAGTTCGCATCGCCGTCGCCTCGGTGGCGCACCTCATAGAACGTGATCGCCGAGCCCCCGTTCGCGGGCGCCGCCCACGACACCAACAGCTTCCCGTCGCCTTCGGCCAGCGACGGCACGGCCGGCCTGTCGGGCACTGGCGCGGGCGCCGCCCGCGCCGGCTCGGACCATTCGCCCGCGCCGTTGGCGTTCACCGCCCGCACCTGCACCAGATAAGGCGAGCCGTTGTCCAACCCGGTGATCGTGAAGCCCAAAGGCTCCTGCGTCTGCACCGAAGCCGGTGCCCCCCAGTTCACATCGCCGTCGCCTCGGTGGCGCACGTCATAGGACGTGATCGCCGCGCCACCGTCACCGGGAGCCGCCCACGACACCAACAGCTTCCCGTCGCCTTCGGCCAGCAACGGGACCGCCGGCCTGGCCGGTGCAGACGCCGCGGCTACCAGGCGCAGCTCAGACATCGCGACCCGGTCGCCGCCCGAGCCGCCGTGGCCGCTGCCCGCAGCGTTCTTGGTCACCGTGACGCGCAAAGAATCCGCGCGGCGGGACCGGCTGAAGTCGAGGCGGGCGCTCCCGAAGCGAAGCAGAGCCCCGGTCCGCACCGCCTCCGTGCCGCCGTAGTTGGCCCCGCCATCGGTGGAGAACTCCACCGTGAACTCCGACGCCGCGTTGCCATTCTCGCCGAAGCCCCACACCACCAGCGCCCGCAGCTCGCGCTCACGGCCCAACCCCAGCACGAACTGTGGACGCACACGGCCCGGATCGGTGAAGTAGTTCGGACTGCCGGTCGTGGCGGTCACCCACAGATCACCCTCGGCGCTGGTGCTGGTGGTGACCGTTCTGAAATTATCTATCGTCGGGGGCTGCGACAGACCGCTGCCGTCAATGAGGTTCCCCACATTGTAGCCGCCGCCTAGGGTGTCGCCCGCGGCGAGGGTGATGCTCGCCGGAGCCGCCAGCAGTTCGGTGCTGGGCGTGGCCTGCGCCGAGGCGGACCACGCGCCTGCGCCGTTGGCGTTCACCGCCCGCACCTGCACCAAATAGGGCGAGCCGTTGTCCAACCCGGTGATTGTGTGGGCCAGCGGCCCGGACACGGTAATCCACGCCGGGGCCACCACCGTCCAGGACTGGCTGCCGTCGCGGCGATAGCGCACGTCATAGGACGCGATCGCCGAGCCCCCGTTCGCGGGCGCGGTCCACGACACCCCCAGATTGGCGTCGCCGGCAGCCAGCGACGGCGCAGCCGGCCCGTCAGGCACCGGCGCGGGCGAAGCCGACGCCGACGCCGACCACGGCCCCGCCCCGGCGGCGTTCACCGCGCGCACCTGCACCATATAGACGGTGCCGTTGTCCAAAGAGGCGATCTCGTGCGGCAGCCCATTAAGAACCAGAAAGAAAACTCGCAAACGATTCAGACGAGCCGTCGTCCAGCTCCCGCCGTCGCGGCTGTGGCGCACGTCATAGGACAAGATCTCCAAGCCCCCGTCGCCGGGCGCGGTCCACGACACCAACAGCTTGGCGTTTCCGGCGGCCAGCGACGGCGCAGCCGGCCGGCCCGGCACCGTCCTGGGCGTGGCCTGCGCCGAGGCGGACCACGCTCCCGCGCCGTTGGCGTTCACCGCGCGCACCTGCACCAGATAGGACACAGCGTTGTCCAACCCGGCGATCGTGTAGACCAGCTGCCCCGACCCGGTAGTCCACGCCTCCACCGGAGCGGTCCAGGACTCGCCGCCGTCGCGGCTGTGGCGCACGTCATAGGACGCGATCGCCGAGCCCCCGTTCGCGGGCGCGGTCCATGACACCTCCAACTGGGCGTCGCCTTCGGCCAGCGACGGCGCAGCCGGCCTGTCAGGCACCGGCGCGGGCGAAGCCGACGCCGACGCCGACCACGGCCCCGCCCCGGCGGCGTTCACCGCGCGCACCTGCACCGCATAGACGGTGCCGTTGTCCAAAGAGGCGATCTCGTACGGCAGCCCATTAAGAACCAGAAAGAAAACTCGCAAACGATTCAGACGAGCCGTCGTCCAGTTCACGCCGCCGTCGCGGCTGTGGCGCACGTCATAGAACGTGATATCCGCGCCCCCGTCGCCGGGCGCGGCCCAAGACACCAACAACTTCGCGTCCCCGGCGGCCAGCGACGGCGCAGCCGGCCTGCCCGGCGCCGACACCGCCGCCACCAGGCGCAGCTCAGACATCCCGACCCGGTCACCGCCCGCGCCGCCGTGGCCGCTGCCCGCCGCGTTGTCGGTCACCGTGACACGCACGAAATCGGCGCGGCGCGACCGGCTGAAATCGAGACGGGCGCTGCCCGAACCCAACAAAGCCGCAGTCTCAACTGTCTCCGCGCCGCCGTAGGTGACGCCGCCGTCGGTGGAGAACTCAACCGTGAACTCCGACGCCTCGCTGCCGCTGCCGCCGTAGCCCCACACCACCAACGCCCGCAACTCCCGCTCACGGCCCAACCCCAGCACGAACCGAGGCCGCACACGGTTCGCGTCGTCAAAATACTTCGGGCTGCCGGAGGTCGCAGTCACCCACGCAGTGGCCCCGCTGACGGTGGTCGTTACCGACGCGAAATTGTCCACCGTCGCGGCCTGCGACAAGCCGCTGCCGTCAATGAGGTTCCCCACATCAAAACCGCCGAAAGTGTCACCCGCAACAAGCGCGATACTCGCCGGAGCCACCAACAGCTCCGTCCTGGGCGTCGCCTGCGCCGAGGCGGACCACGAACCCGCCCCCGCGGCGTTCACCGCGCGCACCTGCACCAGATAGGACACAGCGTTGTCCAACCCGGCGATCGTGAAGCTCAAGGGCCCGGCAGTCCACGCCGAGGCCGCCGTCGTCCAGTTCACGCCGTCGCCGCTGTGGCGCACGTCATAGGACGTGATCGCCGAGCCCCCGTCGCCGGGCGCGGACCACGACACCAACAGCTTCCCGTCGCCGGCGACCAGCGACGGCGCAGCCGGCCGGCCCGGCACCGTCCTGGGCGTGGCCTGCGCCGAGGCGGACCACGCTCCCGCGCCGTTGGCGTTCACCGCGCGCACCTGCACCAGATAGGACACAGCGTTGTCCAACCCGGCGATCGTGTAGACCAGCTGCCCCGGCCCGGTAGTCCACGCCTCCACCGGAGCGGTCCAGGACTCGCCGCCGTCGCGGCTGTGGCGCACGTCATAGGACGCGATCGCCGAGCCCCCGTTCGCGGGCGCGGCCCACGACACCCCCAACTCGGCGTCGCCGGCGGCCAACGACGGCGCAGCCGGCCTGTCAGGCACCGGCGCGGGCGAAGCCGACGCCGACGCCGACCACGGCCCCGCCCCGGCGGCGTTCACCGCGCGCACCTGCACCGCATAGACGGTGCCGTTGTCCAAAGACGACACCGTGTGCTCCAAAGCCCCCTGCGTCCACGCCGACGCCGCCGTCGTCCAGTTCACGCCGCCGTCGCGGCTGTGGCGCACGTCATGGAACGTGATATCCGCGCCCCCGTCGCCGGGCGCGGCCCAAGACACCAACAACTTCGCGTCCCCGGCGGCCAGCGACGGCGCAGCCGGCCTGCCCGGCGCCGACACCGCCGCCACCAGGCGCAGCTCAGACATCCCGACCCGGTCACCGCCCGCGCCGCCGTGGCCGCTGCCCGCCGCGTTGTCGGTCACCGTGACACGCACGAAATCGGCGCGGCGCGACCGGCTGAAATCGAGACGGGCGCTGCCCGAACCCAACAAAGCCGCAGTCTCAACTGTCTCCGCGCCGCCGTAGGTGACGCCGCCGTCGGTGGAGAACTCAACCGTGAACTCCGACGCCTCGCTGCCGCTGCCGCCGTAGCCCCACACCACCAACGCCCGCAACTCCCGCTCACGGCCCAACCCCAGCACGAACCGAGGCCGCACACGGTTCGCGTCGTCAAAATACTTCGGGCTGCCGGAGGTCGCAGTCACCCACGCAGTGGCCGCGCTGACGGTGGTCGTTACCGACGCGAAATTGTCCACCGTCGCGGCCTGCGACAAGCCGCTGCCGTCAATGAGGTTCCCCACATCGTAGCCGCCGCCTAAGGTGTCGCCCGCCTCGAGGGTGATGCTCGCCGGAGCCACCAACAGCTCCGTCCTGGGCGTCGCCTGCGCCGAGGCGGACCACGAACCCGCCCCCGCGGCGTTCACCGCGCGCACCTGCACCAGATAGGACACAGCGTTGTCCAACCCGGCGATCGTGAAGCTCAAGGGCCCGGCAGTCCACGCCTCCACCGGCACCCCCCAACTCGCGTCACTGTCGCGGCTGTGGCGCACGTCATAGGACGTGATCGCCGAGCCCCCGTCGCCGGGCGCGGTCCACGACACCAACAGCTTGGCGTCGCCGGCGGCCAGCGACGGCGCAGCCGGCCGGCCCGGCACCGTCCTGGGCGTGGCCTGCGCCGAGGCGGACCACGCTCCCGCGCCGTTGGCGTTCACCGCGCGCACCTGCACCAGATAGGACACAGCGTTGTCCAACCCGGCGATCGTGTAGACCAGCTGCCCCGACCCGGTAGTCCACGCCTCCACCGGAGCGGTCCAGGACTCGCCGCCGTCGCGGCTGTGGCGCACGTCATAGGACGCGATCGCCGAGCCCCCGTTCGCGGGCGCGGTCCATGACACCTCCAACTGGGCGTCGCCTTCGGCCAGCGACGGCGCAGCCGGCCTGTCAGGCACCGGCGCGGGCGAAGCCGACGCCGACGCCGACCACGGCCCCGCCCCGGCGGCGTTCACCGCGCGCACCTGCACCGCATAGACGGTGCCGTTGTCCAAAGAGGCGATCTCGTACGGCAGCCCATTAAGAACCAGAAAGAAAACTCGCAAACGATTCAGACGAGCCGTCGTCCAGTTCACGCCGCCGTCGCGGCTGTGGCGCACGTCATAGAACGTGATATCCGCGCCCCCGTCGCCGGGCGCGGCCCAAGACACCAACAACTTCGCGTCCCCGGCGGCCAGCGACGGCGCAGCCGGCCTGCCCGGCGCCGACACCGCCGCCACCAGGCGCAGCTCAGACATCCCGACCCGGTCACCGCCCGCGCCGCCGTGGCCGCTGCCCGCCGCGTTGTCGGTCACCGTGACACGCACGAAATCGGCGCGGCGCGACCGGCTGAAATCGAGACGGGCGCTGCCCGAACCCAACAAAGCCGCAGTCTCAACTGTCTCCGCGCCGCCGTAGGTGACGCCGCCGTCGGTGGAGAACTCAACCGTGAACTCCGACGCCTCGCTGCCGCTGCCGCCGTAGCCCCACACCACCAACGCCCGCAACTCCCGCTCACGGCCCAACCCCAGCACGAACCGAGGCCGCACACGGTTCGCGTCGTCAAAATACTTCGGGCTGCCGGAGGTCGCAGTCACCCACGCAGTGGCCCCGCTGACGGTGGTCGTTACCGACGCGAAATTGTCCATCGTCTCGGCCTGCGACAAGCCGCTGCCGTCAATGAGGTTCCCCACATCAAAACCGCCGAAAGTGTCACCGGCGGTAAGAGTGATGGTGTCGGGGGCCACCAACAGCTCCGTCCTGGGCGTCGCCTGCGCCGACACCGACCACGAACCCGCCCCCGCGGCGTTCACCGCGCGCACCTGCACCAGATAGGACACAGCGTTGTCCAACCCGGCGATCGTGAAGCTCAAGGGCCCGGCAGTCCACGCCTCCACCGGCACCCCCCAACTCGCGTCACTGTCGCGGCTGTGGCGCACGTCATAGGACGTGATCGCCGAGCCCCCGTCGCCGGGCGCGGTCCACGACACCAACAGCTTGGCGTCGCCGGCGACCAGCGACGGCGCAGCCGGCCGGCCCGGCACCGTCCTGGGCGTCGCCTGCGCCGAGGCGGACCACGCCCCCGCGCCGTTGGCGTTCACCGCGCGCACCTGCACCAGATAGGACACAGCGTTGTCCAACCCGGCGATCGTGTAGACCAGCTGCCCCGACCCGGTAGTCCACGCCTCCACCGGAGCGGTCCAGGACTCGCCGCCGTCGCGGCTGTGGCGCACGTCATAGGACGCGATCGCCGAGCCCCCGTTCGCGGGCGCGGCCCACGACACCCCCAACTCGGCGTCGCCGGCCGCCAGCGACGGCGCGTCGGGCGTGTCGGGCACCTGGGTCTGGCCTAGGGCGAGCAGTTCGGTGACGGTGACCGTCACGCTGTGGGCGGCTACCGAGTTGGCGCCGTAGTCGCCGCCGGTCACGGTGTGGGTGATGGTGGCGGTGTCGTCGTCGCCGTCGTCGTCGGCGGCCGCTGTGACCGTGACCGGCTGCGCGGCCCCGGCGACCGCAGCGTCGAAGACGAGGCTGGCCGGCGAGAACGTCACGTCGGGGTTGTCGCTCACAGGGGTGACGGTGACCGCTGCGGTGGGCGCGGAGCCCAGCGCCACCGTGTAGGACGCTTCGCCGCCCTCGGGGATCTCCAACTCGGCCGGTCCCACCACCACAGACCGGACGTCGTCGTCGACGATGGTCAGCACCACGTCCTCGGGGCCCGCCACCGCGGCGGCCGCAGGGGTTACGGACCCCGACACCGTCACCGTCTTGTCGGCGGTGTCGGTGAGGTCGTCTCGCGCCGTGATCGTCACCGTGCCGGTGCTGGCGGTGGCGCCGGCCGCGATGGTCAGCACCGTGTCGGCGCTCAACGAGAAGTCCTCCGACGTCGCCGGCGCCAGCGCCACAGCCGACACCTCGACGACCACATCGACATCGACAGCGTCACTGAGCGCGGCCGTCACCGACGCCTGGCCGACGGCCTCGCCGATCGACGCAGTCGACAACTCCAACACCACGAGCCCGTCGGGCGCCGGCGCGGGCGCAGCCGACGACGGGGCCGACCACGGGCCCGCGCCGGCGGCGTTCACGGCGCGCACCTGCACCAGATAGGACACGCCGTTGTCCAAAGACGGCACCGTGTGCTCCAGATCCCCCTGCGTCCACGCCGCCTCCGCTGTCGTCCAGGACTCGCCGCCGTCGCGGCTGTGGCGCACGTCATAGGAGGTGATCGACGCGCCCCCGTCGCCGGGCGCGGTCCATGACACCCCCAGCTCCGCGTCTCCGGCGGCCAGCGAGAGCGCAGCCGGCCTGCCCGGCGCCGACACCGCCGCCACCAGGCGCAGCTCAGACATCCCGACCCGGTCGCCGCCCACGCCGCCGTGGCCGCTGCCCGCAGCGTTCTTGGTCACAGTGACGCGCACGAAATCGGCGCGGCGGGACCGGCTGAAGTCGAGGCGGGCGCTGCCCGAGCCCAACAGAGCCTCGGTCTGCACCGTCTCCGCGCCGCCGTAGGTGACGCCTCCGTCGGTGGAGAACTCCACCACGAACTCCGACGCCTCGTTGCTGTTGCCGCCGTAGCCCCACACCACCAGCGCCCGCAGCTCACGCTCACGGCCCAACCCCAGCACGAACCGAGGCCGAGCACGGTTCGGGTCGGAGAAATAGTTCGGGTAGCCGGCCGTGGCGGTCACCCACGCATCGGCTGGGCCGGCGGTGGTCGTGACCGACGCGAAGTTGTCCATCGTCGCGGCCTGCGACAGGCCGCCGCCGTCTATGAGGTGCTCCACATCAAAACCGCCGAAGGTGTCGCCCGCAACAAGGGCGACGCTCACCGGCGCCACCAGCAGCTCCGCTTCAGGCGTGTCGGCCTCGGTCTGGACCAATCTCTGAGCGAGCGGCCCGGGATCAGAAGCTGCGGCACCGCCCCCCTCTACCCCCCGGACCTCAGCGGGCTGCCGCTGCCCCGAGAGCCCATCGTGAGCCTCGACACCATCCTGGGCGTGCCCGACACCGGGGCTCGGCAGCGCCAGCAACGCGGCGACCAGCGCGAGCGCGACCAGCGCCCGCAGCGGGAGCCGTCCCATCCCAACAAGGCGAGACACTCCAGAGGTCCGACAGTGCCGCCTCACCCCACGTCAACGCCCCCTCGGCGAAGGGCCTCCGAACACCCCCAGGCCCCCCGGCCGCATCGGCAGCGCACCGCACGCCATTCGCCGCGGCGCTCTCGACCCGAGACAGAACGACCCGCTCCGGGCATCTCGGACGCGCACGAGCCCCGCGTCCAGCATCACCGCGCCGCAGGCCCATCCGCCACCGCCAGCGCGCCCACAACCCGCACTGGCCGGGACTCCCGCCACAAGGCCAGGCTCGCCCGCCGCGGCGAGGCGCCCGCGGCCGCCCCGCAGCACGCCCCCGCAAGCCGACCACAGACAGTCCGGGAAGGCACCGACCCCCCCCCCCCCCCCCCCCGCAACCTTGTTGAGCGGCCCTGGCGCGGCAGTGCCGGGGCTGGTCGCTCGCCGAAGCGAGATCATCGCAGGGCGCGCGCTCATCCAAGAACGCAGAGCACCGCCGGCGCGCCCGGACAATGCCCGGCCCCGAGCCGCTTCAACGCCGGAGCCATCGCACACAGGCACCACCCGCCAACCGCCTCCCCAGCCCGCGACAACACCATCCAGCACCGGGCACCAAAGGGAAGCCCCGCGCACACAGTGCATGTATTGCCCATGGCGTGTACATGCCATAAGCAAATATTGCCACTAACGTGCATCATCAATCAAGTTCAGGAGCTTCAGTAGACCGCTCCGAGGAACGACTGCGGAGGTTGGGACGACGGCGGAGGGACTGGTGGCAACCTCAGGAGCGAAGATGGATCACTATCATAATATATTTTATTATATGCCACCCTTGGATAACCGTCGAAGCTAGGCACCGAGGTCTGAATGCTTGTCGATGCTCGTTCATGGATCAACTTGCTCGTATATGAGCACTTGGGTATCCTCGATCCGCTGCGATCCCAGCGAGGGAGGCAACAGCACCCGAAGGAGGGACACATGACAACCAAGACACCAAGGCTTCGAACGGTGGCCGCGCTGCTCTGCGCCTTCACGCTCCTAGCCGCAGCCTGCGGAGGAGACGACGAACCGGCAGCCTCCGACGAGCCGACGGCACCCCAAACCACCGCGGCTGCAACCGATGCCGACACCATGGACGACACCGGCGCCGACGCCGACACCATGGACGACACCGACACCGGCACCGACACCGACACCATGGACGACACCGACACCGACACCGACACCATGGACGACGCCAGCACCATGGAGGCCATGGAGGAGGTCGAGCTCCGCTTTGCGCTGTGGGACGACAGGCAGATCGAAGTCCACGAGCAGATCGTCGAGGCCTTCCAGCAGCAGCATCCGAACATCTCCGTCAACTTCGAGGTGATCCCCAAGGACTTCTGGCCGGTCATCAAGACCCAGATCGCCGGCGGAGACCCGCCCGACCTCATCTGGCTCAACGTCCCGAACTACCCGGACCTGGCGATCAACGGCGCCATGATGCCCATCACCGACCTCGTCGAGCGCGACGGCGTCGACCTGTCGCCGTTCCCCGCGGCCCTCGTCGAGGGCTACACCTGGGACGGGGAGTTGTACGGCATCCCGAAGGACTACGACGTCGTCGGGCTGTTCTACCGGGTCGACCTGTTCGACGAGGCAGGCTTGGACTATCCGGACGAGACCTGGACCTGGGACGACCTGAAGGCGGCGGCCAAGGCGCTCACCACCGACGACGTGTGGGGCTACGCCGGCGGCCTCTCGATGCAGGAGTTCGAGCTGAACCTGGTCCGCCAGAACGGCGGCGAACTGGTCTCCGCGGACGGCACCCACACCCTCTTCGGCGAGCCGGCGGCCTGCGAGGCGATCCAGTTCCTGTACAGCTTCCACACCGACGGCACCGCCCCCGACCAGGTGACCCAGGACACGTCGCACCACTGGGGCCTGTTCGCCGACGGGCGGATCGCCATGATGCAAGACGGCTCCTGGGCGGCGCGCAGCTATCTCGACAACGAATTCGACATCGACGTGGCGCCGCTCCCCATGGGCAAGCAGCGGGCCAACACCATCCACGGCCTGGGCGTGGGGATCCTGTCCGACACGGAACACCCGGAGGCGGCTTGGGAACTGCTGAAGTTCTTCGCCACCGAGGAGGTCGGCCTGCTGCAGGCCGAGACGGGCGCGACGATCCCCGCCTACGAAGGAACCGCGGCTAAGTGGATCGAGAGCTTCGGAGACGAGATGAACGTGCAGGTCTTCTTCGACCAGCTGGACATCGTCAAGCCGTTCCCAGTCGCCGTTGGTCCGGTCGAGTGGTACTGGGTGGCAGCCCGCGCGGCACTGCAGGACGCCTTCCGCGGCAACCTCCAGTTCCCGGAGGCCTGCGACCAGATCGCCGAGGCCGCCGACAACTACATCAACGACAACCGCTTCACGGACTTCCGTTCCGCGAGCTAGTCCCCCACACGCTGGACCGGTAGAGGGCCTGTGCGCCAGCAGTTCGTCTGCGCGGCGCACAGGCCCTCCGCCGGGTCTGCAAGCCTCCGCCGGGTCGCCGCCTCGCTCCGGCGGAGGCTGCTCATCCAAGGTCGTACAATGTCTGCCACCGGCCGGCTGCGGTCCAGGAATCCAGTCGGCGGCCCCCAGCCATGACGAACGCCATTAGCGCATCCGAGCGGCCCGCCGGTGCCCACGGGACGGCCCGCGTGTCCCGGAGGCGGCGCAACCCGGCCTCCCGGGGCGAGCGCATCTGGGCGTTCAACTTCCTCGCGCCCTTCATCGTGGGGATCGCGGTGTTCTACTACATCGCCATGGTCGCGTCGTCGTACTTCAGCTTCACCCGCTACAACCTGCTGAAGCCCCCGAGTTGGATCGGGCTCGACAACTACCGGTTCCTGCTCGACAACGAGACCTTCCGCCAGGCGCTGTGGAACACGGCCAAGCTGACCCTGGTCGGCGTGCCGGCCACCATCGTGCTGGTCGTCGGGCTCGGCCTGGCGCTCAACTCGAGTATCCGGTTCCGGAGCGTCTACCGGCTCGCCTTCTTCCTGCCGCTGGTGACGATGCCGGTGGCCTCCGCGATCGTGTGGAAGTGGATGTACGCCCCCGACACCGGGTTCTTCGACCAGATCCTGGGCCCGCTGGGCGTGGACCGCGTGGAATGGCTGTCCCGGCCCGGCTCGGCCCTGTGGGCGGTGCTGGCCATGGAGATCTGGCGCAACAGCGGCCTGTTCCTGCTCATCGTCCTCGCCGGCCTGCAGAGCATCCCGCAGACGTACTACGACGCGGCCCTCGTCGACGGCGCCAACGCCTGGCAGCGCTTCCGCTACGTCACGCTGCCCCTGCTGTCGCCGTCGCTGTTCTTTTTGGCCGTCACCGGCTCCATCGCCGCGTTCCAGACCTTCGACGCGGTCATCGTGCTGACCCCCGCCGGAGGGCCGCTGAACTCCACCCGCACCGTGGTGTTCGACATATACGGCAGCGCCTTCGAGGGCCTGCGCATGGGACGGGCCTCGGCGGCGTCGCTGCTGCTGCTGGCGGTGATCCTGGCGGTCACCGCGGTGCAGTTCGGGATGCAGAGGCGATGGGTCCACTACGAATGACCTCGCCGCGACCGGCCGCGCCCGACGCTGCGGCCCGGCCCCGCTGGGACCCTCGGGGCCCGGCCCGCCGCCTCGGGCCGCGCCTGCTGCTGCATGCGGTGCTGCTGGCCCTGGCCGTCCTCTACGTCATGCCGTTCCTGGTGATGATCTCCACGTCGTTGAGAGGGCCTGCCGAGTACCTGAGGCCCGGTATCAACCTCATCCCCGACAAGTTCCATTGGGACAACTACGTCGAGGTGTTCGAGCGCGTCCCCTTCGCCCGGTTCTACTGGAACACCGTGGTGGTCACCGTCGTGCGCGTCGTCGCCCAGGTCGCTCTGGCCGCCACCGCGGGATACGCCTTCGCCCGCTTCAAGTTCAAGGGCCGCACCCTGCTGTTCATCGCGGTGCTGGTGATCCTCATGGTCCCCCCGCCGGTCACCCTCGTCCCCAACTTCGTGATCATCCGGCACCTGGGATGGGTGAACACCTACACCGGGCTGATCGTGCCCACCATCTGGTCGGCGTTCGGCGTGTTCCTGTTCCGGCAGTTCTTCCTCACGCTGCCCACAGACCTGATCGACGCGGCCAAACTCGACGGCTGCCGTCCGTGGCGGGTGTTCTGGCATGTCGGCCTGCCGGCGGCGCGGGCCCACATCGCCGCCTTCGGGCTGCTGGTGGCCCTGTACTCCTGGAACGAGTTCCTGTGGTCGCTGGTGGCGGCCACCGACAACAGCCGGCGGGTGGTCAGCGTCGGCATCTACCTCTTCCAGTCGGACTACCGCCAGGAATGGGGCCTGATGATGGCCGCGGCCACCGCATCGATCGTGCCGCTGCTGGTGCTGTTCGCCGTCGCGCAGAAGCACCTGATACGCGGCATCACCCTCACGGGGCTCAAAGGATGAGCCGTCGCCCGTTGGAGGCCGGCAGGAACTCCTGCGGCGCGGCGCGCCCCGCCCTCACAGGGCTCGAACGATGAGCCGTCGCCGGTCGGAGGCCCGCCTGGCCGTCATCGGCGCAGGCGACCGGGGCCAGACCTACGCGTCGCTGGCGGCCGACGCGGGCGCGACGATCGCTGCGGTGGCCGAGCCCGACGACGTCCGGCGGCGGCGCTTCAGCGAGCGCCACCGCATTCCGGACGCCCGCCAGAGCCGCGGCTGGGACTCTCTGGAACTGACGGCAGACGACATCGACGGCGTGGTCATCGCGACGATGGACGACCTCCACGTGGACCCCGGGCTGCGGTTCGCGCAACTCGGCGTGCCCATGCTGCTCGAGAAGCCCATCGGCCCCACCTGGGGCGAATGCGCCCGACTCCGGGACGGGCTGCCGGAGGATGCAGCACCCATTATCGTCGCCCACGTGCTGCGGTACGCGCCCTACACCCGGGTGCTGCGCAGCCTGATCGCGGAGGGCGCGGTGGGCGAGATCGTCAACATCCACCACCTCGAGCCGGTCGGGTTCTGGCACTTCGCCCACTCGTTCGCCCGGGGCAACTGGCGCTCCACCGCGGCGGCCGCGCCGTTCATGGTGAGCAAGGCCTGCCACGACGTGGACTGGGTGATGCACCTGATCGGAGCGGAGTGCGTGGCGGTGTCGTCCTTCGGCGCCCTCAACCACTTCCGGCGGGAACTCCGCCCCGCCGGCGCGGCCGACCGGTGCGTCGACTGCCAGGTGGACTGCGTCTACGACGCCCGCTCGATCTATCTGGACATGGCCCGAAGGGGCGACTTCTCCCATCCGGTGTCGACCATCACCGACGACGCGACGGTGGCCGCGGTCGAGCACGCCCTGGAGCACACCCGATTCGGGCAGTGCGTCTACGACTGCGACAACGACGTGGTCGACACACAAGTGGCGTCGCTGCTCTTCAGCGGAGGCCAGACCGCCTCGATCACGGTGACGGCGTTCACCGAGTCGCGGGGCCGTCACACCGTGATAGCCGGCACCGACGGCGAGGCCACCGTCACCGACGGCGGAGTGGAGGTCTACTCGTTCCGCGACCGCCGCCGACGCTTCCACTCCTCGGGCTTCTCCGAGCCCGCCCTCGGCGGGCCGGGAATCAACGCGGGCCACGCCGGCGGCGACCGCGCCATGATCGAGTACTTCCTCGACGAGGTCGCCAGCCCCACCGAGGCCGGCCGCCAGGCGTTCGCCGACGCGCTGCACAGCCACCAGACGGCCTTCGCGGTGGAGGAGTCCCGGCTGCGCCGGGAGGTCCTCAACCCGCGAGAACTTCCCATGCTGTCGACGCGCGACCATCCGGCGCCGCCTGCGGCGAGCGGACCGGCCGTGCATCCCGCAGCCGCCACCGAAGGGAGCCCCCCATGAAGGGTGTGCGCCACAAAGCTCTGCGCGACTTGTTGCGCGAGCACGGCCAGATGACCGTCAAGCAGCTCTCGACGCGTCTAGAGGTCAGCGAGGCCACCATTCGGCGGGACTTGCAGGAGTTGAGCGGCGCGTCGGGACTGGAACGGATGCACGGCGGCGCCGCACTCATCACCGACCAGGAGCCGCCCGTCATCGCCCGCCGCCGTGAGAACGCGGCAGCCAAGCTGGCGCTGGCGAGGCGGGCCGTCGAGGAGATCTACGACGGCGCCACGATCTTCATCGGCAGCGGCTCGACCATGGCCCGACTCGCGGAGTGCATCACCGACAGCTCCGAGTTGACCGTCGTCACCAACGCACAGAACGTCGCCCTGACGCTGGCGGCCTCGCCGGGCATCAGCATCATCATGACCGGCGGAGCGCTACGCAAGAGGGAGTTGTCGCTCATCGGGCCGCTCGCCGAGGACACGCTGCGCCAAGTGCCCTTCGAGGTGGCGTTCGTCAGCGCCCAGGGAGTCTCCGCCGGTTCCGGCATCACGAACACGTTCGCTCCCGAGGCCATCACCGACCGTGTGGTGGTGGAGGTGGCGCCCAGGCTCGTGCTGGTGGCCGAGGCCTACAAGATCGGCCGCGTCGCTCCGATCCAGATCGGCCCGGCCAGCGCGGCCGACCTCCTCATCACCGACGCCGGACCCGACGACGCCGAGTTGGCGCGCCTCGTAGGCGCCGGCGTCTCCGTCGCGCACCCCCACCCCGCCGGGAACATGGTGTGAGCACCCATCCCGACCCCGGCAGCGTCACCGCGGGCGAGATCGCGTCCCAGCCCGAGATGTGGCCGAGAGCGGTGAAGGCCGGAACTGCCGCCACCTGGCTGCACCAGCGGCTCGCGTCCGGCGTCACGCTGTACACAGGCTGCGGCTCGACGGCTCATCTCGCCCGGGCGCTGGCCTTCACCCACCGGCAGCGTCTCCGCCTCGCCGCATGGGCGGAGGCCGCTTCCGAGGTGTGGCTCGCGCCCGGCTCGGGCGGTCCGCCCGCAGACACGGTCGTGGCAGTATCCCGCTCGGGCGAGACCTCCGAAACGATCCACGCCTGCCTGCGGGCCCGGCGGGCCGGCCTGCGGGTGGCCGCCATCACGACCAACTCCGGCGGCAATCTGATCGAGGTGGCCGACCACGCGGTCGCACTCGACTTCGCGGCCGAGGAGTCCGTGGTCCAGACGCGGTCGTTCACCAGCATGATGCTGGCCGGCCTGGCCGCGCAGTGCGGCGCCGCCGGCCGCGACAGCGAGCCGACCTTCGAAGGCGTCGACGAGTTGGGTGAGTCGTTGATGGCCGCCGCCGCGCCGGTGGTCGAGCGTTTGAGCGACCCCGGTCTTGAGGTCGTCTACGTGCTCGGGAGCGGCCCCGACTACGGCCTGGCCTGCGAGGGCGCTCTGAAGATCAAGGAAATGTCCAGCACGTTCTGCGAGGCCATGCCGGTGCTGGACTTCCGGCACGGCCCGATCTCGCTGGTGAACGACCGGAGCGCGGCTCTGGTGCTGTGCGGGACGGGCCTGCCCCGCGAGCTGGCGGTGGCGGAGGAGATCGCCGCCCGGGGCGCCTACGTGGCCACGGTGGGACCGGACCCGCGCTGCACGATCGAGACGCCCGCCGACGCTTCGGCCCGGGCGACCGCGGTCGCCCGGCTGGTGGTGTGCCAGCTCGCCGGGCTCAGCCGCGGCATCGCCAAGGGCCTGAACCCCGACACCCCCTCCGGGGTGCCCGCATACGTCCTGATCTAAGCCGAAATACCAGGGGGATCCGAGATGGCGTCAGTGACCTTCGAGTCGATCACCAAGACCTTCGACGGCGGCGTCGACGCCGTGCGCGACCTCGACCTCGCCATCGAGGACGGCGAACTGCTGGTGCTGGTGGGACCTTCGGGCTGCGGCAAGTCCACCGCGCTGCGGATGGTCGCCGGGCTGGAAGCCCCGACCTCGGGCGACATCTTCATTGGGGACAATTGCATGACCGAGACGGCGCCGCGCGAACGCGACGTCGCGATGGTGTTCCAGCAGTACGCGCTGTACCCGCACATGGACGTGAGGCACAACCTCGGCTTCGCGCTCAAGATGAAGAGAATGCCCAAGGCCGAGGTCCGCAGACGGGTGGACTCCGCCGCGCAGATGCTCGAGCTGACCGAGCACATGCACAAGAAGCCGGGCCAACTCTCCGGCGGCCAGCGCCAGCGGGTAGCCATGGGGCGGGCCATCGTGCGAGAGCCCCAGGTGTTCCTGATGGACGAGCCGCTGTCGAACCTCGACGCCAAGCTGCGGGCCACGATGCGGGCCGAGATCGTCGCCCTCCAGCACGAACTCAGCACCACGATGGTGCATGTGACCCACGACCAGGTGGAAGCAATGACCATGGGACAGCGCGTCGCCATACTGCGGCGCGGCATCCTGCAGCAGGTAGCGCCCCCCGACGAGCTCTACGACAAGCCCGCGAACGTGTTCGTGGCCGGCTTCATCGGGACGCCCTCGATGAACCTCTATCACGGGGTGCTCTCCACCCGCGCGGACGGCACGAGGCGCCTCGAGCTGGGATCGGGCTTCATGGACTACGACGCCGACGAGTTGCAGGGCACGCCGCTGGGCGGATGCGGCGACGGGGCCCTGATCGTGGGCATCCGGCCTCACGACGTGGAGCTTCGGGCCGACTCGGGGGCGCATGCCGCGGCCAGGCTGATCGAGTCGCTCGGCTCCGAGGTGCTGGTGCACGCCGGCTTCGACGCCCCGGTGTTCGACGTCGAGGACGCGGCCGGCACCGGCGACGAGGAGGGCGAGACCAACAGGCTGGACGCGCAGCTGGTGGTCCGCCTCGACGCTTCAGCGCCGCGGCCCCGCATGGGCGAGTCGCTCAGCCCGTATTTCCCCGCCGCCAGGCTCCATCTATTCGCCGCCGACTCGGGCGCCCGTCTGGGCTAGTCGCAGCCGCCGGCCAGGGAGAGTACCGCTTCGGGCGGTGCCGAGGGCCACCACGAGCCGGCGTTGGCGGCACCCGCGAGCACGCCCGCCTGCAACGGGTCGGTCACATCGCGAAGCGCTCCGCGGCCGGCGCACAGGTAGGCGGCCATGAAGGCGTCGCCGCTGGCGGTGGGGTTGCAGGCCGCCACGGCCGGCGCGTCCTGCCAGCGCAGGCCCGCCCCGGTTGACGACGCAGCCCCGGCTGGACCCGCGGTGACCACCACGTCTCGACGGTCACTCGCCAGTGCCGCGGCGGCGGCGAGCGCGGCCTCGCGTGGCGAGGCGCCCACGGGCGAGCAGTCGCCTAGGAGCCCGAGGGCCTCGGCGAGGTTGACCTTCAACGACACCGTCTCCAAACCGGCAGCCGACGCCAAGGCACCGCCGGAGGTGTCGACCCACAGCGGGCGCGCCGAGCTCAGAGCGCCCAGCAGCGAGGCCGCCGCGTCCTCGCCCTCGACCCGGGGGAAGCTGCCGGCCACGCACACAACGTCGGCGTCGGAGGCGGCGCACGCGGCCAACTCGACGAAGTCCCGCCAAGTGGAACGATCCAGCAGTGGCGCCGGATCGGACGCGACCACGACGCGGCCGTCGGACTCCGAGACGAGCACCGGGCAGATCCGCACAGGCCGGCCGGGCGCGATCGTGACCCGCAGATCCAGACCGTCTCGCCTCGCGAGAGCCCATATCGATTCCGCGCCCGGCTCGCCGAGCCAGGCGACGGCGGTGGCTTCGGCTCCGAACCCGTGTGCGAAGCGGGCGACGTTGAGCCCCTTGCCACCGGCGGTGGTCAAGCTGGCCGATGCTCGCTGCGTCTCAGTGCCGGACAGGCTCGTCAGGACCATCGTGTGGTCGATGGCAGGATTGGGACAGACCGATACGAGCCTCACGACGCCCTTCCTAGGCTCCGACGCTACCCTACAGTAATGAGCAGAAACGCGCAGACTCATGCAGCCATGGGCCGCTGCTACATGGTGGCGCTCGACCACCGCGGCAGTCTCGTGCGGGCTCTGGAGCGCCTCGGCGCGGACTCCGGCACGGTGCGCCGCGCTGAGCTCAAGTACCTCGTCTGGCAGGGCGTCCTGCAAGCTCTGGACGGGCGCCTCAGCGGGCAGTCGGACTCCGAGGCCGCGGTCTTGATCGACCGGGGACAGCGCCGTGTCGCCGATGAGGCGGCCGCGGCCGGCGTGAGGGTCGCGGTAGCGGTCGAGGCTTCCGGACAGCGGAGCCTGCTCGCCGAGGCAGCACCGTCGAGGCTGGCCAAAGATCTGCGAGCCCTCGGAGCGGCCTACGGCAAGGTGCTGATTCGCTGGCACCCGCACGACCCGGCCCCTCACAAGCGCCGGCAGCTCGCGGCTCTGCGCGGGCTTGACGACGCCGTGCGGGGGGCGGGGGCGGAACTGCTGCTCGAGCTGCTGGTGCCCGCCGACCCGCACAAGGGCGCTGCCACGACATGCCGGAGCAGTGACCGGGAGGGCAGCCCGCCGCCTGATCCGGCGGTGCGCGCCGCGGAGGACATCCTTGCCTCTGGCATCGTTCCGGCTGTGTGGAAGATCGAGAGGCCCCGCGACACGGAGTCCGCTCGGGCCCTTGCCGCTCTCGTCGCATCGGCCGATCCGCATGCGTCCGTGCTGGTGCTGGGCGGGGGAGCACCGGTCGACGGCCTGCCGGAGGCGTTCGCTCCCGGCGCGGGGATCGAGCAGTTCCGGGGCTTCGCGGTGGGCCGCTCGATCTGGTGGGCCCCGCTGGAGGCCCTGATCCGTGAAGAGATCACGCCCGCACAGGCTCGGCGCGCGGTCGGCGACAACTACATGAAGGTGATCGACACCTTCGAAGCGGCGGCCCGCGCCGCGGTGCAGCCATGCTGAGGGGAGTCCCGCCGGTGCTCACGCCGGACCTGCTCGCCGCGATGTGGCGCATGGGCCACGGCGACTCCATCGTGTTGTGCGACGCCCACTTCCCCGCGGCCCGTGTGGCCCGCGGGCACGAGCACCGTCTCGACGCCATCGGCGTGGCGGAACTCGCGGCGGCAGTGTTGGAACTCGTCGTGCTGGACACCTACGGTCCTGCGCCGGTGACGCTCATGGCGCCCGAACCGGGCGACGAGCTGGACGCGGCGTTCCGGCGGAGTCTGATCGATGTGATCAGTCCTTGGTCGCCGACCGGATCAGAGGTGCGACTGCTCGACCGGCAGGACTTCTACGACGAAGCTGCCGACGCCCAGGTGGTCGTGGCCACCGGCGAGACCGCGACCTACGCCAACGTGATCCTGCGCAAGGGCGTGACCCCGACGAAGCCTGATCGCAACCCCTCAAAACCGCGCTGAGGCCTCATGGGGATCATCGCCATGCTTCCGAACGGGCGCGGCGGGCGATACCGGGCCCGCATCGCCATCAGCGACGGCCGGTTCGCCGGTGTGTCCGGGTACCAGAGCGGCGGCCCCGCCGCCGAGGAGGACCTGGACTTCACCCCCAATATGGCGCTGCCCGGGTTCATCGACCTGCAGCTGAACGGCGCCTTCGGGTGCGACATCACCGCCGACCCGTCGAGCATGTGGGCCATCGGCGCCCGGCTCGCCGAGCACGGAGTGACCGCCTTCCTGCCGACGGTCGTGACGTCCGCACCCGCCCGACGCCAAGCCGCATACGAGGCGATCCGGTCCCGGCCGACCGGCTACTGCGGCGCCGAGCCGGTCGGCCTCCACGTCGAGGGCCCTGCGCTGTCGCCGAGCTTCCCGGGGACGCACCCGCCCGCATGGCTGGTTCGCGACGCCGGCGAGCTCGCCGACGAGATCATGGCCGAGCGCGACATCGTCAGGCTGGTGACGCTCGCTCCCGAGGCGGAGAACGCCGCCGGCGCGATCTCACGGCTCGTCCAGGCCGGCGTCGCGGTGTCGCTCGGGCACACCGGCGCCACCGCCGAGCAGACACGAGCCGCCCTGGAGGCCGGAGCGTCGGCGTTCACGCACCTGTTCAACGCCATGGCCCCGCTGCACCATCGCGAGGTCGGTCCCGCCGGCGCCGCGCTGGTGCACCCGGCCGCGGCGGTGTCGTTGATCGCCGACGGACACCACCTCAGCGACGAGGCCCTGCTGCTGGCCTGGCGTGTAGCCGGGCCTGGACGGGTGTTCCTGGTGACCGACGCCATTGCCGGCATGGCCGCGCCTGCCGGCACCTACCGCATCGGCGACGTGAGCGTGGAGTGCGGTGAGACGGCCCGCAACCCCAGCGGCGGGCTGGCCGGATCGCTGCTCACGATGCCCGGAGCGGCCCGGCGGCTGCGGGCCGTCACAGGAGCTTCCTGGGACGACCTCGCCGCGGTCACGGCGGCCAACCAGGCCCGCCTGCTCGGCGACACCGGCCGGGGAGCGCTGCTGCCCGGACGTCGGGCGGACCTAGCGGTGGTCGACGCGCAACTGCAGCCTGTCGCCACCATCATCGAAGGCACGGTCGCCTGGCGCCGACGAGACCATGTGGCCTCGGCCACCACCGCCCCGGCAAGCCCCGTACAGAAGGCGCGGGAGCCGTACCCTGGGGCGACTGTCGTGAGGGGCCGTATCAGCGCCCGCGAGGCGCGACCGCGCCGATGTGGCTCCACCCGCACTCTGCCGGCCGCCATCGGCGTGGACATCGGGGGGACGACCTTCAAGGCGGCCGTATTCGACGGCGCCGTCCTGGGGCCGGTGCGCCGCGGCGCCACGGGCGCGGACCGGCCGGCTGCCGAGGTGCTTGCGGAGGTGCGGGAGGCGATCGACGGCTTGGCAGTCGACGCCCAGACCGCGATCCACTGCCTGGGCATTGCCTGCCCCGGGATCGTCGAGCCCACCACCGGCAGGGTCGTCGACGCTGTGAACCTGCGGTGGCGGGACGTAGATGTGGCCGGCGGGCTCGGTCGGAACCTCGGCGTTCCCGTCGCCCTGGAACACGACGTGTACCTCGCGGCGCTGGCCGAATGGGAGACAGGCGCCGGAGTCGGCGCGGCATCGATGCTGTACGTGTCGGTCGGCACCGGCGTGGCCTCCCGACTGTTCACACACGACAACGGCACCGACCGCGGCCGCGCCAACCTCGCCGGCGAGCTGGGATTCGTCGCCCTCGGGCCCCAGGCGCGCCCTCTGGAGCACGCAGCCTCGGGCACTGCGCTCCAGGCGGCCTACCGGGCCGCGACCGGACGGACGCTCAGGGCCTCTGAGATCATCGCAGCCGCCGGCCGTGACCCGGCCGCGGCCCGGGCCACCGACACGGCCATGGGCGCGCTGGCCCAAGGCGTGGCCGCGGCGGTGTGCCTGCAGGACCCCGAGATCGTGGTGCTGGGCGGGGGAGTGCCTGCCGCCGGGGGCGCCCTGCTGGCAGCCCTCGGGCCCCGCGTCAGCGAGCTGCTGCGGGAGTTGCGGGAGTCGCCGCCGATCGTCGGCGCGGCCCACGGCGCCGCCAGCGGCATCGTCGGCGCCGCGCTCCACGCCATCCGCATCCTGCCCGCATAGAGGCAGAGGCTCGCTCTACAGCGGGCCCAGCTCCAGCAGGTGGGCGCAGGTCGTCCGCGGCGACCCAGTACAGGGTCCACGCGGTTCGCTCTACAGCAGGCCCAGCTCCAGCAGGTGGGGCTCGAACCCGATGCCCGGCCCGTCGGGCACTGTCGCGGTGCCGTCCGGGCCCACCAGCGGATCGAACACCGCCGGGTTCTGCAGCACGAACGACTCGTAGTAGGTGCAGTTGGGTATGGCCGCGCACAGTTGGAGGTTGAGGATCCCCCCGGCGTGCACCTCGGCGGTAGTGCCGAACCCGTCGGCGATGTGGGCGATGCGCATGGCGCCGGTCACGCCGCCGTACAGGTGATGCCCGGTCCGGATCAGGTCGCAGGCTCCGGTGTGGAGCCATTCGGTGGCCGCGTAGTGGGCTCCGTCTATCACCTCTGCACCCAGCACCGGGATGTCCAGGTCGGCGGCCAGGCGACGGTGCGGCTCGATGGCGAACTCGATCATCGGCTCCTCATACCAGAGGTACGCGGCCTCCTCGAGGGCCCGGCCCAGCGCCAGCGCCTCGTGGTAGCGGAACCCGCCCGAGGCGTCGAACATCAGCTCCACGCCGTCGCCCACGTGGGCGCGCAGCTCCTGGGCCAGTCGGGCGTCGCGGCGCCAGTCGCCCCAGGCGTGCAGCTTGATGGCGCCGAAGCCGGCCTCCAGGCACTGGTCGGCCACGTCGAGGTACTCCGCAACGGAGGCGAACGTCGCCGTGCTGGCGTAGGCGGGCACCTTCGACCGGTAGCCGCCGAGCACCTCGAACAGCGGCAACCCCGCGACCTTGGCGGTGATGTCCCAGCAGGCCACGTCCAGCGCGCCGAAGACGTACAGCGGGAACTGCTCGACGCGGTCGTGCTCCCAGGCTCGATGCCACAGCAGCTCCTTGCGCAGCGGGTCGGCGCCGAGCGCGAGCCGGCGTATCTGCTCGAGGTAGGCCTGCACTGCCTGGCCCTGGTGGCCGACCGGGCTCCAACCGTCGGGGCCGTCGTCGGTGCTCACCTGCAGCCACCCGTCCCAGATCGGACCGTCGTGTGAGGGCAGGCCGTCCCGCCAGCGGACCGGCGCGACGCCGTCGCGGCGCAGGACATGCAACTCCACGTTCGTGATCCTCATTACCGGGCCTCCCGGTCGACGAGGCGCGGCGTACTGCGGGATGCAGCGCCCGGATGCCATTCCGTTCCATGGGGGTAGGCGAAGGCCCGCTCGACGCCGGCTGCGAAGGCTGTGCTGGCGCCGGGTCGAGCGGGTATCCGGTAGCGGCCGGCGCTGACCGTCACGGGGTCGGACATGTGCTCGTGGAGGTGGTCGACGTACTCGAGCGTTAGCCGGTCGGGGTCGGCGGCGACGCTGATGGCGTTGAAGAACGCGAAGTGCTGGACCGCCTCGCACAGGCCTACACCTCCGGCGTGGGGGATGACGTCTGCGCCCGCGCCCGCCGCCAGCAGGATCATGGCCACGATGTCACTGACCCCCGCCACCCTGGTGGCGTCGATCTGGAGGATGCTCGCACCCTTGAGCTGGAGAAGCTGCTTGGCCAGCACCGGGTTGGCGAGATGCTCGCCGGTGGCCACCGGCACGGGATGCACCGCCTCAGCAATGGCGGCGTGGCCGACCACATCGTCGGGATGGGTCGGCTCCTCCACCCATCGCAAGCCGAACTCGGCCAGCCGTCCGATGGCGGTGATGGCCTCACCCACCCCCCAGCACTGGTTGGCGTCCACCGCTATGGCGATGCCGGGCCCCACCGCCTCGCGGGCCAGACGGAGTCGCCTGCGGTCGGCGTCCGTGTCGGCGCCCACCTTGAGCTTGATGGTGCCGAAACCGGCCGAGACAGCCTCGCGGCACAGCCGGACGAGCTCGGCGTCGTCGTATCCGAGCCACCCCGGCGACGTCGCGTAGGCAGCCATGCCGCCGCGGCTCAGCGCCTCGATCCTGGCGCAACGCCCTGCGCTGCGCTCCTCGAGGATCTCGCGGGCCTGTCCGGGGTCCAGGAAGTCCCTCAGGTAGGTCCAGTCCACAAGACCCACAACCTCGCGCGGCTCCAGTCGCGCCAGAGTGCTCCACAGCGGCCGCCCCTCGCGCTTGGCCCGCAGATCCCACACGGCATTGACCACCGCGCCGACGGCCATGTGCATCACACCCTTGTCCGGACCGAGCCAGCGCAGTTGGCTGTCGCCGGTGAGCTCGCGGTGCACCGCGGCGGGATCCTCCGCAAGCGCGTCCACATCGCGGCCTTCGAGCCGTTCGGCCACCGCCTGGACGGCCGCGGCCTGGACGTCGTTGCCGCGGCCGATGGTGAACACGAACCCGCACCCGTTGAGCCCGTCGTCGGAGGTGAGCAGTTCCAGGTAGGCGGCCGAGTAGTCGGGGTCGGGATTCATGGCGTCGGAGCCGTCGAGGCTTCTGCTGGTCGGGAACCGCAGATCGGTCACCGCCGAGCCAGAGATGGTGCCCATCCGGCTCACGCTATCGCTAAGGTTGCGTGTGAGCGAATCTGCGCGTATAAGTTCAACAATGAGCGAATGGATGGCCGAGCGAATGGATGGCCGGGCGCTCCGTGGCCGGGCGCTCCGCCGCCGGGCCGAGCGCGGCACGATGTGACCGCTGACCGGTGTCGCGCGAGGGAGCGACCTCTTCTGCCGGCCGCGGGCCTGGGAACGGCACCGCTCGGAGGGCTGTACACCGAGGTGCCGTTCGACGATGCGGTCGCGACGGTCCAAGCCGCCATCGATGCCGGCTACCGGTACTTCGACACCGCTCCACTGTATGGATACGGCGCCGCCGAGCGGACGCTCGGGACCGCCTTGGGAGCCTGCGCCGGCGAGGTCGCCGTGTCCACCAAGGTCGGCCGCGTGATCGACGAGGCCGCACCCCCGGCGGCGGACGACATGTTCGCGGTCGCCGCGGGAACGGCGTCTTGGGACTTCTCAGCCGATGGGGTGCGGCGATCGCTGGAGGCGAGCCTGGAACGGCTCGGCCGCAGCTCTGTCGATGTCGTCTACATACACGACCCCGACCAGCACGCTCGCCAAGCCCTCGACGAGGCCTACCCCGCGCTGGAACGGCTGCGCTCGGAGGGGATGATCGGCGCAATTGGCGTGGGAATGAACGAGCCCGGCCTTCCGGCCAGATTCGTGGCCGAGACCGACATCGACGCGGTCCTGATCGCAGGCCGCTACACGCTGCTCGACCGGTCTGCCCAGCCGGAACTGTTCGCCGTGGCCAGGGCCCGCGGCGTTCATGTGGTGGCGGCCGGGGTCTACAACTCGGGGATACTCACCGGCGTCGAACAGGCGCCGCACTTCGATTACGCGGCTGCCCCGAGGCGGATCCTCGAACGCGCCGGCAAGCTGAGGGCGGTGTGCGAGGCACACGGCGTCTCGTTGGCGGCCGCCGCGGTGCGCTTCGCAGTGCAGTGCGATGCAGTCGACACCGTTGTGGTCGGGGCCCGCAGCCCCGCAGAGGCGGTGCAGAACTGGTCGCGCCTGCACCGCCAGTTGCCCGAGGAACTGTGGCCCGCCCTGGAGGAGGCACTCCGCGACGACGGCGCGGAGCGCTAGCCGGCAGGCTCGGTCAGCGAGCGGCGGACGAAGTCGTCGAACATGGGCACCGTGAAGTCGATCACGCCGTGGCGCGGCGAGTAGCACAGCCCTCGCCTGATCAGAGCATCGCGGTGCTGGCCCACCTGGGGTGTGGTCTTGCCCAGGGCGGACGCCACGTCGCCGGACCGGTAGGGCCCTCCGCCCAGCGACCCCATGGCCCTTATGTAGGCCCGCTCGCCGTCGGTGGTCCGATCGAGACGCACCCGGAAGAAGCCGGAATCGAGCTCGGCGATGGCCAGGGGCATGGCCTCCTCCACATCGGACGCGGTGATCCGGTCCGGCCCCGGCGCCACATCCCAGGCATGCTTGCCGAACTCCTGGATGAAGTACGGGTAACCCTTCGTGGCCGCGATCACGGTGTTGAGAGCCGAAGGAGCCCAGCTCACGCCCTCGTCGGTGGCGGGCCGCTGCAGTGCCAGCACGGCGGCATCCTCTTCCAGGCTGTTGATCGACACGAACGCAAAGAGCCGCTCCGCGTAGGACTTCGCCTCGCCTGCCAGTGCGGGCGCCGACGGCAGTCCCGCCACCGCAGCAGTCAGGGGAAGTTGAAGTTGACTCACACGGTGAAGTGCCATGATCAGCGACGCGAGCTGCTCTCGCGCCAGGTACTGCACCTCGTCGACGGTGAACAACACTCCCGCGCCACGGTCCCGGGCCAGTTCGGCCACCTCCACGAACAAGTCGGTCAGGTCGAGATCCAGAGCGCCCGAGTCCGCCCGGCCGGCCACCGGGTCTACTCCGACCATTACTTCCGCGCCGTCGGCGAGTCGCCAGCAGGCCTGGAACGACGACAGCACCCCTAGCGCCCGGCGAACGCTGTCAGCGGCGCGCCGGCCGGCCGACAGCCTCAGCATGGCCCGGCGCGCTAGCGTGGCCATGGCATTCTCGAAGCTGAAGTCCTCGGCCGCCTCGAAAGACTCGCAACGCCAGCCGTGACGATGCGCGATCTTGGCCATCTCATGCAGCAGCACGGTCTTGCCCACGCCTCGCAGGCCCGTCAGCATGAGGCTCTTCGCTGAGCGTCCGGCGACGAGACGCTGAACGGCGATGTCGAATGAGCGCACTTGGTCGTCGCGGCCGACAAGTGCAGGTGGAGGCGTGCCCGCACCCGGACTGTAGGGATTCCGGACCTCGTCCACCGCACAAGAGTTTAGCGCAGCATTTGCATAGATCTGCGACGTTTATATGGAGTCGTCATATAAACGCCACAAATCCCTATAAGCATCCGGGCTGACGGCAGCGTCGGCTCCCCGCTCAGGCCCGGCCTCTCAGCGGGACCAACTGCCGGTGAACCGGGTCTACTTGCAGCCTCAGCCCCTCGAGCGTGTAGGCGCCGAGCAGTGCGGACGCGCCCTCCTCCCCGAAGACGACCAGGGTCGCCTCGGTGCGCCCGTCGATGGTGGCCATGGCCCGGCCGATGTCGTAGAAGTCGCGCCGCCCGTCGGCAAGCTCGAGGTGCACCTTCTCGAAGGACGAGACTCCCAGCTCCCGGAGCTGGTCCGCGGCCACGACTGTGAAGGTCGAGCCGGTGTCCACCAGCGCCTCGAGTTCCAGCGAGCCTCGACCGTCCATGGTCTCTAGCCGCACCGGCCATTCAAAAGTACCCATTCCACCTCTCCCCCAACTCGTTTCCATATATTTAAGGTTAACTCAACCGCCAACCATTGCAACCACCGGCAGAACTGCGACGGCGAGGCGGGGGATGCGGGTGTTCGACTTGCGAGCGAGTAGGGCGAAGCCCGTGCGAGCAAGCGAATGCCGGCAGCACCCGCCGGGCAGTCTCCACCGGGACGCACCACAGCAGAGTTCGGTAGCCTTGGTCCATGCCGCAGCTTCGATCGCACACCACCACTCAGGGTCGGAACATGGCCGGGGCCCGGGCCCTGTGGCGGGCCACCGGCATGACCGACGACGACTTCGACAAGCCGATCGTGGCGGTGTCTAACTCGTTCACCCAGTTCGTGCCGGGCCACGTGCACCTGAAGGACCTCGGCCAGCTGGTGGCCGCCGAGATCGCGGCCGCGGGCGGGGTGGCCAAGGAGTTCAACACCATCGCGGTGGACGACGGCATCGCCATGGGCCACGGCGGCATGCTCTACAGCCTCCCGAGCCGCGACCTCATCGCCGACTCGGTGGAGTACATGGTGAACGCCCACTGCGCCGATGCGCTGGTGTGCATCTCCAACTGCGACAAGATCACGCCCGGGATGCTCATCGCGGCCATGCGGCTCAACGTCCCCACCGTGTTCGTCTCGGGCGGACCGATGGAGGCGGGCAAGACCAAGCTGGCCGGCGTGAGCGTGAAGCTCGACCTGATCAACCCGATGATCTCGGCCGGCGACACCTCGGTCAGCGACGAGGACCTCCTGGAGATGGAGCGCTCGGCCTGCCCGACCTGCGGTTCGTGCTCGGGCATGTTCACCGCCAACTCCATGAACTGCCTCACCGAGGCCCTGGGACTGTCGCTTCCCGGCAACGGCACCGTGCTGGCCACCCACGCCGACCGCCGCGAGCTGTTCTGCGAGGCCGGCCGGCGGGTGGTCGACCTGGCCCGGCGCTACTACGAGAAGGACGACGAGTCGGTGCTGCCCCGCTCGATCGCCACCAAGGTCGCCTTCGAGAACGCCATGCGCCTCGACATCGCCATGGGCGGCTCCACCAACACCGTGCTGCACATCCTGGCCGCGGCCCGCGAGGGCGAGGTGGACTTCACCATGGCCGACATCGACAGGCTCAGCCGCAGCACGCCCAACATCTGCAAGGTCGCCCCGTCCACCGACCGGTACCACGTGGAGGACGTGCACCGGGCCGGGGGAATCATGGGCATCCTGGGCGAACTCGACCGGGGCGGGCTGCTCGACACGTCGGTGCCGACGGTGCACTCCAACACGCTCGCCGACGCCCTCGACGTGTGGGACGTGATGCGCGACCCCTCCAGCGAGGTCGTCGAGTTCTACCGGGCCGGGCCGGCCGGCATCCCCACCCAGGAGGCGTTCAGCCAGGCCGAGCGGTGGCCGACGCTCGACACCGACCGCGCCGACGGCTGCATACGGTCGGTCGATAGTCCCTACAGCGCCGACGGCGGCCTGGCCGTGCTCTACGGCAACATCGCCACCGACGGCTGCATCATCAAGACCGCCGGCGTCGACGAGTCGATCTTCCAGTTCTCCGGGCCGGCCAGGGTGTTCGAGAGCCAGGAGGAGGCCTGCGACGGGATCCTTGACGCCACCGGAGGGGTCCAGTCCGGTGACGTGGTGATCGTGCGATACGAAGGGCCCAGGGGCGGCCCCGGCATGCAGGAGATGCTCTACCCGACCTCGTACATCAAGTCCCGCGGGCTGGGCAAGGAGTGCGCGCTGTTCACCGACGGCCGCTTCTCCGGCGGCACCTCGGGCCTCTCCATGGGCCACGCCTCGCCGGAGGCAGCCGAGGGCGGCGCCATCGCCTTGATCCGGGACGGCGACATGATCGACATCGACATCGGCAACCGCACGGTCAGCCTGAGGGTCGACGACGCCGAGCTCACCCGGCGGCGGCTACAGGAGGACGCGCGCCCGGCAGGCTGGAGGCCGCGTGCCCGCCAGCGCCAGGTGTCGACCGCGCTGCGGGCCTACGCGGCCATGGCCACCTCCGCCGACAAAGGCGCGGTGCGAGACCTGAGCCGGATCGAACCGTGATCGGCGGGATCTAGCGCAGGTCGGCGGGAATCGGCGGGGGCGAGGGCCGCACGCAGCCCTCGGCCGCCGCGCACGCGGCCACTTCGACCGCCACCCGTGACGCGACCCTTCTGTCGAAGACGGACGGGATGATGTAGTTGCGGTCCAGATCCTCGTCGTCGATCACTTCGGCGATGGCTCTGGCCGCAGCCGCCTTCATACGTTCGGTAATGCACGTGGCACCGGCATCCAGTGCGCCCCTGAACACGCCGGGGAAGGCAAGAACATTGTTTATCTGATTGGGAAAGTCGGACCTGCCGGTTGCCATAATCGCGGCCAGACCATCGACCTCCTCAGGTCGAATCTCTGGATCGGGGTTGGCCATCGCAAAGACGATCGGGTCACGGGCCATGGCCCGGACATCATCCGCACTGAGCAGGCCCGGCGCAGACACCCCCACAAACACATCGGCGCCCCGGATGACCTCCGAGAGAGAGCCGGCCTTCTGATCGGGGTTGGTGTTGGTTGCGAACCACTGCTTGGCGTCGTGCAGTCCACTGCGGCCCTCATGGATCGCGCCGAGCCTGTCAACACCCACAATCTCGCCGACACCGGCATCATGGAGCATCTTGGCGACGGCCAGACCGGCTGCACCGGTCCCTGATATCACCACCGACACATCGCTGGCCTCTTTGCTGACCAGCTTGAGGGAGTTCCTCAACGCGGCGATGGTGACGATGGCTGTGCCGTGCTGATCGTCGTGGAACACGGGAATGTCCAGGGCGTCGATAAGCCGTTGCTCGATCTCGAAGGCCGCGGGCGCGGCAATGTCCTCCAAGTTGATGCCGCCGAACGACGGCGCCATGCGGGCAACGGTCTCGACGAGCTCGTCAGGCGCGTCCACATCGAGACACACCGGGAACGCATCAACGCCACCAAACTCCTTGAACAGCAGCGCCTTGCCCTCCATCACGGGCAGAGCCGCCGCCGGTCCGATGTTGCCGAGACCCAGCACCGCGCTGCCGTCGGTGACGATCGCAACGATGTTCTTCACAATGGTGTGGGTGTGGCGCAGCATCGGCTCGCGCTCGATCGCGGTGCACACACGGGCCACGCCCGGCGTGTACGCCATGGCCAAGTCGTGGGCGTCGCCCACCGGACACAGGGCGTTCACCTCTATCTTTCCGCCCTCGTGAAGCCGGAACGTGCGGTCCCACCAGTCGAGAACGGTCACACCGTCGAGATGGCTGACCGCGGCGACTATCTCGCGTGCGTGGTCGGGGGACTTGGCCAGCACATCGATCTCCCGCATGACGACTGGGCCCTTGGCTTCGAATCCCGGGATGGCGGCAATATTGCCGCCCGCGTCGCCGATGGCTGTCGCAAAGCGGCCCAACGTCCCAGGGCGGTTGCCCAACGAGACTTTGATTGTTATCGAGTAGGCGGGCGTGGGTGTGTCCAATTCGACTCCCAGTCTCGCGGTGTAAAGCAGAAACCCTAGCCAGACATTGACAGAACACATCTTGTGGCAACTATGGTTGAATACATGCGACGGGAATGAGTATCATTCGAGTCTCTGAGTTCGAACATATGGAAGGAGCAATCTGTGGTTCGACACATGTCAGACGAACACAAGGCCGCAAATGCCCGGGCCCGAGCCGAGAACAAGGCCGTTGGCGCATACCTGGAAGGTCTTGAATCGAATCGGGCTCGACCCGGTCGGCGGCGTACTGCTGAGTCCATGCAGAAGCGAATTGAGGCCATCGGCGAGGCGCTGGAGTCGGCTACACCCATACGTCGAGTGCAGCTCGTTCAAGAGCGGATCGACCTTGAGAGGGCTTTGAGCGCTCCGGCGGAAACGACGGACATCAGCGCACTCGAAGACGCTTTCGTTGAGGTTGCCGTCTCCTACAGCGGCCGCAAGGGAATCACATACTCCGCATGGAGAGAGGTGGGAGTTCCCGCGGCCATTCTCAAGCGGGCCGGCATCTCCCGCGGCGGCACCTGACAGTCGCCGTCCCCGTGAGCGCCGTCAACGGGCGCTCACAACCGAACCTCCGCAGACTGCGCCGCGGCTGCGGGGTGGCATGCCGCGATCTCGCGGGCTGACGCCACCACGCGCGCGGTCTGCGCCGGCGCTGTCCCGGTGAACTGCGCCGGCTCCGCCACCAGCCGGGCCATGTCGTCCCGGTCGAGCGGCACACGGTGATCGGCGGCAAGCACGTCGAGCAGGCGGTCCAAGTCGGCGGCATCGCCCCCGCCCGCCCGCTGAGCGGCCTGCCTGGTGGGCTCCGCCAGCAGCCTGAGGGCGGCTTCACGGCCCATGCCGGCGCGCACGAGGACGGTGAGCAGCCTCGTGGTCGCCAGGGCGACCATGTTGCGATCGAACTCAGCACGGAGGGCGGCCTCGTCGATGCGCAGTTCTTCCAGCACGCCCAGCGCGGTGTGGAGGAGGCCGTCGGCGGCGCAGAACGCGTCGGGGAGCATCACCCGGCGGACCGCCGAGCAGCTCACGTCACCCTCGTTCCACTGGCGGCCGGCAACCGATGCCGCCATGGCGAGGTGGCCGTCGAGAACGGTCCGCAGCGCTCCGATCCGCTCCGAGGACCGGGCGTTGGCCTTGTGGGGCATGGCCGAGGATGCGACCTGACCGTCCCGGAACCCCTCGGCAACGAGGCCGTGCCCGGCCATGAGCCGGACCGTCGTCGCCCACGACGCAGGCCCGGCGACCGCCTGAACCACAGCAGCCACCACATCGAGATCCAGTGAGCGCGGGTAGGTCTGCCCGGTCGCGTCGAGCACCCGGCCGAAACCCAGATGCCGGGCCACGATCTGCTCCAGTTCGTCCACCGCTGCAGCCGAGCCGAGCAGGTCGAGCTGGTCGAGCCGTGTGCCGACCGGTCCCTTCATGCCCCGCAGCGGGTACCGGCGCAACAGCTCGTCGATCCTGGTGAAGCCGAGCATCGTCTCGGCGGCGGCGTCGGCGAAGCGCTTCCCCAGCGTGGTGGCCTGGGCAGCGACATTGTGGGTCCGGGCCACCATCGGTGTCGAGGCGTGACGCTCGGCCAGATCGGCGAGCCGGGAGACAACCGCGACCAGGTCGTCGCGGATCACCTTCAACGACTCGAGGATCTGGAGCTGCTCCGCGTTCTCGGTGAGATCACGCGACGTCATCCCGAGATGGATCTGCTCGTGGCCCGCCAGCGCGCAGAACTCGTCGATGCGCGCCTTCACGTCGTGGCGTGTGACCGCCTCCCGGGCCGCGATGGAGTCGAGGTCGACATCATCGACCACCACCTCGTACGCCCCGACGACGCCGGCGTCGACGTCCAGCCCTAGCTTGCGCTGCGCTTCCAGTACCGCCAGCCACAACCGGCGCTCCAACACGACGCGGCGCTCGGGGGACCACACCGCCCGCATCCGCTCGCTCGCATAACGACTCGCCAGCACATTGGGCGATGCGGATTCCATCAGGCCGCTTCCTGCCATTCCAGATACTGGCCCCGTCCTGGACCCACCCCCACCAGCCGGATGGGCACGCCGATGCCCTCCTCCAGGAAGGCGATGTAGTCGGCGGCCGCGGCCGGCAGCTGCGAGGATCGGGTGACGCCGCTCAAGTCGGTGCTCCAGCCCTCGAGCTCGGCGTACACCGGCACCGCCTTGTGGATCACCGACTGGTGGTAGGGCATGTGCTCGAAGCGCTCGCCGTCGAGCTCGTAGGCGACGCAAACCTTGAGACGCTCGAGGCCGTCGAGCACGTCGAGCTTGGTGAGGGCCACCTCGGTGATGGAGTTGAGCCGCACCGCCTGGCGCATCATCACCATGTCGAACCACCCGGTCCTGCGCCGCCGGCCGGTGTTGGTGCCGAACTCGCCGCCCACCTCCACCAGATGGTCGCCGACGTCGTCGAACAGCTCGGTGACGAACGGCCCCGAGCCCACCCGGGTCACGTATGCCTTGGTGATGCCGATGACCCTGTCGATGTGGCGGGGTCCGATGCCGGTTCCGGTGCAGGCGCCGCCGACCACCGGGTTGGACGAGGTCACGAAGGGGTAGGTGCCGTGGTCGAGGTCGAGGAACGTTCCCTGCGCTCCCTCCAGCAGCACCTGCTGACCGGACTCGAGGGCCTCGTGCAGCAGCGACACGGTGTCGGTGATGTGGGGCGCAAGCCGTTCCGCGCAGCCACCGAGATACTGGTGGGCGATGTCGTCGGCGTCCATGGGCAGGCGGTTGAAGACCTTGGCCAGCACCTTGTTGGTGTGGGTCAGGGCGGCCTCGAGCTTGGCCCGGAATATCGGCGGGTCGAGCAGGTCCTGCACCCGCAACCCGATGCGCATGGACTTGTCGGCGTACGCGGGTCCGATGCCCCGCTTGGTGGTGCCGAGCCTCGCCTTGCCGAGGTGGCGCTCGTGCAGCGCGTCCAACTCGGTGTGGTAGGGCATGATCAGATGGGCGTTGCCCGACAGCCGCACGGAACTGCAGTCGACGCCCCTGGCCTCGAGCGCGTCCATCTCGGCGATGAGGACGCTCGGGTCGACCACCACCCCGTTGCCGATCACCGGCGTGATGTGCTCGTACAGAACTCCGCTGGGCACCAGCTGGATCTTGAAGGTCTCACCGCTCACAACGATCGTGTGACCGGCATTGTGGCCGCCCTGGTAGCGGACGACCAGGTCCATCTCGGCAGCGACGAGGTCGGTGAACTTGCCCTTCCCCTCGTCGCCCCACTGGGTACCGACGACAACGGTCGCAGGCACGGCGCTCTCCTTGTTGGGGCGGGCGTTACCTGGCAAGTGTAACTGGCGCCGGCGCGGCGCGGCACCGTTGGGCGCGGCACCGTTGGGCGCGGCACCGTTGGGCGCGGCACCGTTGGGCGCGGCACCGTTCGGGGCGGGACCGTCAGCGGCGGGACCGTCAGCGCAGGACGATCGACGAGCCGGCCTCGTCCACGTCCACGGTCACCACATCGTCGGCGCCGTAGCGGCCCTCGAGCATGGCGATGGCGAGCGGGTCCCCGATGGCCCTCTGTATCAGGCGCTTGAGGGGCCGGGCCCCGAACGCCGGGTCGTACCCGGCCCGAGCCAGATGGGCCTTGGCCCCCGCGGTGACCTCCACCTCCAGGCGCCGGGCCTGGAGGCGGTCGCGGAGTTGTGCGAGCTGGATGTCGACGATGGAGACCAGATCGTCGGGCTCCAACGGACGGAATCGCACGATGTCGTCGATGCGGTTCACGAACTCGGGCCGGAAGAAGTTGCCCGGCTCACCCTTCAGGTTCGAGGTCATGATCAGCACGACGTTGGTGAAGTCGACGGTACGGCCCTGCCCGTCGGTCAACCGCCCGTCGTCGAGCAGTTGCAGCAGCACGCCGAACACCTCGGAATGGGCCTTCTCGACCTCGTCGAGCAGCACCACCGCGTAGGGGCGGCGCCGCACCGCCTCGGTGAGCTGCCCGCCGGAGTCGTAGCCCACATACCCGGGCGGCGCTCCGATGAGGCGCGACACGGAGTGCTTCTCCAGGTACTCCGACATGTCGATGCGCACCATGGCACTCTCGTCGTCGAACAGGAACGCAGCCAGGGACCGGGCCAGCTCGGTCTTGCCGACACCGGTGGGACCCAGGAACAGGAAGCTGCCGATGGGGCGATCCGGGTCGCCCAGGCCGACACGGCTGCGGCGGATGGCGTTGGCGACCACGCTCACGGCCTCGTCCTGGCCCACGACCCGCTCATGGAGATGCTCCTCCAGGTGGATCAGCTTGGCCGTCTCGCCCTCCATCAGGCGAGACACCGGCACGCCGGTCGAGCGGCTGACCACGGCCGCTATGTGGTCGTCGTCGACCTCCTCGGTGAGCATCGACGAGTCGCTCTGCAGCTCGGCCAGGCGGGTGGTGGCCTCGTCGATGCGGCGCTCGGTGTCGGGGATGATCCCGTAGCGGAGCTCGGCCGCCCGTTCCAGGTCGGGCTCGCGCTCGAGGTCGGACCGCCGGGTCTCCAGCTCCTCCTTGAGGGAACGGATGACGCCGATGGCCTCCTTCTCCGCCTGCCAGCGGGCGGTGAGCGCGGAGGACTCCTCGGTGAGTTCGGCGATCTCGCGCTCCAGGTCGCCCAGGCGCTCGCGTGAGGTGGCGTCGGTCTCGGCAGTCAGCGCGACCCGCTCCATCTCCAGCTGGCGCAGGCGGCGCTCCACCACGTCGATCTCGGTCGGCACCGAGTCGATCTCGATGCGCAGCGAACTGGCCGCCTCGTCAATGAGGTCGATGGCCTTGTCGGGCAGGAACCGTCCGGTGATGTAGCGGTCCGACAGCTGGGCCGCCGCGACGAGGGCCGAGTCCTTGATGCGCACTCCGTGGTGGACCTCGTAGCGCTCACGCAAGCCTCGCAGGATGGCCACGGTCGCCTCGACGGAGGGAGGCTCGACCAGCACCGGCTGGAAGCGGCGCTCCAGCGCGGCATCGGTCTCGAGATGCTTGCGGTACTCGTCGAGCGTGGTGGCGCCCACCATCCGCAGCGCGCCCCGGGCCAGCATGGGCTTGAGCATGTTGCCGGCGTCCATCGCCCCCTCGGCGCCGCCGGCGCCCACCATGGTGTGCAGCTCGTCGATGAACGTGACGATCTCGCCGCCGGCCTCCTCGATCTCGGCCAGCACGGCCTGGAGCCGCTCCTCGAACTCGCCGCGGTACTTGGCGCCGGCCACCATGGAGGCCAGGTCCAGCACCACGAGCCGCTTGCCGGCCAGGCTGTCGGGCACGTCGCCGTCGACGATTCGCTGGGCCAGGCCCTCCACGATCGCGGTCTTGCCCACGCCGGGCTCGCCGATCAGCACCGGGTTGTTCTTGCGGCGCCGGGCCAGGACCCTGATGACCCGCCGGATCTCGTCGTCGCGGCCGATCACGGGGTCGAGGTCGCCGGCCCGGGCCTCGTCGGTGAGGTCCCGGCCGTAGCGCTCCAGAGCCTGGTACTGGTCCTCGGGCGCCTTGGTGGTCACCCGGTGGCTGCCCCGCACCTCGTGCAGCACCTTGAGGAGCAGCTCGCGGTCGAGGTCCAGACGGCCACCGAGGGCCAGCATCAGATGCTCGGTCGACAGGTAGTCGTCGGCCAGGTCGGCCCGCGCCTTGTCGGCGCCGTCGAGGACGTCGCGCAGCTCCCGCGAGATGCCGACGTCGGACCCGTAGGCCCGGGGCAAGGTGGCCACCGCCTGCTGGGCCTTGTCCCGGACTGAGGTGGGGTCGACGCCCGCTGAGTGCAGCATGGGCATCACCAGGCCGTCGGTCTGGGCCAGCAGGGCGAGGAGCAGATGGTCGGGCGTGACCTCGGCGTGCGAGGCCGAACGGGCCGCCTCCGTGGCGGCCGAGAAGGCCTCCGTGGTCTTGAGGGTCCAGCGATTGGGGTCGAGTGCCATCGGGCCCGCTCCTAGAGGCCGCTGCGGCCGGACCCCGCGCCGTCGCGCCGGGCGCGGTACAGCGTCACCGGCCTCTTCGGTCGGACCGCGGGGAGCAGACTGCCGGGGTTGAAGCCGCGGGCGGCCAACTCCGCCCGGTCGTCCTCGTGGGCCTGGCGCGCCTCGGACAGCTGGGCCCGAAGCTCGGCTACCTCGCGTTCGAGTTCCAGCACTCGCTGCACCCCGGCCAGGTTGAGACCGGAGTCGGTGAGTTCGGCGATGTGCTCCAGCAGCGCCAGGTCGGCGTCGCTGTAGCGGCGGCTGCCACCCGCGGTGCGGGCCGGGGCGAGCAGGCCCCTGCGCTCGTAGATCCGGAGCGTCTGGGGGTGCACTCCGGCAAGCTCGGCGGCCACCGAGATCACATATACGGCTCGATGGAAGCGTTCGTCGCTCATGATGATTCTCCCTGCTTGGCGGTCTTCGGCTGCAGATGAGCCCGGGGGTCGTCTCCGGGGGCGGCCGCGAAGGCCTCCACCGCGGCCCGCTGCTCGTCGGACAGGTTCTTGGGCACCACCACCTCGACCTCGACGATGAGGTCGGCGCCGCCGGTCGCGGTGCTAGCGGGAATGCGGAGGCGCTTGCCGGTGGTGGTGCCGGGCGGGACGCGGATGGTGACGGTCGAGTCGTCGAGGGTGGGCACCTTCACGTGGGCGCCCAGCGCGGCCTCCGAGAACGTGACCGGCACTCTCAGCGTGAGGTTCTTGCCGTCCCGCCCGAACAGACGGTGGGGCCTGACGCCGATCCGCACGTACAGGTCGCCGGGCTGGCTGCCCGGACCCTGCGGCGGCCCCCCGCGTCCCTTGAGCTTGATCCGCTGACCGTCGGTCACACCCGACGGGACGCGGGCCTTCACCTCGCGGCGCCGATGCTCGACCCCCCGTCCACTGCATGCCGAGCACGGTTCGTCGATGACGACGGCCCGGCCGGCGCATGCGGTGCAGGGCCGGCTGAAGGAGAACAGGCCCTGGTTCTCGTCGGTCACGCCCGTTCCCGAACAGGTCGGGCAGGGCCGTGGCTTGGCCGGGGGCTCGGCGCCCAGACCCTCACAGGTCCGGCAGCGGGCCTCGCCGGTGACGGGCACGGCGATGGTGGCCCCCGACACGGCGTCGGCAAAGTCGAGCTTCACCTCGGTCTCGATGTCGGCGCCCGGCTGGGCCGTGTTGCCGCGGCGACGGCGCCGACCGAAGAGGTCGCCGAACAGGTTCTGAAGATCACCCATCTGCTCGAAGTTCACGTTGAACCCGCCGGCCGGACCCGGTCCGCCCGGACCGAAGGCTCCGGCCATGGGGCCGAGCTTGCGCACATCGTCGTAGGCCTCGCGCTTGGCGGTGTCGCCGAGCACGTCGTAGGCCGACGAGACCTCCTTGAAGCGGTCCTCGACCGCGGAGTCTCCGGGGTTGGCGTCGGGGTGCAACTCCTTGGCCAGCTTGCGGTAGGCCTTGGTGATGGCGGAGGCCGAGGCGTCCTCGGCCACGCCGAGAATCTTGTAGTAGTCCTTCTCGAACCACTCCCGCTGGGGCTCCACTTTCACCTCCTCGGTACGTCTGTTGCTTGCTGCACCTTCTGTCAGTTGCGCACCTTCACCATGGCCGGCCTGAGCACCCGCCCGTTCCACGCGTACCCGGTGCGCAGGACGTCGGCCACGACGGGGGCGGACTGGCCCTCGGTGCCGGACTCCTCGCTCATCACGGCCTCATGGAAGCCGGGATCGAAGGGCTCGTCGACCGTGCCGAGCACCGCGAGGCCCTCGCCGGTGAGCACGCCCAGCAGCTGGGCCTGAACGGCGTCGATGCCTTCGACGCCCTGGCTCACCGCGGCCTCGCAGGCGTCGAGAACAACCAGCAGCTCCCGGGCCAGCCTCGAAGCGGCCTGGGCGACGAGCTCGGTGTTCCGCCTCATCGTCTGGCGACGGAAGTTGGTGAACTCCGCGGTCACCCGCTGCAGGTCCTCGAGATAGGCGTCGCGCTCCGCGATGACGGCGGCCAGATCGGACGGTGCGCCGTCGACAGCCGTCTCGGTGCAGTCCGACTCCGGATCCGCGGTCGCGGGCCCCGAAGCCGGGCCGTCCTCGGGCGCCGGGACCGACTCGCCGTGCTCGGACTCGCCGTGCTCGGACTCGTCGGGCTCGGACTCGCCGTGCTCGGACTCGTCAGGCTCGGACTCGTCGGGCTCGGACTCGTCGGGCTTGGAGGCTGCCGTGTCGGGCTCGCTCACGTCTGAGGACTTGGCGCTCACGCCGTCTCTCGGTCGTCGTCAACGATCTCGGCCTCGACCACGTCGTCGTCGTCGGGCGCCGCCGCGGCGGCTGCATCGTCGCGCTCGGCCGCGGCGGCGGCCTCGTACAGCCTCTGGCCGAACTCCTGGCTGGCCGTCATGAGCGCCTCGGTGGCCGACTTGACCGCTTCGATGTCGTCGCCTTCCAGGGCGCTGCGCAAGTCCGCGAGCTTGGCGTTGATGGTCTCCTTCTCGTCGTCGGAGACCGCGTCGGACTGCTCGGCGAGCAGCTTCTCGGTCTGGTACACCAGCGTGTCGGCCGTGTTGCGGACCTCTGCCTCCTCGCGGCGGCGCCGGTCCTCGTCGGCATGGGCCTCCGCGTCGGAGACCATCTGATCGATGACCTCGGAGTCGAGCGACGACTGGCCGGTGATGGTCATCGACTGCTCCTTGCCGGTGGCCTTGTCCTGGGCGCTCACGTGGACGATGCCGTTGGCGTCGATGTCGAAGGTCACCTCGATCTGGGGCATCCCCCTGGGGGCGGGCGGCAGGTCGACCAGCTGGAACTTGCCCAGCGTCTTGTTGTAGGCGGCCATCTGTCGCTCACCCTGGAGCACATGGATCTCCACCGACGGCTGGCCGTCCTCGGCGGTGGTGAAGATCTCGCTCTTGCGGGTGGGGATGGTGGTGTTGCGCTCGATGAGGGTGGTCATCACGCCGCCCTTGGTCTCGATGCCCAGCGACAGCGGGGTCACGTCGAGCAGCAGCACGTCCTTGACCTCGCCCTTGAGCACCCCGGCCTGGATGGCGGCGCCGATGGCCACCACCTCGTCGGGGTTGACCGTCTTGTTGGGCTCCCGGCCGGTCATCTCCTGCACCAGCTCGGCCACCGCGGGCATCCGGGTCGACCCGCCCACCAGGACCACATGGTGGATGTCGCCCTTGGCGACGCCGGCGTCGGAGATGGCCCGCTCGAAGGGGCCCCGGCACCGGTCGAGGAGGTTGGCGGTCATCTCCTGGAACTTGGCCCGGCTCAGGGTGTAGTCGAGGTGCAGCGGACCCTTGTCGGTGGCCGTCACGAAGGGCAGGTTGATCTGCGAGGACGGGGTCTGCGACAGCTCGATCTTGGCCTTCTCGGCGGCCTCCTTGAGGCGCTGCATGGCCATCGGGTCGCCCGACAGGTCGACTCCGTGGTCGCCCTTGAAGGACGCCACGAGCCAGTCCATCACGGCCTCGTCCCAGTCGTCGCCGCCGAGCTTGGTGTCGCCGGCAGTGGACTTCACCTCGAACACGCCGTCGCCGAGCTCCAGCACGGACACGTCGAACGTCCCGCCACCGAGGTCGAAGACCAGGATCGTCTGGTCGGCCGCCTCCTTGTCCAACCCGTAGGCCAGGGCGGCCGCGGTGGGCTCGTTGATGATGCGAAGCACCTCGAGTCCGGCGATCTTGCCGGCCTCGTGGGTGGCGGTGCGCTGGGCGTCGTCGAAGTAGGCGGGCACGGTGACGACGGCCTGGGTGACCGTGTCGCCGAGGTACTCCTCGGCGTCGCGCTTGAGCTTCATCAGCACCCGGGCCGATATCTCCTGGGCGGCATAGCCCTTGTCGTCGACCTTGAACTTCTTGGCTGTGCCCATGTGCCGCTTCACCGACCGGATGGTGCGGTCGGGGTTGGTGATGGCCTGGCGCTTGGCGACCTCGCCCACCAGCACCTCGCTGTCGGCGCTGAACGCCACAACGGAGGGGGTCGTGCGCGATCCCTCGGCATTGGGGACGACGACGGGGTCGCCACCCTCCAGGACGCTTACGACGGAGTTCGTGGTACCGAGGTCGATACCGACGGCCTTTGGCATGGTGAGGCTCCTTTTCTTGGTGTGTTGCTCTACTCTGCCTATCCTTAAACGCACACGGTAACGAAGTTCATTCCCGATCACAACAAAAACTTGAGTCTTATATTATCAACTTTTGCTGGGGCCGGGCCGGTACCTTGGCGGGCATGGCCCATGACCTGATCCTGTTGCGCCACGGCCGCAGTGAATGGAACGACCGGAACCTGTTCACCGGCTGGCACGACTGCGGGCTGAACGAAGCGGGACGGGCCGAGGCCCGAGGCGCCGCCGAGTTGCTGGCGGAGGCCGGCCTGATCCCGACCGCGGTGCACACGTCGGTGCTGCGACGGGCCACCGAGACCACCGGGATCGTGCTCGACGCCCTCGGCCTCGACTCGCTGGAGGTGCGCCGCAGCTGGCGGCTCAACGAGCGCCACTACGGCGACCTGACCGGGCTCGACAAGGCAGCCACCCTCCGGGCCCACGGCCCCGAGCAGCTCCAGCGGTGGCGGCGCGGCTACGACACCCCACCCCCGCCCATCCGGCCCGACAACGAGTTCAACCCCAACCACGCCCCGGCCTACGCGGACCTCGCACCGGAACTCATACCCCTGACCGAGAGCCTCGCCGACGTGCTGGCCAGGCTGCTCCCCTACTGGGACGACGCCATCGTCGGCGACCTGCGGCAGGGCCACACCGTGCTGGTGTCGGCCCACGGCAACAGCCTGCGGGCCCTGGCCAAGCACCTGGACGGGATCTCCGACACCGACATCGGAGCCCTCAACATCCCCACCGGAATGCCCCTGCACTACGTGCTGGGCCCCGACATGTTCCCGACCGAGTCCAAACACCCCCTGGCCCGAGCCCTGGACCCCGAAGCCGCAGCCGCAGCCGCAGCCGAGGTAGCCGCCCAAGCCTCCAGACCTCGTTGAACGGGGCTGACTGACCGAACTGGGCGCGGCGGGTAGTGTCGCGGCCGTCATGCAGTCCCGGATCAAGCCCCATCACGTCGTCATCGTTGTCGGTGTGGCCGTCGCGCTGTTCACCGCCCTGTCGGGCATCGTGGCCGGCGTCGCTGGCTTCCACAGCGACAGCGCGATCACCCGCGAGGTGTTCGGCAACATCCCGGCCCCGCTGAAGGCCGCCTTCTACACCGTCATCCCCGTGCTGCTGGTGTACGGGTCGGTGCTGTTCGCCCACCGGGTGAAGAACTGGCAGCGGGGCCGCCCCGACAACCGCCGCACCACCTTGCACAACGCCAAGCACCGCATGGCCGACTTCCGGGCGGGCGTCTACATGCGCACCCTGCTGCGGGAGCCCGGCGCCGGCGTGATGCACTCGCTGATCTACTTCAGCTTCCTGATCCTGCTGGGAGTGACCACCACCCTCGAGGTCGACCACCAGCTCCCCGACGGGCTCAAGTTCCTCCACGGCGACGTGTACCGGGCCTACTCCGCGGTGGGCGACGCCGCCGGGCTGGTGTTCGTGGCCGGCATGGTGTGGGCCATCCTGCGCCGCTTCGGCCCGCCGGCGTGGCGGCCCTACCGCATCCGCATCAAGACCCGGCCCGAGCACGCCGTCATCGGCGGCGTGATGCTGGCCATCGGCGTGACCGGATTCGGCGCGGAGGCGTTCCGGATCGCGGCCGACGGCCTGCCCGACCACGAGCGCTGGAGCTTCATCGGCTACCCGCTGGCCACCCTCGTCGACGGCTCGGGCGCGGTGGCCGGCTGGCACCAGGCGTGGTGGGTGGCCCACGTGGTCGCCTTCATGGCGTTCCTGGTGATCCTGCCCACCACCATGCTGCGCCACATGTTCACCTCGCCGCTGAACATGTACCTGCGCCACCGCGACCGCCCCAAGGGCGCCATGCGCCCCATGCCCAACCTGGTGGAGGGCGACACCGAGCTCGAGACGTTCGGGGCCTCGGTGGTCGAGGACTTCTCGTGGAAGCAGCTGCTCGACACCGACGCCTGCACCATGTGCGGCCGCTGCACGTCGGTGTGTCCGGCCCATGCCACCGGCAAGCCCCTCGACCCCCGCGAGATCGTGCTCAAGACGGGCGAGGTCATGGCCCGCACCGGGAGTCCGCCCACCTCGCCGCCGCTGGGCACCGGCGAGGCCGAGGTGACCGTGCCGGCCAACTGGATGTTCGAGCGCATCAGCAACGAGGAGCTGTGGGCGTGCACGTCGTGCCGGGCCTGCGACGAGATCTGCCCGGTCAACATCGAGATCCTCGACAAGATCCTGGACATGCGCCGCTACCTGACCCTGATGGAGAGCGACTTCCCCTCGGAGCTGGGCCAGGCCTTCCGGGGCATGGAGAACTCGTCCAACCCGTGGTCGCTGAGCCAGACCGAGAGGGCCGACTGGGCCCGGGACCTCGACGGGGTGCGAGTGATCTCCGGCGGCGACCCCCTCGACGCCGAGTACCTGTACTGGGTGGGCTGCGCGGGCTCCTTCGACGACAAGAACAAGAAGGTGGCCCGGGCCATGGCCCAGCTCATGGAGCGGGCCGGGATCGACTTCGCCATCCTCGGCCCGGCCGAGAACTGCACCGGCGACTCGGCCAGGCGCTCCGGCAACGAATACCTGTTCCAGATGCTGGCCTCAGCCAACATCGAGACCCTCAACTCCATGGGGGTGCGCAAGATCGTCACCCAGTGCCCCCACTGCTTCAACACCCTGGCCAACGAGTACCCGCAGCTCGGCGGGCACTACGAGGTCGTCCACCACAGCCAGCTGCTCGACGCGCTGGTGGCCGACGGCCGCCTCGACCTCGAAGGCGCCACCCTGGCCGAGCGGGTCGTCTACCACGACAGCTGCTACCTGGGCCGCCACAACGACGTGTACCTGGCGCCCCGGCGGGTGCTCGGCTCCCTCGGCGGCATCGACCTGGTGGAGGCCCCCCGCAACGGGACCAAGGGCATGTGCTGCGGTGCGGGCGGGGCCCGCATGTGGATGGAGGAGACCATCGGCACCAAGGTGAACGACGAGCGCTCCCGGGAGCTGCTCGACACCGGGGCGTCGCGCATCGCCACCGCCTGCCCGTTCTGCTACATCATGATGGACGACGGGGTGCGGGGTGCGGGCGTGGACGAGGAGTCGGTGCAGGTCGCGGACATCGCCTTGCATGTGCTGGAGGCGGTCGAGGCCCGGGACTCTGCGCGCCCGACATAGGCCGTTCCGGCCGGCGGGTCCTGCTGCGCGCGCGACATAGTCTCCCCGGCCGGCGGGTCCTGTCACGGGCGCGGCCTGGCGGCGCGAGCGCCGCCATTCCTTGCCCCCGTGCCACCCCCCGGCCTACCGGGTGGCGCTGTTCGGCCTAGCCGGTGCCACCCCCCGGCCTCCCGGGTGGCGCTGTTCGGCCTAGCCGGTGCCACCCCCCGGCCTCCCGGGTGGCGCTGTTCGGCCTAGCCGGTGCCACCCCCCGGCCTCCCGGGTGGCGCTGTTCGGCCTAGCCGGTGCCACCTCCCGGCCTCCCGGGGTGCGGTGCCCGGTCTTGTTGATCGCGCCTTGGCGGTAGCGTTTCTTGGGTGGGGACTCGGATTGTTGTTGTCGACAACTATGACTCGTTCGTGTACATCCTGGTGCAGTACTTGGGGGAGCTGGGGGCCGAACCGGTCGTCTACCGGCATGACGCGGTCACCGCCGGCGAGGTGCGGGACCTGGAGCCCGACGGGATCCTGATCAGTCCCGGCCCGGGAACGCCCGATGACGCCGGGGTCAGCAACGAGCTGCTGGCCACGCTGAGCGGCCACGTTCCCATCTTCGGGGTGTGCCTGGGGATGCAGTGCATCGGCCAGGTCTTCGGAGGCGACGTGATCCGGGCTCCCGAGGTGATGCACGGCAAGACGTCGGTTGTCGAGCACGACTCGGCCGGCGTCTTCAAGGGCCTCCCCAATCCCCTCACCGCCACCCGCTACCACTCGCTCATCGTCGATCGCGACTCGGTGCCCGGCGACCTGGAGGTGACCGCCACCTGCGACGGGGGCCTGGTGATGGGTCTGCGCCACCGGAGCCACCCCGTAGAGGGCGTGCAGTTCCATCCCGAGTCGGTGCTCACCGACGCCGGGCGGGACCTGCTCGACAACTTCCTGGCCCTCTGCAGATAGGCGGGCCTCTGAGAGCGGGCGCTAGCCGCTGTCGGCGGACTCCTCCGTATCCCCCGAACCGGTCTGATCCTGGCCCTCGGACTCGCCACCCTCGCCGTCAGGCCCCTCGATGTCGGACTGGTCCGCATCGGAATCCGACAACTCCCCCACCACGACGTCGACCGCCGTCTCGGCAGCAACCTCGAGATCAGGCGGCGGCGTCTGGGCCAGGATGCGGCCCACATCGGTGGATCCCGGCTCAACCGGCTCGAAGGTGACCGTTCCGATCAGGAGGCCCTCGCGTTCTATGGCCAGCCTTCCGGTGTCGAACAGCAGTCCCTGCACGTCGGGGATGGTCACCAGCGGAGGCCCGTCGGAGATGATGATGAACACCTCGAGCCCGGCCGACACCGGGAACCCGTGCGGCGGGTCGGTGTCGATGATCTCCCCCTCCGGGACCTCGCTCGACGGCTCCCGCCGCTCAGCAACCCGGAACCCCTGACCGATCAGCGTCTGGATCGCATCGAAGGGCGACTGGTCCCGGACATCGGGCACGAAGATCTGCCCCGGACCGGTGGAGACGGTGATCGTCACCACCAGTTCGCCCTCGGTGATCTCAGTGCCGGAGGTCGGCTCCTGGAATACCACGGTGCCTGCCTCAGCCTGGCTGGGGCCCTCAATCACGATGACGCCGAAACCGGCGTTCCTGAGTATCTCCTCAGCATCGACCCGGTTGCGGCCCCGCACCGACGGGACCCTGGGAATCTCGCCCTGGCTGACAGTCAGGGCCACGATGCCCTCCTCGGCGATCCGCTGGCCGGCGGGCGGGCTCTGGGCGAAGACCGTGTTCTCGGGTACCTCGATGTTGACCTGGTAGCTCGGCTCCGGCGCCAACCCGAGGGCCCGCAACTGGGCGTCGGCCTCCCCGTAGCTGAGCCCGATCACATCGGGCACTTCCACCAGGACTGCCTCGTCGCCGGGGGTCGTCTCGGTCGGCGGGGCATCGTCGTTGAGGCCGAGGGAGTCGTAGAAGGTGACGGCCAGGAACCCGAGCGCGCCGAGGAGGAGAACGAGGCCGAGCACCATGAACAGGGTGCGTTTCCAGCCGTCGGAACGGTGGACCTCCTCGTAGTAGTAGGCCGGCGGCCCGTACTGGGGAGGGGGGCCGCCGCCGGCCGGGGGAGGGGGCGCCACCGGCGGTTGGACGCCCGAGTCGCCGGCCCCGCCGACGGCCGGCTGCGATGCGGTCGGCATCCGAACCGGCCCTGTCCTGGACTGGGTGCGGGGGTGGCTGCCCGTCCTCAGCGGCCGCTCCCCGGTGACGGGCCGCTCCCTGGTGACAGGCCGCTCCCTGGTGACGGGCCGCTCCCCGGTGACGGGCCGCTCCGTCGTGGATGTCGGCGCCGGCTGGACGGCCCGGTCGGGGATCTGGTGAGCCCCGTCCAGGTACCGCCGCAGGTCGGCTCGCAGGTCGTCGGCCCTCGGGTAGCGGTTGGCCGGGTTCTTGGCCAGCAGCTTGAGGATGATGGCCTCCAGCGACTGCGCGATGGTGACGCCCAGCATCGACGGTGGAAGCGGCCGCTCCTGAACGTGCTTGACCGCGACCGCGGTGGAGGTGTCGGCGGTGAACGGGGGCTTGCCCACGATCATCTCGTAGAGCACGACGCCCAGCGAGTACAGGTCGGAGCGGCCGTCGAGCGCCTTGCCCCGGGCCTGCTCGGGCGAGAAGTAGGTGGCCGTGCCCATGACCGAGCCGATATGGGTGAGATTGTCGCCCGCCCTCTGCGCCAGCGCGGTGGCTATGCCGAAGTCGGCGACCTTCACTTGGCCGTCGTCGCTGACGATGATGTTTCCGAGCTTGATGTCGCGGTGTACCAGCCCGGCGCTGTGGGCGCTGCTGAGAGCTTCGGCGACATCCGACGCGATCTCTGCGGCGCGGTCGGGGCTGAGAGGCCCGGTGGAGCGCAGCACGTCGGCCATGCTGCGGCCCACGACGTACTCCATGACGATGTAATAGGTGCCCTGCTCCTGCCCCCAGTCGTAGATGCCGACGATGTTGGGGTGGTTGAGGTTGGCCGCGGCCTTGGCCTCCCGGCGGAACCGCTCAACGAAGCTCGGGTCGTTGGCGAACTCCGGGAACAGGACCTTCACCGCTACTTGCCGGTCGAGCGAGGCGTCGCGGGCCAGGTAGACATCGGCCATCCCTCCGCGCGCGATACGGCGCAGGAGTTCGTAACGGCCGTTGAAAACGGTCAGACCCTGGTCGGACACCGCTGACCATTGTACCGGCCGCCTGTGGGCCGAAAATTGACACGACGGGCTTGCGCCTGGAACGTGCGGGGGTAGGCGCAACCTGGCCACGTTGCGGCGGGGTATCTCCCGCTCTTGTTCGCTTCGCTCACGGGCCGCTCGGGCCACGGCCTCGCCCGTATGGACTGCATCCGCTTGCCTACTCGCTCGGCCTCCTGCCCGCGCGCGTTCTCAGGCGGGCACGGCACCGGTTGCGGCGAGCACCAACTGCTCGGGACCGTGGGGTCCGGGCGGGGCACCCTCGCCGATGTCGACGACCACGACGGTGACGTTGTCGCGGCCCCGGCCGGGGCGCACCGCCCGCTCCACCAGTGCGCGAGCGGCCGCCTCGGGTGCGGCGACGGACTGCAGGATCTCGGCTATGGCCGGATCGGGCACCTCGTTGGTCAGCCCGTCGCTGCAGAGCAGGAAGCGTGTGCCCTCGACCGCGGCGAGCTCCCAGCCGTCGACGTGCACCCGTCGCTCGTATCCGACGGCCCGGGTCAGCGTGTGGCGGTCGGTGTGGGTGATCGCCTCCGCCGGGGTGATGACTCCGTCGCGGACCAGGTTCTCGGTGATGGTGTGGTCGGTGGTGAGCTGGCTGAAGCGTCCACCGGCGAGCGCGTAGAGACGGGAGTCGCCCACGTTCGCGGCGGCCAGCCGAGCCGGCTCGGTGGCGTTGCCGACGTCGGCCAGCGCGCACAGCGTGGTGGACATCCCCGCTAGACGCGGATTGTCGATGGCGGCTTCGAAGATGGCCGTGTTGGCCGAGCCCACGAGGGCGACGAGTTGTGCGAGCGACTCGAGGCGGCCGTGACGGCCCAGCGCCTCGGTGGCTATCGACGCCGCGGTGCCTCCTCCCGAATGCCCGCCCAGCCCGTCGGCCACCGCGAACAGGGTTCCGTCGGCGAGATACCGGTCCTCGTTCTCGTCACGCTGCAGGCCCACATCGCTGGCCGCGCCGAAGTCGAGAAGCACGCGCGGATGCTAGTGGCGCCGGGTCGGGCTTGAGGCGAGGTGATTCAGCCCCGGGGCCCGCTAGCCTCGCGCCCGGCCCGCCCCGGCGGTCCGAGACCATGCGCGAGTGGCGGAATTTGGCAGACGCGCAGGATTCAGGTTCCTGTGTCCGAAAGGACGTGGGGGTTCAAGTCCCCCCTCGCGCACCACAAGAGACCGGGTCAGCGCAGGCGGCCCGTGACGGCCTCCACCGCGACCGTCAGAGCATCGTCGGCGAGCATCTGCTCGGCTGCTGCGAGTTCGGGAGACAGCCAGCGGTCGGGGCCCGGGCCGGGCACCTGGCTCCGCAACAGGTCGACGGCCGCGGCGGTCCCCGCCGCGGGTCGCAGGGGGGCGCGCAGTTCGATGCCGCGGGCGGCCGCCACCCATTCGACGGCCAGGATGCGGCGCAGGTTGTCGACGACCTTGCGCAGCTTGCGGGCCGCGCCCCAGCCCATCGACACGTGGTCCTCCTGCATGGCCGAGGTCGGCAGCGAGTCCACCGCGGCCGGGGCGGCCAGGCGCCGGTTCTCGGCGCAGAGCGCGGCCGCGGTGTACTGGCCGATCATCAGGCCGCTGTCCACGCCCGGGTCGTCGGCCAGGAAGGGGGGCAGGCCACCGGAGCGGCCGGCGTCGAGCAGCCGGTCGATGCGGCGCTCGGCGATGGCGCCGACCTCGGCCGCGGCGATGGCCAGATAGTCGGTGGCCAGCGCGACCGGCGCCCCGTGGAAGTTGCCGCACGACTCGACGCGGCCGTCGGGCAGCACCATCGGGTTGTCGATGGCCGAGGCCAGTTCCCGATCGGCTGCGCCGGCCGCGAAGTCGAGGGTGTCGCGGGCCGCTCCGTGCACTTGGGGGGTGCATCTGATGGAGTAGGCGTCCTGAACCCGGTCGTCGTCGAGGCGGTGGCTGGCCACGATGGGCGAGCCGGTCAGCACGGCCCGCAGGTTGGCCGCGCTGGCCTGCTGGCCGGGATGGGGCCGCAGTGCCAGCAGGTCCGCAGCAAAGGCGCGGTCGGTGGCCAGCAGGGCCTCGACGCTGCAGGCGGCCACGATGTCGGCGACGGTCAGCAGGCCATCGAGGTCATGGACGGCGAGGCAGAGCATCCCCAGGATCCCGTCGGTGCCGTTGGTGAGCGCCAGACCCTCCTTCTCGGCGAGGACCAGGGGCTCTATGCCGGCCGCTGACAGGGCTTCGGCCCCACCGGTCGCGCCCCCGTCATCGGCCAGCACCTCGCCCTCGCCCATCAGCACGAGCGCAGTGTGGGCCAGTGGCGCAAGGTCGCCGCTGGCGCCCAGGGAGCCATGCTCGGGCACGGCCGGCACCACGCCCGCGTTGATCAGGCGCACCAGCGACTCCGCGACCTGAGGCCTCGATCCTGAGGCCCCGAACGCGAGAGTGCGGGCCCGGAGGAACATCATGGCCCTGACCACCTCGGCCTCGACCGCGGGGCCCATCCCGGCGGCATGGGAGCGGATCAGAGACTGCTGCAGCCCGGCCCGGCGTCCGGCGGGGATGGCGGTGTTGGCCAGGGCGCCGAAGCCGGTGGAGATCCCGTAGGCGGGCTCGCCCTCGGCCAGTGTCTCGACGATGCCGCGGGCCGCGGCCATGCGAGACACCGCGGCTTCGCTGAGCCGGACCTCCTCGCGATGGCGGGCGACCGCGACGACGTCGGAAACGGTGACGCCTGCGCCGTCGAGCTCCACCGTCACGCCAGGGCTGCCTCTGGGGACGAGAGTGCCATCGACGTGGCCAAGGCCGCTTCCACCACGGCTGAGGCCGCGGTCTGCAGTCGCGTGCCGCTGAGCCGGTCCGCGGGACCCAGCACCGAGATGGCCGCGACCGGTCCGTCCGCACTGTGGACCGGCGCGCAGACCGCGGTCACGTCGGGCTCGATGGCGCCGGTGTTGAAGATGGGTGCGGGGCGGGCGCCGGGCGCCAGCGGAGTGGCGAACAGGGCTTCGCCCACCGCGGTGCCGTCGACGGGAACGGTCCGGCCCACCCAGCCGACATGGCGGATGGCCCGCCGCCCCTCGACCGTGGCGATGTAGACCGCCTCGCTGCCGTCGCGCACGGCCAGGTAGGCGGACTCCTCGGTGGCCTCGACCAGCCGCTCGAGTTCGGGCTGGGCTGCCGCGGTGAGCCGGGCGTAGGGACCGGACTGCAGCGATGCCAGCGCAGTCCGCACGAAAGAGGGCCCGACGGAATACGTCCCGGAGCCGTTCTTGACGAGGTAGCCGCGGTCGGTCAGAACCCGCAGGTGGCGCAGCGCGGTGCTGGCCGGCATGTCCGTTCGGGCCGCGGCCACCGTCAGGCTGAGCGGGCCCTCGGTGATCACGGTGTCGAGAAGGGCCAGCACCCGCTCGGCCGAGCGCGACCTGTGGAGCGGCGAGGATGAGCTTCCTTCGCCCTGAGGATTTTCAGTATCCGAAAACTCTTGTCGCATATTGACAGAATACGGGACCGGCCGTTACAATGCAACCGGCCCGAAGCTTCAGGGACGAGGTCCAAGATGCCCTCCACCACACCGAACCTCGGCACTGCTCCGGTGGGTGGCGTCAAGGCTCCTGCCGGGACGGCGCTGACCTGTCGCGGCTGGCCCCAGGAAGCCGCCTTCCGGATGCTGCAGAACAATCTCGATCCCGACGTGGCCGAGCGCCCCGACGAGCTCGTGGTCTACGGGGGCACCGGACGGGCGGCCCGGTCGTGGGACGCCTACCACGCCATGATCCGGGCACTGACCGACCTGGCCGGCGACGAGACCCTGCTGGTGCAGTCGGGCAAACCGGTCGGCGTGGTCCAGACCCACGAATGGGCGCCGAGGGTTCTGATCGCCAACTCCAACCTGGTTCCGGAGTGGGGCACTTGGGACGAGTTCCGCCGGCTCGAGCATCTCGGGTTGACCATGTACGGGCAGATGACCGCGGGGTCGTGGATCTACATCGGCACCCAGGGAATCCTCCAGGGCACCTACGAGTGCTTCGCGGCCATCGGCCGCAAGCGGTTCGGCGGGTCGCTGGCGGGGACCCTCACCGTCACCGCCGGGCTCGGAGGGATGGGCGGCGCCCAGCCGCTGGCCGTCACCATGAACGAGGGCGTGGCCCTGTGCATCGAGGTCGACGGCGAGCGGGCCGCTCGCAGGGTGGAGACCCGCTACCTCGATGTGGTCGCCGACGACTACGGCGATGCGCTCAGACGCTGCGAGCGGGCCCGGAGGGCTCGCCGCCCGCTGTCGGTGGGACTGGTCGGCAACGCCGCCGACATCGTGCCGCGCCTGCTGGCCGACGGCGTGGCCGCCGACATCGTCACCGACCAGACCTCGGCGCACGACCCGCTGGCATACGTTCCCAACGACGTGACGGCCGAGGCCGCCGACGAGCTGCGCCGCAACCAGCCCGAGGAGTTCGTGCGCCGGTCCCGGGCGGCCATGGCCACCCACGTCGACGCGATGGTGGGGTTCCTCGACGCCGGCGCCGAGGTGTTCGACTACGGCAACAGCCTGCGAGCCGAGGCCTCCCTCGGCGGCTGCAAGCGGGCCTTCGACTATCCGGGGTTCCTGCCCGCCTACATCCGGCCGCTGTTCTGTGAGGGCAAGGGCCCGTTCCGCTGGGTGGCGCTCTCGGGCGACCCGGCCGACATCGCGGCCACCGACCGGGCCGTGCTCGACGAGTTCGGTGAAGACGAGGACCTCAAACGCTGGATCACCCTGGCCGGCGAGCGGGTCGCCTTCCAGGGCCTCCCGGCCCGGATCTGCTGGCTCGGCTACGGGGAGCGCCACCGGCTGGGGCTGCGGTTCAACGAGATGGTCCGGTCCGGAGAGTTGACCGCGCCCATCGTCATCGGACGCGATCACCTCGACTCGGGCTCGGTGGCCTCCCCCTACCGCGAGACCGAGGACATGCTCGACGGCAGCGACGCCGTCGCCGACTGGCCCCTGCTCAACGCGCTGGTCAACACATCGTCGGGCGCGTCGTGGGTGAGCATCCACCACGGCGGCGGGGTCGGCATCGGCCGGTCGATCCATGCCGGCCAGGTGAGCGTGGCCGACGGCACCGATCTGGCTGCCCAGAAGCTGGAGCGGGTCCTGCTCAACGACCCGGCAACCGGAGTGATGCGCCACGCCGACGCGGGCTACGACCGGGCCTGGGAGGTAGCCGCCGAGCGCGGCGTGCACATACCGGCCGATCCGGCGGTGGCGTCATGACCGCCGGGCCCGACCGGTTCCCGCTCGCGGTGAGCCGATGACGGTCCGGGACGTCCTCTCGATCGGCCATCCGGCGCTGCGCGCCCCGGCCGTGGCCGTTCCGCCGGAAGAGATCGCCAGCCCGCGGGTGCAGGGCATCGTCGACAACCTCATCGACACGATGCGCCACGCCAACGGGGCGGGGCTGGCCGCCAACCAGATCGGCGAGACGGCCCGGATCGTGGTCATCGAGGTGCACGACAACCCCCGCTACCCCTACAAGCCGCCCATCCCGCTGACGGTCGCCATCAACCCCGAGCTGGAGATGATCGACGACGAGACGGTAGTCATCAACGAGGGGTGCCTCTCGGTGCCGCTGCGCGGCGACGTGGTCCGCCGGGTCAACCTCCGGGTCCGCTACCTCGACCGTGACGGCACCGAGCACCGGGTCGAGGCCCGCGGCCTGACCGCGGGGACCTGGCAGCACGAGTGCGACCACCTCGACGGTGTCCTGATCACTGACCGGGCCGACCCGGCCACCCTGACCACCTGGGACGAGTTCGAGCGCCACCACCGCGACGCCTTCATCGAGCGCATCACAAGATTCACCGAGTTGGTCGGATCATGACCGCGCGGTACCGAACAACCCGGCCGCAACCATGACCGCGCGGTACTGGTGCGAGCGGGCGTGGCTGGGGGGCCGCGACGTCGAGGCAGGAGTGATGCTCGAGGTCGAAGGCGACCGGATCGCCGCCGTCACGACGGGCGTGCAGGCCCGTCCCGAGGACGCCGTGCCCCTCTGGGGCATGACCCTGCCCGCGCTGGCCAACGGCCACAGCCACGCGTTTCACCGGGCGCTCAGGGGACGCACCCACGGCGGTCGAGGAACGTTCTGGACGTGGCGCGACCTGATGTACCGCGTGGCGGCAAGGCTCGATCCCGACCGCTATTACCGGCTGGCCCGGGCGACGTTCGCGGAGATGACCCTGGCTGGAGTGGGTGCCGTGGGCGAGTTCCACTACGTCCACCACCGGCTGGGCGGCGACCCCTACGAGGACCCGAACGCCATGGGCCTCGCGGTGGCGGCCGCGGCCCGCGACGCCGGCATTCGCCTGACGCTGCTGGACACGCTGTACCTCCACGGCGGGCTCGACGCCGCGGCGGACCGCGGCTACGAGCCGTTACGTCCCGAGCAGGCCCGGTTCGGCGACGGCAGCGCCGAACGGTGGGCCGAGCGAGCCGAGGCGCTGGCCGCGGCCACGTCCGGGCCGGCAGTGAGGCCCGGCGCGGCACCCGAGCAACCCGGCCGCATGGCCGCCGCCGCGTCCGGGCCGGCAGTGAGGGCCGGCGCGGCACCCGAGCAACCCGGCACCACAACCACCACCACATCCAGCCCGACCGTGAGGGTCGGCGCCGCGGTCCATTCGGTGCGGGCCGTCGACCCGGCCGCCATCAAGGTGGCCGTCGAGTGGGCCGGGGAGCGCGGCGCCCCGCTGCACTTCCACGCGTCGGAGCAGCCCGCCGAGAACGAGCAGTGCCTCGCCGTGCATGGCCGGACCCCGGTCGAGGTGATCGCCGAGGCCGGCGGGCTGGGCCCCGACACCACCCTGGTCCACGCCACCCACACGACCGGGCGCGACCGGGCGCTCATCGGCGAGGCCGGCGCTCGATGCTGTCTCTGCCCGACCACCGAGCGTGATCTGGCCGACGGGGTGGGCCCGGCCGTGGCGCTCGTCCGGGCCGGTATCCCGCTGTGCGTGGGCTCGGACTCCCACGCCGTCGTCGACCTCTTCGAGGAAGTCAGAGCGGTCGAGCTCGACCAGCGGGCAGCCACCCGCGAGCGGGGCGTGTTCGCCGCGGAGGAGCTGGTCACCATGGCGACCGCCGCCGGCTACCGGTCCCTCGGCTGGCCCGAGGGCGGTGTCCTGGAACCGGGCGCCCTCGCCGACTTCGCCACCGTCGGCCTCGACTCGGTCCGCCTGGCCGGCACCGGCAACGCGCTGGCCGCGGTCGTCTTCGCCGCCACCGCCGCCGACGTCCGCCACCTGGTGGTGGGCGGCAGGACCGTCGTCCGAGACGGCGCCCACACCACCGTCGATGTCGCCGCCGAGCTCGCCTCCGCCGTCCCGGAGGTCACCACACCATGACACCAGCCACCGACAACACCCCCCAACCAGCCACCGACAACACTCCCCGACCGGCGACCGGCAACCCCACCCCCAAGAAGGCCGCGGCGACATGACGCTGGTGATCGACAACATCTCGGAGCTGGTCACCAACGACCCGGAGGCGGGCGACGGCCCGCTCGGCGTGGTGACCGATGCGTCGGTGGTGATCGACGACGACACGGTGGTGGCGGTGGGCCCGGCCGGCGCGGTCGCCGACGTGCGAATCGACGCCGGAGGGCGGTGCGCGCTGCCCGGATTCGTGGACTCCCACACCCACCTGGTGTTCGCGGGCGACCGGGCCGAGGAGTTCACCCGGCGGATGGCGGGCGAGCCCTACGACGGGGGCGGGATACGGGTCACGACCGACGCCACCCGGAATGCGGGGCGGGCCGCGCTGCGGGACTCGCTCCAGCGGCGGCTGGTCGAGGTGCACCGGGCCGGCACCACCACGGTGGAGATCAAGACCGGCTACGGCCTGTCGGTGGACTCCGAGGCGGAGCTGGCCTCGCTGGCCGCCGAGGCCACCCCGGAGGCCACGTTCCTGGGCGCCCACCTGCTGCCCAGCGAGTACCAGGGGCGGGCCGACGACTACGTGGATCTGGTGTGCGGGCCGATGCTGGACGCGGTCCGCGGCGATGTCCGCTGGATCGACGTGTTCTGCGAGACCGGCGCGTTCGACGCCGACCAGTCCCGGGCCGTGCTCGAGGCGGGCCGGGCCGCCGGGCTGGGCCTGCGGCTCCACGCCAACCAGCTCGGCCACGGGCCCGGCGTCCAGCTCGGCGTGGAGATGGGCTGCGCATCGGTCGACCATTGCACCTACCTCTCCGACGACGACATCGAGTCCCTGGCGGCCAGCGACACCGTGGCCACGTTCCTGCCGGCCACCGACTTCTCCACCCGCCAGCCCTACCCGGACGCCCGGCGGGCCATCGACGCGGGCGTGAAGGTGGCGATGGCCTCGAACTGCAACCCCGGTTCGAGCTACACCACCTCGCTGTCGTTCTGCATCGCTATGGCCGTTCGCGACATGGGCATGACCATCGACGAGGCCGTCGCCGCGGTTACCAGCGGAGGGGCGGCCGCGCTGGGCCGCTCAGATGTCGGGCGCATCATCGCCGACGGTCCGGCACACTTGACGATCCTCGACGCTCCCAGTCGACATCATCTCGCGTACCGGCCCGGCGTCCCATTGATCTGGCGGACACTGGGGGCCGACTACCGGCTCCCGCCCGCCGGCGACCAGACGTAACCCCGAATCCACCAGGAGGAGACATGACCAACAGCGTCCCCAACCCCACCGAGCACAACCAGTGGTATCCCTTCGCCAACCGGCCGCTCCCGCCCGAGATCGGCGGGCAGGCCGTCAACCCGGCCGTCATCCCGGTGTTCGACGCGGTTCCGCTTCCCCGCAGTGCCCGGTTCGTGGTGGTCGGCGCGGGCGTGCACGGCCTGTCGAGCGCCTACCACCTGGCCATGTACCTGGAGCGCACCGGCAAGGGCTCGGGCCGCGACGTGGTGCTGATCGACAAGCAGGGGCCGGGCGCGGGCGCCACCGGGCTGGCCTGCGGCTGCATCCGCAACCTGTACATGACCGGTCCGCTGCACGCCATCCTGCGGGCCAGCGTGGAGGTGTGGGAGTCCGATCCCGTGAACTTCGGGTTCCAGCAGGTCGGATACGTGTCGGTGGGCGAGTCCAACCAGACCGAGGACTACCTGAGGCTCCAGGCGTCGCAGGCGGCCAGCGGCTACCCGTCCGACGTGTACACCGGCGCGGAGGCGCACGCCTTCCTCACCAACCTGTGGCCCGACTTCAAGACCGAGAACTGCGACGTGGTGCTGCACGAGCACCGTTCCGGCTACGCCGGAACCCACATGGCGGTGTGGGGCCTCGACCAGAAGTGCCGCCAGTGGGGCGTGCAGCGGGTGTACGGCACGGCCGTCACCGGATACAGCCTCGACGCCTCGGGCTCGGTCACCGCGGTCGAGACCGACCACGGGTCCATCGCCTGCGAGCAGGTGGTCGTGGGCGCGGGGGCGTGGACGCCCGAGCACTGGGAGTGGCTGGGCGGCCCCTCCCACCTCGATGTGCTCTACCCCGACGGCCACGTCGAAGAGCGGATGGACATGTGGACCTACTGGCGGCTGCTGGAGGGCGAGGTCCTGCTGCCCGAGGGCATCGACTTCCGCACCGCCCAGCACCGCGACTCGCCGGTGCTGCACGTGGAGCTGATGAACACGCCGGTGTACTCCGACGACGGCCGGTTCCTCAAGGACCACTTCTATTCCTATGTGCGCTACGCGGCGGAGCGGGTGGGCGCGCCCGGCCTGCAGGGCGGGACGATCCCGGTAAAGATCGGCCCCCGGGCGGCGGTGGAGCCCTACGGGCACCTGAACGACGAGTACCAGGCCGAGCAGTGGTTCGCCGATTACTACTGCGCGACGCTGGGCATGCTGTTCAAGCGCCTCGAGAACCTGCGCCCGTTCTTCAAGGAGCGCCGCAACGGCGGCATCGGCGCGTTCACCCCCGACAACGTGCCGGTGTTCGATTATGTGGCCGACAACGCCTGGGTGATCGCCGACTCGAACCACGGGTTCAAGATGATCGGCGTGGGCAAGCTCACCGCCGAGATGCTGGTGCACGGCGACAAGCCCGACGAGCTCAAGCCGTTCACGCTCGACCGCTACCGCACCGGCGCCACCTTCGGCGACCGCAACTCCAACTGCCCCTGGGTGTAGTTAGCTCAGCAACCCCGCACGCCGTCAACCGGCGAAGGTGGCGAGCCACCGGTCGCGGCCGGGGATCCGGAACACCGGGTTGCGCTCGCGGGTGATCCCCATGGTGGCCGACGACTCCATCGAGTAGCGGTGCCCCGGGTACAGCACCGCGTCGTCGGGCACCCGGGCCAGCCGGGTGGTGAGGCTCTCGTACATCTGGGCCGGGTCGGATCCGGGCAGGTCCATGCGGCCGCAGCCCTCGAGGAACAGCGTGTCGCCGGCCACCAGGCGCCCGTCGACCAGGAAGCACTGGCTGCCGGGGGTGTGGCCCGGCGTGGCGATGAGCTCGATGTCGATTGCCCCGACGGTCACCACGTCGCCCGAGGCGTGGCTGACCAGGCAGTCGTCGGAGAGGCCGGTCACCTTCTTGACGAGGTCGGCCTCGTCGGCCTGGACGTGGACCGGCACCGAGACCCGCTCCAGCAGGCGGCTGACGCCCTCGATGCTGAAGCCCATCATCTCGCCCCCCACGTGGTCGGGGTGGTAGTGGGTGGCCAGCACGCCGGTGCAGGCCATGCCGTCGGCTTCGAGCAGGTCGAGGAGCCCGCCGGTGTCGTAGGCCGGGTCGACCAGCAGCGCCTGGCCGCTGCGGCGGTCGCCGATGGCGTACACGAAGTTCACCATCTGCTGGGCCAGCCCGTCGCCGGCCGCGAAGTCGCGCCCCGACAGCAGCTGGCGGAAGTAGAGCCGGTCGTCCACGTCCCTCAGGCTACGAGCCGGCACGGGTGGGCGTTGCCGACTCGCAGCGCCGAACTCCCCCTGATCGGCCGTACCCTGCCGTGGATGGGGCAGCCCGAAGAGCCGCGCAGACCGACGGTCGGATACCTGGGCCCGGCCGGGACGTTCACCGAGCAGGCCATCTACTCCGAGCCCGACCTGGCCGCCATGAAGCACCGTCCCATCAACTCGATCATCGACGTGCTGCAGGCCGTCGAGAGCGGCGAGGTCGACCTGGGCCTGGTCGCCATCGAGAACATGATCGAGGGCTCGGTGACCGCCACCCTCGACGCTCTGGCCTTCGACACCGACCTGTTCATCCAGCGCGAGGTGATCATCGACGTCAACCTGAACCTGCTGGCCCGGCCGGGCGTGGCCCTGGAGTCGGTGGAGCGGATCCGCTCCTACCCGGTGGCCCATGCCCAGTGCCGCGGGTACCTGGCGGAGCATCTTCCTCACGCGGTGTTCGAGGCGGCCAACTCGACCGCGGAGGCCGCCCGCAGCCTGGCCGGGTCGGATGATCACACCACCGCGGCCATAGCGCCGCTGCGCTCTGCGGAGGTGTACGGCCTGGAGGTGCTGGCAGCCGACATCGCGGACCACGCCGAGAACCAGACCCGCTTCGTTCTGGTGGCCGCGGATGTGGTCGCCGCGCCCACGGGCCACGACAAGACGAGCATGGTCGTCTACCAGCGCTCCGATGCGCCCGGCTCGCTCATCGGGATCCTCGGTGAGTTCGCGGCTCGGGCCATCAACCTCACCAGCCTGCAGAGCCGTCCCACCAAGGCCAGTCTGGGCCAGTACTGTTTTCTGCTCGACTGCGAGGGCCACATCGCCGACGAGGTGGTGGCCGACGCCCTGCGCAACCTCCGCATGAAGACCGCCAGCGTGAAGTTCCTCGGTTCCTACCCGTCGGCGTCGGTGGACCACCACGACCACCTGATGAACCAGGTCGAGGTGCGCAGAGCCGCAGTCTGGATCGACGACCTGCGAGGCCGCATCCTTGGCTGACGCCGGCCCGCGGCGCGTTGCTCGAGCCCGCGTATCCTTGGCTGCGGAGGGATGGCAGAGCGGACGATTGCGACGGTCTTGAAAACCGTTGGGCCTTCACGGGTCCCGGGGGTTCGAATCCCCCTCCCTCCGCTCTGTTCTCCAGCGCTACCGGCGCTCCTGCGCCTGCTCCACCGCTTCGACGAGCCGCACCATCAAGGCCTCCCACTCTTCTGCTGTGGCCCTGGGCTGAGCCGTCGACACCATCGACCGCGCAAGGCGAGTTCCGAGGCCGAGGGACTGGTACAGCAAGACGACGGCCTCGGTGCTCCATGACGTGTCGATTGCGCCGGAGGCCTTGCCGTCGGCGACCATCGCCGAGAGTGCGCTCGCTTCTGTCGTCAAGCTCGCGGAGATCCTCGCTTGGAGTTCATTGTCGCGCCGTGCAGCGATGTGGGCTTCGAGCATGAAGTCCCTCGGGGTGTCCTCGCCGACGGCCAGCAGACCCCTGGCGAGGAGAGCGAGTCTCTCAGCCGTGGGCTCGACGCTGTCGACGAGCAGCGCGGCCCGCTGACGGGTGACATATTGGACGACAGCCACGAACAACTCTTGCTTGGTGGGCCAGCGCGAGTAGACGGCACCAGTCGTAAGCCCGCACCGGCGGGCGACCTCATGGATCCTGGCTGCCTCGTAGCCGTGCTCGCCGAACACCTCCGCGGCAGCTTCCAGCAGGCGAGTGGTGACGTATTGGGATTGATGAGAGCGACCGGTTGGCCCGGCTGAGGGACGGCGACTCTCGATGTCCGACAGATCCTGCATCGACACGCCCATCACTCCTGGGCTCTCACTCCTGGGCTCGTTGCGGCGGAGTGGTCAACAAGATCCGGGTCAGGCTCTCGCAGCACAGGAGCAGGCCCCACATCTCTATGGCCAACCACAACAGCGTATGATACGCAGGTCAATAGAGGCCGTTGCATATCGAGCACCGCAGGATTTTGTGACTCTAGCCGGTGAGGATTCGGACCAGGATCACGACTGTGGCCGCGACCAGCGTCCAGAAGATCACTATCAGCCAATCTCGGCGACGTGATGCCATGTCAGCAGACGGTCGGGAGCGCCGGGGCCTGAGCGCCTGATAGCCGGCGCCTTACGATCCGGCCACCCGAACGTCGGTAGTAGATGATGCTCGACTATAGCTATGAACTACAAGTGGTCCACAGAGCTGTCGTGTGGATCGATCTATGACTCTAGGTTTGTCCGGTGGGCATCCGGTAGCCGACGCGGGGTTCGGTGAAGATGTAGTCGGGGCTGTCGGCGGAGTCGCCGAGTTTGCGGCGGAGCCGTTTGATGACGTCGCGTACCAGCCAGGGCTCTCCGACTCTTTCTGGGCCCCAGACGCGGTGCAGCAACACGTTGTGGGTCAGCACCCGCGGGGCGTGCGCGGCCAACTCGTAGAGCACGGCGTACTCGGTGGCGGTCAGCTCCACCGCCTCGCCGGCCACCGCGGCGCGCCGCAGGGCGTAGTCGATGCTCAGCGCGCCGGCCTGGTAGGGCGCCGACGGCTCGCCCTCGAGGGGCTCGAGGCGCCTGCGCAGGGCCGCTCTTATCCTCGCGGCCAGCTCAGTGGGCGAGAAGGGCTTCACCACGTAGTCGGCCGCGCCCATGTCGAAGGCCCTAGCGACGGTCTCGTCATGGCCGTACGCGGACAAAAACACCACCGGTATGTCCGCGGTCCTGTGGATGTCGCTCATCACGTCGATGCCGTCGCGGTCCGGCAGCACCAGATCCAACAGCACCAGATGGGGCCTCTCCTGGGCCATGAGGCGATCGATGTCGGCAGGGTCGCCGGTCACGATGGGCGCATAGCCCGCCCTGGTGAGGGTGTCGCGGATGTACCTGAGCGCCTGGGGGTCGTCATCCACCGCCAGAACCCGCACCTGGCGCTGCGCAGGGGCCCTCGACCCGCCCGGGCCCGCCACCGACGCGGCCGCCGGGGGCTCCGCCGCGGGCATCGTGAACGTGAACCGCGCCCCCAGCCCCGCACCGTCACTGTCAGCCCATATACGACCCCCGTGAGCCTCCACGATGCCCCTGCAGATAGCCAACCCCAAACCCGACCCCGCCACACCCGACGCGGCCAGAGCCGATGCGTCATCGGCGCGGTGGGCCCGCGAGAACCGCCGGAACAGCTCCGGCATCAACTCCGCGGGAATGCCCCGGCCCTCGTCGGTGACCGACACCGCAACCTGGACCCCGTCGCGCGCCCCGGCCACCAGAATCGGCGACCCCTCCGGCGAGCTCCCGGCCGCGTTGAACAGGAGGTTGCCCAGCACCTGCGCGATGCGCTGACGGTCCGCCATCACGAACGGCAGATCCTCCGCCAGCTCAATGCTCACCGGGTTGGTGGAGCCTCCGGCGATGAACCGGTTCTTGGCGTCCTGCACCAGCAGGCGCACATCGACGGGCTCGGGAACAACCGGCAGGGTGCCCGTGTTGATGCGGGCGACGTCGAGCAGGTCGCCGATCAGGTGCCGCATCTGATCGGACTGGTCGCGGATGATGCGCAGGAACTGCGCCAGCTCGGCGGGGTCGAGCCCGTCGGCGGTCTCCAGCAGCGTGGCCACTGACCCCTTGACCGCCGCGAGGGGCGTGCGAAGCTCATGGCTCACCATGGCCAAGAAGTCAGCCCGCAGCCGCTCCTGTTCCTCCAGCGGCGCCATGTCCTGCAACGTCACCACGAAGGACGCAAGCGCGTCCTGCTCGGAGTGGATCGGGGTGGCGTTGAGCAGGGCGCTGACGCTGCGCCCGTCGGGAACCCTCAGCACGATCTCCTCGGCGCGGACCGTCTCCGACAGCGGCAACTCCTGAAGTGACACCTCCCGGCCGTCGGACCGCACGCAGGTCACCGCCTCGAGGAGGTCCTCCAGCTTCTGGTCGTCGTCGCGCAGACCCTCCACGATGCGTATGGCCTCGCGGTTGAACGACACCGCCGCCCCGGTCGCGGCGTCGATGACGACGACGCCCACCGGCGAGGTGTTCACCAGCGTCTCGAGGAACGTCCTGGCCCGCCGCTCGTCCCGGTGCTGGCGAGCGTTGGCGATGACCAGCGCCGCCTGGGAGGCGAACATCACCAGGGTGTCCTCGTCGGCGCGGGTGAACTCCTCGGCGCCGTCCTTGCCGCCGACGAACACCTGGCCCACCCGATCGCCCCGGTAGAACATCGGCGCCGCCAGGTAGCTGAGCACCCCCACCGGCAGCGGGATGCTGTACCCGGCGAAACCCAGCGACCTGACATGCTCCACCAGATCGGCCACCCTCAACGGCTCGGAGATCTCGGTCAACGACTCGAAGACCTGGTACGCGTCGGGGATGAGCCACAGCTGCTCGGACTCCTCGGCCGTCAGCCCCGACGACAACAAGTCCTGCACCTGACCCCCGTCGTCGAAGAGGGTCATCACCCCGTAGCGGGCGGCCGTGAGGTGTCGCGCCGAGTCGAGGACCCCTTGGAGCACCGTGTCGAAGTCCAGGCTCTCGCTGATGAGCAGACTGGCCTCGCTCAGCCGCGTCAACCGCTCCTGAAGCGCCTCGAAGTCCCGGTCCTGCTGGTCTGGCTGGGTCATCGCATCTCCTGGCGTGGGCTCGACTGTGCCGCGGTGCAGCTCTGTTATTCTAAATCATAGAATATCATAGATTAGTTCATATAGTTTATGCCTCTGAATGTGGCTTTTGTCATAGATCCAGTTCACGACGTAGCCGAAGCGGGGCTGGTTGTGCTGGTACACCGGGGCGAGGGGCTCCTTGGAGGTCGGAGTGGCCGGGAAGATCACCCACTCCCGGTCGTCGGGCTGCTGCCCGGCCTTGCGCCCGGCCAGGGACGAGCCGTCGGCGGTGGTCGCCCTGTCGCGCCCGCCGAGGCGATCCCGGGGGACGACTACACCGACCCTCGTGCGGCCTAGCCTGCCGAGACCACCAGCTGTGAGGGGACTGCCATGACCCGTATCCGCTTGCTCGCCAGTCTGATCCTGGTGGCGGCCGCGGCCGCAGCCTGCGGCGGATCAGACGAGAGCGCCGAACGGGCCGAAGAGCCCGAGCCGACGACCGCTCCGGCCACGGCCACACCCACCACCGCCGCGCCCACCACCACCGCGCCCACCACCACCGCGGCCCCGACCGCCGCCGCGCCCACCACCACGGCCACACCCACCACCGCGGCCCCGACCACCACGGCCACACCCACCACGGCCACACCCACCACCGCCGCGCCCACCACCACCGCTGCTCCGACCACCACCGTCCCAGACCCGGCGGCCGGGGCGGTGATGACGGCCGAGGAGTGGGCGGCCTTCTCTGGGGGCGAGGACTGCAGGTGCTCTGACGGCAGCGAGTACTTCTACTGGGTGCGTGAGGGCGATCCCGACAAGCTGGTCTTCTACCTGCAGGGCGGAGGGGCGTGCTTCAGCCAGGAGACCTGCTCGTTCACCGGCGAGGAGAACGCCTACGACACGACTACTAACCCCAACGAGCTGGGTGACAGCCCCGCCTTCTGGGACGGCATCTTCGCCTTCGACAACCCGCTGAATCCGCTCAAGGACCACTCGTTCGTGGTGGCGCTGTACTGCACCGGAGACGTGCATCTCGGGAACCAGACCTACGACTACGGCAACGGGGTGCTGGTGCACCACAACGGCTTCGTCAACGCCAACACCGCGCTGGCCGCCGCAGTCGAGCGCTTCGGCGGTGCCACCGAGGTGGTGGTGGCCGGCTCGAGCGCGGGGTCAGCCTCGGCCGCGCTCTACGGCGGCCTCGCCGCCGACCTGTTCAGTGAGGCGAGCATCGCGGTGGTGGCCGACGCCTCAGGTGCCTACCCGAGCGACCCCGGCATCAACTCCTACATCGGGGCGCTGTGGGGCACCAGCACCGTCATTCCCGACTGGCCCGTCAACGAGGGGGTCACCGCGGCCGAGTACGGGCTGCCGGAGCTGTTCGTCCGTGCCGGCACGCATGCCCCCCGGGCGCGGTTCGCCCGCTACGACAACGCCTTCGACAGCACCCAGGAGTTCTTCGCGATCCTGGCTGGGTTCGACGCCAGCAGCATCGACCAGCTGATGTACCAGAACGAGGCCCTGATCGAGGCGGGCGGCGTGAATCAGGCCAGCTACATGGCTGCCGGCACCGACCACACGATCCTGCACCGGGAGCTGCTCTACACCCAGGAGGTGGAGGGGGTGGCCTTCCTCGACTGGCTCACCGCGTTCCTAGGCGGCGCCGACGTCGACGACGTGGCCTGCGTGGACTGCTCCTAGCCGGCACGCCGGTACGCTCAGAGCTTCCGGAGACGTGGCCGAGTCCGGTTGAAGGCGCTTCCCTGCTAAGGAAGTAACGACGCAAGTCGTTCGTGGGTTCGAATCCCACCGTCTCCGCACAGTTCTGTTAGCCGGCAAGCGCCATGCCCATTGTCTTCGGATCTTGCAGGGCGAGCATCAGCAGCGTTGCAAAACCTGCATTGGAGGTGTTGCAGAACTAGCATTGAAGCGTTGCAAATGCTACATTGGAGAGTACGGTGGGTGCGTTCGGGCACAAGGTTCGCTGCTCGAGTCGGGGCTGTCCACCGGCTCGGTGTCGCTGCGGGCGCTCTTCGCTGGCACTGAGTGCTCGGCGTCGACGCCGACGTTGGATCTCAGCGACGTGGTCGACGCCATCTGCCGGGGCGGCTGGCCGTTGTGCCACAGCACCTGACGATCGATATTCGACTTGGCCGTCTCGGCGGGCAGATTGTGTGTACAGGGTCTCTTTGCGGGCCCCGATCGCGGTAGTAGACATTCTGAGAGCTTTTCGTTACACTTAGCTCTCATGAGTGCGGCGCAGTTCGTGCGCGAGCAGGTCGAGGCCGCTCCGGCGCGGTCGTTCATCTCTACCGGTGAGGTGGCGGGATCTCGCCGCGCGGTCGAATGTGAACTGTCCCGTCTGGCCAGTTCGGGAGAGGTCGTCCGTGTACGGAGGGGCCTGTACTGGAAGGGGCCCCGCACTCGTCTTGGGATGCCGCTGCCCCGGCCCGATGAGATCGCACTCGCCGTGGCCGGACCCGGCGCAGGACCTGCTCGCTTGTCCGCGGCCGCACATCTCGGCTTGACCACACAGGTGCCAGCAGTCGACACGATCGCGGTTGCCGGACGGACCCCGGCTGCCCCGGCGGCCACCCGGTTCGTGTCCCGGTCTGTTGAGCGTCGCATTCGCGGCCTCACACCAACCGAAGTCGCCGTCATCGAGGTCCTCCGCGAGGGACCGGATCTGCTGGAAGTGCCCTGGGAGGCCTTCGCTGCGGCGGTCACCCGGCTCGCAGCCTCCAAGGAACTGCGACACGAGCGAATCACCGAGCAGCTCGGCGATGAGCGCCACGTCGCAGCGCGAGACCGCTGGCGACCACTCGCGGAAACACTCGAGCCTTGATCACGCCACTCCGAACGCGCCTCGATGAACTCGAGGTCTACGTCACCCGCGTCGCTGAAGCCACCGGCATCCCGCCGGCACACCTTGAGAAGGACTTCTGGGTGACCGAAGTCCTCCGGGGCGCATCCAATGCGTCGGAGGCCACCGGCTGCTCGGTCATCTTCAAAGGCGGCACCAGTCTGTCCAAAGCCCACCGGATCATCCGAAGGTTCTCTGAGGACATCGACCTCGTCGTCGTCTTGCCCGAAAGCAGCAAGGGCGCGAAGGACTCCACGTTGAAGACGTTCGTTGCCGCCGATGCGCCCGTCGGCGCTCAACGGGTGGAAGCGCCAGGGCCGTTGTGGGCGGATCGGTGCCTTGGTGGGCGGAATCGACGGGTGGCGAGCGGGAAACAGCCCGCCTCGGCGATGGCGACGATCCCGGCTGCTTGTACGGGAACATCTGCTAGTCCCTCGTATGTGATGTGGATATGCGCGATCTCATAGGGCTGACCATCTACGGTTTGTGCTACCTGTGTCGATCCGGTCCCGCTGTCCCCGTCGCGTTGGTCTAGGTGCTGGAGGAGCCTTTGTTGTCGGCGTGTTGTTGTTGTCGGGTTGGGCGACCAGTGCTGATCGGCAGCGGGCTGTGTCTTCTGTGGCTGCGGCGAGCGCTGCGACCCCTGACTCCGGCTCTGGGGGCTCGGGGGTTGTGCGAGTGGGGGCCATATCCCGCGACGATGCCAGCAGCTCTGAGTCCCATGGCGCGGCCGAGCAGATGGCGGCGTCGGATGCTGAGAGGTCGGCAGCGCCCGCAAGCTACGGGTACCGCCAGATCGACAACGACGCAGAGAACCATCCAGTGGCGGCGTCGGAGGCTGAGGGGCCGACGGCGCCGGCACGGCCGTGCCCGCCTTCGGAGCTCGAGGGTTTCGTGGTGTCCGACCCTTCGCCGGTGCCGGCCAGCATCGAGGTGTCGCAGGCGCTGTACGGCTGCGCCCACGAGGTCGGCGTGGCGCCCGCCGATGACCGTTCGGCGGTTGCGGCGCTGGTGGCCCGCGGCCTCGGGGGTCCGCTGTTGTTGACGGGTCCGCGGTTCGATGCCGCGCTGGCCCAAGAGGTCAGGCGCCTGGAGCCCGACCGTGTCGTGGTGGCCGGAGTCGATGCGGATGCGCTCCGGCGTCAGCTGCCGGGAGTCGAGATCACCCAGGCGGCTGTGGACGGGGCCGCGGTCGCGGTGGCTGGGCGATCCTCGTTCGAGCGGCTGTGGCTGGTTGATGACACCGTGCCGGTCGAGCCTCTGGCCGCCGTCGCGCAACAGATCCAGGTGGGCGTGATGTCGGTGTCCGGCGATCTGCGGGCGTTGGCGCCGCCGGCACGCGCCGCGATCGCCGGCGCTTCTGAGGTGGCGATGCTGTCGGATCTCGGCGACGACGCGAGCTGGCAGCTCGACGTGGTCCGCAGGGGCGCCGAGTTGCCCGGCGGGGGATTGGTGATGTTCGATTCCGCGGCGGAGCCCGGCCGGCGCCTGGTGGCGGCCTACGGCCACCCGTCCACATCGGCGCTGGGCGTGTTGGGCGAGCAGGATCCCCACGACGGGCTCGAGCGGCTGCGGTCCATCGCTGAGGGCTACGGCGCGGACGGGTCGACGGTGGTGCCGGCATTCGAGGTCATCGCCACCGTCGCGTCGGCCTCAGCGGGCAAGGACGGCGACTACTCCGGCGTGACTGCCCGCGATGTGATCAGGCCCTGGATCGAGGCCGCGGCAGCCGGCGGCGCCTATGTGGTGCTGGACCTTCAACCGGGAAGATCCGACTTCCTGTCCCAGGCCAAGATCTATGAGGAGTTCCTGCGCCAACCCCATGTCGGGCTGGCACTGGATCCCGAATGGAGGCTCAAGCCCGACCAGGTGCACCTGGCCCAGGTCGGCACCGTGGACGCGGCGGAGATCAACCGGGTCGTGGAGTGGCTGGCCGGAATAGTCCGCGCCGAGGCCCTCCCCCAGAAGCTGCTGGTCCTGCACCAGTTCCGGTTCTCGATGATCACCAACCGGGCCCAGATCCGCACTCCGCCGGAGCTCGCGGTGGTGATCCACATGGACGGCCAGGGCCGCCCCGCGGTCAAGCACGACACATGGAACGCCTTGACCGCACGACGCGACGCCGGCCGCTTCTTCTGGGGATGGAAGAACTTCTACGACGAGGACTCCCCCATGGCCACCGCCGACCAGGTGCTGGCGCTGTCGCCCGTGCCGGTGTTCGTGTCGTTCCAATAGCAGCCCACAGGCGTCGAGCGCTTCCAACCCGAACACAGCGAAGGTTCCGTGGTTCAGACTGTGAGCAGCGCGGCCGGAATCACGCCGATACCGTCGCTGCGTCTGTATGCCTGCGGCCCGGTGGTGAGCACTGCCGCGTCCAGCAAGCGGTCCCCGATGCGCTCCCTCAGCCAGTGCAGGTGTCGGAGTTCCAAGACAAAACCATTACCGGGCGTCGAGCAGGACCTTCAGGGACTGGAGGCGGTGTTGCGCCAGGCGTGGTAGGCGGCCCATATCACCAGCATCGGCGGCAGTACCATCACCGCCGCGATCAGCGAGTACGTGACCGTGATGGCGGTGAGCAGACCAAACTGTCCTATCGGCGCGATCGGGCTGAACACCAGCACCAGGAACCCCAGCGCGGTGGTGAGCGCAGAGCCGATCAGCGCCCCGCCGGTGGTGCGCATAGTGGCGTTGATCGCCTCGCTGATCTTGTCGTTGCGCTCGATCTCCTCCACGAAACGGTGGGTGACATGGATGGTGTAGTCCAAGCCGATACCGATCACCAGCGCGGTGATGAGCGCGGTGATCACGTTGTAGCTGTAGCCGAGCAGCGTCATGGTGCCCAGAACCCACACGAGCACCACCAGGATCGGCAGCGCCGACAGCACGGCCAGCATCGGCCGGAACGCGGATGCCCAGAAGAACAGCACCAGCACCACCATTGCGGCCACGATGGTGAACAAGGTCGAGATGAGCTGGCTCTCGGTGAGGCTGTCGGTGACCTCCAGCGCAATGATCTCGTCGGCGATCGGCGTGATGTCCTCGTCGTTGCCGAACCACAGCCCGTCCACGTCGGCGAACAGGTGGCGGGTGAGGGCGGGATCGCCGGTGAGGGCGTTGAACTGCAGGATCGTGCGGTCGACGTCGCCGCCGGCGCCGTAGGCCACGACCGCGTCGAAGGCGGCCGGATCGTGGGCCCGCATGCGGTCGAGCGCCGACTGGACCGACGCACCGTCGAGCGTAACGGTGTTCGGCCGGCCCACCTGCAGGTCTTCGTAGACCTGGGTCCGCAGGTCGGCCGGCAGCGACTGGAAGTAGGTGCCCAGCGACATGGTGACCCCGCCGCTGACGGCGGCAGGCCTATGGGAGGGATCCTCGATGCCGGCGCGGAAGTCCAGCAGGTTGCGCAGGGTGCGGTCGTTGGTGATCTCAGACTCCACCAGCACCGTCACCGGCTCGGTGTGGCCCCCGAGGTTCTCGGTCAGGAAGACGATGTCCTGCTTGCTCTCGGCGCCGCCGGGAAGGAGGTCCGCCGAGTTGAACCCGCTGTCGAGTCGCAGCGCCAAGACGCCCGAGACGATCGTCAGAACCCCGACGGCGGCCAGGACCGCCGAGGGCATCCGGACGCTGGCGTTGCCGATGGCGCCCACCAGGCGCCCCGCGCCGGGGATGGCCCGGTCGGCGAGCCGGATCACGGGCTGCTTGCCCTGGTTCTCGCTGCGCCGGTCGAGCAGCACCCGCACCGCGGGCGCTCCGGTCAGGAACACCACCAGCCCGCTGAACACGCCGACGCCGGCCACCACACCGAAGTCGGCCATCCCGGAGATGTCTCCGAGCAGGTTGGTGAGGAAGCTGATGATGGTGGTGACCCCGGCCAGGCACAGCGGAACCATCACGCCCGCCACCGACTCCGAGATCCCCGCAGACGCTCCGGCGCCCGCGGTCTTGACCTCGCGGTAGCGGAAGGTCCCTTGGATGCCGTAGTCGATGCAGAGGCCGAGTATCACCACCGGCACCATCTGGCCTATCACGTTGGGCGCGCCGATGAGGCCGAGGCCGTCGGGGCCGAGCAGACCCTGGAACCCGAGCGTCCAGACGACGGTGAGAAGCAGCCCGCCCATGCCCAAGACCACGTCGCTGACCGTGCGGTAGAACAGCGCCAGCAGCACCGCGATCACCGCGAAGGCGATCGCCATGAGCACCGCCGACGACGTGCGGCTGGACTCGTCGGACTCATGGTTGCGCTTGCCCGCCGACAGGGTGCGGGCTGACTCCAACTCACGCAGCGGCACCGACGCCACGGCCTCGTCAGCGGCCAGCTGAGCCTCGGCGAGACCCTCGGCGTCGCCGCCGGCTCTGACCGTCACCACGCCGATCCCGCCCACCGCCGCGCCCGCCCCGTCGCGGACGGTCAAACCCTCGAGCACGGCCCTCAGGCCAGCGTTGGCTTCGTCGGCGATCACTGCGTCGATGTCGGCCTGAGACAGCGACGCCAGGTCGGCGCCCAGCGGACCGCCTCCGGGCCCGGCAACCATCGCGGCGATCACCCCGCCCGGAGACACGGGGGGCTGGCCGGCGACGAGATAGCCCGACAGGTCGGGGTGGCCGGCCGCGGCGGCGGTGGCCGCCAGCGAGTCGGCCGCTCCACCGGGACTGAGAACGTCGCCCCGCAGGACTATCTGCACCGTCTCGAGTCCTGCGGAGGCGGGGAAGCTCTCCGACAGCTTGTCGATGGCTGCCACCAGTTCGCTGTTGCCGGGCAGGAACGCTTCCCGGTCGTCGGCCAGCTCGGCGGTCATCGTGAAGCCGACCACAGCCACGACGGTGACAGCCAGCACGGCGGCGAGCGCGGCCCACGGACGGTACCCGACCCATCGTCCGTAAGCGTCGAAGAGTCTGCTCACTCCTGTCCTCCTCGCTCCGCTATGGAAGGGCCCGGGGCTAGGGCGTGTAGGTGAACACGATGTTGCCCTCGTTCACCTCTACGACGCCGAGCGACCCGTCGCCTAGCGCGCCGGCGGCGTCGCCGGCAACGGCGCTGTCGTCGCCGCTGCAGCCTGCGGCAACGACAGCTAACCAGACCAGAGCACCCCAAGCCGCGATCGGTCGGCGCCGGATGCTCGTCACCATCGTTTGTGGGAGGCCCCGGATCGGCCGGGGCGCCTGGTCAATCCATACATCGCTTCACATGGAGGATCTGCTCATGCTGTGTGGTCCATAGAGTATCTCGGTGGCCCGCCGGTAGCCTTGTGCGGCATGTTTGCTGCGTCTGGCACCGGGGGCGACAACGCCAACAGGGCGGCTGGCGGCAGCCGGATCGCCAAGGTTGTGGTCGTGTCCCTGCTGGTGGTGGGGCTCTGGTCGGTTCTGCCCGGCGCGGCCCACGCAGCCCAGGCCGATGAGGCCGCCGCGGCCGCCGACAGGCACATCGAGTTCATCATCAGCTCGTTCTCGTTGCTGGTGTGGGGGGCGCTGGTGATGTGGATGTGCGCCGGATTCACGATGCTGGAGTCCGGCTCGGTCCGCACCAAGAACGCTTCGATGATCTGCCTCAAGAACGTGGGGATCTTCTCGATCTCGGTGCTGGCCTACTACGTGGTCGGCTACAACCTCATGTATGTGGACGTCGACGGCGTCATCGGCACGTTGCGGCTCTTCCACGGCCCCACCGCGGCGGAGAAGACGCTGTTCGACGGGGCGTCGGCGGCGTCGAGTCCCATAGACGAGATCGTCGGCCGGGGACACGCCTCGATGTCGGGGTGGTTCTTCCAGGCGCTGTTCGTGGCCACCACCGCCTCGATCGTGTCGGGCGCCATTCTCGAGCGGGTCAAGCTGTGGGCGTTCTGGGGGTTCACGCTCGTGCTCACAGCCCTCATCTACCCGGTGGTCGGCGCCTGGGTGTGGGGCGGCGGCTGGCTCGAGGAGATGGGCTTCCAGGACTTCGCCGGCGGCACGGTGGTGCACACGACCGGCGGATGCGCCGCGCTGGCGGCCCTGCTGATCGTCGGGCCCCGCCGCGGCAAGTTCCGTCCCGACGGCAGCGTGAAGGCAACTCCACCCTCCAACGTGCTGGTGGTGACCCTCGGCGTGCTGATCCTGTGGCTCGGCTGGTTCGGGTTCAATGGCGGCTCGCAGTTGGCGCTGGCCACTCCCGGCGACGTGGTCACGATGAGCAGCGTTCTGGCCAACACCAACCTCGCCGCGGCCAGCGGGCTGGTCGCCGCGGTGCTCGTGGCCCGTCCGCTATTCGGGCGGCTGGGGCTTGCGTCCAGCCTCAACGGCGCTTTGGCCGGGCTGGTCTCGATAACCGCCGGTCCCAACATCCCCGAGACCGGGTGGGCGATCGTGATCGGCGCGGTGGGCGGCCTGCTCTGCTCTGGAGCGACCAAGCTGATGGAGCGTCTGAAGCTCGACGATGTGGTCGGCGCCATCCCGGTGCACCTGGTGGCCGGCATATGGGGGACGCTGGCGGCGAGCATCGCCGCGGGAGCCGATCTCGGCGTGCAGCTGTTGGGTGTGGGGTCGGTCGCGGCGTTCGTGTTCATCGCCTCGTCCATCGTCTGGAAGGTCATCGACCTCACCGTCGGCATACGCGTGTCCCGCGACATCGAGTATGTCGGTCAGGACGTGGGAGAGCTCGGCATCGAGTCGCACCCCGAGTTCGTGCTCGTGCCCGAGGACTTCGACGACTACCAGCGACCGCTTCGCTCGCGGGATCGTCGCGGCCGCCGTCGAGGACGCCGGGATCGTGCCGGGAGGCCGGGCAGCGACCGCCCGATGGATCCGCGCCTCGCGGTGCCGCCCGGCCAATTCGTTCCTCCCGGCGAGGCGCCGCCCGGCCAGTTCCTTCCGCCTCGTGAGATGCCGCCCGGCCGGTTCCCACCGCCCGGCGGGGGCCAGCCCGGCCGGTTCCCACCGCCTGGTGGGGGCCAGCCCGAGCGTCAGCCCGAGGGGTATCCGCCGCCCGGTAGGGGGCAGCGCGAGCAGTATCCACCGCCCAGTAGAGGTCAGCCCGAGGGGTATCCACCGCCCGGGGAGGTGCCGCCTGGCCGGTATCCACCGCCTGGTGGGGGCCAGCCCGAGGGGTATCCACCGCCTGGTGGGGGCCAGCCCGAGGGGTATCCGCCGCCCGGTAGGGGGCAGCCCCGCCGCGGCTAGACCGGCGGCGGGGACCTGACCGGGTTCCGCGTCAGTAGTGTCGCCATTCGCCGGGCAGGCACAGCACCCCGCGGCGGTCCTTGCGCCGCATGGTGACCGACAGCCACTGCTCGACGACGACCGCGTTCTGCCTGTTCAGCACCAGGCTGCCGAGGGGCGACTGCAGCACGATGCTGCCCCCGCCGCCCGCGCCGAGAAGGTGGACGGGCGGGTTGGTTCGAACGCGAAGCGATCCGTCGTAGTCCGGAGTGGCCGCCACCGGGAGATAGCTCATCAGGTCGCCGAGAACGGAAGCGCGTCCGCGGACGAGCGCGGGGGATTCGTAGGTCGTGTACGCAACCCAGACTTCGCGGTCGGCGCGCACGAAGCCAGCGCCCCGTACCGGCGGCGGATCGCCGACCCCGTGCAACAGCCACTGCCGCAGCCTGGTGATCGCCACAATGGCGGCGTTGGCCTCGTCGCTGGGGCTGTTCATCAGACCGGCGTGGACCTGGTGTACCTGCGCGGCCGATACCCGGCTGATGTCGCGTGCGCCGACCGCGTACCCGCCCTCGGCGGCGATTTGCTCTAGCTCCACGAATGTGTGCATGACGCTGCCAATGGAGGGGACGCTTTACGTTGCCGCGGCTCCGGGTTCAGCCCGAGCAGCGTCAGCAGCCGCGGCCGGTGTCCGCCCTGCATGCTGTCTCAAGACTCCCACCGGTCGCGCCGGCAAGGCGCTCCATTCGACCACACTCGTCACGTCATCACCAATCCTGGGCCTCTGACGGCAGCCAGACCGATGCCCGGCCCGTGTGCCGGCAGGCCCGTGCCGCCGGTCACCGGGGCCAGTCCTCGGGGCATTCGTCGGGGCCCTCGGGCGGGGGCGAGCCACAGATCGCGGCCGCGGTCAGGACGGCGCCCACCGGCTCCCAGATCTGGCCCTCGGCTACCCAGTCCTGCACGTGGCCGTCCCATTGGAGGATCCAGGCGTCGAGCCCTCCGCAGTCCTCGCCGGGCCGGTGGGTGGCGCTCGACACCCGGTAGGAGATGTCGGTGACCTGGTCCTCGAGGCCGCGCGAGACCGTCAGCAGGTAGGCCTGGAGGCGGGCCGGCGACTCGGCGGGCGCGATCGTCTCGCCGCCGGCTTCGACGACTGCGGGATAGCCGGGCGTGACGCAGGCCACCGACACCACCGCCGTGGGGCTCACAGCCAGGATCCAGACTTCGTCCGGGTAGGCGGCCGGCTCGGAGCGGCGCGCCCCGGTCGCCAGGTAGGACCTGAGGACGTCGAGGGCGTTCGAGCGGGCCGGCTCCACCGAGGCGGTGGCCACGCACAGCTGGGAGAGGGCGCTCGGATCGGCGAGGGCCCGGGAGAACTGGTGCTCGTAGCGCATCACCGCCAGCGCGGCCGCGGTGGCGAAGTCGCCGAGCACGGCGAGGTCGGCGGACGCGGTGGGCTCGGCGATGCCGTCGAGTTCCCAGGCGGTGCCGCACGCCTCGGGCGGGAAGGCCCAGTCGAAGTCGGAGGTCCACACCGGCAGGTGCCGGGCCCGCAGCCGGCCCAGGGCGGTGCCGGGCGCGGCGTCGGGGTCGAGGAACCGCGGCGAGCGGTCCCCGGCGGGCACCTGCACCACGGGACGGTCGGCGGCTGCGGCCCGTTCCGGCGTTGCGGCGCCGTCGCCGACGGTCTCAGCGCCGGTGGCGGGGCCTCTCGCGCAGGTGGCTGCGGCCAGTGCCAGGAACAGCGAGAGCGCGATGTTGCTGGTGCGGCCGGCCCTAGCCACCGGGGCACGCCTGGGCCCGGCCGGCTGCCGTATCCCGCGCCGGCCCGGCTAGCCGGCCTGGGCGCCGAAGCGGACCGCGGCCTCCATGGAGTCGAACCGGCGCAGCACCTCGCCCTCCACGGCCCGCACCGCCGGGTCGTCGGGATTGCGGGGGCGGGGCAGGTTGACGGGGATGTCGTCGAACACCACGCCGCCGGGGCGCAGCATCACGATCCGGTCGGCCAGCTCCACCGCCTCGGACACGTCGTGGGTCACGAACAGCGCCGTCTTGCGGGTGTGCAGCCACACCCGCTGCAGGTACTCGCGCAGCGACCGGCCGGTGAGGGCGTCCATGTGGCTGAACGGCTCGTCCATCAGCAGGATGTCGGGGTTCACCAGGAACGCCCGGGCGATGCCGACCCGCTGCTGCATCCCCGCCGACAGCTGCGACGGGTACAGGTGGGCGACCTCGTTGAGCCCCACCATGGTGAGGTAGAACTCGGCCTCGCGCCGGGAGCGGTCCGACTTGCGGTCCAGCACGTACAGCATGTTGTTCAACACGGTGCGCCACGGCAGCAGCCGGGGCTCCTGGAACACGTAGCCGACCTGGGCGGGAACGCCGTCCTGCACGGCCCGCACCGAGCCCGAGGTGGGGGTCTCCACCCCGGCCACGATGTTGAGCAGGGTGGTCTTGCCGCTGCCGGAGGGGCCGAGCACGGCCACGAACACGTTGCCGGTCACCGACATGCTCACCCCGCCGAGGGCCTGCACCCGGTGGGGGTAGGTGATCGTCGGTGGGTAGATCTTGGTCAGGTTCTCTATCAGGACAGTCGCCATCTGGCCCTTCCTTAACTCTTGCGGTCTTGGTCTTGGTCTTGGCGGTCTCGACTCTTGCGGTCTCGACTCTTGCGGTCTTGGTTCTTGCGGTCTCGACTCTTGCGGTCTTGGTTCTTGCGGTCTTGGTTCTTGGGGGCGCTCACATGCCCCAGTCCTCGGCGAAGCTGAGCGTCGGCTTCTGGTTCCACTGGAACGCTTGGCGCTCGAGGCGTCGCAGCACGAGCCGGTCGAGCAGCGTGATCAGCAGCACGAACAGGAAGATCCAGCCCACGAAGCCGGCGTAGCGCAGGGCGTCGTACCAGAACCGGGCCCGCCAGCCGACTCCCTCGGTGGCGCCGAACCACTCCACGATCAGCAGGCTGTTCCATCCGGTGGTGAACGCCAGCCGCACGCCGGTGAAGGCGTTGGGGAGGGTCCCGCCCAGTAGCAGGTCGACGATCTGGTTGCGGCGCGACACCCGGTACGACTTCGACATCTCGACCAGGGCGGGGTCGATGCTGCGCACGCCGGAGCTGAAGTTGATGGCCACGAACGGGATGGCGGTCAGCACCACGGCCACGATCGGGGCGGTGGAGGTGAGGCCGAACCACAGCGACGCCAGGAAGGCCCACACCACCGCGGGCAGCGCCAGCAGCACCAGGGTGGTGTCGTTGAGGAGTCCCCGGACCCATCCCGAGGCGCCGAGCAGCAGGCCCAGCACCACGCCGATCGGGATGCCGATGGCCAGACCGATGGCGTAGCGCTGCAGGCTGAGGCCGAGCGGGCCCCAGAACTCGCCGGTGAGGACGCCGCCGTGGGAGCCGCCGCTGATCTCGGTGGCCATGAACGACACGACCTTCTCGATGCTGGGCACCCGGTCGCTGGCGACGGTGAGGTACTGCCAGATGGCCAGCAGGATCACGAGCGCGATCAGCTGCACCACCCACGGCCTGCGCAGCACCCTGCGGGGCGCGGAGCGGCTGCTGTCACCGGCGGGGCGAAGGTCCCCGACGGGCAGGGTGGGGAGCTCCTGGAACCCGCTGGCGAAGGTCGTGGGGTCGTTGGGCCTCGGCGGCGCTTGGGGTCTTTGGGTGACGTCAGTCATGGGTCATACGGCCTCGGTGGATGGCGGGCGCTACGCGGTGCGTCCCTGTAGTCGGCGTTCGATCTGGCGGAAGACGAGGTTCTCGAAGATGAGCATCACGGCGATGAACAGCACCGTCCAGGCGATCATGCCGCGCACGTCGTAGCTCTCGAAGCTGCGGCGGATCTGGAAGCCCACCCCCTCGGAGGCGGCGAAGATCTCGGTGAGCAGCTCCATGCGCCACGCCACCGCGAAGGCCAGCCGGGCGCCGGCCAGCACCGATATGAGCGACGACGGCAGCAGCACGCCCGAGATGATCTGGGGCCGGGTGCGGCCGAACGACTCGCTCATCACGATGAGCCTGCGGTCCACCCCGGTCAGTCCCTGGGCGACGTTCATCATGATGTAGGGCGTGGCGACCACCGCGGTGGTGATGACCGGCCCCAGCGACGACACGCCGAACACGACCAGGGTGAGGATGGCCAGGGCCACGATGGGCGTGCTCACCACCAGCTGGACGATGGTGCGCAGCAGGGTCCGCCACCAGACGTTGTAGGCGATCAGCCAGCCCAGCCCGCAGCTCACCAGCGCCGCGAGCAGGAAGCCGCCCAGGACCCTCAACAGGCTCGCCTGCATGTTGGTGCGGAAGTCCCGCTCGGTGATCAGCGTCCACGACTCGGCCGCCACGACGTGGGGCTCGGGCAGCTGCTGGGGGTTGAAGATCAGCCGCGAGAAGACGTACCAGACGGCTATGAACGCGATCCACCCGATCAGGACGCTGAACCGGACGAACCACCGGTGCAGCACCGCCCGGCGCATCTCCCGGGTGGAGAGCTCCGAAATGGCGTCGGGCGTGACTGAGGGAACGGTCTGCATGCTCTATGTCCTCGTTAGGAAGCCATCGAGAAGGACAGATCCAACTCGGGTTCTTCGGCGTCGTCGGGCACCAGCCCGAGGCTCTGCATCCGGGCGAAGATGCTGGTCTGTATGTCTGCGTCCTGTTGCGTCAGGTAGACCGACGGCAGCACCCAGTCGTGGGCGTTCACATAGTCGGTCATCCACGCGATCTCCTCGTCGGTCTGCACCGACAGGAGGTGCGGGTAGTTGGCGACGAGCGCCTCCTTCTGGGCCGCCCAGTTCTGGAGCCCCACGTCCCACAGTCCCAGCAGCGCCTCGGCCGCCTCCCGGTTCTGGGCCAGCCATGCCCGGTCCGCGATGAGCGCCTCCGCGACGGGGAGCGCTCCGGGTTCTCCCATCACGTCGGCGGCGTAGATCTCAGCCGCCGACCGGCCGCCGTAGAGCGGACGCAGACGGCCGTCCGCGAGGTCCGAGACGCTGAAGTCGGGCAGGCAGATGCACGCATCCACATCGCCTCGCATCACCAGGTCGGCCACGCTGGCAGACTCCACCACCACGAGATCGAAGTCGGGGCTGTCCACCCGGAACTCCAGGTTGTGCAGAGCGTCGGCGATGACGCCCCACAACAGGGCCGACCCCAGGGCGCTGTCGACGGTGATCCGGACCTCGACCAGGTCGTCGAGGGTCTCGGCCCTGGACGTGCGCCTCACGCCCACGAAGCTGCGGTCGGTGGTGAACCGGCCGACCACGACGGGCTCGCGGTCGGCCTGCTCCACGAACTGGGGCACCTCGAGCGCGTTGATCACCACCACGTCGGCGTGGCCGCCGGCGAAGGCCGAGAACTGGTCGAACGGGCTGCTGGCCTCGATCCTGATGTTGTGGGTCGCCTCCCACTGGTCGACGGTGCCGGAGTCCTGCAGCCACTCCCACACCGGGTCGGGGGCCAGGGCCAGGCGGATGCGCACCGGATCGGACTGCTGGGGGGCCAGATCCTGAGCCGGCGCGCCCGCCTCGGCGGTCACGGCAGTGCTGCCGCTGTCGCCGCCGCAGGACGCCGCCAGCAGCGCCGCGACCGCGACGACCACTCCCAGGGCTCGCAGTGCGTGACGGCCGGCCATCGGTCTGTGCCGCTACCCGGCGCTCGCGCCGGCTGGGGTGGCCAGCGTGAGCCAGTCGGTGGTGGAGCGCATGCATCCCCAGAAATTGAGCACGCACTCGGGGTCGGCCTCCAGCACCCTGAAGCGCTCGGCCCCGCTGAATTCTGCGGGCGAGAACGTGATGAGGCCCCCGTACTCGGTCTCGTAGCGGGTGTCGAGCATGGCCTGCACGAACGCGTCCCCGTCGATGGGGCCCTGCACCCGGGTCATGGCGCCGAAGGTCACGTCCAGGTAGTCGCAGATGGCGGTTATCAGCGTCCAGGCGTCGGTGTGGAGCCGGTGCGAGAACGGATCCCCTGCCACCGCGGTGTTGCGCAGGGTTATGCATCCCTGGTCCAGGGCCGGGACTTCGTCGCCGGCCGCCCGGCGGGAACTGACGAGGACCAGGTTCTCGGCCTGTCTCTTGGGCACGTCGGCCAGCACGATGGTGGCGGGCTGGATGTCGTTGGCCACCCAGGTCGGTGTCCAGTCAACCAGATCGGCGGCTCGTATGAGCCGTCGCATGTCGGTCCAGTCGGCGGTGGCGGCCACCGCGGTCACTCCGGCGTCCTTGAACCGGTTGGCGGCGTCGAGGAAGAACTGCTCCATCTGGTTGTACAGATCGATCAACTCGGGCGGCAGGGCGGCAAGGTTGCGCTGCGCCTCGGCCTCTTCCTCTTCGGTCAGGCCGCCCTCCAGCAGGCGCACCTGCTTCTCTTGGAGCAGCAGCTGGAGATCGCTGTACTCCGCGGGCACGTGCGCGATGGCGGCATTGTCGAGCCCGAAGCGTTCGAAGATCGCCACGGCCTCCCCCATGTCGGAGATGCCGTGCAGCAGCCCCACGCGGTCGTCGGCGCCGATCACGCCCGACGACAGCGCCACATCGATGCTGGCCGTGAGCAGGTGCTCCACCGTGCCGTCGTCGAGGTATAGCCGGTCGCCGGCCTGGGCGAGCGTCGCGGACGGCGCGAACGAGTACAGACCGATGGTGGGGATCTGGGCTCCGAGGGTGGCGCACTGGAACGCCGGTTCGAAGACTCTGAGCGTGAAGTAGAACACCGGCTGCTGCTGGGGCATCTCGGTGCACATCTGGGCGACGCTGCCCTCCAGGTCGGTCAGGCGCCACAGATGGGGCACGAACTCGACGCAGTGGCCGTTGATCCCGCCGTTGAAGTTCACCTCGTTGGTGTAGGCGTCGATGATGAGCGCGGGCTCCTCCACCACGATCGCTTCGAGACCGAAATCGTCGAGCTCGGCCAGGTTGGCGCCCACGTACGAGATGATGATGGGCTCGGCGCCGCCGGTCTGGTCGCAGGGGTTCTCGCCCTGGACTGCCCGGGGGTTGCCGCCCGCGGCGGCGATGCCGGCGCCGGGCCGGGTGGACATGAAGTCGCTGGAGGCGACGGGCTCCGCGGCCGCGGCCTCGGCGCCCGCGACGGTCTGGGTCTCGGTGGTGCCGCCGCCGTCGCCTCCGCCGCACGCGACGGCGATCAGGCAGAGCACGGCGAGGGTCCCGCCGAGCGCGAGCCTCCGTTTCCGGGGCAGTTTGAGGGGCCGGCGTCGGGCCGGCGCGCGGTCCGGCGAGGGGGGGGACTGGTCAGGCATCGGTTAGAACCTCGGGGGAGCAAGAAGCGAGGGGTCTGTGGCCTCGCTCAATAGTTGGGACATCGATGGTGCCATCGCCTGGGCTGCCGCCATCGTGCATGCGATGGGATGCACGACGGCGGTGGTGGTCTCGTCCACGTGGATGCGCCACGGCCAGCGGGCCGCCACCGAGGACGTGGCCCCGACTACGGCCATGCGCGATCCGGGGGTGGTGGCCACCTGGCCGGCCCGCTGGATGAGCAGGTCGTTGCCCGGGCCCACCACCAGGACGTCCAGCGAGGCGCCGCTGCCGGTGTGGGCGGTCGACAGCAGCTCCTCCAGCTGCGGGGAGTCGAAGCTGGTGGAGTGCACCCGCTCCCAGCCGGGAAGCCCGGCCGGGGTGTCGAGCCCGACGGTGATGATGCGGATGTCGGCCGCGAGCGGCGAGGAGCCGAGCGTTGCGACCACCGCGTTGAGGAGGCTCACCGACGGCGAGCCCGGCCCCGACACGATCAGGCAGCCGATCTCCTCGATGTTCAGCAGCAGCGGGCCCTCCATGGTGTCGCCCACCGGGACGAGGGCGGGGCACAGCGTCGGGCCCTGGGCCGTGGTGTCGAGGTCGTCGGCGGTGACCCCTGCGGGCAGCTCCAGCACGTAGCCCCCGGAGGCTGTCTGCCAGCCGTCGGGGGCCCTTGCCGGCCGGTTCAGCAGAACCTCGAATCCGTAGGTGCCGACCCGCACGGCCAGAACCGCCGGCTTCTCCCGCAACTGCCCGACGGTGACCGCCCGCAGGTGGCGCATCGCGGTCTCGATCAGGTTGAGCGTGTCGGCTCGGGCACTCTGCCTGAGCGACTCCTCCATCGGGTCCAGGTCGTCGGGCCTCCCCCCGCGCCGGCGGCGGATCCGGGCCAGCTGCCACAGCATCATGGCGTCGCCTATGGCGGTGCCGGCCAGGGTCCGGTTCGACGCCGCCACCACGCCCGCCTCCGGGGCCGGGGCGGCGGACTCGGCGCCCGTGAGCGAGGGCATGAAGCTCGGCATGCGGGGCGGCTCGGCCTCCACGGCCGGGACCTCGGGCTCGATGGGGCCGAGATCGGGGAGCCCCGGTACAGGCGCCACCGGTGGCGGCGGTTCGTGGGTCGGGGGCACCGGTGACTCGTAGGCCGGCGGGGGTGGCTGGAATGCGGCTGGCTCGTGGGCTGGGGGCGGCTCATGGACCGGCGGTACAGGCGACTCGTAAGCCGGCGGTACAGGCGACTCGTAAGCCGGAGGCTCATGCGCCGGCGGTACAGGCGACTCGTATGGAGTTGGGGGTGGTTGGTATGCCGCCGGCTCGTATGGGGCTGGTTCGTGGGTCGGCGGTACCGGTGACTCGTAAGGGGCTGGTTCGTGGGTCGGCGGTACCGGTGACTCGTAAGGGGCTGGCTCGTGGGTCGGCGGTACCGGTGACTCGTAAGGGGCTGGCTCGTGGGTCGGCGGTACCGGTGACTCGTAAGGGGCTGGCTCGTGGGTCGGCGGTACCGGTGACTCGTAAGGGGCTGGCTCGTGGGTCGGCGGTACCGGTGACTCGTAAGCCGGCGGCTCATGCGCCGGCGGTACCGGTGACTCGTATGCGGGTGGGGTGACCGGAGGAGGTGGTTGGAGGTCAGCCGGAGCGGTCGAGGGTTCCATCCCGGGCAGGGGTGGCGGGGGCGCGAAGGAGTCGCCGGGCGAGTCCGGTGCTGCAGGTATGGGTGCGGGTTGGGGCTCGGGTGCCGGTTCCATGAACGGGCTGGGGCTGGCGGGGGCTCCTCGAAGGAGTCGCCGGGCGAGTCCTGCAACGGCCTGAGGCTCGGGGCTCGGGTGCCGGCTCCTCAACGGCCTGAGGCTCGGACTCGGGTGCCGGCTCCTCAACGGCCTGAGGCTCGGCTTCGGGTGCCGGCTCCTCAACGGCCTGAGGCTCGGCTTCGAGTGCCGGCTCCTCAACGGCCTGAGGCTCGGCTTCGAGTGCCGGCTCCTCAACGGCCTGAGGCTCGGCTTCGGGTGCCGGTTCCTCAACGGCCTGAGGCTGGGGCTCGGGTGCCGGTTCCTGAACGGCTTGAGGCTCGGACTCGGGTGCCGGTTCCTCGACGGCTTGGGGCTGGGGCTCGAAGGTCTCGGTGGGAACGGGTTCGGGGGGTGCTGCGGGCATTGGCGCGGTGAGATGCTCGATCGGGACGGGCGGCGCCCCGGCCTCGAGTTGGGCACCGCTGGTCAGACCCCTCCAGAACGGGACGACCTCCTCGGGCATCGGCTCGCGGCCCCACGCGGTGTACAGGAACTTCTCGGCCAGCGTCCACAGGTAGACGGGGTCGGGCTTGCCCCACGGCAGCGGGTCGCCCGGCAGCGCCAGCGCGGTGCCGACCGGAAGCAGGCTGTCGGGTCCCATCGCGGCGACCCCGGGGCTGGACGCGTTGAGCGATCGCAGCTGCTCCCACCGCGTGGGCGTCTGCAGGAACTGCGCCGAGATGCTGCGCAGCGTGTCCTCGGTCCGGGTGAAGTAGTAGGCCCGCACCGGAACGATCATGGGAGGCTCGTCGGGGTCCTGGCCCCGGGGCTGGCCGATGATCTCGCCGTCGGAGACGGTGTCCTCGGCCGGCGCCTCGGGCGGCGGCGGCATCGCGCCCGCTTCGTCGTACTCGGTCATGGCGTCCGGCTGCCACAGCGAGTCCGCGGGCCCGTCGTCGGGCAGCGTGTCGTCGTCGGTCCCGGCATCGTCGGCGGGCACGACGACCCTCGGGTAGTCGTCGGTGAACGGCTCTTCGAAGATGGGGGAGCCCTGGCGGTACCAGGGATCCTCGGGCTCGCTGGCGTCGTCGGTCACACCGATGCCGGCCCCGCCGGCCGTCTCGTCGGCGGGGCTCTCGTCGCGCTGCCTGCGCAGGCCCCACCTACGCACGCCCGTCACCACGAGCCAGACGGCCGCGACCCAGACCAGCAGGACAACCGCCGAGGCGATGTCGACCACCCACCCGGACGGGAATGTCCCATCGGCGATGCGGGCGCTGGCCTCGGCCCACTCCGACGGCAGGGCCAGCTCGGGCCTGCCGAGCAGGAAGACGGTCGCCCCCGGCCCGGCGACCACCACGAGAAGGGCGAGCGCAAACCCGAGGGCCGCCGCGGGCGAGCGCCTCAATGGGATACACCGAGTCGAGGTGGCGCCTGAGGGAGCTGGCGCGCCTCGCTATGCCCAGGGGGGAGTTCGGACACGAGCGGCGATTCTACAGGGCGAGAAGTTTCTCCAACGTCTCGTATACATCTTTTTTTGCTGGTGCGAGCAAAGCTAATACGACGCCAATTCTGGTGTGCGGTCTGCATTCAACTGCATGTACGCGTACCGGCTTGCACTGAGGCCGCCGGCGGGGTGCCGTCCGGTCGTGCTGATGGACCTCACCGAGCGTCGGGGCCTGTCGGCATCGGCCTGCCGGCCCGGTGGCGGGCTGCCGACGCGGCCGGTCCGGCGGGGCTCGTGACGCCGGTCAGGGCCGGTTGGCCACGGGCCGGGTCCGGGTCTGGATCTCTTGGACGACGACCCCCACCGCGGGCGTCTCGGTGTAGCTGCCGCCACCGTGGCTGCCCGAGCAGTGCACTCTCAGGTCGATGGGGTTCGGGCAGCCGGTGAGGCCCCCGGCGGCCTCGCTGTAAAGCCAGTCGGCGTCGCCGTCCGGGGCGCGCAGCGTGATGTACTCGCCAGCATCCTCCAGCCCGGCGTCATGAAGCGACAGGCCCTGCGCGGTCAGCCGCGCCTCCAGCCATGTGCGGTTGGTGGAGTCACGTGTGAACTCCTCCATGTTGTATGCGAACATCTGGGCGGGTGAGAGGTCGCGGCAGTTCGGATGCCCGTAGGCGCAGCCGTGGCCGTGGATCTCCGCGCCCCAGGAGCGGGTTCCCGACCTCTGCATCGGCCAGCCTCCCGCGCCGACGAGCTTGTAGTACCCGCTGCGCGGCGGCCGCCACACGCATTCTCGGGGCTGCACGTGGCACTCGACGGTGTCGAGCTGCTGGGCGTCGCGGGCTGCCTGCTGCACCACGGTGAGGTCGCCCCACCACTTGAGCCCGCGAGCCTCGGTCAGGCGCCGCTGCTTCGCCTCCAATTCCTCGCCGGTCAGCTCGCTGTCGTTCCACCAGCCGTCCAGCGCGTCGGAGCCGAACAGCGCCTCGATCTCGCGGCGGTCCGCTGGCTTGTCGGGCCAGAGCTCCTCGACGATCAGGTTGAACACGGGGATGTCTCGGGGCACGCACTCCAGCCCGGTCCGGCTCTCCCCCGTGGCTATCGCGTGCAGGCTCCCGTACGAGCGGTCGGGTCTGAGCCCGTCGGTGTCTATCAGCTGGCGCGGCCGCCTGTCCGCCAAGTTCGGATCGGGGAACATCGGCAGCGTCCGCCCCTGCGTCTCTCTCACAGCGTCGGCAACTAGGTAGTACGCGGGCCAGTAGTGGAGGCGGCGGTTCGTCCTGATTTCGAACGGCAGGTCGGCGATGCGGACGACCACCGCCGAGTTCACCACCGCGAGCTGCGAGAAGTGGTTGCTGCTCCATTCGAGCGTCCCCGACGGCGGGTCGGCGCAGACACGGTTGGCGGCGGGCTGGGACGGGCAGGGGCGCGGCTGACGTCCGGTGTGCGCCGGGTACCACCAGTTCGTGGGATCGACCGTGAAGTCGACCCGGCAGCGCAGTATGGACTCCTGGCGCAAATATCTGTAAGCGTCGTAGAAATTGAACCGATCGGTCGTTCGGGCCGTCTCGTCCTGGCAGGTCGGCGACTGGAACGGCAGGTTCACGCAGGGCACGCAGCCCTGCTCGCGGACCGCCGCGATATCTATCTTGGACTGTGCGAACGCGGTCTGGTAGCCGCGGCAGCGGATGGTCTCGATGATCTGGTCGCAGCCGCCGGTCCTGCTGGCCCGCTTGAGGCACAGCGCAACCTGCTGGGCGCATTCGGTGGTGAGCGCATCGGGTCCGTGGCAGTTGAGCCTCAGCTTCGCGGCGTCGAAGCGGCACCAGTAGAGGTTGTCGGGATTGTCCTGCATCGCGATGCTGGTGAATCCGGTCAGGCCCTCGAAGTCGCCTGTGGAGTACGAAGAGCACGCGATCTCGCCCGGCGCGGCGAGCACGTCGCTGCCCACATAGTACTCGCAGGCCCGTTCGCCCTCCCTGAATACGCCCAGGTCGGGCATGCCGCTCTGGCAGGCCGGCACCGCCTCGCTCTCGTCGAACTCGATACGCCTGAAGCAGATCGGGAACTTGTTGCCGGCGATGTATCCGTCCTCGCACGTCCAGTTGCGGCGGCTCACCGCCCGGCAGGTGTGGGAGCTGATCCGGGGCAGCCCCGCCGGGCACTCGATGGGATAGAAGATCCGGCACACGGCGTCGTCGAACTGGACCACAACGCCGACCGAGGAGGTGCAGTCGTCGTAGCCCTGGGAGTCGTCGATCTGGTTGAACCGCTCCTCGCAGAACTCGGGGTAGCGCTCGTAGCCGGCGGCTTGCGGGTACACGGCCTCCGGGAACTTGCTCGCTATGTCGTCGGGAGCCAGCGACAGCTTCATGAGCTCGCCGAGTCTGAACCTGCTCTCGGGGCAGGCGGGCACCTCCAGCACGCACAGCGACGGGTCGTCCTCGTCGGGCTCGTACTGGAGCGGCGTGGCGTCGCAGGGATCGGGGGTGCCGTCCACCACCGAGTCCAGACGGGCGCCGTTGCCGTTGCCGCCGTTGCCGTTGCCGCCGTTGCCGTTGCCGCCGTTGCCGTTGCCGGGAGCGGGGTTGCCGCCGTTGCCGTTGCCGTTGCCGTTGTTGCCGTTGCCGGTGTTGCCGTTGCCGCCGTTGCCGTCGTTGCCGTTGCCGGGGACGGGGTTGCCGCCGTTGCCGTTGCCGTTGCCGCCGTTGTCGGTGCTCTGGGCATTCGCGGTATCCGGTTGTAATGCGAGCCCGCCTCCCAAGCCCGGCAGCAGGCCCGACTCCAGCGGCGACACCAGCACGACGGCGGCCAGGGCGGTGCCGATCAGCATCCTGGCGAGCGGGCGCCGTCGAGGGCCGCGGCGGCGCGCCGCGCCGTCCACGCGGTCCATGCCGGCAGGGTAGTGTCCGCGGCCGCCGGCCGGCACCACCTCCCGCGCACGACCCAGCCCGGGAGAGGTCGTCGGATCAGCAGGTTCCACAGCGGCGCGAGGGCGAGTTCTGCGACGCCACCAACACCGCCTGAGACCGATCAAACGAGCCCGCGGGGAACGCAGGGCACACCATCCCGGCTTGTCATACGTCTGTGATTCGCTATGAGCGTTGCCGTATTCGAGCGAAGGGAGCAGGTGCATTGAGGCATCGAGAGCCGGCGACGGCTTATACTCGCTTCGTGGCTCGTTTGCGTACAGACGAGTGCCGCGCGTCGGAGGCGATGAAGGCACTGCTGGGCCTGGCAGCCGCTCGGGACCTCTGGATGAGCCGCACGAAGGTTGCCAAGCTCCTGTACTTGGCTGACTTGCGGTCCGTGGAGCGTGACGGCGTGTCGGGTTCGGGTGTGGTGTGGCAATGGCGTCACTACGGCCCTTTTGCCAACAGCCTGAAGCGCGTCGAGGGTGACTTGGTCGCCAACGGCGACATCGAGATGGATGCGACGAGCAACTGGTACGGCAGTGCGGAGTACCACTTGTCAGCACCCCCGATCGATCGCAGCGGTGCCGAGAGCGCCGACAGGTTTGTGGAGCATCTCGACGCAGTTCTTGCCGAGCACGGCCACCACAGCGCCACCGAACTGATGAATCTCACGTACCAGACGGAACCCATGCGCGAAGCCAAGGCCAACGGGCAAAGGGAAGCGATCCTCGACCTCGGGGAGCGCCGCCCGATTCCCGACGCGACGGAGACCCTGGCCCGATTCCAGCGGATGTTGGATGACCATGTTGTCGACGACGACCCGGCACCGTCAGGCTGCAGCGAGGAGGTCCTCGAACCGCTACGCGCGGCTCGAGCGCGGGCGAACGAGATTCTGCTCGGCGAATAGCTGTGAGCGCGCCGATCCGGGGCGGCGTCTATTGGGTCGCGGACGAAGCCGTATCCCTCGACGACGGACGGAGCCGTAGCGTGCATGATGAGCGCCGGCCCTTCGTGGTGCTCAGCGATCTTCGCTTCAACAGCGATCCGAATTGGCAGGTGGTCTTGGGCTGCCCCGCGTCTAGCTCGACGCAATTCCGCACTGAGCTATGTGTGAGACTCGCTGCTGGCGAGGCCAACGTTCCCAAGAAATGTTGGATCCGAGTGCCAGCTCTCCAGGCGATTCCCAAGACGGCCCTGCAGGACCGCACTGGCGCCCTCACGGCCGACAAGCTCCGCGAGGTGCAGATGCGCGTGCTGGAGTACCTCGGCCTCATCGGCCCACCTGGCGGGCCGCCGCAGTCCTCACGGCCGCAGTGACCGCCGACAGCGTGGTCGCCGGGTGCACCCTGGACGACCACTTCCCCGCTCCCGACGACCCCCAGCCCGGGAGAGGTCGTCGGGACAGTAGGTTCCGCGGCGGCGCGAGGGCGGGGTAGCAGGGGCGACCACCAGTGCCAGTGGTCCCTCGCCTAGATCGCGTTTCTAAGGTCCGTCGCTATGGCGATGAATCGGTCGCCTTCGAGGGCCTGCGGCGGCGAGAGCTCGGAGACTCAGCGGCGGGAAGGGGTTTGCAGAGTTATAGGGCTTTTTGTTCTAGAACAAATATAGGGAGAAGATGCCCCTACAGAGGCAACCAGAAGAACCGGCACTGGCTGGCGCGGTGGCGGTGCCGGGGGCGTTCATGCCGACGAGACCGTCGGGTCGGTAGGTTCCACATCGGCGCGAGGGCGGGGTAGCAGAGGCGGCCACCAGTGTCGGGGGTCCCTCGCTGGCCGCCCGCGATATTGAGGGCGTCGATTGGCACCCTCCACCCCGCTCCTGACAGACCCGCGGAGGCTTGACTTGTCTAAACTATATGACTTGCACAAATGCGCAAGTTGGCTGGTTGTGCCCAATGACGACGCCGTTTTCCTTGGAGCGGAGCCGGTGGACGGGATCCGCTGCGTGCATCCGGTGCAGGCCTATCTCGACTTGAAGGACCATCCCGAACGGGCAGCGGAGGCCGCGACCGAACTCCGACGCAGGCTTCTCTTGGGAGAACATCTAGGCAGGACTTCATGAGGTGCAGGTTCGCAAAGTCCCGGCCTCATCCCTGTTTCTTGCGTCGGCTTCCCACTACCGCAGCTGTGCGACTTGCGCGGTCGGGAACGGAAGCCATGTTCCTGGCAGGGCCGTCTCAGGTGGCGGCTTCCAGTCGGAGGATCCGCTTCTCGTGATCCTCGAGACGGTCTACGATCTTCTCGAGGGCGGTCAGAATGACCTTCTGGTTTGCTTCCAGCCGATCGAACCGACCTTCCAGCCGATCGAACCGACCTTCCAGCCGATCGAACCGATCTTCCAGCCGATCGAACCGATCTTCCAGCCGACCGAGCCGATCTTCCAGCCGACCGAGCCGTTCTGTGATCTCTTTCAGAGACTGGGCCACCGCATCCAATAGTTCGTAGATATTGTTGAGCATATGTTCTTCCATCAAGCTGCTCCTTGTGTTGTTCCGTACTTGTGCCCAGAATAGCGGTTAGGCATGGATATGCATACCTTGAACCTGGCCCGGCACCCGGGCCGTCATCGAGTGGCGGGCGCTCGGGATAGGCTCGCGTTCCTATGACAGCCGCCCACGCTGCCCTCAAGGCTCTTGATCGGGTCAAGGCCCGCTACGAGGACGACGGCTACGAATTGAGCTTCGAGCACCGTCTCGCGCCTCCATTCGATGGCTTTGTGGCCGACGCGGTGGCGCGGCGCGCCGGTGAGACCGTCGTCGTTGAGGTGCGCCCGGCCGACATGGGCAACGGAACGCGAGACAGGCTGGCCTGCCTGGCCGAGATCATCGCGAAGGAGCCTGGTTGGCGGCTCGATATCGTCACCTACGAGCCTGAGACGACGCCGCCGGCCCCGGACCGTGACGACAGTGTGCGTCGAGTCGAGGAAGCCCGGCGAGTCGTCGACGTGTCTCCCGACGGCGCGGTCATGCTCCTTTGGTCGGCCGTTGAAGGCGCCCTCCTGCGGTTGAGCAAGGACCTGGACGCCGCACCGGATGGCCCTGTCCCGCCCCGCACCCTGATCCACGATCTCGCCATCCACGGCGTGATAAGCGACAACCAGGCAGCCGAGTTGGACGACTTCGCCAGGCGGCGCGACGCGATCGCCCACGGCTTGGCGTCGGATCCTCCGTCGCCCGACCGGCTTGATTGGCTGGCGCGCTTCGCTCTCGCCGCAGCCGACGGCAGGATCGCCAGCGTCGAGGACATGATCGAGTGGTTCAGGGCCAACTACACCTCCCCCGAGGACGCGGCGCTCTTCCATGACGAGGAACTGGGCGACTTCCATTGGATGGGTGCAGGCCCTCACTGTCCTAGGGATGTGCTCCACGATCGCTTCGACGCTGCTTTGGAATCCGACATCGGCGAGGCAGCCGAGGAACTCGAGAGGGTCAGCTATTGCTGGGCGAGCAACGATCAGCTGGCCGCGGCGGTCGACTGACGTCGCCTGGCGGCAGTCACGAGTACGTGACCAAGGTCATGTCGAACGACTCGTGTTCCCAGCTATGGCGAGGTTGATGGCCGCCGCGAGCGGAGGGCTCGGGGTGCGGCGGGTCAGGGGCGGGCGGCGGGGTCTAGGGGGCACTCGGCGAGGTGGTTGAGCTGGCTCTGCTGGTTGCCGGGCAGCACTAGGAAGGCCTCGGCCGCGCCGCGGGCCTCGATGGCTTGGCGGCCGATGCCGGCGGAGAGCACCGCGCCCCGGAACACGTAGCTGGTGATCACGCTGACCTGCACGAGGGTGCCGACGCAGTCCAGGTCGGTCAGGAGGACGGGCCGGCCGTAGAGGGCGAGGCCCATGTCGAGGCGGTCCTGAGCGGCGTCGCGGGCCTGTTGGACGGTGCCGCCCGCGGCGATGGTGGCCGCGGCCACCCGGGCGGCCTCGTTGGCTTCGTGGAGGGCGTTCTGGCGGGCGGCGATGAGCCGGGGGGCGTCGTAGGCGATGCTGCCGAACAGCAGCAGCGCCGACGCGATCACCGCGATGAATATGGCGTAGTCGCCGCGCTCGTCGCCGGCCCCCGCCCGCGCCGCGGGCTCTGGCCGCGCCGACGAGCCTGAAGAACCCGCCGCCCCCGGAGAGGTCGCCGGAGCGTCGCCGGGTCGCCAGGTCGCGGGCCCGCGGCGGTCGCCGGCCCTGGGTGGTGCCGAGGGCGCTCATGCCTGCCGGCCCGTCGCCGGGCCGAGCCTGGGGGCGTTCACGCCTGCCGAGCCTTTCGCCGCGCCGGGTACCGAGGGCCGCTCATACGCCTATGCGGGAGCGGTAGGGGTCCACCGACGCGACGCCCCACGCCTGACGCTCGACGTCGAGTCCGGGCAGGCCGTAGCCGCCCAGCCACTGCGGGGGCAGCCGGCACTCCACCAACACGTACACCGTGCCGCCGGACGGGACCACCCCGTCGGCGGCCACCGGCACCTCGTTGCCGTCCACGTCGAGGAACATGACGATGGCGTCGCCCGCGAAGTCGTTGTTGCAGAGGATCCGGTTGCGGGCGTTGGCGTCTCTCGCGGCGGCGAGGCTGGCCCGGGCCGCCTCGGCGGCGTCGTCGGTGCTGTGGCAGCACAGCGACGCGGTACGGGCGGCCCGGTGGGCGACGGTCTGGATCGACTGCTCGATGCGGGACGTGTCGATGAGCGCCTGAAGCGACACGATCACCAGCATCAGTATGGGGAAGATGATCGCCACCCCGATGGCCGTCCCCGACCCGGCCTGGTCGCGCCGGTGCCGTGGTCGGGCCGCCGCGACGGCTCCGGCCCCCGCAGCCTCCGAGCCGACCCTGAAGCCGAGCCGTGGACACTGTCCCGCGGCCTCCGAGGAGGTCGTTGCTGTGTCGAGGCCGCGGCCGGAGGCACCCGGGCCGTCCCTGGTGCCCGCTGCCGACCGGGTGGTGCGGGCTCGGCAGGTCAGCATCGCCAGACCTCGGCGTTGTCGGTGAGTTCGGAGACGGCGACGCTGTCGAGGGGCCCGCAGGCCTGCCCGATGAGTTCGATGTCGCCCAGCACCGGCGAGATGACCGCTCCGAACACCAGCACCGTGACGGTGCCCCGCTCATCGTGCACCTCCACCGCCGGCAGCTGGGTCTCGATGACGGAGCCCCTGGACGCCAGCATGGCCAGCCGGGCCTCCAGGATGCCCCGGCACTCCCGGTCGGGCCGCGTCACACCTTCGCAGTCGACGTCGCGGGGGTCGGCGGACTGGGCCGCCACCAGCGCTCGGTCGGCCGCCGACTGCACCGCGGAGCGGGCCACCGACACGATCACCACATGAACAGCGATCAGGACGGTGAGGAGCACCCCGACGAACAGGATGGCGACCGGAAGCGCCTCCCCCCGCTCATCCCGACCGATCCGACATCGGCGCCGGATCGGTCGGGAGGCAAGGGCCACGTCATCGCAGAGGGGCCCGGTAGCCGAGCCGCTCTGCGCGAGGATCAGATCAGGTAACGGTGCACTTGTCGTCGGTATTGTCGGCGTCGCCGTCCTGGTTGTTCTGCTGCGTTTGTGGTCACTGTCGAACGTGCCACCAATACGCAAGCAGAACACCCTTTCCACGTCATCATGCTGCCAAATGCATGTGGTGGTGGCGGCGGTCCAGGCACCTTGCTCGGCGCCCATAGAGAAGCTCTCACACTCCGCCTGAGTCTCGATACTGGTAACGGTGACATCAGACGCCGCTAGCTCAGCGGTGACTTCACTCCCTCTGGAGAGCAGTACTCCCGCTACGGCACCGGCTATGGCGAGGAGCACGACGATGATGATCACCGTCTGGAGGGCGATGCCCCGGGTGTCGGCGCCCCGGGCGAGGGCCAACGACCTGGCCAGCGGCGTCGATTGAACTCGCCGCCCTCCGAGCCACGCGATTGCGAGCAGGCCGGGGACCGCTACAGCTAGCAGTAGAACTGTCATTGAATTGGTTCCTTCTGTGGATTGGTGGGCAGTACCTGAGTGACCGGTGTATGAGAATCGGATTAGGCCGGGTGAGAAGCTATAGCGGTATCGCGATAGGGACAACCCCCATAGTTCGAACATTTCGAAGCGAAGGATCCCGCTCCTCGCCCGCGCCGCGATGCAGACCCGGAATCACCGGCCACTGCGAATGGCGGCGTCGCGGTCAGTCGGCCGAGGCGGCAGGCCCTCTCAACGGTGCTCCGGCACCTGCGGTCGGCGTCCCCGCGGTGGTGTCGGGGTCGGCGGGCCCGCTCAACGCCACGGCCCGTCGCAACCCACCGGCCAACTCTGCGACCGCGTGCCGCGGGATCGTTCCGTCAATGCGGTTGGCGCGTGTGTTACGGACTCGGGTCTGTGCCGGCGCCGGCGGCGGGGTCCGCCAGTCGGCCGGCGAGGGCGGCGTCGACTCCTTCGTCGGCCCTGAGGTATGCGACCAGCGCCACAAGCGTGAGCGCGATCTCCTGCTGGCCCGCCTCCAGCGCGTCGAACCGGGCGTCCACCTCCGTCTCGAGTTTCGCGAATCTGGCGTCCACGTCGTCGAATCTGGCGTCTATTTGGGCGACTTTGGTGTGGAGTAGGGCGACTTCGGTGTGGAGTAGGGCGACGTTGGTGTGGAGTTGGGCGACTTCGGTGTTGAAGCCGTCGATGTCGGCTTCGATGCTGTTGAGGTCGCGTAGCACGAAGCCGATTAAGCCGGTGGCGAGAAGGACGATGACGGTCATGAACGGAGTCTTGGACTGAGACGGGTCTCGCGGCGGCCCGCGCCCGTCTGATCAGCCCCGGGGCGCGCCCGGCCGGTTCTGCGGCGTCGGCGGTTGCGGGCGGCGGGCTCATCGGGCATGTGTTCGGGTGATTGGGTCATCTCGGCGGCGGGGACTGGAACGGATGTGGGCATGGCGAGCCTCCGGGGGGACTCGCGGTACGCGGTGGGTGCCGTCGCATGCTGGAACGACGGCAGGCGCACCGTGAAGGCCCGGTGGCAAGGCTCGTTGACGATGTTACATGTTCATGTATCAGGATGCTATTCGCTGTGACAAGAACACGCGCAGATAGACGCAATGAAGGCAGAGCCGATGGCCTGGCCCAGTCCCGCTGCGGCGCTATGGCCCGGTGGCGGGATCTGCTGCTGCGGGGTCTGAGCCGGCGCCGGCGCCGGTGACGCCGGAGAGGGCGGCGTCGACTCCTTCGTCGGCTCTGAGGTACGCGACCAGCGCCGCGAGCGTGAGCGCGATCTCGTCGATCTTGGCGTCCAGTTCGTCGAACCTCGCGTCCACCTCCGCGAATCTGGCGTCCATCTCTGTTTCGAGTTTCACGAACCGGGCGTCGATCTCCGTCTCGAGCTTGTTGATGTCGGCTTCGATGCTGTTGAGGTCGCGTAGCACGAAGCCGATTAAGCCGGTGGCGAGAAGGGCGATGACGGTCATGAGCGCAGCGGTGGACGAGACGGGTCTCGCGGCGGCCCGCGCCCGTCTGATCAGCGCGGTGGCTACCGCCTGGGCGCGCCCGGCCGGTTCTGCGGCGTCGGCGGTTGCCGCGTGGGGCTCGGGCGCCTGGTGTTCGGGTGATTGGGTCATCTCGGCGGCGGGGACTGGGACGGATGTGGGCATGGCAGCCTCCGGGGGGACTCGCGGTACGCGGTGGGTGCCGTCGCATGTCTGGAACGACGGCAGGCGCACCGTGAAGGCCCGGTGGCAAGGCTCGTTGACGATGTTACATGTTCATGTATCAGGATGCTATTCGCTGTGATAAGAACACGCGCAGATAGACGCAATGAAGGCAGAGCCGATGGCCTGGCCCAGTCCCGCTGCGGCGCTATGGCCCGGTGGCGGGATCTGCTGCTGCGGGGTCTGAGCCGGCGCCGGCGCCGGTGACGCCGGAGAGGGCGGCGTCGACTCCTTCGTCGGCCCTGAGGTACGCGACCAGCGCCGCGAGCGTGAGCGCGATCTCGTCGATCTTGGCGTCCATCTGATCGAACCTGGCGTCCACCTCCGTCTCGAGTCTCACGAACCTGGCGTCCACCTCCGTCTCGAGCTTGTTGATGTCGGCTTCGATGCTGTTGATGTCGGCTTCGATGCTGTTGAGTTCGCGTAGCACGAAGCCGACTAAGCCGGTGGCGAGAAGGACCATGACGGTGATGAGCGCAGCGGTGGACGAGACGGGTCTCGCGGCGGCCCGCGCCCGTCTGATCAGCCCCGGGGCGCGCCCGGCCGGTTCGGCGGCGTCGGCGGTTGCCGCGTGGGGCTCGTCGGGTTGGGGGTGTGGGGATTGGGTCATCTCAGCGGCGGGGACTGGGACGGATGTGGGCATGGCAGCCTCCAGGGGGACTCGCGGTACGCGGTGGGTGCCGTCGCGTGTCGGAACGACGGCAGGCGCACCGTGAAGGCCCGGTGGCAAGGCTCGTTGATCATATTACATGTCTATGTATCAGAATATGACTTGTTGGATCAAGAGATGCTTCAAGTGCGGCCGACGGTGGCGGACACCGTGGCGCACCGCGCCGCCGAGGGCCGGCTCTACAGGCCGCTGATGGTGGCGGTGTCGAGGATCCCGGCCATGGGCGGGTAGCCCATCAGGACCATGAAGGCGGCGCCGATCAGGGCCAGGGGCGCCCCCATCTTCTCGCCCGAGGAGGCCGCGGCCGCGTCGGCCTCCAGCATCGCCTTGGAGCGGGCCGCCTCCACCTGGGCCAGGATCGCCTGGCGCGACCCGGCCCCGGTCGTGCCGGCCAGCTCCAGCGCCGAGCAGAACGGGTCCAGGAACCGGAGCCGCCGCTCGTCGGCCAGCCGGCGCAGCCCCGTCCACGGCGCCTCGCCGCTGGCGGCCGACATCCGCAGCGCGTCGCGGATCACCAGGAACCCGGGCTGCTCGCTGTAGGACGCCGCGGTCCCCAGAGCCCCGAACGTGTCGGCGCCGGCCGTCACCAGCTGGGCCACCAGCTCCAGCCACGACTCGGTCACCTGCTGGAACAGCACCCGCTCCTTGTCGGCCTCGGTCCTCAGGATCGAGTCGGGCAGGAACCACCCGCCCAGGCCCCCGGCCGCCGCGGCCGCCCCGACGACGGGCAGCGGCAGGTCCAGAGCGAAGGCCGCGTTGGCGAGCATCCCGAGGGCGGCCACCACGGCCGCGCCGAGAACCAGCCCCACCATCTTGTGGACCGCGTGGGTCTCCAGGGTGCGGCCCACCATGAGAGCGTCCTGGGCCAGCTCCGACTTGGACTGCAGGTCCTTCCCGATCCTTCGGGCCGCCCGGCGGGCTGCGTCCTGAACCGTCCCGGCGCCCTCGGGGCCGTCGGTGTCGGCGGCCTCGGGACCGGCCGCGGCCGGCAGCGGAGCCTTCGCCGGCGCGGGGAGCATCCCCACCAGGATCAACACCAGGCCGAGCCCGGCCACCGCGCCCAGCAGCAGGATCAGCACGGCGTCACTCGTCCTCCCCGGACAGCGCGGCCACGACCCCCTCGGCCGGCTGCCCCTCCTCCGACGCCAGCAGCCGCACCGGCACGCCCGACTCCGACAGCTTGAGCACCCAGTAGACGTTGCCGAAGATCAGCACCCCCACCGCCGCCAGCACAGCCTGCCCGACCGCTGAGCCGAACGGATCGAAGAAGCCCTTGTTGAACACGAACATCAACAGCACCGACCCCACCGTCACCCCGACGATCGACACCACCTGGGTCCAGGTCCGGGCGTTGGCCACCTCGTTGCGGCGGCGCATCTCCACCTCGGCCCGCATGGCCCGCGCCGTGCTCTCGAACGACTCGCTCACCCGGGCCCCGGAGTCCCAGGCGATCTTCATGCCCAGCACCAGCCGGTCGGCGAAGGGCGACTCCACCTCGGCCGCGAACCAGTCCAGCGCGGCCGGCAGGCCCAGGGTCCGGGCTATCGACGCCATCTGCGTCACCTTGGGGCGCAGCAGCGAGGGGGCCTGGTCGGCCGACAGGGTGACCGCCTCGAACAGCGAGCCGCTGGCCGCCACCAGATCGCGGATCTGCTCGGTCCACTGCGAGTAGGCCTCGATCTCGTCGGTGAACTCGCGGCGCTTGCGGGGCGCCCGCCACATCACCGGGCCCATCACCCCGGCGGTGATGCCGATCAGCCCGGCCACTATCCATCCGGTGGCGTACCAGGCGCCGAACCCGAGCGCCGCGCCCAGGCCGGTCATGACCAGCGCGTCGCCCGCCGACGTGGGCAGCTCGACGCTCGCGGCCCGGGCCTGGAACCCGCGCAGCCGGGACCGCTTCTCGCGCACGGGCCGGCTCTGCAGCCCCAGGATCGCGGTGAAGATGCCGATGCCCGCCAGAGCGCCGAACAGGACCGCAGCCAGCGGAACCATGGTGCCTAGGGGGCCGGTTCGGCCGCCGGTGCGGGTCCAGTCCGGGCGGGGCTGGACGGAACCGGAGGATCGGCCTGGCGGGGCTGAGGCCGGGGTCGGGGGGTTGTCGGCGGCTGCCGGGGTGGGGCGCCGGCTGGGGCTGCAGGTCCGGAGTCGCCGGCTGGGGCGGCTCCGCGCGCCGGGGCTGGGCTGACTGGGCCTGCCGGCGCGGCTCTGCGCGCCGGGGGCTGCTGGCGCGGCGGGGCCGGCGGCGGCTGCTGGCCGGGCGGGGCCGGCGGCGGCTGCTGGCGGGGCGGGGCCGGCGGCGGCTGCTGGCCGGGCGGGGCCGGCCGTGCCTGCTGGCGGGGCGCGACGGTCGGCGGCTGCTGGTGCGGCGGGGGCTGGACGTGGGGCCTGGGCCGGTAGGGCTCGCCCAGAATGTCGGGATCGAACCCGGCCGCCACCAGACGGGCCAGGGGCTCGCCGTCGGGCTCGAAGGGCTTCACGTAGACCCCCACGCCGTCGGGGCCGGGGGCGAACACCTCCGAGGTGGCCACCCGGCCCTCCTCGTAGCCGACGACCTCCCGGATCGAGGTCACCGCCCGCCGCCCGTCGGGCAGCTTCTTGATGTACACCAGCAGGTGCAGCACCTCGGCGATCTCGCGCAGCACCGAGTCGGGGGTCGGCGAGTCCGGCGAGCGCTGCGCGTAGATCAGCATCTTGTTGATGGCCGCCCGGGTGCTGCCGGCGTGGATGGTGCCCAGCGATCCGTCGTTGCCGATGCCCATCGACTGAAGCAGCTGCATCACCTCGCCGCCGCGCACCTCGCCCACGATCACCCGGTCCGGCGACATCCGCAGCGCGGCCCGGCACAGGTCATACATCGAGATCTCGCCCAAGCCCTCGGTGTTGGACGTGCGGGTCTCCAGCGCCAGCGTGCGCTCATGCAGCCCCGAGGACCGCAGATGCAGCTCCAGGGTGTCCTCGATGGTGACGACGAGCTCGGACTGGGGCACCTCCGACAGCAGGGCTCGCAGCAGGGTCGTCTTGCCCGCGCCGGTGCCGCCGACCACCAGCATGTTGGCCGGGTTGGGGGGCCTCACCGCAGCCCGGAGGACCGCGGTCATCTCGGGGGTGACCGTGCCGTAGCCCTCGAGCTTCTCCAGCGCCGACTGCAGCATCCGGTGGCGGCGGATCACCACCGAGGTCCGCTCGGCCACCGCGGTCACCGCGAACAGCCGGTGGCCCGACGCCAGCCGCAGATCGAGGATCGGCGCAGCCGTGTCGAAGCGCCGCGACGTGTGGCCGGCGGTGGCCGCGAGATGGCGGATCATCATCACCAGCTCCTCCTCGCTGCCGGCCAGCGGCGGCCCCGGGACGCGGTCCCCGTTGGCCAGCGACAGGATCACCTTGTCGTGGCCGAGGATGTGGATGTTCTCGACGTCCTCGCGTTCGAGCAGCGGCACCAGCGCGCCGCCGCCCATGATCCCCCGGACCTGGGAACGGAACTCGCGCTCGTCGTCGTCGGACAGCCTGATCTTGCCCGCGATCAGGGCCGAGGTGTTGTGGTCGCGGACGATGCTCTCCGCGATGTCCATGAGCTGCTTGTCGATGACGTCGGACGGCAGCTTCTGGCGTTCCAGCTCCAGGAACTTCTGAAGGAGCCGCTCGTGCGACTGCTGGAAGAGCTCTAGACCGGGGCTTGTCTCTGCCATCTCGACCGCGGGCCGGCTGCGCTCACCCGCCCCGGCGAGCGGTCACGTCCTGGGCGTCGGAGCCGTGCAGCTTGAGCGCCCAGTCCCGGAACGAGCCCGTCGGTTGGATGTTCGGTCGTGGGACAGTCTCGGTGCCGGCGGTCGTCGGGGGCGCCGCTGGGACCGGCGAGGCCTGCTCGTAGGGCGGCTGCTCGGGTCGGGTGGGCGGCTGCTGGTAGGGGGGCTGCTCGGATTGGGTGGGCGGCTGCGGGTAGGGCTGGGCCGGGTGCTGATCCGGCGGGTAGGCCTCATGGGCACCCGGCGGCACCTGCTGGTAGGCGGGCGGCTGCTCGTAGGACGGCGGCGGCTGGTAGGGCTGGGCCGGGTGCTGATCCGGCGGGTAGGCGTCGTGGGCACCGGGAGGCTGCTCGTAGGCCGGCTGCTCGTAGGACGGCTGCTCGTAGGGAGGCTGCTCGTAGGCCGGCGGCTGCTGCTCGTAGGGAGGCTGCTCGTAGGCCGCGGGCGGCTGCTCGTAGGCCGGCGGGTAGGACGGCGGCGGGGGGTGGCCGTGGGCGGGGAGGGCCGGCGGCGGCGCCTCGCCGTGGCCCTGGGGGTCGCCGGGCCACCCTGTCGAGGGCAGGTAGTGCGATTGCTGGTGGGCGGGCTGTGACCCGGCGGCCGGTGGCAGGTAGTGCGACGGCTCGTATCCCGCCCCCGCTGCGGGCGCCGGCGGCGGGGCCTGGCCGTGGGCGGCGGGATCGAAGGCCGAGGGATCCGTAGCCGCTGGGGCGGGCGGGGCCTGGGCGGCGCCGTCGGCGCGTTCCGCGCCGGGGGTCTGGGCCGGCTCCGAGGTGCGGTCCCGGGGCCGGCTCGACACCGGCGGCTGCGCGTACACGTACAGCTTCTCTCCGACCTGTTCGAGGCTGGTGCGCCATTTCTTGGACTTGCGCTTGCTGCGGGCCAGATGCGAGGACAGGTCTGCGGCCATGCCGGGCACGGCCTCGACCGAGCCGCAGAAGGTCAGGCCGTGGTTCTCCTCCCACTCCTCGGGGCTCATGGGCGACTTGCCGATGGACACCGCGCAGCCTGCCGGCCCGCCGCCGGGATCGGCAGAGACCACATCCCGGAGAATCTCGAGGCTCGACAGTTGGCTGTTGTCGCGGCACACCACGACCACGCCGGCCGCCATCGTGGCCAGTCCCGAGGCCGCGGTGTCGCCGGTGATCTGGCCGCCGTCGATGATCACGGCCATCTCGTTCTCGGAGATCGTCCGGAGTTCCTCGGAGAAGTCGGCGAAGGCGTGGAAGATGCCCCGCGCTCCCGTCGGGCTGGCCGGAGTCGGCATGACGTGCAGGCTCTCGAACAGCACGTCCTGGGCGTGGTCGATCAGATGGTTGCTCTGCACCGGCAGGCCCGAGGCGACGAACGACGCCAGCCCGGGCGTGAACTGGATGCCGAGATTCTGGCTGAGCGAGCCGCCGGCGGGATCCGCCTCGATGAGCAGGACCTCGCGGCCCTCCGAGGCCCAGTGGGCGGCCAGATGCAGGGCGGTGGTGGAGGCGCCGGGCGAGCCCTGGGTGCTGTATACGGTCAGCATGGGGCCGGCCGGCGATGGTGCGGTGCTCGACTGTCGTCTAGCGGGACGGTGGTCATCATTGGTCCTCGACGGGCTCGGCGCCTGTTCCCGCTCCAGTCGAAGCGTCTGCAATGGCCGACGGGACACTAGCGGCTTGCTCATTCAACGCGTCGACCAGGTCGTCGACGGTCAGGCCGAAGCCCAGTTTGAGCATGGTGCGGTCGGCTGCCGCGCTGTAGCGGTCGATGGTCTCCTTGATGGCCAGGGCCTCCTCGGGAGTGACCACGTAGTAGATGGCGTCACCCTGCACGAACTCCAACCGCAGCACCCCGATGAGACCGAGGGCGCCCTCCTGCCCGTCGGGTCCTGTGGACTCGCGGCCGAGCAGGGCCACCGTGTCGCCCGTGTCGAGAGTGCCGAAGGGCGCTTCCGACGCGGGCAGCCCGACCTGGATGAGCACCTTGTCTGCCTCGTCCTCCGCTGACAGGGGCGGCGCCTCGAACAGGCCCTCGGTGATGATCGTCCCGGCCGGGATCCGCCCGGTCGCCCACTTGCCGAGCACCGCGCCGCTCCGTTCGACGGCGAGGGCCGAGGCATCGCCCACGTTCGCCTCGACCACGGCGAAGTCCTGGGCACCGGCCACCTCCCAGCGCTCGATGGTTCGAGCCGCGATCAGGTACTCGCCCCGCTGGTCGACGCTCTGGAGAACGAGCCAGAAGCCGAACCCGGCTCCGAACACCAGCACCAGGCCGGCCGCCAGCAGCCCGACCCGACGCTGATTCTGCTGCGCACCGGGAAGGGCGACCCGCCGCTTCTGGGTCTGCGGGGTGACCAGGGTTCGTTCTCTTTGGGGGGGAGGATTCGTCATAGGTTGGCTACTAGCGAAGCACGGTGGGCCGATGCGCGTTCATGTCATCCTGTAGGGCATCCATTTCCCTTCAATAGGGCAGCGGGCGAGTGTATACGGCTCCGCATACGATTGCAGTCGCGCACTCTAATGCGATTGCGAGCATATCTCCGTGGGTGGGCGGCTCTTTGGGCTTGGCGCTAACGTTGGCGCACGTACAGTATTGGCATTGTATTGGTACCGTTGTCCCGAATTGAGATGGGAGCAGCACCGTGACCCGACCGCCAGTGACATTGAGCATGCGTGGCTCTGTGGCGGTCGTGGTGGTCGACGACGGAGCGCGAAACACGCTCGATTTCGGCCTGACCGATGCCATTCTGAAGGCCCTCATCGAGGCCCAGGAGCGGGCTGGGGCGGTTGTCGTCGCGGGCCGCCCCGGCTGCTACTCCGTCGGCATGGAGCACGAGACTCTGCGGTCCGGCGGCGAGGCCGCGAGCGATCTGCTCCATGTCGGCACGGAACTGCTCCTGCGCGTCGTGGAGTTCCCCCGCCCGATCGTGATGGCGTGCACCGGTGTCTGCCTGGAGGCAGCCGCGGTCTCCATGCTGTGCTTCGACGTCCGCGTCGGCGCGGCCGGCGACTACAAGATCGGCATGGACTTCGTGTCCCGGGGCGCGTCGGTGCCGGACCTGGCGGTGGAGCTGGCCCGGTCCAGGCTGTCGCAGCGGCATATGGCGATGGCCGTCAACGCCGCGCATCTCTATACCCCCGACGAGGCGGTCAGGGTCGGCTTCCTCGACTACGTGACGACCGGCGACGTGGTCGAGGAGGCCTGCGAGGTGGCGGCCGACCTCGCCGAGCGGCTCGACCCCAGAGCGTTCGAGACCACCCGCACCCTCGTCAACCGCAGCCTCACCGACGCCATCATCCGCTCAGCGGGCGAGCTGTGGCGGCTGAAGCAGGCCGCACAGGCGAGCACAGAGCACCCGCGCTAGCCGGCCGCCCTCGCCGGCACGCCGGTCGCTGCTGTCGACCGCGGCGAGCAGCGCACCGCGGGCGCGAATGCCCGCCCGGCTCTTCAGCGCGCCGCGACCGGCAGTATCGTGATGGCGTGGCTCCCCCGGCGGCGGCTTCTTCGCGAGTGCCCGTGACCATCAGCACGCGCGGACCTGTGGCCGTGGTGACCGTCGACGACGGAGCAGACAACACGCTCGACGCCGATGTCGCCCATTCGCTGGTGAGCGCCTTCCAGTCCGTGCAGAATCATGCCGGGGCCGTGGTCCTCGCGGGCCGGGCGGGCTGCTACTCCGTCGGCTTCGACAACGAGATTCTGCGGTCCGGCGGCGAGGCCGCGGGCGAACTGATCCATTACGCGACCGACATGCTGCTGCGCCTCGTGGAGTTCCCCCGCCCGCTGGTCATTGCGTGCACCGGCGATGCCCTGGAGGCAGCCGCGGTCTCCTTGCTGTGCGGCGATGTCCGCATCGGCGTGGCGGGCGACTTCAGGATCGGCATGAACTTCGTGTCCCGGGGCGTGCCGGTGCCGGATCTGGCGGTGGAGTTGGCCCGATCCAGGCTGTCGCCGCGGCATATGGCGATGGCCGTCAACGCCGCGCATCTCTACACCCCCGACGAGGCGGTCGAAGCCGGCTTCCTCGACCATGTGACCACCGGCGACGTGGTCGAGGAGGCCTGCGAAGTAGCCGCCGGCCTCGCCGAGCGGCTCGACCCCAAAGCGTTCGAAGCCACCCGCACCCTCACCAACGGCAGCCTCACCGACGCCGTCACACGCACCGCGGGCGACATGTGGCGGCTCAGGCGCGCCAGCCAGCGGGCCGCGAGCCGCTAGGACGGCTTCAGGGGTCACGGTCTGCGCCGGGGCGGCGTCGGGATGACTGTGGGCATGCCCGGCCGGTCCCAAGAGCGCGACTATACCGACGGCATGCAAAGACATTTTGTCTCTGTCATATGATGCGGCAGATGGGCCTGCGGACGCGCTCAACGAAGAGAGGGGTCGGACTGTGCGCCGTCGTGGTCGCCGCGCTGGTGGCGTCCTCGTGCGGGTCGGGCTCGCCGGAGCGTGCCGGCGCGCCTAGCGCTGTGAGCGAGCCGGCAGGCTCCGGCGGCGACGATGACGGGGCTGATCGGGCCGCTGATCCTGCGGTCGTGCAGACGGTGCCGCCGCGGGAGTCCTCAGACGGGGGCGGCGCCGATGCTGCAGGGTCAGACGTTGCGGGTTCGGATGCCGCGGACGCGGGTTCCGGCGGTGCTGTCGATGGCGGCGCTGCGTTGGTGTTCGATCCGCCGATCATCGCGGTGGACTGCCCGATCAGTGTGCCCTACGCCAGCGGAGCCTCCTGCGCTCTCGCCACTGTGCCTGTCGACCGCGGCGGCGCCGAGTTGGGCAGCACCGAGATAAGCCTGCTGGTGTGGCCCGGTGCCGGCGAGGCGCGGCCCGGCGACGCGGGACCGCCGCTGGCGGTGCTGCAGGGCGGCCCGGGCGGGCCGAGCACCGACATGGTCGAGTACTTCCCGCGCCGGCCCTATACGCAGGTGTTCATCGACCAGCGCGGCACCGGCTTCGGGTCGGTCGACTTTGACTGCCCCGAGATCACCGCCGCCCTGCCCGAGATCTTCCCGGCGGCCGAAGAGCAGGCCCGCTCGATCCAAGTAGAGGCCTACCGCGCCTGCTTCGACCGGCTGGCCGGCGAGCCGCTGCTGGCCCACACCGACACCGCCGCCCACGCCGCCGACGTGGTGGAGGTGATGGCGGCCCTCGGGTTCGACCAGTGGTCGGTGTACGGGGTGAGCTACGGCACCACCATCGCGCTGGAGATCCTGCGAGATGCGCCCCCGGGCCTCGCCGGAGCGGTGCTCGACGGCGTCTACCCACCGGACCTCGAGCCCACGCCGGCGCTGGCGCTCTCCGCGCAGCGGGCCCTCGACGAGATCGACGACGCCTGCGCAGCCGACGCCGGATGCACAGCACTGGTCGGGAGCTTCGACGACACGCTGCACCGCCTCATCGCCGAACTGAACGCAGAGCCGCTCGTCGTGAGCTTCCAGAGCCACGAGACGAGCCTCGGCGAGCCGGTGGAGGTCCTGATCGACGGCGACTCGCTCGCCGGGCTCGTGTTCCAGTTCCTCTACGCCGCGGAGCTGACCCAGCCGCTGCCGCTGGTCCTGTTCGGGCTGACAGAAGGCATGACCGAGACCGGCGAGTACCTGGCCCTGCTGGCCGTCGAGTACAGCCTGCTGATCTACGGCTCCGAACACGAGGCCACCTACTTCGCGGCCAACTGCGCCGACAGCGTCCCCTTCGACTCGGCGCCGCCGCAGCACATGGGCGCCTTCGCGGCCGCGGTCGTCGGCGACGGCATCGAGGAGGTATGCGACCTCATCGACGTTGCCGCCTCGCCGCCGGCGGCAGCCGAGCCGGTGCCCAGCGACAAGCCGGTGCTGATGCTGTCGGGACGCTTCGACCCGATCACCCCTCCAGAGTTCGCGGCAAGGGCCGCGCAGCACCTGCCGAACGCCACGCTCGTGGTGCGCGACGGCACCCACCACGGCATCTGGATCGCCGACGACTGCATCGACAGCATCGTCGACGACTTCCTGTCGGACCCGCACCAAGCCCCCGACACCTCCTGCGCCGACGAGCCTCAGCCGATTGCCTGGATTCTGGGCTGAACGATGGAGTTGCGATGACCCAGCCAGACCAGCGGGACCGGGACTTCGAGGCACTCGAAGCGCGGTTGACGCGGCTGAGCGAGGCCAGCCTGCGCATCAACGAGAGCCTGGACTTCGACACGGTGCTCCAAGGGGTGCTCGACTCGGCGCGACACCTGACGGCCGCCCGCTACGGGGTGATGACCCTTCTCGGCGACGGGGGTCAGGTCCGGGACTTCCTGTCGTCGGGGCTCACCGCGGCGGAGGCCAAGCAGCTGTCGCTCACCCCGGACCGCTACGAGATCTTCGAGTCGTTGACCGAGATCTCCGAGCCGTTGAGGGTGGCCGATCTGGCGGAGCACGTCAGGTCGCTGGGTTTCACCGAGTTCAGCATCCCGGTGCCGGTGGGGGTGTTCAGCTTCTTGGCGGCGCCGATGTTCTACCGGGGCGATCGGGTGGGCCAGGTGTTCGTCGGCGGCAAGGACGGCGCCGAGGAGTTCACCCGCGCCGACGAGGAGACCCTGGTGATGTTCGCCTCCCAGGCGGCGCAGGTCATCGCCAACGCTCGCCGCCACCGCGACGAGCAGCGCGCCCGCGCCGAGCTGGAGACGCTGGTGAACACCTCGCCGGTGGGCGTCGTCGTCATCGACGCCGCGACCGGGGCGGCGGTGTCGTTCAACCGCGAGGCCGCGCGCATCGTGGAGGGTCTGCGTGACGACGACCAGAAGCTGGAGGACCTCCTCGAGGCGGTGACCTGCGTGCGGTCCGACGGCCGGGAGGTGTCACTTCAGGAGTTGCCGCTGTCGGAGACGGTCCGCGCCGAGGAGATCGTGCTGAGGGTCCCCGACGGGCGCAGCGTCAGCGCCCTGCTCAACGCCACCGCGATCCGCTCCAGCGAAGAGGACGCGCTCGTGTCCTTCGTGGTGACGTTGCAGGACATGGCGCCGCTGGAGGAACAGGAGCGGCTGCGGGCGGACTTCTTGGCCATGGTGAGCCATGAGCTTCGCACGCCCCTCGCGGCGGTCAAGGGGTCCGTGGCCACGCTGCTGGAGACCGCCGACGGGATCGACCCCGCCGAGCTGACGCAGTTCCTGCGCATCATCCGCGACCAGTCCGATCAGATGCGGCACCTGATCGGCGACCTGCTCGACGTCGCCCGCATCAACACGGGCACCCTGCCGGTTGTTCCCGAGCCCGTCGATGTGCGCCTGCTGGTGCAGGACGCCAAGAACCGGTTCATCGCCGGAGGCGCCGGCAACCCCCTCAACGTGGAGTTGGCAGAGGATCTGCCGCTTGTGATGGCCGACCGTCGGCGCATCGCGCAGGTGCTGGGCAACCTCCTGTTCAACGCGGCCGGGAACTCGCCGGAGGGGTCGCCGATCGTGGTGGCCGCGGCCGAGGACGGCCCCCACGTGGCGGTGTCGGTCGCCGACCAGGGCCGGGGCATCCCCGCGGAGTTGATGCCGGAGCTGTTCCGCCGGTTCTCGCGGGCCCGCGGCGCAGACGACGCATCGGGCCCCGCCGCATCCGGCGCCGAAGGGTCCGGCCTGGCGGGGTCGGGTTTGGGGTTGGCTATCTGCAGGGGCATCGTGGAGGCCCACGGGGGTCGTATATGGGCTGACAGCGACGGTGCGGGGCTGGGGGCGCGGTTCACGTTCACGATGCCCGCGGCGGAGCCCCCGGCGGCCGCGTCGGTGGCGGGCCCGGGCGGGTCGAGGGCCCCGGCGCAGCGCCAGGTGCGGGTTCTGGCGGTGGACGGCGACCCCCAGGCGCTCAGGTACATCCGCGACACCCTCACCAGGGCGGGCTATGCGCCCATCGTGACCGGCGACCCCGCCGACATCGATCGCCTCATGGCCCAGGAGAGGCCCCATCTGGTGCTGCTGGATCTGGTGCTGCCGGACCGCGACGGCATCGACGTGATGAGCGACATCCACAGGACCGCGGACATACCGGTGGTGTTTTTGTCCGCGTACGGCCATGACGAGACCGTCGCTAGGGCCTTCGACATGGGCGCGGCCGACTACGTCGTGAAGCCCTTTTCGCCCACTGAGCTGGCCGCGAGGATAAGAGCGGCGCTGCGCAGACGCCTCGAGCCCCTCGAGGGCGAGCCGTCGGCGCCCTACCAGGCCGGCGCGCTGAGCATCGACTACGCCCTGCGGCGCGCCGCGGTGGCCGGCGAGGCGGTGGAGCTGACCGCCACCGAGTACGCCGTGCTCTACGAGTTGGCCGCGCACGCCCCGCGGGTGCTGACCCACAACGTGTTGCTGCACCGCGTCTGGGGCCCAGAAAGAGTCGGAGAGCCCTGGCTGGTACGCGACGTCATCAAACGGCTCCGCCGCAAACTCGGCGACTCCGCCGACAGCCCCGACTACATCTTCACCGAACCCCGCGTCGGCTACCGGATGCCCACCGGACAAACCTAAGAACGGGCGCGGGTAGGTGCAAGCCCGTCGCGCTGCACCGGATCAGCCGTGTACTGGGGTGCGCCAGCCGAACGGGTCCGGTGCGGCCCCCACCTGGATGTCCACCAGCGCTTGACGCAGCCTCATCGTGTTGGGACCGGGCTGGCCGTCACCGACGGTGAGAGTCATGTTGTCGCGGATGATGGTGCCCACCGGCGCCAGCACTGCGGCGGTGCCCGACAGGAAGGCCTCGCCCCGCTCGGCCCAGTCGATCAACTCGTCGGGGCCGATCGTGCGCTCCTCCACCTCATAGCCGAGGTGCTCGGCCAACTCGATCACGCAGGCCCGGGTGACGCCGTGCAGGAATGACTCGTCCAGGCGCCGGGTGATCACCCGCTCGTCGTCGGCGAGGAAGAAGTTCGCGGCACCGGTCTCGGTGATGTCGCCGCCGGTGGCGAACAGAACCTGGTCGATGGCTTCGTTGGCGGCCATCGAGTCCAGCGTGACGCCCAGCGCCATCGCGTAGTTGGCACCGCACTTGACCATGCCGAACTGTGGCACCGTGCGGGGGATCGACGTCTCCAGCAGCAGGGTGAGCGGCCGCACACCGCCCTTGAAGTAGTCGCCGACCGGGCTGTTCACCACGTACAGCAGCGCGCTGCGAGTCGGGCGAGCCGCCGCGCCGATGTCGGGATCCGTCCCCACCAGGGTCGGGCGAATGTACAGCGAGCCGGGGGGATCGGGGACCTCCTCCGAGTTGGCCTCCACCACGTCGATGACCATCTGCCGCAGCGTGTCCGGATCGACGCGGGGCAGTCTCAGCAGGGCTGCGCTGGTGGCCATCCGTTCAACGTGTCTGTCGAGCCGGAATATGGCCAGCGACCCGTCGTCCTGGCGGTGGGCCTTGAGGCCTTCGAAGATGGCGCTGCCGTAGTGCAGCACGTGCGCGGCGGGGCTGATGGTGAAGTCCCCGTACGGCTCGGGCGAACCGCGGTAGACGTAGGGGCCGCCATCAGCTCGTGCTGTGGTCATCCAGTCGCACAGGATGGTCCCGAACGGGACGCTGAACGGATCAGGCTTGCCGGTCACTGGGACCCCCTTCTAGACAACCGCATCTGTATAGCCGAACTCTCCGCAGGAAGCGCTAGACGGCGGGAACGAGCGGGTGATCCGAGCTAGCTCCAGTCGAGGAGTCCGAGGCGGATGGCGGTCACAACCGCCTCCAGCTTGGTGGTGGCGTCAAGCTTGCCGCGGAGGTTGCGGATGTGGTTGAGCACCGTGTGCGAGCTGATGGCGAGTTCCCCGGCGATCTCGGGTGTCGAGCGACCCAGCGCCACCAGGCGCAGCACCTCCAGCTCTCTCGGGGTCAGCTCGGACCCTCGCACGGAGTCCGACGCCGCGGCCGGGTGATCCGACACGACATCGGCTCCTCGCCGCACCAGCCCCTCCCGAACCGAGTCAGTGGCCTTCTCGGGGGACTCGCTCGCGGACCTGTCATGGATCACATGGACGAGCACGGGAGCGTCGTTGCCGCGGCCCGCAACCACCATCGGGGTGACCGAGACCTGCTTGCGCTCGCCGGACGCGCACAGCATCCGCACATCCACCGCACCGGGAACCTCCCCCGCCTTCAGGGCGCGCATGGACGGGCAGCCCTCCAGGCACCCGGGCACCATGCTGCCCGGCGCGATGCCGGCCAGCACGTCATAGCACCGGCGTCCGAGAACCTGCTCCGGCGAGAATCCCAGGACCCTCTGCGCGGCCTGGTTCCAGGACACGATGGTCTGGTCCAGCGACACCGCGTAGGCGCCGACGTGGGCCGATTCCAGCAGCCGGAAGACGTCGCCGGAGGTCACGAGCTCAGCCGCCCGAAACCACGAAGCGGGACAGTATGAGACCGCGTAGAGCGGTGAGCGTCATTGAATGACTCTAGATCAACCACCGGGCACCTCCGACGGGTGGGGGCGATCATCCTGCCGGGGCGCGAACCGCACCGCGGCTCTATGACATGAACATGTCAGATACGATCCCCGTATGGCTGCTGGCGGCCGCCTCGGCGCCGATGACTGGATCACAGCCGGCCTAGAGGCCCTTGTGGAGAGTGGCGTGACCGCCGTCAAGATCCTGACGATCGCCAAGAGGCTCGGCGTGACGAGAGGCAGCTTCTACTGGCATTTCAAGAGCCGGGACGCGCTGCTGGGATGTCTGCTGGAGGCCTGGGAGGGCAGGAACACCAGGGCGATACTGCGGGCGGCCGCCACTCCGGGGACGCTCATCGACAGGTACATCGCCTTGTCGCGGCTCTGGCTCGGCTGGTCGGACTTCGACCCGCGACTGGACGTGGCCGTGAGGGAATGGAGCCGCCGCGACCCCGCCGTGCTCGAGAAACTGAGGGCGGCCGACGAGCAGCGCGTGGCCGCGCTGGCGCGGATGATCGAACCCGAGGGCCACGGGCCGGCGATGACGCAATACCGGGCCCTCACCCTCTACCGCACGCAGATGGGATGGGGCGAGGGCGCCGACACGCCGGCCGACAGCGACGGCGAGCCGGCCGCGGCCTACTTCGAGATCTTCATGGGCCGCGCCCCGAGCCCGTCCGAGCGCAAGGCCATCGTGGCCGGACTTCGATCGCCCTAGAGGCCCGGCGGAGTACACTGGCGCTCCCCTAGCGCTCGTAGCTCAATTTGGATAGAGCATCTGACTACGGATCAGAAGGTTGGGGGTTCGAGTCCCTTCGAGCGCGCTAGACCCATCCGCCCGCTGCCGCTCGGCCTCAGAGGCCACGCGGATAGGCGAGAGCCTGTCGCGTCGCAGCGGTGTCATTCCCGCTCTTGTTCGCTGCGCTCACGGGCCGCTCGGGCCACGGCCTCGCGCCGTATGGGCCGGATTCGCGTGCCTATCCGCTCGGCCTCTTAGTCGGCGGCGATGACTCTGGCCAGCAGGGCGTGGGGCAGCGGCTGGTAGTCGTGATGCTCGGCGCTGAATGTGCCGGTGCCGCCGGTCATCGAGCGCAGATCGATCACGTAGCTGAGGATCTCCGACGTCGGCACATGGGCGTGAATCACGCTCGTGCCGGCGGCCGAGCCCGGCTCCGTGCCGAACACCTGGCCCCGGCGGGAGTTCAAGTCGCCCAGCACGTCGCCCTGGTAGGTGTCGGGAACCTCGACGTGGACCTCGCTGACCGGCTCCAGCACCGCGCTGCCGACCTGCTCCACCGCCTGCTTGAGGGCCAGGGAGCCGGCGATCTTGAAGCTCATCTCCGAAGAGTCCACCGAGTGGTGCTTGCCGTCGTAGCACACCGCCCGCAGATCCACCATCGGGAAGCCGTGCCTCCCGCCGTTGGACATCGCCTCCTCTATGCCCGCTCCCACGGCGGGGATCAGGCCCCGGGGTATGGCGCCTCCGGTCACCTCGGTGTCGAACTCGTAGCCGGAGCCCCGCGCCAGGGGCTCGAACCGGACCATGGCCACCGCGAACTGCCCGTGGCCGCCGCTCTGCTTCTTGTGCTTGGCCTCCACGTCGGCGGGCCGGGGAAGCGTCTCCAGGTACGCGATCTTCATGTCCTCGATCTCGAAATCGATCCCCATGCGATCGAGGCGGGCCCGCACCACCCGGATGTGGGCCTCGCCGGCCCCCGACAGCACGGTCTGGCGGGTGGTGGCGTCCTGGCGGATCACCAGGCTCGGGTCCTCGGTGGCGAAGCGGCGCAGCGCGGAGGCCAGCTTGTCCTCCTGGGCCGGGGCCGAAGCGTGGATGGCCACGCCGTAGACCGGGGTCGGTGGCGGAGTGATGGGCATCTTGAGCGCGGTGTCGTCGGCCAGCGTGTCGCCGGTGCGCACATCTCCGAGCTTGGTGGCGGCCACGATGTCGCCGGCCGCGGCCTGGGGCACCGCATGATGCTCGGCGCCGGTGAACGACATCAGGTTGTGGAGCCGCTCCTTGTCGGCGGTGCGGCTGTTCACCAGGGTGTCGTTGGCCCGGATGGTGCCCGAGAGGACCCTCATGAACGAGATCTGGCCCAGGAAGTCGTCGATCCGGGTCTTGAACACCAGAGCCACCGGCGAGCCGGACGCGTCGACGGCCACCTCGACCGGCTCCCCCCTGCGGACGCCGGCGGCCGGGCCCGACTCGCCCGGCGCCGGACCCACCCGGCAGATGAAGTCGAGCAGGCGGTCCACGCCGATGGGCTTGGCCGCCGAGCCGCAAAGCACCGGGAACACGCTGCGGTGATCGACGGCGTCGTGGATCAGGCGCTCCAACTGCTCCTCGGTGGGCTCCACACCCTCCAGGTACTGCTCCAGAAGGTCGTCGTCGCCCTCGACGACTCCCTCGACCAGCTGGATGTGGCCATCGGACGCGTCGTCGGACAGGTCGTCGGGGACCGAAGCGGCCGCCGACTGCCCGCTGCTGTAGTCGAGAGCGCCGTCGCCGACCAGGTCGGCGATGCCGTGGAAGGAGCCCTCCGCGCCAAGCGGGAGCTGCACCGCCTCCACATGGGCGCCGAAATGCGACTGCAGGGACTGGAAGGTGCGCTCGAACGACGAGCGTTCACGGTCGAGGCCGTTGACGAACACCATGCGGGGCAGGCCCAGCCGCTCGGCGTGGCGCCACATCACCTGGTCCTGGGCCTGAACCCCCGACACGGCGTCCACCACGAACACGGCCAGGTCGGCAGCGTGCATGCCGTTGACCGCTTCGCCCACGAAGTCGGTGTAGCCCGGCGTGTCGATGATGTTGATCCGGTGGTCGTGCCAGTCGAACGACGCCACCGACAGGCTCAAGCTCTGGTGGCGGGCCTTCTCCTCGGGGTCATGGTCGCACTGGGCGGTGCCGTCGTCGACACGGCCCATGCGGCTCACCACACCGGCCCGGTACAGCATCGCCTCGGCCAGGGTGGTCTTGCCGTTGCCGTTGTGGCCGACGAGGACGACGTTTCTGATGGATTGCGACGACACGCTGGGTGACCCTCCCTCTACTGGACCTGCGCACGCAAGGGACGCTGACCCTAACCGGGCCGGGCCACAAAAGGCCAGCGCGGCCCGCTGGAGCGGGGGTGTTCAGTCTTCGGTGATCTCCACCGCGTACTCGGGGCAGTTGTCGTAGGCGAGGCGGGCCTTGTCCTCCAGCTCCGGGGGCACGTGGCCGTCGCCGATCTCGAAGGCGGTGCCCTCGTCGTCCACGTCGAACAGCTCGGGCGCCAGCATGTAGCAGCGGTTGTGGCCCTGGCAGGCCTCCTGATCGACGCGGACCCTCATGGTGCCTCCTCGGTGGTGGTTGAGGCCGAGCCTAGAACGTGCGCGGGCAGGTGGATCGGGAACGCAGCCCTGATGCGGGCGTCCACGTCGCCGGAGACGTGGCTCGGCCGGTGCTCGGCCAGTACCCGCTGCACGTACTCGTGGGCCCGGGCCCGGGCGTCCTTGCCGCCGGCGTCGAGCCAGTTGTCGGGCGTGTCCCGGTCGCCGATCTCCGGGTAGACGTACTCGCGCTGCATCAGCTCCAGGGTCTGGGGCGAGCCCAGGAAATGGCCGGGACCGGCGATCACCTCCGCGATGAGCTCCGCTGAGAGGGTCTCCTCGTTGACCTCGATGCCCCGCACGGTGCGGTTGATCGACCCGAGCATGTCGTTGTCGATCACCAGGGCCTCCAGCGAGCAACTGAGGATGCTGGCCAGCATCCCGGCCGACTCGTACACGAGGTTCGCGCCGGCCTGGCCGGCCAGCGCGACGTTGATGCCCTTCTCGTAGCCGGCCTGGTTGTCGGGGACCTTCGAGTCGGCCATGCCCGCAGCCACGCCCGACGGCAGGCCTATCCAGTTGAGCAGCTGGGCCGCGGCCGCGTTCAGGATGCCCTCCTCCCCCGACCCGCCGCTCATGGCGCCGGTGCGCAGGTCCGACACGAACGGCCACATGCCCATCACGCACGGATGGCCGGGGCTCAGCAGGTTCACCCCCGTCAGCGCGGCCAGGCACTCGGCCAGGGCCTGGGCCAGCGAGCCGGCCAGCGCGGCCGGGGAGGTGGCCCCGGCCTGGCCGGCCGACAGCAGGTTGATGGGCATGCCCGTCTCCACCTGGGCCACCATGCACTTGGCCGACTCCTCGGCGAAGCGCAGCGGCGGCACCACGAACGTGTTGTTGGCCGCCACGAACGGGCGCTTGCGGAACTCGCCGGGACCGCCGAGGGCCATGTCGAACATGTCGACGGTCTCGTAGACGTGCTCACGCTCGAACCACGAGGTCCCGATGGGCTTGGTGGTGCCGGCCATGGCCCCGTAGGCGGTGTTGAGGTCGAGCAGCCTGGCGTCCTCCATGTCGCGGGCCACCACGGTGCGCACGAAGAAATGGATGTGGTCGAGGGCGTCCACCAGCCGGGCGCAGTCGTAGACGTCGACCGCGGTGGACGGGCGGAACACGCCGGTGGCGTGGTCGTACATGAGGACTGCCGCGCCGGCGGTGCCGAAGTGGACCCGGTCGCCGCCCACGGTGATGGACCGGTCGTCGTCGAAGCCGTGCCAGACCCACTCCTTGGCCGCGGTGGCGATGGCCCCCTCCACCACGCCCCTCGGGTAGTGGAGGCGCTCGGCGTCGTCGACGTGGCCGCCGGCGGCGGTGACCACATCGACGAACTCCTCGATGGGCGAGCCCATGCCGACGTCTTCGAGCAGGGCCAGCGCGGCGTCGTAGACCTGCTGCAAGTCGGACTCGCTCAGCGGCGCGAACCTCCCGCCGGGAAGGCCGGGACGCACCGGCCGGGCATCGACCTCCAACGGAGCCTGGCGGGCCGCGATGCGGCCGGCCCGCCCCCCACTGCGCCGGCGTCCCCGGGTGTCGTCAACCATGGGTGCCACCTCCTTCGCGCCGAACTTCCGGGCCTTCGGGGCGATAATCGCCCACAATCGCCGCAAGTTCGGTCCAGGTCATGCGCGTGGGGCCAGGTTGGCCGGGTCGTAGGCCGGCTCGGCCAGCACGGTCGCGGTGCGGCGCTCCCCCAGCAGGTCGAGCTCGAAGGTCGAGCCCGGCGCCTCGAACTCCGGGGCGACGTACACGAAGGCCAGGCTGCGGCCCACGGTGTGGCCCCAGGTGCCGCTGGTGGCGATGCCCATGACGTTGCCGTCGGCGTCGAAGGCGGGCTCGTTGCCGCGCACGTCGTTGTCGGTGGCGTCCACCTCGCAGTACACCAGCACCATCGACAGCGGCTCGGCCTGGTCGCGCCGGGCCACGGTGGCGTCGCGGCCGACGAAGGGCCGGTCGAGGTCCACGAAGCGCTCCAGGCGGGCCTCGATCGGGGTGATCTCGGTGGTGAGCTCCGAGCCCCACGCCTTGTAGGCCTTCTCGATGCGCATCACGTTCATGGCGTAGCTGCCGAAGTGCACCATGCCGTGGGGCGCCCCCGCGGCCACCACCGCGTCGTACAGGTCGGCCAGGCGGTCCATACCGCAGTGCAGCTCCCAGCCCAGCTCGCCCACGTACGACACCCGCAGGGCCAGACACGGCACCCCCGCCACGGCGATCTCGGCCGCGGTCAGCCAGCGGAACGCCTCGTTGCCGAGGTCGGCATCGGTGAGCGGGGACAGAACGTCGCGGGCCCGGGGGCCGGTCACGGCCAGGATGCCGGTGGCGTCGGTGACGTCGGAGACGGTCACGTCGGTGCCGTCGGCGACGTTCTGGACCAGCCAGTCGAGGTCGTGGCTCTGGCCCATGATGGCCGACGTCAGGTAGAAGCGGTCGGGCGCGAGCCGGGCGATGGTCATCTCGCACTCGATGCCCCCCAGCTCCGTGAGCATGTGCGTCAGCCGGATGCCGCCGTCGCGGGCCGGCAGCCGGTTGGCCGACAGGCGGTCGAGCAGGGCGGCCGCGCCGGCCCCGGTGGCCTCGAAGGAGGCGAAGGCGGTGATGTCGGCGATCCCGACCCGCTGGCGCACTCCCCGCACCTCGTCGCCCACCGGGTCGAAGGCGTTGGAGCGGCGGAACGAGTGCCGCTCGCCGGTCCCGTTGGGCGAGTAGTACTGGGGCCGCTCCCAGCCGTACACCTCCTGCCACTGGGCGCCCAGGCGGTCGAGGCGGCCGTAGATGGGGTTGGTCTTCTGGGGCCGGCCCGCGGCCCGGAACTCGCCGGGCAGGCGCACCTGGTACATCTCGTGGTACTCGTCCTCGGCCTTGGCGATGGCGAAGACGGACCTGGGCCCGGTGTGGTCGCCGAAGCGGCGGGGGTCCATGCCCCGCACGTTGATCTCGGTCTGGCCGTGGACCATCCACTGGGCCAGGTACTTGCCCGCGCCCGGACCCTGGGTGATGCCGATGGAGGCGCCGTTGCAGTGCCAGTAGTTGCGCAGCCCCGGCGCCGGCCCCATCAGGTACCCGGAGTCGGGGGTGTGGGTTATGGGACCGGAGACGATCTGCTTGATGCCGGCCTCGGCGAAGGCCGGGATGCGCATGACGGTGTACTCGAGGCACTCCTCGAGCACGTCGACGTTCTCGCCGGTGAGGTGGAAGTCGTGGGCCCAGTCGATGCCCTCCACCCCGTACACCCTTGAGTCCGACATCTCGTAGGGGCCGACCAGTAGGCCGTCGATCTCGCGGCGGTAGTAGCACGAAGCTCTGGGGTCTCGGGTCACGGGCGGCTCGAAGCCGAGGTCGATCATGGCCTGCATGGGCTCGGTGACCAGGTACTGGTGGATGACCGACACGATCGGCACGTCGAGTCCGACCATGGCCCCGAGCTGGGGGGCGTAGTGGCCGGCCGCGTTCACGACGTGCTCGCACACGATCCGGTAGCTGTCGGCGGTCCCGCCGTTGGCGGCCGCCTTCATGCCGCCGGGGGTGGCGATGATCTCCCAGCGCCCGTCGGGCAGGTGGCTCATGCCGGTGACCAGGGTGTGGCGGCGGATCTCGCAGCCGAGGTTGCGGGCGCCCCGGGCCATGGCGTTGGTGCAGCCCGACGGGTCGGTCCAGCCGTCTTTGGGGGTGTAGAACCCGAGTTTCACGTCACTGAGGTCCTCGAGCAGGGGATGGCGCTCGCGGATCTCGGTGGGGCCGATCAGGTGCGACTCGATGCCGATCTGGGTGAGCATGGCGTGCACGTAGCGGTGCCAGTCCACCTCGTCGTCAGTGCGGGCCAGCCGGATGGCGCCGCAGCCGTGCCAGCCGGCCGACAGCCCGGTCTCGGCCTCCAGGCGGGGGTACAGGGCCACCGCCTCCTCGTGGACCTTGGCCATGTTGAGGTCGCCGATGAAGTTCGGGATCAACCCGGCCGCGTGCCAGGTGGACCCTGATGTCAGCTCGCCCTTCTCCAGCAGGATGGTGTCGGTCCAGCCCTCTTGGGCCAGGTAGTACAGCAGGCCGACTCCCATGGCCCCGCCGCCGATTATCACGCACCGCGCCTCTTGCGTCACCGCCCCTCCCGAAGGTGTGTGCACGAGCACCGCGTCAGCAGGCCGCGGCGAGCCGGAAGTGTAGTTGTGCCGGAGCCCGGCCGGTCAACCCCCGGCCGATTCGGCCCGCAGACGGTCTAGACGTCGATCACTTTGGCTGAGACATTGAGGGCCGCGAGCAGGACAACGATGTCGCCCCGGTCGGAGGTGAAGACGCTCACCGGGCCCCGGCGCAATGCCCTGGCCGCGGTGACCGCCACAGAGGCGTCGACCACATCGTCGGTGCCGGACCGCCCGCACAGCTCTCCGACCTGGCGGGCCGTGAGTCCGTCCAGAGGCGTCTCGTCGCACCTGTTGAGCGCTCGGGCCAGCCGGGCCTGGCGCGGCCCGCCCCGCCAAGCCTGGGCCAAGGCCCCGACCGGCACCTCGATGGTGTACGAGTCACGGTCAGCGGCGCTCAGCGCTTCCCAGACGCCGATGTCGCCGCGGTCGAGGGCGATGAGCGCCCCGGCGTCGAGTACGAGGGTGACCAAGGCGTCAGTCGGAATCGAAGCTCAGCGCGGCGCGGGCCCATTCCTTGGCTTCCTCGGAGATGGGCCCGCACTCGGCCTCGAACTCGTCGATGACAGCTCTGAGGCCCTCGCGCTTCTTCTTGCGCTCCTCCGCCGTCGGCCCTTGCGGCTCGTCCTCGCCGTAGAGGCTGATGATGCCGGCGCCCCACTCCTCGTCGAGCCGGGGCCGGTTGGCGATGTAAGCGGGGACCTCAGAGTCGCCGGAGGAGTTAGCGGGCGTCGAGTCGGTCGAGTCATTCGTCATGTTGACCTCCTGGTACACAGTGAACGGCAGATCAGCCGCATCCTACACGCCCAATCGTGTCGTGCAACCCCGTAACTACACAAAATCATGTCAAAACTCCGCCAGTGGCGGCTGGCGGGAGTCTGGCTTTGTAGGCCTCCATCAGGCGGGGAAGCCACCGGTCCCAGAATGCGGCCGACGTCTCGGCGACGGAGCGGTCGATCTCGACGGTGTAGGACTGCATTAGCCGGGAGTTGCTGAACAGCTCGCTGTGAACGCTGGCCGCGGCGTGAGCGGCCACGAAGGCCCGGCGGGCCCGGCTGCCGGCCCAGCCGTTGGGCAGGAGTTCCACCGGCAGCAGCGGGTCGTCACGGAGGACGGCCTCAAGGTCCAGGGTCGCGGCCAGCATGAGGGCGGCCAGCTGGTCGCCGTCGGCGCTCGGAGCCTGATCGACTACCCGTGCCAGCTGCTGCTCGACCTCGGCGTAGCGACCCGCGAGCGCGGCCAGCGTCCAGAGCCGGTCGACGAGTTCTCCGTCCCGGCCGGCGCCGCCGACCCGGATCGCTCCGGTGGTGAAGCTGGTGACGGTCCCGGCCACCCCCAAATGGGTCGCGAGCTGGAGAACGAAGTCGGAGAGGTCGGAGGGGTAGACGTAGAGCCCCGACTGCACGGGCGCGGCTCCCAGCTCGACCAGCAGGCTGCGGAGGGCGTCGCGGGCGCTCCGGCGTCTCTCGGGGATCTCGAACCCGGTGAGGTGCCAGTGCCCGTCCCAGGGCTCCAAGCCGGCGTCGACCCGGTGGGCGAAGGCGGTCCACCCGAGGTCGGCGTCGAGCGAGGCCCGGCCGGCCTCAGTCACCGAGAAGTGGGCCGAACGCCCCCGCCCGCCGAGGTGCTTGAGCAGGCCCTCCCTGGCGATCCGGGCTAGGCAGTCCCGCATGGCCTTGTCGCTGTGGCCGAGCAGGGACGCCATCGCGAAGAGCGGACCGGCCGCGAGCCGCCCGTCCCGGCCGATGGCCGACAGCACGAGGGCGCGGGTCGGCACAGCAGTCCTCCGGCGGCTCCCGGACGGGGCAGGTGTGTCGGTCACCTCCGGCACCCTACCGTTGATGGCGCATTATTTCAACGACCGTTTGAAATATACGGCGTAGCGGTTACAGTGGTGCCCATGAGATCCATGACCGTGACCTTCGACCCGGAGCGTGCGCTGCCAAATGCCGCCTACCGGGAGGCGGCGTTCGCCCAGTCCGAGACGGCCGGCATCTGGCACGGCGACTGGGTGTTCGTCACCACCGAAGACCACGTCGGCTCGCCCGGCGACCAGCTGCCCGTCATGGTCGGCGACCAGCCGGTGCTGCTGCTGCGCACCCAGGCGGGCGAGCTGTCCGCGATGTCGAACCTGTGTGCCCACCGGGGCACGTTGCTCGTCGAGGAGCCGGCCAGAGCCAAGCGCATCCAGTGTCCGTACCACGCCTGGACCTACGACGACGACGGGAAGCTGCTCGCCGCGCCGTTCACCGCGCGCGGCGCCGTCGACAAGGCGGCCCACTGCCTGCCGGTGTACCGGACCGAGTCGTGGCACGGGCTGGTCTTCGTCAGCCTCGACCCCGGCGTGGAGACGCTGGCCGAGCGCTTCGCCACGGTCGAGCCCCACGCGGTCGCACACGGGATCGACGGCATGCACCACTGGTCCGGCCACCAGGAGACGCAGGTGTGGGACTGCAACTGGAAGCTCGCGATCATCAACGCGATGGAGAGCTACCACCTGTTCCAGGTCCATCCCAAGACGCTCGAGCCCCACACGCCCACCAGGGATGCCTACTACATCGAAGGCTCGGCCCGGGCCACCGCCACCGGCGGCCGGGTCGAGGGCACCGACGACTACCTGCTCATCAGCCTCCCGCCCAACTTCGTCGGGGTGTTCAACGCCAGCGCCTTCTACTGGCAGACCGTCCACCCGATCAGCGTCGACCGCTGCTCAGTACGCACCGGCGGGGCCTACGCATCACCCGGAAGCACACGCAGCCCGAGCTCCCGCGGCCGGTTCTCGCAGTGGCTCAGCCGGATCGCCGGCAACGCGGCGGCCCACTCGCTGCCGGACTTCCTGCCCGAGGACAAGGCCATCTGCGAGCGCGGCCAGCGGGGCGCGGCCGGCGACTTCTCGCCCGGAGGGCTCGTCGCTGCGGAACGGGTCGTCGCCGACTTCGGCCACTACCTCAACTGGCGCCTCAACGGCGTCGAGCCCCCACCGGTCCACCAGGAGGCGAACCCATGATCCCGACCTGGATCCTGCTGTCGTTGATGTGGATCGCCTACCCGGAATGAGAAGAGGGGCCGTCGGTTAGGCGGACTCTCTGGTTGCGGGGGTCGTAGAAGCTGCGGATCGACGGGGTGGCCGGCACCGGCTCGCCCCCGACGTTGATCTCGAAGGTTCCCGCATCCAGCCAGTCCTGGACCACGCCGTCGTCGCCGGGCCGGCGCAGGTAGCCCATGGCCAGGCAACGGTCCTCGACGTAGCTCCACATCGACGAGGTGGTGCTGCCCACCGGCTCGCCGTCGCGCAGGATCGGGTCGTCGTGGTAGCAGAGCAGCTCGGGGTGCTCGAGGCGGAACTGGATGAGGCGCTTGTTGCGGGGCCGCTCCCGCTGGTTCTCCAGCGCGGTCCGGCCGTTCCACGGGTTGGGCTTGTCCCAGCCGATGGTGAAGCCGAGGCCGGCCTCGATCGGGGTGTCCTCGTCGGTGATGTCGTGGCCCCAGTGCCGGTAGCCCGACTCCAGCCGCAGCGTGTTCATGGCGTGGTAGCCGGCCATGGCCAGCCCGTGCGGTTCGCCCGCTTCGACCAGCACGTCGAAGAGTTCCACGGCGTGCTCGTTGGGCAGGTAGAGCTCCCAGCCCAGCTCGCCCACATAGCTCATGCGCAGGGCCAGCACGTCGATGCCGGCCACATCGATGCGCTGGGAGGTGCCGAACGGGAAGTCGGTGTTGCTCAGCGACGCGTCGGTGAGCGGGCCGAGCACGAATCGGGCCTTGGGACCCATCAGCCCGACCATGGCCCAGTGCTCGGTGATGTCGGCAATGTCGACGCTACGGCCGCGGCAGGCTCGGCGCAGGCGGGCCCAGTCCCGGGTCTGGGCCGCGGCTGCGGTCACCACCAGGAACCGGTCCAGGCCCAGGCGGGTCACGGTCAGGTCGGCCTCGATCCCGCCCCGGTCGTTGCACCATTGGGTGTACACCGCCCTGCCCACGGGCACATCGATGCGGGCCGTGCTCAGCTCGTCCAGCACCAGCAGCGAGTCGGGGCCGTCCACCGTGAACTTGGCGAACGAGGTCTGATCGAACAGCGCCACCCGCTCCCGCACCGCCCGGCACTCCTCACCGGCGTTGGCCCACCAGTTCTGCTTGCCGTAGCTGTAGACGTACTGCCGGTCCTGGCCGTCGAACGCGAACCAGTTGGGCCGCTCCCAGCCCGCGGTCTCGCCGAACACCGCCCCGGCTGCATCCAGCCGGTCGTGCAGCGCCGACACCCGCTGGCCCCGGGCGCTCTCGTACTGGTAGAAGGGCCAGTGCATGGCGTACAGCAGTCCCAGGCTCTCGGGGATGCGCTCGGACAGGTAGGCGGGATCGGCCTGGAATCCGAACGTCCGGCGGATGTCCACCGACGAGAGGTCCATGGGCGGATGGCGGTCGGCGATCCAGTCGGCCAGGGCCCAGCCGACACCGCCGGCGGACTGGATGCCGACCGAGTTGAACCCGGCCGCCACCCAGCATCCGTCGACCTCGGGGGCTTCCCCCAGGTAGTACACGCCGTCGGGGGTGAACGCCTCGGGGCCGTTGAGGAACAGCTGGATGCCGCACTCCCCCAGCGCCGGAACCCGGTGGATGGACCGCTCGAAGATCGGGCCGATGTGGTCCCAGTCCTCCGGCAACGTGCCGAATGAGAAGTCCCGGGGCACGCCGTCGAGGCTCCAGACCTTTCCCCGGGGCTCGAAGAACCCGGCCATGATCTTGCCGGTCTCCTCCTTGAAGTACGTGTAGTTGCCGGGGTCGCGCAGCACCGGAGTGTCGGGGTCCAGGCCGAGGGGCTCCGAGACGACGTAGAAGTGCTCGCAGGCCTGCAGCGGCACGTTCACCCCGATCCGGGCCGCTAGATGGCGGGTCCAGACGCCGGTGGCCAGCACCACGTTCTCGGTCTCGATGCTGCCCCGCTCGGTGTCCACCCCCGCGATGGCGTCATGATCGGTTCGCAGCCCGGTGACAGCCACATCCTCGAAGATCCGCACGCCCCGGTTGCGGGCCCCTTTGGCCAACGCCATGGTGGTGTCCACCGGCGACGTGTGGCCGTCGCGGGGGATGTAGAGCGCGCCCACGAGGTCGTCGGTGCGGATCAGGGGCCAGCGCTCCCGCAGCTCGTCGATGCCGATCTCGCGGGTCTCGACCCCGAGCGAGACCGCCATGGCCGCGCCCCTCCTGATCTCCTCCCAGCGCTCGGCGTCGGCGGCCACCGAGATCGACCCCGGCGTGCGGCAACCGGTGGCCTGGCCGGTCTCGTCCTCGAGCGCCTCGTACAGCCGGGCCGAGTAGGTGGCCAGCTTGGTGAGGCTGTGGGTGGACTTGAGCTGCGACACCAGCCCGGCCGCGTGCCAGGTGGTGCCGCCGGTGAGCTTGTTCTGCTCGAGCACGACCACGTCGGTGATGCCCCGGAGGGCCAGGTGGTAGGCCACGCTGCAGCCGACGATGCCGCCGCCGACCACCACGACCTGAGCCCGATCAGGCAGCGGTTGGACCATCGAGCTCCCTCCGTCGATTGCTGGCTCGGCTCGCCCAGCCCCGCTAGGTCAGTCGGCGCCGGGCACCCAGCCCGTGCCGGCAAGGGGAACTCTAGCCATGGCCGCAGCCTCTACGGTGAGCGCGGCCAAGTCTTCGGGCTCCAGGTTCAGGACATGCGACTTGCCGTTGGCCCGGGCCAGGATCTGGGTCTCGATGGTGAGCACCTGCAGGTAGTTGGCCAGGCGTCTGCCGGCCAGCACCGGATCGAGGCGGGCCGACAGGTCGGGGTCCTGGGTGGTGATCCCAGCCGGGTCGGTGCCGGCCTGGAAGTCCTCCCAGAAACCGGCCGACGTGCCGAGGGCCTGGTACTCGGCCTCGTAGGCGGGATCGTTGTCGCCGATGGCGATCAGCGCGGCGGTGCCGATCGACGCCGCGTCGGCGCCGAGGGCCAGCGCCTTGGCCACGTCCGCGCCCGAGCGGATCCCGCCCGCGACGATGAGCTTCACCTCGCGGCGGTGCACGCCGAGCTCGCGCAGCGCTCGCACCGACTCGCCGATGGCGGCCAGCGTGGGGATGCCGACATGCTCGATGAACACGTCCTGGGTGGCCGCGGTGCCTCCCTGCATGCCGTCCACCACCACCGCGTCGGCGCCGGCCTTGACCGCCAGCGCGGTGTCGTAGTAGGGGCGGGCCGCACCGACCTTCACATAGATCGGGACCTGCCAGTCGGTGATCTCCCGCAGCTCGCCGATCTTGATCTCCAGATCGTCGGGACCGGTCCAGTCGGGATGGCGGCACGCCGAGCGCTGGTCGATGCCCTCGGGCAGGGTCCGCATCTCGGCGACCCGCTCGGTGATCTTCTGGCCCAGCAGCATCCCGCCGCCGCCCGGCTTGGCTCCCTGGCCCACCACCACCTCGATGGCGTCGGCCACCCGCAGATGGTCGGGATTCATGCCGTAGCGCGACGGCAGGTACTGGTACACCAGCGTCTCGGAGTGCTGGCGCTCCTCGGTGGTCATACCGCCGTCGCCGGTGGTGGTCGACGTGCCCGCCGCCGACGCCCCCCGGCCGAGGGCCTCCTTGGCCTGGGCCGACAGCGAGCCGAAGCTCATGCCGGCGATGGTGACCGGGATCTTGAGGCGCACGGGGCGCTCGGCCCGGTCCTCGCCGATCACCACGTCGGTGCCGCAGGCCTCCCGGTAGCCCTCCAGCGGGTAGCGGGACATCGACGCGCCCAGGAACACGAGGTCGTCGAGCGTGGGCAGGTGGCGCTTGGCCCCCCAACCCCGGATGCGGTAGATGCCGGTGTTGGCGGCTCTGCGGATCTCGGCGATCACGTTGCGGTCGAAGGTGTACGACTCGCGCAGGTGCCAGAAGCCGGGATCGGAGGACTCCACGGGCTCCAGCCCGCCGGGCGGGGGCGTCGTCATCGCTCGGCCTCCAAGGCGTCCACGTCGTCGATGGCGAAGTTGTAGAGGCGGCGGGCCGAGCCGTAGCGGCGGAAGTCGGACACCTCGGCGCCGGCCGCGGCCGGGCCGGCGGCGGCCAGCAGGCCGCGCAGCGTCCCGGCGTGCTCGGCGCGCATCTCCTTCTCGACGCAGTCGGCGCCGAGGGACTCGACGTCGCCCCGCACGAAGATCCGGGCCTCGTATATGGAGTCGCCCAGGTCGGCGGCCGCGTCGCCGCACACCACCAGGTTCCCGGCCTGGGCCATGAACGCGCTCATGTGGCCGACGTTGCCGCCCACCACGATGTCGACGCCCTTCATGGAGATGCCGCAGCGGGCCCCGGCGTTGCCGCCGACCACCACCAGGCCGCCGCAGCCGGTGGCACCGGCGGACATGGTGGCGTTGCCGGTGATACGAACCTCGCCCGACATGATGTTCTCGGCCAGACCGGTGCTGGCGTTGCCCTCCACCAGCACCCGGCCCCGCTGGTGCATCCCGGCGCAGTAGTAGCCGACCGAGCCCCGCACCACCACGTCGATGCCGGCCGTGATGCCGCAGGCCACCGCGTGGGCGCCCCGGGGGTTGGTCACCTCGAAGGACTCGCCGTCCGAGGCGTCGTGCAGAGCCTGGTTGAGGGCGCGGCGGGTCGTCTCGGCCAGGTCGAACGTGATCACGCGGCCAGGCTCCAGGTGTAGATGCGGGCCGGCTCGGGCTCCCAGATCTCGGCGTGGGTGGCGCCCGGCAGGCGGGCTATGGCCCGGTACTCCGACGACATGGCCACCCAGTCGTCGGTCTCGGCCACCACCGCCGGCTTGCAGGCGATGGGGTCGCGCAGGATGGCGAAGCCGTCGGCCACGCCGATGGCGAACGTGTAGAAGCCGTCGAGGTCGCTCAGAGCGCCTTCCAGCGCCTCGGAGATGGTGTCGCCCGAGCGCATCCGCCATGACAGGTAGCCCGCGGCGACCTCGGAGTCGTTCTCGGTCTGGAACGACTCGCCGTGGCCCTCCAGGAAGCGCCGCAGCCGGTTGTGGTTGGACAGCGACCCGTTGTGGACCAGACAGGTGTCGGCGCCGGTGGCGAACGGGTGCGAGCCGTTGGTGGTGACCGCCGACTCGGTGGCCATGCGGGTGTGGGCCAGGGCGTGGGTGCCGGTGCGGGAGCCCAACTCGTAGCGCTCAGCCACCAGGTCGGGGTCGCCGACCGCCTTGTACAACTCGATCTGGGCGCCGTAGCTCAACACGGAGGCGCCGGTCACATTGTCGATGATCCATTGGCGGGCGACCCGGCCGTCGCCGTCGGTGGAGAACACCGCATGGTCGTGCACGCCCCGGACGGTCACCTCGGCGTCGAGCACCTTCTCCAGGGCGGCGGCCACCGGCCCCCAGTCCACCTCGATGCCCTCGGCTAGGACGGTGATGCGGGTGCGTCCCGGCGCGCCGGCGTCGTAGGAGGCGAACCCGGCGCTGTCGGGGCCGCGGTCGCGCATCTCCCGCAACATCACCGCGGTCAACCGGCCCAGCTCGTGGCGGTGGGTCTCGGTCTTGCAGAACAGGCCCACGATCCCGCACATGTCGCTCTGCCCCCGAACCCCTCGCCATCAGAAAGTCCGGCCCGCACGGTAGCGCCCGGCGCGCCCGCGACCTCAGCCCGGCGAAGCATCGGAGAGAAGCCTCATCGAGCGGCCCCGCTTCCCGGATCAGATGATCGTTGACTACTCTCGGGCGCCGCGACCCAGCCGACAACGGCACGACCACAGGGGGACCGACATGGGAGCACTCGAGGAGATCCGGAGCCGGGTGGAGGCCGACGGCGTGGAGTTCATCTACGCCATGTTCGTGGAGATGCACGGCAAGCCGTGCGCCAAGCTCGTGCCGGTCGGCGCCCTCGAGGGGCTGATGAGCGACGGGGCCGGGTTCGCGGGCTTCGCGGCCGGCCCGATGGGCCAGGACCCCTCGAGCCCCGACATCCTGGCCCTGCCCGACCCGGCGTCCTATACCCAGCTCCCGTGGCAGCCGAACGTGGCCGCCATGCAGTGCGACCCCACCGTGGAGGGCGAGCTGTGGCCGTACGCGCCGCGGGTGATCCTGCGCCGGGCGCTGGAGGCGGCCGCCGAGCGCAACATCGTCCTCAAGTGCGGCGTGGAGGCCGAGTACTCGCTGGTGGTGCGCAACGACGACGGCTCCATCGCGGTGGCCGACGACCGCGACGACATGTCGCTGCCGTGCTACGACGCCAAGGGCCTCACCCGGATGCTGCCCCATCTCACCGCGGTGTCGAAGAACCTCGACGCCATGGGCTGGGGCAACTACGCCAACGACCATGAGGACGCCAACGGCCAGTACGAGCAGAACTGGCAGTACTCCGACGCGTTGACCACCGCCGACCGGCTGATCCTGTTCCGGCTCATGGTGCACACCCTGGCCCAGCGTGACGGCCGCTACGCCACTTTCATGCCCAAGCCGTTCGCCGACAAGACCGGCAACGGCCTGCACATCCACCTGAGCCTGTGGAGCGGCGACACCGACGAGCCGCTGTTCATAGGGGGAGGTTCCGGGGGCGAGGACACCAAGGGCCTGGGCCTCAGCGACATGGCCTACAAGTTCGTGGGCGGGATCATCGACCATGCGTCGTCGCTGGTGGCGGTGCTGTGCCCGATCGTGAACTCCTACAAGCGCATGGGGGTGGGCGCCCCCACCTCGGGAGCCACCTGGGCGCCGGCCTACGCGGTGTACGGAGGCAACAACCGCACCCAGATGATCCGGGTGCCCGAGCCGGACCGCATCGAGATCCGCCTCGGCGACGGCGCGGCCAACCCGTACCTGATGTTCGCGGCCACCCTGGCCTGCGGCCTCGACGGCATCGACCGCGACCTCGACCCGGGCGAGCCCAACACCGACAACCTGTACACCCTGTCGGCCGAGGAGATCGCGGCCAAGGGCATCGAGGCGCTGCCGCCCACGCTGCTGCACGCCGCGGATCAGCTCGCGACCAGTGACGTGCTCGGCCGGGGCCTGGGCGACACCGCCGAGGGCCCCTACCGCGACTACTACGTGAAGGTGAAGCGCCAGGAGTTCCTGGACCACCATCACGAGGTCACCCCGTCGGAGGTCAACCAGTACCTCACCCTGTTCTGAGCCGACCCCCCGGTACCGGGGCTCCGTAGACTCGCGGCCTATGGCTGACAGCGCGCCGCTGCGGATCTGGCGGGGCACCGTGCTCGACGAGTGGATCGACTACAACGGCCACATGAACGAGGGTTTCTACGGCGTGGTGTTCGGCATGGCCAGCGACCAGTACCTGATCCGCATGGGCTTCGACGAGCGCTACCGGGCCACGACGGGTGGATCGTTCTACACGGTGGAGACCCACATCGTCTTCGTCGACGAGCTGGCGCCCAGCACGCCGCTGGCGGTGGACACCACCGTGGCCGGCGCCGACCCCAAACGGGTGCATCTCTTCCACGAGCTGCGGAGCATCGGCGACGAGGTCCTGGCCGCCACCCAGGAGTCGATGATGCTGCACGTCGACACCAACATCGACCGGGTGGCGCCCATGGCCGACGAGCTCTACGCCGTGCTGCGGGCCGACGCCGACGCCCACGCCGGGCGGCTGCCCGCCGGCACCACCGGCCGGGCCATCAGGGCCGCCGGCACCTGAGTCGAGCCGATCCTCCACCATGACGGCAAGCGCACCGGAACGGCACCGGCTGGGCCTGGTCGGCGCCTTCAGCGCAGTGACTTGCTGGGGAGCGGGCAACATCGTCGTGCGGGAAGCCCCTCTGACGACCATCCCCCTCGCGCTGTGGCGGCTGCTGCTCGGGGTGGTCGTCTACACGGCGATTATGGGTGTCACCCGACGCTGGATCACATGGCCCCAGTTCCGGGTCTGCATCGTGCCAGCGCTCGCGGCCGGCGGATGGATCATCGCGTTCTACGAGGCGCTCAAGTCCACCACGATCGCCAACGCCACCATGATCGGCGCGCTGATGCCGATGATCCTGTTCGCGGTGGCGGCCCGGCGGTTCAACGAGCCGGTATCGCGCGGGCTGGTCGGCCTGGCCACCACCGCACTGGCCGGGACAGCGCTGGTTCTGTACGGGTCGGTGTCGGTCCCCACCTGGAGTGCCCGCGGCGACGCCCTGGCCGTGGTGGCCCTGGCGCTGTTCTCGACGTACTTCGTGCTGACCAAGCAGGCCCGCCAGACCGTGGGGGCGCTGGAGTTCCAGGCAGCCAACTGGTTGATCGGGCTGGTCGTGGTCGTCCCGGCGGGGGCTGTCAGCGGTGACCTGTTCCTGCCGACCGCCACCGACTTCGCCTGGATAGTCGCGCTCCTGGCGGTGCCCGGCACCGGCCACCTCCTGATGAACTGGGCCCACCGTCACGTGCCGCTCACGGTGACGTCGATGGCCAAGCTGCTCGCCCCTCCCGTGTCGATGATCGCAGCCGCGATCCTCCTCGACGAGCCGATCACGATCCTGCAAGCCATCGGCGGCGCCATCGTGCTGGCCGCGCTCGCCGCGGTGATCCGCCGCGACCTGCAACTCACCGCCCGCCACGCCCCCGCGGCCGGATGAGCCACCAAAGAACCGGAGTGTCTACGCCATCGTTACGGCTTGATCACGATGCATGGCTCGCTCAGCAGCGCCAGATCCCTCGACCATCCCGACCAGAGCAAGGCACCGCCAATCAGCGAGCGGGTCCGACGACCCGGCGTCAAGGCGCTCCGCAGTCTGGGATCGGGCAGAGCATCCTTGAACGCGTCAACCGCTGCCCGAGCATCCCCCTCGTGTGAGCCTGTCTTGGCCTCACCAGACACAAACGCTTCCCAAATGAAGAGGCCAACTGGTGCCAGTTCGAAGTCCTCCCAATCCAAGAAAGCAGCCACACCTGGCACCTCCCGGCGAATCTGAGCCAAGATCCAGGCGATCTCCGCAAGGCCGGTTGTAAGGACAGTCGCGCCAGCTCCGGCCGACCAAGGATGCCCTCCCTCGTCACTGCGCTTGCTCCCGAGCTCGGACGGCTCGTCAGGAATGGGAACCCACAAAGGACATTCAAAGCCAAGCGCGACTCGTCTGTCCATCCCGAGCATTTCGACGACGAAGCTCGACAGCTCCTCAATCCTCCTCGCGTTCCTGTTCCTCGCATCCGGATAGCTCGCCCACCCGAACCTGCGTTCCTTGATCGACCCTATGTCCGCACAACAGATCACAATGTCGCTCACACCACTACCTCCCGCGTCTGTTGTCGCCGCTTAGCATGACAGGCATGGTGAGACTCCAGGTGATCGGCGGCGGCAAGATGGGCGAGGCCCTGCTCGTTGGTCTGGTCGCCAACGGCTGGGCCGAGCCCGAGCGAGCCTGCATGTGGTTGAGCCCGATCCCGCTCGACAGACGGCTGTCACGGCAGCGGCATCGAGGGTGTCAGCGTCCACCGGAGCTTCTTAGTGAGACCGACGCGGTGATTGCGGTCAAGCCCGATGTCGTTGCGGAGGTTCTTCCCGGACTGGCTGTCGCCGGAGTGGACCGGGTGCTGTCCATCGCCGCAGGAGTGTGCGCACCAGCGCGATTGAGGCCAGCCTGCCCGAGGGCATTGCAGTCGTGCGGGCCATGCCCAACACACCGGCGCTGGTCGGTCGAGGTGCGTCCGCAATCGCGCCCGGGTCCGCGGCCATGCATCGCCGGACGATCTTGGCTGGGCCCGGGGGATCCTCGAAGCGGTCGGCACGGTGGCGGTAGTGAGCGAGGCCGACCTCGACGCGGTGACCGGCCTGTCGGGCAGCGGTCCCGCCTACGTGTTCCGGCTGGCCGAGGCGCTGCGAGCGGCGGGAACGGCCCAGGGCCTCGACCCCGTGACCGCCGACGCGCTCACCCGCCAGACGCTCCTCGGCGCGGCCACCCTGCTGGCCGCCTCCGGCGAAGACCCGGGGCGGCTGCGCGAGAACGTGACCTCTCCGGGAGGCACCACCGCCGCCGGTCTAGCGGTGATGGACTCCGCCGATTTTATGGGCCTGATCGACCGAGTGGTGGACGCGGCCACCAGGCGCTCACGGGAGCTAGGCCAGTGACGGCCGCGGCCGCGACCAGCTGCGACGGCGGCTACGACACGATCTCGTTCCTGTCCGACTACGGCCATGACGACGAGTTCGTCGGGGTGGTGCACTCTGTCATCGCCGCGATCGCGCCTCATGTCCGGGTGGTGGACGTGACTCACGGCGTCGCCCCGTGCGATGTGCGGGCCGGTGGTCTGGCCCTGGCCCGGGCCGCTCAGTATCTCCTGCCCGGCGTGGTCCTCGCGGTGGTGGACCCCGGCGTGGGAACCGACCGGCGCCCGGTGGCGGTGGAGGTGGGAGACGGCGCCTCGGTGCTGGTCGGACCGGACAACGGGCTGCTGGCCCCAGCGGTGGCACTCGTCGGCGGCGCCAGCCGGGCTGTCGAGTTGGCCGGCCCCGACTATCGACTCGACGTCCAACCCGAGCTGGGATCGACCTTCGACGGCCGCGACGTGTTCGCACCCGCAGCCGCACACCTCTGCTGCGGTGTGCCCTTCAGCGCCCTCGGACCGCCCGTCGATACGGCCACCCTGATGCCGGGGATGCTGCCGGTCAGCAGCCGCGAGGGTGACGACCTGGTGGCCGAAGTGCTGTGGATCGACCGCTTCGGGAACTGCCAGCTCAACCTCGATCCAGCCGAGCTGGACCAGCTGGCTCCCGCCGGGGCTCCGCTGCAAGTCGCGGCCGACGAAGACCTCCGCACCGCCGAGCGGGTCAGTGCCTACGCCGAGGTGTCGCCGGGCCGGGTGGGTCTGATAACCGATTCGAGCGGGCTGGTGTCGCTGGCGGTTCCGAGGCGGTCGGCCGCCGATGATCTCGGCCTGCACGAAGGGGCCGAGGTACGGATCGGCGCCGCCGCCGGAGGCTCCGAGGGTGCTGGGGGAACGGCCACGCCGGTGGGCTTGGGACGCCGGCCGGCGGGGCTCACAAGACACGACACCGGAGGCGGACCATGAGGCCGGGAACCACCATCGCACTCATAGCCCTCATGGCGATCATCGTGATCGCCGGGGTGTTGCAGCTCTTCTTTCTGGCCCGCTGAGGGCCGCCTGTTCTCAACCGGGTTGAAGCCGGTCAATCCCTGCCCGGCGGCCGGTGGGCGGCGATAGCATCGCGCCCAGTGTCGCTGGTAGTAGTCGGCTGCAATCACCGGTCTACACCGCTCGATCTGCTTGAGCGGATGACGGTCGCGCCCGGCGACCTCCCCAAGGCTCTCCACGAGCTGGCGGCGGCCGCTCATCTCAGCGAGGCGGTGCTGCTGTCAACCTGCAACCGAACCGAGGTCTACGCCTACGCCGAGCGCTTCCACGGTGGTTACGCCGACATCCGCGAAGTGCTCGCCCAGCACTCGGGACTGCCCCCCGAGACCGTCGCCGACGAGCTCTACTCCCTTCACGACGCCGAAGCGGTGCGGCACCTGTTCGGCGTGGCGGCCGGGCTCGACTCGGTGGTGGTGGGCGAGCACGAGGTACTGGGCCAGGTCCGGGATGCCTGGCAGGCCGCACAGGGCGAGGGCACCGTGGGCGCGGTGTTGGATCCTCTGTTCCGCCGGGCGGTGGAGGCCGGCAAGAAGGTCAGGACCACTACCGGCATCTCGCAGGGCATCGCGTCGCTGTCCCATGCCGCCGTGGCGCTGGCCGAGCAGCGTCTCGGCCCCCTCGCGGCGCGGCGAGTGCTGGTGCTGGGCGCCGGGGACGTGGCCACCGGCACACTCAAGTCGCTGGCCCGCGCCGGAGCGGTGGACATCGCAGTGGCCAACCGCACACCGGGCCGGGCCGCGGCGGCCGCAGAGGCATGCGGCGGGCGAGTGGTGAGCCTCGACAGGCTGGAGCCGGAACTGGTCGCAGCCGATGTGGTCATCACCACCACTGGCGCCACTGAAATCGTGCTGGAGCACAGCGACATCAACACCGTCATGACCCGGCGGGGCGGGACAGACCTGCTGATCGTCGACGTGGCTGTTCCCCGCGACGTGGATCCGGCCGCTCGGGAACTGCCCGGCGTGACGCTGCTGGACATGGACGACCTCGGCGACTTCGTGCAGCAGGGCCGGGCCGGCAGGGAGCGGGAGATCGACGCGGTCCAGGCCATCGTCGACGACGAGGTGGCCCGCTACCTGGCCGAGGCCTCCGCCCGCGAGGTCGCGCCCTTGATCGCAGCTCTCCGGTCCCGTGCCGATCAGGTCACCGCGGCCGAGCTGGACCGTCACACCTCACGCCTCTCCGATCTCTCAACGGCTCAGCGCGCCGCGGTGGAGGCGCTGCTGCACGGCGTGGTGAACAAGCTGCTCCACGAGCCGACGGTGAGGCTCAAGGACGCGGCCGGCCACGCCCGGGGCGACCGTCTCGCTGAAGCGCTGCGCGACCTGTTCGATCTCTGAGCGGCCGGGCCTGGAATCACACCATCCAGATCGAACTTCCGGCCATTGCGGGCGACTATTTCCCCACAAGTCCCGGAAGTTCGGATGAGACTCGGCGCGAACCGCGGCCGTGTCCGCTAGTAAGCGTTCCGTGACGACTCCGGTGGTGCGGGCCGCGACCCGGTCCAGCGCGCTGGCCCGGCGGCAGACCAGCATCGTGGCCGAGTTGCTGGCGAGTACCTGCGATGCGGCAATCGAGGTGGTCGAGGTGTCCACCGTGGGCGACCGTCGCTCCGACACGCCCATCGCAGAGATGGGCGGGAAGGGCGTCTTCGTGAAGGAGGTCCAGGCCGCGGTGCTCGACGGCCGGGCCGACATCGCGGTGCACTCGGCCAAGGACCTGCCGTCTTCGACACCCGAGGGCCTGGTGCTGGCCGCGGTGCCGCGGCGTGGCGATCCCCGCGACGCGCTAGTTGGCTGCCGGCTGGCCGACCTGCCTACTGGGGCGACGGTGGCCACCGGCTCGGTTCGCCGCAGAGCCCAGCTTGCCTGGATGCGGCCCGACCTGGCCTTCGCAGAGCTGCGGGGCAACATCGCCACCCGGCTGGAGAAGGCCGCCGGCTTCGACGCCATCGTCATGGCCACGGCAGCCGTGCACCGGTTGGGGCTCGAGCCGGAGGTGCTCGATGTGCTCGACCCGGACGTCTTCGTCCCCCAGGTCGGCCAGGGTGCCATCGCAGTGGAGTGCCGCCGCGACGACCGGGAAACCCTGAGGATGCTTGCCGGAATAGAGCACGACCCGAGCCGGAGCGCCGTCGACGCGGAGAGGGCCTTCCTGGCCGAACTGGGCGGTGACTGCGACCTCCCTGCGGGCGCTCACGCCACCGACGCCGGGGGCAGTCTGGAGCTGACCGGCCTGCTGGCGGCGCCCGACGGCCAGGTGCTGGTGCGCGACACCCGCCGCGGGCGTGACCCCAACGCGCTGGGCCGGGCTATCGCCCGGCACCTGTTCGACGACCGCGGCGGGCGAGAACTCCTGGAGGGCTCCCGATGAGCCCCCGGCGCGGCCGGCCCCACGCATCCAAGCCCCTGGCGGGACTGAGGATCGTGATCTGCCGGCCCCGCGAGCAGGCCGGACCGCTGGCCGGCGGTCTGGCTGCAGCCGGCGCCGAGGTGGTCAGCGCACCGGTCATCGCCATCACCGACCCCGCCGACGACGGCGCCGCGCTGCGGGCTGCGGTGGCGAGGCTGCGAGCCGGCGATTGGCTGGTGGTAACCAGTCCCAACGGCGCGGCCAGGGTCGCGGCCACCGGGGCGCTGCCCGACGGCGTGAACGTCGCCGCCATCGGGCCGGGCACCGCCAACCGGGCGATCGCGGCCGGGCTGACGGTGCGCATGGTGCCCGATCGGTCGATCGCCGAGGGCTTGGTGCAGGCCTTCCCGCCCCCCGATCCCGACGACGGCCGCCTGGTGGTGCTGGCCCGGGCCGCGGTGGCCCGCTCGGTGCTGCCCGATGAGCTTCGGGCGGCGGGCTGGGAGGTACTGGACGTGGCCGCGTACCGCAACGTCGCCGCTCCCCTCAGCGACGATCAGCGCCAGGCGGTGGCCGCCTCCGACGGGGTGGTGTTCACGTCGTCGTCCACCGTCAAGCGCCTGGTAGCCGAGGTCGGCGCCGACGCGGTCCCGCCCCTGGTGGCGTCCATCGGTCCGGCCACCTCGGCCACCGTGGTCGAGCACGGTCTGGAGGTCACAGTGGAGGCCACCGAGCACACCATCGACGGAGTGGTGGCCGCGCTGGTCCGCCACGCCCGCTCGTGGTCGGCCTCCGGCAACGGTGGGTAGCCTCGCAAGGTGAACTTCCCGCAGCGGCGTATGCGTCGGCTGCGCCGGACGCCCGCCCTGCGGCGGCTGGTGACCGAGCACCGGCTGCACCCGGCCGACTTCATCGCGCCACTGTTCGTGCGCGAGGGCATCGAGGAGCCCCAGCCGATCGTCTCGATGCCCGGGCAGTTGCAGCACACCCGCTCGTCGTTGCGGGCCGAGGTCAAGGAGTTGCATGCGCTCGGGATCGGCGCGGTGGTGCTGTTCGGCGTGCCCGAGCGCAAGGACCACATCGGCTCCGAAGCCTGGAATCCCGACGGGATCGTGCAGGTGGCGCTGGCCGACCTGCGCTCGGACCTCGGCGACGAGATGGTGCTGATAGCCGACCTGTGCATGGACGAGTACACAGACCACGGCCACTGCGGCCTGCTCGACGGCCGCGGCGACGTGGAGAACGACGCCACCCTCGAGGTCTACGCCCGCATCGCGCTGGCCCAAGCCGCGGCGGGGGCCGACATCGTGGCGCCCTCGGGGATGATGGACGGCCAGGTCGGCGCCATCCGTGCCGCCCTGGACGGCTCCGGGTTCGAGCAGACCGCCATCCTCGCCTACGCGGCCAAGTACGCCACCGCCCTGTACGGGCCGTTCCGCGACGCAGTGGACGTGACCATCGCGGGCGGGGGCGACCGCCGCACCTACCAGCAGGACGTGGCCGGCGCCAGGGAGGCGCTCGAGGAGATCCGCCTCGACGTGGCCGAGGGGGCCGACATGGTGATGGTGAAGCCGGCGCTGGCGTTCCTGGATGTGATCGCTGCGGCCCGGCGCACCTTCGACGTCCCGCTGGCCGCGTATCACGTCTCCGGCGAGTACGCCATGGTGTGCGCCGCGGCCGAGCGGGGCTGGCTCGACCTCGACGCGGTCGCCCACGAGCATGTGCTGGCCATACGCCGGGCCGGGGCCGACGCGGTGCTCACCTATTTCGCCCGCAGGCTGGCCGAGGCCATGCAATGAGCGCCCCGGCAGGCGGCCGCGACACCGCTGACACCCTCGCCGACACCAACGAGGCGCTGTTCGAGCGGGCCCAGCAGGTGATCCCCGGCGGGGTGAACTCGCCGGTCCGGGCTTTCCGGTCGGTGGGGGGCACGCCCTACTTCGTGGCCGAGGCCTCCGGGCCGTTCGTGTACGACGTGGAGGGGCGCCGCTACATCGACTACGTGCAGAGCTACGGGCCGGGCATCTGCGGCCACGCCCATCCGGCGGTGATCGAGGCGGTGCAGCAGGCCGCGGCCCGGGGCACCAGCTACGGCGCGCCCACCCGCAACGAGGTGCTCATGGCCGAAGAGATGTGCGCCCGGGTCGAGGGCTTGGAGATGGTGCGGCTGACCAACAGCGGCACCGAGGCGGTGATGTCGGCGGTGCGGCTGGCCCGGGGCGTGACCGGGCGGCCGACGGTGGTGAAGTTCGCGGGCTGCTATCACGGCCACAGCGACGCCCTGCTGGTGGCTGGGGGCTCGGGCGTGGCCCAGCAGGGCCTGGCCGGGTCCGAGGGGGTGACGCTGGGCGCGGTGGCCGACACCATCGTGGCCCCATACAACGTGGTTCCCGAGCTCGACGAGACGGTGGCTGTGGTCTGCGTGGAGCCGGTGGCGGCCAACATGGGCCTGGTCGCGCCCCGGCCCGGCTTCCTGCAGGGCCTGCGCGACGCCTGCGACAAGGTCGGGGCCCTGCTGCTGTTCGACGAGGTGATCACCGGTTTCCGGCTGTGCCGGGGCGGCGCGGCGGCAGTGGTATCGGGGTGCAGACCCGACATCTGGTGCTTCGGCAAGGTCATCGGCGGCGGGCTGCCCATCGGAGCGTTCGGAGCCTCCACCGAGATCATGTCGGGGCTGGCTCCTTTGGGCGGCGTTTACCAGGCCGGCACCCTGTCGGGCAATCCCCTGGCCACCGCCGCGGGCCTGGCCACCCTGAGCCTGCTCGACGACGAGGCTCACTCGCAGCTTGAGGCCACCGCGCTGGCGTTGCAGGAGGGGCTGGCAGGCGCCTTCACGGAGGCAGGCGTCACCGCGGTGGTACCAAGAGTGGGCCCGCTACTGGGACTGTTCTTCGCCGAAGAGGCTCCGGTTGACTTCGACGAAGCCCGTAAAGCGGCTGATAACGGCTGTTATCCACGTTTCTTCCACGGGATGCTGAGCCGGGGCGTGGCCTTCGCGCCGGGCGCCTACGAGGCGATCTTCCCGTCCCTGGCCCACACCGAGGCCGAGATCGACGCCACGGTGACCGCGGCAACCGAGACGGCTCACGAGATGCTGACCAGCGACCTAGACCGATGACCCGCACGAACACGAGACCCGCGGAAGTCCAGACATGAGCAGGCTCACAAAGTTCATCCTTGCCGGGATCGTTGCCGTGATCGTGCTGGCGGTGGCGGCGGTAGCGCTGTTCATCCTGACGCGGGGCGAGGCTCCCGAGGCGGTCGATCTGGAGACCACGGTCGCCCGGATCGAGGCCGCTGAGGCCACTGAGGCCACCGACGAGAGCACTGGCGAGCCGTCGGCCACCGAGGTCATCGACGACCACGAAGGTCATGACCACGAGGCCGAGGTGATCGAGTCGGCGACGGACGGGAGCGGCAACGTGACGACCGTGCCGGAGCCGTCGATGGAGGACGTGGCTGCTGAGATCGAGGCCGAGTCGACCTCGGCGGGCGAGGCGGTCGACACCGCGGCCGGGCTCGCCGGGGTGTGGACCGTCGAGGCGGCTGAGAACCCTGGCGACCTGCAGGGCGAGCCGACGGGGAGCTTCGCGGGCTTCCGGGTGGACGAGGTGCTCAACAACATCGGCGACTTCACCGCGGTGGGCCGCACCGCTGAGGTCTCGGGCTCGATCGAGTTGAGCGGCACCGCGCTGGTGGCCGCGAACGTCGAGGTGCAGATGGGCACGCTGGCGACCGACAACAGCTTCCGAGACGGCCAGATCTACCGGGCCCTCAACACCAGCGAGTTCCCGCTGGCCACGTTCACGCTCGTCGAACCGGTCGAGTTGCCCGCAGGAATGGCCGACGGCGAGGCGTTCTCAGGGTCGGCGGTGGGGGATCTCACCGTGAAGGGCACCACTAACCGGGTCACCTTCGACCTGCAGGCCCAGCTCGTGGGCGACACGATCGTGGCTGTCGGGTCCAGCGATGTCGTCTTCAGCGACTTCGGCGTGACCGCGCCGACCGCGCCCATAGTCGTCTCGGTCGAGGACCACGGCGTCATGGAGTTCCAGCTCATATTCACCCGCCCATGACAGAGGATCATCTGCTCCCGGGCGCGAGCCGCGACCTGGTGGGCGCGGGCGCGGCCCTCACCTCCGGCGGCGAGAGCCAGCGAATCCAGATCGCCCACGCGCTGATCCGCGACCCCCGCATCCTGATCCTCGACGAGGCCACCAGCTGGCTAGATGCCGAGACGCAGTCCAGGATCCTGGACAATCTGTCGCTCCTGACGTCGACGCGGATCGTGGTCGCTCACCGTCTCTCCACCCTGCGGCGGGCCGACCGCATATATGTGATGCGTGAGGGCAAAGTTGTTCAGGAGGGCTCCTTCGAGGAGCTGGCCGCGACTCCGGGCGTATTCCAGGACCTGATGAGCCGACAGATAGCTTGAGCCGCCGCCCCAGGCTGCCCGGACGCCCATGATGAAGACCGACTGGGCCACAAACGCGAGGAACGTGACGATGAGCCCGATCTCCCATAGAGCCAGGTGACCGGCGACCAGCATCCGCCAGAGCGAGAATATGAAGACCCCGGCCAGGACACTTCTCCGTCGATCAAACCGCCGCCCACCAAGCGGAGCGAATTGACCCTCAGGTTCGCAGAATCGGGTTGCGCTGCGACCGGGATCGTGCATCAGGTCGTGAGCGGCTGTCATGCCCGTTGCGCCAGCTGGCGTCAGGCCGCGGGCGGGATCGTGTCAGCGGGCGCGAGGGCGGCCGAAGTCGGAGTTCGCCGTCGTGGTTGTGAAGCTGCCACCCGTCGTCGTGGACGAGATGATGGCAGCGTTCGCACAGCAGGCACAGATTGTCGATGTCGGTCGGTCCGCCCCGGCTGAACCACTCGATGTGGTGGGGTTCGCCCCCCTCGGCGGGCGCCGCGCAGTTGACACAGCCGCCGTCGCGGGCCGCAAGCGCGATCCGTTGCCCGTTACTGGCGTCTCGCTGGGCCCGTCCCAGCCACAGCGGGTCGCCCTCGGCACTGAAGATGGCCGGCAGGATCTTGGCGTCTGCGGCCAGCTGGGCGATCTGGTCTGCGGGCACGGCCAGTCCGTCGTCGTAGCGCAGATTGCGCAGTTCGCGTGAAACGGTGTCGTAGTCGGCGATCATCAGCAGGGTGGTTTGGGGACGGTGATGGGCGCCTTCGCCGGTGATCAGGTTGGCCAACGCGTCCGCTCTACGGTGCCGGGAGCTCACCTGTTCGTGGCTTCGCTCGCCGTTGCGGTATTTGCGCACCATCTGGTTGAACGCGATGCTGACCCGCTTGCCGGTGCAGTGGTCGAAGTAAGCCGACAGCCGCCATGACCCGTCGGGATCCTGCACCAGCGACGCCCACCGGTTCTCACGCTGCCGCTTGTGCTCTGCCGACGAGTCCTGCGAACTCATGTACTGGCGGGTCATGCGGGCGAACATGTCCACCGGATAGCCGCGGGCCATCTCCAACAGAGCCGGCTCATCAGCGTGTTCAGGATCGGCGCCCACCCGGGCGATCACACGGGCATGCCCCGCGATGATCTCCCCCGAGCGCCAAGCCTCCAGCGTCGCCGGATACTCAGCCAACGACGCGGCCAGTGCAGTATCCGCGGTCGCCTGCACGGCCGACACATGCAGCCGCTCACGCATCAACGCCGCTGTGCCCCGACCGCCGACACGCCGATGCATCTCTGCGGCCGTCTCAGCCAGCATCGCATCCACCCGCGACCGCTCCCGCCCCAGCTGCGTCATCCGCTCAGCAAGCTCCCCATCGCTGAGCGCCCCAACCTCGACATCGCCGGCACAGGCCACACACCCGGTGCCGGCTGACTCAACCAATTCGGTCCTCGATTCCATGCCAGCCACATTAGACAGGGGGTGTGACAAGTACCCATAAATAGAGATGAAACATCATGATAGAGGCTGCTCATCGGGGGTTTCCGACTCGTGTGTCGCATGCCGGTGCTTGACTTGAGCCGATGAACGACTACTTGCCAGCCTCGTCCATCGGATGGCTCGATCTCGACGGCGCCGCCAGCGAACGGGTGGCCACGCTGCTGCGCTCACTCAAGGAGCCCGGCACCATCGACGAACTGGGCCTCGGATCGATACGCGACGCCTTCTCAGACATGCTCACCCCGGGGACCTCGACCGTCCAGACCAGGCTGCGCTACTTCGTCTTCCTGCCATGGATATTCCGGCGGCTGGAAGACGACGCGGTCCCGCCAGCCAGCTTCGCCCGCAAGCTCCGGGACTACGAGGCCGAACTCATCGACTGCCTCCGGCATCTTCGGTCGAACCAAGGAGTGATCGGCAGTATCGCGGGCCGCAGTCTCAGGCGTATGCCGAGCGACATCTACTGGGGCAGCATGGCAGCCTGGGGCATCAGGCGCTTCCCTCTGAGCATCGCGGAGTACGGCCAACAGATCGCAGCTCGGGCGCGCCTACGAATCGAACGCGACGAAGACGGCAACGCCACCAAGCCCTCGGCTCCGATGTGGGCTGCCGTCCCGCCTGAGCCCCCGGGTTTTCTAAAGGGCGACATCGACTTCAAGCTCGAACCTGACGAAGCCCAAGTGCTGATCGACGGTATCCGGCGGCACCACCCCGAGACGCTGATCGCCGTCCTGTCGGCCGAACCGGGGCTGTCACTGGACGACATCGACTACCCGTGGCTTGTGCCACTACCCGGGCTCCCCGCCCGTCTCGCAGAGGTGCTGCGACACGGTCGCTGCTTCTCGGAACTGGCCCACGGTCCGCGGCTCGTCTACAACCTGCTGGTGGAGCGAAGGGCGCGCGACGAGCTCGGCTGGAGCACGGAGGAGTTGATCGACGAGCAGGTCGAGCAGCTCAATGGCTGGGCCAGCCTCGTCAAGGACCGCCACGACGACCTGCGGTCCTGGGTTGACAAGCCCGAGGAGTTCCGGCGGCTCCTAACCGGCTACAACATCGCCCACCGCACCTTGCACTTCTGGCACGATCTGGCTCGTATAGCTGTGAGCGACCTGTCCGGATTCGCCGAGAACCAGGAAGTCCATCGGCTCGTTCGCGACCGGGAGCGACACCTCAAGACCGGGCGGGCCCGCCTGTCGCACCGGGCCGCCCTGGAGAGCGGAGGTCAGCCAGCGAGTGCAGGTCAACTCGACTACCGGTGGGGCATCACGAAGAGCTATCTCCAGGACCTCAGAGCGGCAGAGGCACCAAGCTGATGCTGCAACCTGCCAACCGGCTGACCTTGATCGACTCCATGCGGCCCCCGGCCGGGTTCCGTTTCGAGTCGGCCATGGCCGTGACGTACACACTGGACCTCCAAGCCCTTCTGGCCGCGCCCGCAGCCCTGGCCCTCGCAGGTCGCGGCGCCGACTCCGAGGACGACAGCGATGCCTACGAGCCCGTCGAGTTGATCCACGCGCTGAAGTCCCACGCTGGCAAGCTGACCGTGTTCAGCCAGGTCGGCGAGATCGGGCTACCGCCCTCTCGCCGGGCGTTCGCCTTCCTGGAGCGGACGGTTGTTCCCGTCACCGGCCCACGCGGTGGCATCGTTCACCCCAAGGTCTGGATTCTCCGCTACGAGACGGCCGCAGATCCGACGGACGCACGGGCTGCTGAACAGCGGCTCCGGGTGTTGATCGCCAGCCGCAACCTCACCTTCGACATGAGTTGGGACACGGTCGTGCGCCTCGACGAGACCGCCGGATCGGGTGGAGCGACGCTGAAACCCGTAGGCGAGCTGTTCACGGGTCTTCTAGACCGTTGCCCGGCCAGCGTGTCGGAGGACCACCGCACGCGAGTCCAGTCACTGGCCGCGGCTCTCCAAGGCGCCCGGTTCGCCCTGCCTGCGGGCGTGAACAATCTCAAGGTCCACGTCATGGGCCTGGAACCCGAACCGTCACGACCACTGCCACCCGACGCCGGGCGGTCGCTGATCATCTCGCCGTTCCTCAGCAACAGCTTCTTCACCAGCGTTCACCCGGTCAAGATCGACGAACTGGTCAGCAGCCCCGAGCAGCTCGACCGCCTCGACAAGAGCCTGCTGCCTGATGCCGCCCACAGTGTCGGAGACCCTCAACAGCAGGAGCGCCTCGACCGCCCAAGATCGAGTCCGGCAGCCGCAATAGGCAAGGTGTCCGCCTTCGACGACGGCAGCGCAACCGACTTCCACGCCGACAACGACAGGCTGTCGCCCTTCGATCCTGGCAGGCCGCTCGTCGGGCTGCACGCCAAGGTGTTCGCCTTCGAGGACAAGGACCAGGCCCGGCTGTTCCTCGGGTCGGCCAACGCCACCGGCCCGGCGTTCGGCAACAACATCGAGATCCTGCTGGAGCTGATCGGATCGATTGATGCCCTCGGCATCGATCGTCTGTGCAACGGCAGCGACGACGAACCGGGCCTGCGCGCTCTCTTCTACGACTACCGGCGGTCGGACACTATCGAGCCCGACGAAGGGCCGTCGATCGACCACTGGCGACACACCATCGCCCGGCTCTCCTACGAGGGGCGAGTCACCGGGAGCGGCGACGGGTTGACAGTGACCTACCGGACGACCGGACCGATGCCTGAGCCCACCGACGTGACGATTCGCTGCTGGCCTCTCACCGTCGCCGGGAACCGGAGACGAGTAACCCCGGGAAGGCCACTGGAGGAGCGCTTCGAGACGAGCCTGGAGAACCTCAGCGGCTTCCTCGCGTTCGAGCTGACCCACGACGACGGCACCGCGAGCAGCTTCGTCGTACCGGTTCCCTTGGCCGGCGTGCCCGAACACCGCGAGCGCCTGCTGCTGCGAACCCTCATCGGGAACGCGGAACGCTTCTTCCGATACCTCATGGCGCTGCTCGATGAAGACGCCAACGACATCGGCCTGCTCGACACCATCGACATCATCGACGGCGAGCCAGGCATGTTCGGCGGCGACGGCCCCATGAGCTTGCCCGTCTTGGAGAAGCTGCTGAGGACGATGCGACACGACCCGGCCAAGCTCGCTGGACTCCACCCGCTCGTCTCGGACCTGGCGGCTGAGGACGCCCTGCCAGAGGGCTTCGCCGAACTCTGGACGATGATCCACCAGGTGGCCGAAGCAGGGGTCGAGGCCCGATGACCGGACAGCATGTCGATGCCAACGCGGTGCTGGCCGATCTCAAGGACTTCCAGCGCCGAACTGCAGTCTGGGCCTTCGAGCGGATGTTCGCCGAGGAGGACCCCGCCATCCGGTTCCTGGTGGCCGACGAGGTCGGCCTGGGCAAGACCCACGTCGCCAAGGGCGTGATCGCGCAGGTCATCGACCATCTCCGGCGCACCGGCGACAAGCGCCACGACATCGTCTACGTCTGCTCCAACGCGGCGATCGCCCGCCAGAACATCCGCAAGCTCGTTCCCGCAGGCATCGAGCCCATCGAGAGCGCCGACCGGCTCACCATGCTGCCGTTGGCCCAGCTGAACGAGGGCGAGGGCGCCACCACGGGCATCAACCTGCTGCCGATCACGCCAGGAACCTCCTTGAAGTTCGGCCGCAGCACGGGCACGTTCCGGGAGCGCTGCCTGGCGTACACGTTCCTGCGAGCCCACTGGGGGGCGGGCGCCATGAACGCGCCGGCCCGGCGCATCTTCTGGGAGGGCCTGTGGGCCGGTGACCGGTACGACCGCGACAGGCGGCTACGGGAGTGGGAACAGTGGTACCGACCCCTCATCGAGAGGACCCTGCCTGGCTTCGTCGAGCTGCTAGAGGAGTTCGATGCGTCGCGGGTCGCCCGAGGCAACCCGACCGTACGCGCCCTGTTCGACGAACTGGCCGACGGGCTCGCGTGGAAGAGGGCGATCCCGTACGACCTGCACGAGCGCCGGCGGGAGTTGATCGGGGAAGTTCGCCGGGTCATGGCGAGAGTCGGCATCGCAACCTTGCAGCCGGACTTGGTGGTGCTCGACGAATTTCAGCGGTTCAAGGACCTGCTGCGCCCGGACCCCAGCAACTTCGCGGCTGAGGCGGCCCACCGGCTGTTTGACCACTGCGACCCCGAGACCGGGCGGGCCACCCGGACGCTGCTGCTGTCGGCGACGCCGTACCGCATGTACACGATCAGCGACGAGGTGGAGGACGACCACTATGGAGACTTCCTGGACACATGCTCCTTCCTGTTCCAGGACCCGGAGCGACTCCAGAGGCTGCAGGACCGGATCGGCAGGCTTCGCCGAGCCTTGACTTCCGCCGACCCACTACGCGGAGCCGATGACGCCTGCCGCGGCGTCGAGGCCGAGTTGCGGAGCGTGATGGCACGAACGGAGCGGCTGGCGGCCACGCCCGACCGTGACGGGATGCTGAGCGAATCGAGCACCGCTGTGAGAGTGACGCACCACGATCTCCGCGCCTACCTGCGCTTCGGCAGCCTGGCCGAGGCTGTGGGTCACCATGAGCCGACGGAGTACTGGAAGTCGGGGCCGTACCTCGTCAACTTCATGGAGGGATACAAGTTCAAAGAGGCGATCGAGCGGGCCGCAGAGGACGGCCAGTTCGCCCAGGCCGCAAATCTTGATCCCGGCCCTGGCCTTCTGAGCTGGGACGACGTCGAGGAGTACCGGCGCATCGACCCCCAGAACGGGCGGCTCCGCTGGCTGCTCGACGACCTGGAGCGCAGCCGAGCCTTCGAGTTGCTGTGGATCCCTCCCTCAATGCGGTACTACGACACCGGGTCGGTGTATGAGGCGCCGGAGGCTGCACGGTTCACCAAACGCCTGATCTTCTCCGGATGGACCGTCGTGCCGAAGGTGGTCTCGTCGATGGTGAGCTTCGAGTCCGAGCGACGCGCCTTCGAGGCCCGCAGCCACAACTACACCGCCGGCTACAGGCGCCGGGGTGGCCAGCGTCTCGTCTTCCGAACTGCCGAGCGGGCCGAGCAGGCGCGGCCGGGAGAGGCGCACGGACCCCGACGGGCGGCCGCGATGACCGCGTTCCTGCTGACCTGGCCGAGCCCGAGCCTCGCCAGACTCGGCGACCCCCGGCCACAGACGCCCCGCCAAGGCTCCCAGGGACCGGGAACCGGCGGGGCGGTGCCGCCGGCGCCCGGCGACCGCGTCCAGGTCTCGGATGTGCTCGACGGTGTGGCCACCCGGCTGGCAGACGCGCTCGAACCGCTGGTCGGGCCCGCGCCCACCGACGGTGTCGTCGACCGACGGTGGTACTGGGCCGCACCCCTGTTCCTCGACCAGCAGCGCACGCCAGAGGTCATCGACCTGTTGCTCGGCTCCGATGGTGCCTCGTACTGGGAGGACGACGCCGGGCAGGGGCTCCGTGCCCACGTCGCCGAGGCCCGGGCCATGGTCGAGCACGGACCCGGGGCTCTCGGCCGGCCTCCCGACGATCTGGTCGAGGTTCTTGCCGAGCTCGCGGTCGGCGGACCGGCGCAATGCGCTCTGCGCATGGTCTCATCGGTCTGTGGACTACCGGCCTCCAACGATCACGGCACGGTGGAGTACGCCGCGTGGCTCGGTGCCGCCTTCAGGAGCTTCTTCAACGCTCCGGAAGTCACTGCGGTCATCACCAGCGGACACTCCGAGCAGCCCGAGCAGCCCGACGCCGACGAGGGCGCGAGCCGCTACTGGCGCGACGTTGTGAGGCACTCGATCGACGGCAACCTCCAGGCCGTCCTCGACGAGCATGGCCATGTTCTGCGCGATTGGCTCGGCCATCTGAGCTTGGGCGACGACCATCGGCGGTTGAAAGCTGCCGACGACAACGACCGTCGCTGGGAAGCGGCCTACAACATCGCAGAGAAGGTGGCTGAGGCCCTGGAACTGCGCACCTCGTCGTATCGGGTGGACATCCCGGTCCGGAGGCGCAAGGGCCGCAAGACCGCGTTCGACTCTCACAGGATGCGCACCCGCTTCGCGGTCGCCTTCGCCGACCAGACTCTCGACGACGGCAGCGTGAACCGCGTCGGATCGGTATCGACCGCGTTCAACTCCCCGTTCTGGCCCTTCGTCCTCACTTCCACCTCCGTCGGGCAGGAGGGCCTGGACTTCCACCTCTGGTGCCACGCTGTCGTCCACTGGAACCTGCCCTACAACCCTGTCGACCTGGAGCAGCGCGAGGGCCGGGTTCACCGCTACAAGGGCCACGCGGTGAGGCGCAATGTCGCCTCGACCCTGGGGCCGGAGCTGTGTGGGCACGGGTTGGAACCAGGCAGCGACATCTGGGACGGCCTCTTCGCTATGGCGTCGGCGAGCAGAACCGAGAACGACAGCGAGATGGTGCCCTACTGGGTGTTCCATGAGGGACCGGCGAGGATCGAGCGCCATGTCCCAGTCATGCCCTTCAGCCGGGAGGAAGCAGCCTTGCCTCGGCTGCGCAAGACGCTCGCGGCGTATCGCCTGGCCTTCGGACAGCCCCGCCAAGAGGAGCTGGTCGATTTCTTGGGAGCCAAACTCTCCGACGAAGACCTGAAGCGCTTACGCATCGACCTGTCACCCCCAGAATCGACACCGAGCAGAATTCTGCATCTATAGCCGTCAGTTTTCGGCTATTTTTGAAGGCATGATGTACACAAGGCTGGCCCAGGTGCCGGTGGGCTGATCGAACGACCCCAGCACCAGAGCGCCGCTCCAGGTTCGCCCTAGGCTGCCAGGCCGTGAGCATTCTTCGACGCCAGGTCGACGGGCGGTGCTTCAACCTCGACGCGAACCTGCCCTACGAACTGCGGCTCCTCGACTTTCATGCGGCCATGCAGGACGTCTACGACTTCTTCTTCGATGTCAACGGGTTTCTGGCCGACAAGGGTCTGGGGCGACTTGAAGACACTCTCCGAAAGGCAATCCTGTCAGGGATGCTCTCCGACATGCTCACAGCAAGTATGGCCGCTCATGCACGCACTCTTGTCGAGAATCAGCACCACAACGGGCACCCCGACCTTGTCGTGAAGGGGGTGTATGCGGGTGATGCCGTGAAGGCTGGCACCGAGGGGGTCGAGATCAAGTCCACGCTGAAGAAGGGTGGCGCTGTGGACACGCACGGCGCTCGAGACCAGTGGTTCTGCGTGTTCGTCTACCAAGTTGACAACTTGACAGAGCCCGCCGCCGACCGAGATCCACTGCGCTTCACCGAGGTGTACCTCGCGGAGGTCACAACAGCTGACTTCCGCCGCAACGATCGAGGCGAGCTAGGCACGAGGACTGCCACGCTTCACGCCGAGGGAGTCGCGAAGCTGCGGCGGAGCTGGGTCTACCTGGACCTCGCCGACAACGCGGCCGAGCTGGGCTCGTAGTCACGCAGTTTGGGAATGGCGGAAACTGCAAGCCTGGCATAGGTCGGGTCTCGCTCGACGCCTGCGCTGCAGTAGCCGACATGCTCCGCGGCGGCCAAGGTAGAGCCCGAACCGGCGAACGGATCGAGCACAACACCGGTGCCGAGCGGCAGGATGGCACGTACTACTTGGCGGAGGAACGCCTGAGGCTTGAGGCTGGGGTGCGGCGCGAGCTTCCGCTCCGCCCGGCGCGTGGGAGTTGATGCGATCACGTCCGCGAACGGCTTCTCGTCAGAAACACGCCGGAGTCCGCCGGTGCCCCAGGTCCGAAGATTGTCTTGGACACGCCCCACGAGCGGCTTGCGAAACAACAGCCACGGCTCCCACTTGGAACGAGGCATGACCGTGACGTCGGGAAACTCCTCGTGGGCGTTCTTTGGACGATCACCGCCTCGCATCGTCATCACCAAGCGCACCACCTCGCCCCGACGCTCAAGACCACCATCGCAGATGGCGCTCGCGACCAGATGAGAGACCAGCGGGTTGGACGCTACCAAGACGTGCGCACCGGGGACCAGAACCGGTACGAGCGCCTCGGTCCACGCACGGAAGAACGAGCACAAGCCGTCCAGATCCTCAGCGGTCAGAGTAGTGAACCTGGGCAGGGGCGAGCGCTGATGGCCATCGAATGCCGGGGGAAGGCGCCATACGCCTCCCCGTCCCATGCGAAGCTTGCGCTGCTCTTGGGGGGTGTACTCGACGATGCCGTACGGAGGATCGGTCACGACCCCGTGGAACGCCTGGGGCGGCTGCTCAGCGAGCCACTCCAAGCAGTCACCGACGTACAACGAAGCGTCACCCACCTTCGCAAAGGGTGACCAGGCTTCTGCGAATGCAGCCTCAGCCGAACTCATAGACGCCACGGCGCACCCTCCGGAACTGGCCTCCGCGACCTGCGTTGAGGTTGAGGTAGCTGCGGACCGACGACGCAGCAACGGGGCTTCCCAGTCGAGCCTCAACTGACGCATGGATCTCCTTCAACCTCAGAGGCCTGCCCGCGTTCGCGAGTGCCTGTTCGATGGCGTCGCGAACTTCGCCGGGCCTGCGACGGCCGAGACTCTGAGCTGAAGCAACCATTGCTCCGCACATTAGACGTCTAGACGTCACCAGTCGCGGATCCCAGAGCAACGCCGACGCTAGTGAGGCCCACTGACATCGCTCGTTTTGGTCAAGTGATCCGACCCCGCTGCCGGAGGCGTTGGTAGTGGGTTAGCAACGCCGCGGTGGAGGGGTCGTGATCGCTGGCCGGGTGAGACAGGTCCGCTTGCAGGCTTGCGGTTATGGCGTCGGCGAGGGTCTTGCTGTGCTCTACGCCGTACTGGTCGAAGCTGTTGATGCCCCACACCGCGCCCTGCACCAGCACCTCGTGCTCGTAGAGGGCCACCAGCTGGCCCAGCACCGACGGCGTCAGCTCAGGGGCCATGATCACCGTGGACGGGCGGTTGCCGGGAAGCTCGCGATGGGGGTCGTCTGAAGCGGCACCGAAGGCCAGCGCGGATGCCTGGGCGAAGCAGTTGGCGACCAGCGACTCGTGGTGAGACCCGGCCTCCGGCAGATGGGCCGTGTCGGCGTCGGGCCGGGCGAACACGATGAAGTCGGCGGGAACGACCGTGGTGCCCTGGTGCAGCAGCTGGTGGAACGAGTGCTGGCCGCCGGTGCCGGCCGCGCCCCACACGATCGGGCCGGTATCGCAGCCCACGGCCACCCCGTCGAGATCCACCCGCTTGCCGTTGGACTCCATCTGGAGCTGCTGCAGGTAGGTGGGCAGCAGGCGCAGCCGGTGGGCGTACGGCAGCACCGCCCTGGTCTGGAGCCCCCAGAAGCTGCGGTACCACACCGCCAGGAGTCCCATCAGCACCGGAGCGCTGCCCGCGGGCGGCTGCCGGCGGAGATGCTCGTCGATGGCCCGCATCCCGGCCAGCATCTCGCCGAAGCAGCTCTCCCCTATGGCGACCATCAGCGACAGTCCCGCCGCCGATCCCAGTGAGTAACGGCCGCCCACCCAGTCCCACATGGCGAAGACGTCGCCGGCGTCCACACCGAAATCGGCAGCCGCGGCCCCATTGGCGGTGACCGCCGCGAAGTGGCGGGCCACTGCTTCGGGGCCGAGCGCTGAAGTCACCCACTGGCGGGCCGCCCGGGCGTTGGCCAGCGTCTCGGCGGTGGTGAAGCTCTTGGACACCACCACGAACAGCGTCTCTGCGGGGTCCAGTCCCTCTCCCAGCACCGTCGCCAGGTCGGCTGGATCGACATTGGCCACGAAACGGCAGTCGATACCGGGATCACCGAACGCGGCCAGCGCCTCGTGGGCCATGACCAGGCCCAGATGCGACCCGCCGATCCCGAGGTTCACCACGGTGCGGATCGGCCGGCCGGTCGCTCCCCGGCGCTCGCCGGTGCGAACCGCTCGGGCAAGGCCGGCCATGCGGTCGAGCTCGGCCCGCGCCGAGGCCATCACATCGACACCGCCGGCCTTCAGCGAGGCGTCGGGGCCGGCTCGAAGTGCGGTGTGCAGAGCGGGCCGGCCCTCGGTGGCGTTCACCGGCTCACCGGCCAGGGTGGCCTCGACCCGCTCGGCCACGCCGGCCCGGTCAGCCAGACTCAGCAGCAGCTCGACGGTCTCGGCGGTCACCGGATGGCGGGACCAGTCGATCACCAGGTCGCCGGCCGTCACCGTCAGCCGCTCGGCCCGGCCGCCGTCGGCCGCGAACAGCTCCCGCAGGTGCGTGCCGCCCGCTTGCAGCTCGCGGGTGTGACGGGCCAGCGCGGCCCACTCCTCGGTGGCGGTGATGCCGGCGGAGGCCACTGGCCTCGGGCCCTTCCGGCCCGGCCGGCTACTCGCCGGCGGCGAGATCGATGCCGTGGCCCTCGGCGGACTCTGTCAACAGAGCGCTGATCTCGTCGGGCGAGCCGGTCTCGAACACGGGGGCGTCGGCCACCAGAGCCAGCAGCATCTCCTCTTCGTGGGCGGCCTTCTCGGCGTCGAGCCCGCCGTGGACGACCCGCTCGTAGTACACCACCGAGACCAGGTCCTCCAGGCTCAGGTTGGAGAAGCCGCTCATGCCGCTGGCGAAGCTGTCGACCTCTCGCTGGCCGTCGGGCCGGTCGGGGTCGCCGTAGAAGTCCAGCCCCAGGCGCTTGGTACCCGCGGTGCCGAGGTACACCCAGGACAGGTGATGGGCCAGGCCCTCGAAGTCGGGGGTGGTGCCGAACGTGAGCAGGAGCTCACCGTCGCTGAGCTGGCGGCCGGTGGCGGTGCCGGATCCGTCGGCGCCGTGGCAGGAGGCGCAGGTGCTGTACACCGCGGCACCGTTGTCGGCCAGGACCAGCTCGTCGCTGTCGGGCGGCTCGAGCATGCCCACGTAGAAGATGGCCCAGACGGGCAGGAACACCATCACCGACGCGGCCCAGTACGGCATCCGCTTGCGCCGGTTGGCGGCCTCGACGTAGGGCGGGTCCGGTTCGGGGGGCGGCGGCGGGGCGGCCTCGGGCATCGGTGCCGGGGCAGCCGGGACGGGCGCGGCCGCGGCGACCGGCGCCGTGGCAGCCGGGGCATCGGCCGCGGCCTGGCCACCCTCGGGTTCGGCGCCCGTCAGCTCGGCCCGTCGCTGACGCGACCGTTCGAGCAGATAGTCGGGTACCTCGACCACTGAGCGTCTCCCTCGGCGGTTGGGGGCGGACCGGACGACGCCGGAGCGGCGAGCCCCGGCGACAGAAGGATAGGCGGTCGCGCCGTGCTTGGCGCGATCAGGCCCTCGCGGGTCCGGGCCTTGCTACCGGTCGTCGGCAGGACCGACGGACAGGCCGAACTCGCCGCCGGCGTCGATGAGCGCGTCGAACAGGTACTGGCCGAAGGAGCGGTCGCAAAAGACCAGGTAGGACGCAACGCCGTCGACGTCGTTGCGGGCGATGTCGCAGGTGACCTTGGCCACCGAGGCGGAGGCCACCGCGCCGTCGGGCGTCATCGGGTCCGACCAGTCGAGGCTGCACACCTTCTCGAGCATCCGGGTCGCTTCGTTCCCGGTGACACGGAACAGGGCCCGGCCGTGGGTCCAGTCCAAGCACGAGACGAAGTCCGAGGAGTCCAACTGCTCAAGACCCTCGACCGCCTCGGCCACCGCGCCGGCGGCGCCCACCACGATCCACTCCCCCGGCCTGGAACCCAGCACCGTGGTGCCGCCCGCGGCGGTGCTCGACGAGCCGAACGGCGCACCGAGCCTTCCGGCGACAGCGCCGCCGGGCGAGCCGCGGACCAGCCACTTGGTGGTCGCGCTGAGGTCGGCCAGCAGGAGATCACCGGAGTCGACGGTGTCGTAGCTCCGCACTACCGGACTCTCGAAGGTGAGCGAGTCAGCCACGGAGACGCTCCCCGGCCGGGTCGAAGTGGGCGTGGTGGTCCATCACGGTGGCGCTGATGCGATCACCGGAGGTGAGCAGCACCGTCACCTTGGTCCCGCCTGCGGCCAGCTCGGGTTCGACCTGCCCGAGGCAGATGGATCGGCCCAGCGTGGGCGACATCCGCGACGACGTGATCCGGCCCAGTATCTCGTTGGTGTCGCCCCGGACGATCTGGGCGGCCTCCTCGGGCACCACATTGGGGTCGTCGGGCTGGATGGCCACGATCATGGGCAGCCGCCGGTCGGCGGCCCAGGCCAGCTCGGGCATGCCCGCGAAGTCGTCCTTGTCCAGCTTGATCAGCGGACTCAGGCCGGTGCTGGGCCCCAGCGTCAGGCCGTCGGTGTCCTGGCCCACGATGAAATGGCCCTTCTCGAGGCGCATGATGCGCTGGCCCTCCAAGCCGAAGGGGCCGACGCCGAGGCCGGCGCCCGCTTCCATCAGGGCCTCCCACACGTGCAGGCCGTGACCTGCGGGAACGTGCAGCTCGAATGACAGCTCGCCGGTGAAGCCGATGCGCCACATGAAACATCCGGCCACGCCGGCCACGGTGGCCGTGCGGACCTCCATGTAGGCGAAGGCCTCCGGCGACAGGTCGACACCGGTGACCACCCGGCTCACCAGCTCCCGGGACTTGGGCCCGGCCACGTTGATGCTGGCATAGGCGGTGGTCACCGGGGTGACGTGGACCCGCCAGTCGGGGCGTTCGGTCTGCAGCCAGTTCTCCACCCACTCCCACACGCCGGCCGCGCCCGAGCTGGTGGTGGTCATCAGGTAGTGGTCCTCGCCGAGGCGCCCGGTCACGCCGTCATCGAGCACGACGCCGTCCTCGGCGCACATCATCCCGTAGCGGACCTTGCCGATCGGCAGCTTCGACCACTTGTTGGTGTAGAGCAGGTTGAGCAGCTTCGGAATGTCGGGGCCCCGCAGGTCGAGCTTGCCCAGCGGCGTGACGTCGATCAGCCCGACGTTGGTCCGAACGTTGCGCACCTCCGCGGCGGGGTCGCCGTAGTGGTCGGGGCGGATCCACTGGCCGGCGAGGATGGTGCGCACGCCGTTGGCCTCATGCCACGGGTGGATGGACGACACCCGCACCGGCTCGAACACCCGCCCGGCGAGGGCGCCCAGCGTGAGCGGGGCGTACGGCGGCCGCCAAACGGTGGTGCCGACCTGCGCGATGGTCTCGCCCCGGGCCTCGGCGATGGCGGCCACGGTGTTGACCGTCTCGAGCTTGCCCTGAGCCGACCCCATGGTGGCGGTGGTGTAGCGCTTGGCCAGCTCCACCGAGTCGTAGCCCTCCCTGGCTGCCGCAACCAGATCCTTGGATCCGACATCCTCGGAGAAGTCGATCATGCCGTGGGTGTCGGACCGGTACAGCTCCGGGTGGCGGTCCCGGCCCAGGGGAACCCGCAGGTCGGCTGCCCAGGCCGGCTCGTCGCCGGTGACCTCCAGCGCCCGGGCGGTGCGGGCCTGATAGCGGTGAGCCACCGCGGCGGCCCGCTGGGCGGCCAGTTTCCCGGTGGCCGCACCGTGGGCCCGCAACTCGTCGAGGCTGCCGTCGCCGGCGAGCCCGCCGGTGGCGAGCACGTTGCCGGGCGGGTCCGACGGGAAGAACCGGGCGGTGTCCGGGTCGTAGACGGGCCGGTCGCCGGCCATGTTGAGCAGGGATGTGGGGGCGGTCCAGCCCGCGGCGACGACCAGCAGGTCGGCCTCGGTGCGAGTCCCGCCGGCCACCACCGCCTCCAGTGCCCGCGCCGGGCCCTGGGCGGCGCTGACGCGCCTGCCGTCGCGCCCGTCGACGACCGCGGCGACCTCCACGCCGACCCGTTCGAGATCGGCCGCGGCCGCGTCGCCTTCGGAGTTGGCGGTGAACACGACGGCGCGCTCGCCGGGCTTGACCCCCCACAGGTTGACCAGGCGGCGAGCCGCTCCCGATGTGATCACGCCGGGACGGTCGTTGCCCGAGAACACGTAGGGCCTCTCGATGAGGCCCGGCGCCACCACCAGCACCTTGGCCCGGGCCTTGATGAGCCGCTCCACCGCGACCGGGTGGTTGCGCTGCACGATCCCCAGCCAGTTGTCCTCGTAGCGTCCGGTGACGGTGGAGTCGGTCAGCACCTCGACGTCGGAGGCGTCGAGGGCGGCCCGCAGCTCGGAGAGCGCGGTGCGGTCCGATCCGGAACTGCTGTAGCGCAGGTGCCCGCCCACGGCGTGCTCGTGCTCCACGAGCAGCACCCGGGCTCCGGCCGCGGCTGCGGCCAGGGCAGCCTCGATGCCGGCCGGCCCGGCCCCGGCCACCACCACGTCGGGATGGGTGTAGCGCTTGTCGTGGTAGCGGTGAGGGGTGTCGGGATCGACCTTGCCGCCGGGCGCGAAGGTGGCCAGGACCCGCTCATACGCGGGCCACAGCTTCTGCGGACGCATGAACGTCTTGTAGTAGAAGCCGGCGGTGAGGAACCGAGAGACCAGGCCGTTGGCGGCCTTGATGTCACGGCGCAGCGAGGGCCACACATTCTGGGCCCGCACGTCCATGCCGGCCTCCAGCAGGCGGTGGCCGGCCCGCACGTTGGGATCGTCGCCGACCTGCACCAGCAGGTTGGGGTCCCAGTAGTCGGCGGTGAGGACGCCGCGGGGCCGGTGGTACTTCATGGAGCGAGAGAACACGTGCTCGCCCGCGGCAGCCAGCGCCGAGGCGATGGTGTCGCCCTCGAAGCCGCTGAAACGCTTGCCGTTCCAGCGGAACCGCCGCGCCGTGGAGCGGTCGATCACCTCGGTGGGCTGGACCCCCAGCCGGCTCATCGTCATGGCGAGCGCTCCGGCGAGGCCGACGGCGCGCTCATGCCTTGCCCCCTCGCTTGTCGCCGGGCTGGGGCGGGTCGCGGAACTCGTTGGTCGCGGTGTTGCGCTCCAGCGTGAACCAGCGGCGACACCCGGACCGGCAGTACCAGGTCTCGCGCAGCCAGCCGGCCGGGTTGTCGCGCAGGTAGAGGTAGCCCCGCCACTGCCGGGGGGAGGCAGTGGCGGGGTCGGGGCGAGATTGAGACTCGCCGCCGTACCGCAGGTCCGCAGAGTTGCGCGGCCCGCAGTTCGGACAGGGCACCACCAGCATCAGCCGTCGACACCCTTCGGGGTGAACGGGATCTCCGGCGCACAGCCGAGGGACAGCACCAGCAGCATCAGCATCAGTGCCCCACCGCCGCCGCGCCCTTCTCGCCGACCAGCTCGCCGTCGTCGAACCGGCTGAGCGCGAAGGGCGCGATGAGTTCAGGCGTGTTGCCGGTGGCCACCGCTGCGGCCATCTGCTCGCCCGAGACCGGGCCCGCCTTGAAGCCGTAGGTTCCCCAGCCGACATCGACCAGGAACCCGTCCACCGGCGTGAAGCCCATTACCGGCGAGTAGTCGGGGGTCATGTCGCACAGGCCGGACCACTGCCGCAGCAACCGCATCCGCGACACGGACGGCATCAGTTCCAGGACGTGGCCGGCCAGTTCCTCGGTGAACTCGAGCGAACCCCGGATCGAGTAGGTGGCCACCGGATCGACCGACGCCCCGAAGACGAGCTCGCCCCGGTCGGTCTGGCTCACGTACACGTGCAGCGACCCCGACACGACCACGGTGGGCAGGAAGACCTTGACCGGCTCGGTGACCGCGGCCTGCAGCGGGTGGGTGGTTATGGGCAGGCGCACGCCGGCCATGGCCGATATCAGCGAGGCCCAGCCCGCGGTGCAGTTCACGACGACGGGAGTGGAGATGTCGCCCCGGTTGGTCCGCACCCCGGTGACCTTCCCGCCGGCGCCCTTGCCGTCGGGGCCGTCGCCGCCTTCGCACAGGATGTCCAGGACCTCGGTGCGCTGGTGCATCTCCACGCCCATGTGGTCCGCGGCCCGGGCGTAGCCCCACACGACGGCGTCGTGGCGGATGATCCCGCCCGGCGGGTGGTACAGGGCGCCCAGGATGGGATAGCGGGGATGGTCGGAGGTGTCGAGGCTGGGGGCGATCTTCTTTATCTCGTCGGGGCCGATGACGCTGGAGTTGACCCCCTGAAGCTTGTTGACCTCGGCCCTCCAATGCATGGTGCGCAGAGCGCCGTCGGTATGGGCCAGGGTCAGATGGCCCCGTTCGCTGAACATCACATTGATGTTCAGATCGGTGGCCATGGTGTTGTAGAGCTCCAGCGACCGGTCATAGAAGGCAACCCCGGCCGGGGTGAGGTAGTTGGACCGCACGATGGCGGTGTTGCGACCCGACCCGCCGCTGCCCAGATAGGCCTTGTCGACCACGGCGACGTTGGTGATGCCGTGGTTGCGGGCCAGGTAGTAGGCGGTGGCCAGGCCGTGGACGCCGCCCCCGACCACCACCGCGTCGTAGGAGCGCTTCAGCTCGTTGTCTCGCCAGACCCGGGGCCAGGTGTCGCCCCGCATGCCGCGCCAGGCCAGCGCGGCTGCGGAGTATCTGGCCGGCCGGCGCCGCATCCCCGGCGCGATTCCCCTCATCGCCCATGAACCATACGGGTCGTTGTCGGAGACAAGAAGTATCAATATCAGATTGATTCAGACGTGTTAGATATTATGCTGCCGTGAACCTCCAGCGTCTGCGCTACTTCGTGGCCGTCGCCGACGAACTCCACTTCGGGCGGGCGGCCCAACGGCTCAACATGTCCCAGCCGCCGTTGAGCCAGCAGATCCGGCTGCTGGAGCGCGAGCTGGACACCGCGCTGTTCGACCGCAGCACCCGCAGGGTGAGCCTGACCGACGCGGGCGCCTTCCTGTACCCGGAGGCGGTACGCCTGCTGGCCTCGGCCGACGGCGTCGACCGGCTGATGGACCAGCACCGCCACGGCCAGGCCGGCACCCTGCGGGTCGGGTTCGTGGACTCAGCCGCCTACGAGGTGATGCCCCGCGTGCTCAGCGAGTACCGGCGACGCTGGCCCCGGGTCGGCTACGAGCTGCACTCGATGAGTTCCGACGAGCAGGTGAGGGCCCTGGGGGTCGGTCAGATCGACCTGGGCATCGGCCGGGCCGTCGCCGACTCCCGCAACGTCGAGGCGACCCTGGTGATGCACGAGCCTCTGCTGGTGGCCGTGAGCGCGTCCCATCGACTGGCGGCATCCCCGAGCGCGAGCCTGCAGGACCTCGCCGGCGAGCCCGTCATCGGGTTCGACCGCCGGGTCTCGCCCAGCCTGCACGGGGTGCTGGCAGGGATGCTCCGCTCCGTCGGGGTGCCCTATGACCCGATCATCGAGGCGACCGAGTACGCCACCATCCTCGGGTTCGTGGCCGCCGGCGAGGGGATCGCCATAGTGCCGGCCAGCGTGCAGACCTTCCGACCCCCCGAGCTGCACTACGCAACCCTCGAGGACCGCTCCGCGTCAGTGCCGCTGCTGCTGCTGACCCGGGCTCCGGAGCCCGGCCCCCTGGTCGCCCAAGCCTTGGACGTGGTAGCCGAGCTATACGACGCCGACCCTCAGGCTGCAGTCTCCCCTCTCACTCGCAGATGACGAGAGGGAGGTCGCGGTCGGTGCGGGCCTGGTAGTCCTCGTAGTCGGGCCACTGGCTCACCGCGATGGGCCAGAGCTCGGCCTTCTCTTCAGGGTTGGCCGTGCGGGCCTTCAGCCGGTGGAGCTCGCCACGGTCCTGGATGGTCACGTCAGGATTGGCGACCAGGTTGAGATACCAGCTGGGGTGCCGGGGCGCGCCTCCCATGGAGCCGACCAGCAGGTAGCGCTCACCGTCGCGGATCCGGATGAGCGGCGTGCGGCGCAGGCTGCCCGTCTTGCGCCCCACAGTGGTGAGGATCACGCACTGGGCGCCCTCCCATTCGAATCCGTCGGCGCCATCGGTGGCCAAATACCGATCGACATGGTCGGCGATCGGCTTCCACGGGCTGGGCTGGTATCCCCCGTCGCTCACAGCCACGACGCTAGCCCCCGCAGGGCCGAAGGCGGGCTCAGTACTGGAGTTCGCAGCCGTACTCGTCTATCCACCAGCGGGCGGTGTGCTTGGCGTCGGGCGGGGTGCGCAGGCCGGGATCCTGGTGGAGCTGCTGGGGGGTGGGGCCGATCCGGGCCGCGATCTCGGTGAGGGAATCGAAGTCGAGGTGGTAGCACTCCACCGCGTTGAGGCCGAGCAGCAGGCGGGTGTCCTCGATGGACACGTCGCGGAAGTCGCTCTGAAGGCGCTCCGCAGTATGGGGCCAGGAGCCCTCGGGGTGGGGGTAGTCGGTGCCCCACATGAGCGCGTCGATGCCGTTGACGTGGCGGCGACGGATCTCCTCGGTGCTCATGGTGGACGCCCCGATGAACACGTTGGTGCCGAAGTACTCCGACGGCAGGCGCGAGATGAGGCCCTTCATGCGGGAGCTCATCTTCTTGATCTTGTTGCTGGCCCCGAAGTTCACGTCGGTCTTCCACAGCAGGTCCGCGATCCAGTAGGAGCCGCATTCGACCACCGCGTAGCGCAACCCCGGGTACCGATCGAACTTGCCCGAGAACAGCAGCTGCCACAGCGCCCGGTGGGTCCAGAACGGCACCTCCGAGACGTACATGGCCACGTTCTCGCCGTAAGACGGGAAGTCGGCCTCGCCGGAGTGGGTGTGCACTACCAGGCCGGTCTCGGCGCACGCGGCCCAGACCCGGTCGTAGTGGTCGGACCCGTAGGGCGCGAAGCCGTGCCACATCGTCGGGATCATGATCCCGGCGATGCCGGGCTTGCCGGCCAGCCACTCGATCTCGGCCACCGATTCGTCGATGTCGTGGGTGATCGGCACCAGGCCCACCCCGGCCCGGCGGGGCGGGTTGGTGGCGCAGAAGTCGACCAGCCAGCGGTTGTGGGCCCGGGCCCCGCCGAACGCCTTGCGGGGGTCGGTGATCTGGCCGGCCGACAGCCCCGCGCCGAACGGCGGCGACTCCTGGCCGGTGACCGCGTCGCCGTCGGCGAAGATCACCTCGCCGGCGATGCCGTCGGCGTCGAGCTCCTTGTCGCGCACCTCGGGGTCGTAGGCGCCCCGGAGGCCCTCGAAGTTCTGGCCCTCCCACTCGGCCAGGAACTCGGCGTTGACTTCCTCCTGGACCCGCCGGTGCTCATGGCGCCCGGCCACATACACATCGAACTCGTCGTGCAGCGCAGAGTCGAGGTAGGGGCGGTACTCCTCGCACTGCAGCCCCGCGTGGGTGTCGCTCGACACGATCACATAGGGGGCGTTCGACCGGTCGACACCTTCAGTCGGATTGGCGAAACTCATCAGCGGCACCTCCGTACACTCTCGCCGCCGGCAGGCCGCCAACTGTACCCGCTGGCGCAGGGCCGCCTACAGGGCGTAGGCGGCTGGGGTGGGCTTGAGGGGGCGGGCGTACCACAGGGGCCGGCGCAGGCCGCCCGGTCCCGGCGCGGGCCGGGTCATGGCCAGCCAGTCGCGGTAGGCGTCGCGGGCCTTGGCGGTGTCCACCACCACATCGCCGTAGGCGTCACCAGGCTCGGCCGGGCCGACCCGCACCCGCTGGTGCCAGCACTGCATGCCCGACACCGGGTCGGGCTGCACGCAGAACGTCAGGTTCTGGTGCACGCCGGTGTCGCTCCACCAGATGCGCTCGGTGTCGGAGTCGTCGCTGGCGTGCCGCTCGGGGCGGCCACGGCGGCGCAGGCGCCACACCGTGCCGTCGTTGGCGACGTCGGCGTCACCGCCGGTCCACGAGCCCCCGCTGCGGGAGTCGAGGCGCCAGCGTCCCATGTGGTGCGACGCGGCGACCACGCCGGGGCGTATCCCCTCGGTGCGCCAGGCCCCGATCACGAAATGGCCGATGCGGGTGGTGACCCGCACCAGGCCGTTGACGTCGACGCCGAGCGCCTCGGCGTCGGAGGGATGGATCCACAGCGGGTGACGGTGGCTCAGCTCCGACAGCCACTTGCTGTTGCCCGAGCGGGTGTGGATCAGGGTGGGGATGCGGAAGGTGGGCAGCAGGATCCGCTCGTCGGCGTCGAGGTCGAGCTCCTCCCAGTGGACGTGCGACGGGATCCAGGCAGGGGTGGCGTACTCGGGCCAGCCCCAGTCGGCCAGGGTCTGCGAGTACAGTTCTAGCTTGCGCGACGGGGTGGGGAACCCCTCCCGTGGCTTTCCGTCCACCTGGACCGCGGGCGACCCGTCGCCGAGCCCGGCCAGATGCAGCCCGGCCAGCTCCTCCGGCTCGCCGGACCACGCTCCCGGCGTGCCGGCCCGACGGAAGACTCCTGAGCCGTCGAGGGTGCAGCCCTCGAGCGCGTCCGGGTCGACCTCGCGCTCATAGGGCGTGTGCATGTCGCCGTCGAGGGCGTAGGCACCCCGGTCGCGCATGAACTCCAGCGGGGTCTGGCCGGCTGCGGCCGCGTCGTCGGCCAGGCCGGGCACACTCTCGAACATGGCGGCGTAGTACTCGTCCACCGACATGGGCGAGTCGGCACGGTCGGGGCTCTCGAACCAGCGCCGGATGCCCATGGAGCCGTCGGGATCGATCCGCCACGACAGCTCGATCCAGAACTCGTTCTCCTCCCACACCTCCCCCGGGTTGAACTCGTGGGTGCGGGAGGCATGGCCCACCTCTTCGCCCCGGATCTCGGCGTAGCGGCGCAGCACCGGCTGGCGGAAGCCGATCCAGCGGCCGGCGTGGGTTTCGAAGCTGGCCACGTCGTGGCGCTCGGCGCCCACCCCCATGGGCAGCACGTAGTCGGCGAAGATGGCCGTCTCCGACCAGGTCGGCGTCAGCGCCACATGGCACGCGACCTTGCCGGGGTCCTTGAGGGCCTCCAGCCAGCTGAAACCGTCGGGGTTGGTCCACACCGGGTTGTAGACCCGGCTGAAGTACACGTCGAGACGGCCCCGGCCCTCGTTCAGGAAGTGGGGCAGCAGGATCGACATCTCGTGGTAGGCCAGCGGGTACTCGCGGGGCCAGTTGAGCTCGTTCCAGTGCTGCACGGGCCCCGCGGCCGGCGGGTGGGGCGCCTTGTACTTGTTCCAGCCGTTGCCGGTGGTCCCGCCCACGGTGCCGACCGAGCCGGTGAGCACGTTGAGGAAGAACAGGCAGCGGGCCGTCTGCCAGCCGCCGAGGTTGCCCGCGCCCGCGGCCCGCCAGTTGTGCGACGCGAACTTCGTCGGGTGGGCCCCGATGATCCGGGCCACCTCGGTGATCTGGGCCGCGGGCACGCCGCAGACCCGCTCGGCCTCCTCGGGGGTGTACGCGGCGTAGTCCTCGAGCAGGGCCGCTCCCACCGACTCGAACTCGACCGGCAGATCGGGGTGGCGCTCTCGCAGGTAGGTCTCCCAGTTGGTCCAGCGCCGCACGAAGTCCTGCTCCCAGGCACCGGCCATCAGCAGCAGGCGGGCGATCGCCAGGAGCAGGAAGGGCTCGGTGCCGGGCCACGCCGGAAGCCAGAAGTCGGCCTTGGCACCGGTGTTGGATAACCGGGGATCCACGCAGATCACGGTCGCGCCCTGCCCCTGGGCCTCGATGATGCGCTGGGCGTGGGGGTTGAAGTAGTGGCCGGCCTCGAGATGCGACGAGATCAAGAAGATGACTTCGGCGTGGGCGAAGTCCGATGACGGGCGGTCGTGGCCCATCCAGCTCTGGTAGCCGATGCGGGCGTTGGAGCTGCAGATGTTGGTGTGGCTGTTGTGGCCGTCCACGCCCCAGCACTGCAGCACCCGTTCGGCGTAGCCGTCCTCGCCGGGCCGCCCGACGTGGTACATGACCTCGTTGTGGCGGCCCTCGGCGATGGCGGTGCGGATGCGACCGCCGATGTCGTCGAGTGCGTCGGCCCAGCTGACCCGCTCCCACCGGCCGCCGCCTCGCTCCCCCGCCCGGCGCAGCGGGTACAGGATGCGCTCGTGGTCGTCGATCTGGTTGAGCGTCGCCGGTCCCTTGGCGCAGTTGCGGCCCCGGCTGGCCGGGTGCAGAGGGTTGCCCTCGATGCGGTCGATGCGGCCGGTGGCGTGGTTCACGTGGCACACCAGCCCGCAGGCGGCCTCGCAGTTGAAGCAGGTGGTGGGGACCAGCGTGTGGTGGTTCTCGACCCGCCGGGGCCAAGCCTTGGCGTCGAGGGTGACCGCGTCGTGCCACGTCTCGTGGGGGGGATAGCTGTGCAGTTCGCTCACGTCGACTCCCCTACGACAACGGCACCGACTGGCCGGCCCGCACGAAGCTGTCCTCGTAGAACCACATGCCCACCAGGGCGGCCAGTCCCGCGGCCGCGGGCAGGGCTGCCCCGGTACCGGCCGCCAGGGCGACCGCGGTGGCGACCGCGGGCAGGATCAGGCCCAGCAGCACCCCGCCGGCCCAGAAACGGCGGGCGTACCGGCCCCGGGTCATGGCCTCGACGGCGGCCTCCACATGGGCGGTGCCCCGCGACGACACTTCGGCCGCGACCAGCAGACCGGTGGCCAGCAGGCCACCGAGCAGCACCCAGCGCACCGCGTCCGGCGCCGGAACGTCCATCACCAGGTCGGCCACCGAATAGGCGGCTCCTCCCGCGACCGCGGCCTGGGCCAGCAGCGTGGGCAGCAACAGCGGCGTCTGCCAGAGGTCGCGCCCCTCGCACTGGGCGAAGAGGAAGGCGGTGTAGCCGGCGGTGGCCAAGCCCAGCAGCCCCGCCGGGACGGCCAGCGCCTGCAACGCGACCGGCGAGCCGGCGACCCCGGCCACGAACCATGCTGCGCACACCGCGGCGAAGGCGCCGAGCACCCAGGCCCCCTTCACCAGCCAGGAGCGGCGATTGCTGCGGGTGAGCAGGTAGTAGAAGCGCTCAGGGCGCTTGAGATCCCCCACGAGCAGCGCGCCGGTCGCCGCCAGGAACAAGCCCGCGACCAGAGGCGGCACCACCCCGACGGCAGCCTGCTCGGCGCTGTGCCCCAGCAGCACCAGCAACGCGGCCACCGCCATGACGCCGGCCGCCACCGCCTTGGTGACGAGATAGCTCGACACCTTGGCCTTCCAGGTCATCTGATGGGCGGTGGTGTAGGCGGTGCGGGCCACCACCCCGTGGCCGTCCGGGCCGGCCGTCGGATGCTGGGGCGTGGTGTCGGCCCAGATCATGCCGTCGGGCGCGATGGCGGTGCGCAGCGGATCCAGCGAGGCCTGGTCGGCGCCCCGGTAGTGGACCTTGGGCAGGGTCTGCTGCTGCGGGGCCCGCACCGCGGTGTCGCTGCGGGCGATGATCTTGGTGGTCTCGTCGGTGGGGTCGTCGAGGTCGGCGACCTTGATGGCGTGGGTAGGGCACACCACCACACAGCTCGGTTCCAGGTTCTGCTCGATACGGTGGTTGCAGAAGTTGCACTTGTTGGCGGTGTTGGTGACGGGGTTGATGTAGATGGCGTCGTAGGGGCAGGCGTTCATGCACCCCTTGCAGCCGATGCAGTTGCTGTCGTCGAAGTCCACCACGCCGTTGGCTGCCCGGAACAGCGCGTTGGTCGGGCAGATGGTGATGCAGGGCGCGTCGTCGCAGTGGTTGCAGCGCATCACCGAGAAATGGCGGTTGACGTTGGGGAATGTGCCCGTCTCGATGTACTTGACCCAGGTCCGGTTCACGCCCAGGGGCACGTCGTGCTCGCTCTTGCAGGCGACCGTGCAGGCATGACAGCCGATGCAGCTGTCGCTGTCCAACAGGAACCCGAGCCGGGTCACAACACCCGCCTGTCGCGGTCCAACAGGAACCCGAGCCGGGTCACCGGACTCCCCTGTCGCGGTCCAACAGGAACCCGAGCCGGGTCATCAGGCGTCGCGGGAAAGGCGGTGCACGCCCGCGCAGAGCAGTTGCACCAGGTGGTCGAATGTGTCCTCGGGGTCGTGGGGCAGCGGGTGGCCGTCCCCGGATTCCAGGTGGCTGAAGCCGTGGAACGCGCTGCGCAGCGTCCGGGCCGCGTGGACCCGGTCCTCGTCGGTCAGGTCGTAGCCCCTCAACACCTGTCCCAGCACGCCCAAGACCCGCTCCACGGCCGCCTCGAGTTGGGCGTCGCCGGCGCAGGGGTAGCGATCGGTGGCTGCGTAGATCCCGGGACGGTCGCGCACCATCTTGCGCCAGGCATGGCCCACCGCAGCCACCGCATCGTCGCCCGAGAGCCCCACCGCAGCGTCGGCCAGCCGCTGGGCCAGGATCTCGCGACCACGCAGGCTGAGGCTGCGCAGCAGGTCGTCGTAGCCGTCCACATGGCGGTACAGGGCCGGCTGCCGGACTCCGAGAGCGTCGGCCACGCGGGTGAGGGTCAGCTTGTCGAGACCCTCCGCGTCGGCGATCTCGGCCGCCACCGATATCACCCGTTCGGCGTCCAAGGGGCGGCGGACCGTGGTTGTGCTGTTGTCGGTCGCGGCCATCGCGCTCCTGATGGTTCCATGTATGCCGAGCCCTGAAGTTAGCAGGCCTAGCAGATCAGTTATAACCGGCTGACGAGGTGGACCCGGCCTGGTAGGCGGCGATGGTAACCACCTTCACGATGTCGTCGACGCTGCATCCCCTCGACAGATCGTGGATCACGGCCGCGGTGCCCTGCAGCAGGGGGCCGTAGGCCCGGGCGCCGGCCAGCCGCTGGGTGATCTTGTAGGCGATGTTGCCCGAGGAGAGATCCGGGAAGATGAATACGTTGGCCCGGCCGGCCACCGGTGAGCCCGGTGCCTTCGCAGCGGCCACCTCCGGGACCCATGCCGCGTCGAACTGCAGCTCGCCGTCCACCGCGAGCGCCGGTGACCTCGACCGCACCAGCTCGGTGGCGGCCCGGACGAGCTCCACACCGGGACCGTCGGCGCTGCCCTTGGTGGAGTACGACAGCATCGCCACCCGGGGCTCCTCGCCGGCAAGCTGCGCATGGGTCGTCGCGCTGGCGATCGCTATCGACGCGAGTTGGTCTGCGTCCGGCTCGGGAACGACCCCGCAATCGCCGTAGGTGATCGGTGTGCCGTCGGGCAGCACGAAGACGAAGCAGCTGCTCACGATGTCCACTCCTGGAGCCGTTCCGATACAGAACAGTGCGGCCCGGACCACGTCGGGGGTGGGTCGGGCCGCTCCGGCCACGCAGGCGTCGGCCTCCCCGGCGGCGACCATGAGAGCGGCCACGTGGAGCGGGTCGTCGAGGTCGATGCGCTCGCGCCAGGGCGACGCCTCGGCCATTGCGCCGACCGCGGGCGATCTTGAACTCGCCGCGCCGTGAACCAGCACCGGCGCGGCCAGGCCCTCGGCGTCCAGGCGTCGGGCCGCGGCGGCAGCCCGCTCGTCGTTGCCGTCGGCCAGGACGACGCGCTTGCGGCTCGATCGCGCCGCGCTGCGCCACCGCTCGGCAACCGGGTCGCGACCCGGTGCCGCGACCGTTGGCGTCAACCCTTGCCCCGCCAGGGGATGAGCCGCTTCTCGGCCATGCGCATGGCCACGTCCATGCTCACGCCCAGGATGCTGATGAGGATCACCGCGGAGAGCATCAGGTCGAGCAGGAAGAACTGGCGGGCCTTGAAGATCGTGAAGCCCAGGCCGGCGCTGGAGCCGAGCAGTTCGGCCGCGACCAGCGTCCCCCAGCAGACTCCGATCGCCACCCTTAGGCCGGTGAATATCTCAGGCAGCGCGTTGGGCAGGATCACATGGCGCAGCACCTGGACCTTGGAGGCTCCCAGCGAGTACGCGGCGTGGACTTTGGTCGTGTTGACGGCCAGCACCCCGGAGCGGGCCGCTATCACCATGATCCAGATCGCCGCGAACAGCAGTAGGTTGACCTTGCCCTCCTCGCCGATGCCGAACCACACGATGAACAGCGGTATCAGCGCCAGCGGCGGGATGGGCCGCAGGAGCTCCACCACCGGGTCGAAGATCCCCCTCCACCGGTTGGACAGACCCATCGCCAGCCCTATGGGCACGCCGATGGCCACGCCCCAGAAGAGTCCCTTGGCCAGACGGCTGAAACTCAGCCAGAGATGCTCCCACATGGTGAAGCCGCTGTAGCCGTCCCGTGCGAATCCCCAGGCCGCCTCCAACACCTGCATCGGGCTCGGAAGCGTCCGCTCGTTGAGCCACTGGGTGTAGGAGCACTCCGGCAGGTCAGCGGGGAATGCGGTGGGATCCTCTGCGGCCGCCTCGCAGTCGCGGAGCAGGGCGCGCTGTTCGTAGCTCTCGTCGGCGGACAGCCCGGCCCGCACCTGGTCGGCGTAGTCGTACCACTCCTGCGGCAGGCCCCACACCTTGGTGGCGATGTACCAGAGCACCAGTACAAACGCGACGCTGATTATCGTCCAATGCAGGGCGCCGCTCACCTCCGCGGCGTCTCCGAAGGTGACCGTCTTGCGGGTGCCCGAGCCGGACCTGCGGAACAGCCAGTTGAACGGCCAGTTGACGGTGCGGTTCTGCTGATCGATGTTCTCCTCGAGGGCGTGCCCGCCCGGACCCTCCACCATCAGTTCTCTCCTCCCGTTCCCATGATCTGTTCCTCCATGGCCCAGATCATCCCGAGTATCTCCTCCCGCACGCGGACGAACTCCGGCGACGTCTTCAGGTCGCGGGCATCGGCGGTCAGCGCCTGCCTGGCGAACGGCAGGTCGTAGACCTTCTCGATCCGGCCCGGCCGCGGCGCCATCACGAACAGCTGGTCACCGAGATACAGCGCCTCCTCAACGCTGTGGGTGACCAGCACGATGGTCTTGCCCGTCTCGTTCCAGAGGTCCAGCACCAGGCGCTGCATCTTCTCGCGGGTGAGCGCATCGAGAGCGCCCAGCGGCTCGTCCATCAGGATGAGCTTGGGATCATTGGCCAGGCATCGCGCCAGCGCCACCCGCTGCTGCATCCCGCCGGACAGCTCGTACACCGCCTTCTCGCCGAAGTCCTGGAGGCCGACGATGCGCAGCAGGTCCTGGACCTCCTCGCGCGACGCCGGCCGGGAGCGACCGTTCATGCGGGCACCGAAGCCCACGTTGTCGTTGACCGACAGCCACTCGAACAGAGCCCCGCGCTGGAAGACCATCCCCCGGTCCTGGCCGGGTCCGGTTATCGGTTCGCTGCCCAGCTTCACCTCGCCGGACGTGGGCGCCAGGAAGCCGGCGACGATGTTCAGCAGCGTGGTCTTGCCGCAGCCCGACGGCCCGAGCAGCGAGAGCAGGCGACCCGGCTCCAGCGTGAACGACACGTCCTTGAGGGCCTCGACGCTGCCGCCGTCGGGCAGCTCGTAGACCATGCCGAGCTTGTCGACGATGAGGGCGCTCTCGGTGCGCGACTCGGTCTTGGCGGCCACGCTCGACTTGTCGAAGCGCACCTCGGGGCGGGCCAGCATGAACCACGCCCGAGCCATGATGAACACGCCCAGCAGCAGACCCATGTAGGGGATGGACGAGTCTTCGCGCTGCAAGAAGGCGAGGATCACTGCAAGGACGGAGGTCACGGCCAGAGCGAGCCACACGTACCGGGCCAGTCCGGCCTGACGCTCCTCGGAGGCACGGCGGTACACGACGAGCAGGGCCATCAGCGCGGCGCCGGCCAACAGGGCCACGATGGGCCGCCACGGGAACCCGGCGCCGTCGTTGTAAGCCCGGTTGGCGTCCTCGGTCACCTGGAGGAACCCGGTGACGACGCTGGGGTGCTGGGCCGCGAAGTCGCCGGTGGTGGAGATGATGTCGAAGACGCGGATGCCGATGGCCTCCTGCTCCGCCCCGGTCATCAACAGGTTGCCGCCGTTGGCGATCATCCTGTTGACCGCGCCGCCGAACGCGCACGCCATGACCACCTCGCCGGACTCCAGCGCGGCAACCGCAGCCGGGCCGCCCTCGGACTGGACCAACTCCACCGTGGACGTGTCCACCCCGAGATGCTCCAGCATCCTCAACAACTTGAAGTGGGTCACATTGCCCAGCGGCGTGTAGATGCTCTGACCGGCCAGCGTTGTCGCCGCGTTCTCGGCCGTGATCCCCAGCCCTCGCCCGGCAACGCAGTTGTCGGCGTCGGCGTAGCTCACCGCCACCCCCACCAGCAGCAGGTCAGAGCCGCCCGTCACGAAGTTCGCGAACGGCGTCAGACCCTGCGAATAGGAGATGTCGACGTCGCCGGCCTCCATCGCCTCGGCCATCTCGACGCCCGACGCCAGCGGGATCCAGTTCACCGTCAGACCCAGAGCCTCGTCGTAGGTCTTCTCGACCTGGGCCACTTGGTTGGCCGTCGGCCACTCCGAGAAGTAGGCCACATTCAGCTCCTGGAGGCCGCCGGTGTCAACGGCGGCCGCTGAGCCGCCGTCGCCGCGGCCCTTCACCCGTTCGAGGAAGCCGGTGTCGACGAAGGAGTCGTAGCCGGCCAGCGAGGCCTCGATCTCGCCCTGGGCCACGAAGAAGTCCATCTGCTCCTTCATGGCCGACTGGACCGTGCCCCCCAGCCACGCATCGGACAGCTGCACGTCCTTCTCGGGGAAGCTGAACGCGTCCAGCAGCGTGCCGGCCGCGTCGCGGTCCATGTCCGCACCGCCGGCGATGGTGCCGACATAGGGGTTTCCGGTGTCTCGGAAGGCCAGCACCACCGCGCCGATCAGCAGCGCGGCCGCAAGGAGCTGGCCGATGAGGATGATGCCGTCTCGGGGCTGCGCGGCCCGGTCGGCCGACAGGAACTTCCGTGTCGGGGTGAAGATCAGGTCGAGCACCATCAGCACTGCCGCGGCCGCGGAAACGACCAGAAGGGCTATCGAGACCCAGTACGCACCACGGGCGACGACGTAGGTGATGCCGCTGTAGATGTCGGCCAGGGCTTGGACGATTGCATCCATCGGGTCCTCCCTTGCTGCTGCGGTGTTGGATCACCGGCCCGCAGTCGGGCTGTGTGGGTTCAGTTCTAGTTGAGGCGATGGGCGGGCGCCGCAGAAAGTCGGCCGCGCCCGCCCATCGCTGGTGATGGTGATGTCTCAGTTGACCTGCTCGAGGAAGCTGGTGTCGACGAAGGAGTCGTAGCTGGCCAGTGCGGCCTCGATCTCGCCCTGGGCCACGAAGAAGTCCATCTGGTCCTTCATCACCTGCTGGACGGTCCCGCCGAGCCACGCATCGGACAGCTGCACGTCCTTCTCGGGGAAGCTGAACGCGTCCAGCAGCGCGATGGTCGGCTCGCGGTCCATGCCCGCAGCCCCCGCGATGGTGTCGATGAACGGCGCCCGGTCGTCGTTGTAGGCCGCGTTGGCGTCCTCGGTCACCTGAAGGAACCCCGTGATCAGACCGGGATAAGCATCGGCGAAGTCGCCGGTGGTGGAGATGATGTCGAAGACGCGGATGCCGATGGCCTCCTGCTCCGCCCCGGTCATCACCAGGTTCCCGCCGTTGGCGATCATCTCGTTGACCGCGCCCCCGAACGCGCACGCCATGGCCACCGCGCCCGAGTCCAGCGCGGCAACCGCAGCCGGGCCGCCCTCGGACTGGATCAACTCCACCGTGGACGTGTCCACCCCGAGATGCTCCAGCATCTTCAACAACTTGAAGTGGGTCACATTGCCCAACGGCGTGTAGATGCTCTGACCGGCCAGAGTCTCAGCCGCGTTCTCCGCGGTCACGCCGTAGTCGGGATGAGCCACACAGTTGTCGGCATCGGCGTAGGAGACCGCCACCCCCACCAGCAGCAGGTCAGAGCCGCCCGTCACGAAGTTCGCGAACGGCGTCAGACCCTGCGAGTAGGAGATGTCGATGTCGCCGGCCTCCATGGCCTGGGCCATGTCACCGCCCGACGCGAACGGGATCCAGTTCACCGTCAACCCGAGAGCCTCGTCATAGGTCCCCTCGGCCTGAGCCACCTGATTCGCCGTCGGCCACTCCAAGAAGTACGCCACATTCAACTCATCCAGCATCATCTCGTCGGCCGCGGCCATGCTCCCGCCGGCCCGGCCCTCAACGGCTTCGAGGAAGCTGGTGTCGACGAAGGAGTCGTAGCTCTCCAGTGCGGCCTCGATCTCGCCCTGGGCCACGAAGAAGTCCATCTGGTCCTTCATCACCTGCTGGACGGTCCCGCCGAGCCACGCATCGGACAGCTGCACGTCCTTCTCGGGGAAGCTGAACGCGTCCAGCAGCGCGATGGTCGGCTCGCGGTCCATGCCCGCAGCCCCCGCGATGGTGTCGATGAACGGCGCCCGGTCGTCGTTGTAGGCCGCGTTGGCGTCCTCGGTCACCTGCAAGAACTCGGTCACGATGTCGGGATGGCTCGCCGCGAACGCTCCGGTGGTGGAGATGATGTCGAAGACGCGGATGCCGATGGCCTCCTGCTCCGCCCCGGTCATCACCAGGTTCCCGCCGTTGGCGATCATCTCGTTGACCGCGCCCCCGAACGCGCACGCCATGGCCACCGCGCCCGAGTCCAGCGCGGCAACCGCAGCCGGGCCGCCCTCGGACTGGATCAACTCCACCGTGGACGTGTCCACCCCGAGATGCTCCAGCATCTTCAACAACTTGAAGTGGGTCACATTGCCCAACGGCGTGTAGATGCTCTGACCGGCCAGCGTCTCAGCCGCGTTCTCCGCGGTCACGCCGTAGTCGGGATGAGCCACACAGTTGTCGGCATCGGCGTAGGAGACCGCCACCCCCACCAGCAGCAGGTCAGAGCCGCCCGTCACGAAGTTCGCGAACGGCGTCAGACCCTGCGAGTAGGAGATGTCGATGTCGCCGGCCTCCATGGCCTGAGCCATGTCACCGCCCGACGCGAACGGGATCCAGTTCACCGTCAACCCGAGAGCCTCGTCATAGGTCCCCTCGGCCTGAGCCACCTGATTCGCCGTCGGCCACTCCAAGAAGTACGCCACATTCAACTCATCCAGCATCATCTCGGCATCGTCGGCAGGCACCGCCGTTCCGGTGTCGCCCTCGTCGTCGGCGGCTGGAGCCGCCGGCTCGTCACTGCCGGCGGCCGGCTCGGGCTCATCGTCGCCACAGGCCGCCGCTACCAGGACGAACACGGCTAGTAGGGCCAATAGTCGTTTCATCTTTCCCTCCATGGGTTTCATATACGAGAGCCTCAGTTCGAGGCCTTCAGCCAACCGCTCACGCGGTCGAGCACTTGGTCGACCCGGGCCAGCAGGTCGTCGATCACGGCGCCATCAGCCACCAGCGGCGGCGCGATGGCCAGCATGGCCGCGCCCCGGGAGTCGGGTCGGACCAGCACGCGCGCCTCCCGCACGAACCGGTCGAGCACGCCGCCGGCGAGCAACTCTGCGAACTCCGCCTCGGTCAGGTCGACTCCCTCGGCGCGGTCCCGCATCAGCTCCACATAGTGGAAGTACCCGGTCCCCCTCACGTCCTTGACGCAAGAGTGCCCGGTCATCAGAGCCCGCAGACCGCCGGTAAGCCGATCCTCGTTCAGCAGCACGTTGGCGAACACGTCCTCGTCGCGCATGGCGGCCATGTTCGCCAGCGCCACCGCGGTCGCCACTGGATGGGCGCCGAAGGTGGAGCCGTGCACGAACATCGCCACGGGCGAGTCCCACACCCGGTCGACCAGGGCGCCCCTGACGACCAGTCCCCCGAGGGGCTGGTAGGCGCTGGTGACCCCCTTGGCGAAGGTGATCATGTCGGGCTCGGCGCCGAAGCGGTCACTGCCGAACCAGTGCCCGAGGCGGCCGAACGAGTTGATGACCTCGTCTGCGCACAGCAGCACGCCGTGGCGGTCGCAGATGCGGCGCAGCTCCTGCCAGTACCCCTCGGGCGGGACCAGTGCGCCGCGGCCGTTCTGCACCGGCTCGGCGATGACCATGGCCACTGTCTCGGGGCCCTCTCGAAGGATCGCCTCCTCGACCGCGGCCACACAGGGCAGCTCCCGGGCGGCGACTCCGGGCCCGCGGGTGCAGCCGAGCGTGTTGTCCACGTGGCGCACGCAGTCCGGGAGCATCGGCCCGAAGGGGTCGCGCAGGTTGGGCACGCCGGTCGCGGCCAGCGCGCCCAGGGTGGTGCCGTGGTAGGCCCAGCGGCGGGCGATCACCTTGTGGCGGGTTTCCTCGCCGCTGGCCAGGTGGTAGCAGCGGGCGAACTTCATGGCCGACTCCACTGCCTCAGAGCCGGAGTTGACGAAGAACACCCGGTCCAGCTCGTCGGGCGCGACGGCAGCGATGAAGGAGGCGGCCTCCATCGCGGACGGGTGGGCGAAGCTCCAGTTGGGATAGAAGGCCAGCCGGTCCATCTGCTTGGACGCGGCTGCGGTCAGGTCGCTGCGCCCGTGGCCGAGATTGGTGCAGAACAATCCCGACAGGCCGTCCAGGTACTGGTTGCCCTCGGTGTCCCAGACGTAGCAGCCCTCTCCCCGGTCGATCACGACCAGGTCGTCGCGGCGCCATCCAGCGCCGCGCGTGAAGTGCGGCAGCAGATGGCGGTGCGCGGGCTGGTCCCCCTGCATATGAGCCTCCTGCATCAAGGCGGCGGATCCCACCGCCGAGCCTTTGATTAGAGACTACAACGCTGCCGTGATGATGTCTAACCGAAAGCGGGTCGGCCTTCTGGATCCGGGGAGGATGTCTGCCGGGCTCATCTCCCGGTGTCGATCCGGTAGATCAGGTCCGGTGTCAGCTCGGACACGCTGGCCGCGCCGCACAGGGCCATGTCGCGCTTCATGCCGGTGCGCAGGTGCTCGATCACCCAGTCGACGCCCTCCTCACCGGCCGCGGCGAGCCCATACAGGTACGCACGGCCGATCATGCACGATGTCGCGCCCAGTGCGAGCGCCTTGACGATGTCGCTGCCGCGACGGATCCCGCCGTCGCACACGATGTCGAGCTCGCCGCCCACCGTCTCAGCCACCGGCTGGACCAGATCGATGATGCCGGGAGCCGCGTCGAGCTGGCGTCCGCCGTGGTTGGACAGCACGATGCCGTCCAGCCCCTCGTCCCGGGCGATCACGGCATCGGCCACGCACTGGATTCCCTTCACCAGCACCGGACCGTCCCACAACGACCGCATCCACGCCACGTCCTCCCACGACAGGGTCGGGTCGAACTGCTCGTTCATGAACGCGGCCAGATCTACCGCCGTCGATCCGTCGATGTCGGTGTTGCCGGCGACGTTCGCGAAGGAGATGGGCTCGGCGAGAGCGAAGCGCAGGCTCCAGCTCGGGCGGATCATGCCCTCGAGCAGGGTGCCCATGCCCATCTTGGGCGGCAGGGTGAAACCGCGGCGCACATCCCGCTCGCGGCGACCCAACATGGCCGCATCGACGGTGATGCACAGCACATCGAAACCGGCCTCCTTGGCCCGCAGGATCATGTCCTTGAGCAGGCCCTTGTCGCGCCACACGTAGACCTGGAACCACTTGGAGCCATTGCTGACCGCGGCCACCTCCTCCACCGAGCGGGTCCCCATGGTGGACAGCGAGTACGGCAGACCGGCTCGCTCGGCGGCGCGGGCCACGGCCAGCTCGCCGGGCGGATGGGCGATGCGGGTGAACCCGGTGGGCGCCAGGATCAGCGGGAAGGGCACCTCGCGGCCGAGGATCGTGCCGGTGGTGTCCACGTTTCCCATGTCGCGCAGCACCCGCGGGACGAACTCCATCTCGCGGAAGGCGCGGGTGTTGCGGTCCATGGCGACCTCGTCCTCGGCGCCACCGTCGATGTAGTCGAACACTCCCCCGGGCAGGCGCCGGCGGGCGGCCCTGCGCAGATCCTCGATACTGGCCGCACCCTGCAGCCGCCGCTTGGTCGCGCTGAACTCGAACCGGCGGAATCGCAGGACAGATCGGAGTGTGTCGATGACCATGCCCCTTGAGAATACGCAAGGGCACCGCCCCCTGTCACCCCCGCGCCTCGGCCTCGGCGGCCGCTCGGGCACGGCTTCGCAGCGCCGCCGCCTCCTGTTCGAGTCTGCCGGCCTCGCTGCGCAGAGCCCGGCTGGCCGTCGCGAGGTCGAGGCCGAGGGAATACAGTGCCGCGCCGATGACACGCTGCAGCATGGTCCGACTCGCACTGGCGGCCCGGCCCATCCAGACCTCCTCGCGGTGGAGCGCCACGACGGGTTGGTGGCGCTCGATCACCGCGACTCGCCGGAGGTCGATCGTGTCAGCCACCGACCGGCACCGCTCAGCCCGCATGATCCTCGCCGTAGCCTGGCTATGGTAATACACACTCATTGACATAGCATGAAAAATACCGAGACTTCTTCACCATGCCAACCCCGCGCTGAGGGCAGAGAGCGTCCGGATGGGGCGATCGCCGAAGAGGTCGTCGACTTTGCCGTAGACGCCGCTCAGCGAGCCGGACGCGTCACGCTCCAGTGGTACCAGCAACGGAGCCTCTCGGTGTCCGCCAAGAGCGACGGGAGCCCCGTGACGGAGGCCGACTACGCAGCTGAACGGCTCCTGCGCTCAGAGATCTCGGCGATCTACCCCGACGACACGATCTGGGGCGAGGAGGAGGGAGTCTGGGCCGGCCGTACTGGCCGCACCTGGGTCATCGATCCGATCGACGGCACCAGGGCCTTCGTGCAGGGCGTGCCCCTGTACGCCACGCTGCTGGCCCTCGTGGACGAACAGGGCCCCGCAGTGGGCGTGATCGCTCTGCCCGCACTCGACGAGTGCGTCTGGGCGGGCCGGGGCCGCGGTGCCTACTGGAACGGCGTCTCGTGCGGAGTGAGCGACCGCGCCGGCCTGGAAGGCTCGTATGTCTGCACTAGCGGGCTCACCTACTGGCCCGAACCCGTCCTGGAGCGGGTTCGTGCCGCGGGCGCACGGGTCCGCACCTGGGGAGACGCTTACGGCTATGCCCTCGTCGCCACCGGACGGGCCGAGGCCATGGTCGATCCGGAGTGCTTCGACTGGGACGTCGCCCCGATGTCGGTGATCATGGCCGAGGCCGGCGGCCGGTTCTCGGACGTCTCCGGGAGCGACGGGTGGCGCAGCGGCTCAGCCGTGGGAACCAACGGGCTGCTCCACGAAGACCTGCTGGCCTGCTTCAGGTAGGGACCCACCGCAGCCCGCCCGGTCAGGCCCCGCCGTCGCGCGACAGGGCGAATCCCTCGAACCGCGAGGGGCGCAGCCCCAGAGCGGCAACCGCGCTCAGGAGTCGAGCGGGATCAGGCACCGACGCCAGTCCCGCGGCGCCGGCCGGCACCTCCCGGTCGACCAGGTGCAGCGCAGTAGCGGCGGCCACCACGGCCGCGCCGTGTGCCGGTTTCGCCTGGGATCCCAACACAACCACATGGCGCTCGCCTCGACGCCGGCCCCGCAGCTCCACCCGCACTGCACCCACCCCGCCCTCGGGATGTGGGCGGCGCATCATGGGCAGTGGGGCAGTGAGCCGGTCCCGGCGGGTGGCCGCCATCCGCGCCGTCACACGATCGACGCCGGGGAAGGCCGGCACGAGCAACAGCGCATCAGGCAGGGCGGCCCGGTAGCAGTCCCGCCCGGCCACTGGGTCCGGGAACCAGCACAGCTCACGGCCCGAGCCGCCCGCACGCCGCGTCCAGCGACCGTCGCGCCAGTCGATGGCCAGGCTGCTGAGGGCCCGATGATGCTGGCGAGCGCACGCTGGTCCACCCGTTCCGACCTTGGCCACATGGATCTCGTCGACTGCATCGAACTCGGATGCGCCGACCCGGGCCAGCAGGCAAGTGAGGCCGGGCATGTAGCCCGCGCCCACCACCACCGCAACGCCGTGCCGTTGGGCTTGCTTGCCGGCCGCGAGCAGGGCCCGGGTCTCGGCTATCTCGTTGGTGGTGGTGACAACGGTCGCGCCAGCCTTCACCGCGGCACGGGCCAGACCGGCCTGCGATCCGGTGGTGGTCGCCACCACCACCAGGTCGGTTCCCTCCGGGACGGCCTCCCCCTGGCCGATCCTGGTCTTCGGGCCGAGCACGCCGGCAATGTCGCCCAGCCGGTCCGGGTCTGTGTCGCGCACCTCCACCGACCGGACGATCGAGCTGTCGCCAAGCATGCGCACGATCCGGAGACCGGTAGCACCGGCACCGAAGACGACCGCGGTCGCTCCGGCGGGTTCAGGAGTCACAGCCGTGAGGGAGGATCACGCCAGTTCGTCGTCCCGCAGCTCGCGCCAACCCCCGGTCTGGGGGGGCACACCGCCGCGGCCGCGGACCCGGATGGCCGCGGCCAGCGCCATGCCAACGACGACGGCAGCGAACGTCCGGCGGATCAAGGTGATGAATCCTGCGGCCAAGACGGCCTCCGGGCGGTGACGGAACTATGGAACTGAAGTGTGGGGCTAGCTGGAGTCGAACCAGCGACCTCACCCTTATCAGGGGTGCGCTCTAACCGACTGAGCTATAGCCCCAGCGGTGCCCCACGCTAGCCGCGGCCTTCCCGACCGCCACCGGCCGTGCCCGGAGGCGGTCCCGACGACTGCTCCGCGGGAGGCGGGGCCGCGACCAGCACTCGCCGGCGAGCACGGCGGGGCCTGGGACGGGCGGTCTCCTCCTCGACCACGGTCAGGCGCACTCCCCCGGTCACGTCGCTGATCAGGTTGAACAGCACCGCTCCCAGCACTGTCAGGCCGCTGGCGGCCAGCACCAGCACGAGGCCCCCGACAGCCGCGATCCGGAAGATCTGGTCCGCGTTGATCTTGAAGGACTCCAGCGCGAACAGCTCCACCACGAATCCCTCGACATCGGCGACCAGGCCCGAGTTGACGGCCAGGTTCCATAGCGTCACCCCTACGAACAACATGATGGCCCAGGCACAGAAGTAGAGGATCAGCGACACCTTCAGCACGGACCAGGGCTCGACGTGCCTGACCAGGCGCCGCACCCGGCGCGCCCGCAAGCGCCGGTTGACCCGGTTCTGGTAGGCCCGGCCGACGGCTGAGCGGGGTGCGGGTCTCGACCGCGGCGCGAGCAGCGGGTCGGTGGCATCGCTTCCGGAGGGAGGCTCGCGCTCGGCTGTGCTCTCGGTGGACGGGGCCTCGCTTGCGGACGGGGCGGCCGCGGATGGCGAGACCGGCTGCTTCTCGTCCTTGCCGGAAGCTGACTCGTCGCTCATGAGATTCCTGGCACCTCCGACAGGCGGGAAGTCTACGCCCGGCCACCCAGCCAGCGCTCTAACGGTGTGTCGCGGGTTTGGTCAGGGCACCCTGGACCAGCCGCAGAGGTGGGCTTCGACCTGCAGCGCCGCCCTAGTCATTTCGTAGACGCAGCTCTAGCTGGGGTCTACTCGGGGGTCACCCATTCCACCTGCCGCTCAGCGCGAGCTGTCTGGCTGGCCTGTCCGACTCGCACGGCAACGCTCACCAGCAGCGCACCGGAGTCGTCGGCGGGTTCCTCCTCGTCGTAGGTGAGCAGCACCCCGCCGTTGGCGGCCGCCATCGATTCGGCCGCCTCTCGACCCGCGGCTGCACCAGCCAGCGCGGCCGCATCGGCGGCGGTGCGGGCAGCTGCACTCTGGTACAGCAGCCTCCCGATCTCCACAGTCGCGATGACGGCGCCCATCGCGAGCAGGAGCATGGCCGCCATCAACGGCACTGCCTGCCCCCGGTCCCGGGGCTCGGGCCTCGCCCGAGCCGTCATTGCCCGCCCGGCGCCCCTTCCTGGTCGCCTTCGGCACCCTGGCCGGGATCGCCGTTCACCTCATCGCCCACCAGCGCGATGGCTACAACCTCGTCATCGGGATCGGGACTCATCACCTTCACGCCTGCTGCCGAGGTGCTCTGAACTGAGACTCCAGAAACGGGTATTCGGATCACAACACCATTCCGAGTAACGGCGAGAATCTCGTCGTCAGGATCCACCACCAGCGTTCCGAGCACCTCACCCTTGTCCTCTTCAAGCCTTATCCCTCGAACACCGAGACCTGCTCTCTTCTTGCAGTTCAATTTGTCCACTGCCGTGCGCTTGCCGAAGCCGAGGGTCGTCACATGGAGCAGTGCTGCGCCGGGTCGAGCCACTGCACACGACACGACTGAGTCATCTTCATACTTGAACTTCAATCCGATTACGCCGATCGTTACCCGACCTGTATCTCGTACCTGTTCCTGCGAGAATCGTAGAGTCTGGCCCAATCGCGACGACAGCAGAACGTCGTGAATCCCGTCGGTCGGGACCACCGCTACCAACTCGTCGTCGTCACGCAATTGGATTGCCATGAGTCCAGCTCTTCGCGAGGAGTCGTAGGCCGTCAGCTTCGTCCGCTTGACCCGGCCCTTGGCGGTGGCAAAGAACAGGTAGCGGTTCGTCTCGTAGTCGCGGGTGTCGATCACGGCCTGGATGCGTTCGGTGTCCTGCAGTGACAGCAGGTTGACGATGGAGGTCCCGCGGGCGGTGCGCTTGGCCACCGGAACCTCGTGGGCCTTCAACCGGTACACCCGGCCCCGGTTGCTGAAGAACAGCAGGTACGAGTGGGCGGTGGTGTGGATGAGGTGGGTGACGCTGTCGGCTTCCTTCAATTTGGCCCCGGCCACGCCGCGGCCGCCGCGGCCCTGGACGCGGAACTCGTCCACGGCCACTGTCTTCACGTAGCCCGACGCCGACATCGTGAAGATCAGGTCGTCGTCGTCGATCAGGTCCTCGATGTCGAGCTCGCCCGGATCTATTTCGAGCGACGACCGGCGCCCGGTCGCGAACTTCTCAGAGATCTCCCTGAGCTCGTCGCGGATCACCATCCGCACCCGCACTTCGTCCGCGAGCAGAGCCTCCAACCCGGCGATCAGGTTCCGCTTCTCGGCAGCCTCGGTCTCGAGTTGGCTGCGACCCAGGCGGGTCAGGCGGGACAACGCCATGTCGAGGATGTGGTTGGCCTGCGCCTCGGAGAACTCGAACGGCTCGGCCATCAAGCCGGCACGAGCAGCCGCGGTGTCCTCGCTGGCTCGGATCAGGGCGATGATCTCATCGATGGCACCCAGGGCCTTCAGCAGGCCCTCCACGATGTGGAGACGGGCCCGGGCTGCCGCCAGACGGAACTCCGAACGGCGGGTGACCACCTCCAGCTGGTGCGCGACGTAGGCGTCGAGCGCGTCCCGCAGGGTGAGCGTGCGCGGCACGCCATCGACCAGCGCCACCATGTTCATGGCGAAGCTCGACTGCAGCGGCGTGTGCTTCCAGAGGTTGTTGAGCACCACCTCCGGGTTGGCGTCGCGTTTGAGCTTGATCACGAAACGGGTCTCGTCGCCGGAGGACTCGTCGTTCACGTCGGCGATGCCTTCGAGTTCCCTGGCGTTGACCAGGTCGGCGATCTTGCGGGCGACGTTCCCAGCCGACACCTGGTAGGGCAGCGCGCTGACGATCAGCGACTGCCGCCCCCCGTCGGTCTCGACGACTGTCACCTCGGCCCGGATCTTCACCGAGCCGCGGCCGGTGCGATAGGCCGACTCGAACCCGCTGCGACCGAGGATGTGGCCGCCGGTGGGGAAGTCCGGGCCCTGCAGGTGCGCCATCAGATCCTCGGTGCTGGCGTCGGGATCCTCCAACAGGAGCACCACCGCGTCGATCACCTCGGCGAGGTTGTGAGGGGGAATGGAGGTGGCCATGCCCACCGCGATTCCCTGGCTCCCGTTCACCAGGAGGTTGGGCAGGCGGGCCGGCAGCACCGCAGGCTCCGCGAAGTCCCCCGAGTAGTTGTCGACGAAGTCGACGGTGTCCTCACCGATGTCGGCGAGCATCGACATGGCCAGCGCGTCGAGGCGGCACTCGGTGTAGCGCGCCGCGGCCGGCGGATCCTCGGGAGACCCGTAGTTCCCGTGGAAGTCGATCAGGGGGTGCTGGAGCGAGAAGGGCTGGGCCATGCGGGCCAGCGCGTCGTAGATGGCGGCATCGCCGTGAGGGTGGAACCGGGCCATCACATCGCCCACCACCCGGGCGCATTTCACGTGCCCCCGATCGGGACGGAAGCCCTGGTCGTACATCGACCACAGAATCCGCCGGTGCACCGGCTTGAGCCCGTCGCGCGCGTCGGGGAGGGCCCGGCTGATGATGACCGACATGGCGTATTCCAGGAAGGAGCTCTCCATCTCCTCCTGGATCTCGACGACGGTGACGCCGGCGCGCTGGCCGGCGGGGTGATCGGTGGGGCCGTCGCCCGGTACTTCAGTCACGTCACTCATCGGACCGCTCCGGTGTCGGGTTAGAAATCGAGGTTTCGAACTTCTCTGGCGTTGGTGACGATGAAGTTCTTGCGCAACTCGACGTCGTCTCCCATCAGCACAGAGATGATCTGATCAGCGATGGCCGCCTCCTCGACCGATACCTGCAGAAGGCTCCGGGTGCGCGGGTCCATGGTGGTTGAGCGCAGCTCGTCCCAGTCCATCTCGCCCAGGCCCTTCAGCCGCTGGAACTCGCGATTGTGCTTGGGCCGCTCGGCCAGGAAGGCCTCCTTGGCGGCATCGTCGAGCAGGTAGACGGTCTTGGAGTTCGAGACCTTGGTGGAATACAGGGGCGGCTGGGCCACATACACGTAGCCGGCTTCGACCAGGGGCCGCATCTGGCGGTAGAAGAACGTGAGCAGCAGCGTGCGGATGTGGCTCCCATCCACGTCGGCATCGGCGAGCACGATCACCTTGTGGTATCTGGCCTTGCTGATGTCACAGCCGTCGTCGCTGGCTGAGTTGCCGTTGGAGTTGCCGTTGGAGCCGTACGGGTCGCCTATGCCGGTGCCCAGGGCGGCGATGATCGCCTGGATCTCGTTGTTCTTCAGCATCCGGTCGATGCGGGCCCGCTCGACGTTCAGGATCTTGCCCCGGATGGGCAGCACGGCCTGCGTCTCGGGATCGCGGGCTCGCACCGCGGATCCTCCGGCGGAGTCCCCCTCCACGATGAAGAGCTCCCGCCGGGCCGAATCGGTGGAAGTGCAGTCCTTGAGCTTGTCGGGCATGCCCGCTCCGTCCAGCAGGGACTTGGAGCGAACCTCTGACCGCACTCTGGCCGCAGCCTCCCGGGCCGCCGAGGCGGCTACCGCCTTCAATACCGCTCTCTTCGCCTCGGCCGGATGCTCCTCGAGCCATTCGGCGAGATACCGGTTGGTGACGCGCTCCACGAAGGACCGCATGGACATGTTTCCGAGCTTGGCTTTCGTTTGCCCCTCGAACTGAGGCTTGCCGATCCTGACGCTGACGATCGCGGTGAGTCCCTCGCGGATGTCCTCGCCCTGCAGGTTGTCGGCCTTCTCCTTCAACAGCCCCTTCTCGCGGGCGTAGGCGTTGACGGTGCGGGTGAGCGCCGCCCGGAAGCCCTGCTCGTGCATACCCCCGTCGATGGTGGAGATGCCGTTGGCGAAGCTGTGCAGGCCGTCGCTGTTGAACCCGGTGTTCCACTGGAACGCGACCTCGACTTCGTGGGGGTTGTCGTCGATGGTCTCCGCGCCCGAGAAGTGCCCGACCGCGTCGAACAGGCGCACCTTCGACTGGTTCAGCCGATCGACGTAGTCGCTGATGCCGCCCTCGTAGCGGAACGACCTCCACTCCGGGTGGCCCTGCGGGCCGGATCTGAGGTCGCGAACCCGGATCTCCAGGCCCCGGTTGAGAAACGCCATCATCTCCAACCGCTCGGCCACGGTCTGGTACCGGAACGTCACGTCCTCCAGAACAGACGGGTCGGGCCAGAAGCGGATCGTGGTGCCGGTCCAGGGCTCGCCATCGACATCCGGGGCTGGGCCCCGGGCCGAGAGGGCCTCCTCGATCTGACCCCCGTCGACGAAGGTCATGCGGTGGTGCCGCCCGGCGCGGAAGATGTCGACCTCGAGCCGCTCCGAGAGCGCGTTCACGACCGACACCCCGACTCCGTGAAGGCCGCCCGAGATCTTGTAGCCGTCGCCGCCGAACTTTCCCCCCGCGTGCAGCAGGGTCATTACCAGCTCGGCAGCCGGTACCTGGTCGTGGAGGGGATGGGGTTCGACGGGAATGCCGCGCCCGTCGTCAGCCACCTCGCAGGAGCCGTCGGCGTGCACGGTCACGTCTATGCGGGTGCAGTACCCGGCCATGGCCTCGTCCACCGAGTTGTCCACCACTTCCCACACGAGGTGATGAAGCCCGGTCGGCCCCGTCGATCCGATGTACATGCTGGGCCGCTCCCGCACGGCTTCGAGGCCCTCGAGGACGGTTATCTCGAGCGCGCCGTACGACGGGCCGTCCCCGGATGGAGTCTGCTGTCTCGCCTCGGCGGTGCTGACGTCGGATGTCATGAGCAATCGGCCTCTCGGATCCGGCTCCAGATGGGGCCGGCAACGCTGGATCGGAGGTCTGCCGGGACGCCGATGCGGGAGCTGCGGCCTGTCACTGCCACGACCCGGCCACAGCAGACGAGGACCGGGCGGGCCGGGGGCGCCGAACCGGGCCAGAGCCCTCAATCGCGCCGCCGATCACAGCTCTGATTCTACCAGCGCAGCCCGGTCGCGGCGCGCAATTCGACGTGCTTCTTCAACCCCGAACGCACCCCGGCCGGCGGACGATCATTCCCTTAATGGGCCGCGTTGTGCCGCCTATCCGCTCGGCCTCTTGGCCGGCTTGACTCGCACCGTCAGCGATTCCAGCCTCCCCGCCGACGACATCTCGTTGATGCGGTCCAGCACCGCACTTGCCAGCCATTGCACTTCGCTGGCCCACGTGGCATCGGACGCGACGACAACCAGACGCTCTTGCTCGATCGCCGCCGGGCGGCAGTGACGGGCCACTTCGGGGCCCACGACCTCCTCCCACCGCTGGAACACCGTCGAGAGGAGATCCACCGGAGGAGCATCGAGTGAGCCCAGGAGGCGTTCGAGAGCGTCCCCCAGCGGCACGGGTTCATCCTCAAAGCCGGTCACGACGACTGCTCCCCGTCGGGAACCGGGTGCACATGGCGTCCGGCTAAGCCCTTGCCAGTGGCCAGCCAGGTCACCACGACTGCTCCCCGTCGGGAACCGGGTGCACCGTTCCGCCGGTGAGTCGAATCAGCTGGTCGGAGCGGACTCCGGCGGGCAGGCCCGTCGCGGTGGTGAGTATCCGCTGGCTGCGCGGCAGCGCATCCAGCAGGGCGGCCGCCCGGTCGCGGTCCAGCTCGGAGAAGACGTCATCGAGGAGCAGGACCGGCTGCACATCGCGGCGCTCGCGGACTTCGGCGTCCACCGACAGCCGCAGGGCCAGGGCCAGGGACCGCTGCTCACCCTGCGAGGCGTGGCTGCGCGCCGGCAATCCCCGGATCCGCAGGAGAACGTCATCGCGGTGGGGTCCCACCGTGCTCGTCGCCCGTCTCAAATCGTCCTGTCGTGCCGCCGCCAGCGCCTCCGCCAGGGAGCCATCCCCCCAGCTGGAGACGTAACTGGCGTCGGCGTGGCCTCGATCCCTGGCGATCTGCGCGTAGTGCGAGCGGATCCGGGGCTGAAGCGCATCCAGCAGCTCCTGGCGGCAGGCCCGCAGCTCGCCGCCGGACGCGTCGAGCTTGGAGTCCCAGACATCCAAGGTGATAGCCACATCGTCAGTGACCCGGCCACCGGCCTGGCGCAACAGGGTGTTGCGCTGGCGGAGAATCCGGTCCACCTCGCTGCGCAGCGCACCCAGCGAGGGACGGACCGCGGTCAGCGCGTCGTCGATCCAGCGGCGCCGGCGGGCGGGCTCGCCCTTGACCAGATCGAGATCCTCCGGTGAGAAGACCGTGGCCGTGAGCACACCGACCAAGTCCCGGCGTCGGGCCACGGGCTGGCCGTTCACCCGCACCCGGTTCGGTCTGGACCGGGCCAGCTCGGCCTCGATGCGGACTTCGCGGCCGTCGGCACCCTCCGCGAGGCAGCGCACCACTGCGGCCTCGGCACCATCCCGGATCAGGGCGGCCTCCGGTGCGCCCCTCAAGGAGCCCAGACCGGCCACAAAGCCGACCGCCTCGAGAAGGTTGGTCTTGCCTTGGCCGTTGGGACCGACAACCGCGGTCAGGCCAGCCGCGAACTCCACCTCGGCTCGTGTATAGGACCTGAAATCCGCCAGCGACAACGAGCAGACCCGCACAGCCGCCCCATCTACCGGCCCGCGACCGACAGGGCCGGCTCAGCTCACCCGGACGGGCATCAGCAAGTAGAGGAAGCTCTCATCGCCCACCGAGCGAAGGAGGGCGGGCTTCACCGCGTCTGCTGTGTGCAGCGTGACCTCGTCCCCGGTGGCGGCCTCGATGCCATCGATCAGGTAGCCGGGATTGAACGCGACCGTCAGATCCTCACCCTCGTACTGGGCGTTCATCGACTCGTTCGCCTTGCCGACGTCGTGAGTGATGGCAATGACCTCGAGACTCTCAGCCGTCATCACGAGGCGAACCGGCGTGGAATCCTGAGCCAGCAGCCGCACCCGGCGCACAACCTCCAGCAGCTGCTCCCGGTTGGTCGTCAAGCAGTTGGGGTGATCGCTGGGTATCAGACCCTGGTAGTTCGGGAAGTCACCGGGGATCAGGCGAGTGGTCAGCTGGACTGCCCCCACCACGAACTGCGCGTAGTGCTCGGCCAGCTTCAAGGTGACGTCCCCGGAATCTGCGATGAGACGCTGCAGCTCGCCGAGCGCCCGGCTCGGCACCAGCACCTTCTGGTGCTCGCCGAGGATCGACGAGCCTTCAAGGTCCCTCACCGACAGCCGGTACGAGTCCGTCGAGACGAGTCGGAGCTGCCCCTCGTCCTCGGCGGCCATCAGCACGCCGGTCAAGATGGGCCGGGAGTCGTCCGAGGACGCTGATCTCACCACCTGGCTGAGAGCCTCCCGGAACTCGGGCCCCTCGAAAGTCACAGCCGGGCTGAACGCGACCGAGGCGGCTCCTTCGTCGGAGCTCTCATCCTTGAAGGCCAGCTGCGGATAGTCCTCCTCGGGAATGAGCCTGATGGAGAACTCGGACGAGCCGGCGACGATCGAGGCCTCACCGTCGTCGGTGACCGAGAACTCCACCGCTCCGGCCGGAACGGCCCGCACGACGTCGGTCAGCAGCCGGGCCGGCGTGACCGCGGCCCCGTCGGCCTCACCGGCGACCTCGGCGGTCACCGACAGCGTCAGATCCAGATCGCTGCCCGTGACCACCAGGGTTCCATCAGTCAGGTCGAGATGCGCCCCCGTCAATGCGGCCCGACTCGAACTCGCGCCGGCCGCGGCCCGCACAGCCACGTTAAGCGCCTCCAGCAGAGCGTCTCGCTCGCAACGGAACTTCATGCCCATGGTCTAACCCCTGTGGCTCTTTGTTTGGATGTTGTAGAAGACGTTAGGTGCTGTGGATTGGGGATTGTTGGTCATTCGCGTTGGAATTCCAAGCCTTCCGGCATCCCCAGGTCTTGCCGTGCCGACCAGTGCGGTCACGAGGCCGGCTCTGGGGTTGTTGATCACCGCCCCTGTGGCCACAGCCGAGCAGTGTTGCTCTCCGCATAGTCCCCAGGGTTCTCCCCGAGGTCCGGCCGGAGTGCGCTCATGACATCTCGCTGACTTGTTTCTGGAGTTCCTGGACCTTGTCGAAGATCTCTCTGTGTTCGGTCATGGTGCGCTCGATCTTGCGCACCGCGTGGATGACGGTGGTGTGATCGCGGTTGCCGAAGGCGCGACCGATCTCCGGGTAGGAGAGATCAGTCATGTTGCGGGTCACGAACATGGCAATCTGGCGGGCGTCGACCAGCGGCCGCCGGCGACTGCCGCCGGTGATCTGCTCGATGGTGAAGTTGAACACTTCGGCGGTGGCTTCGAGGATCGTCGCGGCGGTCACCGGCGCCTTGACGGTCTTGTCGATCAGATCGGCCAGCACCCGGTTGGCAAGGTCGTACGAGCAGCGCTGGCCGGTGATGCTCGCGTAGGCGGTGACTTTGATGAGAGCGCCTTCGAGTTCCCGGATGGAGTCGGTGATGTTCTCGGCGATGAACGAGAGCACATCGCCGGGGATCTCGATGGCTGAGAACTCTGCCTTCTTCTCCAGGATGGCCAGCCGGGTCACGAGGTCGGGCGGTTGGATATCGGTGATGAGGCCGGACTTGAACCGGCTTCGGAGCCGGTCCTCGAGCGTGGGCATGGCGTCGGGAGCCCGATCCGAGGAGAGGACGATCTGAGCGCCGTTCTGCAGAAGGTCGTTGAAGGTGTGGAAGAACTCCTCCTGGAGGCCGTCCTTGCCCTCCATGAACTGGATGTCATCAACCAGCAGCACGTCGTTGCTGCGGTAGACCTGCTTGAAATCGGGCTGCGTGCTGTTGCGGATGGCTTGGACGAACTCGTTCAGGAAGGTCTCGCTGGTGACGTACCGAACCTTGTACGACGGGTAGTGGTTGTTGACGTAGTGGCTGATGGCTCGCAGCAGGTGGGTCTTCCCGAGTCCGGATGCACCGTGGATGAACAGCGGGTTGTAGGCGCCGGCTGGAGTCTCGGCCACGGCCAGAGCGGCGGCGTGTGAGAAGCGGTTGGATGTTCCGGTGACGAACTGCTCGAAGGTCAGCCGGATGTCGGGTCCGGACTCAGCGCCCGAGGTGGTGCCCCCCGGGTCGGATCCTGGCTCGGCCCGCTCATCCTCGATGGAGGTCAGCCGCTCGCCGCGGTCGTTCCAGTCGGGGTCGATCTCGATGCGGACGGTGACGTCTGGCTCGGTTTCATCGATGGCGTCGGTCAGCAGACCGAAGTACCGGCGCTCGATGCGTGCCTTCTGCAGGCTGGTTGGAACCACCAGGGTCAGCGATCGCTGGTCGAAGGCTGTGGCTCGCGCGCCGCTGAAGGTGGTCCTCCAGACCGCGTCGCTGACCTGACTCCGGATGCTCTGTGCGCAACTGGTCCAAATCCGCTCCGCTTCAGGATCGTTGCTCACCTATCGATCTCCTTTCTCCACAGAGTCATCCACAGATGTGGACAAGACAGTCGCACGGCCCGCAGGGGGAGGAGGACCGGACTCAGATCGATTCGGACGTAACGGCCTGCGGAACGTAGCAGCATCGCGATTGGCTGCAAGTCAGAGAACCCAAAGCAGGTAAACCGCTAGTTCAGGCTAGATGACGACAAAGTGAATGACAACTGTGTAAGATATGTTACTTCAGTGTGCTTTGTTGGGGTCGAAATAGCGGTGTCTTTCGGTGCTGCTAGTGCCGTCTTCGGGCTGTGGTTGTCGCGACGCGGGGGCAGCCCTACGGTGGACTCGGTTCCGCTGCTCATCCACAGCATTGACTGCAGCGGCGGCTTTTTTCGGCATGCCCGATCCACGGGAATACCGGGGGAGGATCTAAGGTGAAACGCCCTTTTCAGCCCAACATAAGGAAAAGGCATAAGAAACACGGCTTCCGGGCCAGAATGAGGACGCGCTCCGGCCGCGCCGTTCTGCAATCCCGCCGTCGCAAGGGACGGAGCCGACTGGCGGCGTGAGGGGCTTCTCAAGAGGCCGGAGGACGCACAACCAGCCTCCGGTCGCAGCCAACATCCGCCGCGGTCCGTTGAGGGTGTCGTTCCGTGCCGCACCCGGGACGGCGCGCGTCCATCTGGCCGTGCCCCGGTCAGTGGGAACTGCGGTCGTGCGCAATCGGGTCCGGCGTCGCATCCGGGAGACGCTCCGCGAGCTCACTCGCGACGAAGCGCTGGTGCTGGCTGACGGGGAGTACCGTCTGGGCGTCTCGGCGTCGCTCGAGCGGTTCTCTGCAGCTGAATTGCGGTCGATGGTGAGTGAGTTGTTGAGGGATCTTCGACGCCAATGAGGCTCTCGACGCGACTGGCCTGTCTCGCGGTGCGAGCCTCTCGATTGATTCGTGCCGGCCGTGCTCCGGTGTGCCGCTACGTCCCGTCGTGCTCGACTTACGCCCTGGAAGCACTGCAAACCCACGGAACATGGCGCGGGGCCTGGTTGGCAGCTCGCCGCCTGGTCCGGTGCCACCCGTGGGGCTCGATGGGGTTGGACCCGGTTCCGCCGCCCATGCGCAGCCAGGAGCGGGCAGGGACGATCGATGCTTGATCCGCTGTTCGACCTGATCACGGCGGTACTCGCCTGGTTCTATTCCCTGTGGCCCTCCTATGGCATGGCGATCGCCTTCCTGACCCTGACCACAACGATCGCGGTGACCCCCCTCACTCTGAAGTTCACTCGCTCCACGCTGCAGATGCAACAGCACATGCCGGAACTGAAGAAGATCCAGGCCCAGCACCGGGGCGACCGCCAGGCCATAAATGAGGCCACGGCCGCCTTCTACAAGGAGCACGGCCTCAACCCGGTGGGCTGCCTGCTGCCGATGCTGGTGCAGGCCCCGATCTTCCTCGTCATGTACCGCGTCGTGGATGGTCTGACTCGACGCACGACCGAGATCGGAACCCAGATCGGATTCACCTCTCGCCGTTACGCCGACACCGCGCTCGGGGCGGTGCCCGAATACGCCGAGACCCCCATTCCTAGGGGTGATCTGGCATTCGATCCCGATTTCCTCTCCCGCGACACCGATCTCTACGGCGATCTCAGCGGCAACCTCGAGATGGTCTCCTGGGGCGTCGACCTGTCGAGGAGCGCGAGCGATGCCCTGTCGGCCGGCATCCTCGGGGCACTCCCCTATTTCCTGATGATTCTGATCGTCCTGGTCACGAGCCTTGTGCAGCAGCGCCAGATCCAGGGAAGGCAGAGCCAAGCAGCCATGCCCCCGCAGCAGCAGATGATGATGAAGCTGATCCCCTACATGCTGCCGGTGTTCTCATACGTCATGCCCGGTGCGGTCGTGGTCTACTTCATCGTCTCGAACATGGTCCGCATCGCCCAGCAGGCCTACATCACCCGGTCCTTCTACCGGGGCGAGGACTCGCTGGGAGCGCGGGTGGCCAAACAGCGGGCAGCCGCGACGGACGAGGGTCAGGGCGAGCCTGGGGGCAAGCAGCGCTCGGCGAAGTCGATCACCGAGAAGAAGGGCGCGCCCACACCCAAGCGGGATGCGGGTCCGGCCAAGGGCAAGGCTCCTTCCCGCAAGCGGGGCGCGGGAGCCACAGGACAGCGAGCGCCTTCCCGCAAGCGGGATGCGGGCTCGGCGCGGGGTAAGGCTCCTGCCGCCAAGCGGGGTGCGGGCTCGGCGCGGGGTAAGGCTCCTGCCGCCAGGCGGGGTGCGGGCACAGCCAAGGGCGGGGCGCCTTCCCGCGGGCGTCGCGCTGACGACTCCGAGAGCCAGGCCCGAGAACGGCCGGCCAGGAAGTCCGGGGGCGGCAAGACCGGCAAGGCCCCCACGCGCAGCCGGTCCAGCAATCGGACGACCAGCGGACGCACCACCGCCCCCGGTTCGGCTCCCAAGCGGAGCAACCCGAACCGCAGTCGAAGCAAGAAGAAGAGACGCTGACGCTCGTCTCATGAACAAAGGGTGTTGATAGAACCATGGAATGGTTGGAAATTACAGCTTCATCAGTAGAAAGTGCCAAGGAAAAGGCCCTAGTCCATCTTGGAGTCCACGAGTCTGACGCCGAGTTCGAAGTGCTGTCCACCGAACGGGTCGGGATGTTCGGCCGAGTCAAGGAGGAGGCGCGAGTTCGAGCCCGCGTCATTCCCACGCCGGTACGGCCGAAGGAGGGTCGAGGACGCGGCCACAACAGCCGCAAGTCCGGAGGGGGCTCGTCGAAGCGAACTGAGCCGGCGCGGGCTTCTACAGTGGCGCAGGCTGGATCGCATCCCAGCGGTGGCGAGAATCGACGATCTTCGGCGACTCCCCCACCCAGCCCGCAGTCCCGGGACGGTTCTGAGGAGACAAGGCGTGCACAGCAACGTGGCAGCAACAACAAGAAGACTGAGGAGCCCAAGATGGATCATGACACCGGACCCTCGCTCCTAGAGCAGGCCGACCTAGCAGAGTCCTTCGTCAAGGGAGTCGGGGATACGCTCGGTGTTCCGCTCGCTTTCACGAGGCATGACGTGGAGGACGGAATCCTTCGAATCGAGGCTGACGGAGAAGGCATAGGACTTCTTGTAGGGCGACGAGGTGCTACCGCGCAGGCTATAGATGAGCTGGTCCGTACGGTGCTGCAACGATCCGGCGGCAGCACGCGCGAAGGCAAGATCCGGATGGACGTGGGTGGGATTCGTTCCCGTCGCACGGCGGCCCTGGCTGAGTTCACCCGCAAGGTGGCCCAAGAGGCCTTGGAGACGGGCGAGGAGATCGCTCTCGAATCGATGAATCGCGTCGATCGAAAGATCGTTCACGACGTAGTAACCGGCATTGATCGAGTCGACAGCCGCAGCGAGGGCGAGGATCCTCATCGGCACGTCATCATCACAGCGCTGCCCGACTAGCGGACGCGTTGCCCGCGTTGCCCGCGCCACGCCCTCTCGCCCAGGTCGAGCCCGAGCTCCTGAGACGTCTGGACGAGGCGTGGGAACCAGCGCGCGCCGCCGGCGCCATAGGACGCTCATCTCTTGACGCGCTGCGCCTCCATTCCGCCGGGTTCATTCTGGATACCTGGCGGGACACGCCCGGGGGCGAGTTCGTTGACTGCGGCGCAGGCGCAGGCCTGGTCGGAGTGCTCCTGGCCTTGGAACTTCCGGTGTCGCGCTGGACCCTTGTCGATGCCAACGAACGACGCTGCGACATGGCCGCGCGTGCTGTGGTCGCGGCAGGCCTGACGGCGCGAGTCGCGGTTGAACATGCCCCCGTGGAGAACCTCGCCAGCCAGAGCGAGACCCGAGAGACCTTCGATGGGATGGTTTCTCGCCTGTTCGGTCCAGCTTCCGAGCTGGCTGAGTGCGGCTTGCCGTTGTTGCGGATGGGCGGGTCACTGGTTGTGTCGGTATCAGCTGACACGAGACGCCAGTGGGAGGGGATGCCTCTCAGGACTCGAACGGGTTGCGAGATGTCCGGTCGGTGGTCAACCGAGCACGGCAGCTTCCTTTCGGTCACAAGGGTCGGGCCGACCCCGCCAGGTCTCCCCCGCCGGCGCGCCGCCCGGCACCGGAGCCCTCTCATGCAGGAGGAGTCGCAGCAACTCTGAAGTTTCACATGAAACATCCTTGACTGTTTAGAACCCTTATGTCACCGTTGTTGTCCAACGAGTGAAGGGAGTCCTTGTCGTGGGGATGGCACAGCAGCGGACGGACGCTCGCGCTCGAGTCTTTGCCGTCGCCAACCAGAAGGGCGGGGTGGGCAAGACAACCACGACCGTCAATCTCTCGGCCTGCTTTGCCGAGCGCGGGCTCAAGACCTTGGTGGTCGATCTGGATCCCCAAGCGAACGCCACCACCAGCCTCGGGTTGGATCCGCGGGGGTTGGATGCGTCGATCTATGAGGTTCTCCTGCATGACATCGAACTTGACGAGATCGTGGAGCCCACGATGATCAAGGGTCTGCACATCGTTCCATCCAGTCTCGACCTGGCGGGCGCAGAGATTGAACTGGTGCCTGCCTTTAGCAGAGAAAGCCAGCTCAGGGAGGCGATCTCCGGGGTTGTGGAGCAGTACGACATCATCATGATTGATTGCCCGCCCTCGCTGGGCCTGCTCACCATCAACGGGCTGACTGCGGCTGACGAGGTGATGGTCCCCATCCAGACGGAGTACTTCGCCCTCGAAGGGCTTACCCAGCTCGTCCAGAACATCGGGATGGTCCAGCGCAGCCTGAACCCGGGCCTCGAGCTCACGCAGGTGGTTCTCACGATGTACGACGCGCGCACCAACCTGTCGCGCGACGTCGCTCGGGAGGTGCGAGCCCACTACGGCGACAAGGTCTGCTGGCAGGTGATACCTCGCACGGTGCGCTTGAGCGAGGCACCGTCCTTCGGCCAACCGATCACTCTCTATGATTCTCTATCCAAGGGCGCGACGGCATATCGCGCCCTGGCAAAGGAGGTGCTCCGTGGCACGCCGTAGTGGCTTGGGGAAAGGGCTTGGAGCCCTGATCCCGACTGAGCCCGATACGACCGAGTCGGCCTTCCAGGACGTAGACATCGTCCAAATCGTGCCGAACCCCTACCAGCCGAGGGACCGATTCGACGAGGAGTCGCTCGCAGCCCTGGCCGAGTCGATATCCGCCGTCGGAGTGATACAGCCGATCATTGTCCGGGAGGCAACTGAAGGATATGAAATTATCGCAGGGGAGCGTCGCTGGCGTGCGGCCCAGCGGGCCGGCCTCAGGAGCATCCCAACCCTTGTGCGTTCCGCCGATGACAAGGGGACGCTCGAGGCTGCGGTCGTCGAGAACGTGCACCGTCAAGATCTCAACGCCCTTGAAGAGGCGGCCGCCTACCGGCAGCTGATGGACGATTTCGGCTTGACACAGGAAGAGGTCGCTTCCCGGGTAGGCCGCTCACGGTCCGCCGTCGCGAACACGGTTCGGTTGCTGAACCTTGCTCCCTCGGTGCAGCGTCTGGTCGTGGAGGGTCACCTCTCGGCCGGGCACGGCCGGGCCCTGCTCGCCCTCGAGGACGAGGAGGCCCGGCAGGCTCTGGCCGAGGACGTCGTGCGTGACAATCTGACGGTACGGGAGACCGAACGGAGGGTCGCGGAGATCCAGTCAGCCGGACCCGAGGTGGTGGCCGCGCCGTCCGGGGACAACGGATCGTCCGCCTCAGGTGAGGTTCAGGCCGGCATTCTCGAGTTGGAGGAGCTCCTGTCGACAAGGCTTGATACGCGCGTCTCGGTCAAGCTGGGCAAGAGCAGGGGCAAGATCACAATCCAGTTCAGCGGCCTTTCGGATCTGGAACGCATCTATCACCTCCTCATGTGAGCAGCCAGCCGGCAGGCTATTTAGCTACTTTCGAGGCTATTCAATGTAATTTAGGGTCAAGGCACCAGTCGATCACGGCCTGGGCGAGGCCCTGCGCAATGCGAGGAGTCTGGGGCACCACGGTCGAGCCGGGTCCGAGACGGCACCATACGGCTGGCATCCGGGTCTCGCGAAGGATGGGTAGCCGCATGGCCGTGGCCGGAGTCGGTACCGCGAGCACAGGGGCGAGCATCTCGGAGCATCGCTGTGCCAGCGCGCGGCCGCCCACCGACTCGAATCCCCGGGTGGCGAAGTACGAGAAGCCGAAGTTGTCGACAGCCAGGGTCACCCCGAGATAGATGTCCCCGTTCCATTGATTGGACATTCGAGCTTGGTGGCTCAGGTCCGGGGTGCTGAACGACAGGACCTCCGCTCCGATGTGGCGGAGGCGGCGAGCGACAGCCTGGGCGATCACGGGGAGCTCGCCCGTGTCGCCGACCACTACGCGCCTGCCCTCCACGCGGCTGGGCTGATGGCGGAGGCGCTCGTGCTCGCGTACCTCCGCGATGGTGACTTCGGCCGCGGTCCGCCTTGTGAGCCGCTCGAGGGCCTCGACAGTGGATCTTCCCACCACGCCGTCGTCGGGAAGGCCGGCGTTCTGCTGGAACTGCCGGATCGCGGTCTGCGTCCTCGGTCCCAGGATCCCGTCGATCCAGTTGGCGTCGAAGCCGAGTTGGCCGAGGCGACGTTGCAACTCCGCCACATCATCACCGCGCATCATCGGGGCTCGGTAGTAGAGAAGCCGGTCTCCAAGCCGGTGATCGGCCTCCACGAGAGCGTTCCAGGACTGCGGGCCGCAGATGCCGTCGACCACAAGGCCACGGTCGTTCTGGAATTGGCGGAGGGATGCCTCGGTGGCCGCGCCGAACTCCTGATGGTCGCCGCCGGTGCCGTAACCGATCAGCGCCAGCCGTTCCTGGAGGTCACGAACAGCCTCACCAGTGTCGCCCCGCCGCAGTAGCAGGCCCCCGGCGCCGGGGGAGTGGGGCGCTCCGCGATCAGAGGTACTCGGCAAGTTCGCCCAGCAGAGCCGCCTTCGGCTTGGCTCCCACTACCCGCTTGGCCGGCTCTCCGTCATTGAAGAGGATCAGGGTGGGGATGCTCATGACCCCGAACCGCCGGGCGATGTTGGGAGCATCATCCACGTTGAGCTTGGCCACTGTCAGCCTGCCCTCCTGTTCGGACGCGATCTCGTCCAGGATGGGAGCGATCGTCTTGCAGGGTCCGCACCACTCGGCCCAGAAGTCCACGAGGACGGGCGTGGACGCGCCCTTGATCTCCTCGTCGAAGGTTGTGTCGCTGAGAGTGATCGTTGAGTCGGCCATTGAAGATGTCCTTTATGTCGTTGCATTCGAACGCCGTGCGCGGCTGTTGCGGCGCTCTCGCGGTCACCCTACCCGGGGGTGGCTCTCGAGGTACCGCTCGGCCTCGATCGCCGCCATGCATCCCGAGCCGGCGGCGGTCACTGCCTGGCGGTAGTAGTCGTCCTGCACATCCCCGCAGGCGAAGACGCCCTCGACGGCGGTCCCGGTCGAGTTCGGCGCGGTGACGAGGTAGCCGTTGTCCTTCATCTCCAACTGGCCCGCGAAGAGGTCCGTGTTGGGAGAATGGCCGATGGCGATGAAGCAGCCGGCCACGTCCAGAATCGACGTCTCGCCGGTGATGGTGTCGCGGACGCGCAGGCCGTTGAGCGCGTGCTCGCCCAGGTACTCCTCGACGACGGTGTTCCACATGAACTCGATCCGCTCGTTGTCGAAGGCCCGCTGCTGCATGATCTTGGAGGCCCTCAGCGCATCACGGCGGTGGATGACGGTGACCTTGGAGGCGAACCGGGTCAGGAACGTCGACTCCTCCATCGCAGAGTCGCCTCCGCCGACCACCGCGATGTGCTGATCGCGGAAGAAGAAGCCATCGCAGGTCGCGCAGGTGGAGAGGCCGTGCCCCACCAGCTCGATCTCCCGTTCCAGTCCCAGCATGAGCGACTGGGCCCCGGTGGACACGATCACGGTCCAAGCCCGCAGGGTCGGCTCGGACGCGTCGGGGTCGCCCGTCCAGATGCCGTAAGGCTGGGACGAGAGGTCCACCCGGGTGGCCTTCACGGTGTGTATCTGGGCCCCGAAGCGGACGGCCTGCTCCCGGAACCTCTGCATCAGCTCAGGTCCCATCACGCCCTCGGGGAACCCGGGATAGTTCTCTACGTCGGTGGTGAGCATCAGCTGGCCGCCCGGCTGGTCGCTGGTCGAACTCGGCTCACCCTCGAGAACCACCGGCGAGAGGTTGGCCCGGGCGGTGTAGATCGCCGCGGTGAGCCCGGCCGGGCCCGAACCGACAATCGCCACCTCCACCGGCTGGTCGGCGCGGCCATCAAGGCTCATCTCAGTCAGGTCCTTTCCCTTGCTTCTCCGGTGGTCCGACGGGCCTGGCCTCAAGCGACCGCGGCGATGACACCGTAGAAGACGACGCCTACCACGATGGCCGCGTCCAGGATCAGGGCCGCGTACAGGGGCTTCGCCGATCCTGCCCGGGCTCGCCAGAAGCCCAGACCGATGACCGAAACCAGCAGCCCGACGAATCCGTGGGCAGCCCATGTGGCCGAACCGACCCCGGATCCTATGGGCAGGTACGCATCGGCAAGGCGTATGGCCGCGATCGTGACCAGGACGACGATGGCGACGGCCGCGACCGCCGCCACCAGGCAGTAGACGACGGCTCGAAGCAGGAGCACGACCCGGTCGGTGGTCTGAACGCGAACCGCGTCGACGATCTCGACGATCTTGTCGGCGAGGGTGGCCGGCCAGTCGTCGGATCCCACGCTCAGCGGCGGCCGGTCACGGCTGTCGGGCTCGGAATCGGCCATGGAGATGAAGCCTACCGGCGGCCCGTTGGGGGCTTGTCTGGCGTGTCAGGAGTCGGGCAAATCGTGGATTCCGACCTCGCAGTCGGGTGGGGCCGCGTAGACGACGACCGCAGTGCCGTCGTCGCGGCGAGCGAACCGGGCATCGAACGTCACGGGATCCTCGCTTCCCACCGTGACCACGAAGGCTCGGATTGTCTCGGAACCCAGATTGAGGGCCTGCTCCTGCACTGTTTCGGCGCACGCTCCGGAGTCAGCCATCGCCCCATCCTCCACGGCGGCAGACCACCGGGCTCCGACGTCCTCCAAGAGCGGATCGAGGCTCTCGAGGGTGCCCAGGTCCACAACCTGCTCGGACGAGTCGTCGAGGCTGTCATCTGCCGGCGCACCGTCGGTGGTCGTGGCCGCGGCGATCGTCGTGGTGGCAGCCGGTGCGTCTTCCTCGGCTGCCGCCGCCTCGGCGGTTGCCGCAGCGGCTGCCTCCGTTGCCTCCATAGCCTCGGCCGACTCGCTCCTTCGCTCTTCTTCGGCCATGGGGGCTTCAGCCGCTATTTCCATGTCGGCCATGGCGTCGTCGTCGGCCATGGGGGCTTCAGCCGCCATTTCCATGTCGGCCATGGGTTCTTCTTCGGCCGTCGCCTCGTCAGCGGTCGTTATGTCCATGGCGGCCATGGGTTCTTCCTCGGCCGGGGCAGCGTCGTCCGCGGTGTCCGTTCCGGCTGCGGACTCCGGCATTGCGGTCGCGAGCGTGGCTGACTCGTCGAAGTCGTCGCCGCCCCTGCTGGCGATCAAGCCGGTCCCGACGACAGCTGCGAGCAGAACCACCACAGCAGCCATGGCGAGGAGCAGGCGCTGAGGCCGTCGCAGGGGTACGACCTTGGCCTCCGCTCGGGCGGCTTCCTCAGCCTCGGCCGCACCGAGGGCCGCACCGAGGGCCGCACCGATCAGGTCGTCCTGCCGATCCTGCGGCAGCGGCGCGACCAACTCGGCCACCGCGTCGCGGAGGGCCCGGAACTCCTCCACCCGGGCCAGCAGGGCGTCGCTCGCCTCCACCTCGGCGATCTCGGCGGGGGTCGCCTCGCCGTCGAGGTAGGCCGAGGCGAGTTCGTCTTCGCGGAGATGTTCGTCACTCATGGTCTGCTTGCCTCGTCGTTACGACGTTGCAGGGTGTCGTCGTGGTTCCCGCCGTTGGCGCTCATCAACCCGGCCAACCGGGCCCGGCCACGCGCGATCCGGGATCTCACCGTTCCCGGCGGTATCCGCAGGATCTTCCCGATCTCGGCGTAATCGCAGCCGGCCATGTCCCTCAGCACGACCGGCGCCCTGAACTCTTCGGGCAGCTGGGCCAGGGCCGCGTCGAGGTCGAGGCGCACGGCCACCGAGGCCGGATCGTCGGCAGTGGACGCCGCGGCCGGGCCATCGTCGCGGTCAACTGCCGACGGTACCGGCCGCCGGCTCCGTCGACGCAGTTCGTCCAGGGCCGCGTTGGTGGCTACCCGGTAGGCCCAGGTCGAGAACTTGGCTTTGCCACCGAAGCGGGGGAGCCCCCTGACGATGGCGATGAGCGCTTCCTGGGTGGCGTCCTGGCCGTCGGCGTCATTGCCGGCGAGTCGGCGGCAGATGGCGTGGATCTGGTCCTGGTGCCGCCGCAGGAGTTCTTCGAGGGCACGCCGGTCGCCGGCCTGTGCAGCCTTCGTGAGCCTGGCGTCGTCGAGGTCGTTGCGCAAGTGCGGTCGGGGGCCGCCGGGGGTCAGGTGGCGGGGACCTGGTAGGCCATGCCCAGCACTCCCTGGCCGGCATGGGTGCCCACCACCGGTCCGACCTTGCACACCCGGATGTCGCCGCGGTGGACCTCGGCCAGCATGTCGCAGAAGTCGCCGACGTCGGCAGCCTCCCCGTGCATGACTGCGAGGTCCTCAACCGGTTCGGCGGCTCGCAGGGTGTCGCGCAGCCAACCGAGCGCCTTGCGGCGGGTGCGCTGCTTGGCCGCCTCCTCGACCTCCCCGCTGGAGATGTCGACGATGGGCTTTATCGACAGCATCGAGCCGAGCATGGCCTGTGCCCCGCCGATGCGCCCGCCCTTGCGGAGGTTCTCGAGCGTGTCGAGCGTGCCGAACACATGGGTGCGGGCCGAGGCGTCGGCCACGAACGCCTCGATGGTGTCGGCGTTGTCCCCGGCCGCCGCCATGCGGGCCGCCTGCAGCACCAGCGTGCCGAGCCCGGCGGTCACCGACTTGCTGTCCAGGACCCTGATGTCGGCATCGTTGCGCCCGGCGCGGGCCGAGTCGGCGGCCTGCACCGCCGACTGCATCGTGGCTGAGATCGCCGACGACAGGTTGATGCACAGCACCGCCTCGCAGCCCGCGTCCAGGAGACCGGTGAAGGCCTGCTCGAAGCGCCCGGGCGGCGGGGCCGCGGTCTGCGGCAGCTCGTCGACGGTTGCCATCCGCCGGTAGAAGTCCTCGACGCTGATCTGCTCGCGGTCCACGAACTCGTCGGTCCCGAAGCGGATGAACAGAGGGACGACCTCGACGTCGAGCCCTTCCAGTTCCTCGTCGCTCAGGTCGCTTGAGCTGTCGGTGACAATGCCAACGGTCATGTCATGTCCTTGTGTGATCGCCGCTTGAAGGGAGGCCCGCCTCGTTGCTCGCCTGGGCGTTGTCTCTCACCGGGCCGGGTGATGCGACCGTAGCACCGCCGCTGTCCGCAGCGCGCGCACGCCTGCTCAGCGTCTTGAGCCACCACACCGCCAGCGCGGCCGCGGCCCAGACGAGGATCAGGAAGCCGAGACCCTCCGCGTCGGTGAATCGCGCACTGAAGGTCCCGGTAGCCAGGGTGATCGCGCCGGCATCATCCGGGGTCGTGACCGTCACCCGCACCGGAGTGCGGCCCGACGCAGCCGCCTCGACGGGCACCGACAGGTCGTTCCGGCCCGGTTCCAGGACGAAGACGGGGCGCTCCTCGTGCCGCAAGTCGATCGTGTCGGAGGCCAGCTCCACGGCCACGATCAGCGGCGCGGACCGGTTGTTGACCAGCGTCACCGGCAGGTCGGCTCGGCGCTCGGTGACCGTGATAGGGCCCCGGCCCAGGTACTCCACCCCGGTCGTTCCCTGTGTCACCTGCTGGTCGACGGCGTTGAGGAACTCGGCTTGCTCGCCGGTCGTCAGCTGATCGCCGGCGCTGACCGCTAGCAGGGTTCGCAGGGGGGCGACCAGGAAGGGATCGTCTCCGACGAGAGACTCGTAGGCCTCCAGTCGCTGCTCCACCTGGATGCGCCGGGCGAGATACAGACCGAAGTCCCGCGGGTCGGACAATCGATCGCCGGGCGCGAGGGTGACCGCGCCCGCCGGCGGCTCCTGCGCCAGCACATCGTCCACTGTGGCCGGCCGCAGGGCGGGGTCGCCGGCGACCAGATCGAGCAGCAGAGCCAGCGTCGCCGGCTCGATGCTGGTGACGGGGGAGACCGTCGGCCCGCGGCCGGAGGGGAACTCCAGCCAGTCGAGTGAGTGCTCGGTGTGGGCCGACACCGACACGACGACCGCGGTGGGACTGCCGGCGGCTGCCATGCGAACGAGCTCGGCGCGTGCCGACTGGAAGCCGAGCTCCGCGTCGGGGAACTGCAGCATCGCCCCGAGCAGCGGGTCCGGTCGGACCAGCGGGTGGCTGCCGCCGCCGGTGCCGGTCACCGACACTACTGGCGGGAGGGGGCCGCTGTCGTCGGGGGCGTAGTCGGCCATGAACGCGCTCACTCCGGTCGCCGGCTCGGTGACGGCTCCGACTCCTCGTGCCGTCAGCGGGTGTTCCAGGTGCATGACGGTGCTGGCTTCCAGGCCGGCCCACCGCAGCGCCTCGGCACCTCTTCTCAGCCCGTCGAGCACCACGTCGAGCCGGACCGCCAACGACCAGTCTGCGATGTCGAGGTTCGTCCACGTGGTGGTCAGCAGCTGCCGGCCCCGAAGCGCGGTGCGCAGGGTCTCCACGCTGGTGTCGTCCCCGATGAGCGCGAGGGCGTCGAGAGTCTCGGGGCTGATCACGACGGAGAGGGGCACGTCTCGCCGTTCGATGAGCACTCCGGCGATGCCAAGCACCCGGTCGAGCAAGTCCGGGTCCACCGCCGCGCCACCGTCGGCGAGATGCGACGGCGGCAAGCGCAGATCGACAACCACGGCAACCGTCAACGCACGCTCGGGCCCGCTGACGGCGGCATCCGCGCCCCGAGTCAGGAAAATGGTCAGCCCTCCCACCACGGAACCGGTGGTGTCGATCATCTCGAGTCGCAGTGGCAGTGGTCGTGCCTCGTCGACGAGCAGGCCTGCCAGGTCCTCTCCGGGTGGTTGGACGGGGACCGACACGACGATGCCCTGATCGTCGGTGGAGACGGTGCGGGCATCCTCGACGATCCACTCAGCGATCAGCGACGTCGAGGACATGGTCAGCATCTCGGCTCTGGTCGTCACCGGTGAATACAGGCGGGCTCGCAGGTCCGCGGTCCGCAACTCGTCGGCGATGTGAAGGCGGATGACCGCAGGCGATGAACTCGTTGCCGGGGTCTGGCCGACGAGGTCCACACCGAGGAAGTCCACGAAAGCCTGGGGGGACAGGTCGTCGTCGATGGTCTGGGCACGGGTCGTGCCGGCCGTCCACGACGATGCGGCGAGGAACGCGGCGCCGACCGCGAGAGCGAACCGCCGGCGGGAGGCTCGTCTCATCGGAGGTCGCGGGACAGGACTGCGAGCCGGTCCGGTTCCATGCGGAACCCGCAGCGCTCGTAGAGGCCGATCGCTCGCTCGTTGTCGGGCTGGGTGTTCACCAGGACGGTGCGGGCCCCTCCCCGCCTCAGCCACAGCAGCGCGTCCAGCACGAGCAGGGTGCCCAGGCCCCGACCCTGGCTCCGGAGCGCCACCGCCAGACGCTGCAGGTAGCCCTGAGATCTTGCTCGCCCCGTGATGCTGTAGGCCTCGACGTCGGTTCCGCGGTTGACGCGCCAGCGGCTCGACGGCGTTGCGGTGAGCGCTTCATGGATGCCGTCGGAGTCGAGACGCCAGAACGGTCCGAAGGCCTGAGCGTCGACCCGCAGCACGACGTCCAGGTCGCGCCACCGGCCGCGCCGGGTGCGGCCATGCGGGTTCACGCGCCCGGGCATCGCAGTATCGAGATCGCGGCTGAGGGTGGCGAGTTCGGAACGGATGCGGAACCCGTCGCCGACGAGGATGTCGCGTTCGCGCGGGGCTACTGCCGCGGTGACGACGGCGCGGTATCCCTGGTCTCTCAGCCGCTCCCGCAGCGCGGCCAGCACCCACGGCGCCAGTGAGGCGGCTGCCGATGCGGGAGCAAGGTACGCCACATCGGTGGCACCCTGCCAGGCTCCCACCCGAAATCGCGCCGAGCCGATGCTCAGCGGGGTCAGGGCCATGAGCCCGAATGCTTGCTCCGGGTGCCGCCGACAAGTCGTCCTGGCATGCATGCCCACGATACGCCGCCGGGGCGGGCCCCGAATCGGCTCGGAGGCGGGGCAGTACGATCCGGCCATGCTCGTGATCACCGACGAACGCTTCCTCGACCATGACACCGGATACCGGCACCCGGAGCGGCCCGACCGGCTGCGCGCCGCGCTGGCCGGGGTCGCCGATGTCGACGCCGAGCTGCTGGCCGGAGGTCGTTCACCCAGGCGGGCCGAACGCGACGAACTCGAGCTGGTGCACTCTTCGGCCATGATCGACCGGGTGTCGACGGTCGCGGAGCGTGGTGGAGGTCATCTGGACGCCGATACCGCCATGGGGCCGGCGAGCTTCGACGCGGCCCGGCTCGCGGCGGGAGCAGTGCTCTCGGCTGTGGAGCAGCTCTCGGCCGGCACCGAGTCGAACGACGCCGCCAGCGGCGAGTCGGAGGCCTACTGCGTCGTGCGGCCGCCCGGGCACCACGCCACACCGTCGGTATCGATGGGCTTCTGCCTGTTCAATTCGGTGGCGGTGGCAGCCGCGTTGCTGGCGGCTGCCGGCCAGCGGGTGGCCATCGTGGATGTCGACGCCCATCACGGGAACGGAACCCAGGACGTGTTCCTGGATCGCGACGACGTGCTGTACGCCTCCATCCACCAGTACCCGCTGTATCCCGGCACCGGAGCCCTCGGCGAGCGGGGCATCGGAGCGGGGGAGGGCTTCACCGTCAACGTGCCGTTGCCCCCCGGCGCCACCGGCAACACGGCGCGGGCTGCTGTCAGCGAGGTGATCGTGCCCGCAGTGGAGCGGTTCGCCCCGGACTGGATGCTGATCTCCGCCGGCTACGACGGGCATCGAGCCGACCCCCTCACCGGTCTCGGCTACTCGGCATCCGACTACGGCGACTTCGTTCGCCGGCTCATGTCACTGGCGCCCCGCACGGTGGCGGTCCTCGAAGGCGGCTACGACCTCGATGCCACCCGCGCCTCGTCCTACGCGGTGACCGGGGCACTGCTCGGCCTCGACCTGCACCCGGAGCCGGCCAGCGGGGCCGGGCCCGGCATGGAGGTCGTCGAGGCTGCGGCCCGCCTCGCAGCCCTCGACGGGGAGCAGTGAGCACAGCAGCCCCCGACGCGCTGTCAGCTGCCCTGGCGGCCGCCTCGGGCCTGGCGCGGCTGTTCGCCACGGCCGGTCACCGGCTGTACCTGGTCGGCGGTGTCGTGCGTGAGGCTGTGGCCGGCCGGTTCCTCACGGGAGCGGATCTCGATTGCACCACCGATGCTCGCCCCCCGGACGTGCGCCGGATCGTGGACGCCCTGGCGACGTCGGTCTGGACCCAGGGAGAGCGGTTCGGCACGATCGGCTGTGTGGTGGACGGGCAGGCCTTCGAGATCACCACTCACCGCGCCGAGCGCTACGACCCGCACTCGCGAAAGCCCGCAGTGACTTTCGGCGACGATGTCGAGCAGGATCTCGCCCGCCGGGACTTCACGGTCAACGCGATGGCCGTCGACACTGCCGACGGGAGGCTCCTCGATCCTCACGGCGGCCGCCAGGACCTGGCGGCGGGCCTCCTGCGCACACCCCTCGACCCTGAGGTCTCCTTGGGCGACGATCCGCTGCGCATGCTGCGGGCGGCGCGGTTCATCGCCAGCCACCGGCTCGTGCCCGACGGCGCCGTCGTGGAGGCGGTCAGGCACATGGGGGAGAGACTGCAGATCGTGGCGGTCGAGAGGGTCCGCGACGAGTTCGAGAAGCTGCTGCTGCTCGATGATCCCTCCGACGGCTTCGGGTTCCTGTTCCGCACCGGCCTCATCGAGCGGGTTCTCGCCGAGATCGCTCACCGCGACCCCGCCGAGGTCGGTCGGGTCGCGGCCGCGGTGGCCGCGGAGCCGGTTCCTCGCTGGGCCTCGTTGTTCGTCCGCCACCCGGCTGAGGCCGCGGCGGCATGCCTGCGAGGTCTGCGCGGTTCCACGGCGCTAGTCTCGGCCGCGGCCGGTCTGGTAGGGGCTCGCATCGAGCTGGCCGGAGCGGATTGCACCCCGCCGGAAGTGCGCCGACTCGTGTACAGGTGCCCGGCGCCGGTGGATGCGGCTCTTGACTTCAGCCGGGCGGTGGCCACCGCGCTGGACGAGTCGGCGGCCGGTCTGGACAGCTTCGCGGCCGCGCTGGCCGAACTGCGGCGCACCGAGAATGTCGACCGTCCTGCACTTCCCCTCGACGGCGACGAGGTGATGGCCGTGCTGGGCCTCGCCCCGGGGCCTGCGGTGGGTCGCGCCCTCGCGTTCCTGCGGGAGTTGACCTTCCGGGGAGGTCCGATCGACAAGGTCGAGGCGACAGAAGCTCTGCGACGCTGGCAGGCGTCGGACTACTGTTCGGGAGCGTGAAGCCGAGTCCCTCGAAGCTGGCGGCCAGTGGCAGGGCCGCCGCGCCGAGCCCGCCGCCGGACGCGGCCGTGGACTACCGGCTCGCCCGCGCGGCCACGCTGAGGGCGTGGCGGTCGGGCCAACTCGGCCGCCACGAGGTCTGCGACGCTCAACGCGAGCTCCAGCGCAACGCCGAGTTCTGCGGGCAGCCGGCCGGCCGCACCTGTCCGGTGTGCGACATGGCTGACCTGGAGGCCGAGCGGGTGGGCGAGCGAGCCCGGTCCGTACGGGCGAGGCCGTGGCCCGAGCGGCCCGTGAGCGCAGCGAACAAGAGCGGGAATGACACCGCCACGACGCAACAGGCTCTCACCGGTTCGGGGTCGCCCCTCGTTGAGGTCACCTACGTGTTCGGACCACGCTTGCCCAAGCACGGCCGCTGCATCACGACTCGGGCAGAGATGCAGCGGCTGCAGCATCGGGCCAGCGTCTCGACGGGATATGTGGTCGAGGTCTGCACCGTCTGCGGATGGAACCATCTCGTGCGCCGCTTCACGCTCGGGGGCAAGCGCTCGGCCTGACCCCCCGGGCGACGGTGCTGCTGAGACTGTCGCCCCCGCCACCGATTGACGACGGAAGTGGGCGCGGATATCGTTGCGGGAACCCGCTGGCAGCCTCAGTGCGCTGGACGGAAAGGAGCATCCCATGGGCAAGCTCACCGCGCCCGCCATACGGGCCCGCAAGGTGCGCGACGGCGCCGACCCTCTGGTGATGGTGACCGCCTACGACGCCCCCGGTGCCCGGGTGGCGAGTCAGGCCGGCGCCGACCTCATCCTGGTCGGTGATTCTGTCGCCATGGTCGTGCTGGGCTACGACGACACCCTGCAGGTGACCGTCGACGACATGGCTCACCACACCGCGGCCGTGGCCCGGGCCAAGCCGTCGGCCCACATCGTGGCCGACCTGCCATGGATGAGCTACCACGTCTCGGCCGACGAGACGGTGCGGAACGCGGCCATGCTCGTCAGGGCGGGCGCTCAATCCGTGAAACTGGAGGGAGGCCGGAAGCGCCTGCCGATGATCGAGCGCATCCGCGACGCCGAGATACCGGTGATGGGCCACATCGGCCTCACCCCCCAGTCGGTGCACGCCATGGGCGGCTTCAAAGTCCAGGGACGGCAGGCCGAGGCAGCCCGGCGGCTGGTGCAGGCGGCCAAGTCTCTGGCCCACGCCGGGTGCTATTCGCTGGTGCTGGAGGGAGTGCCGGTCCAGGTCGCGGAGATGGTCACCGACGCGGTCGACATACCGACGATCGGCATCGGTGCCGGCCCCCACTGCGACGGCCAGGTTCTGGTCTTCCACGACTTGCTGGGATTGGAGACCCGGCTCGTGCCGAAGTTCGTCCGCCGCTACGCGGACCTCGACACCCTGGCTACTGACGCCCTCCGTAACTTCGCCACCGACGTGCGGTCCGGAGCGTTCCCGTCCTCGCAGGAGTCCTATCACCTGTCGGAGACCGAACTGGCGGCCCTGGGAATTCCCGAGCTCTGACACCGCGACCGCAGCGAACAAGAGCGGGAGACACCCCGCCGCAACGTGGCCAGGTTGCGCCTACCCGCGCACGTTCCAGGACAGACCCCGCTGGGGATGGTTCTGTGGATCGCTGGGGATGGCGTCGGCGAGCGGTTGGTATGGACCGCCCCGCCGATACCCTGCGCACCACTCGCTGATCCAGTTCGGGCTCCCTTGGCGGATTCCGGACGGGTTCGGCCTGGCAACGAACCCTGCCCCGTCGAGGGGCTCCGGCAGTGCCGGATCCGTAGGGAGGTGATCGCCCGTGCTACGGGCCTATGAGCTGATGATCATCATCGACTCCGACGTCGCACCGGCTGACGCGGAGGAGGTGATCGCGAACGTTGCCGACCTGGTGACCGGTGAAGGCGGGACGATCAAGTCCACCGACAACTGGGGCCGGCGCAAGTTCGCCTACAAGATCAATCACAAGACCGAAGGCACCTATGTGGTGTGGGAGATCGCGACGGCGACGGCCGGTCTTCCCGACACCGAACGGCGGCTGCGGCTCGCGGACGACATCGTCCGCCACAAACTAGTCCGCCTTCCCGACACCGAGGCCGAGCGCCGCGGTCTGCTCGCGGAGGCCGAGCCGGCTGCAGCCGGCTGAGATCCGGAGGTTCCCTCATGGGATTCGATAACACCGTGACTGTCGTGGGCAACGTGACCCGCGACCCCGAGCTGCGCTTCGCGCAGTCCGGAACATCCATCGCCCAGTTCGGCGTGGCTTGGAATCGCAGGCGCCAGGACCAGGAGGACGAGGTGTCGTTCTTCGACGTCACCTGCTTCGGGCAAATGGCCGAAAACGTGTCCGAGTCGTTGAAGAAGGGCGCCCGCGTGGTCGTGTACGGCAGGCTCGAGCAACGAAGCTGGGAGACCGAGCAGGGCGATCGCCGCTCGCGGGTGTCGATAGTCGCCGAAGATATCGCCCCCAGCCTGAAGTGGGCTACGGCCGCGGTGACCAAGAACGAGCGTTCTGGCGGCGGCGACTATCGCGGCGGCGGCGACCGCGGCGGTGACCGGGGTAGCGACCGCGGTGGCTCCTATCGCGGTGACAGCGGTCCGAGGCAGGCGCCGGCCCGAAGCGACAGCTACCAGCAGGGCTCGTCCACCGCTGACGACGAGCCGTTCTAGGTAGCCGTAGCCGGGCGGGCTAGCCGACACGAGACGAGGAGACTGCAAGGTGCCCAAGACCAAGGTGCGGGGCAAGAACCGCGACAACAGCCGGCGAGCGAAGAAGAAGGTGAGCTTTCTCACTACCGAACAGATCACCTACGTCGACTGGAAGAACGAGAAACTGCTCAGGAAGTTCATGTCCGAGCGGGCCAAGATCAGGGCCCGGCGGGTCACCGGCAACAGTGCTCAACAGCAGAAGCTCGTCGCCGATGCCATCAAGCTGGCTCGGGAGATGGCTCTCGTGCCCTACTCGAACCGGGTCACGACCCAGCGCCAGAACAAGGACCGCGACGGCCGGGGACGTGCCGCCGGTCCGGCGCCGCGTCCCTCAGGTCCCCCTCCCGGGGGCTCCGCGGATGACGGCGAGGCCGCCGCCGACCGCGGCGAGGACGTCGAGGCCGGTGGTCTGCTCGCCGACGAGGAGGAACAGGCGTGAAGGTCGTCCTGCGAGCAGACGTTGAGGGGCTCGGCCGCAAGGGGGACGTCTGCGAGGTGGCCGCGGGCTTCGCTCGCAACTACCTGGTTCCCAAGGGCCTGGCCCTCAAGTCCTCTGCCGGCGCGGAACGGCAGGCCGAGGCCATGCGGCGCAGCGCCGCCCTGCGCCGGGCGGCCGACCGGGCCGACGCCGAGGAGATTGCCGTGCGCCTGGCCCCCGCGGTGCTGTCGGTCACGGCGCGGGCGGCAGACACAGGGCATCTCTACGGATCGGTCGGGGCGGCCGACATCGTGGCCGCGGTCGAATCGCAGGTCGGCGCGGTAGTCGACGCCAAGGCGGTGATGCTCGAGGCCCCGATCCGCGAAGTCGGCTCGCACACGGTGCTGTTCCATCTGCACGCCGACGTGGAGGTGCCCGTCACCGTCGAGGTGGCCGCCCTGGGGCCGAGCGGATAGGCGGGCGAGGCCGGCCCATACCGGCGAGGCCGGGGCCCGACGGCCCACCGGTCGCAGCGAGCAAGAGCAGGAGACACAGGCCGACTGAGGGGTCGAACGGGCTGCCCACAGCGCGTCCACACCCCGGCTGAGACATCCCCCGAATTCCCCGACGCGACTCCCGATATCCCCAGCGCTATCAACTGTGGGCCCAATCGTGTGTCGTACCCCCTCGGTACCGTCGTGAGACACAGCGGGCACGGCCGCAGGGGAAGGTATTGGTGGGCGTCCATCCATGAGTGTCACCGACAGCGCGCAGTGGCAGAGGACAGCTGCCACCACCGGCGGCGAAGGCCGCGACGTGCGTGTGCCGCCCCACAACCTGGTGGCCGAAGAGTCGCTGCTGGGCGCGATGCTGCTGTCGCGCGACGCCATAGCCGACGCGCTCGAGACGGTGTCGGCGGACCACTTCTACCGGCCGGCGCATGCCCGTGTGTTCGAGGCTGTCCGGGATCTCTACGGCGCGGGGGACCCGGCCGACGCGGTGACAGTGGCCGAGGTCCTCGAACGCAGCGGCTCGCTGGAAGCCATCGGGGGACTGGATGGCCTGCTGTCGCTGCAGATGAACACCCCGGCGACGTCGAACGCGGCCTCATATGCCCGCATCGTTCACGAGAACCACACCCTGCGACGGCTGATCGAGGTGGCCGGCGAGATCGCCGAACTGGGCTACGGCCGTCCCGACGACGTGACCAAGGCCGTGGACTGGGCCGAGAACCTGATGTACCAGGTGGCCCAGGGCCAGGTCGGCGACAACACCGTCCAGCTGTCGGAGCTGCTGGACGGGACGCTGGACCGTCTCGAAGAGCTCTACGAGCACGGCGGGTCGATCACCGGCACCGAGACCGGCTACAAGGATCTCGACAAACTGCTCTCGGGGCTGCAGCCCAGCTCCCTGTACGTGGTGGGTGGCCGACCGTCGATGGGCAAGACCTCGTTCGCGCTGGGAATGGCCTCCCACGCGGCGATCAAGGTGCGGCGGCCGGTGCTGGTGTTCTCCCTGGAGATGGGCCACATGGAGCTGACTCAGCGCCTGCTGTGCAGCGAGGCCCGGGTCGACTCCACCAAGATGCGCGACGGCCGGCTGACCGACGACGACTGGGACGCGGTCACCGGCGCGATGCGCCGGCTGTCGACCGCGCCGATGTGGATCGATGACAACCCCAACGTGACGGTGATGGAGATCCGGGCAAGAGCGCGACGGCTCAAGAGCCAGGTCGGCGACCTGGCCATGGTCGTCGTGGACTATCTCCAGTTGATGACCGGCCGGCAGAGCGCGGACAACCGCCAGGTCGAGGTGGCGGAGATCTCAAGGGGCCTGAAGATCCTGGCCCGCGAGCTGCAATGCCCGGTGGTGGCGCTGTCGCAGCTTTCCCGGAACCTCGAGATGCGCCAGCAGAAGCGGCCCATGCTGGCGGACCTGCGCGAGTCCGGGGCCATCGAGCAGGACGCCGATGTGGTGATGTTCATCTATCGTGACGAGGTGTACAACCCCGACAACGCCGACACCGCGGGCACTGCGGAGATCATCGTGGCCAAGAACCGCAACGGGCCGACCGCCACCACCACGCTGGCCTTCCTGTCCCGGTTCACCACCTTCGCCAACTTCGCGGCCCGCTCGGCCATCTGACCCAAGAGGCCGAGGGAGTAGGCGAGCGGATGCAGTCCATACGGGCGAGGCCGTGGCCCGAGCGGCCCGTGAGCGCAGCGAACAAGAGCGGGAGAGACACCGTTGCCACGCGACAGCCTCGCGGCCGCTCGCGGGCGCATTGAAGGCGGCCGAGTAGTGCTTTTTGGCGAGAACATCTTGGCGTTGCTGATGCTGGCCCTCGGTGGAGCCATGGCTGTCGGCAACGCCGCCGCCCTGCTGCGGCCCCGACCCAGCAGGCGCGACCCCGACGACCTGGAACGGGCCCCGGTGGGCCGCTGCCTCCTCTACATGATCGTCGGCTTGGTGGCGGCGGTCTGGGCCCTAGCATCACTGCTGTCGTCCTAGACCCATCGCGAGGCCCCCCCATGACACCGTCAGCGCTCACCGGCAGCCTGGATCCCGCTTCGCTCGACCTCGCGATGTCGCCGCAGGCTCGCCCGCTCTACGACCGGGTCGTCGAGTTCGTCGCAGCCGAGGTGGAGCCGGTCACCGCCGAGTTCTTCACCCTCGGCGAGGACCGGGCCGAGCGCTGGGGCTACGGGCCCGGCCAGCTCGAGCTGCTCGACGGTCTCAAGGCGCGAGCCAAAGCGGCAGGTCTCTGGAACTTCTTCCTTCCCGACGCGGCCAGCGGCGAGGGTCTCAGCAACCTCGACTACGCCTACATCGCGGCCGAGCTCGGCAAGAACCCGATCGCCTCGGAGTGCCTCAACTGCAGCGCCCCCGACACCGGCAACATGGAGGTGCTGGAGCGGGTCGGCACGCCCGAACAGAAGCAGCAGTGGCTCGAGCCGCTGCTGGCCGGGGAGATCAGGTCGTGCTACGCCATGACCGAGCCCACGCTGGCGTCGTCGGATGCCAAGAACATCGCCACCCGGGCCGTGCTCGACGGCGACGAATGGCTGATCAACGGCGAGAAGTTCTACATCTCCGGGGCCGGGGACCCGCGCTGCAAGATCATGATCTGCATGGTGCAGACCAGCCCCGACGGCCCCCCGCACCGGCGCCAGTCCCAGATCCTGGTTCCCATGGACACCCCCGGCGTGCGAGTGGTCGGCCCGATGCATGTGTTCGGCGAGGACGACGCCCCCCACGGTCACATGCACATCCGCCTCGACGACGTGCGAGTGCCGGCATCGAACATCCTGCTGGGCGAGGGACGGGGCTTCGAGATCTCCCAGCTGCGCCTCGGCCCGGGCCGCATCCACCACTGCATGCGGTCCATCGGCGCGGCGGAGAAGGCCCTGGACCTCATGGTGAGACGAGGCATGAGCCGCGAGGCCTTCGGGCGCCCTTTGGCCCAACTCGGCGGCAACGTCGAGATCATCGCCCGGGCCCGGGTGGAGATCGAGGCGATGAGGCTCATGGTGCTGCGGGCGGCCAAGGCCATGGACACCCTGGGCAACGCCGAGGCCCGGGTCTGGGTGAGCGCGGTGAAGGCCCTGGTGCCGGAGCGGGTCTGCCGCATCATCGACCAGTCCATCCAGATGCACGGAGCCACCGGCGTCTCGCAGTGGACGCCGCTGGCGCGGATGTACACCAACCAGCGCACGCTGCGCCTGGCCGACGGCCCCGACGAGGTGCACTGGTTCGTGGTCGGCCGGGCCGAGATCGCGGCCCACGACGGGCTCGGCGATCCGGCCGAGGAGGCGCGGCAGCGACAGCTAGCGACAGCCAGCGGGGAATTGAAGTAGCGTTCGCCGTCCGGAACCGCGAGTGCGAGTGAAGGAGGTCGACGCATGGCCATCACCTCGGAACGGCCCAGTGCGGAGGTTCCCTCATCGGCAGGTGAAGCGGCCGGTGCGACCACAGTCGCGTCCCTGGCCAGGGACTGGGCCCGGCGCAGTCCCCGCCAGGTGGCCCTGCGGGAGAAGGACTTCGGCATCTGGCAGGAGTACACCTGGGCCGAGACCTGGGACCTGATCGAGACCGCGGCCCACGGCCTGCTCGAGCTGGGCCTGGAAGTCGGCGACCGGGTGGCCATCCACTCCGAGGACCGGCCCGAGTGGGTGATCTTGGACCTGGCCACGGTGGCGGTGAGGGGCATCACCGTCGGGCTCTACCCGACCAATCCCACCGCCGAGGTCGAGTACCTGATCGGCGACTGCACCCCCGTCGTGTTCTTCGCGGAGGACCAGGAGCAGGCCGACAAGGTTCTCGAGGTTCCGGCCGAGACAGCCGCGTCCGTCCGCCGGATCATCTACACCGAGCCGCGCGGCTTCGGCGACTACGACGATCCTCGGCTGCTCTTCTGGGACACGTTCCTGGAGATGGGACGGCGCCATCGCGAGGCCCATCCCGACGCGGTGGCCCGGCGGATGGCGGAAGCCACCGAGACCGACGTGATGACCCTCGTCTACACGTCGGGCACGACCGGGCCGCCCAAGGGCGCCATGCTGACCAACGCCAACGCGGCCTACTGCATCGACAAGATCGTCAACGAGGTCGATCGGCTCCCTGACGGCGTCGGCCCCAGCCCCAAGGATCTGATCGTCACCTACCTGCCCCTGTGCCATGTGGCCGAGCGCATCTTCTCCACGTGGACGCTGGTCGGCGCCGGGCCCTCGCTCAACTTCGCCGAGTCGATCGAGACGGTCACCGAGAACCTCCGGGAGGTGCAGCCCACGCTGTTCTTCGCCGTGCCGAGGATCTGGGAGCGCCTGCACGCCCTGGTCACCATCAAGGGCAACGATGCGACGCCGTTCAAGAAGCTCTTCCTGCGCTTCACGATGATGCTCGCGGGGGTCATCGGCCGAAGGAAGGTGGCCAACGGCGGGAGCCACACCCTGTTGACCCGCGTGCTGTACGCGGTGGGCCAGCCGCTGGTGTTCCGGGCTTTGAAGGAGCGGATCGGCCTGCGGCGCTGCCGCCACGCCGCATCGGGCGCGGCCGCCATCGCGCCCGAGGTCCTCGAGTTCTTCATCGGCATCGGCGTGCCTGTGTTCGAGCTGTACGGCATGACCGAGAACTCGGCCGTGGCCACCTGCAACTTCGCGGGCCGGATGAAGCTGGGCACGGTGGGGGAGCCCTACTCCGACATCGGCCTGCGCATAGACGAGACCACCGGCGAGATCCAGACCAAGCATCCGGGCGTGTTCGCGGGCTACTGGAACAAGCCCGACAAGACGGCTGAGACGTTCACGGAGGACGGCTGGCTGATGACCGGCGACGTGGGGGTGTGGGTGGACGGCACCCACGTGAAGATCGTCGACCGCATCAAGCACATCATCATCACCTCCGGGGGCAAGAACATCTCCCCGTCGGAGATCGAGAACAGCCTCAAGACGTCGCCCTACGTCAAGGAGGCCATGGTCATCGGCGACGGCCGCAGGTTCGTGACCGCGCTGATCGGCATCGAGCTGGAGACGGTGGGCGACTGGGCCCAGCGCAACAACATCCCCTACACCACCTACCGGGACCTGTCCGAGAAGGAGGAGGTGATAGCACTCATCTCCAAGGTGGTGGACGGGACCAACGAGAAGTTCGCCCGGGTCGAGCAGATCAAGAAGTTCAAGATGATCCCCAAGGAGCTCGACCACACCGACGGTGAGCTGACCGCCACCCAGAAGCTCAAGCGCAACGCCATGGAGGACATGTTCGGCGACCTGGTGGAGTCGATGTACTGATGGTCGGCGCGGCGGTGTCCGCTGGCGACCGTCTCAAGGCGATCGACCCCCGCCGGAGCGTCCCCGTCGCGTTCGTCACAGGACTCGCGGCCGCGGCCGTCGTCTTCGGGGCAGTGCAGCTCGCCAATGACCCGGCGCTGTTCTTCCGGACGTTCATGAAGTCGATGGGGCTCGGTTCGGTGTACGCCCTCGTCGCCTTGGGCTTCGTGCTCATATTCAAGGCGACCCGGACCGTCAACTTCGCGCAGGGCGGTCTGGCCGCGGCGGGTGCCCTCTTCGTCACGTTCCTGGTGGCCGACGGCCACATCCCGTTCACCACCATCGCCAACCCCCTTCTCGACATAGCCGGCCCGGCCTGGGTCGGTTGGAGTCTCAGCGTGGGCGTCGCTCTGGTGTTCGCGGCGGCGCTCGGGCTGGTCATCGAGCGACTGGCCATACGCCCCATGGTCGGCAAGCCGCTGTTCTCGGTGGCGGTGATCACGCTCGGCTTGGAGATCATGCTGCGCGTGTTCAACAACGACGCGGTGGAAACGCTCTTCCGCCCCTTGGGGGCACCGTGGGGCCTGGACGGGTTCATGGTGGGCGGCGCCCTCATCAACTGGAGCTACTTGGCCGCGATGGTGGCAGCCAGTGTGGCCTTTGCAGCCGTGTACGTCTTCTACCGGTCTCGTCTGGGTATCGCCATGAGGGCGGTGGCCGTCGACCAGGAAGCAGCCATGGCCCAGGGCGTCAACGTGGGCCGGGTCTTTGCCATCGCCTGGGCGGCCGGCGCAGTCTTGGCCGCCATTGGTGGAGTCTTCGCTACCCAGCCCCCCATCGCACAGACATTCTCGGTCGACCAGGCGACGGCCAACATCGCTTTCCGCGCCCTTCCGGCTGTGATCCTCGGTGGTCTCGACTCCGCAACCGGAGCGCTGCTCGGCGGTCTGATCGTGGGAGCGGCCGAGATCTATGCGGGCCAGTACGCGGCGTCTCACGCCGACTGGCTGGGCACGGGCTATCCGCTCATCGTCCCGTATCTGGTGATGATTGTCGGCCTGCTGGTCCGGCCCTACGGACTGTTCGGAACTCCCGAGATCCGGAGGGTGTGACGTGCTGGGCCGGCCGCGCCTGTACACGGCGTACCGCCAAGAGATCCAGTTGTTGCCCACATGGACGCAGAAGGCGGTGTTCGCAGCGTTCGTGGCAGTGCTGGTGCTGTTGCCTTTCGACCTGCCGGTGATCGACCACATCCCGGTGATCCGGTTTCTCGGCGACCCGGAGTGGCTGCGCCCGATGGCGAAGGTACTCGTGTACGCGGTAGCGGCGTTGGGCCTCAACCTGTTGAGTGGGGTGGCCGGGCAGGTGTCGCTCGGCCACGCCTTCTTCATGGGCGTGGGGGCTTGCGCGGCGGTCTATCTGGGGGGCACGAGTGGGGAGACCACATGGGGTCACTCGCTGCCGATCTGGATCTGGCTGCCCGGCGCCGGAGTGGCCGCGGCCTTGCTGGGGGTCGTCGTCTCGCCGGTGGCGGTGCGGTTGCGCGGGCTGTACCTGGCCATCGTCACCCTGGGACTCGTGTTCGTCGGCATCCACCTCGGCAACACGTCGTGGGGCCAGAAGATCGCCGGACCGCCCGGGCTGGGCCGGGAGTTCCCCGAGCTCGACCTCAGGTTCTGGAAGGAGGAGGTGCCTCTGGTCGACGTCGGCGGCGACGGCCGTTGGCTGTGGTTCGACGTCAGCGATTCCCAGAAGCGGTACCTGTTCCTGCTCGTTGTCACGCTGGTGCTCGCGCTGGTGGCCAAGAACCTGTTGAGAGGCCGCACCGGTCGGGCCCTGCAGGCCATCCGCGACCGAGACGTAGCCGCCGAGGTGATGGGCGTTCCCGACTTCGGCTACAAGCTGGTGGCGTTCGCGGTGTCGTCGTTCTTCGCCGGCGTTGCCGGGGCGCTGTTCGCCGCGCTGTCACAGCGGGTCGTCGCCGCAGACTTCGGCCTGTTCCTGTCGGTGGAGTTCATCGCGGTGCTGCTCATCGGCGGCGCCGGCACCACCGCGGGGCCGATGATCGGCGCCTTCTTCGTGGTGATGGCACCGGAGTTCGTGGGAGCGTTCACCAAGTGGCTCGAGCAAGCCGAGGGTGGCCTTGCCGGTGGTCTCAGTCGGGTCCTGTTAACCGAGGGAGGGGACTTCGGCGTGATCAACACCACCATCCAGACTCCGGGCTGGACCCTCAGCGTCTACGACTGGAACGTGGTGCTGTTCGGCGCGCTCATCGTCGTGTTCTTGATCGTTGAGCCGCTGGGGCTGTTCGGACTATGGGTCCGGATCCGCAACTACTGGAAACGGTGGCCGTTCAGCTACTAGTGGACGCGGAGCCACCGCGTCGGCAAGATGTGAGCGTTACGATCATCCATCATCCCTAACACGATCCTGGAGGAGAAACCGTGAGACAACTGAGATGGCTGGTTGCCGTGGTGTGCGTCTTGGCCCTGATGGCCGCTTCCTGCGGAGACGGCGACACTGCAGGCGAGCCCGAAGCCCCGTCCGGTGACACCGAAGAGGCGGTCGATGAGGCTGCCGCGCCCGACGTCGGCGAGGACGGGCCGGACACGGAAGAACCGGATACGGCCATGGACGAGCCCGTGGACGCGGCCGTGGACGAGCCCGAGGTCGCCGTGCTGAAGACCGGCCTGGGGGTCGACCCTGCCACGATGACGATCCGGGTGGGCGTCAATACCGATCTGTCCGGGCCCTTTGCCCCGCTCACGACACCGATGGCCGACGGCCACAAGGTGTTCTGGGAGTGGCTCAATGACCGCGGCGGCGTGCAGGGATGGACGGTCGAGCCGGTGATCCTCGACAGTGGCTACGACGTTCCCAAACATCTGGAGAACTACGAGGTGATGGCGGGCGAAGGCGACGAGAGCGTCGTGATGTTCTCGTTGGCGATCGGCTCGCCGCACAATCTGGCCACGATGGATGCGATGCGCGAGGACCACTTGGTTGCGGTGCCGCTGTCGTGGTATTCGGGTTGGGCCGACCCGGACATCGGCAGCCAGGTGCTCGAGGTGCAGACGAGCTATTGCGTGGAGGCCATGAACGGCGTCACGTACATGGCCGAGACCTATGGCGACAAGTGGGCTCTCATCACCTGGCCCGGTGATTACGGCGAGGACGCGGCCATCGGCGCGAAGCTCGCAGGCGAGGCGCTGGGCCTGGAACTCGTCTACGACGGCCAGGGCGCGGTGTCGCCCGCGCCCGGTGCCGACCATACGCCGGTGATCACCGAGATTGTCGACTCTGGCGCCGACTGGGTCTGGATCGCCGCGAGCGCACTCCAGACAGCCCCGATCATGGGCGGCGCCTTCCAGGCCGGCTTCCAGGGCCGATGGGCGGGCAGCGGGCCGAGTTGGAACCCGGCGCTGCTCAACACTCCCGTGGGCCCTTTGGCCGACCAGCTCTACACCCATAACTATTACACGGTTCTATGGAATGCCAGTGATTCTCAGGGTATGCAGGACGTAGTGGCGGCCATGCAGGAGTACCGCCCCGAGGCCCCCTTCGACGATCTGTACGTGTTGTCGTGGATACAGGGCTTGATCGCCAGTCAGATCTTGGACCAGGCCATCACGGACGGCGACCTCACCCGGGCCGGTGTTGAGGCCGCCTCAAAGAAGATCACCGTCGATTTGCAGGGCTTGGCTCCCGACCAGAGCTGGAGCGGCGAGCCCAACGACAACATTGTGCGTGAGTCGTACATCTACGACATCGACCTGGCGGCCTACACCCCGGGCAGGACCGTGATGGACGAGGGCAACAATGGAATAGCCCTCATCAAGGGGCCCTACGCATCCGAGACTGCCCTGAACTGGGAGTACGAGCCCTGCTTCTTGGCTTCCTGATCCACTAGGAGCTAGCGCGGATTGCTCGCAAGCGCCTAGCGGTGCGGCGGTGTCATTCCCGCTCTTGTTCGCTTCGCTCACGGGCCGCTCGGGCCACGGCCTCGCTCTGCACCTCGCGAGGAATGACGAACGGGTCGGGTCTATCCGCTCGGCCTCTAGGGCCTTCCGGCGGGGCGGTACCGCAGTGCAGGTCGCCCCGCCGGGACCTTCCCGCCCGACCGATCGCTGACAATGCTTGAAGTCGCCAATCTCGAGGTCGTCTACAACGATGTTGTCCTCGTGTTGCGCGGCCTCTCGATCGAGGTGCCCGACGGCAGCATTGTGGCGCTGCTCGGCGCCAATGGAGCGGGCAAGACGACCGCCGTGCGGGCTATCACCGGTCTGCTCGACATCCACGGGGGCGACATCACCAAGGGCTCGGTCGTCTGGAACGGTACCGACATCTCGAAGTTCAAGCCGTCGCGCATCGTCGAGTCCGGGATCACCCAGGTGATGGAGGGCCGCCGGATCTTCACCGAGTTGTCGGTTGACGAGAACCTCAATACCGGTGCCTACACGGTGCGGGACCGGAAGCAGAATGAGGAGGCCTACGAGCGGGTGATGGAGCTGTTCCCGCTCTTGCAGGGCAGGCGACGGGACACCGCCGGGTACCTGTCGGGCGGAGAGCAGCAGATGTTGGCCATCGGTCGGGCGCTCATGGCCGCCCCGAGGCTGCTGATCCTCGATGAGCCTTCCCTGGGGCTCGCCCCGATGCTGATCGAGCAGATACGCGACATCATCGTCGACATCAACGCCCAGGGAACCAGCGTGCTGCTGATCGAACAGAATGCAATGATGGCCCTGTCCATCGCCCACTACGGCTACGTCATGGAGTCGGGCAAGGTGGTCATGGACGGCGAGCCCAAGAAGCTGCGGGCCGATGAGGATGTGCGGGAGTTCTACCTGGGCCTGCGCGCCGAGGGCGAGCGCAAGTCGTTCCGCGACCTGAAGCACTACAAGCGCCGCAAGCGCTGGCTGTCATGAGTTCCCCAGGAGAATCGACTCGCGCCCTGCTGCAGGTAGACGACATCTCCTTGCGCTTCGGTGGGGTGACTGCCATCGACTCGGTGTCGTTCGAGGTCACCGCTGGCCAACTGTTCGCCATCATCGGACCCAACGGTGCGGGCAAGACGTCGATCTTCAACTCGATCTCGCAGGTGTACCGGCCCCAGTCGGGCGACATCCGCTGGAAGGGGGCCTCCATCATGGGCACCCGCCCGGACCGGGTGGCCCGGCTCGGGGTGGCCCGAACGTTCCAGAACATCGAGCTGTTCTCGCACATGACCGTGCTCGACAACCTCCTCACCGGCCGCCACATCCGTATGACCGGGTCGTTCCTGGCTGGAGCGCTGTGGGTAGGCAAGGCCAAACGCGAGGAGATCGAGCACCGGCGCAGGGTGGAGGACATCATCGACTTCCTGGAGATCGAGGGCTGGCGCAAGCACCCGGTGGCGCTGCTGCCCTACGGCGTCCAGAAGCGGGTCGAGTTGGGCCGGGCTCTGGCCATGGACCCCGAACTCCTGATGCTCGACGAGCCGGTGGCGGGCATGAACCTCGAGGAGACCGAGGACATGGCCCGGTTCATCCTCGACATCCGCCGCGAGCTAGGTGTCAGCCTGCTGATGGTGGAGCACGACATGGGCTTGGTGATGGACATCGCGGACCGGGTCATGGTCCTGGATTTCGGCCGCAGGATCTCCGAGGGATCCCCGGCCGAGGTGCAGCGCGACCCCAACGTGATCGCGGCGTATCTCGGCAGCACGAAGTGATCCTGGGCTACGTCGGCGGACGAGAGATCACCTTCCGCGACCCGCTGACGCTAAGAGGCCGAGCGAATAGGCGGGCCAAGGCGGCACATACGGCGCGAGGCCGTGGCCCGAGCGGCCCGTGAGCGCAGCGAACAAGAGCGGGAATGACACCGCTGCGACGCGACAGGCTCTCACCTATTTGCGCGCGCTCTAATAGCACCTGCACCATCTCGGAGCAGGAAGTGCAGTGCCGACCAGTAGGCTCGACAAAGATGGACGAGCCCCGGCCCGGCGATCTGACGATGACACCGCAGGCAATGCGGCGACTGGCGGCCGAGGCGACTGAGGTCTTGGTCGAGCGCATCGACGGCCTCGACGGCGCGAAGGCCTGGGATGGCGAGTTTCGCGAGGTGCTGGAGGGTCGGTTGGCCGGGCCGCCGCCGGAGGACGGCCAACCGGCCGAGGAGGTCCTGGAACTGGCGGTGCGACACGCGCTCCGGTACGCGGCGCGGCTCGACCATCCCCGGTTCTTCGGTTTCATCCCCTCCTCGCCCACGTGGCCGGCCGTGGTCGCGGATTTTCTGGCCGCGGGCTTCAACATCAATTCGTGTACCTGGCTGGTGTCGAGCGGGACCAGCCAGCTGGAACTCACGGTCACGGACTGGATGCGCGGGTGGATCGGCTATCCGGAGACCGGCGGCGGCCTATTGACGAGCGGCGGTTCGTCGGCCAGCGTCGAGGCGATGGTGGCGGCGCGGGAAGCGGCGGGACACCCGGAGCGCCCCGTCGTATACATGAGCGACCAGAGCCACGGTGCCCTGAAGCGGGCGGCCCTGATCGTCGGCGTGCGCCGGGAGCACATCCGTCTGGTGCCCACCGGAGACGATTTCCGAATCGACTTGGACGCATTGACACGCCTGTTGGCGGGTGACCGCGACGCCGGGTTGCAGCCCGTCGCCGTGTGCGCCAACGCGGGAACGTCCGGCACGGGCTCCATCGATCCCCTAGCCGCGATGGCAGACCTTTGCGAACGGGAAGGCGTCTGGTTGCACGCCGACGCGGCATACGGCGGCTTCGCCTTGGTGACGCAACTCGGCCGGGAACTGCTCGACGGGATCGAGCGGGCGGATTCGGTGGGCATGGATGCCCACAAGTGGTTCTTCCAGCCGTACGAGGCGGGCGCGCTCATGGTGAGGGACAAGCGGCACCTGGAGCACGCGTTCACCATCGGCAACGATGTTCTTCAGGACACAGTGTGGGGCGCAAACCACCCCAATTTCGCCGACCGGGGCCAGCAGCTGAGCCGGACGGCGCGCGCGCTGAAGATCTGGATGTCCGTACGGACCTTCGGGATGGCGAGATTTCGGGCCGCGATACACCAGGGGCTGGACCTGGCGCGCCGCGCGGCGGCCCACATCGACGGATCTCCGCTGCTGGAACTGACGGCGCCGGTGACGCTCGGCATAGTGTGCTTCCGCGTCAACCCGGACGGCGCCGCCAGCGACGAGGAAACTCTCGAGAAGATCAACCGGCAGGTGCTGGCGCATGTCTTCTGGGACGAACTGGCATTCCTCTCGTCCACGTCGCTCAAAGGGGTCTTCTCGCTGCGGATGTGCATCCTGAACCACACGACGACATGGGACGACGTGCGCAAGACGCTTGAGATGGTCTCCCGCCTCGGCCGGGAGGCGTTGGCCGAACTGTGAGTGCGCTGGCCCTCCGCCGGAGCATGGTCGAGCCCGCTATCGGCAGTGCGTCACGAACCCTGCTCGACGAACGCCGCCAGCTAACCATCGGTGAGGTGGCCGAGCTGGCCGCGGTCGACGACTCGGCCGTGCCCTCGCTCGCCTCGCTGGCCCACGAGGTGCGGCTGGTGTGGGCCGGCCCGACCGTGGAGGTGGAGGGCATCCTGTCGGCCAAGACCGGCGGCTGCAGCGAAGACTGCCACTTCTGCAGCCAGTCGGCCGCCTTCGACACGCAGGTCAAGGCCACGCCGTTCCTGGACACCGACGAAGTCCTCGCGGCTGCTCGCGAGACCGCGGAGCTCGGGGCCAGCGAGTTCTGCATGGTGCTGGCTGTGCGGGGCCCGGACCGTCGCACCATGGACCGGCTCATCGAGCTGACTGCGCTGGTATCGGCTGAGACCGGCCTGAACGTGGCGGTGAGCGCCGGGATCCTCACCCGCGAGCAGGCCTTCGAGCTGGCCGGGGCCGGGGTGCACCGCTACAACCACAACCTGGAGACCAGCCGGTCGTTCTTCGGTGAGGTCGTCACCACCCACAGCTTCGACGAGCGGGTCGACACCTGCGGCTACGTGCGCGAGGCGGGCATGGAGTTGTGCTGCGGCGTGCTGCTGGGCATGGGGGAGAGCGTCGAGCAGCGTCTGGAGCTGATCTCCCAGATCAGGGAGGTGGAGCCCTGCGAGGTGCCCATCAACTTCCTGAATCCCCGCCCCGGCACGCCGCTGCAGATCCGCAAGCCGGTCGGGGCCCTGGAAGCCATCCGCTGGATCGCACTGTTCCGCCTGGCGTTGCCGGCGGTGATCCTGCGCTACGCCGGCGGCCGCGAGATCACCCTCCGCGACCTGCAGGCCATGGGCATGACATCGGGCATCAACGCGCTGATCGTGGGCAACTACCTGACCACGCTGGGGCGGTCGCCCCAGCAGGACCTGGACATGCTCGCCGATCTGCGCATGCCCATAGGCAGCCTGTCGGCCGCGGTTTGAGCCAGCCGGGGCGGTTCTGCCGCGGTTGCGGTCGCCGCGACTGCTGCGGCTGCCTGCCCGAACTGGACCCGCCCCGCTACTGCGGTCGGTGCGGGGCGTGGCTCGCCACTGCCGTCACTCCCGCGGGCTGGACGGCCAAATGCCGCAACTGCGGCCCGACCCGCTCAGGCGCGTAACAAACCCTACGGCCGCGACCGGGCAGGCGCGGGCACGCGGGCGGTGTGAGCTAGCGGCCGGCAGATTCCAACCACTAGTGTCGCGGGCCATGCCGGTGGGGGCTGTGTCTGAGACGAAGCCGAGAGCGCATGGCCTGAGAACCCTGCATCCGTCGGGGTGGGTGGCGCTGGGCACGCTGCTGGCTGCGCTCTTCGCGCATCTCTTCGTCGACACGCAGTACCTGATCGCCCACTTCGAGTGGTGGTGGTGGCCGCTGCTGGTGGCCGCGATCGCGATGTCGGCCTGGCACTCGGGCCTCAACCGCCTGCGGATATGGATCGAGGCCATCCCGTCCTTCACGCTGCGGATCACCATGGTCCTGGCCTGGGCCGTGTTCGTGCTCCAGTTCTTCAACGTGATAACCCGCTACAGCAACACGTACGTGGAGCAGGACATCCTCATCGGTGAGGTTGTCAGCCTGGCCTGGCAGGCCTTCGGTCTGATGTTCCTGGTGGCCATGAACGTCGGGATCCGCGACGGAGTGAACCCGCGCATCGACTTCTGGTGGACGAACTTCTCCAACCGCACCAAGGCAGCCCTCGACTTCGCCATGCACACCGTGCTGCTGCTGCCGTTCGTGTTCATGAGCATCCGCATCCTTCAGAGCTACGTGGCCTCGTCGCTCGGACGGAAGGCGGGCAGCGGCGAGTGGCCCGCGGGCTGGAGGGTGTGGCAGAGCTGGGAGGAGGCCATAGACGCCGGCGGGCTGGCGGTGGGCCCGATCAAGGCGTTCCTGCTGATCGGGTTCGGGCTGTTCGGCCTGCAGCTGATGGCCGAGGTCATCAAGACCGGGTTCGTCCTGATCGGCCGGGAGGACTACGGCGCCATCGTGGAACGCGACACCCCCCAGCGGATCGAATAGCCGTGTCCGTGTGCCTCCATGCATCGGCCTCGAAGCGCTGGCTGCACACGCCCAACGGGTGTGCGGCGGTGACACCCGGGCAGCGGATCGAATAGCCAGTGCTCTCGATACTGGCCCTAGAGACCATCCTCGGCGTGGACGCGGGCGTGTTCCTGGCCCTCACCATGTTCGGGGTGTTCATGCTCGTGATCCTGTCGGGATACAACGTGGCGTTCTCCTTCGCGTGCACCGCCATCGCCTTCGCGTTCCTCGGCGACATGATCGGGGCGTTCGACTCGAACGCTCTCAGCGCGCTGCCCAGCCGCTGGTTCGTGGCCATCAGCGACCCGACCCTGCTGGCGGTACCGCTGTTCGTGCTGATGGGCGCCATCCTCGAACGATCGGGGATGGCCGAGCGGCTCCTGAATGCCTTCGGGATGCTCATGGGCCGCCTGCGAGGCGGCGTGGCCGCCGCGGTGGTGGTGGTCGGCACCCTGCTGGCCGCGGCCACCGGCGTGGTGGCCGCGACCGTCATCGTGATGGGGCTGCTGTCGCTGCCGGCGATGGTGCGTCTCGGTTACGACAACAAGCTGTCCACCGGCGCCATCATCGCCTCGGGCACGCTGGCGCAGTTGCTGCCGCCCAGCATCGTGCTGATCCTGCTGGCCCAGCAGCTCGGCGTCGGCATCCTGGGGCTGTTCGCGGGGGCGCTGCTGCCCGGCCTTCTGCTGAGCGGGCTCTACGTGGCGTACGTGGTGATCCTGTCGTGGCTGAAGCCGTCGGTCGGACCGGCCATGCCCGAGGAGCAGCGCACTCTTGCCGGCGACCCGTCCAAACGCACCAAGGTCATCATTGCTCTGATCCTGGCGGCCATGGTGGCCGGGGTGATGCTGCTGGCCAGCCTGGAGGCGTCGATGTACGCGGGGGCGATCACCTTCGCGGCGACGCTGGCCATTCTGTGGCGGACCCGGATGCTGGCCGCGGAGCTGCTGATCGCCATCGTGCCCATGCTGGTGCTGATCCTGGGCGTGCTGGTCTCCATCTTCCAGGGGATCGCCACGCCGTCGGAGTCGGGCGCGGTGGGCGTGTTCGGGGCGCTGCTGCTGACCGGGTTGAACTGGCTGTTCGACCGCCTGCTGGTCGCCGAGGGCGCCACCCACATCACCCGGTCCGGCTGGCGGCTCGACTGGCAGGCGATCAAGGACGCGGCCCATTCCACCGCCAACGTGGTTGTGCTGGTGATGACGCTGCTGTTCTGCTCGACGTTCTTCAGCCTGGTCTTCCAGCGGCTGGGGGGCGCCGATCAGACTTCGGAGTGGTTGACCTCGATCGGCGGCGGGAAGTGGGGCTTCGTGGTCATCGCCATGATCGCGGTCTTCCTGCTGGGCATCAACCTGGAGTTCATCGAGATCACCTTCATCGTCGTGCCCATATTCGTGCCGGCCATGGACTTCCTGGGGTTCACCGGCGACGAGAAGATCTGGTTCGCGGTGCTGATGGCGGTGAACCTCAACATGGCGTTCATCTCGCCGCCGGTGGGGTTCTCGCTGTTCTACCTGCAGAGCGTGGCGCCGCCGGAGGTGAAGACGTCCGACATCCACAAGGGCGCCTTCCCCTTCATGGGTCTGCAGGCGCTGGCCCTGGTGATCCTGGCCGCATTCCCCGCCATCACCTACACCTCGATCGATACGTTCCGGTTCTGACCGCCGACCGCCGGACTCGGGGGTTGCGCGCCCCGACGGCAGCGGCGTCGCCTTGCAGCGCCTGCGGCAGCTCTTCTCGACACACCTCCAGACGTTGGTGTATTGTCACGGCCTCGCCGGTGCTGCCTGCCCGGAATCCCCATCCCAGGAAGGCGGCTCCGGCGGCGAGAAAGTCAACCTATGGAGGGAAGTCAAGTGACTCAAGAAGCAAGCTCGACCGAGACCGACGGTCCGGCTGTGGACATGATCCTCGATGAGGCGAGCTCCTCGAGCCTGGCTCGAAGGGGATTCATAAAGGGCGGCCTCGGCGTTGCCGGGTTCGCGGCCGCGTCTGCGATCCTGGCCGCGTGCGGGGACGACGAGGAGGCGCCCGCTCCGGCCGCCGCTCCCGACGACGACGCGGCTACGACCACCACCGCCGCGGCGACGACCACCACCGCGAGCGACACCGTGGCCGTCACCGCCCAGGGTCCCGAGATCGAGTGGGAGATGGCGACCAGTTGGCCCACCGCGCTGGTGACGCTGTTCGGGTCGGCCCAGTTCTTCGCCGAGAAGGTGAGCGAGCTCACCGGCGGCCGCTTCCAGATCAACGCCCGCCCCGCAGGCGAGATCGCCGGCGGCCTCGAGGTGCTTCCCGTCGTGCGAGACGGCGGCGCCCAGGTGGGTCACACCGCGTCCTACTACTACGTGGGTCTCAGCCCCGTGCAGCAGTTCGGCACCGCGGTGCCCTTCGGGCTCAGCCAGCGCCAGCAGAACGCCTGGCTGTACCAGGGCGGCGGCATCGAGATCCTCAACGAGTTCTACGCCGAGGAGCACGGGACCATCTCCTTCCCCGCGGGTGCGACCGGCTGCCAGATGGGCGGCTGGTTCACCAAGGAGCTCAACTCGGTCGACGACCTCAACGGCCTGAAGATGCGCATCCCCGGCCTGGCCGGGCGGGTGCTGGAGAACCTCGGCGGCGAGCAGGTCACGCTGGCCGGCGGCGAGATCCTCCAGGCGATCCAGACCGGCGCGATCGACGGCGCCGAGTTCGTCGGCCCGACCGACGACCTGATCCTGGGTCTCGACCAGTTCCAGGGCGACCTGTACTACTACCACCCCGGGTGGTGGGAGCCCGGCACTGCGGTCGAGGTGCAGTTCAATCTCGACCTCTGGAACGACCTGCCCCCCGAGTACCAGGCCGCCATACAGGCCGCCGCGGCGTACGCCAACATGAACACCATGGCGACCTACGACGTGCTCAACCAGAGGGATCTGCAGACCATCAAGGGATTCGCCCAGATCCGCGAGTTCCCGGCCGACATGATGGCCGCGTTCAAGGCCGAGACCGAGAACGTGCTCGACACCGTGGCCGCCGACGACGCGAACTTCGCCCGGATCCTCGGTCCGTGGCGCGAGTTCCGCGACGGCATCGCGGAGTGGCACGGCCTCGCCGAGCGGTCGTTCCTGAGCCAGCAGACCCAGATCTGATCAACACGCTCTAGCGGCTATTGGGCCGGCGCGAACCCGTCGCGCTGCGGCGGGTGTCGTTCCCGCCCTTGGTCGCTGCGCTCACGGTGCTGATTGCCGGCTGCGAGTTCGGCTGTGGCTATGGTTCCGCGCTGGGTTGGAGCAGGCTCATGGAGGTTGCGCGGACGCGGTCGACGGGTCAGCCATTTCGTGGCGCTAGACCGCCTGCTGCGGGTTGGCAACAAACTGCGGGTTGGCACAGTCTGTCGCTGTGAACTTCAGGAGTCGGCCGCCTGAACCGTCGTGCATCTCGGAGGTTCGGCTGGTTGACGGATCGGTGACGGTTGTGCGGCGCCATGGCAACCCTGACGGGCCTCGGTTGGTGTTGACCAGCGGTCTTGGTTTTGCGGCCGATCTGTACTGGCCGTACTGGTCTCAGCTGACCGAGGACTTCGACCTAGTCATCTACGACCTGCGCAGCCACGGATGGAACGCGGTCACTCCGCTGCGGATCCATAACATGCAGACGCTGGTCGACGACAGCCGCCGTGTTCTCGATGCTGTGAGCGCCAGCTTCGGGGCGAGGCCTGCCGTCGGAGTGTTCCATTCGCTGTCTGCGATGGTCGCTTTAGTGCATGAGCAGCAGGCGCCAACGTTCGCGGCGCTGGTGCTGTTCGACCCGCCGATCTACCCGCCTGGCGCCGATCTCGGCGACATGGAGACGGTGTGCCAGAGGCTGTCGGGCAGGGCCCGACGCCGCCAGGCGCATTTCGAGTCGCCTCAGGATTTTGTGACGCTGTTGGGAAAAGCGTCGGGCTTCGCGCTGGTGCCGCCTGAGACTCAGCAGCTGTTCGCGGACACGACGCTACGGCCGGCTGTTGGGGGCGGCTACGAACTGCGGTGTCCTCCCGAGCACGAGGGCCAACTGTATGAGTGGTACTTCGGGTTCTCGATGCAGGCACCCGAGATCCTGGACAGCATCGACATCCCCGTCAAGGTCATCGGCGCGGACCCCACCGCGGCGTTCTCGTTCCTGCCCAGCATGGATCTAAGCACCCTCACGACCCTGGACTACGACTTCGTTCCCGATACGTCGCACCTGTTGCTGCTCGAGGCCCCGCGCCGCTGCGTCGACTTGACCGTGCGGTTCCTTCAAACACAGGGACTCAGTCGCTAGCCTGCCGCGGACGAAGCCGCATGATGGGGGCGGAACTCCACGAGCCCCGCTCCCCGAACCCCGGCCCCAACCTGCCAGGCCACCCTGTTGTATCGACTCAGGGCGCGGTAGTGAGAGCGATCATGCCGCTCAGAGTTCTGGTGTCCTCGCTGCTCACCAAATAGGTGATCCCGCGGTGCAGATGAAGTCGGAACTGCTCGGCGAGGCTCTCGGAAGTATGAGGAATGCCATCCGCTTCGCAGCGGGCGCGAATGATCGCTGCGTATATGTCTGCGGCAGGTCCGCCGAAGGTCGCCCAGGACATTTCCACATTGGAGAGCGTGCCGATTTCTTGATCCGCTGGAATGGAGGCTTCGGCTAGCGAGACGCACAGCGCCCAGCGGCACAGCACGTTCCAGTTCTTGATCCCCGTGCGCCTCTTGAGTGTCGTGAGCTGGTTCTTGGCTCGTTCGTCGACCCGGACCACATCAACAATTGACGACCTACCCATCGAGGTAGCCCTCTTTGATGGTTGTGCAGGCGTCGGTTTCGTTGAAGTCCAGATGGTACTGGGCCCCCACACTTGGCTGTAGCCGCCGCAGATGATCACCAGCGATCTCTTCGTCCGTCGACAGCAGCACAATTTGTCGCGAAGCGTGAGGAAAATAACGTTCGATGAGGTTCGTGCGATGCGTTCGATCGAGTCTCCCGAGGGGGGCGTCGATCACGGTTGGCAGCGTCATGCCGGTGCATCGTGAGAGACCCCAAAGAATGCCGGTTGCCATCATCTGGCGCTCGCCAGCACTCAATCGGTGAGCGTCGACTCGCTGATGCCTTGGGCCGAGCAGCGTGACTGACAGGTTGTCGGGGTCGATGAACACCGAGGCAACGAGTCCTTGTTTGCGTAGCAGCACGGCGAGAGCGGAGTTGATTTCGCTAGTGATCCTGTTGAGGTGCTTGCAGACCATGTGGTGAGCGAACTGCTCGAGCACGTCGTCGGCTGCGCTGATCTCGCGAGCGGTTCGGGCCGTGTTCCTCTCGGCAGCCTCCACGTCAAGTGCCTCATGCGCTAGGGCGTCAAGTCGTCGGTGCGCGTCCATGACGCGTCGGTCAGCCGCAGCGGCCGCAAGCGATGCTCGTTCGACGGACTTGTTGGCAACTTGCAGTTCGGCTTCGGCTGTCGCCACTGATCGCACGACTGCGGCGATGCTGGCTGCGTCGGGGACCGCTGAGAGCATCGCGTTGAGGCGCTCGATATCGGCGTTGTGTTCGTCAAGTTGGCAAGCCAGCCGCTTTGCTGTGGCTTGGAGGTCGCTCAATCGGTGGTGCAGCAGGCTGCGGGCCGCGTCGGTGCATTCGAGCGTAGGTGAGAAGCTGGGCGGGTCGGGTCGTTCCAGCGATTCGAGGTCGGTTCGGAGCAGGTCGCGGAGCACGTCTGCTTGGGTGTCGTGGAGGTTGAGCGCAGCAATGATGCGCTCAGTAACCCGGGCGTCTCGTGACGACATCTCTGAGTGTGTCTGGTGTGCTAGACGAGACGCTTCGTGCTGTTCGCCGACGGCAACGGTCAACTTGATCAGGTCTGGTACTAGGGCGAGCGGCAGGTCGCTCGCAGCGACCTGCCGCAGCTCGCGTTCCGCGGAGGCCGCGGCCGCGGTCGCCTCGGCGAGACAGCGTTGGATGTCGTCGCGTTGGGAGAAAAGCTCTCCGCCTGTCGTCGCGAGTTGGTCGTTGGCTCTGTGCAGATGAGCTCGAACGTCTGCTCTAGCGGTCTCTGCGTCGCAGAGGGCCACGCTTGCCGCGATCGCGTCGCTCTCTACCTCGGCGAGTTCCGCTTCGGCTTCGGCAAGGGCTTGGGTAAGGAGTTCCGGCTGTCGCGACTGGTGAGCCTTCGCTGTTCGCCGCCGGAAGTTCCGCAGGTCAGTCCGTAGCCGGTCGATGAGTCCGAGCCCCAACAATCCGTAGATGCTGGTTCTGAGCACTTCCGCGGACGACGCCGGGTCGGCGAGGGATTCGATCTTCTCGCCGTCGAAGATCGCGAGTTCTGCAACTGCTGCGGGCATGATCCCTTCTGCGAACTCAGCCCATCCAGCAGCAAGGTCGGGTCTGGGTTCGCCGTTGGCTGAAACCGCGAGCCGGTCGCTGGCCTTTCCGTGGCGCGTTCGGTGCCAGCTTCGTTCCACGGTGTAGCGAACCTGTTGCCCAGCCTCGGCCCGGTCGAACTCCAGCATGATTGAGGCCGTGTGTGTTCCGTGGTGTATCAAACTGTTGAGATACTTGGCGTATGAGACGCCGTTGAGCACCCAGCGGGCGCGATTGCCGTAGAGCACTAGCGGGATGGCGTGAAGCAATGACGTCTTGCCGCACCCGTTGCGGCCGCCGATGAGCGTGACGGGCTGGTCTCGGTCGGTGGAGAGGCGCACCTGCTGCCGGCCGCGGTATACGCCGACATTGTTGAGGACAAGAGTGCGAAGCAGCATCAAGTCGTCTCGTTGCCTTCGGCGCCTTGGGCTACTTCTACTAGTGAAGCGCTGAAGTCGGCTCGATCCCCGGCTGCGACGGACTGGTGACTTCTCACGAGGGCTCGCGCCAAGTTGATGGCCTCCTCGGGCGATTCGAACCCGGATCGGTTGAAGGCGGCTTCGATGTCGTCCCAGTGTCGGCTGCGCTGCACCACCATGCGGTGGTTGTGTTCGACCGACACCAGTTCTCGCAGCAGCTCGTACTGGAGGTCGGATTTGCACATCGCGCGCAGCTCTTCGAGATCAGCGCCCTGGAACGGGAACTGGTCATCAAAGCGCGCCGGCCCCGGGAACTGCTCGCCGGTGGCCTTCTCGTAGATGGCTGGTAGCAGGTCTTCGTGTTCGTGTTTCTCTGAGACCCAGATTCTGCGGATCTCGTGCAGTTGATCGGCTGGGATGAGTTCGATGTCGCGAACATCTTTGGGTCCGTTCTCGCGGACCCAGGTCTGTGCTTCCAGCACCAGTCGCAACCACTCAGCGCGGGCCTCTTGTTTGTAGGGTCCGGGCACATAGCGGCCGTTGTATAGCGATACCCGACCATGGGATCGCCGGAAATCCCGCATTTCGCGGCCTGCTTCGAGGTCAGCGATACGGTCGCGCACGTCGAGCAGCGGCTGCATCCACTCCTTCTCGGTGTCGTTCTGGATCATGGCTGACATCGACTTGTCCTTCTCGACCACTGTGCAGGTCCAGCAACCGAACCGGGAGTTCCCACACGACGGGGTGGTGGTGTCCACGACGACCGGGCACTCCGCATCGGGCGAGGCCGTGCGGTACATCGTGAGCAGTTGCTTGTTGTCGAATCCCCACGGGTTGGAGACCTGCATGAGGTACAGCCACACGTCGTCGTTTGCCCAGTCGACGATCGGCTTGTACACGAGGGCGGACGGGAGGTCGTTGTGGGGGTTGAGGTTGTCCCTGACGGACTGGCGGTCGTAGTGGTCGATGCGTGCCGCCCGGGCGGCCGATTCTGCGCGGCGGGCGCCTAGCACGAGGATTGCCTCACCGTTCTTTTGGACTATGGAGCGGATGAAGCGGACGGTGGGGTTGATCTTCATCCGCTCGGTGCACCACCGGAACCTGCGGTTCGGCGCGGGGTAGCCCCGACCGATGAGGTTCACCCAGAACGTCTCAGGCACCTCCGGTGACAGCAGATGCGTAGTGATGGGGAGGCTCTGGTCGGCTGCCGCGCTGTTGATCGCTGCGTGAGACCGCTGCACCCACGCGGCCACCGCTGGGTTCTCCACGAGAGTGTCGTTGGTGATGACATACACCGGCTTGGTGCGCTCGTGCTGTGGAAGGGACCGCAAGGCTGACCACACCAACTGCAATGTGGCGGTGGAGTCCTTGCCGCCGGAGTAACCGACGACCCACGGGATGCCGTCAGCGCGATACAGATCCTGAACCTGGCTGACGAGGACCTCGATCTCGCGGCGCAGGCCACGCTCTGCGAACGCCGACGCGTTCGGCTGTGCCCGCCCGATCTCCACCTTCACAGCCGTGTCCGCCATAGAGCCCTTCGTTCGCTTGGTCCCCGCATGATAGGCACACCAGCGCCAACCCACGGGGCGTCCGCTGACGGGATTGTAGGCTTAGGCAGTGACACGACGAGGGGACGGAACCTCGATGCCCACGGGTGCCTACCTCGACTTTTGCGCGACGACGCCAGTCGATTCGCGTGTCTCGGCGGCGGTGCGGCACTACATGGAGATCGACTTCGGCAACGCCGGATCCCGCAGCCACGAGTACGGCGTTACCGCCGCGCGCGCTGTCGAGGAAGCTAGATCCCACGTAGCTGCCGTGTCCGAAGCGAAACCCGACGAAGTGGTGTTCACCTCGGGAGCCACAGAAGCCAACAACCTTGCCCTGCTAGGACTTGCCTCCCAGGCGCAGGCCACCGGGAGGCTCCACGCTCTCGCGCTGGCGATTGAGCACAAGGCTGTGCTGGAACCGCTCCAATCGCTCGCAGACACCCACGACGTCGAGACGGAACTCGTCCCCGTCACGCAGCGGGGCTGGGTTGACCCCGCCGAGATCGCTAGCCGGCTGCGCCCCAGCACCTTTGTCGTGTCCACTATGCACGCCAACAACGAGACCGGCGTCGTGCAGCCGCTCACCGAGATCGCCGACACACTGGGAGACCATCCCGCCTACTGGCATGTCGACGCGGCACAGACCTACGCCAAGACCGGCGGACTCGCCCACAAGCGCATCGACATGATCTCGATGTCCGGGCACAAACTGCATGGCCCGATGGGCGTCGGAGCGCTCATCGCCCGGCGCCGCGGATACACCCGCTGTCCGCTGCAGCCGCTGATGTTCGGCGGCGGCCAGGAACGGGGCCTGCGCCCCGGCACCGTGCCGGTGCCCCTCGTCGCTGGGCTAGGCGAAGCATGCCGCCTAGCTACAGCAGAACAAGACGGCCGGTCATCGGCGTGTACCGCTCAGCGCAACAGGGTAATCGCCGCGTTCGACGCGCTCGGCCCCGTCTACAACGGCGACCAGCAACGGGTGCTGCCTCATGTGATGAACCTGTCCATCCCAGGACTCGACGCCGAAGCAGCCATGATGATCCTGCGAGACGTCGTCGCTGTGTCCAACGGCTCCGCATGCACGTCAAGTTCCTATGAGCCTTCGCACGTCCTTACAGCGATGGGATTGGAGCCTCAGCGCGCTGAGGGCGCGTTGCGCATCTCGTGGTCCCACGCCCCCGTTGACGTGGACTGGGCGGAGGTGACCAGTCGCCTAGCCGCCGCGCTGCGGTGACCACACACGCCGAGCAGCGGCATCGCACCGCGATCATTCGAGGAACCCTGTCGCGGCCCGTGCGGCTAGCTGTCGACCTCGACCTCATCGCTGCTGACAGCACCTTCTTCGACTACGGATGCGGTCGCGGCGAGGACTTGGCCGGACTCGCGGACGCCGGCATTCGCGCGACTGGCTGGGATCCGCACTTCAAACCTGACGCCCATAAGACAGCCGCAGAGGTCGTGAACCTCGGATACGTAATCAACGTCATCGCCGACCCTTCGGAACGCCGCGACACAGTGCTCGGTGCGTGGAAACTTGCTGAACGGGCCCTCGTCGTGTCGGCACGACTCGACATCGAACAGCGCAACCTCTCAGTTGGCCGCGCATGCGGTGACGGACTCCTGACCGGTCACGGCACATTCCAGAAGTTCTACAAGCAGTCGGAACTGCGGGGCTGGCTTGACGAGGTACTCGAGACGGAGACGATCGCGATCGCTCCGGGGGTCTTCGTTGCCTTCAAGCATGAGCGCGACGCCAACGAGTTCTTGTTGCGTACTCGCCGTCGGCGGCAGGTCGCGGTCGCGGTGTCGCGAAGTGATCGGGTCTATGACGAGCACCGCTCATCCATCGACGCTCTGATTGAGTTCTTCGCTGAACGAGGCAGGCTGCCCGCCAAGACCGAGCAACTCGACCTCCAACAGAGCATTGTCGACGCAGTCGGCTCTGTGAGACGTGCCTGGCGAGTCGCGGCAGCGGTGACTCCCGGCACCGACTGGGACGCGGTCACTGCCGAACGTAGACTTGACCTGCTGGCGGATCTTGCCTTGCTGAAGCTCAACCGCCGTCCGACATTCACCGGGCTGCCCGAGGCCACGCGCTATGACGTTCGAGGGCTGGTCGGGTCATACAAGCAGGCCACCGCGGAAGCCGACTGCCTGCTGTTCTCAGCCGGCGACCAGCAGGTGATCTCTGACGCCGCGGACGACTCAACCGTCGGCAAGCGACTGCCCGGCGCGCTGTACATCCACAAATCGGCGCTTCACGAACTCCCGCACGTTCTGCGGGTCTATGAGGGGTGTGCCCGATGGCTAGTCGGAGAAATCCCCGACGCCAACTTGATCAAGCTAGCCACCGACAAAGCGAAGGTCTCCTACCTGGAATACCCAGACTTTGATCGCGACCCTCATCCGGTGCTGCGCCGCACGACCTACGTCCGCATCGGAGCCCTCGACGTCGACGAACGCGACTACTCAAACTCAGACAACCCGCCGATCCTGCACCGCAAAGAGACCTTCGTCACCGGCGACTACCCGCAGCACGACAAGTTCGCACGGCTCGCAGCGCAAGAGGAAAGGTTCGGGCTGCTCAGCGGCGGCACACGCGAGATAGGCAACCTGCGCGGATGGCAAGAACGCCTAGCGGCCTGCGGTGTCACGCTACGAGGGCACCGGGTGGTGCGCGTCAGGAACGGCTGAAGAAGCCCGAACCCTCCGGGTCCAAAGTGCGGACAAGAGCGAGTACGGCTTCGATAGGCTTGGCCGGGTCGAAGCTCTGTTTGCGGATGTAGGACAGCCCCCCGTTGACGTATCCCTCCAAGATCGCCACGGGATCCTCGTGGGCGTCTGATCCCGCTTCGGAGTCGCCTGGTGAGTCCCGTGGTGCGATAACACCAATGCTCTGCGCCCGGGCCAGAGCGAACACGGCGACGAGATCGCTGCCCAGATCGGTCGCCCCCTCGATCTGCTCAAAGTGGATTGCTTTCTTCGTTTGGCTGTGGGCAGGCTCGTACTGGTTGAAGTGATAGCCGACCGCTGCTGCGAACACGAGCGCCTTCGCCTGGTACTGGAACACCGATGCCGGCCCGGCCGGCTCGCCCAGAGCCTCGATCACCGGCGCGTTGTCGTTAGAGATGTCCACCCTAGTCTTTGAGCGAGTCTTTGGGCGTTGATTGGTCATGTCGGTAAAGCCAAGATCTCGGTACGCACCTTAGAGGGGTCTCCGGCTGGTTGCACGTAGGGCCTGACAGACCGGTCGCCCCAGTTCTTGTTGCCCCAGGTGATGGTCTGCTGGACGTCGTCGCGGGGTCCGTGCAAACACAGAAGGTACGCGGCCACCGACGTGTCGCTTGCTGCCATGATCGGGTCGAGATGATCGATCTGGTCCTCGCGGATGATTATCACCGACTGCTTCGCCAGGCCCGGCAGCTGCGCCGCGAACTGTGTCGCGTATTCCGCCCCGAACGGCGAGAACGGGGCGTCAAGCACCAGAGGGTAACCCTGGGCAGGGTCGAGTTCAGCGTCGCCGGCCTCGTCCATGTCCTCGATGTCTTCGTACTGGGGGATCAGCCGGGCCAGAGCACCCACGAAAGCGAACGTCACCCAGGCGCTCTCCCCCGACGACGCCCCAACGTCCAGCCCGTCCTGGCGGACCTTGAGCTCGAACCGGTCGGTCAGATGGATCGTGTAGTCCCGCAAGAAGACGTCGCGGGCGATGGAGTTCATGATGCGCTGCGTGTCCCCGCGGGCACTGCTGCTGAATAGCCGATGAAGGTTCTCGAACGTGTTCTCAAGGTTCTGAAGGTGCCCTCTGGCGTTGACGACCTTGTCGGAGCTGTCCTTCTGGCGGGCCAGCTGGCTGTACTTGTTGTCGGCCGCGCGGCGCTTCTGCAACAAGTTCTCACAGACGATCTCGAGGTCTTGCTGCTCCTGTAGGAGCGCGGTGTGTTTACGCTGGTACTCCCGCCAGGTCGCGCTGGGATCCGCAGTGGTCCAATCGGGTATGTCGAACTCCTTGAGGGCGTCCTCCAGCGTCTTCCTTCGAGCGTGAGCGTCGTGGATCGCAGTCTGAGCGCCTTGAAGTCGCTTGTGGGGTTGTTCGGCGTCAGGCCTGCCACGGAGGCGGGCGTGCCTCTGGGTGACGCGGGCGCGGATCGTGCTAGCGGCTTCGACAAGAGCGTCCTCGACGATGGTCGCGCGCAGCTTGCGGAGAGTTCCCCGCTCGGCGTCGGTGATCGGGGTGCCGCAGATGCAGGGATCCGTGCCGTCGATTAGCGCGTCGAGCAGTCCTGCGGACACCTTGGGCGGCAGCTGGCGGTCGGCTTTGGCCTTGTCGAGCACCCCGCGGGCTGACTCAAGCACTCCGAGCCCGAACAGGTTGAAGCACTCCTCGTCCAGTACCCGGTTGCGGAGGTCCACAGCGTCCTTGGCCTCTCGTTGGGCTAAATCATGATCCCGCTGCAACTGGCTGCGTTGTTCGATGAGCGCCCGGGCGCCGTCGAATCGCTTGAACTGTGCCTCTGCTTCGTCGAGGGTGCGTTTCGTGTTTCGTATGGAGTCGGGCATCTGCTTGAGCCTGGCGGTCGCCTCGTCGTATGCCTCGCGGGTCGAGTCGGCCTCCTGGAGGGCCTTGGCGAGTTTCAGGTCGTCTGTCTGTTTGGCCTTGAGCTTCTTGTGCTGTAGGGACTTGCGGATGGCTGTGAGCGCGATGTCGTAGCGTTTCACGCCGAGGAGGATCTCGACCGCCTCCTTGACAGACCCCGCGTCCGAGTCGGGAGCGGCGGCGGTGCCGATATTTTCGGCCGGGAAGAAGAAGTACGGGTTCAGGCCGAGCGGCAGGATCGCCCGGACCTCGCGGCCGGCGTCTGGGGCTTGGAGCGTTCGGTGGTAGCCGCCCGCCGCGGGATGGATGTTGAGCACGAAGTCGGGTTCGGTCTCGGCGAAGTCTTCTCCGTCTGTGCCTGTCCGCTCGATCGAGATCGACCGGCGTGCCTCGTAGTCGTTGTCACGGTGAGAGAAGACCACCGTGACCTGGACCTTCGTGGATTCGCCTGGTTCGAGGGCGAGCTTCGCTTGATGATTGCACAGGTCCCTTTTGCGTGGGAAGCCGCTTGTGGTCTCGCCATAAAGGCACCAAACGAAAGCGTTCAGCAGCGCTGTCTTACCGGCGCCATTCTGGCCGACGATCACCGTGACATCGTTGTCGAGGTCGATGTCGGCGGCGGGGAAGGAACGCCAGTTCTGGAGGTGCAGCCGCTTCAAGCGCATGTCACAGGAGCCGCGACACGAGTTGGTCCGAGAGTTCGGAGAACACTGGGTCGTTGGGATCGAAGCGATCGGATGCGCCGAACCGGGAACGGATCTCGTCCATCAGCCACATGGCTGTCGCTTGTTCGTTCTCGGAAAGCCCGCCGACCATCTCTAGCGCCTGTTTCCTTGTCGATGAGGGCTGATCGGTCATGGCGTATCCGGTATCCAGCTGGCTTCGTCGCCGTAGCCGGCGGCCAGCTCCATGAGGTCGTAGGCGGCCATGATGTTAGTCAACGCTCGCGGGGGCGCGTCGGGGCTGTTGCGGGCGGCCTCCGCCAGTTCCAATGCCCGGGTCAGTTCAGTTGCGACAAGTCTGCGCTCGGCCGTCCAACTGGGGCTGCCCCTTTCTGGCTGGCGCGCGGGCATACATAGCACATCGACGAGTTCTGCTTCGTCTTTATCGGGCGCTGTGCGCAGCAGACGGCCTCGGCGTTGCACGAACTGGCGGGGATTCTGGGTGGAGGCCAAGATGACGCCCCGACGGGCCTGCGGGATGTCGACGCCCTCGTCGAGGCATCTCATCGCGACGAGCACATCAAGGTCGCCGCGCTGGAACATGTCGAGGTTCATGCGGCGCTGCTCGGGGTCGGTGCCGGAGACGAACTTGTTGGCTCTCACGCCTTTCTGATTGAGTTCGCCGAGCAGGTGCTCAAGCTGGTTCACGCCAGTCAGCGGATGCGTGCCTTCGCCCACGTAGAGGATCGTGTACCCGAGCGACCCTCGGGCCGCGGCGAGTTCGAGTCCTTGGGCTGTTTTCTCGGCGGCGTGACTCCGCAGTCCGGTACGGCGGGTCAGGTACTTGCCGGCTATGCGATGGAACTCTTCCTCGTCGCCGTTCGCGGCCTGCCAGGCCTGGCCGATCTTGCGGCTGAGGATGTCGTACTCGTCTTGTTCGTCGCTGTTGAGATTCACCACGACAGGGATGTAGGTGTAGGGGCAGAGCGCCTTGAGCTGGATCGCTTCGGCGATGCCGATGCTGCGCAGGACAGCCCCGAAGTAGGCCAGGAGCTGCTGTGTGCCGTGCTCGTCGTTGTGGCGGCGGGGCGTGGCGGACAGCCCGATGCGGCCCACGGCACTGTCGGAGCGTCTCGGGAGGCGGCCTAGCCTGCGCCGAGTGCCGAGGGAGTGTATCTCGTCGCCGATCACAAGCAAGCCGCAGGCGAGGCTCTCGATTGTTCTGTCCACGGACATCCAGCGGTCACCTGTCATCGTGTCCGCGGTCACGATCACGCAGTCGGCTCTGGCTCTTGAGCCCTGCAACGCCGACAGGGCCAGCTCGGCGTCGGACTGCCAGCCCGGGACTTGGCTGTTGCAGACGGTGGGCCTGAAACCGAACTCTCGGGCGTTGCGCCGCCATTGTTCGGCCAGTTCGGTGGTCGGCACGACAACTAGCACGAGAGCGGACCGGCCTTCGCCAGCGTGATGCTCCGCGAACGCTGTCGCCGCGGACAGCGCTATCACCGTCTTGCCGGTCCCGGTGGCGAGCGCGAACGTTCCCCGGTGCCCGGCTGCGGTCCACTTGTCGATGCAGTCCTGCTGATACGGGCGCAGCCCGTGCTCCGCGACGAAGCCGGGAACCGTCAACCCGAGTCCGTCAGCGGATCCCGAGTCGTCGGGTCTGGGCAGCCGGAACGACGTCTTGCCTGTGCGCCGTGCTTCGTCGGGGTCCATGGGAGGGAACCGCTCAAGCAGCGCCGACACGACGGTGTCGTGAAGCTGGAACGTCGCCACGCCGGGGCGGCGCTGCTCCCACGTCTCGGTGAATAGCTCCCGCTCATTGCGAGCGTGCTGGGCTTCGGCGGCCCACGACCGGTGCAGCGCGAAGCTCTCAGCATTGCGGACCCAGCCGTTCCATGATTCGTTCGGCGAGCCGTTGAACGTCACATAATCGCCAACAGCGTCAAAGAACACGCCAATCTTCTCGTGGTAGAGATCGACAACGCCGCCGTGGTGGACCCGCACAGCCACCCTTATGTCAAGCAGGCCGTCGCGGATCATGCCAGCCAACAGCCGGAGTCTCAGGCGCTCCTCATCGGCCTGAACCCGATCAGGGTCTAGGTAGCGGCGAAGGCAAGCGATGACTGTCTCATCGTGCTGCAGGAGGTCTGAGTGGGTCTCTTGTCGATACGCAGCCTGGATGGTGGCTCTGTCCTTCTCGGACAGAGCAGGAGACGCCACTAGCCGCATCCTGCCGTCTTGGGCGTAGAACTGTTCGATCGCAGGAGAGATCAGCGCGAGCACTCTGCTTGAGAAATAGCCGACAGCGCGCCAATAGCCGGTGGCGTGCCTTAGGCACGGCAGGTAGAAGGCCTCGACGAGGTCTTCCTTGTCGGTGGAATAGGTCGTAGACCACTGCAAGTCGCGCAATCCGGACATCGCAGGCATCACTCGCGGCCCAGGAGCGAGCGCTGTAGGTCCTCGCTAAGGGTTGCCTGCTGTTGTTGTGGCAGTTCGCCGGGGCGCAGCACCGTGCACCCTGAGGGGGTCGCGACGATGATGATGTCGTCGCCGTCATCGAAGCCGAGTTCGTGAAGCACGGAGCTGAGCCGGCCCACGTCCACGGTCCCATTCAAGTTTGTGAGCCGCCAGATGAGCGATGCCTCGCCCACACAGTCGCCTGCGTGCATCGCGGGAACCCGAAGTGAGTCTTGCGGTTGGAGCCCGTTGTGGGCGGCGATGTCACGGTCGAGATTGAACGAGTAACCCTTCAGGTTGTCCTCCGTGACGGTGAAGCTCTGACCCCAATCGTCTCCAACCTTGATCGCGTATGGTCTGTAGTCGACGCTGTTGGGGGTGTAGTCAAGGATCTCCAATTGGCGCACTTCGTCGCCCGAGATGACGTAGGGTCCAGCTTCCAAGTACGCCCGCACCGACCCTGCCTTCACGTCGAAGTCTCGGACAAACTCCTCCAGCATTGCTGACATCGAAGCGACGCCACCGCCGCGCTCGATGCGCTGGTCGATCTCCGCAACGATGCCCTCGTATTCCTCGTATCCCCATTCGGGCAACGCCAACCGAAAATGCTTGTCGATGCGCACCAGCGACCCGCGATACTGTTTGAGCACCTTCGCGGAACTCTCCCCGATGGCTTCAATCAACTCGGTCGGTGTCATCGGTCTGCCAACCAGGCGTAGAACCCTCTCGGCCTTGACGTAGAGAGGCACGTCCCAGCGGACGAGCCACCCGTCGCCGATATCGCGCCATCGTTCTGACTCGATGAGCAGTTCAAGGGCCGCTTCGGGCTGCACACGACCCGGTAGGTGGTCGCACAGGGCTTCAACCTTGATCAGCCATTCATCGCCAACGGCATCGTCGAACATCTGAGCAATATCGGCGTGGACGGTGTCCACGCCCTGAAGAAGCCAGTCGCCGTCGTAGCCGTAGCGGGCAATCCATCGGAGTACCTCAAAGCGGTGCTCACCAAGCCGCGCCCTCCATGCCTCAACCACAGGACTGTCGGCTCGGACGACGAGACCGAACTCGTCACACAGCCGTTTCGCTGCGAGTCGAACCGCCCGGAAACGGTTCCCTGCGAGCCTGCCCCGCATCTGCAGAGCATCCCTGGCGACGCGCTTGCGGACCGCTTCGCCACTCACACCGTGTTGCTTGCCGAGTTCTCGCCAAGTCGGGCGAAATCGCACAAACTCGCGCGCGGCAAGCTCCGGGCCGGAGGTTTCGGAAACCAGGTCGGAAATGCGTTCGGCTAGAGGAGCGACTTCGGAGCCCACGAGTTGTGAAAGCGGGACAGACAGCAAGCACCGCATCGCCTCGCCTACTTCATCGGGGATGCCATCTTCGTTCAGGCATGCCGCTACGAGTCCGGCCACCGTTAGGTCGTCTGTCGCAACGCTGGTCCATGCGGCAGCAATTGCCAGGTCAGGATCCATCGGCGTTGCCTGCTCACGCTTGAAGGCCATCTTCTGCTCAGCGGTCACAGTGGCCGCATGGTCTCGCATCTTCGAACCGTGTGACGCCAGTGCCGTGTGAATGCGCGTCACGGTGAGTTCGCCGACACTAGGGGTCGCGAGAAGGGCCGCGTCATCGAGTGCTCCCAGATCTCCCCAGGTCCTAATGTGGTGTCGTCCGAACCCGGTCAGGGTCCTCTGGTCGAAGATCGTCGAGTCGATCGGCTCGTCGCTGACACCGGCCATCCAATCGTGTACCTCTTCCAAACGGAGAGACAAGGACGAACTGCAGCGTTCAGGCTTCACCGTGATGTGCCTGTTTGGTGTCGAAGGACTTCCAGTCGGTCCAGCGTGAACTGCTTCGTGGACTGTTGGCCGTAGGGCCTCGACCCGGCTGAGGGTGGGCGACTCGCGGCGGGTGCCGTTGGTGCGGCTATCGCTGATCGTCTGGGGCGGCTGTGGGGAGCAGCGCATTTGGACGAACCGGTGTCCCTCACAGCGGCAGCACCCGAACCCTGCTGCGGCTTTCGTCCACCACGACGAGGGCACCGGCGCTCAGGTCTGCCTCATGCTGATCGAGCGCCGCGATGACGGGTCCCTTCATGTGATCGGGCAGGACGTTCTTGGCGCGGACCTGGATCACGCTTGGCCCGGCCCGGTGCGATAGCGCCAGCATTGTCCCGAAGTCGAGGTCGTGGGTGAAAACGACGCGCTCATGAGCGGCCGCCCAGTCCATGATCTCCCTGTCGGTGGCTCTCGGGTCGCCAACGGTAGACCAGTGCACCGCCTCGCGACCCTGCTCGTGCAACGTCCGGACCCACTCGGGCGAGAGGTTCATGTCCACCAAGAGCCTCAGGCTCACGGCACCGGGAGGGGGACCTCGCGTTCTTCCAGCCTCCAAGCCGCGTAGGCCAGAGACTGCTCGATGTCCTCTTGCTCAAGGTACGGATAGGCCGCCAGGATCTCGGCGGCCGAGCGACCGGTCGCCAAGAGTCCCACAACCGTTCCGACGGTTACCCGCATACCGCGGATGCAGGCCTTGCCGCCCATGACGGCGGGGTCGATGGTGATCCTGTCCAACGTGCTCATGGTTCGTCGCCGCCCCGAATCGCAAGGCGCGAACGAGCGGATGAACTCATCGTATCCCGTCCGGCGTTCGAGCTGCTGTCCGGGCGCGTGGTGAAGTGTCGGGATCTGCGGCACACTACGCGGCGTGGCGAGTTCAGGCGGATCCCCGCAGCCGGCCGGTGAGACGCGCCGCGACGGGGCTGGGAGCGAGCTGCCCAACGCTGCCAAGTTCGGCACCGATCGGAGCCACTACCGGGCTGCCCTCCAGCAGTGGATGCAGCGGGCCCATCCCTTCAGACACGGCCTCACCGTCACCGACATCGAGATCCCGGTAAGCACCGGGTTCTCGAACGAGACGGTGATCCTCGACACGGCCTGGACCGAGGGCGGCTCGGACCGCGAGGAGCGCTACGCGGTGCGCATCGAGCCCGCCGACGGCGGCATGTTCCCTCCCCAGACCCCGCAGTGCGCGGTGTCGGTGGAGCTCCAGTACCGGGCCATGAAGGCGGTTGCCGACGCGGGAGTGGCACCGGTTCCCCCGTTGCTCGGCTACGAGCCCGACCCGGACGTGCTGGGCGCGCCCTTCTTCGTGATGGGGTTCGTGGCCGGGCGCGTCCCCGCGGACGTGCCCCGGTACACCGAGGCGGGGTTCGTGGTGGACGAGGCGACGCCGGCACAGCGGCGGCGCATGGTGCTGTCGGCCATCGACGTCATCGCCGGCATCCACAGCCTGGACTGGCGCGGCGCCGGCTTGGAGTGGCTGGATCCGAGCGGGACCGGCGCGCCTACGACCGCTCTGCAGATCGAGCTCTACCGCAACCATGTGAACTCCGAGCTCGCGGGCCGCGAGCATCCCGTGCTGCATGCCGCACTCGACTGGCTCGACGCCAACGACCCGGGCGACGAGCGGGTCGGGCTGACATGGGGCGACGCCCGGCTCGGCAACATCATCCTGCAGGACTACCGGCCCGCGGCCGTCCTCGACTGGGAGGTGTGCGCGCTGAGCCCCACCGAGGCCGACATGGGCTGGTGGCTGATGTTCGACCGGATGTCGTTCGACGACATGGGCATCGACCGGCTCGACGGCTACCCGACCCGGGACGAGATGATCTCCCATTACGAGCAGGTCTCCGGCCTCACCGTCCGGGACCCGCACTACTGGGAGGTGTTCGGCGCTATGCGCTTCTGCACCATCTTCATCCGTCTCGGCGACCGCCTGACCGCAGCCGGCTTCGTGCCGCCGGAGCGGAACCCCGCCGTAGGCAATCAGGTGACGGTCGCGCTGGCCGCGCTGCTCGGCGTGGACAACCCCACCCCCGACCTGCTGGCCCGATGACCGGGTGCGCAGGGGAGGCGAAGCGATGAAGTTCGGGCTCTGGTACGACTTCCGGAACCCTCTGCGGCAGCCGTGGCCGGACCTTTACGGGGAGTTGCTCGACCAGATCGCGTGGGCGGACTCGGCGGGCTTCGAGTCGGTCTGGCTGTCCGAGCACCATGTGACCGACGACGGCTACATGCCGTCGCTGTTCGTGATGCTGGCCGCCATTGCGGCCAGGACCCGGAACCTGCGGCTCGGCACCGCGGTGTGCCTGGCCCCTCTCCACCACCCGATCCGCCTGGCCGAGGACGTGGCCGTAGTGGACATTCTCTCGGGCGGCCGCGTCGAGCTGGGCCTCGCGCCCGGATACCGTCCGTTCGAGTTCGAGGTGCTGGGCGTGCCCCGGCGCGAGCGCGGTGTCCGCACCGACGAGACGGTCGAGATCCTGCGCCTGGCCTGGACTGGCGAGAGCTTCTCGTATCCGGGCACCGTCTTCGACCTGCGCGATGTCGTCGTCCAGCCCGTTCCCGAGCGCGGCCCCGAGCTGCCGATTCACATCGGGGGGTCCAGCCCGGCGGCCGCCCTTCGGGCCGGACGCTACGGCTGCAACTTCATGCCCGACGTCGGCACCGGCATGGATCTGCACCGGCAATATCGAGCCGCGCTGGCCGGGAACGGCCACGATGCCGGTGCCGGCACCATAACCATGAACGGCTGCGTGTTCGTCTGCGAAGACCCCGAGCGGGGCCGTGCTCTCCTTCACCGGTCGCTGAACTACATGTACCAGCGCTATGACGCGTGGGGCCGAGGCGATGAGGGCGCGGCTGCCTCCTCGTTCGAGCCCATCGCCCCGGAGCGGCTGGACGAGTTGTGCATAATCGGGCGGTCCGATGAAGTGATTCGCAGGGTGGCTGCAATACGGGACGAGTTCGCGCCCGACCGGTTCATCTTCTGGGGCCGGCTGCCGGGCATGCCGATCGAGGACGCGAGCCGGTCACTCCAACTGTTCGCCGACGAGGTGATCCCGGCCATCGTCTGACATCGACCGTGCCCGTCGGGGTGGGGGACTCAAGAGGCCGAGCGAATAGGCGGGCCAAGGCGGCACATACGGCGCGAGGCCGTGGCCCGAGCGGCCCGTGAGCGCAGCGAACAAGAGCGGGAATGGCACCGCTGCGACGCGACAGGCTCTCACCTATTTGCGCGCTCTCAGAGGTGTGTCTCGAACCAGTCCGCGCACAGGACGGCAGCGTCGCCTCGCCGCTGCTTGTCCTTGTAGATCGTCTGGTGCGTCGACTTGCGGATGATCTCCAGCCGCTTGTCGCGGCATCTGATGGCGTGGTAGGCGTCGAGGGCAAGATCCCAATGGGTGTGGTCGTCGCCTTCGGCCAGCACCATGAGGGTGGCGCATCTGTCGATGCGGTCGGCGTAGGGACGGACGTTGTACTCGAGCAGCCATTCGGTCGAGCGCGTGGTCGCCCTGCCGACATAGTTGGGCCCTTCGACGACGAGCTCGCGGAACATGTCGGCGCTGGTCGGGAACGGCCAGGTGGAGAGACCGTGCGGCTCCTGGGGATTGTGATCGAGGTAGCCAGGATCGGCACCGCCGAACCGGGCTGACCGGTCAGCCTCGACGGCGCCCAGCAGTTCCCGGAAGGAGACCGTGCCGTGAGCCAAGCGCAGGTTCTCGTATCCGTCGATCACTGGCACCACGGAGCCGGCGGCCTTGATCCGCCGGTCGGTGGCCGCCAGCTGGAGCACATGGCCGCCGCTGTAGGAGATCCCCCAGACACCGATGCGTTCCGGGTCGACGCCCTCGACCTGCTGGGCGAAGGAGACGGCGTTCTTGTAGTCCTCGATCTGGTCCCACGGATTGATCCGTTGCCGCGGCTCGCCCTCGGACTCGCCGAGATACCGGTAGTCGAACACCAGCGCCGCGATGCCGCGGCGGTTGAACTCCATGGCGAATGACGGCTGCACGATCTCCTTCACGTAGCACCACCCGCCTCCTTGCACCACGATCGGGACCTCACCGGCATCAGAGTGTTCGGGAAGGTAGAGGTCGGCGGAGACCCTCAAACCGTCACTGACGAACGAGACATGTTCCATGGTGGCGACTCCGTGACTCCCTATCGGAACTCTTCGACACGTTCATGATCCTTCGCGAGGCGCACGGCTTCGGTCATGGTCCTGAAGTGCAGGCCGGGGCGGTCGGCGATCTGTTGCAGCACCCGCTCGACCATTCGCAGCACGTGGACCCGGCCCGTCACCTGGGGGTGCATCGTGATGTTCACCACACCGTTGGGCTCGTATTCCAGGGCGTACTCGATGTGGTCGAGCCAGTCGCCGCCGATGACCTCGGTGGATCCGTATCCGGGTCGCAGCGGCTCCCACACGAACGTGAACGGAGGGAAGTCGTCCAGACTCCAGCTGACGGGCACCTCCACGATGGAGGTGGGCCTACCGAACGAGTAGCTGCCGTCGGCCTCCAAGCGGTCGCCGTCGCGCAGCCAGTACATCCGCAGGTCATGGGCCATGAGGCTGCTGTCGTACTGGAATCCGTAGTCGGCGAGCAGTTGCGGCGAGTGGGGGTTGAGGTTCCACGAGGGGGAGCGGTACCCAACAGGGGGGCGGCCGGTCAGCCTCTCGATGGCCTCCATGCCCTGCTCCAGGTACCGGGCCTCGGTGGCCCGGTCGAGACCTTCGAGCGGCTCATGGGCGTAGCCGTGGTGCTGGACGTCGTGGCCGGCCTCGACGACCCTCGAGCACACCTCACCGAAGGTGTCGATGGTGTGGCCCGGCATGAACCAGGTGCTCTTGATGTCGAAGTCGCGCAGCAGGCGCAGCACCCGGTCCGCCCCCACCCGAGCACCGAACTCGCCCCGGGACAGGGTTCCGGGGGCCGTGGCCCCCATCATGGTGAGCCAGATGCTCAGGGCGTCGAAGTCGAAAGTCAGAAGGACCGACAGTCCCGGACCGTCGGAGCTGCTGCCTTGAGAGGTGCTCACGTCTCAGGCCCCTCTTGGTTCTTGGCGTTCTTGGCGTCTGAAGGTTCTGCGCACGTTGACAACGTAGGCCAGCAGCAGCACCAGCGAGACGCCGATGATCAGGACACCGAGGGCGAAGATCGAGGGCGTGATCCTCAGTTGGGCGGCCGACACCAGCATGAGGGGCAGCGTCCGGTCGGCCCCCATGATGAAGATGGAGTGGGCGTACTCGTCGAAGCTCAGCATGAACGCGAACAGGAACGATCCGATGACCGCCGGCTTCATGACCGGAACCGTCACCGTGAAGAACGTCTCGACTCTGGACGCGCCCAACGTGTACGCGGCTTCCTCGAGCCGACGGTCGAAACGGTTGAACAGCACCATGAAGAGCAGGAACGAGAAGGGCATCGTCCACACGACGTGCGCCACGATTCCGGTGGTGAACAGGCCGGCGGTGATGCCGAGCTCGGACGAGACCGAGACGATGCCCAAGCTGATGGCCAGCCCGGGCGTGACGATTCCGAGCAGGATGGCGTAGGTCGCCAGGCGGGCGCCGCGGAACCTCGACCGCATGGCCTGGGCCGCGGCCATGGCGATGGCCGTCGACACGCACGCGGTGGTGACGGCCAGCTTCAGCGAGTTGACGATGCTAGCCCTGAAGTCGAAGACGGCCTGCCCCAGATAGTCGGGATGCTCGGTGATGACCGAGAGATCGGTCAGGGACCGGTACCAGAGGGTGCCGGGATCTCTGATCGGGAACGTGGCCCCGCCCTGCGGGCCCTGGAAGGACAGCAGCAGGATCAGCAGGATGGGAACGTATATGAAACCCAGCACGATCAGCACCGGGATCGCCAGGGAGATCCGGGCCCACAGGCTGAAATGGACCGGTGGCGCAGGTCTGACTGTTCCGGAGCGCACTCAGAGGTCCCGGTCGAGCTGGGCGAACCGCAGCAGTCCGGCCGCTATCGCCAGCGTGATTATGACCAGGACGGCAGCCTGGGCGCTCGCCTGAGGCCAGAGCAGCACCTCGGCCCTCCTCCACACGGTCCCGGCCAACAGCGGCGACAGGCCGCCCCCGATGATCCGCTCGGTGGCGAAGTCCGAGAGGATCATGACCGACACGAAGATCCAGCCGACGACTATGCCGGGACGGGCCAGCGGCAGCTCGACGCTCCAGAACGTCCTGAACGGGGATGCGCCCAGATTCTGCGCGGCCCGCAGCAGGTCCTCGTCGAGCTGGCGGAGCTTGAAGAAGGTGGGCCCGATGATGAAGGCGACGTATAGGAAGATGAGGGCCGTGATCATCGACGGCGACGTGTACAGGAACAGATCAGAGGGCTCGTCCAGGATGTTCGCCTCGGTGAGGGCGGTGTTGAGGAGGCCGGCCCGGCCGAAGAGAGGGATCCAGGTGATCATCCGGATCACGTAGCTGACCACGAACGGAACGAAGAGCAGGAAGACCAGCGCGGTGCGGACCCATTCGCCCGTCACTACCCGGGCCGCGAAGTACGCCACCAGCACCCCGATGATCGTCGAGCAGGCGAGCACGATGGCCAGCACCTGCAGCGTCCAGCGAACGGTCTCCCAGAATGTCCGGCCGGTCAGGATGTTGGTGTAGTTCGAGGTCGTCAGGTCCGAGTGCATCCCGACCGACGTGCCCGTCCAGAAGCTGAACAGCACGATCGCGCCGAGGGGCACGGCAAGGCCGACGACGATCCACAGCAGTGCGGGCGCGGCCAGCCAAGCCTGGCTTTTGGCCAGGCTCGGCCGGTCGTCGGGCGCGGGACTGTCCGTGGGTGACTGCAGCTGCCCGTGGCCTCCTTTGCTTCGCCCAGAGGCCGAGCGAACAGGCGATCAGGCCTAGGTCGCGACGAAGTCCTGCCACCTCGACTCGAGGTACTCCGACTCGTCGGGGAACTGCCACCACCAGGCCGCCCTCGACGCGATGTCGTCGACCGAGCCCCGGTCGCGGCCGCCGCCGTTGTACCAGTAGTCCCAGGCGTTGACCCCGGCACTGGGCGAGTCGGCCCCCTGCAGCGCGGCCTGGGCCACCGACGGCGTGGGCGTCATGTAGCCCTGGTTGGCGACCTCGGCCGGCGCGAATCCCTCGTGCCAGAAGTTGGCGTAGGCCACGGCCGCGTCGTAGTTGGGAGACTCGGCCGACAGCGCGATGCCGTGGAACCACATGTTGTAGCCCTCCCTGATCGTGCCGTACACGGCCGGCTTCCCCCGGGCCGCCACCTCTCGGACGATCGGCTCCCAAGCGTTCATCAAGGACACCTCGCCGGTGTCGAGGATCTCGATGGCGTGGCCGAAGTCGTCCCAGAGGAGCCGGAACTGCCCGTCACGCTTGCGCTCGATCAGGAAGTCGATGGCGAAGTCGATGTCGTTCTGGCTGGGATTGCCGATGGTTCCCTCGGTCCGGTACTCGCCGGTGCCGACGAAGGTGGCCAGCACCTCCATGGGAGCCCGCAGCGAGCTGTTGAACAGGGCCACCTGCCCCGCGAACTTGGGGTCCCAGAGCGCGGCGTAGGAGTCGAGCTCCTCACCGGTCAGGTCGGTGCGGTACCCGATGGAATCGCCGTTCCAGACCGTCGGGACCACCCAGACCTCGTCGAGAGCGCCCGAGTCGCGGGCCTCCTGCGTGTACACCTGGGTGAACGGGTGACCGTCGCCGTCCTGCCCGGCCGCCCCCGAGACCCGGAACACCTCCAGCAGGGAGTCCCAATGCTGGATGTCGGCGACCTTGATGGGCTGCAGCGTCCCCGCGGCCACCAGCGGTGCGATCTGGGCGCCCTGGGCCTCCATGACGTCCCACTGGGTCTGGTAGCCGCCCTGGATCCACTGGGGGACCATCTCGCCGAAGCCGACCTGGGTGCCGGTGGCCGGGATGCCGGTCTCTGCCGTGAACTGGGCCAGGACCGAGTCGAGCACGGTGGTGCCGATCCCCTGGGTTCGCAGCTCCAGTTGGTGCTCGGGCTCGCTGGTGCCGCTGCAGGCGGCCACCAGCGCCGGCAAGGCGCCGACCCCGAGGGCCGCGTATCCCGTGTTGGCGAGGAAGCGCCTCCGGGTCATGCCTCGAGGTTCTTGGACGGGTTGGTGGTTCATGTTGTCTCCTAGTTGGTTGTCTATGTCGGTTGTTGCATCAGATATGCGTGATTGGCGTCCCAGCCGACGACCACGTCGTCGCCGATTCGGAGCCGGTCGCCATTGGAGTCGGACTCGTCATGGGTCAGCGACTCGGGCTCCTCCATGCGGTACTCCGTGCCGTCGGAGGCCTTGACCAGGAAGGTCACCGTGGTCCCCGAGTACCGGGCCCCGGCGATCGTTCCGTTGAACTGGTTGGGTGTCTGTCCCGGCGTCACCCGGCGCAGGGCGTCGGCCCGCACGATGAGGGTGGCGGGCTCGCCCGGGATGATCGGGTGACCGTCCGATTCCTTGGCCAGGAACTCACCCAGCGGGGTATGGATCCTGTGCATCCCGTCACCGGCGATTCCCGTCGAGGTTGCATCCATCAGGTTGTTCTGGCCCACGAAGGCCGCGACGAAACGGGTCTTGGGCCGCGCGAACACCTCAGCCGGTGTGCCGATCTGCTCCAGCCGGCCTCCCTGCAGGACCAGAATCCGGTCGGCCATCGCGATGGCCTCGCTCTGGTCGTGAGTCACGTGGATGAAGGTGCACGCCAGTTCCTTCTGCAACCGCTTGAGTTCCACCTGCATCTCGATCCGGAGCGCGGCGTCGAGCGCTCCGAGGGCCTCGTCGAGCAGGACGACCCTGGGTTCGGTGGCGATGGCCCTGGCCAGCGCGACACGCTGCTGCTGGCCGCCGCTGAGCTGTTCGGACCTGCGATCACCGAGCCCCTCGAGGCCGACCAGAGCCAGGAGATCGTCGGCCCGGTCGCGGCGTTCGGGCTTGGCCACCCCTCGCATGCGGAGGCCGTAAGCGACGTTGTCCCGGATGTTCAAGTGCGGGAACAGGGCGTAGCTCTGAAACACCATGGGCGTTCCCCGCCGGTGGGGGGGAACCGCGGACACGTCCTTGCCGAAGAGCTTGACCGTCCCGACGGTGGGCGCCTCGAGTCCCGCGATCATGCGGACCGTGGTCGTCTTGCCCGACCCGCTGGGCCCGATGATGGAGAAGAACTCCCCCGGACGCACCGCGAAGGACACCGAGTCCAGCGCCAGGGTGTCACCGAAGCGGCGAGACACGCGGTCGAACTCCACCACGTCATCAGCCACCTCGGGTTCCCCCACGCCGTCCTTCCCCCTGCACTCGCTGTTCGGACTGCGTCGCTACGTCATCGCTCCTGTGGAGCGGGGGCGGGAGATGACAAGCGATTGCCGGCCGCCGGCCGGCCGGCTCACGATGCGAAACTAGTTCCCGCAGATTGGGTCGTGCAAGCCTGAGCCGGCCGGGGCCGGACCTCGCCGGCTCAATGCTGGGCGAGGTCCCGCACGGCTGATTCGATAGCGGCCTGGCCGGGCACGACGGCCGACTCCAGGTGGGACGCGAACGGGATGGGCGTCCTCGGCGCGGCCACGCGACGGATGGGAGCGTCGAGCGAGTAGAAGAGCTCCGACGCGGCCCAGGCGCAGATCTCGCCGCCCCAGCCGAAGTCCTCGACGGCCTCGTGCACGACGATCAGGCGGTTGGTCCGCTCCACCGACGCCGTCAGGGCCTCCCGGTCGTAGGGCCAGATGAACCTCAGGTCGAGGACCTCGCAGTCGATGCCCTCGGTGGCCAGCGACCCGGCCGCGGCCAGCGACTCGGCCACCATGCGGCCCGCGGTGGCGATCGTGACGGTCTGGCCGCTCCTGGCGATGCGGGCGGCGTAGGGATGGGTGACCGCAGCGGCCGTCCCGACCTCGCCGCTCTCGCGGAAGTAGAGGTACTTGCTCTCGACGAACACCACCGGGTTGTCGTCCTGGATCGAGTGCCGCAGCATCCAGTACGCGTCGGTCGCGGTCGAGGGCATCGCCACCACCAGTCCCGGCACATGGGCGAACCAGGTCTCGAGATGCTGGGAGTGCTGGGGGCCGTGCCCGGTCCCGGCATCCGACGGCGTCCGGATCACGATCGGGACCGCGACCTGCCCGCCCGACATGTAACGGAGCTTGGCCGCACCGTTGACGATCTGGTCCATGGCGGCGGTGATGAAGTCCATGAACATGATCTCGACCACCGGGCGCAGCCCGGCCATGGCCGCACCGATGGCCCAGCCCACCGTCGCCGACTCGGCCAGCGGGGTGTCCAGGACCCTGCCCTCGAACCTCTCGGCTAGTCCCTGAGTGGCGGTGAACACCCCGCCGAGGGCCTCGATCTCCTGTCCCATGACCACGACGTCAGGATCGGACGACAACTCGTCGGCCAAGGCCTGGCGGATCGCTTCGGCGTACTTGACCTCACCAGCCACGCCGCCGGCCCTCCTGCTCGAACGCCTCGGAGTAGATCCCGGCGGTCGCCGACCGCACCGGCGCCGCCTGCCCCCCGATGGCGGCGTCGACGGCACCGGCGATCTCGCGGGCGACCCGTTCACGGATCGCGGCGGCCTCCGCTTCCGGCACTGGCAGGTCCCGCGCCGCGTTGGCGATCGGATCGTGGGTCTCCAGGTGCGACTGGCCCAAGTCCTTCGGCAGGTACCGGTAGTCGGGATCGTTGAGGCTGTGGGCCCGCACCCGCCATACCTCGATCTCGAGGAACGCGGCCCGGCCGGTGGCCCGGACCTCCTCGACCATCTCGGCGGCGAGGCGATGCACCCCGAACACGTCGTCGCCGGCCACGTACTCGGCCCGCATCCCGAATCCTGTTGCCCAGGCCGCGATCGAGCCCGGTTCGCCGAAGGTGCGTTCCACCGGCATCGAATGGGCCAGATGGTTGTTCTCGCAGGCGACCAGCAGCGGCGTCCCGAATGTCCGGGCCATGCGGAGGGTCTCAGCCAGCACTCCGTGGGCTGCGCCGCCGTCGCCGACGAAGCTGACCGCGACGAGGTCCTTGCCCAGCCGCCTCGAAGCCCAGGCCGCGCCGGCGGCCCAGGGAACCCCGCCGGCGACGATCGCGTTCTCCCCCAGGAAGCCGCAGGCGACATCGTGCAGGTGCATCGAACCGCCCTTCCCGCCCGAGGATCCCTGCTCCAGACCCAGCAGCTCGGCGATGATGGCGGCGGGGCTCATGCCCTTCGCGATCGCGTGGCCGTGGCCCCTATGGGTGGACGTCACCAGGTCGGTCGGGCGGAGGCAGCCGATCACGCCCGCGGCGGCGCCTTCCTGCCCTATCGAGGAGTGGAACGAGCCGTGCATCCTCCCGGAGTAGTGCAGCGACTCGATCCTCGTCTCCAGCTCACGGATCCGCACCATGGTCTCGTAGAGCTCGAGACCCCCCGTCGGGGTCATGCCGTGCTTGCTCTGAGTCTGCGGCGGGTCGCCCGCGTGGCTTCGGTGTCGACGCTGCCGTCGCTGCGCAGCACGACGCCGTACTCGGACTCGGCCGCGGCCGCGGTCACATAGCCCTCCACGACATCGGACGCGACCCGCTCGGGCTCGCGGTCGAGCGGGTCGCCGTAGCCGCCACCGCCGGTGGTGGTGTTCTCCACGACCGTGCCCCGGGGCACGACCTGCCCGGCGAACTTGGAGGGGGAGACCGTTCCGAAGGCCTCGGTGGCGTGCACGAACCCCGGCGAGCCGGGGAGCTTGACCCTGAAGTCGTTGTAGTGGCCGCCGGCGGAGGGGAGCGGGGACTTGCCTCCGCCGGTGCCCGGCGGGGGATACCGGAACCGGTCGGCGATCAGGTTGATCGAGCTGGAGACGGACAGCGCCCGCATGCGTTGGCGGATCCCGAGACCGCCGCGGTTGTAGCCCGGCCCGCCGCTGTTCTCGTTGATGCAGTACTCCTCGTAGAGCCACGGGAAACGGCTCTCGAAGATCTCGACCGGCTGGTTCATGTCGTTGCCGACCGGGTTGATCTGCGCGGTCAGGCCGTCGCCCGAGGCCCGGCCGCCCCAGCCGCCCTCGTGGTAGACGTAGATGATCGAGTACTCGTCCAGTTCGGGGTGCTGGCTGCCTCCGGTGAAGTTCTGGCAGGTGCCGAAGCAGGCGCCCATCACCCGGTCGGGCACCGCCTGAGCGAAGCAGGCCAGCAGCACGTCCATGATCCGCGACGAGGTCTCGACGTTGCCCCCGAACACAGCCGCGGGCGACTCGGCGTTGACCACGCTCCCTGGCGGGGCCACGATCCTGATCGGCCGGAAGGCGCCGTGGTTGGACGGCATGTCCGGATCCGAGACCTGGAACAGCACGGTGTACACCTGCGAGGCGGTCACGCCGTAGGTGGCGTTGATGGGTCCCTGAACCTGCGGATCGCAGCCGCTGAAGTCGGTGGTGATCGTGTCGCCGTCGATGGTGAGACGGCACTGCACCCTGACCGGGTCCAGAGTCGTGCCGGCGTCGTCGAGCACGTCGGCCGCCTCGTAGCTGCCGTCGGGAAGGGCCGAGATCATGGCCCGCATGCGGCGCTCGCTGTAGTTCTTGATCTCGTCGTTGGCCTCGACGAAGGTGTCGGGCCCGTACTTGCGGCAGTACTCCTGCACCCGGCGCTCGGCCACCCTGAGCGACCCGAACATGGCTCTGAAGTCTCCGTGCACGATCTTGGGGACCCGGATGTTGGCCAGTATCAGGTCCCAGACGTCCTGGACCGGCTCGCCTCGGCGGTAGACCTTCACCGGGGGCACGATGAGCCCCTCCTGGAAGATCTCGGTTGCGTCGCCGGGAAAGCCGCCGGGGGCGGAGCCGCCGACGTCGATCTGGTGGCCCCGCACCGCCGGTATCGCGACGAGCCGACCCTCGTAGAACACGGGCGCCATCATCGTGAAGTCGGTCAGATGGGTGCCGCCCCGGAACGGATCGTTGTGCAGGACGACGTCGCCCTCGTCGAGGTTGTCGAGGCCGATCTCCTTGACGGTCCATTCGACGGTGTAGGGCATCGATCCCAGATGGACCGGATTGAACTCGGCTTGGGCCACCATCTCCCCGGTCCCGTCGAACAGTGCGCACGAGAAGTCGAACCCCTCGCTGAAGATGGGCGAGTAGGCGGTGCGGGACAGCGCATGCCCCATGCTGCGGCACAGGGCCACCAGTCCCTCGCGGATCACCTGGAGCGTCACCTGGTCGATCATGCTCACCCGCTCCCAGTCGACAGGGAGCGCGGACAGGTGAAGGCCCGTCGCGACGAGGCGGTGTCATTCCCGCTCTTGTTCGCTGCGCTCACGGGCCGCTCGGGCCACGGCCTCGCTCCGCGCCTCGCCAGGATCGTCATTCTTCGCGCCCCTTACGCTCGGCCTCCAGGCTGACCACGATGTTGCCGAGGTCGTCGATGGCGGTGCTGTCATCGGTGCCTCTGACGACCACGGTGGAGTCGGGCTCCTCGATTATCAGCGCGCCGGACCGGGTCCAGCCCACACCCAGGCCGCTCCGGTCGAAGACGGGGGCCTCGACGATCTGGCCGGAGGACGAGAACAGGGCCCGGCGGCCCTTCGGGTCGGGACTGCCCTCGGGTCGGGGCGGGGTGAACTCCGGCTTGGCAGTGGTCGCGATCACCGCGAGCCGCAGGCTGACGAACTCCAGCGCCTCGTCCTCCTTGTGGTGCCCGAACAGCCGGAGATGCTCCGCGTGGAAGTTGTCGACGACCCGCTCGATGGTGGCCTCGGTGACCTCTCCTGATGGGAACGGCACGTTCACCTCGAAGTTCTGGCCGCTGTAGCGGACGTCGGCGGTGAACTGCATGATCGGCGGAGCGGTCACCCCGATCCGGGTCATCGCGGCCTGGCCTTCGACAACGAGCTCCGCTGAGAGCGTCGTCAGCGTGGCCAGGTCGAGTTCCTCCATGCGGCGCAGGTAGCTGCGCACGAAGTCGAAGCGGATGTCGGCACACAGCCCGCCGAAGGCGCAGAAGGCGCCCGGGAACCGCGGCACCAGCACGGTGCCGACACCGAGTTCTCGAGCCAGCTCGACCGCGGAGACCGGCCCGGCGCCGCCGTACGCGATCATGGCGTAGTCGCGGGGGTCGTAGCCCCGCTGGGTGGAGACGATGCGCATCGCGCCGACCATGGTCGCCTCCGCGACCCGCACGATCCCGAGCGCCGCCTCGGTCACGGTCATGCCCACGGGATCGGCGATCTGGTCGCCGATCGCCTCCCGGGCCGCGTCTGCGTCGAGCTGGACTCTCCCGCCGAGAAAGTAGGCCGGGTCGATCAGGCCGATGGTCACGTAGGCGTCGGTGAGGGTGGTCAGGGTCCCGCCCTTGCGGTAGCAGACCGGGCCGGGCTCCGAGCCGGCCGAGTCCGGCCCGACCTGGATGAGACCGCCCGGGTCGACCCGGGCGATGCTCCCGCCGCCGGCCCCGATCGACTTGACGTCGACCAGCGGGATCTTGAACGGGATGCCCCATTCGATGAATCCCTCCGTGGTGCGCGACGGGACGCCGTCCTCGATCAGGCTCACCTCGAAGCTGGTGCCGCCCACGTCGATGGCCAGCAGGTTCCGGTAGCCGCTCTGAGCCCCCAGGTGGGCGGCCCCGATGACGCCGCCCGCCGGACCCGACTGCAAGGTGCGCACCGGGGTGGCCTTGGCTTCAGCAACCGGCACGATCCCACCGCCGGAGCTGATGACGGTCACGCCGCATTCCATGCCCCCCGATGCCAGGCGCGTCTCGAGGTTCTCGAAGTAAGCGCCCATTACCGGCTTGACGTAGGCGTCGATCACGACGGTGCTGGAGCGCTCGTACTCTCTGATCTCGGGGAGGATCTCGCTGGAGATCGAGATCGGGACGTCGGGCCATGCCTGGCTGATGACGTCGCGGGCCTGGCGCTCATGGACGGGGTTCATGAACGAGAACAGGAAGCACACCGCGATGGACTCCACCGCGGCGGCTCTCATCTCTGCGACCGTCTCCGCCAGGGCTTCGGTGTCGAGGGGGGTGACCACCCGGCCCCGGTAGTCCACCCGCTCGGTCGCCTCGAAGCGCAGGCGTCTGGGCACCAGCGGCACCGGGCTCGCCCACTGCAGGTCGTAGTGGCGTTCGCGGTTGATACGCATGATTTCCAGCGTGTCCCGGAACCCGGCTGTTGAGATCAGGCCGACCCGGCCGCCCTTGCGCTCGACCACCGCGTTGGTGGCGGTTGTCGTGCCGTGCACGAACTGGCTGACGTCGCCGAGGGCAACCCCGCCCTCGGCCAGCACTTCCAGCACGCCGTCGGTACGATCGGCCGGCGTTGTGAACGACTTCGACATGGACAGTTCCCCGGTCGTGCTGTCGAACGTGACCAGATCGGTGAACGTCCCGCCGATGTCGACGCCGACCCGCAGAGGCTTGGGCAGGGTCACGAATGGGCACCCGTGCCTACGGCCGCGCTCAAGCCGCCCAACCAGGCCCGGGCGGCTGGCAACTGGCTGACCGGCCGGATCCCCGGCGGCGCGTCGATCACGGTGGGGATGCTGTTGACCAGGTGCGCGGATGTCGCATAGAGGGCGTCGTTGCCGGGGCGGAACCGCATGTGGATGGGATGCTCGCCCTCGATGTCGACGGAATCGCCGACCTCGTGCCCCGCCGCCTCCGGGCGCAGGTGCAGGAGCAGGTCGAGGGTCATGAACTCGTCTCCGCCGACGCGGCCCCTCGCCGTGTGCAGGAAGCCCTCCGTCGAGCCGGCCGGCACCGCTCCGTACAGTGTGGGGGCATCGTCGGCAGCGACGTAGGGGACGAACTCCTGGGTGACCGGGCCGTCGAGTTCCAGGCCGAGCCCCTCCACGACCATGCGGATGGACTCCGGGAATCCAACATGGCCGGCGATGGAGCCGTCAGCATGGCCCGCGTCGAATTCGTCCAGGGTGTAGCCGATCCCCAGGCGGCGGTGGATGTCGCGGCCGAACCCGGACACGTCGACGACTCGCCGCCCGTTGATCTTGCCTATGTCCCAGCACAGGCCGCTGGCGGCCAGCACCAGGAAATCGAAGATGAACCCGGGGTTGACCCCGGTCCCCAGCACCGAGGCTCCGCCCCGCCTGGCTGCCTCGTCGATGCGGTCCCAGTCGGCTTCCCGGCCCGGCTCGCGATGGGCGAGCTCCTCGCACGCGGACACGAAGTTGACGCCCGCCTCGACACACGCGACCACGTCATCAGCGATCAGATGCAGGAACGAGCGCGAGCCGTCGATGACCGCCACCGGGCCCATGGCCAGCAGCTCGGACAGCGCACCGACCACCGGGATGGGCCGGGCCGACGTGGCGCCGGCTATCTCGGCCATGTCGCGGCCGATGACGTCGGGGTCCGCGCTGCACACGCCGACGAGTTCGTAGCCGCGGCGATGGTTCAGCAGCAGCCGGGCCGCGTGACGGGCTACCCCCCCGGATCCGATCATCCCTATGGGAATCATCGGTGTCCCCCTCTCGTTCATGGGCATGATATGCACCCCGCTGCGGGGTCATCAAAGGCCAGCAGGGTTGGAGCCGGCGGCAGGTTGAATCCCGAAGGACCCTCTCGGCGAGACAACGTCCTGCAATGCAAGACTAGGATCGAGCGTCGTGCATCCCTCAAGCAACTCCCCGCTATGGCCGAACGGCAAGCGAATCGCCGTCGCGCTCACCGTCATGTTCGAGACATGGTCCGACGGGGCCGCTCCCTCCTACTCCGTTCAGGCGACGTCGTTGAAGGCGGGCACCACTGATCATGCTGGTGTGGCGTGGTCCTCGTACGGTGGCCGGGTGGGCGTCTGGAGGATTCTCTCGACCCTGAATCGGTGGCAGCTGCCGGCGACGTTCTTCACCAACGCACGCTGTGCCGAGTTGTATCCCGAGGCGGCCCGCGAGATCGTGGAGCAGGGCCACGAACTCGGGGGCCACGCCTACACCCAGGACGGCCTGCTCACCTACATGGAGCCGGAGGAGGAGCAGCAGACGATCCATCGCTGTCTCGACATCCTGGAGGAGAAGGGTGGACGGCGGCCGACCGGGTGGCTCAGCCCCGTCCTGGCCTTCACGCCCCACACCGTCGGTTTCCTGGCCGGAGCGGGGCTGGACTGGCACGCCGACGTCACCTACCTCGATCTGCCCCACTGCGTCGACACCGAGCATGGAGTGATCGCCGCCGTGCCCAACAGCGACTTCACCGACAACCGCGTGCTGAAGGCCAGCCCCCAGAACCTGGTGGACGTCTACCGCACGACCTTCGACTATCTGTACGAGCATGAACCGATGAGCCTGCTGGCCATGACGCTGCACTGCCAGTTCGGGGGCCGACCGATGGTGATCGCCGCGTTCGAGCAGATCATGAAGCACATCTGCAGCCACGACGGGGTCTGGCTCGCCCCGCACTGCGAACTCGGACGATGGGCCCTGGACAACGCCGTCTACGAGCACACCCACCGTCGCCGGCTGCTCCCCGCCCCCTCGGGGAACTCATAATCTTCTAGTGGCCTCTAGTGGCCGTCGGGGGCGCGGCCGATCGGCTCCGTCTCACCCAGGTCTGACGACAGCCGGGTGGCGATGCTCAGCACCGACTTGGCCACCGCCGAGTCCGGCTCCGCCGGTACCGAGGCTGATGTGCCCACAATGCCGATCGAGCCCACGATCCGGCCTCCGCTCGCGAAGACGCCGGAGGCGATCGCCCTGGTGCCCTCGGCCTCGTTGGTGTTGACCGAGACGCCGGTCTGGCGGATCTCCTCGAGGCCGTCCTCCAGCGCAGCGTCATCGGGGTGCAGGGGCCGGCGGGGGGCATCCTCGGCGGGCAGGTAGGTGCAGAACACCCGTCCGTGGGCCGACTGCCAGGTTGGCAGGCGGATCCCGGTCTGGATGCTCACCCGCACGACCCGTTCGGAGTTGTCGTCGACGCGCAACACGACGGGGGCAGCCCCGTCCCAGACCGTGAGCACCGCCGTCTCGTTGGTGTCGTGGACCAGTTCCTCCATGAACGGGCCGACGATGCGGACCATGGGGTTGCCCGCGGCCGCGGCGGCCGCGAGGGTGAAGATGCGCGAGCCGAGGCTGTAGAAGTTGGTGGCCGGATCCAATCTGAGAAGGTTCAGCTCCCGCAGGACGCTCACGTACCGGTGGGCGGTGGCCCGGGTCAGCCCGGAGCGGGCCGTGATCTCCTGGAGGGTCAGCACCGGCCTGCTCACACTGAAGTATCCGAGGATGGCGCTGGCCCGCTCCACTGACTGGTTCTTGGTCCCGCGGCCGCGCGATGCGTCCCGCAGCATCGCCGGGTGGCTGCTGCCGCGGTCAGGGTCGGTTGTCGGATGTTGAGGAGAAGGCATAGCTGAAGATGGCCCTTTCGTGAATAATCGGTCTGAATCGATCCCGCACGAAACGTTCGTGCGTCTCGCTCGCGAGGTACTCGACCAGCTGTTCCTCGGTCTCGAACTCGACGACGAGCCCGTGACTGAACCGGTCGTCGCGGCTCGACCGGTTCTCTCCCATGGTCCACGATCGCATCGCCGGGAACTGCGCCGGGAAGGTGGCCAGCTCGTCGAGCATCGATTGGCGCTGCTGGTCGGTGGAGTCGTCGGTGAACCGGAACAGCAGTATGTGCTTGATCATTTGGACTCCTCGATTGGCTGAGGGGGGACTGGCTCCGAGAGGCGGGGCTTCGGGCTCCGGCGGCTGGAGACCGTCACCAGCAGCACGAGCGGCGGAAGTCGATCGGCAGCTCCGACACGGCCCGCTCGAGGCGCCGCAGCAGCGGGGCCACCTCGTCGAATCGTTCCAGCCGGGCCGGGAGGGTGGACCAGATGCGCTCGACGATCTCGGCCGCGGCAGCCTGGACGGCTTCAACGTCGAAGGTCTGCACGGCGCCGTCGCGTACGACGACGTCACCGTCCACCACCACCCAGCGCACCGACGATCCGAGCTCGCTGTAGACGAGCTGATGGCGGACCTGGTCCGGGGGAGCGGGCAGCAGCTGGCCCCAGCCCAGGACGGCGACGTCTCCCAGCGCGCCCACTTCGAGGTGCCCGAGGTTCTGCCCCATCACCGAGGCGCCGCCCCGCCAGCACATCTGTAGCGCATCGGACGATCCCGGCCAGTCGTCGGGATCGAGCGCGATCCGATGCAGGATGGCAGCCATCTTGACGGTCTCCCACATGTTCTGGGAGTCGTTGCTGCTGGCGCCGTCCGCGCCCAGGGCCACCCGGCCGCTCAGGCTCCACAGCTTCGGCGCCGGTGCCAGTCCCGCGCCCAGCTTGAGGTTGCTGACCGGGTTGTGGACCGCGGTGGCCTCCGACGATGCCAGCCGGACCACTTCGTCGTCGTCGAGCCAGATGGCATGGGCGAAAGAGGCCCACTCCTCGAGGCATCCGAGTCGATCGAGGTAGTCGACCGTGGATCCTCCGTACCGGGCCTGAGCGAAGGGGACCTGCGAGCGGGCCGACAGCAGGTGCGTCTGGAGCCGAGCGCCCCGCCGCCGGGCGAGGTCGATCGAGGCCTCGAACAGCTCGGTGGAGCAGCGTGGCAACGAGGACGGTCCCAGCATGGGCGTGACCCTGCTATGGCGCTGGGACCAGCGCTGCAGGAAGTCGTCAACCTCTTCCAGCACGTCTGCGGGAGCAGCTCTGGGCGGCCCGAGCAGTGCCTCGCCCCCGTCGACGAGTTCCAGCGGCAGCGAGGAGAAGAAGTCGAGGTCGGCGTACTGTGCGGCCACGCCGGCCCGCATCCCCGAGTCGATGTAGGCGTTCATGACCGCGTCCAGGCCCTCGGCGAGACACGACTCGTCCACGCGGACGCAGTCGACGACGGACGTGGTGCCCGTCCTCAGCATCTCGGCCGAGCCCATGAGGGCTGCGATCCTCAACTCCTCGGGACCCATGAGCGCTCCGGCCCCTCCGTAGCTGGCGATCACCATCCAGGCATCGAGAGGCAGGGCGTCGCAGAGGCCCTTCTCGAGGGTCTGGTTCGAGTGGGTGTGGGCATTGACCAGTCCCGGCACGACCAGTGATCCCTCCACATCGAGGACCTCGACACCGGCCGGCGCGTCCAGCGCCCGAGCGCGGCCGGTGATCACCCCGTCCTCGATGAGCAGGTCGGCGGTCTCGAGGTCGCCCGTCTCGGCCAGCAGGCAGCCGTTGCGCACCAGCACCGATCCCATCAGCGGCGGGTGTCCGGCCGCGGCCGCATCAGCCGCCGCCTCCGGTTGTGGACGGTGGTGCCGCGGCGTCGCTGGCGGCGAGGGCGAGCTCGAACTGCACCCGCTCCTCGACGCCGCTCCACCGGCCCGGCCCGCCGTAGGGCGCGGCCTGCAAGCGGACATTCACGACCATCAGCGAGGGCCCCGGTGCCTGTAGGGCCGCAGCGATGTCGTCGGCGAGGCCTGCTCCGGCCGTGGACACCGAACCCCACCCTGCCGCGGCCGCCACCGAGGCAATGTCGAGCCGGCTCGAGCCGGGCAGGGGACGGCCCCCTCCGGTCTCGTAGCGAAGGTTGGCCAGGACCACGACGCTCAGATTCTCCGGCGATGCGCCGGCCACCGTGACCAGCGCCCCCAGTCCCATGAGCAGGTCGCCGTCCCCGACCATCAGCGCGACCGGCCGGTCCGGTCGGGCGAGGGCGAAGCCGGCCGCCATGGACAGCGACACGCCCATGGGATCGGAGCAGTAGTACGCCGGGCGAGGGCTGCCGAGTTCCCGCCACGCCCGGCTGCCCGACCCGAGTCCGCAGATCACCACCCCCGACTCGCCGAGTCCGGCGTCGAGGGCTCGGGCCACGTCGTCGCGGCTATGGCTGACCGCGGCGCTCACGACACCGCTCCCATGTGTCTCCCGCTCCTGACCGCGGCGCTCACGGCACCGCTCCCAGCAGAGCATCTTTGGTCAGGAGAGCGACGGCTGGACGCCGGTGCAGCCAGGCCATGTCCACGACCCGGGCCGCGTCCTCGATGCGGTCGGGGTCGCTCACCACGAAGTGCGGCACGTCGATCCCGTCCAGCACGCGGGCGGTGCTCCGAGCCTTGTACGACTGGTAGTAGAAGCCGTCGTCGGGACCGCCGCGCAGCGCCGCGATCACCGGGACGGCCAGCCCGTGATGGCCGCCGTAGCCGGCCAGCGCGTTGACTGACACCAGTACGCCGGCGTTCTGGCACACCACCACGCCTCTGGAGCCGGCCAGCGTCATGCCGGCGACGAGGCCGACACCCTCGTCCTCTCTGGTGACACCGATGTGCTGGATGGCCTCGCTGGCGTCGAGCGCTTCCAGGATCCCGGTCAGCCAGGAGTCGGGAACCGAAGCCGCGAACGAGACGCCGGTGCCGGCCAGAGCTTCGACCAGCCGATGGGTGGTCATGTTCGGCCTCCTTCGATCGGGCCTCCGAGTTGCACCAGCAGCTCGGCATCGATGCGAGCGAAGGTGGTCAGCTCGGCCAGGTCGAGGGCCTCCAGGCCTGCGGGCGCTGAGCGGGGACGGGGACCGAGCCGTGCCACCGGGATCCCCAGATGGCGCAGCAGGGCCCCGTCGGTCGATCCGAGCCAGTTGCTGACGGATGCCGCCGGGCCCAGGTGACGGTCCCATGCCCGCGTGGCGAGTTCTACGACGGGATGCTCCGGCGGGGTGCGTCCTGCCGGCATGGATGCGGTGACCGACACGCTGGCGGTGCTGCTGGCATCGGCAGCCAGGAGCCGTGCCAGCTCGCCGGCCAGCTCGGTGGCATCGTCGTCGAGGGCCGTCACCAGATAGAGATCGGCCCAGCTCACCGACGGCAGCATGTCCGGCTTGTCGGGCAACCCTGCCGCCATCGCACCCAGGCCGACATCGCGACCGCAAAGAGCCGAAGGATCGCGACGCCGCAGGGTGTTCCTCCAGTCCTCGATCAGCGGCAGCAGCCGGGCCAGCGCGGCCGCGGCGCCGGCGCACCCCTCCGACTGCTGCAGCATGAGCGGGCCGCCCGCGCATCCGACGGAGATCCTCAGGTACGCGCTGCCCGGCTCCTCATGGAGGACGCACGGCGCGCCCGCCTTTACGTTGATGGCGCCCCTGGGCGACAGCCCCGCCTCGAGGGCGCGGCGGAGGCCGGCTGCGAAGCCGCCACTGCCGGGCGCGGCCCTGTGAGTGCCGCCGCTGGTCAACAGCACACCGGTGCCACACGCCAGGGTTCCGGTCCGGTGGCCGGCCAGCAGGGCTGCCAGAGCCCCGGCGGCGGGCCCCTTGGCCACCGCGATACCCGGTCCGACGAGCTTGCCGTCCCGCACCGAGAATCCCGGATCCGGGCCGGTCCCGGCATCGGGCTCGCGCCCGGTCAGGTGCCGGTACTCCTCGACTCCCGCCAGGGAGGTGTCGAGATGGGCGAACAGCATGACCTCCACCGCCCGGTAGTCGGCCGGCCCGGCCGTCACCAGCAGGTTCGCCCGGTCGCCGTCGAACGGGTCGACGCGCCATTGCAGGTCTGGAGCGATCCGTTGCCCCTCCTCGGCGAGCCGCTCCGCGAGCAGGCGCTCCCGGCCGGGTGGGCTCGGCGTCAGCGCCATCAGGCGGGCCAGATCGACGACATCGTCCCGGCTCACGGCTTCACCGGTGCGCACCGCCGCCGCGTGTGCCGTCACGGGACCACCCTCGCCAGCAGCAGCTCCGCCGCCTGCGCCGCGATCCCTCCCGCGGCCCGGACCTTCCAGCCGTTGCCAGCCAGCGGGTGGGCGACTCGCTCCAGCTCTCCGGCCACCGCGCTCCGCAGCGTCGGCGCATCGACCGGCCGGCCCTCCAGTGAGCGCTCGGCAGCCCGCATCCGGTACGGCGTGGCCGCGATCGCGCCCAACACGATCCGCACGTCCCGCCAGCGTCGGTCCGGGGCGACCGCGGCCGACAGGGCCGCCGAGACCATCGCGAAGTCCCCCTCCCACAACGCGAGCTTGCGGAAGGCCGAGGAGCGTGCGGCTTCGGTGGCACCGATGGTCACCGCCGCGATCATCTCGCCGCGGGCGAAGTCGATCTCGCCCGGTCCCGAATAGAGCTCCGCGGCGGAGAGCTCACGCTGGCCGGCCGCGCTGCGAAGGGTCACCGTGGCGTCGAGTGCGACCAGCACGGTGGCCAGATCCGAGGGAGTGACCGCCTGGCAGCGGTGGGCGTCCACGATCGCATGATGGAATCGATGGTCGCCCAGGACTGCGTAGCAAGGGCAGGTGGGCCCGCCGCGCTTGTAGCAGTCGAAGCCGTTGCGGAAAAACCAGCAGCGCTTGGCCTGGGCCAGATTCCCTCCGAGCGTGGCCACGTTGCGGACCTGCTCGGAGGCGATCGAGGATGCCGCGTCGGCCATGGCTGGGATCTCGTCGCCCAGCTCCGCGATGAGCTGGGAGAGGGTCGCGCCCGCTCCGATGCGCACCTCTCCGGCCGGTGTCCGTTCGATGCGGCGCAGTTCGGCGACCTCGGAGACCGCGATGAGCTTGACGGGGCTGCTCAGGCGTTGGCGGCGTTGCAGTGACAGGTCCGTGTTCCCCGCAACCAGAGCCGCCTCCTTCGAGTCTCGCAACTCTTCGAGGACCGAGTCCACATTGTCGGCGAGAACGACGGCCTCGACCGGGCGGGCCGGGGGCCGGCGCGCCAGCCTCGTGCCGTAGCGGTGCAGCAGCGAATGAAGGCCCACCGGATACAGGGCTCGCAGTCCGGCTATCCACCATCTCCGGGGCCGGCGCCACACGGGGCGGACTCGCATCGTGGCGCCGTCGCGCTCGTCCAGGGCCGCGATCACCTTGTCGGGCGTGAACGGCAGATGGCGCAGCCGGATCCCGACCGCGTCGTGCACGGCGTTGGCCACCGCGGCCGCAACCGGGTAGACCGGCAGCTCGCCGGCGCTCTTGGCGTCGTAGGGCCCGGCCTCCTCGGGACCCTCCACCAGCACCGCCCGCACGTCGGGCACGTCGGCGGCCCGGGGCAGCGGGTAGTTGAGCATGGCCGGGTTGACCGGCCGGCCTCCCTCGTGGATGAGCTCCTCGCCCAGCACGGCCCCCAGGGCCATGACCACGCCCCCGATGATCTGCCCCTCGGTCGCCCCAGGGTTGATGGCCCGACCGACATCGTGAGCGGCCACGTAGTCGACGACGCGGATGCGGCCGGTCGACTCATCGACCTCAACGTCGGCGCCGTGGGCGCAGAACGTGTAACTGGCCGAGAAGTTGGGTGTCGGGTTGTCCGCGCCGAACATCTCCATACGGGTCTCGTGATGGGTGGCCTGTGCCATCAGGACGCCGTCGGCAGCCGTTTCGCTGGCCCGGACCAGTTCGGCCAGCTCGACACTGCGATCGTCGAGCACGGCCCGCCCGCCGGCGAGGACGACGGCGCCCGCGGACCCGCCGAGCTTCGCGGCGGCGAGGTCCCGCAGCTTGGCGGCCAGCTCGCGAGCGGCTGCACCGACGGCGTGGCCGGCCATATGGGTGCCCCGCGACGACCAGGCGCCGGCGTCGTGAGGGATGTCGGGGCCGTGGCCCATGATGACGGTGACCTCTGATGGGGCCACACCGAGTTCGGTGGCCGCGACCTGGGCGCAGACCGTGCGCTGGCCGGTGCCGGCGTCGAGACTACCGAAGCGCACCCGCACCCGGCCGGCCTCGTCGATCTCCACCGAGGCGGAGCTCTCGTCTGTGCCAGGCCCGACGTGGGAGCCGCTCCCGTGCATGCCGGCGGCCACCCCGACGCCCCGGGCCGGCCGCCGTCGCTCTCCCCGCCGCGCCGTCCAGTCGAGTTCGGACCGCACGGCCTCGAGGCATTCGACGAGCCGGGTCGAGCCGATGCGGGCGCCGCAGAGGGCGGTCGACCCCTCAGGGTTGGCGTTGGCGATACGCAGGTCGATGGGGTCCACCGACAGCAGCCCCGCGAGCTCGTCGACCTGGCTCTCGAGCGCGAAGGAGACCTGCGGGCCGCCGTAGCCTCGGAACTGGCCGCCCGGCTGAACGGCGGTGTCCACCAGCCGGGCCCGCCATGTCACCGCGTCGGGCCGGTACAGCGATCCCATCGTCTTGATCCCGACCTTCAAGACGGTGGGACCGGAGTGGTTGTACGCGCCGTTCTCGTAGAGGAGGTCGCCCTCGATGAGGCAGATGTGGCCAACGGCGGTGGCATGCATCCGGGTGGTGACGGTGCTGCGGTGCCGGGTCTTGGTCGCGCCGAACTCCTCCTCGCGCGTCAGCTCGATGCGTACGGGCTGGCCGGACCGCCGGGCCAGCAGGGCCGCGATCACCTCATGCTCGGCGATCTTGGAGCGGGCTCCGAAGCCTCCCCCCACCGAGATGTCGTGGCAGATCACGTCCTGGGGGTCGATGCCGAGGGTATGGGCGACCTCGACAGCAACGTAGTAGGGCGCCTGGGTGGTGGTCCACAGCTCGAGGGTGCGTCCGCTCCAGCAGGCCAGCGTGGTGCTGCGCTCCATGCAGACGTGCGTCGCGCGCGGGTACCTGAAGGTGCCTTCCACCGTCACCGCGGCCATCCTGCGCCCGCCTTCTGCGTCACCCCATGCGCCGCTGGTGTCCTCGGCGAGGTTGGGACCGGCGGATCGGGAGTGCAGGACCTCGGCGCCGGGCTCGAGTGCCTGTTGCGGGGTGAGCGGGGCGCCGCGGGGCCGGTAGGTGACTGCTATGGCTTCGAGTGCCCGCAGGGCTGTCGACCGGTCGCAGGCGGCCACCGCTGCGACTTCCTGACCGACGAAGCGCACGCGCCCGGCAGCCAGCACGGGACGGTCAGCGTGCGCAGGCCCGGAATGCTGGTAGCGGGTTCCGTCGCCGAGATCCTCAGCGGTGATCACGGCCTCGACCCCGGCCATAGCGGCGGCGCCGGAGGTGTCGATGGCGACGATCTCGGCGTGGGGGTGGGGCGAGCGGAGTATGGCGCCGACCAGCACACCGTCGCTGGGGAGGTCTCCCGTGTACCGGGCCGTCCCGGTGGTTCGAGCCTCCCAGTCCACCTGCCGGGTTCGTCGACCGACCGCGGTGGTCATCGCAGGCGCCCCGGGAACGGGCGGATCGGCGCGGTCATCGCAGGCGCCCCGCAGCGTCTTCGATGGCGTCGAGGATCTGTGAGTACCCGGTGCAGCGGCAGATGTTGCCGGAGATCCGGCGCCGCAGCTGCTCACGGTCCGCGACCGGTCCGGCGGCGATCGCCGCGCCGGCGGTCATCACGTGGCCCGGCGTGCAGTAGCCGCACTGGAACGCGGCATGGTCGGCGAAGGCCTCCCGCACCACGGCGACCGCTTCATCGGTCTGCTCGACGGTCGTCACCGCGCCGGTGACGGTTGCGCTCAGGGTGATGCAGGCCAGTCTCAGGTCGCCGTCCACGAGCACGGTGCAGGCGCCGCACTCACCCCGGCCGCAGGCCTCTTTCGCTCCGGTGAAGCCCTGGTCGCGCAGGAAGGCCAGCAGCGTTCCATCGGGGGGCTGGAGTCCGTCCAGCAGCTGCCCGTTGACCGCGATCTCGAAGCGTCGCGCTCCCGGCTCGGCCCCCGATGGTTCGGAGGCTGTGGTGCGCGGCCGGCGGGCGAGCCTCACAGGCGGCCCCAGTCGTCGGCCGCGGCCCGCCACACATCGATGTTGCGGGGATCGACCGGCATCCGCCGGGCGACGTGGGTGTGCTCATGCTGCTCGGGCGTGAGCACGCGGTGGCCGTCGCACAGTTCGATGCGCGGGCCGTGGGCCTCGTCGAGCATGTAGAAGGCGAGCGAGAACGACGCCGAGTGGTTCACGATGTCCGCCGGGATTGCGACGTCCTTGTAGAGGGCCCGGGCCCGCATCCGCATCATGTGGTCGAAGCTCTTCATCGAGAAGCAGAGGTGCGCCATGTAGTAGGAGTCGTCCCGCCGGACGGCCAGGGAGTGGTGATAGCGGTCCCCGCTCCGGAAGAAGACGGTCATGTCGCCGACGTAGTCGGAGGGACGGAACCCCAGCACGTCCTCATAGAACGACACGGTCGCCTCGTAGCGGTCCGACGACAGGAACGGATGGACCAGGTCGACGGGACGAAGCTCCACCGGCGGCGGATCCGCGAACTCGTAGAAGTCGGTCACGAGCTCGACTACGAGGCCGTTGGGGTCGCGCACCGCGAACCCGTCGGTGGCCAGTTCCGCGGTCCGCTCGTGGAGGTCGTCGACACCCAGCCCCGCGTCCTTGACCCGCTTGCGCAGGGCATCGAGGCCGCCGGGCTCGCGCACGTCGAAGCAGACCGATGTCGTCAGGCTCTCGGTCCGCTCGCTGGCGGCGACCAGCTCGATGGCGTGGTGAGTGACGTCGGCGCGCATCTGGGCCCAACTGTCGCCGCGGCGCTCCAGCGTCAGGCCGACGTGGTATGTGTACCAACCGATGCTGGCGTCTAGGTCGGGCACCTCGATGCGGGCGAACATCAGTCCGTGGGGCGCGGTCATGGGCGTCTCCCTTCTATTCGTATCTAGCGGCTCACAACCACCGGCGTCCGCTCATAGAACGAAACTGAGCCGGCCCTGGCGGAGGCGCTCGGCCGCGATGATCACGCGGCGCAGGCGGAAGCGAGGCCCGGCGTCGGTGGGCACCACCACGTGGCGGTACCAGCCGCTGAACACTTCGGTCTGGCCGTCCCGGAGGCGATGCACGATGAATGAGGCGTTGACGGAGACGCTGTCGTCGTCGGGTCCGTCGGTGACGGTCACGTTGCTGATGAGGCGATGGGTCCTCGAGGGAGGGTTCTCGGCGTGGGCATTGCGCGACTTGAGCCGGGTGATGCGGGCCGCGAGCAGCTCGGCGTCGTCGGCCACGAAGAACTGAGAGGTCCGAGGATCGCCCCCCGGGTCGTCGAGAGCCGGGATCTCGTAGCGGCCGTCGTCCAGGAACAGCCCGTGCCAGTCGTCGAGGCGCCATCTCTCCAGCAGGTCGGCTTCGTGGAAGAGGAACTCCTCGGCCGCGGCCCGGCTGAGAGCGAGGGCCGTCATGGCGGCGTCGCCTGATCCGCGACCATCAGCGAGTTCCACCGCCGCCAGAATCCCCTGATGCAAGCCTCGTCAACAGACCGGCACTGCGCACCGGCCATCTCGTCGGACATGCCCCGAGAGACGTCGTTCCAATCGACCCCGGGCCGCAGGTCGCCGGCGCTCGATTCGATTCCGCGCTGGATCGCCTCGTAGGCCTCGATGTCGTCGGGGGTGGCCAGCCCGCCCGGCCCGATGAAGCTCACCAGGGTTCGCAGTCGCAGCGCTCTGGCGTCGGCGGGCTCGCTGCGAGGCGCCAGATGCCACGCGGTGACGTCGGTTGTGCGGGCACTGGTGGGCTCCAGCATCCGGATCGACAGGGCCTCGATGTCGAACATCAAGAGGTTGGGGAACACGAAGAAGATGCGGCTGTGGTCGGCGATGCGTGACGCACGGTCCTCTCCCAGCCGCGCCGCGAGCTCGGCCCGCACCTCACTAATCCGGACCCGCTCGGCCTCCCCGAAGCGCGGCTCCCAGTCCAGGCCGACCCGGCCGGAGTGCCCGGACAGGGTCATGACGCTGTGACCGTTGCCGAGGTTCTCAACGGTTCCCCCCTCGTCGGAGGTGGCGAAGCCCGAAGACTTCAAGTATTCGACGAACGTCGCGTGGGTGGGCATGAAGTGGTAGCCGTCCATGGCGTTCTCGACGGCCAGCTTCCAGTTTCCCTTGACGCCGTAGGTCTGGGTGCCGTCGAGCACTTCCATGCCGGCCGCGCAGTGGTCGGCCACGAGGTCGAGATGGTCGCCCGCGCCGGCCAGGTGCTCGTCGAGGGTGGGGCCGCCGGTGGCGAAGCTAACGAACACGAAGTCGCGCCTGGTCGCCAGGCGGGGAACCGCCCTCAGGCCCAGCCGGTCCCGGAAGGAGTCGTCGGCCGGGTAGGCCTCCTTGCCGGGCAGCGACACGAGAGCGCCCGACGGCGAGAAGGACCAGGCGTGGTAGAAGCACCTGAAGAACCTGGCCGTACCGCGGCTCTCCCGGGCCAGAGTGGTTCCCCGGTGAGGGCAGGTGTTGAGCCAGACGCGCAGCTCGCCCGCCTCGTCGAGACAGAAGATCACCTGGCGCCCGCCGACGGTGCGCACCAGGTAGTCGCCGGGGTCCTGCAGCTCGCTCAAGTGGCCCACGTACAGCCAGGAGGTCGCGAAGACTCGCTCCATCTCCTGGCGGAAGACCTCCTCCGACCGCAGTGCGTCCCGATGAACCCGGAACACCCGCGCCTCGAGGTCCTCATCGACCCAGCCGCCGGCAGCGCGAGCCGGACCTCCGGCCGTCACGACGGGACCCCCTCGGAAACGGCCGTGCCCCTCAGGGCCCGCCAGGCCTCGACCGCGCCCAGGGAACGGGCCAGCTCGTCCCGGTCGGTCACGACGCCGTGGAACCGGGCCGTCGAGGCCAGGACCGCCTGGTGAGCGGCGTCGTCGGTGTCGGCCACGCACTCCGCGGGCACCACGACGTCGAAGTCCCGGGCGTAGGCGTCACGGATGGTCGAGTCGACGCAGAAGCTGGTGGTCGTGCCGGTGACGATCAGGACCTGCACTCCCTTGATGCGCAGCTCCCCCCACAGTGGCGTCTCGAAGAACGCGCTGGCCCGGTGCTTGACGATCACCTCGCCGGGGTGCCGGACCTCGGCGGCCACCTCGTCCATCAGCTCCGCGTCCCATGTGCCCTGATGGCACAGGTCGAGCTTCAGTCCTCGGCGGTCCAAGTGCGACGGGATGCGTCGCCGGGCCCGGCTGGTGTCGTCGGGGAAGTGGACCTGGCGGGTGAACCAGACCGGGATCTCCAGGACGCGGGCGAGCCTCACCAGTTCGACGATCCTCGGCACGATGGAGGCCGGCTGCACGACCGCGTCGGGCCCGAAGGCACGCCCACGAGAGCCCTCGGGGTGGCAGAAGCCGTTCTGGATGTCGATCACCAGCATCCCCACATCTACAGGGTCGAGATTCACGTCGAGTGCCATCGGCTCCTCCTCACCACCGCCCGGCCGACGCGCAAGTGCTCACAGCTGCGCCACGGTGGCGTCGGGCCGTCGCTCGAGGATGCGTCCAGAGCCGGGCTCGGCCAGCACCTCGCCCTTGGCGAACGCGATCTCGCCGCGGCGGATGGTCATGACCGGCCAGCCGATCAGCTCGCGGCCCTCGAACGGGCTGGTGTAGCTCGACAGCGTGTTCTCCTGGCACACCGGCTTGGACGTCTCCATGTCGACGATCACCAGGTCGGCGTCGGAGCCCACCGCGATCTCGCCCTTCTGGGGATGCAGGCCGAAGAGCTGCGACGGGTTGTAGGCCATCACCTGCGCGGCCCGGGTGATGTCGATCCGACCCTTGGCCACTCCCTCGGTCAGAACCACCGGCAGCGAGGTCGCCAGGCCCGGGAAGCCCGGCCGCTCGTCCCAGAGGTTCGTGCCCAGCTTCTTGATCGGCACGTGGTCCGAGCCGATGGTGTGGATGTAGCCCCGGTTGAGCCCGTCCCACAGACGGTCCTGATGACTCTTGTCCCGCAGCGCGGGCGCGACCTTGCCGACGCCGGCGCCGCACGCCATCAGGTGGGGATCGTCGTAGGTGAGGGCCAGGTAGTGGGGGCAGGTCTCCAGGGTGATCCGGTGGCCCTCGAGCCGGGCCGTGCCCGCGGCGGCCACCGCCATGCCCACGGTGGTGTGGGGCACGTACAGGGAGCACTTCTGCAGCTTGGCCAGCCAGATGGCCCGTACCAGGTCCTGCTCCTCCACGAAGTGCGGGCGGGACTCGCTGTAGGCGGCCAGGTCCTCGCGGCCGGTCGCCTTCATGACCCGGGTCAGGTGGCTGACCAGGGAGTCGTCCTCGCAGTGCACCATGCAGAAGCCGTACGGACCCAGCTCCCGGATCTTCGACATGGCCACGTAGAGGACGGCGTCGGTGACGGTCACCAGCCCGATCGGGTTGCCCGGCTCGTAGCCCCCCATGTAGAACTTGAAGCTCGACACGCCGTAGTCCTCGAAGTACTGGGGGATCCCCTCCACCTGCTCCATGCCGTCGAGGATGAAGTGGAACCACGTGTCCATCCGCATCAGCGCGTCGGCGGTCTCGCGCTCGGGGGGGAAGCTCTCCGCGAAGGTGGTGGGGCTGCGCCGGTACTGGATCATGGTGGTGACCCCGCCGGCGAGCGCGCTGGCCGACTCGGTGTCGCAGATCTCGTCGTAGGGCGCCCCGCCGCCCATGTGCACATGGGGGTCGACCACTCCGGGGAAGATCAGCTTGCCGCCGCAGTCGATGGTCTCGGAAGCGGCGGGCAGGTCGTCGTCGGATCCGACCGCGACGATCTTGGACCCGCGCACGGCGACGCCTCCGCGCACGACGCTCAGCGGTGTGACCACATGGCCGTCCCTGAGTACGAGATCTGCTTTCATGGCTTACCTTCCAACTATCGATGTCCGACGGGTCGACTTCATCACGAGGCGGAACACCTCCGACCGCAGATGGGCGAACTCGGGGTCTTCCTTGGTGGTGATCTGATCCCTCGGCCGGGGCAGGTCGACCGGTATGTCGGCGTTGATGGTCGAGGGCCCCTGGGTGAGGACCACGACCCGATCCGATAGGTACACGGCTTCGTCGATGTCGTGGGTGACGAACAGGATGGTCGATCCGAACTCCTGCCAGACCCGGAGCAGCAGATCCTCGAGCGTTGCCCGGGTCTGGGCGTCGACCGAGGCGAAGGGCTCGTCCATCAGCAGCACCTCGGGGTTCATGGCCAGTCCCCGGGCTATCGCCACTCGCTGCTGCATCCCGCCTGAGAGCTGCCAGGGGTACAGCGAGTCGGCCCCCTCCAGCTCGACGGCCTCCAGCGCCCGTTGGCGGCGTTGCCTGATCTCGCTCTTGGGGAGGCGACCGCGCAGCGGCACCTCGATGTTGGATGCCACCGTCAGCCAGGGGAACAGGGACCGGCTGTAGTCCTGGAACACCACCGCGAGGCCTTCGGGGGGCTCGGTCACCTGGGCGGTGCGCAGGTACACCTCCCCGGAGGTGAGGGGCGTGAGGCCGGCGATGCACATCATCAGGGTCGTCTTCCCGCACCCTGACGGGCCCACCAGAGCGACGAACTCTCCCGGACGGACGTCGAAGGCCACTCTCTCGATGGCTTTCACCTCTCCGGCGCGGGACGGGTAGGACTTCGAGAGGTCGTTGATCCTCAGGATGGTGTCGGTCATGGGATCCGCTTTCATCCCGTCACTCGTCACGGCCGAACGCCCCCCGGTGCCAGCGCAGCACCCGGGCCTCGACAATAGCGAACAGTGTGTTGGCTGCGATCCCGATCAGGCCCACCAGCAGGATCCCGGCCCACATGTTGGGATAGTTGAACCTCCGCTGCGAGAACGAGATGAAGAAGCCGAGGCCCTCGGAGGCTGCGAACAGCTCGGCGACGATCATCAGGATCAGTGCTATGCCGATGCTCACCCGCAGGCCGGTGAAGATCTGCGGGCTCGCGCCGGGCATCACGATCTTGAAGAGATAGCGCACTCTGGACAGCCGCAGGCTCCGGGCCGTGAGCACGGTGGTGCGGTCGAGCGAGCGCACGCCGTCCAGGGTGTTGATCAGGATCACCCAGACCGCGCCGAATGCGATCAGGAAGATGTTCATGGCCGTTGTGATGCCGAAGATGAGGATCGCGACGGGCAGGAAGATCGTGGACGGTGTCGACACCCCGAAACGCACGATCGGGTCGAAGAACCAGGCGGCCTGCTTCCAGACCCCCAGGAGCACGCCGCCGACGATCCCGGCCGCGGCTGCGAACAACCATCCGAGTCCGGCCCGGGTGAGGCTCGCCGAGGCGTCGGTCCAGAACTGCTCGGACAGGAACAGCCGGGTGGCGTCGCCCGACAGCCAGACGTCGGCGAAGGTGGACAGGATCGTCCCCATCGTCGGGATGAACAACGACGGGGACCAGCGGGCCCAGATCTCCCATCCCACTCCGAAGGCGACGATGAGCCAGCTCGACATGATGAGCCGGTATCCGAGACTGGCGGCGCGCCATTTCCAGGGCGTCGCGGTCGGGCCGGTCGGCGTGACCGCGAGTTCTGCGTTTCCGGGCGTGCTCATCCCTCGCCCCGGTTCATGTCGGCCCACGGGAACAGGCGGGTCTCGATGGCTCTGAGCCCGTAGTAGACGAAGATGCCGATGAAGCCGATGATCAGGATGCAGCCGAAGACGAAATCGGGCCTCTCAGCCTGCTGGTAGTCCCTGACCACAGTTCCGATGCCCCTCGACGCGCCGAGCAGCTCCGCGCTCAACACGACGATGAACCCGATGCCGCCGGCCAGACGGATCCCGGTCGCCGCGTACGGCGTGGCCGACGGGAGGACGATCCGGACGAGCGTTCTGAGAGTGCTCCAGCGGAAGCTCTCTCCCACTTGGAGCATCACCCGGTCGACGTGCCTCACCCCGTAGCTCGTGTTGATGAGGATCGGCCAGAAGATGGCGTACGACACGATGAGGAGCTTCATCTGGAATCCGAGCCCGAAGAACAGGATGGCGATGGGAATGAGGGCGGTGGACGGGATCGAGCGACCCGCGTTCACCAGCGAGGAGGACGAGCGGTAGATGAACGCGAAGTAGCCGAACAGCACGCCGGTCGGCACCGCGATCGCGGAGGTCAACAGGATCGCGGCCAGCCATGTCCACATGGTGTCCAGCACCGCGGCCCGGAAGTGCGAGTCGGCCAGCAGGTCGCCGATACGGGCCAGGGCATGCAGTGGCCGCGGCACTGACAACTCCAGCAGCAGCTCGGTGGCCACGGCCACATGCCACGCGGCGAGCACGGCCACCGTGCCGAGCAGCCCGTAGATCAGCGGTGCGCGGGCCGCGACGATGCGTTGCCAGACTCGCTCGATCAAGCCACTGCGCTCCTCATCGGGCCATGCGGATAGGTGAAAGCGCCTCGCGCCAGGGTGCGGCGAGCGGCTCGCGCCCGCCGCACCCGCGGCTCGATCTGCTCAGGCGAGGTGTCTACAGGCGGGACCACTCGGGGATGAGATCGTTGAGATCGGGAGCCTCACCCAAGATTCCTTCATCCACCAGGATGCCTGCGATCTTGTTCATGAGCTCGAAGTCGACGGGAGCAAGGAACTCCTGCTCGGCCTGGTTGGCCAGCGCGACCGCGGGGACGGGGCAGTTGGCCGCCATGACCTCGAACCGTTCGTCGGTGGCCAGCAATTCGGCGTTGGCCTGCTCGAGCGATGCCAGGAAGGCCCGGGCGGTCTCGGGGTTCGCGTCCAGCCAGTCGTTGGTCACGACGTACCCGGCGAACACCACCTTGCCGGTGCCCTCGCGGTACGGGTCCTCCAGAATGACCACGTCGTCGCCGGCCCGTGCCGCCATGGAGAGAGGCACCTGGGCTGCGTCGAGGCGGCCCGAGACAACGGCCGGCACCAGCTCGGGGAACGGCAGGGCTACGAAGTTCACCTCGGTCGGATCCACCCCGTTCTTGCGCAGCCAGACGGAGGTCACGATCTGGTTGACGCCGCCCAGCTCGTTGACGCCGATGCGCTTGCGGACCAGGTCCTGCGGTCCCTCGATCCCGGTGGGCGCGCCCGCGATCACTGCGCTCGCCACCGGCAGGGGCTCCTCGGTGGTGTTGTAGGCGGTGGCGATCCAGGAGATCGGGAAGCCCTGGTTGTAGGCGATGATGGTGGAGAAGGCGTTGGTGAAGGCAAGGTCGGCCGACCCGCCGATGATGGCCGCCAAGGAGCCGGCACCGCCCTGGGTCCGGACCAGTTCCACCTCGATCCCGTTGGCCGCGAAGATCCCCTTGTCCCGGGCCCAGAAGACCGAGACCTCGTTGCAGAGCCCCAGCGAGGTGATCCGCACCGTGGTCGGCCCCTCCGGTTCGGGGGCCGCGGTAGTAGTCGCCGCGGCCTCCTCTGCGGCCATTTCCTCGGCCATCGCCTCGGCCTCGGCCGCAGCCTCCTCGGCCCGGGCCTCCGCGGTCGTTGCGGCCTCCTGGGCCGCCGCGAGCTGTTCCTCGAGCTCCGCCACGACCGCGGGGTCCACACCCTCGTCGGCCTCGGCCTCAGCCATCGCAGCCGCCAGCGCAGCCTCGGCGTCGGCGGCGGCCGCGGCGGCCGCGTCAGCCTCCGCGGCAGCGCTGTCAGCCTCGGCTTGGGCGGCGGCGGCGTCTGCCTCCGCGGCGGCCGCGTCGGCTTGGGCGGCGGCTGCGTCTGCCTGCGCTGCTTCGAGGGCGGCGCTGTCCGAGTCGTCGTCACCGCACGCCGCGGCGACGAGCGAGAGAGCTGCGAGGACGGCAAGAAGCCGCCCCATGAGCTTCCACTTCATGATTGCTCCTTATGTTCGGTCGAGTTGTGGCGTCGCACTTTGCAAGACCACCTCTCGCATAGTGCAATGCTCGCACAGCCGGTTCAGCTAGTCAAGACGGTTGCTCCGGCGTCCGGTCGGCCGATCAGACCGGTTTCCCGAAGTCGTCGGGCACGTGAATGGGCATGTCGGTCTTGGCCCATTCCTTCACTGTGTCGGCCACGGAGGAGGCCTCCTCGGGCGGCAGGGTGGCCACGATGGAGCGGCCCAGCGCCTCGAATACCGGGATCTCGTCGTCGCGGAGCGCCTGCATTGCCACCTTGCGGTCCATCGCCGCGTCCAGGGCCGGGGCCAACCGCTCCAGCTTGGCGCGTTCCCGTTCGGGCTCGCCCTCGGCGAACTCGCCCATCACCTCGGCCGCGAACAACTCGAGCGTCTCGCAGATGTGGTCGTGACGGTTGTTGCCGCCCTGCTGTATGAAGACCACCTGGTCCACGCCGGCCTCAGCGAACCCTCGGAGGTGATCGCGGACCTGCTCGGGGGTGCCGATGCCACTCTGCTCGCCCCGGTCGGCAATCGTGTGCCGGGCGGCCAGATAGTCGGCCCAGATGTCGGTTCGGCCCGGCTTGTGCTGGCCGAAGATGTAGTGGTGGCCGAGTCCGTAGCCGAAGAACTGGAAGCCGTCCAGACCTCGCCGCCTGGCTTCCTGGGCATCGGGATGTACCGACAGGCCGGTGACCATGGCGATGTTTGGGTTGACGGCGTGTCCGATGGGAACGCACTCGGTCTCCAGTATCCGGTAGTAGTCCTGAACCCATGCGGCTGCGTCCTGCGGGTCGACGAACGAGAAGGTGAGCGCGCCCATGCCCAGCCTGGCCGCCAGCTTGATCGTCTCCCGGTTCGAGCAGGCCACCCACAGCGGGGGATGGGGCTTCTGCACCGGTTTTGGAACCACGTTGCGGCACGGCATCGAGAAGAACTCGCCGTCGTAGCCCGGGTAGGGGTCCATGGCCATCATGTTGCAGCACTGTTCGACGGCCTCCTGCCAGGCCGGGCGCTTGTCGTCGACGGACACCCCGAAGCCTCCGAGCTCCAGGATGGATGACGACTCGCCAGTGCCGAAGTCCACCCTGCCGCCCGAGACCAGGTCGAGCGTGGCGATTCGCTCGGCGACACGGGCCGGGTGGTTGTAGCCGGGAGGCATCAGCACGATGCCATGGCCGAGCCGGATCCTGGCGGTGCGCTGGCTGCAAGCCGCCAGGAACACCTCCGGCGCCGAGGAGTGGGAGTACTCCTCCAGGAAGTGGTGCTCCACCTCCCAGGCGTAGTCGAAGCCGAGCCCGTCGGCCAGCTCCACCTGCTCCAACGCCTCGTTGAACAATTGCTGCTCAGCCCCCTCGCCCCAGGGCCTGGGGAGCTGGTGCTCGTAGAAGATTCCGAACTTCATGACCGCGAACCTAAACGAAGCCGGGCCACGAGCGGAGACCCGAGGGGGTCGTAGGGGTAGACGAGGCTGAAGAGCAAGACATTGCCCAGGTGGCCTGCCGCGCACAGTATCCACACGCTCCGGTACGCGTTCAAGGCGGCAGCCGCATCGGCAATCTCACCGATGATGGTGAACCCGACGGCGATCGCCATCGCGACCGAGAGCTGGAAGAAGGTGGTGCGACCGGCGGTCGCCATGGCGTAGCGGCCGGCGGCCACATCGCGCAGGGCCGCGCCGACCAGTTGGGCGAAGCCGGTGCCGGACGAGACACCCACCAGCATCAAGCCCAAGAGCAGCGAACCCACCGACGGCTCAGTCGTGAGGCTCCAGAGAAGCCACAACATTCCCACCGTTCCGCAGGTGGCTCCGATGACCAGGATGGGGGCATTGCCGATGCGGTCGGCGAGTCTGCCCGCCTGCGGCGCGACGAGGAATGACACTATCGGCCCGGACGCGACAGCGAGGCCAGTGTGAAGGACCGACCAGCCCCACACCTCCTGAATGAACGTCGGCAAGGGTATGTAGAAGGCGAAGAACCCGAAGGCGAAGAACAGCGAGCCGACGTTGCCCAGCACGAAGGAACGGATGCGGAGGAGGTTGAGATCGAAGAGCGGCACGGGATGGCGTTGGCTGCGCCTGAAGAAGGCGGCGATCATGATCGCCCCGGCTGCGAAAGCGCCCAGGGTGGATGCCGAGCGCCAGCCCCAGGCTCCGCCCTGGACGATTCCAAGGATGATGACGCCCACCCCAACCGAAGCGAGCGGCACGCCGATGGTGTCCACCCTCGACTCGGCGTCCTCGCCGGTGCTCTCGGCGAGCACCCGGGCCCCCAACCCGAGAGCGGCCAGGGCCACGGGCACGTTGACGAAGAACACGGCCCGCCAACCGAACCCCTCTACGAGCACCGCACCGATGCCAGGCCCCAGGGCCGCCGCCATTCCGCCGGTGGCGCTCCAGGTTCCCATGGCCGTCTGATGGCGAGCCCGCGGGAAGGCGGTCAGCAGCAGGGCCATTCCGGCCGGGTATTGCAGCGAGCCGCCGACGGCCTGCAGGGCGCGGGCCGCGATCAGCATCTCGATGCTGACCGAGACCCCGGCCGCCACCGAGCCTGCGGCGAAGAGCACCAGCCCGAGCTGGAAGATGCGCCGGCGGCCGTAGCGGTCGGCCAGCCAGCCCGACAGCAGCAGCAGTGCCGCAACCACGATGGAGTAGGTGTTCACCACCCACGACAGCGTCGCGGGAGTGGCGTCCAGCGATGCCCGGATCTCGGGCAGGGCCAGGGCGATGATCGTCATCTCCATCGCCACCATGAACACGGCGGCCGCCACCGCGGCAAGCGTCAGCCAGGCCGACCGTGGCACCCGTTCCATCGCGGCCACTCTATGGACGGCTGCCGGGCGGGGGCGGCTCGCGGTGCTCGGCCGGCAGCGTGCTCCAACGTCAGCCCGAAAATAGGCGAGGGCCTGTCGCGCCGCAGCGGTGTCATTCCCGCTCTTGTTCGCTGCGCTCACGGGCCGCTCGGGCCACGGCCTCGCGCCGTATGGGCCGCGTTCGCTCGCCTATTTGCTCGGCCTCTAACGTCAGGAAAGCGTCTCTACTCTGATTAGACATGTGCAGGTGTATCGCGCTATGGTTGAGTCCGGCTCGATGGCCATTGGCGAGATCTGCGCCCGTGGCGCTACGGTTTCGCCTCAGAGACAACCAGCCCGATAGGGGGAACAATGGCCACTGACCTTGAGAGGTTTGTCACCGCCGACGGACGCGAGGAGCAGATCCGAGACGTAGAGGCCCGCATTGAGCGAGACGACATCCGGTACCTGTACTGCCAGTTCGTCTCGGTGACCGGGCGGATCATGGGCAAGGGCATCCCGGCCAAGCACTTCGGCATGATCGCCCGCAAGGGCTTCCAGCTCGTGTACGGCTCCACCGCCAACCTCTTCATAGACCGCCACGGCAACTACATCGGCTATGGCCCCGAGGCCCGCGAGCTGGTCGGCATCGGCGAGCCCGAGACGTTCATGCCCCTGCCCTGGGACACCAAGACGGCCCGGGTGTGGTGCACGCTGTTCCGGGGCCGTGAGGAGGAGGTCGACGGCGGCGCCTACCTGACCTCGGACTGCCGCGGCAATCTCAGGCGGCTCCATGCCGACTTCGAGGCCAAGCACGGGCTGCACCTGCGGGCCGGCTGCGAGCCCGAGATGATGTGGCTCAAGGCCGACGCTGACGGCAAGCCCACCGTCGAGGGCATGACCAAGCCCAACTGCTACCACATCGACCAGTTCGCCGAGCTCCAGCCCCTCATCCACAGGGTGATCGAGTACTGCGAGGCCATGGGCTTGGACATGATCCAGGGCGACCACGAGGACGCCCCCGGCCAGCTCGAGCTGAACTTCAACTTCGACCGAGCCGAGCTCACCGCCGACCGGCTCACCACCTACCGCCAGGTCTGCAAGCAGGTCGGCCGCGAGCTCGGAGCCTTCCCCTGCTTCATGCCCAAGCCGTTCATGGGGGTGTCGGCCAACGGCTGCCACCACAACATCTCGCTGTGGGATGCCGACGGCAACAACAAGTTCATGCCCGAGGGCGACAACCCGCAGCTGCCCGGCCCGGTCGGCATGAAGGCCATCGGCGGGATCCTGGAGCACGTGCGGGCCCTGACCTGCCTCACCTCGCCGACGGTCAACTCGTACCGCCGTCTGTGGGACACCGGCTTCTGGGCGCCCGTGTTCGCCGACTGGGGCTTCCAGAACCGCACCACCGCTCTGCGGGTCAGCGCCCCGGGCCGCTTCGAGTACCGCTCGGTGGACAGCGCGGTCAACCCGCACCTGTCGTTCGCGGGCCTGCTGCAGGCCATGGACGACGGTCTGGACCGCGGCCTCGATCCGGGCGAGCCCGAGGAGCGCAACATCTACGAGGCCATGGAGGCCGGCAAGGCCGTCGAGAAGATCCCGCTCACCCTGGGCGAGGCCCTGGAGGCCCTGCGCAGCGACGAGGTCGTCATGCGGGCGCTGCCGGGCGAGATGAGCAAGGTGTTCTTCCACTACAAGGACGACGAGTGGGAGCGGTTCCTGGCCACCGTGTCGGATTGGGACGTGGAGGAGTACCTGGACGTCCTGCCCTGACAGCAAGCACCGAGCCGGTCCTGCGGGACCTGCGTACAACCCAAGAGAGTCGCCCAACAAGGGGGTAGCACCATGTGCGGGATAGCCGGCGTGATACACCGGGACGGCACCGCCGATATCGGCGCCGAGCTCACGGCCATGCTCCAGTCGATGAAGCACCGCGGGCCGGACTCCACCGGCTACGCGGTGTACGGACCGGCCGACGACCTGGTGGTGATCCGGTTCGTGCTGGCCGAACCCAACAAGAGCACCGGCTTCGGGATGGAGGAGCGCCTGGAGCGCAACCGGGCCGAGGTCGAGAGCCGCCTGGCCAAGATCGGCGCCGAGGTGGCCACCGTCACCAGCGACACCGGCTACGCCTTCCGGGCCACCATCCGCTACGGCGGCGACCTCAAGGCCCTGGCCGACTATCTCGAGGACGTGCCCGGCTGCGAGGTGCTGTCGCTGGGGAGCTCGCTGGAGATCATCAAGGACCTCGGCGACGCCGAGACGGTAAGCGGCCAGTACGAGCTGGGCTCGTTCCGGGGCACCCACGGCATCGGCCACGTGCGCATGGCCACCGAGTCCGAGGTCGACCTGGCCAGCGCCCACCCGTACTGGGCCTACCCGTTCGCGGACGTGGCCGTGGTCCACAACGGCCAGCTCACCAACTACCACCAGTGGCGCCGGCGCCTGGAGCAGCACGGCCATCGCTTCCAGAGCGAGTGCGACTCCGAGATCATCGCGGTGTACCTGGCCGAGTACATGGCGCGGGGCCTGTCGCTGGAGACGGCCATGAAACACAGCCTCGACGACCTCGACGGGGTGTTCACCTACGTGTGCGTCACCGGCAACGAGCTGGGCATCGCCAAGGACGAGATGGCGGCCAAGCCGCTGGTGCTGTTCGAGTCCGACCCGCTGGTGGCGGTGGCCACCGAGGAGGTCGCCATCCGCGCCCTGGTCAAGCGCGAGGTCGAGACCCGCGACCCGTACGAGCGAGAGGTGCTGGTGTGGCAGGTCTGAGTTCCTCCAGCAGGTTCGGAAGGGAGCGCTGATGCCAGGTTCAGGGTCGCGCAGCGGCGTCAGCTACGACGCCCGGGGGCTGGTCGAGCCCCATGCGGAGATGCCCGACAACATCGAGGTCGACGGCGGCCGGGCCCGGTTCGACGCGGCCGACCTGACCATCCGCCAGATCAACATGGCGTTGCGCCAGCTGATCTACAACGACGGCATCGGTGACGTGACCGTGTTGAATCCCTCCTCCAAGCACTCGCTGGCGGTGGGGATACTCAAGCGCTGCCGGATCCACTTCGAGGGCAGCCCCGGCTGGTTCGCCTGCGGGCTCATCGACGGTCCCGAGGTCACCATCAATGGCCGGGTGGGCTGGTCGGTGGCCGAGAACATGATGTCGGGCGTGGTGACCATCGAGCGCAGCGCGGGATCGCTCACCGGCGCCGCCATCCGCGGCGGCGACCTGATCGTCAAGGGCGACGTCGGGGCCCGCACCGGCATCGACCAGAAGGGCGGCACCATCATCGTCACCGGCGACGTCGGCATCAACACCGGGTTCATGATGCAGCGGGGCCGCCAGATCATCTGCGGCAACGCCGGCATGAACCTGGGCGACTCCATGTACGACGGCGCCATCTATGTGGGCGGCAAGGTGCGGTCCCTGGGAGTGGACTGCGTGCCGGGAGACTGGACCGACGCCGACACCGAGCTGATCGAGCGCAAGTTCCGCATCCACGGGCTCGGCGACCCGCCCGAGTTCCAGAAGTTCGTGTGCGGCAAGCAGCTCCACAACTACGACGCGCTCGAGCCCTCCGAGCGCAAGCTAGTCATCCACTAGAGGCCGAGCGGAGAGGAGCGATCCATGACAGAAGTCAACAAGAGCACCGATGTCCTCGGCAAGAGCCGGATCTTCACTCCGGAGGTCATCAACGACATCCATGTGAAGTCCGAGCTGGGCCGGTACCGGATGCGGGGCTTCTCCATCTTCAAGAAGATCCCCCACTGGGACGAGCTGGTGTTCCTGCCCGGCACGCTCACCCGGTTCGTGATCGAGGGCTACCGCGAGAAGTGCGAGACAAAGACGGTTATCGGCTCGCGGTTCGCGGAGAAGCCGCTTGAGCTCGACGTCCCGGTCTACATCACCGGGATGAGCTTCGGAGCGCTGTCGCTGGAGGCCAAGATGGCCCTGGCCAAGGGCGCCTCCATGGCCGGCACCGCCACCTGCTCCGGCGAGGGCGGGATGATCCCGCCCGAGCGGGACCTGTCCACCAAGTGGTACTACCAGATCATCCAGAGCCGCTACGGCTTCAACCCCCACCACCTGATGCTGGCCGACGCGGTGGAGTTCTTCATCGGCCAGGGCTGCAAGGTCGGCCTCGGCGGGCACCTCATGGGCCAGAAGGTCACCGAGCAGGTGGCCGAGATGCGATCGCTGCCCGCCGGCATCGACCAGCGCTCCCCGGCCCGGCACCCGGACTGGCTCGGCCCCGACGACCTGTCGCTCAAGATCCAGGAGGTCCGCGAGGCCACCGACTACCAGATCCCCATCCAGCTCAAGCTGGGCTCGGCCCGGGTCTACGACGACGTGCGGATGGCGGCCAAGTGCGGTCCCGACGTGATCTATCTCGACGGCGCCGAGGGCGGCACCGGCGCGGGGCCCCACCTCGCCACCGAGGAGACCGGCATCCCGCTGATGGCGGCCATCCCCGAGGCCCGCCGAGCACTTGAGGACGTGGGCCTGGCCGACGACATCGACCTGGTGGTGGCCGGGGGCATCCGCAACGGCGGCGACGTGGCCAAGTGCCTGGCCCTCGGGGCCAACGCCGTGGCGCTGGGAACGGCCGCGCTGATGGCGCTCAACTGCAACAAGGAGATCCCCGGGGTCACCGACTACGAGGGCACCATCGGAGTGCCCGCGGGCGAGTGCTACCACTGCCACACCGGCCGCTGCCCGGTGGGGGTGGCCACCCAGGACGTGGAACTGCGCAAGCGGCTCGACGTCGACGAGGCCGCCCTGCGGGTCTACAACTTCCTGATCACGCTCACCATGGAAGTGCAGATGCTGGCCCGGGCCTGCGGCAAGACCGACATCCACTCGCTGGAGCCCGAGGACCTGGCCGCGCTCACCCACGAGGCGGCCGCCATGGCCAAGGTGCCCCTGGCCGGGACCAACTACATACCCGGCGTCACCGAGGAGCGGACGCTGCAAGAGATACGCGACCTGTTCGACAAGCATGTGATCGACGGAGGTATGTGACAATGGCAGGATCGGCGAGCACGGGCGAGAGTTCGCGCGAGACCCGCACCGTCGCCATCGACGCCGAGGTGCTGGCCGGGAAGCGGTTCGCCTACCAGGAGGATATGTCCCTGGTGGAGGACATCGACCTGCTGGCGGCCACCCCCGGGCAGGACATCAACTGGCTCGAGGACATCACCCTGCTGGAGGAGGACGGCGTGCCCGCGGTGTTCGACCGCTACTCGAACTCGTTCCTGAAGATCTACTTCGACATCCCGGAGGGCCGCGAGGACGAGATCGCCCGCAAGGTGCTCATCAAGCACCTCACCGAGGGCAACTCCTACGGGATCACCCTCAAGGACATCCACTGCAAGTTCCCGCAGGTGGAGCTGGGGCCGTGGGTGGACGACTCCCCGATCGTGGGCACCGACTGGAGGCAGCCGGTGCTCGAGGGCTGGACCGCCCCCGCCGGCCACTAGCGCGGGGTCGAGCACTCAAGGAGGAAAAGGGCCATGGGACTGCCTGCCGCGGCGCGCTACGTGATCATCGGCGCCGGCATCCACGGTCTGTCGACCGCCTGGAACCTGGCCCGCGACTTGAGGTCGTCGGATCGGGGTTCGGGCGACGACGTGGTCGTGATCGACAAGACCGGCGTGGGCGCGGGCGCTTCGGGCATCGCCTGCGGCGTCGTGCGCAACAACTACTTCCAGCCGGCCATGCGGGAGCTGATGGCCCACTGCGTGGACGTGTGGGAGAGCGACCCGGAGGCCTTCTCGTACCATCCGGTCGGCTACCTGCAGATCAGCCACGAGGGCATGCGGGCCGATGTGGCCTCGATCCACGAGCAGCAGCAGGCCATCGGCTACTCCTCGACGTTCGTGGAGGGCGCGGAGGCCTCGACGGCGTACATGCGGGGCATCTTCGACGACTGGCAGGCCCAGGGCATCACCAGCGTGCTGCACGAGCACCGCGGCGGCTACGCCAACAACATGGCGTCGCTCAAGGGGCTGCTGCAGAAGGCCGAGGCCGAGGGCGTGGCCGTGGTGGGCGGCGTGACCGTGACCGGGTTCGACCGGGACGCCTCCGGCGCGGTCACCGCGGTGCTCACCGACCAGGGCCCCGTGGCCTGCGACCATGTGGTGGTGGCGGTGGGGCCGTGGGTCCAGCAGATCTGGGCCATGCTCGACCTGCCGTTCGACGTGGACGTCCTCGGCGGCGACGGGCGCCTGCACCGCCGGCCGACCTGGACATACATGTGCCTGCAGGAGGGCACGCTCGAGGTCGACCCCGGCTACCTCATCGACAACCGCGGCGACATGCCGCCGGTGGTCCACATCGACACCGACGCCCCGCTGCACGACGAGCATGGTCTGGTCACCGAGGGCCCGTGGGGCATCTACTACAAGCCCGACTTCAACTTCGGCGGCGTGCAGGGCGGCTACATGCCGTATGTGGTGGACAAGCCGGCCGCCGATGTGGCCGTGGACCCCTACGGCCCCGACTCGCCCGACTTCATCGTGGGCGCGGACTTCTACCGGACATGGACCGCGGCGCTGGCCCACTGCCAGAAGCGCTTCGAGGGCAAGTCGCACCTGATGAGCACCGAGCCCTCGGGCGGCATCGGCAGCTTCTCTCCCGACAACTTCCCGGTGTTCGACACGTTCTGCGACAACGTCTACTTCATCGCCGACTCCAACCACGGCTACAAGATGATCGGGGTTGGCACGCTGGTGGCGAGGGAGCTTCTGGGCGAGCCCCAGGCCCTCCTCGAGCCGTTCCGCTGGTCGCGCTACGCCGAGGGCAAGCTGCACCCGGTCAGCAACTCCCCCTATCCCTGGAGCTGACCGTGGTCGCGCACTACTGCCGTCTGCGACCGGTCTTGCTATCGTTGGAGCAATTATGACGACGATTTCTGACGACAGGCAGCAGGATCAAGACACTGGCCAGACGCAGGGGGTCTCGACGCCGGAGCTGGAGAAGATACTGGAACTTGGGAAGATACCTTCCGATTATGGGCCAGGCTATAAGAAGGCACTAGCTCTCGATCCGGAGATGGCATCGAACTACGTTGACCACGCCTGGGTCGGCGACCCCTTGGCAGACGAGTTGATCAAGCAGCTCAACACTCTCCCGAAAGCAGAGATGCATCGACTCATCAAGGTCGCCATCGATGATCCCGACGCCCTGCGTGACGCTCCGCAGCCGCTGCTGGATCTTGTCGAGGAGTGGGCGTCTCCGCCAGATTGGGTTGACCAGTCCGGCTTCAGAGCCTCGAACCGCATGTTTCACCGAGAGTCCCGCACCATTCTCGTAGCGTTCGTGTGCGGTGTGTTGATCGAGGGATTCACGACCAATATCGCGAAGTCGTTCGCGATAACTGGGCGCGTGCGAGACTCTGGCGTAAGGCGCTTGAAACAGAACAACCGCCACATGATCGAGATGTACCTGCCGGGCGGGCTGGAGAGGTATGGGGACGGCTGGAAACTGTCGGCTCGCATCCGTCTCGCGCATGCGCAGGTCAGGTACCTGTTGAACAACTCGTCGGAGTGGGACACCCCGGCCTGGGGCGTTCCGATAAGTGCGGCCCACACCGGCTTTGCCATCACCGCATTCTCGGCAAGGCTGCTCAGGCACATGAAACGTCTGGGTTCCACATATAGCGATGAGGAAGCCAAGAGTTTCATGGATGTCTGGCGCTATTCAGGACATCTCATGGGTATCCCAGACACGATCCTGTTTCGTGATGAGAGAGAGGCGTTGAAACTGTACGACGTCGGTCTGATGTGCGAGCCTGACATCCCGGACGAGTCCATAATGATGGCCAACGCTCTCGTTCAGTCAGCCCCGCTTATTGCTGGGGCCTCTGATCCAGCAACTCGACGTGAGATTGCAAAAACAGTGTTCACTATCGCCCGAGCGTTGATCGGCAACGAGGTATCCGACCAGCTCATGTTTCCGGATCACAGAAGGCACGGGATACTCTTCTGGTACCGTCTGCAGGCTCGGTACAACCGGGTTACGAACAAGTACCTGCCGAAGCTGTCCGCGGTGAGCGATGTTGACAGGTTCTCCGGCATGCTGGACGTCTCGGTCTACGACGAGGATGGCATCAGCTATCGGTTGCCTGACCATGTGTACTCGGAAGAATCCAGCAAGTGGTGAGACACCTGGCCGCTTGTGAATGCGCCCACGGTGTGACAGGTTGACATACGCTTCCCTCGCTCGATGGTGCTTCAGACATCCGTGGCGGGGGCTCGCCGCGTGGCTCATCGCTCTCGTGGTGGTCTTGGGCGTTTCCGGCCGTCTCGGAGAGGCCTACAGCGGAAATCTGGGGATCGCCGGTACCGATAGCCAGGATGGGGCCGATGTGCTGGCGGAGCACTTCGGGGGTGTGGGCGCCGGGCCCGGCGGCACGATCGTCTTCCGGGCCGAGCAGGGCGTCGATCACCCGGACGTGCGGTCCGCACTGAGCGGGCTGTTCGCGGAGGTTGACACCCTCGAAGGCACCACGGTCATCTCGCCGTACGGGCCGGGCGGGGAGCTCCGCATCGCCCAGCAGGGCCCTGAGGCGGGCCTGGTCGCCTACGCAGACGTCAGCCTCGGTCCCGATGCAAGCGCCACCGAGGCGAGAGCGATGGGCGCGGCGATAGAGGATCTCATCGAAGAGCGCGAATTGCGCTCGATAGCGGGCCTCGATGTCGAGGTCGGCGGCGTCTGGTTCGCCCAGGTCGAGCCACCCGAATCGGAGGCCATTGGACTGGCGTTCGCCGTGTTCGTGCTGATAGCGGTGCTGGGCTCGGTGGTGGCCATGGGGGCCACCGTCGGCGCGGCGCTCGTCACCGTGGGGATCGGCGCGGCCGGGATCGTGGCGCTCAGCAACTTCATGGAGGTCCCGGACTTCGCGTTCGCCATCGGCCTGATGATCGGGCTGGGGGTGGGAATCGACTACGCCCTGTTCATCATCACCCGCTACCGCGACGCGCTCGGCGAGGGCCTCGCTTCCGAGCAGGCCCTGGTAGTCGCCCTCGACTCCGCGGGCCGGTCCGTCATCTTCGCCGGTGCGACCGTGGTCGTCTCGCTGCTGGGGATGCTGCTCATCGGGATCCCGTTCGTGAGCGGGTTCGGCATCGCCGCGGCCGCCACGGTTGCCGTTGTGATGGTCGGCTCGGTCACGCTGCTGCCGGCGCTGGTGGCCTTGCTCGGCGACCGGATCAACACCACCCGCGTCCGGGGCATCGTGGCCGCGGTGCTGTTCAGCGTGGCGCTGTTCGGCGCCGGGGCCGGCATCGAGCCGTTGGCGGTCGTCGCCCTCGGTGTCGCCGTCATTGTGCTGGTGGCGGGATTCTTCGGCGGGGACGGCAATCCGCTGCGGCGAGCCTTGCAGCCCCGCCGGTCCAAGCCGTTGCGCGAGACCGGCTGGTACAGGCTCAGCCGAGTGGTGCAGGCCCGGCCCTGGCTCTTCGCGGTAGGGGGCACAGTGTTGCTGCTGCTGCTGGCCGCGCCGGTGCTGGTGCTGCGGTTCGGCTTCGCCGATGAGAGCAATTTCTCTGCTGAGACCACCACCCGGAAGGCCTACGAACTGATCACCGAGGGTTTCGGGCCCGGCGCCAACGGCCCGCTGCTGGTGGTGGCCGAGGTTTCCGAACCGGCTCAGATCGCACACATCGCCGGCCTGTCGCAGGCGTTGCGCGGCACCGCGGGTGTCGACTTCGTCTCACCGCCGATCCCGAACGACCCGGCCGCACCGACCGCCGCCGTGATCGAGCTCCGGCCAAGCTCCGAGCCCCAGGCCACCGAGACAGACGCCCTCGTCGAGAGGCTGCGCGACGACGTGATCCCCGCGGCCACCGCAGGGACCGGCCTCGACGCTCGGGTGACGGGCCTCGTGGCTGTCAAAGTCGACGTCAGCAACTTCCTGAGAGGACGCACGGCCGTGTTCTTCGCCGCGGTGCTGGGCGCCTCCTTCCTGCTGCTGATGGCGGTGTTCCGCTCTCTGATCGTGCCGCTCAAGGCCGTGATCATGAACATGCTCTCCATCGGGGCGGCCTACGGCGTGGTCGTGGCCGTGTTCCAGTGGGGCTGGCTCGGCGGCCTCGTGGGGATCGAGCCGGGGCCGATCGAGCCGTTCATGCCGATGATGCTGTTCGCGGTGCTGTTCGGCCTGTCGATGGACTATGAGGTGTTCCTGCTGTCGCGGATGAAGGAGGAGTTCGAGCGCACCGGCGACGCGGTGAACTCCGTCGCTGACGGCCTCGCGGCAACCGCCCGGGTGATCACCGCCGCCGCGGTGATCATGGTGTTCGTCTTCGGCAGCTTCGTCTTCGAGGACGTCCGGGCCGTGAAGATGTTCGGCCTCGGCCTGGCCGCCGCGGTGGCGGTCGACGCCAGCCTCGTGCGGATGCTGATCGTGCCGTCCACCATGGAGCTGCTCGGGGCCCGCAACTGGTGGCTGCCGGGCTGGCTCGACCGGATCCTGCCCAACCTCAACGTCGAGGGCAGTGCCGGACTTACCCGCCCGCCCGAGAAGGCTTGAGGCGCCGACGGAGACGGGTTATTTGGAGCCAGCGCGGATTGCTCGCAAGCACCTAGCGGTGCGGCGGTGTCATTCCCGCTCTTGTTCGCTTCGCTCACGGGCCGCTCGGGCCACGGCCTCGCTCTGCACCTCGCGAAGATGACCGGCGGGTCGGGTCTATCCGCTCGGCCTCTTGGGCCGGCCGGTGCCGATGTCGTAGGCGGCGAAGTGGCCCTGCACCGTCGAGGACCGCCGGCGGAGCTTGTCCTGCAGCCTGTTCGGCGGGATGAGGCCCGCGGCGCGCTCGACGGCATGGACGGCGACCTTGCAGGCCATCTCGGCGATGGCCGCCGCGAACTCGGGCGAGGCGACCTCGTACACGGTCAGGCCCTCGCCGGGCGTGCCGTACACGCCGATGGTGCGCCACATGGTGATGTAGCCGGCCGACTTCACCAGCTCCGGCGCCGAGGAGATGAGCGCCCGCATGGCCTCGGCGTCGTCGGGACCGAGGGAGTCGACGATCTTGTCGATGTTGTGGGACCACAGCGTCGGGGCCGGTGCGCCCGTGAGCGTGCCCACCGCCTTGGCCCCGTTCTCGATGGCCATGGCCGCAGCCTCGCACACCACGATCAACCGGGCGCCGCGCGCCTCGAGGTAGTCGCTGGCGTCGCCTGAGTCGGCCGACTCCTGCTCGGCGGAGCTGGGATCGCGGTTGGCGTTGACCTTGTCCAGGCTCACCAGCACCGACTCCAGCCGTTCGACCGCCAGCTCCTCGTTGGAGGTGGCTGCTGTCTGCTCCTTGTCCCAGTCCACCTCTGCCCCTGACTCAGTGCTACAAGCTAACAACCTCAAATCACATGATATAGCCGAAGCGAAGGAGGCTGACACCTCCTCTTGCTGGATGCGCCATTCGGGCCGGTCGGTCGCCAGGACCTGCACGCGGTACCCGCAGGCCCGCTCGGCCAGCCGCTGCAGCTCGATGGTGGTGCGCACCCGGCGCCGGTACTCCAAGTCGTCGAACACAGCCACCAGGTCGATGTCGCTGCGGCGGTGCGACTCGCCCCGGGCGACCGACCCGTAGAGCCAGACCTGGCCCGCGCCCGCGCCGATGAGCGCGTCGGCCGCCCGGCGGGCGTCGTCCACTGTCGGCGGACGGTCGGCAGGCTGCTGCCGGGCGATCTCCTGCGCGAGCACGACAGCCGTCTCCGCGTCCAGCGCCGGCACGGCCCCGCGGGCAGTCTCGGTCATGCCCCCAAGCTACCGGAGCCCCGAATGGCTGGGCTTCAGACCCAGGAGTCGCCGCTGGTCGCGCTGGCCTCTGCGGGCGCCTCCACCGGCAGGGTGACGATCATCTCGGTGAAGTCTCCCGGCTCGGACTGGACCGCGATGTTGCCGCCGTGGCGGCGGATGATGTCGCTCGAGATGGAGAGGCCGAGGCCCGTGCCCTGGTCGGTGGGCTTGGTGGTGAAGAAGGGATTGAAGATCTTCTCGACCACGTCGGGCGGCATCCCGGTGCCGTTGTCGCGGATCCGGACCTCGACGTGGTCGTTGGACCGCACCGTCCTGAGCCAGATGGTCGGCTGGAACGCCTCGTTGCCGGCCGCCATCTCCGAGAGGTGGCGCTCCTTGGTTGCGTGGCCGGCGTTGGTCACCATGTTCAGGAAGACCCGACCCAGATCCTGGGCGATGACCGTCAGCGAGCCGACGTCCGGGTCGAAGTCCTGCTGGATGTCCAGCTGGAAGTCGGGGTCCAGGGCTCTGGCACTGTGGAAGGACAGTTGGGCGTGCTGTTCGATGAGACCGTTGATGTCGGTGAGCTGCCACTCGCCGGAGTCACGGCCCATCATGAGCATGTCGCGCACGATCCGGTCGGCCCGCTCGCCATGGGAACGGATGCGCTCCACGTTGCCGGTCAGGTCGCCGGCGATCTCGTTGATGTAGTCCTTGTTGTCGTCGCTGAGGTCTCCGCCTATGTCCTCGAGCAGCTCCTTGAGCTCGTCGATGAGCTCCTGGGACGCCTCGGCGAAGTTCTTGACGAAGTTCAACGGGTTCTTGATCTCGTGGGCGACGCCGGCCGTGAGCTCGCCCAGAGCGGCCAGCTTCTCCCGTGTCACTATCTGGTCCTGCGCCTTGTGCAGCTCGGCCAGGACCCCTTCGAGCTCCTCGTTCTTGCCCTGCAGCTCGTCCGCGAGCTGCTCCACCAGGTTGAGGCGCTGCACCTCCAAGGCGTGGCGCCTGAAGACCTCCAGCGTGGCGGCCATGTCCGCGACCTCGTCGCGGCCGCTGATCGGCGCGGTGGCCTCGAGGTCGCCGCCGGCCATGCGGCGCATCCAGTCCGACAGCAGGCCTATGCGGCGCACCAGGACCCTGCCGACGAACAGCCAGACAATCAGGAGCGCCCCCAGGACGCTGACGGCGCTGATCGCCAGAAGGAGGGTCCTGGCGGTGCCTATTGCCTGGTTCGACGCGGCGGTGGCCTCGGCAGCCCGCTCCTGGGAGTCGTCCACCAGGTTGTCGACCTCGGTCACCAGCGCCTGCGCCAGCTGGTTGTTCTGGACGAGCAGTTCCTCATTTCGGTCCAGGATCGCGAACTCTCTCGCAGCCACATCGAAGGAGTTGTTGGAGCCGAGCCCGAGGTCGAGCAGCCGCTGGAAGATCGGCGCCGCGTCGGCGTGGAACCGCGTGCCTACCAGTGTCGCCAGGTTGCGCTGGATCCGGCTGGCGGCCACCTCGAATCGCTCCCTGAGCGGCTCCAGCAGGCTCGCGTCCGTCAGCGTGAACCCGGTGGCCAGCAGGTCCGAGGCGATGTTGGCATCGGCCTCCAGCTCGGCCAGGCGACGGTACCGGAACACCTCGGCCTCGGAGAAGTGCTCGGATCGGGCGACCGGAGCGTCGTCCAGTTCGGTGTAGCCCGTGAGGGTGTAGAAGAGCTGGTTGTCGATGGCGGGGACCAGCACCGCGCTCACCTGGGTCCGCAACCCCACCAGCTCGCCCTGCTGGGCGGTTCGCTGGTCGATCAGCCGGAGCCGGGCCGAGACCTCGCTGCGGATCTCCTCGATGTTGGAGATGAGCATGTCGGCGCTCAGGCGGATCTGCGCCACGCCGGCGTCGTCGCTGTCGCCCTGCTCCAGCTCCGCCATCTGCTCCTCGAAGGTCAGCACGGTCTGATCGACCCGCTGGCCCTCCTGGAAGAGCTCCAGTGACGACGAGGCCGCGGCCAGGCTCGGGGCTGCGTTGGCCAGGATCCCGCCGTACTGGGCGACACCGAAGGCGGCGGCCAGCTCGGGGACGCTGCCCTCGTTGACCCGTCTCTGCACATCGCCGACCCGGTTGAATGAGAACCAGCCGACGAGGCTGGCGGCCAGCGTCATGGCGACCGCCCCGCCGATGCCCATGTAGAGCTTGGTGGATATGCGGGACCAGATCCCCAGTGATGACCCCGTGGGGTCGTCTGCGGGCGGGCGGCCTGCGATGGGGTCGTCTGCGGGCGGGGGGCCTGCGATGGGGTCGTCTGCGGGCGGGGCTGCGTCGGACGGGGCTGCGTCGTCCGCAAACGGTTCGCCGGCCAGGTTTGTCATTGGGTCACCCACATTGCGGTGTCGTGCAGGGTCTCGACAGGGTGGTACTCACCGTCGGAGCCGATCACGGTCAGGAAGACCTCGTCGGAGCCCTGGTTGTCGCCCTCACCGAACTGCAGGTCGAATCCGTCGATGTCGAAGCTCCCGCGGTCGATCAGCTGATCGAGCAGGCAGGATCGCTCGACGTCTGCGCCGCACTCCTGCAGCGCGCTGATCACCATGCGACCGGCCAGGTAGCCCTCCAAGGACACGAACCCCGGCTCGGCCTCCGGGTCATGGGCGGCGAGAGCCTCCAGATAGGCATGCACCACGGGCAGCGAGTCGTCCTCCGGGAACGGCACGACCTGGGTGACCAGCACTCCCGCCCCGTCCGGTCCGAGCTCCTGGGCCAGCGCGTTGCTGCCGACGAAGGAGACCGTCATGAACACCGGATCCATGTCGGTGCGGCGGGCCCAGGAGATCAGCCTCGCGACCGGCTCGTAGGCGCCGACCATGATCACCGCCTCGGGGTCACCGAGGCGCAGGTCCAGCAGGGCGGTCTTCACCGCAGTGGTGTTGCGCGGGTAGATCCCGATCGACACCGGCTCCATGTCGCGCCGCGCCAGCGCCGCCACTGCGCCCCGGAAGCCGGCCCGGCCGAACGAGTCGTTCTGGTACATGACACCGACCCGGGTGATGCCCAGATCGTCGGTGAGCCGGGCGACCATCTCCTCGGTCTCCTGGTTGTAGGAGGCTCTCAAGTTGATGATGTTGTCCCACTCGTCGTCGCGCAGGAAGGCGGCGCCGGTGAACGGCGCAATGTAGGGAACTCCGGAAGCCTGTGCGATCGGCGTGGCGGAGCGCGAGGTCGGGGTGCCCACCGCGCCGATCAGGGCGAACACCTGCTCCTGCTCGATGAGGTTGCGCGTCATGACGATCGCGTGCTCCGGTTCGTACGCGTCATCGAGCGACTGCAGTTCCAGGACGCGCCCATGGACGCCTCCCTGCGTGTTCACCTCGTCGAACGCGGCCTGGATTCCGAGCTTCATGTTCTTGCCGAGTTCCTGAGCGGGACCGCTGAAGGCCGCCGACTGGCCGAACAGGATGCGCTCGTCGGATACACCGACCAGCGACTCCTCAGGGGCTCCGGGCTCAGCGGGCGCTACCGCAGTTTCGGGATCGGGCTCCGGTTGCTCGATAGCGCCCTCGGATGCGCACGCCGCCAGCACCAGCGAGGCCGCGAGGGCGAGCCGGATACCTGCCGTCGGGAGGCGCAGAGGCATGGGGTGCTCCTATTCGCTCGGCCTCTTGCGGGTGACGATCCTCAGACGGTTCCGGCCCGACTCCCTGCGGTAGGTGACGTCGTCCATCAGGGTCTTCGTGAAGTGGATTCCCAGGCCGCCGATCGGGCGGGTCTCGATCGGCGACGTCAGGTCCGGAGCGGGTGCCTCGGTCAGAGGGTCGAACGGCTTGCCCTCGTCGGTGATCTCGATGACGACGGTCTCGTCCCGGGAGGTGACCGCCACTTCCACGTCCCCGGGCGTGTCGTTGTACGCATAGTCCACGACGTTCTGCGCCAACTCGTCCACCACCAGGCTGATCCGGAAGGTCAGATCGCCGGGCCAGCCGTCCTCGATGCCCAGTGCCTCGATAGCTGCCACCAAGTCAGCGAGCTCCTCGTAGCTGGTGTGGCGCACCGCGCCGTTGGTGTCGGCTTTCAGGAACAGCATGGCAGCAATCAGCCCTCTCGACGCAGGACCAGGCAGGTCGTGTCATCGAACTGGGGCACGTCCCCGGCGAAGTCGTTCACAAGGTCGATGACCCGATGGCCGGCATCCTCGGCGTCCTGCGGGGGGTTCCGTTCGAAGGCCTCGCGCAGGCGATGCAGCCCGAGCTGCTCCTCCTCGCTGTTGATCGCCTCGGTCACGCCGTCGGTGTAGAGGACGACAGTGTCGCCCGGCGCAAGCTGGTGAGAATGCTGGTAATAGTCGAATCCCGGCAGCACGCCCAGGGCGAGCCCCTCGGTCACGGGAAGCTGGGTGGTGGTCCCGTCCGCGTGCACGACGAGCGGGGGATCATGGCCGCCGTCCGCGTAGGTCAAATCTCCGGTTGCGGGGTTGTACACCGCGTAGATCATGGTGACGAACATGCAGGCGTCGTTGTCCTCGTTGAGCACGTCGTTCACCTCCGCGAGTGCCTCACCGGGCCCGTCGGCCCGCATGGCGGCACCCTTCAACAGCGTGCGGCTAGACATCATGAACAGTGCTGCCGGGACACCCTTGCCCGAAACGTCGGCAATGGCGAGTCCTACCCTGCCATCAGAGAGTCCGATCACGTCGAAGAAGTCGCCGCCGACATTGCGAGCTGGCTGCATGGTTCCGAATAGCTTGTAGTCATCATTCCGGGCGAACTTGTTCGGAAGAATGGACTGCTGCATCATGCTTGCCACGTTCAGTTCGTTCTGAAGCACGACGAGTTTGTCCCTGGCGCTGAGGGCCTCTCTCCACTCACGTATGTGCTGCAGTGTCCGGTCGATCGTGAACTTGAGGTCGTCGAAGTCGACCGGCTTGGTGACGAAATCGAAGGCGCCCCGATTCATGGCGATTCTGATGTTCTTCATGTCGCCGTAGGCAGAGATGATCACGGCGCGAATATCCGGTGCGACATCCGGGATTCTCTCGAGGAGCGTGAGCCCATCCATCTTCGGCATGTTGATGTCTGAGAGCACCATGTCGATCGATTCGTCCATATCGAGCGCCTCGAGTGCTTCGACACCGTTCCTAGCAAAGACGAATTCGTAGACACCGGTCCGTATGTAGCGCCGCATCCTCTGCAGCATGAGAGGTTCTAGATCCGGCTCGTCATCGACCACGAGGATCTTGTGCTTCTGCCGAGATTCGGTCATTGTCATTCAGGTCCTCTTTCGCGAAGGGAAGTTCTCACCTATGCACTAACCGCTGACAGTGCCTCGGCTTGTGAATCATGAATCTCTATGATCTTGTCGAAGCCGCTGATCTTGAAGACCTCACGAATGGAGTCGTTCATCGAGCAGAGAGCGAACTTCATTCCGGACTTCTGGAGACTCTTTGCGGTTAGGAGGATGACTCGCATCCCGGCGCTACTGATGTACGCGACGTCCGCAAAGTCAAGAACTAGAGCTGCGTCAGAATCCGCGACCACAGCTTCCAACTCAGAGTGAAACTCCCGTGAGTTGGAACTGTCGATGCGGCCGTCGGCCTTCGCAATCACCGTTCCGTTCGCTCGTTCCGCGTTGATCCCCATCGTGAACTCTCCCTGAGTGCAAGATCTCCTGTAGCCGACTCAACTGTACCGGACCATCAGAACCTACCCTCAGGCCCGGGCGCTAGGGCCGTAGGTTAGATGCATCAGCTCGCCTTCGGCGAACCTACTCGGTCTGAGCGCGCCGGCGTCGATCCGGGGTGCGCTGCCGACTTGTTCGACACCGAGCACATCGGAGGCGACGATCTCGCCGATGCACGGGGACAGCTTGAGCCCGTGGCCGGACAGCCCGACGGTCAGGTACAGCCCGGAGACGTCGGCGATGTCTGAGGCCCACCCCAGGATCGGGTGGTAGTCCGGTGTGATGTCGTAGGCGCCGCTCGTGGTCGACACGATTCCGGAGACGGTCAGTGCGGGCAGCCGTTCGGCCAGGGCCTTCTCGAGGCGCAGCGAGTGCTCGCGGTGAGCCTCCGGCGGTGCTTCGGCCAGTGGATCGTCCACCTCGGGCATCTCCGGCGGGTAGGCCACTGCGAGTATCCGGCGACCCATGTCGGGGCGGATCACCAGGTTGGAGTTGCCGTCTGTGATGCAGGCGTGGAGGGCACGGGCTCCGGGCTCCTGCTCGAGTGTGGCCATGTCCAGGCGCCGGCGCTCGATGGGCAGGTGCACACCCAGCGGGTCGAGCAGGTCGGGCGCCCATGCGCCGGTGGCCACAACGACTACCGGTGCCCTGATCTGTCCCCTGTCGGTGGCCACACCAGCGACGGCGCCGCCGTCGGTGAGGATCTCCTGGACGCGGAGTGGGGTGAGCACGTCCGCGCCGAGCGTCGCCGCCGCGCCGAGCCAGCTCAGCACCATCTTGGTGACATCGATGTATCCGCCGTCGGGCTCGTAGGCGCCGCCCGCGAGGCCGTCGGCATTCACCAACGGCTCTACGGCTGCGATCTCGGCGGGGCCGACGAAGCGGGTGTCGACACCCAGCCGCCTCCCGAGCTCGACGTTGCGCCGCAAACCGTCGATCTGGTTCTCGGTGACGATCAGCATGTAGCCGAACCGGACATAGCCGGGATCGCCGTAACCCACTTCGGAGTCCCAGTTGCGAAGGCAGTGGAAGCCTCTCAGCGCCATGCGCACCAGGAGCTCGTTCGAGTAGTGCTGGCGGATCTGGCCGAAGGTTCGGCCTGAGATCCCACCGACGGGCGGGCGGGCGTCCACCACCGCCACCCGCAGGTCCGAGTTGCGGACGAGTTGGTAGCCGATGCTGGCCCCGCACACGCCTGCGCCTATCACGATGACATCGACCTCGCCGGGCAGCGTCCGCACAGCCGCGGATGGTACAGGCGCTCAGCCCGTCGAGCGGGACTTCACCGCCTTGCGGTGGTGACGGAGCACCCGTTCGGTGTAGCCGTTGGGCTCGCTCCGAGCGGAGAAGACAAGCTCCGTCGCGGCTTGGAACGGGATGCTGGAGTCGTAGTCGGGCGCCATGGGTTCGTAGCCGGGGTCGCCCGCGTTCTGCTGATCGACGAGGTTGGCCATGCGGCGCATCGTCTCGCGCACCTGATCGGCAGAGATGAGTCCGTGGTGAAGCCAGTTGGCGATGTGCTGGCTGGAGATGCGCAGCGTGGCCAGGTCCTCCATGAGCCCGGTGTCGCCGATGTCGGGCACGGTGGAGCACCCCACGCCCTGGCCCACCCAGCGGACCAGGTATCCGAGGATGCCTTGAACGTTGTTGTCCAGCTCGCGCTGGATCTCGCCCGGGCCGAGCTCCCGGCCGACACCCAGCACGGGGATCTCGATGAGGCTGGCGAGGCGGGCCGGAGTGCGGTCGGCGAGATCGCGCTGGCGGTCGGCCACGTCCACCAGGAAGTAGTGCATGGCGTGGAGCGTCGCCGCGGTGGGCGACGGCACCCACGCAGTGCTGGCTCCCGCGATCGGGTGCTGGATCTTGGCCTTGGCCATAGCCGCCATCTCGGCCGGCATGGTCCACATTCCCTTGCCGATCTGGGCGCGGCCCCGCAGGCCGCAGGCCAGCCCGGCGTCGACGTTGGAGTTCTCGTATGCACCGAGCCAGGCCGCGGCCTTCATCTCGGTCTTCGGGATCACCGGTCCGGCCTCCATGTCGGTGTGGATCTCGTCGCCGGTGCGGTCCAGGAAGCCGGTGTTGATGAACACGACCCGGTCGCGGGCCCTCCAGATGCACTCCTTGAGGCCGAGCGACGTGCGGCGCTCCTCGTCCATGATCCCCATCTTGAGGGTGCGCTGCACCAGGCCGAGGGCGTCCTCCACCCGGCTGAACAGCTCGCAGGCCAATGCGACCTCGTCGGGTCCGTGCATCTTGGGCTTGACGATGTAGACCGATCCGCTCGCCGAGTTCCGTATGGGCTTGCCGTCCACCCGTCCCATGCCCCGCAGGTCATGGAGCGCGCACAGCGCGGTCACCGCGGCGTCGACCATGGTCTCGCACACCGGCTCGCCGTCGAGCCTCACCATGTCGGTGCGGAGATGGGGTCCCACATTGCGGACCAGCATCAGGGCCCGGCCCGGCAGCTTCACCGGCGCGCCGTCCGGGCCGGTGAAGCTGCGATCGCCGTTCAGCGACCGGTTCACGGCCGCGCCGTCGCGCACGAACGTGGTCTGCAGGGTGCCTCGCATGAGCCCGAGCCAGTTCCGGTAGACCGACACCTTGTCGTCGGTGTCCACCGCCGAAACGGAGTCTTCGAAGTCCATGATGGTGGTGATCGCGGACTCGAGGCGGATGTCGAAGACGCCGGCGTGGTCCCGCTGACCCACGGGGTGGTCGGCGTCGAGGCACAGCTCGCAGTGCAGGCCGTTCTTGCGCAGCAGGATCGAGGTGGGAGAGTCGCCGCCGCCGGTGTAGCCGGCGAACTGCTCCGGGCGCAGCAGCGCACTGACGGTGCCGTCGCCGCTGCGCACCCGAAGGACGCCGTCCTGCACCTCGTATCGGGTCGCCCACAGGTGGCTCGCCGAGTCGAGGGTGAAATGGGTGTCCAGGAACTCCCGTCCCGCGGCCACGACCCGGTCGCCCCTGATCGGGTTGTAGGCGCCGTCGCGGCTGCAACCGTCGGACTCGCTGATCACGTCGGTCCCGTACAGCGCGTCGTACAGGCTTCCCCAGCGGGCGTTGGCCGCGTTCAGCGCGTAGCGGGCGTTGTCGAGGGGCACCACCAGTTGCGGTCCGGCCACCTCGGCGATCTCCGGATCGACATTGGCCGTCGTGGCTGTGACCGAGCCGTCCATGTAGCGCAGGTACCCGATGTCGCGCAGGAAGTTGGCGTAGGCGTCACCGTCGTGGTTCCGGCCCTCGGCGCGGGCTGCCCGGTGCCAGTCGTCGATCTGGGACTGCAGCTCGTCGCGCCGGGCCAGCAGAGCGGCATTGCGGGGACCGAGGTCGATCAGGATGGACTGGAGCGCGCTCCAGAACTCATCGATCTGCACGCCGGCTCCCGGCAGGGCCTCGACTGCGATGAACTCGTAGAGGGCGGGATCGATCTCAAGGGAACCGGAACGCATGCCCGTGTAGCCAATCATGGTGGGCTCCCGGTTCCAAATCCTCATGACCCGCGCCGGCCGGTTGGCTCAACGGCGCCTGAGGGACTCGCGGTGGTACCCGGCGACTCGCTTGTAGCGGTCGGACAGGGCCGCCATCTCCTCGGCGGTCATCACATCTTCGATGCGCTCGAAGGGCCGGTCGCCGGTTCGTTCGTGGACCGCCTTGAGGATCACGTCGGGTGGCGCCGACCGGCTGGCCTGCACCACCGCGGCCGTGGCCGCGAGCCGCTGGTCCTCGTAGGCCTGCAAAGCCGTTGGGACCGATTCGCTCGACTGGAGGCAGTCGGCCAGAGCCCGCGCGTCGAGGATGGCCTGCCCCGCGCCGTTGGAGCCCCGGGGGTACATGGGGTGGGCGGCGTCCCCCAGCAGCGTCACCCGGCCGTGGGTCCATCTCGGTAGCGGGTCGCGGTCGACCATGGGATATTCCAGGATCTGCTCCGAGTCCCGGATCAGTCCGGCCACGTCGAGCCATTCGAAGGTCCAGTCGGCGAAGACGTGGTGGAAGTCCTCGAGGCGGCCGACCCGGTTCCAGTCCTGCTCGTTGTGGGAGTCGGTCTGCACCTCGGCCACCCAGTTCACGAGCTGCCGGCCCTGGCCGTCGACGTTGTGGCGGATCGGGTAGATCACCATCTTGCCCACCGTCAGCCAGCCCGCTCGCAGGTATGTGGACCCGCTGAGGAACGGCTCCCAGACGGTGGTGCCCCGCCACATGTTCACACCGGAGTAGACGGGCGGGCCCTCGTCACCGAAGAACTGCCGGCGTACGACCGAGTGGATCCCGTCGCAGCCGATCACCGCCGATCCCCGCGCCGGCGGCAGGGCTGTCCCGGTGATGGAGTCGACGAAGTGGGCGCTGGCGCCGCGGGCGTCGGAGTCGGTGCCGGTACAGCGGTGACTGGTCAGCACCCTTCCCGCTCCGCCACCTGCCCGGTCGAGGTAGGCCCGGTGGAGCACCTGCTGCAGGTCGCCCCGGTGAATCTGGAACTGGGGCCAGTCGTAGCCGGCGTAACGGCCCACGGGCTCGGAGTACACGAACTGCCCGAACCGGTTGAAGAAGCACGACTCCTCGGTGGTCACCGCCACCTCGCTCAAGGCGTCGGTCAGGCCCAGCAAGTCCAGTTCCCTGGTGGCGTGGGGCAGCAGGCTGATCCCCACGCCGATGGGTTGGATCTGCGGCGCGGCCTCGTACACACGCGCGCTGATGCCCCGCTCGTGAAGCATGAGGGCCAGCGTCAGCCCGCCGATGCCGCCCCCGACGATGATCACGTCGTCCATGGCGGCTCCGGGGCGAGATCTGCGAGATCTGGCGGCGGTGGCCGCCCGGTCAGGCCGAGTCGGCCAGGTAGGACTCCAGCGAGTCGTCCAGCGCGTCCTCCCACGACGTGTGGTGGATGGGCGCCACCGTGCCTGTGAGCGGCGAGGTGTGCCCGTGGTCGCGGTAGCCGATGATCGACTGCTTCTTGTGCTTCTTCCAGTCGTAGAACATCTGGTTGACCAGCGGCGTGTTGAAGTCCGGGTAGTCGGTCTGGTCCACCAGGTCCTGGGTGTAGGCGCCCTGGAAGTCGATGCACGCGTAGTCGTCGGCCAGCGCGTCCTCCTCGGCCTGGGAGGCCTCTATCCAGCGGGCCTGCTCGTCGGCGTCGGGGAGCCCGATGCGTCCCAGGATCACGTCGCGGGCGTACCAGGCCTGCGCGTCGAACATGTTGAACGTGTACCACTGGTCCTGCATGCCCAGGTACAGGATCCGGTTCTCGGGCTGGAACACCACCCCGCGGTACAGCATCGACGTGGCCAGCCGGTTGGCGGTGACCAGGCGCAGCTCGTCGTCCATGAACGGGAAGTGGTGCAGGTAGCCGGTGCACGACACGATGGCGTCCACCTCGGCGGCCGAGCCGTCGGCGAAGTGCACGGTGCGGCCCTCGACATGGGTCAGGATGGGCTTCTCGGTGATGCCCTCGGGCCAGTCGAAGCCCATGGGTCCGCTGCGCGACGTGCACACCACCGAGCGGGCCCCGTACTTCCAGAGCTGCGAGGCGATGTCCTCGGCCGAGTAGCTCGACCCGATGACCAGCACGTCGCGGCCGGCGAACTGCACCGCGTCGCGGAAGTCGTGGGCGTGCAGCAGGGTGCCGCCGAAGGTCTCGTAGCCCGGGTAGTGGGGCATGTTGGGGATGGAGAAGTGCCCGGTGGACACCACCACGTGGTCGAAGTCCTCGCTGGTGTCGACATCGTTGGCCTGGTCGTGGGCGGTGACCGTGAACCCGCTGCCGTCGGCTGAGCGGCTGACGCGCCGGACCGGGTGGTTGAAGCGGATCTGGTCGCGGAAGCCGCTGCGGGTGGCCCGGCCGACGATGTAGTCGTAGAGCACCTCCCGGGGCGGGAACGACGCGATCGGCTTGCCGAAGTGCTCCTCGAAGCTGTAGTCGGCGAACTCCAGGCACTCCTTGGGGCCGTTGGACCACAGGTAGCGGTACATGCTGGCGTGGCAGGGCTCGCCGTGCTCGTCGAGGCCGGTCCGCCAGTCGTAGTTCCAGAGCCCGCCCCAGTCGCTCTGCTTCTCGTAGCAGACGACTTCGGGCGCTGACGGGCTGTTGCCCTGCGGATCGCTGGCGAAGGCGTGCAACTGCGCCAGCCCGCACGGCCCGGCGCCGATGACAGCTACTCGTGTCATGGGAGAATCCCCCCTGTGATTAGGCATATGTGTATTGGAAGTAAAACGTAGTTCCTGCTCGGACCGTTCGTCAACGCGGTCAGGCCAGGCCGCGGACCCGGGTCTTGTCGGGGTCGTAGAACGGGTACCGGACTACCTCGGCCTCGATCCGCTTCTCGTGGCCGTCGAGCTTGCCCACCTCTACGGCTGTGCCGATCTCCGCATGCTCCACCGCCATGCGGCACAGCGCGATGTTCTTGCGGAGGATGGGTGAGATGGTGGCACTGGTGATGATGCCGACCTGGTTGCGGCCTGCGTACACGCCGTCGCCGTGGGCGGCGGGCTCGCCGCCGGACACCTCCAGCCCCACCAGCCGCCTCTGCGGGTTGTCGCGGCGCTTGATGAGGGCGTCGCGGCCGATGAAGTCGTCCTGCTTGGTCTTGAGCGGCACGGTGAAGCCGATGCCGGCCTCGTAGGGGTCGGTCTGGTCGCAGAACTCGTAGCCGGCGAAGATCAGGCCTGACTCGATGCGCAGGATGTCGAGCGCGGCCAGCCCCATGGGGACCAGGCCGTGGGAGGCGCCGGCCTCGAAGATGGCATCCCACACCGCCGGGGCGTCGGTCGGGTGGCAGAACACCTCGTAACCGAGCTCACCGGTGTATCCGGTGCGGGAGACCACCAGCGGGATCCCGTCGAAGTCGCCGATCCGGGCGATGGCGAAGCGGAACCATCCCAGCTCGGCGATCGTCGGCTGGTCGGGCCGGGTCCAGACGGCCTGCTCGAGGATGCGGCGGCTGTTGGGTCCCTGGACCTGGAGGTTGTGGAGCTGCTCGGTGGAACTGCGAACCCAGGCCTTCAGCCCCAGGCGCTGGGCCTGCTCCCGCAGCCAGACGCCGCTGTAGCCGAGCTGCCCGCCTATCCATCGGAAGTTCTGTTGGCCGAGCCGGAACACGGTGCCGTCGTCGATCATGCCGCCGGTGTCGAGGCACATGGCGGTGTACGACACCTGGCCGTCGGCCAGCTTGCGGACGTTGCGGGTGACGCAGGTCTGCATCAGCAGTTCGGCGTCGGGGCCGGTGACCTCGTACTTGCGCAGCGGGGAGAGATCTATCGCCACCGCGGCCTGCCGGCACGCCCAGTACTCCTCGATGGCACCGTGGGCGGTGTAGGAGTCGGCCAGCCAATACCCGCAGTACTCGCTGAGGCTGCGGGTCAGGGCGGACGTGCGGGGATGGAATCCGGTCTCTCTGGTGAGCTCGGCCTCGGAGTCTGCGGTCATTCGGATCGCCGTCGCTTTCTTGAACCGGTTGGCGGCCGGGTAGACGCGCACCGCGATGTCGGTGGGTGTCCAGGCGTTGGCCGCGTCGATGTCGTCGGGGCATGACGTGGACACGCACACCAGGTCCTCCAGGGCTCGTAGCAGCACGTAGTCGCCGGGCCGGGACCACGGCTCGTCGAGATAGATCTGGTTGGCGTCGTCAAGATTGGTGTTGTAGAAGAAGTTGATCGCCTCCCAGCCCCGCCGGCGGGCCACGCCGTAGGGGTCGAGCACGTTGTTGATGTTGTCGGTGCAGTTGATGTGGCCGGGGTAGCCCATCTCCTCGTAGTAGCGGGCGTTGCAGGCGGTGTTGAACGTGTCGTGGCGGCCCACGGTGTCCTGGACCACCTCCACGAGGGGCTGCATCCTGGCGTTGTAGAACTTCGAGTACAGGCCGGGAGCCGGGCAGGCGGCGCCCATGAGGGTGCGGGTGATGGTGGCGTCCAGGCTGAGCTCGACGCCCGCTTCGAGGTCGGCTGCCGCGAAGCACTGGAAGTCCGAGCACTGCCGGCCCTCGACGTCGACCACCTGGAACCAGTCGCCCTTGGCCACCTGGTAGGCGACTGCGGTGCTGTGCTCGATGATGAAGTCCTGACTGGGGTCGGCCAGCGGCGCCGGCAGCAGGGGCTTGCCGTCATCGGAGGCCGGGTCGCGGCGGTGCACGTACGCGATCAGGTCGGTGGGGGGAGCGCCGCCGTGCGCCGACATGGCCTCGCCCGGAGCGGCCACCACGCAGGCGACGTCGGCGTGAGCCACCACCCGGGCCCGGCTCTGAGGGGGAGTGTCTCCGTCGAGCAGCTTCAACGGGCTGGCCGCCCGAACTGCCGCCAGATCGATGCCGGCCCGCTCGAGCCCGGCCCGGACCCGTCGTGCGTCCTGGAGCTCGGCCGACAGGATGTCCAGGGCGGCCGGTTCGCTCGTCGATTCCAGGCTCCTGCCGTTCCCGCCGGCTCCGGCAGGGCCGAGCAGGCCCGGGTCGGACCTCCCGCCGGCGTCGAAGGCGACCAGCTCGCACCGCTGGCGACCCTCGGGATCGACGACCTCCAGCTCGTCCCCCGCATCGAGTGCCAACACGGTCGCGCCGCCTCCGGTGACCCGGTAGCGCTCCACGCCGGGTTCGAGCATCAGCAGCCCAGGTACCAGGACCTGGGGTGGTGCCGGCGCGATCGTCGTCATGGCCGCCTCCTGAAGAGGTGCTCTGCTCGTCCCGCCAGTCTCGCGGCGGAGTCTCACCGTCGCAACAGGCTCAACACAGACTCAGCGTCGGCGCCGGCCCAAGGGTCCTGACAGTCCCCGGCCGCCGGGTCCGCTGCTGCCGGTGTCATCGCCCGGCGCCGAGATGTTGGCGAACATGTCCCATACGAGCAGTACCGTGGCCACCAGACAGGCGGCGATCGCTATTCCGAGCCCCCACGCCGGGTCTGCCTCGCTGTCGAACAGCTCCCGGATCGCGGTGGCGGCCGAGAAGCCGACACCGATCCAGGCCGGCCTCCACCCCACCTGTACCAGACCAACTGTGATCAGGCACACAACCAGCACGAGCTGTCCCGCGCTGGTGCTGGTGCCGAGCACCGATCGCGCACCGTTGTCGCCGGCCGTCGTCTGCCACGGCAGGAACGTCACCAGGGCCGCGACGACACCGCATACCTGGGCGATCCGTCTACGTGGGATCTTCACAGCTTCAGGTTAGGGGCCGCAGAAGCCAAGCAGGAGCTAGCGCCGCGTCGCCGTATACGACGCGGCGCCAGCCCGCCTTGAATGGGGTGAGTTGTCTATCAGAAAGCCTGGATGGCGATGATCGTGAAGACGATGCAGGCGATCGTGAAGACGATGAACGCCATCTCGATGCCCTTGTCGTGGCCCTGCTTTCCTTGGAACTCGATTTGCTTGCGTCGAGCCATGTCAGTCCTCCGAGCTGTACTTGTCGGCCAGCCGGTCGGCTGCGTGGTTGAGCAGCTTGTCCTCGCGCACCGTCACCAGGAGCGCCGAGATCACCGAGACGGCGATCCCGAGAAAGGCGAGAACGTACGAGGCGGTGTTGCCGCCCGGTCCCCAGGTGAAATACCCAGTGGTGCCGTCGGCAGCATCGAGAGCGGCTTGCCAACTGTCATAGGGGAAAGTGTTCATTCAGTCCTCCTTAGTTAGTTACTGAACAACATTCAGTGGTCTTGTCGATCGGGACCCTGTGCCTCCTGCTGAGCCCGCCTGCGCTTGCCCCAGTACCCGGCGGCAATAACCACGAGGTACATGACGGCCAGAGCAGGGATGAGCTGCAGCCATGAGGCGGACACCCGGCTAGCGGTTGGCGGCGAGATCCGCCCGCAGCGTGGCCTCGGCGGACTCCCTGGTGCCGTCGGCATGGGTGATGGGCTCGTCGGCTCGGCCGAACTCCGGATAGAAGTCCGTCTCGAACTCGGCCATGTCGAGGCCCTCGACCTCCACCTCCGGCGGGACCCTCAGCAGGTTCAGCTTCTTGAGGATCCAGGATGCCACGTAGCCCGTCACGAAGGACAGCGCGAATATCGCGGTCACTCCCACGAGCTGGCCCAGGAAGCTGGTCTTCACGTCGGCGGGGCCGGTCGGGTAGCCGGCGGCGAAGATGCCTACGGCCAACGCGCCCCACATTCCCATGAAGCCGTGAACGGAAACCGCTCCGACCGCGTCGTCGACACGGGCCTTGGTCTCCAGCCACCCACCGATGTGGTAGCACAGCCCGGCCGAGAAGAAAGCCAGGAGCAGCACCAGGTTGGGGCTGTAGATGTCGGCGCCTGCCGATACAGCCACCACGCCGGCCAGACCACCGGAGATGGTCCAGAACGGGTCTCCCTTGGAGAAGATGTAGCCGCCGGCGAAGCCGCCCGCGAAGCCCATCGTGATGGTGTAGGTGATGGCCGACAGCGTGGCCGGGTTGAAGTAGATGTTGGCCCAGCCCGGCTGGGTGTCGCCGAGAATGGCGAGGCACGCCGCGTAGAAGGCGTAGAACGCGGTGAAGATGATCATCAGCCCCATCAGCGTGAGATGGAGGTTGTGGGGCTGGAAGGTTCTCGTGCCGCCGTTGCTGTCGTACCTCCCGATCCTCGGACCGAGGTTGTACAGCACGCCTAGGGCAAAGATGCCGGCCACGCCGTGGACCACCATCGAAGCCGCGAAGTCGTGGTAGCCGAAGTGAACGACCAGCCAGCCTCCGTAGCTCCAGCCCCAGGCCGCCGCGATGACCCAGACGAGGCCGCCCATCAGGGCGGTCAGCCACAGGTAGGCCGAAATCCGGATGCGCTCGATCACCGAGCCGGACATGATCGATCCCGTCGTCCACGAGAACAGCACGAAGGCCGCCCAGAAGACGCCGGTGATGTTGTCGCCGAGGTTCGGTCCCGCGGAGCCGTCCCACGGCAGGCCGTACTGGCTGCCGCAGAAATAGAGCTCCTCAAGTCCTGCGGGGCTGGCTCCATTGGCTGAGACTGTGAACTTGATGCCCTCCTGCATGCAGAAGTACACGTACCAACCGAAGTAGTAGAACGTCGGTGTCACAACCGCGATCGTCATGATGTTCTTCATCGCCGTCGACATGACGTTCTTGCGGCGGCTGACGCCGGCCTCGTAGGTCATGAACCCCACGTGCAGCAGCCACATGATGGCGACGGTGAAGAAGTAGTAAGCCTCCGAGAACACTGCGACCGAGTTGCTCGTTTCGTAGGCAACTTGAGCGAGTATCACTGACTCACCCCCAATTCTTCTTGTCCGCTCCGACCGGTCGGCCGGACTCCGGCACAATAGCACAGCCCCAGGAGTGCAGTCCTGTCGGGGCCTGCTCGGCTGTTCGGCGCCGGCCGCGACAGGGCCCGGGCTAGCCCCCGCCGGGCGTGGTGAGCCTGACCTGGCGCACCTCGCCGTCGTCAGCCTTCACGTAGACGGCCGCATGGTGCAGGAAGTCCTCGGGCCCACCTTCGGGATCGGGCACGGTGAACACAACCACCCACATCAGTTCGGCCGGGAAACCTTGTTGCAGCAACTTGGCCTCGGTCTTGGCGGGCACGAAGGCATCGGGCGCGGCCTCAAGCGCAGCCAGCGCATTGGCGACGGCCTCCTCCTCGCTGATTCTCTCTCCAACACAGGCCCGGGGGGCGAAGACGACCGTGGCCGCCAGCGCCAGTCCAACGACGATGAGCAGCTTGGTGCGCTTTGGGCGAGCGGGTTGACGGAACGGACGGGTCGGCTGGTCGTCGGGCATCGTCGGCGTCCTATGCGGTCGGCGGGGTCAGGCCCTGCTGGGCGGACGCACGAAGAATCGCAGGATTATGTAGCCCAGGACGTGGGTTATGGCCACGAACGTCAGCCACCACACCAAGGTTCTCGGCCGGTAGCCGCGTTCCCGGCATTCCCAGAACGTGAGCCCGACCGCGGCGATCAGCAGTATCCAGAGCACGGTGCTCTGGGCGGCCGCGCCCCCGCTCTCGCTGAGCCAGCCCACGGCGATCATCAGTCCCACTGTCTCGCTCCGGTCGCTGCCCCGACGGCCATATTGTCATCCTCCCGCCGCGGTCCGCGGCTCGGTGGCCGGGTACACCTTGATGGAGATGAACCGTATCGGCAACTGCACCAGCTCGACCGGACCGTGGGCCACCTCGCCGTGGATCTGCATGGTGTCGCCCGCGTTCAGGCGGTAGGCGGTGCCGCCGTAGCCGTAGTCCAGGCACCCCTCGAGCACGTGCAGGAACTCGACGCCGGGATGCTGGTAGAGCGGGAAGACGCCGCCGGGCTCGGTGATGGTGGTGATCATCGGCTCGATGACCCGGTTGGGGCCTCGAAGAGTGCCGAGGTCCTGGTAGAGCCGCCCCGGCCCGCCGCCCTGGTGGTGGATCTCGTGGCCCTCGCCGGATCGCACGATCACCAGGTCGTGCTCCTCGTCCAGGCCCCTGAACAGCGCGGTGACCGGCACCCGGGCCGTCGCCGCCAGCCGCACCAGCGTCGACAGGCTCGGCGCGCTCTGGCCGTGCTCGATCTTGGAGAGCATCCCCAGGGAGATGTCGGCCTCCGCGGCGAAGCTCGACATGGTCATGTTCATCGCTTGGCGCAGCTCCCGGACCCGGCTTCCCACCACCCGGCACAGCTCCGCGGCGGTGACCGGCGAGGCGAGCGCCTCGCTCAGGCGGCGCTCGATGCGCTCTTCGCCGGCACCGGAGTCGGCCGCGGCCATGGATGCCATCTGTTGATTATTGCCACTCGACGGCAGTCCGCGGCGAACCGCGGCCCGCACGCCGCGAGGTCTACCATCGGCGCATCCTCATCCTGCTGCGTCACGGTCGCACGCCCAACAACGCCCATGCCCGGCTCCAGGGCCAGTTCGACTCGCCCCTCGACGACGTCGGATTCGAGCAGTCTGCGGCGGTGGGGGAGGCTCTGAGGAAGCGCTGGCCGGTGGACCGGGTGGTGGTGTCGTCCCGGCGCCGGACCCGGCAAACGGCGCGGGGGGCCGGCCTCGCGGACGTTCCCACCACGGTCGATGACCGATGGGCAGAGATCGACTTCGGTGCCTACGACGACCGTCGCATCGGAGAAGTCATGGCTGAGCTCGGGGCGGCGTGGGCCTCCGACGTGTCCTACGCGCCGCCGGGGGGCGAGTCGATGGCCGGTCTCCACGAGCGGGTCGGGGAGGCCGTCGCCGAGCTCGCGGAGGAGGCCACCGCGAGCAACGTTCTGGTGGTGACCCACGCCACCCCGATCAAGTCGGCAGTCGTGTGGCTGCTCGGCGGCGATGCACCGATGATCATGCGTCTGCGGGTGAGCCTCGCCTCCATCACGGCCTTCGGGCCGGTGTCGCACGGGCTGGTTCTCACCGAGTTCAACTGGTGCCCGGCCCGCCACATCAACTAGCTGCGGCGAGCAATCCGCGCTCGCACTTTGCCGTGTGGGCGGGCTGGGCGTATCGTCGGGCCAGGTCCATGGCTTCTGCTCCGAGGGGCGCGCAACGATGATCTCAGGAATGAACCACGCGGTCCTGTATGTGCGCGACGCCCGCCGTCACCAGAAGTTCTACGCAGACGTGCTCGGATTCACCACGGTGATCGACGGGCCCGGCGCTTACGTCTTCATGCGGGCCCCGCTCTCGGGCAACCACCACGACATCGTCTTCTTCTCGATCGGCGAGCAGGCGGGCGCCTCCCAGGCCGGCCACAGCACGGTGGGCCTCTACCACATTGCCTGGGAGGTCGGCAGCCTCGACGAGCTGGTCGAGATGCGCGAGCGGCTGGTCGCGGCCGGGGCGCTGGTCGGTCAGAGCGACCACGGCCCCAACAAGAGCCTGTACGCGAAGGATCCTGACGGTCTGGAGTTCGAGGTGATGTGGCTCGTGCCCCCGCAGTACTGGGGAGACGAGGAGCACCAGGCCATCATCCGCCCCCTCGACCTCGATGCCGACCGAGCGCGGTTCGCGGCTCTCGGCTGAGCCACCGGGCCGGACCCGCCTTGCAACGGGGGCTTCTCTGACGCCCAACGACCTCGAGTAGGAGAAGGAGCACCGCCCATGAGCATCGCCGAGGGTCTCGGCAACCCGTACTGCTACTTCCTCGACGACGACGCCTTCGTCGAGACGGCCCGTCCCGGTTTCAGGCACCGGGTGATCACCGGTGAGCACCTGCAGCTCTGCTTCTGGCGCATCGCCGGAGGCGCGGCGGGCTCGGTGTTGCACAACCACACCGAGAACGAGCAGTTCGGCGTCATCATCAAGGGCAAGCTCGACTTCCGGATCGGGCCCGATGGCGCCAACGACGAGCGCATCGTGCTCAGCGAGGGGGACTCGTACCTGGCGCCCCGTTCGGTGTGGCACGGTGACTCGGTCTTCATCGGGGACGACACGTACGGGGAGTGCTGGATCCTCGACGTGTTCGCGCCGCCCCGGACCGACCTGGCCACCACCGGCTGAAGCCGTTACCTATGGCCGACTGGCGGCTGGCCGTAGACATCGGGGGGACCTTCACCGATGTCGTGCTGCTCGACGCCACCTCGGGCCGGGTAGTGGTGGACAAGACGCTCACCACCCCCGAGGCGCCCCTGGAAGGGGTGCGCACCGGGGTGACCGCGCTGCTGGCCAAGGCGGGCGTGGCACCACCGGACATAACCGCGCCCATCGTGCACGCCACCACGCTCATCACGAACTCGCTGATCACCGGACGCACCGGCCGGGCCGGGCTGGTCACAACCACCGGCTTCGGCGACACGCTGCTGATCCGCGACGAGCACCGCTATGACATGTACGACCTGCAGATCGAGTTCCCGGATCCTCCCATCGGCCGGGATCGCACCTTCGAGATCGACGAGCGCACGTCGGCGACGGGCGAGGTGCTGGCCGAACCAGCGGACGCGGATCTCGATCGCCTCTGCTCCGAGCTCGCCGCGGCCGGGGTGGAGTCGGTGGCGGTGTGCCTGCTCAACTCCTATGTGAACCCGGCCAACGAGCAGGCGGTGGCGTCGCGCCTGCGCAGGGATCTGGGGGTGCCGGTGTGCATCTCTGCGGAGATATCGCCGCAGATCCGCGAGTACCCCCGCATGATCACCGCGGCCTGCAACGCAGCCACCATGCCGGTCATCGGCCCCTACCTGGACGAACTTCAGAAGTGGCTCTCGGCCGAGGGGTTCGGCGGCTCGGTGCTGATGATGCTGTCCAACGGCGGGGTGGTGTCGGCCGACGACGCGGCCCGGGGCCCGATCCGGCTGGTGGAGTCGGGACCGGCCGCGGGCGCGCTGGCCGGCAAGTGGTATGCCGACCGGCTCGGGTCGGGGCGCCTGCTCTGCTTCGACATGGGCGGAACCACCGCCAAGGCCTGCCTGGTCACCGACGGCGAGCCGGCCCTCACCAACACCTTCGAGGTGGCCAGGATCTACCGGTTCAAGAAGGGGTCCGGGTTCCCGGTGTCGGTGCCGTCGGTGGATCTGGTCGAGATCGGGGCCGGCGGGGGCTCGCTGGCCCGGCTCGACCGGTTCGGACTGCTGAAGGTGGGCCCGGAGTCCGCGGGGGCCGATCCGGGTCCGGCGTCCTACGGCCGAGGCGGCACGACGGCCGCGGTGACCGACGCCGACGTGGTGCTGGGCCTGCTCGACCCGGATGCCTTCCTGGGGGGCGACATGCCCCTCGACGGCGATGCGGCCACCGCCGCGGTGGCTGCCACTGCGGCCGGACTCGGCCTGGCGGTGATGGACACCGCGGCCGGGATCTCCGAAGTGGTCGACCAGAACATGGCCGCCGCGGCCCGGATGCACGGTGTCGAGCAGGGTGTCGACCTGCGGGGGGTCACCATCCTGGCCTTCGGCGGCGCAGGCCCGGTGCACGCCTGCGGTGTCGCCGACCTCCTCGAGAGCGACACGATCATCTTCCCGCCCAACGCGAGCGTGCTGTCGGCGTTCGGGACGCTGGTGTCGCCGGTGCGGATCGATCTGGCTCGCTCCATGCCCCGGCTCCTGGGCAGCGTCGACGGTGCCGAGCGGGACGGCTGCTGGACGAGCTGCGGGGGGAGGGGCGCAGGGTGCTGCTGGCGGCCGGCGTCCCCGAGGCCGAGGTGCGGTTCCGGTACGGGCTGGACGCCCGGTACTCGGGGCAGGGCAACGAGATCACGGTGTGGCTGGGCTCCGGGGAGTCGTGGCCGGCCTCGGACTCCGAGGTGCTGGAGGCCTTCGACGCGGAGTACCGGCGGATCTACGGGATGACCATTCCCGATGTTCCGATAGAGGCCGTGACGTGGCGCCTGTCGGCCTACGCGGAGGAGGCCAGGGTGACGCCCGAAGTGGTAGCCGCTGTCGGAGGCGGGACGGCGGAGCCGGTATCGCACCGGCCCGCAGTCCTCGAGCGGGGGGCTGATCCGCTTGTGGTGCCGGTGTACCGGAGGCAGGATCTCAGCGTCGGAGCGGCGTTCGCGGGGCCGTCCATCGTGGAGGAGCGCGAGACCACCACGGTCATCCGCTCTGGGTGGCGGGCCGAAGTGGCGCCCGACGGCAGCCTCGTGGCCACCAGAGAGTCGAGCGGATAGGAGCCGTTCATGAGTAGCGCGGTCGGCACCTTCGACCCTGTGGAGCTGGAGATCCTGTGGCAGTCGCTGATCTCCACCGTGAACGAGCAGGCCCGGGCCCTTCAGCGGGCCGCGTTCAGCCCGATCGTGCGAGAGGCCGGAGATCTGGCCAACGCGGTGTTCGACCGCCGGGGCCGGATGGTGGCCCAGGCCGTGACCGGCACCCCCGGCCACATCAACAGTCTGGCCCTGGGTGCGGCCGCCATGCTCGAGGAGTATCCGGTGGACTCGCTGGTGCCCGGCGACGTGCTGATCACCAACGACCCCTACAAGACCGCGGGCCAGCTCCTCGACGTGACCGTTCTGGTGCCGGCCTGGCGCACGCCCGCGGCCGGTGGGGAGCCCCGGCTCATCGCCCTGTTCGGGTCCACGATCCATCACACCGACGTGGGCGGCTACGGCATCGGCGCCGGCGGGAGGGACTGCTTCGAGGAGGGGCTGTGGATCCCGATCTGCAAGCTGATGGCCGGCGACGGCACCGGCGGCTCCGAGCGCAACGGCGACGTCTGGAAGTTCATCCTCTCCAATGTCCGCCAACCCGACCACATGGCCGGCGACCTGCACGCCCAGATGGCGTCGGGCACCGTCGGGGCCCAGCGGCTGACCACGTTGTGCGACACCCACGGACTCGACGACATCGAGGACCTGGCCGACGAGATCATCGAGCGGTCCGAGGCGGCCACCCGGGCCACGATCCGCGAGCTCGAAGCAGGGACCCACGACGCGTCGGCTGTGCTGGACCTGGCCGACGGGAGCACAGTCGACATCGTCTGCTCCATGACGGTGGATCCCGACGCCGGGGAGATCATCGTCGACTACGAGGGCTCCAGCGACGCCAGCCCGTGGGGCATCAACGTGGTCCGCAACTACACCCACGCCTACACCACGTTCACGGTGCGCTCGGTCCTCAACCCCGACATCCCCAACAACCACGGCAGCCTCGCGCCCATCCGGATGCGGGCGCCCGAGGGGTCGGTCGTGCATGCGGTGCCCCCGCAGCCGGGCACGGCCCGCCATGTGGTCGGCATGTTCCTGCCCAACGCGCTCCTCAAGGCCCTGGCCCAGGTGAAGCCCGACGGGGCCATGGCCGAGGGCGCCGGCGCGGTGTGGACGATGCAGATCAACGGCCACCACGACGACGGCAGCCCCTTCATCACCGCCATGTTCACCTACGCGGGCGGGGTGGGCGCCCGGGCCTCCAAGCCCGGACTCGACGCCTGCTCGTACCCGACCGGGGTGTCGGCGGTGCCCATCGAGGTGGTCGAGGCGTCTGCCCCGGTGCGCTTCCTGCAGAAGGCGCTGCGACCCGGCTCGGGAGGGGCGGGCGCGCAGCCCGGTGGCTTGGGCCAGGTGATCGAGTTCGAGGTGGACACGGCCCGGCCCTGGCAGCTCAACGCGGTGACCAGCCGCCTCACCGAGCCGCCTCAAGGCATCTTCGGGGGCGAGCCGGGCGCCTCGGGGTCGTTCCAGGTGAACGGCGAGCCGGTCACCACCCAGACCCGCATCACGCTCCAGCCCGGCGACAGCGTGCGCCTGGAGCTGCCCGGCGGTGGAGGATACGGCGAGGCGGGCGCGCCGGCGGACACCGGGGATCAGGACCACCCGGTGGCGCGGTGAACGCGTCCCTGCTCCCCGTTTCTTCGCGTTTTTTGGCGACTATTGCCAGATTCTGCAAAGAACTGGGTCCGGGTCGGGATTGGGTCAGGGTCGATGAGCGGCTGGCCTGAGCCGGTCGCGTTCGCGGCGGTGTGGGACCGGGCCGTGGCCGGCCGGGCCGATGCGACCTTCCTGGTCTTCGAGACGCCCGCGGGCTCGGTGGCCCGGTGGTCCTACGGGGACTTCGACCAGGTCGTGGACCGGGTGGCGGGCACGCTGGCCGGGCTAGGCGCCGAGCCGGGCTCGGCCGTGCATCTCGCCCTGACCAACTCCCCGACCTTCATCGCGGTGTGGCTGGCCGCCAGCCGTCTCGGGGCGTGGATCGTGCCGTCGGACCCGATGGGCCGCACCCCGGAGTTGGCCGGCCACATCGAGCGCACCCGCCCTGCGGTCGGCCTGTGCGCCGGAGCCCGGGCTGGCATATACCGGGCCGCGGTGGCGGAGGCGGGACGGAGCGATCTGGCTGTGATTGAGATCGACGAGGCCGACACCGCGCTGGCCCCCTTCGATGCCTCGCCGCTGGCCCCGGCCGACCGGCCCGAGCCGGGCCTGCATGATCGGGCCGCGGTGATGTTCACCTCCGGGACCACCGGCCGGCCCAAGGGCGTGGAGGTGACCCAGGCCAACTACGCCTTCGCGGGCAAGGTCATGGCGGAGGCGGCCGGGCTGGCCCCTGACGACCGCCAGCTCGTGGTGCTGCCCCTGTTCCACGCCAACGCGCAGTACTACTCGTTCGCGTCGGCCATCTGGACCGGCGCCAGCGTGGCTCTGATGCCCTCCTTCTCGGCTTCGGGCTTCCTGCCGGCCGCGGCCCGCCACTCAGCCACCTGCGCCAGCCTGTTCGCGGCGCCGATCCGCATGATCCTGGCCCGCGGCGGACCGGCCGAAGGGGCCCGGCTGCGCCACTGCTGGTACGCACAGAACATCGCCGCCGACCAGTACGAGACGGTGTCGGAATGGTTCGGCTGCCGGCCCCGCCAGCTCTACGGCATGACCGAGACCATCCCCGCGGTCCTGACCGACGAGGCGGCCGACCCCCACCACGCCTCGATGGGACGGGTCTCGCCGGGTTGCCGGGTGGATGTGCAGGACGCTGACGGGATCTCGGTCGAGCCCGGAGTGGTGGGTGAGGTGGTCGTGGGCGGCGAGTCCGGCACCACCCTGTTCGCCGGCTACCTCGACGCTCCCGACATCACCGCAGCCAGCTTCCGGGACGGCTGGTTCCTGACCGGCGACCGGGCGGTCCGCGACGACCACGGGCCGTTACTACTTCGACGGCCGCCGCTCCGATGTGCTGAAGGTCTCCGGCGAGAACGTCTCGATCGTCGAGGTCGAGTCCACCTTGGCCGAGCACCCCGCGGTGCTGGAGGCCGCGGTGGTGGGTCGCCCCGACGACATCCGCGACGAGGTTCCGGTGGCCTTCGTGGTCGCCGCCGACCCGTCGGCCCCGCCTGCGGTCGACGAGCTCGACGCCTGGTGCGAGCAGCGCCTGGCCAAGGCCAAGCGCCCGGCCAGCATCACCCTGATCGACGAACTGCCCCGCACCAGCGTCGGCAAGATCCGCAAATTCCTCCTAGCCGAGCAAGCCGCCAAGCCGTCATAGGCCGGTCAGCCAGCGGCGAGGAGTTCGGCTTCGCGGATGTAGTCGCCGGTCTCGTTGATGAGGCGCTCGGTGCGCTCGGTCGGCTCGCAGAATCCGAGGTAGAAGCAGTCGCCGTGCAGCGCGTCCTTGACGATGTGGTACCGATCGGCGAGCCGGCCGATGCGTCCTGGTTGCCGATGGCGAGACGGTTCAGTTCCCGGGTCGTGAAAGGCGACTTCTCGGGCTCCTCGCCGGTGCGGGCCACGATGAGGCCGTCGGCGGCCCGCTTGGTGGCGCACCAGGCTTTCTCGGCGGCGTCCCGGATGTCGCCGGCGTCCAGGCGGGCCAGCGCGGCGTCGTGCAGGGCCCGGGCGTCCGCGAACAGCGCCGCGGCCCGTTCGGCAGCGGGGTCGCTGCTGGGCGGCCTACCGCTGGACATTTCGCTCATGCTAGTTGTTGTCATCAGTTGCCTCCCGATGTCTTTTGTCCTACTTGCTGCACGGTAGCGGAACCGTTCAATGGCGACAACTAGATGACATGAGAGTTATTGGATTGCGTGGATGGCGGCGATGCGGTTGAGGGCTCGGAGGAGCAGACCGCAGGTTGCTTCGACCTTCCATACGTTGTTGGGCAGGGGATTGGTGTCGTAGACCCACGCCCACGACGCCTCCCTGAGGCCGGCCTGATCGTCGAGCCGGATGCCGGCCAGCCGCTTCTCGCTGCGTTCGGCCCGGTACGGCTTCGGCGCCACCGCTCCCAGCGAGACCCTCGCATCGGCGATGGTGACGCCGTCGCCGGCGATCTCAACCGAGACGGCGGCCGAGCACACCGCGAAGTCGCCCGCATAGAGCCTCAGCTTCTCGAAGGCGGCGGGACGGGCGCGAGCCGCGGCGGGCACCTCCACTGCGGTGAGCAGCTCTCCGGGGGCCAGGTCGGGTTCGCCCGGCCCCGAATAGAGCTGATCCACGGAGCGGCCGCGGGGCGGCTTCGACCCGGGCGGCAGGCTGTGGGCGAGGGCGTCGAGGGCCAGCAGGCCGGTGGCGAGATCCGACGGGGTGACGGCCTGGCAGCGGTGGCCGCCCAGCACGGCGTGATGGAACCGGTGGTCGCCCAGCACCGCGTAGCACGGGGCGGTCCGGCCGCTGCGCTTGTAGCAGCCGAAACCGTTGCGGTAGAAGGCGCAGCGCTTGTCCTGAAGGAGGTTGCCTCCGACCGTGGCCAGTTCGCGGATCTGGCTGGTGGCGAGCTCGTCCAGCAGACCGGCCAGCATGGCGTCGCCAGGAAGGGCCGCAGTTTGCGCAAGCCGGCGACGCAGGTCCTCGAGGTTCACGGCCGCACCGACGCGCAGGCCGCCGTCGGGGGTCTCGTCGATCCTTCCAAGCTGGTCGATGGAGGTGGTGTCGACCAGCCGCACCGGTGTGGTCAGCCGTTGCTGGCGGGCGACCAGCAGATCGGTTCCGCCCCCGATGAAGCGGGTGTCGCCATCGCCGTCCGAGCAGGCGGCGGTGGCCTCGGTGGGACTTGCGGGCCGCTTGATCGACTCGATCGGCGGGATCGGCGCCAGCGGGCCGCGCTTGGCTCTGCGCCTGCGGGACAGGCGCTCGAGGAGCTTGAACAGGCCCTTGTCGTATAGGGCCCGCACCAAGTCGACCCACATCGTCTCCAGCACGTAGGCGTCGGACCGGGGCCGGCGGCCGGCTGCCCGGGCTGCGGATCCGTGAGGATTCAGCAGGGGCAGCAGCTTGTCGGGGGTTATGGGCACCTCGCGGACGCGGACGCCGGTGGCGTGGGCCACCGCGTTGGCCACCGCCGCGGGCGTGGGCACCACCCCGATCTCGCCGATGCCCTTGGCTCCGTAGGGTCCGGCCGGGTCGTGCCCGTCGAGCAGCACGGCCCGGACCGGAGGCAGGTCGGCGGACCGCGGCGCCCGGTAGTCGAGCAGGCTGGGATTGACCAGGCGGCCCTGCTCGTACACCAGCTCCTCGCTGAGGGCCGCGCCCAGTCCCATGGCCATAGCCCCTGCTGCCTGACCCTCGGCCGCCGCGGGGTTGAGGGCCGCGCCGGAGTCGTGAACCGTGACCGCGTCGAGGACGGTGACCTGGCCGGTGGCGTAGTCGACCTCGACCTCCACCGCCTGCACGCAGAAGGAGTACGCGGGGGAGAAGTGGCCCCGGCCGTGCTCCTTGTCCATCTTGTCGACGTCGGTCAGGTAGCTGCCCTCGGTTCGCAGGCACCCGCCGGTCGAGCCCTCGGTGAGAGCCACGAGGTCGCCGATGGGCACCGCGTCGGCGTCGCAGCGAGCCTCGCCGCCGGCCAGCAGCACTTGGCCGGGGCCGGTTCCGAACTTGGCCGCGGCGGCGTCCTTCAGGGCCCGGGCCGCGTTCCGGGCCGCGTCGGCTGTGGCGTGGCCGCTCCACATGGTTCCCCGCGACGACCACGCCCCCAGGTCTTGGGGGGCGTCGTGGCTGTCCATCATGGTCACCGTCACGTCGTCGAAGGCGACGCCTAGTTCGTCGGCCGCGATCTGGCGCAGCAGCGCGGCCTGGCCGGTGCCGGCGTCGGCGCCCGCGAAGCACACCCGGACACCTCCGTCGCTGTGGACCTCCACCGCGGCCTCGCTCAATTCGGAGTGCTCGAAGGCGTTGGCGCCCGACACGTGCACCGCGGCGGCCACGCCCACCCCCCGCCCGCGGCCGCCCGTCGCCCGCTTGGCATCCCAGCCGATCTCGTCCCGGGCCCGCTGCAGGCACTCGGTCAGGCGGGCCGAGCCGAGCCTCCAGCCGGCGAGGGTCACATCCCCCGATTCCGGGGCATTGAGAAGCCGCAGGTCCATCGGGTCGATACCGAGCCGGTCGGCCAACTCGTCGATCTGCGACTCCATCGCGAAGGTCATCTGCGGGTTGCCGTAGCCCCGGAACGACGCTCCCGGCTGCTTGTTGGTGTAGACGAGCGACACGGCCGTAGAGCACCCGCCCAGCCGGTACGGCCCCGCGGCCAGCATGGTGGCGTAGATCGCCACCGAGGGACCGGCGTGGTTGTAGGCGCCGTTGTCCACCGTCACGTAGCCGTCGCGGTGGGTGAGCGTGCCGTCCGAGCGGGCGCCGGTGGCGAGATCGACGTGGAAGGAGTGGCGCACGGCGGTGGCCGCGAACTCCTCGTCGCGGTCGAGTACCAGCCGCACCGGCCGCTTGGTCCGCATGGCCAGCGCGGCGGCGATCACTTCATGGCATCCGGCCTTGGCCTTGGCGCCGAACCCGCCGCCCACGGTCACCGGGTGGGTGCGGATCTGCTCAGGGCTCAGGTCGAGCATGTGGGCCACTTCCTTGCGCACGAAGTAGGGCGCCTGGGTCGAGGTCCACAGGTCGAGTTGTCGCCGGACCGGATCCCAGCGGGCCACCGTCGAGTGGCGCTCCAGGCAGACGTGGGCCGCGGGCGCGTAGACGTAGGTGCCGCTGACCGTAGCCTCAGCGGTGGATCGGGCCTCGTCGGGGTCGCCGTAGGATCGCACCGTCTGGAGGGCCAGGTTTCCCGCGGCGTCGTCGTGGACCGTGGCCGCGTCGCCGACACGGGCGGCCGAGGCGGTGAGCACGCTGTCTCGCCGCCGGTAATCGACGTCGATCAGGTCGAGGGCCTCGTCGGCGTCGGTCCGGGTGCGGGCCGCCACCGCGGCCACCTCCTCGCCGACGAAGCGAACCCGGCCCCGGGCCAGCGCGTAGCGGTCGCGGAACGGATCGCCCAGATGCAGGTAGGTGTGATCGGGCAGATCGTCGGCGGTGATCACCGCGGCCACGCCGGTGTGGGCCTCGGCCCGGGCGGTGTCGATGCCGCGGATGTCGGCATGGGGGTGGGGACTGCGCAGGATCCGGGCCTCGAGCATGCCGGGCAGCGCTATGTCGGTCGTGTAGACGGCCGCTCCCGAGGTCCGCTCGTCCCACTGGTCGGGCCGGACGCGCCGGCCGAGAGCGCTCAACGGTCGTCCCCCGTCGTGTTGACGGTCACACCGCGGGCGGCGTCGGCGACCGCCTCGACGATGCCGCTGTAGCCGGTGCAGCGGCAGAAGTTCCCCGCCAGCGCCTGCCCGATGGCGTTGCGATCGGATCCGTCGCACTCGCCGGCGGCGATGAGCTGGTAGGCCCGCACCACCAGCCCCGGCGTGCAGTAGCCGCACTGCAGCCCGCCGTAGTCGGCGAAGGCCTCGCGCAGGCCGGCCGCATCGGCGGCGATGCCCTCCACAGTCTGGACGGGCTCGTCCACCCGGGCCGCCAGGACCAGGCACGATGGCACCGCCCGGCCGCCTACCAGCACGGTGCACGCCCCGCAGTCCCCGCGGCCGCAGGCCTCCTTGGTGCCTGTGAGCCCGAGGTGGTCGCGCAGCACATCCAGGAGCCTGGCCGCCGGGGCGGTGTCGACCGTCGTCTGGGCCCCGTTAACCACCAGACGGACGATCACACCCCGCGACTCTAACCCCGGCCCCACTTCGGGTCGTAGCGGGCTCGACCCCTTGAATCAGCCGGCCGTGGCCTCCTCGGCGGCGCGGTAGCGCTCGATCAGCCATTCAGCGAGCTGCGAGCGGAAGAAGTCCTGCTGGCTCAGCGGCCCTTGGGGCGCGAAGCGCGACGCCATGCCTCGCTGGCTGGCCACCGCCACCGGCATGTCCTGGTCCCAGAAGTAGTCGAGCCCCCGTTCGTGCTGCTCCAGGAGCTGGTCGAACAGCTTCAGCTTGGCGGTGGACTCGGGGAACAGGAATCCGGAAGTCATTATGGAGAGATCGGTGCTGGCAGGCTGCACCGCGGTCCAGTGGACCGAGTCGCTGTGGCAGCCGATCAGCAGGCTGGGCGCCACGTAGAGGTACACCACGTTCCAGCGGTCGTCGTCGCTGAGCGTCGGGATGGGCGGGAACAGCGCCGACTGTGTGGGATTCATGCCCCGGTCCTTGAAGCCGGTGCGTCCCCGACCGCCGATGCCGATCGAGCCGGGCTCCAGAGCGGGGAAGGTCCCCGCGAGCAGCGTCTCGTTGCTGGTGTCGGCCTCGGAGAAGTCGTACAAGGAGGCGTGCAGGCGCAGCGAGTGGTAGGCGTCCATGAAGTTCTCGGCGAAGATCTTCCAGTTGAAGGGCATCTCCAGACGGGCCGGCTCGGTGGTGACCAACTCGTCCATGCAGTAGACGGCCAGCATCTCGTCGAAGGCCGCCATCCTCGGGCCGAGCGGGGCAGGGTCGGCCGCGAGCGAGCAGAACACGAAACCCTGCCATTCCTCCACGGCGAGCTGGGGCAGAGAGATCTCCGATCGCACGAAACCGGGGCGCTGGTGCATCTCGGGCGCGCCGATGAGGCGACCGTCGAGGTCGTAGGTCCACCAGTGGTAGGGGCAGCGGAAGTTGCGGGTCGAGCCGCTGCATTCCGGGGGCTGGTCGAACCATTCCTCCTTGGGCCGCTCGGCTGGCGCGGTGATGCACATGGCCCGGTGCTGGCAGATCGACGACATCACGTTGATCCGGCCATCACGGTTGCGCACCACGATCACGGGCTCTTCGCCCAGCAGGGTGGCTGTGAAGTAGTCGCCCGGTTCGGGGATCTGGCTGGCGCGACCCACGCACAGCCATTCGGTGTCGAAGACGGCCGCCTTCTCGAACCGGTAGAAGTCTGCGTCGGTGTAGCACGCCGGCGGCAGGCCGACGGCAACGTCGACGGAGCGGGCCGCAGGCTCGATGTCGGTCAGCGGGACCGGGCTGTGGAGCGGAGCCATCCGTGCCTCCCAGATGGATGTGGTACGCCACGTTAGTGCGCGGCTCGCGGCCATCGGGAAGCCGGAATATCGGATCGTTCTCGACCGCTTGCCCGGCAGGACATCGGGCCAACAGCAGTGCTAGGGTCATCGCCTGTATACAGGCCCCGGGGACGCAGTCGCCGGAGCGCAGGCGCTTCCACAGTGGAGGGGACATGAGACGACACTCGATCAGATGGCTCGCAGCGATCATTGCAGTCTTCGCGTTGGTAGCTGCTGCCTGTGGTGGTGACGACGAACCGGCGACGACTGTGGCGCAGCCGGACACCGGAGCCGCGCAGGCCGAGATCGACGCCGCGCAGGCGGCCGCCGACGAAGCCCGCGCCGCTGCGGAGGAGGCCGAGGCGAAACTGGCCGCCGCGCAGGCGGCCGCGGACGAGGCGAGTGCGGAGCAGCAGGCTGAGGCGCAGGCAGCGCTGGAGGCGGCTGAGGCTGAGGCAGAGGCGGCCCGAGCTGAGGCGGCTGAGGCTGAGGCCGAAGCTGAGGCGGCCCAGGCTGAAGCGGCTGCGGCTGCGGCTGAGGCGGCTGAGGCTGAGGCCGATGTGGCCCGGGCTGAGGCTGAGGCGGCTGAGGCTGAGGCTGCATTGGCCGAGGCGATAGCAGCCGGTGACATCACCGATGTCGCGACCGTAGATATGGACACCAACGGCGACGGCAAGGTGATCCTGGGCGTGGCGGCCGCCGGTCCCCGCGACGACGGGGCGTACTACCAGGCCCTGGTCGACGCGGCTGAGGAGATCTCGGCGGCACAGGGCTGGGAGGCGCCGATCGTGGTCGACAACATCGAGCCGGCCGTGGCTGCCACCGAGCTCGAGAACCTGGCGGCGCAGGGCGTCGACATCATCGCGGTCGGAGCAGGCGAGATCTCCGACCCGCTGGCCGACCTGGTCGAGCAGTATCCCGACATCTTCTGGTACTGCAACTGCGGCACCGGCTTCCCGCAGATGGACGGGGTGGCCCTCAGCACCAACGACGGGGCCGAGATCGAGTACGTCGTCGGCGTCGCCGCTGGCCTGCTCCTCCAGGAGCGGGGCGGTGACACCGCGTACATGATCGGCTGCTGCGACCTCGGCTTCGAGGTCGAGACCGAGCTGGCCATGCGGCTAGGCATGAAGGCCGTGGATCCCAGCTATGACGTGGTCTACACGCCGACGGGCAACTTCCCGTTCGACTTCGACAACGTGGCCGGGGCCACCGAGGCGTTCAACGTCGCGCTCGACGCGGGCATGGACCTCATCTACCCGTACCTGGGCGGCGCCCACGAGCCTCTGGTCCAGCTGGCCAACGAGAACAACATCCCGGTGACCAGCGCGGGTGCCTCCGACGTGTGCTCCCGCACCGACCTGCACTGGGACATGGCCGCGCTGTTCGACGGCGGCGACTTCGCCCGGGCCGTGTTCCCGCTCATCGTGTCGGGCCAGTTCGAGGAGGGCAGCATCTACAAGTTCTCGGTCGGCCGGGACCCGGAGGTCGGCGCGCTGATCTGCGATCCCACGCCGGAGCAGAAGGAGCTGCTCGACCAGGCCCATGCCGACGTGCTGAACGGCTACTGCCTGGCCGAGTTCGACACCATCCGGGCCATCGCCTACGGCGGCGTCGACCTTGAGGCTCCGCTGGTCTGCTCGGACGCCTAAGCGCTCCCAGGGCTCCACAGGGGCAGTCGGGCCCAGATCAACATGGCTGATCGACGGACGGCGGGAACCGACGTTCCCGCCGTCCGGCTCACCTCGATATCCAAGTCGTTCGGGGCCATCGTGGCCTGCGACCAGGTCGATCTGACCCTGCACCGCGGCCGCATCCACGGCATCCTCGGAGAGAACGGCGCGGGGAAGTCCACTCTGATGAAGGTGCTCATCGGGTTGGTGCTCCCCGACCGGGGCACCATCGAGGTGGACGGCGAGCGGTGCCTGATCCGCGACCCCCACGACGCCGCCGGCCGCGGCATCGCCATGGTCCATCAGCATTTCAGCCTGGTGGAGCCGCTCTCGGTGTGGGAGAACGTGATGCTGGGCGATACCGGCCGGTTCGACGCGACCGCCGCCCGCCGGCGGGTGGCCGAGATCAGCGAGCACTACGGCTTGGGCGTGGACCCGGATGCCAAGGTCGGCGACCTCTCGGCCGGGGTCCGCCAGCGGGTGGAGATCATCAAATGCCTGCGCCGCGATCCCAGCATCCTGATCTTCGACGAACCGACGTCCGTGCTCACCCCGGGCGAGTCCGAGCGGCTGTTCGACGTGCTGCGCCTGGCGGTACGGGAGGAGAACCGGGCGGTGGCCCTGGTGAGCCACAAGCTCGACGAGATCCTCCACGCCACCGACGAGGTCACCATCATGCGGGCAGGCGCCGTGGTGCGGCGGCTGGACACTTCCGACGCCGATGCGCCCATGTTGGCCCGGGCGATGGTCGGTCGGGAGGTGTCCCTTCGATCGGAGGCGTCGGCCTTGGGCCTCATCGAGACGGTGGCGGCGAGCGCGGGCGAGGGCGAGGACTCCCACCACCCCGAGCCTGGGAGCGTCGAGGACGACTCCGGGACGCGGGTGCCGGCGCTGCGCCTGCGCGACATCGTGGCCCGCGGTCTCGACGGGCGGGTCTCGCTCGACGGACTGAGCGTCGACGTCTTCGACTCCGAGATCGTGGGCGTGGCCGGCGTGGAGGGCAACGGCCAGTCAGCCCTGACCGACCTGCTGTCGAGCCTCCTGAACACCGAGTCGGGAACCGTCGAGGTGGACGGCGCCACGGTGCAGCCCGGACGGCCCGGGGCGATGTCCGACGCCGGTGTGGCCGTCATTCCCGAGGACCGCCACGCCTCCGGCTGCGTCCTCGACATGACCGTGGCCGAGAACCTCTTCCTGGTCGACATCGAGCGGATCTCCACCCGCGGGATCTACGACCCGGCGGTTATGCGGCAGGACGCGGCCCGCCTCATCGAGGACTTCGAGATCCAGACCGCCGGTCCCGACGCCCCTTTCTGGTCGTTGTCGGGGGGCAACCAACAGCGGGTGGTGCTCGCCCGGGAGCTGAGCTACTCGCCCAAGGTGCTGGTCGCGGCCCAGCCCACCCGCGGGCTCGACGTGGGCGCCATCGAATGGATGACCGACCGTCTCCGCCAGGTGGCCGACAGCGGTGTCGGCGTGCTGCTCATCTCGAGCGAGCTGGAGGAGATCCTGCAACTCTCGGACCGCATTGTCGTGCTGTTCCGGGGCCGCATCATCGGAGAGATGGATCGCGCCGACGTGGACCTCGAGGAGCTGGGCCTCCTGCTGGGCGGTGCCGGCGCCGAGGCTGCGGCCTAGTTCGCGCCGCCCGTCAGCATGAGCGAACAGCAAGTTCCGCAGCCAGCCGCCGAGAGTTCCGAGCCGGACACGACTGCTCCGGCAGGATCCGCGCCGGCACCCTCGCGCCTGCGTGAGGCCGGGGTGGCTGCGGCGATGTACCTCGGATGCATCATCGCGGCCCTGCTGATCTCAGCGGTCATTGTCTGGCTGACCGGAGGCTCGTGGCAGGCGGTCTTCTCGGCCCTTCTCGACGGCAGCCTGCGGGCCCCGGGGCGCTGGGGTGAGACCATCGGCATCGCCATCCCTTTGATGGTGGTGGCCCTGGGAACCGCCATCAACGGTCGGGCCGGCGTGGTCAACATCGGCCAGGAGGGCCAGCTGATGATGGGCACCGCCTTCGCCACCTACGTGGGTGTGCGCCTGGGCGGTCCGGGCCCGGTGGTGATCGTGTGCCTGCTGATCGTGGGAGCGCTGGCCGGGGCGATGTGGGCGGGCATCGCCAGCTGGCTCCTGTACTGGCGGCGGGTCCCGGAGGTGCTCACCACGCTGCTGCTGATAACGGTGGCCTCCCAGATCAGCGGCTACGCGTTGAAGGTCGACTGGCTGCTGCTGGCCCCGTTCCGGGAGGACCGCTCGGTCCGGAACCAGGTGAGCGATCAGCTCGCCAACGACACCCGGCTGCCCCGCATCGACATCTGGGGCAACGACTTCCCGATCAGCGCCATCGCGGCGGTGCTCATGGCTGTGATCGTGTTCCTGCTGTTCAAGCGCAGCGTGTGGGGCTTCCGGATGAGGATGCTGGGGCGCAACGCCCGCACCGCGCAGCGGGCCGGGGTGTCCACCGTCAAGTACGGCACCACCGCCATGCTGATCTCCGGCGCGTGCGCGGGCCTGGCCGGGGCGTTGATGATCTCCGGCGGCGACTTCGGCAACTACCGGTTCACGCCCGGCTTCGCCAACAACATCGGCTGGGAGGGCCTGCTGGTGGCCCTGGTGGCCCGCTCCCACCCGGTCGGGATCGTGATAGTGGCCTTCAGCTTCGCCGGACTGCGAGCCGGCTCCGGCTTCCTGGCGGCCACCGGCGTGGAGCGCGAGATCTCCCAGGTGGTCCTGGCCCTGCTGGTGCTGGCCCTGCTGGTTCCTCCGGCGATCCTCTTCATCCGCGAGCGCCGCCGGGCGCTGTCGGCCACGAGAGACAGGACCTGATCGATGGGCGGTTTCTTCTCGGCAATAGGTGATGTGGTCACCAACGAGGTGACCTACTCGGGGGCCATGCGCTTCGCAGCGCTGCTGGCCTTCGCCGCCATCGGTGAGACCATCGCGGAGAAGGCCGGCACGCTCAACATCTCGCTGGAGGGGATGGTGCTCGGTGGGGCCTTCGCGGGGGCGGTGGGGATGCACCTGACGGGATCGGTCACGGTGGGGCTGATCTTCGCCACTGTCGTCGGCACCCTGGTGGCCTCGGTGCAGGCCAATATGAGCCACCGGCTCACCGCCAACCAGTTCGTGGTCGGCCTGGCGCTCAACACCCTGGTTCTCGGCATCGCCAGCTTCCTCAACACCAGCATCCAGCCGGTGTCGAGGGCCGCTCACCGCTTCGAGATCCCGGGCGTGTCGGAGATCCCCCTGATCGGCGACGCCCTCTTCAACCAGCCGTGGCCCCTGTACCTGGTGTACCCGATGGTCCCGGCCGCATGGTGGCTGCTGTACCGCACCCGCTGGGGCCTCGAGGTGCGGGCGGTCGGCGAGAACCCGCAGTCGGCCGACGTGTCGGGCATCGACGTGAACAAGCGCCGCCGGCAGTCCATCTACATCGCCGGGCTCACCTCGGGACTGGGCGGCGGCTACCTGGTGCTGGGCCAGATCGGGCGGTTCGAGGACGCGGTGGTGGGAGGCCAGGGGTTCATCGCCATCGCCGCGGTGATCTTCGGCGGATGGACCATGCGGGGAGTGATCGGCGGGTGCCTGCTGTTCGGCACGGTGAACTCGTTCCGGTTGACGCTGCCCACTGTGGGCCACGAGCTCAACTCCGAGCTGTTGTCGGCCGCGCCGTTCGTGGTGACGATCGTCACCGTCACGTTCTTCGCTCACCGCACCCGCGAGCCCCGGGCCCTGGCTCAGCCCTTCGTCCGCGGCCTGACGTAGTCTCTTGCCAGAAGGGGGGAGGAATGGCATGAAGACGGTTCCCACCATCGATATCGGAGGCACCCGCAACGGCAACGGCTCGGTGTCGCCGGCCAGAGTGGAGGAGGTCGCCAAGACCCTGGACGAGGCCTGCGCCACCAGCGGGTTCTTCATCGTCACCGGCCACGGCGTGCCCCCCGGTCTGATCGCGGAGGTCATGGAGGTGTCGAGGCGGTTCTTCAACCTGCCGCTGGAGACCAAGCAGAAGGTGGCTCCGCCCGGACCTCATCATTTCCGCGGCTGGCTCGGCCTCGACACCACCTCGCTGGCCGCCACCCTGGGTGACAACGAGACCCCGCCCGACCTTGCCGAGTCGTTCAATGTGAGCCGCTTCGACGATCCCGAGATCTGGGCCCGGGCCCATGTCGAGGGGGCTGAGGCCACGTTCCTGCCCAACCTGTGGCCCGACGAGCCGGTTGAGCTGAGGCCCCTGTTCGAGCGCTACTACGCGGTGATGGAGCAGTTGTGCATGGACATGCTGCCGTTGTTCGCCCGGGCTCTGGACCTGCCCCCGGACTGGTTCAACGACAAGGTGCTCGACCACAACGCGCTGCTGCTCATCAACTGGTACCCGCCCGCGGAGGACATCCGCCCCGGACAGCTGCGCAGGGGGGCCCACACCGACTACGGGGCCTTCACCATGGTGGCGGCCGAGCAGATCCCGGGCCTGCAGATCTACGTCGACGACGCATGGACCGACGTGCCGGCGGTGCCGGACTCGTTCATCGTCAACCTGGGTGATCTCATGGCTCGCTGGACCAACGACCGGTGGGTGTCGACCCTGCACCGGGTGGTGATCCCCGACGGGGACCACCAGCACCGGGACCGGGTGTCGGTGCCGTTCTTCTTCCAGCCGTCGTACCGGGCCCGGATAGAGACCATCCCCACGACGATCACACCGGACCGGCCGGCCAAGTACGGACCGGTCCTCTCCGGGGAGTGGATCAGGGCCAAGAACCTGTCGATGCTCGAGGAGCAGGATTCCTGAACAGCGCCGGCGCTGGGTAGTCCTGCTGCTGGCAGCGGTGGTGATGGCCGCCGGCGGCCTTGGCACGATCGCCCTCGGCACCGCCGCCCTGCTCGACCTCGGTCCGTTCGCCGCCCCCGAGCCGACCGGCGGACTGGAGGTGGACGACCCTCTGGAGGACTGCCGCGAGGCCGGACTGGACCGGGGCGAGGCCTGCGACGCCGGTGCCGACATCGAAGCGATCAACCTCCGGGTATCGGACTCCGGGGCGCTCATGGTCGAGTTTCGGCTCACCGAGGCGCCGGAACTCGGTGCGGAGTTGGCATGGACGGCCGAGTTCTACGTCGAGGCGGCCAACGCCTTCACCGACGGCGGGGTGATCTGCCGCCTGACCAACGCTGCCGGCGACGGCCGGCCTGCCCCGGAGGCTGCGTCCTACGCCCTCGACCCGAACACCGTGCCGAGACAGCTGGTCGATGCGGGGGCCTGCGAGGGGAGCCTCGACGGCTCGGTGGCCCGGTTCTCGATCGATGTCGCCGGCCAGCCCGTCGACGAGCAGTTCCGACTCATCGGCCTGGTGCGGGTCGAGCACCCCGGCGATCCCGATCGGATCGGCTCCGACGACGACTTCCTGGTCCAGGCGACACTGGCCGACCTTCGAGGCTGAGCTCGTCCCCGTCGGTAGGTAGGGTGCTACCGATGGGCTTCGTGGAACCGGCCTCGCACTTGAGTCCGGAGGCCCGGGAGTTCTTGATCAACTACCGGGTTGTCGGGGCAGAGCTGGACTTGGGGAACCTCGAAGCGGTGGGCGCGGCTCGCCAGGGATCCCTTGCCGGGTGGGTTGCCCACAACGAGGGCCTACCGGGGCCCTGGATCAGCCAGCCGTCCACGGTCGCCAGCGTACCGGTGGTGGCCTTCGCCACGGACGAGCGTGCTCTTGGTGCTACGGGGGTGATCGTGCATCTTCACGGAGGCGCGTTCGTGCTGGGCTCGCCGACAGCCAGCGCGGCGCTGGCTGTGGGTGTCACCCAGCGCACGGGGTTGCCGGTGGTGTCGGTCGACTACCGCCTCGCTCCCGAGCATCCGTGCCCTGCCGGGCTGGAAGACATCGTGCGTGTGTGCCGGGAGCTCTCGGAATCCCGGTCCGTCGTCGCCGTCTTCGGCGAGTCGGCCGGCGCCAACCTCAGCCTGGCCGCGGCAGTCGCCCTACGCGATGGCGGTGAGGCACTCCCTGCCCGGCTGGGCCTGCTGTCGCCGTGGGTCGACATGACCTGCTCGGGCGATACCTACCGCTCGCTGGCACCGGCCGATCCGGTCCTGGGTCCCCTCGATCCGCCCTCATTCGCCACCGCCTACGCGGGCTCCGACCCGGCCGATCCTAGGGCTTCGCCCCTGTTCGCCGATCTGGCCGGGCTGCCTCCGTCTCTCATCCAGGCCGGCAGCCGCGAGATCCTGCTGTCGGACGCCTGCCGGCTTGAGGACGCGCTTCGCCGTGCCGGCGTCGACGTCGTGCTGAACGTGTGGGACGGCCTGTGGCACGGCTGGCAACTCCAATACCGCGTTTCCGAGGCCAATCAGGCTCTCGACGACCTGGCCACCTTTCTTGTGAGTTGAGCCTTCGGCCGCCGCGATTTCGTGGATGCGTTGCGGTCAGCGCGGGGGTTCGTCGGGCTCGGGCGGCTCGGTTCTGGGCGTGGGTGGTTCGGGCGGATCGGGGAGGCCGATGCGCAGGAAGCCCTCGATGCGGGCCAGGCGTTGCCCGTTATGGGACACCTCGGCGCGCAAGTGGCCGATGGACTCGCTGAACTCCGAGCGCAGCCGGGCGTTGGCCTGGTTGAAGTCATCACGGAGCTTGTCGGTGCTGCGCTGCTGGTTCCAGATGATCGCAAGCACGGCCAGCGCCACGGTGGCCAGCTGCGCGAGCGTCATGGCGGCTTCAGCGCTCATGAGGCCATTCTGACACAGTCTGTATCATATAACAACTCAATAGCATGAAAATTTCCTGGATGGAGGGTCTGAACAGCTAGCCGGTGGCGATGGCGACCACCTCGGTCAGCAGGTCGCGGTTGGCGGGCAGGCCCGGCGAGATGATGTTGACGAAGAAGGCGTCGAGGCGGTGCGCGCCGATCAGGTGCTCCAGCTGGTTGCGGCATTCGGCTGGGGTGCCCGCGATCTGGTAGGAGGCCACCAGTTCGTCGGTCACGAGCTGGCCCACAGCTTCGGGGCCGCCCTGGGTGAAGGCGTGCTTGAGGCCGGCGATCTCGTCGTCGTCGAGGCCGAGGTTCCTGAGGATCCGGGGCGGACTGTCCATGATGGCGTAGCCGTACAGGTGCTTGGCCTCCTCGATCATCTCCGGCTTGTACGCCAGCCGGTCGAGGTAGACCCGGGTGAGCGGGGATCCGCCGGTACCGTCACCGTCGCTGGCCGCCTGCCGGGCCTCGTCGGCGATCCCGAACGCGTCGCCGAGGTCGGACTTGACCATCAGCACCAAGCCGTCGGCGTGGGTTCCGGCCAGTGCCAGCATTCTGGAGCCGCGAGCCGCTACCCACACCGGGATCGAGTGGGTGCCGGTGGTGAGCTGGGCGCCCTCCAGCGAGAGTCGCCGTCCCCGCCAGGTGACCGGCTCGCCCCGCCACAGCAGCCGCAGCGCGTCGATGGTGTCGGCCATCAGCGCCAGTGGGGCGGATCGCTCCAGCCCCATCGGGTGCAGCACCATGGTGCCTCCGGCCACCAGGGTCACGAAGGCCCGACCTCCGCTCATCTCGTCGATGGTGGCGATCGCGGCCGCGGTGGCCGCCGGGTGACGGGTGTAGGGGTTGGTGACCGCTCCCAACCGGATCGTGCTGGTGGCCCGGGCCGCGGCGCCCAGCACCGCGTACACGTCGAGCATCAGGCCCTCGTCGGCCACCATGCAGTACGAGTAGCCCAGCTCCTCGGCCATCACGATCGTGTCGATCAGCTCGGCCGAGCCCATGGTCGGCACGATCTGCAGGCCTAGAGCGATTTGCTCGGAACTCACGACTGTGCCCCTACCAGCGGGTCGTTCGGTGTGCTCATGGCTCGGGCTCGACCCAGGGGTCTCTTACCGGCCGTATGACGACAGGACCGATGTCGATGCGGCGGTCCGTTCCCACCAGGTCGGCCACCAGCTCGCCCACCCCGGACGGGGGCATCATCCGAGCCCGTACCTGCTCGGGTGCCTTCTCGTCCCACAACTCGGTGTCGATCTGGGCGGGGCAGAGCGTGATCACCCGTATGCCGCGGTCCCGTCCCTCGAGTCTCAGCACCTCGCCGAGCGCGTTGAGGCCCCCCTTCGACGCGGCGTAGGCGGCGTCCCCCTCGAAGGCCTGCACCGCCGCGATGCTGCTGACCAGGACGACCTGGCCGCCCGAGTCGCTCAGAGCCTCCCAGCAGGCCCGGGTGAGGGTCATGACCGCATCCAGGTTGATGTCCATGACGCGTTGCCAGTGGGCCACGGTCACCTCCGGCACGGGCGCCTTCTCGAACACGCCGGCGCAGTGGACGACCACATCGATGCGGCCGTGCGCCGCGAGGGTGTCCCCAACGACCCGCTCGGCCTCGCCAGGCTCGGTCAGGTCTGCCGCCGCGACTGCGGTTGGCCCGTCGAGGCTCTCGGCGGCGGCTCGGAGCCGGTCCTCTCGCCGACCGACGAGCACGCAGACCGTGCCCCGGGCCGACAGGGCCGCGGCGCACGCCAGACCGATACCTGAGCCGCCACCGGTGACGATCGCTACCGGCGGGGGTCGCACACCCATGCGGGGCTCACTCCGGCGCGGTGTCCGGGATGCCGATTCCAAGGAAGCCCTCGATGCGGGCGAGGCGCTGACCGTTCTCGGACACCTCGGCCCGCAACTCGGCTAGCTCGGTGCGCACCCCGCCGATCTCGGTCCGCAACTCGGTCCGCAACTCGGTCCGCAGGCTGTCGGTGGTCTGTTGCTGGTTCCAGATGATCCCGAGCACTCCCAGGACCACAGCGATCAGCTGGGCGATGGGAATGAGCTGCGGCCAGCGCGGCACCACGGTACTTGCATCCGCCGTCACGGCTGCTTCAGGCATGGCTGTCGGGTCGGTCACGGTCACTAGGGCTCACTCCGGCACGGCGTCGGGGATGCCGATTCCGAGGAAGCCCTCGATGCGGGCGAGGCGCTGACCGTTCTCGGACACCTCGGCCCGCAACTCGGCTAGCTCGGTGCGCACCCCGCTGATCTCGGCCTTCAGCTCGGTGCGGAGGTTGTCGGTGGTCTGTTGTTGGTTCCAGATGATGGCGAATACTCCCAGCACGACGGCAAGGAGTTGCGCAATGGGGATGAGCTGCGGCCAGCGCGGCGCCGCGGCGACCGGCACGGTCAGCGGGCCGGCCGTGGCAGGCGAGCCCTCGTCTTGAAGGTTGAGTGCCTCCGACGCCGCCATGCCCCTACCCTAAGCCGCGCCATAGTTCAATGCAAAACAATACTTTTGAGTGCATCCTCAACCATTAGCTGAAGAACGAGGCGGTGAGCACCTCGTGGTTGATGCGTCCGGCGCTGAAGGTGCGCCCGCTGGCCAGGTTGGTGAGGTGGATCTCGGCCGGGGAGTGCAGCTCGATGGGGATCTCGTAGAAGTCCCGCCCGGCGTCCTCGTAGATCTCGATGAACGGCCGTCCATAGGCCTCGCAGGCAACCGACACCACCCGGTCGACGATCTCGGCGCACTGGGTGTCGTCGCCCTCGACGGTGACGTTGGAGATGCCCCCGTACAGCAGGCTGTCGTTGATGCGTCCCATCGAGACCAGGTCGTCGTCCACCAGCGGCGGCACCACGCCCAGGCCGTAGGCGCAGCGCAGTCCCCGCAGGTCCATGCCCTCCTCGGCCAGCCGGTGGAGGGACTGCTCCACGATGCGGGCGGCCACCTGCACCGCGGTCACCAGGCTGCGGTTGGGGGCGAACAGCACGTAGAGGTCGGAGGGATCGATCCGGCAGGACGACGCGATCATGCCGGCCATCTGCGCCGGGATCGGCTCGGAGGTCTGGATGGCCACCACCGCCTCGTGGTGGTCGTCGCGGTAGTCGATCCACTCGAAGTAGTGGTCGAGGCTGTCACGGTTCAGGGCCCGGCCCGGTCCGGCCAGGATGGCGGCGTGCTCGGTGCCGGGGGCCTGAAGCCGCCACCCCGCGATCTGCGACGCCACGCAGGCCTCGATCGGGTGGTCGATCATCACCCGCACCGCGGTGAGCATCCGGCCCGCCAACTCGAAGGGCTCGTAGCTGACGATGCCCAGCCCGCCCAGGCTGGCCAGGGTGTAGAGCTGGGCGGCTCGCCAGCCGCCCTTGGCTTCCAGGCCCATGTCTATGACGGTGGTGCCGTTGCTGAGCCGGTCGACGGTCACGCCCAGCGCGTCGGCCTCCTCCAGCACGAGCCGGACGGTCTTCATAGCCTCACGGTTGATGCTGATCAAGGCGCTCCTCCTGGCTGTGCGCCGGTGGTCTCAGGCCGGTTTGGATTCGGAGGCGCCCAAGGCCCCATCGACGCCGATGATGGCGCCGTTGATGTAGCTCGCCTCGGGCGATGCCGCGAACAGGATGGCCGCGGTGATCTCCTCGGGACGACCGAAGCGGCCTTCGGGGATGTGGCGCTGCACCGCGGTCTGGATCTCGGGGTCTCGCATCCCGGCCAGCAGCGCCTCGGTGGCGATGAGGCCCGGCGCCACCGCGTTCACCCTCACACCCTTGGGTCCGAGTTCCAGAGCCATCGCCCGGGTGAGGCCCTCGACCGCGCCCTTCGACGCGATGTAGGCGCAGCGGTTGGCCACACCCAGACGGGCCAGGATGGAGCTGAGGTGCACTATGGCGCCCCGACCGCGCTCGACCATCCCGACGGCCACCAACTGGCTGAGTTGCAAGAGTCCCCGCACGTTCGCGTGCCAGACGGTGTCGAAGGCCTCCAGCGAGAGGTCGAACATGGACGATCGGTCGATTAGGGCGGCGTTGTTGACCAGGATCGAGACCGGCCCCAGAGACGCCTCCACCTGCTGGGCCAGCCGGGCCACGTCGTTCTCGTTGCCGATGTCGGCTTGGAACACCTCGGCCGTTCCGCCCGCCTCGGCGATGGCCGCCCGGGTGGCCTCCGCGCCGTCGGCGTCGCTGCGGTAGTTCACCGCTACGCGGGCGCCCTCCGCCGCGAAGGCCCGGGCCGTCGCCGCGCCGATTCCTCGCGACGAGCCGGTGACGATGACGGTCTCTGATTCGAAGCGATCGGGTCTCACCGCTAGCCCCCGCTGATGGCCGCAGCCTCGGCCTCGTTGCCGGCGATCACGGCCAGCACCGTGCCCACATCGACGGTCTCGTCCTCGTCGACCAGGATCCTGGCGATCACGCCGGCGCACGGTGCTTCGAGTTCGTTCTCGACCTTCTCGGTCTCGACCTCCGCGATCACCTCGCCCTCGACCACATGGTCGCCCTCGTCGACGTACCAGGCCACGACCGTGCCGTCCTCCATGGTCAGGCCCCACTTGGGCAGGATCACATCAGTGCTCATGCAGCGTTCTCCTCATTCCGTGTTCCGTGACTCGTGAACCATGATCGCACCGGGACTCATGCAGCGTTCTCCGTTTTCCGTGACTCGTGAACCATGATCGCACCGGGACCGGCGAGCACGAGAGCGCTATTTCCTACCGCGGCGAGGCCTTGATCGCCTACCCCGGCCAGACCCGACGCGGCGCCTCAGGATCCGGCGCCGGGCGCAGCGGTAGATTTGCTTGCATCGTTCGGCATGGCCGTTTGTGCGACCATGTACGCCGTGCCACCCGACGGGCCTGCTGGTTCACAACGCGTTCGATTCGAGCCCAACGACAAGCCACCCGTCGCGCTGGCCGCGGCACTCGGCCTCCAGTTCGCCGTTCTGGCCATCGCGGGGATCGTGCTCACGCCGGCGATCGTCGTTCGGGCCGCCGGCGGGAACGACTCGTTCCTGACATGGGCGGTGTTCGCGGCCGCGGCCGTCAGCGGTGTCAGCACGATCCTGCAGGCGGTCCGGGTCGGCCGGATCGGCGCCGGGTACGTGCTGCTCATGGGGACTTCGGGCGCCTTCATCGCGGTGTGCGTGGCCGCGCTGGTGAAGGGCGGGCCCGAGCTGCTGGCCACGCTGGTTGTGGCGTCGTCGCTGTTCCAGTTCCTGCTCGCGGCGAAGCTCTCCCTCTTCAGGCGACTCCTGACGCCCACCGTCGCGGGCACGGTACTGATGCTGATCGCGGTCACCGTGATGCCGTTCGTCTTCGACATGGTGACGGCCTCACCGGAGGGCAGATCGGATTGGAGCGCGCCGACCAGTTGGCTCGTCACCGTGCTGGTGATCATCGGCATCGCGTTGAAGTCCTCCGGCGGTCTCCGTCTGTGGGCACCGGTGATCGGCGTTGTCGCCGGTTCGGTCGTGGCCGCGTTCTTCGGGCTGTACGACGTCGACCGGGTGGCCGAGGCTTCCTGGATCGGGCTGCCCGACGCCGGCTGGCCCGGCTTGGACCTCTCGTTCGGCTCGCAGTTCTGGAGTTTGTTGCCCGCGTTCGTGCTGGTCACCCTCATCGGCGCGATCGAGACGATCGGCGACGCGGTGGCCGTGCAGCGGGTGTCGTGGCGCCGGCCGCGGGCGGTCGACTACCGCGTCGTGCAGGGAGCGGTCGCGGCCGACGGCACCGGCAACCTGCTGTCGGGGTTGGCCGGCACCGTTCCCAACACCACGTACTCCAGCAGCGTCTCGATCACCGAGCTGACCGGCGTCGCCGCCCGCCGCGTGGGCGTCGCCATCGGTGTGTCGTTCATCGTGATGGCCTTCCTGCCCAAGGTCCTGGCGTTGGTGCTGGCCGTGCCCGACGCGGTCGTCTCGGCCTACGCCACCGTGCTGATGGCGCTGCTGTTCGTGGTCGGCATGAAGATCGTCGTCGAGGAGGCCTCGGACTTCCGCAAGGGACTGATCGCGGGCGTCGCCTTCTGGATCGGCGTCGGCTTCCAGAACAGCCTGATATTCCCCGAGTACCTGGCGGGGTTCGCGGGCGGCTTCCTGGAGAACGGCATGACCGCCGGCGGCTTGGTCGCCATCGTGCTGACAGTGTTCACGGAGGCGACCCAGGCCCGCCGCAGGCGGCTGCGCACGGATCTGGCCCTGTCGGAGCTGCCGCGTGTCAGGGAGTTCCTGAACGGCTTCGGGACTCGCCACGGCTGGCAGGCGCCGATGCTGCAGCGGCTCGACGCGGTCGCGGAGGAGACCCTGCTGACGTTGCTCGACGATGATCGAGCCGGCCACGACGGCGCCAGGCGCGGCACCGGGCGTGCGCTGCGCCTGACCGCCAGCAAGCAGGACGGGCGAGCGGTGCTCGAGTTCGTGGCCGCGGCTCAGGGTGAGAACATCGAGGACCGGTTGGCCGTGCTCGACGATCCCAGCGCGGACCGGCCGGTGGAGCGCGACATCTCGCTGAGGCTGCTCCAGCACTACGCGTCGTCGGTGGTCCACCACCAGTACCACGAACTAGAGATCGTGACGGTCCACGTCAACGCTCCGCCGCGGGCCGAGCCAGCCGCCGAGCCGGCAGAGCGGTAGGGCGTTTGCCGCGCTCAGTACTGGGCGGCGGTGTTGATGGCGGCGGCGATGTCCTGCGCGTCGGGGAGGACCACATCCTCCAGCGGCACCGAGAAGGGGATGGGGGTGTCTAGGCCGTCGACCCGGACCACCGGGCCCTTCAGGTCGGCGAAGCACTCCTCGCTGATGCGGGCGCTGAGCTCGGCGCCGAGCCCGCCGATCTTGGGCGCCTCGTTGGCCACCACCGCACGGCCGGTCCTGGCCACCGAGGCAAGCACCGTGGCGGCGTCGTAGGGCCGGATCGTGCGGAGGTCCACGACCTCTACCGACACGCCCGCCTCGGCGGCCTGCTCGGCGGCCTCCAGCGCCATGGGCACCATGCGCATCGTTGCGACCACGGTGACGTCGCTGCCCTCGCGGGCGACCGCGGCCTGCCCCAGAGGGGTGGTGTAGTACCCGGGGGGCACCTCGGCCCGGCTGCGGTAGAGCGCCTTGTGCTCCAGGAACAGCACCGGGTCGTCGCTGTCGATCGAGGCCAGCAGCAGGCCCTTGGCGTCGACCGGGTTGGACGGTGCCACGATCACGATGCCGGGCACGTTCAGGAACCAGCCCTCCACGCTCTGGGAGTGGTGCGGCCCGCCCCCGAAACCGCCCCCGCAGGCGGTGCGGATCACCAGGGGCGCCTTGAACTGCCCGTCGAACATGTAGTGCATCTTGGCCACGTTGTTGACGATCTGGTCGTAGCACTCGGCGATGAAGTCGGCGAACATGATCTCGGCCACCGGGCGCATGCCGACCATGGCCGCGCCCGCGCAGGTGCCGATGATGGCCGCCTCCGACAGGGGAGTGTCGCGCACCCGCTCGGGCCCGTACTTGGCCAGCAGGCCCTTGGTCACGCCGAAGTCGCCGCCCATCTCGGCGATGTCCTCGCCGATGACGAACATCTCGTCGTGCTTGGACATGGCCAGGTCCAGGGCATCGTTGAGGGCCCGGGTGAAGGCGACCTTGCGGACCCGGTCCCGGGCCTTGCGCGGCGTGCGGGCCGCACGTCTGGGCGCGGCGGTGTCTGCGGCGGTCATCGCGAGTCCACCTCCCAGCCGACATAGACGTTCGCGGTCGCCTTCGCCGGGTCGGGCTCGGGGCTTTCGAGCGCGAAGGCGATCCACTCCTCGATCAGGTCGGTCGTCTCCTCCTCGATGGCGTCGAGACCGGCCGGGTCCACGCCCCGCTCGGCCAGGGCCTCGCCGGCCAGCATGATCGGATCTCGCTCCTCCTTCCAGTACTTGACCTCGGCCTCGGGCCGGAACTCCCCCGCGAAGATCCCCTGCCAGCGCCAAGTCTTGAACTCCAGGAAGTACGGGCCCGCGCCCGAGCGGATGTGCTCGACGGCCTCACCGACGCCGGTCCAGGCCTCGACGATGTCGTTGCCGTCGAGCTGGCGGGACTCGAAGCCGTAGCCCTGCACCATGTCCACGATGTCGGCGGAGGCGTGGCCGTCGCCCACCGGCATGGAGATGGCGTAGCCGTTGTTGACGCAGGCGTACAGCACGGGCAGGTCCCAGATGGCCGCCATGTTGAGGCTCTCGTGGAACTCGCCCCGCCCGACGGTGCCGTCACCGATGATGGCGCAGGCCACCCTGGGCTGGCCCCGCATCTTGGCCGCCAGGGCCACGCCCAGCACGGTGGCCATGTAGGAGCCCTCCACCGCGTTGTCGCCGAAGTTGCCGACGGCCGGGTCGGCCGAGTGCAGGCTGCCGCCCTTGCCGCTGCACACCCCGGTGGCCTTGCCGAACAGCTCGGCCATGATCCGCTCGCCGTCGCCGCCGTGGCGGTGCTGGGCCAGGGCGTTGATGCCGTGGCAGCGGTGGTCGGGAAAGAAGGTGTCGGTGGCCTCGAGGTGCCAGGCCAGCGCGGCTTGGACGGCCTCCTGCCCCAGTCCGGTGTGCAGCATCCCGGGCACGTTGCCCTTCTCGAACTCCCGCTCGAGCCCCTGCTCGAAGGCCCTTATCAACCACATGTCGCGGTAAAGGCCGATCAGCGTGGACGTTTCCACTACGGCTCCCCGTTGTTGTCGATGAACTCAACCCAGGGGATGCGGGGCAGGAAGTAGGCGCCCTCGTCGGTGGTGCGCAGGAAGGTTCGCAGGCCCAGGCGGGCGATCGCGCCGAGACGCAGCGGGTCGATGCGGCCCTTCTCGTTGCAGATGACGGAGTCGTAGGCCACCCACACGACTTCACCGACCACCAGATGGACCTCCCCGAACACCCGGTCCGGGGTCCCCAGGTCCACCACCTTGTGCACCACGCACTCCAGGCGGGCCACGGCCTCTGCGATGGCCGGCGAGGTGACCTTGGTGGCCGGCACCGGAGTCCATCCGGCCAGGTCGAACTCGTCGACCTCGCCGGGGGACTCCATGGCCACCGTCTCGATGTCGTCGCGGAAGGCCTCGGTGGTGACGTTGACCACGAAGTCGCCGCTGGCCAGGGCGTTGAGGTAGGTGTGCTTGAGCTGTCCGTCCTCGCGCAGGCCCATGGTGATGCCCAGCAGCATCGGGTCGCCGGTTATGGGCAGGTAGTAGCTCATCGGGGCGATGTTGGCGATCCCGTCGGGGCTGCGGGTCGACACCATGGCGATGGGGCGGGGAACGATCAGCTGGGAGAGCATGAACTGGCGGTCCATGGGCTGGTTCTCGGAAGGGTCGAAGGTGATGGTGCGCTCAGGGTTCATGGGTCTCCGTCTCTTCGGGCCTCCGGAGGTCCTCAGGCTCCGTTGGTGGGCCAGTGCCGGCGGTAGCGCTTCACCAGCCAGCGGTTGAACTGCACGAGCGTCTCCTCCTGCCAGGAGTAGCGGCCCCGGGGAGCGAGGAGCGAGTTGAGGCCCTTCTGGGTCATCTCGTCGGCGTAGATGTCCTGCACGTTGAAGTTGTTGACACCGGCCTCGGCCGCGTCGAACAGGTACTCGAACATGGGGTCCTCCAGTGCGGAGGACTCGAAGCAGTAGCCGATGTTGATGGTGATGTGGCCGGGGCCCTGGGGGCTGATGATGAAGTAGGCCACCTCGTCGGGGACGATGGCCAGGGCGAGCGTCGGGGGTATGAGCACGAACCCGCCCCGCTTGCGCTGCTCGGTGGTGAGGTTGGCGAACACCGGCAGGATGCAGCGCTTGGTCGGGTTGAACGATCCGTCGATGTCGGTGAAGTGCTGGACCCGGCCGACCGCGCCGTCGTCGTCGTCCCAGACCAGGAAGTCGTTCATGTGGCTGGGGGCGAACGTCTGCAGCGGCCCGTGGAGCCGGCTGGCGTGGTAGGGGTCGTTGAAGTTCTCCATCATGACCTTCCAGTTCCAGGGAAGGTCCGGGATCGTCTTGCCCTCCAGGGTGGCCGTCGACTCCAGCCCGTAGTTGACCAGCATGTCGTCGATCTTGGTCATGGTGGGGCCGAACGGGCGGGCGTCGTGGTCGAAGTTGGCCATGATGAACCCCTGCCACAGCTCCACCTTGAGCTGGGGCAGCGGATGCTCGGACCGGTCGAAGCCCACGGCCCGGTCCATGGCCGGGGTGCCGAGCAGCGTGCCGTCGAGCCCGTAGGTCCAGTGGTGGTAGGGGCAGGTGAACCGCTTGCAGTTCCCCGAGCCCTCGGCGATGACCATGCCCCGATGCCGGCACACTGCGGAGAGGACCCGCAGCTCGCCGTCGGAGTCGCGGGCCGCGATCAGGGGCTCGCCCGCGATGTTGATGCAGAGGAAGTCGCCCGGCTCCTTCAGCTGGTCGGCCCGGCCCACGCAGAGCCATTCCCGCTGGAAGATGGCCCGCCGCTCGAAGTCGTAGAACTCCGGCGACGTGTACAGGATCGGCGGCAGCAGCCTGGCCTCGTCCACCGGGCCGATCGAGTCGTCGAAGCTGGCTAGGAGGTCGTCGGTCAGAACCGTCATGGCTCGTGTCTCCGCTAGGTCGGCGCGTGCGGCAGGGTATCCCCCGCCGCTGAACCTAGTTGGTCGGATCGGGCTGCTTCATGTCGGGCGTGGCCGACAGCCCGTGGGGGAGAAGCACCCCCTAGACGACGAGCGCTACGGTGACCAGCGCTCCCGCGAAGGCCGCGACCATCATCAACGCGACCCTCATCATCGTCTTGGTCAGCTCCGCGATCTCCTTGTGGATCACAGCCGTCAGTCTCGACTCCAGAACCTGCAAGTCCTTGATGGTGGCCAGCGTGTCGGTCGGGACGGCGGGCGAGGGCACATCTGCAGCTTCCATGGTGCCATTCCTTCCGGGCTCGGTCGTGACGACAGTGATCGTAGCAGGCCGTTAGCGTGATGCAACATCAATCAATGAAAAATACTGGAGAATCACCGTTATCTCGTCTGGGTCGTGCTTCCAGTGGGATCAGGACGCTCTCTGAAGGAGCGGCACCGATCTGCAGGCACAGGGCGTCGGCCTGGGGCGGAGCGACGATCTGGACCGCAGCGGGACGGTCCTCGTCGACACCGGCCGGCAACACCAGCGCGGGCTGGCCGGTGACGTTGAACGGCAGAAGCGTGCGGGCCACCTTGTCGAGCCAGAGCCGGTCGCCGTCGTCGAAGAAGCTGGCCGGATCGGGCGCCGAGGTCGGCGTGGCCGCGGTGACCAGCACATCGACCTCCTCGAAGGCGGCGTCGAGGTCCTGCTGCACGAGGCTGCGAGCTCGCAGAGCCTTCAGGTAGTCGGAGGCGCTGGTCCGGGCTCCGGCCGCCAGCCGGCAGGCCGCCGATCCGGTGAACTCGCCGATGCGGTCCATGTTGCTCCCGTGGAGGGCGGCGAACTCAACCACGGTGATGACCCAGGCGACGATCCCGGCCAACTCGGCGTGCCGGAACGGCACCGGCTCGACGGTGCAGCCGAGCTCCTCTAATCGGGCCAGAGCGCCGGAGACAGCGGCGTCCACACCCGGCGAGCAGCCCTCGGCCAGCCATCCCTCGACCACGCCGACGCGTGTCCCCCGGAACGATCCGGCCAGCCGGTCGTAGTCGGGTACCGGCCGCTTCGACGCGTACGGATCGGCGTCGCATCCCCCCGCGATCACGCCCAGAACCAGCGCCAGGTCCTCGACGGTGCGGGCCATGGGTCCCACGTGGTCCAGCGTCCAGGACACGCCGAACACGCCGTCGCGGGGAACCCGCCCGAACGTGGGCTTGATCCCGCTCACGCCGCAGTACGACGAGGGCACCCGGATGGACCCGCCGGTGTCGCTGCCGAGCGCCACCGGGAACAGCCCGGCGGCCAGGCCCGCGGCCGACCCTGACGAGCTCCCGCCCGCCCACCGGCCCGGCGCAGCGGGGTTGGCCACGCCGTCGCCGGACTCGTCGCCGAAGGCGAACTCCGGGGTGGTGGTCTTGGCCAGGATGACCGCGCCCGCTTCCCGCAACCGGGCCACCACGGTGGCGTCGGCGGCAGGGACATTGCCGGCGAACAGCGTCGATCCGGCCTCGGTGCGCAGGCCCCGGGTGTCGATGATGTCCTTCACGCCGACGGGGACACCCTCCAGCGGCTCGGCCTCGCCCTTGCGCCAGCGCTCGGCCGAGCGGGCGGCCTGCCGACGGGCGGTCCGGTCGAGGGCCACGACCGCCCCGACGGCGTCATCGGTGCCGTCGATGCGGTCCAGGCAGGCGTCGACCACCTCGACCGGGTCGAACGCCCCGGCCCGGTAGCCCTCCAGCAGCGCCGCCGCACTGAGGTCAGCTAGGTCCTCACCGGACCGGCCCGGTGCCATGCCCTGTGACGCGTCCGGTGCTGGCGGCGCGCCGGATGCGGCTAGGTGCGGCTCGGCGTCAGATATCCAGCGGTCCCCGGCCGCGGGTCCAACGGTCTCGGGGAACGGCTCGCTCAGCGAGCGCAGTGCCTCGAGCTTGTCGCGAAGCGTTGCCTGGCCAGCGGCCGCCGCAGCCAGCACCCCCTCGGGGATCGGAGCGGCCCCGTCCGCGACCGGCCAATCGGCTGCCATCGCCGAAACGTACCCAAATCGCCCGCGGCGCGCCGGGAGGGCGCGGGCTGGGCGGCCGGATCAGTTCCAGTCTCCCGGCGACCACACCAGAGGGAACACGTCACCGAAGCTGTCGAGGGTCTGGCCCGTCTGGGGCTCGTGCTCCGCCAGACCCGGGGGCTCCGGCACGGTCTGGCCCACTCGGTGGATGTATCGGGCCTTGGGACCGGCGAAGAAGGCGGCGTAGGCCCGCCGATCGCGTTCCAGGGTCACCCCATCGGCCGTCCCGTGGAGAAGGTTCCCGTGGAACAGGATGACGTCTCCGGGCTTGCAGTCCCATCCCACCACGTCGAACGAGTCGCGATTCCCTAGCACGTCGGGAGTGGGCGGCAGCGACTTGTCCATCACCACTTTGCGGTAGGCGAAGTCCTCACCGCCCTTCTCGTAGACACCGCGCTTGCGGGCCAAAGCCATCCGCAGCGCGTTCTCCTCGTCCGACATGTCGGGGTCTCGCCCCACCATCGGCCGGTACGTGACGTTCCAGCGGTGAGACCCCCGGACCACTTCGAGGCTGCCGCGGCGGGGCACCGGGTCGGGCGACGCCCAGGCCCTCACCAAGTCCTCGCCCTCGACGTTGTGGTAGCCGATGTCCTGATGCCACGGGGTGGGGGCCATCACACCAGAACGCCTGAAGAACATCTGATCTATGTAGAAGCGCACCGGACTGTCCAGCACGGAGCCCACCAGTCCGCCGACCGGCGACTCGTGGACGAACCGGCGAATGCTGCTGGACCGGGTCGCCAACAGGTGGTCGGCTCGCAGGACCGCCCCCTGGGACACGATCTCGCTGGACTGGTGGTCGCGCTCAGCGAAGCACTCCTCCAGGCCGCGGGCAATCAGGTCCACCCACTCAGGCGCAAGCACCCCCTCCAGCATCACCGCCCCGTCGCGGTGGAATACCTCGATCTCGTCGCTGGTCACGGGTCTCAACGGAGCGGCCGATGTCATTGCTGGTCCCCTGCGTAGGCGACTGCGGCCGCGAACCGGTCCGTGCCGATGTTCTCGAGTCTCCAGGCGACGTCGGGCATGTGGGAGAACCGGAAGACGCCGCGCTTGTCCCCGTCGCGCATGTTCTGTGGCACCTCGAACCCGGACACATCCAGCGAGAGTCCCATCCCGTGGGCTTTGCTGAGCGCCTCTTTGATCGTCCAGAGGCGGAGGAACAGGCGGAGCTTGCGGTGCCCGGTGGCCGCTGCCAGTTCCGCCTGCTCCAGAGGGCTCAGAATCCCCGCGATCAGCACATCGAGGTGGCGGTGCGAGACCGGCTCTTCCACATCGACTCCCACGTGTCCTCCGTGCGCTAGGGCGATCAGACCGTGCTGGCCGCTGTGGCTGACATTGAAGCTAACCGGGGCCTGCACCCCCCTCACCGTGGCATAGGGCTTGCCATGTGCAGTCGCGTCGAATGCGAGACTCTGGTTGCTGCAGTCAAGTGCGGTGCACAGCAGCGCACGCAGCGACGCCCGACACCGCGCGTACCGGCGCCTGGCGCCCTCGTTCTGGAAGCGCTGCCAGCGGAGCCGTTCCTCCTCGTCGAGCCAACTCCAAGCCCGCTCTTCGCTGGCCGCGTCGGGAGCGAGGTCGACATGTACGACGGCGACACCGTCAAGCTGTCTGAACGACCGCCACCAGCCGCCCGAGAGTTCGGACGCCGTCATGGCCAGCACTCTCTTGGTCTCGCGGACTAGCGATCCAGGACTCGGGGCGAGCGTGCCAGTGCGTTCGATCGAGAGAACTCAGCCGCCCCGGGCTTCGATGTAGGCGACGAGGTCCGTCGGCGTGAGAAGCTCGGCAAAATCCTCGGCGGGGATGTCGATGCCGAACTCCTCGCACACGAGTCTCCAGAAGGCCACTATGTCGGTGGAGTTGACCCCGGTGTCAATAATGCTCACATCCGATCTCAGTGGCTGGCCTGGTGAGCGTCCTTCGATGGTGAGGCTCTGGTCGACCAAGTTACGAATGCGTTCTTCGATGGAGGACATAGAAGGCGTTCCTTTCTGTCACGTGAATGACCGCGGAACCCTAGCGAGCCGACAATATCAGGTCAATATCAGGTCGACATCGGGTCAGTTCTTCAGCTTGCTTGTAGCGGCTCCACCCAATAGCGGCGGCGCTGGAAGGGGTAGCCCGGCAGCGAGATCCGGCGTCGTGTCTCCCCTTCGAACAAGTGGTTAAAGGACACATCGCCGCCGGTCTCGTACTCGGCCGCAACAGCCTCGACTGGAGTCCGGTCGTCGCCGGCTGCGGGCGGGCCGGCCCATCCGGAGCCGTCACCGGATACTGCTTGCAGTCCCTCCCGCAGCGCCCTGACGTCGCTGAACAAGACCGTGGCCCGGCACTCGAGATGGCTGCGTCCGACACTCGCCGTCCACGCCATGTCGGCCAGAGGCTCGGCCGCGGCCTCCGAGGCTGACAGCTCGCCGGCCCGCTCGTCGAGCCATGCGAGATATCGCTCCGCAAGCTCCTGGAGTGCCCGGTCCGAATGAGCCGACAGCGGCAGCAACCGCGTGCGATCCACCGGTTGCGTCCGTCCGGGGGAGCCGGCAGCCGAAGCGTCCGTCGATGAAGGCTCGTATCCCTCCAGCACGAGATGCGCGTTGGCGCCTGAGATCGCGAAGGAGTTCACCGCCGCTAGCCGGGGCCGTCCGGAGGTGGCCGGCCAGTTCGTCGCTTCTGTGGTTACCCGCACGGGCAGCCGGTCCCAGTCGATCTGTTCGCTGGGCTCGCTCAGATGCAGATGCCTGGGGATCGTCCCCTGGTCCATGGCCAGCACCGTCTTGATCAGGCCGGCCACCGCCGACGCGCACTCCAGGTGACCGATGTTGGTCTTGACCGAGCCGACCAGCAGCGGCCGCTCGTCATCGCGGCCCCTACCGTAGACGGTCGCGGCCGCGTTCATCTCGACCGCGTCGCCGAACCGGGAGCCCGGCCCGTGGGCTTCCAGGTAGTCGATGTCGGCTGGGTCCAGGTCCGCCCGGGCGAGAGCCTGCTCCATGGCCTGCATCTGCGCGGGACCGTTGGGCTGGGTGAGGCCCAGGCCGGTGGCGTTCTGGTTGACGGCCGTGCCCCGCACCACCGCCCAGACCCGGTCGCCGTCGGCGATGGCATCGTCCAGCCGCTTGAGGGCCACCATCCCGCAGCCCTCGCCCCGGACGTAGCCGTCCGCGCCGGCGTCGAACGCTCGGCACTGCCCGCTGGCGGACAGCATCTGAGTCTCGGCCAGGAACTTCGTGATCGACGGGGAAAGGACGGCATTGGTGCCTCCGGCCAGAGCCAGGTCCACCTCGCCTTGCTGCAGCGCCGCGACCGCATGGTGCACAGCCACAAGCGAGGAGGCGCAGGCCAGGTCGAAGGGCACGGCCGGGCCGGCCAGGCCCAGAGTGAACGCAATCCTCCCGACGGCCACGCTTGAAGTCGTGCCAAAGTAGCTGTCGCCCCGTCCGGCCGCGGCGATGACTCTGCGGTACTCGCTGCTGCCGCCGATCCCGGCGTACACCCCGGTGCGGCTCCCCTTCAGGCCGGCCGGGTCGATGCCGGCGTCCTCGAGGGCGTGCCAGGTCGTCTCCAGCAGCATGCGCTGCTGCGGGTCCATCATGCGGGCCTCGATCGGTCTGATCCGGAAGAAGCCCGCATCGAACCGGTCGATGCCCTCCACGTAGGCACCGATCCGGCTGGAGGGATCGGAGTTGGCCGGGTCCCCGGAGGCCCCGTTCCAGGGGCCGGGATCCCGGCGCCCGTCGGTGACCGCGTTCTCGCCTGCTTCGAGCTGGCGCCAGAAGCTGTGCAGGTCGTCCGCACCGGGGAACCGGCAGGCCATCCCGACGATGGCGATCCCGTCGTTGGCGGTTGGACTCGACGGCATGACGGGTGCGACCGCCTTCGGCGCCGGACGCTCCGGCACGTCTGCTTGCCGCTGGTCCCGTTGATCCTGGTCCGGCTGGACCTTCTCTGGCTGAACAGCCTCCTGGACCGCCTCGGTGCCGCCCGTGGCGGCGGGGGCCTGGATGGCGAAGCGTCCTTCCTGCGTGCCGTCGGGCGCTTCGATGCCGCCCGACTCGGCGAGCTCCGACGCCAGGTAGGCCGCGAGGCTCTGAACGCTCGGATAGTCGAAGACCACGGTGTTGCCGGCGGTGTACGCGCCCGCGAGGCCGCGGTTGACGCGGTTCCTCAACTCCACCGCCATCAGGGAGTCCATCCCCAGGTCGGCGAACTCGACGGAGGGAGCCGGAAGGTCCGGCAGGCGCATCACCGCCTGCAGTTCTCGCTGAAGGAATCCGGCCAGGAGCTCTTCGTGCTCCGTAGCGGGCGACGCGCCCAACTCCGACAGCAGGTCGGCCTGTGGGTCCTGGTGGCCTCCGGCCTGGCCGGCCACCGCGGCCAGCAGGTCCTCCAGCAGGGGCGAACGGCTCTCGTGATCGTCGGCCACCGTCTGCCAGTCCACGGAGGCCACCATGGGCGCGGTCGTGTCCTGGCGAACGAGATGGTCGAAGGCTCGTATGCCGTGCTGCGGGGTGATCCAGCCCGTGCCTGCGGCCTCCAGCTGCGCGGCTATCCGCTCGCGCTGCTCCTCGGCCTCGCCAAGCCCCGACCACGCCCCCCACGCGATGGACTGCCCTGCCAATCCCAGCGAGCGCCGGTGGGCTGCGAGCACATCGAGGAAGGCGTTGGCCGCAGCGTGGTTGGCCTGGCCCGGGTTGCCCAGCACGCCGGCCACGCTGGAGAACAGCACGAACATGTCGAGGTCACGGTCCGCGGTCGCCCGGTGCAGGTGCCAGGCCCCGAGCACCTTGGGCCACAGCACCCTCTCGAAACTCTCCCAGCTCTGGTTGGTCAGGGCCGCGTCGGACAGCACGCCGACGCTGTGGATGACGCCCGCGAGCGGCGGCAGGGAGTCGGAGACTCGGGCCAGCATGGCGTCCACGGCGCCGGCGTCGGTGATGTCGGCCAACTCGACGCTCACCGTCGCGCCCCGCTCGCGCAGCTCGGCGATGGCCTCGGCGGCTTCGGGGTCCGGGTCGCGCCGGCCGTTGAGCACTATGGCACCGGCGCCTCGATCGAACAGCCATCCCGCCACCGTGCAGCCGATCCCGCCGAGGCCTCCAGTGACCAGGTAGGTCCGGTCGCCGCGCAGCCGCCCTGTCTCCAAGGGAGAGGCCGCGAAGACGATCTTGCCGATGTGGCGGGCGGCCCGCATGAACTCCATGCCTGCACCGGCCTCGGCCAGCGACCACCTGGTGTGCACCAGCGGGGCCAACTCGCCGGAGGCCAGGCGGTGCATCACCCGCCTGAGGGCGTCACCCGGACGGGCGGGGTCGTGCTCCTTCAAGACGTCCAATTCCAGGATCCAGTAGCCCACGTCGGGTCGGGCCGCCGACATCTCGTCGTGGCTCAGGATGTCGACCCTGGCCAGCTCCACGAACCGGCCCCCGCGGGCCAGGCACGACAGGCTGGTGTCGATGAAGCCGGGACCGGTGAGGCTGTTGAGCACCACATCGACGCCTTCACCGCCGGTGGCTTCGAGGATCTGCTCGCCGAAGGCCGTCGATCGGCTGTCGAACACATGCTCGACGCCCAGCGAGCGCAGGTAGGCCTGCTTCGGGGCGCTGGCGGTGGCGAACACCTCGGCTCCGGCGGCCTGGGCCATCTGGACGGCGGCCAGGCCGACCCCGCCGGCGGCCGCGTGGATGAGCACCCGCTCGCCCGCCTTCAGCTCCGCAAGATCGAACGACAGCGCGGCCGACACGAACGCGGTGGGCATGGTCGCCAGCGCGGTGACACCGATGTGGGGTGGGGCCGGCGCCACCATCTCCTCGCGGGTCACCGTCTCCGCCGAGAAGGTGCCGAAGGCGAGGCCGACCACCCGGTCTCCCTCCTGGACTGTGCTCACGCCCGGCCCGGCCTCCAGCACCCGCCCGCAGAACTCGCCTCCCAGCAGGCCCTCGTCGATAACGCCGAGCGATCGGAACATGTCCCAGAAGTTGAGTCCGGTGGCCTCGACCGCCACCCGTACCTCGCCCGGTTCCAGCGGTCGGGCCGGGACGGTCTCCACACGCAGTCCGTCCAGCGCGCCGCCCTCGTCGGGCTCGAGCAGCCAGGGTGTCTCGCCGGCGGGCTCGGGCAGCTTCAGCCGTTCGGCGCCGGCGCCGGACCGGACCAGCCGGGCTGCTTGGCGGCGCCCTACCCGGTAGGCGATGTGAGTCTCGGAATCGGGATGCAGGAACTCGTCCTGTATGTCGGGCGGCAGCTCCGCGGCGGCCGGGTCCAGATCGATCATCCTCGGCTGGAGATGGGAGGCCTCGCGGGCTGCGACCTTCCCGAGGCCCCACAGCACCGCGCCGGCCACACCCTCGACGGACTCGTGGTCCAGCACCTGGCCACCACGGGTGACGAACCACACGCCCTTGGCCGGGGTCGCGTCGGCGTCGGCCAAGCCCTGCACGAGCGCCAGTGCGCTGGCGCCGGCCCGCCTCACCGCGGTCGCCATCTGCTCGGTGGTGGCCCCCGCACCGTGGGTGTCGGTCGCCGCGACATGCACGACCCCGTTCAGGGGGAGGCCGGCGGGAAGGGTCCCGAGCAGTTCGAGCCATTCGGTCCGACTCTCCATGTCGATCACGGCCCGAACAACTCCGTCGGGCACCGAGCCCGGGTCGGGAGACGGCTCGCTGCCGGCCAGCACCACTGTCTGGTTGAGGGCCGCCAACCGCTCGGCCAGTTCGGCGGCCACGCCGCCCCGATCGGCGGCCAGGACCCACACTCCCGGCCGTTCGGTCACATCGGCCGGACCCTGGGCCAGGATCACGCCCCGGTCGGGCTCGACGTCAGGATCGGCTTCATCGGCGCCGAGGACCTCGACGCCCTCGAAGCCGGCGTCGTCGAGTGCCTGCCGCCAGACCGCAGGACTGGCCAGGGCATGGTGGGGGCGGCAGGCGTCGGCGAAGCGCCACCAGCCGTCCAGCTGCCCGAAGGTCAGGTCCAGCCAGCCCTGTCCCCTCAGGTTCTCCAGAGCCACCACATGACCCGACGGCGCCAGGAGATCCCGGCAGTGCTCGAGTGTCTCGGACAGGTAGCGGGTGGCGTGCAGCACGTTGGACGCGATCACCAGGTCGTAAGCGTGGTAGTCGAAGCCTTGGGAGCCCGGGTCCTGCTCTATGTCGAGCACCCGGTACTCGATCGACGCCTCCCGCCCGCCGAAACGGCCCTCGGCCTCCGCGAAGAAGCCAGCGGAGATGTCGGTGTAGGTGTAGTCGAAGCGTCCCTCGGGCAGTTGGGGCAGCACCGCGGCGGTGGCCGATCCCGTGCCTGCCCCGACTTCGATCACCCGCAGCCTGCGCTCGTCGGGCATCTGTTCGAGCAGGGTTGCCACCGCGTCGGCCAGCATCTGGTTGGCCGCCCTGGCCACCGGTGCCTTCAGGTACAGGTCGGCCGCGGTGGGCTCGCCGCTGCTGAACAGCAGCGTCAACGGATCGGCGTCGCCCACCAGCACCTCGGCCAGGGCTCCGGCGCTGCGCCGGAACAGCCCGATCTCGGTCGAGCCGTGCTCGTAGCGGTCCGCCATATCCGACCCGAACGCCTCGGCGTCTGCGGGCAGCGTCGGCGGGCTGTGATCCTCGGGGCGGGGCCTGACGACGAACCCGTCACCGGCGGCTTCGACCACACCCGCTCGGGCCAGCATCTCGAAGAGCCGGCGGAACAGGCGACTGTGCTCGGGCAGCACGCCGACCTGCTCGCGCAGCCCATCCGGCTCCACCGACCCGCCCTCGGTGGGCTGCCAGCCCAGGCGTTCCAGCGTCATCAGCGCGTAGGCCCATGACAGCCGCTCCAGGTCGTTCAACAGCTCAGCCCGGCTGGTCCTGTCGACGCCCGCGGCCTCCAGGTACGCCGCGAACGTGTCCGAGCGGGCTGCCACCGCCGCCGGGCTGGCCAGGAAGTCGGCCCCGACGACGCCCGGCGGCAGGGCTCGGTCTCGCCACACCACCTCATACAGCAGGTCGTCGAGACTCTCGGTCGCTGAGAGCAGGGCGGCCCGCGTCGCCCGCTTGACGGTGTAACCGTCGAGCCGGCCCAGCTCAGTGCCGTCGTAGGCATAGAGGCGCAGGTCGGCGGCGATGACCTCGCGGGGCCCGGTCGCCTCGCCGCCGGCGTCTGTGCCCCCCGGCTCGCGCAGCCGGGCACGGCAGACCAGCCGATCGGGCAGCGGGCCGTGCAGCTCGAGCCGCTCCCATCCGAACGGCAGGTAGGGGATGCTGTCCTCGTCGCCGGAGGCTCGACGGGCCGCGGCCATCACCTGGAAGCAGCCGTCCAGCAGCAGCGGATGCAGCTCTGCGCCGCCGCTGTCGATGCCGTCGGGCAGGGCCACCTCGCCCAGCGCCTCGCCGTCGCGGGCCCACAGCGAGGCCAGCGTTCGGAACGACCCGCCGAGGTCGACGCCGGCGCCGGCCCGGGCCCGGTAGAACTCGGCGATATCGACCGCGTCGAGGCTGGCTCTCAGTTCCTCCGGGTCGAGCCGCTCGGGACTCGCCTCAAGGCCGGGGTTCGGCGACACCATGCCCTGGGCGTGTCGCGTCCATCCGTCCTCGCCTTCGGACCGGCTGAATACTTCGAACTGGCGAGGACTCGCCGTGTCGGAGCCGTCGAGCACGAACTGCACGCTGCGCCCTGCCACCTCGGCGGCATCGGCGGGATCGTGCTCGTCGAAGACCATCGGGCTGTGGAGCTGGAAGTCCTCGACGACAAGTCCACCCGGCGAGCCCATCGAGATGCAGGCTGCGGCGGCCATCGAGCCGTACAGCGCGCCCGGCGTGACCACCCGCCCGTACACCCGGTGGTCGTCGAGCCACGCCGGTTCGGTCACGAATATCTCTGTGGCGTAGAGGGTCTCGCCCCTGGGAGAGTCGTGGCGTGTGCCCAGCAAGCGATGGTCCGAGGCCTGCCTCCTCCGGCGTGGCTGCTCCACCCAGTAGCGATGGTGCTGGAACCGGTAGCCGGGAAGAGCGACCCGGCGCCGGGCCTCGCCCGCGAACAGGCCCCCGAACGACAGGTCGATCCCGGCGCTGTAAGCGACTGCGACCGCGTCGAGGAAGCCGCTTCCGTCGACGGGGTCGGGCTTGCTGGACGAGGGTCGGCGCATGCTGGAGGCGATCACGGGCTCGGCCGGGCCGGTTCCCTGCGGCCAGGCGGTGGTGACCGTGGGTCCGAGGACGGTGTCGGGACCGATCTCGATCACGGTGTCCACACCCATGGCGGCCAGCGTCTCCACACAGGTGCGGAAGGCCACCGGTGCCCTTGCCTGGCTTCGCCAGTACCGGCCGTCGAGCATCGTGCCCGGCTCCAGCTCCTGGCCGGTCATGCTGCTCACGTAAGTGATCCAGTGGAACTGCTGTCTCTATGCCGTCGACCACGGCCTCGAGGTCGTCCAGAGCGGGCTCCACCAGAGCGCTGTGGTAGGCGGGACTCCTGCGCAGCCGTCGCACCCATGCCTTCTCCGACTCGAAGCCTTCCAGCAGGGCGTCGACCGCCCCGGCCGGGCCGCTGATCACCTGATGCATCCCGTTGTCGGCGGCCACGCTCACCGGTGAGCCGGCGGTCGCGGCGTTGAACTCGTCCACCGCGGCCGCAACCCACTCCGGGGTGGCGAACACCGCGGCCATGGCGCCGTCCTCCGGCAACGAGCCCATAAGCGCGCCGCGGGCGGCCGCGAACCGCAGGCCATCCGCGAGGCTGAACGCTCCGGCCGCCTGCGCGGCCGCGATCTCTCCCAGGCTGTGGCCAACGACCACATCGGGGCGGACGCCGATGCTCGACCACAGCGCGGTCAGGGCGCACTCGATCGCGTAGATGCAGGGCTGTGTCCAGGCCGGGTCGTCCAACTCCTCCTCGGAGCCGAACATCACGTCGAGTAACGACGCCCCTCGCTGGGACTGGAGCACCTCGTCGCAGCGGTCGAGGACAGCCCTGAAGACCGGCTCGCATCCGTAGAGCGCCCGTCCCATGCCCACCCACTGGCTGGCCTGGCCGGTGTAGGCGAAGGCCACCCGGGTCGCGGTTGTCCGCGGCGGCTGGTCGTCGCCTCCGGCCACGGCCTGCAGGGACTCGCGCAGCGATACGGCGTCTGTGAAGACGACGCCGGACCGGTGGGCCATGTGGCTCCGCCCCACCCCTGCGGTCCAGGCCGCGTCGGCGAGCAGCTCGTTGCCGACATCGTCGCCGGCCAGGTCTTCGAAGCGGTCCTCGAGCCACTCCAGCCAGCCCGCCGCCATCTCCCGCACCGATTCTCCGGTCTTGGCCGAGAGTGGAAGCAGCCTGGCCGGGCGGGCTGTGGGCGCCGCTGCCGCGGGATCCAGGGTTGCCGCGGGCGCGCCGGTGGCGACCCGCACCGGCGCCCCCGAGACCCATCGCCCCGGATCGGCAGCCTCGGTTGAGGCCTCGCCGGCTGCGTACCCTTCCACCACGACGTGGGCGTTGGTGCCCGACCAGCCGAAGCCGCTGACCCCGGCCCGAGGGGGACCGTCGCCGCGGCTGGGCCAGGGCGTGGGCTCCGCGGTGACCTTCAGCGGCAGCCGGTCCCAGTCGATCTCCGGGTTCGGGTCCTCGAAGTTGAGGTGCCTGGGGATGACCCCTCGCTTCATGGCCAGCATCACCTTGATCAGCGCGGCCGCGCCGGCCGCCGACTCCAGATGGCCGACGTTGGTCTTGACCGAACCGATGAGCAGCGGCCGGTCCGGGTCCCGCCCGACGCGGTAGGCCGTTCCGGTGGCTTCGGCCTCGATCGGATCGCCGACCGACGTGCCGGTGCCGTGAGCCTCCACGTAGTCGACTTCCGACGGCTGCACGCCAGCCCAGGCCAGCGCGTCGGCGATCACCCGCTGCTGGGCTTCGCCGTTCGGAACGGTGAGCCCCTGGCTGGCGCCGTCCTGGTTGAGGGCTGTCCCCCGGACCACACCCCATATCCGGTCGCCGTCAGCCTCGGCGTCGCTTAGCCGCTTCAGCACCAGGATCCCGCAGCCCTCACCGCGCACGTAGCCGTTGGCGGAGGCGTCGAAGGTCTTGCAGCGCCCGTCGGGGGCCAGCATCCCGGCGTTGCCCCGCAGTTCGAACAGCCTCCCGGACAGGATGGCGTGAACCCCGCCGGCCAGGGCCAGGTCGGCTTCGCCCCGCTGGAGCCCGGCGACCGCCTGGTGCACCGCCGCCAGCGACGACGAGCAGGCGGTGTCCACGGCCAGGGCGGGACCCTGAAGCCCGAGCGCGAAGGCGACCCTTCCGATGGCCGTGTTGAAGGACGTGCCGGCGACCGAGTACAGGCTGGCCGCGGGCTCGGCAGTGTCGTTGCCGTCCAGCACCAGCGCCCGGTACTCGTTGTTGCTTATCCCCGCGTACACGCCGGTGCGGCTTCCCTTGAGCCGGTCGGGATCGATGCCGGCGTCCTCGAGTGCCTGCCAGCTCACCTCGAGCATCAGCCGCTGCTGGGGGTCCAGCAGTTGCGCCTCTACCGGCGAGATGCGGAAGAACGCGGCGTCGAACTGGTCGATCCCGTCAATGAAGGCCCCGAACCGGCAGGCGCTGTTCTGGACGGCCGCGTCGGGGAACAGCTCGCCCACCCGGCCCACGCCCGATCCGGGCACGCCCTCGGTGACCGCGCTGGCGCCGTCTTCCAGCAGCCGCCAGAACGCCGGGACATCCGGCGCGCCCGGGAACCGGCACGCCATGCCCACCACTGCGATGGACGACCGCCCCGCGCCCGGCGCAGGATCAGGCAAGGCCCATCGGCTCCAGGAACTCCCGCATTCTTGCGACACACTCTGCGGGTCTCTCCAACTGGAGGAAATGGGTGGCGCCGGGCAGGAAGTCGTAGTCCACAGTCATCATGTCGCTCAGGTCCAGGGTCGGAAGGTACGAGTACGGGAGGGTCGGGTCGGCTCCGATCACCTTTGTCGGGCACCGCAGGGAGTCGAAATCGATCAGCACCGCAAAAAGCCGTGCATGGGCGTGGATCTGGGCCTCATGCTCTCGTGGGCATCGCAGTTCGAGTCCGGAGCCGTCCTCAGCCTCGCGCAGGGTCGTGGTCGCCAGCAGGTCGAGGATGCCGGGCAGGGCGTGCTTGAAGGTGGGCGCGAAGCCGAGCAGTTCGATGAAGGCCTCCCTGGTCTTGAAGCGGGCTGTGCGTCGTTTCGCCATCCTGGCCACTCGCTCGGATGCTTCGTCGAACTCGTTGGTGGTCGCCCCCGGCATGCGCAGCGGAGGATCGAACAGGACGAGAGCCGAGAACCGGCTGCCCCCGGTGGGGGACAGCAACGGCGCGTATGACGAGATCGAGTGGAACACGCCCACCTGCGGCTTGGAGCCGTAGTGACGGTCGATGGCGTCGAGAACCCGTTCATGGTCCTCCACGAAGGTCGGCACGGTGTGGTTCGCCAGGGGACTCACCGCGTTCCAGCCGTGGCTTCTCAAGTCATGGACGACAACGTCGAAGTCCTCTGTTAACCGCGACCAGAACGGGTAGTAGAGGTCTATCGACACACCGTTGCCGTGGCCCAGAACGAGCCTCGTGCCGTCTGGGTTCCCATGGCGTCGCAGAATGATGGCCGTGTCGTCATCCATCCACACCCTGTGCACGGAACGAGGCTCGGGAACGGTCCAGACCGCGTTCGTTGCCATCGATCCGATGGTAACGGGCGAAGGTCCGATACCTGAAGGTCGGACTAGCCGGCCTTGACCTGCACCGTGACCACGTCGAGTCCGTGGAACTTCTGATGGTGCACCGACGAGGCGTAGTGCCGCAGCAGCCTGAGCGAGACCTCGCCCTCCTCCATGCCTGAGCTGGTCTGGGACTCTTCGTTCAGGTCTGCCAGCCGGTCCTCCAGGTTCTGCTCGTCGAAGACTGCCAGAAATTCCATCTCCACCGTCGCACCGCGGTGACGGGCCACGACTATGAGACTGGGCGAGTCAGCGACGGAGTGGTCTTCATCCTGTTGCAGCAGGCTCATCAGCGTTTCCTCGCCAGCGGAGCGCAGCCGCCGCGAGGCGGCGTCATCCCATCCGATGCCGGCGGCGAAGCCGTGCAGGAACTCGTCGATCTCGTTCACCGCCGACGGGCGGAGTTCGACCCTCAGGCGGGCCTGGCGGCTCCGGCTGGTCAGTTCCACGAACCGGGTCATCGCCACCGCGGCTAGTGCTCCGGCCAGCATGCCGTTGTCGATCAGCGGGCCCCACGTCTCTCCCAGGAGGTCTGTGCCGATGGTCTGGTTGTCGAGGCCGACTCCCAGTGAGAAGGCGATTCCCACCGTGAGGGCCTTGCCCCGGTCGAGGCCGTCGGTCACCACCGTCTGGATGCCGCTCACGAAGAGCACCCCGATGGCGGTGAGCAGGTAGGCGCCCATAACAGGGCTGGGGATGGCCAGAAGTACTGCGGTCACCTTGGGCAGCAGCGACAGCAAGATCATCAGCGCTCCGACCGCGTAGCCGACCCGGCGGGCGGCTACACCGGTGAGGCCGACCAGCAGCGGGCTGGATGACGAGTAGACCGACGTTGGCGGGGTTCCGGCCAGGCCCGACAGCAGGATCCCGGCACCATTGGTGTTGAGCGAGCCCTGCACCCGCCGGTAGTCGGTCACACGCGGCCGGCGCCATGAGGCCTGCTGGATGGCGATGCAGTCCCCGATGTTCTTGACGCTGCCCACCAGTGCGATCACCACGAAGGCGGGCAGCAGCGCCCAGAATTCGACGCCGGGCGTCAACTCGATTCCAGGGAAACCGCTGCCCGGGAGTCCGGCCCATGAGGCGTCGCGAATCGGCTGGACGTCGTACGCCTGGAACGCCACAGCCACTACGCAGCCGGCTGCGATGCCGATGAGCGGCGACCAGACACGCCAAGCCCCGGAGACGCGCAGAGAGAGCGCCACTACCGCGACGAGAGTCACGAGAGCCACCACCGGGCCGGCCGCGCCGGGCGCGGTCTCGGGCACCTCGTTCACGCGTTCGAGCGCGACCGGGAGGATCGTGGCCGCGATCAGCATCAGCACTGTGCCCGACACGACCGGTGTGATGATCCGTCGCAGCAGGGGGAGCCACAGGGACAGCACGGTATAGAAGAGCGCGGCCGCGACGGTGAGGCTGGCCAGCAGGGCCGGCCCGCCCGCAGCCAGGGCCAGCGCCGAGACGGCGACGTAGTTGGGGGTGGGCCCCATGATCAGAATGTGCCCGGCGCCGAGCCGCCAGAAGCGGCCGGCCTGCATCGCGGTGAGCCCCCCGGCAATGACCAAGGAGGCGAACACGGCCCAAGTCACGTAGGCATCGTCCTGCTCGCCTGCGCGGGCCGTGATGGCCACGATCAGTACGATCGTCGCCAGAACGAGCATGACCCCCTGCAACCCGACGCTCAGCGCGATCAGCGGAGGGCAGGGCTCATCGGGCTCGTAGCGGATAGCCTCGCCGGCTCCGGCCGTCGTCATCTCGTGCCCATGGTCCCGCCGCCTGCCATGGAGAAAGCATGGCATTCCATCACGTCGCGGTCGCGACCAGAGACCTGGAGCCATCACCGATGTAGCGCTATTGGCGTCAGATTGGCGCTAATTTTCTCCTCCATGGCCGCGCCGGCCTGTCCCCGGCGGGCGCGGACGGCTCGGCTGCTTGGACTGGGTTCTGTGGGCTCCGGTAGGGTCGCGGTGTGATCGCGGACTTGCAGGCCGAGCCGGCGGTGGAGCGTCTGCAGCGCAGGGTGGCCGAGACCACCGGCCTGGTGCACGCCCCGGTCGACAGCCCGATGCTGCAGCCCTACGAGGTGTTCGACCAGGAGCTGTTCGACCTGGAGATGGTGCGGGTGTTCGGGCGGTCGTGGGTGTGGCTGGGCGACACCGAGGACCTGACCGAGCCCGGCGACTACATCACCGGCACCATCGGCTACCAGCCGGTGATGGTGATCCGCCAACAGGACGGCTCGGTGCGGGGGTTCCTCAACAACTGCCGCCACCGGGCCTCCGGGCTGTTGTTCGACCCGGCCGGCAACTGCGGCAAGACCATGACCTGCCCTTACCACAACTGGGCCTACGCCATCGACGGGCGCCTGATCGGCATCCCCGACCGGGTCCGCATGTACCCCGACGGCATGCCGACCGAGGACTACGGACTGGTGGAGATCCGCATCGAGGTGGCGTGGAACAAGCTCATCTTCGGGTGCCTGTCGCGCCGGGCGCCGTCGTTCCGGGAGTGGATCGCGCCGCTGGCCGAGCGCTACGACCTCTACCGGTTCGACACGTTCACCCGCTACCACCGGGAGCTCGACCAAGTCTACCCCATCAACTGGAAGGCCTTCGCGGAGAACTCCAACGACGACTACCACGTCCGCTTCGTGCACCGGCGGCTCAACGACATCCGCAAGCAGATGGACACCATCGTGCGCTTCGAGGGCCGCACCTGCAGCGGCTTCAAGCCCCACGCCGACCACGACGACACCTCGGGCGGGCGCGACGACCTCACCCCCGAGCAGCTCCTCGGCCACTACGCCGACTTCATCTACCCGAACCTCACGCCGCTGCCCTACCCGACGCAGCTGCTGCTGGTGCGGGCCGACCCGATCGCACCGGACCGCACCCGGCTGTTCAGCCGCATCTACGGGATCGACAAGTCGGTGGAGGAGCAGGACTTCGAGCTGGACCGGCTGGCCGTCACCAACCGTGAGGACACCGACATGGTGACCGTGCTGATGAACAACCTGCGGTCGCCGTTCTACCGGGTGGGCCCGGCGTCGGTCTGGGAGGGTCGGGCCGCGCACGTGATGAAGCTGGTGCGCGCCGATGTGGCGACGCCCCTGGCTGAAGACGAGTTCACGGCGCCACTGCCCGCCGATTAGCGACAGAAACGGACTGATCGACCCATGAACAGCGCGAGTGCTCCGCTCTCGGCCGTATCGGCTGGCAAGCGTCGGCGGTTCCGGCACATCTTCCGCGCCGACGGCCGGGCCGTGTTCGTGGCCATGGATCACCCCTCTTACATGGGCATGGGCGTCGAGCCCGCCGCGGCCGCCTCCATAGCGAGGGGCGGACCCGACGCGGTGCTCGCCACCTGGCAGCTGGCCCGAGCCCGTCCCGAAGACTTCGCCGGAGCGGGGCTGGTGTTGCGCGTCGACGGTGGGATCTCCGATCTGGGCGACCCTCCCGCGGCTGACACCACCTCGCTGCTCTATTCGGCTGAGCAGGCCATGATTCTCGGTGCCGACGCGGTGGTGATCATGGTGTTCCCGGGCACCCCCGACGAGCAGCACTCGCTGCAACGTCTGGCGAAGCTTGCGGCCGAGTGCGAGCTGCTCGGTCTGCCGGTGATGGCCGAGTCGATACCGGGGGGCTGGCCCCGGTCGGTTCCCTGGACGGCCGAGAACGTGGGCCGCGGCGCCCGGCTGGCAGTAGAGCTCGGCGCTGACATCGTCAAGACCATGTGTCCCGGCCCGCCCGAGGAGTTCGCGGCGGTGGCCGAGGCATGCCCGGCGCCTGTGGTGGCTCTCGGGGGCCCGAAGGTCGACGACGAGGACCAGGTCGTCGCACTGGCCCGCGGGGTGGTCGAGGCCGGCGGCGCCGGCGTGGCCTTCGGGCGCAACGTCTGGGGCTCCGACGACCCGGCCGCGCTGGTCGGCCGCCTGCTGGAGGCCGTCCACGGCCCCGGCGGCGCCGGAGAAGGCGAGGAGACGGGCTGATGGGTCCTCGGGCGGCGTCGCCGGTGGACGATCGCCTGTATCAGCGGCTGGTGGATCTGCTGTCGCCACCGCAGCCCGGTCCCGGACCGGGCCACCCAGAACTGCGTCCGGCGGTCGAGCAGGCCCTGCACCACGAGGCGCGCCTGCTGGACGACCGCTGCTACCACGACTGGCTGGCACGGTTCACTGACGACTGCGTCTACTGGATCCCCCTCGATCCCGGCGGCGACCCCCGCGCCCAGGTCTCCTACCTCCTCGACGACCACCGCCGCATGGAGGATCGCATCGGGCTGCTCGAGACTGGGTGGGCCCACGCCCAGGAGCCGCCGTCGCGGACCTGCCGCATCGTGTCCAACACCGAGGCCTGGCCGTTGGAGGACGGCGACACGCTGGCCCGGTGCTCGACGGTGGTCTGGGAGCATCGCAAGGATCGGCTGACCCCGTTCGCCAGCCACAACGACTACGTGTTCGCGTCGCTGGGCGAGGAGTGGTCGATCAGGTTCAAGATCGTGCGGCTGGTGGACAGCCGCGGCGATGTCCGCAAGTTCTCATTCGTGCTATAGATGACCTTGGGGGTTCGCAGAAGCGAGGTGCCGACATGACCTCCATCTTCGATACGACCGCAGCGACCGACCTGCAGGCTCTGGTCCAGCCCCACCGGGTCCATCGCTCGATCTACACCGACGCCGAGGTCTTCAACGCCGAGATGTCCAAGGTGTTCGGCGGGGCCTGGGTCTACCTGGCCCACGAGAGCCAGGTCCCGAACCCCAACGACTTCCTGGCGTCCCGAATGGGACTCCGCCCGCTGATCATCACCCGCGACTCCGACGGCGGCCTCCACGCCCTGTTCAACCGGTGCGCCCATCGGGCCTCGATCGTGTGCCAGGCCGACTGCGGCTCGGCCCGGCGCTTCCAGTGCTCCTACCACGGATGGACCTACTCCAACCGGGGCGAGCTCGTCAACGTGCCCTACCCCGAGGGCTATCCGGCCGACTTCCACAAGGACCATCACGGCCTGGCCCAGGTGCCGAGGCTCGGAACCTACCGGGGCCTCATCTTCGGCACGCTCAACCTCGACGCCCCCAGCCTCGCCGAGTGGCTGGGCCCGGCCGGGCCGCTGATCGACGGGTTCGTGGACCGGTCTCCGGTGGGGCGCATCGACGTGCGCAACTGCCAGCGCATGATCTACCGGGGCAACTGGAAGCTGGCCTGGGACAACGCCGGCGACGGGCTGCATCCCACCTTCGCCCATCGCAGCTTCCTGATCCTCAACGAGCGCCAGCACGGCGGCGCCCGGTCGCTGTCGCAGTTCAAGGCCAGCCCCGACGACACCGACATGTACGGCTCCGACCTGGGCAACGGTCACATGTTCGTGGACCAGAGGCCCGGTCTGCACCAGTCATTCTGGGAGACGCAGAGGCCGGTGCCGGGGCGGGAGTGGTACGCCGAGCAGATCGAGCAGCGCAGCGGCGACGACGCCGACGACGTGCTGGAGATGGCGCCGGGCTCGATGATCAACCTCTCGGTCTTCCCCAACCTGCTCATCAAGGGCAACCACTTCGAGACGGTCGACCCGGTCACCGTGACCGAGACCCGGTTGCACACCTGGGTGGTGGCCGCCGAGGGTGCTCCCGAAGAGGTGAACGTGCTGCGGATGCGGATCGCGGAGGACTTCCCCAGCCTCGGGAATCCCGACGACCTGGAACTGTTCGAGCGCTGCCAGGACGGCTTGGCCATCGCCGAGGTGGAGTGGGTGGACATGAGCAAGGGACTCGGACACGAGAACGAGGAGGTCTCCGCCGACGGTGTGGTTACGGCGCCGGTCACCTACGAGGTGCCCATGCGGGGCTACCTGCGGGCCTGGCTCGAGCTGATGTCGTCGGATGTGAAGCTGACCACGGCCACCGCGGGCGAGGTCACCCGCGAAGTGGCCGCATGACCACGCCTGCCCCCGTGTCTTCGAAGTGACCGCATGACCACGCCTGCCCCCGTGTCCTCGAAGTGACTGCATGACCACTGCCGATCAGGTGATCCTCGAAAAGGTGGTCGTGCCCCGCTGCGAGGGCCGGGCCGTGGAGGTGCGGGCCGGCCAGGTGCTGCGGATCGTCGCGCTGGACGGGCCTCAGGTGGCCGACTCCACCTTCCTGGCGCTCGACAACCCGCGCGAGGGCTACCACGCCGGGCAGACGGTGGCGCTCAACATGCTGGCCGGCACCGGATCGATGCGCAGGATCACCACGCTGTGGTCCCGGCCGCCGTATGAGCGGCTCATGATGACCGTCATCGACGACCCGGTCGGCGTCCACTTCGCCTGGAACGGGGGGCGCTGCTCCGCGGGCGTGTACGCCGTCCGCGACGGGATTGAATCGGGGCACCGGACCTGCCAGGGCAACCTCGAGGAGGCGGTGCAGCCCTGGGGCGTCGACCCCGACCTGATCCCCGACGTGTTCAATGTGTTCATGTACACCGACGTGGTGGACGAGCAGCGGCTGGTGTTCCGGGAGTCGCCGGCCACCGCGGGCGACTACATCGACCTGCGGGCCGAGATCGACGTGCTGGCCGCGGTGTCGGCCTGCCCCAGCGAGACCTCGGCGTCCAACGGCGGCGAACCCAAACGGATCGGTCTAGAGGTTCGAGAAGGTTAGAGGTTCGGGAAGGGAAGTGACTGCGATGGTGAGGATGGTTCGCAAGGCCCAGGTCGACTCCAGCGACGTGGCCCGGGTGCGGGAATGGATCCAGCGGTACACCGGCTACATGGCTGCGGCCGACCCGGACCGGGTTACGGTCACGTCGTGGATGGAGACCTACGGCGCCTACGGCAAGGTCTACTGGATGATCGACGCCCCCGATCTGGGCACCCTCGACGAGTTCCTGGAGCGGCTGCCGACCGAGGACGGGTACCGGGAGATCCTCAAGGCGGGAAGCGAGCTGTTCGTCTCGGGCCAGACCAGCGACCTGCTCCTCAAAGAGGTCTGAGCCCTTGATCCGCCGAGCCGGCGCGCCCTCGCGCCGGCGTTTCCAGCGCGACCTGCTGCCCTTCCAGATTCTGATGGGGGTGACCGCGGGCGGCATCGGCGGGATCGTCACCGTGCTCGGCGAGCTGCGCGACGAGTTCGGCTTCAGCGGCGCCGGCATCGGCATCATGGTGGCCAGCGGGTTCGTGGCCGCCTTCGTGTCGCAGGTCACCCTGGCCCGGCTGGCCGACATGGGCCACGCCCGCACGATGGCCACTGCGGGCATCGGCCTCAGCGCGGCGGCCATGCTGATGATGGTCTTCGCCGAGGGTCTCGGGGTCTGGGTGGCGAGCCGGGCGGTTCTCGGATTCGCGGGAGGGCTCATCCTTCCGGGGGTGCGCCGGGCCGCCTCGGTCCACGATCCGGCCCGGGCCGGCGAGAACCTCGGACGGATGGTGGTGGCCGAGACCACGGGGTTCATCTTCGGGCCGGTGCTGACCGCGCTGCTGGTGTGGGCCGGCGGGATCCGGGCGCCGTTCGCGGTCTTCGCCGGGGCCATGGTGCTGTTCGTTCCGGTGGCGATGCGCCTGCCCCCCGACCGGGGCCTGCTCGACGTGTCCCGGCGGGCCACGTCGTTCGACCTGCTGTCGATGCGACGCCTGCAGGGCGCGCTGATCATGGTGGGCGGCTACTTCATGATGATCGGCGCCTGGGAGGCGGTGCTGCCGGTGATGTTCGCCGACCGGGGTGCCGGCGCGGTGGCCACCGGGATCGCCTTCACCATGGTCGCGCTGCCGATCATGCTGGTGGGGACGCGGGCCGGCCGCCTGGCCGACCGGGTGGGACCGGTGCGGGTGACGATGGCCGGGCTCGTGGTGGTGAGCGTCTTGACGATGGCCTACGGCGTGATCCCCGGGGTTATCCCGATCGTGGTCGCCATGGTGGCGGTGGGCTTCGCAGACGGCTACGGCTTCACCGCGGCGCACGCGGTGGTGGCCCGGGCCGTCCCCGAGCAGCGCCAGGCGGCCGCACTGGGCCTGATGGGCGCAGCCGAGGTGGCCGGAGCCGCCATCGCCGCGGTCCCCGCCGCGCTGCTGTACGACCGGTACGGCGCCGGCGTGACCTGGCCTGCTGCCGGCCTGGCGGTGCTGGCGCTGGTGCTGGCGGGCTGGCTGCGTATCCGGGGCACTGTCCCGGCCTCAGGCCCCGACGCCCCCGCCCCCGGCGTCGCTACGTGAAGTCGCGCTTGGCTATCAGGCAGTGGACGCCCTTGACGTCGTTGACCACCTGGGACACCTCGAAGTCGGCCGCACAACTCAAGTAGGCGTAGGCGATGTGGCGGGGCAGGCCGAGTCGGCTCTCGCAGAATCGCAGGGCCTCCCGGACCGCCTCACGCATGGCTTCGTCGAGGTCGGCGTGCAGCCCGACTGCGACCCAGTGGTCGTCGGTCTCGCCGAACGGGTTCTCGATCAGCCCGCAGGCCCGGCGGGCCTCGGGTCCTCGTAGTACTGACAAGCGCAGGTCAGCCCTCAAGGAGCCCTCCAGCGCGGTCAGGGCCACCTCGCCGTTGCCCTGGGCGAAGTGGGGATCGCCCACCGCGAAGCCGGCCCCCGGCACCTGAACCGGGAGGTACAGCGTCGTGCCGTGGATCAGGTGCTTGACGTCGAGGTTGCCGCCGTGGCGGCCCGGCGGCCGGGTGGCGACCGGCTCGCCGACATCGGGGGACACGCCCATCATCCCGAGGAACGGCGCGATCGGGTAGCGCAGCGTGCCGTCGGTGCCGTAGCGCAGCACGGCCGTGCCCCTGGTGGCATCGCCCTCCACCTCGGTGAACACCGACACCGTGCCGTGTTCGGTGCCGGGCGTGAGCGTGTCGGGGGGCTCTGAGCCGTCGGGCATCTCACCGGGCAGCGCACCCAGCCCGTGCCGGTTGGATGTGACGCCGTATGGCACCCTCAGCGAGAAGCCCAGCACGTCCACCCTCAGCAAGTCACCGGGCTCGGCGCCTTGAACCTCTATCGGGCCGGTCACCACATGGGGACCGTCGAGACCGAAGGTGTGGGGCACGTCCCGGGCCATCTCGACGGCGTCTTCGAGGACCCCGGACCGGTCGATGCCGCGGGTCCCGAAGAAGGCCGCCGGGTCGCGGCCCTGGTCCTCGAGGATCCCCTCGTGCGACAGCGTGTCCACGGTGAGGACGGAACCGCTGTCCACCGACATCACCGGAGCGGTCAGCCGGTTCGGCCACCAGCCCCACCGGCTGGTCTCGGGTGTGACCGGGAGGTAGTGGTCGCTCTCGATGCGGCCCTGGCCGGGGTTCAGGATCAAGGCCGGGCCCCGCCTGTCCGCCTTGCCCGCGAAACGTGCATCGTGGCGGTGATTGGCGGGGTCGGCGGAGCCTGCACCCGCTGATTCTCGCATGGACGCCGCCGCCTATGCTCGGCGGCAGTGACCGCGACGCCCACCGAAACCGCGTCCGCGCCGGCACCGGTGACCCTGCTGGTGGCGGGCGGGGACGTCGTGACCATGAACCCGGCCCGCGAGGTGCTGGTCGGCGGAGCGGTGGCGGTGGCCGGCGACGTGATCGCCGCGGTCGGCTCGAGCACGGAACTGGCCGGGCGCTATCCCGAGGCCGAGATGATCGACGCCACCGGCTGCGTGGTCACACCCGGGATGGTCAACGCCCACCAGCATCTCACCGGTGATCCTCTGATCCGCAGCTGCATCCCCGATCTCCTGCCCCCCGGAGCGTCGATCTTCCAGTGGTCGGTGCCCGCCCACGGCGCCCACACCGGCGACGACGACGAGCTCTCGGCGTTGCTGTCCTCGGTCGAGAACCTGGCCAACGGCGTGACCACCGTGGTGGAGGCAGGCACAGTGGCCAACCCCCACCGAGCCGCGGCCGGCATGCGGCGGGCCGGCATCCGGGGCACGATGGGCGTCTGGGGCTGGGACATAGAGGAAGGCCCGTTCACCGCTCCGGCCGCCGAGACGCTCGACCGCCAGCGCGAAGTGGTGGACGCCTTCTCCGACGGCGGCCTCATCGACGGCTGGGTGACGCTGGTGGGCCACGACCTCGCCTCCGACGAACTCCTGGCCGGCGCCGCCGACCTGGCCCGGGACCGGGGCACCGGCCTCACCATGCACATGTCGCCCACCTCGTCGGATCCCGAGCGCTACCTGGCCCGCACCGGCCGCCGGCCCCTGGCCCATCTGGACGCGCTGGGGGTGCTGGGACCGCACCTGCTCGTGGCGCACGGCGTCTGGCTCGACGACGTCGAGGTGGACCTCGTGTTGAGCACCTCCACAGCCATCGCCTACTGCCCGTGGGCCTACCTGCGCCTCGGGCAGGGAGTGGCCTCCCAGGGTCGCCACGCCGAGATCGTGGAGCGGGGCGGAAGGGTGGCCCTGGGCTGCGACGCGTCCAACGCGGGCGACACCTCCGACATCCTGCGAACGGCTGCGCTGGCCGCGGGCCTGGCCCGCGACACCCGCATCGATCCCGAACGCTTCGGCGCTCACACCGCGTTCGAGTTGGCCACCATCGCCGGGGCCGCCGCCATCGGCATGGATGACCGGATCGGCAGTCTCGAGCCGGGCAAGCAGGCCGACATGGTGGTGCACGACACGTCATCGATCGGCTGGACCCCTCGGGGCGAGACGGTGCTCCACCTGGTGTGGGGCACCGACGGTCGCTCGGTGCGCGACGTGGTGGTGGCCGGGCGGCTCGTCATCCGGGACGGCACCTGCACCACGGTCGACGTTGCCGCCCTCCGCGCCGACGCCACCGCCGCCCAGAGGTCGCTGCTGGAGAGGGCCGGGCTCGAGATCCCCCATAACTGGCCCCACATCGACCGCCGCTGATTCGCCATCCGGCTGCGGCTCCCCTGCGGTGGCGGTAGCCCTGCCGAGCAGGCGGAAGACGCAGGGGGACAACAGAAGTGTTGTGTAGAGTGGCCTTGATGAACGCTGGTGAGTTGCGCCGCTGGCTGCGCAAGCGGGGATGCACATTTCATGCCCACAAGGGCGGCAGCGGACATCTCACTGTCCGGCGCGGGAACCGCACCAGCCAGCTGCCGATGCACGGCGGACGCAAGGAGTTGGGTCGAGGTCTCGTCGCCAAGATCAAGAAAGACCTAGGGTTGGACTGATGCTCGCCTATCCGATCACGCTCGAGGACGACGACGGCGCCGTGCTGGCGATGTCTCCGGACTTCCCGGAGTTGACCACATTCGGCGACGACCGAAAGGAGGCCATCGGCCACGCTGCGCGCGCGATCGAGGAAGCCATCGCCGCCCGCATCCACGACCGCAGGGAGATCCCGTCGCCCTCCCGCGGCGATATCCACGCCGTGCTGCCGACGCTCATTTCTGTCAAGGTGCTGCTTTACCAAGGCATGCGTGAGCAGGGCGTGGGCAAGGCAGAGTTGGCCCGCCGGCTGGGTTGGCACATGCCGCAGGTGGATCGCGTCCTGGATGTGGAGCACCACTCGCGTCTGGACCAGATGGATGCCGCCCTCAGGGCGATCGGACGGCGTCTGTCGGTGACTGCCGCCGACGATCTCGGCACCACCATCTCGGCATAAGGGTCGCGCGCGTCCGTGGTTCCGGTCTTCATACACCGAGGAGCGTCATGCAGGTAGCAGTGGTCACCGGACCGGGAGCGGTCGAGCTCCGCGACGAGCCCCGGCCTCGCGCCGGTGCCGAGGACGTGCTGATCCAGGTCGGCACCTGCGGCCTGTGCACCATGGAGCGGCGCCTGTTCGCCGGCACGAAGCCTATATATCCCGTCGCCCCGGGCCACGAAGCTGCCGGCCGTGTGATCGAGGCGGGCGAGGCAGTGGCCGCCCTTCCCGGTGCGCCCCAGATCGGTGACCTGGTAACCATGGACCTGCTCACCCGGTGCGGCACCTGCCACATGTGCCGGCGGGGCCGCAGCGCGCTGTGCAAGCGTCCCCAGGGCGGACGGCTGAGCGACGGCACCATCTCGATGGGCGCCGGTCTGGCCGAAGTGGTGAGGGTGGCCGCGGCCCAGACCTACTGCGTGGGCGAGATCGACGTCGAGCACGCCGCCATGGGCGAGCCGCTGGCCTGCGTGGTCCACTCGGTGCGGCTGAGCGGGTTCCGGTCGGGCGACCGGGTGGCGGTCATCGGCGCGGGCTACATGGGCCGCCTCCACCTGGCCCTGTGCCGGGCCTGGGGCGCGGCCTCGGTGGGCCTGATCGACGTGAGCGAACAGCGTCTGGTCGAGGCGGCCGAGGCCGGCGCGACCAGGGTGGCCGAGCCCTCGGGCGTGACTGACTGGCAGGGCGATCACGACATCGTGTTCGTCACCGCGGGCACCCCGGGCGCGGTGGAGCTCGCCATGGACCTGTGCGACGACGCGGGCGCGGTGGTCCTGTACGGAGCCTTCCCCAAAGACATCATGGCGTCGGTGGGCGCGGACCGGATCCACCATCACGAGCTGTCCATCATCGGGGTGTTCAGCCAGGAGCCCGAGGACTGGCGGACCGCTGCGGGCCTGCTGCAGTCGGGCGCGCTGGCCGCCGACCTCGACCGTCTGGTGACGGCCCGCTACGACTTGGCCGACGTTGCCGATGCCTTGGCTCTGGCCGTGTCCGAGCCGGTCTACCGGGTGATGGTGGGCTGACTCGGAGCCGGCGCGGGAAGGGGCGCATCGCGATGGATCCGGTCGTGGTGGGCGTTGATCTGGGCACCGGCGGGGCCCGGGCGGTGGCGCTGGCCCGCGACGGGGACGTCAAGCTGTGGATGTACGAGGCCTTCGACGGCGCGGGCGGCTGGCCGGCGGGCCGGGCCGATCCCGCGGCCTGGCTCGACGGCCTGGGCCGCCTGCTGGCCAGAGTCAACGATTCCGGGCTGGAGATAGCCGCGGTCGGGGTCGGCGGCCAGAGCCCAACAACCGTGCCGCTGGACGGCGGCGGGGGCAGCGCTGCCGCGGGTCTGGCCGCGACCTGCCGCCATCCGGCCGGAAACGGCCTGGGCCGCACCGAGCACCACCTCGCCCAACTCGAGTTCCTCAGCGACGAGCTGGGGCGCCCGCTGGCCGGAGCGCAGATCTGGGACTGGGCGCTGCGCTGCCTGGGCGCCGGCGACATCCAGGGACTCTGGCCCGGCGAGGAGACCATCCCGGGCTACGGCGAGCGGGTGGAGGTCGGCGCGGTCATCGGTCATTGCGACGGAGCGCTCGGGCTGGCCGCAGGCACCCCTCTGGTGAGTGCCTCCAATGACGCCTACATGAGCTTCTGGGCCGGCGGTCTCGGCACCCATCGCAGGGGACATGACCCCGGCGGGCGAACCGGCGGCCTTGGCGTGGCGGTGGCCGCGACGAAGCGGCCCCCCGAGATGATGGCGTTCTTCAGCCCGGTGGCCGGTGTGGAGGTGGTCGGCGGGGCCACCAACGGGCACGGCCAGCTGCTGGAGTGGTGGTCGGCCGTCACGAGCCGCCCGATCGACGAGTTGCTGTCGCTGGCGGCCGGCGTGGCACCGGGAGCGGGGGGAGTGTTGGTGTTGCCCTATCACGACGGCGAGAGGTCGCCCCGCTGGGAGCCCCGGCTGCGGGGCGAGATGCACGGCCTCGCCTTCGACACCGGTGTGGCCGAGATCGCCCGGGCCGTGCTGGAGGCCGCCGGCTACGGCCTGAGGCACATTCATGAGGACCTGCAGGCGAGCGGGGTGGACATGGACGTCATGTGCTGCGGGGGCTCCCCCGCGCTCAGCCGCCTGTGGTGCTCGATCAAGGCCTCGGTGCTGGAGGTGGCCGTGGATATGCCCGAGCGCCCCGAGCAGCTCTCGGCCCACGGCTGCGCGCTGGCCGCGGGCGCGGCGCTGGAGTGGTGGGACGGAGTCGGCGCCGCCACGATGGACTCCTGGCCGCTGGCCAGGATGACCCGCATCGAGCCGTCCCCCGACGTCGCCTACCGCGCCGGCTACGAGCGGTTCGTGGCGCTGGGAGACGCCGCTGTCTCCCGGCTCGACTCCCCCGTCTAGCGTGGTCGGCACCGGCTGACTCGACATCGACGACTCGTCCAATACCAAGGAGCGACCGCCATGGTGAACCCGCTGATCTTCGTGGACCTGCCCACGCCCGACCCCGAGGCCACCTCGCAGTTCTACGAGACGCTGTTCGACTGGAAGTACAAGCGCCGGCCCGCCGGTGAGTTCCATGAGGTGTTGCCGGGCGTGAAGCCCAATCTGGGCATCCACCTGGAGACCACCCCGGTCAGCGGGCCGGTGCCCCGCATCTACGTGATGGTCGACGACCCGCCCGACCGGCTCGCCCTCGCCATCGAGATGGGCGCCACCAAGATGTGGGACGAGGTCTACTGGGAGGAGTTCGACGCCCGCCACGCCGCCTTCCGCGACCCGTGGGGCAACGAGGTGGTGCTGTGGCGCAACAAGGGCACCTACGTGCCCGGATCGGCCTCCGAGAAGAACGCCTGAGAGGCGGTCGGCAGGAGGCAGTCAGCCGAGGACCTGCTCCACCGAGAACTCGACGTTGTTGCCGTCGGGGTCCTTGATCAGGCAGATGTAGCCCACATCGGGGTTGCGGTACATGGGGCCCAGCACCAGGCAGCCGTCCTCGTCGGCCAGCCGGGCCACCTCGTCCACCTCGGCCCGGCTGTCGAGCGAGATGCCCAGATGGGCGATCGAGGTCAGGAAGCCGTACTCCTCGACGATGTCGCCGGTGATGTGCTTGGGCAGAGCACCCTCCATCAGCACGATCACGAAGCGGGCCGCCCCCGGCTTGGTGATGTCGCGCTCGTTGGCCAGCCAGGCAGTGCGCATCCTGGTCTCGGGGTCGTGGCGCTCGGAGATCTTCACCATGGTGGTGAACTTCTCGTAGAACGCCAGCGTGTCGTCGAGGCTGCGCACCGGCAGCGCGATGTGGGTGAGCAGCGACGGCGGCGGCTCCGGGGCTGAAGGCTCGGGCCGAGCACTAGAAGAGACGGTGTCGGTCATAGCGCGACCCCCTGTGTTTCAGACGTTGCCGGCGAACTGTGCGGAGGGACCGCTGCGGGGAGCTGGAGCCCGGTACGGGCGGGACTTCACGGCCTCGTAGTCGATCTCGATCCCGAGGCCCGGCCGATCGGGCGGCGTGAGCGCTCCGCCGGCCACAGCCTCGGGCAACAGCGGGCACCCGGGAGCGATCGTGGCCCAGCACTCGGCCAGCGGGTAGGGATACTCGAGCAGGTCGATCGACGGCACCGCCGCGGCCAGGTGAAGGTTGGCTGCCAGCGCGACCGGGCCCGAGGCAGTGTGGGGCACCACCCGGACACCGGCGCTCTGTCCCGCTTCCGCGATGCGCATCGCCTCGGCCAGACCCCCGCATGTCGAGGCGTCAGGCTGCAGGAACCGGGCCCAGTTCCTGCGGATCGCCTCCTCGAAGTCGGCCAGGCCGAACATGTGCTCCCCGCAGGCGATCGGCACCGGCGATCGGGCCGCCACCGCATCCATCGCCGGGGGCGACTCCTGCAGCACGGGCTCCTCGAACCACTCGATTCCCAACTCGGCCAGCCTCTCGGCGACAACCAAGGCGGTGTCGACGGTGAAGTTCTCGTTGCCGTCGATCATCAGGGCCACCGCCGGGTCGAGACGCTCCCGCAGTCCCGCCAGGGTCTCCAGATCGCTCTGGTAGTCGACGCCGATGCGCTTCTTCACGGCCTTGACGCCGGCCCGTAGAAGGGGGTCGAGCATCTCGAGATGCCAGTCGGGATCGCCCTCCCCCAGAAAGACGCTCGACGCGTAGACCGGCACCGCCTCCAGCGATCCGCCCAGCATCACCGCCACCGGCTCGCCCCGGGCCTTTCCGAGCGCGTCCTGCATGGCCAGTTCCAGGCCGCTCAGGGCCTGGGAGGCTACCCACGTGTGGCCGAGGCGGCGCCGGGTCCAGCTGCGGAGCTTGTGCATGAGCCGGTCGATGCTGTCGAGCTCCTCGCCCACCAGCAGGGGCGCGAAGGCGTCGGCCATGGCCGCTTCTACGACCGACGCGTAGGTCAGGCCGAAGCTGTCGCAGGCCTCGCCCCATCCGACGATCCCATCGTCGGTGGTCACCCGGACCAGGCAGTACGAGAGCGGCTCCCGGTCGTGGTCGAAGGTGAATCCGACCGCCTCGGCGCTGGCGATCCTCACCCCCTAATCCTTTCACGTCACCGGGGATCCGTTCCGATCCGGCGGCGACGCCCTCCGGGCGGGGGCGACCGTGCCGGGCTTGCCCGCGATGGTCCTCAGGGCGTACCGTCCGGCTAACAGCTCACCACAGCAGGGGGAATAGTCATGTCAGCACCGAACCTGGGCAGCATTCTCGTGGGGTCGTCGCAGGTCGACGCCATGAAGGACTGGTACCGGGCCTGCTTCGGTCCCGACGAGAACGAGATGGGTGCATTCGTGTTCGGCGGCATCCAGCTCTTCATCGAGGAGCACAGCGAGGTGTCGGGTCCCAACGAGAACGGCCACCGGATAATCCTCAACCTCGACGTAGGTGACTGCCGGGGCGTCGAGGCGCACCTCAACGATCAGGGGGTCAGCTGGGTCCGCGAGGTCGAGCAGATGCCCTTCGGGCTCATCGGCACCGTCGCCGACCCCGACGGCAACATGCTCCAGGTCATCGAGTGGGGCGCCACCCCCGACGAGGGCCACGGCTGAGACACCGCTGAGAGGCCGAGCGAATAGGCGAGCGAACGCGGCCCATACGGCGCGAGGCCGTGGCCCGAGCGGCCCGTGAGCGCAGCGAACAAGAGCGGGAATGACACCGCTGCGGCGCGACAGTCCCTCACCTATTTGCGGGCGCTCTAAGGGCGGCTGCTTGAGGCTGCCCGAGACTCAAGGAAGGGTCGGCTGACCTATGAAGGCGATGCTGTACCGCGCCTCTGGGGGACCTGAGGTGCTGGAGTACACCGACGTCGACGACCCGGTTCCAGGCCCGGGCGACGTGGTCCTCGACGTGACGGTCACGGCTCTGAACCGGCTCGATGTGTCGCAGCGCAACGGCTGGTACCACGCGCCGGGGTTCTCCTTCCCCCACATCGCCGGCATGGACATCGCCGGCGTGGTGTCGGAGACCGGCTCCGAGGTGACCCAGTGGCAGCCCGGCGACCGGGTGATCGCGGATGCTTCGATGGTGGGCGTGGCCGACAACTCCAAGTACGCGGGCATGGGGGACCCGTACCGCGAGCTAGGCATCCTGGGGGCCACCCTCGACGGCGGCTACGCCGAGAAGTGCCTGGTGCCGGCCTCGCACTGCTACCGGGTGCCTGACCAGATCACGATGGAGCAGGCGGTCACCTTCCCCACGGTGTGGATGACCGCGGGCAACGCCCTGTTCACCGCGGGCGAGCTCACCGCAGGCGAGACGGTGATGATCCACGCCGCAGGTTCGGGAGTGTCGGTGGCCGGGATCCAGCTGGCCAAGAATGCCGGCGCCACCGTGCTGGCCACGGCCGGCACCGACGCCAAGTGCGAGCAGGCCCTGGAGCTCGGCGCCGACCATGCGCTCAACAACCGGACCGGCGATGTGACCGGCTGGGCCATGGAGGTGACCGGCGGCCGGGGGGTGGACATGGTGTTCGACCATGTGGGCACCGCCCTGTTCACCCAGTCGCTGTTCGCGCTGGCCATCAGGGGCCGGCTCGTCAACACCGGCAACGCCTCGGGCGACACCGCCACCATCGGGTCGCTGGGCCACCTGTTCCACATGGGAATCAGGATCATCGGATCCGATCTCTACCGTCCCGAGGCGGTGGGGCCGCTTTGGGACACGTTCTGTGAGGGGGTCGCCTCGGGCCGGTTCACCGCGGTGGTCGACTCGGAGTTCCCGCTCACCGAGGCCGGCGCGGCCCAGCAGAAGATGCAGGACAGCGACTTCTTCGGAAAGATCCTCCTGCGTCCCTAGCGCTGCGTCGACGAAATGACTAGGGCGGCGTAACGGGTCGAAGCTCACCCCTGCGGCTGATCCAAGGTGCCCCGACCAAGTCCGCGACCACACCACCAGAGGCCGGGCGGCGCGAGAGCGCAGCGAACAAGAGCGGGAGTGACTCTTGCCCTGACCGTTACGACAGGCTCCAGTCCTCACGCAGGAAAGTGTCGAGCACGTTGCGGGTGACAACGGAGACGTCGCTGCCGTAGTCGTCGACGGACAGCCCGCCGCACCACGAGATCGAGCCCACCGAGAACACCGCCCCTCCCTGCGGGTACGGCACCATCACCATGTCGGCGCGGACGAGCTCGTTGACGGTGGCGCCCTGGCGCGAGTTGCTCATCATGATCTCCTCGACCACATGCTGGTACGAGTCCGAGAAGTCGGAATTGCGGGTCGAGGCCAGCAGCAGCGTGCCCACCGGCGTGCCGAGGACGTAGTCGGCCCGGTCGAGCTCGAATCCGGCGGCGCCGTGGCGCAGGACGAGGGACGGATGGTCACCGAACTTGCCGCCGGGGGCGTGGAGGCCGTCGAACACGAAGGCCGCTCGCGCGTCGAGGCCGGGATTGACGTAGTACGGAGCGTTGCGGTCGAACCCCTGGGCGGTGAAGCCGACGCCCAGCAGCTTCTGGGGTTCCCGACCGCGGTGGCGCCAGAGACCGCCGGGCTCGCCGGTGCTCGACAGGTGGTACTCCCCGGGCGCCGCCTCCCACGCCCTGGTCGTTCCCGGAGTCCGGCGTATCTCGATGACGTGGGGGCGCTCGGGGTCGAAGGCCGTGACCCAGTAGAACCCGTTGCCGCCGAGGTACATCAGCCGCCCGCCTCCGGCCAGGTACTCGCCGAGGGCGTCGAGCATCTGCGCCGACCAGTACTCCGGGTGGGTTCCGGTGATCACCACCCGGTACCCCCCGAGGAGCGCGGCCCCGTCGAAGTGCAGCGCCTCGTCGGTCAGGACGTCGTACCGGTAGCCCTCGTGCTCCAGCCAGTCGACGAGGTGCAGGTCGCCGGAGAACAGGTGTGGGATCCCGTTGGACCGCATGTAGTGGCTCGGCCGCATCGTGAGGTTGGGTCGCAGCCGGGACGAGTAGCACACCCCCGAACCGTCGGAGTGGCGGTCGTACATGCTCAGCAGCCGGTTGGCCGCCATGTAGTCGTAGCGGTCCTGATCCTCGGTGTAGGCCGGCTGGAAATCCGGGCCGAGAGAGTCCTCCAGGCGCTCGTTGGCGTACGCGTAGTAGGAGTTCGTGGGAGCCAGGAAAGCCACCTCGGCGGTTGCTTCCCCGGCCGGCGGCACCACGAAGAACGGTACGTAGTCCCGGGCTGACCCCCCGGCGTGGAGGCGGAGCGCGTAGACCCCGCTTGACAGCTCGGCGGGCACATGCCACTCGACGTCGGGATCCCATCCGACGTCGTCGATGTCGTCGTCGTGGAAGTGGATGGCGTCGTACTCGTCCGGGGCCAATCGGAAGTGGGTCGCCCGTCCCGCCCACCGGTGCCCGGTGACGCCGCGGACCGGCATGTTGACCGCGGTGCCGTGAAGGCCGTTGCGTGATCGATCGGTCACCGCCGAGGAGTCGGCGCCCGCAGCCAGATCCCATCGGGCGATGAGCCCCTCCATGGGGCCCTCTCCGGCTGCCCACTCCAGAACGCTCTCCGGTGTCGGCGGGGTGTCGGCGATCAGCATCGGGGCCGAGACCTTCCCGTTGAAGTGACATCCGGCCCGCTCGCCCGTCCATGACGCAGCCAGCAGCACGGGTGCCTCGTCGTGGCCGATGCCGCCGGGTCCGGTCGCCGAGTCGTGCCACCGGTGGCCGGCATCGGTCCCGGCTCGCTCCAGCGGGACTTGCACCACCCCGACGGTCGTCGTGGCCGTGTCGTACCACCCGGCCACGACGTGCCAGCGGTGGCTCGTCAGCGGGTGTCCCGCGGTGGCCCGGACCGTCGCATCGCCGCTGCCCACCGTGAACTCGGCCGAACCGTCGTCGGCGATGAACAGCCCGTAACCAGTGCTGGTGGATTCCGACCACTTGGTGACGATCCCCTGGCGGCCCTTGCCGGGTGTTGTCGGGTACACGTGAGCGATCGCGGTCAGGCGCGGCGGCCTCAGCGAAGGGTGGTCCGGCACCTCGACATACGAGCCGGGCCAGATCAACTGCTCGCGTCCCGGGTACACGCCGTCGACGGGCGCGTCCACCTCCCGCTCTACGAGACCTGGGCCCAGCGGGTTGATGTCGCCGTGTATCAGCCGGACTATCGAGGCCCGGAACTCGCGGTGGGAGGTGGACACCATGAACCGGATCGAGTCCGTTGGCCGCACGGTCAACGGGTCGCTGTAGCCGACGATCTCCATGGGCTCGCTCAGCGGGGCGGCGTGCCAGCAGGGACCTGGGAGGCGGGCACCGAACGACCTTCAGCCGTGCCAGACGCCTTCGGCCGCGAGGTCCTTGGCGGTGGCCTCGATGCTGTCGCCCAGCACCTTGACCAGCGTGTCGATCTCGGCCCGGGTGAGCACGATGGGCGGCGCGATGATGACGATGTTCTGCATCGGCCGGATCATCGCGCCGCGGGCTTGGGCGTGGCGCGCGATCCGCCTGCTTATGTCCACGGAGTGGGCGAAGGGCGCCCGGGTCTCACGATCAGCCACCAGCTCGACCGCGTTGATCATGTGGCTGCCCCGGATGTCGCCCACCATCGGGATGTCCGCCAGTGTCGCCAGCTGCTCCTCGAAGTAGGGCCCGACCTCGCGGACGTGGCCGCAGATGTCGTCGCGCTCCATGATCTCGATCACCTTGAGGGCGGCCGCGCAAACCACGGGATGGCCCGAGTACGTGAAGCCGTGGGTGAGAAGCCCGCCGGGCACCTGGGGAACGCTGATGACTTCGTGGATCTCGTCGGACACGAGGGTCGCCGACAGGGGCAGGTAACCGGATGTGAGGCCCTTGGCGCAGGTGATCACATCAGGCCTTGCTCCGAAGACCGCCTCCGCGCAGAAGTACTCGCCGAGGCGACCGAAGCCGGTGACGACCTCGTCGGCCACGAACAGCACGTCGTGCTCGCGGCAGACCGCTTGGGCCCGCCGGAGGTATCCGGGAGGCGGGGTCACGACCCCGCCGACCGTCATGATCGGCTCGGCGATCATGCACGCAACCCGGTCGGGGCCGATCTCGGAGATCTTGGCCCGGAGACCGTCGATCTGGGCGTCGCAGAACTCTTCGACGGTCGAGCCGGCGGGCCGGTGATAGGGATCCGGGGCGGGCAGGTGATGTATCCGTTCGGCAAGGGTGTCGAAGCCGAGGCGGAAGAAGTCGATGCCGGTGAGGGAGGCGCTCAGCAGCGTGCTGCCGTGGTACCCGCGGTTGAGCGCGATCACGTCCTTCTTGTCCGGCTTGCCGAGCTGGTTGAAGTAGAAGTGGATCAGCCGGATGGCCGTCTCGTTGGCGATCGAGCCGCTGGTGCCGAAATGGGCATGGTTGATGTGGGCGGGCGCCAGACCGGCCAGCACCGCGGCCAACTCGGCTGCCGGGGGCGCGGTGAACTGGCCGAAGTGGGAGTAGAACTGGAGCTGGCGCACCTGGTCGGCGATGGCATCGGCGATCTCGGTGTTGCCGTAGCCGAGGGTCACCGCCGACAGCCCGCCGCCGTTGGCGTCGAGGAGGCGGGTTCCGGAGGCAGTCTCGATGTACGGCCCCTTCCCGGAGACGATCACTTCGGGAGGCGTCGTGGCCCGAGCCGCGAAGTCGGTCCACGGGTGGATGTGGTGGGCGTCGTCCCGATTGATCGCATCGAGATCCAAGCCGGTGTCCGTCTGGGTCATCGCTGTCCTCCTGGTTGCCGCATGCGCACTCGCGTGCGCGGCGTCATGAGAATGAGCGACTTCGACCCAGCCCCGAAGGCGGCGCTGGAGTTCTACTCACGTACCGCCCGCTCACCGTAGCCCCGTCGCCGCGGGCTGTCCAAGCAACGGCGGCAACCGGGTGTCAGCGCAATCCCCGGATGAACGGATGGCCCAGCGCGGCCGGTGCACGCACCCGGTGGGCGAACACGGCCATGCCCACGATCGGCGCGATGGCCGGCAACGCGGTCAGCAGCTCGTTGTTGATCTCGTAGCCCAGCACCGGCAACGACAGCCGGAACGACAGCACCGTCCCGAACAGCAGGCATCCGGCGATGCTGCCCCGCAGGGTCCAGCCGCCGAACACGACCGCCGCCATCGCGATGAAGCCGCGGCCGCCGACGATGTCATCCTCGAAGCTGCCCACGAGGGCCAGGGACAGGTAGGCGCCGCCGAGCCCCGAGGTCGCGCCGACGACGTAGATCGACTGCCGGCGCCGCCGGTTCACGTCGATTCCCGACACGTCGGCCGACTGCGGGCTGCCGCCCACGGCCCGGACCTCCAGGCCCCAGCCGGTCCGGTAGACCAGCCACCAGCAGACCGGCACGAGGGGGTAGATCAGGTAGAAGAGCCACGGCTGGCCGAACAGGGCCTCCCCGACCAGCGGCAATTCGGACAGCACCGGGATGTCGACTGTCGAGGCCCGTCTCGTGTCGGGCTTGATCACGTCCTCGAGGTACCCGGCCAGGCCCAGGACAAGAATGTTCAACGACAGGCCGACGACGAACTGGTCAGCGGTGAGCCGGTGGCTGAACTCGGCCTGGCAGATCGCCACCAGCACCCCGGCGCCGACGCCGAATAGAGCACCGACGGTGAAGTACTCCGTGAGGTGATACCCCATGGTGGCGCCGAAGGCGCCTGCAAGCATCATGGCCTCGACGGAGATGTTGATCGCGCCCGACCGCTCGGCGATCCATTCGCCGCACGCCCCGAACGCGAGCAGCGCAGCCACGGCAGCCGCGCTGATGTACGCCGGTTCGCTGGTCAACACGTCGGCCAACCCGGAGAAGAAGCCGCTCATGTGCGGGCCTCGGTTGGTTGGCGGGGGTCTCGCCGCGGCTGTGGTGCCGGTTCGGAGCCGCTCATGTGCGGGCCTCGGTTGCGGCTGCGGCCCGGCGGCGCTCGCGGATGAAGAGGATCGCCGCGGGGACGAGCAGGGCCAGTACCAGCAGCGCCTGGACCACGTCGGTGATACGGCGTTCGACGCCGGTGGCCGCCAGGAAGCCTGAGCCCGTTCGAAGCGAGGCGAACACGAAGGCGATCGGGATCGCGAACAGCGCCCGCCCCCGGGAGACCAGCGCCACCAGAAGGCCCGTCCAGCCGATGTTCACCGCAAAGCCGGGGCTGTAGCGGTAGGCGCCGAAGTCGCCGCCGGTGAGCATGAAGGCACCGGCCAGTCCGGCCATCGCCCCGGAGGCGAGCATCGAGCCCATGCCGAACCGGGCCGCCGACACGCCGGCGCGGTGGGCCACCCTCGGGTTGCGGCCGAGCGCCCGGATGCGCAGGCCCCACACCGTGTGGGCGACGAGGAAGGCGATCACGCCGGCCAACACGACGGCGGCGAACGCCGAGACCGGGAACTCGTTCCCGAAGATCGTGACCCGTTCGAGCCGGGCCCCCTCGGGGACGAGCGGAGTCTGCTGCACTTGCAGGGACCTGCCCTCCGACAGGGGCTCGAGCAGCAGGGAATCGAAACGGAAGCCGTAGCCGACCACCTGTGATGCGACCAGCACCAGCAGCAGCGACGTCAACACCTCCGGGACGTTCCGCCAGTAGCGGAGTCCTGCCGCGATTCCGGCCCAGAGTGCCCCTGCCGTGATGCCCACGAGGATCGACACGACGAGCAGGAGGGCTCCGGGTATGTCGAGGTGGATCAGGACGAACGCGGCGAAGGCGCCGCCGATGAGGAGCTGGCCCTCCTGGCCGATGTTGATCAGGCCCGCCTTGACGTTGACGATGGTGCCCAGCGCGACCAGCAGCAGCGGGGCGAAGACGCCGATCGTCGTCCCCCAGCGCCCGGGATTGCGGACGCTTCCGTCCAGCAGCGCGGCGAACACGGCCCGCCAGGACCCGCCGGTGGCCGCGACCAGCAGAGCCGACAGGACGAGTGCGGCAGAGATGCAGGCCACGTACAGGATCACGACCTCCGAGACACGGAGGATCCGCCTCCTCGACTGGCCGGGCGCTACGTCCTCGTTGCCGGCGCGAACGAGCGCCTCATTCTCGCTCACGCGGCGTGACCGCCAAGGAGCAGGCCGAGGCGTTCGGCGTCGACGTCGGTGCGTGCCATCTCGCCGATCGACGAACCCCGCGACATCACCACGATCCGGTTGGCGAGATCCAGGATCTCCTCGAGCTCGCTGGAGATCAACAGCACCCCGACACCGTCCTCGGCCGTCTTGGCCAAGCGGGCCGTCATGTACTCGATCGCGCCTACGTCGAGCCCTCGCGTCGGCTGCGCGGCGACGAGCACGGCCGGGTTGTGCGACAGCTCACGGCCCAGGACGACTCGCTGCTGGTTGCCGCCCGACAGCGACCACATGGGGGCGTCGGAACCCCAGCACTGGATCTCGAACTCGCCGATGAGCTGATCGGCCCTCTGTTTGACTCTGGACCGGTTGAGCACCCCTGCGGTGGCGACATCGGCGGGATCGATCAGCACGAGGTTCTCGGCAACGGTCAAGTCGAGCACGATCCCCGAGTCGTGCCTGTCCGCAGGGATAACCGCCACGCCGGCCTCGGCCATCGCGCCGGCCTGCCCGGTGCGGACCTCGGCTCCCGCCACCCGCACCGCGCCCTCGTCGAGTCGCAGCAGGCTCGACAACACCTCGACGAGCTCGTCCTGACCGTTGCCCTCGACCCCGGCCACGCCGACGATCTCGCCCGGGCGCACCACCAGGTTCAGCGAGTCGAGCATCTTGCGGCCGTCGCGGCCCCGGACGCTGGCGTTGGTGATCTCCAGCACCGGTTCGAGCTCGTCGGAGGCTCCGGCGGGGATCTCCGTCCCCTCGATTGAAGTGTCGATCACGCCGAGTGCGGCCCGCTCGGATCGCAGCGACACCGGCCGTCCCAGCATCGCCCGGGCCAGCGTCGCCGCGTCGGCATCGGCGGTCCGCATCCGGGCGACGACCGCGCCCTGGCGCATGATGGTGACGTCGTCGGTGGCGTGGAGGATCTCGTCGAGCTTGTGGCTGACCAGCGCTACCGCACGGTGCTCGTCGGTTACGACCCGGCGCAGCGACTCGAAGAGCTGCACCGACTCCTCGGGGGTGAGCACCGAGGTCGGCTCGTCGAAGATCAGGATGCTGGGGTCGCGGCGCAGGCACTTGATGAGCTCGACCCGCTGGCGCAGCCCGGCCGGCAGCTCGCCCACCCTCGCCATGGGGTCGATCCTGAGTCCGTACTGCTCCGCGATCTCTGCTATCCGAGCGTGGGTTCGGGCCCGGTTGAAGCGCACGTCTCCGAGGGCGACGTTCTCCCAGACGGTCAAGTCGTCGACGAGGCTCAGGTGCTGGTGCACCATGGCGATGCCGTGCGACGCCGCGTCGAGGGGGCTGGTGATCCGCGTGGGCCGGCCGTCGATGGAGATGCTGCCGTGGTCGGGCAGGACGAGCCCGATCATCATCTTCATCAGGGTCGACTTGCCCGCGCCGTTCTCGCCGAGGACGCCGTGGATGCGACCCCGGTGCAGCTCGAGGTCGACGCGGTCGCAGGCCACGACCGCGCCGAAACGCTTGGTCAGTTGTTGAAGCTGGACGGCTGGCGGTTCCGCCTGGAGTTCGTCGCTGGACCCGCCACCGATCATCCGCTGGCGTACGCCTGCGCCTTGATGGCCCCGAACTCGTCGTTCAGCTCTCCCGACGCCACGAGGTCGTAGGCGGCCTGGAGTTCAGGCGGCCGCTCCCGGCCGCAGATCTCCCCGCCGACGACATCGGGATCGGTGGCCGCGGTGAACACCCTGATCGTCCCCTCGGGGAAGTTCCCCGCGACGATGTCGGGGAAGACGATCCTGATGAAGTCGCCGCCGTCGTTGCGCTGGGTCATGTGGTAGGGGATCTCGTCGCCGCAGGCAGTCGACGAACCGGGATGGGTCACGATCAGGCCCGCATCGAGGCCGAGCCGGGCGATCGGCTCCAACGCCCCACCGAGGTACGGATTGATGGCGTCGGCGCCGGCGGCGACCGCGGCGTCGAAGGCGATGGTCGCGTTGGCGGTGTTGTTGAAATCGAACGGGAAGTCCCCGGTGGGCGTGTACGACATCGAGAAGTCCGGATCGACCGACTTGAGCCCGAGCTCGAACGCCAGGAAGACCTCCTTCTCGAAGCCGAGGTCACAGCAGCCGATCATGGCCATGGAGTCGCCGCCGCGCTCCTGCAGGAGCAGTCCCATGGCGACGCCGCCGGTGTAGGCGATGTCGGAATTGTCGTACTGGGTCTGGGAGAAGAAGTCCGACGGCGGGAGGCCTGCGCCGCAGTTGCAGTACCAGTAGATGTCGGAGTACTTCTCGGAGATCTCGCCGAGGCTGGCGCCGATGCCGCTCGCGCCGACCAGGATGATGTCGACCGGCTGGTTGGCCAGATTGTCCAGCTCGACCGCGGCCTCCTCGAAGGTGATGTTGTCGACGATGATCGGATCGCCGAAGCCGTGCAACTCGGAGAGCTCCTCGGCCTGGGCGATCACGGCCTCGTAGTAGCCGCCGTCGTCGCGGGGTCCCTGGGCGGCGATCCCGATCCGCACCTCGCCATCGCCGTTGGCGTCGAAGAGCGCGACCAGCTCATTCACGGGTTCGGGTTCCGGCTCTGGCTCGGGTTCGGGTGCCGCGGCGGCCGCCTCCTCAGCCGCGGCGGCGGCGGCGTCGGCCTGTTCCCTGGCGGCGGCCGCGTCAGCCTGGGCCGCCTCCAGTTGCGCCTCGAGCTCGGTGACGACGTCCGGGTCGATGGCGCCCTCGGCCTCAGCCATTGCCGCCTCGAGAGCCGCCTCAGCCTCGGCAGCCTTGGCGGCGGCTGCCTCGGCTTCGGCGGCAGCATCCGCGGCTTCAGCCTCAGCCGCGGCGGCTTCGGCTTGGGCCTGTTCCAGAGCGGCGGCATCTGCCGCGCGGGTGTCCGGAGCGGCCTCGTCGTCGCCGCACGCGGCGGCAACCACGCTCAAGGCGAGCAGGACGGCAACCAGCCGCCGTAGGCGTGCGGGCTTGCGGGCCGTCGTGAGATGGATCTGGCCGCCATGTCCGGTCGTCATGTTCTGTTCCCCCGTCGTCGGTGACTTGCCGTGCTTCCCCGGCCGTTCCGCTGAAGCCCCCCGGCATTCACAGTGCGAGCCAGCATCTTACAGTGCGAGAAATCCGCGTGCCCGAGAGCTCCCGTGCCGGACCGACTTTCTGTGTGCAGAAAAGCGTCTCCAGGGAGGAAACCGCACACAGAATGTGGACAGGGCCTCAGGACGACGTGCCGGCCAGGTCCAGGGCGGCGTGGAGCAGGACCTCGGCGCCCCGGCCGGCCGCGTCGGGCTCGATCGATTCGGCCTCGTTGTGCGACAGGCCGTCCTCGCAGGGCACGAAGATCATCCCCGCGGGTGCTCTGAGGGCCACGTGGCAGGCGTCGTGGCCCGCGCCGGAGCCGATGCGCTCGTGGGCGAAGCCGCAGCGCTGAGCGGCTGCTTCCACCGCGTCGACACACCTCGGGTCGAACACGACCGGAGCGCAGTCGTTGATGACCTCCAGGTGCTGCCCGCAGCCGTGGGCGTCGGCGGCCTCGGCCACCAGGCTGCGAAGGGACTGGTCCAGGCTCTCCAGCACGGCCGCGTCGGGGTGGCGCATGTCGATGGTGAAGGTGATATGGGCCGGGACCGTGTTGGACGACACCGGCTCGGAGGCGAACATCGCCGGGGTGAGGCGCACCTGCGGGGCGTGGGCGGCCGCCATGTCGTAGATCCCGCTCAGGGCGTCGGCCAGTGATCGTGCGGGGTCGTGGCGGCGGTCCATGGGCGTGGTGCCGGCATGGGCCGGGAATCCCTCGATGGTCACCCTGAACCAGCGGATCCCCTGCACGCCGGTGACCACCCCGATCGACGAGCCGCTGGCCTCGAGGATCGGCCCCTGCTCGATGTGCAGCTCCAGGTAGGCGCCCAGCGGCTTGCCGAACGCCGCGGCGCCGGACCAGCCCAGCCGGTCGAGCTCGTTGCCCACCGTGATTCCCGAGCGGTCGGTGACGGCCCGAATCTCGTCCAGCGGGAGCACGCCGGCCCACACCGCGGAGCCCATCATCGACACCGGGAACCGCGACCCCTCCTCGTTGGTCCACACCGCCACCTCCACCGGGGCTCGGGTCTCGACCGCGTGGTCGTTGAGCGACTCGACGACTTCGAGGCCGCCCAGCACGCCGTACACGCCGTCGAATCGTCCGCCGGTGGGCTGGGTGTCGAGGTGGCTGCCGAGCACCACCGGCAGGGCGTCGGGATCGGCGCCCGGCCGGCGGGCGAACAGGTTGCCCACGCCGTCCAACTCGATCGAGCAGCCCGCCTGCTCGACCCAGGACACGAACAGGTCCCGCCCCGCCTTGTCGTCGTCGGACAGCGCCTGCCGGTTCGAGCCGCCCGCGGGGGTGGCTCCCACCTCGGCCATGTCCATCAACCGCGACCACAGCCGCCCCGGGTCCGTATGCACGTCAGTCATGCCCCGAATTCTCCCATGGCATCGACCAACGCGACACGCAGCGCGTCGACAATCTCGTCGAATTGCTCCGGCCCGGCTACCAGCGGCGGCGAGAACTGGATCACGGGATCGCTACCCCGCGACGCTGCGCCTGCTGCTCAACAGCCTGATAGCCACCGTCGACATCTCTACTACGAGTCCTACGGCCTAAACATCTGTAGCTCTCGAATCGCTGCCCGCCTCCGACGCTGTCGTCGCGTTTGCGCACCGGTCGAGGATTGCGGGCCGCGCCAAGCAGCTTCGTTCGGGCAGCTCGAGGTCAATCTCGCCCGCACCGGGTGTCATGCCGGCGGCCACATCCGCCAGCGTCTTGCTGTTGGTCATGCCCTCCATTGGATCCTCACATTCACGGCCCGCGGTTCAGCAGGTAGCTGCATGAGACTTGTCCATCGCAACTACACTAGATATCAGGTGACAGCGCTAAATCAAATAGGCTTACCCCAGTTTGGCATGACAGTGAGGTGGACATGAACATAGAGGATCTCAACGACGATGTCGCGAAAAGGCTTGAGGAGCAAGCGGCCGAGATCGACCGCTCTGACCGGCGGGTAGGACGGTACCCCGGACCCATCCAGCTGATCTGAGCCGCGGACCCTTCCGCTGATCGCTGACGGTCGTGATCAATTGATATCTATATAGCATCATAGTTTGATAAGTTAGACGCTATGTGCGCCGCCATCTTCGTCACGCCCGAGCCGGACGATACCGACTTGATGGTCATCGGGGAGATCGAGCGGCTCCGCCGCGAGCTCTCGCGCTACATCGTGGACCGGCCGCGCCGGTGGGCCGGTCACCTGCGGCGCATGAGCTTCGCTCGCGCGGTGCGGGGCTCCAATTGGATCGAGGGGTACCGGGCCTCGCTCGACGACGTGCTCGACACCATCGAGGACGAGGAACCGCTCGACACCGCCGAACAGACGCGCTTGGCGCTCACCGGCTACCGCGACGCCATGACCTACGTGCTCTCGTTCGCTGAAGACGGTGTCGAGGTGGACGAGTCGCTGCTCAAGTCGCTCCATTTCATGATGACCAAGCATGAGCTGCGAGTCCGGCCCGGCCACTACCGCACCGGCGATGTCTGGGTCGAGGACGAGACCGGAACCCGCGTCTACGAGGCGCCCGGCGCAGAAGCCGTCGACGAACTGATGGGCGCGCTCGTCGAATCACTGGAGGAAGGCGGCTCTGCGCCGGTCATGTTCCGCGCCGCCATGGCCCACCTCAACTTGACGATGATCCACCCGTTTCGCGACGGCAATGGGCGCATGGCCCGAGCACTGCAGACCATGGTGCTGTCGGCCGAGGGCATCGTCTCGCCGGTGTTCTCGTCTGTCGAGGAGTACCTGGGGCGCAACACCGCCGACTACTACGAGGTGCTCAGCGAGGTGGGCCAGGGCAGTTGGCAGCCGCGGAACTCAGCGCGGCCTTGGATTCGCTTCATGCTGCGCGCCCACTACCGCCAAGCGTGGACACTGCAGCGGCGCGTCCACGAGACCGAGTCGCTGTATGACGGCCTCTCCCAGCTCGTCGACCGGCGGAAGCTGCCGGCGCGGGCCATTGGTGCGCTCGCCGATGCCGCTCGGGGCCGTAGAATTCGCCGTTCGATCTACATCCGGCTCGTCGAGATCACCGACGGTGATCCGATCTCTGACCTCACCGCCAGCCGAGACCTCAAAGCCCTGGTCGACGCCGGTGTGCTCGACGCGACCGGCGCGGGACGGGGCCGCACATACCACGGCTCTCGAGAACTGCGCGAACTCTGGAGCGCGGTGCGCTCCGGCCGTCCTCCACGGTCGCAGGACGATCCCTACGTGACGGTCGCGCAGCAACGGCTGCCAGGCATCCAACCCACCGGAATCTGAGCAATCGCGCCCACACAACTGAGGCCGAGTGTGTCACCGCAGAAGCGCGGCTAGGACGTTGTATCGCCGCGGGACGTGGTCATCGGGGGTGCCGCCGACTCAGCCGGACACGCCGAGGCGGGCGAGCATGGCCTGGTGGCCTTGTGCGCCTACGGCCAACAGGAACGTGTCGAGGGGGAGCATGCCTATGCCTCTACTGTCCTCTGCGGGGTGGATGACCGCGGCCTGGGGAGCCACGAGATAGCTATGGCCATGGAAGCGGTAGTTGCGTTCGACGAGGGCTTCGAGGCCGCGAAGGCTGTGGTTCGGCGATGATGCAATCTCGAAGGCGAGCGGCTGCTGGGGATCGTCGTAGATGAGGTCGACCTCGCGATTGCCGTCCCGCCAGTAGTGAAGACGCACGCCTGCGTGCGCGGCGAGGGCGTTGACCGTCGCGGCTACGAGGTTCTCCAGCAAGGTGCCCTGCTCGACGGGATCATTGAGGGGAGCGAGGCCGCGATGCAGCGCGGCGTTGCGGACTGCGCTGTCGACGAAGTACAGCCTGCGGCCGCGACGCTGGACCGCTGACTCGGAGCTCGAGTAGTTCGTCAGCGTGAATACCAGGTAGGCCTGCTCGAGGTACGACAGGTACCGGTCGAACGTGGGCTGCTTGATGTCCAGTTGCTGGCCGATGCTGGTCGGCGAGAGGAGGCCGGTCACCTGGCCGGCGAGCACGTACAGCAGCCGCTCCAGCATCATCGGGTTGTCGACGCCCGCCGCCTGGGGGATGTCCTTGTAGACGGCCCGCTCCACTGCGTCGCTGCGGAGCACACGCTGCGATTCGAGGATGTGGTTCTCGACAAGGGCGGAATCATGGAAATCGAAGGGATCACCGGTGCCGCCACCGTCGCCTGAGTAGGACCCTCGGGCGAGCGTTCTCAGTAGCAGTTCGGGGAAGCCGCCGACCGACATCAGCATCACTCGGTACGTCTCGACGAAGGCCGAGGGTGACCCGCCGCGGGGTAGTGCGGCCAGAGTGTCGTCCAACGTCTCGCCGGCAGCGGAGTCCTGGGTGCCGGAGTCACGGAGCATGACCGCGCCAACGTTGGGAATACCGGCAAGACCGAGGTACTCGTCGAGTGGGCAGGGCATCAGGTGATGCTCCTCCCAGCGGCCCACGCCGCTCTCGTGACGTTGCTTTCGAAGTGCCGTCGTGCTGCTGGAGGTGGCCGCGATCCGCACCGGCCAGCGCTCGTCGTGAAACGTCTTGAGCCACAGATCCCAATCCTCGGCGTAGACGATCTCGTCGAGCATCAGGAACAGAGGGTCCTGCTCGTCGGCGCCTGAGCCGCGAAGAACTCCCCTCACGAGGTCGCCGAGGGCGCCTTCCATCAGCAGCGGATGGTCGAGGCGGAGCCACCAGATCCGGCTGGGGGCGACGCCGTTGTCGATCAGGTGTCGCACGGTCTGGTACAGCACGGTCGTCTTGCCGACGCGGCGGGGTCCCAGGATCACTTGGTGCCTTCGGGACTCGTTGTTGACGAGGCGCTTCCACAGGACGCGTGCCAGGAACCGCTCGGTGGCGGGTGCCAGGGCTGTCGGAACCGTGCCCGACGGATGCCAGGGATTCTGTTCCGTGTAGACCCTGTGATAATCACTGGGTTGTGGCTGCCATTCAACCATCACGCTCTGCCTCTGATATTTGTTATTTGAGAAATAGCATATTGACTGTGAATGTTAAATGGCAAACTACAAACATCAGAGGCCATGTCTGATAGTTCTCGGGATGCTCCTTATCCGGAGTTGAAGAAGACGCACACGATGGCCCATGTGGGCCGGCCGTTCACGGACTACAAGCCGCCCGCGGCTGCACCGGTGTGGGCGGTGATCGAGGGGCTGGGCCGGTACCACGTGCTTCTGGCCGCCCTGGAGCTCGGCGTGTTCGAGGCCCTGGACGGGGCTCCGGACACCGGATTGACGGCAGGGGAGCTGGCCAGGCGGTTGGGCCTTCCGGGGCTGCACCTGGAGTCGCTGCTGGACTCGGTGGTGGCCCTCGGCCTGCTCGACCGGGTGGTCGACGACTTCAGGCTCAACGACGCCGCCCGCCGCTACCTGCTCGTCGCCGGTGCGGCCTCGATGGCCGGGCTGATACCGGTGGCGCCCGGCCCGCATGAGAACTGGACCCGCCTGGCCGACACCGTCCGCTCGGGCCGGCCCGCCACCCCCATCGACGACGACCCGGCCGCCTTCTACGTGCCCCTGGTGGAGGGCACGTTCACCACCATGTGGCGCTGCGCCAGCCGCGCCGACCTCAAGATGCGCTACAGCGCGCTGGCCGCGCCCCGGATCCTCGACCTCGGCGCGGGCGGCGCCCCCTGGTCGATCGCCATGCTTCAGGCCTGCGCCGACGGCCGGGCCACCGTCAACGACCTCGACGGCGTGATCGGCGTCGCCCGGCGCAAGACGGCCGAACACGGCGTGGACGACCGCTGCGAGTTCCTTGCCGGCGACTTCCACGCGGTCCCCTTGGACGACAACGCCTACGACATCGTCGTGCTCGGCCACATCTGCCGCACCGAGGGATCCGACGGCGCCCGCCATCTCGTGGAGCGGGCCTACGCAGCCCTGCGCCCCGAGGGACGGGTCGTGATGGCCGACTACTTCGTCGGCCCCAACCACAAGACCAACCCGCATGCGGTGCTGATGGGAATGACCATGATGGCCAGCACCGTGAACGGCTTCGGCGTCACCACCGCCGACGCCACCGGCTGGCTGCGCGACGCCGGCTTCGAGGCGCTGCGGCTGATCGAGCCCATCGGCTTCCAATTCGCCTACGTGGCCTCCAAGCCCCGAGACTGAAGACCCACCCGCCGTCGGCAGGAGGCAGACATGAGCGAGCGAGAGCGCGTCGACACCCTGATCAAGGGCTGGCACGTGGTGACCATGAACCAGACCCGCGACATCATCCGCCACGGCGCGGTCGCTATCAGGGGCAACGAGATCGTGGCGGTGGGCAAGACCTCGGACCTGGAGGCGGCCTACGACGCGTCCGAGACCGTCGGCGGCGACCGGTTCGTGGTCACGCCGGGCCTGGTCAACAGCCACATCCACATCACCGGCGAGCCCCTCACCCGGGGCTACGTGCCCGACGACACGCCCTTCGAGGAGAACGTGTTCATGTGGCTGTGCCCCCTCTACTCGGTGTACACCGCCACCGAGGAGCGGCTGTCGGCCCAGCTCGCTGCGGTCGAGATGCTCAAGTCGGGAACGACCTCGTTCCTGGAGGCGGGCACCATCCGGTTCACCGACGAGGTGATGGACGGGCTGGTGGAGGCCGGTATCCGGGGCCGCATCGGCAGGTGGGTGTGGGACCTGCCGCCCGAGCCCGACGTCTACCGCCAGGACACCGACACCGCCATCGCCAACATCAACGACACCATCGACCGCTACAAGGGCACCGCCGGCGGCCGTCTGGGGGCATGGTCGATGGTGGTGGGCCACACCACCTGCTCCGATCCGCTGTGGCGGGCCGCCCGGGAGGCCGCCGACCATCACGGGGTGGGCCTCAACTTCCACATGAGCCCGGCCAAGCTCGACCCCGACGGGTTCATCGCCGAGTTCGGGCAGCGCCCCATGATCCATCTGGCCGAGCTGGGCGTGCTCGGCGCCGACACCTCCATCACCCACTGCGTCGAGGTCGACGACAGCGAGCTCGACGTGATGGCCGAGGCGGGCTGCTCGGTGGAGCACTGCCCGACCACCGCGCTCAAGGTCAGCTACGGCGTCACCCAGATCGGCAAGATGCCCGAGATGGTGATGCGGGGCATCAACGTGAGCATCGGCATCGACGGCAACAACGCCTCCAACTACGCCGACATGCACCGGGCCACGTACTTGGTGGCCGGGCTGTTCAAGGACGCCCGCATGGACCCCCAGATGTTCCCGGCTGAGAAGGCCTACGAGATGGCCACCCTGGGCGGGGCCCGCACCATGCTCATGGAAGACGAGATCGGCTCGCTGGAGCCGGGCAAGAAGGCCGACGTGGTGCTGCACGACACCGACCGGCCCGAGTGGCGCCCCCTGCTCAACGTGATGAACCAGCTGGTGTGGTCGGCCGACGGCCGGGGCGTTCACACCGTGTTCGTGGACGGGGCCAAAGTGGTGGACGCCGGCCGGATGACCACCATCGACGAGGACACCTTCTACGCCCGCTGCCAGGCCGCCGGCGAGGCCATCACGGCCCGCTCCGGCCTCCCCGACAAAGCCAAGTTCCCGATGCTCTAGCCGGCGATCTGGCCGGGCCGGCAACCGGGCCGCTATAGGTCGGGCACCGCGAAGATCGAGCCGCCGAACAGCAGCCAGGCCAGCAGCAGCGTCCACGCCACGTTGGCGGCCTGGGCGATCACGAACGCGGCTGCGGGCCTGCCGCCCTGCATGGACAGGAGGTCTCGCAGCCGGGTCTCCAGGCCGATGCACACGAAGGCCAGCGCGAACAGCCAGGTCCTCAGGCCCTTCAGCACGCTCGACGTGGCGTCCACCAGCCCGTCGCTGAGTCCGAACGAGAACAGCAGCGACGTCGCCAGGAAGCCCAGGACGAACTTCGGGAACCGCTCCCAGATCACCGACACCGACACCTCGGGCGTGTCCGCGCCGGAGGTGCCGCCGCGGACGGTCCACCACACCGACAACCCGAAGGCGGCCAACCCGAGCAGGGCGTTCTGGGAGAGCTTCACGATGGTGGCCGCGTTGGTGGCCGAGTCGCCGATGCTCTCGCCGGCCACCACCACCGCGCCGGTGGTGTCGATGGTGCCGCCGATCCAGGCGCCGCCGACGATGTCCGAGAGCCCGAGCCAGTCCACCGCCAGGGGCATCAGGATCATCATCGGCGCGGCCACCACCAGCACCAGCGAGGTCACGTACGAGAGCTTCTTGCGGTCCCCGGAGATGGCGCCGCAGGCCGCGATCGCGGCCGACACGCCGCAGATCGACACCGCGGTGGCCATCATGGCCGAGAACTCCTCGTCCACCCGGAGCTTGCGGGAGAGCCAGAAGCACAGGTACCAGATCACCGCGATCACCGCGGCCGCCTGCACCATGCCGTACATGCCGGCCTCCAGCACCCGGCCGAAGAGCACGCTCGTCCCCAGGATCACCAGCCCGGCCTTGATGTAGTACTCGGTGCGCATCGCGGCCCGCAGCCAGCCCGGCACCCCGATCACGTTGGAGATGAACAGGCCGAGCACCAGCGCGGTGATGGCGTAGTTGACGCCGCGGTCGCTCAGGGCGGAGTCGCACGCCACCGCCCGGGCCGCCCAGGCCAGCGCGAACAGCCCGGCGAAACCGGCCGCGAAGCCGCGGGCCGAGCCGTCCATGAGCCGGACCCCCACCGCGCACAGCACCAGCAGCGCCACGCCCACCCCGACCGTGGTGGCCAGCCGGCCGGGTGCGAACAGCCCGCCCAGTCCGTCGCGGCACGACAGGCCCGCGCCCTCCGGCCGCACGCCGACCAGGACGAGCGCGATGATGGCGGCCCCCATCCACACCGCCAGCCAGTCCTCGGAGCGCAGCAGCCTGTCCGTCTCCGCTCTCGCCACGAGGACAAACCTAGTGAAGCAGCCGAAGCCTGATGGTGCGGGAGCGGTAGGGTCGGACCATGGGTGAGTTCAGGGTCATCTTCGTCGCCAACGACTACGACGCCACCGTGGGGTTCTTCAGCGACGTGATGGGCCTGGAGGTGGAACGGTCCTTCGGCGAGATCTTCAGGGGGACGATCCTGCTCGCGGCCGCCGGCCGCATCGAGGTCATCGAGGACGGGGGCGGATGGGACACAGCCGGCGTCTCGGGCGTGTCGGTGTCGTGGGAGATTGACGACGCCGACGCCGAACACGCTCGGCTGGTCTCAGCGGGCGCCGGCATCGTGCGCCCGGTGGAGTTGCAGCCGTGGGGCCACAAGAGCTTCGAAGTGGCTGGACCGGACGGCCTCAGGATCATCCTCTTCGAAGTGGTCGGCCACTAGAGGCCGGAGAGAGAATCAAACCATGCGATTCGGATTCTGGCCATCGAGCGGCAGCGACTGGGAGCACATCCTGGCGGTGAGCCGGGCGGCGGAGGCCAGCGGCTGGGACGGTCTGTGGATTCCCGACCACTTCATGCCGCCCGAAGGCGGATACGGGCACGAGCCGCCCGGGGTGGACCCCGAGCTGCTGATCAACCACGAATGCTGGACCCTGCTGGCCGGGCTGGCCGCGGCGGTGCCGAGGGTGCGCCTCGGCGCGATGGTGACCGGCAACACCTACCGCCATCCCGCGGTGCTGGCCAAGCAGGCCGCCACCGTCGACCACATCAGCGGCGGGCGGCTGGTGCTCGGCCTGGGCGCCGGATGGCAGGAGAACGAGCACCGCCGCTACGGCATCGAATACGGCACGGTCCGGGATCGGGCCGACCGGCTGGACGAGGCCTGCGCGGTGATCGCCGGCCTGTTCGCCAACGAGCGCACCGACTTCGACGGCGTCCACTACCGGCTGCAGGGCGCTCCGCTGGTGCCCAAGCCGTTGCAGGACCCGCTGCCGATCATGATCGGCGGCCGGGGCGAGCGCCGCACCATCCCCACCCTGGTGCGCTGGGGCCACGAGTGGAACGGCTGGTGCACGGTGGAGGACATGCACCACTTCAACGCGCTCATCGACCGGCTCTGCGACGCGGCAGGACGCGACCCGGCCACCATCTCCCGCTCTGCCGCGGTCATCCTGAACCTGTGCGACTCCGAGGCCGACGCGGCCCGCCGCCAGGAGCGGTCGGCGGGAAGGCCCGTGCTGGTGGGCACGCCGGCCCAGCTCGTGGAGCAGGTGGCCGACTACGCCGCGGCCGGCGCCGACGAGCTGATCATCCCCGACTTCAACCTGCGGCCCACCCAGACCGCCGAGATCGCCGAACGCTTCATGACCGAGGTCGCCGCCGCCCTCTGAGCCGTCGCGACCGAAATTCCTGTAGTTGAGGACCGTACAGGTCCTTGTGCACAGGAATTTCGGGGGGACCGACTCCACGCTAGCGTCCGGCGGCGGAGCCACCAGGGGAGTAGAGCAATGACCGAGACCGTGTTCGACAGGGACGTGCCGGCGGTGGTGCAGTCCGCGCCGAGCCGGTTCGACGCCTACGACACCGCCGACCTGTGGCGCAAGGACGTCGACCACTTCATGCATCCCTTCACCGACTTCGCAGTGTGGAGGGAAGAGGGCGCGCTGGTGATGGCCGAGTCCGAGGGCGCCTACGTGTACGACTCCGACGGTCGGCGCTACCTCGACGCGCAGGGCGGGCTGTGGTGCGTCAACGCCGGCTACGGCCGGGCCGAGATCGCCGACGCCATGGCCGAGCAGGCCCGCAGGCTGGCCTACTACTCGCCGTTCACCAACACCACGTCGGTGCCGGGGGCGACGCTGGCCCACAAGCTGGCCTCGCTGGCGCCCGGCAGCCTCAACCACGCCTTCTTCGGAATGTCCGGGTCCGACGCCAACGACACCGCGGTGCGGATCATCCACTTCTACTTCAACCGTCTCGGCCAGCCCGCCAAGAAGACCATCATCACCCGGGTGAACGGCTACCACGGCTCCAGCTACCTGGCCATGTCGCTCACCGGGGTGCCCCACGACCACATCGGCTTCGACATCATCGGCGAGCCTCTCATCGCCCGGGTGGAGGGCCCCGACGTCTACCGGCGATCCGAAGGCATGACGCCGCAGGAGTACACCGACCACCTCGTCGCCGAGTTCAGGGCAAAGGTCGAGGAGCTAGGACCCGAGAATGTGGCCGCCTTCTTCGCGGAGCCGATCATGGGGGCGGGCGGCGTGCTGGTGCCCCCGCCCGGCTACCTGCCGAGGATTCGGGAGGCCTGCCGCCAGTACGGGATCCTCTACGTGTCCGACGAGGTGGTGACCGCCTTCGGGCGGCTCGGTCACTTCTTCGCCAGCGAGGACGTGTTCGGCATCCAGCCCGACATCATCAGCACCGCCAAGGGCCTCACATCCGGGTACGCGCCGCTGTCGGCCAGCCTGCTCTCCGACGAGATCTACGAGGTGATCTCGGTGCCGCAGGCGCCGGGCGCCGAGTTCGCCCACGGCTACACCTACTCGGGGCATCCGGTGTCGTGCGCGGCCGCGCTGGCCAACATCGAGATCCTGGAGCGCGAGGACATCTGCGGCCATGTGCGCACTGTCGGCCCCTACTTCGAGGAGCGCCTGCACAGCCTCGCCGACCTGCCCATCGTCGGCGACGTCCGGGGCAAGTGCTTCATGATGTGCCTTGAGAACGTGGCCGATCGTCACACCAAGGAGATGTTCCCCCCTGAGGTGGAGATCGGCCGGCGCATCTCCGACGCCTGCGACGCCCGGGGCCTGCTGGTGCGCCCCATCGGGCGCTTCAACGTGCTGTCACCGCCCCTGATCCTCACCACCGAGCAGATCGACTGGCTGGTCGACACGCTGCGGGCCGGCATCGAGGAGGTCATGGCCGGCCTCGAGCGCGAGGGCCTCTGGAGTCCCTAGTTTCAGGATCGGGTAGGGGAGCCGGGGTCAGGCCCAGGCCTCCATCCGGCAGCCGATCAGGAGCTCCGACACCGACGCGGTGTTGGGCAGTGCGATCACCGTGGCCACCAGGTCGGCCACATCCTCGGGCTGGGTGATGGTCTCGTCGTCGGGGTCCATCATGTCGGTGGCCACCGGGCCGGGGCATACCGCGGTCACCCGGATGCCGTCGTCCCAGCCGATCTGGCGGATGGCGTGGGACAGGGCCAGCAGCGCGTACTTGGTCATGGAGTAGCCCACGATCGCGTCGCCCTTTATCCGCTTGGCCGACAGCGAGGCAATGTTGACCACCCGGCCCGACCCCGACCGGCGCAGGTGGGGCAGAGCCAGACGGGTGAGCCGCAGCGGCCCCTTCACGTTCACGGCCCACATGTCGTCGAGCACTTCCTCGGCCATGCTCTCCAGCGGGTTGCGGTCGACGATGCCGGCGCAGTTGATCAGCACGTCGATCCCGCCGAACCGGTCGACGGTCGCCTCCACCCAGCGGCGGGCCGAGTCGATGTCGGTGGCCTCGTGGTGGTTGAGCGTCATGCGGTCGGGCCCGATGTCGGGAGCGCTCTCGGCCAGGGCGTCGATCCGGCGCGCCCCCAGGCTGAGCCGGTATCCGTCGGCGGCCAGCCGCGCCGCGATCCTGGCCCCGATGCCCCGGTTGGCCCCCGACAGCATCACCACCCGCTCACCTGCGTTGATCGAACCCATCATCGCCTCCCGTGTTTGGTCGAGCCCGCGGCGGCCCGATGGGGCCCCGGCCGCGCCGCCGATTATCGTCGGCCGGCGTGCTCAGGGCGAAACGGGGACCAGAGGCCGAGCGGGTGGAGGTACGAGTCCGGCTCACACGGCGCGAGGCCGTGGGCGCTGTTCCGTGGATTTGGGCGGCTCGTGAGCGCAGCGAACAAGAGCGGGGCTCAGCGACCCTATGACGGTCACGCTGGAAGCGGAGATCAGCCCGGGCATGAGCCCAGGGGACTTCGTGGGCTTGGCCGTGCGCTGCGAGCAAGCCGGGTTCGACCGCTTCGGCGTGTCCGACGTGGTGTTCTGGCCCGACTGCTTCGTGCTGCAAGGGCTGGTCGCGGAGGCCACCAGCCGGATCCGCATCGGCTCGATGGTCACCAATCCCTACTCCCGCCACCCCGCCATGCTGGCCGGCGCGGTGGCCGCCCTGCAGGAGCTGTCGGGCGGGCGAATGTTCCTCGGCATCGGCGTGGGCGCGGGACTTGAGGACCTGCGGATCGAATATCCGAGGCCTGTGCGGGCCCTGCGCGAGGCCATCGTGGGCATCAGGGGGCTGCTCGCGGGCGAGACCGTCGACCTCGACGGCGAGATGTTCCCCATCGACGGCGGCCGGCTGGTTCGCCCGCCCGAGACACCGGTACCGATCTCGGTGGGGACCCGCAGCCGGCAGGTGATGCGGCTGGCCGGCGAGCTGGCCGACATCGCCCTGGTCGGGGCCCGCCACTTCACGCCCGAGATCGCGCGGCAGTACCACGGCTGGCTGGCCGACGGCGCGGCCCGGGCCGGCCGGGACGTTGCCGGCATAGACATCGCGCCCCGGCTGACGCTGTGCGTCTCGGCTGACGGCGACCTGGCCCGCCGGTCGGTGGTGCGCTATGTGGCCCACTACCTGGCCATCATCCGGCCCGCCGAGATCGACCCCGACCGTCTGGCCGCCATAGACGACGCCCTCGACCGGGCGACCGGCTGGTACTTCGACCTGGACCGCTACGACCCGCCCGAGCTGTTCGACCTGGTCACCGACGACTGGATACGCCGTTACGCCGTAGCCGGAGCGCCTTCGGAGATCCCCGAGCAGGTCACCGAGGTGACCGCCCTCGGCTTCACCAGCGCCAGCTTCAACCTGGCCGCGGTCCTGCGCCCCTCCGCGGCCGAGGGCTACGCCGAGACCATCGACGGCTTCGCGTCAGTCATCGACGACTGCCGCTGACGCCGGCTTGACGGCGACCACCTCGCCGTTGAGCCAGGCCCAGAAGCCGTCCGGCGAGTCGGCCCAGCGGCGGAAGGCGGCCGAGATCGCCACCAGGTCGCCTCGCATTGCCAGCCCGCCCGACAGGGCGTGCTCGGCGAAGTCGCTGTCGGTCGCCCGCACGGCCCACATGCCGCCCCAGAGCTCGCGGCCGGCCGTGTCGGCGTGGGTGGTGGTGCTGGTGGTGACCACCGGGTCCACGAAACCGGCGGCCCGCACCCATCCGGGCAGGAAGCGCCCGGCGTCCGGCTCGCCGCCGTTGGCCCGAGCCACCTCGTGGTACAGGCGCAGCCAGTGCTGCAGGGCCGATTCGACCGGCGCGTGGACCATCGTCTGGTAGTCGGAGTCGCGCACCGCCACCAGCCCGCCGGGGCGCAGCACCCGCCGGGCCTCCCGCAGCGCCCGGACCGGGTCCGACAGGTGCTGCATCAGCTGGTGGGCATAGACCACGTCGAAGCTCTCGTCGTCGAACGGGAGGTCGTAGGCGGAGCCCGACTCGAAGCTGGCGTTGTCGACGCCCTCCTCGCGGGCCCGGCGTCGGGCCGACTCGACCACCTCGGCTGAAGAGTCCACGCCGACCACCGTGCGGGCTCGGCGGGCCAGTCCTGCGGTGATGGTGCCGGGGCCGCATCCGATGTCCAGCACCGCGGCGTCGGGCTGCAGGCGGGGCAGCAGGAAGGCGGCGCACGCCTCGGCCGTTCGCCGCCGGTAGAACTCGAGGATCACCTCGTGGTAGCCGTGGGTGTACTTCTCGCCCGCGGGCCCTTCGGCAGTCACTGGTCAGACAGGCTAGGAGCCGCCGGCCGGCCACCCACGACCCGGCCCTCAACTACAGGGTCGGGTCTATCGAGGGCAGGCCGCTGGACTCCGAGCCTGCTGCGGGCGACCCGGCCGGCCTCGGTGGCTCACAGCAAGGCGGGGACAGTCTCGTCGAACAGCCAGGACTCGACCAGGTCGACCGCTTCGGACCCGGCGAACTCGTCCACGATGTCGAGGAACTCGGCCGTGCTGGTGGTCGCACCGGCCGAGCGGTCGTAGTGGGCTCGCAGGATCCTGAAGAAGGTGTCGTCACCGGCGTGCAAGCGAAGCGCGTGCAGCGTGGCCGCGCCCCGCTCGTACACCGAGAATCCGAGGAGATCCTGCACCTCGATGCCCTTCGGAGGCGGCCCGTCGGACGCAGCCAGACCGGCGTGCACATTCTGCATGATCGCATTGAGGTCCTCGCCGTAGTGCTCGGCCTCGAACATGAGGTGCAGGTAGGTGGCGAAGCCCTCGTTGAGCCAGATCTCGCTCCAGTCGTCGACCGAGACAGAGTTGCCCAGCCATTGGTGGGCGACCTCGTGGGCGATGATGCCGGGACCGATGGTTGACGGTCCGTGGATGGAGAGCGTCTGGTTCTCGAGCGCGAAACCGAGGGGGAACGGCATCACGATCGTCCCGTAGGCGTCGAAGGGGTAGGGGCCGAGCAGCTCTTCCAGGAAGGCGATCACATCTGCGGTCACCGTCAGGGCGTTGGCGACCTCGGGCCGGGAGTCGCGGGGCACGTAGTCTCGCAGCAGCGGACCGCCCTCATACAGCGGACCGTGTTCGATGCGCTCGAACTCGCCGATGTAGACCGCGGCCAGGTAGGTGGCCATCGGGTCGTCCATCCGCCACACGAAGGTGCTCCGGCCGTTCCTGGTCGTCTCCTCCACAAGGCGCCCGTTGGACGCCGCGACGAGGCCCTCCGGCACACCTATCTCGATCCTGAAGGTGGCCTTGTCGGTCGGGTGGTTGTTGGACGGGAACCACGTCATCGACCCCGACGGCTGGCTGGCGGTGTAGATCACGCCGTCCTGCTGCTGCCAGCCCACCTCGGCGAACGGCACCCCCGGATCCTCGACGGGCGTCGGCCAGCCGGTGTAGAGCACGCTGGCAGTGAACGCGGTGCCCTCGTCCAGCAGCCTTCCCGGCCGCACGGTGAGCTCGTGGCCGGTGCGGGTGAACTCGGCGTCGACCGGGTCGGAGCCGTCGGTGCCGGCCACTACCACCGAAAGAACGTCGAGCCCGGCCAGGTCGAGGTTGAACTCCTGCAGGTCCTCGGTGGCCCGGGCGGTGATCCCCACCAGCGCCGAGATCTCTCTGGAGTCGGTGTCGACGCTCATGGTGATGTTGTAGTGGAGCACGTCGTAGCCGCCGTTGCCCATCAGCGGGTAGAAGCTGTCGCCCACTCCCTCGGGGTCTGCCGGCCCGACCGGCATCTCCTCGGGATCGGGGGCGCCCGGCTCAGGCGCCTCAGGCTCGCTGGTGGCGGGTGCTGCCTCACTTGTGGTGGTCGAGGGTGGGGCCGTCGTCGCGAGGGTGGTCGAGGTCGGGGCAACGGCGCCGGGGGTCGTGTCCTCGGTCGCGTCGCTGCAGGCCGTTGCGAGCAGGGCCGTGGCGAGCACGACGATGCGCAGCCGGCGAATCACGACGCGCAGGCTACGAGGCCACGAGGATAGGCGAGAGCCTGTCGCGTCGCAGCGGTGTCATTCCCGCTCTTGTTCGCTGCGCTCACGGGGCCGCTCGGGCCACGGCCTCGCGCCGTGTGCGCCGGATTCGCGTGCCTATCCGCTCGGCCTCTACGAGGCGGGGGGTGCAGTCCTCAGGCTTGGCCGGTCTGGCGCAGGAAGCTCAGGCTGTCGAAGTAGTCGGTGCGGCGCTCGATGAGGCCGTCGCGGACAACCAGGCGCATCACCCCGCGGATCTCGAACGGCTTTCCGTCCGCCTGGGCCCGCATCACGTAGGCCGCGGCCACCCGGTCGCCCTCGACCAGGATCTCCTCAGCCTCGTAGGTCAGCCCGACGAACGTCGCCAGGAAGTCGCCCAGCCGGGTGCGGTACTCGGTCCTGCCCTCACTGGGCAGACCCAGCGCGCTGGTGTGCACGTTGGAGAAGCCGTCGCTGACATGGGCGGCCACCGACTCCGGGTCGCCCGAGGCGAACGAGGCCAGATAGGACGCCGCGACGGCCCGGGGGTCTGCGTCCGCGGGCGAGGTGGGCTCCACTGCGCTCAGCGCATCACCTTCTGGGCGTGGGCGTACACGCCCTGGTCGTAGCTCAACTCGATCATGTTGCCGTCGGGATCGCTGATCATGCAGATGTAGCCGATGGGAGGCGGCATCTCCGTGGGCGGCATGGCCAGGCAGCCCTCGGCCCGGGCCCGCTCCGCGGCCGCGTCGATCTCCTCGCGGCTGGTGACCTCCACCCCCAGATGGGCGAAGGGCGCCAGCGTGGCGATGGGGGCGTCCTTGAACGGGTCGGACTCCGGGAAGAACTGGGCCAGCACCAGAATGAAGGGCTTGTCGGGTGAGTCGTCGTGGCCCAGCCAGGCGCCGTACCCGTCGGCGTCCTCCCGCTTTTCCAGCAGCTTTATCGGGGTGTGGGTGGTGTACCAGTCGATGCTGGCGTTTATGTCTGTGACCCTCAGCGCCACATGGGTCCACCGCGCGTGGGGAGGGTGCACGGAGTAGGTGTCGGTTGTCTCGCTCATGTTGGGACTACTCCCGGGTCCATCCCTCGGGGATCTGGGGATCGTCGCCACCGTAGGTCCACAGCACGAGGGTGTTGCCCCACGGGTCCTTGAAGGCATTGTTGTAGCCGTTGAACTCGCCGTAGTAGTGGTGCCGCCACAGCTCGGTGGCGCCGTTGGCTAGGGCCCGGTCGGAGATGGCGTCCATGTCGTCGTCGGGCGACACGAGGATCCAGATGCGTGTCGTATGACCGCCCGAGCTCAGGTCTCGCGGCTCGAGCCCGTCGTCGCTGGGGTGGGGGCGGCGGTTGGCGACGTTGGTGATGCCCATGTGCAGGTTGCCGGTCGGCCCCTGGGTTCCGTCGGGCAGCCTGAAGTTCTGGCCGGGCACGATGCGGTAGAAGGATCCGGCCGGTCTGGGTTCCACCTCCCAGCCGAACACATTGCGGTAGAAGTCGGCCGCCTTCTCGGGTTCGTCGGTGGGGAAATCGACGAATATGAGGGTGTTCGGATAGGGCTCGCTCATAGTGCGCTCCAAGGCTCGGCGGCAAGGTCGGGCGGGCGGCTCAACCTAGCAGTGACCCGCCGAGCGGAATAAGTCGGCGCGCTGGACGTCAGCGCAGGCGGGGCTTGATGCGCTCGCCGGCGGCGAAGGCCTCCTGGCCCTCGGCCAGCGCCTCCGGCCGGGTTCCGGTGGTGAGGATGGAGGGAGCCATCGCCAGGGCGTCGAGCCGGCCCATGTCGTTGGCCGCCCAGATGGCCCGCAGGGAGCCCTGAACCGCGTCGGGAGGCTGCGACGCGATGATCGCGGCGAGCCGGTCGGCGGCCGCTTGCAGCTCATCGGAGGCCACGACCTCGGAGACCAGCCCGATGCGCAGCGCGGTCTGCGCAGTCATCCTTTCGTGGCTGCCGAGAAGGGTGAGGCGCAGGACTTCGCCCAACGGCATGCGCTGGGCCATCTTGATCGGCTCGTACACGGCCGCCATGCCGTAGGTCACGTGGGGGTCGAAGAAGGTGGCTCCTTCGGCGGCGATGATGATGTCGCATTCGGCGATCAGGTAGAAGGCCCCGCCGCAGCACACGCCGTTGACGGCCGCGATCACCGGCTTCCAGAGGTCGCAGGCCTTGGGTCCGAGGTCGTTGCCGGGATCGTCGTACATGAAGTCGTTGGACGTTCCGTAGAGGCCGCCGCGCCCGGCCAGAGCGGGCATGTCCACGTCCCGGTCGATTCCTGCGCAGAACGCACGATCACCCGAGGCGGTCAGCACGGCCGCACGCACGTCGTCGAGTTCTCGCAGGGCCCGCCATGTGGCCCGCACCTCCTGGCGCATGCGGTCGTTGAAGGCGTGCATCGCCCCGGGCCGGTCGAGCGTCACCCGGCAGACACGATCGGCGATCTCGACCCGGATTGTCTCGAAGTTCTCGGGCTCGAACGGCACTATGAGATCAGATGACGCCACAACCCCGAAGCCTACCTATGGCCCCTCAAGTGATCTCGGATCTGAGTCTGTGCAGCAGGCGCGGCATGTCGGGCGGCTGAACCACCGCTACCCGGATGAGGTCGTCGAAGTGCTTGACGAACGTCATGACGTGGCGCCGGTTGTTGAGAACCAGATACATCTGACCGAGATACAGCACCGCCCGCTCGAGGCCGAAGATCGTGACCGCGCTGGCGTAGCGCTGCCGACCGTCGTAGAGGAACCACCGGAACGTGGGGTACAACTCCTCGCACAGCTCGATCATCCGGTCGAGTTGCGCCACCCGGTGCCGGTGCTCGAGCGCGGCCCAGACGTCCCACCCCCGAGCGAAGCCCTCGATGGCCTGGATGGAGTTGCAGCACTCGAGGTCGCTGCCCGGCGCCCGGGCAAGCTCCAGGGGGGCGGTGGAGGTCTCGATTCGCTGCTCGGGCCTGATCGTGGCGTAGCGCTGCACCTCGTGGCGGATCACGGCCTCGGTCTTGACCAGGTCGGGCAGGGAGGCGGGCAGGGTGCGGATCTTCGAGCCGGCGGACTGCTCGTGCCAGTCGATCCAGGCCTCGTCGAGGGGACTCAGCTCATCGAGGTTCAGCGCGAACTCTTCGTGGACGATGTCGGCTCGGGACGGGCCGCCGTCGGTAAGGCCCAGCAGCCAGTCCACCGAGGCGTCGGATGCCCCGGCGATGGCTGCGAGAGTCTCCGCTCGAGGGAGGCGGCGGTCACCGGCCGACAGCAGCTGCGACAGGGTGGATCGGTCGATGCCGGCCGCGGCCGCGAAGTCCGACTGGGATCGTCCCGAGTCGGCGAGGAGCTCTCGGAGCCGTTCCCGGAACCGGCTCACGAACTCGGCTTGCTCCATCATTGTGTTGTGATAATACAACAATTGCTGTGTATCCGCCACAATATTTGCGTCAAGTTCGGAAACGCCACGAATTGTGCGCATCTCATCACCTGCCCGGAGAGGGGGGCTCCTTACTCTGGCGAGCAGCAGATGGAGGGGAATAGCCGACTGCACCTTCGACACAGGGGGTTCGATGGCTGCGAACGCGACCAGGCCGGGCGTCGAATGGCGCACGGTCGCGGTCGCGGTCGGGGTACACGGCCTGTGGCTGGCGGTCGTGGCTCTTCACGGCGCGGTGCCTTGGCCGCTGACCGTCTTGGCGCTGGGCCTGGTAAGTGCCTGGCACGGCTCGCTGCAGCATGAGACCATTCACGGCCACCCGTTCCGCAGCCAGCGGCTGAACGCCTTGCTGGCCTCGCTGCCCGTGTCGCTGCATCTTCCCTATCTCGTGTACCGGCGTTACCACTGGGCTCATCACGACTGCCCCGAGTTGACCGACCCGACCGACGACAGCGAGAGCTTCTACGTGACTGCCCGCCAGTGGGAGTCCATCGGCCCCCTGCGCCGGGCGTTCCTCGTGGCCCACCACACGCTGCTCGGTCGCCTGGTGCTGGGCCCGCCCCGCTACATCGTCGGCGTGCTGGTCCACCAGGCCCGCGAGATTTGGAGGGGTGACCGCGAACTGGCCCGGTGGTGGTGCGCGCATGTGGTTGCCGCGACCGCCCTGGGCTTGTTCGTGGTCGCAGCCTTGGGGATTCCCCTGTGGCAGTACCTGCTGGGAGCGACGTATCTGGGCAACGCTCTGACCTTGATGCGGTCCTACTGCGAGCACCGGTGGGTGGAGGGCGCCACCCGTTCCGCGGTGGTGAGGTCAGGCCGGTTCTTCAGCATGCTGTACCTCTACAACAACCTCCACCACGTCCACCACGCTGATCCGGGCGTGCCCTGGTACCGGCTGCCGGCTCACGCCGAAACCACCGGCGGCTACGAGGAGGCCGCAGCCGGGGCGGGCCTCTACCGGGGGTATTTCGAACTGGCCCGTCGCTTCCTCGTGCGGCCGTTCGACCACCCCGTCCACCCCACCGAACGAGCCGCGATCCTCACCTGAACCGCGCCTTGACCCGGCGCTCGGTCTCTAGTCCGCGCTCGGTCTCTAGTCCGCGCTCGGTCTCTAGTCCAGCAGTCGGCGGGCGACGATCCGGGCCTCGTCGAGATCTTCGACGAAGTTCTCCTCGGGGATCTCACGCAGGACGTTGAGGGCGTGCAGGCTGGTTCCGGTCATGCCGGACATGCCCATGACGATGCACTGGGTGTCGGCGTCCCGCGCCGTGTCCGCCAACTGTCCGATCGTCAGGGCGGCGCTGTCGTCTACGTACAAGGTGTCCGTGAAGTCGAAGATCACCACCTCGTGCTCGGCCATGTCGTGGTTTATGACCTTGAAGAGCCTTGTGGACGAGGCCGCGGTGAAGTTGCCCCGCAGTGACAGCAGGCCGCAGCGAGCCGCGAACGGGTCGTTGTCGTCGTCATCGTCGAGGTCCAGGCTGAGGCCAGCGAAGGGGTCGTCGTCTCCGTCGTCTGCCTCGGGGTCGGCCAGGAAGGTCATGTCGAGCAGCGGGGTCGAGATCACCTTGTCCAGTTCGAGCCGCTCCACCTGGCGGGCTCCGGTCAGCGCGGCCACAACCAGGCCGACCGCCACCGCGATCACGAGATCCGAGATGATGGACAGGCCGAGCGTCATGGCCAGCACCACCACGTTCTCCCGCGGGACTCGGTGGATGTGGGCGAGATAGCGCCAGTCGATGATGTCGAACCCGACCTTGATGAGGATGCCGGCCAGGACCGCGTGGGGTATGGAGTCGACGTAGCGCCCCAGTCCCAGGACCAGCGCGGCCAGGATGGTGGCGCACAGCACCCCGGAGACCCGGGAGCGACCGCCGGCTCGCACGTTGGCCACCGTGCACGACGTGGCCCCCGCACCCGGCACCCCGCCGATAAACGCCACCACCACATTGGCGACGCCGACGCCCATCAGCTCACGGTTGGGGTCGTGGCTCTGGCGGGTCAGCGAGTCCGCCACCCTCGCGGTGAGGAGGCTGTTGATGGAGCCGAGCAGGGCGATGGTGACCGCGGCGGGCAGGGCGCTGCCCAGGTCACTCACCGCGAGTTCCGGCGTGTGCCGGTCGGGGAGGCCGGTGGGCACCTCTCCGATGTTCGGCGCGTCGCGCAGCCACAGCACCGCCACGAGAGTCCCGATGATCAAAGCAGCCACCGAGGGCGGCAGGAACCTCTGCAGCCGTCCCGGCCAGAAAATGCACACCGCCAACGTGAGGAGGCCGAGCGCGGCCGCGCTCGCATCGATGTTGGTCACCGTGTCGGGCCACGACCGCAGAGACTTGAGCGCCCCGCCGAGGGCGACCTCGCTGCCGAAGAAGGGAAGCACCTGGACCACGATGATGATCAAGCCGACCGCGGAGGTGAATCCCGACACCACCGCATAGGGCGTATAGGCCACGAAGCTGCCCAGTCGCAGCGCTCCGAGCAGCACCTGGATGATCCCGGCCATCACCACGATGGCCAGCGCCTTGGCAAGATCGCCGTCGGCGTAATCGACGAACACCACCGCCATGGCCACCGACAGCGGCGCGGTCGGTCCCGAGATCTGAGTCCTCGATCCGCCCAGCAGCGCGGCGAGCATGCCCACCACGACCGCGCTGTACAGCCCCTCGATCGCTCCCAGCCCTGAGGCGACTCCGAAAGCGAGGGACAAGGGCAGGGCCACCACGGCCGCGGTCAGCCCACCGAAGACATCTCCCCTGATCCCTTGGAGCTTGTCGCTGACTTGCAAGCTCATGTAGCAGTGCAGGATAGACCGATACGCACCACCGGTCGGGTAAAGCGGCGATGTCCGGCAGTGCTTGCGAGTCAGGCTTTTCTGATGGTACGGCTGTGACTGTCCATCTCGCCATGTTCGGCTGGCGCGGCCGCAGAGACGATGGCGGCCAACTCGGGCACGGTTGTGGCGACTTCGAGGCCCGTGTCGCGCAGCCATCGGACGTTCAGGCCGTGGACCTCGGTCTCGGGATCGAACCGGTTGCAGAAGACGGCTCGCCGAAAGGCCGACAACGGCAGCGTGCAGGCCATGGTGTCGTGGATGCCGCCCAGTTCGGCCGACGCCACCACGATGACCAGGTCAGGCTCGATGATCTCGATCAGATCCAGGTTGTGCCCGTCCGAGGCGACCGGCGAGTAGAGGCCGCCCACGCCCTCCACCAGGCCCACGTCCACCGTCGCGGCGAAGCGGCAGATCGAGGCCAGCTCGTGGAGGCTGGGGCAGGTCCTTCCCAGCTTGCGAGCCGCCATGGGCGGAGCCAGCGGCACCGGGTAGGAGTAGTCGGGCGGGCACACTGCGTCGGGGTTCTGCCTGGTGGCCGCGGCGAGGACCGCGGCGTCGGTCGGGCCGTCCTCGTCCGGGTCGAAGGACTGCACGGGTTTGAAGGCTGCGACGACTCGGCCCGAGTCCTTCAGGAGCCGGGCCAGCCCGGCTGCCGCCCAGGTCTTGCCCACCTCGGTGCCGGCTCCGGCGACGAAGACGACGATCCCGCTCCCCTGGCGTCCCGGTCGCGATCCGCTCCGGTTATCGGACATCGATGCCGGCGCCGCGCAGGGCTTCGCTGAGCCGCTTCAGGTCGTCGTCGGTGTGGGCAGCCGAGACGGTGACCCGCAGCCGCGACGTTCCCGCCGGCACGGTCGGGGGCCGGATGGCCGGCACCAGGATGCCTTCGGTGGCCAGCGCCTCGGAAGCGGCCATGGCGTGTTCCTCGGCGCCGACGATGATCGGGATGATCGGGCTGGGATGGCCGGGCCGGAGGTGGTCGATGTTGGCTCTCAGCCTCGCCTTGAGCCTCTCGCCCTCCTCGGAGTCGATCACGTCGATGGCGGCGGCGGCGGCCGCCGCGGCGGCCGGGGCTGCTGCCGTGGTGAAGATGTAGGAGCGGGCCTTGTTGACGAGCAGGTCGGTGAAGGTCTTGGGCCCGCACACGAAGCCCCCCAGCGACCCGACTGCCTTGGAGAGGGTGCCCACTCTGAGCACCCGGCAGCCGGGATGGAGCGGCTCAGGATGGTCCAGCACGCGGTGGGCGTCGTCGAGGATGAGCAGTGCCCCGTGCTCGGCGCACACCGCGGAGAGCTCAGCCAGCGGGGCGAGGTCGCCGTCCATGGAGAAGACCGAGTCGCTGACCACTATTCCCGGGCCGTCGGCCTGGCTTAGCAGTCGATCGACGGCAGCCGCGTCGCAATGGGGGTAGATGCGGGTCGGGGCCCGAGCGAGGCGGCACCCGTCGACGATGGAGGCGTGGTTGAGCTCATCGGAGCAGATCACCGACGCCCACCGGCCCATGGTGTCGAGAACCCCGAGGTTGGCCGCGTATCCGGTGGTGAACAACACCGCGGCCTCCGTGCCGCGCCAGTCGGCGATGCGCTCCTCGAGCCGGCTGTGAACGGGGCGGGAGCCCACGATCAGGCGAGCCGATCCCGATCCGGTGCCGTAGGCGTCGAGTGCGGCCCGGGCCGCGGCCCGCACGGCCGGGTGCTGGGTGAGGCCGAGATAGTCGTTGGAGGCGAACGACACGACCGGTTCACCGGTGTGCGACAGCACCGTGCTAGGTGCGCCGCTGTCGAGGTCCCGGGGCCGGCGCAACTGGTTGGCGGCGGCCACCGCCTGCAAGAGCCTCATCCGCGATGGCGTCCCAGGAACCAGGTCCGCCGGCGCGGCCGTGCCGTATCTCTCCTGCTCGTCGTTGAGCCGCTGGAGACTCTCTCGGCTGCTCATAGGGAGCCTTGCTCGTGAGGCGAAGCGGTCGCGGTCCGCGATCAGGACGGCGGAGTGCCCTTCCAGGCGTCCCAGTGCAGCACCTCCGCCGTCGGCTTGCGCATTCCCGGCCGGAAGTCGGTGCCGATGGTGTGGGCGACCGGTATGAGGGCGACCTGCGTGCAATCGTCGTACGGGATTCCGAGAATCTCGGCGGCCTGCTTCTCGTAGGCCAGGTGGAGCGTGGTCCAGCACGTGCCCAGTCCCCGCTCCCGGGCGGCCAGCATGAAGCTCCACGACGCCTGGATCACCGATCCGAGCCTCGACGCCGCTCCTCCCCATGACGGCCGGTCGACGCGCCTCACGGCTAGGCACGGGATCAGGAACACCGGCGCCCGCTCGAGGTTGTCGGAGAGGTACTGGGCCGAGTCCGCGATCCGTTCGAACGAGGCCTGCACCGCGGGGTCCTCGCGGGGCGGGGCGTTGGTGGGGAAGTATGGCGACTCCTTGTAGGCCGCCCACGACTGGCGGTACAGCTCGGCCAGCGCGGCCTTCTTGGCCGGGTCGGTCACCACCATCCACTGCCAGTCCTGGAGATTGCCGCCGGTGGGGGCCTGCAGCGCGATGTTCAGGCACTCGATGATCAACTCGGGATCGACCGGGCGGTCGAAGTCCAGACGCTTGCGGACCGCCCGCGTCGTTGTCAGCAGTTCATCGGCGGACAGTCCCAGCATCTCTGGCCTCCTGCGTCGAGTAGTTGATCAGCCAGTCAGACCCTACGGCTCCCAACCACGATCGACCAGACCGGGAGTGGCACGGGGTGCGGCCCGCAGGACGCGACTCAACAGGCCGGGGGGTGGCACGGGGCAAGCAATGGCGGCGCTCGCGCCGCCAGGGCGCGCCCGTGACAGGACCCGCCGGCCGGAAGGACGCAACTACGGCAGCAAGGGCAGGACGTCTTCGGCGATGCGATGGAGCTGCTCGTCGACCTTCTCGTAGGGGTCGCCGGGCATGGCCGGGAACAGCAGCAGGTTCTCCAGCCCCATCTGCTCGTCCCGCCAGCTGATGGCCTCGGCTACCTGCTCGGGGCTGCCCACCACCCAGGTCTTCTGCTCGATGGACGTCTCCAGGGTGGGGATCAGCCCCGGCTTGGCCGGTTTGCCGTCGGGGCCCATGTAGCCCTTGCTCCACCCGTAGGGGCCGAGGAACTTCCAGAGCTCGTCGTGGCCGTCGCGCACCGACGCCACTGCGTCCTCGTAGGTGTCCTCCACCCGGACGCACTGCACCAGCATGCGGTTCTCGCCGCGGTCGAGCTCCCTGCCGTGGTGGGCCTGATACCGGTCGGCGAACTGCTCCCATCGCTCCTTGACGAAGGCGTGGTGATAGTTCCAGAAGACGCCGCCCCAGCCGCAGCGGGGTATCTGCTCCAGGGTGGCCGGCGACTTCGCGGCCTGCCAGATCTCGTACGGGTACAGGGGCCGCGGCACCAGGCTGAGTTCGGTGACGAACCCGCCCCGGTCGGGGATGCCCGGCGGCGGGAAGTCGTACAATTCGCCGTGGAAGCGGAACGTGTCGTTGTCCAGAGCCGAGCAGATCACTTCCATGGCCTCGTCGAACTGCTTGCGGTTGAGCTCGTCGGCGGCCGCCTTGTCGGGGTTGTCGAAGCTGCCGATCCTCGTGCCCAGGGTCTCGGCCTCGCGCGGCACCGTTCCCCGTCCCACACCGAGTATCCCCCGGCCGCCGGAGACGTTGTGGAAGGTGGCGAAGTCCTCGGCCAGCCGCAGCGGATGCCACTGCGGCGCGATGTTGAACGCCATCCCGATCCGGATGTTCTCGGTGCGCTCGGCGACGATGGTTCCCACCAGGATGCCGTTGGGTATGACCTCGTAGCCCTCATGCTGGAAGTGATGCTCGGTCAGCCAGTACGAGTCGAACCCGAGCCGGTCGCACACCACCCCCATGTCGATGATCCGCTCGGTGGTGCGCCAGATCTCCTTGTGGTCGAAGCGCCGGTCGGTCGGGGCAGGCGGTCCCGCGCCGGCGTCGGCCAGCTCGACCCCGCCGAACAGGAACACCCCCGTGCGCACGGCGTCCACTGTAGGCGCTCCAAGGATGCGGGGACCTACCCGACTGGCTCGCCGTCAGAGTTTCAGCCGCCCATCTGGACATGACGGGAGCCAGTGTCGAGACTGGTCGGGTGACAGGGGAGCGGCTGCTTGAGCGGGACCGGCGGCGGGTCTGGCATCCCTACGCCCCGATGCCCGCAGCCAGCGACCCGATCGTGGTGACCTCAGCCCGAGGAGTCAGGCTGACTTTGTCGGACGGCTCGGAGGTGATCGACGGCATGTCGTCGTGGTGGGCGGCCATCCACGGGTACCGCCACCCTGTGCTCGACGAGGCCGTCCGAAGCCAGTTGGGGGACATGGCCCACGTGATGTTCGGCGGGGTGACCCATCACCCCGCGGTCGAGCTGGCCGAGACGCTGGTCGACATCGCGCCCGCGGGACTCGAGCACGTTTTCTTGGCCGACTCGGGTTCGGTCTCGGTGGAGGTCGCCATCAAGATGGCGCTTCAGTTCGCCCGGGGCGTCGGCCGTCCCGATCGCCGGCGCCTGCTCACCGTCCGCGGCGGCTACCACGGCGACACCCTGGGCTGCATGTCGGTGTGTGATCCCGTCAACGGGATGCACTCGATGTTCACCGGCATGTTGCCCGAGCAGATCTTCGCTCCCGTGCCCAGCCCGGCCTTCGCAGAGCAGTTCGACGACAGCCACATCGCCGAGTTCGCCCGCCTGCTGGCGGCGCACTCCGATGAGATCGCGGCCGTCATCATCGAGCCGGTGGTGCAGGGTGCGGGCGGCATGAGGTTCTACTCGCCGGACTACCTGCGCGCTGTGCGGCGCCTCTGCGACGACCACGAGGTGCCTCTGATCGCGGACGAGATCGCCACCGGGTTCGGCCGCTCCGGCGAGCTGTTCGGATGCGATCACGCCGGCATTGCCCCCGACATCATGTGCGTCGGCAAGGCGCTGACGGGCGGCTACCTCACCATGGCCGCGGTGCTGTGCACATCCGAGATCGCACAGGGAGTCAACGCGGCCGAGTCGGCCGGGCTCATGCACGGGCCGACGTACATGGCCAACCCGCTCGCCGCCGCGGTGTCGCTGGCCAGCATCAGACTGCTGCTGTCGCGCCAATGGCGATCCGAAGTGAAGCGAATCGAGTCGGAGTTGACAGCGGGGCTGGCCGCGGCCGCCTCGCTTCGGGGGGTGCGAGACGTGCGCGTTCTCGGAGCCATCGGAGTCGTCGAGATGGATGAGCCGATATCCGTCGCCCGGACCCAGGCTGCCCTCATCGAGCGAGGCGTGTGGCTCAGACCGTTCGGCCGGCTCCTCTACACCATGCCGCCCTACGTGTCGAGCAGGCCCGACATCCGCACCATCACCTCAGCAATGGTCGAGGTGGCGAGACAGCAATAGTCAAAGGACCGCGGGTTACCCGGGGTTGCTCCGCTCAACTTTGCGGGCGCTCTTAGCCGGGGTCGCTATCTTGATGGAACAGGATCTCACGAGCATCGAGTCCGCCGCGCATGCGAACCTACCCATTCGACATCGAACCGCTGGACGCCACCTTCGGCGCGGTGGTCGCCGGGGTGGAGTTGCGGTCCATCGACGAGCCCGCCTTCGAGGCGCTGCACGAGACCTGGTTGGAGTACGCCCTGCTGATCTTCCCGGGCCAGTTCCTGACCATCGACGAGCAGAACGCCTTCGCCCGGCGTTTCGGGCCGCTGGAGTTCGAGGCGGTGGCCTTCAGCAACGTCGACTCCGGGGGCAGGGTTCTCGACGACCCCGGCCACGACGTGGTGAAGTCGCTGCGGGGCAACGAGGGCTGGCACCACGACAGCACCTACATGCCACTGCAGGCCAAGGGCTCGGTGTTCACCGCCGAGGTGGTGACCAGCCACGGCGGGGCCACCGGATGGGCCGACATGCGGGCCGCCTACGAGGCCTTGGATCCCGGGACCCAGCAGCGTCTGGCCGGGCTGCAGGCCTACCACTCGCTGTACTACAGCCAGCGCCGTTCCGGGTACCTGCCCACCAAGAACTCCGGCGGGGGCTACGACATGTACGGGTTCCACGACCTCGAGCCGTCACTGCGGCCGCTGGTGAAGGTGCACCCCGAGACGGGCCGGCCCAACCTGCTGATCGGGCGCCACGCCTACGGTGTCGAGGGCATGACCGAACAGGAGTCGGAGGCGTTCCTCGACGGGCTCAACGCCGCGGCCTGCCAGCCGCCCCGCATCCATCACCATCAATGGGCCGTGGGCGATGCCGCGCTGTGGGACAACCGCCGGCTGATGCACCGGGGGACGCCGTTCGACATGACCGAGCCCCGGGTGATGTGGCATACCCGCATCGCCGGCGACCCCGCCTCGGAGCTGGCCGACAACCATCAGGGCTTCCATCAGCGATCAGGCATCGACGTGATGGGCGAGGACACCCTCATCGTCGGCTGAGCCCGACGGTCGGCCCCTAAGGGGCCACGCGGATAGGTGAGGGCCCGTCGCGGTGTGGCGGTGTCATTCCCGCTCTTGTTCGCTGCGCTCACGGGCCGCTCGGGCCACGGCCTCGCGCCGTATGGGCCGCGTTGTGCCGCCTATCCGCTCGGCCTCTAAGTGTCGGCGGCTAGGAGTCGCTCGGCCAGTTTGCGGGCTTCGTCGAGGTTGTTGACGCAGCGGTCGGACGGCACTCGCTGGAGGACGTCGAGTGCCTGGAGGCTGCCGAGGGGCAGGTCCGCCGTGCCCACGACGATGCACTTGGTCTCTTCGTCGATGGCGACGTCGATGAGCTGCTCCACGATCACGGCCGCGCTGTCGTCCATGTAGACGGTCTCGGAGAAGTCGATGATGACCACCTCGTGATCGCGGACGTCGGCGCCGAGGGTCGCGATCAGCTTGTTGGACGACGCCACCGTGAAGGTGCCCCTCAGCGCCACCAGCCCGACACGGGCCGAGAACCTGTCGGACCCTTCCGTGAGGGTGCTGTCCGTCAGGAACGTGGTGTCCAGCAGCGGCACCGAGATCACGTTGTCGAGCTCCAGACGCTCGAACTGGCGGGCGCTGGCCATTCCCGCCGCCACCAGGCCCAGCACCACCGCGGTGACGAGGTCGGCGAAGACGGTGAGTCCCAGGGTGAGGACCATCACCAGCAGGTGCTCGCGCTGCACCCGGTGCAGATGGGTCACGAACCGCCAGTCGACGATGTCCCATCCGACCTTGATCAGGATGCCGGCCAGCACCGCGTGCGGGATCGACTCGACGTAGCGTCCCAGGCCCAGCGCCACTGCCAGCAGGAGCACCGCGCACAGCGCGCCGGCGACCCGTGTGCGGCCGCCGGACCGAATGTTGACCACCGTGCCCATGGTCGCTCCCGCCCCGGGTACTCCTCCGAAGAGCCCGGCCAGCGCGTTGCCGAGGCCCTGGCCCACCAGTTCCCGGTTCGGGTTGTGGCGCTCGCGGGTGATGGAGTCGGCGATCAGGGCGGTCAGGAGGGTGTCGATGGCTCCGAGCAGGGCGATCGTCAACGCCGGTTGGATGTCCTCCAGCATCCCGGCGGGCGACAGGTCCGGCATGTGGAAGTCCGGCAACCCGGAGGGCACTTCGCCGATGACCGGGATGTCGCTCAGCCACAGCACGCTCAGCAGCGTTCCGGCAGCCAGGGCGGCCACCGCGGAGGGCAGGATCCTGCGGAACCGGCGCGGCCACGCCAGGCCCACCCCCAGCGTGACGGCCGCGACCGCCAGTGCGCTCCAGTTGATCTCCTGCAGTGCGCTTGGCCATTGACGGAGGGTCTGCAGGGGTCCGCCCTCGGTGACGGGCAGGCCCAGGAAGGGCAGCGTCTGGATCACCATGATGATCACGCCTATGCCTGACATGAAGCCCGAGATCACCGAGTACGGCGTGTAGGAGACCAGGCGGCCGATCCTCACCGCGCCCAGCAGGATCTGGATGATGCCGGCCAGCACCACGATCTTGAGGGCGCGGCCGATGTCGTTGCCGGCGTGGCTGGCGATGATGACGGCCATCGCCACTGCCATCGGTCCGGTCGGTCCGGAGATCACGGTCTTGGTCCCGCCGAACACCGCAGCGAGGAAGCCGACCGCGACCGCGCCGTACAGCCCCTCGATCGCCCCCAGGCCCGACGCCACGCCGAAGGCCAGGGCCAGCGGCAGCGCCACCACGGCCGCGGTCAGCCCACCGAAGAAGTCACCGCGCAGGGTCTGCAGGCTGTACGTCACAGGAGACACCCCCATGCCCGTCTCGCGGAGAGTAGTTCTCAATGCACGCGTGTCGGCTAGCTCGGATGGCGAGGATTATGGGCGAGGACATCCTCCCGATTTGGTTGACCGATCCTCCAGGAGGATCGCGACGGGCGAGGAACGGGGAGTAGCGTCCGGCTGTGCTCGACTTGGGCCGCATGGGAGCGGAGCGGCTGGCCCGCTTGCGTGATCAGATGCTCGCTCAGGGCGTGGATGGAGCCGTGCTGCTTCACGGTCCCCACGTCACCTACGCCACCGGCCATGTTCCGGAAGCGGTCGACGCCAGCCACGCCAATCACCGCCGGGCGGTTGTCATCGTCAGCGCGGCCGACGGGCCGGTCCGGTTGCATGCGCATGACCCGGTCAGCGACGTAGTGCTGGCCTGTGCCGAGGCGGGCGACCCGCTGTGGCCCGAACTCGACGACGGGGCGGACGCGGTTGGTGAGGCCATATGGGAGGTTCTCGGGAACGTGGCCGGCCGCCGGGTGGCCGTGGATGGGGTGACTGGCGCCATGGCCCGCGCCGGGCTGCTCGACTCGGCCGAGCTGGTCGACGCCGGCCGGGTGCTGGGTCCCGCCCGCATGGTCAAGACGGCCGACGAGCTGGCCTGCATCGACCAGGCCCAGCGCCACACCCAGCAGGCCATGGTCGCAGCCCAGGAGGCCTGCGTTCCCGGCGCGACCCGGGCCGAGGTAGCTGGCGCGTTCCTGGCGTCGCTGCGCGACGGCGATCCGGGACCTCGCCCCGCCTACCGCAACGAGATCGACCCGATCTTCCAGCCCATGCCCACCCGCCGCGACGGCGGGCCCCGAACCTCCACCTCCCATGTCGCCTTCCCGACGGGCGTCGACAATCCCGTCTTCGCCGAGGGTGACCTGGTGTGGGTCGACGCCGGGGTGGGCTGGCACGGCTACATGTCCGACTTCGGGCGCACCTGGATTCCCGGCCGCGGCCCGACTGCGGCCGAGCAGGCGGTGTTCGATCGCTGGATGGCGGTACTGGACGCCTCCTTGTCGGCGGTGCGTCCGGGCGCGACCCTCGGCGACGTGGGCCGGGCCGCCCGGGCCATCGAGCCTCACGACACACCGTGGCTGCCGCACTTCTACCTGGCGCACGGTGTGGGCCTCGAGAGCGCGGAGATGCCCATGATCGGCACCGACCTCGGACCGGCCTTCGACGACGGTTTCGAGTTGGCGGAGGGCATGGTGCTGGTGTTCGAGCCGGTCGTGTGGGTGGACGGTGTGGGCGGCTACCGGGCCGAGGAGATCGTCGCGGTCACCGGCGACGGCTGGCTGCTGCTGGGTGGCGGACACCACTACGAGCCGTTCCGCCCATGACCGGGGACCTGGTGCTGGCCCGGCGGGAGCGGGTGCTTCACGCCATGGCTGCGGCCGGCATCGACGTTCTCGTGCTGGGTCGTCAGGACAACGCCGGCTACTCCTGCGGCCTGCGCCGCCTCTGGACGGCGGGCACCCGGCCCTTCGGGGCGGGCTGCATCGTTGTCGGGGCCACCGGGCAGGTCCATGCCTTGTCGAGCTGGGACGACGGCATCGAGCCGCCGATGAGCTTCGATGACCTCTATCCCCTCACCTGGAACCCCCGGATCATGGCGATGTCCATGGCGGGCATCGAGGGCATGGCCGAGGCCCGCAGCATCGGGGTGGACGAGTTGACCCCGTCGTTCCGCCGTGCCGCGGCCATTTTCGCCCCCGAGGCCGAGGTCGTGCCCGCCGACGACCTGATGGCTCAGGTGCGCCGCCACAAGCTGCCTGGCGAGGTCGAGGCCATCGCTCGGTCCTGCGAGGCAGCCTGGGTCGGCGTGGAGGCGGCGCTGGGGGCATCCTCGGGCCGCGATCCAGCCGTAGCCGCTATCGAGGCCCTGGCCTCAGAGGGAGTGACCGTCCCGTCGTCGGGTGTTTGGGTTGAGCGTGGCGTTGGTGGTGTGGGCCGAGTTGTCGGGGGTTTGCCGGTGTCGTCGTCGGGGGTTGGGGTCGAGCGTGGTGCCGGCAGGCTCGCCGTCGACATTGGCGTGATCGTCGACCTGTATGAATGCGGAGTCGGCGGCGTCTTTGACGACGGTCGGCGTCTGGGCTCCACCGCTCTGGCCGACGCCTGCCGTGCGGGCGCCACTCATGCCGAGCTGGCCGGGGCCGCGGCTTCCGGCGACTGGCTGGTGCGGGGTCTGGGCATGGGCTTCGAGCGTCCGGTGATCGGCCCGCAGATCGGTCTCGGCGAGCAACTGGAGGCCGGGATGGTCCTCAGCGTCTCCGACGGCGACCGCCGCGACGTGGTCCACGTCACCACCGGCGACCCGGTCGTGCTCTCAGCACGGCCTTGACGGCTGGCGGGTCGTAGCCTTCGAGGCGGTGATACCGCTCGACGGCCCCTACTACGAGGACCTGCGCGTAGGCCAGGTGTTGCCCCGGCAGCCGTCGGTGGTGATCGACGAGGGAATGGCTGCGCTCTACCAGTCGATGGTGGGCGAGCGCCTGCCGATGGTGATGGACCCGGCGGTGTGTGAAGCGGTGACCGGGCAGCCCGGCCGTCTGGTCAGCCCCGCGCTGGCCATGCACATGTCGACCGGGCACAGCACCACGCTCACCCGGCGGGTGATCGCCAACCTCTTCTATCGCGACCTGCGCTTCCTGAGGCCGGTGTTCATAGGGCAGTCCCTCGCCACCACCGTCACCGTCGTCGCCCTCGCCGACAGCCGGGCCCGGCCCGGCCGGCCCCATCGTGGCAAGGCGCTGGTCGACATCGTCACCACCGCCGATGGGGAGCCGGCCATCACCTACCAGCGAGCCCCGCTGCTGCCCCAGGCCACCGGCGAGCAGCCCGGCCATGACGACGACCTGGGGACTGAACCGGCGCTGGATCTCGCCTCCTACGCCAGGCTGGTGCCGGCGCATTGGGACTTCGCCCCGCTGGGGCCCGGAACCGACTGGCAGCCGGGTATCACCGTTGCGGATCCGGCCCGGGATGTGGTCGACAACGCGCTCCAGCTGGTGCGCCTCACCAACAACCTGGCCATGGTCCACCGTGACGCGGCCGAGTCCCCCTACCCGCAGCGCCTGCTGTACGGGGGCCACATTGTCGGGCTGGCCCAGGCGTCGCTGTCGCGGGTGCTTGCCGGCATGGCAACCGTGGCGGGTTGGCATGCCTGCGACCACACCGGGCCGGCGTTCGAGGGCGATCACGTGTCGTTCCGACACACCCTCCTGGACGTCGTTCCGGCCGGCGCCGGCCGAGCCTTCGCGGTACAGGTCGAGGGCTTCGCCCACCGCACCGAAGACCCCGACAAGATCCTCGACTGGACCGTAATAGCAACCGCCCCCTAATAGGCCACGCGGATAGGCGAGAGCCTGTCGCGTCGCAGCGGTGTCATTCCCGCTCTTGTTCGCTGCGCTCACGGGCCGCTCGGGCCACGGCCTCGCGCCGTATGGGCCGGATTCGCGTGCCTATCCGCTCGGCCTCTAACCGGGACGGACTGAGGCACCGGGCGCGACCCGGTAGGCCGGGGGGCGGCACGGGCCGCGACCCAGTAGGCCGGGGGGTGGCACGGGGGCAAGGAATGGCGGCGCTCGCGCCGCCAGGCCGCGCCCGTGACAGGACCCGCCGGCCGGGCGAACTTCCGGCAACGAGCGCGTAGGCTGCCGTCTGCGCAAAGAAGGGAAATGTGATGACTGACGTGGTAATCGTCGAGGCAGTGCGCTCCGCGGTGGGGAAGCGCAACGGAACCCTGGCGAACACCCACCCCGCCGACATCCTCGGACCGGTGCAGATGGAATGCCTGAGCCGGGCCGGCATCGCCAGTGGCGACGTCGACCAGGTGGTCGGCGGTTGCATCGACCAGGTCGGCGCCCAGGGCATGAACATCACCCGCACCGCTTGGCTGTCCCACGGGGGCGACCAGACCACGGCCTGCTCCACCGTCGACTCGCAGTGCGGGTCGTCCCAGCACGCGGTGAACCTGGCCTACAGCCTGATCGCCTCGGGCGCGGAGGACACCGTGCTGGCCTGCGGGGTGGAGTCGATGTCGATGGTGCCCCTGGCCGCCAACGTGATGAACGGCCCCGGCAAGCCGGTGTCGCGCAGCTACTTCCAGCACTACGAGTTCACCAGCCAGTTCGAGGGCGCCGAGCGCATGGCCACCGCCTACGGCATCTCCCGCACCGACACCGACGAACTGGGCCTCGAGTCCCAACTGCGGGCGGCCACGGCCCAGCGCGAGGGCCGCTTCGAGACCCAGATCGTCCCCATCGACGCGGTGCTGGTGGACGAGGACGGGAAGAAGACCGGCGAGACGGTGGAGTTCTCCCGGGACGAGGTGCCCCGCGACACCAGCATGGAGGCGCTCGCCGGGCTCAAGCCAGTGGCCCGCGACGACGGGATCCACACCGCGGGCACGTCGTCGCAGATCGCCGACGGGGCGGCCGCGGTGCTGCTGATGTCGGCCGGCAAGGCGGCCGAGCTGGGCCTGAAGCCCCGTGTCCGGGTGGCTCAGACCGCGCTGGTGGGCTGCGATCCGGTGCTCATGCTGGAGGGTCCGATACCGGCCACCGAACGGGTGCTCGAGCGCGAGGGTCTCACCATCGACGACATCGACGTGTTCGAGGTCAACGAGGCCTTCGCGTCGGTGGTGATCGCCTGGCAGCGCACCGTCGGCGCCGACCCGGCCAGGGCCAACCCCAACGGCGGCGCGATCGCGCTGGGCCATCCCCTGGGCGGCACCGGCTGCATCCTCACCACCAAGGCGGTTCATGAACTGGAGCGCACCGACGGCGACTACGGCCTGGTGTCGATGTGCTGCGGCGGCGGCCTGGGAACCGGCACCCTCATCCAGCGCGTCTCCTGAAAGCCGGCCGGGGTCGGCTCCGGGTCAGATCACGTTGTCGGCTCTGAGCGCGGCCCGATCGGCGCTCGACATCGGGATAGCCCAGAACGCTGGAGAGCACTTCGTCGGTGTGCTCCCCGAGACGGGGCGCGCCCGCGGGCGCGAGGGTCACCGACTTGCGGCCCCGGCCCTCCACCGACCAGTACAGCGAGTACCGCTGCCCGGCGTCGTCGTGGGCGTAGGGACCCAGCTCGCGCAGCCGGTCGCCCCGGACCGGTTCCTCGATCTTGATGATCTCGGCGCCCTGCTCGCCCAGTATCGCGGCGCAGAACGGAGCTGAGACCCGGGATCCCAGGTCGATCACCCGCAGCCCCGCCAGTGGACGTCTCATCGCACACTCCTCTTCACTTAACGAGATCCTCGGACCTGGACGGTTACCACGTCGAGGCCCTGGAACTTCTGGTGCTGGACCGAGGCCGCGTAGTGGCGCAGCAAGCGTAGGGAGATCTCGCCCTCCTCGATTCCCTGGCCTCCCTCGGCCTCCTCGCTCAGGTATGCCAGGCGGTCTTCGAGGTTCTCCTCGTCGAACACGGCGAGAAACTCCAGTTCGACCAGGCTGTCGCTGGGCCGGGCGATCACGATGAACCGGGGCGGTCCCTCACCAGGAGCAGGCCCACGCGGATGGATCAGACTGATGAGCGTCTCCTCGCCGGCCGACCGGAGCCGGCTGGTCGAGGCCTGGTTCCAACCGAGCCGGGAGGCGATGTCGAGCAGGAACTGGTCGATCTCGGGAAGGGACGAGACGCTGAGATCGACCTCGAGACGGGTCTGGCGTATGGGCCGGGTGGCCTCCATGAACAGCGTCAGCAGGACCGCAGTGGCGGCGCCCATGACCACGCCGTTGTCGAGCAGCGGCGCCCATGTCCCGCCCAGCACGTCGGCGAAGATCGTCTGCTGTTCGAGACCGGCGCCCACGGCGAAGGAGATCGCCACGATGGTGGCCTTCTGGGCGTCGAGACCGTCGGAGACCGCGGTCCGCACGCCGGCCACGAAGAGCGTGCCGATGGCCACGAGGATGTAGGCCCCCATGACGGCGCTCGGGATCGAGACGAGGACCGCAGCGAACTTCGGGAACAGGGCCAGCACGGCGAGGACGGCTCCCATCACGTACCCGACCCGGCGAGCGGCCACCGACGTGAACGTGATCAGCATCACGCTGCGGGACGAGTACGCGGTGGTGGGCGGCGTCCCGACGAATCCCGAGAGCAGGATGCCGAGGCCGTTGGTGTTGAGCGCGCCCTGCACCAGCCGGAAGTCGGTCACTCTGGGCTTGCGCCTGGAGGCTTGCTGCACGGCCACGCTGTCGCCCATGTTCTTGACCCCGCCTACCAGGGTGACCACGACGAACGCCGGGAGCAGCGCCCAGAACTCGGGTCCGGGGGTGAGGTCCAGCCCGGGGAACCCGCCGCTGGGGACTCCGGCCCATGCGGCGTCGATCACCGGCTGGGTGTCGTAGGCCCCGAGGGCTGCCGCCGCGACCGACCCGGCCAACAGGGCCACCAGCGGCGACCAGGGCTTCAGGTTCCGTGGTGCCCGCAGCGCCAGCACGGTGGTGACGGCCAGGGTCACCACCGCGACGACGGGCCCGGTCACCGGGTCTGCGTCCCCGGCAACATCCCGGACCCGCTCCAGCGCGATCGGCAGGACCGACACCGCGATCAGCATGAGCACGGTGCCGGAGACGACCGGAGTGATTACCCGGCGCAGCAACGGCAGCCAGAAGGCGAGCATGAGATAGAAAAGGGACGCGGCCACGGTCAGGCTGGCCAGCAAGGCCGGCCCTCCCGCTTCCAGTGCCAGCACGGCCACGGCCACGAAGTTGGTGGTGGGGCCCATGAACAGGATGTGTCCCGCTCCGAGCCGCCAGACCCGGCTGGCCTGGAGTGCGATGAGGCCTCCGGAGATGATCAGGGCGGCGAACACGGCCCACGTCAGGTAGTCGTCGTCCTGGCCGCCCGACCGGGCGGTGACGGCCACGATCACCACGATCGAGGTCAGGATCATCATGACGCCCTGAAGGCCGACGCCGAGTAGCAGCAGCGGCGGGCACGGGTCGTCCGGCTCGTAGCGGATGCCGGTGCTGTTGCTGTCCTGACTGTCGGCGGCGTTCATGCTCAGATCACATGGCCGCTTCTCAGGGCAGCCAGTTCGGCTCCTGAGAGTCCCAGCAGGCTGGAGAGGACTTCGTCGGTGTGCTCGCCCAGGCGAGGGGCGCCGGAGGGGGTCGGTGGCGGCTCCGTCCCGAAGCGGGGGAACGCCGCCTGCTGGCGCACCGGGCCGATGACCGGGTCGTCCACCGTGCAGATGTCGCCCCGGGCGCGCACGTGCTCGTCGGCGGCTATGTCGGCGACGTCGTAGACGGTGCTGACCGGGACGCCGTGGCGAGCGCAGCGCTCCTCGATCTCGATTGCGGCCAGTCCGGTCGCCCACTCGGCCACAACCTGGTTGATCTCCTCCCATCTGCGGGCCCGGGCCGCGGGGGTGGCGAAGCGTTCGTCCGAGGCCCACTCGGGCCGGCCCATCGCCGCGCCCAGGCGCTCGAAGATTGCCTGGCTCACAGCCACGATGCACACGTACCGGTCGTCCCGGCTCCGGTAGTTGCCGATGGGCGCGGCATGCTTCACCTGGTTGCCGGTGCGCCGACGGACCGACCCCAGCCGGTCGTAGGCCGCGATCGTCCACTCCATGATGCGCAGCACCGAACCGTACAGGTAGGCGTCGACCACGCCGCCCGACCCGGTGCCCCTGGCGTCGCGCTCGTAGAGCAGGCTGGTCACGGCCTGAGCCGCGAACACGCCGGTGAGGTAGTCGGCGACCGCAACGCCCGGTTGCACCGGAGGATGGTCGGGATCACCGGTGAGGTGCATAAGCCCGCCGAACGCGACGGCGTTGCGGTCGAAACCGGCGTGCAGCGACTTGGGACCGTCCTGACCGAACAGGCTGATGCGGGCGGTGACCAGGCGCGGGTCGAGCCGGGACGGGTCGATGTTCCAGCGTTCCAGGGTGCCGGGGCGGAAGTTCTCGCACACGACATCGGACACCGAGGCCAGGCGTCGGAACAGATCCTGGCCCTGCGGGTGTCGCAGGTCGATGGTCACCGACTTGCGGCCCCGGCCCTCCACCGACCAGAACAGGGAGTAGCGGTCCCCGCCGTCGTCGGTTGCGAAGGGCCCGTTGTTGCGGTGGTGGTCGCCGTGGCCGGGCTCTTCGACCTTGATGACCTCCGCGCCCTGCTCACCGAGGATCCCGGCGCAGAAGGGCGCGGCGACCCGGGTGCCCACGTCGAGCACCCTCAGCCCGGCCAGCGGCTGCCTCATCGCGATTGCCTCACCGCGGCTGGTTCACTGCGGCTTCGGGTCGCGGTGCTCGGCGAAGACCTCTTTCATGGAACCCTTCTGCATGCGCTGCTCGAGCGCGTCGAGGGCGGTGGCGGTGTTGTGCATCCAGTGATGGGCCTGGAAGTGGTAGTCCCAGGCGTCGCGCTGGCCCTGGAGGTCGAGGGTCTTGTTGATCGAGCGCTTCACCACCTGCGCGGTGGCCGGCGGCACCAGCGCGATCTGTTCAGCCATTTCCCGCACGGCGGAGGCCAGTTCGTCGCGGGGCACCACCCGGTTGACCATCCCGAGCCGCTCGGCCTCGGCCGCGCTGATCGTCTCGGCGGTGAGCAGGAACTCCTTGGCCTTGCGGGCCGGCATCTCCCACGGCTCGACCAGGATCTCCACCGCGGCGCCGGTCATCCGGAGCACCGGGTTCTGGAAGGCGGCGTCGTCGCTGGCCACGATGATGTCGGCCATGCACGCCAGCATCACCCCCGCGGCCACGCACTTGCCCTGCACCGCGGCGATGGTCGGCTTGCGGAAGTCCCGGATGCGCAGGCAGCGGTCGAAGTACATCACCTTCTCGTGATGCCACTTGCCCTCGGGGGTGTCGCGCATCAGCCGCCACTTGTCGGGCTCCACGTCGCCGACGAGCGCCTTGAGGTCGTGGCCGGCCGAGAAGTGCTTGCCGTTGGCGGCCAGCACCACCACCCGCACCTCGTCGTCGGCGTCGGCGAGGTCGAAGGCAGCGTCGAGCTCGTCGATCATCTGGGTGTCCTGGGCGTTGGCCACCTGGGGCCGGTCCATGGTGATGGTGGCCACGGGCCCGTCGACCTCGTAGAGGATCGTGGTGAAGTCGGCCATGGCGGCCATTGTAGGCACCACTACTAGCGAGGGTCAGCGGCTGGGCTCGCGGGGCAGGCCCAGGGTTCGCTCGCCGATGACGTTGCGCTGGATCTCGCTAGTACCGGCGATGATCGAGGCGGCCCGGTAGTAGAGCCACGACCGTTGCCAGCGGCCTCCGGCGGGGTTGCCGCCGGCGCCTCGCCACAGGGGGGCCTCGTCGCCGAGCACCCGCATGGCGGTGGCGTGCAGTCGCTGGCTCATCTCGCTCCAGTAGAGCTTGGCGGTGGCGGTCTCGGCGCCGGGTCGGCGGCCGTGGGCCTGCTTGGACAGGGTTCGCCAGTTCTGGAGCTGGAACAGGCGCACCTCCGTGAAGGCCTGGGCCAGGTCCTGGGCGATCCGGGGTTCGTCGGCCAGGCCGCGCTTGGTGGCCAGGCGCACAAGTTCCTCCAGCAGTTGCGAGTGGATGACGAGTTGGCGGGGGTTGGTGCCCCTCTCGCCGGCCAGGACCGAGGTGGCCAGGCCCCAGCCGCCGTCGACCGGGCCGATCACCTGGTCGTCTGCCACGAACACGCCGTCGAACGCGACCTCGTTGAAGTCGGACTCACCGGTCATCTGGCGCATCGGCCGTACTTCCACGCCGGGGGCTCGCATGTCCACCATGAACACGGTTATCCCGGCCCGTCTGGGCCTGTCGGGATCGGTGCGGGCCAGGCACAGGCCCCAGTCGGCGAACTGGGCATAGGAGGTCCACACCTTGCGTCCGTGCAGGGTCCAGCCGCCCTCGGCGCGGTCGGCCCGGGTGCGCAGCGAGGCCAGGTCGCTGCCCGCGTCGGGCTCGCTGAAGAGCTGGCACATGAGCCGCTCGGCGTTGAGAATGCCCGGCAGCCAGCGCCGCCTCTGGGCATCGGTGCCGTGGGCCAGCAGGCAGGGACCGACCAGGTTGACGGCGATGCGGCCGACCAGCTCCGGGGCCCGGGCCCGGGCCAGCTCCTCCTGCACGATGAAGTTGAAGACACCATCGGCGCCCCGGCCCCCGTACTCCACCGGCCAGGTGACGCCCACGTAGCCGGCCCCGGCCAGGCTGCGCTGCCAGCGTCGGCCGAACCCGACCTCATCGGCAAGATCGTCGAACAGGGGAGGCAGGCCGGTGCCGTAGTCCCAGGGCAGGTTCTCCTTCAGCCACACCCGGCACTCGGCCCGGAACGCCCGCTGCTCGGCCGTGGGCGCAAGATCCACGGCGCCGGGTCTACCACGCTCGCCGGGCCATCTCCCCAGAATCCCTGTAGCTGAGGACTCTGGGCGTCACCAGCTACAGGGATTTCGTAGATTGAGGAGGTGGACTTCGACTTGTCGGCGGACCAGATGGCGTTGCGGGATGCGGCCAGGGCTCTGCTGGACCATCGCTGCGACATGGTGGCGGTGCGGCGGGCCTGTGACGGTGGCGGGTTCGACGCCGGCTTGTGGTCGGCCATGGTGGAGCAGGGCTGGACCGGCATCGCGGTGCCCGAGCCGCTGGGAGGGGTCGGGCTGGGCACAGTGGAGGCGGCGGTGCTGCTGGAGCAGACCGGCGCCCATCTGGCCCCGGTGCCGCTGCTGCAGCAGCTGGCCGCGCTGGCGGTGCTGGCCGGCGGGCCGTGGGGGGAGCGCCTGCTGTCGGGTTCGGCCGTCGCCTGCGTGGCCCGAACTCCGCTCGAGCGGGGAGGCGACGGTTCGGTGTCGGGCCGGACCGAGCCGGTGATCTACGGCGCCCGGGCCGATGTGCTGGTTGCCCCGGCTGGTGACGAGCTGGTGGCTGTGGACCTGGCCGGCGTCGAGCGCTCGCCCGAGCCGGCCATGGACCAGACCCGCGAGCTGGCCTGGATCGACCTGGACGCCGTCCCGGCTGTCACGGTGGGCGGTCCGCAGGAGGTGGCCGCCCACCTGGACAGGGGCGCGGTGTTCCATTCGGCTGAGATGCTGGGCGGCGCCGAGACGGTGATGAACCTGGCGGTGGAGTACGCCAAGGTCCGGGAGCAGTTCGGCCGGCCTATCGGCAGCTTCCAGGCGGTCAAGCACCGCTGCGCCGACATGCTGGTCGACGTCGAGGGCATGCGCTCGGCGGTCTACCACGCGGCCTGGGCCCTGGGCGCGGCCACCGCCGACGCTCCGGCGGCCGCGGCCACCGCCAAGATCTGGTGCAGCGACGCCGGGGTGCGGGTGGCCGAGTCGGCGCTGCAGGTCCACGGCGGCATCGGCTTCACGTGGGAGGCCGATGTGCACCTGTACCTCAAGCGGGCCCAACTCGACGGTGTGGCCTTCGGCGACGCCCGCCACCACCGGGACCGGCTGGCGGCCATCCTGCGGGACCGGCTAGCAGCAGGAGCCAGCATCTGGCCCGACCCCTGAGCCGGAGGGTCTGCCGGGCTCAGCGGCACACCGGTGCTGGCCCGGCGTCAGGCAACCATCTCGAAGTACTGGACCTCCACCATCAGCGGCAGCAGGTAGCGCACGTAGAAGCTGTGCAGCTTCAACACGGTGAAGTCCTCGACCTCGTAGCCGATGATGTCCACGCGACCGTCGCGGGCCGCGAACGCTTCGGCCCGGCGCAGCACCTCCTTCAGCTCATCCAGGCTGTCGACGGCCATCCCGAAATGGTCGCCCCGGGGCGCCTGCATGGGGTTGTCGTCGGCGATGACGAACACGAATTGGTCATAGGAGTGCACCCCCATCACCAGTCGCTTGCGGTCCTCGGTCATGGTGGGGTGCTCCTGCCAGCCGAACACCTCGCCGTAGAAGCGGGTGATGTCGGCCCGTCCCGCCTCGTCGAGCACCTCCGCGGGCACGCTCATGGCCACATGGTTGAAACGGTCCGGTCCCTTGAACCCTTCGTCGGTCATGGTTGCACCAGTACCTTTCCGGCCACCTCGCCCGAGCGTAGGCGGCCCATGGTGTCGAGGATCCCGTCGAGGTCGACCACCTCCGGCTCTAGCAGCACGTCCATCGGGAGAGCGCCCGACGCGATCAGGTCGAGCGCGGCGGGGAGGCCGCCGGGGTCGTACTCGTAGGCGCCGGTGACCACCAGTTCGTTGAGGATCATCCGGCTGGTGTCGAGCCTCGGGTAGTCCATGCCGGTGCCCACGAGCACCATCGTCCCGCCCCCGGCGAGCTGGGTGAGTCCAGCCTGGGCGGCCTGGCGGGCCCCGGAGGTCTCGAACACCCAGCCGACAGCGTCGGCGGCGACCTGGCCGGGATGGCCCGGGTCTCGGAGATCGTCGGCCGGGCGCACCGCGGCACCCAGCCGCCGGGCCAGGTCCTGGCGTCGGGGGTGGGGCTCGACCACAGTCACTTCAGCGCCGCGGGCTATCAGCACGGCCACGACCGCGGCACCGATCGGTCCGCAGCCGAACACCAGGGCCCGCCCGCGCGGCTTGAACGCCCCCTTCGTGACGGCGTGCATGGCCACCGCCAGCGGCTCCGCGTAGGCCGCCTCCCGCAGGCTGACTCCCTCGGGGACGGCGGTTAGGTTGCGGTGGTCGACGGCCAGGTAGCTGGCGAAGGCGCCCGAGTGGTGGTCGTCCACTCCGGCGAGGGGGCGCTGGACGCACAGGCCGGGCTGGCCCGCCCGGCAATACTGGCACCGGCCGCACTCGACCCAGCCCCGTCCCACAACCGGGGCGCCTACCTCGATGCGGGTTTCGGCACCGGATGCGGCCACCCGTCCCGACCACTCGTGCCCGAGGACGGTGTCGGGCGCACCCCAGCCGTCGAGCACCATGTGGAGATCGGTGCCGCACAGCCCGCAGTAGGCCACCTCCACCAGGGCGTCGTGGGGGCCCAGCATCGGGACGGGCACGTCAGCGACCTCGAGCTCGCCCTGGCGCCGGTAGACGGCGGCCGGCATCGTGGCCGGGATCGGGCTGCCGATCATTCCGCGTTCGCTCCAAGGCGGGAAGCGAGTCTCATGCGGTCTAATTTGCCCGATGCGAGCACGGGAAGCTCCTCCACCACCTCGATCCGCTCCGGGGTGATGAATCGGTCCGCTCCCCGTCGGACGAACCATGCCCGGCAGGCGGCCAGGTCGAACCCGCCGGGCGCCACTACGAAGGCGGCCACCCGCTCGCCCAGACGCTCGTCGGGCTCGGCCACCGCGGCGGCCTGCAGCACCGCTGGATGAGCTTCCAGGTGCTGCTCCACCTCAGCCGCCGAGATGTTCTCACCGCCGCGGATGATTCGGTCCCCGAGCCGGCCGGTGATGGTCACCCAGCCGTCCTCCACGCGGGCCAGATCACCCGTGCGGAGCCATCCATCGACGAACGCGGCCTCGGTGTCGGCCGGATCGAGATAGCCCCGGGCCAGCTCCGGCCCCGTCACCCAGAGCTCGCCCGAGGCATCGATGCGGAGCCGGGTGTCCCCGAAGGAACGGCCGTCGGTGAGGATCATCCGTTCGGGTGGGTCGTCGAAGCGGGAGGTGGTGATGGTGGGAGCCTCCGTCGAGCCGTAGGAACGCTTCACCACAACGTCGAGAGTGGCCGCGGCCCGGCGACAGAAGGCCGGCGTCACCGCGGCGCCACCGCAGAGGATCATCCGCAATGTCGCGACCCGGGCGGGCCTGAAGCCGTTGCAGTCCATGAGGGTCGTGAACAGCGTGGGCGGCCCCGCCATGTGGGTGACAGACTCCCGCTCGATCAACGCCAGAGCCTCGGTGGGATCCCAGCGGGTCATCAACACCGTCTTCATGCCTGACGCCCCCGGAATCAGAACACCGTAGAGCAGCCCGGCTCCATGGGTCAACGGCGTCGGGATCAGCGCGCAGTCCTGGCGCTCGAGGCCATGGAGTCCGGTCAGCTGGACGGCCTTGTAGGCCAGGCTCCTGTGGGTGTGGATCACCCCCCGGGGCGCCCCGGTCGAACCGGAAGTGAACATCACCACCGCATCGTCATCGGCAGCCGCTTCGGCCGGAGGGGACGGGCTGTCGCCGGCTGACGTCAGGTCCTTCATTGAGACCGCGTCCACGCCGGAGGCGGCCGGGAAGCCCGAGCATGTGATCGTGACCACCGGTCGAGCCTGCTCCAGCGCCCGCGCCAGGTGGTGAGAGCCCAAGGCGGGATGCAACCCGACCGCTACCGCCCCGATGCGCCAGCAGGCCCGGAAGGCGACCACCGCGTCGAGACCGACGGGCAGCTGGAACGCCACCCGGTCACCCGCTGCCACCTCCCGGGCTGCGAGCGCGGCCGCGACTGCCCGGGTCCGGCGCTCGACTTCGGCCGATGAGAACCGGCCGCTGCTGTCGACGACCAGGTCGTGTCGGGCCGGTGCTCCCGCTAGCAGCCCGTCGAGGGTCATGTCCTTCTATTCGTCGAGGCCGATGGGTTCGTCGCCGGTGAACACGATCTCCCGGCCGGCCACCTGCCAGCCGTCGGCGCCCTTGCGCAGGATGTCGTAGTAGCGGCCGGTCTGGAGGATCTTGTTGTCCTTGGCCACGAAGGCGAAGTCGGTGGTGGCGTTGGCCTCGTCGCCGTGCAGGTTGATCCGGGGCTCGCTGATCATGTGCTTGCCCCGGAGCTCGGCGGTCTGGAACGGCTCGATCAGGGCCCGCATCTCGTCACGGCCCTGGGTCCGCTGTCCCATCACCGCGAACCGGCAGTCCTCGGTGTACAGCGTGACCCACTCCTCGAAGTGGCCGTCGTCGAGGGTCTGGCAGCATCCGGCCAGCAGCCGGCGGATCGCCGCGGTGTCTATCAGCAACTGGATCGCGTCGGCCGTCGCCGCCGCCTCCAAGTCCTGAGCGGTCTCGTCCATCCCTTGACGCTACCGGTCTCGGGTGGCCCCCGGAGGCAGCCGGCCAGCGGTAGGGTCCGCGCCTCATGGACCTCTCGCTGTCGGCGGCCGAGAAGGCCTTCGCACTCCAGTTGCGGGACTGGCTGGCCCGCAACGTTGAGCGGCCCGACCCCGGTCTGAGCCCCGACGAGGCGGTCGCCTGGGGCCGCCGGTGGCAGGCCAAGCTGGCCGAGGCCCGCATGGTGGCCATCGCCTGGCCCGAGTCAGTGGGGGGCCGGGGAGCGACCCCGGTGGAGGTGGCCCTCTACAACCTGGAGTACGCCCGGGCCGGCGCGCCCCAGCCCGTCAACCGGGTAGGCATCAACCTGGCCGGCCCCACCCTGCTGGCCCACGGCACGGCCGAGCAGCAGGCCCGCTGGCTGCCGTCGATCCTCGACGCCAGTGAGATCTGGTGCCAGCTGTTCAGCGAGCCCGGCGCGGGATCGGATCTGGCGTCGTTGCGGACCCGGGCCGAGCCTGCCGCCGACGGCTGGCTGGTCACCGGTGAGAAGGTGTGGACCTCGTACGCCGGGTTCTCCAAATGGGGGATCGCCCTGGTTCGCTCCGACCCCGATGTCGAGAGCCGCCACCGGGGGATCTCATGCATGGTGATCGACATGGAGTCGCCGGGGGTGGAGATCCACCCCCTGCGCCAGATCACCGACGAGTTCGAGTTCAACCAGGTCGTGCTGGACGGGGTCCACGTTCCGGAGGATCAGCTGGTGGGCGGGTTGCACCTGGGCTGGGCGGTGGCCGGCACCACCCTGGCCCATGAGCGGGGTACGGCCTACCCGTTCAAGGAGCAGGTGGTTCACGAGATCTACCTGGATGAGCTCATGGCCGACGCTCGGGCCCTCGCCGCCCTCGACGACCCGGTGGTCGCCGATCAGATCGTCGACGCCTATGTCGCCGTGGCGCTCCTTCGCCTGAGGAACTACCGCACGCTGTCGCGGCTGGGTCGCGGCGTCGAGCCCGGTCCCGACTCCAGCATCACCAAGCTCGTCCACTCGTCGATGACCCGGCAGTTCTCGAAGACCGCGCTGGGCGTGCTCGGCGACGCCGCCCCCCTGTGGCCCGGATCCAGCGAAGAGCTCGCGGCGGGCACCTGGCAGCGGCAGTGGCTGTGGTCCAAGGCGGGCTCCATCGCGGGCGGCACTGACGAGATCCAGCGCAACATCGTCGCCGAGCGTCTGCTCGGCCTGCCCAGAGAATGATGCCCCGGGAACTGCCATCGTTCCTAGTACTACTGGAAGGATGGACGGCGATAGGTTGACGGAGGTGACGGAACCATGAGCGGCGCAGCCGTAGAACCCGCCGACTCGCCTGCCGCAGCCCGAGCAGTGGACGCGGTCAAGATCTACGGCTCGGGCGAGACCGAGGTGCGGGCCCTCGACGGCGTGAACATCACCTTCGAACAGGGTCGTTTCACCGCGATCATGGGTCCGTCGGGGTCGGGCAAGTCCACGCTCATGCACTGCATGGCGGCTCTCACCGATCTGACCGAGGGCCGGGCCTACATCGGCGACACCGACCTCGGCACCCTGTCCGACAAGGAGTTGACCAGACTGCGCCGTGACCGGGTGGGGTTCATCTTCCAGGCGTTCAACCTGGTGCCCACGCTGACCGCCATCGAGAACATCACCCTGCCCCTCGAACTGGCCCGGCGCCAGCCCGATCAGGAGTGGGTGGACAGCCTGATTGCGACCGTGGGGTTGGAGGACCGCCTGGCCCACCGGCCCAACGAGCTCTCCGGCGGCCAGCAGCAGCGGGTGGCGGTGTCGAGGGCGCTGGCCAGCAAGCCGGAGGTCATCTTCGCCGATGAGCCCACCGGCAACCTCGACTCCCGTTCCGGCACCGACGTGTTGCGGTTCATGCGCAAGGCGGTCGACGATCTGGGCCAGACCATCGTGATGGTGACTCACGACGCCAGGGCGGCGTCGTTCGCCGACAGGTGTGTGTTCCTGTCAGACGGCAGCCTCAAGGGCGAGTTGATCCATCCCACCGCCGAGCAGGTGCTCGACTACATGAAGATCCTGCAGGTGGGCCAGTTCATCCGGGGCATCCCCGAGGGCGCCACGGTGGACCAGATCCTCGAGTTCTTTGAAGAACTGGAAGAGTGACCCCACCTCGCTGCCATGTGACCCAGTAGCGGTCCGATGACGCTGCTGCGCTACAGCCTTCGCAATATCGCCGGGACGAAGATCCGGTTCGCGCTCACCAGTCTCGCCGTGGTGGCCGGCGTGGCCCTTACCGTCGGTGTGCTGATCAACACCGACGGTCTCCGCTCCTCCCTGAGCAGTCTGGCCGGCCGGCTCTACGACCACGTCGACCTCTCGGTCCGCTCGCAGTCAAGTTTGGGCGACGTCGACCAGTGGGAGGACCTGCCGCTGCTCGACCCGTCGGTCAAGGACCAACTGGAGGCCATCGACGGTGTGGAGAGGGCGGCCGGAGCGGTGTCCGGGTTCAGCGTGGTAGTCATCGACGCTGCCGGCAACGCCCTCGATCCCGAGCTCGGCGGCCAGCAGGCCGGAATGGGCTGGCCCACCGACGAGTCGCTGGGCAGAATCTTCGTTCTCGATGACGGGGTCAGCCGCCGGCCCTCCGGAGGTGACGAGTTCGTCATCGACCACCACACCGCGGCCGACTCCGGACTCCAGGTCGGTGAGCGCTACAAGATCGCCACACCGGCCGGCACCCATTCCTTCGAGCTGGTCGGCCTCTTCTACTTCATGGAGCCCAACCTGCGGGCTCCGTTCCAGCTGGTCGCCTGGGAGATGCCCACTGCCCGGCAGGTCCTGCACGACGGGGGCGGCTACGACCTCATCGACGTGCGGCTGTCGCCGGGGGCCTCGCTGGAGACGGTGACCGCGTCCATCGAGAGCGCTCTGGGTCCGTCGGTCGACGTCATCTCGCAGCAGGAGCAAGTCGACGCCCGCGATCAGGAGTTCAGCGAGCTCCTGGAGCTCTTCCGCAACGCGCTGCTGGCGTTCGCGGTCATCGTGCTGTTCATCTCGGCGTTCATCACCTACAACACCTTCACGCTGGTCGCCGGCCAACGCATCAAGGAGTTCGGCCTGCTCCGGGTGCTGGGCGCCGACCGGCGCCAGGTCGCTCAGACGGTGGCGGTCGAGGCTCTGGTGATGGGAGCAGTGGCCGCCGTCGTGGGCTTCGGTCTCGGAATCCTGGTGGCGATGGGCCTCTCGGCCGTCCTGGCCGCCGCCAACGAGAGCCTGCCCCGGGCCGAGTTGACCATCGGTGGCGCCCCGATCATCGCCGCGCTGGTGCTCGGTATAGGCGTGACCCTGGTCACCGCCCTCTGGCCGGCCATGCGGGCCCGCCGGGTGACGCCGATGGTGGCGCTGGCCGACGACGCCGACATCGATCCCTACCGCCGGCGCCGGTCGATCATCGTCGGATCGGTGGTCGGCGGAACGGGCCTGGTCCTCATGGCCGCGGGGCTGCTCTCGGACCCGTCCACATCGGCGTTGATCCTGATGCTCGGGCTGGGCGCGGTTGGGATGCTGCTGGGCGTCAACATTCTCAGCCCCGCCGTCGCCGGGCCGATGTCAGAGGTCTTGGGATGGCCGGCAGCCCGGGTGTTCGCCCTGAACGGGCGCTTAGCCCGGTTGAACGCGGCCCGCAACCCTCGCCGCACCGCGACGACCGCCTCGGCGCTGATGATCGGGCTGGCCATGGTGTCGCTGGTCACCGTGCTCGGCAACTCGTTCAAGCAGACCCTGAACGGCCAGCTGGAGGACTCGGTGCAGGCGGACTGGATGATGTGCGCCGGCTCCTGCGACGACCGGCAACTCGTGTTCAGCCAGCAGGCCGCGTCGGCTCTGGCCGGACTGCCCGAACTCGATTCGGTGGAGGCGTTCCGGTACCGGATCGACGGGATTCGCGCCCCTGACGGCACCCGACGCCTGCTCACCGCGGCCAGCCTCGCCTCGTTCTCGAGTCACGTGGACCCGGATGTCACCTCCGGCAGCCTGGCCGGGGCCGGTCCCGGTGACTTGATGGTGCATGTCGACGATGCCGACGAGCTCGGCCTGGCTGTGGGCGACGAGGTGTCTCTGGAGTTCTCCAGCCACCAGCGGGCCACCTTCCGGGTGGTGGCCCTCCATTCCGAGGACTCGGTGGCCGGGACCTGGGTCATCGACCACCGGGACTGGGACCGCTACATCGTCGGTGACCAGGACAGCCTGGTCACCGCGATCAGCGCGGCGGGGATCAGCCCCGACGAGGCTCGGGCTGCGCTGCAAGCGGCACTGGACGACTACCCGCAGATCGAGGTGCGCGACCAGGCCGAGTACCGCCAGAGCAGGGCCGCACAGGTCGACTCGCTGCTGGCGGTCATCGACGTGTTCCTGACTCTCGCTCTGCTGATCGCGGTGATGGGCTTCTCCAACACCATGGCCCTCTCGGTGTTCGAGCGGACCCGCGAGATCGGGCTGCTGCGGGCCGTCGGCATGGGCAGGTGGCAGATCCGGGCCGCCATCCTGTTGGAGGGGAGCATCGTGGCCGTCTTCGGCGGGCTGATCGGCGTGGTCACCGGGGTGGTGGCCGGCTCCATCACAGCCTGGTCCCTCCCGGACAACGTCATCTCGGAGCCTGCAGTGCCCTGGCCCACCATGGTGGTGTACCTGATCGTGGCCGCGGCGGCCGGGCTGCTGGCGGCTCTAGTGCCCGCCCGCCGGGCCAATCGCATCGACCTGCTCGAAGCCATCTCCTACCACTAGCCGCCGAGCGAGCGACCCTCGAGGCCGGCAGGTGGCGCCGAGGAACGGCCGACCGCGATCCAAGAGGCCGGGGGGTGGCGGCGAGTCGAGATGACCGACGAATAGGGCGAAGCCCGTGTCGGTCATCTCGGCTCGGCGACAGGACCCGCCGGCCGGGAGGAAGACCGCCGGAGGAAAGATCGGGGGAAGACCGCTAGTCGGCCGACGGGCCGAAGCGGTCGGCGAGCAGGCGGCGGAGGGCCTGCAGGTCGATCTTGCCCGACTCCAGCCAGGGCAGGTCCTGGCGCTCGGCGAACACGGCCACATGCCGGGGGACCTTGTAGCTCGCCATGCCGGCTCTCAGGCGACTCCGCAGGTCCTCTGGGTCGATGCCGACTCCCGGCTTGACCACCACCGCGGCCGCCACCGCCTCGTCCCCGCCGCCGGCGACGGGCACGCCCACCACGAACGCGTGCATCACATCGGGCTGCGACTCGATAGAGAGCTCTACCTCCCGGGGCGCCACGTTGGTGCCCCCCGCCTTGATCACCGCGCCCAACCGGCCCCGGAAGTAGAGGTGACCGTCGGCGTCGAGGAGGCCGCTGTCGCCGGTGCGGTACCAGCCTCCGGGCTCGAAGACGTCAGCCGGGTCGCGGCCGAGCAGCCCCAGCATCATCGAGTAGCCCCGGATCCAGATCTCTCCGGACTGGCCGGTGGGCAGCTCGTCGCCGGTGCCGGGATCGACGATGCGGTGCTCGATCCCGGGAACACTGCGGCCGAACGAGTTCTCCTTGCCCTCGGGCAGCTCGACGTGCAGCGGCTCGATGGAATGGGGACCGTGCGACTCGGTCATACCCAACGACGTGGCCTTCCTGCGGGGATCGCTGACCCGCAGGTGGGCGGGGAGCAACTCGTCGAAGCTGCCGCCCCGGATCGAGGACAGGTCTCGCTCCCCGAAGGACGGATGCTCCACGAGTGCCTTGGCGATGTGGGGCCAGCCGATCACGTGCGTGACCCGCTGACGCTCGATCAGCTCCAGCGTGGTGCCGGGCTCGAATCTCTCCTCGAACACGACGGCGGCCCCTGTGTGCATGGCGCTCACCAGGGTGTAGGCCAGGCCCCCGACCCAGAACAGCGGCATGGACGTGTAGAGCACGTCGGTGGCCCGCAGGTCCCGGAACTGCAGCAGGTTGAACGGGTGGACGATCACCGTGGAGTGGGAGTGGACCACTCCCTTGGGCTCCGAGGTGCTACCCGACGTGTAGATGACCACCATCGGGTCCTGGGGCTCCACCGCGGCTGCGGCTGAGTCGAACACAGGGTCCGGCGTGTCGTCTGCCCGGTCGAGCAACCCATCGACCGGCCCGGCCCAAGGCCGTTGCGTGGCGGCCTCGCCCCACATCCACACCGCTCGCAGGTCCGGGTGGCTGCTGCACTTGATGGCCTCCTGGTCCTGTCCGACCAGGCCGTCGACGGCCTGCTCCAGCCGGGCGCCGTAGTCGTGGCTCAGGTACCGGTCGACAGTGAGCAGCACCTCGGCACGGCAGTGCGACAAGGCCCAGCTCAGCTCGCGGGCCTTGTGGAACGTGTTGAGCAGCACCACCAACGCCCCGATCCGGGCTGCCGCCAGCCACGCCACAACCCACTCCGGCCCGTTGGGAGCCAGCAGCGCCACCCTGCTGCCGCGGCTCACGCCGCTGGCCAGCAGGGCCCGCCCCAAACGCCGGGACTCCGTCTCCAGATCCTGGTAGCTCAGCCGCCTGTCGCCCAGGACCACCAGGTCACGGTCGCCCCACCGCTCGGCCAGGTGGCGAACGAACCGGTCGGCCGCCGGCAGGTATCCCGGTTCCCGAAACCGCCGGTCGCTCACCTGCTCACAGTAGGGGAGCGGGCTGGGTGAGCCCGAAGTAGTCGTCCCGCATGAACTGGTAGTCGGCCGACACCGCCCGGGGACTCAAGCCCGAGCGGCTCATCCAGTAGCGCAGCATGTGGCGCTTCTGTTCGGGTCTCGCCGGGTCGTCGGTGTAGGCCGTGCGGGAATGCAGCGTCACGTAGTTGTTCACCAACTGGATGTCGCCCGCCTCGAGGTCCATGTGCAGGGTCACGCCGGGCCGTTCGGGGATGGACTCGAGGTACTCGAAGCAGGCGAACTCGTCGTCGGTGAGCGGCTCCACGCCGTCGAAGCGCTGGGCCGACCGCTGGAAGCCCGTCTTGAGCGTGGCCGACAGCCAACCGTCGACGTAGCAGTACAGCGACTGGGGATACCAGCCCGGGTTGCCGGGTGGCTCCTCCATCTTCCAGTCGCAGGCCATCCGCTTGAAGAGGATGGGCAGCCACTCGGGGTGCTCCTCGAGCAGCGTGTTGAACACCGTCATCGAGCTGGCGACGATGCTCACGCCGCCGCCGTCGGTCGACGGCCGGAGGCACATGAGGCCCACGATCTCGACCCCGTCGGAGTGGATGTGTCCGCCGATGTTGGTGGAGTAGGCCCTGGCGTTCGGATCCTGCCCGGGCCCGCGGTCCCAGACGTGGTTGAGGAGGGCTCCGTCGCTGGTGGTGGGCACCAGCCGGCCCACGCGCGAGCAGATCGCCCAGAACACCGCCGCAGCCGCGGCATGGTCGAACCGCGGGCCCATCGGGAGGCCTCGCAGCACGACGAAGCCCCTGCCGGTGTCGAGCTCGTCGACGAACTCCTTGATGCGCGCTTCCAGGCCGGGCAGCGGGAACGCATCCGGTGCGAGACCATGCACATCGCGGCCCCCGACCAGCTCCACGCCCCGTTCGAGTTCGTCGAGGTCAGCGTCACTGAACCGGTAGATCCACTCGTCGGAGTGCTCCAGCTCGTCAGCCCGCCACACCGAAGGCCCCGTAATGGGCTCCGTACGCATTTCCATACCCGTCCCCCAGCTCGGCAGCATCCTCCCACATCCGGAGCCCAACCCCCCAGGCCGGCCGGGACAACCAACCGGCAATAGGGCGAAGCCCGTGTCGGTCATCTCGGCTCGGCGACAGGACCCGCCGGCCGGGACAACCAACCGGCAGCGGTACAGTACTAAGCGCTCAGATCGGATAGGGAGGGGAACTATCGTGGCACGCGATCTTGGCTTCGAAGTCTTCGACTCCGACAACCACATGTACGAGACCGAGGACGCCTTCACCCGATACCTGCCGCCCGACTATCGGGGCGCCATCCGCTACGTGCAGGTCGATGGCCGCACGAAGATCGCCATCAGGGGCCAGATCTCCGAGTACATCCCCAACCCGACCTTCGAGGTGGTGGCCCCTCCCGGCGCCCAGGAGGAGTACTACCGTCACGGCAACCCCGACGGCAAGAGCCTGCGAGAGATCTTCGGCAAGCCGGTCCGCTGCCCCGAATGGGCCCGCAACGCCAAGGCTCGCCTTCCCCACCTCGACGAGTTGGGGATCCAGGGCTCGCTCATGTTCCCGACGCTGGCCAGCCTGCTCGAGGAGCGGATGCGCGACGACCCCGACCTCACCCACACCGTGGTCCACTCCCTCAATCAGTGGATCCACGACGAGTGGACCTTCAACTACCACGACCGGATCTTCGCCACCCCGATCATCACCCTGCCCATCGTCGAGAAGGCCATCGAGGAGCTGGAATGGTGCCTGGAACGCGGTGCCCGATGCATCCTGATCCGTCCCGCCCCGGCCTGGGGCCTGCGGGGGCCGCGGTCGCCGGGCCTGCCCGAGTTCGACCCGTTCTGGGCCAGGGTCCAGGAGGCCGGCGTGCTGGTGGGAATGCACTCCTCGGACTCGGGCTACGCCGATCTGGTGTCGATCTGGGAGGGGAAGACCGAGTTCCTGCCGTTCAAGCCCAACCCGTTGCGCCTGCTGGTGATGCAGAACCGGGCCATCAGCGACATGATGACCGCGATGGTCTGCCACGGGGCGTTCACCCGGTTCCCGGACCTGCGCATCGCCACCATCGAGAACGGCGGCACCTGGGTGGCGCCCCTGCTGGAGAAGTTCGAGGGCATCTACAAGAAGATGCCCCAGGAATTCGGTGAGCATCCCGTCGAGGCGTTCAAGCGAAACGTCTACGTCAACCCGTTCTGGGAGGACGCCCTGGAGGGCCTCATCGACATCATGAGCCCCGACCGGTTGCTGTTCGGCTCGGACTACCCGCACCCCGAGGGCCTGGGCAATCCCGTCAGCTTCTACGACGACCTGCCCTCGTCGCTGTCGGAGTCCGACACGGCCAAGATCATGGGCGGCAACCTCAAGGAACTGCTGGCGGTCTGACCGCCGGCCCTGGTACGAAGCGATCACCGTGGCCGGGCCTCTGGAGGGCGTCAGGGTCATCGAGGTCGCGACCTGGATGTTCGTGCCCTCGGGCGGTTCGGTGCTGGTGGACTGGGGCGCGGAGGTCATAAAGGTCGAGAACCCCGCCGGCGGCGACCCCCAGCGGGGCCTGATCACCTCGGGTCTGATCCCGAGCGGCACTGTGAACTTCATGGTGGAGCAACCCAACCGGGGCAAGCAGTCCGTGGCCCTCAACATCGCCCACCCCGACGGCCGCGAGGCCCTGCTCAAGCTGGTCGAGACGGCCGACGTGTTCCTCACCAACTACCTGGAGCCGGTGCGGCGCCGGCTCGGCATCGACAACGACGCGATCCGGGCCCGCAACCCGTCCATCGTCATCGCGCGGGGCACCGGGCAGGGTCCGGAGGGTCCCGACGCGGAGAAGGGCGGATTCGACGGGGCGTCGTTCTGGGCCCGGGGCGGGGTGGCCGCAGTGTTCCCGCCCGACGCGAAGGGATGGCCCCAGGGCCAGCCCTCGCCGGCGTTCGGGGACGTGATGGGGGGCATGGCCCTGGCCGGCGCCATCGCCGCGGCACTGCTGAAGCGGGAGCGCACCGGCGAGGCCGGCGTGATCGACGTGTCGCTGCTGGCCACCGCGCTGTGGCAGATCTCGCCGCTGGTGGTGGCGGCCAGGCTCTTCGGGCTCGCCTCGCTGCCCCGGGGTGACCGGCGCAAGAACCCCAATCCCGCCGTCGGCGTGTTCCGCACCGCCGACGACCGCTACATCAGCCTGATCCTGCTGCAGAGCGACCGCTACTGGGAGGACTTCGCGGCCCGCCTGGAGCGGCCGATCCTGGTGACCGATGAGCGGTTCAGCACCTCCGAGGCCCGCTCGAAGAACGGACCGGAGTGCATCGACATCATCGACGAGGCCTTCGCCGGGCGGACCCTGGACGAGTGGAAGGAGCGTCTCGCCGACTTCGAGGGGGTGTGGACGCCGTTCCAGACCCTGGTCGAGCTCTACGACGATCCCCAGGTCATCGCCAACGACTACCTGCCCGCCATGGAGAGCGCCGCGGGCGAGGCGGTGCAGCTGGTGGCCAGCCCGGCCCAGTTCGACGAGACCCCAGTCGAGGTGGACCGGGCACCGGAGCTGGGCGAGCACACGGAGCTGGTTCTCGCCGGGCTCGGCATCGACTGGGACGAGATAGCCGCGCTCAAGGCCAGCGGCGCCATCCTCTAGCCGTGGAGCCCGGCGTGGACTCCGGCGAGATGGACTACTCGGCGCCGCCCTATGACCAGTGGGACTCCGCTCAGCCCTACGAGCAGTGGGACCACTCCCGCCGGCACTGCCCGGTGATCGAGGAGCCGGGCTTCAGCTTCACCGACGAGCCGGCCCTGCCGAGGCTCACGGTCACCTCCTGGGCCGACGCCGACCGCGTCCTGAAGGACTGGCGCACGTTCTCGGCGTCGATCAACGGAGAGGTGATGCGGCCCTACATGGGTGAGCTGCTGCTCGGCCTCGACGGTGAGGAGCATCGCCGTTACCGCAACCTGGTGGCCTACGCCTTCCGCCGCTCGACCCTGGAGCGCTGGCGGGGCGAGCTGGTGGAGCCCGTCATCGACCGGCTGCTGGAGGGCATCGCGCCGACCGGTCGGGCCGAGCTTGTGGCCGAGGTCACCAGCAAGTTTCCCGTGCAGGTGATCTGCGGGATCGTGGGCGTGCCCACCACCGACCACGAGCAGTTCAACGAATGGGCGGTGAAGATCAACTACGGGCCGCTGTATCCCGAGGAGGGGATGGCGGCGTCGCAGGCCATGCGCGACTACCTGGAGCCGCTGGTGGAGGCCCGGCGGGCCCACCCCACCGGCGACCTGCTCTCGGAGCTGGTCCATGCTGAGATCGACGGCGCCCGCCTCACCGACGAGAAGATCTACGGGTTCCTGCGGCTGCTCCTGCCGGCTGGGGCCGAGACCACCTACCGGGCCTTCGGATCGTGCCTGCTGGCCCTGCTGGACCGGCCCGATGTTATGGCCCGGGTGCGGGCCGACCGCTCGCTGGTGCCGGCCGCGGTGGAGGAGACCCTGCGCTGGGAGACGTCGGTGACGATGGTGGCCCGCCGGGCCACGACCGACACCGACATCAGCGGCTGCCCGGTGCCGGCCGGGTCGTCCGTCTCCGTCATCAGCGGATCGGCCTCGCGCGACGAGACCCGCTGGGACCATGCTGGTGAGTGGAACCTCGACCGGGACCCTCAGCAGCACATGGCCTTCGGCACCGGCCCCCACCAGTGCCTGGGCATGCATCTGGCCCGCATGGAGCTCGAGGTGGGGATCAACGCCGTGCTCGACCGCCTGCCCAACCTGCGGCTCGACCCGGACGCCGAGCGTCCCGCGATCAGCGGCTACGCCTTCCGCGGCCCCCTGAAGCTGCCAGTTCTCTTCGACCCGCCCTGACCGGGCTTGATGCGTAATTCTAAGTGCGTTTCATACAATTGAGTTGTATCCATTGGCACCTCCTGCTACGGTACTGGCATGGACCCCGCGATCTCCGCAACGCTGATCGGAGTCATGGTGGCGGCGCTGCTGGGCGTGTTCGCGGGTGCTTTCCACCTGCTCCGCTCCGACCTCAAGGACTTCCGCTCCGACCTCAAGGACTTACGCGCCGAGAACCGTGCCGATCACATCGAGACGAACAGGCGGATCGACCGGCTTGAGGCGAAGGTGGACAGCCTGATCCTGGCACTGGCCCGGGCCGGTTGGTTGGTCGATCCCCAAGCACCGGAGCCGCCGACCGATCCGCCGGGTTAGGCAGGCTGGGCCTGTAGGGCTAGGCGGGCGACGTTGCGGCGGTGGTGGGAGGCCGAGCCGAAGTGGAGTTCGCCCACCTTGGCCCGGCGCAGGAACAGGTGCAGGTCGTGCTCCCAGGTGTAGCCGATGCCGCCCGCGAGCTGTAGCCCGTCCTGCACGCAGCGGCGCTGGGCCTCGCCCGCGGCGGCCTTAGCCATGGAGGCGGCCAGGGTGCGATCGGGGTGGTCCTCGGCCAGCGTGAGCGCCGCGTAGTACACCAGCACTCGGGCCCGCTCGATGTCGCGAAACATGTCGGCCAGCTTGTGCTTGACCGCCTGGAACGAGCCGATGGGCACGCCGAACTGGACGCGCTCCTTGGCGTGCTCGTTGATGATGTCGAAGATCCGCTGGCAGGCGCCGACGGTGACCGCGGCGACGGCGGTGACCGACTCCTCCAGCGCCCGGCAGGCCGCGTCGGTGGCGTCGTCTTGGCCCAGCAGCCGGTCTGCGGGCACCCGCACGCCGTCGAGGGCGATGGTGGCGTGGCGGACGCCGGGATCGATGGGCACCACCTCCTTCGCCTGCACCGACGAGCCCGGAACCAGCACCACTCGCAGGTCGCCGTCGAGCCGGACCACCGCCGCGATCTCATCGGCGCTGGCACCGTCGAGCACGTAGTGCTTCGTGCCCGAGAGCACCAGGTCGTCGCCGTCGCGCCGGGCGGTGGCCTGCACGCTCGCGGGGTCCCAGGTCCCTGCGCCCTCGTCTACGGCGACCGTGCCGGTGGTCCAGCCCTCAGCGACGGCCGCCAGCAGCTCCACCGCGCCTCGGGGGCCGGCCGCCTCCAGCACCAGCGGCGCGAACTGGGTGACGGTGGCCACGAACGGTCCCGGCGCGGCGTGGCGGCCCAACTCCTCCAGTACGATGGCCAGTTCCACCCAGCCGTAGCCGAGGCCCCCAGACTCCTCGGGCAGGGCCATGGCCGGCCATTCCAGGCCCACCAGCGTCGCCCAGAACTCCTCGGGGCCCGATTGGCCGTCGGCGACGGCCCGGGCCAGCTCGGGCGGCGCCTCCGCGTCGAGCACGTCGCGCACCGCCCGCTGCAGCTCCAGCTGGTCCTCGGTGAACTCGAACTCCATCGCTCAGCCCGTCCCGCGGGTTTCCAACCCGAAATCGGCGACGCACTGGGCACTGGACACCCAAAATCCGCCCCAACTTCGGGCCCGGAAGGCGATGATGGGCATCGCTAGCCCCTGGGTTGGCCGAGGACCCGCTCGGCGATGATGTTGCGGTGGATCTCGCTGGTGCCGCCGCTGATGGTGCCCGCGAAGGTGAAGAAGTAGCGGTCGGCCCACGACAGGGCGGCCCGGTCGCTCTCGTAGGGCGACTGCGCGCCCGGCGGCACGGTGCGGTCCAGCCCGGCCGGCCCCAGCGACTCCAGCATCAGCAGGGCCAGCTTCTGCTGGGCCTCCGAGCCCAGCAGCTTCAGCAACGACTGGTCGGCCACATGCAGGCCCCGCTGGCTGCCGGCCAGCTGGCGCTGGCCCAGCAGGCGCAGCGCCCACGAGTCGATGATCGAGCTTCCGAGCCCGTCGAGCACCACCGGGTCGCTGGCCGGGCCCGCACCGGCGCCGTCGTTGAGTTGTTCGAGCATGTCGTCGAGCATCCGGTCGAGGCCCTGAGACCAGAGGATCCACAGCATCTCGCGCTCATGGGCGAGCGAGCCGGTGCAGACCCGCCAGCCGTCGTCGAGCTCGCCGACCAGGTTCTCGCGGGGAACCTCGACGTCGTCGAAGAACACCTCGTTGAAGTCCGGTTCTGAGCGGGCGATGTCGCGGAAGGGCCGGCGCTCCAGACCGGGTGTGTCGGTCTCGATGATCAGCGCGGAGATCCCCTTGTGCTTGGGCACGTCGGGGTCGGTGCGCACGAAGGCCAGCAGCACATCGGCGTGATGGGCGCCGGAGGTCCACACCTTCTGGCCGTTGACGATGAAGCGGTCGCCGTCCAGCACCGCCCGGGTGGACAGCCCGGCCAGGTCGCTGCCCGCGCCCGGCTCGCTCATGCCCAGCGCCGCGGTCCTCTCAGCCCGCATGATCGGCACCGCCCAACGGTGCTTCTGCTCGTCGGTGCCGAAGGTGATGATGGACGCGCTGACGATGCCCAGTCCCTGAGGGTTGAAGCTCTGGGTGATGCGGCGCCGTCCGAGCTCCTCCCAGAACACCGCCTGCTCGTAGAGGCCGGCGTTGCGCCCGCCGAACTCGGGCGGGTAGCCGGGCACCAGCCAGCCGTCGTCGAACATGCGGCGCTGGAAACTCCGCGACCAGGCCGGTATGTCGGCGCTGGACCGGGGTCGCATGACCGTGGCCGCCTCGTCGGGCAGGTTGGCGTCGAGCCAGGCCGAGAACTCGGCCCTGAATGCCTCCACCTCAGGTGAATACGTCAGGCGCACCCTGTTCGGCAGCGTACCGGTTCGGCTCGTGGGCCGTGCAAGACTGACCAACCATGGAGGTCCCACTGGCGTCCGGGCCGATGCTGCGTCCGTCGTCGTGGCGGGGCGCGATGCTGCTGCGCTCCCAGTATCCCGACGCGTCCCCCATCTGCGGGGGCACCGACCTCATGGTCGACATCAACTTCGGCCGGGCCCGGCCGGCCACGCTCCTGGATCTGACATCGATCGAGGGGCTCGACTCCTGGGAGCTGTTCGACGACGGCCGGACGGTGCGTATCGGCGCGGGAGTCTCCTTCACCCGGATCATCGAGGAGCTCAGCGACTTGTGCCCCGCGCTGGCCCAGGCGGCCCGCACGGTCGGTTCTCCCCAGATCCGCAACCGGGGCACGGTGGCCGGCAACCTCGCCACCGCCTCGCCGGCCGGCGACTCCCATCCGGTGCTGCTGGCTTGCTGGGCGCAGGTGGAGGTCGAGTCGGTGCGGGGCCCGCGCCTCATCGACATCGACGACTTCTTCCTCGGTCCCAAGCGCAGCGCCCTCGAGCCCGATGAGCTGATCCGGGCGGTGCTGGTACCGGCGGCTGCTGGTCCGCAGCAGTTCGCCAAGGTCGGGCCCCGCAACGCCATGGTGATAGCCACCGTGTCGTTCGCGCTGAACCTGGACGTGGCCGGTCGCCGTGTCGGGACCGGGATCGGCTCGGCCGGTCCGACCCCGCTGCGGGCCCGGGCCGCCGAGCAGATGCTCGAGGACGTCCTGGCCGACCGACAAACGAGCGCGACCCAAAAGGCCGGCGGGTGGCGGCGAGGAACGGCCGACCGACAATGGGGCGAAGCCCCGTCGGTCGGACGGCCTCGACGACAGGACCCGCCGGCCGTGAGCGCCTGGGACGGGCCCACCGTTGACGAGGGCGTGGCCCGGCAGTTCGGGGCCCTGGTAGCGGAGGCCGCCTCCCCGATCGACGATGTGCGGGGCAGCGCCGCGTACCGGCGGCACGCGCTCTCGGTGCTGGGCCGCCGCTGCCTCAACTGGGCACTCGCAGAGCTGCCAGAGGCCGAGGTAGAGGCGGAGGTTGACGCGTGAAGGTGAACGTCACCGTCAACGGCGTGGCCCACAGCGTGGACCACGTCTGGGCGCTGGAGAGCCTGCTGGACTTCCTGCGGGAGCGGGTCGGCCTCCGGGGCACCAAGAACGCCTGCGAGCAGGGCGAGTGCGGATCGTGCTCGGTGTACGTGGACGGTGTGCTGGTGTGCTCGTGCCTGGTGGCGGCGGTGCAGGTGGAGGGCCGCTCGGTGGTGACCGTGGAGGGACTCGAGTCAGGCGGCGCGGTGCACCCGGTGCAGCAGGCCTTCCTGGACGCCGGGGCGGTGCAGTGCGGCTTCTGCACGCCCGGGATGGTCGTGGCCGCCCATTGCCTGCTGGCCGGCGATCCCGATCCCGACGACCTGACCGTGCGGGAGGAGCTGTCGGGCAACCTGTGCCGCTGCACCGGCTACCAGAAGATCCTCGACGCCGTGCACCTGGCCGCCGAGCGCGCCGGAGCCGCACCATGACCACAACGGGCCGGCGATGACGGTCACCGAGACTCCTAGGCGGGTCACGATCCCCTCGGTGGTGGACGGCGTGGGGGCGTCGGCGACCCGGCCCGACGGCGTGCCCAAGGTGGACGGCTCGTTCATCTACTCCTCCGACGAGTACCACGACGGGTCCCTGTGGGGGGTCACCCTGCGGAGCCCGCATCCGAGGGCGCGGATCCTGGGGATCGACACGTCGCAGGCGGAAGGACTCGACGGTGTGAGGTGCGTGCTCACCCACCGGGACGTGCCCGGCTCCAGGACGTACGGCATGAAGGTCTACGACCAGCCGGTGCTGGCCTTCGACGAGGTGAGGTACCAGGGCGAGCCGGTGGCGGTGGTGGCGGCCACCCATCCCGAGATCGCCCGGCGGGCGTGCCAACTGATCGTGGTGGACTACGAGGAGCTGGTGCCCAACACCGATCCGGAGTCGTCGCTGACCGGGCAGGTCGAGGGTCTGTTCGGCGGGGGTCTGGCCCGTCACGTGAGGATCCGCCACGGCGACGTGGGCGCGGCCCGCGCCCTGGCCGATGTCGTCGTCGAGGGCCGCTACGAGATGGGCACCCAGGATCCTGCGTTCCTGGGGCCGGAGTCGGGTCTGGCCGTCCCGGTCGGTGACGGCGGCGTGGAGCTCTACGTGTCGTGCCAGAACCTCCACCTCGATCAGCAGCAGGTGGCCGACTGCCTGGGCCTGCCACTGGACAAGGTGCGGCTGGTGCTGTCGGGTGTCGGGGGTGCCTTCGGCGGCAAGGAGGACCTCAACGTCCACATCCACGCCTGCATGCTGGCCCTGCGCACGGCCCGGCCGGTGCGCATGGTCTACAGCCGCGAGGAGTCCTTCTTCGGCCACGTCCACCGCCACCCGGCCATCGCCGACATCGAACTGGGGGCGACCCGCGACGGTCGGCTGGTGTTCACGAAGGTGCGGCTGGTGCTCGACGGCGGCGCCTACACATCCACCTCGCAGGTGGTGATCGCCAACGGCTGCTACTTCGCGGCCGGCGCCTACGACGTGGCCAATGTCGAGATCGACGGCTACGCCACCTACACCAACAACCCGCCCTGCGGGGCGATGCGGGGCTTCGGCGCGGTGCAGTCGTGCTACGCCATCGAGTCGGCCATGGATCGGCTGGCCGGCGAACTGGACCTGCACCCGCTGGAGCTGCGAATGCGCAACGCCATCGGCGAGGGCGACCTCCTGCCCACCGGGCAGCCGGTCGACGGGCCGGCACCGGTGCAGGAGATCCTGTCATACCTGCGCGACCTGCCGTTGCCCGCCGGCGCCGATCACGAGGCCGCCGACATGCGGGCCCGCCCCGGTGGTGTCGGCAACGTCACCCGGGGGGAGGGCATCCGCCGGGGGGTGGGCTATGCGCTGGGCATGAAGGCCATCGGCTTCTCCGGCGGGATGGACGACACCTGCACCGCCCGGGTCACGGTGTGGATCCGGGACGGCGAGCCGGTCGCCGAGGTCTACTGCGCCGGCCCCGAACTCGGTCAGGGCGTGGTGACGCTGGAGGCTCAGATCGCTCGCACCGAGCTAGGGGTGCGGACCGTGGAGCTGCGAGACAAGGACACCGACATCGCCGAGTCGGGGGCCTCGTCAGCGTCGAGACAGAGCTGGATGACCGCGGGTGCGGTGGTCGGCGCGTGCGGGCTGGTTCGAGATGAGATCCTGGCGCGCGCCGCGGCGGTGCTGGACCGTCAAGCCGGTGAACTGTCCCTGGATGGTCCCGAGATCCGCGGCGGCGACGGTCATCCGCTGGTGCCGGTGGCCGAGGTGCTGGGACCCGAGTCCGTGTCGCACGCCTTCACCTACCGCCACCGCCCCACCGAGCCCGTCGATGACGAGCGCGGCCAGGGCAACGCCCACGTCGCGTTCGCCTATGCCGCCCACCGGGCAGTCGTGGACGTGGACGTCGAGCTGGGCCTGGTCAAGGTGGTCGAGATGGCCACCGCCCAGGACGTCGGCAAGGCCATGAACCCGGCCGGGGTCGAGGGCCAGATCGAGGGCGGCACCGTCCAGGGCCTAGGTCTGGCGGTCATGGAGGAGCTCCAGATCACCGGCGGCCGTATCCGCAACCCGTCCTTCACCGACTACCTGATCCCCACCATGCTCGACGTCCCGCCCATGCCCATGAAGATCTTCGAGTTCCCCCACCCCGACTCCCCGTACGGGCTCAACGGCGTCGGCGAGCCCCCCAACCTGTCGTCCACGCCGGCCATCCTCAACGCGCTGCGCGACGCCACCGGCCTGGAACTTCCCCGAGCACCCGTCCGCCCTTCGGACCTGATAGCCGAGCGGTAGCGAAGGCGGTCCAAGGAGCCACGCTGATAGGCGAGAGCCCGTCGCGTCGCAGCGGTGTCATTCCCGCTCTTGTTCGCTGCGCTCACGGGCCGCTCGGGCCACGGCCTCGCACCGTATGGGCCGCGTTGTCCCGCCTATCCGCTCGGCCTCTAAGAATAGGCTGCACTACTGTGCGATTCCGGGAGGGAGCGATGTTCCGAATCCGACGCACGACCGCCGTGCTGTGTGCCACGGTCATGCTGGCTGCAGCCTGCGGCAACAGCCCCAGCGGCGACGGGGCCACACCCACCCCTGACCCCGCCACACCAACCACAGCCGCGCCGACCACGACGGCTGTCGACGCCTCACGGCCGGACACCGTGGTGGAGGCTCCGGAGCCGGACGCCGCCGAGACGGATGAGCCGACCGAGCCCGACACCGCCGAGCCGGACACCACCGAAGAGGCTCCCGAGCCGGCCACGGCTGAGCCCGACACCACAGAAGAGGCGCCCGGACCCAAGACCGACGAGCCCGCCCCGACGACGACCAGCGAGCCGGTCGTCGCGGCGCCCGTCGACCCCTACCCCCAGCGGCACGACTTCGTAGCCCTCGAAGGCGTGCCCGGAGTCACCGACGACGAGATCCGGGTGGCGGTGATCGGCACCGGCAAGAACAACATCCTGGGGACCTGCATCCTGCCGTGCTTCCACACCGGGATCCAGGCGTACTTCGACTACGTCAACGACGCGGGCGGCGTCTACGGGCGCAGGCTCGTGATCGGCGAGCTTCTCGATGACGAGCTCGGCTACAACCAGCAGCGTTCGCTCGAGGTCATCGACGGCGACAACAGCCTCGCCGCGTTCCAGGCCACGCTCGTTCCTTCGGGGTGGGGCGACCTCCACAACGCAGGGGTTCCAACCTTCGTGTGGAACATCCACGGCGCCGAGGCCGTAGACCGCGACAACATCTTCGGCAACCATGTGATCGGATGCCCCACCTGCACCATCCGGAGCTTCGTCTGGATCGTGTCACAGGCCGGCGCTACCAGGGTCGGGCTGCTCGGGTACGGCATCACCGAGACCTCCAAGGTGTGCGCCAGGGCCTTCGCCGACTCGATCGACCTCTACGGCCCGGACTTGGGGATGGAGGTCGCCTACTTCAACGACAACATCGCCTACGGCCTGCCGAACGGCATCGGGCCCGAGGTGACCCAGATGGTCGATGCCGGCGTCGACTTCATCGCCACCTGCATGGACCTGAACGCCATGCTGACCCTGGCCCAGGAGCTGGAGCGCCAGGGCGTGCGGGACCGGATCACCATGCTGCATCCGAACTCGTACGACCAGGAGTTCGTCGCCGCAGCAGGCGATCTGTTCGAGGGCGACTACGCCCTGCTGGTGTTCGCGGCCTTCGAGTACGAGGTCGACAGCCCGCTGCGCCACGCCTACGACCAGTGGGTACCGGCCAACGGGGGCCCGGTGGCGGAGCAGACGCTGGTCGGCTGGATCAACGCCGACCTGTTCGTCACCGGTCTGCTGGAGGCGGGACCCGAGTTCGACCGGCAGTCCCTCGTGAACTCACTCAACCAGATCACCTACGACGCCGGTGGTCTGATCAACCCCGTCGACTGGAGCCGCCAGCACACCGCCGTGGAGCCGTTCGTCTACGACCATGCGTACGCACTCCACTGCACGTCTTCGGTGCGGATGGAGGGCGGTGCCTTCGTCGGGTTCCAGCCCGAACCGTGGATGTGCTGGCCCGGCGACACCGAGGAATGGTCGGAACCGACTCCCACCGACTTCGCCGGCTGATTCCTGTCACCGATCTCGCGTCGGTCCCCGATCACGAGCGGCTTGTGAGGTCCGAACAGTGAACGGTGCGGCCGGCTTCTTCGAGGACCTGTTCCGGGGCCTGCTCCAGGGCACGCCGCCCGGGGCCGTGTACGCCCTGGTCGCTCTCGGCTTCGTGCTGACCTACAAGACCTCGGGGGTCTTCAACCTCGCCTTCGGTGCCCAGGCCTACATATCGGCGGCCATGTACTTCAAGGCTCACACCCTCTGGGGCTGGCCCAAGTGGGCTGCGCTGGTGGTCTCGGCCTTCGTGCTGGCCCCGCTGATCGGCCTGGTCCTGGAACGGCTGATCTTCCGGCACCTGCGCACCGCCTCGGCGGTCTCCAAACTGGTGGTGGCCCTCGGCTTGAGCGTGGCTCTGCCGGAGCTGTTCAACCAGGCAGCCCGGTTCACGGCCGTCGCCGGACGGCAGATCACCGGCATCATGCCCGACGGGTCCAGTGTGTTCTACGACCCCTTCGGGGTGTACCGCTTCAACCGCGACGAGCTGGCGATGATGGCGGTGGCCCTGGCCGCCACCCTGCTCCTCGCCGCGCTGTTCCGGTTCACGATGATCGGCCTGGCTATGCGGGCGGTGGTGGAGAGCCCCCGGATGACCGAGCTGAGCGGCGTCAACGCCGACCGGACCTCCGCGTTCGCCTGGGCCCTGTCGAGCACCTTCGCGGGCCTGGCCGGCGTGCTGATCGCCCCCAGGTTCAATTCTCTGCTCTCCAACGACTTCTTCACGCTGGTGGTGATCGCGGTAGCGGCCGCCGCGGTCGGGAAGCTGGTGAGCCTGCCACGGGCGCTGCTCGGCGGGCTGGGTCTCGGCTGGTTCATCGCGGTCTTCAACACGTTCCTGCCCCGCTGGTCCGGCGACCACGCCTGGCTGCGGCCCTTCCAGGAGAACCTCACCCCGTCGCTGCCGTTCGTGGTGCTGTTCGCGATCCTGGTGCTGTGGCGGGCCATCGGACGCGAGCGGGAGGCCTCCGATCCGCTGTCGGGAGTCGATCCGCCGCCTCCCGCCCTGGCCGCGCTGGAGCGGCATCCGAAGCTCACCCTGTTCATCCGGCTGTTCGGCGCCGGGTTCATCGCGGTGGTCGGCTCGGTGGTGTGGTTCAGGGCCGGTGTGCTCTGGATGCACCTGGTAACCACCGCGGTGATCATGGCGGTGATCTACCTGTCGGTGACGGTGATCACCGGCATGGCCGGGCAGATCTCGCTGTGCCAGGGGACGTTCGCGGCGATCGGCGGGTTCGTGATCTTCCAGATGGCGGACCGCTTCAACATGTCGGTTCTGGCCGCGGCTCTGCTGGGCGCGGGGGTCGCGGCCGCGGTCGGGGCGGTGCTGTCGTTGCCGGTGCTGCGCCTGGGCGGGGTGTGGCTGGCCATCGCCACCCTGGCGTTCGCCTTCTTCTTCGACGCGGTGATGGTCAAGTTCTCCTGGGTCGGGGGCGGGACCACAGCCCTGCTCACCGGCACCCGGGTGCCCCGGCCGCTGATCGGCCCCATCGACTTCGCCAGCGACCGGGCGTTCCTGGTGCTGGCGGTGGTGGTGCTGGTAATCGTGTCGATCATCGTGATCCAGCTGCGGGAGGGGACCATCGGACGGACCCTCACCGCGCTGCGGGGCAGCGAGGTGGCCGCGGCGTCGATCGGCATCTCGGCGGCCCGGGCCCGCATCATCGCCTTCGCGGTGTCGGCGGCCATCGCGGGACTCGGCGGGGCGCTGCTGTCCATGCACCAGCAGAACGTGAACTACAGCACCAACTTCGGTCCGGTGAACGCCCTGTTCTGGCTGGTGATCGTGGTCGCGCTGGGGGCCCGGACCGTGGAGGGAGCCATCCAGGCCGGGGCCGCCTTCGCCCTGTTCGAGCCGCTGATCCTCAAAGGGGACCTGCTGGCATGGATCCTGCGGGGCGAGGACCACCTGCCCGGACTGTTCCCCATTTCTGGCAGCTGGCGGCTGGTCCTGTTCGGCATGATGGCCATCCAGTTCGCCCGACATCCCGAGGGTCTGGTCGAGCACGGCAAGCGCCGTGCGTCGGCTCGCATCAACCGCTGGCTCGAAACCCGCGAGAGGGTGGCGGCGTGACTGCGGTGCTGGAGGCGTCGGGCGTGAGCGTGGCCTTCTCCGGCATCCGCGCCCTGGACGATGTGAGCGTCAGCGTCGAGGCCGGTGAGCGGGTGGGCCTGATCGGCCCCAACGGGGCGGGCAAGACCACGCTGTTCAACTGCCTGCTCGGGATCCTGCGGCCCGATGCCGGGGCAGTGACGCTGAACGGCGTCGACGTCGGCGCGTGGCCGGCGCATCGCCGGGCCCGGGCGGGCATGGGCCGCACCTTCCAGCGGGTGGAGCTGTTCTCGGACACGACCGTGCGCGAGCACCTGTTGATCGCCGAGCGGATCCGTAACGGAACCGGCGCGTTCTGGAAGGACCTGATCGGTCGGGGTCGTCCGGGGCCCGACGAGATTGCCGCCTGTGACGACGTGCTGGAACTGCTCGGCATCGTCGAGCTGGCTGATAAGCCGATCGAGTCGCTCAGCTTGGGCCAGAGCCGGTTGGTCGAGGCCGGCCGGGCGCTGATGACAGGGCCGCAGGTCCTGCTGCTCGACGAGCCCTCGTCGGGGCTCGACCGGGACGAGACGCAGGCCTTGGCCGACACGTTGCGGGCCGTGCAGGGCACCAAGGGGTATGCAGTGCTGCTGGTGGAGCACGACGTTTCCCTGGTGGCCGACTTCACCGAGCGCACCTACGTTCTCGACTCGGGCGCGCTGATCGCCCAGGGCCCGACTGCCGACGTGCTGGCCGATCCGGCGGTCCGGCGCGCTTACCTGGGTAGTTTCGAGGCTTCGTGATCATGGTTGTGGACCGTTCGACGAACTTCCGGCGGAAGTGGGTCATATATGCCTCTTTCGGCCGGAAGTTGGCCGGAGCGGGGCAGGTCTCGTGATGGCCCCCATCCTCGAGTTGCGCCACGTTGAAGCCGGCTACGGCCCGTTCCGGGCGTTGTTCGGCGTGTCCCTGTCGGTCGGCCCAGGAGAGGCGGTGGCCCTGGTCGGCGCCAACGGCGCGGGCAAGACCACCCTGGCCCGGGTGGCCAGCGGGCTGGTGGCGCCCAGCAAGGGGACGGTGCTCCTGGATGGCACCGACATGGCAGGAGCCTCGGCGTGGCGGTTCGTGCGGGCCGGGGCGGCGCACGCTCCCGAGGGGCGCTCGGTGTTCGCCACCCTCAGCGTGCAGGACAATCTGGCCCTGTCGTTCCATCGGGCCTACGGGCGGTCGGGGCTGGCAGGCGCCCTGGACCGGGCCTACGAGCTGTTCCCCCGGCTGGGCGAGCGCCGAACCCAGATCGCGGGCACTCTGTCGGGCGGCGAGCAGCGCATGCTGTCGCTGGCCCGGGTGCTGGTGGAGTCGCCCCGGCTGCTGATAGCCGACGAGCTGTCGCTCGGTCTGGCGCCGATGATCGTGGACCAGGTGTTCGAGACCCTGGGTCGGATCTCCGAAGCCGGCACCGCGCTGCTGATCGTCGAGCAGCAGGTCGGCCATGCCCTGAAGCTCTGTGACCGGGCCGCGGTCTTGGAGCACGGGCTCATCACCTGGCAGGGCCCCTCCAGCGAAGCCGGGGCCGTCCTGGAGACCCGCCTGTTCGAGACAGGAGCGTCCCGTTGATGGCCGAGCCGCGGCCCCGGGCCGAACTACCCGCGGGTTTTCCACCCAGACGGTGGATTTTTGACAGGAGTTCGATCCGCGGCCGGAGGCAGCACTGATGGGGGAGCCGCTGGAGCGTCGGGCTGTCATCAGCGGGGCGGCTCAGTCCGACATCGGCCGGCGCCTGTATCGCACCGGCATCGACCTCACCGTCGAGGCCGCGCTTCGGGCTATCGACGACGCCGGGCTCACCACGGCCGACATCGACGGCGTGTCGACCTACCCCGGCTTCGGAGGATCCTTCGGCGGGGCCATGGGGGCCGAACTGCATGAGGCCCTCCGCTTGTCCCTCAACTGGCGCAGCGCGGGGGTGGAGACCGCTGGGCCGCTGGGCGCGGTCCACAACGCCATCCTGGCGGTGGCGACCGGAGTGGCCCGGCACGTGCTGGTGTTCCGCACGGTCGTGGAAGGCAGCGGCGGACCCCTGCGCCCCGGCAGCGGCGGTGGTGGCGGCGGTACGGCCGGTTCGGCCGGGCCGTTCCAGTTCATGATCCCCTACGGAGCGGCGTCGGCGGCGTGCTGGGTGGCCTGCTATGCCCGCCGCCACATGCACGACTACGGCACCACCCGCACCCAGCTCGGCGCCATCGCGGTCAACGGCCGGGCCAACGCGGCGGCCAACCCCAAGGCCATCTACACCGAGCCCATGACCATCGACGACTACCTGGCTGTGCGCATGGTCAGCGAGCCGCTGTGCCTCTACGACTGCGACGTGCCCTGCGACGGGTCCACCGCGGTGGTGGTCTCCCATCGCGATTACGCACCCGACGCACCGGCCGGCGCGACCGGCGTCAACGCCATCGGTACTGCCATCAGGGGTCGGCCCTCCTGGGACCAGTTCGACGACCTGACGTCGATGATGATGCGCCACACCGCGGCTTCAATGTGGGAACGCACCGAGCTGACCGTCGATGACGTGGACGCGGCCCAGCTCTACGACGGCTTCAGCTGGCTGACCCTGGCGTGGATCGAGGCCATGGGCTTCTGCGGCAAGGGCGAAAGCGGCGCCTTCGTGGAGGGCGGCGCCAACATCGCCCCCGACGGCCCGGTGCCGCTGAACACCTCCGGCGGCCAGCTGTCGGCGGGCCGGCTGCACGGGTTCGGCCATCTGCATGAGGCGGTCATGCAGCTGCGGGGCACGGCCAACATCGGTATCGGTGACTGCGAGGTTGTGGCCGTGGGCGCGGGCGGGGGTCCCGAGACCGGCTGCCTGCTGCTCACCAGGGGACCGTCGTGAGCGGCGAGAGCCCGCCCCGGTTCGTGCTGGCCTCGCCCGAGAGCGAGTTCTACTGGCGTTCCGGGGCCGACGGCCGGCTGAGGATCCAGCGTTGCGGAGACTGCTCCCGCTGGATCCACCCGCCCGGCCCGGCCTGCCCCTTCTGCCACTCCCGCCGGATCAGCCCCGAGCCGGTGGCCGGCACGGGCACGGTGGCCACCTTCACCGTCAACCACAAGGAATGGATCCCGGGGTTCACGCCGCCCTACGTGTTCGCCTTCGTCGAGCTCGACGAGGACCCGACCGTGCGAATCGGCACCAACATCGTCGGCTGCGAGATCGACCACGTCGAGATCGGCATGCGGGTGGAGGTCCTGTTCGAGGAGAGCGGCGAGTGGCACGTTCCGCTGTTCCGGCCCATCCAGGAAGGATCCTGATGGCGCTGATAACCGTCGACGGGTTGCTCGGCTGCCTCGAGATGCGAGAGCTGCAGCCCGGGGTGTGGACCGGGCCCAGCCTGGAGATGGACTACCCCAGGGTCTTCGGCGGCCAGCTGCTCGCCCAGGCGGTGGCTTTGGGCGCGGCCACCACCGAGGGCAAGACCGTCAAGTCGCTGAGCTGCCTGTTCCCCCGCGAGGCCCGCAGGACCGAGCCGCTGTCCTTCGAGGTGGAGGAGACCCAGACGGGGCGGACGTTCGCGGTGCGCCGGATCCGGGCGAGCCAGCAGAACAAGACCGTGTTCGTGGCCCTGCTGTCGCTGCACGTTCCCGAGCCCGAGACTCCACCGGACCTCGAGCACCAGGATCCTGCCCCCGAGGTGCCCGAGCCCGGCGAGGCCGTGGAAGTGGACCTCCACATGATCCCGTGGGCCACCAGGGTGGTGGACGGCACCGACCTGCGGGCGCCCGAGCGGGGCCCGGCCGACTATGCCTTCTGGACGCGGGTCTCCGACCGCCGGCTGCCCGACGACCTGACCGTCCACCAGGCATTGCTGGCCCACGCCACCGACCTGACCGTGGTGGGCACCGTGCTGCGCCCGGTGGAGGGCATCAGCCAGGCCGACGCCGGGCACCGGCTGCACACCGCCGTCACCAGCCACACCATGTGGTTCCACCGGCCGTTCCGCATTGACGAGTGGTGCCTCGTGGCACAGCACTCGCCCACTCTCGCTGGGGGCCGGGGTTTCGGCCACGGCCACGTGTACTCCCGCGGCGCGCTGGTCGCCTCCTTCGCTCAGGAGTGCATGATCCGCCCTGTCTCGGCGGAGTAGGCAGGCGAGTCCGCATCGTGTCCGGTGGCACGCGCCCAGCGCTCGTTGTCACCGCCAGCGTGATGGCCGCCGTGTCGACGGTGCTGCCCGGCTTCCTGATCGGCGCGCTGTCTGTGCAGGTCAGCGAAGAGATGGGAGTGTCCGAGGGCGTCTACGGATGGGGGCTCGCGTCGTTCTTCGCAGCCGCGATGGTGGGGTCGATCCTGCTGGGGCGGCTGTCACAGCGGATAGGAGCGCTCAGCCAGGTGACGCTGGCGCTGGGCGTGACCGCAGCCGCGCAACTGGCGCTGGCCGCGACGGCGCAGTCGTTCGAGGCTGTGATCGGCTTCCTCGTCGTGGCCGGACTCTGCAACGCCGCCAACCAGGCGTCGGTCAACCTGGCTCTGGCCCAAGCCCGGCTGCCGCGGCTCGGCTTGGCGGTGTCGATCAAGCAGTCGGGGCTGCCCACGGCCACCCTGCTGGCCGGGTTGTCGGTGCCCTCTCTGGCACTGACCGTCGGATGGCGCTGGGCTTATGTGGCCAGCGCGGCGTTCGCGCTGGCTTCGCTGACAATGGCGAGAGCTGCCGCCGGGTCGTCACCGGCGCGGGCTGCCGCCAATGGCGCATCGAGGCCGGAGTCGTCGACCCGGGACCTGGTCGGGGCCGCTGCGGTGGGAGCGTTCCTGGCGTTCAGTGCGGGATCACTCAACGCCTGGGGTGTCGGCTCCGGTGTGGACGCCGGGCTTGGCGAGGGTGCGGCCGGGCTCTTTCTAAGCCTGGGCGCCGCCACGGGCATCACTCTGAGACTGGTCTGCGGCTGGCTGTCCGACACGATGCGGTCCCGGCCGTTCCTGGTCGGCGGCATCACCGCTCTGGTGGGCTCGGCGGGCATGGCGCTGCTGGCGCTGCGCTCGCCGGGGCTCCATGTGGCGGCCATGCTGCTGGCCTTCGGGGGAGGCTGGATCTGGCCGGTGTTCACCAACTTCGGGATCGTACGGGCGAATCCTGAGGCCGCCGGCGCCGCAACCGGGGTCACCCAGGTGGGCATCTATGTCGGTGTGTTCGTTGGCCCTCTGCTCACCGGCTGGCTCATCGAGCACTCCGGCTACCCGCTGATGTGGCTGGCGGTGGCCGTCTCCACCGTGATCGGCGCGACCATCTCGATCCGGATAGCCGACCGGTTCTGAGCCGACAGGATCGCCGACCGGTTCTGAGCCGACCGTCTGGGGTCACTGGACGGACGGGAGATCGACTCCGGCGGCCGCGGCGGACTCGCGGGCCGCTGACTCGTAGATGGCCGCGGCCATGACCGACTGCTGCTCGGCCCGCCGTTGCCAGTAGACGTCGGCCCGGATCCCGTGGACCGTGGTGCTGGCGGGATCGGCCGCCGCGGCCAGATCGACTAGGTGGCAGGCCACCGCCACCTGCCCGGCGGCGGCCAGCGCCTCGGCCCGGCGGGCCAGCGTCAGCGCCCCTCCGGCCAGGTCGGCCAGTTCCGAGGCCACCGCGGCCTGGCGGGCCGGCTTGAGGTTGCTGGGAGTGCCGTCGTACCAGCCGCCGTAGAGCCGCCAGACGTTGCGCACCACGAACTCGGGCTCGTCATAGGTCGGAGCCAGGTAGGGCCGGTGGATCCGCTCGCCGGCCAGGCGGGCCTCGGCCAGCACGTCGTCGAGGCTGGCGCCCCGGTTCATGAGGTCCAGGGCGAGACCGGTGAGCTCCTCGAGCACGGCCGCGGTGTCGAGCAGAACGCGGCGGATCCGCTCGGCTCCGCCGATGGGCAGTCCGTGTCCGGGCAGCAGCAGCTCAGGGCCCGCGCCGGCGATGTCGCGCAGCGCGGCGGCCCACTCCAGCGGGTAGCGCTGGGCCTTGGCCGGGTTGCCTGCGTTGGGGAAATGCCAGAGCATCAGGTCGCCGGTCACGGCCACAGCCCGCTCCGGTATCCACGCCCATAGATGGTCGTCGGTCTCGGCCCGCACATGGCGCAGCTCGATCTCCAGACCGCCGGCTTCGAGTGGCAGCCGGTCGTCGAAGGTCAGGTCCAGATCGGGCACTCCGAAGGCCCAGCCGCCGGCCAGGTCCCAGTTGGGGACCCGTCCGAACTGCCGCTGGTTGACGGCCTGGTTGTAGCCGTCGGTCAGCCGGTAGCGAGCCTGCCGGGCCGGCAGCGACCGGTGGCCCACCAGCCGGGGCCGCGGCCCGGCCGCAGCTAGCCCGTCGATCAGCGCGCCCGCGCCGCCGGCGTGGTCGCGGTGCCCGTGCGTGAGCACGACATGGCTCACCGGCGCGTGCGTCAGGCCCTGGACCCGCTCGGCCACTCTCGGGCCGAGATCGGGGACGCTGGAGTCGAACACGACCGCGGCCGAGTCGGTCTCGATGACGTGCACGTGGGCGAACGATTCGATCATGGTGACGCCTTCGGCCAACCGGTGGTCGGCGCCCAGCCCGTCGCTGGGCAGCCCCAGGCCGAAGGGCCGGCCGTCGGGCTCGAACATCACGTTGCCGTCGATGGCCGCAGCTGCTCTGTCGAGAATGTCGCTGGTCATTCCCCTCATAGTGCCCGGATAGTGCCCGGCCTCAGGCCGTGGCGCCGGCGCGTTTCTCGGTGAAGTGACCGACCAGCAGCATTGCCGCCACCAACGCCGACACGACTCCCGACACCGCCATCGTCTGAGCGAAAGCGGTGGCGAAGGCCTGCGACGTCTCGGTGATCGTCGCCTGAGCCGCGGCCTCGCCGAGCAGCCCCGACTGCGACAGCCCGTAGGCGGCCTCGATGGCTGCCCCCATCGACTCGCTCGCCGCCTCGGCCACTTCGGGCGGCAGGATGTCGACGTTCACGGTGCTGCGGTAGATCGAGGTGGACAACGCCCCCAGCGTGGCGATGCCCAGCGCGGCGCCAAGCTCGCGGGCGGTGTCGTTCACGGCCGAGCCGATCCCGGCCTTCTCGTAGGGTGTCGCGGCCATGATGTCGTTGGTGGCCGGTGTCATGGCCAGGGCCAGGCCCGCGCCGGCCAGCACCAGCGGCCCCAGCAGGAACCAGTAGCTGGTGTCGGTGTCGACCATCGCCAGGGGCAGGAACGTGATCGCCAGTACCGCGAAGCCGACGGCCATGATCCGGCGCGACCCGAACCGTTCGGCTAGGGGAGCGGTGAAGGGGGACACCACCATCGACGCCAGGGCCTCGGGCATGGTGGCCAGCCCCGCCTCCAGAGCGCTGTATCCCAGTGAGAACTGCACGTACAGTGCGAGCAGGAACCAGAACCCGATCATCACCACGAAGGTCATGCTGACGACCGCGGATCCCACGCTGAAGCGCCGGTCGCTGAACAACTCCAGCGGCAGCATCGGATGGCGGGCTCGCTGCTGCCACCGAAACAGGGCCGCGCCGAACACCACCGCAATGGCGAAGGCCGCCAGCACCGGCACCGACGTCCGGCCCTGCTCGGGTCCTTCGATGATGCCGTAGATCAGCGCGGTCACGGCCACGATCGAGAGCCCCGCTCCGGCAGGATCGAGGTGGCGGGGCCGCTCGTCGCGGGAGCGGGGCAGCCACAGCGCCATCACGATCATCACCACCGCCACGACCGGCACGTTGTAGAGGAACGCGGCCTCCCAGCCCCACGACGGCACAATCCACCATCCGGTGACGAACAAACCGGTCAGGGCGGGCCCGATGGCGGCGCCGCCGCCCGCGAATCCCGACCAGATCGCGATGGCGGTCGGTCTCTCAGGCGGCGGGAAGATCTCGATCAGCAGTGACAGGGTGGCCGGCATCACGAAGGCGGCCGCGACCCCCATCGCTCCCCGGGCGACCAGGATCACCTCGGCCGAGCCGGCCAGGCCTCCGAGGAGCGCGCCGAGCCCGAACACGAGCAGCCCCCACAGCAGGGCGCCCTTGCGGCCGTAGCGATCGCCGATGGCCCCGCCGGTCATGAGCAGCCCGCCGAAGGCCAGGGCATAGGTGTTCACGATCCACTGCAACTGCGGCCCGGTGACGCCCACGTCGCGCTGGAGGGTGGCCAGGGCCACGTTCAGGCCCGACACCGACATCACCACCAGCACCAGGGTCAGGCTCAGCACGCCCAGCAGGAACCAGCGCCGGGCGTGCACGTCCGGCCGCTCCCACAGGTTCACGTCGTTCACGCTAGATGAGGCTCCGGCGGGGGCCGTCATTGACTACTTTGGCGGCGTCCTCTATTGCTGGGACTTCTTCATCTCGGTGAGGCCGGTGAGGATGGGGTAACCGCCCACCGAAAGGGCGTTGCCGTGGCCGGTCTGATGGATGTCGAACACCGATTGCAGCGCCGAGTAGAAGCCCTGGATGTCCATGGTCTGGTTCACGGCTCGCTTGGCCTGGGCCAGCGCGAACGGGTGCATCTGGGCGATCTCGTGGGCCAGGGCCATGGTCTTGGAGTGAAGCTCGTCGAGGGGCACGACCCGGTTGACCATGCCGGCCGCCTCGGCCTCGGTCGCGTTGATCCGGCGGGCGGTGAACAGCATCTCCTTGGCCTTGCGGGGTCCGAGTTCCCAGGTGTGGCCGTGGTATTCCACCCCGCCGATGCCCATTCGGGCCACCGGATCCGAGAACATCGCGTTGTCGGCGGCAACTATCAGATCGCAGGGCCAGCAGAGCATCAACCCCCCGGCGATGCACTGGCCCTGCACCTCCGCGATCGTGGGCTTGGGGATGTCGCGCCAGCGGCGGCTGTAGCCGAGGTAGTGGACCGCCTCCCACTCGTAGATGGCTTCGAGGCCCCGCTCCTTCCAGTCCACGAAGCTGCCCCTGGCCGGGCCGCTGTCACCGGTGGCGGCCTTCTCGATGGCCTCGTCGGAGCCGGACAGGTCGTGGCCGGCGCAGAAGTGCTTGCCGACCGACCGCAGCACGATCACCCGGACCTCGGCGTCTCCGGCAGCCCGGCCGAAGCACTCGTCCATCTCGTTGAGTGTGAGCCCGCTGACCGCGTTGGCCTTCTCGGGCCGGTTCAGGGTGATCACTGCCACCGGGCCGTCGGTCTCGTAGAGCATGTGCTGCATGGAAATGACCTCCTCGGTTCAGTCCGTTCACCAGGTGCTGCGGATGTAGCCGTAGATCCCCGCGAAGTCCTTGGCGATCTTTGGTGGCAATGGCTTGACCCCGCCCAGGACCTCGGCACCGAACATGATCTTGGCGGTGTGCTCCACCACCAGGGCGGTGTGCAGGGCGTCGGCGGGCGACTTGCCCACGCACAGCAGGCCGTGGTTGGCCATCAGCACCGCGCCCCGGTCGGCGAGGTGGCGCACCACCTCGGCGGCCAGCTCGTCGGTGCCGGTGGTCGCGTAGTCGGCGACGGGCACGTCGCCGCCCACGTAGATGATCACTTCCTCGATGCTGGCCGGGATGGGCCGGTGGGCTACCGCGAACATCGAGGCGTGGGGAGGATGGCAGTGCACGACCCCGCGGACCTCGTCGAAGGCGTTGTAGCAGGCCAGGTGCATGGCCTTCTCGGTGGACGGCTTGCCGGAGCCGCCCAGATGCTGGCCGTCGAGACTCAGCACCGCGAGGTTGTCTGCGGTGACATCGCGGTACGGGGTGGACGACGGGGTCAGGCAGACGGCGCCGTCGCTGCGCCGGCCCGACACGTTGCCGGCCGTGCCCACGACCAGCCCAGCCCGCTCCATCTGCTGTGAGGCGTCGACCACCTCCTGGTGGACGGGCTCGGTGGCGGCGCTGCTGCCGCTCATCGCAGGACCTCCGGGTTGGCGCAGTGCAGGGGCCGCTCGCCGGCCAGGATGGCCTTGATATCGGCCACCACGGTGGCGGTCTGGTTGCTCTCGACGTCGTAGGTGGCCCCGCCGATGTGAGGGGTCAGCACCACGTTGTCCATGGCGGTCAGGGGATGGTCGGTGGGCAGGATCTCGCCGTCGAAGTGGTCGAGGCCGGCCCCTGCCAGGTGCCCGGACTCCAGGGCGGCCACCAGGGCGTCGGTGTCGTGCAGCGCGGCCCGGGCCGTGTTGAGGTAGATCGCCCCCGGCCTCATGGCCGCGAACTGGTCGGCGCCCATCATCCGGGCCGTCTCGGGCGTCACCGCGGCGTGCATCGACACCACGTCGGCCGCGCCCAGCAACTCATCGAGGCTGTGGTCGGCGCCGTCGGCGTAGGGGTCGCTGGCGATCACGGTCATGCCCAGACCGTCCAGGCGCCACTTCGCGGCCCGGGCCACCGCGCCGAACCCCACCAGACCGGCGGTCCGTCCCGCCACCTGCCAGGCCCGGTAGCGCTGGTAGGGGAGGGTCTTGCCGAACATGGTGCCGGCCCGCACGTCGCGGTCGCCGGCCACCACGAACCGGTTGACCGCCATCAACAGGGCCACCGTCATCTCGGCCACCGCGTCGGCGTTCCGGCCGGGAGCTGTCAGCACCGGTATGCCCGCGGCCGTCGCCGCGGCCACGTCGACGTTGGTGGGCCGGGCCCGGGTGCAACCGATGGCGATAAGCGGCAGTTCGAGCACCGGGCCCTTGCACGAGTCGGCCTCGCATATGACTATGTCGGCGCCCTCGGAGCGGATCCTGGCCGCGAAGTCCGCCCGGCTGTGCAGCTTGACCGGCTGATGCTCGATCCAGGGCTCGAACACGACATCGGCGATGTCGTGCAACTCGTCCAGAGCGCGGCCCCGCAACGGCGCAGTAACCAACACCCGAGGCCGGCTCACAAGCCGACGCTACCGGGTCCCCCAAGAGGCCGAGCGAATAGGCGAGCGAACGCGGCCCATACGGTGCGAGGCCGTGGGCGGTGTTGCTTTGGTTTGGGCGGCCCGTGAGCGCAGCGAACAAGAGCGGGAATGACACCGCTGCGGCGCGACAGGCCCTCGCCTATTTGCGGGCGCTCCAAGAGGCCGAGCGAATAGGCGTAGTCGGCTCGAACCTGTTTCCGGACGCTCCGATGGTCCGCAACCGGCATGGAAGCGGGTTGGCAGCCTGTGGGCGTAGCGTCCGCAACCGGCATGGAAGCGGGTTGGCAGCCTGTGGGCGTAGCGTCGGGAGCCGGCAACAATGGCTGCGGACACGCAAGAAGGGCGGGAGCCGGTGGACGAGTTGACGGTCGGTATCGACATCGGCACCACATCGGTAGAGGCTGTGGCCGCCGACGCCGCTGGTGACGTTCTCGCCCGGGTCCGCATCCCGCACCGGGTGGTGGCACCCAGCCCGGACCGGTTCGAGCACGATCCTCAGCAGGCCTGGATCGACGGGGTGCTCGCCGCCTGGCGGGACGTGCGCGCCGGAGCGGGTCAGCCGGTGGCGGCGGTCACCGTCTCGGCCATGGTGCCATCCATGTGCGGCGTCGACGCGGCGGGGATGCCGGTGACACCCGGTCTGCTCTACGGCGACGGCCGGGGCCGCGCCCCTGCAGCAGGCCGCTCCGGCGACGGCCCGGACCCCGGCGACGGCCCGGACCCCGGCGACCGCCCGGACCCTGGCGATGGCCCGGACCCCGGCACCGATGCCAGCGCAGGGTCAACCGAGGGGGAGGGTGCTGGCTTCGCCCGCTGGTTGGCCGGATGCGACGGGGTGGAGGCCCTGTGGCCGGCGCAGGCGGCGGCCAACCGTGCCCTGTGCGGGGTGGCCGCCATCGACTCATCGACCGCCATGGCCATGGCACCCATGTCCGACGGGCAGGGCTGGGCGCCGGAGTTGCTCCAGGAGATCGGCATGACCTCCGACCAGCTCCCTGTCATCAGCCCGGGTGCGGCTCCCATCGGCGAGCGTGACGGAGCCCTGGTGTCGGCCGGCACCATCGACGCCCTGGGGGAGCAACTGGTGGCCCCGTGCGGCGACGCAGGCGACGTGCTGGTGATGTGCGGCACGACCCTGCTGCCGTGGGTGCTCACCGACGAGTGGGTCGAGGTCGACGGCTTGTGGACGTTCCCGTCGGCCCGGGCCGGGCTCATGGCCGTGGGCGGGGCCAGCAACGCGGGCGGACTGTTCATCGACCGGGTGCGGGCCCTGGTGGGCGATACGCCCTCGGAGGAACTGCTCGCGCTCGGACCGGACGACCTCCCCGTGTGGCTGCCCTACCCGAGAGGCGAGCGCACGCCCCTGCACGACACCGACCGCCGCGCCGAGCTGCTGGGCCTCCATGTCGGGCACACGCCCGGCCATGTGCTGATGGCCGCCTACGAGGCGGCCGGCTTCGTGGTGCGCCATCACATCGACCTGTCCGGCCTGCGCGCCGACCGGATCGTCGCCGTCGGCGGCGGGATCCAGTCGGCGGCCTGGATGCAGGCGCTGGCCGACACCACGGGCCTTCCGGTCGATGTCGCCGCCGAGCCGTACAGCGCTGCCCTTGGCGCGGCGTTCCACAGCCGGGTCACGGCCGGTCTCGAGGTTGACACCTCCGATGCCCGGCGCTGGGGCCGGGTGGCTCGCCGGGTGGAGCCCCGCGCCGATCATGGCACCGCGGCCGACACCCGCTACCGCCGCTTCCGGGAGGGAGCCGACCGATGAGGTTCGTGCTCGCCGTGGTCGAGTCCAGGGCCGGGAGGGTTCGGCGGTGAGGTTCTCGGTGACGTATCCGCTGGCTTCGGGCCGGGCCAGCGCCGAGTTCGCCACCCGCCGGGGAGTCCTGGACTTCGCCCGGGCGGCCGAGGAGGCTGGCTTCGACGGGATCGGGTTCACCGACCATCCCGCCCCGACGCACCGCTGGATGAGCGCCGGAGGCCACGACGCGCTCGACCCCTTCGCCGCGCTGGCCTTCTGCGCCGCGGCGACTGAGCGGCTATTGCTGATCCCCAACGTGGTGGTGCTCCCGTACCGGAACCCGCTGCTGGTGGCGAAGTCGGTGGCCACCGTCGACGCCCTGTCGGGCGGGCGGTTCGTGCTGGCGGTGGGGACCGGCTACCTCAAGGGCGAGTACCGGGCCCTGGGCGTGGACTTCGACGAGCGCAACGACCTCTTCGACGAGGCCATCGAGGTGATACGGGGCGTGTGGACCACCGACGACTTCCAGTACGAGGGCCGGAACTTCACCGCCCGGGGCCAGACCGCCAACCCCAAGCCGTCGCAACCCATCCCGATCTGGATCGGCGGCAACAGCCGTCTGAGCCGCCGCCGGGTCGTCGAGAAGGCCGACGGTTGGGTCCCGTTCCCCGCCCCCCGGGGGCTGGCCTCCACTGCCCGGACGGTCCCCCTGGAGACGCTCGACGACCTGCAGGCCTTGCTGGACGACCTATGGCGTCAAGCCGAGGCCGCCGACCGCGACCCCGCCACCATCGACGTCTCGTTCACCACCCTCTCCGGTGAAGGCCCCGCCGATGACGGCTTCAACCCCGAAGCTCACCTGGAGGCGCTTGATGGCTTGGCGAGTCTGGGCGTCACCTGGTGCATGGTTGGTATGCCCAGTGACTCGGTGTCCCACGCCGTAGAAGCCCTCAATCGCTACGGCGAGTCAGTCATCAACTCCTGACACGGTGAGGCCGGGGGGTGGCACGGGGGCAAGCAATGGCGCCGCTCGCGGCGCCAGGGCGCGCCCGTGACAGGACCCGCCGGCCGGGGTGACCGGTAGCATCGAAGCAGTGACAGAACGACCTGAGCTGGGCTTTCGGGCGTTTGATTCGGACGAGCACTATTACGAGGCGCCTGACGCCTTCATCCGCCACATCGACCCGTCCATGAAGAAGCGCTGCATGCAGTGGGCCACCATCGACGGCAAGAAGCGTTTCATGGTGGCCGGCAAGGTCAACAAGTTCATCCCCAACCCGACGTTCGACCCCATCGCCAAGCCGGGCAGCCTCGAGGACTACTTCCGGGGCCGCAACCTGGAGGGCCGGGACATCGCGGCCATGTTCGGTGATCTCGATCCGCTCGACGACCACCCGGGGTTCCGCAACAGGGCCGCCCGAGTGGAGCTGATGGACCGCCAGGGACTGCAGTCGGTGCTGCTGTTCCCCACCCAGGGCGTGGGCATGCAGGAGGCCCTCAAGCGCGACATCGAAGCCCTGCATGCCGCCTTCAGCGCGTTCAACACCTGGCTCGACGAGGATTGGGGCTTCGACCGCGACGGCCGCATCTACGCGGTGCCCATGCTCACCTTCGCCGATCCCGAGCTGGCCGTGGCCGAACTGGAGCGGCTGCTGGAGGCGGGCGCCCGCATCGTGTGCACGGTCCCCGGTCCGGTCCCCACCGGCAGCGGCTACCAGTCGCCGGGCATGAGCGACTACGACCCGATCTGGGCCCGTCTCGAGGAGGCGGGAGTCCCGCTGGCCATGCACGCCGGGCTCAACGGCACCACCTCCTACGGCAAGGTGTGGGAGCCGTCGCGGGGCCAGTTCGAGGCGTTCAAGCACATGGCCTTCCCGCTGGTGGCCTTCTCGGACCGCTCGATCTCCGACACGTTCGCGGCCCTGATCTGCCACGGCGTGCTCGACAGGTTCGCCGACCTGCGGCTGGCCACCATCGAGAACGGCGCCATGTGGGTCCCCGACCTGCTGCGCAACCTCAGGATCTGCCACGGCAAGATGCCCTGGGAGTTCAAGCGCCATCCGGTGGAGGCGTTCATCGAGAACGTGTGGGTGTCTCCCTACTTCGAGGACGACATGGAGCTGATCAAGGACTGCATCGGAGCCGACCGGATGCTGTTCGGATCCGACTACCCCCACGCCGAGGGCCTGGCCGAGCCGGCCTCGTACCTGGACGACATCGCCGGCTTCAACGACGGCGAGGTCCGCAAGGTGATGCGCGACAACGCCTACGAGCTCATCTCCCGAAATTCCTGTAGTTAGTGACCTCAGCGGTCCTCAACTAGGGATTTGGCCGGGGGCGGGCCCGAGCTCACCTGGTCTTGACCGCGAAGTCCTGAAGGGACGTGTCCTTGCTGCCGTGGCGGCCGGTGTCGCGGGACTGGATGGACACGTCGTGGCCCTCCACCGACGCCCGCAGCGCCCCCACCGTGCATTCGGAGCGATCGAGCACCGAGAACGGGTCGTAGCAGAACCAGTCCATGGCGTTCAGGTGGGTGATCCGGTCGACGTCGGTGTCGGGCACGCCATCGAACACCTCGACCAGCTCCTCTGGGGCCTGGGGCCAGTTCGAGTCGGAATGCGGGTAGTCCATCTCCCAGCAGATGTTGTTGATGCCGATCTCGTGGCGCAGGGCCACCCCCACCGGGTCGGAGATGAAACAGGTCAGGAAGTTGCGCCGGAACACGTCGCTGGGCTTGAGGTCGCCGAAGGACTGGCCGGTCCACAGGTGGTGCATGTCGTAGGTCTTGTCGGCCCGGTCCATGAAGTACGGGACCCAGCCCGAGCCGCCCTCCGACAGGGCGATCTTGAGGCCCGGATAGCGCCTCGGCACGGTCGACCACAGCAGGTCCGAGGCCGCGATCGACGTGTTCATGGGCTGCATGTGGATCATCACGTCCATGGGAGCGTCGGGGGCGCTCACCACCATCTGCCCTGACGATCCCAGATGGATGGACAGCACCGTCCGGCAGTCGACCAGGGCCTCCCAGAGCGGGTCCCAGCAGGTGTCGTGGAAGCTGGGCTGGCCCAGCGGCACCGGGTTCTCGGTGAACGTCATCGAGTGGCAGCCCAGCTCGCACACCCGGCGCACCTCGGCCGCGCACTCCTCGGCCGACCAGATCATGGGCAGGGCCATGGGAATGAACCGGCCCGGGTAGGCCCCGCACCACTCGTGTATGTGCCAGTCGTTGTAGGCCCGGATCAGGTCGGCGGCGAAGGCCTTGTCGGGGTGGTTGGCGAACAGCCGGCCCGCGAAGCCGGGGAACGACGGAAAGCACATCGAGCCGAGCACCCCGCCCGCGCTCATGTCCTTGACTCGTTCATCGACGTTGTAGCAGCCGGGTCTGATCTCGTCGAAGCTGGTCGGCTCGATGCCGTACTCCTCCTTGGGCCGTCCGGCCACGGCATTGAGGCCGATGTTGGGGATGATCGAGCCGTTGAAGGTCCACACGTCGTCGCCGTTGTCGGTGTGGAGGACCCGGGGCGCCTCGTCGCGCCACTTGGCCGGGAGGTGCTGGTCGAACATGTCGGGCGGCTCGCACAGATGGTCGTCGACGCTCACCAGGACCATGTCGTTCATGTCCATGAGGGCCCCTCCCTGCTGCGGTGGCTACTCCTCGATGAAGTCGTAGTCGGCGTCGCCCTGCACGACCTGCTTGAGGATCTTGCCGGTGGCGTTCCGGGGCAGCGGCTCGGTCCGCAACTCCCAGTGCGCGGGCACCTTGATGTCGGCCAATGTAGCGGCCACCCAGGCTCTCAGTTCGGAGATCAGGTCCTCGTCGGGCGGCTCCTCGCCGACCACCACCACCGCCTTCACCTCCTGGCCCAGCTCGCGATGCTCCACCCCGATCACGGCCGACTCTGCGACCGCCGGGTGGGCGTCGAGGCGCTGCTCGATCTCTGCCGGGTAGATGTTCTCGCCGCCGCGGATGATGAGGTCGCTGCGTCTGCTCACCAGGAACAGCAGCCCGTCTCGCACATAGCCGAAGTCGCCGGTGCGCAGCCAGCCGTCGCGGATGGTCTCGGCGGTGGCGGCGGGGTCGTTCCAATAGCCGGGCGTGACCACCGGGCCGGACAGGCAGATATTGCCGACGGAGCCCTCCGGCAGCGCAACGCCCTCGTCGTCGGTGATTCGCACCCCCACGGTGGGGAGCGGGTAGCCGACCGAGCCGGGATGGTCGCGTAGCACGTCGTCAGCTGCACTGGCGGCCAGTCCCGAACTCTCGGTGAGCCCGTAGCCGATGGTCACGCTGGTGCGGGCATGGGGCAGGGCGGTCCGGCATATCTCCTGCAGCTCCGGGGACCACATCGAGCCACCGCCGCCGATGCTGATCACCGACGACACGTCGTAGTCATTCAGGCGGGGGTGCTCGACCAGCCGCCAGACCTGGGTGGTCACCCCTGACCAGCGGGCGATGCCGTGCTCCTCGGTGAGGCGCAGGATCTTCTCGGGGTCGTAGCGGCCGGTGGTCCAGAGATGGTTGAAGCCGGCGCCGACGGCCATCACCGCGCAGGCGTGCAGGCCCGACACGTGGAACAGGGGGCTGCATGCCAGGGTGGGCCCGCCGACGTCCATCGACTCGCCCGGGAAGCGCACGAACTGGCGGGCACCGATCATGAAGGCGCAGCTCAGGTAGGCGAAGAAGTTGCGGTGGGTCTGGATCGCGCCCCGGGGCCGGCCGGTGGTGCCCGACGTGAACAGGATGGCGGCCGGATCGTCGACGGCTATCTCGACGGCGGGCAAGGATGCGCCCGCGTAGGCGTCGATCAGGCCGTCGACCGAGTCCGCCTCGTCGGGAGCCATGCCGATCACATCGATGCCGGGGTTGCCGTCGAGGCGCTCTAGGCGGCGGCGGTCGGCGATCAGCACTCTGGGCTCGGTCAACTCGATGCCGTAGGAGATCTCGTCGCCCTTCCACCAGCCGTTCATGGCAACCGCGATGGCTCCGGTGCTGACCGTTCCCCAGAATCCCTGGATCCACCCCGGCTGGTTGGCGCCCAGCAGTCCCACCCGGTCGCCGGGCCCTATGCCATAGCGTTCCGAGAGCGCGGCTGCGACCGCAGCCGCGTGCGAGATGTTCTCAGCGAAGGTGGCGCTGCGGCCGTCGTCGAAGAGGTAGTAGCGGGCCGACCCGTCGCCGCCGTGGTTAACGGACGCAGCCAGCAGGTCACGCAGGCTGCGGTGCGGGCTGGCCACCACCGGAATCTCGACGCCGTTCACCGTTTCGGTGACGATCTCGAAGAAGCCGCCGGGGCCGGTGAGCATGGCGTCGGCCTCCGCGATCGACATCGCGGGTGTGTTGGGGTCTGTTGCCTGGTCGGAGTGCTCGTCGGTCACCGTGGAGACACTAGTTGCGAGCGTGCGCCCGTCCCATCTGCGACGACTCGCTCTATATGCGACTGCCCGACAACTACGATGCTGGGCTGACTGAGATCGGCGAGGCCAATGCAAGACCTGCCCCACGGCACCATCGACGTCGACCATCAGGCCCCGGCCTTCGTCGCCGACCGCCACAACCGCTACGCGGAGCTGCGGGAACGCTGCCCGGTGGTGTTCAACCAGCACTACGGCGGGTTCTGGATGGTGACCGACTACGAATCGGTGGCGGCTGTGGCCCGCGACAACGAGACGTTCGCCCACAAGTACGAGCCCGACGCCGACGACGGGGTCTCCTACCATGGCATCTGCGGCATACCCCGGCCGCCGTACGTGCCCCGCATGGGCGTGTCGGAGATCGACGGCCCCGAGCACGCTGATCTGCGACGGGTGCTTAACCCCCACATGACGCCCCGGGCCATCGAGCGCCAACGCCCCCGCATGGAGGCGGTCTCGGCCTGGTTCATCGACCAGTTCGTGGAGACCGGCGCGGCCGACCTAGTGCTCGACTACACCACACCGGTGCCGGCGGTGCTGACGCTCGAGATGATGGGCATGGACGCGGCCAACTGGCGTCACTACGCCGACTTCTTTCACGCCACCTCTTCCTATGAAGCCACCGACGAGAGGTTTCGCAGCGCGGTGGCACGGCGCGACGACATGTGGGCCGAACTGGCCGGCTTCGCCGCCCACCGCAGGGCCAACCCGGCCGACGACGTGACCACGGCCCTCGTCAACTCGAGCATCGACGGTCGACTCCTCAGCGACGATGAGATAACCGGGATCATGTGGAACCTGGTGGCGGGAGGCCTCGACACCACCACGTCGCTGGTGTCGTGGGGCCTGCACTATCTCGGAACCCATCCCGACGACCGGGCTCGCCTCATCGAGGATCCCGACCTGATGGGTGCCGCGGTGGAGGAGTTCTTGCGCTACTACAGCCCCAGCGAGACCCTCACCCGCACCGCCACCCGCGACGTGGAGCTGGGCGGCCGCCAGATCCGCCGGGGCGATGTGTTGTTCATCAGCTGGGTGGCCGCCAATCACGATCCGTCGGCGTTCGACGCCGCCGACGACATGCGCATAGACCGTGCCGTCAACAAACATCTGGCGTTCGGCCTCGGCGGCCATCGCTGCATCGGCTCTTCGGTCGCCCGTATCGAGGCGCACCTCATGCTGGGCGACGTGCTGGCCCGCATCGGCGACTACGAGATCGACGCCGACGCCTTCACGCCCTATCCGGGCAACCTGCTGATGACTGGCGTGGTATCCATGCCGGTCACCTTCGCTCCCGGATCACCTGTCGGAGCAGCCGACCCCTTCGCCCGTTAGCGGGCATCTCGTCGCGCACTAGCACGGTGGCCGACCACAGGCCCGGGATCATCGGCAGCCAGAAGGCGAACACCCGGTGGGCCACCACCCCCAGCAGAGCCACCTCGATGGGGACACCCACCGCGGCCAGGGTGAACGTGGTGGCTGCGTCCACGCCGCCGGTGGCGATCAGGGGTATCGGCACCGACTGGGCGAGATAGCCCAGGACGTAGGCAATGACGATGGCGCCCACACCGACGGTCACGCCGAAGGCTCGCAGCGCGGCCCACAGGCTCACCAGGTCGCCGACCCAGTACAGAAGGGCCCAGGCCAGCAGGCGGCGCCCGTCGTTGGTGTGCGTGCAGGCCCGCACCCGGGCCGCGGCCGCGACGCCCACAGCCAGCGCCCGGCGGATCCGGGGGGCGTCGTCGGCCGCGGCGAAGGTGGCGGTCCGCTGAGGCTGGGTGAACCAGAGGGCCAGGGCGATCACCGCCGCGAAGCCGGCCAGCCAGCTCCCCGTCATGGCCTTGGGAACCTCGGAGTCCACCAGCCCCAGCAGCGCGCCCAGCCATCCCAACCCGCCGAACACGAAGTACACCGCGGTATTGAGGGTGATGAGCTGCAACATGGCGTTCTTCTTGGAGAACCCCAGCCGGCGCAGCATCCAGAACGTGAACGCCATGCCGGCCGCCCCACCGGCGGCCACCAGCTGGGTGAGTCCGAAGCCGGCCAGCGCCACCTTCAGCGAGAGCCAGACACCCACCCGGGGGCCTTGGCCGTTCTCGACGCCGGGATCGTGGTCGTCGGCGGCGGTGTCCGCGTCGATGCCGCCGGAGCCGGCGTCGCCCGCATCGCTGATGGCACGCTCGGCGAGCAGGTCGCCGCTGCCGGCCACCGACGCCCGGAAGGCTCCCGCATAGCCGGCGAAGACTCCGAGCTGGCCGAGCGCGCACAGCCCGAGCCAGCCCCAGGTGGCGCCGTTGAGCGTGTCTCCCAACTTGGCGAAGCCGGCCAGCCGGCCAATCGACACCACCAGCACCGTGGTCACGATCACGGCCACGCCGACCGCCAGGATCACCTGGCCCGGTCGCAGACTCCTAAGGTTCTCCAGCCGGTCGGCGGCGGCCGGCGACATGGCCTCGCTCGCCGGCTGATCCTGCGGGCCGGGCGCGGTTCCACCAGGCATGGGGCGGGCTCGCTCAGCGAGTCGCGACTCGGGCCGTGGCCCCGAGGGCGGCTCCGGCGATCACGTCGGCTGTGTAGTGATTGCCGGTGGCCACCACCACCAGGGACACCGCGGCCGGATAGACGGCCCCGAAGACGCGCACCAGCGGATTGCGGGCGAAACGGGCCATGCCCAGCCCGGTCACCATCGCGAAGGCCACATGGTGGCTGGGCATGGCCGCGATCGGGTTGTACAAGCGCACCAGCCACCGGTGATCCAGGTCGATTCCCCGGTCGAGCAGGGTGTCCACCTGATCGTCGCGGCTGCGGGGCGGGGCGGTGGGGAAGGCCAGGAACACCGGGAGGGCGCCGACATAGGCCGCCACCGCCGCCCGCCGCTCCCTCACGAAGGCGGGGCTGCCCCTGCGGTGGAGCACGATGAGCCAACCGGCGCTCAGGGTGATGTTGCCGACCGCGTACCCCAGGTTGAGCATGTCGACCAGGCGGCGATGGCGCAGCGCGGCTCGCTGGACGGCGGGCTCGACGCGAAGTCCGAGCCGTTCCTCGGCGGCCACGACCCGGCCGGCGTTGCGGGCGGCTCGGCGCCGGCCCCGCTCGTTCCACACCAGGCGGCGCACGAGGTAGTAGCAGCCCAGGCAAGCGCCACCGATGGCGAACTCTCGGAGGATCCTCATCCCGGCCGCTCGTTCCGGGACTCGGCGCCGGCGCTCGTGTCGACCCAATCGAGGGGAGCGGCCATCGACCAGTGCTCGGGGTTGGCCCTGATCGCCTCCGACCAGCGATCGGCCAACTGCTGCAGGACCACCTGCTCGCCGTCCCGTCCCTCCTGCGGGGGCGGCGGTTCGATGGGCGGATCCACCGTGGCCTTCCACCGGCGGGGGCCCAGCGGCAGGATCGTGAAGGAGATGATGGGGGAGCCTGCGAGGCGAGCCAGCGCCGCCACGCCCGCAGCCATCTGCATCTCGCTGTCCAGGAAGCGCACCCGGTGGGTGTGCCCGGCGAACTCGCTGTTGTCGCCCAGCAGCAGCACCGCCTCGCCGTCCTGGAGCCTGCGCACGCTGCGCAGGGCGGCTGCCTGCCGGTACATGATCCTCAGCCCCACCCCGGAACGCACGTGCTCGATGGCCCAGGCGATCCAGTTGTCGGCCACGATCACGTTGGTGGGAACCGGAACCTTCTCTCCGGGGATGGCGGTGGCCACCTCCCAGCCGCCCAGGTGGGTGCCGGCGAGGATCAGGCCTCGACCCTCGCTGGCTGTGCCGTCGACGAAGTGCCAGTTCTCGTAGACGACCTTGTCAAGGAAGTCTCTGGGCTGCCCTATCGCCCAGAGCAGGTCGGCTGCGACGTGGGACTCGTTGATCATCACCCGGCGCACGGTCCGTTTGACGAGCGGATCCTCGGGGCGTGCTCCGACGGCGTGACAGAGGTTGGTGGACAGATCTCGACGCCTCTTGGGACGCAGCGCCCATTGGATGTTGCCTCCGCCCTCTGCCAGTCCGTGGGCCAGCCATGCCGGCAGGCGCGAACCTGCCCAGGCGGCGCCGTCGATCACTCGCGCCAATCCGACGGCGGCGAGCCGCAGGACCCTGACCCTCAGTGATGCCAGCGGCGGGCTCACCAGACGCCGAGACTCATCGATCTCAGAACAGCGCAGCATCGCCGCGACTCTAGATCTGAGTCCCGGCGCGAAACTAAGAAGGTGCGCGGGTAGCTTCGTCCGCTCTGCCAGGAGGGTGCTCCGGCACTCGAAGAATGACGGACAGGCAATGAAATCGCAAGTCGAAGGCGGGCCGGCTGTCAGGTGGTGGCCGGCTGCCGGCTCTCGATCAGGTCCTCGTGGTGGCAGGCTGCCCGCCGGCCGATAGCGACCGGGATCCCTTCGAGGGCGGGCGAGTCCTCTTCGCACCGCCGGGCCTGCTCGGCCTCCAGGGTCGGGTAGAGCCAGCAGCGGGGGCGGAAGCTGCAGCCCACGGTCGCGCCGTCAGCCGCGTCGTCGGGCTTGAGCAGCCGGCTCGTGCTGCGAACCCGGCGCTGGCCCAGCACCGGAGCGGCCGACACCAGCGACACCGTGTAGGGGTGGCGGGGGCTGTCGAGCACGGCCCTGGTCGGTCCCACCTCCACCAGCTTGCCGAGGTACATCACGGCCACGTTCGAAACCAGCTGCGGCAGCAGAGCCAGGTCGTGAGTGATGAACAGGAAGGTCAGGTCCTCGGATTGCTGGAGGTCCTGCAGCAGCTCGATCACCTGGGCCTGGATCGAGACGTCCAGGGCGCTGGTGGGCTCGTCGCAGATGATCACCTGCGGCCGCACGGCCAGCGCCCGGGCGATGCACACCCTTTGGCGCTGGCCGCCGGACAGCTCGTGCGGGTACCGCTTGGCGAAGGCGGCCGGCAGACCGACCCGCTCCAGCAGGTCGGCGGTCAGAGCGGAGCGCTCCGATCGCGGTGCCAGCCGATGCACCCGCATGGCGTCGCTGACGATCCGTTCCACGCTGTGGCGGGGATCCAGGCTCGAGTAGGGGTCCTGGAAGATGATCTGCACCGACCGGGCCAGCCTGCGGGCGACCCGTCCCGAGCCGTCGGCGTCGGCGGTGTCCGGCTCGACCACCGAGATCTGGCCGGAGGTGAGCGGGGCCAGCCTCATGATGCTGCGCCCGAGGCTGGTCTTGCCGCTGCCCGACTCGCCCACCAGACCCACCGACTCGCGCACCTTCACCGCCATCGACACGCCGCCCACCGCGGGCAGGGCGTCATGCTGGCGCAGGGCCAGCGCCCCCCGGGCGTAGGAGACGACCACTTCGCTCAGCTCGAGCAGGACCCCGTCGTCGCGAGGCGCATGGAAGGTGCGGCGACCCCCGGAGACACCCCCCAGTTTCAGCACGGCTCGCCCTCCTGCTCGCCGAGCCAGCAGCGGATCGTCTGACCGCTGGGCAGCCGGTAGACGGGCGGCTCGACCTGCTCGCAGCGGTCGTGGGCATGATCGCACCGGGTGCGGAACGGGCAACCGCTGGGCAGCTCCCGGGGATCGGGCGGGCGCCCCTGTATCGGTTTCACCTGGCCCCCGTCGAGGCGGGGGACCGACTCGAGCAGGGCCTTGGTGTAGGGATGCGACGGCTGCTTGACGACGGCCTCGGTGGCTCCCGACTCGACCACCGTGCCGGCGTACATCACCATCACCCGGTCGGCGAACTCCGACACCAGCGAAAGGTCGTGGGTGATGAACAGGATCCCCGTGCCCTGCTCCTCCTGCAGCGTGGCCAGGAGGTCGATCACCTGGGCCTGCAGGGTCACGTCCAGCGCGGTGGTGGGCTCGTCCGCGATCAGCAGCGACGGTCCGGCGATCATCACCGTGGCGATCATGGCCCGCTGGCGCATCCCGCCGCTCAGCTCGTGGGGGTAGGCCGACGCGCACCACTCGGGGTCGCGGATGCCGACCTCGGCGAGGCTGTCGAGCACCTTCTGGCGGGCCGTGCCCCGGTCCAGGCGCTGGCGCAGGCGGGGGACTTCGGCGATCTGCTTGCCAACCTTCATGGTGGGGTCGAGGCTGCTCTGCGGATCCTGGAAGATGATGCCGATGCGGGTGCCCAGCAGATCCTGGAGGTCCTCGCGGCGCCCGGCCGAGAGAGTCATGTCCTCGAACTCGAACCGGTCGGCCTCGACCGCGGCGCTGTCGGGATGGAACAGGCCGAGCATGCCGAGAACCGAGGCGCTCTTGCCCGATCCCGACTCGCCGACCAGAGCCACCGTCTCGCCCGCACCAACGGTCACGTCGACACCTCGAACCGCGGGCACCACTCCGGCCACGGCGCGGAACGAGACGGTCAGTCCCTCGACGGTGAGGACCGGCAAGACCTCGGCGGCGGGGTCCGGGAGGGCCATGACCTACTGTCTGACTCTCAGGGCGAGTGCCCGTCGCGTCGCAGCGGTGTCATTCCCGCTCTTGTTCGCTGCGCTCACGGGCCGCTCGGGCCACGGCCTCGCTCCGTGCCTCGCGAAGATCCTCATGAATCGCTCCTCATCCGCTCGGCCTCTCACTGCCTCACCCTCAGGGTGGGATCCAACCTCTCCCGCAGCCAGTCGCCCAGGGTGTTCATGGCCAGCACGACCCCGGCCAGCAGCGCGCCCGGGAACACGGTCAGCCACCAGGCCTGCTGGATCAGCCCCCGGCCCTCGGAGATCATCAAGCCCAACTCGGCCCGGGGCGGCTGGACCCCCAGGCCCAGGAAGCTGAGAGCCGCCGCGAACATGATCAGCCTCGGCACGAAGAGGGTCACGATCACGATGACCGGCGCGAAGCTGTTGGGCAGCACGTGGGAGATCAGGATGCCCGCGTCGGACTTCCCCATGGCTTTGGCCGCGTCGATGTAGGACTCCTCGCGGATCTTGAGCACCTCGCCCCGTACGATCCGGTAGTAGAAGAGCCAGGAACCCACGCCCAGGATCAGGATCAGGTTCTGGAACGAGGGGCCGATGGAGGCCACCACGGCCAGGGCCAGCACCACGAACGGGATGGCCTGCTGGATGTCGGCCACCCGGCCGAAGCCGACGGCCGCGATCTTCTCGTCGTAGTAGCCGGCCAGGATCCCGGCGGTGACCCCGATGACGCCTCCGCAGGCCACCGCGGCCAGCCCGATCAGCAGCGACAGCCTCACCCCGAACAGCATCCGGGTGAACAGGTCCCGGCCGGTCGAGTCGGTTCCCAGCGGGTGGCTCCACGATCCGCCGTCGAGCCAGCCCGGGGGTTGCAGCCGGTTGACCAGTTCGGCGTCCAGCGGATCGTGCCAGGTGATCCAGGGGGCCAGCACCGACACCAGCACCACCACCGCCAGGAACCCGGCCGACAGGATCAGCGTGGCGCGGGTGCGCCTCCTGGCCGCCTCGGCGGCCCGGGTCAGGCGTCGCGTCGAGGCCGTCGCCTCGGCGGCCGTGCCGGTCTCCTGACGGGTCCGCACCTTCATCGCACCCGCACCCTCGGGTCGAGCAGCGAGTAGGTGATGTCCAGGAGCATGTTGGTGGTCACCACGATCAGGCTGACCATGAACACGTAGGACTGGACCACTGCGATGTCGCGGTTGATGATGGCCTGGTAGGCCACTCGGCCCATTCCCGGATAGGCGAAGATCACCTCGGCGATGAGGGCGCCCGACATGATCGAACCGATCTCGAAGGCGAGGACGGTCACGATCGGGATGGCCGCGTTGCGGGCCACGTGGCGGCCGAAGACCTGCGCGCCGTTGAGGCCCCGGGCCCGGGCCGCTCGCACATAGTCCCGGTCGAGCACCCCGATCAGGCTCGACCGGTAGATGCGGACCACCGCCGGCAGTGTGGGCAGGGCCACGACGAGCCCCGGCATCACCAGATGCCTCCAGTCACCGGTGCCCGAGATGGGTAGCCAGTTCAGGTTCACCCCCAGGATGAGGATCAGCATGATGCCCAGCCAGAAGTCGGGGATGGCCTGGCCCATGGCGGCCACCATCCGGGCGGTCCGGTCGATCCAGGTGCCCTTCCTCAGCGCCGACAGCGCCCCGAGCGGCCCTCCCACCGCCAGCGAGATGGCCAGCCCCACCGCCCCCAGCTTGATGGTCTCACCGGCCTTCTCCGACACGAACTCGAACGCGGGGCGGGCCTGCCGGAACGAGTCGCCGAAGTTGCCCCGCACCGCCCGCCCCACGAACTTGACGTACTGGACCGGGAAGGGGTCGTCGAGCCCGAGCTTCTGGCGGAGGTTCTCGCGCACCTCCTCCTCGGCGTCGGGGGGCAGCAGCGCCGCGGTCGGGTCGCCGGTCAGCAGCAGCAGCCCGTGCACCACGAACAGCACGCCGAGCAGCACCAGGATGCTGTGCAGCATCCGGCGGACCAGGAACTTCAGCATTGATGGCTAGAGGCTGAGTGGATTCGGCGCGTCCACCCGCTCTTTCTTACCGGCTACCGGCTGGCCGGGCCTATTCGCTGACGGAGACGTCGGTGAACATGATCCAGCCGCGGGCGTGGCTCTTCCAGCCCGAGACCTTGTTCGTGTTCACGCCGGCGGTGCTCTCGGAGTTCCACAGCCACAGCGCCGGCGCCTCCTCCCTGAGGACGTCGGTGATCTGCCAGATGATCTGGTTCCGCTCGCCGATGTCCAGTGTCTGCTTCTCCTCCAGCAGCAGCGGCTCAAGATCCGGGTTGCAGTAGGTGCTGATCAGCCCCTCGCAGCGGATCAGGAAGTGGAAGAACGTCTCGGCCGGATACCAGGTGCTCATGAACAGCGGGTCGTAGTCCCCGGCCAGCAGCCTCTGATTCCCCAGCCCGGGTTCGATCACCTCGAGTTCGGCGGTGACTCCCACATCGGCGAAGTAGTCCACCAGCGCGGTCAGCACGTCGGAGAGGATGGTGTTCTGGGCGGTGAGCTTGATGTTGAGCCCGTCGCCGTAACCGGCCGCGGCCAGCAGTTCCCGAGCCTTGTCCGGATCGTAGGGGTAGGCCTCGTTGTTGGGGTTGTAGCCGAAGCCGCCCGGAACGAAGGGCTGGCCCAGCGGCGTGGCGGTCCCGCCGAGAAGGGCGTCGATGATGGTCTGGCGGTCGACCGCGTAGTTCAGGGCCTGCCTGACCCTGACGTCGGTGAGGGCCTCGTAGCCCCTGGCGGACTCGCCCTCGGCGGCATCCGCCGACACGCCGATGTTCGACGAGTTGATGCGGGCCACGGCCACCCGCCCGTCGGCGTAGCTGATGTTGGTCATGCCGGCGTCGGTGACCACCGAGCGCTGGTCGAGCGGGACCGCCGCGATCAGATCCACGCCGCCGGTCACCAGCTCGGACACCCGGGTGGTGGGCTCGGGGATCACCCGCATGACGACCTCGGCGACCAGGGGCTTGCCCTTGGGGCTGCCGTCCCAGTAGTCGGGGTTGGCTTCGAAGATGGTGTGGCTGTCGATCACGTACTCCACGAACTTGAACGGCCCGGAGCCGATCGGGTTCTGCGCGAACTCGGCCTGGCCGACCTCCGCATAGTGGTCGGGCGGGACCATCGGCAGCCTCGTCAGGGCGTGCAGCAGCTGCGCGTCCGGACCCGACAGGTGCATGATCACGTGGTAGTCGTCGACGACCTCGACGTCGACGATGCTGGCGAAGTTCCTGATGAGGTGCGATCCCTCGTCCTCGTCCTGCATCCTGGCCACCGAGGTGGTCACCGACCTGGCGTCGAAGGTCTCGCCGTTGTGGAAGGTGATCCCCTCCCGCAGCCAGAACTCGAGGGTCGTGTCGGATGTGAACGCGAACTCGGAAGCCAGCAGCGGAATGAAGTCGCCCTCATAGCTGAAGGTGATCAGGCTGTCGAACACGGCCTGCGAGAACGTCTCGGCGATGATCTGCTTGGCGAAGTTGGGGTCGAGGTTCTCAACATCGCGGTCGACCGCGACACGAAGCGTTCCCGATAGCCCCTCCTCGGCCGGCGCTTCGGGCTCCTCCGCCGGAGCCTCAGCCGCGGCGGCGGCCTCTTCAGCCGCGGCGGCAGCCGCTTCGGCTTCCTCCCTGGCTGCGGCGGCCTCAGCTTGGGCCGCTTCCAGTTCCGCCTCGAGCTCGGCGACGACCTCCGGGTCTACTGCGCCCTCGGCTTCGGCCATGGCAGCCTCGAGGGCCGCTTCGGCCTCGGCAGCGGCCGCGGCGGCCGCGTCGGCGTCAGCGGCGGCCGCGTCGGCCTCCGCTTGAGCGGCGGCGGCATCGGCCTGAGCCTGCTCGAGCGCGGCCGCGTCGGCTGCGCTGGTGTCCGGAGCGGCCTCTTCGTCGTCTCCGCAAGCGGACGCGACAAGTGTGAAGACAGCCAGAGCGGCGATTACGCGCCAGAACTTCATCGTTTCCCCCGATGTGTCGTTGATTGCCCCTGATCGCGGCCGGCACGCGCCAGTGGCAGTGCCGATGCGATGTGGGCAACACTACTGCGGCAGCCGTTGCAGCGCCAGCGGCGGCCGCGCGGTAGGTTCGGCAGGCGCAGAGGCCGATCGGGTAGGCGACAATTCATGAGCAACGGAAGAGTCGCCTCCGGGCTTGAATCACTCCTCGATCCGCGCAGTGTCGCCCTGGTCGGCGCCTCCAGGCGGGCCTCCCGATGGGGCTTCCTGTTCGTTCGGGGTATGGAGCAGGGGTCCGCGGTGCGGACCAACTATTACATCAGCCGCTCGGTCGACGAGCCCGATGCCGGCTGGTATCCGAGCATCGAAGCGCTGCCCGAGGTCCCCGAACTGGTGGTGCTGCTCATCGGGGACGCGGGGTCGCGCCAGCAGATCGAGCTGTGCCTGGAGCTCGGCTCGAAAGCGGTAGTCACCATCGCCACGCCCTTCACCGGCCGCGACGACCCCCTGCTCGACCGGATCGCCGAGGCTCAAATGGTGGTGCTGGGACCCAACACGATGGGGCTGGTGTGTACCCACACCCGGCTCGACCTGGCTCCGCCCCTGCTGCACGGCGAGCCCCGCGATCCCGGCCGGGTGGCGGTGGTCAGCCAGAGCGGAACGGTGTCGGCCGACCTAGCGCTGGAGCTCTACGCCCGCGGCGTCGGGCTCTCGACCTTCCTGGGAGTGGGCGATCAGTACTGCCTGACCGCCAGTGGGGCCATCCAGGCCCTGGCCGACGACGAGCACTCGGAGGCGGTCATCGTCTATCTGGAGGATCCGCTCGACGGTCAGGACTTCCGGGCCGCACTCGAATACGCCCGGCACCGGGACATGGCGGTGGTCGTCATGCCTGCGGGCGACACCGGTGCCTCAGCCCGGGCGGTCGCCTCCCACACCGGCGCACTGGCCACCGACGCACGGGTGCTGAGGGCGGTGTGCGAGCAGTCGGGAGCGTGGTTGGCGACCTCTCCCGCCGACGCGGTCGACCTCGCCTGCGTGGCGGTCAGGCGGCGCTGGGCCGCGGGACGCAGGGTCGCCGTTCTCTCCGAGGGCGGCGGCGCGGTGGCACTGGCCGCCGATGTCCTCGGTCGGGCCGGGCTCGTGCTGCCCAGTCTCAGCGATCAGACCCGCGACCGGGTGGGGCTCCGCCCCGGAGCCAAGGAGCTGGCCGACAATCCCGTCGACCTGGCTCTCGTCGGGGCGGTGCGCGAGAGTCCGATGGTGTACGCCGACACGGTCAGGGTGCTGGCCGAGAGCGGCGAGGTCGACCAGGTGCTGATCGTGGGCCAGTTCGGTGACCTGATCGGGATGAACCCGGAACGGGAGGACATCGAGACCTTCGAGGCCGAGGAGCGCCGGGCGGTGAGCGCGATCACCGACACCAGCGAGCGCACCGGCGTCCCGGTGCTGATGCAGTCGTTCAGACCCGCGCCCGGCCTGTTCGAGGAGCTGGTGGGGGGCGGTGTTCTCGTGGTTCGCCAACTCGACCATGCGGCCAGGCTGCTCAGTCTCGGCGTCGCTGATGCCGGATCCGGAGCGCAGGCCGGCGACATCGAGAGTTCGCGGCCCGGCGCCCGGAACCTCAGCTACTTCCAGGCCCGGGACCTGCTCGGGCGCTACGGGGTCCCGCTGGTGCCGAGCAAACCGGCGGCCGGCCCCGAGGACGTGCTGTCCACCGACGGCCTGCCTGCGCCGATGGTGGTGAAGGCGCTGGGACGGGTCCACAAGTCCCGCGGCGGCGGAGTCGAGCTGGGCCTGCCGGACGCAGCGTCCGCGGCTGCGGCCGTCGGGCGGATGCAGCGCGACCTCGGGGCCGACGAGTTCGCCGTCGAGCCCGACGCCTCCATGCCGGGCTCCGTCGAGTTGATCGTCGGCGCCCGAAGAACCGGGCGGTTCGGGATCGTGGCCCTCCTCGGAGTCGGTGGGACCCACACCGAGCAGATCGACGACATCTCACTGGGCTTCGCCCCGGTGGACGCGGCCACCTTCGACGCGATGCTTGCCGGCCTGCGATCCAGGGACCTGATCTGGCGGGGGAGCGAGCCAAGGATCGACGTCGCTGCCGTCCATTCCGTCCTGCAGTGCTTGGTGACGTTGCTCGACGAGCGTCGGGAGGTCCTCTCAGCGGAGGTCAACCCGCTCCGGTGCGGGGCCGGAGCTGTGATAGGACTTGACGCCAGGGTCGTGTGCGAGGAGAACGAGTCATGACTTCATCCGCCGGGGCCGACGCTCAGCCCCTGATAGTGGTCAGCGAGGGCCACCGCGTCGGCCGCATACGGTTCAACCGGCCCGCCAAGCTGAACCCGCTGAGTTCGGCCATGCTCCTGGAACTGAGCGCAGCCCTCAAGGGCTTCGGCGAACGCGGCGACATCCATTCGGTGGTGATCGAGGGCACGGGCCGGGCGTTCTCGGCCGGCTTCGACCTGTCGGGCACCAACCGGCCCGACACCCTGGGCGGGTGGATCGTGCAGGTGTCCGACAGCTTCGACGCCTTCCGGGACATCCTGTCGTCGCCGATCCCAACGATCGCCTCGGTGCGGGGCGCCTGCGTGGGCGGGGCGTTCGACCTGGCCACCTGCTGCGACTTGATCGTGTGCTCCGATGATGCCTTCTTCGGCTACACCGAGGCCGCGTTCGGGATGGGGGCGACGTCACTGGTGCTCCCGTTCACCATCGGGCGGGCCCGCGCCAACGAGGTGCTGCTCACCGGTGGGCGCATCTCGGCCGAGCGGGCCCTGGCCTGGGGCATCGTCAACGCGGTCGTGCCCGGTGACGAACTGGACGAGGCGGTGGGTCGCTACACCGGGCGGTTCGCCAACATCCCGCGGCCCGGCCTGAACCACAACCGGCGACACCTGCAGCGCATCTACGAGCTGATGGGGCTGGACCGGGTGGTGGCCATGGGTCAGGACATCACCACGCTGCGCCTGGCCAACCGCGAGGGCTCCACCGAATTCGACGAGCTGGTGCGCAGCCACGGGCTCAGGGAGGCGCTGCGGATCTTCAAGGAGCGCATGCCCCAAGTCATGGACTGACCCCGACCGGCTGGCCTAGGGAGCAGTCGTGAAGTTCCCTGGTGCTCTGTCAGGTGGGTCAGGCCGATGGGGCGCACCCGCACGACGCGGTGGCGCGGCGGCCGTTGGGGGTTGACGCGAACGGCAGTCGAGCCACGCCGACGGCCAACGTGACCCGACTCCCGTTCGGGGGTGAGAATGGTTGTTGCTCAGCCGCGAGCGTTGGTCAGCCAGATGTCGACCAGGGCCCGGTTGTCTGCGATCCAGGCGGCTGCGTCGGCCTTGGCGTTGCGGTTCGCCTTGGCGTTCTGGGCGGCGATGTCGGCCAGCGGGATCTGTACCTCTTCGAGCAGGCGCCGGATGTCGGCGTTGTCGTCGAGGAAGTCGCTGTTGGCCACGGCACGGATGCTGTTGACCGGCCATCCCAAGTCGCAGGGGTTGCCGGCACAGCCGGCCAGTCCCCGGACCTCGGTGGTGCCCTCATCGTCCTCCAGGGCCGCCGACTCCAGCCAGACCGCGTCCACACCTGGCACGAGCACTTCGTAGGTCCAGTTGGGGGTCCAGGCATAGAACAGCACCGGATCGCCGGCTGCCACCCGGTCCTGGACTCCCTGCATCAGATCGCCGTAAGTGCCCGACACCTGCTCCACATTGTCGCCCCAGCCGTGCTCGGTGATGTGGTTGTCGATGATCGTTGCGCAGCCCCAGCCCTCGTTGCATCCGATCAGGTCGGCGAGGCCGTCGCCGTCCTGATCGAACACCGCGGCGACCGATGAGTCCGCCAGCTGGCTCATCGAGGTGATGCCCATGGCGTCCGCGGTGGCCTTGTCGATCATGTATCCCTGGAGCGCGCCGGATTGGACTTGGTATCCGACTGCTTCGATGGTGCGGTCATATTCCAGTCCGGCGGCTGTTTCTGCGGTGAGGTAGATGTCGTGGGTCGGGAACCAGCCGTTGACCCACAGGTCGTACTGACCGCTGTCCAGCGCCGGATAGAAGGCGTTGGGGTTGAGGGTGTGTTCGGCGGGATCCGACACCGTGTAGCCGAGCTCGCCGATGAGCTGGGCGTAGATCTCGGCCTGCATGTAGCCGCTGGACCAGTCGGCCCGGGCCATGGTCACCGTGTTGTCCTCCTCCTCGCCGCTGAAGATCACGACGAGGGCCACGACGACCAGGGCGGCCAACGCTCCGACCAGGACCAAGGCATTGCGCTGTTGCTTTCTCATTCTGTGCCTCCTCCCTTCTCAGGTCCGCCCGTCACTTCGCCGGCCCCTCTACGAGCCGTTCTTTCACTTGGGCGATCAGGCCGCTGTGCTGGGACCGGAAGATCTGTTCGTCGTAGTGGCTCTCGAGCAGGTCGAGCTCCTCGGTGAAGGCCTTCTTCATGCTCCAGCACATGATCAACAGGATCACTGCGAAGGGCAGTCCGATCGAGACCGCCGCGGTCTGCAGGGCGCCGAGCCCGCCACCGATCAGCAGAGCGATCGCCACCAGACCCTCCATAACGGCCCAGAACACTCTCTGTGGCTTGGGCGAGTCGAGCTTGCCGCCTGAGGTGAGGTGGTCGACCACCAGCGATCCCGAGTCAGAGGAGGTCACGAAGAACGACACCAGCAGCAGCACGCCGATGAACGAGACGATGCCGGTGAGCGGGAACGCCTCCAGCATGTCGAACAGGGCGGTGGCCACGTTGTCGTTGACCGCGGTGGCCACGTCGCGCTCGCCGGTCATCTGCAGGTTGATGGCCGAGCCGCCGAAGACCGACATCCACAGGAAGCACAGGATCGACGGCAGGAAGATGACTCCGACCAGCAGCTCGCGCACCGAGCGTCCCTTGGAGATCCTCGCGATGAACATTCCCACGAACGGCGACCACGAGATCCACCATCCCCAGTAGAAGATCGTCCACCACGCCTGCCACTGGGTCTCTTCGAAGGCTGCGTTCCAGAACGAGAACTCCGGCAGAACCTGGACGTAGTAGCCGAGGCTCTGGGTGTACAGCGACAGGATGAACAGCGTCGGGCCGACCAGCAGCATGAAGATCAGGAAGGCTCCGGCCAGCCAGATGTTCAGCTCGCTGAGCCGCTTGACCCCCGCATCGAGCCCCGCCACCACCGAGATGGTGGCCAGCGCGGTGATGCCGAGGATCAGGACGATCTGGAACCAGAGGTCGTCGGGCAGACCGAAGAGCTTGTTGAGACCGGCGGACGCCTGCTGCGCACCGAAACCCAGCGATGTGGCCAGCCCGAACAACGTGGCGATGACGGTGAGGATGTCGATGACATGGCCCCAAGTGCCGTAGATCCTCGGTCCGAGAATCGGGTAGAAGATCGAGCGGAACGTGAGCGGCAGACCCCGGTTGTAGGCGAAGAAGCCCAAAGCCAGCGCCGTCAGCCCGTACAGGGCCCAACCGTGAATGCCCCAATGCAGGTAGGTAGTGGCCAGAGCGGCCTTGCCCGCGTCCGCGCTGCCGGGATCCACATCGAACAGCGGCGCCGGGGACGTGAAGTGGAAGATCGGCTCGGCGACCCCCCAGAACATCAGCCCGATGCCCAACCCCGCCGACAGCAGCATCGCATACCACGAGGGAGTGGAGAACTCCGGTCGGGCGAACGGACCGCCCAACTTGATCTTCCCGTAGCGGCTGAAGGCGAAGTAGAGGGCCACCAGCACGAAGATGTTGAAGTCGAGGATGTAGAACCAGCCGAGCGACCCGTTGATGAAGTCGAGAATCTCGCTGAACAGGTCCTGGGTGGCGTCGACGAATATCGACAACAGGATGAACACCACCAGGAACCCCGACGCCCAGAACGTCACCTGCGGGTGGATGTCGAACCCGGCCCGCACGATGTTGCGGTCCCCGGGCTCGCGGTCGGCCACCTCCGGGTAGAAGTCGATGTCGGGATCGATCTGAAGACCCTCGAACGACTTGCGGTTGCGGATCGCCTCCTCCCGGCGGCGTTCCTCCTCCTCTTCCCAGTCGTGCAGGGCGAGGGTCGCTTCTGTCAGATTGATGTCGGTATCGTCCGGCGATCGGTGGATGCGCGGATCCTCCGACGCCGTGCCTTCTGCCTCTTCCATGACGGTCCTTCCGGGTCGTCTCCCCTTAGGCCTGGACGGACTCGGCACAGGTGCGCCGGGCCTCCCGGTATCCAAGCTCAGCGCGAGACCGTAACACGGATTCCGGGTCTGTGCAGATTCGGCGTTTGATAGCGATCGCTATTCTGGTAACGATTACACCACCAGCAATAACGCGACGCTCGTATGAGCTAGCCTTGCGTCGCGTCTATCCGGGTGCCGCATATGCGACGAGCCTCAATTGCCATCGTGGTGCTCGTGATGGTCACCCTGACCCTTCCGTTGGGTGCCGCGGCGGCTCAGGACGCCTCCGACGACGCCCCCCGCGTCCGTCTGGCCCGGGCCACCTGGGACACCGGCTGGTTCCAGGCGGAGGTCTTCCGGCTGCTCCTGGAGCAGCTCGGCTACCGGGTGGACGGCCCGGTCACGATGGACAACGCTGAGTTCTACGAGGCTGTGGCTGCGGGCGAGGTCGACTTGTGGGCCAACGGCTGGTTCCCCGCACACGAAGTGTTCATCGCCGACGACGCCCCCGTATCCAGGGTCGGCACCGCGGTGGACGACGGGGCCCTTCAGGGCTACTTCGTCGATGCCGCCACGGCGGCGGCCCACGGGATCTTCAACCTCGGAGACCTCGCCGATCCCGCGGTGGCCGCGCTCTTCGATCATGACGGGGACGGCCGGGCCGACCTGGTGGGCTGCAATGTCGGATGGTCTTGCGCGGCCACCATCGACCACCATCTGGAGGTCTACGGCCTGGCCGGCACGGTCGAACACGTGCAGGGCGACTACTCGCCCCTGATCACCGAGACCATTGACCGTTTCCGGTCCGGCCAGCCCGTCCTCTATTTCACATGGACGCCCAACTGGACGGTGGGCGAGCTGGTTCCCGGCTCTGACGTCGTGTGGTTGGAGACCCCGTTCCCGTCGCTGCCCCCGGACCAGGCCTCGGCGCTGGACCGGACGGCCATCGCCGGGATCGACGGATGCGCCAACGATCCCTGCCAGACCGGCTGGCCCCCCAACGACATCCGGGCGGTCGCCAACTCGGACTTCCTGGACGCGAATCCGTCGGTGCGCACCCTGCTGGAGCAGGTGGTGATCCCTCTTGCTGACATATCGGCGCAGAACGTCCGGATGGTGACTCTGGGCGGGGACCCTTCGGACATCAGGCGCCACGCCGAGGAGTGGGTGGCCGCCAACGCGGCGCTCGTCAACCGGTGGGTCTCCGCCGCCGATCCCGACGCGATCGGGCTGGACGACTCTGCGGGCGACGAGGCGGAGGCCGGCGGCACGCTGGTGGTGGCGGCGCGGGCCCTGCCTCCCTTCGTGATCTACGAGAACCGCACCTACAGCGGGTTCGAGGTGGAATTGGTGCAACTGGTTGCGGCCAAGCTGGGCATGTCCGCCGAGATCTACGCGGTGGACACGGTGGCCAAGCAAGTCGACGACATCAGTCGCGGCGTGGCCCAGGTGGGTCTGGGCGGGGTGGCCATCACCGAGTCGCGCGAGGAGGTCGTCGACTTCTCGCTGCCCGTGCTCGACTCGGGCCTGACCATCCTGGTTCTCAACGAGTCCTCACGCGGCGTGGTCGACCGGATAGCCGCGTTCTTCCGAGCCATCGCCTCGTCGGACCTGCCCTGGCTCCTGGTGGTGTTCGGAGTGGCGGTGCTGGTCGCCGCCCACCTGATCTGGTGGTTGGAGCGCCATAGCAACCCCGACTTCGCCACCCCGTATCGCCGTGGCATCTGGGACTCGTTCTACTGGTCGGTAGTGACTATGAGCACGGTCGGCTACGGCGACAAGGTTGCTCGGGGCACGAGAGGTCGCCTGCTCGCTCTGGTGTGGATCGCGCTCGGCACGCTCGTGTTCGCCAGCTTCACCGCGGCCATCGCCTCCTCTCTGGCCGTCAGCGAGCTCCGGTCGGAGATCTCGGGGCCGTCAGACCTGGTGGGCCGACGGGTCGCCACCGCCACCCACTCCGCGGGCGAGGCGTACCTGCCCACCATCGGGGTGGGCCCCGTACTCGTGGACAACATCGAGGACGCGTACCCCCTCCTGTCGGAGGGCCAGGTGGATGCGGTCGTGTTCGACGCTCCCGTGCTCCAGTTCCACGCCGCCCGGGAGGGCGCCGGTGAGGTCGCGACGGTCGGTGCCGACTTCCAGAGGGTCCAGTACGGCCTGATGCTCAGCGAGGACGATGCCGAGCTTCAGGAGAGGATCGATCTCGCCCTGCTCGATCTCATCGAGAGCGGCATCTACCAGCGGCTCCACGACGCCTGGTTCGGCGCCCAGCGCTAGGAGGCGACGAGCGCTAGGAGTCGTAGACGGCCCGGTCGATCCACTCGGCGACCAGAGCCGGCCTGTCGGCCCCCTCGATCTCGACGGTCATGGTCCGGGTGGTCTGGAGCGCGGTTCCCTTCAGCTCGGCCTTGCTGAGGACCGCCGACGCTCGGATGCGCGCCCCGACCGGCCACGAGCCGACAGATCGAATGCAAGGCACGAAGCCAGCGAAGAGCCGAGTCAGACCCGCAACCCGTCAGGGACACCACCAACACTATGAGCGCGAAGAGCCTTCTTGGTGCAGGGCGTTATGATTCCCAGAGGTACCTCTGTTAGTCTTCTCGGCTGTGCCAGAACCCGACGCTGCAATTGATGAGTCTGCACACCAAGGGTTGACAGCGCTGGCGATCCTCGGCTCGGCAGCTGCGTATTCGACGGTACCGCTAGTGGTTCACAAGACAGCTGCGGACAGCAATCCCTTCTTCTATAATTCTCTCTTCCTTGTAATGCAGATATTGATGCTCTGTCTCTTTCTCTTAGGAACGAAGAGAGCGTATGTAGGCGAGCGCATTCCTGGTAATGCCCCGAGACTGGGCGCGATTCAACTATGGACAGCTTATCTCAAGACAGAAACATCAACAGGTGCGAAGTGCTACTATATCTCATACAAGGGTGATGAGACTCACAGAGATCGTGCCAAATGGCTAAGGATGCCTTTGGTTTGGTCGCTCGCATCCGGATTCATGTTTGTGCCCTTCGTATTGGGCTCACAACTCGTGGAGACTGCAATTGTAGCGACGGTCACTGAACTGTGGCCAGCATTTCTTGTCTATGGACTTCTTCGATACGAACGGATAGATCAACTATATCGCAGTCAGGCGCGGTCAGCGAGCCCAAGGAAGGCTAGAGCGTCATCTGAACAGGTGGTCCTGACGTTACTTGCCGGGTTGGGACTACTGTTCATGCTGGGCAGCCAAACAGGTGACAGTCTAACATCCCCGCTTGATCTTCTTACCTACGGTGCCTCGATGGGGATAATACTATCTCTTGCTGCTGCTGCGTTGACAGCTCTCGGGGCACTGGGTGCTCTCAAACTCGGATCTTTGCTCTTCTACCAACTCATTGATGGTCCTACGACAGACTCGCAGCAAGAGAAGAAGCGTCCGGGGGATCGAGACTCTGACGACCGCAAGCTGCTATTGTGGCTGACTGTCCTTGGAACCACGGTATCGAGGATCTTGACACTACTGATGTCGTTGGCACTGGGCCTGCTCATGTCCGGCGGTCTCGGTGGGGTGAGTTGGTTGGATGTCCTAGGTGGCACCATGCTAGGGTTGATAGCTGCGGCAGGCTCCACATTGTTGCGAGTTGGCAACATCGCCTCGTCTCATCCGGCGGTGAATGCTCTGTTCTTCCTGTCGCCGTTGCTGGCCCTAGCATGGTTGATGTGGGACGGAGTGTCGCTGCCTCGGTTCGATCTGTTTGTGGTGGGTGCGGCACTGATCATCGCAATCAATATTCTCATTCAGCTCAAGCCTGACCAAACGAGCGATCGTCGTCACCTTAGCGAGAGCGCTCTGCCGGGAGCTCGCTTTGGCTTCACATCGTTCATCTTGTCGATTTGGTCGTTTGGAACTTTCGTCTACTTGCGCGATGAGTTTCTCCCCTTGTCTTGGCTGCAATGGCTAGCAGGCGGATACTGGAGCATCATAGCGCTTTCAGCGACAGTCTTTGCCTTGATTCTTGGTTTCAGAGTAACTCGTCTCACGGCACGCATCTCCCATGAGGACGAGATGATGGTTGCCTTGTTTCGCGAATGCGAATACTTGATAGAGCGAAGAATACTAGGAAGGAAGACAATCCAAAAGCTGGCTGACTTGGACGTGGCACGTCCAAAGAAGTTGCGCACTACCTACGACGAGGTGAGGCGGGAGGTTCAATTGGCCATGAAGAACCCGAACGATCCTGCGGATGTAAGAGCTCTTGTCTCCGTTTCAACTCAACTCGACATGCTAGCTCATAGCAAACAACAAGGCAGAGACATTGTAGAACTGTTGTCGCTCGCGACGTTCGCCATAGTGACTGTAGGATTGGGGCTCTTGACTCGTCCTATGGGACTCGACGCTTCTGATGCGTCATGGAGTGGGTTCTTGTCAGAAGTGTTCATTCTGCTCTTTGCATCGACCATTTCCTTCCTCTGTGTGAATCTCTTCGATATTCGACGTGAGCGCGAGACGCCGCTGATGGCTCCTGTCGAGAAGCTGGATCGGGAGTATGAGCTGTTCTTCCGTTACAAGCCGAATTTAACTGTCCAGCATGCTACCGCAGTGCTCATCAGCGCAGCTATGAGCATTATGTTCTGTGTGCTGCTGTATGACAAGTGGCTATGAGGACGTTAGGATCAGTCTCACCCATCCGTGCTGCTCCTCAGGTGGCGGTGAAGTTCGGCTCGCGGCCCAGCTCTTGGAGTAGTCGATGTGCTCGGGCCGGCGGGCGCCGCCAAACTCGGGTCAGGCGAGCAGGGCCTCGACTGATGCGGCCCAGCGGACGTGATCGCTGACGGTTGCAGGGTCGAATCCGGGCACCGCCAGCGACGACACCCCGAGCTCGCGGGCGATGGCCGCGATCGGTTCGGGGTCAGGACTCTCGAAGACCAGATCCTGGAGCGCGGCGGGCGGGACGAGGTCTCCGGCAGCCGCGGTGTCGCCCCTTACCAGTTGCTCCCGGATGGCGCTGACGCGACCGTCGTCCAGTCCCCACGCCTGCCGCACCGCTGCAGCGGTGTTGAGGGATGAGTACACGGCGACGTGCATGATCGACGCGTGCGGGGCGTCGTCGTGGCGGACGAGCGGGGCCCAGATCAGCTCCGGCGGCCGGGTCCGGTGGGCGGCGCCGTCGCGCACGAGCGCCACAGAACGCCGAAGATCCGAGGCGGGGATGGCCCACAGCAGGACCCGGTCGGCCAGCGCCCCGGCGGCCCGCATCATCTGGTCGCCCCGTCCCGCCATCAGGATCGGGACCGGATCGAGGCCGACATCGAGGCCGCGGCCGGACGTCGCGTCGAGCGTCCCGCTACCGGCGACCTCGCGCAGGAAGGCGACGAGTTCGGTGACCCTTGCCGCCGCGTCCCGCCGGGAGATCCCGGCCGCGGCGGTGAGCTCCGATCCGCCCGCCGCGACCCCGCAGAACACCCGCCCGGGCGCCATCTCCTGCAGCGTCGCCAGTGCCGCGGCCGTGTGGAACCGGTGGCGCATGTACGGATTCGTCATCGCCGGTCCCAGTTCGATCCGTTCCGTCGCGTCGGCGACCCGGTCGAGGAGCATCCACACGTCGCGCCACCAGAAGGCATCGGCGACGCCGATCCACCGCGCCCCCGCGTGCTCGGCAGCCTGGGCGAGCGCCACCGCCTGGCCGGTGTCGGGGTTGGGCATGTGGTTGATCACCCCGACCATCGTTCGCCTCCCAGCTCGGCGACCATGGCTTCGAAAGCCTCAGCGGCGTGGTCCACACCCTCGTGCATGTCGTCCTGGAGGAGGGCGAGCCCGATGCTCGCGGGCCGATGCTCCCGCACGAGGCCCGCCAGTCTGGCGCCAACCACCGAGGGCTCTCCCACCAGCATCACCCGTTCGAGCACCGAGTCGTCGACCAGCCCTCGTGCCGGTTCCGGGTCGCCCTGCCGGATCGCCTGGGCCGCTGCCTTCACGGCGGCCAGGTCGAGCCCGAGCTCGTCCCGTACCTCCGGTGGCGTGTCCAGCAGCCCCCAGATCATCTCGGGCCGGTGCCGCTCCACCGCCTCTTCGGTGAAGGCCACGCTCGGGTACAGCGCGATGTCGATCGATCGCGCCGAGCGGGCCCAGCCGACCACGTCCGGATAACGGAACGGAGGCATGCCGGACACGAATGCGCCGTCGGCCCGCTGCGACGCCAAGCGGTTGAGGCGGGGGCCGCGGGCGCCTATGAACACGGGGAGCGGCGCGCCGGCGGCCCGCTCGGTGACGGCCACGTCGGGGGGCGAATACCCGGCCGCGGGCTCTCCGGCGGCGACCGCGCGGGCGATGTCGAGGAACTCGCTCATGCGGTGTAGCGGCCGGGAGGCCTGCAACCCGAACGGTGACAGCGACAGCTGGCCCCCCGCTCCCACCCCCAGCACCGCGCGGCCGCCGCTGAGTTCGTGGATGGTGAGCATGCTCGCGGCAGCCACACCGGGGTGACGCACATAGGGATTGGTGATGCCGGTGGCCAGCCGGATCCGGTTGGTGACCGCCGCGGCCGCGGCGAGCACCGCGAAGGGGTCGCGCGCGGGGCCCTCGTCGCCCACCCACAACTCGTCGAGGCCGAGATCCTCGACATGGCGGGCCAGGTCGACCAACTCGGGCGCCGGCGCCTCCGGGAACACCCACACTCCGACCGCGGGAGTGGTGTCGCCACTCACGGCACCGGCCTACCATCGCGGTCATGGCCTGGATCGACACCGTCTCTTGGGGCGACGCCGAGGGTCCGCTCCGCGATGCCTACGACTGGCAGGCAGCCGCGCTGGGGGCGCCGGCCGAGTTCACGATGCTCGGGAGCCTGTATCCCGCCATCGTCGAGGAGCGGCTCCGGCTCTATCGCACGGTCGAGCACTGCCCGTCGCAGCTCACTCCGATCGAGCGCCAATCGGCCGCTCTCGTGACATCCCGGCTGAACGGAACCGACCACTGCGCATCGGGGCTGCGACTCAAGCTCGAGTCGCTCGGCCTCGCCACCGAGGTGCTTGACGCCATCGACGCCGACCCGGCCAGTGTGGGCTCCGGCGACGGCCGCTTCGACGCGATCTGCGCCTATGCCGCCAAGCTCACGGTGTCGCCTGACGCGGTCGTCGAGGACGACCTCGACCCGCTGCGCGAGCACGGGCTGAGCGATCTTGACATCCTCGATCTCAACAACATGGTCGCCTACTACGCCTACATCAACCGGGTGGTGATGGGCCTCGGGCTTCGCAGCGTGATGACCACCACACGGCAGGCGACGAACGCGGTTCCCGGCGCGCGCTGACACCGGGCCTGTCACAGTCGGGGCATCACTTCGGAGGCGGGTGGCGTCATCGCCGCTCACAGTCGGGGCATCACTTCGGAGGCGGGTGGCGTCATCGCCGCTCACAGTCGGGGCATCACTTCGGAGGCGAGGATCTGCACCGTTCGCAGCGAGCTGGTGTCGTCCTGTCCGGGGATGATCGACAGGTCCCGTACTCCCAGCTCCGCGTAGCGGCCGATGGTGTCGACCATCTCGTCCACCGAACCGGTGGTCGCGTGCCACTCGACGACGTCCCCGGTCACATCATGGGCGCCGTACTCGAGTCGCGTCCGGTGGGCCAGGAACTCCCCGCCCGAGTCGAAGAACCGCCGTGCGACCGGCGCGAGCTCGTCGGGTGTGGCCCGTGAAGACAGGAAGGGCAAGCCCAGCGTCACCGCTCGGGCCATCGTCTTCGCCGCTCCGGCCAGCCACACCGGCGGCGGACCGGTGCTGGAGGGTCCAGGGGACAGGGTCTCGTCGACGAGAAGGCGACGGAGGTCCGCGAGGCGGTCGTCGAATACGGCCGCACGATCGCTGAAGGCGATACCCCCCGCTTCCAGGTCGTGGGTCCAGAATCCGGGCGTGACGACGAGAACGAACCCGCCGCCCGCCATCCGGTGGAGCGTGTTGGCCTGCTTGGCGAGCCAGGCCGGATCGCGCAACGGGAGGATGGCGGCCGCGATGCCGGTGCGGGCAGTGGGAAACCGGCCGGCCAGCCAGGCCAGTTCGGTGAGGCTCTCCATCGCGCCGGCCCAGCCCACGAAGTCGGGGTTGGCGAGATAGCCGTCGCCCAGCCAGAGAGTGTCGAGCCCGCCCTCCACCGCGATCCGGCCCAGCTCGAGTGTGATCTGTTGGGTGGTGGCGAACGGCGAGATCCCGATCCGCACTTCAGCTCCGGTGCACGGCAACGCTCCGGTCGGCCGGCTCGCCCGCCTCGCGAGGTTCAGTGTCGAGCCCGACTATCACTTCGATCCCGTCTCTGTTGGCGGTGCGGGCTCATGCCCGGCCTGATCCGCCGATGCTATGGGGATCGCCTGACTACGGTGCGGCCACGGCTCCGATGACTCGCAGGATCAAGTCGTTCCAGTCGTCTGGGGCCGGTACTGGCCGGCCGTCCGGTTCCACGGAAAGGGCCAGATGGGTGCCCAGACCGAGGACCTGGCAGAGCAACACCATGGCCTCGGTGCTCAATGACGGGTCGATGAGACCCGATTCCTTGCCTTCGGCGATCATCGCGCTCAAGGAGGTGGCCTCAGCCGCAAGCGACGCCGAGACCAGCCCAGCGAGCGATTCATCGCGACGTGCGGTCACGAACGCCTCGAGCATCACGTCTCGAAACTGCTGACCACTCGTCGACAGCAGATTCGCGCCCAAGGTGGCGAACTTGTCCTCGGTCGACATGTCGGTGCTGCCGACCATGAACAGCATCCTCTGAGGACTCACGTACTCGACGACGGCGAGGAACAGGTCGAGTTTGGTCGGCCAGCGCGAGTAGACGGCGCCGGTCGTCATACCACAGCGTCGAGCGACCTCATGGACGCGAGCCGCCTCGAAGCCGCGCTCACCGAACACTTCCACGGCCGCGTCCAGCAGTCGCCTTGTGACAGCTTGTGATTTACGTGAGCCCGCGATCGCGCCGCCGGACTCTGCCTCGGACTCATTGCCTACCGCTCGCTCACTCATTCCGGCATCATAGTTGGTAGTCGAACTCAGCTAACCGTTGATTACTGCTGCTACCTGCGCAAGACTGCTGCTACCTAGGGGCCACGCGGATAGGCGAGAACCTGTCGCGTCGCAGCGGAGTCACTCCCGCTCTTGTTCGCTGCGCTCACGGGCTGCTCGGGCCACGGCCTCGCGCCGTATGGGCCGCGTCGTCCCGCCTATCCGCTCGGCCTCTTACAGGTGGCGGTAGGTGGCGGTCTCGATGTCGATGTAGAGCTGGTACGAACGGGCGTCGGCGAACGGGAGTTGCTGGCTCATGTAGGTGCCGGCGATCTGGTTGTCGATGTCGATCCAGAAGAATGTGTTGGCTACGCCGGCCCACATGAGCCCGCCGGCGGGGCGGCCCGTGGGTAGCGGCTCCTCGTTGATCTGGAAGGTCAGGCCCCAGGTCTTGTGGATGCCGGGGAAGAACTCGGCGTCGTTCGTTAGTTCGGGCATCGCCGAGGGCAGGGCGACCACCCGAAGGTCCCCGATGTTGTTGGCCGTCATCTGGTCGACCGTGGCGGGGTGCAGCACTCTCACGCCGTTGCGGCTGCCCCGGCCCAGGATCATCTGCAGGAACCGGCAGTAGTCCTGGGCCGTGCTGTAGAGCCCGCCGCCGCCCGACGGGAACCTCGGTTCGGGAGAACGGGGGAGATCGCGAACGGTCAGCGAGCCGTCGGGCAGCCGGACATGCACAGCGGACAGGCGGGACTGCATCTCGTCGCTGAGGCTGAAGGCGGTCGAGTCCATGCCCAGCGGACCGAGGATGTGCTCGTCGAAGTAGTCGTCGAGGCGCTGGCCCGAGACCTCTTCCACGATGCGGCCCACGAAGTCGATGCTGATGCCGTACATCCAGCGCTCCCCGGGATCGAACAGCGCCGGCACTCCCGCGGTCGCCACCAGCTCGCCGCTCGTGAGCGAGTCGGTTCGGGTCTCTCGGTGATAGCGAAGCAGAGGCTCGCTCCAGAACTGGTAGCCGAACCCGGCGGTGTGGGTCAGCAGATGGCGCAGCGAGATCTGGCCCCTGGCCGGGCGCACCACTGGCTGCCCGTCGCCGTCGAAGCCCTCGAGCACTCCCGCGCCGGCAAGGTTGGGCAGAACGCTCGACGCGGGCTCGTCGAGGTGGAGTTCGCCCCGCTCCACGAGCTGCATGGCCGCCGCGCCGGTGATGGCTTTGGTCATCGAGGCGATCCAGCAGACCGTGTCGAGCCTCATCGGCTCGGCGGTGGCCGCGGACCGGCGCCCCGCGGCCGCGGCGGCGAGGAGCCCGTCGCCGGTGACGACTTGGGCCGCCGCACCGGCGACGTCGCCGACGCTCACGCCCCGCTCGAGGATGTCCTGCACCTCGGTCCGAAGCGTCCTCGGCGCCTCCCCGCCAGTGTTCACTGGGCGACCTGCTTGTCGAGGAGGCTCACCGCCGGGACCGTAGCGCGGGCCTCAGCGCGACGGCGGTCAGCCACGACCGAAGACCGTCGCACAGCAGCGCGCCCCGCAGTTCGCCAGGCCGGCATCCGGCGCCTAGTGCTGTGTCTCCGAAATGGCTGGGGCGGCGCAGGAGGTCGAAGCCCACATTCCGCAGCGGATCCAGGTGCCCCGTCCAAATCCGCGACAGACCACTAGCGTCCCCGGGCGGACGGCTGGCGAACCGGAGGAGCGGGCGCCCGCCGCGATCCTGATGTCGTAGCCTCGTACGTGGGCACCGACACGCGGGCCATCGAACGGTCCGACCGGCAGTCGTAGGAGACTCCATGGATGACATCACCCGCCATCCTGCGGTGGAATGGGTGGGCGCAGCCGACGTCGTCGAGGAGCCCGACGGCGTCCGGCCCACCCGCGTGCCGCCGGGGTCCCGCTACCAACTGGACATCCACACGGCGTTCGTGGCGGCAATGTGCTCGGGAATCCGGGTCTGCTTCCGCACCGACTCGTCCGCGGTGGAACTCGAAGCCGACCCGGTGCGCGTGCAGATTGACGGGATCGAGCCCGAGCCGGCCCGTTTCGACCTAGTGGTCGACGGCGAGCTCGCAGACGGCGCTGAGACTGGTGCCGGGACGGTGATCGCGTCGGGCACCAACAACTTCGACGACATAAGCATCGAGAACCGCGGGCCGGCCACGATCTGCTTCAGAGGGCTTCCCGCCGGAATGAAGTCGGTCGAAGTGTGGCTTCCCCACACGGCTGTGTTGACGGTGCGGCGGTTGACGGTCGCGGCCGGGTCGACGGTGGAGCCCTCGGCGCAGCCCGCGGCCTGGATTCACTACGGCAGTTCCATCAGCCACTGCTCGGCGGCGGACCGGCCCACCAACGTCTGGCCCGCGGTCGCAGCCCGCGCCGGCGGGAACCGCCTGTCCCTCATCAACCTCGGCTTCTCGGGCGAGTGCCACACCGACCAGTTCGTGGCCCGCTTCATCCGCGACCGCCACGCATCGCTCATCTCGCTCAAGCTCGGGATCAACTCGCTGGAGACGTTCCGCGAGCGGACCTTCCGCTCCGCGGTGCACGGATTCCTCGACACCGTGCGCGACGGCCACCCGGTCACACCCGTCGTCGTGTGCTCACCGATCTACAGCCCCGACCGGGAGGCGCACCTCGACGCGGCTGCCGGACAGCATCACTCGGCACCGCGCGATCCGTACTTGCGGCCGTTGACTACCCGGGACTGCCGGACCGTCCTCGCCGGCGTCGTCGCCGACCGGGCCGCCCACGGTGACGAGCATCTGCACTACCTCGACGGTCTGGAGCTGTTCGGCCCCGACGACATCGAAGACCTGCCCGACGGGCTCCACCCCAACGCCGCCGGCTACATGCGGATGGGCGAGCGGTTCGCAGCCAAGGTGCTGGGTCCCGACGGCGTTGACCATCGCTTCTAGGACATTGTCGAGCCGAGCCCCAGCTACGTCGCGGCGCAACCACGCCTTCCCGTCGGCTCTGCTCGCCATCGCCGCCGGAGGAGGTGAGCCGCAGCCTTCGGACGGCGGTCGCGGGTGAAGACACCCTTCTTGTTGCCGTCGACCCGAACGAAGGACTCCTGCGTCTGGAAGTCGGCGAAGTTCCACACGTGCTCGCCGACGACCGCGCCGACCCGGTCGAAGACGTTGTGGTAGGCGTCAAGAAGCGCGGTCTGGTACTCCTCGGTCCACAGTTCCGCGGTGACGGAGTGGAAGCCCGAAATCGTGTCGGCGCCGTACTCGCCCACGATGATCGGCTTGTGGTGGGCGCGTTCCCAACTGCGGAGTTCATCCTCCAGGACGACGGCGGCGCGCTCGAGATCGCCCGGGAATATGTACCAACCCAGGTACCGATTGAGGCAGATGACGTCGAAGAGATCGGCGATACGGTCTCTGTCGACCGTCGCTCGACGCTGATTTGCGTACATCAGCGGGCGGGTCGGGTCGAGACGACGGGCCAGTTCGACTGTCGGTTCGAAGAACTCGCGTGCTCCCTCCTCCGCGGAGTCGGGCTCGTTCATCAGCGACCACATGACGACACACGGGTGGTTCTTGTCCCGGGCGATCAGCTCGCGAACGGCCTGGGCATGGGACTCACGGGTGGCGTCGTTGAACATCTGCGGCGAGTACGCCCGCTGGTTCGTCGCCCCGAGGACGCCACCGCCCAGAGCGAGGTTCAGGCCGACGGCGGCAGTCTCGCCGATAACGACGACCCCCTTGCGGTCGGCGTAGTCCATGACCTCCTCGGCATACGGGTAGTGGGAGGTCCGGAACGAGTTCGCCCCTGCCCAGTCCATCAGCGCGAAGTCGTGAACCATCATCACGTCGTCGTGCCCCTTGCCGCGGGCCGTGTTGTCCTCGTGGCGACCGAAGCCCCGGAACTCGAAGGGCGCACCGTTGATGAGGAACTCGGCGCCTCGGACCTCGACTGTCCGGATGCCGACAGGCAGTTCGTACCAGTCGACGACGGTGTCGTCGCGGTGGACCTTGACCTCGAGCGTGTGGAGGTAGCCGTCGCCCGGTCGCCACAAGCGTGCATCGTCGACACGAAGCGTCCCTTGTGGCCCGGACCCCTCGGCAACGACCGCGCCGCCGCCGTCGCGCAGCCGTACCGACAACTCGCCGCAGCCCACAAGATCGACCGTGTAGTCGACGAGTCCGGTGGACCCGTCCAGTCGGGTCACCACCGTGACATCGGTGACATGGTCGGGGGGCACCGAATAGAGCCACACCGAGCGGGCGAGCCCGGCGTAGTTGAAGAAGTCATGACGGTAGGTCTGGCGCCGACGGCCGTCGGGGTCGATGGCGACGTCGCCGGGAGGGATGGTCTCGTTCGTGAGTTCGTTGTTGACCGCGATGGTCACCCGGATCTCGTTGCCGGCGACCGCTTGGTCGGTGATGTCGGCCTCGAACGGCGTGTAGCCCCCGGCGTGCTCGGCGACGAGAGCCTCACCGACGTACACCCGGCCCTCGTGGGTGGCGGCATCGACCCGGACACGGATCCGTTCGCCGGCCCAGCTGAACGGCACCCGCACCGTTCGCTGGTACCAGACCCACCCGACGTGCTCGCGAATGGACCGGTCGGCGAACAGGTCGTTGTAGCTTGCGGGCACGGGAGCCTCGAGCGGCGTGTCGAGGGTGGCCCGGAACGGCTCGGCGCCTGCATCAGCGTCGAGCGCGAACCGCCACAGGCCATCGAGCCGAAGGAGCTCTCGGGTCGGCGTTGCTCGGGGTCGGAGCATGGTCGGTCCGTTCAGCCCGTGCACTCCACCGAGGGCCGGGGCCACGAAGCCGGATGAGAGCACAGACAGATCCTGGCCGGTTCTCCGTCGACTCGGCGTTGACTCGGCCCGGTGGTTTCCATATCGTGAGGGTACACTCATGTTAGGGACGACACCGACAGGGGCACCGCTGGGTGGCGGGACCATCCCAAGGGGGTTCAAAGATGAACAATGGCGAGTCGATCCGGGGCATCACCGACAACGGGCGCTACATCGTGGTGAGCGCCGACACCCATGGCGGGGGGGCGATCCTCGACTACCGCGAGTACCTCCCTGCGTCGCTGCACGATGACTTCGACGCATGGGCGTCGGAGAAGCTGGCCGAGGGCCACCACACGGACCCGAACGACTACGACCTGGACCAGCGTCGAAGCGAGCAGGTGACCGATGGCGTGGTGGCCGGCGTCATCTTCCCCAACACCGACCCGCCGTTCGCGCTCAATGTGTTCGAACGGGGTCACTCTCGCCGGGACATCGAGCTCCAATGGGAGGGTTTCAAGGCTCACAACCGGTGGATGGCCGACCACTGTGCCAACGACCCGGACCGGCTGCGCGGGCTGATGCAGACCAGTCCGTTCCTACCCGAGGAGACCGCGGCCGAGATCCGCGCCGCGGCGAAGAGCGGGTTGATGACCGGCGGCGTGCTGGTACGGGTCGCGCCGCCCGACAGCACCTTCCCCCAATTCTATCAGGAGCATTGGGAGCCGGTGTGGGCCGCCGCAGCCGAGGTGGGCGTTCCGATCACAACCCACGGGGGAAGCGAGCCGATATACGGACCCGGCCCCGGCAAGGCCGCCATCCAGCTTGTCGAGATCGGATGGTGGACGCGACGGGCCCTCACCCAGTTCCTGCTCGGCGGCATCCTTGATCGCTACCGCGACCTCAAGATGGTGCTCACCGAGCAGGGGGTGGGATGGATCAAGACCGATCTTCCCCAGATCGGCTGGTACGCGAAGCAGGTGCGGCTCATCCACGATGACGCTGGCGCCGACCATCTGGAGCGGTCTCCCCGCCAGACGTTCCGGGACCAGGTCCGCTTCGGTGCCAGCTTTCCCAGTCGCAGCGAGATCGCGTCCCTTGGCGACGACGACGTCACTCACATCATGTGGGGAAACGACTACCCGCACAACGAGGGCACCCATCCATACACCACAGAGGCGTTGCGGGTCGCGTTCGCCGAGCGTGATCCCGCCGACGTGGCCCGCATGGTCTCCACCAACGCCGCCGACCTCTTCGGCTTCGATCTCGATGCGCTGGCCCCGCTGGCGGCGGAATTCGGCCCGAAGGTCGAAGAAGTCGCCCGCCCCCTCGACACCAAGGACTATCCGACCGACAGCTACTCTCCAGCCTTCACATTGAGATCGTTCAAGACGAAGGCTTGACCCGCGCATGGGTACGGCTCCAGCCGCACCCATGACCCGCTGGCCCGGCACATGACTTGGCTCGGCCCATGAGGCCAGGCCTGGCCCATGACTTGAGCGGCTGTCAGTTCGCGGTGTCGATCAGTTCAGAGGCGGCGACGAATCCGCCGGTTCCGTTCTCGGCCTCCGGATCCCATCTCAGCAGGACGACGCCGTCCCGGGCGTCGTACTTGCCGGGGCCGAGCGAGGCGAAGGCCTCGCCGGGCAGCTCGATGGAACCGAAGCCGTCGATCGCCGCCTGCAGGGTCTCGTTGCTCAGGTTGGGACCGGCGGCCGCGGCCACCTGCACGAAGAGGTCGAATCTAGGACACAGCCCGACGACGGGGGAATGCCAGTCGGTCTCGTCCTCGGGCACTTCTGAGGACTGGACAACGTCGATTCCCGATCGGCGCTCGAAGGTGTCGATGCAGTCCTTCATGCGCTGGTTGTATTCGCCGGCCACGAACGGCCCCCCGAGCGCGTAGGCGTCGAAGTAGCCGGGGTCGCCGGTCTCCCGCAGTGAGAACGAGACCGGGGTGACGTCGGTGGTGAACAAGTCAACGTCCAGGCCGCCCTGGATGAGCTGCCCGATTGCAAGGGTGTCGCCCTCGAGGAACACCGAGTCGACGCCGGCGTTGCGGTAGATCTCCAGGAACGTGCGCCACACCGACGCGGCGGCTTGGGTATCGCCGGGAGGCACATCGAGCACCGTCCGTTCGACGATGTTCACCCCGGCGGACTCCAGCGCGGGGACGAGCACGTTGTCGACCCTCGCCTGGCGCTGTGCGTCGGAGTGCACGGCGACATTGCCGACATCGGCGAGCAGGCCGACTCTGTCCAGCACGGTGACGAACACCTCCAGCGACCGGTCCGACGCTATCTGCAGGTTCACCCAGGGCGCATTGGCCCGGGCCAGGTCTTCGGCGGTGAACGGAGCACCGAAGAGCGCGGTGCTGTGGGTCTCCGCTACGCAGAAGTTCCCTGCGGACACCCTGCCGAAGCCGCCCAGTACGGCGAAGACGTTCTCATCCTCTGTGAAGTAGACGCATCCGGCCAGCGAGGTGTCGGTGCCGAAGGGGAGGAAGTCGAAGGTCACCGACTCGACCATGCGGCCGCAGATTCCTCCGTTCTCGTTGAGTTCTTCGGCCAGGGCTTGGAGGACGACGTCGAAGCTGCCCCGGTTGATCTGAGCGAGGCCGAGATTGCCCAGTTCCTCGTAGTCGACCTGGGGGGCTCCGATCTTGATCGTGTCTGCGGTGACGCCGGTGGCGGTAGCGCCGAGTTCGCCCTCTCCCCCGCACGTCGGTTGGAAGATCGGGTCGGGGGTTTCGGGCTGCTCGGCTGCGGGGTCGGGGGTTTCGGGCTGCTCGGCTGCGGGGTCGGCGGTCTCGCCTGTGGGGTCGGAGGTGTCGGCGGTGTCGGCGGTCTCGCCGTCGGGGTCGTCGGAGGTCTCTGGGCTGGGTGACGCATCAGGTGCCTGGTCGGCGACTGTGCCGTCGGTGGGTTGAGGGTCGCCGCCGGCGCTTTCGGAGGAAGGCTGGCCGGCCGCACCGGCGTCGTCGGGATCCGGCGACTCGGCCGCCTGGTTCGTCGATGGTGCCTCGGTCGCGGCGTCTCCTTCGTCGGAGTCGCCGCCTCCGCAGGCGGTCATGAGAAGGCCGAGAACGGCGCAGAGCGTGAGCAGCTTGGTCATGTCTCCTCCTCGATGGGGTTGTCAGCTGTGGGTTGGGTGTGTGGTGGGCCGGCTGGAGCGGCGGCTCCCGACCGGTGAATGGCCCGCTCGTCGGTGCCGAGGTAGGAGGCGACGACCGAAGGATCGCTGCGAACCTCGGCGGGCGTTCCCTCAGCGATCACGCTGCCCGCTTCCAGGCAGTAGATCCGGTCGCTGATGCTCATGATCATGGGCATGTCGTGCTCGATCACCAGCATTGCGGCGCCCAGCTGCTCCCTGATGGCCAGCAGCAGGGGGGCGAACGCCTCGACCTCTCGCTGGGCCACGCCCCCGGTCGGCTCGTCGAGGCAGAGCACCCGCGATTCCAGAGCCAGGAGGCAGCCGAGCTCGACGATGCGGCGGGTTCCGGTGGACAGCTCAGAGGCGAAGCGGTCGGCGTAGGCGCCGAGTCCGAGAAAGTCGGCGATGTCTCGGGCGCGGGCCCGCTGGGCCCGGTCTCGGCGGTACCCGCTGGGCAGGTGGGCGACCGCGGCGGTGAACGAGGTGCGATGGCGCGACTCGGCGGCCACCGCCAGGGTCTCGAGGACGGTCAGGTCGGGGAACAGCCGCGACTCCTGGAACGCCCGGCCCAGGCCGAGCGCAGCCCGCCGGTCGGCGGCCAGCCTCTCGATGGGACGCTGCTCGAGGTCGACGCGGCCGGTGGATGGGACGTATCCGCCGATGGCGTTCATCAGGGTGGACTTTCCGGCCCCGTTGGTGCCGATCAGCCCCACGACCTCGCCGGCGCCGACCTCGATCGAGGCGTTGTTGACGGCCACCAGGCCGCCGAAGACTACCGTCACCTCTTGGGCCAGCAGCACCGGCCCGGCGGGGGGCGGTGCCGGCGGCCGGGTCACCACACTGGCGACCTCGCGTCTCGGTGGCGGTTCGGGTTCGGGAAGGCGGGCCGCGTACCAGTCCAGGAAGCGGTCGCGCCCGGTGAGCACGACCTGGGCGAAACCCCCGGGAAAGTACATCAGCAACGCCAGCAGCCCGATCGAGGAGGTCAGGAGGGGAACGAGCGTGCTGGACGGCCAGACGGCGGGGAGACCGACGATCCACAGGGCGCCGAGGATCGGGCCGACCACGGTGCCGGCACCGCCGATCACCGCGACGGCGACGACGTCGATGGAGTCCTCGAGCTGGAACCGCTCGGTCAGGCCGATGGAGACATACAGCCCGGCCATCAGCGCGCCGGCCAGCCCGGCGATCGCCCCGGACACCGCGAACGCCTGGACCCCGGCCCGGGAAGGCGAGATCGTGTACGCCGATGCGGCCGTGCTGTTGTCCCGCACCGCCAGCCACCGGCGCCCCACCCCGGTGGCTCGCATCCTGGTCAACAGGACGATCACCGCGACCAGCACGATCAACACGACGTAGTAGTAGGTGCGCTGCCCGCTCAAGTCGATGGGCCCCGTGGCCCGGGGGAGCGAGACCGTGTGCGAACCGCCGGAAAGGAACGGCCGCCGCCACAGGAACTGCTGGCCCAGCAGTGCCAGCGCCAGGGTCGCGATGGCGAGGTGGAAGCCCCGGACCCGCAGGGCGGCCAGTCCGATGATCACCGCGACGGCCCCAGTGGCGGCCGCGGCCACCGGCGCGGCCACCAAGAAGTGGAGCTCCGGCAGCGCCAGCGTGAACGACGCCTCGCTGATGCCGATCCCGATGTCGCGTCCGGCGACCAGTGCGGCGGCGGTCAGCCCGCCGATTCCGGCCAGCGCGGCCTGACCCAGCGAGACCTGTCCGGTCCACCCCGAGAGCACCACCAGAGAGAGCCCGACCAGGGCGAACAGCAGCACCTCGCTGAACAGGATCTGGCGCGAGGCCTGGGTCAGCCACAGCGGGAGGATCGCCGCGGCTGCGACCAGCAGGCCGATGCCGATGCGGGACGAGTGGCGGACCCACCAGAGCGGGGCGGCCGCGTTGGGCAGCGGGCGGGTTGTGGGCACGAAGGAGAAGGACTCGTCGGTGCCCGCGGTCCGCCTGCTGGCCGCCAGGGTGGCCGCGATGACGATCAGGAACAGCGCGCCGTCGTACAGCCCTGCCTTGGTCGGCCAGTTGAACACCAGGAACGAGCGGAGCACCCCGAGGGCCATCCCGGAGGCCAGCGCCGCCGGGAAGCTGCGGAGCCGCCCGATGAGGGCGGCGGCCAGCACCTGGACCAGGGTGGCCGGACCCAGGGACCGCAGCCCAGTGGGCTGGCCGTTGATCCCCGCCACCAGGATGAGCGCCACCGCGGACAGCAGGCCGGCGATGATCCAGGTGATCGTCGAGATGGTCTTGGGACTGATAGCGGTGAGCCGAGCCAGGTCGGGGTTGGATGCGGCGGCCCGGATGGCCCGGCCCTGCTCGGTGCGCTGGAGGTAGAAGGTGAGCGCCGCGGTGAGGACGGGAACTGCGATCATCACGATCAGCTCGGCGCCCCGCACCCGGATGCCGAACGGCTCCCACTGGCCCGAGATGGCCACCGGGTACCTGTCGGAGATCGACGTCTCGACGTCCGGCAGCGCAACCTGGAGCAGCTCGCAGAGTTGGGCGATGCCGATGGTCGCCACCAGCAGGATGACCCTCGGAGCCCGGAACAGCCGGGTGATCACCGTGAGTTCCAGCGCGGCGGCGACCAGCCCGCCCGTCGCCACTGAGACGATCGCCGCCAACCAGAACGGCCAGTCGTAGGTGAGCACGAGCAGGGCCAGCAGGCTGGCCGACAGGACTCCGAGTGCTCCCACCGCGAAGTTGATGACCCCGCTGGCCCGGTAGATCAATACGACGCCCAGGGCCAGAAAGCCGATGAGCAGGCCGTCTATCGCTCCGATGTAGACGATCTGGTTGGTCAGCGTGATGTCCGGCATCAGCTCGCACCCGGAGCGGTCTGCGGGCCGCCGCGCCTGTCCCGGCCCAAGAACACCGCTCGGGCCAGGTCGTCGCGCTCTAGGAGCTGCCGAGCCGGTCCCGTGTATTGCACATGGCCCTTCTCCATGAAGACCGCCCGATCGGCCATCGACAGGGCGATGTTGAGGGACTGCTCCACGATGACCATCGTCTGGCCGATCTCGCGGAGGCGGCCGACCACCGCCAACAGGTCCTGCACGACCACGGGGGCGAGCCCCAGGGACAGTTCGTCGATGATGAGCACCTCCGGGTCGTGGATGATCACCCGGGCCAGCGCCAGCATCTGCTTCTGCCCGCCGCTGAGGTGTTGGGCCGGCGCCTTGTGTCGCTGGCCGAGTGCCGGGAACAGCTCGAACGCCTTGTCCAGCCGCGCCGCGACGTCGGGTCTGTCGTCGGCGTCGCTGCGGACGATGGCCGCCGAGATCTCGAGGTTCTCCTGCACCGACAGGTGGGGGAACACCCCGTGGCCGCCGGGCAGCATGAAGATGCCCTCTCTCACCCGTTGCTCAGCCGACGCCAGGGTCATGTTCCGGCCGTTGAGCCGCACCACGCCCCGGGATGGGACAGCCAGGCCGGCGGCCACCCGCAACGCGGTCGACTTGCCCGCACCGTTGGTGCCGAGAAGGGCCAGGGCCTCGCCCCGGGCCACCTCGAACTCCACTCCGAAGAGCACCTGCACCGGACCGTAGGAGAAGTCGATGTTGTGGAGCTGGAGCACCGGGATGTCGGTGGGATCGGCCCGCATCCGGTCTCTCTCGGCTTTCTCCTCCTCGATCTCCTCGACGACCTTGGTTAGGTCGGACCGGATGTGGCGGGACCCGTTGATGACGAACAGGCCGCCCGCGACCATGGCTCCGGGCACGACGGCCAGCAGCGCGGTGCGGGGCGAGGTGGCGTCGGAGATGAGGCCCATCAGGATGGCCCCGCCGAGCCCGCCCACGCCGAACACGAGAGATGTGCCGATGGCCGTGCCCAGCGCCCGCATGCGGTAGGGGTTGATGGTGGCCAGGGTGGGGGAGAGCAGCGAGAGGGCCGGGGCGGCGAACAGCGCCTTGAGCCCGCCCATCGCCCCGAAGGTCACCGGTGTCGGCATCAGCAGCTGGAGCACGGTGAACAGCGCCATCGGGAAGAACAGCACCCCCAGCAGGGCCAGGGCCCTCGGCGGGGTGCGGCGGTAGAGGGCGTCGTACCTCTTGGCCACCAGCGGGATCATGAACAGGGCGATCACGCCCGGGGCGCTGCCGTACACGGCCCGCTCGAACGGGCCGAGATCGAACCGGTCGTCCAGGTAGAGGTTCAGGAAGAGCCCGTCGGAGATCAGGCCGAGGCCCAGGGCCACTGCGGCCATGAGCACCCATTTGATGGTCTGCACCTTGAAGAGCCGCTGGAAGGCGGCGCCCAGCGCGATGGGCCCCGGCTTCAGGTCGGTCAGCGCTTCACCGATGGTGGCGCGCTGCTCGAACTGTCCCCGGGGCGGGTCCTTGAGGAGGAAGAACGCCGCGCCGATGATCAGGGTGGGGACCGACGCGGCGACGAACCCCCAGCGCCAGGCATCGTCGCCGCCGATCACAGAGACCAGACCGCCGACGGCCAGCGGCGCGATGAACGCGCCTGTCCTTCCGGCGACGTCCTTGGCTGCGTACACCCGGGCTCGGGCCTCGATGGGATAGCTGTCGGCCATGATGGCGCCCTGCACGGGGTGGGTCTGCGACCGGCCCAGAGCGATGGCGCAGTTCACGACGAAGAACCAGAACGCGCTGGGGACGAATCCCAGCAGAAGGGTCATGGCCGACCAGAAGACGGTGGCGAGGGCCACCAGCCTGCACCGGCTGCCGTTGTCGGCGATCCGGGACAGCAGCAGGCCGCCGGCCACGATGAACACGTTGCCTCCGGCGATGATGGTGCCCAGTACGGCATCGCTCACGTCGAGCGACTCCTGGATGTCCGGGCCGAGGAGCCCCAAGGCGCTTACGCCGAGCGCATCGGTGGCGTCGAGTGCTCCCAGCAGCACGATGGTGGACATGCCGCCGATCTTGATCGCCTGTCGCAGGGAGAGTTCCTCGGCCCCGACGCCGGGAAGCCGGTCGTCGTCGAGGATCGGCGCCGCCGAGGCCATCTCGGCTTCACGTTCGGCTTCTGCGGCCAGGATCTGGTCGCTGAGAGCGCTGGCGCCGGAAGAGCCGGACGCGCCGTCCGAGGCGGTCACGCCGGAACAGTCATCGATCGTCTTCTTGTCCGAGCTCGGTCAGTTCTTTCCCCTCCGACCAAATATGAGAATACCCTCAGGTTTTCAAGGGAGTGAAGCCGAAATCGGCCCACGTGTCAAGCAGACTCGACTCCAGCGACGAGGTTGCGAAGCGCTCGCGCAGACCGGCCCGGCGGGAAGGTCGGCTATGTCCCGCGGAGCGATGGGTCTTGAAATTGAGTTCCGGCGACCGTGTTGCCGGTCGAGATGCTCACGTCAGAGGGGTCGAGGATCGTGCTCCCGTATGAGCTCGTTCATGTATCCCCTCAGGATGAGCGGCATCTCTCGAAGGATGGCCTCCCGACTCGGGGTGTCAGGCTGGTTGGAGAAGAGCAGCAACGACTCGATGAGGAGGACGAGAGCGGCCGCGATGTCCTCCAAGCGGGCGTCCTCGATCGTCGGCAGTCGGTGGCGCAATGTGCCGGCCATCCACGGTCGCGCCGGGTCCAGGGCGCTCCGGAACAGTTGATGTGCTTCGTCGTCCACCATCGCGGCGCGGCCCACTGCCACCATTCCCGGTGTTCGGCGCATCGCGGCTGCGTACTCGTCGATCATGTCTTCAACGACGTCCTCGAAGGGCTTCTCAACGTCGGCGGGGGTTTCGAACACCTGGATCAGTTGCTCGTTCCGGCTGTCGACGAAGGCCGCGATCAGGCTCAGCTTGTTCGGAAAGTAGCGGTAGACCGAGCCGATGGAGCCGTTGGCCCGCATACCCACCGACTCCATGGTGAACCTGTGCCAGCCCACCTCGGCCAGCTCGGCGTCGGCCGCGTCGAGGATCTGATCGAACCGGAGCCTGGACCGCTCCTGGACCGGGACCCTCCACTCGGTGAGTTCCTGCAACTCAGGCACTCCGGCCGCCCTGGAAGATCTCCATACAGCCCTCCACAATAGATGCGAGCACTCGAGCGAGGGCGCATCGCCGCGAGGTTCGCATGTTTGCCGAACGTCGCCACCTCTTCGCCCACTACCGGGGCTTCGAACTGGTTCTCGGTCCCGTCTTTGCGGTGCCACGCTCACTGACGTCGGGTTGTGGGTCAGGGAGCGTCGACGGGCTCCGGCGGGGTGGCGTGGGGCGCGATGACCGTGTCGAAGTAGCTGGACACGAGTTCTTGGAGGTGCTCGAGGAGTGTGTCCAGCGTCAGGCCGCGCTGGCGGGCCAGCAGCTCGCCGCCGGCCGCGTACCGGGCCAGGACTCCCATCACGGTGTTTCCGACAGCAACAAGCCGCGCCACCGTGGTGGCGTCGTAGCTCGGGGTCGCGAGTGGGCCGTCCTCGTGCGCTAGGGCCTCGACGGTGAGGGCTTTGGACCAGTCCAGTTCCGTGGCCGGGTCGCGGAACGGCCTAAGACCGTTGAACATGGCAAGGAACCGGTGCGCGTCGCGGGTGCGATCGAACTCGTTGATCATCGCAGTGAGTCCGGCCCTGGCCGCTTCCAGCGGCGTGGCCGCCTGCGTCGCTGCCGTCCGGGCTGTGGTGATCACCCTGTCGATCATCCGCGTCGCGATCTCGTAGGCCACCTGGTCCCGGTCGGCGAAGTAGCGGTAGACCGTCACCCGGGTGACGCCGGCCCGCTCGGCGATGTGACCCATGTTGGTGTCGGAGATGCCGCGTTCGAGGAACAACTCCTCGGCGGCGTCGAGGAGCTCGATTCTTCGCGCCGACGAGGGATCGTCGTGTTCGGCGCGGTATCGCTCGAGGTCGGTGACTCCGGCCATCTGGTTCGCCCCTTCGAAGTCCGGCGCGATCGTAGCCACAGCAGAGACCGCGCCGGGGCCGCGGACCCGGGCCCTGATGGGGCGCGCACAGCAGGTCCTCGCATCACAGGGACGGCACGACGGTGCTGATGCGCATCTCGTGGACCACGATCCCGACGGGCTCGGTCTCGGTGTAGTTGACTGCGCCGGCGGTGCTGGAGCAGGCGACTCGCAGGTCCAGCGGCGGGCACCGGTAGTTCTCTCCCGCCGCGTCGGAGTACAGCCACTCGTCGTCCCGGTTCGCGGGCAGCGGGACCAGTCCGGTGAAGACGCGGTTGACAGGGTCGTCCCGCAGGCCGATGTCTTGAGGGGTCGCCCCCATGCGCGCCAGGTGATCCATAACGCAGTCGTAGTCCGAGCCCCGCAACCTGTCGTAGCCTCTCTGGTGAAGATCGTTATAGGCACAATTCCCGTCGCCCGCGCTGATCGATCGCACGAAGGTCTCTTGAATTCCGAAAAGGCGGGGGCTGAGCCATGATCGTGGCCCCCAGACACGCAGACGCCAGCCGGCGGCTGCAGTCAAGCGGTAGTAGCCGGGCCTTGGCGGTGCCCACCTGCACCACGTCTCGTCATCGAAGTGGACGTCGGGACCGAACTGGCAGAGGACTTCCTCGTTGAGAGTGCCGGCGCGGCGGTCGAGTTCAACCGCCAGATCCGCGGCTGTCATGCCGACTACGTAGTCGAGACCGCGCGCCTCAGTGTGCTGCTTCTGCTCCGTCTGGGGCAGGGCCGTCCACCAGTCGAGGGTGCCCGCGCCGAAGAGGTCGAGGATGGCTTGCGAGTCGTTGTCGGGCCACAGTTCCTCGACCCGGACCCTGAAGTCAGGCCAGTCCCTGAGGACACACTCGCCGGGCACAAGGTCGCTCACGGTGCCGTACGACCGTGAAGGGTCGGCACTTCGCCATGTGCGCAGGTATGGGTCCCCGCTGTCGGGGAAGTCGAACTGGGGAGTCCAATCCGTGTACAGCGCATAATTCAGACCGGTTGCTCCGAATCTCGGCGCGTTTCCTTGATGCCTGGGAATGTCCACGATGCTCAGCATGATCAGGGAGTTCACGATGGCGAGCTTCGAATGGTGGGTGGACTCCCAGACGATCCTGCCCCGTGGCGGGTCGGCACATCTCGGTCGGTCGAGGCAGGCCTGGGTCATGGGAGTGTTGTTGACGTGCGCGTTGCGAACGCAGCTTCTCCCCGCGTCGAAGTAGTCCTCCCGGTAGCTGTGGGCCTCGTTGAAATACCCCCGGTGACGGTGGTTCAATTTGGGGCGGCGAGGGCTCCAGCGCAGTTCGGCGGGGCACGCTGACGGCACGCTCTCGAAGGGCAGCACTACGCACGGTTCGCATCCCGCCCGGTAGACGTCGGTGGACGACACTGTGCGCAACGCGAAGTCGGCCTGCAGGCCCCGGCAGCGAAGTGTGTTGGCCACGGTGTCGCATCCGCCGGTACGGCTCGCCCGCTTGACGCAGTAAGCGTCCGAGGGCGCGCAGGTGGCGCCGGCGGCGTGGCACGCGACGTCCAGGAACGAAGCGTCGTACTCGCACCAGTACTGGTTGGCTTGATTTGGCTTGAGCGCGGTGCTCGCATTCCCGGTGGCGAAGCCGCCGCACGCCCTGGTGCCCCTCTCGTAGTCGAATCCGACGTATTCCTCGCATGACAAGATGAGGAGATCCGGGGCACCGCTCTGGCAGGCGGGATTCGGCCCCAAGTAGGCTGTGGGCGGCCGGTAGCAGCTGTTGAACTGGTTGCGCGGCAGAGCGCCCGCCGGGCACGACCAGTTGCGACGCTCCAGGTACTGGCAGCGGTCGACGCTGGTTCGGTTCAGGTCGGACGGGCAGCGCATGGGCGCGACGAATCGACACTCGAGACCGGTTGGGCCTGTCGTCAACTTGACCGCATAGCCGGTCAGGGCTGTGCAGTCCTGGTACATCGTCGGATCGGTCGCGTCCAGGACGGTGAGTTCGCAGAAGTCCGGGAACTCGACCGAAGGAGTGAGGTGGGTGCCGAGCGAGGGAGTGGAGTAGGTATTGGCATCCAGCGGGTTCTCCGCGCAGGCCGTGACGAGCCGCTCGCACAGGGACAGGTCGGTGGAGTGCAGCACCCAGCCAGTCCTGCATGGGTCGGGGCTTCCGTCAATCGTCGTGGACGGCGGCGGCGTCTGGGCCGACGCAGCCGGCACACCCGCGAGGTCGTCCAGCGGTGGCGGCAGGTCGGGCGACTCCACGGGGGCGAGCACTCCGATCAGCACCAACAGTGCGCCGATCAGCCACTTGAACTGACGGCGTGGCCCGGGCCGCGGCGGGTGACGGGAGGTCACGGGCCCCAGTCCTCGGGACACTCGTGCGAGCTGCTGGGCGGCGCGGGTTCGCAGATCGCCTCGGTGGTCAGGATGGTCTCCAGCGGTTCCCAGATCTGGCCCTCGCCGATCCAGGCCTCCACGCGGCCGTTCCACTCGAGGGCCCAGCCGTCAAGGTCGTTGCAGTCCCCGGCAGGCTTGTGGCTCGTGTTGGACACCCGGTAGGAGACGTCGGCGACCTGGTCCTCCAGGCCGCGCGAGACCGTCAGCAGGTAGGCCTGGAGACGGGCCGAAGCCTGGGCGGGCTCCACCGTCCGGCCGCCGGATCCCACTACTGCGGGATAGCCGGGCCTCACGCACGCCACGGCCAAAGCCGAAGCGGGGCCCACCGCCACGATCCGCACCTCCGGCGGGTACGCGGCCGGCTCGGAGCGCCGGACCCCCGTCTCCAGGTAGGACTCGAGCACCCGCAGCGTCTCCGAGCGGGCCGGCCCGACCGAGGCGGTGGCCACGCAGAGCTGGGCCAGCGGATCGGGTTCCGCCAGCGCCCGGGACATCTGCTGCTCGAAGCGCATGACCGACAGCGCGGCCGCGGTGGCGAAGTCGTCCAACAACGCGAGGTCGGCGCGCGCGGCCGGCTGGGCGATGCCGTCGAGCTCCCAGGCGGTGTCGCACACCTCGGGCGGGAACGCCCAGTCGAAGTCCGCAATCCACACCGGCAGGTGCTGGGCCCGCAGCCGGCCGAGCGCAGTGCTAGGGCTTGCCTGGGGATCCAGGAAGGGGAGCGGGTCGCGGTCGGATGCGGCCTCAACTGCGGGACGGCTGGGGGTAGCGGCCCGGTCGGACGGCGAGCCGCTGGTGCTGTGGTGGCTCGAACCATCGAGATCCGACCCGCCCGCGCATCCGGCTGCGAACAGCACCGTCATCACGGCGAGCGCGGCGTTCGTGGCCCGGCCGGTGCCGGTCACGCCGAGGCCTGCCTCAACCGGCCCGACTCTGGCCTCCCCGAGTCTCGGAGGGGCGACCTGCCGGCCGGTAGAATGAGGGAATAGACACCATGATCTATTGCTTGCGACACTCGTTCTTGGCCTGATGTTCGCGGCATGACCATCTCATCGGTTCTCGTCCTGGTTGCTGTCGTCATCTGGGCGTCCTCGGGGCTATACCTAGGGGTGACCGACTACCGCACCGGCCTGCTGCCGACCCGGGTCATCTGGCCCACGGCCGGAGCGGTGTGGGTGCTGTATTCGGCCGCATCCCTGATCGAGGGTGAGCCGGACGGCTTGATCGGCGCGGTTCTGGGGGCGCTGATCATCGGTGGCTTCCTGGCCGCAGTTCATTTTGCGCATCCGCCCTCGATGGGTTTCGGCGACGTGCGACTGAGCGTGCTCAACGGCTTGATGTGCGGATGGTGGGGGTGGCCGGTGGCCGTCGCGGCGCTGGTGGCCGGGTTCGTGCTGGCGTTGCCGGAGGCGCTTGTCACCCTGATTCGCAAGGGGCCGCGGGCCAGCAGGCCACTGGGCCCCTACCTGGTGGCGGGCGCAGCCGTGGCCGCGGCGTGGTCGATCGCGGTCTCGGGCGCGGTGCCGGCCCGCTAGTCGAGCCGGAACAGCCGGACGGGATTCTCGGCAGCGTCCCATGGCTAGGCGAGGGGGCACTCGCCCACGTAGTGCAAGGCACTGACCTCGCCGCTGGGTTGGATCAGGTAGGCCTCGGCGGCACCGGTGGCCACGATGGGCTGAGGGTTCCTCAGGAGTCCCAGTACGGACCTGAAGCGATACCCGCTCGCCACCGTGATCTGCACTCTGGACCCGACGCAGTCCAACAGGATCACGTCGATCTCGTCGCCGAAGACCAGCCTCGTCTGGTCGAGGTGGGACTCCGCCGCGGCCTCCGCCTGCTCGAGGGTTCCGCCACTGGCGACCGTGGCAGCCGCGACGCGGGCGGCGTCGTTGGCTTCGTGCACGGCGTGCTGGCGGGCCGCGTTGAGGCGGGGACCGTCGTAGGCGATGCCGCCCAGGAACAGCAGGGCGGCGGTGATGACCGCGACGAACGGGGCGTAGAGGCCCCGCTGGTCGTCGGCGAGAGCCTGCAGCGACCACCGGCAACCGGACCGGCGGGGCGTCGGCGGGGACCCGGTCACGCGCGGAACCGGTAGGGGCGTCGGCGGGGACCCGGTCACGCGCGGAACCGGTAGGGGCGTCGGCGGGGACCCGGTCACGCGCGGAACCGGTAGGGGCGTCGGCGGGGACCCGGTCACGCGCGGAACCGGTAGGGGCGTCGGCGGGGACCCGGTCACGCGCGGAACCGGTAGGGATCGACTCGTGCGTGTCCCACCGCGGAACGCCTGAGGTCGAGTCCGGGCCAGCCGGATCCTCCGAGGGCTTGGGGCGGGATCTCGCACCGCAGATACACCTCCACCGTTCCTCCGGGAGGCACCCGGGAGCCCGGCGCCACCGGAACGACATCGCCGGCCACGTCCAGGATCAGCACGGTGCTGTCGTTGACGAAGTCGTTGACACAGAAGATGCGGTTGTGGGCGTTCTCGTGATGGCTGGCCGCCAGGCTGGCCTTGGCCGTGGCCTCCGCGCCGGCGGGCCCCCCGGTTTGGGAGCAGCACAGCGACGCGGTGAGCGCAGCCCGGTCGGCGGCCGCCTGGAGAGCCTGCTCCGTGCGGGCTGTGTCGGTGATTATCGACAGCGCGACGATCACCATCATCAGCATCGGGAACATGATCGTCATCCCGATGGCGACCGAGCCGCTCTGGTCGTGCCCGGCGCGACCTCCGGGTCGGGTCAGCACTGCCACGGGTCGGTGCCGGTGAACTGGAATGCCGGGGCATCGTCGAGGGGGGCGCAGGCCTGCGCGGCCAAATTGATCTGCCCGAACACGGGAGACCGGGTCGAGCCGAACACCAGCACCGTCACTAGGCCCCGCTCGCCCTCGATCAGCACGCGGGCTCTGCGGGTCTCGGTGACCGATGCCCTGGCCCCGGCCATCGCGAGTTGGGCGGCCTGCACGGCCGCGCACTCCCGTGCCGGCTCGAGGATCGTCGGATCGCCGAAGCAGTCGCGCCGGCCAGGACCGGCCACCTGAGCGGCAGACGCCGCGGCCTCTGCCGCCGCCTGTACGGCCGTGCGAGCCATAGCGATGATCACGACGTGGATTCCGAGAAGGACCACCAGGAGCACCCCGATGAACAGGATTGCGGCAGGCAGCGCCTCACCGCGGTCGTCTCGCGACCGGGGATCGCGAGACGACCGCAGGCGGCGCCCGAGGCCGCTGTCAGGCAGCAGCCGAGGTGAGGGATTGCGCAACAATCATCAATGCGATGAGTGACCGGCTACGTGCACACGGTGTTGGTCGCATCCCAGGTGAATCCGGCGTTGGCGCACGTGGCGGCGTCCGTGAACCTGGTGGCGATGGTGATGTTCTGGTTCTCGACCTCTGTGATCGCGTCCTGACCCCTGGAGAGCAGGACCGTAGCCACCCCGCCCGCGATGGCGAGCAGAACGACCATCACGATCACGGTCTGCAGCGCGATGCCGCGGGCGTCGGCGGCGACGTCAGTTGGCCATTTGCGGCGTGCCAGGCCCGCCGCCATGGCGATCACAGGCACGAGTGCGACGATGATGAGTGTTGCAGTCATCTTTGTTCCTCTTGTTTCTTGAGTGATGTGGTACTCGACGCGCAGCGTCTAAAACATAATAGCAAGTTTGAAAAGAAACCGCAAGAACAAAGTTTGTGTTATCTACGTCGCAAGACCCGGACGGCGGCTCGGCGCATGACATCGGCGCCGGCACGCACCCATCCGTCTACCGTGGCCGCGAACATCTCCAAGGCTTCCGCCGGCCGGCGTCGCCGGTCTGCGCCGGCCGTCCAGCTGGCGCGCCGGTTGATCATCGTCAATCCTCCGGCCGCCGCGGCCGCGGTGCCCGTCACCGCTGCGGCGACCGCATCCACACGGCCCGGCACCGACCATCGAAGCTCAGTTGTGCCGTGATTCGCCCAGACCACCAGATGGCCGGGACCGCCCTTGTGGACCGCCGAGCCGCCGGTGCTTCTCCAGTAGGGGTCCCAGGGCACACGGATCCAGACCCAGCCGGACCTGTCCGCGGTCACGACAAGCTCGTCCTGTTCGGTGTGCAGGGCCACTCCCGAAGCGGCCTGGCTGTGAGAATTGAGCGAACCGTCGCCACGATCGGGTGCCAGCACCGGCACTCCAACGAACCCGTCGGGGCTCGGGTCCCCGGCCCCGGACGCCAGAGACATCCACCACTCCACCGCGGCGCGATGCCATGCCGCTTCTGTGGCGTGTCCCTCGACGGTCACGCCCCCGGCGAGCACGCCGCCGAGGTCGCTGATCGCCGGGGTGCCGTCGCGGTCGCACGTGGCGTACCAGCGGGCTCCGAGGGCCTCGGCGGCCGACGGGCTGTCCAGCGAGGGCTCCCCGCGGGCCTGCCATACCTCGAGCCAATGCGGCCTCAACCGACCCGACTCACCGTAGGAGCCACCGCTCAGATCTGCCCCGGCATCGAGAAACTCCGCGGCCGGGCTGGTCTCCCGGTACAGGCCGTGAAGCGGGCGGACACGGCCCCCGGTCTCCGCCGCGGCATGCCACGATGCAGGCCCCGGGCAGGAAGCCGCATCGTCTGAGGCGATGTAGACGAGACCTCCGGCGCCTGGGTCCTCGGCTGCGACCGCGTCCAGCACAGCGGCTGGCGGAGGGTCCTGCGACCGGTCTAGGATCGCCTGCCCGAACGGCACCAGCAGCAGGACCGCGGCCCATGCGAGGGCTCCCGCCCCGACCCACACTCTGCGGGGTCTCCACAGCAGCCAGACCGTCAGGGGCAGCACCTCCCAGCGTGCGGTGACCACGGCCAGGACGACCAGGAAGGCACCGGCCAGCACGGCCCAGGCCGCCCGCACCGGCGGCACCGACGGGGGTTCCCGGCTGCCTGCGAGCCCGGCCGCGGCCAGCGCGGCCACCAGGATCGGGAGTTCCAGCCAGCGCTCAGGCCGCAGGTAGCCGACCAGGTCGCCCAGCAGGGTGGCCCCCAGCCCGGCCAGGGCCGCCACAGCCAGACGCCGCGGCGGTCCCGCGCCGCTGCGAGCCGCCCAGATTGCCGCCGCGCCCAGCCCGGCCAGCAGGGCTGCCTGCCAGGGATGTCCCGCGGCCAGGGAGTTGGCCAACGAGACCTCCCAACGCACCAGGCGATCCCAGCCCGCCACGAACGGCACCAGCCACCAAGCCGACACCGCGAGGGCTGCGCAGGCCGCGGTGGCGCACCAGCGCAGCCCCTTCCCGAAGGATGTCCCGCTCGACACCAGCAGGGCCCCGCACACCACGGCTACGCCCGGCAGCACGGTCGCGTTGAAGAGCCCGGCCACGCCCAGCAGGGCGCCGGCCCGCACCGGGCGGCGGCACCCGGCCGCGTCACAGGCCGGGAACAGACCGATGACCGTGGCCAGCATGGCGGGCCAGGAGCCGTAGAACGTGGGGATGGGGTGGAATCCCGACAGGACCCAGTGCATGCTGGCCGAAGCCGCTACCAGGATCATGGGGGCCGCCATGGCCGCATGGCAGCCGCGAGGCGAGTATCCCACCGCTCGGGCTAGCCGCAGGGATCCCCACGGCAGCAGCACCAGCAGCCCCACGGCCACCGCGGCCATCTGCCCGTGGAGGGGGTGGGTGAACCGCATCCACGCATGGCCCAGGGGCGGATAGTTGACGCCGATGGCCTGCCCGCCGTAGAACCAGTCCGACCAACCCCGCCAGTCCCACCACGGCAGGGTTCTCAACCACTCCGCGGCGGCGGTATGGCCCACCATGTCGCCACCGGGCGGCCGACCGTCGCGGTCGACAACGAGGAGCCAGCTGGCAGCCACCATGGCCGAGACTGCGCTTCCAGTGGCCAGCCACACGGCCGCGAGCTCGCGCCGCTGACGGGGCGCGCCGTCGTCGCGCTGAACCTCCACGCCAGGCTATGGGAGCAATCCCTACAGGCCGCCGAGGCTGGCGCTGTCGAGGATGCCGGCTAGGGGCGGATAGCCCATCAGGATCATGAAGGCACCGCCGATCAGGGCCAGGGGCGCTCCCATCTTCTCGCTGGACGATGCCGCGGCCGCGTCGGCCTCCAGCATCGCCTTGGAGCGGGCCGAGTCCACCTGCGCCAGGATCGCTTGGCGGGATCCGGCCCCGGTGGTTCCCGCCAACTCCAGCGAGGAGCAGAACGGATCCAGGAACCGCAGCCTGCGCTCGTCGGACAGCCTGCGCAGCCCGGTCCACGGAGGCTCCCCGCTTGCGGCCGACATCATCAGGGTGTCGCGGATGAGAACGAATCCGGGCTGCGAGCTGTACGACGCTGCGGTCGAGAGGGCCGCGAAGGTATCGGACCCGGCTGTCACCAATTGCGCCGCCAACTCCAGCCACGACTCCGTGACCTGCTGGAACAGGATGCGCTCCTTCTCGGCCGCGGACTTGAGGATCGAGTCGGGCAGCCACCACCCCAGCAGCCCGCCGACCAGCGAGACGGCCCCCGTCATCAGGATCGGCAAGTCGATCAGGGCGCCGAAGACCATGGCGAGGATGGCCGTCAGCACCGTACCCAGCACTAGCCCCACGACCTTGTGCAGGGCGTGGGTCTCGAGGTTGCGGCCCATGATGGCGGCGTCCTGGTTGAGATGCAGCTTGGCGTGAAGGTCAGCCTGGATCTTCCCGGCAGCCCGGCGGGCGAGTCTCCCCGGCGAACGACTCCCCGTCGTGCCGCTTCCGTTCTTGTTTCGAACGTGGACCTTGGGGCGGACAGGCGGCCGCCTGACGCCCAGGACGATCAACAGCAGGCCCAGCCCGATCAGGGCGCCCAGAACGATCTCCACGGCCTTACCGGTCCTCTGCCGCCGCCGCGGCGACGGGGCTCTCGCGCGACCGTTTCCGGTCCGATGCCAGCAGGCGGATGGGGACGTCCGACTCCGACAGCTTCAGCACCCAGTAGACGTTGCCGAAGATCAGCACCCCCACGGCCGCGAGGATGGCCTGGCCGACGGTAGAGCCGAACGGATCGAAGAACCCCCGGTTGAACACGAACATGAACAGCACCGACACGAGCGTGACGCCCAACATCGCCACCACTTGCGTCCAGGCGCGGGCGTTGGCCACCTCGTGGCGCCTTCGCATTTCCACCTCGGCCCGCATGGCGCGCGCCGCGCTCTCGAACGCCTCGCTGACCCGGGCCCCGGAGTCCCAGGCAATCTTCATGCCGAGCACAAGGCGATCGGCGAAGGGCGACTGCATCTCCTCGGCGAACCAGTCCAGCGCGGCCGGCAGACCCAGGGTCCGGCCGATCGACGCCATCTCCACCACTTTCGGGCGCAGCCGTTCCGGAGCCTGCGACGCAGAGACGGTGACCGCCTCGAACAGCGATCCGCTGGCCGACACCAGATCCCGGATCTGTTCGGTCCACTGGGAGTAGGCCTCGATCTCGTTGGTGAGCTCCCGCCTCCGCCGGGGGGCGCGGAACATCATCGGCCCCATCACGCCTGCTGTGAAACCGAGCAGCGCGGCAACGATCCACCCCGTGGCGCGCCAAGCCCCGAACGCCAATCCGACCCCGAGGGCCGCCATGATGAGCTTGTCGTGCAGAGACGACCACCTCTTGACGCGCGACGCTCGCGACTGGAACTTCTTCAACGTGGTCTTGGTCCTGGTCTCCGGCCGTTGCTGCAGGCTGAGCAGCATTGTGAACAAGCCGAGGCCCAAGACAGCACCCACGAGAATGGCGGCCCGGTCCATAGCTACCTGCCCGCCTCACGCTGTCGCCGCGTAGGGGCGGGGGACGGCGCTTGATCCCTGCCGTTCTCAGCGGCTAGGCGTGCGCTGGGGTTCGGGACGGACGGATTCCGTGGATCCGCGATGGCGCGGTTGGGTTGGCGAGCGTTCGTCGTTTGCGCCGGCTGGCGATTGAGTTGCGCTTGCTGTGGGGACTGCGCAGGCCGCTGGCGGCGAGACGGTGGGGGCTGCGCGGGCTGTGGGCGGCCAGACGGTTGGGACTGTTTGGGCTGTGGGCGGCGAGACGGTGGGGGCTGCGCAGGCTGTGGGCGGCGAGACGGTTGGGTCTGCGCGGGCTGTGGGCGGCGGGTCGGTTGGGTCTGCTTGGGCTGTGGGCGGCGGGTCGGTTGGGTCTGCTTGGGCTGTGGGCGGCGGGTCGGTTGGGGCTGCTTGGACTGCGGAGCCCGACGTTTGTTCGCCGCGGCCCTCTTGGCCGGGGGCTTGGTCACATCGGTCTTCGGGCGGTACGGCTCGCCCAACGCGGCTGGGGAGAACCCGGCAATCTTGAGGCGGGCCAGAGCCTCGCCGTCGGACTTGAAGGGCCTGACATATACGCCGTGGCCGGCGGGCCCCGGCGCAAACACCTCGGAGGTCAGTACTTCTCCGTCCTCGAACCCGGTGACTTCCCGGATCGAGGTAACAGCCCGGCGGCCGTCTGGGAGCTTCTTGATGAATACAAGCAGGTGCAGCACCTGAGCTATCTCGCGCAACACCGAGTCCGGTGTGGGCGAATCTGGTGAACGCTGGGCGTAGATCAGTATCTTGTTGATGGCAGCCTTGGTGTTGCCCGCGTGGATGGTGCCCACGGAGCCGTCGTTGCCGATGCCCATCGCCTGCAGCAACTGCATCACCTCGCCGCCGCGCACCTCACCAACGATCACCCGGTCCGGAGACATCCGCAGGGCGGCCTTGCAGAGGTCGTACATGGTGATCTCGCCCGTGCCCTCGGTGTTGGACGTGCGGGTCTCCAGTGCGAGAGTGCGCTTGTGCAGACCCGAGGAGCGAAGGTGCAACTCGAGTGTGTCCTCGATCGTGACCACCAACTCGGACTGGGGAACTTCCGACAGCAACCCGCGCAGCAAGGTGGTCTTGCCCGAGCCCGTACCCCCCACTACCAGCATGTTGGCTGGATTCGGCGGGCGCACCGCGGCCCGCAACACGGCGCTCATTTGAGGTGTGAGGGTCCCCAGTTCCTCCAGGGTGTCCAGGGAGTTGGTCAGCATTCGGTGGCGGCGAATCACAATCGATGTCCGCTCAGCCACCGCGGTGACGGCAAAGAGCCGGTGGCCCGACTCCAGGCGAAGGTCAAGGATCGGCGCGGCCGTATCGAAGCGCCGGGACGTGTGGCCCGCGGTGGCTGCGAGGTGCCGGATCATCATTACAAGGTCGGCCTCGCTGTCGGCCACGGGCTGAGCCATTGTGCGATTCCCGTCGGCCAGCGACAGGACAACGTTGTCATGGCCGAGGATGTGTATGTTCTCCACATCCTCGCGTTCCAGCAGCGGGGCCAGGGAACCGCCGCCCATCAGACCCTTGACCTGCGAGCGAAACTCGCTCTCGTCCTGCTCGGAGAGTTGGGGTTTGCCAGCCATCACCGCGGAGGTGTTGAAGTCTCGGATGATCTGGTTGGCGCGGTTCACTAGTTGCTTGTCGAGGTCCTCGCTGCCCAGTTCTTGGCGCTTGAGTTCCATGTACTCGTGCAGCAGCGCTTGGTGCGACTGCCGGAAGAGTTCCAGACTTCGACTTTCCTCTGTCATGACACTGCGGGGCGATCGCCCTCACGCGCTCCTGATCGAGTGATGAGGTTGCTGGATTCTCGGCCGTGGGTCTTGGAGGCCGAGCTTGGGAACGAATTGTGCAGGTGACCGCCTTGTAGTTGGTCGGGACCTGCATTCGGGTCGAAGCCCGGCTGCGAATAGAAGCCTGGCTGAGGGTGAGCGCCGAGTCGCGGGTCCGGAACCGGCCGAGGGTGAACACCCATTCGGGGGTCGAAGCCCGGCTGAGGGTGAGTGCCGAGTCGGGGGTCGAAGCCCGGCTGCGGGTCGAAGCCTGGCTGAGGGTGAGTGCCGAGTCGCGGGTCCGGGACCGGCCGAGGGTGAACACCCATTCGGGGGTCGAAGCCTGGCTGCGGGTAGAGGCCTGGCTGAGGGTGAGTTGCTAGCCGCGGGTCGAAGCCGGGCTGCGGGTCGGGGCCTGGTTGAGGGTGAGCGCCCAGTTGAGGGTCGGGGCCTGGTTGAGGGTGAGTGCCGAGTCGCGGGTCCGGGACCGGCCGAGGGTGAACACCCATTCGGGGGTCGAAGCCTGGTTGAGGGTGAGTTGCTAGCCGCGGGTCGAAGTCGGGCTGCGGGTTGGGGATCGGCTGCGGGTGGGTGCCGAGTCGGGGGTCGAAGCCCGGTTGCGGGTCGAAGCTCGGTTGGGGGTGGGTGCCGAGTGACGGGTTGGGGATCGGCTGGGGGTGGGCGCCTAGTCGCGGGTCGGGGCCTGGCTGGGAGTGGGCGCCCAGTTGCCGGTCGAAGCCTGGTTGCGGGTTGGGGATCGGTTGGGGGTGGGCGCCGGGTCGGGGGTCGAAGTCGGGCTGAGGGAGTCGGGGGTCGAAGCCCGGTTGCGGGTCGAAGCCCGGTTGGGGGTCGAAGCCCGGTTGCGGGTCGAAGCTCGGTTGGGGGTGGGTGCCGGATCGGGGGTCGAAGCTCGGTTGGGGGTGGGTGCCGGGTCGCGGGTCGAAGTCGGGCTGCGGGTCGAAGCTCGGTTGGGGGTGGGTGCCGGATCGGGGGTCGAAGCCCGGTTGCCGGTGGGAGCCTGGCTGGAGGTCGAAGCCCGGTTGCGGGTCGAAGCTCGGTTGGGGGTGGGTGCCGAGTGACGGGTCGAAGCCCGGTTGGGGGTGGGTGCCGAATCGGGGGTCGAAGCCTGGCTGAGGGTTGGGGATCGGTTGGGGGTGGGTGCCGAGTGGCGGGTTGGGGATCGGTTGGGGGTGGGGGCCCAGTTGCCGGTCGAAGCCCGGTTGCGGGTAGGAGCCTGGCTGAGGGTGGGTGCCCAGTCGCGGGTCGAAACCCGGCTGCGAATAGAAATGCGGCTGCAACTCCGGGCCAGAGCCCCGTCGCACTTCAGGCCCAGGCTGCATCTCCGGGTCCGAACCCGAATGGAACTCCGGCTCCTCGTCCGGGTCTGGGTCCGTATAGAACTCCGGCTCCTCGTCCGGGTCTGGGTCCGAGTAGAACTCCGGCTCCTCGTCCGGGTCTGGGTCCGAGTAGAACTCCGGCTCCTCGTCCGGGTCTGGGTCCGTATAGAACTCCGGCTCCTCGTCCGGGTCTGGGTCCGTATAGAACTCCGGCTCCTCGTCCGGGTCTGGGTCCGAGTAGAACTCCGGCTCCTCGTCCGGGTCTGGGTCCGAGTAGAACTCCGGCTCCTCGTCCGGGTCTGGGTTCGTATAGAACTCCGGTTGTCGTTCAGGCCCAGGCTGATTCTTCGGGTCGGGGCCGGAATGGAAGTCCGGCTGATTCTTCGGGTCGGGGCCGGAATGGAAGTCCGGCTGCTTCTTCGGGTCGGGGCCGGAATGGAAGTCCGGCTGCATCCTCGGGTCGGGGCCGGAATGGAAGTCCGGCTGCATCTCCAGGCCTGGCCTCGAATAGAAGTCCGGCTGGAGGCCAGGCCCGGGCTGCGAATCGGGCCGCGGCCGCTGGTCAGGCCTCAGCTGCGGATGGAAGTCCGGCTGAAGGTGTGCTCCTGGTGGGTGGTTGCCGGTGTAGACCCCCGGCTGCCGGTCGGGCGCGACACCGCCGTTGTTGCCCCCGTCGTGGTCAAACCCGCCAACGCTTGCCGAAGACTCCGAGGAGACCTCCCGGGGCCGTTCGACGACTGGGCCCTGGTGGCGCGATTCAGACACGGGCGGCTGCGCGTAGGGATACAGAGTCTCCGCGACATGTGCCACGCTGGCCCGAAATCTCTTGAACCTTCGGGAACGGCGGGTCAAACAGTCAGCGTGGTAGCCGGCAATGTCTGGGGCCAGGTTGATGGAACCGCAGAACTCCATGCTGTGATGCCCAAACCACTCCTCAGGGCTGAGCCAGGACTTACCGATGGTCACGACGCAACTCTTGGGGCCATGCCTGTCGACAGCTCGGCCCAGGGTGTCGGCCGGCGGTCGCGGATCGCCATTCTCGCCAAAGACCAGGACCACCCCAGCTGCCATCGTCGTCAGTCTCGAGACAGAGGTCTCTGCCGTGAATCTGCCTGCATCGATGATCACGGCCATCTCGTCCTCGGCGACCCTTCTCAGGTCCTCGGCGAGGCTGGCGAGAGCATGGACGATGCCGTGTGCCCCTTCGGTGCTTGCGGGAGCCGGCATGACGTGCAGGTTCTCGAACATCACGTCCTGTGAGTGGTCGACCAGATGAGTGCCGAGGACCGGGAGGCCGGCACTGAGGAACGACGCGGATCCCGGAGTGGGTTCGATTCCGAGGTTCTGGCTCAGCGAACTCCCGGTGGGGTCCGCCTCCACAAGCAGCACCTCACGGCCCGTCGCGGCCCAATGGGCGGCGAGATGCACGGCGGTCGTGGAAGCTCCCGGCGAGCCGTGGGTGCTGTATACGGTCAGCATCGCAACGGACGGGGTCGAAGCGGACCTCGTCTTTCGCTTGGTGGCGCGATGTTCATCACTGGTCTCCAGCAGGCTCAGGGCCCGACCGCTCCGCGAGTGCACCGTCGGCTTCCTGTGAGGGGTCGGCGGGAGCGGGCAGATCGTCGACGACTTGCCGTTGCAACTCGTCGATCGTCAACTCCTCCAACGCTTCAGCCAGATCATTGGCGGAGAGGTTCAAGCCGAGCTTCACCATCACTCGGTCCGCAGACTGCTGGTAGCGGTCGACGATGGTCTTGATGTCGAGGGCTTGTTCAGGGCTCACGACATAGTAGATGTCGTCGCCGCTGACGAACTCCAGGGTGAGAACGCCGAAGAGAGCCAGAGGGCTTACAGCGGCTCCCTGGCCGAGCGACTCCCGGCCGAGCAGGGCGATCGTGTCACCCGTGTTCAGGACGCCGAACGGTGCCTCCTCGGCCGGCAGCCTGACCTGGATGAGCATCCTCTCCGCTTCGAACTCGCTCGACAGGGGCGGGGTCTCGAATAGGCCCTCGGTGACGAGCGTTCCGGCGGGGATCCGACCGGTCGCCCACTTTCCGAGCACACTGCCACTCTGGTCGCCGGTTAGGGCAGAAGCGGCGCCCACGTTTGCTTCGACGACGACGAAGTCTCCGGCATCGGCCACATCCCAGCGCTCGATGGTTCGAGTCGTCATGAGGTAATTTGAGCGCTGGTCGACGCTTTGCAGGAGGAACCAGGAGCCGAATCCAGAACCCAACACGAGCACCAGTCCAAGAATCAGCAACCCGGACCGCCGGGGTGTTCGCTGTGCACGGAGCGATGCAACCGGGCGCCGCGGGTTTGGAGGAGTAACGGGCGGACGTGCTCGGTCACGGCGTAGGCGTGACTGTGTCGAGGTAGAGTTCAACATGGGTCGGGTTCTTCGCTACAACCGGCACGGGAGGCGTGCGGTGGAGCGCCGAGCTGTGGGTTGGTAGTCATGTGGTTGGGTCACCTTCCGTGCCCTGTGGTCCTCGTGGGCTTGCCGTCGGCCAGGGGTCTATAAGCCTGGGGCCCTCTAACATTACAGCATGTTAGCTTATATCTGTCAAATCTAACTTTTGCAAATATCGACGTGGTGGCTCTTGGGTGCCTGACAGCGCCGAGAAGTCCCAACCGGTGCACCAGACGATGACAGGGAACAGTCGCGCCCTGGGCCGCCACACCCCCCAGCCGGGCTCCATCCGAGATGGGCTTCCAGACGTGAGCCCATAGGTTCTGTTATACTGAGACGCTCCCGACTGAGGCAGGAGCGAAAGCAACGAATGCAGTATCTGATTTGTGTGTTCTGTGATGGTCCTCGTCCCGTGCGGCGCGAAGCGAGTAGCGTGGCACCGTGAGCGACGCGGCACGCGCACCTGGACGCAAGTTCATCCTCGACACCGAATCACTGCGCGCCTTTCGCGTGGTAGTGGCCCGAGGTGGGTTCAGTGCCGCTGCCCGGGAACTTGGGGTCACCCAGCCGGCGGTGAGTCTCAAGATCCGCCGCCTCGAGGAGCGGCTCGGAATGAGCCTGATCAGACGGGACGGGCATTCGCTCAACCTCACCGAGCACGGACGGGATCTGCTCGCGCACGCTGAGTTCATCGTCGAAGCCCACGACCGCGCCGTCGACGACATGCAACGCAGCGAGCTGCGTGGTGTGATCTACCTGGGGTGCAACCGAGACCTCGTGCCGAGTGATCTGGCCGAGGTCGCAGCGCGGTTCATGCGGACTCATCCCGAGATCGAATTGGCAATCTCCGCACAATGGCCGGAAGCCCTCAGCGAGATGCTCGATAACGGCGAGATCGACTTGGCGCTCGTTCAACTGGTTGCTGTCGACGGCAATGTTCGCCCAACCGACGAGCTTGGGCGGCGCGAGCAGCTCCACGCTGTTCAGGGACTCGCAGCTGACTTCGACGATGCCGACCCCGTACCGCTGATCTCCTTCGGGCCGCACGGCTTGTACGACCCATGTCTGACCGAGCTGCTGGACGCGGCCGCCCGCCCCTACAGGGTCGCGCTGCAGTGGGCCGACATTCGTGGTGTGCAGCGTGCCATAGAGTCCGGCCTGGGCGTGGGGATCCTCAACACCTCCAACGTCACGGAACGAATGAGGCCCTGGACCGGCATCGACCCGATGAGCCTGCCTTCTACGGTGACCGCCCTGCGGTCCCGGGATGGCGCAGAGGAGGACGCGCTCGTGAGCGCTCTGAAGGTCAGACTCCTAGAGGCCCTAGCTCCCGGGAACCTCTTAGACCAGGATTGACGGCTCCGACGGTCGGCTGAGATCAGAGCCCGCTGCGGTCAGATCGAACGGTCGGCCGTTCACACATCCGTGCTCCACGAGTCGGTCGAGTTCTTCAGCAGTGACCACAACCTGCGCGCCTCGCCGCGACCGCGAGAGAGCCGTGAGGGCCTGTCCGTAGGCGAGCCCCCGGGGGAAGTCGCCGTCGAGCAAGCCATGCAGGACCCCGGTGGCGAGAGCGTCGCCGGTACCCGCCCGGTCGACCGGGACTACCGTCTCCCCGCCCTGACAGAACCGCTGCGAGCCAGACCGGGCAATCAAGCCGCTGGCGCCCACGGACATCACGATCTTGTCGGCAGAGGTGAGGGCGGCGAGGCCGTCCAGCACTTCTTCGTCGGGACCGGCCAGCCCGAACGCTCTTCGCGCGTCGCGTGCGGCGCAGAACAGCAGGTCCACCTCGCCCAGCAGTGGCACGACCGTCGCCTGTACATCTTGGGCCGTCCATTGGGTCGCGCGGCAATTGACATCGAGGCTCACGGACACGCCGGCGGCGCAAGCGGCCTCCACCGCGTGCCCGACAACGGTGCGGACCAGGGCCGAAGCTGCCATAGCGTTGCAGGTCACATGGAGCCAGCGCGTGTCCAGCAGATGGCTCCAGTCGATCTGGTCCGGCGTCAGGTAGCAATAGGCTGAATCGGCCCGGTCACACAGAACGGCGCCCCCACAGCCTCGGCCACTACGAGTTCGGTCGCTGTCGCAGTAGTGCAGCGCGACCCGCTTGCCTGTCATCCACACAACCCCGGAGGTATCCACACCGTGAGCCCGGATAGCCCCTTCAACGCGCGAGCCGAGCACAGTGTCTGGGAGCGAACTCACCCAGCCGACACGACGTCCCAGCCGAGCTAGGTTCGCTGCGACATTGGCCTCGGCTCCCACGACGTCCATCTCGAAGCATGTCGCGTTCTCGAGTCTCGACCCCGGGGCGGGCATGAGCCTGAGCCCTGCCTCCCCGACCGCGATGACATCACGCGCCTTACTCACTTGCCCTCCACCTTTCACAATCTGAAAGTCCTGCCTATTGGAGCACTGGTCTCCGCGAACAACCGAACAACATCAACACCGGCTCAAGGCAACAATGAGTAGGCCGGTGCGCCCCCGAGCAACCTCCGCAAGATGAGGATGAAGCTGTCACCGCCGGGTGCCTATCCGCTCGCACGACAGGCCAGCCCACGCCCGCCCGCCACTCGCCCCGCGCCGGCGATCTAAACACATCGTTTCATTCTAGCGCCATCGTGGCAGAACGCGCAAGGCTTACTCCAGCTAGAATATTGCCCACTATTGAATCTGATGCCATCGTTACAGGCAGGCAAGGGTGCTCTCGAAGGCGATGCGACGTTACTAGCCAGACCGCCCGCGCCCAAGGGGCCACGCGGATAGGCGAGAACCTGTCGCGTCGCAGCGGAGTCACTCCCGCTCTTGTTCGCTGCGCTCACGGGCCGCTCGGGCCACGGCCTCGCGCCGTATGGGCCGCGTCGTCCCGCCTATCCGCTCGGCCTCTAAGCCCCGCTGATGACCGCCCCAGACCGATCCTCGGAGCGCGGTGCGGTCCACGGTCATTACATCAACTGTCAGAAGGGTGTGGCTCGGCTTCGACGAGCTGCTGCCCGGCGAGGGCCGCGGCAGCGCGCAGCCGGTGATTCTGGTACGCGGCCCACAGGATCATTGACGGTGGCACGACCACGATCGCGGCGATCAACGCGTACGAGATCGTGATCGCGGTGACTATCCCGAACTGCTGGAACGGCGGCAGCGACGACATCATCAGCACGCCGAATCCCAGCGCGGTCGTCAGCGCTGAGCCCAGCAGCGCCGATCCGGTGGTGGCCAGGGTGCGGCGCGCCGCCGCCTCCGGGTCCCTGGAGCGGAAGAACTCCTCGTCGTAGCGGTGGATGACGTGGATCGTGTAGTCCACGCCGATGCCGATGGAGAGCGCGGTGATCATCGCAGTGATGACGTTGTAGGGGATGTCCAGCAGCGCCATCGTCCCCAGCACCCAGATCAGCACCAGCACAACGGGGCCGACCGCGATGAAGCCGTGGGAGGGTCGGCCCTTGGTGATCCAGAAGAACAGCGTCAGGATGATCAGAGCAGCCAGGATTGTTGTCATGATGGAGGCTGTCTGGCTGCCGGTCATGGCGTTGACCACCTCGATGCTCATGACCTCGCTGGAGGTGATGGCCAGTTGTTCGTCGTCGCCGTACCACAGCCCGTCGATGTCGGCCACCATGCGTTCGGCCCGCTCCCGATCCCCGGTGAGGGCCTCGAATTGAAGGAGCAAGGCGTCGGGCCCGTCCGGGTCGTCCACCGCGACCCGCGCGAAACCGACGGGGTCCACCCGCTTGAGCCGGTCGATGACGGCCTGGGCTTGTGCGGGGTTGAGGCGGAAGTCGTTGGCTGCCGCGGCTAGCGCGACCAGTTCGGGGTCGTAGCTGTCGCCGGTGGTGCCGTCGTCGGAGATCCAGTCCAGCAACAGCGACCCCAAAGAGGACTGGAGGCCGCCGACGACCCCTTCGGGTCTGCGCAGGTCGTCGTCGAACGCGGCAGTGAAGTCAAGGATGTTGCGCACTGAGCGATCGTCGGTGATCTCGGCCTCGATCAGCACCTGCACCGTTTCGGTCGAGCCGCCGAAGGCAGCATCGAGCGTCTGGATGCTGCGCAGCGCGTCACCGCCGGAGGGCAGGAAGTCACTGGAGTCGAAGACTGTCTCGATGCGAGTCGAGGCGAACCCCAACAACACGGTGACCAGCCCGACGACCACGAGGTACGGTGCGGGCCGGCGGGCGAGTTGGCCTCCCAGCGCCTCCACGGCGCGGCCGACTCCCGGTATGGAGCCTGAGATCGGACGTGGCGGCTTCAGCTTGCCGCCGGCTTCGCGCCTGCGATCATGAAGCGCCCGCGCCGCGGACAGCAGCACGAGCATGACGATCAGGCCGGCGGCCACGCCCACGCCTGCGGCGATGCCGAAGTCGCCGTTGGCTGGGATCGGGGAGCTGAGGTTGCTGAGGAACGACACGATCGTGGTGACCGCCGCCAGCGACAGCGGGATGATCACCGCTCTCAGCCCGAGACGCGTCGATGTGGCGGCGTCGTAGCCCGCGGTCCGCTGCTCCCGGTACAGCCCGACCGTCTGGATCGCGTAGTCCACCACCAGGCCGATCAACATGATGGGCACCATGGTGGTGATCGCGTTCGGCGCGCCCATCAGCTCCAGGCCTTCGGGACCGAGCCATCCCTGGGCACCCATGACCCACACCACGGTGAGCACCAGGCCCAACAGCGACAACAGCAGGTCGAGCAGCGAGCGCGTGAACACCAGCAGCAGCGCGGCGATCACCAACAGCGCCAAGCCGATCAGCACCAGCATCTCCGAGCCGGTGGCCGCCGATGACTCTTCGGCGATGACTGCGGGTGAGAGGGCGGTGGCGGCGAGCGGGCCCTGGCTCGCCGCGGCGAGGTCACCGATGGCGAGTTCGGCTTGCTCCAGGGCGGCCGCGTCGTCGTCGGTGTTGCCGTCGCGGTCAACGTCGGTGATCAGCCGGATGTTGGCGAGCGCCACTCCGCTGCCGTCGGTGTCGGTGCCGACCAGGCTGTCCACCGGGACCTGTGCTGCGGCCTCGTCGATGGCTCGCTGGGTGGCCGACGCGAAGTCGCTGGTGCCGAGCGGTCCGCCTATCAGGTGGGTGGGGGCAAGGACTGGACGCTGCTGCGCTAGTAGCGGCTCGACTCTGGGGTGGGCTACGGCCTGTCCCACCGTCGCGTCGATCTGCGCGAGGCCGGCGGGCGTGAGCGTGTCGCCCCGGAAGATCAGCCTCACGGTGACCGTCTCCTCGATGCCGCCGAACAGCGTGTCGATGGTGTCGGAGGCTGCGGCCACCTCGCTGTCCGCGGGCAAGAAGACCGTGGTGTCGGCTTGCGGCGCCAGGCGAGTCATGCCCGAGCCGAGCCCTACGGTTACTGCCAGAACCATGACGAGCGTCGCGGCCGGCTTTGCGGTGACCAGCCGGCTCAGCCCGTCGAGAATCCACGACATGCGCTCAACCCTCTGCCGTTGCAGGCGAGCAGCGGGTGCGGGCCGCTGACGGACCGCCTCCGTTCAGCGGTGACCACTCTGGCCAGCACGGGTGTCCACCGCTCACCCGACACCAGAGTGATAAACACATTGTTACATGCTAACTTCCTTGTCACATGCAACGCAATGGCTCGCCCCGACCTTGGGAGGCGACTGCGCGGACCTGGTCGAGCTAGTGGGCCGCAGCGGCGAGTTGAACGTCGTCACCGTCGCCGGAGTGTGAGCACCACCGTCGACAGACAGGGTCATCGGTCTCGCCCGAAGATCCCGCGCCTGCTCTAGTCGTCCTGCCGGTCGAGCAGGGCCGCCTGCACGGCTTGCTGGACCTGGTCGGCCACGGCCTCGGGATCCTCATGCTCCCAGAAGCGCAGCACCGTCCAGCCGGTCTGCTGGAGGTATGCGGTGGTTTCGCTGTCGCGTTCGACGTTGCGTGCGATCTTGTCGGCCCAATACCGGGAGTTGGTCGCCGGCTGGCTGTGGTGGTCGGGGCATCCGTGCCAGAAGCAGCCGTCGACGAAGACGGCGATGCGGGTCTTGCGCAGGACTAGATCGGCGGTGCGGGCCAGCTCGGGCTGGGGCCGCGCCGACACCCGGAACCTGATGCCGCGCCGATGCACGGCAGAGCGCACCGCCATCTCGGGCTTGGTGTCGCGGCTGCGGTTGCCCTGCATCGACTTGCGAGTGGCAGGCGACGACGCCCATGACTCGTTGCCCGAGTCCGCTCCCACGCGCCGGACGGTAATGGCCGCGAGCCGTCGGCGCTCACAAGATCGAGCCGACCGGATCCGCAAGAAGCGTTGTCTTCCCGGGTCCGGTTCCGCGGTGGGCTCCTGGCCTCGGCAACGGTGACGAGGCCGTCAGTTCCGGAGGGCAACCGCCCGACCGAGGAAGCTGGCCATTTGGGCTCTGGTTGTTGATTGTCGTGGGCAGTACCTGATCGGGTCACGGAGGCAACCCACGGTGATCCGGGCCGCGAAGAGGGCATCGATGGCGGTGCGGTGGACGGTGTCGGCGGTGTCAGCGAACCCGGCCTCCGCCGCGGGTGCCAGCTCGAAGGCTCGAGCCAGGAAGCTGGCCATCTGCCCGCGGGTGACAGGCTCGTTGGGGCAGTACCTCGCCAGCGGCTCCGTCGAGCAACCGGCAGTGATGCCCAGTTCCGCCAGACGCTCCACATGAGGGGCCCACCACACGTCTCCGTCAATGTCCTCGAACCGGACCAGCCGGGCGGGCCGAGGTTCGGCGCCGTCGACCACTCGTATCAGCCACACTGCCATCTCCCAGCGAAGCAGCGGCTCGAGCGGGCACAGCAGGCCGCCGCCGCAGCCGGTGCCCTCCAACACGCCGCTGGACGCCAGCGCGCGCACGGACTGCTCATGCACACCCGCTTCCTCGAGGTCGGCGAACGCCTCGGCTTCCTCGGGCTCCTCAGCATCAGCGGGTGCCCCGCCGCCTCCGCCGCCGCCTCCTCCTCCGCCGCCGCCTCCGCCACCATCTCCGGGGCCGGAGGATCGACGAACCGTGATGGTGACGGCGATACGGCCCGACAGGCCGGACGTGTCCGCCGCGATCACCACGACCGAGTATCTCGACTTGCTCCCGTCGTCCAGGGGGTGCCGGGTCTGCAACTGGCCCGAATCGCCGTCGAGGTGGAACGAAGACGCGTCAGACCCAGCGAGGGTGTAGGTCACACGGTCGCCTTCAGGGTCTCTGGCAACCAGCGGCGGGCCCACATTCTCGCCCGGCGCGGCGTCCTCGGAGACGAAGTGTTCGGTGGTCTGCGTGGCGAAGGCCGGGGCCTCGTTCACGTCGGACACGTTGATGCTCACGGTGATCGCGGCGTGTTCTCCTGCGAGGTCCATCGCGGTCACGGTGACTGCGTAAGCGGACCGCCTCTCGAAGTCCAGTTCAGCCTTCGTGCGGAGTTGGCCCGAGTGCTCGTCGAGGTCGAACGACTGAGCGTCGGATCCTCCTAGCACGTAGTTCAGCGTGTCGCCGCTGTCGGGATCGTCGGCCGCCACCGGCAACCCGATGGGTGTCCCGCTTGCGGCCGACTCGTCCACGCTGCGAACGCCGGTCTCGCTGGTTGGAAACCGTGGTGGATGGTTCGACTCGGGCGGGGCCTGGACGGGGTTGGCGGAGACAGCCCGCGCAGTCTTACCAGACCCCTCTCCGTCGGAGTATCGAGCCTCCGCCCGAATGAAGCTGTTCAGATCGTCATCGGACGGGGTGTAGCGGGCAGACGCGGCGCCGACGATGGTGCTCCAATCGCCTCGGTCTGAGGATCTTGCCCACACCCAGGTGACGCCGGAAACGCTTCCGTCTGGGTCGGTGAGAGCCGCTGCCGTCTCCACCCCCACCCTGGGCCGGGAAGACGACAGGTCGATCGTCCCGGCTTCCTCCACGTTCGTCACCGTGACGGACACATCCAGCGACGCCGTATTGGGGCCGTCGGAAGCCTGTACGGTCACCGCGTAGACGCCGTCACGGTCGTTGTCCGACGGCTGCTCGTAGTCCAGCGCCTTCCTCGGGGAGAGCTGCCCTGCGGGGCTGATCGAGAACGCCAAGCCGTCGTCGCCTGCGAGGGACCAGGCTACGTCCTCTCCCTCAGGGTCCTCGGCTGCGTACCGACCCAAGGTGGATGTGCGGCCCTCGGCGTATTCGACGCTGGTGTTGCCGGTGATCGACGGTGATTCGTCGACATCGATGACCACGATCGTCAAAGTGACGCTGTCGCTGAGGCCCCACGGGTCCGTGGCGGTGACGACAACCTCATATGACTGCTTGCTCTCAAAATTGAGCTTGTGGTTGGACCTCAGTTCCCCCACGGAGGCGTCCGGGACGGTGAAGGAGGAAGCATCCGGTCCGCTCAGGGAGTACGTCAGGGCGTCTCCGTCGCGGTCGGTGGCCGTCACCGTGGCGACCGTCGTCGAGAGTTCGCTGTTCTCGGCCACGCTCCCGGTATCGGCGTCAGCCGGGAACGTTGGCGACCTGCTGGGGACGACCCTGAGGATCCTGTCCGTGCCGCCGCCGTTGGAAGTGGTGATGTACAGGGCTCCGTCGGGGCCGAGCATCGGGGTCCGGAGCCTCCCGTAGTTTCTGGCAAGCCGGGTCGGGATGACCAGACTCACGAAGGAACCGTCCTCGTCGAAGTCGAAGATCAGCAGCGATCTGGTTCCCAGCGTGGCCACCGCGAGCCGGCCTTCCCACTCGGCCCAGGCGTCCCCCTCGAGGAAGATGCCTCCGCTGGGAGCCACGGTCGGGTAGCCCGACGACCACTTGGCTTCGACCGCGTCCGGGAACTCCGCGAGATCGGTCATGGAGGAGCGGATGTCGTAGCCGGATTCTTCGTCGTCCGAGGCCGGGTCCCAGCCGTAGTTGCCGCCGCGCTCCAGCAGGTTGATCTCGTCGTCCCAGGCCGGGCCGTGCTCCACCGCCCACATCTCCTCCGTGCCCGGACGTTGGGCCAGGCCCTGCGGGTTCCGATGGCCATAGCTGTAGATCAGCGGCGAGTCGGGCGAGGAGAAGGGGTTCGTCGGCGCTCCCGAGCCCGTTGACGCGTCGACCCTCAAGATTTTCCCGCCGAGCGAGTCCAGGGACTGCGGGTTCGTCCCGACGAAGGCGTCGCCGGTCGAGATCCACAGGTAACCCTGCGGACCGAAGCGCAACCGGCATCCGCTGCCGATGCTCGTGCCGGGGATGCCGCCGACGAGGGGGTCAGCGACTCGGGTTGCCTCCTTGTAGGCGGCGTCTATCGTCCAAGCGACGACCTGGACCCCTCCGCCGTCGTGTCCTTGGCACGTGTAGAACCTTCGGTTGGAGGAGAAGCTCGGATCGACGACGATCCCCATCAACCCGCCCTCGCCCACGCTGACCAGGTCGCTGAGGTCGGCAGTGACGGTCTGGACCGTGCCGTCCGTGAGCCGGCTGCTGAGCACTCCCGACCGCTGCGTGAACAGCATCGTCCCGTCGGGCGCGAACGCGATGTCCCACGGGATCGTCAGACCTGAGACCAGCGTGACGACGGTGAGGGGCGGCGCGGGGGCAGCGGGGCTGACCGCGTGGTCAGACACTGCGATAGCCCTCTTGCCGGAGCCGTGACCATCGGTGTAGGTCGCCCAGGCCCGGATGTATCTCCCCCGTTCGGTGGCGGTCGGCACGAAGAGCGACCAGAGACCGAAATCACTGATGTACCACTGTTTCCTGTCCTTGGACCTCGACCAGTACCAGTTCACGTCGCTCACGCTCCCGTCCGGGTCGCTGAGAGTCGCCCTGAGCACTGTGCCCATCTGGGGCTGAGCTGGATAGAGGGATACAGTTCCGGCCTCGTCCACATTAGTGACGGTGACGCTCACATCGATGGTGTCGTCGATCGTCGTGTCCGGGTTGCCGTCGGCGTCCTTCCCGTCGTGGACCGACATCGTGAACGAGTAGCTGGTCTTCGTCTCGTAATCGAGCGACCCGCTGCTGAGCAACTGGCCGGTCGATTGATCGACATCGAAGGCGCCGGCATCGTCGCCGGAGATCGCGTACGTCAGGGTGTCGCCGTCGGGGTCGGCGGCTGCCACCGGCGAGCCGATGTGGGAGCGGGCGGCCTTGTTCTCAGCCAAGCTGCGCTCGCCAGACTCCGAAGACGGGAATGTCGGCGGACTGTTGGCAGTCTGCGCGGAGACCGGCAGACGATCGATGAGCGACATCGTGACGGTGACCAAGGCTGTGGCCACCACCAGGAATGTGGCTCGGCGCGGTGTACGAAAACAGCTTCCCAGCATGGTCAGCCCCCAAGAACTCCTAGCTCCGGCCCGCATTCTCATAGCAGAATGTTAGTGTCGATCACAAGATCATAACACTAACTTATTTGAATGCGAGTTGCTTCGGTTGCTTGTTGAGCGCCTCCGGCTGACATGCCACTGTCCAACGCGCTGATCCACCACTACTACGACAGCGTTGGCGGCATCCCCGAGTTCTTCGGCCGGCGCGCTGATGACCGGTTAGCCGGCCCGAGTCAAGACGTAGGAGCGCGCGCAAATAGGCGAGGGCCTGTCGCGCCGCAGCGGTGTCATTCCCGCTCTTGTTCGCTGCGCTCACGGGCCGCTCGGGCCACGGCCTCGCGCCGTATGGGCCGCGTTTGCTCGCCGATTCGCTCGGCCTCTAAGGCGTCACTGCGACTGGGCTGATTGCTACCCGTCGCGGTCTGCTGCGATGGCCGCGTTGAGCCCGAAGATGACCGCCATGCCGCAACCGAACAGCACCGGCTGGTAGATGGGGTCGCCTGCGATCGTCAACCATATGGCCGCCAGCGCCGGCGATGCGTAGAGCAGGCTGTTGACGCGGGTGTCGGCGGTGACGATGTTGCCGGCCCGGTGCAGCAGGCGGGCGCAGCCCATGATCAGTCCGGACGCCGCCCCGAAGGCCGCCGAGCGGGTGGCGCCCAATCCGCCGAGGGCGAACGTCAGCCCGACCGCGGCCACGATCGGAACGCTCACCGCGGAGGCGGCGAACGTCGACCACCACAGGGCGACGCCGTACTCCTTGACCGACACAGCCCTGCGTCCGGAGCGCCGGGCCAGGGCGCAGCGGTCGCCGTAGATGATCCCTGCCGATGGCCGCACGGCGTATGTCGCGGTGGTCAGCACCCCCAGCACCAACCCGACTGCGGTGGTCCGCCACGAACCTCCCTCGAGTTGGCCGGGGGCCGCCTGACTCCACACGACCGCGGCCACCGCGATCGGCAGTCCGCACATCATGGTGGCGCTGCGGGTCGAGATGCTTCTGCTGCTGCCGCTCCAGCGCGCGATCAGAAGCGACTGGGGCACGACGTCGAGGCCGTCGGAGAAGCACGACAGCACCACGAGCGGCAGCAGGGCCGCCGTGCCGGCATACAGCAAGACATTGGGTGCCGTCACCAGCAGCAGCGTCAACAGCACGCCCGGACGCGGGCCTGCCAGCGCGACGGGAGGCAACGCCACGAGCCGTGCTGGACGCATCGCCTGCAGCGGGCCCACTCCCAGCACGGGCCTAGCCGACACGGCCAGCGCAACCAGCAGCAGCGTCGCGCAAGCCGACTCCATGAGCGTGCCGAGTACAAGCACGGAGAAGCCCTCGCCCGCGAACCGGATCGGCAGCGGGATCAGCGAGTAGGCGACGGCAGCCCCGGCGATGCACGCCGCACCGAGGGTGTTCCGACGACGCGGGCGCATGACGACAGGACCCTAGCCCACCAGGCGCCGTCCACGGGTATAGCTCTCCCGTGCCCGCGAGTTGCCTTGGAATGGACTCCGACTTCCTGCCCCACAACAAACACCACTCACGCAAGGTGCACCGCCCCGGCTTTCTTGAAGCTCGACGCAGGTCCCCGCGTCGGCGGCTCGACTAGCGAGGACCACACACACGAAGTTCGGGCCACAACGCCGGCGACCGCCTGCACAGCCCCGCTAACGGGTCGCCCGGAGTGTGTCTTGGCTCTAGGGCCACCCGCAGCAATCTATGGTGTATGAGTGGTGTCGTGGGATTGCATATGAGACGGCGCGTGTACGTCGTGGCGTCTTGGGCGTGGCTCGTGTCGCTGGCTCTTGTCGCGTCGGCCTGCGGCGCAGCGTCTGAGGTCGCGCCCGTCGAGGGACAGTCCGCGCCGCCGGACCAACCGGCTGATCACATTCCCGAGGCCCGGCATCGCGGCGCGTCCCTTCAGAATGCGCCGCTCACAGGTACGCCGACTTCGGAACATGTCACGTCGATGCCCGCCGGCTTGGCCTCGGCGGAGCCGGCGACGTCGGCGGGTACGTCGATGTCGCCACACGCCGCTGCCCAGCCACGCGCGAGCGGGCACCGTGTCGACTCCGAACACGTCTCGACCCCGGAGCCGGGAGAAGCCCGGCACGGCGACCGTGGCTCCGCGTCTGTGGGTGAGTTGCGCCTGCTGGTTGCCGGTGGAACCAGCGACGCCGCCGCCGCGGAATCCGCGCCGACCGCCGCTGCGGAACCCGCGCCGACCGCCCCCGAGCCGGCGGGCGCCTCCCTGGACCCGGCGCTCGACGGCGGCGGGGTGATCTCCGCGGGACTCTTTCATGCCTGCGGCGTGCGAACGGACGGCACCGTCGCGTGCTGGGGACGATACAACCTCGCCGGGGAGACGGACGCCCCGACGGGACAGTTCGCGGCCGTCTCGGCCGGGCTTCTCTACAGCTGCGGGCTGCGCACCGACCACACCATCGAATGCTGGGGCGCCAACGACGCCGGCCAGAGCGACAACGACGCCGGCCAGAGCGAAGTGCCGCAAGGCCAGTACACGGCCGTCACCGCCGGAGACGGGCACGCCTGCGGGCTGCGCACCGACCGCACCATCGAATGCTGGGATCCCTACTCGGACCCCTACTCGCCGGGACATATCGAACCACCCGAAGGTCACTTCACTGCGGTGTCGGCCGGAAGTTCGCACGCCTGCGGGCTGCGCACCGACCAGACCATCGAATGCTGGGGCGCCAACGACTACGGCCAGAGCGAAGCACCGGAAGGCCAGTACACGGCCGTCACCGCCGGCACCGCCGACACCTGCGGGCTGCGCACCGACCAGACCATCGAATGCTGGGGCGGAACAGACATCCAAGCAGGGAGCCGACCGCCGGCAGGCAGGTTCATCGCGATAGACGTCGGCGACCACTTCGGGTGCGGATTGAGAGTCGACGGGGCGATCTCATGCTGGGGATACAGCCCGAGCGGCGGTCGATTCGACGCCCTTCACCGGATCGAGGGACCCTACGTGGCCGTCACCGCGGGAGGCGACCATTGCGGGCTGAAGCCCGACAACTCTCTGCGCTGCTGGGGCTCTGCCTACCAGGATCTCGCGGCGGCGCCGGAGGGCCGATTCACTGGACTGACCGCCAGTGAGCTCCACACCTGCGGTCTCCGTGCCGACCGGAGCATCGTGTGCTGGCAGCCCAAAGCCTCTTTGGGAACCCCGCCGGAGGGAGAGTTCAAAGCCGTCTCCGCCGGATCGCGTCACACCTGCGCGCTTCGCGATGACGGCAGTGCAGCCTGCTGGGGATGGAACTCCGACGGCCAGTCCGACGTTCCGAGCGGCGTGTTCGAAGCGGTGTCCGCGGGTGGCTCGTTCTCCTGCGGCCTGCTGGACGGCGGTGCGGTCACCTGCTGGGGCAGCAACGACCAAGGGCAGCTCGACGCCCCCCAGGGCCAGTTCGAGGGAATCGCGGCGGGAGACCTCCATGTGTGCGGAATTCGGCTCGACCGCACTGTGGCCTGCTGGGGAGAGTCGTTCTACGGGCAGGCGGACCCGCCCGACGGCGAGTTCCTGGAGGTGACGGCCGGGAAGCACCACACATGCGGGCTCCGGACCGACGGGACCGCCGCGTGCTGGGGTGAGGCACTCCGCGGCAAGGTCGCGGCCCCGACCGGAGTGTTCAAGTCGATCTCGACGAGCGACGAGCACACCTGCGGTGTCCGGGCCGACGGCGCCGTCGATTGCTGGGGGCTGAACGGCTTGCTGCAGTCGACGGCACCCGAGGGGCCGTTCTCGGTGGTCGCGGCCGGGTCGGCGCACACGTGCGGGATCCGCACCGACATGACGGTGCAGTGCTGGGGCGGCTCGTTGCCCGACGGACCCTTCGGACCCGCCGGTCTGGCCGCCCCCGCTGAGGCGACCGGCGAGAGCCGGGTCGTGGAGTCCGCGGCCGGCGCCTGGCTGGCGGTCTCGGCCGGTCACGGGCACACCTGCGGCCTGCGAGCCGACAACAGCGTCGGCTGCTGGGGCCGCAATGACCACGGGCAGTCCGATCCGCCCGAGGGGACCTTCACCCGGTTGAGCGCAGGCGGCGCGACGACATGCGGGCTGCGGGCCGGCAACACCGTGGAATGCTGGGGACGCAACAGCCACGGCCAGGCCGACCCGCCCCAGGGGCAGTTCAGATCGCTCAGCGTGGCCCCCGCCTACGCCTGCGGCATCCGGGCCGACCGTGTGGTCGACTGCTGGGGCGAGCACTTCATCGGGTCCGCATACAAGCCCTACGGACGGTTCCTGTCGGTGGCCGCCGGCTCTGCCCAGACCTGCGCCCTCAAGGACGACGCGTCCGTCGTGTGCTGGGGTCCCGGCGGCAGCGGGAGCTATGGCGGGCCCTACGCCAGCCTGACCGCCGGAAACATGCACGTGTGCGCGGTGGCGCTGCCCGGCGACAGCAGGTCCTTGACTCTCTCGTCCACCGTTGCGGGGCCCACCGAGTCGCTAGGCACGCTGTCCGGCGACAGCGGGGTCAACTGTTGGGGAATAGGGAGCCTCCCGCACGGGCAGGGCGACGCGCCCGCGGGCCGCCTCACCGGCATCGACGCCGGCGGCGACCACACCTGCGGGCTGCGGCCGGGAGGCGCCGTCGAATGCTGGGGCCGCAACGACCACGGCCAGGCGCGGGCGCCCGCCGGACAGTTCACAGCCGTCACCGCCGGCGAGGACCACACCTGCGGGCTGCGCGCCGACAGCACCGTCGAATGCTGGGGCAGCCTCGCCATCGGCGGAGACGGCTCGCTCGCGGCGCCCGGGGCGGGCGAGCCGTCGCCGGCAGCCGAGCTGATCTCGGCCGGTGACGGGCACACCTGCCGGCTGCGCGTAGACAGCGCCGTCGAATGCTGGGGCCGCGACGAGCACGGCCAGGCGAGCCCGCCGCCGGGCGAGTTCACCGCGGTCACGACCGGCGACACCCACACCTGCGGACTGCGGGCCGACCGCTCCATCGAGTGCTGGGGCGCCGACATCTTCGCCAACACTCTGTCAGCCGCCGACGGGCGGTTCGTGGCCGTGTCGGCCACCGGCTACCGGACGTGCGGGCTGCGGGTGGACCGTGCCATCGTCTGCAGCGGCGGCGACTTCTCGGGGGAGGCCGTGGGAGAGTTCATCGCCGTCGCGGCCGGGCACGTCCACGTGTGCGGGCTGCGAGCCGACGGCACGCCGGAATGCTGGGGGACGAACCGGCACGGCAGCACCGACGCCCCCGACATGGCCTTCACCGCGGCGACCGCGGGGTGGGTCCACACATGCGCCCTGGGCACCGACCGGACCGTGCGCTGCTGGGGAGGCAACGGATCGGGTCAGGTCGACGCCCCCGATGGAGAGTTCCGGGCCGTGAGCGCGGGCTCGTGGCACACCTGTGGTCTGCGAGCCGACGATTCCATCGTGTGCTGGGGAGGCAACGGCAGCGGCCAGGCCGACGCTCCCGCGGGACGCTTCGCTGCCGTCACGGCCGGCAGGGCGCACAGCTGCGGGCTGCGCATCGACGGGTCCGTGGTCTGCTGGGGCGGCCCGTACGAGGGGCAGGCCGACTCTGTGGAGGGCAGGTTCGTGTCGGTGTCCACCGGCCCCTTGCACAACTGCGGGCTGCGGACCGACGGCACCGTGGCCTGCTGGGGCAGCAACGCCGCCGGCCAGGCCGACGCTCCCGAGGGACGCTTCACCTCGGTCGCCGTCAGCGGGGACCACAGCTGCGCACTCGGCGTGGACCGTGCCATCGCCTGCTGGGGCAGCAACGAGTACGGCCAAACCGACGCGCCGGCCGGGGAGTTCACCGCCATAGCGGTCGACCACTACCAGTCGTGCGGGCTGCGGGCCGAAGGCCGCGTCGAGTGCTGGGGCCACACGGGCTGGGTGGAGCCGCCCGACGACGCCTTCACCGACATAGTGGCCGGCAGCCCCCGAGCCTGCGGGCTGCGAACCGACAACACGCTGGCGTGCTGGGGAGACAACTTCGACAACTCGGCATCGCCCGACATCCGGTTCACGGCGGTCTCTCTGCGCGGCGAGAACCTCTGCGGACTCCGCGCCGACGGCACCGTCATGTGCTGGGAAGGTACCGGCTGGCCGGTGAGCGGCGTCCCGGGGGGCCTGTTCGCCTCCGTGACCGCGGGCACCCACCATGCCTGCGGACTCCGCGTCGACGGCACCGCGGCCTGCTGGGGCCGGAACCAGCACGGCCAACTGAACGCCCCCAGAGGATCGTTCCGCGCCATCGCCGCGGCGGGATCGCACACCTGCGGGCTTCGTGGCGACGGCACGGCCGAATGCTGGGGCGACAACGACTTCGGCCAGGCCGACCCGCCGCCGGACGAGTTCATCTCGATCGCCGCTAGCACCTACCACACCTGCGGGCTGCGACCCGACAACACCGTCGCCTGCTGGGGGGCGCGCGTGCCGTCCGGCAGGCCCGGACCCGAGCCGCAAACCGAGCCGCCGAGCGCCTTGAACCCGCCGCTGGACGGCGGCGGCGTCATAGCCGGGGGCGGCGACTTCACCTGCGGCCTGCGCGCTGACAGCACCGTCGAGTGCTGGGGGGACAAGTACGGCCAGACCGCCGTTCCCGACGGCGAGTTCGTCACCGTCGCCGCCGGAGGCGGCCACGCCTGCGGATTGCGTCCCGACGGCACCATTGCATGCTGGGGAGCCAGCCACAGCGGTCAAGGCGACCCGCCCGAGGGCCGTTACACCGCCGTCGCCGGAGGTAACCTGCACAGTTGCGCGGTGCGTACCGACGGCACCATTGCATGCTGGGGCTGGAACACCGACGGCCAAGCCAGCCCGCCAGACGGGCAGTTCACCGCCATAACAGCCCGCCGCCAACACAGTTGCGCGGTGCGTACCGACGGCACCATCGAATGCTGGGGCGACAACTCCCACGGCCAGACCAATCCGCCAAGCGGGCAGTTCATCGCCGTCGCGGCCGGTTTCTTCCACAGCTGTGGCCTCAGGACCGACGGCACCATCGAATGCTGGGGCGACAACGACTTCGACCAATCCGACCCACCGGACGGACACTTCGCGGCCATCACCGCCGGCGAGTTCCACAACTGCGGGCTTAGAACCGACAGCGCCATCATCTGCTGGGGACGCATGGACAACGCCCCCCATCCTGCGCCCGGCAAGGGATTCGTCGCCGTGACAGCCGGATCGAGTCACACCTGCGGCCTGTTGGCCGGCGGAGAACTCGAGTGCTGGGGCTACGACGACCACGGGCAAACCGACCCGCCGGACGGGCAGTTCTCGGCCATCACCGCCGGCGACTACTTCAACTGCGGACTGCGACCCGACAACACCGTCGAATGCTGGGGCAACCCCGATCCGCACGACTTCTTCAACCTGGGGCTCGAGAAGAGTGATACCGGGCCGCCGACGGACGGTCGATTCACCGCCATCGCAGCCGGCACCCACCACACATGCGGGCTGCGACCCGACGGCACCATCGAATGCTGGGGCGGCGCGCTCAGTGCCCTAGTCCCTCCCGACGGGCAGTTCACCGCCATCGCAGCCGGCTGGAGCCACAGCTGCGGGCTGCGACCCGACGGCACCATCGGATGCTGGGGCGCAAGAGGCGACAGCGGCGCGACCGTGGCGCCCGGCGGGCAGTTCACCGCCATCGCAGCCGGCGGCTCACACTCCTGCGCCATCAGAGCCGACTACACGGTCGGCTGCTGGGGCTGGAACGTCTTCGGCCAGACCGACCCTCCGGACGGGCGGTTCATCGCAACGGCCATTGGCTGGAGCCACAGCTGCGGACTCAGGCCCGACTTCACGGTCGACTGCTGGGGCTGGAACGCCCACGGCCAAACCGATGCCCCGGGCGGGCAGTTCACCGCCATCGCGGCCAGCACCTACCACACCTGCGGGCTAAGAACCGACGGCACCATCGACTGCTGGGGCGATGACGACTTCGGCCAAGGCGACCCGCCATCTGGGCAGTTCACCGCCATCGCAGCCGGCACCCACCACACCTGCGGGCTGCGACCCGACGGCACCATCGAATGCTGGGGCATCTCCACAGCCGGAGGCCGTTTCGGGCCCCGGGAGTCGGGTTGAGATGACTCCGAACAGGATCAACAGCACGGTGAAGACCTCGCAGTTGTCCGTCCGTTCTCGAGCCTAGAGAGCCGCTACACCTTCGGCGCGCAGGGCACATCCTCCGAGGCCATAGGATTGTCGGCAGGTGGGTGCTGTGCAGGAGCCGTCCCGGTCACAGTTGTTGGCCGAGGTCGAGCGGCTGCGCGCCGAGGTCGAGCGGCTCCACGATCTGATGGGCTTCAACGCTAGGACGGGCGACGGGCATCGCCGGGCATGGGCGCCCAGTCTGTTCGGCGCAGCCGCGAGGACCTCTGGGGTCACCCAGGCGTCGAGCTCGGGTGACAAGATCGACCTGGTTCGGTCGCTATTCGGTGCTCGGTCCGATGTCTATGCCCGGCGTTGGGAGAACCCGAACACCGGGAAGTCGGGTTGGTCGCCTGCGGTTCGTGGCGGCTGGTCGAACAAGGGGCGGGGATCGAGGGACTATCTGCCACTGACCGACGACGTGCTTGCCTCGCATCTCCGAGGGGACGTCACCGTCGGGATCTACCCGCTGATGGGTGGCGACACGTGCCGGTTGTTGGCCTGTGACTTCGATGGCGGCTCGTGGGCGTTGGACGCTCTCGCTTTCCTGGACCGGTGCCATGGCGCTGGGGTGCCCGCGGTGTTGGAGCGGTCACGGTCCGGCGACGGTGCCCATGTGTGGGTGTTCTTCGAGCACTCCGTGGCTGCTACCGCCGCCCGTGCGATGGGCATGGGCCTGCTGCGACAGGCCATGGCCACGAGGGCCGAGCTCGACTTGGCCAGCTATGACCGGTTCTTCCCGTCCCAGGACTTCATGCCCAAGGGCTCGTTCGGCAACCTCATCGCGCTTCCTCTCCATGGCGAACGCGTCTCTCGGGGCGCGACGGTGTTCTTGGACCCGACGACGATGCAACCGTGGCCGGACCAGTGGGCCTTGCTCTCCAGCGTGTCGCGCATGTCGTGCGAGGCAGTGGAGGCGCTGGCCGACACTCTTCGCCCGGTGACGGCCGGCCCTAGCCTGTCATTGGCCGACCTGGCCAGTTCCGAGGGTCCGAAGCCGCCCGCGGTGATCGATGCCCAACTCGGCGGGATGCTGTCGCTTCGCCGGGCCGGTCTGCCGCCGGCGCTCGTCGCTGGGCTGAAGCATCTGGGGTCGTTAGCGAACCCCGAGTTCTACGAGAAGGAACGGATGCGGTTCTCCACCTGGGACACGCCCCGGTTCATTCGCTGCTACCGCGAGGACCTCGAATCGATCCACCTCCCACGCGGCCTCATCAGCCATGTCACTGAACTGGTCGACAGGGCGGGAAGCCAGCTCGACATCACTGATCGCCGCCCCGACCACGAGAGCATCGAGTTGCGTTTCGTCAGCACGCTGGAGCCCCACCAGCAACAAGCAGTCGACGCGGTCGTCGGCCATGAGCTTGCCGTGATCGTCGCCCCACCGGGCGCGGGCAAGACCGTGACTGCGTGCGCCGTCATCGCCCATCATCAACAGCCGACCCTGGTGCTGGTCGACCGCAGACCGCTTCTTGCGCAGTGGCGCGAGCGGCTCGCTGAGCATCTCAGCCTCGACGGCGAGGAGGTCGGCGTGATCGGCGGCGGTCAAGACAGGCCGGGCTGTGTGGTCGATGTCGCGATGATCCAGAGCCTCGCCCGCCAAGAACGAGCCGACGAGCTGTTCGCCCGATATGGGCTGATCGTCGTCGACGAGTGCCACCACCTGCCGGCTGTTTCCTTCGAGGCCTGCGTACGCACTGCGCCGACCCGTCGCTGGCTCGGCCTCACCGCCACCCCGTATCGCCGCGACGGGCTCGAGGGCATCATCGCCTTGCAGTGTGGCCCGACCCGCCACGAGACCCGCCCCGGCGACCTGCCCGTCACGAGGCTCGTCCAACGCCGACTGATCGTGCATCCCACAGGCTTCGTCCACGACGACACAGCCTCGATCCAGGAGGTCCTCGGCGCACTCGCTGATGACGAGCGACGCACGACACAGATCTGCACAGATGTCGTGCAAGCACTCGACTCCGGACGGACCTGTCTCGTTCTCACCCAGCGGACCGCCCACATCGATGCCATATGCCACCAACTCGCCGCTGCAGGCTACGAAGCCCACATACTCAAAGGAGGGCTCGGCAAGAAGGCCCTCGCCGCGGTCCATGACGCGATGGCCGCTGCCCGCGACGACACCGGGATCGTTGTCGTCGCCACCGGCTCCTACCTCGGCGAAGGGTTCGACTGGCCCCGACTCGACACCCTCTTCCTCGCCTTCCCCATCGCGTTCAAAGGACGGGTCGTGCAATACGTCGGCCGGCTCCTACGGGCCCACAGCGCCAAACACGACGTCGAACTCCACGACTACGTCGACAACAACATCAACGTCCTCGCCCGCATGCACACCAAACGCCTCAGCGCCTACAAGACCCTCGGATTCGACAAGGCCTCCCACGCCAACCCCACCCCTCCGCAACTGCGGTGATGCCCCTTGAACTCGACCCTGAGAGCGTCGAACAGACCGTCGAGACGAGCCGACGCCGATCCAGCCGGTCGACGGTGGCGTTGGCGATGACAGGGCCCTCAGTGACACGGTCCTCATCGTTGTTGACTTCCTGCGGTTGTGTCTGGGTATCGGGGGCAGAAGGCCAGAATCGGCAGCCCAGATCTCACCAAGGTCTGGTGCGTGGCCCTGGCTCCGTCTACCCATCACCCGTCAACTCGAAGCAGCAGCCTCGCGAGTGCTATTGCCCAGATCCAACTGATCCCGAGGACGAGGAGCATCCGCCAAGGGCGTAGCAGGCGTTCGGCAAGCGATGTCGTCTCTCGCCATAGGACTACCGCTCCTGCCAATGTAAGGGGGAAGGTCAACAGCGCCAAGGACTCCACCAGTTGGTCGTCGGATGGGAGTTGGTATGCGACTAGTCCCGCAGCGATCATCAATGCCAGCAACCAGCTCACAAGAATCCGGTGCCCTCGCCGGACGCGTGCTTGCACTCGGACTCGCGCGAATCGCCGCTCATCGGATCCCGCCGCATAGAGGGCAATAGCATCTTGCGTCTCGCGGGCCTCGACGACAGCGACAGCCTCTCGTTGGTCCACCAGATCGGTGATTCGTGGGTGGTGAAGTACAACGTCGTGGTCGGCGGCCCGGATCTCGATATGGGTAGTCTTTGCCTCGCCCAACGCCAACATCTGATCTAGATCTGACCAAGTCACTGCGTCTAGCGGTCCCGCGGATCGACTAGCTGGGGGTACTCCGATCCAGGGGCGCTGCTCCGACAGCTTGACGGAACAGGCCTGTCCCACGGGGACGACCGTCTCGAGAATCGCCTCCCATCTTCGGCCGTACTCGGCGAGAGCCCTAAGCGATCTGTCATTCATCCTCGGCACGGTTACACAGAAATGCTCTACAAGGTCTTCAATATCTTGAATCGTGTCAGGCCGAACTGGCATAAATGGGATAGCAAGGAGAATGCACTCAGAGGAGGACTCGCGGTCTTCGCCCTCGCCGAGCGCGTCGACCAGTCGTTCTCGAGCACCCTCGATGTTGCTCAACCATCGAGCGATGTGGGCCGCTTCTATGTCGAGCGCGAGATCTGCATTGAGATAGGCGGTCAAGGCTCTCTCTTGCCACAAGTTGTGATACCCCGGCAATAGGCGACGCCATGCTCTGGGTTGTGTGTCGTTTCGATGCTTCCGCCAGGCCCGCACCGTGTAGGCCGACACTCCTCTCCAGAGATTGTCGAGCAGCGGTTGATCACCCAGAGACTCGCTGTCGAGGTGTGTCAGGTATGCGGCCTGCAACTCCGAGTCTCTCGTTCGAGGGAGCAGCGCACAGGGCTCGCCCTTGACGCCAGAGAAGTCGACATTGAGAAGGAGTTGCTTGGGCCGAATGGTGAACGGCAGGAGCAGTCGAACGCGGTCGCCGGGCCGGACGGTCGGCTCGTATCGTCGGATGACGTCTACAGGTAGTCGCACTTGGTACGCGGTGGCGACGTCGACGTGGTCGCTGTCGCGCAGGACGATCTCGTGAACGGCGCGCTCCCGCCAGGCCTTGGTGTCATCCAGAAGCGCGAAGGTCAGGTCCCTCCGATCGGCCAAGTCAATGAACGGCGCCGGCACTGGTGCTGAAGACCCTCGCGCATCTGAATCGTCGACCGTTAGCGACGAGCGAGTCGCGCTGCTACGCCTCCGTGCAACCCAGCACCAGATTCGATTCATGACTGCATCCTTGCAGGCCTCCAAGGCCGCTCCACCAACGACCGTCCTGAGTGCCGAGAGCCTTCGTCTCCCTTGGTGGTCGTGGTGCCTTGCCCTTGCCGAGTGGAGCGAGTGTCGTTCAGAGTTACAGCGAGGGGGTGACGCAACATGTCGGGGTACCTACGGCGTCTAGCTGTTCTGGTGGCCACCGCTAGCAGGATCCTGGACGATCGTCGCAGCCTGGGGCCTGGCGAGCATTTGACGGATCCGGAGTCACCGACTTGTATGTCCGGACGAGCCAAGAGCGTCAGGGATCTCGCAATTGGGGGGAGGAGCACATGGCCTCGCCGGAAGGGCCGTCTGGCCGTCCCCCGGTCGGTGCCCGACCCAGAGAAGGAGCCAGATGCTGCACGCCGTCCACCGGGCGAGCATCGAGGTGACATACCCTGCTGGCAAGCTTGGGGAGCGGGCGCCCTCAAGGCAGCCGTCGGAGAGACATACATCATACTAGTTAGCATTATACTAAAAGGAAGGAGATGTTCTGATGTCGGAGGAGCGAACGAACGAAGGCGGTCAAGAGGGTGGTGCAGCAGACCGAGCGCCGGCGGGATGGACGAAGCGCGAGCCAAACGATGGCGGGTTCGCCATCACCAAGGACTCCCGAGGCCGAATTGGAGGCGTGAAACGTGAGCGTTAAACCTGGATTGGAGCTGCCCCGGTCTTGGCTGACATCTCGCTTCTGTCGTCCGGCCTGTGGCTGAACCGTCCGTCTTGGGGCGGGGCAGTTGTCCACAACTGCGGAGGAGGGGCATCGTCAGTCCTTGAGCCTCAGTCGGTCGGGTGACCCTTCGATCTCCCCGGACGGGCCCGTAGCCGATCATGAGAATGATGATGTCGCGCTCGTCTCCTTGGACGCTCTCGAGGTTCTTGACGAAGAAGCCGTCGAGACGGTCATCGCTGTCGAGCGTTCGCAGTTCGGGGTCGCTGTCCCAGCGGCGCTCGATCTCGTTCTCGACGGCCCGCTGTTGAGCGGTGGACAAAGCGACCACACCGATCGTGGCGTCGGGATGGTGTCTGCGGTGGAACAGCACCCGTTCTACGACTTCGGCGGCCTCCTCGCGGTTGTCGCGGGTCGTTCCGCGGCGGTAGACGCCTTCCACGTGGAACAGTTCCACACCGAGGTCGGGCGACTCGAACACAGCACCCGGGAAGGTATGCAGCCTGCCGTCGTAGAAGCTGTGGTTCGAGTAGACGATCAGCGACTCGTGGTGGCTTCGATAGTGCCATTCTAGCGGCAGCGAGGGAAACCCCTGCGCCTTGCAGCAATCGAGGATCGAGTCGAAGCCGTCAACGTCGATGTCGGATTCGTCGATGTCCTCGTCATCGGTGTCGGCCATGCGGTCGAAGAAGCTGGTGGGTGGCAACTGCTTCTGGTCGCCTGCGACGATGAGGTGGCCGCCGCGGTAGATGCAGTTGGCGGCGTCGGCCTCCCTGACCTGGGAGGCCTCGTCGAAGATCACGACGTTGAAGTGCAGACCAGGCGGCAGGAACTTCGACACCGACAGCGGACTCATCATGAAGCACGGCTTCAGGAGCTGAGCGGTCTCGCCTGCCCGTTCCAGCAGCCTTCGTACCGGCAGGTGCCGCTTCTTCTTCTCTGCCTCCTTGTTGATGTGGGCCGCATCGCCGGCCAGCGACGTGGGCCGCCGCTGGGCGCACGCGTTCACCACGGCCGCCGAGGCGTTGGCCACCAGCTTTTGGTCCAGGTCCCGGAAGCGGTCGCGGATGAGGCCGCGGTCGTCGCTGCCGCCCGGACTGAGCCGTGCGTCGCTGTCGATCACGTAGTCGGCCCACCGTCGCAGGATCGAGTGCCTCACGGTGGGTCCGATGTCGGCTGCGGGGCGCCGCTCCCGCTCGAACACCTCGATGAGGGGTCCGAGTCCGACCTGCTCGAGGGCGCGTCGTGCCTCGACGAAGTCAGACCAGACGCGGATGTCTGACACGCTGTTCTCGAGTTCGTTCAGCAGCCCGGCCGCGTCCTCGAACATGTGGCTCAGGTCGTTGCGCAGGGTGTGTGCATGATCCGGCTTGAATACGCCGAGCAGTTCCGTGAGTGCCTGCTGGAATTGTGCCCGGGGCGTAGCCAGGTCGTTCTCGGTGCGGGCCGACTGCATCAGCAGTGCCGCCGTCGTGTGATTCACGGGGCCGGGACCGTTCTCGGCGCTCGGGCCCTCGCGGGCGTCGAGATGGCCGCGCACCCGCCACACCCATTCGGAGCCGTCCGCAGCCTCCGCGCGTCCGGCGCTGCCGCGAGACGGTCGCCGACGATGTGTCGGACCGACTCCGCGGAGGCCGCCACCCCAGCTTCGCACAAGGCTTGCTCGGCGCGCTTGTGTAGCCAGCGCGCTGCGACAGAAACCTGAACGGCGCTGCCTGCCGCCTGCTCGACGGCGGCCACCTCGTCGGCGAGGGCGCCTAAGACGCTGATCAGGCTTGCGCACCACTCGACTGCGGATTGCACCGTCATGCGCTCGAGCGTCGGACTCTACGAGGCGCCAAGACCCCTGGGCGCGGTCGTGGCGCTACTCGACAGGCAGCAGATACAGCGGGCTTCGAACGAGGTGGCGCTCAGAGTCTCGCGGGTCGGGATCTCGCCAGTGCAGGAACCCCATACCGAGATGCAGCATGTGCAGGCCGGTGTCGAGGAACTCCGTACGCGACTTGCTGTCCAGAGTCTTCAGGCTTCGCGCGATCTGCCTGCCGCTCTTTCCCATGCTCTCGGCGATGACGAGTTCGGTCGGCTTCGGAGGCTGCGTGCGAGCCTCGGATCCCAAATCCAACTGATCCGGCTCGGGGCCAGGTTCGGGCGGGATGTAGATGCCCCAGCCGGGAGAGCGGCCGGGCCTGCGCAGGCCGGCCAGCACGGTCGGGGCTGTCTGCTCGAACTCAAGCGTTCCCGCCTTCAGGTGCCTGAAGTACAGCAGGCGGTTCCGGCGGCTGAGGTCGACGAGATCCTCCCCCCACCGCCGAAGGCACTCGCGCACAAGGTAGCTGCCGCTGTCATCCTGCGATTCTGTCACATGCTTCAATCTCCACCACCCGATGGGACGCCCCCGCCCGTTGCTGCGCGACCACCGCCCCTCTGTGGACAAGCTGCTGTCAATCGCTGAGCGCGACTGGGTGGAGGATCTCGCCGCGCAGTCTCGACTGTTCCATGAGCGAGCCGCAGGCCGCCTAACGGAGCCCTGTTGGTTGAACCCGACCTTCGAGGGCAGCAACGATGTCGGCGGTGCGGACGCCGACCTGATCTTGGGATCGGCACTCATCGACATCAAGGCCACTGTCAACCCCAAGATCGGGCGCCCGTGGCTGTGGCAGCTACTCGGATACGCATTGTTGGACTATTCCGATCAGTACGGCATCGACACCGTCGGCGTGTACCTCAGCCGCCAGGGGCACTTCCTGGAATGGCCCATCGAAGCACTAGTCATAGAGATTTCGCCCCAACCGACCTCCTGGGACACCGCGCGCGCAGATTTTCGTCAGGCCGCAGCGGCCGCGCGGGTGCTTGACATGGATCAACGGACAACAGACGAAATCATCCGCGAGCATCTCTAAGCGCCAATAGACAGAACCTCCACCCAGAACTCCATAGCGCGAGACCCTCAATGGCTAACCGCAGGTGCCTCACGGCAGACACCGTGATCCGCATCCGCCACTCGCGGATTCCCGACTTGGCCCCCGCGTGGACCGCGCTCCCGGTACTCGCCGGGGCGGTCGGGGGTCTCGCCGGACTTCTGACGGTTTCCCATGAACGGGTCCTTTCTCCTTTGTCCAGAAAGGTTCACTTCCGGCGTGAACCTCTCGGAGGCGTGTGACAGCGGCGGAGCCATCCTGTGAATTGGGGTCAGGCTTCCTTGGGACGGCTGCGGTGCTGGATCTGTCCAGAGATTCTCTGCGTGTCAATGGACCTGTGGGCAACCCCGCTAGATCCTCGGTGACTGACCAGCGGTCACAGACCTAGCACGGCTCGTACTCCGTCATCGATGGCATCGCCCAGGGCCTGGGGCAGCCGGCCCACGCGTTCCCCCAGCCATGAGCGGTCGACAAGCTCCAATCCGAGCGGCACGGCCACAGAGTCGGTGGCCAGGCCGGTCACCGCAGCATCGAGCAGGACATTGCCGGCCAGACCAGCCCGGTCGAGATTCGAGGTCAGGGGCACGACATGTGTCTGCCAGACATCGACGTCGAGAACGTCGTCCGAGGACACGACGACACAGGGCCGACGCTTGTCGAGGTCGATCCAGTACACCTCGCCGCGCGCTACCACGGCGCTGATCGCTCCATCCGCTCGCCAACCAACAGGGCGTCTTCGGGAGTCAAGCGCCGGGGTGCGGCCAGCGCTGCGTCAGCCAGCAGCTGATCGGCGAAGGACCTCGTCGACTGGGCCGCGTGGTGCCGGAGCTGGTCGGTCACCCACCTCGAGAAAGGCATGGGCAGGCTCTCGATGATCGGCACGACGTCATCGGGCACGCTGATCGTCTTGTTAGGCATGTACGTATTATACGTACACATCAGCCGGCGCGGGTGCGACATACCGAGACGGTCCGCGGTTAGCGGTCTGCTATCGGCGCGATGAGCGGTTCTTTCGGATCTGGCGGGCCACCTCAGACACCCAGGATCGGGACACTCCCAGCGCTTTGGCGATCTCGGCGTGTGTTCTGTTGCCTTTGCGGAGTGCGTTTTCGATCTGTGGCCGTTTGGTGGTGGGTCGCGCCGGTGTTGTGTCGTGGTCTCGGGTTCGCTGCCGTCGCGGCTTGTTGGCCGTGCCGGAGGAGGCGGTGCCGGCCACGTGGTGGGATTGGAAGGAGCATTGGACGATCAGCTCGTCAACGGCGTCGCGGCACGCGTCGAGCCCGAACGGTGTCGGTGCTTGCGTGCCGAAGGCTTGCAGTTCGGCGAGGTAGTGCGGGTCGGCCCATTTGGCGTCGAGGTTTGAGGTGGCGCGGCCGAGACTCCAGCCAGAGGTGCGGTAGTGCTGAAAGAGTGCCGCGGCCTGCTGGGCTGTGGTCAGCCCGGCGGTGGTGGCCGCCCACACGTCGTAGGCGTCGCGGGGTTGTTTGCGGCCCAAGACGGCGGCTGCTTTGGAGGCGATCATCTCTTCGGGGGTGACCGTGACGATCTCTGCTGTTGTGGTGCCGCCGGGGTGCGCGACGGTCAGGGTGCGGGTCTGCGTTCGGGCTGGCACCGCCGGCGGGCTGGTGGGTATGTCGATGGTGATCTTCATGGTCGCGCCGTCGGCGTAGTCGGCTCTGTATGTGACGTGTGACACCAGCCGTCCTGAGCTGACGCGTGTGCGGGTGTCGTCGAGCCCGACGCGTCGGCCAGCGGCGCGCAGTGCGTCGAAGACCGGGCCCATGGGGGTGTCCTCGGTGCGGGCGTAGTCGAGGTCCTTGCTGTAGCGCCACGGCTCGGGGAGCCACAGCTTGTGCAGGCAGGTGCCTCCCTTGAGCACGAGCGCTTCGGCCAGGTACTCGTCGTTGGCGACCTCTGCCATCAGCCGTGTCAACACGATGTCCTGTTCGACTTGCTGGGTGTCCCAGCTCGGGTGCCGCCGCGCCGCCGCGTCGATCTCGTGGCGGGGGATCACAGCGAGTATTCGATGTCCATGTCGACTAGCACGCCCCAACGGGAGTCGACGCGTTCCTCGGCGCTGCCGTCGACGCGCAGGCAGGACTCCCGGCCCGCTGAGAGCCTCACAGTGCGCTCAGGCAGCGAACTGACGTATCTCGCGAGGGGCTCGAGGTCCAGCGGGCTGTCCATGTCCCAGGCGAGTTCGGACTGCAGCCGGTCCAACAGCAGCCCGCCGCGGCGCACGACCGCCGCCGGATGCAGCCGCGCCGCGCCGGCGAGCTCGGCGCCGTCGAGAGCATCGACTGTCAACAGTTCCGCGACGAGGGTCGCGGTGTGCGAGAGGCCCAGCGCCAGGTCCGGCCGCGCGACCAGATCGAACACCGTCGCCTCCGGCGACGCGACCTCGACGGCCGCGCCGGCGCGGGCGAGTGTCCGCACCCGCAGGCGGTCCAGGTCGGGGCGGGTCACGAACACCAGCGGCCACGAGCCGAGGCGGCGGCTGCGCAGCCGCGCCGTCGTGATCACCTGGAGGTCCCACCACCCGAAGTGCGCCGCTCCGTACATCGCCGCGGCGCTGCGATACCCCAAGCAGTAGCGGTGCCCCAGATGAGACATCATCTCGTCGATGTACTCCACCGGCGGGTTGGTGCCCGCCGCGCGGCGCTGCGGGCTCACCGGCGCCCAGAGCCCCTTGGTGACCGACAGCATGCGCCCGTCGCGCCGGGGCACAGCCAAACTGCGCGACACCCGCTCGGCGCGCACCCCCAGCAGCGCAGCAACCTGCTCAGTGGTGACGACCCGGTCGCCGCGCTCGATCAGAAAATCGGCCAGACCAGCCGGCTTGACCGCGCGAGCGGTGCCCATAACCCACACCGTACCCGGTTGTTTGATACATGAGACGAAAAAGATGCAACAACAGACCCCCTTCGGCGAGGGTCGCCGGTTCTCGCCTGTAGCGGTGCCGCCGAGGCGCCACTTCCGCAGGGCAGGCACCGAGACTCCAACGACTCGGGCGATGTCTCTTCAAGAGAATCCCAAGTCGCTCAGCCGGTCCAGGAGGTTCTCCAAGGCCTCTCTGCTGCGCGCCTGGGCCATGGTGCGCAGTTCAGCATCGAGCGTGTCGGTGTGTAGGACGTCCGCAATGCGCTGTAGGTGCGTGGTGTCGGCTGCCAGGATCCTCGTCCGGTTCCGGAGGTAGCCCGAGTCGTCGACAAGGTCGCTGATGGTCCGGGTTGCCTGGCACTGGGACTTCTCGTCCACGCAGAGCACCACCGCGCTGGGCGAGCAGTGAGACGCCACGGCAGTTCGGGGTTGATGGGGGTGTAGCCCGCTACCGCTCCAAAGGCGCTGTGGAGGATCCGGCGGCGGTCGTCTGGCGCGACCTTGTCCCACTGTTTGCCGCCCCGCCAGATCTCGGATCCGTGAAGCTCGAACTCGGTGTGGTCATGCCCGAGAACGTGCAGTCTGCGGAACAGGAACGAATCCAGGCGCTGCTGCAGGTGCCACACGTCCTCCTCGTGGATGACGATTCCGCCCACAACGAGCACCGGGCTCGCTCCGTGTGTGCCGGACTCATCTACGAAGCACAGGTATAACGCTCCTCCTATCGCGTCCGTGCCCCGCCGAAGCGGGGCACGGTTCTGCGATTGCAGCAGAGGAGTAGAACTCACGGAACCGAATACGTCGGTCCTCTCCGCCGAGCACACAATACACGTTGGGCACCGAAATGCACAACCGAAAATATTGCCGGCTGGATTGAACCGTATACCCCGGCCCCCTTGGGGCCCCGTTTCTTATTGACGCCACCCCAGGTGCACATGCCCGCTGGGCTGCGATCGACGTCGGGGGGCCCAGATAGATTGCTCCCGTGCCTCCGAGCGACAAGAGGGTGAGTGCCGTTGAGGTGCGAGCCCTGGAGCCGTACCGGATCTGGCTTCGCTATGACGACGGGGTCGAAGGCGAGGTGGACCTGTCGGACATGGCTGGCGACGGAGTGTTCGCGGCCTGGGAGGACCACTCGTTCTTCGGTGATGTGCATCTCGGTTCTTGCGGCTCGATCGTCTGGGGCGATGATCTCGACCTGTGCGGCGACGCGCTGTACATGGAGATCACCGGGATGACCCCCGAGAAGATGTTCCCGGCGCTGTTCGACGATGCGGATGCTTGAGATCCGCCGGTGGCGGCGAGGGCCGCTGGGATCTGGGGCGGCCTTCCCAGACGTCAAGCGCCGTCCGGGTTGATTGGACCGCCCTGAGCCTTGTGTCGCGCGAATCTGGTCGTGTGGGACGACCTCTTGGTCGCGGGTCGAGCAGATTGTCTCTCAGCCCGCTTCCGGCATCCGATCCTCACTTCCGTGCGGTCCATGGCATCCGCCAAGACCCCGAATCCATCAACAGCAACATCAAAGACCTGCTCCGCAACCGCCGATGCAGAACTCCAGGCGCGGGCAACCTCACCTTTGAGATGCTGACGTATCAGCTCTACGTCCTCATCAAGGCACTAGCGGCCGACTGCAAGCGCACCGGAGCGAATACCACACAGTGGTTCGGCCAGTTCCGAATGCCTGTGAGAGCGGATCCGCTGCCAAAAGCAGCGTAATCAGCCCCCAGAACGGCGAGCACCTTCTCAGCGCGCCTGCGCGTACCTTCTGAGGTCTAGGCTTCACCCAAGGGCGAGCTAGGCACCCCTCCCGGCAAGCCAGAGGCGCAAGAAACGGCCGTATCTGTCACAATTCAAGCCCGTGAGCCGATTTCGCGCTGCGAATCGCGCTAGCGCCCGCCCTCGTGGGGGATGCGCGAAATACAAACACCGAGGTCAGAGGCTTGACTGCCGGAGGGTTTGGAACGGATTTCGCGCGATCCTGGAACGTTTTTCTGGCGCGAGCGGGCAAAACCCCAGGTCAGAAGCATGATCCACGTTTGCGGGGCTTCGTGCTGGTTGCCCCGCGGCCCGACAGACTCAGCCGGACCCGGGCGAACGTCGGATGGGATGAGCGTCGGCTGGCACGGTCCTTTCGCGTATAGTCCGCTCTCAACTGGTCGAGGCACGGTGCGGTCATGAACGACGAACATGCACTTTCAGCGCGCGTGAAGGCCGCGTTCGAGGGATGCTACGAGGGCCCGCGTGCCGCGGCCCTCTCAGGCGTTCCTGTGTCGACGGTGTATCTGTGGGCCCGCACCGGGATCGTCGAGCCCTCGGTGTCGCCTACGAGGATCAAGCTGTGGTCCTACGCCGATCTCATGGCGTTGCGCATCGTCCATTGGCTCCGCCATCCCAAGAAAGGTCGGGGCAGCGACATCGCCGCCAGCCCGATGCCGCAGGTGCGCAAGGCACTTGCAGAGTTGGAGCGCCGCGGGCTGGACATCTGGGATGACAGCGCCAGTTACCCCGACTCGCCGCTGCGGGTCGACTCGTCCGCAAAGATCTACGTAGTAGACGACGACGTGTCGCGCGTTGACGGTCAGCAACCGCTTGCTGGCATGTTGGACCTGCTCGGTCCCTTTGACGGCGACGGGCGTCGAGGGCCTGACCTCGTCCGTCCGCGTCCCCACCTGCGGATCATCCCAGGCAGGGTGTCGGGCGAGCCTCACCTCGCTGGTTCCCGCATCACTACGCAGGTCGCCGCCGCCCTGCACCGCAACATCGCGGATACAGAGAAGATCGCAGCCCTCTACCCCGGCTTCGACGCCAGCATCTTCCAAGAGGCCATCGAGTTCGAATTCTCGCTCGCGGCCTGATGCGCCTGCCGCTGGATCAGAACTTCCCCGAACCGATCCTTGGACAGTTGGAGCCGTGGATGGGGGACATCGAATTGCTGCCGCTGCGCACGATCGACGCAAGACTGACGCAACTTGATGATCGAAGCCTGCTGATCGCTCTCAAGCAGCTCGATTTCGAGGGTCTCGTCACGCTGAACTACAAGATGTTGCGCAACCCCAAGGAGCTCGCAGCCGTGCTCAAGACTTGTAGACAACAGGCAATACTTCGGACTAGATCGCATTTTCGCGCGTCATCCCTGTTGGGCGGCGTGAGGTAGGCCGCTTCGGAATCGGCAAACGGTGACCATCACCGCAGTGCATGCACGCGCTACTGGTTGCCGGTTTGGTGCCGTACGGCCGCCCGGCTCATTCTTCCTGAACACTCCAATCGACGAGGGTGCCACTGGTGGTGTCAGCGATCGCCCAGCCGCTCCGGCTCAGCTCGCCGGCCAACGACCCGAGCCCTGTGTTCGGCAGATTCGTGTCGGCGATCCGCACGAGCTGCAGCTCACGACGACCAGGTCGGGGCCGGCTGCTAGGCGGACCACAGGGTGCCGACGGGGTGGAGGTGGAGGCGGTCGCCGGCAGAGAGCGCGTATGGGCCGGTGTGCAGGAGGATGCCGGCCCGGAAGGCGCCGGGGCTGGAGGCATCGAGCTTGTCTCGCAGCCAGCGGAGGTGGTTGATGGCATCGGCCGGGGGCGAGCCGGCCGCCTTGATCTCCACCGCGACCACGTCGCCGTTGGGAGCTTCGAGGATCAGGTCGATCTCGCGGCTGCGGTATTGGCGGTCTTGGTGGTTGCGCCAGTGATAGAGCGTGCATTGCCGGGAGGAGGCGGCGAGCTGCCGGGCGATCTCGTTCACGGCGAAGGATTCCAGTAGCGGCCCCGAGGCGGGAGCGGTGGGTGACGCTAGTGCTTCGGGCTCGACCCCCATGAGGCTGGCAGCCAGCCCGGAGTCGGTGATGTGGTACTTCGGTCGTCGAGTCGTGCGCGATGAGAGGCGCCGAGACCAGGCTGGGAGCTCGTGTATCAAGAAGACGGTTTGGAGCCACTCCAGGTACGAGGCGACCACCGAGCGGCTTACCTCGAGATCTCTTGCGGCATCCGACTGATTGATCTGGCTGCTGGTGCAGGCCGCGGCCCAGCGCAGCAGGCGCGGCAGCGATGCCGTCTTGCGGATGTCGGCCAGCGCGGCGATGTCGCGTTGGACCACCGTCTCGACATAGCTCGCAAACCAGTGCCGGCGGCGGCTCGGGCTGAGGCCGACGACCTCGGGATAACCTCCCCGGCAGGCGCGGGCGAAGTAGTCGGCCCGACCGAGGTCGGCTGCCGGGGACGGTGCGGGGCCGCCCTCGAACCAGCTGTCGATCTCCGTGGAGTGCGTGCCGGCCAGCTCCGCCTCCGACAGCGGCCACAAGTGGAAGATCTGTACCCGGCCGGCGAGGGACTCGCTGATGTTGGGCACAGTCAGGAAGTTGGTGGATCCTGTGAGCAGGAACCGCCCTGGCTCGTTCTCGCGGTCCACGAGCCGCTTCACCGCGACGATCATCCGATCGCCGCCGCGCTGGACCTCGTCGATCACCAGCGGATACCTCTGGCTGGCCAAGAAGGCCACCGGATCGGTCAGCACGCCTTCGCGCAGGTCGTCGTCGTCCAAGGAGATATAGGTGCCCCCGCGGCTCTGGGCGATCGCCTGCGCCAGTGTCGACTTGCCGCTCTGCCGGGCTCCGTGGAGCAGAACAACGCGCGACCATTCCAGCGCAGCCTCAATCTGGGGTCGGATGTGCCGTGCGACGGTTTCCATCCCCCGACTATACGCCTATCCGACAAACTCGCAGCTATCTAACGTGCAAATCCGCAGCAATCTAACTTGCAGATTCGCAGCGGGATAGCTTGCGAACTCGCGGGGTCTGGCCGTGCTAACGGCGGCCTCACTCGCCGTCGACGGCAAGCTGCCGAGGACGGCCTCGCGGCCTGTGGGTATGCTCCGGCCCATGTCGGGCAGCCGTACCGCCGCCGCGGCGTTGGTGCTGGCCGTTGTCGCAGCCGCCGTCTCAGTGGCTGCGCTCATCGTGGGCATCGTCGCCCTTCGCGGCGGCGGCACCGACAAGCCCTCGAAGACCAACGCGCCTGCCTACGCCATCTGGCTGGTCGAGGAAGCGCTCGACCGCCACGAACGCGACGGCGCCGAAGCGGCCCTCGAGTTCTACAACGGCCCCGAGGCGCTGGACGGCCCCTGGTACGTGTTCCTGCTCGAAGACCGCGACGGCGCGCTGTACACCGTCGCCAACTCCAACCGCCCCGAGCTCGTGGGGACGACCCGCGAGCGCGTCGATGCCAGCGGCTACGACTACGGCGCCGCCTTCGCCCGAACCGTCGACGGCGGCGCGGGCCAGTGGGTGTCCTACCTGTTCACGCACCCGGTCACACGCGAGGATGCGCCCAAGCACACCTGGGTCGTGCGGCGCGGCAACCTCCTCTTCGGTGCGGGCTGGTACGAAGGCATCCGATAGCGCTCCTCCCCCCGTTGGCGCTGGCTCGCGCTCGAGTCCCGCGAGTCGCGTCGGCCACAACGCACTCCACGCCACGTGTTCTTGGACGGTGGCTGCGAGGATGCCGGCGCGGATGAACTGTGCCGGGCGTCGCCCTGGAGCCTGTGGACAAACGGTGGACCCCGCTCGCGTCCAGGAGATGATGTCGCTGGCCGAGGCCGGCCGGGTGCTCGGGGTGGGAGCCGAGCAGGTGCGCCGCTACCTGCATCGGGGTCTGCTGCCGGCTGTGCGGGTCGCCAACGCGTGGCTGCTGCCCGCCGGCGAGGTCCACGCGCTCGCAGCAGCCCCGCCCCGCGGGGGCCGCCCGTTGTCGGCGGCTGCGGCCTGGCGCGACATCCTCGCTGGGCGCATCGACTTCGAGGACCCTCACCGTTACGTCAACCGGGGAGCTCTCGGTCGCTACAGCGCGGGGTCACCAATGGTGTCAGCGCTGCTCGCGAGCCCGGATGTGGCTGTCAGTGGCATGCACGCCGCGGCCGCGTATGCGGACATGCTCGACCCGTTGGCCGATGAGGCGCACGTCTACGTCGAACAGGACTGGCAGCAGCACCTCGAGCATCCGCACCCGATGTGCGGCCTTGCCGCGGATCCGCTGGGCCGAGTGCTGGTCCGGTCGGTGTCTGCGGACGCCTGGCGCTTGTTGCGGGCGCGTTGTGCTGCTGGCGCGGTGCGCCGCGCAGACGGCGGTGCCGGTCAGGTCGCCCCGGCGGCGGTGGTTGCGCTGGACCTGTGCGTCTCGCCTCATCCACGAGAGCAGCGGATCGCCGACGCCATCATCGAGAGCCTGCGGTGAGCGCGGCGGCTGTTGTGCTGCCGCCCCTGGAGGGGCAGCAGGCACAGGCCTGGGACACCCTGATGGCTGTCGCCGAGGATCTCGGCGAAGGCTGGACACTGATAGGCGGCCAGATGGTGCTTCTGCACCAGACAGCACGCAGCCCCGCAGGTGCTCAGACGGTCGGCGGGGCCGGTCTTCGCTGGAGCTACGACCTCGACGTTGTGGTGAACCTCCGCACGAGCCGTTCACGTATGAGCCACATCGACTCCGTCTTGACAGACCACGGGTTCACGCAGCAGGTCGTGCCGATTCGCCGGCCTGACCCGCAAGGAACGCCGCCGCATCCGCCGAGTTGCCCAGATCGTCGCTCAGGTTCGCGATGTGCGCGCCGGGGCCGCAGCCGCAGCGTTTGGCGCTGTTGGCGCCTACGTCCCCATCCGATTCCGGCGGACATGGGCGGGATGCGGGGCGAGGCGCGGCTTGACAAAGTCTTGGCCCTCGGGGTGATTCCGATCGTCAAGACCCAAGAGCTCGCCGGCGGCAAGTACCGCCAGGGCAACATCGGCCCGCATCCGGTCACCTGCCGCGATGGCAAGATCCGCGAACTCGAGATCAAGACCGTCAACGGGTCGACGTGCGTGAAGCTCCCCAACACCCAGGGCACCGCCATGGCGATCCCCCTAGAGCGCGCACACTTCCGTTGGGGCGACGAGACCAAAGACGGCAACAGCACCGCCTACCTGAAGGTCCGGATCCCCCACGACAGCGGCGCCCCCGGCTGCTTCAAGGGCGCCACCGCAACAGTCCGGCTCAACAGCACCCCGGCCGAGATCCACACCAGCCCCCACACCCGACGCACCCGGTCGCTGCGCCCAATCCCCGAGTCCGACCCAGCCTTCAAGCTCCACGGCGGCCGCGAGGACATCGAGTCCACATTCGCGGACCTGAAGTACCGGATCCGCTGGAAGCTGTGCTCCCATATGGAGGACCGCTTCCGGTTCAACATCAGCTGCTACCAGCTGCTGCGGCTGTCGCGGACGCTGTGCGAGTTCCACAGCCGCTCCCCATAGCCGCCAGAGCCTGATCTGAGCGGCCCGGCCGGCCACCGAGGCGGCCCCAGGCCGCCCCAGCGCGTCCAGCGGAGCGCTACCGGCCGCCGGGGGCGCCTGATCGCACGAAATCAAGCACTGTGGTACCGTGCGGGGGCCATAAGATCGGCTCGGTCCGGTATTTCGCGCAACAATGCGCACATTCCCGCCCTCGTGGCGCTGGCGCGAAATTAAACGCCCTTGAAATTGCAGGCCACACGGCAGGGCCTCCAAGACCAGTCGGACGGATTCCGGCCAAGTCTCGGACGGATTATTACGACAACGTTACAGATCATCCCTTACGAGAAAGCGTTTGCCGAGGTCAGAGCGGTGCGAACGCCTGAAGTCCACTGACACGGGCCTCCCGAAAGAAACCCGGCGAAGCCGACATGTAGGTCGTGCTTGGCCACGTCCGCAACGTTCATGGTGAGCGCATCCCGCCGAAGCGCTTGCAGCCTTTCGACGGGCACAGCTACGGTGCCGCTCGCCAGCGAATGCAGGGGGTCTTAGCCAACCCCCGATCAGTGACCGGGGACCACCGCGGGTGGGCCTCGCCATGGCTCCCTTCGGCTCGGTCACAGGCATTCGCTGGCACGAACGCCCTAACCCGCACCGGAGGGAGCCACCATGCCTGCGCCAAGCGTCCGTCTCATCCCCGTCGTCGTTGCTGTCGTCCTGCTCTCCCTGGCGTGCGGAGGCGAAGACGGCGACCAGCCCGAGCAGGCAGCCGACACCCAGCCAGCCACGTCCACTACCCAAGGCGAGCCGGACGACACCGACTCTGCTGCTCCGGCAGAAGCCGAGGATCAGCCCTCCACCGAGCCTGATGCCACACAAGAGGTAGAGCAGCAGGAGGAAGCCGATCCCATCCCCGAGCCTGAACAGGAACAGACGAGTCAGCCAGCTAGCACCAGCACCACGACGGCTGCCGTGACCACCACGACCGTGCCTGAACCGGAGCGTTTGGGCGACCGGTTCGAGTGGTGCTCCACGATCCAGGCCCATTGGGATCAGCTAGACCGCACAGCAGCAGCCCGTGATGCGCTGGCTCTGGAACTACAGGCAGCCGAAGATGCCGTCGCCGCTGCGACAGACGAACTGGATGTAGTAGAGGCGAAGGGAATCCGAGACGAAACGCAGCGCTCCTACGAGCATGTCGTAGAAGCCTACGAAGAAGCCCAGGAGGAGCTATTCGACTACGCGCTCACAACCCGGCTTCTGTTGGCGTTCCCTGACGTGTCCCCCCTCGTGCTCACCTGGATCGAGGAGATCATCACCGAGGACGAGCAGTTCGATGCAGACATCACCCTCGGTCGGACTGTTGATGTCGAAGGGAACATTGCGAAGAGAATGGAGAAGCTGGGTCAGCGCTTGGAGTATCTGCCTTCCATCGTCGGCTATGAGGACTTGACGGAATCGGAGTTAGTGGCAGCTTCTCGTGCGTGGGATGCCTACGACTCCGCTGCCGGAGACACGTCAGCACTCGACAGCTACGAGTCAGGCAGCGTGGGTCAGGTGGTCGTCCACACCTACAGAAACAGCCACCGTCGCTACGCCGACACCAGCCTCGAAGAAGTACGGCCCGCCAACCAGATCAGATTCCCCGCCCAGGCCGAAGCCCAACTCGATGCTGACAAGGCTGCCGTCATCTCGCAGTTCTTGACCAACCACCCAGCCCGGGACGCCTACCAAGACTCATACCGGGAGTCGTGCACGCCGACACCGACCTGATTGCTCAAAGAACCATCACCACCCACACGGCGAACCATCGCACCGTGCAATCCAATCTACGATTACTCCGTGATGCTTGATGAGGGGTCATCCGAATCCTCATCTTCACCATCACACTCGGCCACGTCCTCGTCGTCAGCGTGTTGTTCTGAATCAGACGCCTGCAAAGCCCGACGCTCGGCATACTCCAACTCTGCCAGACGCCTCCTCAGCCCGACCAAATCAGCAATCGCTTCATTGAGATTTAGCCCCAATTGGTAGTCCTCTCTCAGACGCCGAATATCAGTCAAGAGCTTGTCGCCTTCCTCTGCATCGTCTACGACAGCTTCGATGCGTTCCAACAGCAACTTCAAGTCCATCTTCGTTGGAGAGTGATAGTCACGAATGAATCCCGACGTTTCTCTCTTGACTCTTCCTTCGATTGTCTTCCGGTCCCGTTCACGATCAGCCATTCTCTGCTTAGCTGTCAAGTGTCGGAGCAGCAAGGCAAATCGGTCACATGTCCGATCAATCGACGCCTTATCTATAGAAGGCTCAGTTCCAAGACTACACACATCTACTACGTGACGAGAGAAGGGGAACTTCTCTATACGGAACCGGTGCTCTTGTGTTGTCTCCAACGCACTATTGATCGCTTCAAACAGTCCGAGATTGTGTGAATCAGAAACTAGCTCAGTAACTTCGCGTTGAAACTCCGACACATCAGAGACATCGAAGCCTACTTCCCGAGCATAATTCTCTACCGCAGCAAATGCGACATCCAACGCCACAAGGTCTTCAGTCTCAATCGGTCCTCTACTACAATCACTTTCCAAATCATCGATATCATCTGTCTTGATTTGAAGAATGTAGTCCTCTTTCAATATTCGTTTCTGACCCTTACGCTTCTGCGTCAACTCTCTTACAGCATCATCGCCTGCACTATCGCCATCTAGAAGCACCACAACAGCAGGTTTCTCCACCCCTCTGCCTCTAGCCAAGTATGTGATATAGTAGACATTCTGTGCGCCACCTGCTGGCACCAGGGTAACTCGATTCAGGTCCAGCCTTTCGTCGTAGTCCTTTCCTCCAATATCGAGCAATGCAGACATGCCTGCCAGAAGAACCTGATCAGATACGCCTTCGACAACGATGTTGCAGTTGCCCATGAAGACTGTCTCGCCCACAAAGCTACCCATTGCTGTTCGTAGAGGCTCAAAGCGATTGTGACCGATGTCGCGAACGACACGAACACCCTCGTCTCCACTTCCCTTGTCCAGCACTCGAATCCTATCCGCACGGTTCTTGTCGATCAAGAAAGGAGAATGCGTCACGAATACGACCTGACCTCCTCGCACGGTCGATGTGTCTACGGTGAACTCCTTCAGAACACGCAATAAGTCCTGCTGTCCTTGATTGGACAGGTAGGCGTCTGGTTCATCCATGAGAAGAACTTCTGGACCGGTTCTATGCTTCATGTGTGCGAGCGATTGCACAAGATAACTGAGGAAATACTTCAGGCCCCCGCTTCGCTCTCCGAACGAGTAGCTACTTCCTGTCCGATCCCGTACTGTGAACACAAGATCAAACTCTCTTACATCAATCTCCAAACGAAAGTCTCTATCCTGTGACCACCATTTGGAGAGGTTTAAGGAGCGTTCGAGTTGATTGTTCATTTCGCCCCTGATTCCATTCGCATATCCCTCATTTTCCATGTTCAGTGCATCTTGCAGAGCCTTGAAGGAACCGACGCTTATCCCGCCCACCGTTACGAGGAGATCAAACGCCAACTGAAGTTCACTGTCGAGTCGCTCTTGCTCGTCCTGGCTCAGTGAGGGCGCTCCATCAGATAGTCCGAAGACCTGCCGGACCCGCTTCGCAAGTTCCTCAGCATTGTCAAGGCACGGCAACAGTTGAGGCACATTGTCAAGCGCAGGACCGATAGCTGGTCTCCACATTTGACGAGTAATACTCTGAGCGCTGCCGCCGCTTGCAAGATACGCGAGTGGTACGCTATTCGGGAGTGCACGATCCGGGTTTATTCTGACGATATGAGGTAGGAGTCCCGTGAAAGATTCCAAGGCTGCTCCGTCATGTTCTACCCCGTCAACAAAAACTCGGACACGATCTGCTGAAGTCCGAAAGATATGGAAGCTGGCAGATGCAGGAATCTGTGTGTCGGTGATCTTTTCGAGTTTGCTGATCTCGTCCAGAGTTAGCTTCCCAAACTTGACACCGAAATGGGGCTGTAAGGTCGCCTCTCTAACGTTGAAGTAGTCTGAGTATCGACAGAAGTCAGCATTCTCAGGACTCTCGATCCCAAACGCAAATTCGATAGCATCGAGCAGTTGGCTCTTGCCAGCCTCATTCGCGCCGACGATGCAGGTCAATTCAGGATCGATGCTGACCGTTATGTATGGCCGAATCCTACCGTCATCCATAGTGTCCCACGGGCTGGGAGATACCGTGGGGCTGCTTGCTCGAAGATAATCGAAGTTGAAAGCCCTGTAGAATCTCGTATAGACAGCTTCAAGTCGCATGTTGAACTATTCCTTCATGTGATATTCGATGGCACAGCGTGCATGGTGAGAACCTAGTCTGCACTGATTTGGCACACGGTAGTCATCTCCATGCCTGTGGCGGTGACGATCTTGACGGCTATCCGGTCCCGGTCGGGAGGGTCGAACGGTGCTGACCGCATCGCGGTGAGAGCTTCCTGTTCTACGTCGTCGGCGTTCTTGCCTAGCTCCTTCAGGAGCTTCTTGATTTGCTTGTCATTGTCGGCTCCAGGGAAGTGGATGCGCCTAGCGAAGAAGCTCTCACCGTCGTGATCGGTGTCGATCATCCAGCAGGCCACATCATCGGGGCCTCCCTCAGAGGCGTTACCGGTAGCCGGGTCGAACGTGTCGTAGCCCTGTACCTCCACGGCGATCTGATTGTCTGGGTAGTCGATGACCTTGATGTCTGGCTCCCCGATGATGACGAACGCTTGGTGGCCCTTCTCGTCTGAGAGTTCCCGGATCATCAGGTCACGGTTCATCTGCGTTCGTGCCACCGTGAACTTGCCCACCTTGTCGGGGGCGTCAGCAGCGAAGGCGTAGGCAACGACCAGCAGGACATCGGCCCGCTGAGCGCTATCGGTGATGTCTCTTGCCGCTTCACGCACCATCTCGCCGGGTACGGTCACGTCCTCTGCGGCGACCATCACGGCTGCAACGTGTTCGGCTGCACCGCCGTTGATGGTGTAGGTGGCCTTCCATGCGAGCAGGTTCGAGTCGCTGGGCCAAGGTTCCAACGCTCGGATGGTCATGTCGGCGTTCTCGCGACCACCGTTGATGGTGTGACCCAACAGGGCTGACTGCACGGACTCCAGGAAGTCGTCGTGAGCCACCACAAGTTCGTCGTCGGTGCCCTCCAACGGGATCACCGTCGCCCACGGCTGCTCGCTTTCAACGGTCAGAGGCGAGGCCACACGAATGACGGCACGTTTCTTGCGAGGCTGATCTACCAGCATAATCGGATCAGGGTCAAGGTCATAGGCCACGACGCTGGCCGACACCTGAGGGACTCGCTCGTAGACAAAACCGCCTCTTCGCGTTTGAGGGTGGAGTAGGGGCAGTAGGGGTCCGCGGCTGAACGCGAGGGATCCCCCAGAATCGGCGCGGCAAGGCAGCCGAGTGACTGGAGGATCCCTGTGGAGGTTGACCCTACGCGCATGTGTGAGTTGTTGGTGGGACTGGGCGATGTGGAGGTGCTCGGCGTCGGCGACGAGGCCGGGGGGCCGCTGCGGGTGCATGTCCGCCGCCGGGCGCGGAGACCGGACTGTGGGGGCTGCGGCGGGCCGTTGTGGTCCAACGGCGAACGGCCGGTGGAGTTGGTCGACCTCCCGGCGTTCGGGCGGGCGGTGGTGCTGGTGTGGCACAAGCGGCGGTGGCGGTGCCCCGCCCGGGAGTGCGCGGCGGGCGCCGTCACCGAGCAGGATCCCGAGATCGCTCCGCCGCGCGAGAAGCTGACCACGCGGGCGGGACGCTGGGCGACCTGCCAGGCGGGCAAGGCGCGCCCCGTGGATGAGGTCGCCGCGGAGCTGGGATGCAGCTGGCATCGGGTGAACGCGTCGGTGCGGCGCTGGGGCGAGGCGCTGATCGACGCCGACACCGAACGGATCTCACAGGTCGAGGCGCTGGGCCTCGATGAGACCTTGATGGGCCGCCGGGGCCGGTTCAGGGCCAAGTCGTGGTCCACCACCATCGTCGACGTCGGCCGGGGCCAGCTCCTCGACATAGTCCCAGGCCGCAGCGCCCAAGCGCCCACAAGCTGGCTGCTGCAGAGGCCGGCGTGCTGGCTGGCCGCGATCCGCTGGGCGGTGCTTGACCTCTCAGGCCCCTACCGGGCCGCGTTCGGCGCCGCGGTGCCGCACGCGGCGCAGGTCGCGGACCCGTTCCACGTCGTGCGGCTCGCCAACGACGCCCTCGACGAAGTGCGCCGCAGAGTCCAGAACCAGACACTGGGCCACCGCGGCCGCAGCGGCGACCCGCTGTATCGGGCCCGCAAACTGCTGGTGTCCGCGTCAGAGCGCGTCACCGACGCGGGCCGCGTCCGGCTGCGGGGCCTGCTCGACGCCGGAGACCCCTACGGCGAGGTCCGCGACGCCTGGCACGCCAAAGAGACCCTGCGCTCGATCTACGACATCGCCGACCACGACACCGGCGCCGCCACCGTCGCACAACTCGCGCAGGACCTCCAGGACCCCGGCCTGCCCCCGGAGATCAACCGGCTCGGCCGCACCATCTCCACCTGGCGCACCCAGATCTCCAACTGGCACGCCGCCCGAGTCACCAACGCAGCCACCGAGGCCGCGAACAATCTCATCAAACGGGTCAAACGCGCCGCGTTCGGGTTCACCAACTTCGCCAACTACCGCATCCGCGCCCTGCTATATGCCGGCAAACCCAACTGGGCGCTGCTCGACACCCTCACTCCACCCTAAAACGCGGAGCGCCACAAAACCTCGGGAGGGATCGTGCCCCCACCCGCCTTCAGGGGGTTCCACCGGTGATGATTCAGTTATCTCTGCCTCTTGTACAGCGCCGTCTTCTGAATCTGCCAAGGTCCAGTAGTCGAACGTTGCAGTAGCCACCCGCTGCCTTGCAATTGACACAGCAATCGGTGACGTGTCACAGGTGATCCACCTTCTTCCCCACCGTTCTGCCATCGTCGCGGTCGTTCCCCCACCACATGTCGGGTCGAACACAAGGTCACCTGGATCAGTAGCCATGAGAATACAGCGTTCGATTGTGCTATCGCCGGTCTGAACCACATATCGCTTGTCAGAGGGTCTCATTACTCTATGCCAAACGTTATGGATACGTCTGCCGGGTACTTCATTTTCGTATCTCTTCCAAGTCAAATCAGAATCAGAACCCGCTGAGTCAAGACGATCAAGCTCAGCTAGACGATCCAAACCCTCAACTGATACCCGCCACTGTCCTCCACCCAGACACGGCCAAACTCTTCCGTTCCAATGGTACGGTTCAGATCGACCTGTAGTAGATACCCCAGGTGATATCAGAGGCATTCGCTGATAAATCCTAGCCCCTTCTGGAAGATATGAGTCTGGGTCAGATCGTTCCTCCGGGGTCAATCGTCTAGCTGACCCGTCATGTAACTCGACCATAGCCCAGGAACTCATAAGTTCCGCCTTGCCCGCGCGGCTCAGAGGTTCATAGAGTTGATGGTACTTAAGTTGGTCCTTGTCCTTCGCATACCAAAGAAGGTAATCGGCAACACTCGGAAGTGTGCTGGATGACGAGGAGCCACTAGTCACGAAGGTAATGGTCGCGATGCGATTCTCTGCCCCGAATACTTCATCCAACAGAACGGCTGCCCTATGGATGTTGTCGTCCCCTATCTGCATGAAGATTGATCCTGATTCCGACAGGAGTTCACGCATGAGAGAGAGCTTCTCACGAGTGAGGTCAAGATAAGAGTGAATGCCACGTTCGTATGTGTCTCGGAACGCTCGGATCGTTCTTGTGTCAAGCGGTCGGCCCTCGGCAGCTTCAGGCGTTCTGTTGCTCTGGTTGATGGACACTTGGAAGTTGGACCTGTAGCCCATCCCGTAGGGTGGGTCGAAGTAGATCATCTGAACCTTGCCCGCCATGTTCTCTCGTGCCAGCAGGGAGGCCATCACGCGTGCTGATTCACCGTGGATGAGGCGGTTCGACCAGTTGGCAGCGTGCTGATACCACTCATAAGCGGCATCCGCCGAGGGCAGTCCGTTGAAGTCGCTGAACAGTTGCGGCTCCTCGCCGGTGCCTTCCAGCAACTTAACGAACGCTGCCGGGTGGACCTTCTCACGAATGTAGAGCGGATGGGCTGCATGGCCATCTGCGTCAGAGGGCTGACGGTTCCAAGCCAGGATCGGGTCGTCGTCTATCTCCCGTGTCTCTGGCTTGTAGAGAATGGGACGCCGGTCGGCATCGCTCATCGTCTTGCTGGTCTGCTCAGTCGGCAGGTTCAGCCGTCTGGTGGACGTGTGGATGTATTGATCGGTGGTCTTGGTGGCGGCTTTCTTGGCCATCATGCCGCTCCTTCAACGATGGGGGTCGGATGAGTCTTGCGAGCTTGCCGGATGGCCTCGTTGAGGTCGGCGGACAGGCCGTCCAGTTCGGTCAGTTCTACGAACGCCCATCGGCGCATCCAGTTGGGGAGCTGACCCGATGCCTGAACAGCCGGTATCCATCTGCTCTCCACGGCTAGCTTCTTGCGTTCAGAGTGGGGATCGGGCGCGCCCTTGCATTCCACAATCAGAAGCACAGCGTCATCGTCTTCTCGTTCTGCGAACAGCCGGGCCACGAAGTCGGGTTCGTACCTATGCCATGTCCCGTCCCACAGATAGGGAACCGTCCACCCGAGCCGGAAGTTCCGTGCCCATGCAGTCACATCGGGATGCTTGTCGAGCACCTTGGCGCAGGCTGCCTCGAAGTTCGAGTGGCAGGCTGCAATGTTCAGTTCAGAGTTCGTGGCGTTGTAGCGATCCTCCAGGCTGGTCTCGAAACGGATACCCGACGTGTCCAGCAGCATGGGATGGCTGAACCCAGCCACGAGCCGGTCCACAGTGCCTCCGGTCGAGACACAGGCGGCATCGATTTCTTCGACTGCCTGATCCTTGGCGGTCGATCCCAGCGCGTCGTGGTGCTCATCCCGCACCTGGGCAAGCTCGGTCCAGCGCTTGACGATCTTCATGGCGTCATGGAACAGGAGCCTGCGACGTGCTCGCCTTCCGTCGCCTTCATCCACCAGTCGTTCGGTCCAGCGTCGGACAAGCTCGGCTGCTACCAGAGTCACCGCTCTCTGCTGACGGAGGTTCACGTCGGCGGTGATCGTCGTCTCACCACCGACTGTGCCAGCCAAGGTTGCCTCTGTCGCTCCATGCGGCACCCACTTCTTCACCTGATCCTCGTTCAGGCGGAAGCCGTCTGATCCCGCTTCGGTCAGGTAGTGCTCCACGTTCGGGAACTCGATACGTCGATCACGGCGACCGGCAAGGCTGCGAACCTCATAGCGAGGCTTCGGGGGAGCAGGAGGCTCGCTGCCCTTGGTAGGCATGAACTCGAACGGCACCCCGATCACTTCGGCGTACTCGGCCACGAGCCTGCCGTCGTCGTCGTAGTTGTCGTAGTTGGAGCGGCGCAGCGCTCTGCCGGTGACCTGCTCGCAGAGAAGCTGCGTGGAGAAGCGACGGAACCCGAGGATGTGGGTGACAGTGCGGGTGTCCCATCCTTCGGTGAGCATCGACACCGACACCACACATCGGATGTGCTCGCCCAGTCCACCCGGCTTGCCGACAGAGTTCAACGCGCCACGGATCACGTCACGGTCGTCTCCCTTGTCGCCTGCTGCTCGCAGCCTTGCTGCCTGGGCCTTGATCGGCTTGCTCAGATGGCCGTCACCCTCCAGTTGCGAATGCACCAGCAGCGTGTGCACACGGTCGGTAGGCCCGTTCTCGTGATAGTTGGCGAACAGTTTCAACTCGCCCTTGTGAGGGACGGGAGCACCGTTAGGGCCTGGCTCTGACCATCCGGCGATGTAGTCACAAATGGCCGTCGCGTTGGCAATGTTGTTGGCGACCACGATGAACACGGGCGGTGTCGGCATCGTCTTGGCCGGGTCGTCCGGGTTCATCCACTGATCGAACTTCTCCTCGTAGCTGAGATACAGCGCTTGCAGTGCCCGTCTCAGTTCCCCCGGAACGGCGTCCTTCTTGACGGTCTTGGGCGTGGTGTTCGCATACAGGTTCCGCCACTCGACGGTCCCATCGTGGGTGTCGTCTTCGACGGGCACCTGGGGAATCTTCACCAGACCGGACTCGATGCTGTCCATCAGGGGGAAGTCCGAAACCACCCACGGGAACATCCGCTCCTTGCGTTCCTTGCCCTCTATGAATATCGGCGTGGCGGAGAAGTCGTAGACCGGCCCGAGTCTGCCGGTGTCACGCAGCCCTTCCAGAGCACCGAACCAGACGGCGGCAGCTTTGGTGTCGTCGTCTTCGGATACGCGCCGTCCCTCCTGTGGCAGGTAGCAGTGATGGGCTTCGTCGTTGAGGACGCACACCTTCGGGGCGCTCCTGCCGGTCGGGAACCCTCTCAGCGCCCGATCCAGCACCGCCGACATCGACTCGAACTCTTTGTCCTTGCGGCCTGCACGGATGAGCTTCTTGGCATCACTTGACGCCAAGTCCCCCAGCCGGTCACGGGGCTGGAACGCGTGCCAGTTCAACACTCGAACCCTCACCCCACCCAGCACGCTGCGTTTGCTCTCGGGAAGCAGCCGCATCTCGTCATAGACGTTGTTGGAATGCGACGGGTCCAACACCGCCAGCCGTTCACGGACGGTGTGGCCCGGTGTCATCGCCAAGAACAAGGTGGTGTAGCGGTCATCCTTGCGGAGGGTGGCAGCAGCGTTGACGGCGTGCCATGCGATCACCATGCCCATCACGGCTGTCTTACCTGACCCGGTGGCCATCCTGACAGCCAGGCGGTAGATGCCTGCGTTGTAGTCGCCGTTGTCGTCGGCCAACTGCTGGCGGATTTCACGCAGCGCCCGATTGTTGCTGGCGTTGCCCTCCGTCAACCAGATCAGCGTCTCGGCTGCTTCGACCTGAGCGAAGGACAATCGAGGCTCGTTGGCTTCGCTTCGCCAATGGAACAGCAGTTGCCGGGTAGCAGCAGTCGCATCCGGGTACTTCTCATCCCTCCAACGCCCCACCATCACCCGGATGCGGTTCACAAGCTCGTTCTCGTCCGCAGGGGTCATCTCCATCTGAAGCTGCGGATCACGAACCTTCGGCACGATGGTGAGCGACTGGCTGGGCCTCCTGCCGTTGACGGCCACGCCAGTAGAGGTGTTGTCCGCAGCCAACTGCCAATGCCGTGAGGGTTCCCGATGGGGCCGGTTGAGGACAGGCTGGGTGATGTGATCGAGTGGAGCGGAGCCAGATGAACCGTTAGGGCGCTCAGTCATGGCTGGCTCCCCGATCCAACTACTGCCACCACGCCGTGCTTTGCCCGCATCACGCGCACAGTGTCGTCTGCCCCATGGAACGCTCTGGTAGCGCGCATCACCGAACTAGATGCCACAGCCATGTTGCTCCTGCGCTGAACCGGGGGGCGTACTCGAACCCTGACAGTCTCCCACACCAGAGTGACCGGGGCAGCACGCCCTGGAAGTGGTCTATCGCTCGCCTTTGTTGGCCTCTCCGCACCAGAGGCCCGTGTTCAGGGCAGATTCCAAGCGGATGAGAATGGGGAGCGCTCCCCAGGCTTGACCCCGGATAAGTCTGCCGAGAGCATTCTCGGTGATGTCGGCTAGGGCGGCGACTTCTTTCTTGGTGCGGCCCTGCATGGCTTCATGGAGCCGCTGGCCGACAGCCTGGGCGTGTTGGGCCTCTAGCGGTGCGTCCGCGTTGAGACGGCCATAGGGCCATTCCTCACCTTCGGCCAGATGGTCGATGGGTTTGGATTGGGCGTGCCTGTAGCGGGGCATCGGCAGCGACCATAGCCGCCTCCTGTCACACGGAAACAGACCGTTCTGTCCCTCCGAGGCGTGTCACACCCTTTACCTAAGATGCGTATATACGCATCAACCAACCCTGGTGATAGGCGTTCGGAGGAACGGTGCAAGGGGTCTTCTCGGACGATTCAGCCTCAAATGTGACGAGTGAAAACCCCAATCGTCTAGGGAAATTTAGTGGAAAGGCTGATCAGTCATCTCGTTTCAGAAATTGTCTGATCAGTGGTGCCCCTCACCGTGTCACTTCTTCAACTGATCCCAAACGCGACCGTGGTGCCCCCTCCCGACAGAGAACGAGCACCACGGAAAACCCCGAAGGGTTGGTTACATGCAGTCTACTGCACCGTCGAGCACCGAGCAATTGTGTCTGCTCGATCCGACTGCTCGATCCAGCGTGCCGGTACGGGTCTGGCTGGTGCTGTTCGGATGGAGCCTCACGGTGAACGGCGACATGTCGCTGGACGAGTGGGAGCCGCTCGTTGTGGAGGCTCTCGGAGAGCGGTATCTGAACCGAGAGACGAGACGGAAGGCCGCAAGAGAGATCAAGGCGCTGTTCGGGTTCCTGCGTGCTAAGGGCGTCAGAGACTTCAGCGGCGTGACTCCCGGACTCATGCAGGAATGGTTCTGGGCTGCTCGGATGACTCGATCAGGCCGTCATCGTCGCCCGGCCAAGTCCACCGCCCGCAACCGTAGGTGGGTGGCACTTGCCGCATTCGCTGAGGCCGCTGCGCTCGGAGCAGCCGTCAATCCAGCAGTCGTAGTCGGGCCACCCATCGCCCGGCCCACTGACTTCGTGTCGGCTCGTCCGCTCACCGACGAAGAGGACGGGCTGGTGATGACCTTCAGCGCCCCAGGGCTGGTCGCAACCCGGCGTCCCCTGCTGGTTGCCTTCGCTCGTGCCGGAGCCACAGCTTCAGAGATCGCCGGTGTGCGGATGGGCGATATCGACCTTGAAGCAGGCACCGTCATGCTCTCAGGGGCGGCAGCACGAGTAGCCCACTTGGACGCGTGGGGTCTGGAGACCTTGCGACTGTTCATCGGCAACAACCACCCTCCGTTCGCTCCTGACGATCTGCTGTGCATCACTTCGACCACTAACGAGTCCAGAGCCGCCCACTCCGTGACAGTCCGGCTTCGGGATGTTCTGTTGGACGCCGGGCTGTTGGGACGACCAGGCGTCAAGGCGCGCTCCATCCGGCTCACTGCCGGTCGCAGAGTTCTTGATGCCGAAGGCATCGAGGCAGCAGCACGCTTCCTGGCCACACCCTCGTTGGACACCGCCGCAGACGCGTTGGGTCACGACTGGAGACAAGTCGATGGCTAGGCGGAAGCGGGGGAAGCAACGTGGAGAGGACACACTCTTCAAGGACTACGAAGCCGTCCTCTTGGAGGACATCGACATCATTCTCGATGATCGAAGCACGGGGACTCGCCTGGACGGGCCGTCACCGAAGTCGAACACGTCTGGCAGCAACAGCACCCGAGACACCACCGGCCCTAGGCTGAGCATGTCCATTCTGGAACTCTTGGAACTTCTCGCGAGTTTCGGCCCCTTGTGGCAACTGTGTGATCAGGTCGAAGCTCTCATCGATGCCACACACATACCCCGACGAGCGGGCCGCAACCGCGAGTACCGAGTCATAGAGGCCCTGCTGTTCGGTGTAGCCGTGTGGCACTACCACTCCTACACCGCCGCACACGACAACCTGACCGATCCCAAGAACTGGCAAAGGCTCTGCTCAGCCGTTGAGCAGGCGTGGCCTGACCGTCCAGAATGGCGGCTGTCTTCTGCGCCGATCAGCAGATCGCAGCAATTCCGGTTCCGTAAGCGCTACAGCGACTACGCGAAGAATCACCTACTTGTCGTTCTGAGACGACTCATCAGCGATGCCTGCGTGCAGGCGGCGTTGTGCATGGGAATGTTCGATCCCGAGATCGGAGACTCCCTAGCTTGTCCCGACAGACGGAATGTCATCACCGGCGATGCAACCTGGATTCGTGGTGCCTACAACAAGATGGGGCCTGCAATCGATCCAAGAACTGGCAAGGTCAAGCGCTTCTGCCCCGATTCCGGCGCTCCGCGTTTTAGGGTGGAGTGAGGGTGTCGAGCAGCGCCCAGTTGGGTTTGCCGGCATATAGCAGGGCGCGGATGCGGTAGTTGGCGAAGTTGGTGAACCCGAACGCGGCGCGTTTGACCCGTTTGATGAGATTGTTCGCGGCCTCGGTGGCTGCGTTGGTGACTCGGGCGGCGTGCCAGTTGGAGATCTGGGTGCGCCAGGTGGAGATGGTGCGGCCGAGCCGGTTGATCTCCGGGGGCAGGCCGGGGTCCTGGAGGTCCTGCGCGAGTTGTGCGACGGTGGCGGCGCCGGTGTCGTGGTCGGCGATGTCGTAGATCGAGCGCAGGGTCTCTTTGGCGTGCCAGGCGTCGCGGACCTCGCCGTAGGGGTCTCCGGCGTCGAGCAGGCCCCGCAGCCGGACGCGGCCCGCGTCGGTGACGCGCTCTGACGCGGACACCAGCAGTTTGCGGGCCCGATACAGCGGGTCGCCGCTGCGGCCGCGGTGGCCCAGTGTCTGGTTCTGGACTCTGCGGCGCACTTCGTCGAGGGCGTCGTTGGCGAGCCGCACGACGTGGAACGGGTCCGCGACCTGCGCCGCGTGCGGCACCGCGGCGCCGAACGCGGCCCGGTAGGGGCCTGAGAGGTCAAGCACCGCCCAGCGGATCGCGGCCAGCCAGCACGCCGGCCTCTGCAGCAGCCAGCTTGTGGGCGCTTGGGCGCTGCGGCCTGGGACTATGTCGAGGAGCTGGCCCCGGCCGACGTCGACGATGGTGGTGGACCACGACTTGGCCCTGAACCGGCCCCGGCGGCCCATCAAGGTCTCATCGAGGCCCAGCGCCTCGACCTGTGAGATCCGTTCGGTGTCGGCGTCGATCAGCGCCTCGCCCCAGCGCCGCACCGACGCGTTCACCCGATGCCAGCTGCATCCCAGCTCCGCGGCGACCTCATCCACGGGGCGCGCCTTGCCCGCCTGGCAGGTCGCCCAGCGTCCCGCCCGCGTGGTCAGCTTCTCGCGCGGCGGAGCGATCTCGGGATCCTGCTCGGTGACGGCGCCCGCCGCGCACTCCCGGGCGGGGCACCGCCACCGCCGCTTGTGCCACACCAGCACCACCGCCCGCCCGAACGCCGGGAGGTCGACCAACTCCACCGGCCGTTCGCCGTTGGACCACAACGGCCCGCCGCAGCCCCCACAGTCCGGTCTCCGCGCCCGGCGGCGGACATGCACCCGCAGCGGCCCCCCGGCCTCGTCGCCGACGCCGAGCACCTCCACATCGCCCAGTCCCACCAACAACTCACACATGCGCGTAGGGTCAACCTCCACAGGGATCCTCCAGTCACTCGGCTGCCTTGCCGCGCCGATTCTGGGGGATCCCTCGCGTTCAGCCGCGGACCCCTACTGCCCCTACTCCACCCTCAAACGCGAAGAGGCCCGATTCCCGTCTGTATCACACCAACGACGGAGCACTCTCATCGGCACCCGGCCAGCAGGTGGTCTTCATCGAAGGTCGCAACCCCTTTCCCAACGAACACGTCATGCTCGACGTGTGTGTGATGCCTCCCAAACGCCCATCGGACCCAATGAGCGACGCGACCATGGCAGTGGACATGACACTTGATCTCATTGACAGGCATCCACTTCTTGATGCTGGTGTGCGTTGCTTCGCCTACGACATGGCTCTCCGAAGTCGTGACAAGGATCGGCTGCTTGACTCAGGAAGAATCTACGGGTCAAAGAGTCCGCTGACCTCGCAAAATAAGCGAGCCTCCTGCAATCTTGGCGATGCACTCTTTCGCTGCAAGAACGGAACTCAGACCTACCAGCAGCTTGCTGGCATTGCGGACACGCCGTGCGTGTTCATCACTGATGGCAACGGCAAGATTGCGATTCAGCCTCTCAGACGGGTCACGCTGGAGCGGAAGCCCCGCAAGAACCGCTGGGTGATCTACGGAATTTGGGCGATACCTGACCAGCCCCTCGTGCCTCCGCACCTCGTGGGAGCCACGACCAGGATTCTCCACAACAGCACGCCTGAGGAGCGCCACCGCAATCCCCACCGCCGACGCACCCGTGCTCTCAGCCCGCTTCCGGCATCCGATCCTCACTTCCGTGCGGTCCATGGCATCCGCCAAGACCCCGAATCCATCAACAGCAACATCAAAGACCTGCTCCGCAACCGCCGATGCAGAACTCCAGGCGCGGGCAACCTCACCTTTGAGATGCTGACGTATCAGCTCTACGTCCTCATCAAGGCACTAGCGGCCTACTGCAAGCGCACCGGAGCGAATACCACACAGTGGTTCGGCCAGTTCCGAATGCCTGTGAGAGCGGGTCCGCTGCCAAAAGCAGCGTAATCAGCCCCCAGAACGGCGAGTGCCTTCTCAGCGCGCCTGCGCGTACCTTCTGAGGTCTAGGCTTCACCCAAGGGCGAGCTAGGTACCCCTCCCGGCAAGCCAGAGGCGCAAGAAACGGCCTTATCTGTCACAATTCAAGCCCGTGAGCCGATTTCGCGCTGCGAATCGCGCTAGCGCCCGCCCTCGTGGGGTTGGTGCGTAAGTCCCAAGATCGTTGAGATTGCAACGATCTTCAAGGGTCGCAAATGCTGGCCTGTAACGGATTTTTCGTATAGCGAAACGGATTCTCGGCCGGAATGCGACAGGGAGCGATCCCGAACGCCAGTAGGCAGCAGCGTTTGCCGAGTTCACAGCAGTCGTTCGGCGTGTCGTTGACGGCGATCACTGAAATTCCCCACTTCTGATCACTGAAATTCCCCACTTTGGGGCATCCACCCGACATGGGTGGGGCTCCTCTGTGCTGGACGTTCGCCAGAGCGTCAGCGACCAGAGGAGCCCCGGCTCAGATGATCACACATGGAGAGGACGTGGAGATTCACGCGCTGCACAAGCAGGGATGGTCGATCTCGGCGATCGCGCGGCATTTGGGCTTGGACCGCAAGACGGTGCGGGCCCACCTCGCCGGCGAGCGGCAGGCGGGGGTGCGCCGCAGCAGCGGTGTGGATCCCTTCGACGCGGTGGCGGACTATGTGCGCCAGCGGCTGGTGGAGGACCCCCATGTGCGGGCGACGGTGCTGTTCGCAGAGGCGCAGAGGCTGGGCTATTCGGCGTCGTATCCGACGTTCGTGCGCCGCATCCGCCACGGGGGGCTGCGACCTGAGTGTCAGGCGTGTTCGCCGGGTCGGGCCCACACAGACATCGAGCATCCGCCCGGTGAGGAGATCCAGTGGGACTGGCTGGAGCTGCGCGAGACCCCGTGGGGCGCGGCGGCGTTCGTGCTGGTCGGGGTGCTGTCGCACTCGGGGCGGCTGAGGTGCTGGTTCTCGGAGTCGATGGACCAGGCCCATCTGGTTGCGGGCATGCATCAGGTGCTGGTGCGCTTGGGCGGCAGCGCCCGGCGCTGGAGAACCGACCGCATGGCCGCGGTGGTGGCGCCGGGCACCGACCGCGTCCAGGCGTCGTTCGCGGCGGTCGCCAAGCACTACGGCGCCGCAGTCGATGTGTGCCCGCCGCGGCGGCCCCGCCGCAAGGGCGCAGTCGAGAAGGGCATCGACTATCTCACCCAGTCGTGGTGGCGCACTGCTGCGGTCGCCTCTCCCGAGGCGGCGCAGGCCTCAGCTGACCGCTGGTGCTGTGAGGTCGCCGATGCTCGAGTGCGCCGTGTCGATGGTGCGGTGCTCACCGTCGCCGAGGCTGCAGCCTCAGAGTCGTTGCTGGCGCTGCCGGCCGCCGCGTTCGCGGTGACGCTGACGCTGAACAGGTCGGTGTCGCCCAACGCGCTGGTGTCAGTGTGGGGCAACCGCTACTCGGTGCCGCCTGAGCTCGCCGGCACCAGCGTGGTGGTCACACACCGCTTTGGCACCGACCTCATCGAGGTCCACACCAACGCCCGCCAGCACGCCGCGACACACCGCCTGGCGCCTCCGGGCGCGCACCGCACCGTGCGCCTCACCGAGCACGCCGAGGCCCTCCAGCAAGCGGTGCTCTCAGCGTTCAGCACCGCAGGCCCCTGCCGACCCAAGACCAACCGGCCCCCCAGCCCCCAAGCCGCAGCCATCGCGGCCCGCCTCAGCCCACACATCGGCACCGACCCCGTCATCGACCTCGACGTCTACCGGCGCCTCACCCAGCCCCAGGAGGCGTCATGAGCCCCAAAGACAGCCTCTACCAACAGCTCAGATCCCACCTCGCCTACCTCAAGCTGACCGCCGCGGCGGAGGCGCTGCCCGCCGCGCTCGACGCCGCGACCCGCCACAAACACACCCACACCGAGTTCCTCGAACAACTCCTCGCAGTCGAGGTCGACGCCACCGAGGCCCGCCGCCTCGCAGGCCGGATGCGCTTCGCGAACTTCCCCGCCCCCTGGCGCCTCGAAGACTTCGACTTCAGCGCCCAACCCTCCATCGACGCAGCCCTCATCAGAGACCTCGCCAGCTGCCGCTACACACAAGACGCCACCAACGTCTTGTTCATCGGCCCCCCAGGCGTCGGCAAGACCATGCTCGCGGTCGCGCTCGGCCACGAAGCCGTCGAGGCCGGCCTGCGCGTCTACTACACCACCGCCGCCGACCTCGCAGCCAGATGCCGCAAAGCCGCCATCGAAGGACGCTGGGCCACCACCATGCGATTCTTCGCCGGCCCCTCAGTGCTGATCATCGACGAGCTCGGCTACCTCCCCATGCCAACAGAAGACGCCAACGCCCTGTTCCAGGTCATCTCCCAGCGCTACCTCAAGAGCTCGATCATCCTCACCACCAACCGCGGCGCCAACGCCTGGGGAGACATCTTCGGCGACACCACCATCGCCGCCGCCATGCTCGACCGGCTCCTGCACCGCTGCGCCGTCATCAACATCGTCGGCGACAGCTACCGACTCAGAGCCCACCAAGCCCGCAACCGCCAACACACAACTACAATCCAACCACCCCAAGGTGAGGAATCTCGCTGATCAACTCTGGGGAATTTCGCTGATCGGCGTCATCGTCGTATTGCAGCGGAAGCGTGTCCCGCGAGGAGTTCAGCGATGTCTGACGCCGAGGCGTGGTGTTCGGCTGTTGCTGCGGCAGCGATCCCTCGGATGAGGGCCAGAGGTAGTTCTCGTCCGTTGCCGTTAGCGATCTTCCAGGCAAACTTCGCGACTGGGGATCTGGTCCCCCGGGGGGATCAGCACACAGGAAGCGATCTCTCGATGCCACTCACACAACCCGCATACAAACGGCTGCGGTTGGTGTTCTCCATCCGCACCGGCGTCAGCGTCGCAGCCGCATGCTACGGCTACATCCTCGGCGTCCACGCGCCTCGCCACCTGGCGAACGCGCTCTCCGTGGGGCTCGCCGTCGGAGCCGTCGCGTTCGCTGTCGCCTTCGCTCTGAGCGCGGCCACGAAACGCGCCAGAGCCCCAGAGGAGATGCTCTACCGCGACCGCGAGATGGTGCGCCTCGGTGTCTACATGCTCAGATGTGCGGTGGTCACAACCCTTCTGACCCTCTCCTATGTGGGGCTGGGCGGGGCCTTCTCGCAAGGCGAGCACCTTGTGGCCTTGCTGGGAGCGGTGAGCGCTTCGTCGCTTGCGTGGACCTTCTGTTCCATGTCGCATGTCTTCCTCAGGCGCGTCGCGATCATCGCGGGAGCGGACGACGAGCACCCCGGCCTGGGCGGCTTCTGGAAGCGGCTTCGCCGTCTCCGCAACGAGGCGACAGAAGACCTGCGGCCGTCACCGTCAGGGTGGTTCGTAGCCGACGGTCCGTCCTCAGCGCCAACCGACAGCCCCACCTTCGTCGCCAAGGAACTGGCTCTCCGGTACGGCGCCCTGCGAGCTGAGGCACATCTGCACTATGTCCAACTGTGCGACATGGTCGGACAGTCCGAGGCCTCCGAGCGCATAGCGCGCCTCGTGTTCTGTCTCGAAGAGATGGGCCGCCTGCGAGACCTCGAACGCCAGATGCGAGACTTGCTGCCTCGGGATCCCGAGGTGCTTGGAATCCTCATCTAGGACTAGCTGCGGCCAGCATCACCGCCAAGATGGCCTCCGCGGCCTTGTATCCGTTTCCCCGTCGCAGGAACGCGACATGACGGTCGCCCCGACATAGCCGTCTGATGACGACTAGGACTCTCTGTATCCTCGTTGAGACAACTCTTACTAGGGATCAATCAGTTCATGCTTCAACCCGCGTCTCGCAGCGCTAACCGCCGTCAACGAGCACCGAGATTACTTCCATAGCTGGTTGTCTCGGGTTATGCCTCGGAGAAGGACAGAGAGATCGGAGCTGTAACCCCTCGTAAAGGGAAACGGAGCATCAAGGGATGGCGGCCACGATCCTGCACCCCACTTGCTCTCTCCTAGCCCCGTGCGAGAGCCCCTGCGTTGTTGAGGGCACCAGTTCGCCGTCAGAGTGGCTCTACAGGGCCTCGATGGGGGCAGGTCGAGGCTGCTGGCCGTGGCTGCCAGATCGGGAACGGGCAGCAGATCGACAGGCATGGACGGTGGCCGGCCGGGTGGCAGCCCCAGTAGGGCAATGACCCTCATGGCGGGCTGGTTCCTCAGCAGGTCCGCTCGTTGAGGGCCTCGGCAAGCGCCGTAGGCTCACACGCATGTCAACGAGAACAGGGTGGATTGCCCTAACCGTAGAAGCCGCACAACTGGTAAGTGGTGACATCATCACCAGGTGGCGGGACCCGAACGCCACTCCAGCCGACTGGGTGATATGGCCTGTGTCAGAAGTCAGTGAGGGAAAAAACGGCAGAATCGGAGCTCTTTGTGGCGGGTTGTGGGAAGCCGACCACCCGCATGGAGACATAAGACAAGAACCGATTGCCAGAGACACCAGTCGCACGGCGGAGTTCGGGCCAGACGAACTAGTTGAGATTATTCGTCCCGTAGAAGATCACAACCAAGACGGCCTAGCAAGAATGTCCTTTGTGCCCACCGAATGGCCCAGAGATTAGGCCATTGGCAGCCAAGATCAGCATAGACCTTTTGGAGAGGAGCAACAGTTCTCAGAATACATAGGAGAGTTTGAATGTCAATATCCGATACTCCGACAGGAGGGCAGGACGCGGTTGCCACGGCTATCAGCGTTCTGATCGAAATCTCAAACGGTGTGGCAGAGAGTGCAGCAACAGGGCAGATGCTTCTTTGCCCATTCGAGGAGTTCTTTGCCGCTAGCACGGAAAAGCATGACATGGACGCCGCTGGTATCACTAATGACGACGTGACTTCTATGTTCACAGTGCGAAGGATGCTCGACTCATATATCCGTGCAGCCACAGAACACATACGAGCCGCTGCCCTACTGCTCGGCACAGGCGGCACGACACCATTGCTCTCAATCGCTGCTCTCAGCCGCATCTCATGCGAAGCATCAGGATTTGCGTTCTGGCTGTCCGACTCTGACATAGGTTGGAACATCAGGCTAAAGCGATGTAATCAACTGCAGTTTCTCATGATTGAAGAAGCCCTAAAGGGCTCTAAGGGATTTGCTGATCTCTTCCCGACAGACTGGGTTCAGAGAAGGACAGCAGAACTTCGAGCTGAGAGGATCGCGGTCATTGAGTGGGCCAAACAAAGAAACTGGAACTCACGAGGGAGGGCTCCATCGTTTTCCAACTGGTCGGATGATGTTCCTTCGTTGACTCAACTCATGCGTGATCTGGTGGAGTCAAGTGGTGAACCTGCCGAGATGGGACAGATGTTGTATTCGGTTGGCAGCGGAGCCGTGCATTCGAATCCGATACTGGTGGATCGCGCTGTGTATGAATTAACACCCAGTGCCAGACAGTATTCGGCTGTGCTCAAGATCAAGACAGCTCTGCGGTGTTACCGTCTATTGAGACTTCGTATCGAGCAGTGGACAGGATGGGAGTCTGAAACGGAGTGGTTCACGACAGTAGAGCAGATCGGTCAGGTCCTATTGGAGCCCTACCTGCGAGAGCTGCCGTACTTGCCTCTCCCGATGGAGGAAATACAGGAATACATGCAACATTTGTCCGCGGCATTTGAGACGGTATGGAATAGGAGCGGTGAGATCCTCTAGGGGCAGGCGACCACAGGACCAGCAGTCCCTCACGGCAGCATCCCACGCAGTTTCGCTGTCGCGCGCTCACAGTCGGGAATGAGCGATTCGTCTGCGCGCGGGGTGAGAATCGCTCGGAACTCTTGCGCCTTGGCCAGTGCCAACTCGGGGTTTGCAAGGCTCACCGCCGCTCCTGTGCGGTTGGGCAGCCCTCCCGCGGGAGCGCTGCGCGGCTCAGCAACAGGAGCAGGATAGGTCCTCCGCGATAGACGCGACCCGTATAGCTTCGGCCACCTGCGCGACGGCGTGGGACCGCCGGTGTCGTGCCTCGTCGATAGGTTGGCCCGCAGTGACCTGCTCACACCGTGTGACCGCCGACCGAGGAGACCGACCGTGGGGATAGTCGACCCCAAGATGGCGCTACAGAAGCTGTATGAATTTTATGACTTCCAGGAATCCGCTAGCAGGTATTCGCTGGGCGAGGTGCCAGTCGGGCTAGAGGCTGCCATCGACAGGATGGAGCCCTTCATCGAGGAGGTAGCTCGCTCACTCGGCGAGAGGCGCGTTTCCGCCGTGGCGGGCGACCCGTACTCCGCAATGGCTGTGGCAAATCGGCTCATTGGCCGCCTGGAGGACGCAGAAGACTGGGAGCGGACATTTGGCCCCGGTGGGCCGACGCTCGCTGCAAACCGGCTGCACACATGGGTCTGGGACGCGGCGGCGAGTCTGTGGGATGGAAGTCACTACGACTCGGCTGTGCATGCTGCGGCTAAGGCCGTGGAACGCCAGACGCAGGTGAGCATCGGCCGCCTTGACTTGGACGGCAAGGCCCTATACGGCCAAGCGTTCTCCACGAAGGACCCGTCGCCGGGCGAGAAGCGGCTGCGGTTCCCCGACATCAATCGGACCGAGGAGCCAAAGCGCTGGATCTCCGCGCATGAGGGTGCCCAGAATCTCGGGATGGGCTGCGCCCAGGGCATCCGCAACCCGCGGGCTCACCCCTCGCCCGACCTCACTGAGCAGGAGGCGCTGGAGCAGTTGGCCGCTCTGAGCGTCCTAGCCCGGTGGGTGGAGCAGTGCAAGCCCGACCCTGAGGCATCTGACGGGTCTGTCTCAGCCGCTTAGCCAGCCGGTCCCTCACCCGTCACGGCGGGCCAGGGTCACTCGGCCTGTTCGTCTCGGCATTTCGCGATGTACCACTCGACCCACTTGTCCGGGTAGTGCGGACCGGCTTGCTCTAGGGCCATCTCAGCCCACGCGTACACCTTGATGGCCCAACGATTGTCCCTCCCGCCGTCGCCGCGCCAGCGCTCGTTCAGCCAGTCGGCTATGGCGTCAATGTTCAAGTCGTAGCCCGCTTCGATGAGAGCCGGGAACACGCTCATCCACCGCACTGCGTCCGGGCGATTGAAGCCGGACGTCTTGGTGATGCTGAAGGCAGCCTCCATTACCTTGTCCACCACAGGGTCAAGACGAGTCGACATGGATGCTCCTTCGGTGCTGGTCCGTTGGGTGGGTCACGGTACAGCGCTCAGCCAAGCCCGCTGAAGTTGCTGCAACGGATTGTCAAGGCCAGCAGCAACCCCGGCGATGTCGTACTCGATCCGTTCTGCGGCTGTGCTACCACCCTCGTCGCCGCTGACGACCTAGGCCGCTCATGGGCAGGCATCGATATCTCCCCCAAGGCCGCAGAACTCGTGGTGCATCGCATCTCGGAGCGGCAGGGACTCTTCCGCGACATCATCCACCGCAGCGACATCCCCGAACGCACCGACCTGGGCAAACTGCTGTCCTACAACAGCGCCGTCAACCGCAAGCATCTCTACGGCGAGCAAGGGGGCTCATGCGCGGGATGCAACGAGCACTTCAAGCCCCAACATCTCGAAGTGGACCACATCATCGCCGTCGCCAAAGGTGGAACAGATCACCTCAGCAATCTCCAGTTGCTATGCGGGCCCTGCAACAGGGTCAAGGGCGACCGCGGGATGGAATACCTGCGCACCAAACTCCAACTTGTCGCCTGACTAGCGAACCACCCCGCGGTTCTGGTGACGCTCTACGTCAGCCAAGTCGCGTCCTTGGTCGTTCACGGCCCTCTGCCGGGAGCGCCAAAATGCTGACCGGTAGCCATACCGCATCGCACGTCCTCCGTTCACGGCGACCCGCGTGTGTCGCTTGCCGGCAGGGGGGTGCTACGCGGTTTGTGCCGGTTCTGACGGCGTCTTGGCGTCTCGGCCATCGGCGTCGCTGGCGACGGCGCGGTGCTCATCACCGCTGTCCGATTCTTTGAGACTCTGCTCTAGGTCTGCCAGTAGGCGTCGTGCCTCTCGCTGCTCGTCCGCGTATCTCGGGTCCCCAACCCGACGCATCATCTCGCTCGTCGCTGCTCGGAGCGCCGACACCAGCGTGTCCATCCTCACCGCGCGCTCTTGCTGCGCTGTGCGGGAGTGCGTGGTCAAAGGGATGCGCTCGTTGTCGAACACGGCGGTCACTTCCAGGTGGCCGCCCATGCCTTCGACCGCCATCCGCAGAGTCGACACCAAGTTGTCGGCGGCGGTCTCCATTGCCGACACGGACGCCTGGGCGCGGTCAAGGCGCCGAGCCAGCTCGGTCTGGGTGAGATCGCGGCGCTGGCGCAGTTCCTTGAGGGTGTAGGCCACGGTCTCGGCGCGGGCTTCTTCTTTGAGAGCCTCGACCCGGGCACGCTGCTCAGGGGTCAACTCGCCGACGAGTTCATCGAAGTCGTAGTAGGTCATGTGGGGTGTCTCCTGTGGTGGGGGCGGTGCATCTTGGGGCTGCTGGCTACGGGTCTGGGAGTTCGCCTCGGGATCGGAGATCGGCCAGGTACTGCTCGTACAGGCGCTCCGCCTGCGGGATGGCGCTCCGGTACCAGTCGTTCCATTGTTGGGCTTTGCTGCCTCCAAACAGCAGGATCGCCTGCCGCAGCGGGTCGAACATGAACAGGATGCGCAGGTCCCTGCCCGCGCCGCGGGGTCTGAGTTCCTTCATGTTCTGATGTTGGGAGCTGTGGATCCGTTCGACGATGGGACGCCCCTGCGTCGGGCCACCCTCGCGGAGCAGTTCTAGGGCAGCGATGAACGAGAGCCTCTCTTCTTCGTTGAGCGACTCCTGCCAGGACTTCACCTGCGCTGTCGCCTTGATCTCCCACGCCACCAACACAGTATAGGGCTGACTCGATATAGGTGCGATTTGTGCTAAGATTGGCCGGTCGCGGCCTGTTGTGATACACGCCGCGTCTGGCACACAGTAAAGGCGCACTCGCCGTCGAGCCACACACGGCCGTAGCGCGGCACCTTGAATAGAGGGCCCATTCTCGCACCGCCTCTGACCTAGGGTTTTCTCCGCGAAGTGTGAAGAAGCCACCTCTCAGGATGTGAAGGTTTCGCAGCGAGGTGCTAGAACGCCGAGGTCAGAGGTGGTCGCGAACACCCCGTACAGGTCAGTGAAGGCCTGCTCGTTGCCCTGGAAGAACTCGGGCGGTCGTCCTCGCATCACCCCATACAGGGACGTGGCCCGCTGCTGCCCATCGAGCAGCAGCTTGACCGCGACTCCCGACGACACCTCGCGGCCGCGAAGGGTCTCGGGGTCGGGCCTCGTCAGCCACACCAGAAACCCACCGACGGGAAAGCGGCGATACAGCGAATCGAAGAGGCTACGCACATCCTCACGTCCCCACACGTAGCCGCGCTGGAACTCCGGCAGAGCGAACTTCATGCTCGATGTGGCTGATGATGGCCGAGATGTCCACCGAGGCTCCTTCGCATGACTGAGTAGTCCAACGGCGTGAGATTGTGACACGCGACGCCCGACGGCGCCGCTCAGAACAGACGCCGACATCGCCTTAGCGCAGCCTCCAGGTCAACGGGCCAAGTACGCGCTGGTTGTGTGTAGGTCGTGCGGACGCTCGCTCTACGAGGCCCCGCACTACGCGGAGGCCTGGTACATGAACTCTGAGGTCGAGTGGCACCATCAGTCGTGCGAGGGGTCCACTAGTTGAGTGGCGGATGAGCGGTGAACTGGGAGGGACCGGGGCCAGCGCTACGCGACGCATCCGGGGCAGCCGCAGATGAACTCGGCCAGCGCGTTGCGGGTCTCCCAGTCGGCACCGCACGAATGGCACAGAGTCAGAGCCGGGCTGTCCGGCCGTGCTTGGGCACCGACCAGCAGCACCCGTTTGCGCTGGTCGATGGTTTCACTGCACCCGTCGCACCAGCGCTTGACCTTGAGCATTCCACTGTGCGCTCCGGGTCTGTGAATCCACACGGCGTCAGGCGGATGGAACTCGTATGGGTGAACCTCCCCGGGTATTGCGCAGGCTCTGGTCGTCCATCGTTCGCAGTCTGTCACGACGTCAATGAGCATCTGCCCCCGGGCGATGTTGACCTGCTTCGTGTTGCCGACCCGCTTCTGATTGATCGCCGACGGCTGCGGGCCGATGGGCAGGGGATCAGTGTGAGCCTGCGCCCGGGGCGCGGGCTGGGGTCAGCTTGCCGGAGGATTCTCGGCAGGCTTCGTTGCCTCCGGGGCCTGAGCCCGACGCCTCCGAAGTCGCCGCCATACCCATCGGCCCACCCCTGTGATGGCCGTGACGACATTCCTTGCGTATTCGTAGGCGGTGTTGTCCGTGGGCGATGCGCCCGCGCTCGCGAGCACTGCTCCAGCGACCACAAGATACGGGAATGACGCCGACAGGAAGACGTTGGCTAACGCGTCGGGGAGCAAAGACCCGGCGTATTCGTCGCCCAGTTCGTGGCTGAGGGTCACCCGGAGGAACGCCCCATAGATGTCCACAGCGATGGGAGCCGCACCGCTGATTAGAGGAAATGCCGAGACCCAGCGTCCGGTGGTTGCGGCCCCGCGAAGCGGCAGTACACCTTCACCTTCTTGTGGGAGCTTGCCCCGCTTGTAGGAGCGTGCCCAGCCCCGTCGGCTGAGAATCATCGCGGCGATCAACACGATGACGGTCAGGTAGCGCACTGGACTGTCACTCCAACTGTCCCGGAACAGCAGGATGATCAGGTACTGGGAGGCCGCTCCCCCTATTGCGAGGAGCATTCCCCAAAGGGCGTGGGGATTGCCTCGGAGCCTGTGCCGCCAACCGAACGACTCGACGGTGTTCAGCGCCTCGTTGGCTTTCTTCTTGGCCCTGATCGCATCGCGGTGCGCCCGGTCCCTGTTGGCTTGGATGACGGACTCGACGGCATCATCTAGTTCGGCCAACTCGTCGGACGCGTCTTCCTTGGCTCGGCGGCATGCTTCCGCTGCCTCCCTCAGCGCCTTCCATCTGCGCCGCGCCGCGGTCAGCTCCTCACATCTGGCAGCAAGGTGCTGCCGGGCGTCGGCGGGGTCGCAGGCCGCGACCGTCGTAGCTGCTGGCTGGTCAGGCTGGCCGGGGCTTGCCGTCTCCTCGTTGCTCATGTCGACTCGTGCTCCGTCGCGGTCCGGGTCTTCTGGTTCAGATTACGGAGCCGTAACTACAGCCGTTGTATCTGCCGGGGAAGACTCAGGGGATATTGGAGATGCGGCTGTGGACGCTCCGGGGATTCGGCGGCCGGTGCTGTTGAAGACGCTGGACAACGCCCAATCTGTGCTCCCGCTCGCAGGGGTTGGACAGCGAGCGGGGGTAGCGTCGCTGCGATGAAGGTGCCGGAGCTAATGGACCTCCTAGACCGCATCGAGAGGGCCGCCATCGACGGCGACATCGTGGAGGCATTGCTGTTGTGCCAGAAGCTCGGCAGTGCCACAAGCAGCGCCAAGTTGCGCGATTGGGCCGAGCAAGAGTTGAAGGGGTACTCGGAGGAGGGCTCACTGCCCGAGTACCGCTGGGCGAGGGCTTCGTTGCTCGCCGATGGTGCGGCACCTGGCAGGCGAGTCACAGGGACTCCAATCCCATTGGATGCCCTGCCAGAAGCGGAGAGAGAGACGTTCAGCGCGGGGGTCCCGATAGTGGCCTCCATCTCAGAGCTTCAAGGGTTAGAAACGAAGGAGAAGGTCGCCTCCAGACCGGTCCGAGCCGCCGGGTTGCTCAGCGCAATCAACGCCTCCAACACAGGCACGGTGGTGTTTGACGACATCTACGTCCAGATGCCAGGGCCTGCCCTATCTGGAGTCATTGCGGCAGTACGGTCACGAATGGTCGACCTCGTGACCCAGTTACGCACCTCACTGCCTGAGGATGAACAGCCAGGCCAAGCCAGCGTGCAGGCAGCGCTCTCGGAGGCCATCACGGTCCCTACGGTGAACATTCAGGGAAGCCATAACGCGTTCATCATGGGAGACGGAAGCACGGTCCGCGTTGGTGCGGTTGCCGAGGTCGGTTCGCCTGGTGAGCCCAAGCGGAAGATCTGGCACTGGCTGAAGCGAGTTCTGGAGGCGGTGACCGGGATCGGCACCGTGATGGCCTTCTTGGGGGGTGGCTCGATCAACCCGTTCTGACGCTGGTGGTTCAGGGGTCTGAGACTGCTCCCCAGATAGGCGGCTTGGCCTCCTTACGGAACGCGGCCGACAGCTCCAACGCCTTCTCCTTCCACTCAGCGCACCTCTTGCGACGGAAGTCGAACATTTCTGGGTAGAGAGGCGGGAAGTCCTCATGAAACGCGATGTAGGGCAGTTGTTCACCGAGTTGTTCACGCGCCTTCGCGATGGCGAGCCGGAAGGACAAGAACCGCCTTAGCAAGTCCGGATCGATGGTTGTCCAGTCCACCTCTGCCGAGAATGAAGGTGGCGTCGGCGTTGGGACACTGAACTCCCGCTTGCCCTCCGGCGACCGCTTCCCTCCGTCGGCGATTGCCTCTTGGCAGGTGACGATGAAGTCATCCAAGACGGAGCACACGACCAGTATCAGGTGTTGGCGTCGCTGCTTCTTGGCGTAGCGATGAGTTACCCACTGGATGAAGACGGATAGCAGCGCACCTGCACCTACACCGACGAGCACGATCCAAACATCTCTCACCGCGATGCAGTCTCCTTCATGTCCGGGATGTCAGCGGCCAGCCACGCTACCGAGGACCAGAACGAGAGGGGCGCTCATCTACGCCGCTGTCCGCGGCCACGGAGAGCGTTGTGGGTAGCGTCGCTCGCTGTGAGCGGAACAGACATCAGGGCTGAGGAGCAGGCCGCTGCTGACGCCATCTGCGCGGTCGAGGATGTGGTGCGTTGTGAGCGACTCGTGCCGTCAGGAAGCGCGAAGACGCCCGATTGGCGAGTGACGATGACCGATGGGCGAGTCGCCGATGTGGAGGTCACGACCGTTCCCAATGGCGACGTGAGGAGCTTCTCCGCCGAGCTGCACGACAAGGACGGGTCTTTCAAGACTTGGAGCGACGAGAGGCTCTCGTGTCGATGGACCGTCTTTGTATTTGACCGTGACCCAGGAACCAACAAGAAGCGTCGCCCGCTAGAGACGCTGGTGGAATGCTTAGCCTCCACACTGGCCGCTGTGGAGGCAGAAGGCGGCACTCCCAAGCAGATGGAGAGCCGAGCACGGGCTGCTTTGGACGGGTCGCTGATGGTCTCGCGGGCCACCGATGTCACCGTCACGGTCACAGACTTTCCGGGGTTGCAACTTGACGACGGGGAGCATTCCCAGAACCTGTACCTGCCTGGTGCGCCGCAGCTAGTCGGACACGGCAAGGGGTCGGTGGTGCTGGTTCCGTGTGTGGGTCCCCGTGGCTTCGCCGGTCACGGATTGCTGGTCTCAGCCGTGCAGGATTGCATCCGACACAAGACCAACAAGCGGCAGCTGGACAACGCCCCGGGCTTGAGGTGGCTGGGGGTGGCGCTTGACGGGATCTACGCCTTCCAGCTCAAGAATGTCTACAACGGCCCTTACTCGCAGCCACCGCACCCGATCTTTGACATCACGTTCGACTACTTCGACGATGTGTGGGCCATCGCCAGGACGCGCATCGGAGAGGACCACCAGGGAGGCTTCGTAGTCTTGCGCATGTCGGAGGGCGGCGACAGGCAGCAGCCGTACGTCGTGCCGCGCCCCTAGGGCCGCTGCCGCTGGCAGCTACTCCCGCCCTGCTGTTGGTGTTCGCTGAGGAGCCGTCTGCCCCGTTTCGGCTGCTGGTTTCGGACGGCGCGCCGGAGATGTTGGGGCGGCTGCCCGGAGGCCTTTGCGGGTGTGAGAGCGGCTGGTGCAGGCGGGCTGAAGCTCTGAAGTGTGAGGCTCTCGGCAGAAGGCTTCGTAGCTGGTCCACATCGATAGAGTGCGTCGCCACGAGAGGCCAAGCGAGAACGTGAGGACAGCGCGATGAGCGATTCAGAACCGGATGCATCTCCACGGTTCACGTGGGAGAAGGCTCACGAACAGACGGTGGAACTCGTCGACAAGTTGACGCAGCAGCTTGGCGAGTATCACGCCGACGAGCACTTGGAGCGCTCCGTAAGGATGCTGGCTCTCCTCGTCCACCGGAGCATCCTGTCTCAGCAGATGACCCTGATGCATGTGGGCTCCTTGGAGCGGAGACTCACGGAAACGAAGGCGCTATTGAGACACTTCGTGAAGGCCAGCGTGGAGTTGGCGGATGCGGAAGACGAAACCAGGGAGCACTTGGAGCAACGGCTAGAACAGATTGAGTACGCGACCGTCGCTGAGACGGAGCTGGAAAGGTTGAAGGAGCAGCTTGCCGGTGACCTTGCGGACATGATGGCGGGCAGGCTGCGAGGCGAGGACGGCTCCTAGCCGGGCCTCCTGGTTCGGGGGCCGTGCCACGACCTCGGGGATCGCGCCACTCAGTTCACTTTCCAGTCCGCTCGTCGTCGGGCGTTGGCGGCTGCCTCTCAGCTTCGTAGGTGTCCAGGAGCTGTGAGCTGCTACGAACAGCGGGCAGAATCGGACGCCTGCGTGCCCTGCGCCGGGCGGGAGACTGGCGCTACGCGCACACCAACGGATTCCGAGAAGCATGGGCTGCGGCCGGAGAGATTCTTCGCCCAGAGCCCGAATAGGAGGTTCGCATGCGAGACAAGTTCGTCGCCGACATCGGAGACTTCGGCAAGTACGGCCTGCTGCGCACCCTCGCGGGCGTCGAACCCAAGGACGAGCCTCGCTGTCGCCTCGGAGTGGTCTGGTACTTCTGGGAGGATTCGGACTGGGCGTATGACGCGAAGCTGGACTACCTGTCCAAGCCCGACGAGTACCGCCACTATGACGAGGGACTCTTCGACACTCTCTCGAAGATGGCTAACGGCTACAAGCGCACCGTCGGCGAAGTCAGAAGACGCGAGATTCTCGGGAGGGACAAGGAGGATGTTGTCTTCTGCGCTGAGGCTGTCCCCAACGGGCCCCCGCGCCACGAATGGCTATCGCGGGCATTGAAGAAGACGGAGGGGGCGCAGATCGTGTTCCTCGATCCCGACAATGGTCTGCCAACCAGCGAGAGGGAGGCCAAGCGAGGGCGATCAAAGCTGCACGCGTACAGGAATGAGATGATGCGGTTCGTGGAGCGGGGCCAGACCGTCGTCATCTACCAGAGCTACTGGCGGATCAACAAGGGCGATACGCACAAGACGGAAGTGTCCAAGTGGCGTCACGAGCGTCTGGCGGAACTCCATCTCGACGAGCATCCGCGGGTCATCGGCAGCGACCGCATCTTCATTGTGTTGCCCGCAACGCGTCATGTAGAGCACATCGACCGGCGGCTCCGCGGTTTCCTGGACCGCTGGGGCGACCACTTCGAGCACCGAGAGTTGGAGTAGTCCAACTCGTCGGCCCCGAGCGCATCATCCCATCGGCGGATCGGTACTGGCGGCCACTGATGCCGTGGCTGCCCGCGGGCGTTGGGCGTTGCTCTCGGTTACTGGTACTTGGTCCGGGAGGTGGCGGCTCGTCAGCCTGAGACGGTCATAGTTCGGGGGTCAACTCGGTCCGCCATCGCTGGATACGGTTCTCCGCCCAAGATCTCTGCATGTGTTGCTCTTGGGCCATGTCAGCCAAGAACTGAGAGAACCAGGTAGGGCGCGGCTCTGTGCCCGATGACGGGTTCCGTTTCACAGGTGGGTGGACACGGAGGGTTTGTGGACGCTGCTAGCGGCGTTTGCACTTGTTGAAGACGATGGTGCCGGGGATGGCAGCAATCACGCCAAGTAGGGCCATGCCGACGAGGGCGAGCAGTTCTGGTGCCCCGAGCTGACTGAAGCCTGGGGCGGCCACGGCTAGACCGAGGCCGACCGCGGCGGCTAGCCCGACGATTATCCAGCCGGGCAGTGCTACCAGGAATCCGATGCCTTGACCGGTTGTCCAGTCCGGCTCACGAGAGCCAGACGCAGGATAGGTGGACGCCCGGCTGTGGGCGGTTTGGTCTGACATGGGTGTTCTCTCCTTCGCGGTCGGGGAGTCGCCGCACGCTAGCGTTCTGGATCATTGCCAGCCGCTACTTCGACGCCAAGAAGACGAGCGACGCAAGGATCGTGTTGCTCGATCCCGACAATGGTCTAGCGCCCTGCGAGAGGGCAGAGAAGGCGCAGTTATCCACGAAGCATGCCTACTTGGATGAAGTGAGACCCTTTGTGCGCCGGTGCCAGACAGTCGTCATCTCCCAGAGCTTTGGGCAGGGAAGGGGAGACAGGCGAGACAAGCAAGTTCGCAGGTGGCATGACGAGTGCCTAACGAAACTGGACCCTGACGAGCGCCCCCGGATTGTCACTACGAGCACGCGTGCCTTCATTATCCTGCCCGCGACGCGTCACGTGAAGCACATCAACGGGCGGCTTGAAGGTCTCGCGGAGCGCTGGGGCGGCCACTTCAAGCATCCGGCGTTGTAGCCCAGTTCGGGTCACGGGCCGCAGGGCTCCGGGCCGGTAGTGTTCACGGCCGATGGAACTCTGCGAGTCCGACGGCTCCTGCGACCTCTGCGAGTACGGCGGCAACTGCCGTAAAGAACACCCCGAGTTGCAGTGCGGCATGTGCCTCGTGCTGGGGCACGAGTGCTTCGGGTGCTACCAGGAACGCGTGAGCGACCTGATCGAGTCCTAAACCGAGGCGCTTCTCGGCCCGCGACCCATCAAGTCTCGGAGAGATGCTCCGGCAAGCCGATAGCGCCGATGAAGTTGGTGCGGTGCCGTGACGCGCCGCCGAGGTCCGCGCCGGTGAGGTTAGCGCCGTTGAAGTCCGCTTGGGCGAGACTTGCCTCGGTGAGGTCCGCTCCGGTGAAGTCCGTCCCGACGTACTTGGCGCTCCTTAGGTCCGCTTCGCGGAGTGTGGCCCCGACGAATTTAGCGTTGGTTGGGTCAGATCCGCCGATGCCCGCTCCGGTGAGGTCCGCTCCGCTGAAGTCGGCGTCTGCAACTCTGAGTTGCCTCTTCGTCCTGGCTGGGGAGGCTGTCAGGCCTCAAACCGCTGCGGGTGCCGCCACGACCGCGCCACGCCCTCGTCGCGGATGCGCTGGACTACCACGAAGTGGAGTCCTGTGGTCGCGGAGATCCATGTTGGGTGGCAGCCGTCGCGCAGCGCCTCCTCTACGTCGCTTTCGAGCGCGGCGGCGGCTTGCTGCACGGCGTCGGCGCGCTCATCCAGCCGCTTGCTCCAGGCGTCGCGCAGAGCAGGGGACATGGGTTTGCGCGGCCCGGGGCCTCGGGGCGACAGCGCCTCGGGGACGCTCACCGGTAGATGATCTCGGCCGCTTCGTCGTTGTCGGTGATGGTCACCGTCGCTGTCGAGCGTCCGAGGTGCCCGACCGACGGCGCTGAGACGGCCACAGTGAACGTCTCGCCGGATTCGGGTTCGGGTTCGTGGTCTTCGTCGTCGATGATCAGCACGGTCACCGTCTCGGTCAGCGCCCCGGCGGGGATAGTGACCCGCCGGGCCAGCCGGACGTAGTCCTTGCCGGCTTCGGCCGAGCCGTCAGCGGAGGCGATCGTGACAGCGACCGGAGCGGCCCACGGCCGCGGCATGCTGAGCACGAACTCGACGCTGCCGCCGTCCTCGGCGACCGTCGCTGCGGCTGGCGACAGCGTCACCTGCGGCGGGCAGGTCGCGGTGGCGTGGGCCCACATGATCGCCGGCGTTCCGGACGGCGGGTCGGGGTCGGGACTGAACCGCATCCGCAGCGTGTAAGTCTCGCCCCACACTGGGTAGCGGACACCGCCGCCGCTCCAGTCCCCGGTGTATCTCTGGCCGTTCAGCACCCGTGGGTAGTTGTAGCCGGTCCGCCACGAAGCTATCGCCTGGGCGTTCGCGACACGGCGGGTTGTGGGCTTCACGAACGCCCAGTTGGGGGCTGGGCCGTCGAAGGTGCCCGTGAAGATCTCCGCGGCGTAACTTCTCACGCCGACCTCCGGGCTGGCCCAACTGAGCGACAGCACCGGGGAGCGGGTGTATGCGCTGTTTTTGGCGCACACCATCGTCGGAACCGGCATCTCTCCGACGTCGTTGTCGATGATCGTCCCGGAGGCTGGCTGCGCTGCGCCGTGCAAAGAGACGGTGAGGTTCTCGGTGCCCTCGATCAGTTCGTCGTCGAGTGTGGCTATCTCGATCACCGCGGTGGTGGCCCCGGCCGGCACCGCCAGCACGCTGACCCCGCCCGACGACGCCGGCGCCGTGTAATCGAACCCGGCTATCGCCGTGCCGTCGACGACCCTGTAGCCGATCCTCGCCCCTGACGGCCCGGCGCTCTCGGCGAGATCGACGCCGAACCGGAGCCTGCCGCCCTCTGCGACCGACGCCCCCGCTGCGGTTGTGAACGCGGCGGCAGCGAAGTCGGTGATCGTGCCCGTCGCTGTGTACGGCTCCCCGAGTTCGCGGCCGGCGCCGTGGCCCAGCGTGACGGTGAGGGTCTCGTCGTCCTCGGTGACGGCGTCGACGATGGTCGGGATCTTGATGGACGCGGTCGTGTCCCCCGCCGGGATGAGCAGAAAGCTCACCCCGAAGTACTGCGTCGGCGGGGTGTAGTCCGACCCGGCTGTCGCGGTGACCCCCTCGACGCGGTAGGACATCCTCACCCCGCCAGCGCCCGCGGGCTTGCTCAGGGTGACCCCGAACCGGAACGGGTTGCCCTCCACGACCGTCTCCGCGTCCGAGTCGAGCACCGCGGTGGGGGGCGGCTCCCCGAGCAGCAGCCGCACTGTGCCCTTGGAGCAGTACCGGCTGTAGAGGTGCCGGTCGACGGCCGCCTCCATCGCAGCCCACTCCGCTGGCCTGTAGCCCGATGTGGTGCTGTAACCGTTCCCGGAGAGGATGTGGCTGATGGCTGCGGAGACCGCGTAGGTTGTGAGTCGGGGGGCGCTGGGCGCGATCAGCGGCACCAGATACCTGGTGAACGCCGCTCGGTCGTCGAGTGCGTGCCGGTAGCGGGCGTCGCATGCCCAGTAGTTGATGTTCACCGTCGTGAACGCGTCGCTGGTGCGTTCCATTGAGTAGCACAGCTCGTCGGCATCGAAACCGGTCGGGCATGCCAGCAGGCCGTTGGGGGTGTCCTGTGGAGTGCAGGTGTCGCCAGCTGGCGTCCAGTACGTCACCGCACGGGCGAACGTCGCCGTCAGGAGACGGGCACCTGAAGAACAGCTGGGGTTGGAGTAGTTGATGGCGCCGACCCGGTTGGCGGTGGCCTCGGCGAGCGACTCATAGCGGGCGCAGCCGGTGCTGTGCCCGTCCCGTATGCGGAGGCAGGATACGCCGCCGAGCCCCCAGTCGCGCCAACTCACGCAATAGGAGAACACCTCCCCGCGCGAGTGTAGGCAGGTCCTGCCGAGCCGTTTGGCTGTGGCGGCGTCGCGTATCTCGGTGAAGAAGTCCGGGCCTCGCCGCTTGGACATGTGGTCGGCCCGGATCGAGTAGCGGCCCTTCACGTCGGTGTTGGCGGCGGCGGGGGCGAGGCGGCGCCCGGCATAGTCACTGTCGGCGTCGGTGACAGCTGGCAGCGTCACCACCGCGGAGTGGTGCCACACGGTCTGGGCGGTGGTGTCGTCGCGGGAGCGGCCAGCGTACAAGTTCCGCTGAAGGCAGCGCCCGGTGTAGTCGCTGTATCTGGTGCAGACGCTGCGCTGGCGGCCGTCGAGTCGCCACTCGGCTGTCGTCAGCGCCGTGCCGGCGTCGGCGGCGGTGACCGGAGCCGGGACCGACGGCACCGAGTCGGTGAACCGGATCGTGACGGTCGCGTCGCCTCCGTAGGTGCGGTACCTGAACTTGTCTGTGCCGGCGGCCCACAGCTTCGGCCAGTACCGCACCGACCCGCCGGCGGTGTTGAGGGTGTCGCATCCGGCTGTGCCCTGGTCGGTGGCCAGCATCCCGGCGCCCGTCCGTCCGCTGCTGCGGTTGCATCTGTCGGCGCCTATGCCGGCGACGTGCACCGGCCAGTCCAGCGGGTCGGTGCAGTCCGCTCCGGTCGGGCACGGGTCGTTGGCGAGCAGCGTCGCCCGGGGGATCTCCACGAACTGCTCGTCGGCGGGTTTGTCGTCGAGGTCGGCGATCTTGACCTCGACCACGTCGTTCACTGGGGGTGCGTCGTCGAGGCGGGGCACGCTGAACCTGATCCAGTCCTTCGACGACGCGTATTTGGTGGGGTGGTACGCGAAGTCAGTCACCACCGCGGTGATGTCGAGGTAGGCGGCTTGGCCCCAGTCAGTCACCTCGACTTTGAGCGGGACGTTCACCAGATACTTTGACCGGGCGACTCGGGTCAGCTCCCCGACGGTCACGGTCCATTCGCCGGGGTCGTAGGCGGCGGTGTTACGGAGCCATGTGCCACCCGACTCGCTGCTGCAGGTCCGGTTGACGGTCTGCATCCAGCCGACCGGGTTGGAGCACCCGCGGACCGAATAGAACGTGTTGGCGTGGTCATCGGCAAGGGACCGGGCGCGGACCACCAGCGACACCAGCACGCAGTCGTAGCCGATGCTGTGGCTGGTGTACACGTTGATCTCGTCGTAGCCGTCGCAGCGGTTGTCGGGGTTCCAGTCCAGGCCCCGTTCGCGGTGCTTCTCGCTGTACATCGGCGTGATGCCGGTGATGTGCAGCACCCGATGGTTCACTGTCTGCTTCGCGCCCGCCATCTGCGGGTCGCCGTCGTGGTCGGTGACCCACACCGGCTTCCAGTTCCGATACCGCCGCGAGCAGATCTCCCGGCGCCGTTCAGCGCTGCCATAATTCCCGAACAGCCACTCGAAGTTGGCGATACAGGCGGGCACGACCCCGGGCGGGGGCGGCGCCGTGGTGCACCAGCCGTCGTTTGTGTTGCGGACCATCCCGCCGCCGATGGCATGGCAGTTCTCCGGCCGGCAGCCTCCGTACTCATCGAACCACACATGCCCCGTCCGGTCGCACTCCTTCCGCTCCACCGGTGTCGTCGTCGTGGTTGTCGGCGGCGCCGTGGTCGTGGTCGTCGTGGTGGTCTCCTCGGTCTCTTCCTCCTCTTCTTCCTCTTCTTCCTCGGGCATCGTCGTGGTGGTCGTCGTCGTGGTGGTCGTCGTCGTGGTGGTCGCTGTGCCGGGTTTGGTGGTCTGCTCGTAGGTGACCGCCGAATGGTTCAGTCGCTCCCATCCTTGACTGATAGCGATCGCCTTGTCGCTGACGCGGGCGTCGCACAGCGGCGGGTCGCCCGAATAGCTCTGGAGATACAGGCATTCCCTCACCGTCAAAACGACCGTGCCGAACAGGGCGTTCAGTCCGTCCTCGCCGCAGTCCCCGTCGCGTGTCGCCCACCGTCTAGCCGGCGCGCACCGGCCAACCCAGTCCCCCTGTCGCCGGGTATGGGTGGACAGATCGATCCATGAGGTCCGCCACGACTTGACCACGATGTGGCGGTGCGTGTAGCAGGTCTGCCCGGGATCGGCGTCCGCGCAGTCCGGCGACTGGTGGGTGACCCCTGACTGATAGACGCGAACGCTGGGGGACGTCCATGAGACAGCCCAGCCGGAGCCGTCGGCAGGTTCGTGGGCTGCCGCCCTCTCGGCGGGCTCCGAGACAACGAGCAGCCCTGCGAGCACAGCGAGCGCCGCTACAAGCCGAAGGCAGACCCTCCCAGCGCCGCGCATCGCCCTCCTAGCCGGGGCCGTGCCTGTAGACCCGCACGACCCAGGCGATCTCATCGTTGCGCCAATCCGACCCGCTCAGCAGGTAGCCGTCGCTCGCTGGGACGGTCAGCAGCGTCTGGTCGCTGTCGCACGCGCTGAAGTCTTCGGATTGAAATGGATCCGGGGGCAGCGCCTCCGGGGGATGCTGCTCCGCTGGTCCCACCGTCACCGACACCGACCACAGTCCAGGCTCCACAGAATCAGCGACGCAGTGCTGTATCCACTCAGCGTCGCCCGCAGTAGGCAGCCATAATTCCTTGTCTTCCGACACAGGGAGAAACAGCCCGCTCGTGAACACCGTGGAGGTGTTCTCCGCGCGTGTCTCGATGGTCCATACCCCGGGAGTCAACGCGAGCCGGTACGGCCACGAAGCGTATGATTCAGGCGTCAGCGGCAAGTCGCCGGTGCCAGCGCCGGTGCCAGTGAACTCATACACAAGTTCCGGCTCGGCGGACTCTGTATCAGGTTCCGGCTCGGTGGCAGGCTCGGGTTCGGTGACAGGTTCCGGCTCGGGTTCCGGCTCAGGTTCGGCTTCCGGCTCAGGCTCAGTGACGGGCTCAGACTCGGATTCGCTGGCGGTGTCTTGGTGGACCCACGGGCCGTCGTTGTCGAAGTCCCAGCGGTACTCGGCGCCGTCGGCGGTGCGGCAGACGCCTTCCTCGACGATGTCGCATCCCCAGTCGGCGGGATTCATGTCCGACACCGAGTCGGTGTCGGTGTCGGCGTGGCACGCGAGCAGGTCGTGGTGGCGGTGCGTTCCCTCGTCGCACTCTTCCACGCCTGAGGCGTCGGTCTCAGCGGAGGGTTCAGGTTCCGCGTCCGAAGCGGGATCGGCTGCCGGTTCGGGCTCCTGCGGTTCTGTGCTGTCGCCGGTCCCGGTGTCGCCGCTGCCGGGCCGGTTGGGCCGGAACATGCATCCGACGTCGGTCATCTCATAGCGGCTGCCGTCGAGTTCGTAGAGCCCGTTGCCGAGATCCTCGGCTTCGGGGTCGTCGCAGGGGTCGACTTCGGGAGGGCTGGCCTCACCGGTTGTGGGCTCCTCGGGGGTGTCCTCAACGGCGGGCGGCGGCTCTGTTACCGGGGGCGCGGCCTGCGTCGGGGGAGGTTCGTCGGCGCAGGACGATGCCACAAGGGCGAGCGCGGCGGCGGCAGCGGTGAGCAGGTGTCGGATGCGGGGTCGGTGTTTCATGTCGCCTCCTTTCGGCGGTGTGGAGAGGATAGACGATGCGTCACATCCGGCTTCCGGACAATCCCTGTTCTTGAGCTGTGGTAGCTGCAGTTTCATACTGTGTGAAGATCTACCAGGATGTCTCGCCGATCTCAACCATGGTCGTGATATGTCAGCTGTGTCTCTGCCGCGAGGGCTGGACTGCTCAGGCGGCTGCGGCTACCGTCGCGGCTGCCGTTCAACGTCGGGGGTTTGCCGAGCCCCTGATGCAATCCAAGCCAAGTAGTGGCTGTGGCGTCGCCACGGCTCCCTCCGGGGCGAGGGTTGCACGGCGTTGAACGGCATTCGATGCCCGACCACACCGGAGGGAGCCACCATGCCCCGACACCGTTTGGCGCTCGCGAGCCTCGTCCTCAGCCTCCTAGCTGCCGCCTGCGGGAGCGACGACGGCGGCGGCGAGGCCTTGAACGCTGACATCTTCACGGGCGCCACGACCACGAGGGCACAGCCACAGGGCTCCGGTGAGCCTGACGCTCCCGCCGGCGACGAGCAGCAGGATGCCCTGGTCGAACCAAGGCTGACCGTGCTCGATAGCGCGCAGGTGACGGACCAGGCCGTCGCTGACGCTTCTGGCGAGGCTGACGCTTGGTCACCGCAGCAGTTGGGAGACCGGTTCGAGTGGTGCGCGGACATTCAAGCCATCTGGGAGCGACAGGTCCAAGCACAGGCACAGGTCGACGTTGCGGGGGCCGCGTATCTGGCTGCGTTTGACGCCTACAATTCTGCTACAGACGAACTGGACCGAGCAGAGGCTTTCCAGGCCGTTGAAGCGACCTTTCAGCGCTACGAAGATCTCAGGTCTGATCTAGAGGACGTCACTTACGATGCCGCCAGCGTGCTCGCGCCCGGTTTCCGAGGCACAGATGAGACTCAGAGCATCGCACTCGAACGAGCCCGCGAGGCCTACAGCGCGAACGCAGATCCAATCGTGCAGGAGTTGTGGGCAATAGCATTGAGCCGAATCGACATCCAGCCAGAGCCGGCCGCTGGACCCGAGCCGGAGCCGGTCGGCGAAGTCGAGACCCCGATTGAGCTGCTTGATCTCGATGGAGCGCTCGCTGTCATTGACCGCCATCGCAGTGAGGTGGAGGATCTGGTGGGCCCCATCAGTTCTGCACATCAGGCCATGCTCGACGGTGGCAGGGTCATCGGCACCGCCGAGCAGCCCAGCGATTTGGCGATGGGTCTTCGGCAGGTGATGGATGCCGCAGCAGAACTGAAAGAACTCAATCGGCGACTCCACGCCGCTCTCAGCAGCGCCAATGACGCCCAAGAGCAACATGAACTTTATGAACGCGAGGCCTTGATCGCTGATGAGATCACCCACCACGAGTACAGAGAGAACACGGACCGAGTTCGCGAGACTCTCAACGCCCTCTACACGATTGCCGGACCAGCCCGTGATCAGGCCGGGCGGTCCGCGACGGTCAACCGCGCTGCCCGGGCGGATGTCGAATCTAAGGCGCTGGTCTTCGCCGTCACAGACCTGGGCGGAATGGCAGCATTCTGGGCTTCGCTCAGCAAGTCATGCCAACCGTGACCCTGCGAGCGCCAGACATCCGACCTGATCGTCCAACCGATCCGTTTCGTCACGCGCCGCGATGCCGCCCCTCGTGCGAGCATGGACTCGGTTGACGAGCCGGCCGCATACGGAGGCGCCCCTGGGTAGGTCGCTGGCAGCCATCGAGCTTGCCCAGCACGCGTTTGACGCCGCCCAGACGCCGAGTTCGCCGCTCAGCGAGCCGAAGCGCAGGCAGAACGTGAACGCCAACAAGAAGCCGCTGACGCACTGTGGGCTGCATCGGAAGAACTCGCCAGAGGTTCTGATGCCTACACGGCCTTCAAACTGTCGTTCCAGGAATCCTGCGCGTGAACAGCCTCCCCAACCGGCAGCTCGCAGACAAGTTGCGCGAATCGCCTCCTGGCCGTCCTCACAAGCGGCATCCCCGGTCTCGAGTCGAACATCAACCCGCCGGCGAGTAAGGGTCCGTGATCGGGCCTCCGTGCCTCGGTGACGCCAGAGCCGGAAATCGGCCCTCTGTGGGCGATTCCCGCTCCGAGCAGGGAGTGCGGGGCCGCTTGACCGGTATTCGGCCCGTAGCGCCTCAGAATCGGCCTCCTGGGGCCGTCCGTCAGAACGTGCCTTCCTCCGAGGCTGGTCCGTTCGGCCCCTCCTCGAGGACGGGCCGGTGGTGGCGGCGTCATCGTTTGGGGTTGTTGGCGGCGTGCTCGCGCACGAGGTGGTGGCGGTCCTCACAGAGCGCCGCCAGCGTGTTTGCGGGGGTTGCTTTGTTTTCGGCGGCTGCGATCCTGACGTGGGGTTCTGGGTCGGCGGCGAGGGCCCGCAGGGTTCGTTTGGGGGTTCGGGGGTTGCGTGCTGTTGTCTGCCTTATCTGTTTGCAGTCTCTGGCGAGACGGGCGAGGAGTCGCCGCGGTGCTCGTGGGTGGCCGGCGGCTGTGTTTCGGAGGGTCCATTCGGGTGATCGGGCGAGTTGCGCTAGGAGGCGTCTTGTGGTGCGGCGGTTCTGGCTGAGCCTGTCGGTGACTGTGTGGTGGTGCCGGTGTGTCGCGAGGCGGAGTTGCGCGGTTGGTGGGGTTCGGGGGTTGGATGCGATCATGTCGGCGATCTCCGCTGAGAGTCCGGGCTCGTCGACGAGCCGCGCGAGGTCGCGGCCGAGGGCTCGGGGGTCGCTGGCGATGACGGCGCGGCGCAGGTCGGGGTCGGGGTGGTTGGCGAGCCGGTGCCAGAACTCGGGAGGCATCTGTGTGGTCCAGGTGGAGTCGCGTCCGAAGCCGTGGCGGTGGAGTTTGTAGTAGTACGACGCTGCCAGCGCGCCCGGGCCGCGTCCGCGTCCCGTCTCGGGGTCCAGGTTGTGCTCTAGGCGCGCCGACAGCGCCCACAGCAGCCATTGGGAGCCTTTGGGGTCGTTCCAGTGCGCGCAGGCCATAGCGACCGCGGCGTTGTCGGCGCGCGACACCTCCGCGAAGCAGGCCTTGTCGGCTTCGGCTATGGACTTGAGGCCGCGGTCGAGTCGGGCGAGTTGGCCGATGTCGATCATTCCCGCGTTCAGCGGCGCCAGCAGCATCTCGAACCATGCGTCGCGGTCGAGATCGCCTACCGCCGCCGCCGGTGGTGGTGGCAGCGGCTGGCGTCGATACGGCAGCCAGCGCCGCGGTCGGGATCGCCGTGTTCGGGATCGCCGTGTTCGGGATCGCCGTGTTCGGGATCGCCGTGTTCGGGATCGCCGTGTTCGGGATCGCCGTGTTCGGGATCGCCGGGGTCGCCGGGGTTGTGTGGATGATGTGGGTTGTTTGTTGGCTAGGACCCAATAGCCCTCGTTGTTGACCGGCCCAGTGACAGGCAAGCCACCGCCCACGCCCCGGATCCGGGTCACCAACTCGACGGTCTCGCCGCGCCATTTGAGTGTGTGTCGTTTGTGGTCGGCGGTGCGTCTTCTTCTGGTCTCATAGAGGCTGAGGACCTCTGCGGGCGTCTCGGCGGCGGGGCTGGGGCGGGTGAGCCTCTGGTGTGGTTCGGCCAGCCACTCGCGCACCCAGTCCGGCGGCGTGCAGGCCCTGCGGATCCGCGACAGCGCCTGCAGGCAGCGGGTCCGGGGCGCGACGCCTGTGAGCAAACCGGCGGCGTGTTGTCGCAGCCGCCCGACTCGCCACCGGGTCATGGTCGTTGTGGTCGGGCCGGTCTGTGTCATGTCGTAGAAGCTGCGCAGGTCGCGTGCGATCTGTTTGGCGTTGTGGACGACATGGCAGAGCGGGGCGAGCTCGTTGGGGTCCCACGGGTCGTCGTCGACGAAGACCTCCGAGTCAGCGACGGGCCCCACAAAGAACACCGGCCTCCTCTCGCCGACGGCGCCGCGGGCCTCGCGGCGCGCGACGAAGGGCGGTGGGCGCTCCACGACGACCGCTGCTGACGCCAGGCGCATCTTGAGGCCGCTGCTGGGACGGAACGTGAACTGCGTCGGCGTGTCCGAGGGCCAGCTCGCGCACATGACCGCACCCCCCGACGCGATGATCGCCTCGCACAACTCGCTGCTGCTGCGGTATCCGTAGCGGTTCGGGCCCAGCGAGCACAACAACGCCGCGACAGCCCGCCCCCCGGCGTCCAGCGCGGCCTGCAGCACCGTGCGGTCGATCTCAGAGAGCACGTCACCGACGACGGTCACACCCTGTCGGGCCAGGCCCCGCCCGATGATCCGGGCCCGTGTCAGGTTCTCCGCCGTCGGCGCGTCCCGACACGACGCCACATAGACGCTGCGAGCGTCGCGCTCGGTATCGAGTGTCCCGTCATAGGACACGAACGGCAACGTCCTCGCCGCCCGGCGCAGGTTCAGCGGGAACTGCTCGTCGAACACAGTCACCAGCCGCGAGCCGGCCTCCCCGCCGAGCTGCAGCTCCTTGTCCACCGCCGCGCCCGCGGCGTCCCAGCCGTCGAGTGACGCGTGGGGCGGGAACTGGTTCCATCTCACCGCGCCGGGAGAGTCCCACAGCCCGTCTTCCAGCAGCCGCCGCATCGAGCCCGCAGTCGAAGCGGTGCGGGCCACCAGCCCCCAGTCATGGTGGAAGACCAGCTTCAACAGCGCGAGGAACTGGCGCCGCTCATCGACCAGGCCGGCCTCGACCAGCTCATCGAGCGTCGGACGCATCACATCGCCCGGCCAGCGGTCTCAGGCATCGAAGTGCTCGCTCATGTCGATGGCCTGGATCCAGTCGGGCACCCAGCGGAGGGCGTCGCGTTCGGTGAGCGCGGCGATGACACAGCCCGCGCCCGGGAGCCGGGTCAGCGGCCAGGGGGTGTAGCCGTCGGTGATGACCACGACAGCGTCTGGTCTGGCCTCCGCGGCAGTTGCGATGCCGGCGGCCATGTCGGTGCCGCCGGAGCCGGCGAGGCTGATCTCGTTGGTGTCGTGGATGCGCTGGTCGCTTTGGATGTCGGTGTCCACCGACAGGACTCTGACGCTGTCGCCGGGAACGACAGCCGCGATGATGGCTCTGATCTCGGTGAGGGCCCGGTCGAGTTCGTGCTCAGACATCGACCCGGAGGTGTCCACCACGACTGTGATGGACGGCACCGGGCGGGTCATGGCGGGCCGCAGCACCGGGTCCTGGGGCTGTTGGCGGCGCGAGGGCCGCTGCCAGGTGTAGTCCGCGGCGCCGGATCTGTGGTGCACGCTGGACCGCAGCGCCGTCGCGAGCTGCTGGCGCCAGTTGACTTTGGGGTTCAGGGTCTGCTGGGCCCAGCGCACCAGCCCCGCGGGGACGCTGCCCGCTCCGAGGTGTCTGTGATGGTCTGTGACCGCGTTCGCGACGGCTCGTTTGAGCAGGGCGCGGTCGAAGTCGCCGAGCGCGTCGGTGCCGTCGACGAGCTCATGATCAACGAAATGGCTGTGACAGCCCGACCCGCAGCCGGTTCTTGCCTCCACTGACACCGCGCCGTCGAGGATGTCTCGAAAGTAGTGCTCGGCGGTGCAGTAGTCGGCCAGATCGAGGTCCTCCGGCAACAGCCAGCTCCCGTCTGGGGGTCGTCGTCGAGGAGGTCGTCCTCCAACAGGTCGTCGTTGATCTCGCAGTCCGCGGCTGCGTTCCACGCCGCTGCGGCAACCGCGTCCACACCGGTGCTGCGAGCCCTGCGGGCATGGTCGCGCAACACGTGGTTGAGGACATGTATCAACTCTGAGGCGGCCTGCTCGACAGTCAGCGACTCCAAGAACTCCGAGGAGGCGTATATGCGCCAGCGCTCGTCGATGCTGATCCTGGTCGGCGCCGCCGCCGGGATCACCGGACACGAGAACAGCGCCTTGGAGTAGTAGGGCCGGTTGAACGCCACCCACAGCCGCGCCGCCTGCAGCCGCCGCCGCGCCTCACCGCTCAACTGCCTGGGCCGCAGCGGCACCGGACCGGGCTCGGGTGCGTCGCCGCCGGGCGGCCCCTCACCAAAAGAGTCGTCGGATGCGTCGCCGCTGGGCGGTCCTTCACCAGATGGGGCGTCGGATCGCTCGCTGTGGGCGCGGCCGGGTCCGTGTCGTGGACGGTGGCGGTGCCGGTCGGGATCATCGTAAGTCACAACGTCTCCAAGTCTGTGAGGCCATACGCGAGCAGGCGGTGTGCGGGGGTCTTGCGGTGCGGGAGGGTCATGTGTCGGGGCCCTCGAGCAGGCCGGCGTCGGTGAGGATCTCGGCGAAGACCTCATAGCCCGGCGGCAGGCTCGCCGCGGTGGGCTTGGTCTCAGCGAGGCGCATCGCGGCCGACGCGGCCACATCGGGCGCGCCGCAGCCCGCGGCGACGATGCACACCCGGAACGCGTCTCGCCAGCGTTTGGGGTCCGCTGCTGCGGCGGCGACCACCGCGTCGAGCGCGGCGAGCTGCTGGTCGGTGCGTCGCAGCTCACCGAAGCCGGCGGGATGCGCCAGCAGCACGCCGGGGTCGGGCAGATCCAGGTTGCGCAGATACCCCAGGTACTCGGCCGCGGCGCCGTCGCCCACCAGCGCGCAGGCGACCAGCAGCCGCACCTCGTCGGTGACCTGCGCGGCGTCGGCTATGGCGAGACAGTCAGCGAGGCGCTCCCATGACCGCGGCGACGGCCAGCCCCTCGCTGTCGTGGCGCTGTCGGGCACGTCGCACACCAGAGCCGGGCGCGTCGCCAGAAACGACGCCTGCAACAACCGCACCATCTCACGGCTGTAGGGGTCGACGGCGCCCGGATCGATGTCGAGGGGTTCGGGGTCGGGCCAGCCGCCGAGGTAGCCGGCCCTCCAGTCCTCGAAGCTCACCGGCCACTGCAGATGCGCGAACCGGTTCGCCAGCGGCGCGCTGAGGTCCCACGCCGCGCTGTTCTGTGACGGCGGGTTCGCCGCCGCCGCGAACCGCACCTCCTCACCGAGGCGCAGATCCCCCACCCGGCCCTCCAGCACCACCCGCATCAACGCGTTCTGAGTCGCCGGGGTGGCCGTGTTCACCTCATCGAAGAACACCAACGACACCCCCTCTCCCTCAGCGGCGCGCCGCGCCCACGCCGGAGGCTCGAACACCACCCCCGCGTCGGTGCGCACCGGCAGCCCCGCGAAATCAGTCGGGTCATGGATCGACGCGATCACCGACACCGTGCACCATCCCGCCCGCCGCGCGAACGCCTCGACGGTGTGGGTCTTGCCCGTGCCCGGGTCGCCCCACAACAGCACCGGCACCCCCGCCGCCAACAGAACCTGCATCGCCGCCAACGTGTCGGCCTGGGTCGCGCCCACCGCCGGGCTCTCCTGCTGCCTGGTCGCAGTCATCTCTAGGCTTCCTTCCTTGTCATTTGGATGTGTTGAGAGTTCGTGTCCGCTGGCTGGTTGCCGTGGCCGTCTTCGGGTCGGGCTCCGTCTGCTAGATGCGCCGGAAGGTCCGCCTCGGCGGCGTCGTGCCTTCCCGTTTGGCGCGGCGCCGCTCGTTGGCGGCCGCGGCTGCGGCCCGCACCCAGTAGTCCCCGTCGGAGCACAAGGCGTCCACCAGACGCTGCGGCGCCTGATCGTTCTCGCACACACAGCGCCGAACATCGCTGCAACCGTCCTCAGCCAGCACCGCCAGCAGACCCTCGGGGGTTCGCGTGTTCAACGCGACACCGGCACGGACCTCCCAGGCGTCGTCTTCGGCCAGCGCCTGAAGCTGCTCCAACGACAGCGGAGCGTGCTCGGCCGCCTCGGCTCGCACATAGCGGTCCGCGTCGCCCGCCAGCGCCGTTCGCGCCCCGTCGGGACAGGACGCATTCGCGGCCACGCAGCTTCGGACCCACCAGTCGTCGTCACCGGCCAGCACCACGAGCGCGCCAGGCGGCGTCCTGTTGTTGGCCGCCGCGGCGCCGCGCACCTCCCTGCAGGCGTCGCCGGCCAGCACCGCCAACGCATCCGGCTCCGTCTGCGCGTTCCAAGCAACCGCCTGTCTCACCCTGCAGTTGCGATCCCCAGCGAGCACCGCCAACACATCGGCGGCGACCGGGCGTGAAGCCACCTCACAACGCACCCCGACCGCTCGATCCCCCACCCGAACAGCAGCCATCTCCGGCGAGGTGCCCCCGTTGGCCACAGCCGCGGCCCGCACCTCCCAACGCCGATCCCCCAACAGCGCCTCAAGCACCTCTTGGGCAGTCGAGGAGTTCGACGCCACATTCCGGCGCACCCACACATCGACATCTGACGCCAACGTCTCCAACGCCCGCTCCGGCGCCGTGTCGGCTCGGGCCACCGCAGCCCGCACCTGCGGGTACTCGTCACCCACAAGGCGCCGCAGCGCCGACACCGGCACCCTCGGATGCCACGCCGCCACATAGCGCACCTCCCAGTTCCGGTGCTTGGACATCTCCCCCAACAGCCGCTTCGCCGCGCCGCGGTTCTGGGCCACCCTCAGCCTCGTCTGCTGCATCAAATACGACCGGCACGCCAAACCCCGCAGCAACCCCGGCGGCGTCCGCGGATTGCAAGCCACCAGATCCATCACCTCAACAGCCAGCGGCCGGCAACCAGCAAGATCCTCAAGCGCCCTGGGCCGAGCCCGCGGATCCGACGCCACCGCCACATCACGCAGCCGCTCATCGCGATGGACCCTCAGCCGCTCCCAGAACGACCCGGGCAGCTCCGAGATCCAATGCACATCACGGCCATAGGTCCGCCACCGCAGCCCATGGGACGCATTCCACGACTCCCAACCCGGCCCCGGCAACAAACCCCGCACCAGATTGCCGTCCAACCGCGCCGCCAACCCATACCCCAGCCAACGCGACAACAACTCCTCGTCCACACACACGCACACAAACGCCACCGCCGCACGCAGACACCCCGGCACCCGGACCCGCCACACCTCCTCAACCGTCTCCAGTGCCGCGATCGCCGACAACCGACCACACAACAGCCGCAAATCCTCAGGCTCGACCAGGCCCTCATCAAGCGCCGCCGCCAAAGCCCACAACCGGTCCCGGGCGCCGCGCTCACCCCGCAACGCCTCCACCAGCCGCACCTCAGAATCATTGCTGACCACCCAACCATCCCCACCCAGCACCAACACCCCGCGCACCCCGCCCACAGACACCACCCGACGCTGCCGCACCGGCCCGCTCGAACGGCCGCCCGAACCGGGACGCGAACCGTCGGCGGCTGCTGCAACCTGCTCGGCCGAGACCTGCTCATCCATAGCCTCTTCAGCTACAACAGGGCTATGACATCGCCCCAAAAGCACAGGTCACAGCACCAGCGGCGCTCATCGCGGCCGTCAGGGAGGACGAGGGAACGCGTGCAAGCGCCGTCTGCGCTGAGGCACAGAATCGCCAGCAGGGCTACTCGAAGGTGCGGACACGACGACGCCGGGCACCCGCTGGCTCCGCTCCCAGGCAACGGACAACCGCCAGCGGTCTGGGCAGCGGATGCGCCTCGGCCTGCCGACCAGCACCGACTCCGCCATGGCCACCGCCCACCGCAAATACACTCGTCGCCGAATACAGGATCTCCGCCGGGGTGGGGATGAACACCTGCATCCGCTGGGCGCCCTGCCCGAGGCGAAACTTGTCGGGCCCGCCGAGCAAGGCGCAAGGATCGTGCGCCTGCGCCCAGCAACCCACCCCGGCACCCCTCGATGAGTGACACCGGGAAGGTTCAGTCGTCTCTGTGGGGCTGTTGCGCGGCACCCTCAACGCGATCACATCGCAACAGCCACGACGCTCCAAATCCCTCGCGGCGCTCCCCATCCCCATGCCAGCGGGACGCCGCGGCCCTCCGGCAGCCCTCCCTAGCGGGCCACCCGAGCGTGAGAAAGTGGAGCGCCCCTCTACGGTTGGCGAGGCGGCGGGCTGCCTAGTCGGTGCTCGCGGCCCCACAGATTCGTATCGAGCACGATTTCGAGCCGTGCGATGATGGCCAGGTCGCCCCAGCTGGCGCCGTCGCGGATGTTGATCACCGCCTGGGGGCTGATGCCTGCTTCGCGGGCAATGCTGCGAATGGACCGCCTCTTTTTTGCGTCGAGCAGCCGCCACGACACGGCCTGGGCGAGGAGCGCCTCAGCGGGAGCGTCCTCCACTAGGGGGCCATCGGGCCAGGAGCCGCCCTCTGCGAGGTAGTCGCGGGGGTGGGCCAGCAGTCCCCGTCGGCGCATCCGCCGGGACGTTAGCCGTCTTCATGTGCAGCCGCCGATCGGGGCGTGCTGCCGTGTCACACGGTGATCCTACTGTCCGTACATGCGGACACAAGGACGGTATGCCGGGTTGCCGGGACGGCCCCGGCCCCCGGGGCGGCACCGGCCATGCCGCTACCGGCCACGACCGCATAATCCCAGCTCAGCCCGGGTTTCGAGTGATCCGGTCGAGCAGGCACCACACGTCGCCAGAAAAAAGGAGTTGCTTTCGTCCTGTCGCGCCGCATTGATTATTAGAGCAAGCCACAAAAGCATCCGCGGCGCCCCAGTCCTCCCAGACACGAACGCCGCGGATCAACCGATTAGGTCACCATGCAGCGTATCGCCGAAACCGAGATTGTCCAGCTGGACTCTCCCGCGGACGGCGATCCATCGCAGCCGCCGAGGTTGCGGGCGGCGCTCGCAGCGTGGGATCTGGTCATGAGCGGCGAGGTGCTGCTCGCCTGCTGGGCGCCGTTGGTGCTCGCAGAGCTGCGGCGGCGCCATAGTGACAACGAGGCCACCGCCGAGAAGGTCGTGGCGGAGGCGTCTCGGCTGTTCCGGTTCTGGGCGATCTGCGGCGCAGTTGCCTGGGCCGATCTTGACGCGTCGATGACGGTTGAGTGGTGCTGGCGGCCTCGCGCCGGCCGCGGGAATCGGTTCGGGTGGGTGAGCCAGTCCACGGCACGCAACCGGCGGTGGGCGGCGTTGGAGGTGTGCAAGGCCGCCGCCGACTTGGGCGCGCCGATCGATCCGTCTGCGTTGATTGGTGAGCGGATAGCGCGCCCGACCGACTACACGTCAGCTAGACCTCTGACCGGCGACGAGGACGTTCTGGTGTGCCAGCGGGCCGAGTCGGCTCTTGCGTGGTCGGGTCTGGGGGTGCTGGTGGGCGCCGCGCGCGGCGGCGGGACCGCGAAGGAAATCGCGGCGCTGCGTCTGGGTGACGTCGATCTCGAAGCGGCGACGGTCGCGTTCGGCGGTCCGGCAGCCCGCATCAACCCCCTGGATGGATGGTCGGTCGAGATGATGCGGCGCTTCCTGGCCAACCAGCGCAGCAAGCCGCTGGGCGCGGACGATTTGTTGTGTGTCAGCGCGGGCTCTGATCCGGTGCGCGCCGCCCATTCGGTGACGGTGCGGCTCGGCAACGTCCTGCGCGACGCCGGCCTCAAGGGCCGGCCGGGTGTGTCGGCGAGGTCGATCCGGTTGACCACCGCTCGGCGGGTGTTGGACTCCGACGGGATTGAGGCAGCCGCGAGCTTCCTGGGTGTGCCGTCGCTCGACACCGCGGCGGCGGCGCTGAGACATGACTGGCGGCACGGCAATGGCTAGGGGAGGGTTCCGCGACGTTTTCGCCGATGGCCCTGCCGTTCGCGCGTCTGACGTCCATAAGGCGAAGGAACCCGCGGAACGGGCAAGCCTGCGAAGCGTGACCGGTGAACGCCCCAAGGTCGATGACTTCGAGTGGGTTCTACTGGCGCTGTCAGCGCCGCAGTTTTGGAAATGTGTCGAGTACCTGGTGGATCATGTCGCACAGCGTCCCAAGGTCGGACGCCCCAGAGAGCACACGGTGGCGGACTGGGTGCTGCACTGGCGGGCCAGCGAGACCAAGAAGAGCCTGCGCGGCGCTGACGACATGCTCGTGAGGGCCACGAACTGGCAGGAAGCACGCCAGGTTGTGGAGCGGCTGGGTTGGCGGCATCCCGAGTGGCAACTCTCAAAAAGGCAGATCGACCGGTTTCAGTCTGATCGCTTCATGAAGCGCTACATCGGGCCAGAGCAGATTCTCATGCTTCGTAGATTGATCAGCAGCAGTGCCGTGGGAGACGCCAGAACACTCGGACAGTTCCCCCAAATCGGCGGTTCCAAGCCGACTCTGACCCCGGATCGTGTCGTCTACGGCGATGGCTGCGAGCTGAAGACGATGTTCAATCCGAGACGGGCGCGGGTCGATCCCATGACCGGGGAGATCATCTACAGCCGTCACGATCCCGAAGGCATCCCACACCATCACCACAAGTACGTGGAGGACCCCTACACCGGCGAGGTGACCTGCAAGACCTGCGACTCCAACAAACGACGCGGCAAGGCCAAGAACGGCGTGGACGGCGCTCTCGTCTATGAGATGGTCACCCTCCTCACCCGCACAGACGACCGCCAAGAGCGCATCATCTTGGACATCGACCTGCGACAGCAGCACGAGACCGACGCGAACGTGTTCACTGACATGGTTCTCGACCTCAAGCGCAACAACGTAGGGCTAACGGACATGCCGCTCATTCCCGTATATGACGGGCGACTGAACGCCACCGACTTCGACAGGCTCCAAGACGACGGCAACCTTGTCATCAAGAAGGTCGGCAACGACCCGAAGGGCCGCACCAAGATACGAGTTCTCCACGATCAGAAGTTCGTCCTCAGGGATGGGTCCGAGGTCGTTCACGATGTTCACGTCGTTGATGGCATCCCGGCGCTCAAGGCCTACGACGGCGATGCAATCGAGTGGTTCGTGAAGCTGGAGCGCTACAAGATCCAGATCAACAAACTGGTGAACTCGAAGTGCATCTACACCAATTGGCGAGTTGTTGACCATCCACTGGCTGTCGCAATGGCCGGAGGGACAGTACGCCTTCGGCACAACAGCACCAAGGAAGAACGCGACAACAAGCGCCGCCGCAGCGTCTACATGAGGGTGTCGCCGGAGTCCTGCCCGGAGCATCCCAAGCTCTTCGGCCGTCGCGAGGACAGCGAGTCACACAACGCCACCTACAAGAACCGCCTCAAAGACGCCCGCGTCCGCTCGGTCGGTCGAGTCCGCAACCAACTCAACCTGCTGGCGTTCCAGATGAACGAGAACGACAAGGCCATGTACGCCCACTTCTGGCGAACCGGAGACTACGAAGGCTACGACCAGCGCTTCGCCTACCGGCCAGAGCGGCTAGCTGAGCCGTTGCTCAAAGCGGCTTGACGGCCCACATCGGCAAGATCCGGCAACCGGGGTGACCAGGCGCGCACTTGGCGCGTCCGAGGGGCCAGTCAGCCCCTCAAACAGGCCCGAATCCGAGCCAGGAGCCGCTTGCAGCCATCAGAGACGGGACCTGAGCCTCGTAGAATCGGACCTCCGCGACTTACGCACCGCGTAACGCACCCACCCCGCCCTCGTAGCTCAGTGGATAGAGCATCGGTCTCCTAAACCGTGTGCGCAGGTTCGATTCCTGCCGGGGGCACGGCTAGACCGTCGAGAACCCTCGACTTCCCGCTGCCGTTGCAGCAGAACTACGAGCTGATCCAGCAGATCTACGAGGCCGGGCCCACCGTGTTCGTGGACGAGCACGGTCAGCCGTCGGTCCGAAGCCGGGTGGGGCTCTCTACTGCTTTTGTGGGGAAGGGGGGCGCACCATGTGAGCAAAGTGGTTGTGTACTGATGTTGCGCATGGTTCACTGTATTCGGATCGTGCCGATTGCACGGCCGCTAGTTGGACGAGTGAATATGAGGATGGTTGACATGGGTTCTGGCGCTGATGGCGCGTCGGCGGTTGCCGCTGGTTCGGTCCGGGCGTTGCGGGCGAGTACCGCTCGCTGGTCGCGGCTGCTGGTTGCCGTAGTGGTGGTGGCCGCGTCGGTGGCGGTGCCTTCGGGTACTGCGGCGGCGGAGGGTGATCGTTACTCGGCGACGTGGACGTATACGGGCGAGGAGCCGCAGGGGGTTTTCGTCGGCAATGAGCTGTTGTTGCCGCCGTGTGTGCCTGATGCGGCTCGGGCGGCGACACCGCAGGCCGGGGTGATCAAGTTCGTGATGTGCCCGGATCATCTGCAGATCGAGAGCGTGGCCACGGCGTCGGACATCACGTTCTACCCGGCGTTCAGCCCTGATCGGCACAGCTACGTGGTGCATGTGGCCGACAGCGTGACGGAGGTGAGGTTCGACCCGATCTTCAGGACCCTGGTCCCGAATCTGAAGAACTGGTATTTCCCCGGCCTCGCGAACCCGCTTGTGGGCAGCAGCCGCGCGGGAAGCAACAAGAGTGGAGGTTCGTCGGTCAGCGTGAAGCTGAGTCCAGGGGTGACGACGCTGGAGATCGGTGTGAATAAGTGGTTCATGAGGTGGGGCTCGTCGCAGGCCGAGTACGACAGGCTCAACGGCAGCAGAACGTCGTTGGGCAGTTGGACGCGCGACAGCGGCAAGCTGGCTCGCACGAGGTACACGCTGCAGCTGGTGTGGAAGTCGCCGGACACGCCGCTCGTCGCCCCCGACGAGCTGACGCCGATCGGGACAGTGGACTACGACACCGACGACGACGGCCTGGTGGAGGTGTCCACTCTGGCGCAGCTCGACGCCATCCGCTGGGACGCCGACGGCGACGGCTACAGCGACCACGGCGGGCCGCTGCATGAGGGGTTCCCGAACGCGCTGGCCCAGATGGGCTGCCCGTCGTCGGGTTGTGTGGGCTATGAGCTGGCCGGCGACTTGGACTTCGACACCAACGCCAGCGGCGGCGCCGACTCAGGCGACGAGTTTTGGAACTCCGGCCACGGGTGGGTGCCGATCGGGGCCGACACCGATCATTTCAGCGGCGTGCTCGAGGGCAACGGGTACACCATCAGCAACCTGTTCATCGACTCAGACGACGTCAAACAGTCCGTGGCCACCGGCTATAAGCGGGTGGACCGGTCGGGGCGCTATGTGGAGAGCCGGTCGATCCATCTGGGCCTGTTCGAGGAACTCGCCCGCGGCGGCGTGATCCGCAACGTCGGCCTCGCAAATGTCAGCGTGACCCGCACCTTCCCGTGCCTCGATTCCGCAAGTTCGCTGGCGGGCGACCTGTGCGACAAGGGCCGCGTGGGCGGTCTGGTCGGGGTGAGCGCCGGCACGATCCGGGGAAGCTGGGTGACCGGCAAGGTGTCCAACACCATCACCCAGGGCTACGGATTGAGGGACACGAATCCCGCGGTGGTCGGGGGGCTGGTGGGCCAGACGCGCTCGTCGAGCGTGATCGCGGCCAGCTTCGCCTCGGCCGACGTTTGGGCCGACGTCATCCCCCGCAACGCCGGCCCCGGCACCCGGGTCGGCGGGCTGGTCGGGATCAACGACGGCGCCATCATCGCCTCCTACGCCACCGGCACGGCCCGCTCCGAGGACGGCAGCGGCGGGAGGGTGTACTCGTATCCGAAAGAATTCGTGGGTGGGTTGACGTCCCACAACGGCGGGTCGATCACCGCGAGCTACGCGTTGGTTAGCGTGTCGGGAAAGAACACCCAGCCGCTGGTCGAGACCACCGCAGGCGGGTCGCGGGTGCATGCGAGCTACTGGAACTCCGACATCGGAAGGGGCTGGCACAGACTGTTCAGGGGCACCGGCAAGACCACCGCCGAGCTGCAGACACCGACGGGGTACACGGGCATCTACGCGAACTGGAACGTGGACCTCGACGGCGACGGCAGCCCGGACGACCCGTGGGACTTCGGCACCTCCAGCGACTACCCGAAGCTCACCGGCGTGGGCCCGGGGGCCAACCAGCCTGAGCCCTCCGACGTGCCGGGCCCGGTGACCGCGCTGGAGCTGACCGCCACCGCCGACAGCGTGACGGTGAGCTGGCAGCCGCCCGACGGCGGGGTCGCGCCGAAGCGCTATGTCGTTCACCTGCGCCCTGAGGGCGGCGGCACCGGCAGCGGCAAGACCAAGAACCCCAAGGCCAAGAAGACCAGGGTCGTCTTCAACAACCTGGATTCGGGCACCACCTACAAGGTCTGGGTCCGGGCCCAGAGCAAGGAAGGCAAAGGCGACCGGGTCAGCGCCACCATCACCCTGCCCTAGCAGCGATCGGCAACCTGCTCGACCGCTGATTGGATCCCGACCAGGCGCGCACGCTCGTTCAGCGCGCCTCATAGTACGGCTATTTGAGAGTTAGAAATAGCCGCCGGATGGTCGGGCGCGGCCATTTGAGAGTTCGGAATGGCCGCCGGATGGTCGAACGCGGCTGCCGGGCCCGGTTACCGCGCTGGAGTAGCACGAGCTTCAAACGGCATCAAAAAAAGGGGTTGACACGCCCGCGCTGGAAAGTGGTAGCCTCCGGGCGTTCCTCTGACAGGAACAGTGTTCCGCAATATAGCGATGCGAGCGAGGTTGGCTGTGAGTACGTGGATGGACGCCGGACCGAGAGGGGGATCGTCGTGCCGCCGGCCGACTCGGTGGTCGAGCACGGCTTCGACGGGCGGCTTGAGGCGTCGCGGATGCACGTTGGCGGTGTTGTTGGCGCTGGCGCTGGTGGCGGGCCCGCTGGCGGCGGTGGCCGGGGCGGCGCCCGAGCAGCAGCAGGTGTCGGTACGGATGCCCGGCCCGGTGACGGGCCTGGAGCTGTCGGCCGCGGCGGACAGCGTGACCGTGAGCTGGCAGGCTCCCGAAACCGGCGGCGCGCCCAAGCGCTACATCGTCCACCTGAAGCCCGAGGGCGGCGACAAAGGCAGCGGCAAGATCAAGAAGCCCAAAGCCAAGAAGACGAAGGTCACCTTCAACAAACTGGCGCCCGGCGCCACCTACACGATATGGGTGCGCGCCCAGAGCCGCGCCGGCAAGGGCCCGCGGGTCCACTCCACCATCACCCTGCCCGAGGCGGAACCAGAGGACAGCGCCCCGCCGAAGGCCGAGCTCTCGCTGGAGACCGAGACCGTCCCCGAGGAAGCCACATCGCGCGACACGGGAACCCCGCCCGAGGACACCACCCCGCCCGAGGACACCACCCCGCCCGAGGACACCACCCCGCCCGAGGACGGCGGTGGGCAGGAGCAGGGCGAGGACCAGGCGGTGTACTGGTACACGTCGCTAGAGGTCAGGCAGGTCGACGACCAGGCCCTCGAGCCCGCTCTGGTGAGCAACTTCGGCCAAGAGCGGAGACGGCTCGACTGGCCCACCAACGACTTCGTGCTCACGCAGGGGTTCACGACCGGGAACGCAGCCACCACACTGGAGAGCATCGAGGTGTCCATCCGCGGGACGCTGCACCTGGGCCACATCGCGACGGTGCGTGCGGAGCTGTGGTCGGCTGCGGCAGGAGGCGAGCCCGGGTCGAAGCTCATCGACCTGGTCGTCCCCGACCAGATGAAGGACGACGTGGCCTTTGCGGCGCCGCCGGACACCGTGCTCGGCGCCAACACCAACTATCACTTCGTGCTCTACACCACCGGGCGCGTCGACCTGCGGGTGGTCTGCACCTTCTCGACGGACGAGGACGCTGGCAGCCAAGACGGTTGGAGCATCTCCGACGCCAGCTATCACATCTCGGCGCAGACACCGCAGGGCGGCGACTGGGTCGAGGTGGCGGTCAGCGGCGTCATGTCGATGCGCGTCACAGGCAACGAGCGGCGGTAGACCGCTCCTATAACTCATTCGAGGATCGTGGAGACCTGCCCGTGCCGTCGCTAGACCCGTTCGCAGAGGCACGGCTCGGGCCGGTGACCTTGCGCAACCGGATCATCAAGGCGGCCACCTTCGAGGGCGTGATGCCCGAAGCGCTCGCGACCCCCGAACTCGTCGAGTACCACCGGGCTGTGGCCGCCGGCGGCGCCGGTATGTCGACCGTCGCCTACCTGGCGGTGGCCCCCGAGGGACGGACCCACGCCGAGTGCATCTGGCTGCGCCCCGAGGCCGTGGCCGGACTGCGCCAACTCACCGACGCCATCCACGCCGAGGGCGCCGCGGCCAGCGCCCAGATCGGCCACGCCGGGCCGGTCGCCAACTCCCGCTCCAACAAGGCGCCCTCGATCGCCCCCAGCAAGCGGTTCAATCCTCTGGCCCTGCGGGTCATCCGCTCCGCCACCGACGCCGACATCGCCCGCATCACCAACGACTACGCCCGGGCCGCCCGCCTCGCCGCCGACAGCGGCTTCGACGCCATCGAGATCCACCTCGGCCACAACTACCTGCTGAGCGCGTTCCTCAGCCCCAACCTCAACAAGCGCACCGACGCCTGGGGCGGCTCCCTCGACAACCGGGCCCGGTTCGGTCGCCAGGCCGTGAAGGCGGTGCGGGCCGCGGTGAGCGACAAGCTGGCCGTCACCGCCAAGGTCAACATGAACGACGGCGTCCCCGGCGGCCTCAAGGACGACGAGAGCCTCGAGTTCGCCCGGATGCTCCAGGACGACGGCGCGCTCGACGCCCTCGAGCTCACCGGCGGCAGCTCCTTCGCCAACCCCATGTACCTGTTCCGGGGCGACGCCCCCCGCGACGAGTTCGCGGCCACCCTCCCGCCCCACGTGAGGCTCGGGTTCAAGCTGGCCGGGGCCAAGCTGATGCCCGACTACCCCTTCGAGGAGGCCTACTTCCTGCCCAAGGCCCGCCGCTTCCTCGAAGCTCTGGCCATGCCGCTGATCCTGCTCGGCGGCATCAACCGGCTCGACACCGTGCAGTCCGCCCTCGATGAGGGGTTTGCATTCGTGGCCATGGCCCGAGCCCTGCTGCGCCAACCCGACCTGCCCAACCGCTGGCAGACCGGCACCGATCGCGAGGGCAACTGCATCCACTGCAACCGCTGCATGCCCACCATCTACAGCGGCACCCGCTGCGCACTCGACCACCCCGAGCCCGTAACCGTCGGCCGCCCCCTCCTCTGACCGGCACCCGCTGCGCCCTGGACCCCCCGAGCCCCGAGCCGTCGGCCGCCCCTCCTCTGACCGGCACCGGGTCCAGGAGCCTGGACGCAGACTTCTCGGGAGCACGGCCTGTCGCTAGGGCACAGGAATCGCACCAAGAAGTCCTGGAGACCCGGTCGGGGCTGCTCCGGCACCCCCGGGGCTAGGGCTGTCGGAGGGTCAGCGGTAGCCTCGGCCTGTGCGCATCTACGACACCGCACGCCGGGCCGTGGTGCCTTTCGAGCCGTCGCCGCCGCCCGCGGAGGTGAGCATCTACGTGTGCGGCATCACCCCCTACGACAGCACCCACCTCGGGCACGCCAACACCTATCTCGCCTACGACCTGCTGATCCGCCGCCTCGAGGACCTCGGACACCGGGTGCGGATGGTGCGCAACATCACCGACGTGGACGACTCGATACTGCCCAAGGCCCGCGAGCTCGGGGTGGACTTCCTGGAGTTGGCCGCAGCCGAGACGGCCCGCTTCCACTGCGACATGGAGGACCTCAACACCCGGCCCCCCGCCGCTGAGCCCAAAGCCACCGAATGGGTGGCCGAGATGGTCGGCCTCATCGAGCAGCTCGACGCGGCGGGCCACACCTACACCGTAGAGGGCACCACCTGGTTCGACGTCTCCACCTGGGACGACTTCGGCCGGCTCGGCGGCTACAACGAAGCGACCATGCGGGAGCTGTCCTCCGAGCGGGGCGGCACCCCCGACGACCCCCGCCAGCGCAACCCGCTCGACTTCGTGCTGTGGCAGCCGTCGGCCTCCGACGAGCCCGTTTGGGAGTCGCCATTCGGGCCGGGCCGGCCCGGCTGGCACATCGAGTGCAGCGCCATGGCGATGGGGCTGCTCGGCACCGGCATCGACATCCATGGCGGCGGCAGCGACCTGATCTTCCCCCACCACGAGTGCGAGATGGCCCAGAGCGAGGCCGCCACCGGCACGACGTTCGTGAAGCACTGGATGCACTGCGGGATGGTCGGCTACGACGGCGCCAAGATGTCGAAGTCGCTGGGCAACCTGGTGTTCGTCAGCGACCTGTGCAAGGAGAGCGCCCCCGCCGCGGTGCGCCTCGCCCTCATGGGCCACCACTACCGCGACGACTGGGAATGGCACGACGGCGACATCACCGAGGGCGAGACCCTGCTCGACACCCTCAACGAAGCGGTGCGACAAGGCAGGACTTCTGGTCCTGGCGCCGCTGGCGACGCGCTCGACCGGGCTGTGCGGCACGGCGACGCCGCGGGACCCGGAGCCGCCGGCGGAGCCGACCCGGCCCCCTACGCCCAGAAGCTGCGCGACGCGCTCGACGACGACCTTGACGCCCCCCGGGCCCGGGCCGTGCTGGCCGAGATGGCCGGCGAGGTGCTCGCGAGGCGTCTCGACGAGACCGCGCCGGGTGTGCTGGCCGAGTTGTGCGAGTTCTGCGGGATCGCCCTGGATCCAGACTCGCCGCCCGCCCCGCAGTGATCTCGCTGTACGACACCCTCACGGGCGACAGCTCGATCGTCTATGCCCGGGACTCAGAGGCCGAGCGGATAGGCGAGCGGATGCAGTCCATACGGGCGAGGCCGTGGCCCGAGCGGCCCGTGAGCGCAGCGGACAAGAGCGGGAATGACACCGCAGCACCGCGACCGACTCTCACCCATCCGCGTGGCCCCATGGCGGCGCAGTGATCTCGCTGTACGACACCCTCACTGGCGAGGTGCGCCCGCTGGCGACCCGCGAGCCGGGCCGGGTGGCGCTGTACGCGTGCGGCCCGACCGTGTACGACCATCCCCACCTCGGCCACGCTCGCTCGGCGCTCACCTACGACGTGCTGCGCCGCTACCTGGAGTGGCGAGGCCTCGACGTGCGCCACGTGGCCAACATCACCGACATCGATGACAAGATCATCGAGCGCGCCCGTCGGGAGGGCTGCACCGAGTCCGACGTGGCCGCCGAGTGGGGCGCGGTCTACGCCGAGGTGATGGCCAGGCTGGACGTGCTGGAGCCCCACGAGCAGCCCAAGGCCACCGAATGGGTTGACGAGATGGTCGGCTTCATCGAGCGGCTAATGGCGACGGGCGCGGCCTACACCACCGACACTGGTGTCTACCTGAGGGTGCGCGACGTGGACGGCTACGGCGACCTGGTGCACCGCGATCTCGACGACCTACGGGCCTCGGCCGGAGCCAGGGTCGAGGTCGACGAGGCCAAGGAGGACCCCCTCGACTTCGCCCTCTGGAAGGCGGCCAAGCCCGGCGAGCCGTCGTGGCCGTCGCCGTGGGGCCCGGGCCGGCCCGGCTGGCACATCGAGTGCGTGGCCATGAGCCTCGGCATCCTCGGCGACGACTTCGACATCCACGGCGGCGGCAACGACCTGGTGTTCCCCCACCACACCAACGAGCGGGCCGAGGCGCTGGCGCTGGGCCGGCCCTTCGCCCGCCACTGGGTGCACAACGCCATGCTCAACATCGAGGGCACCAAGATGTCGAAGTCGCTGGGCAACTACCGCACTGTGGTGCAGATGCTCGAAGAGCACCCGCTCAACGGCCGGGCCTTCCGCCTGCTCGTGCTCCAGACCCACTACCGCAAGACCATGGAGGTCAACCCCGAGCTGATGGCCTCGGCCCGAGCCGCCATCCAACGCCTCGACGCCCTAGCTCGCCGGGCCTCGGCCGCCGGTATCGACATCGCTCCGCCGGGTGATCACAAGTCTGGAGCGTCCAAGGCATTTGGGTCGTGGAACGACGACGGGTGGGTCGTTCTCCCGACCGCTTCTCATGGGCTGCCTCTGGATGGGGAAGTAGTCGAGGCATTCCGAGCGGCCATGGACGACGATATGGGCACCCCGCAAGCCGTGGCGGTGGTGTTCGACACGCTGCATCGGGCCAACACGGCCCTCGATCACGGCTCTGCCGTCGCTCAGGCTCTGGCTGCCACCGTGTTCAACCTGGCCGGGGCGCTCGGAGTGGCTGTGGACTCGGCGCAGCACGGAGACGACGCTGGCGACGGCCCGATCGAGGACCTGGTAGCGCGGCGGCAGGCGGCCAGGGACGCTCGGGACTGGGCCACCGCCGACGCTTTGCGCGACGAGCTTTCTGCCCTTGGTGTGGTAGTGGAGGACACGCCGGCCGGTCCGGTCTGGCACTGGAAGTGAGCCCGTTACGCCGTAGCGAACGAAATTGGGACGGAAATTGGGTGTCCAGTACCCATTTGGTCGCCAATTTCGGTGGGGTGGTGACGTGAGCGTGCTGGGGAACCGGGTGCTCCGCACCGAGGACCCGCGGATGCTCACCGAAGGCGCCCGCTACGTGGCCGACCTGCGCCTCGACGGGGCGGCCCATGCCTGCTTCGTGCGCTCCACGGTCGCTCACGGGCGCCTGCTCGGGGTGGACACCGCCGGCGCCCGGACCCGGCCCGGAGTGCTCGGCGTGTTCAACGCGGCCGACCTGGACCTGCCCGACCTCAAGCCGATACCGATGGTCAACCAGCAGATGGCCCGCCCGGTGCTGGCCCGTGACACGGTCCGGTTCGTGGGCGAGCCGGTGGCGGTGGTGGTCGCCGAGACGCCCGCGGCGGCCGCCGACGCAGCCGAGCACGTGTTCGTCGACATCGAGCCACGGCCCGCCGCGGTGACGCTGTCGGACGCGGCCGCGGGCGACACGCTGGTCCATCCGCACGCCGGAACCAACGTCGCCTTCGACATGCCCGCTGTGGTTCACACAACGGGCGGGGGACCGTCGCCAGAACCCAGCACTCGCACCGCCGGTGGCTCCGGCGGGTCCGCCAGCGACGGCATGGAGGCGTCGCTGGACTTCTCGGGCTGCGATGTGGTGGTGACCGGGACGCTGGCCGACCAGCGGCTGGCCGCGGTCCCGCTCGAGCCCCGGTCGGCGGCGGTCGAATGGTCCGCCGACGGCACCCGGCTCACGTTCCACGCCTCCACTCAGGCGCCCCACCGGGTGAGAGACACCCTGGCCGCCGTCTACGGGCTCGACAAGGACGCGGTACGGGTGGTGACGCCCGACGTGGGCGGCGGGTTCGGGGCCAAGGGCACCCCGTCGCCGGAGGAGCTAGTCCTGGCCGGGCTCGCCCGTGTCGTCGGCCGGCCGGTGAAGTGGACCGAGTCCCGGGCCGAGAACCTCACCGCGTCGGTGCACGGCCGGGGCCAGACCCAGCGGTTCCGCCTGGGCGGCACCCGCAGCGGCCGCATCACCCACTACGAGCTCGAGGTCGCCCAGGACGCGGGCGCCTACCCGATGATCGGCGCCTTCCTGCCGACGTACACCCGCAAGGTGTTCACCGGCTGCTACGACATCGCCCACGCGTCGGTGAGCGGGCGCAGCTACGTCACCAACACCGCCCCGGTGACCGCCTACCGGGGCGCGGGCCGGCCCGAGGCGATCTTCGCCATCGAGCGGGCCGTCGACCTCTACGCCGCCGAGGTCGGCATGGACCCCGCCGAGGTGCGCCGCCGCAACCTCGTGGGGCCCGAGCGCTTCCCGTACACGAACACGGTGGGCAGCACATACGACTCCGGCGACTTCGGCACCGCCCTGGAGCGGACGCTGGAGACGGCCCGGTACGACGACCTGCGAGCCGAGCAGGCCAGCCGCCGGGCCGGCGACGACCCGACGCTGCTGGGCATCGGCATCGCCTCGTTCGTTGAGAGCACCTCGATGGGCTCCAGCGAGCTGGGCGAGATCGAGCTCGCGGCTGACGGGTCGCTGGTGGTGCGCAGCGGGGCCACCGTGTTCGGGCAGGGTCACGCCACCTGCTGGGCCATGATCGCGGCCGATGCCACTGGCGTGCCGCTGGAGCAGATCACTGTCATCTCGGGCGACACCGCTGAGATCGCCTCCAGCGGGCTGACGGCCGCCTCCCGCTCCGCCCAATTGGCTGGCTCGGCCGTGCTGACTGCGGCCCGCCATCTGGCAGCGCTGGGCCGTGACCGGGCCGCGGCCCGATTGGAGGCCGCCGAAGCCGATGTGGTTCTCGACACCGCGACCGGGACCTTCCATGTGGCCGGCTCGCCGCATCCCCGGGTCGGGTGGGCCGAAATCGCAGCCGAAACGGCCGAGGCCGGCGAGGCTCCGCTCGCGGCGGCCTCGGATTTCGAGCAGCCCGACAACACCTACGCCTTCGGGTGCCATGTGGCCGCGGTGGAGGTGGACTCAGTCACAGGCGAGACGACCCTCCGGAGCATCACCGCCTGCGACGACGCGGGCACGCTCATCAACCCGCTGATCGCAGAGGGCCAGATTCACGGCGGCATCGCCCAGGGCGCCGCCCAGGTGCTGCTCGAGGAGATGGTCTACGACCACGACGGCAACCCGCTGGCCACCAACCTCGTCGACTACCCGGCCATCTCGGCCCCGGACCTGCCCAGCTTCGAGCTAGTGGCCATGGAGACCCCCACCCCGCTCAACCCCCTCGGCGCCAAAGGCATCGGCGAGTCGGGCACCATCGGCTCCGGCCCCGCCATCCTCAACGCCGTATGCGACGCCCTCTCCCACCTCGGCATCCACCACATGGACATGCCCACCACCCCCCAGAGAATCTGGAAGGCGATATCAGCACAACGCTGATCCGTGCTGATCCCGGCCCGGGCGCTTACAGGACGCGCCACCAGGGGACGGACAGCACGTCCGGAGCGAGCCATTCGGTGCGGGCGCCGTCGTGCAGCAGCAGCCCCGCTCTCGACTGCGGGCCGTACTCGGCGCGGAATGAGCGCAGGTGGGACGTGTCCTTCAGCCTGGGGTGCCGCGACGCCTTGACCTCCACCGGCAGCAGCGCGCCTCTGGCCTCCACCACGAAGTCCACCTCCGCGCCGGCAGCGGTGCGCCAGTAGAGGATCTCGGCCGGCTCGGTGCGAGCGTCGCGCCAAGCCAGCAGGTCCTGCAACACCAGGTTCTCCAGGTGTGCGCCCGCGGGCTCGTCCTGCTGTGCGAGATGCATGGCGGCGCCGGTGTCGGCCCAGTACAGCTTGGGCGACTTGATCAGCCGCTTCGTGCGATTCACCGCATAGGCAGGGACACGTACCAGAAGCTGCGAGGTCTCAAGCAGATTCAAGTACCGGTGCACGGTCGACTGAGGCAGGGCGACATCGCGGCCCAGTGACGTCTGGTTGACCACCTGCCCGAGGCGCAGGCACGCCGCCCGCATCAGCCTGCGGAAGTCCGGCAGTGCCGAGATGGCTGACAGATCCTGGAGGTCGCGCTCCATGTAGGTGCGCACGTACCCGTCGAACCAGATCGTGCGGTCGTCGGCGCTGTCGAGGTGAAGCGCCGGGGTGGGCAGGCCGCCGCGCCGCGCCAGCGCTCGCCAGTCGTCGGGCTCGTCGGGCCGGGCCGAGAGCACATCGGGCCACTGATCGTCCGGGGCCGTAAGCAGCTGCTCCCAAACGCCGCCCTGGCCGAGACCGAGCTGTTCTCGTCGTGTCATCGGCCAGAGGGTCAGGTAGCTCGCCCGGCCGGCCAGCGACTCGGAGGCCTGGCGCATCAGCAGCAGGTCGGCGGAGCCCGTCAGCAGGAACTGTCCCGGCCGGCGCTGCCGGTCGATGGCCTGCTTGACGGCAAGCAGCAGTCGGGGCTCCCGTTGCACCTCGTCGAGGATCACCGGCTCGCTGCCCTCCACCAGGATCTCGGGCTCGCGGCGCGCCGCGTCGAGCACGTCGAGGTCGTCGAGGGACAGGTAGCGTCGCCGTCCCGGCATCAGCTCCTGCACGAGAGTGCTCTTGCCCGTCTGCCGGGCACCGGTGAGCACCACGGCCGGCATCACCCGCAGCCGCTCGGCAAGGCTCCCTCCTGCCAGCCGAGGTACGATCCTTTCATCCATACTCTGGATGATATCCATTCATGCTATGAATGGATTACAGCTCAGGATGCGCCGCCCCGCCTCCGGTCCGCTTCATCTGGATCGGGGATCGCGCAAGACGACGAGACAATCGCGACGAGGCTGTCCACGTCCGGGGAGTGGTACGGGCATCGTCACTAACGGGAATCAAGGGACTTGAGTTCAGCCGCGTGCTTATTGGCGGCGTCAACGACCTACGTGTTCGCGATGTTGATGAAGGCGACCAGGTCCAAGCGGCCAAGAGCCAACTCTACGCGGCCATGACCCGGGCTATGGACGAACTTGAGATCACCGTGTCGGGCGACGGGCCAATCGGGGCGGCACTGCGGGAGGCCGAGCGCCTCCAGCGAGTCGGCTAGTTCTCTGGCTGGCCGTTGGCCCCGGGCCTGGCGAAACCGACTGGGGGGCGGTCCGCGATGTTCAGGGTCTCGCACAGGAGCGGGTACTCGTCCAGGCCACGGATCCACTGCCGGGCTGCGCTCAGCGCGAAGTCGAGCCGTCCCTGGCCGGCGGGAGCGACCATGCCCGACTTCATGAGCCGGCGGCGATAGACGCTCACGTAGCCCTTGCTGACGCCGAGGCGAGCGGCTATGTCCGCTGACGCGGATGCGTCGTCGTCCTGCGCCATGGCAGCCAGGAAACGCCTGGACCCCTCAGACAGGTCTCGCCACAAGGGCGCGACCACGAGCTGGCCGACTTGACGGCGGGCCGTCTCGGCACCAGCGACGGCGTCATCGACGGTCACCGTCGACGTTGGGTCCGCAGCCGCTTCCCAAGCATGGAAGCCGACGAGTTGCACCATGAACGGATATCCCTGTGAGACGGCCACGGCATGTTCGACCGCGTCCGGGGTCATGTGTCCGCCGCGATCGCGGACCGGCTGGGCCAGCGCCGCCCAAGCGGCTGCAGGGTTGAGGAGGCCCATCTCGTAGCGGGCGCACCGTTGAAGGAAGGTCACGTTTGTGTCTGCCAGGAGCGTGTCTTCCAGTATCGGCAGGCCGGCGCCGACGAATGCCATGGGCAGTTGACCGACGCGGGTCACGTCCTGGATCACGATTCCGAGCATCCGGAGTTCGTCGGTGTTGCCGGCGTGCAATTCGTCGACCGTTACTAGAAGGCCCTTTCCTATCGCCTCAAGATGAGCGGTGAGAGCGGCTAGGACGTTTGAGAGTCGCCGGGACAGGTCAGCATCGGGATCGTAAGCCGACCCCCATCGGATGCCTGCCGCGGCGAGATCTTTGACCGCGCCCTTCGACAGATCGCGGCTGCGTCCGTTCATGTGCTCGACTGCTCGGTGGGCCAAGCGGTTCAGGAGGCCCGCAGTCGTAGCGGCGACCGATATCGACAGCCAGCCGTGCTCACGTCCTAAAGCCCGCAAAGCCCTCATGTTGCAGTTGTTGTCAAGTGTTGTCACTGTTGCCAGTCAAGCGCTGCGGACCGGCGGTCAGCGGAGGGCGTGGATGTAGCCGCCTTTGGTGCCGACCACTATGAGACCGTCCCACACCGCGGGGGTGGACTCGATGCAGGCGCCCAGCGAGATGCTCCACAGCTGGGGCGGCTCCACCGCGGTGTCGCTCACGTCGAAGGCGTAGAGGCCGCCGCCGCAGTCGCCCTGGATCCACACCTCGTCGACGATGACCGGGCTCGGCCAGGTCGGCCCGGGCAGCTTCTTCGTCCAGCGGATCTCCCCGGTGGCGGCGTCCAACCCGTACACATGGCCCGTATGGGTGGGCACGATCAACAGGTCTCGGTGCAGCCCCGGCGTGGCCCACACCCCCGACCCGTCCAGCGCACCCCGCACATGCACGCCCCACACCAGCGGATCGTCGGGCCGGCTCGGGTCGAGCTTGATGATCTGGCCCACCTCGTGGGATCGGGCCGTGCCCCTCTGGTACTCGACGCCGACGTAGATCATCCCCTCGGCATCGATCACCAGCGTGGCGTCGGTGTCGTCGCCGGTCCAGAAGCGGAACACCCGCTCAGGTACCGCGGCCGGGTTGTCCCGCAACTCGGAGATGTCCCAGCCCTGGACCAGGCCGCCCGAGTTGGCGAAGTACAGGGTGTCGCCGCTGATGGCCACCGAGGTCTCGATCGACAACTCCCGGCCCACCTCGGCCAGCAGCTCGTCGTCCCACCCGGGCGCATGGAACACCACCTGCGGGTCGGCGGTCACCAGCCCGTCGTCGCCGTAGCCCCGGTTGAGCTTGATGATATGGATCCGGGAGTTCTCGCCGCCGATGAACAGGTAGTCGTCGATCACCAACCCGGAGCTGTCCCAGTCGTCGTTCCACATGATCGGAGCGAGGTCGTAGGCACCCAGCGACCACAGCTCCCGGGGTGCTTCGCCGTCGAAGGCGACCACCCGGTAGCGGTTGTCCCGGCTGCCGACGTACACCAGCGGGTAGCCGTCCGGGTCGATGGTCACCGATCCCTTGATGATGTCGCCCGTGGGGAAGTCGGGCAGCAGGCGCTCGCCGGTGTCGGCGTCGAGGAAATGGATATTGCGGCTGAAGGCGCCGACCACCACCCAGGTTCGGCCGTCGCGCTCGAAGATGGCGGGCTGTCCCGTCCAGCCGGTGCCGCACCACTGCCGGGGCTCGCCGCCGACCGACGACAGCGAGCACATCTTCTCACCGCGGGGGAAATGCCAGGCCTCCTGCGGAGCCGACGGCACCGGGCCCTTGCCGTAGTAGGTGCGCGTCGGGTTGCCCCTGAACGTGAGCACTCCCTCCACGGTGTCGCCCCACGGCTGTCCGGAGGTCTCCGGGTCCACCCAGCCCTCGAATGGCGGCACGGTGGTGGTGGTCGTAGTGGTCGTCGTGGTGGTTGTGGTTGTCGTGGTCGTCGTCGTGGTGGAAGTAGCCGCCGCAGCCAGGACGAGGTCGGTCTCGTCAGGCTCGCCCCTGTCCACTCGGGGCGCCCACAGCAACAAGGCTGCCGCGATCACCACGGACGCGGCCGCGAACACCAGACCCAGCCTCGCCGGCCTCGACAGGGTGCGCATGGCTCCATCATGCCCACCGCGCCGCAATTCCCTGTCGTTCGCGTCGTTCGGTGGCCATGTCATTCCCGCTCTTGTTCGTTGCGCTCACGGGCCGTCCAAACCACAGCAACACCGCCCATGGCCTCGTCTCACCGAGGTGGTCGCGCACGCACTCCACTCGGCCTCTTAGGATCGCAACCGTGACCGGGGACGATCACCAGCCGCTGACCGTCGCCTTCGATGCCGACGACACGCTGTGGCACAACGAGGACCTGTTCCAGGATGTGCAACGGGAGTACGAGGAGCTGCTGGAGCCCTGGGCCGACGCCGTCACCGTGGACGACCGCCTCCACGAGATCCAGACGGCCAATCTGCCCCGCTTCGGCTACGGCGTGAAGTCGTTCACGCTGTCGATGATCGAGGCCGCGGTCTGCATCAGCGGCGGCAAGGTCGACGCCGACCGCATCACCGCGATCATCGGGTTGGGCAAGCGCCTGCTGGACCGGCCCATCGAGCTGATCGACGGTGTTGAGGAGGTGCTTGACGCCCTCGGCCACCATCGGCTGATGGTCATCACCAAGGGCGATGTGCACGACCAGCTGGCCAAGGTGGCCGCCAGCGGCCTGGCCGAGCGGTTCTGGCGGGTCGAAGTGGTGGCCGACAAGGACGCCACCGTCTACGGCGAGCTGCTCGAGCGTCACGAGATCGATCCGTCCCGGTTCGTGATGGTCGGCAACTCGCTGCGCTCCGATGTGCTGCCGGTGCTGGCGCTAGGCGGGTCCGCAGTGCACGTCCCCTACCACGTCACCTGGCGACACGAGGACGAGCACGACGGCCACCACGTGGCGGTGACCACTCTCGAAGCCCTTCGCGACCTGCCGGAACTCCTGCAGATCTGGGCTGGCGACGGCGAGCTTGGTCCCGGCCTGGCCGGGCCGGCCGGCATCGGGGGGCGTTTCGGCACGCACCCGGCATGAGGCGGCTCGCCCCGCACGAGATCGCGGGCTACGACCTGGTGCCCGCCGACCTGGCCCGCCGGGCCCGGGTGCAGAAGGTGCCGCTGCTCGCCCCGGGCATGCACGGCATGACGTTGGGTCGTCTGATCATGGTGCTGCGCGACGACGACCGCTCCGGCCGGCGGGTGCTGCTCGCCCATGAACTGGTTCACGTCGAGCAGTACGCCCGGCTGGGGGTGGTGCGGTTCCTGCGGCGATACGTGCGGGAGTACTTCGTCAACCTCTGGCGGCTGCGCAGCCGCCGGCAGGCCTACGAGGCCATCTCCCTCGAGGCTGAGGCCCGGGCCGCTGCCGCCCGCTGGCGTAGCGAGCTTCCGGAGGTTGTGGGGGATAGTTCCTCTTAGAAGGTGCGTGGGTAGGTGCAAGCCCGTCGCGTTGCAGCGGGGTCGTTCCCGCTCTTGTTCGCTGCGCTCACGGGCCGCTCGGGCCACGGCCTCGCGCCGTATGGGCCGGATTCGCGTGCCTATCCGCTCGGCCTCTTGACCGCCGGAAGTTGGCGCAGAGTGCCGTCCCGGGGCGGCTCAGTACTCGTAGAAGCCCCGGCCGGTCTTGCGACCCAGCCGGCCCGCGGCCACCATGCGGCGAAGCAGCGGCGGCGGTGCGTAGAAGCGCTCGGCGTACTCCGCGTACAGCGACTCGGCCGTGAACAGGCACACGTCGAGCCCGATCAGGTCGGCCAGCGTCAAGGGCCCCATGGGATGCCCGGCTCCCAGCTTCATGGCGTCGTCGATGTCGCTGGCCGAAGCGTGGCCCGACTCGTACATCTCGATGGCCTGGCAGATGTAGGGGACCAGCAGCTTGTTGACCACGAACCCGGCCCGGTCCGCAGCGGGCACCACCCGCTTGCCAAGAGTGTCGGTGGCGAACGCGGTGGCGGTCGCGGTGACCTCGGGCGCGGTCAGCTGGGTGCTGATCACCTCGACCAGCTTCATCACCGTGGCCGGGTTGAAGAAGTGCATGCCCAGCACCTGCTGCGGGCGAGACGTGCCCATGGCCACGTCGATGATCGGAATCGACGACGTGTTGGTGGCCATGATCGCGGAAGGGTCGAGGACCCGGTCGAGCACGCCGAAGATCTCCAGCTTGAGCGGCAGAGTCTCGGGGACGGCCTCCAGCACCAGGTCGCAGTGGCCAAGATCGCCGAGGTCGGTGGTCCAGGTGATGGCCGCGGACGCGGCGTCGCGGGCGGCTTCGTCGAGCTTGCCCCGGGCGACGCCCCGGTCCATCGACTTCTCGACCCGGCTACGGCCGGTCTCCACCAGTTCTGGCGTCGCCTCGCGGGCCACTACCTGCAGGCCGTTACGGGCCACGACCTCAACGATGCCGCTGCCCATCGTCCCGACGCCGATCACGCCGACTGTGCCGATCTCCATCTCGTGTGCTCCTATTGGGTGCGCTCCCGCGGCGGGACCCGGTGTCCCACGTTGCGCCTGCTCGGACTTCGACGCTACTCAGTCCGACTCGGTGATCGTCACCGAATCGATGGTCACGTCGGTTAGCGGACGGTCGTTGCGGTCGGTATCGACACGCTGCATGGCGTCCACCACGTCCAGCCCGTTCACGACCTTGCCGAACAGCGAGTACTGCGGCGGCAACCCAGCACCGTTGGGGCCGCTGATGAGGAAGAACTGGCTGCCGTTGGTGTTGGGGCCGGCGTTGGCCATGGCCAGCGAGCCGATCTCGTAGCGGCCCGGCTTGGGCAGCTCGTCGGCGAAGCGGTAGCCGGGGCCGCCGCGGCCGGTGCCGGTGGGATCGCCGCCCTGGCACACGAAGCCGTTGATGATGCGATGGAAGATCACCCCGTCGTAGTAGTGGTACCGCGACAGCACCACGAAGTTGTTGACGGTCAACGGCGCCGCGGCCGCATCCAGGGCGATGGTGAGAGACCCCATCGAGGTCTCCATCGTCGCGGTGTACCGCTTGGAGGGGTCGATGCACATCGGTGGCGGCTCTCGGAACTCGCGGCGGACCGGGCTCGATCCGTCCTCGGCAGGGCAGGGTGTGACGGCCACGGTTGACTCCTCGTGCTCGAGCCGGCAAAGACCGAGCGACCCTACCGGCGCTGTCTCCAAACGTTGCCGGGACTGGGGATCATCCACCCGCGCGCGACTGCACTCTATGGTGACGCGCATGCGTCAGATGGTCGCATTCCCGGCCCGTGCCCTGGATCGTGCTGTCACAGCCGCGGTGACTCGGCTGCTGCCCGGCCGACCCCGCCCGGTCGAGCTCCCGCCGGAGCCCTCGATGCCCGCCGGCGACGCGCCCTACGCGCTGCGCTGTGAGAACTGCGACGTCATGTGGCGGGGAGCGTCGTCGGTGCCGTGCTGGTGCTGCGGCGCGCCCGGCGCGATAAGAGGCGAGGTTCGCATCCTCGCCGACTGAGCACGGGGGCAGCGAGCGATAGGGTCGGGCCATGACACTGCACTGGTCCGACACCGGGGTCGAGGTCCACAGGGTGGTGGTCGGCCCCGTGGAGAACAACGTCTTCGTGATCCGCTGCACGTCCACCGGCGAGGCCGTGCTGATCGACGCGGCCAACGAGCACGAGCGGCTGCTGGAGCTGTGCCGCCGGCTCGGGGTGCGCACCGTGCTGGAGACCCACGGCCACTGGGACCACATCCAGGCCATCCCGGCCGTGCGAGACGCCGGCTACGAGGTGGGGGTGACCGCCGAGGACGCGGCCATGCTCCCCAGCTACGACTACCTGCTGGAGGACGACACCGTCATCGAGATCGGCCGACTGCGCCTGCGCACCCTGCACACGCCGGGCCACACCCCGGGCTCGATCTCGTTCCATGTGGAGGGGACGCCGCTGCTGTTCACCGGCGACACCCTGTTCCCCGGTGGTCCGGGCGCCACCCAGTACGAGGGCGGCGACTTCGAGACCATCATCCGCTCCATCGAGGATCGGATCTTCTCCCAGTTCGACGGATCCACCATCGTGCTGCCCGGCCACGGACTCGACACCACCGTCGGCGAGGAGTCCCCGCAGCTTGACGAGTGGATCGCCCGAGGGTGGTGAAATCGGCGCCGACCCTCACCGGGGCACGACCGTCGACCGGTAGCGTGACGCTCCGAGGTCGAGAGTTCGCAGACCAGGAGGATCCATGAGCAGGCTTCTCGAAGGCAAAGTGGCGCTGGTCACCGGCGCAGGGCGGGGGATCGGGCGCGAGCACGCGCTGATGCTCGCCGGGCACGGGGCCAAAGTGGTGGTCAACGACCTGGGCGGCGACGAGTTCGGCGGTGGCGCCGACGTCACGCCGGCGGCCGAGGTGGTCGAGGCGATCACCTCCGCCGGGGGCGAGGCCGTCGTCAACGGCGGCAGCGTGGCCAGCTTCGACGACGCCGGGGCCATGGTGCAACAGGCCATCGACACCTTCGGCGACATCAACATCGTGGTCAACAACGCCGGTGTCCTGCGGGACCGGATGGTGTTCTCGATGACCGAGGACGACTGGGACACGGTGATGGCCGTCCATCTCAAGGGCACGTTCGGCCCGTCGCATCACGCGGCCACCTACTGGCGCAACAGGGCCAAGTCGGGCGAGGAGACCTACGGGCGGATCATCAACACGTCGTCGCCGTCGGGCATCTACGGCAACGTCGGGCAGACCAACTACGGCGCAGCCAAGGCGGGCATCGCCGCGTTCACGGTGATCGCAGCCCAGGAGCTGGTCCGCTACGGCGTGACCGTCAACTGCCTGGCCCCCACGGCCTGGTCGCGGCTAACCGCCCCGCTGATGGGCGGCGACGAGGCGTCCGAGGAGTTCAAGGACAGCATCGACCCTCGCTGGATCGCGGTGATCACCGCGTGGTTGGCCAGCCCCGAGGCGGCCAACGTGACCGGCCGGGTCTTCGATGTGCGGGGCGAGAACCTCGGCATCGCCGAGGGATGGCACCTCGGCCCGGTCGAGGTCCAGCCGGACAACCCGGCCGAGCTGGGACCGGTGGTGGCCAAGCTGATGGCCGCGGCCCGCCTCAACGCCGGCATGCACGGCCAGGACCACGAGGGACTGGGTTTCCCGAGCAAGTCCATCTAGCCGCCAGCGTCAGGGACCCAGCCGACCTCCGGGGATCAGGCCGCGCCCTCGACGCCGCCGCCGGCCGGCAGCCGGACGGTCATCTCGGTGAACTCTCCGGGCTCCGACTCCGCGGTTATCGAGCCGCCGTACTGGCGGACCACGTCGCTGCAGAAGCTGAGCCCCAGTCCCACGCCCGTTCCCGACGGCTTCGTCGTGAAGAACGGGTTGAAGATCTTGTCCATGGCGTCGGCCGGGATGCCGGTCCCGTTGTCGCGGATGCGGATGACGACCTCCCCGCCGGCCCGCTCCGTGCTGAGCGACAGGGTCGGCCGGTACGAGCCTGAGGCGCCGCCGGACTCCCGCCGCTTCTCGTCCATCGCGGAGCAGGCGTTGCCGACCAGGTTCAGGAACACGCGGCCCATCTCCTCGGGCACCACTTCCATCTCCCTCACATCGGGATCGCAGTCGCTGCGGATTTCGATCTCGAACTCCTCGTCGAGGGCCTGGGCGCTGTGGAAGGCGATCTTGGCCCTGTCGTTGAGCAGGTCGTTGATGTAGACGGGCTGGCGCGTGCCGCCCCCGCGCCCGATCATCACCATGTCCCGCACGATCCGGTCGGCGCGGTCCCCGTGGGAGCGGATCCGCAGCAGGTTGTCGGTCAGGTCGCGGGCCAGGTCCTCGATGGCGGAGCGCTCGTCGTCGGGGAGATCGGCCACGACCGGCGCGATCGCCTCGCCCAACTCGGCGGCAAGCTCCTCGCACGCCTCCGAGAAGTTCCTCATGAAGTTGAGGGGGTTCCTGATCTCGTGGGCCACGCCCGCGGTCAGCTCCCCGAGCTCCACCAGCTTCTGGCGCAGGATGATCTGGTCATGGGTCTGGCGCAGCTCCGACAGCACCCGCTCCAGCTCGTTGTTCTTGGATTGCAGGTCTTCGGAGAGCTTTCGCACCAAGTCGAGTTGCAGCGCCTCGATCGACCGCTGCCGGAGACGCTCGAGGGCGGCGGCGGCTTCGTTCACCTCGTCGTTGCCCGACAGGTTCACCTTGTAGTCCAGGTTCCCCTCGCCCATCTCGCGAATCCAGATCTCCACTGCGACAACCCGGATCCCGGTATGCACATGGCGATAGTTGGTGAAGGCGATCACGGCGAGGCACAGCGATGCGACAACGACGAGGGCGGTGTCGCCGACGGCGACTGCCTGCACCAGCAGCACGACGCCCCCGATGAGGATCAACGCATGAGCGAGCAGCAGCTGGATGGACTTGCGCCGCAGGCTGAACGGGGCGATCGGGGTCTGCGGCTGGCTAGCAGGCGACTCGGTGGCCATGTTCTCCGCTCCTTGGGCTTGCTGGTCGGCGACCGGCTGCGCAGCGGCTGGTACGGCTGACTCTACAAAACCGGTCCTCGCTCGACCGACCAGATCGGCCGTCGCCGGTTCGGCCGCACCACCGCGGATCGGACGACGGGTTGCGGCCGGTCCCGGCGCTCCCTTTGACCGTCAAATGTCTGAGGTTTACGCTCGCGGTGTGAGGCCTCTTGAGGACATCCGCATCGTGGCCGTGGAGCAGTACGGCGCCGGACCCTTCGCCACCATGCATCTCGCCGATCTCGGCGCCGAGGTGATCAAGATCGAGGATCCCAGCGCCGGCGGCGACGTGGCCCGCTACCTGCCTCCCTTCCAGCACGGAGACTCGAGCCTGTTCTTCCAGACCTACAACCGCAACAAGCGCAGCGTCGCGCTCGACATCCGCAACGCCGAGGGCCGGGCCGTGTTCAACGACCTGGTGGCCTGCTCGGATGCAGTCTTCTCGAACCTGCGCGGCGACCTTCCCGCCGCTCTCGGCATCTGCTACGACGACCTCAAGGGAATCAACCCCCGGATCGTGTGCTGCTCGCTCAGCGGCTTCGGGATGACCGGTCCAAGGGCCCGCCAGGGCGGCTACGACTACATCTTGCAGGGTCTGTGCGGCTGGATGGCCCTCACCGGGGACCCGGACGGCCCGCCGACGAAGTCTGGCCTCTCGATGGTGGACTTCTCGGGAGGCTTCGTGGCCGCGATCGCCCTGCTCACCGGCATCCACGCGGCCCGGCGTGACGGCGTCGGCATGGACTGCGACCTGAGTCTCCACGACACCGCCACCAGCCTGCTCGGCTACCTCGGCACGTGGCACCTCACCGCCGGGTTCGAACCCGAGCGGGTGGCCGAGTCGGCGCATCCGTCGCTCGTCCCGTTCCAGATTTTCGAGGCTGCCGACGCCTGGCTGGTGATCGGATGCGCCAAGGAGAAGTTCTGGCAGAGGCTCACCGAGGTCCTGGGTATGCCGGAGTTGACCGACGACGAGAGATTTGTGGACTTCGCGGCCCGCTATACCAACAAGGACGAGCTGCTGGAGATCCTCAGGGAGGCGTTCCGCACCCGCCCGGCCTCGGAGTGGCTGGAGATGCTGGAGGCGGCCGGGGTGCCGTCGGGGCCCATCCAGGACGTGCCCGCGGCACTGCGCGATCCCCACACGGTGGCCCGCGGCGTGCTGGCCGAGACCGAGCACCCCCATCACGGCACGATCCGCCAGCCGGTCACCCCGGTGCGGGTGGGTGAGCATCCGACCGCCGACTCGCTCTCGCCGGGACCGGCACTGGGGGCCGACGCGCCGTATGTGCTCAAGGAACTGCTGGACTACGACGACGACCGCATTGCCCAACTCCGGGCCGACGGCGCCTTCGGCTGATCCCATGAGGCGGGGCTACGTCGACAGCGACTGGGGCCAAGTCCACTACCGGTCGGCCGGCAGCGGCGGCCCCGCGGCCGTCTTCTTCCACGAGTCACCGCTGTCGTCGGTCGCCTACGAGGCAGCTCTGCCCCATCTGGGGAGATCCTTGAGGGCCTTCGCCCTTGACACGCCGGGATACGGCCTGTCAGATCCGCCCCCGTCGGATGGTTTCGAGATACCCCACTACGCGGCCGCGCTCCTTCGAGCCATCGACGGGCTGGGGATCGAGCGCTTCGCGGTGGCCGGAGTCCATACAGGCGCATCGCTCGCGCTGGAGGTTGGACTCCAGGCCGGCGCCGACCGGATCACCTGCGCCGTGCTCACCGGCGTGCCGCTCATGTCCGAGGAGCGCCGCAGAGAGTTCTTGGCCTCCTGGTCGCCTCCGATGACGCCGGCCTCCGACGGCAGTCATCTGAGGTGGGCTTGGGAGCGTTACCAGCGCATATGGGGCGCCGATAGCGCTGCGGGCATTCTCAATGTCGGTGTCACGCAGATCCTCAATGTGCTGGAGCGTTACGAGTGGGCCTACAACGCCGCCTTCCGCTACGACCCCGAGCCGCACCTGCCGCGTCTCTCTTGCCCTACGCTGCTGCTTGATGCGGAGAACGACATCTTCGCCGACATGGACGAACCGGCGGCCGCGCTTCTGCCCGACGCTCGTATCGAGATCGTCCCCGGCCTCGGAGGGCAGCTTCCCGTACGCGTGCCGCAGACATACGCCGAGAAGGTCATCGCCTTCGTGACCGCCCGATTCTGAGATTGCTATTCTCGGATCGTGGCCGGCGAGATCCGACCTGAACGGCAGGACGACATAGACGACGCCGGTCCAAGCGATGACGGTGCATCGAACCTGGCCGGTGCGCTCGCGGCCACCGTCAGGCAGTCAGCTAGCCAGATGCCGCAACACACGCCGATGGCGCTGGTGTACCGGCTCGCGGCGCCCGACGAGACCGCGCCGCGGTGAGCGACCTCGCGGGGCTGAGTCTGACTGAAGCGGCCCGGCGGCTGCGCAATCGGGAGGCGACCGCCGCCGAACTGGTAGATGCATGCCTTGCCCGTGTCGAGCAGTGGGAGCCGCACATTCAAGCCCTCGTCACCGTGCTGGGCGAGCAGGCGATCGGCCGAGCCGAGCAGGCGGACCGGGAGCTCGCCGGTGGACGGCGGCGCGGTCCCCTCCACGGCGTGCCAGTCGTGGTCAAGGACCTGATCGACGTCTCGGGCGCCCCGACCGAGGCGGGCTCGGAGATCCTTGCCGGCTCCATCGCCGCGGCCGATGCGGTGGTGATTGCCCGGCTGAGAGATGCGGGCGCGATCATCTTGGCCAAGGCCAACACCCACGAGTTCGCTTACGGCGCGCTAACTCCGCCGACGCGCAATCCCTGGGATCTGGATCGCATGCCGGGCGGGTCGAGCGGCGGCTCAGCGGCCGCGGTCGCCGCGGGCGAGGCGTTCGGAGCGCTGGGCACCGACACCGCCGGATCGGTGCGAGAGCCCGCTGCGCTCTGCGGGACAGTCGGTCTCAAGCCCACCTACGGGCGAGTCAGCTGCCGGGGAGTCGTGCCCCTGGCCTGGTCCCTGGACACGGTTGGGCCCATAACCCGCACCGTCGAGGACTGCGCCCTCCTATTCAGCGTGTTGTCGGGGACCGGGGCGGGCGAAGCCGGTTTGCCGAAGGAGGCGTCTTACGACCCGGGTTTATCCGGGTCGGATCTCGCGCCGCTGCGGGTGGCGGTGGCTTCCGAATTGATGGAGCCCCTCGAGTCCGCGGTGGCGGACACGCTCGATGATCTGCTGGAAGCGCTCATTGCCGCCGGGGCCGCGGTCGAGCTGGTCTCGATCGGCGATCCCGACGAGTTGACGGCCACGCTATTCGTCATCCTTCTGGCAGAGTCAGCCTCCTATCACCGGCCGTGGCTCGAGAGCTGTCCCGAACGGTATGGCGCCGATGTGCTCGCCTATCTGGAGATGGCGGCCGATCTGACGGCAGTCGACTACGTGGACGCCCAGCGCCTCCGAGTCGTGCAGCGCAGCCGGATCGACGCGGCGCTCGCCCACGCCGATGTCCTGCTGGCGCCCTCTCAGCAGGTGGTGGCCCCCCGCGTCGACACCGACGCGGTCGTGTTTCCCACCGGCGAGTCGGCCCCGAGAGACCTGACGCTCATCCGACCGCTGGTGCCGTTCTCTCTCACCGGTCATCCGGCTCTGACTGTTCCACTGCGACTGGGCGAGCAGGGCCTTCCTATAGGGGTTCAGCTTGTCGGAGCACCCTTCGGCGATGAACACCTCTTCGACTGCGGCTCGGCCATGCAGCAGATCCTTGACTGGGACTCCGCTGTTCCGCCCTCACCGGCGCTTCCGCACCACGGTCTCTGAGCTGCCGGCCGCCGCTCCGTCACGAGCCGCAGGCGCTCATTCGTCGCACCGGTACCAGCGCACTTGACGGTGCTCCAAAATGTCCTACAATTGTAGACGCTGAGCGCGGTCTCATCGCCCTGGGTCTCACCTGGCTGGCTCAGACGGCTGTCGCGAGGCGAACCTGTACCAGGAGGAACCAACATGAAGCTCTCGAAGAGACTGCTGCTATTGCTGTTGGCGCTGAGCCTCGTGGCCGCGTCATGCGGCGGCGACGATGACGGTGCCGAGCAGCCGACGGCCGCGCCCGAGCCGGCGCCAGCGGCGGAGTCCGAGCCCGCGCCCGAGTCCGAGCCCGCGGCGGAGTCCGAGCCGACGGCGGAGCCGGCGGAGCCGGAGCCGGAGGCCCCTGCCGCTGATCGCACCCTGCGAGTCGGCGTGGCTGCACTTCCGGTGACCCTCGATCCCGAGTTCGCGCCGGGCCAGGAGTCCGTGGAGATCATCACGACGGTTCTCGACTCGCTCTTCTGGTTTGAGGCCGAGCCGGGCGCCGATGGCGTCCGCTCCGCGACGGAGTTGGCCAAGGGCGACGCCGGAATGGTGCCCGGTCTGGTCGAGTCTTTCGAGGTTTCCGCCGACAATCTCACGTACACCCTGCATCTGAGGCAGGGGGTCGTGAGCGCGGCAGGCAACGAGTTCACTTCCGAGGACGTCCGCTGGATGCTGGCGCGCAACTTCGGCGTCGGGGTCATTGGCGCCTTCGTCGTCGGCATCGCCAAGATCCCATCAATGGACGCGGTCAGGGTCATTGACGACTACACGGTGGAAATCACCATCACCGCCCCGAACCCGCTGCTGCTGCGAGCCCTGCAGCTCCAGACGATCAGCCCGGTCGACTCGGCCGTAGCCAAGGAGATGGCCACCGACGATGATCCCTGGGCCACCGAATGGATGCAGCTGGACACCATGGGATTCGGGCCGTACTACGTTGACGAGTTCACGCCGGGCGTCCAGCTCGTGCTGAAGAGCAACAAGAACTACTGGCGCGGCGAGCCGTTCTTCGAGGAGGTCATCTACCGCGAGATTCCCGACTCCTCGCAGCGCCTGACTCTTCTGCGCCAAGGCGAGATCGACATAGCCGAGAACCTCTCCAGCCGCGAGCTCGAATCCCTCGGCGCCGACGAGGGCAAGACCGTGTCCGTTGTGCGCAACCAGGTCATCTTCGGCGCCATGAACACCCTGGGCGGGCCCACCGCGGATGCGAAGGTGCGCCAGGCTCTGCAGTACGCGCTGAACTCCGATCAGATCGTGAGCAGCGTGTACGATGGCAACGCGAAGGCACTCCGGCTGGTGGCCCCCGAGGAGTATCCGGGCTACAACGCCGACCTCTGGCCGTATCCCACGGGCGGCGATGTCGACACGGCCAGGGCACTGCTCGCCGAGGCCGGTTATGCCGACGGATTCGACATCTCGCTGCTCGTCAACGCCGATGTGTCCGATCACGACGACGTCGCGGTGCTGATCCGCGACTCCCTGTCACAGATCGGAGTCAATGTGGAGATTGACACCAAGCCCGCGGCCAGCTACCTGGAGCAGGCCAACTCCGGCGACATCGGAATCGTGTTGCACCAGGGCTACGCCATCGTCTCGGAGATTCCGTACCACTACCAGCTCTACGTTTCGGGGCCGACCGGGTTCTTGAGCTTCGGGGGCTTCAACAACCCGCGGTTCGATGAGGCCATCGCAGCGTCGCTGTCGGTGCTCCCGGGGGCCGAGCGCACAGCACTAGTCGACGAGGTCCAGCAGATCCTCGCTGACGAGGTGCCGCACCTGTCAGTCGTCGGCGCTCCCACCAGGTACGGGTTCGGCTCTGACATCGAGGGCTACACCTGGTATCCGAACAACCAGATATGGTTCTACGACCTGTCGAGGAGCTGATTTTCGCCAGCGCGGCACGCAAGGCGGTCGGCGTTCGCATCCGCGGCGCCCGCCGCCCGCTGCCGGTCCCATGACCGGGGCAAATGGCTTCCGAGGCCGCTGAAGCCGCCACGGCGAGGCGCGGGCTGTCGCTGGGGCGCTTCGGCTCGCTGATCGGCCGGCGGTTCCGCTTCATCGTCATCCAGCTGGCCGGCGCGGCCACCTTGGCCTTCTTCCTGATCCGTCTCGTGCCTGGCGACCCGGCCCGGGTTCTCGCCGGCCCGGCTGCGAGTCCGGAGACGCTGGCCGAACTTCGGCGCCACTTGGGTCTGGACGATCCGCTACCGGTCCAGTACGTCACCTACCTGGGGAATCTGGTCAGAGGCGACCTGGGCAAGTCGCTGACCACCGGCCAGGGCGTCTCCGTCGACTTGTGGCAGCGGGGTCCGGCCACCCTCGAGCTGATCCTGTTCGCCCTGCTGGTTTCGCTGCTTATCGGCGTGCCGCTGGGGGTGGCGCTGGCCAGGCGGAGGGAGAAGCGGTCCGGCAAGGCAATATTCGGCTACGCCATGTTCTCGGGGTCGGTCCCGGACTTCTGGCTTGCGCTGATCCTGCTGTACCTGTTCTCATTCAAGTGGGAACTCTTCCCGCCGCCGATCGGACGCTTGGGCTTCGAGTCGCCCCCGGACCGGATCACCGGCATGTACACGGTGGACTCCGTCTTGACCGGCGACCTCGCCACCCTCTGGTTGGCGGTCCAGCACCTGGCGCTGCCGGTGCTCACGCTGACGCTCGTCTATTCGGGGCTGATCGTCAAGGTCGCGAACGCCTCCAGCGAGCAGGCCTTCGGCGCAGGCTTCGTCGATCTGTACTCCAGCGCCGGAGTCAGGCCGGCCTTGGCGCTGCGACGAGCGACCCGCCTGGCCCTTCCGCCGGTGATCACCGTCGCCGCCATCACCAACGGCTTCCTGCTCGGTGGCGCTGTGCTGGTCGAGCAGGTGTTCGCCTGGGGCGGCGTCGGACAGTACGCCGTGCAGGCCGTTCGGGGCGCGGATTTCGCCGCGATCCAGGGCTTCATCGTCATGGCGGCGTTCTTCAACATCGCCAACTATCTGATCGCTGACATAGCGCTGCTCGCTGTCGATCCGCGCCTGGGGAGGACGGAGTCGTGAGTCGCCGGAGTTCTTCACGCCGGGGCGCCCTGATCTCCAATGCGAAGGTCAGGTGGGGGCTGATGATCGTCGGGGTCATCGCGCTGTCCACCATTCTCGCGCCCGTCCTGACGCCCTTCGGGCCCGAGGAGATCACTGACGAGGTGCTCGCCTCCCCCGGTTTCGATCAGTTGTTCGGCACGGACCGCCGAGCCATGGACGTGTTCACGCGGACCCTCTACGCGCCGAGGGTGGACCTCACCATCGGCTTGCTGGCCACGTTGATCGCGTTCGTGATCGGAGTACCGCTCGGGACCGTGGCAGGCATGTTCGAGGACCGGGGACGACTCGGCGGCTTCGCATCGCAGATCATCATGCGCGGCATGGACATCATGCAGGCGTTCCCGGTCTTCGTGTTCGCCCTGGCGTTGGTGGCGGTCCTGGGAACGGGTGCTCTCAACCTCGTGCTCGGCCTCGCGTTCGTGAACACGCCCGTGTTCGTGCGTCAAATCCGCACCGGCGTACTGGTCCTTCGCGACGAGGCGTTCGTTGAGGCCGCGCTGGTTGCGGGCTGGAGCAGACTGAGGATCGCCTTCCGCCATGTTCTGCCCAACGCCCTCGGGCCGGCGGCCTCGCTGGTCTCGGTGATGATCGGCTTCTCGATCCTGTTGACGGCCGGGCTCAGCTTCGTGGGTGCTGGAGTGCGCGTGCCCACGGCCGAGTGGGGCGTGATGATCGCCGAAGGGTCGGCGCAGCTGTCCACGGGCCAGTGGTGGCCGTCGCTGTTCCCCGGGCTGTCGCTCGCGCTGACGGTCTTCGGCTTCTCGTTGCTGGGCGAGGGATTGCGCGAGGCGCCCGGCGCCACCAGCGGCACGCGCGTCTCCCGGTCGCGCCGCTGGGCCGAGAGGTCGTTCTCGTGAGCGCTCTGGAGCTCGACGGCTTCGCGCTGAGCGTCGGCGGCAAGGCACTGTTGAGCGGGGTGAGCCTGGAGCTGGCGGCAGGACGGACTCACGCCGTGATCGGTGAGCGGGGCTCCTCCAAGACGGTGCTGCTGCGGTCTTTGGTGGGGATGTGGCCCGAGGACGCCGAAGTGAGTGGGCGGCTTCGGGCCGACGGCTTGGATCTGGTCTCTCTGAGGGCGCGCGAGCGTCTCGCGGCCCGCCGGGAGCGACTCATGTACCTGCCTCCCTCCGGGCGCGAGGCGCTGAATCCCGTCGAGCGGGTCGATCAGCATTTCCTCGACGTCTGCTCGGTCCGAGCGGGCTGGGCCAGGGCGCGGCGCCGGAACCGCCGGGAATCGCTCCTCGCCGAGGCGGCGGTCGACCTCACCAAGCTGGGCATCGCCGATCCCGACCGAGTCCTCGCGTCGATACCCGATGAACTCAGCGGCGGCATGCGCAAGCGGGTTCTGATCGCGATGGCCCTTCTGCTGAAGCCTGCTGTGCTTGCCGCCGACGATCCGACCAGTGGTCTCGACGTCACCATCTCGCGTCAGATCCTCGATCTGCTGGCCGAGTTGCAGGGCAGCGAGGGGTTCACGCTGGTCATCGCCACTCAGGATCTCGGGATCGTTGCCCACTACGCGTCCACGATCACCGTGTTGAAGTCGGGAACGGTGGTTGAGCACACCGATCCCGCCACATTCTTCGCCGGTCCCGCCAGTGAGACCGGTGTCGCCATGCTGGCCAGGGCGAGAGTCTGATGGGCGACGGTGCTGCAGGCGGCGAGAGTCTGATGGGCAGCGGTGGTGCAGGCCGCGAGAGTCTGATGGGCAGCGGTGGTGCAGGCCGCGAAAGTCTGATGGGCAGCGGTGGTGCCGCGCGGGTAGTCGCCCGCGCCAGGGGCCTGCGAAAGGTCTTCCGCCTCAAGAGGGGCCGGGGCTTGGTGGCGGTGGCCGGAGTCTCGTTGGAGATACGCACAGGCGAGGTGCTGGGACTCGTCGGTGAGAGCGGATCGGGGAAGAGCACCGTCGGCCGCTGCTTCATGCGGTTGCTGACGCCGGACGGAGGGGAACTGCAGTGGCATGATCCCGCCACGACGATGGGCATGGTCTTCCAGGAGCCTCGAGAATCGTTCAACCGCCAGTTCCGTGTCTGGCAGGCGATCGCCGACCCGGTGCAGGCGGCCGGCATGCGCCTCGGCGACGAACTGGCGCGGCGAGTCAGGGACGCGGCTGAATCGGTCGGCCTCACCCCGTCGGACCTGCTGGGCGGGGTGGCGGCAGCATCCGACGAGACCCTCCAGCGGGCCTCGATAGCCCGGGCGCTGGTGAGGGATCCCGAGCTGCTCGTGTTGGACGAGCCCACGACCTCGCTCGATCCCGACGCCCGGGCCGGGGTGCTGGAGCTGATCCGCCGGGTCCGCTCCGACCGGTCGATGGCGATCCTGTTGATCAGCCACGACCTTCTCGCAGTTCGATCCGTGACCGATCGGCTGGCCATCATGTACTTGGGCAAGATCGTGGAGCAGGGCCCGACCGCCGCGCTGTTCGCAGACCCCCTGCACCCCTACACCCGCGCGCTGCTGGAGTCCGCGCTGGAGCTCGATCCGGCGCGGCCGCCACCACCGGTCGAGCTGAAGGGCGAGATACCCAGTCCCCTGGAGCGTCCGCCGGGCTGCCCGCTGGAGCCGCGCTGCCCCATGGCCGTCCCCGCATGTTCCCAGGCAGAGCCGGCGTTGGAACCCGTCACGCCGGAACACGATGTGGCGTGCATCAGAGTGGGGGAGTTCGTGGCGGATCCCTCCCTCCGCAGCCCGGCCGGGCGAAGTCAGGTGGATCATTGAGGACCGGTGATCGGCCGTCACGGCGAACACACCCGACAACAACAAAGGAGCATGCAATGCAGCGACTAGGAGTGGGGCTCTGGGGCGGCATGTCCGTCAACGAGTTGATCGACGTGGTCAAGCTGGCCGACCAGCGCGGATACGAGTCGGCCTACATCATCGAGAGCTTCGCCGATGCGTTCTGCTTCCTGTCGGCTTGCGCCCGAGAGACGGAGAACATCATCCTCGGGACCGGCGTTGCCACGGTCTTCACCCGGAACCCGACCACGATCGCCATCGCCGCCGCGACGGTCGATTCGATCTCCGAGGGCAGGTTCCGCCTGGGTCTCGGCGTGGGCCACCGCGAGATCCACCGCATGCGCGACGACGTCGAGGTCCAGCGGCCGTCGCCGTTCGCTGATCCCCTGGTCAGGCTGCGGGAGACCACGGAGCTGGTGAGGGCGATCATGAAGGGCGCCCACGAAGGCGAGTTGGTGCGCTTCGAGGGCGAGGTGTTCCGCGTCCGAGACTACGAGCCGTGGCTCAGCCCGCACCGCGACAACATCGAGATCTTCTACGGCGCCTTCTCCCGATCGACCTTCGAGCTGGCCGGCGAGATCGCCGACGGGATCGCCCCAATCTTCGTGCCCCTCGAGTTCGTGCCGGCGATGAAGGAGTCGGTGGCCCGGGGCGCCGAGCGAGTCGGGCGAGACCCGGCTGAGGTTGACTTGGGCTGCTATCTGCCCACTGCGGTGAGCGACGACGCCGCGCAGGCCAAGCTGGCGGCCCAGTACGATGTGGCCACCCACATGTCGTCCTACGCCTACTACCGGAACTACTTCGTGCGGAGAGGAATGGGCGAGGTGGTGGCCGAGGTCGTCGAGAAGGTCCGGTCCGAGAATATGGGCGCGGCGGCGGTCGCAGTTCCCGACGAGATGGTTGATGCGGTCGCGGTGTACGGGACGGTCGAGGACTGCCGCAGCAAGATCGACGCGTACCGCGAGGCGGGAATAAGCCTCCCGATCATCTTCCCGCTGCATCCGGAGTTCAGGGGCTATCTCCCCGACCCCGCGTCCCGGGCCGGCGTCCTCAACACTGTCGACGTCCTCGGACCCGCGTGAGCGGTCCGAGCGTTCCCGCGCCGCCCCGCTCAGCAGGGCCCGAGACCGGCGTCGCGCGCCCTCCCCTGTCGTTTCGGGGAGCAGTGCCCGAGATGCGGGGGGAGGAGCAGCGGTACTTCGATTACTGCCAGCAGGGACGGCTCATGATCCAGCGATGCCCGCAGTGCGCCCTGCATGTGTTCTACCCCCGTGCGGTCTGTCCCCGCTGCACCAGCGGCGATCTGGAGTGGATGGAGGCGGAGGGCCGCGGGGTCGTGTTCACCTATGCCGTGCATCATCGGTTCCCGCCGGGCTTCGAGGAAGCCGCCCCTTACGTGGTGGCCATCGTCGAACTGGCGGAGGGCGTGCGCATGATGACCAGGATCATGGCCGCCCCGGAGGACGTGTCGGTCGGCATGGAGGTGCGGGTGGCTTTCGCGGCGGCCGCGGAGGACTTTCAGGTGCCGGTGTTCCTGCCCGTCGAACTCGCAGCATGAGCGCCGGGCCCCGGCTGGCCATCGTGGGCGCCGCGGCCGCTCCCTCGCGGGACTCCGGCATGCTCACCCCTGCAGGACTCATGGCCGAGGCGGCGGCGGCCGCGATGCGCGATGCTGCTGTGACCAAGGATCAGATCGACGGACTGTTCTCGGCCTCCGCCTACTACTACCTTCCCCAGATGACTCTGGGCGACCACCTCGATATTCGTCCCACCTACAGCGATTCGTCCAACATCGGCGGCTGCTCGTTCATCGCCCACCTGTCCCACGCGGCCGCCGCCATTGACGCCGGGCTCTGCCGCGTGGGCCTGATCGCCTACGCGAGCACCCAGCGCTCCGACGGCAGGCGGCTCGTTAAGAGCATGAGCGAGCCGCTCGCCTACGAGGTGCCCTACGGTGCGATGTGGCCGCTCACCGGCTTCGCGATGATGGCCCGACGTCACATGGCGCAGTTCGGAACGACCCAGCGGCAGCTGGCCGAGATCGCGGTGGCCGCACGGGAGTGGGCCCTGCTGAATCCCCAGTCCGGGCAGACCCGGCCGCTGAGTGTCGAGCAGGTTGTCGAGTCCCCGGAGATCTGCGCGCCGCTGCGCCGCTTCGACTGCTGTCTGGTATCCGACGGAGCGGGCGCGCTGGTCGTGACCTCGCCCGAGATGGCCTCCGATCTCACCGATTCGCCCGTGCTTGTGTGGAGCGTGGCTGAGACCCACGACAGTCGGTACGTGTCGCGTCTGCCCGACTATGTGACCAGCCCCGCCGCCCTGACAGGCCCCCGCGCGCTCGAGGGCGCAGGCGTCACGCTCGACGACATCGACGTCTTCGAGATCTACGACGCCTTCACGATCGCGGTGCTCATCGCATTGGAAGACCTCGGCTTCTGCCCCAAGGGCGAAGGGGGGTCCTTCGTGGAGGACGGCAAGCTCCGTCCCGGCGGCTGGCCGCCCCTGAACACGAGCGGGGGAGGGCTCTCCAACCGGCATCCCGGCATGCTCGGCATGGAACTTCTCCTAGAGGCGGTGACCCAGATGCGTCATCAAGGGGGGCGGCGCCAAGTCCCGCAGGCTCAGACGGCTCTGGTTCACGGTCTCGGAGCGGTTCACATGAGCGGCGCCACCGCGGTGCTGAGCCGTCCGGGCTGGGCGCCCTAGAAGGTGCGGCGCGCGGCATCCGGTGGGACGGGTTCGGGGGTGGTCGGCCGTGGGTGACGTCGACGGCCGGAGGTGCGAGGATGCAGGCATGGATGCAATCGTGACGAGGATCGACGAGCTTGAATGGGAGAGCCAGGACGTCCCCGACAGCCTGCCGGTGCCGACGGTCGTGAGGCTTCCCGGCCACGTCTCGGACAGGTCCTTCTCTGTGCTGGTCCGCTTCCCCGCCGGCTGGAGCCGGCCTTATTCCGGCTACTACGAGTCGACGGAGGAGATCTTTCTCCTAGAAGGCCGGGTGGCCATGAGCGGGGCAACCTACTCGGCGGGCGACTACGGCTGGTTCCCGGCCGGGTACCTGCGCTCGGACTCCTCCAGCACCGGCAGCTTGACCCTGGCCTGGTTCGGCGGCCCGGCCCGCTGGCGCCGCAGCGAGCACAGCCCCGAGGACTTCCGCTCGTCGGAAGTGGTGGTGTGCAGGCGGGGTGAGGCCCGGGCGATGGACTCGCCGCTGGGCCCGGCCCGAGTCCTGCGATCGGGTCGGACCCGGTCGACGTTCCTGTTCGATCGCGTCGATGCTGCCGTGTCGCCGCCCGCGACCTGGGTCGAGTTGTTGGCGATCGATCAGGGACTCTGGGTGTCGGCGGCGCCGGGTTCTCGGATTCCGGCCATCGACGGCCGGGCGTTCGGCCGGCTCACCCAACTGGACGTGCCCCGAGGCTGAACCGACCGTGCTCGTCGCCGGCGTCCGGCGCGCCCATCATGGGTCCGGGCTTGTCAGGCGGAAGTACTCCCCGATGTCGGGCTCGTTCTCAAGCGCCAAGCTCCTGTCGATGATCTCCCTGAAGCGATCCCGCGGCATGGACTCGGCCAGGCAGTACTCGTACAGCGCCTCGTACTTCGCCATGAGTTCGTCGTCGCCCAGCGGACGCTCGGGCTCTCCCTTGGGGTGAAGGACCTCCTTCGAGACCCGCCTTCCATCGCTGAGACGAACCGTGACGCGGGCGCCGAGGCATTCTGGGAACAGAGCGTCGAGGGCGGCGTCGGGCCGGCAGACAACTCTGGACATCATGTCGCGGATCTGCGGATCCTCCAGGCTCTGGGGTTCCAGCGCGTCCAACCAGAGGCTCCTGCGGACCAGCGCGGCTGCCGCAACGTAGTAGGTGCTCAGCCTGGCCACCTCGCCCACCCGCGGATCTCGGCGGTCCTCCGAGGCGGTCACCTCGTAGAGAGCACGCGGTTTCTCCACGAGGATCTCGTCGACGGAGTCGGGTGTGAGATCGTGTTCGGCAACCAACTCGAGCATCGCCTCGATCTCGGCGTGGAGATACCGGGTTGTCGGGAAGACCTTGAGGCCGGTGCGGGTCACCTCGAACGGCTCCCCGAGACGGTGCAGCGCTCCGGGGTCCGGGTCCACGCTCTCGGCGTTGAGGAATCCGTAGGGCGCCTCAATGATGCGGGGCGAGCCCCGCAGACCCTCGGCCGCCAGCATCGCGGCCGAGATGCCGACGCTGGCCTGCCAGCCGCTGAGCAGGGGCCTGCACCAGTAGCCAGGCGAGAGCAACTCCAGCGACACTGTCCCCCCGCAGGCCATGAACGTCGCGATCCCCAGCGAATCCGCCATCTGACTGCGGGGAAGCCCCAGGATCTTGGCTGTCTGAAGTGCGGCGCCCACCGAGTTCGCCTGGGTGCTGTCGACCACGCCGTGGCCCGGATTGAGAGCCATGCCGAGCTTGCCGATCGCCTCGAAGCCGACGGCGACTCCCACCGCGAAGGCCTCGAAGTCGACCTTCGTGGCCTGCGCAGCCGCGAACGCGGCCCCGTAGACGGTGGGCCCCAGATGGGTTGGGGCGCTCCAGCGGTGCACATCCATGAGGTTGAGCGCGTGCGCGAAGGCGCCATTCGCCAGTGCCGCGTACTGCGGGATGGTGCCGAAGCCGGCGCCGATCACCGTTGCCGGGCCCGGATGCGACCGGGCGAAAGCGACGACCGGCGCCAGTCCCTCGGTGCTGGTGTCGCCCACGCCCCGGCCGCTGGCGCCGGCCAGCGCGATCACGACGAAATCGAGACAGGTGCGCTTCACGGCCGCCACCACCTCGCCGGGGAGGTCCTCGTAGCGGAGTTCGTCAGCCCATCCACTCAGAATGTCGGTGAGCGGCTCGGCTATGACCACTCGATCCTCGGCGTACCGGAGTTTGTCGCTCATCGGTTCCTCCTTGCGGTCCGGTCTACTCGTCGGTTCTGATTCTCGGGCGCCTTCATGGGTGCGCTGCGCCGGCTTGGTTGCGGGCTCTCACGGCTGCTTGCGCAGAACGTATGCGCCGTGGTTCTCGAGCGTGGCCGTCCAGCCCGGTGCGACCACCACGGTGCAAAGAGGCTCGCGGACGAGGGCGGGGCCGGCTAGCGGCACACCCACAGGCGAAGCGGTTCCCTCGAAGACTTCGACCTCGACCGCATCATCCGCTCCGAGGCGGAGGTCGCGCGCCTCGCAGCGGTGCCAGTGCGAGGACGCTCCCAGCTCCCAGTCGATCTCCGGCAGCGGGCGATGCACCGTGGCTCTGACCGACAGGCTCACGAGCTCGCAGGGAGTGTCCGGCTCCGAGTACGCATACCGATTGTGATGGCGGACGTGAAAGTCCTCGACGGCAGAGGCAAGGGTGCTGTCGTCCACCTCCCCGCTGTCGATCGGGACCATGATCTCCCAGAGCTGCTCGCGGTAGCGCAGCTCGAAGCCGTGCTCGACGTGGAGGTCGTCCTCGCGGTATCGCAGGCCGACAGCGCGATCGACCTCGTCGAGTCCCTCCCCCTGCAGCCGGGTGATCAGATCGGCTTCGAGGCGGTCGAGGGCCGAGCCGATGGCGGCTGCGTCTGTCGTCGCGCCGAGCTGGGTCGGGAACGAGCGCCGCATCTCGTAGACGACGTCGGTGACGATTGCGCCGAGCGCGCACAGAGTCGAAGCGGCCTTTGGCACGATGATCTCGGTGATCCCGAGCTCGTCGGCGATGGCACAGCAGTGCGCGGGGCCAGACCCCCCGCCGGCGATCAGAACGTAGTCGCGCGGATCGCGGCCCTCGGCGACGGTGATGTCCCGAACCGCTTGGGCCAGGTCGATGGTGAGCACCCTCCGAACCCCTGCCGCGGCATCACCGGTCTCCACACCCACTTCGGCGCCGAGGCCGCCCAGTGCCCCGGTCGCCGGGCCGAGGCTCAGCGAGAGGTCGCCGGCGATCGGGCCCTCCCCGTAGACGCCGAGAGCCAGGTTGGCGTCGGTGACCGTCGGATCCCGGCCGCCGAGGCCGTAGCAGGCGGGTCCCGGCACGGCTCCGGCGCTGCTGGGCCCGACGCGCAGGATGCCGGCGTCCACATGCGCGATGGAGCCGCCGCCGCCGCCGACCGAATGGACGTCAACCATGGGCAGCCCCACTCGCAATCCGTCCACCGTCACCGGTCGTGCCTGGCGGATGGTCCCCTCGGTGACGACGCTGGCGTCGAAGCTGGTGCCGCCCATGTCGACGCAGATCGCGTTGCGGTGACCGGCCGCGGCCGCGAAGAATCGAGCCACCGAAGGGCCCGCAGCCGGCCCGGACAGCAGGGTGCGGACCGGGACCCTCGTCACCTCGTCGGCATGGGCGACACCGCCGTGGCTCTGTAGATACAGAACCGATCCGGTCAAGCCCTCCGCCCGCAGCAGCCGTTCGAGCTGATCGATGTAGCTGACCACCCGTGGGCCGATGTAGGCATTGAGCACGGTGGTGCTCACCCGGTCGTACTCTCGAATCTCCGGCAGCACCTCCCAGGACGTGGTGACGAACGCTCCCGGCATCGCCTCCACGCAGATGTCCGCGGTTCGCTGCTCGTGGTCGGCGTGCAGGAAGGACCACAAGTAGCAGATGGCGACCGCTTCGATGCCCTCGGCTGAGAATTGCTCGCAGGCGGCGTGCACATCGCGCTCGGAGAGGGGCTCGACAACCTGGCCGAGGCCGTCGACGCGCTCGCGCACGCCGATGCGGTGCCGGCGCGGCACCAGAGGCTGCGGCGGGGGGAGGTCGAGCTCGTAGCGCTCCTCCTTGTAGCCGACCCGCATCTCGAGCACGTCGCGGAAGCCGCGGGTGCACAGCAGGCCGGTTCTGGCGCCGGTGCGGGTGATGAGCGTGTTGATGCCCATCGTCGTGCCGTGCACGACCGTCGCATCCCTCAGCAGCCGGCTCGTGTCGACGCCGACGGCGGAGGCGAACATGCGGATGCCCTCGAGGACCGCGTTGGCGGGGTCGCGAGGATTGGAAGGCGTTTTGACGGTCAGCAGGTGGTTGCGATGGTCGAGCCCCACGACATCGGTGAACGTGCCGCCGACATCGATGCCGATAACCGCCGACGGGGCCATCGTCTAGCCCTCCGGATCCTCAGGATCCTCAGGATCCCAGCCGTAGATCCTCGCGGCCCGATCCGGGCTGATCAGCCCGTTCTCGATGTCGGTTCTCAGGGCGCCGCGGTCGCGCTGGCGGGGGTCTCCGATGCCCCCGCCGCCCGGGCTCTCGCTCACGAGCACCTGGCCGGCGTGCAGGTCGATGACGGTGTGAGGGACGATCGCGTCCATCGACCCGGAGGCGTCCCGCACCGATCGCTCGAATGTGGCTCGATCGCGCTCGAACGCCTCGGGCACATCCAGCCCGGGCGGTGCCAGGACGTAGCCCTCGCCGATGTTGCTGATCACGATCTTCGGCTCTAGCGGCTCCATCTCCAGTGCCATCCCGAAGCCGCCCCGCCACTGGCCGGGGCCTTCGGAGTCGGGGCGGAACTCGAAGCGGTGGATTCGCATGGGGATGCGGAACTCGATCTCCTCCACGTTGCCGGTGCGCATGCCCCCGAAGGTGCACTGCGGGCTGCAGCACGACCAGCCGTCGGTGCGCCACATCGCTCCCGCGCCTCCGATCCCCGACATCGTGGACAGGTGCGAGAAGCGTTCGCCAGTGCGCGAGTCGAGCCCTGCGAAGGTCGAGCCGCAGAAATGCGACCAGCCCGCCACCGCCCGTTCCGGGGCGACCTGAGCGAGTGCCGACTCGACCGCCTCCATGATGTTGTCGAAGGGAGTCGAGGTGGCCATCGACGAGGGAGTGGGTTCCACGGCGTTCACGATCGAGCCATCAGGCCCGAGGTCGATGTCGACGCAGCGGTACACGCCCCCGTTGTGCGGTGTGTCCTTGGGGAAGACCGTGAGAAGACCGGCATAGATCGCCGATATCGAGTTGCCGAAGTAGCTGTTGAAGTAGCGGTCGATCTGGGGAGAGGCGCGCAGCGCCACCGCAAGGCGGTCGCCCTCCACCGTGATCTCAGACCAGATCTCGAGGGGCTCGTCGCCCGCGGGGTTCTCGAGGAACGCGTGGCCCGGGTAGACGCCGTCGGGAAGCGACGCGATGGTCTGGCGGGCCATCTGCTCGCCCCGGTCGAGCAGGGCAGCCATGCCCTCGCGAAGTGCCGCCGTCCCCAGCGACCCGCTCAGCGACTCGAGCCGGCGCTGTGCGACCCCCAGCGCTCCGAGCTGTGCACCCATGTCGCCGCGGTGAGCTTCGGGCGTGCGCAGATTCAGCAGCAGCATCGTCAGCACGTCTCGGCGCAGCTGCCCCTGCTCCCAGATCTTCAGCGGGGAGATGCGGATCCCCTCGGCGTAGATCTCCCGGGCCAGAGGATTGTACCCCCCCGCCACCGGCCCGCCCGAGTCCGACACATGGGCCCGCGTCCCCACCCATGCCACCAGATCACCATCGATGTACACCGGCTTGATCATGGTCATGTCGGCCTGGTGCCCCCCGCCGTAGGTGGGGTCGTTCACGTAGATCACGTCGCCGTCGGAGATGTCGTCCTCGAAGAAGCGGATGACCTCGCCGAGCGCCACTTGCATTGACCCGAGATGGACGGGCTGATCGTCGCCCTGCACGACCTGCTCGCCGCTGGCGGCGAAGATGGAGTTGGAGAAATCGGTGGAGATGGCGATGATCGGGGACCGGCCCGATCGGACCAGCACCTCGCGCATCTCACGTATGGCCGATTGCAGCCCTCCCTCAAGCACTGCCAGCGTGATCGGGTCGATCACAGTTCGACCTCGGTCACGCCTTCGACGGTCTCTGCACGGGAGGGGGCTCCATCTGAAGTCTCGCTTTCGGGCAGCCCGTCACGCCCGCGATCCGAGCAGGTCGGTGAGGGAGCGGATGTCGTCGCTGTCCTCGAGGGTCATCATCGCATCCTCGATCCGCGCGCCGGCCTCGACGCCGATGGTTCGGCTGGCGTTGTCCAGGAACTTCGCCTCGATGGCCGCGAAATCCAGATTGTCCGCGAAGTTGCGGTTGCGCAGAGTCGCGCCGTCGGCGGTCTCGACTATGAGCTCGCCGTCGTAGGAGTCGGGGAACTTGCTGTCCGGGTAGGGCTCGTAGGAGATCCGCTTCGCCATCTCGTGAACCCGTGGGTCGTGCACCACGTCGGTGGCGAGCTGAACTTCGGTGAAGCCGCCATTCAGGATGGCCGCGGCCAGCACGAAGGGGAGGCTCTCCTGGGCGTCGTGGGCATTCAGCGGTTTCGTCCGCCTGTCCGCGGGCTCACATATCGTGGCGATGACGCCCTCAGGCACGAGGCACGTGACCCTGTCGATGTCGCTAAGGACCAGGCCGTGATGGGCCTCCAGCTCGAAGAGCGCGTTGAGGAACGCCTGGCTGAAATGGCATACCGGATATCGCTTGCCGGCGATCCGCAGCACCTCCCATTCCCGTCCGAGGGTTGCGAAGAAGTGTGGTCGAAGCTCGTCCTCCGGATCCCGCAAGTGCGTCTGGTACAGGCCGTAGGTGCCCTCATACACCGTCGAGGGACCCTTGAATCCGGCCGCGGCCAAGCAGGCCGCGGTGACGCCGCAGTGGGCGGACCAGGCACCGTGCACGTTCTTCGTCCAGGTGCCGGCCTCCAAGAACTCCAACAATCCGGCCGCGAAGCTGCCGACGATGCCCTGTGCCGAGGCGTTGTCGGCCGCTGAGAGGCCCATCAGGTGAGCGGCCCCGGCTGCGCTTCCAAAGGCCGTCGCCACGCCGGTCGGGGCGAATCCGGCTTGGTGGATGCCGTCTCGCGCCGCGGCGGCCACGCGGGCCGCTACCTCTAGGGACACCACGTAGCCGAGCAGGAAGTCCGCGCCTGATCCGCCGACCTCCTCAGTGAGGGCCAACGAACTGGGGAAGGCGCTCGCGGAGGCATGAAAGGCGCCCTCGAGGTGGGTGTCGTCCCAATCGAGGGCACCGACCAGCAGTCCGTTGGCGAAGGCCGCGTCGCGGGCCGCGGCCTGCTGGTCCGAGCAGATGATGGTGCATGTCCCGTTCCCGGTGCCGCCCATCGATGACAGGGCTTGGCCGCCGACCCGGCCGAGCTCTCCGCGGGCCGCGACTAGGGCTAGCCCCACACAGTCGAGCGCCAGTTCCTTGGCCCGCTGCACCACAGGCGCGGGCAGATCCTCGAAGGCAATCGAAGCCGCGAACTCGCCGACGAGTTCGGCCAATGTGACTTCGCCGCCGGAGCCGTCGATCGCTGAGGCCGTGGAGCGAGCACTTGAGGCGCGTGTCATGACCCGCCTTCCTTTGTCGGGATCGTCTGTGACGCTAGATCAATCGTCAGACGTATTCAAGAGGAGCAGGCCTCTAAACCGACTCTGGACTCGCCGGGACTGACAGCAGCTGCTCGCGGAGTTGTCGTTTGAGGATCTTGCCCGCGGCGTTGCGGGGGAGCTCTTCAACGGTCACGTACCGCCTCGGGACCTTGTGCTTGGACAGCAGCCTGCGGCACAGCGCGTCGAGTTCGTCGTCGGGCACAGTGACGCCCGGCGCCGTCACCAGAACCGCGGTGACGGCCTCGCCCCAGTCGTCCGACGGCAGGCCGACCACCGCCACATCCCGCACCGCGCGGTGGCCGATGATCACCTCTTCGACTTCCCGGGGGTACACGTTCACGCCGCCGGTGATGATCAGATCCTTCTTGCGATCCACGATGTAGATGAAGTTCTCGTCGTCGGCCACCGCTATGTCGCCAGCCGAGAAGAAGCCGTCCTCGGTGGTCGCCGCCTCCGTCGCGTCGGGATCTCGGTAGTAGCCGTTCATCAGGAACGGCGACCGCGAGAACAGCTCGCCGGGAGTGCCCGCAGGAACGGGGTTGCGGTCGGCGTCGAGAAGGCGGACCTCGTTCATGAACCAGGGCGGCCCGACGCACCGCTGTTTGCGGCGCTGATCCTCGGGACGCAGGTTCGTCACCACCGCCGCCTCCGTCGATCCGTACAGCTCGTGCAGTCCTGCGCCGGGGAAGGCGCTCAATGTCCACAGCTTCAGGTCGTGGGGGAAGGCGGCCGCATTGAAGTACATGGTCTCGAGGCTGGAGAGGTCGAAGCGCCCGATCGATGCCTCCCCGAGGTCGCGGATGATGCGGGCATGGGTGGGCACAAGAAACGTCGACTGGATCCTGTGCCGCTCCACCAGTGTCAGGAACAGCTCCGGGTCGAATGCGCTGAGCATCGCCAGGGTGCCGCCCGCGTGCAGAGCAGCGTAGGCGAAGGCGAATCCCCCGCCGTGATGCATCGGCGAGACGGCCATCGTCCGACGTCCTGGCCCGAGTCCCCACTCGAGGGCAGAGCATAGGAATGTCAGGCACCTTGAGCGGTGGCTGATCATCACTCCCTTGGCTGCTCCGGTCGTGCCCGATGTGTAGGCGATTACGAACGGGCTGGTCTCGTCGATCCATAGGCGGGGATCGCCGGCCGGGCTGGCCGCGAGCGCAGACTCGTACGACTCGCCGACCGCGGTGCTGCCGATGCTCAACTGCGCCTGCATCTGGCTTGAGGAGGCCGCGGCCGAGGCGGTCTCCGCGAACGCGCCATCGGCGATCACAGCACGGGCACCCGAATGGCCCACGATGAACGCCGCCTCGCTCGCAGTCGAGCGCGGATTGATGGGCACCATGACCATGCCCGCCTTGGCCACTCCCGCCGCTACCTCCGGGTACTCGAGCCGGTTGCCGCAAATGAAGGCGACGCGGTCGCCGGCCTGCAGGCCCCGGCCCAACAGGGCATTGGCGACGCGGCTGGAGCGGTCGTGCAGGGCCGAGTAGGTGAGCGTGCGGTCTCCGTCGATGACCGCGGCGGCTTCGGGCGTCGCCCGGGCGAACTCACGGATTCCGTTGGCGATGTTCATGGGTGCCCCGCCGCTGAGAATCGCCATCGAATATCACCGTCCGGCTCGGGCGAGGCCGATTTGCCTCGCGGGCTGCGCCCGGTACGAGCGCGACACGCGTTACCGCGCGGCTTGAATCCTAAAGATCAGACACTTAGGATGCCAGCACAAACCGAGATGGAGCAGCGGGATGCCGCCGACAGCCATCGAGCCTGAACACTTCGACTGGCTCGACTACCGGAAGTACACCTTCTCGCTGGGACTGACGGCAGGCGCCGATATCTTCCTGTCCGGGCACTCAGCCTCGTGCTACGACGCGAACGAGGGGCGAGTGGTCGTGCGCGGCGGCGTAGCTGAGCAGTGCCGGACTGCCTACGAGAAGATCGGCACGCTTCTCGAGGCCTGCGGGCTGGGCCCCGCCAGTGTCGCGCATGTAGTCGAGTACGTGACGGCCGAGGCCGCCGACCGCTACCCGGAGATCGAGGGCGTGCGGGCCGAGGCCCTCCGGGAGGCCCGTCCGGCTGTCAGCACCGTGATCGTCAGCCGGCTCCTGCGCCGCAACGCCTTCGTGGAGATCGAGGTCACGGCACGGGCCGCCCCCCAGCTCGAGGGGTCGGCGGCGTCGGGGGATGCGCCCGGCGACCTTGCGCCATCCGGGGATGGAGGCGCGGCCACGCCCGCTCGCAGGCTGTCGGCGGCAGCCGGCGATGTCGTCTACCTGTCGTCGGTGCTGCCTGTCGATCGCCGGGGCGAACTGGTCGACGGCGGCATCGACGCCCAGGCCGAACAGATCTACGACAATGTTGAGAGAGTGCTCGCCGCGGCCGGAATGAGTCCCGCCCATCTGGTCAAGACCCTCGACTACATCTCCGTGAAGGGCGTGGCGGACTACAAGTTGACCGGACGCGTGCGCCGCGACCGCCTCGGGCCCGTCTATCCGGCGGCCGCGGGAATAATCACCGACCGTGTGGCCCATCCCGGCGCGCTGCTGCAGGTGGACTGCATCGCCTCGCGCGCCCTTCCGCGCGCCGTCAACCCCGGTTGGGACCGTTACGAGAAGCTGACGTACAGCCCGGCGGTGCGCGCCGGTGACGCGCTCTTCCTGTCGGGTTTGGCGGCGCTGGACCCGGTCACGCAGCGAGCGGTCCACCAAGGCGACATTGCCGCCCAGGCCGAGTTCGTCTACGGCAACGTCCTCGAAGTCGTAAGAGCCGCCGGAGGCCACCCGGGTAGCCTCGTGCGCACCGTGGAATACGTGACCGAGGCCGGTCTGGCCGGATATCGCGACACCGCGCCGGTCAGGGCCGGGCTCTTGTCGACCCCCTATCCGGCGTCCACCGGTGTGGTGTGTGCTGGGTTGCTGCGGCCGGAGTTCGAACTCGAAGTCGACGCCTCGGCCGTTCTCAGCTGATGGGAAAGCTGCTGACCGACGCCGTGAAGGCCCAGATCGGGCGCGAGGCGTCGTACACGGCGCCGGAGGAGCTCGGCAGGGCCGCGATCCGCTACTTCGCCCTGGCCATCGGAGACGACAATCCGCTACGGACCGATGTCGAGCACGCCCGCAGTGCGGGCTACACCGATGTCGTCGCCCCACCGACGCTCGTTTGTGAGTCGAACCAGTACATGGCCAGATCGCCGGACCCCGACGGCTACATCGGACACTCTTGGGACTTGGATGTGCCCGGCACCAGGCTGCTGCGGGGCGGCAACTCCTATGAGTTCTTCGCTCCCGTCTACCCGTTCCACCGGATCACGGCCACCTGGCGAATCGTCGACATCGTCGAGCGCACCTCTTCGCGGGGAGCCGCGATGCTGCTGGTGACGTCCGAAGCGGTCTATTCGGACCAGGACGGCCGCCGGCTGGCCCGCAACACGGAGACGATCATTCTCCAAGAGATCGGGCCGGGTCCATGATGGAGAACCCCCCGGAGTTGGCGCAGACGATCGGACTGACCGACGCGGTCGCCTACGCGGGCGCCACATGGGACTGGCACCGGCTTCACTACGACCCCGCATACACAGCCGAGAGGGGACTCGATTCTCCGGTCGTGGACGGTCAGATGCTCGGCGCCCTGCTGGCAAGGCAAGTTCTGGACCATCTGGGACCCAGCGCCTTCCTCCGCACTCTCGACTTCCGTCTCAAGTCGATGGTGTCAGTTGGTGAGACGGTCCGCTGCACAGCTGAGACCGCCTCCTCCGAAGAGACGGACGGCGGAGTGCTGGTGACGTTCGACCAGCGGATGATGGTCGAGGACCGGAGCATCATCGACGGCGCCAGAGCGCAGGTGTTCGTGCCCTCGGCGGCGCCTAGAGCACTCCTGAACAGACTCTATGGTCACAGCGGTCGAGGTGGCGCCGGCAACGGTGCCCCGGCGGAGCCGGGAGCGGCGAAGCGGCTTTGACCACTAAAGTGTCCGACGTTTAGGCTCCGGAGCGGGTATCGAGCCCCTGCGAGGGCCCGGAAACGACACCTGGGAGCGTTCATGGCCTCATCCGTCCCCAAGACCCCGCCCCTACCGCAGGTTTGGGCTGACCGCATCGCCGAGACCCAGGCCGAGCTGGCGTCGGGTGGATTCACGCTGGAGGGCATGCCCGGCTACGTACCGGGACAGCCGCCCAGTGTGGACACCTGGCACCACATGGACTACCTCGACATCTACCCGAAGATCTACGGGCGCGAGTGCGGTGCCAACGGCATCGGGCGGCTGCGCGAGGTGGCTCTCATCAACATCACCGAATCCGAGCGCTTCCCCCTCTACGACGACGACCCCGAGTACTTCCCGACGATGGGGCTCAGCCACGACGACCTCGACATCGGCCGGATGCGTGACCAGAGCCTCGAATACCAGGACAAGCTGGAGCAGGCCGGTGTCGTCGTGCACCGCATCGACTTCCCGCAGCCCGCAGTGGGTGCGTTCGGCCCGATGCGGGGCACCTGGGCTGCCAACGAGCTGCTGGTCGTGCGGGGAGGCTCGATCGTCGAGAAGGTGGCCATCAGCCCGTTCGGCACGGGCCGGGCCGAGTACCTGGCGCTGTGGGCCTTCGCCTGCCTGGGAATACCGGTGGTGGCCACCATCACCGGCACCGGCGTGTGCGAGGCCGGGCCGTGCCACTGGCTCGCCGAGGACGTGTTCGTGGCCGGCCGGGGCCTGGCCTACAACTCCTCGGGCCTCGAACAGCTCGTAGAGGCAGTGGCCCGGTCCTCGGGCATGGACGCCTCCGACATGACCACGCTGGCCATCAACTTCCCCGGCAACATCTACTTCAACCCCCGCACCGGCCAGTCGCACCATCCCGACATGTCGGTGTGCGCCCTCGATGTCGACAAGGTGATCTGCTACCCGCCCAGCCTCGACTTCCGGACCTACGAGTGGCTCCGCAAGCGGGGCTACCAGATCGTGACGGTCGACATCGAGGAGCAGCGGCTGTTCGCGCCGGCCAACGTGATGCTGATCGAGCCCGGCCTGGTGGTGATGCACTCCGAGGCGCCCGACGCCGTCGCGGCGGTGCGCAAGGCCGGCGTGGAGGTCATCGAGACGCCGTACTCGGAGTTCCTGCGCATCGGCGGCGGCCTGCACTGCTCCACCCTGCGGCTGCTGCGGGACAAGGGCCCCTACTCCACCGACCGGCGGTCATGACCGGCGCGCGGACGACGCCCGCCGCGACGCTCGGAAGGCCGCAACCATGAAGTTCGCCGTGTTCAGCCATGTGGCGGAGAAGGAGACGGTCAGCCCGAAGCAGCGCCTCGACGAGTTCGCGGCCGAGGTGCGCCTCTGCGACGAGCTCGGCTACGACTACTTCTTCACCACCGAGCACCATTTCACCGGACGGTTCTCGATGGCGCCGTCTCAGCCGGTCTCGCTGACGGTGGTGGCCCAGAACTCCGAGCGCATGCGCTTCGGCCCCATGGTGATCCTGCTGCCCATAAGCCAGCCGCTGCGGGTGGTCGAGGAGATGATCATCCTCGACCACATGTCGGGCGGGCGCCTAGAGATCGGGCTGGGCCGCGGCATCACCCCCCACGAGCACATCGCCTACGGCATCAACACCCACAGCGACGTGGCCCGGTTCAACGAGGGCCTCGAGATCGTGCTCAAGGGGCTCAACGCCGACGGTCCGTTCTCGTTCATGGGCGACTTCTGGCAGTGCATCGACGTGGACCTGCCCTGGCGGCCGCTTCAGCGCCCCCACCCGCCGATCTGGATTCCGACCAACACCCCGGCCAAGGGCTACGAGTACGGGCTGCAGGGCTACGGCATCGGCGGTTTCGGCGTGGTGGGCATGGACCTCTACGAGGTGGTGTTCCGCGAGTACCACCGGGGCTGCGACGAGGCCGGCATCCCCCACGACCGCCGTCCGATCACCTACCTGGCCTCGACGCTGGTGGCCGAGACCGACGCCGAGGCCACCGAGCTCATGTACGACCACTTCCTGCGCCAGCTGGCGCTGTTCGAGGAGGAGCGGCGGCGCTCCCGGCGGGCGGGCGACTCCGCGATCAGGCAGGCCACCACCGCGTCGCTGGGCCGGATGGCCGCCATCCGCGCCGACATGGACGGCTCCGCGGAGGGCCTCAAGTTCTTCCACGGCAGCCCCGACACCGTGGCCGCCAAGATCAGGCACCTGCAGGAGCGCCTGGGCGTGAACGTGTTCCTCGGGGAGTTCTCGTTCGGCGAGCTCAGCTGGGAGCAGGTCCGCCGGTCCCACGAGCTGTTCATGGGCGAGGTCGTCCCCCAGGTTGTCGGAACCCAGGTAGCGGCCGCCGGATGAACCTCCTCGAGGGCCGCAATGCCGTCGTCACCGGCGCGGGCGACATCGGCAGCGTCGTGGCGCGGCGGCTGCACGACCACGGCGCGTCCGTCGAGGTGTGGGACGCCTCCGCCGATGCGCTGGCCCGGGTCGAGGCCGGCGGGATCGGCGTGCGGGAGGTCGATGTCACCGACCGCGATGCGGTGACCGCCGCGGCGGAGGACGCGGCGGCGGTGGGACCGGTGAACGTGCTGGCCAACACGGCCGCGGTGGCCCGCTTCGGCTCGGTCGCCGACCTCGACCCCGACCAGTGGCAGGAGACGCTCGACGTGAACCTCACCGGCGTCTACCTGTGCTGCCGGGCCTTCGTCGGTCCGATGGCCGCCACCGGCGGGGGCAGCATCGTCAACATCTCCTCGGTCGGAGGCCTCAAGGGGGAGCCGGACTTCGCCAGCTACTGCGCCTCGAAGTTCGGCGTGATCGGCCTCACCCAGTCGCTGGCGCGCGAGGTCGGCTCGTTCAACATCAGGGTGAACGCGGTGTGCCCGGGCGCGGTCGAGTCGCAGATGAACACCGACACCATGGCCCGCGACGCCCGCCGCTACGGGATCACGCTCGAGGACGTCGAGCAGAGGATCCTGAGCCGCACCGCGCTGGGCCGTCTCGTGCAGCCCGGCGACGTCGCCGACGCGGTGGTGTTCCTGGCGTCGGACCTGTCGTCGTGCATAACCGCCGAGTCGCTCGCGGTGACCGGCGGGATCTTCTAGAGAGAACGGATCGAAGAAGGGAAGCGAAATGACAATCGACGTAGTCGGGTCGGACGTGCCGACCATCCCGCCCATGGCGCCCGTCTATGCGGACAGGATCGCCGACACCCAGCGCCGGCTGCGCGACGGGGAGTTCTCCCTGGAGAACATGCCGGGATACATCAAGGGCCAGCGGCCCACCACCGACGTGTGGCACAACATCGACCACCTGGAGATCTATCCCAAGGTGTGGGGCCGCGAGTGCGGCAAGAACGGGATCGGCAAGCTGCGCGAGGTGGTGCTCACCGAGATCACCGAGTCCGAGAAGTTCGCCTACCAGGACCTCGACCCGGCCTATTTCCCGCAGATGGCCGACGCCTACTCGAGCATCGACATTCCGAAGATGATCGACCAGAGCCTGGCCTATGAGGCCGCCCTGGAGGCCAACGGCGTGATCGTGCACCGGGTGGAGTTCCCGCAGCCGCCGGTCAGCGCGTTCGGTCCCGCCAAGAGCACTTGGGCCGCGGCCGAGCTGTTCGTGCTGCGGGGCGGGTCGGTGCTGCCCAAGCGGGGCGTCCAGCCCCTCGCCTACGGCCGGGCCGAGTACCTGGCGCTGTGGGCGTGGACCCGCCTGGGCGTGCCCGTGCTGTGCGCGGTCACCGGAACCGGCATCTTCGAGATCGGGCCCTGCCACTTCCTGGCCGAGGACGTGTTCGTCTCGGGCAACGGCATGGCGTTCAACGACGAGGGCCTCGAGCAGATGAAGCCGGTGATAGCCCGCTCGGCCGGCCTCGACGTCGAGGACATGACGTTCCTGCACATCGAGTTCCCCGGCGCCAAGTACTACGACGCGCCCAGCGGCGTCGGCCACCACCCCGACCTGTACATCGCTCCGCTGGACCTGCGCAAGGTGGTCACCTACTCGCCGGGCCTGGACTTCGCCACGCTGGAGTGGCTGCGCAAGCGGGACTACACCATCGTCGAGGTCGAGCATTCCGAGCAGGCCCAGTTCGCGCCGGCCAACGTCCTGCCGCTGGAGCCCGGGCTGGTGGTGATGCACGCCGAGGCCGTCCAGAGCATCGCCAAGGTGCGGGCCGCGGGCGTCGAGGTCATCGAGGTCCCCTACTCGGAGTTCATGAAGGAGGGCGGCGGCCTGCACTGCTCCACCGGACAGGTCTGGCGCGAGAAGGGCCCCTACTCCACCGACTGAGCGAAGCGCACCATCCAGGAGGAATCGTGCCGAAGGAAGTCATCAACCCCGACGGTCTGTGGGACTCCAGCAACCGGAGCTACAGCCATGTGGTGAAGGTCACCAACCCGCAGAGCCTGATATTCGTGGCCGGAATGGCCGCGGTCGGGCCGGACCTAAAGATCGTGTCCGACGACATCCGCGAGCAGACCCGGGTGTGCTTCCAGATCATCGAGAAGGAGCTGGAGGCGGCCGGCGCGACGCTCGACGACATCTGCGACATGACCGTCTACCTGCTCGACATCGACAACCACAAGTGGCCGGTGCGCGAGGTGCGCAGCGAGTTCTTCACCGACGAGCGGCTGCCGGTGTCCACCATGATCGAGGTGCGCAACTTCGCCATCGAGGGCATGCTGATCGAGATAGACGTGATCGCGGCGACCTGATGCTCACACCGTTCCCCTGCCGAAATTGGCGACGATCTGGGCACTGGACACCCACAATCCGCCTCAATTTCGCCGAAGGCGCTGCAAAGGAGGTGCTGAGATGGATTTCGAGCTGAACGAAGAGCAGCAAATGTTCCAGGACGTGCTGCGACAGTTCGTCAACACCGAGATCAAGCCGGTGGCCCGCGAGATGGAGCAGTCGGGCCAGTACCCCACCGAGATCGTGGCCAAGATGGCCGAGATGGGCCTGTTCGGCATCACCGTCGGCGCCGAGTACGGCGGGCTCGACCTCGACACCGTGTCGATGAGCCTGGTGTTCGAGGAGATCTCCATGGGGTGGATGGGCATCGCCGGCATCCTGGGCAGCCACTCGCTGAGCTGCCGGATGATCACCAACCACGGCACCGACGAGCAGAAGCAACGCTGGCTGCCCGAGCTGGCTACCGGCGAGCGCCGCACCGCCATAGCCCTCACCGAGCCGGGCGCGGGCAGCGACCTGCAGGGCATCTCCACCCGGGCGTGGCGCGACGGCGACACCTACGTGATCCGCGGCACCAAGACCTGGATCACCAACGCCCGGTTCGCCAACCCGCTGCCGGTGCTGGTGAAGACCGACCCCGACGCCGAGCCCCGTCACCGCGGCATGAGCGTGCTGATGGTGGAGGCCGGCACGCCTGGCTTCGAGGTGCTGCGCGACCTGGGGAAGCTCGGCTACAAGGGTCCGGAGTCGTGCGAGGTCGTGCTCGACGACGTGAGGGTCCCGGTCGACAACCTGCTGGGCGGCACCGAGGGCGTGGGATTCAAGCAGGTGATGTCGGGCCTGGAGGTCGGCCGGATCAACATCGCGGCCCGGGGCGTGGGCGTGGCCCAGGCCGCCTTCGACGCCGCGCTGGCGTACTCCATGGAGCGGGAGGCCTTCGGCCAGCCCATCGGCGAGTTCCAGGCCATCCAACTCAAGCTGGCCGACATGGCCACCGAGATCGAGGCGGCCCGGCTGCTGACCCGCTGGGCCGCCAACCGGATCGACGAGGGCCTGCGGGCCGACGTGGAGGCCGGCATGGCCAAGTACTTCGCCTCGGAGGCGGCCATCAAGGCGTCGATGGAGTCCATGCGGATCCACGGCAGCTACGGCTACTCGACCGAGCTCGAGATCGAGCGCCTCTACCGGGACGCGCCGCTGATGGCTATCGGGGAGGGCACCAACGAGATCCAGCGCACCATCATCGCCAAAGGCCTGATGAGACGGGCCCGGGGCGCCTGATGACCAGGTGCCGGGCCGGAATTGGCAGCGTTGTGCACGGATGGCGTGCATCGTGCTGCCAGTTCGATCGTGATGCCCGATGAACTGTGGGACGACTGTTCGGGGAGGACGACGATGAGCCGTACGAGAGAACTGGCCGAGGCCGTTTCTGGCGTCTCCTTCGATGCACTGGACGAGCCGGAGATCGAGGCGGTGCGCCGGCTGCTGCTCGACCATCTCGGGGTGGCCGCGGCCGGGTCGGTCACGGACTCCGCCACGACGTTCCGCCGCACGATGGACCGCTTCGCCCACGACGCCAGTGCGGCCCTGCCCGTGATCGGTGCCGGTGTCACCGCGGCGCCGGTCCCGGCCGCGATGGCCAACGCGGTGGCCGGGCACTCCATCGAGTACGACGACGTCCACAACTCGTCCTCCAGCCATCCCGGCGTGGTGATGTACCCCGCGGCCATGGCCGCCACCGCCCTGGCCGGCGGCGACGAGCGGGACCTGGTGCGAGCGGTGGTGATCGGCTTCGAGGTGATGTGCCGGGCCGGCCGGGCCGCCGACCCCGCGTCCCACTACGCCCGCCACTTCCATCCCACCGGCACCATCGGGGCGCTGGGCGCGGCAGCCGCGGCCGCGGCTGCTATGGGCCTCGACGCCGGCGGTCTCAACTCCGCCGTCGGGATAGCGGCCACGATGGCCTCGGGCAGCATGGAGTTCCTTCGCGACGGCGCCTGGACCAAGCGCCTCCATCCGGCGCTGGCAGCCCGCAACGGAGTGGAGGCCGGGCTGCTCGCGGCCGACGGCTATGTCGGCACCGACGACGGCATCTGCGGTGAGCGCGGCTTCCTGGCCGCCCACAGCGAGGCCCCCGAGCCCGACCGGCTGCTGGAGGGTTGGGGCCGGTGGCCGCTGGAGGTGGTGTCCACCAGCATCAAGCGCCACACCTGCTGCCGCTACAACCAGGGCGCCATCGACGCGCTGCTGGCCATCCGCTCCGATCACGGCGTGGGCGCCGGCGACGTCGAGTCGGTGGTGATCGGGATCCCGTCGGTGGCCGTCGACATCGTGGCCGAGCCCGCGGCGTCCAAGCGCCGGCCGGCCTCGGTGGTGGACGCCCAGTTCAGCCTGGCCTTCGGCGGGGCCGCGGCGTTGCTGTGGGGCCGGGCCGGGCTGGCCGAGTACGAAGAGGCCCGCCTGTCCGACCCGGCCGCGCTGGCGCTCATGGACCGGGTGGGCTACGAGGTCGATCCCGAGATCGACCGCGACTTCCCCGACAAGTGGCGGGCCTGGGCCCGGGTCACCACCCGCAGCGGCGATGTCCACACCCAGCGGGTCGACGATCCCAAGGGCGACCCCGGCAACCCGTTCACCGACGAAGAGTGCCGAGAGAAGTTCGACGACCTCGCCTCAGCCGTCTACAGCGCCGAGGCCAGGGACGCCATCGCCGAGCACGCCCTATCGATGGGCGCCCCCGGCTCCTGGAAAGCCCTCCTAGACACGCTTACATAGGAACCTCCCGGTGTGGGCCCGAAAGCTGGCGCGGGTATGAACCTGGGGCGGGTCAGAACCTGGCGCGGGTATGAACCTGGGGCGGGTCAGAAGGTGATGCGGGCCTTTAGGACGAAGCGCAGGATCACCATCAGGAGCATGCCGGCCACCCACAGGCCCACCGAGATGGCGGCCACGAAGGGCAGCCGGCCGTTGTTGTAGAAGCTGTACATCACGGTGGTGATCACCTCGGTGCCTGAGCGGAACAGCAGCACCGACAGGGTGAACTCCCGCATGTAGGTGATGAACGCCAGTATCAGGCCCCCCAGCAGGGCGGGCCGCAGGATGGGCAGCACGATCCGGCCCATGGTGGCCAGGTTGCCCGCGCCCGAGATGCGGCTGGCGTGCTCGAGGTCGGCCGACAGCTGCACCACCGGGCCGGTCATCTGGCGCACCGCCACCGGCAGGAAGTAAACGACGTAGGCCATGGCCATGATCCACAACGTGCCGTAGATCGAGAACCCTCCCGGCAGGCTGAAGGTGATGTAGGTGTAGAGCAGCGAGGTGGCCATCACCACGCCGGGGACCATCAGCGGCAGGCTGGCGCCGTAGTCGATGGTGCGGCTCCAGCGGCCCCTGAACCGCACCACGCAGTAGGCCACCAGCGCGCCGAAGACCATCACGAACAGCCCCGACCCCAACGACAGCGTGAGGCTGTTCTTGAGCGACCGCCACAGGATCGGGTTGTCGCTGAGCTGGCGGTAGTTCTCCAGCGACGACTGGGCCAGCAGCTCGGTGTCGGGGCGGCCGATGTAGGGCAGCAGCGAGCCGACCACCACCGCGATGAAGGGCAGCACCATCGTCAGGAAGAAGAACCCGCAGCACGCCGCGAACACCACCCAGCGCCAGCGTCCCAGCCGGGTCGGGCTCTCCTGGCTTCCCTTTCCGCTGACGGTCACGTAGCGCTCGCTGTGGCGGATCGACCGCAGGTACGCGATCAGCACCACCATCGACGCGGCCAGCAGCACCACCCCGGTGGCCGAGGCCCGGCCGTGCTCGCGGGGCATCCGCACCCGCAGGGCATGGAAGATGTCGGTGGTGAACACGTGCTCCTTGGCCGGGAAGCCGAACAGCAGCGGTATCTCCATCGAGCCGAGCCCGATGATGAAGCACAGCACCGCGGCCGACAGCAGCGCGGGACGGGACACGCCCAGGGTGATCTTGAAGAACACCGACAGCGGCGACGCGCCGTTGATCCGGGCGGCGTGCTCGTAGTCGGGCGACACGTTACGCATGCTGGCCGCCACCACCAGGAACACCAGCGGAACCAGGTACAGCGACTGCACGAAGATCATGCCCGGCATGGAGTACACGTCGAAGCCGTCCCACGGGGTGACGGCCCGGATGATCTCGTTGAGCATGCCGTTGCGCCCGCCGAGCAGGATGCTCCATGCCGTGCCCGCGGCCAGCAGCGGGATGAAGTACAGGCCGATCGTGGAGAACTCCCACACGCCGCGCCACGGGACGTCGGTGCGGGTCACCACCCAGGCCAGCAGCACGCCGATCACCAGCGGCACCACCGTCTGGCCCACCGCGAACTCCAGGGTGTTGCCGATGATGTCGCTGGACTTGTCGAAGGTGTCCCGGTAGTTCTGCAGGGTCAGCGGGCCCCGCTCGGGCGGGCCGCCCTCCTGGAACGATCCCAGGATCAGCCGGTAGAACGGCAGCACCACCAGTATGAACACCGCCAGGGTCAGAACGATCCGCAGGCCGAACGGGAACGACAGCGCCCGCTGGCGGGCCGCGGCCCACAGCGTGCCGGCGGCGGGGGCCGGATCGGGCGGCTGGTCGGCTGGAGGCGCTCCGGGCTCGGTGGCGGTGCCGGTCATGTGACGGCAGCCTTGGTGCTGGTGGCGGTCGTGTCGGGCTCGGTGGCGGTGCCGGTCATGTGTCGGCAGCCTTGGTGCTGGTGGCGGTCGTGTCGGGCTCGGTGGCGGTGCCGGTCATGTGTCGGCAGCCTTGGTGCTGGTGGCGGTCGTGTCGGGCTCGGTGGCGGTGCCGGTCATGTGTCGGCAGCCTCGGTGCTGGTGGCGGTCGTGTCGGGCTCGGTGGCGGTGCCGGTCACGTGACGGTTTCGTCAGCCGGGAAGGCGATGACCGCCTCGGGGTCTATCGACAGGTCCACGGTGTCGCCCCGATCACCGAGCCGCTGGGGGGACTGGGCGATGACCATGGTCCCGCCCGCGTCGATCTCGTGCTCGTAGGCCCCGCCCAGGAACTGGGCCAGCCTGATCTCGCCGGAGATGCTGGGCCGCGACGACCCCTGCTCGGCCAGGCTGAACCCGTCGGGGCGGATGGCCACGGCCACATCGGTGCCGGGCGCCATGGGCTCGGCGAGGGTGGCGGGCAGGGACCCGCCTAGGGCCTCGACCACGCTGTCGCCGGCCACCGTTCCGGCGACGATGTTCTTCACGCCCAGGAAGCGGGCCACCGTCAGCGACTCCGGCGACCGGTAGACCTCCTCGGGGGTGCCCTCCTGCAGCACCAGCCCGTGGTCCATCACCAGGATCCGGTCCGACATGGCCAGCGCCTCGGACTGGTCGTGGGTCACGTACAGCATGGTCAGCCCCAGCTCCAGGTGGAGCCGTTTCAGCTCGACCCGCATGTCCTCGCGCAGGCGGGCGTCGAGGTTCGACAGCGGCTCGTCGAGCAGCAGCAGGGCGGGATGGCCCACGATGGAGCGGGCCACCGCCACCCGCTGCTGCTGCCCGCCCGAGAGCTGGTGCGGGAAGCGGTCGACGTACTCCTCCATGCGGACCGCTCGCAGGGCCTCGGTGACCCGGCCGCGGCGCTCGCTGCGGGGCACCTTGCGGTAGCGCAGCGGGAAGGCGACGTTGGCGGCCACGCTCATGTGGGGCCACACCGCGTACGACTGGAACACCATGGACAGGTCGCGCCGCTCGGGCTGGACCAGGATCCGGCGATCGGTGTCGTTGACGACCTTGCCGCCGATGGCCACCGCGCCGCGGGTCGGCGTCTCGATCCCTGCGAGGATCCGCAGGATTGTCGACTTGCCGCAGCCGCTCGGTCCCAGGAGGGTTACGAACTCTCCTGTGCGGATCGAGAAGCTGACACCCGCCAGCGCGGTGACCGCGCCGAACTTCTTGTGGAGGTTGTCGGCCCGCAGGGCGAGCTGATCCTCCACCGGTGATGTCACCTCAGGTCGAACCATTCCTTGGCTCGCTCGACGTACCACTCGGCGTTGTTGTTGTACTCCGCCTCAGCCTTGGGCGTGCCCAGAGCGAGGATCGTCGGCTTGCCCGCCGCGGCCAGGGCCGCTTCGGGATAGGGAGCGTCGGGCCATGCCGGCACCTGGCCGACGATGTTGGCCACCGCGGCCTGGCCCTCCTCGCTGATGATGTAGTTGACGAAGGCCTCGGCGTTCTCCTTGTTGTCGGAGGTGGCCGGGATGTTCACGGTGAAGCCCACCGTGATCACGAACTCCGGCGCCACCCACACGACCGGGGCGCCCTGGTCGATCGAGGGCTGCACGAAGTCGAGGTAGCACAGGCCGAGCACCGCGAAGTTGCCCTGCACCAGCTGCTGCTGGGCCGCGGTGTAGTCGGGCTGGAACACGACGTTGTTGGCGCCGTAGCCGGCCCAGAACTCTTCCCAAGTGTTCTCGTCCCACATCACCCGGGTCTCGATCATCATGTCGTGGGCGCCGCTGCCCACCTTGAGGATGTCCTGCATGACGATCTCGTCGCGGTACTGCGGATCGGCGAGGTCGCCCCAGGTCTCCAGCGGGTCGAGGCCCAGCTCCTCGATGCGCTCGGTGTTGTAGCAGATGCCCTCGAGCAGGGTCCCGTAGGTGTACCAGGCGCCCGACGCGGCCCTCAGGTCAGACGGGATGTTGCCCTTGTTGGGAGAGTCGAAGGCGTGCAGGTAGCCGAGGCTCTCCCAGATGCGGGAGAAGCCGTCCCAGCCGATGATCGCGATGTCGGCGTCGATGGTGCCGGCCTCGGACTCGGTCATGAAGCGGTCGAACATCTCGGCGTCGTCGGAGCGGGTGTACTCCACCTGGATGCCCGGGTGGACCTCGTTGAAGGCGTCGATGAACGCCTCGGTCTGCTCGATGGTCCAGTCCGACCACCACACCAGCTCGCCCGACAGCTCCGGCATGGCCTCCTCCATCGGTTCTGCCATCGCGGCTTCGGCTGCGGCCTTCGCCTCCTCAGCCTCCGCCATGGCCGCCGCGGCCTCGGCTGCAGCCGCGGCTTCGGCCTCCTGGGCGGCGGCCAATTGAGCCTCGAGATCAGCGACCGCTGCGGAGTCGGCCCCGGCTTCGGCCATCGCGGCTTCGAGGGCCGCTTCAGCGTCTGCGGCGGCCGCAGCAGCCGCCTCAGCTTCGGCAGAGGCTTCATCCGCCTCGGCCTGGGCGTCCGCGGCGGCTGCGTCTGCGGCGGCTGCGTCCGCTTGGGCCTGGGCAAGCGCGGCGTCTGCGGCCGCGGTGTCGGGCTCGTCGTCGCCGCAGGCCGCGGCCACGAGTCCAAGCGCGAGAAGAACCGCTATCAGCCGGAAGCCCAGTCGGAACTGTCGTGATCTCATCGTTTCCCCCATCGGGATCGCTTCAGCAGCGCCGGGCGACGCCGCTGTCAAGAATGCTCGCCGATGCTAAAGGTCAGACACTTCGCAGTCAATCCGAGCGCACGCAGCAGCCGGCGGTGCGGGCATGCGCGGTTGTGGCAAGCTGAACGGATGGCCACGGCGACCAGGAGCGCATCGATGGGCGCAGCGTCTGAGACGCTCGACGAGGGGGTGGCTGGACTGCTCGAGCTGCTCGGCGGCCCCAGCGGGCCGCCGAGCCTGGAGGCGATGAGGGCCCGGCCGCCCGTCATCACCGAACTGAAGGGACCCCCCGAGCCGGTGGATCACGTCGCCGATCTCTCCATCGACGGTCCCGGCGGCGATCTCGGGCTGCGCCTCTACCGGCCCCGGTGCGTTGAACCGCCCCCACTGGTGGTCTACCTGCACGGAGGGGGCTGGGTGATCGGCGATCTCGACATCCAGGACAGCTTGTGCCGGGCCCTCGCCAACCGGGCCGGCTGCGCGCTGCTCTCCGTTGACTATCGCCTCGCTCCGGAGCACCCGTTCCCCGCGGCCGTGGAGGATACGTGGGCTGCTCTCGAGTGGGCCGCCGCCAACGGCGCCGACCTGGGCGTCGACCCCCAGCGGTTGGGAATCGCCGGTGACAGCGCCGGGGGGCACCTGGCCGCGGTCGGCGCCCTCAGGTCCCGGGACCGGGGGAGTCCGAGACTCGGCGTGTGCGCGATGCTGTGCCCGATCACCGACTGCCGCACCGACGACCGGTCGATGCTGGAACTCGCCGAGGGGTATTTCCTGACCCGCGAGCGCATGGAGTGGTACTGGGACCAGTACGCCCCCGAGGGCGTCGACCGCACCGTCCCCGAGCTCAGCCCGCTGCGGGCCGACCTCGCCGGGCTGGCACCCGCGGTGGTGGTGACCGCGGGACTCGACCCCCTCAGAGATCAGGGCGTGGACTTCGCCGGTGCCTGCTCTGCCGCGGGGGTGGACACGGTGCTGCTGCACCAAGCCGGGACCATCCACGGGTTCCTGGGTTTCCAGGCTGCGCTGCCTTCCTCACGGGGCGCACTCGACGAGGTGGCCGCGCTGATCGCCCGCCGCCTAGAGGCCGAGCAAGTAGGCGGGCGATCCGGGCCCATACGGCGCGAGGCCGTGGCCCGAGCGGCCCGTGAGCGCAGCGAACAAGAGCGGGAATGACACCGCTGCGACGCGACAGGCCTGCACCTACCCGCGCCCGCCGCCTAGACACCGCCTGAGCGGTCAGCAGTCGACGTCGGCGATCGCTCCGGCCAGCATCGTCATCAGGCGCCGCTGGAAACCCCGGATGCGCAGCTCCAGGTAGTGCTGCGGTCCTGGCTCATAGAAGCGGGACCGCAGACCCCTCTGGACCTTCTCGCAGATGGCGTAGTCCTCGGCCTGCACCATCTTGAGCATCTCGAAGTCGGAGCGGTGGTCGGCGTCGGGATCGGGCGAGTAGTTCCACACCCTGGCCCGGCTCCGGTCCAGGCTGATCGGGTTCCACCACATGAGCGAGCAGCCGCCGTTGGGGAACGCGGCGATGAACCAGTTCGGGAACACCGAGTAGGCGACGGCCCCCAAGGCCTCGTTGCCGGATAGATGGGGCAGCACCGGCGTCGTGGCCAGCTGCTCGGGACTCCAGCGGGTCATCAGTCGCCCGGTGTGCTCCCAGATGTCCTCCTGGAGCGAGGCAGGGTCGGCGTAACGGCCCAGGGAGTTGGCGTGCACGAACTCGAGGTGGTAGTCGCAGAAGGCGTTGTCCATCATGACTTTCCAGTTGGCGTTCACCTCGTCGTCGAGCACGTAGGTCCTGGTCGCCGCCTCGAGATTGTGGCCGCCGAGCTGGTCTGGCAGCGGGTGCATCCACTCGAGCAGTGGGACAGCGTCGCCGGACACGTTGACGAACACGAACTGCGCCCACACATCCACGGCCACCTCCTGCAGGCCGTGGGCGCCGCGGTCCACGACCTCGTCGAAGCCACGCTGGTGGGGGATCGCGACAAGGCGACCGTCGAGTTCGAAGGTCCACCCGTGGTAGGGGCAGACGAGGCGCCGCCCGCAGTTGCCGGTGCCCTCCACGAGCGTGCTGGCCCGGTGGGGGCACACGTTGGTGAAGGCCCTGAGCTCACCGTCGCGACCCCGGATCACGACCACCGGCTCATAGCCGACGGTCTCGGTGACGTAGTCGCCCGGCTCCTTGAGCTGGGACAGGTCGCCCACGAACACCCACGACCTTCCGAACGCCACCCGCATCTCCAGATCGAACAGCGGCTGGGAGAAGTAGCCGGCCGGGTCCATGAAGGAGTCTTCGGGGGGAGGCTCGATGGCGATGCCGTCGAAGACCACGGCCGGTGTCCGCCTGATGTCGGTGGTGGGCAGCGCGACCATCGTCATCCTCCTTGCCGATACTCACTCTGTGAAGTGGGTGCGCAGCAGTCCCAGCTGGGGCGACTCGATCTCCACAACGTCGCCGGCGCCGAGGAACTCCGGCGGCTCTCGCCAGTGCCCGACACCCGACGCCGTTCCTGTGAGGATTATGTCTCCTGGGAGCAGCGAGCACCCGAGACTGATCCGCGCAATGACGCGGGACACCGAGTTGATCATCGAGGCGGCCCGGAACGACTGCTTCTGAACGCCGTTGACTCGCAGTTCCACGGCGATGTCGCGATAGTCGCCCACCTCGGCCGCGGAGACGATGCTGGGGCCCATCGGGCAGAAGCCGTCGAGCGACTTGCCCTTGTACCACTGCCCGAACATGCCGTGCTCCAACTGGAGATCACGGGCGCTGACGTCGTTGGACAGCGTGTAGCCGAAGACGTGGTCGAGGGCGTCGTCGACGGAGATGTTGCTGCCGCCCCGACCGATCACGACCGCGATCTCGGCCTCCCAGTCCACCCGGTTGCTGGCGGCGCGGTCGAGTTCCACGGTGGCGTCATGGCCAACCAGGCAGGTCCACGGCTTGGTGAACAGCACCGGCGCGTCGGGGACCTCAGATCCCTCGGGCCGCTTCCCCTCGTCGAAGTGGTCGCGGTAGTTGAGCCCGACGCAGAACATGTTGCGGGGCGTTCTCGGCAGCGGCGGGGCCAGGACCGCCCCGTCGGTGTTCTCGCCGCTCCCGGCGGCTGCCAGCGCCTCGACCCCGGCCCAGGCCTCGGGCCCGCTCTCTATCAGGTCGATGACACTCGGATGGCCGGTCTCGGCCAGCGGCGTGACGGTGCTGTCGGGGTGCAGGATCCCGGCGGTCTCGCCGGTAGGGGACTGCATCGTGACAAGGCGCATTTCGAGGTCTCCCTGCTGTTAGTCGCCGAGGAGGTGGCAGTACGTGAACCCGCCGTTGGGGCTGATGATCTGGCCGGTCAGGTAGGCGGCCTCGTCCGACGCCAGGTACGCGGCCAGCGCGCCGATCTCCGCCGGTAGTCCGAACCGCCCGGCCGGGACGTTCTCGGTGAGCGCCTCGATCCGTCCGGGCGGGGCCATCTCGTTGAGGGGCGACTCGGTGTAACCGGGCGCGATGGCGTTGACGGTGACGCCGTCGGCTGCGACCTCGCGGCTGAACGACCGGACCAGCCCGTCGACGCCGCCCTTGCCTGCCGCGTAGTGGGCCTGGCGGGCCACGCCCTGGAGCGACGCGATCGACGAGAAGCAGATCACTCGCCCCCAGCCCTGCTCGATCATCGGGTTGACGGTGTGGCGGATCCCCAGGAAGGTGCCGTCGAGATGGATGGACAGCATGTGGCGCCACTGCTGGAAGCTCATGGTGGCGATCGGCTGCAACTCGCCGATGCCGGCCAGCAGGACCGCTATGTCGGGCGAGCCGACAGCCGTGGTGGCCTCAGCGACGCCGGAGACGACGCTGGCCTCGTCGGTGACGTCCATTCCCAGCCCGGCGAAGGCCTGACCCGGGTGGCGCTGGGCCAGTTCCTGGGCCACGCCCTCTGCGACGTCGGGACGCAGGTCGGTGATGGCCACCGATGCGCCCTGCTCCGCGAGGGCGGCTGCAACGGCTTTCCCGAGACCGCCCGCTCCGCCGGTCAATAGCGCCGTTCGACCCTGAAGAGAGAACACCGCTTCCTCCTGTGCCGGGTAACGGTCAGCGTAAAGGTCAGACACTTGAGGGTCAAAACGCGCCGCCGCCCGCCGGGGACTAGCATCGCCGCCGTGACAGGGCCGGCACCGGGCACTGACGTGAAGACCGCACCCGAATCGACGCAGGAGGGGATACTCGACGAGCAGTCGGGCCTGCCCGTCAGCCGGGTGCTGCCCGCCTACCAGCAGGTCTCCAACCAGCTGCAGGAGCTGATCATGAAGGGAACGCTCGCAGTGGGCGAGCGCCTCCCGGCCGAGGGTGAGATGGCCCTGCAGTTCGGGGTGAGCCGCAGCACGGTCCGCGAGGCGCTGAGGGGCCTGTCGTCGCAGAGCCTGGTCCACACCAAGCGCGGCGTGAACGGCGGGACGTTCGTCGCGGAGCCCAACCCGGAGCACGTCCAGACCTACCTGGAGACCACCATCGGACTCCTGTCGGTCGCGGATGTGGTGTCGGTCGACGAGATCCTCGAGGCTCGCGAGCTGATCGAGGTGCCCTCGGCCCGGCTGGCGGCCGTGCGGCGCGACGAGGACCAGCTCCAGCGCCTCAAGGCCACGCTGGACACGGGCGCCGAGGTCGATCTGGCCGCGGACTTCGAGGGACACAAGGACTTCCACGTCGCAGTGATGGAGGCGTCGGGCAACCGGCTGCTGGAGGTGATCGCCCGACCGATGTTCAGCGTGCTCCGCACCAGGTTCATGCGGGATCGGGCCTCGCCGGAGTTCGGAGCCGCAGTCGACCGGGATCATCGGGACATCTGCGACGCCATCGCCGCGGGCGACGCGGAGGCATCGGCCCGGCTCATGCACAACCACCTCGAGCGACTGCGTTCCATGTACGAGCGCATAGACCGGGTCGCCCCTGCCGAAATTGATGTAGAAACCGCCCGCTGAGGCACAATTCCGGCCTCAGAGGCCGAGCGAATAGGCGAGCGAACGCGGCCCATACGGCGCGAGGCCGTGGCCCGAGCGGCCCGTGAGCGCAGCGAACAAGAGCGGGAAAGACACCGCTGCGACACGACAGGCCCTCACCTATTTGCGGGCGCTCTTAGTTTCGGGCGGCGGTCGGCGGCAGAGGCCGTTCAGCGCGGGGCGGCGCGTTCCAGGAAGTCGAGCAGGACCCGGTTGAACTCTTCGGGCTGCTCGTAGTAGGGCGCGTGCGACGCCGCGTCGATCACGGCCAGCTCCGACCCGGTCAGCAGATCGTGGGCGGCCACCCCGGTCGCCAGCGGCACCGCCCGTTCCTGTCTCCCCCAGATCAGCTGGACCGGCGGTCCGTTCTCCAGCTCCGCCAGCCTCGGCCCGATGACGTCGTCGTCGATGTGGTCGGCGACATAGTCCGAGATCTGCCGGAAGGACTCCGCCGCGCCCGGGGAGTTGTTGATGAGGTACTCCTCGGTGAGCCACTCCTCGGTGACCATGCCCTCATCGTGCAGCACCAGCCGCAGCTTGCGCTCGATGCCCTCCCGGGAGGCGTCTCTGAGCCGGCCGCGGGTGCCGGCTCGGCGCTCAGCGCCCCAGGGGATCATGCCGATGCTGCCGACGAGCACCAGCGCCCGTACCCGCTCCGGGCGCTCGCAGGCGAGGGTGGCCACCGCGTGGCCGCCCAGGGATGTTCCGACCAGCACCGCGGTCCCGGCGCCGATCACGTCGAGGAAGCCGTCGATGAACCGGGCGTATCCGGGCACGGTGTAATCCGGTCCGACGCCCTTCTGGGCCAGTCCGTGGCCGGGCAGGTCCGGCGCGTGCACATGCCAGCCGGCCTCGGCGAGAGGGTCGACATTGCGCCGCCAGCGGTCGGCTCGGGCCCCGACGCCGTGGACCAGCACCAGATGGTCGTCGCCCTCACCGGCAGCGAGCACGCGGGTGAGCACGCCGTCAGCCTCAACCGGATACTGGATCACGCCCTCGCCTTTCGGCCTCTTGTCGCCTGCGGAGTCCGGGCCGCTACTGTACGCCGCCTATGTCGGCTGCCTTCCACACCAGGTTCATAAGGGCGGGCGGGTTCCGCACCCGCCTCATCGAGGCCGGGGAGCCGGGCCGGGCCGCGGTGGTGCTGGTCCATGACGGGGCCTACGGCACCGACGCCGCGCTGTGCTGGGACGGGGTGATTCCCGTACTGGCCGGCGACTACCACGTGATCGCCCCCGACCTCATCGGCTGGGGCGGGACCGACAAGGTCTGCTACTTCGACCGGTCGCCCTACGACTACCGCCTCGAGCATCTGGCCTCGATCTGCGAGGTGCTCGGGCTCGACGAGCCGGTGTTCTTCGCCGGGAGTTCCTTCGGCGCCGAGATCGTGGCGCGGGGGGCTGCGGAGCCCCGATGGGGATGGAATGTTAGGGCCGCGGTGGCCATTGCCGGCACCGGCGGCCGCCTCTACCGGGTGCCGGGCGGGATCGAGCGGCTGAGCGACTACTCGCCCAGCCTGGAAGCCGCCGCCCGGCTCACCGCCATGCTGGTCAGCAGTGCTGACGGCATGGACGACCACTTCCAGCGCCGCTTCGACAACAGCATGATCCCGGGCCACTGGGAGGCTCTCAGCGCCCTGCATGTCCGCAATCCGGCCGCCGGGCCCCGCACCGGCACCGACGACTGGCCCGAGCCGCTCCGGCACTGCTCGACACCGATCCTGTGGGTGGAGGGCGTCGACGATCCGCTGCTCGAGCAGGGCTGGGCCGCCAACATGGCCGAGTTGGGCGACTCGTTCTCGTCGACGGTGGTCCCCGGGGGCCACGAGCCCAACCTCGAGCACCCGGTCGAGGTCGCCCGACTGATCCGGGACTACTTCGCCGGCCACTGACCGCGGTTCAGCGCCAGCGCTCGTAGGCGGGGTCCTCCAGGAAGAAGGCCCGGTGCATGCCGTCGAAGGCCAGCCACTGCAGGTCGATGCTGGTGACCACCGCGTCCAGTACCGCCTCCTGGGTGTAGGCGTCGTTGGCGTAGCGGCTCACCACCACCGCGCCGATGTCGCCGTGGCCCTCCTCGATCTCGGAGGCGTGCAGCTCCCAGAACAGTAGGTCGGGAGCACCCTTCTTGAATCCGTAGTGGTCGATCAGCCCGTCGATGATGATGTCGTTGCGCCGGGCCGAGGCGCCTTCGATGAAGGCGATGCCGGCGATGGCACTGAGCCAGTCGCCCTTGTAGGCCAGGTAGTAGCGCCAGTGCACGAACGCCTTGCACTCCGGGATGGTCGGGTTGTTGTCGAGGTCGTCCTGGGAGAGCCCGAAGGCCTGGGCGTGCTGAAGGAACACGTTCAGGTGCCGCTCGGTGCCCGACTCGGTGCCGGCACCCTCCTCCAGGATCACGTCCTCGAACAGGTGGTGGAAGATCTCGGGATCCTCGGGACACTTGGCGAAGATGGCGCAGTCGGCCTGGGGCGAGGGCCGCGGGCCGATCTGGTAGAAGTTCCTGAGGAACCCGGCGATGGCAGCCCGGGAGGCTCGGCCGGAGCGGATCTCCTCGACGAGCGGATGCTCCTTGATATGGCGGGCCTCGACGATCTCGTTGATCTCGTCGACCAGTTCCAGGGCGGTCCGGTTGGTCATGGCACCCTCCGTTTCAGGGGCAGGTCTGGGGGCTCCGCGGACAATACATCAGACGTATAAGCCGGCGTTTGACGGACCGCTAGTCCCGTTCCTACCCTGCGGGGCGTGCTAGAAGTGGGCCCGACCGGCTTGATGGACCCGGAGGTGTACCGGTCCCCGGCGTTCTACGAGGCCGAGCTGGAGTGGGTGTTCGGCGGCAGCTGGATGTTCGTGGCTCACGAGCGGTGGTTGCCGGAGCCGGGAGACTACGTGGCCGAGACGATCGGGTTGGAGCCGGTCGTGGTGGTGCGGGGATCCGACAGCGGCCTGCGGGCTTTCGCCAACGTGTGCCCGCATCGGGCGAGCCTGCTGGTCGAGGGGCGGGGCAACTGCGGACGGCGCCTAGTGTGCCCCTACCACGGCTGGACCTTCGAGCTCGACGGCCGGCTCACCGGGATCCCCCGCCGAAGCCTCTTCGCCACGCCGCTGGACCCGTCGCAGCTGGGGCTCACCGAGCTGCGACTCGACACCTGGGAGGGCCTGGTATTCGTCAACGTCAGCGGCGACGCGCCCGGACTGCTCGACTACCTCGAGGACATCCCCGAGCTGCTCGGCGGCCACGACATCGCCGGCATGGGGCTCGGCGCTTCGCTCGACGATCCGATCGCGGCCAACTGGAAGCTGGTGATGGACAACGCCATCTGCGACTACCACCTGTCCATCGTCCACGAGGGCTCGATCGCCGCGCTGGTCGACCTCGACGGGCTAAGCGAGCAGGCCGGGGCCACCACCGCGGTGGCTGCCGTCCCCTGGAGGGAGTCCGAGCTGCCGGCCGAGCCCCGCCCCGGTCTGGAGGGGAAGGCGGCCCAGGGTTCGCTGGGCTGCTACGTGTTCCCGAACCTGCACGTGATCGGCTTCCCCACCGGCGGGGCCACCATCATGTGGTGGACCCCGACCAGCCACACCACCACCCGGGCTCGGGTGCTGAGCCTCTCGCATGATGCCGACGCCGACGTGCGGGCCGGAACCGAACTGCTGTCGAGGGTCCAGCGCGAGGACTTCGACGTGTGCGAGAGGATGCAGCGGGGCGTGCAGTCGGCCCACTACCGGCCCGGCCCCCGCCACGACGCCGAGCTGCGGGTGACCGTGTTCCAGCGCCGGCTGCTGGAGATGGTGGGCTCGGTGCTGGCGCCTGCCGAACCCGTCGGTGCCTCGGAGCTGATCGGGGTGGCGCGTTGACCGTGAAGCCCGGCTGGGAGGGCCGCTACTTCGAGGACTTCGAGGTGGGCGACGTCTACCGGCATCCGCTGGGTCGCACCATCAGCGAGGTGGACAACACCTGGTTCACGCTGCTGACCTGCAACACCAACATGATGCACTTCAACCGCCACTACGCCGAAGAGTCCGAGTTCGGGAAGCTGCTGGTCAACTCGGGGCTGACCCTGGCTCTGGTGCTGGGCCAGTCGGTGTCCGACGTGAGCCAGCAGGCCATGGCCAACCTCGGCTTCGACGAGGTGCGCTTCACCCATCCCGTCTTCGTGGGCGACACGCTCTACGCCGAGAGCATCGTGCTGGCGGTGCGGGAGTCGGCGTCCCGGCCCCACGCCGGCATCGTCAAGGTGCGCACCCGCGGCCTCAACCAGGACGGCGACGAGTGCCTCAGCTATGTCCGCAGCGCCCTCGTCTACAAGCGCGGCCGCTCCCACGACGCGGGGCTGTTCCCCGAGGCGGCCCGACCGCTCACCGTCGACGAGGACTGACCGAGAAGGGGCATGACGCCCTCGCATATCAGCCGGAGCTGGTTCATCCGGTCGCTCTCGCTGCGGCCCACATAGAACATCCAGCGGTCCAATCCCTGCGACTCCAACTCCCGCAGCCGGCGGGCCACATCGGCGGGGGTGCCCCACAGCCCCGGCGCTCTGGCCAGCAGCCACTCGTACAGTCCCAGTTCCCGGGCTCGGGCGATCAGCGCCCGCTCGCGGTTCTCGTCCTGGTATTCGGAGCCGAGGTTGTGGGTGTCCTCGTTGAACTGCACCAGCGCGGCCTTGAGGTGCTCAGGGATCTGCTTGCCCTCCAGCGTGCCCATGGTCAGCCATTCGGTGCCGACGCCCATACCCCGGCCGAGGGCGTCTTCGACGTTGTCGCCGAAGACGATCTCGGAGTTCCACCACAGCTCCAGCTCGCCCGGATCGCGGCTCGCCGCCCTGCAACCCTCCTCGACGAGGCTCATTACGTAGTCGACGTTGTGGGGCCCGAAGCCCATCGACAGCAGCATCCCGTCGGACACTTCGCACGCCATGCGCAGCACCTTGGGGCCCGAGACGGGAACGACCACCGGGATCTCCGCCGGGACCGGCAGGTCGGTCCACTGCATGCGGAATCTCCGGCCCTGGTAGTCGGCCTCCTCGCCCCTCAGCAGCGCCTTGACGGCCACGATGTAGTCCCGCAACTGGGCCACCGTGGCCGGTCGCAGTCCTACGCCCCACAGGGCGCTGTCGCCGGTGCCGATGCCGCAGGCGATCCGGCCGGGAGCGATCTCCTCCAGCGACAGCAGCGAGGCCGCGGTCACCGAGGGATCCCGCGACAGCGGGTTGGTGACCGAGGTCATGATCCGGGCCCGCGACGTCTGCTGGGCGCAGAGTGCAGCCACCACGTAGAGCTCCCGGGCCAGGGCGGGCGAGTCGGGCAGGCCGATGACGTCCACCCCGGCGTCGTCGCACAGCTTCCACCACTCGGGCCCGCCGGAGACGGGGCCTTGCTGGAGGACGTTGAGGGCGATCTTCATGACTGGGCCCTGCTTGATGGCGGCGCGGCTGACCGCCGGCGCTACTTCTTCGAGATCACGGCGTCGGCGTCGATCTCGATCATGGCGTCGGGCCGGGCCAGCCCGTGGACCACCACCAGCGTGCTGGCCGGATAGTGGTCCTTGTTGAAGAACTCGGCCCGGGCGTCGTGAATCTCGCCGAACTTCTCCTTGGTGAAGGGGGGCGTCATGTAGACCCGCACCCGGACGATGTCGTCGATGGTGCCACCGAGCGGCTCCAGCGCCGACAGCAGGTTGCGGATCACTTGGCGGGTCTGTTCCTTGATGTCGCCCACGCCCACGACGACGTCGCTGTCGCCGTCGGTGGCGGTCCGGCCCGACAGGTAGACGAACGTGAGGTCGCCGGCCTCCACCACGACGCCGCCGGAGTGGACGAGCTCCCCCACGTCGGAGGTCTCGAGCGCGCTCCATCCGGCGCCGATGTTCGGGTTGATGATGGTCTTGTCCACCATGTCTGATGTTCTCCTTTGCAGGGTTCGTCGGGATGACTGGGGCGGCTGCCAGGGGACTCAGGCCGCTCGCAGCACGGGAACCACCTCGCGGTCGAGTAAGTCGATGGACTGTAGGGCGACCTCCGCGGGCATGCCCACCCAGTCGGTGCGGAAGATGAAGTGGTCCACGCCGATCTCGTCGCGCCACGGGAGTAGCCTCTCCAGGCAGTCGTCGGGGGTGCCGATGATGAACCTGCCCCTGGACAGCTCGTCGAATCCGGCCCGGAAGTCATCGTCGCCGGGCAGGGCCTTGTGCTGTCCCCAGTCGGCATAGTGCCGGTACTTCTTCAGCAGGTAGGGCGCGGCCCGCTCCACGGCCAGGGCCCGGGTGGGGGCGCAGTAGATCTCCCGCATCGCCGGCATGGTCGTCGCCGGATGCAGGCCTGCGTCCCGGCGGGTGGCTCGGAACAGGGCCGCCTGCTCCGTGATCGTCTCGGTGGTGGCATGAGGGTTGATCATCCAGGCATCGCCCATGCGGGCGGCCCTCTCCACCGCGGCGTGGGCGTTGGCCGCGATCCAGATCGGGGGTCGAGGCTTCTGGACGGGCTTGACGTTGAGCGTCACCGACTCCAGGCGGCACCAATCGAGGTCGGAGTCGACGTTTTCGGTGGTCCAGAGTCGCTTGACCAGGTCGAGATTGGCTTCGAATCGTCTCACCTTGGACTTCGGATTCAGCCCGAAGCCCTGGTACTCCACCTCGCGGTAGCCCAGACCCACCCCGAACGTGAGCCGCCCGCCGCACAGGACGTCGATCGATGCCCACGTCTCGGCCACATCCAGCGGGTTGTGGAGCGCGAGCAGCAGTATCCCGATCCCGACCTCCATGGATCCGCACTCGGCGGTGATGCGGCCCACGAACGGCACGCACTGCGGCATGGCCATGCCGTCAGGCAGGTAGTGCTGCCCGGCCCAGATCGAGTCCCAGCCGCGGTCGCGGACCGCTCTGACCATGCGGAGCTGGTCGTCAATCCCCGCCACCAGGTCCGCGCCCACCGGATGCTGGTTGGTGAGGAACAGGCCGATCTTGACGTCGCCGGGAGGCGCCAAAGCCGCTCCTTCCGTCATCGCTTGCGCGGCCTGGTGAAGAATAGTCAGACATTTGAGGCGCGACTGGCGCGCGGCTCCGGTGACGCCATCGATTCCGCGGTCTAGCTTGGAGTGATGCTCGCCGCCACCGCTGTGGCCACGTTCCAGGCCGACGGGTTCGTCACCGTCGATTCGCTGATCGACGCCGAGTTGATCGATCCGTTGAGGGAGCGGTTCGAGCGGCTGTTCCGGGGCGACTTCGAGACCGGCACCGCCCCCGACGAGGTCAACTGGCTCCAGGGCAGCAGCGATCCGACTCTCGCACGCCAGATCTGCAACGGCTGGAAGGCCGACCGGCTGATCGCGTCGGTGGTGCTCGACGCCCGGCTCGGCGAGGCCGTGGCCCGTCTGGCGGGCTGGCCCGGCGCCCGCATCGTCCAGGACAACGTGATCTGGAAGCCGCCCGGCGCCCGCTCGCTGGGTTTCCACCGCGACAATGCCTACCTGGCCTGGTACACGCCCACGGAGATGTTCTCGTGCTGGATCGCGCTCGATGACACCACCGCGGCCGGCGGCACCATGGAGCTGGCCAGGGGGTCGCATCGCTGGCCTACGGAAGCCGATGTGATGGGTCAGTTCCATGCACCTGAAGACTTCCGGGCCCCCGTGGCGGCGGCTGCTGAGAATCTGGGCGTCGAACTGGACATCGCCGCGGTGGAAGTGGCCGCAGGCGGTGGAGCGTTCCACCACGGATGGGCCTGGCACGGCTCGGGCCCCAACCGCAGCGGCCGTCACCGCAGGTCCCTGGTGCTGCACTGCGCCAGCAGCGAGGCCCGCTTCAACCGGGCCGGCTTCGGTGAGGGCAACGGGCCGATCTACTCCCGTTACGCAAGGCTCACCGACGACGAGATGGACGAGAACCATTTCCCGATCCTGTGGCGGTCCGACGGCTACCGCACCCCAGGGATCGCGCCCAGCACGTAGCCCCGCATCAGTCGCTGGGGCGGTTGGTCCCGTACGGGCCGGGGCCGTTAGCATCGCCGCCTATGTCTGTCGCATCCGCGATCCACGCGTCGGCCGCGCTGCTGCTGCTGGTGGCCGGCGTGGCCAAGCTGATCCGTCCCGCGGACGGCTTCGCGGGACTCGTCGGCTTGCGGACCCGGCCCGCCGCGGTGCGGCTCATCGGCGCGATCGAGGCCGCGGCCGGGACGGCCGCCCTGCTTGCCGGCGGCCCGGCAGCATGGATCGTGGGCCTCATGTACGCGGCGTTCGCGCTGGTCGTGTTGCGAGCCGTGCTCGCGGGGGCCGACTCCTGCGGGTGCTTCGGCCGCCTCGACGCCCCGCCGTCGCCGATCCATGTCGCCGGCAACCTGACGCTGGCCGCCATGTCGTTCGCCGCCGCCGGCGCGGCCTCCCCGCCGGTCTCCGCGGTCGTGCAGGCGGTGGGGGCGAGCCCCGCAACCGGTGTCGCGCTGGCCGCGGTGATCGCGTTGCTGGCCGGGCTCGTCCTGGTGTCCTTCACGGCCCTTCCCGAGGCGCTCGCGGCCCGGTCGTCCCGCTACGGCGGAGCGGGCCTGTTCCGCGTTCTGCCGCCGCCGTCCATCACCGGGGCGGCGCCTCGCAACGGCAGAGGAAGGCTGTGAGCCGCAGACTGGTCGAGCGGGTGTCGCGGGTGGTGGACCGCCGAGCCGGACGCCGCGGCTTCCTGCGCAAGTCGGCCATGGCCGCCACCGCGGTCGCGGTCGCCCCGGTCGCCTACGCCATCCGACCCACCACAGCCGAAGCGGCCATCATCGTGTGCAGGGGCCACCAGTGCAGTCGCGGCGCCCTGTGCTGTGACGGCTGGAGCGAGTTCTGCTGCAAGATCACCGGAGAGAACCTCTGCCCGCCGGGAACGATCGTTGCGGGCTGGTGGAAGGCGGACGGCTCGGGATTCTGCGACCTGAACGGCCCCCGCCCCCGCTACTACCTCGATTGCAACTTCACCTGCGACGAGGGCTGCTGGTGCTCCTCCAGCGGCCTCTGCGCCAGGTCGTGCACGCCGGCCCGCTGCCAGTGCCACGGCGGCTGCGACACCCGCAAGTCGGAGTGCCTCATCTTCCGCTACGGCCAGTGCCACCAGGACGTCTGCGTGGGGCCGCTCAAGTGCCGGATAGTCACCTGCGTGCCCCCGTGGAAGTGGGATCCGGCGTGCGCGACGTCGCCGGTGCTGACCAGCCCCAGCACTCGCTTTCACGACCGCCCCTGCCTGCACGAGGGCTTCACCGACATCCCTCCCCTTGCCTTCTACGCGGAGGCTGTCGAGTGGATGGCCGGCGAGGGGATCACCGCCGGCTTCACCGACGACCTGTTCGGTCCCGACGAGCCCGTAACCCGGGCCCAGTTCGCCACGTTCCTGTGGCGCTACCAGGGCGAGCCCGAAGCTGCTTCGGGCGAGGGCTTCTTCGACGTGAGTGCCCATTCCGCCCACGCGGGGGCGATCTCCTGGATGGTCGAGAACAAGATCACCGCCGGCCGGGCGCCGGGCCGATTCGATCCGTCGAGCAATGTGACCCGGGCGCAGTCGATCGTGTTCTTGCACCGCTTGGCGGGCGGGCCGCGGAGCGAGGCGAGCATCGAGTTCTCCGACGTCGGCGAGGACGCCTGGTTCCGCAACGCGCTGGCCTGGGCCATCGAGAAGGACATCGTCTGGTGGACGGACAGTGCGACTTTCGGGGCTTCGTTGCCGGCCAGCCGCGCCGATGTGGCCGTGCTGCTCCACCGCTATCACCTCCGGACTCCTGACTCGCCGGATTCCTCGGACTCGCCGGACGCCCCGGATTCGCCGGACGCCCCGGGTTCGTTGGACTCGCCGCAGGCTTCGGATTCGCCGGATTCCTCGGACTCGCCCGGCTCGGAGGAGGCCCCCGCGGGTGGCGCCGCGATGGTGGCCCGATGACGGTGGTGGTCGTGCTCCTGGCCGTCGCGGTCGGTTTGCTGGCGCTGCTCGTGTTCGGTCTGCTCAGGACGCACGCCGAGATCCTCCGTGCCCTCGACCGGGCCGGAATTCACCTCGACGACAACGCCGTCGTCTCCAACCCGGGAGGGGCCGGCGAGAGGGACGGCGTCGTCGGAGGCGAGCAGGGCGAAGCCCGCGACCTGGTTGGAACGGTGCCAGCCGGAGGGCCGGTCAAGGTGGCTGTTGCCGGCGTTCCGCACTTCACGCTGCTGGCCTTCCTCTCGTCGGGGTGCCGCACCTGCCAGCGCTTCTGGGAGACCTTCGCCGAGCCCGACCTGGACCTGCCCGGGGGTGGCACCCGATTGGTGATCGTCGGCCAGGATCCTGCCCACGACTCGGAGTCGGCCCTGGCCGAGCTCGTTCCAGATGGTGTGAAGGCGGTGCTGTCCTCCGCTGCTTGGGAGGACTACGACGTCCCCGGATCACCGTATTTCGCCCTCATCGATGGTGCTGGGGGCAGGGTCGTTGGTGCGGGCAGCGCCCTGAGCTGGGAGCAGTTGCGCGATCTGTTGCAGCAATCGCTGGACGACGCCGGTATGGCTGACCGGCCTGCACCGTCGCAGCGACGGCCGGCTCGCCGCCCGGTCCGCAACAGGGCTCAAAGGGCCGACGCGGCGTTGAGGTCGGCCGGGATCGAGCCCGGCCATCCGAGCCTCTACCCACCAGGATCCGAGCCCGGCCATCCGAGGGTCTACCCAGAGGAGTCGGCACCCGATCACCGCAACGGATCCGACTCTGCCGGCACCCGAGCGGATCGATGACCCCGGTACTGGTCATCGGGGTCGCGGCGGCGTTGGCTGCGGGGGCGCGGTCGTCCTGGTCGCCTTGAGGGATGTCGATGCTCACGAGCATCAGCCCGCTCGGCGAGCGGGCCCGGGGCAATCGATGGTCGTTGACGGTGGCGTGGCTGGCGCTTGGCGCCCTCCTAGGCGGAGCTGCCGTCGGGGCGACACTCGGCGCGCTAGGCCAAGCCTTGGCTGCGGCGCGGGCTGGCGCTGCCGGTCTCGCCGTGCTGGCAGGGGCCTGCGCCGCGGCTGCGATCTGGGATCTGTCAGGCCGTCGCTTGCCGGGTCGCCGGCAGGTGAACGAGGACTGGCTCGTCGCGTACCGCTCGTGGGTGTACGGGTCGGGCTTCGGCCTGCAGCTTGGCGCGGCGGTTACGACGGTAGTCAACACCGCCCTGGTGCCGCTGTTCATGCTGGCCGCGGTGCTGGCAGGGGACATGACAGCCGGTTTGATGATGGGAGCGGCGTTCGGAGCCGCTCGTGGCGCGAGCCTTGTGCTGGTCCGCCGGGTTCGAACGACGGGAGACCTTCGCCGGCTGCACCGCCGTCTCGATCACTACGCCGACCGGGCTCGTCGAATCGGGGCTGGGGTCGCCGCGGCTCTGGCTGGCGTGGCTGCGGCCGGCCTGCTGGCGCTGTGACCCGACCGTCCCTCCGCTAGGGACAGACACTGTTGAGTGAGACCCTGAGATGAGCCGGCTCGCCGCACACGGCGTCGGGATCGACGTGCCCTCGGGTTGGGAGGCGGAAATGTCCATCCAGCCCGACCCGGCCTCGCTGGATCCCAGCCTGGAGCCCGCGGCGGCGCCGCTGGTGGTGCTGCACCTGGCCAACTTCTCCTTGCCGGCCGAGCGGGGCGACTACGGATCCGAGGCGGCCCAGACCATGGACCGCAACGGCATCTTCAGCGCACTGGTCGAGTTCGACGGAGCGTCGGCCACGACGCAACTCTTCGCCACTGAAGGCGTGCCGACCGAGCTCGATCCCGATGACTTCACCCCTGAGCAGCTGAACCTCGCGGCGCCGGGCCAAGCCGGCCTGCAACGGTTCTTTCGTGTGGGGGCGCGGGCGTTCTGCCTCTACGCAGTGATCGGGTCGTACTCCTTGCGCGGTGTGCTGGTGCCCGAGCTCAACCGTCTCCTCTCGGGCTTGAGCATCGACTGAGAGCGCACCCCTACTCCCGCCTACTCGCTCGGCCTCTACAGCGACTCGCCGTCGTGCAGGATGCCGTAGACGTCGGTACGGCGGTCGGCCCGGGGTTGGATGAGCGGGCTGCGGGCCTGGGCCCGCTTGGCCTCGGACAGGTCGACCTCGACCACCTCGAGCTGCTCGCGGACCGTCGACAGCGGCCCGGCCGCCACGCCGCCGTAGGGGTCGGCCAGGATCGACGAGCCGAGGCACTCGACGCCGTCGCCGGCCCCGACCTGAGATGAGCAGGCGATGAACACCTGGCTCAGGTTGGCTTGCACGAGCGCTCCCTCGGCGTGAGGGATCAACTCGCCCTCGGCGTACTGGCGCCGGTCGAAACCGCGGACCCAGGCGGTGGGCACGCAGACCAGATCCGCGCCCCGCAGCGCCAGCACCCGAACCACCTCCACGAAGCGCAGGTCGTAGCAGACGCACATGCCGATGACGCCCCACGGCGTCTCGGCGACGGTCAAGCCGATGTCGCCGGGAGCGAAGCAGTGCTTCTCCACGTCGAAGAGGTGGAGCTTCCGGTAGTGGGCCACCACGCCGTCGGGACCGACCGCCACCGCGGTGTTGTAGATGTCGTCGCCCGATCGTTCGCACAACCCGCCCACGATTAGCCCTCCGTGCCGGGCGGCCTCGGCCTGCCACCCGGTGACCGTCGGGCCGTCGAGGGCCTCGGCCAGCGGCGAGAGCGCTTCGCGGTCGGTGCTGTACCACGGCACCGCCATCTCCGGAAGCACAACGATCTCGGCTCCCTGCTCGAACAGCGAGGCGGCCGCATCGACGCTGGCCTTCCTGTTGGCCTCGGTAGCAGCGGGACGGCTGAGAATCTGGGCCAGACCGATTCGAGTCACTGGATCATGCCCTTCATGGTTGCGACGACCTTCGCGGTGCGGGCTCGGAACGGGTGGAGCTGATCGGACTCGAACCGACGACCCCCTGCTTGCAAAGCAGGTGCTCTAGCCAACTGAGCTACAGCCCCGTGGAGTGTTCAGGGTAGCGGGACGCCGGGTTCTCAGGAGGCGAGGGGGCGGCCGAAGGGCAGCTCGTCCTGCCAGGTGGACAGGAACGACTCGGCGGCGTAGCAGGCGCCCAGGAAGGGTCCGTCGTCGGAGGCGAGGGCGTCGGCCATCAGGGCCGTGACCGCCTCGGCGATCTCGGCGCGGACCTGGTCGTCGCCGGTGTCGGGGCTGCTCCAAGCCGCGACGGTCGATCCGGCCAGGGCCACGAAGTCGGGCACCGCGGCCACCCCGCTGCGGCGGCACACCGCCAGCGCCTTGGACGTGAACGCCAGGCGCCCGCTGGGCACCAAGGCCTGGCACCCGAGACCCTCGGCCACTCCGTGGTTGACCGCTCCCATCTTCGAGCCGGCGAACACTACGTCGGCGCCGAGGCCCCACAGCGCCCACGGCTTGCCCAGCCCGTCGTCGCTGCCGGCCAGCGCTCCCAGCGCCTTGCCGGCGTGCTCGCTCCAGGCCTCGGCCAGGGCCGCGGGATCGAAACCGTCGTCGGCGGCCAGGGAGCCCTCGGCGGTGGCCAGGCCCACAACCCGTCCGCCTCTCTGCACCACAGCCTCGGCCAGCGCCGGCCCGCTCGCCGAGAATCCCTCGATGACGGCGGTGCGGCCGTCGAGGCCCACGGTCGCGTCGGCGGCCACCGCCGCGGACAGGCCGTCGCACGCTGCCGCGAATGCCCCGAGCCGGTCCGTGGTGCGGGGGTCTTCTCCTCGTAGCGGGGCCAGGTCGGCGTCGGCGACGCCCTTGGCCGCGTCGGGCAGGTACGTGCCGTCGGGCACCAGCGCGGCGGCCTCGGCCACGAACGCGGCCACCGCCTCGGCCCGGGCCGGCGCCTCGGCGCTGATCCCGGCGGAGGCTCCGCCGCGTCGCATCTGCAAGGCCGCGTAGGTGTAGGTCTGGGAGCGGGCCAAGTCCTTGGCCCCGCCCTGGAGGATCTTGCGGGCCCAGCGCACCGGCCCCGACGCGGCCTCGGACCCGGCGAGGTCGAGGGCCACGAACGCGTCCACATCGGCGAACTTGTGCAGCCTCACGTGCGCTCCGGAGTCAGGCCGCGCCGTTGAGGATCCGCACCGGCAGCTCCCGGGGGCCGCGGATCTGGCCGGTCGACCACCTCACACCCTCGGGGTCGGCCAGCTCGAAGTCCGGGACCCGGGCCATCCACTCCTCCAGCGCCACCGTCAGCTCCATGCGGGCCAGGTTCGAGCCGAGGCACCGGTGGATGCCCAGCCCGAAGGCCACATGGCGGTTGCGCATGCGGTCGATCACGAACTCGCCGGCCTCCTCGAAGGCCTCGGGGTCGCGGTTGGCGGCCGGGAACGGCAGCAGAACCCAGTCGTTGGCCCGCATCGAGCGCCCCGCGAACTCGGCGTCCTTGGCCACTATCCGGGCCATGGTCACCGGCGCGTAGAAGCGCAGGAACTCCTCCACCGCGAACGGCCGCACCTCGGGGTCCTCCACCCAGCGCCTGCGGTCCTCCGGGTGCTGGGCCATGTGCCACAGCGAGGCGCCGATGGCCGACCAGGTGGTGTCCACCCCGGCGACGATCAGGAGTCCGCAGGTGCCCCGCACGTGCTCGTGCTTCAGGGGTTGGCCCGCGATGGTGGCGTGGGTCATGTGGCTGATCAGATCGTCTCGGGGTTCCTCCGCCCGGGCCGCGATCAGGGTGTCGAGGTAGAAGTCGATCGAGTCCTCGTACTCGACGCGAACCTCGGTTCCGGGCTGCTCCATGATCCGGTGGATGAAGATCCGGAACTGGTCGCCGTCGGAGCGGGGCACGCCCAGAATGTCGGCGATCACCCGCACCGGGATGTGCTGGGTGTAGCCCAGCGCGGCGTCCACTGTGTCGGTGCGGCCCGCCTCCACGTCGGCCAGCAGGTCGTCGAGCAGCTCCCGGCAGGTCTCGCGGGTGGCCTCTCGCTTGGCCTCGATGGGCTTGGGCGCGAATGCCGGCAGCAGGAACTCCCGGGCGATGCGATGGAACGGCGGGTCGCTGGTGATCGGCGGGGCAAACCCCACCGGGGGAGGGATCTCGGGCCGGCCGTCGTGCACCACCACGCCGTTGGAGCTGAACGTGTCGGTGTCCTTGGCGATGGCGCACACGTCTTCGTGCCGCACCGGCAGCCAGGTGCCGCCGTAGCGCTCACTGCGGGCCACCGGGCACTCCTGGCGCAGCTCGTCCCAGATCTCGGGGGCCCGGGCCGCATAGCCGGGGTCGACGTGGTCGAAGTCGGTGGTCCAGTCGGCCACCGGCGCCCGGGGCTTGGGACCGACATGGGCGCCGGCACCGGGGTCGGTCGCCTCGGTGGTCGAGGTGTTCGTGGTGTAGGTCATGGCGTCAAGGTCAGCTCCTGGGCCTCATAGTCCAGCAGACGGCGGAACAGGTCGCGCAGCTCGCTGCTCCGGCCCCGGTCGTTGGCCAGGTTGACCAGTTCGTGGGGGTCCTCGGCGGTCTGGTACCACTCGTGGTCGTGGTCGTCGAAGTCGGCGTCCACATCGAAGAGCTTGCCACCGTCGGCGGCGCTTCCGTCGCGCCGGACCCCGCCGCCGATCCCGTAGTAGCGGGCGTACTTGGTGTCGCCGTCGAAGAATCCCCGCACCGCGTAGCGGGTGTTGCGGATCAGGTCGGACTGGGCCGAGTCCTGGGAGAACAGCACGAAGTCGCGCACCGAGGAGGCCGGGTCGGCCAGCACCGGCGACAGGTCGCGGCCCGAGAGGGTGGGGGTGTCCGCGGGGTCGACACCGCCCAGCGCGGCGACCGTGGCCGCGAGATCGACATGGGTGGCCAGCGCCCCGGTACGGGCCCCGGCCGGTGCGCCGGGAGCCTTCACGATCAGCGGCACCCCCATCACCTCGTCGTAGACGCAGGGCAGCTTGGCCCGCAGACCGTGGGACCCGCAGGCGTCGCCGTGGTCGGATGTGTAGGCGATCACGGTGCCGTCGTAGAGGTCGAGGGCGTCGAGGGCGTCGAGCAGGCGGGCCAGGCTGCGGTCGAGCTCGATGTGCAGCCAGGCGTAGTAGTCGAGGCCCCGCAGCCAGGTGTCGTGGTCGTCGGCGTCGATGCGGCCGACCACGTGCTCGGTGTTGCGGACGTGGCGCCAGGCCCGCTGCACCTCGGGCTTGGTGTGCAGGTCGTCCCCGAAGTTGTCGGGCAGCCGGTCGAACAGGCGGGGGTAGTCCTCCCGCGGCGGGGTCACCGGCAGGTCGCCCAGACGCATCTCCAGCACTGCGTTGAAGAACCTGGCGAACTTAGTGTGCTCGGCCTGGTAGCTGCGGTGGTCGGCCGGGAACCACATGATGTCGTGGGGGTTGACCAGCGCGACGGTCAGGAACCACGGCTGGCCCGCTCCGCTGTCGCCGTTTGCTCCGGCTCCGCCGGCCCGGCCGGTGAGCCAGTCGATGGCCTGGTCGACGATGATCGGGTCGAAGTAGCGGCCGGTGTAGGCGCTGCCCATGAAGTGGACGTCGTTTCCCTCCCAGTCGAGGTACCCGTGGGCCTCCATGTCGGGCGCCTCGGTGTGGCCGAGATGCCACTTGCCCAGATAGCTCGACCGGTAGCCCCGCTCGGCCAGCAAGCTCCCGATGGTGGGGATGGCCGGGTCGAGAGCGGTGTGGGTGGGGAAGGCGACGTTGTCGACCACGCCGTGCTCGGCCAGGTAGCGGCCGGTGTAGAGGCTGGCCCGCGACGGCGAGCAGGGGGAGGAGTGGGTGAAGTAGCGGTCGAAGCTCAACCCATCGGCTCGCAGCCGCTCATGGGCGGGCAGGTCCACCACGCCGTCGAGCCAGTCGTTGCGCCGCTCCTCGTCGGAGACGATCAGCAGGATGTTGGGCCGATCAGCCACAACCGGACGCTACCGGCGCTCCGCGCCCGGCCGTCAGCCCTCGCCGACGAGGCGCTGCAGGGTCAGCTCCGGGTGATCCGACTGGAGGCGGGCCAACCAGTAGGGGCTCTCGAACAGGGCCAGCAGCTCGCCGTCGTCCCGGGCCGCGATCGTCACGCCGGACATGGCGCCCAGCACCGCGGCTGAGGCCTCGTCGGTGAGCCTGGCCGTGGTCCACGGGGCCGGAGCCAGCTCCACCGGCGCGCCGAACTCGTGCCGGAGCCGGTGCTCGGCCACGTCGAACTGCAGCGGTCCGACTGCGGCCAGGATCGGCGAGCTCTCGCCGCTCTCGGGCCTGCGCAGCACCTGCACCACTCCTTCGGTGTCGAGTTGGCGGACCCCGGAGCGGAACTGCTTGACCTTCGACGTGTCGGTGCAGCGAGCCACCCGGAAGCTGCTCGGCGCGAAGGCCGGGACTTCGGGCCAGCGCACCGGTTCATCAGTCGAGTGCACCGCGTCACCCACCCGCAGCTCGGCCGCGTTCACCAGGCCGATCACGTCGCCGGGCCAGGCCTCCTCGGCGGTGCTGCGGTCCCGGCCCACCACTGTGTGGGCGTACTTGGTGGCCAGCGTCTTGCCGGTGCTGCCGCAGGTGACGGCCATGCCCCGCTCGAAACGGCCCGAGCACACCCGCAGAAAGGCCATGCGGTCGCGGTGGGCCGGGTCCATGTTGGACTGCACCTTGAACACCACCGCGCTGAACCCGGCATCCACGGGGCGGGGGTCGCCACCGGCGTCGAGGCGCGCACCGGGGGGCGGGGCCAGCTCGACGATGGCGTCGAGCAGCATCCTCACCCCGAAGTTGGTCAGGGCTGAGCCGTAGAAGACCGGCGACAGCTCGCCCGCCTCGAAGCGCTTGACATCGAGTTCGGCGCCGGCCTCGTCGAGCAGCTCGACGGCTTCCCGGGCCTCGTGCCAGGCGGTGCCCTCCTCGGCCGCGGCCCGCGCCGCGCCCACCACCTCCTCGTCGGCTGCAGTGGCGCCCCCGGCGGTTCGGGAGAAGCGCACGAACTGGCCGCTGCGACGGTCGATCAGGCCGCGGAACCGCTCACCGTCACCGACCGGCCAGGTGACCGGCACCGGGTCGAGCACGAGCTGGTCCTCGATCTCGTCGAGCAGCTCGAGCGGGTCCCGGGCCGGGCGGTCCCACTTGTTGATGAAGGTGACGATGGGGATCTCCCGGTTGCGGCACACCTCGAACAGCTTGCGGGTCTGGGCCTCGATGCCCTTGGCCCCGTCGAGCACCATCACTGCGGCGTCCACCGCCGACAGCACCCGGTAGGTGTCCTCGGAGAAGTCGCCGTGGCCGGGCGTGTCGAGCAGGTTCAGCACCCGGTCCCGGTAGCTGAACTGCACCACCGCGGAGGTGACCGAGATGCCGCGGCGGCGCTCCAGCTCCATCCAGTCCGAGGCCGTGGACTTCCGGTCGCCCTTGGCCCTCACCGAGCCCGCCCCCGCGGTCAGCACCCCGCCGTAGAGCAGGAACTTCTCGGTGAGCGTGGTCTTGCCCGCGTCGGGGTGCGAGATGATCGCGAACGTCCGCCGGCGTCCCGCCTGCCGGCGAGCGTCGACCGCGGTCTCGCCATGGGCGCCATCGTGGATGCTCACCCCCTCAGTGTGGCCCGATACCGCGGGGCTGCGTCGGCCCGTGGACACATTCACGCGCCCGCCTATTCGCTCGGCCTCTAACATGTTCATGTCATACGGACGTCATGACAAGCCTGAACAACAAGGGGAAACACGAATGGACAGCTTCGATCTGGGCAGCCTGAACTACTGGGCGATCCTGGTGGCGGTGGTGTTCAACCAGGCGCTGGGCGCGGCCTGGTACAGCACGCTGGCCAAGCCGTGGATGGCCGAGGTGGGCCTCAGCACCGACGACATGGAGGCCATGAAGGGGACTTCCCGGCAGTGGTACCCCTATGTGCTGGCGGTGGTGTGCGGGATCGTGTTCACCCTGGTGCTGGCGCTGCTCGCCCAGGGGTTGGGGGCCGACAGCGCCGGTGAGGGCCTCGGCCTCGGGCTGCTGGCCGCCATCGGGTTCATCTTCACTTCCAACGCCATCAACTACGCCTTCGAGGGCCGCAGCCTCAGGCTGTTCGCCATCAACGCCGGCTACCCGCTCATCTCCTACAGCGTGATCGGCATCCTGCTGGCCGTCTGGAGCTAGAGGTATAGCTGACTTCGATCCCCTCCGAGGAGACGGTATACAATCCGGCCGCTAACAGGCGACGGGGGAGGATCGCCCAGAGGCCGAGCGGACAGGGGGCGCCGGTGGACGAATCAGTGCGATGTGCAGCGAGGCCGTGGCCCGAGCGGCCCGTGAGCGCAGCGAACAAGAGCGGGAACGACACCGCTCCGACGCGGGCGGTTGCTGTCCGTCGGCGCTTGCGCTGAATGGCCACGGACTCCGGCACTGAGCGGCGGCGCATCACCGAGGCGCTGGACCTCGACGTGGCCTCCCGGCGCTGGGTGTGCAACCGGTGCGGGTACGACCTCGGCCCGGCGGAACGCAACTACAAGGAGGGTTGCCTGGTCTACGACCGCGACCCCCGGGAGATCCACATCCCGTTCGACCCGCCCACCGAGTTCGGGTTCAGCCCCCATCCGGAGTGGTGCCGGATCGTGGAGTTCTACTGCGGCGGCTGCGGGGTCATGTTCGACGTGGAGTACCTGCCGCCCGGCCATCCCATCACCCACGACATAGAGCTCGACCTCGATGCCATCACCTGAAGCAGCGGATGGGGGCCACGCCGGCGCCGGCGGGACGAGCCTGCTCGACGTCGACATCGGCGGCACCTTCACCGACGCCTTCGTGGTGCTGGACGGCCGCCAGGCCACCGGCAAGTCGCTGACCACCCACGCCGACCTGTCCGACGGGATGATCGCCGCCATCGGCGAGGCGGCCCGCCAGCTCGGCTGCGACCCGGCCGACGCCTTCGCGGCCGCCGACGCGGTCAAGTACTCCACCACCGTGGGCACCAACGCCCTCATCGAGCGGACCGGCCCCAAGGTGGGGCTCATCACCACCGCGGGCCAGGAGGACACCGTGCACGTGGCCCGGTCCCGCTCGTGGGCCGACGGCATGCCCCTGGAGGTGCAGATCGACCGCACCCGGGCCCAGCGGCCCGACGACCTGGTGCCCCGCCAGCTGCGGGTGGGGGTGCGGGAGCGCATCGACTGCTTCGGCGAGGTGCTGATGCCCCTGCGGACCGACGACGTGCTGGCCGCCGTCGACCACCTGGTGCGCCAGGGCGTGCGAGCCATCGCCGTGTGCCTGGCCTGGTCGTTCATGAACCCGGCCCACGAGCAGCAGGTGGCTGAGATCGTCCGGCGGGAGTACCCCGACTCGGTGCTGGGCCGCTGCCCGGTGCTGCTGTCGTCGGAGGTGGCCCCCCGCCTCGACGAGTACCGGCGCAGCATCACCACCATCCTCAGCGCCTTCCTGGCCCCCGACACCGAGGAGCACGTCATCGACCTCGGCGACCGGCTGCGAGCCCTGGGATGCCGCAGGCCGCTGCTGGTGGCCCGCAACATCGGCGGGGTGGCCTCACCCAGCCGCACCACCGCCCTGCATCTGCTGGGCAGCGGGCCCGTCGCCGGTCTCGCCGGTGCGGCGGTCATGGCCCGCGACTACGGGCTCGACCGGGTGATCACCGCCGACATGGGCGGCACCAGCTTCGATGTGGGCCTCGTGATCGACGGCCAGGACCGCAACTACGAGTTCGACCCGGTGATCGACCGCTGGCGGGTGCACCTGCCGGTGATCGCCAACTACTCCATCGGCGCGGGCGGCGGTTCGATCGCACACCTCACCGACACCGGCGAACTGCGGGTGGGCCCCCGCAGCGCCGGCTCGATGCCCGGACCGGCCTGCTACTCGCAGGGCGGCACCGAGCCGACCGTCACCGACGCCGACGTGGTGCTGGGCTTCATCGACCCCGACCGGTTCCTGGGAGGGGCCATGCCGCTGAGCCGGCGCCGGGCCGAGCGGGCCCTGAGCCGCCGCATCGCCGATCCGCTCGGCATCGGCCTGACCGAGGCCGCGGTGAGGGTGCGCCGTCTGATCGACGGGGTGATGGGCCAGGAGATCTACCGCCAGACGGCTCTCGAGGGCCACGATCCCCGCGACTTCACCATGTTCGCCTTCGGCGGGGCCGGACCGGTGCACGCCGCCGCGGTGGCCGGATACGCCGACGTGCACCGGGTGGCCACCTTCCCCCACGGCAGCGAGTTCAACGCCTACGGCGTGGCCACCATGCCGGTCATGCAGACCTACGAGCGCACCCGCATGGTCCAGCTGTTCGACGGCGACGCCTACACCGACTCGGCCGGCGCCTTCAACGAGGTCGTTCGAGGCCTGGCCGCGCTGGCCGAGCGGGACATGGCCGAGGAGGGCTTCGGGCTCGACGCGGTGAGCCTGCGCCTGGAACTGGACATGAACTACGGGGGCCAGCACCACACCGTGCGGCTGGAGGCGCCCCGGCTGATGCTGGAGGGTCCCGCCGATGTGGTGGCCCTGTGCGACGCCTTCAACGAGGTGTTCGCGGCGGCCTACGGGGAAGGGTCCATCCATCCCTACGGCGGGATCCTGGTCCAGTTGTTCCGGCTGGTGGCCGGCGCGGCCGGCTACCGGCTGGAGGCCCGCCCCGATCCTGTGCCGGTCGGCGTCCCGACGTCGGCGGGGCACGGCGCCGGGCCGAATGGCGGCCCGGGTGGGTCGCCCGCCGGGTGCCGCGGCCCGGGTGGCGCGGCCGGGTGGGAGCGAGAGGTCATCTGGCCCGGCTCGGGAGCGCTGTCCACCCCCGTGTACGAGCGCAGCAGCCTGCCAGCAGGATTCTCGACGCAGGGTCCAGCCCTGATGGAGGACGTAGACACTGTGGTGGCGGTGCCGCCGGGTTGGAGCTACGCCCTCGACGAGCAGCGCACCGGCTGGCTCACCGCGCCGGAGGCCGGCCCGTGACCGTCACACCGGCATCGGCGGCCCGGATGCTGGACGTGGCCGCCATGAGCCTCGAGGAGCGGATCGCCCGCTTCGGGCGCCCCCTCATGAAGCCCGGCCCCGGCCTTGACCCCGAGGTGCTGCACCGCGAGGTGCTGGAGGAGCCCACCGAGCTGGAGCTGGCCGGGGCGGGGAGCCTCGACCCCGTCGACCTCGAGATCTTCCTGCACAAGCTCGACTCGATCATCGACGACGGCCGGGACGTCTGCAAGTACCTGAGCATGGCCGAGATGCTGCAGGCCGGCGACCTGGGGGTGGGCATCTTCACCGCCAAGGGCGACCTGGCCGGCATGTCCACCGGTGTGATCCTGCACGCCCTGCTGCACTACGGCCCGGTCAAGTACGTGCTCAAGCACTACGTCGACGACCCCACCGTGGGGCTGGCCGACGGCGACATCTTCTTCTTCAACGACCCCGACGCCGGTGGGGTGCACACCTACGACCACTTCCTGATGATGCCGGTGTTCGCCGGCGGCGAGCTGATCGCCTGGGTGGCCTGCGGCGGGCACCAGGGCGAGACCGGCTCACGCTCGCCGGGCGGCTGGTCGCCCGAGATCGGCACCCGCTACGAGGAGGGCCTCCACATCACCCCGCTGCGGGTGGGCACCGAATTCCGGTTCCACACCGACCACCTCGAGTTCCTGCTCAACTCGGTGCGCACCCCCCGCCAGAACTCGCTGGACATGAAGGCCCGCCTGGCGGTGTGCGTCCGGCTGCGCCAGCAGCTGCTGCGGGAGGTGGAGCGCCGGGGCGCGCCCTTCGTGGCCGCCGGGCTGCGCCAGTCGATCAAGACCTCGGCCACCCTCGCCCGCCGCCGCATCTCCGGCTTCCACGACGGCGTCTACCGGTCGGTGGTGTTCCTCGACACCATCGGCATCGAGGACGGGATCATCCGCCTGCCCATCGAGTTGCACAAGCGAGGCGACGAGCTGCTCATCGACATGGCCGGCGCCTCGCCCGAACCCTGCATCGGGCCGTTCCACCTGCGCTGGCACCTGGCCCGGGCCGCCTCGGCCGCGGCGCTGTTCCCGACCGTGTTCCGGGGCCTGCGCTGGTCGATCGGCCTGTTCGACCCGATCAAGCTCACCGCCCCGCCCAGCATCGTCAACGCCCCTAGCCGCGACTCGGGCACCGGCTCGGGCAGCCACACCGGCCGGGTGGTGGTGCAGGGCCTGCTGCTGGCGGCCATGCGGATGCTGCACGACAGCCCGCACCGGGCCGGGGTGACCGCGCCGTTCGCGGAGAACCTGCTGCTGATCCAGTTCGGAGGCACCGGCCAGTACGGCAACCAGATCGCGGGCGGGCCCGCCAACGGCAACGCCACCGGCCAGGGGGCCCGCTTCGACCTCGACGGCGAGCACAGCGCCGGGTTCTTCTGGGCCATGGTGGTGGACTGTCCCGGCCCCGAGGAGCAGGAGCGCAAGTTCCCGTGGGTGTACCTGTTCCGCAACCGCTTCGACCGGGACGTGTGCGGCTTGGGCCGCTACCGGGGCGGGGTGGGCCTCACCGACTGCTTCGTGATCCACGGCACTGCCGGGCTGAACACCAACTCCGTGGGCACCGGCAGCCGGTTCACCAAGAACTACGGGCTGTTCGGGGGCTACTCGGGCGCGGCCCAGCCCCGCATCATCATCCGGGGCTCCGACGCCAAGGAGCTGATGGCGGCCGGGGCCGACGACCTGCCCATGAGCGTGCGGGAGCTGGCCGACCGGCGCCGCATCTCGGGCGACTACGCCTTCGGGCACACCAACTCCGAGGGCGAGACGGTCAGCGACGGCGACGTGGTGGTGCTGGCCCGGGGCTGCGGGGGCGGCTACGGCGACGTGCTCGAACGCGACCCCGAGGCGGTGCTGGGCGACATCGCCGACGGGATCACCTCGCCCGAGCTGGCCGAGCGGCTCTACGGCGTGGTGCTGGCCGCCGGCGGGAACCGGGTGGACGCCGAGGCCACCGACGCCCGCCGGGCCGGGATCCGGGCCGAGCGCAAGCGTCAGGGACGGCCCTACGCCGAGTTCGTGGCCGAATGGTCCCAGCGCCGGCCGCCTCCCGACGCGCTGCGTCACTACGGAGAGTTCCCGGTGCCGCAGCAGCTGATTGACGACCGCGAGTTCCCGTCGGAACCCGTCGAAGACACCGGCGCATGGCACCGATGACCCGGCTCGTGGCACCGGTGACCCGGCTCGTGGCACCGATGACCTGCCTCCCGGTTCTGGGTGCGGTCATTGGCCTGGACCGCGGGTTTCCGCACACCGAACGCACGGGGCGGGGTCGGTGAGCCGGTTTACTGCCCTGGTGCCGCCGCAGGTCTGCGCGGCCTCGCTCGGCCGGTCCTGGCCCGACGACCTCGACGGCCAGGTCCGCTGCATCGACGAGGGGTCGAGGGCCCTGGGGCTGGCCTGGTGCTGTGCGCCCACACCCGACGAGGTCGCCGATGCCGACGCGGTGACGGCCGGTCTGGTGGCGACACCGGGAGCGCTTCCCGTTCTCGGAGTGGTGCGGGGACCGCTGGCCGCGAGCGCATCGGTCGGCCTCGCCGGCAGCGCTGACCCGCAGGACCTCCTGGACGACGCCTCCGATGACGCCGTCGACAGGATCCGGGCGCTGAGCGACTGCGGGGTGGGCCGGATCGCGATCGTGGAGGACGGCGGTCCACCGACGGTCAGCGAGGACGATGCGGCCGAGTCCCACCGTCCGCTCCTCAACGCGGCCGCGCACCTGCGGATCGACCTGGTGCTCGTCGCCGGCGGCCTCGACGGGGTGGAGTCGTTGGGCTACCGACACTGGGCGTCCGACCGGGGCTGCTCGCCGGGCATGGGCTTCCTGCCGGCCGAGGCGTTCGACTCGCCCGCGGCACTGGATCACTGGCTGGACCGGGTACGACCCGCCAGCGATCCCGGTGAGGTCCTCACGGCACCCCTCGATCCCGGCGTCGTCCCCGACGTGGTCCGGCACGGGTCGCGTGCGCTGGCCCAGGCGGTGGTCCGCCCGTGACCTACTCGGTGGGCATAGACATGGGCGGGACCTTCACCGACGGGTACTTCTCCGACGGTCAGCAGGTGGTGGCGGCCAAGGTCCCCACCACCCACTTCGACCTGACCCGCTCGGTGATGGCGTGCCTGGCCGAGGGGGCCGAGGCTTTCGACGTGTCCCTGGAGGACTTCCTGGGCGGCATCGGTCTGTTCCGGCTGGCCACCACCATCGGCACCAACGCGGTGGTCACCGGCACCGGCGACCCGGTAGGTCTGATGGTGGAGGCGGGGGCCGAGAAGTCGCTGTACGGGCCGAGCGAGCCCGCCCCCGCGGTGGGGGTCTTCGTGCGAGCCGACCATGTGGTCGGCGTCGACCCCGAGGCCGCGGCCGAGGACGTGCTGGGGCTGTGCCGGGACCTCGTCCAGCAGGGCGTGCGCCACACGGTGGTGAGTCTGCGGGGCCCGCATCGACAGACCGAGGCGGAGTTGCGTGAGCTGGTACGGGACCGGTACCCGGTCCACTACCTGCGGTCGATGCCCCTGACGCTCGGATGGGAGATCGCCGACGCCGGCGACGACGAGCTGCGGGCAAGCACCGCCCTCGTCAACGCCTACCTGAGCCGGCCCATGGCCAAGCTGCTGTACCGCACCGAGGGCCTCCTCCAGCAGGCCGGGCTGGCGGTTCCGCTGCTAGCGGCCCGGTCCGACGGCACGTTCAGCCGGATGCCCCGCACCACCGCCATCAGCACCTACAGCTCTGGTCCGGCCGCCGGGCTGGGTCTGGCCGCGGCCGAGGCCCGCCGTCACGGCGACGCAGTGGTGGTCGGCTTCGACATGGGCGGCACCACCCTAGACCTGGGCCTGGTGCGCGACGGGTCCTACGAGGTGGAGAAGGCGCCGGAGATCCGGGGCGTGCGGGTCTGGCTGCCGGTGCCCGGGATCGTGTCGGTCGGACTGGGCGGGTCGTCCGTTGCTTCGGCGGACGGTTCGGGGACGGTCACGGTGGGGCCGGCCAGCGCTGGGGCGGTTCCCGGGCCGGCCGCATTCGGTCGGGGCGGCACCGAACCGACCCTCACCGACGCCGACGTGGTGCTGGGGCTGCTGGCCGACGGGCAGTCGCTCCCCGGCGACATCGTGCTCGACGCGGAGCTGGCCGCAGCCGCGCTGGCCCCGCTGGCCGGCGGTGATCCGGTCGCCGCGGCCCGCCAGGTGCATGCGGCCGCCCACGCCAAGGCCGCCGACGCCATCGCGTCGGTGCTGTCCGGCGCGGCGATCGATCCTGGCGAGGTGACCCTATACGCGTTCGGCGGGGCCGGCGGACTGCACGCCGGCGCGGTGGCGGAGCAGGCCGGCATCGGCCGGGTCCGGTCGTTCGCGGCGGGCGGCGTCTTCAGTGCCCGCGGCGTGCTCGAAGCCGCGGCCGGCTTGGGCGACGACGCCTCGGATCGGCAGCCGGCCGCGCCGGCACCGGACCTCCCCGCGGCCGGCTCGGAATCCGATGGCGAGATCGTCGGTCCTGCGCTGGTCAACATCTCGGGTGCTGTCCATGCGATCCCGGCTGGCTGGACGGCCCGGAACGTCGACGGCGAGAGCCTGCTGTGGGAGCGGTCGCGTTGAGCGTGCTGGAGGGCATCGGCGGTGTGGCTGGCGTGTGGCTCGTTCTGTGTGGCGGGTGGGAGCGGTCGCGTTGAGCGTGCTGGACGGCATCGCCATCGTGGGTGTGGCCGAGACGGCCATCGGCAAGCTGCCGGGACGCAGCGCCATCAGCCTTCAGGTCGAGGCAGGCGTGGCCGCGGTGGCCGCAGCCGGGCTGGACAAGGGCGACATCGACGGGGTGTTCTCGTTCCCCGGCTACTCCCAGGCGATGATGCTTCACGCGGCCCGGGTGGCGGAGCATCTGGGTCTGCAGCCCGAACTGGCGGTGGTCACCGACGTGGGCGGCCCCGGCACCCACCACACCGCCCTGCTCAACGTGGCCGCCGCCATCGACGCCGGCATGTGCACCGCCGCGCTGTGCACCTACGGCGAGAACGGCATCTCGATCCGCCGCTCCGGCCGGGGACGGGCGCCGGGCACCCTCACCGGCGGCGAGGACTTCGAGGCTCCCTACGGCCAGATCGCCATGATCAGCGGCTACGCCCTCTTCGCGCAGCGCCACATGCACCGCTACGGCACCACCAGCGAGCAGCTGGGCGCGGTGGCGGTGACCTCCCGGCACCATGCCTCGCTCAACGACAACGCCCACAAGCGCGAGCCGATCACCCTGGCCGACCACCAGGCGTCGCCCATGATCTCATCACCGCTGCGCCGGCTCGACTGCTCGCTGATCTCCGACGCCGGCGGGGCCTTCGTGGTCACGTCCATCGATCGGGCCCGCAGCCTCGGAGTGCCCTATGCCCGGGTCCTCGGCTTCGGCTCGGCGGTCACCCATCACACCGCTTCGCAAGCTCCCGACCTGCACGAGATGGGCGGGCCGGTGGCCGCGGCCAGGGCCTTCGACCGGGCCGGTCTGACTGTCGCCGATGCCGACGCGGTCTACATCCACGACGCCTGCACCTTCAGCGTGGTGGCCGGGGTGGAGGCCCTCGGCCTGTGCGGCGAGGGCGAGGGCGGGCCGTACGCCGAGTCGGGGGCGCTGGCGCTGGGCTCGGACTGTCCGGTGAACCTCCACGGCGGGATGCTGTCGCACGGCCACGCCGGCGGCGTGTTCCACCTGCTCGACGCGGTGCGCCAGCTCCAGGGCTCGGCCGGCCGCCGCCAGGTGGACGGCGCCGAGGTGGTGGTGGCCCACGGAAACGGCGGCGTGTTCTCCACCTTCTCGACGATGGTGCTGGGACGGGGCCGGTGACCGCCAAGCCCGGTGGGCGCGGCGGGACTACCCGGGACGAGCGGGTGGCAGGGAGTGACCGGTGACCGCCAAGCCCCGCCCCGACCTCAACGACACGGCGACCGCGCCGTACTGGGAGGCCGCCGCCCGCCACGAGCTGGTGCTGCCGTACTGCGATGACTGGGGGCTGGTGTTCTTCCCGCCCCGGGAGAGTTGCCCCGCCTGCTGGAGCCGCGACCTATCGTGGCGACCGGTGAGCGGCACCGGAACGGTGTGGACGTTCACCGAGGTCCACGTTGCCTTCTACGACGACACCTGGGCCGACGACGTGCCTTACGTGGTGGCGGTGATCGAGCTGGACGAGGGTCCCAGGCTGCTAGCCAATATCGTGGCGCCCGACATTGACAGCCTCACCATCGGCGACCGGGTCGAGGTGGTGTTCGAGGACAGGTCCGAGGACGTGACCCTGCCCATGTTCCGGGTCGTGCCGTGACCAGGTCCAGCTTGTCGCCGAATTCGCAGCGTTTTGCTCGCTATGCGTGCATTTTGCTGCGAGTTCCCAAGGGGCCTGGCGGGCACTGGTCGAATTCGCAGCGTTTTGCTCGCTATGCGTGCATTTTGCTGCCAGTTCCCGTGCTGGTGGCTCGGGTGACGGTGGACGGCGGGTTGTGAGCGCCATGGGACACCGAGATCTGTGGTCGCTGTGCCGGGCGCGGGCTGGCGAGTATCCCGACCGGGTGGTGCTCGACTTCGACGGCGACCTGTGGAGTTGGGCCGAGCTGGTCGGTGCGGCCGAGGGCCTGGCCGGCGGGCTGGCCTTGGCCGGGGTCGCGGCGGGCGAGGTGGTCTGCCACATGTCCCCCAACCATCCCGAAGCAGTCGTCACCATGCTGGCGCTGCTGCGACTCGGCGCGGTGGAGTGTCCCGTTAACGCTGGCTTGCGGGGCCAGCAGTTGGCCCACGTGCTCGATCACTCCGGAGCCCGGACGCTGATCGTCGACAGCTCGCTCGCCGACCGCGTCGCCGAGCAACTGCCGTCCGCGCCCGCCGTGCAGACGGTCGTCTGGCGCGGCGAGCCGCAGCCGGGACTGACTGTCATCGACTACGAGGAGCTTCGGCGATCCGGCCACTCACCGCCGCCGTTCAGGCCGCCGGGGCCGGGCGATCCGATGAACATCATCTACACGTCGGGCACCACCGGTCCGGCCAAGGGCGCGGTCCTTCCCCAGGCGTTCCCCATAGAGCAGGCCCGCATCAAGATCGAGCAGTGGGGGCTCGGCACCGGCGACGTGATGTTCTCGGCGCTGCCGCTGTACCACGTCAACGCCCGGTTCTCCTCGCTGGGCACCGCGCTGGTGATGGGAGGCCGGGTGGCGCTGGTGTCGCGGTTCTCGGCCAGCAGCTTCTGGGACCAGGTGCGCCGCTCCGGGGCCACCGAGGTGGGCGTGGTGGGGGCGGTGTCGTCGATCCTGCTGCGCCAGGAGCCAGGTTCCGCCGACCGGGACCACCGGGTGCGGATGATGCACGGCGCGGCCGGGATACCCATGGACCGCCGGGCGGACTTCGAGGAGCGGTTCGGGCTGCGGCTGGTGACCGGGTTCGCCATGACCGAGACCGGCCACTTCGCCACCACCAGCCCCGACGACCCGATGCGCTACCGGGCCTCGGGCCGGCCGGTGCCCCAGTACGAGGTGGCGGTGGTGGACGCCGACGACAACGAGGTGCCCGCCGGCACCGTGGGCGAGCTCGTGGTGCGGCCCCGCGTGCCCGGCGTGATGATGACCGGCTACCACCGCCAGCCCGAGGCCACCCTCGCCGCGTTCTGGAACCTGTGGTTCCACACCGGGGACCTGGCCACCATCGAGTCCGATGGCTACATCCGCTGGGTCGACCGGGCCGCCGACGCCATCCGGCGCCGGGGCGAGATGATCTCCTCCACCGAGGTCGAGCGGGCGGTGTGCACCCTCGGGGCCGTGGCCGAGTGCGCCGCGGTGGGGGTGCCCTCAGAGCTGGGGGAGTGGGACGTCAAGCTGGTGGTGGTGGCCGAGGCCGGTCAGACCATCGACCCGGCCGAACTGCTGCGCCACTGCCAGGCGACCCTCCCGGACTTCTGCCAACCCCGCTACCTCGAGGTCCTCGACCACCTTCCCAAGACCGCCACCCACAAGGTCAACAAGCACCACCTCCGTGGCGTGGACCCCCCAGCTGTCCTGAACCTCACCAAGTAGGGCCCAACGCTCATGGCCGGGGAGTTCTATCTGATATCCCAATTGTTATTGAGTTAACATGTTGATAGCTTAAAAGCTATGAGCACATTGTCAGCACCCATCGTGGAGTATGTCGCTGAGCCTCACCCCAACGCCGACGCTCTGGAGATGGCGGTCATTGGGGGCTGGCGGGCTGCCTGCCGGATCGGGCAGTTCTCATCGGGCCAGAAGGTGGCCTACATCCCGGAGGGATCGCTGCTGCCTTGGGACCTGGTGGTGGAGCTCGGACTCGACGATCCGCCTCGACTGGCCGGATCGCAGCACAACCGCGTGAAGGCGATACGGCTGCGCGGGATGCTGTCGCAGGGGATCGTCTACGGAGGCGACCGTATTTCGGCGCTGTCGGTCGGCGACGACGCTGTGCAGGCGCTCGGTCTGAAGAAGTGGGTGCCGCAGGTGCCGGTGCACATGTCCGGGCTGATGGTGCCGGGACCCAAGATCGGCTACGACATCGACGACATCAAGTCTTGGCCCGACCGGATGGTCGCGGGCGAGGAAGCGGTAGTCACCGAGAAGCTGCACGGCTCGTTCTGCTGCCTGGGACTGCGTAGGGAGGAGTCCGGCGGGCTGCCCCAGCCGGTGGTGTCGTCGAAGGGCCAACTCGGCCAGGGTCTTCGCTTCGACACCGAGGCAGAGGCCAACACCGACAATCTGTACGTGCGTGCGTGGCGCGACCACGCAGACGGCATCCGGCACGAGTTCGACCGCCTCGGCGTCGATGCCTTGGCGATGTACGTGTTCGGCGAGGTGTGCGGCCCCAAGGTGCAGGATCTCGTGTACGGGCTGGCCCGTCCGATGTTCCATGCCTTCGACCTGCGCCTCGACGACGGCTATGCGCGATGGGACGATGTGCGGGCTGCGGCTGATCGCATCGGCATGGCGACCGTGCCCGAACTGTGGCGCGGTCCGTGGTCCGAGACGCTGATCGGAGAGCACACCGATGGACGGTCGACGTTGGGCGGGCACCACCGAGAGGGGATAGTCGTGCGCCCAGCCGTCACACGCTACGACACCGGACTCCACCATCCCAGCGGCCGCGGCCCCGGCCGGGTCATCCTCAAGTCGGTCAGCGAGCGCCACCTCCTACGAAAGAGCGGCACCGAATACCACTGACCAGTGTCGCCGAGGTTCGGGCTGCAGTCGAGACGGTCGGGGCGACCGCGATGGGTCTGATGCACGTTGACGGGGTGGGCGATGGCTGGGGCGGCGGCTACCTATCATCTACGTCGTGGCCGACCTCGATAAAGCCAGAGAACTGGGCCTCGAGATACTGCACACGGCCGGGATCGAGGTCGGTGGCGACCGGCCCCAGGACATCGCAGTGCATGACGACCGCTTCTGGGCCCGGGTTCTGGCCGACCGCGAGCTCGGGCTCGGCGAGTCGTACCAGGACGGCTGGTGGGACGCCAACCAACTCGACGAGTTCATCGCCGAGGTGCAGACCCTCGACTTGCAGTCGCTGATCCGGCTCCGGCCCGCGCTCGCACTGAAGATCCTCGGAGCCCAGGCCCGCAACCGCCAGACGGTGCGGCGGGCCCGCCGGAACGCACGGGCCCACTACGACATCGGCAACGACCTGTACGAGCGGATGCTCGACAAGCGGATGGTCTACTCGTGCGGGTACTGGCGCCGGGCTGCGGACCTCGACGAGGCCCAGGAGCACAAGCTGGAGCTGATCTGCCGCAAGCTGCACCTCGAGCCCGGCATGAGGCTGCTCGACATCGGTTGCGGCTGGGGCGGATTCGCCCGGTTCGCGGCGGCCGAGCACGGCGCAGTGGTCACCGGCGTGACGCCCGCGCAGGAGCAGGCCCGGCTGGCTCGGGAAGTCTGCGCCGGGCTGCCCGTCGACATCCGCCAGTGCGACTACCGGGACGTGCGGGGCCGCTTCGACCGCATCGTGTCGATCGGGATGATGGAGCATGTCGGCCCCCGCAACCTGAAGACGTTCTTCGGGCGGTGCGACGACCTCCTGGCCGGCGACGGGATGATGCTGCACCACACCATCGGCTCGCTGGTGTCGAAGAACCACACCGATCCGTGGTTCGACAAGTACATCTTCCCGGGAGGCGTGGTCCCGTCGCTGGCCCAGATCTCATCGGCCACCGAGAAGGACTGGGTGATCGAGGACGTCCACAACTTCGGCCCCTACTACGACCGCACGCTCATGTCCTGGCACCGCAATGTGACTGCGGCCTGGGACGACTTGCCCGCCTACGACGAGCGCTTCCGCCGCACGTGGGACTACTACCTGCTCAGCTCGGCTGGATCATTCCGGGCCCGGGCCCTGCAGCTCTGGCAGATCGTCTTCACCCGCAGCCGCCGCCGCTCCGACACCTACCACCGTCCTGCCACCACGGCCGGCAACGAACCGGAACTGCTCTGACCCCGAGCCGTCCCAGCGCCCGGTCAAGTCCAGCTCAGCGGGTCACGGGCGGACCACCGCCTTGGTGGGGTACATGCCGTCGATCTCGTTGGCGATGGCCCGGATGCACAGCTCGGTGTCGTCGAGCCCGAAGGTGTGGCTGATCATCTCCTCGGGCTTGAACCCGGTGGACTCGATCAGCTCCATGGTGGCCCTGAGCGCCGGGCTGCCCGCAGTGAACGCCCCCTGCACCTTGATCTCCTTCCATACGAGGGCGTCGATCCCCACCGGCACCTGCCGGCCCCCGCTGAGGCCGGCCAGTACCAGAGTGCTCCGCTTGCGCAGCGCGGCGATCGACGGCTCCACCGCGGCCGGGCTGCCGCTCACGTCGACCACCACATCGGCCATGGCCCCGCCCGTCTCGTCGGCCACGACCTCGACGACGTCGGTGCTGTCGACCTCGACGGTGCGGTCGGCGCCCCATTGCCGGGCCAGCGCCAGCCGGTCGGCGTCGGCCGCGGTGCCGGTCACGATGATGCGGGCCGCCCCCGCAGCCCGGGCCGCCCACGTGCAGGCCAGGCCCTGCTGGCCCGGTCCCTGGATGAGCACGGTGTCGCCGAAGGTCACGCCGCCGTGCAGGATGGCCCACTGGTAGCCGTTGGCCATCACCGACCCGCACAGCACCGCGGCCTCGTCGCTCATGGCGTCGCCCACCCTGAACAGCTCGGCGTCGGGATTGACGTACAGGTAGTCGGCCAGGCCGCCGAACAGGTAAGGCGGGTGCTCGGAGGTGGTGTTGCTGCCGTAGGAGGTGCGCTGCGGGCAGAACCGGGGGGCGCCGTCGCGGCAGTCCCGGCAGTGACCGCAGCCCCGAGAGCCCTTGAGGATCACCCGGTCGCCCTCGGCCACGCCGTGGATGGCGGCCGCCGCCCGACCCAGCCGCTCCACCCGGCCGAAGATCTCGTGACCCAGGATCACCGGGTAGGGCATGTCGATGCGGCCCCGGAAGTACTTGACGTCGGTGCCGCACATCCCGCCCAGGCCGATGCGGAGCAGGGCCCCGTCGTCGGCCACCTCCGGCATCGGGTACTCCCGGATCTCCAGGCGCTCGGGCCCCAGCAGCGTCGCGGCTCTCGCAGTGCTCATCGCTCGCCCTTCAGGTCGTCACCAGAAAAAGTAGTTCAGCGGCGACCCGTTCCATCTGCTCGGCCTGGTCGACTGAAGCCAGGACGCACTGGAACGAGGTCGCGCCTGCCTCGACGAAGGCCGCGAGCCGTTCGACGCAGGCTTCGGCCGGCCCGCACACCAGCCAGCGGTCGATGCTGGCGTCGTCCATGGGACGTCGGTGGTAGTCCTCCATGAAGGCTGCGCCCTCGGCTCGGGCCGCGGCCGGGTCGTCGCCCACCAGCAGGAACAGGTTGACCCGCACGTCGAACGGATGGGGCAGCGTCCGACCGGCCGCCTCCGCGGCGGCGGTGATCGCCTGGTGGCCGCCCCTCAGTTCGTCGGGGGTGGCCATGCCGGTGATCCAGCCGTCACCGAGGCGGGCCACCCGGTTCCAGCGACCCACGAACGTGGATGCCCGGGCCTCGTCGAAGACGTCGTTGGGTCCGAAGCCCCGCTGCGACGCCACGAACACTCCCGCCGCGATGAGCACCGGCGGAGCGGGCTGCTGGATGGGACGCAGCCCGATCGAAGCGTCGCTCAACTGGTAGACGCGACCGTCGTAGTCCACGCCGTCGCCGGCCCACAGCGCCTTGATGACCTCGATGGACTCGGTGAAAGCCCTCGCCCGTCGCCGGCGGTCGAGCCCGACCAACGCCAGCTCGGCGTCCACCAGCTCGGGCGGGCCCGTTCCCAGGCCCACGCCCATCGCGGTGCGGCCGCCGCTGAGGGCGTCGAGGGTGGCCCACTCCTGGGCCACCGTCACCGGGTGGCGCAGATGGGGCTGCAGGATCCCGGTGGCCAGCCCGATCGACTCGGTGGCCTCGGCCACCGCGGCCAGGGTCACGATCGGCGACCAGCGGGGCTTGGCCAGCACGCTGTCGCCCACCGACACGAAGGCGAAGCCGCACTCCTCGGCCCTGGTGGCCAGCGCCAGCAGGTCGTCCAGCCCGAAGCGGTCGCCCCCGAACACCGCGGCCCGGTTGTTGACATAGATCCCGACGGCTGGACTCACTGTCCCACCCCTAGGCTCTCCTCCCGAAATTGATGTGAAAATGGGTTCAATACACCCAAAGGTCGCACCAATTTCGGAAGAAGGGCGGTTGCGGGGCCCGGCGGGCCGGTTCAGGTCCCATGGGTCAGGTCGAAACTGCCGGCGTCGACCCGGTCGAGCAGGTCGAGCTCCCAGTCGATGTAGTCGCGCATGGCCTGCAGAGCGTCCACGGAGCGCTCGTAGGGCTTGGCCGGCCGGGCCGACTCGGCCACGGCGTCGGTGCCGGTCTCCAGCCAGCGGCCCCGGTTGGCGTCAGGCAGCGCGTACGCCTCACGGCCCATCAGCCGCAGCCAGTACGCAGTCAGCAGCGACTGCACGCCGTCTGAGTCGGCCACCACGATCCGGGCCGACGGCACCGCGGTGCGGGCGGTGAGTTCCTGGATGAGCTGACCGCCGGGAGCCGACGCGAACCCGGGACGGTGGCCAGCTGCGTAGCCGGCGGGGGAACTCACGTCGAACACGTAGGTCGTGCGGGAATCGTCGGCCCGCCAGCCGGCCAGGTCGGCCTCACCGATCACCGGAACCCCCTGTGCGTCGGCCAGGCGCAGGGCCCGGGCGGCGGCATCCCGCATGGCGCTCGGCGGCGGCGCGCCCACATTCCCGCCGGTGCCGCGGTCGAGTTGCTGTCCAGCCAGCTTCCAGCCCATGGTGCCGTTCTCGAGGGCCAGCACCGGGCCTTCCACGCCCGCGTCGAGCAGGGTCTGGGCACCGACTATCGAGCGGGTCCGTCCGGCGCAGCTCACCGCGATCGGGGTGCCCGGCTCGAGGTCCATTCCCAGCACCCAGGCCAGCAGCTCCGTTCCGGGGGCGTTGGCCGCGCCCGGCACGTGGAGCGCCGCGAACTCGGACTCGGGCCGGCAGTCCACCAGCGCCACCGCCTCGCCGCCATCGCGCCGGCGCTTGAGCTCGTCCGCCGAGATCATCGGGGTGTCCCGTGCGTGGGCGACGTGCTCGCCGAAGGCCTTGGACATGGTGTGGATCCCGTCGTGGACGTCGTAGCCGGCGCCGGCCCAGGCCTCGACGCCGCCGGCCAGCACGGCCACGTTCGTGAAGCCGCGGCGACGGGCAGCGTGCGCGGCCCGGTGCGCGGCCAGGTCGTCGTCGCCGACCACCACAACCCGCACGGCCCGCCGGGGCAGCAGCCCGTCCAGCCGCCACTCCAGCTCCGGGGCCGGCACCGGGCACGAGCCCGGCACGTGGCCGCGGTTGTGGTCGCCGACATCTCGGGTGTCGAGCACGGCCAACTCTTCGCCGTCGTCGCCCATCGCGGCCAACTCAGCGGGCGTGACCCTGGCAGTGCGCAGGTCGGGCCGCCCCATGAAGGGACGCTCGAGGCCGCCGACGGCGCTGTCGAAGTAGATGCGGCCGGCCAGCCGGTCGAGCGGGTAGCCGTAGAGATGAAGATGCATCGCCGGGCCCTCGTCGAGGACCCGGATCGCATGGAAGGCGTCGCCCATCATGCCGTTGGCGTCTCCCCGCCGCAGCGTGCGCTCGCCGGTGGGCTCCAGCCGTCCCTGCTCCGGGTCGCGGCCGTCGTCGGTGCGCTCGAAGTACTGGTTGTGCTCGGCGCCCCGCACCCCGGCGATCACCGACCAGGTGCGATGGTCGTGCGGGGGCTGCTGCTTGCCGGGCATCCCGGCCGAGGCGTAGAGGCCGAGCCGACCGTCGGGATCGACGCTCAGCTCGTAGATGGTCATCAGCGCTCCCTCGTCCACCGCAAACGCCTCCGCGTCGAACAGGTCTTCACAGACAGCCAGGCCGGTGAGCACCGGAGCCACCGCGCTGATCAGTTCGCCCGACGGTCCGAGCGTGTCCCGCAGCCTCCGGATCTCGTCCAGGGCGGACTGCAATGCCTCGTGCCGGCGGGTCATCAGCGACCCGCTCACAGCAGGCCCCGTCCGATCCCGCCATCCACCGAGATGGACTGCCCGGTTATGTAGCTGGCCCGGTCGGAGGCCACGAACACCACCGCCTGGGCGATCTCGTCGGGCTCGGCGAAGCGCCCCAACGGGACCTCGGCTGCAAACTCCTCGATCACCGCGCCGGGCGTGGTGCCCTGCTCGGCCGCCATCAGCTCGGCCCGGTCCAGCCACAGCCGGGTGAGGGTCCGGCCCGGGCTGATGGCGTTGACCCTGATGCCCTTGGGAGCCAGCTCGTGCGACAGGGTCTTCACCAGAGCCAGCAGCCCGGCCTTGTGCACGTTGGACACGACCTGGTTGACGTAGGGCATCTTGGCCCCGGCCGCGCCGAGCAGCACGATGGCCGGCGAGCGTCCCCGCTCCAGGCTGGGCAGGAGGGCCCGCACCGTCCGGACCGGGCCGATGACGTTCATGTTGTAGTTGTCGTGCCAGGCGTCGTCGCCGAAGGAGTCGAACCGGCCCCGGATGCTGCCGCCGACGGTGACGATCAGGACGTCGAGACCCTTGCCGTCGCCGTACTGCTCGGTCAGTCGAGCCTCGGCGTCGTCCGCGGTCACGTCCACCGGGAACCACGCAACCGCGCCCGGCGCGCCGCCGATGCTGGCCGCGGCCTCCTGAAGCCTCGCAGCGTCCCGGGACGCGATCGTGACCGAGGCCCCCTCGGCCGCCAGCAGACGGGCGGTGGCCAGGCCGATGCCGGCCGAGCCTCCCACCACCAGGGCCCCCCGGCCCGCCAGTACCAGATCCATCGTCGCTAACCGCCTTCGCTCGGTTCCCGGTCGTCAGCGTCGTGGCTGTCGTGTGTCAGTTCCAGCTTGGTGCCGGTTCCGTCGACCATCATCACGATCCGATGAACGGCTGTCAGTCGGCTCCCGACCTGCCGAGGTCGGGGCTGTCGGGCTCGTAGGCGATGACCTGGACGTGGAGGCCGCCGCGATCCGTCACCAGCGTCGTTCGAGCCTTGGCCGCGGCCAGGTCGTGGGCCGGGTTGACCGTCGACCAGCCGGCCTCGACCAGCCCGGCCTCGGCCTCGTCGACCGCGGCGGGTTCGTCAGCCCGGAATGCGACATGGGCGAACCGGGGCTCGTCGGCGTCGGACTCGATCAACTCGATCTTCACGCCGGTCTCGTCGCCGAGCATGGCGATCCGCTGCCCTGTGCTGTACCGGATCCCGTGGCGGATGAGGGTCATCCCGACATCGTTGACGAGGGTCTGGACCCGCTCGTCAAAGTCACTCGCCTCGATGGCCACATGGTCGAACTTCATGATGCCGGACTCGCTGCTCTCACTCGTCGTCGCTGAGCTTCCCCGGGTTTAGCAGCCCCTTGGGGTCGACCTCGCGCTTGAACCGGTGCAGCAGGCCCGGATCGGCGAACAGGCCCTGCTCGTCGAGGAAGAAGGTGTGGGGGTTCTGGTAGGCCACGCCGATGTCGTCGCAGAAGGCGAGCAGGTCGTCGAGGTCGTCGCGCCCGTTCACCATCCCCACCAGCGGCGCGAAGATCACGCCGTCGCCCGACTGCCCCCAGCGCTCGCGCAGCCAGCGGGAGCGGATGTACTTCAGCTCCACCAGCGACTGGCCGCCGAACCTCGCCTTGATGGCGAGCAGCTGGTCGACCGGCCGCGACTCCGACAGGTAGCAGTGCAGGAAGGCCGCGGACGCGAATAGCTTCTTCACCCACAGCATCCGGTGGCCGTAGACCATGTAGGCCAGGGTGGGCCGCCGGGACGCACCGGGACCGTGCCACGGTATGACCCGGCCGCCGCGGGCCGCGGCCAGGGCGCTCACCGCCTCCACCTCCTCGGCTGCGACGATGGTCATCACCAGCGCCTCGTGGCTGGCCGCGTCGTCGGCGAGGGCGGTGAACGCCGGGGTGAGCATCGGCTCCTGGGCCGCGGCCACTCGGATCCCGTCGGGCTGCTCGGCGAGGTCGACCACGAAGCGGGCCGCGCCGTCGAAGCGGGGGAAGGCGACCACCATCTCCACCCAGGACCGGGCCGGCACCAGCCGGAACGTCACGTCGGTGATGATCCCGGTCGTCCCGTAGGCATGCAGGACCGGCTCGACCGAGTCCTCGTCGAGGGTCAGCAGCCGGGGATAGGCCTCGCAGGTCATGACGGTGGCGCCGACGATGTTGCCGTCCCAGATCGTTCCCCACGACGAGCTGCCCAGCCCGACATGGCCGCCGGCCACCCATCCGGCCGCATGGGAGGCGGCGTAGGTGGTGGTCGCCACCGGCAACTCGGCGCCGTGGGCCCGCACCGCGGCATCGACCCGGCCGAGCAGGGCGCCCGCGCCGACGGTGATGCGGCCTGCTGACGCGGCCGCAGCCGGGTCGCCCATCCCGCACAGGCGGCTCAGCTCGATCACGATCCCGCCCCGCATCGGGATGGACTGGCCGAAGTTGGAGGTGCCCGCGCCCAGCATGGTGATGGGCGTGTCGTGGCGGTAGGCGGCGGCCACGCAGGCCTTGAGCTGGTCGAGGTCGGCCGGTCCGACGACGGCCTCCACGCCGAGCGAGCCGCCCGCGGACGCGCCGGCCATGGCGTCGATGTGGCCCGCCAGAACCGGTGACAGCCATGAGTTGTCGCGTAGCCGGGCCCCGATCGCGGCCGGGTCGGTCTCCATCCCGCCGCCGACGATCCCGGCGAGCTCCGCTGACAACGTCATCGCCTACCCCCTCAAGGGTTCTACCCCACTATCGAGTTCGAGGCAGAGTTCACGCCTGGCGGAGGGCTACGAAGCGGGCGGTGGCGGCCAGAGCCTCCTGCGCTGCGGGCACGTCCGGCAACGCCTCGAGCGCGGTCAGGGCCTCGTCGAGCAGCCCGGCGATCTCAGACTCCAGGCTGGCAAGAGCGCCCGTGTCGACGATCACCTGCTGGACCTTGGCCACGGTCTCGTCGTCCATCTCCGAGCCGACCCTGTCCAGCACCTCACGCTGGGACGGGCTCGCGGCCGATCCCGCCAGCGCCATCAACAGCGTGGGTTTGCCCTCACGCAGGTCGTCGCCGACCGGCTTTCCGGTGGCGGCCGGATCCCCGAAGGCGCCGAGCACGTCGTCGCGCAGCTGGAACACCAGGCCGACGGGCAGGCCGTGGCCGGCGAGGGGCTCGGCCAACTCGGGTCGCCCGGCCAGCGCCGCGCCGAGCTGAAGCGGCCGCACCACCGTGTAGCGGGCCGTCTTGTGCTCGATGATCTTGCGGGCCTCCTCCGCGGTGGCGCTGCCCCGGGCCGAGCCGACCACGTCCAGGTACTGGCCCATGTTGAGCTCGGTGCGCAGTTCGTCCCACACGTCACGGGCCTCGGGCGGCACCCGGCCCAGCGTGCGGTCGGCGAGCACCATGGCCATGTCTCCCGCCAGCACCGCAGCGGCCTCGCCGAAGCGCCGATCCTCGCCCCGCCAGTGCCGTTCGCGATGACGCCGCACGAACTTGCGCCACACCGTGGGCGCACCCCGCCGGGTGTCGGAGCCGTCCATCACGTCGTCGTGGGCCAGGGCGAAGGCGTGCAGGATCTCCAGGGCGCAGCCGCCGTCGAGGGCCCCGTCGCCGCTGGGGTCGCCGCCGCCGACCAGCCAGCCCCAGTGGCAGTAGGCGGGCCGGATGCGCTTGCCGCCTCCGAGGATCATGTCGGCCAGATCGCCGAGCGGTTCGTCGAGGCTCGGATCCAGTGCGGCCCACTGGCGGCGCTCGGCGCTGAGGATCTCGCTGAGGCGAGCCTCGACCCGGGCCGCGATGGTTGCCAGCTCGGCGGGAGGCTTGGCGCTCTGCTCGGAATCGGTCACGTCTGGTCGCCGCCCGAATCGTGCCCCCCGAAATCCCTGTTGTTAAGGACCTGAGAGGTCTCTAGCGACTGGGATTTCGGTGAGACAGTCACGTGGACTCGTCCGACTCGAGAGCGGCCACGACCCGCTCGACCTGGACGCTGGCATTGGCGATGCGGCGCCGGCAGACCTCGATGAGCGTCGCAGCCCGCTCGACCCGGTTGGCCAGCACGTCCACGTCGGGATCCTCCCCCTCGAGCTCCTGCAGGATCTGCTCGAGTTCGGCCATCGCCGCCGCGTAGCCGGGCTCGCCCTCGGTGCCGCCGGCGGGGGGCTCTTCAGTGCTCATGGGTTCCGGTCCTCGCTGAAGTCGTGTAGGGCGCGAATCGTACTGTCCAGCGTGCCGTCGCTTACGTGGGTGACGATGTCGTCGCCGGGCGACACATCCCTCACCGACCGCACCAGCGTGCCGTCGCCGCGCCGGGTCATCGACCATCCCCGGCGCAGTATCCGGGCCGGGTCGAGGGCCCTGACCCTGGTGGCGATGGCGTCCAGGTGGCGCTGGGCGTGGCGGATCTCGTGACTGCCGGCCACCGACAGCCGGGCCGAGGCCCGGTCGAGACGTCTGCGGGAGCGCCGCCCGGCCGCGGCGCCGGCCTGGGCCAGCCGGTCGGTCGCCGCGGCCACCCGCTGACCGGCCCGGTCCGTGGCCGCCCGCCCCGTGAGGGCGAGCCGCCGGCCGGCCGCGTCCAGGTTGCGGTCGGCCCGCCGGGCCGCGGCCCGTGCCTGCTGGCCCACATCGGCGGCGGCGGTGCCGGCCCTGCTCTCGGCCGTGGCCAGGACCCGGCGGCTGCACGCCTCGATCCTCCGTGCGGTGGTGTCGAGCTGCTCCAGCCAGTCCTGCACCCGCTGCACCACGGCCCGGGCCGCGGCCGTCGGCGTCGAGCAGGCGGTGTGGGCGGTCTCGTCGGCCACGCTGCGGTCGGTCTCGTGGCCTATGCCGGTGAACACCGGGCGCTCGCAGGCCGCGACGGCTCTGGCCACCAGCTCGTGGTCGAAAGCGACCAGGTCGGTGCGGCTGCCACCCCCTCTGGCCAGCACCACCACATCCACACCGGCGCCGGCAACCGCGCCGATCGCGGCCGCGATCTCGGCCGGCGCGTCGGTGCCCTGCACCGGAGTGTCGATCTCGGACACTTCGAAGGCGAAGCCGCTCGTGGCGAACACCTTCAACGTGTCGGCGTGGGCGGCGCTGCCCACCGACGTGACCAGGCCCACCCGCAACGGCACCGGCGCCAGGGCCGCGCCCGCGTTGCGGCGCAGGATCTGCTCCGCCGCGAGGGCCTTCAGCAGCGCCTCGCGGTCCTCGGCGAGGGCGCCGAGGGTGTGGGCCGGGTCGATGGCCGTCATCCGCAGCTGGAGTTGGCCCCGGCGGGGGTAGAAGTCGAGCATCCCCTGGATGCGGACCTTCACGCCGTCGGCCATGCGGATGGCGTTGCCGTGCCGCTTGATGGTGGCGTTGACCCGTTCCCTGTCGTCGCGGAACAGCACGACGCTCACCGACGCAACCGGCGGTGCCCCCGGCTCGGCATGCTCGGACCGCTCGACCAGGTCGAAGTAGACGTGGCCGCTGCGGGGCCGGGTGATGCTGTCGATCTCCCCGGCGACCCACACCCCGGCGGGGAAGGCCTCGTCCAGGGTCCAGCGCAGCACCTGGGCCAGCTCGCCCACCGTCAGGGTCTGGTCCGCAGCGATCACGCCCGTCATGGCACCGCCGTCCCGGCTGTCTCCGAGAGCGGGTCCGTCCCGGCGTGCTTGGAGCGCGGGTCCGTCTCGGCTGTCTCGGAGCGCGGGTCCGTCCCCGCCTCCCCGGAGCGCGGGTCCGTCTCGGCGACCTCGGCTCGCAGCAGCCCCTCGTAGAACTCGGCGTACAGGCCGCCGGCGAGGCGCAGCTCGTCGTGGGTGCCCGACTCCACGATCCGGCCCTCGTCGACGACCACGATCACGTCGGCGTCCACGATGGTGGACAGGCGATGGGCCACCACCAGCGACGTGCGGCCCCGCAGCGCATCGGTCAGGGCTTCCTGCACCAGGGCCTCGTTCTCGGTGTCGAGATGGGATGTGGCCTCGTCGAGAATGACGATGGACGGGTCCTTGAGCAGCATCCTGGCGATGGCCAGCCGCTGCTTCTCGCCTCCCGACAGCCGGTAGCCCCGCTCACCCACCACGGTGTCGTAGCCGTCGGGCAGGGTTGCGATCACGTCGTGGATGCGGGCGGCTCGGCAGGCTTCCACCAGCAGCGCGTCGGCGGCGTCGGGGCGGGCGTAGCGCAGGTTCGAGGCGACCGTGTCGTGGAACAGGTGAGGATCCTGGGTGACCGTTCCGATGGCGGCCCGCAGCGACGCCTGCGCGAGGTGCCGGACGTCGACGCCGTCGATCAGCACCGCGCCGCCGGTCACGTCGTAGAGCCGGGGCACCAGCGAGACCAGCGTGGTCTTGCCGGAGCCCGACGGGCCGACGACCGCCACCATCCAGCCCGGAGGGATGACCAGCTCGATGCCCGACAGCACCTCGGCGGGGTCTGTCGGTTCGGTCTGGGAGCCGGCCGCGGCCACACCCAGCGACTCGGGGGTCCCGTCGGCGGTCGGGTAGGCGAAGTGCACGTCCCGGAACTCGATCCGTCCCTCGGGCCGGGGAAGCTCGCGAGCGTCGGGAGCGTCGGTGATCGGGTTGGGAGTGTCGAGCACCTCGAACACCCGCTCGAAGCTCACGAAGGCCGACATCACGTCCACCCGTGCGTTGGACAGGCTGGTGAGAGGCACGTAGATCCGCACCGTGTACAGCCCGAGCGCTACCAGCGTGCCCGCGCTCAGCGCGCCGTCGATGGCGAGGTGGCCGCCCAGCCAGTAGACGATGGCGGTCCCCACCGCGCCCACCAGGGTCAGCGCGATGAGGAACACCTGCGAGTACATGGCGCTGCGGACGCCGATGTCGCGCACCCGCCCGGCCCGGGCGGAGAAGTCGGCGGCCTCGTCGTCGTGGCGGCCGAACAGCTTCACCAGCAGGGCCCCGGCCACGTTGAAGCGCTCGGTCATGGTGACGTTCATCGAGGCGTTGAGGTTCATGCCCTCGCGGGTTATGGCCTGCAGTCCCCGGCCCACCCGCCTCGCCGGCAGCACGAAAACGGGCAGGATCAGCACGGCCAGCAGGGTCAGGCGCCACTCCAGCAGGAACATCGTGATGAGCGTCGCGACCAGGGTGATGATGTTGGCCACCACCGTGCCGAGCGTGCCGGTGAAGGCCCGCTGGGCTCCGATCACGTCGTTGTTGAGCCGGCTCACCAGGGTGCCGGTCTGGGTTCGGGTGAAGAACGCCAGCGGCATGCGCTGCACGTGGTCGAACAGCCGCAGCCGCAGATCGAAGATCAGGCCCTCGCCGATGCCGGAACTGAGCCGGCGGGCCAGCAGCGACAGCAGCGCCTCGCCCACTGCGGCGGCGATCAGCACGATGAACAGAACGTTCAGGTAGCCGCCGTCGCCGCGGGCGATGGCCGAGTCGAAGATCTCCCGGATCACCAGCGGGGCCAGCAGCCCCAGGAACGTGGAGGCGACGGTGGTCACGATGAACGCGGCGATCGAAGCCCGGTACAGGCGGGCGAACGCCCACACCCGGCGCCGGGTGTCGGCCGTGATCGTCTTGCCCTCCAGGCCGGACCGGTCCGCCGCCATGGAGTGCATGACTCCCCACGCGGTCATCATCACCGCCGAGCCTACGAATCTGGGCGACGGCCGCGTCGTGGCCGGCCGTCTAGGACCTAGGGCTCGGGGATCGGCAGCGTAATGCCCGCCTAGCAAGCGTCTTGCTGCCAGTTCGCGGCTGTGCTGGACGAACCGCGCCAGCGATAGCGTTTGTGTCGTGGATCGCAGTGGCTCCATGGCCCTGAAGACCGACCACTACGAGATCACCATGGTGGCCTCGTCCCTCAAGTCAGGGATCGCCGAGCACCGCGCCGTGTTCGAGGCGTTCGCCCGGCGGCTGCCGGCGGGACGGGCCTACGGCGTCGTTGCCGGGGTGGACCGGGTCGTCGACGCCATCGAGGGCTTCCGCTTCGACGACGACACCGTCGAGCACCTCGTCGGCGCGGGCGTGGTGTCTGATCCCGACGTGGCCGACTGGCTGCGCTCGTACCGCTTCGGCGGCGACGTGACCGGCTACCCCGACGGCGAGCTGTTCTTCCCGTACTCGCCGGTGCTGACCGTGGAGGGCGGCTTCGCCGAATGCGTGGTCCTCGAGACGGTCGTGCTGTCGATCCTCAACTACGACTGCGCGGTGGCCTCGGCCGCAGCCCGGGTGCGCGACGTGGCCGACGACCGCCTGCTGATCGAGGGCGGCAGCCGCCGCGCCGACCCCGACGCCGCGGTGGCCGCAGCCCGGGCCGCCCACATCGGCGGCTTCGACACCACATCCAACCTGGAGGCGGGCCGGCGCTACGGCATCCCCACCGGGGGCACCACTGCCCACGCCTTCGTGCTGGCCCACCCCGACGAGAAGGGCGCCTTCGCGGCCCAGCGGGACGCTCTGGGCACGGCCTCCACCTACCTGGTCGACACCTTCGACGTGCTGGAGGGCATCCGCCGGGCGGTGGACGTGGTGGGTCCGGGCATCGGCGCGGTGCGCATCGACAGCGGCAACCTGCTCGCGGCCAGCATCCGGGCCCGGGCCCTGCTCGACGCCCTGGGCGCGGAGGGCTGCCGCATCGTGGCCTCCGGGGACCTCGACGAGTTCAAGATCGCCGAGTTGGAGGAGGCCGCCGCGCCCATCGACGCCTATCTGGTGGGCACCAGCATGGTCACCGGCTCCGGCCATCCGACTGCGTCGGTGGTCTACAAGCTGGTCGCCATCGGCGACTCCGCCGGCTCCGGTGCGCCCGTGCGGGCCGTCGGGAAGCTCTCACCGGGAAAGATCACCGTCGGCGGCCGCAAGCAGGTGCACCGCACCGTCGACCGTTCGGGCTTCTGGACCGCGGAGGTGCTGTCTCCGGTGGGTGCCGCCGTGGCGGCGCCGGACGCCCACGACCCGCAGGTGGTGCTGGTAGCCGGCGGCGAGCGGGCCTGGCGGGACGATCCGGTGGCCGCCCGCAGCCGCTGCGCCGAGCGCCGGCGGGGCCTGCGACCCGAGGACCGGGTTCCCCATCCCCGCCGTTCGCCGGCCATTCCCACCGAATGGGTGGGAATGGAGTCGCCCGCCGCGACAGAATCAGCCAACGGAGCGAATGGGCAGCCCGCGCGGTCGGAGCTCGCGCAGGCTGCCCGGGGAGGAGCCGACATGTCCAGAGCTCTGATCATCGTCGATGTGCAGAACGACTTCTGCGAGGGCGGTTCCCTGGCCGTGGAGGGCGGGCACGCGGTGGCCGCCTCCATCACCGACCTGGTCGGCCTCGACCGGGCCGGGGGCCACTACGGCTACGTCGTGGCGTCCAAGGACTGGCACATCGATCCGGGCCAGCACTTCGCCGAGCCCGGCACCAGCCCCGACTTCGTGACGTCGTGGCCGGTCCACTGCGCGGCGGGTACCCAGGGCGCCGCGTTCTCGCCGAAGCTCCAGGTCGCCCTGGACGAGGTGTTCCTCAAGGGCCAGTACAGCAACGGCTACAGCAGCTTCGAGGGGGTCGCCGGATCCAGCGAGGGCGTGGGTCTGGGGGACTGGCTCGCCGAGCGGGGCGTGGAGGCGGTAGACGTGGCCGGCATCGCCACCGACTACTGCGTGCGGGCCACGGCGCTGGACGCGGCCGCGGCCGGGTTCGAGACGGCAGTGCTGGTGGGCCACTGCGCCGGGGTCGCCCCCGACTCCTCGGCGGCCGCCTTGGAGGAGTTGGCCGCCGCCGGTGTGACCATCGTCGACTAGCGGGCCACCGGCCGGTTCGTGGACTACCGGGGTCGCCCCCTCCCACGGCAATTATTGTGATTCTTGGTGATTGTCACCAAAAAGTACGATGATTCGTGCTCAGGTGACGGCGGCTTCGAGCTGGTCGCGGGTCAGGTCGATGCCGAATCCGGGTGCGTCGCTGGGAACCAGCCAGCCGTCGCGGGGCAGGGCCATGCCGGGCGTGGAGCGCCAGGCGGCCATCAGCGACTCGCCGGGTCCGCAGCCCACGAACATCTCCGCCCACCGGTTGCCGGGCAGCCCGTGGCTCAGGTGCTGGCCGTAGGAGTCGTTGCAGGCGCCGTGGACGGCCAGCTCGAGTCCGGCCGCCGCGGCGATGGCCGCGATCTTGAGCACGGCGGTGGCTCCGCCGACCCATTGCACGTCGGGCTGGAGCACGTCGACGAGGCGCTGCCCGGCGACGTGGGCGAAGGTGCGGTCGGTGTACCAGCGCTCGCCCGCGGCCAGCGTCGCCGACGGCAGGCGGCGGCGGACGTCGGCGTAGCCGTCCCAGTCGTCGGGCTGGGCGTAGTCCTCGATCCAGGTCAGGCGGTAGGGGGCGAGCGCCTCGCCGATCCTCACCGCGTAGGACGCGTCGAGCACGGGCCAGCAGTCGAGCATGATGTCGGCGTCGGGCCCCAACTCCGAGCGGGCGCCGGCCACCAGGCGCTCGGTCTGCTCGATCCCGGCGGTGGCCGCGGCCGGACCGACCCGGCAGGCCAGCTTGAACGCTTCGAAGCCCCGGTCGCGCAGGTCGTCGAGGTCGTTGCCGGTGGCGTAGCAGCGGGTGCGGTCCCGGGCGGGGCCGCCGAGGAGCTCGTAGACGGGAACGCCCAGGAGCTTGCCCTTCAGGTCCCAGAGGGCCAGATCGACCGCGCTGATGGCGAAGGAGGCGAGCCCGGATGCTCCGTAGGCGCTGTTGGAGCTGCGGACCATCATGTTCCAGTGCTTCCCGGTGGCCAGGGCGGGCTCGCCGGCGAGCATCGGTGCGAAGAAGTCGTTGATGACGGGCACGACCGGACCGGCCTGGCTGGTCATTCCCACGCCGAAGGTGCCGTCGGAGGCGGTGGCTACGCACACCACCTCGCCCCACGGGGGCGCGAAGCGTTCGGCCTGCCCGGCGAAGGCCCGGTCGTTCGACAGGGGGTGCATCAGGCCCTGCGGGTCCCAGGAGGCCGGGCTGGCCTGAGGTCGGCCCAGCGCCTCGGGACGGCGCACGGGCGCGGCCGCGATCTCAGCGATGGTCGGCGCCATCGCCGAAGCGTAGGAGCCGGGCGGCGCCGGTGTGCAGTTGGATCTGTGTGCGGTTATCGGCCACTACGGCCAGGAACCGCACACAGAACGCGGAGCAGGTCAGGCTCCGGGCTGCGGGACGATCCGGAGGTAGGGCAGCGGCGCCTCCCAGCCGTCCGGGTACTTCTCGGCCGCGGCCTCGTTGGAGACGGCCGGAACGATGATCACGTCCTCGCCCTGGTTCCAGTTGGCCGGGGTGGCCACCTGCTCGTGGGCGGTGAGCTGGACCGAGTCGAGCAGTCGCAGGATTTCGGCGAAGTTGCGGCCGGTGGTCATCGGGTAGGTGAGGGAGGCCTTGATCTTCTTGTCTGGGCCGATGATGAACACCGAGCGGGCGGTGGCGTTGTCGGCCGCGGTGCGTCCCTCGGAGGTGTCGCCGGCGTCGGCCGGGAGCATGTCGTAGAGCTTCACCACGTTGAGCCCGGGATCACCGATCAGCGGGTAGTTGACGGCGTTGCCGGTGGCGGTCTCGATGTCGGCCGACCAGCCGTGGTGGTCGCTCACGCCGTCGACGCTGATGCCGATGATCTTGCAGTTGCGGGCGGCGAACTCCGACTTCAGGCCGGCTACCGCGCCCAGTTCGGTGGTGCAGACCGGGGTGAAGTCCTTCGGGTGGGAGAACAGCAGCGCCCATCCGTCGCCGATCCACTCATGGAAGTTGATGGCTCCCTCGGTGGTGTCGGCGGTGAAGTCGGGAGCGGTGTCGTTGATGCGCAGTCCCATGGGTACCTCCGATGTTGGCGGACTGTCCGCAGGCTAGCGACCCATGATGACTATTCCGACCAGATTAGTCAGGAATTGTCGGGCATGAGCAACCACACTCTTCATTCCGACTGCCGTCGGGTTGTGTCACGCGACACTACGGTTACGTCATCATCCTGACGTTCATCGGCGCGCTGCTCTACCAGTTCTCGGACGCCATCACCGCCGTCACCCTCAAGCGGCCGTCGCGCCGCCGCGAACCGCGGCCCTAGAGGCCGAGCGAGTAGGCGCAGACCCGTCGCGCTGCGAGGGGGTGTCTCCCGTTCTTGTTCGCTTCGCTCACGGGCCGTTCGGGCCACGGCCTCGCTCCGTGTGGGCCGATTCCCTCACCTGCCCGCTCGGCCTCTTGGCCTCCAGTTCTCGCCGTTTCTCCCTAGCATTGGCGAGGTGAGCCGTTCGCTGGCGCCAGCCGGTCGTCGCCCTGAGAGCGTGCGTGCGAGGCGGGCGGCGGTCCGCGCCCTGGTCGTGCCGGTTCTGGCCGGAGCCCTGGCTGCGCTGCTGCTGTCGTGTTCGGGGCGAGAGCCGCAGCGGGCGGTCCTGGCCACCATCGGCGACTACCACCCGTTCAATTTCGTGAACGACTCGGGCGAGGTCGACGGGCTCGAGAGAGAACTGGCCGACGAGCTGTGTCGCCGCGCCGAACTGGACTGCGAGTGGGTGATACATGACTGGGAGACGCTGATCCCGAGCCTGGCGGATGAACAGTTCGATGCGATCATCTCCGGAATGAGCATCACCGCGGAGCGGGACCGTGTCATCGACTTCACTGAGCCCTACTACCCGCCCGTCCCATCGGTGTACCTGGCGCTCGAAGGCGCCGGGGACGGAGCGGTCGCCGGCCGGCTGGGCGCGGCGGACAACACCATCTACTCCGACTACTTCGAGGGCCTCGGCGTCGAGTTCGAGGCCTTCGGACCCGGCCGGCCCGGAATCGACGCACTCCTCGACGGCGAGGTCGATGCGATCCTGGTGGACCACGCCTACGCGGTGCAGAAGGTCGCCGAGCTCGAGGGCCGGGTGGCCATCGTGGGTCCGGAGGTGGTGCTGGACCAGGGCATAGGCGTCGGCGTTCGCGAGGGCGACGAGCTGAAGGACCGACTGGACGACGCCCTCGAGTCGATGAAGGCCGACGGCTCCTTGAACGACCTCATCACCAGATGGGTAGGAGCCGACGCAGCCACGTTCTGACCCGCGGGGCCAGCATCAGGCTGAGAACGTGCGCGGATTGCTCGCCAGCGTCTCGCGGTGCGGCGGTGTCATTCCCGCTCTTGTTCGCTGCGCTCACGGGCCGCTCGGGCCACGGCCTCGCCCGTATGGAGCGGATTCGCTGGCCTATCCGCTCGGCCTCTGAGCAGCCCGGGGTGTCAATAAGAATCCAGTCGTTCCGTCTCGGCCAGATGGACGTGTCAGGAACTGGCGGGTCGGCCGTTGTGGCGGGCTGTGCGCCGGGGAGGCATCGGGACGAAGGCGCTGGTGCGGGCCACATACTCGGCGTAGCCGGGTCGGCGCCTGCCGATGCTGCGCTCCAGCACGGTCACCCCTGACACCCTCAGCAGCAGGAACGTCATGAGCAGCGGCCCGGCGACGGTCCACCACGCCCCGGCCGCCGCGGCGACCAGCCAGATGCCCCACCACGCCATGCTGTCGCCGAAGTAGTTGGGGTGGCGGCTGTAGCGCCACAGGCCCCGATCCATGACGGAGCCCCGGTTGGCTTCGTCGGCCTTGAAGCGGCGCAACTGCTCGTCGCCCACCGCCTCGAAGGCCAGGCCCACTGCCCAGACCGCCGCCCCGACCCAGTCCAGCCACCGCAGCGGTGACGGGCCGGTATCGCCCAGCACCGCCTGGACCGGCAGTGACACCACCACCGCCAGCGCGGCCTGGAGGACGAACACGACCAGCAGGCTCCACAGCCAGAACGGCTCTAGGCGCCGCCTCAAGGCCCGGTAGCGGAAGTCCTCCGGCGCGCCCCACTTGCGAGCGGTCAGGTGGGCGCCCAAACGCAGGCCCCAGGCGGACACCATCACCAGCATCAGCCATGCCCGGCCACCGCCGGCCCCGTCGCTGAACAGCCACAACGACCAGGCCACGGCCACGAACACCATCGGCCACAGCGGATCGACGATCGACACGTCGCGCTTGGGCAGGCTCACCAGCCAGCAACCGGCCATCAGTCCGCCGGCGACCAGCGCGGCGAGGCCCAGAGCGCTCACGCCGCCTCCCTCGCCCGCCGCGGGATCGACACCGCCGCCGCGAGCCACGTTGGGACGCACAAGGCGCTCACGCCGCCTCCGTTGCGCGGGGCTCGCGGTACAGGACCGCGCCCCAGTGGGCGCCTGCACCGAAGCTGGTGAACGCCACCAGCGTCCCCGGGGCGACCCGGCCCTGCTGTCGCAGTTCGTGGTACAGGATCGGCAGCGTGCCCGCGGTGGTGTTGCCCCAGTGCTCGATGTTGGACGGCATCACCGCGGCGTCCACGCCGAGCCGCCGCCGGGCTCCGTCCAGGATCCGGTCGTTGGCTTGGTGGGCCACCACGAGGTCGAGCTCGTCGAGTTCGCAGCCGGCCGCGTCGAGCGCCTCGCGCACCGCGGCCGGCATGGTCTCAACGGCCAGGCGGTACAGGCCGGCGCCGTTCATGGCCGGGTGGTGCAGCCCGGCGGCGATCTGGGCTGCGTCCGCGTAGGGCCGCTGCTCCGATCCGAGTCCCGGCACTTCGATCAGATCGGCATGGGTACCGTCCGTCCTCAACACCGACTTCAGAAGCCCTTCGGGCGCCACCGGGGGCCGGGAGGACGCGGCCTCGCGGCCGCGCAGCACCACGGCGCCCGCGCCGTCGCCGAAGAGCACGCTCCAAGTGCGGTGGTGGGTGGCCAGCGCCCGCTCGTCGTCGGTCGGGGCCCGGTCGGTGCTGCCCAGCACGATCTCCCAGGCGTCGCCCCAGGGCAGGTAGCCGGCATGGACCTCGGCCCCCACGACCACCACCGTTCCGGCTCGGCCGGTGGAGATCAGCATGTCGGCCAGATCGAGTCCGAACAGGAAGCCGGCGCACTGCTGGCGGAGATCGAACGTGGTCGCGTCGCCGAGACCGGCCTTGTGCTGCACCGCTCCGGCGATGCCCGGGTTCTGGCGGTCCGGGGTCATGGTGGCGCACACCAGCATGTCCACCTCGTCGCCGCTCACGCCTGCGTCGGCCATCGCGGCCCTGGTCGCTTCCGCGGCCAGATCCGACGTCGCGGTGCCGGGATCGACGAACCGGCGGGAGGCAACGCCGGTTCGGGAGCGGATCCACTCGTCGGTGGTGTCCATGATCCGGGTCAGGTCGTCGTTGGTCACGACGTTGGGCGGAACGGCCACGCCGGTCCCGGTGATGACTGTGGGCATGCCCGGTCGATCCTATGGGGGGTGAGTGGGAGTGGCGGCGTCGTGCATACCTGAGCGCGGTCGGCACCGCGTCGTCGTGAACGCCCACGTCACCCGATGGTCGCGGCGGAGAGTATGGGATTCGAACCCATGGTGACCCGGAGGCCACAACGGCTTTCGAGGCCGCCCCATTCGTCCGCTCTGGCAACTCTCCGCCGCAGAGGCTACCGGCCGCCCTCCGGCTCGACTGCGGCGCCCGCCTCGGAGCCCCGCCGGTGCGAGTTCCGCAGGTCCGAGAAGAACTCCTGCAGCAGGGCGGCGCACTCTTCGGCGCGCACCCACGGCACCACCTCGAACTCGTGGTTGAGGCGGGGGTCGGCGCCCACGTTGTAGAGCGACCCGAGCGCGCCGGCCTTGGGGTCGTCGGCACCGAACACCACCCGCGCCACCCGAGCCTGCAGGAGGGCGCCCGCACACAACAGGCACGGCTCCAGCGTCACCGCCACCGTCGCCCCGTCCAGGCGCCAGCCGCCGAGGAGGGCCGCGGCGTCGCGCACGGCCAGGATCTCGGCGTGGGCGGTGGGGTCGCCGGTGAGCTCGCGCTCGTTGTGGCGGCGGGCGACCACGTCTCCGTCGTGCCACACCACCGCGCCGACGGGCACGTCGCCGTGGAGCGGTGCGGCCCGGGCCTCGGCCAGAGCCAGCTCCATCAGATCGTCGTCGGTCACGGGGCGATGCCGGTGGCGGTCAGCTCGGCCGTCGGTTCGTCGTCGGTCACGGGGCGATGCCGGTGGCGGTCAGCTCGGCCGTCGGTTCGTCGTCGGTCACGGGTCGATGTCGGTGGCGATCAGCTCGGTCATCATCCGGGCGGCGTGCGAGGTCAGCGCGCCGTCCACCACCGGCAGATCGGTGTCGTCAATGCGGGCGATCGACTGCACGACGCGGGTCGACGACGCCAGGAAGGCCTCGGGCACGCCGGGCAGGTCCTCCACTCCAAGGTGGGTCTCGGCAATGTCGAGACGCTCCAGCAGCAGCGCCCGGGTCACCCCGGCGAGGCAGCCCGTGTCGAGCGGCGGCGTGTGCAGCCGCTCGCCGTCGGACCAGAAGATGTTCGACCCGGTGCCCTCGCTCACCCGGCCCCGGGTGTCGGCGAAGATCGCCTCGGAGGCGCCTCGCTCCCGGGCCATGTCCAGGGCCAGCACGTTCTCGGCGTAGGAGGTGGTCTTCACCCCGGCCATGGCGCCCCGCTCGTTGCGGGCGAAGCCCATGATCGCCACCGCGGTGCCCGGCGGGTAGTCGGACGGCCGGTTGCCGGCGATCACGATGGCCGACCCCCGTGCGCCGCTGCGCCCCGATCCCAGCGGGCCCCCGCCGCTGGTGGCGGTGATCCGCACGATTCCGGCCTCGGGGGCGGCGTCGAGGCACTGGGCGATGGCCGCCCGCAACTCGTCGTCGCTGTAGGGGCACTCGAAGCGCAGGACCCTCGCCGAGCGGCGCAGACGCTCGAGATGCCGCCGCACCGCGAACGCGGCCGCCGGCTGGTCGCGACGCACCACGAGCAGTGTCTCGAACACGCCGTCGCCCACGATCACCCCGTGGTCGTCGGCGCGCAGGTGCGGCTGATCGGGATCGACCATCCCTCCGTTCAGCCACACTGCTTGCGCGCTCACCGGCACGAACCTACCCGGACGGCAGGCCGAGCGGGATCGGCAGGCTCCCGGCGCCGCCGCCCGAGAGGACTTCTGAAATGCCCGGCCTTCAGCGGCGATACTGGGGGTGATGAGATCCTGGATCAAACGCCACTGGCGCTGGGCGCTTCCCGTTGGAGCCGTGCTGGCCGCGGTGGGAGCCTGGCTGGTGTTCGGCTTCTTCGCCTTCCAGACGTACTTCCAAGACGACGAGGTGGACGAGGCGCTCCCGTTCTTCACCGCCGGCCCGGCGCCGTCGGGCATGGCCGGCGACGAGACGACGGCCGAGATGGCCGACGCCATGAACAAGGCCATGGACGAGCAGGACATGCCGATGACCGACGAGGTCGACGAGCCCATGCCCGAGATGGAGGGCACCCCCGACGCCGCGGAGGGCGAGCCGGCCCCCACTGGCGAGGAGTCCATCCCCGAGTCCGGCGTCCCCGAGCCCGAGGCCGTTGAGGACAGCGGCACCGAGGGCGAGCCGGAGGCTGCCGAGGCCGGGAGCGGGACCGCGGCGGCCGAGCCCGAGCCGGGGGCCGAGGCGCCGCAGCCCGAAGTCGTCGAGCCTCAGATCATCGTGGAGGCGGCCGGGTCGTTCATCGACCGCTCCCATCCCACCGAGGGCAGTGCCCGGGTCCTGGGCGACGGCAGCGGCCAGCGCTTCCTGCGTTTCGAGGACTTCCGCACCGACAACGGCCCCGACCTGAACGTGTACCTGTCGGCGGCGCCGCCCGATGCGGCCACCGGTGACTTCGACAACGACTTCGTCGACCTCGGCGACCTCAAGGGCAACGTCGGCGCCCAGAACTACGAGATCCCCGCCGGGCTCGACCTGGACCACTACTCGACGGTGGCGATCTGGTGCGTGCGCTTCGGCGTGGTGTTCGGAGCGGCCGAGCTCACCTCCGGCTGAGAACGAGAGCGGGTTGGGCGCAGACCCGTCGTGCTGCGAGGGGGCGTCTTCCCGCTCTTGTTCGCTGCGCTCACGGGCCGCTCGGGCCACGGCCTCGGCCGTATGGGCCGATTCCCTCACCTACCCGATCGGCCTCTGAGGGTCGAGTCCAGCAGGAACGACGTGCCGGGGGAGGGGTCCGCTCCCAGACCGGCCAACTCGACGATGAGCCATCCCTTGTCCAGCTCGGGCGGTGCCGTCAGCGCGACCACCAGCGTCGGCGTCCGGTCGGCGGTGAGCCACGCCACCGAGCTCGAGTCCTCGGACCATTGCGGCTGGCCGTAGCCGCCGACATCGAGGAGCCGCAGTTCCTGCGCCTCGAGGTCGAGGAGCCAGGCGGGGCTGGTGTCGTTGAGCAGCCACCGACCGTCGGGCGAGACCGAGACCTGCGCAATCTCGGCCACGAACTCCCCCGGCAGCTCCGTTTCCTGACCGGTGGCCGCGTCGACCGCCACAACCTCGCACGAGAGCCTGTCGTCGCATCGCTGCTCCACGTGCAGCTCGCCGTTGGAGGCGAGGAGGCGGTGCTCGCTGACGGCTTCGAAGCCGGCGAAGCTCGGCCGGAACGTCTTGCCCACCGGAGGAGCGATCAGCAGCCCGCCACCGGGTAGGACTAGCACCTCGGATCCCGGCGGGGCGTGCAGCCCGCCGGTCATGATGCCGTAGTCCTGCCAGCCGTTCAGCTGCACGGCGCCGTCGGGGCCGCGGGGCCGGCTGACCACCCAGAAGTCGACCAGCGGATCGGTGGAGCGCACCAACTGCGAGTCGGAGGCGACGAGCACGCCGTTCTGCGGATCGCCGTCGGAGGGCATTCCCACGGTCCGCTTGCCGTCGGAGAGCAGCGTCATGTCGCTGAGCGCCAGAACCGATCCGACCGGCTCGACGGGCAGAAGCTCCACCGCGCCCGTGGCCAGGTCCAGGCGGGCCACGTGACTACCGCTCAGATAGGAGAGCCGCCCCTCTAGGTCGCTGAACGGTTCCGCGGGCGCGGCAGCAGGCGGATCCTCGCCCTCGGCGGCGACCTCGACCATGCTGTCGGGCTCCCGCAGCGGGCTGCTGGTGGTGGGGACCTCGACGGGGCTCCCGTCCAGCGGTTCCGGGTCCTGTCCCTCGGTGCCGCCTCCGTCACCGCCGGTGAGGCTCAGCAGCCACAGCGCGGCGATGACAGCCACGAGCACGCCGACGAGCCCGGCCGCGGCCGGCAGCCGGCGCGAACCCTCGCGATCGCCGTCCTCGTGGCCGTCCGGCCCCGAGCCGCCGCCGGTGCCGCCGCGGCCGTCGAGCGGTGCCGCGTCCATCCCGGCACCGTACCGGCACCGCGAACGGCGTGTTGCGCCAGCGCAACTGCTGATGCGTCGCACCCGGTCGACCGCTCACGGAATCGTGATCCCGGCGGACCGCTGTCCCGCCCAGGGGCATTCGGATCGAGGCTGCCGGGCACCGTGCCGGGGTAGCGTGGCAGGTACCGATGGGGCCGCTCGCGAGGGCAGGATGACGATGGCGTACACCGACGACGAGATTCGGCGCCAGCTTCGCCTCGGCGAGGACAGCGCTTGGGAATTCAAGAGCGTCGACTTCCGCAACAGTGACCCGGCGCGGCGCCAGCGTGACGGCTGGGCCGACGAGATTGCCGCCTTCGCCAATGCCCGGGGCGGCGTTCTGCTGCTCGGTGTCACCGACGCAGGCGATGTGCCGGGAATGTCCCGCGACCAACTGGATGCGCTCGAGCGTCAGGTCATGGAGATCTGCACGAACTCGATCAAGCCGATGATCAGGATTGAGACGTACCGCAGGGAACTGGATGAGCGATCGTTCCTCCTTGTCTCGATTCCGGAAGGGGATGCGCAATACGACAGCCCTGGCGGCAGCTTCGTGCGCGTCGGCAGCGCCAAACAACCCATGTCGCCCGACGAGCGGATGCGCTTGGCGCAACGGCGCGGCCAGGCTCGGTTCACCGGTTTCGACGAGCAGACAGTGGTCCGTACGGGATTCTCAACCCTCGACAAGGAGCTGTGGAAACCCTTGCTCAGCGCTGAGGGCCTGCGCGACCCCCAGTTGGGGCTCGAGAAGCTCGGACTGTTGCGCACCGACGGCCACGGCGCGGTTCTGGCCACCGTGGCAGGCATTCTGACGTGCACCCGGCAGCCCCGGGAGTTCCTTCCGGGCGCAGAGGTCACCGCCGTTCGCTACACGGGCGCCGACAGGGCGTCCGGGCAGGTTGACGCACAGGACATCGCCGGTCCGATCAACGAGCAGATCGCCCAAGCACTTGCGTTCGCTGTGCGGAACATGCGCGTCGGAGCGCGCAAGGATCCTGCTCGCGTGAACTTGCCCGAATACAGCTCACGGGCAGTCTTCGAGGCTCTTGTGAACGCGGTCGTGCACCGCGACTACTCGATCCAGGGCAGCAGAATCCGGTTGTCGGTCTTCTCTGACCGCCTCGAGTTGAGATCACCGGGTGGGCTGCCGAATAACCTGACCGTCGAGAGCATGATGGAGCGGCAAGTGACCCGCAACCAGGTGCTCGCCTCGATCCTCGGCCGCATGAGCGTCGGTGAGATCGAGGGTGCCGGCGGCCGGCAGTACTTTATGGAGCGGCGCGGCGACGGCGTCTCCATCATCCGCCGCGAGACCCGCGAGTTGTCGGGCAAGGACGCACAGTTCCGATCCATCGATGATTCGGAGTTGTGCCTTGTTCTGCCCGCCGCGGAGGTCCACGCCGACCCGGCCACCGTTGTGGTCACGGTGCGAAGCGGGGGATCGCCCCTCAGTGGCGCGGATGTGCTGACATTGTTCCCGAACAACACCTGGAAGCGGAGCCGCACCGACGGCGAGGGCGAGGCGCGCCTTGACCTGCACTCGGTTCACCTGCCCATGACGGTGTTCGTGGCTCGTGAGGGTTGTGCCGCGCATGTAGAACGCGGTTGGCTGCCGATGGAACGAGCGCTCGCAGTCGAGTTGGCCCCCAAGGCCGGCGGCGGCTCGGTCGTGTTCGCAGAGTCGACCGGTCACGTGCCCGGTCTCGCTGGCCGGCTCAACCCGATTCTCGACACCAGCCACAGGACGTACCTCTATGCCTCCAATATCGCCATCAACGGCGGACAGCAGCAGCCGGTCCCGTTCGTTCCGGGAGAGGAGGATCTGCACTTGATGGACGCTGACGGCAAGTCGTTGCTCGTAAGGGTCGCAGCCATTGCAGGACGGTCGTCGGTCCTCGACTACGGCCCCGCCTGAGCCCGCATCCTCAGACGAAACCGTTGTGTCATGATTGCGGGTCCAGCATCTGGCTCCCTCACGGTCATCGGCATCGACTGCGCTGCCCAGCCTGAGAATGTCGGGATCGCTCTAGGGCGTCGTTCCCGAGGCGTCACCCGTGTTGAGATGGTTCGTTCAGGCAAGCGGATGGGGTGGGACGGGCTCGTTGACCGCACGGCCGAGTTCATCGACGACGAAACCTCCAGCCCCACCCTGATTGCTCTCGACGCGCCTCTGGGCTGGCCGCAAGCATTAGCTGATGACGGTCAACCACTCGCTGGCGCGAAGCGGGCTCTGGCGCGCTTCGCGTCGACGGCCACCGCGGCAATAGGGCCCTGGATGAAGCCCAGTTCGCTGTCGTCGTCGACGCAGCCCCTCCACCACTGCCTGAACGACACGCATGCGGATGGCCATCACCCAGAACGCGGTCGCCGCCACAACCTGCAGCACCGACAGAAGGGATCCTGGTAGGTGGAGATGTCGATGCGGGAGATGTCGACGATGCGGCAGGGCTCGGAGCTGTAGTGGTGCCAGCAGCGGCCGTTTGGGTTGGCTACAGGATCGTGCCTGGCCGGTTTGCGAACGGGTTGATGACGGTCACGGGGTCGAGGCGCTGGCCGTCTTGGAGGTCTTCGGTGAGCAGATAGTCACAGTCCGTGGCCTGCGCGGCGGCCACGATCAGACAGTCCCAATATGACAGGCCGAAGCGGTCTTCGACCGCGAACGCAGCCTCCACGAGCCTGGCGCTGATCGGCACCGGCACCCAGGCGCGCAGGTCGTCCACGTCGGCGCGGGCGTCGCGCACCGCGAGGCCCGGAGTGAGTTTGCGGGTGACGGTGACGTAGTACTCGTTGAGGACCTGCACACTGGTACGGCCCAGCCGCGACTCCCACAGCGCAGACATCCACTCATGGGCGCGCTGTTGTTTGGCGGGCACCGACAGATCCCGCGCATACACCAACACGTTGGTGTCAACAAAGACGCCCACTGCGTCTCAGCGTCGATGGATCTCGTCGCGCCCGGGCAAAGGCCCGTCGCTTGACCTCAGCCGTTGGGCTGTGCGGCTGAGATAGGACCGCTGGGCCCGCTCGAAGTCCTCAGAACTCGTCATCCGCTCCCGAAGAACCTTGCCGACGAAGCGCGACACGCTCATGTCATTACATGCTGCCTCAACCCGAGCCCAGTGTGCGGTCTCCTCGTCCAAGCTCACCGTGACGTTCCTCACGATCTCACGATATCAGTGACTTCGTGAAGTCTGCAATCGGTAAGGACACCGCTGCGACGCGACAGGCTCTCACCTATCCGCGTGGCCCCTGAGAGGCCGAGCGAGCAGGCATGCGAATTCGGTCCGTGCGGGTGAGGCCGTGGCCCGAGCGGCCCTCAGGTAGCAGCGAACAGGAGCGGCAGAGACCCCGTCCCCTGTTGATGTGCTTGCGCCTACCCCCGCACTGTCTCAGTTGCGATCTTGCGCGGAGGGTATGCCCGCGATGCTGGCCTTCATCCTGCGTGGTCGTCCGTAGTCATCTGTCACTATAAGCCCTGTTCAGAAGGGGTAACTGCGCTTTCCCATAGGTCGATCGTTGTCTCACACGTGCTCTGCTCGTATCATCCATTACCACTTAGAAAGTAATAGCAGGGAGGGTACGCATGAGCCGCCCCAAGACGCTGAGCGCCGCTTTCGTCCGTACGGTCAAGGAGCCCGGACGTTACGGCGACGGGCGCGGCGGCCACGGGCTGAGCCTACTCGTGCGGCCCACGCGCAACGGCCGATTGTCCAAGACTTGGTCCCAGCGGTTGAGGGTCAACGGCAAGCCGATCATGATCGGGCTGGGCGCCTACCCGATCGTCACGCTGGCCGAAGCGAGGGCCAAGTGCGTGGAGAACCGCCGTGCTGTAGCGCAGGGCCGCGATCCGCGAGGCGATGGCGTTCCGTACTTTGTCGAAGCCGCCGAGCGGGTGATCGCCCTGCACGCCCGTCAGTGGAAGCCCGGCAGCCGCTCCGAGCAGCAGTGGCGAGCGAGCCTGGAGACCTACGTCTTCCCCCGGCTCGGGGCCAAGCGTGTCGACCTGATCACTGTGGGCGACATCCTCGCCGTTCTCGCCGATCCGTGGACCACCCGACCCGAGACGGCCCGCCGGCTCGCTCAACGGGTTTCCGCGATCCTCAAGTGGGCCATGGGCGCGGGCTACCGCACCGACGACCCGACCGCAGCGGCGGTCGCTGCACTGCCTCGCCACACCGACAAACCGCAGCACCACCGTGCCCTTCACCACCGCGACGTCGCCGCGGCCCTAGAGAAGATCCGGGCGTCCAAGGCCAGCGCCACGGCCAAGCTGGGCCTGGAGTTCCTCACCCTGACCGCAGCCCGCTCCGGCGAAGTCCGCGGCGCCGACTGGTCCGAGTTCGACATTGACGGCGCGGTGTGGACCATCCCGCCCGAGCGAACCAAGACGAAGACAGCCCACCGCGTGCCGCTGTCGGCCAGAGCACTCGCAGTTCTCGCGGAAGCCCGAAGCGCCAGCAGCGGAGAGGGACTTGCCTTCCCGAGTCCGACGACCGGGCGAGCACTGACCAATGAGTCGTTCCCCAAGCTGATGCGAGAACTCGACATAGATGGCACCCCCCACGGCATGAGGGCTGCATTCCGGTCGTGGTGCTCAGACACCGGCGTACCCCGCGACCTCGCGGAGATGTGTCTGGGACACGTCGTCAAGGGCGTCGAGGGCGCCTACCAGCGCTCCGACATGCTCGACCGGCGCCGACCCCTCATGGAAGCCTGGGCACAGAACGTCCAGCGGTGACTGCGCAATACCCGGGGAGGTTCAGTGTTCCTGTTGAACGGGTGGTACGTCGACATCGGGGAGTGGGCAGGAGCCCTGACCGACATGCTCATGGGCTGATAGGAACAGCAGATCCGGTGACCGCCTAGCGGGCAGCTACACGGCCACCACTGGGCAGGATCTCATGGCCACCACACTGAGCAGACACCGACGCGTCGGGCGGCATTAGCGGCCAGCGTCCGACGATGCCGTTGGCTACGGGCAGACTCATCCGCCCCCTGAGCCGCCATGGATAGGATGCCCGGCGTTGCGTAACCGCATAGTGACTTGGTTCAACAGCACCGCCGGACGTGTGGCGGTGCTGTTGACCGCCGTCTTGGTGGTCGGGGTGGGACTGACCGCATGGTTCTGGCCCGACTTCCGCGCAACCACTGACGCCAGCGAGAGCGTTGAACCGCTGAGCGCTACCATCCGCAACCTCGCGCTGATTGTTGGTGGCGTGATCGCCGTGATTCTGACGACCTGGCGGCTCCGCATAAGCGAACGACAGACCGCCATTAGCGACCAGCAGGCTGAGACTGCTCGCCTGAGCCTGTTGAACGACCGCTTTCAGCGTGGAGCCGAGATGCTTGGCAGTGATGTGTTGGCGGTGCGGATGGGGGGCATCCACGCGCTTGATGCTCTAGCCAGAGAGCGCCCTGACTTGTATCACATCCAAATAGTGATGCTGCTGTGCGCGTTCGTGCGCCACCCTACGGGTACCGATGAATCCATGCTCACACCGTCCACGGGAGTGGGGTTTGGTTCCGCAGCGCAGCGGCCAGATGTCGTCGCGGCCATCAAGGCCATCGCGTACCGGAGCGACGAGGGGCTTCGCGTGGAGGACGACATTGGCGTTCCCAAACAGCAAATACTTGACCTCAGCAAGAGTGACCTGCGGTGGGTCCAGCTACCTGCCTGCGACCTCTCGGGCGCAGACCTCCGAGATGCCCGGATGGAACGAGTATTCTTGAATGATGCAGACCTGTCTCACGCCATCCTCCATAACGCCGATCTGACCAGAGCGACCCTCATACAGACAGATTTCTGCCTCTTCGCGTTTGAGGGTGGAGTAGGGGCAGTAGGGGTCCGCGGCTGAACGCGAGGGATCCCCCAGAATCGGCGCGGCAAGGCAGCCGAGTGACTGGAGGATCCCTGTGGAGGTTGACCCTACGCGCATGTGTGAGTTGTTGGTGGGACTGGGCGATGTGGAGGTGCTCGGCGTCGGCGACGAGGCCGGGGGGCCGCTGCGGGTGCATGTCCGCCGCCGGGCGCGGAGACCGGACTGTGGGGGCTGCGGCGGGCCGTTGTGGTCCAACGGCGAACGGCCGGTGGAGTTGGTCGACCTCCCGGCGTTCGGGCGGGCGGTGGTGCTGGTGTGGCACAAGCGGCGGTGGCGGTGCCCCGCCCGGGAGTGCGCGGCGGGCGCCGTCACCGAGCAGGATCCCGAGATCGCTCCGCCGCGCGAGAAGCTGACCACGCGGGCGGGACGCTGGGCGACCTGCCAGGCGGGCAAGGCGCGCCCCGTGGATGAGGTCGCCGCGGAGCTGGGATGCAGCTGGCATCGGGTGAACGCGTCGGTGCGGCGCTGGGGCGAGGCGCTGATCGACGCCGACACCGAACGGATCTCACAGGTCGAGGCGCTGGGCCTCGATGAGACCTTGATGGGCCGCCGGGGCCGGTTCAGGGCCAAGTCGTGGTCCACCACCATCGTCGACGTCGGCCGGGGCCAGCTCCTCGACATAGTCCCAGGCCGCAGCGCCCAAGCGCCCACAAGCTGGCTGCTGCAGAGGCCGGCGTGCTGGCTGGCCGCGATCCGCTGGGCGGTGCTTGACCTCTCAGGCCCCTACCGGGCCGCGTTCGGCGCCGCGGTGCCGCACGCGGCGCAGGTCGCGGACCCGTTCCACGTCGTGCGGCTCGCCAACGACGCCCTCGACGAAGTGCGCCGCAGAGTCCAGAACCAGACACTGGGCCACCGCGGCCGCAGCGGCGACCCGCTGTATCGGGCCCGCAAACTGCTGGTGTCCGCGTCAGAGCGCGTCACCGACGCGGGCCGCGTCCGGCTGCGGGGCCTGCTCGACGCCGGAGACCCCTACGGCGAGGTCCGCGACGCCTGGCACGCCAAAGAGACCCTGCGCTCGATCTACGACATCGCCGACCACGACACCGGCGCCGCCACCGTCGCACAACTCGCGCAGGACCTCCAGGACCCCGGCCTGCCCCCGGAGATCAACCGGCTCGGCCGCACCATCTCCACCTGGCGCACCCAGATCTCCAACTGGCACGCCGCCCGAGTCACCAACGCAGCCACCGAGGCCGCGAACAATCTCATCAAACGGGTCAAACGCGCCGCGTTCGGGTTCACCAACTTCGCCAACTACCGCATCCGCGCCCTGCTATATGCCGGCAAACCCAACTGGGCGCTGCTCGACACCCTCACTCCACCCTAAAACGCGGAGCGCCAGATTTCTCGCACGCGCGGTTGGACAGTGCTGTGATGACACACGCAACTGCTCAGCACACCGACTTCACGGACGCCGCCCTGTCAACCAACATGAGCAACGCGAGCCTGTGCTGGGCCAACCTGACTCGGGCTGCTATCGGTGGTTCCGCGGACTTCACAGGCGCTGACCTCACAGAATGCGACCTGTCCGATGCACGCTTCGGAGAGAGTCTCAGATCCACAACTGACCCATCAGGCAAGCACGAGTCACACCATGTGTACGCCAAATTAACTCAGGCCCAACTGGACCAAGCGGTGTGCGAACCCGGCCATCCGCCGACCATCGCGGAGGGGACAACGGACATAGAGACCGGACGAGCGCTGGAGTGGCGAGGGCGCAACCGACACACCTGCCATGATGGTGCTCACCTGCCCTGCGGCAACGCTTCGTGCATGGAGTGCGACCAGTGCGAACGCTGCGATGAGCGACGCGCAGCAGCGACCACGGCAACACCATAGAAAACCAGAACCTCAGCCCACCGCCCGCGCCGACGGCGCAGGCTGACACTGACAGTCGCACCGTCCGCCTCAAGCCCGCCCTCACCGGCCTCCCGCACCTCGGAACCGCATCAGAGCAGCCGCCGGACACCCACGGAACGGAACCCAAGAGCGGGAAGCCGAAACACGGCAGAACGCCCCGAAGCGGACGCCAACAGCACAGAGGCAGTAGCTGCCAGCGGCAGCGGCCCTAGGAGCGCGGCACGACAAAGCGCTGTTGACTGTCGCCTTCCTTGCACAAGCGCAGCACGACGTAGCTCAGGTGACTGAACCGCCCTGGGATTCCTGGAGGGTCTGGTGTGCCCTGCGTTTCGCGTCGTCGGGTTGTTTGGTCTCAGGCGGTGGTGGCGTGGCGGAGTTCGCATTCGACGGGCGTGAGCATGCCGAGTGGCGCTACAACAGCGGCGATCCCGCATGGACGCTGCAGCGGCCTGCCACGCGGCCATCCCCGCTCTGAACTGCTGGAGACTCCTGCGACGACAGCGGAATCGGGGCGTGAAAGGGATCCAGAACCTCGATGCTGTGGCGGCGCTACAGGCCGAGGCCCCGCCGCAGTAGTCGCGGCCTTGGGTCCGCTGAGGGGTGTCGCAGCCCTCCAAGACAGCGGAGTACTGCTTGGCAGCCGGAGTAGGTCACATGGGAGTCCATGCGTGTCGGGATCGGGGTGGCAGCACCGGCGGGATGGCACCGAGGTCCGCCGGCCAGTGACACTGCCCACAGGTGGTGACGCCGATCAGCGCCCAGTGGCTGGCGTCAGCGCCGAGGCCTTCAGGTGCCGGTGGAGCGACTCTATGCACCGGAGGCGGCTCTTACCCCGTCTTGGGAGCCGGTTCGGCGTCTCCTGGGGCTCCTGTGCCGTCTCTGGGCGATTCTGTCGCCGTCGGTGGACCGCGGAGCGTTGCGCACCGGCTCCTCGGGCGATCTTGGAGCCGCTGGCCGCGAAGTCTCGGGTGATTGTTGCGGTCCGCGGCCCCGCAGCCGGACTCCCGAGGTTGCGCCGCGCAGGTTCTGTGTCCGAGGCCGTTACAGCTCGGCCGGCGGGTGACCTCGCCCCCCAACGAGCCTCGAAACTGCCGCGTCAGGGCTGCTCGACAAGGCCGGAAGGAGCCGTTGCTGTGCCCGACCGGGGCGCCCATGTTGTTGTAGCCGGTGACGTTGGAGTTGCCGGTGCCGACGCTGCGGCGCCTCGCTGCGGGTGCCGGTGACCCCGACGAGGTCCACGCCGCTGTTCTCTTGAGTCTCCCCTTTGCTTCTGAGGTATCCCGTAGAATACAATGGAGTGGTGGTGCAGGTTCGCCAGAGCGATGTCTACGCCCGCTGGTTCAGCAGGCTTCGGGACAGGCAGGCAAGGGTGAGAATCGACAGCCGAATCCGGCGTCTGAGCCTCGGCATCCCGGGCGACGTGAGGCCGGTGGGAGAAGGGGTGTCGGAGATTCGTATCGATTACGGGCCGGGCTACCGGGTGTACTTCGTGCAACAAGGCGAGGCGTTGGTCGTCCTCTTGGCCGGGGGCGACAAGGACAGCCAGCAGCGGGACATACGAACGGCGCTGGAGCTGGCCCGTAGACTGTAGGAGGCAGCAGAGATGACAAAGACGCAGACTAGGCCGTGGGATCCGGCGGAGCACCTTGAAACCGAACAGGACATGGCGGCATACCTGAATGTCGCTTTGGAAGAGGGCGACCTGGGTCTGATATTGGCGACTCTGGGGGACATCGCCCGCGCCCGCAGAATGGCGGTGGTGGCCCAGGAGACGGGACTGGGCCGCGAGAGCCTCTACAAGTCGCTGTCCACCGACGGAAACCCCGAGTTCGCCACCGTGTTGAAGGTGGTGCGCGCCCTGGGACTGCGACTTCAGGCCGCCGCAGGTCCAGGAACCAACGACGCCGCTTGAAGGGCGTCATAGGGATCAGACGACACGACCGCACGACAGACGATTGCGGACCACGACGCCATGACACAGCGGGAACAACAGACCGTGCTCGACATCCTCAGTGACAACATTCGGCACGACTACAGCGAAGCCAGAGACGACAGAAGGGATCTAGCGCGACAAGCCGTCGACAACGCAACCGAGGAGTCGCTACGTGCCTTTGCGAAGATCCATGAGGAGCTCTCTCGCCTTGTCGGTCCCAGCCACATCAGAACGAGGTACACGCATGCAACGTCAACGGGAGGCTATGGCGTTTCCTACTATCGGGATCCGATCATCAGCAAAGCGACCAGCCGAACGAATGCTGAGATTCAGACGGTATGCCTTCCCACGAACCCCAGGTGGCGAGGTGTCCTTGAAGTCTACTTCAGCGGTCATGCCCAAGCGCCAGTGCAGGCCACACACATCGAGACTGTCGGGCGCCGTGCGGGACAGCCGGTCTACCGCGTACGGAATGCACCCACTGCCCAGTTCGTTAGCCAGACAATCGACGCATTCAAACGCAGCTCGATCCTGAGTCGACACCAGCCAGGTGCCGGTCGACTCGGCTGACCTGACCGTCGTCGCTGAGCCTGCGGCGCCGATGGCAGACTTGGCCGGCCCCGCCCCCGGCGTGCAGGTCCGCGGAGCCTGGAGCGGACCTTCACGCTGCCGGGACGCTACGGGTCGGGCTCGCCGGCCTCGTCGTAGGTGTCGTTGTTGTTGTCGGGCTCGTACTGCTCGGAACTGGCGTAGGCATCACCCCCTTTACCCCCCAAGGAGCAGGTCTTCGGCGACGACGACCTCAGGCGGCGGGGCGTCCACGCTGATGTCGGCGTCGAAGTCGTAGAACTCAACAGTGACCGGGCTTGAGGGAATCTCGGCGCCGCCGTCTTTCGCCTGCTTCGATCTTGGCTGGTTGGACGATGACGGATGCGAGAGAGCCCGATGGGGTCCAGTCGGGGCGGTTCGCGGGTCGGTACGAGGAGTTGTCGTGGGGGTGCGTTCGTGAGCGTTCGCGGTAGGCAATTTGGGCCGGTTTGGCGTCCACACGCTTGCACCAACAGTGCCATCCACTTCAGGAGGGGTGCGGGTCCGCCAGTAATGGCGGGCCGACACGCTGCCGCTGGAGCCGTGCAACGGCCCGAGGATCGCTGATGAACGAAGAGGAACGCTCGGGAACACTGTGACGATGACGATGTATCTCATTGCTTTTTAGCTTATCGAGCAGCTATTGCGTGTCGTCGATGACACTTCCCCGTATGCGGCTTGGCGCGCCCACGGCGGGAATTGCCGTTCTCATCAACGAGATCGCCGTCTAGGAGTGCCGGATGGTTCCGCTGTCGAGGCCGATGTCCACCAAGAGGTTCGGCTGCATGTACTCGGTCTCACTGAGCATCCACTGGATCCTCCTACGTAGTTGCCGACGTAGAATGCGAGCACACGTTCCATGCAACCGATCCCTGCCCGCAACGCACCTAGGAGGATCAACAAGCTATGGCCGACAGCGCGAACTCCCGGCCCGTACCACTCAACGAGTTGACTCAGCAGCAGCGGGCCAACATCGAGCACGCCATCTCCAGGACGCTCGACAAGATTGCTGGCGCTTGGAGCAAACTCCGTACAGAACAGTACGCGTTCGAGAGTGGCATTGAGGAGTTGACCCAACTCACGCCGGACCCGGTGGACGCTCTGAGACACGGAAACGCGTCTCACTTCATGGACGAGACAACACGCGAGGCGATCATCGAGGCCAGCGGCCTCCTCGGCTCAGCCGACGCCTAGAAGTCACTCCCGGATCCTCAGAACCGGTGTCCGTGTTAGCGATCAGCGGAAGTCGCGATCGGCGATCATCGAAATTCGCGTCGCTGGTGCCGCCGTCACCGACGTTGCCATCGAGGCTGCCAAGAGAGCCGCGGACGCCGTCGTCGAGGAGCGCCCTTGAGCCTTGAGCCGCCGAGCGTGGCCGCCGCTGCCCGGCTACTGACCGCCGCTGCCGAGGCCGAAGCCCGAGCCGACGCCGCCGAGGCCGTGGCGGCCCTGCATGCAGCCGAAGCCGAGGATGCCCGCCGCCGGGTTGTCATGATCCGCGCCCAGGCCCCAGCCGGGCCCGCCGCCGATGCCGCCCGGCTTCGGGCCGAGGCCGATGCCGCCGCTGATCGGGCCGAGATAGCCGAAGCCGCGGCCCGAGCCGACCGCGCCGCACGCGTCGAGATAACTCGGACTGCTCCCGCCGCTCGAGTGGAAGCCGTTGACGCCGCCGCGGATCGGGCCGTTGATGCCGCCGCTGATCGAGCCGAGATAGCCGCCCGGCTTCGGGTCGAGGCCGACGCCGCTGAAGCCGCAGCTGCTGCGGCCCGAATCCGAGCCGAGATCGACGCCGAAGCTGAGGCTGTCGACGCCGAGGCTGAGGCCGCCGAGGCTCTAGCCGCCGACGCGGCCGCTGAGGCCGCCCGGCTTCGGGCTGTCGCCGAGATAGCTGTCGCTGCTGCTGACGCTGCTGCCGACGCCCGAGCTGCGGCCGCCGCGGTCGCTGCCGAGGCCGAAGCCCGAGCCGAGATTGAGCGCCGCCGGCGGACGCCGTGAGCCGTCGCCTGCCGCCGGGGGAGGTTCCCTGAGGATTGCCGGGTCCGCCGGTATGGGTCCGGTGGCACGATCTGCCAGCGACTACGACATCCACCTGAGAGACGTTCCGCCCACATAGTTCGAGGCGACCTACGCTGCCGGGAGACCGAACAACAAGCATTTGGAGACCAATGGACCGCCCGCGCGAGGCTCGGGGCACGTCAGACTCTCCAGAACACCAGGTCGGCCCAAGGAGCGAATGAATGTCTGTTGACACCGAGCCGACACTGACGATCACAACCGAGACTATTAGTGTTGAGTCGCTGCGCGAGGGCGATCTACTCCACTACGCGTTTCCGGCTCCTCATTATCAGGTTGTCTCCAACGAGCGACGGGGACATGTGCTGGCACCGAACCGCCGCAGCGGGGTGATGCTGGTCGATTCTGAGGGAGTGGAGAAGCGGTTTCACCTGTCGCCCAAGCGCGAGGTTCAGCGGGTCACTAATCCCGCGGTGCCCGTGGGGCCTTGGTTTTTCGACCTGACGGGAAGCGACATCTCACACGGCCTGAGATCCTGGCAGCGAGAGGACGCGCTATGGCACAAGGTGCTCTGGCCGCTCGCCAAGCCCTTCGCACGGCTGTGGCGAGAAGTCCTCGACTTGCAGTGCCGCGCCTACACACTGAGGCTCCAGACGGGATTCTTAAGCGTCCTGGCCATCATCTTGGTCGTTGTCATTGGACTCTTGACTGGAACCCCGGACGAACTGTCGGTTCCCATCGGCATAGTCGGCGCGTTCGCGCTGCAGCGGTACTGGGAGCACTGGCACGCGAAGACTCGCCGCAAGCTTGCGGCGGGCACCTCCATGCGCGTGCGATACAAGCCCTACGGCCCCGAAGAACTGCGCTACGGAACCCTCGAACTGCGACGAAAGGGCGGCTTCATCTTGGGAGGAACGCCGGGGCAGGTGTGGGTCACCACGGAGATGTGTCTGCGTCAAGGCAAACGCGTGCTCGCGACGTGCTCATTCGCCAACGACCTCAAGGGCGAGCTCCGGTACACGACCTCTGCGGTCGCGGATGCGATACGGCACCGGCTAAACGACGGCTCGCGCCGAATGATCTACGTGCCGTCATCCACCTACGACCCGACAAGAGAAGCCCTGCCCGACATCACCGTCTGCCCGTCTGATCGGTGGTTCAGCATCGACTATGCAGATCGGGAGACGCGAGAGAGTTTCAGCATCAAGCTCAAGCTGTACCAAGCTCGGGTATTGGCCGACGTGCTTGAAATCATGGACGACCGCCGCCGACTCTGACCCGCTCGGTTCGGCCGCGACTACCTCAAGGAGGTTCAGCCCATCGCACGTGGTACCACCGTGTCCACGCCCCCGGGCCGCTAGAGCCACGCCCACACCACCAACGCGTCCACAACGCCCTAGCACTCGCAGCACCAACACCACCAGCCAGCACCGGCGGCTACCGGACCGCGGCTTCGACGCCGGGCTCTGACCCCCGCGGCGCACCGCATCCCCAGGCCCGACATCAAGACGGTCCAGCAGCCACGGTCTCGCTTGTTGCTGAGTCTTGGTGACAGAGCACGCCCAGGCCCCACGATGTTGTCAAGACCCCCAAGCGCCGCCCCCGTGTGTTCGCCTCTGCGTTCGCGAGCGTTCATGAGCGTTCACGCCTTCTGGCGGCTCGCCGCCAGCCGCCGATCCAACCACATTGCGGCCGGATGAAGAGCCAGCAGATGCATCGTCGTCGCCGCCAGCGTTCGCGAGCGTTCCTGAGCGTTCCTCGGGCCTGCAGACGGCTCCGGCAACGGCGCGTCGGCCCGCCATTTGTGACGCACTTGCACCCCATCTGACGTGGGCCGCACTGTTAGTGCAAGCGTGTGGTCGCAGGAACGACCCCAGCAACACCGGGAACGTACGACCGCCAAGACCGGCACTCGATCACCCCCGGACCACCACAGGTCACGAACTACCGACCCAGGAACGCGAATCCCGGCAACGCCGCGAACGCAACGAACGGAACCCGGGTCATCACGGCACAGATCACTCCTCACGGATCTGACTCCATTGATCGACGGCTCTAACCCGCCGACTGCCACGCGCGCTAGCTGATCGTCCGAGACCGAGACTACGCGGCGGCGTGGTCGCGTTCGCGAGCGTTCCTGAGCGTTCCTGGCCCATCTCTAGATTGCGAGCATGGCTTGGTACTCGCATGCACACACGGCGGAGCCTCTCGCAGCCAGCATTGAGTCGCCAACGGTTGCGGGGCACCTAGAGCGGGCCTGGGCGTTGCCGGCGCTGATCTGGAGTACGCCGGTGCAGGCGATCTGCCCGACGAGCTGGGCTGGCGGCGTGCGGCGTGAGGCTAAGCGTTCGGCGCGGGTGCGCGGTCCTGGTTGGAGGCGACGGCTTCACCGTGTGCGGCGCGACGCTAGAACGCTGCCAAGTGCAGTGTGCAGGGCTCCACCCCGGCCAATGACTCCGAACGATGTAGGCGACCGATTCGCAGTCACCCCGAAGTTGGATCCGATGATGTGGAGGAAGAGATGTCTCTAGACACTGCAGGCGAGCCTCGGGCCGAAGTGCTGCGCCCTCGTGAGGCCGCCCGATATGTGGGTGTGAGCCGGCCCACGATCGACCGCTGGCGCAAGGCCGGCCAGTTCCCCAAGGCGTTGCAACTCGGCGCGCAGTCCATCGGCTGGCGCCGAGGAGACCTTGACGATTGGCTGAACAGCCGCCCGGTCGTTTGACGAGGGACGGGCTCCCTAGTGGCTTCACTGATTCGACGGCCCGGGGTTCAGTCGTGCGAGCGTCATGTGAGGCTGATGGACGGCGCGTGCCGTACGAGGGGTGCTACGAGCGCCGACGTCACCTCGACCGTCACATGCACTATGTCTCGACGCTCCGATGCGGGCTCCTTCGATGGCGTGGCTCTCCAGTTGTCCTGGCACCTACCATGACCGATCGTGCCCGCGACTGACGCATCTTCGGAGTATCTGGCGCCCGAGGCTAAGGCGCGGGAGGAAATCGACAAGCAACTCAAAGCGTGTGGCTGGGTGGTGCAGGACTACAAGCACGCAGCCGTAGCGGCAGCGCAGGGCGTGGCGGTCCGGGAAGTTCTGACGGAGGCGGGGCCGGCGGACTATGTGCTGTTCGTGGATGCTCAGGCGGTGGGTGTGATCGAAGCCAAGAAGGCGGGCAGCACCCTCACCGGGGTGGAGCCTCAGACCCGCAAGTACCAGGCCGCCTACCCCGAGGATCTGCCCGCGTTTGAGGTGGACGGGGTGCTGCCGTTCGGGTATGAGTCCACTGGGTCGGAGACACGCTTCACCTGCGGACTGGACCCGGTTCCCGCGTCGCGGCCGGTCTTCACGTTCCATCAGCCCGACACGTTGTCACGGTGGCTGGGCACTCACTCTGACCGGAAGCAACTGGGGGAATTCGTCGCTCAGCCGACGCTTCGGCTGGGTGTTCACGACATTCCCGAACTTGAGCCCCATCCGACCGGGCTGTGGCCGGCGCAGGCGGAGGCGATCCGCAATCTGGAGGAGTCATTCAGGGCGGGAAGACCGCGGGCGCTGGTCCAGATGGCCACTGGGGCGGGCAAGACCTTCACCGCGGCCAACGTCTGCAACCGGCTGCTGGAGTACGCCAAGGCGACTCGGATCCTGTTCCTGGTTGACCGGGCCAACCTGGGCCGCCAGGCGGTGCAGGAGTTCAAGACGTTCACTGTGCCCGGTGACGGCCGCAAGTTCACTGAGCTGTACACCGTGCGCCACCTCACCTCCTCGCAGCTCGTCATCGCAGCACAGCCCTCGGTGAAGGTTCATGTGAGCACGATCCAGCGGCTGTACTCGATCCTGCGGGGCGACGACGACTACGACCAGAGTCTTGACGAAGTGTCTGGCTTCGAGGCCGCCCCCACCCAACCCGTGGAGGTCGCGTACAACTCAGCGGTGCCGATCGAGTCCTACGACATGATCATCATCGACGAATGCCATCGCTCGATCTACGGCGTGTGGCGCCAGGTGTTGGAGTACTTCGATGCGTTCTTGGTGGGGCTCACGGCGACGCCGGGCATTCAGACGTTCGCCTTCTTCGATCAGAACATGGTTATGGAGTACGGCCATGAGCAGGCGGTGGCGGACCGGGTGAACGTGGACTTCGACGTGTTCCGGATCCGCACCGAGATCACTGAGTCCGGCGGCACGGTCCCGGCCGATTTCGTGACGGACTTCCGCGACCGCGAGACCCGCGAACTCCGCTTGGAGAAGGTCGATCAGGACATCGATTACAGCGCCGCCGAACTCGACCGGCGCGTAGTCGCTCCCGACCAGATCCGCACCGTCGCACGCACGCTGCGGGACTCCCTGCCGCAGATCTTTGAAGACCGGGACCGTGACGCTGACGGCCTACTCGAAAATGTCCCGAAGACCCTGATCTTCGCCAAGGACGACAGCCACGCCGATGACATTGTGCAGATCGTGCGCCAAGAATTCGGATTGGGCAACGAGGGCGCGGTGAAGATCACCTACCGCTCCGGCGACTCCGGCAACAAGCCCGAGGAGCTGCTGCAGCAGTTCCGCAAGAACTATCAGCCCCGCATTGCCGTGACCGTGGACATGATCGCTACCGGCACCGACGTGAAGCCCATCGAGTGTGTCGTGTTCATGCGCATGGTGCGCAGCCGCAACTTCTTCGAGCAGATGAAGGGCCGGGGCGTGCGGGTCATCGACATCAACGACCTGCGGGCCGTCACACCCGACGCGAAGGTGAAGGACCGCTTCGTGATCGTGGACGCGGTGGGTGTCACCGACGCCGGCCTGCACGACACCGTGCCGCTGGAACGCAAGAAGGGCGTGGGCTTCGACCGGCTGCTGAACCAGGTTGGACTTGGCTCGACGGACGAGGCGGTGGTGTCATCGGTGGCGTCACGCCTGGCTCGCCTGAACCGGCGCATCACCGTCGAGGACCGGGCCGCGGTAGAGGAGGTTGCCGGAATCTCGCTGACCGACCTGGTTCGTCAGATCACCGAGGCCCTGGACCCGGACCGTCAACACGCTGAGGCCGCAGCCGAGGCCGGGATAGACGACCCGCCCCCTGAGCAGGTGAAGGCCACGGCAAAGCGCTTGATCGCCGAGGCAGTGCGACCCATTGCCGGCAACCCCGAGCTGCGGGAGAAGCTGATCGACGTCCGCCGCAGCTATGAGCAGGTGATCGACACCGCATCCAAGGACCACGTGATCTCCGGCGAATACTCTCGCGAGGCAGCGGACCGGGCCCGGGCTCAGACCGAGTCGTTCCGCGAGTTCATCGAGGACCACAAGGACGAGATCACCGCTTTGCAGGTTCTCTACAGCCAGCCCTACGGCGGCGGGCTCACCTACTCCGACATCAAGGAACTCGCCCAGGCCATCGGCCGCCCGCCCCACCGCTGGACGACCGAGGCGCTGTGGCAGGCCTACGAGACCCTCGACGCCTCCAAGGTCAAGGGCTCAGGCCACCGCGTCAGCACCGACCTAGTCAGCCTCGTCCGCCACACCCTCGGCCACACAGACGAACTGGTCGCCTACCCCGACCTGGTGGACGAGCGTTTCCAAACTTGGTTTCACCAGCAGCAAACACTCGGCCGGCGCTTCACCGACGAACAGATCGCGTACCTGCGCTTGATCAAGGAACACATCGGGGCGAGCCTCGCCGTCGCCCCCGCAGACCTGCAGAACCCACCCTTCAGCACCCACGGCGGCCTAGGCAAGGCCCGCCAACTCTTCGGCAACGGCCTCAACCCCCTGCTCGAAGAACTAACCCTCGCTCTAGCCGCATGACGGCAGCGCTCCCCCCGGGCTGGGCACAGGCCAGCATTGGCGATGTCTGTCGCCCCGTAGAGAAGACCGATCCCCGGAGTTCGCCTGATATGAGCTTCGAGTACATCGATATCGGCGGCATCCAGCCTGAGGGTGGTCGCATACGAGAGACCAAGACGCTGATGGGGGTCGATGCCCCGTCACGGGCCCGGCAGATCGTACGCGCCGGAGATGTGGTCCTATCGACGGTTCGGACCTACCAACGCAAGACAGCCCTAGTCCCGGATGGACTCGATGGCGCAATTGCGTCAACGGGCTTCGCAGTCCTACGGCCGCATCCCGGGATTGACCCGCGGTTCATGCTGTTTCAGGCTCTCAGCCAAGAGGTCGTGGAGCAGTTGAATGAGAGGCAGACCGGAACAAGCTACCCCGCAGTACGGGACAAAGATGTTCGGTCCGCGAGCATCTGGATTGCACCAAGTCCCGAGCAGGAGCGGATCGTCGCCGCCGTCGAAGAACACCTCTCCCGACTCGCCGCTGTGGAGGTCGCCCTCAACGCTGCCCAGAGAAGGCTGGATGCCCTCCAGCGCTCAGCGGTAGCGGAGTCGTTTGATCGTTCTGATTGGACGTGGACGACGCTCGGTGAGATCGCCGAGTTGAAGGGGGGCGTCACGAAGGACTCGAAGCGCGAGGGCGATCCGGACTTTGTCGAGTTTCCCTATCTACGAGTCGCCAACGTCCAGCGAGGCTTCCTTAATCTCTCCGAAGTCACCACCATTCGAGCTGACGCTGACAAGGCAAGAAGGCTCGTGCTCCAGCCCGGCGACATCCTCTTCAACGAGGGCGGTGACCGCGACAAACTCGGCCGTGGCTGGGTCTGGGAAGGACAGATCAAGAACTGCATTCACCAGAACCACGTATTCCGCGCTCGCCTTACCAGCGGCGACTTCGATCCCTATTTCATATCCATGCACGCCAACACATGGGGCCAGCGATGGTTCGAGATTCACGGCAAGCAGACCACGAACCTCGCTTCGATCAACCTGTCGACTCTCAAGTCGTTCCCAGTCCCAGCTCCCTCGCGCGATGACCAGCGAGCGGTCGTAGCCGCGCTTCGAACGCTGAGGAACAGCGAGGATCGGCTACGCGCCGATCTTGATCGAGCAGAACTCCAATCGACAGCCCTGCGACGCTCCATCCTCTCGATGGCCTTCACGGGTCGACTCGTGCCGCAGGATCCGACCGACGAGCATGCATCCGTCCTACTGGAGCGCATCGCAGCCTCCCGGCGAACGACGTCGACACGGCGAGAGGTCATCGCATGACGACCCACCCGGAGGCACCGGTTCTGAGACGGCGGTACCCCTGTCCTGTGCAGCGCGACGGCGGAAGACCTCGACCCGATTAGCGTCGCGACACGATGACAGCTGACTCCCCGGACATGAAGGCAGGGCGACCGCGGACCATCGCCTACATCGACGGGTTCAACTTCTACTACGGCGCCGTTAAGGGGACGCCGTACAAGTGGCTCGACTTCGAGGCTCTGTGTCAGCGTCTGTTGCCCCGTGATCACATCGTCAAGATCCGATACTTCACCGCTCGGGTTACCGCTCGACCAGACGATCCCCAACGAGCGAGCCGCCAGGACACGTACCTGCGGGTTCTCGCCACGCTGCCTCTGATCGAGATCCACTACGGGCACTTCCTGACTCAGTCCGTTCGGCTACCCCGTGCAAATCGTCGCCGGGGGCAGTCTCGGACGGTCGAGGTGCTTAGGACCGAAGAGAAGGGCTCCGATGTCAACTTGGCCACCTACCTCCTGCTGGACGCGTTCAAGGGCCACTGCGACACCGCCGTGGTGTTCAGCAACGACTCGGATCTGGCCCAAGCCATCCAGGTCGCCCAATCAGAGTTGGGCATCAAGGTGGGCATCGTCAACCCGCACCCGCGCGAGCGTCGGTCCCGCAAGCTCCAAGGGCTCCACTGCCTGTTCTACAAGCAGATCCCTCGCCGGGTGCTGGCTGAGACGCAGCTACCCCCTGTGGTGCACGACTCCAAGGGGCCGATCCACAAGCCCGAGGGCTGGTAGAACGCTCGAAGGCCCGCCGAAGCGGGCCTTCGCCCAGCCACCGAAGCGGCTGGGGGGATATACCGACACAATATCTCACACCTGAGACAAACCATCAAGAACCAGTGCAGAGGAACGGATCGTGACCGACAACCCAAAATCGGCAATGCAGATAGCGGGACATGCCGTCAACAGCGTTCCGACCGTGCAGGCCCACGCCGCTACCGACCCGAAGGCGCTCGTGCAACGGCTGTGGGAGTTCTGCGATGTGCTGCGTGACGACGGCCTCTCCTATGGCGACTACCTGGAGCAGCTCACCTACCTGCTGTTCTTGAAGATGGCCGATGAGCAGCACGAGTTGCTGGGCGACGGGCGGGTGGTGCCTATCGAGTACGACTGGCAGTCGCTGCTGAGCCGCTCGGGTGCCGAGCTTGAAGCCCACTACAGCGAGGTCCTCTCGGCGCTGGGGGCGGGCGATGACATGTTGGGCGTGGTCTTTCACAAGGCCCGCAACCGGATCCAGACGCCGGCCAAGCTGGAGCAACTCCTCAAGGACTTCATCGACAAGCACGAGTGGCTCAGCTATGACGCCGACGTCACGGGCGCCGCCTATGAGGGTCTGATCGAGAAGACCGCCCAAGAGGGCGCCCGAGGCGCGGGCCAGTACTTCACGCCGAGAGCGCTCATCTCAGCCATCGTCGACGTGATGCAACCCGAGCCCGGACACCGCATCTGCGATCCAGCCTGTGGAACCGGAGGGTTCTTCCTGGGTGCCTACCGTTCGATCATCGACCGCTTCACGCCGCTGGAGCCCGACCAGGTTAAGCATCTGCGCTCCGGTGCGTTCACCGGCTGGGAGATCGCAGATCTGCCAGCGCGGCTGTGTGCCATGAACCTGCTGCTGCACGGCATCGAGAGCCCCGAATCCGACTCGCCGGTCTATGTAGACGATGCCCTTCGAAGCGATCCCGGCAAGCGCTTCGACATGATCCTGACCAACCCGCCGTTCGGTCGGTCCTCGTCGGACAGCTACGAACGTGAGGACTTCTGGGCCACAACCCGCAACAAGCAACTCAACTTCGTCCAGCACGTCGTCAGCCTGCTCAAGGTCGGCGGATCAGCGGCAGTGGTGGTGCCCGACAACGTGCTCTTCGAGGCCGGCGCAGGCGAGACGATCCGCCGCCGGCTTCTGCACGACTGCGAGGTCCACACCCTGCTGCGTCTGCCCACAGGCATCTTCTACGCCCAGGGCGTGAAGGCCAACGTGCTGTTCTTCCGTCGCCGCGAGGGAGCGGAGCAGGCCTGGACCCGGGAGCTGTGGGTCTACGACCTGCGCACCAACAAGCACTTCACCCTCAAGCAGAACCCACTGAGGAGGGCGGACCTCGACGATTTCGTGGCCTGCTACAACCCCGAGGACCGCCACCAGCGCCAGGAGTCTGATCGCTTCAAGCGCTACACCTACGACGAACTCATGTCCCGCGACAAGATCAGCCTCGACCTATTCTGGCTCCGCGACGACAGCTTGGAGGACATCGACAACCTCCCACCCCCAGCCGTCCTAGCCGCCGAGATCGCCGAAGACCTCCAATCCGCTCTAGCCGAAATCCAAGCCCTCACCGACACGCTGTCCAGTACAGTCGGCAAAGTGCAAGAGGTGCATGAATTCAAATGATGAAGCGTACTGACGCTCCGTTGCGTTGCATTCCTTAGAGTGTCTAGTCGAAACGAATGCCGAAAAGACCGCCTGTTTCACTTGCATCAGAGAGTCTAACGTCCAATACATAGTCATCCAGAGAGAATGACTCTTCCAATCCGTCCCTCGGAATCGCATCTGAATTCATCGTAACGATGTACTGAAAGCCGTATTCCTCGGCACATCTCGCGCCGATCTGAAGGGCACGTGCTACTTGCCTCTCATCAACTCCATCAAATAGATGACTGTCGTGAACCACAAACCCTGGCCGACGGTTCCGGTCTGACGCCAAGGTCGCTAACATAAAGTCAAAGCAGAAGATCTGCATATTCGTTATGCCTTTACTCCTCTCTGCGGCGATATGAACCTCAAATTTGAGACCGGCCTGAGTAGGAGTTACTATGAGACTCCCTTCTTCCTCATAAAGCGATTGCGAAAGTTCCTCGAATCTCAGGACAGCTTCGTCCAGTACTTCTCTGCGCTCATGCAAATCTTCCCGCAATTCCTGCAGGAGCACATTGCGTTGCACCTGGAGCCGAGTTTTGGTCTTCTCTAGCTTCTCGCCCATCTCCAGTCTATTACGAAGCTCTTGGCAAGAGGACTCGTCCCTAGTCAAGTCCTCTTGCAGCTTGGAAAAGTGCTCGAGCGCTCCGCCGCGTCGAAGAGTCTTCATTATGTGCTGGCGGCGATCATTCAACTCGTTCATATTCCGTTCTCTATCCGCGATCCGATCCCTCGCAGCTCCGATTTCAGAGTTGAGATGCGATCGCCGATTCTCAACAATACGAGTATGAAATGTCTCAACATCTTCTAAGCGTCGTACGGCTAGAGTCGGTAGCACTATCCCTACCTCCTCGTAGAGCCGCGATACATCTTTAGCGGCTGGCTGTTCCTCTGTCTTGAGCGACCTTTCAAGCTCCTCAAGTAGTTCTCTGTCAGCAATATTCGCTGCATTCAGTTCACCAATCTGAGTAGTATGCTCGGACGCTTCACGCTCATACTCCTGGTACCTCGGTATCACATGGTAGTCATCAATTTGCCTTCTTAGGCGGTTAGTCCGAGCTTCTGCAAGTGTCAGTCTCGTACGCAACTCCGCAACAGTACCAAACTCTCTACCAAACTCCCCACTCTGCATTGCCTTACGAAGGTCGGAAGCCGCCTTCTCCTCATCCTTCAGACGTTTGAACCGTTCCGAAACAGTCCAGTCCAGTCCCAGGAGGTAGCTCAAGGTAATCTGCTGGTCCGCCGCGGATTGATTCACAAAGTGTTTGGTTGGAATTTGAAAGCCTCCTGCCTCCTGTCTGCGGACGAACATCGACAAAAGCGAACGATAACTCGGAAGCTGTGATCCTCCATCTTCATCAATCGGAAGATCGAATAGAGCTCTACCCAAGTATCGCTTCCATTCTTCATTTGTCATCTGGTGGCGGGCATCATCGAATAGCGATTGCTCTGTTGGGTGGAAATCTGGAAGACTACCATCAATGGATATACGACCAGGCTTGCTTCCCGATCTTGACACTGCAACTCGTTCATTACGGATATCGAACGTGCCGTTGAACGTATAAGCCGATAAGGCAGGCGACCTGAAGATACTGCCTTGTCCTGCATTCGAACCAAGGAGAAAGTGAATCAACTCGACAAGGCAGGTCTTTCCTGCTCCATTACGCGATTGGCGATCACTAGCACCTGTGCTCTTGTCGGCCAACAGTATATTCAACCCGCTCCGAAACGTCAGAGTCTTGAACGCTACTAGATCACTACTAACTTCGTGAATCATTGTCGCTATCCGGTTTAGTCTGAAGAGATATTAGTCCTCGATGAATGTCTACAGCTCCGATAACGTAGAGCATGTCAAGGGCTAGAATGAACCAGCGATAATCGATTGGAGGCTGCAGCAAGTCCTCAGAGCGTTGGAATCGGATCTCATTCCATAGCCGAGAGACAGTCGCTGGAGAATCTAGGTTACGCAACAGTTCAGCACCAACTCCTAGTAGAGATCGATCCAGCCTTATATGCTTCGTTGGTAGGATCATGACGCTATATTCTCGTCCGTGTCCGTGGCGTCTTCGAAGATGTCACAACGTTCAAAGAAGTAGCTGAGTACTGCTAGCCCCGCATCTTGTCTTGTCGGCTCGCCAGATGCGCCCGCATACTGCTGCAGGTTCCCGAAAATGACGTCAGGAGAATAGCCTTGACCCTTTAGCTGAGCGTAGCGACGCCGAAAAGCCTCTGCGATTCTCTCACCGATCTCGATCCTTACAGTACTCGACAAGTAGCGAGATACTAGATGCTCCTTCCGGCGACCGACACGCAGTAGTTCCATCGCAGATAGTGATAGCGAGTTTCGCTGCAACTTCTCAACTGATGGAGCTGATAGTGGTTCGCTACCAGGCACCGGATCTTGTTGTGCTAACTCGTTGATTAGTGGAACGATATCGTCGAGTACCAGTGAATTAACGCCTGTAGCGGATGGTGCATATCCGAAAATGTCCTCAAGCTGATGTGAGTTCAACATATCGAACAATAGGCTCAAATTGGCCTGCATCCAAATCTCTATAGTAATGCTAGGATTGTCTCGACGTAGGTCATCAAGCCGTTGAAGAGATGAGGGTGGAAGACCGTCATTCGTATTGACCACTAGCGTCCAGATGCGCATGTTGGGCCAGCACTCTTTGGCACCGGCGAAATCATCCTCAATCTTGGCATTGAGTTTAGTGATGTTCAAGCCCTGAGGCGCATAACATTGGAAGATCGTTGATGCACTTACGAGTCGCCCGTCGGCCTTGAAGTCACCGTCGGGCCCGCCAGCCCGAACGCTCTCGAAGTCAGGTCCGTAGGCATGACTTGCGATACGAACAAACCACTGCTGGAACTCGGTAGCCGTCTTGGCATGATAATCACGCTGAAAGCAAACCACATAGAAGGCTCTCTGAACGTCATCCATGTTCAGGCCTCCGCGACCGAGGCAGCCGAACGCGCGGGCCCCGACGTGATTTCCGCGCGGTGGCCGCTCGAAGATGCACGCAAGAGGCTTGGGGTTGAGTGGGCATGTACGGAGTGTAGGCACCGTGGTGGACCCCCCGCTCTGGTGAGGATTCGACCAGCTAAGACTAGGTATTGCGTATGACGTCCGGCCTGCCGGTTGGCGTTTGGCGTGAGGGTTCGAGGAGTGTCAACACATGAGGGTTCGAGGAGCGTAGGGATATGTAGAGTAATAATATTATCCTCCAAGAATGTTAAAATAGCAGGTAAAAAGTGATAAATGCTAAGATGAGACGCGGAGGGTATGGGATTTGAACCCATGGAGGCTCTCGCCTCACACGCTTTCCAAGCGTGCCCATTCGGCCGCTCTGGCAACCCTCCCCGATCCCGTGCGATCGAGCTGAGACCGGCGGGTCCCAGCCCCGGCGCAGCGGGTGCGGACCCGCGAGGGTATCGTGTGCGCACCAGCGCCCGTTTCGGGGTGTGACGGCCGGGTCCTGTGCAACGGGCGCCTGTGAACCGGGTCAGGGCCGGAAGGCAGCAGCTCTCAGCAGTACCGCTCGGGTGCCGCAGACCGCCTGGCCGTCACTCCCGGGAACGGGCGTCGGCGCGCCCGTAAGGCGAGCACCCTCACGAGTTGGCCGCGAACGGGCGGGCTGTCGGAGTCCACGTCTAGAGTCCACACCGGTGGCCTACCAGTCTCTCTACCGCCGCTACCGGCCCCAGAAGTTCAGCCAGATCAAGGGCCAGGACCACGTCGTGCGGGCCCTGCACACCGCGGTGCGCGAGAACACTGTCGGCCACGCCTACCTGCTGCACGGACCGCGGGGCAGCGGCAAGACCTCCACCGCCCGGGTGCTGGCCAAGGCGCTCAACTGCACCGACCTCGGCGACGACGGCGAGCCGTGCTGCGTCTGCGAGTCGTGCATGTCGATCCAACAGGGCCGTTCGTTCGACCTCCAGGAGCTCGACGCGGCCTCCAACAACAAGGTCGACGACATGCGGGCCCTGCTGGAGCGGGTCAACCTGGCCTCGCCGGGCCGGGCCAAGGTGTACCTGCTCGACGAGGTCCACATGCTCACCGCCGGCGCCGAGAACGCGCTGCTCAAGACCCTCGAGGAGCCGCCCGCCCACGTGACCTGGATGCTGGCCACGACCGAGCCCCACAAGGTGGTGCAGACCATCCGGAGCCGCTGCCAGGTCTTCGAGCTGGGGCTGGTCTCCTCCGACATCATGGCGGACCACCTCCGCTACGTCGTCGCCGATGCCGGACTCGACGCCGACGACGAGGCTATCGACCATGCGGTGGCTGCCGGCGGGGGCTCGGTGCGCGACACCCTCACCGCGCTCGAGCGGGTGGTGGCCGGCGGCGGGACAGCCGACCTCGACGCCTCGACCGACGCCATCCTCGCCGCCATCGCCGAGGGCGACCGGGCCGGCGCGCTCTCGGCGGTGGGAGACGCCGTCGGCAGGGGACGCGATCCCCGAACCATCGGCGAGATGGCCCTGGCCGGGCTGCGCGACGCCTTCCTCACCAGGATGGGAGACCCGCCCGACCGCCTGTCCGAGCATGAGCGGGCCAGAGCCGCGGACCTCGCCGGCCGCATGGCGCCCGCGGCTATTACCCGGTCGCTCGAGACGCTGGGCCGGGCCCTCATCGACATGCGGCAGGCCCCCGATCCCCGGATCGATATCGAGGTGGCCCTGGTCCGGCTCTGCCAGCCCGACGAGGACCGGTCTCTGGAAGCGCTGGCCCAGCGGGTGCGCCAGCTGGAGGCCCGCCTTGACGGCCCGGCCGGCTCCGCGCCGCCGGCTGCGGGCCCTGCCGCGGCCCGACCGGACCCGCCAGCGGTGCCCGCTCCCGCGCCAGCCTCTGCCGGTGGTCGCGCCGCGGCGGCTCGTGAGGCCCACTCGGAGCAGCGGACTTCGGTGCCCGCTCCCGCGCCAGCTCCTGCTGGTGGTCGCGCCGCGGCGGCCCGTGGCGCCCTGTCGGAGCAGCGGGCTGCGGCAGCCGCGGTCCCGCCCGCGCCCGCTCCCGCGCCAGCCTCTGCCGGTGGCCGCGCCTCCGCCGCCCGCCGGGCCCTTGAGGAGCAGCGGGCCTCGGCAGCCCCAGGGCCGGCGCCGCCCGCATTCGCGCCTGTCACCGCCGGTGACCCTGCGCCGTCGGCGCCGCCGCCGGTGCCCACACCCGACCTGGCTTCGATGCGGCCGCGCAGCCCGACCGAGGTGGTGGAGCTGGCCCGCAGACACCTGTCGCTGGAGCGGCCGTTCGTGGTGGCCAGGGCCATTGAGCTGGAACCGGACCAGGACCGTCGGCGTGATCCGGCCCAGCTCCAGGCGCTGTGGCAGGACCTGCTGCAACATGCGCGCAACGTCCCTGCCGAGCCGCCACCGGCCGTAGCGTCGCCGTCGGCTCCCGGGGAGTCGGCATCGGCGTCGGCGTCGTTGTCGGGCTCCGTGGATCCGGCGTCGGCATCGCCGCCGGCCGGAGCGCCCGGGACGGACACGCAGGTGGCAAAGCCTCAGGACCGGCCGGAGCCAGCGTCATTGCCTCAGGACCGGCCGGAGCCAGCGTCATTGCCTCAGGACCGGCTGGAGCCAGCGTCATTGCCTCAGGACCGGCTGGAGCCAGCGTCATTGCCTCAGGACCGGCTGGAGCCAGCGTCATTGCCTCAGGACCGGCCGGCACCGCAGTCGGGGTTGCCGGCACCGGCAGGGCCGACGGCCGGCGCGGATGCTGCGGTGTCGTTGCCGCGGGACGAGCCGACGTCGGGGGACCGGTCGACGCCGCAGCCTGAGGAGCGGTCATTGCCTCAGGACCGGCCGGCACCGCAGTCGGGGGTGGCGTCGCAGTCAGGGCCGTCGCCGCCGGCCGAACCGGACTACGGGCTGGCGCCGCCCGACCTCAACGACGAGATGGCCGGCTTCGACCCCGCGGAACTCGACGCCCTCGAAGAGGCGCCCAGCCACGCCCACGACATCGAGCAGAAGATCAAGTCGGTCTTCCCCGGTACCGAATTCGCGGTGCTGCCCGACCCCGACGACGAGGCCGAGAGCGAGAGGTAGTGCGAGGGACAGCGTGAGCTACTCCAGCGCGGTTCAGGAGCTCATCGATCAGCTGGGACGGCTGCCCGGCATCGGCCCCAAGTCGGCCCAGCGGGTGGCGTTCCACCTGCTGAAGGTGCCGGCCGAGGACGCCAACCGGCTGGCCCGGGCCATCTCCGACGCCAAGGAGAAGGTGTCGTACTGTCCCCGCTGCTTCAACCTGTCCGAGCAGGGCGGCGAGTGCGTGGTGTGCCGGGACCCCAAGCGGGAGCCGCGGTTCGTCTGCGTGGTCGAGGACGCCCAGGACGTGGTGGCCGTCGAGCGCACCGGCGAGTTCCATGGCCGCTACCACGTGCTGCAGGGAGCGTTCAGCCCGATCGACGGAGTGGGGGTCGATCAGCTCCGCATCAAGGAGTTGCTGGCCCGGGTGTCCGAGGAGGACATCGAGGAGGTGATCGTGGCCACCAACCCCAACCTGGAGGGCGAGGCGACCGCGATGCTGATCCACCGGTACCTGAAGCCCGCGGGCGTGCGGGTGACCCGCATCGCCAGCGGACTGCCGGTGGGCGGCGACCTCGAGTACGCCGACGAGCTCACCCTCGGTCGGGCCTTCGAGGGCCGGCGGTCGCTCGAGGAGGCCTGACGCTTCGAGCACCGGGCGGCGACAACTCGATAGATTGCCGCGATGCTTACCGAGATCGACCACGTGGCCATTGCAGTCCGCGACCTGGATGCCGCGATCGCCTGGTACCGGGACGCTCTCGGCGCTGAGGTCGAGCACCGCGAGACGGCGGAACACGACGGCGTGGAGGAGGCCCTGCTGGCGGTGGCCGACAGCTACGTGCAGCTGATAACCGCCACCCGCGACGACTCTCCGGTGGCCAGGTTCCTCGAGAGGCGGGGCGAGGGCCTGCACCACATCGGCTACCGGGTGCAGGACTGCGCGGCCGCGCTCCAGCGGATGGTGCAGGCCGGGGCGACGCCCATCGACGAGGCGCCAAGGCCGGGCAGCCGCAACACCACCATCGCGTTCATCCACCCCAAGGGATCCTTCGGCACCCTGATCGAGTTGGTCGAGGAGTAGCGGGGCGAGCGCCGTGCGGGTGCACCTGATCGACGGCACCTACGAGCTGTTCCGCTTCCATTACGCCAAGTCGAACCGCGATCCGCGCCGGGGCGCGCAGCGGGGCGTGCTCAACTCGATGCTCGACCTGGTCGCCGGGGGCGCCACCCACATCGGCATCGCCACCGACCATGTGATCGAGTCGTTCCGCAACGAGATGCTGGCCGGCTACAAGGACGGCAGCGGCGTGGACCCCGACCTCAAAGCGCAGTTCCCGGAAGTGGAGGAACTGCTGGAGCTGGCCGGCTTCACGGTGTGGCCCCAGATCGAGCACGAGGCCGACGACGGGCTGGCGTCGGCCGCGGCGGTGGCCGCCGACGACCCCCGCGTGGAGCAGGTCCTGATCTGCACACCCGACAAGGACCTGGCCCAGTGCGTGACCGCCGACAGCCGGGTGGTGCAGTACGACCGGCGCCAGCGGGTGCTGTACGACCACGCCGGCGTGATCGACAAGTTCGGAGTCCCTCCCGCGTCGATCCCCGACTACCTGGGTCTGGTGGGCGACTCCGCCGACGGGTTCCCGGGACTGCCGGGCTGGGGAGCCAAGTCGGCGGCCACCCTCCTAGCCCGGTACGGCCACATCAGCGCCATCCCCTTCGACTGCTCGCAGTGGGACGTGCAGGTCCGGTCGGCCCCCAAGCTGGCCGCGGCCCTGCGGGACGGCTTCGAGGAAGCGCTCCTTTACCGCCGCATCGCCACCGTGGAGTTGGGCGCCCCCGTGTCGGCCACCGTCGACGACATGGAGTGGCGCGGGCCTCGACCGGGCCTCGACGAGCGGTGCGCCTCCCTGGGCGCCGAGCGCCTCGCCGCCCGGGCCCGCCAACTCGCCTCCGCGGGCTAGGCCGCGAGGACTTCGCTCAGGCCTATTGCTGCGGGGACTTCGACCTGGTCGAAGTTGCAGGACTCGGGGGTGCGGTCGGGGCGCCAGCGCACCATGCGGGTGGTGCCCCGGAAACGGCCGTTGAGCATGGCCTCGTACTTGACCTCGGCCACCAGCGCGAGGCGCAGAGGGACCCACGGCTGCTGCTGGCGCTGGCCCGACCATCGATTCGGGGTGCCCGGCATCACCGTGCCCTCGGCATGGGCGGCCGGGTCCATCCACTCCGACCACGGATGCTCGCTCGGGTCGGCCAGCACGTAGGGCGCCAGCTCATCGATCAGCTCCCGGCGACGCTGGGCCGTGAAGCTGGTCGTCACCCCGCAGTGGTGCAGCCGACCCTCGCCGTCGTGCAGCCCGACCACCAGCGAGCCCACCCCCTGACCGTCGGTGTGCATCCGGTAGCCGGCCACGGCCACGTCCACGGTGCGGGTGTGCTTGACCTTGAACTGCGTGCGCTTGTTGGGCAGGTAGGCCCCGCCGCGGGGCTTGGCGATCAGCCCGTCGAGCCCGGCCCCCTCGAAGCGCTCGTACCACTGGCGGGCCAGGTCCCGGTCGAGGGTGGAGGGCGCCAGGTGGACCGGCGAGCCGAAGACGCCCGCCATCGCCTCCAGCAGGGCTCGCCGGTCGCGGAACGGCTCGGCCATCAGGTCGGCGTCGGCCAGCGCCAGCACATCGAAGGCCACGAATTCGGCCGGGGTCTCGGCCGCCAGCCTCGAGATCCGGCTCTCCGCGGGGTGGATCCGCTGCTGCAGGGCGTCGAAGCCGAGCCGGTCGTCGACGCTCACGATGATCTCGCCGTCGACCACCGCCCGGTCGGGCAGCGAGGCCTCCAGCGGCTCGATCAGCTCGGGGAAGTAGCGGGTCAGGGGCCGCTCGTTTCGGCTGCCTAGCTCCACCTCGTCGCCGTCGCGGAACACGATGCAGCGGAAGCCGTCCCACTTGGGCTCGAAGGCCAAGTCGCCGTCGGGGATGCCGTCGACCGCCTTGGCCAGCATCGGCTTCACCGGCGGCATCACGGGCAGGTCCACGGCGTCGAGCCTAGGTTCCGGGTCGCGGCCGCGGTCCTGGCGGCGGCGACAGCTGCCTACCCTGCAGGCATGAGCCAAGAGATCCGTCCCTTCACCGTCTCCGTCGACGACGCCGATATCGACGACCTGCGCGACCGGCTGGCCCGCACCCGCTGGCCCGAGCCCGAGGTGGTCGACGACTGGTCCCAGGGCATCCCGATCGCATACCTGCGCGATGTCTGCGAGTACTGGGCCGGCGACTACGACTGGCGCCGCTGCGAGGCCACCATCAACGCCCTGCCCAACTTCGTCACCGACATCGACGGGCTCGACATCCACTTCCAGCACATCCGCTCCGACCACGACGGCGCCCTGCCGATGATCGTCACCCACGGCTGGCCCGGGTCAGTGCTGGAGTTCACCCGGATCATCGACCCGCTCGTCGATCCGACCTCGCACGGCGGCACGGAACGCGACGCCTTCCATCTGGTGCTCCCGTCGCTGCCCGGCTACGGCTTCAGCGCCAAGCCGTCGGGGCCGGGCACCGGGATCGAACGCATCGCGGCCATGTGGGACGAGCTGATGGGCCGCCTGGGATACGACAGCTACTTGGCGCAGGGCGGCGACTGGGGATCGGCGATCACCACCCAGATCGGCATGCAGGACCTCGGACGCTGCCGGGCCATCCACACCAACATGCCGGTGGCCGGCCCGTCAAAGGAGTCGATGGCCGACCTGACGCCCAAAGAGCAGGCCGCGCTGGAGTCGATGGGCTACTACGACAAGTGGGACTCGGGCTACTCCAAGCAGCAGTCGAGCCGGCCCCAGACCATCGGCTACAGCCTGGTGGACTCGCCGGTGGGCCTAGCCGCCTGGATCCTCGAGAAGTTCTGGTCGTGGACCGACCGCAGCGCCCTCCCCCAGGACTTCTACAGCCGCGACCAGCTGCTCGACAACGTGTCGCTGTACTGGTTCACGGCCACCGGGGCGTCGTCGGGCCGGCTCTACTGGGAGAGCTTCGGCAGCTTCGCCGGAGGCGAGTGTGCGATCCCCACGGCGTGCAGCATCTTCCCCAACGAGATCTTCCGGGCCAGCCGCCGATGGGCCGCCAAGCGCTACACCGACATCCGCTACTGGAACGAGCCCGAGGTGGGCGGCCACTTCGCGGCCTTCGAGCAGCCCGACCTGTTCGTGGCCGAGATGCGAGCCGCCTTCGCCTGGCTGCGCTAGACGAACCACTCACCCGGCCAGAAATTTGCAGCGTTGTGCACGGTATGCGTGCATTCTGCTGCAAGTTCGGGTGAGGGGTCGATCGGGCGGCGGAATTTGCAGCGTTGGTCGCCGGCGGCTACCCACCCCGTCCGGGACGGCCTCACACGGGGGCTAGCTCCAGGGTGGCCAGCAGCGCCTCCACGCGGCCCCTGATCTCGTCGCGGATGCCCCGCACGGCCTCGATGGGCTGGCCGGAGGGATCCTCCAGCACCCAGTCCTCGTAGCGCTTGCCGGGGTAGATGGGACAGGCGTCGCCGCAGCCCATGGTGACGATCACGTCGGCGGCCCTGGCGATCTCGTCGGTCCACGGCTTCGGGTACTCGGCGGAGATGTCGATGCCCTCCTCGGCCATGGCCGCCACCACCACTTTGTTGGTGTCGTAGCCGGGATCGGAACCGCCGGTGAAGACGTCGATGCGCTCCCCGGCCAGGTGGCGCAAGTATCCGGCCGCCATCTGGGAGCGGCCCGCGTTGTGCACGCACAGGAACAGCACGCCTGGCCGGTCCAGGCGCCCGACCTCGAGGCGGGCCAGGGCCAGCAGCCGGTCGTGGGTGAAGCGCTCGATCAGGATCGGCAGCCAGTTGGCGAACCGGGCCCGGGACTCGATCTGGGTCTGCGAGTCGGTGATGTAGCGCTCGATGGTCTCGGCGTTGAAGGTGCCCTCGAACTTCTTCTGGAGCCGCACCGACGCCTGCCGGATCAGCAAGAGCTGCTCGGTGGTGAGTTTGACGGTCGGCTCGAGGGGCGCCGGCTCGGTGCTGTCTTCGGCGGTCATGGGGGCCTTTCGGGCGGCTGCCGGGTCGACGGATCGGATCCTGCGGATCGCTCTGCGCAATCTTGCAGCCTGGCGGTCAGTACGATCACCCCTGGAGGGAGATGGCCGGTTAACACTGGGCGAAATCTTGGGACCGGTGGCGGCAACGGTGGGGCGGCAGCGGTCGGTAGGGTCGGGGGCAGACCACAGCCTCGGCCGGGAGGCGGCGATGTTGAGAATGCGAACGGCTGGCGTGCTGGTGGCGGCGGCGGCTCTGCTGGCCGCGGCCTGCGGCGACGGCGATACTGCCGAGCCGCAACCTGAGGCCGAGGCGCCCGCCACCACTCAGGCTGAGCCTGATGACGCGGTCGAAGCGGGCGACGCCGCAACGACCACCACCGAGGCCCCAGCGGAAGCCGTCGACCCTGACGAGGCCGCTCCGGCCGACGACGGCACAGACGCGCCGCCGGCCGATGCCCAGGCTCTGCTGGCGTCAGTCACGACGGAGCTAGACGGGCGCTCGGTCCGCGGCGAGGCGACCATCGAGTTCGCGCCGGGGTTCGAGTTCTCCACGAGCTTCGAATCAGACGCCGAGGGCGACCTCGCTGCGATGGTCGAACTGGCCCCCGGCATCGACCCCGACTTCCCCGGCGGCGTTGACGCCGAGATGCGGTACGTGGGCGGCGTGGTCTACGTGCGGCCCGCGGTCACCGCCGAGGAACTGGCGGAACTCGGCCTCGACGAGGCCTGGTTCGTGGCCGAGCCGGCCGCAGGCCGCGATCCGATGGCGCAGGCCATGGGGTCGGCGGGAGTGATGTGCATCTTCCCCCAGGCGATGGTCGAGGCCTTCGAGGACTGCGACCCGCTGGGTGAGACCCGCAACTTCCTCGAAGCTGCCCGCGAGCCGCACATCGTCGGCCGTGAGGACGTGCGGGGCACCGAGGCGGCGCGGGTGCGCTTCCTGGTGTCTCTCATGGACCTGGCCGGAGAGGCCTTCGGCATCGAGGCCGACGAGGGCGACACCGAAGCCGCGGACGGGGCCTTCGACGACACCGCATCGGACCCGTTCGCAGAGGGGTTGGAGCAGATCTTCGGATTCCTCGACGCAGACTTCGAGGTGGAGGTGTGGATCGACGACGAGAGCCTGATCCGGCGCCTGGCCTTCGACCTGGCGTCGATGTTCGCCGGTCTGGCCGGCGAGGATGCCGGCGCGGAGATCCCCTCCAGCCTGGTCACCCTCGAGTTCTACGACTTCGACGCCGACATCAGCGTGGACGCCCCGCCGCCGGAGGCGATCGTGGACGAGGACCTGCTCGTCGGGAACGACGGCTATGCCACCACCGAGGAATTCGGCCCCTACGACGACGACTACGTCGACACGTACGACGAGGTGGACGAGCCCGGGCCGTAGCGTCCCGGCAGCTTGAGGATCAGCTCCTCTAGTGGTGTGGCACCGGTTTGGTTGCGCGACCTGCTCGACCTCTGACCTCGTGCGATGGACCACAGGACTCCGCAGGTGTACCCACGACATACCGCTAGAGCTCTGGGGAGGGGCGCTCGTCGGGGGTGAGGCCGGCCAGGTCGGCTACCGGCGCCGGAGGCTCGGTGCCGCTGGTGAGATCGGCCGAAGTGACCGGCGTCTCGAAGCGGGTGGTGATGGGCACCACGCCGGCCCACCACGGCCCGGCGATGTCGTCGGGCTCGTCTACCGGGTCACCGGCGCGGACCTTGGCCGACGCCTCCGCCAGCGGGAGTTCCAGCACCATGGTCTTGCGCAAGTCTGACTGCGACGGCGGCCGGACCAGGTCCCAGTGGGCCACCACATGGTCGGTGATCAGCTTGAGGGCGTAGAGCCGACGCTCGTCGTCGATGATCCTGGCGGCCCGGCCCCGCACCACCACCGACCGGTAGTTCATCGAGTTGTGGAACGGCGTGCGGGCCATCACCAGCCCGTCGAGATGGGTGACGGTCACGCAGACTTCGTGCCCGTCGCCGGTGTTGAGAAGGTGGTTGGCGGCCGCGCCGTGCAGGTAGAGCCACTCATCGTCGCGCCCGTAGGCCATGGGCAGCACCAGCGGACCGTCGGGCGTGGTCACCCCCACATGGGCAATCAACCCGGCATCGAGGATACCGAGCACATCGTCACGGCCATAGCGGGCCCGCGGCGCCCCCCGCCGCACCTTCGTGCGCGCCGACGGCGCCCCATCCGAGTCTGCGGTCTCTGGCACGTCGCAAGACTACGAGCCGTCCACGGCCTCTACGCTTCACAGGGTTGGTTGGATCTAAACTAGTCTATACTAGTTATAACCCTAAGGGGATGCAATGGCTTCAGAACCGACCGAGACGTCCATTCCGTGGACAGTCGCAGACGCCAAGGCACAGCTGTCGCATATCCTCCGATGCGCTGACGAGGAGGGACCGCAGCGCATCGGCAGGCACCGCACCTACGTGCTTGTTCCCGAGCGACTGTGGGAGTCCCGCTCGTCGTCGGAGGTTCCCATGGGGCGCTGGCTCATCGAGAACATGCCGAGGGGCTACGAACTCGAGCTTCCGGGCCGGCATTCCAATCGCGGCACGCCCTTCATTGACTGGGGGCACGACGAGACGTGACCGGAGTCCTTCTCGACACCAACGTCGTGTCGGAGACGGTGCGACCCGAGCCCGACGGAGGGGTACTGGCCTTCCTGTCCGGCGACCATCAGTTCTGGCTGTCGACCATCGTGGTCCATGAACTGGAGTTCGGCGTGAAGATGCTTCCCCCCGGCCGGCGCCGGGACCTGATAGCCGCGGCGGTGCGGTCGTTGGCGGCGCGCTACGGTGACCGGATCCTCCCCGTGGGAGCCGAGGAGGCGGAACAGGCTGCGAACCTCCGCGCCCGAACCCGGCAGTCCGGCCGGGTCCTCGATCTGGGAGACGCTCTGATCGCCGCCACCGCGGCCGTCAACAACCTGGCCATCGCCACCCGGAACACCAGGCACTTCGAGGACCTAGACCTAGAAGTCATCAACCCCTGGAACTAGGTGCGCGGTCTCCAGGGGAGACGGCCGCGGATGTGGTGGGTGTAGACGTGGGCGGCCATCGCGGCGGGGCTGGTGCGCCAGCAGCGCAGCGGATCGAAGCCGTCGTGGACGAGGCACATGTTGCACGACACGCACTCGACGGTGCCGGTCCGCCCCGCGGCCAGCTTGTTGGCGAGATCGGGCTCGCGGATGAACGGCCGGGACATGGCGAGAAAGTCCGCGTCACCCGAGCCGATCACGTCCGCCATCGTCTGAGTGGTACGGATCCCGCCGACGAGGATCACCGGGATGGCCACCGCCTCCTTCACGGCCCGAGCGAAGTTCCGGTAGTAGGCCTCGGGGCCCTCCGGCTTCACGAGTCGCTGCACGAGCCCGTTGCGGGCCGCCTGGGCCGCGCCGACCGCTACGTAGGTGCGGATGTTCTCGAGGTAGCTCCTCATGATCCCGTAGGACACTTCCACCGCGTCCAGCCCCCGCTCGGCCAGCACCCGCACCCGCACCCGCTCCACGCTCTCGGAGGGCTCCAGGCCCCCCGGGATGGAGTCGCCGATGCCGATGCGGGCCGTCACGCAGAAGTCGTCGCCCACCGCGCCCCGCACCGCGTCGTACACCGCCAGCACGAACCGGCCGCGGCGTTCGGCGTCGCCGCCCCACTCGTCGGTGCGCACATTGGTGATCGGGGAGGAGAACTCCGAGATCAGGTAGCCGTTGCCGCCGTGGATGTGGACGCCGTCGAACCCGGCCTCCCTCGCCCGCCGCGCCGCCTGCCCGAACGCGGCGATCACGTCGGCGATGTCGTCCGGCGTGGCCTCCCGCGGCTGCAGCCCGTACATCTCGTTGGCTGTCGGCGACGGAGCGACCGGTCCGACCTCGGGCAGCATCGTCTGGCTGCCGGCGTGTCCGATCTCGGCGAAGATCCGGCCCCCGCGGGCGTGCACGGCGTCAGTGATCTGGACCATCGACTCGACGAGGCGGTCGTCGTACAGGCCGGGCTGGTTGGCGCTGGCCTGGCCGCGGGGCTCCACATAGATGTGGCCCGTGAGGAGCAGCCCGGCCCCGCCCGCGGCCAGCGTGCCGTACAGGTCGGCCAGCGCCGGGGTTCCGGCGCCGTCGGGCGTAGCCATCGTCTCGGAGGTCGAGGCTCTGACCAGTCGGTTCTTGAGCGTCAGCGAACCGATCCTGCCGGGTTCCAGGTAGGGAGCGCCGGCAACCACGGCAGCACAGGGTAGGTGAGGCTCCCGGGGATTGGCAGTGTTCTGCTCGGTATGCGTGCATTCTGCTGCCAGTTCGGGAGTGATGCGGGCGTCACTGGGGATTGGCAGCGTCTTGCTGGTATGCGTGCATTCTGCTGCCAGTTCCGGTCGGGGCTCCCGGCCCGTGGCGGGGGACCGGTAGCCTTCAGGGTCGTGGCTGGGGCGTCCATGCACGACAAGCTCGAGGACCTTCGGGACCGCAAGTCCCAGGCGCTCGCGGCCGGACCCGAGCGGGCGGTCCAGCGCCAGCACGACAAGGGCAAGCTGCTGGCCCGGGAGCGGCTCGACTACCTGCTCGACGAAGGCTCGTTCCACGAGCTCGACATGCTGGCCCGGCACCGGGCTCACGAGGCCGGACTCGACGACCGTCCCTACACCGACGGCGTGATCACCGGGTGGGGCACCATCGACGGCCGCAAGGTCTTCGTGTTCGCCCAGGACTTCACGGTGATGGGCGGCGCGCTGGGCGAGGTGTTCGCCGAGAAGCTCCACAAGGTGATGGACCTGGCCGTGTCGGTGGGCGCTCCCATGATCGGGCTCAACGACGGCGCCGGGGCCCGCATCCAGGAGGGCGTGGTCTCCCTCGACGGGTACGGCGGGATCTTCTACCGCAACGTGCAGGCCTCCGGCGTCATCCCCCAGATCAGCGTGATCCTCGGGCCGTGCGCGGGCGGCGCCGTCTACAGCCCGGCCATGACCGACTTCATCTTCATGGTCCGCGAGAAGTCCCACATGTTCATCACCGGACCCGACGTGGTGAAGACGGTCACCGGCGAGGCGGTGACCCTCGAGGACCTCGGCGGGGCCACCAGCCACAGCACCAAGTCGGGCGTGGCCACCTTCGTCGGCGCCGACGAACATGATGTTCTCGACGAGGTCAAGACGCTGCTCTCGTTCCTGCCCCCCAACAATCTCGAGCAGCCCCCGACCTACAAGTCGGCCGACGACCCTGACCGCGAGTGCACGGCCCTCGACACTCTGCTGCCCGACAGCCCGAACGTCCCCTACGACATGAAGGACGTGATCACCGAGGTCGTCGACGACGGCGACTTCCTGGAGTACCACGCCTCGTGGGCCCGCAGCATCGTGTGCGGCTTCGCCCGGGTCGACGGCCGCTCCGTCGGCGTGGTCGGCAACCAGCCCATGGTGCTGGCCGGGGTGCTCGACATCGAGTCGGCCGAGAAGGCGGCCCGCTTCGTGCGCACCTGCGACGCCTTCAACATCCCGCTGGTTACCTTCGTGGACGTGCCCGGCTTCCTGCCGGGGGTGGACCAGGAGCACGGCGGCATCATCCGCCACGGAGCCAAGCTGCTGTACGCCTACTGCGAGGCCGCGGTGCCCCGCATATCGATCATCACCCGCAAGGCCTACGGGGGCGCCTATGTGGTGATGGACTCCAAGGGCGTCGGCTCGGACCTCTCGTTCGCCTGGCCCTCCGCCGAGATTGCGGTCATGGGGCCCCAGGGCGCGGTCGAGATCATCTACCGCCGCGAACTGGCCGACGCTGCCAATCCCACCGCGCGCCGCGACGAGCTGGTGGACGACTACACGCAACGCCTCGCCAATCCCTACATCGCGGCCGAGCGGGGCTTCGTCGACGAGGTGATCGAGCCGTCGCAGACCCGCCGCAAGATCGTGGCCGGCTTACAGATGCTGGAGTCCAAGCGCGAGGAGATCCCCGAGCGCAAGCACGGAAACGTCCCGCTGTGAGCGCGGCCGAGGCCACCGACGCGCCGGCTCCGGCGGCGGACGGGCTTCAGATCGTGTCGATCACCCCGGAGCCGACCGAGGCCGAGCGGGCCGTGATCACCGCGGCCGTTGAGGCCCTGCACTCCGAGCTGTGGCCGCGGCTCAGCGCCGCGGTTACACCGTCGCCATCACCCCGCTGGCGCTACGCGGGCCGCCCCTGGCTGCGTCGTCAGACCTATAGTGGGTGGAGCTGAAAAATATTTTGATAGCATGATCTCATAGGAAAACTGTGAGGGGATCATGATGGAAACCTTCAGCCAGACCGTGCGGCTCGACAGCATGGACCGCGAGCGATCCGCAGAGGTGGACGCGCTGGTGGACACCGGCGCCTTCTACACGTTGCTGCCGGCCAAGCTCCTGAAAGAGCTCGAGGTGGAACCGTTCGACACCTACACCCTCGAGCTGGCTGACGGCCGTCTCGTGGACCGCGACGTCGGCCTCGCGGTGGTCACCATCGGTGAGCGCAGCGCCCCCAGCGCGGTGCTCTTCGGCGACGACGACGCCGAGCCTCTGCTGGGAGCGTTCACGTTGGAGGCGCTCATGCTGGCGGTCGACCCGCCCAACACGCGGCTGGTCCCGCTCAAACTCCGGATGAGGTGCCGTCCGTCATTGTGACCCGGCGGCGGTGCCGGTCCGCCGCGAACCGCGAGCGATCAGCCATGGTCGAGCAGGCTCGGAGGCGGGGACTCCAGTAGTTCCGGCAGGCGGCGCAGGTAGTCCCGGCGGGGGATCGCCCTCACCCCCAGCGAGCGCAGGTGCGGCGTCGCCCACTGGACGTCGATCAGCCGGCAGTGTCCATCGCACAGGCCCTCGGCCAAGGCCGCCAGCGCGACCTTCGAGGCGTCCCTGGACCGGTGGAACATCGACTCACCCGCGAACAGCCCGCCCAGCGCCACGCCGTAGAGGCCGCCGGCCAGCTCGTCTCCGTTCCATGCCTCGACGCTGTGGGCGAAGCCCTCGCGGTGCAGTTGCACGTAGGCGGCCTGCATCTGGTCGTCGATCCAGCCATGGGGCCTGGCCGGGTCGGCACAACCGCCGACGACCTCAGCGAAAGCAGTGTCGACCCTGATCTCGTAGCGGCGGCAGGCCTGCCGCAGCGAGCGGCGGACGATCAGCGATTCTGGATCGAGGACGCCCCGCTCGGGCGGGGACCACCAGCCGATCCGCCCGCCCGGCTTCAGCGGCATGGGGAACAGCCCCCGGCTGTAGGCCGCGACCAGCGTCGCCGGCGTCAGGTCGGCGCCCACGGCCACGAGCCCGGCCGCGTCGCTGTCGGAGGGATGCGGGAACGCCCAACGGCAGGCCGGCAGCCGTCCGGTCCGGCCGTGCTGCACGGCGCTCACCCCGGCGAGGGGTCCAGGGTGGGGCGGGCGCCCCGCATCGGCGGGCACCTCCGAAAGAGTAGGTTGAGAAGATGGTGATCGCGGCTGGGAACCGGCAGACCGGCGCGCCGGCGCCGCCGGAATTGCTGGACGCCCTGAGCGAGCGCTGGCGGGCGCTGGCCAGCGCCGCGGCCGGCCGCGTGCTCGAACTGCCCTCCGAGGCCGTCGAGGAGGCCGTGCGCACCCAAGGCGCCCGGGGCGTCCGCTACGACACCATCCTGTCGTTCATGCGCACCCCCCAGGTGTCCGACCTCGACGGCTTCGTCGCGGCGCTGGAGCAGGTCCTGGCCCGCGGCGGTTGGATCCTGATGCTGGAGCCGTCGGGTGCCGGCGCCCGGGGTCTGCGGGGTCGGCCGGGCCGCGGCCAGCCCCAGCGCGATGTGGTGGCGGCCCTGCGCGCCGGCGGCTTCACCGTCGCCGACCTCCATCGCCGCGAGCTGGTGTCGGCCCCGGCGCGGTGGCGTCGCTACGTGGAGCTCCGCGCCCGGCGCGAGACACCCACCCAGACATGACGCGGGTAGTTCTGGCCGGGGGCCGGGAGCTGGATGCGGGCACCGCGGCGGGTCGAGCGCTGGATGGCTGCGGCCTGGTCGCGGTGGTGACGCTGGCCGCCGCGTACCGGCGCCCCGACGCTCTGCTATCCCGGATCGGCGCTTGGGCCGGTGAACTCTCGGTGGAGCACACCGTGGTGAAGGCCGTGCGCCGGTCCGACTCGCTGGACCCGGCCGTGGCCGAGCCGATCGCCCGCTGCGACGGTGTGCTCGTGCTGGATGGATCGCCCGCTCACTTCGTGGGCGGGGCGAAGGCCACGCCGTTGCTGGACGCCATCGTGGAAGCCCACCGCCGTGGCGCCGATGTGGTCTGGTCCGGAGCGACCGCGGCCGCAGCCTGCGCTTCGATGGTGGACGACCGCGGGGGTGCGCTCACCGTCGGCTTGGGGTTGTACGGCGGGATCGTGGTGGCCACGGGCTGGGAGAACTGGCCCCGGGACCGGCGGCGCCGCCTTCAGGGGATGGTCCCCGAGTCAGCGCTCTTCCTGGCGCTGGAGTCGGGTGCGGCCGTGCAGTCGACCGCCTCACCTCAGGAGTTGGCGTCCTCGTTCAGGCCCGGGGACTGGGCCGTGCTCGGCGGCGCCGTCGAGGCCCGTCAAGGCGGGAGCCCCGTTACTCTGGCGGCTTCGTCGGGAGCAGGGGCCCCCTAGAGGCAGAGCGGGTAGGCGGGACAACTCGGCCCATACGGCGCGAGGCCGTGGCCCGAGCGGCCCGTGAGCGCAGCGAACAAGAGCGGGAATGACACCGCAGCACCGCGACCGACTCTCGCCTATCCGCGTGGCCCCTTAGGACTGGTGTGGCGCCCTGGCCGGTCAGCCGGCAGCGGGCGTCTCCTCGATGGTCACCGCGTGCACAGTCACGTCGCGCGACGGTGCACCGCCCATCGAACCGCCCGGCTCGTGGAGGCCGATGATCGACTGGGCCACGGTCAGCCCGGCGTCGTCGGTGTTGCCGAACACCACGTAAGTGCCCTGGGAGTCCAGCAGGGCGGTGTTGGGGCCGGTGGTGAGGAAGAACTGCGCGCCGGCCGCGTCGCGCCCGGCCGATCGGGCCATGACGAGCTGCCCGGGCTGGTAGCGGTACGGCCCGGTGAGCCGGCCGGTGTCGGGGTCCTCGTCGAACGCAGGCTCGTCGGGGATCGTGTATCCGGGGCCCGGATCCCCGGCGGTGTTGGTGTGGGGCGAGCCGCCCTGGATGATGTCGATGGAGGGGTCGGTGCGGAATAGCAGAGTGCCGTCGTAGTAGCCCCACCGGGCCAGGGTGACGAAGTTGTTCACCGTGAGCGGGGTCTCCGAGGCGGTCAACTCGAAGCGCATCTCGCCCTCGCTGGTGTCGAAGACGGCAACGTAGCCAGCCTCGGGATCGATGCAGAGGGGCTGGGGGCCGTCGAAGTCGATGGTCCGCGGGCTCGATCCGTCGGCCGCCGGGCATCCCGTCGCGGCTCCTTCGTCCGGCTGGGTGCCCTCGGGGTCGGCTACCGGGTCGGCGTCGGGGTCGGTTACTGGGTCGGCGTCGGGGTCGGTCACGGGGTCGGTTACTGGGTCGGCGTCGGGCTCGGTCACTGGGTCGCCTTCGGCGATGTCGGTGGCGATGTCGGTGGCCGCCGGCTCGGAGTCGTCGCGCTGCAGGTAGCCGATCACCGCGATGGCGGCCCCCACCACCACCGCCGCGATGCCGATCCTCTTGATGCGCCGGTTGGTGACGTACTTCTTGGCGGCGGCCTCGTCCGCGGCGATGCGTTGCATGCGGTTCTGGCGTTGGCGCTCCCGCTTCGGTGTGCTCATCGGCTATGGGCGATACGGCTATATGACCGACACCAGCCCCACCAGCAGTGAGGCCACCATCATCACCGCCACCACCACCGCGACCATCGCAACCAGCCGGCGCTTGCGGTCCCCGCGAGACCCGCGCCTCGGCACTCCGGCCGGTGGCCGTGCTTCGGCGCGCTGCCGGCGCTTACGAACCTCGCTCTGGGAGGGCACGGCCCAACCCTACATCGGCACCTTGCCCGCGCCGCCCGGACCGGCGTCAAGGACTGCACTTGCCGGCCCGGCGAGAGTCCCGGGTCCCGCATTCGGGGGTCCGGTCGCCTACGTTGGTGCGATGGGGACTCGCGGTTGTGGCGCGCCGTCCTGGTCGTTTCGACGCCTCGGCGCGGCGGGATGGGTTCTTGCTGCCGTCGCGGCCGCATCAGCCTGCGCGGGTACCGGCGACGGACCCTTGGTGAGTGAAGAGGCTCCCAACGAGGTCGCCGCCGCAACGTCCACGGCACCGCCACCGGTCTCTGCGCCCGAGGTGCCGACCACGTCCGAGGGGCCTCCACCGTCCGAGGGGACCGTCGAGATCGGTGACACCCAGTACCAGTTCACGGTCGCTTGCCAGGAGCTTGGAGCCGGCGAAGTGGTCGTCGTCGGATCGGGGGAGGATCCCGACTCGGACGGTGCTGTCGAGCTGTACCTGCAGGCGTTTCTCGGTGACCCCTACATCGGTGTGCGCCTCGCGGACGGGACGCTGCTCGAGCCGTCACTGGAGAGCCCGCTGGACCTGTACGTCCAGGACGACGTGATCCGGGCCTCGGCCATCCGGTTCGTGCGGGACCTGGATCTTGAGACGGGCACGGCCACCGAGGTCGGATTCGGCGAACTCGAGATCCACTGCTACGAGTATTCGAGAGAGTCGCCTGAGTGAGCGGCCGAGAGGCCGAGCGACACGCCTGATTCAGAAGGACACGCCTTGGAGGCCGCGCGGATAGGTGCGCGAGTCCGGCTCATACGGTGCGAGGCCGTGGCTCGAGCGGCCCGTGAGCGCAGCGAACAAGAGCTGGAATGACACCGCTGCGACGCGACTGGCTCTCGCCTATCCGCGTGGCCCCTTAGGCGGCTTGAGGTGGGCTAGCCGCTCTCACAGCCGGTGTCGAGCATCACCTGGGGGAGGCGTCCCGACTTGAAGGCCCGCACCTCTCCCCCGGAGACGTTGAAGACCACCCGGTAGTTCCGGTCCCCCGGGTCGCTGGGAACGAAGACCAGGTCGACGGTCCCGTCGACTCGCACCTCCCTCTCGATGGAGTCGCCGAACAAGTCGGTGACCATGGTCTCCGGCGATCCCACCCCCACGCCGGACCGGGTGGTGATGGGCCCACTGTTGATGTCGACCCGCTCGATCGTGCCGCTGTACACGAGGAAGACGATGCCTTCGGGCGCGTCATGGGGAACCACGTGGTAGCAGGACCCGGTCGGCCCGGCCGGCACGAGCACGGTCCCGGCCGCTTCCTGGGCCTCCGCCACCGTCATGCCGAAGGACACCGTGTCGAGGCCCACGGTCGATACCGTCGACCGGCTGCCCAGCGTGGGTGGGCCGTACTGATCCGGGTTGTCGGGCGGGACCGTGGTGATCGTGGTGGTAGTGGCCGCGACGGTGGTGGTCGGCCCGGTAGTCGTTGTGGTTGTCGTCGTGGAGGTCTCGTCGGTGGTCGTAGCGCTCAGATCGGGGCCGTCCCCGGCGCCGTCCGCGGCGTCGCCAGCGCTGTCTGGCTCGCCGGTCGCGGCCGGCTCGCTCGGCTCGGCGGCCTCTGCCGGTTCCTCAGTGCTGTCGGTAGAGCCTTCCGTGGTGCCGTCGTCGTCGGAGCTACGGCCGAGCCACCAGATGAGCCCGCCGACGACAAGGATGACCACGGCCATAGCGATCAGAATCGCCGCCCATCTGGGGCTGCGCCGCTCGGCGGCGCCGGGCCAGAACGGGCCTTGGTCCCGGGGCAGTTCCTGTGGTTCCGGATTCCACTCCACGGTCATGGAGGTTACCAACAACCCCTGTCCGATAGTGGATGCACGGCTGAGTCGCCCACCCTGGCCGACCACGCCAAATGCCATGGCCGCGGCACCTGTTCACGTCGACTCGGTGGGCCGCCCGGGGCTCGAACCCGGCACCTTGAGATTAAAAGTCTCCTGCTCTACCCGATGAGCTAGCGGCCCGCTCCCATTGTGGCAGCGGCCAGAGCCCAAGGGGCGCGAAGCACGTCAGGCCGGGTCGCCGGTGAAGCGGTGGGCCTTGAGGTCGCTGAGGTCGGCCCACTCCAGGGTCCGGGCGTGGGTCGCCTCCAAGACGACCTCGGGGGCCGAGCCAGCTTCGAGAGCCTCGGTCCAGCGCGGCGCGCAAAGGCACCAATGGTCGCCGGGCGACAGCCCGTCGAAGCCGATGGCGGGCTGTGGCGTCGAGAGGTCGTTGCCGGCCGCCTTGGAGAACGCAAGGAACTCGGCGGTCATCACTGCGCAGACGGTGTGGACCCCGTAGTCGCCCGAGTCGGTGTTGCAGCAGCCGTCTCTGAACCAGCCCGTGAGCGGATTGAAGGAACAGGGCTGAAGCTCGCCGCCGAGCACGTTTCGGGCCATGGCTCCCAGTCTCGCAGATCGCGCCCCAGTCGGCCACGCGGATAGGTGAGAGCCGGTCGCGGTGTGGCGGTGTCATTCCCGCTCTCGTTCGCTTCGCTCACGGGCCGCTCGGGCCACGGCCTCGCTCCGTATGGACCGGATCGCGTGCCTATCCGCTCGGCCTCTAAAGCGCGGGCGTTACTCTTGGCACGTGACCGAGGCCAGCGAGTCGCTTTCCTCCGAGGTCGCCGCTACCCAGGAAGCAGCGTCGCTCGAAGACATCGAGCAGGACCTGGACAGCGTCGACAAGGCCCTGGCTGCCATCGATTCCGGGGATCTTGATGCCGCCGAAGCGCTGGCCGCTGAACTCGACTCACCGGCTGCACCGACGCCCGATGACGATCACCGGGGCGGCGACGAGCAGGAACCGGCCGGCCCGGCCTGCTAGCCCCTCCTGGTCGGCCTTCAGCTGGCGAGGGCCTGTTCTGAGGACTGTGGCCTGGAGCCGATATCGCTGAGGGCCAGCAGGTAGCCCTCAGCCCTCTCCGCGTTGGGATTGCGGTTCACGAGGGCGTGGAACTCGGGCGAATGGTCGGGCACCACCAGGTGAGCGAGCTCGTGGACGATGACATGGTCCAGCACCCAGGGGGGCGCGTCGGCCAGCCGGCTCGAGATGCGGATGTCGCCGCTGGCGGCTGAACAGGACCCCCAGCGCAGGCGCTGGCGGGAGGACCACCGGATCGAGCGGGGCTCGGGGAGGCCGTACCGGGCCGCGAGCTCCCGGGCCCTGGGCTCCAGCGGCACATGGCCGCAGCGCCACTTCTCCTCGAACCGGCCCAGGACCTTGCTGACCATGACCCGTTCCTCGTCCTTCGTGAAGAAGTCCGGGATGCGCACGACCAGAACGCCGTCGGACATCCGCGCCGAAACCGATTCCTTTCGCCTGGCGCTGCGGATCACCCGAACGGGGGGAAGGTTCGGGTGATCCCCACCGTCGGATCCGGCAGCCGGTGTGCCGCCTGTGCTCATCGTCGCTCCTTGGTTGCCGCGGGCTTGAGGCCCTCACCGTCGCCGGTGAGCGCGATTCGCTCCCGCAGGCGCACCTCGCCCGACTGAACGAGCAGGCGGCGGCCCCCGAGGTTCCCGATGCGGCTGAAGTCGCAACCGAAATGCTGTTCGAGTGTATAGATGACACCAGCATGTGACACAACCAGCGCATCTCCCGACGCCACCCGGGCCGCGGTGCGCTGGATCGCCTCGAGCACCCTGTCGAGCAGCGACTCGTTGCTCTCCCAGCCTGGCGGGTAGTCGCCGGCGGCCAGGGCGCCCGGATACTCGCTCTCGATCTGGGCAGTGGTCAGTCCCTGCCACCGGCCAACGCTGCGCTCGCGCCACCCCGCATCGACGACCACGGGCCCAGCGCCCAGAGCCTCGGCGATGATCTCGGCGGTCGAACTGGCCCGGCGCAGGTCGCTGGAAACGATGCAGCTGACGCCGTCGAGGTTCTCGGCCGCGAGCCGGGCCTGGACGGCGCCCGGTTCCGAGAGCGGGGGGTCGGCTTGACCCTGCCAGCGGCCGTCGAGATTCCACACGGACTCGGCGTGGCGAACGACAAGGAGATTGACCATGATCGCGGGTGACCGTAACCGGGCCGAGAACCCCGGCCGCGGATGCCTTGTCCCCTGAAGTGGGGTGTTTGCGCCTGGGGGGCGACTTGCAACGGGTCGACCTCAGCGCGCCGGGTGCGGAGCGGTGGCTACCATGGCGCGGTGGCTCATCTACGGCTGTTCGCATCGGCACGCGAGGCTGCCGGGAAGGGCCGTGACACCGTTCCCGGGGCCACCGTGCGCGAGGTGCTGGAGGAGGCATGCGGTCGTTACGGACATGACTTCGCCGGACTGCTCGAAACATGCCAGGTTTGGTGCAACGGCGAGCCGACGGCGCCCAACATGCCGGTGGGAGACGACGACGAGATCGCGGTGCTGCCTCCCGTCTCCGGCGGCTGAACAACTAGAGCCCGCATTATCCTCGACCGTCCGTGAGCCGCGTCGCTGTCCTGTCGCTCCACACCTCGCCGCTGGTGCTGCCGGGCCGGGGTGACGCGGGCGGGATGAACGTGTACGTGCGCGAGTTGGCGTCGTCGATGGCCCAGGCAGGAATCGACGCCACCGTCTTTGTGAGGCGCCACAGTGACGCGCCTGCCGAAGTGGACGTCGAGCCCGGATTCCGGGTCGTCCATATCGATGCGGGCCCGCCCGAACTGCCCAAGGAGTCGCTGGCCGGGTCGGTCGATGGGTTCGCCGCGGGAGTGGCCGCCCGGCTGCATGAGAACCCGGTCGACGTGCTGCACGCCAACTACTGGCTGTCCGGCGTGGCCGGACACCGGCTCAAGCACGAACTCGACCTTCCGCTGGTGTCCACGTTCCACACCCTGGCCCGGGTGAAGGCCACCACCGGCGACCCCGAGCCGCAGCGCCGGATCGAGGCGGAGGCCGAGGTGATCGCATGTTCCGACGTGATCACCGCCAACTCCGTGGCCGAGGTCCAGCAGTTGGCCAAGCTCTACGGCGCCGATCCCCAGCGCATAGACGTGGTGGCACCCGGCGTGGACTCGGCGTTCTTCTCAGCAGGATCCCGCCGCGGCGCCAGAGCCGCTCTGGGGCTCGGAGAGGAGCCGGTGCTGCTGTTCGTCGGACGCATCCAGCCCCTCAAGGGTCTCAGCGTGGCCGTGGAGGCCCTCGCCGGGCTGGGCGACAGCTACCGCGACGCCCGCCTGCTGGTGGTGGGTGGAGCGTCGGGCCCCGACGGCGAGCGCGAGCTGCGACGCCTCCACCGCGCTGTGCGCCGCCACAACCTCCAGGGGCGCGTCCGCATGGTCGCCCCGCAGCCTCACCACCTGCTGTCCACCTACTACCGGGCTGCCGATGTCTGCCTGGTGCCCAGCCGGTCGGAGTCCTTCGGCCTCGTCGCGCTGGAGGCTTCGGCCTGTGGCGTCCCTGTGGTCGCGGCCGATGTGGGCGGCCTGCGCACCCTGGTCGACGACGGCCGCAACGGATTCCGGATCGCCGAACGCGATCCCGCGCTGTACACCGCAGCGGTGCGGTCGATCCTCGATGACCCGGCGCTGGCCTCATCCATGGCTCGTCACGGCGCCGAGATGGCCGGCCGGTACTCCTGGACCGCCACCGCAGGACGCCTGCGCCGGATCTTCGAGGACCTGTCGGCGCGGGTCCCGCTGGACTGCACGGCCTGAGCGCGATGAGCGCGCCAGATCCCTCCGAGCCGGACGGCGGCGATCCCCTCACCGGGGCCGCGCCGGCCTCCGACGCAGAACTCGGCGCCACCGAACGGCTCATCGACTCATGGTTGGAGGCCGCGGCCCGCTCGAACCCCGCAATCACTGCGGTGGAGCGCGGCCCGGAGGGCTCCCGACGCTGGTATGTGCGGGTCACCGGTGACGAGAAGGAGGTGTGGACGATCTGGTTCACCCTCGGTCAGCGCACCCTTCACTACGAGACCTACCTGGTGCCTGCACCCGAGGAGAATCACGCCCAGTTCTACGAGCACCTGCTGCGCCGGAACCGGCGGCTGACCGGGCTGAAGCTCGAGATCGGCCCCGAGGACGCCGTGTTCCTGTCGGGTTCGACGCCTGTGACGCAGGTGACTTCGGGCGCTCTGGACGGCATCCTCGGGTCGATGTACGCCGCCACCGAATTGGTCTTCCGCCCCGCGATGCGGATCGGCTACGCCTCCAAGTTCCGGGGCTGAACGGGGCCGCGCCAAAATAATGCAGCCCGCGATTTGATATGCAGTTGAGTATCAGCTATTTCGAACGTTATCCGGCGGGGATGGGGCGACGAATCGGGGAAGTGGCAAAGTCGCCCCCTCTCTGCCGGTGTCCGCATCGGCCGGCATTCGGGACGTCTGCCGGTGTTCGGATCGGCGGTGCCGCGGTGATAGACCTACCCGAGTCCGGGGAGGGTCCGCCCTGCCGGGACTACACTGCCAGCCGTCCATAGTCGTCGCCGAGGAGTACCGGTGGTCGCCTTCGCCCTGTCCATCCTGGTAACGGTCGCGCTGATGGGCGCCATCCTCGCCTACATGAAGCGCCGGCCGGTCGGGACCCCGGTCACCTGGGGCGAGGCCATGTTCGGGTCGATGATCGTGTTCTTCGGGATGTTCTGGGTCTACGGGGTAGTGCCCCACCAGTTCCTCACATGGGCCGACAACGAGCTCAACTGGCGCACCGACAAGCTCTTCGTGGGACCCGGGGGCATCCTGCGGGCGCAGGCGCAGGGCGGCAGCTTCCCGTTCACCATCACCTACGTGGTGATCCGGGACATCATCGCCAGCGGGATATACGTCGTAGCCGTGGGCATCCACGTCGGGATGTTCCTGTTGTGGCAGAACCGGGGCAAGAAGGCGGAGGCCGCCGAGGCCGTCGAGCTGTCCAGCTTCGGGCGTCCCCTGGTAAGGGAGGGCTCAGAGACGTGACCACCACCGACGCCAACCCGCCCATGCCGGAGTTCCGGGACGACTATGTCCTGCAGGAAGTGGACGCGGCCTGGCTCTCGGCGGCCGTCAAGCCCAAGCAGTTCATCCACATCGACCAGTCGGAGTGCATCATGTGCGAGGGCTGCGTGGACATCTGCCCCTGGAAATGCATCTTCATGGTCACGACCGACGCGGTGGACGAGGCCGTCGGCACCGAGTTGCCCGGCATCGATCCTGCCGACAAGGTCATCTTCACCATCGACGACGACGTCTGCACCCGCTGCGCGCTGTGTGTGGATCGCTGTCCTACCGGTGTAATCATTCTTGGCAAGATGGGCGATCCTCCCCCGGGAGGAGACCCCCACCAGCGAACGAACTCCCACGGCTACGGCTACGGGATGCGCCTCGCCTAGAGGCCGAGCGACCAGACGACTCGATCCCGCAGGAGATCCCCCACCCCTATGGCCATCGACACTGAAGAGCGCAGGAAGCCGCTCCCGGAGCGCATCGCCGACCAGATGAGCAGGCTGGGCGACCAGGTCCAGGGCTCGCAGGCCTGGACCTCGATCTTCCGGCCCGGGTCGATCTTCCGCAAGGGCTACACCGACAGCCCCCGCAACCGGTCCTACGTGATCATGAACAGCGTGCTCTACCACCTGCATCCGGTGAAGGTGAAGCGCCACGCCGTGAAGGTGAGCTACACCCTGTGCCTCGGTGGCCTGAGCTTCTTCCTGTTCATCCTCGAGACGGTCACCGGGATCTTCCTGATGTTCTTCTACCGTCCCACCGCGGCCCAGGCCTGGGACGACATCTACACCCTGCAGACCTCGGTGACCTTCGGCCTGCTGGTTCGCAACATTCACCGGTGGGGGGCCCACCTCATGGTGATCACCGTGTTCCTTCACATGGCCCGGGTCTTCTATCACGGCGCCTACAAGCCGCCCCGCGAGTTCAACTGGGTGATCGGAGTGATCCTCCTGAAGTTGACGCTGCTGCTCTCGTTCACCGGCTACCTGCTGCCGTGGGACCAGCTGGCTCTGTGGGCGGTGACCGTCGGCACCAACATGATGGGGTACACGCCGGTGTTCGGCGAACAGGTGCGCTTCGTGCTGCTCGGCGGGGTGGAGATCGGAACCGACACGCTGCTGCGCTGGTACGTGCTTCACGTTCTGATGCTGCCGTTCGTGCTCGTCATCTTCCTGGCGATCCACTTCTGGCGGGTCCGCAAGGACGGCGGCATCTCGGGTCCGCTGTAGGCGTAGGGCAAGGTTGGAGATCAGAGGAAACGGCGATGGTGGAGATTCCCGAGCATCTGCGCAAGAGGGCCGAGGAGGCCCGGGCGAAGGCGGAGGCGGCCAAGGCCGCGCAGGCCGGCGCGGCCGCGGGCGAAGCTCCGCCGGAAGCTCAGCAGCAGGCTGCCAGCAAGATCCCGCCCCACCTGCTGGAGCGATCGAAAGCGGCTCGGGCTCAGGCTGACACCGGAGCGGCCGCGGCCGAAGCGGGAGCCCCGGCGGCCGGCGGTGGGGGAGTGGCTGTGGCCGCCCCGCCCGCAGCCCCGGACTCGGTGCCGGCCACCGGCCCCGGCGGCCACACCCAGCGCCTGCTGACCGTGGTCAAGTCGGGCTCGATCCAGGACGTGAAGTCGAAGCCGCAGGACAAGGTGCACGTCTGGCCCCACCTGCTGGTGGTGGAGTTCGTGGCGTCGCTGTTCATCACCGCGTTCACTCTGATCTTCTCGATCTTCGTGAACGCCCCACTGCTGGAGCTGGCCAACTACAACCAGACGCCCAACCCGTCCAAGGCACCCTGGTACTTCCTCGGACTGCAGGAACTGCTGACGATGTTCCACCCGATGGTGGCGGGGGTGACCATTCCCGGCATAGGGCTGCTGGCCCTGATGCTCGCGCCCTACATCGACCGGAACCCCTCCAAGAAGCCGGAGGACCGCAAGTTCGCCATCAGCCTGATGACCATCCATCTCATGTTCTGGGCCGTGCTGGTGATCATCGGCTCGTTCTTCAGGGGCCCGGGCTTCAACTTCGTGTTCCCCTGGCAGGCGGGCCTGTTCTTCGAGCTGTGATCGTGCTCGCCGCCCCCGCCTTCGCACCGTCCGCTCGCTCCGTGCTAGGAGGCATCCGATGATCTATGTCGCTCTGGCGGTCCTCGCGGTCCTGGCCATCGTCGCGGTTCTGGCCGCGGTCCGCAGGCGCCAGTCGGACGCGGCCATCGGCATGCTCTCGCGGGAGACCCGCAGCCGGGACCGGTCCTCGGCAGTCCTGCGGGCCGAAGCACCGCCCACAGGTCGGGAGGTCGAGAGGGCCGCGGCCGCGGCCCGCGCCGGCGCGCTGGCGCCCGTCGAGTCCGGCGGCCCGCCCGCTCCCTACGTGCCGCCCGATCCCGAGACGATCGGGGTGAGCCGCCGCCAGTTCTTCAACCGGACGATCGTCATGCTCATGAGCTTGAGCCTCTCGGGATTCGGAGTGGCCTGCATCGCGTTCCTGTGGCCCCAGGGCGCCAGCGGCTTCGGCTCCAAGATCAAGGTCGGCCTGGTCAGCGACCTGCTCACCGAGATCCGCGACAACTCCGGCTTCCTGTACAAGCCCGAGGGCCGGATGTGGCTCACCGAGTACCCCAACGGCGCGGTCGAGAAGGCTGCGGCCGCCTACACCGCGCCCGAGCTGGCCGGGATGACCGCCGGGCACCAGCTGGGACTGGACGGGGGCATCGTCGCGCTGTACCAGAAGTGCCCCCATCTCGGCTGCCGGGTGCCCGAGTGCGTGACCTCGCAGTGGTTCGAGTGCCCGTGCCACGGCTCGAAATACAACCGAGTGGGCGAGAAGAGGGGCGGGCCGGCCCCCAGGGGCATGGATCGCTTCGCCACGGAAGTCACCGCCGACGGATCGCTCGTGGTCGACACCGGCACGATCATCCAGGGCCCGCCGATCGGCACCAACACCACCGGCCAGGAAGCCGAGGGGCCGAGCTGCCTCGGCCAGGCGAGCCACTAGTGGCCCGCACCGACCTGTAGGAAGCCGCCGCGCGCATGCTCCTTGCCGCCTCCACCCAGAGAACCATCGGGTTCGTCATACTCGGGATCGTCTTCGTCGGGTACGTCGCCTACCTGATCCTCAACTCCCGCTCGGCCCGCGACGAGGTCGGCAGCGAGATCGAGCTGGCTCCGAACCGCAAGCCCTACCTCGAGGACGAGGAACTGGAGGGCACCAAGCTCGACAAGTCCCTGCTGGCCGGGCTGGCCATGCTGGCCATTATCGGGGTGGGCCTGCCGCTGTACTGGCTGGGCGAGCCTGGACGCCACGAGGGCCTCATCAAGGACACCGACCGGATCTTCGCAGACCGGGGCGGCGAGCTCTATGTCGAGGGCTCCGACTGCCAGCGGTGCCACGGCGCCGAGGGCACTGGCGGCTCCGCGCCGTACACGCTCACCGACGCGGAGGGCAATTTCGTGGCCACGGTGGCGTGGACCGCACCGGCGCTGAACACGGTGCTGTCGCGCTTCAGCGAGGACGAGGTGCGCCATGTGCTCAACTACGGCCGCAACAACGTGATGCCGGCGTGGGGCACCCCTGGCGGCGGGCCCCTCACCCCGCAGCAGATCGACTACCTGATCTACTACCTGCGGCGCATCCAGATCCCCGAGTCGGACCTTCGCGAGATCGTGGACGGCGGCATCCGTGAGGGCATAGCCGAGCGTCTGGGCGTGGCAGCCGACGACGGTGCGGTGGACGAGTGGCTGGGGGCGGTGGACGCCGCGGTGGAGGAGGCCCGGGCCATGGCTCTGGCCGCCGACCAGTCTCTGGAGGGCAACGCCGAGGCCATCCGCCGCGCCGGCCTCGAGCTGCTGGCGTCGGGCCAGGCACCCGGAAGCGAGCTGTACCAGAGCTACGGCGAGATCATCTTCAACAACCGGGCCGCGGGAGGCACCTACAGTTGCGCCCGCTGCCACACCTACGGCTGGTCCTTCGACGCCACCACCGACGGTGACGACAGCATCGACGGCCACGCCGGTCCGATCGTCGCGGCGTACAACAACGGCGGCGGCTTCTTCGGTCCCAACCTGACCGGCGGCAGCACCCTGGACCAGTTCGAGACCGCGGCCCAGCACTCCGACTTCATCTCGGCCGGCCAGAGCATCGGCCAGACCTACGGCCGGGGCGGCTCGGGCGGCAACGGCCAGATGCCGGGCTTCGGTCCGCGCACCGACGACGGCTTGGATGTGATCTACCCAGCCACGCTCACCCAGGACCAGATCGACGCCGTGGTCGCGTTCGAGAGGAACCTGTGACGTGGGAACGCTTGATGTGATGGTCGCGTTCAAGAGGAAGTTGTGGCATGGAAGCGCTTGATGTGATCGCCGGGCTCGCCTGGGATCCCGAGATCCGCGGCTTCATGGCGGTATTCGCGGGCGTGATTGTGCTCATGGGCTCGGTCTGGTTGCTGCTCGCCCTGAACACCGGAACCCGGCTGGGCACCCTCATTGCGACCGCCGGGTTCTTCGGCTGGATGGTGATCATGGCCGTCGTCTGGTGGATCTACGGCATCGGGTGGGCCGGCGACGCTCCTACCTGGCACTTGCAGGAGATCAACGTGGGCGACCTCGACGCGGCAGCTTTGGAAGAGGCCAGAGTGCTGCCAGACCTTCCCGAGCTTCCGACCGCCTTCGAACTCGCCGTGGACTCCGACGACCCTGTCGCGCAGGCCGAGTTCGGCGTGGTCAGCCGGGACACGCTCACGCCGGACCAGACCGAGGGGCTCAGCGCCTCCGAGATCGATGAACTCGTCGCCGACGAGTTGGCCCGCAATCGCGCCACCACGCTGTCGGAGTTGGCCGCGGTGTCGCCGGGCCTGATCGCGGACGCTGAGGCGGCCGGCCGGATCGAACTCGGCGGATGGAAGCTCCTGTCCACCGCCGAGGCCGGCGATGCCCAGGCCTCCGCGGTGGCGATGCTGCTGGAGAGTCCCGACCTCACGTTCGTCTCCCCGGACGACTTCAAGCTGCTCGACGCCTACACCGTCGGCGGCAAGCGGGGCCTGCCCGACGACCCGAACCGCTGGGACCGGATCTGGACCCAGATCCGCACCGCGGTGACCATCACTCACCCCACCCGCTACGGGGTGGTGCAGGTCCAGGAGGTGGTCGATCAGCCTCTCGTTCCCGGCCAGCCGCCGCCGAGGCCCGTCGTCGATGAGTCCAAGCCGGTGATCTCGGTGATCATGATCCGCGATCTGGGCAATCTTCGCCTCAAGCCCGCACTCGTGGCGCTCGGCTCGCTGTGCATCTTCGGAGCTCTGTGCCTGTTCCTGCATGAGCGCGACAAGTTGGCCTGGCGGCAGCGAGAGGCCGGCACGCCAGCCGGCGCCTGAGCCGTGCTCGGCCAGTACCTCCCTCTGCTGGCGCTGTTCGGTCTGGCCGCGCTGTTCGCGGCCGGGAGCTTCGTGGCGTCGGGGCTGCTGGCGCCTCGCCGGCCGACCGTTCCCAAACTGGACCCCTACGAGTGCGGGATCGTTCCCGCCCGGGAGACACCCGAGCGCTTCCCGGTCCGGTTCTTTCTGGTGGCCATGATCTTCATCGTCTTCGACGTGGAGATCGTGCTGTTCTATCCCTATGCGGTGGCCCGGGGCGGGCTCGGGCTGTTCGGGCTGGTAGCCCTGCTCGTGTTCACCTTCGCGGTGTTCGAGTCCTTCGTGTACCTGATCGGGTCGGGTGCTCTCGAATGGGGGCCGGCGTCGAAGCACCAGCGCTCCGTCGCCGATCTCCCCGCGGCCGCGGACCCCGATGACCCCATGGTGTCCGCCACCCGGACCGCTCGCAGCACCGTGCGCCGGGTAGGCCTAGAGGGGCGTCTCCCGGAGGGGCAGGAGGTGGCGTGATGGGTGTTGCGAGCCAGATCGAGGAGCTGCGGGAGCGCGGCCTCGAGGGCATCCAGCACAACTTCATGACGGCCAGGCTGGAGTCGTTGGTGAAATGGTCCCGGGCCCGCAGCTGCTGGCCGGCGACCTTCGGCCTGGCCTGCTGCGCCATCGAGATGATGGCCACCGGGGCAGCCCACTACGACCTCGCCCGCTACGGCATGGAGGTGTTCCGGGCCTCGCCCCGCCAGGCGGACCTGATGATCGTGGCTGGCCGGGTGTCCCAGAAGATGGCCCCGGTGCTGCGCCAGATCTACGACCAGATGATGGAGCCCAAGTGGGTCATCTCCATGGGAGTGTGCGCGTCCAGTGGAGGCATGTTCAACAACTACGCCATCGTTCAGGGCGTGGACCAGGTAGTGCCGGTCGACGTGTACGCGCCGGGATGCCCGCCAGGCCCCGAGACGCTGATGCACGCCATCTTCACGCTCCACCATCAGATCACCTCGGGGGAGCTGCTGGCTCGCCGGGCCGCAGCCGGCGACGGCGGGGCCGGCCTAGTGGTCGAGCAGCTCGACGGCCAGACGGCCACTTCGGTGATCCGCCGCGATGGCTGAGGCATCGCCTCGGAGGCGCGGCCGGTCCGGCCGGGGCCGCGATGGCTGAGCGTTACGGGGCCGTCGCCGGGGCCGACCAGCCGTCCCTCCGACAGGCTGTCGTCCACCCGTCCAGGAGCCAGTGGTGCGACGTGGCCGCGGCGGCCCGCGCCGACGGCTTCGACCAGCTCATCGACCTCACCGCGGTGGACTACCTGACTTACGGAGCGGACCGGGGCCTGCCCGAAGGAGTGGTGCCCGAGCGCTTCGAGGTGGTGGCCAGCCTGATCTCCCACGAGCGGAGGGAGCGGCTGCGCATGCGGGTGCAGGTGCCCGCCGACGATCCGACTGTGCCTACCCTCTTCGACCATTGGCCCGGTTCGGAGAGCCTCGAGCGCGAGGTCTACGACATGTTCGGCATCGTCTTCGAGGGTCATCCCGACCTGTCGCGCATCCTGATGCCCGAGGACTGGTCGGGCCATCCGCTGCGCAAGGACTACGACGCGGGCCAGATACCGGTCCAGTTCAAAGCGGCCTCCAACGTCAGGTAGCGCCGCCAACGCGATGAGCATCACCGACACCGCCCCCTCCGACCCCGCAGGCGTCGCCGCCAGCGTGACGGCCGCCGCCGACCGGGCTGCCGAAAGGGTCCGCCGCCGCGAGCCGTCGGCGGTGCTGCGAATGTCGGAGGCCGAGGCGGCCGACATCGGGGGAGACCCCGACGACGCCGCCGACGACGAGCTGGTGCTGCTGAACATGGGCCCGTCGCACCCCTCGACCCACGGTGTGCTGCGGCTGATGCTGGAGCTGTCCGGCGAGACGGTGCTGCGGTCCAAGCCGGTGATCGGCTACCTCCACACCGGCATGGAGAAGACGGGCGAGCAACTCACCTACCTGCAGGGCGGCACCAACGTGACCCGCATGGACTATGCGTCGCCGCTCTTCAACGAGCTGGCGTTCTGCCTGGCCACGGAGCAGCTCCTGGGAATCGACGTGCCCGAACGGGCGACGTGGATCCGGATGCTCATGTGCGAGCTCAACCGGGTCAGCTCGCACCTGCTGTTCATGGCCACCAACGGCATGGACCTCGGGGCAGTGTCGATGATGATCTACGGGTGGCGCGAGCGCGAGGAGGTGCTGCGCTTCTTCGAGAAGGTCACCGGTCTGCGGATGAACCACAACTACATCCGGCCCGGTGGGGTGGCCGCCGATTTGCCCGCGGACTGGCGCACGGACGTGGCCCGGCTCATCGAGTTGATCGAGCCCCGCCTCGACGAGTACGACACCCTGCTCACCGGGCAGCCCATCTGGCGGGAGCGGCTCCAGGGGGTAGGCGTGATCAGCGCGGCCGAAGCCCTCGCGCTGGGGGCCACCGGGCCGATCCTGCGGGGCGCGGGCATGGCCTGGGACCTGCGGCGTGACGAGCCGTACCTGTTCTATGACCAGGTGGACTTCGACGTCATCGTGGGCACGCACGGCGACTGCTACGACCGCTACGCCATACGACTCAACGAGATCCGGGAGTCGCTGCGAATCGTCGCTCAGATCATCGAGGCCATGCCCCCGGGCGACTACCGGGTCCAGGACAAGAAGGTCACCCCACCGCCGCGGTCCCGCATCGACGCCTCGATGGAGGCGCTCATCCACCACTTCAAGATCTTCACCGAAGGATTCAAGGTGCCGCCCGGCGAGGCCTACGCCCCGGTGGAGTCGCCCCGGGGCGAGCTGGGCGTGTACCTGGTGAGCGACGGCACTTCGGTGCCGTACCGGGTGCACGTGCGGGCGCCGAGCTTCGTCAACCTCCAGACCCTTCCGCACCTGATGCAGAACGGCCTCATCGCCGACGGTGTGGCCATCATCTCCTCGGTCGACCCGATCATGGGCGAGGTCGACCGGTGAGATCCGTTCGTCCCGACGACGGCCACCGGCGCTCGCTTGCTCGCACGGGCTTCGCCCTACTCACTCGCAAGTCGAGCACCGGCGTCCGCCGCCTGTCCATGCCGGAGGCGGGCCGGTGACGCTGAGTGCCGCCAACGAGGCTCAGGCTGCCGAGATCATCGGCTGGTTCCCCCGGCCGCGATCGGCGCTCATCCCGCTGCTGCATCTCGCCCAGGCACAGGACGGGTACCTCACTGACGAGGCCATGCGCCGCATCGGCGAGCTGGTGGGCGCCACCCCGGCCGAGGTGAAGGGGACAGCCGGCTTCTACGAGATGTTCCGCTTCGAGCCGGTGGGCACCTACCTCGTGAACGTCTGCACCAACATCTCATGTTTGCTCTGGGGCGGCGAGGAGCTGCTGGAGCACGCCTGCGAGACGCTGGAGGTGGAGGTGGGCGGCACCACCGACGACGGCATGTTCACCGTCGAGGAGGCGGAGTGCATCGCGGCCTGCACCGAGGCTCCATGCCTGCAGGTCAACTACCGCTATCGCGGCCGGGTTGCTCCGGCCGACTTCGACCGCCTGGTCGACGACCTGCGAGCCGGCCGGACCGACATCGCCGGTCACGGCGTGGTGGCGCGGGTGCGGCAGTCGATACCGGCCGAACGCCTGGCCGGGGTCGTCCCGCCCGAGCAAGCCCGCGAGGCTCCCGTCTGGTTGAGGGCCAACGATGTCGAGGCGGTCGGCTGATGGGCACACTGTCCGCGATCGGCGGCCATGCCGCGCCCTTGCCGGACCGATCGGCTAGCGACGGCTATCTCCAGCACGCGCCGGGTTATGTGCTCAATGACGGGCCGAAGCTGATCACGAGCCGGTTCGTTCACGAGGACTCCTTCACCCTGGAGCGCTTCGAGGCCACCGGCGGTTACGGGGGGCTGAGGGCCGCGCTGGAGATGACACCGGCCGAGGTGCACGACGAGGTGCGGGCCGCGACTCTGCTGGGGAGGGGCGGCGCCGGGTTCCCCGCCGGGGTCAAGTGGGGCTTCCTGCCTCCCGGCAAGCACCCGTACTACCTGGTCGTCAACGGCGACGAGAGCGAGCCGGGGACCTACAAGGATCGCCTGCTCATGGAGCGGGACCCACACCAGCTCATCGAGGGGTGCCTCATCGCCTGCTACGCGCTAGGGCTGCGGCAGTGCTTCCTGTATGTGCGGGGTGAGATGGCCCTGGCCCAGGAGCGCATAGCAGCCGCTCTCAACGACGCCTACGAGGCCGGGTACGTGGGCCGGGAGATCTGCGGCCGCGACTTCTCGGTGGACATCGTGATGGCGTGGGGCGCGGGCGCCTACATCGTGGGCGAGGAGACTGCGCTGATCGAGAGCCTCGAGGGTCGCAGGGGGATGCCCCGCCTCAAGCCGCCCTACTTCCCGGCCGCCGTGGGGCTGTACGGGCAGCCCACCATCGTCAACAACGTCGAGACGCTGGCCAACCTGCCGTGGCTGATGGTCAACGGCTCAGACGCCTACAAGGGCTACGGCTCGGAGTCGTCGCCGGGCACGCGGATGTTCGCGGTGTCGGGCCATCTCCGCCGTCCCGGGGTGTACGAGGTCGAGCACGGAGTGACCACTTTCCGGCAGCTGATCTACGGCGACAACTACTGCCGGGGCATCCGTGACGGCCACGATCTGAAGATGTTCATTCCCGGCGGGGGCTCGGCGCCCTGGTTCTTCGAGGACCATCTGGACCTGCCGTTGGAGGCCCGCCCTGTCGGCGCGGCCGGGTCGATGCTGGGATCGGGCGCCATCGTGATCATGGACGACACCACCGACGCGGTGCGGGCGGCGTGGCGGGTCGTGAAGTTCTTCGCCCGCGAGTCGTGCGGCAAGTGCACCCCGTGCCGCGAGGGAACAACCTGGCTGGAGCAGATCCTGCGGCGCATCCTCGACGGGGAGGGCCGTCCGTCCGACATCGACCTGCTGCTGGACATCGGCGACAACATCAGCCCCGGCCCCTACCCGGTCGCCGCCCACGACGGCGCCGACGCGGTGCCGTTCCCGCCCCGCCAGACGACGATCTGCCCGCTCGGGCCGTCCGCAGTCGCGCCGGTGGTCTCAACGATCCGCCGCTTCCGCCACGAGTACGAGTCCAAGATCACCCGCAGCAACCCCATCCCTATAGAGGTCGTGCCGGTAGGAGCAGCCCCGTGACCGGCAGCAGGGATTGCAGCACCGGCGCGGCCCGTGAGGCCAGCGCGACCCGTGAGGCGAGCGCGACCCATGAGGCCGGGGGGTGGCACGGGGGCAAGCAATGGCGCCGCTTGCGGCGCCAGGGCGCGCCCGTGACAGGACCCGCCGGCCGGAAGGCCAAGCTGTGACCGTGACAGGACCCGCCGGCCGGAGAGCCAAGCCGTGACCGCGACAGAGCCGCAGGCCGCAGTGGAGATCACCGTCGACGGTGCAGCGGTGGAGGCCCGCCCGGGCGAGATGCTGATTGCAGCCTGCGAGCGCGCCGGAACCTATATCCCAAGGTTCTGCTACCACTCCCGCATGAGCCCGGTGGGCATGTGCCGCATGTGCCTGGTGGAGGTGGACACCGGCCGGGGCTTCGCGCTGCAGCCGTCGTGCATGGTGCCGGTGAGCGAGGGCATGAAGGTGTCCACCACCTCCGAGGCGGCCAAGAAGGCCCAGGACGGCGTGCTCGAGTTCCTGCTCATCAACCACCCGCTCGACTGTCCCGTTTGCGACAAGGGCGGCGAGTGCCCGCTGCAGGACCAGACGATGGCCTACGGCCCCGGCGAGACCCGCTTCGTGGAGGAGAAGCGCCACTTCCCGAAGCCCATCGCCATCAGCGAGACCGTCTTCCTCGACCGTGAGCGCTGCATCCTCTGCGACCGTTGTACCCGCTTCGCCGACGAGGTGGCCGGTGACGCGTTGATCCACTTCATGGGCCGCGGCAACCACACCGAGGTCAACACGTTCACCGACGAGCCCTTCGCGTCGTACTTCTCGGGCAACACTGTGCAGATATGTCCAGTGGGCGCGCTCACCGCAGCGCCCTACCGGTTCAAGGCCCGTCCCTGGGATCTGACCGAGACGCTGTCCACTGCCTGGGTGGACAGCGTGGGGTCGAGGGTGGCGATTCAGGCGTCCCGCAACCGGGTTCTGCGGGTGCTGGGAGCCGACGCCGATGCCGTCAACTGGGGCTGGCTGTCGGACAAGGAGCGATTCGGCTTCGAGGCCCTCAACAGCGACGAGCGCCTGTCCGCCCCGATGATGAGGGACGCCATGGACGGCGGCAGCCGTGAGTTCCGCCAGGCCGGTTGGGGTGAGGCTCTCGAAGCGGTGACGGACGCCCTGGCCGCAACCTCGCCCGAGCGGGTAGCGGTGCTGGGCGGGGCCAGGCTGACCAACGAGGCGCAGTACATGTGGGCCAAGCTGGCCAAGGGCGTCGTCGGCACCGACAACATCGATGCCCAACTCGGCGACGGCCTGGACGCCCATCTCGTTCTGGGCCTGCCGCGGGCCACCATCGACGACGCCTGCCGCCCCGGGGGCACGGTGCTGCTGGTCGGCCCCGATCCGAAGGAGGAACTGCCGACGCTGTACCTGCGGCTGCGCCACGCCATCGTCAACGACGGCGTGAAGCTGATCGAGGTCGCCCCCCACGCCAGCGGCCTGTCGCACCTGGCCGAGCACTCGTTGCGTCCCGGCCCCGGCACGACGGCCCGGCTGGTGGCCGAACTGGTCGATGGAGCCACCGCGCCCGGACCGCCCGAGGACGGCTCCGAGCTCGAAGCGGCCGCGAGGTGCCTGCGGGAGGCCGATGACGGAGCGGTCGTGGTGCTGGGCCGCATGTCACTGTCCGAGCCGGCCGACATCGGTGACGCCGCGGCCCGGGAGCTGTCGAGGCTCCCGTCGGCGCGCTTCCTGCCCGCACTGCGCAGAGGCAACTTGATGGGGGCGCTCGAAGCCGGTCTGGCTCCGGGACTGGTTCCGGGCCGGGCGCAGCTCACCGATGTTGGCGACGACGCGCCCTTGGTCCAGGTCTGGCCCCGCCTGCCGGCCATGGAAGGACTGGACGCGGCCGGGGTCCTCAGGGCAGCCGCCCGCGGGGACATCGATGTGCTCGTGCTGGTGGGGGCGGACCCGCTCAACGACTTCGTCGATCGTGACCTCGCCTATCGGGGCCTCAGGGGTGCATCCCTGGTCGTGGCTGTCGACATGTTTGTCAACGACTCGGCTCTGCTGGCCGCCCGGATCGCGTTGCCGGCCGCAGGCCCCACCGAATGTGACGGCACCTTCACCAATCTCGAGGGCCGGGTCAGCGTCATGAGTCGTAAGGTGACGCCGCCGGGCACGGCGCGCGCCGACTGGATGGTCGCGGCCGACCTGGCCGAGCGGCTGGAGCCGGGCTCGACCAGCGGCCTCGACTCCCCCGAGGCGATCCGAGCCGAGCTATCCCAGGTATCCGAGCCCCACGCGCCGATCACCGAAGAGGCTCTAGCCCAGAACCCAATGGAGGGCGTGCTCCTAGCCGAAACCGGGGCGACCAGCGAGGCCGGGGGGTGGCACGGGGGCAAGGAATGGCGCCGCTTGCGGCGCCAGCACGAAGGCACAGTGACAGGACCCGCCGGCCGGGAGGATCTGGCCGACGACGAGGAGGAACCACCCCTGGACAGCTTCCTGCTGGTCGCGACCCGCACCATGTACGACGACGGCGTGATGCTGCGCCATTGCCCCTCGAGCCGGGGTCTTGCCCCGGCCGCCACCGCCCGCATCAATCCGGCCGACACCGACCGCATCGACCTCGAGGCAGGCACAGCAGTGCGGGTCGTCTCGGACTTCGGCCACATCGAGGCGACCTTGAGCACCGATGCCGGCGTACCGGCTGGCTCGTTGAGGGTGGACTGGCTGGCGCCGGGCGCGCCCGCCAACGCGCTCATCGCCGCGGGCACCGACGTGACCGTGGTCCGGGTGGAGGCTCGATGATGTTTGAGTTCGTCCAGGCGTCGTCGTTTGTCGCCACGGGCGCCGACGTCACCGCGATGAAGCGCGGAGGCTCGATGATGCGCTCGGGCCGGGCGGGTGGAGTCCGATGACCGGCCACTTCGTGCTGGCTGCCGATCCCATGCTGGCCGGCGACATCGGGCTGGTAGAGGTCGCGCTGACGCTGGCCAAGGCGGTGGTCGCCTTCGCCTTCCTGCTCGTGGCCGTGATGCTGATGATCTGGTTCGAGCGCAAGCTCCTGGGAGGGATGCACCAGCGCTTCGGACCCACCATCGCGGGGCCCTTCGGCATTCTCCAGACCCTCGCCGACGGCACCAAGCTCTTCTTCAAGGAGGACCTGGTGCCGGACCGCTCGGACCGGTTCGTGTTCAAGCTGGCGCCCTACCTGTCGTTGATCCCCGCGTTCCTGGCCTTCGCCATCGTCCCGCTCGGCGGGGACTTCAACAGCCGGGCCGGCGAGGTCGAGTGGTGGGATCGCGTCACCTACCTTCAGGTGGCCGACCCGCCGGTGGGCATCCTGCTGTTCCTGGCCATGAGCTCGGTGGCCGTGTACGGAGTGATGCTGGCCGGCTGGTCGTCGGGGTCGAAGTACCCGCTGCTGGGGTCGGTGCGGGCCTCGGCCCAGATGGTGAGCTACGAGGCCGCGTTGGGCCTGGCGGTGGCGTCCATCGTGCTGGTCACCGGAGGCCTGTCCACCCACGACATGGTGGCGGCCCAGGCGGCCGAGGGGTATTTCGGCGTCGTTCCGCGCTGGAACATCGTCGTCACCGGCCTGGTGCCGTTCATCGTGTTCGCGATCGCAGGCACCGCAGAGCTCAACCGGCCCCCGTTCGACCTGGTCGAGGCCGAGCAGGAACTCGTCGGCGGCTTCCACACCGAGTACTCGTCGATCCGCTTCGCGCTGTTCTTCCTGGCCGAGTTCATGAACACCATCACGATGTCGGCCATCATCGTCACGCTGTTCCTGGGCGGCCCCTCCGGCCCCGCGCTCGTCGACGAGATCGGGGGGTTCGGGATCGCTTGGGCTTGGGGCGTGGTGTGGTTCTTCCTGAAGCTGTTCGTGCTGCTGTTCTGCTTCGTGTGGATGCGGGCCACGCTGCCCCGGTTCCGCTACGACCAGCTGATGAACCTCGGCTGGAAGCTGCTCATCCCGGTGGCTCTGGGCTGGTTCCTGTTCCTGGCGGCCCTGGAAGTGGGCCGCGACCGCGGCTGGAACACGGCGGCCGTGACCGTGGTGACGCTGCTGGCCTTCGGGTTGGCCGGCCTGCTGCTGGCCCAGGCGGTGCGGCGAGGGCGACGCAGCGGGGATCACGCCGGCGGCGGCAGCGGCGAGCCTGCCACCCGAGAAGACGAGCCGGTGGGGGATAAGGCCTGACATGGGATACCTGCACGGCTTCGCGGTGACGCTCCGCCAGCTCTTCCTGCCCCGGGTCACCACCGACTACCGGGGCGGCTTCGACGACTCGCCCTCCGACGTCAAGCGGGACAAGCCCGAGCGCCTGCATGGGCGCCACGTGCTCAACCGCTACAGCGACGGCATGGAGAAGTGCATCGGCTGCGAGCTGTGCGCCGGGGTGTGCCCGGCCAAGTGCATCTACGTGCGCGGCGCCGACAACGATCCCGACGACCCCGCCGCGCCGGGCGAGCGATACGGCTACGTCTACGAGATCAACTACCTGCGGTGCATCCACTGCGACCTGTGCGTGGAGGCCTGCCCCACCCAGGCCATCACCGAGTCGAAGCTGTTCGAGTTCTCCTTCACCAACCGCGACGACGCCATCTACACCAAGGACGAGCTGCTGGTGGACGACGACGGCCGGCCCCAGCAGATGCCTTGGGAGGACTGGCGAGAGGGCGACGACGCCCTCACCTCGGGATGGATGCGGGCAACGTCGCCTTCGGGTGACAGCCGCTACGTCGGCGAGGTGGCCTGGTCGGGCGAGCTCGGCTACGGGGTCCGGGATCCGGAGCCGGCTGACGAAGGGTCGAGCGATGCCTGAGGCGCGCCCGGCCGGCGGGTCCTGTCACGGGCGCGGCCTGGCGGCGCAAGCGCCGCCATTCCTTGCCCCCGTGCCACCCCCCGGCCTTGCTGGTGACGCCGACGACGTTGGCGAGGGCGTTTGGGACGAAGGTGAGCGGGGCGATGGCTGAGGCGGTGTTTGCGGTGGCGGCGGTGCTGATGCTGGCCGGCGCCGTCGGGGTGGTGGCCAGCCGCAACCCGGTCCATGCCGCGCTGTTCCTGGTCCAGACCCTGGTCGGCGTGGCCCTCCTGTTCATCCTGAACGATGCCCATTTCCTTGCTGCGGTGCAGGTAGTGGTCTACGCCGGGGCCATCGTGATCCTGTTCTTGTTCGTGATCATGCTGCTGGGCGTCGACAAGGCCGAGGAGCTGCGGGTGGAGCCCATCTTCGGGCAACGGCCGCTGGCGGCTGTCATCGGTGCGGCGCTGGCCGCGGTGCTGGGCACGGTGATCCTCACCACCGCCGATGTGCTCAGCGGCATCCGGCGGAGCGGCGGCGAGCGGGCTCTCGACGGCGAGGCCACCGACATCGAGCGGATGGGCCGGGTGCTGTTCGGCGAGTTCGCCTTCGCGGTGGAGATCACCGCCGCCCTGCTGACCATCGCAGTGGTGGGCGCGGTGGTGCTGACCCGCCGGGCCGCCCGGTCTGACGGGGCCGCACGAGCCGGGTCCGCCGGCGGCTGACGGGGCCGAACCGATGATGGATCTGAGCGGACTCAACACCGGCTGGTACCTGGCCCTGGCGGCCGCGCTGTTCATCATCGGGGCCGTAGGGCTGCTGGTGCGCCGCAACCCGCTGGTGATGTTCATGTGCGTCGAGCTGATGCTCAACGCGGTCAACGTGACCTTCGTGGCCCTCGGCGCCGGCCTGAACGATGTGGGCGGGCAGGTCGCGGTGTTCTTCGTGCTGGTGGTGGCGGCCACCGAAGTGGTCATCGGTCTCGCCCTGGTGGTGGCCATCAACCGGCGCCGTGCCGGGGCCACCGCCGACGACGTAGCGTCGCTGAAGGGCTGAGATGGGCGCCGCCGCCTGGCTCATCTGTGCGTTCCCGCTGGCCGGCTTCGTAGTCCTGCTCGCCGCGGGCCGCCGCCTGGGCGAGCCCCGCGCCGGCTGGCTGGCCACCGCGGCCATGGCCGGCTCGTTCGTGTCCTCGGTGGTGGTGCTCGCGGGCCTCATGGCCCGCGACCCGGCCGAGCGCCGCCTCGTGTACACGCTCTTCGAATGGGTCCCGGCCGGCGACTTCTCGGTGGACGCGGGCCTGCTCGTCGACCCGCTGTCGGTGACCATGGCTCTGTTCGTCACCGGCGTGGGAGCGCTCATCCATCTCTACGCCATCGGCTACATGCACGGCGACCGCGACTTCTCGAAGTTCTTCATCTACCTCAACCTGTTCGCCTTCTCGATGCTGGTCCTGGTACTGGGCGACAACCTGGCCCTCACCTTCCTGGGCTGGGAGGGGGTGGGCGTCTGCTCCTACTTGCTCATCTCCTTCTGGTTCACCGAGGAGGCCAACGCAACCGCGGGCAAGAAGGCGTTCGTCACCAACAGGGTCGGCGACTGGGGCTTCATGCTGGCCATGTTCTGGGCCTTCGGCGCTCTGGGCTCGGTGCGGTACCTGGACCTGTTCGGCCATGCCGGGTCGCTGCCGTCGAGCACGGCCACGGTCATCGTGGTCCTGCTGTTCGTGGGCGCGGCCGGCAAGTCGGCCCAGCTGCCCCTGTACATCTGGCTGCCCGACGCCATGGCCGGCCCCACCCCGGTCTCCGCGCTCATCCATGCGGCCACCATGGTCACCGCGGGCGTCTACCTGATGGTCCGGGTCAACCCGCTGATCGCCGCGGCCGACGCCTGGGCTCCGGACATGATCGCCTGGGTCGGTGTGGCCACCGCGCTGTTCGCGGCGGGGGCTGCGGTGGCCCAGAACGACATCAAGAAGGTGCTGGCCTACTCCACGATCAGCCAGCTGGGCTACATGATGCTGGCCGTCGGCACGGGCGCGTATGTGGCCGCGATCTTCCACATGGTCACCCACGCCTTCTTCAAGGCGCTGCTGTTCCTTGGCTCGGGATCGGTGATCCACGCCCTCGACGGCGACCAGGACATGCGCCGCTACGGCGCGCTGCGAGCCGCCATGCCGATCACGTCGATCACGTTCATCGTCGGCTGGCTGGCCATCGCCGGGGTGCCGCCGTTCGCAGGCTTCTGGTCCAAGGACGAGATCCTCGCCTACGCCTTCGATGCCCACCCGGCGCTGTGGGTTGTCGGCCTGGTCACCGCGGTGCTGACCGCCTTCTACATGAGCCGCCTCGTGTTCATGACCTTCTACGGCGAGGCCCGCTACGGCGACGAGCAGCATCCTCACGAGCCCTCGCCTCTGATGACCGCACCGCTGGTGGCGCTGGCCGGAGCGGCGGTGGTGGCCGGAGTGATGAACCTACCGTTCACCAAGGACCTTCATTTCCTGGGGACGTGGCTGAAGCCCTCGCTGTTCGGCAACGAGGCCCACCTCGAGATCGGCGGCGGGGTGCTATGGCTGCTGGCGCTGGTCGCGATAGTCGGGGCCGCCGCCGGGATCGCGGGAGCGGTCGCGGTGTACCTGCGGGGCCGGTTGCCGGCCAGCCTGGTGGAGCGGCCGGCTGCGGCCCGGGCGTTCTACGTCGACGAGGCCGTCACCCGCTTCGTGGGCGGACCCGGCCGGAAGGCCTTCGATCTCGTGGCCGCCTTCGATGCCAGGGTGGTGGACGGGGCGGTCGACGGCGTGGGCCGCTCGGTGCGTGCCGGCGGTGCCGCGCTGCGGCGTGTGCAGTCGGGCTACGTGCGCTTCTACGCGCTGCTCACCGCGGTCGGAGCGGTGGCGCTGCTTGTGTGGTTCCTATCCCGGGCGAGCCTGTAGATGGGTGCCGCCGTGCTGGCCACCACGCCGACCGCATACTCCCACCCGTCGTTCGGGGTGGCGATCACCGTGATGGTGCTGGTCCCCGCGGTCGGCGCGCTGGTGCTCCTGGCCCTGCCGCGCACCCGTCCGGACCTGTTCAAGCTGGCGGCGTTGCTGGCCTCGGTTGTGCCGGCGGCGCTGGCTGTGTGGATGCTCACGGAGTTCGAGACGGACATCGCCGAGGTCTTCCAGTTCTCGGAGCGGTACACCTGGATCGAGGGTCTCGGCGTTTCCTGGCATGTCGGAGTGGACGGGCTGTCACTGTTCCTGGTGGTGATGACGGCCCTGATATTCCCGCTGGCCATCGTGGGCGTCGACGCCGAGCACTCGCCCAAGCCGTACTACGCCTGGATGCTGCTGCTGGAGGCAGGCTGTCTGGGGACCTTCGTGGCCCTCGACCTGGTCATGTTCTTCGTCTTCTTCGAGATCGTGCTGGTGCCCATGTACTTCCTCATCGGCGGCTGGGGCCACGGCCGGAGGGCCTACGCGGCCACGAAGTTCTTCCTGTTCACCATGTTCGGCTCGGCTCTCATGCTGGTGGCCATCGTGGCATTGGGCTTCCTGCACGCCTCCAGTTCCGGCACGGGCGTGACCTTCGACCTGGTCACCCTCGCCGAGAATCAAGTGCTGGCCACCAACACGGCCCGATGGCTGTTCGGTGCCTTCGCGCTGGCCTTCGCGGTGAAGGTCCCCCTGTTCCCGGTGCACACGTGGCTGCCAGACGCCCACACCAACGCGCCCACCGCGGGCTCGGTGATCCTGGCCGCGGTGATGCTCAAGCTCGGCACCTACGGGCTGGTGCGCTTCGGCCTGTACTTGTTCCCCGAGGCGTCGGTGTACTTCGCGCCGCTGATGGTGACCCTGGGAGTGATCGGAATCATCTACGGCGCAATCGCCGCGGCCATGCAACGCGACCTCAAACGGCTGGTCGCCTTCTCATCGGTGGCCCACCTCGGCTTCATCGTGATCGGCACCTTCGCTCTCAACACCGAGGGTCTCACCGGCGGCGTGCTGCAGATGGTCAACCACGGCGTCTCCACCGGAGCGCTGTTCCTGCTGGTCGGCATGATCTATGAGCGCCGCCACACCCGCGAGATCTCAGAGTTGGGCGGGCTGCAGAAGCCGGCGCCCCTGCTGGCCGCGGTGTTCATGGTGGTGATGCTGGCGTCGGTCGGGCTTCCCGGCCTCAACGGCTTCGTCGGCGAGCTGCTGGTGCTGCTCGGCGCGTTCAACGCCCATCGCTGGTGGGCGGTGGTCGCGGCTGCGGGCGTGATCCTGGCCGCGGTTTACCTGCTGTGGGCCTACCAGCGGGTCTTCCACGGACCGGCTTCCGGAGCCAACGCCGAGATGCCGGATCTGCGGTGGCGAGAGGGGCTGGTGATGGTGCCCTTCCTGGCCGCGATCGTGTTCATGGGCGTCTACCCCAAGCCGGTGATCGACCGGGTCGAGCCCGCGGTGGACAGGATCATCTTCCACGTCGAACGCAATGTCGCCGGCTTCTCGGAGCCCGCGCCCGATGTCCATGCGCCGGTGAACCTCGACGATCTGGGCCAGCTTGAAGAGGACCACCGATGACAGGTGCTCGCCCGTCTGGGGTTCTGTGTGCGGTTGTTGGCCCATGTGGCCGGTTAGTGCACACAAGATGGGTGGGGTGGTCGAGGTGACGGCCCAACTCGAGCCCATCGTCGCGCCGGCTGTCGACTGGGTGGGACTGCTGCCGGTGCTCCTGCCGGCCGCGGGAGCGCTGCTGCTGCTGATGGTCCGCTCGCTGGTGCCGAGCCGGCTGCTGCCGGCCGCGCTCGACGCGCTATGGACCTTCGCGTCGGCGGCGGCCGGGTTCGTCGCGGTCGTGGTCCTGTGGCAGCGGGACACCGAAGTCTCTGCGTTCGGCGATCAGCTCGTGATGGACGGCTTGGCCCTGTTCGTGGCTGCGGTCGTCTTCGGATCGGTGGCTCTGGCCGCCCCCACGCTGCCCCGGTACTGCCAGCGAGTCGGCATCGACTCCGCCGAGCTCTGCGTGCTCACCCTGCTGGCCGCGGCCGGTGCGGTGGTGATGGCCGGGGCGGCCGATCTGATCGTGCTGTTCCTGGGCCTGGAGACCATGTCCATCGCGGCCTACGTGATGGCCGCCCTCAACCTGCGCCGCCTCGAGTCGCTGGAGGCGGGGCTCAAGTACTTCGTGCTCGGCGCCTTCTCCACTGCGTTCCTGCTGTACGGGATCGCTCTCGTCTACGGAGCGACCGGCACAACCAGCCTCGACGGGATCGCCGGCTACCTGGACACCTTCCTGGTGCTGAACGACGGGATGCTGCTGGCCGGCCTGGCGATGCTCCTGGTGGGGCTGGGCTTCAAGGTGGCTGCAGTGCCGTTCCACGCCTGGGCGCCCGACGTGTATGTGGGCGCGCCCACCCCGGTGACCGCCCTGATGGCCTCGGCGGTGAAGGCGGCCGGGTTCGCGGCGCTCATCCGGGTGTTCGTGGATGCGCTGGGGGTGCGGGCCGACGACTGGCAGCCGGTCGTGTTCGCCCTCTCCTGCGCCACACTGGCGGTCGGCTCCGTGCTGGCCGCAGTCCAGAGCGACGCCAAGCGCATCCTGGCCTATTCGTCGATCTCGCACGCCGGGTTCATCCTCGTCGGCGTGCAGGCGGCCTCCGGCTCCGGGGTGGCCGCAGTGCTGTTCTACCTGGCCGCCTACGCGGTGATCGCGGTGGGCAGCTTCACCGTCGTGGCCGTGCTGTCGGGCGAGCGCGACGACCGCACCGGCCTGACCGCACTGACCGGGCTCGGCGCCCGGAAACCGGCCCTGGCCCTGGGGCTGACCATCCTGCTGCTGGCTCAGGCCGGCGTGCCGTTCACGTCGGGCTTCGTGGCCAAGTTCTCGGTCATATCGGCGGCGGTCGAGTCCCGCTCGTACTGGCTGGCCATCGTCGCCATGGTCAGCGCGGTAGTGGCCGCTTTCGCCTATCTGAGGGTGGTCGTGGCCATGTACTTCGGCGACGCCGGTGACGCGGCCTCCGACGAGGCCGACGCTGCCCCCGCGATAGGTCTGGGAGCCGCAGCGGTGATCGTCGCAGCCGTGCTGTTCACCCTCGCCGCCGGGATCGTCCCCGGATGGCTCGAGTCCCTCTCCAGCACCGCCGCCGCCCTGTGACCCTCCCAACCGTTGGACAATGTACGACAACCGAGGGCGGGTTCCGGTTGTTGTCGAAAGGAGCGGTGACCGTGACCGATCACAGTGACGGCGAGCCCGCGGCCGCGGGCAGCACAGGAATCGGTGGCGAGCACTGGGAGGATGGCGTGATGGATGCCCTCAGGCGCGCGGCCAAGCTGGCCCATCTGAAGGCGTACCAGACTGGGACCGGCGTGGTCGAACGGCGAAACGGCAAGATGGGTGTGTACCCGCCCGACCCTGAGATGTACGAGGACCTGATCCCGCCCCCCTTCGTGGAGAGCCCGGAGTCCTGACGGGCGGCGCGTCGGGCGCGGCGGGCACGGGTTCAGGCTTGGGGGCACAATCGATGGCCGGGTCCGAGGCGTCGCAACGCTTTGCTGCCGCTGTGGCCGGGTTGGGTGTTGACCTCGAGGTCCGGCGGTTCCCACAGGGCACCCGCACCGCTGTCGACGCGGCCGCCGCGGTGGGCTGCGAGCTGGGCCAGATCGTCAAGTCGCTCGTGTTCCTGTGCGACGGCGAACCTGTGCTGGCTCTGACCTCGGGCTCGCGCCGGGTGGACACCGGCCTGCTGGGCGAAGTGCTCGGCGGGGCGATCACCAGGGCGGACGCTGAGGCGGTGCGCCGGGCCACCGGCTACGCCATCGGAGGCACCCCGCCGTTCGGCCACGACCGCAGCTTGCGGACCGTCGTCGACATCGCTCTGATGCAGCACGAGCGCGTGTGGGCCGCGGCCGGGACGCCCGAGACGGTCTTCGAGATTCCCAGCACCGAGCTCCTGCGCTGTACCTCTGGAATGGTCGCCGACTTCGCAGTGTGATCCGACGTTCGGCCCGAGGCTGCTTGAGAGCCTGCCCGCGGCCGATCACCGCGTTGTGGGCGGCGGGAGTTTGGCTGGGTCGACCAGCCCGGCTTGGCGAGGGCGTGGCGGCTCTTGGGTGTGGAGGTCTCTGCGCATGCGCTTGATGTGGGCGCGCAGCTCGGGGACGCGCCCGGCGAGGTGGTCGAGCACGCGCGGCGCGTGGGAGGCGAACACCCTGTCCGCCGCCAAGTCCCCGGGGTCCTCCAGCAGGTCGACGATGCGGTCGAGGAACGAGCTCTGGGGATCCGTGCCGTAGCGCTGCATGTGCAGCCGCACGCCGTCCTCGAGGCGCAGCAGCCCGGAGCTGTCGATGGCCGCCAGATCGATGTAGTCGCGTAGCTTCGGGCGGTACATGATCACGTCGAGCTTCATCGCCAGCAGGTCCGCGAGCGACGCGACCCTCATTCCGGCCACGATGCTGGGCGGTTGGAGCTGTCGCACCCGCCCGGGGTTCTCGCCTCTGGCGGGGGCGGTGAACACCTCCACTGCGACGCCGTCTATTACCGCGTGCATGCGGTTCGGTTCGGCTCTGGTGAACGTGGCGTGGGTGGCGGAGTCGCGCAGCGCGGCGAACAGTTCGGAGCCCGAGAACGGCTGTTGGGCCATGTAGTCCAAGTCATAGGAGATGCGGTGCTGGAGATGGACGGCGAGAGCGGTGCCGCCCACCAGCGAACCATCGACGGCATCGACGGCCGCGGCGAGCATCGGCCACACGGCTCGCAGCTGCGGGCCGACCACGCGGCGGTATCTGTCGAGGTCAGCCACCCTGGCGTTCTCTGATGGTGAAGTCCAGCCAGCGGGCCGCCTCACCGGCGTCGTAGCCGCGCATGGCCCGCAGCTCTCGCAGAGTCCACAACGGCAGCATCTCCAGCGCCCAGGCCCGCGCGGCCGGGTCGGGACCGCCGATGAGGGTGTCGGCAATGTGCACGGCGTCTTCGGGGATCCGCAGCTGCGACGCACACTCCCCCGACCAGAACAGCCACCAGAACTCGCCGGGCACGCCGGCGGCGGGCGGTTCCGGCGCCGGCGGGCGCCACCCCATCTGGGGCAGCGCCGCGATGGTGCGGTCGCAGATCCTGAGGCGCCACAGCCTCAGCCGCCGGGGCCGGTACCCCCACATCACCGACAAGGTCTCCGTTTCGACGAGGCCTTCGGAGCGCAGGGTTCGCAGGCAGCGCCGGGTGTGCGACAGCGACAGGCCCGTCTCGGCAGCGATGCGCGCCGGGGTGGCTCCCGCGGCGCGGGTGCGCAACATCGCGAGGATTCGGCGCGGCCCGGCCGCCAGCCCGTCCAACGGCCCACGCTCCACCGGGCCGGACGGCGCCGCGAGCAGAGCCGCGAGGCGGCGGGGGCCCGACGGCAGGCCGGTGGACTCCACGACGCGGCGCATTCTGCGGGCCGACGCGTCGCTGACCCCGACTGCGGCGCCGTCGACGGCGGCTGTCGCCCATGCCGCCGCTGGCGCCTTGGACGAGTGCAGGCGCGTCCCTGTCGTGACTGTGAAATCCGCTCGGCAGGCTCGGCAGCGCCAGCCGGTGCGGCTGCCGAGGCGACGCTCCGACACGGCGTCGCTTCCGCAGCGGGGGCACTGCACGCCGTCGGGCCAGCGCGCGGCCACCATCGCGTCGTGCGCGGCGGTGTCAGTCCAGACGGCTGGAGTATCGACAGCGGCGACCATGCGGGCAGCATAGTGCCTATAGGTAGTGTTCTTCTGAAAATGAACATTCATAGACCTGGAACCCCTACGGTGTTCGAGCTGCCCAGCGTCCGAGTTCGGGGTGCGGGCGCTACCGCCAACGGCCCCGGAAGCAGCTCGCCCGGTGTTCGAGTTGCCCAGCGTCCGAGTTCGTGCGCTGCAAGCCGAAAACGGTCGCCGACTTCGCGGTCTGAGCCTCGACGCGGCCCGTGTCCAGGCAGCGCCGCCGGCAGGACGGGGGCTCGCGGCCGGCGACACCCCAGCCCGGGAGTGCATCCGCGTCCGGGCGGCTGGCCGCGGCTAGAAGTAGCCGCGTGCCGGTCGATGCCGAGGGCTGACCCGCACACGGCACCGAAGAATGAGAGGTGTTGCCATGCCACGTCCCAAGAGCAGCACTCGCGGCGGCAGGGTCACGCCGAAGGGAACGAGGCCCGGGCACCGGGACTGCGGCGGGCGGCCACGGCCCAGACTGACCCCGGAGGAAGTGCTCCTGCGGGACGCAGCCCAGAACTTCGGCGAGTGCGCCGACCTGGACGGGGCCGAGACGATGGCGTCGTCGATGCTCATGATGTTCCGTCCGCTGCCGCCGGACGAGGCCCCGACTCTGGACGCGAGCCGAGTCCTGACGGCGGCTCAGGCGCACACCGACCCCACCGCGGCGGCTGAAGTGGTGGCTGCGTTGGGCGCCTACGGGCCGCCCGGGCAGCGTCGACGGGCCCGCGGCCTGCTGGCGAGGCTGATCGACGGTGGCGCGTCCGTGCCGGAGTGGATCGGGTCGCTCGGAGATGTCGAGCCTCGCCGCGCCGTGGTGATGGCCGACGGGTGGGGCGAGGAGCGCATCCTCTGGATCGACTTCGAGCGCCCCGACCGGGAGGTCCGCGGCATCGGCATGCGGGTCAACGCTATGGAGGCCGGCTACGCTCACGGCTTCCTGTACGGCCCGGCGATCGCTGATCTGGCCGGCACCGTCGAGACCGACGTGCAGGGCACCGTGCGCGAGATCAGCCTGGCCGACGCGCGGGCGATGGCTCTCTGGGGCTTGGAACTGCGCGACATGATCTGGGACGGCGACGACCTCGACGACGAGGACGCCGAACTCGTCGGGGACGAGGAATTGCGGGCCCTGATCGATCAGCGCATCGGGCTGCTGCCCTCCGGCGGTGCCCCGCCCTTCGATGAGCCGCTCACCGAGGACGAAGTCGACGACCTGTGTGCCGAGTTCGTCGCCTCGCGGTCGTCGTCGCCCTGCGACGAGCCGATCGACGTCGATGACGCCCAATGGCTCGTCGACGACGTCTGCTGGTTCGCCCGGAGCTTGTGCGATGGCGACCCGCTGCGCTGGAGCCCGCCGCGGGTCGGCTTGTACCTGACTGCTTGGATCCCGGAGATGGCCCTGTGCGACGATGAAGCCCACGATGCGGTGGAGTCGGTCTTTCCCCGATGGCTGCGCTTCGCCGCCGAGCGCCGCGGCCTCGCCGAGGACCTGCTGGAGATGAACCTCGCCGCGGCCCGGGAGTCCTTCAGCACCATGCGTGCCAACTCGTCCGACCCGTCGAAGCGCTCTGCGGTCGCCAAAATCCTCGCCGGCATGCTCGCCGACGACCTGGATCTAGACGATGAGGCTGCGGTTCAGGACTGGATCGACGCCCACAACGCCCGTGCCCGCGCCGAGCGGCTACCAGCCCCCCTACCGTTCAGTTAGCCCCGACCTCTCAGTAGGCCGCTGCGGGGGCGCGACCTTCTTGCCCATACCGGTGCGGGGGTAGTCGGACTAGACCGGCGCGGCTTTGCCGGCGAGTCGGACCCGTACTGCACGCCGACCCACCCGCCGGTGTTCTCGGCGCGCCGGATCACGTCCATGCATTCGCCCGGGCAGGCAAGCAGCACCTCGACCTGGCCGTCAACGACGCATACCATCAATCGCACGCCTCTGGCGGGCAGAACGCCCGCCCCCGCTCCGAGCGCTACTAGCCGCCGAGCGCAGGCCGCGCCCCGACGACGCTCAGACGGGCAGTCCCCGTCGCTCGGCTTCGGCCTCGCGGTCTTCGATGTCTGCCTCGTGGTCGTATCTCCGGGCTAGCGCTGACAGGAGGGCCGCAGTTCGGGGCCATTCGCTGAGTCGCCGGCTGCGCTCTCGGTAGTCGTCCGCCAGCCTGCGTTCCTGGTCGCCGCCGTCCGTGGGCGAACGCCATGTCGGGCCCCGTTGGTTCACTACCGCCACGAGCAGACCATTCTCGAGCTTGTCGCTTTGGAGCGTCTCTAGCAGGTCGCGGACGGCGAGGCCCGGCCAGTCGTCGTTCGGGTCGGGCGGCGACGCGGCCAGCGCCCTGCCGATCATGCGGTCGCCGGACGCCGTGCGGTCGATCTGGGCCAGACGCTCACGTGCATGGTCCACCCAGGCGTTGAGTTGTTCCGCATCGACTGGACCCTCGCCGTCGATGCCGGGCGCGAACTGCGAGGCTGGCCAGGAGTCCAGCACTCTGTAGGCGTTGAGCGCCAAACGCCGCTGGTCCTCGCTGGGTTCCGGCCGATCGCTGGAAGACGCGCCGGCCGGTCTGTAGGCGAGTTCAACCAGCGATGCGAAGCACTCGGGATCCTCCAGCAGCAATCGGTAGAGGTTCGGCGCCCGGTAGTTCGGGGCATGACGGAGTCGCGGATAGTACAGCCACTCGATTCTCGCCAAGCGGTCCGAGCCGAGATGCGCACGGTGCCCGTCGAGGACTGCCAGGAGCCTGGCGGGCGCGTCGGCGACCATGCTGTGTTCCGCACCCTGTGGGGATTCCTGTGTCCACTGTTCGAGGCATGCCGCCGCCTACAGGCCCGCCGACGGCGAGCACGGCATGGGAGATGTGCTCATCCCGGGCGAGCCGCTTCGACACGAGCAGGCTCCCGCCGACGACGACATAGATCATCCGTCCGCCTTCAGCCGCCAACGCGTCGAACGCGGCGCTAGGAACCTCGACGGGCGCGACGCCAGCACGGCGCGCGGCGTCCAATTCCTGTTCCAACCTCTCTGGATAGAGGTTGTCATACGTGGGCAGCAAGCAACCATGTGTATCAGAATATACGTAGAATACGACAATAGGATTCAAAGTTATGCCAGCATCAGCTGCTGGTCGGGATTGGAGTTACTGCAGGCTGATCACCACTTCCGGTGTCGGATGGGATTCGACGAACCGGCAGCCTGCTAGCCCAAGGAATGCCGCCCGTACTTCGGTTGTCAGATGGGATTCACGAACCGACAGCCGGGTCGCGCGCTGGCGCGACGGGCCGGAATGACATAATGCGCTCGATGGCCTCGCTCCGGACCGCGATCACTCCCGACATGCGAGCCGCCTTCGACGCGGACGGCGTGGTCAAGGTCCCCGGCGCGGTGGGTGGCAAGTGGGTCGACCGGATCCTCGCCGACGCCCAGCGCGAGCTGGACGATCCCGGCCCGTGGGTGACCGACACGAATCCGGGCGGCTCGCGGGACCGGCTGTTCACCACCCGGTACCGCTGGCGGCACGAGCCGGCGGTGTGGGACTTCGTGTTCCGGTCGCCGATCGCGGCCATGGCTGCGGCCCTCACCGGCTCGTCGACGATGCGCTTCTACTTCGACCACCTGCTCGTCAAGGAGCCCCACACCGAGGCCCTCACCCCTTGGCATCAGGACATCGGATACTGGCCGTTCCTGGGCAAGCAGATCATCTCCGCCTGGGTGGCGGCCACACCGAGCGCGGTCGCGGCGAGCTCGCTGGAGTTCGTGCGGGGCTCGCACCGCTGGGACGCCTACTACGCCCCGGAGTCCTTCGACGGCCAGGGAGGCTGGACCGACGACTTCGAGGGTGAGCCCATGCCCGACATCGAAGCGGCCCGCGGCCGCGCCGACTGCCCCTACGACATCGTCGGTTTCGATGTGGAGCCGGGAGACGCCATCTTCTTCTCGGCCTGGATCATCCACGGCGCGCCGCCCAACAGCGGGACCGGGCGCCGGGTGGCACTGTCGACTCGCTGGCTGGGCGACGACGCCGTCTGGTTCCCGCACCCCGGATGTGACCCCACCGTCACCTCCGACGACACCACCGCGGTGCCCGGGCAGTACCCGGACGACGACGAGCGCTTCCCGCTGGTCCACTCCCTGCTGCTCTAGCCGAGCCCCCACCGGCAGGTCCCCGCCGGCTGCCGCTCAGGGCTCCTCGGTCTCCATTCGCTGGAGCTCCTCCTGGATCTCGTCCATCAGCATCGCCAGGTGGATCACGTCCGCGCTCGTGACCGAGCCCAGGAACCGTCCCGACTCCGGGTCGGTCACCGGGATCACCGACTGCGAGGTCGCGGTCATCCGCTCCAGCGCATCGTGGATCGGATCGTCGGGCCGGGCGTTGAGCGTGCAGGCCCGCATCACCGCCCCCAGCGTGGCGGTCGCGTGGGCGCCCCGGCGCACCGAGTGGAGTCCGGACGTGGAGACGATCCCCGACACCTCGCCGCCGTCCACCACCAGGTAGTCGTGCTGGTTGGGCACTGCCCAGGCGTCGATGAACTCGGCCACCGAGGTCTCGGACCCCGGATATCGGCGGGTCGAGTCCATCACGGTGCTGACCTTGACCCCCTCCAGCGCATAGCGGGCGAACGACGGTGCGACAGTGTCGGGGAGCGACGGATGCTCCGACACCGTCGCACGCCTGACCGCGAAGTTCAGGATGGCCGGCATGAACAGGATGTACCCGAACATGGTCAGCACCAGCAGGGAGAAGATGTCCTTGGTGATCACGCCGCTCTCGAGCAGCACGAGCAGGAAGGCGATCTCGGCCACGCCCTTGGACATCAGCCCGGTGGCCAGCGCGAACGGGGCGTCGATCCGGGTGACGTAGGTGCCGATGAAGGCCCCGGCGAACTTGCCGACGAGCGGCACGAGTACCAGCGCCGCCGCGGTCGTCAGGGTCAGGTTCATGAAGGACAGATCGAAGTGCAGGCCGGCCGAGGCGAAGAACAGCGGAACGAAGAAGCCCTCGGAGGCGCTCCGCATGCCCGGCATGATGTCGTCGCGCACGGCCTCGGACAGCCCCGACAGGGCAGCACCGAACAGCAGTGCTCCGATGGTGCCGTGCAGTCCCATGCGCTCGGCTCCCACGACCACCAGGAACAGACCTCCGAGCAGCAGGCCGAAGGACAGTTCCGGCACGTTCAGGACGCGCTGCAGGAAGACGATCACCACCGGCAGCACCTTGGCCGAGAGCAGCCACGCCACCACCACGAAGGCGACGATCTTTCCCACCAGCGCCGCCACTGCCGCCACGTTGAGGTCGTGGCCGTGCTCCCCGATCGTGAACCCCACCACCAGCAGGGAGGCGATCTCCGCGATGATCACGATCGTGAAGATCTTCAGCCCGATGGGCTGCCGCAGCGTTCCCGAGTCCGACAGCACCTTGGCCGCGAGGCCGAGGCTCGACAGCGAGAGGATGCCGGCGAGGGCCAGGGCCTCATCGAACTCGAGACCTAGGTCCAGATCGATTCCGAGGATGTCCGATGTGACGGCGAGGGCCGCCACCAGCGATATGAGCACCGAGATGATGGCCGCCGCAAAATAGCGCCCCCGCATGGTCGCCACGAAGCCCGGAACGTCGATCTCGTCCAGCCCCACGAGGAAGAACAGCACGAAGATGCCGATCTCCAGGAACAGGTTCAGGTCGTGGTTCGGCTCTACGACCCCGGTGGCCGGGCCCAGCAGCACCCCTGTCATCGTGAACGCAATGATCGAGCTGAGACCGAAGCGGCTGAGCACGCCCTCCAGGAGCTTGGCCATCACGATCAGCAGCCCGATGGGGAGGAACACGTCGAGCAGCATTCGAAGCGCACCCCCGGTGTGGCTGCCGAAACAGCGGTCAACAGTAGTTCGTCAAGTATTGCTGGGTCTGAGTCGGGTCGTCCAGCGGTTGATGAGTTCGCAGTGACAGGATGGACGGGAGTGCTCGGTAGGCGCGCACCGCGCGGCCGGGCTAGCATGTTGCTCCGTTCGGCGGCTACGGTCAGCCGGCGGTTGGTTCGCTATAACCGAGGAGACGCGGTCCATTGAATATCAGCACTGAGAGGCAGGGTGGAGCATTGATCGCAGTGGCTGAGGGCCGGGTCGACGGTGCCAACGCCCTGGAGTTCCATGAGGCTCTCGAAGCGGCCATCACTCCGGACGACACGGGGATGGTGCTGGACTTCGAAGGCATCTCTTACATCAGCAGCGCCGGTCTGAGAGTCGTCCTACTGGTGGCCAAGACGCTCCAGAAGCAGAACGCCAAGATGGCCGTCTGCTCGCTGTCCGAGTCGATCCGGGAGATATTCGAGATCAGCGGCTTCGACAAGATCATCCCGGTTCACGGGTCCCGCTCCGACGCGCTCTCCGGTGTCGGAGGCTGACAGGAGACCGCATCATTAGCGAGACCACCTCCAACTCTCGCTAGTCACAACCGGACGGGGCCGCATCCCAGCGGGTAAGTTCCCGCCATGGCTGGTGCACGCGACCGGAGACCACTGTCGGTGGCCTGGGACGAGGCGCGGGAGGTGCTGGTCGTGGTGCTGCTGGTTGCCGCGATGCTGCGGGTGGTGGCGTCCATGATCTGGTATTTCGCGTACGGTAGTCCCTTTCCCTGGTGGGAGGACTACCATAGGGCTCTCGCTGCCGTCGACGTCCTGACCGGCGTCCTGCTGGTGGGTGCGGCCGTCGCGGTATGCACAACGCCGGCCGAGGACATGGTCCCCCGGCTGCGGCTCGCGGTCTATTGGGCCTCGGTCGCAGTTGTCCTGCTCGGTGTGCTGGCGATCATCAATCAACTAGGGTCGCCGTTAGACGCCAGTGCCATGTTGCGGCTGGGGTGGGTGGCCAGCGGCCCGGGACCGGCCGTCGTGCTGTCGGGTTGCGCGGCCTGGATGGCTCGCCGAGTAGTGCTTCTCGGCTGACAACAGGCAGCGCCGCGCGGGCTCGGTCCGCCGGCCCGCGCGCTGACGCGTCGCGGGCCGCCGCGCCGGTAGGCTTCCGGCCCGTGTCGGAGTTCCTTCGCAGCTATCTGACTGTCGGCATCTTCGGGGCTCTCGGCGTGGTCATAGTGGCGGCGCTGCTCGGCGTGGGACGCATCCTGCGACCGTCCCGTCCGACCCCGGCCAAGGTGGAGAACTACGAGTCCGGCGTGGATCCCGTCGGGGACATGTGGTCCCAGGCCAACATCCGCTACTACGTCTTCGCTCTGCTGTTCGTGCTGTTCGACGTGGAGGCCGTCTTCATCTTCCCGTGGGCCGCCCGCCTGGAGGCCTACGCGATGTTCGGCTTGGTCGAGATGGCCATCTTCATCTTCATCCTGCTGCTCGGCCTGCTCTACGCCTGGCGCAAGAGAATGCTGCGATGGGTCTAGCGTCGCCGAGTTCGACGGGCCGCCGGATGGGCATGGCCACCAGCCGCTCGACGGGGGCGTCCCGATGGGTCTGAGCATCCAGGGCGTGATGGGCTGTCAGACGGGTACGGCCGCGAGCTTCGTCGCGGGGGCGTCCCGATGGGTCTAGTCGAATCGGGCAAGGTCCCCAAGCCCCTGTCCACCCTGCTCAACATGAGCCGCAAGTACTCGCTGTGGGTGTACCAGTGGGGCCTGGCCTGCTGCGCCATCGAGATGGGGGCGGCCTTCGGCTCGCCCCGCTACGACGTGATGCGCCTGGGGGTGATCCCCCTTCCCGCCAGCCCCCGCCAGGCCGACCTGGTGGTGATCTCGGGAACCGTGACCGACAAGATGGCGCCGTCGGTGCGCCGGCTCTACGAGCAGATGCCCGACCCCAAGTACGTGATCTCCATGGGGTCGTGCGCCAACTGCGGCGGGCCCTACTGGGACAGCTACTCGGTCACCAAGGGGGTCGACCAGATCGTGCCGGTGGACGTGTACGTGCCCGGCTGCCCGCCCCGTCCCGAGGCCCTGCTCGAGGGGATCGTGATGCTCCAGGAGCGCATCCAGAACGAGGACATGGGCGAGCGCTGGAGGGGTGAGCCGATTGTCATCGACTGACGCCGCCCCCGCCGCCGACGCGCCCGAAGCGGCCGACGCCGACGCCGCGGCCGAGGCCGAGGCCCTTCTGGAGCGGGCCCGAAGCGCGCTGGGCGAGGCGCTGGTCGGGTCGCACATCGCCGCCGGCGAGCTGTGGCTGCGGGTCGACCGCGAGTCGTGGGCCGACCTCGCCGGCTGGCTGCGCGACGAGGAGGGCTTCGCCTTCTTCAGCTTCCTGTCGGCCATCGACTGGATGCCGTCGCCGTTCGGGCGCGACATGGACAGCACCGTCGACAACGTGCTCGACCCGCCCGAGCCGAAGGAGTCCCCGCCGACCGAGACCGGCGTCTCCGGCGGCGACACCCGCTTCCAGCTGCTGGCCCGGGTGAGCGACGTCACCACCGGCCGCTCGGTGATCGCCAAGGCGGACCTGCCCACCGAGGATCTGCGCGTTCGGAGCTGGGTGCCCACCTATCCCGGCGCCGACTGGCACGAGCGCGAGGCCTGGGAGATGTTCGGGGTCACCTTCGACGGCCACCCCGGACTGCGCCACATCTACCTTCCCGGCGAGTTCGAGGGGCACCCGCTGCGCAAGGACTACCCGCTGCTGGCCCGGCGGGTGAAGCCCTGGCCCGGCCTCGTCGACGTGGAGCTGATGCCCGAGGAGACCGGTGATTCCGACGGCGACCCCGCCGCGGCCGGCGCGGAGGGCAGTGGCCAGTGACCGTCACCGAGCGCCAGCAGCTCAGCTACATCGCCGCGCAGGCCGCCGACGCCCGGGTGAACCTGGAGATCGAGACCGAGGGCATGACCCTCAACATCGGCCCCCAGCATCCCGCCACCCACGGCACGCTGCGCATCGTCGCCAAGCTCGACGGCGAGCAGGTGGTGTCGGCCGATCCGGTCATGGGCTACATGCACCGCGGCTACGAGAAGCTGGCCGAGGTGCGCACCTACCCGCAAGTGACCACCCTGATCAACCGCATCGACTGGCTGGGCAGCTTCGCCAACGAGGTGCCCTTCATCCTGGCCGCAGAGCGCCTCATGGAGGTGGAGGCCCCGCCCCGGGCCCAGTGGATCCGCACCATCCTGTTCGAGTTGAGCCGGATCGCCAACATCACGCTGTTCCTGGGCGACATGGCCGTGCAGGTGGGCGCCATCACCCCGGTCTTCTTCGCCTTCCGGGACCGCGAGCATGTGCTCAACCAGATCGAGGCCGCCACCGGCGGGCGCTTCCACCCCAACTTCGACCGCATCGGCGGTCTCAAGGACGACCTGCCGGCGGGCTGGGTGGCCGAGACCCGCCAGGCGATGCGCAAGATCCGCAACTTCTGCGACGAGATCGAGGAGCTCGTGGAGGGCAACGAGATCTTTCAGGCCCGAACCCGGGGCATCGGCGTGATCCCGCCCGACGTCGGGCTGTCCTACGGCTTGTCCGGGGCCAACATCCGGGCCTCGGGCGTGGACTGGGACGTGCGCCGCGACCGCCCCTGCGGGCTGGTCCACGACCAGGTCGACTGGAAGGTGTGGACCCATCCCGACGGCGACTCCTTCGCCCGGTTCTGGGTGAGGCTCCAGGAGACCCGGGAGGCCACCAGGATCGTCGACCAGCTGCTCGACGGGATCCCCTCGGGGCCGATCATGGCCAAGGTGCCGGTCATCATCAAGGTGCCCGCGGGCGAGGCCTACGTCGAGACCGAGAACCCCCTCGGCGTGATGGGCTACTACGTGGTGTCCAAGGGGGACCTGAACCCGTTCCGGGTGAAGATCCGCTCGGCGTCGTTCTCCAACGTCTCGATCACCCCCTGGCTGCTCAAGGGGGTCTACGTGCCCGACATCATCACCATCCTGGGAAGCCTCTACTTCATCCTCGGAGACATCGACCGATGATCCTGCGACGCGCTGAGACCGCGACGCTCATGAGGGCTGACCGATGATCGCGCGACGCGCTGGACTCGGGACCGTCGATGGGTTTGACCCGGCGATGATGCGGCGGGCTGGGTCTACGACCGCCGTGGGAGCTGACCGATGATCGCGGTGCTGGCGGAGCTGTCGTACTGGCAGGCCACCATCATCCGGGTGGCCGCCGGCCTGGTGGCGGTGCTGCTGGTGGCGGGCACGCTGGTGTACGCCCACCTGTTCAAGATGGTCAGCTTCATGCAGAGCCGCCTCGGCCCCATGGAGGCCGGTCCCTACGGCTCGCTCCAGCTCATGGCCGAGATCGGCAAGTTCCTCCAGAAGGAGGACATCGTCCCGGCCCGGGCCGACCGGTTCGTGTTCAAGGCGGCCCCGTTCGTGGTGCTCACCTCCACGTTCCTGCTGCTGGTCGTGCTGCCGGGCGGCCCCGACGCCTGGTTCATCTCCAACGACCTCGGGATCTACCTGGCCATGGCGGTCGGCTCGGTGTCGGTGATCGGGATACTGATGGCCGGCTGGGGCTCGGCGTCGAAGTACTCCCTGCTCGGCGGGCTGCGGGCCACCGGCCAGCTCATCGCCTACGAACTGCCCTTGCTGCTGGCCGTGGTCGGGGTGGTCATCCAGGCCGAGACCATGAACCTCCAGGGGATCGTGCTGGCCCAGGCCAACGGCGAGATCTTCGGCTGGGGGATGATCGGCAACCCGTTCATCCTCACCCAGTTCGTCGGCTTCGTGATCTTCATGATCGCCATGCAGGCCGAGCTCACCCAGACCCCCTTCGACATGCCGGTGGCCGAGTCGGAGCTGGTCACCGGCTACATGACCGAGTACTCCGGTCTGCGCTTCCTGCTGTTCTTCATCGGCGAGTTCGCCACCGCGGGCGTGTTCTCGGCCATCGCCGCGGTGCTGTTCCTCGGCGGCTGGTACGTGCCGTTCCTCGACCCGGCCGACAACCTCTTCAACGTGCTCGGCCCGCTGGTGCTGGTGGGCAAGGTGGTGGTCCTGTCGTTCGTGGTCTTCTGGGTCCGGTTCACGTTCCCCCGGTTCCGGGAGGACCAGCTGCAGCGCCTGGCCTGGAAGTTCCTGGTGCCGCTGGCGCTGGCCAACATCGTGGTCACCGGCGTGCTCAAGGTGGTGGTGTGATGGCTCTGGTGCCGGGACTGATCAAGGGGCTGGTGGTGACCGGCTCCACTGTGGTTCGCACGGTGTTCCCCAAGCGGGGGATGCGCACGCTGGTGCCCGCGCCGACCAAGGGCGCGGCCACCGTGCAGTACCCCCACGTCAAGGAGGCGCCCCCCACCCGGGCCCGGGGCGTGATCGCCCTTCACGAGGGCAACTGCACCGCCTGCATGCTGTGCGCTCGCGAGTGCCCCGACTGGTGCATCTACATCGAGGGCCACAAGGAGAAGGCGCCGCCGCGCCGGGCCGGGGGCAAGCCCCGCCAGGTGAACATCCTCGACCGCTTCGACATCGACTACGCGCTGTGCATGTTCTGTGGCATCTGCGTGGACGTGTGCCCGTTCGAGGCGCTGTTCTGGAGCCCCGAGTACGAGTTCTCCGAGCCCCGCATCGCCGACCTGCTCCACGACAAGGAGCGCCTGACGGAGTGGATGGAGACCGTGCCCGACTTCGAGGACTACGAGCCGGGCTCCGTGGCCAAGAAGGCGAAGGTGCCGCCCACATGAGCACCGTGATCGTCGACGCTTCGCGCGCCGCTGGGGTGCCGCCCACATGACGCTGGCGGGCGTGCTGGCTGCGGGCGCGGCGAGCGGCGACCTGTTCGTCGCGCAGAACGTTTTCTTCGGCGTGATCGCGCTGGTGATGATCGTGTCCGCCATCCGCTGCGTGACCACCCGCAACGTGGTGCACGCCGCGCTGTGGCTGGTGCTGGTCCTGGCCGGCGCGGCGGCCCAGTTCATCCTGCTGGGCTCGGAGTTCGTGGCCGTCACCCAGGTGCTGGTGTACATCGGCGCCATCATCGTGCTGTTCCTCTTCGGCATCATGCTCACCAAGGCCTCGATGGGGGACGACGACTCGGTCGCCACCGAGAAGCGGCTCATGGCCAGCCTGGTGGCGGTGCTGCTGGCCGTGGTGATGGGCATCGCGCTGATCGACAGCTACTCCGACACCCGGGTGGTGATCGACGAGCCCCAGCGCTTCGGGGTCGTGTCCGACGCCATCTTCAGCCAGTACATCGTGGCCTTCGAGGCGGTCTCGGTGCTGCTGCTGGCCGCCCTGATCGGCGCCATCGTCGTGGCCCGCAAGGAGTAGGGGCGGGCCGTGATCCTGAACCAGTTCCTTCTGCTCGCCGCGATCTTGTTCTGCATCGGCGTGTACGGCGTGCTGGCCCGGCGCAACGGGATCATGGTCCTGATGTCGGTGGAGATCATCCTCAACTCCGTCAACATCAACCTGGTCGCCTTCGGGGCCTTCCGCGACAACGTGGCCGGCGAGGTGTTCGCCCTGTTCGTGATCGCGGTGGCCGCGGCCGAGGTGGGCATCGGCCTGGCCATCGTGCTGCTCATATACCGCAACCGCCGAAGCATCGACCTCACCGAGGCCGATCTGCTCAAGGGCTGAGGGAAGCCGTGGGACTGCTCGCCGCCTCGACGACGCTCGCCGCGCTCGCGGCCGACGAGCCCGTGGCCCACGGTCCCAGCTCGGTCGGCAGCGCCGGGTTCTTCCTCGACTACGCCTGGCTGATCCCGCTGCTGCCTGCGCTGTCGTTCGCCGGCATCCTGCTGTTCGGCAAGCGCATGCGCCGCAAGGGCTCCGAGCTGGGGATCGCCGCGGTGGCGGGGTCGTTCGTGCTGTCCCTGGGCGCGGTCATCACTTGGATCGGCCACCGCGACGACTCCCACGAGGGCGTGCAGGCCGTGCACCGCACCGTGGGTTGGCTGCGCTCCGGCGGCGTCGACTACGACGCGGGGATCCTGGTGGACGGGCTGTCGGTGATGATGCTGTTCGTGGTGACCGCGGTGTCGCTGCTGGTGCACATCTACAGCACCGACTACGTGGCCGGCGACGCCCGCTACACCCACTTCTTCTCGTTCCTGAGCCTGTTCACCGCGGCGATGCTGTTCTTCGTCCTCAGCGACAACCTGCTGCAGATGATCGTCGGCTGGGAGCTGGTCGGCGTTTGCTCGTTCGTGCTGATCGGCCACTGGTGGGAGGACAAGGCGAACTCCGACGCCGCCCTCAAGGCCTTCTTCACCAACCGGGTGGGCGACATCGGGCTGCTGGTGGGCGTGTCGATCCTGTTCTTCGCGGCGGGCGGCACCTTCGACACGCTGGCCATCAGCGAGCGCATCAACGCCGGCGAGGTGAGCCACACCGCGCTGGTGGTGGCCTCGCTGTGCCTGCTGGCCGCGGTGATGTCCAAGTCCGGCCAGTTCATCCTCCACACCTGGCTGCCCGACGCCATGGCCGGCCCCACGCCGGTGTCGGCGCTCATCCACGCAGCCACGATGGTGGTGGCCGGCATCTTCATGGTGGCCCGCCTGTACCCGGTGTTCTGGGAGGGCATGTCGATCGGCGGGTCGAGCATCAACGTGCTGGCGCTGGTCGGCGCGGTCACCCTGCTGTTCGGCGGGATGCTGGCCTTCACCCAGAACGACATCAAGAAGGTGCTGGCCTACTCCACCGTCAGCCAGCTGGGCTACATGGTGATGGCCCTCGGGGTGGGGGCCTGGACCGCGGCCATGTTCCACCTGTTCACCCACGCCTTCTTCAAGGCCTGCCTGTTCCTGGGGTCGGGCTCGGTGAGCCACGCGGTCCACAGCTTCGATATGAAGGCCGACATGGGCGGGCTGCGCAAGGTGATGCCCCACACCTACCGCACGTTCCTGGTGGCCACGATCGCGCTGATGGGCCTGCCGCCGCTGGCCGGGTTCTGGTCCAAGGACGAGATCCTGGCCGGCACCGGCGGCTGGGGCCTGTTCGGCGCCACCCACGCCAACGGGAACTACACCCTCATGCTGGCGATGGGGATGGTCGGTGCGGCCGTGACCGCGGCCTACATGACCAGGGTCGTCTACCTCACCTTCTTCGGCACCTACCGGGGCCACGGCCATCCCCACGAGTCCGGGCCGCGGATCCTGGTGCCGCTGTACGTGCTGGCCTTCTTCGCGGTGGTGGCCGGGCTGTTCAACATGCCCAAGGGCTTCCAGCTGTGGCCCGAGGCCTGGCAGGAGCGCTTCGGACACTACGTCGAGCCCGTGGCCGGCTACTTCCCGGCCATCGGCCACGCCAAGCCGAGCTGGTCGCTGGCCATCGCCTCCATCCTGGTGGCCCTGGCCGGAGCGGGCCTGGCCTGGCGCTACTACTTCCGCGGCATGGCCCGCCGTTCCGAGGCCGCGGGGGCATCGCTCACCGAGATCGGTGACGGCCCGGTGTCCAGGGGCGGGCTGCCCAAGGCCATCCACACGGCGCTGGTCAACAAGTACTACTTCGACCACCTCTACACCGGCGTCATCGTCAAGGCGGTGAAGGGCCCGCTGGCCAAGGCTGCCTACTGGTCCAACCAGCGCATCATCGACGGCGTCGTCAACGAGGCCGGAAAGCAGTCGGTGGCCGCGGGCCGGGCCGTGTACGACCACGTCGACCAGACCCTCATCGACCGCGTCATAGTCGACGGCTCGGGCCGGGCCTCCGACGCCTCCGGCGAGGGCCTGCGCCAGATGCAGACCGGCAAGGTCCAGCAGTACGCCGCCATCCTCTTCGCGGCCGCCACCGTGCTGGCCGGCGTGTTCATCCTCGTGCTGTCGATCTGACCCCTGTGACCGAGATCGTGACCGACCCTGAAACCCCCGCAGAAACCAGGAGCCTCTAGGACCGAACCATGACCGACTTTCTCAATGATTGGGGCCTCACCGCGGTCACCTTCGTCCCGCTGGTCGGGGCGCTGGTGATGATGGCGGTCCAGGCCGCCGAGGAGAAGCTCCTCAAGCAGTTGGCCCTGCTGTCGTCGCTGGCCGCGATGGTGATCGGCGGCCTGCTGATGCTCGACTTCGACTACGGCAACGCCGGGGCCCTCCAGTACGTGGTGGACGCCCGCTGGATCGAGGTCATCAACAGCCGCTACATCCTCGGGCTGGACGGGATCTCGCTTCCGCTCATGGCGCTCACCCTGGTGGTGGTGCCGCTGTGCGTGGTCTACTCGTGGGACCACATACCCGAGCCCGGCAACCCCAAGGCGTTCTTCATCCTGATGCTCATCCTCGAGACGGGCATGGTGGGCACCTTCGTGGCCCAGGACCTGATCCTGTTCTTCGTGTTCTTCGAGGTCGTGCTGCTGCCCATGTTCTTCATGATCGCGGTGTGGGGCGGCGAGAACCGGCGCTACGCGTCGATCAAGTTCTTCCTGTTCACCCTGTTCGGCTCGGCGCTGATGCTGCTGTCGTTCCTGGCGCTGTTCTTCCTGTCCACCGACCCGGCCACCGGCGATTCGCTGCGCACCTTCGACATGCGGGTACTGACCGACGTGGCCGGCGCCGGCATCCTGGGTGCGACTCAGATCTGGATCTTCGCCGGCATGTTCATCGGCTTCGGTGTGAAGGTGCCGATGTTCCCGTTCCACACTTGGCTGCCCGACGCCCACACCGAGGCGCCCACGGTGGGGTCGGTGATCCTGGCCGCGATCCTGTTGAAGCTGGGGACCTACGGGTTCGTGCGCATCGCGGTGCCCATGCTCCCCGACGGCGCCGAGGCGTGGGCGCCGTGGATCGGCCTGCTGGCGGTGATCGGCATCATCTACGGAGCGCTGGGTTGCCTGGCCCAGACCGACATGAAGCGCCTGATCGCCTTCTCGTCGGTGGCCCACATGGGCTTCGTGATGCTCGGCATCGCCACGCTCACCGACTTCGGGATCAACGCGGCCATCTTCGGCATGGTCGCTCACGGGATCATCACCGGGATGCTGTTCTTCCTGGCCGGCTCGGTGAAGGAGCGCTACCACACCCTCGAGATCCGCCGGCTGGGCGGGATGCTGGTCCAGGCGCCCCGGATGGGCTGGATCCTGGGGTTCGTGTCGATGGCGTCGCTGGGCCTGCCCGGCCTGGCGGGCTTCTGGGGCGAGTTCCCGGCCATCCTGTCGGCCTACTCGCCCGCGGTGGGCCTGCCGGTCGAGACCTTCCGGACCTACATGGTGGTGGCCGCGGTGGGCACGGTGCTGGCCGCCGGCTACCTGCTGTGGCTGTTGCAGCGCACCGCCATGGGCGCGCCCCCCGAGGAGTTCGCCGACAGCGACGACATCGTCGACGTCACCCGCACCGAGTGGATCTCCTGGGCGCCGCTGCTGGTGGGCATCATCCTGTTCGGCGTGGCGCCGGGCCTGATCTTCGACGTGACCGACCCGGCGGTGGTCGGCCTGCTGGCGTCCGGAGGCTGACCCGGCAATGCAATCCGCGCCGCCCCTCCCGCCTTCTTCGCATTTTTTGGTGACTATTGCCGATTCTCGCAATGATTGCATCCGGGAGGCTGACCCGCTGGTGCGCTCCGCGGCACCCGTCCGGCTTTCTTCGCGTTTTTTGGTGACTATCGCCGATGATCGCAATGATTGCATCCGGGAGCGTGGATCCTGATGCTCGGCTCGGTGCTCACGTTCGCCTTCGAGCGGCCGGCGATCGACTGGCACGCGGTGGCGCCCGAGCTGACCCTGCTCGGCTTCGGGGCGCTGCTGACGCTGGTCGACATCGTCTGGCTGGAGCGGGGCCGGGCCGTGGTGTCGGCGCTGGCGTCGTTCGGGCTGCTGGCGTCGATGGTGCCGGTGGTGACCCTGGCCTGGGACGGCGCCGACCGTTCCACGTTCTGGGGCGCCTACGTGGTCGACGACTACGCGCTGGTGATGAAGGCCGTGTTCCTGCTGGCCGGGTACGTGGTGGTGCTGCTGTCCACCAACTACATCGCGGAGGGCGACTACTGGGAGAACGAGTACTACCAGATGCTGCTGTCGGCGGTGCTGGGCATGGTGGTGATGGCCTCGGCCCGAGACCTGGTGACCATCTTCGTGGCCCTCGAGCTGCTGTCGATCCCGGCGTACCTGATGGCCACCTGGCGCAAGCGGGACCTGCGCAGCAACGAGGCCGGCCTCAAGTACTACCTGATGGGGGTGTTCGCCTCGGCGGTGCTGCTCTACGGAATGTCGCTGCTGTACGGCGCGACCGGCTCGACCATGCTGACCGACATCGACGCGGCGGTCTCGGGCGGCGGGGCGCCGCTGGCGGTGGTCACCCTGGGCGTGATCTTCGTGGTGGTCGGCTTCGGGTTCAAGGTGTCGGCGTTCCCGTTCCACACCTGGGCGCCCGACACCTACGAGGGCGCGCCCACCCCGGTGACCGCGTTCCTGTCGGTGGCCTCGAAGGCGGCCGGGTTCGTGGCCCTGCTGTCGCTGGTGTTCGTGGGCTTCTGGGGCCGCGCCGACGTGTACCAGCCGCTGATGTGGGCCCTGGCCGCGGCCTCGATGTTCGGCGGCAACCTGATGGCGCTGCGCCAGACCAATCTGGTGCGGCTGCTGGCCTATTCGGGGGTGGCCCAGGCCGGGTACATGCTGGCCCCGCTGGCGGTGGCGGGGGAGTCGCTGGCCACCGCCGACGACGCCCTGTCGTCGGTGGTGACCTACCTGGCCATTTACGCGGCCATGAACCTGGGTGCCTTCGCGGTGATCATCGCGGTGGCCCGGCGCACCGCCTCGGCCGAGATCAGCACCTACAAGGGCCTGTTCCGCTACTCGCCGGGGCTGGCCGTCGCCATGACGATCTTCCTGATGGCCCTGGCCGGCATCCCGCCGCTGGGCGGCTGGTACGCCAAGTTCGAGATCGTGCTGGCCCTGATCTCGCCGGGAACGCCCTGGGGCGTCGCCCTGGGCGTGGTAGTGGCCGTCAACTCGGTGATCGCCCTCTACTACTACGCCCGCATCGCGTCCCACATGTGGGTGGAGACCCCACCCGCCGAGGCGGACTTCGACACCACCACCCCCATCAAGCCCCCCACCTCGGTAACGGCCGCCCTGATCCTCACCGGCGCAGCCACCCTAGCCTTCGGCATCCTCCCCCAATGGATAGGCCACTTCACCGAAGTAAGCCTCCTAGCCACCCTCCCCGGCTGACCTTGCAGATCACGTGACCGATGACCAACAGTGAAGCAATGGAGAGAATGAGCGACCGAAGAACCGGTGTGTCTCCACCGTGGTTGAACTCAAACTTCGTGATGATGACAGTTTTTCTGGCAGCCTTTGCATTGATATCTTCGTGTGGCACCGCTGACGATGATCAATCATCCCCAACGACAAGTACTGTCGCAACGGCCGAGCCGGATCTCAGCGAAGTGCTGCCGGAGGATACGACGAACGAAGACTCATCAACTGAAGTACGCGCCGATTCTGAGGCGCAACAAGAGACTCTTGAAGATAGATACGCATTAGACGACGATGCTCCCTCTGATGAAGATGTTCTAGTTGAGTACGCGGTCCGAGTGTGCGCGTCAGAATTACTCGGCGAAGATGACGAATTGCTTACAACTTGGGGCGAATATGCCGCCGTCGGGCGTATGGTGACGGATGCTCTCGGTGCCTTGTCTCCACCTTCAGAATATCGACAATGGCATGCTGCCAACATGATCGCGGTGAACGCCATTGCAGAGTTCGCGGAAGAAAAGGAGGCTGACGATATCTTCAATCCTTTTGAGTTGCTTGGCGTAGGACTAGCTGTTGCCGGTCAAATCACTGAAGCGCAGAATTCTGTGCCGGACCATGCAGTTGAAGTGTTGGCCGCACACGGGTGCAACACAGAAGGCTGGGGAGAAGAGTTGGAGGGCTTGTTCGCCGAAGACTCACTCGATGATGTCGTGACGAGCGTTGACGACGGCGCACGAGACGAACCGCCCGCTCCCTTCTCTTCTGTAGAGGATCCGGTTCCGGCTGGTGTTACGGCCAGGGTTGGGGATTGGGAGGTGACGGTGTTGTCGGTGGTCCCGGATGCGGGGGAGGTGGTGTTGGAGGAGAATTCGTTCAACGATCCGCCTGCTGAGGGCCGGCGGTTCGTTATGGTGGAGTTGGCGGCGACCTATTGGGGTGAGTCGTCTGAGTCGGTGTTGTGGGGGCTGTCGATGTCGGCGGTGGGCGAGTCGTTGGTTGCCTACGGGGGTTTCGAGGATTCCTGTGGCGTGATACCCGACGACATCGAGGACTCCAGGGAGGTGTTCCCGGGCGGGACGGTGACCGGCAACGTGTGCTGGGCGGTGGACGACGGCGATGCCGGCAGCCTGGTGCTGATTGTGGAGGAGGCGTTGAGCTTCGACGCCGACCGTGTCTTCATGGCCCTGCCGCCACCGGGCGAGAGGTTCGAGCCTCCGGCTTCGGCGGACCTCCAAGTGAGCGGTCTAGGCGATGGCGCGCCCGGCTCGCGGGCAAACCCGGTTCCGGCTGGTGTTACGGCCAGGGTTGGGGATTGGGAGGTGACGGTGTTGTCGGTGGTCCCGGATGCGGGGGAGGTGGTGTTGGAGGAGAATTCGTTCAACGATCCGCCTGCTGAGGGCCGGCGGTTCGTTATGGTGGAGTTGGCGGCGACCTATTGGGGTGAGTCGTCTGAGTCGGTGTTGTGGGGGCTGTCGATGTCGGCGGTGGGCGAGTCGTTGGTTGCCTACGGGGGTTTCGAGGATTCCTGTGGCGTGATACCCGACGACATCGAGGACTCCAGGGAGGTGTTCCCGGGCGGGACGGTGACCGGCAACGTGTGCTGGGCGGTGGACGACGGCGATGCCGGCAGCCTGGTGCTGATTGTGGAGGAGGCGTTGAGCTTCGACGCCGACCGTGTCTTCATGGCCCTGCCGCCACCGGGCGCCTGACGAGAAATCCGGTGGGGACCGTCCCTTGTTTGATCAGTCGTCGGGTCCGATACCGAACAGTTCGTACCATTCGTCTCGGGTAATGAGTCGAGCCGCGCCCTCGACTGACAGGTCGTCCACGAACCGGTCGAAGAGTTCCTGCTTACGATCAAGAAGTGCCTGAATCCGTTCCTCGATTGTGTCGACCGTCACGAGCGTCGTTTCGAACACAGTCTTGGTCTGCCCGAGCCGATGCGCCCTCGCCGTGGCCTGAGCCTGCACTGCGGGGTTCCACCAACTGTCATAGTGCACCACTCGGTTGGCGGCCTGGAGATTCAGTCCGAGGCCCCCAGCTCTCAATGACATCAGCATGGCACGGTGCTCGGGACGGACGGCGAACTCATAGATGGCGCGCTCACGCTCAGCGGATGTCATGCTGCCCTGGTACTTCAACGACAATAGAGCCGTCATATCCGTCGGAAGCTTACTGGTGTACTGGGAATAGACGAGCGTCTTGTCGCCTTCGGCCGCGGCCACATCCAGGTGGTCCCGAAGCCAGTCTAGTTTGGCGTTCTCGCCAGAGATGCCGTTGCAAATCTGCTTGAGTTCATGGACCAGCTCCATGACAGAGGTGATGTTGCGGCGCTTGCCGCGCAACTCTGATACTCCTAGGCGCTCGGCTCGGTCGTAGACGCTGCGCTGCTTGCGCCCCAGCGCGATGGGCTCGACATGCGAGAAGAGCTTGGGCAGTTCCTCCAGTACCTGTTCTTTCCTTCGCCGCAGCATCAGGCGCTCAGCGTGTTGCTTGATCCGGTTGTATTCGTGGTTGTCGAGGTGGCCAGCCCGATACTCGAGACCAGGCACAGCCGGATCGACGAAGCGGAGGACCGCCGCGAACTCCGAGAGGCTGTTCTCCAATGGCGTGCCGCTGAGTGCCCATCTGCGGTCGGCACTGAGCGATCGCATCGTCTGCGCGCGCTTGGTATTCGGATTCTTGATCAACTGCACTTCGTCGGCGACCAGGACCTTGAAGGGTGAGGGCCGCCCGGCGGTGACCACTTGGTCATCGCGTCTTAGCGTGTCGTAGGAAACCACCCCAACATCGAAACGTCCGACTCGGAGCGACCGCCAGCGTTCCGCCCGCTCCCTCGGGCCCGCCGACAGCGAGACGACCCGCAACTCCGGCGCCCATACCCGCAAGTGGTGCTCCCACGAAGCGAGCACCGACTTTGGCGCGACAACCAGAGCGCATCCGGTTCGATCGTCGTGGAGCACCTTCCGGAGAGCGACTATCGCTTGCACGGTCTTGCCGAGCCCCATGTCGTCGGCGAGGAGCGCCCCTGGCCGAGTCGCAAGCAGGAAGTCGATGCCATCTCGTTGGAACTCGTAGATGGGACTCGGCAGCACCAGCGGGCCATAGCTGCGAGCTAGCAAATCCGTGTCGATCAGCACCACAAGCAGGGCACTAAGGCCATGCCGCTCGTATAGCCGTGCAATGGTGGGAGAATCGACAGCATCGGATGTCGCGCGAGCACGCCGTGCCGCCACCGGATGTGATCCAGCGGGTTCCGCTTGTCGGCGGGGCGTCATGCTCTGGCGTCTTGGTGGTCTTCGAGGACTGCCTCCCTGGAGCAGCCCCTCAAGGGTTTGGGTGCCGGAGCGCCAGGCAGTTCCTTCTACATGAGCTGAGATGGACAGGTCCTGTTCATCGATTTCCACCGGAGTCAGTTGAAGCGGTACTTGGCTCACGACAGAGGGTTTGGGCGCGGTGACGCTCGGATGGCCAACATCAGCCGCGTCAGGTGGGTTGATGTCAACTTGACTGATGGCAGCCGGGTCTGGCGGGGCAACTGACACATGTCTGACCGCGGTGTGAAGTAGCAACTTGACCTCGACAGGCAGCGACACCTCTTCGAGTTGGTGTGCGCTGCAGTCCTCGATGCGTGCGGGCCTGGGACCGCGGCCGAGGAGCGTCTGTGCCAGAGTCCGCCGACGTCGCTGTCGGCTACGCGTAGCGCTCATCGATGTTCGCGAGTTCGATTAGAGCGAGGTGGATGCGGTCGAAGGCACCGACCGGCTCGAACCTCGGGTCGAGTTCGCTCAACACCTCCGCGGCCTGCGTGAGCCGTGCATGTCCCTCGGGCGGCGCAATGGTCAGCACCAGGCCACGCCGGCCACCGGCGTCAGCGAGATGGGCAAACTCTGGCTGCGGTGGTTCGGTGCCCTTACGCAGGTGCGCGAGCGGGCAGTCCGACCATGCCTCCAACGCGTCAAGATGATTGGTCATCACTACGCGTGCATCCTTCTTGATGTGATTCAGCAGTGGTGTGGCGATCAGGTGTCCTACGGCATGGGGCCTGAGCCTCTCGCCCCAGATCGCGCACTGCAGGCGATTGGGGCGCACAGGTGTAGCCACGGCGAACTCGAGGGGATTGCCACGCTTGTCGGTGATCAGCAGCGCGCCTCGCGCCGATCCGCCCGGCCCCGTCTGAAGGTCCTCCCAGACGCCCAAGAATCCGATCATCGGCGGCTCCCGCCCGGTGAAGCTATCCGAAACAATACGAGGACGTACGCTGCTCTTGGCAACAGGTCTGATGGGCTCGAACGCCGCGCGACACTGAGACGAATTCGATGGGGCTCAGCAGCCAACAACTATGAGTTTGAACACATTTCTCTGCTAGTGTGTTTGATGTGGAGGTTCGAGACCTGTGATGAGCGATCAGGAGCGGAGTCGTCTGCCCGTCGACGACTGTGACGTCACGGAGTTGCCGGACTCTGTGTGGGAGCGGGACGCCAGTCCCGGACGCTTCTACGAGATGGTCGAGTCCCATGGGGCGGCCCGAGAACGCTACGAGGAGGTCTTGGCTGAAATCGAGGCGAACCAGGCGACGCTCGCGCAGGTACGCAAGGCCAAGTCGCTCACGCAGACGACCATCGCGATGATTCTCGACATAGACCAGTCGGAGGTGTCACGCCTCGAGCGGCGCAGCGACATGCTGCTGTCGACGCTGCGGTCGTTCATCCAGGCCGCGGGCGGCGAGTTGCAGCTCGTCGCCACCTTCCCGGCCTCGCGTCCGGTGCACCTCCTCGTCGGGCCCGACGCTGCGCACCGCCAGGGGCCCGGCAGGGCGAGCGCCGCGACCTCCTCTCAAGACGGCTAGCAGCTGCCACCGCTGGCGAACTCAACAGCTTCGTAGCTGGCGCCTGCTTGGGCCTTGGGTGGGGTGCTTCGACGAGAACTGCGCTCGACAGTTGATCGGGGAGTCCGGCTGCTGAGTGCCCATGATCGGTGCGGGCTAGTCTGATGCCTAGTTATTACTGTGCAGGAGTGTCCGGATGAGCAACACATGGCAGGTGCAGGACGCCAAGGCTCGATTCAGCGAACTGCTGGAGACGACCCTCGCGGAAGGGCCGCAGATCGTCACCAAACGGGGAGTCGAGGCTGCGGTGCTGGTCCCGATCGGGCAATGGCGACGCCTCGAGGCCGAGACCAGGCCGACTCTCAAGGACCTGCTGCTCGCCACCGAACCGCGTGACGAGTCACTGGTCGCGCCCCGCCAGGCGCTCGGATCCCGAGAGCCGCCGCAACTCGACTAGCCCGTGTACCTGCTCGACACCAACGTCGTGTCTGAACTGAGACGGGTGCGACCTCATCCGGCAGTCGTCGCGTGGCTACGGGCCGTGCCCGCCGAGCACCTGTACCTGTCCGCGGTCACCATCGGCGAGATCCAAGCAGGAATCGAGATCAAGCGCGAGCAGGACCCCACACGCGCCGAGGCGCTGGAGAGCTGGCTCAGTCAGGCGCTCTCCACCTACAGCATCTTGCCCGTCGATGCGGCTGCGTTCCGCGAGTGGGCCAGACTGATGCATCGACAACCTCGCCGGCTCCTGCAAGACGCACTGATAGCTTCTGTCGCCGTTGTCAACAGGCTCACTGTGGCAACCCGCAACGTCAGCGACTTCACCCAACTCGGCGTCCCGTCCGTCAACCCGTTCACAGGCGCCGACCCCGGCCAGTAGAGAAGCTCTCGCCAGGTCGAGTTTGTTGAACGAGGGCACGTTCGCAGGACTGAGGCCCACGGCGCCGATGCTGGTTGCTCGGGCGTGGCAATATGGTCATGTAGCGATGGCGACTTTCGTCGGGCTAGATCTCGCGTGGAAGGCGACGAACGAGTCCGGCATTTGCTGGCTTGAGGCCGACGCTGGAACGAGTCCGACATGCAGGAGTCTCGAAGCGGCAGCGCGAGACGGCGAGGAACTCGCTGACGAGATCGCGTCAGTCGAAGGGACTGTCGTCGTCGCCATCGACGCTCCGCTGCTCTACACGTCGGCGCGCTGGGCCGATCGTGAGATCGGACGTCACTTCGGTCGCTACAAGGTGTCCGCTCACTCCGCGCACGCCGCCGTGAAGCAAGGATGGACAGCCGGGATCGACCTCGGCAAGGATCTCGAATGCCGGGGCTTCAGGCTTGATCCGGACGGCTTGCGCGGAGCCGGCGGCGAGCGCCGCGTCGTCGTAGAGGTTTACCCGCACACCATTCATGTCCGGCTCTTCGGGCTGGACGAGCGCATTCCCTACAAGCGCAAGACGGGCCGCAACGTCGACTTTCGCAGGAGCGCCATGCGGGACTACCAGCGGTATCTCGAAGCTCTGGTCGAACACGAGGCTCCTGGTTGTCTCGACAGCCCGGACGTCCGGGACGTTCTAGCTCCTCGCACGGCCGAGACAGCGAGAGGCAAAGCCCTCAAGCGCTTGGAGGACAAACTCGACGGGCTCACCTGCGCGATGGCAGCGTGGCTTGCATGGCGGGATCCTGACGGGTGGGAGCCGATAGGCGACCTCAACGGCTACATGCTCGTGCCGCTGCCCCCGCGCTAATCGGCCTCGCCCTGCTGGCCCCTTCGGTGATCACCCTCTACCACGCCTGCAGCGCCTTCTACATGCTGGAACGCTCATGATGTTGAGCGGCCCGGATCTTGTGGGCGAGGTCGGCGTAGCTTCTGTAGTAGCTCGGCGTCGCTGGGTTCAGGCGGGCTTGGGCTTGGGGTGGCGCCAACGCCGCCAGAAGGCCAGGCCTTCGGGAACGAACCCTGGGTTGACGGTCACGCTCTCGAACTTGGGCATGTCCTCGAGCCGGGCAAGCAGGCGGTCTGCGTACTCCTCGAGCGGATGACGCTCAATCCAGCCGTCGGTATCGTCAGGCACCCAGGAGCGGATCTCGGCGACGCGTTTGCGCCAGCGGGCAGGGATGCCCTCGAGCCCGAAGCGCGCTCCCAGCACGGCGCCGGCCGGCGGGGAGTTGCTGTCGGTGTCGCCGCCCGCATTCATCACGGCAACCAGCCCCTCCTCGACGCTGGTCGGATGCTGCG
>CBDBEL010000002.1:0-813976 GCA_965204415.1 Candidatus Aldehydirespirator sp. | reverse complement strand
GACGAGCACCTCGGCGGCCCTGGCCATGTCCAGTCCGCGGGCCTCGAGGGTCTCGTCACGCTTGGCTCCATCGAACTCGATCCGCACGATTCATGTTACTACAAAAAAGAGCCGGCGGGGTATTGCCGCGAGTGCAGGACGGCCCCGGAACCCTCGTGACTGTCGAGCGGGGCGCATCCGAGGGCCAGTGGCTCACCTGGCTGGAGCGGATCAGCGCCGAGGGCCCCAGTGCCGACCCCGAGGCGCTCGAGATCTGGGGCTACACCGACCGGCCCAGCTACGGCCCGGGCGAGACGGTGGGGCTGCACGTCTCCACCACCGCGCCGGTGTGGGGCTTCGAGGTGTGGCGGGACGGGCACGCGTTCGAGAAGGTGCACGAGCAGACCGGGCTGGCCGGCGCTCACCATCGGGTCGGCGACGACGTGGTCGCGTCGGGCTGCGGCTGGCCCGAGAGTGCCTCCTTCGAGGTACCGGCCGATTGGGCCTCGGGCGGATACATCGTGGTGCTGCGGGGCGAGCGGGACGGCCGCGAGGTCACCCAGGACGCCTTCTTCGTGCTGCGGGCCGCCGTGCCCGGCCAGCGCTCGAAGCTGGCCATGGTGGCCGCCACCTACACCTGGCAGGAGTACAACGACTGGGGCGGCGGCTGCGGCTACTTCTCCGACGAGTACATCGACCACACCGCCGACCCGCTCGAGGTGCGCGAGAAGAGCTTCAAGGCCCGCCTCAGCTTCCACCGGCCGTGGTCGAGGGGCCTGATCCGCACCCCGGTCGGCGTTCCCCGCGTCGCCCAGCCGCCCCCGCCGGTGGGCGCGGCGGTGGGAGTCCCGGCCGCGGACTGGGCCATCAGCAACGGCTACTCGGTGTGGACGGTGGCTTCGGGCTGGGCCCGCTACGACGCCTTGACGTTCCGCTGGCTGGAGGCCAACGGGTACGTGCCCGAGCTGCTGTCGCAGTGGGACCTCGACCGCGACCCCGGCGTGCTCGACGAATACGAGGCGGTGGTCACCACCGGCCACGACGAGTACTGGACGGCCGCAGGCAGAAGCGTCCTCGACCGGTTCATTGAGCGGGGCGGCGGCTACGCCCGTTTGGGCGGCAACATCGTGTGGCAGGTGCGCATGGAGGACGATCTGAGCACCCAGGTGTGCCACAAGTACGCGGCCCACGCCGACCCCGAGCGCCACAGCGACGACATCGACCGGCGCACCGGGGCGTTCGAGGCCCACTACGTCGACCGGCCCCCGGTCACCACCTTCGGCGCCAACGGCTTCCGGGGCGTGTACTCCCGCATGGCGGGCCTGTCGCCCCGGGGGGCGGGCGGGTTCATCGTGTACCGGCCCGGCCACTGGGCCTTCGACGGGACCGACGTTTACTACGGCGACGTCCTCGGCGGCAGCGTCCCGCTGGTGGGCTACGAGACCGACGGCGTGGCCTACACGTTCCACCGGGGCCTCCCCTATCCCACCGGCGAAGACGGCGCCCCCGAGCACCTGGAGATCCTGGCCCTCACCCCTGTAACGCTCGAGGAGGAGGACCACGGCCAGGCCGGCAACCTGATCTCCATCGCCGACGGCGACCTGGCCTTCGCGGCCGAGGCCCTCTTCGCCGAGGACACGCCGGAGAACCGCGACCGCATCCGCTACGGCAGCGCGGTCATCACCGCCATGTCCAAGGGCGCAGGCGAGGTCTTCTGCGCGGGAACCACCGAGTGGTGCCACGCCTTGGCGGTAGGCGACACCCAGGTAGAGACCATCACCCGCAACGTCCTCAACCGCTTCCTCGACTAGAGCGGGTAGAGGTACCATCCGCCCTAGAAGACTGCTGAATCGGCTAGATCACGAAACGCCGTCGGAGCCAGTCGGCCAGCAGCGGGTCGACGATCCCTATCTGCTTGCCGCGTCGGGTCAGAACGCCCTTGCCGATGAGCGACGTCGCGGCGTCGCGTGCCGTGGCCGGCGGCAGGTCGAGCAGTTCGGCCGCCCGCCCGTAGATGCTGTCACCCGCAGCGATGGCCCGCAGGGTGCGCCTCTGACCTGAGGGCAGCAACTCGAAGATGCGCTCGGAGGCAGCGTCGGTGCTGTTGCGCACGTCGGCAAGCGCCGCTTCCCAGACGCGGAGGTCAGCAGCCGCCCCAGGCTCGGTCAGCCGCCAGACGGCGTCGGCGAGTTGCATGGCCCGCTGGGGGTGGCCGGCCGCCAGCACCATCACGCGGCTTGCCGCGTCGCCAGCGTCACGACCGGTTCGGGCGAACCCCTCCTCGATGATTCTCAGCACAGCCTCATCGGCGAGGGGGCCGACCTCGATGAGGTCGGCCTGAGCGAAGAAGGGCTGGGACTGTTCACTGAACAGGGTCCGCATCGTCGACGGCTCGGACCCCGCGAAGACGATGCCAAGCGACTGGTAGTGGTGCTGCAGGGCGGTCCTCAGGACCCCGGCACCGCCCTCGACGCCGGCGATTCCTGAGAACTCGTCGATGACAACGAAGATGTCGTGACGGGCAGCAGCCCTGGCCAGCACGTCGAGCATCGACCTCAAGGCCAGCACCGGGTCTGCTCTGCGACGGGGGCTGCGGGTCAGCTCCACGCTCAGCACGCCGATAGAGAGCGAAACCGTCGCCGCGATCGAGTCAAGGATCCGCCGCGCTGGACCGACCACGCCCGCTAGGCCCCGGTCGAAGGCGGCTGCCAGATCAGCCATCGAAGTCATCTGGTAAAGGTCGATCCACACGGGCTCGGGCCCGACAGCCTCGAGGTCTGCCGCCACCCGCTTGAGCAGGCTGGTCTTGCCGTAGCGGCGAGGCCCGACCAGAGCGGTTAGCCGCCGATCCGATATGCGCTGCGCGATGTCGATGGCCAGGCTCTCGCGTCCTGACACCTGCTCCGGCCGCAGCGGCCCGTGGTAGGGGAATGGGCTAGCGCTCACCACATCCAGCATACTCGGAAAACCCGAGTATGAAATACTCGAAAAAACCGAGTACAGATGCCGTCAGTGCTCAGAGTTGGTCGACGAGGGTTAGGTGCTCGCCCGTCATTCGATGATGGTGGAGCCGTCGCGGATGGACCCTCCGATGGCGGCCTCGATCATCTCGATGCTCATGCCAGCGCCGAGCCCGCCGTCGACCCACAGGGCGTGGCCGTTGACCATGGACGCGTCGTCGGAGGCCAGGTAGTGGATGGCTGCCGCCACGTCGTCGACGGTGGCGAGCCGGCCGGTGTGCTGGTGGGCCAAGCCCTGGGACCGGACCGCCCAGTGGTCTGGACCGTCGCCCGTCATCGGAGACTCGACCCCGGTGGGGCAGACGCAGTTCACCCTGATGCCGAGCGGGCCAAACTCAATGGCCGCGTACCGGGTGAGCCCCACCACGCCCCATTTGGAGGCGCCGTAGGTGCTGAGGCCCGGGAAGCCCACGATCCCGGCCATGGAGGCGGTGTTGACGATGGCCCCACCGAGGCCCATGGCCCGCGACGCGTGCCTCATGCCGAACAGGACCCCGAACAGGTTCACGTCGATCATGCGCCGGACGTCGTCGGTGGAGTCCGCGTCGATCCCCTTGGCGGTGAGCAGCACCCCCGCGTTGTTGACCATCACGTCGAGGCGGCCGTGGGCCTCGACTACTGAGGCCACCAACGAGGCCACCGAGTCCTCCTCGGACACGTCGACCGCCACGAACTCCGCTCCGAAGTCGGAGGCCTCATCGGCAGCGTCGTCGATGTCGCTCAGAACCACCGTCGCGCCCGCGGCCGCGAACCGCCGGGCGGTGGCCAGTCCGATCCCGGACGCGGCGCCGGTCACCACCGCCACCTTGCCGGCTAGCGAGAACAGGGCAGGCTCCTTCGGTGACGGCACGAGACGGCACCATATCCAAGAGGCCGAGCAGCCAGGCGAGCGAATCCTGCTCATACGGGCGAGGCCGTGGCCCGAGCGGCCCGTGAGCGCAGCGAACAAGAGCGGGAAACACCCCGTCTGGACGCGAGTGCTCTTGCCCGTGGACCACCCTCTAGCGTTCAGCACCGTGACCCAGCCCGATGACCGCACCGACCGGTGGCTGGTCGTAGGTGCCGGGCCGTCGGGGCTGTCGGTGTCGCTGGCCCTGCAGCAGGCCGGCGTGGCCTTCGAGGGCGTCGAGGCCGGGGCGACGGTCGGCGGCATGTGGAACATGGACAACCCGGGCGGCGGGATGTACGAGTCGGCCCACTTCATCTCCTCCGCGGCCCGCTCGGGCTGGGCCGACCTGCCCATGCCCGACCACTACCCCACCTACCCCCGCTGGTGGGAGATCCGCGACTACATCCACGGCTGGGCCGCCCACCACGGCCTGGCCCGCCACTACACCTTCGACACGCGGGTCGAGCAGGCCGTCCCGGTCGAGACCGGCGACGGCGAGCTCTGGGATGTGACGCTGGCCACCGGCGAGGTCCGCCGCTACCGGGGGCTGGTGGCCTGCCCCGGCTTCCAGCGAGTGCCCAACGTGCCGACCTATCCGGGAACGTTCAGCGGCGAGGCCCGCCACAGCCAGACCTACAAGTCGGCCGACGAGTTCGTTGGGCGGCGGGCGATGGTCGTCGGCGCGGGCAACTCCGCGGTGGACATCGCGGTGGACGCCGCCATCGCGGCCGACCGGGCGGTGATATCAGTCCGGCGGGCCTACTGGTTCTTCCCGAAGCTGATCGGGGGCATCCCCCTCGACTGCTTCGCCATCAACTCGGTGTCCAGCCAGGAGCGGCTGCGGCGCTTCCTGGAGATCCACGTGGGCGATGTGGGGCGGGTGGGGTTCGGAACGCCCGACCACCAGCCGCTGGCGCACCATCCGATCCTCAACGACCAGATCCTGCACCACCTGTCCCACGGCGACCTGGTCGCCCGCCCCGAGATCGAGCGCTTCGACGGCGCCACGGTGCGCTTCGCCGACGGCACCAGCGAGGACATCGACCTGATCATCTGGGCCACCGGCTACCTGGACCGGGTGCCGTTCGTGGACGCCGAGCACTGCCGGATCTCCAGCCACGACGCCGACAACGACCTGTTCATCTGGATGTTCCATCGCCGCCACCCGCAGATGATGGTGCTGGGCCCGGCCAACCTCGCCGCCGGCGGCTACTGGGCGCTGGCCGCGTCGGCCGACCTGATCGCCAACCACATCCGCGACCAGCAGCAGGACCCGTCGCGCTGGGAGCGGATGCGCGCCATCATCGGGGGACCCGAGCCCGACCTGAGCGGCGGCTACAGCTACTACCAGAAGCCCGGCCACCTCAACTACGTGAACGCGGCCGCCCTCGACCGGTACTGCGCGGAGCTGGCCGACAGCCTCGGGTACGAGCCGCTGGCCCATCCGGGCGACTTCAAGGCGCCCGAGCAGATCGACATCGACGGCTGGCTCGACAATCCCCGCCCGCTGTCGATGCCCTCGCACGGCTCGCTGACGCCGATCCCCTACCAGCCGCGGGACCTGATCGATGGCTGACACGATCGATGGTTGAGCTGAGCGCCGGGCCGGACGGCGACCAGTTCGACGCCCTGGCCGCCGACATGTTCGGCTACCTGCGCGGCTTGCAGCGGCACGGCGACGCGGTGGCCGTCGACCTCGCCGGGGTGCGCACCGCGGTGCTGTACGACCTCGACTCGATCTACCGGGTGCTGGCCGACAAGCTCCAGCACGTCGGCATGGCGCCGGTGTTCGAGCGGTTGAGCCACGCCACCGGCTCGGGCATCCTCACCAACTACCACTGGCCCACCTGGCACCCGCGCCGGCGCCGCATCGTCAAGCCACTCGGAGCCCGGTCGGTGGGCCGGTTCCGGCATCGGATGACCACCATCATCGACGACGAACTCGGGGCCTGGCCGGTGGCCGAAGAGTTCGACCTGTACTCCGCGGTGCGCCGGCTCACGCTGCGGGTGGTGGCCGACCTGCTGTTCAGCACGGACCTGACCACCGAGGCGGTGGCGGTGATCGACCGGGCCGTGGAGGAGATCCACGCCTGGGCCGAGTCCGACCCGGCCAACGAGGACCTCGCCAACGAGCCCGAATCGTTCCGCTCGGCCATCGCCGACCTGCACGCCCTGATCGACTCCGTCATCGCGTCCCGGGACCGGGCCGACCCCGGCGGCGACATGATCGGCGTGCTCGTGGCCGCGTCCACCGAGCCCGACCCGCCGCTGGACACCGCCGGAGTCCGCGACGAGGCGGTCACGCTGATCCTGGCCGGTCACGAGACGGTGACCAACACCATCTCGTTCGCGGTCGACCTGCTGGGCCGCAATCCCGGCGCCCGGACCTGCGAGCCCCGCCACATCGTCGACGAGACCCTGCGGCTCTACCCGCCGGTGCACGTCACCAACCGGGCCGTCGTCGTCGACTTCGACGCCGGCGACTTCGTGATTCCCGCCGGGTGGGAGGTGCTGATCCCCGAGTACGTGATCTACCGCGACGAGCGCCACTTCGAGCGGCCGGGCGAGTTCCTGCCCGACCGGTGGGCCGATCACAGCCCGCTGCGGCTGAACCGGCGGGCCTACTTCCCGTTCCTGACTGGTCCCAAGTTCTGCGTCGGCAGCCACTTCGCCCTGCTGGAGGCCACCGAGGCTGTCGGGCGCTTCACGGCCCGCTTCGACCACGAGATGCTCGACCCCGAAGCACCGTGGGGCCGGGAGTTCGCGCTGTCGTTCGCCCCGGACCGGCCGCTGCCGTGCAGACTGGCTCTGCGATGATCCCCGAACTGACCCTCAGCGGCGCTCCCCGGGATCGGGGCCGCCAGCACGGCGAGGAGCTGCGCGCCCTGATCGCCGCCGCGGTCGGCGCCTGGTTCGAGCATCTGGCCCCCCGAACCGACCCCCACGCCTTTGTGACGGAGATATCCGGTGGAACCGGGCTGCGGGCCGCGGGCCAGGCCCACGCCCCCGAGCTGATGGCGGAGGTGGCCGGCATCGCCGAGGGGGCCGGCCAGGACTTCGAGACGATGTTCGCGTGGCAGCTCATCGACGAGTGCTGGTGGTATCTCGACGACACTGAGGCCTGGGCCGCCGGCGCGGCTGCCGACGGGCGCGAGCGCTGCAGCGCGCTGGCCGTCAACCACCAAGGCCGAGGCATCGTCGCCCAGACCCAGGACCTGGACCGCCACTGCGACGGCACTCAGGTGATGCTGCGCTACCTCGACCCGTCCGGTCTGGAGGTCCTGGTGCCGTCGCTGGCGGGCCTGCTGGCGCTCAACGGGGTCAACCGCGCCGGGCTGGCGGTGGGCATCACCACCCTGAGCCAGCTTCCCCACAGCACCTCGGGCGTCGCCTCCGGGCTGCTGGTTCCGCTGCTGCTGCGATGCACCACCACCGATGAGGCGCTGGCGCTGCTGGACCGGCTGCCGATCGCCAGCGGGAACAGCTTCGTGATCGGCTCCCGGGACCGTTCAGTCGCGGTGGAGGTCTCCTCGGAGGCCCTGGCGGTGTCGGCGGACGGCGACCGGGCGCTGCACACCAATCACGCTCTGGTCCAAGAGCCCGTTCACCTCCATAAGCGCCTCGACCACTCCGTAGCCCGCCTGCGCCAGCTCGACGAGCGGGTGCGACCCGACTCGACCGTCGAGGACCTTTCTTCGGTGTATTCGGGCGGGCCGGTGTGCCAGAGCCGGTCCGGCCGCGGGACCAAGATGAGCGTCGGCACCATAATCTTCGAACTGGGCGACGAGCCGGTGTGCCACTACGCCCCCGGACCCCTCGACACCGATGAGCTGGTCACCTACCGGATGCAGTCCCCCGGGGCGGGGACCTAGAGCGAGCGCGAATTGATGCCAGCCCATCGCGTCGCGGCGGTGTCCTTCCCGCTCTTGTTCGCTGCGCTCACGGGCCGCTCGGGCCACGGCCTCGCATCGTATGAGCCGGACTCGCGCATCTATCGGCTCGGCCTCCTAGCCTTCGCGCCATGGCGGCACGCGGCATCGACGTCGGGGACGACCCTCTCTACGAGCCCCGCTACTCCGAGATCGCCACCTTCATGCGGGCCCCCTACGTGCCCGATCTCGACGGCGTGGACATCGCCATGTTCGGGGTGCCCTTCGACGGCGGGGTGACCAACCGGCCCGGTGCCCGCCACGGCCCCCGCGAGATCCGCAACCAGTCGTCGCTGATGCGGGCCATCAACCACGCCACCGGGGTCAACCCCTTCGACGAGGCTCGGGTGGCCGATGTCGGCGACGTCCGCTTCTCGCGGGTGTTCGACAACGCCGCGGCCACCACCGACATCGAGGCCTTCACCCGCCGGATCGTCGATGCCGGGGCGGTACCGCTGGCCGCCGGGGGCGACCACTCGATCACCTACCCGATCTTCAGGGCCCTGGCCGGCCCGGAGGCTCCGATCGGGATGATCCACGTCGACGCCCACACCGACACATGGGGTCCGTTCCGGGGTGAGAAGTTCCATCACGGGGCACCGTTCCGCCTGGCCGCCGAGGACGGGCTGATCGACCCGGCCCGCTGCATCCAGATCGGCATCCGCGGCGCCCAGAACTGGGGCGACGGCTGGGAGTTCTCCCAGAGCTCGGGGATGCGAGTCATGTTCATCGAGGAGTTCGAGGAGCTGGGCGTGGCGGGCGCAGCCGCCGAGGCCAAACGCATCGTCGGCGACGGCCCCACCTACATCAGCTTCGACGTGGACGGCCTGGACCCGGTCTACGCGCCCGGCACCGGCACCCCGGAAGTGGGCGGCATCACCACCCGCGAGGCGCTGTCGCTGCTGCGCTGCTTCCGGCACATGAACCTGATCGGCGGCGACGTCGTGGAGGTGGCCCCGCCCTTCGACCCGTCGGGCAACACCGCTCTGGTGGGGGCCACCCTCATGTACGAGATCCTCTGCCTGCTGGCCGAGTCCCGCCGCGGCTGAGGAAGCCACCTAGCTCTGAGGAAGCCACCAAGCTGGGGAACCCGCCGAGCGGGGCCCGACGGCTAGTCCAGACCCTCCTCGATCATCCTCCAGGCCTGCTCCGTCTCCTCGGGGGTGCCAAGAATCTCGATCCCGATCTCGTCCGCGCCCGCGGCCGCGTACCGGGCCAGTTCGGCCCTCACCTCGTCGGGGCGGCCCACCGCCACCAGGTCCATCATGTCGGCGATGCCCTCACGCTCCACCATTGCCCGATAGGACGGAAGGGCGGGGTAGATGGCGAGTTCCTCCCGGATCCTGCGCCTGGCATCGTCGACATCGGCGGTGACGCACACCCCGACCGCGGCCGACACCAGGGCGTCCTCACCGATGGTCGGGCGAACGTAGTTCTCGATCGTGCGTGGCCCTGTGAACGCCAGCACGGTGCCGTCCGTGCGGTCGCGCGCCAGCGCCAGCATCCGCGGCCCCATCGCGGCCAGTATCACCCTCGGGGCGGGCCCGGGTACGTCGATCTCGGTGTGGTGGGACACCTTCGTGCCGTCGACATCCACCCGCTGGTCGGCCAGCAGCGGAAGCACCGCGTCCAAGTACTCGACCATGTGGCGGTACGGGCGGTCCCATTCCAGACCCAGCATCCCTACCGCGATCGGCTCATGACTCGCGCCCAGACCCAGCGTGAAACGACCGTCGCTGATCTGGTTGAGTGTCCGGGCCTGCTGGGCGACGTACTGCGGCAGCGTCGATTGGATGGCCATGACCGTGGTGGCCAACTCGATCGTCGGCACCCGGTCGGCAACGACCGCCAGCACGGCCACGCAGTCGGCCCGCTCAACCTGGGCAACCATGTAGCGGTGAAGGCCAGCGGCTTCAGCGCGGGCCGCGTTGCGTACTCCGTCGGCCGCAAACCTGGGCATGTCCACCAGCGAATACACCGTCATGTCCAACTCCTGAAGCTGTTGACTTAAAGTGGGCCGCCACCCATAATAATGCAGTGCCCCGCGTGACTGAGGCGACCAGAGCCGAACATCGGCGCAAGCTGCTCGAGGCCGCCACCGCCGAGTTCGCAGCCAAGGGCTTCGACGGAGCCCGGGTCGACGACATCTCCCTGGCCGCGGGACTGGGCAAGGGAACCATCTACAACTACTTCGAATCGAAGCACGAGGTCTTTCGCGAGGCAGTCGCGGCCTGGTTCGCACGCATCGTCGAGGCGCTCCAACCGCTCCCCGCCGACGCGCCCGCCCGCGAGCAGTTGCTGGCGATAGTGCGGACGGACCTGAAGGTGTCGGCCCAGATCGAGGAATTCGCCCGAGTCACGTACCGGGAGACCCTCAGGCCGGACCGTGACGAGGTGGCGACCCTCCTGCCGGCAGTCGACCCGTCCGACCAGGCGCTCGAGGTCGTCATCGCGAGGGGCCAGAAGGCGGGCGAGATCCGAGCCGACCGGCCGGCCTCCGAGTTGACCCGCGTCCTGCGCAGCTTGTTCAACGGCCTGGTCTTCGAGCGTTGGATGCCTGAGTCCACCCTCAAGCTGGACGACATTCCCGAACTGGCCGTCGACCTCTTCTTGCAGGGTGTAGGGACCTAGGGCGGCCGGCGTCCAGCTCCAATCCCGATCGCGCAGAAAGCAGGGATGCGATGTTCTCAGTCACAGACAAGGTGGTGCTGGTCACCGGCGGCGGCAGCGGGATCGGTCTGGCCACCGTGAAGCGCCTGCTGGCCGCGGGGGCCTCAGTGGCCTTCTGCAACCGCTCGGACCACTCGGAGCTGGCCAACCGGCTCGGAGCCACCTTCATCCAGGCCGACGTGAGCGACGAGGAGCAGGTTAGGGCCCTGATGAGCCAGGTACACGACCGGCTGGGACCCATCGACGTCCTGGTCAACAACGCCGGCGTCTGGGACTTCGACTGCCCAATCGAGACCGGCGACGCCGGAGCCTTCAGGCGCGACCACGAGGTCAACGTGATGGGCACGGTCTACTGCATCAAGTACGGCGTGCCGGTCATGAACGACGGAGGGGTGATCATCAACGTCTCCTCTCTGGCGGCCCACATCTCGCTGCCCGAGTACGGCCCCTACAGCGCATCCAAGGCGGGGGTGGACGCCGTCACCCGCAGCGCGGCCATCGAACTCGGTGACCGCGGCATCCGAGTGGTGGCCGTCGCACCGGGCACGGTGGCCACCGAGACCCTGGCGGACGAGACCGACTCGGAGGCCGAGGTGGCGGCGTTCAACCAGTTGACCCCGCTGCGACGGGTCTGCGAGATGGACGAGGTGGCCGCGACGATCCACTTCCTGGCCTCCGACGACTGCCGCTACATCAGCGGCAGCTCGCTGGTGCTCGACGGCGGAATGCTGGCGGGTCTGTCGGTCGGCCTGTGCGAGATGCTGATTTCGGCCGGGCGAGTGACCCCATGAGCGCTGAAGTACTCATGCCGAAGATCGGCATGTCGACCAGCGAGATCGTCCTCAACGAATGGCTGGTCTCATCGGGCGACGAGGTCGTGGAGGACCAGGTCATCGCCACCGTCGAGAGCGAGAAGACGGTGGTCGAGGTGGAGGCCGTTTGCGACGGGTTCATCGACATCCGCCTCGCCGAGGGCGAGGAGGCGAGACCGGGCGAGCTGATCGCCGTGATCAGCGAGAGCGCGGAAGCGGCCGGCGAGCACCGCCGGCAGACATCCGTCACCCCGGCATCCCCGGCCACGCCTGCCGGGTCGCCTGCGGCCCCGCCGAGCACCGCCGTCGCCGAGAAGCCGGGCATCGTGTCCCAAGACAGGGTCGTGATGCTCGAAGGCTCGCAGCGGGTCGTCGCCACCCCCGCGGCCCAGAGACTCGCAGAGCAACACGGTATCGATCTGTTAGCGGTGGACGCGACCGGCCCGCGGGGGCGCGTCACAAAGGCCGACGTCGAGCGTGCGCTGCCTGGCGCGGCGGCACGCCCCGCCCCAGGCACCGACCGGGATCTGCAGAGGAACCTCCATCGGGAGATGCTGCGGGCCCGCGCCCTTGACGAAGGGCACATGCGGTTCATCAGGCGGGGACGGTGCGAGAGCATGTCCCATCCCGCCACCGGCCAGGAGGCGATCTCGGCCGGCATCACCGCTGCACTCGAGCCCGACGACATCCTCTACCCGACGTTCCGGGGGTTCGGCGACTACTTGGGCCGGGGCACGGACATGAACGCGCTGGTGGCCGAGCTGATGGGACGCCGGACAGGCATCAACCGCGGCGTCGGCGGCGTGCACCTCGGCGACCGGACCCACAACACCCACGGGGTGTCGGGCTGCCTGGGCGCCAACCTGACCATGGCGGTCGGATCAGCGCAGGCAGTCAAGATGCGCGGCGAGCCGCGTGTGGTGATGGTCCATGTGGGTGAGGGCGCCTTCAACACCCCGGACTCCCACGCCATGATGAACATGGCCGCCATATGGGGGCTCCCGCTGGTGATCATCGTGGCCAACAACCAAGTCGTGGAGTTCAGCTACCACGATGTCCACTTCCCCCCGGACGCCGAGGGCGTCGGGAGCCGGGCCGGCTACTACCGCATCCCGAACAAGCGCCTCGACGGCAACGACGTGGAGTTCGTGTACCGCGAGACCCGCGACGCCGTCGGGTGGGCCCGCGAGGGCAAGGGACCGGTGCTGCTGGAGCTGGTCACCTGCCGCATCGCCGGCCACTACGACGCCGACCCCCTCACCTACATCGATGATGGCCTGGTCGAGGAGTGGAGGGGCAGAGACCCCATCAGCCGCTACGAGGCGGTCCTCATCGAGCGGGGAACGATGGACGCCGGCGAGATCGAGACGGCCCGTGAGGCGGCCCGGGCCGAAGTCGACACGGCATTCAAGCTGGCTCTAGAGGACGAGCCCGCTGACGTCGGCTACCTGTTCGAGAATCTGGCCGAGACCGGCGTGCTGTGAGCATGGCCGCGGTGAAGTACATGGACGCTCTCACGGAGGCGCTGCGCGAGGAGATGCAGCGCGACGACCGCGTCTTCCTGCTAGGTGAGGACATCAGGGTCTCCAACCTCGGCATCACCGCCGGTCTGGTGGAGGAGTTCGGCACCGAGCGGGTCGTCGACACCCCCATCCACGAGAACGCTCTGGTCGGGGTGGCCATGGGGGCGGCACTGGAGGGCATGAGGCCCGTGGTCGAGATCATGTTCTCTGACTTTGCGCTGCTGGCCGCCGACCAGATCGTGAACCAGGCGGCCCAGTGGCGCTACATGACCCAGGGCCAGTACGAGGTGCCGCTGGTGATCCGCATGCCGACCGGCGGAGGCTTCGCCTACGGCCTGCACCACTCGCAGTGCACCGAGACCCACTTCTTCCAGACGCCCGGCCTGCCCATCGCCATGCCGTCCACCCCGGCCGACGCCAAGGGCCTGTTGAAGACCGCCATCCGGTCGAACGACCCCGTCCTGTTCCTCGAGCACATGCTCCTGTGTCTCCAGAACGCGGAAGCGGAGGTGCCCGACGGCGACCATCTGGTGCCGTTCGGGGAGGCGGCCGTCCGCCGGGAGGGCAGCGACGTCACCGTGGTCGCCTTCGGCGCCATGGTGAACCAGGCCCTGATCGCCGCTGAGACTCTGGCCGAGCAGGGCATCTCCGTCGAGGTGGTCGACCCCCGCACCATCGTCCCGCTCGATGCCGAGACGATCTTCACATCGGTGGCCAAGACCAACCGGCTGGTGATCATCGAGGAGAGCCGCATACGCGGCGGCCTAGGGGCCGAACTGGCGGCCCAAGCCTCAGCCGGCGACAACTTCTTCCTGCTGGACGCCCCCATCGAGCGGGTGGCGGCCCCGAATATTCCCGTGCCGAGCACGTCGCAGTTGGAGCAGGCCTACCTCCCCGACGCGGCCAAGCTCATCGAGGCGATTCACCGCACGCTGGCCTGAGAACCTGGCACCTCTGGCGATCCAGCCGGGCGACCGGGGAGACCACTTCAGCGCGATCTCCCCGAGCCGATTCGGCCTCGGGTCGTGGCTAACCCTCGAGCAGGAAGTTCAGTTCAGTGAAGTCGAGCGGGAAGAACCCGTCGGGCGCGATCAGGTCGGTGCCGTCCACCGTCACCATCAGCGGCGCAGTGTTGCAGGCGCCGATCCAGGGATCCGGTCCGGGGCAGGACACCTCCGGGAAACCCAGGATCGTGTCGCTGGTGAAGCCGCCGTCGAGGGTGGCGATCACCGACTCGTCGGTGGCATCGGCGCCGCCGGCCGCGATCAGGACCTCGCGGGCGATCATCACGTTGCCGAGGGCCCAGCCGCCGAGCCCCGCACCGTGTGCCTCTGCCGAGCCGTAGGTGTCGAAGATGTGGTTGATCACCTCGACATCGGCCCCGCCGTCGATGGTGGGCGCCGACGAGACCATCGGCGCAACCCAGCCGTCGAGGTCGCCGGTGCTGAGCACGTCGACCTGCATGCACGAGTCCAGGGTCAGGATGGGGCCGTCGTAGCCGATCGACTTGGCCGCATTGGCCGCGGCCTGGCACTGGGCTCCATCGGCGAGAACGAACATCCACACGTCGTTGGACGTGTCGGCCGCTGCGATCGGGCCGGTGAGGTCCGGCTCGAACCCGATCGGGATGTGCTGGTTCATGTCGATGCCGTTGTCGGCCGCGATGGCCTTGAACGCGGGCACGAACACCTCGACGCTGGGGTCGTCGTACAGGAACAGGGTCGCGCTGGTCGCTCCACCAGCGGCTGAGTACACGAACAACACCTGGGACAGGCCGGGTATGCCGGGCTCGAAGGTGTACACGCCCGGGGTCAGGTACTCTACGAAGTCGTTGCCTAGGGGCATCGATGCCAGGCCAGCTTCGGCCATGACCGCACCCGAGGCCGCCGTGTTGGTGCCGATGCCGCCGTTCACCACGATGTGTATGTCGTCGGCATTGACGAACCGCTGGGCGCAGGCCACGTGGCTCTCCGGCCCATCGCCGGCGCCGCATACATCGATCTCCACGGGGTGACCGTCGATGCCGCCGAGCTCGGCGTTGAAGTACGCCACCACGGCCTCGGCCGCGGCCCGCATCTCCGGGAAGGCGATGAGCTCCTCCTCCTGCGCGATCATGCCGATCTTCACCGGTGGAAGCGAGTCATCAGCAGCCCGGCCTGCGGCGTCGTCGGCCATGTCATCAGCCGCCGCTTCATCGGCCGCCTCGTCATCAGCCATGTCATCGGCGGCCGCTTCTTCAGCCATGTCATCGGCCGCCTCGTCATCAACCGTGTCATCGGCCGCCTCGGCCATGTCATCGGCATCGTCAGCGGGGACCTCGGCCGGCTCGGCCGGTGCTGCTTCGACCGGTTCGGCCGCAGGTGCCGGTGATTCGTCCTCGTCGTCACCGCAGGCGGCCCCGACCAGCGCGAACACCAGTACGACGGCCGACAGGCGGAACATGTTCTTCCTCGAGTCCCTCATTGTCTCGTTCTCCTCGCCCGCCGGTCGGGCGTCCGGCGCCGGGGCCGGCGAGCTGTCGGTTCTCCCCGCAGCCCATCGCTTGACAGTGACGAGCCTCGGGTGGCTAATATGGGTCAAGACCCACATTAGCACGGAGCGGGAGGAAGAGTGATGTCGAAGAGAATCAATGCACTGATCGAGCAGTACCAGCCGGGCTACGGGTTGCCGGCAGGGTTCTACACCAATCCTGACCTGCTGCCAACCGACATAGGGCTTCTGGAGCCGCTGTGGTACGTGGCGGGCCACAGCTCGGAGATACCCGAACCCGGCGACACCAAACTCGTGTCGTTGTTCGGCGAGTCGGTGATCGTCGTCCGCGGCAGCGACCGGGTCGTCCGCGCCTTCTACAACGTGTGCAGCCACCGGGCTGCCCGCCTGTGCGGTGAGAGCGCCAAGGGGCTGCGCCAATTCACCTGCCCGTACCACAACTGGAGCTACAGCCTGGAAGGCAAGGTCAAGTCACGCCGGCTCGAGGTGATCTTCGATGAGACGTTCGACCCGGACGCCCACAACCTCCGCCCGTGCCATCTGCGCGTCCTCGAAGGCCTGATCTTCCTGTCCGTGTCGGACACCCCTACCGACTTCGACGCGGCCTACCAGCCCTTCGCAGATGTCTTCCGGTTCTACGGGATCGCCGACGCCAAGGTGATCCGCATCGAGGGCTTCTCGGCCAACGCCAACTGGAAAACCCTCGTCGAGAACACCATCGACCCGTACCACGTGCCTGTCGTCCACCCCAACTTCACACGGACCCGCACGCCGGCCTACTGGCAAGCGGCCGCCTCCACCCGGACCGAGGAGGTGATCGCGGCCGCGACCCAGGCAGAGCAGGAGATGAAGGAGTGGGAGGCCGCCCTGACCCAACTCCCCGATGTGACCGGAGTGATCGTCCAGGACGGCGAGCACGACGACCAGTTCCGTTGGCTGGTGCGGGGTCCGCTGGCCCCCGGGTACCAGTCGGAGACGATCGGCGGCAAGCGAGTGGCTCCCTTGATGGGTCAGTTCACCGAGTCCGACGAGGCGTCGGTGTTCTCCAACTTCAACCCGCTCGACTCGATGTTCGTGTCGGTGGACCACGCCAGCATCTTCAGCATCAGACCCCTGGCTCACGACCAGATCTACTGGCAGACGACCTGGCTGGTCGACAAAGACGCCCAGGAGGGGCAGGACTACGACACCGACGAGGTGTGCGAGTTCTACGCCGAGGTGAACGCTGAGGACTTCCCGATCTGGGAGCGGACCTACCAGGGTGCAACCTCGCGGGCCTACCGTCCCGGCCGCCTCGCTCCCCAGGAGAGCTTCATCGGGGAGTTCCAGCGGTGGTACGTCCGTCGACTTCGCCAACAGGTGGAAATGCCCGCGACACTGTCAGTGTGACCGCGCCGGCGTGTCCGCACCGGCGCCGCCATCCGACCCCGAAGGGGGACGAGTGACTCAGGTAGAGGGCAAGATCGCGATCGTCACCGGAGCCGGCCAAGGTCTCGGTGCCGAGTCGGCGAGGACTCTGGCCCGGTACGGGGCCCGCGTCCTGCTGTGCGACATCAACGCCGAGGCGTGCCGGGCGGTGGCTGCCGAGATCGGATCCGCAGCCGCAGCGTTCGCGCTCGACGTGACCGACGAGGACCGATGGGCCGCGGCCGTCCAGCACTGCGAGGACACGTTCGGCCCGCCCGACATCCTGGTCAACAACGCCGGCATCGCACGGTTCTCGCCACTCGAGAGCACGTCTCTGGAGCTGTACGAGCAGACGATGGCGGTCAACGCGACCGGCGTGTTCCTCGGGATGCGAGCCGTGTTCGAGTCCATGAGGCGCAACGGCGGCGGTTCGATCATCAACATCTCATCAGCGAACGGGTTCATCGCGTCCGACGAGGCCGGCGCCTACGTCACCAGCAAGTTCGCGGTGCGAGGCCTGACCCGGAGCGCGGCCTTCGAATGGGGCCGGCACCGCATCCGCGTCAACAGCGTCTGCCCCGGCATGATCGACACTCCGATGATGATCGAGGAGGAGGCGGCCTACACCGACAAGATCACCACCCTCGAACGCATCGGCCAGCCCCACGAGATCGCCAACGCCGTCCTGTTCCTCGCTTCGGACCAGTCGAGCTACGCCACCGGCACCGACTTGCTGATCGACGGCGGCGTCATGGCCGGCGTCCGCGTCCGCGAAGGGTGACCGGTCGCCCAACCTCCAAGGGCTCCAGCTCGATGGCCCACCTGTCCTGGCCGGCGCACGCCGATCGGATCGCCGACGGCGCGGTGGTGCTGATCCCGGTGGGAGCGCTGGAGCAGCACGGCCGCCACCTGCCCCTCGGCGTGGACTACATGCTGGCCGAGGCGGTGGCGCTGGCCACGGCCGAGCACATCGATGCCGTGGTCGCCCCTCCTTTCGTCTACGGCTACAAGTCGCAGCTGCGCACCGGCGGCGGACCCCAGTTCCCCGGCACCGTCGGCCTTGACGGCCACTCGCTGTCGAGCGCGATCACCGATGTGCTGCGCGGCCTCGCTCGCGGCGGGGCCGACAAGCTAGCCATCATCGACGGGCACTACGAGAACCAGATGTTCCTCACCGAGGCGTGCGACCTGGCCATCCGGGAGTTCCGCCAGAGCGGGCGGGACGGCGTCAAGATCGTGCAGGCCCGTTACTTCGAGCAGTTCGACGAGGCGATCCTCGAGCGCCACATCGGTGGCCCGCCGCTGGACCTCGCCTACGAGCACGCCGGGGTCTTCGAGACTTCCCTGTGCCTGCACCTCTTCGGCGACCTGGTCGACATGGGCGCCGCGCCGGAGCAGGCCTTCAAGGAGTTCCCCAGCTACGACTGCCATCCTCCCCACGACGACTGGGTACCGGCGACCGGGGCACTGTCGAATCCCCACCGGGCAACGGCGGCGCTCGGACGGGAGATCTTCGACGCCTGCGTGCAGGGCATGGTGCGCATCCTGGAGGCCGAGTTTCGCCCTGAGGGGGACGGGAGCAATTGACGGTGCGGGCCGGCGATCGGATGCGCAGCGGCATCGGGGCCTTGCTCGACCCCCGGTCGGTGGCCGTCGTCGGGGCCTCCGACCGCGAGGGCTCGTTCGGCGGCGAGTGCCTCGACAACCTCCGGGCCCACGGCTACCAGCACGAGCTAGTCGCGGTCCACCCCAGGCACAGCGAGGTGCGAGGGGTGGAGTGCGTAGGAAGCCTCGACGCCTGCCGGGGCCCGCTCGACGCGGTGGTGCTGGCCGTCGGTGCCGGTCGCGTCCTCGACACCCTCAAGCAGGCCATCGCGACCGAGGCTCGCAGCGCCATCGTGTTCGCCTCCGGCTTCGGCGACGGGGGCGCTGAGGGCAAGGCCCAGGAGGCGGAGCTGGCCCGCATCGCCAACAACGCCGGGATGGCCGTGGTCGGCCCCAACTGCCTGGGCACCATGAACCGCCACACCGAAGCCACCCTCTGGGGCACCTACATGAAGCGGCTGGGAACTCCGGGGCCGGTCTCGATCATCGCCCAGAGCGGCTCGGTGGCCCAGATGCTGTCCATAGACGACCGGGGCCTGGGGATCGCCAGCATCCTTTCCACCGGCAACGAAGCGGTGGTCACCTCCGCTCATGCCCTGGACCACCTGGCCGACGATCCCTTCACCGAAGTGGTCCTGATGTTCATCGAGACGATCCGCGACCCAGCCGCCTTCGCGGCCGCGGCCCAGCGGGCCCGGGCCAACGGCAAGCGCCTGGCCGTGGTGCGCAACGGTCGCAGCGAGACCGGCTCGGCCACCATCGCCGGCCACACCGGCGGGCTGGCCGGCGATGACGCCGTGTACTCGGCCTTTTTTCAGCGGCTCGGCATCCCCCGCTTCAACGACATCGACGCTCTGCTGGAGGCCGGGGCCTACCTGCTCGCCTTCAAAGATCCGCCCGCCAGCGGCGGGGTGGGAGTCATGACACTGTCGGGCGGCGAGGCCGGCCTCGCTGCCGACCTCGCCGACGACGCCGGGCTGGAACTGCCGCCGTTCTCCGATGAGGGCGCGATCAGCCTCAACGAACTACTGCCAGACTTCCGTTCGCCCAACAACCCGATGGACGGCATAACCCTCGGCTTCGATGTCGAGGGTGTGCGCACCGTCTGCGATGCCATGGCCGGCGACACCGCCTTCGGCACGATGGCCATGGTCTTCGGTGCCCCCGCCGCCGGCGGCCATGACGACGCCTTCGTGCTCGACGTGATGCGGGACGGCTTGCTGACCGAGCCGGACAACGACACCAGGCTGGTCATCGTCAACACGGTGGCAGCCCTCGGGCGGAATGCACGGATCGAGCAGCGAGCCCGCGAGCTGGGCGGCGTGGTGCTCCACGGCCTGCGGGCCGGACTCGAGGTGATCTCCAAGTGCGGGGACGCCGCTCCCACGACAGCAATGCCGAGGCTGGCCGATGTGGCCGCCCCGGCCGGTCTCGCCGGCTGGGGCGGGCTGGATGAGGCGGCACGCTTCGAGGTGATGAATCAAGCGGGGGTGCCGATGGTGGAGTGCCGGCTGGTCGGCGACCGCTCCGAGGCGGTGACCGCGCTGCACCAGTGGGGCCGCCCGATCGTGCTCAAAGGGAGCGCACCCGATCTGATCCACAAGACCGAGCACGGTCTCGTCAAGACCAACCTGGCCGAGGCCGTCGCCGTTGAAGCGGCGTACGACGACATCGTCGCCGTCCTCGGAGAACTCAGCCTGCCCGGTTCGCACGTCGTGGCTCAGCCCATGGCCAAGGACGGGTTGGAGCTCATCGTCGGCGTGCGCAACGAGCCGGGATTCGGCCCGATGCTGGTGGTCGGTCCCGGAGGCGTGCTCGTCGACCTGGTCAGCGAGGCCACCATCCACACCGTCCCGATCAGCGAGGACACCGCGGCGGAGATTGTGTCGACCGGCCGCATCGGCCAGCTAATCGACGGCTACCGCGGGGCTGGACCATCTGATCGGGGCGCGGCCGCGCGGGCCCTCCTCGCCATGTCGGAGTTCGCGTGGGCCGCCCACCACTACATCTCGTTCGCGGAGATCAACCCGCTCATCGTCCACGCCGACGGTGCGTCGGCCGTCGACATCGCCCTCTCGTTGCGCGAGACGACCTCTCAACCGGGCGTCCAACCATGACGACCGGAGGGGACAGGGCCGTTGCCGACACCGGGCAGATCCTCAATGAGCTGCGGGCCATGGTCGGCGGCGAGCTCGGCACCACCGAGTGGTTCCAGGTGACCCAGGTCGAAGCTGACGTGTTCTCGGCGCTCACCGATGACTGGGACCACATGCACAATGACCCCGGGTGGGCTAGAGGCACCCCGTGGGGCGGCACCATCGCCCACGGGATCTACATGATCGCCCTCATCCCGTCGGTGATGAAGAAGCTGACCGCACTCCCCTTCGTCAACGACGACCCGGAACGCGGCTTCACCCTGAACTACGGCTTCAACAAGGTGCGCTTCGTGGCACCGACACGCATCGACCTCCCGGTGCGGGCATCCGTGGGGGTGCTCTCGGTGGAGGACAAGGCCAACGGCAGCGTCCTTCTCACCTTCTCGGTGACCTTCCTCCAGCGCCACCATGACGAGGAGGTCACCACCACCTACGCCGAGTACCTCCTCTACATGGACTTCTCGTCCGCCTGATCCTCAACCCGCGTGACCCGCCGATGGCGAAAGGAACCCGCAAATGACCGACACCGAGTCGAAGCCGAACGTCGAGCGGCTGTACGAGTGCTTGACCGACGGCCGCTACGACGAGGCCCGGAGCCTGCTCCACCCGGACTACCGCTCCAACACCCAGCCCCACGAGACCAGCCCCGACGCACTGATCGAAGAGATCGACGCGATCAAGCGGGCCATGACCTCCCCGAAACGAGAGACGATCCTGACGATGGCTGAGGGCGACATGGAGGTGATCCTTCACCGGACCGAGGGGACCGATCCGTCCTCGGGCGAGACAGTCGCCTTCCGAGCGGCCGACTTCTTCCGGAAAGCCGCCGACGGGCGCTTCATCGAGCACTGGGACGCCCTGACCTTCGACGGCGGCGATCTCTTCGACACCATCGAGCTGTAAGGAGGCAGATCACATGAGCCTTGAAGGAAAGGTCGCCCTGGTCACCGGCGCGTCGCATCCGCGGGGCATGGGCGCGGCGGTGGCGGCCAAGCTCGCGTCGATGGGTGCGGCGGTGGCCCTGGTAGACCTTGAGCGCACGGCCGGCGAGCTAGCCGAGCGGGTGGCCGGCATCGTGGCCTCGGGCGGCCGGGCCGTCGCCGTGAATGCCGACGCCACCGACGGTGATTCCGTGCAGTCCTGCGTGGCCTCAGTCGCCGAGCAACTGGGACCGCCGGAGATCCTGGTCAACAACGCAGGCGTGGGGATCGGCAGCCACCAGCTGCTGGAGAACTCCGAGGAGATCTGGTCGCAGACCCTTGCTGTCAACCTCATGGGGGTCAACCGGTTCAGCTGCGCGGTCATCCCCCACATGCAGGCTGCCGACGGCGGGGTGATCGTCAACAACTCCTCGATGTCGGGGCTGGGCGCCATGGCCGGCATACCGCCGCCCTACACCGCCAGCAAGCATGCCGTGATCGGGCTGACCAAGGCCATCGCGCTGGAGTTCGGCCCCGACAACATCCGCTGCGTGGCCATCTGCCCGGGCTCGGTCAGGACCCAGCTGCACGCCCGGGTCATGGAGATGCACATGGACATGCACGGGCTGTCGTACCAGGAGGCAGAGGAGCTGGAGGTCAGCCTCATCCCGCTCGGTTACTCCTGCGAACCCGGGGAGGTGGCCAGCGTGGTGGCCTTCCTGGTCGGTCCCGAGGGCCGCTACCTCACCGGTGTGAGCATCCCGATCGCAGGCGGGATGGCGCCAGGACTGTGACCGCCGCAAGCAGAGATGAACAAGGAGAAAGACCCATGACGACAATCGGGGTGCTGGTCCCCTACCGGTCCGACCCAGAGATGATCGCTTTCGTCAGAGAGCACCTCGACCTTGAGGCGGACCTGGTGGTCTGCGGCTCTCAGGACGGCATGAGCGACGATGAACTGCGGGCCCTGTCCGAGGGCGTGGAGCCCAACTCATACGCGGAGATCCTCGAGGACGGATCGACGGTGAACATCACCCGCGAGATCGTGCTGGAGGGGTTGCAGCGGCAGGCGAAGCGCCTACTGGACGATGGCTGTGACGCGGTGATGATCTGCTGCACGCTCCCCTGGGAGGAACTCGACGCCATGGCCGGCGTGGTGACCCCATACACGATTCTCGAGGACACCGCGGCCACCGTCGCCGGGGGAGCCGGTTCCATCGGGGTGATGCAGCCCGTCGAGGCGGCTATGGAGGAGGAGATCCAGCACTGGCTGGCCCTGGGCGAACGCCGCGGGCTGGAGATCCACGCCCGCTACGCCGCCCCGCAGGTGCCGGGCGAGGATGTGGTCTTCAGCGACGACCAGTACGCCGAGGTGGCCCGGTCGCTGACTTCCCAGGATGTCGACGTCATCGTAATGGACTGCATGGCCTACACCGAGCACCACCGAGCCGTCGTGGCCGAGGTGTCCGGCAAGCCGATCCTGAGGGCCATGCAACTGACCGGCATGGTGGTGGAGCAGGCCTACGGCTGACGCCTCCGGGCGCCCGCCCGGGTCGACACCGCCCTTCACTCGGCGCCGGCTGACCCACGCCCGACAGCCGGCGGCCATCGGCTTTGCAGGTGCCTATAGTGGGTGGAGACCCACAATAGACGCCGCTCACCGGCCCGAGTCAGAAAGCGGGGAACCTGACCATGAACATCAAGGAGCTGATCAAGTCCCAGACGCTGGAGGGCAAAGTGGCCATCGTCACCGGGGCGTCCCGGCCCAACGGCCAGGGAAGGGCCATCTCGAAGGCACTGGCGGTGCGGGGCGCCCAACTCGTCATGACCGACCTCGAGGGCGACGACCCCCGCTACAACTACGAAGGGCTGGGCGTGGGTTCAGCCGAGGAATTGGCCGAGGCGGTCGAGGAGGTCAAGGCGCTCGGAACCGAGGCCATCGGGGTCACCGCCGACCTCGCCGACAGGGCTCAGATCCAGACGGTCGTCGATGCCGCGCTCGAGGCCTTCGGCGGGATCGACATCCTCGTCAACAACGCCGGGTCGCTGCACGGCCACTTCATCGCCGACCTCACCGAAGACATGTGGGACGCCTCCTACCGGGTCAACCTCAAGGCGCCGGTCGACTTCGCGGCAGCCGTGGTGCCGCACATGCGCCGGCGAGGCGGCGGATCGATCGTGCAGAACACGTCGGTGGCGGGCCTCGCCGCCTTCTCGGGCGGAGGCTGCTACAACGGAACCAAGCACGGCGCGGTCGGAATGATGAAGACGATGGCCGAGGAGTTCGGCCCGGACAACATCAGGGTGAACGCGGTGTGCCCCGGCAACGTGTGGACCGACATCAGCCCGCCTGAAGCGGAGCTGTTCGCCAGGCGCGGCTTCGCCGAGAGCGCCGAGAAACTCGTCGAGATGATGGAGAACATGGCCCATCTTGCGGGCCGTTACGCCTCCCCCGAAGACATCGCCGAGGCAGTCGCATTCCTGTGCACGCCCGGCGCCAAGTTCATAACCGGCATCGCCCTGCGGGTGGACGGCGGGGTCAACATCGTCGGCGCCTGACAGGGCTGTCGAGCCCCGGCAGGACCGTGGCCCCTTAGCTGTAGGCGTGCTCGACGACCATTCCGGTCAGCTGCATCGCCCGCAGGACCGGCTTGCCCGACGCTTCGGACCAGTTACGGCAGTACGTGATTACAATGTGACTACATGATGGTCGCCACGGCTGGGAGGCAGCGATGGAGGCGAAGTTGGTGAGGGTCGGCAACTCGAAGGGAGTTCGCCTGCCCAAAGCTCTGCTGGAGGAGGCCGGACTCGAGGAGTTGGTGACCCTTAGGATCGTCGAGGGGGGCCTGCTCGTCGAGCCGCGGGCAGCGGTGAGGTCTGGCTGGTCCGACGCGGCGCGGTCGGGAAGCGAACGAGGCGATGACACCGAGGCTGAGTCGTGGCCGCCGACGCGATTCGATGAGGCTGAATGGGTGTGGGAGCCCGCCGGGGACCAAGCGTGACAACGCCGGCGCGTGGCGAGGTGTACCTGTGCGCCCTGGATCCGGCGATCGGTTCGGAGATTCGCAAGACTCGGCCGGTCCTGGTGGTGTCCCCCGACGAGATGAACGAGCACTGGCGCAGTTGCCTGGTTGCGCCGATGACCACCGGCAGCCACCCCTACCCGTTCCGGATCTCATGCACCTTCGAAGGCACCGAAGGCCATGTCGTGGTCGATCAGATACGCGCCGTCGACACTGCACGGCTGGTTCGACGGCTCGGGCGACTCTCGCCGTCGACGATGGCGCAGGTGTTGGCAGTGGCCCGCGAGATGTTCGCCGAGTGAGGAGCGCGCCCGCTTGCCGTGCCTACGGCGGCATGAGAACTGGAGGAACTGCTGGTCGTATATATGCCAGTACGAAGATATATACTGATGGCCGTGAGCAAGCACCTTGTAGACATCGACGAAGAGGCCCTCCTTGCGGCCCGCGCAGAACTGGGGACTGACACAATCAAAGCAACGGTCAATGCCGCGCTCCGGGCCGCGGGCTCTCCTCGGGCCCCGCGGGTAGCGGCTGCCCTCGACCTGCTGGCCGACGCCGAACTGGCCGACCGTGAGAAGGCATGGCGCTGACTCATCTGCTCGATACCAGCGTGCTGACTCGCCTGGCGCGACCCTCCATAAGGGTGGCTGTGGAGCCGCTCGCCGCTGAAGGCCGCGCCGCCCGGGCGGGGATCACCGACCTGGAAATCGGATTCTCGGCCCGGAACGCCGACGAGTGGGACAGGCTCGCCAGCGGCCTGTCGGAGCTGCGACTGGTTGAGACCACCTCCGAGCACCTGCGTCGGGCGCGCCAGACCCAGCGCATGCTGGCCGGGCAGGGTCTCCAGGGGCGCAAGATCCCCAACCTGCTGATCGCGGCTGCCGCCGAGCAGGAGCAACTCACGCTGTTGCACTACGACGCCGACTTCGATCTCATCGCCGCAGCGACCGGCCAGAAGTGCGAATGGATCGTGCCACGAGGATCCGTGGACTAGAGACTCCCGCCGCCGCGAGGCGACGACCAGCGGTAGGCGTGCTCGACGACCATTCCCGTCAGCTGCATCGCCCGTAGGACCGGCTTGCCCGAAGCCTCGGCCACCACGGCCCGGTGGTACTCGGTGTCGGCCATGCAGTCCTCGAAGCCGAGTTCGTCTCGATAGAACCGCAGCAACCGCTCGAGGTCCAGCGTTGACCCCGCCGCGTGGTGGATGCCGACGATCAGGTTGCCTCCCTCAGTGGCTGGATTCGATCTCCGGGCAATTGCTACCACGATGTCGAGCTTGCCGCCGAGCGCGTCCTCCCGTGCTGCTCAGTGACGGCTCCCGTCAGCTAGACATGACTCCCGACCAACATTGACCGAACGGAGCCGCGCGTGAATCTGGAGCTGGACGGCAAGAAGGCGATCGTCACCGGGGCCACGAGGGGGATCGGGCTCGCCATCGCCCGCACGCTCATCGAGGAGGGCGCGCAGGTCGCGACCTGCGCCCGCAGCACCGACGGCGTGGCCGCCGCCGTGGCCGATCTCGGCGATTCGGCCTGGGGAGAAGCGGTGGACGTCGCCGACGCCGACGCCTACGAGGCCTGGATCGGTCGGGCCATAGACCACCTCGGCGGCCTCGACATACTTGTGGGCAATGTGGCGTTCACGCCCGAGGCCGACGAGGAAACGCTCTGGAAGGCGGCGTTCGACATCGACCTCATGCACTGCGTGCGCGGCTGCCGCGCCGCGATGGCGGCGCTCGCCAACTCCGGCGCCGGGTCGATCGTGTTGATCTCCAGCGTCTCGAGCGTGCTCACCGAACTGCCACCGGACGAGGGCCCGTACGGTGCCATGAAGGCCGCGCTGCTGTCGTACGCCGGCCAGCTCGCCCACTCGGCCGCCGCCGACGGCGTGCGGGTCAACGCGGTGTCGCCCGGCCCGGTCTTCTTCGAGGGCGGGGTCTGGGACCACGTCAGGCAGCACGATCCCGACACCTACGAGTTCGTGCTGGGCCTGCCCGCGCTGGGGCGGATGGGCACGCCCGAGGAGATCGCCCGCACCGTCGTGTTCCTCGCCAGCCCCGCGTCGAGTTTCACCACCGGTGCGACCGTCCGCGTGGACGGCGGCACCGTCAAGTCGGTTCAGCACTGAGCCCCGGGAGCCTCCGATGAGAGCGGCGCTCTTCGACACCACCGACAGGCAATGCGACGTCACTCCTGGGGTAGCAGGTAGATCTTGCCGCACTCCTTGGTGAGCGTGATCTCGAAGGCCTCGCCGGCCCGGCTCATGGGGAACGTGTGGGTGACGATTGTGTCGATCCAGTCCTGCACTCGCGGGTCGCACAGCATTCTCAACAGGCCGTCACGGTCACGGTGGCGCACGTCGTGGCCGCCGGTCCAGTTGATGTGGCGCTCCATCAAGTCGTTGAGGATGCTCAGCGAGTAGAGCACCGAGCCCTCGTCGTGGCCCAGCGAGTACATCGTGCCGTAGCGGCGCAGCCCGGCCATGCACCGGTCGAGGTAGAAGGGCACGCCGGCACACTCGAAGGCCACGTCGGCGCCCTGCCGCCCGCCGGTGAGGGCGTGGACCTGCTCAAGCCAGTCGTCGTCGTCGGGGTCGATGATGTGCTGCACCCCCAGCCGGCGGCACAGCTCCATGCGGTACGGGTGCCGGCCCAGCACCACCACCGTGGCCCCCCGGTACAGGGCGTTCACCACCGCGCCCAGGCCGATGAAGCCGATCGCGCCGATGAGCACCACGTCGCCGGGGCGCACGCCGGCCTCCTCGGCGGCGGTGTAGGTGCAGCCCAGCAGGCAGTTGGCCGCCGCGGCGTGATGGAACGACAACTCGTCGGGGATCAGCTGGATCATGTGCTCGGGCGCCAGCCGGTACTGCACCATAGCGAAGCCGCCCGAGGCGCTGCCGTTGACCTTCTCGATGCCGAGCAGGCCGGCTTCGATGTCCTGGGGGGCCATCCCCTCCTCATAGGACTCATACGGGATGCCCAGGCAGTGGGTGGGCGACAGCCCCTGGGTGCACACGAAGCACTCCTGGCAGCCGTTCGCCTGGTAGACGATCACCCGGTCGCCGACGCTGAACCGCGACCCCGGCTGAGTCTCCACGATGGTGCCGACCCCCTCGTGACCGAGGTGCTCGGGGCTGTCGTGCCACTCGAACTGGTGGTCGCGGTAGATGCGGCCCTCGTTGCACACCGGCGCCACCGCCACCTCGACGATCACAAAGCCGGGCCCGGCCACCGGGTACGGCTTGGTCGCCAGAGCCGCAGTCCGGGGCTCGGGGATGGTCAGAACGGTGTTGGTCTTGTCGGCCATGGCGATCAGTCCTCCAGTGATTCGACACCCAGGTAGCTGGCGTCGAGCAGGGCCCGGTTGGCCAGCAGGTCACGCGCGTCTCCCTGCATCACCAGGTCGCCGTGGTTGAGCACGTAGCCCCGGTCGGACACCTCCAGGGCCAGGTCCACGTGCTGTTCCACCAGCAGCACCCCGGCGCCGGTCTCATCGGCGATGCGGCGCACCACCGGCATCAGCTCCTCATAGATGACCGGGGCCAGGCCCAGGCTCATCTCGTCGACCATCATCAGCGTGGGCTCGGCCACGATGGCCCGGCCGAGCACGAGCATCTGCTGCTCGCCGCCGCTGAGCAGCCCGCCCCTGCGGTTCATCAGTGGGCCCAGAGCGGGGAAGAAGTTGACGGCCCGGTCAATGTCGACCCTGCCACTGGTCTTGGCCAGCTGCAGGTTCTCGCGCACGGTCAGCTGGTACAGCAGGCCCCGGTTCTCGGGCACGTGGATCACGCCCCAGCGGGCCACCCGGTGGGCCTGGCGCAGCCGCGGCACCGGCCGGCCCATGATGGTCACCGAGCCGTTCAGGATCTGACCCATGCCCGAGATCGTCATCAGTGTGGTGGTCTTGCCCGCGCCGTTGGGGCCCAGCAAGGCGACCACCTCTCCCGCGTCCACGTGCAGGCTCAGGCCACGCACCACGGCCACGCCGTCGTATCCGGTGTCGAGGTTCTCGATGGTCAGGAGGCGCTCGCTCATGACTCGACTCCCACCATGACTAGCCGCTGGCTCATGACTCGGCCCCGCTGTGGCCCAGGTAGGCCGCGATGACCTCGGGGTTGTTGCGCATCTCGTCCGGGGTGCCCGAGGCCGTCAACTGGCCGAACACCAGCATGTGGATGTAGTCGCACACGTTGAGCACAAGCCCCATGTCGTGGTCGACCAGCAGCATGGTGTAGCCCTGATCGACGAGGTGCCTCAGCTGGGCGCCGAACCACTCGGTCTCGGCCTTGTCGAGGCCGGCCGCGGGCTCGTCCAGCAGCAGGATCTTCGACGACTCCGCCACCAGGGCCCGCCCCACACCCACCAGCTTGCGCTGCCCCTGGGACAGCTCGCGGGGCTGGCGCTCAGCGATGTCGCCCAGGTTCAGCAAGTCGAGCACCTCATCCACCCTCTCTTCGCGCCTGCGGGGCCGGAAGTAGTCCGCCAGGGCGCCTCCGAGGGTGAGGCGCCGGCTGGCCACATCGAGGTTGGAGCGCACTGTGATGTCGTCGAAGAGCTCCAGCGTCTGCCAGGTGCGGGTGAGTCCGTCGTGGGACAGCACATGCGGCGAGCGTCCGAAGACCTCCTCCCCCTCCAGAACCACTGATCCCTTCGAGTTGTTGGGCAGGAAGCCCGTGATGGCATCGATGAAGGTGGTCTTGCCCGCCCCGTTGGGTCCGATCAGCCCGGTGAGCCGTCCCCGGCGGCATTCCAGTGACAGGTCGTTGACGGCCAGCAGGCCGCCGAAGCGCACGGTGAGTCCGCTGGTGGCGAGAACGGTGTCAGACATCGGAGGTCTCCGCCGCGCTACGGCCCCGGCCGCGGCTCAGCCACCTGCCCAGCTGGTGGAACTGCCTGCGCTGGAATCCGTCGATGCCCTCGTTGTTGTAGACGGCGGTGCCGATCAGGAAGAACCCGGCCACATAGGCGGTGTAGGGCCCCACGTCGATGAACCACTCGTTGGTGACGACGATGCCGATCCCCTCCGAGAACAGCGTCCCCGCGGTGATGGCCCCGCCGATAGTGCTGATGCCGCCGAGGTAGGCGAAGGCGAGCACGGTCAGCGAGGCGAAGATCCCGAACGTGTCGGTGCCGTAGGTGCCCACGTTGAACGCGATGAGCGCACCGCCCAGAGCGGCGAAGACGCTCGATATGGCGAACGCCGACAGCTTGATGGCGGCCACGTTCACCCCGGCCGCGGCCGCGGCCCGCTCGTTGGCCCGCACGGCCAGCATCTGCTCGCCCAAGCGCGACCGTCGCAGCCGCATCACCGAGATGCAGCACAGCGCGCCTACCACCAGCAGGAAGAGCCCGTACCCGCCGGTGGGGATCTTGCCGTCGCCGAAGATGAAGTCGCTGTTGGGCCCGAACTCGATGCCGAACAGCACCGGCGGGTCGGTCGTCTTGACGCCGCGGTCGAGACCGAACCAGCCGGGGCGCGAGAAGAAGATCTCGCCCATGGCCAGCCCGCTGGCCAGCGTGACGATGGCCAGGCTGGCGCCGCGGGTCCGCAGCGACGGGATGGCTGCGATCAGGCCGAACCCGACACCGGCTGCCACCGCCAGCGGCAATGAGATGAACAGGGGCATTCCAGCCTGGGTGCCGAAGGATGCCACCGAGAAGGCGCCGATCCCGGCTAGGGCCATCTGCATCAGTGAGATCTGGCCCACGTAGCCGGTCACCACCACGAGCGACAGGGCCAGGATCACCCCGATCATGGAGTTCTGCATGCCGGCCCGGTACTGGAAGGGCGCGAACACAGTCAGCCAGAAGGCCACCGCCAGCAGGACCCCGTACCCGACCATCCGGCCGCGGGTGATGCGGGGCACGTACGCCTCGGGCAGCCGCTCCACCGTGAGCGCGCCCCGCGACGGCAGCGACTCGCCCCGGGCCACCATGGCCAGCGCGATCACCACGAACGGGAGCGCCCTCCGGATACCGATGTCTGGTATCCAGCCCCACTCCAGCTCCAGACGGAACAGCTCCTGGTCGACGACGCCCAGCATCAGGCCCGCGGCGGCGGCGATCACGAACGACGACATCCGCCCGATGAGCGCCGCTCCCAGCGAGGAGATGAGCAGCACGGTGAAGAAGTTCGGGGTCACGCCGGTGATGGGCGCCACCAGGATCCCCACCAGACCGGCCAGCACCGAGGCCATCACCCAGCTGACGCCTGCCTGGAAGTCGGCGTTGAAGCCCAGCAGCGTGGTGAACCGCTCGTTCTCGGCACCGGCCCGGGTGGCGATCCCGAATCGGGTGAAGCGGAACAGCACCCACAGCGCGGCGGTGATGACGATGACGGTGCCCAGCACCCATAGGCGGTCCTGGCCGACCCGTGCCCCCAGGATGTCGACCGGGTCGTCGGGGAAGATCGGCTCGGTCGCTTTGGCCCGTGCCCCGAAGCGCAGCACCACCGCGGCCTGCAGGAACAGCATGATCCCGACCGACGCGATCACCTTGGCCAGCACCGGGGCGTATCGCAGCGGGCGGAAGATGGCGAAGTGGGCGATGAGCCCGAGGACCGCGGCGGTGGCCAGCGCGATCACCAGCGCGGGAGCCTTGCCCATCGAGTCGCCCAGGCTGATGAAGGTCGGGAAGTCGACGATCTCGATCCCGGCGATGCCCTCGATCGGTGCCAGCGGGTTGGGTATGGGCGGCACGGGGTACTGGCCGTCGCCGACCAGCGACACGTACACGTAGGTCACGTAGGTGGCGATGGCGCCGTGCCCGAAGTTGATGACCCCCGACGCCCGGAAGGCCACGACCAGCCCGATGGCCAGCGCGGCGATGATGGCGCCGGAGCCGAGGCCGAACAGCACCGGGTCGAAGAACAGCTCCCGGCGGAGTGCGGCTCCGATGATCCAGGCGACCGCGATCGCTCCGAGAACGGCGGCGCTGATCCGCTCGGCTGGAGACAGTCTGGCAATCACAAGGCCCCCTGCTCATACGAGCCTAGCCGGGCCCTCGACGGGGCCCGGCTCGACTCGATTTCGAACGAGCGTGTGAGTGCCGAGGTCAGCCCAGCAGGAAGTTGAGCTCCGAGAAGTCCAGGAAGGTGAACCCGTCGGGAGCCGTCATCTGCCCGCCCGCGATGGTGACCATCAACGGAGAGGTGTTGCAGGCACCGGCCCACGGATCCGGGCCGGGGCAGCTCAAATCGGGGAAGCCGGGAACGTCGCTGCTGGAGTAGGTGCTGAGCGCGGCCAGCACAGACTCGGTGGTCGCGTCGGCGCCGCCGCCTGCGATGAGCAGGTCCCTGGCGATGACCGCTTGACCCAGCGCCCAGCCGCCGAGGCCGGAAGTCTGCACGTCCGCGCCGCCGTAGGTGTCCAGCACACGGTTGATCTCGTCGATCTCCGCGCCCCCGTCGACTGTGGGAGCGCTCGACACGATCGGGCCGGCCCAGCCGTCCAGCTCGCCCGACTCGACAAGATCCTGGCTCAGGCACAGATCGTTGCCGAAGAGGTGGCCCTCGTATCCGACCGTCTCCACGCCATTGGCGGCCGCGGTGCACTGGGCGCCGTCGGCCAGGACGAACAGCCAGCCCTCGTTGCCGGTGTCGGCCGCGGACACCGGCCCGGTCAGGTCAGGCTCGAACCCCAGATAGATGGTCTCGGTGATCGTGATCCCGTTGCTCTCGCCGATGGCGTACAGCGCCGGTTCGAACGGTGCGATGGCCGGATCGTCGGCCAGGAACAGCGACATGGTGGAGACGTCGCGCTGGTTCTTGGCGAACACGAAGAAGACCTGGGCCAGGCCGGGCAGGCCGGGATCGAAGTTATAGAGGTTGGGAGTGAGGTAATCGATGAAGTCGTTGCCCAGTCCGAGGTTCGCCTTGCCGGCCTCGGCCAGGATGGTGCCCGAGGCGATGCTGTTGGACAGGAAGCCGCTGTTGATGACCACGTGGACGTCGTCGGCGTTCACGAACTCGTTGGCGCAGGCAATGTGGGACTCCACCGCGTCGCCCGCGCCGCACACCTCCAACTCGATGGGATGCCCGTCGACGCCGCCCAGCTCGGTGTTGAAGTAGTCGACGTAGGCCTGGACCGCCGCGGGCACCTCGGGGAACGCCATGAGCTCCTCGACCTGCGCGATCAGACCGATCTTGACCGGCTCCATCGACTCGTCGGCCATCATGGAGTCGGGCTCTTCCATGGGCTCGTCGGCCGGCTCTTCCATGGGCTCCTCAGCGGGCTCATCCATGGGCTCGTCGGCCGGTTCTTCCATGGGCTCCTCAGCGGGCTCATCCATGGGCTCGTCGGCCGGCTCCTCCGCGGGCGCGGCCGGTGCAGGCTCCGCCGCGGCGGGAGCGTCTTCCTCGTCGTCACCGCAGGCCGCGGCAACCAGGGCGAATGCAAGCAGAACTGCAGCCAGCACCCTCCAGCTGGACTTGGGACTCATGGTGTGTTCCTCCTTCGCGGCTTGAGCGCGCGTGTCTGTGGGAGTCTTGATAGCCCGATTGTACATATCTTGGCAACTCAGCGATTTCGGCAATGGTTATGTTCGCAGTGTCCTGAGTTAGCCATAGATTCTGTGTCGAAGTAGATCAGCAGCCTGCGCTTCTTAGTATGACCCTGACTCGCCGACCTGAGCCCTGCGTTAACGGCGTCTACCATGACGCCGCCATGGAACTGGACCACATCGACCGCGCCCTGATCGACGGCCTGGTAGCCGACAGCCGCGCCAGCTACGCGGCCTTGGCTAGAAGCATCGGCATGTCACAGGCGGCGGTGAAGACCAGGGTCATCCGGCTGATCGACACTGGCGCCATCCACATCCTCGGGCGGATTGATCCGCGCGCCCTCGGCTACGGCGAGTTCGCCTACTGCCTCATCGATGTGCAGGGACCGGTCACACCGGTAGCCGAGCGGCTGGCCAAGATGGACGAGACTGCGTTCGTCCTGATTCTGGCTGGGACCGGCGGACTGTTTGTGGAGTTCAGGGCAAGCGACGCTCGCCAGTTGGACGTCGCCATTGAGGGAGCCCGATCCGATCCGGCCGTACGGGGCATCGATGCCTCCTCGCTGGTGGCCTTCGTCAAGCAAGACTGGTCGCAAACCGGCCGAGACCCGGCGATTGCCGACCACCGGCTGGGCGCCCGCCAGCGCAGCGTCGACGCTACGGACATCAAGCTCCTAAGGTGCCTGGCCGCGGACGGGCGAGCCACGTTCGCCGAGATGGCCGAGGCTGCAGGCATGTCGCACGCCGCCACTCGGGATCGGGTGCTGGGGCTCATGGCCGCCGGTGTGGTGACCGTCCAGACCATCGTCAGCCCCGGAGTGCTGGGCGTGAAGGGCTATGCCGGTCTCATGATCCAGACGGACGGTCCGGCTGGACCCGTGGCCGAGGCGATCGCAGCCGTATCCGACATACCCCTCGTGGCCAGAGTGCTCGGGCGCTTCGACGTGATTGCTGAGGTCAGCTACCGCGATGAGGCCCACCTGGCCGAGTTGGTCGACGGCGTTCGCGCCGTTGAAGGGGTGCGGCAGATCGAGACGTTCGTGTACCTGGTCGAAGTCAAGGAGTCGATGATCGCCGGCCTCACCTGAACACTTAAGCCGGCAGCCTTCCCAGCGGGCTAGGGCAGCACGCCCCCGTCTATTGGTATCAGGGCGCCGTTGATGTAGGAGGCGGCCGGTGACGCCAGGAACACCACCAGCCGGGCCACCTCGTCGGCAGTGCCCCACCGGCCCAGCGGCACCTCTGAGACCAGCATCTCGCCGGCCTCGTCGTCCGTCACGCCGGCCAGGCCGGCGACCAGCCTGCGGTTGGCCACCGCCATCTGGGTGTCGATGGGACCGGGGCACACGCCCACGCAGCGGATCCCGTCGCGCCCGTGCTCCTTGGCGATGAGCTTGGTCATGGCGGTCAGACCGAACTTGGTGACGTTGTAGGCCCCGTACCCGGGGTCGGACACCAGTCCCCCGATCGACACGTTGTTGACGATCACGCCCCGGCCGGCCTCGATCATCGGGCCCAGCGCCAGCAGCGCCATCCGCCGAGAGCCCATGACGTTCACCTGCCACGACAGGTTCCACTGCTCCTCGGTCTGGTCGGCGAAGCGGCCCACCCCGGTGGTGGCGCCCGCGTTGTTGAACAGGATGTCGAGCGAACCCAGATCCTGGAGCGCGCGCTCGACCACCGCCTCGGCCTGAGCCTGATCGGTGACGTCCAGCGGGGCCGCGAAGCTCCTGGCTCCGTACTGGTCGCGCAGCTCAGCAGCCAGCGCCTCCAGCGCGGCCAGATCGTCGCCCAGGCCGTGGGTGGGGTCCTGGCGCAGCTCGGGACGGTCGCGGGCCAGGTCGGTGACGACCACGTCGGCACCGGCCTCGGCCAGCCGCCGCGCGGTCGCCTCGCCCATCCCCCCGGCACGGCCCGCGCCGGTGACCAGCGCCACCTGCCCGGCCAGCGATTCCGTCACGGCGCGGCCTCACCCTCGGAGGGATCGGGCAGGTCCGCGGCGAGGCGGGCCATCACCTCGTGGCTGTAGCCGAGGGGGATGCCGTCGTGACAGCCGACGAGCGAGCCGGTGAGGGTCGTGCTGGCGTCGCTGACCAGGAAGTGGAACACCGGCGCCATCTCCGACGCCTTGCGGAACACGCCGTTGGCGGTCATGCGCCTGATCAACTCCAGGTCGGGGGCCGACTCCGCACCCATCTCGCTCTCCACGATGCCGGGCAGTACGGCGTTGATCCGGACCTGGCGCGGTCCCAGCTCCAGGGCCCACACCCGTACCAGGTGGTCGAGGGCGGCCTTGGACGCGGCGTAGGCGGCCATGCCCGGCGCCGCCACGGAGCCGGCCGGCGAGCTGGTGACGATGACCGACCCGTGGTCGCGCACCATGCCCACCCCGTGACGGAGAGCGCGCACCACTCCCAGCGTGTTGATGTCGATCACCCGCTCGAACACGTCCATGTCCAGGTCCTCGACCTCGCCGTGGTACTCGTCGATGCCGGCGTTGAGGATCAGCGCGTCGAGAGCGTCGAATCGCTCGGACATGGCCCCGAAAGCCCGCTCGACCGAAACGTCGTCGGCCACATCCATCGTCACGAAGGCGGCTCCGATGCCGTCAGCGATCGCGGCGCCCTCCGGCCTGCGGCCACAGATCACCACCTGGGCGCCGCATTGGACGAGATGGGTCGCCACGGCCAGGCCGATTCCGGCGGTTCCACCGGTGATCACCACCCGGCGGCCGCTCACGTCGAAGGAATCGGCTGTAGCCGTCCTGGCTGTGCTTGTCTCGGTCATGAGCTAACACTAGTCATTGAAACTCGCGCCGTCTGCGGGATGCAGATATGGAATCACAGGCGTACGACGTGATACACAAGCGTTTCCTACCCTAGAGTGTCGCCGTCGGCGGTTTCGCGGAGGCCTCGGCCCGAGCGGCCGGCGAGCACAGCGAGCAGGAGCGGAAGGAACGTGAGGAATGCGGCAGATCCTGGACCCGGCGGGAGAGCTTGTGGGGCCGGTCCCTGATCTCGACGACGGCCGGCTGGTCGACATGCTCCGCCTGCTGCTCACCACCCGGATGGCCGACGAGAAGCTGCTCAACCTCCAGCGGCAGGGACGCATGCCGGCCTACTACCAGGTGAGCGGCCAGGAGGCCCACGTCGGGGCGGCGCTGGCGCTGCGGGAGACCGACTGGCTCTTCTCCGCATACCGCGAGCTGGGCATGTGGCTGGCCCGGGGCATGAGCCCCATCGCCACGCTCGGCCTGTGGATGGGCGTGCCCGACGATGACGATCTCTGGGACGTCAACCGCTACCGGGTGACCAGGCTCAACGCCACCATCGGAACCCACCTGCCCCACGCGGTGGGCTTCGGCTACGCCGAGCGCCTTCAAGGGCGCGACACCGTGGCCATGGTGGTGTTCGGCGACGGCGCCACCTCGGAGTCCGACTTCCACGCGGCCATGAACTTCGCCGGAGTGTGGAAGACCCCCACCGTGTTCCTGTGCCAGAACAACCAGGTGGCCCAGTCGACGACCATCGACAAGCAGACCGCGGCGGAGACGCTGGCCGTCAAGGCCGAGGCGTACGGATTCGCCGGGGATCTGGTGGACGGCATGGACCCGCTGGCCATGTACCAGACCGCCCGCGAGGCCATCGAGCGGGCCGCCAACGGCGAAGGCCCGACCCTCATCGAGATGCTCACCTACCGGTTCGCACCCCATTCCACCTACGACGGGACCCCGGTGTACCGCACCACCGACGAGGAAGCCCGGTGGCGCGAGCGGGATCCCATCACCCGGATGCGGGCCTTCCTAGTGAACAAGGGCCTGTGGGAGGCCGACCAGGAGGACGGCATGCGGGCCGGGATCTCAGCCGAGCTCGAGGCCTTCGTCGACCAGCTCGAGGCCAGGTCCGGAGTGTCGCGCGACTACTCGCCCCGACATCTGTTCGCCCGGGCTCCGGCCTCGCTCGTCGAGCAGTTGCACCGCGAGCAGCAGGACGCCGGCGAGCCCGCCGCCACGCTGGATCCCGAGGAGGTGTGGGCGGTCGAGCCGGAGGTGTCACCCACCGGAGAGACCCGCCGGCTCGACATGACCGAGGCCCTCAAGCTGACCCTACACTCGGCCTTCGAGCGGGACCCGTCGCTGGTGATCCTGGGAGAGGACGTGGGTGTCGAAGGCGGCGTGTTCCGCATCACCGAGGGCATGCTCGAGCGCTTCGGAGAGAACCGGGTGATCGACACCCCCCTGTGCGAGACCGGCATCATGGGAACCGCGGTGGGGATGGCCATGGCCGGGCTGAAGCCGGTGGCTGAGATCGAGTTCGCGGGCTTCGTCTACCCCGCCTTCGACCAGCTCATCGGCCATGTGGCCCGCATCCGGTGGCGCTACCGGGGCCATCTCACCGCCCCGGTGGTGGCCCGGCTGCCGGTGGGCACCAACCTCGACAACTTCGAGTTCCACACCGACTCGCCCGAGTCGTTCTTCACCCACGCGCCCGGGCTGGTGGTGGTGTACCCCTCAAACCCCTACGACGCCAAGGGCCTGATGGAGTCGGCCCTGGCCAGCCAGGACCCGGTGGTGTTCCTGGAGCCCATCTCGCTGTACCGGGGCCTCAAGCAGGACGTGCCGGTCGAGCCCTACCGGATCGGCTTCGGACGGGCCAGCGTGCTGCGCGGCGGCACCGACGTAACGGTGGTGTCGTGGGGCCCGCCGGTGCGCGAGGCGCTGAAGGCGGCCGAGGCGCTGGCCGCGGAGGGGGTGTCGGCCGAGGTGGTCGACCTGCGAACCCTGTATCCGTGGGACCGCGAGACCGTGCTGGACAGCGTGGAGAGGACCGGACGGCTGGTAGTGGCCCACGAGGCCCACACCACCAGCGGATTCGGGGCCGAGATCCTGGCCGCAGTCAGCGAGCACGGCCTCTACTCGCTGGAGGCGCCGCCGGTGAGGGTGGCCCACATGGACGTCTTCTGGGGGCCCACCCAGCTGGAGCGCTACTCCATGATCACCGCCGACCGCATCACCGCCGGCATCCGCCGCGCCCTGGCCGGCTGACATGGCGCGTGTCCTCAAGCTCCCTTCGGTGGCCCCCGGCCCGCGCCGCTCGACCGGGTGAGAGGCTGACATGGCGCGCGTCTTCAAGCTCCCTTCGGTGGGCGACACCATGGTCGAGGGCGAGATCGTGGAGTGGCTGGTGGCCGTGGGCGACACCGTGGAACTCGATCAGCCCATCTGCTCGGTCGAGACCGACAAGTCGGTGGTGGAGATGACCACCCCCTACCGGGGAACGGTGCTGGCTCTCGGAGGCGGGCCCGGCGACGTCATCGAAGTGGGCGAGACCCTCATCGTTGTCGGCGAGCCCGGCGAGGAGGTCCCCGCCGAGGACGAACCCGGCCCCGCGGCGGCAGCCGCCGGTTCGGTTGCTGCTCCGCACCCGGTGCCGGCGCCGGCTGCGGCCCGGCCGGCCGCCCCGGGCTCCGTCAAGGCCGTGCCCAAGGCCCGCAAGCTGGCCCGCGAGCTGGGCATCGACCTGGCCGCCGTCGCCGGCACCGGATCGGGCGGCTCAATCACCGTCACCGACGTGGAGGCCGCCGCAGCCGCGCCGACGTCGGCGACAGGCGGTGGCCGGCGGGAGCGGCTCTCGGCCATCCGCCGCTCCATCGCCCGCCACATGACCGAGTCGATGCAGGTCCCGCAGTTCACGTCCATGGTGGACGTGGACGCCAGCCGGCTGCTGGAGGCCCGAGCCGCCGCGTCCGCGGAGACCGGCTCGCGGGTGCCCCTCGATGCCCTGCTGGTGGCCAGGCTGGTGCCCGTACTGCGGGACCATCCCGTGATGAACGCCCGCCTCGACGGAGACGAGATCGAGTACTTCGACCGCTACGACATCGGCGTGGCCGTCGACACCCCCGAGGGGCTGATGGTGCCGGTGGTGCGGGGCGCCGACGCGCTCGGCGTGCCAGAGCTGTCAGCCGAGGTCCTGCGGCTGGCCGCCGCGGCCCGCGACCGCACCGTGACCCCCAGCGAGCTCACCGGGTCAACCGCCACCGTCAACAACGTGGGCGCGCTCGGGATGCTGGCCGGCACGCCCATGCTGCCGGTCGGTACCAGCATGATCGCCGCCTTCGGCATGGCCCGCCCGGTGGTGCGCCTGCGGGACGGCGCCGCGGTGGAGGCGTCGACCATGACGGTGTCGGCCACCTTCGACCACCGCATCATCGACGGCGGCGCCAGCGGCCGTTTCCTGGCCCAGCTCAAGCAGTCGATCGAGCAGGCGGCCCCCGGCGAAGTGAGCTGATCGCCGAACCCGGCAACGCCGCACTCGATGTCACCGGCTGCGGTAGACATCGCGACGGTGGCCCACGCGGATCACATGGACGACCAGCCGTGCGTCGATCACCTCATAAAGGATCCGGTAGTCACCGACGCGCACGCGATAAACGGACTCCTCGCCTGCGAGCGCGACGCAGTTCGGCGGCCGAGGCTCATCGGCCAGGAGGTCAATCGCGGCTCGAACCCGGCGTTGCCCAGCGGGAGGCAACCCGGCGATCGACTTGACCGCCCGGCGGGCGATCTCGACGGCGTACCGGCTCACCCGAGTCCCAGCGCAGCCTTGACCTCTTCCCAGGGCAGGTAGTCATCGTCGGCTCGCGCCGCAGCCAACTCGCGGCGGTCCGCAGCATCGTCCGCGCTTTCAACCAGGCGGTCAAATGCGCCGGCATCCAAGATCACCGCGACCCGCCGACCCCGGCGCGTCACCGAGACCGCCTCGCCCGACCGGCGAGACTCCTCGATCACCTGCGCCAGTCGGTTTCGTGCCTCGCTGACCGCCACTTCGTTCATGTACGAATCGTACAGGAGGAATCGGGATCACCACGGCGTACGCCCCGAAGGCTTCGGGACTCTCAGGGCATAGTAAGGGAGATCCCCGGTTGGGGAGGGTCGGGTCGCTCGTAGAGTCCCGCGTGAGAGCACCCCTCAGCGCCTAGGAGAAATCGTGACCTCCTCCCCTACCCAAGCACTAGCTGTCGCTGCCCGGGCCGTGGCCGCCTCCAAGATCTACGGCTCCGGTGACACCGAGGTGCGGGCCCTCGACGCCATCGACGTGGCCTTCGAGCAGGGCCGCTTCACCGCCATCATGGGCCCCTCAGGGTCGGGCAAGTCCACCCTGATGCACTGCATGGCCGGGCTCGACAGCGTCACCTCCGGCCAGGTGATCATCGGCGACACCGACCTCACCACGCTGTCGGAGAAGGACCTCACCCTGCTGCGCCGCGACAACGTGGGCTTCGTCTTCCAGGCCTACAACCTGGTGCCCACCCTCACCGCCATCGAGAACATCACCCTCCCGATGGACCTGGCCGGCGAGACGGGGGACACCGCGTGGATCGACGAGGTGGTGGGCGCCACCGGGCTCTCCGACCGGGTCAAGCACCGCCCCAACGAGCTGTCGGGCGGCCAGCAGCAGCGGGTGGCGGTGGCCCGGGCCCTGGCCGGCAAGCCCCAGATCATCTTCGCCGACGAGCCCACCGGCAACGTCGACTCGAACACCGCGGCCGAGATCCTCGGCTTCATGCGGAGCGCGGTCGACCAGATGGGCCAGACCATCGTGATGGTCACCCACGACCCGGTGGCCGCCTCCTACGCCGACCGGGTGGTGTTCCTGGTGGACGGCAAGATCGTGGACGAACTGGCCGACCCCACACCGCAGGGCATTCGCGACCACATGACCCGGCTCGGCGCCTAGCCAGACACCTTCGGCCCGCCACCCGGCCCCACCCTCCAACACTCCGAAGAGGATCCCGACATGTTTCGCCTGGCCCTGAAGTCGCTGCTCGCCCACAAACTCCGCTTCGCGTTCACTGCGTTGGCGATCGTCCTGGGCGTGGCCTTTGTGGTGTCGGCGTTCGTGACGGCCGACTCGCTGCGCTCCACGTTCGACGACCTCGCCGCCGACATCAACACCGGCACCGACTTCACCGTCCGGGGGGCCCTGCCCTTCGGCGACATCACCCAGGCGAATCCCCCGCCGGTGGATGACAGCCTGCTCGACGACATCCGGGCCGTCGCGGGAGTGCAGTCGGCCGAGGGCGGGTTCTTCGTCGACGGTGTGATTCCCGTGGACGGATCCGGGGAGTCCCCGACCACGCTGGGTGGACCCAGAGCCGGCACCAACTGGACCGCAGACCCGACGCTGTCGCAGTACTTCCTGATCGACGGCGAATGGCCGCAGGGGCCAACGCAGTTCGCCCTCGACGTCGTGACCTTCGCCGACTACGACTACGAGTTGGGCCGCGACTACCAGGTGGTCACGCCCATCGGGCCCCGCACCTTCACCCTCACCGGCACCATGCAGTTCGGCTTCCCCGAGAACGCCGGGGTCGGCGCGGTGTTCTCGGTGTTCGACACGCCCACCGCCCAGCAGGTCCTCGGCCTGGAGGGCAAGTTCAACGAGATCGCGGTGCAGGCCGAGCCGGCGGCCGACATCTCGCAGGTGCAGGACCGGATCACGGCGGTGCTGCCGGCGGGAACGGAGGTCATCACGTCCGAGGAGGCTGCCGAGGAGTTCGGCAACGCTTTCGAGAGCTTCATCGGACCGTTTCAGACGATCCTTCTGGTGTTCGCCTTCATCGTGTTGTTCGTGAGCGCGTTCATCATCTCCAACACCTTCAACATCGTCCTCGGCCAGCGGGTGCGGGAGCTGTCGCTCCTGCGGGCGCTGGGGGCCACTCCCCGTCAGGTGCGCCGCTCGGTGCTGATCGAGTCGCTGGTGATCGGCGCGACGGCCGCGGCAGCAGGCATCGGGCTCGGGATGCTCGGCGCGCTCGGGCTCGAGGCGCTGCTGTCGGCGTTCGGCGCGTCGCTGCCCGACGGACCTCTGCCGCTGCGGGCCCGCACCGTGGCTTGGGCGTTCGCGGTGGGCGTCGGGTTCACGGTGGTGGCGTCGCTGGTGCCGGCTGCGAAGGCGTCGCGGATTTCGCCGGTGGCCGGGCTCGGCGAGCACAGCGGCGACGACGGCGGGCACGGCCGCCTGTGGCGGGTGATCGCGGGCGCCGGTCTTGCCGCTCTGGGACTGATCCTGATCGGCCGAGGGCTGTTCGCCGACTTCGACTCCACCACCGCGCAGCTGCTGTCGCTGGGAATCGGGGCCGCGGTGGTGTTCGTGGCGGTGGCGGTGCTCAGCCCGCTCATCGCCGGGCCGACCGTGGCCGCCCTGGCCCGCCCCCTGCCATGGATCCTCCGCACCCCCGGCCGGCTGGCCCGCGACAACGCGGCCCGCAGCCCCCGGCGGACCGCGGCCACCGCGGTGGCCCTGACCATCGGCCTGGCCCTGGTGGCCATGGTGCTGGTGGTGGGCCAGTCCCTCAAGGACACCTTCAGCGAGAGCCTGAGCGACGCGGTGGAAGCCGACTATGTGATCAGCACCGACACGTTCTCCGGGGTGCCCGAGACTCTGGCCGCCGACCTGAGGAGCGCAGGAGCGGCTGCGGCGGTCCCGCTCGACGAGTACCCCGCGCAGGTCCTCAGCCCGGTCGCTCCGGGACGCATCGACGACGCCGAATTGACGGTCACCGACCTCGGCGCCATCGACGAGGTCGCCAACCTGGGCGTGATCGACGGCACCCTCGAGGGTCTCGATCCGATGTCGGCACTGCTGGTCGCCAGCGACACCGCCGACGACTGGGGCCTGGAGGTCGGGGATGAGGTAAGCGTCAACCTGACCAGCGGCGAGACGCTGGCCGTGACGGTCGGCGCGGTGTTCGACCAGACCCGGCCGCCCTTCTGGGACGAGTGGATCATCGACGAGTCGCTCCACAAGCTGACGGCCGGCGCCGACCGATTCGACCAATGGGTGGCCGTCAACGTCGAAGGCGACGATCCGGCGGCGTCTCGGGCCCTGCTCGACGAGGTGCTCAGCGCGTACCCGCAGGCGACGCTGGAGGACCGCCAAGAGTTCCAGGCGTCGCTCGAGTCGAACCTCAACACGTTGCTGGCCCTGGTGAACGTATTCCTGCTGTTCGCGCTTGTGGTGGCTCTGGTCGGCATCGTGAACACCCTGACGTTGTCGGTGTTCGAGCGCACCCGAGAGATCGGGCTGCTGCGGGCGGTCGGCATGACCCGGCGCCAGCTGCGCCGGGCGATCCGCTGGGAGGCCGCCGCCATCTCGCTCTACGGCGCGCTGGTCGGGGTCGTGCTGGGACTGGGCTTCGGGGTGGCCCTGTCGGTGGCGATCCCCGACGATGCCATCGACCGGGTGTCGGTGCCCAGCGGCCAGATCATCGGGCTCGTGGTGGTGGCCGTGGCTTTCGGGCTGCTCGCCGCGGTGTTCCCGTCCTACCGGGCGGGGCGCATGAACGTCCTCGAAGCGATCGCCGCGGACTAACGGCCTGCGAGAGGGTCCGGAGATGTTCAAGCTCGCCCTTCGGAGCCTGATCGACAAGAAGCTGCGCTTCGCGCTGACCACTTTCGTGGTGGTTCTGGGCGTCATGTTCGTGGTGGGCTCGTTCACGCTCACCGACAGCCTGCGGTCCACGTTCGCGGGGCTAGCCCGGGACATCGCCCAGGGCGCCGACCTGACGGTGCGGGCGGACCAGTCCTTCGGCGGCGACTTCGACCGGGCGACCGTGCCCGAGGCGGTGGCCGACCAGGTGGCCGGCGTGGAAGGGGTGGACCGGGTACAGCCCGAGTTGGGCACCCTGAACGTGTTCATCGTCGACGGCGACGGCGAGCCGATCAGGCCTCCGGGCCCGCCCGCGCTGGGCTTCAGCTTCAACCCGGGCACCTTCTTCATCACCGACGGCAGGCAGCCCGCCGCGCCCGGCGAGTTCGCGGCCGACACGTCGACCGCGGCCGACAACGGCCTGCGCATCGGCGAGACCTACGAGATCAACGGGCCGGTCTCGGCGGAGCCCTTCGAGCTGGTCGGGGTGTTCAACTTCGGGGCGCCCGACGCCCACACCGGCCTGGGCCAGACCATGGCCGCCTTCGAGCTCGAGGAGGCCCAGCGCTTCTTCGGCATGGAGGACGGCTACCAGGCGATCGGTGTCCTGGTGTCGACCGGCTCCGAGGTGTCGGACGTGCAGGACCGGCTTGAGGCCGAACTGGGCGACGGCTACCGCGTGATCACTCAGGAGGTCGACGCGGCCGAGCAGGAGGAGGACTTCAACCAGGTCGTCGACATCTTCAACACCATCCTGCTGGTGTTCGCGTTCATCGCGGTGTTCGTGGCCGCCTTCATCATCAACAACACGTTCCAGATCATCCTCGGCCAGCGGGTGCGAGAGATCGGGCTGTGGCGGGCCATCGGAGCGACACCGCGGCAGGTGAGCCGGTCGGTGATCACCGAGTCGGCCATCGTGGGCGTCGTCGCCACAGTCGTCGGGATCGGCCTCGGCCTCGTGCTCGCCCTGGTGCTGCGGGCAATCCTCGACCTGGTCGGATTCCCGCTCCCACCGGGGCCGCTGACGCTGCAGCCCCGCACCGTCGGGCTGGCGATGCTCGTGGGCCTGGGCGTGACGATGATCTCCTCGATCGCGCCCGCGCTGAGGGCCCGCAAGATCTCCCCGGTGGCCGCACTGGCCCACGACTTCCGGCTGGACCCCACAAGCTTGCGGCGTCGCTTGATCGCGGGCGGGGCGGTGTTCGCGGCCGGGGTGGTCGCGCTGGCCGCCGGCATGACGGCCGGACTGGACACCACCCCCACCTTCGTTCTTCTGGGGATCGGGGCGGTGCTCGCCTTCATCGGCATCAACACCGTGAGCCCGGCCTTCGCCCGGCCGGCGGCGTCGGCGCTGGGCCGCCCGGTGAAGTCGCTGTTCGGCATGCCGGGCCGCTTGGGCCGCGACAACGCCGCCCGGAACCCTCGCCGGACTGCCTCCACCGCCGGTGCTCTGCTGATCGGCCTCGCTCTGATGGGGCTGGCCGCGGTGGTCGGCGAGTCCGTCAAGAAGACGTTCGTCAACATCATCGAGAACGCGGTGGAGGCCGACTACTTCATCCGGTCGGCCGAGACCGGCTTCGGTCCCCCGCCCGGCTTCCCGGCCCGGCTGGCCGACGAGATCGAGGCGCTGGACGAGATCGAGAGCGTGATGCGGATCCAGTTCGCCTTCGGCGGGCTGAGCGTCGACGGGGAGCCCCGAGACGTCGTGGCCGCCGACATGGCCCTGGCCGACGACCACTTCGACGGCCAGGTGAGCTCGGGCGACATGGCCGCCGGCGATCCGCTCACCGCTCTGGCCCTGCACAGCGACTCGGCCGCGAGCTTGCGCGTCGGCGTGGGCGACACCCTCGAAGCCACCTTTCCCGACAACCAGACCGAGACCCTCACCGTGGTGGCCATATTCGAGGACGCCGCCATCTACGGCAACTGGCTGATCGACGGGGCCCTGTGGGACCGCCACTTCAACCGCAACGACCTCGCCTTCGCCAGCGCCCGCATCGCCGGTCTCACGGGTGACGTCGACGAGGCCGGGCAGGCTGCGCTACAGGCTCGCAGCCGGGCGGCCGTCGAGGGCGTGCTCGATCGATATCCCACCGTGAAGGTCGAGAACCAGGCCGAGTTCCGCCAGGCCCAGGAGTCCCAGCTCACCGCGCTGATCAGGGTGATCCAGGTGCTCATAGGCCTGTCGTTCGTCATCGCGCTGATCGGCATCATCAACACGTTGAGCCTGTCGGTGTTCGAGCGCATCCACGAGATCGGCCTGCTGCGCTCGGTGGGCATGACCCGGAAGCAACTGCGGCGCTCGATCTACTGGGAGGCCCTGATCGTGGCCGTCTTCGGCGGGCTGCTCGGGGTGACCGTCGGCACCGTGTTCGGCGTGGCGACCACGCTGGCGCTGCCTGAGTCGTTCGTGCAGACGGTGGCGGTGCCGTGGCTCGACCTCGTGGTCTTCGTCTTGATCTCGGCGGTCGCGGGCCTGCTGGCCGCCATCCTTCCCGCGATACGGGCCGGTCGCATGAACATCCTCGACGCCATAGCCCACGAGTAGGGCTCGGCTCGCGGGGTCCTCGACGCCGAAATTGGCGACGGATTGGGTGTCTGGCACCCATTGTGTCGCCAATTTCGTGGCGGTAGGGGCCGAGCGAAGCGCAGTCGAGACAGCGCTAGGGGTAGCGGTCGAAGAGGGCTTCGAGCTGCTCGCAGATGTAGTCCATGTGCTCGGGCTCGAGGCCGTGGTGGATGGGCAGCGACAGCGAGTTGTCCATCATGCGGTCACAGTTGGGGAGGCCCCCGGCCGGGGCCCGGTGCTCGATGGCCGCGAATCCGGGCTGGCGCAGGATGTTGCCGGTCCACACCATCCGGGTGGACACGCCCCGCTCCGCCAGGAACTCCTGGGCCTGGGTGCGGGTGAATCCAGCATCGGCGGTGATCTCGAAGCAGAACCGCATCCACGTGGTGTCGGTCTCGGGTGTGGTGCGTCCCGGGATCACACCCTGGCGGCCTGTCATGAAGTCGTCCAGGCGGCGCCAGTTGGCGCGGCGGCGGGCGTTGAAGCCCTCGAGCTTGTCGAGCTGCACCAGCCCGTAGGCCGCGCTGAGCTCGTTGGGCTCGAAGTTGTAGCCGATGGAGTCGAACACGAACACCAGGTCGTAGGGCGTGCCGTCGGCCAGGGCCGAGAACCGGTCCTGCCGGCCCCGGCGCGAGCCGTAGAGGTACGACTCGCTGCGCCGGCCCCAGCGGCGCAGCGACAGGCCCATGTCGTAGGCGTCGGGGTCGTCGATGCCGACCAGCCCGCCGGTGCCGCCCGCGGTCATGGCGTGGGAGCGGGCGAAGCTGGTGACCCCGATATGGCTTCGTTCGCCGGTGCGCCGGCCCCGCTGGTGGCTGTCGAGCACGTCGCAGGAGTCCTCGACCACCGCCAGCCCATGGGCGTCGGCCACCGCTCGCAGCCGGTCCCAGTCGGGGCAGTTGCCGCACAGGTTCGGGGCCAGGATCGCCCTGGTGCGGTGCCCGATCATTTCCTCCACCGCATCGGCGTCGATCTGGTAGGTGTCGGCAGTGACGTCGGCGAACACGGGCACTATCCCGGACTGGACCATGGGCGCGATGTCGGTGGAGAACGTCAGCGGCGAAGTGATGATCTCGTCGCCGGGTTCGAGGCCGAGCAGGTCGATGGCTATGCGCAGCGCCGACGATCCCGAGTTCACCATCAGCCCGAACCGCTTGGACAGCTTGGCCGCGACCCGAGCCTCCAGCGCCAGGGTCGCATCGGCGATGTCGAGGGTCGGGTTGTCCCGCATGACCGCCACGACCGCCTCGATCTCCCGCTCGTCGTGCACAGCCCCTGCAAGCGGCAGCTTCATGGTGCAACTCCTCCCAGACTTCGACGCTCGACCCGACGAGCACGCTACGCGACGGCGCAGGCCGCGACCGGGCAGGCCTGCAACCGGGCAGGCCTGCAACCGGGCAGGCCGCGACCGGGCAGGCCTGCAACCGCAGCTCGCCCGAGGGCGCGGCGCTCGCGAAGCAGGGCCCGATCCGAAGGGCCCGATCCGAAAGGCGCGTTCGGATCGTCACGCTGCCCGCTCGGCCGGAGGCGCGGCGAGCTCCAGCCGCTCGATGCCGTGTTCTGCCGCGCCCATTGTCACGCCGTTCGCGGCCATGCAGATGAGAATCTCCGCTCCGGGGCCGATACCGCGTTCCACCAGCCACTTCCGGGCCCGACCCACCTCCACCTTTCCGGTCGGGTTCGTTGTGCGCCAGATGACACTCACCCGTTGTGACGGCGAACCGTTCAAAGGCACCAGCAGGCTGTCGTTCGGACGGATCCCGTTCGCCCAGGCGATGTGGCGGTTGACCTTGAACGAGTAACCCCTGAGGTTCTCCTCCGCCACCGCAAGGCGTTCCCCCCAGCCTGCCCAGGTGCGCACCGCGCCCGCGATCGTCGCCGGAGGCTTCGGGTTGAAGGCGGGGACGCGCGTGAAGCGCACGGAATCGCCGTCGATATCGAAGATCGGCAGAGCCAGATATGTCTTGACCGATGATTCGGACACGCCGAAACTAGCGGTGAACTCCTCGATGATCGTTGCCCGGCTGGCGACGCCGCCGCCGCGCTCGATCCGCTTGATGATCTGGTTGGCGATGCCCTCGTACTTCTCATGCCCCCACTCCCGGAGCGCGATCCTGAAGTGCTTGTCGATGCGCACCATCTCCGGATTCCTAAGGTTCTTGATCGAGGCCACGGAGCCGTTGCCGATGGCCTCCACCAACTCGGCAGGCGTCATCGGTCTGCCCACAAGACGCAGGACCCGCTCAGCCTTCACCTCGAGCCGACCGTCCCAGCGGACCAGCCACCCTTCCCCTATGTCGCGCCAGGCGCCCGTGCCCACCATGAAGGCGAGCAATGCCTCGGGATCCCTGATGCCGGCCAGGGCGTCGGTCAGGTCCTCGAGCTTGAGCACCCATCGGCTGCCGACCGCGTCGTCGATGATGCTCTGCAAGCCGGCCCTCGTCCCATGATCGCCCAGAAGCAAATCACCGCTGTGGACATAGCCGGCAATCCACCGCATGAACTCGAATTGGCTCGCACCGAGCCGCCTCACCCACCGCCGGACAGCGTCACCCTCGACCAGCGCGACCTGCCCGAGATCGGCCCTGAGCAGCCCCGCCGTCCATGCGATGATCCTGAACCGGTCGCTCGCCAACCGGTCGCGGACCAGCGACATGTCACGAACGACGCGCCGGCGCACCGCCTCCGCGCTGATGCCCCGCTCCCGGCCCAGCGCCGCGAGCGTGGGCCGGTCCCGTTGAAGCTCACGGGCAGCCAACAGGTCCGGATCGGCCGCGAGCGACAGGAGATCCCCCGTGAGCTGCCAGAGCGATGCTGTCTCGTGGGCCAGCAGCCGGTGCCGCGCCTCCCAAACGGCCGGATCTTGCGGGTTCTCGTGCAGCGCAGCACGCTGCGGATGGACTGCGGCCATCGCGGGCCTCCTTCGGTCAAGGGTTGATCGGCTGGGGGCGCCCGCGAGGGCTGCTCCGAGGCCTTCGGCCGGGCATCATGACCCGACTCGACGGCTAGTCAAATTCAGCGGTCAGCCGGAATCCGGCTGCTGGCTCACCTTACCTTACGATATTAGCCATACCAAATCAACCCATCACAACGGCCAGATTAGGAGACTGCTGCGACACGGAGCACCGCTTGTGTCGAGCCTGACATGGCTGCACGTCGACAAGGACTTCGAACTCATCGCTGGCGTTCGGACAGCCCGTCGAGCGGTTGGTGCTCCCTCAGGAAACGAACTCGCCACAACTCCTACGCTCTTGGATGCTGGCACCGCTCGCGATCCCCGGCCGCGCGAGCGGGAGTGGATACGGTGCTGAGGATGGATGAAGTCGAAATTGGTCACCGGTGGGAGCCGATCACCGATCTGACACACGCCGACCGCGCCGCGGCCAGCGAGGAACTCCAGCCGCTGCTTCGCACATGGGAGGAGGTCCGCAAGGCACTACCGGATCACCTGGTGACCGCGTTCAACGAGCGACTCCGCCGCGAATGGGCTATCGAGACCGGCATCATCGAGCGCCTGTACACACTCGACGATGGAACGACGCGACTCTTGATCGAACAAGGCATCGACGCATCCCTGATCCCTCACGACGACAGCGAGGAGCCGCCCGAACTCATCGCCGGGATGATCGCTGACCACCTCGACGCAGTCGAGTGGCTGTTCGATGTCATCACGCAGAAGCGTTCGCTCTCGACGTCGTTCGTCAAGGAACTGCACCAGCTGATGACACGCAGGCAGGAGTTCGCGGCCGGCGTCGACATCTTCCGCCGACCCGCTCGAATCGAGCTGCTTCACGGCGCCTACAAGCGCAGACCCAACAATCCCACCCGGCCCGATGGGAAGATCCACCAGTACTGCCCACCGGAACACGTCGATGCCGAGATGGACCGCCTGCTTGAGATGCATGAGGCTCACACTGCCTCCGGGATCGCGCCCGATGTCAGCGCGGCCTGGCTGCACCACCGTTTCGTGCAGATCCATCCATTCCAGGACGGCAACGGGCGCGTGGCTCGTGCGATCGCGTCTCTTGTGCTGATCCGTGATGGCATGTTCCCGCTCGTCGTCACGAACAGGGACCGCGAGCAGTATCTCGAAGTCCTGGGTGACGCCGACAACGGACACCTGGCTCCCTTCGTCGCCCTAGTGGCCCGCCTACAGAAGAAGTGGCTGGTGCAAGCCTTGGGAATAACAGGTGCTGTACGTCTGGAGGCCGAGCACCTAGATCAAGTCCTTGAGTCCATCGGCGAGACCTTCAGCCTGCGGGAGCAGGCTCTGCAGTCGGAGTTGGATGTGGCGAAGGAGACAGCCGAGGCGCTGCTGGATGGCGCGGTCGAGATGCTCGAAGGCATCAGAGGCCGGCTCGAGGAGCAGATCAGGTCAGAGTTCTTTGAGCGCAGTGTCTTCACGGACTTCAACCGCGACAGAGATGCCAAGCGCCGCGGCTACTACAGGTATCAGGTAAACGATACCGCTCGCCACTTCGAGTACTTCGCGAACATGCGCGACTATCACTCCTGGGCGCGGCTCGTCATCGAGACGGAGCAGGGACGGTCTGAGATCCTGCTTTCGCTCCATGGCGTGAACCGGGAGTATCGCGGGTTGATCGGTGCCTCCGTATGTTTCTTTCGACGCCAGAACGGCGACGTCGTCGAGCCGCAGATAACCGACTTGCAGCCGGCGTGCGAGGAGATGTTCCAGATCAACTACTTCGAACCTGCTGAGTCCGTTCTCCGTCGTTTCAGCCCCTGGCTCAGTCACTCACTGCTGCGCGGTCTCGATCAGTTCCGCCGCAGCGAATAGGAGGATCAGTCGGCAACACACCCGTCGGCGCCGGATCCCAAGCAGTTCAGGTGCGGCAGAGCATTCCTTTGTAGGCGGGGGTGAAGCCGGCTGACTCGAGGCGGGCCGCCCACGGGGTCTCCCGTACCGCGACTCCGTCGACCTTGGCGATCTCCAGTTTGCGGAGCCGGCCGTCCTTGACCAGGCCGATGATCGCCTCGATCCAGGCGTCGCCGGATTCTGCGGCCGCGAAGGTGGTGAGGGAGCGTCCGCCGCGTTCGACCGCCACTGCGGGCGCGCCGTCGATGAGCACCATGTGGGCGCCGGCGGTGCGGGCCGGGCGGCCGAGCGACTCGGGCCACGCCAGCGCCGCCCCGTAGGGCTGGGCCGGGTCGGTGGCCGCCAGCACCACCGGCGCAGCGTCCGCCTCGGGCGTGCGGGCCCCCCGCAGGCGATCGACCGCGCCGGGCAGGGCGAACTGGGCCGCGCCCAGCCCGGCCACGAAGTAGCCCCGGCGGGCCTCGCCCCGCTCCTCCAGCGCCTTGAGCACCGGGTAGACCCCCGCGAACCCGCCGTCGATGCCCTCGCCCAGAGCAGTCTCTCGGGTGACCACGCCGTAGCGCTCGAGAAGCTGATGGGCCCGGGCCAGGGCCGATTCGGTGGGAGCGGGCTGGGGACTGAGCAGGGGCTCCACCAGCGACCAGCGGCCCGCGGCCGACGGCGGCCCGGTCGCACTGAGCCCTCCCAGCCGCAGGCGGCCCCGGCGGGAGCGACCAGCCCGGGACGGCGAGTGGCGGCTGCGGCCGCGAGCCGGGCCGCCGATGCGGGCCCGCAGGGGCGCAAGGGAGTCGTTGGTGACCTCGCCGGCCCACACCAGGTCCCACAGCGCGGCCAGCACCGTCTCGGTGTCATACGGCAGCGACGCGGCCTGGGCCGCGGCCACCAGATCGCCCCAGAAGGACGCTCCCCGGTCGCGCAAGCGGGCTCGCAGCGCGTCGTGCAGGGCGCCCTCGCATCCCTCGGCGGCCGGCACCAGCAACCCGGCCTGATCGCGGAACACCAGGCGGACCCGGCCGTCGGTGGCGCCCAGCGCTCCCGCGCCGACCCACGCGATCTCACCGGAGGTGCACAGCTGGTCCAGGTCGGCGGGCTTGTAGCCGATCATCCGGCAGGCCAGCACGTCAGCCTCCAGCACCGATGCCGCAACCGGTGCCCCCTGCAGCTGCGCGACCACATCTGCCAGGGCGTCCACCCCCCGGCGCCGGCCCCCGACGCCCTGCCAGTCGGGCAGGAACCTGGCCAGCGCCTCGGGAGGCACCGGCTCCACCTCCTGGCGCAGTGCGGCCAGGCAGCGACGGCGGATTCGCCGCAGGACGTCGGCGTCGCAGAACTCGCGATCGGCCCCGCCGGGCCGGAACTCGCCGCGCAGCAGGCGACCCTCGGCCACCAGCGACGCCAGCCGGGCGGTGACCGGCTGCTCGCCGACCCCCAGCCACCGGGCCACGTCCCGAGCCAGGAACGGACCGTGGGTGCGGGCATAGCGCACACACAGGTCGCCCAGCGGGTCGTCGACGGGCTCGGTGGCCGACGCGGGCAGCCCCACCGGCACCGCCGCACCGGCCGCGTCGCGCAAGCGGGCTGCGTCGGCGGCGTCGGCCACCACGTCCCGCCCGCCCAGGCGCACCTCGATGGCCCGGCGCTGCTCCACCAGCGTGCGCACCCACCCCGCGACCCGCTCGGCGTCGGATCCCGCCACCGGGACGGTCCGGGCCCGCAGCTCATCGAGTGTCAGCGGCCCGAGAACTCTCAGCAGGTCGTGGAGTTCGTCGGCGTCCCGGGCCTGGCCCCCGGCGACCAGCCGCTGCAACTCCAACTCGACGTCGGTGATCACCCCGGCGTCGAGCAGCTCTCGCAGCTCCTCGGCGCCGAGCAGGTCGCGCAGCAGGTCACGGTCGAGGGCCAGCGCCGCGGCCCGCCGCTCGGCGAGCGGGGCGTCGCCCTCGTACATGTACACCGCGATCCACGAGAACAGCAGCGACTGGGCGAACGGCGACGCCTGGGGGGAGTCCACCGCCACCATCCGGATCCGGCGGCTGCGCAGGTCGGCCATGAGCTCGACCAGCGCGGGAAGGTCGAACACGTCGTTGAGGCACTCCCGGGTGGTCTCCAGCAGGATCGGGAACGAAGGGAACTTGGCCGCCACCGACAGCAGGTCTGCGGCCCGCTGGCGCTGCTGCCACAGCGGTGTGCGCTGGTCGGGGCGGCGCCGGGGCAGCAGCAGCGCCCGGGCCGCGCACTCCCGGAACCGCGACGCGAACATCGACGTCTCGGGCAGGCGCGACACCACCAAGTCCTGGATCTCCTCTGGGTCGAACAGCAGGTCGTCCAGCGGGAGCTCGTCGATGGCCTCGGGCAGCCGCATCACGATCCCGTCGTCGCCCCACATCAGGTCCACGTCCACGCCCCACGCCTCGCGCAGGCGGGCTTGCAGCGCGACGCCCCAGGGCGCGTGGACCTGGGCGCCGAAGGGGGTGAGCACGCACACCCGCCAGTCGCCGATCTCGTCGCGGAAGCGCTCCACCACCACGGTGCGGTCGTCGGGCACCGCGCCGGTGGCAGCCGACTGGTCCTCCAGGTAGGCGACGAGGTTCTCGGCAGCCGTCTCGTCGAGGCCGCAGCGCTGCCGCAGCCGGTCCTTGGCCGCCTCGGCATCACCGGAGCGCAGCTCCCGCACGAGGCGCCCGACGGCCCGGCCGAGCTCGAGGGGGCGACCGGGCCCGTCGCCGTGCCAGAACGGCATCTTGCCCAGCTCGCCGGGAGCGGGAGTGACCACCACCCGCTCGAAGGTGATGTCGACGATGCGCCACGAGGTCGCGCCGAGCAGAAACGTCTCCCCCACCCGGCTCTCGTAGACCATCTCCTCGTCGAGCTCGCCGACCCTGGTCCCGTCGGGCAGGAACACGCCGAACAGCCCCCGGTCGGGGATGGTGCCGGCGTTGGTGACCGCCAGGCGCTGGGCGCCGGCCCGCCCCCGCAGCATCCCGCTGGCCCGGTCCCACACCACGCGGGGCCGAAGCTCGGAGAACTCCTCGGCCGGGTAGGTGCCCGACAGCAGCTCCAGCACGCTGTGCAGCACGTCGTCGGACAGCTCGGCGAAGCCCGCGCTGCGCCTGAGCACCGCGGCCAGCCGGTCGACGGGCCAGTCGTCCATGGCGCACATGGCCACGATCTGCTGGGCGGCCACGTCGATGGGGTTGCGCAGGTAGCGGGTGTGCTCCACCTCGCCGGAGTGCATGCGCTCCACCACCGTGGCCGCCTCGAGCAGGTCGGCCCGGTGCTTGGGGAAGATCCGCCCCCGGCTGGGCTCGCCCACCCGGTGGCCGGCCCGGCCGATGCGCTGCAGGCCGGAGGCCACCGATCCCGGCGAGGCCACCTGCACGACCAGGTCCACCGCGCCCATGTCGATGCCGAGTTCGAGGGTGGAGGTAGCCACCAGCCCCCGCAGCTCGCCCCGCTTGAGCTCGTCCTCGATCAGCAGGCGGCGCTGGCGCGACAGCGACCCGTGATGGGTCTTGACCAGCTCGAACCCGTCGGCCGGCCCGGCACCCACCTGCTCATCGCCCAGCGCAACCGGCGGCGGCACCTGCAAAAGGCTCTCGATCGACTCGCCCACATGCACGGGACCGGCCGCGCCACCGCGGTCGCCGGCCGTGCCGGCCCGTTCCTCAGCCTCCCGGCCATCGCTCTCGAGATGCAGTTCGTTGAGGCGGGCGGCCAGGCGCTCCGCCAATCGCCGGGCGTTGGCGAAGATCAGCGTCGACTGGTGGGACTGAACCAACTCCAGCAGGCGGGGATGGATGGCGGGCCAGATGCTGCGCCGCATCGGTCCGGCCGCGGCTCCTGCCGACGCCGGCGGCTCGACGGTCTCGCCCAGTGAGGCCATGTCAGCCACCGGGACCACCACCTCCACGTCGAGTTCCTTGCGGGCTCCGGCGTCCACCACGGTGACCGGCCGGGGCACCGGCGATCCGTGTCCGGTGCCGGTGAAGCCGCCGAGGAAGCGGGCGATCTCGTCGAGGGGCCGCTGGGTGGCGGACAGGGCGATGCGCTGGGGCGAGCGCTGGCACAGCTCCTCCAGCCGCTCCAGCGACACCATCAGGTGGGTGCCCCGCTTGCTGGCGGCCACCGCGTGGATCTCGTCGATGATCACGTGCTGAACCCCGGTGAGGATCTGGCGGGCCTGGCTGGTGAGCATCAGGAACAGCGACTCGGGCGTGGTGATCAGGATGTTGGGGGGATGCCGCACCAGCCGCCGGCGCTCGTCGGCCGAGGTGTCCCCGGTGCGCAGCCCCACGGTGGGCTCGTGCACGTCCACCCCGAGGCGCTCGGCGGCCAGCCGGATGCCGTGCAGCGGGGCCCGCAGGTTCTTCTCAACGTCCACCGCCAGCGCTCGCAGGGGCGACACGTAGAGCACTCGGGTGCCCTCCCCGGCCGTGGCGGTGCCCGGCGACATGAGCCGGTCGATGGCCCACAGGAACGCGGCCAGCGTCTTGCCGGTGCCGGTGGGGGCGCACACCAGCGTGTGGTCGCCGGCCGCGATAGACGGCCAGCCCTCGGACTGGGGCGCGGTCGGCGCGGCGAAGGCCGACGCGAACCACGCCCGGGTCGGCTCGGAGAACGCAGCAAGCGGGTCGGCCACCACGCCGCCACCGTACTGACCCCCTGCGACACCCATCGGGCCTACAGTAAGTCCCATGACTCATCCATTCCGCTTCGGTGTCGAGCTGAAGGGCCCGTTGCCTGGCCTGACCTGGGCCCAGACGGCGCAGCGCGTGGAGGAACTCGGTTTCTCCAACCTGGTGATGCCCGACCACTTCGACGAGCAGTACGCCGTGGGCCCGGGCCTGGCCGCCGCGGCCGCGGCCACCACCAACCTGCGATTCAGCGCCTTCGTGTACGGAAACGACTACCGCCATCCGGTGATGGCGGCCAAGGAGGTGGCCACCCTCGACATCCTGTCCGGCGGCCGCATGGACCTCGGGCTCGGAGCGGGCTGGAAGCGGGTCGACTACGACGAGGCCGGTTTGGACTACGACCCGCCGGGGGTGCGCGTCGACCGCATGGTCGAGTCGCTGCACATCATCCGCGCCCTTTTCGAGGAAGGGCCGGTCACATTCGAGGGCGAGCACTACACGATCCGCGGCCTCGAAGGCCTGCCCAAGCCGGTGCAGTCGCCGATGCCGGTGGCCATCGGCGGAGGCGGGCTCCGGATGCTCACCCTGGCCGGTCGTCACGCCGACATCGTGGGCGTGAACGCCAACCTGCGCTCCGGCGAGATAGGCCTCGACGCCATGAACGACGTCCTCGGCGCCGATCGCTTCGACACCAAGCTCGAATGGGTGCGAGAAGCAGCCGGCGACCGCTTCGACCAGCTAGTGCTCAACGTGCTGATCGCTGCGTGGCAGATCACCGACGGCGGTCGAGCCACGACGGAGGCGATGGAGGCCACCGCAAGCATGTTCGGCCAGCCGCCCGAGGTGTTGGCCGACGTTCCATTGCTGTTGATCGGGTCACCGGCCGAGATCGCCGACACCCTCCGCCAGCGGCGGGAGCGTTGGGGCTTCAGTTACATGATTCTGGGTGCCGCCAACACCGACGTCGAGGCCTTCGCCCCCGTGATCGCAGAACTCGACGGCGAGTGAGCGCGAGCGCACCGGCCGCGCCTATGGTGGAGCCATGACGTCGACCGCGGCCGAGGCGGCGCCCTACGAGTCGCCCGAATGGCATCCCGCCTTCGAGGAGTACTGCGAGACCATCTTCGAGTTGGCCGAGGACGACCTGGAGGTGATCCAGGCCCGCATCGCCGACCGGCTGGAGATCTCCCGCCCCGCGGTGTCGGAGATGATCCGGCGGATGCAGGCCGAGGGCCTCGTCGAGGAGGGCAAGGGCACGATCGAGCTCACCGCCCGGGGATACTCGCTGGCGGAGACCGTGGTGAGGCGCCACCGGCTGGCCGAGTGCTTCCTCACCGACATTCTGGGGCTCTCGTGGGCGGAGGCCCATCAGGAGGCAGGCAAGTGGGAGCACGTCATCTCCCCCTCGGTGGAGAAGGCCATGATGCGGGTGCTTGAGGAGCCGACCACCTGCCCCCACGGCAACCCGATCCCCGGCTCGGGCTACGAGCCGCCCGAGATGGTGACGCTGGACACCCTCCAGGTGGGACGGGACTTCACCGTGCAGCGCATCCCCGAGGAGCTGGAGTTCCAGCCGGGGATGCTCGAGTTCCTCGAGCAGGCGCAGGTGACACCCGGATCCACGGGTACGGTCACCGCCCGCTCCCCCGACGGCACCTTCACCCTCAGTGTCGAGGGCGGACCGGTCGGCCTGAGCGACTACGCCACCTCCCGCATCCTCGTCACCGCCGCGCCGGCCAGCTGAGCCCCTCGACACTCGCGCTCACTCTCGGGCGCGGACTTCGGCCGTGTGCTACTTTGATGTGATCAAAGTGAGCTCAGCCTTCAGCGGCTCGCCGCCGGAGGCTGCCCGAACAGGGGGATCCCCATGACCGCCAACCAATTCTCCAGACGCACGTTCCTGGGAGGCACCGCCGCCGGGGCCGGCCTGCTGCTGGGCGGCAGCACCCTCATCACGGCGTGTTCGGGCTCCGAGCCCGTGCCCGCCGCCCTGACGCCGGTGAACTTCCACCTGAGCTGGTTCGACTCGGTGCAGTTCGGCGGCTCCTACGTCGCCGACGCCAACGGCCACTACGCCGCCAACGGGCTCGACGTGACGCTGGTGCCGGGCGGACCGGGCGTGTCGCCCGACACCTCGGTCATTGCGGGCCAGTCCATCATGGGCATATCGGCCGCCAACTTCGCGGGCCAGGCGGTGGCCGACGGCGCGCCGCTCAAGGTCGTGGGCGTGGCCATGCAGCGCAACCCCTTCGTGATCGCCTCGCTCACGAGCAACCCGGTCAACGAGCCCAAGGACCTGGAGGGCCGGAGGCTCGGCATGGCCTTCAACAACCAGCTCGACCTCGAGCTGCTGTCGTCGCTCAACGGCGTCGACGTCAACGCCATCGAGGTCATCCAGGCCGACTACGACCCGGCCCCGCTGGTCAACGGCGAGGTCGACTGCCTGCTGTGCTGGCTCGTCGACCTGCCGGTGGCCATGACGGTGGCCGGCATCGACAACACCACCATGCTGTTCGCCGACTTCGGCTACGCGGTCCACAGCCAGACCTACATCGTCACCGAGGAGACCCTGGCCAACAACCGCGAGACCGTGAAGTCGCTGCTGCGGGGCGAGATCCTCGGCTGGCAGGACCACAAGGCCGACCCGGACACGTCCGCGCAGGTGACCGTCGACCGGTTCCCCGACGCGGGCATGGACTACGAGACCGAGAGGATCAAGGCCCACGAGTTCGTCAAGCTGATGTTCAGCGACGTGACCGACGCCAGCGGCTTCCTGTGGTGGACCGACCAGTCGGTGGCCGACAACATCCGCGTCCTGAAGGCGCTCGGCGTGAACGTCTCCGAGGACTTCTGGGACCGCTCGCTGCTCGCCGAGATCTACGCCGACGGTCCCGTGCTGTCCTGACGTAGCGTCTATCGGAGCATCGCAGCCATCGGCAGACCACGCAGGTGATGGACCGGCGGGGAGCGCCGGTTGATGTCGTCGGGGTCGGGCGCACCTTCGCCCTGGGCGACGGCGAGGTTGTGGCGCTGCGCGGGTTCGACCTGCACGTGCCCGCGGGCGGCTTCACCGCGCTGATCGGGCCGTCGGGCTGCGGCAAGTCCACCGCGCTGCGCCTCGTGGCCGGTCTTGACACCCCCGACGAGGGGACCATCGACATGGACGGCTCGTCGCCCGACGAGATGCGGCGGGGCCAGCGCATCGGGGTGGCCTTCCAGGATCCGTCGCTGCTGCCGTGGCGGACGGTCTCGACCAACATCCGGCTGGCGCTGGAGCTCGTCGGCCGGCGCCACGACACCAAGGCGGTCGACGAACTGGTCGAGCTCGTCGGCTTGCAGGAATTCGGGAAGGCCCGGCCCTCGCAGCTGTCGGGAGGCATGCGCCAGCGGGTGGCCATCGCCCGGTCGCTGGTCACCAACCCCGACCTGCTGCTGCTCGACGAGCCCTTCGGCGCCCTCGACGCGTTGACCCGCCAGCAGCTCAACGACGAGCTCCAGCGGATCTGGACGGCCCGGGGCACCACCACCATCCTGGTCACCCACTCCATCCCCGAGGCGGTGTACGTGGCCGACGAGGTGCTGGTCATGTCGCCCCGGCCGGGCAAAGTGGTGGCCCGCCACACCATCGGCTTCGAGCGGCCCCGCACCCGTGACCTGCTGCTCACCGACCGCTTCCACGCCGAAGTGGAGGCGGTGTCGGCCAGCCTGCACCGCTCCGAGGGGCAGGTCGTGCAACTGGACACGGACCCCAGTTGAGCGCCACCGCCGAGGCCGCGGCCACCGCGCCGGCACGCCCGGCCGGCGACAGGCGCCTCGACCGGGTGCCGCCGCGGCTGCTGAGCTCGCTGGTCGGCATCGCAGTGCTGCTGCTGTGGGAGCTGCTGGCCCGCACGGTCTACGCGGGCTCGTACCGGCTGTCGCCACCCACCGCGGTGGTGGTCGAGTTCTTCGAGTTCCGAGGCCTCTACCTGCGCAATCTGTGGCACTCGACCAAGACGGCGGCCTGGGGGTTCCTGTGGGGGAACCTGGCCGCCGCCGCGCTGGCCGTGACCGCCACCCTGGTGCCGTGGCTGCGGCGCAGCATCGGCGCAGTGGTGCTGACCATCTTCTGCCTGCCGTTCATCGCGATAGCCCCGATCCTGCGGCTGATCACCGGACCGGGCAACGCCACCCCCATCGCGCTGTCGGCGCTGGCGGTGGTGTTTACCACCTATGTGGCCGCGCTGTTGGGCTTCGACCTGGCGCCGGGCAGCGCCCTCGACGTGATCCGCTCCTACGGCCGGGGCCGGCTCGTCGCTTTCGGCACGGTGCGGCTGCGGGCCTCGGTCCCGGCGCTGTTCGCCGGGCTGCAGATCGCCGCGCCGGCCGCCTTCCTCGGCGCGGTGGTGGGCGAGTTCACCGGCGCGCACCGCGGCCTGGGAATCCTCACCGTCAGAGCCCTGGGCGCGCTGCAGACCGACCGGATCTGGGTGATCGCGGTGATGTCCACCATCGTGGCCACCGGCGGCTACCTGGCCATCGGAGCGCTGGGCCGGTACCTGTGCCCCTGGTCGCCCGCACTGGACGTGGGCGCGGTGCCGGTGGCCCGCGTCGAGCCCGGCCTGCTCAACCGGCTGGCCGGGCTGCTGGCCCCCATCGCGGTGGTGTTCGTCTTCTGGTACGCGTTCTTGTGGGTGTTCGGGATCGAGCCGTTCTTCGCCAAGACGCCCGTCGACGTGTGGGCCGAGCTCTTCTCCGTCCCCGAGGCGGCCGAGACCCGCTCGATCATCTTCGGGGCGCTGGGCACCACCCTGTGGACGACCTCGCTGGGCTACGTAGTCGGTCTGGTGGGCGCGCTGGCGACTGCGCTCGTGTTCGTCCTGGTCCCGTGGCTGGAGCGGGCCCTGATGCCGATCGCGGTGGCGCTGCGGTCGGTCCCGATCATCGTCACCACGCCGGTGATCATCCTGTTCGTCGGGCGGGGCCTGCTGACCACCACCGCCATCGTGGCCGTGATGTCGTTCTTCCCGACGCTGGTCAACTGCTACACGGCCATGACCCGCACACCCGAGGGGATCCTCGACGTGCTCAAGTCCTACGACGCCAACTCCACGGCCAACGTGCGCAACGCCTACCTGCCGACATCGGTGCCGGCCCTGCTGGCCTCGGCCCGAATCGCGGTGCCCACCTCCCTGCTGGGCGCCACCGTCGCCGAGTGGCTGGCCACCGGCGACGGGATCGGGGCGGTGATGGTCACCGCCTTCACCCGCAACGACTTCAAGATCCTGTGGGTGTCGGTGGCGGTACTCACGATAGTGGCCGTGATCGTCTACTGGCTGGTGGCCGCGTTCGAGCTCCGCACCCTCGAACGCATGGCTCCGGGAATCTCGCGATGACGCTCGCCGCGGCGGACGTTCCCGGCCCCGGCGCCTCCGGCTCTGCGGCCGCCGACGCCCCGGCCGCAGTCCTGGCCCGCTACGCAGAGTTGGCCGAGATGCTGTCGGGGATGGACGGTCGCCCGCAAGCCGACCCGGACCTGTCAGCCACCGCTGCGGCCGCACTGCTGCACGAGGCCCGGCTGCTGGACTCCGGCCGCTTCGAGGACTGGCTGGGCGGATGGACCGACGACGCGGTGCTGTGGGTGCCGCTGTCTGATCGGGCCCACCCCGGCACCGACCAGTCGCTGCTGCTGGACGACCATCGGCGGCTGGCCGAGCGGATCGAGTGGCGCCGCGACCCGTCGGCGTGGGGCCAGCAGCCGCCGTCGCACACCACCCGCATCGTCGGCGGCGTCGAGGCCTGGGCCGCGCCAGGCGGAGGCCTGGTCACCCGCTCGACGCTGCTCATAGACGAGCACCGCCACGGCCGCCACCAGCAGATCGCCGGGTGCCAGATCCACGAACTGGTCGGCGACGACCTGCGGCGCCGCACCAAGATCCTCGTCGTGCCCACGCTCAGCACCGGCATCCGCAATCCGAGCTTCCTCTTGTAGAGGTGGGGCCATGACGTCTGCCAGATCCGATTCTGTGGTCGCCGACTTTGGTGAGCTGGTGCAGCCCCACCGGGCTCACCGCCGCATCTACACCGACCCGGCGATCTTCGAGGCGGAGATGACCCGGGTGTTCGCGGCGTCCTGGTGCTATGTGGGCCACGAGAGCGAGATCCCCGGACCGGGCGACTACCGCACCACCACGCTGGGCTTGCGACCGGTGTTGATGACCCGGGGCCGCGACGGCGAGGTGAACGTGCTGCTGAACCGCTGCGCGCACCGGGGCACGGTGGTGGCCGGAGAGTCGAGCGGCTGCGCCAAGCGGTTCGTGTGCCCCTACCACGGCTGGACCTATGCGCCCGACGGGCAGCTGGTGGCCATCCCGTTCCCCGCCGACCATCCGGTCGAGGACTACTCGACCCTGTCGCTGGGCCGGCTGGAGGCGGCCAGCTACCGGGGATTCGTGTTCGCCACCCTCAACGCCGACCCCGAGCCGCTGGAGTGCTGGCTCGGCGAGGCCGCCGACGCGTTCGACACCATCATCGACCGCCATCCCGGCGGCGAGATCGCCGTCATGGGCTCCCCCCAGCTCCTGGAGTTCGCCGGCAACTGGAAGCTGTCGTGGGACAACGCGGCCGACGGCCTGCACGCCACGTTCGCCCACCACTCCTACAACACGCTGGGCGAGATGGTGGACACCGAGACGGTCCTGGCCCGCGACCCCGGATCGACCCCGATGGTGTCCAGGGCGCTGCGCAACGGGCACATGGTGGTGGACCAGCGTCCGGGCATACCCCAGGGGCCGTGGGCCACCATGCGCGACGTTCCGTTCCGGGAGCCGCTCGAGTCGGTGCTGGCCGACGCGGGCACCGCCGAACTGCTCGACCTGGCCACCGGCAGCATGCTGAACCTGTCGCTGTTCCCGAATCTGATCTTCGTGGGCAACCAGCTGCTGGTGGTCGAGCCGGTGGCGGTGGACCGGACCAGGCTCCAGCTCTGGCTCACGTCCGCGCCGGGCGCGCCGCCCGAGATCGACCTGCTTCGCCTGCGGGTCGACGAGGACTTCGTGAACTTCGGCACCCCCGACGACCTGGACATGTTCGAGCGGGTCCAGCGGGGCCTCTGCGTCCCCGAGATGGAGTGGATCGACATGAGCCGCGGCCTGCCCGACGACCCCGGCGACGGCGAGGGCGACACGGTGGAGGGGCCGATCACCTCCGAGGCCCCCCAGCGCCGCTACCTCGCCCACTACGCCAAGCTGATGACGACCCCGGCAGCGACCCGTGCCCGCTGACCCCGACGCCCCAACCGCGGACCCCGGCAGCGACCCGTGCCCGCTGACCCCGACGCCGCGACCGCGGACCCCGGCAGCAACCCGTGCCCGCTGACCCCGACGCCTCAACCGCGGACCCCGGCGCTGTGACCGCCACCGAGCGCAGGGCCGTCTTCCAGTCGCAGGGCGCGGTGGTGATCGGTGGATTGCTGGATCGGGATTGGTGCGAGCGCCTCCAGATCGCTATCGAGCGCTGCCAGGCCAGCCCGAGCCAGTTCTACGGGGTGCTGTCACCACCAGGCGAGCGCAAGGTGGACAGCGACCTGTTCCGCTGGTTCGACGACGGTGACATCGCCGAGGCGACCCACGCCTCGCCGCTGCCCGCGCTGGGCGCCGAGCTGTGCGGCGCCGGCGCAGCCGTATTGATCGAGGACCAATGGTTCTGCTCGGAGCCCGGAGCGATCTCGCGCAGCCCCTGGCACCAGGACCACCCCTACTACAACCTGGACCGGCCCTTCGTCACCATCTGGGTGACCCTCGACGACGTGACCGCCGACGCCGCCCTGCGGGTGGTGGAGGGCTCCCACGCCACCGGCATCACCTACGCGCCGATCGAGTTCTCGTCGTCGACCACCACCATCGGCGGCGCCTCGGAGCTGGAGCCGGTGCCCGACGTGGACGCCGACCCCGAACGGTTCCCGGTCACCACCTGGGACCTGAAGGCCGGCGACGCGGTGGCCATCGACTCCCGGATGCTGCACTCCACCGGCATCCGCGAGGTGGCCGACCGGCCCTTCCGGCGGCTGTCGACCCGCTACGCCCATCCCGACACCCGCTATCTCGATCTGGGCGAGCAGGCCGCGGTGTTCTGGCGGATGCTCCCCCACGGCCTGAGCACCGGCGACCCGGTGGCCGGCGAGATCTTCCCCCTGATCGAGCCCTGACCACCCCGTCGGCTGCGCGGGCCACGCCTGCCGGCCGGGTCTCCTCCACGGACGAACTGGCAGACACCTGCCACCAAATTGGCAGTCGGCTGCCACAACTTGGCAGACATCTGGCAGGCATTTGCTGAGCGCACATGCTCAGAATGGAGCCTGTTCACACGACCGGGCCGCGGAGGCGGCCTCGACCAAAGAGGAGATCGACATGTCCAACACGAAGACCGCGTCGCCCCGTTCGCTGACGGCCCGGTGGCTGCTGTGGATGACGGCGGTGGCCGTCACCGCAGGCGTGGTCACGGTGTCCAAGCTGTCGTGGCCCAAGCTGCGCTCGTGGTCGAGGACGCGCGAGGACGCCCCGTCATGGCCGGCCTCGACGAGGGCGCAGGACACCGCCGACACGGCCACGGTGCCTCTCTACGACGGCGAGGCGCCGGCCCCCGCGGCCGCAGCTGATGACGCCGGCTGGATCGCCTTGCTGGAGTCTTCTCAGCACGACGACGAGGTTCCGGCCCACGCGGCCTGATCGCCGCTGAGGGGCACCGACTCCACGATGTCGCCGCGGTGGTCACCCCCGCCCCGGACCACTCCATGACACCTCGGCTCGCCCGCCTCCGCCTCGAAGGCTCGGACCGCTCCATAACCCCCAGGCGGCTCCGACTCAGCCTCGACGGACCAAGCCGCGGCAAGCGCCGAAGACCCCAGTCCGAGGCACCCTGAGCGCACCCGCAAGCGCCAAGGGCATCGACCACCAACGGCCGGTGACGGGCCGCTGCCGACTAGGGCGGCGGCCCGTCACCGCGACACACCACTAGCCCGGAGCGGAGACGTGGACGAAGCGGGTGGTCTCGGCACCCAGGTGGTGCCAGCGATGGCGGGTGGCGGTGGAGTAGATCATGGTGTCGCCCGCGGCCAGGCGGTGGGTGACGATGCCGCCGTCGCCGTCGTCGAGGTCGACGGCCAGCATCCCGGAGGTCACGTGGATCATCTCCCGGCCCTCCGACGCGAAGAAGCCGCCGAGCTGCGAGCCGGGCTCGACCACGTACTCGGCCGCGCTGAAGGGCTCGTCGAGGCCGGTGAGCTGGCGGCGGAAGGCGGTCTGGGGCGCGTCGGTGATGTCGTAGCGCTGGCCCTCGTCGCCGTGCGTGACCACCACGTCGGCCGACACCGGGCCGGCGAGTAGCTGCTCCGGAGTGGTCTCCAGCACCCTGGCGATGGCGAACAGCGACGTCAGGCTGGGAGCCGCGAAGCTGGTCTCCACCTGGCTGAGGAAGGGCACCGACAGCCCGGCCCCGTCGGCCACCTGGCTCAGAGTCAGGCCGAGTTGGTTGCGGCGGCCGCGCACCGCCTGGCCCAGCTCCTCCAACGCCCGGGTGTCGTGATCCCGGTAAGCCTGGGGCTGGGGCTGGGCGCTGGCGGGCTGGGGCTGGGCGCTGGCGGCCATCGGCGGGAGGGTACTTGCGCCCGACCGGTCAGGCGCCGGAGTCGTCGGCCGGCCCGCTGCCGGCGGCGGTGCGGCCCGACTCGTGCTCGGGGAACAGCTCTGCGTAGGTGTCGCCCTCGCGGTAGGGGTGGGCGGCCAGCTTCTCCTCGTCGATGTCGACGCCCAGCCCGGGGCCGGTCGGCGCGGTGATGTGGCCGCCGCCCAGGTCGGTGAGGGCCAGACCGGGGTTGTGGCCGATGTCTGTGATCATGGGTTGGTGGGGGTCGATGTCGTACTCGCAGAGCCGCACCCTGGCCGCGGTGGCCCAGTGGAGGTTGGCGGCCAGCCCCACCACCGTCGGCCCCCCGACGTGGGGGATGACCTCGATGGAGGACCGGGCCGCGATCCCGACGATCTCCAGGCAGTTGAGGATGCCGCCGGTGAGGGTGGCGTCGGGCTCGAACACCCGGGCGGCGTCGCGGCGGGCCAGCTCGGCGTACATGCGGGGCGAGTAGACCCGCTCCCCCACCGCCACCCGGATCGACGAGTTGTGCTGGAGCCGCTCCAGGCCCTCGATCTGGTACTGGGGCACGGGCTCCTCGAAGAAGTGGATGCCGTAGGGGGCGATCTGCCGGCACAGCTCGATGGCCGAGTCCGGATCGTGGAACCAGTACGAGTCGACTCCCATCAGCTTGCCGGCGCCGATGTGCTCCCGCACCGTCGCCACGGCCTCGGTGTCGCCGTCGATGGTGCGGCCCAGGCGCACCTTGACTCCCGCGAAGCCGAGGTCCATGCACTGGTCGAAGTAGTGGGCGTGCCACTGGGCGCTCTCCTCGAACATGGTGGTGCCGGTGCCGTACAGCGGGATCTCATAGGCGCTGCCGCCCAGCAGCTGGTGCACGGGGGCGCCCAGGGTCTTGCCGAGGATGTCCCACAGCGCGATCTCGATCGCGCCGATGGTCTGGCTGCTCAGACCCTCCCAGCCGAGGTAGCCGTCAAGGGCCACCTGGAGGTCGGCGACGCGGTCGCGTATGGCCAGCGGGTCACGCCCTTCCAGATGCCGCGAGCACACGTCGTCCACTGCGGCCCGGAACACGGTCGGGTAGGAGTGTCCCCAGTTGGTGGACGACTCGCCCCAGCCGACGGTGCCGTCGTCGGTCTCGATCCGCACCAGCGCGAAGCTGCGCTCCATGTCGGGGTCGATCTTGCGGTAGCCGGCCAGCACCGCCCGCACGCTCTCGATTCTCATCTCGGTCGCTCCCTCATTCTTGCAACTCCATTCCTTGCAGCTCCGGCCACAGGTCGTCGGGGACCGGGATGCGCAGCCCGTCCAGATTCTCGTCCACCTCCGCCGGAGCGGCCATCCCGACCACCACCGCGGTCACCGCCGGGTTGGTGAGCGGGAAGTTCACCGCCGCGGCCCGGAGGGACACGCCATGGCGCTGGCAGACCGAGTCGATGGCCGCGGCCCGCGCGAGAGTCTCCTCCGGCGCGGGGCCGTAGTCGTACCAGGAACCGGCTCGAGGCCGGGCCAGCACCCCGCTGTTGAAGACGCCCGCGGCCAGGTACGCCACCCCCCGCTGGGCGCAAGCGTCGATCAGTTGGGCTGCCGATCGGTCGAGCAGTGTGTAGCGACCGGCCACCAGCATGCAGTCGAGGTCGGCCCGCTCAAGGAAGACGGTTGCGGTGGCGACGGAGTTGGTGCCCAGCGACACCGCTCCGATCACGCCCTGCTCGCGCAGCTCCACCAGCGCCGGGTAGGTGCCCTCCAGGGCCTCGTGGATGTGGTCGTCAGGGTCGTGGATGTGCACGATGTCCACCCGGTCCACGCCGAGACGCTCCAGGCTCGACTCCAAGGATTGCCTGGCCGCGTCGTAGCCGAAGTCGAAGTGGACGTCGACGGCGCCGTCGGCCCCTTCGGTCAGCAGGCGGCCGGCCTTGGTGGCGATGACCGGACGCTCGCCGCCGGCCGCAGCCAGCGCTCGCCCCAGGCGCCGCTCGGCCTCGCCCAGCCCGTAGAAGGGGGCGGTGTCGAAGAACCCGATGCCCCGCTCGAGGGCCCGGGCCGCGGTCTGCACCGCGGTGTCGGCGTCGTTGCCCCAGAAGATCGAGGCCAGCGGGGCGGTGCCCATCGCCAGGCGTCGAACCCGGAGCCCGGTCCGTCCCAGCTCTACCTCGTCTAGGGGGTCTCGCATGGAGCGTGTTTGATCCTATCAAAGTCTTGTGGTTTTCTTCAGGGGATGACTCGCGCCAAACCCACCGTCGCCGAACTGATCGCCGGCAAGGGAAAGCGCCAGCTGACCGACATCTTCGTGCTGTCGGTCGAGGAGGTCCGGGCCGCGGAGGAGGCCGGGCTCGACATGATGTGCCTGCCCGACGAGATGATGAGCCGCGAGGTCCGCGAGGCCGCCCCCACCACGTTCATCATCGCCGCGCTGGCCTACGGGGTCCACGCCACGGCCGACGAGTACCTGCGCATGGGAATGGCCGTGTACCGCCTGGGCGCCGACGCGGTGTACTGCGCGGCCGGTCTGGAAACGGTGGCCCGGCTCGCGGCCGAAGGGCTGGCGGTGGTGGGCCACATCGGCTTCATCCCCACCCACCGCACCTGGTACGGCGGGTACCGGGCGGTGGGCAAGACCGCCGAGAGCGCGCTGCGGGTGTGGCGCCAGGCCAGGGCCCTGGAGGACGCCGGGGCGTTCGCCGCGGAGATCGAGCTCGTGCCCGAGCCGGTCGCGGCCGCCATCTCGGAGCGGAGCTCGCTGTTCCTGATCTCGATGGGGTCAGGAGCCGGATGCGACGCCCAGTACCTGTTCAGCATGGACATCCTGGGCACCAACACCGGCCACTACCCGCGCCACTCCAAGAAGTACCGGGACTTCCAAGCGACCTACGAGCGCCTCCACGCCGAGCGGGTGGCCGCCTACGGCGAGTACCGTGCCGACGTCGAGGCCGGCGTCTACCCTGCCGCCGAGCACAAGCTGCGGATCGACGAGGCCGAGCTGGCCCGCTTCATCGAGGCGCTCGACAGCGGCGCCGGGGGCGAGGCATCATCGCGCCGGGGAGTGCCGTGGACCGAGATTGCCGGAGGCCACCGATGAGCCGGGCGGAGGAGCCCGCCGCCTTCGTTGCGCAAAGAAGCCGCCCAGACCGGCACAGATGCACACAATACGAACCGGCGAACGGAGGAGTGCCATGGACGGAGACAGCCAAGCCACATTAGTGAGCGGCGACGGCGCGCCCACCGAGCCGGTTTCGATGCTGGTGGAGGGAACGGTGGTGACCATGGATCCCGAGCGCCGGGTCATCGCCGGCGGCGCGGTGGCGGTGGCCGGTGACCGGATCGCGGCGGTCGGTGACGCCGCGGAGCTGCGGGCCCAGCACCCCGACGCCCGCCGCATCGGCGGGGCGCGGCGCTACGTGATTCCGGGGCTGATCGACTGCCACAACCACATCGCCCAGGCCCTCTGCCGGGAGAGCACGGTGGAGGACTTCCCCAACATCTACCGCATCTACATCCCCGCCGAGGACATCCAGAGCACCGACGACGCGAGGGTGAGCGCCCAGGTGGCTTTCGCCCAGCTTCTGAGGGCCGGCGTCACCACCATGACCGAGACCACCTGCACCGTGGCCCATGAGGAGCCCATCGCCGAGACCGCCATGGAGACCGGCATCCGCTGCGCGCTGGCCCGGGGAATGTGGGACCGGGAATCCCGTCTGGCCGGCAACTACGAGCAGATAACCGGGAAGTCGTGGTACCGCGACGACCCCGCCGCCCTGGCCGACGACTTGGCCTACACCGAGGAGTTCTTCAAGAAGTGGTTCGAGAAGGGCGAGGGACGGCTACGGCCGTGGGTGCACAACCTGGGCGTGCCGTCGTGCTCGGACGAGCGCTACCTGGCCACCGATGAGCTGGTCCAGCAGTGGGGCACCGGGATCATGACCCACATCAACCGCGACCGCGAGGAGATCGAGCTGAGCGTGTCGCTGTTCGGGCACAGGCCCCTGGAGCACCTGGCCTCCATCGGTGCGCTGACCGAGCGGCTGGTGGCCATCCACGCCATGCTCACCACCGACCGCGAGATCGAGCTGATGGCCGCCGCCGGGGCCAAGCTGGCCCACGCGCCGGTGGTTTGCACCGACATCATGTCGGCCGTCACCCGGGTGCCGCTGATGCGGGCCCGGGGCATCACCGTCGGGCTGGGCTGCGACACCATCATCAACGACCTGCTGAAGCTGATGCGGATCGCCCACATCATGCACAACCAGGCGGCCATGCCGCTGTTCGACCCCTACGGGTTCTCCTGCAACGACGCCTTCGAGATGGGAACCATCGACGCCGCCCGGCTGCTGATGTGGGACGACGAGATCGGATCGTTGGAGGCGGGCAAGGCCGCCGACATCTGTGTCATCGACGCCAACAACGTGCGGCTCACCCCCTCGACGGACCCGGTGGCCACCCTGGTGCGCTACGGGGTGGGCACCGACGCCGAGTCGACGATCGTGGCCGGGAGGCTCGTGATGCACGAGGGTCGCCTGCTGACGATCGACGAGGAGGCGCTCCTTGTTGAGGCCGAGGCCCTGGGGGCCCGCATGATCGCGGAGATGGCGCCCCGCCGCTACGTGCAACTCGGCACCAACGTCGACTACCTGTGACCGGAGCGCCGCGGTGAGCAACACTCAACTGCTGGTCAAGGGGGCGACGATCCTCGACGCCGACGGTCCGCTGCGGGTCGCCGACATCAGGGCCGAGGGCGGCACCATCACCGAGGTCGGCCCGGGCCTTCGCCCCGGATCGGCCCGGGTGATCGACGCCGACCAGATGGTGGCCATGCCGGGCCTGATCAACGCCCACACCCACTCGGCCCAGAACCTCGACCGGGGGACGACCCCGAACCTGCCGCTCGACCTCTGGCTGATGTGGGCCGTGTTCGGGAAGCCCCCCATCACCGCTGACGACCGCTACACGCTGGCCATGGCCGGGGCGCTGGAGATGCTGGAGTCGGGCTGCACCGCGGTGCTCGACCACGGCTGGGTCGCGCCGTGGGACTTCGAGAACTACTGCGAGGCCATCATGAGCGCCTACGCCGACGCCGGGATGCGGGCCGGGCTGGCCCCCATGATCGGCGATCTCGACATCTTCGACACGATGTCGTTCGCAGGCGCTTCGGGGCCCAAGCCCGAACCGCTCGGTGATCCGTTCGAGGCGGCGAGCCTGCTGGAGTCCATGGAGAGGTTCTTCGATCGCTGGCAGGGCGTCCACTCCCGGCTGACCCCGATGGTGGGGCCATCGGCACCCCAGCGCTGCACCCACGAGCTTATGGACGGCCTGGCCGGCCTGGCCCGCGAGCGAGACGCAGGATTCCACACCCATGTGCTGGAGACCAGGACCCAGATCGGTGCCAACCTCGAGCGCTACGGGCGATCCAGCGTCTCGTACCTCGAGGATCTGGGGCTGCTCTATCCGGGCGCGAGCCTGGCCCACTGCGTGTGGATGGACCCCGACGAGTTCTCCACGGTGCGCCGCTGCGGGGCCACCATCGTGCACAACCCGGTGTCGAACCTCCGGTGCGGGTCCGGCATCCTGCCGGTGGCCGATCTGCTCGAGGGTGGTGTCAGCGTGGCCCTCGGCGCGGACGGTGCGGCCTCCAACGACAACCAGAACATGTTCGAGGCCATGAAGTTCGCCATGCTCATGCAGACGCTGCACGGATCGCACCTGCGCTGGCCCCATGCCCCCGCGATCCGGAGGATGTGCCTGCAGGGCGGCGCGGCTGCCCTGGGCCAGCCGCTGGGCTCTCTGGAGCCAGGGAGCGCGGCCGATATTGTGCTGCTGGACACCGAGCGCCATGTGCCGGTGCACGCCGAGGGCTTGGCAACGAGTCTGGTCCTGGCCGAGCACGGACAGTCGGTGCACACCGTGATCGTCGACGGCGAGGTGATGGTCTCCGAGGGCCGATCCACCCGCGTCGACGAGGGCGCCATGGCCGAGCGGTCCCGCGACCTGCAGCGTCGCTTCCACGAAGGACTTCCCGAACGTCAGGCCTTCTATGACCGCTACGTGGACGTGCTCACCGAGATCCACGACTACGAAATGGCCCGACCGGCCCCGGTGGAGCGTCTGGCCCGGATCACGCCAGCGTTCGGAGCCGCCGGCTAGGACGGGCGCAAGAAGGGGGATCGATGAACGCCGACCCATCCTGGAGCACAACCTGGATCGACAACGAGCACCCGGCCCTGCGTCGCTGCTGGCATCCGGTGGCCCGAAGCGCCGATGTCGGCGACGACGGGCCGGTGGCGGTGGACCTGCTAGGTGAGCGCTGGTGCCTGGTGCGGCTGGGCGGGCATCTGACCGCGCTGCGGGATCCGTGCCCGCACCGCTACTCGCCGCTGAGCGCGGGAACCATCGTGGGCGACACCCTGCGCTGCGCCTACCACGGCTTCCGGTTCGCGGCCGACGGCACCTGCGTGGAGATCCCGGCGGTGGACCCCGACCTGCCCATCCCCGCTCGGGCGTGCGCCACCGCGGCCGCCGGGGTGGCCGAGTCACTGGACCTGGTGTGGCTTGCCCCCGAGGATCCCATCGCCCCCCTGCCGGAGGTGCCCGAGCACCACGACCCCGGCTTCGTCACCTGCCCCCTGCCGCCGCTGGACTGGAACGCGGGAGCGGCCCAAATGGCCGACAACTTCCTGGATCTCGGTCATCTCCCGTTCGTGCACCTCGCCACCTTCGGCGACGAGGACGACAAGCTGGTGCGGGACTACAAGATGGAACGCGACGGCTGGCGCTTCACCGCCCACCACCGCCACTTCACCAAGTCGCTGGCCGACTCGACGGGATCCGACGGCGACTACAGGGTGGTGGAGCGGGAGCTGCTCTTCGTCTTCACCGCCCCCCACCACGTGTACCTGCGCATCGGCTATCCCGAGGAGAACGTGGTGCTGACAATCAGCTTCTGCCACCAGCCGGTGAACGCCACCACCACCCGGCTGTACTGCACCGACTACCGCAACGACATTCCTGACGAGCCCGGCCCCATCGCGGAGGCGGTGGGCTTCCAACTGGCGGTGGCCGCGGAGGACAAGGTGCTTCTGGAGCGCATCGGCACCAAGGCCGTGCCGCTGGTCCCGGCGCTCGAATACCACTCCAAGGCCGACCGCATCACCCTGGAGATGCGCCGGATGCTCGTCGACCTGGTAGCCGAAGCCGGCGCGGGGGTCTCTAGCTAGACGGTGCGGGGGAAGGCGACGGTGCTTGATCCGCTGTGGCACAGGTCGACGGTGGCGCCGAGCCTGAAACGGGGGGCGCCGGTGGTGCGGCAGCGCAGCACATCGCCGCCGGCCGAGCGGATGTAGTACAGGGTGTCGTGGCCGAAGAACTCGATGTGATCCACCACCCCTGACTCCCCCTCGGTGAGGGCGAGCTCCTCGGGCCTCACCAGCACGTCCACCGGCCCCTCAGCCGGCGATCGCAGCCGCATCGGGCCCAGCGCGGTGTGAGCGACGTCGCCCTCGGCCCGTCCGGCGACGGTGTCGGCCTCGCCCACGAAGCCGGCCAGCCAGCGATCGGCGGGCTGCTCGTAGAGCACCGCCGGCGCGGCTTGCTGGATCACTTCGCCGTCGCGCATCACGGCCACCTCGTCACCGAGCACGAAGGCCTCGTCCTGGTCGTGGGTCACGAACACGCACGTGACTTCCAGCTCCCGCAGCAGGGCGGCCACCTCGGCGCGTACCTCCACCCTCAGGGTCGTGTCGAGGCTGGAGAAGGGCTCATCAAGCAGGAGCACCGAGGGCTGAGGCGCCAGGGCCCGGGCCAGCGCCACCCGCTGCTGCTGCCCGCCTGAGAGCGAGCCGGGCAGCCTGCCGGCCAGCTCGCCGATCCCGACCATGTCGAGGAGGTCGTTCACCCGGCTCGAGGCAGGCCGGGGCAGCACCCGGGTGCGGGGCCGCTCCGAGCGGGGAAGGCCGAAGGCCACGTTGGCAGCCACGGTGAGGTGAGGGAACAGCGACCAGTCCTGGAACACCATGCCCACGCCACGCTTGTCGGCGGCCACGTGCACCATGTGAGGGGTGCTCCCGTTGCGTGAGGCTCCGTTGCGTGAGGCTCCGTTGCGGGAGCTTCCGTTGCGTGAGGCTCCGTTACGGGCCGAGCCGTTCTTCGGCTCCGCGGGTCCCGACATCAGCTTGCCGCCGATGAAGACACGGCCGGACTCGAGTCGTTGGAGGCCGGCCAGCACCCTCAGCAGGGTGGTCTTTCCGCACCCGCTCGGACCGAGCAGCGCCAACGTGCGGCCGGCTTCGGTCGTGATGGTGGCGCTGCGGAGGACCGGTGCCCCCCCGAGGGTGACGCCGACATCGTCGGCGACGATCCAACGGCCTCGTCGTTGCGGCCCCTCCGCGGTCTCGGCCTCCGAGGATCGAGCCCCCGGAGCGGGTGCCGCCGCGGCGCTATCAAGCATGCCTTATACCTTAACGCCAGCAGTCCTCACCACGTCAACCCAGGTGTCCTGACGGTTCAGGCTCCGGGTTGCCTCACTGGGCGGCCTCCGAGCGGCCTCCGAGCTGTCCCGCCTGTCGGATCCGCGGTCTCAGGCCGCCGCGCACGGCTCGGTGAGCACGTCGGGCAGGGGCTCGGCGTGCACGACCGTCACCCGCTTGGTCGCCCTGGTGAGGGCCACGTACAGCGAGCGCACTCCCTGGCATTCCTCGGCCACTATCCGGGCCGGCTCGACCACCACCGCCGCATCGACCTCGAGGCCCTTCACCAGGCGCACCGGCACCAGCGTCACCTGCTGCTCGAGGCCGGCGCGGCCGGGACCTCCGAACACCACCGAACGCTCCCTCAGCTCGGCCCGGAGCCCCTCGTGGAGCGAGTCGGGCACGATCACGGCCACGTTGCCCTCGCCCACCTCGGCCCGCTCCTGGGCGATGACCTCCGCCAGCGTCTCAGCCAGCGTGGCCGCCGAGCGGTCGGAGCCGTTCTGGTCGGCTGCCCTGCCGCACGACACGACGCGGGGCTCGTCGCCCACGGTGCGCACCGTCCGGGGAGGCACTGCCCCGGGGGCGGCGTGGGGCAGAACCCGGTTGGCCAGTTCCATGGCCGGCGCCGGGATCCGGTAGCCCAGCGTGAGCTCGACCCGGCGCGGCGGGCGCCGGTCGGGCAGGCCCTCCAGAACCGACTCCCAGTCCTCGTGGGCCCAGGATCCGGTGGCCTGCGCGATGTCGCCCACCACCGACATCGAGCCGTTGAGGCTGCGCCGGGCGATCATGCGAAGCTCCATCGGCGACAGGTCCTGGGCCTCGTCCACCACGATGTGGCCGTAGGTCAGCACCGCGTCCTCGTCGCGGTGCCCGGGCCGGTACCCCAGCAGCGCCCTCGCCTCGTCGAGCACCGGCACGTCCTGGAACGACCACGTCACCTCGGAGGCGTGCCCGGGCCGGGGCCGGTGCAGCAGTTCAATCTCGTCATCGGAGAGCCGGCCCGCGCCGGCCGAGCGCAGCAGGGCCCTCGACCCGTACAGGTCGTTCACCAGATGGGCAGGCGTGAGCACGGGCCACATCCACTCGAGAGCCTCCCGAACCTCGATCACATCCGAGAGTCCCTCCCGGACCTCGGCAGGATCGGCGGCACGGCGACCGCTCGCGGCCAGGGCCGCGAAGAAGGCCTCCTCCACCAGCCTGCGGCCGGCATTGTGCTTGCGGGCCCGGCGGGACACGTCGTCGACGATCCCGGCGGACTGCTCCGCGGTGACGCGCAGCCGCTGCAGCTCGAAGCCCACGACCAGGTCCCGGCGCAGTTGACGGCGGCGATCGCGCACCGCTCGTCGCAGCACCCCGGCCATGCGCCGGTCGCCCTTGACCCGCCCGACGGCCTCGTCGTCGAGGCCCGCGACCCGCACCGCCGGGCTGAGCAGGTCCGCGAGCACGGCCTGCTCCACACCCGCCTCCCCCAGGGAGGGCAGCACCTGCTCGATGTAGGCGAGGAAGAGCCGGTTCGGGCCCACCACCAGCACTCCCTGGCTCTCAAGGGGGAAGCGGTGCGTGTAGAGGAGATAGGCGGCCCGGTGAAGGGCGACGACCGTCTTGCCGGTCCCCGGCCCGCCCTGCACGACCAGCACGCCGGGCAGCGCGGAGCGGATCACCCTGTCCTGCTCGCCCTGGATGGTGGCCACGACGTCTTTGAGGCGGCCGGTTCGAGCCTCCTCCAGCGAAGCGATCAGAGCACCCGAGACCGGCGGGCCGTCACCCGAGCCGTCCGTTGGCACGGCCGCGCCGTCGGCGGAGCCGTCGAAGTCCCGGTCGGCGATGTCTAGGCCGATGGCGGCCTTGTCGCCGAAGAACTCGTCCTCGATGCCCAGCAGGGTGCTGCCCCGGGACGCGAAGTGCCGCCGGCGCTCCAGGCCGAGCGGCGCCCGGCCGGTGGCACGGTAGAAGGGCTCGGCGACCGGCGCCCGCCAGTCCACCACGATCGGGTCGTGGTCGCCGTCCCACAGGCCGACACGCCCGATGTAGAAGCGCTCCCCCGTCTCGGCCGGGTCGATGCGCCCGAAGACCAGCGACCGGTCCCCGATGTCGAGCCTGGTGAGCCGGGCCAGGGCTGCCTCGAGCATGGCCTCGCGCTCGAACCGGGCCTGCGTGGTGCCGCCCCGGCCTGTGCGGAACACCGATGTCGCCATGGTGGCCCGCTCGCGGGCCGTGTCGAGGCAGGCGTGCGCGAGGTCGAAGTAGGCCTGCTCGGCTTCTAGGTCGGGATGTCGGCTGGTCAAGGCTGAACCGCGGATGCTGTCTTGTCGACCGGTCCGGCCGGCTAGCGGCGGGCCGCTGGCGGGCGGATTCCGGCAATTCGGGGGAACTGTTGATTTTATCTCCCGTATCCTCGGCTGCATGGACCCGAGCGAGGCAGCCCCGCTCGCCGACGCCGAGGGCGTCGAGGATGCCGAGATCGAGGACCCCGAGATCGAGGACGCCGAGATCGTCGATAGCTCCGACGCGGCAGCCGACCCCGGCCCGGACCGGCCCGGCGCCGGCGAGGCACTGTCGGTGGGCCTGGTGTTCAGCGGGGGCGGCGCGGCTGCGGAGGCGTGGCACGCGGGCGTGGTGAGAGCACTGCAGGCAGTTACCGGCTGGGACGCCCGCCGCGCCGACCTGATCCTGGGAACCTCCGCCGGCGCGATCACCGGCCTGTGCCTGAGGGCCGGCATCCCACCGGCGGACCTGTATGCGCACCGCCGCGGCGAGCCCGTCAGCGAGGAGGGTCAAGCCATCATCGACCGGGTGATCACCCCCTACCGCGAGGGCCGCAGCGAACGGGACTGGAACGAGCAGGGACCGCAGTCGCCGACTCTCGCCGCGAGGGCGCTGTGGCCCCCGTGGCAGACCCGACCCCTGCATGCGGCCGTGGGCCTGCTGCCGAGGGGCACCCGGACCACCGAGGCCCTGCAGCAGCGAATGACCGAGCTGCACCCCGAGCCGTGGCCCGCCCAGCCCTTCTGGGTGACCGCGGTGCGGTTGTCTGACGGCGAGCGGGTGGTGTTCGGGCGCGACGACATCGAGGCCACCGCGGCAGAGGCGGTACGGGCCAGCTGCGCCGTCCCGGTGATGTTCGAACCGGTCGCCGTGGACGGGCGGCGATACGTCGACGGCGGTGTGCACTCCTACACCAACGCCGACCTGATGGGTCCCCCCGCCTTCGACCTGGTGGTGGTGTCGTCGCCGATGAGCGGCGCCGCGGGATGGTCATCGGTCCGGGGCTCGCTGTCGGATGCCTGGACAAAGGCGCGCGGCGCCGTCGGGCTGGGCGACTCCCAGCCGGCGGGATCGGATCGGGCCTGGTGGTCGGAGGCGTTGGAGGTGGCGTGGTCCGACGGGCGGGCCTTCCGGGCGGCACGGCGGCAGTGGGTGGACGACAAGCTCCGCGAGGAGGTGGAGGGGCTCAGCCGCAGAGGCATCTCCGTGCTGGTGGTGGAACCCGACGCCGACGGGGTGGATTTGGTGGACACCGGCAACGACGCGGAGGTCGACCGCACCGGCCACGCCGGCGAGGAAGCCGACCGCGGCCACCCGGCGCAGGTCTGGCGATCCGAGTTGGCCGCCGACGCCGACCGGACCGTCCGCCGCATCCTGTCCGACCGGATAGGCCTGCGCTTCGCCCGCATCCTGCGCCGGGCCGCGGCCTGATCGGCCCCTGACCCTTCGTTGGACTCGTTGGACGCCATGGGCAGCCGGCGATTCGAGGGCAGCGACTTCGTGCGGGCCTGCCGCGGCCAGCCCCACGAGCGCATGCCGGTGTGGTTCATGCGCCAAGCCGGCCGGTCCCTGCCCGAGTATCGGGCGGTGCGGGGCGACGGCTCGATTCTCGACGCCATCGCCGACCCCGATCGGGCCGCCGAGATCACGCTGCAGCCGGTGCGCCGCTACGGCGTCGACGCGGCCATCCTCTTCAGTGACATCGTGGTGCCGGTCCATGCCGCCGGCTTCGGGGTGGACGTGGTTCCCGGCACCGGCCCGGTGGTGGAGCGCCCCTTCGCGGCCCGACCCGACCTCGACCGCCTGCGCCCCCTGGACCCCGGAACCGACACACCGTATGTGATCGAGACCGTCCGGCGGGCCGTCGATACCCTCGACGTGCCCCTGATCGGCTTCGCGGGGGCCCCGTTCACGGTGGCGTCGTACCTGGTGGAGGGCGGCCCGTCGCGCCATCACGAGCGGACCAAGGCGCTGATGCTGGGCGACGAGGCGTTGTGGCACGACCTGATGGATCGCCTCGCCGACCTCGCCATCGCCTCGCTGCTGTCGCAGGTGGAGGCGGGGGCGGCCGCGGTGCAACTGTTCGACAGTTGGGCGGGGGCCCTGTCGCCGGAGCAGTACCGCCGCGGGGTGGCCCCCCACTCGGCCCGGGTGCTGGAGGCGGTGGGCAGCACGGGAGTGCCGCGGATCCACTTCGGAGTGGGTACCGGCGAGTTGCTCCACCAGATGGGCGAGTGCGGCGCGGAGGTGGTGGGGGTGGACTTCCGGGTGCCCATCGACGAAGCCCGCCGCCGGGTGGGCCCGGGCCGGGCCTTGCAGGGCAACCTGGATCCCGCGGTGGTGCTGGCCGGCGAGCCGGCGGCCTGCGACGCCGCCCGGGCTGTGCTGGCCGCCAACGGCGGGCATCCCGGCTTCGTGTTCAACCTCGGCCACGGTGTCCTGCCGAGCAGCGATCCCGAGGTGCTGGCCCGCGTGGTGCAACTGGTGCACGACGAGGGCGAAGTGCGACCCACTGGTCAGAACGAGCCCGAGTAGACGAGAGCCAGTCGCGTCGTGGCAGTGTCATTCCCGCTTTTGTTCGCTGCGCTCACAGGCCGCTCGGGCCACGGCCTCGCTGTACGCCTCGGCGGATTCCGGGCGTTGGCGCGGCCTGCCCGCTCGGCCTCTGAATCCGGGTGACCGGCCCGATGGCGGCGAGCACGGGCCGGGTGGCGGTGATCGGCGGCGGTATCGCCGGTCTGGCCGCGGCTTACGAACTCAAGTGCAACGGCGTCGAGGTCGTGGTCCTGGAGGCCGGTGATCGTCCCGGCGGCAGCATCGACGAATCGCGGGTCGGCGGCCTGACCGTGGACTCCGGTCCCGACGGGTTCGTGGCCCGGGACCCGGCCGCGGCCGATTTGTGCCGCCGGATCGGGCTCGGCGCCGAACTGGTGACGCCGGCCGCGAGCGGTGCGTACGTCTTCCTCGAGGGCGGGTTGCTGCCGTTCCCGGACCGGTCGGTGCTGGGCGTTCCGTGGACGGCCGACGCGGTGGAGGGCACCGGGATCGTCTCGGAGGCGGGCGTCGAGGCGCTGAGGCGCGGGCTGGCCGACGACGCTGAGCCGCTGGCCGGCGACGCCACCGTGGGCGACGTGCTGCGGCCCCGCGTCGGCGACGAGGTCTTCGAGCGGCTCGTCGACCCTCTGCTGGGCGGGATCAACGCAGGGTCGGCCGACCGGATGAGCATCGAGGCGTGCGCTCCACCCCTGCACGAGGCTGCTCGCCGGGGCGGACCCCTCGGCGCTGCGCTCCAGCAGGCCGCCGCCGGCCAGGGCGGCGGCAACGGCGCTGCCCGACCGCCGGTGTTCCAGAGCGTGCGGGGCGGTGTCGCCCGCATGGTCGACGCGCTGGCTGCAGAGCTAGCAGACGCGGTGAGCCTCTCGACCCCGGTGCAGCACCTGTCCCTGGCGGCGCGGGCCGGTGGCGGTCCGCGCTGGGAGGTCGCCACTCCGAGGGGATCCCTCGATGCCAGCGCGGTGATCGCGGCCTGCCCCGCACCGGAGTCGGCCCGCCTGCTCGAGCATCTCGCCCCCGACGCGGCCGGGATCCTCGGCGACATCGACTACGCCGACGTTGCGCTGGCCACGTTCGTGGTCCCCGACGAGCACCTGGCCCGGCCCCTCGACGGCAGCGGCTTCCTGGTGCCCCGCAGCCGGGGCCTGCTGACCACGGCCTGCTCGTGGTCGTCCTCCAAGTGGCAGCACTACGCCCGGGCCGGTCTGGCCGTGCTGCGGGTCTCGGCCGGACGCATCGACGATTGGCGGTGGATGGACCTCGACTCCGACGACCTGTTGTCGACCCTCGCAGCAGAGCTCACCCAGACAGGCGTCCTCGGCCGCGACGCCGTCGCCCGGGGCTGCCTGCAAGCCCGGCTCAGAGGTTGGAGGCAGTCTCTGCCGCAGTACCGGCCGGGCCATCTGGGCCGGGTGGCGGCGGTGGAGGCCTGCCTGGCCGGCGAGACGCCCGGCCTCGCGGTGGCCGGCGCCGCGCTGCGCGGTTTGGGGCTGCCGGCGTGCATCCGCAGCGGGCAGACCGCAGCCGCGACCGTGGCGAGGCTCCGATGACCGCACCCGGGAGCCACAACCCGGCCATCCGCAGCGGGCAGACCGCAACCGCGACCGTGGCGAGGCTCCTGCTGTGATAGACGAACCAATCGTGAACCCGACCCCCGATCCCCACGAAGCCGAGCAGGTGCTCACACCGCTCGTCGCACCCGACACCGGACCGGCCCGCGAGTGGGCTGTGGCCAGCCCGCCGCTGGTCACCGTCCATCCCGACGAACTGCCCGAGGGCGACAGCCACCTCAGCGTCACCCGCACGTTCTGCTTCGCCGACCTCTGCGGATTCACCGCGTACACCCGCTCCCACGGACCCCACGAGGCGGTGGCGGTGCTCGGGGACTTTCGCAGGATCACCCGCAGCGTCGCGGCCAAGCGGGGCGTGAGGGTGGCGAAGTGGCTGGGCGACGGCGCGATGCTGGTGTCCACCAGCGCCGACGCCGCGCTGTCGCTGGCCGCACACCTCATCCACTACTTCTCCAGCCGGGGCGTGCAGATCCGCGTGGGCGCGGCCACCGGCGAGGCTCTGCTCTTCGAGGGCGACGACTACGTCGGCGAGCCTGTGAACCTGGCCGCGAAGCTGTGCGCGGCGGCCCCTGCCGGCGAGATCTACACCGTCACCGACATTCGCAGCCTGCCGGACTGGGTGACATGCATCGGCGACGTGACCGTGCGGATCCGCGGCGTCGGCCCCGTCTCCGGCGTGCACCGGCTGATGCCCTCGGGGCTCGTCGATGAGCGTGGCGGCGAGCTGGGCAGACTCAGCGACGAACTCAACGAGCTCACCATCGAACTCAGCGAGGAGCTCACCGAACTCAGCAACGAGCTCAGCGAGTTCGGGTCCGGAGGCAGCGAACCATGAGAGGCCCATTGAGTGAGCGCTGACCGGCTCCCCGGACTGGCGGAAGGCTGAGCACCGTGGGCGCGCCGGCGAAGCAGGGCCGGGCCCCGGGCCGTGAGAGCGCGTCGCCGCTGAGGTGGGGCCCGCCCTGGGTCCGCGGCGTCCTGGCCGGGGTGCTGCTGGCCGGGTCGCTGCCGCCGTGGGGCTTCTGGCCGCTGGCCTTCGTGGGCATGGCACTGTGGGTCGAGCTGCTGGCCGGCGCCGGTGTCTGGCAGCGGGCCGGGCGGTCCGCGCTGGTGAGCGTCAGCTGGCTGGGCCCCGCCACCGTCTGGATGATCGACCTCACGCTGGTCGGCTGGCCCCTGGCGGTGATCGGCTTCGCCGCCATGCACGCGGCGGCCGGCGCGCTGGTGCCGCCCGACCACCGCCGCCGAGCTGCGTTCTGTGCCGCGCTGGTTCTGGCCGAACTGCTCCGCTGGACGTGGCCTTTCGGCGGCGTGCCGCTGGCCACGATGGCCATGGGCCAGGTGTCGAGCCCGCTGGCGTCCACCGCCCGGATCGGCGGGCCGCTCCTCTTGACCGCCCTGACGGCGGTGGGAGGGGTGACGCTGGCCGCGGTCCTCTCCGGGCGCCTGAGACCGGCGGCTGTCGGGGCCGCCGTGCTGGTGGCCGCGGGCCTCGCCGGGACGGTAGCCCCCGGCGCGGCGCCGGTCGCCGTCGACGGCGACGACGGCGGCGACGCCCGCATCACCGTGGCCGCGGTGCAAGGTGGCGGCCCCCAGAACACCAGGGCCGACGTGTGCGAGCAGCGGGCCGTGTTCGAGCGCCACTTGAACACCACCTCCGAGCAGGTGTCGGTCCCGGTGGACCTGGTGCTGTGGCCCGAGGACGTCGTTCATCCCAGCCCGAACTCGGCCGTCACGCCGGCGCGATGCGACCAGCCGCTGCTCACCGACGCCGAGGCCCGGGCCAAGCTGTCGAGCCTGGCCCGCGAGCTCGACACGGTGCTGCTGGCGGGCTTCTTCGAGCGCAGCCCCGACGGCGAGGCCAACCTCAACTACTCGCTCGTCTACCTTCCCGACGGCACCGAGGGCGACCGCTACGACAAGGTCCAGCGGGTCCCCTTCGGGGAGTACGTCCCGCTGCGCTCCAGCGCGGAACGGTTCAGCGACGAGCTGCCGCCCAGAGACCTGCGAGCCGGGCCCTCCGACGAGCCCGCCACCGTGGAGACGCCGCTGGGCCCGCTGACCGTGTCCATCTCATGGGAGATCTTCTTCGATCACCGGGCCCGCAGCGGGGTGCGCGACGGCGACGGTCTGATCGTGCTCAACCCCACCAACGGTTCCAGCTACTGGCTGACGGTCGTGCAGTCCCAGCAGGTCGCCTCCAGCCGTCTCCGGGCCATCGAGACGGACCGCTGGGTGGTGCAGGCCGCGCCGACCGGCTTCTCCGCGGTCATCGATCCCGGCGGCAACGTGATCGAGCGGACCGGGGTGTCCGAGAGCAGGGTCATCCAGGAGACCGTGGAGCTGCGCCACGGCGATACGCTCGCGGTCCGGCTGGGGGCGTGGCCCGTGGCTCTAGCCTCGGTCCTGACGCTCTCGCTGGCGCTCGGCCTCGGCCGCGTGCTCAAGAAGTCCAGGCCCGGGAGAGAGTCCTAGCGCGATGCCCGCCCCAACGGACCAGCCCGCACCCCTGCGCGTGGCCATGCTCTCCTACCGCGGGAAGCCCCACGTGGGCGGGCAGGGCGTGTACGTCCGCCGCCTCTCGGCCGCGCTGACCGACCTGGGCCACCGCGTCACCGTGCTCGGCGGCCCGCCGTACCCCGAACTCGATCCGAGGGTCCCGCTCGTGAAGCTGGGGGGGCTCGACATCTGGGCCCCGCCGCATCCCATGCGCAAGCCCAGAGCGTGGGAACTGAAGGACTGGATCGACGTGGCCGAGCACGTGTCCTTCGTGACCGGCAACTTCAGCGAGCCGATGGCGTTCAGCCTGCGGGCCTGGCGGCACCTCCTCCGGCGCCGGAGCGAGTTCGACATCGTCCACGACAACCAGACCCTCGGTTGGGGAATCCTGGCCATGCAGCGCCAGGGCTGGCCGCTGCTCGAGACCATCCACCACCCGATCACCGTGGACCGCCGCCTGGAGCTGGCCCACACCCGCACCCTGAGGGAGCAGATCGGCAAGCGCCGCTGGTACGCGTTCACCAAGATGCAGACCCGGGTGGCCAAGCGACTGCCCAGAGTGCTCACCGTGTCGGAGTCGTCCAAGCGAGACATCGCACGAGACCATGGCGTGCCGCCGGAGCGGATCCACGTGGTGCCGGTAGGGGTCGACCCCGAACTGTTCTCGCCCAGGCCCGAAGTTGCCCGGGTGCCAGGCCGGCTGATCACCACCGCCAGCGCCGACGTGACCATGAAGGGGCTGAGCTTCCTGCTGGAGGCGGTGGCCAAGCTGCGCACCGAGCGCCATCTCGAGCTGACCATCATCGGCAGGGCCAAGTCCGACTCCGCGGCCAGCCGGGCCATCTCGGAACTGGGCCTGACCGACGCGATCACGTTCGTGTCGGGGGTGTCCGACGACCGCATCGTGGAGCTCTACGCCGAGGCGGAGCTGGCCGTGGTCCCCTCGCTCTACGAGGGTTTCTCGCTGCCCGCGATCGAGGCCATGTCGTGCGGCGTGCCGCTGGTGGCCACCACCGGCGGAGCGCTGCCCGAGGTGGCCGGCACGCACGGCGAGACATGCTTCCTGACCGAACCCGGCGACGCTGAGGCGCTGGCCGCGGCGCTGCGGGACGCGCTGGACGATCCCGGCGCCCGGTCCCGGGTGGGCGAGGCCGGCCGCCGACGGGTCATCAACCAGTGGTCCTGGCGCCACACCGCCGAGCGGACCGTTGAGCAGTACCGCGCCGCGCTCGAGGATGCGGCCAAGAGGCAACATGATCGCCGGGGGCTGAATGTCGAGGCCGACGCGTACCGCGCCGCGCTCGAGGATGCGGCCAAGAGGCCGAGCGGACAGGCCGAGGCGGCAGCCGGCTGATGCTCACCGTCGACTACGGCCGCCTCGATGTGCGCGCCGGCGAGCGCGTGCTGGATCTGGGCTGCGGCTTCGGCCGCCACTCCTACGAGGCGCTCAAGCGGGGCGCTGAGGTAGTGGCCTGCGACCTGGCCCGCCCGGAGGTCGAGCAGGTCCGGAACCTGGCCCGGCTGCTCGTGGCCTCCGGCGAGGCGGACGAGTCGGTGATGGCCGCCCCCGTGCAGGGCAACGCCCTCGGACTGCCCTTCGACGACGACTCGTTCGACAGGGTGATCGCGTCGGAGGTGCTCGAGCACATCACCGACGACGAGTCGGCCTTCGCTGAGCTGGCCCGCGTCCTGCGACCGGGAGGCCGGCTGGCGGTGACCGTCCCGTCGTGGCTGGCCGAGACCGTGTGCTGGAAGTTGTCGAGCGAGTACCACGCGCCGGCGGTGCCCGGCGGCCATGTGCGGATCTACCGGCTGCGAGACGTCAGGCGCAAACTCACGGCCGCGGGATTCAAGCCGGGCAGCTGGCACCGGGCCCACGCCCTCCACAGCCCCTACTGGTGGCTGCGCTGCGCAGTGGGACCGAACCGGGAGGTCGACGAGAACCGGCTGGTCGGCGCGTACAACCGGCTGCTCGAATGGGACATTGTGAGACGGCCCTTCGTCACCGCGGCCGCCGAGCGCCTGCTCAACCCGCTGCTGGGCAAGAGCCTGGTCGTGTACGCGGACAAGCCACTCCAGGTGTCGGGTTCGGCGCAAGCGCGCACGAGCGAGGACATGGCTCGTGCAGCCTGAACCGCGCCAGCCGCTCGGCCGTCGCTTCACCAACGGGAGAGCGCGCGCGGCCGGCAAGCCAGCCCGGCCTGCGCCGGAGGCACCGGAGGTGCCTGGACTGCTGTCACGAGTCGAAGCGGACCGCACTGCGGACACGATCGCGGCCCTCCAGCTGTCCAGCGGCATGATCCCCCGCTTCGCGGGCGGCGTGGCCGATCCCTGGAACCACGTTGAGGCGGCCATGGCCCTGACGGTCAGCGGACGCCGGACGGAGGCCGACGCCGCTTACGAGTGGCTGGCCCGCATCCAGCGACCCGACGGATCCTGGCACCAGTACTACACCGCGGACGGCATCGACCAGGACAAGCTCGACGCCAACACGATCGCCTACGTCGCGGCGGGCGTGTGGCATCACTGGCTGCGCTTCGCAGACGCCGGGTTCCTGGCCGAGATGTGGCCGGTGGTGCAGCGGGCCCTCGACTTCGTGCTCGCCTTGCAGACCCCCAGGGGCGAGATCCTGTGGGCCCGCCACGCTGACGGCACCCCGTGGCCGTTCGCGCTGCTCACCGGGTCCTCCTCCATCAGCCACAGCCTGCGATGCGGCCTGGCCGCCGCCCGTCAGGTGGGCGTGGAGCGACCCGGCTGGGAGCTGGCGCTGGCCCGGCTGGTGCACACCATCCGCCACTTCGGCCACGAGGCGTTCGCCCCCAAGGACCGCTGGGCCATGGACTGGTACTACCCGGTCCTGGCCGGCGTGCTGCAGGGGGCGGAGGCCCGCTCCCGCCTGGCGTCCCGACGCAGGGCGTTCGTCCACGACGGCGAGGGCGTGCGCTGCGTCAGCAACCAGGACTGGGTGACGACCGCCGAGACGTGCGAGTGCGCCATGGCCTATCTCGCGCTCGGCGACCGGGACGCCGCCCTGTCGCTGTTCGAATGGGCCCAGCGGCTCCGGGAGCCCGACGGCAGCTATCTCACCGGCCGGGCCTTCCCCGCCAACGTGAGCTACCCCGACCGGGAGCGCACCACCTACTCGGCGGCCGCGGTGCTGCTGGCCGCGGACGCGCTGGCCGGCAAGCGCGCCGCTTCGGGCCTGTTCGTCGACCGGGGCTCGCTGCCCGCGCCGCTCGACCTCGATCCTCTGGAGGAGCCCGCCCGCGACTAGCCGCCTCCGGTCTACCGCCGAGCCGCCCGGCCTCTAGGGTCTAGGCCCATGTGGCACGAAAGGCAGCTGCTGATCGGCGGCGAGCTGGTGGACGCCGCCGGGGGAGCTGTCCTCCCGACGATCAATCCGGCCACCGAGGAGGTGCTGGGCACCGCCGCCGACGCCGCGCCCGAAGACGCCGCGGCTGCGGTGGCCGCGGCCCGCCGGGCCTTCGACACCACCGGCTGGTCCCGCGACCACGCGTTCCGGTCGCACTGCTTGCGCCAGCTGCACGAGGCGCTCACCTTCCGCATCGAGGAGATGCGGTCCATAACGGTGGCCGAGGCGGGCGCGCCGATCCTGCTGACCCGGGGCGGGCCGCAGCTGGAAGCCCCGGTGGAGATGGTGCGCTGGCACGCCGACCTGCTCGACTCCTACGACTGGACCGAGGACCTCGGCGTGGCCGAGTCCGTTTACGGCTCGCACCGGCGCTGGATCGAGCGGGAGGCGGCCGGGGTGGTGGCCGCCATCACGCCCTACAACTTCCCCACCCAGATCAACCTGGCCAAGCTGGCCCCGGCGCTGGCCGCCGGCTGCACAGTGGTGCTCAAGGGCGCGCCCGACACGCCGTGGTCGGCGCTGGCTCTGGGACGGTTGGTCTCGGAGCGCACCGACATCCCCGCCGGGGTGGTTAACGTGCTGTCCTCGTCGGGCACGGCGACCGGTGAGGCTCTGACCTCCCATCCGGATGTGGACATGATCAGCTTCACCGGATCCACCGCGGTGGGCCGGCGGGTGATGGCTGCCGCAGCGGCCACCGTCAAGCGGGTGTTCCTGGAGCTCGGCGGCAAGAGCGCCTATGTGGTGCTCGACGACGCCGACGCGGCCACGGTGGGGTTGATGGCCACGGCCATGGTGTGCACCCACGCCGGTCAGGGCTGCGCCATCACGACCCGCCTGGTGGTGCCGGCCGCCATGCACGACACGGTGGTGGACGCGGTGGGCGCCACCCTCGACGGCATGCCCTACGGAGACCCGGCCGACGAGTCGCACCTGATGGGACCGCTGATCAGCGAGCGGCAGCGGGCCAGGGTGGAGGGCCTGGTGGCCGTGGCGCGGTCCGAGGGAGCGACGGTGGCCAGGGGCGGGCGCCGGCCCGAGCACCTGCCACGGGGCTTCTACTACGAGCCCACCGTGCTGGTCGGTGTGGGCGAGGACGACACCATCGCCCAGCAGGAGGTGTTCGGGCCGGTGCTGTCGGTGATCGCCTACGACGGCGGCGACGACGAGGCGGTGCGCATCGCCAACAACTCCGAGTTCGGTCTGTCGGGCGCGGTGGCCAGCGCCGACGGCGAGAGGGCCCGGGCGGTGGCCCGGCGCATCCGCACCGGCACGGTCAGCGTGAACGGCGGCGTGTACTACGGCCCCGACGCCCCGTTCGGCGGGTACAAGCAATCGGGCATCGGCCGGGAGATGGGCGTGGCCGGGTTCGAGGAGTTCCTGGAGATCAAGACCCTGGCCGAGCCCGCGCCCTGACCGTGCCCTTTCTGATCGCCGCCGTCGCCGCTGGGTTGGGTGCCGCGGTCGGCGGAGGCCCCGGGTTCTTCATCGGGGGGCTGCTCGGCTACGTGGTCGGCCGGGAGATCGACATCCGGAAACGGCTCCGGGAACTCGAAGAGACCAAGAACCAGCTGCACGGGCTGCAGCAATGGGCGGCTGAGATGAAGGCCTGGGCCGAGCAGGCCTACGACCGGCTGTCAGAACGCCCCACCCCGGACGCCGGCACAACTCCGGAGGCGGGAACAACTCCGGAGAGGGGCATCGATGCATCCGAGACGCTCGCTCCTCCCGATCCGGCGACCCGGGCGCCCAGTCCGGCTGGTCCGACGCCGAAGGAACCCGCACCCGCAGATCGCACGCCCGTGACCCGCTTCCTGGAGTCCCAGGAGGCGGCCGAACCCACACCAGAAGAACCCACACTGGAAGAACCCACACCCGCCGAACCCACACCAGAAGAACCCGCACTCGCAGAACCCACACCCGCCGAACCCACACCAGAAGAACCCGCACTCGCAGAACCCACACTCGCAGAACCCACACCAAAAGAACCCGCACGAGAAGAACCCGCGCCTGCCGTGGCCGGCCGGGGCGCGCCCCCGCGGCAGCCCCTCGCCCCGATCGCCCGGCTCGCCAGCGCGGCCAAGGACTGGATCACCACCGGCAACGCCCCGGTCAAGGTGGGGGTGCTGGTGTCGCTGATCGGCGTGGGGCTGCTGCTGCGGGAGGCCAGCCGGCGAGGCGTCATCAACATAACGCTCGAGATGCGCCTGATCGCGGTGGCGCTGTTCGGGCTGGCGTTGCTGGCCATCGGCTGGCGGCTGCGCCGCAAGAACCCGGTCTATGGAGTCAGCCTCCAGGGCGGCGGTGTGGCCGTGCTGTATCTCACGACCTTCGCCTCCTTCGCGGTCTACGACGTCCTCCCCGTCGCTCCCGCCGCGGTGGCGGTGATCGTGGTGACGGTGGGGGCCGGGTCCCTGTCGGTGGTCCAGGACAGCCCACCCCTGGCGGTGCTCGGCATCATCGGCGGGTTCCTCGCCCCGGTGCTGACGTACACGAGCCCGCACGACCATCTTCTGGTGTTCGGCTTCTACGCGGTGCTGAGCGCGGCCATCGTGGCGCTCGCCTGGTTCAAGACATGGCCCCTGCTGAACCTGCTGGGCCTCGGCTTCACGTTCGGGATCGCGGCGTTCTGGCTGTGGCGACGCTTCGACGAGGACAAGTGGCACCACGTGCAGCCGCTGATCGGGGTTCTGATCCTGCTGTACCTGGCCATACCGGTGCTGTTCGCCATCCGGCAGGCCCCCGACCTGCGGCGCCCCTCGACCGCGCCGCTGGTGTTCGGCACGCCCTTCCTGGGGTTCGGCGTCCAGTACCTGGCCGTGGGCCACACCACCTACGGCATGGCGGCGAGCGCGGCCGCCCTGGCGCTGGTGCACGGCGTGCTGGCGCTGGTGGCCCACAGGCTCGGCCGAGAGTGCCGCTCGCTGGCGGAGGCCAACGTGGGGCTCGGAGTCGCCTTCGCGGCCATCGCGGTTCCGCTGGCGTTCGACGCCCACCTGACCGCGGTGGTGTGGGCGGTCCAGGGTGGGATGCTGGCGTGGATCGGCTGCCGGCGCGCCCGGATCCTGCCGTGGCCGTCGGCTGCGTGCTCCAGGTGATGGCCGCAGGGGTGTATCTCGGGCACCTGGTGGAGTCACTCCCCTATCCGGAGGACATGCTTCCGGTCGCCAACCGGTACTTCCTCGGTGCGGCGGTCCTGGCCGGAACGGGCCTGATATCGGGCCGGATGATCCACGGTCTGCGCGACCGTGCCGGCGTGGACGCAGTCGTGCCGTGGCTCGCGCTGGTGTGGGGCTCGGGATGGTGGATCGCCGGCGGGCTCGTCGAGATCGCCAACCAGGTGGAGTCGCATCAGTTGGCGGTGATGCTGTGCTTCGTCGTGCTGTCGTTCGGCGCGGCCTGCCTGGTGGCCGGCGGCGTCCGCTGGCCCCATCTCTATGGCCTGGGCGTGGCCATCGGTCCGACGCTGTGGCTGGCGGCGGCGGTGTCTCTGATCAGCCAGTCGCTGCATCCGCTCGACCGCTTCGGTTGGGCGGCGTGGCCGGTCTCGCTCGCCGTGTTCTACTGGTTCCTGCGGTCGGCCGAGGGCAAGTTCCTAGGGTCCGGGCAGGACCGCTTCCGGCGGCTGGCCGGGTTCCTTCACGGCGGGGCCTACTGGCTGCTCGTGCTTCTGGCCGTCACCGAGGTGTACTGGCAGACCGACCGGGCGGCTGAGGGAGTCTGGCTGATCGTCGCCCCCGCGGCCGCGGGGACCGCGCTGGCGGCCGCCGCGCTGCCGGGCGGCCGTTGGCTGCGATGGCCGGTGCAGGCCCATCGGCGCGTGTACCTGGAGGCGTGCGCAGGACCGGCGCTGCTGCTGGCTGCGACGGTGCTGGCCGCGGCGAGCCTGGTGTCGGACGGCGATCCGTCGCCCCTGCCCTTCGTGCCGGTGCTGAACCCGCTGATCGTGCTGCTTGCGGTGCTGGCGGTGATCGGGGTCCGGTGGGTCGCGGCGGTGCGCCCGGAGCTCCGGGAGTCCTCGTCCGGCGACGGCCCGCCGGTGGGAGCCCTGGCGGCGGGGGCCGGGGGCATCGCGGTGGCGACCATGGAGCTGGCTCGCACGATCCACCACTGGTGGGACGTGCCATGGGAGCCGGAGGCGCTGATCGATTCGACCGCCTTCGGCGCGTCGCTGTCGGTGCTGTGGGCGGTGATCGCGGTGGCGGTGATGGTCACGGCCGTTCGAACAGGCCGCCGGGCCGCCTGGGAGTGGGGCGGATGGTGGATGGCGGCGGTGATCGTGAAGCTGGTGGCCTTCGATCTCACCAATCTGACCGCGCCGGGCCGGGCGACCTCGTTCATCGCCACGGGCGTGCTGCTGCTCGTCACCGGGTACCTGGCGCCGGTCGCACCCGAGGCGGCCGCCGACCCGGGCGAAGCCGCCGGGACCGGCCTCCGCGACCGGCTGGCCGGATGGAACTGGCCCGTGAGGGCGGGCGTGATCGTCACGCTGGCCGGTGCTGGGATGCTGCTGACGGAGGACGCCGGACGGGACCTGCTCGAATCGTCGATCGAGACCCGCCTCGCGGCGGTCAGCGCGGCCGCGGCCGTGCTGCTGGCGATCGGATGGATCCAGCGGCGGGTCCGGCCCGTCTTCGGAACGAGCCTTCAGGGCGGCGGGATCGCCCTGCTGCACATCGCCGTCTATGCGGGGTACCCGGTCCACGGGGTGATCGGGGCCGCCCCCGCGGGTACGGCGGTGGTGGTGGTCACCGCGGGTGCGGTGGTGCTGTCGGTGGTGCAGGACTCGCGGGTGCTGGCCGTCCTCGCCACCGTCGGCGGGTTCCTGGCCCCGGTGCTGGCCTACACGAGCCCCGACGACCACCTGCTGCTGTTCGGCTTCTACACGATCCTGAGCGCGGCCATCGTGGCGGTGGCCTGGTTCAAGGCGTGGCCCGAGCTCAACCTGCTCGGCCTGGCCTCCACCTTCGGCATCGCGGCCTGGTGGCTGGAGGTCCGCTTCGACCCCGACGACTGGATGGCGGTGCAGCCCCTCATCGCGGTGCTGGTGCTGCTGTACATGTCCATCCCAGCGATCTCGGCCCGGCGGGGCGCTCCCGAGACGCACGAAATGTGGATGCACCCGCTGGTGTTCGGCACGCCGTTCATCGCCCTCGGCGTCCAGCAGCTGCTGGTGGGCCACACCGAGTACGGGCTGGCCGTCAGCGCGCTGGCTCTGGCGCTGGCGCTGGCGGGGCTGCTCCTGGTGATCCGCCGCCTCGACGCCGCGAGCCGCGAGCTGGCGGCCACCTACGCCGGCCTCAGCACGGCGTTCGTCGCCATCGCGGTCCCGGCGGCTCTCGACGGCGCCTACGGGGCCACCGTGTGGGCCGCGCAGGGCGCCCTGCTGGTGTGGGTCGGCTGCCGGCGGGGCCGGATCCTGCCCGTCGCCGGAGGCCTGATCCTGCAGGCTCTGGCCGGGGGCTGGTTCGCGGCCCGCCTGGCGGAGTCGCTGCCCTACGGGCCCGATGTGGCGGCGGTGGTCAACGAGTACGCGCTGGCCGCCTTCGCGCTGGCGGTTGCCGGGCTGGTGTCCGGCTGGAGGCTGCAACTGGCGTCGGAGCGGGTCACCGTCCATGCAGCCGCACCCTGGCTCGTGCTGGCGTGGGCGACGGCGTGGTGGCTGACCGGCGGCCTGGTCGAGATCGACGCCCAGATCCCGGAGCATTGGCTGCCGGCGTCGCTGGCTTTCGTGGTGGTGTCATCGGGCGCCGCGGTGGCCGCAGCCGGACCGCTGCGGTGGCCGGGCCTCAACGTTCTCGGGTGCCTGATCCCGCCGTCGCTGGTGGCCGCTCTGGCGGTCTCGCTCTCCACCCAGGACCACCCTCTCGACCGTTTCGGGTGGGCCGCCTGGCCGGCGGCGCTGGCGGTCGCCTACGCATGCCTGCACCGGTGCGAGCCGGCGTTGGGTACTTTGGCGGCGCGGTGGCGGGCAGCCCCGCGCGCCGACCCGCCGGCCCCGGGCGAGGCCCGCGGACCGGTCCCGCTCGCGGCCTGGTTGCACGCCGCCGGCTTCTGGATCGTGGCGGTGATCGCCGGGACGGAGGTCCGCTGGCAAGTCGACCAGGTTGCCGACGGCGTATGGCCGCTGGCTGCGACGGCGGCGGCGGGGGTGTTGCTGGCGGGCGCGCCGATGGCAGCTCGACGGTGGCTGGCCTGGCCGTTCGGTGTGCACTGGCGGGCCTACACCCTCGCCTGCAGCGGCCCGCTGCTGCTGGTGTTGGCGGTGGTGGTGCTCGGTGCGGCCGTGGTCTCCCACGGTGATCCGTCGCCGCTTCTGTACCTGCCGGTGGCCAACCCGTTGGGCGTCCTGATCGGGATGCACCTGACGGTGTTGCTGGCCTGGAGGAGGCACGCCGAGCAGCAGTGGGACCATCCGTTCCAGGGTCTGGTCGACGCTCGCTGGGCGCCCACGCTGTTGGTGGCCGGGGTGGTCGTGGCGACCGCGGAGACGGCCCGGACGGTGAGTCACTGGCTGGACGTGCCGTGGGATCCGGAGCCGCTGTGGCAGTCCACCGCGCTGCAGACGTCGCTGTCGATCCTGTGGGCTGTGATCGGGCTCTCGGGGATGGTGGCCGGGGTGCGCATGGTCCGACGGGCCGTGTGGGTGGCCGGGGCTTCGTGGATGGCGGTGGTGGTGGTCAAGCTGTTCCTGGTCGATCTCCGCAACCTGAGCGCGGCGGGCCGGGTGGTCTCGTTCATCGTGGTTGGGGTCCTGCTGCTGATCGTCGGCTATCTGGCCCCGGTGCCCCCCGCCACTCCCGGCGAGTCGGAGGACGCCGACGAGCCCGCCGGCACCGGCGGCGCCGGCGAGTACGGCGAGCCTGCCGGGACCGGCGGCGCTGGCGAACCTGCTGGCACTGGCGAGCCCGACGAGGCATAGACAAGGTGGTGTTCAGGGTGGAGCAGAATCCGGCGATCATGGCCCGTACCCCCGACGCGGCGGAGCCGGCTCAGCAGCCGAGAGCGTAGGTCACGGCCCGGCACACGGCCCGCATCGTCCTGTCGTCCAGTTCGCCGGTTCGATCCGACAGCGACGAGCGTCGCACGGTGTACACCCCGTCGCAGTTCACGACCGACTCGTCAGCAAGGCCCGGCACCAACTCCGGTATGGGAACCTCGACAGCGAGCCCGCGCACGGTGCTGGTGATCTCGGCAACGGTGACCAACTCCCGAACGTCGATGACCTCGGGACGCGTAAGGACGAGCACAGGGCGACGCTTGCGCCCGACCTCGGCCCACCACACCTCGCTGCGGTTCACTCGGCTCCCCACACCTGAGCGTCATCCCAGAAACTGTCGGGCTGTTCCGGGAATCGCTCATATGCCGCTCGATCCGCCTCGCCCATGGCCCGCTTCACCGCAGCGACAACGCCTTCACGCGCGGCAGCCGAGATGTTCACGTCAAGCCGGCGCGCTGTCTCAGCCAGTTTCTCATCCAAAGTGAACGTGGTTCGGGTCGATGCCATCCCGTAATGCTATCAGAATTGATAGCACACCCGCGCGAGTCGATCGGCCTCTGTGCCGCGCCCCGACTCAAGCGAAGGGGTAGCGTCGGCTCGACAATCCGGAACCATGGCCGCGGAGCGCCCGTGGAGCCTCAGGGACGTTTGTGCGGTTCGGCTAGCAAAGGCATCGGTGGCGGCATGAGAGAGGTGTACCTCGACTACAACGCGTCGGCGCCGCTCGACACCAGGGTGTTCGAGGCGATGGCGCCGGTGCTGTCGGACGAGGTGGGCAACGCCTCCTCGGTGCACCGGTTCGGGCGCCGGCAGGCGGCCGCGGTGGACGAGGCCCGTGAGCATGTCGCTGCGCTGGTCGGCGGGCGGCCTGCGGGCGTTGTCTTCACTGCGGGCGCGACGGAGGCCAACAACCTGGCCCTGAGAGGCGCCGCCGAGGCCGCCCCGGAGGGCCGCCCGAGGATGCTGGTGTCGGCGGTCGAGCATGCCTCGGTGGCTCGCACGGCCCGCTGGCTGTCCGACTCGGGCGTCGTGAAGCTCGATGTGATCGGTGTGACCCCGGGCGGGTTCGTCGATCCCGGCGCCGTGGAGGAGCTGCTCGGGCCGGACGTCCTGCTCGTGTCGGTGATGGCGGCCAACAGCGAGACCGGCGTGCTCAACCCGGTGGGCGAGATCGCCGAGCGGGTACGGGCTGCGGGAGCGCTATTCCACTGCGACGCCACCCAGATGGCGGGTCGCCTGCCGTTCGACATGGAGGCGCTGGGGGCGGACCTGGTGTCGGTGAGCGGCCACAAGATCTGCGGCCCTGGCGGCGTGGGCGCGCTGGTCTGCACCCGTCATACCCTGGGGCGCCTCTCGCCGCTGACCCACGGCGGCGGCCACGAGCGGGGCCTGCGCTCAGGCTCGCTGAATGTGGCCGGGATCGTCGGCCTAGGCGCCGCGGCCCGCATCGCTACCGGCGAGCGAGAGTCGGAGTCGGCCAGGGTCGGGGTCCTGCGCGACCGGCTAGTGGCCGAACTGGGAACTCGGCTAGCGGGCGTACATCAGAACGGTGACCCGTCGAGGCGGCTGCCCAACACGGCCAACATCCGTTTCGAGGGCGCCGACGCCGAGGCGGTCATGTCCAACATGGACCCCGTGGCAGTGTCCACCGGCAGCGCCTGCAGCGCCGGATCGATCGAGCCCTCGGGAGTGCTGACAGCCATGGGCCTGTCGCACGAGGCAGCCTTCGAGTCGGTGCGCTTCAGCCTCGGCCGCTTCACCACCGCAGCCGACATCGATCTCGCCGTCGAGAGCGCCACCGCCGCGGTCAGGCGCGTCCGCTCCATGACCGTCTGACTGACGCCTTCGAGGCCGACGGTCCAGGCGCGCGGCTAGCCGGGATCGTTGTATCTGCTCGGGAACGAATCCCTGAAGAGGCGCTCGTGCTCGGCCTCGTCATTGGACTCCGCCATACGGCGAATCTTCTCCCGATCCTCCGCGGTCGGGACGGGGGGCTCGAGCGGACCGGGCACAGTCACCACGAAGCGCCTGGGGCCGAAGACGGTAACAAACCTCACAACATCTCCTCATCATCGGGTGGCTGCGGTGTGAGCGCAGTGTACTCCGCCTCGTACTGGTCGACGTGGTCGGAGAGTTGTCGGGCCAGGCCCCACGCGACCGGAGGCGGAGACCCGGTCCGAGTTGCTCGACGACGCTACCCCGGCCGTACTGCACCGAGCCACCAACGAGACTCCTGTCATTCATTTGTCACTCTTTTAGTGAGTTTGCGTATTTCTTAGTTCTTTTCCCTTATACTGCTGGCTATGGGTGCAGCGGAAGGCATCGGTGAAGGCGTCATGGCTTCGGCGGGGACTGTACGCAGCCAGCACGGCGATGGCCCGGTGCTGTCCGAGCAGTTGAGTATGTTTGTCGTTTGTGACCGAGGGGATTGCGAGGGCCGGCGCATGAGGCTCGCAGAGGCTGCCGAGCGCTCCTTCGCGCGGCACGAGACGTTCCACCCTCGGTACAGCTGGTTCCGCAAGGCGTACTCCCATGTCAACGAGAACCCGAGGGTCTTCAGCCAGCCTGACGCCCCGGTGGAGATCGGTGTCGGCAAGAACATGGTGCGGGCCATCCGCTTCTGGGGGATGGCGGCCAGGCTGATCCGAGACGACCCGCACAATGCCAGGGGACGGGAGGCCCAGTGCGTTCCCACACGCCGGGGCCGAGCGCTGTTCGACGCCGACGGATGGGATCCCTACATGGAGGATCCGGGGACACTGTGGCTGCTTCACTGGCTGCTGCTCGCCCCGAAGATGTCGAGGCTGCCGGTGTGGTGGCTGGCCTTCAACGAGTTCAACGCAGTGGAGTTCACCGAGGGCGACCTCGAGGCTGCGGTCTCAACCCTGCTCGAGGCCGTCCCCGAGTGGCCCAGACCCCATCCCAACTCGATCAGCAAGGACATCAGCGCCCTGCTGCGCACCTACGCCCCGGCACATAGGACCAGCCGCGCCCGCATCGACGACATGCTGGACTGTCCGCTGCGGGAACTTAACCTGCTGAGCCACTCACCGGCGACGGGCAAGCACCGCTTCAGGCTGGGCCCCAAGCCGACGCTTCCCTCCGAGATAGCGACCTACGCGGTTCTGGACTATGTGGCGCTGACGGCAGTGCAGGGCAGCACTGTCACGATGAGCCGCCTCGCCCACGGATCCGGAGCACCGGGGAGAGCCTTCAAACTCACGGAATCGGAGCTGACCGACGCTCTAAGGCCGTCCATCGACGCCGACGAGGCGCTGGGGCTCGTCCCTCCGACAGACACTGTCCAGCTCACCTGGTCCGACGATCCGGCCCTGATCGCCACAAGGATCCTCGACCGCTATTACCAGCCTGCCACGCCGATGGGATCCCTGAGGTGCGCTGGCCCTGCGGGGGACCAGCCGGCAGGTCACAGTCCGCTGCTGGCTGAGGTCGGCTGATGTCCAAGCTGGCGTCCAGCATTCCTGTTGGGCCGCGGTTGGCTCGTTCCGCGCTGAGGCCGGAAGTGGGCCATGGTTGAATCGGCGCGTCACATCTGCGGCATCTCCGGAGGCAAGGACTCCAGCGCGCTCGCGGTCTACCTGCGCGACCGAGTACCCGACATGGAGTACTTCTTCTGCGACACGGGCGCCGAGCTACCCGAGACCTACGAGTACCTCACTCGGCTAGAGGTCATCCTCGCCAAGCCGATCGTCCGACTGAACGCCTCCAGGGGCTTCGACCACTGGTTTGAGGTGTTTCGGGGGACGCTGCCGTCGCCGCAGATGCGCTGGTGCACCAAGAACATGAAGATCAAGCCCATCGAAGAGTGGATCGGCGACGAGCCTGCCGTCTCCTATGTCGCGATCCGTGCCGACGAATCCAACCGCAAGGGCTACGTCTCCACGAAGCCCAACATCAACGCGCGCTTCCCGTTCGTGGAGGATGGAATCGACCACACGGGCGTCATGAGGATCCTTGACGACGCTGGCATCGGCCTGCCGGCCTACTACGAGTGGCGGACTCGTTCGGGATGCTACTTCTGCTTCTACCAGCGCAAGGCGGAGTGGATCGGCCTCTCCGAGCGCCACCCCGACCTCTTCGACAGGGCCGTGGCTATCGAGCAGAAGGTGCTCCAAGACGCCGGCGTCGACGGCGACGCCGACTTCAGCGACCGAGCCATGCGCGGCCGCCAATACACCTGGTCTGGGGGCGAAACACTCCTCCAGCTCCGATCACGCCGCGACGAAGTTCTCGAACGTCATGAGGCAGCGATAGCCCGGGCCGACCTTGCTCGAACCAACCTCCCTCTCATTGAGGCGCTAGCCGGTGCCTTTGATGAAGACGACGACACTGAACCCTGCACGGTTTGCGCCTTGTAGGAGCCACTCCTACTTGCCTCTACTGACAGGACCGAGTGTCGCCCGTCCGTTGCGTACTCGGCGACTGCTATCAGGAAGACCCTCACCTCGCGTGTCGGTTCCATAGCCAGCTGACCTGCTGTAGGAGCTGATGCAGTGCTCTGGAGCCCGCTTCCCGAGCCGGGCTAGAGTGGGCTACGTGAGCATTGGGCGTCATCTGGATGGACCAGCTCTCGATCCCATTCAGGGAGTGCTGGAGATTCTCGACAGAGCATCAATGACAGGGACGAACAAACTAGGGCTATTGCTTGCTCTGCTCGATATGGCACCAGAACATATTCAAGACAACCAACCGATTTCTAGGAGGACGCTCGCCGAGAGGTGCCTGAACCTGCATTGGGAACACGGTCGCCCTTACGGGGACAGGATGCTCCGCCAGAGTTCAAGCAAGAAGAAGCGGAGCGATAATACCATCGCTGATGACACAACTGTGATGCAGAACGTTCACGAACTTCGCGATCTACTGAGGAAGCGTTCGCGAGGTGACATTCAGCACCAGTCCTTCGAAGTGGTCAGCCACAAGATGCGAAGTCCCGAGCAGGGAGATGACTGGGACCGGGCTCTTGACCGGTCTCTGGCTCGTATCGAAAGAGACTTGTGGCGAAATCCAGTCTCGAAGTTGCAGGCTCTCCCTGGAGAGCCAGATCCCTTCCTGTATAGTTTCGAAGGCAACCAGATCCGCTTTCTTCCTGGTGTCGCCGAGCAATTGACAAGATATTCTGGGGTTCTGCGTCCGCTGATTGAGTTCAAATTTGCACAGCTGGTCACCAAGATCAATGGAGAATTTCTGAACGCGCCTGACTTTGATATCCATGAACATCTCTTTGGGCGAGACAGAATGATGCCCCCTGACAGCATCCGAGTCGGCCTAGCAAAGCTACAGGGAGGCAGGTGTGTTCTGACTGGACGTAAAATCCGGCGGGACAATAGCTCACTTGATCATGTCATTCCTTGGTCGCGTACCCGCCTATCAGCCATAGAGAACTTCATTATCACAACCACCGGCGTCAACAGCAGCAAGTCAGATTCGCTATTGGGCCCTGACATCATCGATAGATGGCTCGGCTATCTCGATGATAAGTCGGAACAGATCGTGGAGCTTGCAGATGAGAACAACTGGCCTACTGATAGCGACCGTGTCAGCAGTATAGCCCTCCACATTTACGAGGTACTAGATCCGGCTGTGGGGGTTTGGCAGGGCGACGATGGAGTTCAGCCTCTCGGAGACCTAGGCAAGGCCAGAATCATGAGTGTGCTGCGGGAACGAGTGTCTCGCGACATGTAGTTGTCAAACTCGGGCCATACCGGAATTGTCGGGTTGGTGGGTGCTTGATCCGTGGCGACACTGAATGCCGCTGATATTGCAGCCTGTTGTTAGAGGCAGCGCTCGCCGTTCCAGCCGCGCGTGCACAGGGTCTGGAGTGTGGCCGAACGCAGTCTGGCGTCGATGATCTCAAAGGTTCCGTCCCAGTCGATATCGGCGTCGGCGGCGATGTAGAGCCGCTGCCCGAAGTGCCGTGAGCCCCGAACGACCAGGTCAATCTCCATCTCTGCCAGCCCCTCGAACCAGCCCGGGCCCGACACTGTGACAGGCTCGCCGCTGATGCGCGGCTCCAGGGCGGCAAGCACGATTCGTGCCAGCTCCTCCATGCTCGCAGCTTCCGGCACTCCGCCCGCGGCTTGTGTCACTTCGTCGGTCACATCCTGCACGGCTGCGGGATAGGCGAGATACGCGCCGCTGACCCAGCCTGTGTGGCCGCCGACAGCGACCTCGTACCATGTCGAGCGGGTGAGCGAACGGGCGCGCCCGGTGGCCGCCACCGCCTCGTCTTCGAGGTACGCGGCGACCGATGAATCGGGGTGCAGCACCCGCAGTCGCTCCTCGGTCTCTCCCCGGACGATCTCGAGCATCGCAGTGATGCCGCCCATCGGCTCATCCCTGACGTTGAGCACATCGTCGGACTCGACGGCCACCACGACCAAGCGATCACCGGCAGCCGGCCCGAAGCCGATCGCGTCGCCTGCAAGAGCGTCCTCGGTCGCTTCGGGCGCGACAGCAGGGAGCGAATCCTCCTCCATCGGAGTCGTCACGGTGGAGGCCGGTGCTGCGTCTGCGGTCGTCGTGGCCGGCGCGGGCTGGTCTGGCTCGACCTGCGTCGGCGAGATGACCACCGTCTCGGGCAGTGGCGGAAGAGTCTCGACGGGCTCGGAAACCTCCGGCTCCCCGGCGCTGTCATCGAGGAGATCAAGGCTGCAGCCCGCGGCGGCCGCCAGCAGGCTCGCCCCGACGGCGACACGGACACAGGTGGCGACGAAGTTCTGACGCATGCCCGTAACGCTATTCGAAAGGACCGTAGTCGGATCGTCGGGCAGGCCCTTGCTTCAGGTCAACACCCGCCACGCGGTTCGAGCGCGGATGCGATCGGCTCATGGATGTCTCAGAGAGCACCAGGAGCAATCTGGAGAGGCTCGACTCCCGCGCTGCGCTCAGGCGGCGGCACTGCCAGCGCTCGATATCGCTCGATTGAGCCCGACTACGACTTCGAGGGCGAGTGGATCGTGTTCATGACGTAGAAACCCCATCGCCCAACGGTGACCAATGGCCGTTACATGATGTCGTGCCACCGCACCGACGTAGGCGCTACGCCTCTGCCGATCCCCTTGCTCGGTGCGCTCGCTAGCGAAGCGAGCCGAGGGTGTGCCTCACAGTGGGAGAAGGTCGTGGGGGATCAGGCGTTGGTCTACGGGGTCGACCGTCAGGGCGAGGCCCTCAAGCGTGTAGGCACCGAGCAGCGACGGGGCATCGTCCTCGCCGAAGACCACCAGGGTCGTCACGCTCTCGCCGTTGACGGTGACCCGCGCCTCGCCGATGTCGGCATCGACGACCCTTCCGTCGGCCAGTCGCATCCGGCGGCTGGCCGAGCGCTCGACGCCGAGGTCGTGCAGCAAGCGCGCCGGGACCACGCTGTAGAAGGCACCCGTGTCCACGGTCGCCTTGATCGCCTCGGATCGCTCATTGTCGGCGCTGACAATCCGCATCGGCCACTTGAATGTTCCCATGACCAGTACTTCCTGCACAGTGTCGGCCAGCCTGCCCTTGTGATGCGGCCAAAGAACTCTGATCACGACTGTAGCTTACTATCAGATGTTTTCAAATTATTTCCCGGTCTGTTCTTAGCTTTCTGCTTGGCCACCAGCTAGCGGCACCGGCTCCTAAGGCGCGTGCACCCAGGCCAGCCACCGCCGAACCGCCGCCGGAACCTCGTCGCCCCCACACCTGAAACCAGCCGTTCGCTCAACGTGTAGGCTGCGCTGGATCGTCGAGTCCACCAACTCCTGGCTGTCCAACTACGGACAGCTCCGACGCAACACCGACCGCCGCAGCACCCACCGACACGCCGCCTTGTGCCTGGCCACCACCATCATCATCGTCGGCAAGCTGCTCAACTACCGGGACCGATGGAGCCCCCACTGACCGCCTATCCGCGCAGCCCCTTAGCCTGGACCTTGATGATCTCGGCCCCGCTCCCTGGACGCCTCCGCGAAGCTCTCATGAATGGCAACGTAGCGCAGCCGCTCCGGTGAAGCTGGTGAACATTGACGGAGATGACCATGGGCGCGAGTTGCTTTCTGCACGGAGTTCTGTACACTGTCGCCATGTCCATCGACAGCGCATCCCCCTTGTCCACTAGTTCGCTGACCGATGTGCGTGGCAACCTAAGCGAGGTCATCGACGAGGTCGCCCGCACTGGTGGTGAGGTCGTTATCACCAAGCATGGCCGGCCCGTCGCGGTGCTGATGGCCCACGACGAGTACGAGTCGCTGATTGAGACGGTGAATATCCTCTCCGACGACGAGACCGTTGCGGCGATCGCCGAGGGCGAAGCGGACTTCGCCGCAGGGAGATTCTCCCCGCTCGACGAGATCTGAAGACGACCAGCGATGGCCGAGGTATCGCGGAGCGCGCTTAGAACGCTGCGGAGCCTGCCTGAACCACTACGTCGACGTGCGATCGAACTCATCAAGCGCCTAGACACCGAACCGGCGCTCGGCAAGAAACTCCAAGGCAAGTTAGCCGGCAGTCGGTCAGCGCGTCTCGGTCGATCCCACCGCATCATCTACACAACAGTGTCCGGCACTGTGCGAGTTACCGCCATCCGCCAACGTAAGGACGCCTACAGGTGATGGACGGCCTCACCAAACCCGAAGAACAGATGCTGCTTCGCGCGTTACGCGAGTACAGCGAAGCCTGTGAAGCACCAGAGTTGACACCCCACTGCCCATTTGCCGTGGACATAGAGCCAAACGTGAGGGGGTGCGGTGAAGAGTGCATGGATCTATTGGGCCGGTACTCGGCTCCAAGGCCCGAACGCAAGATAGTCCTCGAATCAGGCATTGTTGCACATGTCCCAGTGCGGCCACGGGCACGCCGATCTGCCCGTGCTACCTTGAAGCCTTTCGACGCGAAGGAGATCTACCTTAGTGACGAAGAGACCAGAGACATCAGTGATTGGCATTTGCCAGCACTTCTATATGGTGTAGTCGAAGTTGCCACGTCCAAGCCGCCGCCAGATGACGAAGTTGAAGAGAGCAAGCGCATAGAGAAGATCAACGGCATGATTCAAGGTATTGAGTCACATTCTCTTAGCTTCTCGACAATGGTCGAACCTGAGATACGATTTAAGATTGTCGGTTCGATGATCAGTGAGACGTTCCGAGTCATAGATCATTCTGACAAGAGCCTTCGACACAGACTGTCCTCATGGTTGCCAACGATTCGAGCACGTTTAGATGGCCTCAATTCTCACTCACATGAGTGGCACAAGCGAATCGTGGACACCGTGCTGCCAAGCCTCAATGCTTGGTCCGTCTCCGCACCATTTCACGAGATCGTTAATTGGAGCCTCCCAAGTACCCTCTCGGAACCCCAAGTTCCTACGGCTCCACCAATGCAGACGCCAGAGGGTCAGTGGATCATCGATCGTTTCGTAAGGACATATCTAAGTCGGTGGAGGACAGAATCGCTAAGGCTTGAATGGAGATACATCCACGGTGAGTTGGATTCTCCCTGTAGTCGGAGTGACATGCGAGCACGGGAGGTCAACGAGGATGAATTGGCCAAAGTCATGGCAGATCGCTTAGCTCATCATGGTGACGTAAATCTGTCTCTAGCTGAGCGCCTCAAGCCATCGGCTATTGGGTACCTGAAGGAGGGTGCACATGATAGGGCCGCTATTCTATTCGAAGCTATCATTCAGCAGGAACCTGATGAAGCGGAATCACACAACAATCTTGGCTTCTGTCTGATGCCGACAGATCCAGACCAAGCTCTCGTGTCTCTTGATAAGGCGATGTCGTTGGGCTGGTCTAGGGCACCGCTTACAGACGCGAACAGGATCCTAGCGGTAGCATGTGCGGGACGCCTGCAGAGTGCTCTGGACTTGGCACAGACCTTCCTATTGAGACACAGCAGGTCTGATTGCCAGGGTGGCCACTTCTTGTGGAACCCATCGTCGATCATAGATCACAAAGAAGTTGAACTAGTCGAGTCGGATGATCTGTATGCATATGTTGAGACTATCGTCGCGGCGCTGAATGATCAATTGGCTTCCAATGATGCTCCTAAGAACGAATACCGCGGGACTTCCTAAGCACGTAGGTCTGATCCTACGCGGAGTCGAAGTCGATAACGACGACCAGCACGTCGATCTCGTTGGCAAACGTCAAGCGATGCAGAATGGGAGACGCTCATCGCGGCTTCAACGAGGACGAATTCAAGAGCGAACAGGCAACTCAGGATCGAGATGGACACCTGTGAGTCCAGCTGGGGACCCGGCTCGATAGAACCTCGCTCGCATCGACAAGGAGAACAGCCGGGCCTACTGGCACATGCCCGAGGGCAGAACTGGATCAGTGCCTTACGGTGGGAGAAGGTCGTGGAGGATCAGGCGTTGGTCTATGGGGTCGACCGTCAGGGCGAGGCCCTCAAGCGTGTAGGCACCGAGCAGCGACGGAGCATCGTCCTCGCCGAAGACCACCAGGGTCGTCACGCTCTCGCCGTTGACGGTGACCCGCGCCTCGCCGATGTCGGCATCTACGACCCTTCCGTCGGCCAGTCGCATCCGGCGGCTGGCCGAGCGCTCGGCGCCGAGGTCGTGCAGTAAGCGGGCCGGGACCACGCTGTAGAAGGCCCCCGCTGAAGTTAGCGCAGCCTACCGCGATCTGGTCGGCGTACGCTTCGGGTATGGACATGGTGGAGCGAGCTATGCGGAGCTTGCAGCAGCTCAACGAAGCGCTGCGCTCGGAGGGCGATACGGCACGCGCGCGCTACGTCTCGGTCGAACCGGACTACGACTTCGACGGCGAGTGGATCGTGTTAGTCACATGGGAGCTCGAACCGCCTAGCGGCGACGAATGGCCATTGCGCCTGCTCGACGGATACTCGCGGCGGACACGCGAGGCGGTAGGTGACGTGGTCGGCGACGCGGCCTCGGCTCACTGCCTGTTCCGAACGCCCGAGGAGATCTCCGAACCGGGCCACCAGCGCGGCGCGCAGCTTCAACCAGCCTGATACCGCGGTGGCACCGGCCGAACTGAGCGACGAGGGCTCGCTCGAGGCCGCTCAGCACCTCTTGCCCACGGGCCGAGGCCGACCACGCAAGGCACGTCTCCGGCGCGCCATCTCGACCGCCTACTACGCCGTGTTCGTCGCACTGACCATTGAAGCTTCCTTCCATTACCCCGACGGCGCAGCCAAGAACGCCGTGCGCAGACCCCCCTATTGCGGGCCGTTTCGAGAGTTCGTGCTCGATCGCCTCAGATCGCTCACTGCCAGCGCGGGCGATGTGTCCTGGCCATTGAGTTTCGATGCATGTCACACCCCTGTGGGATGCTATGGCCATGTTGATCGAAGCCGCCCGGCAGGCCGAAGCCCTCACCAGGAGGATGCTCGCACTAGCGGCTGACGGCTCGGCGTCCTCCTCGGAGCTGCTTGAGGCGCTGGAGCTGTCCGGAGCCATCGCGGCGGCCAACTCAGCGTTCCAGGCCACCGCGGCGGCCTTGATCGCCGGCCGCGGCCGCCACGGCGACGGCGGCGCACAGGTGCTGGCCACCGCAGCGGGGCTGACACGTCGCGAGGCCCGCAGCCAGATCAAGACTGCCGAGACCCTCGCCAAAGCCCCCGCCCTGCGCGACGCGGTGGCTGCAGGCCGGGTGCCGTCCGCCAACGCCAAACGCCTCGCGGACGCCGTCGACAAGACCAGCGCCGACGACGTCGCCTCAGACGCCGAGTTGGTGTCCAAAGCACACACGATGCGGCCCGACGACTTCGCCAAGGAGGCCCGCCGATGGGTCGTGGCACGCGACGGCGACGACGGGGCGTCCGAGCACGCCCGGCTGCGGGCCCGCCGCAGGCTGCGCATCTGGGACGGCGACGACGGGATGGTGCGCCTCTACGGCGAGTTCGACCCCGTCACCGGCACCCGCATCGCCAACCGGCTGCGCGCCGACGCCACCCGCATGCAGACCCAAGACAACAACGACGCCAACGACAGAGGTGCACGGCGGCGCAGCTTCGACCAGTGCATGGCCGACGCACTCGAGCAACTCACCGCCGCCGTCCCCAGCGCAGGCCACGCCGGCAAGCCGTTCGCGGACATCTGCGTGGTCGCCCACGTCGACGAGGCCACCGGCAAGCTCATAGCCCAACTGCCCGACGGAACGAAGCTGCCCGGATCGGTGCTCGAAGAGCTCGCCTGCGGCGCCAAGCTCACCGGCGTCATCTATGACCGAAGGGGCAGAGCCATCTGGCGGACCCAGTCGGCGCGCCGCGCGACCGAAGCCCAGCGCCAGCTGCTCATACCGGAATTTGTCGGGTGTTTCGCGTTTTGTGAGGTCAGAGGGGGCGCGGCGATGAGGTGTTTCCACTACATCGGCGGTTGGGGTGCGGCTGGGCGGGGTCAGGTGATGGTGGCTTTGTCCCAGCTTTGGGTGTCGGTTCCGATTGCGGTGAGGGCCCGGGCCTGGATGGGGGTGCGCCGGGTGGTGAGGTCGATGTTGTGGCCGTTGGCGGTGAGTTTGACGCGTCGGATGCGGTTGAGTTCTCGCAGGGCTCGGGCGGCGCTGAGGTGCTGGTGGTCGAGGTCGGGGTCGCGGACGTCTGCTTTGGCGAGGTCGTGTCCGATGAGGGTCTCGATGACGGCGGCGTAGACGCACACGGCGACGTGGCCGCGGACTCTTTGTTCGGTCCAGTGCCGCACGGGCCGCAGGTGCAGGAAGTCTTTGAGGGTCCGGAACCTTGCTTCGACGGCTGCGAGCTGGCGGTAGGCGGCCACGATCTGGGTTGTGGTGGCTTGTGTGGGTGTGAGGCTGGTTGTGAGCACGTAGCGGCCCGCGAGGAGCTCCTCATAGGTGTGGGCGTGGTCGTTGTAGTGGTAGGTGAAGCGGCCTTCTGCGATCTCGACGTCGAAGAGCCGCCCGGCGCCGGCTGTGGCGAGGATGCGCTGGGCGGCTCTTCCGATTTCAGCGGGGTCTTTGAGCCGGCCTTCGCGGACCCGTTGTTCCAGGGCGAGCAGGTCGGCCTCGGCGCGGGCGACGATCTCGGCGGTGCGCAGGGTGTCGCGGCGGGCGCGGGCGTCGGACTCGACCACGACGGCGCGGGTGCCGTCGGCGAGGGCGATGTCTGTGGCCCGGCAGCGGTGTTGGGGTATCTCGATCCAGGCGGTGTCGTCGTCGATGGTTTCGAGGGCTTCTTTGGCGATGTGGTCGCGGTGCAGCCTGGTGGCCAGCAGGTGGTCGAACCCGGCGGCGGCGACTGCGTCGACGTTGTCTTTGGAGATGAGGCCCCGGTCGGCGACCACGCAGATGCGGCCCACCGCGAACCGCTTGGCGAGGTCGTCCAGGACTGCCGGCAGGGTGGAGGCGTCGTTGGTGTTGCCGGCGAACACGTGGTGCGCGATGGGGATCCCGTCGGTGGTGCACAACAGGCCGATCACGATCTGGGGCCGGTCGCTGCGATGGTCACGGGAGTATCCGAACGCCCGCGACGGGAACCGGTCAGAGGGCCGCGGCGATCCCTCGAAGTAGGTGGAGGTCAAGTCGTAGCACACCAGCTTCAGGTCCAAGTTCGACAGGTCGCACAGCCGGCTGTAGAGGTGCGCCTCGGTGGCCTGCTTCGCGTCGGCGACGGCGTCGAGGGCCCGGTAGTAGCGGCCCAGCGGCGGAGCCTCCCAGCCCGCGGGCATGACCACGTCCTCGCTGGCCCACTCCACCAGGCGGCGCTTCGAGCACGGCGCCACCAGCCTGTTGGCGACCATCGCGAACACCGCGTGCTCCAGCGCCTCGGACCCCCGCCCGGCGCCGAGCTGCGCGAACCATCCGTCCAGTCCCAGCCGACCCCACACCGTCGCCGCCGCGGCCACCGCCCCCACCGCGGGCGCCTCCTCAGCGGCCAGCGCCCCCACGTCGACGCGCTCGCGGCGCAGGTGGGCCTCCAACGCGGCCACGATCCGCTCCAGCTGCCCGGACTCGCGCAGAGCGGTCACCTCCCCCAGGCGCAGAAGCGTCCTGTGGCCGACCTTGGCGCCGTCGCGCACCGACTCCACCAACGACAAGTACTCGTACACCTTGTCGCCCCTGCGGCGGCGGGTCGTCTTCACGAACACAACACCACAATAGCCCCCAACCAGCGCGCCGTCAACTATGTGTCGCCCCTACAAATCCCTGTCGAAACGCTGCCTGGAGACACAAAACCCCACGTCAGAGGCCATCTGCTGTCACCAAAACCCCGCCAACCCGACAAATTCCGGTCATAGCCCGCGACGGAGGCTGCTTCGCCTGCGACGCGCGCCCCGGCATCTGCGACGTGCACCACGTCCGGCCGGTGTCACAAGGCGGCACCACCAAACTCGACAACCTCGTGCTCGCCTGCTGGAGCTGCCACAACAAGATCCACCACTTCGGCTGGCAAGTCCACGGCCCGCCCGGCCGGCGCACCCTGCATCCCCCCGACCCGGTCCACCACGGACCCGCACGCGCCCCCAACCACGACAGACCCCACCACACCCCCGAACATCACCGACCCCGCGCCCGGCACCCGAAAGGCCAGCCGCCCGCGACCAGCCCGAAGATCTCCCCAACACCCGACGCCAAAACCGAAGCGGCACCAACCGGCCACCGCAGCCACCCCAACCGAGCCGGCACCACCACCGGGCCGTCACCACCCGACAGCCAGAACCAGCTGTTCACCCCGGCCCAGTGTCCCCAGGGGCCAAGCGGATAGGTGAGCGAGTCCGGCTCATACGGGCGAGGCCGTCGCTCCAGCGGCCAGCGAGCGAAGCGAACTAGCGCGGGAAACACCCCGCTCGACGCGAGGTGCCCTCACCTATCGGCGTGGCCCCAGAGTCGGAGGGGTGCGTTCCAGGCCCTAGCGGGCGGGGTGCTTGAAGAGGTTCTTGGTGTGCCAGTCGATGTGCTCAGTAGCCGGAAGTCGGTAGCGGCGCAGAGGCTTGCGAATTCGCTCGCCGACCAGACTCCGGATCTGAGTCGAGGAGTCCTGCTCGCTCAGGTTCAGATGCTCGCTCACGAGGATCCGATGATCGTGGTCAAGGCCGAGCGCCCCGAAATCGAACAGCCGGTGATGCTGGACGCACAACGCCAGACCGTTGTCGATGCTGTCGGGGCCTCCTTTCGAGCGCATCTGAACGTGAGCTGCGTCGATCCCTACCGGCGAGCCGCCCAGTCGCAGGTCGTACCCGCAGAAAGAGCAGCGCTCCTCGTAGGCCCGCAACACCGTGATCTTGAACTGCGGGTCTCGAACCGTGTTCTGCGCCACCACGAGATGGCGCAGGTTCACGTCCTGGAGGATCTCATCGTGCAGCGTCTCGGGGAACTCCATGTGTAGTAGAGCGTTGACCACCGCCGACCGCACCTTGGGATCGTGCAAGGCCAGCTCGAACTCCGGGTCCAGAGCACCTACTGCCTCCTCGCGCAGGAATACCGGGCTCTCCTTGGTCGCCTGAGTCATCCTGGACACGTCATTCCCGCCGGAGTCCACCACCCGCCAGAGTTCGGGGTTCGTGCCGAGGTACACGAACGGGAAGGCCACGCGCACGCTCCGGCCCAGCCGGTAGCGGTGCATCAGCAGCTTCAGATCGAGCTCGGCCTCCTGGAAGGACACCTCGGCCGGCTGTCCGGCAGCGACGCGTCCGATGAGCCACAGCAGCAGCAGTGGCTTGTACGGGGCGCGTTTGTCCTTGTCCCGGCTCGCGAAGCGCCTGATCGACGTGACCCTCTCGACCCAATAGTCGACCTCGCTGGCCACTCCAGCCTCGTCGGCGCTTGCTTGCTCCAATTCCCCACCCGCAACAGTCGACTGATCCGCAGCATAGAGTCTCGGACTCGTGGGCCTCGACGACACGGCAGCGCATCGGGTGGAGCGATTCCTCGACGCCCACCCCGACGGGCCGCTCGTGGTGTGCGTGGGGTCCGCGAGCGTGGCCGGGATCGTGTGGTTGGCCGAACACACTCGCGGCCGGCCGGTGACCCTGCTGATCGGCGACATGAAGAGCCGCAACTTCGCCAGGGCCACCGGCCGCGACCGATCGGCAGCCCTCGACTTCGTGAACCGCAGCGACGTGACCGTGCTCAACTGGTACCGCACTGGACGCTCCAGCCAGGGGCGCTCCGAGGCCCACCTCAAGGTCTGGGCAGCCTGCGACGGTACCGGAGCCCCGCGGGCCTTCCTGGTCGGGTCGGCCAACCTCACGAACGCCGGGCTGCATGAGAACGTCGAGCTGATGGCCCTCGCCGACGATTCCGAACGCTCCTACCTGCGCAGCACCCTCCAGCAACTCCAGGCCAAGTCCTGGGACGCCAAGCGGTTGGAGGAGTTGATCGAACACGGCGACGCCCCCGAACGCCGCCACCGTCGGAGCGGCCAACGATCCCGCCAACACGCCCCGGCGGCCTCAACCGGCTGCGGATCACAGGTGCTGGCAGCGGCGTTTCTGATCGCAGCCGCCTCAGCCCTGCTCATCCGCCGCGGACGCCGCTCGCGCCCGACCGTGTAGGACGCGCGACCATCGCCGGTCCTGCCATTCCTCAAGACAACGACAACGGCGCCAACTGTGTGCGACTCGCACGGTAGATGAACGGTCCAGGCAGATCGACGAGTTGTTCGACGCGCCGCCACTGGCACATGAGAACCTCAAGCTGCCCCCACACTGTTCGCGCGTCGGTGCTGGTGAGGACGACAAGGCGTGCTCGATGCTCGACGACCGCCTCGACCTCGGCGATGCGCCTCGATATCTGCGCATCCCGGGAGATCGCGATCATGCCGTCGGCAGCAACCCGTGGAATCCAGTCGACATCGTCGACATCACTGCTCGATATGACACACGCAGGCCGCTGGCGTCTGTGAACCACGTCGCCGGGATCCCCCGGATACGTCGAGTCAGGGCGTAGTGAGGCGACGACTTTGCCGAGTCCCAAGACATCGGCATCGAAGTAGTAGCGGACCGTGGCCTGTCTCACGCGGCGAGCAGCGCGGCGCTGGATGTCTCGTAGGCCAGCGCCCAGCGAACGTTGGCTAGAGAGAGGCCGAACTGCTCGGCCACTTCATCCTCGGACTCGCCACCGTCCACGTGCTCGACGATCGCAGCAGTGCTGATGCCCCCAATCGCTGGGCGACCAAATCGCCGGCTGGGGCGGCAACGCACCGGCGAGCCAGTGTCGTCGTGGGGCCTCCAAGCCACGGGCAGATCACCCTCCCACTCAACTCGACGCACAAACGAGTCAGCGGCCGGCAGGAGCACATACTGGCGCGTAACGTGCGCGATTAGCCACAAATCTGCGGACAGGTCGCACTCCTCCTGAAGGCGCATCAGTAGCCGTCGGCCCTCTCCGACCCACGGACCAGCGTGGGCCAGCGGATGCTCTACACCCGACTCGGCCCTAAGCGAGGCAACGAAGGTGCGTATCTCGTGAAGTCGCACGCCGAGGTCTCGCCGATACTGACGCAGCAGGCCAGCCTCCACGAACTCTGCCCAAGTCAGACTGCGATCGCCAGTTGGCTCACTGCGTATCACGGGCGGGTAACTGCGCTTCCCACGCCGACCGCCCTCTAGCCACCATTCCAGCGTGCTCGGGCTGATACGCAGGATCTGCGCCGCGTCTGCGAGCGAGTACACCCGTCGGTTGAGCATCGTGACGTTCACGCCTCCATGATGCCCGATCCGTGACCGTGCTCAACTGGTACCGGACCAACCGCTCCAACCAGGGTCGTTCGGAGGCCCACCTCAGGGTGTGGGTGGCCTGCGACGGCACCGCGACCACCGATGTAGTGGAAACACCAAACCGCCGCACCCCCTCTGACCTCGCAAAACGCAAAACGCCCGCCAAACTCGGTCAGGGCGAGGGGCCCCGAGTGCGTAGGCACCGAGCAGGGTCGGAGCATCGTGCTCGCCGAAGACCATTGGGGTCGCCTGCCAGCGCAGGTCCATATGCACCGACCACTGAGTTTCGATGCATGTCATACCCCTGTGGGATGCTGTGGTCATGTTGATCGAAGCCGGCCGGCAGGCCGAAGCCCTCACCAAGAGAATGCTCGCACCAGCGACTGACGGCTCGGCATCCCCCACTGAGTTTCGATGCATGTCACACCCCTGTGGGATGCTGTGGTCATGTTGATCGAAGCTGCCCGGCAGGCCGAGGCCTTCACCAGGAGGATGCTCGCGCTAGCGGCTGAGGGCTCGGCGTCGTCCTCGGAGTTGCTTGAGGCGCTGGAGCTGTCCGGGGCCATCGCGGCGGCCAACTCAGCGTTCCAGGCCACCGCGGCGGCCTTGATCGCCGGCCGCGGCCGCCACGGCGACGGCGGCGCACAGGTGCTGGCCACCGCAGCGGGGCTGACGCGTCGCGAGGCCCGCAGCCAGATCAAGACCGCCGAGACCCTCGCCAAGGCCCCCGCCCTGCGCGACGCGGTGGCTGCGGGCCGGGTGCCGTCCGCCAACGCCAAACGCCTCGCGGACGCCGCCGACAAGACCAGCGCCGACGACGTCGCCTCAGACGCCGAGTTGGTGTCCAAAGCACACACGATGCGGCCCGACGACTTCGCCAAGGAGGCCCGCCGCTGGGTCGTGACACGCGACGGCGACGACGGGGCGTCCGAGCACGCCCGGCTGCGGGCCCGCCGCAGGCTGCGCATCTGGGACGGCGACGACGGGATGGTGCGCCTCTACGGCGAGTTCGACCCCGTCACCGGCACCCGCATCGCCAACCGGCTGCGCGCCGACGCCACCCGCATGCAGACCCAAGACAACAACGACGCCAACGACAGAGGTCGGCGGCGGCGCAGCTTCGACCAGTGCATGGCCGACGCACTCGAGCAACTCACCGCCGCCGTCCCCAGCGCAGGCCACGCCGGCAAGCCGTTCGCGGACATCTGCGTGGTCGCCCACGTCGACGAGGCCACCGGCAAGCTCATAGCCGAACTGCCCGACGGGACGAAGCTGCCCGGATCGGTGCTCGAAGAGCTCGCCTGCGGCGCCAAGCTCACCGGCGTCATCTATGACCGAAGGGGCAGGGCCATCTGGCGGACCCAGTCGGCGCGCCGCGCGACCGAAGCCCAGCGACAGCTGCTCATCGCCCGCGACGGAGGCTGCTTCGCCTGCGACGCGCGCCCCGGCATCTGCGACGTGCACCACGTGCGGCCGGTGTCACAAGGCGGCACCACCAAACTCGACAACCTCGTGCTCGCCTGCTGGAGCTGCCACAACAAGATCCACCACTTCGGCTGGCAAGTCCACGGCCCGCCCGGCCGGCGCACCCTGCATCCCCCCGACCCGGTCCACCACGGACCCGCACGCGCCCCCAACCACGACAGACCCCACCACACCCCCGAACATCACCGACCCCGCGCCCGGCACCCGCGAGGCCAGCCGCCCGCGACCAGCCCGAAGATCTCCCCAACACCCGACGCCAAAACCGAAGCGGCACCAACCGGCCACCGCAGCCAAGCCGGCACCACCACCGGGCCGTCACCACCCGACAGCCAGAACCAGCTGTTCACCCCCGCCTAGCGTCCTGAGTCGGATGGGGTGCGTTCCAGGCCCTACCTCAAGTTGCACCCACACTGTTCGCGCGTCGGTGCTGGTGAGGACGACCCACCGGGTGGCGCTGCACCGCCGCGGCGCGGGCCGCTCCAGGATCGGCGGCCTCGGATCGCTCACACGACCCCCAGTCCTTGGGCGACTCGGTCTGCTCTTGCTAGAGATTCCAGTTTGTCCACAAGTATGTGTGATGAGTTTTCAATAGACGCTGTGTTGTTATAATGATCTATACGCTAGAATCACTGATCTGCAAGGCTGGCCACAAGGGCCTCGCAGCCGGGGTCACCCGTCGGCCGCCTCACCCGAGGAGGGACACTCATGTACGCTCAACGCGTGGATCTCTTGGAACTGACCAAGAGCAGCCTCCGGGAACTCAACACGACTTTGCGCTCCGAGGGGGACGCAGCGCGTGCTCGATACGTCTCGTTCGAGCCGGACTACGATTACGACAGCGCCTGGATCGCGATCGTTACGTGGGAGATACCCGCACCCAACGGCGATGAGTGGCCGTTGGAGATGCTCGACGAGTACTGGCAGCGGACACGCGAAGCGGTCGACGACGCAGCCACGGCGGTCTGCCTGTTCCGCACACCCGACGAGATCTGCGAGCCCGGCCACCAGCGCGGCGCAACACTCCAACCCGCCTGACGCACAGTGGCAGCATCCGAACTAAGCGCGAAGGGCCTGCTCGATGCTGCGCGCCACCTCGTGCCCACGGGGCGGGGCCGACCGCGCAGAGCAAGACTCCGGCGCGCCATCTCAACGGCCTACTATGCGACCTTCACGGACTTGACTGCTGAGGTCGCCCGTCACTACCCCGCCAGCACCGCAAGACAGGCAGTACGCCGACTCGTCAGCCATGCCGCGGCGAGAAGGGCCTGCGCAGACCTGCGGAGGACGCGATCGGTGCCGTGGCTTCACGGCAACCCGGTATGCCATCCCGACCTGTTGAAGTTCGCAGCCAACTTCGAATCCTTGTACCTCCTGCGGCTCTTAGCCGACTACGACCACGAGTACTCGTGCACCAAACGCGAGGCCTCGGCCGCGCTAGGGCAGGCGCATCGAGCGATCGATGCGCTCGCCTCCGCGCGCAAACGATGCCCCGAGCAACTTGACATCCTCTGTATTGCTGCGCTCGCGGACGACCGAGGCCGCAGGCAGATCTCCAAGCGGTAGAAGAGCCGCTCGGATGACTCCAATGTCCTTCTTAGATATCTGAATATTCTGCTATAGACGAGCCGCCAGGATGGCGTTGCGAGCTGTCCGGGCTGAACTCACTGTTCTCGAACGCGTCCGCAATGTCCACAAGGTCTTCTTCTGTCGACGTTGGCTCCATACGGGTCAGGGCGAAGCTGGAGTCAGGCGGTGGGATCCTGGTCGATCGCGGTGAGCAGTGGGTCCTTCTCTGCCGCGGGTAGTTCCAGCAACTCGCCGGGAGGGGCGTCCATCGTCGGGTAGATGGCCACACCCACGGCGGCCAGGCTGGTCAGCAGGACGCTGGCGAGATGGTCGATGGCGAACAGCGCTGCCTGCACCGTGGTCGAAGACCCGGCGGGAAGCTCATCGGTGTTGCCCCTGAACGAGCCCAGCAGATGGAACCGGGCGTCATACACCTTCGCCAGCCTGAACGTCACCGAGTACTGCCTGCGGTCGTCCTCCCAGCCGCGGTCGATCGCCTGAATGGCCTCGATCGCATGGGAGCGGTCGGCGTGGCTGCCGTCGGCGATCACCCGGGCGAGGGTGTCCCTGACCGCGGCCACCGCCTCCAGTTCCTGCGTGTTCATCATTGTTCTGGTCCTCCTGTCTGGTGACCGCGGCCGGCTCGACGCCTTCTGACGGGAGCGCCGCACCGTCATCGAATCCCTTCGGCAGGTTGGGCAAGCGCCCGGCTCTCACGCCAATACGCCCACCAGCCGACCAGCACGGACACCACGATGCTGATGCCCAAGAACCACCACGGTCCCAAGAGGGTCCGCAAGCTGCGGGACCGCCGTCTCGACTCGGCCCAATGGTCGTCCAGCGCAGCGTCGGCCGCGTCCTCGATCCCACCGAACCTCGCTTCGACCGAGTCCCGCAGTTCGTCGAACCGGGCGTCGACCGAGCGCCGGAATTGGCGGAGCTCGTCTCGATGAGCGTCGACGGCATCCTCCAACTCCCGCACCCTGGGACGCGACTCGGACCCGACGTCGTAGGCGAGGGAGCCAAGATCCAAGCCCACCGACCACAGTCCCGAGTCGAGGGAGTACAGGTCGCGGTCCAGGCTCGCTTGGACCGAGTAGATCTCACTGTCGGTCTTCCAGCCGGCCGAGTAGCTCATGGAGCGCAGCTCGCTGTAGGTCTCCGGAGCACTGTCATGCGGCCTGCTTCCATCCCCGATCGGCAGGATCATCCAGAGCAGCAGGAGCGTGAGGATGGCGGCGAGGCCGACCAGCAGAGGTAGCACGGCCTCGGCACTGCCCTGCTCGAACGCCGTGGCCCTGCTAGCGGGCGCCTCGCCGCGCGCCGCCTGCACGCCGGCGGCGTCGGCGATACCTCTGGCGGGGTCGGGGTCCGGGGACCGCGAACCGGTCTGGTCGGGGCTGGACATGCTCGGAGAGCCTCCTTTTTGGGGATGAGCCGCCCGAAGGCTGGACGGGCGATCCCCTGCATCGTTCGGTCGATGGGGCTTCGCCGACACGCTCGGTGATATGAGGAGCTACCGAAGGTGTTTACAAATCTTGTCATGAGTGCATCATGACGAAGCGATGGACCTGTTATAGCAGTAGAACATCTTTTAGTCAACTTGGCTGCCGCAGACTTGGAACCGAAGCGAGCGGGACCCGCCGCTGCCATGATGGGGCCATGGAGATCCACGGGACCTGCAAGCCCGGCTTCGAGGCGGTTCGGGACGCGTTCGAGGCCAACTTCGCCGAAGGGCTGGAGATCGGCGCGGCCGCGGCGGTGACCGTCGACGGCGAGTTCGTGGTGGACATCTGGGCCGGCGACGCCGACACCGAGGGCACGCCCTGGCAGCGCGACACCATCGTCAACGTCTACTCCACCACCAAGACCATGGCCGCCACCTGCATGCTGATGCTGGCCGACCGGGGCGAACTCGACTTCGACGCCCCCGTGGCCCAGTACTGGCCCGAATTCGCCCACAACGGCAAGGAGGCAGTGCTCGTCCGCCACGTGATGGCCCACACCGCCGGACTGCCCGGCTTCGACCCGCCCATCACCATGGAGCAGCTCTACGACCTCGACGGCGTGGCCGCCAACCTCGCGGCCCAGGCCCCGTGGTGGCCGCCGGGCACGGCCTCGGGATACCACGCCGTCAGCCAGGGCCAGCTCCAGGGCGAGATCCTGCACCGCATCACCGGCCGCCGCCTGTCCGACTGGTTCCGCACCGAGGTGGCCGAACCGCTCGGCGCCGACTTCTGGATCAGCCTGCCCGCCTCCGAGGACCACCGGGTGGCGGCCCTGGCACCCCCGGTGTTCACCGGCGACAAGCTCACCGTGAACGGCGTGGAGGTCTCCGCCGACTCCATCGCGGTCAAGACCCTGACGAGCTGCCCGATGACCGCCACCGAGCCCGCCACCAGAGCTTGGCGGGCCGCGGAGATACCCGCCGCGGGCGGCTTCGGCAACGCCCGGTCCGTCGCCCGCGTCCACGCCGCCCTGGCCTGCGGCGGCGCGGTGGACGGGGTCCGGCTGATGTCGGAGGCCGGCGTGCGGCGGGCCCTGGAGGAGCACACCGACAGCATCGACAAGGTGCTGATGGTCCGCATGCGCCACGGCCTCGGCTTCGGCTTCCAGCTCGGCACGATCGAGGTCGGGCCCGGGCAGATGTTCTGGGGCGGCTGGGGCGGGTCGCTCGCCGCGATCGACTTCGACCGCCGGCTGAGCGTCTGCTACGTGATGAACCGCATGGACTCCGACCTCATGGGCGACCCCCGCGCCCGCCGCATCACCGACGCCGCCCAAACCTGCATCTAGGACAGCATCCCCACCAGCTTGATGTAACCAAATCGATGTAACCAAATCGATGTAGTTGTCCACATGAGGGGGTGTCAACTACATCGATTTCGCGGGGAGTCGGCCCGGCAAGGGGCTAGTCCTCGCCGATGTCCTCGTTCCAGAGGGCGGGCTCGGCCTCGATGAAGTCCCGCATCATGGCCACGCACGTCTCGTCGTCGAGCACGGTGACGGACACGCCCCGCTCGGCCAGCAGGGCCTCCTCGCCCATGAAGGTGCGGTTCTCGCCCACGACCACCTCGCCGATCCCGTAGAGCAGTATCGCCCCGGTGCACATCGAGCACGGCGACAGCGTTGTGTACATCACCGAGTCGCGGTAGACGCCCGCCGGGAGCCGCCCGGCGTTCTCCAGGGCGTCGGTCTCGCCGTGGCGGATGGCCGAGCCCATCTGCACCCGCCGGTTGTGGCCCCGGCCGATGATCTCGCCGTCGTGCACCAGCACCGCCCCGATGGGAATGCCGCCGGTGGCCCGGCCCTTGCGCGCCTCGTCGATGGCCGCCTGCATGAACTGGTCCATGACTCCATTCAACCCGCACGCCTCCGGGGCCGGCAACCGGCCCGAACCAGAGCGCGCGCCACCCGCCGATAGCTTGCGAGGATCGACGACCGACTCGAAGCCCTGATCGCCGAGTGGCGCGACCAAGTCGGCGACGCCCAGCTCGAGGGCGAGTTGCGCCACCACCTCTCCGAACTCCAAGGCGTTCACCTCTCGCCCGACGAAGCGTTCCTGGTCGCAGCCAGGCGGGTCGAAGCACTCGACGAGGCGCTGTCCGCCATCGCCCGGGTGCCTGAGGACGACCGACACGAGGGGCCGGACCTCGCCCCGGAGACCCCCGGCCGGCTCTGGAGGAGGCTCGGGCTGGGCCCGGAGGCCGCAGACCCCCGGGCCCGCAGCGAGCTCTTCACGATGGCGCGGCTCGCGGTGGCAGCCGCGGCGGCCATCAAGGCGCCCGAGCTCTTGGGTGCCGGCCTCGAGTCCGACACCGAGTTCTACGCTCGCAACATTGGTCTGCTGGTGCTGCCCTTCCTGGCCGGCTACTTCGCCTGGAAGCGCCGGCTCGGCCACCGGACCCTCGGCCTTCTGGCCGCGGTGTTCGCTGGGGCCGCGGTGGTCGTCAACGCCTACCCGTTCGACGGCGGGCGCGACGCCTCCGACACCGAGATCCTGACCGCGCTGCACCTGCCCATCCTGTTGTGGCTCGTCGTTGGCATCGCTCACGCCGGCGGCGACTGGCGCTCCCACGACCGGCGCATGGGCTTCGTCCGATTCACCGGCGAGTGGCTCATCTACTACGGGCTGATCGCGCTGGGAGGCGGTGTGTTCGCCGGCTCCACGGCCGGGATCTTCTCCGCCATCGGGCTTGATGCCGGAGAGTTCGTCGGGCTGTGGCTGGTGCCTTGCGGGGCGGCCGGCGCGGTCGTGGTGGCCGCCTGGCTGGCCGAGTCGAGACAGGGTGTGCTCGAACGACTCGCACCGGTCCTGACATGGCTGTTCACGCCGCTGTTCGCCGCGCTGCTGCTGACCTTCCTGTTGGCGGTGGCGGTGACCGGCAGGGGAATCGACGTCGGCCGGGGCGTGCTCATCTTCTTCGACGTGTTGCTGGCGCTGATCCTGGGGCTGGTGATCTACTCCATCGCCGCCCGTGACCGGCGGGCGCCGGCCGGCCTGTTCGACATCCTGCTGATGGTGCTGATCGGGGCGGCCCTGCTCGTCGATGTGCTGGTCCTGGGTGCCGTAGCCGGGCGCTTGTCGGACTTCGGGACCACGCCCAACCGGATCGCGGCCCTGGGCGAGAACCTGGTGCTGCTGGTCAACCTGGCCTGGTCGGCGTGGCTGTACCTCGGCTTCCTCCGGGACCGGCGTCCATTCCCGGCCCTGGAGAGATGGCAGACGGCCTACGCACCGGTGTACGCGGTGTGGGCAACCGTGGTCGTGGTCGCGTTCCCGCCCATCTTCGGCTTCGCCTGACCAGGCGCGGGCGGGTACGAGTACGTCGCGTTGCGGCGGTGGGTTTCCCGCTCTTGTTCGCTTCGCTCACGGGCCGCTCGGGCCACGGCCTCGCCCGTATGGGCCGGATTCGCGTGCCTACTCGCTCGGCCTCTGACCAGGCGGCCCGCGGGCGCGGGCAAGGCTCGGCGGCCCAGTCCCCTCCGGGCCGGGCCGCCGAGCCCCGTGAGGGCCCCTCCAGGGGTGAGTCGCAGGGAAGGAGGAGCCCTTGGTCGCCGCTAGCGGCGGCGGATGCGCCTCGCGGCGTCGATCAGGTCGGCGAGCTCCCCGGCGTCGGCGTCGCGGCGCAGCTCATCGGCCACCCGGTCGGCCTGGTAGCCGAGCTCCTCCATGCTGCGATCCTCCACGAAGGGGCTGTCCCGCAGCACCTCGGCGAACTCGGCCGCCACCACGGCCAGCCGGAAGTGCGGGTCGGCGTCCCGGAACGAGCGCTCGACGTCGTCGGGATGCAGGCTCGCCCACGTCTCGGTGATCCGCTCGCTGGCCGGCCGGCGGTAGCGCAGGGTGGCGGTGGCGATCGCCCCGCGGCCGCGGTCCCAGCCCCGGTCCAGGGTCACCTCGTAGAGGGCGGTCGAGCTCTGGCCCGCACCGACCTCACCGGCGTCGCGGGTGTCGTCACGGAAGTCCTCGTCGGCGATGGCCCGGTTCTCGAAGCCGAGCAGCCGGTAGGAGATCACCTTGTCCCGGTCGAACTCGACCTGGATCTTGGCGTCGCGGGCCACCGAGGCCAGCATCGCGTTGAGGTTCTCGACGAAGATGCGCCGGGCCTCGTCGGGCGTGTCGATGTAGTGGTAGCTGCCGTCGGCCTTGTTGGCCAGCTGCTCCATGAGCTCGTCGTTGAACGGGCCCAGGCCCACGCCGATGGTGGACAGGCCGATGTCGCCCCGCTCCCCGATCTCCTCGAGGATGTCGTCGGTGCGGGTGGCGCCCACGTTGGCGACCCCGTCCGACAGCAGCAGGACCAGCACGTTGCGGCCGTCGTCGGCCTCGCGCAGGGCCATGTCGAAGCCCCGCACCAGGCCGGCCTCGGCGTTGGTGCTGCCCCGGGGCTGAACCCACCGGCGAATCTCGTCGACGATCCAGTCGGCGTTGCCCGAGAGCTGGGTCGGCCGGACGACGGTCTCAGCGATGTCGTCGTAGGAGACGACACCTACCCGGGTGCGGCCCGGCAGGCCCGACAGGAGCAGCTCGACCGCCTCATGGGCCAGCGCGATGCGCTCCATGGGCCGGTCAGCCGGTCCCGCGGGCTGGCCCATCGAGCCGGAGCGGTCCATGACCAGCACCACGCTGTCGGGAATCACCAGGTCCGACAGGATCTCGGGGGCCTGGACGCCGACCCGCAGCATCACCCGGTCGGGATCGCTGAACGGTGTCGGGGCCGCCTCGAGGGTGATGTTGAACTCGTCGATCAGCGGCTGGTAGCCGCCGTCGAAGTAGTTGACGAACTCCTCCACCCGCACGGCCTCGATGGGCGGGAGCTGGCCGCCCTCCAGGAAGTTGCGGGTCACGACGTAGGACGCAGTGTCTACATCGAGGGCGAAGGTGGACAGATCGTCGGTGTAGGTGTCCACGAACGGGTTGACGCCGTAGTCCTCGAAGGTGTTGGACCGGCACTCCGGGCATCGTCGGCGGCGCTCCTCGGGAGGCTCCCGGTCCGAGGCCGCCGCCTCCGTCCGGGACACCCCGCTGCTGGTCGAGTGCGCCACCGTCGTCGTCGCGGCCGGGGCCGCCGAGGCCGCGGCCGCCGCGGTGTCCGCGGCGTAATCGGCGTCGTAGTCGGCGGTCGGGGCCTCCTCGGCCATGGCCTCCTCCATCAGCTCCGACTCGGGCTGGGGCTCGGCCGGCGAGTCGGCCGTCCGGCTGCGGGACCGGGCCGTCGTGGCCGGTCCGAGGTCGACACTGCCCGAGCTGTCACGGTCGCCACCGACGTCGGGTTCCGCCGAGGCGGCATCGTCGGTGCCCGCGACGGAAACGGTGTCGGGAGCGGCCGTGACGGCCGCCTCGCCGCCGCCGCTGGTGCACGACACTGCCAGCAGCCCCAGCACCAGCACTGCTCCCAGCCATGCCCTGCTCCGGTTGGTCCTCGTGTTGAGGCTCTTGAATCCCGTGGTTCCCATTGGTCGCCCTCCTCCAGGCGGCGGGCACGCTCTGCGCCCGATCGCTCCCTACGACGACGCCAACCGGCGGCCGGTTCCCGGGCACCCCAAGAAATCCGGCCACTGGCCGAGGCCGCGGGGTCAGCGCAAGGGCACCGGGGGAGCCCCGCCGCTCAGGACGGAGCTCTGAGCGCGCCCGCAAATGGGCGAGGGCCTGTCGCGCCGCAGCGGTGCCATTCCCGCTCTTGTTCGCCGCGCTCACGGGCCGCCCGGGCCACAGCAACACTGCCCACGGCCCCGCGCCGCATGGGCCGCGTTCGCTCGCCTATTCGCTCGGCCTCTAGGCGCTAGAGAGGGCCTCGTCGACCAGCTCGAGCGGGTGGCGCACGTCGAGGCCGGTCGCGGCCAGATGCAGCGAGCAGCCCGGGTTGGCGCTGGCCACCACCGACGCTCCCGAGCGGGCCACCGCCGCGGTCTTGCGCTTGCGGATCGCCTGCGACAGCTCGGCCTCCATGACCGAGTAGGCGCCGCCCGCCCCGCAGCACAGGCCGTCGTCGTCGAGAGTCACAACCTCGTCGACGAATGGGCGCAGCACCTCGGGGACCGCCTGATGGGCCCGCTGGACGTGGCGGAGATGGCACGGGTCCTGCACGGCCACGGTCATCGGCAGCGGATCGACCGGACGCCGGGCCCGAAGCTCGTCGAGGCGTCCGGCCAGCCATTCGTGCACGTCGTAGACCCGGGCCGAGAAGGCCCTAGCCTCGTCGGTGCCGAGCAGGTGGCCGTAGTCCTTCAGCGAGGCGCCGCATCCGGCCGCGTCCACCAGTATCGGTCGGTCGTCGCCGGAGAGGCCGGCCATCACCTGCCGGGCCATGTCCTTGGTCTCGGCCTCCAGCCCGGCGTGGATGTGCAGCGCCCCGCAGCACGGCGCGGTGCCGCCGGTGGGCTCGACCCCCACGCCGGCGGACTCCACCACCCGCTGCACCGCCATGTGCACATCGCGCTGCCAGGCGTCCATCACGCAGCCGGTGAAGAGCCACACGTCGGTGCCCGAGGTGCGCAGCCGCGGCCGCCGCAACGGCATCCGGGCGGGCAGCCCGAGCCGTCTGGTCGGCACCAGCCGCAGCCGGATGGCGTATGCCAGCAGGGTGGAGCCGGCCATCAGCAGCCGGCGGTGCCTCAGGGCCTTGAACGCCAGGCGCTGCCACCGGGGCGTGATCCGGCCCTCGGTCGCCAGCGCGGCCCGGGTGCCCTCCATCAGGCGGCCGAACGGCACCGCGCTGGGGCACGCCGTCTCGCAGCCCCGGCACTGCACACAGGTCTCGATCGACCGGATCAGGTCGTCGGTCACCGGAGCGCCCTCGTTCTGCACGGCCCGCATCAGCGCGATCCGGCCCCGGGGCGACTCGGTGTCCCGCCCGGTGATCACGAAGGTGGGGCAGTGCGGCAGGCATAGCCCGCACGAGACGCAGGCGACCAGCTCGTCGTCGTTCAGCCCCAGATCCATCAGGACCCTTCCGGACCGAAATTGGCGACGAGATGGGCACCATGTGCACAAAATCCGCCCCAATTTCGCCGGACCGGCGTTCGGGCGGGCATCACGGCTTCCTCAGGGGGTCGCGGCCGGGGTTGAGCCGGCCGGTCGGGTCGAAACGCTCCTTGAACCGGCGGTTCAGCTTCTCGACGCCGGGATCGACCGGCCGGGACGGCGGGGCCTCGGATGCGTGCACCGCCCCGACACCGATCTCCGCGACGAAGCGGCCCCCTGCGCCGTTGTGGGTGTCGAAGGACGCGGCCTGCGCGGGAGTGCACGACCAGCGGTGCGGCGGCAGGTCGGGTGGACCGGCCACGTCCTCGGGCGGTCCCGCCGCGAGCGAGGCCAGATGTCCCGCGTCCTCGTCCACATCGACGGAATAGCCGCTCAAGAGGGACCACACGTCGGTGCCGTCCCACAGCACCGAGGCCGCCGTGTGGCATGACAGCACCGCGAGAGGGTCGACTCCCGGCACGCGCACCCAGCGCTCGGCCTCCCCGACGGGCACGGTGCGCACCAGCGCCTCGCCCACCAGTCCGAGGGTTCCCAGCGAGCCGACCAGCAGCCGGCACATGTCGAAGCCGCTGACGTTCTTGACGGTGCCGGCACCGCCACTGGCGATCCGGCCGTCGGCACAGACGTAACGGACCTGCAGCAGGGCGTCGCGCAGCAGCCCCAGCCCCAGGCGGGCAACGCTCGACTCCCCTGCCATCAGCGCTCCCCCCACCGTGCCGCCCGGCCGCTCGGGAAGGGCGGTGCGCTGACCGGCTGCAGCCAGCTCCTCATGGAGCTCGGCCACCAGCGTGGCGGCCCGCACCCGCACCGTCATCTCGGCCGGCTCGAAGGCGACGATGCCTGCGGGGGCGGCGACCTCCCTGGTACCGGGCGCCGGCTCGCCGCCGAGGCTCCAGCGGGTGCCGCCTCCCCGCACACACACCGGGCCGTCCGAGCCGACCTCGGCCGCGAAGTCTCTAAGAGCCTCGTCGAAGTCCGTCATCGGCCTCTCAGCCCCAGACGCCGGCCGCGTCGGAGGCTCGCAACGCGCCGATGTCGGAGCAGCTGTGCGCGCTGGGCAGCACCTTGCCGGGATTCATGCGGCAGTACGGGTCGAACGAGGCCCGCAGCCGGCTCTGCTGGTCGAGGTCGACCTCGCTGAACATGCGGCTCATGTGCTCGCGCTTCTCGACCCCGATCCCGTGCTCGCCGGTGAGCGCTCCGCCCATGTCCAGCGACATCTCGATGATCTCGCGGCCCGCGGCATGCACCCGCTCGTCCGCGCCCGGCACCCGCGAGTCGTAGGCCAGGATGGGGTGCAGGTTGCCGTCGCCCGCGTGGAACACGTTGAGGACGATCAGGTCATAGCGGTCGACGATCTCGTAGATGCTCTCGAGCACCTCCACCAGACGGGTGCGGGGCACCACCGTGTCGTGCAGGTAGTAGTCGGGCATCACGTTGGCGACAGCCCCGAACGCGCTCTTGCGGCCCTTCCACAGCCGGGCCCGCTCCTCCTCGTCGGCGGCTGTTCGCACGCTCATGGCCTGGTGGCGCCGGGCGATGCCGGCGATCCTCTCCCCCGCGATGGCGACGCCCCCCGCCGCTCCGTCCACCTCGACCAGCAGCACCGCGGCGGCGTCCTTGGGATAGCCGGCCTGAGCGAAGTCCTCGACCGCTCGGACGCAGCGCTGGTCCATCATCTCGATGGCCGCGGGCACGATCCCGGCCGCGATGATGGCGCTGACCGTGGCCGCGGCGTCCGACACGTCGTCGAAGCAGAGCAGCATGGTGCGCACCGCGGGCGGGTTGGGGGTGAGACGCACGGCCACCGCGGTGGCGATGCCGCACATCCCCTCGGAGCCCACGAACGCGCCGCGCAGGTCGTACCCGGCGGGCTCGGCGGTGAGGTCGCCGAGAGTCACCACGGAAGCGTCAGACAGCACGACCTCCACCGCCAGCACATGGGCGCTGGTCACACCGTAGGCCAGGCAGTGCGGGCCGCCGGAGTTGTTGGCCACGTTGCCGCCGATGGTGCAGGCCGCCTGGCTGGACGGGTCGGGGGCGTAGTGCACACCGTGGGGGGCGAGCGCCCGGGTGAGGTCGAGGTTCACGATGCCGGGCTGCACCCAGGCCACGCCGTTGTCGAGGTCGATCTCCAGCAGCTTGTCCATCCGGGTCATCGACAGCACCACCGGCTGACCCAGTGGAGCCGCGCCGCCGGCCAGCCCGGTTCCCGCGCCCCGGGGTGACACGGCCTGGCCGTGGCGGGTGGCCACCTGCACGCAGGCGACGACGTCCTCGGTGGAGCCCGGATAGCAGACCGGCCCAGCGTTGCCCTCCCGGTAGATGGAGGCGTCGCGCGATGCGAGGTAGCGGGCCGCCGAGTCGGCGCGCACCCGGTCGGCCCCGATGGCAGCCTCCAGATCGGCCACGAGGGCTGCGTCGCCGGCATGGGCCAGCTGGGCGGCAGCCGGCTCCCGGCCACCCCGACGGCGCGACCCCAATACCCGACGGGTGGCTTCAGCGAGCGTCCTGGCCACGGCCCTAGACCCTAACGCGGTCCACTGGGAGCGAGCATGCCGGGGGGCTACTCTGCCTCCACAGCGAGAGGAACCAGCCTGTGACCCAGACCGAGGCGTCCTATCACCGGGTGCCCGACGAGGTGCCGCCACCACCGTCGGGATGCCCCGTCAACGGCTTCACGCCGTTCGCGCCCGACTACGAGGCCAATGTCGCCCTGGAGGTGCTGACCGAGCGGGTCCCGTCGCTGCGGCTGGTGGAACCCCAGAGCCTGGAGCGCTTCGCGAACATCACGTTCCGAGGCCCCCGGCAGCTGCTCGTGACCTGGGACACGTGACCACGATCCCAGCCCTGGTCGACGACGCCGCGGCCCGCTTCGGCGGGGCCGAGGCCTTGGTGGACGGCGGGCTGCGGCTGTCGTTCGTCGAGCTGAGAGACCGGGTCGCAGAGATGGCGGCCGCGCTGCGGGCATGGGGGCTGTCGCCGGGCGACCGGGTGGGCGTGTGGGGACCCAACTGGTGGCAGTGGGCGGTGGCCGCGCTGGGAGTCCACTCCGCCGGCGGGGTGGTCGTGCCCATCAACACCCGGTTCAAGGGCGAGGAGGCCGCCTACGTGCTCGACCGGTCGGGGGCCCGCCTGCTGTTCTGCTCCACCGACTTCCTGGGCACGGACCACCTCGGGATGCTGCGCGCCGCCGCAGGGGGCGTGCCTTCGTGCGTGGAGGAGGTGGTGGCGCTGCGGGCGCCGGCACCGGCCGGGGCGGTCGGGTTCTGGGACTTCGTCGCCCAGGCGCCGCCGGATGCTCCCACCGGGGCGGAGCCTGCGCCGGTCTCGGGGGACGATCCGTGCCACATCATGTTCACGTCCGGGACCACCGGCAGGCCCAAAGGCGTCGTGCTGAAGCACGCACCGGTGTGCCGGGCCTACCGCAGCTGGGCCTCGGTTATCGGGCTGAGAGCAGACGACCGGTACCTGATCATCAACCCGTTCTTCCACTCCTTCGGCCTCAACGCGGGCATCCTCGCCTGCCTGATGACGGGCGCGGCCATGATCCCGCACCCGGTGTTCGACGTGCCGTCGGTGATGGCCCGGGTGCCCCAGGAGCGGATCTCGATGCTTCCCGGGCCGCCCGCCATCTACCAGACCATCCTCAACCATCCCGACCTCGACAGCTTCGACATGTCCACCCTGCGGCTGGCGGTCACCGGCGCCGCGCCGGTGCCGGTGCCGATGATCGAGGCCATGCGAGAGCGGCTCGGCTTCGAGGTGATCGTGACCGGCTACGGGCTCACCGAGGCGTCGGGCATCGCCACCATGTGCCGCCACGACGATCCGCCCGAGGTGATCTCAGCCACATCGGGCCGGGCCATCGACGACGTGGAGGTGCGGGTGGTCGGCCCCGACGGCTGCGAAGTGCCGAGGGGCGAGCCGGGCGAGATCGTGGTGCGGGGCTACAACGTGATGGACGGCTACTTCGACGACCCCGAGTCCACCGCAGCTGCCATCGACGCCGACGGGTGGCTGCACAGCGGCGACATCGGCACCATGGACGGGGCCGGGTACGTGGTCATCACCGACCGGCTCAAGGACATGTTCATCTGCGGCGGCTTCAACGCCTACCCGGCCGAGATCGAGGCCGCGATGCTGGCCCATCCTCAGGTGGGCCAGGTGGCGGTGGTGGGCCGGCCGGACGAGCGGCTGGGCGAGGTCGGCCACGCATTCGTGGTGCCCGCCCCCGGCGCGCCCGCCCCCGGGGCCGAGACCGAGCTGATCGGCTGGTGCCGGGAGCGGATGGCGAACTACAAAGCCCCACGGGGCATCACTTTCGTGGAGGAGCTTCCCCTCAACGCCTCGGGAAAGGTGCTCAAGCACGACCTGCGGGCCCGTTTGTGAGCGACACGCGGTCCCTCCCCACGATGTCGAGGGGGAGCGTCACGGCAAGCACGAGTTGCGGGCCCGTTTGTGAGTGACACGTCCGCCGACCCGAGATCCCTGCAGCCGGGTGACGCTGTACTGCACCGGCTACAGGGATCTCGGGCTTGGGGGCGAGCGCTAGGCGGCCTGGTCGCCGTGGCGGGGCGTGCCCAGGTCGAACTCCTCGTGGATGGAGTCGTCGGACGGCCACGGGCTGACACCCTTCGGAGCTGGGGTCGCGCCGATGTGGAATACGGGCCTCAGGGTGGCCCGGCGGCTCTTGGCGCGGGTCCCGGACCCGGAGGCATCGCGCTCGGCCAGCCGTGAGGGATGCCGGGCACGGGCCAAGGCCTCGGCCAGCGTGAAGCCCTCGATCCGGCCCGACTCGAGGTCGGGACGGCCGCGGGCTCCGTTGCGGTAGTGGGAGGCGATCCGGGCCACGGCGGCCGCCGCCGGCAGCACCAGGAACACCCCGACGGCGATCAGGAGTGTGTATGTCATTTTCTCTTCCCTTTCTCCTTGCGGTTCAATCGGACCTGCGAGAGTTGATCCATCTGCGTCGTTCAACCTTCCTGCTGTTCAAGGTATGGCCGGCACCGCCCGTGGCATTCGTGAATTGGGTCACATAGCGTTGCGGGCCATGACTGCGGACCGCGCCCCTTCACAGTCGCCGTTCGTGCCGGTGCCGCTCACGCCGGTCGCCTTCCTGGACCGGGCCCGGGTGGTGCACGGCGACCGCCCCGCGGTGATCGACGGGCCGCTGCGCCGCAGCTACGAGGACTTCGCCGACCGCTGCGAGCGGCTGGCCGGGGCCACCCTCGACCTGGGCCTGGAGCCCGGCGACGCGGTGTCGGTGCTGGCCCCCAACGTGTCGATGGCCCTGGAGGCGACGTTCGGGTTCCCCATGGCTCAAGTGGTGTTCAACGCCCTCAACTCGAGGCTCTCGGCCGGCGAGCTGGCCTGGATCGTGGCCCACGCCGGGTCCAAGGTGCTGTTCGTCGACCACGCTCTGGCCGACGTGGCCCGAGCGATCGAACAGCAGGTCCCGGGCCTGCGTGTCGTCGTGTCGCAGGACGCGGGCGCCTCAGGGGCCGCGGACTGCCAGTACGAGGCCCTGCTGGCGGCCGCAGCCCCGCACCGGGTGGAGGTCACCGACGAGCAGTCGCTGCTGAGCCTCAACTACACGTCGGGCACCACCGGGCACCCCAAGGGAGTGATGTACTCGCACCGGGGCGCCAACCTCAACGCGCTGGCCATGGCCGCCCAGTGCGGCCTCGACAGTGACGCCGCGTTCCTGTGGACCCTGCCCATCTTCCACTGCAACGGCTGGTGCTTCCCGTGGGCGGTCACCGCGGTGGGCGGCGCACACCTGACGCTGCGGGTTCTCGATCCGGGAACGGTGTGGCGCCACATCCGCGACGACGGCGTGACCCACTTCAACGCGGCCCCCACTGTGCTGATCGGCCTGGTGAACCATCCCGACGCCGCGCCCGCGCCCCGAACCGTGAAGGTGGCCACCGGGGGCGCGCCGCCTTCGCCCACGCTGCTGGCCCAGCTGGCCGAACTCAACATCGATGTCACCCACCTCTACGGGCTGACCGAGACGTACGGGCCGTCGCTCATCTGCGACTGGCGCCGCGAGTGGGACGGCCTGCCAGCCGACGAGCAGGCCCGGATCAAGGCCCGCCAGGGGGTGGGCACGCTGGTGACGTCCTCGGTGAGGGTGGTGGACGGCGACGGCGCCGACGTGCCCGCCGACGGCGAGACCCAGGGCGAGATCGCCATCAGGGGCAACAACGTGATGATCGGCTACTACAAGGATCCCGCCGCCACCGCGGCCGCCTCGGTGGAGGGCCCCGACGGCACCTGGTTCCGCACCGGCGACGTGGCCGTCATGCACGACCACGGCTACGTGGAGGTGCGTGACCGGGCCAAGGACGTGATCATCTCCGGCGGCGAGAACATCGCCTCCATCGAGGTGGAGCAGGCGCTGGCGTCGCATCCCGACGTGGTGGAGTGCGCGGTGGTGGCCGCGCCCGACGACACCTGGGGCGAGGTGCCGGCCGCGTTCGTCATGCTGCGGCCGGGGGCAGACATCACCGAGACCGACTTGGTGGAGCACGTGAAGTCCCGCATCGCCCGGTTCAAGGCCCCCAAGTCGGTCACCTTCGGCGACCTGCCCAAGACCGCCACCGGCAAGATCCAGAAGTTCGCCCTGCGAGACCAGCTCTGGGCCGGCCGCGACCGCCGAATCAACTAGCGCTTACGCCGGCGATCAGGCCTCGTTGACCAGGGGGACGACCGACTCCGCGAAGGCGTCGAACTGCTCGAGGTACTCCTCGAGGGTGCGGGCCCGGAACTTGAGATGGAACGTGTTGGCGCCCGCCTCGCGGCCCGCCCTGATGCTGGCCGCGACGGGCTCGACGCCGCAGGCCATCACCGGCGGAAGGCCCTCGGGGGCGCTGCCGGCCAGCAGGTAGCACCACGGCGGCATGAAGCCCACATCGAAGCGGGCGTCGTTGCGGCCGGCCGCGTCCGCCGCGGCCTGCATGGTGTCGATGATCTCGCCGTACTGGTCCACCGGGTTGCCCATCGGGACGTAGCCGTCGCCCAGGCGGCCGGCCCGGCGCCACGCGGCCCGGCCGCTGCCGCCCACCCAGATGGGCAGCTCCCGCACAGGCGCGGGACCGATCCCGACGTCGGAGTAGCTGAACGCTGGGCCGGAATGGCTCACGTAGGTGTCGGCGAAGGCGCCCCTCACCGCCTCCAGGGTCTCGTCGAGCAGCCGTCCCCGGGCGTCGAAGTCCACGCCGAGGGCCTCGAACTCGGCCTCCACATGGCCTGCGCCCACACCCAGGACGGCCCTACCGCCCGACAGGTGGTCGAGGGTGGCGAACGACTTGGCCGTCTGCAAGGGATGGCGGTAGGCCGCGATCCACACCACCGAGGCCAGGTTGACGGTGCCGGTGCAGGCGGCCAGGTACGAGAGGGTGGCCACGGTGTCGTACCAGGTGGTGCTCATGTGGGCCGCATAGTCGTTGTCGGGAATGGCCACGTGGTCGGTCACGCCGACGAAGTGGTGGCCGGTGTTCTCGGCCTTGCGGGCGATGCTCACCAGGTCGTCGACGGTGGCGGAGTGCTCCCAGGGGTCGGCCAGGGTGGCGGTGAGAGTGTGGATGGGCAGGGCGACGCCGTAGGTCCACTCGCCCGGCGGTGTGATTGCAGCCATCGGGGCACGATGCTACGGCCCGCCAGCACGCCACGGGCGGCGTTCGGCCGGGCTAGCTGCGGCAGCCGCTGAAGCCGGGGTCAGGGCCGGCTAGTTCCGGCAGCCGCTGAAGCCGGGGTCGGGGCCGGGGCGCCGGGGCGGGGCGAAGAAGTCGGTCTCGTTGTCGGCGAGCTGCTTGCGCTTGCGCATGATGGCCCTGCGCTCGGCCTCGAGGTACAGGTACCGCTGCACGTCGTCGGGCGTGCCGTCGCTCATGAACAGGTCCACAGCCACGGGGTCGCGGCACAACTCTGCACGTATGTCGTCCTTGGTGACGGTCCTGTCGCCGCCCCGGCCGGCGCGCTCGCGCCTCAACCGTCGGCGGTACCAATTGTTCCGCAATATGGGGGCGAGCAGCCCCATCTGGAACATCAGCAGCCCGTAGAACACGAACTGCGCGATCATCAACAGCGGCGCCATGGTGGCTTCTCCTGTTCGAGCCGATGCTTGGCGCCCAGACGAAAGGCCGCGATACTTGTCTACTTTGAATGTATCCAGTGTTGTGACGATTGCAACCTTCAGAGGATCGCCGGCCTCGATATGCTTAGGCATATGAGAACAACCATCAATCTGCCTGACGGTCTTGGCGAGGAGGCCAAGCGACACGCCGCGGAACGCGGGTGCACGTTCACGGCGCTGGTCGTCGAGGGCTTGCAACTCGTGGTGCACGACTCCGCAGAGCGGGGGCCGAGGCTGGAACTCCCGAGCTACGGCAGTGGGCATCTGCTGGTGGATCTCACCGACAAGGAGGCCGTGGGCGAAGCGCTCGACGCAGACGGCGTGAGATGATCCTGCCGGACGTCAACACTCTCGTCTACGCCTTTCGCCGGGACACCGAGCACTTCGAGGACTATGCGGGCTGGCTCAACGCGACCATGGCCGGCTCTGAGCCGATCCTCCTGCCCGATGTCGTCCTGACCGGCTTCCTCCGAGTCGTCACCAACCGCAAGATCTTCTCCGACCCAGCCCCCGCGTCGGCCGCCCTGTCGTTCGTGGAGGCGTTGAGAGCCTCACCTGTCGGCCGTGGGCTGAACCCGACCGACGCCGCCTGGCGCCAACTCGCCCGGTTCGTCGCCACCGACCCGTACCTGGTCGGCAATCTTGTGCCCGATGCGTGGATAGCCGCGCTCGCCGTCGCCTCCGGCGCTCGGGTGGCCACCGCGGACGCGGGCTTCGCCCGCTTCGAGGGCCTGAGTTGGTTCAGTCCCGGGCGCGAGCGGTGAGCGATCGGGTCGTTAGCATCGTCGGGTCATGAGTTCCCGTTCGGTATTCCTCGACGATGCTCTCGCGGCCTACATCGAGGCCCACTGCACGGCCCCCGACGAGGTGCAGCGAGACCTGATCGAGGCCACAGCAGATCTCGGTGATGCAAGCGTCATGCAGATCAGTCCCGCCCAGGGCACCCTCATGACCCTGCTCACCACCCTGCTCCAGCCCCGCTTCGCGGTGGAGGTGGGCACCTTCACCGGCTATTCGGCTCTGGCCGTGGCCAAGGCGCTCCCGCCGGGCGGCCGGCTGCTGTGCTGTGACATCTCCGAGGAGTGGACCGCCATCGCCCGCGAGCACTGGGAGCGCTCCGGCCTAGCCGATCGCATCGACCTGCGCATCGGGCCTGCGCTGGACACGTTGCGCTCCCTGCCCGCAGAGCCCGCCGTCGACCTCGCGTTCATCGACGCCGACAAGGGGTCATACATCGCCTACTACGAGGAGCTGGTTCCCCGGCTGTCGGCGCGGGGGGTGATCCTGGTGGACAACACACTGTGGGACGGGCACGTGGCCAACCCGTCCCAGACCGACTCCACCACCGAGCAGCTGCGAGCCTTCAACGCCCATGTCGTCGCCGACGAGCGGGTGCTGGTGGCCCTGCTGCCGGTAGGCGACGGCGTTTCGGTGATCGCCCCCCGAGGCGACTGAACCAGCGGACGGCGCGGCCGGACGAGCCGCGGCCCGGCCTCAGCGCGAATCGAGTTCGACGGGATTCGAGAGCACGCCGATGCCGGTGACTTCGACGTCGACGACATCCCCCGGCCCGATCTGGCAGTTCGAGTCGGCGCCCATCCACAGCACATCGCCCGGATGGAAGGTGATGTACCGGGACGCCTCGACGATGAAGTCCCACGGATCGAAGACCATGCCGCCGGTGGCGAACTCGGCCCGGGTCTCGCCGTTCACCCGCACGAAGGTGGTCTGGGCCATCGGGTCGACATCGGTCTCGATCCAGGGCCCCATGGGCTTGAACGTGTCGCTGTTCTTGCTGCGCCAGAACGAGCGGTCGGCGCGCTGCCATTCGCGGGCGCTCACGTCGTTGCCGATCGTCCAGCCGAACACCGACTCCTGGGCCTCGGCCCGCGACGCGTTGCGGACCCGCCGACCGATGACCGCCACCACCTCGCCCTCGGCCTCGAACCGGCCGGTGACGTCGGCGGGCACGCATATGGCCTCGCCGTGCCCGATCAACGCGTTGTTGGCCCGGTAGCCGACCTCGGGGCGTTCGGGCACCGCGACATCGCGGCCCGCGGCCCTCTGCTGCTCGATGTGGTCGCGGTAGTTCAAGCCGACCGCATAGAACACGAACGGCACCACCGGCGGAAGGAAGGCCACCCCTTCCGACGCCAGCGAACGCTCGACGGCGGGGTCGCCCTCGAGGGGCGAACCGCTCAGCACATGAACCGCGTCGCCGTCCACGCGCACCCAGCGAGATTCGCCGTCCACAGCAATCCGCCCGTACCGCATCGGACTTGGGCAGGCAGAACGGGCGGCCGGTCAGGACTGCTAGCGGCCCTCCTCGAAGTCGTCCTCGGGCCTTGGGGCGTGCTGCTCCTCGTAGAGGGCCCGGAAGGCCTCCTGCTCGGCCTGCGACAGCACTACGGCAGGTTCTGCCGTGTCGTCGCGGAGCCAGGTGGTCTGCTGCGGGAACGGGATCTCTATGCCGGCCGCGTCGAAGGCCTCCTTGAGTCGCAGGCGGATCTCGCGCTCCACGGCCCACTGCATCGACGGCTCGGTCTTGACCGCCACCCGGAGGCCGACGCCCGAAGCGCCCAGGCTCTGGATGCCGAACACCGTCGGCGCCTCGGAGAGCTCGTCGCCGCCCCACTCCGGGTCGTTCCAGAGCCCGTCGGCCACCTGCTGCATCACGCCCATTGCGACCCGGGCATCGGTGCCGTAGGCGACCTCGATGTCGACGACGGCCTTCGACCACAGCTGCGAGTAGTTCCCCACCCGGGCGATCTCGCCGTTGGGGACGTGCCACACCGTGCCCCTGATGTCCCGGATGGTGGTTGACCGCAGCGAGACCTCCTCGACCGTGCCCGAGGCAGAACCGAGGTCGACGAAGTCGCCTACCCCGTAGTGGTCCTCGATCAGCATGAACAGGCCCGACAGGAAGTCCTTCACGATGGACTGGGCACCGAAGCCGAGAGCCACGCCGCCGATGCCGGCGCCCGCGATCAGCGGCCCGAGGTTCACTCCTATCTCGCCCAGGATGACCAACGCGACGAAGGTCCACACCAGCGCCACCACCACGCTGCGCAGCACATGTCCCAGAGTCTCGGCCCGGGCCTCGGCCCGGGACTGCTCCGCCTCGTCGATGAGCGCCCGGCCCGGGCCCTTCTCGCGCAGCTTCTGCAGCCTCGAGTTGCTCGGCGCGGAGGCGATGCGCGTGGTGAAGCGCACGATGGCCCGCTTCGCGATGCGGGTCACGATCCATCCCACCACCAGGATGAACGCGATGCGGATGGGCCGGTCGAGCAGCCAGTCGGCCGCGGTGGCCAGTCCGCTGTTGTCGGTCCAGTTGTAGACCTGCTCGCAGACGAAGCCGCGGTTCGATTCACCGCAGGCGTCCGCCAGGCCCGGGTCGGTTGATGTTTGAGCGAAGATGAGCATCGCAACACCCTAGGAGCGAGCCGGACGGCTAGCGCCCCGCAGCCGGACTCTCGCTCGCCCGCACCGGGCCGATGCTGCTAAGAGGCCGATCGGATAGGCGGGACAACTCGACCCATAAGGGCGAGGCCGTGGCCCGAGCGGCCCGTGAGCGCAGCGAACCAGAGCGGGAACGACACCGCAGCACCGCGACCGACTCTCACCTATCCGCGTGGCCCCTGAGTCTCAGATGGCGCCGGTGATCAGGGGCCGAAGACGGTACTGACCGCGCATGCGAAGCCGGGCAACACATCGAGGCCGTCGAGCGAGTCGCCCTCGCGGCAAGTGGCGACGGCCTCGCCGGGACGGTGCACATCCACGGTGCGGGTGTCGGGGTACACCACCCAAACCAGGCTGACTCCGTGGCGCAGCCACATCCGGGCCCGGTCGCGGGCCCAGCCACGACTCTGGGTGGGCGACACGATCTCCACCACCAAGTCGGGGACCGCCTCGGCGTAGCCGTCGATCTCCGAGGCCAGCGGTATCTTCTGGACTGACGTGAACGCCACGTCGGGCTCGCGCACGGTGTCGGGGTCGCGCTCCAGCCGGAAGCCCGCGTCGGAGGCAACCACGGTTCCTAGCCCCCTAGGCTCTACGAAGTCGAGGAGCGCGGCGGCCAACTTCACCGTGATCTTGCCGTGCCGGTGTCCTGTGGCCATGGTCTCGTGAAGCACCCCCCGCACCAGCTCACCGCGTACGCCCTCGCCGTTTAGCCGCATCAGGTCGTCTGCGGTCAACAGCCTTGTCTCCGTCCTCATCTCAGTATCCGTCATATATGTTCGATCCTTTAGAGGGTTATCCTACAGCACTTCGAATGCACCGCAACCCGACCCGCGACCGCCCCGGCCCGTCCCGTCCGACCCAACAGTAGCGACCGCGCTCTAACGGAGCCGGGCCAGGGTGCCGGCGCATCGTCGATAGATTCGACCGCCTATGGCTTCGCCTGGCGTAGCCGGTGGACGGCGCCGCGGCCTGGGCGCGCGGTGGGCGCTGGCGGCACTGATGCTCATCTCGGCCTGCGGCGGGCAGGGCCACGCAGGCAACGGCCGCGAGGTGGTGGTCATGGCCGCCGCGTCCCTGATCGACGCCGTCGAGGCCGTGGACGGGCACTTCGACGGCAGCCCGGGCATCGTCCCGGTGGTCGCGGGCAGCTCGACGCTGCTGGCCCAGCTCGCAGCCGGCGCCGATGCCGACGTGCTCATCACCGCGGATGCGGCCACCATGGATCGAGCTGCGGCCGAGGGCCTGGTGCAGGGGGCACCCGTCGTGATCGCGGCCAACGCCCTCGTGCTCGCCACGGCAGCCGGCAACCCGGGCCACGTCACCGGACTGGGCGACCTCGCCCGCGGCGATCTGCTGGTCGGCCTGTGCGCCGTCGAGGTTCCGTGCGGGGCGCTGGCCCAGCGAGCGCTCGAAGGGGCCGGCGTCGCGGCCTCCGTCGACACGCTGGAGCCCAACGTGCGAGCCCTGGCCGCCAAGCTCTCGTTGGGCGAGCTCGACGCCGGACTGGTCTACCGCACCGACGCGGCCATGGCCGGGCTTGCCACGGTCGACGCCCCGGAGCTGCACGGCCACACGAACCGCTACTACATCGCATCGGTGTCGGCCGACCCTCGCCCCGAAGTGCTGGCGGTGATCGACGGCTTCACCGAGCCCGGCGGCGCCGGCGTCGAGGCCCTGCTGACGTACGGGTTCGGGCCGCCATGAGCGCTCCAGACGACAACCACACCTCCGCCGACAACCCCGGCCACGCCGCCGACGCCGACACCCACACCACCGCTGACACCGACAACCCCGGCCACGCCGCCGACGCCGACAACCCCCGAGCCGCCGACGCGCCGGCGCCGACCGTCAGCCGGCCGCCTGCCGCGCTGACCGTGGTGGGGTTCGTGGCCCTCGGACTGCTGGCGTTGCCGGTCGTCGGGCTGGTGCAGCGGGCGCCGTGGTCGTCGCTGCCGACGCTGCTGGGCGAGTCCGACGTGCTGGACGCGCTGCGAGTGTCGCTGGTCGTCAGCCTGTTCGCCGCCGGGGCGTGCGTGGTGCTGGGCCTTCCGCTGGCCTTGGTGCTGGCCCGGTGCCGCCTGCGCTTCGGTGGCGTTGCACGAGCGGTGGTGATGCTGCCGATGGTGCTGCCACCGGTGGTGGCCGGCACCGCCCTGCTGTTCGCGCTGGGACGGCGGGGCCTGGTCGGCCAGTGGCTCGACTCCTGGTTCGGCGTGAGCCTCCCGTTCACCACCGCCGGGGCCGTGGTGGCGGCGGCGTTCGTGGCGCTTCCCTTCTTCGTGGTGACCGTCGAGGCCGCCCTGCGCCAGGCCGGCGACGACCTCGACGAGGCGGCCGCCACTCTCGGCGCCGGCGCCTGGGGCACCCTGCTGCATGTGACGCTGCCGACGATCCGGCCCGCGCTGGCCGCCGGAACCGCCCTGGCGTGGGCCCGGGCCGTCGGAGAGTTCGGGGCCACCTTGACCTTCGCGGGCAACTTCCCGGGCCGCACCCGCACCCTGCCGCTGGAAACCTACCTGGCCCTGGAGCGCAACCCGGAGTCGGCGGTGGCCATCAGCCTCGTGCTGATGGCGGTGGCTCTGGCGGTGCTGGTGACCCTGCGCGACCGGTGGATGCCCCGATGACGGTCACGCTCGACGGATGGGTGGCCCGGCCGGGCTGGATGTTGCGGGTCGACGGCCTGGAGATCGGCGAGGGCGTTACCGCGGTGGTCGGCGCCAACGGCGCCGGCAAGACGACGCTGGGGCGGGCCGTGGCCGGGCTCGACCGCCTGGCCAGCGGCCGCCTGGTCATCGCCGGCGCCGTCGTCGACGACCCGGCGGCCGGCGTCTTCGTGCCTGCCCACCAGCGCAGCGCGGGCATGGTGTTCCAAGACCTGCGGTTGTTCGGCCACCTCAGAGTGCTCGACAACGTGGCCTTCGGCCTGCGCCGGACGGGCACCGACCGGGCCACGGCCCGGCAGCGGGCCGGCGAGCTGCTCGAACGTGTCGGCGTGGACTCCGGGGTCTGGCCCAAGCGCCCGGCCGCGCTGTCGGGCGGCCAGCGCCAGCGAGTGGCCATCGCCCGGGCCCTGGCCCCCGAACCCGAAGTCCTGATCGTCGACGAGCCGCTGGCCTCGGTGGACTCCTCGGGACGGCGCCGGCTGCGCTCCCTGCTCGGCGAGTCGCCGACCCGCCACACCCTGCTGATCACCCACGATCCTGTCGACGTGGCCACGCTGGCCCGCCAGCTGGTGGTGCTCGACGACGGCGCAGTGGTCAGCCGGGGCTCGCTGGCCGAGGTGACCGCCTCGCCCGGCTGCGAGTGGGCGGCCACGTTCCTGGGCGCCAACGTGGTCCCGGGCCACGCCGAGGGAACGTCGGTCACCACCGGCACCGGCCTGATGCTCACCGTGGCCACCGAGGCCACCGGACCCGCGTACGTCACCTTCCCGGCCCACGCTGTGACCCTGCACCGGGACCGTCCCGCAGGCAGCGCCCGCAACGCCTGGCAGGCGGCTGTTCAGCGCGTCGACGTAGACGGCGAGCGCGCCCGCGTGCATCTGAGCGGGCCCGTCGACGCGAAGGCCGACATCACCCGCCGCTCCGCCGAGGAACTTGAATTGCGCCCCGGCTCCACCGTCTGGACCTCGCTCAAGGCCACCGAGCTGACCGTCGTGACCTGAGGCCACCCGGGCCAGCGCACGTTCTAGAAACAATTTGCGTTAGGGTAGCCTAATATTAGTGGGTGCGATCGTCCCCGCCCCTGCTGAGGCGCCACGCGATCGGCGTGCCGGCAGCGGCGATGTTGACGGTTGCCGTCGCCATGTTGAGCCTGCGCTACGGGGCTCTGAAGATCGAGACGGCGACGGTCTGGAATGCCATCTGGGACTACGACCGCGACGACCACGGCCAGGTGGTGGTGCGCGAGCTGCGGCTGCACCGCACCGCGATAGGGATGATCGCCGGAGCGTCGTTCGCGGTGGCGGGAGCTCTGACCCAGGGCGTGACCCGCAACCCGCTGGGCGCGCCCGGGATCCTGGGCACCAACGCCGGCGCTGCGTTCGCGGTCGTGACCGCGATCTACGTGGCCGGCATCGCCACCCCGGCCGGCTATGTGTGGTTCGCCTTCGCGGGCGCGCTGGCGGCCACCGTGCTGGTCTACGCCATCGCCTCGGCCGGCACGGGCGGGGCCACGCCGGTCAAGCTGGCGTTGGCCGGCGCGGTGATCAGCGCGCTGCTGGGATCCTGGACCGCCGCGCTGTTGCTGCTCGACGTGGCCACACTGGACCAGGCGCGGTTCTGGCTCGCCGGGTCGATCTCTGGCCGCGGCACATCCGAGGCGCGGCTGCTGTTGCCGATCGTGGGAGTGGCGATGGTGGCCGCGCTCGGACTCGGTCATCACGTCAACGCACTCAGCCTCGGCACGGAGGTGGCCGCGGGGCTCGGTCAGCGGACCAACACCGTCCGGGCCGTCGCCGGGCTCGCCGTGGTGGCGCTGGCGGGATCCGCAGTCGCCCTCGCGGGCCCGGTTGCGTTCGTCGGTCTGGCCGTGCCCCACATCGTGCGCTCGCTCGTCGGGCCCGACTATCGCTGGATCATCCTGTACTCGCTGCTCGGCGGCCCGTGCCTGCTGCTGGGCGCCGATGTGATCGGCAGGCTGGTGGTCGCGCCCCAGGAGCTGCAAGTCGGCATCGTCAGCGCCGCGCTGGGCGCGCCCTTCCTGATCTATCTCGTCCGCCAGACGAGGCTGGCAGAGCTGTGAGCTCCGCAAGTCTCCAGCCCGGTGAGGCGCCTGGCCTGCGGCGCCCGCTCCCTACCGGCGCGGGAGCAACCCGGCGGACGGCGATCCTGTGCCTCGGCGCCGCCATCACCGCACTGGCGCTGGCCGCGGTCGCGGTCGTGGTCGGGGACTTCCCTGTGCCGGCCCGTTCGGCCATCGCCACCGCTCTGTGGGACCGCGGCAGCGAGTACGACTTCGTCGTCAACTCCCTGCGGGTGCCCCGAATCCTGGTGGCACTGCTGGCCGGTGCGTGCCTGGCACTGTCGGGCGCCCTGTTCCAGTCACTGATCGACAACCCCCTCGTGTCGCCCGACATCATCGGCATCGACACCGGAGCGGCTGCCGCGGCGGTGACGATCCTGGCTGCCGGTCTTGACTTGCGGCTGGTGCCCGTGGCGGCGTTCGCGGGCGCGGTGGCGGCCGCCGCGCTCATCTTCACGCTGGCCTGGCGGCGCGGCACCAGCGGCGGGCGGCTCGTGCTGGTGGGCATCGGCGTGAGCGCGCTGCTCAGCGCGGTGATCACCTACATGCTGGTGCGCTTCCCGATCGAGCGGGTGAGCGCGGCCGCCCGCTGGCAGGCAGGCACTCTCGCGGGTTCGTCCTGGGGGGACGTCCGGACTCTCGCCGCGGGCCTGGCCGTGCTGGCTCCGGCGGCGTTCGTGCTGGTGCGCCGCCTGCGGGTGATGCAGCTCGGCGACGATGCCGCCGCCGCTCTCGGCGTGCCCCTGGAACGAAGTCGAATGATGGTCGTCGGCGCCGGCTGCGGGCTCGCCGCGATCGTGGTCGCCGTCGTCGGCCCACTCGGGTTCGTCGCCCTGCTCGTCCCCCACGTGGCCCGAGCGACGGCCGGCGCGCTGACCGCAGGGGTGCTGCTGCTGACGGCTCTGCTCGGTTCGGTGATGCTGCTGGCGGCAGACCTGGTCGCCCAGCGCCTGTTCGCTCCGACGGTGCTGCCCGCGGGCGTCGTCACCGCGGCCATGGGCGGGCCGTACCTGCTGCTCGTGCTGCGGAGGTTCAACCGTGGAGCCTGAGCCGGCGCGGGCGCCGATGCTGCGGGCCGAAGGGCTTGCGGTCGGCTACGGCGGACCGCCCGTCGTCAAGGACCTCACGTCGGCTGTTCCCGAGGGCCAGATCACCGCGATCGTCGGGGCCAACGCCTCAGGCAAGTCGACGCTGCTGCGGGCCCTGGCCCGGTTGCTGCGCCCCACCACCGGTGCCGTCTACCTCGACGGCGCAGACATCACTTCCCAGTCCACCCGCTCAGTGGCGGCCCGCCTCGGCCTTCTTCCCCAGTCGCCGCGAGCGCCCGACGGAGTGCTCGTCGGCGATCTGGTGCGCCGGGGCCGCTACCCGCATCAGCGGATGTTCTCGCAGTGGTCCGCCGCGGACGACGGCGCAGTGAACCGCGCCCTCGAGCTGACCGACCTCACGGCGCTGCGCGAGCGGCCGGTGGACGAGCTCTCCGGCGGGCAGCGCCAACGGGTGTGGATCGCCATGGTTCTGGCCCAGGACACGCCGATCATGCTGCTCGACGAGCCGACCACATACCTGGACATCGCCCACCAGATCGAGATGCTCGACCTGCTGTCCTGGCTGAACAGCACCGAGGGTCGCACCGTGGTGATGGTCCTGCACGACCTGAATCACGCCTGCCGCTACGCGTCGCACCTGATCGCCATGGCCGACGGTCGCATCGAGGCCGCCGGACCGCCCCAAGAGATCGTGACCGCCGAGATGATCGAGCGCGTCTTCGGCCTGCAGGTCATCGTCATCACGTGTCCGGTGACCGGCGCTCCGCTCTGCGTGCCCCACACACACGCAGGGGATAATGATGGATAGCTGCTTCTTGTAAGGCTGACTTGCGAATATAGTTAGGGTTACCTATCATCTGGGTGTGGCACTAGGGGCCGAGACCTCGCGCACCAACAACCGCAGGCCAGTTCGCATGTGGGGAACAAGGGCAGGCCTGGCTCTAGTGGTGACGCTGGCCGCGGCTGGCTGCGGCACCAACTCTGACGGAGCAGGCTCGGCCCCCAGTGCCACCGGCAGCCGTCCTGCGGCCACCACGACGGCCGCAGCCGAGGAATCCGTAGTCGTCCCCGCGGTCTCCTCAGGCAGCCAACCGGCCGACGCCGAGGTTGCGGCAGGCCCGGAGCCGGACCCGGTCGCCGCCCCGGCCGGCCCGCCGGAGGCTCCTAGCCCCGGAGACGCGCCCGCCCTGCCGGTCACGGTCACCGATGAGACCGGCGCCGAGGTGACCATCGAATCGGTCGACCGGATCATTCCCCTTGACGGGGATGTGGCCGAAGTGGTCTTCGCGCTGGGTCTCGGCAGCAATGTGGTGGCGACCGACCTCTCGGCCACCTACCCGCCGGAGGCCGATGCTCTGCCCGAGATCGGCTACCAGCGGGCGATCTCGGCTGAGACCGTGGCCGCCTACCAGCCCACCGTGCTGCTCGCGACCGACCTGGCCGGTCCGCCCGAGGCTCTCGACGACCTTCGCCGCCTCGGGTACCCGCTGGTGATCCTCCCCAACGAAGCGACACCGGTAGGAGCGGGCCGCAAGATCAGGGCGGTGGCCGCCGCGCTGGGCGTGCGGGGGCGGGGCGAGGAACTGGCCGACTCACTGGACACGGCCATCGCTGAGGCCGCGGTCCCGCCGGGATCGGAGGCTGATGACTCCATGAGGCCGCGGGTGATGGCCCTGTACGTGAGGGGCACAGCCGCGCAGCTGGTCCTGGGAGAGTCCGCCAACACCCGCTGGCTGATCGATAACGCCGGAGGGGTGGACGTGTCCGCCGCCATGGGCGTGCAGGACAACGCGCCGATCTCGGCCGAGGCCATCCTGGCCGCCGCGCCCGACGTGCTGGTCGTCCCCGAGGCGGGCCTCGAGTCGGTCGGCGGAATAGACGGCCTCCTGGAGATCGGCGGGCTGGGCCAGACCCCGGCGGGACTCCACCGGCAGGTGCTGGCCTACGACGACCAGCTCCTGCTGGGCAACGGACCGCGCACTGCGCAGATGCTGGCACAGCTGCGCGACGACCTGAGCGGCGTGACCGCGGCAGGAACGGACCGACGAGCAGACCAGGAGGCGACCTGATGAACAGCCCCGACTTCGAACAGCTGCGACTGGGAGTGGCTTTGGCCCATGTGGTGGCCGGAGCTGAGATCCGCATCTCAGCTCCGGCGGGATCCAACCTGTCGGTCTCGTCGAGCCCCTCTGCCGACATGAACATCTGCGACCTGCGGCAACTGGTGGTCTCCAGCTGCTGCCCCCGCCAGCCCGACGTGAGCCAGTGGATCAAGATCATCGCGATCGGCGGCGCCCTCGAGCCTTGCGGCGGAGGCGTCTACCGGCCGCGCCAGGCGCCGGACGAGCAGAGGTGGTTCGCAACCCTGCTGCCGCCACGCGAGGTCGTCGACGTCCTCATGCGGCTGGAATGCCGTGCCCAGGTCGACGAGTCCGTCAAGGCGCTGCTCAAGCCCGACCTGGCGCTGGGCGTGACGAGCGTGCGCCTGAGGATTGGCGACCTGGCGGCCGATGTGGACATCGACGACACCGCGCAGACGGTGCACGGCGCCTGCCTGGTGTCGGAACTGCTGCGCTGCACGGGCAGCCCGCGCGGCCTGCCCACCACCTGACCCCAATCCCCAACAACCACATGCAACCAGCACATGCAACCAGGAGGAAGACAATGAGCATCGTACGGATCAACGCCATCACAGTCCCCGAGGAGGCCGGCGAGGAGTTCGCCCGCCGTTTCGAGCGGCGGGTCGGCGAGGTGGAGAACATGGCCGGCTTCGAAGGCTTCGAGCTGCTGCGCCCGACCAGCGGCGAGGTCTGGTACGTCTACACCCGCTGGGCCAGCGAGGAGGACTTCCTGGCGTGGGTGCACTCGCCCGCGTTCGCCCGCGGCCACGCTGACGCCAGCCAGCAGCCGGTCGGCCACAGCGCCGAGCTGCTCAGCTTCGACATCGTGCTGGCCGCGGGCCCGGCAGAGTCCGGCTCGTGACCGCATCACCAACTCGGCTGCGACGCAGGCACCGGGGGGTCGTGCTGCTGGCGGTGGTCGCGCTCGCAGCGGCCGCATGCGGCAGCGACGACAGCTCAGAGACCGAGAGTGCGGCAGAGCTCCAGACCGCAACCACCACCACCGAACCCGCGGCCACCACAACGGCAGCACCCATCACCACGACCACCACCACGACCACGACGACCACCAGCACCACCACGACGACGACAACCACCGCGACCACCGCACCCCCAACCACCGCCCAACCGGAAGCCGACGAGACCGCAGCCCCAGGGCCGGCGGAGCCCACCGAGGCCGAGGAGGCCGCCATGGACGCGTGGGCGGTCGTGTTCGATTCCGAGGGCGACTTCGCCGACAAGGTGCCCCACCTGGAGAACGCGGCACAACTCGAGTCGACGGTCGTCGCCTACGCCGAGACCGGCGCCCAGTTCGGCGGCGTGAGCCTCGAGCCGACGGCGGTCAGCCTCGACGGCGACGGGGCCGCCATCACCTACAACGTGCTCTTCGGTGGGAGCGCCGCCTACAGCGACCTGTCCGGCGAGATGCAACTCGTCGATGGCGTCTGGGTGGTCAGCCGGGACACCTTCTGCGGCTTCATGGCCTCGGCCCGCACCCCCTGCCAGGACTGAGCGGTCACGCTTGGTCTGCTTGCAAAATGCTGGCATTGCTGGCAGAGTGCTGTCATGGGAGTACAGATCACCATCCGCAACGTGCCCGAGGAAGTCCGCGACGAGCTGGCGGCCCAAGCCGCGCTCAATCGCCAGTCCATGCAGGAGTACCTGCGGCAGGAACTGGAACGGCTCGCATCGCTGCCCCCAATAGAAACGGTGCTGGATGAGGCTTGGCGCCGCGTCGAGGCTTCGGGCACGGTCGTCACAGCCGAGCAGATCCTTGAAGCTCGCGATGCTGACCGCCGGTGAGCACCGTCGCTGACGCGTCGGTGCTCGTTTGCGCCCTGACCAGCTACAGCCACAAAGGACGATGGTGCAAGCAAGCCCTCGAACGGGCTCCCGTGGCAGTTCCCGAGATGGCTCTGGCCGAGGCCACCAACACCCTGCGCCGCCTGGAGTTATCCGGCACAGTTTCACAGCTTGAGGCCACAGCCGCTCAACGTGACCTGCTCCGGCTCAACCTCAGATTCCACCGATTCGCGCCCTTCGCCGGACGCGTGTGGGAGCTCCGGGCGAACCTCACCGCCTACGACGCCTGGTATGTGGCCCTGGCCGAGGCGCTGCACTGGCCGCTCTACACGCTCGATCGAAGGCTCAGTCGCGCGCCCGGCCCCCGGTGCGAGGTGATCGTTCCTCCTGCCGACATCTGACTGCACCGAACTGCTCAAGCCCGGCAAGGCGGGCGGCTACACCGAGAAATCCGGGTTGCGGCCGCAGCGCATCCCCGAAGCCTTTGCCAGCAGGTCGGCGGACTACCATCGCCGGTCGAGACGTCCGGCCACTGAGGAGGCAGCCCATGGACGCTTCCGCGGCGGTGGCCAATGTGCTCGACCGGTGCCTGGGCGTCCGAGCAGGCGAGCGCGTGGTGCTGCTGACCGACACCGACAGCGACCGCCGGGTCGCCGACCTGTTGCGCTCCGGGATCGAGGCGCGGTCGGCAGTCGTCTCGACACTGGAGATGGCCCCGTTGGACATCCCGGGAGCCGAAGTCGCCCCCGATGTCGCCCGGACGATGGCACAGAGCGACGCAGTGATCGAGCTGACGTCCATCTTCATCGGCTCGAACGAGGCCCGCCGCGACGCCAACGCGGTGGGCGTCCGCTATCTGGCCATGCCGGGGATCACGTTGGACACGCTGCGGACCGATGGCCCCCTGTCAGTCGATTTCGACGAGCTCCGGGCCCGCGCCGAGCAGATCGGCGAACTCTGGACTCAGGCGTCGGAGTTTCGACTCACCACTCCGGCCGGCACCGATCTCCGCGGCTCCGTGTCCGGACGGCCTGGCCGGGTGCTTCACGGAATCTGCAGGACGGCCGGGTCCTACATGGCGCCCCCCGACATCGAGGCGGGCACCGCTCCAGTGGAGGGCACCGCCCACGGCGTGGCTGTCATCGATGCTGATCTGTTGTTCATGGGTGTGGGCCCGCTGCCCGACCCGGTGGTCCTCACCTTCGACGAGGGGCGCCTCGTCGGCGCCGAGGGACCCGAGAGCCGTCGCCTCACCGGCATGCTCGAGCGCTGCGGTGACGAGCTGATGACCAACTTCGCCGAGGTCTCGCTCGGACTAAACCCCGCCGGCCATGTATGCGCGGTCGCGATGGAGACTGAGTCCTCGCTGGGGACCGCCCACATCGCTCTCGGCAACTCGATCGCCTACGGAGGGACCGTCGCGGCGCGAGCGCATCTCGACTGCGTCATGCGCGACGCGACGCTCACACTCGACTCCGTGCCGGTTCCTGCCACCCGCATCATGTGTCCGCCCGCGGGTCCAGGTGAAGCCGAGAAGCCGAGCGGATAGGGAGAGACTCAGGAGAATGGAGCCATCAGAGGTTGCGGCCCGTGTTCTTGCGGCCGTCGACACCCAACGAGCAGTCGACCTGACGCGGCAGGTCTGTCGCATACCCAGCATCCTCGGCGCTGAAGGGGACCTGGCCGACTTCCTGGCCGCGTCGATGCGCGAACGCGGCTTCTCCGACGTCGAGTTGCAGCCGGTGCTCCCCGACCGCCCCAACGCCATCGGCGAGATCTCATTCGGCGACGGTCCCCGCGTCGTCATGACCGGCCACATGGACACCAAGCCGGTCTCGATCGGCTGGTCGGCAGCCGAACCCTTCTCCGGCGACCTCATCGACGGCCGCGTCTTCGGTCACGGCATCATGGACATGAAGGCCGCCCTCGCATGCCAGATCACCGCCATCGAGGCCGTCCGCGAGTGCGGCCTGCCGCTCAGGGGCACCCTCGCGATGGCCGCGGTCAGCGACCACATGGGGGACCAGACGGGGAGTATCCGGTACTTCGAACGCCATCACGCCGATCTGTGCGTGCTGGGCGAACTGTCCGACAACGAGATCTTCCTCGGCCACCGCGGCCGCTACTACTTCGACATCACCACGCAGGGCCGGTCCGCGCACACGTGCCACAAGCACCACGCCATCAACGCCAACACCCTGGCGGCACTGGCCATTCTCGAGCTGGACGCCTCGAAGCTCGAGCCCGCACTGAGCGCCGAGGTCGCGGCGCGCTTCGGTCCCGAGACCATGATGGCGCCCGGCCGGGTCTACGGCGGACTCCCCCCGGGGGGTCCGTCGATGATTCCCGACGAGTGCGTGATCCGGGTCGACTGCCGGCCCCAGCCAGGCGTATCGATCGAGACCGTCCGTGCCGAGATAGACCGCTGTCTCGACAACGCCAAGCGCCGCGACCGGCGCTTCAGCGCCGAGGTCGAGCTGGCAGACGTGAAGGCACCGTATGTGGCCGATCCGGACTCGGCGGTTGTGCAGACCATGGTCGAAGCCGTCCGCCAGGTTCGGGGCCGGGAACCCGAGCTGATGGCGGCCGGCTGGCTCGGCGATACCGCGAGCTTCGGCGGGCACATCCCCACCGTCATCTTCGGCCCCGGCGGCGAGCCCGTGTACTGTGCCGACGAGAACCTCCCGGTGGCCGACATCGAGGAGGCAACGCAGGTGTACGCAGTCTTTGCAGCGTTGGCCCTGGCAGCGCCCGAGTGACTAGCCGCCGGCGACGCATCCTCATCGCGAAGCCAGGTCTCGACGGCCATGATCGTGGAGCCAAGGTCGTGTCGTTCGCTCTGCGCGACGCCGGCTGTGAAGTCATCTATCTCGGCCTTCGATCCACCCCGGCCGAGATGATGGCGGTGGCGACGGACGAAGACGTCGACGTGGTCGGGGCCTCGATCCTCTCCGGGGCGCATCTCCCGATCGCCGGCGATCTGATCGCGGAACGCTCCCGCCACCGCCTCGAGCACGTGCCCCTGGTGGTGGGCGGGATCGTGCCGCCCCGCGACGTCGAGCGCCTCCTCAAGATCGGCGTCGACGACGTCTTCCCGGCCGGCACGGCCATCGCCGACGTCGTGAAGCGCATCACCGCCCTGGCCGACAGCCGGCAGGAGCGACCATGAGCGAGACCGCCCAGGACCCGACGACCGCTTCGGGAATCCCCATTGCCCGGCTCTACACGGCGGCCGATCTCGGCGATCCGGCCGCCCTCGATGAGCGGATCGGTGCTCCGGGACAGCCGCCCTTCACCCGCGGACCTTACGCGGAGATGTACCGCCAGCGCTTGTGGACGATGCGCCAGTACGCCGGATACGGGTCGGCCGAGGACACGAACCAGAGATTCCACTACCTCCTCGAGCAGGGCCAGACGGCGCTCTCGGTGGCTTTCGACCTTCCCACCCAGCTGGGGCTCGACTCATCCGATCCGGCCGCGAAGGCGGAGGTCGGACGGGTTGGTGTTGCGATCGACACCGCCGATGACATGGCGGAACTGTTCGACGGGCTCCCCCTCGACGACCTGTCGGTGAACTTCACCATTAACGCGACCGCGCCCATCATCCTCGCCTTCTATCTCGTCGCGGCCGAGCGCCAGGGCGCTGACAGGTCGCGGCTGGCCGGCACGCTGCAGAACGACATCCTCAAGGAGTTCGTGGCCCGCAAGACCTTCATCTTCCCGCCGGAGCCGTCGATGCGGCTGGTGGGCGACGTCGTGGAGTTCTGCACCACCGAAGTCCCTCGTTTCAACCCGATCTCGATCACGGGCTACCACGCTCGGGAGGCCGGGTGCGACACCGTCCAAGAGCTCGCCTTCACGATGAGCGACGCGATCGCGTATGCCGAGCTGCTGGTTGATCGGGGGCTCTCGTTCGACGCGTTCGCGCCGCGGTTCTCGTTCCATTTCGCGACGACGCTCGAAATGTTCGAAGAGGTCGCGAAGCTCCGGGCCGCCCGCCGTCTCTGGGCGGGGATCGCCCGCGACCGGTTCGGCGCGACCAACCCCGAAGCGATGCGGCTCCGGTTCTTCTCGGGCTGCTCGGGGGCGACGCTCACCGCCCAGCAGCCCCTCAACAACGTTGTGAGGTCCACAATCCAGTGCCTCGGGGCGGTCCTGGGAGGCGCCCAGTCGATCCATGTGATGGGCTACGACGAGGCGATGGCCATCCCGACCGACGAAGCGGTCACCTTGGCGCTGCGGACCCAGCAGATCATCGCCCACGAGACCGGCGTGGCGGACACGGTGGACCCCTTGGCGGGGTCCTACTTCGTCGAGACGCTGACCGACGAGCTCGAAGCTAGAGCCACCGAGCTCATCGGTGTGATCGACGGGCTCGGGGGCGCGGTTGCGGCGATCGAGGCGGGCGTGCCCCAGCGCTGGATCGCAGAGAGCGCATACCGCTCCGAGATGGCCGTTGCGAACCTGACCGCAGTGAAGGTCGGTCTCAACGCCCACGTCGAGGAGGCGGAGGCGACGGAACTGCGGCTCTTTGAACTCGACGAGATGGGCCGTGACCGCCAGCTGGCCCGGCTCGACCGGCACCTCGAAGGCCGCGACGACGTCTCGGACGCATTGGCAGCGTTGTCGCGTGCCGCGGAGTCAGGCCAGAACGTGATGGAGCCTCTGATCGAAGCTGCACGCCGCGGGGCCACTCTCGGCGAGTTGTCCGATGTCTTCGGGAAGGCGTTCGGGACGCACCGCGAGCCGTCGCTGTGGTAGCTGAACCGCTTGCAGGCACCAAGGTTGTGGACCTGACCCGGTTCGTGGCGGGGCCCTACACGACGATGATCCTCGCCGGCCTGGGCGCCCGGGTCCTCAAGATCGAGCCACCACCCGGCGGCGACTCCTACCGAGGTCAGGGGCTGGCCGGCCCCGGCGACGGATCCAACCTGTTCGCATCGGTCAACCGCGGCAAGGAGAGCGTCCTGTTGGACTTCCGCCGGCCGGACGGCGCTCAGGCCCTCGAGCACTTGCTCGCGGGCTCCGACTTCCTTGTCCACAACGCCCGGCCAGGGTCCATGGCCCGCTACGGCCTCGACTACGACTCGGTGCATCAGCGGCACCCATGGCTGATCCATGCCTCGATCTCAGCGTTCGGCGACCTCGGGCCCGACGCGACCCGGGGTGGTTTCGACCTCATCGCCCAAGCCGAGAGCGGCCTCATGTCGGTGACCGGCTCCGCCGAGTCGGGCAGCGTGAAAGTCGGGGCGCCGATGCTGGACATCGGCGCCGGGCTCGTGACCGTCACCGCCCTCCTCGCGGCTCATATGGCGCGGCAGGAGACCGGGGTCGGCAGCCAGGTCTGCTCGTCCCTGCTGGAATTCGCCATGGCGTCGTTCACGACGATCGCCAGCGACGCCGTGAGTGCCGGCAGCAGCCCCTCGCTGCTCGGCAGCCACTCCCCCTCGTTCGCCCCCTACGGAGCGTTCACCGCCCGCGACGGGGACGTCGTCCTCGCCGGAGCCGGCACCGAACAACTCTGGGAGACCCTGTGCGATGTCCTCGGCCGCCCCGATCTGCTCTCTGATCCCCGGTTCGTCGACAATGCGGCTCGCGTCTCGCACCGAGACGAGCTGACCGCCACGATCAACGCCGTCCTCGCCTCCGACGACGCCGCCGACTGGCTCGACCGCTTCGATGCCGCCGGGATCCCGGCCGGCCAGGTCCGCTCACTCCTCCGTGCCCTCGGGTCCCCCCAGGTCGAGGCACTCGACATCCTGCGGAGACCGGGAGACGGCCGCGATAGCGTCGTCCCTGCGATGGACCCGCCGTTCCGCATCGACGGGGAGCGACCGCGCCTCGACGGACCCCCCGAGCTCGGCGCGCACACCCGCGGCGTGCTCGAAGAGTTCGGCGTGCCGTCCGACCTCGTGGATCGGCTGACGCACCCATGACGAGCATCCGGCGAGGAGTGGTCCTGCAAGGTGTCGACACGGTCGATGAGTTCCTCGCCATGGCGAGACACATCGAAGCGGCCGGATTCGACAACCTGTGGCTGACCGAGTCGTCGCTGCACGCCCGCGACCCGTACCAGCTCCTCGCCCTCGCTGCGAGGGCCACCACCCAACTGCGGCTCGGGACTGCGGTCACCAACCCCGTGACCCGCCATCCCGCGCTGACCGCGGTGGCGGCGGCAACGCTTGCCGAGATTGCAGGCGACCGCGCCATCCTGGGCATCGGAGCGGGGGATCGGCCCTTGATGGCGTTGGGGGCCAAGCCCGCACGGCTTGCGGAACTGGAGGCGGCCATTGCCGCGATCCGCGGGCTGCTGGCCGGAGAATCGGTGACTTCCGACGGGCCCGGGTTTCGCCTGGCCGATGCTCATCTGCGGTTTGACGCCAAGGCCGATCTGCCCGTGTTCGTCTCAGCCAGCGGGCCCCGCACCCTCGAACTTGCCGGCGCGGTGGCCGACGGGGTGATCCTGTTGTGCGGCCTCGACCCGGCCGTGGTCCAGTGGGCGCTCGACCGCGTCGACGAGGGCGCGACAAGGGCAGGGAGACCTCGTCCGCACATCGCGATCTTCGTCTACGGCGTGATCGACGAGGACGAACCGGCCGCCATCGCCGGAGCACGCTCGATTGCCGCCTGGTTCCCGCAGACTGCGCCGATCTACTGTGATCTCGTCGGGCTCGACCCTCAAATCACGAGAGCGGTCCGTGAGTCCTACAGCGGGGGCGAGTTCCAAGAGGCCGGGCAAGCCGCTTCATTGCTGCCGGTGAGCTTCGTTCAGAGCATGGCAGTAGCCGGCAATCGCGACCGGGTGACGGCTCAACTGGCTGCGCTGCGGCAAGCGGGCGTGGACTCCATCAACATCTTGCCCTTGGGGGACGACCGGATGGCCACCATCAATGCCTTCGACGAGTGCTGGCGGCGCCTGTAGAGATCGAACCATCGTGGACAGAACCATCGTGGACAGAACCATCGTGGACAGAACCATCGTGGACAGAACCATCGTGGACAGAACCATCGTGGACAGAACCATCGTGGACATAATGGGGCCAGGCCATGGTGGGCGAGACCAGCATCCATCTGGTGCTGGCCGGCAAGCTGCTGCTGATCGCCGCCTACCAGCGCAGAGCGGGCTGAACCCAAGCTGGTGCGCACGGCCGCGTGCGGTGGCGGTGGTGCGCACCTCCTCCCCCCGGTAGTGCGCACCACCGCCCCGCTAGGTGACCGAATGCCCACGCGGCCTCGGTCAAGGAAGACGCCTCCACCATGTTCGCGCAATTTCGGCGCGAGCACAACCCGAATGATGTTGATCATAGATTCGGACGGGCGCGGAGCACAGAACTCGGCCGCTCAGGAAGCGGTGAGGTCCTCCAGGTTCACCAGCCGGCTGGACACCTCCGGGGTGGTTGCCGGCTGCACGAAACGCAGGCCCATGACGCCGTGGTCCCGGTCGCCAGGACTGATCCAGTTGGGTACGCCGGGGTCGGCCCCGGCCACGACTATGCGCACCCGATCGCCGGAGGTGCGTACCGCGTTCTCGCTGTCCACGTAGCCCCGGCCCCAGAAGTAGTCGGCGAGGTTCTCCATCCAGTGGTTGCACAGCTGGAAGTTCCAGTGCTGGCAGCGGGGCTCGGTGAACTCCACCAACAGAGCGGTGCCCGGCTGCAGCCGCCAGTAGCCGAACTCGAAGTGACGGTCGTCGGGCGATCCGCCGATGCGCTCGTACCACTCCCTGGTGTATTCGAGCTGGTTCTCGCGGGTGAGCAGGTCGCGGGTCCATCCCCCGTAGTCGCTGAGCAGACCGAGCACCAGCTGGCCCGCCACCGCCAGACGGGCCGCCATGTCGTCCGGCTCGGGGGTGGCCGGGCGGGGGTGCTCGTCCAGGCAGCGGATCTCGAGGCGGGGCGGCGACTGGGAGCCGCGGTCCTCGTAGACCACCCGGCCCATGAGCTCCCTGGTCTGGGCGGTCATGGGGAACCACACCTCGTCGGAGCCGGGATCGTCCACCGACATGACGAAGTCGACGGTGCCGTCGGCGGCGGCCAACTCCGACAGCACGAAGCTGTGCGGGGTCAGCGCCATGTTCGGGTTGAAGCCGGGCAGGTGGTCCTCGGCGCCGATGCCGACGTCGAACGCCCCGACATCGTCGGGGATGGGCGGGCTCCACGCCGACAGGTGGGTGTAGGCGCTGCCGAGCGTTCCGGTGACCCGGTAGCGGTAGCGCGAGTCCACCGGCTGGACGATGTGGTCCTGGTTGGGGGACTGCACACCCTGCCCGCCCCTCAGCGGCGGCGGGATCAGCCGCACCGGCCGGGGCCGGCTGCCGGGGGTTCGGCGTTCCACCGCCCGGGCCGAGGCCATCATGATCATGCGGGTGAGGTAGCGGAAGCCCTCCACCCGGTCCTGGGGGTTGCCGTCGGGCGTCTCGCGCACCACGATGCGGCCCGCGGCCTTGAGCGTGTCACAGAAGTCGTCCCATGCCCGGCCGTCCATCAGCCGCTCCCGCCGGAGACCGGCCACGACCTCCGCCCCGGTTCCCGCGGCCGCGCCGGACTGCGTGTCACCCACCGTTCGCTCCCCTGTCGTGTCGCGGCTGCTGTTCAGAAGGCGCCAATGGTGGCATTCCCAGGGCGTCCTGCAGGAAGCGGAGCTGGAGTAGCAGCAGGTTCTCGGCCACCTCCTCCTGGGGGGTCATGTGGGTCACGCCGCTGAGTGGTAGCACGGTGTGGGGCCGCCCGGCCTCGGTGAGGGCCTGTGACAGCCGCAGCGTGTGGGCGGCCACCACGTTGTCGTCGGCCAGACCGTGGACGAGCATCAGTGGGCGCTCCAGACCTGGGGCGAGCGGGGTCAGGTCGGTCAGCTCGTAGTTGCCGGGCTCCTCGGCGGGGTGGCCGAGGTAGCGCTCGGTGTAGTGGGTGTCGTAGAGCCGCCAGTCGGTGACCGGCGCACCCGCGACGGCGGCCGAGAAGACATCGGGCCGGCGCAGCACGGCCAGCGCGGCCAGGTAGCCGCCGAAGGACCAGCCCCTGATGGCGACCCGCGTCAGGTCCAGGCGCGGTTCGAGGGCGGCCGCGGCGCCGAGCGCGTCGATCTGGTCCTCGAGGACGGGTCCGGCCAGGTCGCCCCGCACGGCCCGCTCGAACGTCGGTGCCCGGCCCGGCGTGCCCCGCCCGTCCACCACCAGCACCGCGAAGCCCTGGTCGGCGAACCACTGCGAGGTGTGGAACAGCGCCTCGGCCCGCTGCACCCGCTGGGCGTGGGGCCCACCGTAGGGATCGAGCAGCACCGGCAGAGGCTCGTCGCCATCGGAGGCTGCCACCGAGGGCAGCACTAGGGCCGACACCAGCTTGCGGGCACCGAGCTCGACGATCTCGACATTCAGGTCCAGGCCGGGATCGGCGGCGAGAGACTCGATCAGCAGGTCCGGATCCTCCCGTCGCGCCGGCCGCACCGTGCACCGGCGTCCGGATCGGTCCATCGAACGGCTGGTGTGCACCGCCGTGTCACCGCCGACGGTCACGCCGTGCACTCCCGGCCCGGAGGTGAGCCACTCGACGGTGCCGTCCCAGGACACTCGGGCGGCATGGACCTCGGCCGGGTCGATCGAGGCGGTGATGATGGTCCCAGCATCGTCGGCGTGGTGAAGCGCCCGGACCTGCACGTTGTCGGGCGTGAGAGCCTCGCCGTCCACGCACAGCCTCCGGGCGGCCACCCGATCCGCTGTCCGCGCCGAACTTCTGTCAGAAATCCCCCTCTGCGGTGGGTTTTTGACAGGAGATCCATCCGCTTCCCGGTCCTCGACGGTGACCAGCTTGGATCCTGCCAGCCTCGGCACGCCCGGCACGAGCTCCACCCAGGCGTCGTCGGTGACACTGCGCAGGAGCCGGCAGGCCCCCGTGTCCGGGTCGGCTTGCAGCACGCCGAGAGTGCGCTGGTCGCGGCTCTGGACGGTGAGCAGCAGCCCGTCGTCGTTCCAGCGCACCCCGGCCAGATACTCCCAACCGCCCTCGCCCCAGGCGACGTCCACTCTGGCGTCGCCGTCCACGTCGAACAGGGCCAGGCCCACCGCGGCGTTGGCCGTTCCGGCCGCCGGGTAGCGGACCTCCACCGGTTCGGAGCCGGGCGAGGCCGGATCGGCGATCCACCAGCGCGGCACCGGCGCGGTGTCGACCCGGGCCGCCAGCAGGCGCCGGCCGTCGGGAGACCACCAGTGGCCCCTGGTGCGGCCCATCTCCTCGGCCGCCACGAACTCGGCCGACCCCCAGCTGACCGTGTCGCCGGGCTCTTCGGCGACGATCCGGTCGCCAGCCCCGTCGCCGGTCACCCGCAGGACCGGTCCGGCCGCGTAGGCCACCCGGGAGCCGCCGGGCGCGAGTCTCGGATCGAACGCACCCGGGTGCGTTGCCAGGAGTTGGGGCGGTCCGTCCGCTTCTGAGAAGCCGACCCTCCACAGCTCCCCGGAGAGCGCGAACACGGCCGCTTCCAGTGCCTCGTCGGTGTCGTAGGAGACGATGCCGGAGCCGGTCTCCCTGACCCGCTCGCGCCGGGCCCTCTCAGCCTCGGGCAGGTCCTGCTCGTCACGGTCAGAGCCCAGCAGCCGGGGATCGGCCACCAGGCGCTCGATTCCGGAGGCCACATCGAGCACCCACAGGGAGTTGGCGGCGTCAGTCGGGCCCGACGAGCGCAGAAAGGTCACCCGGGAGCCGTCGCCGGACACCCGGAAGCCCCGGGGCTCGCCCAGCGTGAACCGCCGGGTGCGGGCTTGGCGACGCGGGAAGGATTCGGTTCTGTCCACCTGATCCTGCCGGCTCAGCCCGACCAGCCCGACAGGCGTTGGCGTTCAGTCGCCCATCTGGGCCTGGAGATAGTTCTGGATGCCAATGTCGGCGATGGCGCTCTGCTGGGTCTCGATCCAGTCGAGATGCTCCTCCTCGCCCACCAGCAGGTGCTCGAGCAGCTCCCGGGTGCCGATGTCGCCCTTGTCCTCGGCGAGGGCCACTCCGCGGCGGTAGCGGTCGATGGCAGCCACCTCGAGCAGACGGTCGTTCTCCATCTGCTCCTCGACGGTCTTGCCGGGCCGAACACTGGAGAGGCTCTCAAGCCTGGGCATGCCGTCGAGGTACAGGATGCGATCCATCAGCTTCTCGGCGTCGTGCATCTCCTCGATGGACTCCTGACGCATCTTGGCGGCCAAGCGGTTCCAGCCCCAGTCCTCGCACACCTTGGAGTTGACGAAGTACTGGTTGATGGCGGTGACCTCCGCGGCCAGTGCCTCGTTGAGGAAGTCGATGATCTCCTGCGAACCCTGCATGTCCCCCACCCTAACCCGATGCGGTCTGGTTGACCGACCGGCGGGAACGGAGCGCCTCTCAGTCCTCCGCACTCAGTCCTCCACGACGTGGGAGGCGAATGAGTCGAGTGACCGGGACCAGGCATCGAGATCCGGAGCACCGCTGGTGTCCACCGCCGCCGCGGCCGCCTCGCCCATGGCCAGCATGTGGTGCAGGTTGTCGAGCACGCCCAGTCCGTGGCGCCCGAGTGACAACACCCGCCGGGAGGCGAGTGAACGCAGCCACGACTCCACCGCTGCCCGAGCGTTCATGGTGTCCATCTCGTAGACGGGGTACACCGACGGAAGGCGCCGGACCTCGACCCCGACCGGCTCGACAGCTCCCAGGCCGACCCGCTCCATGTCGCCCGCCACCATCTCAGCGATGGAATCGTCGCTGGCCTGCCACAGCTCGTCGCCGGGCCAGCAGGGAATCTCGGCGCACAGCACGGTCTGTCCCGGCGGGTCGTCGCCGTCGCGGTAGTTCTTGGGCTCCGAGAGCCGGGCCACGCGGGTCTCGGGGCCTGGGAAGTAGTGCGCGTCGAACGGGGTGAACCGGTCGCGCCCCACGACCAGGTACGCCAGCACGACAGCCCTGGTGCGGCACCGTCTCAGGGCGTCGAGAACCGCCGCGGGCGGCGAGGGCTCGACGGCTCGGGCCAGCGCGGCCGCGGGCATGGTCGACAGGACTGCGTCCGCCTCGACCGTCCCGGTGTCGAAGCGGACCGACACCCGGTCGCTGGCTGCGTCGATCGTGCCGACCGGGCTTCGCATCCTCACGTCGACCCCGGCGTCGGCCGCGGCGCGGGCCAGGGCCTCGCTGAGCTGGCCGTAGCCGGCCCGCGGGTACAGGAAGCTGCGGCCCTGGGGGCGAACCGCCCTGACGACGCGCCCCAGCACATCGGCCGGACCCGAGGCGCTCACCCTGCGCAGCGCCAGCTCCCGATCGAGCTCGGAGGCCTCGACGCCGTAGAGCTTGCGGGCGTAGGGAACATAGAACTCCCGGGCCACCGCCGGACCGAGCCGGGTCGCCACGTCGTCCTCGAACGAGACGGGGACACCCATGCGACGGCGGCGCAGCGGTGCGGTGACCGCATCCAACGCGGCCTGCGTGCTGAACGACACCGGGAGATTGCGGATCATGTCCCCCGCCCGCAGCGGAAACGCGAGCCAGCGGCCGCGCAACTGGATGCGGCCCCGGCGAGGGCGGACCTGAAGGTCGGGCCCGAGAAGCGACCGGAACAGTTCCAGGAACCGTTCGGGCGTGGCCGGGTGGAGCCGGTGGGAGCCGTAGTCCACCCTCTGGCCCGCGACTTCGAAGCTCCCGGCCATGCCGCCCACCGCGTCCCCGGCCTCCAGGAGCGTGCATCGATGACCGGCCTGCGCACTGCACAGGGCGGCCATGAGGCCTGCCGGCCCGGCACCGACGACGACTACCTCAGCCACCCGCGCACCTCAGCCACCGGGACGACTCCGGTTTCGCATGCGGCCACAATCGTTGTAAGGTATGCCTAATGCTCACTGTAGACCACGATGAATATACCGGGAACGGCCATGGTGGCCCGCACCGGCGAGGCGCCCTCGATGTGGTGACCGGGGCTGCCGGCTTCATCGGCTCCCATCTCGTCGACCTCCTCCTAGCCGGCGGGCGCACGGTAGTCGGGCTGGACTCGTTCGACCCGGCCTACAGCCCGGACCAGAAGAGGGCGAACCTGGCCTCAGCCCGCCGGCGCCCCTCGTTCCGGCTCGAGGTCGGCGACCTGCGCCTTGCCGACCTCGCCCCGCTGCTGGCCGGGGCCGACACCGTCTACCACCTCGCAGCCAGAGCCGGGGTGCAGGACTCCTGGGGCGACGGGTTCGCCGAGACCTGGGAGATCAACGTGGCGGGAACCCAGGCCGTGCTGGAGGCCGCGCTGGTCGCGGGCGCCCGCCGGGTGGTCATCGCCTCCAGCTCCTCGGTGTACGGCGACACGGCCGGACCCGGCGGCAGCCGGACTCTGAGCCCCATCAGCCCCTATGGCGCCTCGAAGGCCGCCTGCGAGCATCTGGCCGGCGTCTACACCCGGCGGGGCCTCGACGTCGTGGTGCTGCGCTACTTCACCGTGTTCGGACCCCGCCAGCGTCCCGACATGGCCATGCATCGAATGTTCGAGGCGGTGCGGCCCGATGGCCCCGTCTTCGTCCGGCGGGGCTCGGGATGCCAGACGCGGGAGTTCACCTTCGTCCGCGACGTCGTGGCGGCCACCGCGGCCGCCGGGGCTCTGGTTGCGGCCGGCGGTCAGACGTTCGACGTCGGCGGAGGCATCCCGGCGTCGCTGAACGAGGTGATCGCCGAGATCGGGGATCTGGTCGGCGCGCCCGTGCCGGTCAGGACCGCGGCTCTGCCCGCCGGGGACCCGTACGCGACGTCGGCTGACTGTGCACCTGCTCGCCAGTTGCTGGAGTGGAGTCCCGCGACCTCGCTGCGCCGGGGTCTGGCCGAGCAGTGGGCGTGGCATCGGGGCCGGTGGACGGCCGGGGTCGAGGCCGCGATGCCCGGTCCCCTGCTGGTCCCGGCCGTGCGCTGACCGCAGCCCATACCCCCGCCGCGGCCAGAAGCAGCACCCACACCCCGGTGACGACCGCCGAGCCCGCGTCGAAGTCGCGGTGGTCGGGCAGCACTACCCTCCAGGCCCGGTACACGGGGTTCGCGGTGGGCTCGAAGTCGGTGACCAGGGTCCGGCGTCCCACCGAGGACTCCGCCACCAGCCACAGCCAGTTGAAGACTCCCACCGCACAACCCGCCAGCGTGAGCCCGAGCAGGGCGGCGTGCCGGCCCACGAGCCAGGCCACCGCCACCACGACCACCGGAAGCACTACCACCAGCTGGCGACCGGGCCACCACCAGCCGTGCATGGTGAGCGCCACCCAGGTCGCCACCGCGTAGCCGGCGGCGAAGGCCCCGACCAGCGCCGCCCAGCCCGGCGGTCGCCGGCGGGCCAGGGCCGCCATAGCGGGCACCGCCAGCAAGAACGCGGGGGTCCAGGCCGCCAGCCCGAACCCCCGGTCCACCAGCAGACCGGCCAGCCTCCGGCTCCGGCCCAGACAGTCGGGGTCGTGGCCCAGCACCAGCAGCTCGCCGTCGACGAAGTGATCGCCGCTGGCATACGCGGTCCAGCCGCCGTAGACGCTGCGATGGAAGGCCAGGTACATCGCGCCGGCGATGACGAGGATGGCCAGGTCCAAGGCCAGCTGGCCGCGGCCATGGCGCCATGTCCGCGCGGCCAGCGCTGCCACCAGAACGAGGGCGACCGGCGCGTACTTGACCGACAGCCAGGGCAGGGCGATGACGCTGAGCAGCAGGACGGTCCGCCCCCTGGGCCCCAGCGGGCCGGTGGCGGCGGCCAGTCCGAGCACCAGGCACAGCGCCGCAGGCATCTCGGGGTAGACCTGGGTGGCGTACGCGGTCAACGGCGGCGATCCGAAGAAGGCGCCGACTACCAGGGCCCCCACCCCTGCCGGCACCCCGAACCGCCGCACCGCCAGCCACAGCGTGGCCGCGGCGGCCGCACCGGCGAACGCGGCCAGCGCCGCCTTGGCCGCAACCCATCCTCCCAGACGCATGGGCACGGCCAGCAGGGCGGGCAGCAGTGGATCGTGGGGGCTGACCCGCCGGCCCGAGTCGTCGAGGTCGATGGTCTGGGCGTTCAGGTCGATCTCGTGATAGGGCTCGAACCGGCGCTCGGCCAGTTCGTCGCTGATGTCCAGATCGAAGTCCTCGCCGATGCTGATGGCGGTGGTGAGGTACTGGGGCTCGTCCGCGGTGACACGCGCCCCGTAGGAGGCCCGGGCGCCGATGGCCGGAAGGGCCATCGCGAATGTCCACAGCGCCACGGCCGCCATCGCCAGCACGAGCCGCGACGGCTGGCGCGAGGCCAAGGCCCCGAGCCTCACACGAGCCTCACATCAGCCTCACATCAGATGGTCTCGGCGGATCACGAGGAACCACGTCAACACGAACGACAGGGCCACGAGCACCACCGCCATGATCCCCGCCTCGGCGATGAACGCATCCTCGAAGGAGCTGAAGATCCTCGTCGCCAGCGTGGAGAAGCCCAGGGGCGACACGAACAGGCTGATCGGCAGCTCCTTCATCACCGAGAGCAGGACGAGGCCCGTTCCGGCCAGCAGGCCGGGCGCCATGATGGGCACGTCCACCGCGACGAACCTGCGGACCCGGCCCGCGCCCAGAATCCGGGCCGAGTCGTGGAGCCGGTCCGGCACGCTGCGCACGGCCACCAGCGTCACACCCATGGCCAGCGATCCGAAGCGGACCATGTAGGCGAAGATGAGCAGGGCCAAGGTGTCGTTGAACACCTCGAACGCCAGGTCCGAGCGGAGGGTCCAGAACCGCATCGACAACGCGATGAGGATGCCGGGGAGGGCGAAGGTGCTGATCACAACCGCGTGGGCGAGGGCGCCCGAGCGTGACCGGTAGCGGCCGACGAGCATGGCGATGGGCAGCACTGCCGCGGTCGACACGACCGCGGCAGTGACGCTGACGCCCAGAGTGTTGAGGGTGGCCTCCAGGACCTCGGAGGAGTCGATGGTCAATGGCCGCCCGCCGGTGGCCGAGCGCACCAGGCCGCCCGCGGCCCAGTCCAGCAGAGCGACCAGGGGCGCACCGACAGCCGCGGCGGCGGCCACGAAGACGAGCCCCAGCGCGGGGGCTCGCCAGCGGCCGAGGCTGTAGATCATCGGACGGTTCGACTGGGCCCCGCCGGTGTCGGGCAGACGCCCGGAGAAACGGCGCTCGCCGAGCACCACCAGCGCGGCCAGCACCAGCAGGATCAGGCTCAGGGCCAGAGCCACCGGGGGGTTGGCCAGCTGGTTGGTGGCTATGGCCCTGGTCAGCGTGTCGTAGCGCATGAGCTGCACCGCTCCGAAGTCGCTGAGGGTGTAGAGGAAGACCAGGAGCGTCCCGGCGCCCATGGCGGTGGACATCTGGGGCACGCATATCCGCCCGAAGACGTTCAGGGCGGTCTCGCCGAGAACCCGGGCGCTCTCCTCGAGGGTGCTCGGGAGCTGGCGCAGGCGAGCGGCCACGGGAAGGTACACGTAGGGGTAGGTCATGAGGGTCAGAACCAGCCACGCCCCGAGGAAGCCCCGCAGTTCGGGGGTCCGGTCCACGCCGACGCCTACCAGCAGGTCGTTGGCCAACCCGCCCGGGTTCAGGGTGTGGATGAAGGCGGCCGCGCCGACGAAGGTGGGAAACACCAGCGGCAGTGGCAGCAGGATCCGCCAGACCCTGCTGAGCGGCAGGTCGGTGCGGGTCGTGAGCCAGGCGAGTCCGGTTCCGAGGACGAGCGCCGCGCCCGACACCGAGACCGCGAGCCGCAGGGAGCGCCACAACGGCCCGAGCGTCCGATCGCTTATCAGGAGGCCGGCAGGGTCGGCTCCGGTTGTGAAGTTCCGGTAGACGAGGTATGTGCCCGGGAAGGCGAAGGCCACGGCCAGGGCCAGCCCCGCCGCTCTCAGCAGTGGCGGGGCGCCCGACGAGCTCATCGGTCGCTTCGTCGTGCCCGCGGTCACCGGTTGAGGATGCCCCTGCCTCGCCCGGGACACACCTCTGCGGCTACTGGTTGAGGATGCCGGCACGCCATCGACGAGTCACCCCCGAGTTGCAGGTCGGGACACACCTCTGCGGCTACTGGTTGAGGATGCCGCTGGCCTCGATGATGGCGATGGTCTCGGCGAAGCCGCCGCCGAGAGCGTCGAAGTCGACGCTGCCGACCTCCAGCGCCTTCAGCGGTGGGAGGATCTCGGCCGGCTGGACCCCGGCCGCGAGCGGGTACTCGAACGTCCGTTGGCTGAAGTAGCGCTGCACCGGCGCGGTCAGCAGATACGCGATGAGTTCATTGGCCGCCTGCCGGTTGGTGCTTCCGGCGGTGATGGTGGCCGCCGTGATGATGAGCAGCGATCCGATGTCGTCGTCGGCGAGGTCGTGGTTGGCGGCCCGGTGGCGGTCGCCCGCCGCCGCGGCCTCCTGGTACTGGTAGTAGTGGTTGACGAGACCCATGTCGATCTCGCCGCGGCCGGCCGCCTCGACGATCGACCGGTTGTTGGGGTAGTACCGAGCGTCGTTGGCGACCATGTCGCTGAGCCACTGGGAGGCGACGTCGCTGCCGTAGAGGTCGCGGAACACGGTGAACCAGTCGACGAAGGAGCCGTTGGTGGCCGGAATGGCCACCCGGCCCCGGTAGCGCTCCCCGGTGAGGTCGAACACCGACTCCGGAAGCTCGTCGGGGGGCACGGAGTCGATGTTGTGGACCAGCACCCGCTTGCGGCCCGAGAACCCGATCCAGGTGTCGGACTTCGACCGGCTCTCCTCGCCCACCAGAGCGAGCACATCGTCGTCGATGGCACCGAGCCGGCCCTCGCTCTCGAGGAACCCTACCGGGCCGGGCGAGCGGGACAGGAACACGTCGGCCGCGGTGCGATCGCCCTCCTCGGCCATCAACAGGGCCAACTCGGTGGAACTCCCCCAACGCACCGACACGTCGGTGCCGGTCTCGCACGCGAACGCCTCGAGGGTCGGGCCGATCAGGTTCTCGGTCCGACCCGAATAGACGGTGACCTCCCGGCCGTTGGAGGACGTGCACTCTCCTCCGTAGATCTCAGCCGCCGTCCCGTCCAGGTAGCGGGGCTCGTTGTTCGAGCAGGCCCCCGAGATCAGGGCCAGGGCAGCCAGCATTGGGAGGAATCGTCCTATCATGGCAGCCGACTATAGCCTCAGTTTGCGAATATCGTAAAGTTAGCCTAACGAATGCTGAACCTGGCCGCCACGATCAGAACCCGCCTTCCCCGCGGCGCGGCGCCGCTGCTCGTGGTGGCTGTCACCGTGCTGGCCGTGGCGGTCGTCCTCACGGCGGTGGACGGCGCCGCGCTGGGCCGAGCCGCCCGAACGGCCCGTGGCGAGCCGGTACGCGTGCTGGCCGCGGTGGCGGCGTTCGGGCTTGCGTTCGTGTTGCGCGCCCTGGCGTGGCGCCGGGTGCTGCCCGGACTCACCTTCGGGCACGCACTGGGCGGGATCCATCTGGCCCTGGGCGGCAACCATCTGCTGCCGCTGCGTCTCGGCGAGCCGATGCGGGTCGTCAGTGTCGTCCGGCGTGCCGGCGCGAGCCTCGACGCCGCGGCGGCGTCCACTGTCGCCCTGCGCTCAGCCGATCTCCTGGCCGTCGTTTCGCTGGCCCTCGTGGCCGGCCCGGCCGCGCTGGCCGGTCTGTCCGGATGGGGCGTATGGCTGGCGGTGGCCGGGGTGGCCGCCGCCGCGCTGGGGGCCTGGCTCTGGCTGCGCCGCATAGCGGAGCGTCGAGGTGACGTGAACCTCCCCGGCGCCGTCGCGCTGTGCCTCTCGACGGCGGCCTGGCTGGCGGAGGCGGTGCTCGTGTGGCAGGCGGCGTACTGGGCCGGATTGGAGATCACGTTCGCCGAAGCGGTTGGCGTGACCGCGGTATCGGTCGCCGCCCAAGTCGCGGCCATCGCCCCCGGCGGCTTCGGCACGTACGAGGCCGCCGCGGTGGCAGCCTACGTCGCCCTCGGTCACGACCCGGGCGACGCGCTCGTGGCCGCCCTGGCTGCCCATGCCCTCAAGACCGCCTATTCGCTGGTTGCCGGCGCGGTCGCCGTGTTCGTGCCCGGACCCAGCCTCGCCGGCCGCTTCCGGCTGCGACCATCGACCACTTCGCCGACGACCAGTTCGTCGGCAGCCGCTTCGCCGGCGACCGCTTCGCCGGCGGCCGCTTCGTCGGCGGCCAAGGTTCCCGAGACGGACCCCGGGGGCCCGGTCGTGCTGTTCATGCCGGCGTACAACGAGCAGGAGTCGGTCGGCGCCTGCGTGCACCGGGCGCCCCGTTCGGTGCTGGGCTGGCCGGTGGAGGTGCTCGTCGTCGACGACGGTTCCACCGACGAGACCGCGGCGCGGGCCCGGGCCGCGGGTGCGGACGTGATCTGCCTGCCGGAGAACCAGGGTCTCGGGGCGGCCGTGCGGGCAGGACTGGCGGCCGCCATCGACCGGGGGGCCGGGGCCGTGGCCTTCTGCGACGCCGACGGCGAGTACCCGCCCGAGGAGCTGGAGGCTCTGGTGGCGCCGGTGCTCGAGGGACGGGCCGACTACGTGGCCGGCAGCCGGTTCCTGGGAGAGATCCACCACATGAGGCCGCACCGCCGCCTCGGGAACATCGTCCTCACCCGGACTCTGTCACTCATCGCCCGGAGGCGGATCACCGACGGCCAGACCGGCTACCGCGCCTTCTCGCCGAGAGCCGCCGCCGACGCGGAGATCATCCACGACTACAACTACGCCCAAGTGCTGACCCTCGACCTGCTGGCCAAGGGCTACCGGTACGCCGAGGTGCCGATCAGCTACCGGTTCCGGACCACAGGGCAGAGTTTCGTCAAGCTGGGCCGCTACCTGCGTAACGTCGTCCCGGCCGTCTACCGGGAGCTGAACGCCGTCTCACGGAATTGATTAGCTGAAGTTGGCGATTGCTGTTAGGGTTACCTACTATAGCTGCTTAGGCCACTGAAAGGAATCGCCATGTACCGCTTTGCGTCCCGTAGCCTGGCGACCGCGTTGCTAGCCACGATGGCTCTCGTAGCCGCGTCGTGCGGCGACGACGACGGCGCCGCCGTGCGCGAGATAAACGACGGCACGGAGTCCGTCTCCGCGTCCGGCACCGGATCTGCGTCGGGCACCGGATCGGCCTCCGCCAGCGCGTCGGCAACCGGCACCGGATCCGCGTCCGCCACCGGCACCGCGTCCGCCACCGGCACCGGATCCGCCTCGGCAACCGGCACCGGATCCGCGTCCGCCACCGGATCCGCGTCCGGCACCGGATCGGCTTCGGCAACCGGCACCGGCTCCGCGTCCGCGTCGGCAACCGGATCGGCCTCCGCGAGCGCGTCGGCGCCGGCGTCTGGGGGCGGGGCCAGCACGCCGGGCGACGGGGGCTACGAGTACGCATCCAATGTCGACTCGCACCGGCTGGTCGTGGCCGACATCTGCGGCATCGGAGATCTCCTGGACGCAGGCGACTTCGCCGCGGTCGAGGACATCTACCGCAACGGCGAGCACTCGGTGAAGAGTGACGGCTCGATCCGCACCATCGGGGGCTTCGCAGCCCGCGACGACCGCAGCCACGGCCTGGACGCCTACTACGGAACCCCGGCGCCTCTCGACGAGTTCGTGACCGCGGCTCTGCAGGGAACGGGAATGTTCGCGGGACAGAGCGACGGCGTGCGTTCCCAGGGGGCCGAGAAGGGCATCCAGAACCAGATCATGGTGGCCTGGACGGTCCACGAGTTCAACGCCGCGCTGGCCAAGGCCCGCGACGGCAACTTCGACGTGGCCAGCGGCGCGGTGCACAACTGGGACGAGGGCTGGGCCTTCTTCCATGGGGCCGAGCCGGGCTGCGCTCCCTACGCCACCGGCAACAAGCGAGCCGCCAACTTCGGCACCGTCGGCGCCGACGGCGAGACCGCCCAAGCCAACGAGATGATCCTGGCCGCGATGATCGCGGGCCGCGACGCTCTGCTCAACTCCGACACCGCCGGCGCGGAGGCGGCCGCGGCGGAGGCCCTTCGAGGACTGGCCATCACCTACTCGCAGGCAGCCATCCGCTACGCAAGCCTGATCGAGGGCGACCTGGCCGACGGCAACGACGCCAAGGCCAAGGAGCACCAGGCAGAGGGCCTGGCGTTCTGGCGGGTCGTCGAGGCCTACATGGTTCCAGCCGGTGCCGACGGCGACGCCATGGACGCCGTCTTCAACCTGGACAACGAGCCCGGCGCGAACGGCTTCGGCGACGAGGTACGGGCCGCGCTCGAGCCCGCGTGGGACGCCCTGGGTATCGCTGCAAGCGACATCGGCTCACTTCAGTAGCCGCAGCGGCACCCCAGCAGGGCGAGGCGCCCCGGCGACTTCTGCGGGTCGCCGGGGCGCCGTCCTCTTGCCGGTCGCTTCGTGTCGCAGGTCAGGCCCAGATGTCGGGCATCGACTTTTTTCGCCGGGCCATGAAGTCCAGCAGGCCCTCGTCGACCGCGTCGTCAAGCGGCGGGGGCTCGTAGTCGGCGAGCAGCCGCTTCCACTTGCGGTTGGCTCGTACCACTGAGTCCAGTTCGCCGCCGTCGTGCCAGTTCTCGAAGGACTGCACGTCGGACAGTTCGCTCTCGTAGAACGCGGCCTCGTAGTTGGTGAGGGTGTGGGCCGAGCCGAAGAAGTGATTGCCCGGTCCGACCTCTGCGAATGCGTCCATAGCGAAGGCGTTGTCGTCGAGGTCCAGCCCCTGTAGCAGCTTGTGCAGCCCGCCGAGATAGTCGGCGTCGAGCATCAGCTTCTCGTAGCTGACAGTCAGCGCGCCCTCGAGCCAGCCGGCCGCATGGAGCACGAAGTTCGCACCGCACAGCACAGCGGTGTTCAGAGAGTTGACCGTCTCCTGCATGGCCTGGGCGTCGGGCACCTTGGAACTGGTGAACCCGCCGCTGCAGCGGATCGGCAGACCGACGCGCCGGGCCAGCTGGGCGGCCACGAACGAACCCAGGGCAGGCTCGGGAGTCCCGAAGGTGGGCGCGCCCGAGCGCAGATCGACCGAGGTGAGGAAGTTCCCGAACACCGCAGGCGAGCCCGGCCGCTCGAGCTGTCCGAGCGCCACCCCGGCCAGAACCTCGGCCAGCGCCTGAGTGACGGCCCCGGCCATGGTCACCGGTGCGGTCGCTCCGCCGAGCACGAACGGCACCACCACAGGACACTGGTTGGCGCGCGCATAGGCCCGTAGTGAGCCCGACATCGCCTGGTCGTAGACCAGTGGAGAGTTCATGTTGATGTTGCCCATCACCACGCAGCGCTGGTCGACGTAGTCGGCCCCGAAGACGATCCGGGCCATCTCGATGGAGTCGACAGCCCGCTCCGGTGCGGTCACCGACCCCATGAACGGCTTGTCGGTCCATCGCATATGGGCGTACACCATGTCGAGGTGACGCTTGTTGACGGGCAGATCGACCGGCTCGCAGACCGTGCCGCCGGAGTGGTGCAGCCACGGAGTCATGTAGGTGAGCTTGATGAGGTTCTCGAAGTCGGCCAGCGACCCGTAACGGCGGCCCCGGTCGAGGTCGCGCACGAAGGGCATTCCGTAGGCGGGGGCGAAGACGACAGTGTCCTCCCCCACCAGCACCGACCGCTCGGGGTTGCGGGCGTGCTGGGTGAACGACGGCGGCGCCGACGCGGCGATGATCGAGCGCAGGTGCCCGGGATCGAAACGGACCCTCGGACCGCTCACGTCAGCGCCCGCCGACCGCCACAGCTCCAGGGCCTGCTCGTCGCCGCGGAACTCGATTCCCACTTCCTTGAGCAGCTGGTCGGTGCGAGCCTCGATCAGCTCCAGCCCCTCGTCGCGCAGGAGCACATACGGCGGGATCTCCCTGCGCACGCCGGCGATGACCGCGGGGCCAGAACCCTGCGACCTGAGCCGGCGGGTCCGGCCCCGACCTCGGCGGGCCGGCGCTCGCGCCTCGACCATGCGCGGATTCTAGGCCCGATGCCTCAGAGCGTCAGGTTTGCCGGAAACCCTTCCGGATCTCTGCCAGTTGGTGTCACCAGCCCTTGAAGGCGGGGTCGCGCTTCTCGACGAAGGCCCGCAGGGCCTCTTTGGTGTCGCCGGTGGCGAAGTTCACGCCCTGGCTCAGCCCCTCGGCCTCCAGGGCCTGGAACAGCGAGATGTTGGAGGCGTTGTTTAGGAGACGCTTGGACCCGGCCAGCGCGATGGGGGGTCCGGCCGCGACGGTGGCCGCCATCTCGTCCACTGCGGCGTCGAGCTCGGTGACCGGCACGATCTCGTTGACGATGCCGAGTTCGGCGGCCCGCTCAGCGCCGATGATCTCCCCGGTGAAGGCCATCCGCTTGGCTTCGTGCAGGCCGATGCGCTTGGGGAGCAGCCACGACGTGCCGAAGTCGAGGCTCAGGCCCCGCTTGGCGAAGATCAGCGAGAAGCGCGCTCTTGTCGAGCACCACACCATGTCGGCGGCGAGGGCCAACCCCAGGCCTGCCCCCACGGCCACGCCGTCCACCTTGGCGATCACCGGGCGGGGGCAGTCGTGGATGGCCATCACCGTGTCGGCGATGTCGCGCATGTGGTCGATCCGGTGCCGGCTCAGCTCGTCCCCGGCCTCCCCATCGTCGCCGGGGCCGACGTCGGCTCCGGCACAGAAGTCGCCGCCGGCGCCGGTGAGCACCACCGCCCGGGCCGACGACTCGGCGATGTCGCGGAAGCCGTGGCGCAGCCCGGCCCACATGGCCGGTGTGCAGGCGTTCTTGCGGCGGGGCCGGTCGACGGTGACGGTGGTGACCGCACCGGAGGTCTCGATTCCGATGTTGGGGTGGGTCACGGCGGACTCCTGGAGGGCTCGATGTCTGGCGGGTCCGGCCGGACACGCCAGACATCGACGCTACGCAGCCGTGTCCACGAGCGCTACCTGCGCAATCTCGGCGGCGCCGTCGGCCACTATCAGTCCCCGGCCCGGCACCGGCGGCAGCTCCAGCCGCGCCGGCACCGCGGCGCCGAGCAGGTCGCCGTCGAGGGGTCCGGGCCTGAACAGCACCCCGGTCCGGCAGGTCCGCATCTCGTTGAGCCAGTGGCCGTAGGACGAGCGGAGACGCTCAGCGGTGGCCGAGGCCACCAGATGGCAGCCGCCGTCACGGGCCGCGGCCAGGCGCGCCAGCAGCCCGGACGGATCGCTGACGCGATCGGCGTCGTCGATGAGCAGCAGCCGCCGGCCTTCGAGGGCGTCGAGCTCAGCCGCCGGGACCGGCTCCACCCCCAGCAGCCGGGCCAGATCGCCGGGACGGTCGGCCACGACCGTCACCTCGACCCCGGCGCGGCGGGCGGCCGCGCCCAGGGCGGCCAGGGCACAGGTGCGTCCGGTTCGGGCCGGTCCGAGCACCAGGGCGTGCTCACCGTCATGCAGCGCGAAGCCGGTCGGCGCCAGGCTCAGATCCCCCATGGCGAAGCGGACGTCGATGCGCCGATCCTCGCTGAGGGCGCTGCCGGGCAGGTCCCCGAAGGAGAGCCTGGCAGGCAGCGAGGCGATCCGGGCCGGTCCTGGCCCGGCCGGCGCCGCGCCGGCGGCCACCGCGGCCGCGGCTGATGCGAAGTCGCCGCCGTCGGGTCGGGCGATCTGCACCTCCAGGCCGTCGTCGGCCCTGACGGCCCGGCCCGCGACGAGGCCCGCGGTGGGTGTGCGCAGCCCGAAGCGCAGCCCCTCGCCGGCGTCGGTAGTCGCGTGGACCAGCACCACACCCGCGGTGGCGGCCAGTTCCGGTGGGAGGTCCGCGGCCCGGGCGACGCTCACCGCCACGGTGACGCCCACCGCGGGGCCGTCGCTCCAGATGCGGGCGAACCACCGGTGGGGCTCGGGGTCGCGCACCGGATCGTGGGCCCGGGCCAGCCCGGCGAGGTCGTCGACCAGCAGCACGATGGAGGCTGAGGCACCGCTGGTCCGCCGGGCGGTCACCTCGTCGTCGAGCATTCGCAGGAGTCGGGCTCGACGCTCGCCGTCGGTCGGAGCGATGATCGCGCCCACGTGGGGAAGGCACTCGAGTGCCGAGAGCAGCCCGGCGTCCAGGTCGAGCCCGTAGAGGTGCAGGTCGTCGGGGTCATGGGTCCGGCAGAGATCGAGAGCCACGGAGGCCAGCGTGGTGGAGGTGCCCGACCCAGGCCCGCCGACAACCACCAGGTGGCCGTGGTCGGGATGCCATCCGCTCACGAGCTGGCGTTGACGCGAGGGGTCGTCCACCAGCCAGGCCGCAGGGTCGCCGGGGCCGGCCCTGGTCGCCAGCGTGCCCGCCGCGATTTCGGGCGGCAGCGGCTCGGGCCAGGGCGGGCGCGGCGTTCGGCCTCCCCGGTGCCGGTGCGCGGCCGTCACCGCGTCGACCACGGCGTCCAGATCGCTGCTCTCCACGGGGGTGCTGCCCGGTTCGGGGCCGGAGCCGCTGCGAGGCTCGGCGTCCGGTCCCGACATCTCGCTGCCGGGCCCGACGCGCAGGCCAGTGGAGCGTCGCAGCGTGGTGCCGGTCACGAGGGCCGACTGGAAGGCGACCAACTCGCCCGGACCGAGGCGGGCCAGAGCCTGACCGGGCCGCTGCCGCGGGATCCGGGCCGCAGCCGGCGAGTCGATCACATCGTTGGAGTCGTGGCGATCGGTCACCCGCAGAGCGATCCGGCACGATGTGTTGGCCCTGATGTCGTCGGTCACCACCCCGGCGGGCCGCTGGGTGGCCAGCACCATGTGGACGCCGAGGCTGCGGCCCCGCTGGGCGATCCCCACCAGCGAGTGCAGGAAGTCGGGCAGCTCCGCAGCCAGCGTGGCGAACTCGTCCACCACGACCACCAGCCTCGGAAGCGGCTCGGTGCCGGGACCGCTGCGGGCCCGGAAGGCGGCGAGGTCTTCGGCTCCGGCAGCCCGGAGCCGCTCCTCGCGGTGGCGCAACTCGGCCTCGAGGCACACCAGCGCCCGCTCGGCCAAGCGGTCATCGAGGTCGGTCACCATCCCGGCGATGTGGGGCATCTCCGCGCACCGGTCGAAGGCCGCGCCGCCCTTGTAGTCGATGAGCACGAAGGCGAGGTGATCGGGATCAGCCGACAGGGCCAGTCCGGCCACCAGCGATCGCAGCAGTTCCGACTTGCCCGAGCCCGTGGTGCCGCCGATGAGCAGGTGGGGGCCGTCGACCACGAGGTCGAGCACGAGCGGTCCCTCGGCGGTGGCGCCGACCGGCACCCGCAGATCGGCGGTGCCTCGGGTGGTGTCCCAGCGTCGCGACACCGACTCCGGGGTCGGCTCGCCGTCCATGAGGTCTACGAGGTCCACGAGCGACACCGACTCCGGCAGGTTGGCATGGTCCGCGCCCAGCTCGGGGTCGTCGAGGCGAGCCAGGCGGGCGGCGGCATGGGTGGCGGTCGCGACGGTGACCCCCCACGCCACCAGAGGCGCCAGTGTCGCCGCGGAACGGGGGTCGACCAGCCGCAGGCCTCCGGCCTCGTGATCGACCTGCACGATGGTGGTGCAGTTGGACGGGAGATCGCTCACCTCGGTGGTGACGATGATCGCGGCGGTGCTCCGCAGGGCGAGCAGCGTGCGGCCCGGTGCGGACCGGCCTGTGAGCGCCTCGGTTCCGTCGATGACGGCCAGCAGGATCCGCTGGGCGCAACCCGCGCCCGCCGTTTCCGCGGCAGCCGCCATGGCACCGCTCTCGGTGGCTACCAGCGCGCCCGGGCCGCCACCGGCCGCGTCCGCGGTGTGGGGAAGCCAGTGCAGCCACGACCACTCCCGCGCGCTACCGGGGGCAAGGCCCGCAACGGCCAGGTCGGCCGGACCGTGAAGCACGGCCGCTTGCAGCACCAGGGATCGGGCCACGGCCCGGGCCGCGGGCAGTGCACCGACGACGCCGACGACATCGCCCGGCGCCAGCGACACCGCCACCGGCACATCCCGCAGGGGTTCCAGCGATTCCAGCGCTTGGAGCGCCGGCGGCGCGGCGGCGCCTTCGCCATCCACCTCGATCGGCGGCGAGTAGGGCATGTCGGCGGTGCCGGCGCCGACTCGCATAGCGTCCGGATCCCGCTGGCGGCGCTCCCAGCAACGCAGCGACGGGGTCTCCGCCCGGCGCACCAACTCGGCCAGGTCCGGGACCAGCGCCACCCTCCTGAGACGCTCGGCAGCCGCCTCCGCCGGCAGCCTGGCCACGAAGGCTCTCACCTGGCTGGCGACGTCCTCGCAGGCCCGCTCATGGGCCCGGGTGCTCCGCCGGCGCCGCTCCAACCATGTGCCGATGGTGATCAGTGGACCCAAGGCCGCGAACACTGCCATGAACGGGTTCCACACCAGGGCCAGCACCAGCCCAGCCACCACCGGCAGTGCGATGCCTGCCCATGACAGAGGCTCGGGCTCCGGCCGGGACGGCGGCTCCGCCGGCACCCGCAACGTCGCCGGCGAGGTCGGGGGCCGGCGGCGAGGCGGCCGGTTGAACGGGATCCGCCCCGCGGCGGCGCCGAGGCCGGCGCGCACGGCCGCGGGCGCGTCGTCCGTCTCGGTCCGCCATTGCAGGCCGGTGGCGCCGAGCCGGACGGTGGCTCCAGCCGGCACCGGCGCCGGGTCGGCCATCGGACGGCCGGCCACGACGGTGCCGTTGCGCGAGCCGAGGTCGCCCACCACCGGCCGGGCGCCGGGGTTCTCCACGCTGACCCGGGCATGGCGCCGGGAGACGGCGGGGTCGTCGAGCACCACGTCGCAGAGGACTGAGCGACCGATCGTCCAGGTCCCCGCCGGGGGCGGCTGGTGGCGGGGTCCGGACCGCAGGCCTGCCGTCACCGCCAGGACCGGTCGGCGCTTCGATGCGGTGGGGTCCGGCCCGGCCCGCAATTCCGGTGACTGGGAGGAGGCCTGCCCGGCCCGCAATTCCGGTGACTGGGAGGAGGCCTGCCCGGAGCCGGGAGCGATCTCGAGCAGGGCCCCCTCCCAGATCGGGACCGACGAGAGGGCGGTGCCGGGACTGTGCCAGCATCCGTCGACCCTCACGCCGGCGGAGCTGTCGCCGGATCCGTCGAGTCGGCTCCCGAGGGCTGCCATGAGGTCCGCCACGGTGTAGCCCTCGAGGCGGGAGTCGATCTCCACGGTCTGTTCTGTGCCGTTGCAGCGGTGACGGATCCGCACCGGCTGTGCCGTCCTCGCGTCGTTGCGGCGGGCGGGGCCGCCCCGCGACGCTCAGATGGTGTCGAGCGCGCTGACGCCCGCCTGGAGCTCGGCGGTAATGAACGCCGAGTGCTCCCCCAGTGCGTCGCACAGCGCCCGCAGGTTGGGGCGGAACTCCGTCTCCCAGAGCTGGCGGAACCGCTCGGCCCTCGCCCCCTGCCAGGTGGTGCCGTCGATTCCGGCGCCGATGGTGCTGATCACCCCCTCCGCCGTCTCCTTCTGCCGGGCGAAGATCACCGCGAGCTGCTCCATCTGCGACTTCGACATCACCAGCATGTCGCCAGCCATTGACACCCTCCTTTGTGTTGTAACACGAACTTTGTCGTGCTGTTTTCATGTGTTTGTCACACCATCATGGCAACCTGGTGTCGCAACAGCAACCCGAAAGGAGGAAAATTATATGAATCTGATTGAAAACCTAGTACGAGGTTCCGCCCGGCCAGCGCTCTGACAGCCGCCCGGTCGCCGTACCGTATGCAGCGTTCGACGGGATAGCTCAGGTCGGCGGGGTGTCGTCGATGGCCTTCTTGACCGAGCCCAGCAGGTCGGCCATGGCGGCCCGCACCGACGCCTGGTGAGCGGCAAGGGCCTGGAACTCCTGGCCGGACCGGATCGCGGCCCGCCCTCCGAGCACGTCGAAGGCCCTGTGCACCATGCGCTTGTTGATCTGGGCCAGGTCGGTGGCAACGCCGGCTATGCGCACCGCTACCGCGAGCACGGCCCCTTCCAGTTCCCCGGCCGGGTAGGCCCGGTTGGCCCACCCCATCCTCGCCGCCTCGTCGCCGCTGACGGAGTCGCCGGTGAGCATGGCCTCCATGGCGTGGCGAATTCCCATCAGCGGCGTGTGGTACTGCCAGTCCGGGGGTGAGGCCACCCGCACCACCGGATAGCCGATACGGGCGTCGTCGGCCACGTACACCAGGTCGCAGGCCGTAGCCAGTTCGGTGCCGCCGGCGTAGGCGTACCCGTGCACCTGCGCGATGACCGGCTTGGCCAGGTCCCAGATGGAGAACCAGCCGTCGCTGGCCTGGCGGGTCCACTGGCCGTCGCCGGGCGCGGACGGGTAGGGCGGTTCGTCCATGAGCCCGCCCGACAGGTCGTAGCCCGACGAGAAGCAGGGGCCCGAGCCCCGCACGATGGTGACCCTGGCGTCGGGGTCCTCGTCGAAGCGGTGCAGCGCATCGAACAGCGCGGTCCGCATCGGCGTGGAGATGGCGTTGCGCTTGTGGGGCCGATTGAGGGTGAGGCGGCGGACGTGGTCGGCCGGCTCGTCGATGAGGACCAGTGGCTCGTCGGTCATGGGTTCGCTCCCATCGTGTCCTGGAGACGGGCCGCGTGATGCGCCGCCTGGCCGTGGGGCTCGTCGGTCATGGGTTCGCTCCCGTCGTGTCCTGGAGACGGGCCGCGTGATGCGCCGCCTGGCCGTGGGGCTCGTCGGTCATGGGTTCGCTCCCATCGTGTCTCGGGCGCCGGCCAGCTCAGCGACCAGCCTCAGATCCTCGTCGTGCCGGCACCGGATTATCGCGCCGGTCAGGCCAGCGGGGATCGCGTCGGGCCAGCGGTTCCGGATGCGCCGGGCCGGGCCGACCAGTGCCTGGGAGTCGATGTAGTCGTCGGGGACCGCGGCGACGGCCTCGTCCCGGCGACCGGCTCGCCACAGCTCCACGACCCGGGCGGAGGCCTCCGGCCAGCCGCGCCGGGCCATGGCCTCGGCGTGGAAGTTGTGGGTGTCGCTGCCCATGCCGCCGACGTACATCGCCACCAACGGCTTGCGGGCATCGAGGGCGCCCTGCACGTCGTCGGTGATCTCGACCGAGAGCGACCCGAACACCTCGGGCTCGGGTCGCAGACCTGCCTGGCGGCGGGCCAGACCCCGCTGCCGCGGCTGGTGGTAGGTCTCGGCGCCGTCGGGTCCGTAGCCCATCGGCAGCCAGCCGTCGGCCACCTCGGCAGCCAGGGCCACGTTGCGGGACCCGCCGGCCGCGATCCAGATCTCGATGCCCGGCGAGGGATGCAGGATCGACCGCAGCGGCTTGCCCTGACCCAGCGCGCCGGGACCGTCGTAGGGCAGCCGGATGGCGTCGCCGTCGTGGGTGACGGGCTCGTCGCGGGCCAGCACCTTGCGCATGATCGCGGTGTAGTCGCGCAGTTTGGCCGCCGGCTTTCCCCAGGCCGCGCCGTGCCAGCCCTCCACCACCTGGGGTCCCGACACACCCAGACCGATGATGGTGCGCCCGCCACCGGCGAGGGCGTCGATGGTCATGGCGTGCATGGCGGTGGCCGCCGGGCTGCGAGCGTCGATCTGCACGACACCGGTGGCCAGCTTGATCCGGCGGGTGTGCGCGGCCAGGTAAGCCAGGGGCGACAGCGCGTCGGCCCCGTAGGCCTCAGCCGTCCAGACGCTGTGGTACCCGAGCCGCTCCGCGAGCTGCACCCTAGCCACGGGCACCTCCAGCGACGCGCCCCGGTACAAGTCCAGGCCGAGCCCCAGCTTCACGGGGCGCGGCCCTCGATCCTCACGGCCCTCATGGCCGGGAACCCTAATGATGTCCGCAAGTGGTTGAGAGCCTGTCGCGTCGTGGTGCGGCAATTCCCGCTCCTGCTCGCGGCGCGCCGGGGCCGCCCGAATCAGGGCATCACTGCCCACGGCCTCGCGCCGCAGGGGCCGTGTCGCCGGCGTCTATTCGCTCGGCCTCTGGTCTCGATACGATCCGTCCTTGTGAAGGCGTTGCGCTTCTCGCGCCAGGAGGCCCGCTACGTGGCCGCGGCGCTGGCGTCGCGGCTGCGGCCCGGCGCGGGCGCGAGATGGGGGCCGCTCAAGCTGGTCGACGACGACCCGCCCGAACTGCCCGGCGAGGAGTGGCTGCGGGTCTACCCCAGGCTCTGTGGAATATGCGGCTCGGACCTGGCCACCATCGACGGCCAGTCGGCTCGCTACTTCGAGGACTACGTGTCCTTCCCGTTCGTGCCCGGCCACGAGATCGTGGCCGACACCGCCGACGGCCGCCGGGTGATCGTCGAGCCGGTGCTGGGGCACGAGGCCCGCGGCTTCGACCTGCCCTATCCGGGGGCTGCGCCCGGCGACGGCGACGACTACCGGCACCTGATGAGCGGTCACCTGCTGCCGGGGCTGCAGACCGGCTTCTGCAAGTCCACCGGCGGGGGCTGGTCGACGGAGCTGGTGGCCCACCCCTCGCAGCTTCACGATGTCCCCGACTGGATGAGCGACGAGCTGGCCGTGATGATCGAGCCGGTCGCGGGCGGCGTTCACGCCGCGCTGCGCTCCGGCGCCCGGCCGGGCGACACCGTGGCCGTGGTCGGGGCGGGGACCATGGGCCTGGTGGCGGTGGCCTCCCTGCGGGGCCTCACCGAGCCGGCGTCGATCATGGTGGGAGCCCGGTACTCGACCCAGCGGGCGCTGGCGCTGGAGTTCGGCGCCGACGTCGCCGTCGAACCGGACGAGCTGAAGCGGGCCGTGCGCCGGTCCACCCGGTCGTTCCTGGTCGGGGACCACCTCTCGGGAGGCGCCGATGTCGTCATCGACGCAGTCGGGTCGTCGGCGTCGCTGGCCGCGGCGCTGTCGCTGTGCCGGCCGCGAGGCCGGGTCGTGGTGCTGGGGATGCCGGCCACGGTCACCGTCGAGTTGACCGGCCTGTGGCACCGGGAGGTCGAGCTGGTGGGCTGCTACGCCTACGGAACCGAGGTCCGCGCCGATGGCCGCCTCACCACCAGCTTCGAGCTGGCCACCGAGCTCGCCGGCAAGGTCCCCTTCGACCAACTGGTGTCGGCGCTGTACCCGCTCGACCGTTACGTGGACGCCCTGGGCCACGCCGCGGAGGCGGGACGCCGCGGCGCCGTCAAGATCGCGTTCGACATGCGCGACGAGCGCCGGCGTGGCGTCTAACCGCCGGGGCACCGGCGCCGGCGACAGCAGTTTCGACGCGGTGGTGATCGGCGCGGGTGTCATCGGCGCGGCCACCGCCTTCGAGCTCGGACGGCGGGGCCGGCGGGTGCTGTGCGTCGACAAGCTGCCCGCCGCGGGCTTCGGCTCGACCGTCAACTCATGCGCCATCGTGCGCTTCACGTACTCGACCTACACCGGCGTGGCCATGGCCTACGAGGGCCTGCAGTACTGGCTCGACTGGCCCGCCTACCTCGAAGCCTCCGACGAGCTGGGTCTCATCGAGTACAAGCAGTGCGGCATGGCCACCCTGAAGGATCCCGGCGGCCATTACCTGAAGGTGCTCCCCCATTTCGACGCCGTCGGCGTGGCCTACGAGGAGTGGTCCACCGACGAGCTGGTCCAGCGGATGCCGATCCTCGACGCGGGAGTGTTCGGCCCGCCCAAGCGGCCCGACGACCCCGACTTCTGGGCCGACCCGACCGAGCAGCTGCCCGGAGCGGTGTTCACCCCCGAGGCCGGCTATGTGAGCGACCCCCAGCTCACCACCCACAACCTGCAGCGGGCCGCGGAGGCGGCCGGCGCCGAGTTCCGCTTCGCGACCGCGGTGACCGCCGTCGGCCGCGCCAACGGCCGGGTGACCGGCGTGACCCTCGACGGCGGAACGACCGTCGCCGCGCCGGTGGTGGTCAACGTGGCCGGCCCGCACTCGTATCTGATCAACCGGATGGCCGTCGTCTACCAGTCGATGAACATCAAGACCCGGGCTCTGCGCCACGAGGTCCACCACGCTCCGGGGCCCCCGGCGTTCGACTACGAGCAGGACGGCTTCAACATCGCCGACGACGACAACGGCATCTACTTCCGGCCCGAGACCGGCAACCACATCCTGGTGGGCAGCACCGATCCCCGCTGCGACCCCCAGGACTGGGTCGACCCCGACCAGTACGACCAGCGTCTCAGCGCCGAGCAGTGGGAGGCGCAGGTGCTGAGGCTCAACCGACGGCTGCCGTCGCTGGGCGTTCCCCATGAGCGCAAGGGCGTGGTCGACCTCTACGACGTGAGCGACGACTGGATCCCCATCTATGACCGCACCGACCTCGACGGCTTCTACGTCGCCATCGGCACCAGCGGCAACCAGTTCAAGAACGCGGGCGTGGCCGGCCACTGCATGGCCGAGCTGATCGAGGCGGTCGAGGCCGGCCATGACCACGACGCCGACCCACTGGTGGTGGACGGCCGCTACACCGGACTGCCGATCGACATGGGGACCTTCAGCCGCAATCGCGAGATCAACCCCAACTCCTCGATGTCGGTCCACGGCTGACCGGCAAGCGCCCCCATGACCGACGATCTGATCAGGCTGAGCGCATGCCGGATGGTCGCCGGCCTGGCGGCGGGCGACATCAGCCCCCACGAAACCCTCGACGCGCTCCAGAGCCGGATCGAGGCGGTCGATCCGTCGGTCAACGCGTTGCCGACCCGCTGCTTCGACCGGGCCAGGGGTCACGCCGACCGGCTCATGTCGGTCCCTCCGGCCGAGCGGGGGGTGCTCGCCGGCCTGCCGGTTCCCATCAAGGACCTCACGCCCGTCGCCGGCGTGCGGACCACCTGGGGGTCACGGCTGAGGGAGAACTTCGTGCCGGAGCGATCCGACGTGCTCGTCGAGACGGTCGAAGCCCAGGGCGGGATCGTCTATGCGAAGTCGAACACGCCCGAGTTCGGCGCGGGCGGCAACACGTTCAACGACGTCTTCGGCCCCACCCGCAATCCCCACGATCTGCGCCTCACTCCCGGCGGGTCGTCGGGCGGCGCGGCGGCCGCCCTCGCCGCCGGCATGGCCTGGCTGGCCCACGGCTCGGATCTGGCCGGTTCGCTGCGCACCCCCGCGAGCTTCTGCGGGGTGACGAGCCTGCGTCCCTCGCCGGGACGGGTGGCCAACGGGCCGAGCGTGATGCCGTTCCAGGTGCACTCCCAGCAGGGGCCGATGGCCCGCGACGTCGCCGACCTCGCCCTGTTCGCCGACGCGATGGTGGGCGAGAGTCCCCGCGCCGGGCTCGGCAAGCCCCCGCCACCGCAGTCGTTCCAAAGCGCGGCTGCTTCACCGAGGCCGCCGGCACGGGTGGCCTTCAGCGTCGATCTCGGTGTCACCGAGACGGCGCCTGCGGTGGCCGCGGCATGCCGCGGGGCGATGGACGCACTCGAGCGCGACGGCATCGCCGTCGTGGCCGACCACCCCGACCTCTCCGACGCCGAGGTGGCTTTCGACGTCCCGCGGGCCCTCCTGTTCACCGCCCTGCTGGGGGCCGAACTGCCCGAGGCCCGCGATGTTCTCAAGCCCGAACTGCTGTGGAACATCGAGCGAGGCCTCGCCATCGACGGCGACGCCGTCCGCGCCTCGATCGCGGCCCAGGGAAGCATCTTCGAGCTCGCGGCCGAGTTCATGAGCGGCTACGACCTGCTGATCTGCCCGGCCGCCACCGTGCTGCCGTTCCCGGTGGAGGAGCGCTACGTCGGCTACGGCGACGGGCTCCCGCCGAGCGAGTACTACCGCTGGCTCACGATCGCGGCGGCAGTGAGCACCACCACGCTGCCAGTCATCACGATCCCCTGCGGCCGCTCCGAGACCGGCCTCCCGGTGGGCATCCAGTTGATCGGGCGACCCCACGGAGAGCTGGAACTGTTCTCGGCAGCCCGCCACATCGAGCACGTTCTCGCGATCGACCCCGCCGTAGTCGACGTGATCTCGCCCGCCTAGCCCAGGCTTCAACGTGGGCTGAAGCACAGCTGTCGCACACGGCTCGAGGCGCGCTGGCTCGACCTGACGGCCGCTCATGCGATGGGTCTCCGAGCCCTGCCATACCTGCCCGCCGACCCGTTCGACCGTCTCCTCATCGCGCAGGCCGTCGCCGAGGGCCACACTCTCTCGTCACCACCGACGACAAGGTGCTCGCCTACCCAGTCTCAACCCTCGCCGCCTGACCGCCGAGCCAGCAACAGCCGGCAACCCGGCGGTCCACGAAGCCGAATAGCGACCAGTGCCTGGCTGTTCGCCGCCCGCCGGTCGCGGCTCCGGCACCGAGAGTCTGTTCGGTCTGGGCGCCGAACCCGGCCCGTCAGGAGCCGAGTCTGGGGAGACTCTGGAGCACGGACATGATGCCCTTGCCTGAGTAGGTGATCGTCAGCGTCTCGGTGGCCCGTGTGACCGCGACGTACAGCAGCCGCCGCTGGTCTTCGGCCAGCGTCTCGGAGGAGGCGGAGCGCACCCAGATGTGGTTGGCGCCTCCGACTATCACATGACGGAACTCCAGCCCTTTGAGCAGTCCCAGAGTGGCCACTCTGACCTTGCCGTCGGCGGCGAAGATCCTGTCGCGGTTGCGCCCGGCCTTCGTGTCGAAGGCGTCGGGCACCAGGCGCATCGCATCGTGGCGCAGATCCTCCGTGCCGAGCAGCACCGCGATCTGATCTGGCGACGCGCCTCCTGCGCGCAACTCCTGCACCGTCTCGGCGATCGCCTCCGCCTCACCGCGGAGGTCGGCGCAGTGCAACGAGATGGGCGGGCGCCCGGTCCGCACGGCCTGGTCCGGCTCTACCAGCACGTCCAGATCGTCGGGCTGGTGGGTTTCCGGCTCACGACCGAGTCCCATCAACAACTCCCGGCCGAGATCGAGGATCTGGCGGGTGTTGCGATAGTTGACGTCCAGGATGGTGGTGCGGCCCCGCGCTGTCATGCCGGGCGGATTCCAAGCCATACGGCGCCGATAGATCATCTGGGCACCGTCCAGGGCCATCACAAAGTGGTCCCGACCCGGCTTGAGCATCGCCCAAGCCAGGTTGAGGCCGGCTTCGTCGAGGTCTTGGGCCTCGTCCACGAGGACCATGTCGAACAGCTTGGACTCGTCGAGGCCGGGCGCTGCGTCGATGGCATCGCGGCGCCGACGGTCGAAGTCGGGCCTGTCCTCGTCGTCCGGGGAGCGGCCCGCGGCCGCCAGCACACGCCGTGCCAGCGCATCCACCGTGTGGACCCTGACACCGTCATGCTCCGCAACTTGGCGGGCCAGCGCCAGCGACAGTGCCTTGTTGAAGCAGAGCAGGAGGATGCGCCAGCGGGGGAAATGACGGGCCATGTGCCGGGCCCGGTAGGTGAGGACCAGTGTCTTGCCGCTGCCGGCCACTCCCCTGATGAGGCGGTATCCAGGGCCGAGGCTGTGGGCCAAGCGCTCCTGCCTACGGTCCAGAGTGCGAAGGATCTCGTCGTCGCCCTCACGTTGCGGAGCAAACAGTTGCCCCTGAGTACCCCGGATCACGATGCCGGGGTTGACCGCGGCCCGCGCCGCGGCTTCCTCCTCGGGCACTGGTTGCCGCCCCCCGCCGGCGATCTCCTGAAGTGCCGACCTCAGGGTTTCGCTGTCGAAGTCGTCCGCGCACAGCACGGGAACATCGGCTCGGATGCTGGCTGCTTCAATCGCCGTTACGTCGGGACAGGCCGCAGCCACCGCCACCGGCAGCCGCGCCACGTTGCGAGCATCGAGACCCCGGCGCAAGTCCGATGCCCGCCGCGCCGTCAGGTCCCGCAGCCGGTCACGGTCGATCCGTCGGCGGCGGCTGCGCCGCTTGCCTGCCCGTGTCCTCGCGGGGGCCTCCAGGATCACGATCCCCGACGACGGGTCGAGTACCACCAGGTAGGCCTCGCCCTGGTCGCCGGCCGCAGCGAGGCCTTCGAATCGCTGCTGCTCGAACTCCCTGTGCAGGGCGCGGCTCTCGCCGTCGCCCGTCCGCTCCAGCCAGACCGTCACGTCATCGGGCAGGAACTCCCGCAGGCACTTGGCCACTGTCTGTAGCCGAGCCGGCACATCGTTGCGACTCGGAATGTTGGCAGGCTGCAGGAAGGCCATACGGGCCTGCGATTGTAATGCAGCCGTTTCAGCCGTTCCTGGTACGGCGGTTGACGCCGCAGCTGGCACCCGTGGATCGCCGAAGTCCGTTCGGAACTGGTCGTGGCTCTTCTCCTGATGCAGCGTCGACGCCGCGGCTGCACCCGTGGATCGTCCGCAAGGGCGGATGGCCCCGGCTAGTCGATCCCCCGCAGGTGATCCCGGCCCTCGTCGGTGATCTCGAGGCGCTTGTAGGGGGTGCCGTCGTGCTCGGCCGCAACGGCGCGGACCAGGCCGTCATCCACGAGGCGGTCTATCTGGGCCGTGACGGCCGGTGCGCCAAGGAAGGCGAGTCGGCCAGCAAGATGGTGGCGGGCGAGACGAGGGGGCAGAGCGTGCCCGGCCGGCCCCGCGCTCCCGACCAGGGTCCGCTCCAGGTTGCGGCGCGAGTAGCCGGCACCCCTGGTGTCGTCGAGCAGCTGCAGCAGGATCTTGCGGGCTGGTAGCGACTCCACCAGAACCTCCCGGCTGATGTGGCTGGCTGCCCACGGGCGATCTAGGTCCGTGCAGAGGTCGCATCGATCGCACGCCTCGGGAGCCACCGCATCGAAATACTCCAGCATGGTGCGCACGCGGCAGCCGGTGCGCTGCCTCGCGAATCGCTTGGCCTGCTCCGACTTCGCCCCCACCTCGGCGCGCCGATGCTCCGCCTGGTCCTCGATCACGGTCCAGCCGGGCTCTGCGTCCGGCTTGCGCTCCAGCATCCAGGCGTGCTTCCACACCGAGAATCCCAGGATGTCGCGCCGGTTGAGCTCCAGCAGATCGGCGGCGACGTCCCCAGCCGGGCGCTGGAGGCGCCTGCTCCAATCCTCGGCTCGATAATCCTCAGTCGCGAGGCGTTCGATCAGTTCGACGAGGCTCTTGCCCCGCGCGGCCAACTCGGGCTCGGCGGCTCTCAATTCCTCCAGCCGCTGCCGGGTGTCGGCCATCACCGACACCCGGCCACGCCAGGGCGTGTCGAGATGACGAGCAACCGCGCCGGACTGCTGCAGATAGTGCACGGCCAGCGCGGCCGCCACCGACTCACGGTCGGTCCCCTCGTCGTCGCCGGGGGCGAGCCCGTCCGGGTCGTAGGCGTGGATTCCGTCCTCCAGCCGCGACCAGATCCGGCGAACTTGTTCAATGCCGGGGGCGGCACCCTTGACGAAGACCCGGTGGATCGAGCAGTCGCGGGGAGTGCTCAGTAGCACCGCCGCGCCGAGGGGCGGACCCTTGCCCTCGACCGCGCCTCTGGCGGCCCGTCCGGTTTCCTGGACGTACTCCTCGATGGTGGCGGGCATCTCCATGTGCACGATCAGCGCGATGTCGGGCTTGTCGATGCCCATGCCGAAGGCCTTGGTGGCCACGACAACGTCGAGCTCGCCGTGGCGGAAGGCGTCCTCGGTGTGGAGGCGCTCGCTGTCGTCCATCGCCCCGTGGTACGGCCGGGCCACGTGGCCGGCGGCGCGCAGCAGCCCGGCGACGCGGGCTGTGTCCCGGCGCGTCGGGACGTACACGATGGCCGGCCGGGACCGGAAGGCCTCCACTATCTGAACAGCCCTGACATCGCGGTCGGCCCGGTCGTCGCACTGCTCCACGAAGTACCGGATCTCGGGCCGGTCCGGCGACAGCACCACCGGGTCGCCGGCCAGCTCCAAGGCAAGGAGTCTCACGATGTCGCTGCGCACCGACTCGGTGGCCGTGGCGGTCACGGCCAGAACCGGAGGGCGGATGCCTTCCGACGTGATGCGCTCCAACGCCTCGGGGATGACCGCGTACTCGGGCCGGAACGAGTGGCCCCACTGCGAGATGCAGTGAGCCTCGTCCACCGCGATGCGGGCCGCGCCCATCCGGGCCAGCGCGCCCACGAACTCCTGGGACCACAGCCGCTCCGGGCTGATGTAGAGCAGCCTGTAGTCGCCCCGCGCCGCGCCGCGCAGGATGTCTCGCCACTCCGCCTGGCCCACGCCGCTGTGAATGGCGGCCACCGTGGTGATCCCCCTAGCGCGAAGGTTCTCCACCTGGTCGTTCATCAGCGCCTTCAGCGGAGAGATCACCAACGTGACGCCCGGCGACAGCAGGGCCGGGATCTGGAAGGTGATCGACTTTCCCGAGCCCGTGGGCAGCACGGCCAGGAAGTCCGATCCCTCGATGAAGCGTCTCATGGTCTCGAGTTGGCCGGGGCGCCAGCGCCGGAATCCAAACATCTGCCGCACCTGCTCGAGCCGCGCCGCAACGACCGCCGGACGATGTGCGTCTGCCTCGCTCAGCTCCAGATCGGCGAGTGCGGCCCAGGCGTCGGGGCTCTCGACGGCGCGCAGGCGCTCCAGCATCCTGTCGTCCAACTCGATATCGCCGAGATGCTCGGCGATGCAGCGGTAGGCGTCCTCGGCCCGCTTGGCCCGGACTTGGCGCGGCGGGCCGGGAAGCGAGCCGAGAATCACGTCGCGGTAGGGAACCGCCCGGCAGAGGCGGCTGTCGAGCACCACAGTGACGCCCCGGTCGTGTTCGGTGCGTATGAGCCTCCCGACACCCTGGGCGAAGCGCAGCGCCGCCCGCGGGACCAGATAGCCAGCGTATGGATCCTTGCCCCGCAACTCGATGGCCTCCATGCGGGCGCCGGCCACGGGATCCGCCGGCGAGTCGAAGGGGATCTTCTCGATCGTCAGCAGGCTGAGAGCCTCGCCGGGTATGTCCACGCCCTCCCAGAACGAGCGGAGAGCGATGAGGCTGGTGGCTGTCTCGGCCCTCATCCGCTCCACTAGGGCGGCCGCCGCGTCGTCGCCCTGCGAGAGCAGCGGTATGCCCTCGGCGTCGAGGATCGGCCGGGCGTGGTCGCGCACGAACTCCAGCCGGGCGCGCGCGGCCATGAGAACCAGCCCCCTCCCGCCGGTGAGCATCAGCAGTCTGGGAATCTCGGCCGCGGCAGACGCCTTGAACTCCTCCATGAGCCGGCTGCGCGGCGCCGGCATGTAGTCGGTCAGCAGCAGGAGGTGGTTGTCGCCGATCCAAGCGAACGGGCTTCCCAGAACGGACGTCTGAACGGCACCGAGTCCCAGGCTGTCGATCATGTAGTCGAAGCTCCCGCCCGCTCTCATCGTCGCCGAGGTGAGCACAGCGGCCTCAAGCGACTGCCACACGCTGGAGAGCGGTCCGGCCACCGACACCGGTGAGCGGCGCAGTTCCCACGCCCAGTTCCGCGATTCCGCCTCGTAGGAGATGGCCGCGATTGCGATCAGCTTCTCGGCGTCGGTCGCCCACAGCACGTCGCCGACGGTGCGGGAGGCGTCGCCTGCGGCCCTGCCGAGCCTGTTCACCTCTGCTTCGAGGCGGTTGCGCCGGTACCGGCCCGACAGTTCTTCGGGGAGGTTCACATCGTTCAGCGAGCCGGCGAGGCTGCGGAGGGCCTCGATCAGGTGCTTGCCTGTGATGAGGACCTCGCGGTAGTCGGGGTGCCGGGTGTCGTGGCCGCGTCTGATCCGGTGGGTCGCGGGGTACCTGTCGTCGACGCTCGCCGCCGTCCGGACGCGCAGATAGCCAACGAGCGTCTCTGCGAAGTCCTCTGACCGGTGCCTGAGGAGGTCCACGGCGCGGCGGACAGCGCCGAGGGGCTCGTAGGCGCGCTCCGGCGATTCCCTGTCGGGGCCTTCGCCTCCTCCCGCAGCCGCGGCGGCCCGGCCAGGAACCGCTTCGAGCGGGCTGCCGAGATCGAGGCCGGTCCGGGGCGCGGCATCGTCACGCATCGACCATCCGGCGGCGTCCGACAGGCGGCGCACCGTCCCGCTCCGGCGAAGCGGATCCCACAGCGCGTCGCACAGCGCGGCCAGGTCGTCACGGGAGACCGCGTCGGTGAGGGCGTCGGTGGCGGCGTCCTCGAGGTTGTGGGCCTCGTCGAGGACCAGATGCTTGGAGTGGTGGATCCACTCGTGATCCGACACGACCAGTGCATGGTTGAGCACCGCGACATGGGCGTGCGGGAGGCCTTGGCGCGCCCGACGATGAAAGTCGAGCCTGTCAAGCGCGGTAATGGCCGGGCCCGTCGCATCCTGCAGACGCAGGACGCGGCGCAGATCGCTCAGCGCGGTACGGCCACCCTCCAGGGCGCCGGCTCTCAGGTCGTCCCAGTCCCCCGTCGGGGTCTGGGCCACCCAGCCGCACACCATCGCCAGCGCGAAGGCCCCATCAGGCGTGAACGCGGCCGGATGCTCTGCCAGAGCGTCGAGCTCGCCGGCGAGAGACTCCAGGTCCACATAGTTGTCGCGTCCCTTCACCACCACCCACTCGAAGGGCTCCACCTCCTCGGCTGCCTCCGCGAGGTTCTCGAGGGTGGCGGTCACCTGGTCTTGCAGCACTTTGGAATGCGGAGCGACGACCACCGTGCCGCCGCGGGCCCGTGCGTGCTCGATGGCCGGCACGAGGTAGGCCAGCGTCTTGCCGGTGCCGGTGGGCGCCTCGATGAGAAGGGTGCCGCCTGCCTGCAGAGTCTCGGCGACCTGGCCGGCCATTTCCATCTGCTGTCGCCGCGGCTGGCGGGCGTGGCCCATCAGAGCGCCCCCCTCGCCGAACATCGCGGCGACATCCCGGGGGTCGAGACCGCCGGTGGCTGGACCCCGCCGCGGCACGGCGGGCGCCGGCACGACATCCTCCAGCGGCACCGGCTCGGACTCCTCGGCGAGCAACCCCGCCCACGGATGGCGCCCGGCGCCCAGGACCCAGCGCTGCAGCCGTCGTGCCGGGCCCGAGCCTCCGACTCTTCTCAGCAGCGGGGGCAGAACGCGCAGGAGCAGCCGGCAATCGTCCAGCGCCCGGTGAGAGTTCCGGGCTGGCTCCCCCAGCAGGTACGAGGCCAAGTCGTCGAGGCTGCGGCCAGCAGGTGGCCTGCTGCCGTCCGCGTTGCGGACGATGCCCTTGCCGGCACGGGGAAACGCCAGATGCGCCAGTTCCAGGGTGTCGAGCCTGACAACCTCGGGCGCGGGGACCCCGGCGTCGGCGCCGGCCGAGTCCAGCAGCCGGAAGTCATATCCCAAGCCGTTGTGGGCGACCATGGGCCGGTCCCCTACGAACCGGTAGAAGTGGCGAAGCGCCGCGGCCGGCATCGGAGCAGCACCAAGCTCCTCGTCGGTCAAGCCTGTCAACTTGCAGGTGAAGTCGCGCAGCCGTCGAGTGGGACGCACCAAGGTCGCGAATGCGTCGACTTCGACTCCGTTGCAGACGAGGACCGCACCGATCTCGATGATCTCGTGAGCGGGTGGATCAGACCGGTCGGCATTGGCCTCAAGGTCGAAGACGACGAACTCCCGTTCAGACCAACTCAACTCCGAACCTCGCCTCCGCGACCGGCCGACTCCAGACGTTAGACACTTGGACCCGTCAGCCATCAATCCGTCATCGAGTCGCGAGTGCTACCCAGGACTGGTGCCGTGAGGCTTCCGCCTGGGCTGAGCCTGAGGACGACGAGCTACGCGAGCGTGAACAGAGGCTCGGGCTGCTGGGACTCGGTCGAAAGACACTCAGCCGGGTCGGCTCGATCAGGTGCCCGACTGTCTACTGGGCGTGGTGCCGTGCGTGCCGCAGGACTGGGGGAGTGCCCACGAGTGGGTGGCGGCCTTCGGGGTGGCGGGTCGGGGGCTCGCGCCGGTCCGTGGCGGATCCGCTCGGGCGGGGCGATGGTGTACAGGCCCCGACCGTCGGGCACCTCCCGCCACCCGTGGCGATGCACCTTCTGGTGGCAGATCCAGCACAGCAGCATCATGTTGTCGATGTTCGTGGGCCCGCCCCGCGATACCGGCTCGATGTGATGGCCGTCGGAGATCCACATGTCCGCGCCACATCCCCCGCAAGCTCCATAGCGGGCTCGCAGCGCGTTCATCTGAGCCTTGGTGGCTCGCCGCCTGGTGTGGCCGTGCCACAGGGGCACACCCTCGCCGCTGAAAACCACTCCCCTGATCGGCGCATTGCAGAAGTGCTCCTCGAGCACACTTTGGGGGATGGCCCCGCCCCCGGCGACCTCCGCGAACGCCTTGGTGCCATCAGCGTCGAGATGCTGGACGATCGTGATGTCAGCCGAAGGCCGGTTTCCACACCCGCACTTGTTGGCATCCTCTTCGCCGTCGACTTCGTCGCCGCCGGCACTGGACTCGCCCGCACCGGCCGATCCGGCGCGGCCCCTGCCAGCTCCTTCACCGGCTCTGGAGTAGATGCTTCCGTATGACGTCAAGGTGTCGAGGGCGTCGGCCATGCGCTGGCTGAGGCTGCGCTTCTCGCCGCCGGGACTGTGCAGGTCCAGTCGGCGCAGCCGCTCGGCCTCCAAGTCGAACCGCTTGCGCACCTTGGCTCCGGTCACCGGATCCAGCTCGCCTCGCAGATGCACCATCCCGTCATCTCCGTCCCAGAAGCTCAAGCGCCGGCGCGCCCGCTGCCGCCGGTAGAGACCCTCGCCGCCATCGTCCTGGCGCGGCGCCGCCCACCGGCCCGCCTCATGCCGGAAGTGCTCAGGCGACAGCGTCGCTGCCTTGGCCAGCAGCTCGGCATCCCGGTCGACCTGTCGGGCGCTGGTCTTCTCGCATGTGGTCGCCAGGGTCTTGGCGTTGGCCACCGAGATCTCACCGCTCTCCAGCGCGTCGCGCACCGCGGGCATCTCCTGGAGCCTCTCGACGGTCTTGACCTGGCTGATCGCGTCCCGCCTGGACAGTCCCGCGGCCCGGGCCAGAACCCCGGCACCACCGTCACCGTGGCGATCCCGCTTCGCCACCAACGCGGCCGCGTCGGCCTGCAACACCGCCACCTGGGCCGCGAACCCCTTGGACTCGTCCAACACCCGCCGGGCGTCCACGGTGGACACGGCCCCGCCGTCGATCAGCCGGATCAACTCCGCCAGACCTTCCCGTACCTGTCTGGTCGCCTCGATCACCATGAACACATCATGCCAAGGGGGTGTGACATCTATCAGTCTGTCTCAAGATTTTTCAAGTTAGATCAGCGTTTCCCCACTGGCGACCCGCCGACGGATCGGCTCTGTGCAGATGAACACGGCACCACCGACGGTCAGCGGGGCGGGACCGTCACCGAACCGCGATTCAAGGATCCCGGCAACCCGCTCGGCCAGCCGGGCGCGCTGCGCCTCGGAATCGAAGGCCATCTGGAAGTAGGCGGTGCTCCGGTAGTAGTCGAGCACCTCCTCAGCGGTCGGGAAGGCGAGGACACCCGACCACGACTCGGCGTGCACCCGCCGGAACGAGTCAGCGAGCTTCTGACCCCCAGACTCCTCGTCGAAGTTGGTCGACATCCGCTCGACGAGCCGACCGCCGAGATCGGCCACCGCCTCGACGTGGGCCTGCTGGAGCTCCGGACGGCTGCTGGAACTGTTGGTGGTGGCCACGAAGAGTCCGTCGTCGCGGATCACCCGAGCGGCCTCCGCTGCGGCCTGGCGGGGATCGGGTACGTGGTACAGCATGTGCCTCGCCACCGCGGAGCCGAACAATCGGCTCCTGAACGGCAGGCGTCTGGCGTCGAACTGAAGCAGATTCGACGGCGCCCCGGAGGCAGCCCGCCCGATGGAGCGCAACTGGCTCAGTGAGAGGTCGCCTGCAATGACGTCGGACCGGTCCAGCACCGTGGGGCCGACCGGCAGGAGCGGGACACCGACACCGCACCCGATGTCGAGAATCGGCGAGGAGCCGGCGACTTCCCGTGTCACCTCCTGGAAGAGACGCTGCGATGTGGAGTCGACAGCGAGGTAACGGCCGAAGGCCCCGACCCGGGTGCTCAAGGGCGCCTCCGTCTCGTAGAGCGGGCGAGGGTCGACAAACGGTGCGGTCACAGCGGGTCAGGGCACTGGGCTTCAAAGAGGGCTCGGTAGGCGTCGAGGGTGTCAGTGTTGAAGCACACGAAGCGGACGAGGCGCACCTTCGTCACCGTCGACTGGACGGTGGCGACGGCGATGGCTGCCGCAGGCTCGGTGGGATAGCCGTACACGCCCGTGGAGATGGCCGGGAAGGCCACAGACTCGGCGCCGACCTCGTCGGCACGGGCCAGGGACGTCCGGTAGCACGACGCCAGCAGGCCGGGCTCGTCCCGGGACCCGCCGTGCCAGACCGGGCCGACGGTGTGGATCACCCAGCGGGCCGCCAGTCGGAAGCCGGGTGTGATCTTGGCATCGCCGGTGGCACAGCCGCCCAGACCCCGGCAGAACTCCAGCAACTCGGGACCGGCCGCCCGGTGAATGGCCCCGTCCACGCCGCCGCCGCCCAGCAGCGACGAGTTGGCTGCGTTGACGACGGCGTCCACCTGCTCGGCGGTGATGTCTCCCAGCGCGGCCTCCAGCCTCGGCCCCGACCGGCCTGCATCCCTAGCCGTCATCGGCCCCGATCCCTCCACGCCCGCCATTCTGCCCGCAGCCAGCGACGCGAACCCAGGTCTTGCTGGACCCCGGATTCCTCAGCGGGCGGCGATGAGCGCGACGGCCACGGCCGACGCCGCCAGGCCGGCGCGGCCGAGCACCCGAACGGCGTCGAGGGCTCGGCGGGTGTCTGCGGATTCAATCGTGGCCGGTCTCCGGATCGACACCGAGAGCGGTGGCGACGCGATTCGTGTAGTTGAAGTACGCGATGAGCTGAACGAGGTCGAGGATCGACTCGTCATTCAGGCCGGCGTCGCGCAGTGCGTCGACGTCGGATCGGGCCATGGCGCCGGAATCCCTGGTGAGCTTGTCGGCGAACCTCAACATGGCCGCGGTCCGCTCGTCGACCTCGGCCTGCTGGTACGTGAACGACACCCAGCTCGCCAGGTCGGAGGAACCGCTCAGCCTGGTCACCGCGGCCCCGTGATGGGCGACGCAGTAGGCACAGCCGTTGATGGCGGAGACCAGGGTGGAGACCATCTCCTTCTCCGTCATGGTGAGCCCCGACTCGTGATACAGCACCGACTGGTACAGGCTCTGGGCCGCCCGCATCGCGGGCAGCTTGAGGCTGGCGAGCTTGACGATGTTGGGGATTCCTCCAGCGATCTCGGCCAGGTCGTCGTAGAACTCCAGGAGCTCTCCGGTGGCATCAGCGTGCTCGATCTGTCTGATGAAGGCCATTCTCTCTCTCCTGTCAGTAGACGATTCAGCCGCGGTCGACGCGTCCGGCCAGAGCGAGGCGGTCGGCCTTGCCGCTGAACGTGCGGGGCATCTCGTCGAGAACGGTCATGCCTGCCGGCCGCAGTGCCGCGGGCACGCGCTCCGCCACGAACTCCCGCACTTCGTCCGGGCCGGCCTCCTCGCCCGCCCGGAGCTCGACGAAGCCCTCGATCACCCCGCCTGCCTCCACTGCCACGCCGTGCTGCACGGCGGGATGCTCGTACAAGGTGTCCTCGACGTCGCGCAGGAAGCCGCCGCGCTTGACGGCCCGCTCATGCTCCGAGAGGCGCCCGACGACCTTCAGGTGGCCGTCGACGCCGGCAATGCCGAGATCCCCGGTGTGGAGCACGCCGAACCGGGTGGCCTCCTCGAACTTGTCGGGCTTGTTGCGATACTCGGGGAAGTAGCCGCTGGCGACCATGACCTCGCCAAGTCGGCCTGCTTCAACCTCGTTGGTGTTCTCGTCGCCGACATAGGCCAAGCGGTCGGGCAGCGGCCGGCCGGCGAACCCGGCGTCAAGCACCTCTTGCGGGTCATGGGGCGCCCCGAGGGCCATGAACCCGCCCAGCTCGCTCTGGCCGTAGCTCTCGAGCAGGGGAATGCCTAGCTTGTCGGCATAGTCGCGTTTGATCCGGGGCGCCAGAGAGGACCCGCCGGAGAGCGCTACGCGGAACGTGGACTCCGCCGCGGCCCGAGGGGAGTTCACGATGTCGGCGAGGGTCAGCGGGTAGGCGACGAGCACCGTGGCTCGACTCCGGAAGGCGACATCCCAGATGACGTCGGTCGTGGCTCCGGCGACCAGACCCACGCTGGCTCCTGCGTGGAGCGCGGGCATCAGCGCCGCGACGAGCTGGAAGCTGCTCGCGGTCGGAGTGGTGGCCAGGAGAATGTCGCGGTGGGTCAACCGCAGCCGATCGGCGATGCAGTTCGTGCCCAGGGTGACTGGCTCGGAGAGCAGTACCGCTCCCTTCGGGTCGCCCGTCGTCCCCGACGTGTACGACAGGAACAGGGGCGAGTCGGGGCCGTGGCGATTCACGGCCTCCGCGGATCCACCGGCTCCGAGCGTCTCGAGGTCCACGATGCTGCCGGCGCCCGCGGCGGCCAGCCCGTCCGCGACCTCGGACGGGGCGACCACTGTCTCGGCCCCGATGTCGTTCACGAAGTACGGCAGCCGGGCCTCCGGTGTCCTGGCGTCGATCAGCGACGGCAGAGCCCCGGCCTTCCACACACCGATGATCGCGAGCCAGAGGCTGACCCTGTCCGGGCTGGCCAGGGCGACGGTATCCCCCTCGGCAATGCCGCGACCGATCAGGTCGTGCGCCGCGGCGTTCGACGCGGCGTCGGCCTCGGCAAAGCTGACCGATCGGTGCGGATCGAAGAGGAACTGGCGGTCACCGTGCCGGGCGACCGCTCTCCTGAATACGGTGACGATGTCCATTGGGTCTCGCTTTCGTTGCTAGGGGAACAAGATCGGTGCCGCCGCTGGGCCGAGGCGATGTGACCATGCCAGCGGGTTCGGGCTCGTGCTGTCGAAGCAGCCCTCGTTGCTCGGACCGAGCCGGTCCGGGGAACCCGACCGCCGCCGCCTGCACGATCTCATGACCGGCGATACGGCAGCAATAGGGCGCTCGGCTGGGTGCGCCGCTTGAAGAGCCCTGATACCGCGATAATCGTCAGCAGGTACGGCAGTGCGAACATCAGTTGGGGAACGAACGTGTAGCCCGCCGCCTGTAGCGACAACTGCATTGCGTCCGCCGCACCGAAGATGAGGGCCGCCCACAGCGCCCGGACCGGGTTCCAGGCGCCGAAGATCACGATCGCCAGGGCTATGAAGCCCTTCCCGGAAATCATGTTGTCGCGATAGGCGTTAGCCGCTGTCAGCATCAGGAACCCGCCCGCGCAGCCGGAGAACGCTCCAGATGCCAGAACGCCCAGATAGCGGAGCTTCGCGACCGAGAGTCCCGCGGCGTCGGCCATCTTCGGGTGGTCGCCGACCGCTTGGAGGGCCAGCCCGAGCCGGGTGCGGTACAGCATGACCCACACGCCGAACACCAGTGCGAACGTGATGTACGTGAGGGGCGACTGCGTGAACACCGAGCCCCCGAGTATGGGGATCCTGTGCAGCAGCGGGACTTCGATCGGCCGGAAGCCCGACACGGTCATCACGCCGGGCGAGTTGCCGTAGATCGCCCGGAACGTGTAGCTGGCCGCGGCCAGCGCGGCGGCGTTGAACACGACGCCGACGACCACCTGGCTCGCCCGGACGGTGACATACATCCAGCCGAGAAAGAGGCTGACAGCCAGGCCGACTCCGACCGACACCGCCAGACCGAGCACGGGACTGCCCGTCTCGTTGGTCGAGATGAACGCGGCCAGCGCGCCAGCGAGCATCGTTCCCTCGACGCCGACGTTGAGCACCCCGGACACTTCGCCGATGGTCTCCCCCAGCGCGGCCATCAGCACCGGCGCAGCCAGCCGGATGGACCCGGCCAGCCAGGTGACCAAGAAGACATCGGAGAGGAGCGTGTTGTCGATGAGGTCCATTCAGGCCGCCGGATCCGCCGCTTGTGCGCCTGGGTCTCGTTCTGGTTCAGCGACCGGACCGGCCGGAGGGGACGGCACCCCCGGCGGCGGGCCGGGGCCATCATCACCGGTTGGCGCGGTTATCCCGAGAACAGCCCGAAGATTGACCTTGTAGTAGCGCAGCGGCCCGCTGGCGAGTATCGCGAGGACGATCAGGCCCTGGATCACTTGAGCCATCGATGCGGGAATGCCCGTCCGGCGCTGCATGACCTGCGCTCCAATCGACAGGCCGCCCAGCAAGAAGGACGACACCGCCGTTCCGATCGGTCTCAAGCCTCCGAGCAGTGCGGCCACGATCCCCTCGAATCCCGTTGTCGTGTCGAGGCCGTCGAGCAGTCGGTACTGGACGCCGAGCACCTGCGACCACCCCGCGAGGCCGGCGAGAGCGCCACCCAACACTGAAGCCTGGATGGTTCGCGCCGCGATACCTATCCCGCCGTAGCGAGCCGCCCGGGCGCTGTGGCCGGTGGCGATCAGGTCGTACCCGAAGGCTGTCAGGCGGAACACCCCGGCGATGGCCACGACCAGGACGGCCGCCACGACGACGCCGAAGTGGAGGTTGTTCGACGAGCCGAGAAGCAGCGGCAGGTGGGCGGACTCGTCGAACCGCTCGGTTTGCGGGAGCGCCCCCTCGGCGCGTATGGGCCCGCTCACCAGATAGTTCAACAAGAACGCAGCCACGAAGTTCATCATCAGTGACAAGAGCACTTCGTTGCCGTCGTGACGGGCCTTGAGGTAGCCGACGATCCCGCTCCAGATGCCCGCGGCGACCGCGGCAGCGGCCAGCGTCAGCGGGATCATGACCGCGGTCGGCGCCCAATCCAGTGGCCGTCCGTCGGAGGCCGCGAGGGCGACGACCGCCGAACCCGTCGCCCCGATCAACAGGCATCCCTGGAAGCCCAGGAAGAAGAACCCGGCCCGCCACGTGACGATCGTGCCCAGACCGATGAAGATCAGCGGCGCCGCCTTCACGAGCGTGTCGCCAAGGCCGCGGCGAGTGCCGAATCCCTCCCTGAACAGCGTCGAGTACCCGTCAACCGGCGCGCTGTCGAACGGGATGAACAGCAAACCGCCCAGCAGCAAGCCGGTGGCCACGGCGGCGAGCGCGATGGCGATCCCGAACCACGGCCCGCCGATGGGAGTCCGGCGGCGTTCGATCAGCGGGACGGCAGGGTTTCGCCGGCTCATGACACAATGCCGGCCATCAACAGCCCGAGGTCGCCGATGTCGACATCCTCGTTGGGGACGACGGCAACCATTCGGCCCTCGAACATGACGCCGATGCGATCCGAGAGCTCCAACAGCTCGTCGAGGTCGACCGATATCAGCAACACCCCCATCCCGGCGTCGCGGCAGTCGAGGAGCGTCTGGCGTACCCGGGCAGTGGCTTTGACGTCGAGTCCTCTGGTCGGCTGTTCAACTACGAGCAGCCGGGCGCCGCCCTCGAGCTCCCGGGCGAGGATCATCTTCTGGAGGTTGCCGCCGGACAGGTTTCCGGCCGAGAACTCAGTCGATGGCGTGAGCACGTCATAGCGGTCGATGAGTTCCTCCGCCGTCTCGGACGCCTTCCGCCGCCGCAGGAACCCGTGGCGGCTGAATCGGCCGCAGGACCCGAGAATGATGTTCTTCGTGATCGACATCGCCTCGATCGAGCCGACGCCTCTGCGGTCAGCCGGCACGTAGCGCACACCGGAGTGCCGTCGCATGGACACCGAGTGATGGTCTATGGCGTCCCCGCCGAGGTGGATGTGGCCGCCGGTCTGCCTGCGAAGCCCGACGATGGACTCGGCCAGCTCGCTCTGCCCGTTGCCGCTGACGCCCGCGATGCCGAAGATCTCCCCACGGTTGACATCCAGGGACACGCCGGTGAGGCGGGCGAGGCCCGAGGCATCGGTAAGGTCCAGACGGTCCACCCGCGCGGCCGGGCGCTCCTCGGACGGAGCGCTCCTCTCGCTTCGAAGCTGGTCCGGCACGCTCTCGCCCACCATCAGCTCAGCGAGCTCGCGAGCCGTCGTCGATGACGTCCGCTTTGTGGCGACGTTTCGGCCGGAACGCATCACCGTCACATTGTCGGTGTGAGCGAGCACCTCCTTGAGCTTGTGGGTGATGAGCACGATGCTCTCGCCGTGATCGCGCAGGCGGTCAACGACCTCGAACAGGCCGGCAGACTCGACCGGCCCCAGCACCGACGTGGGCTCGTCGAGGATCAGGAGGCGAGCCTCCCGGAAGAGGAGTTTGAGTATCTCGACGCGCTGCTGCTCGCCGACCGAGAGGTCGGCCACTCGTGAGTCCGGGTCGACTCCCAGCCCGTACTCGCTCGACAGCGCTGTCAGCCGATCCCGGGCCCCCTCACGGTCCAGGGCGCCCCACCGGCCTGCTCCGGGCCCCGCCCTCACCCCGACGAGGACATTGTCGAGGATGGTCATCCTGGGTATCAGCAGGAAGTCCTGGTGCACCATCCCGATGCCGAGCGCGATGGCGTCGGAGGTTCGACGGATCTCGACCGGCGCGCCGTCGACGGTGATCGACCCTGCGTCGCGCTGCAGGAGGCCGTACAGGACGTTCATGAGGGTGCTCTTGCCGGCCCCGTTCTCGCCGAGAAGGGCGTGGACCTCCCCCGCCTCGACGCTGAGATCGACGGAATCGTTGGCAACGACGCCAGGAAAGGTCATGGTGATGCCGCGGAGTTCCACCCTCATCCCGGCTGCCCGCCCCCTCGCTCTACCGTTCCGCCATGGCAGCTCTAGACGGTGCGCTGGGAGCTAGGTGCGGCAAGCCGCTGGAGGACTGGCGACTTGCCACACCCGCTCGGCTCGCGCTCTCAGTGGGTGGGCACGGAGATCGCGCCGGAGTTGACCTGCTCGAAGATGCCCTCGAACTCAGTCCAGTCGTCGGCCGACACGAGACCTGAGTTGTGGTCGCCGTCCCCGTAGGTGAAGGTCCACATGAACTCGGTTGTGGGAGCCCACTCCGTTCCTGCCGGATAGTCGGCGCTGCCCAGGTTCCGGCCGAGGAACTCGACGATCTTCGGCAACTCCATCTTGAAGCTCGTGAGCATCAACTCGGGAGCCGTCTCCGTCTGGTCCTGCCAGAACCCGATGACCTCCACTCCCTGCTCGGTCGCACCCTCGATCGCGCCGAGTCCGGTGGTGTCCGCGATGTGGAGGATCACATCGGCGCCCTGGCCGATCATGGCCGCCGCGGCCTCTCGCCCGAGTTGTGGATCGTCCCAGCTCCCGGTCAGTACATCCAGCGCCTCCACGCCCTCCACGGTCTCAGCAGCGCCGGCCTTGAAGGCCTCGATCATGACTCGCTGCGTCGGGATGTCCCCGCCGCCGACGATTCCCACGACTCCGGCCTCCGATTGGAGCGCGGCCAGCGCGCCGGCTGCGTAGGAGATGGTGTAGTACTGGGGGTCGATGAACGTGAGGTTGGACGGCAACTCCACGTCTGGATCAGGGGTGAACGTGGTTGCGAAGAAGTTCGTGCCGGGGTGCTCGGGAGCCAGCTCCGAGACGGTCGTGCCGAACTCGAAGCCGTGGCCGATCACGAGGTCGAATCCGTCGAGCGCATAGCCCTCGACGGTCGACGGAATGTCGGCTTGGGGTACGTTCTCGGTGAACGCCGTCTCGAAGTCGTCACCCGTGAGCGCGGCGAGACCCTCGTACGCGCCCTGGTTCCAGCCGCCGTCGTTGATGGATCCGGGCAGGACAAGCGCAACGCGAACGGGTTCAGGCTCGGGCTCGGGCTCAGGTACGGGCTCGGGCTCGGGCTCGGGCTCGGGCGCCGGCTCGGTCGGTGCAGGCGCGGGGACGGTGTCGTCGGGAGCGCTCGCCGGCGCATCCGAGTCGTCCCCGCAGCCTGTTGCGATCAGCGCGAATGTGAGCAGCAGCCCGCCTATGAGCCGCGATGGTGTCTTCATCATTTGAATCCCCTCCTTGGAGACGTTGTCTTGGACCACCCGGCTGGGCGACCCCTCGCGTGCGCTCGCCGCGCCCCGCGATCATGTGCTCGCACCCACTCTCTTCTGCCGCGCTCGCAGTTCGCAGAGGAAGCAGATCGCTGAGGAAGCCGATCGCTGAGGAACGGGATCCCCTCGAGTCGGCGGAGCCTGTCCTTGCTGGTGTGTCGCCCTGCCCATCTAGTCTCGGTCATCTGCTGCCTCACCGAACACAGTCCACTTGTCAGACAACTATAGATGGAGTGCAGGAGCATATCAAGACGTGTCTGACAAGTCGCTGGCCGGGGGGACGGCCCTGCCGGCGGCGCACCCGACTACACCGCGGAGGATCAGAGACGCCGGGGGTGCGTGGCTACACTGGATGGGGCTGCAAACGCGTGAAGGAGACCGGCGAGGAAATGACCGGGAAGAGGAGGCCTGCCGTGGTCGAGCAGGCATCTCAGAACAGTCGACCCCCCACGCCTGAGGACCGTGTGCTGTCGCTCTGGCGTGACAGCGACAACGGCCAGGACCCTGCCACGCTGGGCGGCGAACTGGGAATTGCCGAGCAGCTCGGGGTTTCCCGTCCTGCGCTGCGAGAGGCGATCGCCCGACTCGAGGCCATGGGCGTCGTCTATAGGCGCCAAGGGGCGGCTACAGTCGTCAATCGAGACGCTCTGCAACTCGCCGGCCGTTTCGACGAGCAAGGCGAGTTCAGAGATGTCATCAAGGCCTTGGGGTTCAATCCGTTGATGCTCTTGGAGGGCTGCGAGGACATCGAACTCCGCGGCACCGACGCGAACGTCTTCGATGTGCCCGATGGCACGCCGGCCGTCAAGATCACCAAGCGGTGGGACGCCGACGAGACGCCGGTCAGGCTTGCGATCGACACGCTCCCGCTGCACCCCGATGACAGTGGCAAGATCGATCCCGCGGAGTCGATCCTGACTCTGGTGGAGCGACTTCGCGGCGAGCCCGTCACTTGGGAGCTTGCCCTGCCCACCGCGGTGTCCGCAGACGACGAGATCGCGGAGTTGTTGAATGTAAGGGGCGGTGTGCCGCTTCTGATGCTCGAGACCATCGGATTGTCTGTCAACGGCTGCCGCCTGTATCGATCGCACGACTATCACGTTCCGGGCATGGTGCCCCAGGGTCTCATCCGGACCGTTCGACGGGGCTCAACCACTCGCTGGACCTAGACGGCGCGGCCCCGGCCGGTCGGCCGGGTCTCGGCCCGAGTACGACGCTGCCCGCGGCACCGACTCGTCGGCACGTCGGGCCGCGGTCTCGGACCCGTGGCCCCGTCGCCCCCCGACGGAAGCGAACTTGTCAGACAACTTGCTAGGCTAGCGGCCGGCCTGCGTAGCCTGTCCGGCGGTCGCAGCCATCCGGACGGTGAGGAAACCATGTCTACCCTGCTGCTCAAGGACGCTGATGTCGTCATAACGATGGACCCGCTCGGGACCAGGATCCCCGGGGGAGGCGTCTTCATTCGCGACAACGTCATCGAACAGGTGGGGCCTACACCGGACCTGCCCGAGCTTGCCGACGAGACCATCGACGCGAGAGGGCTGGCCCTGGCCCCGGGTCTCATCAACACCCACCATCACTTCTTCCAGTCTCTGTTCCGTGCCGTCCCCGGGGCACAGGACAGCGGGCTGTTCGACTGGCTGAGCCGTCTGGCGCCCCTCTACGCGGAAGTTGATCCCGAGGCACTCCGAATCGCATCCCTGACGGCCATGGCCGAACTGATGCTGTCCGGCTGCACGACGAGCAGCGACCACCACTACATATTCACGAACCACACAAAGCTGCTGGACGCGCAGATCGAGTCCGCGGGGAAGATCGGCCTGCGCATGCACACGACGCGCGGCTCGCTGTCCATGGGCGCGAGCGACGGCGGCCTCCTAGGCGACGAAGTCGTCGAGGACGAGGGCGTCGTGATCGCCGACTGCGTCCGGCTGATCGAGACCCACCACGATCCGTCGCCGTTCTCCATGGTGCGCGTCGGCCTGGCCCCGTGCACTCCGTTCGTGGTCACCAAGGAGCTGATGAGGGAATCGGCAGATCTGGCCCGGTCGCACCCCAACGTCATCCTCCACACGCACGTCGCCGAGACCCTCGACGAGATCGACTACTGCCGTGAGCGATTCGGCCAGCGTCCAGCCGAGTACATGGAGGAGGTGGGTTGGCTCGGACCCGACGTGTGGTGGGCACACGCGGTGCACCTCAACGACGCAGAGGTTGCGATGCTGGCTGAGACGGGCACGGGGATCGCGCACTGCCCTTCGTCCAACATGCGGCTCGGGTCGGGCATATGCCGCGTGCGCGACATGCTGGATGCGGGAGTCAACGTCGGAATCGGCGTCGACGGCTCCGCCAGCAACGACACCGGTCACCTCTTGGCCGAGGCCCGCGCCGCTGTGCTGTTGCAGCGCGTCGCCCACGGGGCTCAGGGCCTCGGGGTCGAGGCCGGTCTCCGACTGGCGACGGTGGGCGGCGCGTCGGTCCTGGGCCGGTCGAACGAACTCGGGTCGCTGGAGGCCGGCAAGGCCGCGGACGTGATCGGAATCGACCTGCACACTGTCGCCATGGCCGGCGGTGCGGTCCACGATCCGGTCGCTGCGCTGTTGCTGTGCTCGGTCGACCGCGTCGATCTCTCGATCGTCAACGGCCGCCAAGTGATCAGGGACGGGCGTCTGTTGACCATCGACGTCGAGGCCCTGATTGGCCGCCACAACGGTATCGCACAGCGACTCGCCTCGAAGCATGTTGGCGCCGGTCGAGGTCTGTAGCGTGTTCCAGCGGCCGGCGCTAGCTCTCCAGTTGGGCGCGCAAGGCGCCGAGGAACGGGATTCCCGCGAGTTGGTCGGGTTGCACTGACGACCAGTCGACGCCGCCCGGCCGCGGGTAGCTGGTTCGAGTCTCGATCACCTCATCCGGTGTGACGATCCAGTCGAGCGGCGTGTCGTGCCCGACCATGGCCACCCGCCCGTCGCCAACGACTTGCGAGCCGTGCACGGTGGTAACGATCGGCGTGCCGGGCTGGACCAGGCCGACATCGCGAAATATCCCCAGCTCCAGATCGGCGAACCCCCCGCCCTTGCCCGTCCGGCCTCCCGCTCGGGTCACAGCCACGCAGCCGACGACGACGAGGTCGAACGCCTCCATCTCGTCGAACTCGACCGGCGCGCCGATCTCGACGGCGCCCTCGGAGAACATTACGTTCTCGAACGAGATCCGTCGCGACCGCAGATCCGCAGGGTCCAGGCGCACGAACGGAAACGACTCGGTGAGTTCCGGGACCGGCACGTAGAGGGTCTTGCCGTCCTGAAGCGCGCGCAGCCGGACGTGCGCCTGCGCGGGATCCGGGTTCGACTTGACGACCGATGCCCGCGTCCAGACGTCCAGCGCCGCCAGCCGATCGGCCGCCTCGTGGGCCCGCACGAAGTTCGGAATCCGGCTGCGAACGCCTCCGACGCCGGTGGAGGCGCGTTCGAGGGCGGACCAGACCTCGCTCCTGAGGTCGTCCTTGGCCTCGTGTCGCCCGGCCCATCGAGCATCGGCCATGTGCTTCCGGCCCCCCAAACGTCCGCAGCAGAACGAGGAAACCGTACGACCAGGGAGCCCGCATGTCAACACTTGTCTGATAAGTGCGCCGTGGCAGCTCGTGTCGGGCCGCGTCGGCCTCCAGGAACCAGCCAGTGGCCACCAACCCGGCGGCTCCGATGAGGGCGTGGCGGCGCCTCGCCGCGGGTCCGCGTGCCTCGCGCTCGGCCTCCGGCCCTCAGCCGCCGCCGGTGGCGCGTACCCTCGGGAGCATGCCGCGGCTGTTCGTCGCCGTCTGGCCGCCCGACGAAGTCGTGCGGGAACTGGCTGCCATGCCGAGGCCCGTGGTGGACGGTCTGCGCTGGACCAAGCCCGAGCGGCTGCACATCACCCTGCGGTTCCTGGGCCAGTGCGACGAGACCGAGGCGGCCCAGGCACTGCGCCGAGTGGCCTTCACGCCGGCAACAGTGGCGCTGGGACCGACGCTCAAGCGTCTGGGCCGGGGCGTGGTCATGCTGCCGGTCAGCGGCCTGGACGACCTCGCAGCCGCGGTGACGGAGGCGACCGCCCAAATCGGCCAGCCTCCCCCGAACCGTCGCTTCACCGGCCACATGACCATGGCCCGCTTCAGGCGCGATCCGCCACCGGGCGCATGGCCGCCCAAGGACCTGCCGACCATCAACGCATCGTTCACCGCGTCGCACATGGCCCTCGTGCGGGTGGAGCCGGACGGCGCCTACGTGAACGTGGACCGCTTCGAGCCGCGCTGACGCAGCAATCACGGACGGTTAGGGCTGGGATCAGTCGAGGTGTCGATCACCGTCGAGTCCGGCGAGGCCTGGGGTCGCACCACGGACGGTTCGGGCTGGGATTAGTCGAGCAGGGCGTCGGAGCGGACTCTGCGCCGTTCGGCCTCCTCGTGGGCGGGGAGCACCCGGCCGAACAGCTGGCGGGTGCGCTCGACCCGACCGATCACCCCCGGCTCCAGCGTGTAGGCGAAGATGGCGGCATGGCGGGGCCGCGACCCGGCAGCCACCCTGGTGACCCGGTGCAGCGAGTGCCTCCCCCGGAAGATCTGCAGGTCACCGGGCCGCAGATCGAGCGTGCGCACCCCCTCCCCGCCGCCGGCCAGCACCGCGGCGATGGCCTCGAAGCCCTCGTCTTGGGCGGAACGGATCTGGGGGACGTACTCGAACAGGCCGCCCTCGTCGCCCGCCTGCACGAGCACCGTCACCGCGAAGTCGTTGGTGTCGAAGTGCCATGTGAACTGCTGGCCCGGATCGCAGATGTTGGCGGTCAGCCCGGCCAGCGGGTCGTCGTAGCAGTACAGAGCGCCGATCTCCAAGCAGTCGGCAATGAACCGGGCCACCTCCGGCGCCCGGAACAGAGTGTCGGTGGCGCAGCCGGAGTCCCAGGCGTCGCCGGGAATGAAGCCGCTGGAGCGCTCGATGAACGTGTTGACCGCATGGTCGGGCGGGTAGTCCGGGTTGAACGACGTGTGGAAGTACGGGTTGATCACCTGCGTGGAGTAGTGGGTGGCGTGTTTGCGCTCAGCGATCTCGTCGTTCAGCGTGGCCACCGCGTCCGGCCGCACGAAGCCGCCCAGCACGGCGCAGCCCTCGGAGCGGAGGCCGGCTCGAGCGGCGTCCACCGCGGCCAGATAGGCGGCAGAGGCCGGGTCGTGGATCGGGAACGCCCGCAGATCGACCAAATCGGCCAGGCTGGCGGTCGCTTCGGACTGCATCACCGATCCTCCCGTGTCACTTCCCGGGCCACTTCTCGCGTCACTGCCCGCATCATTTCTCCCAGTGAGGGGTCCAATCGCCCTCCAGCCGCATCGACATTCTCGCATCGTCCTCGATGCGACGGGCGACGCTCATCTCGCCCGCATCGAGACCGTAGCGCCGTGCCGCCCGCTCGAACGCGCTGCGGGCAGCCCCGGTCACCGGCAGGTCAGCGTCCACGTTGGACTCGAGGTCGGCCAGCAGCCCCAGGTCCTTGACGCACAGCGAGAGCGGGAACGACGGGTCGTAGTGGCCGGCGAAGATGCTGGGGGCGTCATGGCGGGCCACGAAGCTGTCGCCGACGCTGTCGAGGATCGCCTGCCACAGCGTCCTCAGCTCCACCCCGTTGGCCACTCCCACCGCGAACCCCTCCCCCAGCGCAGCCGCAGCCGCGAACCAGAGCTGGTTGGTGACGAGCTTGACCACGTTGCCGGAGCCGAGCGGCCCGCAGTCGATGACCGTCCCGAGGTGCTCCAGCACCGGCCGAGCCACGGCGACGTCGGCCGGATCACCGCCCACGAACAGGGTGAGCTCGCCCCGTCGGGCGCCGTCGACCGCGCCCGTCACCGGCGCATCGACCACGGCTACACCGTCAGGTGCGGCCGCGGCCAGCTCCCGCACCAGCTCGAGGCTGTTGGTGGTGAGGTCCACCCACACCGAGCCCGGCCTCATCGCGCTGAGCGCGCCACCGGGACCGGCCATCACCGCCTCCACCTGAGGAGGCCCGGGCAGCGACGTCAGGAGCAGGTCTGCACTACGGCCACATTCGGTGGCCGACGCCGCGGCTACGGCACCGGCCTCCACGGCCGCAGCCAGCGCGGCGGAGTCCAGGTCGTAAGCCGTTACCGGGTAGCCCGCGGCCTCCAATCGCCGGCACATCGGCCCGCCCATGGTCCCGAGCCCCACGAAGCCGACACTCGGCCGGGCCCTGACCGAAACTCGCCCTGACGACCGATCGCTCACAGACCCCCAAGCTAGATGAGGCCGAGCGGGTAGGTGGTCAGCAGCTCGCTGCCCTCGGTGGTGATGAGAATCTGCTGTTCCAGCTTCACGCCCTCGCCGCCCGACTTGGAGCCGACGAAGGCCTCCACGCACATCACCATGCCCGGCTGCAGCACTGCGTCGTACCCCTCGGCTGCCCAGCGCTCGCGGGTGAACGTCGACGGGTACTCGTCGCACAGTCCCACGCCGTGGGACAGCACCGTGTAGCCGTGGTAGTCGTCCACCGGCGGGTACCAGGACCGCTCGGTGATCTCGCGAAGCGACGCCCCTGCGACGTGCAGTTCGGTGTTGCGCTCGATCTGCTCGGCGGCCAGCGACCAGGTGTCGTGCTGGGCGGGAGTGGGCCGGCCCCCTCCGCACAGCCAGGTGCGTGACATGTCGACGCAGGCCCCGTAGGCGCCCACCAGGTCGGTGTCGAACCCCATGAGCTCCCCCGCCTGCACCCGGCGGCTGCTGGCCTCCTGGTACCAGGGGTTCGTGCGAGGGCCCGACGAGAGCAGGCGGGTCTCGATCCACTCGCCGTAGCGGGCGAAGTTCCCGGCCTGCAGCACCGCCCACAGCGCCATCTCGGTCGCTCCGGGCTCGAAGGCGGCCCGCATGTCGGCCACGGCGGCCTCGCAGGCATGCACCGCGCACCGCATGGCGGCCACCTCGTCGGGGCACTTCACCGCTCGAGCCTCCTCCATGATCCCGTCGGCATCGACGAGCGACACGCCCCTCGCCTCCAGTGCCCGCACCCCGATCAGGTCGAGGCGGTCCACTGCCAGACGCTGGTCGCCCCGGCCGTGCTCGCACATGAGCGCGGTGATCTCGTCGGCCCAGCGGCCCGCGATCTCGGGCGCTCGGGATCCGGCGTAGAAGTACAGGTAGGAGGTCCCGGGCCGGATCTCGTCGACCGCCTCGGAGTGAAGGCCCAGGAACTCACCCTTGGAGAACTCGAACAGCACCGACGGTCCGTCCGCGGCCACGAAGGCGTAGCGGACGGCGTTGTGCATCGTCCACAGCGACATGTTGGTGGTGTCGGTGGCGTAGCGGACGTTGATCGGGTCATACAGCAGCGCCGCGTCGCACCCGGCCGCCCGCAGCTGGGCGCGGACCCGCTCCAGCCGGTAGCGCCGGATGGCGGCCCGGTCGGGCAGGCGCAACCCCGCGGCGGTCCACTGAGCCTCCAGGTCCGACCCTGGCCCCAGGGCGTGCATGTTGCGCTCGCCATGCTCGACCAGCCACCCCGGCGGGACCGCCCGGGCTGCCCCGATCCTGGGCTCATGGCGCCTCCCGTCCACGGCGGAGAGACTATGCCGCCGTTCAGACGCGACGAGGGCGGGGCCGGAGCCCCGCCCTCTTGTCGTGTTGTGTCGAGCCCCTGAAGGGCTCAAGCGCGCGCTATGGCGCCGAAGCGTCTACTGCAGCGCGAGCGGGATGGTGGTGTCGGGGCAGGAAGCCTCCATCGGAGCGTTCCTCGCCTGGTCAAGCCATCCATCGACCGTGGAGCGGTTGGCAACGATCCAGTCGCCCGCCAGCCCCGCGATGAATGCTTCGGTGGCCGCGTCGCCAGCGGCGGACTGCTCGACGTTGGCCAGCGACACATCGATGACCGACAGTCGCACCGCGCAGAACAGCTCCGCGGCGTACGGGTTGGCGTTCAGCCACTCCGTGTTGGCCGTGACCTGGATGTCGGCTGCGACCCACGCCAGCTGGCATGTGCCTGCGTCCGCAGCAGCGGGACAGGACTCGGGGCCGATGTTGGCCTGGCCGGGCCGCTGGTCGTGGCCCTCGCCGCCCTCGAGGCCGGTCGGGTTGGAGTCGTCGATCACTTCCTCGACTGCCAGCCAGTAGACGTTGTCGCCGGGGCGCAGCTGGGTGATGTACGCGCTCGGGGTCCACGTGTAGACGACGGCGGGCTCGCCCGCGTCGGCCTTGGCCACCGCTTCGGCGAACATGGCGTCGTAGCCGGCCTTGACCTGGGCGACGTTCTCCCAGCCCGAGAAGGCGATCTGGCTGTCGATGATGTTGTCGCACGTCCAGCTGTCGGGGCAGCCGTAGATCTGCGCCACGCCGTCTCCGGGGTTCTGATCGCCGGCGTCGTACGCGGCCAGGATCGCCGGATCGTCGTTGAGCTGGTCGAGATGGGTTATCCCGTGCTCGTCGGCGAAGGACTTGGTGATGAGGAAGCCCTGCAGGCCGCCCGCGATCATCTCGTTGCCGACGATGGTGAGGTGGTCGCCGACCAGAGAGCCGTCAGGCAACTCGGGCAGCCACCACGACACGTGGCCCGGGTACCAGCTGTTGACCCAGAAGTCGATGTCTCCCTGAGCCATGGCCAGGTAGGCCAGCGACGGGCCAAGCTCCAGCTCCGACGGCTCGGACACCGTATAGCCGAGCTCCTCGAGCATCTGCTTGTAGACCTGGGCCTGGAAGTAGCCCGTGGTCCAGTCCGCCCTGCTCATGGTGATCGACGAGCCCTCACCGGGCGTCATCGACATCTCTTCCATGGGGGCTTCTTCCTCCATGGGAGCCTCTTCCTCCATGGGAGCCTCTTCTTCCATGGGAGCCTCTTCCTCCATGGGAGCTTCCTCTTCCATGGGGGCTTCTTCCTCCATGGGAGCCTCTTCAACTGGCGCCTGCGTCGTTGGGGTTGCGGTTGTCGTGTCGGCGTCGTCTCCGCACGCCGAGGCGATCAACGCGAACGCCGCGAGGACAGCAAGCCAAAGAGCCGCCTGCTTCTTCTTCATGAGTGGATTCCCTCCTGGGTTTGCATTTGCCTATGCGCGACGGGACCGAGAGTCCGAGGCGCAGGCGGCAAGGCTACATGGAGAACGGCGAGGGAGCCACCCCACACGCGACCATCAGGTCTACTTGTGCTGACGATGGAGCAGGGTGAGGCTATGCGTCGGCGTAGACCTTGGAGCGGCGGAACTCCTTGAGTATCGCCGCGGCAGTGGCGGCCAGCAGGACCCCTCCTAGAAGCGTCAGGAAGGAGCCGATGCCGCTGAGGTAGTTGGGGTCGGCGCTGCGCACATGGACCGCGATCCAGCCGAACGCCGCGCAGGCGACGCCCGCGCCAACCCCGGCCGTTATCGTGCTCCAGCGCCATTGTCGGTGCTCGTCGCGGCCCGCGGCTCCGGCGGCAGGCAGCACCGAGGCCAAACCCACCACCCCAGCAATGAGTGTCCAGAGCCCCAGCCGCGTGCCCTCGCTGCTGACGCCATCGGTGACAGCCAGCTGTGACACGCTCATCTGGGCGGTCAGCGCCGAGATCTCCGCGGAGATGGGGCCAGCATCCTCCGGGTTGTCAATCGCCTTCTGCTTCAACTCCTCTATCCGCGCCAGAGTGTCCTCGCTCATGACCTGGTCGGAACGGCGGTCGAACGACCAGGCGGAGAACATTCCCACCAGGATGATGACCGCGGCGACCGTGCCCCCGATCACCCGGCCCCAGCCGATCTTGAGACTCAGAGGGTGCAGCGGCGTGTGCGGCGCCCGGCGGATCCACATCAGCGCACCGACGCTGGCGACCAGGCCGCCCGCGAGCGCGACCCAGACCCCGAGCCCGGTGCCTGGCGCCGAGAGGTCCGACGGCGACGCCAGGATGTAGCAGACCATCATTATCAGCAACGCCAGCGCCCCGATGAGGGCGCCGTCGGTGGTGAAGTAGCGCGGACCGCGGCCGGGCGCGAGCCAGGCTGTCGCCACCGCGGCCACCACCCAGAGGCCCAGCGCGAGCGTCAGGAAGCCGAACCAGGAACCGCCCGAGGCCGACAGGCCGTTGAAGGACTCGCCGGGGAGATTCTCGTCGGTGCGCCGGCCGTAGGCGCTCATGAAGCCCGCATCCACGGTCCAGACCAGGAACACCGAGACGGCGGCGACCAGGCCACCGATCCCGGCCAGGACCATCCCGGGCCGCTCCTCGGCGGTGACCGCGGCGAAGCCTCCCTCTGGGCCGGCAGGCTCCGGGGACGGAGAATCCTCCGCGTCCTCGAGCAGCTTCTCGGGGTCGCGACGATGGGCCCAGGCGCGCCTGATCCGCCTGAGCAGCCCGCCCGACCCGTCCTCCTGGGGCTGCGAGATGCGGTCCAGCACCACTGCCACCAAGAAGAAGGCGAGGCCGCTGGCCGCGCCCTTCGACACGCTCTGATCGGTGATGGCCTTGAGGAGAAGCTGGCCGAGGCCGCCGGCGCCCATGATGGCCGCGATCCCGAGCATCGAGATGGCCAGCAGCAGCGTCTGGTTGATCCCGGTGGTGATCGCGGGACGGGCCAGCGGCAGCTGCACGTCGAACAGCACGCGCCACTCGGGCGCGCCGTAGGCCCTGCTCGCCTCCACCACGTCCTCGCGAACTTGACGGATGCCCAGGTTGGTGAGGCGCACCAGCGGGGGCAGGGCGAAGACCATGGTCACCATCGTGGCCGACACCACGCCGGTCCCCCAGAAGAAGATGAACGGCAGCATGTAGACGAATGAATGGATGACCTGCATGCCGTCGAGCAAGGGCCTCACAACCCGCCACACCGAATCGACGCGCCCGCACGCGACGCCCAGGGGCAGTCCGACGATGACGCACAGCAGCACGGCCACGCCGATATACCCGATGGTTCTGGCCGTCTGCAGCCAGAAGTTGACTCCCAGGAGCGCGCACAAGCCGAGGGCGACCGCGGCGAAGACGCCGACCTTCACACCGCGGATCAGGGTGCCGATCACAAAGAAGCCCAGCACGACCCAAACCCACGGGAGGGGTTCCAGTATGTCGTCGACGACGAAGCCGATCAGTGTCGAGAAGGGCCACTCGATGATCGCCAGCAGCGTCTCCAGCCTCACCGCGATCCAGTCCACTGCCTGGTCGGCCCAGTTGCCGACCGGGATCTGGAACTGGTCGACCAGTCCCTCGCTGAAGAATCCCGGGTTCGTGGACTCGCCACCGCCCTGCTGAGCTAGAACGGTCACGGCTGAGACTCCTCTGTAAGGGCCGCAGCCTCATCGGCGTAGATCTTGGCCCGACCGAACTCCTTGATCACCGCGGTCACTGCGGCCACCAGCACGAGGCCGCCTGCCATGGCGAGGAAGGAGCCGATCCCGCTCACGTAGTCGGGGTCTGCTGAGCGGACTTGTGTGAAGATCCAGCCGAAGGCGACACAGGTTGCCCCGACGCCGATGCCGGCGGTGATGGAACTCCAGCGCCATTGTCGGTGCTCGTCGCGGCCGAACACGCCGGCTGCAGGCAGTGCCGCGACCAGCCCCGCCAGGCCGGCCACAAGGGTCCAGATCCCGAGACCGGCGCCCTTGCTGCTGACCCCGTCGATGATGATGCGGAAGTCGGCCTTCAGGTCGTCCCTCAGCGCAGCAATCTCCAGCGAGATTATCCCCGCGTCCTCGGGATTCGCTTCAGCTCTCGCTTCAAGCTCGTCGAGCTGTGCCTGGACCTGGGGCGTCACAATCACCTCGCCGCGCTCATCGAAGCTCCAGACCGACACCGCGCCCACGGCGAAGACGACCACGGCGAACGCGGCAGCCCCGACGGAGCCCCAGCGGACTCGGCTGCTGAGAGGACGGGCTGCGACGTGGGGCGAGCGTCGAATCCAGCCCACCGACCCGGCGGACGCGACCAGCGCGCCGACCAGCGCGATCCACGGTCCGGCAGGAGTGTCCGAACTCGCGGCCAGCTCGGACGGCGCGGCCAGCAGGTACGAGGCCATCAGCACGAGGAGCGCCAGCGAGGCGATCACCGCTCCGTCGCTGGTGAGCCCGCGCGGCCCCCGACCGGGTGAGACCAAGGTGTTGACCACCGCGGCCACAACGAACAATCCCAGGACGAGCGCGAGCCAGCCGAACCACGAGCCGCCCGAAGCCGACAGACCGTTGAAGGACTCGCCGACGAGAAGCTCGTCGCGCCGGCGGCCGTAGGCGCTGAGGAACCCCGCGTCGGTGGTCCACGTGAGCAGCACGGACACCGCGGCCACCACGCCGCCGACCGCCGCGATGAGCATCGGCTTGCGTTCCGCGCCCGTGAGCGGCGCAATGGTGCCCTGGTCGCTCGGCGCCTCGGCCTCTTGGTCGGCGGTCGCCGGCTCCTCGTCAGGAATCAGGGCCTCCGGGTCGCTGCGATGGGCCCAGGCCCGGCGGATGCGGCGAAGAAGGCTGCCCGAGCCCGAGCCCTCGGGCTGCGAGATCCGGTCGAACACGACGGCGACCAGGTAGAAGGCCAGGCCGGCGGGCACCGCGTCGATCACGCTCTGACGGCTGATCGCGCCGAACAGCAGTCCGCCGAGGCCCTTGGCGCCCATGATCGCAGCGATGCCGAGCATCGAGATTGCCAGCAGGAGGGTCTGGTTGATCCCGGTCATGATGGCCGGGCGGGCCAGGGGGATCTGAACGTCGAACAGGACCCGCCACTCCGGCGCGCCGTAGGCCCTGCTCGCCTCCACCACGTCCTCGGGCACCTGGCGGATGCCGAGGTTGGTGAGGCGCACCAGCGGTGGGATCGCGAATGCCATCGTCACGATGGTGGCCCCGACGTTGCCGGTGCCGAAGAAGTAGACGAACGGAATCATGTACACGAAGGCGTGGATCACCTGCATGCCGTCGAGAATCGGTCTCACGACCTGCCAGACGGAGTCCATCCGGCCGCAGGCGACGCCCAGGGGCAGCCCGATGACTACGCACGCCAGCACCGCGACTATCACGAAGCTGATCGTCTCGATCGTCGGCCGCCAGAACATGTCGCCGAGGAACCCGCACAAGGCAATGGCGACACCCGCGAAGACCCCGACCTTCAGGTTGCGCACCAGGGTGCCGATCACCAGGAACGCCGCCACCACCCCGACCCAGGACATCGGCTGCATGACGTCCTGGACGAGCAGATCGTTCAGCACTCTGAAGGGCCATTCGATGATCGCCAGCAGCCAGTCGAGGTTGTCGTTGATCCAGTCGCTCGCCTGCTCCATCCAGCTGCCGAACGGCACGAGGTACAGGTCCAGGACCTCGTTGTCCATGAACCCGGCCTGGGACTCGTCCGGCCCCGCCTGCTGGGCCAGCACGCTCACATGAACACCTCTCGCTCGAAGTCGTCGATCAGGTGCTCGACTCGGCCCATCTCCTCCATGATGTGGCGGGGGTCGAGGTTGCCGATCAAGGTTCCTGACTCGTCGCACACCGCGATCGGAAGACCGCGGCCGGCCGCGGCATACACCGTGTTGAGGCAGTCCTCGCGGCCGCAGCTGTCGAAGTCGGTTCGCAGGGCCGGCCCCAGATCGGTGGTGCCCATGCTGGCGGCCCGCATCCCGTCGTCCGCGGTGAGCAGGTGGGTCGGCGACCCGGAGTCGTCTATCACGAAGGCGCCCGAGCGGCCCCCGATGCGGTTGAGAGCCTCAGCCAGGGTGGCGCCGGCCGAGACCGGCCGGGGCTCCTGCATGATCTCGTGAACTTGGATGACCCGGCCCTGGTCGACGTCCTGCACGAACTCGGCCACATACCCGGTGGCGGGCTGGGTGAGGATCTCCTCAGGAGTTCCGATCTGCACCACCGCTCCGTCCTTCATGATGCACACTCGGTCGCCGATTCGCAGCGCCTCGTTGAGGTCGTGGGTGATGAACAGGATCGTCTTGTGGAGGTCTGCTTGGATCTCCATCATCTCGTCCTGCATCTGGCGGCGGATCAGCGGATCGAGGGCGCTGAAGGCCTCGTCCATGAGCAGGATGTCGGGATCCGAGGCCAGGCCCCGGGCCAAGCCGACCCGCTGCTGCATGCCGCCGGACAGCTCCGAGGGGTAGCTCTGGGCGTAGGAGCCCAGCCCGACCAGCGACAGCGCCTGCATGGCCGCGTCCTCGCGGGCCTGCTTGTCCACGCCCTGCACCTTGAGGCCGTAGCTGACGTTGTCGATCACCTTGCGGTGCGGGAACAGCGCGAAGTGCTGGAACACCATGCCCATGTACTTGCGGCGGAACACTTGCAAGTCCGATCCTTCGAGCGCCTGGACATCGGTGCCATCGACGATCACGGAGCCGTAGGTGATGTCGTGGAGTTGGTTGACGGTGCGCAGGGCGGTGGACTTGCCCGAGCCCGACAGGCCCATCACCACGAACAGCTCGCCCTTCTTGACCGAGAAGGTGACGTTGTCGAGGCCGACGACATGGCCGGTCTCGGCCTGCACCCGGTTCTTGTCCATCCCCGAGCGGGCCAGGTCGAAGGCCCGGCCCCGGGGCTGGGGCCCGAAGATCTTGTAGACCTCGTCTAGGACGATGATCTCCTCGCCCATCTCTACCATGCAGGACTCCTTCTGGAAGCCGACGGCTCGATACCGTAGTACGTTCAGCCCGAGCGCGTGGGAAGATGCCCATGTCGCGGCCGCGGCCCCGGCCCCGATTGAGACACCTGGACCAGAATGCCCGACAGCGTGACCAAGACCTCCAAGCCCCCGTCCTTGGACGACGAGACCGCGGCCGCGCTGACGCTGTTCAACACCTATCTGGTCGCCGACCGGGAGCAGCAGGCCCACGAGCGCGCCCTCAAGAGGGCCGAGAAGGCCAAGGAGGAGGCGGCCGCAGCCGTGCGCAAGCTGAACGACCGCAAGGCGTCCGCAGCTGAGACGGCCGAGGCCGAGGCCGCCTACCGGGAGGCCGTTGAGGCGCTGCGCCGCCTTCGCGACGGTGACCAGGCATCGCCGCAGGACGCCAGTGATGAGGCCGAGAACGTTGAGACGGAGTCCGTCGCCGACCGGGAGGAACCCGCAGCCGAGCAGGAAGCCCCGGAACCTGAAGCCAAGGCTGAGACGCCCACCGAAGCCGACGAACCCGCAGCCACCACAGAACCAGCCGCCGAAACCGGAACCGCAGACCCGGGCGGCGATGCCGGTGAAGCCAAGGCTGAGACACCCACCGAAGCCGACGAACCCGCAGCCGACACTGAACCAGCCGCCGAAACCGAAACCGCAGACTCGGGCGGTGAGGATCAGCCCGAGTCAGTGGGGGTGGAGGCCTCCGTCGGCGACGATGACCTGTCCGGTGATGAACCGGCCGGCGTCGCTGGCTAGCAGCAGCGCCGGCCCCACCATCTCATCAGGATGGGCCAAGCGGCCCAGCAGCGTGGCCGCGCCCATCGACTCGGCCGCCGCAGGCCCCTGATTGCGCACCATGTCGGTGTCCACCGGACCGGGCGCCAGAGCGTTCACCCGGATCCCGCGAGGGGCCAGCTCGCCGGCCGCCGCCCTGGTGTAGGACAGCAGAGCGGCCTTCATGGCCCCGTAGATGGAGAAGCCCCGCGAGAACATGAAGGCGCCGACGCTGATCACGTTTATCACCGAGGCGTAAGGGCTGTCCTCCAGTTGGGGCAGGCATGCCTGGGTCAGCAGCGCGGGGCCGCGCAGGTTCACCTCGAAGGACTTCTGCCAAGCGATCGGAGTCTGTCGCCCGATGGGCTGGGCCAGAGCGTTGGCCGCGTTGTTGACGATCACGTCGACGCCGCCGAATCGTTCCACCGCGGCCGCGGCGAGCCGCTCGACTGCCTCGAGGTCGCCCATGTGGGTCGGCACGGCGAGGGCCTCGAAGCCCGCTGCGGTCAGACGCTCCTCGGCGGCGGTGCAGGACTCCGCCGAGCGCGACGCCACCACCACCCGGGCACCGGCGCAGGCGAACCCCTCTGCGACGGCCCGACCAATGCCCCGGGTGCCCCCGGTCACGATGGCGGTCCGGCCACTCAGGTCGAAGAGGCTCTCATAGCTGTCGGGATCCATGGCAAGAGCATCGTAGACAGGCGAGAGATCGCACGGCGCGTCCCGCCAGGCCGGGGGGTGGCGGCGAGGAACGGGCGACCGACAATGGGGCGCAGCCCCGTCGGTCGAACGGCCTCGACGACAGGACCCGCCGGCCGGGACAGACCAGGTCGACGGGTAGCCTGCTTGGCCATGACCGAAGGCGGCGACGGCCCCTACCCATCCGTCGGAAGCCCCGATTTTCCTGCCATCGAGCAGCGGGTGCTGGCCCGCTGGAAGGCCGAGGGAACCTTCGGGGAGTCGGTGAGGGCCCGGCCCGCCGACCGGGACTGGGTGTTCTACGACGGGCCGCCCTTCGCCAACGGGCTGCCGCACCACGGCCACCTGCTGACGGGCTTCGTGAAGGATGTCGTGCCCCGCTACCAGACGATGCGGGGCAACCGCGTGGATCGGCGCTTCGGGTGGGACTGCCACGGGCTGCCCGCGGAGATGGAGACCGAGCGCGAGCTGGGCGTCTCAGGCCGGGCGGCCGTCGAGTCCTTCGGCATCGCCGAGTTCAACCAGCACTGCCGCCAGTCCGTCGTCCGCTACACGCGGGAGTGGGAGGACACCGTCACCCGCCAGGCCCGCTGGGTGGACTTCGGCAACGACTACAAGACCATGGACCTGCCCTACATGGAGTCGGTCATGTGGGCCTTCTCGCAGCTCTACCGCAAGGGGCTGGTGTATGAGGCCTACCGGGTGATGCCGTACTCGTGGGGCGCGGAGACGCCCCTGTCGAACTTCGAGATCCGCCTGGACGACGCCACCCGGCCCCGCCAGGACCCGGCCATCACGGTGGCCTTCGACCTGGTGCCCGAACCCGGCGACCCCGGGCCGATGAAGCTCCTCGCCTGGACGACCACACCGTGGACGCTGCCGTCGAATCTCGGCATTGCGGTGGGTCCGGCCATCGATTACGCGGTGATGGAGGAGGACGGATCCCGCTACGTGCTGGCCGAGGCCACCGTCGGCGCCTACGACACCCAGCTCGCCGATGCCCGCAGGGTCGGGACAGTCCGCGGCGACCAACTCGTCGGCCGGAGATACGTCCCGCTGTTCGAGTTCTTCGCCCACCGCACCGAGGCCTTCCGGGTGCTGGCCGCCGACTTCATCGACACCGACGAGGGCACCGGGATCGTCCACATGTCGCCGGGCTTCGGGGCCGAGGACCAACAGGTGTGCGAGGCCAACGGGATCGCCATCAGCGACGCGGTGCCCGTCGACGAGAAGGGCCGGTTCACCGAGCCGGTGTCGGACTGGGCCGGGGTCAACGTGTTCGAGGCCAACGGTGGGATCATCCGGCGCCTCAAGGCCCAGGACCGGATCGTCCGCCACGACAGCTACGAGCACAACTACCCGTACTGCTGGCGTACCGACACCCCGGTCATCTACCGGGCCATCAACAGCTGGTACGTGGAGGTGACCGCCGTCCGGGACCGGCTGATGGAGCTGAACCAGCAGATCAACTGGGTGCCCGGCCACGTGCGGGACGGCCGCTTCGGCATGTGGCTGGACGGCGCCCGCGACTGGTCGATCAGCCGCAACCGGTTCTGGGGCTCGCCCATACCGGTGTGGCGCAGCGACGACCCCGCTTTCCCGCGTGTCGACGTGTACGGCTCGCTCGACGAGCTCGAGCGGGATTTCGGGGTGCGCCCCGACGACCTGCACCGGCCCTTCATCGACGCCCTCACCCGCGCCAATCCCGACGACCCTTCCGGCCGGTCGGTGATGCGGCGGGTGCCCGAGGTGCTCGACTGCTGGTTCGAGTCGGGCTCTATGCCGTTCGCGCAGGTGCACTACCCGTTCGAGAACGCCGAGTGGTTCGAGAGCCACTTCCCGGCCGACTTCATCGTGGAGTACATCAACCAGACCCGGGGTTGGTTCTACACCCTGCATGTGCTGGCCGGGGCGCTGTTCGACCGGCCCGCGTTCTCCAACGTGATCTGCCACGGGATCCTGCTGGCCGCCGACGGCGCCAAGCTCTCGAAGAAGCTGCGCAACTACACCGAGCCCACCGACATTTTCGAGAACCAGGGTGCCGACGCCCTGCGCTGGTACCTGATGTCGGCCAACATCGTGCGGGGCGGCGACTTGCGCATCAACGACGACGGCATCGACGAGGTCACCCGCCAGATCCTGCTGCCGATCTGGAACGCCTACTCGTTCTTCACCATGTACGCCAACGCCGAGGGCTATGCGGCCCAGCCGCGCACCGGCAGCGACGACGTGCTGGACCGTTACGTGCTGGCCCGGACCCGGACGCTGGTGGAGCGGGTCACCGAGCGGATGGACGCCTACGACCTGCCCGGCGGTGCAGCCGAGATCGCCGCCTTCATCGATGCGCTGAACAACTGGTACATCCGCCGGTCCCGGGACCGCTTCTGGAACGCGGGCGGGGCCGACACCGACCAGGCCGCCTTCGACACCCTGCATGTGGTGCTGACCGCGTTGACCAGGGTGGCCGCGCCGTTCCTGCCCATGGTCTGCGAGGAGATCCACGGCGGCCTCACCGGCGGGGCTTCCGTGCATCTGGCCGACTGGCCCGACCCCGACTCCGAGGGCCTGCCGGCCGACGATGCGCTGGTGGCCCGCATGGAGCGGTTGCGCGACGCCGCCTCGGCTGCGCTTCGGGTGCGCGAGGACGCCGGTCTGCGGGTGCGCCTGCCCCTGGCCCGGGCCACGGTGGCCGGTGACGGCGCCGAGGACATCGGCCCGCTGGCGGACCTGCTGGCCGACGAGATCAACGTCAAGTCGGTGGTGCTCACCGACGACCTCGAGACCCACGCGTCCCTGGTGCTGCGACCGAACGGAGCGGTACTGGGTCCCCGGTTGGGCTCCGATGTGCAGGCCGTGTTCAAGGCGGCCCGCTCGGGCGACTGGGCCCGCAACGACGACGGCACGGTGAGGGTCGCCGGGTACGTGCTGGAGGCGGGGAGCTTCGAACTGGCGGTGGAGGCGTCGGACGGGGGAGCCGCAGCCGGGCTGGGCTCCGGAGACGCGGTGGTCGTGCTAGACACCGAGGTCACGCCGCAACTGGAGGCCGAGGGCTGGGCCCGTGACGCGGTCCGAGTCATCCAGGACTGCCGCAGAATCGACGGCTACGTGGTCACCGACCGGATCGAGGTCTCGATCGCTCTGGCCTCGAACGACCAGGCTTCGGCCGTGGAGCAGTGGCGCGACTACGTGCGCGAGCAGGTCCTGGCCACCGACCTGCAGGTCACCAGCTTCGAGGCCACGGGGGGCGACTCCGGCAGCGTCTCCGAGTCATACACCACCAGCCGCTGGCTAGCCGGGTACGTCAGCCACGACGTCGCCCTCGACGGGCGCGACGCACGCTGCTATCTGAAGCCCGGCACCACGCCACGCCGCCGCCCTGGCGACAGCACCCGCCGCTGACTATCGAACTAGCGCTCTTTGTTGTGGCCGTCGGCTAGCTCCTTGCCGAGCAGCCCGTCGATGTGGCGGTTGCCGCCACAACCGTAGGCGCTGCCGCACGACACACCCATGGCGCCCCGCAGACGTTGGGCGGTCTCGCGGGACGCCACGGAAGATGACCGCTCCCGCGGCAGGTGGCGCATCAGTCGCGAGAATCGGACTATGCCTTCGACGGCAGCGCGGACCATGGGTCGGCCCTCCTGATCTAGGCCTGACTCTAGTCCCCAAGAGCGTCCGCGAATAGCTGGAAGCGGCGCGCGTCGGGGCGGGGTGTCTCCCGCTCTTGTTCGCTGCGCTCACGGGCCGCTCGGGCCACGGCCTCGTCCGTATGGGCCGGTCTCGCTCGCCTATCCGCTCGGCCTCTAGTCCGCATCCAGGCGGCGGCCGTCCTCGACCAGGTTGATCTCCCAGATCACCCTGTCCAGGGCGTCGGCGGAGGCGATCGTGGGGAACCTGAGCGGGTGCTCGTCGGTCACGCAGGTGGGCAGCGGCTGCAGGATCGTCCAGGGCGTGGGGTGGGCGAACTGCACCACCGAGTAGCGGTCGCCGCTCTGGCCCTGCGCGGCAACCACCCGGTGGATCCCGGCACCGATCACGCCGTTGGTCAGATGCTCGAGCATCATGCCGGTGTTGATGATGGCGCTGCCCTCGGGTGGCACGGCGTCGACCCAGCCACCGGCGGTCCGTACCTGGAGGCCGGGGGCGGTGGCCCGGGGAAGCATGGTGATGAGGTTGATGTCGCCATGCTCGACGGCCCACATGAAGCCGTCCGCGGGCGCGGTGTGCATGGGCGGGTAGTGGATGGCCCGGGTGAGGGTCGCCCCGTACTCGAGCATGGCATCGAAGAACTCCTCGTGGATTCCCAGGCCCACCGCGATCACTCGAAGCACCCGGCGCTGGATGTCGAGGACCCCGGCGTGGAATCCGAGCAGCAGGTCGGTCACGCCGGGCAGGTCGTCGTCGGGCAGGACGGGCGGCCCGTAGCGGTGGGGGTAGCGCTGGCGGAGGGGATGGCCCGGTGGTGCCGGCTCACCCCAGTTGAGCATCTCCTTGAGGTCGGGGATGTCTGAGATCGCGGCCGTCTCCGTCATCATCGGCGTGTAGCCCGTCTGACCGTGGGCGCCCTCCACGATGTAGCGGTCCTTGCGCTCCTGCGGAAGGGTGAAGAACACCTCGAGCTGCCCGTAGGCGTCGTCGATCAGGCCCTCGGCGAGATCGTGGGCCACGTACACGAAGCCGGTCGCCAGGCTCTGCATCACGCCGTCGACCGCCGCGGCCCGCTCGGCCCGGCCGCCCCGCTCGAAGGCCACCAAGTCAACGTCGAGTATCTCCATCGGTGTGGACGCTAGCCGCGCCGGTCGCCGGCTCTGTCGAAGTGCCGGACGCGCTCGCTCGTGACCGGAACGTCCGCGAGTCGCGAAGCTCGAGACGCGAAGTCGTTGTACGCGAGGTTCGCGACGCGATCCGCGGCGCGCGACTTGGGCTTTGACGTTGAATAATTCGGAATTTCAAGCTTGTAGTTGACAGCGTGTAATTCCTTTGGTGTAATTCTTACTCCGAAGTTGTGGCCGGTTTTGAGCGGGGTCCACAGCTGGCGGGGGATTTCCCTGACGACCGGCAAGAGGAGGGCATTGATGTGACTATGATCCAGGACCGGCTGACCACTGTTTCCGACGTGCCTCCGGCTGTTTCGGCGTCCACGACCATGCAGGTCCGCAAGCGCAACGGCAACCTTGAGCCCGTTGATGTGAACAAGATCGTCAACGCGGTGGCCCGGGCTGCCGAGGGCCTTCTGGGCGTCGATCCCCTCACCGTCAGCACCCGCACCATCGCGGCTCTCGCCGATGGCGCCACCACCCGCGAGCTGGACGAACTCAGTATCCGCACCGCGGCCGGCCTGATCGTGGAGGAGCCCAACTACTCGAAGCTCGCGGCCCGCATGCTGGCCACCTACATCGACAAGGAGGTCCGCAACCAGAACATCCCATGGTTTTCCGAGTCGATCGAGGCCGGCCACCGGCTCGGCCTGATCGGCGACGACACCGTCGAGTTCGTGCGGGCCCACTCCCCCACCCTCAACGCGGCCATCGACTCGGGCCGGGACCGCAACTTCGAGTTCTTCGGCCTGCGCACCGTCTACGACCGCTACCTGCTGCGCCATCCCGACTCCCGGCTCGTGATCGAGACCCCGCAGTACTTCATGCTGCGAGTGGCCTGCGGGCTGAGCACCGACCCCGATGAGGCCATCGCGTTCTACGACCTGATCTCGTCGCTGGCGTACCTGCCGTCGAGCCCGACGCTGTTCAACTCGGGCACGGTGCATCCGCAGATGTCGAGCTGCTACCTGCTCGACTCCCCCGTCGACTCCCTGGAAGGGATCTACCAGCGCTACACCGACATCGCCCGGCTGTCCAAGTACGCAGGCGGTATCGGTGTGGGCTGGCACCGGATCCGCTCCAAGGGATCGCTGATCAGAGGCACCAACGGGCTGTCCAACGGCATCGTCCCATGGCTCAAGACGCTCGACTCCTCGGTGGCCGCAGTGAACCAGGGCGGGCGACGCAAGGGCGCGGCCTGCGTGTACCTGGAGTCGTGGCACGCCGACGTCGAGCAGTTCCTCGAGTTGCGCGACAACACCGGCGACCACGCCCGGCGCACCCACAACATCAACCTGGCCAACTGGGTGCCCGACCTGTTCATGGAGAGGGTGGAGAAGGACTGGCAGTGGAGCCTGTTCGACCCCAAGAAGGTGCCCGAGCTCACCGACACCTACGGCGAGGAGTTCCGGGCCATCTACGAGCAGGCCGAGGCCGACGGGCGCTTCGAGCGCCAGGTCCCCGCCCGCCAGCTCTACACCCGGATGATGCGGACGCTCGCCGAGACCGGCAACGGCTGGATGACCTTCAAGGACGCCTCGAACGCCAAGTGCAACCAGACCGGGCCTGGCGCCTCCGGAGCCGACGCGGGTGGCGGCAACGCCAGGGACCGGGTGGTGCACCTGTCGAACCTGTGCACCGAGATCATCGAGATCACCAGCGACGCCGAGACCGCGGTCTGCAACCTCGGGTCGGTGAACCTCGGCGCGTTCGTCCGGCAGACGACGGCCGCCTCCAACGGCAGCTCCCCGGCGGACTTCGATTTCGAACGGCTCGGCGAGGTCGTCCGGCTGGTCGTCGGCTTCCTCGACCGTGTGATCGACATCAACTACTACCCGACCGACGAGTCCGGGGCATCCAACCGGCGCTGGCGTCCGGTGGGTCTGGGACTCATGGGCCTTCAGGACGTGTTCTTCAAGCTGGGGCTGGCCTTCGACTCGGCTGAGGCCCGGTCCCTCAGCCGCCGCATCTCCGAGGAGATCTACTTCAACGCCCTGTGGGCCTCAAGCGAGCTGGCCGAGGCCGACGGAGCCCACCCCGGCTTCGCCGACACCCGGGCCGCGGCCGGCGACCTGCAGTTCGACCTGTGGGGCGCCGAGCCGTCCGACGCCGAGCGCTGGGGGCCGCTGCGGGAGCGGATCGCCGAGCACGGGCTGCGCAACTCGCTGCTGATCGCCATCGCCCCGACGGCCACCATCGCCGCCATCGCCGGCTGCTACGAATGCATCGAGCCCCAGGTGTCGAACCTGTTCAAGCGCGAGACCCTCTCCGGAGAGTTCATGCAGGTGAACCGCTACCTGGTGGCCGAGCTCAAGGCCCGGGGCCTGTGGGACGACAAGATGATCGGCGAGGTCAAGAAGGCCGAGGGCTCGATCCAGCAGATCGAACGCATCCCCGCCGATCTGCGGGCGATCTACCGCACCGCGTGGGAGATCCCGCAGCGCTCGCTCATCGAGATGGCCGCCGACCGGGGCGCCTTCATCGACCAGAGCCAGTCGCTCAACCTGTTCATGGAGGCCCCGACCATCGGGAAGCTGTCGTCGATGTACATGTACGCGTGGAAGCAGGGCCTCAAGACCACCTACTACCTGCGGTCGCGCCCTGCGACGCGCATCAACCAGACCACCACCAGCGGCAACGGCACCTCTCCCACCGACGCAGAGGCCGTGGCCTGCTCTTTGGAGAACCCTGAGACCTGCGAGGCGTGCGACTGATGGCCATCACCGACATCGATCATCTGGATCTCCCGGGCCGGGACTCCGCCGTCCCCACCCCTCCCGCAGGCGCCCAGCCTGACTCGGAGGCCGAGGCCCGGCCCGGGCATCCCTCCGTCCGATCCAACATCTTGGATCCTGGGTTCGACCTGACGCTGCGGCCGATGCGATACCCGCAGTTCTTCGAGATGTACCGCGACGCGATCAAGAACACCTGGACCGTCGACGAGATCGACTTCTCCGACGACCTCGTAGACCTCGACCGCAAGCTCATGCCGGCCGAGAAGCATCTGATCCGCAGGCTGGTGGCCTTCTTCGCCACCGGCGACTCGATCGTGGCCAACAACCTGGTGCTCAACCTGTACGAGCACATCAACGCGCCCGAGGCCCGCATGTACCTGTCGCGCCAGCTCTTCGAGGAGGCGCTGCACGTGCAGTTCTACCTGAACCTGCTCGACAACTACATCCCCGATATCGACGAGAGGGCCGAGGCGTTCGCGGCCATCGAGAACATCCCGTCGATCAAGGCCAAGGCCGAGTTCTGCTTCAAGTGGATGGACTCGGTGGGCGACGGTCCGCTGCGCACTGCGGCGGACCGGCGCCGGTTCCTGATGAACCTGATCTGCTTCGCGGCCTGCATCGAGGGCCTGTTCTTCTTCGCCGCGTTCGCCTACGTGTACTTCCTGCGGTCCAAGGGCCTGCTGAACGGACTGGCCGCCGGCACCAACTGGGTGTTCCGCGACGAGTCGATGCACATGAACTTCGCCTTCGAGGTGATCCGGACGGTGCGAGGCGAGGAGCCGGAGCTGTTCGACGAGCAGTTGGGCCGCGACATCAGCGACATGCTGGCCGAGGCGGTCGACGCCGAGCACCAGTTCGCCGCAGACCTGCTGGGCGAGGGCGTGCCGGGCATGTCGGTGGCCGACACCCGCTCCTACCTCGAGTATGTGGCCGACCAGCGGCTGATGCAGCTGGGCCTGCCCCGGCGGTTCGGCAGCCGCAACCCGTTCGCCTTCATGGAACTTCAGGACGTGCAGGAACTCTCCAACTTCTTCGAGCGCACCGTCTCCGCGTACCAGGTGGGCGTGGAGGGCGAGGTTTCCTTCGACGAGGACTTCTGACACCGGCGGGGGTGTTCCGCGACGGCCGTTCGTGTGATACAACGGGCCCCATGCTGAGATTCGCCGAAGAGATCATCCTGCTGATGCTGCACGACGACAACGGCAAGTTCGCGCACGTGCCGTCGTGGTCGATGGACCGGGCCATGGCCGGGGCAGTGCTCATGGATCTGGCCTTGGAGAACCGGATCGACACCGACCCCGAGAACCTCATTCTCGTGGACGCCACCCCGGTCGGCGACAGCCTGCTCGACCCGACCCTGGCCGAGATCGAGGCCGGCGAGCAGCGCGACGCCCGCTACTGGGTGGAGCAAACCGCCAAGAAGGGCGAGCAGATCCGCGAGGAGGCGCTGTCCCGCCTGGTCGACGCCGGCATCCTGGAGCGCCAGGAGGACCGCGTCCTGTGGGTGTTCCGGTCCCGGCGCTACCCGGTGGTGGACGGCAAGGTCGAGCGCGAGGTGAAGCTCCGCATCATGGAGGTGCTTCTGTCGGACCAGATCCCCGAGCCCCGCGACGTGGTGATCATCGCTCTGGCCGACGCCTGCGGGATCTTCCGGGAGCTGCTGCCCAAGCGGGAGTTGCAGCAGGCGGCCGATCGCATCGAGCAGGTGCGCAAGCTCGACCTGATCGGTCAGGCGATGGCCGAGACCATCCACGACATGGAGATGTGGCTGGCCGCCTCCCGCATAGAAGGCCGCATGTTCTGACGCCCGAGCCATTCCTCGAGGGTGGCTGGGCACGCAAGGGGCTCCTCACGGCAACGGTAGATTCGGCGCATGAGCGACGACTACATCCTGTACAGCAAGTCTGGGTCGACTGCCACGATCACTCTGAACCGGGCTGAGCATCTCAATGCCATCGTCGCGCCCATGTGGACGCAGCTCTCCCATCATGTCGCGGAGACGAACCGCGATCCCGAAGTGAAGGTGATCGTGCTGCGGGGCGCCGGACGGGCGTTCTGCGCCGGGTTCGACTTCGGGTCCGACGGCGACCTGGCGTCCAAGCTGAGCGAGGGCCGGCCGTGGGATCCCGGGCGAGACGCGGTCGGTGTCACCAATCGCTGGGATGCACCCGTACCGAACTTCATGAGCCTGTGGTCGAGTCCGAAGCCGACCATCGCCGCGGTGCACGGCTGGTGCGTGGGGGGCGGGTCCGACATGGCCCTCTCGGCCGACCTGGTCATCGCGACCGAGGACGCACAGATCGGAACCCCCTACTCGCGGGTGTGGGGCTGCTATCTCACGTCGATGTGGATCTATCGGCTGGGGCTGGCCAAGGCCAAGGAGTACGCGCTCACCGGCAAACCGCTCTCTGGCGTTGAGGCAGCCCGGGTGGAGCTGATCAACCAAGCGGTTCCCGCCGACCAGCTCGATTCAACGGTTGAGCAGTGGGCCGAGCAGTTGTCGAGCATTCCGTCGTCGCAGCTGGCTGCCATGAAGCTCGTGGTCAACCAGGCGTACGAGGCGATGGGGCTGCGCAACTCGCAGGTGCTCGGATCGCTGCTCGACGGCGCCATGCGCAACACTCCCGAAGCTCTGGCCTTCATCGACACCGCCATGACAGAAGGCGTCCCGGCCGCGGTCGCCCGGCGCGACGGCCCCTTCGGCGACTACAGCCAAAGAAGGGACTAGCGAGCCAGGCCTTTCCGAGCAAGCTGCTCGCGGCCGGAAGGCCAGAGGGTGGCGCTTTGAAACGCCACCCCCTTAGGTTCCCCGGCTTTCCCGGGGATTCTGCCCCAAGCGGCTTCCGTGAGAGGCCGACAAGGAGCGCACAGACATGACGATACCACCTGGTCAAGCGTCGAGCACTCCCAGTCGCTTTCGCTACGACGGGGCCACCATGCGGGCGCTGTACGCAGCGATCTCTAGCGAGCGGCTCACAAGGTATCTCAAGCTTGCTGAAGGCGACAAGAGACGAGCCCTACAGCAGTACGCGTATAACGCTGCCCTCGGGAGCGCATTCCATGGACCCCTTCAAGCGCTTGAGGTGACACTGCGAAACGCGGTGCACATCGCCATCACGGAGGAGCGCGGGGTGAACTGGTTTGATGGCCCAGGACTTGAACAACCTCAACAGGATGCGGTCCGCAACGCCAAAGAGGACCTCCGCTGGGAGAGGGGGCCGCAGGACCCCGGACGAATCGTGGCTGGACTGAGCTTCGGATTCTGGGTTGCCTTGTTCGCGAAGCGCTATGAGAAGGAACTCTGGCGCCCAATGCTACACCAGTGCTTCAACCCCCGGCAGGATCGACGACGCCTTCACGATCGGCTAAACCGACTTCGCCGACTTCGCAACCGCATCGTGCACCATGAGCCGATCTTGCATTGGGACCTCCGAGCAGACCATGACTTGATTCTCTGGGTTCTGGACTTGCTTTCGCCCGAGACGAGGAACTGGGTTGAGCACCACAGCCGCGTCCCAGGAGTTCTAGACCAGCCAGCCCACCAGGTCAGGTACTTCTAGATCCCCTCGCCTAGTCGGAGAGGATGAGGGTCTTTAGGTCGCTGTGGAAATCGAGGGCGTGGTCGCCGCCCTCGCGGCCTATGCCGGAGAGGCCGCAGCCGCCGAAGGGGGCGGCCAGGTCGCGCACCAGGAACGTGTTGGTCCACACGATGCCGGCCCGCACCGCCCGGCCCACCCGCTCTGCTCGGGCTGACGAGCCGGTGTAGACGATGGCGGACAGGCCGTAGGGGGTGGAGTTGGCCAGTTCTACGGCCTCGGCCTCGGTGGTGAATGTCTGGAGGGTGAGCACCGGGCCGAAGACCTCGCTCTGGACGATCTCGGAGGCGTTGGAGGCGGGCTCGATGAGGGTGGGGTCGTAGTGCAGGGAGCCGGCCCGGCGCCGCCCTCCCCACACGATGGTGTCGCCCGCGGCTCTGGCCCGGTTCACGAAGGCCTCGACCCTGGCCAGGTGATCGGGGTGGACGATCGGGGCGATGGTGGTGGCGGCGTCGCGGCTGTCGCCCAGCACATGGGCCTCGGTGCGGGCCCGCAGGGCCTCCAGGAACTCATCGCGGACCGGGGCCTCCACCAGCAGCCGGGTACCGGCCAGGCACACCTGGCCCGAATCCTCGTACTGCGCCGCGGCCTGTTTGGCCGCGGCCTCCAGGTCGCAGTCGGCGAACACGATCAGGGGGCCCTTGCCGCCTAGCTCGGCGGTGAAGGGCACGATGTTGGCCGCCGCGGCTGCGCCGATGCGGCGGGCCGTCTCGGGCGAGCCGGTGAAGCTGATGCGCCGGACCCTCGGATCGGCGGTGAGGGCCGCCCCGGCCTCGGAGCCGATGCCCTGCACCAAGTTGAACGCGCCCGCAGGCAGGCCCGCCTCCACCGTCAGGTCGGCCAGCAGCGACGCCGACAGCGGCGACCACTCGGCCGGCTTGAGCACCACGCTGTTCCCCGCGGCCAGCGCTGGAGCCACCTTCCAGGTGGCCAGCATGAACGGAGCGTTCCACGGGGTGATCACCACCGCCGGCCCGGCCGGCATGCGCTGCACGGTGTGGGTGGTGCCCCGCGCCGTCCAGCGAGGCTCGGCGTGAGCCTCGGCCATGTCCGCGTAGAACCGGAAGTTCAGCGCGCCCCTGGCCACCAGCCGTTCCCGCATGGAGCGGTGCAGGAACCCCATGTCGAGGGTCTCCACTAGGGCGATGTCGTCATTGCGAGCCTCTATCAGGTCGGCCACCCGGCGCAGGGCCGCCGCCCGCTCGCTTGCCGTCAGCGCGCTCCACTCGCGGAAACCGCGGGCGGCCGCGCCCACGGCCCGCTCCGCGGTGGCCGCGTCACCACGGGCCACGTCGGCGAGCTTGCGGTCCCACTCCAGCGGCGAACGGCACTCGAAGGTGCTCTCCGACGCGACCCGCTCGCCGCCGATCAGGTGGTCGACGCTGACGTCCACCCCGCCGACGCTGACGCGTGGCGACTGTGTCATTGCTCCGCCCCGCACGAAGGTGAGACGCAATTCAGACGCCGGGGCGTCCTACCGGCAGGGGCCCGGCCTGACTGTGCCACTTGCATTCCCAGCCGACGGCGACCCGTGGGCATGTCGCCGTCCGTCCGCCCACCGACAGTTACCTGCGGTGAGGCTGTCATTCGCCGCCCTCGTCCACGGCCGACCGGTGATCGTCGCCGCGGCACACCACGCTCACTCAGCGACACCGCCTCCCCGCTCGTCGTCCACGGCCGACTGGTAGTGGCGGGCGCCCGGTCCACGTGGAACCCGCTTGCCGCGGTGCTCCCAGTCGCCGCCCATGGCGGTGGAGACGACTTCCTCGCTGCTCGACGGCTGGGCGCCGACATCGGAGCGCACCGGCTCCGGGCCGGCGACGATCGTGTTGGTCAGGGCGCCCAGACCCTCCACCTCCACTGTGACCACATCGCCGGGAACCACCGGGCGCGAGTTGGCGGGAGTGCCCGACAGCACCAGGTCGCCGGGCACCAGCGTGATGGTGCGGGCCAGGTCGGCCACCAGGTAGTGCATGTCCCACTCCATCTCGTCGGTGTTGCCGTCTTGGCGGACCTCGCCGTTCACCAGGGTGCGGATCTGCTTGCCGCGGAAGTCCCAGCCGGTCACCAGCGCAGGCCCCACGGGGCACAGCGTGTCGCCGCCCTTCACCCGCAGCATCGACCCCGCGTCGGTGTCGCGGAAGTCGTGCAGCCCGTAGTCGTTGGCCACCGTGTAGCCCGCGATGTAGTCGCCGGCCTCGCCGGCCGACACGTTGCGGCAGGTGCGGCCGATGACGATTCCGATCTCGCCCTCGTAGTTCAGCCAGCGGCACGGCTCGGGCCGCACCACATCGGCGCGGTGGGTGTTGAGAGCGGTGATCGGCTTGTGGAAATAGGTCGGGGCAGGCGGCAGCCGGGTCATGAACTCATCGACCCGGCTGGAGTAGTTCAGGTGGACGCAGATGATCTTGGTCGGCTCGCACGGCGCCAGATGCACCGCTTCGGCCACAGGCACCCGCCGGCCGTCACGGGCCACCAGCTCGTCGTCCTGCCGCTCGACGGCAACGGGGTATCCGTCGAGCAGGATGCGGCGATATTCGGTCATGGTTAGACCCCTTGCAGTGTTGTCCTGTCGATCTCAGCCGGGCGCCGCAGCCGCGGCTGCGCCCAGATAGGCGGCCTGGACCTGCGGGTCGGCGTGGATCTCCTCGGGGGTTCCGGCTCCGATCACGCGGCCCTGGTCGAGACAGTAGATGCGGTCGCACACCCCGGTGATGAAGGCCAGGTCGTGGTCGATCACCACCACTCCGGCACCCACCGCCGACGCCAGGGCCCGCACCTCGTCGATCATGGCCACCGACTCGACGTTGCTCATGCCGCTGGTGGGCTCATCGAGAAGGATGTAGACGGGTGACAGGGCGGCGGCCCGCACCAGCTCCAGGCGGCGGGCGTTGCCGTAGTCCAGCTCGCGGGCCCGGCGGTCTCGCATCTCCCACAACCCGGCGTGGACGAGGAGCTGCTCGGCGGAGGGGCGGTCGCCGCCGGGCCGGTGCCGGGCTGCGACCAGCGCCGCAATGTTGACGTTCTCGCGCACGGTTAGGGCCGGGAACAGCCGCAGGTTCTGGAAGGTGCGGGCCAACCCGGCCCGGGCGATCTCGAAGGGCTCGGCGCCGGCGATGGGGCAAGTCTCGGGCCCGTCGAGGGACTGCTCGGTGAGCGTCACCGAGCCCTCGGTGGCCTCCACCAGGCCGGTCACCACGTTGAGCAGGGTCGTCTTGCCCGCGCCGTTGGGACCGATGAGGCCCACCACCTCCAGATTGGACGCTTCGAGCCCGGCCTTTTCCAGCGCCCGGAAGCCCCCGAAGTCGACGGTTATGTCGACCGCGCTGAGCTGGGTCGGTTCGGGGGTCGGCGCGGCCCGCAGCGGCTCGGGCACGGGTTCGGGCCGGCCGAAGCGCCGGCGCAGCCAGTGGTCGATCTCCCAGTCCTCGATCAGGCCCCTGGCCCTGAAGATCATGAACCCCAGCATCGACCCGCCCAGCACGATGTCGGTGAGCCCGGGCCGCAGCACGATGTCGAGGACGTCCATCGGGCCGCCGTCGATCTCGACGTCGGCGAGATGGCGGGTGGTCTCGTTGACGACGGTGATGAGGGCCACCCCCAGCACCGAGCCGGCGATGCTGTTGCGCCCCCCGACGATCAGCATCACCAGGGTGAGAAGGGTGTAGTCGAAGAAGAAGGTCGACGGGGCCACCGTCCCGAGTTGGAACACTCGCAGCGACGCGGCCACCGAGACCACCGCCACCGAGAGGACGAGAGCCACCATCTGGCCCCGGACCGGGTTGAAGCCCATGGCCCGGGCGGCAAGGTCGTCCTCGCGAGCCGCCTGGGCCATGCGGCCGACGCGGCTGCTCTTGAACAGCCGGGCCAGGACCATGACCGCGAACAGGGCCAGGTAGACCCACAGGCGGCTGTCGAGCCCCCGGCCGACCGAGAAGGAGATCCCGTTGCGGCCCCCGGTGAGGTCGGCGTAGGCCCCGCCCACCTCGTGGACCATGAACAGCAGGGCGAGGGTGATGACGGTCGCGGCCACCGCACCCGACTTGGCCCCGGACCGGGCCAGACCCAGCCCGACGACCACCCCCGCGACCACAGTGATGACGATGGCGGCGGCCGCGGCCACCAGCGGGTTGAGCGACACGCCGTCGAGGCCGAGAGGCACGTCGGGAACGATCCGGGCCTTGCGTTCGACGGTGGTGGCCAGCAGTGCGAACGCGTAGCCGCTGATGGCCGCGAACCCCATGTGGCCGAATGACAGGACGCCGGTGTTGCCGATGTAGATCTGCAGCCCGATCACCATGATGGCGTTGATGAGCATCTGCGTGACCAGGATGTCGCGGGCCGGGCCGCCGCCGGAGGCGTAGGCGAGCCCGCCCAGCACCAGGACCGCGAAGAGAGCCGCCGAGCCGACCAGCTGCGAGCCGACCCTGCCCGAGAGCAGCCCCTGCATCACACGCACCCCGCCGGGCTGCCACTGACCGGCGTCACACCCGCGGCGAGGACGCGATCGCTGACCGGCGTCACACCCGCGGCGAGGACGCGATCGCTGACCGCCATCACACCCGCGGCGAGGACGCGATCGCTGACCGCCATCACACCCGCTCCGCCGATCTCACATACACCAGGCCCTGGGGCCGGAAGATGAAGAACAGCGCGATCAGTGCGAACACCACCCCGTCGGTGATGCCGACCAGATCCTCAGGCAGCCAGGACCGGAGCAGCACTTCCGACACTCCGAGCAGGAGTCCGCCGTACACGGCGCCCTGCATGTTGCCCAGGCCGCCGATGATGGCGGCCAGGATGCCCTTGAGCAGGGGGCTGAGGCCGGTGGTGGGGCGGGCCTGGCCGGTGCGCATCAAGAAGAAGATCGCGGCGATCCCGGCCAGGGCGCCGGCCAGGATGAACGCCTGGCGGATCACCTTGTTGCTGCGCACCCCCATGAGCCGGGCCGCGTCGAAGTCCTCGGCCGCGGCCCGCAGCGATATGCCGAACATGGTGCGCTGCAGCAGGTACACGGTTGCCGCCAATGTGGCCGCCGTGGCCCCGATCACCACGACGTCGATGACCTGGATGTTGAGATCGCCGACCGACCACACCCGGTCGACCCACTCCGGGCGGGGGAAGCTACGCACGCTGGCGCCCATGGTCATGACGAAGATGGCCTGCACCAGGAAGTGCACCGCGAACGATGTCAGCAGCATGGTGAAGTCCGACGATCCCCGGACCCACCGGAAGGCCACGAACTCGATGGCGACCGAGGTCGCCACCGCGGCCGCGAAGATGAGCGGCGCCGCCGCCCACCATGCCCACCCGGCGCTGACGACCACCGCGAACGCGACGTAGGCGCTCACGGTGATGAGCTCGCCATGGGCGAAGTTGACCATGTGCATCACACCGAAGATCACCGCGATCCCCAGTGCCAGCAGGGCGTAGATCGAGCCCCGGCCCAGCCCGTCGATCAGGCTCTGGAGGAGGTCGATCATGCCGGTTCGGGATCGGACGCGTCCGGGCCGCCCGAGACCCCGACGAAGGTGTCGAAGAGGTCCTCACGAGCGAGCAGCTCCGCCGCGGCGCCCTCGGCCGCGATCTCGCCGGTGCGCAGCACGTAAGCCCGGTCGGCCACCTCCAGCAGGCGGGTGGCGTTCTGCTCGACGACGAGCATGGTCCGTCCCTCGGCACGGAGCCGGCCGATGAGGTCGAACACGAAGTCGACCAGCACCGGGGCCAGGCCCAGCGACGGCTCGTCCATCAACACGATTCGGGGACTGCTCATCAGCGCCCGGGCGATGGCCAGTTGCTGAGCCTCCCCTCCGGACAGGTACCCGGCTGCGGTAGCCCACTTCTCCTTCAGAACCGGGAACAGCTCCACCATCTCGTCGAGGCGCTCGGACCGCTCGTCGGCGGCGGAGGTCACCCCGCCGATACGCAGGTTCTCGACCACCGTCATCTGTGCGAACAGCCGGCGGTGCTCAGGCACGAGGGCCACGCCGGCTCTGAGCATCCGGTCAGGGCTGTAGCCGGTCACCGGGGACCCATGCAGGCGCACCTCACCCTCGGCGGGACGCAGGAGCCCGGCGACGGTGTTGAGCAGCGTGGTCTTGCCCGCTCCGTTGGGGCCGATGAGGCCGACCACCTCGTTGGCCCCGACGGCGAGGCTCACCCGGCGCAGCGCCGAGATGGCCCCGTAGCGAGTGGTCAGCCCCGACACGTCGAGCATCGCGGCACACTACCCGAGGCCCGACCCCGGCCCCGGCTCGGTTGTCCCGGCTCGGATGCCTCTACTGCATCCTGGCAGCGAGGGCGGTCTCGCCGTTGACGATCTGCAGGATGTACACCGGCTTGTCGGGGGTGCCGTCGGTTCCGGCGTAGCCGATGGTGTCGGTGACCGCCTCGACTGCGGTGAGGTTGGAGATCGCCTCGGCGATGGCGAGGGGATCGGTGGAACCGGCCTCGATGAAGCCCTGGATGGCGACCGTGATCGCATCGGCCGCGAGGGCCGCGAAGCCCGGCGCGGCGCTGGGCGTGCCGACTGCGGCCAGCGACGCGTTGAGGCGCTCGTAGCGGTTGCCGTTCTCGCCGAAGCCGTGGTCGGTCCAGTAGACGCCCTCGTTGTTCGCGATCTCGGTGATGCCGCTCACCCCGAACGCGTCGGCGCCGAAGTAGGTGATGGAGTCGATGCCGCGCTCCTCGATGGCGCCGCGCAGCGAGTCGAGCTGCGGCGCGATCATCGCGGTGTAGAGGATCTCGGTGCCGTCGGCGATGCCGGCCACCTCGTTGGCGTGCGACGCGAAGTCGAAGTCCTCGAAGGGCACATAGCTCACATCGAGCACCAGCTCGCCGCCCAGCTCCTCGAACTTGGCCGCGAACGTCTCGGGGTTGTAGCCGAAGTACGGTCCCTCCGACGAGAACGTGATGGCCCGGGTGATGCCGGCGTCGATGGCGAACTGCGCCGCGGCCTCGGCCTGCTGGGTGTCGCTGAAGGTGGTCATGAACGAGTAGATCGACGGATCCGGCAGAACCGGCTCGGTAGAGGCCACGAAGATCACCGCCCGGCTGGCGTTCACGGTCTGCAGCACCGCGTCGCCGACATCCGCGAACGGCGGCCCCAGGATCACATGGGCGCCGCTGGAGAGCAGGTCCGCGGTGGCGCGTTGAGCGACCTCCGGGTCGCCCTGAACATCCTCGACGAACATCACCACCGGCGTGCCGTTGACGCCTCCCGCACAGTTGATGAGCCCGATGTAGTGCTGCCCAGCCTCCGAGATGGGGATGTCGGCGAAACCTCCCACCTCGGACAGGTCGGCCGCGAATCCGATCAGGAGGGGCTCGTCGCTAGTGGGTCCGACACAGTTGTCGAAGTCGGCGTCGAGCGCCGCGTCCACGTCGAAGCCCATCTCCATGGCCATGGGTTCCTCCTCGACCATGGGCTCCTCGGCCATGGGCTCCTCAGCCATCTCCTCTTCCTCGGCCATGGGCTCCTCAGCCATCTCCTCCTCTTCGGCCATCGGCTCCTCGACGGCGGGCGCGGCCGTGGTCGTGGCGGCGGGGGCCTCGGCGGCGTCTTCCTCGTCGTCGCCGCAAGCGGCGGCCACAAACGCCAGCACGGCGAGGGAAGCGACCAACAGTCTGTTCAGTCTCATGGGGATCCTCCAGAGATCTCGCGGAGCGTTCCGCGTGGTGTGTTGCCAAACACTTAGCATAATATCCGTTTGGTAGCAAACGAAATTGAGGTTCCCCGAGTGCAACAGCGAGCCGATCCGCGCCTGCTCGATGCCGAGCGCCTAACCCAGGAGCGCCTCGGCGACCGGCCTCTCGACTTCGACTCGATGCTGGCCGTGTCCAACATCTACCGGGCCGCGACCGCGGTGCGCCGCCGGGCGGAGAAGGGCGTGCTGTCGGAGTTCGGCCTCTCCTGGGGCGGGTTCACCACGCTGTGGGTCCTGTGGGTCTGGGGTGAGATGCAGTCCGCCGACCTCGCCGAGGAGTGCGACCTGTCCAAGGGGACGCTGACGGGTGTGGTGAAGACCCTGGAGAAGCGGGGATTCGTCCAGCGCACCGCGGTCGAGGCGGACCGCCGGAAGGTCATCGTCTCGCTCACCGACGCGGGGCTCGATGCCATCGAGCAGTTGTTCCCGCGCTTCAACGTCTACGAGGGAGAGATGGTGGGCGACCTCTCGACTAGCGAGAAGCAGGCCTTGGCCGAGCTCCTGCGCCGGGTGATCGTCGCAGCCGGCTCGGACTGAGAGCGGGCCCGGGTAGACGCATCCCGCCTGCTCGCTCGGCCTCCGAGCCCCGTCAGGCGCTGGCGTCGACCAGGTTCCACAGGGCGTCGACGTCGGCGGGGGTCGTCCAGGTGGAGCCCACCGAGATGCGGGCGTAGCGCATGCCGTCGACCTCGGATCCGGTGATGTGGAAGCGTCCGTCGCCGTTGATCCTGGCGACCAGCTCGTCGGTGGCATCGTTGCCGTCGACGTGGGCGAACGACACCAGCGCGAAGGACGTGGGGGCGATGGTCCTGAGCCTGCTGTGGGCGTCGATCCGCTCCGCCAGCTCGCGGGCCCAGGCGACGTGGGCGCGGATCATCTTGCGCAGGCCCGCGGCGCCGAAGCAGCGCAGCACGAACCACAGCTTCAACGCCCGGAACGGCCGGCCGAGGGGGCCGTGCCAGTCGCGGTAGTCGATCACCTGCCCGGACTCGGACGCCTCGTTGCGCAGGTAGGGCGGCAGGACGCTGAGAGCCTCGATGAGCGACCGGCGGTCGGCCACCCACATCACCGAGCAGTCGAGGTTGGTGGCCAGCCACTTGTGGGGGTTGAACGTGTAGCTGTCCACCAGTTCCAGGCCGTCCTGGTGGTGGCGGAACTCCTCGCAGATCATGGCCGAGCCGGCGTAGGCCGCGTCGACGTGATGCCACATCTGCTCGGCCCGGGCGATCTCGCCGAAACGGCGAACGGGATCCACCCCGGTGGTGCCGGTGGTGCCCACCGCGGAGCACACGAAGGCCGGCGCGAGTCCGGCCTGCCGGTCCTCGGCGACGGCCGCGGCCAGCGCCTCGGGCCGGGCCGCGAACTCGTGGTCGGTCTCCAGCAGCCTGATGTGGCCGAAGCCGGCCATACGGGCGCCCTTCTCGATCGAGGAGTGGGCTTGGCTCGACGTGTAGGCGACCATGTCCTTGGGACCGGCGCCGCTTCGCAGCAGGCACTGCTCGCGGGCCACCACCAGCGCGGTGTGGGTCGACTGCGACGCGCCCGACTGCAGCACCCCGCCGCCCGCGGCGGTGGTCTTCCACTGCTGGGGCACGCCGAGGAGGTCGACGAGCCAGTCGAGCACGTGCGACTCGACCTCGGTCGCCGCCGGAGAGGTGGACCACAGCATCCCCTGCACGCCCAGGCCGGCTTGAGCCAACTCCCCCAGGATCGCGGGGGGCGACGACTGGGCCGGGAAGTACGCGAACCATCCGGGGTGCTGCCAGTGGGTCAGTCCCGGGACGACCACCCGGTCGAGGTCGGCGAGCACCGCTTCGAAGCCCTCGGGGTCCTCCGGGGCACGGTCGGGCAGCTTCGCGCGCACGTCGCCCGGTGTAACCGGCTCGCACACCGGCCGGTTCCCCAGTTCGCCGAGGTAGTCGACGATCCAGTCGACGAGGGCGTAGGCGTTCCGCCGGAACGCTTCGAGGTCGAGCGGGTCCGGCCCCAAGGCTCGACCCTCTAACCCTCGAAGCGGGCGCAGTAGTCGACCATGCGCCGGCAGATGGAAGGCACCTCGCTGATGTCGTCGGTGTACTGCGACGGCTTCATGCAGAACAGCGTGTAGCCGGCCGCGACCTGCTCGTCGATGGCGGCCATGGCCTGGTCGACGTCGGCCACCGCGCCGGGGGAGGCGAACGTGGCCCTGGTGCCGCCGATCAGCTCGATCTCGGAGATGTCCCGGCCCGCGGCCGCGAGTCCCCGGGCCAGCTGGGCGAGATCGTCGGCGGTGGGGGCGCCGAACGGGTGGAATCCGGTGCCGTAGCGGGCCATGCGCCGGATCAGCGCGGGGTGCATCCACTCGCCCCCGAACCACATGCGGGGCCCGGCCGGACGCCAGGCCTTGGGCTCGCAGTAAGCGTCCGAGAAGCTGAAGTAGCGGCCCTCGAAGCTGGCGGGCGACTCGGCCCACAGCCGCGACATGGCCTCCAGGTGCTCGTCGAGGATCCGGCCCCGCTCAGAGAAGGGCACGCCGTGGGCCTCGTACTCGGCCCGCTGCCACGAGACGGTGGGCTGCACCACCAGCCGGCCCTCGCACAGCAGGTCGATGGTGGCCAGGTCCTTGGCCAGCAGGAGCGGGTGCCGCAGGGGCGGGATGATGGCGCCGGCCACCACCCGCACCCTGCTGGTGGCTGCGGCCACCGCGGCCAGGGTGGCCACCGAGCTGGGCCACGGCGTCGTCGGATCCTGGTTGCCGACGGCGGCGTACATCCGGGGGTTGCTCATGAGTCCGTTGATGGCGGCATCGGGCCCGAGCATCGTCTGCTCGCTGACCATCACTGCGTCGAACCCGCCGTCCTCGGCCATGCGGGCCAACTCGACCAGCCCGCGCATGTCGCGGGGATCGACCATGGTGTGGTTCTCGGTGAGGATCATCAACATGCCGGGCGGCACCACCTCAGCGCCCCCTCACTGCGGGAGGCGAGTCGGGCCGGGCAGGCTCACGTCAGCGCTCCACCATGTCGAAGGGGCCGAGGGCGACCGCCCCGCCGTCGAGCCGGAAGGACACTCCGGTCGCAAACCGACCGGCGGGTGCCACTAGATAGTGGACTAGAGCCGCGATCTCGTCGGGCTTTCCGGCTCGTCCCGCGATGTTGACGGAGACTTCGGCCGCGGTCAGCTCGCTGATCACACCGCTGGCCATCGGCGTGTCCACAATGCCCGGGTCGACCTGCGTGACCCTGATGCCGTCGACCCGCCACTCCTTGGCCAGCGCCACCGTCACCGCGGCCAGCCCGGCCTTGGTCGCCCCGTAGACGGCGCCTCCCGCGGAGGGCCTGACCGCATCCACCGAGCCGATCATCACCACCGCAGCGTCCCCAGCTGCAGCCAGGTGCGGGTGGGCCAGCTGGCACAGGCGCAGCGGCGCCCACAGGTTCAGCCCGACTATCCCGTCGAAGTGCTGGCGGTCCAGCTCACTGAGCGGGAGCCAGTCGCCACGGCCTGCGTTGTTCACCAAGATGTCGAGCCCGCCCAACTCTGCGACCGCGGCGTCGATCACCCCGTCGACAGCCACGGCGTCGCCCAGGTCGGCCACCAGAGGGCGCACCGAGCCCTCCGCCTCCGGCACCCGCCCGGACCGCGACACCGCGACCACATCCGCGCCCGCACCGGCCAGCCGGGCGGCGATCGCCGCCCCGATGCCGGCCGACGCCCCGGTGACCACGGCGCGGCGGCCGGTCAGGTCGAAGGCAGCATCAGGCACCGCGCCACGATAATCACTCTCCTAAGGGCGTCCGGGAATAGGTCGGAGCCGACTCGCGTCGCAACGGTTTCACTCCCGCTCTCTGTTCGCTGCGCTCACGGGCCGCTCGGGCCACGGCCTCGCCCGTATGGGCCGGACTCGCTCGCGTATTCGCTCGACCTCTGGGCGGACACCTTGATCGTTCGGTGCCAAACGATTAGGCTCGTGGCGTGGCCGAGCTCCAGGGGTTCATGTATCCGCGGTCGCCGTCCGGGGTCGCAGGGATCGTGCCAGCTCCCCCCTGGCACTACTCCGGTGACATGCTCACCGTCGAGTACCGAGCCGATCCCGACCGGGTTGCGGAACTCCTTCCCGATCCCCTGGAGCCGGCCACGAACGATCCCGGCGCGGTGGCCATGGTCTGGGCCGAGTGGCAGAGCTGCGGCGACACCTTCGAGGAGCTGCTCGACCCGGTGCGGGCCCAGTACCGCGAGGTGTTCGCGGTGGTCCGCTGCCGGTTCCGGGGCGAGACCTACAGCCGGGCGGCCTACATCTGGGTGGACAAGGACTTCGCCATGGCCCGGGGACACTTCCAGGGCTATCCCAAGAAGATGGGCGAGATAGCCATGACCCGGCCGGTGACGGTGGGCCGGGCCGGGCCGCGGCTGGAGCCGGGCGGCCGCTTCGGGGCCACGCTGAGCACGTGGGGCCGGCGCGTCGCTGAGGCCCGCTTCACCATCACCGGCACCGCGGAGACGCCCGGCTTCGTCAACGGCCATCCGATGCTGCACAGCCGCCAGATGCCCGCCATGGAGGCTGACGGCAGCGACTCGCTCGACGAGTTGGTCACCATGAGGGGCTACGACACCGATCTCGGCCCGGTGTACTCGGGCGACGCCGACCTGGTGCTGCCCGCCTGTGCCACCGAAGAGTTGCATCACCTGCAGCCGATCGAGATGATCGGCGGCTTCTACCGCCAGGTCGGCCTGTCCATGGCTTCGGGAACAACGCTCTGGGCCGCCCCCAACCCCAGAGGCCGAGCGAACAGTCGCGAGTCATCATGCGATCCTCCAGGGCAGTGAGCGAGGCCGTGGCCCGGGCGGCCCGTGAGCGCAGCGAACAAGAGCGGGAAACACAACATCACTGCGCGACAGACTCGCAGTCGGTGCGCGCTCGCTCGAAGGCCGGATGACCAGCCCGGCTGCGGCCACCTTCGTCGACGGCTACCTGCCGGACCACGGCGACGACGACGCCGACCTGTCGTCGCACGACTCGTTCACCTCCGGCGTGCCCCACGCCACCTTCACCCGCCTGCGCCGCGAGGACCCGGTCCACTGGACCCCCGAGTCCGACGGCTCCGGGTTCTGGTCGATCACCCGCTACCACGACGCCCTAGCCGTCAGCCGCGACGTGGACACCTTCACCTCCTCGCGAGGCATCCGCCTCGAGGAGATGGACAACGACGAGCTCGAGGCCCGCCGCACGATGATGGAGCTGGACCCCCCCGATCACACCCGGCTGCGCCGGCTCGTCAACCGGGGGTTCACCCGCCGCACCGTCGAGTCCTATGAGGACGCCATACGAGCCCTGGCCGCCGAGGTCCTCGACGAGGCCCTGACCGCGGACTCCTTCGACTTCGTCACCGAGGTGGCCGCCAAACTGCCGATGCGGATGCTGGGCCGCCTGCTGGGCACCAGCGACGAGGACGGCCACCAACTGGTGGAGTGGGGTGACGCGTTCCTGGGCAACAGCGACCCGGAGTTCACCACCCATGTGGTCGACACGGCCGACACCGAGGAGTTCCGGCTGATGCCGTTCCGCAGCCCGGCCGCGGCCGAGGTCTTCGAATACGCCGAGTGCCAGGCGGCCGAGCGCAGGGCCTGCCCCCGCGACGACGTGATCACGCAGCTGCTGGCCCCCACCCGCGACGGCGAGCCCCTCAGCGACCTGGAGTTCAAGAACTTCTTCCTGCTGCTCATCGCGGCCGGCAACGACACCACCCGCTACACGATGACCCACGGCCTGCGCACGATGATGCAGCACCCCGAGCTGTGGCGGGCCTGGCGGGCCGATCCCTCCCTCACCCACACCGCGGTGGAGGAGGTCCTGCGCACCAGCGCGGTGACTATGCACTTCCGCCGCACCGCCACCCGGGCCGTCGCCGTCGGCGGCAAGGACATCGCCGCAGGCGACAAGGTGGTGATGTGGTTCTGCTCGGCCAACCACGACGACAGCGGCTTCACCAGGCCCTGGCGCTTCGACCTGGCCCGGGACCCCAACGACCACATGGCCTTCGGGCGCAACGGCCCCCACCTGTGCCTGGGTGCCTGGCTGGCCCGAATGGAGGCCCGGCTCGTCTACGAGGAGCTGATGAAGCGCGTCGACCGCCTCGAGCCCGACGGCGAGCCCGGGTACCTCCGTTCCAACTTCATCGCAGGCATCAAGCACCTGCCGGTGCGGGTGGTCGCCTGATGGGGTCGATAGTGGGCGCCGCGGTGGTGTCGCATGTCCCGCCGCTGGTGATGGCCGGGCACGAGCGTCGGGCCCTCAACGGCGGCGAGGACACCTCCCTGTTCGCAGGTCTTCACGCGCTGCGGGCCGAGCGGCTCGGACCCGCCGAGGCCGACACCGTGGTGGTGGTCGACACCCACTGGTTCACCACCATCGAGCACATCGTCTCGGCCCACGAGCGCCGCAAGGGCCTGTACACCTCCGACGAGCTGCCCCGAGGCATGAGCGCCATGGCCTACGACATGGTCGGCGACCCTGAACTGGCCCGTGCCTTCGCGGCCGAGGCCGACGGCCGCGACGACACCTGGGTGACCGCCATCGACGACCCCCACCTGCCGGTGCACTACCCCACCATCAACCTGCTCGGATTCCTGCAGGGCAACGAGCGCTGGATCTCCATGGGCGTGTGCCAGACCGCCGAGCCGGACGACTTCCTGCTGGCCGGCGAGCTGCTGGCCTCCGCCGTGGCCGGGCTGGACCGGCGGGTTGTGATCCTGGCCAGCGGCGGGCTCAGCCACCGCTTCTGGCCGCTTCGCCAGTTCCGCCACCACGAGGGCGCCGACCCCGACCTCCACATCCGCACCCCCGAGGCCGCTTCAGCCGACCGCAAGGTCCTCTCGTGGATGGCTGAAGGCAACCATGCGGCCATCATCGATTTCCTGCCGGAGTACTCCCGCCACGCCCCCGAGGGCTACTTCGGGCACTACCTGATCATGGTGGGCGCGCTGGGGGGCTCGGCCTGCACGGCGAAGGGCACCCAGTTCGGCCAGTACGAGTCGGTGTCTGGCACCGGCCAGGCTCACGTATGGTTTGACCTGTGAACCGACCCCGGCGGGCCCTGGTAATCGCCCACGAACCGCAGGGCACCAGCGCTCTCGTGGGCGAACGCCTGCAACAGCGCGGCTATGACGTGCACGACCATGTGGTGACGCCTGACGTGGACCGCCCCAACGACGCCGCACCGTTCCCCGACGCGGCCGACTACGACATGATCGTCCCGATGGGCTCGATCCGCTCTCTCACCAACACCGGCGAGATCGACAGCTGGATCTTCGACGAGATCGAGATAGTGCGAGCCGCCCACGCCCGGGGCACACCGGTGCTCGGAGTGTGCTTCGGAGGGCAGCTGCTGGCGGCATCACTCGGCGGCGAGGTCGAGAACGCGCCGGTGTCCGAGATCGGCTGGCGCAGAGTGGTCGCGGCGGACGGCGCTACCAATCCGGCCGGACCGGGGCCGTGGTTCCAGTGGCACTACGACCGCTTCACTCCTCCGCCCGAGGCGGAAGTGCTGGCCGTGAACGACAACGCGGTGCAGCTCTTCCGGTTGGGCCGCTGCCTGGGCACGCAGTTCCATCCCGAGGTGACCTACGCCCATTTGATGGGTTTCCTCAGCGGGTGCGACGACCAGCACCTCAACGAGCACGGTACGAGCAAGGCGGAACTGCGTGAGAGCGTGCGCCACCATGAGGAACGCAACGCCCGCCAGTGCTTCGCCCTCGTCGACTGGTTCCTCGACGAGGTGGCGCAGGCATGAGGCTGGCGATCGCGGCCGCGGCCTTCGTGGTCGCCTTCATCGTGCTCTCGGTGCTGCTCGGCTTGCTCGGTAGTGTCGGCACCGTCGAGCTGGCGATGATCGTCGTGCTCTCGCTGGCCGCGGCCGTCGTCGGCTATCGAAGGGCTGCCCGCAGGCTCTCACCGTGAGGGCACCGCCTCGAGGCCCGATACGAAGTCGACGATGTGCTCGCAGAGGGCCCGGACCTCGGCGGGATCGTCGGTGTGCTGGGAGGGCTTGACGCAGAACGTGGTGAAGCCGGCTGCCATCTGATCGCCGAAGTCGGCCATGGCCCGGTCGATGTCGGCGGTGTCGTCGGTCCCCTCGAAGACCGCTCGGGTGCCGCCCACCTTCTCGATCCCGCCCGGATCGCGGCCCGCGGCAGTCAACCCGGCCCGCAGCGCGGCCAGGTCCTCTGGGCTGGCTGCTCCGAACGGATGGAACCCGTCCCCGTAGCGCACGAGCCGTCTCAGCAGCGACGGGTGCATCGACTGGCCCCCGAACCACATCTTGGGCCGGGCCGGATCGCTGCGCCACGGCTTGGGCACGCAGTACACGTCCTCGAAGGCGAAGCGGGGCCCGGGATGCGACGCCGGGGTGTGCGCCCAAAGCGCCGACATGGCCTCCAGCTGCTCGTCGAGGATGCTGCCCCGCTCGGCGAAGGGCACCCCCAGGGCTTCGTACTCCTCGCGGTGCCACGACACCGTCGGCTGCACCACCAGCCGGCCCTCGCTGAGCCGGTCCAGGGTGGCCAGCTCCTTGGCCAGCAGCACCGGATGGCGCAACGGCGCGATGACCGCGCCCATGACCAGCCTCACCCGCCGGGTGGCCGCGGCCACCGCGGCCAGCAGCACGTTGGAGCTGGGCCAGCACGTGGCCGGGTCCTGGTTGCCGGGCGCGGCGTAGGCACGGGGGTTGACCGGCCGGCCCAGCGCGCCCGCGGACGGGCCGAGGACGATGTGCTCGCTGGCCATCACCGCGTCGAACCCGGCCGCCTCGGCGTCGGCGGCCATGCGCACCAGCCCGACCAGGTCGTCGGGATCGACCAGCGTGTGATTCTCAGTGAGGATCAGCAGCAGCCTGGGCGGGGCCATAACCCGTGTCCCTCAGCGCAACAGGGAGGCTGGCGCGGTAGGCACGCTCAGCCCACGCGGGGCCATGTGCAGCCTGCGCCCAGCACCGGTGTGAGGCGGGCGTGGAGACAACTGTCTGAACCTGCTCAGTGGTAGGGCAGGTACTGCTTCAGCTCCCACTCGGAGAGGGGCTCGGCACCACCGATGGCGTCCCAGTCGCCGACGACCTCGTCGCCGGCCCCAGCGGTGTAGCGATCCCACTCGGCCCGCTTGTTGAACACGAAGTTCGCGCACAACTCGGAGCCGACCGCGTCGCACAGGGCGTCGTCGGCCTCCATGTCGTCGAGGGCCGCACTCAGGCTGTGGGCGCAGTGGACGTCGGTGTCGACCTCGTCGAAGCCGTCGGTGGTCATGGGCTCGGGGCATTCCAGCCCGCCGACGACCCCGAGACGGGCGGCCTGAAGCACGGTGGCCACCAGGGTGTGGACGTTGGCCGCGCCGTCGCCTATGCGGCTCTCGATGCGCATGTGGGAGCCGGCGCCCCGGGGCACGCGGTTGCCCGCGCAGCGGTGCTCGACACCCCAGTTGGCCCAGTACCCGTTGAGCTCGCCGTGGCGCAGGCGCCGGTAGGCGTTCACGGTGGGCGCGGCCAGCGCGGTCATGCCCTGGTGGTGGTGGACGAGCCCTGCCATGCAGCTCCGGGCCAGGCCGGACATCCCGTAGGCGCCCGTCGCGTCCGACATGGCGTTGCCGCCCCGGGCGTCGGCCAGCGAGAAGTTCACGTGCACGCCGGTGCCGGAGATGCCCGGGAAGGGCTTGCCCAGGAAGGTCAGGTCCAGGCCGAGGGGCCGGCCTGCGGCGTCGGTGGCGGTCATCACCGTCTCGCGGGCCAGTACCCGGAACAGGAAGGCGTCGTCGGCAGCCTCCATGGCATCGCCGTACTCAAGGGTGAGCTCGAACTGGCCCTCGTCGAATTCGGCGTTGACCGACTCCATGGCGATGCCCGACGCCTCGGCCCGGCGCACCAGCCTGGTGATCACGCCGGCGGGGTCGGCGGCGACACCGGTGCCGTAGACCATCGCGCCGGGCGTGTCGTAGGGCCGAGGGTGCTCCAGGCCGCCGCTGAACACGTAGGCCTCGAACTCGATGCCGATCTTGGGGGTGTAGCCGAGGGCCTCCCAGTCGGCCACCGCACGGCGCAGCGCCTCGCGGGGAGACACCGGGAGAGGCTCGCCGTGCATCGACAGGTCGCCGATGACCACGCCGGTGGCATCGTCGTCCCACCCTTGACGTATGTCGCCGGTGTCGTAGGAGACCTGTGTGTCGGGCAGGCCGTCGAGGAGGTAGCCGCCGGGGGCGGGAACCATGCTGCGGTCGTAGCCCAGGGTGAAGACGCAGACGCAGTGGCTGGTGCCCTTGTGGGCCAGCCGGGCGGGCAGGTACTTGCCGCGGGCCAGACCGAGGTGGTCGGGCCAGAGGACGCGGACTCGATCCCAGTCGGTCATGGAAGCTCCCCTGGTCGTGCAAAGACGAACGTTCGGCCCCAAACGATAGCTGACCCCGCTCCAGCGGTCACACCGGTGCTTCGTCCTGTTCGGGGTAGAGGCCGGCGCGGCCGAGGCGCTCGAGGCACACCTCCACGCTCCAGGGAAGCATCGCGGCCCCGCAGCGGGCGTCGCGGTAGGCCTGCTCCAGGTATGACGGCCGCAGCATGCTGCGGCCCCCGCACACCTGGAGGGCCGCCGAAGCCATCGCGGGCGCTCCCTCCATGACGGTGACGACCGAGGACCAGGCCCGCCGCACCTGCTCGGCGCTGGGATCGATGCCGCACTCGCCCAGCACCCGGTATGTGAGCGACTGGGCCCGGTCGTAGGTCAGGTTCATCTGGGCCCACCCCTGCTGCTTGATCGGATGGTCCCGGCGGGCCGGACCCCCGCCGCCGTCGCCCCGCAGGTAGGCCGCGGTGGCGTCGAGGACGCCCCGCATGAGCCCGAGGTAGGCGAACGACAGCGTCATGTAGAAGTAGGGCCAGCGGGTCGCGGCCTGATCGAAGGCGCCCGGCGGCAGCCATTCGTTGCGCTCGGGCACCACCGCTCCGTCGAGCACCAGCGTGCGAGAGTCGGTGCCCCGCATCCCCAGCGGATCCCATTCTCCCTCGATCGTGGCCCCGTCGGCGTCGGCGGGAACTCCCATGAAGCGGATCCGGTCGTCACCGGGCACCAGGCACACGACGTTGTGGATGTGGGCCGCCCCCGACAGCGAGGCGAAGATCTTGCGGCCGGTCACCCGGTAGCCGCCGCCTGCGCCGTCGTCGGGCTCGGCCCGGGTGGAGTAGCCCGCGGTGGCGCCCGCGGCTGCGCCCTCCGAGAAGGGCTGGCTGTGGATCTTGCCGTCCTCGACGATGCCTCGCCGCAACTCGGCTCGTCGCTCGCCCAGCATCGACCGCTCCGAGTCGGTCAGGTCCAGGTCGTCGGCGATCTGGCCCACCAGGATGGTGGTGGCGGTGTGCATGTTGAACGTGAGCGCAGTGGTGGCGCAGTGACGGCCCAACTCCTCGGCCACCAGCGCATAGCCCACGAAGTCCCCACCGAGTCCACCGTCGGAGGTGGGGATGCACAGGCCCAGCAGGCCGGAATCCCGCAGGTCGGCCCAGTTCTGGTCGGGGAAGGTGGCGTCGCGGTCGTGGGCCTCCGACCGCTCGGCGAAGCTCGGCCCCACCGCCGCCATGCGCTCCACGAGCGCGGCCCGCTCCGGCGTGAGAAGACCCGTCCTCAGGCCCACGGCAGCCCAAAGCCCCGCTCGTCGAAATCCGAGTCGAAAGCTAGAGCATGTTCGATGCCCTGGGCCCGCATCATCTCAAAGGATGTCCAGTCCACCAGCGAGACATCCCGGCGGGCCGCGGCCACCATGGCGGCCATCGCCCGAGTGTGCAGCGCCTCATCCACCCATTCCAGCACGAGCACGGCCAACAGATCGTCGTGAAGCTGGCCCGCGGCCACCATGCCCAGTCGCCGCTGCACCAATGCGCTCGACTCCAGGACGACTCCGTAGTGGGTGACGCCGCGGTAGTCGCCGGCGTGGATCCCGTCAAGCAGGCGCAGCCAGGCTGTGGCCCCCGCCCGGTGGTGCTTGTCGTCAGCCGCAAGAACAGCCATTAGCGCTGAGGTGTCGACGAATACCGGCACCATCACGCAGAGAAGGCCTCGTCTAGCGCCTCGTCGTGGTCCTCAGAGAGTGATGCGCAACCCGACCGGAAAGCCCCGACCGGTGAACGGGCCCGACGCACTCGTAGGGACAGCTCTTCGTTGTCGAGATAGGCATCAAGCGCATGTCGGACCAGTGCTGCCTGGGAGACTCCCCGGGCAGCAGCCCGGACTCTCAGGCGCTCGGCCTGTTCCTCCGACAAGGAGACCTGTGTGCGGATCATTCACTCATGATATCAGAATTAGGCAGCATGATGTAATCAGCTTCAGCCCAGATTCGCTGAGGCGGTTCCAGCGCTTGGTGGGGGCTGAGAAACTCGCGCACCAGGCGGTTGACGGTGTGCGGAGCCTCCGAGACGCTCAGATGGCCCACGCCGTCGAGCACGACCAGCTCGGCGTTCTGCAGCTCGCCAGCGAGGATGCGGGAGTAGGCTACGGGAGTCTCGGCGTCGAGTTCCCCGGCTATCACCAGCGCGGGCGATGCGATCTCGCCCAGGTCCTCGCGCACGTCGTGGGCGGTCAGGCATTCAACGGCAGCCCTCAGACCTGCCGAGGAGATGCGACCGAATCCCGCCACTCGCATGGCCATCGCCGCGGGGCTGAGGCCGGGACCGGCTATCGCAGTCAGAACGTTCTCGGCGATGTCGGCGGGCGCGAGTCCTGCGTCCAGAGGGGCGAGGCGGGCCGCCCGCCAAGCGTCGGGGTCGGTGCCGTCGAGACCGAAGGCAGGGCTGGTGTTGGCCAGCACGAGCCGGCCGACCCGGTCGGGATGGCACAGCGCGGCGTGCAACGCATGCATACCGCCGAATGACTCCCCCACCAGATGAGCCCGCTGCACGCCGGCCGTGTCGAGCAACCGGGCCACCGAATCGGCGATGGCAGCGAAGGTCAGAGGCTCCACCGGAGCCGAAGCGCCGTAGCCGGGCATGTCCCAGGCGATGCAGCGGAAGGTGCTGCTCAAGCCACTCAGCTGCGGCTCCCACGAGGTCCGGGATCCGCCCAGACCGTGCAAGAACACCACCGGGTCGCCCCGGCCGCACTCTCGCCAAGCCAGCGGCCCGTCCACGTCGGTGGTGCCAGCCGCTGTTCGGGGTACTGACGGCGCGGGCACGGCCGGAACCTACACTCTCAGCCGTGGGAACCGCACCGCTCATCGGCATCTCGGGTCGAACCAAGACCGCGGGCGAGCTCAACATGCAGCCCGAGACGTTCCGAGACCTGCACCTCGACGTGTACTACTGCGACTACGCCCGTGCGGTGATCGCAGCGGGAGGCTTGCCGGTGTTTCTTCCCGGCAGCGCGGATCCTGCCCAATACGCGGACCGCCTAGACGGTCTGCTGCTGAGCGGCGGCACCGACATCGAGCCGGAGCGCTACGGCCATGCGCCGCACACCGAGCTGTACACCCGCGAACCGGATCGCGACGCCTTCGAGATGGCCCTGCTCGACGGTGCGGCCGACGCCGGGAAGCCAGTGCTCGGTATCTGCCGGGGCATCCAGGTGCTGAACGTGCACGGTGGGGGCACGCTGCACCAGCACGTCGCCCCCCACGCCCGCCACGACCAGCCCCCCGACTCGATCATCCACCGGGTCGATCTCACCGAAGGCTCGCTAGCCGCTTCGCTGTACGGTCCGTCGATCCAGGTCAACTCGCTGCACCACCAGACCATCGACGATCTCGCCGACGGCTACTCCGTTACCGGCCGCAGCGACGACGGTGCCGTCGAGGTCATTGAGGCCCAACGCCGGCCGTGGCTGGGGGTGCAGTGGCACCCCGAGCTGATGGACTCCCGCGACTCCGACCCCGTCTTCGACTGGCTGGTGAAGGTCGCCTCAGCCTGATCAGCCATCAGGCCGCGGCTGTCAGGAGGCGGTGCGCTCGACGTGGCCGCCGTAGCCGACGGTGCCGGACGCGCCCGCTGCGGAGCCGAGACGGTGCAGGGGCACGGTGTCGTACGACGGCGACGGGGTGTAGGCCACCGGCAGGCGCTTGACCCCGCCGATGAAGTTGGACCGCAGGTAGTCGGGCTCGCCGTCGGCGCGGATGTCGGGCATGCGCCGGGCGATCTCCCGGAACATCAGGCGGATCTCCATGCGGGCGAGGCTGGCGCCCAGGCAGTAGTGGGGCCCGCCCCCGCCGAAGCCGACATGGTCGTTGGGTGTGCGCTCGATGTCGAAGCGTCCCGCGTCCTCGAAGGCCCGCGGGTCGCGGTTGGCGGCCCCGTGCCACATGACCACCTTGTCGCCCGCGGCGATCTTGACCCCGCCGAGCTCGTAGTCGGACAGGGCCTGTCGGCGGAAGTGAATGACCGGGCTGGCCCAGCGCACAATCTCCTCCACCGCGGTCTCCATGTACCGGTCGGGATCTGACACGAACTTCTCCCATTGGTCACCGAAGTCGAAGAAGGCCATCATCCCCCGGGTGATCGAGTTGCGGGTGGTCTCGTTGCCGGCCACGCACAACAGCAGGAAGAACATGTCGAACTCGAGCTCGCTGAGGGCCTGGCCGTCGATGTCGGCCGACAGCAGCGTGGTGACGATGTCGTCGGAGGGCGTGTCGCGGCGATCCATCTGGAGCTGATGGGAGTAGCCGAAGAGCTCGGCCGCGGCCTGGAGGATGTCGTCGCGGCTCTTGACGAACTCGGGGTCCTCGCCGCCGATCATGGCGTTGGTCCAGTCGAAGACCCTGGAGCGGTCCTCTACGGGGATGCCCATCATCTCGGCGATGGCCTGAAGGGGCAGCTCGGCCGAGATGTCCCGCACGAAGTCGCAGCGGCCTGCCTCCACCACCCGGTCGAGGATGATGTCGGTGCGGTTCCGGAGGTAGTCCTCCAGCAGGTTGATCATGCGGGGGGTGAAGCCCCGGTTGACGAGCTTGCGATAGCGGGTGTGGCGGGGCGGGTCCATGTCGATCAGCGTGAGGTCGATCGCGATGCCAGACACCCCCTGCCGCTGATCGGGGTCGCGCATCTGGGTGCCGCTGTGGCTGGACGAGAACACGTCGGCCCGGCGGTTCACCTCCTTGAGGTGGGCATGGCGGGTGACGGCCCAGTAACCCGAGCCCTTGTCCCCCTCGTCCACCCAGTGGATGCCGGGGTCGGTCTCACGCAGCCGCTCCAGGATCTCGTGGTGGTCCTGGCGCTGGAACATGTCGAAGTCCCAGAAGTCGGCGTCCGCGGTCGGGCACCGCCCGGCGCCTTGGTCCACGGGACAGGCCGTCACCTGCTCCTCAGCGACCGTCATCTCTCACATCCACCTCTCACATCCATCTCTCACATCGACCTCTCACATGCTCTCCGCGGGACGGTCGGCAGGACAGTTATCTTCCCAGGAAGATAACTTCCTAGGAAGATACACCGGCAGCCCACCGCCTGCAACCCGTCAGAGGGCCGTTGGCTCCGGGCCGACGTAGCGGGCGCTGGGGCGCAGGATCTACGGTGTCGTTCCTGCTCCTGTTCGCTGCGCTCACGGGCCGCTCGGCCTCGCGGAGCGAGCCTCAGCTGATGGGGCTGCTGGGGACGGTGGCCTGCGCGACGGAGGCCTCCACCACGGGCACCTCGTGGCGTTCCAGCGGGCGCATCCACTCCTTGCGGGCCAGGGCCTTCTCGATGTAGGGGGCCAGCTCCTCGGCCTTGGCCAAGTCGCGCTCGGCGCGTCCGGCTGTGAACTCGCCCAGCACGTCCGATCCGAACAGGCGCAGGCTGTCGCAGATGTCGCTGTGGCGGTTCTTGCCGCCCTGCTGGAGGAAGATCACGTGGTCGATGCCGGCGCTCTCGGTCTCTTTGAGCCACCGGACCGCGTCGGCAGGGGTCCCGATCGTGTCTGAGTAGTCGTCGCCGGCGTCGAGCGCGGCGGCCACCGCATCCTCGAGGGCCGAGCCCCGCTGGGCCTCATAGCGGTCCCAGATGTCGCTGTGGCCCGGGATGGTGTGATGCACCACCAGCTGGCGCAGGGCGTAGGCGAAGAAGTGGAACCCGTCGAAACCCCTCCGGATGGCCTCGGCCCGGTCCTCGTGCAGCGAGAACCCGGTGACGACCGCGATGTTGGCATTGACGGTGTGGCCCAGCGGCACGCACTCGTCGCTGCGGATGATGTCGTAGTAGACGTCGGCCCAGTGCCGGGCCTCGGCCGGGTCCACGAAGGCGAACGCAAGCGCGCCCAGGCCCAAGCGGGCGGCCAGCTCGATGGTGGTGCGGTTGGTGCAGGCGATCCACATCGGCGGATGGGGCTTCTGCACCGGCTTGGGGATCACGTCGCGGCACGGCATCGAGAAGAACTCGCCCTCGAAGCCGGGGTAGGGCGACATGGCCATCATGTTGGCCATCTGCTCGCCGGCCTCGAGGCTCATGGCCCGCTTCTGCTTGGCCGGTATGCCGAACCCGCCGAGCTCGAGGCGGGTGGCGCCCTCACCGATGCCGAACTCGACCCGGCCGCCGGAGATCAGGTCCAGGGTGGCCACGCACTCGGCGGTGCGGGCCGGATGGTTGTAGGCGGGCGGCGCCTGGCGGATGCCGTGACCGAGGCGGATGCGTTCGGTGCGGGCCGCGCAGGCCGACAGGAACACCTCCGGCGCGGAGCAGTGCGAGTACTCCTCCAGGAAGTGGTGCTCCACCGCCCAGGCCACGTCGATGCCGGCCTCGTCGGCCACCTCGACCTGCTCGATCGCCTCGGCCATGAGCTGCTCCTCGGAGTCCGCGCCCCAGGGCCGGGGCATCTGGAGCTCGTAGAACACGCCGAACTGCACGGCGAGTCAACCTACCGGCGGTCCGTCGAACGTCAGAAGTCGCGGCTCAGAACTCGAAGCCGGCCATGCCGAAGTAGCCGCTGGCCGCGGTCTTGTCGCTGCGGTAGCGGTCCCAGCTGGGCGCGTCGGCCGGCGGCTTGGGGTCGTCGCCCAGCACCGTCACCCGGTGCAGGATCCGGGTTCCGTCGTCGTTGCCGATGTCGTCCACGATGGAGTGCAGCGTCACCCGCTCGTCCCAGAGAGCCACATCGCCGGGCGACCAGCGCCAGCGGCAGCTGAACTTGACCTGCTCCTGCCAGCGGTACAGGAACCCCAGCAGAGCCTGGCTCTCGGGCCGGGACAGCTGCGGGATGCGGCGCCCGTGCTGCTTGTTGACGTAAAGGCTGCGCCGGCCGGTGCCGGGGTGGACGCGCACCACCGGGTGCTCGGCCCGCAGCGAGCCCTGCTTGCCGTCGTCGTGGATGCAGGTCAGCCCGGCCAGGAAGGCCTGCATCGGGGCCGACAGCGAGTCGTGCACCTCGTAGCAGTTGATCCACATGGTGTCGCCGCCGGCGGGCGGGCACTGCACCATGTGCAGCAGCGCGGCGATGGGCGGATGCTCGCTGTAGGTGACGTCGGTGTGCCAGATGTCGGCCTTGGGGGTGGCTGACGTGTCGAGCACGCACACCTCAGGGGTGTCGTCGTCGACCTTGTCGATGTACGGGTGGACCTCCAGCTCACCGAACAGCGCGCCGATGTCGCGCAGCTGCTTCACGCTGGGGTTCAGGCCGGGCAGGAGGAGCACGAGGTGGGCGTCGAGGGCGTCGCGCAGCGCAGCCGCGGCCCGCTCGTCGAGGCTGTCGGGATCGAGTCCCCGGACCTCGGCGCCCAGCGCCCCGGCGATCGGGGTGACGTCGAGCGCCGGCTCCGAGTGGAGGCCGGCCGGCCGGGCTGGGGCGAGGGTCATGGCTGCCAGGGTACCGGTGGCGCGATGCCCGAGCCGACGGGCGGCGACGCTGCCGTGGAAGGCGACTGCCCATCCACTCGGCCTCAGAGCGCCCGGGGGAGGACGGACTGGTTCGAAGTCGGCGCTACCTTGGCAACCGCGGCCGGCACCGGACCGCAGCGACGAGGGGACTTTCGACATGCCGGACCGGAGTCCATGACCGCATCGATCGACGGCCTTCTGCAGGCTAAGGGCCATGTCGTGGCCGACGGGGCCATGGGCACGCAGCTCTTCGCGGTTGGTCTCAGCGCCGGCGATCCACCCGAGGCGTGGAACGTGCATCACGCGGCGGAGGTCCAAGCGATCCACCGGGCCTACCTGCAGGCCGGAGCCGACCTAGTCGTAACCAACAGCTTCGGAGGCACCCGCTTCCGTCTCGCCCTGCACGACCTCCAGGACGATGTGGTGGGACTGAACGAGGCTGCCGCCCGCAACGCCCGCATCGCGGCCGACGCCGAGTCCGAGCGGGCGGGCCGGACGGTGCTGGTGGCCGGGTCGATGGGGCCCACCGGCGAGCTGCTCGAGCCGCTGGGCAACATGTCGGCAGCCGCGTGCGAGGCCGCCTTCGCGGAGCAGGCCGAGGGCCTGGCCGCGGGCGGCGCGGACGTGCTGTGGGTGGAGACCATGAGCGACCTCGACGAGCTGGAGGCCGCGGTGCGTGGAGCGCGTTCGGCGTGCGATCTGCCGGTGACCGCGACCATGAGCTTCGACACGGCCGGGCGCACCATGATGGGCGTGACCGGCACAGAGCTGGCCGAACGGCTGGGAGGGCTGGGCCTGGCCGCGATGGGCGCCAACTGCGGCAACAACGTCGCCGACACCGAGGCCGCGGTGGCCGCGATCGCGGCTGCGTCGCCAACGACGGCGGTGGTCTCCAAGCCCAACGCGGGCGTGCCGGTGTGGAGCGACGGCAACCTCGTCTACGACGGCACACCCGACGTGCTGGCCGCTCACGCCCACCGGGCCCGGACCGTTGGCGTGACCATCATCGGCAGCTGCTGCGGCAGCACCCCGGCCCACACCGCCAAGATCGCCGCGGTGCTGCGCGGCGACGAGCCCCCGCCCGACATCGAGGCCGCGCCACCGGCAACCGCGCCCACCGAGGACCGCCTAGCCCGCCGCCGCACCCGCCGCCGCACCCGATGACGGCGGCGGTGCCTACGGGTTGGCGTTGATGCCTGGCGTGCTTCCGGTGACCCTCAGCGGCCGGGGACTACGAGCTACCAGTCAGGGGCGGTTAGAGCAGCGAGGCTGGCAGCAGACCGGACTAGATCAGGGTCGACAGGAAGGCGGCGGTAGGTGTCTACCAGCGCTGCGTCGGCATTGGTATCGGGATCTCGTGCCGGATCCTCTGGATCGGGTCTGCTGGCCCGCTTGGTCATAGTTTCAGTGGCGGAACTGGCGTTCTCCGGTGAGGAGCATGGCTAGGTTGCGCTCGTTGGCGGCGGCTATGACTGCGGCGTCGTTGACTGAGCCGCCGGGCTGGACCACCACCGCGATGCCGGCGTCGGCCGCGGCATCGATGCCGTCGGGGAACGGGTAGAAGCCGTCGCTGGCACAGGCACCGCCGGCGGCCCGGCCCGCCGCCTTGGCCGCGGCCAGCTGGCCAGCCTCCACCCGGTTCTGCTGGCCGGCTCCTATGCCCCAGGCGGTCCGGTCGCGGGCCAGCACAACCGCGTTGGAGCTGGTGTGGGCGCACACCCGCCAGGCGAACACCGCGTCAGCGAACTCGGAGTCGGTCGGCTCCCTGGCGGTGACCACCTGCCAGGCACCGGGATCGGCCTCCAGCGCTCGGGGTGTCTGCACCAGGAAGTCACCCGAGCCGCCGAGAGTTCGCAGTTCCCACGCAGGCTCTTCAGCGGCCACGCCTCCGGTCACCTCCAGCAGGCGGGTGTTGGCCCGGCGGGCCGCCAAGCGCTCGATCACGCCGTCGACATAACCGGGGGCGATCACCACATCGGCCTGCGCTGCCGCCACCATGGCGTCGGCGGTGGCCTCGTCGATCACCGCGTTGACGGCCACCACCCCGCCGAAGGCGCTGCGGGAATCGCAGTCGAAGGCCCGGGAGTACGCGGTGGCCAGTTCACCGGCGACCGCGGCCCCGCATGGGTTGGCGTGCTTGACGATCACCGCGGCCGGTCCATCGCCCAGGCTGTGGGCCAGGCGCCAGGCCGCCTCGGCGTCCATCAGGTTCAGGTAACTCAACGCCGGGCCGCCGTGCTGGACAACGCCGTCAAAGAACCCGGAAGTGCCGCGGGCGCGGTACCGAGCTCCCCGCTGATGGGGATTCTCGCCGTAGCGCAGCACCTCGGATCGCTCCAGGTCCAGCCGGACCACAACCGGCAGGCCCTCCTCGACCGGCACCTCGTCCGCTGGCACACCCTCCGCTGGCACATCCTCCGCTGGCACACCCTCCGCTGGCACATCCTCCGCTGGCACATCCTCCGCTGGCCCGTCCTTCCCCACTCGCTGATCGTCACCGACCGTCGGGCCGGCGCCGGGCTCGTGCCCGTCCAGCCAGTTGACGATGGCAGCCTCGTAGGCCGCGGTGTGGGCGAAGGCCTTGCGGGCCAGGCTGCGCCGGGTGACCGGCGAAAGTTGCCCGCCGGAGCGGATCTCGGCCAGGACGGGCTCGTAGTCGGCCGGGTCTACGAGCACGCCCACATGGGCGTGGTTCTTGGCCGCGGCCCGCACCATCGTCGGGCCGCCGATGTCGATCATCTCGATGCCGGGGGACGCCTCGAACGGGTAGAGGTTCACCACCACCAGGTCGATCGGGTCGATGCCGTTGGCCTCCAGATCAGCCCGGTGGGCGGGATCGTCGCGGTCAGCCAGGATCCCTCCGTGGATGCGGGGATGCAGGGTGACGACGCGGTGCCCCAGCATGGTCGGCGAGCCGGTGTAGTCAGCAGTGTCAGTCACGGGAAGGCTCACGGCCGAGATCGTCCGGGCCGTGCCGCCGCTGGCTATCAGCTCCCAGCCAAGGTCGACGAGGCCCGCGGCCAGATCGACCACGCCCGCCTTGTCGTAGACGGAGATCAGCGCCCGCGGCGGTGCATCCATCTCGGTCAGTGTCTACAGGGAAGCGACGATCTCCACCATCAGGTCGCCGGCCTCGGTGGGATTCTGGCCCACCCGGGCCCCGGCCGCGGCCAGAGCCTCCATCTTGGCCGCGGCGGTGCCCTTGCCGCCCGACACGATGGCGCCGGCGTGGCCCATCTTCTTTCCCGGCGGGGCGGTGACCCCGGCGATGTAGGCGGCCACCGGCTTGGTCATGTGCTCGGCGATGAACGCCGCGGCCTCCTCCTCGGCCGATCCGCCGATCTCGCCGATCATCATCACCGCCCGGGTCTCCGGGTCGGCCTCGAACGCGGCCAGGCAGTCGATGAAGCTGGTGCCGGGCACGGGGTCGCCGCCGATGCCCACGCAGGTGGTGACACCGATCTGTTGCTGCTGGAGCTCGTACAGCGCCTGGTAGGTCAGCGTGCCCGAGCGGCTCACGATCCCCACCGGGCCGCCCGGCTGGGCGATGTGGCCCGCGGTGATGCCGATGTTGCACTGGCCCGGGGTGATGATGCCCGGGCAGTTCGGGCCCAGCAGCCGCACATCGGGGTGGTCCCGCCTCAGCTTGTTGAACAGGAACGCCTCGTCGTGGGCGGGCACGCCCTCGGTTATGACGACCACCAACTCCATTCCGGCCTCGGCGGCCTCCAGCACCGCGCCCCGCACCCCCGGCGCGGGGATGAACACGCAACTCGCGGTGGCGCCGGTGGCGGCCGCGGCCTCCGCGACGGTGGCGAAGATGGGCACGCCGTCCACGTCGGTTCCCGCCTTGCGAGGGTTGGTGCCGGCCACCACCTGGGTGCCGTAGTCCCGGTTCAGCAGGCCGTAGTAGCGGCCCTGGGCGCCCGTGAGCCCCTGGTACACCACCCGGGTGCTCCCGTCCACGAAGATGCTCATGACTGGACCGGCCCGGCTCCGGCCCCGGCCAACTCGACTGCCCGGCGGGCGGCGTCGAGCATGGTGGGCTCCATCATCAAGGCGTCGTCCAGGTAGGGCTCCAGCAACTCCCGACCCTCGGCCGCGTTGGTGCCGTCGAGGCGGAGCACGATGGGCGAGTCGATGTCCACCCGCCCGGTCGCCTCGATGATGCCGTTGGCGATCTCCTCGCCCCGGGTGATGCCGCCGAAGATGTTGATCAGGATCGACCGCACCGCGGGATCGTTGTTGATCACCTCCAGCGCATTCGACATGACCTCCGCGTTGGCTCCGCCGCCGATGTCGAGGAAGTTGGCCGGCTCACCCCCGACCTGGTTCACCACGTCCACCGTGCTCATGGCCAAGCCTGCGCCGTTGGCGATCACCCCCACCGAGCCGTCCAGGCCCACGTACTGCAGCCCCTTGGCGTGGGCGGCCTGCTCCCGCTCGTCGCGGGTCTGGGTGGCGTCGTAGGTGGCGTAGTCGTCGTGGCGGAAGGTGCTGTTGCCGTCCAGGGTGATCTTGGAGTCCAGCAGGACCACGTCTCCGGTGGAGGTGACGATCAGCGGGTTGACCTCCACCAGATCGGCGTCGGCATCCACGTAGGCCCGATACAGGGTCTCGAGGACACCGGCCACCGCGCCCGCGACGGCATCGGGGATGCGGGCAGCCCGGACCCACTGGCGGCACGCCTGCTGAGACAGCCCGTCCACCGGATCGATGTGGATACGGGCGATGGCCTCAGGATCTCGGGCGGCCACCGTCTCGATCTCCACGCCTCCCTCGACCGACAGCATCCCCAAGTGCTTGCGGGCGGAGCGGTCCAGCGTGAAGCTGGCGTAGTACTCCTCGGCTATATCCGACGCCTCCTCGATCCACAGGCGCCGCACGACGTGGCCCGAGATGTCGAGGCCCAGGATGTCGGAGGCGTGGCGACGCACCGCGTCGAGGTCGGCGGCCAGCTTCACACCCCCGGCCTTGCCGCGCCCGCCGGTGTGGACCTGCGCCTTGACCACCACCGGCAGCCCGAGCCTGGTGGCCGCAGCTACGGCCTCCTCGGTCGCCAACGCCACCTCGCCCGAAGGCACGGGGAGCCCGTATCGGGCAAACAACTCCTTGCCCTGGTGTTCGAACAAATCCACGGGGGGCGATACTAGGAACGTGCTGGGACTAATGCCACGCCTGTCACGTCGCAGCGGTGTCATTCCCGCTCTTGTTCGCTGCGCTCACGGGCCGCCCAAATCCAAGGAACAGCGCCCACGGCCTCGCCCGTATGAGCCTCCCTCGCGTACCTATCCGCTCGGCCTCTAGGCCGCGATGCCTGTTTCCCGCGGACCCCAGCCGAGCCTGCGGGCCGCCGTCGTGGTCGGCCTGGCCGGCGTAGTGGTGGCGCTGGGCCTGGTGGGGGCGGTCCTGCTGCTGACCCGCACCGGAACCGACGTTGAGATCCGCCTGGGCGACCGCGACTTCCGTGACATGGAGATCGGACGGATCAGCACCGAGATAGACGACCGGGGCCCGATCCTGTTCGGCGACGTGGCCGCCGGCAGCCTCGACATCATCCTGCAGCACATCGGGGAGGACCCGGCGACGGGGTGGTTCGCCTTCGAGGCCCGGCGGGCGGGCCAGAGCCGCGACTGCTTCTTCCGGTGGCGGCCCGAACAGGACGACTTCGTCAACACCTGCGACCCCGACGACACCGTCGACGCGGCCGGAACCGGCCTGCGCCAGTTCGAGGTGGCTGTCGTGGACGGCGACGTTCGGGTAGACATCAACCCGCGATGACGCGCCACACCGGGAGGGCCGATGGCTGACATGAACCCCACCGACCGCATATTCCTGCGCGACGCCGAGTGCCGATCCTTCGACGCCACGGTGGTCGCGGTCGACGGCGAGGGGAGGGTGGCCCTGGACGCCAGCGCCTTCTACGCCACCAGCGGAGGCCAGCCCCACGACACCGGCACGCTGAGCTTCCACGGCGGGTCGGCCGCGGTGACCGACGTACGGGGACATGAGGTGGTGTGGCACACCGTCGACGGTGACGTGCCGTCGGTGGGCACGGCGGTGCACGGAGAGCTCGACTGGGAGCGCCGCCACGGGTTGATGCGCACCCACACCGCGCTGCACATCCTGTGCGGGGTGATCTACAACACCTGGGGCGTGTCGGTGACCGGCGGCAACATGGCTCCGCTGTCGGCCCGCATGGACTTCGAGTTCGATCCCCTGCCCGAGGGGTTCGCGGCTCAGGTCACCGAGCTGGTCAACGCCGAGATCGCCGCCGACCGGCCCATCGAGATCTCGTTCCTGCCCCGGACCGAGGCCCTCGCCGACGACGACCTGATCCGCACCAAGGTCAACCTCATCCCCGAGTCGGTGCAGGAGATCCGGGTGGTCGACATCGTCGGGCTCGACAAGCAGGCCGACGGGGGCACCCACCTGCGGTCCACCGGCGAGGTGGGCCGCTTCGAGGTGGTCAAGACCGAGTCGAAGGGCAAGGCCAACAAGCGCCTCCGCATAGCCGTCCACGACGCCTAGCCCGGCGAGTGGCGGCTCGTCGAACTGGCGACGAAACGGGTGCCAGACACCCAGAATCGCCACCGGTTTGGGCCCGGCGGCCGGTCAGAGCTTCTGGAGGGGGGCCCAGGAGAGGAGCAGCTGCTTGTCGCCGACGCTTGGGAAGCGGACCGAGGCCTGGGCGTCGTCGCCCTCGCCCCTGATGTCGATGATCACGCCGTCGCCCCACTTGGAATGGCGGACGTCGTCGCCCACCTTGAGGCTGAGACGGTCGGCTCCTGAGGGTGCGGGTCGGGCTTGCCGGCCAGCGTCGAGGGCCCGGTCCACGATCTCGTCGCGGTTGGCCGAGGCCCGGTCGAGGCCGCGCTCTCGCCGGCTGCGGCGGTAGTAGCGGCTGCGGGCCATCCGGGAGCCGTCCACGGTCTCCATCAGCTCTTCGGGAACCTCCTTGAGGAATCGGCTGGGCGGGTTGTACTGGCGGCTGCCGTACAGCAGCCGGCTCCAGGCGTGGGTCACGGTGAGCTGGCGCATAGCCCGGGTGATCCCGACGTAGGCGAGGCGGCGCTCCTCCTCCAACTCGTGGGGTTCGGTCAACGCCCGGATGTGGGGGAAGACGCCGTCCTCCAGCCCGATGATGTACACGTCGGGATACTCGAGGCCCTTGGCCGAGTGCAGGGTCATCAGCGTGACCGTGGACTCGTCGGATCCCGGATCGGCCAAGTCGTCGGTGTCGGCCACCAGGGCCACCGCCTCCAGGAAGTCGTCCATGGTGTCGTGCTCGCCGGCCACGCCCACCAGTTCGGCCAGGTTCTCGAGCCGGCCGTCGGCCTCGACGGACTTCTCCGCGCGCAGTTCGTCCAGGTAACCGGAGCGCTCCAGCAGCTCCTGGAGAACCGCGGCAGGCGACGCCTGCAGGGCCGCAACATCGTCGATCAGCGCGCAGAACTGCCCGGCACCGGCCGCTGACCGACCGGTGACGCCGGCCTCGGAACAGTGACGCAGGGCCTCGTGGAAAGTGAGGCCGTTCTCTGCGGCGTAGGCGTCGACCTTGGCCACGGAAGTGGCGCCGACGCCCCGCTTGGGCACGCCCAGCGCCCGCTTCACGCTCACCTCGTCGCCCGGGTTCGTGACCGCCTTCAGGTAGGCCATGGCGTCACGCACCTCCCGGCGGTCGTAGAAGCGGGTGCCGCCCACCAGCCGGTAGGGCACCTCGGCCTTGATCAGCTGCTCCTCCACCGCTCTCGACTGGGCGTTGGTGCGGTAGAAGACGGCCATCTCCTCGAAGCGCATCTGCTCGTCGTCGCGGCGCCGGACGATCTCGCTGGCCACGTAGCGGGCCTCGTCGGTCTCGTCGTCGGCGTGGTAGCGCACGATGGAGGGTCCCGACCCCCGGTCGGTCCACAGGTCCTTGGGCTTGCGGCCGCTGTTGTTGACGATCACCGAGTTGGCGGCGTCGAGGATGTTCTGGGTGCTGCGGTAGTTCTGCTCCAGGACCACGATGCGCACGTCGTCGAAGGCCCGCTCGAACTCGAGGATGTTGCGGATGTCGGCGCCGCGGAAGGCGTAGATCGACTGGTCGGCGTCGCCCACCGCGGTCACCTGGCGGCTCTCGGCGCCCAGTCTGATCACCAGCTCGTTCTGCACCGGGTTGGTGTCCTGGTACTCGTCCACCAGCACATGGGCGAAGCGCTGCCGCCACCGGTCGAGCACCTCCGGGTGGTCCCGGAACAGCTCGACGGTGCGCTGCAGCAGGTCGTCGAAGTCCATGGCCCCGGCCGCGGCCAGGCGACGCTGGTAGTGGCCGAACACCTCGGCGATGCGCCGCTCGTAGATGTTCGACGCCCGGTCGGCGTACTCGGCCGCACCGATGTTGTCGTTCTTGGCCGCGGAGATCGTGGCGTGGACCGCCCGGGGCGGGAACCGCTTGTGGTCGAGGTTGAGGTCGCGCAGCACGTAGCCGCAGAGGCGCACCGCGTCGCCCTGGTCGTAGATCGTGAACCGGCTCGGGTAGTCGATGTAGGCCGCGTCGCGGCGCAGGATCCGCACGCAGGCGGCGTGGAAAGTGGAGACCCACATGCTCTCGGCCACCGACCCGACCAGGTGGCCGACCCGGTGCCGCATCTCGCCCGCGGCCTTGTTGGTGAACGTGATAGCCAGGATGTCGAACGGCGACAGGCCGTGGTGGTCGATCAGGTGGGCGATGCGGTGGGTGAGCACCCTGGTCTTGCCCGACCCGGCCCCGGCCACCACCAGAAGCGGCCCGCCCTCATGGGTGACCGCCTCGTGCTGGGCCGGGTTCAGATCCTCCAGAATCGCCGACTCCGCCATCGCGGCTCACCCTACTGCCGCCCGGCGACAGCCCTCGGCGGCGGCGCGACCCTATTGGCTTAGAGGCCGAGCGGATAGGCGAGGATCCCGGCCCATACGGCGCGAGGCCGTGGCCCGAGCGGCCCGTGAGCGCAGCGAACAAGAGCGGGAATGACACCACTGCGCCGCGAAGCGCTCTCACCCATCCGCGTGGCCCGTTAGAGGCCGAGCGGATAGGCGAGGATGCCGGCCCATACGGCGCGAGGCCGTGGCCCGAGCGGCCCGTGAGCGCAGCGAACAAGAGCGGGAATGACACCACTGCGCCGCGAAGCGCTCTCACCCATCCGCGCACGTTCTTAGGCGGAATCCGGTTCATCGGCGAGCACGTCCAGGAAAGGCGAGTACCGGTAGACGCGACTGCGCCTTCGGCCCGTGACCTCGTCAACGATGCCCAGCGAGACCAGTTCGTCGAGTAGGCGACCGACCGTCGCAGGCGTCGAACCAAGTCGCGCCGTCGCGTACTTGATGGTGACGACGGGCTGCTGGGCGAGCAGGTCGATCAGCGGCCAGCCGTAGCGCCCCAGGTTCTGGTCGGTCGCAATGCCGCGGTGCTCATCCGTGAGCGCCGTCAACTCGGCAGCCGCCCGCACTGCGTCATTCGCCGTGGACTTCACGCCGGTCAGAAAGAACCTGAGCCAGCCCTCCCAGTCACCCCGGGTGCGGATGGCGTCGAGGCGGTCGTAGTACTCGCTGCGGTTCTGCTTCAGGAAGAGGCTCAGGTACAGCAGCGGGCGGGCGAGCACCCGACGTTGCACCAGCAGCAACGTGACGAGGAGTCGCCCAACCCGGCCGTTGCCGTCCAGGAACGGATGTATGGTCTCGAACTGGGCGTGGGCCAGGGCTGCAAGCACCAGCGGAGGGTCGTCGCTGTCGTTGAGATAGACCTCGAAGGCCCGGATCGCGCCGGGAAGGTCTTCGGGTGCCGGCGGCACGAACGTCGCGGACTCCAGGGTGCAGCCAGCTGCGCCGATCCAATTCTGGGTCCTGCGGAACTCCCCTGGGTCGCGCTCCTGGCCCCGCACACCCTCCATCAACTCACCGTGGACCCTGCGGATCAGGCGGCCCGACAGCGGTAGCTCGTCTAGGATGCGCAGTCCCAGACCCATAGCGCGCACGTAGTTGACCGTCTCGTCGATGTCATCAGGCGGCGTAGCCACTCTGGCCTCCACCTCGTGGGCCAGCACATCGTCGAGACTGGATTGAGTGCCCTCGATCTGGGAGCTGAGCACCGCCTCGCGGCGAACATACGACGCCACGAACAGATCGGGGTTCGGCAGGGTGCCCGCCATCCCGTCGAGCCGGCCCACCGCGGCGGTGGCGTCCGACAGCAACCCGAGCAGACCGGTGTCCCACCGTAGGGGCGGGTCGGGTGGCAGTGGCTTCGGCATGAACGCCTCGTATCCGGTCAAATGTCGACGGAACTGCCCGGCTCGCGTGCTTTCCATCTGTGCTCCTTGTTCTGCTCGTTTGAATATCGAGCCCGATTTGGGACAATTATTCTAACAAACAGCCATATGCTAAAACAACAGTGCAATCGTGGTGCGCTTATTTGGGCGGCTGGAATAGCGGCAGCTGAATCTAGATCTTATTCTGACAGATAACCGATCACTAAAATAAGCGCCGAAAATCGGGGCTGGTATTTTGGCCGCTGGAATAACGGCGGCCCGTAGCCGAAGCTTATTCTACCAAAGCTCGTTGAGCTAAAATAATACGTCCCTGGGGTCCCGTAGTGGGGCGGTTGGCGGGCTGCTATCGGAAGGTGCCGTGCGGGTCGGGTAGCCTGCCGGGCGTGGAGGTCGCCGACTCAGTCCTCGACCTCGTAGGGAACACGCCGCTGGTGCGGTTGCGGCGGGCGGTTCCCGAGGCCGGCTGCGAAGTGGTGGCCAAGCTGGAGCTGCTGAACCCGGGCGGCAGCGTCAAGGACCGCATCGCCATGGCGATGATCGACGCCGCCGAGCGCGACGGGCTGCTCGGGCCGGGCGGGACGATCATCGAGCCCACCTCGGGCAACACCGGCGTCGGCCTGGCCATGGTTGCCGCCCAGCGGGGCTACCGGTGCATCTTCGTGATGACCGACAAAGTGAGCGCCGAGAAGGTGCAGCTGCTGCGGGCCTACGGCGCCGAGGTGGTGGTCTGCCCGGTGGCGGTGGCCCCCGACGATCCCGACTCCTACTACTCCACCGCCGAGCGGCTCATGAACGAGACGCCGGGCGCCTACCAGCCCAACCAGTACTTCAACCAGGCCAACCCGCTGGCCCACGAGCAGACCACCGGACCCGAGCTGTGGCGCCAGACCAGCGGGCGCATCACCCACTTCGTGGCCGGTGCGGGCACCGGCGGGACCCTCAGCGGCGTGGGCCGCTTCCTCAAGGGGCAGGACCCCTCGGTGCAGGTCATCGCGGCCGACCCCGAGGGGTCGGTGTTCAGCGGCGGCTCGGGGCGGCCCTACCTGGTGGAGGGCATCGGCGAGGACTTCTGGCCCGAGACCTACCACCCCGACGTGGTGGACCGGGTGATCGCGGTGTCCGACCAGGCGTCCTTCGACATGGCCCGGCTGGTCTCGCACCGCGAGGGGCTCCTGATCGGCGGCTCGGGAGGGACCGCAGTGTGCGCGGCCGCTGAGGTGGCCTCGGAGTGCGGCCCCGATGCCGTCATCGTCGTGCTGCTGCCCGACTCCGGGCGCGGCTACCTCTCCAAGGTGTTCGACGACGACTGGATGGCGTCGCACGGGTTCCTGATCGGCGATCACCCGTGCGTCAAGGACGTGCTCGACGCCAAGGAGGGCGCCCTCCCGCCGCTGGTGTACGTCAACCCCGACGACCCCGTGAGCCTGGCCGTGACCCGCATGCGCGACAACGGACTGAGCCAGATGCCGGTGGCCAAGGGCGAGATGCCGCTGGCCGCCGCCGAGGTGATGGGCTCGGTGCACGAGCTGCGGCTCATGGCCCTGGCCTTCGACGGCGACCTGCTGGGCCAGCCGGTGGAGAACGTGATGAGCGACCCGCTGGAGCAGATCGGGATCGGCGAGTCGGTGGCGCTGGCGGTGACCAGGCTGGAGCGGTCGCCTGCCCTGCTTGTGCTGGACGGGGGCCGGCCGCGGGCGGTGGTCTCCAGCACCGATGTGCTCGGCTACCTGTCATCGACGGCCGGCGACGGGATCATCGAGGGATCGGGCCGATGACCGGCGACGAGGGCGCCTGGGGATTCGAGACCCGGGCCATCCATGTCGGCCAGGAGCCCGACGAGGCCACCGGCGCGATCACCGTGCCCATCCATCTGGCCACCACCTTCGTGCAGCCGGCGCCGGGGCAGCACCGGGGCTACGAGTACTCCCGCACGTCCAACCCCACCCGGGCGGCGCTGGAGCGCAGCGTGGCCGGGCTCGAGGGCGCGGCCCACGGCTTCGCGTTCGCCAGCGGCATGGCCGCCGAGGACGCGCTGGTGGGCCTGCTGCGCCCCGGCGACCACGTCGTGCTCGGCAACGACGCCTACGGCGGGACGTTCCGGCTGATCGCCCGCGTATACGGCGAGCGGGGGATCGAGTGGTCGGCGGTCGACCTGACCGACGCCGAGGCCCTGGCCGCCGCCCTGCGCCCCGAGACCCGCCAGGTGTGGATGGAGACCCCCACCAACCCCATACTGACCGTGGTCGACATCGCGGCCGCGGCCGAGGCGGCCCACTCGGTCGGGGCCCGCCTGGTGGTGGACAACACCTTCGCCACCCCGTACCTGCAGAATCCGCTGGGGTTGGGCGCCGACGTGGTCGTCCACTCCTCCACCAAGTACCTGGGCGGGCACTCCGACGTGGTGGGCGGCCTCGTCGCGGTCGGCGACGACGGGCTGGCCGAGCAGCTGGCCTTCGTCCAGAACGCGGCCGGAGCGGTGCCCAGCCCGTTCGACTGCTACCTGCTGCTGCGGGGCATCAAGACGCTGGGCGTGCGGATGGACCGCCACTGCGAGAACGCGATGGCGGTCGCCGGCTTCCTCGACGGCCATCCCGCGGTGGCCAGGGTGCTGTACCCGGGGCTGGTCGACCACCCGGGCCATGAGACCGCCACCCGCCAGATGAGCGGCTTCGGCGGGATGGTGTCGTGCATCTTGGCCGGCGGGGAGGGCGCCGCGGTTGCCGCGGTCAGCTCGACGCGGGTGTTCCGGCTGGCCGAGTCGCTGGGAGCGGTGGAGTCGCTGATCGAGCAGCCCTCCACCATGACCCACCTGTCAGTGGCCGACTCGCCTCTGGCCGTCGACCCCGGCCTGATCCGCCTGTCGGTCGGCATCGAGTCCATCGACGACCTCCTAGCCGACCTCGACCAGGCCCTGCCCTAGCCCGCCGTCGGAGTCAGGCCCGGGTCACTCCCACTCGATGGTGGCGGGGGGCTTGGAGGTGATGTCGTAGGCCACCCGGTTGACGCCACCGACCTCGGCGATCACCCGGCTGCTCATGGCCTCGAGCACGTCGTGGGGCAGGCGGGCCCAGTCGGCGGTCATGGCGTCGGAGCTGGTGACGGCCCGGATCACCACCGGGCGCCCGTAGGTGCGCTCGTCGCCCATCACCCCGACGGTGCGGATGTCGGGCAGGACTGCGAACGACTGCCAGATCTCGCGTTCCAGGCCGGCGTTGCGCAGCTCCTCGCGGACGATGGCGTCGGCCTGGCGCAGGGTGGCGGCCGCCTCGGGGGTCACCTCGCCGATGATGCGCACCGCCAGGCCGGGACCGGGGAAGGGCTGGCGGTGGACGATCTCGTCGGGCAGGCCCAGTTCGGCGCCCACCGCCCGGACCTCGTCCTTGAACAGCAGCCGCAGCGGCTCGACCAACTCGAAGTCCAGGTCGTCGGGCAGACCGCCCACGTTGTGGTGGCTCTTGATGGTGGACGAGTGGGTGGTGGCGCCCGACTCGATCACGTCGGGGTACAGCGTGCCCTGTACCAGGAAGCCAGCGTCGGGCACCTGGTGGCGGGCCCGCTCGAAGGCCCTGATGAACTGCTCGCCCACGACCTTGCGCTTGGTCTCGGGCTCGGTGATCCCCGCCAGGGCGGCGAAGAACTCGGAGGCTGCGTCGACGCGCACGAAGTCGATCCCGAAGTGACGGCCGAAGGTCTCCTGCACCTGATCGGCCTCGTCGAGCCGCAGCAGGCCGGTGTCCACCAGCACGCATGTGAGCTGGTCGCCGACGGCCCGATGCACCAGCGCGGCAGCCACCGCGGAGTCCACGCCCCCCGACAGCCCGCAGATGGCCCGGCCCTCGCCGACCTGCTCGCGGACCGCTGCCACCGAGGCGTCGATGATCGAGTCCATCGACCAGCTCGGACCGGCCCCGCACGCCTGGCGCAGGAAGCGCTCGATCACTTCGAGCCCGTGGGGCGTGTGCTCGACCTCGGGATGGAACTGCACGCCGTACAGGCCGCGGCCGGGATCCTCGAAGGCGGCCACCGGCGACGCTGCCGTGGACGCGGTGACGGCCGCGCCCGGGGGCGGGGCGACGATGGCGTCGAAGTGGCTCATCCACACCGGCTGGGACGCCGGAAGGTCCGCGAGCAGGACGCCCCCGTCGTCGCGGGCCACGGTCATCCCGGCCCGGCCGTACTCGCCCCGTTCGTTGGGGCCGACCGAGCCGCCCAGCTGCTCGGCGATGAGCTGGGCGCCGTAGCAGATGCCCAGGATCGGTACCCCCAGGCCGTAGATCCCGGTGTCGAGGCTGGGGGCGCCCTCCACGTGCACCGAGGCCGGGCCCCCGCTGAGGATCACCCCTGCGGGCCGGCGAGCGGCCATCTCGCCCGCAGTGATCGTCGAGGGCACGATCTCGCTGTACACCTCGCACTCGCGCACCCGCCGGGCGATCAGCTGCGCGTACTGGGCGCCGAAGTCGACCACCAGCACGGTGTCGAAGTCGCGGGCCCTACCCGCCGCGGTTCCGGCGGTCACGGCGAGACTATGGCTACCGCGGCCCGCTGGAAGTCCTTCACGTCGGTGTAGCCGCACTTGGCCAATGAAGTGCGCAGCCCGCCCATCATGTTGGTGGTGCCCTCCGGATCGAGGGCGGGGCCTTGGAGGATCTCGGCCAGGGTGCCGTGCGACTCGACGTCGGTGATGCGGCCCCTCGGCAGCGTCGGGTGGCCGGCCGACAGGTCCCAGTGCCGCCCCGGGCAGGGCGAGTCCGAGGCCAACGCCAGCGGCAGTCCCAGCATGACGGCGTCGGCACCGCACACGACGGCCTTGGCGAGGTCTCCCGCGGTGCGCATGGTCCCGTCGGCGATCACGTGGCAGTACACACCGGTCTCGTCGAGGTGGCGCATGCGGGCGGCGCGGGCATCCGCGATGGCGGTGGCCTGTGGTGCGTCCAGGCCCAGCACCTGGCGGCTGGTGCCGACGTGGCCCGAGCCTGCCCCTACGAGCACGCCGGCGGCCCCGGTGCGCATCAGGTGGAGCGCGGCCTGGTAACTCACGCAGCCGCCGACGATCACCGGTGTCTGCATACGGCGGATGAACGTCTTGAGGTTGAGCGGGTCCACCGACGACGACACGTGCTCGGCCGACACGATCGTCCCCGAGATGACCAGCAGATCGATATCGGCGCCGGTGGCGTGCGGGGCCAGCTCGACTGCCCGCTGGGGCCGGACCCGGCCCGCGGTGTAAGCGCCGGTCTCGGCGATCTCCGAGATGCGGGCGGCCACCAGTTCGGGCTGGATCGGGCGGGAGTAGAGCTCGCGCAGACGGCCGGCCGCGGCGTCCAGCGGCATGGCGCCCAGTTCGGCCAGTTCGGATTCGGGGTCTTCGCAGCGGGTCCACACACCCTCGAGGTCAAGCACCCCGACCCCTCCGAGTTCGCCCATCTGCACCGCGGTGGCCGGGCTGGTGACGCTGTCGGTGGAGGCCGCCAGCACGGGGATGTCGAAGCGGTAGGCGTCGATCTGCCAGGAGATGTCGACGTCCTCGGGGTCACGGGTGCGCCGGCTGGGGATGATGGCGATCTCATCGAGCCGGTAGGCGCGGCGCCCGGTCTTGCCCAACCCGATCTCTGTGTCAGCCATGGCAGCGCCTCGAGTGCCGGAATCCAGGCACCAAGCGAGCCTATCCGGCGCCGACCCCCGGGATCGTGATCGTCAGCAGCCGGCGCAGCACGGCCGCAGTGGCCCCCCACACCGTGTCGCCCGGCAGTTCGAAGAAGGTCATGGCACGCTCGCCTCCGAACGGCTCGCCCAGCGACCACACCTCCTCCCGCCACGTGTCGTCGTGGGTCAGCTCCGACAGCGGGACGTGCAGCACCCGCTCCACCTCGGCCGGGTCGGGCACCAGCTCAGGACGCCGCTCGACGGTGGCCACGAACGGGCACACCAGCGAACGCGACCCGACGGTGACGAAGCTGTCGAGCCGTCCCACGAGCCGGGCCGTGCCCGGATCGAGGCTGATCTCCTCGGACGCCTCCCGCACCGCAGTGGCCCACAGGTCGGCGTCGCCCGGCTCGCGCCTGCCCCCGGGGAACGACACCTCGCCGGCGTGGTGCCGCAGGTGCCAGGCCCGCCGCGTGAGCACCACCCACGGCTCGCCGCGGTGCTCGTAGAGCAGCACCAGCACCCCCGACGGCGCCGACCCCGGCGGAACCGTCGCCCGCGACGCGATGTGGGTCGGCACGGTGGCCTCGACCGCGTGAAGCACCTGATCCAGGCTCGGGCAGCGTTGTTCGTCCGGCAGCGCCGCCCACGGCGCCGGGCCGCCCATGCGCACGCTCGCCGGACGGGGGATCTGCTGGGACCCGCCCCGGCCCGCGGGGACCGGCGGCGGCTCGAAGACCACCGTCGTCGATGCAGCCGGCTCGATCAGGACTCGTCCCCGCCGCCGCCAGCCGCGGCCCCGGCGAGGTCCCGGAGGAGGTCGCGCAGCCCTCCGGTCTTCAGGTCGCTCATCACCCGGCCCGGCGGGGTCTCGCCCCGCTCCCACTCCTCCCAGTGGTCCAGCAGTTTGCGCGGGTCCGGTGCCGGGCGATCCATCCCGGTGAGGCTACCGGCACCCGTCCGCGTCCAGAGTTGACGAGACGCGACCAGCCCGGATGCACCTCCTGGAACGCGAAGGAGCCCGAGCTCATCGCTCGGGCTCCCTTGGGGGGTTCGCTGGGGGCGAACGGCTACATCATGCCGCCCATGCCTCCCATTCCGTCCATGCCTCCGCCGGGGGGACCGGGCGGGGGCTTCTCCTCGGGCTTGTCGGCCACGAGCACCTCGGTGGTGAGCATCAGGCCGGCGATCGAGGCCGCGTTCTGGAGCGCGGCCCGGGTCACCTTGACCGGGTCGATCACGCCGGCGCCGATGAGGTCGACGATCTCGCCCGCGACCGCGTCGAAGCCATCCGAGCCGGAGGCGGCCTCGACCTCGCGTACCACGATGGCGCCCTCATGGCCAGCGTTCTCGGCGATCAGCCGGGTGGGCGCGGAGAGGGACTCGCCGATGATGCGAGCGCCGGTGGCCTCGTCTCCGTCGAGGCCCGCACCGACCTCAGCGACCGCGGCCCGGCAGCGCAGCAGCGCGGTGCCGCCGCCGGCGACGATGCCCTCGTCGATGGCGGCCCGGGTAGCCGAGATGGCGTCCTCGATGCGGTGCTTGGTCTCCTTGAGCTCCACCTCGGTGGCCGCCCCGACCTGCACCACGGCGACGCCGCCGGCCAGCTTGGCCAGCCGCTCCTGGAGCTTCTCACGGTCCCAGTCCGAGTCGGTGTTGTCGATCTCGGCCTTTATCTGGCTGACGCGGCCCTCGACGTCGGAAGCGTCGCCGGCGCCCTCCACGATGGTGGTGTCGTCCTTGGTGATCACGACCTTGCGGGCCGACCCCAGCAGCGACAGGTCGACCGAGTCGAGCTTGAGCCCGACCTCCTCGGCCACGACCTGGCCACCGGTGAGGATGGCCATGTCCTGCAGCATCGCCTTGCGGCGCTCACCGAAGCCGGGCGCCTTCACCGCGGTGGAGTTGAAGGTGCCGCGGATCTTGTTGACCACCAGCGTGGCCAGAGCCTCGCCCTCGACGTCCTCGGCGATGATCAGCAGGGGCTTGCCCGTCTGCATGACCTTCTCGAGCACCGGCAGCAGGTCCGACACCGCGCTGATCTTGCCCTGGTTCAACAGCACGTACGGCTCCTCGAGCACTGCCTCCTGGCGCTCAGGGTCGGTCACGAAGTACGGGGACAGGTAGCCCTTGTCGAACTGCATGCCCTCGACGAAGTCCAGGTCCATGCCGAACGTGTTGCTCTCCTCGACGGTGATCACGCCGTCCTTGCCGACCTTGTCGAAGGCCTCGGCCAGCGTCTCGCCCACCTCGGCGTCGGCCGCGGAGATCGACGCCACCGACTGCACCTTCTCCTTGTCGGTCGACACCGGCACGGCCTGCTCGGCCAGCGCGTCGACCGCGGCGTCGACCGCGGCCTCGATGCCCCGCTTGAGGGCCATGGGGTTGGCCCCGGCGGCGACGTTGCGCAGCCCCTCGCGCACGAGGGCCTGGGCCAGCACCGTCGCGGTGGTGGTCCCGTCGCCGGCGATGTCGTTGGTCTTGGTGGCCACTTCCTTCACGAGCTGGGCGCCCATGTTCTCGAACTGGTCGTCGAGCTCCACCTCGCGGGCGATCGACACGCCGTCGTTGGTGATGGTCGGCGCGCCGAACTTCTTGTCGAGCACCACGTTGCGGCCCTTGGGGCCGAGAGTGACCTTCACCGCGTCGGCGAGCTTGTTGACGCCCGTCTCGAGGCCCCGGCGGGCCTCCTCGTCGAACTTGAGGATCTTGGGCATCGGATACCTCAGACGACCTTGGCGAGCACGTCGCGGGCGTTGAGGATCAGCAGGTCCTCACCGTCGACGGTGATCTCGGTGCCGCCGTACTTCGAGTAGACGACGGTGTCGCCCACCGCTACGTCCATGGGGATGAGCTCACCACTGTCGTCGGACCGGCGACCGGGTCCTACCGCCAGTACGTCGCCCTGCTGGGGCTTCTCCTTGGCGGTGTCGGGAATGACGAGACCACTGGCCGTGGTCTCCTCGGCGTCGCCGGGCCGCACAACGATGCGATCCTCGAGTGGCTGCAGGTTCATGTGTCCTCCCGGACTCCTGTTCTTGCTGTTCTTGGACTGAACACGGGCGTTGGCACTCTCCCGTGACGAGTGCCAACGATAGGGCGCGTCGGGGTGGGCCACAACGCGCGAACAAGAGGCCGAGCGGATAGATGCGCGAGTCCGGCTCATACGGTGCGAGGCCGTGGCCCGAGCGGCCCGTGAGCGCAGCGAACAAGAGCGGGAATGACACCGTTGCGACGCGACCGGCTCTCACCCATCCGCGTGGCCCCTAGGGCGTTTCAGGCTTCTGGCAGGCCCAGGGACGGGTCGGCGCCCACGGTGAGCGGCGAGGGCCCGTCGGCCTTCAGGCGCCACCATGCGGCCGCGGCCACCATGGCCGCGTTGTCGGTGCACATCGCCCGGCTCGGCAGGTAGGCGGCCAGCCCGTCGGCGGTGCAGGCGTCGAGCGTCATCTCCCGCAGTCGGCTGTTGGCGGCCACCCCGCCGGCTAGGCACAGGCCCAGCGCGCCATGCGCGGCGGCGGCCCGGCGGGCCTTGGCCACCAGCACGTCGGCCACCGCCTCCTGGAACGACGCGGCCACATCGGCAGCGGGTGCGTCCGGCTGGCGGCGCAGGTAGTTGATGACCGAGGTCTTGAGTCCGCTGAAGGAGAAGTTCCAGCCGTCGCGCAGCATCGCCCTGGGGAAGGCGATCGCGTCGCGGTCGCCCTGCCCGCTCAGCCGGTCGATGGCAGGGCCGCCCGGGTATCCGAGGCCCATGTAGCGGGCCACCTTGTCGAAGGCCTCCCCGGCGGCATCGTCGACGGTGGCGCCCAGGATCCGGTACCGCAGCCGCTCCTCCATCAGCACGAGCATGGTGTGTCCTCCCGAGACCAGCACCACCACCACGGGCAGCTCCAGGCTCGGCTCGTCCAGGAAGGCCGCATGGAGGTGGGCCTCGAGGTGGTTGACGGCCACGAACGGCACATCCCATACCAGCGCCAGCGCCTTGGCCGCCGACACGCCGACCAGCAGCGCGCCCACCAGGCCCGGTCCGGCGGTAGCCCCCACCGCGGCGATGTCGGAGTCGTCGACCGCGGATTCCACCAGCGCCTGCGACACCACCGGGACCATGCGCTCAACGTGGGCCCGGCCCGCCACCTCGGGAACGACCCCGCCGTAGCGGGCGTGCAGGTCGATCTGGCTGGACACCACCGACGACAGCACCTGCTTGCCGCCGGCGACCACCGCCGCCGCGGTCTCGTCGCAGGAGGTCTCGATACCCAGGATCGGCTCGCCGGCGGCCACGACCGGCCCGGACCCGGTCATGACGGGCTCGCCGTCCATTGGGGCTGTGCATCCGGGCGCCGCAGGTACAGAGGTCGGATCTCATCGGGCCGCACGAACTCCTCGCGCAGCGCCAAGGCGTGAGCCAGCAGCACCAGGGACTCAGCCGAGGGATGGGCGAAGCCGGGATCGGCCAGCTCCACGCCTCGCAGTCCCTCGAACATCGACGCGTATCGCTCGGCTCCGTCACCCACTACGAGCGTCTCGTCGCTGCTGGCCAGAATCCGAGACAGGACGTGGTCGGGGGTTGCCACCTCGGGTCCGTTGAGCCGCTGCACCCCTCCGGGCAGGCATCCGTAGCGGGCGTGGAACACCTCACCGCGGCGAGCGTCGATCACCACCGCGAGGGTGCGGCCGGTGTGGCGCAACGGGTAGGCGAGCAGGTCGAGGCTGCTGACCGCGACCATGGGCACCCGCAGGGCGTGGGCCATGGTGATCGCGGTGGTGACGCCCACCCGCAGACCGGTATAGAGCCCCGGACCCACATCGACCGCGACCGCTCCCAGGTCGCTCAGATCGACGCCGGCGTGGCTGCACGCAGCCTGGATCTGGGGTGCGAGCAACTCGGCGTGACGGCGGTCGCGGGTGGTCTGAACCGAGGCCCGCACGCCCTCGTGGCCTCCGATGGCGCAGCCCACACGGCCGGTGGCCGACTCGATGCCGAGAATCAGCACGGCACGGCCCAGCCTTCGAGCGCGGCTCTCAACCGGTCGGCACGGCGGTTCCAGGTCTCGCCCTGGCCCCGCAGCTCGAAGCTGCGGTCGTCGTCGCGGTCGCCGAAACGGATCGTCACCGACAGCTGCTCCGATGGGAGCGCCGAGGCGATGGTGTCGCCCCACTCCACCAGGGTCACGCCGTCGTCGAGGAGTTCGGGCAGGGCCAGGTCGCTCACCTCTTCGGGGCAGTCGAAGCGGTACACGTCGAGGTGGTTGACCACCAGACGCCCCTCGTAACGGTTGGCCAGGGTGAAGGTGGGGCTGGTGACGGGGGCAGTCACCCCCAACGAGGCTGCGAACCCCTGCACGAAGGCGGTCTTGCCCGCGCCGAGGTCACCGACCAGCACCACCACGTCGCCGACGGCGACAAGGGTGGCGACCGCGCCGCCCAGCGCCCGCGTCTCGTCGGCGCCAGCGGTCCTGCACGCGATCATCCGTACCTGACACGGGTCTGCCATCCAGCCGTCCTCACCCCTAGATCGTACCGACGGCAGTACACACCGCCTAGGAACCGTGCCGACCGGCCCATCGCACGACGCCAGGGACCCGACCTGAGCTGCAAGCGCTGAGTTGTGTCGCGGTTCAGTTGGTCGAGGAGGCTCCCGGCCGAACCTCTGTCAAGAGACCCGCATGGGTGCAGAACATACAGAAGTTCGCCGGTCCGGTCAGGCGACGGCGATGCGGACGGCCTCAGTCACGGCGGCTACGGCCAGCAGCCGGACGTCGTCGGTGTCGGCAGTCACGTCGCCGGTGGCGGCGGCCACCACCGCGTCGCCGTCGCTGCGGGTGTGGGCCGGGACCAGCTCCCGGGCCAGGCCGTCGTGGCCTCCCTGGGCCACCCAGAAGCAGTCGATCTTCGACAGCGCGGCGTTGGTGACGACCGCGCACAGCGTCGTGTTGGTGAACGGGTCGGCGCGGTCCTGCCACTGCTCGAACGACCCGTCAGCCACGTGTTCGAGCACTTGGTGCCCGGCGGGCGGCGGGCTGCCGGCCGCGTTGAGCGCCACGATGGCGCTGACCGCCAGTTCGTCGCGCTGCACGGTGGCGATGCCGAGTCCGCCCGGCTCGGCGTTCTCGGCACCGAGCCACTTGGACACCGTCGCACCGGTCCCGGCTCCGACCGGGCCGACCTCCGAGGAGGCGGCCCGGCTGGTGGCCGCGTGGCGTCCGGCGGCGGCATCGGGGCGCACCGCCGGATCCCCCACCCCGAGGTCGTAGAGGGCCATGGCCACCACGATCGGCACCGGCCCGTGGGGGGTCTCAAAGCCCCGGCCCTCGGCCTCCAGAACCTCCATCACCCCGTCGGCCGCAGCCAGACCGAAGGCGGATCCGCCGGTCAGGACGATCGCATCGACGCAGTCGACCATGCGCTCGGGCGCGAGGAGGGCGAAGTCGCGGGTGGCCGGAGCCCCGCCGCGCACCTCCCCGGAGGCGACCGTGCCCTCCGGAAGCACGATCACGGTGCAGCCGGTGCGTGCGACCGGATCGGTCCAGTGTCCGATCTCGACGCCGGGGAGTTGCAAGTCGACCGACACGTGCGAACCTAGACCACCACTCGGGGAACCCGGGCGGAGATCGACGTCAGGATTTCGTAGGCGATGGTGCCCAGGCGCCGGGCCACCTCAGTGGCCGTGATCTCGTCGTCGCCCTGACACCCGATGAGCACCACCTCGTCGCCCGCCGCGACCTCGTCGGCGACGGCCGGGGCGAGGGCGACCATGAGCTGATCCATCGTCACGGCCCCCACGATCGGGCACCGGTGGCCCCGCACCAGCACTTCCACGCCCGCGGTGCCGCTGTCGCGGCGGATCCCGTCGGCGTAGCCGATGGCGACGGTAGCCACCCGGGTCGGCTCGGCGGCCCACCAGTGACGGCCGTACGACACGCTCTCGCCCGGTGCCACCGTACGCACCGCGGTGACCCGCGACACAAGCTCCATCGCCGGCTCAAGGGTCACTGTGCCGTCCAGCTCCGGTGACGGGGGGACGCCGTAGATGGCGATGCCCGCCCGGACCAGGTCGCGGCGGGCGTCGGGATGGGCCAGCAGCCCCGCTGAGTTGGCGGCATGGACCACACCGTCGGGCAGATCGAGGTCGCGCAGCGCATCCAGGGCCTTGTCGAAGCGGGCAAGCTGCTCGGTGGTGAAGGGATCGTCGGGCGCGTCGGCCACGGCCAGATGGGTCCAGACGCCCTCGAGACGGAGCGCCGATCCGGCCTCCCGCACAGCTCCGGCCACCGCGTCGAGCTCGCCGGGGAGAGCACCCATGCGGTGCATTCCGGTGTCCACCTTGAGATGGACGGCCTGCGCCGGCCCCTTCACGGCTGCCAGCGCCCGAATGCCCTCCACCGACGCCACCGTGAACCGGACCTGCTCCGGGCATTGCGCCGCGGCCTTGGCGGCAAGGTGGGGAGCGACCTCCGACAGCATCAGCACCGGCGTCCCGCGGCCGATGCCCTCGGCGATCTCCAGTGCTTCGGTGACGGTGGCCACTGCCAGCCAGGAGGCGCCGCCCGCGACCGCGGCTCGGGCTGCGTCGAGCGCACCGTGGCCGTAGCCGTCGGCCTTGACCACCGCGCACAGGGCCGCGCCCCCAGCCTGCTCGACCAGGCGGCCGACGTTGGCCTCGACAGCGGCAGGCCGCACCCGCGCCACCGTCGGCGAGAGGCCGCCCGGGCTCACCGCGTGACCGTGCGCAGGGCGTCGACGAGGTCGCCGGCCACCAGGCGGGCCCCTCCGACGGCGGCTGCGGCCCGTCCGTGAAGGTGCGCGGCCTCAGCGACCCTGTCGAGCAGTCGTTCGGGGCCGAAGGCGGCCAGGCGGCCCGTGATCATGCCGGTGAGGACATCGCCGGTGCCGGCCGTGGCCAGGCGGGCGTCTCCGCTGGAGACGATCCTGGTGCGCCCCTGCGGGTCGGCCGCCACGGTGGGGCCGCCCTTGAGCAGCACCACCGCCCCGAGTCGGGCCGCAGCGGCTCGCGCCGCGGCGATGCGATCCGGTCCTGGCCTCTGCAAGACCAGAGCCTCCAACTCGGCATCGTGAGGGGTGAGCACCAGCGGGGCAGAGTCGCGGCAACGCTGGTCGAGAACCGCCGCTACCCCCGGGTCGCGCATGAGCCGCAAGCCGTCGGCGTCGACGACGGTGGGCAGGCCGAGCCCGAGCGCGTCGGCCAAGCGCGACGCGGCCTGCTCGTCGGTGCCCAGCCCCGGCCCGGCCGCGCCCACCGCGAACCGGCCAGCGTCCACCGCCAGCGGCGGCTCCGATCGCACGACCTCTACGGGCGAGGCAACCCCGGCGGAAGCCGGCGCGCTCAAATGCACCATGCGGGCCCCGCTGCGCAAGGCCGCCGAACAGGCCAGCGAAGCCGCGCCGCCCATTCCGGGCGAGCCGGCCACAATCAGTGCGGCCTCATGCCACTTGTGGGTGGTGCCCGTTCCTGCAGGCAGCGCCTCGACGTCGGCGTCGGTGAACAGGGCGCACGCGTCGCGTTCGTCGTCACCTACAACGAGGCCGATGTCGGCGACGGTCGTGGTGCCGCAGGCGGCCGGTCCCTCCCCGAACAGCAGGCCGGGCTTGAGGGCCGCGAACGTGACCGTGCGTTGAGCGGTCCAGACCGGCCCGCCCAGAATGTCGCCGGTGAGCCCGTCGAGTCCGCTGGGAATATCGACGGCCAGCACCGGGGCGTCCGGCCGTTCCCGCTCGGGCGGGGTGTAGGGCCGTGACAGACCCGTGCCGAAGGCCGCGTCGATGTACAGGTCCGCGGCCAGCAGCGCCTCGGAACAATCGACGGCCGAGTACACCCGGACCCGGGCGCCGCTCCGCCGCAGCCGTCGAGCCGCGGCCCGCCCGTCGGCGCCGTTGTTGCCCGGCCCGGCCAGGACCACGACCCGCCGCCCGTAGGTCCCGCCCATCGTCTCCACCGCGGCCCGGGCCACTGCCGCCCCGGCCCGCTCGATCAGCACCTCGACCGGTTCGGAAGCAGCCGCGTCGATCTCAGCCATCCGACCCGGAGTGACGACCGGAATCATCGCACCAGCGCTACGACGGTGGCTTGGGCGAGGTGGTCGGTGTGCGACAGGGACACGAGCCAGCGGCCGACGCCGCGGGTGGCCGCAATGGACCGGGCCGCGCCGTGGAGCCGGATTTCTGGACGGCCGTCGTCGTCGCGGACCACCTCGATCTCGGCCATGCGCATCCCCCCCAAGCCGTAGCCGAGGGCCTTGAGTGCAGCCTCCTTGGCCGCGAAGCGGGCGGCCAGGCGGGCGGCCGGATCTACGGCCCGCTGAGCGTAGGTCCGCTCGTCCGCGGTGAACAGCCGGTCGGCCACCGACGGCCGCCGCAGCAGCACCGTGCGGAAACGGTCGACGTCGACCAGGTCGGTGCCGATCCCCACGACCTCGGAATCGGAGAGGTCGCTGGCCCCCTCAGTCACCCTCGCAACGATACCCAGGTGCCGAGACCCACCGAACCCGGCGGATCCGTCCGACGGTCAGGAGCGCCAGCGATCGGCTAGGTCCCCGACAGGTGCGGTGAGCAGGTCAACCGGCGCGATCTGGGCGAGGAGTTCTTCGTCGAAGTCGGGCTCGGTCTCGGTGACGGCGTCGCGCAGTTCCGAGTAGCGGTTGTGGTACCCCTGGAGCACGCCCCGGGCCGCAGCCACTGTCAGCGACTCCGCGAAGCGGACATGCATCAGGGTGATGCCGACCGTGGAGCCCGCGGCGACCTCAGGAACGAACACGACCGTGCGGCCGTCGTGGCGGCCCCGCGCCGCCAGCACCCGGCGCTCCACCGCTACCCGGTGCTTGCTGCCGGTCAGCGCGGGCGAGGCGGCGGTGCGCGACACGATGCCGGCCGCGATGCCGCCCTGGTCCACCACCGAGATGGTGTCCAGTCCATCGACGTGGTAGCGGGTGTGGCCCAGCACCTCGTCCACCGCTCGGCTCAGATCGGCCAGAGCCCGGATCGTCGAGTAGGAGAGCCGGTCCCGGGGCGCTCCCGCGGCGAGCACAGCCTGAATCAGCGGTGCTTCCAGCAGGGTCTGGTCCGAGCGGGAGATCCCCACCGTGACGGTCTTGGCCTGGTGCCGGATGGCGTCGATCGGGCGGGTCAACTCGTCGATCCCGACGCTGAGGGCCCCGGCCAGGTCGTTGACCACCGCCTCGGGAGTGCCGACCCGGCCCAACTCGAGCTCGTATCCGTCGAGTGGCGCGAGACCCACCGCGTAACGCATCAGTGTCGTGAGGCGCACTGCGGTAGACGCCTCCATGTGGCCGTCGTAGGCGCCGCGGCTCAGGCCCGCAGAGAATGCGGCCGCGCTGGTCTCCAGCGTGGGCCGAGCCAGGCTCAGGACCTCCTCCGCGGTCGTGTCTGAGCGAGCCGCGGCCGCTTCGATGGCGGCTCGGGCCTCCCGCAGTGGCCGGGCTCCGGCATCGATGGCCAGGGCAGCCTCGTAGCCGAACAGGTGGCCCACCATCGTCGCCGGCAGGAACGCGAGCCGCGGGTCGACCGCCGGCACGCCGAGCACCACTGACGCACCGTCGAAACGGGTGTCGCCGTCGTCGGCCACCACCACTGGCGCAGCCCGATGGGCGCCGAATATGGCCACCTCCTTGGCCACGTCGTCGGCCACCGATCCCGACAGCCCCGCCGCGCACACCATCACCAGGGGCTCAGCCGACAGGTCGATGTGCTTCTTGTCCTCGGTGACGTCGCTGGAGATCGACATATAGCAGAGCTCCGAGAGCTTGATGCGCACCTCGCGGGCCGCCACCTGGTTGGGGCCGTTGCCCACCACCGCCCAGTGGCGGCGGTTCAGGGCCAGGCTCCGGGCGGCCTCGCCGATGGCGGAGCGCCGCTCCAGCACCGCCTCCAGCACCTCCGGCAAGGTCCGGAGCGCCTCAAGGAGGCTGCGCCTCGAGGCCATCCCCCGATCGCCGGCCACGTCGCTCGCGATGGTGACGGCCAGCAGGCAACCGGCCGCGACCTGTGAGTAGAAGGCCTTGGTGGAGGCCACGCTCATCTCGACGTCCCGGCCGTCGGAGGTGTACAGCACTCCGTCGGCCCGGTCGGTGAGGTCGCTGTTGCGACGGTTGACCACGGCCACCACCGACGCGCCCCTAGCCTTGACCAACTCCACCGTGCGGTTGGTGTCGGTGGTGGTGCCCGACTGCGAGATGGCCACCACCAGCGTGCCGGACATGTCGGCCCGAAGGCCGAACGCGGACAGCTCCGTGGCCGGCAGCGCCTTGACGTCGAGTGCGGCCTCGTCTCCAGCCTCGGCGAGCAGTGTCCTGAGGCACAGCGCGAAGCTCTCTCCCGCCACCGCGGCGGTGCCCTGCCCGATGGCCAGCACCGACGAGACTGAGCCGTCCCGGAGGCCCGATCGGACCTTGTCGGGCACCGTGTCGGGCCCGATCGACAGGTCCAGGCCCGCCGGCGTCTCGATGATCCGGCCCCGTAGCGTCTTGCGGAACGACGACGGCGCCTCGCTGATCTCCTTGAGCAGGTAGTGGCGGTTGTCGCCGCGGTCGACGTCGCGGGTGGTGATGGACGCGGTCGAGATCTCCGTCGAGGCCACCGGCAGGCTGGTGCCGTCGTAGGAATGCCGGGCCACGCCGTCGAGCAGGCCGGCCCGGGCCGCGTCCAGCTCGACGATCTGGCCGCGGCCGGTGCTGGGATTGGCGCCGGCGGCCACGGACTCGCCGTCCATGCGCAGGTAGCGCGATGTCTCCTCGACCACCCCGTAGGGCTCGCTGGCCACGATGAAGGCATCGTCGGCGAGCCCCACATACAGGGCCTGCCCGCTGCCTCTCAGCGCGAGCTGCAGCCGACCGGGCGCCTCCGCGGCGCAGACGGCCACAGCCACCGAGCCCTCGCACTCTGCCACCGTCCGCCGGAACGCTTCGCCGGAATCCAGGCCCTCGGCCGTGCGGCGGCCCATCAGGGCCGGGACCGTCTTGGAGTCGGTGGTGATGGCGGGGGGCACTCGCACCCCGGCCCCGTCGAGCAGCTCGGCGTAGTTGTCGACGTCGCCGTTGATGGCGCCCACCACGTACGGGGTGTTCTCGCCGAGCAGTTCGCTGTTGAGCGGATGCGCGTTCGCCTCCGAGATGATGCCGACGGAAGCCCAGCGGGTGTGGCCCAGCACCAGCGTCCGGGCATCGTCGGACGCCAGCGCGGCCGCCAGGAGATCGTCGGAGGCGATCGCAGCCCGTAGCGCCGCGGTGTTGTCGCCGAGCTCGCCGATCTCGGCCGCGGTCTTGTGGACGATGCTGAGGACGCCGTCGACGAGGCGGACCGAGCCCGAGCCGAAGGACTCGTCGCCGGCTCGGCGCTTCAGAGCCTCAGCGACCGCGGGATCATCGGGGTCTAGCCCGTGCCCGCTGATCTGCAGGTGCAGCCCCGCCGAGTCGCGGCCCCGTACCTCGAGCCGGTCGAGCGCGGAGAGGGCCTGGTGGGCCGACAGGTAGGCCTCGACCGTCGCGGTTGAGGCCGAGCCACCGCTCAGCCCGACCGCCGACAGCAGATCCGACACGGCCCGCGCCGCCCGCAGCCGGTCCCGCCCGATCGCCCACAGGCCGTCGCGGATCCGCACCAGCTGCTTGTTGAGGTGCTCCAGCTCACCCGGGTCGAGCGACGGGTCAGCGTCCAGACGGGACTCTATGCCCGCGACCGCGGTCGTGGCCGCCTCGATGAGGCTCTCCAGAGCCTGGACCGTGGCCGGCGACGCCAGCAGGAGCCGCAGGCCCGGCACCCCGCCAAGGAGGCGGTTCGTCGCCTGGAGCCGGTCGGCCGACGCCCCCAAGGTCCGGGCCAGACTCTCCAGAGCGCCACTGGACGCCGCGGTTGAGCCGTCGGCGAGAACCGCCGCGGCGGCCTCCACCAGGCCGGTGACATCGGCGGCCTCCGGGACAGGCCGCGACGCCGGACGGCGCACTATGGCGATGATCCCGCACATGTCAGGACAGCGCCCCTCGAAAGTCCGCGGGTAGGCGCGGACCCGGTTTAGAACCGGCAGAAGTTCGGCTCGTCGCTACCGGCACGTCAGTACCGCCTCGACCTCTGCCGCCAGTCGAGCGGCCTCGGCCTGGGCGGTGGCGGTGGCGGCGGCCTCGACCATCACCCGGATCATCGGCTCGGTGCCTGAGGGACGCAGCAGCACCCGGCCCGAGTCCCCAAGGCGGTCCGCAGCTTCGGACGCGATCTCGCCCAGCGCCTCGTTGAGGTCAGCCGGTGGCGTAGAGGCGGGAATGGGAACTCCTACCAGCACCTGCGGCAGCCGGGTCATGGCCTCGGCCGAGAGATCTCTCAGGCTTCTCCCGGAGCGTTTCACGGCGTCGAGCAGGTGCACCGCGGTCAGCAGCCCGTCACCGGTGGTCGCCAGGTCGCGAAATATCACGTGGCCCGACTGCTCGCCGCCCAGCACCAGGCCTCGCTCCTCAAGCGCGCCGAGCACGTGACGGTCGCCCACCGGGGTCTCGACGACGCCTATGCCGCGGGCGGCCATGGCCTGACGTAGACCGAGATTGGCCATGACGGTGACCGCCACCGCGTTCCCGGCGAGCCGCCCCCGCTGGGCACGGTCGATGGCACAGACGGCGAGGATCTGGTCCCCGTCGACGAGCGCGCCGCGGTCGTCGACGGCCAGCACCCGGTCGGCGTCCCCGTCGAAGGCGAGTCCCGCATCAGCACCGGAGGCGACCACCGCGGCCTGCAGGCTCTCGGGATGAAGCGATCCGCAGCCATCGTTGATGTTGTAGCCGTCGGGGTCGGCGTGAATCGTCTTCACTTCCGCGCCCAGGGCGCCCAGGCAATCGGGCCCGGACCGGTAGGCGGCACCGTTGGCCGCGTCGATGACGATGCGCAAGCCCGCCAGGTCGCGCCCTTCGAGGCTCGCGGCCACGTCCCGGATGTGGCGACCGCGGGCAAGATCTCCGGCAGCATCGTCTGCCGCGACGACCCGCCCGCTCGGGTCGGGTGTCCGCCCCTCGCCTTGGTCGGGCCGGGCGCTCCGGGGTCCGACCGAATCGAGATCCTCGCCGGCACCCACCGCAGTCGCGCCTCCACCGCCGGCGAGCAACTCATCGATACGCCGCTCGACCTCGTGCTGGGCCTCGTCGCTCAACTTGCGGCCTCCGGGCGCGAACAGCTTGACGCCGTTGTCGTGCCAGGGGTTGTGCGACGCCGACACCACCGCGCCGGCGACCTCCTCGTCGTGGCACCAGCGGGCCACTGTGGGAGTGGGGACGACGCCTAGGTCGACGGCTGATCCTCCGGCTCGCCGGACCCCCCGGTTCAGGGCCTCGACCAGTTCCGGCCCGGAGATCCTCGTGTCGCGCCCCACCGCGAACTGGTCGGCGCCGAGGACATCGCCCGCGGCCTCGCCCACCGCCTCCACCAGGTGGGCTGTCAACGGGCCGCGGGTGTCGCCCCGCACGCCGTCGGTTCCGAACGCCAGCGTCACGACCGCTCCCCGCCCGGTTCGCCCGCAACCGCAGTCACGCCGAACTCGTTGCTAGTGGTCTGTCGCGGATCTTGACGGGGCACCTGGATCCGCTGCGGAAGTGGGCTTCGACCTCCTGCGCCGCCCCAGCCATTTCGGAGACACAGCACTAGCGCGTGGTCGTCAGCGCTTGCTGTACTGCGGCGCCTTGCGAGCCTTCTTGAGGCCGTACTTCTTCGATTCCTTCTTGCGCGGGTCGCGGGTGAGGTATCCGCCCTTCTTGAGCGTGTCCCGCAGCTCGGGCTCCACCTCGACCAGCCCCCTGGAGATGCCCAGCCGCAGAGCGCCGGCCTGGCCGCTCGACCCGCCACCGCCGATGGTGGCGTCGATGTCGTAGCGGCCCTCTGTGGCGGTGACCGCCAGCGGCTCGAGTATCTGCATCCGGTGGGTCTGCGACGGGAAGTAGTCGTCGACCGGCCGGCCGTTGACGACGATGTTGCCGACGCCGGCACGGAGCCGGACGCGGGCGACGGACCGCTTGCGGCGGCCGGTGGCTTGTACGAGTGGTGCGCTCATCGTTCGATCACCTCAATCGTGCCGCACGCCGATCGTGGATCATCGGGCCCGGGCGTGCTCGATGGCGTAGGGCTGGGGCTGCTGGGCCGCGTGGGGATGGGTGGGACCGGCGTACACCTTGAGCTTGCGGATCTGCGCCCGCCCGAGGCGGGTCTTGGGCAGCATGCCCCGGATCGTGTCGCGAACAGCTTGGTCGGGCTGGCGGGCCATCTTGGAACCGTACGTCTCGGTGCGGAGACCGCCCGGGTAGCCGGAGTGGCGGTACACCAGCTTGGTGTCGGCCTTGTTGGCGGTCAGCACCACCTTGTCGGCGTTGACGATCACCACGTGGTCGCCGGTGTCGATGTGGGGGGCGAAGGTGGGCTTGTGCTTGCCCCTCAGCAGCCGGGCCACCTCGGTGGCCAGCCGTCCGAGCACCATGCCCTCGGCGTCGACGAGGTGCCAGCTGCGCTCGATCTCTGAGGCTTTGGGGCTGTAGGTAGCCACGTTCGCTCCCGTCGGTTCCTTCGCTCGGCTGGGGCCCGCACCGTAACGTCCGGGCCGTCTGGCAGACCGGCTCCTCAGGCTACGGCCGACCCCGCCGAACGACAATCCCGCGGACCGCCCCGGCGGCCGGCTTGCCTCAGCCGGGGCGATAGCCGCGGATCCGGGCGGCCGCAGCTTCGGGCAGCGGCTAGTGCCGGTGGCGATGACAAGCCTTTTCCTGTCAAGCAGTGTTGCAATGACATTTGTCGTCATATAGCTTCATGTGACAGCCTCGCCTGCCGGGCACCGACGGCAAGCCGGACACCGCCGACCGCCCTCAAGCGAGGCCCGATGACCACCGCCACACCAATCCCGGCCGCCGCCGGGTACCCGCCGATGGATCCCAACACCCAAGCCGACCCAGCCGATCCTCCTCCGGACTCGCCGCGCGAGGCGCTGCCGCCGGGCCTCGCGTCCCCGCCGGCCGTTGCGGCCAGGCCCACACTGCGCGGCCAGATCGCCGAGAACCCGCTGGCCAGCTTCCTCGGCGCCATGGTCGTGGCGCTGCTGGTCAGCATGCTCGCCACGACCAACATCCGAATCAACCGCCTCGAGGACAGGGTCGACGCAGGATTCGCCGCGCAGGACGCCAAGTTCGACGCCAAGATCGACAAACTCGACGCCAAGATCGACAAACTCGACGCCAAGTTCGACGCCAAGTTCGACCAACTCGAAGCCAAGTTCGACGAGATGAACCTGAAGCTGACCGCGCTGATCGCCAAGCTCAACGCCACCGACGACGTCGACGCCGCGCTCGAGGGAAGGCTCACCGACTAGGGCGACAACCCGGCCTCCGCTGTGGGGCGGTCGTAGAGGGCGGCCCAGAGGACCAGGCCGTGGGGCGGTGCCGGGCTTGGCGCGGCGCTGCGGTCGCGGGCCGCGATGATGGCCCCCACATCGGAGGGCTTGTGGCGGCCCAGGCCCACCGATACCAGCAGCGCCACCAGCGAGCGCACCATCTGGTGGCAGAAAGCGCTGGCCTCGATCTCGAACACGGCGACCTCGCCCTCGAGCCACCACACCGCCCGCCGCACGGTGCGCACCATCGACTGGTCCGCCTTCGAGGGATTGCGGCGGCAGAACGAGCTGAAGTCGTGCTCACCCAGCAGCCGGTCGGCGGCGGTGCGCATGGCCCGCAGGTCCAGCGGGCGCTCGACGTGCCAGCACAGCCCGGCAGCCAACGGGTTCGGCACCGGCGAGTTCAGCACCCGGTAGCGGTAGACCCGACCGGTGCACGACCGGCGGGCGTCGAAGCCGGGGGACTCGATGCTGGCTCTCGACGCCGAGATGCGCGGACCGCACATGCGGTTGACGGCCCGCACCAGCCTGACGGGGTCGGCCCGCTCCATGTCGGCGTCGAAGGAGATCACCTGAGCCCGGGCATGCACACCGCGGTCGGTCCGGCCCGCGCAGACGATCTCGACGGGATGACCCAGCACGGCGGCCAGGGCGTCGACGAGGGTCCCGGCCACCGTGGGTACTCCCTCGTTCCGGGCGAATCCGTGGAACTCCGAGCCGTCGTATGCGACCGTCATCCGCATGCGGACGACTCCCACAGGTTCAGCGCTAGAAGCCAATCAGAGGCCCTCGGCCTCTCAGACCAGTTCGATGCGGGCCATCGGGGCGTTGTCGCCGTGGCGGGGCCCGAGCTTGACGATCCGGGTGTAGCCGCCGGGACGGTCCATGTAGCGGGGGCCGATGTCGTCGAAGAGCTTCGAGGCCATCTCCCGGTCGCCCAGGAATCTGACCACCTGACGGTGGTTGTGCACCCCGCCGCGCCGTGCCTTGGTGATCATCTTCTCCGCGATGGGACGCATCGCCTTGGCCTTCGCCTCGGTGGTGGTGATGCCCTCGGCCGCGATCAGCGACGCCACCAGGTTGGCCATCATCAGCTTCTGGTGGCGGCTGCTGCCGCCGAACCGGCGTCCCTTGCGGGGACGGGCCGGCATCTCAGGCCCCGCCCCGCAGCGACAGGCCCCGCTCGTCGAGCTTGGCGACGACCTCGTCGAGGCTCTTCTCGCCGAAATTGGTGATGGCCAGCAGATCGTCGGGGGTGTTGTCCAGCAACTCGCTGAGGGTGTTGATCTGGGCTCGCTTGAGACAGTTGCGGGGACGCTCGGTCAGCTCCAGGTCGTCGACCGTGAACTCGGGTTCGGCCTCCCCCTGGGGTGCGGCCGCCAGCTCGCCGAGTTCGAGGCCGCGAGGGTCGTCGCTGAGAACCTCGACGAGCTCGATGAGGCTGCGCAGGGTGGCGCCGGCTGAGGCCACCGCCTCGGTCGGCGAGATCGACCCGTCGGTCTCGACGTCCAGCACCAGCAGGTCGTAGTCGGTCGACTGCTCGACCCGGGTGGCTTCGACGTTGAAAGCGACTCTGCGCACCGGTGAGTAGATCGAGTCGACCGGTATCACGCCGATGGCCGCCGTCAACTCCTTGTTCTCCTCCGCGGACACGTAGCCGCGGCCCCGGGCGACGGTGATGTCGACCGCGAGGCGGCCGGCCCGGTTCAGGGTGGCGATGGGCGCCTCCGGGTTGAGGATCTCGACGTCGGGATGGCGCTGGATGTCGGCCGCAGTGACGTCGGCCGGGCCCCGAACGTCGAGCCGCAGCGTCACGGGCTCCTCGCACTCCACGACCAGCACCAGGTCCTTGAGATTCAGGATGATGTCGGTGACGTCCTCGGCCACGCCCCCGATGGTCGCGAACTCGTGGAGGGCGCTGTCGAAGCGAACCTGGGTCACGGCGGCTCCGGGGATCGACGAGAGCAGCGTGCGCCGCAGCGAGTTGCCGATCGTGTGACCGAAACCGGGCTCGAGCGGGCCGATCTCGAATTGCTGCCGGTTGCCCTCAGTCGCCTCGCGAACTTCGACCGTCGGGCGCTGCATTACAAGCATGGGACTCCTCGACTCTGCTGCGTCGGGCAGGACTCGGTCGGTGCCGAGTGCTGTCCGGTGGGTATGGGATCCAACTACTTCGAGTACAGCTCGACGATGAGCTGCTCCCGGATCGGCACGTCGATCTGCTCGCGGAGGGGCAGGTCGCGCACCGTGGCCGTGAAGGCATCCTCGCCGCGGTCGATCCAGGCGGGCGGGTTGCGGTCGAGCACGTCCACGTTCCACTGGATCGTGGCCGAGTCGCGGATCTTGGCCCGCAGCTCGACGGCGTCGCCCTTGCGCAGCCGGTAGCTGGGGATCGTGACTCGGGAGCCGTTCACGTTGACATGGCCGTGATTGACCATCTGGCGGGCCTGGGGGCGGGTGGCGCCCCAGCCCATGCGGTAGACGAAGTTGTCGAGCCGCAGCTCCAGGAAGCGCAGCATGTTCTCGCCGGTCACGCCCTGGCGCCGGCTGGCCTCCGCGAAGAGGTTGCGGAACTGGCGCTCGGTGAGTCCGTAGGTGTGGCGGGCCTTCTGCTTCTCCTGCATCTGCACCAGGAACTCCGAGGCGGTGCTGCGCCGCCGGGAGCGGCCCCGCTCGCCGGGAGGGTACGGTCGCCGGTCGAGGGCGATCGCCTCGCCCTTGGTGCCCCAGATATTGGTGTTGAGCCGGCGCGACACCCGCGCCTTCGGTCCCGTGTAGCGCGACATGTCAGACTCCCGCCTCGTTCGGTCCCGTGTAGCGCGACATGTCAGACCCTTCTGCGCTTGGGCTGGCGGCAGCCGTTGTGGGGCACGGGCGTCACATCGGTGATGCCGGTCACGTCGATGCCGACGTTCTGCAGCGAGCGGATGGCGGTCTCGCGGCCCGAGCCGGGCCCCTTGACCTGCACGTCGACCTTGCGCAGGCCGTGCTCCATGGCCTTGCGGGCAGCCTGCTCGGCCGCCATCTGCGCCGCGAAGGGCGTGGACTTGCGGGAGCCCTTGAAGCCCACGTTGCCCGCCGACGCCCACGACACCACGTTGCCCTGGAGATCGGTGATGGTGATGATCGTGTTGTTGAACGAACTCTTGATGTGGGCCACGCCGTGGGTGACGTTCTTGCGCTCACGCTTCCGGGTGCGCCTCCGGTCAGAGGATGGTTTCGCCATGCTGCCAGCTGCCTACTTCTTGATCTTCTTCTTGCCGGCCACCGTGCGCTTGGGGCCCTTGCGGGTGCGGGCGTTGGTGTGGGTCCGCTGCCCGCGCACCGGGAGCCCGCGGCGGTGCCGCAGCCCCTGATAGCAGCCGATCTCCATCTTGCGCTTGATGTCCTGGGACACTTCCCGCCGCAGGTCGCCCTCCACCTGGACGTTGGCGTCGATGAAGCCGCGCAGCCGGGCCACCTCGTCGTCGGTGAGGTTGCGGACCCTGGTATCGGGATGGATCTCGGCTGCCTGGCAGATCTGTTGGGCCGTGCTGCGCCCGATGCCGTAGATGTAGGTCAAGGAGATCTCGACCCGCTTCTCACGGGGGATGTCGACGCCGGAGATACGCGCCATCTAGTCCTGCCTCCCTGGCGTGGAGGTGAGCACCGTCTCAGCCCTGCCTCTGCTTGTGGCGGGCGTTCTCGCAGATCACCATGACGCGGCCGCGCCGACGGATCACCTTGCAGCGGTCGCAGATCATCTTGACGCTGGGTCGGACCTTCATGGATGTTCGATGCTCACTTGTATCGGTAGGTGATTCGCCCCCGCTGGAGGTCGTAGGGCGTGACCTCGACCTGGACGCGGTCACCGGGAAGTATCCGGATGTAGTGCATCCGCATCTTGCCCGAGATGTGGGCCAGCACGTAGTGGCCGTTCTCGAGCTCCACGCGGAACATCGCGTTGGGAAGGGACTCCGTGACGGTTCCCTCCAATACGATCGCGTCCTCTTTGGGTTTCGGCAGTGTCTGGCCTCCTGTGGGGTGAGCCTCCGGTCGGCGCGCGTCGGCACCGGCCCAAGGCCGAAAGGCAACGCTACCTGCGACAAAGCCCCCATCCAACCCTGACAGCGGTCTGCTAGCGGCGGTTGCGGATTTGGTCGGGGCACCTTGAATCAGCCGCAGAGGTGGGCTTCCGACCTGTTGCGCCGCCCTAGTCATTTTGTCGACGCAGCACTAGCGGCGGTTGCGCTCGACGGCGGCCACGACGCGCTCGAACACCTCATCGGGGGTGCCCACGCCTTCGACGGTCGCCAGCAGCCCGCGGGCGTCGAACCAGTCGAGCAGGGGCGCGGTCTGCTCCTCGTACAGCTCGAGCCGGCGCTGGATCGCCTCCAGCGTGTCGTCCGAACGCCCCCGGTCCAGCATCCGGGCCGTGACCACGTCGATGGGGACGTCGATGTTCACGGCCACGTCGAGGCGGTGGCCCAGCCCGTCCAGGATGGCCTCCAGGGCATCGGCCTGATCGCTGGTCCGCGGGTAGCCGTCGAGCAGCACGCCGCCAGCCGCGATGTCGTCACAGGACAGGCGGTCGCGCACGATGCCGTTCATGATGTCGTCGCCCACCAGCCCGCCGGAGTCCATCACCGCCTTGGCCTGGCGACCGAGCCCGGTGCCCTCGGCCACCGCGGCCCGCAACACGTCGCCGGTGGAGAGATGGATGCAGCCGTAGGCCCCGATGAGGCGCTCCGACTGCGTTCCCTTGCCCGAGCCCTGGCGGCCCAGGATCACCATGCGGAGGGGAGCCATCGTCGACTACTTGAGGAAGCCCTCGTAGTTCCGCATCATGAGCTGGCTGTCGATCTGCTTCATGGTCTCGAGGGCCACACCGACCGCGATGAGCAACGAGATGCCTCCGAAGGCGATGTTCAGGGCTCCGGCGCCGGAGCCCGGGTCCACATCGGTGCCGATGGTCACCGCCACCAGGATGGAGGGAACCAGCGCGACCGACGCGATGAACAGCGCACCGGGCAGGGTGATGCGCGACAGGATCTTGGCCAGGTATCGCTCGGTCTGGATGCCGGGGCGGATGCCGGGGATGAAGCCGCCCTGCTTGCGGATGGTGTCGGCCTGCTTGACCGGGTCGAAGGTGATGGCGGTGTAGAAGTACGCGAACCCGATGATCATCAGGCCGTAGAACGTCAGGTACACGGGGCTGGTCGGGAGGGTGAGGTGGTTGTTGACGAAGTCCTGGATGGCGCCGCCGATGCCGCCGCTGGGCATGGCCGCTCCGATGAGGGTGGGCAGGTACAGCACCGAGCTGGCGAAGATGATCGGGATGACGCCCGACTGGTTGACCTTCAGCGGTATGTAGGTGCTCTGGCCGCCGTACATGCGCCGGCCCACCACCCGCTTGGCGAACTGCACCGGGATGCGGCGCTGGCCCTGCTCCACGAACACGATGCACACCATCAGGATCAGCGCCACGGCCACGAAGCCCGCCAGCGCGGTGTTCCCGTTGTTGGTGCGGACCAGGGTGAGCTGGGCCGGCAGCGCCGACACGACGCTGGTGAAGATCAGCAGCGACATGCCGTTGCCGATGCCCCGCTGGGTGATGAGCTCTCCCATCCACATGAGCAGGGCCGTGCCGGTGGTGAGGGTGAGGACCACCACGAACACCACCCAGACGGTGAAGTCGGGCAGCAGGTCGATCCCGCCGACCAGCGCGCCGCTGTGGAACAGGAACGCGAAGCTGGTCGACTGCAGCAGGGCGATGCCGACGGTGAGGTAGCGGGTCCATTGGGTGATCTTGCGCTGGCCCACCGCTCCCTGCTGCTGCCACTGCTCGATGCGGGGGATCACCACGCCCAGGATCTGCATGATGATCGAAGCCGTGATGTAGGGCATGATGCCCAGCGCGAAGATGGCGAACTGGGTGAGCGCCCCGCCCGAGAAGAGCTGGACGAACCCGAGGATCCCGCCCGATGTGTTGGCCTGGTCCCGCATCAACTGGACCGCGTCGGTGTCGACGTAGGGCGCCGGGATGAAGGCCCCGAGGCGGTAGATGCCCAGGATGAACAGGGTGAACAGGATCTTGTTGCGCAGATCGGGGATGCGGAACATGTTGAGAACCCGGTTCAGCACAGCCGGCGCCCTCCCCGCCTCAGATCAGCCATCCCGGTCCTCACAGCATTCTCCGGTGTCAGCGGTTGGTGTGCTGGTTGTAGCTGCCGTGCGGTGGACGGCGGTCGCCCCACGGCAGCGGCCTGATCTCGACGCTGCCCCCGGCCGCCGCGATGGCCGCCGCGGCGCTATCGGACACTGCGTGGGCCTGTACCCGCACCGCTCGGTGGAGCTCGCCGCGGCCCAGCACCTTCACCAGCGCCTTCTTGCCCACGAGGCCCCGCTCGCGCAGTATCTCGGGCGAGATCTCGTCGAGTCCGGACGCCTCGATGGTGTCGAGGTTGATCGGCTGGTACTCCACCCGGAACGGGTTGGTGAAGCCGCGCCACTTGGGGACGCGGCGCAGCAGCGGCATCTGCCCGCCCTCGAAGCCCACAGGCACCTTGCTGCGGGCCTTCTGGCCCTTCATGCCCCGGCCCGCGGTCTTTCCACCGCGACCGGCGATGCCGCGAGCGACCCGCTTGGGGCGCTTGCGCGACCCGGGATTGCCTTTCAGGTCATGCAGCTTCGTCACCCGTCCACCTCCTCGACGGAGACCAGGTGGGGAACCCTATCGATCATGCCGCGAATCTCGGGGCGGTCGGGCAGGGTGTTGCTCCTGCCGATCCGTCCCAGGCCTAGTGCCCTCAGCGTACCGCGCTGCTTGGGCTTGGTGCCGATGGCGGAGCGGATCTGGGTCACCAGCAGGGCCATCACTCCTCCTCGGCCTCGTAGTCCCGCTGGGCGGCTGCGGCCCGGTCGATGCGGGTGGCCTGGTAGGCGTCCCAGAGGCCCTTCGGGAGGAACTCCTCGGGGTCCAGACCCCGCATGCGGGCGACCTCGTCGGGGCGGCGCAGTGCCTGCAGCCCGCTGATCGTGGCCCGGGCGACGTTGATGTGGTTGGGCGAGCCGAGCGACTTGCACAGCACGTCGCCGATGCCGGCCTCCTCGAGGATGGCCCGGGCCGCGCCGCCCGCGATCACACCCGTGCCCGGAGCGGCCGGCTTGAGCAGCACGCGGCCGGCCCCGGTCGTGCCGATCACCGGATGCATGATGGTCGTGCCCGCCATCGCCACCTCGAACACGTTGCGTCTGGCCTCCTCGGTGCCCTTCTGGATGGCCAGCGGCACCTCCTTGGCCTTCCCGTAGCCGAGACCGACCCGGCCGGCCCCGTCGCCGATCACCACCAGCGCGGTGAAGGAGAAACGGCGGCCGCCCTTGACGACCTTGGCCACCCGGTTGATGTTGATCACCCGCGACTCCCGAAGCGGCGGGCCCATCGTGCGCTCCTCAGCCATCAGAACTCCAATCCCTCACCGGGGCGACTCGCTCTGCCGTCAGAACTCCAGCCCCTTACCGGGGCGACTCGCTCTGCCATTAGAACTCCAGCCCTGGCGGCGGGCCTTCTCGTTCGGAAATCAGGACCGGCCATCAGAACTCCAATCCGGCAGAGCGCGCCGCGTCGGCGAGCTCGGCCACCCTGCCGTGATACCGGTAGCCGCCCCGGTCGAACACGGCGGTCTTGATGCCGGCGTCGAGGGCCCGCTGCCCGATCAGCGTCCCCACTGAGCGGGCCGCAGCCACATTGCCCCCCGGATCCGTCCGCAGCTCGGCCTCGAGCGTGGACGCCGATGCCAGGGTCGTTCCCGCCTCGTCGTCGATGAGCTGGACGGAGATGTGCTTGCTCGACCGGAACACCGACAGCCGGGGCCGGCCGGCCGTGCCGCGCACCTTCTTGCGGACGCGCCGGTGCCGGCGGATCCGGCCCTGCCTGCGCATCCTGGCCTGATCAACCATGGCTACTTCGCCGCCTTTCCGGCTTTGCGCTTGACTCGTTCGTCTATGTACCGGATGCCCTTGCCCTTGTAGGGCTCGGGCGGGCGCCACTTCCTGATGTCGGCGGCCACCTGGCCGACGAGCTGCTTGTCGATGCCCTTGACGAGGATCTGCGTGCGCTGCGGCACCTCGAACTCCACCCCCTCAGGGGCGGTGATCTTCACGGTGTGGCTGAAGCCGAGGGCGAGCTCCAGCGACGCCGCGGTGGACTCGGCCACCCGGTAGCCCACGCCCTGGATGCGCAACTCCTTGGTGAACCCCTCGCTCACGCCGGTGACCATGTTCTGCACCAGCGACCGGGTGAGCCCGTGCAGTGACTTGCTCCGAGCGGTGTCGTCGGGGCGCTCGACGAGCAGCGACCCGTCGGCCGAGCGCACGGTGATCTCACCGGGGAGCTCCCTGCGGAGCGTTCCCTTTGCGCCGGTCACCACGACGGTGCGGCCCTCGACGGCCACGTCCACCCCGCTGGGGACGGTGATGGGAGCGCCTCCTACCCGACTCATCGCCAACTCACCAGATGTAGCAGAGGATCTCGCCGCCCATGCGGTTCTTCCTCGCTTCCCGGTCGCTCATCAGGCCCTTGTTGGTCGAGACCACGGCCACGCCGAGCCCGCCCTGCACCCGCGGGATCTCGTCCCTCTTCCGGTAGATGCGCAGCCCGGGCTTGGAGATGCGCTTCAGCCCGCGGATGACGCGGTCCCGCTCGGGCGAGTACTTCATCTCGATCGTCAGGGTCTTGCCCGGCCGGGGCGAATTGTCCTTCTCCGCGTAGGACGCGATGTAGCCCTCCCGGCGCAGCACCTCGGCCAGTGCGAGCTTGCGCTTCGACGAGGGCATGGAAACCTCGTCGTGCATGGCCACGTTGGCGTTGCGGATTCGGGTCAGCATGTCGGCGATCGGATCTGTCATCGTCATCGGCGCATCACCTCACCAACTCGCCTTCTTCACGCCGGGCAACTCCCCGGCGTGGGCCAGGTCTCGAAGGCAGATGCGGCACAGGCCGAACTTCCGGTACACGGAGCGGGGCCGGCCGCACTTGCGGCACCGCGTGTAGGCCCGCACCTTGAACTTGGGGGTGCGCTGCTGCTTCTCCCTGAGGGCCTTCTTTGCCATCGGTTATTGCCCCTCTCGACGGAACGGGAAGCCGAACGCCTCCAGAAGCGCCCGGCCCTCGGTGTCGGTCTTTGCTGTCGTGACGATCGTGATGTCCATCCCCCGGGTGGCGTCGACCTTGTCGTAGTCGATCTCCGGGAAGATGAGCTGCTCGGTGATGCCGAACGTGTAGTTGCCGCTGCCGTCGAAGGACTTCAGCGACAGTCCGCGGAAGTCGCGGATGCGGGGGATGGCCAGCGAGATGAGCCGGTCGAAGAACTCGTACATCCGGTCGCCCCGCAGGGTGACCTTGCAGCCGATGGCCATGCCGGTGCGCAGCTTGAAGCTGGCCAGGGACCGCTTGGCCCGGGTGATGACCGGCTTCTGGCCCGAGATCACCGCCAGGTCGGCCAGCGCGCCCTCCAGCAGCTTCGCCTGGGTGGTGGCGTCGCCGACGCCCATGTTGAGCACGATCTTGTCGAGCCTGGGCACCATCATCACGTTCGACAGCCCCAGCTGCTCGATCAGTGCCGGCTTGACCTCGTCCTCGAAGGAGGCCCGCAGCCGGGGCCGGTAGTCGGTGGCCGTGGTCATAGGTCTGCTCCCGTGCGCCGGCAGACGCGCACCTTGGCGCCGTCGGGCGTGAACCGGTAGCCCACCCGGGTGGGCTTGCCGTCGGTGGGGCTCACCACCGCCACGTTGGACGCGTCGATGGGCATGGCCTTGTCGATGATGCCGCCCTGCTGCACGTTGCGGGTGGGCGCCTGGTGACGCTTGGCCACGTTGACGCCTTCCACGATCACCTTGCCGTCCGCGGGCATGACCCGTTCGACGGTGCCCTCCAGGCCGGCGTCCTTGCCCGACAGCACCACGACCCGGTCGCCCTTGATGATCTTCATCGAACGCGAGCGGGGACGCTTGGAGCGGCCGGCCATCTAGAGCACCTCCGGCGCCAGCGACACGATGCGCATGAACTGCTTGTCTCGAAGCTCGCGGCCGACGGGCCCGAAGATGCGGGTGCCCCGCGGCTGGTCCTGCTCGTTGATCAGGACCGCGGCGTTCTCATCGAAGCGGATGTAGCTGCCGTCGCCGCGGCGCTTCTCCTTGCGGGTTCGCACCACCACGCAGCGCACCAGGTCGCCCTTGCGGACCTGTGCGCCGGGGATGGCGTCCTTGACGGTGGCCACGAACACGTCCCCCACCGAGGCGTAGCGCCGCTTGGAGCCGCCGAGCACCTTGATGCACAGCACCTCCTTGGCGCCGGAGTTGTCGGCGACCCGCAGCCGGGATTCCTGCTGGATCACTTGGCACGCTCCACGACCTCGACGAGGCGCCAACGCTTCGTCTTGGAGAGGGGGCGGGTCTCGGCGATCCGGACGCGGTCGCCGACGCCCAGCTCGTTCTGGGCGTCGTGGACCGAGAGGCGGGTGGTCCGCTGCACGGTCTTGTCGTAGCGGGGGTGCCGGACCCTCTCGGTGGCCTCGACGATCACGGTCTTGTCCATGCGGTCGGAGACCACGACGCCCTCGCGGACCTTGCGACGGTTGGGACGGGACTCAGAGTCCTGGGCCATGGTCATCTCTCCTGGGTTGCGGCCAGCTCTGCCTCGGCGGCCGCGATCTCGCGGGCCCGCAGCTCGGTGAGCATGCGGGCGATATCGCGGCGCACCTGCTTGAGGCGCGCCGGGTTGTCCAGCTGGCCGGTCGCGAACTGGAAGCGCAGGTTGAACAGCTCCTCCTTGGACTCCGACAGGCGTTCGATCAGGTCGGTGTCGCCGAGATCGGTGAGAGCCTTGGCCCGCGCCATCAGAAGTCCTCCTCGCGGGTGACGAAACGGGCCTTCATGGGCAGCTTCTGGATGGCCCGGTCGATGGCGCCGCGGGCGATTTCGGTGTCGTGGTAGGAGAGCTCGAACAGGATGCGGCCGGGGCGGACCACCGCCACCCAGTGCTCCGGGTTGCCCTTGCCCGAGCCCATCCGGGTCTCGGCCGGCTTCTGGGTCACGGGCTTGTCGGGAAAGACGTTGATCCAGACCTTGCCGCCCCGCTTGATATGGCGGGTCATGGCCACACGGGCCGCCTCGATCTGGCGCGATGTCAGCCATCCGGGCTCCAGCGCCTGGATACCGAAGTCGCCGTGGGCGACGTCGGTGCGTCCCTTCGAGACCCCCTTGGTGCGGCCCCGGTGATGCTTGCGGTGACGAACCTTACGCGGCATCAACATCGTTCAGGCACCCCCCTCAGTCGTCGCGGCGCGTGTAGTCGGGCCTGCTCTTCGCGAACAGCCCGCCGGACCCTCTGCTGATGTCGATGCATCTGCACATCGCCAACTACCTCAGTCGTCGCCCGGACGGAAGTGGGGCGTCTCGTGGTGCTCGCGGGTGGAGGCCTCGATGGCGGCCTCCTCGTCGAGCAGCTTCTCGAACTCGGGGTCGGCCTCGCCGATCAGCGGGGCGGGCTCCTCGTCGACCATCTCGTCGGTGAACTCGCGCCGGCGGGCCGCAGACGACGACACGATCTTGCGGGGGCGGGCGCCGGGACCCGAGGTCTCGCCGGCGGCCATGGCGGCCTCCTTGGAGGCCTTGTCCTCCGAGAGCGTCTTGTAGGGGAGGATGTCGCCCTTGTAGAGCCAGACCTTCACGCCGATGCGGCCGTAGGTGGTGCGGGCCTCGCGGAAGCCGTAGTCCACATCGGCCCGCAGGGTGTGCAGCGGCACCCGGCCCTCTCGGTACCACTCGGTGCGCGCCATCTCCGAACCGCCGAGACGGCCCGAGCACTGCACCCGGATTCCGAGCGCGCCGGCCCGCTGGGCGTTCTGCACGGCCCGCTTCATGGCGCGGCGGAAGGCCACCCGGCCGGTCAGCTGGTCGGCGACGCCCTGGGCGATGAGAGCCGCGTCGAGTTCGGGCTGCTTGATCTCCTGGATGTTGAGCTGGACCCGCGGGTTGCCGCTGATCTCCGTCAGGCCGGCCCTCAACCGGTCGGCCTCCGCGCCGCGCCGGCCGATCACGATCCCGGGCCGGGCGGTGTGCACGTCGACCCGCAGCCGGTCCCGGGTGCGCTCCACCTCCACGCGGCTGATGGCCGCGTGGGGAAGCTCGGTCATGAGGAAGTCCCGGATCTTCCAGTCCTCGATGACGTTCTCCGCGTACTCCTTGCGGTCGGCGAACCACCGGCTCTTCCACTCGGTGGTAACGCCCAGGCGGAACCCGTACGGGTTTACCTTCTGACCCATCAGTGGCCCCCTGTTGACTTGCCGGGCTCTTCGTCGTCTGCTTCGGCGCCGTCGCCGGTGGGCTCTGCGCCTTCGGACGCCTCGACATCGTCGCCCGCCTCTTCGGATGCCTCGAGATCCAGGGATTCGTCCTCATCGATCCCGGCAGCCGGATCGTCGGCCAGGGCGGCCTCGGTGGCCTGCACCACCGCAGAGGCCTGAGCCTCCACGTCCACCTCGGCTTCGGAAGCGGCCCGCTCGACCTGCTGCGATGCGGCCGCGCGGGACCGGGCCACCCGGCGCCGTCGGGCCTCGGCTGCGACCGCGCCGCGCCGCGACTGTTGGGCCTGCATCCGCTCGAGCGTCTCGGGGTCGTAGCGGCTCACGATCACAGTGATGTGGCATGTGCGCTTGTGGATGCGGGTGGCCCTGCCCCGGGCCCGGGGCCGCCAGCGCTTGAGAGTGGGGCCCTCATCGGCGTAACACGCCGAGATGTACAGCTCGTCGGCGTCCAGGCCGTCGTTGTGCTCGGCGTTGGCCAGCGCCGAGTCCAGCACCTTGGTGATCGGCTGCGCGACGTCGCGCTCGGAGAAGGCCAGGATGTCGTGGGCGTCGGCGCAGCTCTTGCCCCGGATCAGGTCCAGGACGGCGCGGGCCTTGTAGGCCGAGCTGCGCACGTAGGAGGCCCGGGCCCGGGTGCCGGGACGCTCGTTCGTCTTGGCGCCGGCCATCAGCGGCGAGCCCCCCGCTCCTGGCCGGCGTGGTACCGGAATGTTCTGGTGGGGGCGAACTCGCCGAGCTTGTGGCCCACCATCGACTCGGTGATGTAGACCGGCACGTGCTTGCGGCCGTCGTGCACCGCGAGGGTGTGGCCGACCATGTCGGGGATGATGGTGGACCGGCGCGACCACGTCTTCACCACCCGCTTCTCGTTGCGCTCGTTGAGCTCGTCGATCTTGCGAAGGAGGTGGTCGTCCACGAAGGGACCCTTCTTGAGGCTTCGGGGCATTGGCGCTACCTCCGGGTGCCGCGCCTGCGGCGGCGGCGAACGATCATCTTGTCGGAGTCCTTGCGGCGGGCCCGGGTCCGTCCCTCCGGCTTGCCCCAGGGCGAGACGGGGTGTCGCCCGCCCGAGGACTTGCCCTCGCCCCCGCCGAGGGGGTGGTCGACCGGGTTCATGGCCACGCCCCGGGTCTGGGGCCGCACGCCCTTCCACCGGTTGCGGCCCGCCTTGCCGATCTTGGTCAGCTCGTGCTCGGAGTTGCCGACCTCGCCGATGGTGGCCCGGCAGTCGATGGGCACCCGCCGCATCTCGGTGCTGGGCAGGCGCAGCGTGGCGAAGCGCCCCTCCTTGGCCACGAGCTGCACGCTGGCTCCGGCGCTGCGACCGATGCGGCCGCCCGCGCCCGCCTTCAGCTCGACGTTGTGGACCACGGTGCCGACCGGGATGTAGCGCAGCGCCAGGGCGTTGCCGGGACGGATCTCCGAGCCCTGGCCCGACATGATCCGGTCGCCGACCTCCAGGCCCCTGGGGGCCAGGATGTAGCGCTTCTCGCCGTCGTGGTAGTGGAGCAGCGCTATGCGGCAGGTGCGGTTCGGGTCGTACTCGATGGCGGCCACCGTGGCCGGAACGTTGTCCTTGGTACGCACGAAGTCGATCCTGCGGTAGCGCTGCTTGTGGCCACCGCCGCGGTGGCGCGAGGTCTTCCGGCCGAGATTGTTGCGACCACCGGTGCCCGACTGCTTGACCAGCAGGCTTCGCTCGGGGGTCGAGCGGGTGACCTCGGAGAAGTCCGAGGCGGTCTGGAACCGGCGGCCCGGGCTGGACGGCTTGCGCTTGCGGATCGCCATGGTCAGGCCTCGAAGAGATCGATCGTGTCGCCCGCGGCCAGAGTGACCAGGGCGCGCTTGGTGTCGGGCCTGCGGCCCCAGGTGTTGTTGCGGCGGTTGTGCCGCCGCTTCCCCTTGCGGCGCAGCGTGTTGACCTTCACCACCGAGACATCGAAGATCGTCTCCACCGCGGCCCGGATCTCGGGCTTGGTGGCTTCGGGGGCGACGATGAAGGTGTAGACGTTGTCGGCCAGCAGCGCATAGCTCTTCTCCGACACGACCGGGCGCAAGATGACGTCGCGGTGATCACGCATCGCCGTCACCGCCCTCTCCGGCACCGCGATCGGCGCCGTCGCCGTCACCGGTTGCGTCACCGCCCTCTCCGGCACCGCGAGCTGCTCCGTCGCCGTCACCGGTTGCGTCACCGCCTTCACCGGCACCGCGATCGGCGCCGTCGCCGTCACCGGTAGGTCCGGCCCCGGTGGGCAGGGTGTCGGAGGTGAACACCACCACGTCGCTGTTGAGCACGTCGTAGGTGTTCAGCTCGCGTACGTGCAGGCAGTGCACGGGCGGCAGGTTGCGGAAGCTCTTCTGGGCGTCGACGTCGTCGTCGCCCAGCACCACCAAGACCTTGCCGGTCGCTCCGATGGCGTCGAGCGCGGCGACGGCGTCGGAGGTGCGGGGCCCCTCGAAGCGCCACCGGTCCACCACGATGATCTGCCCGGAGCGGGCCCTGTCCGACAGGGCGCCGGCGAGGGCCAGGCGCTTCATCTTCTTGGGGGTGCGCTGGCGGTAGTCGCGGGGCTTGGGGCCGTGGGCCGCGCCGCCGCCCCGCCACTGGGGAGACCTGATCGAGCCGTGGCGGGCCCGGCCGGTGCCCTTCTGGCGCCACGGCTTGGCGCCGCCGCCGGCCACCTCGGCCCGGCCCTTGGTGCTGTGGGTGCCGGCCCTGCGAGCCGCCAGTTGGGCGTTGACCACCTGGTGCATCAAGCCGATGTTGGGCTCCACACCGAAGACCGAGTCGTCGAGGACGACCTCGCCGACCTTGCGGCCCTCGGACGAAACCACCTTCACCGGCTCCATGGGCTCAACCGTCCTTCACCGCGTTGCGCACGACGACGGTGCCGCCCTTGGGGCCGGGTACGGCGCCCTTCACCAGCAGCACCTCAGCGTCGGCGTCGGCCTTGACCACTTCGAGGTTGAGGGTGGTGACCCGGTTGGCCCCGGCCCGGCCGGGCATCTTCTTGCCCCTGAACACCCTCGAGGGGGTGGCGCACTGGCCCACCGCGCCGGGCTTGCGATGCACCTTGTGGGCACCGTGGCCGGCGGGCTGTCCCTTGAAGCCGTGGCGCTTCATCACGCCGGTGAATCCCTTGCCCTTGGAGACCGCGGTCACGTCGACCTTCTCGCCGGAGGCGAGCACGTCGACGCCGATCTGCTGGCCCACGGCGTACTCGCTCACATCGTCGAGTCGCAGTTCCACCACAGCCCGGCCGGGGTCAACTCCGGCCCGCTGGAAGTGTCCGGCCTCCGGCTGGGTCAACCGGGCCGGGTCGATCATGCCGTAGGTCACCTGAATCGCGCTGTAGCCGTCGTGCTCGTTGGTCTTGACCTGTACTACCCGGCAGGGCGAGACGCGCAGGACGGTGACCCCGACGACCTGGTTGTTCTCGTCCCACACCTGGGTCATCCCGACCTTGGTGCCCACGATCGCCTTGGTGGCCATGGCCTTGTCCTGACATCTCGGCGCGAGCGCCGCTCACGCGAACGCTCCGCTCGGGCTTTGCCCGGCGGAGCGGCGACTCGGTTGTGCCGCACGGTTCCCCCGCGGTCGCACCGCCAGGGCCTGTGCGGACGTCGATTCGTACCCGCCCCGGACCACCCGGGGCGAACTGCGGAGTGTAACGGCGCCCCAGGTAGCCCCCAACCCGCACCAGAGGCCGGGCGGGGCGGCACCATCGACGAGGACTCCACGGGACCCTGAGCGAGGCCGCGGCCCCAGCAGCCCTCACGCCGCAGCGAACAAGAGCGGGATGCCAGCACCGGCGGTCCCCCTGCCCGCCGGCGGTGCTGGCTAGGGTCGCGATGATGGACGACGGCAGGACTGTGCCGGTCTGGGTGAAGCGGGCCATCGTCTGGTTCTGGCTCGGCGGCCTGGCCACGTTCTACGCGGTCGGGGTGGTGCGGGCCCTCAGGACGCTGCTGGTGGTGCTGGTGGTGTCGCTGTTCATCGCGTTCGCGCTCGAGCCGGCGGTGAACGCGATGGCGCGGCGGGGCGTGCGCCGGGGCATCGCCACGGCCATCACATTCCTGGGCGTCACCGGTCTGGCCGCCGGATTCTCCGCTCTGGTCGGCAGCGCGCTGGCCGCGGAGACCAACTACCTGATCGACAAGGCGCCCACCTACATCGACGACATCGGGGGCTGGCTCGACGACACCTTCGGCATCGAACTGCAATTCGACACGCTGAAGGATGAGTTCCTCGCCGGGGGCGGTCTGCAGGACCTGGCCAGCCGCTTCGCCGACGATGTGGTCAACGTGGGGACCACGGTGGTGAGCCTGCTGTTCCACCTGTTCACCGTGGCCCTCTTCACCTTCTACCTGGTGGCCGAGGGCCCCAAGCTCCGCCAGATGGTGTCCTCACGGTTGAGCGAGCGCCGGGCCGCGATCGTGACCCAGATCTGGGACCTGGCCATGGAGAAGACCGGCAGCTACATGTATTCCCGCACGATCCTGGCGGTCCTGTCCGCATTCGTGCACTGGGCCGCGTTCACGCTGCTCGACGTGCCCTCACCGGTCGCGCTGGCCATCTGGGTGGGCGTCATATCGCAGTTCATCCCCGCCATCGGCACCTACATCGCGGGCGTGCTGCCGGTTCTGGTGGCGCTGCTGCACTCTCCCCGCACCGGGCTCTTCGTGCTGATCGCGATCATTGCCTACCAGCAGTTGGAGAACTACTTCTTCTCACCCCGCGTCACCGCCCACACCATGGAGATCCACGTCGCACTGGCGTTCGGCTCGGTGATCGCGGGGACCGCGCTGCTGGGGATCGTCGGGGCGTTCCTTGCCCTGCCCGTGGCCGCCACCGCGCAGGCGTTCATCTCCAGCTGGCTGGACGAGCACACTCAGCAACCCGACCCGTCGCCGGCCCCTGACCCCCCACCGGAGGGAGCCGAGGCGGCCGCTGCCGGGGGCGAGGACGAGTAGCCAACGCCCCGGCGGCGGAGACGGCCGCAAGCGGGGGCGAGGAGGAGTAGCACCCCGGCGACGGCTCCGGGCCTGCCGGTAGCATCGGTGCCGTGGTGACCGTGTCCCCCGACAGCACCGACAGCCTGGACGCGGGCGCAGCCGCGGGCTCGCACCCACCGGCCGGCAGCGTCGGGTTCGAGTTCAAGCGGGCCCTGCAGGCCGACGGCCTGTCGGTGATCGCCGAGGTCAAGCGGCGCTCGCCGTCGGCGGGCACGTTGAACGCCGGCGCCGACGCGGCCGAGGTGGCCTGCCGGTACCGCGACGGCGGCGCCGCGTGCCTTTCGGTGCTGACCGACGGCCCCCGCTTCGGCGGATCGCCCCAAGACCTCCAGCGCGCCCGGGCCGCGGCCGGCATTCCCGTGCTCCGCAAGGACTTCCTCACGACCCTCGAGCACGTGCGGACCTCCAGCGCGATGGGCGCCGACGCCATGCTGGTGATAGTCGACGACGTGGAACCCGCGCTGCTGCGCCCCATGCACGAACTGGCCCTCGAGCTGGGCCTCGACGTCCTGACCGAGATCCGCAACGAGCCCGAACTGGAGCTGGCCATCGACGCCGGGGCCTACATGATCGCGGTGAACCAGCGCAGCCAGCCCAAGGCGACGACCTTCACCGTCGACCACAACAAGGCGGTCGCGATGGGGCCGCGGTTCGCTGGGCTAGGCGACGGGATCGTCTCGGTGGCCGCGTCGGGGATCGGTGTCGAGGGCGGAACCACCATGGCGGAGATCGCCGGGGCCGGATACGACGCCGCCCTCATCGGCGAGGCGCTGATCACGGCACCCGACCCGACCGCCAGACTGGCCGAGCTGCTCGCCGACGCGGCCCAAGCCCTTCGTCGCTGATCGGTCAGAGCCCCGCCGCAGGCACCGGAGCCGTCGGGTCTAGGCCTGCTGGACCTTCAGCTCTATGTCGACGCCGGCGGGGACTTCGAGGCGCTGGAGGGTGTCCACCGTCTTCTTGGACGGCTCGAGGATGTCGAGCAGCCGCTTGTGGATGTGCATCTCGAAGTGCTCGCGCGAGTCCTTGTCCTTGAACGGGGACCGCACCACCGTGTAGCGGTGCTTCTCGGTCGGCAGCGGCACGGGGCCGCTGAAGGTGGCCTGGGTTCGCTTGACCGTCTCGACGATCTTCTTCGTCGACTGGTCCAGGATCTCGTGGTCGTAGGCCTTGAGCCTGATCCGGACCCTGTGCTTGGCCGCCACCGCCAGACCCCCGCAGCTACTTGATGATCTTGATGACCGAGCCGGCGCCCACGGTGCGGCCGCCCTCGCGGATAGCGAAGCGCAGGCCCTCGTCCATGGCGATGGGGCTGATCAGATCGACGTGCATCACGGTGTTGTCGCCGGGCATGCACATCTCGATCCCCTCGGGCAGGGTGATCGTGCCGGTCACGTCGGTGGTGCGGAAGTAGAACTGGGGCCGGTAGTTCGAGAAGAACGGCTTGTGGCGGCCGCCCTCCTCCTTGCTCAGGACGTACACCTGGGCCTCGAACTCAGTGTGGGGGGTGATGCTCTTGGGCGCGGCCAGCACCTGGCCCCGCTGGACTTCCTTCTTGTCGATGCCACGCAGCAGGGCGCCGATGTTGTCGCCGGCCTCGCCCCGGTCGAGGATCTTGCGGAACATCTCCACGCCGGTGCAGGTGGTCTCCTGGGTCTCGCGCAGGCCCACGATCTCGACCTTGTTGCCGGTCTCGACCACGCCCTGCTCGACCCGGCCGGTGACCACCGTGCCCCGCCCGGTGATCGAGAACACGTCCTCGATGGGCATCAGGAACGGCTTGTCGACGTCGCGCTCGGGCGTCGGCACGTAGCTGTCGACGGCCTCCATCAGCTCGATGACCTGCTGGGCGGACTCCTCGTCGCCGTCGAGGGCCTTGAGGGCGGACACGCCGATGACCGGGGTGTCGTCGCCGGGGAACTCGTACTCGTCGAGCAGCTCGCGCACCTCGAGCTCGACCAGCTCGAGGATCTCCTCGTCGTCGACCATGTCCACCTTGTTGAGGGCCACCACGATGCGGGGCACGCCCACCTGGCGGGCCAGCAGCACATGCTCACGGGTCTGGGGCATCGGGCCGTCGGCGGCCGAGACCACCAGGATGGCTCCGTCCACCTGCGCGGCGCCGGTGATCATGTTCTTGATGTAGTCGGCGTGGCCCGGCATGTCGACGTGCGCGTAGTGCCGGTTGTCGGTCTCGTACTCGACGTGGGCCACGTTGATGGTGATGCCCCGCTCGCGCTCCTCGGGGGCGTTGTCGATCTTGTCGAACTCGGTGAACTGGGTCCCGTCGACGCGGTCGGACAGCACCTTGGTGATGGCGGCTGTCAGCGTGGTCTTGCCGTGATCGATATGGCCCATAGTGCCCACATTGACATGGGGCTTGGTCCGCTCGAACTGCTCCTTGGCCATGGATGCTTCCTCTTGTGGTCGGGTGGTTGAGAACTTCGGGTCACTCGCCGCGTACGCGAGCGACGATCTCGGATTGGACGCCCGCGGGGGTGGGCTGGTACGAGTCGAACTGCATCGTGTACGTCGCTCGCCCCTGCGTGCGTGACCGAAGGTCGGTACTGTATCCGAACATCTCCGCAAGCGGAACCTGCGCGCTGATCACCTGATTGCTGCCGCGCCTCTCGGTGCCGCGCACCTGGCCGCGGCGGGCGTTGAGGTCGCCGACCACGTCGCCGAGGTAGTCGTCGGGGGTGACGATCTCTACCGACATCACCGGCTCGAGCAGCACCGGCCTCGCCCTGGGCGCCACCTCCCGGAACCAGCCGCCGCCCGCGATCTTGAACGCCATCTCCGAGGAGTCCACGTCGTGGGTGCGGCCGTCGCTGAGCGTGACCTTCACGTCCACCGTCGGGAAGCCGGCCAGCACGCCGTTGCTCATGGCCTCGCGGATGCCGTCGTCCACCGGCTTGATGTACTCGCGGGGAATGGCGCCGGCCCGGATCGTGCTCTCGAACAGGTACTGGCCGCCCGGGTTGGGCTCGATGGTGGCGGTGACCACCGCGAACTGGCCCGATCCACCGGTCTGCTTCTTGTGCACGAAGGTGTGGTCGTTCACCGCCGCCGACAGGGTCTCACGGTAGGCGACCTGGGGCTTGCCCACGTTGGCCTGGACGTTGAACTCTCTCAGCATGCGGTCCACAAGGACCTCGAGGTGGAGTTCGCCCATGCCGGCGATGATGGTCTGGGCGGTCTCGTCGTCGGTGCGCACCCGGAAGGTGGGATCCTCCTCCTGGAGCGCCGTAAGCGCCTTGGACATCTTGTCCTGGTCGGCCTTGGACTTCGGCTCGACGGCCACGTCGATCACGGGGTCGGGGAAGTCGAGGTCCTCGAGCGCGATGGCGTGGGAGGGGTCGCACAGCGTGTCGCCGGTGCGGCAGTCCTTCAAGCCGATCGCGGCCGCGATGTCGCCGGCGGCCACCGACTCGAGATCGACCCGGTCGTTGGCGTGCATCTCCAGGATGCGGCCGATCCGCTCCTTGCGGCCGGTGCGGGTGTCGAGCACCTGCGCGCCCTTGTCGAGGGTGCCGCTGTAGACCCGGAAGTAGGTGAGCTTGCCGACATGGGGGTCGGTGGCGATCTTGAAGGCCAGCGCGGCCAGAGGCTCGGAGTCGTCGGCGGCGCGGGTCACCGCGGCTCCGGAGCGGGGGTCGGTGCCGGTCACTGCGGCCACGTCGCTGGGCGAGGGCAGGTAGTCGACCACCGCGTCGAGCAGGGCCTGCACTCCCTTGTTCTTGAAGGCCGAGCCGTTCAGCACCGGCACCAGCCCGCCGCCGATGGTGCCGGCCCGGATGGCCGCCGCGATCTCGGCGGGGCTGATCTCCTCGTCCTCGAGGAACTTCTCGAGCAGGCTCTCGTCGTAGTCCGACAGTGTCTCCAGCAGGTCGTGGCGGTAGAGCTCGGCCTCCTCGATCATGTCGTCGCCGACGTCGGTCTCGGTCCATGTGACCCCGAGGTCGGTGCCGGACCAGATGCGAGCCTTCATCCGCACGAGATCGACGATGCCGCGGTAGTCCGACTCACTGCCGATCGGCAACTGCACCACCGCCACCCGCTCGGTCAGCCGCTCCCGGATGGAGTCGAGCACGAAGTGGAAGTCGGCGCCGGTGCGGTCCATCTTGTTGACGAAGCACAGCCGGGGCACGCCGTAGCGGTCGGCCTGGCGCCACACCGTCTCGGTCTGGGGCTCCACGCCGGCAACCCCGTCGAACACGGCCACCGCGCCGTCGAGCACCCGCAGCGAGCGCTCCACCTCGACGGTGAAGTCGACGTGGCCGGGCGTGTCGATGATGTTGATGCGGTGGTCGCGCCAGATGCAGTGGGTGGCGGCCGAGGTGATGGTGATGCCCCGCTCCTGCTCCTGGGCCATCCAGTCCATGGTGGCCGCGCCGTCGTGGACCTCGCCGATCTTGTAGTTGCGCCCGGTGTAGTAGAGGATCCGCTCGGTGGTCGTGGTCTTGCCCGCGTCGATATGGGCCATGATCCCGATGTTCCGGGTCTTGGACAGGGGGTATCGCTCGTCAGCGGGCATTGCAGGGCTTCCTGGATGATTCGGGGCGGGTGTTCTCGCGGGTCTCGGCCTCTGGCGGCCGGGCGGGCTCGTCAGCGGTCCATGGGGTTCGGAGACGTGGTGCGGGGGCGGGTCGGTACGTTCCTGCGGGGTTCGGCCGGTAGCAGCCGAGCCGACTCGGTGCCACCAACAAGCCGCGACCGGGCATCAAGGCCCGGCCAAGTTTCCAGTCTACGCCGACAGCGCCCCAGTCGCGAGCACCGTCAGCAGAGATTGCTCAATGCCCGAGCGCCCCCGCGATCACGACGGTGGGCGAGTACAGCAGCGTGTCTTGCAGTTTGCTGTCCAACAGCCGCGGCAGGTAGGAGTCCTCGACAGCCATGCCATCTGCCACGCTCATGCCACCTCATTACCCAGTTTATTGGGTAACGACCACCCAATAAACTGGGTGGGGTCGCCAGCCGCGTGCTCTGTGTTCAGGCGATAGGGCTCACGTCACATCGACCAGTTCGACCTCGGCGCGGTCGCCGCCGTCGCGCTCGGCAGGAACCGTGCTGACCTGCACGGCCAGGCCTTCATGGCGAAGCAGGCAGGCGATGACCGCGAACAGGTCGCTGGCAGGTGGGTCGCCCTCGGGGCCAAACATGTGCGTCACGCTCCCCGCTGACCTGCCCGTCATGACGCCGAGTTTCTCGAATCCGACGGTGACGATGATGTAGTCCCGCAGGGACATCTTGGCGACCCCGACCTCGCCGGCCAACAGATGCTCGAACCCCCCGGTCAGCAGGTATCCCCTGAACTCGGGATCGCGACGGGCCCGGGCATGCACAGTCTCCTTATGGTCACGGGTGAGCGCCATGTCAGACCTCCTCGCGCTTGCGGTGCGGCTACCAGCGGTAGTGCGCGAAGGCCTTGTTCGACTCGGCCATCTTCTGGAGGTCCTCGCGGCGCTTCACCGAAGCGCCCACTCCGTTGCCGGCGTCGAGCAGTTCGTTGGCCAGACGCTGGGCCATGGTGTGCTCCCGGCGGTCGCGGGCGTACGAGACGATCCAGCGGACCGCGAGGGTGGTGGCCCGGCGAGGCCTGACCTCGACCGGCACCTGATAGGTGGCGCCGCCCACTCGCCGGCTGCGCACCTCCAGCTGGGGACGGACGTTGTCGACGGCCCGCTTCAGCGTGGACACGGGCTCCGCGCCCGTCTTGTCCTCGACGATGGACAGCGCGTCGTACACGATCCGCTCGGCGAGGGTGCGCTTGCCCCGCTGGAGCACCTTGTTGATCACCTGCGTCACCAGCAGCGACCGGTAGATCGGATCGGGCTGCAGCTCGCGGCGCGTCGCGGGTCCCTTGCGCGGCATGTCAGGCGCCCCTCCCCGAGCCGCAGCGACTTGCAACCTTGCGCGGCACCTCAGGACTCCTTCTTGACCCCGTAGCGGCTGCGGGCCTTCTTCCGCTCGCGCACGCCGGCGGTGTCGAGGGTGCCTCGCACGACCTTGTAGCGCACGCCGGGCAGGTCCCTCACCCGGCCGCCCCGCACCAGCACGATCGAGTGCTCCTGGAGGTTGTGCCCCTCGCCCGGTATGTAGGCGGTGATCTCCACGCCGGTGGTCAGGCGGACGCGGGCCACCTTGCGCAGGGCGGAGTTCGGCTTCTTGGGGGTGGCCGTGTAGACCCTGGTGCACACGCCGCGCCGCTGCGGCGCGCCCTGCAGGGCGGGCGTCGACTCCTTGCGGCGCTTCGTCTGGCGGCCCTTGCGGACCAGCTGCTGAATAGTGGGCATCTAGGTGGGTCGTTCCTTCGTGCTCACAGGGCGCGCCCGCTGCGAGCGTCGCCGGCGTGGGGACGTCGCATCATGCGTATCGGAAATGGTGGGCATGCGGCGGTGGTTCCTTAGAGAGTCGGCGTTGAGCCGGACGGGGCAGTCTAGGGGCGCGCGGGAGCCGTTCGGCGCTCCCGCCGGGCGATCGGCGCGCGAGCCAGGACGGTCATCCCGCCTCGGTCACCGCGCCGGTGGCGTCGCCCACCGGATAGTCGAGAACCTCGGCGCCCTCCAGCTCGCTGCTTCGCTGCGCGAGCATGTCGGCGAGGTCCAGATCGGTGTCCTCGGACGTGTAATAGTCCATCGGCGTGTGGTCGGGCGCGTGGGTGGCGTAGCCCTGGCGGTACCGCGACATGCCCGTCCCGGCCGGGATGAGCTTGCCGATGATGATGTTCTCCTTGAGGCCGACCAGCGTGTCGCGCTTGGACTCGATGGCGGCCTCGGTGAGCACCCGGGTGGTCTCCTGGAACGACGCGGCCGACAGCCACGACTCGGTGGCCAGGGAGGCCTTGGTGATCCCCATCACCTCGCGCCGCCCCGACGCCGGCCTGCCGCCGGCCCGCACGATCTCGCGGTTGGTGCGCTCGAAGCTGGCCTTGTCGACCCGCTCGTCGGGCAGGAAGCTCGTGTCGCCCGGCTCGCCTATGGCGACCCTCTTGGTCATCTGGCGGACGATCAGCTCGATGTGCTTGTCGTGGATCGAGACGCCCTGGTCCCGGTACACCTTCTGGACCTCCGCCACCAGGTAGCGCTGGGTGGCGTCGATGCCGCGGATCTCCAGCAGCTCCTTGGGATCGCGGGGCCCCTCGACGAGGGCGTCGCCCGGCTCCACCTCGTCGCCGTCGCGGACCTCCAGGCGGTACTCGCTGCCGATCCTGCAGTCGTGCTCGGTGCCGTCGTTCTCCACGATCACCACCGTGCGCTCGCCGCTGCCGTCGTCGCGGATGCGGACCACACCGGCCTGGCGGGCCAGCGTGGCCTTGCCCTTGGGGGTGCGGGCCTCGAACAGCTCGACCACCCGGGGAAGGCCGCCCGCGATGTCCTGGGCTCCGGCGACGCCGCCGGTGTGGAAGGTGCGCATCGTGAGCTGGGTGCCGGGCTCGCCGATGGACTGGGCGGCGATGACTCCGACCGCCTCGCCCTGCTCGATGAGCTTGCCGGTGGCCAGCGACATGCCGTAGGAGGCTCCGGTGATGCCCGAGGCCGAGTCGTCGCTGAGCGGCGACAGCACCCGCACCCTCGTGACCTGCGGGTCGTCGCGCAGGGCCTCCTGCTCCGCGTCGCCCACCATCGTCCCGGCGAGGATCACCGAGCCGTCGCTGAGCGTCACGTCGTCGGCGAGCACCCGCCCGAACAGCCTGGTGTCGAGGTAGGTGCGCTTGCCGGGCGTGTCCGGACCGATGTCGTCGAGCCAGATGCCCTTCACGTAGCCGCCGGACTCGAACGGGTCCTCGGCGTTGATGATGACCTCCTGGGCCACGTCAACGAGCCGCCGGGTGAGGTAGCCGGAGTCCGCGGTGCGCAGCGCGGTGTCGACCAGCCCCTTGCGGGCGCCGGGAGTGGCGATGAAGTACTCCAGCACCCTGAGACCCTCGCGGAAGTTGCTCTTGATCGGTCGGGGGATCATGTCGCCGCGGGGGTTGGCGACCAGGCCGCGCATGCCTGCGATCTGGCGGATCTGCATCATGTTCCCGCGGGCCCCGGACCCGACCATCATGTTGACCGGGTTGAACGCGTCGGACTCGAGCTCGTCCTTCATCCGGCCGGTGACCTCCTCGGTGGCCTCGGACCAGACCTCGACCTCGAGCTGGCGGCGCTCGCCGTCGGTGATGATCCCCCGCCGGAACTGGCGCTCGATCTTGTCGGCCTGCTTCTCGTAGCGGTCGAGGATCTCGGTCTTCTGCTTGGGCGTCCTCACGTCGTCGATGGAGATCGTGAGGCCTGACCGCGACGCGAACTCGAAGCAGATGTCCTTGACCTCGTCGAGGCTCCTGGCCACCTCCGCGATCGCGAAGCCGCGGGCCAGCCGGTCGACGATCTCACCCATCTGGCGCTGGCCGACCGTGCTGTTCACATAGCCGAACCCGTCGGGGAGCGCGTTGTTGAAGAACACCCGGCCGGCCGTGGTCGCCTCGTAGCGGGCCGCGTCGCCGTTGGCCGGTGCCACCATCAGGTCTTGCACGCCCCGGTACTCGATGGGGGCGTGCAGCCTGAGGTCGCCGTTCTCGTAGGCGAACCGGACCTCGTCGATCGAGCGGAAGGACCTCTCGGACCCGTCGGCGTCCTCGATCATCTCGGTCAGGTAGTGCGCCCCGATGATCATGTCCTGGGTGGGCGTGACCAGGGGCCGGCCGTGGGCCGGGCTCAGCACGTTGTTGGCCGACAGCATCAGCACCCGGGCCTCGGCCTGGGCCTCGGCCGACAGCGGCAGGTGCACCGCCATCTGGTCGCCGTCGAAGTCGGCGTTGAAGGCCGCGCACACCAGCGGATGGATCTGGATGGCCTTGCCCTCCACCAGCACGGGCTCGAAGGCCTGGATGCCCAGCCGGTGCAGTGTCGGGGCCCGGTTCAGCAGCACCGGATGCTCGCGGATCACGTCCTCGAGCACGTCCCACACCTGGGGCCGGCGCCGCTCGACCATGCGCTTGGCCGACTTGATGTTGGGGGCGAGCTCCACGTCCACCAGCCGCTTCATGACGAAGGGCTTGAACAGCTCCAGGGCCATGATCTTGGGAAGGCCGCACTGGTGGAACCGCAGGGTGGGGCCGGCCACGATGACGGACCGTCCCGAGTAGTCGACCCGCTTGCCGAGCAGGTTCTGGCGGAACCGGCCCTGCTTGCCCTTGAGCATGTCCGACAGCGACTTCAGCGGCCGGTTGCCGGGCCCGGTGACGGGACGGCCGCGGCGACCGTTGTCGAACAGGGCGTCCACCGCCTCCTGCAGCATCCGCTTCTCGTTGTTGACGATGATGTCGGGCGCGGCCAGGTCCAGCAGGCGCTTGAGGCGGTTGTTGCGGTTGATCACGCGGCGGTAGAGGTCGTTGAGATCCGACGTGGCGAAGCGGCCGCCGTCGAGCTGCACCATGGGCCGCAGCTCCGGCGGGATGACCGGGACGACGTCGAGGATCATGGCCCGGGGGTCGTTGATCCGCCTCCCGTAGTTGTCGCGCCGGTTGAACGCGGCCAGGATCCGCAGCCGCTTGATGGCCTTCTGCTTGCGCTGGGCCGACAGCGGCCGCTGGCCCTCGGGGGGTTGATCTGGCTGCGCAGCGTCTCCTCTTCGGCGTCGAAGTCGAGAGCCGCGATGAGCCGGGCGATGGCGTCGGCGCCCTGGCCGCCCTCGAAGTAGTCGCCCCAGCGGTCGACGAGCTCGCGCCAGAGGTCCTCGTCCTCGATGATCTGGCGGCCGAACAGGTCCGAGAACACCTCCCAGGCCCGCTCGACCCGTTCGAGCTCCTCCGCGAAGCGCTCCTCGATCTCCTCGAAGTCCTTGTCGGCCTGCCGCTGCAGCGCCCGCAGCTCCGATTCCTTGGCCTCGTTCGCCTCGGCCTCGGCCAGATCCGTCTCCAGCCGCTCCTGGCGCTGTGACAGCTCGAGGTTCCGGTCGGCGTCGATGCCGTCGAGCTCGCGGCGCACCTCCACCTCCAGCTCGGGCATGTCGGCGTGGCGCCGGTCGACGTCGACGCCCACCACCAGGTTGGCCCCGAAGTAGATCACCTTCTCGAGCTGCTTGGCCTTGAGCTCCTCCTTGGGCTGGGTGCCCATCAGCAGGTAGGCCAGCCACGACCTGGTGCCGCGCAGGTACCAGATGTGCACCGCGGGCGCGGCCAGCTCGATGTGGCCCATCCGCTCGCGGCGCACCTTGGAGCGGGTCACCTCGACGTTGCACCGCTCGCAGATGATCCCCTTGAAGCGCACCCGCTTGTACTTCCCGCAGGCGCACTCCCAGTCGCGGGTCGGCCCGAAGATCTTCTCGCAGAACAGGCCGTCCTTCTCGGGCTTGAGCGTGCGGTAGTTGATCGTCTCGGGCTTCTTGACCTCGCCGTTCGACCAGGTGCGGATCGAGTCGGCGCTGGCCAGCCCGATCTTCAGGTCACTGAAATCGTTGACGTCGAGCATTTTCTGAGTCCGTCTTTCGTTCGTGCGTCCGGTGCTTGGTCTTGGTTGCTTGTTCGTCCCGCGGGCTCAGCGGTGGCCGGCGGTATTCGTAGGTTCGGTTCTGCGCCAGCGCTTGGATGGCGGCTCTCGTGTCGTGTTCATGCGGGTTCCGATCGGCGCTCAGCGGTGGCCGGCGGTGCGGGCCAGGTCGTCCTCGTCGCTGCCGCGCTCGGGGCGCTGCAGGTCGATGCCGAGGGCCTCCACCGTCCGGAGGCTCTCCTCGTCGAGCTCCCGCATCTCGATGTGCTCGCCCGCGGCCGAGAGGACCTCGACGTTGATGCACAGCGACTGCATCTCCTTGATGAGCACCTTGAAGCTCTCGGGGATGCCCGGGTCGGGAACGTTCTCGCCCTTGACGATGGCCTCGTAGGCCTTGGCCCGGCCGAGAACATCGTCCGACTTCACGGTGAGCAGCTCCTGCAGGCAGAACGCCGCCCCGTAGGCCTCCAGCGCCCAGACCTCCATCTCGCCGAAGCGCTGGCCGCCGAACTGGGCCTTGCCGCCCAGGGGCTGCTGGGTGATCATCGAGTAGGGGCCGGTGGAGCGGGCGTGGATCTTGTCGTCGACGAGATGGGCCAGCTTCAGCATGTAGACGTAGCCGGTGGTGATCGGGTTGTCGTACGGCTCGCCGGTGCGCCCGTTGTAGAGGGTCTGCTTGCCGTCGATCTCGATCAGCCGGTGGCCGTCGGAAGTCTCCGGGTTGAGGTTGGTGAGGATGTCCACGATGGTCGGCTTGCCCTGGGCGAGGTCGCGCTCGTCCCAGGTGGCGCCGTCGAACACCGGCGTGGCGACGTGGGCCGAGGGCTGGGTCACCGGGCGGGTCTTGGTCTCGGTCCCCCGGATCGGCTCGTCGCCCACCCGCTCCCCGTCGATCTCCCAGCCGTACCGGGCGCAGTATCCGAGGTGGGCCTCGAGCACCTGGCCGACGTTCATGCGCGACGGCACGCCCAGCGGGTTCAGGATGATGTCGACCGGCGTGCCGTCGACGGTGAAGGGCATGTCCTCGACGGGGAGGATCCGTGAGATCACGCCCTTGTTGCCGTGGCGGCCGGCCAGCTTGTCGCCCACGCTGATCTTGCGGTTCTGGGCCACGTACACCCGCACCAGTTGGTTCACTCCGGGCGGCAGCTCCCCGGCGTTGGGATCGTCGCGGTCGAACACCTTGACGTCGATCACCTTGCCGGACTCCCCGTGGGGCACCTTCAGCGACGTGTCGCGCACTTCCCGGGCCTTCTCACCGAAGATGGCCCGCAGCAGCCGCTCCTCGGGCGTCAGCTCGGTCTCGCCCTTGGGCGTGACCTTGCCCACCAGCACATCGCCCGGACCGACCTCTGCGCCCACGCGGATGATCCCGCGGTGGTCGAGGTCGGCGAGGATGTCGTCGGAGAGGTTGGGGATGTCCCGGGTGATCTCCTCGGAGCCCAGCTTGGTGTCGCGGGCGTCTATCTCGTGCTCGTGGATGTGGATCGAGGTGAGCACGTCGTCGCGCACCAGCCGCTCCGACAGGATGATGGCGTCCTCGAAGTTGTAGCCCTCCCAGGACATGAAGGCCACCAGCAGGTTCTTGCCCAGGGCCAGCTCGCCGTGATCGGTCGACGGGCCGTCGGCCAGCACCTCCCCGGCGCCGACGGTGTCGCCGGCGCGCACCAGCGGCTTCTGGCTGATGCAGGTGTCCTGGTTGGACCGCTCGAACTTGCGCAGCTTGATCTCGGTCCGGCCCGCCTCCGCGTAGTCCACCACGATGCGGTCGCCGTCCACCGCGACGACGGTCCCGCCCTCGGAGGCGATGACCATGTCGGCTGCGTCCCGGGCGGCCCGGCCCTCCACGCCGGTTCCGATGTAGGGGGCCTCGGTTCGCACCAGCGGCACCGCCTGGCGCTGCATGTTGGCGCCCATCAGGGCCCGGTTGGCGTCGTCGTGCTCGAGGAACGGGATGAGGGCGGTGGCCACCGAGACGATCTGCTTGGGCGAGATGTCCATCATCTGCACCTCGTCGGGCGGCACGAAGGAGATCTCGGTGGTGGCGCCGAAGAAGACCTCCTGCTCCAGCTGGAGGCGGAGATCCTGCAGCGAGGCCGCCTGGGGCGATCGCCGCACGAGCACCCTCGGGTTGATGAACCGGCCCTCGGAGTCGATCGGCGCGTTGGCCTGCGCCACGACGTACTCCTCCTCCTCGTCGGCGGCGAGGTAGACGATCTCGTCGGTCACCCGGCCGTCGGAGACCACCCGGTAGGGCGACTCGATGAAGCCGAACTCGTTGACGCGGGCGAAGGAGGCCAGGCCCCCGATGAGCCCGATGTTGGGGCCCTCGGGCGTCTCGATCGGGCACATGCGCCCGTAGTGGGAGAAGTGCACGTCGCGCACCTCGAACCCGGCCCGCTCCCTGCTCAGGCCGCCGGGGCCCAGAGCCGAGAGCCGCCGCCGGTGGGTCAGGCCCGACAGGGAGTTGACCTGGTCCATGAACTGCGACAGCTGGGAGGTGCCGAAGAACTCCTTGATAGACGCGACCACCGGCCGGATGTTGATCAGCGTCTGGGGCGTGATCGCCTCCACGTCCTGGGTGGTCATGCGCTCACGCACCTGCCGCTCCATGCGGGACAGGCCGATGCGCACCTGGTTCTGGATCAGCTCGCCGACGCTGCGGATGCGGCGGTTGGCGAAGTGGTCCTGGTCGTCGAGGCGGTAGCCGGGCTCGCCCTTGGCCAGGTTCAGCAGGTAGGTGGCCGCGGCCAGCATCTCGCAGGGCGACAGCAGCGACTGCTCGGGGTCCGGGCGCTCGAAGTCGAGCCCGAAGGTCTCCTCGAGGAAGTCGAACTCCGGGCCGAGCTTGCGGTTGAGCTTGTGCCGGCCCACCCGGGACAGGTCGTAGCGGCGGCCGCTGAAGAAGGAGTTCTCGAAGTAGGAGCGGGCCGTCTCCGCGGTGGCCGGGTCGCCGGGGCGAACCCGCTTGTAGATCTCGATGAGCGACTCGTCGCGGGTTGGTGCGAGGTGGCCCTGCTTGTCCCACTGCTCGGCCAGGAAGTCGAAATGCTCGACGAAGCGCTCGAGGAACCCGGGCTGGTTCTCCTCGTCGTAGCCCAGGGCCCTCAGCAGGGTGAACAGCGGAAGGCGACGCTTGCGAGCCACCCTCACCCCCGCGGTGATCTCCTTGCGGGGCTTCTGCTCCACATCGAACTCGATCCACTCGCCCCGGTAGGGATGGATCGTGCCCGTCACGAGCTGGTACTTGGCCAGGTTCCGCAGCCGGTAGCGCTCGCCGGGCTGGAAGATCACGCCGGGCGAGCGGACCAGCTGGGAGACGACCACCCTCTCGGTGCCGTTGATGATGAAGGTGCCCTTGTCGGTCATCATGGGGAAGTCGCCCATGAAGACGATCTGCTCCTTGATCTCGCCGGTGCCGGCGTTGAGGAATCGGGCCCGGACGAAGATCGGCGCGGAGTAGGTCATGTCCTTCTCCTTGCAGTCGTCCACCGTGAACTTCGGGGGTGGATGAAGCTCCTCGTCGCCGGGGTCGAACTCGAGCTCGAGCTCGAGCGTCCCGCTGTAGTCGGCGATGGGCGAGATGTCCTTGAAGGTGCGGGCCAGGCCCTCGGTCATCAGCCAGGAGAAGCTCTCCCGCTGGATCGCGATGAGGTCAGGCAGTTCGAGGATCTCCTCGAGGTTTCCGAACGAATAGCGTTCGCGTGAAGCGGCGCGTGCGGTCACGTGATACTCCCGAGGGCCGGCTGATCTGGGATCACGCGGTCGCGCGTGCGCGCGTCAGAATTGAGGAATTAGCCACGGGAGCCGCCTCCCAGCGCGCACAGACGACCACGGTACGTGAAAGGCTAGTCCGCGGCGCGCCCGACCGCAACCACCCGAGTGGCGCGATCGCCGCGAGATTAGCGGATGTCGTGCCGCCGCGCCGCAATCGGGCTCGGCCGGAGGGTTCAGGCTCGCAGCCGGGCCCGGACGGCGTCGATGTCGGCGTCGCTCGCGCCGGCCGCCGACAGGTAGCCGGCCGCGCCGCCCCACTGGTCGTGCAGCTCCTGCCGGGTGGCGAGGATGACGGCGGGCCGGGCCTCCCAGAGGGGGGCGAAATCGGCCGGGTCCAGGCCTAGGTCCTCGAGCATCGGCTGGAGTGACTTGGCTTCGGTGTGATCGCGCTGGAGGCTGGGTCGACGCTCGGACGACAGCGCGTAGTCGGCCGCCACATGCTCGGCAGCCACGCCGGCCAGGTCCAGCAGGAGCATCGAGGCCACCCCGGTGCGGTCCTTGCCCGCGGTGCAGTGGATCACGACCGGATCGCCCACCCCGACCTGCCGGGCGATCCTCACGAACGACGGGCCGAAGTTCTTCATGATCCGCACGTAGCCGGCCACCATCTCGGGCTCGCCGTAGAACTTGATCTCGTGTTCGACTATGCGCTCGTAGATGGTGCGGGTCCGGAAGGTCTCATCGCTCGTCATCGGCAGTCGGACGTAGGACGCTCCCGCGGGGATGCGGTCGGGGAACTCCGATGCCTCGGCCTCGGAGCGCAGGTCGAAGACGTGGCGGATGTCGGCCGCCTCCAGACGGCGCAGGTCCGCGTCGGTGAGCGTGCACAGCCTGTCGGCCCGGTACACCAGACCGGTGCGGATCGATCCCCCGCCCGCGACGGGCAGGCCGCCGAGGTCGCGGAAGTTGCTGGGACCGTCCAGCTCCAACCGCCGGTCCATCAAGCGCCCCGCCGGTCGATCGAGCCCCGCTGGTCCATCAGGCGATCCGTCGGTCCATCAGGCGATCCGCCGGTCCATCAGACGATCCGCCGGTCCATCAGACGACCTCGGCTAGCGCCGCGCCGCCGGTGCTGCGGGTCCGGTAGCGGACGGCTGGCGCGTCAGACGAGCTCGACCTCGGCGCCGACGGCCTCCAGGGCGGCCTTGGCCTTGTCGGCGTCGTCCTTGGGGAGACCCTCGAGCACGGGCTTGGGCGCGTTGTCCACGAGCTCCTTGGCTTCCTTGAGGCCGAGCGAGGTGAGGCTGCGCACCTCCTTGATCACCTGGATCTTCTTGTCGCCGACCGCGGCCAGCACGACGTTGAAGGAGTCCTTGACGTCCTCGTCCTCGCCGCCGGTGTCAGCGTCCGGGGCCGCCACCGCGACCGCAGCCGGCGCAGCCGCGGTCACCTCGAAGCGCTCCTCGAACTCCTTGAGCAGTTCGCTCAGCTCGAGCACGGTCATCTGCGAGATCGAATCGAGGATCTCTTCTTTGGTTGCCATTGTTCAGGCCTCCTGTGTTTCGGATGGTTGTTGGTCGTCGGCGGATGCCCGCTCGGCCTCTGGGGCGCTTCGGGTTTCGATGAGCGCCTTCAGCCCGTAGGCGAAGTTGCGCGGCAGCGCCTCCAGCAAGCCGGCGAACTTGGCCAGGGGCGCACCGAAGGCGCCTGCGAGCTGCGCGAGGAGCAGGTCGCGCGATGGGAGGTCGGCCAGGGCGACCAGGTCCTCGGGGCCGAGGACCTTGGTTCCCAGCACGCCTCCCTTGAGCACGAGGGCCCGGTTGGTGCGGGAGAAGTCTCTGAGGGCCTTGGCGACCGCGGCCGCGTCGCCGCTGCCATCGTCGCCCTCGCCAACGAACGCGATGGCGGTCGGACCGGTGAGCAGATGGGCGACGTCGATGCCCAGATCGGCCACTGCCAGTCGCACCATGGTGTTCTTGTAGATGGTGTACTCGCCGCCCGCGGCGCGCAGCGACCGGCGCAGTTCGGCCATCTGAGGGACGTTCAGGCCGCGGTACTCGGTCAGCAGGGCCGCATCGCTGGCCGCCAGCCGGTCACGCACTTCGGCGACAACGGCCGCCTTCTCGGGCCTAGGGACTGTCATGGGTGCCTTCCTCGTCCGGCGGGCCGGCCGGCCCATTGGTGCTCCCCGCGGAGCGCACCGGATGTCTCAGGTGAGCGCGGTGATCGGCGAGCCTACCGAGTTCAGTCGTCTGCTCCGACCTCGGCCGGGTCGACGCGCACGCCCGGACCCATCGAGGAGCTGAGCACTACCTTCTTCACGTACCTGCCCTTGGACGCGGCCGGCTTGGCCCGGTGGAGCTCGGACAGGACCGCTCGGAGATTCCTGACCAGATCCTCCTCCGCGAACGACGCCCTGCCGATGGGGACGTGCACGTTGGCGAAGCGGTCGGTGCGGTACTCGACCTTGCCCCCCTTGAACTCTTCGATGGTGCGCTCCACGTCGTTGGTGACGGTGCCGGTCTTGGGGTTGGGCATCAGCCCGCGAGGGCCGAGAATGCGGCCCAGCTTGCCGACCACCGGCATCATGTCGGGCGTGGCGATGGCCACGTCGAAGTCGGTCATGCCCGCCTGGACCTGCTCGGCCAGATCCTCCGCGCCCACCAGGTCGGCCCCGGCCTCGCGTGCCTTGGTCGCGGTCTCGCCCTGCGCGAACACTGCGACCCGCACCGCCTTGCCGGTTCCCGACGGCAGCGAGATCGTCCCCCGCATCATCTGGTCGGCCTTGCGGGGATCGACTCCGAGCCTGACGACCACGTCGACGCTCTCGTCGAAGCGGCGCGTGGCCAGGCTCTTCACCAGACCCACTGCCTCGCTGTCGCTGTGGAGGCGCAGGCGGTCGAAGGTCTTCACCGCGTCCTCATGCTTCTTGCCCCTGGCCATGGTCGCTCTCCGTGCTCGGTCGGGCTCTAGGCGACGGTGACGCCCATGGACCGGGCCGTGCCCTCGACCTGCGCCTTGGCCGCCTCCAGGTCGTTGGCGTTGAGGTCGGGCATCTTCACCTCGGCGATCTCGGCCAGCTGCGCGTCGGTGATGGTGCCCACCACCTCGCGGCCCGGCGTCTCGGCCGCCTTCTCGAGACCCGCGGCGGTCCGGATCAGATAGGACGTCGGAGGGGTCTTGGTGATGAATGTGAACGACCGGTCCTCGTAGATGGTTATCTCCGCCGGGATGATCTGGCCCCGCTTGTCCTCGGTGCGGGCGTTGTAGTCCTTGCAGAAGTCCATGATGGCCACGCCGTGGGGGCCGAGCGCGGTGCCGACCGGCGGCGCGGGGGTGGCCTGGCCGGCGGGGATCTGGATCTTCACTACGGCGGCGACCGGCTTTCGTGCCATCGGACTCTCTCAGCGGTGGGGACGGGCGAAGGGGGCAGTGTGGCGGGATCGGCGGCCGGCTACAACCCCATCCGCAGGCTTACAGGCGGGCCACCTGCGCGAACTCGAGTTCCACGGGGGTCTCTCGACCGAAGATGTTGACCAGCACCTTCACCTTGAGCTGGTCCTCGTTGATCTCGATGATCTCGCCGGAGAAGTCGGCGAAGGGGCCGTCCTTGACGCGGACGGTCTCGCCCATGCCGTACTCGAACATCGGCTTGGCCCGCTTGGACGCCTCCCGGGACCGGTCGGCCTCCACCCCGAGGAAGGCTTCGACGTCGCGGCGGCGCAACGGCGAGGGCGACCCGCCCTGGTTCACGAATCCGGTCACATTGGGGGTGTCGCGTATGACCGGCCAGACCTCGTCGTCCAACTCGCAGCGCACGAACACGTACCCGGGGAACAGCCGCTTGGAGGAGATCACCTTCTTGCCGTTCTTGAACTCGGGAACGTCGCGCAGCGGGATGACCACCTCATGGATGCGGCCCTCCATGTTCATCGACGCGGTGCGGGCCTCGAGGTTCTGCTTGACCTTCTTCTCGTAGCCGGACTGGGTGTGAACGACGAACCACTTGCCCGGCTTGTCATAGGGGCTGACCGGGACGGGCGCCTCGGCGTCGGCGTCTGCCTGCTCGGCGAACAGGTCGTCCTCGGTGAGGACGGGAGCGTCGCTCGGGGCGGGGTCATCCATCGCGCCCGCGTCGGTGGCGGGTGCGTCGATGACGGGCGTGTCTGTGACGGGTGTGTCAGTCATGGGTTGGGGGACCTCAGGAATCGAACAGTTCGAGTATGAACGTGGAGAAGACCCAGTCGAGCCCGTAGATCATGGCCGTGAGCACCACGACCGTGACCAGCACGACGATGGAGTAGTTGACCGTCTCGGCCCGGCTGGGCCAGGCCACCTTGCGCAGCTCGCCTCGCACCTCGCGCAGGAACTGCGTGGGCGAGGTCCGCTCGGTCGGCGTCGAGGCGGGTCGGCTGCGGGTACGGACCGGCGTGCCTTCGGCATCGACCTCGCCCTGCTTCTGCAGCATGCGCTTCTGTTGACGGTTCATCGCCATGGTTGGGCTCACCTCGGATGGGTTGTGTCGCCGCAGGTGGTGGCCATCGGCGATTCGCAGGGGCGGAGGGACTCGAACCCCCAACCGCCGGTTTTGGAGACCGGTGCTCTGCCAATTGAGCCACGCCCCTCAGCAACCCCGAAAGGCTACCAGCGCGACCCCCCGAACGGCTACGGAACTCCGTGCCTAGGACGCCAGCCGGGCGGCGCGGCGGTGACGGGCCGCGATGAGGCCCGCGGTGGCGGCAGCCCCGGCTGCGACGCCCCCGACCGCGGCCACCACACCTGATCGGGCCCACCGGGCCAGGCGGCGCCCGTGAACGTCGAGCGTCTCCAGGATCTGCGACTCCAGGCGGTAGTCCTCCTGCACGGGTGCTTCGCGCAGCGACTGCATGGCCTCCATCAGCCGCTGGTAGCGGGACTGCTCGGCCCGGCACCGCAGGCACGTGGCCAGATGGTCCAGCTCCATCGGTCCGAAGGCGCGGTCGGAGCCCGCGGCCGCGGCGAGGGCGTCGCTCACCGACACGCAGTCGGCGCGGTCACCGGTCATGGTCGTGCTCCTCTCCGGGCAGGGGGAGCACCTGTTCGCGCAGGCGTCGGCGAGCCCGGTGCAGCCGCACCTTGGCGGCGGTCACCGAGATGCCGAGCTCCTTGGCGATGGCCTCATGGGGCAGGTCGTACATATCCCGCAGCACAACCACCGACCGCAGGCGCGGCGGGAGGTCGCGGATGGCGGCGTCGAGGTTCACGCGCAGCGCGGCCACGTCCCCCAGCAGGGTCGGGTCATAGTCGGGACGGGTGTCGATCACATCGTCATGAGCGCCGAGCTGGTCGTGGCGGTGGAGCCGGCGCCGGCCGATGTGAGTGGCCGCGCAGTTTGCCACGATGCGGTACAGCCAGGTGCTGAAGAGCGCATCGCCGCGGAAGCGGCCGACGCTGCGGTAGGCCCTCAGGTACGCCTCTTGAACCACGTCGCGAGCATCCTCCGTGCTTCCCGTCAGGCGCAGCGCCAGCGCGTACGAGTCGGAGTGGGTGATCCGCACGAGCCGGTCGAACGCCTCCCGGTCGCCGGACTTGGCCCGCTCGACGAGCGAAGCCATGTCCGGTGAAGATTGAGACTCGCGGTCGCGGCGGACGTTACGCGACTCCTCGACGGCTCGCAGGGGGCGACGGGGCGATGCGGTCACGTCAGTTGTCTACCAGGCCCGGACTGAGCCTTCCATGCAGCGACGGATCACCGCGCCGCGGCGGCCCTGCTTGCAGGGGCCACGCACCGCGCCGCGGCGGCCCTGCTTGTAGCGACGGACAGACTTGAACTGTCGACCTCTCGATTATGAGTCGAGCGCTCTTGCCAACTGAGCTACGTCGCCGGGATGGGCAGGACGGTGCCTGCACCGAGCTCCCTGTCAGAATCGAACTGACGACCTTCTCCTTACCATGGAGACGCTCTGCCGGCTGAGCTAAGGGAGCGGGTCGGCGCCGGGGCGCCGGTCCGCCATGATGCCACGCCACGGGGTCTATCCCAACCGCCAGCGTTCCCGGCAGCGGCAAACTCAGTGACCCGCACCGGCTGACCCTGCCCAGCGACGTGATGCCAGTAGGTTCTGTGCACGTGACGTGCCGGGCAGGACAGTGAACGGGCTGCGTGTGGGGGTGGTGGGCGGCTCGATCGGGGGGCTGACCGCGGCCGTGCTGCTGCACGAGATGGGTTGCGATGTCGAGGTATTCGAGCGTTCGAGCTCAGCGCTGCAGGGGCGGGGCGCCGGAATCGCGGTGCTGCCCATGACCGAGCGGTACTTCACGGAGTTGGGTACCAGCCTCGGCGCCAGCGGGGGGACAGCGCGCCAGGTCGCCCTGACGCTCACCTACTGGAGCTATGTCGACCGCAACGGAGCCATCATCGACACGGCCGCCACCCACTACCGCTTCACCTCGTGGAACACGCTGTACCGGGCGCTGCTGGAGCGCCTGCCGCCGGAGCGGTACCACCTCGGCTGCCGCGCCGCCGGCGTGGAGCAGTCGGGCGAGTCGGCATCGGTGCGCTTCGCCGGCGGGGACACCCACCCCTGCGACCTCCTGGTGGGCGCCGACGGGATCGGCTCGACGGTGCGGGAGACGGTGGCGCCCCGCACGTCGACCACCTACGCCGGATACGTCGCCTGGCGAGGCACCGTCCTGGAGAGCGCGCTGTCGCCGAGCACTGCCGAGATCTTCGCCGACGCCATGGTGTACCAGGTCCTGCAACGCTCCCACATCCTCGCATACGCCATTCCCGGACCCACCGACTCGGTCGAGGTGGGTGAGAGGGCTCTCAACTTCGTGTGGTACCGCAACGTCGACGGCGCAGCCTACGACGACCTGATGACCGACCGCGACGGCGTCCACCGGCCGGGCACCATGCCGCCTGGACTCGTGCAGCACCGCTTCGTCCGGGCGTTGCGCGCCGACGCCTCCGCGCTGCTGGCACCGCAGCTGGCCGAACTGGTGCTGGCCTGCGACGCGCCCTTCATCCAGGCGATATTCGACATGACCGCCCACCGCTTCCGTAGAGGCCGCACCATCCTGATCGGCGACGCCGCCGCCGCGTTGAGGCCCCACGTCGCGGCAGGCACGGCCAAGGCGTGCGCCGACGGCTGGGCCCTGCGGGACTTCCTGTCCGGCGCCGGAGACCTCGACGGCGCTCTGGCAGGCTGGGAGGCCCAGCAGATGGAACTGGCCGAGCGCACCGCGGCCAAGTCCAGGGCGATGGGCGAGGCGTCCCAGACGGCGGGCACCATGGTGCCGGGCGATCCCGGCTGGCGCTTCGGACTGTTCGGCTCGGGCAACTGAGAGGCCGGGCGTTTCGGGCTATAGGGTGCGGCGCTGATCCAACAGCAAGGAGTTGACAATGACCATCAGGCTGTACCAGTTCCTGGACGTGTCGGCCGGCGTGCAGGCCGGCCAGTTCGGGATCGGGGGGCGTCGCGAGATCGACAGCCTCGATGACCTCGACCCCGTCTACAAGCGGCTGCTCGACGAGCAGGTCACCGCGGTGGTGTCGGTGATCGGCGCTGACGGCCGGCCCAGCCTGACCCCGATGTGGTTCGACTACGCCGGGGACAAGGTGCTGGTCAACGTGGCCGCACATCGCAAGAAGACGGCGTGGATCCGCAGCAGCCCTGAGATCTCGCTGATCCTCATCAACCCGCAGAACCCGTACCACTGGGTGTCGATGAAGGCCACTGTCGAGCGGGAGATATCCGAGGACGACCCCACCGAGGGCGCCCGGGTCACCGAGCAGCTCGACGGGGTCTGGACGAAGTACACCGGCGCGGAGCCGCCCTACGCCCTGCGCGATCCGTCCATCGATGAGCGTCGGGTGCTGTTCGAGTGCCGGGTGGACAAGGTCTCGACGTTCGGACAGCCCTGATCAGCCCGGTACTCGTATCCACTCGGTGCGAGGCCGGGGCGAAGTGCAGGATGGATCTTCATGCGGCACAGTCATGTACAGGTGCTATCATATGATCCAGCAGTGGGGTGGCCACCGTTGGCCGAGTTCCGGTGAAACTTCACGGGGGCCACCCCACCCGCACTATACGGATGTTTCATATCTTTTCATTGTGTTTTACTGCAGAAAGCAGGCTAGGGCTCGGGTGGACAGGGCGACGCGGCGGCGGGCCGAGGCGAGGTCGTTGCGGTCGAGGCCGTTGGTGAGGTAGGCGAACGAAAGTCCGCTGGCCGGGTCGGCCCAGGCGATCTGGCCGGCGGCACCGCCGTGACCGAAGGCTTCGGCGGGAGCTCCGTGCCCATGGCCCCGCATGCCGGCCTTGCCGTCGTCGCCGGCCAGCACGAAGGCGTGGGAGCGGTTGGCAGGGGTTCCCGTCCAGTCGGGATGGCTCTGGCGGACGACCATGGCGTCGCGGCGGACCGCGGGATGAAGGAAGCCGCCCGGGTTGTGGAGCACAGCCTGGTACCACCGGGCCATGTCGGCGGCCCGGGCGATCCCGCCACCCCCGGGAACCCCGGCCGCCCGCAGCCAGGGGCGGTTGAACACCGTCAGCATCTCCTCGCCGACGCCGCCGGGCAGCTCGTCGAGGCCGAGCGCGGCGAGCTCGGCCGCGGTGGGCAGCGAGCCCACGCCCACCACATCGACCACATCAGCCTGATCGTCGATGCCGATGCCCAGCCATCGAGTGCAGCCCGCGGGCTCCATCACCCGCTCGGCGATCACGTCGGCGTAGGGGCGGCCGGTCACCTCGCCGATGATGTCGGCCAGCACCCAGTGGGCCGACAGGGCGTGGTACTCGAACCGGGTGCCGGGCTCCCAGTCGGTGCGCCAGGCGGCGTAGGCGGCCAGCCGGGCAGTGCGGTCGGTGGTCTCGGCGCGCCCCAGGGGCGCGTACGGGAAGCCGCCGGCGTGGAGCAGCACCTGCGACACCGTGATGGCCTCCTTGCCGTTGGCCCCGAACGATGGGAGCACTTCGCTCACGGGCGCGTCGATGTCGAAGAGTCCCTCGGCGGCCAGTTCCATGGCGGTGAGAGCCACCGAAGGCTTCACGGCCGAGTAGGTGTGGAACCGGGTGTCGGTCGAGCAGTCGCCCAGCGCCTCCGACACCACGATCTCGCCCTCGCGGGCCAGCGCAAGCTGAGCCGCGGGCAACAGCCCGGAGTCCACGTCTCGGCGGGCACGCGCAACGAGCGCCGCCACCGCCTTGCCGTCGATCCCGGTCATGGTGCGACCGTACTGGCCCCAGCCTCCGCTACCGGCGGGAACTGGCAGCGTTGTGCACGGTATGCGTGCATCCTGCTGCCAATTCCGGCTCTAGAGCCCCGAAGATAGGTGAGGGCCTGTCGCTCCGCAGCGGTGTCATTCCCGCTCTTGTTCGCTGCGCTCACGGGCCGCTCGGGCCACGGCCTCGCGCCGTATGGGCCGCGTTCGCTCGCCGATTCGCTCGGCCTCTCAGTTGACGGCTTTGGACATGCTCTCCCAGTAGGGGGCCCGCAGCTTGAACTTCTGGAGCTTGCCGGTGGCGGTGCGGGCCAGCTCGTCGCGCATCTCCACCGATGTCGGGCACTTGTAGTGGGCGATGCGCTCCCGGCAGTGGGCGATCAACTCCTCCGGTGTGGCGGAGGAGCCGGGGGCCAGCACCACCAGGGCCTTGACCGTCTCGCCCCACTTCTCGTGGGGCACGCCGATAACGGCCACCTCGGCCACCGCCGGGTGCGAGAACAGCGCGTCCTCCACCTCTATCGACGAGACGTTCTCGCCGCCGGAGATGATCACGTCCTTCTTGCGGTCGGTGATCATGTAGTAGCCGTCGTCGTCGAGGTATCCGCCGTCGCCGGTGTGGAACCAGCCGTCGACGATGGCCTCCGCGGTGGCTTCGGGCTGCTCCCAGTAGCCCTCCAGCACATGGTTGCAGCGGGCCAGGAACTCGCCCGAGTCACTCACCTGCATGCGCACCCCCAGCGCGGGCGCGCCCTGGCGCGACAGCATGCGGGCCCGCTCCGCTGAGGACAGGCCGTCCCACTCGGCCCGCCGGCGGTTCATGGTCAGCAGCGGCGCGGTCTCGGTGAGGCCGTAGATGTGGATGAACTCCCAGCCCAGCTCGGTCTCGATCCGCTCGATGGTGCGGGTCGGCGGGGGCGCACCGGCCACCACGATCCGGGTGCGCCCCGCGCCGGGGATCAGACCGTCCCACTGCGCGGCCGCGTCGAGGATGGCCGCGGCCACCGCCGGCGCGCCGCACATGAGCGTGATGCCGTGGGCGTCCACCCGGCGCAGGATCTCGGGGCCGTCCACCTTGCGCAGCACCACCTGCCTGGACCCCATGCCGACCAGCGCGTAGGGCATCCCCCAGCCGTTGCAGTGGAACATGGGCAGGGTGTGCAGGTAGCTGTCGCGGTCGCTGACCGAGGCCTGCCAGCCGAACATCGCCGCGTTGAGCCAGAGGCTGCGGTGGGTCTGCTGGACCCCCTTGGGCCGGGCGGTGGTGCCCGAGGTGTAGTTGATGACCGCGGTCTCGTCCTCGTCGGGCTCCCAGGGCTGCGGCGCTTCGCCGAAGCGGAACAGGGCCTCGTCGGACTCGGTGCCGAGCACGAACTTGTGGCGGCACGAGATCGGGTCCAGCGTCTCGGCCAGCTCGGGATCCACCAGCAGCACGTCGGCCCCGCAGTGGTCGACTATGTACGACACCTCGTCGAGGCTGAGGCGGAAGTTGACGGGCACGAAGATGCGGCCGTTGCCGCTGACCCCCCAGAAGCAGGTGAGCAGGCGCCCGGCGTTGTGCGACACCATGGCCACCCGGCCCCCCATGGGCACGCCGAGGGCGTCGAGGCCGGCGCCGGTGGCGTCGGCCAGCTCGCCTAGACGCGAGAAGGTCACTTCACCCATCGAAGGCGCGGGTTGGTCGGGCTCGTCGACGAAGGCGACCCGGTCGGGGTAGACGACCAGGGCCCGGTCGAGGTGGTCACGGACGGTGAGGGGAACCTTCATGGCCGCAATGATGGCAGCACGGGCCCGCACCGCGCACGCCGGGACGGCAACTCACCCTGCCCCGCCCGCCGGTGAGGCGAGCACGCCCGCACCGCGCACACCGGGACGACAACTAGCCCTGCCCCGCCCGCCGGTGGACGAGCACGCCCGCACCGCGCACACCGGGACGACAACTAGCCCTGCCCCGCCCGCCGGTGGACGAGCACGCCCGCACCGCGCACACCGGGACGACAACTAGCCTCGAAGGAGCCGATCGGCGAACTGGAGCTCAACCATGCGACGCGCCGGACTAGCCCTGGGGGTGGTGCTGCTCGCCTGGTTGCCGCTCATTGCGGCCTGCAGCGACGGCGCCGACGATCCGGCCGGGCCGCAATCGCCGGAGGATGCGTCGAGCGAGTTCGCGGGGACGATCCGGCTGGGCGCGGCACTCAGCGAGACCGGCAAGTACTCGGTGGAGGGCAAGGACTCCCGGCAGGGCTACGACACCTGGCTGCGCTGGGTCAACGACGTCTACGGCGGCATCCGCGTCGGCGATCAGCGCTACCGGGCCGAGATCGTGTACTACGACGACGAGTCCGACGCCGACACCGCCGGCAACCTCACCCAGCGCCTCATCGACGACGACCGGGTCGACTTCCTGCTGGGCCCGTACTCCAGCGGACTCACCACCGGCACCAGCGCCATCGCGGAGGCCAACAACGTGCTGATGGTGGAGGGAAACGGCACCTCCGACACCATGTTCGAGCGCGGGTTCCGGAACCTGTTCCTGGTGGCCACCATCGCCAGCGACTACACCCGCTCGGGCGTCGAGGCGCTGGCCGCTCAGGGTGCCCGCACCGCGGTGATCGCACACGAGGACACCTCGTTCGCCACCTCGGTGGCCCGGGGCGCGGTCCGCCACCTGGAGGCCCACGGCATCGAGGTGCTGGCCGTCGAGACCTACCCCAAGGACATCCAGGACGTCTCGGCCATCATGACGAAGTTCCGCGACCTCGACCCCGACCTGTTCGTCGGAGGCGGCCACTACAACGACGCGGTCCTGTTCGTGAACTCGGCCAAGGAGCTCGGCTTCGAGCCCGCGGGCATGCTCATCACCGTCGGACCCTCCAATCCCAAGCTGGTCGACGAGCTGGGCGGCGACCTGGACGGGGTGCTGGGACCCACCCAGTGGGAGCCGTCCATGGCCTATGCGGGCCCCTACTTCGGCAGCGCCGCCGACTACGCCGGCTACTACCGGAGCCTCTGGGGCGAGGCCCCCGTGTACCAGGCGGCCAGCGCCACCGCCGCCGCGCTGGCGCTGCACCTGGCCATCGAGGCGGCCGGATCCACCGACACCGGCGAGGTGCGGGCCGCGCTGCGATCGCTGTCGGCCGACACCTTCTACGGACCGATCAGCTTCGACGAGCGCGGGGTCAACATCAGCAAGCCGATGGGCATGGTGCAGGTCCTCGACGGCGAGATCCTGGTGGTGGCCCCCGACGACGCCGCCACCACCGAGCTCCAGTACCCGCTGGGCTCGGGCCGCGGGACCGGGGGCCAGTCGTCGGGGCTGGGGCAGCTCCCTCAGGCGATCGTCAACGGCATCGCCCTGGGCGGCATGTACGCGGTGCTGGTGCTGGGCTTCTCGGTGATCTGGGGGGTCATGGGCGTCATCAACTTCGCGCACGGGGAGTTCGTGATGGTGGGCGCCTACCTGGCCTGGCTGGCCAACGACCTGTGGGGCATCGACCCGTTCGTGTCGGTGCCGGCCGTGTTCGTGCTGATGGCCGCCTTCGGACTCCTGGTGCACCGGGGGCTGGTGGACCACGTCCTGGACCGGTCCCACCTTGTCTCGCTGCTGGTGATGTTCGGCCTGGCCATCATCCTCCAGAACGTCATGAAGCTGATCTTCTCGGCCGACTTCCGCCGGTCCAGCACCGCGCTGGACGGCAGCTGGCACCTGACCGACAACCTGACCGTGCCCGTCACGAAGTTCTGGATCCTGGTGATCGCGCTGGGCGTGCTGGCCGGTCTGAGCGGGCTGCTGTCCCGCACCCGGCTGGGCAAGGGCATCCGGGCGGCGGCCCAGAACCGGGAGGCGGCCCGCATCGTGGGGATCAACGTCTCGAAGGTTTACCTGATCACGTTCGCGCTGTGCATCGGCATCACCGGCGCGGCGGGCGCGCTGGTGAGCCCGGTGCTGGCCGTCCAGCCCTTCCAGGGGCCCCCGCTGACGCTGAAGGCGTTCGCCATCACCGCCATGGCCGGCCTGGGGTCCATCCGGGGTGCCTTGGGAGGGGCCATGGTCCTGGGCCTGGTCGAGGCCGGGCTGGCCATCTACGTGGAGGGGGTCGGCACCAACCTGGCCGTGGTGGCCTCGTTCGTCATCCTGGTGGCCGCGCTGGTCCTTCGTCCCCAGGGCCTCTTCGGCGGCCTGCGGCCCGTGGACGCGACGGCGGCATGAGTCCTCCCGCGCCCGGCCCATCCGACGGCGCCATGAGCACTCCCGCGCCCGGCCCATCCGACGGCGGCATGAGCGCGGCGGTGGATCGCCGGCGGCACGAGTCCTCCCGCGCCCGGCCCATCCGACGGCGGCATGAGCGCCCTGCGGCGGTGGATCGCCGGCGGCACGAGTCCTCCCGCGCCCGGCCCATCCGACGGTGTCATGAGCGCCCTGCGGCGGTGGATCGCCGGCGGCCCTCCACGGACCGCGGTGCGGGCCGCGGCCGCGGCGCTGGTGGCCTGGCTGGTGGTGCTGCCGATGCTGGGCGCCAGCGACTCGACCCTGTTCACCATGACGCTGATGTTCACCAGCGTGGCCGTCGCCACCAACTGGAACCTGACCGGCGGCTTCACCGGCTACGTCGACTTCGGCCACGCGGTGTGGTTCGGCGTCGGCGCCTACGTGACCGCCATCATGATGTCGCTCCAAGCCAACGCCCTGGGCATCGGCTGGCCGCCGGTGCCCGCCATCGTGCTCGGCGCGCTGGTCGCCGGCCTGCTCGCCGCGCTCATCGGCCGGGCCACCATGCGGCTGCGGGGACCGTACTTCTCCATCGCCATGCTGGGAACGTTCGTGGCCGTGCGCGAGATCGTGCGCACCTGGGGCGGCCTCACCGGCGGGGGCGTCGGCCTGACCCTGCCGCCCTACCTCAACCGGACGCTGTTCTACTACCTGGAGCTAGTGCTGGTCGTCGGCCTGGTGGCGCTGGTCTGGTGGCTGCGCCGGACCCGTTTCGGCGCTGCCCTGGTGGCGATACGGGAGGACGAGCTGGGCGCCGAGATGCGGGGCATCGCCACCACCCGCCTGAAGGTGGCCACCTTCTGCTTCGCGGGGGCCTCCACCGGGCTGTTCGGGGGGCTCTGGGCCTACCAGAACACCTTCGTGGACCCCGACATCGCCTTCACCGAGGTCCGGACCATCGACGCCATCATGGGCACCCTGCTCGGAGGGCTGGGGACGGTGGCCGGCCCGGTGGTGGGATCGGTGGCGCTGTACTGGCTGCGCGAGGTGCTGTGGGCCAACCTGCTCGACTACCACCTGGTCGCGCAGGGGGTGCTGCTGATCCTGATCGTGCTGTTCCTTCCCCGGGGCATCGCCGGCCTGTTCGACCGCCGCGGCTGGTCTGTGCGGCGGCTGTGGCGCAGCAGACATCGCGGACGCGGAGGCCCCCACCGGCAGCACCGCAGACTCGAACCCCACCGCAGACTCAGACAGCACGGCCGACCCGCTCCGTCCCGCGGGCAGTGTCGCAGCCGGCCCTGGCAGCCCCTCCCGCAGCGAGGCCGGAGACCTGTCCGACGTCGCCAGTCGCGCCCGCTCCGGCGGCGATCCCTCGGCAGTCGCCGAATCACCGTCGGGCCTGACGCCCACGCCTGGAAGTCGGCCGCTCCGGCGGCGATCCCTCGGCGTCGCCGAATCACCGTCGGGCCTGACGCCCACGCCTGGAAGTCACGGCCGCTCCGGCGGCGATCCCTCGGCGTCGCCGGGACGCGGGACAGGTCCGGCACCGGGCTCCCGACCCTGAAGGGCGCCGGCATCGTCAAGCGCTTCGGCGGCCTCACCGCCGTGGACGGGGTGGACATCAGCGTCGGATCGGGCGAGATGGTCGGGCTGATCGGCCCCAACGGCAGCGGCAAGACCACGCTGTTCGACTGCCTGAGCCGTGTGACTGCCATCGACGCGGGCTCGGTCTCCTTCGAGGGGGCCGACATCACTCGCCTTCGGCCCCATCGGGTCGCCCGCCTGGGGGTGTCGCGCACCTTCCAGATAATCCGGGTGTACCGGGACCTGACAGTCCTGGAGAACATGGAGCTGAGCATCCAGTGGGACCGCATCGGAGTGCGCGCCCTGTTCGGGCGCACCGACGCAGCCACCCGGGCCAAGGCGGAGGAGTTGCTGGAGTTCCTGCTGCTCGGCCCGCTGCGGGACGAGCCGGCGGGAACCCTGTCGGGTGGTCAGCGCCGCCTGCTGGAGATCGGCATGGCGCTGATGAGCGACCCGGCGCTGGTGCTGCTCGACGAGGCCACGGCAGGCGTCAATCCCGCCCTCGTCGAGGAGATCAAGCAGCGGCTGCGGGCCGTCAACTCAGAGCGGGGAGTGGCCTTCCTGCTGGTGGAGCACAACGTGCAGTTCGTGGCCGACCTCTGCGAGCGGGTGGTGGTGCTCGACGCCGGGCGCAAGCTGGCCGAGGGGTCACCCCGCCAGGTGATGGACGACCCCGCCGTGATCGAGGCCTACTTCGGTGCTGGCGCGGGCCGCGGCACGGACCCCCATCTGGGGGCGACTCCGGCGCCGCCGACGGGAGCGGACCTGCGCTGAGTGCAGGGCGGGCTACGTGCCCGGCCACGACATCATCCGCGGCATCGACCTAGCACGGTCCATGCCGGTGAGATCCTGCGTGATCGGCCCCAACGGCGCGGGCAAGTCGACGGTGTTCCGGAGCGAGCCGTCGGTCCGTGATCCGGCACCAAAGCAACCTGGGTACAGAGCGGAGCGAGCAATGACCGGCGAGCCGGGTCCGGTCCCGCTGCTGGAACCTGCGCTCGGTGTCGGGCCGGCTACGTGCCGGGACAATCGACTTCGTCATCCGCGGCTGTCGACCTCCCGAGGTGGCCGTGCCGGTGAAGCATCGTCTGCGTGATCGGCCCCAACGGCGCGGGCAAGTCGACGGTGTTCAAGGCGGTGTACGGGGCTCTCCCCCATCGTGCCGGTGCGGTCCGGGCAGGTGCTCTGCGACGGCGCCGACATCACCAACATCGACCCGTCGGAGGCGCTGGCCACCGCGGGGATAGCCATCGTTCCCCAGCTCCGGAGCTCGTTCGCGCAGATGACCGTCCACGAGAACCTCGAACTCGGGATGTACCGGTGCAACGACAAGGCCCGGGTGCGGGACCGGATCGACTTCGTGTGCGACCTGTTCCCGAGGCTGGCGGCCCGGTCCCGTCAGGCGGCCGGGACCATGTCGGGAGGCGAGCAGCGGATGCTGGAGATCGGTCGACGACGCTCATGTGGGAGCCGCGCCTGGTGCTGATGGACGAGCCGTCCGCGGGGCTCTCCCCCTCGGCTTCGCCGCTATCGTCACCGCCGAGGTGTTCGCCGTCGGTCCGGACGGCTCAACCGCAGATCGGGCGCTGACCGTCCTGATGATCGAGCAGAACGCCCGCCAGGGCCTAGAGACCAGCCACCGCGGCTACGTGATGGAGCAGGGCCACATCACCTATCAGGGCCCCTACCGCCGGCCTGCTGGCCGACCCACAGGTGCGGCGAGCCTTCCTGGGCGCCCGCTGAGCCCCCTTGAACTCCCATCGGCAAAGAACTGGGCGCCGAACGCGGGAGGGGCCGTGCAAAACGCTGCAAGTTTCGGTTAGACGAGGACGGTTGTGATTGCGTCGGGGATGGAGTGGGGACCGTCTATGGCCGCGAAACGGGCGGCCGCGGCGGCCGCGAACCTCTCGGCGTCGGCGGAGTCGCCCGCGGGCGCGATCACGCAGAACTCGTCGAGGCGGCGGGCGGCGGTCACCGGATCGCCTCCCGCGGTCGCCCGGCAGTCCGACAGCAGAACCGCGATCCGACGGCGGGCGGTGCAGCGGGCCAACTGGGCCCGGGCCGCGTCGAGCGCGGCCGCGAGGTCGGTGGTGCCGTAGCCGCGCAGCCTCAGCACATCGTCCACGACCGCGAGGGCGGAGCGGTCTCGGTCGGCGGACTTGATGGCGACGACCCGATCGCCGAAGGCCAGCGCCGACCACTGCTGGGGGGCTCGCAGGGCGCAGGCCGCGGCCGCCACCGCGGCCGCGGCCAGCCGGGGGCCGCCCATCGACCCGGACCGGTCCACGACGAGAGCGATGGCGGTGGCCGGGCGCTGCCAGCGCTGAACCCACAACTCCTCGAGCCGGGCCGGCCGGCGGGCGGCCCTGGCCTCGAGCAGGCCGTCGAGGCTGCGGTCCATGTCGATGTCGCCGCTGCAGCGGTCGGCCCGACCGGTCTCCAGCCGGCCGACGCCGCCCTGCGAGGCTGCTCCGGCCCGAGCCAGGTCCAGCGCGAGGCGGCCCGCCAGCCGGGCCGCCAGCGCGGCCATCTTGCGGTCGGCGGCTGCGGCCATGTCGGCCAGCAGGGCCAGGGTCTGATCGGGATCGGCTGAGGCCTGCGAGGCCACCTCGGCGGCGTCCAGGGTCCCGGTCTCGGGACTCAGCAGCCGGAAGCCGGGCTGGCCCTCGTAATGGCCCCGGGGCGTCGGGCGCACCCGCTCGGCGTCCAGCGCCTCCCGGGCCCGGAACCCTTCGAGGACTAGTCCGCTGGGTTGGTCGCCCCGCCGGGGGCCGGGGCTTTTCCCGCGGCCGGCACCAAAGAGTCGGCGGGCGGATCCGGGCTGCTCTGCTCGGCCGCGAGGACCTCCTCCCACAGCTCGCGCACGATGGCCTCGGGGGTGCGGTCGCCCCCCTCGTGGAGCCGTATCCGGCCGGTGAGGGCCATCAGCGCCGCGTCGAGGCCCACTCCAGAGTCGTCGAGCGGCCGGCCTCGCAGTCCGCACAGGCGCGCGGCCACGTCGCACAGGTCCATGGCCCCCCGCACCGACGCCCCCATCCGCACGTCCCGGTGGGTGCGGGTGGCCCGGGTGACCGCCACCGCTCGGGCCACGGTGCGCTCGGCCGCATCGCTGCCCGCGGGCAGGCCCTGGGACCGCGACTCGGCGATGAGACGCTCGTCGCGCTCGTCCTGGTAGCCCATGGCGACGCGGCAGATGCGGTCGTAGACCGCGCTGGACAGCCGCGACGTCCCCACCGTGTCATACGGGTTCATGGCAGCCACCAGGCGGAACTGCTCAGCGGCCGCGATCCGGCCCACCCTGGGAAGGTGGAGCTCTCCCTCCGACATGACCCCGATGAGGAGGTTGACGGTCTCCTCAGGCACCCGGTTGAGCTCCTCCACATAGAGCAGCGCACCGGTCCGCATCGCCTCGATGAGCGGTCCGGGCAGGAAGGCATCGCCGGTGTATCCCTCCGCGAGCACCCGGGCCGGGTCGAACTGGCCGGCGAGCCGGGCCGGTGTCAACTCGGCGTTGCCCTCGACGGTGACCAGCGGGACGTCCAGCGCCGCGGCTAGGGCTCGCAGCAGCGTGGTCTTGCCGGTGCCGGGCGGTCCCTCCAGCAGCAGGTGACGTCCCGCGCCGACCGCGGCCACCACCAACTCGACCTCGCGTCGGCGCCCCACCACGCCAGCCGAGACGGCCTCCACCAAGCCGCCGAGGGCGTCGTGGAGGCCAGCAGCGCCAGCCTGATCAGTCAAAGACGATGACACCCCTGATGCTGGTCTCTCGCAGTACGGCCCCTCGGGTCTTCATGTGCCACCTCCGCGGGCTCGGGCGCGCGACGCTAGCGCGATCGATGTGACGCCGCGATGCGGCGAGGGGCCACCGAGCACCAGTGACCGCCGACGCTCGGTGTGTGAAGATGGAGGACTCTCATCTCCACGAGGCGCACAAGGAGCGAACACGATGACGCAGGGACCGTTGGCGGGCATCCGGGTGATCGACCTGACGCAGGTTCTGGCCGGACCCACGGCGACCGTGCTGCTGAGCGACCTCGGCGCGGACGTGATCAAGGTGGAGCCGCCCGGCATCGGCGACCTGTCGCGCCTGGCCCGCTACGCCAAGGGCGGCATCAACAGCACGGTCGCCAACTGCAATCGGGGCAAGCGGTCGATCCAGGTCGACCTGTCCACCGAGGCCGGCCGCGAGCTCGGTCTGCGACTGCTGGCCGGCTGCGACGTGGCCGTCCAGAACATGCGTCCCGGCGTCATGGACAGCCTGGGAATGGGGTACGAGCACGCGGCCGCAGTCAATCCCGAGATCATCTACTGCTCGATGTCGGGCTACGGGCAGACGGGGCCGTATTCCGGCCGGGCCGCCTACGACCCGATCATCCAGGCCGTCTCGGGCTACGTGGCGCTGCAGGTCAACCCGGAGGTGCCCATACCGGACCTGGTGCGCAACGGGGTGATCGACAAGGCCTCCGGCTGGATGGCCGCGCTGGCCGTCGTCTCCGCCCTGCTCGCCCGCAGCCGGGGCGCAGGGGGCCAGCACATCGACCTGGCGATGCTCGACACCGCGGTGCAGTTCCTGTGGCCCGACGGCGGCATGGCCGACACGCTGCTGGACAGCGACGCCAGCGAGGGGCGCCACCTGTCCACGATCTACCGGCTCACGCCGTGCGCCGACGGCCACATCGTCTACTTCGTGGTCAGCGACAGGCAGTTCCACGGCCTCTACCGCGCGCTGGGGCGCACCGACTGGGTCGACCACCCCGATTGGGGCACTCACGAGGGCCGCCGCGGCCGCTCCGAGGAACTCGGGTCCCTGCTGGAGGACGAGTTCGGGAAGTGGAAGGTGGCCGACCTGGTGCCCCGGATGCACGAGAACTCGGTGCCGTGCGGTGAGGTGACCGCGGTGGCGGACCTGCACGACGATCCCCAGATCCGTCACAACGAGACCCTGGTCGAGTGGGACCACCCGACCGCGGGCCGCATCCGCCAGGCCCGCCTGGCGCCGAGGTTCTCGGACACCCAGCCCGAGTTCCGTGCCGCCGTCCCCCGGCTCAACGAGCACGCCGACGAGATCCTGGCCGAACTGGGCTTCGACGCCGACGAGATCGAGGAGCTCCGCCAGGCCGGCGCGGTGTTCTGACGCCGCTCATGACAAGATCTCCGATGATCTTGGCGATTCACGACGAGAGTTGAGGAGACGATTCGTGAGAGTGCTGCGCAATGCCCGACTGGCTGACGGCCGCAGCGTCGACATAGGCGTCGACGACTCCGACGGGACCATCGCCGCGGTCACCGCGGCCGGCTCGACCGAGATCGCCGACGGCGCCGAGGTCGACGATCTGGGCGGGTGGCTGGTGCTGCCGGCCATGGCCGAGCCTCACGCCCACCTCGACAAGGCCCTCACCGCCGACGAGGTCCCCAACCCCAAGGGCGACCTCATGGGCGCCATCGAGGCCTGGTTCGCAGCCGCGGAGAAGGGCCGGCTGTCCTATGAGCGGACCGTCGAGCGGGCCACCCAGGCCTTCGAGATGCTGCTCGTGCACGGGGTGACCGCGGTCCGCACCCACATCAACGTCACCGCCGACATCGGCATCGTCAGCGTGCTGGCCGTGCAGGAGGCGGCCCGGGCCATGGAGGGCCTGATCGACTTCCAGATGGTGGCCCTGACCGGCTGGCCGATGACCGGATCCGACAGTGCCCGCAACGTCCGGGCGCTGGAGGAGGCGGTGGAGGCCGGGGTCGACCTGGTGGGCGGCTGCCCGAACCTGCAGGACGACCCTCGGGCCCACATCTCCGACGTGCTGGCTCTGGCGACCTCGGCGGGCATCGACATCGACCTGCACACCGACGAGACGCTCGACCCGTCCGTGCTGACGCTGCGGGAACTGGCCCGGCAGGTGAGCGACAAGGGCTTCGACGGGCTTGTGGCCGCGAGTCACTGCGTCAGCCTGGGCATGCAGCCGCCCGACGTGCAGGCGGCGGTGGCCGCCGAGGTCGCGGCGGCGGGCATCTCGGTGATCACCCTGCCCCAGACCAACCTGTTCCTGCAGGGCCGCGACGACCCGGTGGCCACCCCCCGGGGACTCACCGCCATCGAGCCGCTGCTGGACGCGGGCGCGGTGGTGGCCGCGGGGGCCGACAACGTGCAGGATCCGTTCAACCTGGTGGGGCGCAGCGACCCGCTCGAGACGGCCGCGCTGATGGTCATGGCCGGCCATCGGCTCCCCGACGACGCGTTCGACATGGTCGCGAACGTCTCCCGGCGGGTGATGGGCCTGGCCCCGGTCAATTTCGAGCCGGGCGATCCCGCCGACGTGGTGGCCATCGACGCTCCGTCGCTGCGGGGCGCGGTGGCCGACGCGCCGATGTCGCGCCGGGTGTACCGCCGGGGACGGCTGGTGGCCTCAGCCGACCAGCAGACCCGGGTCCACCGCCCGGCCTGAGCGGAGCGGTCGGGGGAGGGAAACGCCGCCAGACCCTTCTCCACCGGCCAGCACGCTCGGGAGTCTGTGCGCGTGATTGTGCATTGTGTGCGTGGTTGTGCGATATCTCGGGCGATGCTGGTCCCGGCTGCAGCCACGGAGGGTCGTCAACCGGCCGAGGTCCCCAACCCCGGTGCCAGCGCGCTGAAGGCGGCCGCATATCCGAGCGGCATAGCCACCGCGTCGCCGATCCACTTCGCCAGCTGCGACCGGCTCGCGGGCCGGCCCGGCTCGGGTCTGAAGATGTAGGTGTCGGGGAACCCTTGAAGCCGGGCGGCCTCGGCCGGGGTCAAAGTGCGAGGCTGGCTCGGGTGGACGAACCGTCCGCGCCCCGGAGTCGTGAAGCCTGTCGTTATCGTCGGTGCGGGCCGGTCGGCGTGCATGCGGCCGTACACCGCTCCGTAGCTGGTCCCGTCCTGATGGCATTCAGGACGCTCATCAAGCGCAAGATCGTGCTCGTCGTTGTCGAACAGCCACTGGACGCGCAGACGGTTGGCCTCAGTCAGAGCGGTCGGCTCGTGCAACGCTGGATCAGCAGAGAGCACCGCGCCGCCCCCGAGGGCCCAACCCACCGACCGGGCCCGAGGTTGGGCCAGAGCGTCACTCACAGCGGCGATAGGCACGGGCCCGCCATCTGCGGCGCGGCGCCCTACCAGAAAGTGCCGCTTGCGGGTCTGCGGCCAGCCCATGGCATCGGCGCTCAGCACTCCGTCGGTCACGATGTATCCATTCGACTCGAGCAGCGCCCGGGCTGCCTGCACGACCTGCGACTGGTCGTGGATCACCGACATCACGTTCTCGATGACCACCGCTCTGGCACCGGAGGCCACCGCGAAGGCGGGCACCGCCAAGTAGAGCAGGTTCCTCGGGTCGCTCCGCCGTGAGTGGTTGTTCAGGTTCGAGTGGCCCTGGCACGGCGGTCCGGCAGCCACGAGGTCAACTGCGGAGCAAGTGGCTAGTAGGTCGTCGTCGAGAAGCTCCGGCTCGTACACGAACCTGGCCGCGGCACCCGCTCCCTGGATGCGATAGTCCACAAGCGACGTCGCCGATGTCGCCGATAGGCGCCGGGTCCGATGGTTGCAGGCATGGACGCGAAGCGCGTCGGAGTCCGTGTCGACCGCCAGTTCGCACACGAGCCGGCGGCCGGCCTCGGCAACCAGCTGGCCGACACCGACCATCAGCCCGCCAACACCGGCGAACAGGTCCACGCTGCGGACCGGCGGAGCCTCGCTCCGGGATCCCGCAGTGGGTGGCGGATCGCCTTCGGAAGCGGGAATTGCACCACTCAGACACGCCCTCCACCAAGCGCCCAGCGGATCAGCGAACGACCCCGGATCAGCGGCCGCATCAACATGCTCAATCGGAATCTGCGAGCGAGTCGTCCATCCCTCAACACTCAGCTCGCGCACGAGCCGGCCCGAGTCAAGCCACACGCGCGAGCACGAGCCGGTGCCGGTTGCCGCGAGTGTCATGGCAACTGGCGCTCCCACAGTTCGCCGACGAGACCGTCAGCCGCTTCGTCATCGAGCATTGGCGCAACGACATTGACCAACGTGCGGTTGAGCTGTTTGGCGAACTCGCGCAGGGGATCGGTGTCGAGGCGGGTGGACGGGTCCGCCTGTCGGCGCACCATGGCGCGCACCAGCGAAGGGTGTTCGCCGACCTTTACCCGCAGGATGTGGCTGCGCCAGAAGTCCGTGCCTCGGGACACGGCCCAGGCGAGGTCGCCGTGCGCGAGCCCGCCGACACACTTGACCCGCAGATACATCCGCGAAGCCACGCAGTTGAAGAAGTTGCGTCCGTCGACGTACTTCTCGTAGCCGCCTCCCTGCGGCGGCACCTCGTCCAGCTTCGTCTGCTTGGGCCTGAACGCGGGCTCGCGCCACGCCGCAAAGTTCCACAGGTAGGCAAGCGAGACGAAGCGCCAGAACCCAGGATCATCGAGCGCGGCCACGTCGGCCCCGGATTCTTCAATCGCGCCGTACAGGATCGTCGAGGCGCGCCCCTCAGTGCGATCAGGGTCAGGTCGCTTGCCATCGCGGGGCATGAGGTTCTCGATCTCGCCGCGAGCGGCTTCCAAGGGTGCCATGTCGGCGGCATCGCCCTCTCCGACCTCACTGGCGGCCGGACGGACATCGGACCCGAGATCCTCAATGAGCCCAGAGGCGGAGTCGGCGACGGCTCCGATGCGCTGCCGCGCGATCTGGCGGCACGCATCCAGCGGCAGGTACTGGTGCACGGCTTACTCCTGGGGTGCCATTGACTTGCGGGCGGCCGCCAGCAGGCCGCAAGCATCCTGGGCCATCGCCACGGCCTCTGCAGGTTTGTCCCGAAGTGTTCGCAGCACTTGGTCGCGGTCCCGCACGGGCTTGACCCGGTCAGCAAGGAGCCGGACGACCCTTCCAATGAGCGAGTCCTTCACGTCTCTGTAGTGGTCGCCCGCGCCGTTCTCGTCCTCGCGATGGCGCGCGGCGTACTCCGCTATGACATCCGAGAGGAATGCGACCATCAACTGCCGCTGAATCTGGGCTGCCTGCGGCGAACGGGCTTGAGCATCAATCGCGGCCAGAAGATCTTCGTCGACCCAGAATGTTGCAACCTCGACACCTGATGACGGGTCAGCCACATCGCCGTCGAATTCAGTGAAGCTGATCGTGCCCTTCGGCAGATTGAGTTGTTCGCGCTTCTCGTCGTCAAGGGGCACCGGCCGGAAGATCTCGGCGTCGCTCTCGCAGCGAAGCCTGAAGGTCGCGTGTGCGAGCCAGGTTCCTACCCGGGACGGCCGAAGCGGGTGCTCTGCCGAAACCTTGACGTCGCGTGACAGAGCCACGTAGACGTCGACGACAGCCCCGTGAGAGTCCGCGCAGAAGGCGTCCGGGCGCGAGCCGTCGGGACGCTCACCGATACGCGACGGATTGTCCAAGCCGTGACACTCGGACACGGGATGACTCAGGACGATCTCACACGTCTTTAGCGATCCGGTCCGGGCCGTCACCACGAAGCGCAACAGCGCCGGATCGAATCCGGAGTCTGTGGCGCCCAGCCGGATGCCTCGCTTGAAGTCGTCGAAGTCGTCGTCGGCGCACCAGCGCAGCGTCGGTACGCGCCGGGCGTAGTCGGTGGTCACAAGAACGCTGCTGCCTGCCTCGCACTCAAGGTCGCCGTAGCACAGCATCGCCTTCTCGAGTGAGTGCTCAAGGCGGGGGTCTATGCGCTGGAACGGCCGGACAGTCCGGCGCTCAGAACTCACTGGCTGGGGCTCTCGGTGCCAGCGTCGCCTATGACGTTTTCGGTGACTATCTCAGCGGACACGTCCACCTCCACGGTCCATCTGGGATCGTAGTCATCGGTCAAGTATGGGAATGTCGCTCGTTGGCCGGGCTTGATGCGTCCCCGGTATCTGTCGCTCTCGGGCGCAACCGGACCAAACCCCTGAGGTGCCTCAACATACAGTGGCACTGTGTGCTGCTGCCGCGTTCCGTCCACCGCCGCGAAGCTGCATCGCAGGCTCACCTCGACGAGGTCGCCTTCGGGACGCTCCGGCGTGTAGTGGTCGCTGTAACCGATCGACGCCGCTCCCTCGACGTACGGTCGCCCGTCATCGGCCACGGCGAGCCGCTCGCCGGGCTGTATCGAGAGCGGGCGCTCGACCCCCGGTGGCGGCCGGTCGCCGGGTGCCGCCCCTCGCCACAGCAGGCGGGCCAACTGGTCCCACACCGGAAACCGCATCGCGGAATGCGGTCTCGGCTTGGGCGCCACCTCCTTGCGATAGTCCCGAACGCGCTGCTGGACTTGCTGGAGCAGCAACCGCGCCGTTCTGGCATCCTCCTTGCGGATGTCCCCTGCAGAACTTGATGTCTGCCAGGCGTCGTGAGCTTTGTTCTCGGTGCGCCTCAAGCCTTCGTTGATCGCTTCGTCGGCCACGAACACACCCCTGACGAAGGGCGCGCCCCGCGCTCCCGTGTCGAAGTACTCCACCACCATTCGGGGGTCTCGGATCAGCGCGACCAGACTGCGGTGCTCGACGTCGACGGCACCTTCGACAGCCTCCGGGAATGACCATCCCGTTGGCTCCGACCTCAACGCCAACTTGCCGTAGCTGTCGTAGCCGCCGGCCTTCGAACTGGGCTCGAGATTGAACACCGCCAAGTCGCTTCGCTTGCTGTCCTGAGGTGTCGTCGCGGCTTCGAAGGCCTCGATGAACGGCAGCAGATCGGCGTTCTTCTTGGGACGCGGGTGACGGACCCCCCCCCCGGCGGATTCGTCGATTACCGACAGCCCGAATTGCAGGGAGCCATCCTCCAGCGCCGGCCACCAGAAGCGCTCGGCGGCCCGGATCAGCCCGTCGGCGGTAACAGCCGGATCCGCCAGCAGCAGAGTCGTGCCGTGGTCGGCTTCATCGCGCGGGTCTCGCCCCGCGATGCCCAATAGTGACGCCACCCGATCGGCCTCGTCGTTCTCGTAGGGCTCGCGCCGCCCGCCGGTGCTGTCGCTACGGGCGAGCCAGCGCGTCCCGGTGAAACTCGCGCCGTCATACTTGTGAGTGTCCCAGTAGGTCATCCCCAGCAGCCGGCGGGTTACTCCAAGGTCATCGGACCTCGGCGCGAAGCAGGTGTAGGCCACCACCGTACGGATGCGCGAACCGCGTATCAGCCCCGCCTTGCCGTAACCGAAGGAGCCGCCACGACCCTCCCTGTCCGGTGTGATCCCGAGACTGCACATCGCCTTGTAGAGCTTGGACTCATCACCTTGCCACGGCCCGTGCATGCCTCCGGCAGCCCGTTCGCGAATCTCCAACAGCCGGAGCGGCGTCGTGTCGTCGAAGCCGTCTGACAGGCAGTCCTGCTCACCGAGCCCGAGAGTGTGACGATCGGCTGTTCCGGTTGCGCGCCGGGACAAATCGTCGAGTCCAAGGGCTTCCGCAATCCCGTTCCGCTCATCACCCGACAGTTGGAACAGCCTGAAACTGACCTCGAAAGGATGGGGTTCCTGCCTCCTAGCTTGCTGACGAGTCTCAAGGGCGGCATCCCATGAATTCTGCACGGCCTCCCTAATGAGAAGCGCCGACTCGTCGTCAATCAGATCACCGGCGAACAATCCCGGTGCTTTAACGCGCTCTCCCCTGAACATCTTCGCGAAATTGCCGCTGAGCCCGATGCGCCCGGGGTCCACTTCGTCCCAGTGCCATTCGGACTGTAGGTGATCGCTCATGCTGGACCGCGTAAGGCCGCCATCGGAAGTGTGGTTAGAGCAAACTCAAACGACTGGAATGTCCCTTCCGAGCCCTCCACCTGCCGACAGCACACGCGGGAGCGCTGTCCGGCTCTATCCACCTCAAACGGCTGCGGTGACGATCCCGCCGTATGCATCACAGAACGACCATAGCGGTTCGCTTGCTGCGAATGGAGGCCGGGCGCGCGGAAGCCCTCAACGTTGGTAGCGGGACTCCTTGTACTCCTGCCACCGTGTCGTCGTGGACGGGGTCCGCCCCCGGCCGCAATCGCAGCCAAGCACATCACTCCACGAAGGTGTACTCGGTGGCGAGGGTCTCGTCGCCTGGCGCCACCACGTAGTTGCCGGCCCGCAGGGGCACCGGCGCCTCGTCGGGGTCGAAGCTGACCCCCACCGGGTCGCCGCCGTCGGCCACCACCCGGACCTGCTCCAGGAACTGGCGCCGCACCATCGAGACGCCCCGGTCGCTGGAGGCCAGCTGCTCGGTGGAGTGCAGCGTGATCGGGCCCTGGCCGACCTGGGTCTCGTAGTCGCCCGGGTAGCGCTGGTGGCCCTCGTCGTCGAGCTCGAACCAGTTCTTGCCGTCGGCGTAGACGGGCAACCCTTGGGCGGGCCGGTCCTTGGGCTTGCGCACCATGGCCAGCACCTTGGTGCGGGTGTCGTCGATGGGCACCGCCCACGACATGTTGTTGGTCTTGCCCAGCACGGTGAGCGTCGGGGTGGGTATGGCCCTGATGGTCGGCACCCGGATCTCGGTCACCCGGTGCAGGACGGTCCCGTCGGGCAGGTCCCGGTCCTGGCTGGCGGTGACCCCCCAGGCGTGGCGCTGCCAGTCGATGCGGGGCCAGATCTCCAGCTTGGGGTCGAACTGGTGGCCGCTGATGGCGTTGTGCAGGATGAACACGTGGTACGGGTCCATGGCGTTCTCGTGGGTCTGGAACCAGTTGCAGGGGGCCTCGGCGGGGCCGCCGAAGGCGAAGTGGTCGATGATCACGATCTCCTCGTCGTCGCTCAGGTCCTCGAAGATGTCGTAGCGGGGGAATACCGGCTGGCGGTCGGCCGGGCCCATGTAGGCGAAGATCAGGCCGTTGTACTCCTGCACCGGGTACCAGGGCTGCCGGTAGGAGGCCCGGTTGCGGCCCCGGTCGGGCTCGCAGGGCTGGTCCAGGCAGGTGCCGTCGGCCGCGAACAGCCAGCCGTGGTAGGGGCAGCGGATCCCGTCGTCCTCGACCCGCCCGAAGTAGAGGGTGGTGCCCCGGTGGCAGCAGCGGGGCTCGACGAGGCCGGGCCGGCCGCGGCCGTCGCGGAACAGGATCAGGTCCTCGCTCAGGATCCGGACCTTGCGGGGCAGGCTGGTCGCCTCGGCGCTGAGGGCGACCGGATGCCAGTAGCGCCTCAGCAGCTCCCCCGCGGGGGTGCCCGCCGCGGTCTCGACCAGGTCGGGAATCCAGTTTCCCGTGGGCCGGCCATAGGCCCGACCGTCGCCGCACTCCCCCGAGGCCTGCTGCCCGCTCCTTGGCCCGGCTGCTCCGGCAGCTCTATCTTGGGCGTCCACCATGGCCCGATTGTCGCGCAGCCCGTCCCCAGGCAGCGAAGCAGCACCCCCGACCCGCCGCGACCGGGCCGTCCTGGCCGGCCGCGACGACACCGGAACACCGGATCCCCAGTCTGCACGCCCGACCCGCCGCGGGGCCGACGCCACAACCAACCCCCCGACCCGCCGCGACCGCGCCGACGCCCTGGAGCCGCAGGCGATCGACATCTCGGCCCTGACCGGCAGCGAGGCCGGCCGGGGTCGCCGGTCCGAGATCGTCGCCGAGATCGAGGACGCCTGCGCCGGCGAGGGCCTGTTCGTGCTGGCCGGCCACCGCATCGACGCCGAGCTCGGCACGGCCTTCGCGGCGGCCCGAGCCTTCTTCGGCCTCCCCGGCGACGTCAAGGACCGGGTCCCGAGGGTCAACCGGTACGGCTATGTGCCCGACCGGGTCGAGGCCCGCACCCCTTCCAGCGCCGCGTACTTGGGCCGGTCCAGCCTGGCCGCCGAGTATCTCGACATGGGCCTGGCCGACGAGGTGGACCTCGGCGCCATCGAGGCGCTGGGATGCGGCGGTTTCGCGGCCGCGGTGCGCGGCTACCAGGCCGCCGCTCTTGGCGCGGCCCATGCCGTGCTGGAGGCGCTGGCGACCACGCTGGGCGTGCCCGGCTTCTTCGCGGCCCGCATGGCCGAGCCCCAGTGCCGGCTGAGGTTCCTCCACTATCCCCCGACCGGCCCCGCAGAGGACGGCTCGGCGCCGGTGTTCAGCACGCCCCACACCGACTACGGCGCCATCACCCTGCTGGCCACCGACGGGGTGCCGGGCCTGGAACTGCTCCAGGACTCCAGGTGGGTGCCGGTGTCGGCTCCTCCGGGGGGCATCATCGTGCAGCTCGGCGACATGCTGGCCCGCTGGACCAACGACCGTTACCGGTCCACACCCCACCGGGTGGTCGGATCGTCGGGCGCCGACCGCTTCTCCATCCCGTTCTTCGTGAACCCGGACCCGTCGGTCGTGGTGTCCACCATCGGAAGCTGCGTGACCGCCGAGCGGCCCGAGCGCTACGAGCCGGTCACCGCGGGCGAGTTCCTGGTGTCGCGCATCGACAGCCCCGCCGAGCCCTACGTCTGACGCCGCCTGCCGGGACGTTCCTACAGAATCTCGGTGCGAGTTCTGTGGATCTACGACACACAACTCACCCGAGATTCTCACGGACCAGCGGCCGGGCGCGCAAGGGGGCCGGCGCGTCAGGCGCCGGCCCCCTCGTCAGCGTTACATCACGCGATGTGGCCTGCGGCTAGAAGCCGTGGCCGATGCTCTCGTCGATGAACTCGTTGGTGAACAGCTGGTCCGCGGTCAGGCTCGGATCGATGTCCATGCCCGCAGCCCGCATGTCGTCGAGCACCTTGGCGATGCGCTCAGGCACCATGTTGCCCACGATGCCGTCACCGCCGTCGCCGATCAGCCCGAACTCGCGCTTGGCCGAATGCGAGAACTCGGCCAGATCAGGCGGATACACCCAGAAGTCCTCATACTTGAGCACCGCGTCCACGATGATCGCGTTGGCGCGGCCGGGGCTGTTGTTGAAGTCAACAGCCGCCTGCTGGATGATCGGCACCAGCCTCTCCAGACACGGCCTCAGATCCTCCAAGTCGCCGGGGCGCACCCCGATGGTCTGGGAGTAGATCTGGAAACCGGCGTCATGCAGCAACTGGAACGCCACCGGCTTGCCCCACTGCTCATAGACATGCTCATAGGTGTACACCTCCGACGACGCGAAGCCCTGCTGGGCGATCGAGCCGCCAGCACCAACGAACCGCGACGGGTTGCCCTCATAGGACGGATCAACCTGGTCAGCCGACCAGATCCCCTGGGCCACGAACACCTCAGAGAACGTCCCGCCGCCGAACACGTTGATGGTGATCCCCTGCGCACCCAGATCAGCGATGCCGGTCACGTCGGGATAGGTCTCGGGATCCCACATGATCATCTGCGGGTTGCGCTCCAACGGAGCCACCACCGACATCAAAGGAGCCACATCCCAGTGGTTCACCTGCTGATCGGTGGACGCATAGCCCAGATGGATGCCCTCATCGACAGCCATGTGCTGAGACACCGGCGAGAACCCGATAGCAGGCCCACCCGTGCGGACCTCCCACTCGATACCCAAATCGGTGCCACCGAGCACCATCGAACCCCGCACGACCTTGTTGTCCACGTCAACGATGTAGTCGTCGCCGACCAGCTCGTACATCGCACCATGCTCAGACTCCGGGAACCAATCCGTCTGAACCACCAACGGCGACGGACACACGTCCGCTAGGCCGGCGGCGACCACCTCGGCCAGCGGTGCGCCTTCGGATCCCACGCCGGCGGTGCCGGGCGCGTAGGAGAATACGACGTTGTTGAGGCTGGCCTCTGCGTTCTCCTCGCCGCCGATGTTCTGCACGACGGTGATGCGGGCTGCGCCGCAGTCGCCGAAGTCGTCGCAGTTGATGATGCCGATCAGGCCCTGGTAGCCCGACACGCTGTTGAGATGGTCGCGGATGCCCTGGCGGTCGATCATCAAATCGCCGTCCTCGACCCAGGAGGCCGCCGCGATGGCGTCGAGCAGCAGCGTGGTGGCGTCGTAGCCGTGCGCCCAGAACGGCGCTGCGGGAGCCTCGCCGTAGCGCTCCTCGTAGGTGGCCAGGAAGTCCACCGCGCTCTTGCCGGTGCTCTCGTTGACGTTCTCGCCGAAGCGCTGGTCCGGGCCCGAGAAGTAGATGCCCCGGGTCTGGGGCAGCCCCAGGTAGTTGGTGTTCAACAGGCCGTCAGCGGCCAGCAGCACCGTGTCCTCGAGGCCCGACACGCCCGGCGCCTGGTCGGCCACGAAGTCGCCGGCGGGCTGGAAGATCGGGAAGAACAGCGCGCCGGGGCTGCCCGCGGCGATCTCGGTCAGGACGGGCACCATGTCGGTGTCGTCCTTGTTGACCGCGGAGAAGCCGGTCACCGTGCCGCCCTCGGCTTCGAAGGCGTCGGCGAAGGCCTGCGCGAGGCCCTGGGTGTAGGGGTCGCCGTCGTGGATGGCCGCGGCCTCGCTGATCCCGAGCTCGCTGAACACGAACTTGGCCATGGCCGCGCCCTGGTACAGGTCGTTGTGGGCGGTGCGGTAGTAGCCGACGCTGTAGTTGTCGCCTGCCGTGCCGGCCAGGTCAGAGGTCAGCGCGGGCGAGGTGTTGCCGCCGGAGATCAGCACCATGCCGGCGTCGGTGATCAGCGGCGCGGCTGCCACCGCCGCACCCGAGCACGACGTGCCGATCACGCCGACGACGTCCTCGTCGGCCACGATCTGCTGGGCCGCGGCCTGGCCGCCGTCGTTGGAGCAAAGGTCGTCCAGGCTCGTGCCGGTGTCCACGTCGAAGCCATGAATCGGGCCGTAGTCGTCCACCGCGATCTGGGTGGCCCGGTCGATCGGCAGACCGAAGAACGCCACGTCACCGGTGATCGCCTCCAGCGAGCGGATCTGGATGGCGTCGCCGGCCTCGACCGTGACGACGCCCAAAGACCCGTCGCCGAGATGGTCCATCATCTCGTCCATCTCGTCGGGCTCTTCGGTGGTCGGCTCGTCCGTGGCCGGAGCCTCGTCGGAAACAGCCGGCTCGTCTGCCGCGCCGTCGTCGTCGCCGCAGGCGGCGGCCACAAGGCCGAAGGCGAGCAGTACCGCCAGCCAGCGAACGAGGTGTTTCCTGTGTCTCATTTGTCCTCCAGGGTCAATCCGGCCGGAGCCGGGTGCTTTGCAGTGTTGGGACGACGGGCGACCCGCGAGGCCTCTCCAGTTTGGAAGACCTCCGAACCGCCGCATGCCCGCATCGGAGAGTATCAGCCGCCGTCAGGGGCGCGGCCACCGGTCCGGCCGGGGCGCGCAAGGGGGCCGGCGCGTCAGGCGCCGGCCCCCTCGTCAGCGTTACATCACGCGATGTGGCCTGCGGCTAGAAGCCGTGGCCGATGCTCTCGTCGATGAACTCGTTGGTGAACAGCTGGTCCGCGGTCAGGCTCGGATCGATGTCCATGCCCGCAGCCCGCATGTCGTCGAGCACCTTGGCGATGCGCTCAGGCACCATGTTGCCCACGATGCCGTCACCGCCGTCGCCGATCAGCCCGAACTCGCGCTTGGCCGAATGCGAGAACTCGGCCAGATCAGGCGGATACACCCAGAAGTCCTCATACTTGAGCACCGCGTCCACGATGATCGCGTTGGCGCGGCCGGGGCTGTTGTTGAAGTCAACAGCCGCCTGCTGGATGATCGGCACCAGCCTCTCCAGACACGGCCTCAGATCCTCCAAGTCGCCGGGGCGCACCCCGATGGTCTGGGAGTAGATCTGGAAACCGGCGTCATGCAGCAACTGGAACGCCACCGGCTTGCCCCACTGCTCATAGACATGCTCATAGGTGTACACCTCCGACGACGCGAAGCCCTGCTGGGCGATCGAGCCGCCAGCACCAACGAACCGCGACGGGTTGCCCTCATAGGACGGATCAACCTGGTCAGCCGACCAGATCCCCTGGGCCACGAACACCTCAGAGAACGTCCCGCCGCCGAACACGTTGATGGTGATCCCCTGCGCACCCAGATCAGCGATGCCGGTCACGTCGGGATAGGTCTCGGGATCCCACATGATCATCTGCGGGTTGCGCTCCAACGGAGCCACCACCGACATCAAAGGAGCCACATCCCAGTGGTTCACCTGCTGATCGGTGGACGCATAGCCCAGATGGATGCCCTCATCGACAGCCATGTGCTGAGACACCGGCGAGAACCCGATAGCAGGCCCACCCGTGCGGACCTCCCACTCGATACCCAAATCGGTGCCACCGAGCACCATCGAACCCCGCACGACCTTGTTGTCCACGTCAACGATGTAGTCGTCGCCGACCAGCTCGTACATCGCACCATGCTCAGACTCCGGGAACCAATCCGTCTGAACCACCAACGGCGACGGACACACACCCGACAGATCAACCGCCACCGACATGGGCGCAGCGTCGATGTCGGCATACGGGAGGCTGATGTTGGGGTCGATGAACTCGTTGGTGAACAGCTGGTCCGCGGTCAGGCTCGGATCGATGTCCATGCCCGCAGCCCGCATGTCGTCGAGCACCTTGGCGATGCGCTCAGGCACCATGTTGCCCACGATGTCGTCGGGGCCGTTGCCGATGAGCCCGAAGGCGCGCTTGGCCGAATGCGAGAACTCAGCCAGATCGGGCGGATACACCCAGAAGTCCTCATACTTGAGCACCGCGTCCACGATGATCGCATTGGCCCGAGCGGGGTCGGCGTCGAAGTCGACCACGGCCTGCTGGATGATCGGCACCAGCTTCTCCAGGCACGGCCTCAGCTCTTCGAGGTCGCCGGGGCGCACCCCGATGGTCTGGGAGTAGATCTGGAAACCGGCGTCATGCAGCAACTGGAACGCCACCGGCTTGCCCCACTGCTCATAGACATGCTCATAGGTGTACACCTCAGACGAGGCGAAGCCCTGCTGAGCGATCGAGCCGCCCGCACCAACGAACCGCGACGGGTTGCCCTCATAGGACGGATCAACCTGATCAGCCGACCAGATCCCCTGAGCCACGAACACCTCAGAGAAGGTGCCGCCGCCGAACACGTTGATGGTGATCCCCTGCGCACCCAGATCAGCGATGCCGGTCACATCGGGATAGGTCTCAGGATCCCACATGATCATCTGCGGGTTGCGCTCCAACGGAGCCACCACCGACATCAAAGGAGCCACATCCCAGTGGTTCACCTGCTGATCGGTGGACGCATAGCCCAGATGGATGCCCTCATCGACAGCCATGTGCTGAGACACCGGCGAGAACCCGATAGCAGGCCCACCCGTGCGGACCTCCCACTCAATGCCCAAATCGGTGCCACCGAGCACCATCGAACCCCGGACGACCTTGTTGTCCACGTCAACGATGTAGTCGTCGCCGACCAGCTCATACATCGCACCATGCTCAGACTCCGGGAACCAGTCCGTCTGAACCACCATCGGCGACGGGCAGATGCCGGCCAATTCGCCCTCGACCACGGGCACAGCCGTGGTCGTCGGCGCCGGCGCCTCGTCTTCGTCAACGGCAGGCGCGTCCGGCTCGTCCACCGCGGCGGCGTCATCGTCGGACGGAGCGGCCGTCGTTGCCGGCGCGGCAGCCGTGTCGGGGGCTGCCTCCTCGTCGTCGCCGCAGGCCGCGGCCACCAGCCCGAAGGCCAGCATCACCGCGCAGAGGCGTATCCAGGTTCGCTTGTTCACTTTGTAATCCTCCTTAGGGGACATGGACGGCTTGGGCCGCGCGCGGCGCCAACCTAGGAGGAATTTACAGAAGCTGCCGGGCGGTATACAAAGCCGGGGCCGGCCCGCCGGATCGTCAGCCGAGAACCTCGGTCTCGTGCCACTTGCCGATCACCAGCTTCTGGATCCAGCCGAACGTCCAGAACGTCACGACGCCCAGAGCCGACGACATGATGACCGAGGCCAGGAGCTCCTCTCCGTCCAGCTGGCTGGCGTAGCGTCGCAGGAGCTGGCCGATGCCGGCCTCGCCCTGGCCGAAGAAGAAGTCGCCGACGATGGCGCCGATCACGGCCAGGCCGGCGGAGATGCGCAGCCCCGCGAACACGGCCGGCAGGGCGGCCGGGAACATGAGTTTCCGGAGTCGGGTGAGGCGATTGGCGTGGTGCAGCGTGAACAGGTCGTGCATGCCCCGCTCGGCCGACTGCAGCCCGAACAGGGTGTTCATGATGATCGGGAACAGCGAGATGATGATGCACACGATCACCCGAGCCCTCGTGCCGTAATCGAACCAGAAGCCGATCATCGGCACGATGGCCAGGATGGGTATGGCCTGCAGGGTCACCGCGAAGGGGAAGACCGCCCGCTCGATCATCTTGGCCTGGCTCATCATGGTGGCCAGGAAGAACCCGATGCTGATGGCGATGCCGAGGCCGATCAACGCCACCTGGGTGCTGTTCCACAGCGCCCTGAGGATCCGCGAGTAGTTGTCCCATTCCAGGAAGCCGACCTCCACGACTTTGTGCGGAGGCTGCAGCAGGAAGCGGCGGCTGGGTTCGAGGATCACGTACGAGATCACGTACCACAGGCCGAGCAGGGCAGCCCCCAGCACCACCGGAGGCACGGCCACCCGGATCAGGCTCTTCGGTCGGGAGGCACCCGGCAGGGGCCCGGGGGTGTGGACCAGCGCCTCCTCCGCGGGTGGAAGGTCCGCGGCCGAGTCCTCCGGAGCCGTGCGTAGCAGGTCGGGGCTCACGGTCATGACGAGGAACCTCGCAATGCTTGGGAGACCTCGCCGCTGAGTTGGCCGAAGTCCGGGTCGAAGCGCAGCTCGGGCTGGCGCGGGTAGCTGAACGGCACGTCGAAACCGGCGATTATCCGCCCCGGTCGAGCCGACATGACGTACACCTTGGTGCTCATGAACACCGCTTCGCTGATCGAGTGGGTGATGAACAGCCCGGCGAACCCCTCCGACTGGAACAGCCGCTGCGTCTCCTCGTTGAGGTGCTCCCGGGTCATCTCGTCCACTGCGCCGAAGGGCTCGTCGAACAGGAAGACGGGCGGCTTCAGGGTGAGGGTGCGAGCCAGCGAGGTCCGCATCTTCATGCCGCCCGACAGTGACTTCGGGTAGTGGTTCTCGAATCCCTGCAGTCCGACCAGGTCGATCGCCGCGGTCGAGAGCCTCGTTCGCTCGGCGGAGTCGAATCCGTGCAACTCGGCCAGCAGCTCGATGTTCTGGCGCACCGTGCGCCAGGGCAGCAGCGTGGCGTCCTGGAACACATAGCCGAGACGGTCGCGGTCCACCTCGACGCTGCCCGCGGTGGGTTCCAGCAGGCCCGAGGCGATCCGCAGCAGGGTCGACTTCCCGCAGCCGGAGGGACCCACGACGGTGATGAACTCACCCTTGTCGATCGAGAACGTGATGTCTCTCAGCGCTTCGGTTCCGTCGGGGAAGGTCATCGCTATCCCGTCGAAGGTCAGCGCGCCGGTGGTCGTCACGGTGGTCACCAGATCCGTCTCCCCCTTCATGGCGAATTAACGTGGACGGTTGCCTGTTGCAGCGGCGACCATACAGTACCGCGACGAGACCGTGACCAGACCGGTGATTCATGCGCGTTCTACTGCTCGACGGCTACGACCCTTCCGATGACGATCGCCGGGTGGTGGTCGAGGCGATCGAGGAACTGGAGGCCGGGCGCCACGAGGTGGACATGCTGGCGGTTCACGACTTCAACCCGGTGCTGTCCGCCGACGAGCGGGCCGCCTACCACAGCGACCAGCCGGTGATCTCCGACGACGTGCGCGACTCGGCCGCCCGGCTGCAGGCCGCCGAGGCGCTGCTGTTCTGCTACCCCACCATAGCGTTCAACGTGCCGGCCTCGCTGAAGGGCTGGCTGGAGCGGGTGATGGTGCCCGGCGTGGCCTTCGTGTTCGACGATCAACACCGGGTGCGGCCCGGCATGCAGAACATCCGCCGCATAGGGGCGGTAACCACCAGCCCCCACAGCCGGATGGCCCGGCTCCGGGCCCGCGACGCCGGCAAGCGGACCACCGCCCGGACGCTGCGGCTCAGCGCCCACAAACGCTGCCGCACCACCTTCGTCTCAGTGCCCACACCCGCCGACGACGAAGGCATCGCCCGGATCCGCAAAGCCCTCCGCCGCTGGTAGAGCACCGGATCCCCGCCGGCCCGAAAGGCGCGATCCGCCAGGCCAAGGGGTGGCGGCCGGAGGAGCCCGATCAACGGCCGGAGATGGCGAGGCCGGGGGGTGGCACGGGGGCAAGCAATGGCGGCGCTTGCGCCGCCAGGGCGCGCCCGTGACAGGACCCGCCGGCCGGGCAAGCCTGTTCAGGAACGGGGCAGCAGCGGCAGGACGTCTTCGGCGATGCGGTGGAGCTGTTCCTCGACCTTGTCGTAGGGGTCGCCGGGCATGGCCGGGAACAGCAGCAGGTTCTCGAGTCCGATCTCCTCGTCGTAGTCGTTGATGAACTCGGCCACCTGCTCGCCGGTGCCCACCACGCAGGTCTTCTGGTCGATGGACTCCTCCAGGGTGGGGATCAGCCCGGGCTTGGCCGGTCGGCCGTCGGGTCCCATGTAGCCCTTGCTCCAGCCGTAGGGGCCGAGGAACTTCCAGAACTCGTCGTGGCCGTCCCGGAACGCCGCCTCGGCGGCCTCGTAGGTGTCGTCTACCCGCACGTTCATCACCAGCAGGCGGTGCTCGCCCCGATCGAGCTCGCGGCCGTGGTGGGCCGCGTAGGTCTCGGCGAACTTCTCCCAGCGCATCTTCACGAAGGAGTGGTGGTTGTTCCAGAAGACGCCGCCCCAGCCCCAGCGGGGGACCTGCTCGAGGGTGGGGGGAGAGGTGATGGCCTGCCAGATCTCGTAGGGGTAGAGCGGTCGGGGCACCAGCGACAGTTCGGTCACGAACCCGCCCCGGTCCGGGATGCCCGCCGGCGGGAAGTCGTAGACGTCGCCGTGGAAGCTGAACGACTCGTTGTCGAGGGCGAGGCGGATCACCTGCATGGCCTCGTCGAACTGCTTGCGGTTGAGTTCGTCGGCCGCGGCCTTGTCGGGGTTGTCGAAGCTGCCGATCTTGGTGCCGAGCGTCTCGGCCTCACGGGGCACCGTCCCCCGGCCGACGCCGAGGATGCCGCGCCCGCCGGAGATGTTGTGCATCGTGGCGAAGTCCTCGGCCAGCCGCAGGGGATGCCACTGGGGCACGATGTTGAACGCCATGCCGATGCGGATCTGCTCGGTGCGTTCGGCCAGGATCGTGCCCACCAGGATCCCGTTGGGGATCACCTCGTATCCCTCGTACTGGAAGTGGTGCTCGGTCAGCCAGTACGAGTCGAACCCGAGGCGGTCGCACACCACGCCCATGTCGATGATCCGCTCGGTGGCCCGCCAAGTCTCCTTGTGGTTGAAGCGCCGGTCGGTGGGTGCCGGCGGCCCAGCCCCCGCGTCGGGGAACTCGACTCCGCCGAAGAGGAACACACCGGTCCGCACGGTGCCCACTGTAGGCGCGGTTGCCTGCGGCCCCCTTACCAGCGAGCGCGAATGTCAGCAGTCGCGAACCACCCGGAAGGCCCGCATCACGGCCTCCCGACACCAGTCGCCCATGGCCTCGTCCACGGCCTCGACGTCGGCTCGGGGCACGTCGTCCCAGGCCTGCTGCGATTCCCAACGGATCACGGCGTGCACCCGGCCGGGATCGTCGTCGTCGACCCACATCTCCTTGCCCGCGAACCCGGCACAGGTCTCCAGGTAGCGGCTCCAGTGTCGCTCCTCCTCGGCCAACCACCGGTCCCGTTCCGCCGGGTCGACCTCGAAGGTCAGGAACTCGATCACCACGGACCTCACGCTAGAGGCCGAGCCAGGGGGCCGCGTCCGGCTGACTGGCGCGGTCGAGGCCGTGGGCGGTGTCGCTTGGATTCGGGACGCGGGCGACTTCAGCGTCAGACAGCCGGGCGCGTAGGGTGGATGCATGAGCGAGACCGTCTGCGACCTGCGCAGCTATATGGCCGTCGCCGAGGCCGCAGGGATGCTGAACCGGATCTCGCGCCCGGTGAGCCTTGAGCACGAACTGGCCGACGTGGCCGCCGCGCTGGAGCGCTCCGACGCCGGGCCGGCCCTGTTCGAGGCGCCCAAGGACTCGCCGTGGCCGATCTTCTCGGGCTCGGTGTCGAGCCGGCGCACCGCCGCGCTGGCGCTGGGCTGCGAGCCCGGCGAGGTGGTGGACCGCATGGGCCATGCCCTCGAGCCCGCCAACGGGGTTGCCACTGCGGTGGTGGACGCCGCGGCCTGGCATGACAATTGCATGACCGGTAACGACGTGGACCTGGCCGCCATCCCGATCCCGACGCACTCCCGGGGCGACGGCGGGGCCTTCATCACCGGCGCGGTGAGCGTCACCAAGGACCCGGTCAGCGGCCGGGGCAACCTGTCGTACAACCGGATGCTGATGCTGGATCGCAACATCTTGGGCTTCAACGTCAACGAATGGCGCGACGTGGGCACGTTCATGCGCAGCCGGCCCGATCCCGAAGCCCCCTTCGACGTGGCCCTGGCCATCGGGCTCGACCCCGCGGTGATGATCGCCGCGGGGGTGCGCACCCCGGTCGACGAGCTGCTAATCGCGGGTGCCCTGCGGGGCCGCCCGGTGGAGGTGTGCCGGGGCCGCACCGTCGACGTGGACGTGCCGGCGCGGGCCGAGGTGGTGGTCGAGGGCCGGATCCGTCCCAGCCAGCGCGCCGACGAGGGACCGCTGGCCGAGTTCCACGGCTACCACGGCGAGATGTGGCCCAGCCCCACCGTGGAGGTGACCGCCATCTCGTGGCGCCACAGCCCGATCTACCAGACGATCATCCCGGGCTGGTACGAGCATGTGTTCATCGGCAACGTGCTGCCCCGCGAGCCGCTGCTGCGCCGTTTCGTGCGCCACATCGACCCCCACGCCGACGTGCACATCCCGCCCTACGGCAACGGGTTCCTGGCCGTCATCCAGATCGACCGCGACAATCCGGGCACGCCCAAGAACCTGGCCATGGCGGCCATGGCGGCCCACATCAACATCCGCAACGTGATCGTGGTGGACCGCGACATCGACGTCAGCCAGCCCTCGGAGCTGCACTGGGCCCTCACCAACCGGGTCCACTGGCTCGACGACGTGTTCACCGCGGGCGACGCCCAAGGCCACGAGATGGACCCCACCGCCGACAACCGGGGCATCAGCACCAAGGTGGGGATCGACGCCACCTACAAGCGGGAGCGCCGCGAGTACGGCGAGCGGGTGGCCTACGCCCCGGTCGACCTCCAGAAGTACCTGTCGTGAGCGGGCCGCGGCGGGTGGTGGTGGCCATCAGCGGAGCCACCGGAGTTGTCTACGGCATCCGGGCGCTGGAGCTGATGCAGGCCGTCGACGATGTGGAGACCCACCTGGTGATGACCGGGCCGGGGCGCCAGACGCTGACCTACGAGACCGATCTGGCGCCCGCCGACGTGGAGGCCCTGGCCGACGTGGTCCACGGATCGCGTGATATAGCCGCGCCGCTGTCGTCGGGGTCGTTCGCCACTGCGGGGATGATCATCGCTCCGTGCTCGATCAAGATGCTGTCGGCGGTGGCCAACTCGTTCTGCGCCGACCTGGTGTCGCGGGCCGCCGACGTGACGTTGAAGGAGCGGCGGCCGCTGGTGATGCTGGTGCGCGAGACGCCGCTTCATCTCGGCCATCTGCGGCTGATGGCCCAGGCCGCCGAGATCGGCGCGGTCATCTACCCGCCGGTGCCGGCCTTCTACACCCGGCCTGAGTCGATCGAGGACATCGTCGACCACACCGTGGTGCGGTCCCTGGAGCATCTGGGCGTCGACGTGGGCGGAATCGCCCGCTGGGGGGAGTAGGCACCGGCCCACCCTTGTCCCCCGGCCGGCGGGTCCTGTCGGCGAGGCCGTTCGACCGACGGGGCTTCGCCCCATTGTCGGTCGCCCGTTCCTCGCCGCCACCCCCCGGCCTTACGGGGTCACGGTTCCCAGCCGGATGTCGGGGGCTTCTATTGAGCTATTGCACGGTACGGAGTACTACTTGGGCGGCGTTGCGGCCTGAGGCTCCCCAGATTCCTGCGCCTGGGTAGGTGGCTGCGCCGGAGAGGAACAGTCCTGGCACTGGGGCGCGGTAGCGGCTCAGCTCCCGGCGCCGGCCGAACAGCGACGACAGCGGCGAGCCCGCGTAGGAGGGGGTGTAGCCGCGGCCCAGGTAGAGCTCTCGCTCGTAGCGGTCCGGTGTCATGGTGCGGTAGCGGTCGATCGAGTACAGGAATCCGGGCTGCAGCAGGGTGGACCACACCTTCAGCCACCGGGCCGGCTCCGGCGATCCGTCCCAGCCGCCGTCGAGGTCGTAGGGCGTGAACAGCGCCTCCAGGCTGAGGACGTGGTGTCCGTCGCGGCTCCGCATCGACGGATCGAGAACCGACGGCACGTTGGCCATCATGGTCGGACGCTGTGCCACCCGACCCAGCGGCCTCAGCCGGTGGGCCTCGACCAGCTCCTCGATGGAGGGCGACATCACATAGTTGGACTGGGCGGGGTCGCGTCCCTCGAACAGGTCGAGCAGCCCGGACTCCTCCAGGACCGGGTAGCGGGGGACATCGGTGATCACCGCGTCGATCTTGGACTGGTACCCGTCGCCGGGTGCCTGCGAGCGGGCCCGGCCCACGAAACGGCGCACCCTTGCGCCGTGGGGCTCTGCCAGCCAATGGCTCGCCACCGGCACGGGGTCGCAGGTCGCCACCACCGCGGCGGCGGTGATCTCGGTGCCGTCGACCAGGCGCACACCTTTCACCCGCTGGCCGTCGCCGAGCAGCCCGGCCACCGGCGTGCCGCAGCTCAGACGGCCCCCCGCGGCGGTGAAGGCTGCGGCCAGTGCGTCGGTCAGGGCGCCGCTGCCGCCCACGGGCCGGCCCGTCTTGACCATGTGGCGCATGGCGTAGAGCATCCCGGCCATGCCGGTGCCGGGACCGTCCGGGGGCGCGCCCCAGATGGTGGGGCCGTTGGACATGGCCGGCATGACCAAGGCCTCGTCGTCAAAGTAGGACCGCATTACGTCCAGCGCGCTGGCCCGGCTCCACTGCAACAGCCTGACGCCGCCTCTCCCCCGGCGGGCCAGCAGGCGGGCCAGCATCCTCGGCGTCGAGGCCGGACCGGTGCTCATCTCGAGGCTGAGCTCGGCCACCGGCCGGGCGTCGGCGAGGTACCGGCGGTAGGCCTCCGCCTGTGAGGGCCGGTGGCGGCCGATGGACTCTATGGTGCGCTCGCTGTCGTTGAAGAACAGCCACGGCGGGCTGCCGTCGTAGCTCATGTAGACGGTGGCGGGGTCGGCTTCGAGGTACCGCAGCCCGTGGGCGGCCAGGTCGAGGTCGTCCATGAAGGGCATGGCCCGCACGAGAGTGTGGTCGCAGCTGCAGATGTTGAATCGGGCGTCCAGGTCGGTCACGGTCGAGGCGCAGCCGCCGACGGTGTCGCGGGCCTCCACCAGCATGGTGGCGACGCCAGCCCGGGCCAGGTAGGCGGCGCAGATGAGGCCGTTGTGCCCGCCGCCGACCACGACGACATCGACGTCTCCGGATGGCATGGGCTGACCCCGGGCGCCCCCGGCCTGCTCGGCCACGACCGTGTCGCTCACAGCCGCTCCCTGTCCACGTCGCTGTCTCCGGCCGGCGCGGCCCGGCCATGGCCCAGGTCAGCCTGTTCGATCGCGGTAGTGGGGCTCACGGCTGCTCCCCGTCCACGTCGGTGCCAGCGTCGGCATCGGAGCGGATCACGACCAGCGACTCGGTCCCCCGATGGTCGAGTTCGGCAACCAGTTCGGCGACCTGCGGGTCGTCAGCGTCGGCGCCAGCCACGGCCACGGTGAAACGGGCCGATTCGGGGACGTTCTTGGTCATGCCGACGGGGCTGGTAAGCGCCGCGGCCGCCCGTGCCGGCGTGAGCCGCTCATAGGGCGAGCAGCCCGCCGCGGCGGCCACTCGCAGCGGCCGGTGAACCCGGTCGGCGATCACGTAACCGAGCGCGTCGACGCCGATACAGGCCACCACATGGGTGGACGCGGCCGGTATCGGCGGCTCCCACGGTGCGGGCGCGGTGAAGGGACGGCGACGGGCTCCATCAGCCTCCACAATTATGTGATCGGCCGCCCCGGCGGCAAACCAGCGGTCCACCTCTTCAGGGCTGTAGCCCAGCGCCTTGCGCTCGTCGGTGGTCCTCCACGCCAGCACGGCATCGTGCCGGGCGAAGGCGGCGGCCAGGTCGGCGCCGGTGGGTCCGACCAGGGTCGGGAACCCGCCGGTGCGGTCGCGTCCCATGCGGGTGGTGGTGGTGAGCAGCGTGGGGGCCGGCAGCTGGCGGCCCAGCGCGAACAGCAGGGTCGTCTTGCCGCCGCCGCCGACCAGGGACACCAGCGAGCGGCGCCCCAGTTCCAGAGCCTCAGCGGCGCCGGCCAGGTCGGTGGCGCGCACGGACCCGACGGTCGGTCAGATCTCCCGGATCTTGCGGGCCAGCACGACGGCCAGAGCCACCAGCGCGCCCAGGATTACAAGCCGCTTGAACTTCTTCACGGCCCGAAGGGTAATGGGCGGGCGCGCGACCGCAACGAGGCTCCCGCAGGATCGGACGGGGCCAAGCCGGACGAGCCGGTTACCCTGCCGGGCGGAGGTGTCTGAGCGCCTGGTGGGCTCCCCCGCCTTCAAAGCGGGTGGGACGGGCGATCCCCGTCCGGCGGGTTCGATTCCCGTCCACCTCCGCCACTCGCGGCACCCTACGCCGCGCAAGAAGTAGGGCTGGGGAATAGGGACGCGTCGCGTGACCGCGCCCGATCAGAGGGCACCTCCTCGCTCGCCGAGCGATCGAACCACCCCGGGCGACACGACATGAGGCCCATGCCACCTCCAAGAGATCACGCGGTACGGTTTCGAGGGAGGACACCCAATGGCCGATACCAACGCAGGACACCTGAGCGGATCAACCATGACCGACAACCTGATCGCCGACGCGAGCCCCGAGAAGCGGCTGTTCATCTCGCTCCTGACCCGCGACATCTCCCTCGTCGCCGCGTTCCTCGACCTGATCGACAACGCAATCAACGCTGCGCTGGCCCCGTTTGCGGACAAGCTGGCGACGGCAGAGGGCTACTTCTCCGCGCTCCATGACCCCGAGATCTCGGCGTCCACCTCTATCGATATCGAATTCAGTGCCGAGAGCGTCAAAATCACCGACAACGCGACCGGCATAGACTCGGAGACCGCAAAGTCATACGTGTTCAAGTTCGGTCGCGCAGCCCAAGACTCCCGCGCGTCCCTTGACAGGCTGTCGGTGTACGGGATCGGTCTCAAGCGCGCAATCTTCAAGATGGGCGACCGAATCTCAATCGTGTCAGACCACGAACAAGGCGGATTCGAACTGGATCTCGACGTTCCCGCATGGGCAGCGTTGAAACAGGACGTATGGGGCTTCCCCATAACAGAGAGGCCAAACGCCGACGCAGATACGACCGGAACTGTCATAGAGATCACCCATCTCCATGAGGATGTTGCGACTCGGCTCGACGATGGCGTGTTCGAGGGCCAGTTGATGGAGCGAATCGGTCAGACATACGACTACTTCATGGGGAAGTTCGTCACGATCAGTGTCAACGGAAGGCCCGTCGAGCCAAACAGCGTGGAAGTGAGTGAGAACCGAACAACCAAGACCGTGACGATCGACAACGCAACATGCGCCATCGACGCCGGTCTTGGTCCCAGCGACTCAAACAGGCGCTTCCGCGACGCAACGTCTGGATGGTTCGTCCTGTGCAACGGACGCACCGTCGTTAGTGCTGACAAGAGCAGCCTGACGGGCTGGGGCGGTCATGGCCTACCCATCTTCCAGCCCAAGCACCGACCATTCCTAGGAATAGTGATGTTCGCCAGCGACGATCCCGAGTCACTTCCTTGGACTACAACGAAAGCGTCTATCAACGTAGACAGCATCGCATGGCAGCGGGCAAAGCGGGAGATGGTGAATACTGCCAAGGCGATCGTCAACTTCCTGGACCGTAGGTACACCGAGTCTGGCACGGAGGTGGACTCAAGAGAGTTGAGCCAGGCGCGTGGCGGGAGCGTCAACCCTCTTGCATCTTCCTCGATGAAGCCGAGAAAGTTCATGCCCCCCGCGCCTAGGAAGGATCCCACGATGCAGATCCAATACGCCGCGAAGTTGGCGGATGTGAAGCGCATCGGTAAGCATTTGAGGCGGCCTGGGATGAGCGGGTCTGAGGTCGGCAGATACACTCTCGAGTTCTTCCTTCGCAACGAAGTCGGGGACGAGGAATGACTCCGCGGTCCTCAGCTAGCTTCGTTAGCTACGACCTCCGACCTGCTAAGCAGACCGAGCGCCGGATACTTCTGGACTTCGTCGCGCTCGGTCGAGCGTGTGGGCTGGAACTCAGCGGCTATCGCTATGTCGGCATGGGAGCCAATCGGTTCTACGACTTTCTATTGCTGCACCGCTACCTCGGCATTCACAACATGGTCAGCCTCGAGCATGACCCGGACATGGTCGAGCGAGCACGTTTCAACGCACCGTACGGCTTCATCGAGGTGCGAGAGCAGAATGCGGCCGACTTCATCCAATACGATGAGTTCGACGGCAGATCTATCTACTGGTTCGACTACGACGGAGCGATTGGCAGGGAGGTCATCGATGACATTTGCTACTTGGGGACGGACGTCTCGCCGGGAGACTTCATCTTCGTGACGGTCAGCGGGGAACCGCCTCGAGTAGTACGCAAGGAGAGCAGTACCCAGCGAGTGGACTGGTACACGGAGACGTTCGGCGATGTCGCTAACCGAATCCAGCCAGAGGATTGTGAGGACAACACCTTCAGGCAGTCGGTTCACAAGCTCCTCTATACGACATTTCGCCATGCGTTCGCCAGCGCAGCCGACGTCTTCTCGATGCCGCTCCAGATCTTCTACCGCGACACCACGCGGATGGTGACCGTCGGGGGGTGCTACCTGCAAGCGGCAGACAGCGAGGAGTTCCGCCGCAGGTGCCAGCAGGAACTGCCCTTCCTGGATGTCGAGGGCGACGATCCCTACTCGATCCCGAACCTGTCCTTGAGCGAACGCGAGCGACAGGTCTTCGACCTCGCGGCAACCGGTCGGTCCGAAGCCTTCAACCAATTGAGGTCGATGGGATTCGCCGATCAAGATGTCGAACGCCATCGCGAGTTGATTCGTTACATCCCTCGCTACGTCGAGACGATCGTCTAGATGGACTTCAACGATCCGTTCACCCTGCACGCAGCGGACGCCAGGGACATGTCCACCCTCATGCCATTCCTCGGCAATGACGCCGAGCCGTTGGACTGCACAATCACATCACCGCCGTACTGGAACATGAAGGACTACGACCGGCCGGATCAGATTGGCTTCGGCCAAAGCTACGACGAATACCTCGCGGCAATGGGAGAGGTGTTCCGCGAGCTCCACGACCACACGAAGTCCACGGGCAGCCTCTGGATGGTGGTCGACACGCTCCGCGTCAACCCGGAGCTTCCTCGTCAGGCAGCGCGGCAACTTCCCCTTCCGTTCGAACTCTCATCACTCGCAGCGAAGTCGGGATGGACGTTGCGAGAAGTCGTCATCTGGAAGAAGGACCGCACGCTCCCGTGGTCCACCGGTCGACGCTTTCGCAATCTCTTTGAGTACGTGCTCTTTCTCGTCAAGACCGGCGACCACAAGTTCAAGGTCGACCGTCTACGCGACTTTGAGTTCGGCGAGTGGTGGCTCAGGTGGCCAGAGCGCTACAACCCGAACGGCCGACACCCCTCGAACGTGTGGGAGATACCGATCCCTGTCCAGGGAAGCTGGCGCACGCCGACGATTCCGCACGTCTGCCCGCTGCCGGAGGAGTTGGTCAAGCGGATGGTCCTCCTGTCAACGGATCCGGGAGACGTGGTTTTCGACCCATTCGCCGGCACTGGCGTCGTTCTGAGCGTCGCGAACGCGCTCGGGCGAAAATCTGCCGGCCTTGATATCGAACCCGCCTACGCTCGCGCGTTCAGGGATCGAAGCGCCGTGAGCGAGATTGAGGAGAGCGGGAACGAGACCCGAGCCGCCGCCGTTCGAAGGATGCTGATTCAACTCCGGGCCCTCAAGTACCCAAAGGTGATGTTCCAGCGTCTCGTCAAGTCGAGCTCGCATCCCGCCCCCCAGTCGATTCTCGTCCGCGTCGGCCGTATCGACGGCAAGACGCTCCGTCACGGCCGATCTGCTCCCGTCCGAGTGGACATCACCTTCGCCTACCCACTCGCGGACGGCATCGATCTGGGAGAGATCACCGAGTCTCTACGAGCGTTCGCGACTCGGCCCCCGCTGTCCAAGTTTGGGGTTGATGCGTCCGTCGAGGCGAGCCCGTTGGAGAGTGTTGACGATCTACTCCTGAAACGCCGGCTGCACGTCTATGAGTCTGGTCAAACCTGGGTCACACGCAAGACGGTCTGTGGCCTCGACGAAATCCGACGACTCGAGACCCCAATCACCCAACGACAGCACTACAACTACCCACCTATCGTCTCCAACGTGAAGCTCCGCATCGTGGATACGGCGGCGTCACCGGAGCAGTCGATCATCCCTTAGGAGCGGACTCGAATGACCCTTCGCCGTGAGACCTCGTGCGACACCACGATCCGATGAACCCTCTCGAACGATCCGACATCGACCTCATCGAGGAAGCCCTCAACTACTACAAGCATCAGGTCCGGTCAACGGACTATCCGACATACCAGCTCCGCCAGAGGCAACTGGACCGCATCGACGAGACGCTCGGCAGGCTAAGGGCCCTCGCGAACGAGATCTGATGGCCGTAGGGGTCCGCGGCTGAACGCGGTACTGCGGCAACGCCCGCCGAAGGCCTGTCCAGTGGGTGTGCTCACTGCAGGCCTCTCGCTTGCGGATCGACGCAGCAGGAGGAGCCGGCCAAGCCGGACGTGATGTGCGTGAGGCCCCGACGAACGGGGGTGCGGCCCGCCGCTATTCGCTGTCTGGCGATTCCTCTCGGTCGACTTGCAGCTGGTCCTTCAGATTCAGTTCGCTGACGGCCTGACGTAGGTCCGCCTCGATGCTGGCCGCCAGGTCGCCGTCGGCGTTGGCCTGTAGCTCCACTCTCACGGAGAGGCTGTCGCAGGCATGCAGCTTGGGCAAGACCTTAGTGCCGAAGCGGTTCCAGGCTGTCGGCGGGAGCGTTCCCGTTACTCGCAGGGTGGCCCTGCTGGGGCTCGTGGGCGTAGCGGGCTCGGCGTCGTGGGGGTCCTCGGGTTCGGGATCGGGTGTCGGCGGGTCGGGGGGCTGGGGTTCCGTCGGGTGCCGGAGCGTCTCGGCCCGGGCCTTCGTGAGGAGGAACACGCCTGGTTCGTAGGCGATCTCCTCGGTTGCTACGAACTCCTCGTACCACACCGTTCGCAGGTCGCTGTCGTCGGGGTCTCCGGAGGCGAGGCCGAAGTCGCCGGCCTGCACCCATTCGGCGACCCGCTGGCGGATGACGCTGTCGGGATCGGGCAGCCGCGTGAGGGATCCGTCGAGGAAGCTCTGGCGCAAGCTCACTAGTGGCCACTCGCCCGAGTCCCTGAACGCTGGCGGCCAATTGCGCTCGATGTAGCCCGCTCCGATGGTCTCGTTGAGCAGGCCCTGCGATCTCAGGGCAGCGACTATCCGCCCGCAGAGCGTCTCACTGGCGCTGGAGTGGCCTGCCCCGAGGTCGATCACCTTCAGGCCTCCAGGTTCCTTGGCGTCGGCCAGCGCCACGAAGCGGTAGCCCGCCCACACCTCGTCCTTGGCGGCCTCCCGGGCCTCCTGCACCCGAGTCTTCACCTCGGTGCTGTCCGCTCTTTCGACCTCGGCACCGAGGATGCCCTGGGCGAGTTCGTGGGACACCCGCCTCCACGCAACCAGCAACTCGACGCGGTCCTTGAGATCGCGCCCGGGCTTCTTCATGCACCAGACCAGCGCAGACGGGTGCAGCCGCGGCGACTTGCCTCTGTTTGTGGTCCATGCTCCGATGCGCTCGGCCAGGTCGTCGTCGCCGTCGTGCCACTCCTGTGCCGGGTCCACCACTACCAGTGTCAGCCGCGGCGAGTCCGCGACGGCGTCTCCGTCGCCGGGGAAGCAGACCAGCGGCAGAGTCGCGCCCCGCTCGAACTCGCTCCTGACGATCTTGCGCAGCTCCGGCGCTACCTCGGTCGCGTCGTCGAGGGAGGCCCGCCGGTCGCTGACAACTTTGCGAAGGGTGGCCTGGTGATGGATGCGGTAGCCGTCGGTGCCGACCCTGCGCAAGAAGAAACCGGAGCGCTCGAGGGCCGCCGCCGCGTTGTCGATGGTGGTTGTGTCGACTTCGGGCTCCCCGAGCGCGAACCGCAGCTCGGGCAGGCGGGCCACCTTGTCCACCTGCCCGCCTGACGACTCGAACAGGATGGCCGTGCCCACCCGGCGGTGGATGTCGCGCAGCGCGCCGCTGGTGTCGGTATCAAGGGCTCGGGCGTGGGCCGCCTCGGCTGCGAGGTCGGCGTCTATGGCGGCGTCGAGGCGGGGTTCTCCCAGCTGTCCGAGAACGACGGCACGGAACTCGGGGACGTGAAGCGGCGCGGACCCCAGCGTGATCAGCGGCTCGTTGCGAGCCGTCTTGAACTGCTCGCGCGCCGCCCAGGAGATCCACTGCGCCAGCATCGCCAGCGCCCCCCGTGTCTGCTGGAACTGAGCGAGCGCTCGCCACTTTCGCTGGAACACCGAGAGCGTGGCCGGGTGGAACGGGTAGCACGCCTCGAAGCGCTTGCGGAGGTGTTGGCGTCCTTTGCTCTTGGTGCTCGCCGAGTCGACCGCGGTCCATTCGGCCGGTAGCCGGGCAGAGCGCTCGAAGCACCAGTCGGCGTAGGCCTTTGCGATCTGCTGACGGGTTCGGTCGGGGCCGAAGTCCTCGAAGAGCCGACGGCGAACCACCTCGCTGATTTCGGACTCGTCGTTGGCGATGAGGTCCTGGGCGACTCGACGCACGACCTTGGTGATGCGGCCCTGCCACTCCTCGTCCCACGCCGTCATCTCGACTTGGCTTCGGGGCAGGCTGATGACCGCCGCCGCCTGGGTCGTTCCGGTGACCGCGACGGTCAGGTTCTGCAGGAAGGCGTGGAACGGTTCGGCCATGGCCCGGTGGCGGTTGACGAAGTTGAGCACCTCGTCGAACAGAAGCAGCACGGGCCTGTTGGCCGCGGCGAAAACCCTCGAAAGCGCCTCTGTTCCCGGCGGCGCGGTCGTAGCGGTGTCACCCAGAGCCTTGACGCCCTGGTCACCCGCCAACTGCCGTGCCAGGTCGATCCACGGCGTCTCCCGACCCGCGCCGGGATCCCAGGCATTGCCCACGAACACACCGACACGAGCCGCGGGAACCTGGACGACGTCGGCGGCGCTCAGTAGGCCCGGTATGCCAGGCATGGAATCGGCCGCGCGCCCCGCATTGGCGAGGTGGTACAGCGCGGTCAGCGTGTGGGTCTTGCCGCCGCCGAACTGGGTAATGAGCGTCAGAACCGGCGCGGTGTTCTCCGTCCGGCCCGACAGGCGCCTCAGCACCATGCCGGAATGCTCCGTCAAGGCGCGGGTGAAGCAGGTGCGCGAGAAGAACTGCTCCGGGTCTCGGTAGTCCGACGGGGCCGTCCCGGCGACGACCTGCTCGAGCGCTATGGCGAACTCGTCGGGGCTGAAGGACCGCCCCTCGCGGACTTCCTTGCGAAGCTCGACGATCTTGTACCAGGGCCTCATGCTCATCGCTCCCACCAGGGCCTCGACAATCTAGTCGTCGCTTCGGCCCTCGGGTTCGGTGCGCCCCACGCGCACTTGATTCGGCGACACCACTAGGATCTTGCTCTGGCCCAGCGCGCTCGAATGGTGCTCGAGCAGCTCGCGGACCGCCTCCAGCCTCTGCTGGCTCGACATGTCGGTGAGACGCACGATGCCTGCGTGTGGCATCCGATAGACGAATACCAACTCACCGAAGTCCTTGTCCTCGGTGATCAGCACCCGCTGCTCCCGGGCGGCTCGCGCGAGCAGGACATCGTCGGGCGTGCCGGGTCCTATCTCCGCTGCGGTGACGACATCGTGACCCTGCTTGATCAGCATCGCGCGGAGGTCGCGCGAGTCAGCACTCGCGTCGATAATGAACTTCACGCTCCTCAGTCAACGAGGATGCGGTCATACACAGACACACCAGCGATCGCTCGATAGGCGAAGACCAGGCAGGCCTGAATGTCCTCGGGCTCCAGAAGCTCGTACTGCTCAAGGATCGTTTCCACGCTGTCGCCTGCGGCCAACTTCCCCAGGACATGCTCGACCGCGAAGCGCATGTCGCGGATGATGGGCTTGCCACCGAAGACGTCGGAGCGCACCGTGATGCGCTTCAGCAGTTCGTCCTCGGTCAGCCGCTTCGTCTCGGTGGCGTCCATGACAGGAACGCTACCTCGCGGCCAACAGCATCGCGTCTAGGAGCCGCTTCTCGTCGCTGCCGCGCGGGTACAGCGCGGAAAGGGCGTTGGCGAGGCGCAGGAAGTCTGGCCCGCGCTCCTGCTCAGCCTGCAGCAGAGCCCGAAGCGCCTGCGTGCGGCCGGAGCCTTGCAACAGCATGGCGGCGTGAATGCGGTCCAGCGTAGTGGCGTTCGGCGAGGCGTCGAGATCGTCCATCTCGCCGGCTGCGCCGCGCCTACGGTGACGGCCGTGAACTGTCGGCGCCGCCTCCGGGAACAGACTGAGCTGCGGATCGTAGGCGGCAGCAGTCTCTAGCTCGTCAGCCAGCACACCGGCGCCCGCGTCCCCGAAGAGCTGCTTGCCGCGGTCTCGCACCGGAATCAGGCGCACCACGCCCTTGTCTGTATTGATGATGCGCGACTCCCACTCGTCGAGGTGTATGCCGAGAGGCTGAGCGAATCGCCGCACCACATCGAACGGAAGGCTGTGCGCCCCCGACCTCGGCACCGCGTCCGCGTCGTCATCATCTTCAAGCTCGTCGCCGTTGCTGTCCGTGCCTTCGCTGGTGCTCTGCATCGTCCACAGGAACAGAGCGGTTAACCGGGCGTCCTCCTCCAGCGCCCCGGCCGCGCCGTTGCGGGCACGGGCCTCCGCCGTGCCCAGAATCTGCGCCAGAGCCTCTCGGCCCACCACCTCCCAGACGCGCTCCAAGTACGCGGGCAGGGCGACAACCCGACCGTCAGCCGTCTCCACCGCTGAGTACCGGCTGTAGATCTCCAGTGCCGGCCCGACACAGGCGAACACCAAGTCGGCACCCCGAACGCCCTCACCTTGCAGCCGCTGCATCCAGTCGCCCACTCGTTCGGGTAACTCGCGCAGCACGTCGGCCCATTCGCCCACAGAGGCGTCCTCAGCCCGCGGCCTACACACAAGGTGAACGCTGGTAGCGAGCGCAGCGGAGTCACGCGCTCGAAGCCGCGAACCCATTTCGGTCGCGATGGGCCACGAGGCGGTAATGGTCCAGCCGCCGCGGATCATGCCCGAGAGCAGAGCCTCCCAGCCCTCGGTGGTCTTGTGGGCGAAGACGACTGCACCAATGCCGTCCGGCCTCAGCACCCGTCGCCCCTCCGCGAACGCGCGGGCCATCGTCTCTTCGAACCAATCGCGGTCCTTGGGTTGGCCGTCAACCTGCTTGGTCTCGTCCTGGACCACCTCGGGGCACTTCGGAGAGAGCCGATTGCTGGGGTCGAAGGGATCCCGAAGCAGTGGATGCCCAGGAAGGCTGCGCCTCAGCCAGACCAGAAAGAAGTCCGAAAGGTCGGCGTAAGGCACAGCGTCGTAGTAGGGCGGGTCCGTGAACCAGACGGCGCTCGACTCGTCAGGAAGCGGATGCCTTGTGGCGTCTTCCTGCTGAACGTTGCCCGGATGGCTCACTGCGGCAGACGTATGCGCCACAACCTTCAAGACATGGCCCAACGCACGCTCAAGGCCCACATAGGCCTCGCCGGTGGGATCCGTTTCGGCAAAGTCCCAGACGATCGGTAGTGTCTGCCGCCCGAACAAATGATCAATACTCTCGTTGGAGGCTCGCCACGTTGACGAGGAGCAGTTGAAGTCCGCCACCTTATCGAGCGCCATGGCGAGCAACTCGGCTACGTGCTGGACACCCGAGCCATAGACCGCTGCGATCTCTCTGGCCATCGAAACGATGGCGACCTGCTGGCGCGCGGTGAACAAGTCGCCCCACTGGAACATCCCGTACCGCTGCACACTAAAGGCGCGACCAGCACCAGATCCGCCGCCCGCCGGCGTCGACTCATCAGGCACGGGGCAAAGGCCCTGCCGCCCATCCCGCTCCCACCCGTCGAAGATCCTCGCGACCCGCCGCTGGGCGGCCCGAACCACTCCGTAGTCCTGCATCGTCGGCAGCCGGTAGTGACGACCGCGCTGTCCAGGTCGGTGCGTGACGACGGCGATCAGCCTTGCTCCGCCCGTGCGGTTCCCGTTGTCATCGAATGTGGCGTCGGCACCACCTCGCTGGGTTGCGAGTTGGGCCCGCACTCGATCCGGCGGTAGTACGGCGCGGCAGCACAGGCAGGTGGCTCTTGCGTTGAACACCGTGCCACCGGTCACTTCGCCAGCGGCCGCCGGCTCGAACATTTCGAAGATCATTCGGGGAGCGGCGCCGTCCTCCCTCACGACCGTGGGCCGCAGCGCCTTCTTGCGATTGGGCTTGCTGCACAGCCAGAGGGAGCGCATGAGGGGAATCTCCGCTCCGCAATCCGGGGCCTCGCAGCGGACGGTTCGAGCCCACAGATAAGCGATCGGCGTCGCGCCATCGGAGTCCTTGGGGTACAGCTCGGCCAGCTGCCGCTGGGCCTCGGCCTTGACCCGCTCGCCAGCTGCTCGGAGCTCATCGACTAGGTCGGGACCATGACGGGGGATGTCCTCGAGTAATGTCCGGAGAATGAGGCAGGCGACTGGGTTGAGGTCGCTGGCAAAGGCGTCACAGTCGAGGCGCAGCGCTTCAAGCGGGATAGAGCCACCACCGGCGAAGGGATCCACAACCACCGGCGATTCACCTGGATGGGCGGCATCGACGAGCGCACGGCCTGTATCGAGGTAGGCCGATATCGCCGCGTTGTCCCAGACAGCGAAGTCGGAGATGAAGCGAATCAGCACCCGGCGCAAGCCAGCATCGGTTGCTACCTGCTGCTGCCACTCGGTTGGCCGACCATGCATCGTCAGCAGAGCCTGACGAGCTCGTTCCTTGAAGCGGTCTGGGCACTGCGAGTCGCATGGGTCTGGCAGAAGCAGTGCAAGCAACATGGCACGCGATGAGGCCAAGGGACGACGCGCCCACCAGTGGTGCATCGTCGATGGCAGTCCCCGGGGCACCGGGAACTTCTTCTCTCGGTCCATGACAGCCGAGCCCACCGCGGCGATCGGAAAGTCAACCTCCGCCAGCCGCTTGCACTCCTTCGGGATCACAGAATCGAGTCCGCCTGATGTCCAAGGGCGAGGATCTTCTTGACGATACTCTCGAGTGATGTACTCGACTTGCCTTCCGCGCTCGCCCTATCCATCATTCGGTGAATTACTGCTGGCTTCTTTAGCGCTTCGTCCTTCCTAGGGAGACTAAAATGCTCTTGCGCCTCAGACAGGCACGCGTCAAACTCGGCTTGTCCGAGTTCCTCAATTAGTGTACGCTCCAACTTAATGCTGAAGCAAGCGGCTGTCTCACTGATGAACCCGGGCCAATCCTCTTCCGGTAGTCGAAGAAGCCGCAAGATGTATCGGTTGCTCATTGCCTCAGAGTTGCTACGGCCTTGATCACCGTCCCAGACGACATACACAGGTATGTCAAGCTGTCGAAAGATGACTAATGGTCTGTCTAGACTCGACCTTCCGGTGCAAGGAATGACAGCTATTCCCAGACTGTCGAGTTCATGACCCATTGATCGCGCGACTCCAATGATTGCCGCCAGGTCGGATTCACCTTCGACCAGAACTACGACCTTGGCGAAGAAGCCTTCGTTGGTCCATGGAGTCATAACCGCTTGGAGGCGTGGACGTAGCGACTCAGCAGTGAATTCCCTAGTTTGATCGGCTTGTGCATCCTGCAGCTCCTTAGCTACGGAATCCATGTCGGCCTTCTTGAGCGAGGTCACCCTAGGCTGACCATTGGTTCTGCTAGACTTGCGCAATACTCTGATATGATTGAAGCGATCTAAACCGACGAATAGCGGAGAATGTGTAGTATAGATAATCTGTGTACTGCCGCCGAGCATAGGCTCTCTCCTAGTTGCAGCTTTGATCAGTACTTCAGCAAAATGTCGATGGCGGCTGGGATGCTGGTAAAGTTCAGGCTCCTCGATTGTCAATACGAGGTTTGCAAGCTGCGAATGTTCGGAGGATGCGGTCGCCTCAGCATTTGTTGAGCTGCGAACAGTGTCGAGATGCTGTAGCAGAGACATTACCAGTGCTCGTTGTACGCCATGACCCGCGGACGCCACTCGTGAAGGATAGTCATCCTCGAGCAACTTGACCTCTGCTTGTGGCGTAGGAATTGAAAGTTCTGATAGTTCAACCCATTGTAGTTGGACTGCGGCATCCGGCACGTAGGATTGGAGTGTCGTCGACAGGTCAGTCTGTAGGGTGCTTAGTTCCTTGAACCTCTTAGGTGCCATCACGTTCTTGTAATCTGCTAGCACTTGGTTCTTGAACGCTTCAACTTCGGGCCGGTTCGTGAGTGCCGTCCTTACCACTAGGTCCATCAACTCAGTGACGATTGACCCCCTTTGCTCGGTCGCGTCCTCCGATGCCTCTCGGACAGCTGGCACATGAATGCAGTGCGTATACCGACTCAAGTAGCTGTGTCCTACCTGCTTATACCCGAAGAACTGGCCGTCATCCCGCATACGTTGACATCTCTCAGAATTCCTGCTCTCCCAATCATCAAGAGCTGCGTTGACAGCGTCAGCTGTGCCAGCATTGGGAAGATCCTCGTAGCCTTCAATCTTCTGTAACTCCTTGTATTTGTTGCGCTTGGGCATAGCAAGTGTAGTATTCCTGATTTCCGCGAAGTCAGGATTCTGGAGCCGCATACCGTGATAGGTGGGTTTTCTGGTTGATTCTGGGTCAGGTATGACGCGGGTCACTAACAGCGTGTCGCCATCCAGATAACGTGCAAATTGATCCTGTGCTGCCGGGCTTAGGCAAGAAAATGTCAGAGCGATTTCGATGTCATGAGTGGTGTCGTTGTTGTAGAAGTCGTCTTGCGTAACCTTAGCGGTTGGGTTGTAGAAGAGTTGTATTGCGTTCAGGAAGGAGGATTTTCCGGAACCGTTGGCTCCGACTAGTGCCGTTAGGTCGTCACACGTAAGGATCTCGTCCAGTATTGAACGGTAGTTCTTGACAGCGACCTCCTGAAGAAACACTATGGCCGTCCTCCGATCTTGGCGTACTCGAAGCTGCAACGGATATGTCGATGAAAGTACTTGCCATGCGAGTTGGCAGCCATGAGGCCGCTATAGATGTGCTCAGGTACGCCGAAGTACTGATAGATATCCCCAGTCTTGCGGAACTGGATTTCCAGCGTCAGAGTCGCTGGGTCGTATCCAACTGAATGGATGTTGCTGGACGTGACGACTCGCCTATCCATCGCCTTGCCTTCGTCTCTGTCGGTTCGGGCGCTGTACTGGTGCGGTCTCCTGCATCCTTGCGGTGTCCAGCCAGTAGTGCTGGACCTTGCTCACCTCATGCCACGGAAATCGTGCCGGGTTCTCGATGGTCTCGAGCTGCGGAATGTCCGCACAGTTGGTGACGATGTAGAGCCAGTAGCAGTCGGGGCGGTCCTCGGCCACGTTGCGCTCGTTCGGGGTGAGCAGGATCGTGCCGTGGGCGGCGGCAAGGCCCTTGACCTCGATCAGGCGCAGGTCTCCGGTCTTTGGATCGATGCTGGTCACGTCGTATCCGAGGTCTTGCTCGTGGACATCTTCCACGAGGCGGCCCCGAGCCTCCTCGTGCTCCATGGCGACGCGCATGGCGGTCCACTCGGTCTCGGGATTGGGACGCAAGTTCTGCAACTCCGGCGACTGGCGTTCGGGATGGGGCAGCACCAGCATGCTGGTGATCCGCTCCACGCCCTGAAGCGTCATCGTGCGCTGCTGTTCAAGCTCCCGGGTGCGACGCTGCCGTCGGGCGGTCGCCTCCGAGTGCCGGTTCTCGGCGCGGGCCAGGCGGCCCTCTGCGCCGGTTACTTGCTGTTCCACCTCCTCGCTGGCGCGGCCGATCTCCTGGTCGGCGCGCAGCAGAACCGCCTCAAGCGCGACGTCGACATGGGCGGCGACCCTCTCGATGTAGGGCAGGCGCTCGGCCCGCACCTCGTCGAGAAACGGCATGAGCGCCTGCTCACGCAGCCAGTCGCCGCGTTCGGGCAGTGACGCCGCGGCCGGCAGAGTGTCCGGCGCGGGTGCCGGCATGAGGTTGCCGATGAGGCTCTGGTCGCGCAGTTGCGGGTCAGCCCCCTCGGCCAACTCGACGGCGAACAGGCGCTCGTGGATAACTTGCCCGAGGCCGTCGACGACCTGGGCCCGATAGAAGTCGAGCCTCGCCGGTGACGACCGCTCCAGTGAGTGGAAGCAGGCACCAGCGCCGAAGGCTCTCTGCCCGATGTCGAGGCTGTGGCGGCGGAGGGCCTCGAAGAGCGGGTGTCTCGGCGTGACCCATTCCAGGTTGCGCTTCTCGGCCGTTTCGCGGTCGGTGGACACCCGGCCGTAGCGCGTCGCCAGCACCGGGAGGGACCAGTCCATCTGGCGCTCGTACAGCCTCAGCCCGGCCGGTGTGCGCCCGCAGTCGAAGGTGTGCGCCAGGCTCTTCACTGGCTGGAGACTCAACGAGGCCACGTTGGCGCTCTCAGACATGAAGCGGGCGATCCGTTCGGGAACCACCCGCCGCTGCCGGGCGCGGGCCTTGCGCTCGTTCAGCATGTCGAGGTTGAGCCGGCGCGTCGACAGACCCTCCAGTGCGGTCTGGCAGATGGCGCGGAAGCGGTCCGCGTCGACGTCTCGCAGGAGCCGATCCTCGAGGTCTTCCTCGCCGAGTTCGCCCGCATAGAAGTCGCGGAACACCCGGTCGATCTGCGCCGCGGGCAGTACCTCGCCCACCACGTTGAACACGGCGTCGTCATCGAGGGCGTCGCGGATCTCCTGAAGCTTGGTCAGCAGCCGCTCAAGCACCCGACCCTCGATCGTGTTGACGGCGACGAAGTTGAAGATGATGCAGTCGGAGCGCTGGCCGTAGCGGTGGATCCGCCCCATGCGCTGCTCCAGGCGGTTGGGGTTCCACGGGATGTCGTAGTTGAACAGGATGTGGCAGCACTGCAAGTTGATGCCCTCGCCGGCTGCCTCGGTCGCCACCAAGACCTGAGTCAGCCCGTCGCGGAACTGCTGCTCGGCGTGCAGCCGTGTGCCTGGCTCGTCGCGCGAGCCCGGCTTCATGCTGCCGTGGATGCAATCTGTCTGGAGCCCCCAGGCCCGGAGACGCCCCAGCAGGTGGTTGAGCGTGTCGCGGTACTCGGTGAAGACCAGCAGCTGCTTGGTGTGGTCACTGAAGAAGCCCTGCTCCTCAAGGGTGCTTCGCAGCTTGCTCAACTTGGCCTCGCCGCCAGCGTCCTCGACCGAGCGCGCCTGCGTGGCCAGATCGCGCAGCTCGCCGATCTCCTCGCGTATCTCGGCCTCGTTCCCTGTCAGGGTGATCGCCTCGAGAATCCGCTCCAGCCTCTCGCGCTCGGCGTCCTCAAGTTCTTCTAGGTCGTCCCAGTCGAGCCCCGGAGGTGCCTGCTGGGCCAGGTCGCGGGCCTGATCGAGGCCGTCCTCGAGCCGGTTGGCGCGGTTCTCGAGCGATCGGCGCAGCGCGTGAGTGCTGGAGGCAAGGCGCCGCTGATACAGCGACATCAGGAAACCCACGGCGCGCGCCCGCCTGTCATCGCCACGGGCCGCGGCCCGCATGCTCTGGCGCGTCACATACCTGCTCACCGCCCGGTAGAGGGTGAACTCGCCGTCGTCGATCATGAAGCCAGCCGTGTGGGTCACCCGATTCGTGAACACGGGCCGTGCTGCCCACGACCCGCCGGGCTGGCGCTCCGGGAAGTAGACCATGGCCTCCTTCGTGCGCCGCAGATAGAACGGCGCCGCCCCTTGGCTCATCGCCTCCCGCACCGACGTGACGTCCGCGTAGGCATCCTGGTCGAGCAACTGCAAGAACAGCGTGAAGTTCTCAGGATCGCCCTTGTGGGGCGTCGCGGTCAACAGCAGCAGGTTGTCGGTGCTGTCGCGCAGGAACTCCCCGAGCTTGTAACGCTGGCTCTTGTGCGCCTCGTCGCGAGCCGACATGCGGTGGGCCTCATCGACGATCACCAGGTCCCACTGAGCCTGGGCGAGCCCCGGCATTATCTCGTCGCGCTTGGCGAAGTCCAGCGACGTGATCACCTGATCCTGGCTGAGCCACTGGTTGACCCCGAACTGGTCGCGCACGTCCCCGCCCTTGAGCACCACGAACTGCTCGTGGAACTTCTCCTTCAGCTCGCGCTGCCACTGGAAGCTGAGATTCGCCGGGCACACGACCAGCACCCGCTCGATCAGACCCCGCAGCTTGAGTTCGCCTATCAGCAGGCCGGCCATGATCGTTTTGCCCGCGCCGGCGTCGTCAGCCAGCAGGAACCGCACGCTGGGGAGCTTCAGGAAGTGCTCGAACACCGCCTCCAGCTGGTGCGGCAGCGCATCGACGTTCGAGATCGACAGACTGAAGTAAGGGTCGAATTCGTGGGCGATGCCCAGCGCATATGCCTCAAGGCCCAGCCGCAGATGCCGCCCGTCGCCGTCGAACGTCGGGGTGGCGTCGATGACCTCCAGAGCAGCGATCTCGTCCTTACCCAGCGTCACCTGGCGAAAGGTGCTCGTGTGCTGGCCGACTAGGCCGACCTCCACGTCGCCGTCGCCGCTGGCTCGGACGGTGACGACCCGCATGGGCTCGTTGAACGCCCGACCCCTCAAGATCTGCCCATCCGTGATCGCGCCGGGTGGGTTCATCGGCGTTACTCCCTCAACTCCTACACACGCCGATCATTACTGGTGCAAGTCGTGGCTTTCGGGATCAGTCTTCGGCGCTGTACCGACATCGGTTCGGTACCTGCCATGGTATCGGCTGGCCTCGCCGTGGGCCGCAGTGCTGCTAGGCGCTGTATTCGATTGCTGACTGGAAGGCGTGCAGCGTCTGCGGGTCGAAGCAGACGAAGCGGATCGTGCGGACCTTGGTGGACGCTGATCGCACGGCAGCCACGGCGGTCGTGGCGGCTGCCTCCAGCGGATAGCCGCGGGCGCCCGTTGCTATCGCCGGGAAGGCCACGCTCTCGGCGCCCACCTCGTCTGCGCACGCCAGGGCCTCGCGGTAGCACGACTCCAGCAGCACCGGCTCGCCGCGGGTGCCGCCGGTCCACTCCGGCGCCACCGTGTGGATGACCCAGCGAGCCGCGAGCCGAAAGCCTGGCGTGACCACAGCCCGCCCAACGTCACAGCCGCCGAGCGCTCGACAGTGCCGCAGCAGTTCGGGGCCGGCGGCGTGGTGGATTGCACCGTTGATGCCGTCTCCGACCGCTAGATGCCTATTGGCCGTGTTGACGGTGGCGTCGACGTCCTGGTCCGTGATGTCTCCGAGCACGGCTTCCAGCGCGGGATCGCGCGACATGCTCGTCTGTGACAACAGGGGCGTCGGCTCGCCGGACACGAGCATGATCAGGTCTCGCAAGAAGTCGCATTCCTCGATCGGGTCAAGGTCTGACCCGTGGCGAGCGGGATCACCTTCGACACATGCCGAGATCATCACGAAACCTGTTTCGGTGGCGGCGAAGGTCGCTTCGTAAATGCCGTGGCCGGTCCAGCTGCGGTGGAAGAACAGGCGGTCGTCCTCCATGAACGCGAGCCAGCTGCCGTCGTAGACCGGCTGGTGCCCCATGGCGATCCTTCGCATCTCGTTCTGCGTGAGGAGCATCGTCGGAGGCGGAATCGCTACCGGCTGTCTGATGGGCGAGATGTGTCCCCAACACTCGTCGTCGTGCCCGTCGACCTCGGCGGAGTACGACCACCAATCGCTTCTGCCGAGGACGTCTTCGGGCGGCCCGTCGCGTCCCCACAGCGCCAGACTGAAGAGGCTCGGCTTCCTGCCATCTGAGCTTTCGGCGCTGCCGTTGGTCTCGCCTGTCTTGTCCGATGGGTCGTCGCTCACGTGCACTCAGCTCCTTGCCGTCCTGATTCCCTGGCGGTTCACCGCACTCCGACCTCAATCCAAGCACGCCTGGGTGACATCCAGGGCCTGGCCGGGCGCAGTCAGGCACCATTTTGGGAATGTGCTGCTCGGACCCCTCGAAGCCCAAGACCGCCAGCCGTCAGTCCCTGAAGCCGTGCACGGTGATGTTCTCGATCATGGCCTGATCGAACCACACATCGTGATATGCGCACGCCGAGGGAGCGTCGGCCAGAGCGATTCGGGCCCACTCGGTGGTCGGGTCCAGCGACGCCGCCAATCCGATGGGACGACGGCTGCGGTGCTTGTAGACCCAGCCGGGAACCGCGACCCCGTCACGGTCACACAGCGCATGGACCACCGCCGCGATGCGCACGAGGTCGTGCCGGCACGACGTGAGCCGGTCATGCCAGCGGTGACGGCGCGGCGCTTGGGCGATCATCATCGGGCGCTGCTGCGGGAAGCAGGCCCAACGCTTGACGAACTCGCGCAGGTCCACCAACCCGTTGCGGCCATCACCGACGGCGATGAGCGCTGGCAGATCAGACGCACACAACGCCGGACGAGCCACCGCCGCGGTTACCTGGCTGTCTGCCCGGCCCTCCCAGCCGCAGGCGCTTCCCGGACTCGGCGCTGCCACAGCAACGAGCCTAACGTCGGCCTCCGAAGCGCTCGACAGCAGCAGCAAGCCCGGCCGGGGGCACGGCATCAGCCGGCGGACGGAGCGCTGTAGGCTGGCTCGTTTCCCCTCGGACCACAAGAACACCCCTCATGCCGACCCAACGCAGCACGCGAGTTCTGTTCCTCGATGATTCTGGCAAGCCTTCAGCCTCCGACAACTCAAGGGCAGTCGTCATCGGCGGCTTCTCGATCCCTTCTCAGAACGTGCGCACCCTCGACCGCCGGATCGCCGGCACCAAAGCCCGGTTCTATCCGGACCGTGGAGATCCCGGCAAATGGGAACTCAAGGCCCGACGAACCATCAATCCCAATCCGTGGAACCGCTCCAAGAACCGCAACTTCGTCAAAGAGATCCTGCGCATCCTCAGCCAGCTTGACGCCACCGTCTACACGGTCACCATCGACAAGCGCCGCCTTCACCACGACATGACTCTGGACACCACGACGCCGCTACAGCTCCAAGCGCTTGTGGAGCACTTCGCCGTGGAGTGCGCCGAGCACCGCGAGACAGGCATGATCGTGTCGGACTGGTCCAACCACTCCCTTGATGCACACGCCAGCGTGTGTGTGGCAACCTTCGTTATCTCGCGTCGCCTTTTCCTGCACCCCAGCATGTACTACGCCAACTCCAGGACCTCCCATGCGATCCAAGTTGCAGACCTCGTGTCGGGCATCCGGCGACGCGCCGAGGAGGGCGATACGAACCTCCAAGGAATCGACGCGGAACTAGCCACCGTCCGAACCCTCCGCCGGTCCGCCCCCACCACCCACACGGGGCGGCCCTACACGAATCGCATCCAACTGATCTGACAAGCACTTGCAACCGCGGTTGCAAGACACGCTACGATTGGGATTGCCTGATGGTCCGGCTAGTAGGCGTAAGCTGAATGCAGCCGACATACCGCTGGCACGGGACCCCGGAACGCACGGGGTCCCTTTTCTTTGTCCCACAGCTCGGTCCACCGATGCAACGCAGCCGGCAGCCCGTCCTCCTGGGAGGCGGCCAAGAAGTCGGGGTGGTACTCAAGCCCCATGGGCGCAGGATCCAGTGCTCTGCTCGGCCCGCAGGACGGGCGCCCGGCGTCGGGCGCGAGTGCTTGTGGGCCCTAGTCGGGAGCCTCGGTATTGGCTGCTGCCAGCCTGATCTCCAAGCCGTCGAGAACGCCCTCAGATTCGGCCCACTCATGAATGGTGGCCACAAGGTCGTCCAAGCGCTCCGAGCCTCCGGCGAACCCGAGGTCGTCCTCCGCCCACCAGCGCGTGCCCTCGTCGTGGTTCTGGTACACGCGGACTTCATGCATCGGACGCCTCCCCATCGGACTCGTCTGCGTTCGAAGCTGGCTCAGTCATGGCCGGCAGCCGCGTCTCAAGCCGGCCCGGTCGCGGGCCTACGGGCCGAAGACGTCGTCGAGCGCACATGCGAAGTCGGGCAGGACAGCCCCGCCGTCGAGAGTGTCGACGCCGGCGAGCGTGCTCACAGCCTGGTCGGGGCGGTGGACCTCGACGGTGCGGGTGTCAGGCTGCATGACCCATACGAGGCGCACACCGTAGCTCAACCACATGCGAGCCTTGTCATGCATCTCGCGGCGGCCATCCGACGGTGACCTGATCTCGACCACAAGGTCGGGCGCGATCTCGGCGTAGCCGTCGATGCGGGCATCGAGGGGCAACCGCTCAGCCGAGGTGAACGCGATGTCGGGCTCGCGCACGGTGTCGGGGTCGCGCTCCAACAACACGCCGTAGTCCGAGCCCACCAGCCTCCCCAGACCCTCGGGTTCGATGACGTTGTACAACAGGGCGCCCAGCCTCATGACGATCCTGCCGTGCTCGTGTCCAGACGCCGTCGTCTGGTACAACACCCCCCGGATCAGCTCGCCGCGCACTCCCTGGCTGTGCAGGCACAACAGATCGTCGGCTGTGAGAAGCCTGATGCCGGTGACGGTCATGACCGCATCCCACCCCGAACGTCGGCGCCGCGCCCGCCGAACTCGACAAGAGGCTACCCACACCACACTCGACGACTGTGCGCCTCAGCCGATTGCTTGAAGATCACCGACCCGTGTAGCCAAACCGGGGCGTCGGTCGCCGGCCGCGAGGCGCGCCGACAGATCCGACGCACACATCGCCGGACGAGCCGCCACCTCTGGCACTCCGCTGTGCACCTGCCTAGCCGTTGCGGGGTTCGTTCCTGCCCGGGGTGGGAATTGACGGTGGAAACATGTGGGTTAGGCTCAGCCCTACCGGAAGGGAGAGACCATGGGACCGGAAGATGCAGAGGGCGGCGGCGATGGTGCCGCGGCACCGGATGCTGCGGAGGAGTCGGCACCTCAACTGGAGCCGATATCGCCCGTGAACCCTCAGCGCCCGACCGAGCGCCGAGAGGCCGTTGCGGTAGCCAAGCGGACGGTGGCAGCGGCCCGGCAGCGCCAGAAGGCGGCGGCAGGGTAACGGTCAGGGGAACAGCCTGCCCCAGTGCAGCGCTGCGATGGCCACCAATACTGCGGTGACTCCCGTCAAGTTCACATAGAGCCACTTCCGTCGGGCGTTGATCTGCAGGTACAGCGCTTGGACGTTTCTGTCGCCCCATAGAGCGAGGTCGCGGTACACCATGTCGTCTGTGGGGAACATGGAACTGTCGCCCCACGCCACCATCTCGCGCGGGCTGTCACCAAACGGGCCTACGGGGCTTCGCAGCACCGCCAGCACGGCAGCCAGGTTGGCGACCACGCCAGCACCGATCACCCACAACCACAGAACCGACGGGCCGGACGAGGGCAGCTTGGTGGTAGGAAACCCGGCCAGGCCGGTGCCCGCAGCAATCACCGCGACACCGAAGAACGCCATGGCTCTAGTCCGGATGCGGTCCAGCTGGGCGTCCAGTTCGGCCCGCCAGCGGACTACCTCTTCGTAGGCCAGCCGGTAGGCGACCTGCGGTTCGGTTGGGTCCGGCTCGTTCACCGGGGCGGCACGCTACCGGGCCGCCTCGGACGAGGTCAATCCGCCATATTCCACAGCACCACCCTCAGACCCGTGGCTCAGCCAACTGCCGAGTGCGAGCGACCTGCGGCGACCCCTCGGGGGCCTGAACGGCGGACCGCTCTGCTTCTGCCATGACTGCCGCCAAGTCCGCTGCTCGTGAGCAGAACTCAATGCGTTGGCGCCGGGGCCGCTCGTTGGCGGCAACCATCTCAAACACCTGCGAACGGGGAAGCTCCTCACCGCGGTCGGCTCGCTCCTTCAGCCGGAAGGAAGTGAGCCTCAGCGCCTTGTCCCAGTCGATCTCGCACCACAGCACGAAACCGAGGTTCAAACCGCGTCCGAGGCTGGCCTGCACTCAGCCAACGCGGGACGCTGATCAGGTCTGCGCTAGGCGGGTGTCTGCAATGGTGCGAAACGTGATCGAGACGCGTCGTTCGCGCTTGTGGCGTCTTCTCCCCGAAGCGTGGCGAGACGCCCGATCAGATCGACGGTCATCTCCCAGCCGCTGGGCATTCCAGCGCTGGCGCTGATCCCAGAACCCACCAGCAGCGCGAACGTCCCCGGGCCCGCATGAACGCTTGAAGCGAGCGAAACCATGGCACTGGCAGGCATCCCTGGAAACTATCGGCACGAGCTGGATCGATGATCGCCCTGCCACGGCCGCCAACAGCGAATAGCCGCCGACGTTGAAGTAGGCCGTGGCAATGTCGAGCCGCACATCGTGGGCCAGCCCATCGGCGGCGTGGCTGATGAACCCGTCGAGAGCGTCAGCCACGGTTGCGCCGTGCTGGTTGACAGCCAGCTCCGGCTTCGATTCGCCGCTACCCATCGTGTCTGCCGTGCTCGGCGAAACCCAATACCGCAGTCGTCGGCAGTGACATCCGAGGGCAGTGCAGAGTCCTTGGGTGACGGTCGGCGCAGCCGCTACGACGTATCGCATCTTGGCTTGTTCTTGAAGCCTGTGCCTCAGCAGTCCCTCGAAGATCAAAATGAGTTGCAATCCTATGAAAGAGCCGTAATGCTGGCCGCATGAACGATCCTGCCGACATGCTGGCCAACTTCAAGGCCGACGAACCCGCGGGCGACGCGTCGCTCGCACGCGAGCAGAAACTGGCGGCCATGAAGGACTTCCGGGAGCGCACAAACTTCCAATGGTCGCCACCGGGGAGTCTGACCTCGCTGTACCTCAAGGAACGGCGAGCGCTCAGGCGCGTGTTCCCCGGGACCCTCGCCGACTTGGCTCGAGACGGCGTCATCAAGGTGCGCTTGCTCGGTGAGGACGAATGGGAGGAAGTGCCCGACCAACCCCAGTCCAGTTCTTGATGGCAGGACGCGCACCCGTGGTGCTGGACGCGTGGCCCATCCTGCGCTACCAGGAGGACCAGCCAGCGGCTAGGGCCGAGGTAGACGAGGTGCTGACGGACGGCGGCCTCACTCTTGTGAGCAGCATCAATCTGGGAGAGGTCCACTACACGGTGGCCAAGCAGAAGGGCTTCGAGGCGGCGGACGACGCTTGGGGCTTCTTCTGCGAGTTCGCAACCGTAGAAGTGCCGAGCCTCGCGGTGACGCTGAGCGCCGCGAGGCTTGTCGTGCGCAACCGCATTCCGTGGGCCGACGCACACGCCGCCGCCACTGCCCTGGCGCACGGTGGCGTCGTGTGGGCGGGCGACGCGCATTTGAACAAGCCCGGCCATGAGAGCCGCTAACGTCATGAGCATGATCCGACGCGAGTTCTTCGACGCCGCGCAGCGAGCCGCCCAGGCCCTCGACAACCCCTTCGACGCGCTCCGCGACGTCCAGATCGACAACCCCTTCGACGCGCTCCGCGACGTCCAGATCGACAGCCCAGCGTTCCATAAATGGGCGGCGGGCTTCGAGTAGGTCGTCACGACGGTAGGACTTGGCGATGGGCGGGTCGATGGTGTCGGCCACCTCGCCCAAGACCCAAGGCTGCGGTAAGCCATCGCGGCCGCCACCGGGGCCATGTCAACCGTTGCCACCCACATCTAGCAGAGGACAAGATACGGGCGACCGTCGCGCGGTCGGTGCGCAGGCCTACCCGTGAGAGAAAATGGCGCGCTTTGAATGCGCCACCCAACGACGGTTTGTTGTTAGACCTCTGGCACGGCAGAACACGCCGTGGACGAGCGCCCACTCAGGAACCGGCGTCTTGAGGGCCCCTACCGCTGCAACTGGAGCAGTAACCAGAGCGCCGATATGCGCTCTGACCTACCAGTTTGTAGCAATATACTGGGTCTCGCAGAACTCGTAGATGCCCTCGGAGGCGCCCTCGCGGCCCAGGCCGGACTGCTTCATGCCGCCGAAGGGGGCAGCCGGGTCGGACACCGCGCCCCGGTTGAGCCCGATCATGCCGGCCTCGATGCGCTCGCTGACCCGCAGGCCCTTGGCCAGGTCCCCGGTGTAGACGTAGCCGATCAGGCCCATCTCGGTGTCGTTGGCCGCCGCGATCATGGCTTCGGTGTCGGTGAAGCTGGCCACCGGCGCAACCGGTCCGAAGATCTCCTCCCGGGTGATGGGCGCAGCCGGGTCCACCCCGCCCAGCACGGTGGGCTCGTAGAAGAACCCCGGCCCGTCGAGGACCGTGCCGCCGGTGACCGCGCTGGCCCCGCCCTTGATGGCGCCCTGCACCAGCCGGTCGATGTTGGTGACCGCCGCCGGGTTGATCATCGGACCGCAGGTCACGTCGGGGTCGAAGCCGCTGCCCACCTTCATCGACCCCATGGCACCCGCCAGCCGCTCCACGAACTCGTCGTGCGCGGACGCCTCCACGAAGAACCGGTTGGCCGCGGTGCAAGTCTCAGCCGAATGGCGCATCTTGGCCACCATCGCCCCCTCCACCGCCTCCTCCAGATCCGCGTCGGCGAACACCACGAAGGGGGCGTTGCCACCCAGTTCCATCACCGTCTTGAGAACGCGGTCGGCACAGCGGCGCAGCAATACCCGTCCCACCTCGGTCGAGCCGGTGAACGACACCATGCGGACCGCCGGATGGTCCACCGCGGCGTCGAACCATGGCCCCGAAGCGGTGGTCGGGACCAGGTTCACTACTCCAGGCGGGACGCCGGCCTCGGCCAGGAGCTCGCCGACCCGCAGCGCGGTGAGGGGCGCTTCCCTCGGCGGTTTGATCACCACCGCGTTGCCCGCTCCCAGCGCCGGCGCGAGCTTGCGGGTGATCATGGCGGCCGGGAAGTTCCACGGCGTGACCATCACCACCACCCCCACCGGCGGATGGAGCGTGATGATCCGCTTGTCGCCGGCTGGGGCGGTGCTGATCGAGCCGTGGATGCGCACCGTCTCCTCGGCGTTCCAGCGGAAGAACTCGGCCGCGTAGGCCACCTCGCCCACCGCGTCGGCCCGGGGCTTGCCATGCTCAAGGGTGATCAGATCGGCCAGCTCGTCGGTGTGGTCCATGAGGATCCGGTGGCAGTCCCGCAGGATCTCCGACCGGACCCGGGGAGCGGTCGCGGCCCAGCCGGGCTGGGCGGCCGCGGCCGCGTCGCAGGCGGCGACGGCCTCGGCCGGACCTCCCGCAGCCACCTCGGCAATGCCGTCGCCGGTGGCCGGGTCGAGCACCTCGATCCGCTCGGCGCGGCTGTCGTGCCAGCTCCCGCCGATCAGCATCTGCGTCTGCATCGTCTCAGCCTCCGAGTTTGGGGATGGAGTGGCTGTCGTAGGCGACGGCCACGTTCTTGGTCTCCATGTAGAAGTCGAAGCTCCAGTCGCCGCCGTCGCGGCCGATGCCGCTGCGCTTGGTGCCCCCGAACGGGGTGGGCAGGTGGCGGACGTTCTGGGAGTTGACCCACACCATGCCGGCGTCCACTGCGCCGGCCACCCGGTGGGCCCGGCCCACGTCGCCGGTCCATACGTAGGCGGCCAGCCCGTAGTCGGTGTCGTTGGCGATGGCGACCGCGTCGGTCTCGTCGTCGAAGGCGATGGCGGCGAGGGCAGGGCCGAAGATCTCCTCCCGGGCGATGCGCATGTCGTTGGTGGCTCCGGCGAACAGCACCGGCGTCACATAGTTGCCGCCGGGGGGCGCGTCACCGAAGGGCGTGCCCTCCACCACGGCGGCGCCCTCGACCGCAGCCATCTCGATGTAGCTGCGCACCTTGTCGCAGTGGCGCGGGTGTATCAGCGGCCCGATGACGGTGGCGGGGTCGAGGGGATGCCCGACCGGAATGTTGCGCAGCTTGGCCGCCAGGCGCTTGATGAAGTCGTCGTAGATGCTGCGCTGGACCAGCAGGCGGCTGGAGCTGGTGCAGCGCTCGCCGTTGAGGCTGTAGATCATGAACACGACCGCGTCGAGGGCCCGGTCGAGGTCGGCGTCGTCGAACACGATCACCGGGTTCTTGCCGCCCAACTCGAAGTGGAGACGCTTGAGGGTGGCCGCCGACTGGGCCTGGATGGCAGAGCCGGTGGCCGACTCCCCCACGAAGGCGATGGCCACGATGTCGCGGTGTTCGGTCAGGGCCCGGCCCGCGGTCTCGCCGGTGCCGTGCACCACGTTGAGCACGCCGGGGGGCAGGCCGGCTTCTAGCGCGATCTCAGCGAGCAGGCAGGCCGTGAGCGGGCTCCATTCCGCCGGCTTGTGCACCACCGTGCAGCCCGCGGCCAGCGCCGGGGCGATCTTCCAGGTGGACAGCATGAACGGCGTGTTCCACGGCGTGATCACCCCCACCGGCCCGACAGCATGGCGGCTGGTGTAGTTGAGGTGATGCGCCGACGGCAGGGCCAGCCCGTCGGCCGCGGCCGGGGCCCGGTCAGCGAAGAAGCGGAAGTTCTCCGCTCCCCGCAGCGCGGCCGAAGACATGAACCGGATGGCCTGGCCGGTGTCGACCGACTCCACCACCGCGATCTCGCCGGCTCGAGCGACGATGGCGTCGGCCACCGCATGCAGGATCTGCTTGCGCTTCTCGCCGGGCGTGCCCGACCACTCTTCGAAGCTCGCCCGCGCCGCTCCTGCCGCGGCCGCGACATCGTCCGAGCCACCCGCCGCCACATCCCCCAGGTGCATCCCGTCAATGGGCGAGGCATTGGCGAAGGTCTCCTGTGACACGCTGGCCGCGGGCTCACCGCCGATCAGATGCAGCGCCGGCTCGGCCGCGAAGCGGGCCAGATGCCGCCCCGCGGCGGCAAGATTGTCCTCGAAGCTGGCCACAGCTGGCATGGTGCGTCTCCTGTCGCGACCCGTCGCTGAGGCTAGGTGCGACCAGCTCGGGCGAGGTGGGTGCGGACGTGGTTGCGGTTGATGCGCATGGTCGTGTCGATGAGATGGATCTCCGCGCTGACGGCCACCGGATGTTCGGGCTGCAGGGGTTCCAGCACCCCCTCGACGGTGTCGATGAGCCGGGTCAGGAACCGCTGAACGGCCTCCGGCTCGCGGCCGGGGGCGATCCTGGCGGTCACGCACACGAATCCGTAGGCCGGGTCGCCGTCGGCAATGCGGTAGTGGTCGCGGGGCGCGGTCCGGGTGCGGAGGCCGGCGAGGGCGGGCAGCCCATCGTCGAGTGCCGCCAGATGGACCGCATCCACCAGGGCGTCGATGTCGGTCAGATCGGCCAGATTGGCAGAGTGTTCGATGATGATGTGAGGCATGGGCGCTCCCGTCCGCCACGATTGTACGGTTCTTCCCTCCGCTCCGACCGGTGAGGTTATTCATGCGCCTTCTCAGCTACAGCGTCGACGGGGCGGCCTCGTTCGGGGTGCTGGCGGCCGACGGCGCCGGCGTCATCGACTTGGCGTCGCGCATCGACGGAGCGACCGACCTCGGTGAGTTGATCGCCCAAGGAAGGGTCGATGAGGCGGCTCCGTGGGCAGCTTCGGGAATCGCTGCCGACCACGATCTCGCAGACATCGCCTTCGAGCGCCTGCTCCGGTGCCCCGGCAAGATCATCTGCATCGGCGTGAACTACGGCGGGCGGGGCGCCGAGTACGCCGAGGAGCGCCGCGACGCCTACCCCAGCGTGTTCGTGCGCTTCCCCGAGACACTGGTCGGCCACGAGCAGCCCCTGCTGCGGCCGCCGGAGTCCGAGCAGCTCGACTACGAGGGCGAGATCGTCGTTGTGATCGGCGCCGGCGGGCGCCGCATACCGGTGGAGCAGGCCCGCAGCCACATCGCCGGGGTGAGCCTGGGCAACGAGGGCACCATCCGGGACTGGATCCGGCACGGGCGCTTCAACGTCACCCAGGGCAAGAACTGGCACCGCAGCGGATCGCTCGGCCCGTGGCTGGTGACCCTCGACGAGGTCGGCGACCTGGGTGACCTGCACCTCACCACCAGGGTGAACGGCGAGCTGCGCCAGGACGACCTGGCCGCCAACATGCACTTCAGCATCGAGTACCAGATCCACTACCTGTCCACCTTCGTGGGGCTCGACGCAGGCGACGTGATCTTCACCGGCACCCCCACCGGCGCCGGTGCCCGCTTCGACCCGCCCGTGTGGCTCAAGCCGGGCGACATCGTGGAGGTGACCGTCCCCGAGATCGGAACCCTCCGCAACCCCGTTCACGACGAGGCGCCCATGGTTAACCACCAGCCCTAGACCATTCCCTTCTCTTGGTGGAGGCTTGGGAGCGTTCAGTAGGTGTCGCCTGGATCGGGCTTTCCGCCAAACACCGACGTCGCATCACCGGGATCGAGCCGCGCGGATGCAACGAATCGGATCAGTTCCTTTCGGTTTGCCAATCCGAGGCGGGTGAGTCCTTCCTTCAGATGTGTGCGCGTTGTGGTGAACGCGATCCCTAGGCGCCGCGCGACCTCCTTGTCGGCGTGTCCTTCGCCAACAAGCAAGACCACCGCGGCCTGGCGCTGGCTGAGGCCGTGAAGTTCTCGCAGCAAAGTGACCGACGCAGATCTCGTGCCGACGGGTGCGCTTCGGGAATCACGGGCGCTGCAGCGACGCAGAGCAGCAATGATCGCCGGATACAGAATCCTCGCCATCCCTACCTCCTCACCCGTGAAGTTGCCGCGCGCCCTCGACCGCCACACCCGTAGGTCACCCAGATCTACGGCATCGTCGACCACAAAGAGGTTGAGTCCCCAATAGAGGCCAGCCGGCCGGAGGAAGCTGTCGAAGAACGGCGACCTAGTGAGGGTCTTCTCCGGTATCACGTCGCACACCCGCGTCGGACCCATCCGGGCGCGGAGCGATCTCGCAATGATGTCTGTGAACTGAGCTTCTCGCTCGTAGCGCGAGACGACCGACGGGTCGGCGTCGCTCGTAACGCCAGCCTCGAAACGAGCTGATTCGCGATCCCAGACGAACGAAGCGACATGGTCTGCCCGGAGGAGCTCCGCCATCGACCCGACTAGAGCCGCCCGGAGCTCGCGGGAGTCAGTGACATCGTCGCTAAGAACGGCGGCAGTCTCACCGAGGTGCCGTCGCTGCACGGAATCGAGGTACATCTGAGCTGACAATAGCCCCAACGCCAGTCGTCCTCGATGGGTGAGGCACTCTCGCAGAGACGCAAGAGCCTGTTGGCTCCTCACAAATGAGGATTGTGGCCGCGCCCCCCACCCGCTTCAGTGCATTGAGCAATGCCCAACAACAACCCTCTGCGACCCTCTGCCGACGCGCGACAGGGCGATTCGGTCATGCATCAGTGGTCCAAGCCACCGACGACGCTTCCCACGCAGGCAGCCAAGGCCGTAATCGCAGCTGCCGGCCGGGGCCAGCAGTTCGCCGCTCTGGCCGACATCGACCGCAAGGCGCTTCTCCAAGCAGCGGCAGACCTTGAACGGACGCCTGTCGATGAACGCGGGCCGCTGCACGGCGTGCCCATTGGGATCAAGGACAACATCGATGTCTCGGGCTTCGCCACGACGGCTGGCTGTCCGGCGATGCCGCGGCGACCACCACGTCGCGATGCACCCGTCGTGCGCCGCTTGCGTGCGGCGGGAGCCTTGATTGCGGCCAAGACCGCGATGCACGAACTTGGGCTCGGGGTGACATCGGTCAATTCGTGGTCGGAACCGGTCCGGAACCCCCACAACGCCGATCTTGTCGCCGGGGGATCGAGCGGGGGATCGGCCGCGGCAGTGGCGGCTGGGATCCTGCCATTGGCTCTAGGCACGGACACCGGCGGCTCTATTCGCATTCCAGCCGCCCTCTGCGGCGTTGTGGGCTTCCGGCCGACGACCGGACGCTGGCCCCTCGACGGTGTCGTGCCGATCTCCTGTACACGCGACGTTGTCGGCCCCATCGCCCCGACCGTCGCCATGTGTGCTCTAGCCGATGAGGTTGTGTGCGGGCGGCAACCGCCGCGAGATCCGGGTAACGGCCGGATCAGGGTCGGCATACCGCAAGTCCTTTGGACCGACATCGATCCAGGAGTGCACGCCGACTGCCTCTCCCTGGTGAATGGGGCCTCGAGAGAACTCCTACAGCTCATCGAGGTCAAGTTGCCCATCGATCTGGGGCGTCTGCTGCAGTACGGCTTGACCATCGCGCAAGCCGAGACCCTTGACAGCATCGGGAAGTACCACGTTGAGTCTGGCCACGCCTTCAATCCTCGCTTGTTCGCAAGCGGTGTTCAAGACCCGGAAGTACGAGCGATCGTCCACGAACTCGCAGAGGGTGGCGGCCCTGACATCGACACCCACGCGGCGGCTCTACGGTCACGCGAGGAGGATCGCAGAACGTTGTTCGGCTGGTTGAACGACAAGCAAGTCGATTACTTGTGCTTCCCGGCGGTCGCCGCTGCCGCCGTTCCAGTCGCCCGCAGCCAGAAGATCGAATTCGGTGGCGAGGTCGCCAGCGTCTTCGATGTCTACACGCGGCAACCGGCGCTGGCCAGCGTGCTTGGAATGCCGGCCATCACGATTCCCGCCAACCGCAACACAACGAAGATGCCGGTCGGACTTGAGATAGTCGGCCATCCAGGCAACGACCGATCCCTTCTCAGTTGCGCCCAGCGAATCGAAGATCTAACGGATGTCACCGCGACGAAGGAGCGTGACCATGACTGAAGCCAAGATCAGGACGCGGCTAACCGACCGATACGGCCTACGCCATCCGTTCGCCTGCGCGGGTATGGCCTTTGCCGGCATGACGCCGGACCTTGCCATCGCGGTCACCGGTGCGGGCGGGATCGGGGCACTCGGTGTGGGATTCACACCTCCAGAGGTGCTCAGAGCCCACATTCGTGCCATCCGCGACGCCGTCGACGGCCCGTTCAACATCAACTTCATCACGTGCTTCGACAACGATGAGCAGGTCCGCGTCTGCGCGGAAGAGAACGTCCCGATCGTGTCCTGGCACTGGGGCCATCCCTCCAGCGAGCACCGAGCCATTCTCTCCGATGCAGGTGTGGCGTACTGGGAACAGGTCGGCAGCGTTGATGATGCGAGACGCGCGGTCGATGACGGCGCCGAGTCGGTCGTGGCCCAGGGCCTGGAAGCGGGTGGCCACAACTTTCAGGGCGTGGCGGGGATGCCGGGCCTCCCTTTGACGGCGCTGTTGCCCATGATCGTGGACGCCGTCGAGAAGGACGCCCTCGTCCTTGCCGCAGGTGGCATCGGGGACGGCAGAACCGCTGCAGCCGCGCTCGCCCTCGGTGCGGACGGCGTGTGGGTCGGCACGCGCATGGTGGCAACCCAGGAATCAGCTGTACACGAGGAGCACAAGCGCCGCATCGTGGCTGCAAGCGGTGAGGACACCGTGCTGAGCGCCATCTTCGGTCCTGAGATGCCGCACTTCAACCCGATGCGGCTCCAAGCGAACCGGGTCGTGTCCGAATACAACGACCGCCTGGACGAAGTCCCCACCGAGCGAGACCAACTCGATGTCATAGGACACACCGTCTTCAGCGGTCAGACCGTCGAGATGCGCAAGTTCAATGTGCTGCTCGCGACGCCCGAGACCGAAGCCGACTGGGAAGAGATGCCCTGGCTGATGGGCCAGGGGGTCGGACTGGTAGATGACATCGCACCAGCGGCAGCTGTGGTCGAACGGATGATGGACGAAGCGAGGGAGCGTCTGCACATGCTGGCCGGGCTTGGACGTCCATGAGACGTTCCCCTGAGGTCAGCCAACGATGGCCGGTTCGCCAGCGATGGGCGGTCCGCCGTGCCTGACCTCTCTGGGAGACCGGCCATAGGCCTGGGTGAAACGGCGCGAGAAGTGCGCCGATGTCTTGAATCCATTGCTGTGGGCGATCTCGGTAATCGTTCGCGAGGCCGCCATCGGGCTCAGCAGGTCGTCCATGCACCGGGCCAGGCGGCGTTTGATCAGGTACTCACTGACCGTCATCCCGTGCTCCTTGAAGATGGAGTGGAGGTAGCGCAGCGACACTCCGATGGACGATGCGATGCGTGCGGGGGTGAGCTCGGGGTCCGACGCGTAGGCGTTGATGTAGGTGCACGCTCTCAGGAAGTGCTTAGTGCGCCCGGCGTTAGGGCTTCCCTCGGCACCAAAGCGATCGGCAAGCGCCACTCCGAGAAGGTCCAATGCGCTCGTAGCCAACTGACGGGATACCGCGCTGTCGTCTCCCAGCGCCAGCGGCTCCAGCGAACGCAGGAAGGCCGACACCGGAGCGGTGACGGTGGTGTCGTTGGACATCCGCACTGCCGTCAGTCGGTCGGGCGAAGGGCAGCGCTCCATCAGGAACTGGCGGTCGAACTGGAACACGAGCATCTCGAACTGCTCGCGCATGATGAGGTCATAGGGGCGAGTTGCGTCGTACATGGCGAAGTCGCCCGGATCGAGCAGGGCTTGGCGGTCGTCCTGCTGTATGACGGCATTGCCTCGGAGCTGCACAGAAACCAGTACTTCGTCGCGGGGCTCCTCGCTGATAAGCCTGGTGGAGCGTTGCACGGCGTGGGGCTGGGCGCGGACACGGCTGAGCGTCAGAGGCCCGAGGTCCGACCTCGCGATCTCGGCTCTGAACGGTCTCTCCGATGGCAGCGTCTCGGCTTCGAGACGAACGAAGGCGGTGCAGATCACCTCGTGCCAGAAATCGAACCGCTCCTTCGCAGCAACCGAGTCTGTTGTCACCGCAATACTCATGCGGCACCTCCGTCACCCGCAGGTGCACTTTCAGACAAGAGACTACGCACCGACGGACAGCCTCCGAGCGGGATCCACCTGTTGTGCGCTGTCAGACAAGAGATTGCACGCTCACGGGGAAGGGTCAGCCGCCATCCGCTCCCTACGTTGCAAACAATCAACCCCAATCAGGCTCCGGAGCACGTCCGCCCGGCGCCCGCCGACAACACGGGAGCTGACTGTGAGCGCTGACGGACCGTACCAAGTGGCAGCCGTACAGGCCGAGCCATGCTGGCTCGACGCCGACGCCGGCATCGAGAAGGCGACTGCCCTGATCGCGGAGGCCGCGTCCAGCGGCGCCCGGCTGATCGCGTTCCCGGAGCTGTGGATCCCGGGGTACCCGCACTTTCTGTGGCTGGACGCCCAGGCGCTGGGAATGCGGTTCGTGCCGCAATACCACGCCAACTCGATCGTGGTCGGCGACGAGAGGTTCAACCGCCTCGCTCAGGCCGCGGCCGACAACGAGATCACGGTTGTGATGGGTGCCAGCGAGAAGGACTACGGCTCGCTGTACATGTCCCAGTTCATCTTCGGCGCCGACGGCGAGGTGCTGTTCACCCGGCGCAAGCTCAAGCCCACCCACGTGGAGCGGGCCATGTTCGGCCAAGGCGACGGCAGCCACCTGCACGTGCTCGACGTTCCCGGCATCGGCCGGCTCGGCGCGCTCAACTGCTGGGAGCACCTGCAACCGTTGTCGAAGTTCGCCATGTACAGCCAGGGCGAGCAGGTCCATGTGGCCAGCTGGCCCTCGTTCTGCCTGTACCGCGGCGGCGCTCACGCTCTCGGCATCGAGGTGAACATGAACGCCACCCAGATCTATGCGGTGGAGGGTTCGAACTTCGCGCTGGCGGCCACCACCGTCACCGGGCGCGGGGGCATGGAGCTGTTCTGCGACAACGACCAGCACGAGGCCCTGCTCGGTGGCGGAGGAGGGGGCTGCAGCCGCGTCTACGGCCCCGACGGCATGATCATCTCAGATCTGCTCGACGAGCACGCCGAGGGACTCGTCTACGCCGAGGTCGACCTGTCGCTCATCGCCATCTCGAAGATGGCCACCGACCCCAGCGGACACTACTCCCGGCCCGACGCCACCCGGCTGCTGTTCGACAAGCGGCCCCAGCCTGCGGTGGAGATGCTCGGAGAGCCGGCACCGCCGGGATCCGCCCTCGCCGCGGTCGGTGTCGACGCCGGGGCGCCGGAGCCGCTGACGGAGTGAGCATCGGCGCAAGGAGGACGGCCGCCATGACCGCGAACCGACCCGAGGGCCATGAGCCCAACGTTCCAGCTTGGAGCGCTGTCAACCTGCCTGAGCGCACCGCGTTCTCGATGATCTTGGCGCGAGGCAACGGCAACGCCGACACGGTCGAAGACCTGAAGGCAGAACTGACCGGCGGCGCCGACGCTCCTGACCACCTCGAGCGGGCCCGGATCGTCAACTCTGATGACCAGGCGACTGCGTTCCTCGGATATTGGACCGACCCAGAGTCGCAGATGCGATGGTGCCAGCAATCCCAGGCCCTGAAGCGGCCTGGAGTCCTGAAAGAGACCGCGGTCATCCCGGCCGAGCGTTGGGAAACGCTTCACTCGACCCCCGAGATCACCCCCGGTGTGCGTAACCTGCTGGCGGCTGAGCTCACCGAGGTTCACGAGTACTGGGGCGCGGCCCGGGATCGGATTCCAGCCAGCGCAGCTTCGGATCTGGCATCGGAGCCAGGTGATCCACTCCCGGGGAACCTCTGCCTGATCCGGTCGGGTCAGATCTGGGAACACTGCGGCGACCAGGAGCGGTCACTGTACTTCGCGGATGTCGAACCCAACCTCACAGCCGGGATCGACTTCCTGGCCGAGCATCCGGAGACGGGCTGCATCTCCAGCCGGCTCCTCAGAGAGCAGACCATCGACGGTGAGGATCTCGAATCCACCAGCTTCGTGGGCTGGTTCCGCGACCTCAAGTCGCTCGAGGACTGGTCAAGAACCCATCCCACTCACCTCGCCATCTTCAACTCGTTCCTGACGATGGTCGCCGATATGGGCTTCCAGATCGAACTGCGCCTGTGGCACGAGGTGGCGGTCGTCCCCGCGGGCGGTGTCCATGTTGCAGGCACCGAGAAATCCCCGCTGATGGCTGCGTCATGAACTGGACCATTCCCAGCCGCACACGGAAACCCAAGGAGGACCGACCATGAGACACAATCCTCGCCCGAGACTGCGAGCATCACTGGCGGCCGCGCTCGCGCTCGTGCTTCTCGCCGCCTCATGCGGCGACGACGAGGACAGCTCCCCAATGCAGGAGGAAGCACCCGCCACCGACGCCGGCGAGACCCCTGAGCCCGCTGGCGAACCCGCTGAGCCCGTTGACGACGCGCAGGACGAAGTGCCCGACGACTCTGCAGCCGTGGAGCCGGACGAGGTCGAGGGCGCGGCGCCATCGGAGGGCTCCGACAGCGATGAAGTCGAGGCTGCCCCCGCCGAGACCGAGCCCCCGGTCGCGGATGGAGAGCCGATCCGGGTCGGCAACGTCAGCTCGCTAACCGGCGCAGGACTGTTCCCGGAGGCATCGGTAGCGGCCAAGGCGGTGTTCGATCGGGTCAATGCCAGTGGCGGGATCGGCGGCAGACCCATCGAGCTCATCATCGAGGACGACGGCGGCACTCCCGAAGGGGCTGCGACCGCCGGCCGCAAGCTCGTGGAACAGGACGACGTGGTGGCGATGGTGGGATCGGCCAGCGTCCTCGAATGCGCTGTGAACTCCGCGTTCTACGCCGAACAGGGGGTGTACTCGATCCAGGGGACCGGCGTGGACCCGCTCTGCTTCCTGTCTTCGAACATCTCGCCGGTAAACACCGGGCCCTTCGCGGGGATCACCGTCTCGCTGTACTACGCGTCGGAGACCCTGGCCCTGGACCGGGTATGCAACATCAACTTGTTCGTGATCCCGGACCTCGCGCCAGCCTTCGACGGGGCGGTGGCCCGCTGGGAGTCGCTCACCGGCAAGTCCCTGACGTTCCGGGTCAAAGCCGCCACTTTGGAGGACGATCCCACGCCGCTGATGTTGCAAGCCCGGGACGCAGGCTGCGAGGCGGTGGTCATCGACGGCGTCGAACCGCACGCGCTGGCCGTCGGTCGGGCCATTGATGCGCAGGATCTGGGCGACATCGTGTGGATCGGCCTCACCTCGTACTACACCGACGCGATCGGTTCGCAACTGGGCAGCGCCGGCAACGGGCTGCGAGCCAACTCGGAGTTCGAGCCCTACGGGTCGGATTCTCCTGTCTTGGACGACTGGAAGGCTCTGATGACCAGCGCCGGCGTGCCGCTCACGTCGTTCGCTCAGGGCGGCTATCTGGCCGCCACCATCTTCGTGGAAGCGCTCGAAGGGATCGACGGAGAGATCACCCGTGGGTCTGTGGCTGAGGCCATGCTCAACCTGGAGCCTTACGAGACTCCTCTGCTTGGAACGCCCTACACCTTCGGTCCGGGTGATGCCCACGCCCCCAACCAGGCCTCGAAGTTCGTTGAACTTCAAGACGGCCAGTGGGTGACCGCGGCCGACGACTGGGTGATCCTTCCCGGCTGATGGTGAGAGCTTGCGGCCGGTGATCACCGCCGGCTGAACCCCCAGGGCAAACGATGCTCACCCTAGTGGTCGCGGGTCTGGCCGCCGGTGGCGCCTACGCGATCTTCGGGGTGAGCATCGTCGTCCTGCACCGGATGGCCGGCGTGGTGAACTTCAGCCAGGCGGTGGTCGGAGCCTTCGGCGCATACGTGGCTGCGACCGGCGTGGAGCGTGGCTGGGGCCTGCTGTGGGCAGCTGTGGCCGGCGTCGCGCTCTCGTCAGCCCTGTCGATCGCCATCGGGCTGCTGTTCGCCCGCCTGTTCAGCGACACGGGGGCGGCCGTCCGTACTGCCGCGATGATCGCCATCACGGTGGGGCTCTTCGCAGCGGGGTTCCGCTTCTTCGGGGACGCGCCTCGCGCCGTGCCTGTGGTCCTTCCGGGAGTATCCGTCTCGATTGGAGGCGTCGTGGTCACGGCCGGAACGGTGATCGTGCTGCTCATCGCAATCGCAACGGTGCTGGGCATGGGCTGGGTTCTCAATGCCACGAGGGTCGGGGCGCAGGTGCGGGCCATCTCGGAGCGGCCAGTAGTGGCGGAACTACTGGGAGTACCGCTGTTCGCCCGAACCGCACTCGTGTGGGGGTTCACCGGTTTCGTGTCGGCCACCGGGATGCTCGTCGTCGCGTCCAACCTACCCGGCAGCTTCTCCAGTCTCGGCTTTCTCGTCTTCCCCGCAATGGCTGCCGCCCTCATCGGAGCGTTTCGCAGGCTGACCCTCGCATTCGTCGGCGGGATCGGAGTCGGAGTGGTCGAGTCGGTGTCGTCGTACCGCGAGGCGTGGTCGGAGTATCGCGGCGCTGTCCCATTCCTGATCGCAGCCGCCGTGCTGCTATGGACCCAGCGTCACGAGGTATGGGATGCGGCGCGGTGATGTCGTCGCGGGCGCCGCATACCTAGGGATCGCGGCCGCCGTGTCGCAACTAGCGGGCCCGTTTTGGTTGTTCTTGTTGACGAGCGCGGTCATCACCGCAGTGGTGGCGGTGAGCGTCGGCGTCATCTACGACAATGCCGGACTGCTCTCGCTGTGCCAGATGACCTTCGCCGGGATCGGAACCTGGACTGTTGGCTGGCTTAATCTCAAGACCAACCTCCCCTTCCTCGCCATGTTGCCGTTCGCCGCGGCGGTGCCCTTCGCGGCCGGTGTCATAGTCGGCATTCCCGCTTTGAGGCTCAGGGGACAGAACCTCGCGGTCTTCACTCTGGTGTTTAGTGCTGCCGTCGCCAGGGTGGTGTTCGCCGACGGATTCCCTGGCCTCATCGAGGGCAACCGCGTTCATCCGCCCGGCTTCGCCGACAGCGATTCTGGCTACTTCCTGTTCTGCGCGGCGACGCTCGGTCTGATCGCGGTCGCCGTCACCGCGTTGCGGCGCACCAGAACTGGCCGTTGGTGGTTCTCGGTGCGTCGCAGCGAGAGAGCAACCGCGGCGATGGGGCGAAGCGTCGTGGTGACGAAGCTCTCGGCCTTCGCGGTCAGCGCAGCCATCGCCGGGATCGGCGGGGCACTGCTACTGGCCCTCAATGGGATCGTGAGCGGAGCGAGCTTCCAGCCGATCGAGTCGATGATGATTCTCACGGCAGCGCTCATGTTCGGTGCGGGACACCTCGAGGGCGCGGTGCTCACCGGACTGTTCGGGCAGCTCATACCGAACTTTCTCAGCGACATCGGCCTTCCACGAGACATCGCGCCGATGCTGTTCGCGGTCGGGGGAGTGATCGCTTTGAGCCGCGGCGAGGGCGGCCTGTCGGCTGCGCTGCGTACCGCCGGCCGCAAGCTGCCCAATCTGCGCCAGGCTCGTCACACCGAGCCTCCCGCCCGGGTGATCCGGTCCCTGCCGTCTGGACACCGCCCAACAGCACGGGCCGCGGCCGTCCTTGATATCCAGGGGGTGTCGGTCTACTACGGCGCGGTCAAGGCGCTCGACGACATCAGCCTGAAGATCCCCGAGGGCGGCATCTTCGGGCTGATCGGTCCCAACGGAGCGGGCAAGTCGACCCTCGTGGATGCACTCAGCGGATTCCTGCCCAACCACCAGGGACACATCCTCCTAAGCGGAGAGGACATCACCGCTTTGCCGCCCCGCAAGCGCGCGATGCGAGGCCTGAGACGGACCTTCCAGCAGGGCCACACGCCACGCGACTTGACCGTCGGCGGCTACCTCACGCTGGCCTCCGCCGATGCCGGAACGTCGGTCGACGAGGCGCTCGACTGGTTCTCACTTCCCGCGGCAGGCACCCCGATCGCGACACTCGACGTGGGGTCACGCCGAATATTGGAGGTTTGTGGGGCGTTGACCTCGCACCCCAGGGTCGCTCTGCTCGACGAGCCGACTGCAGGACTCGCCGGACCTGACCGCGAGAGGTTCGTCGAGGCACTTGCCGGGATCACCGCTCGCATGGGAGTGGCCGTGCTGCTCATCGAGCACGATATCGAAGCGGTGGTCACGCTCTGCGACTCGGTTGCGGTGCTCGATTTTGGCCAACTGATCGCTATGGGTTCTCCCCAAGAGGTGCTCGAGGATCCCGGAGTGGTGGCGGCCTACTTGGGAACGTCGACATGACCAGGCCCGACCGGAACACCAGCGCTGGGGAGTCCAGGGCCGCGGGGCTCCGAGTGGAGAATCTGCGGGTGGATCGGCTGGGCCAGCCGGTTGTGGGAGGGGTGGACCTGTCGGTGGCGCCCGGTGAGGTGACGGTGCTCTTGGGGGCCAACGGTGCGGGAAAGTCGACGCTGCTCGACGGCATCAGTGGGGTGATACCAGCGAGCGGTGGCCGCGTCCTGCTCGACGGCGCGGACATCACGCGGTCGTCACGCCGGCGCCGGGTCAAGGCGGGACTGGCCTACGTCCAGCAAGGACGGACGGTGTTCCCGAGCCTGACCGTCGAGGAGAACTTTCTCGTGGTGGCCGGCCGCGACCGTCTCGACCCCGCCTTCGAGCTCTTCCCGGAGTTGCGGGCCCGTATGCCGGTTGCGGCTGAACTCCTGTCTGGAGGGGAACAGCAGATGGTCGTCTTGGCCCGGGCGGTGCTACGACAGCCTCGGGTCCTGATGATCGACGAACTGTCCCTAGGACTCGCCCCCGCCGTGATCGACCGGATGCTGGCAGCCCTGGCGCAGATGGCCGCCGACGGCATCGGCCTGCTGCTCGTGGAGCAGTTCGCCGAACGAGCGCTCGAGGCGGGCGACAACGCCGTCGTCATGGCGCGCGGAGAAGTCGTGCTACGGGGCACAGCCCAACAAATCAGAGAACAGCCCGACCAGCTTCGCACTGCCTATCTGGCAAAGGCCGGAGGTCATTGATGCGCGCCAATTCATACCACCAGGACCGGGTGGAGGTGCCGCCCCCGCCATCTGGATGCCCGCGGCATCAGACATGGAGCCCGCTCGATGACGCCTACCTCGCCGATCCCTATCCGATCGCGGCCTCCCTACGAGCCGAGCACCCCGTCTTCTACGCCCCGAGCCTCGACTCAGTAGTGATAACCGACATGGCCGACATCGAGGCCGTGTTCGCCGACCACGAGACATTCGCGTCGACGAACGTTCAGGATCCAGTGTTCCCCCTAGGCCCCGAGGCACAGGAGATCTTGTCCGCGGCCGACTTCGACCCGGTGGCGGTGATGTCCAACCGGCCCGAGCCGGACCACGGCAGGATCCGCCGCTACACCCGTCAAGGTTTCTCGAATCGTCGGATCAAGTTGCTTGAGCCCTACATTCGCCGCCGCAGCCATGAGCTCATCGATGCCATGGTCGAAGCCGGGCCGCCGACGGAGTTCGTGGAGTCGTTCGCATTCCCTCTTCCGGGCGAGACCATCTTCCGCTTCATCGGCTTCCCTGAGAGCGACGACGAGACCCTCAAGGGCTGGTGCGGCGACCGCAAAGCCTTCTCGTGGGGGCGCCCCAACACGACCCAGCAGATCGAGATCGCGGAGAACATGCTGGCCTATTGGCGCTACTGCCGCGACTTCACCGCTCACAAGCGCCTCCATCGCGGCGACGACTTCGCCTCAGAGCTCATCAACGCCCACGAGGCCGCTCCCGACGACCTGAGCTATCGCGAAGTCGAGTCGATCATCTACGGCCTGTCCTTCGCCGGCCACGAGGCCGTCACCGCGCTCATCTGCAACACCCTGCTGTGCCTCCTTCCCCGCCGAGACACCTGGGACACGATCGGTGCGAACCGCACCCTGATCCCCAACGCCATCGAAGAAGTGCTTCGATTCAACTCCAGCCAGATCTCCTGGCGTCGCATCACCACCCGCGACACCCGCATCGCCGGCGTCAATGTGCCGGCAGGAACAACCATCTTCTTGAACTTCGCCTCAGCCAACCGGCAAGAAAACATCTGGAAGAACCCGGACGACTTCGACGTCCACCGCCCAAATGCCAGCCAGCACATCTCCTTCGGCAAGGGCGTCCACTACTGCCTCGGAGCGAAACTCGCAAGGTTCGAAACCCAGACCGTCACCGAGATTCTCGCCGAACGGTTGCCGTCCCTACACCTGCTAAAGAGCCAGCGCCTCGACTACTTCCCCAACATCACCTTCCGCGGGCCCACCGAGTTGCATGTGAAGTGGCGCTAGCCAGCCGAGGCACCTCCCCTGCCGATGCCCGGTCTGTGGGCCGTAGCCTCGTGGCGGATCGAATGCGGGAGGCAGGACTATGACCACGACTGGTAGCGGGACGAGTGCGGCGGTTCAGATCGCTGAGACGGGCGGGCCCGAGGTGATGCAGCTGGTGCAGCGACCCGACCCGGTGGCCGGCGACGGCCAGATCACGGTGGCGGTGGCCGCGGCCGGGGTGAACTTCATCGACACCTACCACCGCTCGGGCCTGTACGACATGCCGCTGCCGCTGGTGCTGGGCCAGGAGGGGGCCGGGACCGTTCTGGAGGTCGGCGACGGGGTGGACGGCTTCGCTCCGGGCGACCGGGTGGCGTGGGCCGGGTCGGCTGGCTCCTACGCCGAGCAGGCCGCGGTGAACGTCCCGGTGGCCTACAAGGTGCCCGATGGCGTTGACCTGGACGTGGCGGCCGCCATGGGGGTGCAGGGCCTGACCGCCCACTACCTGATCAGCGACTGCCCCCCGATCGGGCCCGGTGACCGGTGCCTGGTGCATGCCGGCGCGGGCGGCACCGGGCGGCTGATCGTGCAGATGGCCAAGCTGCGGGGCGCCGAGGTGGTGGCGACCGTCGGATCGGATGCCAAGGCCGAGCTGGCCCGGGCTGCTGGCGCCGACCACGTCGTCAACTACGCGACCACCGACCTTGTGGCCGGGGTGGAGGCCGCGGTCGGCCCCGAGGCCATCGATGTGGTCTACGACGGGGTGGGGGCCGCGGTGTACGACGCCAGCCTGCAGCTGCTGCGGCTGCGGGGGTCGATGGTGACCTTCGGCAACGCCTCGGGGGCGGTGGAACCGAAGCCGCCGCTGCACCTCATGGGCAAGTCGCTGTGGCTGACCCGACCCAAGCTGTGGGACTTCATCGCCACCCGCGAGGAGCTCAACAGCCGCACCACCGAAGTGTTCGGTTGGATCGCCGCGGGCGAACTCGACGTGCGGATCGCGGCGAGGCTGCCGCTGGCTGAGGCGGCCGAGGCCCACCGGCTCCTGCAGGGCCGGAGCCTGGCCGGGAAGATCCTGCTCGTCCCGTGAGCAGCCGGCGCGACCTGAGTGGCGCCTGATGACCGGCGGCACGGGGCCAGGCGCGGCCGGGCTCAGCGACGACGAGATACGGGCCGAGGCCGAGCTGCTGGACACCGCCGAGCGCGAGCGAAGGCAGGTCCGCCAGACCACCGGCGTCCACCCGCACATGACCATAGACGAGGCCTACCGGGTGCAGGCCGCCTGGCTGGACATCCGGCTGGCCAGGGGCGAGCGTGTGGTCGGCCACAAGATCGGTCTCACCAGCCGGGCCATGCAGCAGGCCATGAGCATCGACACTCCCGACTCCGGCTTCCTGACCGACACCATGGTCTTCGCCCCCGGAGAGCCCATCACGGCCGCAGACTTCTGCGACCTCCGCCTCGAGGTGGAGCTGGCCTTCGTGCTGGCCGATGACCTCAGCGGCGCCGGCCTCGACGTCGACGACGTGCTCGACGCCACCGACCACGTCACCGCGGCGGTGGAGCTGATCGCCGCCCGCACTCCCCGCACCGATCCTGCCACCGGCCGAACCCGCACGGTGGTGGACACCATCGCCGACAACGCCGCCGACGCCGGGATCGTCACCGGCGGCCTGCCAGCCGGTCCCCGCGATCTGGACCTGCGCTGGGTGGGCGCCCTGGCCTACCGCAACGGCGTCGTCGAGGAGACCGGGCTCGCCGCGGGCGTGCTCGACCATCCCGCCAACGGCATCGTGTGGCTGGCCCGCCGCTACGCCGAGCAGGGCTTGGCGTTGCGGGCCGGCGATGTGATCCTGTCGGGCTCGTTCACCCGCCCGATGGCGGTGGCGCCGGGCGACGAGTTCCGCTTCGACTTCGGCCCGCTCGGCGCTTTCGACATCCCGATCGCCTGACCGGGCCGGGATGCCGCCCACCGGCGGGCGCGCGCCGTCTAGCGCTCGAACATGTTCGACAGTCCGCCGATGACCGAGCCTTCGCCCTGGGATCCGCCCGGCTTCAGATTGGCGATCACCCGGTCGGCGATCCGGTTGAACGGCAGCGACTGGAGCCACACCCGGCCCACACCGGTGAGGGTGGCCAGGAACAGGCCCTCACCGCCGAACACCATCGACTTCAGGTTGCCGGCCCGCTCGATGGAGTACTGGATCTGGGGCTGGAAGGCCACGATGCAGCCGGTGTCGACGCGCAGGGTCTCGCCCTGGAGCTGCTTCTCGACGATGGTCCCGCCCGCGTGCATGAAGGCCAGTCCGTCGCCGGAGATGTCCTGCAGGATGAACCCCTCCCCGCCGAACAGGCCGGTGCCGAGCTTGCGGTTGAAGGCGACGTCGAGCTTGGTGCCCGACGCCGCGCACAGGAAGGCGTCCTTCTGGGCCAGCAGGCGCCCACCGGCCGCGGCCAGGTTGATGGGCAGGATCTTGCCCGGGTAGGGCGCGGCCATGGCCACCCGCTGCTTGCCCTGGGGCGCAGCGTTCATGAAGTGGGTCATGAACAGACCCTCGCCGGTGATCCCCCGCTTGGCCGCCGACTTGAGCTTGCCCCAGGTGCCCTGGTCGGGATCGGAGCCGTCGCCCATCTTGGCCTCGAACGTGATTCCCTGCTCCATGTACATCATGGCGCCGGCCTCGGCGACGACGACCTCTCCAGGGTCCAGCTCGATCTCCACGAACTGGAGGTCGTCTCCGTAGACCCGGTAGTCGATTTCGTGGCTTCGCATGGCTGCCTCCTAGAGCGTCGGGGCCCGCTGCAGTGAGGCTAACGGGCGCATAGTAAGAGTCAGTCGATCCCCGAAGTGCGTTTCGTCACAGGCAAGGAGGCCGGATGTCTCAGCGGCAGTGCGAGGGCCGGGTGGCGCTGGTCACCGGCGCAAGCAAAGGGGGCACAGGCACCGCCATCGCGCTGCGACTCGCGGCCGAGGGTGCCCGGGTGGCGATCACGGCCCGCAGCGTCGACGGCCTCGAAGCCACCCGCGCCCGGATCCGCGAGACAGGCGGCCAGTGTGTGGTGCTGCCGTCGGATCTCAGCGACCCGCAGGGGGCCCGGACGAAGCTGGTGGAGCAGACCGAGGCCGCGTTGGGCCCCATCGACATCCTGGTCAACAACGCGGCCGCCGGCGGCTATGGACCGTTCGAGTCGGTGCCGCCAGAGCGCCTCGAGCGGGCGCTGCAGGTGAACCTGTGGGCGCCGTGGCTGCTTGCCGCCGAGGTGATCGGTCCGATGCGCGAGCGCGGCCGCGGGGCGATCCTGAACATCACCACGTTCTCGGCCGAGCTCCCGCCGGGGCCGCCGTTCCCGACCAACAAGCCCTCGAAGGCAGGCGCGATGTACGGCGCGACCAAGGCCGCCCTGAACCGGCTCACCGTGTCGATCGCCAGCGAGTGCGAGGGCCAACCCATCGCGGTCAACGCCCTGGCGCCGCAGGGGGCCATCGCCACACCGGCTCTGGTCGCGGCCGGCTGGGTGGAGGGCGTGATGTTCGAGCCGTTGGAGACGATGGCCGAGGCGGCAGTGGCCCTCTGCACCGGTGATCCGGAACTGCTGACCGGGCGCATCGCCTTCAGCCTGCAGCTGCTGGTGGAGCTGCAGCGGCCGGTGTTCGACCTGCACGGCGAGAACCTGGTCGACGGCTGGCAGCCCGAGGACCTGCCCGACATCATCGCCCGCCAGGAGCAGAGCGTCGCCGGCCGCGGCTGGCCCGACGCCTACACCTTCGGCCGGGTCCACAGCCCCCGGCCCTGAACGCCTGCGGTGGATCAGGCGGGTTTCGCCAGGACCAGCCGTAGGTGGCTACCAGACCGGCAGCAGACGGCATCGCCTCCCAGCGAGGCGGCATCAGAAGTCGATGCCCTTCTTGGCCAGAACCCCCGAGTCGTAGGCGTGCTTGGTCTTGACCATCTCGGTGACGGTGTCGCCCAGTTCGATCATCCAGCCGGGCGCGTCACGGCCGGTCAGCACCAGCGACACCCGCTCGGGGCGGTTGCGGAAGGTGGCCTCCACCTCCGCGGCGTCGATCCAGCCCCAGTTGAGGGGGTACGTGATCTCGTCGAACACCACCAGCCGGTGCTGGCCCGCCTCGACCAGCGCCTTGCCGTGGCGCCACGCCTCGCGGGCCTCGGCCTCGTCGCGGGTCAGGTCGTCGCTGTCCCAGGTGAAGCCCTCGCCCAGTGACCAGAAGTCGATGCCCAGCGGCTCGGCCATCAACTGCTCGCCGGTCACCCAGTCGTCGGACTTGAGGAACTGCACCACCGCCACCGGCCATCCCCTCGCCCTGGCCCGCATCGCGGTGCCGAACGCGGCCGACGACTTGCCCTTGCCGTCGCCGGTGTTGACCACCACCAGGCTCTTGGCGGTGCGCATCCCGCCGGGGCGGGGATCCTCGGTGAGCGGGGCGTCGGCCGTGGTCATGGCTGGTCTCCATTCTGGGTTCCCGGCTCGGTCTCGGACTGTGAACGGCCCGCCGCGGTGGTGGGCACGATCACGGGACCCTCGGGATCGTCGACTATGCGAACCGTCGCTCCGAAGTGCGCGGCGATGTTCTGCACGGTGAGCACCTCCGTGGGCGGGCCCGTCTCGGCCACCCTCCCGTGGGCAAGTATGGCGATGCGGTCGCCGTAGCGGGCTGCGAGGGTCAGGTCGTGCAGGGTGGCGATCACCGTCAGCCCGCGCTCGCCGCGCAGGGCGTCCACCAGCTCGAGCACGTCCTGCTGGTGGCCGAGGTCGAGGGCGGTGGTGGGCTCGTCGAGCAGCAGCACGTCGGCCTGCTGGGCCAGGGCTCGGGCCAGGACGGCTCGCTGACGCTCACCGCCGGACAGCGACTGCACCGACCGCTCCTCGAAGCCCCCCAGGTCGAGGCGTTCGAGGGTCTCGACCGCGATCATGCGGTCGTTGGCGGTCTCGGCCGCGAACACGCCCCGGTGGGGGGTGCGGCCGAGCAGCACGTAGTCGGCCACCAGCATTCCAGGAGGGATCACCGGAGTCTGGGGGACGTAGGCCAGCTTGCGGGCCCGGGCCGCCCGGCGGTGGTGATCGGCGAGCCCGTCGATCTCGATCTCGCCGTTGAAGGGCACCAGGCCGAGCAGGGCCCGAAGCAGCGTGGTCTTGCCCGCGCCGTTGGGTCCGATGACGTTCACCCACTCCCCCGGCGCTGCGGCCAGGTCGATGCCGCGCAGCACGCGGGCGCCGTCGAGGGTGACGTCCAGCGCCCGCACGCTCACCGCCGCGGTCACCAGATCTCCCGCCGGCTGGTCCTCAGCACCAGCACGAAGAACGGGGCGCCCAGGAACGCGGTCACCACGCCGATGGGCAGCTCCGCGGGAGCCAATGCGGTGCGGGCCGCCAGATCGGCCAGAACCATGAACGCACCCCCGAACAGCACCGACAGGGGCAGCACGGCCCGGTTGCTGGCGCCGAAGGCGAGTCTCACTGTGTGGGGCACGATGATCCCGACGAAGCCGATGAGCCCGCTCACCGAGACCGCCGCAGCCGCGCCCAGCGACGCGGCCAGCACCACGATCATCCGCACCCGCCGGGGCTCCAGCCCGAGGGCGGCGGCCTCCTCGTCCCCCACTGCGAGCACGTCGAGGGCCCGGCGATAGCGCAGCACCACCGCCGTTGTCACCACGAAATAGGGCAGCATCAGGGCCGGCTCGGACCATCCCGAGGTGGCGATGCGGCCCAGGATCCAGGCGAAGATCTGGCGGAAGGCGTCGCTGTTGGCCTGCAGCACGTAGGTCTGGCAGGCGGTCAGGAAGCTGGCCACCGCGATCCCGGCCAGGATCAGCGACGCGGTGGAGCGGCCGCCGAGGTGCCCGGCCGCGTACGACACCGTCACCGAGATGAGCGCGCCCGCGAAGGCGGCCAGAGGCACCGGGTCGAGCGCGCCGGCGCCGTCGCCGAGGTTGCTGGTGATGGCGATGGTGGCCCCGAGTCCCGCCCCGGCCGCGATGCCCAGCAGGTAGGGATCGGCCAGAGGGTTGCGGAACGCGCCCTGGTAGGCGGCCCCGCTCATCGACAGGGTGGACCCCACCAGCAGCCCCAGCACCACCCGGGGCAGCCGGATCTGCTCCACGATGGCCGCGTGGGCGTCGCTGAGGCCCGAGTCGAGCGCTACCCCTGGCAGCGCGTCCAGCAGCTGCAGCGCCACCCGGTCGGCGGCGATGTGGACCGGCCCGATGGTCAGCCCGGCAGTCACCGCCACCACGACGGCGACCAGGCCAGCCACCAGCGACACGGGTCGCAGCCCCGAAGCCCGCAGGCCCGTCTCTGCGGTGCCCGCAGACTGAGGCTCGGTCACGCCACGACCAGCTCTCGCTCTGTCGTCAGCTCGCGGCGCCGATCGACACCAGCACGCCGGAGATGGCCGCGACGAAGTCCACGAGGCGGGGGCCCCAGCGCGACACGATGTCGTCGTCGAGCTCGACGATCCGGCCGGCCTGCACCGCGGTGAGATGATCCCAGCCGGGCCTGGCGGCGACGGTCTGCGCGTCCTGGCCGCAGCACCGGGTGTCGGCCAGGAAGATGATGTCGGGGTCGGCGTCCACCAGGTACTCGTCGCTGAGCTGCGGGTAGCCCCAGGCACTGCCGTCGGCGTCGGCGGGATCGGCCACGTTGTCCAGCCCGAACAGGCCGTAGACCGCTCCGATGAAGGTGCCGCTGGTGACGGTGTAGAGCGTGTTGTCGAGCTCGTGGTAGTAGCTGAGCCTGGAAGCGTCCGGCGCGGCCGCGACCAGCTCGTCTATCCGGGCTCGCATGTCGGTGACGAGCGCGGCGGCCTCGGCGCTGAGGCCGGTGACCTCGCCGAGCGACTCGATCTGGACGTAGACGTCGTCGAACGCGAAGGGGGCGTCGTGGGCCCACACCTCGATGCCGAGGGCCTCGAGGCTCGCGCCGACATCGGCGCTGGTGTGCATCAACACCAGGTCTGGGCCGTAGGAGGCGATGGCCTCGACGTTGGGGTTCCAGCCGTCGAGGTCGGTGACCGGGGCCTCTGCGGGGTAGTAGGAGAACTGGTCGACAGCCACCACCCGGTCGCCCGCGCCGATGGCGAAGGCCATCTCGGTCGCAGTCGGCGAGATCGACACGATCCGCCGGACTGCGTTCTCTCCGGAAGCAACCGTGGAGGCCTCGTCGGTGGTGGCTGCCTCGTCCGCCACTGGGTCCGGCTCGGGTTCCTCCTCCGCGGCGGGCTCCGGCTCGGGTTCCTCCTCCGCGGCGGGCTCCGGCTCGGGCTCGGCCGCGTCGCTGCCGTCGCCCTGGTCAGCGGCGGAAGTCTCGGCGCTCTCGGCGGACCCCTCGTCCTCGGGCGCCGCAGCCGGCTCGGGGGTCTCATCGGCCTCAGTCACGGCCTGGGTGGCGGCCGCGGTTGTCGGGACTCCGGCGTCGACGGATTCGGCGCCGCCGCCCTCGCCGCACGCTGCGGCTGCGAGCGCGAGGGCGAGCAGGGGCAACAGGAGCCTGGCCCGGAGAGGGGCTCGCCCGGTCGGGGTGGTGGTCATCTGGTTCTCCCTTCTGCTCGAGTTCGGGGCCGAGCAGCGGGAGTGCCACCGCACGAGCCTCCCCTTGCCTCGAGGGTCGGATCGTCGCGCCGCAGCCAGGCGATCGGACTCATCCCGCCGGCCGGAGCCGGCGAGCATCACCGCTGCGGGACAGTGCCGGGGTCTCACCGGCTTCGCTGCCTGTCGGCGCGCCGAAGCCTAGCGACTCACGACTCGCGCCGTTCAGACCTGCGGACGCCTATCGCTCGCCCTACTCGCGCACGCTCTTTGGCGGTCAGCGGCAGACTGGTTCGTAGCGCAGTCCCTGGTCGGACAGCCGCTCCAGAGCCATGTCCAGACCCTGGACCGTGTTGGAGCGGTCACCGCCGCCGTCGTGCAGCAGGATGACCCTGCCAGTGCCGGCCCATTCGACGAGGTAGTCAGCGATCTCCGTCGCCGGGGGGCGCCGCCAGTCCTCGGGGCTGCCTTCCCACATCATCACCGACAGTCCGTGAGCCGCGGCCCACTCCGTGGTGAAAACGCCCACCGACCCGTAGGGCGGCCGCAGGCACGGCGTGGCGAGATCCCCCAGGATCGCCTGGGTCCGGCCGACCGTCTCGTCGAAGGCGGCCCGATCCAGCGTTGCGAGATCCTCGTGACGCCAAGTGTGGTTGGCGAGGGTGTGGCCCTCCGCTGCGATGCGCCGGATGAGATCGGGGTAGGCCCGCGCCAGCCTGCCCACCACGAAGAAGGTGGCCCGGGCGCCGTGGCGGGCCAGCACGTCGAGCACCTGCGGCGTGTACTCCGCATGCGGGCCGTCGTCGAAGGTCAGGTACACGACCCTCCCCTCGTCGTCGGGCGTCACCGGTCTCGGCGGGCGCACTCTCACCACCGTCGTCGTTGGCGCGGGGCTGTCGCCAGCCACCGGAAGCACCTCGATGGTCAGCTCGTAGTCGACCTGGTCCGCGAGGGAGGAGACCACGCTCACCTGCCACGGCCCGCTAGCGGGCAATCCCGCCGTCACCAGTTGTGACCACTGCGAGGCTGAGGTCATCGCGAGATCGTCGAGGCGGACATCGAGCCACACGCCCAAGGGCGCGTCGAGTGCGGCAGTGAACGGCTGGCCCTCCGATGCGTGAACCGTGTAGGTCCGCCGTTCCCGGGCGTCGATAGACCCGCTCTCGGTGCTGCTCACCTCTCCTGGGGCGAATCTGACGTTGACGGGGGGACGTTCGGGGCCGGGTTGGGGCATATTCTCGATGGGCTCGGTGCCTGCTACCGCGACCACCGGCCTCTCCTCCGACACATCGATCTCCAGCATCGTGCGCCTGGAGATGATCGTGAAGGGCTCGTCCGGGCCCCGATCGAGCAGCGACACTCCGATCAGCCCGTCCCGCACCCAGAAGTCGTCCATGACGACGCGGTCGCCGACCAGGATCGGCGGCCGAGCCCGCGCAGTGCCGGCCTCGTTGATGACCGGAACCACGAAGTGGAAGACCCCCGTCCCTGCCGAGCGCTCGACGAGGTGGGCGACTAGGTCCCCGTCGCCGTCGCCGTCGAGGTCCCCCCGAGCCACCCGGTCCTGCAGGATGAAGATGCTGGTCGACAGGCCGCCGTAGATCACCGTGACCCGGCCGCCCTCGAGCCGTACCGGGCCGTCGTCCATCTCCAGGGCGAGATTCCCAAGGTCCTCCCGATCGATGGTCTCGGCCTCCGCAGGCCCTTCGTCCGGTGAGCTATCGGCCGGCGCGGCAGATGTGGACGACGCTTCCGGCACGGTCGACGTCGTTGGCGGGGTCGTCGATGTGGTCGACGTGGTGGAGGAGGTCGAGGTCGTGGAGGTGGAGCGAGCCGAGGCCGGAGCAGTCGTCTCCGGCGTGGGCGCGGCTGCGCCGGTCATCGACGGTTCAGCCCGGGGCGTTCTCTCGCCGCTGCATCCCGCCGCCAGCGTGACCAGCCCGGCAAGGACGACGAGTCCCGTAGCCGATCGCCACAGACGCATTGTGGGCACTCTATTGCGGCGCGGTCGGCGGAGGCCGAGGCTCTCCCGCCTTCCACCCATCAGTCCGGGTCGGCCACAATGCGCTGCAGGACCCGCAGGGAGCCGACCGCGGCCAGTTCCCGGAAGCATCCGTCGGCCAGGGCGCGTCGCCAGATCTCGAACGGCGGGCGCCCGCCGTCGGCGGGATTCTCGAACACGTCGTGTATGGCCAGCAACCCGCCCGGCAGCACGTGCGGGGACCAGCCCTCGTAGTCGCGATGAGCGGGTTCGGCGCCGTGACCGCCGTCGATGAACACCAGGGCCAGCGGCGTGGCCCACAGCGACGCCAGCGTGGGCGAGTCGCCCACCACGGCTACGACCGTCTGCTCCAGCCCGGCGTCACGGACGGTGCGGCGGAAGAACGGCAGCGTGTCGATCACGCCCAGTTCGCCGTCCACCACTTCCGGGTCGTGATGCTCCCAGCCGGCCTGGTTCTCCTCGGAGCCGCGATGATGGTCGACACAGAACAGGACCCTTCCATCGCGTTGGGCGGCCGCACCCAGATACACCGCCGACTTCCCGCAGTAGCTGCCCACCTCCAGCAACGGTCCGCCCACTTCGACGGTGGCCGCAGCCTCATAGAGGGCCAGCCCCTCATCGGGCGGCATGAAGCCCCGGGCTGCCTCGGCCGCACGGCGCAGGCGGTCCTCCATCAGCTGTCGCGGGCCCCCGGCCACATCACCCGGTCGAGGAAGACGTACTTGGCCACCCACACCGTCCCGTAGGCGGCGAGGTTCCCGGCCACCACGAAGACGGTCTCGGACGTGAACTCCTCCACCGCCCACACCGCAGCCGACGACAGCAGCAGCCCGATCAGCGCCATCACCCAGAACGTGAGCACCTCGCCAGCCAGCCGGTGGGGCCCGCTGCGCCGCCAGACCCACGCCCGGCTCAGCAGGTAGGCGGGCACTGTGCTGACCATCCAGGCCATCAGGTTGGCTCCCACCGCGGGCCAGCCCAGCAGCCCGTGGCAGATGGCCAGCACGCTGACCCCGACGCTCACGTTGACCACCGACACGCCGCAGTAGCGCAAGGCCTTGAGGCCGTGCTCGGCTCTCAGCCGCTGCAGGGTGGACATCGGCGACACGGTCACTGGATCGCAGGCTATTGCAGGCCGCCGCCGGGCGGGCATCCGCAGATTGGACGACCGCGGGGGCATCATGGACGGATGCAGACCGCGCTCGACAACGTGGTGGCCCTGCTCGACCTGGAGGCCATCGAGGTCAACATCTTCCGGGGCCGCTCGCCTGACGACGACCGGCAGAGAATCTTCGGCGGGCAAGTGGCCGGCCAGGCGCTGGTGGCCGCGGCCCGCACGGTGGAGCGGGGTTCGGTGCACTCGCTGCACGCCTACTTCCTGCGGGCCGGCGACCCCAAGGCGCCGGTGCTCTACGACGTTGACCGCATACGGGACGGCCGATCGTTCACCACCCGGCGGGTGGTCGCCATCCAGCACGGCAGGGCCATCTTCCAGCTCGCCGCGTCGTTCCACGGGGCCGAGGACGGCTACCAGCATCTGGAGCCGATGCCGGAGGTGCCCGACCCCGAGACGCTCGAATCCCGTGCCGAGCGCCTCAGGGCCGCGAACCCCGACCGGGCCCACCCCGACCGCATGATGGCGCTCGACATCAGGTACGTGACCACCAGCCCGCTCGACCGCAGTGGTCCGCTGCCGCCCACCCAGAGAGTGTGGATGCGGGCCAACGGAACCCTCGGCGACGACCCTGTGCTGCACACCTGCCTGCTCACCTACGCCAGCGACATGACCCTGCTCGACACCACGCTGGCTCCCCATGGAACCAGCGCGGCCCATCCCGGCATCATGATGGCCAGCCTCGATCATGCCATGTGGTTCCACGGCCCGTTCCGGGCCGACGAGTGGCTGCTGTACGACCAGCACACCCCGGCGGCGAGCGGCGCTAGGGGCCTGGCCACGGGCCGGGTGTTCACCCGCGACGGCCGCCTGGTGGCGTCGGTCGTGCAAGAGGGCCTGATCCGCCCGCTCGGAGGCCGAGCGGATGGGCGGCACAACGCGGCCCATACGGCGCGAGGCCGTGGCCCGAGCGGCCCGTGAGCGCAGCGAACAAGAGCGGGAATGACACCGCGACAGGCTCTCACCTGTCCGCGTGGCCTCTAAGAAGGTCGAGCGGGACATGAGACGTGCGCCCCTCAGTCGCCTGTGGCTGGGCACAGCCGTAGTGGCCTTCATCACGGCTGCGGGGGCGTGCGCCGCCGACGACGAGCTGATGGTGCCGAGGCCCACCGTGCCCTCCGTGACGGCAGCCCCCACCACAGGCCCGAGACCGCCTACCGACGGCACCGGGACGACGGACCCGAGTCAGCCCAACCTCGACGGCCAGGCGCAGACCGGTCCCCAAGAGTCGAGACCGGACGAGCCCGCCGCCGAGCCGGCCGCGCCGGCCCCTGACTCGGCCGCGCCGGCAGCGCCCGGCTCCGGGCCGGAGTCCTCGGATCCCGGGCAGGAGCAGATTGTCCCCAGGCCCGACGGCAACATGTTCGCGGCCGATGTGGGCGCCCAGGTCGTCCTCACTCTCGACGAGCCCATCGACATGGCGGCCGCGCCCGGCGACGACCTGATCTGGGTGGCGGAACGGGCCGGCCTCGTCTCGCGGGTCGACATGGTGCGAGGCGAGGTGGTGGAGACCATCCTCGACATCACCGCCGAGACCGAGGCCACCGGGGAGCAGGGCCTGCTCGGCATCGCGGTCACGGACCGCTGGCTGTTCGCGGATTTCACCGACCTCGCCGGCGACACCCAGGTCGAGGCCTTCGAGCGGGACGGAACCGGCCTCAGCGGCCGGCGGCGCACGATCCTCACGCAGCAGCAGCCGTTCAGCAACCACAACGGCGGGGACCTGGCCATCGGCCCCGACGGGCTCCTGTACATCGGCTTCGGAGACGGCGGCTCGGGGGGAGACCCGCTCGACGCCGGCCAGGATCCCACCACCTGGCTCGGGGCCGTCCTGAGGATCGACCCGACGCCTGAGGGAGTCGAGCCGTACGACGTGCCGCCCGGCAATCCCTTCGTCGCCGGCGAGGGGCAATCCCCGGCCGGGCGGCCCGAGATCTTCCTCATCGGGGTGCGCAACCCGTGGCGCTTCTCGTTCGACCGGACCACCGGCGACCTGTGGATCGCCGACGTGGGGCAGGACAGCTACGAGGAGGTGACCGTGCTGCTGGCTGCCAACGGCGGCGGGCTCGGCGCCAATCTCGGCTGGCGCCTGCGCGAGGGCCTGCACTCCTTCGCCGGCGACGAGCCGCCCGGTCACGCCGACCCGGTGTGGGAGTACAGCCAGGACGACGGTTGCAGCGTCACCGGCGGTTTCGTGTACCGGGGTGCGGCCATCGAGGACCTCTACGGCGCCTACGTCTTCGGCGACTACTGCACGTCGCGCCTATGGGCGGTGCAGCTCTCCACCGGCGAGGTCGAGTTCCGCGACCTGGGGGTGGAAGTGCCCGGAGGCTCGCTGGCGTCGTTCGGCGAGGACGCTGAGGGCGAGCTCTACACGCTGTCGCTCAACGGCCCTGTGGCCCGGATCGTTCCCGAGTGAAGCCGTGACCGGTCGCGGCGCACCGGCGAGCAACACCGCGGCGGCGCGCTTCGTCTACCCTCCGCTGTCGTGACTGCGCCCGGAGGCGAGACGGAGGCCGCGCCCGCCGAGATCGAGGTCCGCGAGTGCCTGGCCGTGTCCGACGACCTCGTGGAGGCCATGGACCGGCTGATCCCGCAGCTGTCGTCGTCGAACCCGCCTCCCGGCCGGGCCGAGCTCGCCGAGATCGTGGCCTCGCCCGCGACGGCGCTGTTCGTGGCAAGGCACCGCGGGCGCATCGTCGGCGCGCTCACGCTGGTCGCCTTCCGCATCCCCACCGGGGTGCGCACCCGCATCGAGGACGTGGTGGTGGATGAGGCGATGCGGGGCCTGCGAGTGGGCGAGATGCTGAGTGCGGCCGCCCTCGACCGGGCCCGGCAGCTGGGGGCCCGCAGCACCGACCTGACGTCGCGGCCCGCCCGGGAGGCCGCCAACCGCCTGTATGCCCGGATGGGCTTCGAGCAGCGGGAGTCCAACGTGTACCGCTACACGCTGTGACCGGCATCGAGGCCGCCCCGTCGTTGTGGACGCCGTCGCCGGAGCGGGTGGCCGGTTCCAACCTCGAGCACTTCAGGACCTGGCTGCGCGACAGCCGCGGCGTCGACGCACCCGACTTCGAGAGCCTGCACCGCTGGTCGGTGGACCGCAGCGGCGAGTTCTGGGCCTCGGTGTGGGACTGGTGCGGCGTCCACGGCGACCCGGGCCGACGTCTGGTCGAGAGTCCCGGCGCGGACGAGTGCGCCGACGGGGGCGAACGGCTGCGGCGCACCCGGTTCCTGCCCGATGCCCGGTTGAACGTGGCCGAGAACCTGCTCGGACCGGTGTCCGACGACATCGCCGTGATCTTCCGCGGCGAGGACGGCGAGACCGCCGAGCTCACCCGGTCCGAGCTGCACGACATGACCGGCCGGGTGCAGCAACTGCTGATCGATGCAGGCGTCGGGCCCGGGGACCGGGTGGCGGCCTGGATGCCCAACCGCCCCGAGGCCTATGCCGTCATGCTGGCCGCGGCCGGGCTCGGCGCGGTGTTCAGTTCCACGTCGCCGGACTTCGGCACCACCGGGGTGCTGGACCGTTTCAGCCAGATATCCCCGACTGTGCTGTTCGCCTGCGCCGACTACCCCTACGGCGGCCGCCGCCATGACTGCACCGAGCGCCTGCGCGACATCTCCGCCAACCTGGGCTCGCTCAACCGCACGGTGCTGGTGGAGCCCGGCTGGCTCGACGGCTACGGCGCCGGGTTCGGGGCGGGACCCACCCCGGTCGTGTTCCGGGAGCTGCCCTTCGACCACCCCTGGTACGTGCTGTACTCCTCGGGCACCACCGGCCCGCCCAAGTGCATCGTGCACCGGACCGGCGGCCTGCTGATCAAGCACCTGTGCGAGCACCGGCTCCACTGCGACGTTCGGGCCGGCGACCGGGTGTTCTATTTCACCACCACCGGCTGGATGATGTGGAACTGGCTGGTCTCGACGCTGGCCTGCGGCGCGACGGCGGTGCTGTACGACGGCTCCCCCGCCCATCCCGGCGCCGACCGGCTCTTCGACCTGGTCGACGAGACCCGGATCACGCTGTTCGGCACCTCCGCCAAGTTCATCGACGCGTGCAGCAACGCCGGCATCCGACCCGCGGCCACCCACGACCTGTCGTCGCTTCGCACCATCACCTCGACCGGCTCGACGCTGGTGGCCGAGGGGTTCGACTGGGTGTACGCCAACGTGAAGGCCGATGTGCACCTGGCGTCGATCTCGGGCGGCACCGACCTGTGCGGCTGCCTCGTCGCGGGCGATCCGACCTCGCCTGTGCGCCGCGGCGAGATCCAGCGTCCTGGACTGGGTATGGACATGGACGTGGTGGACTCGGTGGGCCGGTCCCTGCCCACCGGGGTCGAGGGCGAGCTGGTTTGCCGCAGCCCGTTCCCTTCGACGCCGCTGCGGTTCTGGGACGACCCCGGCGACGCCCGCTACCGGGCGGCCTACTTCGAGCGCGTCGCCGGCGTGTGGCATCACGGCGACTTCGCGTCGCGGACCCCGTCGGGGGGGTTCGTCATCTCGGGCCGCTCCGACGCCACCCTCAATCCCGGCGGCGTGCGCATCGGCACCGCGGAGATCTACCGGCGCGTCGACACCCTCGATGAGGTGTCCGAGAGCATCGCGGTCGGCCAGCCGTGGGGGGCCGACACCCGCGTCGTTTTGTTCGTGCGGATGGCTCCCGGACATGAGCTGACCGACGAGCTGCGCGACACCATCCGGGCCCGCGTCCGCTCGGAGCTGTCCCCGAGGCACGTGCCGTCGGTGATCGCCGCGGTGCCCGACATTCCCCGCACCCGGTCGGGCAAGATGACCGAGACGGCGGTGCGGGACGTGATCTGCGGGCGGCCGGTGCTCAACACCTCGGCGATGGCCAACCCGGAGGCCCTGGAGCACTTCCGCGACCGCCCCGAGCTCGCTTGAGAGCGCGGGGACCCGAGCCTGTGATGCGGCGGTATGGTGTCGCCCGTGTCGATTGAACCGTCCCATGTCCGGTGGTCAGAGCCCAAGCCCGAGCTCGACCGCCCCACCCTGATCGCTGCCTTCGAGGGCTGGAACGACGCCGGCGACGCGGCCACCACCGCGGCTTCCCATCTGGCCGACCGCTGGGGATGCGAGCCGGTTGCCGAGATCGATCCCGAGCCGTTCTTCGACTTCACGGCCAGCCGTCCCATGGTGCGCCTCGACGGCAGCAAGGCCCGGCAGATCAGCTGGCCCGCCAACGAGGTGCGGGTTGCCCGCCTGGCCGATCCCGGCGTCGACGCGGTGGTGCTGATCGGCACCGAGCCGCAACTGCGGTGGCGCACCTTCTCGGAGCAGCTGATCACCCTGGCCGCTTCGCTCGGGGTGAAGAGGGTGGTGACCCTGGGCGCACTGCTGGCCGAGGTGCCCCACAGCCGCGACGTGGAGGTGTACGGCTCCGCCGAGGACACCGAGCTGCGGACCGAGCTCGACCTGACCCCGTCCAGCTACGAGGGGCCCACCGGCATCGTCGGGGTGCTGTCATCAGCCTTCATGACCGCCGGCTACCCCACCGCCTCGTTCTGGTCGGCGGTGCCGTCGTACATGCCGGCCGCTCCGTCCCCCAAGGCCGCGCTCGCGCTGGTGAAGCGGGTCTGCACGGTGATGAGGGCCCCGGTTCCCATCTCCGACCTCGAGCAGCGGGCCGAGGCCTATGAGCGGGAGGTCACCCGGATCGTGGCCGAGGACGACGAGACCGCCGAGTATGTCGGCCGCCTCGAGAAGGCCTGGGACGCCAGCCGGGAGGAGTCCCGCCCGAAGGCTCCCCTACGCGACGACCCCGACCGGCTGGTGGCCGAGGTCGAGCAGTTCCTGCGCGACAGCGGCTAGCTCCCGACGCCGTCCTCGCCTCGCCAGGGCGGCGTGCGGGGATGATCGAAGAGGACCTCCACGGGCTCGCCGCGGATGGCGCTGAAGGCGTGCGGGGCCCACAGCTCGGGGCGGGCGGTGCGCTCGGGCAGCTCGCCCTCGGCGAAGAATCCGACGTCGGAGCACTCCAGCGGGTGGGCTTCGAGTTCCCCGCCGAGGCTGCGGCAGTGGAACACGATGGACACCAGCGGCACCCGGTGGAAGCCGAGACGCATGCCGTCGAGGATGGCGATGGGACGGATGACCTCGCAGTCGATCCCGGTCTCCTCGCGGACCTCCTTGACGGCGACCTCCGACGGCGAGTAGCCGACGTCGGACCAGCCGGTGGGGTACAGCCACCAGCCGGAGTCGGCCCGCTGGACCAGCAGGATGCGGCCGTCGTCGTCGCCGACGATGGCACCGACGGTGATCTTCGGCGTGACGTACCCGGCTATGCCGGAGCCGACGCCGTCGAGCCAGTCCTGCACCTGCTTGCCGGTGTCGATCCCGACCGCGCTGTGGGCCCGGATGTCGGCGGCCACGGCCAGCACCTCCTCGAAGCGCTCCTGCTCGTAGCGGCTCTCGGTGAACCCGAGCCCGGTCTGGGCTATCCCGGCCAGGCTCTCAGCCCAGCGGAGGATGTCGGCCTCGCCGGCCGGTTCGCGGGCTGCGCCGGACGCCTCGACCGGCGCTTCGGGAGCGTTCGTGTTCTCGCCCACCCTTGGCACCCTAAGAACGTGCGCGAGTAGGCGCAACCGGGTCAGCCCCGCCGGTCCGCCGGTCTCCTGTCAGTAGGGCCAGCCGCCCCGGTGGCCGAGCAGGCGGGTGAGACGCCCGAGCTTGACCACTATCAGGCACTTGATGGCGAGGTTGCGGGCGAACCACGGCAACTGGACGGCCTGCCGGACGGCATCGATCAGGCGGTCCCGTAGCGACAGGTCGGCGCGGCGGAACTCGGCCAGCGACCCGACGCGGCCGGCGTAGCTCCACCGGGCGCTCACGGCGGTGCTCGACAGCAGGGCCAGGGTCACCCCCACCGAGCTGAAGGCGTCGTGCACCAGCATGGTGCCGCCGCCGGCCACCCGGTCACCCCACTCGACGATGTCGGCCCGGGCCGGGCCGAAGCGGTGGGCGCCGTCCACGAACAGCAAGTCCACCTCGCCCGACACGTCGTCCAGGGCGTCGGCCGACAGCTTGCGAACGTGCCTGACCCGGCTCTCCACTCCCGCGGTCGCGAGGTTGCCGGTGAACGCGGCATGGTCGGCGTCGCCGCGGGTCGCGTCGGGCGCGATCTCCTGGGGGCCGCGGTCGCCGCCGGCATGCGGGTCAATGGCCACGACCTCGGCGTCATTGGGCGCGGCCTGGGCCAGCACGATGGTGGAGCGGCCCCTGAAGCTGCCGATCTCAACGATGGTGGCGCCCGGGCCCAGCCTCCGGGCCGCATCGAAGAGCCTCCGGCCCTGCTCCCGCGTCAGCCAGCCCTCGACGCCGCCGGCGCGCTCCCAGACCTCGCCGAAGCTGCCCGGCTCCCCGGTCACGGGCGGGGCCTACGGGTTGCGGCCATCCGCTCGGCCTTTAGCGCGTCCGCCCAAGGATCTCGTCGACTGGTCCCACCAGGCCGGTCACGAAGGGGCCGAACTCGGCGTAGGCCGCCGACGCCCGGTCGTAGCGCATCGTGTACACGGTCTCCTTGAGGGCGCGGAGATCCTCGCCGAAGAGGGTCACGCCCCACTCCCAGTCGTCGAGCCCGGTGGACGCGGTGACGAGCTGCACGATGCGGCCGGCGAACTTGCGGCCCGAGGCCCCGTGCTCGTACATGAGCTCCTTGCGCTCGTCGAAGGGCAGCTCGTACCAGTTCTGGCCGACGTTGCGCCGCTTGGTCATGGGGTAGAAGCACCAAGCCGGCTTTCCGGGCGGCGGCAGCTGCGGGCGCAGGCGCATCTCGGCCATCTCCGCGGGGAGGCCCAGGGCGTACTCGGAGAGCTCGGTGATCGACACGTAGCTGTCCACCACGTCAAGCCCGGCCCGCGCCAGCCCGGTCTGCAGGTCGCGCAGCGCCCAGGCGTCGTCGTGCAGGCCCATGAAGCACAGCTGCGCCTTGTGGCCCAGCACCGCCACCGTCACCACCTGGCCCCCGGCCTCGGTGGCGTGCTTCACCGCGCTCAGCACGGCGGCGTCGTCAGTGCCGGGCGTACGGGCGCAGAACAGGTGCACGACCGCCAGCCCGTCGCCCACTCCCACCGGTTCGTGCATGACGGCAGTGTACGAAGCCCGGCCGAGTCCTCCGGCCTCAGCAGTCGACGTAGACGGTCATGGTGCTGTTGCGGGCGAAGCCGGCGAGCTGCATCCTGGCGGCCTCGGCGGTGGCGGCTGCCAGCGCGGTGGGTGCGCTCACCGCCACAAGAGCCCGGAAACCGCCGGCCCAGGCCTTGTGGACCAGCTCGAAGCTGGCCCGGCCGCTGACGACCAGGCCCAATCCGGTGGCGGGGAGCTCGCCGTCGAGGAAGAGCCGGCCGATGAGCTTGTCGACCGCGTTGTGTCGGCCCACGTCCTCTCGCACGGTGGCCACGGAACCGTCGGGCGCCACCACACCGGCGGCGTGGACTGCGCCGGTGGCGTCGAACAGCTCCTGTCCGGGCCGGAGCTTCTCGGGCGCGGCGGCCAGCGCCTCCCACTGCAGAGGGTCGCCGCCGACCGGGGCGAGCTTGGTGACGAGTTCGTCGATCTCGCTCGTGCCGCAGAAGCCGCACGACGAGGTGGTGGTGGTCAGCCGGGGCCGGGGAGGCGGCGCCTTGCCGCCGGTGGACACCGACACCACGTTGAAGTCGGTGGCCGCCGCGGAGCCCTTGGCGCAGTACTTGACCTGGATGACCCCGTGACCGTCGAGCAGCCCCTCGGCGTAGCAGAAGCCGACGGCCAGCTCGAAGTCGTTGCCCGGGGTGCGCATGGTGGTGGCCACCCGCACGTCGTCGAGTTCGACGGCCATCGGCTCCTCGGAGGCGAGGCGGTCCGCTCGCCGGTTGCCGGTCGCATCGTCGCCGGTCCAGGGCCGCACCAGCCGTTGCTGGCTCCTCGACTTGGTGGCCATGGCTAGAGGCTACGCCGCCACCCTGGATAGTTCTGCTCGTAGGTGGTGGATCAGGTCCGCTTCGCCGACGGCGGCCATCCACAGTTCCGAAACCAGCGTCGAGCCGGCCAGGCTTAGCCGGCGCCTCACCGCGGTGACGGACTTGGCCGTCGGCGTGAGGCCGACCTGGTCGGATTCCAGCTCGACGACCAGGCCGTCGGGGGTCGGGGTCACCGTGCCGACGTCCACCTCCACGATCCCCGACGGCTGGGCCACGGTCAGTTCCACGACGCCGTCGGGCTGTGCCCTCAGATATCCGGCCTCGGCGTGCAGCGGCGCGCCCGTCGAGCGGTCCCGGCTGCGCTGGACCATCGACAGGAAGGGCTTGCCGACGTGGCCGAAGACGAGCTCCTCGGTGTAGGCGAAGTCGTCGATGGTGGGATAGCTGCCCTCACCGGCGCCGCGCCAGGTCCCCAGCAGGGGCGCGAGCGGCTCGCACAACGGATGCAACTCGGCCATGCCTGGACGCTACCCGAGCACGCACCGGCCCATCGTCGTGAACTGGCAGCAGCAAGCAACACGCTGGGAATTCGACCGACCCGGCCTTTCCGGGTCCGCAGCAGCCCGGCCGTGGGGTCGGGCTGCTGGGTCTAACCGGCGCCGGTGAAGGTCTGCTGCTTCGTGTAGGCGTCGAAGCTCCGGAACCAGGTGATGTCCTCGGCGAGGGTCTCGGTGACGGTCCGTGTGCCGTGGGTGAATGCGGCGTCGAGGGTCCAGTGCCACACCCCGGGCCGGGCCAGCTCCCAGCGGCACTGCCGGTAGGACAGGTTCTGGTCGGCGGGCTGGGTGCCGTCGGCGGCGGCCGCGACGGGACAGGCGACGCTGGTGAGGTCGCCGTCGGTGTGCAGTGCCCGGGCCTCGGCCTGTTGGTCGGCGCCGAGGCGGTCCCACATGCCGAGCCACTGGGTGAGCCCGCCGTGGGCCTCGACCGCGGCCCGGTGCGCCGGCACCCACGGCAGCATCTGCGCCATCGTGGCCTGGAGCCACTGACCGGACCACACGCATCCGGCGCCGTTGTCCACATCGAGTGCGTCACCAGAGGCGATGCGGGGCCAGACCGGCGAGTGGGCGACCACGATATGGCGGTCGCCGCCAGGCACTTCCGGATGCGGGGGCCACGGCTCGCCGGGCGGGCCCTGGGGCAGGGCCTCGAGGAAGCTGTGCCAGCCGACCTTGGCGGCCAGCGCGGCCCGGTCGGCGTCGGTCGGGTCCCAGGTGCAGTCGCCTAGCAGCAGCGTCACCGTTCCTGGCGCGCAGTAGTCGTCCAGGGAGCGGCCGGCGGCTCCAGCTGCCTCCGGCTCGTCGAGGAAGTGCAGGTATCGCTCGTCGCACGCCGCATAGGGCACAACGACGGCGGCTCCGGTGTCGACGGCGCGCGCCAGCGAGTAGCACAACTCGTTCGGGGCGAGGTCGGTCTCGCAGGCGAAGGCCGGCAGCGCGCCGGTGCAGTCGGCCTGGCCGTCTACGGGGATGTACCGGTCGATGCCCGAAGCGGGGTGGGACCACCGGGTGAACGCGACGCCGGCCTCGCAGGAGCCGCTGTGGGTGCGGATATAGCCCAGGCGTCTCGTCCTGGTGTCGTCGAGGGACTCCCACACGTTGCAGCGGCCGTAGACGTCGTAGTCGCAGTACCTGCCCCCCAATGCCCGCGACGTCGGGAGCGCGCAGTAGACGCTGGAGTACCGCAGGCAGTGTGTTCCCAGCGTGCTGCCGTCGCCGACCGCGGCGTCGTAGTTCTCGGTGAAGAAGTCGGTTCCCGGTGGACGGCTCGAGAGCATGTCGGCGCGCAGCCCGTACCGTCCCTCGACGTCGCCGCTGGGGGTGGCCGGGCGAAGGCGCATGCCCGCGTAGTCGCCGTCGGCGTCGGCCGGTTCAGGCAGCGCCACCACGTCGGAGTGGTAGAGCACATCTGCGATGGAGGCGTCGTCGCGTGTGAAGGTGTAGAGCCAGCCCCGCTCGGCGCAGGTCGGATAGCCCCGCCAGCCGGGGCGGTACCGGCGGCACAGGTACTCCGAGTAGGTGCGGTCGAAGCGGGCCGTCCGCAGGCGCTGACCCCCGTTGGCGTGAACAACCGCCGGCAGCGGTGCTGGCCTGGTGTCTGTGAAGCGGACCGTGACCGTCGCGTCGCCGCCGTAGGTGCGGTAGGCGAACGTGTCGGTGCCCGCGGCCCACAGGTGCGGCCAGTAGAGGACCGAGGGGGGATCGTCGGGGTCTGACGGGTCGAGAATCTCATCGAGCTCGTCGCAGCCCACGACACCCTGCGACGTCTTCAGCATCGACGCGGACGCGGGTCCGGCGTGGTCGCAGCGCCGGGCGGAGTCGCCCACGATCTGCATGGGCCACTGGTTCGGGTCGGCGCAGTCCGTGCCGATCGGGCAAGCGTCGTTGGCGAGAAGCTGCGACCGGAGGATCTCCACGCGCTGTTGGTTGTTCGTCCTGTATCGGCCGAACAGCCACCCACCGGTGACGGGCAGGTCGTCGAGCTCGGCGATCGAGACCTCGACCACATCGTCGGACGGCGCCGGCCCCGACCGTCGCGGCACCGACACCGTGGTCCTGGCGCCGCCGGACCAGACGACGTCGAAGCCGTAGTCGGTGACGCTGTTGAAGTACCACTTCGGCGTGAGCCCGATCACGGTGGCGGTGATCACCAGATGAGAGGCGTCGCCCCAATCGGTGACGGTCACCTCCAACGGCACGTCCACATAAGGGCTGGTGAGCCTCCCGCCCGGCGCGCTGAGGTCGCCCAGCGCCACAGTCCACTGCCCGGTGTCGGCCGTCGGCGGTGTCGAGGAGCCGAAGACGGTGGGACCGGATCGGCGCCACCGCCCGTCGCCCGACCGGCATTTCGCATGCTCGGGAGTCCATGTGGCGGCCCTCGGCGCGGCGCGGTTGTGGCCGCAGTCACGCGACTCGAAGGACCAGTACCGAAAGGCGGGGTCCGCCTCGACGGCGGGCACCACCGCCTCCACCCCCAACACGAAGGACAGACAGTGCCCGGTGGACCTCAGGTTGACCTCGTCCCACAGACACACATTGCTCGTCACGCTCGGCGGGGTCCGCCACACGTTCGAGCACTTCAGCGCCCGCCGGGTCACCGACGCCGTCTCGTTCTCGGCCACAGCAGCCGACTTGGCTGTGCCGTCGAGCCACTTGGCCTGATAGATGACCGTCTGCCCGGGCCTTGGACGGCGCTGGTTGTGCTCGTCATAGGGGCAGTCCCCGACCAGCAGGCAACCCGTTACCTGCCCTTCAGAGTCGAACTGGGGCAACAGGTCCGCCCCCGGGCAAGCCTCCACACACCTCCCGTCGACGAGCTGCTGGCCCGACCCGGCCGGACAGTCAGTCACCGGCGCCGACGGCCGGCTCACGCTGAGCGTGTAGGTGCAGGACTCCCCACCAGAAGACACCACCACATCGACGTCGACTGTCGAGCCCTGCGACAAGTACACCGTCCGGGCCGCCGAACCGGTGCCCGCCGTGCTCCGGCCGATCCGCACGAACGCCGACGAACTGGCCGCGGTGGCGGTCACACGCACCGACAACCCATCGACGGTCACCGAATAGGAGGTTGTGGCCGGCGTGAAGCCTGCCAGCAACTCGCTGCCGCCGGTGACCCTCAGCGACGCCAGCCTCGTGTCCGCAGCCGCGCAGCCCGAGGGGACCGGCACACAGTTCGGCGGGCTACCGGTGCGGCCGGCCGGGCACGTGTCGCTGTCGTTGTCGGTGATCGTCACCGTTGCTGTGCCCGTGCCGATCACAACGCCGGACCCGCCGAACAGGCGCACCCGAAACGACTCCGGACCTTCCGCGGTGGCGTCGTCGATGGTCTCCACGATCACCTGCCGCGACAGGCCGTCGTCGTCGAAGCTGAGAGTGCCCGACACCGCCCGGAAGTCCGCCCCCGCCGACGCCGAACCGGCCACCGCCTCGAACGACACCGAACCCGACCCGCCGTTGAAGCCCGATTCGGTCTCCACGGTGAGCGTCGCCCGCTGCCCCTCGACCACAGTCGCTCCTGAGATGTTCACCGTCGGAGTGGTCGCCTGCCAATAGCCGCAATGGTCCCCGCCGCGCTCCGGGAGCACTTCACCGACGCACAGGGGTTCATAGATCCAGGTTCCCGGCACCGGCCAGCAGTCGTAATGGCCTGGTGTCGGCGGCGACAGCGCCCCCACGTCGTCCTGGTTGTCGGCCGCGACGCACAGCCTCGGGTCGTACTGCCCCGGACGCGGGTTGTGCGGCCCCAGCACCTGCGACCAGCCCCCGTCCTGGGCGTGCTCGCCGTAGCAGTCCCCGAACTCGCCCGGCGGGCACATGTCCTCGGTGCCGCCGAGCAGTGCTCCGCAATGTCCCAGCCCCACGCGACCCGCGCCGCCGGGAATCTCGCATTCCATGGAGCGGGTGGTGCCGTGCGGGCGCGACACGAGTCCGTCGTCGCAGCCCGAACTGTCAGCGCATCGCCACCAGTCGTAGTGGATGCCTTTGAGCGGTAGCCGCCGTTCGGTATACCCGTCGGAGGTGGCCACCCACTCATAGCCCTCTCCCGGGGGCTCGGTGTGCTCGGAGTGCGCCGTGTCGGACGGCAGCACCAGCGAGCAGCAGACCCCTACGAGGGCCACCGCCAGCGGCCATCGGACCCGGCGGAGGCGTTGTGTCACGGGGCCTCAGCCGGGCACGGACGGAGCGGGATGAAGTTGTCCACCTGCATCCGGAACTGCTGGTCCTCAGCCTCGCTGTATGGCGGCAGGAACCCATCGACGATGTCGTAGTTTGTGAAGCCGTCGGGATAGGTCTGGACGCCATACTCAAAATAAGCGGGCTCGCCCACGCAGATGTAGACGTAGTAGAGCGGGTGATGGAAGTCGTCGCTGCGGACGAAGTCCACGACGACACCCTGATAGCCGGTCGGTCCGTAGAACACCATTCCGACCTCGATGTCCATCGGCTGCGACAGCCATCTGGTCCTCCACTGCTGGTAGGACGGATGTTCGGTGTCGGGCTCCGGCCACGGCATTGGCTCGCCCACCCGCTCGGGGATCGTCGCCCGGCAGTACCACGTCGCGTAGTCCTCACGCTGGTACGACGCCAGCGTCCGACCTTCAGGGCACACATCCTCCGGCCTCGGCGGCAGCGGCTTCAACTCCGGCTCCGGCTCGGGAGCGGGCTCTGGGTCTGGCTCCGGTTCGGGTTCGGGCTCGGGCTCTGGGTCTGGCTCCGGCTCGGGCTCGGGAACGGGAACGGGTTCTGGTTCAGGCTGGGGTTCGGGCTCGGGCTCGGTTTGGGGTTCGGGTTCTGGCTCGGGCTCTGGCTCGGGTTCTGGCACGGGTTCTGGCACGGGAACGGGCTCTGGGTCTGGCTCGGGCTCTGACTCGGGCTCTGACTCGGGCTCTGACTCGGGCTCTGACTCGGGCTCTGACTCGTGCGGGTGGCCATGTGGGCGTTCGGCTAGCTGTTCAACCTCGTCGGGGAAGATCGGCCAGCCGTCTTCGGGCATCTCCACGCACACGTCGCCTATGCAGATCAAGCCGGCTCGGTCGGCGGGCCCATCACCGGGGTCCTCAGGATCGGCGGCTTGGCCGGAGTCGGCAGCGTTGCTGGACGGGCCCGCTCCGTCTCGGGCGCCCTCGGATGGAAAGCCCTCGGTTGCAGCGACCTCGTCGGCCTCGCTCTCGGTCGGGCGACCCGGTTTCGCCTCAGCGGTGTTCAGGGGCGGCAGTACCTCGGGCTGGCTGGTGGCGGCAGCGGACGGATCCACATCGCCGCCGGCCGACTCTGAGCCGTCGCTTGAGCAGCTGCCGGCCACAAGGACCGCAACAGCCACGGCAGCCACAACGCAGCGTCGTGTTGGGCTCAGGAGGAGTGGAGGGGTCTGTGTGGTGATCGGAACGCTCCTTGGTCGCTTGTACGGATGAACCGGCGTTCGGGACGGCCGGTCGCTGGCTGAGGCCGACGGGTCCGACGGAGGCCACGCCCGGACCGGGTGCCGCCCTGCGGAGTCGCAATCGCTTGAGGCTCCTGGAGGGTCTGCGCCGACGGCAGGACGGAAGCCAACGTTGGCGTTAGTCTGCCAGGCCAGCAATCCAGGCGATGGCGGCGGCCACCGCAGCCGCGGCGGCAACTACGTCGGCGCGCCGGGCAACACCCAGCGAGTCATCAAGATGACAGCCGAGTGGTGTGGGCCAGCAACGCAGCGGCGATAGCGGCGGCCACCGCGGGCCCGACGGCAGCTACGCCGACGTGCCGGGCGGCAATGCTCCCAAGCCATCGAAATGACAGGAGATTGCAACTATACCCCGCGCGGCTAGCGAACCAACCCGGCGCGGCCGCGCCGGGATCGCTCAACAGGGAAAGGAGCGATACGGCGGGCTAGAAGTCCATGTCGGGCATGCCGCCGCCCGCGGGCGCGTCCTCGGGAGACTCGGCGATGACAGCCTCGGTGGTGAGGAACAGCCCCGCGATCGAGCCTGCGTTCTGCAGGGCCGAGCGGGTGACCTTGGCCGCGTCGATGATCCCGGCCGCGATCAGGTCCTCGTAGTCGCCGGTGGCCGCGTTGAGCCCGTCGCTGCCGCTCAGGTTGCGGACCCGCTCGACCACCACGCCGCCCTCGAGGCCGGCGTTGACGGCGATCTGGTTGAGCGGTGCCACCAGTGCCTTGGCCACGATGCGGGCCCCGGTCTTCTCGTCGGCGTCGCTGAGGCCGTCGGCCGCGGCGTCCACCGCGTCGACGGCCCGCAGCAGGGTCACGCCCCCGCCGGCGACGACGCCCTCCTCGATGGCTGCCTTGGTGGTGCTGACCGCGTCCTCGATGCGGTGCTTCTTCTCCTTGAGCTCCACCTCGGTGGCGGCGCCCACCTTCAGCACGGCCACGCCGCCGGAAAGCTTGGCCAGGCGCTCCTGGAGCTTCTCGCGGTCGTAGTCGGAGTCGGTGTTGTCGATCTCACCCTTGATCTGGTTGATGCGACCGGCCACGTCGGCCCCGTCTCCGGCGCCCTCGACGATGGTGGTCTCGTCCTTGCTGACGATCACCTTGCGGGCCTGGCCCAGCATGTCGACGCCGACGCTGTCGAGCTTGAGGCCGACCTCCTCGCTGATGACCTGGCCGCCGGTGAGGATGGCCATGTCCTGCAGCATCGCCTTGCGGCGGTCGCCGAAGCCGGGGGCCTTGACGGCCACCGAGGTGAACGTGCCCCGGATCTTGTTGACCACGAGCGTGGCCAGTGCCTCGCCCTCGACGTCCTCAGCGATGATCAGCAGCGGCTTGCCGCCCTGCATGACCTTCTCGAGCACGGGCACGAGGTCGCGCACGTTCGAGATCTTCGAGCCGACCAGCAGCAGGTACGGGCTGTCGAGAACCGACTCCATGCGCTCGGGGTCGGTCACGAAATAGGGGGAGATGTAGCCCTTGTCGAAGCGCATGCCCTCGACGGTCTCCATCTCCAGTCCGAAGGTCTGGCCTTCCTCGACGGTGATCACGCCGTCCTTGCCCACCTTGTCGATCGCGTCGGAGATGGTGGAGCCGATCTCGGGGTCGGCGGCCGAGATGGCGGCCACGTTGGCGATCTGGGCCTTGTCGGAGGACACGTCGTGGCTATTGTCCTGGATGGACTCCACCGCCGCGTCGACAGCGGCCTCGATGCCCCGCTTGAGCGACATCGGGTTGGCGCCCGCGGCCACGTTGCGCAGGCCCTCGCGCACCATCGACCACGCCAGCACCGTGGCGGTGGTGGTGCCGTCACCGGCGACGTCGTCGGTCTTCTTGGCGACCTCCTTGACCAGCTCGGCGCCGATCTTCTCGTAGGGGTCCTCCAGCTCGATCTCCTTGGCGATCGACACACCGTCGTTGGTGATGGTGGGGGCGCCCCACTTCTTGTCGAGCACGACGTTGCGGCCCTTGGGGCCCAGCGTGACCCGCACCGCGTCGGCGAGCTGGTTCATGCCCCGCTCGAGAGCCCGGCGGGCCTGCTCGTCGAACTGGATCGTCTTGGCCATTTTCTGAACCTCCGGAACGGCCCTCAGGTGGGCCGGCAGTCTCTTGGTTGCCTGGATTGGCACTCGCGTGCCACGAGTGCCAAGTCAACCGGCGCAGCCCCGCGATGACAACCCGCCGAGCCGGAATATGGCGCCCGCGATCCCGCTGGACGCCGGGACCCGATCGGGGGGCTGGGCTAGGAGCGTCCCCCGGCCACGGCGGGGACGATGCTCACGGTGGCGCCGTCGTCCACCGCGGTGCCGAGCCCGTCGAGGAAGCGCACGTCGTCGTCGCTGACGAACACGTTGACGAAGCGGCGCAGCTCGCCCGCCTCGTCGAGGATCCTGTCACGGAACCCGGGATGGGACGACTCCAGCGATTCGAGCACCTCCGCGAGGGTGGCGCCGTCCACGGCCACCTCCGACGCTCCGGCGGTGAGCGCTCTAAGCGTGGTGGGCACTCGGACGGTGACGGCCATGGCGTTCCTCGCTGGGGTCGCGAAAGGGCTGACGGACCGGGTCATGGTATAGGCGCAGCGATAGGATCGGCTTGTGGGATCACCCATGGAGCAAGAGGCGGGCGGCGACGTGGAGAGGTCGGGTGGCCTGTCCTGGCCGGCCCGGGCAGTCGTGGGGGGACTCGCGGTGATCGGTGCGGTCACCATGGTGCAGCGGATCCTGGCAATCTTCTCCTGGCTGCTCACCCTCTTGATGATCATCGTCGTGTTGGCGGCCTTGGCCTACATGGTGGTCACCGGGAGGTACCGCCGCTAGAGACCGCCCCGGAGGGCGTCCTCGAGGGCCTCTCTCACGCAGCCGCAGGGGTCGGCATGGGCCCGCTGCGAGCCGAACCGGGCGGTCAAGTCGACGACTTCCACGCTCTCGGGCACCTGCACCGCCGGATCGCAGCTTCCCACCACCGCCAACACCCTCGTGCCCGACTGGGCCGCCAGCTCGGCCACTCCCCCGACCACCTTGCCCTCCAGGGACGTGGCGTCGTAGCGGCCCTCGCCGGTGACGGCCACATCGGCGTCCGAGATGCGTTCCCGCAGGCCGATCTCGTCGGCGACCACCTCGAAGCCGTCCACCAGGCTGGCGCCCCGAGCGGCCAGACCGCCCGCCAGGCCCCCGGCCGCGCCCGCTCCGGGCATCGCGGCGACATCGACCCCGAAGGCGCGCGCATACATCTCGGTCAGGGTTCTCAGGCGCCGCGTCAACAGCTCGACCTGCGGCGGCGAGGCCCCCTTCTGCGGGCCGAAGACGGCGGCCGCATCCACGAAGGCAGTACGGACATCGCAGGCCACGACCATCTCCACACCCGACATCCGGGCGGGCGACGGCAGGGCCTGCACCGCTCCGAGACCGCCGTCGGTGGTGGCCGAGCCGCCCACCGCCACCAGCACTCGGCGAGCGCCGGCGGTGACCGCCTCGGCGATCAGCTCGCCGGTGCCGGCCGTGGTGGCGTTGACGGGATCGTTGCCGGTCGCGCCGCCCGCCAGCGCCAGCCCGGAGGCGAGCGCCATCTCGATTACGGCGACGCCACGGCTGAGCCTCCAGGGCGCGGTCACCGGCTCGCCCAACGGCCCGGTCACCACCGACGTCCGGTTGGGGCCGCCCAGCGCGTCCAGGGTCCCCTCGCCGCCGTCGGCCATCGGCGCGGCGTCACAGGACACCGAGACGGCGGCGGCAGCCTCGGCAACCGCCGCGGCTATCTCGGCGGCCGAGGCGGTTCCCCGGAACTTGTCGGGAGCGGCCAGCACTCGCACATCCGACATTCTCGCGTCACCGCGGGCTCGGGCAGAACCTGTTCCGGTAGCACCGCCGCGGCAGAGTCAACCAGCGGCGAGGGCTGCGGCCGATCGTTGGTCCTGGAGAGTCGCGTGATCGCGCTCAGTTGGCGACCGGATCGGGATCCAGGATCACGTTGTCGGTGCCGACGACCACGAAGATATTGAACGTCTCGAGGTCCTGAGGCGTCTCCGGGTTCCGGATCAGCGTCATGATGGTCGCTGGCGCCGGAGTCAGGAGGTCCGGGGGAGCCCCCAGGGCGGAGGCGACGGCCTTGGCGTCGTCGCCGTAGCCGGGCCGGTAGTAGATGACCGACTCGCCGACCCGGTCCTGCTGGGTGTTCTTGGCCGCGGTCACATACCCGCTGGCGTTGAGAGTGCCCGCTGTCCGGCCGGCTCGGCCCCTGTCGCCGGTGCCGTTGGCCACGGCCACCTTCACCTCGCCCGGCGGGTGGGTGATCACCGGAGGAGCGGTCGTGGTCGTGGTGGTCGTCGTCGTGGTCGTCGTGTCCACCGTCTCCGGGTCGTCCCCGTTCTCGTCGCCGTTGGCTTCGGTCTGTGTCTGACCGCTTCCGTTCCCGGTGCTGGCGGTGGTGTCGTCGGCCCCGTCGAAGCCGCGGGCGAGTAGGAATGCTCCTACTGCGATTGCAGCGGCGACAAGCAGAATCGCCCGTCCCGCCGAGCCTCCTCCCGGAGAGTGACCATGGGGGGCTGTCATGATCTGAACCTTAGCGGGTGCCGCTCGGCGTGTGTCGCACCGATCCCGTCGCGTGCCCGACGGCGAGGTGTCCGGCCCTGGTGCCGCTCCGGACTGCTCCCTCCATCGTGGCCGGCCAGCCGGTGTCCGACCAGGCGCCGGCCAGGTACACGCCGGCCAGGCTGCACTCGGCGCCGGAGCGGAGGCGGTCCGTGCCCGGCGCGCCCAGGAAGGTGGCCGAGTGCTCGCGGGTGACGATCGACTCGGTGACGCTGGCTTCGGCCGCGGCGGGCAGCAGGCGGGCCAGCTCGGCCGTGAAGTGCGACACCAGCTCGGCGGCGGGGCGGCCGATGTAGGCCCCTGCGGCCGACAGCGACACGGCCAGGCACTGGCGGCCGTCGTCGAGCCCGGCGCCCTCGGTGCGGTCGAACACGAACTGGGCGTCGGTGCCGATGCCGGCGAAGAAGGCCAGGTCGGTCACCGGCCGGTCATACACCAGATGGACGTTGACGATGGGCGAGGCGCCCAACTCGTCCAGGCGGTCCTGGAACGCGACGGTGCCCGTCGGCAGCAGCGCCCCGACCGCGTCGTGGGGCACGGCCACCACCACGGAGTCAGCCTCCAGGATCTCCCCGTCGGCGCGGACCTCGAGGCCTCCGGACGGGCCGGGCCGCACGGCCGTCACCGGGACGCGGGTCGAGACCCTGGCACCGGCGGCCTCCAGAGCCCGCCGGGCCGCGTCGGCGTGCAGGGCCGACAGCGGCACCCGGGCCCAGCCGATGTCGGCCGCGGCGGCCTCGGTGAGGAGCCCGGTCACGAACACCCTGGCGGCCAGCTTGAGGGAGGCGTCGGCCGCGCCGACATTGACGGTCGGCAGCACGATCAGGTTCCAGAACGTCTCGGTGGCCGCCCGGTCCTGTCCGTGGGCCGACAGCCAGTCGCCGAAGGCGGTGTCGTCGAGGGACGGATCGTCGGGGTCGAGCCGCCGCATGGCCAGCCCGGCCCGCAGCACCGCCATCCGTTGGCGCAGGCTCAGGTGGGGATAGGTGAGCAGGGCGGGCGCGAGATGCAGCGGGGCGGGTCCCGGGGTGCGCCTGATGGACCCGACCGGCCCGCCGGGCGCCAGCACCGGCACGTCCAGCCGTCTCTGCATGAACACACCGGCGGTCGATCCGATGCGCTCGAGGAAGGCCCGGTAGGCGGTGCAGCACCGCATGAAGACGTGCTGGCCGTTGTCGAACCACACGCCGTGGCGCTCGAAGGACCAGGTGGCGCCGCCGAGGCGGGGACGGCGCTCGAGCAGCGTCACGCCGGCGCCGCGGTCGGCCGCCTCCAGCCCGGCCGACAAGCCGGCCAGGCCGCCCCCGACGACCACCACCCGCGGCCGCCCCGCCGGATTCGTGGCGCTCACGCCGCGGGTCCGGCCGCGCCGGCGGCCCGGGTCGGCGTCGCCGGGCTCGCGGCTGCGGCCGAGGGGTTCACGGTCGCAGCCCGCTGAGGCTGCGGGCGGCCACGAGGCCCTTCTCCCAGGCGGGCAGGCTGACCCGCCTCGACAGCGGCGCGGCGGGATGCGCCAGGATGCGGGCCAGCAGGCGCCGGTAGATGCCGGCCATGGCCGCGGTGCAGGCCCGGCTGCGATGGTCGAGGTGCTCCAGCACCACCAGGCCGCGTTCGAACCACATCACCGCCTGGCCGGCCACGAACTGCACCAGCGCGGCGGCGCTCTCCGGCGGCGCCCACTGGCCGGGCTCGATCCCGAACCGTTGCCGTTCCTGTTCGGGCAGGTAGATGCGCCCCATCCGGTGGTCCTCGGAGATGTCGCGCAGCATGTTGGTGAGCTGGAGGGCCACGCCCAGGTCATCGGCGAGCTCTTCGGCCGGCCGCTCGGTCCCCGGCCCGGACCGGTTGCCGCTCAGGCGTCTCGGCGTCCTGGTTCCGAAGACTCCCAGCGACAGGCGCCCCACCGAACCGGCCACCAGGCGGCAGTAGCGCACGGTGTCGTCCATGGTGGCGTAGGTCTCGCCCCGCACGTCCAGCTCGCAGCCCTCGACGATCTCGTGCAGGGCGGCCACCGGAATCGGATACTCCGCGGCGGCGTGGGCGACCGCGGCCAGCACCGGGTCGTCGGGGTCGGCTGCTTGACCCGCCTCGAGAGCCTCGATGGCCGAGTGCAGGTCGCTCAGCGCGGCGAGCTTGCGTTCCTGGGGCCAGTCGCCGTCGCCGACGTCGTCGATGCGGCGGGCCATGGCATAGAGCGCGGCCATGGCCCTTCGCTTGGGGGGCGCCAGCAGGCGGATGCCGTACGCGAAGTTGCGGGCCTCCGACCAGGTGATCTCCTCGCAGCGGCGGTAGGCCGCCTCGGCGTCGATCACGACCGGCCCGCCCCCCGCCGGACCGGGCTTGGCAGGTACACGCCGGCCAGGCGGCCCAGCACCCGGGCTCGGCCGGCCTTCGGGATCCGGCCCAGCACGTCGAAGCCGGCGGCCCGGAGCGCATCGAGGTTGGCGAGGCCTCCGGCCACGAACCCGGCCACGGCCAGGCGGGCCGGTCCGCGCAGCGACGCCACCAGCGGTCTGCCCCGGTCGAGCATGGCGCGGGCCCGGCTGGCCTCGTAGGAGACCAGGCCTCTGAGGTTCGCTGAGGCCACGGGGGCGCGCAGGTCGTCGGCGGTGACGCCGAAGCGCTCCATGTCGTCCGCGGGCAGGTACACCCGGCCCCGGGCGGCGTCCTCGGCCAAGTCCTGGAGGTGCTCGAGCACCTGCAGCCCGCTGCACACGTCGTCGGAGGCGGCCACCCGCTCGGGGGTGGAAGCCTCGAAGACGGCCAGCACGAGGTGCCCGACGGGGTTGGCCGACAGCTCGCAGTACCCGAGCAGCTCGTCGAAGTCCTCGTAGCGGGACTTGTGCTGGTCGAGCCGGTTAGCGGCCAGCATCTGATCGAAGGGCTCGCGGGCCAGCCCGAAGCGCTGCACCGTCGGCGCCAGCTGGACGAACGCTTCGTGACGCGGGGCTCCGGCGAAGAGGCTGTCGAGCTGGTTCTCGACCCAGTCGAGGGCGGCCCGGCGGTCGCCGGGATACTCGTCGCCGAGGTTGTCGACGAGCCGGGCGTATCCGTAGATGGCCCGCAGATGGTCCCGCACGGCTCGGGGCAGAAGCCGCAGCGCGACCGGGAAGTTCTCACCGGCGGACCGGGCCATGACCGACTCCAGGCCGGCATGGCGTTCGACGGCCCCCGCGCCGGTCGGCTCCTTGTCGGGCTCCGCCTGCATACCCGGCGACGGGGGCGAGCCCTGGGGCATTCCGTTCACTGACGGCTGGATGGCCACAGTCTCCCCGCTCGAAGAGGCACCGTCGATCGGCATGGCGAGCATGCCCTCACCGGGCCGAAGCTACCACTCCGGCCGCTGCGGGCTATCGACGCACGCCGTTGCTGACCGGCCGGGGCGGCCCGCCTCGGAGTGAATAACAGCGTGCCTGAATAAAAAATCACCAGAGGAGTTGTAATCAGCAGCCGCGGGGCATTAAATGCTTCTCCATGATGTTTCAATCATCCAGATTGCTCGTCACCGTGCGAGCGGACTCTGGCGGAACCGCGGGTTCCCGGTCGCGCCATCCCGCGCGGGTCGCCTAGGAGCGGCTGATGGCCACGAACGCCGGTCCCTTGTCCGGTCAGACCCAGAGATTGGCGGCCGCGGCACTGATCGTCGTGGCCGTGGCGGTGTCGGTGTGGGTGTTCGGACGTCCCGAGCCTCCCGATCCTGCGGTGCAGGTTGTGGCGGCCGCCGAGGACTGGGCGGCACGTCGCGAGCCCGGCCGGTTCGTGACCGTCGAGGTGCCTGAGGCGGCCGCCGCGCTGTTCGTGACCCCCGAGGAGCTCGCCGGGCGCGTCCCGGCGGTGGCGGTGCCCGCCGGTACGGTGCTGTCGCAGGCCCTGCTGGCCGATCCCGGCGCCGCTTCCGCGGCGGACCCGTCGGCGGCGCTGATCGCGGTGGCGGTCGACCCGTCGCGGTGGCCCGATCCGGGTCCGGTGACCGGGGCGAACGCGGTGCTGGCGGCTGAGCCGGGAGGGTGCGCCGCCGCGGTGATGCCCATCGTGGCCGCCGGCGACGGCAGCGTCGTTGTTGAGGCCGGGCCTGAACTGGCCGCCCGGCTGGGCCCGGAGGTGTGGTGGGTATGGGAGTCACCGGCCGCGGGCTGGCCCGGATGCCCCGGCGATGCCGCGTACACGGTCGTCCACCTCGGGGGGTGATGCGAAGTGTTGATGGTCTCAGCCGACCGCGATCTTGATCTCCACGCCGCGGACTGGATCGTCCGCACCGTCATCGAGGGTGTGCGGGCCTCGGCCCCCGACGCCGTGGTGGGCGAGTCGCTGGCGGACCCGGCGCTGGCCGCGGCAGCGGACCGAGCGTCGGTGACCGCTGTCGACCCGGCGGAGAGCGAGACCGTGCTGCGGGCCGCGGCCGCTGCCGCCGCGGGGGTGGTGTGGGTGACCGGCGGCACGGGACGGGGTCTGCGCAGCCGGCTGGGCCTGAATGCGGGGCCGGCGTCCAGGGTGCCGATCGCTCTGGTCGTCATATCCGACCACGACGTGGACACCGCCGAGCTGCGGGTCCTGGCCGGAGTCCAGGTGGTGAGGGCGGTGCCGCCCTTGCCGAACAGGCGGTCCGAGCGGAAGCTGCACCGCCTGGGCCGCTCACTGGGCTCGCTGGCCGCGGCGCCCCAGCGCATGGACGGCGCCGACGCGGCGGTGCGCCGCGAGTCGGCGGCCGCGGCGGCGGCCCATCGCCTGCGCGGCCTGCTGGACGAGGGCGGGGTGGAGGAGTTCCAGATCCGGGGCGGCGAGTCGATGGTGGTCGAGTTCTCGGACGGAACCCGCCAGAGCCGCTCCTCGCCGTTCGATTCCGACGACGAGCTCGTGGCGGCATGCCGCTTCCTCGCGGCCTATTCGGGCGGGCGGCCCCAACGGTTCGACGAGCTGGACCCGCGCCTCGACACCCGCATCGGCACCCGCTGGCGGCTTCACGCCGAGGCGTTCGTGTGCTCGCCGCCGACTCTGGTGCTGCGCTCCAACCTGGCCGGCGGGCGGACTCTGGCCGAGTTGGGGCTGTGCAGCCCGGAGCTGGCCGCGGTGCTGGTGGAGGCCACCGCCGGCGGGGTCCGGGCCAACGTGGTGGTGGCGGCAGCCATGGGCGGCGGCAAGACCACGCTGTGCCAGGCGCTGCTGGCCCAGGTTCCCCCCGACGAGCGCATCGACACCATCGAGGACACGCCCGAGCTGCGCCTGCGCGAGTACGGCATCCACCCCAACGCCTACGAACGCCTCACCCGCGACGCCAACAACGACGGGGTGGGCAAGCACTCGATGGCCGACCACGTGCGCGACGCCAAGCGGGCCAACAGCTCGAAGCTGGTGGTGGGCGAGGTTCGGGGAGAGGGCACCATGGCCCTGCTCGACGCCATGTCGTCGGGTCTCGACGGGTGTCTGGTCACGCTGCACTCCCCTCCCGGAGAGGGCGTGCTAGAGAAGCTCACCGCCTATGCCACCTCGGAGGGTGCCGACGAGGGTCTGGCCCGGCGCTCGATCGCCATCGCCGTGCACTTGCTGGTGTGGATGGGCCGGAACCATGCCGGCGAGCGGGTCATCGCAGACGTGACCCAGATCACCGGCCTGTCGGCCGGGGGTGCGGTCGAGACCCGCGGCCTGTGGCGGCTGGAGCCCGGAGAGCGCTGGGCGGTGCCCGTGGCGGCCCCCGAGGGTCGCATCGCCGACGTGTATCGCGCCGCGGGAGTCTCCTGCGGCGCGGTCAGCGCAGGCGGGCCGGCGTCTCGGGTCCCTTCCTTGCATTTGACCGCCGGCGACCGCCGAGCAGCTGCCCGCAGCCTCACAAACGGCAACGGCAACGGCAACAGCAATAGCAACGGCAGCGGCAGCGGCCAGGCCGCAGGCTACGTCAGCGAGCGTGTCCGGTGAGCGTCACCGGGTGGATCATCACCGCCGGCGGAGCGCTGGCCATCGGGGTGCTGTTGTGGCCCGCATCCGGGACGCGCTGGTCGATGCGGGCCAGGACGGGGCTCCGCCGCCGCACAACAATCCCTTCTGAGGCGCTGGGCGGGACCGCAGCAGCCATCCTCGCAGTGGCTGCGGGCCTCGCCCCGGGCCATGCCGCCGCAGCCGCCATCAGCGTGGCGGTATGCGCCGCGGCGGTCAAGGTTTTGCTGGCCTCGCGGCGCTGGAACTCCACCGCCGAAGGTGTTGCCCGCCTCGCGGGCGTGCTCGCCAACCAGGCCTCCGTCGCGGTCACCGTCACCGACGCCATCGGGCGGGCTGCGCCCCTGGTCGGCGGCTCGGTCGGCAGGGCGGCCGTGGCCTTGGCCGCCGACTGCGAGGCCGTCGGAGTGGATGCCGCCGCCGAGCGGTTCGCGGCTCGGGTGCCCTCCTCGGCGGCACGCTCCCTGGCCGACCTGATCGCTGTCTCCGCCGAGGGCGGCGGCCGGTGGGCCGAGACCGTGGAGGTGCTCGAGCAGGAGGCATCGCAAGCCGCGGACACAGCCCGGATGTTTCACGCACGGGTCGCCGCCACCATGCCCACCCTCGCGCTGGTCGTGGTGCTCGGCGCGGGACTGGTAGCCGGCGCGGCCTGGAGCGCCGACGACGTGGGCGCGTGGCTGGCCGGGCCCGGCGGGGCCATGCTGCTCCTGGGAGGATCCGCCGTGGTTGCGGCGCTCAGCGCCCGGGTGCTGCTGCCCGCCCGCGCCATCGCCCGGGTCGGAGGCTGGCGATGAGTCACTGCGCCGACTGCAGGGCTCCCACCATGGGCCACAGCACCGACCGCCCGACTCCCGCCATGCGCCACAGCACCGACCGCCCGACTCCCGCCATGCGCCACAGCGCTGACCGTCCCGTTCCCGCGAGACACCGCTGCACCGGCCGTCCGGTTCCCGCCATGCGGCACAGCGCTGACCGTCCGGTTTCTGCGAGGCGGCACAGCGCTGACCGTTCGGGAGGGTCGCGTTGATCTGGCTGACCGTGGTCGCCGGCACCGCGGCCGCCGTTCGGCTTGCGCTTACCGACGGGCCGCAGCCGACCGGCACCGTCGAGCTGGCCGCGGTCGGATGGCCCCCGGCACGACTGCGGGCCGCAACGGTGGCCGCGGCTGTTGCTGTCGCCGGGCTGGTACTCATCGCCGGGGCTGCTCTGGCCAGCGTTCGAGCGGGCGCGCTGGCGGCTGTCGCGGCAGCGTCGTGGGCGCCGGTGGCGACCGCGCCGCTATTGCGAGGCCTCGTCCTGGCCGGCTTCCGATCCCAGCGTGACGGGGCGCTGCTCGAGTGGCTGCGCCGGACCCGCCTGTACTGCGCAGCGGGCCGACCCATCAACGACGCCGCGGTGGCCGCGGCCGAGCGGGTGACGACGCCCGCCTTCGCCCCGGCGGCCTCCACCATCAATCTGGCTCTGGCCGCGGGGCGAGATCCTCTCGCCGCCGCGGCCGGGCACTTCGCCGGGTCCTCCGCCGAGACACTCGTGGCCACCCTCGCGGCAGCCGACCGGGGCGGCGCAGGGGCCACTGATCTCATCGACCGGCTCATATCCCAGGCCGTCAAGGCTTTGGAGGACGAGCGCCGGATCCGCATCGAGGCGCTCGGACGGGCCGTCACCGGCACCGCCACCCTCGCGGCCGTCACGGCTAGCGCGGTCGTTGTTCTCGCGCTGCTGGCCAGCACGAGTATCGGCCTGTGAGCCCCGCTCTCGGGCCCTCCCAGACAGTCATCAACTTCACAAAGGAGACAACCAAATGGACTCACCCGTTGCCAAGATCATCATGCTCGCCGCCACAATCGCCATCACCGCCGCCGTCGTGCTCTTCACCTGGCGGGTGCTCGGCGAGAACACCCCCGACCCGGCTGCGGACCCCGAAGCCGACAAGGCTCAGATCAAGCACGAGAACCTGTGCAAGGCGGTCGGCGGCACCTGGGCGAGCAACGAGTGCTCCTAGCCCTCCCGGGCCGAGCCAAGCTGCTGAGCGTCCGGGACTACCGCGGCCATGGACGCCGCGATCGGGGTCCTGCGCACCGTCGGAGTGGTCTTTGTCGTCGTAGCCCTGGTGTTCGGCATCTACATCCACCAGGTCGCCCGCATCACCGCGTCGGGCGCGGCGCTGGCGGCAGCCACGGCCGCCGTCCAGGAACTCGACTCCGCCGACTGGGACTGCACCGACTCCGGCCCCCGATGGGAGGCCGCGGCCGAGGCAGCCGCCCGGGCTGCCGCGGCCCGCACCGCGAGCAGCTCGGCCGCGACGGCCACCGACTACACGCTGGCCACCGACGCCGGGTGCACGGTGGTGGCCTCGGTGCGGGTCGGGGCGGCCGGAGCCCGAAGGTGGCTGGAGGCGACCGCGGTCGCCTGCCGGCCCACCCGGGCCGCCAGCGCCGGTGGCTGGGAGCTCACCGCGACGTGCTAACGCCCGACAGGACCACACCAAGCTCCCCGGTCGGCCGGGGGCGCAAGCAGCTGCGAAGTCACCGCAACGTGCTAACGCTCGACAGGACCACACCAAGCTCATGGGTCGAGCCGGGCGCAAACCGGCGGGGCGCTCAAGCCAGCGTGCTAGCGCTCGACAGGACCACACCAGGCTCACCGGTCGACCCGCGCGCAAGCAGCTGGGAAGTCACCGCGACGTGCTAACGCTCGACAGGACCACACCAAGCTCATGGGTCGAGCCGGGCGCAAACCGGCGGAGCGCTCAAGCCAGCGTGGTAGTGCTCACAGTCAAACCATCGCGGCCTGGACTGGTGCCGGCCGCAACCCGGCCACAGACGAGGCCGCACCGTGGATGATGCAGTGGCGCTGGTGATGACGGCACCGGTCATCGCGCTGGCCCTCTGGGCCGTGGCGTTCGCCGGCGAGCAGTCCAACAGCCAGGCCCGGGCGGCGGTGGCGGTGGAACTCGCAGCCCGGGCCGCCGTCGACTCCGGTCCCGAGGCAGCCGACACGGCCGCGAGGACCGCACTGGGCGCGACCCTGGCCGCCTGCGCCCGCACCGACGCGGTGCTCGCCCACCATGATCCCGGAGAGTCAGCCGCGGTGACCGTCGTATGCCACGTGCCCGGTCCCCTGGCCCACAACCGGGTATGCGTCACCGGCTACGCCCAGACCCGACCAGCGACGACCGGACACGTTCAAGCCCCCTGCCCATCTCCCTAGGAGGCCGAAATGACCGTTCCCCTGCTGGTTCTGATGCTCGCCACAATGGTCACCGCCATGAGCGTGTCGCTCCGCGACCACGCAGCCCACAGCGCAGCCGTAGACCTCGCGAAGCTGCGCGCCGAGCACGCCGCCGACGCCTTCGTGGCGAGTTGCCTCACCCACAAAGGATGCGACCCGCCCCAGACCGCGGACGTCGAGGCCTGCGCGGCCGGCAACGCCGGAGTGGTGGTAACGGCGCGGGTGTCGTGGGATCCGGTGATCTGGAAGGGCCTCACCCCCACCACCGGCGAGCACGTCGTGGCCTACGACCGCGGCCTGGGCACCCACATCAAAGACCGAGCCCGCAACGCGGTCGGACCCTGCTGACCCCCGACCCAGGACCCGCCACGTCCCGCGCCCACCTCACCGGCCCGGCAGTACCATGGACCCGGCCACGATCAGCGGCCAGCCCATGCCCGAGTAGCTCAGTTTCGGCAGAGCAGCTGTCTTGTAAACAGCAGGTCGCAGGTTCGACTCCTGTCTCGGGCTCCACAAAGCACCCCAAAAATGGTCTTTGAACTGGGATTATGTTCTAGAGATCAAAGCTAGTTACCATTTGCAATACACACACTGTAGTCGGAGCCCTGTGTGCTGTTGTGTTGTCCCGGGTGATGCTTGACGCGTTGGCTCCGGTAGGTGTGTGACACTTTGGGACGCGGTTCCGGTAGCTGGGCGACACTGGCTCCGGTAGCTGTGTGTTAGGCGGCGGGTGGGGTCTGTGCGGTGGAGTTCGTCCGGTTTGGTCCCGGTCGGGTCAGTTGGCGGCGCTCGGCGAGACCCGAAGCGCCTACACTGTCGGACATGTCCGACCTCTCACCCCACGAAGACCACGACGTCGCCGTGGGCGGGCCGCTCGCCGAGTACGCGGCCTACTACGTCGACTATGACAGCGAGCCGACCGAAGCCGAACGCGCCGAGGCAGTGGAACAGTTCCTCGCCGACTGTGGCCGGTTCCCCGGCGTCGCGGACGAGTTGGATCGTGCCCGCCAAGCTGAGATCGAGGCCGATTATCTTGACGAGCCTGCTCCCAGCCGCCGGCCAGCCCGCCGCGAGCCTGCCCGCGTCGAGTTGTAGGGGGCGTGCCCGAGCGCGCCCCGGCCGTGGTGCTGGACACCTGGCCGATCATCAGGCACTACGACCGTGAGCCCGCGGCACCCGAGGTCCGGGACCTTCTGCGCCGCCGCGCCGGCCTCCGCCCCATCATCAGCGCAGTCAACTTTGCCGAGGTCTGCTACATCCTGGCCAACACGTACGGCCCGGAACCGGCGCTGTCGCGATCGCGGTATCTCCGGCGAGCCCTGCGGGTTGAAGGCATCGACACCCGCACCGCTCAGGCGGCCTCGTGGATCAAGCACGCCTACCGCATGTCGCTCGGAGATACCTTCGCAGCCGCGACCGCCATCCGCCACGGCACCGAGTTGTGGACCGGCGACGCCGAACTGTTGTGCCCCGACCGGGTTTGGGCGGTGCGCGACCTTCGCCATCCAGACCTTCGCAGCGACCCCGACCCGCGCCGACGCCCCGACAACCTCCCAGACCTCGACCAGGCTCATCTCGCCGCCTTCATCGCGGCGCCTCTGGCGCGGTCCGTTCCCCGACGTCGCGGCGGCCCCGCCAGCGTCGGGCGATAGAAGGGAACCAGACCCGACTTCTAGGTCCTCAACCACCATTGGCCAGGGCTCAGCCGGCACCAAAGGCCCCGCAGGTACGCAGCCTGGGCGGTGGAGGTGGCCAAGGTGGCGACCGACGCCTGCCTGGCCGGGGGCCGGGTCAGGGACAAGGTCATCGCCGGGGAGGTGGAGAGCACCGCCAACCTGGAGGAGGTGTATGAGTACTTGTCGTTGGTCGTGCAGCCGACTCTGTGGGAGCAAGCGTGGCGCAAGCACAAGGTGCTCATTGCGACCTCCGGAACGCTCATGGCGTTCTTGCGGACAGCGGCGCTGGCCTGGCAACAACAAGAGATGGCAGAGAACGCGCAGCAGATCGCTGACCTAGGCAAGATCCTGTTCGACCGTCTGCGCACCTTCTCCGAACGCCTCCAAGAGATGGGAGACGGCCTCAACAAGGCGGTGGAGTCCTACACCACCGGCGTGAACTCCCTCCGGCTCAGAGTGATACCGCAGGCCCGTCGCTTCCAGGAGTTGGGCGCGGTGGCACGCACCGAACAACTCGCTGAGCCCGAGCCGGTGCGGCAGCCCACGCCTACGAGCGAATAGTCCTCTCGGGCGGTGACCACCTGCCAGCCTCCTGCAACCAGCGCAAGGGCTGACTGCCCGCGACCGCTGAGTCTGCTTGTAGCGCGAGGAGCCGCGGCGCAGGGCGTTCTGTGTTCTTGTGCACATGAACACAGAACGCCCCTAGACTTTCGTCGTGCCAAGACGAACGGCTGCTGCAATGGCGGACGGCTCCCTCGCTGCTCTGATCGAGACGCTTGCGCCCCTGGGTGTCGCTGCCAGTGTGTTGTCGAGAGAGTCCTGGGACGATGACGCATCTGCTGACGCTGTGGTTGAGGTTGCTGGCCAGCGTTTCGAGGTCGAGGTCAAGTCCGTAGTCACTGCCGAGCACGGGAGGCGGCTGGCGACACGCTCAAGGCGGGGAACGCCGTTGATCGTTGCCGATCGCATAGCCGCCGCCGCCAAACTCTCGCTGCAGGAGGCGGGAATCAACTACTTCGACCGGCGCGGAGAGCTGCGCCTCGTGGCCCCGCCGCTGATCGTCCACACCTCCGTGAAGTCCGCACTCCCGATGGCAAGTGGTCCCGGCGGGTCACTCGACAGCCAAGTGGCCCAGGAAGTGGCGATCGCTTGCTTGCTGACGCCGGACCGGCCTCATGGCGTCCGTGAGATCGCCCGTTACATCGACCGAGCCCCCAGCGCCGTCTCCAGTGCCATGGCTGGACTGCGAGACGATGGCCTTCTCACGTCCGCTGGTGAGGCGATGGTGCCGGACTTGTTCCACGCGCTTCTGATGGTGTGGCGTCGACGCGCCGTTCTGCTGGCGGCGCTCCCTGACACCGGCGCTCGCGAGGCAAGGCGACTGGGACTCGGGCTCGACGAGCCCGAGAACTCGACGGGCTGGGCGCTCACCGACACCCGTGCCGCCGCGTCGTGGGGCATACCGATCGTCGCAGGCGGCGACTACCCGCCTGACTTCTACGTTCCGTCCGAATCCGCCCTCCGTGCTGCGCGCTCACACCTGGGCGAAGCCACCAGTGCCTCGTCCCCAGCCTGCACCGTGGCGGTGGCACCTGTCCGGCTCGCGTGTCTCCGCCGAGCAGACCACTCCCACACGACCGGGGAGCGGTGGCCAGTCGCGAACCACATCGTCGTCGCCCTCGACATCGCCCAGGACCGGGCCCGCGGCCTCGAAGCCCTCGAGCAGTGGCAGCCCGAAGGGATCGTCCGTGCCTGGTGAGCCCGTCGTCCACGCGAACGACCGGGACAGCAGAGTTCAGGCGTTGGTCGCCGCGCTCGCCGCTGAGATCCGGGCCTATTTTGAGGCCGTCGAAGCGGTGCTAGGGCCGTGAACGGCCAGGCCATCACGGAGCACCCTCATGTGGCGCCGGCCCGGTGGGAGGCCGCCGTGTGCTCGTGGCCCGACAACGAAGCGCGTGACTGGGCCAGCGACCTAGTGCAGGCTGCGCGCCAGACCGGCACGGTCAACGCCGTGGTGGCCACCGGATCGGCGGTGCGGGACGTGGATCGCAGCGACGACCTAGATCTCGTGCTGGTCTACAGCGCGGTGAAGCCATCGTTGCCGAAGCCGCCGATCTCGGTCGATCTGCGCTGCTATGACCAGGCCGACGTCTCTGCCCGGCTGGCTGCCGGTCACAGCTACCTGTCGTGGGCGGTGCGCTTCGGGCGGGCCCTGTTCGAGCGGGACCGGTGGTGGAGCAAATTGCGGGCCGAATGGAACGACCGGCTGCTGTTGCCGTCAGCCGCAGAGGCCATCGAACAGGCGCAGCGCGCCGAGCACCAGCGGGACGGACTCGCGGCCGCGGGCGACGACGACGCGGCAGCCGAATTGCAGCTCGCGGCGCTGACTCACCGCGCCCGGGCGGCGCTGACCCGCTCGGGCGTCTTCCCGCAGTCCCGCCCGGAACTCCCAGCCCAACTGCGCCGAATCGGCGAGGACGCGCTGGCTGAGCGCCTCGGTGAGGCCCTCACCCGCCGGAACCTGTTGTCGTAGCCGCACAGCGACCACTGTTGGGCCCCTGTGCCTTGGACGGTGTCGTTGGAGCGACTGCCAGCACCTCGAGGTATGCAGAGAGGCCGAGCACGCATTGGATATAGCGTCGGCAGGGAGAGCCCTGTCAGGCCCCGAACCGAGTGGTACTTCTGATGGCTGAGTTCATCGACGCACACGGAAACCTGCTGAAGGCGGATGTGGAGGCGCTTGCGAACTCCGTCAACACGGTCGGCGTGATGGGAAAGGGAATCGCCCTCCAGTTCAAGAACGCCTTCCCAGCGAACTTCAAGGCCTACGAGGCGGCATGCAAGATGCAGGCCGTCGAACTCGGCAAGATGTTCGTCTTCGACAACGGCCGGCTCACAACGCCTCACTGGATCATCAACTTCCCGACTAAGGGTCATTGGCGCGCCAGGTCCCGCATCCGCGACGTTGCCGACGGCCTCGACGATCTGCGCCATGTGATCGAGGAACTGGAGATCTCCTCCATCGCGCTACCGCCACTGGGCTGCGGCCACGGCGGGCTGGACTGGGACGACGTTCGGTCTCTTATCGAAGAGCGCCTAGGCGACCTCGATGTCGTCGTTCACCTGTACGCGCCGGAGGGCGCTCCTGACGCTGCCGACACGGTGGTATCGACCCCGCGCCCGAGGCTGACGACGAGCACGGCGGCAGACTGTTGGGGCCGCTAGACCCGGTCCCACAGCCTCTGGCCGCAGGAGAGATCGAGAGACTGTCAGGGACACACGAGTCCTCGCTCCCGCCACGGATCCAGCCACCGAGATGTCGGCTGTGGACCAGGCCGAGGCCGACAGCTCGGAACCCGATCAGGACTGCCCAGACGAAGGCCGCTGTACCCGCCGTTGCGCCAACGTGTGCTGGCACACCATATGGTGCGAGCCGCTCTCCACCTACGGCGACGCCGACGATGGCCATGTTCACCCAGGCCGGCCCACACACACCGGCGGGTCCTCCTGGGAGGGCGCACGTAACCGTTGTACGGTGGTCACCAATGACCGCAACCCCTAGCCCTACCACCGGCAGCGCCTGCGTCGATGACCCCTGCATAACAGAGAACCGGCTGGCCTGTTACGTGCCGGCGTTGCGCAACTGCGACGACGCGTTCCGGCGACGGATCGTGCTGCACGGTTTCGGCACGGTGTGGCGCGACGCCAACAACGCAGAGAGGGCCGTGCTCGCCGCTGAGGAGCCCGAACGCTTCGATCCCCGCTGGGACGCGTTCTTGGCCGCCTACATCGAGCACTTCTGCGCCTGCGACGGTCTCGAAGCGCCGGGATGGACCCGCCAGCCACAGCGGTACCTGCAGCAGATGTGGTGGTCTGCTGACTACTTCGATTTCGAGCGCGGCCGCGTCATCGTCACCACCCCGCCGATCTTTGAGGCCCACGGCGTCTGGATTGCCGACAGCGATCTGCTGGTCGTGTGAGCCGGCGGTGCCGACACCCGAGCTGAGCCGCCACGACCTTCTCGACGCTCTAGGCGAAGTCGCTGCCATCTTGCACAGCCGAGGCCAACGCGGCCGCGTCTATGTGGTGGGCGGCGCTGCGATGATGCTCGCCCACTCCGTCAACAGAGCCACCCAGGACATAGACGTCGCCATCGAACACGGCTACTCCGCGGTGACCGACGCTGCCCGCATCGTCGCTGAGCAGCGAGGGTGGCCACGCAGCTGGTTCAACGAAGGCGCCACCGTCTACATGCCCCGTCGCTGTGAGCGATCAGAGGAAGTCGCGATCAGCGCCACGGCAGCACCATCTTCGATCATCCTGCGCTCACCGTCGTTGCCGCAACCGCGGAGCACATGCTGGCTATGAAAGCCACAGCCGCCCGCCCCGACGATCGCCAAGACGTAGAAGCTCTACTGCAGCAGTGCAACTACACCAGCCTGGCCCAAGTCGAGGCCGTCGTAGAAGCCACCTTCCCCGACGAACCCCTCGGACCGCGCCAACGGCGATGGGTCACCGCCATCATCGACGGCCTGCACCCCACAAGGCAAGACCCCGGCGACGACACCGGGTTGAGTATCTAGGCATCCACGGCCGGCTCACGGCACACTCCACGCTCATGTCACTGGGCGAGCCTCTCAAGCACAACGCGCTCCTCATCCAGGATGCGCTGGAGCCGTGCCTGGAAGGCAGGGTCGCGCCGCCGCTTCTCGATTTGCTCAGCGATGGCAGCGCGGATCGCCTCCGAGGTGGACACGCCGTCAACCCGCGCGACCGCGTCGAGTTCGGCGGCCTGCTGGGCGTCTTGGCGGATGGTCGTGGTGCGTGTGGTTGCCATGATGTGCCTCCTCCTTGAGCGGTGCGTCAAGTGCACCTACATCCATTAGTAGGCAATATTCAGTACTGCACACATACAGACGATGCACAACCACCCTGGCACTGCCCACACCACCGTGACCGGCGCGGGGAGCCGCGAATCGTAATTCCGCCGTTTGCTCGTCGACAGCTCATCGAGCCCCCGCTTCCGATGGCCGGCAGCCGCCACGGGATCGTCCGTGCCTGGTGAGCCTGTCATGCTCGTGAGCGGCCGGGCGGCCACATCGGACGTCGCTGAACTCGACCACCTGGTGCTGCGGTGGTAGGACCCATCACAGTGGCCCGAGGACGAAACCCCCCTCTCTGAAGGACTCCGTGGCTCAGACCGTGAAGGGCACCGTCGGGCCGGGCCTGCGGCCGGCCGTGGCTGCCGACAGATCGGGCAAGTGCACCCGTATGGCCTTGCCTGCTTGGTAGCTGAGGACCTCACGTGGCACTCTCACCCTGTCGTCGCGCTGGAACCGGTCGCGGATCTCGGCCAAGTCGTCGCCGGCTGCCAGCTCCGCGATCTCATCAAGCACCGCGAGGTGTGCCTTGGGTGGTGGGCGGTAGGGGTTCCGCATCATTCCCCAGCTGTCCCAGGGGAGCATCTCCACCTTGTTCAGGCACGCGAAGTCCTTGATGACATTGCCGGCCAGAAACCCCATGCCCCACATGTCATGGATCCCGAACCGCTCAGCGTCGACCTCGCCGGCCCGCGCCGCCAGCCAGGCCTCCCCTGCGCTGAGGAACTTCCCTGGCGGCTGGTCGTGGGGATCGAAGCCGAGACTCAAGGCCTCGGCCTGCACGGCATCTATCTGGGGATCGTCCCTGACCCAGCGGTCTCCGTCCCAGTGCTCGGTGATCCAATGGTCGTACCACTTCGCTGCATCGAAGTACCCGGCGAAACCGCAGCGCACCCGGACCGCTGAGCCCTGAGCCCTCAACAGTGCGGCGTACAGCACCGCAAAGTGCCAGCAGATGCCAACGACCCGACCGGCCGGCTCCCGGGCGGAGGTCACCGGTTCGGCTGAGATCTCGAAGGCCCGCCCAAGCACCTCCGCGGCCGACCGGCGGTTCTGCTCGTCGACCCGCCGCGCACCGACCTCCACGCCGTAGACGGCCGCCCACTCGCGGTGCAGTACCAATCCCTGAACGGCCGACCGCAAGTCGTCAAGGGTGGTCGGCATGTCGCCAAGCACCGTGGAATCCGGAAGCTCCGTCATGGGACCAGGCGAGCCGTAGAAGCCGCGAATGTCCCGACGCATGTTCCGTAGATTCGCGAACCCTGACACTGGGTGCAACACGTCCGAATCTGGCTACACGCCGACGCGGATCAGCACAATGGCGATCACTGTGCTGAAGATCGGCACCGAGGCGTTGAGCATCCCGGTCAGGGCCGAGTCGATGTGCTGCTGCGCTATCGGGAACAGCACGAACGGCACCACCACCCAGACGAAGCCGAGCAGCACCACCCGCGGATAGTCGGCCCGGTCGACCGGCTCGCGGGCCGCCGGAACGACGGTGAGGGCCAGGAAGCCGAGCGTGACCCTCACCCAGGTGATCGTCCCCGGCTCCAACGACTCCAGGCCGACCTCGATGAGCAGGAATGACGATCCCCAGATGAGCGCAATGCCGCACAGCAGGACCCACTCCACCCATCCGAACGACTCGAGTCTCGACCCCTGCGCGGTGGAGAACACCCGGGGGCCCGAGCGGGGGGAATCCCGCGACACGAAGCGAGGGTAGGGCACGTCGAATCCGAAGCGGCAGCGTCCGCCTGTGATGAGGGCAGACTCCAGGCGTGGCTGCCACCAGCCGCACCGTCAACGGGACCACTCACGCCAACGACTGCATGCTCCGCGACGCGCTGCCAGAGGTGCATATGGCAACTGTGCACGACATTCACGCCTTCGCGTTCTCGCTCTGACGAAATCGGGCAATACTGGACCCGAGCGACAAGGGAGCAGTCATGGCTGAGGCCTACATCATCGACGCGGTGCGCACACCGACCGGCAAGCGGGGCGGCGGTCTCTCACAGGTTCATCCTGCCGACCTCGGTGCGGCTGCCATCCGGGCGCTCCTCGACCGCACGAATGTCGATCCCATGGCGATCGAAGACGTGATCTTCGGCAATCTCGACAACGTCGGCCCCAACTCGGGCGACATCGCTCGCACCAGCTGGCTGGCGGCCGGGTTGCCCGAGGCCGTTCCGGGGGTGACCATCGACCGGCAGTGCGGATCGGGCCAGCAGGCCGTGAGCTTCGCGGCGATGGCCGCCATGGCCGGCGTGAACGACCTGGTCGTGGCCGGCGGCGTGCAGAACATGTCGATGGTGCCCATAGGGACGGCCTTCGAGGCCGGCCAGGCGCTCGGCCATGAAGACCCCTTCACCGGCTCCGAAGGCTGGGTCAAGCGCTACGGCACCCAGGAGGTGTCGCAGTTCCGCGGAGCCGAGCTCATCGCCGAGAAGTGGGACATCTCGCGGGCCGAGATGGAGGCCTTCTCATTCGAGAGCCACCAGCGAGCCATCCGGGCCATCGACGAGGGTCGCTTCGATCCCGAGATCGTGCCGTTCGGGTCCGTGACGACGGACGAGGGCCCTCGCCGCGACACTTCCCTGGAGAAGATGCAGTCGCTGCGGCCCCTCGTCGAGGGCGGGCGACTCACTGCCGCGGTGTCCAGCCAGATCAGCGACGGGGCCGCGGCCCTGCTGGTGGCGTCGGAACGGGCTGTCGAGGATCTCGGGCTCACACCGCGGGCCCGCATCCACCACATCTCCGTGCGAGCCGACGATCCGATCTTCATGCTCACGGGACCCATCGCAGCCACTGCGTACGCCCTCGAGAAGACGGGCATGGGCATCGACGACTTCGATCTGTTCGAGTGCAACGAGGCCTTCGCCCCGGTTCCTCTGGCCTGGATGCGCGAGCACGACGTGCCCCACGAGAAGGTGAACGTCAACGGCGGCGCCATCGCCCTCGGCCACCCGCTCGGCTGCAGCGGGGCCAAGCTGATGACCACGCTGCTGCACGAGCTCGAGCGCACCGGGGGCCGGTGGGGCCTGCAGACGATGTGCGAGGGCGGAGGCCAGGCCAACGTCACAATCCTCGAGCGCCTGTGAACCAGACGTGTTCTAAGGCGGCTAATGTGTATACTTAGGCGTATGCCCAGGATGCAGGTGTACCTGCCAGAATCGCTGTATGCGGAGGCCAAGTCGCGCGAGCTCCCGGTCTCGGAGTTGCTCCAGGAGGCGATCCGTGTGGAAGTGCGGCGCAGGGAGCTGCGCGAGGCCGGTGCGGACCACCTGTCGGATCTGCTCGCGGAGGTCGGGGAACCCGGACCGGCGGAGTCCGCGTGGGCACAGGACCTGGCTCGGCGGCTGTCGCGTCGAGCCGAACGCGCCGCAAGCTGAGAACGGCGCGCCGTGGCACTGTTGCTCGACTCGGGGGCCGTGTCGTTCCTGGCGGGCCGCAACCAGCGAGCCGGCGCGCTGCTGGGCGCGCTGCAGCACGAGGGCCTGTGGCCGCCGGTCGTGTTGTCGCCGGTGCTGGTGGAGTGCCTGCAGGGCGACTCCGGCAGAGACGCCAACGCCAACCGCCTGCTGAAGTCGTGCGACATCGTCACCGACATCGACGAGACTGTCGCACGCCGAGCCGCATGGCTCAGGGCTCGGGCCAGGTGCGGTTCAGCAATAGACGCACTCCTCGTCGCCTATGCCGAACCGGCGGGCTCGGTGCTCACCGGCGACTCGGCCGACATCACGGCATTGGCCGCCAACGCCAGGGACGTCCAGGTGGAGCGCATCTAATCTGATCGAGAAACTGGACACACTCGCCATCGCGGCGACGCCGGTTTCGGGCCCGGCTACAGGATCTACCTCGGCCGGGACGGCGACGAGTTGGTCATCCTGCTTGCAGGAGGCACGAAGGCTCGTCAGCAGCAAGACATCGAGAAGGCCCGGAGACTCTGGCGAGAGTACCGGCGCCGCAGGCGTGAGGAGGTGTGGCATGGTGCTCACCCATGATTTTGCCGAGACTGTGCAAGCACGAGTCCGTCGCGATCTGGAGTTCCGGGAATGCCTCCTGAAGGAGGGCGTCCAGTGCCTGATCGCAGGCGAGATCGATGTCGCCAGGATCATTCTGCGTGACTACATCATTGGAACTGTCGGCCTCGAGCAGCTCGGCGCCGTCACGGGAATGCCGTCGGAGAGCTTGCGGCGGACGCTCGACTTGGAGAGTGCTCCCCACGTCGGCGACCTGTTGGAGATACTTGCCCGAGTGATGCAGCACGAGGGCGTGCATCTGGAGTTCAGCGCGGTCCGCGAGCAGCGCGACGGCGATGATTGCGCGGCGGTTGAATCGGTCTCAGCGCGGTGAACGACGAGGCCTAGCCGCGACTATTGCGAGGCCCGCTCGCTTCCTCGTGGGATGCGCTCTGTCCCCTTCTGACCGATCCGCTTGCGTCTTGGAATGTCGGTGGTCGCGAGCGCTGCCGGGGTGGCTACCGTGAGCCGCCGCTCGACAGCATCGATGAGGTGGAGATGACCGGGGACAAGCACTACTACATCGACTCGTTCGACACCGTCGCCCTGAGTTCGTTCCGGGTAGAACAATCGCCCTTCGCTCACCGGTACGCGACCGATCAGACGGTCTTCTGCATGTACTGCGACCGCCTCTACCCGGTCAAGCTGGCTCCCGACGAGGACCCCGTTCCCAACTATTGGAAGCTGCGTCGCGGCGTCATGCTCTACGACGTCCCCGAGAAGCCGCTGGAGATCATCGGCCCCGACGCGGCCCGGCTGCTCGAGAAGGTCCTAGTGTGCCGAGCCGAGACGCTCGCCGCCGGCCGGGCCCGCTACGGCATCGCCTGCACCGGCAGCGGCACCGTCCTCATGGACGGCGTCGTGATGCGCCTCGCTCCGGATCGCTTCTGGTACGTCAAAGCCAACGGCGAGTTCATTAGCTGGCTCCAGGCCAACGCCATCGGGCTGGACGTGGAGGTTCGCGATCCGAACTCGCGGGTGCTGCAGATCCAGGGACCGGAGTCGCTCGGTGTGCTCGACGCCGCCATCGGCGGGGGGCTGCCCGCGGACTTCAACTACTTCCACGCCCGGTCCTTCGAGGTCTGCGGCCAGACGCTGTGGGTGTCGCGCACCGGGTGGACCGGCGAGACGGGAATCGAGATCTACTGCAACAGCGGCCCCGAGCCCACCGACCACGACGCCCTCTGGGACGGCCTGCTCGCCGCCGGCGAGCCCTTCGGGATGGAGTTCAGCTCGTCGTCGTCGATGGGGATCCGGCGGGTCGAGTCCGGGATCCTGGACAACGGCACCGACATCGAGCCGGACCTGACGCCCTTCGGCGCCGGCGTCGGGCAGTTCGTCCGCTTCGACAAGGAGGACTTCATCGGCCGGGCCGCGCTGGAGGCAGCCGACCGTAGCCAGTTGCTGTTCGGCCTGATATGTCCTACCGTCGCGCCCGAGTCCGGCATGGAGGTCCACTCCGGCAACGGCCCGGCCGGGCACATCACGATCGGCACGTGGTCGCCCACGCTGGACACAGGAGTCGGCTACGTGCGCTTCGACCGGCCCCTGCCGGGCGACAACTGGCTCGCCAAGACGGTCATGCTCCACGACCGCGACGGCACGCCTCACCCCGCGACCGTCGACACCCTGCCGTTCGTCGACAAGGAGAAGCAACTCCCCCGCGTCCCGTGGCGCGGCCCGAGCAGCTGACTCTGCACCCTAGAGGCCGAGCGAGTAGGCACGCGAATCCCCCCATACAGGCGAGGCCGTGGGCAGTGTCGCTGTGATTCTGGGCGGCCCGTGAGCGCAGCGAACAAGAGCGGGAGACGCCCCCGCTCGACGCGAAGCGCTCTCACCTGTCCGCGTGGCCTCTCAGTCAGGCTCGCGGACGATCTCGGCTGCGAGCGACAGGTCGTCGACCGCCGAGTGGAGGTCGTTGACCGAGACCTGGAACTCGTCGATCTTGTGCGCCCTCACGAGGGCGTTCAGCTCGGCGCGGCATTCCGCCACCGTCCCGGAGATCACGAAGGCATCGACCCAGTCGTCGCGCACTAGATGGGCCGCAGCCGCGGGCCCGCCGTCGGCCAGGCCTCGGCGGATGGCCGCCTCGGTCGCGGGGTCGAGCCCGATACGGGCCTTCACCGTGTCGGGCGAATCGACCAGCCGGAAGGTGAGGCTGGCCCGGGCGGCCTGGCGGGCCACCTCGGTCGTGGCCAGGATGGTCATGTAGCACAGCCTGGGGTGAGGTCGGCCGTGCTCGTCGGCGGCGCTCCGGATGGCGGCCACATGGTCGCCGATGAGCTCCTTGTGGACGAACGACAGTATGAAGCCGTCGGCCAGTTCCCCGGCCAGGCGCATGACCCGCGGCCCCCGCCCGGCCACCCAGATCGGAATGTCGGGCCGGCCGAAGTCGAGGCGGGCCCGCCGGAACCCGCCGGCCACGCCGTCGCCGTCGACGGTCTCGCCGGACCACAGCGCCCGGCTGGCCGTCACCAGCTCGCGCATGGCGGTGATCGGCGCACGCCGCTCGATGTCCAGCGCCGTGAGCGTCAGGGCCCCGCCCGCGCCGATCCCCAGCGCGGCCCGCCCGCCCGACGCCTCGTCGAGGGTGGCGACCGCGGCGGCGGTCATCCCCGGATGACGGGTGTAGGCGTTGGTGATGCCGGTGCCCACCTCGACCGAACTCGTGGCCGCGGCCACCACACCCAGGGTCACCCAGCACTCACGGGCCGCCAGGCCCTCGTCGGGGACCCACACCCGGCTGCAGCCGAGCTCCTCGGCCGCCACCGCAGCGCGCACCACCGCCTCGACCGGCCCTTCGGGCATCACCATGCAGGCCAGCTGAACCACGACGCCGACACTAGTGTCGCCGATGTGGTCGGGGTCCCTGGATCAGCCGCAGAGGTGGGCTTCGACCTGCTACGCCGTCCTAGTCATTTTGTAGACGCCGACACTAGAGCGCCGCGAAATGGATTGGGGTGCTCGCAGTGATGCAAAGCGAGGGTTTGGGCCCTCCACGCTGCCTCAGCCATTCGACGACGCCGACGCTAGGGCGCCGCAGACCCTCTGCCATGCTGTAGCGGATGGAGCTCCCGGGACGGGTCGCGCTGGTGACCGGCGGCGCTCACCGCGTCGGCCGGGCCATCGCGCTCGCGCTGGCGTCCGCCGGTGCCAGGGTCGCGATCGCCTACCACCAGTCCGCCGAGCAGGCGGCCAGGACCGTCGGGGAACTACAGGACTGCGGTGTCGCCGCCGACGCCTTCCAAGCCGACCTGGCCCAGCCCGCGGAGGCCGCCAGGCTCGCCGAGGAAGTCACCGACCGCCTCGGACCAGTCGATGCCCTGGTCAACAGCGCGTCGTGGTTCGCCCGCGACGAGTTCCCCACCGGCGACACCGCGACCTGGTACCGGACCCTCGATGTGGTGCTGCACGGGCCGTTCCATCTCACCAACGCCGTCGCGCCCTCCATGCTGGAGCGAGGCGGCGGAGCGGTGGTGAACATCGTCGACCTGTCGGCCTGGCAGCCGTGGCCCGGACGGGCCGCCCACAGCGTGGCCAAGGCCGCACTGCTGGCCCTGACCCGCCAGGTGGCGGTGGAGCTGGCACCGACCGTGCGCTGCAACGCGGTCGCGCTCGGACCGACCATCGAACCCGCCAGGTTCGGAGCAGACCAGGTTGAGCGGCTGCGGCGCCGCACGCTGCTCGGCCGCTGGGCCGGCGGCGCGGAGGCCGGTCGGGCGGTGCGATACCTCCTCGAGGCCGAGGCGGTCACCGGCGAGTGCCTCACCGTAGACGGCGGCGAGCAGCACGGCCACGGGCGCGAGCGCTTCACCGACACCGCCACCGACGGCGGCGGAGCCGGGACGGGCCGGTAGCGCCACGCCCGGGTTAAGCGGAGCCCCGCGGATAGGTGAGAGCCGGCCGCGAGGAGGCTGTGTCATTCCCGCTCTTGTTCGCTTCGCTCACGGGCCGCTCGGGCCACGGCCTCGCTCCGTATGGACCGGATCGCGTGCCTATCCGCTCGGCCTCTAGGCGGAGCTCCGCACCACCAACTCGACGGGGAGGACCACCGGGTCGTGCTGCTCGCCGGGCCGGTCGATGAGCCGATGCAGAAGGGCGGTTGCCGCTTGTGCGAGAAGGCTCACATCGAGGCGGACGGTTGTGAGCGCCGGAATCACGAGCGTGCCGGACTCGATGTCGCCGAAGCCGACTACGGCGACGTCGTCGGGGACGCGCCTGCCGCGGGCCCGGGCCGCGCTGATGGCACCGATGGCCACGAAGTCGTTGCAGGCCAGCAACCCGTCGAGGTCGGGCCTGCACTCGAGCAGTTCCCCGAGTGCAGCCGCACCCCCGTCGACGGTCGGCGGCACCCGCACGAGAGCAGCCCGGGCGTCCGAGGCCGCGGCCATCGCACCGCTCAAGCACTCCTCGCCCGACCACAGGGCATCGGATGCGCCAGCCGGTGCGATGATCCCGATGCGGCGTCGGCCGGCATCCAGCAGATGCTGGACTCCGAGTTGGACGCCTGGCTCGAGATCGAACATCACGCAGGCCACGTTCTTCGCATCAACGAGACGTCCGACCGCCACGATGGGCACACCGCGGCGGCTGTAGTCGCCCAACTGGTGGGGCGCACCAGCCACAGGAACCACGACCACGCCGTCCACCGCATGAGACCACAGCGAATGGAGCACCTCGTTCTGGCGGCCGGCGTCACCGTCGGAACTGGCGAAGAACATGCTGCGCCCCTGCGTGCGGAAGCTGTCCTGGGCGTGGGCGGCCAACATCAGAAGCAGCGGGTCTCTCAAGTCTCTGACGACCAGCCCGACGGTGCCGCTTCGACGTGTGATCAGGCCGCGGGCCAGCAGATTGGGCCGGTAGCGCAGCTCCTCGATGGCGTCGAGGATCCGCTGGCGGGTGGCCTCCGAGTAGCCCCCCTCGTCGTTCACGACCCTCGACACCGTGCGGGGCGCCACCCCGACCATGCGAGCGACGTCGTGAAGCGTCGCCGCCTTGCCGGAGCTGCCGGACCCAGCGGCCTCACCTTCAGCAGGGCCTAGCTCGACGTCACGCATTTGCTACCCCGAGGCCGGACAAGCAGCCTTAGCTCGCCTGCTGGGCCTCTTCCATACATAGTTGTCAATAGTACGCAATATCTCCGATGGTCAAGAGACAAGCCTGCGGCGCGACGGGACGGGCAGGGGCGCGCCCCGCTCAGGCCGACTCGCGCACTACGAGCTCGACGGGCACGGCCAGGGGCTCGGGGCTCAGGCCCGGCTCATCCATCAGCCGGCCCAGGGCCGTGGCCACGGCCTCGACGAGCCGGCCGCGAATGGGACGCACAGCAGTCAGTGCTGGGGCCACCAGCGCGCCGAGCGCCGAGTCGTCGGCGCTGATCACTGCGATCTGGCTGGGAACCCGGATACCAAGGTCTGCGGCCTCGCGGATGACTCCGGTAGCCATGAGGTCATTGTGAGCCAATACGCTGTCCACACCGCGGAATCCCTCAATGAGATCGCGCAGGGCGGCCCCACCCCCCTCGATGGTCGCTTCCGCCCGCACGATGGCGCCCCCGACGCCGGCGGCTTCAACCGCCATGAAGAAGCCGCGCTCGGTGGGGCTAGTGCCCGGCGACCCCTTCGGGGGACCGATCATCCCGATCCGGCGCATCCCCGATCCGGCCAGGTAGTCAACCGACACTCGGGCCACCATCTCGAGATCGAAGCCCACACAGGCCACATTGGGCGTTTGGACGCAGTCTCCGACCACCACCACCGGCAGGCCACGATCGGCGAAGCGTGCCACTTCGTCGGGCCGGTCCACGGCCCCAAGGACGACAACGCCCGCCGCCGGCAGCGACCAGAACGACTCCAGCACTTCGCCCAGTCGCCCGCTGTCGCCGTGCGAGCTCGCCAACAGCACGATTCGGCGGTCCTCGCCGATGCCGTGCCGGAGACCCTCGGCCAGCGCAGCGAACACCGGGGCGTTCAGGTCGCGGCCGACCAGCCCGACGACCCCAGCGCCGGCCGCCGGCTCGCTGGTCGGGGTATTGCTGAATCCAGGCCCGTTCACGGCTGCCCAGCTGGCCCGGCGGGCGTCATCGAGTCCCCGTCAGCCGCCGTCATCAGGCCCCCTCGACAAGTCTCTTCCGGCTATCACCAGTCCACCTAACTCCCATGTGCGCACACCGCTCGAATACTCCGCGATATTCCTGAAGGTGTAATTGATATTTCTGAGGGTGTAATTGCGCCAACGTTGGCGTGACCATACAGCCGTCGATCGGGCAACCGTCTACCAAGTGCCAGAATCGCGGTCGGAGTCAGGGGGCGGTGGAGCGGCCTCGCAGGATGTCGTCGAACCCCCGGATCAGCGGGTGCTCGGTCTCCTGCACGTCTTCGGGACTGGCCGCGAAGTATCCGGTGGCCATTCCCATGTCGGCCGCGGCGTCCAGGAACTCCGGGACGCTCGACAGGTACAGGCAGTCGTAGAGGTCGACCGACATCACCCGGCGGGTTGCCTCGAAGAGAGGCCGTTCGGGGAGCGCAGCGCCCACCTCGCCGCTCACCAGCCATGACGACACCGAGTCCTCGAGCTGCGCCATGCGCCTGAGTCGCATCCCCCACTCCCGCGGCTGATTGCCGACGGCCGCGACCGGCAGGCCCCGGCCCTCGACCCGGTCGAGGAACGGGTGCAGGCCCGGCACCAGCCTGAACGACGACAGGTACCGGGTCTCGACCTCGCGCCCGATCGGACCCAGGCCCAGATCGCTCCAGAACTCCTCCGCAGTCAGCCGGCCCAGCACGAGCTTGCGGTGCCGGTCACGCACCAGTTCTGCGTCCACGTCCGGGTTCTCAGCCAGGATCACGGGCAATAGCAAGCCCTCCAGCGGGAGGGTGGGCCGCACGATCACGCCGTGCACGTCCACCACCAGCAGGCGCAGCAGCCGCTTGCGGGGTCGGCTGGCCTCCGCCTCGCGGGCCGCGGCCCGCTGCTGGCGCCGGCGGGTGGCCCTCCGGCCCCTGCCCTTGGGAGTCCGGACCAGAGTCACCACCCAGGCCACCGCCAGGCCCAGCACCACCACGCCGAAGCCGAGGGCCGCGGCCCGGGCGATGTTGAGCCACAGCGGCGCAAGCGTGTCTCTCACCGTGTTGGAGGCACCGATCCTCACCCGGGGGTCTCCGTACGAGAACCGCCATGTGGCCGTGGAGCCCTCGATCTCGGGCTCTGCCAGCACCGGCGGTTCCTCCTGCGCCGCATCGCGGGTGGAGGAGGCGAGAGCCTCGCCGGAGTCGAGCAGCGTCACCGAGAACCGCAGACCCAAGGAGTCCTGGGGCCGGCCCGCCTCGGCGATCAGGTCCTCCAGCGGCCGCCCGAAGGGCTGGCCGTCGAAGATGTCTGCCAGGGCGCCGTCGCTGAAGGCCTCGATCGGGGGCGTGGGGTCGATGACGACGTCGAACCGGTAGGCGCTCTCGGCGAAGGAGCGGGTCTGCTCGAGGACGACCTCCGAGAAGATCACGTCCTGTCCGGCGATCTCCGCGAGCACTGCGGGAAGCTGTGACGCGGACTCGAAATCCTTGACCGCCCGAACCTCGACACCCCCATCGCTGCGGGAGATCGGGCCGTCCACGGCCCAGCCGGCGTCGCGCACGTCGTCCAGGCGCAGCCCCCCGGCCAGCTCGGGCACGCGGGCGACCGCGTCGGCGTCGGCGGTGAGCACCACGGTCACCGCGCCCGAGCCGTCGTCGTCGACCTTCACCTCCACCGCGGTGTCCACCCGGCAGGCGGCGGCAAGCACGGTCAGCGCCGCGACCAGCAGCACCATCCGGCACCCAGCCGCGATCCGGCCGATCCGTGGCTTCATCACTCCCCCGCCACCCAGCGCATCAGCGTCCGGGACCGAGAAACAACACGGCCCCAGCCCGCAGCCCTCGCTCGGAGGCAGCCCCGAACGGGAGCTAGAAGTGTGTCGCGGATTTGGTCGGGGCACCTGGATCAGCCGCAGAGGTGGGCTTCGACCTGCTACGCCGCCCTAGTCGTTTCGTGGACGCAGCACTAGAAGTGGCCCTCGCCCGCGGTCCGCTCCAGCTCGGGCTCGGGCGGCTCGAACCCCTCGATGGCCCTGAACACCACGACGAGCTTGCCTTCGTTGAGCGGATCGGGCTCCACATCCACGATGACGATCTCGCCGGCGCGGAACTCCTTGTGGAGGAGCCGCTCCGACAGCGGATCCTCTACCAGCCGCTGGATGGCCCTGCGCAGCGGCCGCGCCCCCAGCGTGGGGTCGTAGCCCGTGGACGCGAGATGGTCCTTGGCCGCGTCGGTGAGCTCCAGGCCCATCCCCTGGCCGCCGAGCTGGTCGGCGGTGCGCACGATCATCAGGTCGACGATGCGGCGCACCTCCTCCTGGGTCAGCTCATGGAACACGATCACGTCGTCGATGCGGTTGAGGAACTCGGGCCGGAAGTGCTGCTTGAGCGCCTCCTGCACCTTCGCCTTCATCCGCTCGTAGGTGACCCGCTCGTCGGCCCTGGTGAAACCGAGGTTGGCCTTGCGCAGATCGGCGGTGCCCAGGTTGGAGGTCATGATCAGCACGGTGTTGCGGAAGTCCACCGAGCGGCCGTGGCTGTCGGTGAGCCGTCCCTCCTCGAGGATCTGCAGCAACGTGTTGAACACGTCCGGGTGGGCCTTCTCGATCTCGTCGAAGAGCACCACCGAGAACGGCTTGCGCCGGACCCGCTCGGTGAGCTGGCCGCCCTCCTCGTAGCCGACATACCCGGGCGGCGAGCCGATCAGACGGCTCACGGTGTGCTTCTGCATGTACTCGGACATGTCCAGGCTGATGAGGGAGTCCTCGTCGCCGAACAGGAACTCGGCCAGGGTCTTGGCCAGCTCGGTCTTGCCCACGCCCGACGGGCCCAGGAAGATGAACGAGCCGCTGGGGCGCTTGGGGTCCTTGAGGCCGGCGCGGGTGCGGCGTATGGCCTGGGAGACGGCGGAGATGGCGTCGTGCTGGGACACCACCCGCTTGTGCATCTCGTCCTCCATGCGCAGCAGCTTCTTGGTCTCCTCCTCGGTGAGCTTGTAGACCGGGATCCCGGTCCACAGCGACAGCACCTCGGCGATGGCCTCCTCGTCGACCTCGTCGAACAGGTCCACGCCCGCGGCCTTGGCCTCGCCCTCGAGCGTCTCGCGCCGGGACAGGAGCTGCTTCTCCTTGTCGCGCAGCTCGCCGGCGTCCTCGAAGCGCTGCTCCTCGACCGCGTCCTTCTTGCGGGAGATGACCTCGGCCAGCTCGGCCTCCAGCTCCTTGAACTCGGGCGGGGTGGACATGCGCTTCATCCGCAGGCGAGAGCCGGCCTCGTCGATCAGGTCGATGGCCTTGTCGGGAAGGTGGCGGTCGGAGATGTACCGGTCGGCGAGATTGGCCGCGGCCACCAGCGCCTGATCGGTGATCGTGACCCGGTGGTGCGACTCGTAGCGGTCGCGCAGGCCCTTGAGGATCTCGATGGTGTGGGCCACGGTCGGCTCGTCCACGACCACCTTCTGGAAGCGCCGCTCCAGCGCGGCGTCCTTCTCCAGGTGCTTGCGGTACTCGTCGAGGGTGGTGGCCCCGATCGTCTGGAGCTCTCCCCGGGCCAGCATCGGCTTGAGGATCGAGGCGGCGTCGATAGCACCCTCGGCCGCGCCCGCTCCGACGAGGGTGTGGATCTCGTCGATGAACAGGATGATGTCGCCGCGGCTCTGGATCTCCTTGAGGACCTTCTTGAGGCGCTCCTCGAAGTCGCCCCGGTAGCGGCTGCCGGCCACCAGCGCGCCCAGGTCCAGCGTGTACAGCTGGCGGTCCCGCAGCGTCTCGGGCACCTCGTCCGACGCGATGGACTGGGCCAGCCCCTCCACGATGGCGGTCTTGCCGACGCCGGGCTCGCCCACCAGCACGGGGTTGTTCTTGGTGCGCCGGGACAGGATCTGCATGACCCGCTCGGACTCCCGGCCCCGGCCGATGACCGGGTCGAGGGCCTTCTCGCGGGCCAGCTGGGTGAGGTTGCGGCCGAACTGGTCGAGCACGTGGGAGCCCGACGACGACTCGCCCCCGCCGCCGGCCGTAGCGCCGGCCTTCTCGCCCTGGGACGAGCCCGACACCCCGCCGTATGCGGACAGCAGCTGGATCACCTGCTCGCGGACCCGGGCCAGATCGGCGCCCAGCTTGACCAGCACCTGCGCGGCGACACCCTCGCCCTCGCGGATCAGACCGAGCAGGATGTGCTCGGTGCCGATGTAGTTGTGGCCGAGCTGCAGCGCCTCGCGCAGGCTCAACTCCAGGACCTTCTTCGCCCTGGGCGTGAAAGGGATGTGACCGCTGGGAGAGTTCCCGCCCTGGCCGATGATCTCCTCCACCTGGCCCCGCACCGACTCGAGGCTGATTCCCAGCGACTCCAGCGCCTTGGCCGCGACGCCCTCGCCCTCGTGGATGAGGCCGAGAAGGATGTGCTCGGTGCCGATGTAGTTGTGGTTCAGCAGGCGCGCCTCTTCCTGGGCCAGGACCACGACACGACGGGCCCTGTCGGTGAACCGCTCAAACATCGCTCACACCTCCCGGCCGCCCACGCTGCCTCATGGCGGTCAGTGTAACCCGGCGGTGTGACATGAGCGGTGTCGTGGCCCCAGCCTGCGGTGTGACATGGGACACTGCCGGACCGGCCAAGGGCGGGATACTAGTGGTCTGTCACGGATTTGGACGGGGCACCTGGATCCGCTGCGGAAGTGGGCTTCGACCTCCTGCGCAGCCCCAGCCATTTCGGAGATACAGCACTAGGCGCACGGTGCTACGGCGCCCCATTACCCTCGCAGCGTGGCCGCCACCTCGCCCTTCGCCGTGCTGCCGTGCCTTGAGCACGACCTGCGGCGCGTGGAGGATGAGCTCCTGGCGGCCGCGGCGGCCGCCGACGACTTCGTCACCGAGCTCGCCCGCCACCTGATCGCGGTCGGCGGCAAGCTGGTGCGGCCCGGCTTCTGCCTCGCTTCGTCGCTGGTGTGCGACCCCGCGCCGGAGAACTCGTCGGAGGCCGCCGTGAAGGGCGGTGCCTCGGTGGAGCTGGTCCACATCGGCTCCCTGTACCACGACGATGTGATGGACGACGCCACCACCCGCCGCTCGGTGCCCAGCGTCAACGCCCAGTGGGGCAACCTGAGAGCCATCCTGGCCGGCGACTACCTGCTGGGGCGGGCCTCGGCCCTAGCAGCCTCTCTGGGCGCCGACGTGGCGGTACTGCTGGCCGAAGCCATCACGCAGCTCTGCGAGGGCCAGATAATCGAACTCGAGAACGCCTACGACACCGAACGCAGCGAGCAGCGCTACGAGCGAGCCGTGTCGGGCAAGACCGCGGCGCTGCTGTCGATCTCGTGCCGGATCGGAGCCACCGTGGGTGAGGTGCCCCGGGCGATCACTCAAGCCCTGGGAGAGTTCGGCTTCGCCTACGGCATGGCCTTCCAGATCGTCGACGACATCCTGGACCTGGTCGCGACCGAGTCGCAGCTGGGCAAGCCCGCCGGCAACGACCTGGCCGAGGGCACCTACACGCTGCCGGTGATACGGGCCCTGGCCGATCCGGTCGCCGGCGACGAGTTGCGCTCCCTGCTCGGTCAGCCCATCGACGCGGCGGCCCGCGACCGGGCCGCGGAGCTGGTGCGGTCCACCACCGGCGTGGACGAGGCCCGCGGCACCGCCCGCATGTGGGCCGACAAGGCCCAAGCCGCGCTCACGACCCTGCCCGACACCCCCGCGACCTCGGTGCTGCGCCTGGCCGCCGACCGGCTGACCGAGACCCCCGCCCTCGCCGGCTAGGCGCCGGGGTCGGGGCGCAGGGTGGGGAACAGGACCGCGTCGCGGATGGCCTGGGTGTCGGTGAGCAGCATCACGAGGCGGTCCACGCCGATGCCGAGGCCGCCGGTGGGGGGAAGCCCGTACTCCAGGGCCCTCAGGTAGTCCCCGTCCACCGCCATGGCCTCGTCGTCGCCCGCGGCCCGCAGCGCGGCCTGGGCCTCGAAGCGGGACCTCTGCTCGGCTGGGTCCACCAACTCGGTGAACGCGTTGCACAGCTCCCGGCCGGCCACGATCGCCTCGAAGCGCTCGGCGTAGCCGGGCCGGCTGCGGTGCCGGCGCGACAGCGGTGACACCTCCTCCGGATAGTCGGTCACGAAGACCGGCCCCCACAGGTTCGGCTCGGCCGCCTTCTCGTAGATCTCCAGCAGCAGCTTGCCGGGACCCCAGCCGGCCTCGGTCTCGATCCCCAGGCTGTCGCAGCGGGCCGCCAGCTCGGCGGAACCCGCGTCGAGGCTCACCTCGAAGCCGGAGTGCTCGGCTATGACCTCCTCCATGGTGGCCCGCCGCCACGGAGGCGCCAGGTCCACGTCCCGACCGTCGTAGGCCACCGTGGTCGAACCGCACGCGTCCTGGGCCACGCCAGCCACGAGGTTCTCGGTGAGCTCCATGATGTCGGTGTGGTCGGCGTAGGCCCAGTACAGCTCCAGCATCGTGAACTCGGGGTTGTGGCGGGTCGAGATTCCCTCGTTGCGGAACACCCGGCCGATCTCGTACACCCGCTCCATGCCCCCCACCACCAGCCGCTTGAGGTACAGCTCGGGCGCGACCCGCAGGTACAGGTCGGCGTTCAGGGCCTCGTGACGGGTGACGAAGGGCCGGGCCGCGGCGCCTCCCGGAATGGGGTGCAGCACCGGCGTCTCCACCTCGACGAAGCCCTGCTCGGTGAGGCGGCGCCTCAACGCGGCCACGATCTGCGAGCGGCGAGCGAAGGCGGCCCGGGCCTCGTCGCTCACCCACAGGTCCACGTAGCGCTGCCGGTAGCGGGTGTCGGGGTCGGTGAGGCCGTGCCACTTGTCGGGGAACGGCCGCTGGGCCCGGGCCAGCAGCACCCAGTCGTCGACCCTCACCGACAGCTCGCCGCGCCGGGTGGCCATGACCGCGCCCCGCACGCCGATCCAGTCCCCGATGGACAGAGCCGTGAACCGCCCGAACTCTGGCGAGGCCGCGGCGGTGGCGAACAGCTGGATGCGGCCGGTGGCGTCCTGCAGCGTCCCGAAAGCGAGCCGACCCTGGTCGCGGCGCAGCATGAGCCGTCCGGCCACGGACACCACGGTGTCGGTCTCCACGCCGGCTTCGAGGCCCCCGTACGCCTCGACCACGTCGTGGACGGCGTGGCTCCGGTTGAAACGGTACGGGACGTCGCCGTGCGGGGCCGCCGGCTCGGCCCCTCCTCCCGGCGCCGGCGGGGTGTCGTCGCTCATCGGCGTGCCGTGTCCGGTCGGGCGAGCCTCTGTGAGTCGACCACCGCAGGGGTGGAAGACCTGCAGGCAGTTCGCCGGACGGTGTCGTCGCTCATCGGTCCTGGTTGCGCTCGTAGACGATGCGCAGCCCGTGAAGGGTCAGGAACGGCTCGACATGCTCGATCGTCTCCGAGATCGGGGCTATGACATGGGCGAGTCCCCCGGTGGCGACGACGTTCGCCTCGCCGAGCTCGGCCAGGAAGCGGGCGTTCATGCCGTCGATCATGCCCGTGAAGCCGTAGAGGGCACCGGACTGGATGGACTCCACGGTGGTCTTGCCGATCACGCTGCGGGGCTCGACCAGCTCGACTGCGCCCAGGGCCGCCGCCCGTCCGAACAGCGCGTCGAGGCTGATCTCGATGCCCGGCGCGATGGCCCCGCCCAGGAAGGCGCCGTCAGCGGAAATCACGTCGAAGTTGTTGCCGGTGCCGAAGTCCACCACCACGGTGGGCCCGCCATAGAGGTCGTAGGCGGCCACCGCGTTGGCGATCCGGTCGGCGCCCACCTCCTTGGGGTTGTCGTAGTGGATGGGCATGCCGGTCTTGGTTCCCGGCCCGACCACCACCGGATGGAAGCCGAGCTGGCGGCGCACCATCTCTCGCAGGCCTGCGAGCAGGCGGGGAACGCCCGAGCAGATCGACACTCCCTTGACGTCGGTGTCGAAGTCGAGCCCGACCGTGCCGAGAAGCGACCGGATCGCCACGCCGAGCTCGTCGGCGGTGCGCTCGGAATCGGTCGAGAGCCTCCAGTGGTCGACGAGCCCGTCAGCGGCGCCTGAGCCATGAACGGCGCTGGGGTCGTACACGCCGACGACGGTCTGAGTGTTGCCGACGTCGATAGTTAGCAGCACCGCCGCAGGATACGGCGGCACGGATCGGCCGCGGCCGCGAGGGCTCAGCGGGCGCGACAGCCGAGGTTGTCGATGAGCCGGGCCTTGCCGAAGCGCACCGCCACCAGCAGCCGCACGTCGCCCTGCAGCGGCTGCTGGTGCCTGGTGAGGGTGGCCGGGCTCACCGCGGCCGCGTAGTCGATCCTCGCCAGCGACGCGCCACGGATGACTGCCGCCATCTGCGCTTCGACTGCGGCCCCGTCGGTCTCCCCCGCTTCCACCAGGGCCGCTCCGGCCTCGAGGGCTCGGCGCAGCACGGGCGCCTGGGCTCGCTCAGCCTCGCTCAGGTATGCGTTGCGGCTGGACAGGGCCAGGCCGTCGGGCTCGCGCACCGTGGGACAGCCCACCACCCGCACCGGCAGCGACAGGTCCTTGGCCATGCGGCTCACGATCGTCAGCTGCTGGAAGTCCTTCTCCCCGAAGTAGGCCGAGCACTCCCCCACGATCGAGAGGAGCTTGGCCACTACGGTCGCCACTCCGTCGAAGTGCCCGGGCCGGGAGGCGCCGCAGAGCACGTCGGCCAGGGTTCCGAGGCGGACTGTGGTGGCCACCGGCTCGGGGTACATCTCGTCCTGGCCGGGCGCGAACACGATGTCGGCGCCGGCCTGCACGCACACTGCGCGGTCATGGTCGAGGTCGCGCGGGTAGTCGTCGAAGTCCTCTCCGGGGTTGAACTGCAGGGGGTTGACGAAGATCGACACCACCACCAGATCGTTCTCTGATCGGGCGAGCTCGATCAGAGAGCGGTGGCCCGCGTGGAGGAACCCCATCGTGGGCACGAGTCCCACCCGGCGCCCGCCGGAACGAGCCTCGTGCAGGCGGGCGCGCAGGCCGCGGACGGTGGCCTCGGTGACGGGGCGATCCGCAGAGCCCGTCACGGCATGGTCATTCCCGCTCTTGTTCGCTCCGCTCACGGGCCGCTCGGGCCACGGCCTCGCTCTTGATGTCCGTTCGCGCCCGCCGATTCGCTCGGTCTCTTGCGCACGGCCGGCGAGACGGCGGGCCTCGTCGGCCAGAGCCCTGTAGGCGGGATGTTCAGCCAGCGCGATGGCATCGAGGTGGCGCTCGATGGTGGCCTCGTCGCCTCGGGCCGCGGGACCGGTGAGCGCCGCGGCCGGACCCAGTTCCGCGACGTTGTCGACGGTGGAGCGAACCAGGTCGAGGAGGGCGGCCAACCGAACCCCGGCCGGCGCGCCGATCCGCTCGGCCTGGCCGAGCAGGGCTACCAGATGGTTGGAGGCGACAACCGCGGCCGCGTGGTAGGCGGCCCGGTCGCTGTCGGCCACCTCGAAGGCCCGGCCGCCGAGGTCGGCGACCACTTGGCGGACGATCCGGTCGCCCGCGACCGCGAACCAGCAGCCCGCCAGTAGCCGCCGTGCCCCGACGGCGGCATCCGGCAGCGCCACCAGCGGGTGCAGCGCCGCCGCCCGAGGGTGCGGGGCGACCGCGTCGAGGCCCAGCGACCCGGCCAGATGCGCGACCGCGGCGGTGGTGGAGGGCTCTATCGCGGCGGCCACCTCACCGACCGCGGCGTCGGGGGTGGCGATCAGGACCAGGTCGACATCGGCGGCCGCCGCGGCCACTTCGTCCGGCGGCGCAGCCCGACCGAGGATGGGCTGCACCTGCCAGCCGACCTCAGCCAGTGCGGCCGCCACGGCGCCGCCGGCCCGCCCCCCGCCGATTATGCGGACCGACCGCGCCGTCATAGCCGCAGCGGCCCGACGTTGACCACGCCGTCGCAGGCTGCGGGGTCATAGCCGCCGGGCAGCAGGTCGGCGCCCACGTCGGCCAGGGGCACGAGCACGAAGTCCCGCTCGTACATGCGCGGATGGGGTACCACCAGATCGGGTTCGTCCACCTGCTCGCCGTCGATCCACAGCACGTCGGCGTCGAGGGTTCGGGGCCCCCAGCGCACAACTCGCAGGCGGCCGGCCGCCAGTTCCGAGTCCCGGCATTGCCGGAGCAGCTCCCGTGGGCTCGCCGACGTCTGCAGCCGCACGACCATGTTGAGGTAGGGCCCCTGCTCGGGGCCGCCCACCGGCTTGGTCTCGTACACGTCGGAGACCGCGTCCACGTCGTCGAAGCCTTCCACCGCGTTCTGCAGGTAGGCCATCCTGTCTCCCAGGTTGGATCCGAGCGCCACGAACGCCCGTCTCGCAGCGCGGGGGGCGTCCGCCTCGCTCATGGCGACGACCTGAGCTCGCCCGCGACGGCCACCAGCTCGCGTGCCGTGGGGCCCAGCTCGCGCTCAAGGAGCTGCTCGGCGATGGTGATCGCTTCGGGGCCGCTGCCGACCAGGCCCGACCACAGCAAATAGCCCGCCACGACCCCCGACACCCGGTCCCCGATCGAGTCGTGGTGGAGAACCACGCGCTCGCTGGCGACGTGATCGCGAATGGTGTGCAGTATCTCGCCGAGGCGTTCGGGGTCGCCGGAGTCCGAGAGCGGCAGGTGCACGTAGGCCAAGCCGTGCTCGTCGTAGTCGCGCAGGTTGTAAGGGATGGAAGTGAGGCTGACGATCAGGTCGATCTCTTTGCGCCGGAGCCAGATGATCTCCTCGAGGCGCCGTACGCGCCGGTGCCCGGCGCCGTAACCGCCGGGACGCTCGCACACGCCGAAACGCTCGGCAATGATCCAGCGGAACCCGCGAGGCTCGATGCCCTCCGACCACTTGCTGCTCATGAGGGGTCCGAGTTGAAGAGGTGGACCGACGGCAGCTCGCGGTAGCGCTCGGCGACGTCCAGGCCGTACCCGACCAGCCAATCGGCCGGGACGGAGAACCCGACGTAGCGGATGCCGTCAGACCGGGCGTCCTCGCGCACCAGCAGGGCGCAGATCTCGAAGCTGGCCGGTCTCCGAGCCCGAAGCAGCTCCGCCAGGTAGTCGGTGGTGAGCCCGGAGTCGACGATGTCCTCCACCAGCACCACGTGGCGTCCGCGCACATCGGTCTCGAGGTCCTTGATGATGCGGACGACACCGCTGGACTCGGTGCTGTAGCCGTATGACGACACCGCCATGAAGTCGAACTCCACGGGCAGGTCGATGGCCCGGGCGAGGTCGCTCATGAACACGAAGGCGCCCTTGAGAACACCGACCAGCAGCGGTGGCCGGCCCTGGTAGTCGGCCGTGATCTCAGCGCCGATCTCGGCCACGCGAGCACGCAACTGCCCGGCGGTGATGATGGCGCGTCCAACCGAGCCCGGAGGCACCGGCAACTGTGCCGCGGGCTGGTCCGGCGGCGAACTCACTCTGGCACGATACCGGGCCCCGGCGGGGCCTCTGCCGCCCCGGTGGTGCCGGCTCAGCCGGCCGACAGCCCACGAGGATCAATTTCGATCAGGAGGCGGCTCTCGGGCCTCGATGCGGAGCCGGCCCGCGGTGCGGGCCACCCGATGGCCGCCGGTGATCTCGGTGGCGACATGGCGGCCGGCGGCAACGTCGAGCACGCGGTCGATCGAGGCGGCCGACGGGTGGGCGCCGACAGCGCCGAAGATCCACTGCCTGAGAGCCTCGGCCGCGACCGCCTGGGGGGCCGCGGTCAGCTGGGCCGCGCTGGAGGGATCGAGTCCGGCCGCGAGATCGATGATGACCTCCAATGCCTGGGAGGCCAGCTCGGCGTGCCGGTTCAGCAGCGGCACGGGATCGCGGCCGAGCGCCCGGGCAAGCGCCGGTATCACTTCGTTGCGCACCGCAACCCTGGCGAAGGCCGGGTCGTCGTTCATGGGGTCCCACACCGTCGGCAGGCCGAGCAGCTCGCACAGGGCCCTGGTCTCGAACCGGCGCAGCCCCAGAAGGGGACGGCGGACACCGGCATGGGGGGCGGCCGCGCCGGCGAGCCCCGCGCCCCGGCCGATGTTGAACAGCACGGTCTCGGCCCGGTCGTCGGCGGTGTGGCCCACCAGGACCTCCGGCGGCAGGGCCCCGTAGCGGGCGTCACGGGCCCGGGCCTCGAGGTTGGGGCCCGGCTCCACACACACGCGGCGCAGCTCGAAGGCGGCGCCCAGCCGGGCCGCGATGGCGCGCGCCGCCTCGGCCTCGGCGCCCGACGAGGGGCGCAGGCCGTGATCAACGTGCCAGGCGGTGACCTCCAGCCCGGCCTCTGTTGCCAGCGCCACCAGGGCTGAGGAGTCGGGTCCGCCCGAGAGTCCGCAGGCAACCGCGGTGCCGGGCACCGGAAAGTCACAGCGAGCCAGCAGCGCGTCCACATGCGTCTCACGGGATCCGTCCACCGATCGCGACCCCTCCGCTCGGCCTCCTCAGGCCGCCGCGCCCATGCGGGCGATCCAGTCGTCGGGGCTGCGGATCTCGGCGATGCCGGGGACGTTCTCGGGACCTTCCCACACCCTGTCGAGCAGAGCGGTGCCGCCCGCCTCCTCGACCGCCTCGATGAACTGCTCCCCCTCGGCGTACTGCTTGATCTTGGCGTCGAGGCCGATCAGCCGCTGGAAGACCTTGTTGAAGCCCCGGGCCGACTTGCGGCGGTTGCGCATGACCCGTCCGAAGCGGGGCGCCGAGGGGACCAGGCCGTCGCCGGCGCGGTCCATGATCACGTCGCCGTGGCCCTCCAGCAGGCTCATCAACCCGGCCAGCCTCTCCAGCGTCTCGACCTGGGCCTCCGAGGCGAACAAGGCCATCACCCCGCCCGCGGCCAGCGGATCCTCGCCCCTGCGGCGGGCCTCCAGCACCCGGCGCGCAGCCTCCGCGATCCGCTTGGGATCGGGCTCCACCGAGTCGAGCACCGATTCGACCAGGCCGATGAAGTGGGCCCGCATCCAGTCCACTCCGGTGAACTGGGCCCGGTGGGTGACCTCGTGCAGCGCCAGCCAGAGCCGGAACTGACCGGCGTCGAATGCGTAGCGGTTCTCCAGCGCCACGACGTTGGGGGCCACGTAGTACACGATGTCCTGCTCCTCGGGCTTCTCGTCCTCGATGACGAGCAGGTCGTACTGGCCCAGCACCCTGGTGGACATCCACCCCAGCATCACGCCCAGCTCGGCGCCGGCCACCCGGCGGGTGACGGGCGCCATCACCCCGTCGGAGCCCGAGCCGAGCTTGGCCGTGAGGGGCCGCAGCAGTCGCTGGAACGAGGCCAGGTTGGCGTCGACCCAGCCGGCCCGGTCGGTGACCCTTCCCCGGGCCGGGCCCGCCTTCGACCGCAGGCCGGTGCAGTCGGCCACCAGCTCCTCGGCCCGCTGGGTGCACTCGGCGAAGTCCTCGGCCAGGCCGTCGCGCCAGCGCGGCCCGGTGTAGGGCTCGCGTCGCGCGGTCCGCAGGGCCACCCGGCGGGCCATGTCCCAGTCGATGGGATCCGAGAGGTCTTCGGGCTCGGCCGATCCGTCTCGGTCGGCGGACTCGACGAGCCTTGCGATCTCGGCTGAGTCTCCGGCGGGATCGCCGGGATCGCCGGCGGCGGCGCCCATGAGGCGGGGCTCAGTCCCTCGGGTAGCGCTTGTAGGTGACCTTCTGGAGATAGCCGGCGATCGTGGCCACGATCGAGACGATGCCGGCCACGGCCAGCGGGACGGCGATCCAGAAGTGCCACACGACTCCAGCGATGGTCATGGGTCCGCAGTGTAGATGGCTTGCAGGACGCGCACTCGCAGCGAGTCCGGGACCGGCTCGCAGCAGCAGCGGGCGACCACCATCCGGACCTGGGCCTCGAAGCGGAACACCTGGGCGCACGACGGGCACTCGTCGAGGTGCGCCGCGATCACGGTGCGGGCCGCGACGTTCGCCTCCCCGTCGAGGTAGAGGTGCAGGTCCCGGCAGATGTCGTCGCATTCGCAGATGTCGTCGAATCCGTGAGCCATGGCTCAACTCCTGTGCTGGTCGCGGTCCGGGGCGTCGGGCCCCGATGCCCCGCCTAAGGGCGGCTCGGCGGGATTGTCGGTCTGGGGGTTCGGGGCGTCGGGGATGAGCCGGTTGCGGGCGGCGAAGTCGTACAACCGCTTGTGGAGCTGTTTTCTTCCCCGATGCAGGCGGCTCATCACCGTGCCGATGGGCACGTCGAGGATCTCGGCGATCTCGGAGTAGGAGAAGCCCTCCACGTCGGCGAGCAGAACCGGCAGGCGGTAGTAGTCCGGGAGGTCCTCCACCGCCTCGACGACCTCGTGGTCGGCGAACAGGCCGGCGAGCTCGTCCTCGACGCTGCGGCCGAGCCGGGCGCCGGTGTCGCCGCCGAGGCGCCGGTAGAGGTAGAGGTGCTCCACGTCGCCGAGGTCGGTCTCCGCGGGCCGGCGCTGGCGTCGCCGGTACTCGCTGATGTAGGCGTTGGTGAGGATGCGGTACATCCACGCCTTGAGGTTGGTGCCCTCGGTGAAGGTGCCGTAGGAGCGGTAGGCCCGCAGGTAGGTCTCCGAGACCAGGTCCTCGGCGTCGGCGCGGTTGCGGGTCAACCTGATCGCCGCCGAGTACAGCGACGACATCAGCGGCAGGGCGTCGTCCTCGAAGGTTGCCTGGTCGGCCACGAGCCGCCTCTTGAGGTGCGGGGACGAGGGAGAGGGAGCCCGAAAGGGGATTCGAACCCCTGACCTACGCTTTACGAGAGCGTCGCTCTACCGACTGAGCTATTCGGGCGGGTTGACACCAAGCGACAGAGCCGACCGGCGCCGAGCCAGACTACCGGTTGGGAGCGCGTGGACGGCCTCGACGAGGCCAGGCGGACCCGCTCAGCGCGCCGGTGGGAGGTCCAGGAAGAGGGCTTGGAGGGCTAAGGCCTCGTTGGGGGAGCGGATCAGGCTCTCGGCGGTGGCCCGGAGCCGGTCGATGGCCCTCATGGCACGCCGGTCGGCGACCGGATCGGGGGACTCGGATGCGATCTGTGACCGGTAGCGGGCGGTGAGGGTGGCCAGGCCGAAGCGGATCTCGTCGGTGCGGAACTGGCGGTGCTCGCGCCTGTGCTGGGCCTCGATGTCGCGGCGGCCCGAGCCCCGGGTGCCGAACTGGGCCTCGCGCTCGTCGAGGGCGGCCATCTCGGCCCGGTGGCGCTCGGTCAGGGCTTCGCCGGCGTCGTCGATCAACGCCCGCAGCTCGGCGACCAGCTCGGCCACCGCGGCGCCGGTGCCGTCGAGGCGCTCCGGGGCCGACCACCATGCCTCCCGCCGGGCCGCGACCCGCTCGTCGGCGGCCAGGACCCGGGCCCGGTGGAGGTTGCCCGCAGCCGCGGCCGACACCAGCACCGCCCGGTCAGCGTCGGCCAGGCCCTCCGACACCAGCACCGCGGCCACGTCGTCGTCGGGCACCGGGCCGAAGTCGACCCGGGCGCAGCGGGAGGCGATGGTGACGTGCTCGGGCAGCACCTGCTCGGCCAGCAGCACCCACACCACCGACGTCGCGGGCTCCTCCACCGGCTTGAGCAGGGCCGCGGCCGCGGCCGCGGTGGCGGTGTGGAACCGGTCCACCACCAGCACCTTGCGGGTGCCCTCCACGGGGGTGCGGCTCGCCTCCACGATGAGCTGCGACACCTCTTCCTCCCGGCGCAGGCTGTTTCCCGCCGGGCTGAGCACGAACACATCCGGGTGCTCCTCGCGGGCGGCCAGCCGGCGGTGCCTCCCGGCCCGCGGCGGCTCGGCGCCCGCCCGCTCGTCGGCGGCCACGATCAACTCGCCTGCGAACGCGCCGGCCGCGGCCCGCTTGCCCGAGCCCCGGGGACCCACCAACAGGTAGGCGTGCACCGGTGACGCCACCGCCGACGCCAGCGCGGCCACCGCCCGCGGCTGACCCACCACCGGCGACCACGGATCGACCGGGGCCGTCTCCGCCGCGGCCTCCAGAAGGCTCATCGACCGCCGCCTAGGCGCTCACGCACCGCAGCCAGAATCCGAGCCGCCGCCACTTCAACCGCCAGAAGGCCCATCATCCGGCGCCTATGCGTTCACGCACCGCAGCCAGGACCCGGGCCGCGACCTCGTCGGTGGTGCCGGCCGCGTCCACCACCGCCCAGCGGGCCGGGTCGGCCCCGGCCAGAGCTAAGTAGCCGTTGCGGACCCGGTCGAGGAACTCGGGGCCCTGTCCCTCGAAGCGATCCACGGATGGCCCGAGCCGCTGCCAGGCCTGCTCGGGCGAGAGGTCCATCAGCACGTTCAGACCCGGCTCGAGCCCGCCGGTGGCGAAGCCCATAATCGCCTCCAACTCGTGGAGGTCGAGTCCCCGCCCGTAACCCTGGTAGGCGAGCGTCGAAGCGGTGAAGCGGTCGGTGACCACGTCGCGGCCAGACTCCAGCGCCGGCCTCACGATCTCGGCGACGTGCTGAGCCTTGTCAGCAATGATCAGCAGGGCCTCGGTGCGGTCGTCGACCGAGTCGTTGGCCGGGTCGAGCAGAACGTCCCTGATGACCTTCCCCACGCCGGTCGCGCCGAACTGGAACGTGAACTCCGCTCCCAGCGAGTCGGCGAGCATCCGGGCCTGGGTCGACTTCCCTGACGCGTCGATCCCCTCGACCGCGATCAGCCGGCCGCTCACGTCTCCGACCCGGCCGCGGGCTCATCGCCGGCCGGCTTCGTGGACACGCCGCCGGACACATCGTCGGCCCCCGCGATCGCCGCCACCGCAGGCACCTCGACCGGCGCCCCGACCTCCGTTCCGTCCGATCCGTCCGCCCGCCCCGCAGCCGGAACCGCGCCGGCTCGAAGGCTCCAACTGGCCAGGCCGCCGGCGACGACGATGATCGCCCCGGCCAGCCACATCGTCAACCGCACGCCGGGAAGCTCGACCCGGGCGCCCAGCACGGTGATGAACCCGTCCCACCACCGTTCCGACAGATTGTCGAGCAGGTCGGCCAGCACCCCGCCCACAGCCAGAGCGATCAGCACGCACAGCCGCACCAGCACCAGCAGAGCCGAGAAGACCCGGCCCCGGATCTCGTTGGACACGTTCTCGTGCAGCAGCGTGAACCCGAGCACGTAGGAAGGCCCGGCCAGCATTCCGAGCATGACCACCAGCGGGATCATCAGCGACAGCCGGTCCACCGACGCGGCCGCCAGCAGCACGACACCCGCGCCGATGAGCGCGGACGTGAACCCCCGGGTGCGGTTGATGCGGTTCTGCAGCGCCGACGCAGAGCCGACACCGATGGCCATGCCCACCCCGAGCGAGAACAGCACGGCGTGGAAGTCGGCCTCCCGGCCCACGATCACCTCGTCCACGAAACGGGCCCCGAGCAGGAACACCATCCCGGCGCCCATCACTGCGGTGGCCAGGCCCACGTTCACCGACCGCACGATCGGGTTCTTCCCCACCAGCCGCCAGCCCTCGCGAAGCTCCCGGATGGCTCCGCCGAGGTCGAGGCTTCCCCGCTCGGTCGCCCGACGCTCGTCGCGGGTGCGAGTCGGAATGGAGATACGCCAGATGATGAGGGCGGTGACAAGGAACGACAGCGCGTCCACGTAGAAGGCGAGGCCCTCCTCGTTGAGCCTAAATGTCGTGACCCAGCCCTCGTCCGACACCGCCTCGGCTGCCTTGGCCAGCAGTGCGGCCACGCCCGCGGCCACCGGGAACATGCCGTAGGCGGCGGCCACGTTCAGCGAGTTGGCCGAGGTGAGCTTCTCGCGGGGCACGAGGTTGGGGACGGTCGCCTCCTTGGCCGGCTGCCACATCATCGTGAGCAGTTCCAGCAGCGTGCTGGCGATGATCAGCCCGACCAGGGTGTCGACGAACGGCAGCGAGACCAGGACCGCCGCCCGGCCCAGGTCGCAGGTGACCATCACCCGCTTGCGGTCGAGCCGGTCGACGATCACCCCCACCGCGGTGGCCAGGAAGAACCCGGGCGCCACCCGGGTGACCAGAACCAGGGCGATGGCCGTGCTCTTGGAGCCCTCCGGGGCGAGCTGGTCGGCCAGCGCGATGGTGGCGAAGAGGCCGAGCCAGTCGCCGGTGGCCGACACCACCTGGGCGATCCACAGTCTGAAGAAGTCCCACGTGCCGAAGATCCGCTCCAGGCGGCCCGCAGGCCGGACGGCCTCGAAGGCCTCATCGAGCCGGAGGCCGGCCGAGGAGCGGGGGGGTTGCTCTCCCACGACACCCGAGGCTACGGCGTCGCGGCGGATAGGTGAGAACGTTCGCGTCGCGAGGGGGTGTCTCCCGCTCTTGTTCGCTGCGCTCACGGGGCCGCCCGAATCTCGGCAACACTGCCCACGGCCTCGCTCGGGCAGGCTGGTCGCGCACACCTATTCGCTCGGCCTCTGGGCGTCGCGGCGCGCGCCCGTAGTCGCGTCGCTTCAGCGCGCCGCGCTGGTCAGCTTCGTTTTCGGGTCGGTTTCCGGCGGGCGGGGCGCTTCTTGGCCGGACCCTTCGCCCGCTTCTCGGCCAGCAGATCACAGGCCCGGTCGAGAGTGAGCCCCTCCACGGTGTCGCCGGAGCGGAGGGATGCGTTGACCTCTCCGTCGGTCACGTAATGGCCGTAGCGGCCGTCCTTGACCACCACGGCCCGGCCCGTGACCGGATCCTCTCCCAGCTCCTTCAGGGGTGCAGCCGGCGCCGCGGACCGGCCGCGGCTCTTCGGCTGGGACAGCAGGGCCAGGCACTCCTCGAGGGTGACCGTGAACAGCTGATCCTCGCCGGCCAGGCTGCGACTCTCGGAACCCTTGCGCACGAAGGGCCCGTAGCGGCCGTTCTGCACGGTTATCTCCACCCCGTCGGCGGGATCGGCCCCCACCGTGCGGGGAAGCGACAGCAGCTCGAGAGCCTGATCCAGAGTGACCGTCTCCAACTCCATCGTCTTGAACAGCGATGCGAACTTGGGCTTGTCGGGAACTTCGTCGGCCAGCCCGAGCTGCACGTAGGGTCCGTAACGGCCCGACTTGGCCACGACCGACAGCCCGGTGTCGGGATCGGTGCCCAACGCCCGCTCGTCGCTTCCGGCGGCCAGCAGCTCCACCACCCGATCGACGGTGAGCTCGTCGGGAGCGGTGCCGTCGGGAACCGACACCGAGTCCTCGCCCCGGCGCACGCTGGGGCCGTACCGCCCGACGCGCACCTCGACATCGACGCCGTCGGCGTCGACACCCAGCCGGATCGAGTTCACCGAGCGGGCGTCGATGTCGCCCAGACGGCTGGACACCTTCTCCTTGAGGCCCGGGTCGTCGGAGCCGCCGAAGTAGAACCGCTGGAGCCACGGCACCTGCTCCTCGGCACCGGTTGCGATCCGGTCGAGGTCGTCCTCCATCTCGGCGGTGAAGGCGTAGTCGACCAGCTTGGGGAAGTGGCGTTCCAGCAGGTTCACCACCGAGAACGCGGTGAACGACGGCACCAGCGCCGACCCCTTCTTCCACACGTAGCCCCGGTCGGTGATGGTGCCCATGATCGACGAGTAGGTGGAGGGCCGGCCCACGCCGAGCTGCTCGAGGCGACGCACCAGCGACGCCTCGGTGTAGCGGGCCGGAGGCTGGGTCTCGTGCCCGGAGGCCTCCATCCCGCGGCTGTCGACCGCGTCGCCCTCGGCGAGCGGGGGCAGCCGGAGCTCGCTGGCCTCGCTCGCCTCGCCGGCGTCGGTGCCCTCGGTATAGACCTCGCGGAAGCCCATGTGGGTGATCACCGTGCCGCTGGCCGCGAACTCGGCGTCGGCGCCCGCGGCACTGCGGGCGCCCACACGCAACTGCACGGTCTCGCCGGTGCAGTCGGTCATCTGGCTGGCCAGCGTCCGCTTCCAGACCAGCTCGTACAGCCGGGCCTCGGGCTGGGGCACCTGGCCGGCCACCGTCCTGGGATCGGCGAAGGCCTCCCCGGCCGGGCGGATGGCCTCGTGGGCCTCCTGGGCGTTCTTCACCTTGCTGGCGTAGGTCCTCGGCTTGGCCGGGAGCAGGTCCTGCCCGTAGCGGCCGGCCACCTCGGAGCGGGCCGCGGCCACCGCGGCCGACGACAGCGACGTGCTGTCGGTCCGCATGTAGGTGATGTAGCCCTTCTCGTACAGCGACTGGGCCGCTCTCATGGCGGCCGCCGAGGACATGCCCAGCTTGCGGGCCGCCTCCTGCTGCAGCGTGGACGTGATGAACGGCGGCGCGGGGCGGCGCCGGTACGGCTTGGAGGTCCGGGATCTCACCGCGAAGTCCGAGTCCTGCAGGTCCGCGACCAACTTCGCGGCTCCGGCCTCGTCGAGCACGGTGACGTCGCCGCGCTTGACGCGGCCGTCGGAACCGAAGTCGCGGGCGGTCGCGACGCGCGAGCCGTCGAGCGAGGCCAGGGTGGCCGTGAACTCCGGCCCTGGCTCGTCTCGGGGAGAGAACGTGGCCGTCAGCCCCCAGAAGGAGGCGCTCACGAAGCTCATCCGCTCGCGCTCGCGCTCGACCACGATGCGCACCGCCACGCTCTGCACGCGGCCGGCCGACAGCTGGGGCATCACCTTCTTCCACAGGACCGGCGACACCTCGTAGCCGTAGAGCCGGTCGAGCATCCGGCGGGCCTCCTGGGCGTCCACCAGGCGGCGGTCGAGCTCGCGGGGCGCGGCGACCGCGGCGGAGATGGCCGAGCGGGTGATCTCATGGAACACCATCCGCTTCACCGGGACGCGCGGGTTGAGCACCTCCAGCAGGTGCCAGGCAATGGCCTCGCCCTCGCGGTCCTCGTCGGTGGCCAGGTACAGCTCGTCGGCGTCGGCCAGCAGGCTCTTCAGCTTGCGGACCTGCTGGCGCTTGTCGCTGTTGACCACGTACAGCGGCTTGAAGCCGTTGTCGACGTCGATCCCGAGACGGGCCCACGACTCGGACTTGTAGGCCTTGGGCACCTCGGCCGCCCGGCTGGGCAGGTCGCGGATGTGTCCGATGGAGGACTCCACGACGTATCCGGCGCCGAGATAGCCGGAGATCGTCTTCGCCTTGGCGGGCGACTCGACGATGACTAGAGCGTTGGTCATGGACTTCGAACCGATCCGACGGGCGGGCGCCCGTCACCAGACTGGGACCCGGACAGGATAAGCAGCGGCTGGCAAGGGTTGGGGAACCGGTCGAGGACCGGCAGCGATGTCACGCCGGGCGAACCGCCGGACCGGTACGGCACTATTGCGCCGCCGCGGCCGAGTCTTCCGGTCGGGAACTGCGGAGGATAGCGGCACCGACGAGGGCCGCAATGGTCGATGCGGCCAGGATCCCGATCTTGGCCTGATCAGCGATGTCAGGCGACTCGAACGCCAGGTTGGTGATGAACAGCGACACGGTGAAGCCGATGCCGGCCAAGCCCCCTATGCCCAGAATCTTGACCCAGGTGGCCCCCGGAGGCATCTCGCACAACCCCAGGCGCACTGCCAGCCACGTGAACGACGACACTCCCACCATCTTGCCCGCCACGAGGCCGGCCACGATCCCGATCGTGATCGGCGAGCCCAGGGCTTGATCCAGGGAGTCGGGGGACAGTTCGACACCGGCGTTGGCCAGCGCGAACAGCGGGATGATCAGGAAGCTCGTCCAGGGGTGCAGCCAGTCCGCGAGCCGATCGGCCACCGCCACCTGCTCCCGCGCCTCGAAGGACAGCCGCCGCGCGTCCTCCGCGCTGAGGGAGCGCTCCGAGAACATGTCCATAGGCCCATCCATGAACCGTGTCCTGCTCAACAGAGGGCGTGCCGGAGCGAACAGGCCCAGGATCACGCCGGCGATGGTGGCATGCACGCCGGACTCGAAGAGCGCGAGCCAGAACACCGCCCCCACCACGAGGTAGACGGGGGTGTACCAGACGCGGGCCAGTCTCATCAGCACCAGGAGGAGCACGATGCCGGCCGCGGCCGCCAGCCAGGCCGTCGACAGCTCGTCGGTGTAGAAGATCGCGATGATTGCAATCGCCCCGATGTCGTCCACGATCGCCAGGGTGAGCAGGAAGACCTTGAGCGAGCCGGGGACCCGGCGTCCCATCAGCGCCAGCACCCCGACCGCGAAGGCGATGTCGGTCGCCATCGGGATCCCCCAGCCGGCCGAGCCCTCCCCGCCTGAATTGAAGGCCACGTACACCGCGGCCGGAACCGCCATCCCGCCTATGGCCGCGATGGCCGGCAGCGCCGCGGCCGCTGGCTTGCGCAGGTGCCCCACAACGAGCTCGAGCTTGATCTCAAGGCCTACGACGAAGAAGAACACCACCATCAGCGCATCGTTGATCCATGCCTCCAAGGGCCTGTCGATGACCAGCAGGCTTCCCAGCTCGACACGGGTGTGGCTCTCCAGAAGGGCGTGGTAGGAGCCCCGCCAGGGCGAGTTGGCCCAGACCAGCGCCAACACCGCAGCCGCCAGCATCACGATCCCGCCGCCGGCGTGCAGGTGGAAGAATCGCTGCAGCGGCCGTCCGATCCGCCGGGCGAGACGGCGGTCGCTGCCGATCCAGGTCAGCGACGACGGCTCAGGCTCGTCGGAGGGTCTTGGGGGATCTGACGTCATCGGATCGTCCGTGCAGTGCCGTCGGGTGGGCCGGCAGGCAACTGTAGTGGGACCCTCCCGCGGGACTTTCCTTCCGGCGGCGAATTGTGTGAGCTGCAATAGAGGGTTCGACTACCGTTCACCCGGGCTGCGCTCAGCGGGCCGCTCGGGGTCGTGCTCCCCGCTCTTGTTCGCTCCGCTCACGGGCCGCTCGGGCCCGCGGGCTCGCTATTGTGAGCCGTTCGAGCAAGCGGGGTCGGTGGTGCAGTCGCTCGGCCTCTGGTGGGTGCCAGCCGTGAGAAAACACACGCTAGAGCTCGTATGGAGTGAGACCGACCGGTGATCTTCGGCCTGCTCGTGCTTCACATCGCCGGGTGCGTCGTGCTGGCGGCGGCCAGCCGCCGGCTGGGTCGCAACGGCCTGCTGGTAGCGGCGGTGCCTCCGGCGGCCACTGCGGTGTGGGCCGGCGCGAGGCTCGGGGACCACCAGCCCGAATCGGCCGAGCTGGCCTGGGTGCCCGGTCTCGACCTTGCCATGACTTTCAGGGTCGACGCCTTCGCCGACATCATGACCCTGATCGTGTCGGGGATCGGCTTCGGCGTGTTCGTCTACGCCTACGGGTACTTCGCTCCCGGCGCCGCGGGGATCGGCCGGTTCGCAGCGACGCTGCTGGCCTTCTCGACGTCGATGCTGGGCCTGGTCTGGGCGGACTCGGTCTGGTCGCTCTTCGTCTTCTGGGAGCTGACGTCGGTTACTTCGTTCCTGCTCATCGGGCACAAGAACACCGACAGACAAGCACAGCTGGCGGCCCGTCAAGCGCTGATGATCACCGCCGGCGGGGGGCTGGTCCTGCTGGCCGGTCTGCTGCTCGTGACCCGGTCAGGCGGCACGACGCTGATCAGCGAACTGGCGCCGGCCGACGGTGCTGCCGCCACCCTCGGCGCCGTGCTCGTGATGGTCGGCGCGGCCACCAAGTCGGCCCAGGTGCCCTTCCACCCCTGGCTGCCCTCGGCGATGGTCGCCCCGACCCCGGTCAGCGCCTACCTCCACTCGGCCACCATGGTGAAGGCGGGCGTGGTCCTGGTGGCGGTGATGGGGCCCGCTCTGGGAGGGCTGGAAGCCTGGAAGGCGCTGGGCGTCGCCTTCGGGACCGCCTCCATCTTCTGGGGAGCGGTCGGGGCCCTGCGCCACCGCGACGCCAAGCTCGTGCTGGCGTGGGGCACCGTCTCGCAGCTGGGCATGCTCATCACCCTGTTCAGCGTCGGCACGGCCAAGGCCGTGCTCGCGGCGGTGACCCTCCTGGTGGCTCACGCCCTGTTCAAGGGCGCGCTGTTCCTGATCGTCGGGGAGATCGACGTGCGGGCCGGAACCCGCAACATGGATGAACTGGGCGGCCTGGCCCGCTCCATGCCGGCCATCTGCACCGTTGCGGTGCTTGCCGGGATGTCGATGGCCGGCGCGCCGCCGCTGCTGGGATTCGTCGCCAAGGAGACCGCCATCGCCGCAGCGCTCGCGCTGGACGGCCCGGAGGCGTGGATCGTCGGCCTCGGGGTGATCGGCGGTTCCGTGCTGACCGTCGCCTACACGGCCCGGTTCCTCGTCGCGGTGTTCGGCCCGGGCCCGGAGACCCCGCTGTCGGCCCGCCGTGGCACGCTGAGCGTGCCGCCCGCGGTGCTCGCCCTGGCTGGGATCGCGGCGTTCGCCCTCCTCGGCTCGCTCAACGGCGTCCTGCAGCCGGCCGCGGTTCGGCTGAGCGGCGGCTCACCCGTCGCCGACCTCCACCGCTGGCCCGGCCTGACACCGGAACTGGGGATCTCCGCCGGCGTTCTGGCGCTCGGGGCGATCTTGGGTCTGATCATGAGCCGCCGGCTCGGCCGGGTCCCGGTGGCGTACGGCGCCCGCTGGAGCGACGCCTTCATCGAGGGCATCATGGCCTTCGGCCGGGCGGCCTGCGCCCGGCTCCAGCACGGCTCGCTGCCGGTGTACCTGGTGACGATGGCGGGCACGGCCACCCTCGCCACCCTGCCGTTCGTGGGCCATGTGAGCCTCGATCATGTCGTGGCGTGGGATTCGCCCCTGCAGGCGGTTCTCGCCGTCACCGTCATCGGCGCGTCGTTGGCTCTCGCCTTCGTCACCACCCGTCTGGCGGCGGGACTCGCGCTCGGTGCGGCCGGCATCACCGTCGCGGCGGTGTTCGCCGTCCACGGCGCCGCCGACCTGGCCCTCACCCAGCTCCTGGTCGAGGCGGCCATCGTCGTCGGTTTCGTGCTCGCCTTCGGGCACCTCTCCCGCAGCTTCCCGAAGGTGGGCCTGCGGTGGCGGGCGGTGCGGATCACGGTGGCCGGACTCGGGGGGGCCGCGGTGATGATCGGGCTCGCGGCCGCATCCGGCAACCCGGTCGCGGTGCCGCCCCTGGCCGAGATGGCGGCCGCCTCCGTCGACGAGGGCGGCGGCAGCAACATCGTCAACGTGATCCTCACCGACATCCGGGCCCTCGACACCCTGGGCGAGGTGCTGGTCCTCGCCACGGTCGCAGTCGGGGTCCAGGCCCTCGCCCGGGCCGGCCCCAGTGCTGAGAGACCCACCTCATGATCGACGGAAGCACTTCCATAATCCGTCTCGGGATCCGGGCCGCCAGCCCCTTCGCGGCCATCGTCGGCTGCTACTTGCTGTTCGCGGGCCACAACAACCCCGGAGGCGGGTTCGCGGCCGGCCTGGTGTTCGGAGCCGTGCTCGCGCTCCGGACCATCGCCGGATTCCTCCGGCCCACCTACGGCATCACTCTGGTAGCCGCGGGCGTGTTCGTCGTGGCCGGCGTCGCCCTGATGCCGCTGCTGTGGGGGGACCTGCTGTTCGACCAGCAGGTGTTGTCGCTGGAGGTTCCGCTGCTGGGCAAGATAAAGACCGGCTCCGCCTTGGTGTTCGACGTCGGCGTCGCGGCCATCGTCGTCGGGACGGTGGTCGCGGTGCTCGACGGGCTGGGCGCAACCGAGTTCGCGGCTGATCAGCCGGCTCCCTCCGACCACCGGGAGCGGGAATGAGCGGAGCCCTCCTGCTGGCAATCGGCGGGCTCACCGCGGTCGGTCTGTACCTGGTGACCGGGCGCTCGCTGAGCCGGATCGTCCTCGGCTACTCCCTGCTGGGGCACGCGACCGTTGTGGCGCTGATCGCGGCCGGCGGGCCGGCCGGGCGGCCCCCCATCGCCGGTCGGGCCGAACCGGAGGCCATGGCCAACCCGCTGCCGCAGGCGCTGATCCTCACCGCCATCGTGATCTCGTTCGGATTGACTCTGTTCCTTCTGGCCTTAGCCAGGCGCCAGCGGACCATCACCGGCGACGACCTGGTCGAGGACGACCTTGAGGACCGCCGGATCGCGGCCACCGACAGCGCCTCGGGCGAGCCAGGGGACCCGGTGGCGACATGACCGAGCTCATCTCGATCGCGATCGTCGCCCCGCTGGTGGCCGCGGCCTGCAGCCTCGCCCTGCGTTCCCGCCCCTTCCTGCGAGACCTGGCCGTCGTCGCAGGACTGGGATCGGCCGCGCTCGCCTCGCACATCATGCTGGTGGCCGTGGCCCGCGACGGAACCCACACCGTCGCGGTCGGCGGCTGGGCGCCGGAGCTCGGCATCGTCCTGGTGGCCGACCTGTTCGCCGCCCTCATACTCCCGGTCGCCCTGACGATCATCTTCGTGGTGGAGATCTTCGCCATCGGCCAGCGCCGGACGGTATGGGCCGCCAATCCGGAGTTGAGCGGGCCGCTGCTGTGCGTGCTCACCTCCGGGGTCTCGCTGGCGTTCCTCACCGGAGACCTGTTCACACTCTTCGTCGCCTTCGAGCTGATCCTGGTCTCCAGCTATGTGCTGCTGACCCACCAAGGCAACCGGGACCAGGTCAGGTCCGGCATGACCTACGTGGTGATGAACCTGATGGCCTCGACGCTGTTCCTGATAGGCGTCGCCTTCGTCTACTCGGCCACGAGCACGGTCAACATGGCGCTTCTGGCCGAGCGCATACCGCAGCTGGACAGCGGCGTCCGGCTCGGCATCGGCGCCTGGTTCCTGGTGGTCTTCGGGACCAAGGCCGCGGTATTCCCCCTGTTCAGCTGGCTGCCGGACTCGTACCCCACCGCGCCAACCACCATCACCGCAGTGTTCGCCGGCCTGCTGACCAAGGTGGGGATCTACTCGATGATCCGGTTCCACAACCTCACCGCCATGGACGATCTGGGACCGCTCATGCTGATGGTGTCCGCCTGCACCATGCTCGTCGGCGTTCTCGGGGCGCTGGCCCAGTCGGACGTCAAGCGCATCCTGTCGTTCCACGTCATCAGCCAGATCGGCTACATGCTCATGGGTCTCAGCCTCTTCACCGTCGCCGGTGTTGCGGGGTCCATCCTGTTCCTGATCCACCACATGCCGGTCAAGGCCGTGCTCTTCCTCGTCGGTGGCCTGATCGAGAACCACGAGGGCTCGAGCTCGCTGGACCGATCCGGTGGTCTCGCCGGCCGCCAGCCGCTCGTCGCCGTCATGTTCGCCGTGCCGGCCCTGAGCCTGGCCGGCATCCCGCCCTTCTCCGGCTTCGTCGCCAAGCTGGCGGTCATCTCAGCCGCCATCGACCGCGGCGGCACCGTAGTGGTGGTTGTGGCCGCGCTGGTGGCCGGAGGCCTGACGCTGCTGTCGATGAGCAAGATCTGGAACGAGGTCTTCTGGGGTCGCCCTGCCGAGGGTCCCCGGCCGAGTCCGGCCCCCAGCCGGGGCCAGCGCACCATGCACACGGCCACGGCCATAGCCGTCGTCGGCACCTTGACGGTGTCGCTGTTCGCAGGGACGCTGCTCGATCTCTCGACCGAGGCGGCCGAGAGCCTCCGCGATCCCGCCACCTACATCGCGGCGGTCCGGCCGTGAGGAGATACGCGGGGACGCAACGGCGGGCCGTGACCACGGCCGGCCTCACCCTGGTGTGGTGCGGACTGTGGGGATCGGTGTCGGTCGCCAACGTGCTGTCCGGCCTCGCAGTCTCCATCGTCGTTCTCGCCACCGACCGGGGGGCGACGAGCCGCCACGTGATCCGGTTCCGGCCCTTGCTGCGGTTCGCTTGGCTGGTGCTGGTCGATCTCGCCCTCTCGACGATCAGCGTGGCCGTGGAGATCGTCACCGCCGGTGACGGCACCGAGGAGGTCATCGTCGCCGTCGACTTGCCGGTCACCGGCAGCGAGCACATGCTGCTCCTGTCCGCGTCGATCACCCTCAGCCCCGGCACGGCGGTGATCGACGTAGACCGCCGGATTGGCCGCTACTACATCCACCTCCTTCACGGCGACAAGCGCGCCGCGACCGTGGCCCACGCCCACAAGCTCGCCGAGTTGGCCTGCAAGGCCCTGCCGACGTCGAGTCCGATGGGAGGCCGATGATGGCCGCGATCGCGATCGCCGGCTTCGCGGCGGCCGGCCTGTGCGCCCTCTACCGGCTCCTGCGCGGTCCGAGCCTGGCCGATCGCGTGATCGCGGTGGAAGTCGCCCTCGTGTCGCTGGCGGGAGCTATCGCCGTAGACGCCGCCAGCCGCAAGAGCCAGACGTTCCTCGTGACCCTCATCGTCATCGCCCTCGTCGGGCTGGCCGGCACCTTCGCGGCCAGCCGATTCCTCGAACGCGACGTCGATCCGGCGAACCACAGGACCGAGCCATGAGAGCCGCGGCCGAGGTGGTGATGGTTGCCGGCGCAGTCATTGCAGTGATGGCCGGAGTCGGGCTGCTCCGTTTCTCGACGCCGTTCGCTCGGATCCAGGCTGCCGGGAAGGCCAGCCCGGTGGCCCTGCTGCTGACCTCGGTCGGAGCAGCTCCCCTGCTCGGCTGGGCCGGCGCCGCCTATCTGGTCATCGCCGCGGCCGCGATGATCGTCACGCTGCCCGTCGTGGCCCATCTGCTGCTGAGGGCGGTGCACCGGACCAACGACATCAGCCACCTCGCCATCGACGACCTGGCCCGCGACGAGCAGAGGGCCGACAGCACCGGCGACGGCGGCGGCTAAGGGGCCACGCGGATAGGCGGGAGGTCGTTGGCGCGCCCTACCGGTGCTTGAAGACGAGGCGCAACTCGGTGCCCCGGCCGCAGGAGTCGATGCTCACGCTGTCGGCCAGGGCCCGGATGATGGAGATGCCCATCCCGGACTCGCGGCTGAGACGGGCCGGCGACTCCGTGACGGGCTCAGGAGGCAACGCCCCGACATCGAAGCCGGGGCCCTCGTCGCGGACCACCACCGACACACCGCCCTCGGGACGCCAGCAGGTGACCCTCACCGGACGGGTGCAGCCTGAGCGCATGTGGGCCTGTATGGCGTTGGTGGTGGCCTCCGACACCGCCACCCGGAGATCGTCGACGCGCGGCGGCTCCAAGCTGGGGTCCAGCTCGGCCGCAGCGGCCACCACCACCCGGACGAGCGACACATAGTCGGGCCGGGGAGGGATCTCGATCTCTACGGCCTGATTCGCGGCACCGCTCATCACGTCACCGGAACCGACGAGGCAGCCGCGGACTCCGATCTTGACCCTGCCGCGCCATCTATCGAGTCGTGCATCGCGATGATCCTGTCAAGGTCGCAGATCTCGAACACTCTGCGGATCCGGGACGAGGGACACACCAGCGCCAACTCGCCGCCGCGCTGGCGCAGCCGCTTCAGCGCAGCGACTACCGCTCCTATGCCGAACGAGTCGATGAAGTCCAGTTCGGAGATGTCCAGGACCAGCATGCGACAGCCCTCAGCCACCGCCTTGACGACGGCCTGGCGAAGGTCGGGGGCACCGACGACGTCGAGCTCGCCACCGACGCTGAGAACCGTCCACGGAGGCCGCTCCGAGCACCGAATCGTCACGGACACGAAGCAGAACAGTACCGCCTGAGGGCGCCGACTATGCGTCGGCGCGCCGGCTGCGACGATCGCGCCGAGCGCGGCTCCCTTGCTGTCCTCCCGGAGGGCGCCGACTATGCGTCGGCGCGTCGGCTGCGACTACTCCAGGCGCATCGTGGCCCGGGCCTCGAACACGGCGTCACCGACCAGCGGTCCCACCACCGGAACGTCGGTGGCCTCCACGTACGTCAGCTCCACGGTGGCCCTGCCGTCGCCTCGACGGACCAGCACGCGCAGCCGCGCCGGGTCCAGGTCGGCCGAGGCGAGCGCGGCCGAGCGAACCTCGCCGTCGGCCTCTCCCACGGCAGCCGAACGCACCGCCTCCCGGGCCGCGTGGGTGACCAGCACCCGGGTGCGCACGAGCAGACCCACCTGCACGACGGTCAGAAGCGTCAACGCGATGAACGGCACCATCAGCGCGAACTCCACCGTCGATTGCCCGCGCTGGCACGGCGGCGGTCCGCCGGAGGCGCCGCGACGCAGCCGGCAGATCAATTGACCATGTTGGCGACCGTGTCCACCACCTTGTCCAGCAGCGAGGTGATCTTGCCGGAGCCGGTCGCCCAGGTCAGCAACAGCAGGGCCACCGCGGCGGCGCCGACGATGACCAGCGCGTACTCGGCCGTGGTCTGGCCCCGGTCGCCGGCCCGGCGTCCGTGCCTATCACCGACGGCCGGGAGGCGGTATCCGGCGAGATGCCACCGCGCGTGCAGCGCGGCCAGGAATCGGAAGATCATGTTCGCTCCTTTCGGAGCCGCCCGTTCATGGGCGGCGATGGGACGGCTTCTGTGTCGTTGGCGCCACCTGGGCGCGCGGCCTCAGGACGGGAACCGCAGATCGGCGACGGTCCCGACGAGCACCGGGACGACGGTCAGCAGGCAGAAGGCGGGAAGGATGCAGAACACGAGAGGGAACAGCATGAGCACCGGCACCCGCCGGGCCGCTTCCTCGGCCCGCACTCTCCGGCGGCGGTGAGCCTCGTCCGCGGCCCGCTCGAGGGCGGGCTGGAGCGGGGCGCCATCGATCTCTGCCGCGGTGACGGCGTGCACGACGGATGTGACGCTGGGACCCAGGGTCTCCCGCAGCCTGCGTACCGACTCCGTGAACGGCTCGCCGGCGCCGGCGCGTCTCGCCACTGCGGCGAGTTCTGACCGGAACGGCTCAACCACCCGCGCAGAGACGTCCGCCAGGGCCGACACGGTCGGCCTCCCGGCCCCGACGACCAGGCCGAGCAGGTCGATGACCTCAGGCAGGTGCCGCTCGATGTGCCGCACCCGGTCGCGGTGACGGGCCCGCCGTCTCGCGGCCACCGCGACGACCGTGGCCGACAGCACCAGTAGACCTCCCACCGCGCCCAACGCGACGGCTGCGGCCAGGCAAGCCAGGCTCGCGAGCCCCACGAACGCCTCGTCGGCGGACTCGACGGCACCCCCGGAGAGTCGCCGGCCCAGGGCCGCTAGAGCACGGGTGCGGTCCCGTCCGGATCGGTCGACGTCCCGGAGTCTCCGTCGTGCCAGGCCGTGAAGTGCCGAGTCCGTGTCCAGCGCCCACAGCGCCAGCAGAGCCGCCCCCAGCGCGGCGGCGAGGCTCACGCCCATCTCACCACTCCCCGGCTGAGCCTCGCCATCCACCAGATGCCCACGCCCTCGAGCACCAGACCAGCCATCAGGGCGAGCAGCCCGAACGGTGTCCCCACCAGCGCGCCCAGGGAGCCGGGGTCGGCGACGGCGATCACAGCCGCGAACCCAGCCGGCGCCGCAGCCACCACCATCCCCGAGGTCCGGGTCTGTGAGGTGAGGGCCCGGATCTCGTCGCCGAGAGCCCGCCGCTGCCTCAGCGAGGCGGCAGCCCGGTCGAGGCTGGCCGCCATGGCCGCGCCGGACTGGTGCCCCAGAACCAGCAGGGCCGCGGCCGTCTGGCGCTCGGGCAGGTCCTGGACCCAGCCGTCCAGCGCCTCGGTGAGGCCCAGGCCGCCGCGCACCCTGGCGACCACCTCCCGCCATCCGGTCTCGGGGATCTCCGTCGCCACCGTGTCGAGCGCGGTCAGCACCGACGCGCCGGAGCGCAGCGCCCGAGCGGTCAACTCGAGCGCCTGGGGTATGGCGTCCTCTCGCCCATGTCGCCGGCTCCACCGCCCGCCCATGGCCGAGAGCCGGGATGCTGCCCGGCTCGGACGCCATCTCAGGCGACCGGATCGGCCCCGCGTCCCCGGCCGCAGAGGGGCCGGGGCCAGCGCCGCGAACAGCAGCAAGGCGGCCAGCAGCGCGGTCACGGGCCTGCCACCAGCCGGGCGGGCCGCGACGCCTTCCCCCGGATGCCGGTGTCGTCGGCGAGCAGACCGACGGTGTCGTACCCCTGGACCTCGGCGACGGCGGTGACCCGGCGGGCCCCGCCGGCGACTCGGCCGACGTGGACGATGGCGTCGATGGCAGACGCCACGAGTTCTCTGACCGCCTCCACGCCCAAGCGCTCATCGGCGGCCGCCGCCAGCGCGGTCAGTCGTCGCAGCGCGTCGACTGGACCGTTGGCGTGCAGGGTCGAAAGGCAGCCGGCGTGGCCGGTGTTGAGGGCGTGCAGCAGATCGAGCGCCTCGGGGCCCCGCACCTCTCCCACCACCATCCGGTCGGGCCGCATCCGGAGCGCGTTGCGGACAAGGTCGCGGATCGTCACCGACCCTCCGCCCTCGCGCGACTCGGGGCGGGCCTCGAGACGCACAACATGGGGATGCTCGAGCTGCAGCTCGGCGGCGTCCTCGATTGTGAGCATCCGATGCTGCGGGCTGACCCGGCCGGCCAGAGCGTTCAGCAGCGTGGTCTTGCCCGCTCCTGTGCCTCCGCTGACGATCACGTTGGCGCCCCGGTCGACCAGCTCCTCCAGCAGTTCCACCACCGGCGGCCCGGTGAACACCTCCAGGGAGACGTCGGCCAGCACGAAGCGGCGGATGGTCACGTAGGGCCCGTCGACGGCCACCGGCGGCACCGCCACATGCACCCGGGAACCGTCGGGCAGGCGGCCGTCCACGCACGGGGTCAGCTGGTCCACGCGACGGCCGAGCGGGGCCACGATCCTCTCGACGACCAGATCGACCGCGGCCCTGTCCAGCGACACCGCGGTCGGGCTCACGTGGCCACCCCGTTCGATCCACACCGGTCCCGGCCCGTTGATCATCACCTCATTCACCGACGGGTCGGCGAGCAGCGGCTCCACCGGGCCGAGTCCGTGCACCCGGGCGGTGACCCGCTCCACCACATCGTCGACCACGTCGGCCGGGGTGAGGGGGGCCAGCGCACGGACGATCGACGCGATGTCGGCGGCCGGCACGGGCTGCTGCTCCATCGTGTCGACCACCCTTCGGTGGACGACCTCGACGAGGGACTCATCGCCGTCGTCGGAGGGCGGGCCGGTACCCATACGGATCCGCCCGGCTCCGGCGACCACGCCGGTCATGCTGGAAGCTCGAATCGCCTCAGCGGCGGCGGGAGCATGCTGACGATCGTGCCCGCGTCCACTGATCGGGCCACGCGGGGATCCCACGCCACCCGCTCAACGTGGGAGGCCCCGATCGCGGCGGACACGTCGCGGGCGCGCAGCGCCCGACCCGGCTCCTCCACGAGGACCACCCAGTCGTAGGGGCCGGCCACCTGCTGGGCGCGGGTCAAGGCCAGGTAGCAGGATCGCAGCACGCACACCGGCCGGTGCGGGCCGTCGATGACCGAACGCAGGACGGCGGGATCCAGCCCGGCATCCACCACGACCGGCCCGTTGCGAGCCAGCACTTCGAGAGCGAGCATGAGCCTCGGGCGCTGGTCCTCGCCCAGCGCGGTCGCCTCAAGCAGGGGCGGCCGGGTGCCCCTCCGCAGCAGGCGCAGGCCGGGGGCCACGTCCTCGAGCAGCCTGCCGATGGCGTCGGCGGCCACGCCGTCGCCCGCGGCCACCCAGTCGCCGATCCCGGGCTCGGCCGGCGTCGCGCCGGCGGCCATGCCCAGCAGCGCCGGCTGATCCCCGCAGAGATCCACCAGTGTGGTGTCGCGGTCCTCGGACGCGAGGCGGATGGCGGTGGCCGCGGCCACAACCGACGTCCCGACCCCGCCCTTGACGGACCAGTACCAGATGATCATGCTCGTTCCCCGCGCGCCGCTGCCTTCGGAGGCGGGACTCTCTGAGCACCAGGGTTGAGGCGACCGGCCCGGCACCCAGCGAACCGGGACGGCGTCAAGCACCCTACAGAGATTGCAGGAGTTTCAAACTATTTTCTTATTTTTAGCTGATCCCCATGATCTCAGCGCCGGATCGCAGCTGCGTCTCGGCCGGCTCGTCGTCGAGGAGCGGCACCACGAACGACTCGATCCCGTGCTCGGCAGCCAGCCGGTGCAGCTCCTGGCCGCACTCGTCGGGGGTGCCGGCGATCACGAACGGCAGCGCCCACTCGTCGCGCACATGCTCGGCCGCGGCCTCCAGGCCGTCGGCCAGCGCGGCCCTGATCCGGGCCACGTCGGATTCGGCGAGCCCGAGGTCCTCCTGCACCTCCGGCGGCGAGTCGACAAGCCGGTAGGTCATATGGGGCTTGAGGGCGGCCATGGTGTCGTCGTCGGTCACCAGCATCGTGGAGTAGGAGATGCGAGGCTCGTTGCCCGCGGCCTGGCCCGCGGCCCTGATCCGCGCGATCGCGGGGCCCAGGTGGGGCTTGTAGACGAAGTCCACCAGCACCCCGTCGCAGGCCGCGCCGCCCAGCTCCAGCATCCGCGGTCCCCGCCCGGCCAGCCAGATCTCGGTGCCGGCCCGGGCGTGCAGCAGCGACGCCTCGCTCAACTGCACGTGAACGCCCTCAACACTGACGGTCTCGCCGGAGAACAGCCGTCGGCAGGCGTCGATGGTCTCTCGCGCTGCGGTCAGGGGCCGGTCGCGGGGGATGCTCAAGGGGTCGAGCGTCAGGCTTCCGCCGGCGCCGATCCCCAGGAATGCCCTCCCACCGGACACGTCGTCGAGCGAGGCGATGGCGCTTGCGGTGGCGCCCGCATGGCGGGTGTAGGGGTTGGTGATACCCGGGCCGACCTCCAACGACGACGTGGCCAGCGCGATGGCCGTCATGGTCACGTACACGTCGCTGGCCGCGAGGCCCTCGTCGTACACCCAGCACCGCTCGTAGCCGAGACCCTCCGCGAGCCGGGCCAGCTCCACCGCCCGCTCGATAGGCCCATGGGGCATCACGTTGAACGCAGCCTGAACCACGGCTCCCACCCTATTGGCGAGCCCGCGTTCCAGCCCCAGCGGGACCACCTCGTCCAGACCGTCGAACCGGACCCGCGGCGATCATTCCGGGCTCGAGAACCCGGCCTGAAGTCGGAGAACCGCGCCCAGAACCGGCGGCCGGGGTGTCCGGGTCCGTCAGGCGACACCGGCGCGGCGGGCCAGGACGGCCTCCAGCACTCCGCCGCCCACCGCAAGGGACTTGTCGGAGATCTCCCTGCACGCCGAAGGGTCGCAGCGGGGATCGACGTCACCGATCTTGAGGCCGGGCGGCACTGCTGTGCCCGACCTGATCGCGCCCCTGACTACACCGTCGAACGGTGCGGTCACAGGCTCGCCCGCCACCGAGCCCAGCAACTGGCCCTCTGTGACCACATCGCCGATGGAGATCAGCCAGGCGACCTCCCCGGAAGCTGGGGCCCGCAGGACCCGGCCGGCCGCCTGACCCCCGAGCTCGGCGGGGATGCCGGTGTCGGGCTGGGCCGAGCCCGACCAGATCACCCGGCCCAGCCGGTGGCCTCGCATGGTCTCGACGACGGCATGGCAGTCGGTGCCCGCGGTGAAGCCGGGACCGAGGCCGATCACCATGCCGGCGTCACCGATGGACGTGTCTATGTTGCGCTTGGCCAGGCGGGCATCGACCACCACGTCGGGCTGCGGCGGGCCGAGGTCTGCCAGTGCCGGCGCTACCAGCACCGGCACATCGCCTCGCTCGCAGGCTGCTGCCGCGTCGGCAGGCGACGCCGCCAGCACGCCTCTCATGCCCTGCACGCTGATCTCGCCGTCGGTCACCGCGGTGGACAGCGCCACCGTGCGGCGAATCGTCAACGGCTCGGGCAGTTCGAGCACCACCACCGGCCAGCCGGCCCGGGTGAGCCGCCAGGCCACGCCGGTGGCCAGATCGCCCCCGCCCCGCAGCACGCACAGCGGTGAAGACCCGGCGCCGACGAGTTCAGGTCCGGCGATGGGCGATCACCTCGGCCATGATGCTCAGCGCGATCTCTTCGGGGGTCTCGGCGCCCACCTCGATGCCGATGGGGGCATGGACCCGGTCCAGCGCAACCGGATCGACGCCGTCGGCTTCCAGGCGGGCCCGGGTGGTGGCCCAGCGGCGCTCGCTGCCCATGACCCCCACGTAACCGGCGTCGGTGGCCAGCAGGGCGGGCAGCGCCGCGGCGTCCACGTCCACGTTGCGGGTCACCAGCACCACCGACGAGTCGGCGTCGAGTGTCCGCCCGGCCAGCAAGTCGTCCACGGAGCCGACGACCAGCTCATCGGGGGCTCCACTCCCGGGATCGCCGTCGAGAGCCTCGGGGTCCTCCCCGCCACCGGCAGCGTCTTCGATCCCGGCCCGATCGTCGGAGGCGACCACCCGGAAGCCCAGCCAATGGGCGAGCTGGGCGACGGCCCGTCCCACGTGTCCGTATCCCATGACAATGACGGTGGGCTTGGGCATGTGCGGCTCCACGAATATCTGGACGTCGCCCCCGCAGACGCCGGGATCGCCCCGGACAGGGTCGACTAGACGGTACGAAAGCAGACGGCAGCGGCCGTCGGCAAGCGCGGCCACGGCCTCGGCCACCACCCTGGCCTCCATCTCGCCGCCGCCGACAGTGCCGGAGATGGTGCCGTCGCGAAACACCAGCATCTTGGCCCCGGCCCGGCGGGGCACTGAGCGCGACGTGTCGACCACGGTGGCGGAGGCCACCGCCACCCCGGCGTCGACGTGCTCGGCAAGCTGGCTGAGCAGGCTCACGGCCGCAGCCTGCCGACCAGCACTCTGTTCGAGCCTCCTGGCCGACAGGGACGATTCTCCCGAACAGGAACGCAGGGGCAGCATTGAAGGCTCATGACCACAGTCTGGCCGCTTGCTCGAGGGTGCGGGCCCTCAGTCGCTCCAGGTCGGCGCCGATCACCTCGCCGCCGTCGACGATCCAGTCCCCGCCCACCATCACCCGGCTCACATGGGCGGCGTTGCGCCACAGCACCAGCTGGTCGAGCAGGTTGTGGGCTTCCACCGGGGTGGGCAGACCTCCGGGGCCCTCGATGTCGACCAGCTGCAGGTCGGCGTGCCAGCCCGGCTCCAGCCGGCCGACCCGCTCCAGGCCGAGCGTGCGAGCCGAGCCCTCGGTGGCCAGGTGGAGCACGCTGGCCGCGCTGATCGCGCCCGGGTCGAGGGTGGCGGCCCGGTGCAGCAGGAAGGCGCCCCGCATCACCGCGAACATGTCGTTGAGGTAGCCGTCGGAGCCGAGCCCGACGGTGACGCCCCGGGCCAGCATCTCCGGCACGGGAGCGATGCCTCCGCCCACCTCGCAGTTGGACAGCGGCATGTGCGACACCCTCACGCCCGTGGTTGCGATGATGTCGATCTCGCGGGGTGACAGCTGCACGCACTGGCTGGCCTGGAACCGGGGCGACGCCGCCCCGATGCGGTCGTAGAACTCGAGGGTGCGCATGCCGTGATGCTCCGCGCACCAGCGCCCCTCGTGCACGCCCTCGTTGACGTGGGCGTGGCAGAACACGTCCAGGTCGGCCGCGGTCTCGAAGGCCCGGCGTATGAAGGGCTCGCTGCACGTGAACGTGGTGTGGATGCACATCGCGCCCGACACCCTGTCACCGGCACCGGGCCCGCCGCCGTCGGCGCGGCACGCCTCGACGAAGCGCACATTCTCATCCAGTCCGGCCTGGCCGTTGGCCGCGCCCATCCGCTCGGTGGCCTCGAACGACAGGATTCCCCGCAGCCCGCTGGCCGCCACCGCCTCCCGCTGCGCGAACAGGGCGTCGGGCAGGGCGTTGGGCGCCTCCAGGATGTCGAAGAAGCTGGTGGTGCCGCCGGCGGCCAGCTCGGCGGTCACCCACCCGGCGGCGGCCGAGATCATCTCGTGGTCGAGGGCGTTCTCCACCAGGGGCCACCAGTAGTCGTCCAGGAACCCCCAGAAGTCGGCCACCGGCGCCGCCGGCGCGGGGACCCCGTGGGCCAGCACGCCGTAGAGGTGCACGTGCGCGTTGACGAAGCCGGGCAGCAGCACGCAGCCGCTCCCGTCGCAGAAGTCGTCGTCCGGGTAACGGGCCCGCAGCTCGCTGGCTGGGCCGCAGTCGTCGATCAGCCCGTCCTCCACTCTCACGCCCCAGTGGCGCTGCGGCTCGTCCAGCGCGGCGGTCACCGCCCAGTCACCCGAGACGATCATCTTCAACCCCCAGCCTCCCGGCGACCGCCGGCCCGAGCCCGCTCCCGCGTCTCGCTGCGCCCTGACCCGGGTACTGCCGGGGCGTGCCTCGACACACTGGATGAACCCGGTCGCCCCACGAGCGCTCGACACTCACACGAGCCGCAACGCTAGAGCCGTCGCGCTGCCGACCGCAACAAGCTACCCTCGTTGACACGGCGTTGATCCTTGGTGTCGAGGCTGCCTGTCGCCGGGGATGCGATGCTGACCATGGCGGCGGCCGGCCCGGCCCGGAGGGGACCTGAGCATGGCGCGGGAGGACCGGACGGGGCGCGGACCCCATCCGCTGGTGGCGAGCGCATCGGCTCCGGCGCAGGCCACGACGCCTGAAGACCGGACGGGGCGCGGACCCCATCCGCTGGTGGCTGCGGCTCTCTCCGCGGTTTGGCCCGGTCTGGGACACCTGGGTCACAGGAACCGCCGTGGACTGCTGCTCGCCGCCGCCACGCTGGTCGCCGCCGCGCTCGGGCTTGCATACCTGCTGACTCGCCGGGCGAGCACCTTGCTCACGTGGTCCGTGACCAGGCCGTCGCTCCTGGCCTTGATCGCAGCCACAGTGGGCGCGCTGGTCTTTCGCGGCGCGGTCGCGGCTGACGCCTTCGGAATCGCGAGGCGTCGCTCCCCGCCGCGGCCCGGCGGAGTGCTGCGCCGGCTGGGAACTGTGGCGACGCTGCTCCTGCTGGGCCTGTTCATCGCGGCGCCTCATGTGATCGTGATCAGGCTCGCCGCGACTCAGCTGACCCTGCTGTCCGACGTGTTCGTCGCCACCGACACGCAGACGGCCAGGCCGACCCCGCTTCCCACCACCGCCGAGACCACCGACGCCCCGGATGACTCCGACGGGACGACCGCAACCGGCGACCCCACCAGCACCGCAACCACCGATACCGGCACCGCGACCACCGACGCCGCGACCACCGACGCCGGAGACTCCACCGGCGACGCCGCCAACAACCCGGCGACCACCGACGCCGGAGACTCCACCGGCGACGCCGCCAACAACCCGGCGACCACCGACGCCGGAGACTCCACGACCGCACCCGCCGACGGGCCGCCTCCGGCAGACCCCGCCCCCGCCGCGACGGCCCGGACCGCGACCTGGGACGGCGCGGACCGGCTCACGATCGCCTTGCTCGGCAGCGACGGCGGGTACCAGCGCTCCGGAGTGAGGACCGACACGATCATCGTCCTGTCGATCGACGTGGCCACCGGCGACGCCGCCGCGTTCAACGTGCCGCGCAACTGGACCCATGTCACATTCCCGGGCGGGACCGCGGCCGCCGAGCGCTGGCCCGACGGCTACCCGGGCATCGCCAACGAGATCTACGCCCTGGGCCTGCAGCACCCGGCCGCCTTCCCCGGCGTCGAGGACAAGGCGGGCCACGCCATCAAGTCGGCTCTGGCCCAGCTGACCGGCCTCGAAATCCAATACTACGTGATGGCCGACATGGTCGGCTTCGTCAAGGTCATCGACCTGTTCGGCGGCATAGAGGTGCATGTCCGCGAGTCTGTCGAGGACCGGATCGCACCCATCGTGGAGGACGGTCGCCACGTCGTCGTCAATCTCGGGCCGGGCTACCACCGCCTCGACGGCCTGACCGCGCTCGGCTACGTGCGCTCCCGCGTCAACCGCTCGGACTATCACCGCATGACCCGCCAGCGATGCGTGGTCGGAGCGTTGATCGACCAGGTCACTCCCCTGGAGGCGCTGGCCCGCTACGTGACGCTCGCCGACATCATCTCCGAGCATGCCAGGACCGACATCCCGCTGGACCGTCTCGGGGATCTCATCGCCGAAGCGGACCGGCTCGACACGTCGAGAATCGTCACCGTCAACTTCATCCCGCCCGAGTACCCGTCCAGGGAGGCGTCCATCGCCCGGGTGCGCGAGGCGGTGGCCCAGGCGCTCGAGGGCAGCGACAACGAGGCGAACACGGCCCTCGCCGACGCCTGCCGCGCACCGGCGTGACGCTGGCCCCCGGCGCCGGACATCGAGCCGCTCGGCCTCTGGACGTCAGCCTTCGGGCGGCGCGGGGGGTTGGGCTTGCAGGGCTGCCCATACCCGCTCCGGCGTGAAGGGCAGGTCGTTGATGGCGGTGCCGGTGGCGTCGAGGATGGCGTTGCGGACCGCCGGGGCCACGCCGTCCTTGGGGATCTCGGCCACCGCCTTGGCCCCGAACGGGCCGCTGTCCTCCATGGTCTGGACCAGGTACACAACGGTGTCGGGCATCTCGTCGGCCCGGTAGATCTTGTAGGGGCCGAACGACGGGTTGACCATGCGTCCCTCGTCGTCGAGCACGATCTCCTCGCAATGGGCGTAGCCGAGCGCCTGGATCATGCCCCCCTCCACCTGGCCGCTGGCCGTGACCGGGTTGATGGCCACCCCGCAGTCCACCGCCATCACCAGTTTGGTGACCGTCACCTGGCCGGTGTCGACGTCCACCTCCACCTCGGCGAACTGGGCCGCGAAGGGCGGCGGGCAGTCGGGCGAGACGTGCGAGGCGGTGCCCATGATCTGCTCCTGCTCCTGCCAGTGCAGGGAGTCGAGGGCGATCTCCTCCAGGCTCACCGATCGGCCGTCGGCCGCGTAGGCCCGGCGGTCGCGCAGTTCGATGGTGCAGGGCTCGTCGACCTCGAGCAGCATCGCGGCCCGCTCCTTGAGCCGCTCCCGGACCGCCTCCGCGGCCCGCAGCGCGGCCGTGCCCGAGATGTAGGTGGTGGACGAGGCGTAGGCACCGGTGTCGAACGGGGTCATGTCGGTGTCGCTGGAGTACACCTTGATGTCGTCGAGGGGCACGCCGAGGACCTCGGCTGCGATCTGGCCGATCACGGTGTCGGCACCGGTGCCGAGGTCGGTGGCCCCGATGAGCATGTTGAACGACCCGTCGTCGTTCAGCTTGATCGAGCAGCCGCCCATGTCGAGGAACGGGATGGCCGTGCCGTGCATGCAGAAGGCGAAGCCCAGGCCCCGCCGGATGCTGGGACGGTCGGCGGGGGCCTTCCAGGACTCGTCGTTCCGGAGGCTCCAGTCGATCTCCCGCATGCCCTGAGCCACGCACTCCTCGATGCCCGAGGACATGATCTTCGGGTACTCGTCGAGCTCCTCCTCGGCCACGGCCCGCTCGCCCAGGTGGGGGGCGATGTCCATCTCGTCGCCGACCTTCACCCAGTTGCGCCGCTTGAAGTCGATGGGGTCGAGGTCGAGGGCCCGGGCGATGTCCTCCATGTGGGCTTCGAGCGCGAACTCGGCCTGGGGGGCGCCGTAGCCCCGGTAGGCGCCCGGCACCGGGATGTTGGTGTAGACGACGTGGCAGTCGAAACGCTTGGACGCCGCGTTGTAGGAGGTGAGGCCGCGCAGCCCCGAGACGATCTGCACGGTGAAGCCGTGGGTGCCGTAGGGGCCGGTGTTGCCGATGATGCTCATGTCCTGGGCCAGCAACCGGCCGTCGTCGTCCACCGCGGTGCGGTAGGTGATGGTCTGGGGGTGACGGGTGCGGCTGGCGTAGAACTCCTCGGCCCGGTCCAGCTCGAGGCGGACCGGGCGGCGGGTGGCGATGGCCAGGTGGGCGACGATGTCCTCGATCAGCATCTCCTGCTTGGCCCCGAAGCCGCCGCCGATGCGGGGCTTGATCACCCTGATGTCCTTGATCTCCATGTCGATGAGGGGGGCCAGCATCCGGCGGGTGTGGAACGGCACCTGGGTGGCGGTGCGCACCACCATGCGCTCGTCGGAGTCGAGCCAGGCCATCGAGATGTGGGGCTCGATGGGGCACTGCTGGACCTGGTGGACCCTGAACGTCTGCTCGAACACGTGGGATGCGGCCGCCAGGTTGCCGTCCACGTCGCCCCGCTTGGCCGCGATGTGGTGCACGAGGTTGCGCTGGGGGTCGCAGATGTGGGTGGTGTCGTCCTCGTCGTGGACCTTGGGAGCGTCGGGGTCCATGGCGGAGCGCTCGTCGAACACCGCGGGCAGCACCTCGTACTCCACGTCGATGAGCCGCAGCGCCTCCTCGGCCGCCTCGATGGTCTCGGCCGCCACCGCGGCCACCCGGTCGCCGACGTGGCGGACCCGGTCGTCGAAGCTCACCTGGTCGTAGGGATGGGGGTTGGGCCAGCTCTGCCCGCCCGAGGCGTACTTGACCCGGGGGGTGTTGCCGTGGTGCAGCACGGCATGCACGCCCGGCACGGCCCGGGCCGCGGAGTCGTCGATGCTGAGGATGCGGGCGTGGGCGTGGGGGCTGCGCAGCACCTTGGCGTAGAGCATCCCGCGGGGCTCGATGTCGTCGGTGAAGGCGGGGTTGCCCTTGGCCAGCCGGACGGCGTCGACCTTGACCTCGGGCTTGCCCACCACCGCCATGTCGGGCACCTCGCGCGACGGCACCAGGCGGGGCACGGCCTGGGGTGCTTCGGGCGCCGGTCCGTCGGCCCCGGCCGGGGCGGGCCGGTAGCCGTCGGTGAGCGGTTCCAGCACCAGCGGCGCGAAGGGCTCGGTCTCGTCGCCGCGCAGCACCGCGGCGGCCCGCTTGACCGCCTCGACCGGCTTCACGTAGGCGGTCTCGCGGTCGAGGATGCCCGAGAGCATGTCCCGGATCTCGGCCTCGGACGGGTCGGGGTCCTCCTCGAGCAGGGCCAGCGTGCCCAGGATCATCGCTCCCGCGGAGTAGCCCGACTGGAAGGCGCCCACGGCCACGAAAGCGGTTTGGATGGGATGCAGGTCCGGCGAGACGTTGAGCACCTCCACCGTGGTCACCCGGTGGCCGCCGGCCGAGGCGGCCAGGATCACGTCGGACGAGGCGAGGCGGCCGTCGAAGAGCACCGCACCGGCGCCGGTCTCGCCACTGTCGGAGCCGTAGTGCACCGAGAACATGCCCAAGCGCCGCAGGACCTCCAGCAGCGTGTGGTGAGGCTCGACGGCCACCGTGACCGGAGCCCCGTTGAGCTCGAAAGTGACGTCGAGGGTCATGGGTACAGCTCCTGCATGGCCGCTCGCGCCCGCGGGGCGCCTCGGCGGGGTCGAGGCGTGATGTCGATGGTCATGGGTACAGCTCCTGCATGACCCGGTCCGTGAGCGTGGCAGCAAGGTGGAGGCGGTACTCGCGACTGCCCCTGAAGTCCCCCGCCGGATCCAGGCCCGCAGTCGGGTCGTGCACGTCGACCAGCACCGGATGGTCGGCCACCCCGGTGAGGGCCATGGCCACGAAGCCCTCGGTGCGTCGCCCAAAGGCCGCAACGATGGGCACGTCGGCCGGCGTGCGGCCCGTGCCGGCATAGGCGGTGCGCCCGGCCGGATCGACGGTCACCGCAGTGACCAGCGACCCGGGCCGGAGCCCTGCGGCCAACAGCTCGGCCAGGGTCCGCTGCGAGAGGCCGGCGTCTCCCGGACCGGCCAGTTCCACCTGCGCATCATGGGCGAGCAGCCCGGCCAGCAGCACGCTCTCCCCAGACGCCTCGGCCACAAGCCCACCCACGGTGGCCAGCGTCCGCAGCGTCGACGGCTGCTCGGCCCGGGCCAGCTCCCGCAGCCCGCCGGGCACTAGGTCGCTGCGCCGGACCGCATCGAGGGTGGCGGTGGCCCCCAGCCGCACCCGTCCGCCGGGTTCGGCCGTGATCCCGTCCAGCCCGAGGGCCTGAAGATCCACGGCCTCCAAGTCGGACGGCTCGCGGTCGGCATTCAGTGTCGTCCCGCCCCCGAGGGCCACCCGCTGAGGAGAACTCAGCAACTCAAGCGCCTCGTCGAGACTACGGGGTCGGTGGTATGCGGTTACAAGCGGCACGCCAAGAAACGCTAGCGCACGCCCCTCTGGATTCTTCCAGCGCGCCGGTGTGACGACGGTACTTGAACCTCTGTCGCACGCCAGTGATACGGTGAAGGCCCTCCCCCAGGGTGAGTCACCCTGGGCCGACGGCCCCGGCCCCGGTCGGGGCTGTCTCGTTCCTGAAGATCTACGGGGCGAGCGAGGTGATGGGGGCCACCGCCACGCCGTCGGGGCGCTCGTAGGCGTAGCCGGTGGCGGTGATCACCACGAGCTTGGCCGGGTCGCCGGTCTTGGCCCGGTCGAGCTTGGCGAGCAGGCGTCGCAGCGACTCGGCACCCTTATCGATCGCGGTCCCCGCTCGTACATAGACAGGCCGATGCCAATAGGTGGCGGTCCATTAGCCAATAAAGTGGCAGTTCTTCGGTGAGTCCCCCAACAGCCGACTACGGACGTCGATGGGGTCAGGTGCCTTCGTAGAGGCGGTCTAGGTCGACTAGCTCTACGTCGGGGCGGTGGCGGGCGGCGGTCGCCAGTTCGGTGCTGAAGCCCTGAACGGAGAAGAGCAGGCGTCTGGCCGCGGGCGCCAATGACACCGCTTTCCGCTCGTCTAGGAGTTCGGCGATGCCGTCGAGACGGGCCAGATCCTCGGTACCGAGACGGGACACCTTGGCCTCGCCGAGCACTTGGACCGTCGTCTGGCTCGGACCGCCGGCGGGAGCCGGCGTTGAGGCCGCGACTACGTCTAGCTCGAACGACTGGCGGCTGCTCCGGTCGTTCACCTGCACCCGTCGGGCGGGCGCGACCGGCCCACCCAGGGTGTCGTCCGCGGCGTAGCGGTCCACCCAGCGGCGGCATAGAGACTCGAAGTGCGGGCCGACGATCCGGGACCGGTAGGTGTCGGCGGCGCCGGCCCACACCTCGGCGGCCCGGCGGTCCTCGAGCATGCCGCGGTTGCGGCGGGTGACCAGGTGATGGAAGCGCACGATCGGGTCCGCGATCCGGTACGCCGGCCGTCTGGCCGTGAGCAGGTCGTCTTCGCGGACCACGAACCCGGCGGTGGTCATCACATTCAGATGGTGCACGATGTCGCCCGGCGCCCGGCCCACAGCCTCCGCGATCCGGCCCTGCGATGCGCGCCCCGAAGCGATGGCCTGAAGCAGGGAGTAGTAGGGGGCCTCGACCGTGACTCGGGGATCCTCTCGCAGCAGATACTCGTCCTCACGGAAGAGCGCATGCGACGGGTTGAGCACCGTGGCGCACAACCACTCGGCCAACTCCTCGGGCCGGGCCGGCACACCGGCGGCGGCCGTGAGGTCCTTGTAACCGGCCGCACCGCCGACGACGGCATCCACACCGAGAGCCGCGACCGGATCGGCGATTCCCCAGAACCCGCGGGACTGGCGGTAGTCGAACGGCGCCAGGGCGATGTCCAGCGCAGCCCGGCCCCGCATCGGCGACGTGCCGCTGAGAATGCCGGTCATCACCGACATGGCCGACCCGCACACGATCATCGACACCGGCGCGTCCCATGTCGAGCCCAGGTCTCCGCCCGCCGCCTCATCCATGAGGGCCTGCACGCACGAGTCCAGCTCGGAGCTGGCCTGGCGCAGGTACGGATACTCGTCCAGCACCAGCACGCTCGACCCTCCGGCCTGCCTCCCCAGCATGTCGACGGCGTAGCCCAGAGCGGCGCTCCAGTCGTTGAAGCGCAGCGGCGGCGCGCCCGGCTGGAGTCCGCTCACGGTGTCGGCGAACCGTTCGAGGGCCGACCGGCGCTCCTCCTGCAGGGCCAGGTGGTACATGCCTCCGACTGACTCGACGAGCCTGCGCAGCAGGTAGCTCTTGCCGTACCGACGCCGTCCGTACATCAGACCGAGCCGGAGCCTGGGACCAGGATCGGCCAGGAATCCGACGAGGTCGTCCCACTCCGCCTCACGGTCGTAGAGACTCGGCGGCCCCGGCGCCATGATCCTCTCTTCACCAAGCACCGCTTCTAGTATAAGTCGACTTATACGAAATCGACTTATACATGTGTCAGGCGGCAGCCGGGCCTCCGACCGGGCGAGCGGCTGAGAGCCGGGGGCCGGGGCCGCGGTAGATTCTCGGGCCGTGAGGGTTGCTGTTGTCTACAACCGGGACAGCCAGAACGTCATCAACCTGTTCGGCATGCCGAACCAGGAGAGGATCGGGCTGGCCACCATCAAGCGGCTCACCGAGGCTCTGCGTCGCGGCGGCCACCGGGTGACGGCGTTCGAGGCGGACAAGGAGCTGATCTCCAAGCTGGAGTCGTTCATGCCCCGAGTCGTCAAGGGCGAGCGTCCCGGAATGGTCTTCAACGTCTCCTACGGCCTGCAGGGCCAGGCCCGCTACACCCACGTGCCGAGCATTCTCGAGATGATCGGGATCCCTTACGTGGCCTCCGGCCCTCTGGGGCACTCGCTGGCGCTGGACAAGGTCGTCACCAAGATGATCCTGCGCCAGAACGGCATCCCCACGCCCGAGTTCGCGGTGCTCGACACGCCCGAGACGCCGATCCCCGAGGACCTGCCCTATCCGATGGTGGTCAAGCCCAAGAACGAGGCGGTGTCGTTCGGCCTCGCAGTGGTGCACGACGAGGCCGGGTTGCGCAAGTCCGCGAAGGTCATCTTCGACCGGTTCGGCCAGCCTGTCCTGGCCGAGCAGTACGTCGAGGGCCGCGAGGTCAATGTCGGTCTGCTGGGCAACGGCCCGCCGGAGGCCTTCCCGCCGGTGATGCTGAGCTTCGGCGACGGCCCCCAGATCTACACCTACGAGGACAAGACCGGCCGCAGCGGCCGCCAGATCCAGCCCGTGTGCCCGGCCCCGATCTCCGACGAGTTGACGGCGCGGGCCCAGGAGATCGCGGTGCGCACGTTCACGGCGCTGGGCCTCTACGACTGCGCCCGCGTCGACATGCGCATGGACGCCGACGACAACCTCTACGTCCTGGAGGCCAACAGCCTGCCCAGCCTGGGCGAGCACGGGTCCTACCTGGTGGGGGCGGCCCACGTGGGCATGGACTTCGCCGCGTTCGTGAACCGTCTGGTCGAGGTGGCCAGCGCCCGCTACTTCGGCACGCCCCACCCGCCGCCGGTCGACGCCCGCACCGCGGACCCGTCCGAGCGGGCCTTCCAGTACGTCACCCAGCGCCGCGACCGCATGGAGCAGTCGCTGCAACGCTGGGTGGACATCTCGAGCCGCACCGACGACCCCCTGAGCCTGTCGCGAGCCTCGGAGCGGGCCGGGCGCATCTTCGCCGACATGGGTATGCGGCCGGTTGCGGAGCTCACCGACGAGCCCGAGGCCTACACCTGGGAGACGGCCCGAGGGCTGGACGGCGGCGTCCTGCTGCTGGCCCATCTCGACGTGCCGGTCATCGCCGCAGGAGTGCGGCAGGGGTTCCGGCGCGACCCGGAATGGCTCTACGGCGAGGGGGTCGGAAGGTCCCGGGCCCCGCTGGTGATGCTCGAGTACGCCCTGCGGGCCCTGCGCAGCATCCGCAGCCTCCGGCGGCTGCGGTTGGGCGTGATGCTCTACGCCGACGAGGGCCGCGACGCGATGCAGAGCCAGCACCTGATCCGGCAGGCCGCCGGCCGGGCCGAGCAGGTGCTCGTCTGCCGGCCCGGAACGGTCGGCAACGGCATCCTCACCCAGCGCCGCGGGAGCCGCCGCTACGAGCTGACGGTGGAGGGCGACCGGCTCAGCCCGGGCCAGATCGGGCGGCGCCGCACCGTCGTCGGCTGGACCTGCGAGAAGCTGCAGTCCATCGGCGCGCTGAACTCCCCCCGCAAGCGCATCTCGGTGGCCACGCTCGACCTGCGGACCGAGCGGCACGCCATGTTCGTGCCCCACCGGGTGGAGGTGTCGCTGATGATGTCGTACCTGGAGCCGGCCCAGGCGGACGAGACGGAGAAGGCGATGCGGGCCGCGCTCGGCCGGAGCGGGCCCAAGTGGCGCCTCGACCGGCTCGACGACCGGCCGCCCATGGCTGACCGTCCCACCAACGGCCCGCTGGTCGAGGCCTTGGAGGCCGCCGCGGCCCGATGGGAGATCCCCCTGGAGCGGGAGTCCTCGGCATGGCCGTCAGTCGCCGGGCTGGTGCCACCCGAGACCGCGGTCGTGTGCGGGATGGCCCCGGTGACCAGGGACCGGGGAACGCCCGACGAGGCCGTGCAGCGCATCAGCCTGGTGCAGCGCACGCTGCTGCTGACGGAGTACCTGATCGGCCGGCTCGGCCGCTGACCGGATGACCGACAGCCCGTCGAGACAAACCGCGCGGACGCCGGGCCGGTCGCGCCGACGGCGCCGGCGGGAAGTGGACACCGACCTGCTGGAGTTGAGCGACAAGCGCATACACGAGCCCCAGCGGGTGGCCGCGTCCCGCCACGGCATGGTCAGCACGGCCCACTACTCGGCCACCGCCGCGGGAGTTCAGATGCTGGAGCGGGGCGGCAACGCGGTCGACGCCGCGGTGGCGGCTGCGCTGGCCCTAGGGGTGTGCGAGCCCGCGGCGTCGGGCCTGGGCGGCCAGACCATGATGCTCGTCCACGACGCGGCAACAGGCCGGACGGTCGCGCTCGACGGCTCGTCGCGGGCCCCGAACCGGGCGCTGATCGAGCGGTTCGCCAACCTGTCCGCCGACCGGCGCCGGGGACATCTGGCGACCACGGTGCCCAGCTCGGCAGCGGTCTACGCCCACGCGCTGGAGACGTACGGCCGGCTCGGCTGGGCGACGGTGCTCGAACCGGCCATAGTGCTGGCCGAGGACGGCTACGAGGTGAGCGTGCTCCAGCAGCGGCTCGCCCGGCGCGAGCTGAGGCACCTGCGGGCCGGATCGGCGAGCCGGTTCTTCCTGGTGGAGGGTCGCCGGGCCTACCGGGCCGGCGCCACGATCCGCCAGCCGGTGCTGGCCCGGACGCTGGTCCGCCTCGCCGAGCAGGGCTTCGAGGACTTCTACGTCGGGGAGACGGCCCGCCTCATCCACCGGGACATGGAGGCCAACGGCGGCATCGTGCTGGCCGACGACCTGGCCCAGATCCCGCATCCGGTCGAGCGCGAGCCGCTGGCGGGACGGTTCGGGCGCAGCCGGGTGCTGACGATGCCGCTGCCTGGCGCGGGCCGGACCCTGCTGGAGATGATCAACATCCACCAGAGCCTGCCCCGCCACCTCAGCGACATCGACAGCCCCGACGGCGCGGTGTGCCTGGCCGAGACCATCCGGCTGGCCCTGGCCGACCGCCAGGACCGGCCCTTCGACCCCAACCTGTACTCCCAGGCCTCGGACAAACAGATGCTGAGCCGCCGTTACGCCCGGAGCCTCGCCCAGCAGATGATGCAGCGCTTCGGCCACAGCAGCGGCGAGGCCGCCCGCACGCACGCAGACGGCACCGGAGCCCGTCGCCAGCCGCCGCCGGGCAACGATGATCCCACCGTCCAGCCGCCGCCCGGCAGCGATGATCCCACCGTCCAGCCGCCGCCCGGCAACGGCGAGACGACCCATCTGTCGGTGATGAGCTCCGACGGCGACGCAGTGGCGCTCACCCAGTCGATCGAGAACGTGTACGGGTCGTGCGCCGCCTCGCCCGAGCTCGGGTTCCTCTACAACAACTACATGAGCGCGTTCCAGACCGAGGACCCCTCGCACCCCTACTACCTGCGGCCCAATGCGGTGCCGTGGGCCAACGTGGCCCCCACCATCGTGTTCGAGGACCACGGCCCGTGGCTGGCCATCGGCTCGCCCGGCAGCGAGCGCATCCCCCCGGCGATCCTGCAGGTGCTGTTGCGGCTCGCCAGGTCGTCTCCGCTGGAGGCGGTGGCCGCTCCCCGGCTGCACTGCTCGCTCGACGGGGTGGTCTCGGCAGAGGCGCCGAGGATGGCGACCGACGTGCTGGACGCCCTGGAAGGCGCAGGGTTCGAGTTGAACCGCCGGGACCCGTACTCGTTCTACATGGGCTGCATCCAGATGGTGATGAACGTAGACGGCCGCCTGATCGGGGTCGCCGACCCGCGACGCGACGGCGCGGCCAGCGGACCCGAGTCGGCCCCGCAACCGCCGTGACACTCCCGCTCGCCGTCTCGGTGCGGTCAGCCGCGGCAGCATCACCGGCAACAAGGGCCCTGGCGTGACGCTGCCGCTCGTCGTCTCGGTGCCTCACGCCGGGCTCCGGGTTCCGGAGGAGATCGCATCGGCGTGCGCTCTCGCGCCGGCGGAGATCGCAGCCGACGGCGACGGCGGTGCCGGCGAGATCTATGCGATCGCAGAGGAGGTCGGGGCGTTCGTGACCACCGACATCGCCCGGGCGGTGGTCGACGTGAACCGGGCCCGCGATGACCGCCGCCTCGACGGGGTCGTCAAGACCCACACGTCGTACAAGGTCGCGGTCTGGGACCCTCCGCTGCGGGAGGCCGAGGTGGAGGGCCTACTGGCCGCGTACTACGACCCCTACCACGCACGGCTCGCCGAACTGGGCGCCTCGGGTCGCTGGCCGCTCGGGGTGGACTGTCACACCATGGCCGCGGTGGGCCCTCCGGTCGGGCCGGACCCCGGCCGGGAGCGTCCCTGGGTGTGCGTGAGCAACGCCGACGGCACCTGCCCGCAGGATTGGATCGACACCCTCCGGGAGGGCTTCCAGCAGCAACTCGACGGACCGGTGAGAATCAACGACCCCTTCCGGGGCGGCTACATCACCCGCTCGCACTCAGCCGAGATGCCGTGGGTCCAGATCGAGCTGTCCCGAGCGCCCTACCTGCCTCACGACGCCAAGCGCCGGGTAGTTCTCAGCGCCCTGCACCACTGGGCCAACCGCCACGTCCCAGAGGCCGAGCGAGCAGCCCGCGACCGGCCGACCGGCGCGAGCGAGGCCGCGGCCCGAGCGGCCCGTGAGCGAAGTGAACAAGAGCGGGGATGACAGCGCCGTACAGCGAGGGGCCTGCACCTACTCGTCCTGCCTTCGGGGGTCGACTCCGGTTACTCGCGAGGAGATGCCGGCTCGGGTGAAGAGGCGGCGAGCGGCCGCTTGGGCCTCGGCCATGATGCGGCGCTCGTCGGCGACGAGCAGCCGGCCGTCTCGCAGCAGGACCCGGCCGTCCACCACCACGTCCCGCACGTCCCGGGGGGTGGCGTTGTAGACGAGGGCGCTGGGAACCCGGTGCACCGGGGCCACGAACGGCGACCGGAGGTCCACGACCAGCAGGTCGGCCCTCCGGCCCTCGGCCAGCATCCCGAACGCGCCCGGCATGCCGAAGGCGGCCGCGCCGTTGCGGCAGGCCATTCGCAGCACGTCCTCGGGCTGCAGCACCAGCGGGTCGAGGCGGTGGACCTTCTGCAGCAGCACGGTGGCCTTGAGGACCTCGAACATGTCCTGGCGGTTGTTGCTGCCCGGCCCGTCGCTGGCCAGCGCGACCGTTATGCCCCGGTCGCGCATCTCGGTGAGGCGGGCCACTCCCGAGGCCAGATACATGTTCGACACCGGGCAGTGCACCACCACGGAGCCCGACGCGGCGATCAGGTCGAGTTCGTCGTCGTCGAGCCACACGCTGTGGGCGAGCTGCAAGTCGGGGCCGAGCGCTCCCAGCGAGTCGAGCCAGGCCACATGACGCATCCCCCGCTCGTCGAGGCTCATGTCCACCTCGACGGCGGTCTCGGCGCAGTGGATGTGGGTGCCGCGGCCCCAGCTCCGGGCCGCGGCCACGGTGGTGCGCATGGCCTCGTCGGAGCATCCCCATGGGATCAGCGGGGCCAGCTCCACCCGGATGCGGTCGTCGTGGCTGCCGTCCCAGCGACGGCGGGCCGCGTCGGCTCGGGCGACGGCCTGCTCGGCAGTCTGCTCCAGCTCCGGATGGTAGTTGCGGTCGGCCCAGCCGTGGGCCAGCAGGAAGCGCACCCCGAGTTCGTCGGCGGCCCGGCACACCGCGTCGTTGATGCCCTCGTCGGTGTGGATGTACTGGTGGTCGATGACCGCGGTGGCCCCGCCCCGCAGGTTCTCGACCAGGCCGGCCATGGCCGCGGCGTGCGCAATCTCGGCATCCAGATGCACCGCGGCAGGCCAGATGCAATCCCGTAGCCAGTCGAGCAGGGCCTTGTCGTCGGCCAGTCCCCGGAATAGAGCCTGGAACAGGTGGGTGTGGGCGTTGGTCATACCCGGCATGACCGCGGCCCCGGTGGCGTCGACCACCTCCGCGGCTTGGCGCAGGCGGCGTGCTGGCGGCTCCCCCGCCCCCACCTCGTCCACCCGGTTGCCCCGCACATACACCCAGCCCGGATCGTGGACGGTCCCCCGGTCGTCCAGGGTCACCACCGCCCCACCATGAACCAGCAGGTCAGTCACGGTCAAGACGCCAAGAACTGCCGCTCGCGCACCGGATGGCAGAGGGTCAGGGGGACCAGTGGGCGAAGGCGTCGATCACCGGCTCCATGTCGTCCATCAGCGGGTAGAGCACCGGGCAGGTGACGCCTGCGTCGATGAACTCGGCCACCTTGTCACGGCACTCCGAGGCCGAGCCGACAGCCATGATGCCGCGCACCAGGTCGTCGCCGATGAGCGGGGCCGCCTTGTAGTAGTCGGCCTCGGTGGCCGGCCAGCCGACAACCTCCTTGACCCGCTCGATGAGCCCGGGGTCGGCGCCGGAGGCGGCCATGATGTGAGGCTCGGTGCCCAGGTAGTAGGCCACCAGCGACTTGCCGGTGAGCAGGGCCAGTTCGGGATCGTCCTCGGACAGCGAGCAGATCAGCAGCTCGGGCCGGTCGATGTCGTCGATGGTGCGGCCCGACTTGGCGGCCCCGGCCGAGACCCGGGCGACCGCGTCGCGGATGTAGTCCACCGGCACGACGTAGTTGAGCATGGCCCCGTCGGCGATCTCGCCGGTCAGCTCCAGCATCTTCGGGCCGGTGGCGCCGATGTAGATGGGGATGGCGCGGGGCGACGTGTCGCCGTAGGCCACGTCGAGGCTGACCCGGTCGAGGTGGACGAACTCGCCCTCGTAGGTGACCTCGTCCATGGTGAACAGCGCCCGGATCGCCTCGACGTTCTCGCGCATGGCCTTGAGGGGCTTGCGCCGGCCGGCCCCGACCCGGCCCGCGATGGGCTCCCACCAGGCGCCGAGCCCCAGCATCACCCGGCTGCCGCCGTCGGGCGCCGGGCCGGCTAGCTCGTGCATGGTGCTCCAGGAGGCCGCGATCACCGCCGGGTTGCGGGTGTAGATGGGCAGCACGCCGCTGCCGATCCGCAGGCGCTCGGTGGACGCCAGCAGGGCGCTCATCATCACCACGCAGTCGCGGGCCAGCCGGGTGTCGGCCTGCCAGATCTCGCTGAAGCCCCGCTCCTCGGCGTACCGGGCCATCTCGATCTCGTAGCTGATCGGGTGCTTGTCCTGGAAGTACAGGGCCATGCGCTGTGCCATGGGGCAGAGTGTGTCACGGCCCCGGCAAGCCTCCACAACGCGGGCCGTTGCCGTCACGGCCGGCGCACTGATGGATGCGGGAGGTCGCGGTTACCATCGCCGCGATGTCCTCACGCATGATCAGCCCGAGCGGCATCGCGCCGCCAGCGGCCCGCTACGTCCACGCCGTCGCGACGACCGGCGCCGCGCAATGGCTTCACACGTCGGGGGTGGTGCCCACCCGGCCCGACGGGTCCGTGCCCGACGATGTGGGAGATCAGGCCCGGACGGTGTGGCAGAACATCGCGGCCATGCTGTCGGAGGCTGGCATGGCCCCCAGCGACATCGTCTCGGTGACCACCTACGTCGTTCCGGGCCAGAACCTCGGTGCGGTGATGGCCGAGCGGGACCGGTTCCTGGGCGGCCACCTGGCTGCCTCGACGCTGGTTGTGGTGCCCGAGTTGGCCCAGCCCGCCTGGAAGGTCGAGATCGCGATCGTGGCCGCGTCCTGACGGCCGTCAGAGCCGGCGCGGCGACTCCCGGTCAGGCGCCGAGCGCGGCCACCTCAGAGCCGGCCCGGTCGACGAAGGCAGATATCTCCGCTGGCGTGCGCTGGTCCACGCCGTACAGGGCAACCCAGCGCAGCCGTGTGCCGGGAGCGCACAGGCGAGTCACCGAGCGCCGCAGCAGCTGGCGACCCGGCTCGCCCTGGAGCCAGTTCACCCGGCCCGGGGAGCCGTGGGTGGTGACGGCCACGAGATGCCGGACGGTGCGCAGCGGCGAGGTCGCCGGATCGGCAGGACCGTCGAGCCAGGCGGCAAGCTCGCGCTGCACCCACGAGAGCATCGGAGCGGGCAGGCCGCCCCACCACGTCGGGTACACGAGCACCAGACCCTCGGCGCCTGCGACGCTGACGCCGTCGATCCACTCTCCCTGGGTGAGCCGCACGAGCTCCACCTCGTGGCCGGCCCGCTCCAGCGTCTCCGCCACCCGGTTGCGAAGCGCCACGTTGAGGCACTCCGGTTGCGGATGGGCGTGCAGCACCACAAAGCGCACAGCCGGAGCGTACCCACCCCAACGCGGGCCTAGATTCTGGTCGCACAGCCTGCTCATCGAGTCGTGGACTCCAGCCACCGGGCGTGACGCGCAGCGGGTCCAGTGACCCCAACAGAGAACTAGAGTTCCTGACATGGATCTGCGGGACTGGATCATCGGAGACGTGAGATCGCTGCGGGCCAAGCTCGACGGCGGCGTGCTCGGCCTGATACCGCCGGAGCGGCGCACCGAACGGGCCGACGGCGGGGGGATCGCGCCGGTCTACGTGCTGTGGCACCTTGCCCGCCACCACGATGTGGCCGTGAACGGCGTGCTACGGGGCGCCGGCTCGGTGGTCGAGAACTGGACCGACCGCCTCGGCATCGACGAGGACCTCTGGCGGGGCCTGGCCGAGGGCGAGGACACGGACCTGGTGGATCTGCTGGATCCGGAGGCTGTCGGCGGCTACACGCTGGACGTCATGGAATCCACCGCCGCCTGGCTGGAGGATCGGGGCTTGCCGCCGATGGACCGGCAACCCGACACGGACGCCGCGCTGGAAGCCATCGGCACCCCTGCTGACCGCTTCGACTGGCTGTACTCCATGTGGGAGGGCAAACCCGCAGCCTGGTTCCTGCAGTGGAGCGCAGTCGGCCACGGCTTCAACCACTTGGGCGAGCTGGTCTCCATCCGCAACCGCCTGGGCCTGAGCCCCTTCTAGCAGGCCGAGCCGAGCTGCAGGGGCGGGTGGCCCGTCCGGCTGGCGGGCCGGCACCCCGGGACGGAGCCGGGGTCGCAACCGCGGGCTACGGTCTCGAACGTGCCTTCGTGCCGACGCCTCGCCACGCGAGCGGCCATGTGCGCCCTGCTCGTCCTGGCGTCGTGCGCCAGCCCCCCGGAGCGCACCTCTGTCCCGGCGCCGGCCGACGCGGACCTGCAGTCCTCGCTGGCCCCGGGGACCGGGACAACCAGTCCCGTCACACCCACTTCGGTCACCGAAGCGGCTCGGCCCAGCATCCCTGCGGTCGGTGGCAGCGGCCTGATCGCGGCCTCAGGTCCGACCGGCCTGCGCTTCCTGGAGCCCGACGGCAGGCAGGTGGCCGAACTGGCTGGAAGCCAGGTCGTCGTCCAGCCCACATGGTCCCGCGACGGCCGCCAGCTGGCGGCAACCGTCGTCGACCCCAGCAGCGGCACGAGCGTTGTCGCGGTGGTGGACACGTCCGTCTGGGAGGTTGAAACGTCGGCGGCCCCCCGCGAGTACTTCTTCTACTCCTGGAACCACGACGGCACCCGTCTGGCCGCACTGGGGCCAGGCGAATCGGGCGGCACGTCGCTCGACATCCTCGACGGCAGCGGCGCGCAGGCCTCGGACTTCTCGTTGGAGAGCAGCAGCATCTACGTGGCCTGGGAACCAAGCGGTGATCGGTTGCTGGTCCACGCCGGACCCCACCTGTGGTTGATGGCGGACCCCGACTCGCCTCAGGAACACACGGACTTCGGCCCGGTGGGCTTCGGCTTCCAGGCGCCCGCCTGGGTGCCCGGCACCGGGGACTTCCTGTATGTCGAGGATCTGGCCCAGCCTCCCGAAGCCGGTCCGGACGCGAGCGCGGGCGAGGTCGTCCCGGAGGAGACCCTCGCCCTCAGCGGCCCGCGACTCGTGCGCCGCAGCGCGGACAGCGGCGAGATGACCGACCTCGGCGACGCCGAAGGCCTGGTCCTGATGTCCGTTCACCCGGCGGGTGACCTGGCCGCGCTCTCGCTGCTGGCCGCACCGGACGACTCAGCCAATCCCGGTGACGGCCCGGAAGCAGCCTCAAGGGCACAGGCAGCCGACACCCCGGTAGGGTCGGAGTTGTCGAGCGGTGCCGTGTGGATCATCAATCTGGACACCGGCGAGCGCGCCGAGGTGCTGGACCGCGCCGGATTCTGGCTCGAATGGAGCCACGACGGTCGCAGTCTGCTGATCGCGGTCCCCACAACACAGGACCCGGACGGCGCCACTCTGGCCTGGCACATCTGGGACGGCCAGGAAGCAGCGGAGCTCACCCGCTTCACCCCCACCGTCGCCTTCGTCCGCGACTACCTGCGCTTCGCCGACCAGTACGTCGAGACTCCCCGCCTGTGGTCACCCGACAGTGACGCGATCGTGTTCGGCGCGATATCGGTCGGGCTAGACACCACGGCGGTGGCGCGTCTGGACGGCCTAGGCGGAGTCAGGAACCTCGGCGTGGCCGATGTCTCGTTCTGGAGCCCACCACCGGTCGACTCGACTTCGACGGGGCCGGGATAGGGGCTGTCGCGGGTACCTTGAGAGCCATGTCCAGCACCCCCAGTCGCCGCCTCGAGGACCTCAGCGGGCCCGAGATCGCTGAACGGATCACGGAGTCGTCGGTGATCGTGCAGCCGATCGGAGCGGTGGAGCAGCACGGACCGCACCTGCCTCTGTCGGTGGACCACGTGATCGCCCACGAGGCCGCGGCCGCCCTCGTCGCCGAGCACGGTGATGCCTGTGACCTGTGGCTGCTGCCCACCCTGTCGGTGTCGAAGTCGAACGAGCACGCCTGGTCGCCGGGGACTCTGTGGCTGTCGGCGGAGACGCTTCTGGCGGTGCTGCGGGACATCGGCCGCTGTATCGCCACGACCAGGGCCCGGCGCCTGGTGTTCCTCAACGGTCACGGCGGCAACTCGGCCCTGCTCAACGTGGCCTGCCGGGAGGTCCGCCTGGAGCACGGGCTGATGACCTTTCTCGTGCACCCGTTCGTGCCGCCCGACCACGGCGGTACCTCTCCCGGGACCGAGCTTGGAATGGGGATCCACGGCGGGCACCGCGAGACGTCGGTGTTCATGCACCTGCGACCCCACCTCGTGCACCTTGAGCGGGCCAGGCGGGCCGTGCCGGAGGGTCTGGCGGACAACCGCTACGTGCGCTTCGGCGGGCTGGCCTCCTTCGGCTGGCTGTCCAACGATTTCGGGCCCGACGGCCACATCGGCGACCCGACCGGCGCCAACGCCGAGGAGGGCAAGCTGCTGTTCGAGACCGCGGTGGCCCTGCTCGGCGAGCAGATGGCCGAGATCGCGGCCTGGGACTTCGGCCAGGGCTGACCGGGAAGGCCCCGACGACGCGGGAGCCGCCGAGGCTCCGCGACGCGACCACCGCCGGGATGACGCATCAATTCGATGCGCGTCGGCCCGTTATAGTGGCTGCTTCCAAGGTCGGCGCCCGGAGGGGGCGACCGACGCCAGAGTGTCCCAGGAGGAGACCATGAAGAGAATGCTGTTCGCCCTGTTGGCGGTGACCCTGCTCGCCGCAGCGTGCGGTGACGACGAGGAGCCCGCGGCCGAGCCAGCCCAAGAGCCCGCCGAAGCCCCGGCCGAGCCAGCCCAAGAGCCCGCCGAAGCCCCGGCCGAGCCAGCCGAGGACAAGCCCGAGATCGTGCTGGTTGCCAACCCGTGGACCGCGTCGGAGCTCAACGTCGCGGTTGCCCGCCAGTTGATCGAGAGCGAGCTCGGCTACCCCACCGATGTGATCGTCATCGACGAGAACGAGGCAATGTTCACCGGCTTGGCCGACGGCACGCTCGACGCCGTGCTGGAGATCTGGCCCTCGGGACTCAGCGACCCTGAGCAGGTCTTCTTCGACGACGGAACCGTCGTCGAGATCGGCGACCTGGGCACCATCGGCAAGATCGGGTGGTTCGTGCCCGACTACGTGGTCGCCGACAATCCCGAGCTGGCGACCTGGGAGGGCTACGACAGCGACGACGCGGCCGCGCTCTTCTCGACCCCCGAGACCGGCGACCAGGGCAGGTTCCTGGGAACCGATCCGTCCTACGCTCAATGGGACCAGGAGATCATCGACAACCTGGGCCTGCCCTTCCAGGTGGTGTTCTCGGGCTCGGAGCCGGCCACCGTGGCCGAGATAGACGCCAGGGTCGCCGCGGCCGAGCCGATCCTGCTGTACTGGTGGACGCCGACGGCGGCCGTCTCCACGTACAACCTCGTCAACGTGCCGCTTCCCGCCTACAACGACGCGTGCGCGGCCAGCCAGGCGAGCGGCGACGGCGGGGTGGACTGCGACTATCCCGAGGAGGTGCTGATCAAGGCGGCCTCGGCCAGGCTCGAGGACAAGGCCCCCGACGTCTGGTCGTTCCTGCACAAGTTCACGATCAGAACCGAGGACCAGCTCACGATGCTGCCGCCGGTCGAGCTCGACGGCGAGGACGTCGACGACGTAGCGGCCAAGTGGATCGCCGACAACGCCGACATCTGGTCTGCTTGGCTCAGCTGAGTCGGCACGCAACTGTGCCGTGAACGACACGGCCGTCTCCGGCCCGTGCCTCTCGGCTCGCGGAGTCTGGCGAGTCTTCGGGAGCCGCAGAGGCCGGGCCTTGGAGATGGCCGACAAGGGCGCGTCGCGCGCCGAGGTGCATCTCGCCACCGGTGCCACCATCGGCGTGCGCGACGTGTCCTTCGACGTGCGGCGCGGCGAGACATTCGTGGTCATGGGCCTGTCCGGCTCGGGCAAGTCGACGCTGGTGCGCTGCGTCGCCCGGCTGTCGCCGCTGACGAGGGGCACGGTGATCCTCGAGGGGGAGGATCTCACTGCCATGAGCGACGCCGAGCTGCGGGACGTAAGGCGGGCCAAGCTCTCGATGGTGTTCCAGCATTTCGGGCTGTTCCCGCACCGGCGGGTCATCGACAACGTGGCATACGGCTTGGAGATCCAGGGCATGGACCGCAAGGCCCGCCACCGCCGGGCCGACGAGATGCTCGATCTTGTCGGCCTGCAGGGCTGCGGACTCAACTACCCCCATCAGCTCTCGGGCGGGATGCAGCAGCGGGTCGGCCTGGCGCGGGCGCTGGCCGTCGAGCCGACGGTGCTCTTCTTCGACGAGCCGTTCTCGGCCCTCGACCCCCTGATCCGGCGCGACATGCAGGACGAACTGCTGCGCATCCAGTCCGACATCAATGGCACGATCATCTTCATCACCCACGACTTCGACGAGGCGATCAAGCTCGGCGATCGGATAGCGGTCATGAAGGACGGTGAGTTCGACCAGGTCGGAACGGCCGCGGACTTGATCATGAGTCCGGCCACCGAGTACGTGAAGGAGTTCGTCAAGGACGTCCCCCGCACCAAGGTGCTGACTGCGGGCGATGTCGTGACGGACTCGGCGAGCATCTCGTCCGGCCGGGTCGTGGCCGGCTCCGACAGCCTCGAGTCGATCCTCCCGGTGCTGATCGGAACCACCGAGGACGTCTCGGTGGTAGACGCGACCGGCGCTCACCTCGGGTGCATCGACCGCGGCGCGGTCACCAGGATGATCCAACCGCAGGCGTGACCGCGTCCGCTCCCCCGCTCGGCACGGCACGCCGCTGGGCGATCAGCGAGCGGCGAGCGCTGTGGCTGGCGTTGCCGCTCGTGCTGATCGCGCTGCAGGTAGCGATGGGCGGGGCTGAACCGCCGGCGCTGCTCGACACGACCTTCTCAGAGCCTCTCGACCGGTTCTCCCGGTGGGCCCAGCAGAACCGCGGCTCCCACTGGCTCTTCACGGTGTTCTTCCGCCCGGCCACGTCGCTGGTGCGCTTCGGCCTGGAGAGCATCGAGCAGGGCCTGCTGTGGGTGCCTTGGTTCGTGATACCGGCGGCCATCTTCGCGTTCATCGCCCGCACGCGGGCCTGGATCTCGGCCGCGGCGGCCGCCGTCGCCATCGTGTACCCCGGCCTTGTGGGGCTTTGGGAGGTGACGATCGAGACGCTGGCACTGATGACGATGGCAGTGATCCTGTCGGTGGCCGTCGGCCTTCCCGCCGGGATACTGGCCGCGCGGCACCCGCGCCTCGACCGAGCGGTGAGGCCCGTGCTCGACGCCATGCAGACCATCCCAGCGCCGGTCTACTTCGTGCCGATGGTGATGTTCTTCGGGATCGGCGCGGTGCCGGCCACGCTGGCCACCGTCATCTATGCGCTGCCTCCGGTGACGCGACTCACGACGCTCGGCATCAAGGAGGTGGCCGAGCAAGCTGTGGAGGCATCCACGGTCTTCGGCGCGACCCCGGCGCAGACATTGCGAAAGGTCCAGCTGCCGATGGCGCTGCCCACGATCATGACCGGGATAACCCAGACGATCATGATGGCGCTCGGGATAGTGGTACTGGCCACTCTGCTCGGCGCTGGTGGGCTGGGCCAGGAGGTGATGGGCACCCTCAGTCAGCGCCGCACCGGGCGCGGCATCGCGACCGGACTGGCCGTGGTGGCGATCGCGGCGGTCCTGGACCGGCTGGCGAGGGCGGTTGCCAGCGGCGACCGGGCCACGGCACCGCCGAGGAGCGCCGTGCTGGCGACGCTGGCAGGGCTAGCCGGATTGCTGGTGGCAGGCCGAGCCCTGGGCCAAGCCGGGATCGCCGGAATGGACTCGTTCCCGAATGTGTGGGATGTGAAGTCCTTCGATCCGGTGGACGATCTGGTGCGATGGGTGCGCGACAACCTGAGATGGTTGACCCGGAGCTTCAACGAACTGGTCATCTCGACCTACTACATCCCGCTGCGCAGATTCCTCACCGACACGGTGGCCTGGCCGGTGCTGATTGTCGCCGCCGCCGCGTTCGGCGGCTGGCTCAAAGGTGCCCGGATGGCGATCCTCAACGTCTTCGGGATGACCGTCATCCTGGTGACCGGCATGTGGGAGTTGTCGATCGACACCTTCGTGCAGGTGGTGGTGGCGGTGGTGCTGTCGCTGCTGGTGGCGATTCCGGTCGGCATTGCCGCGGGCCGGAACCGGCGGGTCGAGGCGGCGCTGAGTCCGCTGCTGGACGCCCTGCAGACCATTCCGTCGCTGGTCTACATCATCCCCGCCGTCACCTTCTTCACGATCGGCATCGTGCCCGGCGTCATCGCCTCGGTGCTGTACGCCTGCGTGCCCGGCATACGGATCGCGGCCCTCGGTATCAGGCAGGTGCCCGTTGAAAGCGTCGAGGCATCACAGGTCTTCGGTGCGACGCCCCGTCAGACGATGCTGGGCGTGCGCATCCCGCTGGCGGCCAAGACCATCATGGCCGGCATCAACCAGGTGATCATGATGGTTCTCGCCATGGTCATCATCTCGGGTCTGGTGGGTGGCGGAGGGCTGGGATTCGAGACGATCTCGGCTGTGAAGAACAGCGAGGTCGGCCTGGGATTCGAGGTCGGCGCAGCGATCCTGGTGATGGCTGTCGTCCTCGACCGCACCACCCAGGCACTGGCCGAGCGGGTGGGGCCTCCCGAGGCGCCCGACGAGTAACGGCCCGGTCGCTGGGCGGCGCGACGGCGGGCCTGTCACAGCGCCGGGTCGGGAGCGACGGGATCGATGCCGAGCAGATCCTCCAGCACGGCGAGCGTCTCCAGCACGCCGAGATCGTCGAGCTGCTGCCCTATGACCTGAAGGCCGATGGGAACGCCGTGGCGGGTGAACCCGCAGCACACCGTTCCGGCCGGGCGGCGGGTCAGCGTGGCCAGCGACGCGAAGCGCAGCCAGTCGGCGGTCGGCTCTCCGTCGATGGTGCCGTTGCCCTGCGACATCGGGATCTGGCCCGCGCACATGGGCGTGAGCATCGTGTCGAAGCCGGCCATGGCGGCGGCCAGCCCCGTGGAGAGCCCGGCAGCCCGGCGCCGGGCCTCGTACTGCGACGAGACGGTGACCGAGTCGGAGATGCGGTCCAGTATCTCGGTGAGCATCCCCGTGACCTGGGGCCAGCGGTCGGTTCCGCGCAGCGGCCGATGAGTGGGCACCAGCCCGCCGCCGTAGTAGAGCTCCTCCTGGAGGTCCATGCCCGCGTCGAGCAGGCGGCCCGCCTCGACCACCTCGGCGCCGGCCGCGGCGAGGCGCTCCACCGCGGCGGCGCAGGCCGAGGCCACCTCGGAGTCCACCGGCCCGCCGTCGAACGAGGGCGCCCACAGCACCCGGGCCGGGATCCGGGGCGAGTCCAGCGCCGAGCGCCAGGGGCGCGGCGGCGCGGGCAGGCTGCGCAGATCGCCGGGGTGGGGCCCCACCACGCTGTCGAGGCACAGGGCGACGTCGCGGATGCGGCGGGCCATGGGGCCCACGCAGCACAGGTCGAGCAGCCCCAGAGGCGGCGGGCCCGCAGGCACCCGTCCCTGGCTGGTCTTCATGCCGGACAGCCCGCACGCCGCCGACGGGGTGCGGATCGATCCCCCGGCGTCGGATCCGGTGCCGACCGGGACCATCCCCGCGGCAACGGCCGCGGCCGCGCCTCCCGAGGAGCCGCCCGGCGAGTAGGCCCGGTTCCAAGGATTGAGGGTGGCGCCGAAGAGCGGATTGAAGGTGTCGTCCATGCAGCCGAACTCCGCGGTGTTGGTCTTGCCGACCACCACACAGCCCGCAGCCCGTAGCCGCGCCACCTCCACCGCGTCGGAGCGGGCAGGCGCGGCGTCACGCAGATGCATGGCGCCCTTGGTGGTGGGCAGACCCGCGGCGTCGGTGAGATCCTTGACCCCGATTGGCACGCCGGCCAGCGGACCGGGATCCTCGCCGGCGCTGAGGCGCCCGTCGATGGCCCCGGCCTGGGCTCGGGCCCCGTCGGCATCGACGGCTACGAACGCGTTGAGATGGGGGTTCAAGGCGTCGATGCGGTCCAGCGCGTGGGCTGTGACGGCCGCGGCAGTCACGACCCGGTCACGCACCATGTTCGCCAGCGCCTCGACGGTCAGTGCCCGGAAGTCAGGTACGTCCATGTGGGATCCTCCGCGTTGTAGCAGTGCCGACCTGAGGCCGACGAATCAGCGGCCCTGCCAGTGAGGGGCGCGGCCCTCGGCGAAAGCGGTGGGCCCCTCGATGGCGTCGGCCGACCCGAGCATGGCCTCGTAGGCGGCCAGCTCCCCGGAGCGCAGCCGTTCGAAGGCCTCGGCCAGTGGCAGGTGCCCGGTGAGCTCGCGTATCTCTGAGATGGCCGCAACCGAGAGCGGAGCGGCCTCTACCACTCTGGCTGCGAGGGCTCGAGCTTCGCTCATCAGGTCGGAGGCGTCGACCACCGAGTTTACGAGACCCCAGCGCAGTGCATCGTCGGCGTCGAGGCGGCGGCCCGCGTAGAGGACCTCGTTGGCCGCTACGGGCGGGAGCATCCTGGGCAGGCGGATCGACGCCGCGTCGGGGATCAGTCCCAGCGAAGCCTCCGGCAACCAGAAGCGGGCGTGCTCGGCGGCCACCACGAGGTCGGCGGCCAGCACGATCTCGAAACCGCCGCCGACGGCCATGCCGTTGACCGCGGCGATGACCGGCTTGAGCAGGCCGGGCAGCTCGCCGAAGCCGCCGAAGCCGCCCTCGCCGTAGTCGGCTTCGAACTCCTCGCCCTCCGCGGCGGCGTTCAGGTCCCATCCGGCGCTGAAGAACCGGTCGCCGGCGCCGGTGACGATCGCGACCCTGAGGTCAGGGTCATCGCGGAAGGCCGCGAACAGGCGGCTCATCTCGCGGCTGGTGGCCGCGTCGATGGCGTTGGCTTTGGGGCGGTCGATGGTGACCTCGAGCACCGGGCCGTCGGTCACGGCCCTGATCGCGCCGGAGCGGGTGGCCTCAGTCACGGATCGGCTGTCCGGTCACGAGCATCAGCGCGTCGGCCGCGACCGCGCTGCGGGGGGTGACGATGAGGGGGTTGATCTCTGCCTCGACGATGGTGGGATCGTCGCGCACCAGCACGCCCAGTGCAGAGACCGCCTCGACCACTGCATCGACGGCGGCGGGCGGACGGCCCCGGTAGCCGGCAAGCAGGGGCCAGACTCTCAGGCTCTGGAGGGCCTCCAGCACCTCTTCGGCCTCGACCGGCAACAGCAGGCCGGCGGTGTCGTCGATCAGTTCGGCCAGAGTGCCGCCCGCGCCGAGTGTCACCAGCATCCCGACGGGGGGCGCCGACCGCACCCCGACCAGCAGCTCGGCGACGGCGCCGGTCACGCAGGACTCGACCATCACCTCCCCGTCGCGGGCCGCAGTCAGGTCCCGGGCCGCGGCCGCCACCGCGCCGGCGTCGGTCAGCCCGACCACCACCCCGCCGCCCTCGGTCTTGTGGGCGGGGCCGACGGCCTTGACCACTACCGGGTAGCCGATCCCGGCCGCCGCGGCCGGCGCGCTCTCAGCCGGAACGAGCACTCCCGCCGGCACGGCGATGCCGGCCGCAGCCAGTCGCTGCTTCGCCAGCGGCTCCGACAGGACGGTTGCCGGCTCAGGCGCTCCTGCCACACCGGGTTCGTACGGTCGCACCGACCGGCGACCCGGCCCCGTGACGGCCGACGCCGCCGGTTCCGGCCACGACGGGGAGGACGAGATTGGAGACGGCGCACGAGACGTCGACCGCCCGGGGGGCGCAGGCGGCAATAGGTCCTCGGAGGACCAGGACCGCGGCCGTCCCAAGGCGGGTCCTTGAGCAACGGCCGCCTCGAGGGCGGCCAGGGCGGTGTCGATGTCGCCGCATGTGGCCAGGCCCAGCTCGGCCGCCCGGGCGCGGGCCTCCTCGGGCATGTTCTCGGCCATCGAGGCCGCCACCACGCCGGGAGTTCCGCTGGCGGCGCAGGCGCCGGCGAAGGCCCGCAGCGTGGGCCACCAGCGCGACCGGTCGAGCCCCTCCGCGGGAAAATCCAGCACCAGGAGCGCGGCGTCGAACGGCTCGGCGCCGGCCCCGCGGCCGCCGGCGCCCAGGACTGTTGCGAAGCAGCCGGCCAGACGGGCCTCGTCGCCCCAGATGAACGTCTGGTAGTCGAGCGGGTTGGTGACCGTCACCCGGTCGTCCAGCGCGGCGGCCACCCGGTCGGCATGGTCGGGAGCGAAGGGCGGGAAGCTCAGATCGCGGCCGCGGCCGCGGTCGGCGACTAGGGCGGCCTCGCCGCCGGAGCAGCTCAAAGACACCAGCCGTTTGCCCTTGAGCGGTCCGAGAGCGCCCAGCACGGCCAGGGTGTCGAGCAACTCGGGCACGGTGTGAACTCGCCGGACGCCCAGCCGACGGAACAGCGCGTCGTGGGCGGCGTCGTCGCCCACCAGCGACGCGGTGTGGGTGATCGCGATGGCCTCGGCTCGCTCCGAAGCCCCGAGCTTGAGCGCGACCACCGGCAGACCCCGGCCCCTGGCTGCCGCCGCGGCCGCGGCGAAGCCCTCGACGTCGTCTAGGCCCTCGACGCACAGCCCCACCCCGGTGCACGCCTCGTCGGCGACCACCGCCTCGAAGACCTCTGAGATGCCGACATCGGCCTGGTTCCCCAGCGTCACCACCCAGGCGACATCGAGGGTGCGTCGCTGCATGGTGAGGCTCACCGCGATGTTGCCGCTCTGGCTCAGCAGGGCGACACCGCGGTCACATCGGGCCAGTCCGTGCACGTCGGGCCACAGCGCGGCCCCGGTAGGCGCCGACAGCAGCCCGTAGCAGTTGGGGCCGATCACCGGCATGCCGGCGGCCGCGGCCACCAGCTCGGCCTGGAGGGCTGCACCAGCTTCGCCGGTCTCGGCGAACCCGGAGGCATGGCACACCGCGACGCCCGTGCCCGCGGCGGCCAGCCGGCCCACGACCTCGACGGAGGCGTGGCGGTCCACGCCCACGAAGGCAGCGTCGACGCCGACGGGCAGTTCTGTCGCCGACGCGACTGTGGGCAGGCCCCGCAGCTCCCGGCGGGGATTCACGGCCCACATGTCCCCCGAGAAGCCGAATGAGCGGCAGGCGTCTATGGCCAGCTCGGCCTCCGCTCCCCCGACGAAGGCCAGCGACCGGGGCCTGAGCAGCCGCCCTAGCCGACCCTTCACGCTGATGACCGCCTCAGATCCTCACCGGCTGGCCACAGCAGGTCAGCAGCCGAGGGGGCGCAGCATGTCGCGCGACACGATGTGGCGCTGGATCTCGCTGGTGCCGTCCCAGATCCGGTCGACGCGGGCGTCCCGCCAGATCCGCTCCAGCGGCAGCTCGTCCATGAGCCCCATCCCGCCGAGGATCTGGATGGCCTCGTCCGACACGAACTGGAGCATCTCGGTGGCCGACAGCTTGGCCATGGCCGCGTCGGCGTCGGTCATCTCGCCCCGGGCCGACAGCCACGCGGCCCGGTAGGTCATCAGCTCGGCCTCCAGCAGCCGGGTGCGCATGTCGGCCAGCTTGAACGACACCCCCTGGAACCGCCCGATCCGCTGCCCGAACTGCTCGCGGCTGGCGGCCCAGTCGAGGGCCACCGACAGGGCCCGGTCGGCCCGGCCCAGGCAAACCGCGGCCACCTGGAGCCGGGTGCTGCCCAGCCACTCGTTGGCCACGTCGAAGCCCCGGTGCTCGGTGCCGAGCAGCTTGGAGACGGGCACCCGGGCGTTGTCGAAGTTGATGATGAAGTTGTGGTAGCCCCGGTTCGACACGCAGTTGTAGCCCGGCACCCGCTCCACGCCGGCCGTGTCGAAGTCCACCAGCAGCGACGAGATCTGCTTGCGCGGCCCGCGGTCGCTGTCGACGGTGCCGGTGGCTGCGAACAGGATCACGTAGTCGGCCAGGTCGGCGTGGCTGATGAAGTGCTTGGTTCCGTTGACCACGTAGTGGTCGCCCTGGCGCTCGGCCCGGCAGGCCATGCCCCGCAGGTCGGAGCCGGCGTCGGGCTCGCTCATGGCCAGGCACTCCACCCTCTCGCCCCGCACGGTGGGCAGCAGGTACTCGGTGACCTGGTCGCCGGTGCAGGCCCGCAGGATGTTGGACGGCCGGGCCACGATGTAGTGCAGCGCGTAGGCGGTCCAGCCGAAGGCCCGCTCGGCCATGGCCAGGGTCAGGTCGTCGAGCCCGCCCCCGCCGAGCTCGACGGGCATGTTGGCCGCATACAGGCCGGCGTCGATGGCCTTAGCGCGGATCTCCTCGACCAGATCGGGGGGCACCTGGCCGGTGCGCTCCACCTCGCCCTCGTGGGGGACCAGCTCGCGCTCGGTGAACGTCCGGACGGTGTCGACCACCATCTGCTGGGAGTCGTCGATCGAGAAGTCCAAGTCAGCCTCCTGGTTGGGTGCTCAGCGTTTGGCGCCTATGCCGATGCGCCTGCCGGCCTGCGGCGGCGCCGGCATGGAGGCGTGGGCCGCGGTGATGGCGGCCACCGCAGCCGCGGGGCCGTCCAGCAGCGGCGCGCTGCGTCCAGCTCCAGAGTCGACGTGGACCAGCATCTGCTCGCCGGTGCACAGCGGCTCACCCCCGCGGTACATGGCATGGAAGATGTGGAGCCGCTTGGCGTCGCTGCCCAGCACCTGGGTGGTGACCCGCAGCGGCTCGGAGAGCGAAGCCTCCCGCAGGTGGCTGATGTGGGTCTCGACGGTGTAGTAGGAGTGGCCTGCGGCCCGGTAGGCCTCGTCGATGCCCACGTATCGGAACAAGGCGTCGGACGCCCACCCGAACGCGGTCAGGAAGGCCCATTCGGTCATGTGGCCGTTGTAGTCCACCCAGTCGGGCTCCACGACCGTCGAGTACAGCTCCAGAGGGGCAGAGATGCCGGCGCCAGCCGTCCACGGCTCGGTCGCGTCCGCGGCTCCGGCGGCGAGGATCCGGGCCTCCCGCTCGGCCATCAGGCGGCCCGCGCCGAGGCCGCTGGGGCGCAGCGCCCTCATCACCGCCAGCAGGCAGTCGTCCCGCTGCCGCTCCAGCTCCGCGACCGGCCTCCCCGCGGCCTGATCCTCGCAGCCCGCAGCCATGGCCTCCACCAGCTCGTCGGTCAGCTCGGGCGCCTGTAGCCGGGTCCAGGGCAGCTTCAGCGCCGGGCCGAACTGGCCCAGCATGTGGCGCATCCCGCCGTCGCCGCCGGCCAGGTGGAACGTGAGGTTGGTGCCCATGGCCGCCCACCGCAGGCCGGGACCGTAGACGATGGCGTCGTCGAGTTCGGCGGTGGTGGCGACCCCGTCGTTCACCAAATGCAGGTTCTCGCGCCACAGGGCCTCCTGGAGGCGGTCCGACAGGTAGCCCTCGACCTCGTTGCGCACCACCAGCGGGTGCATCACCAGGTCGTCATAGTGGGCCACGGCCGCGGCCACCGCCTGGTCGCTGGTGGCCTCGCCGGGCACCACCTCCACCAGCGGCAGCAGGTACACCGGGTTGAAGGGATGACCGATCAGGAACCGCTCGGGATGGCCCAGGCCCCCGGCCAGGCGGCTGGGCAGCAGCCCCGACGAGCTGCTGGCGATGGGTGTGGCCGGATCAGCAGCCGCGTCCAGTCGGCGCAGCAGCGACTGCTTGACCGTCTCGTCCTCCGGGGCGCTCTCCTGAACGAAGTCGGCCGACTCGGCGACCTCCTCGGGACTACCGGCCCAGCGCAGCCGGTCGGGGTCGGCCGCAGGGAACAGCCCCAGTCGGGCAGCCGACGGCCAGGCCCGGTCGACCGCGGCCCGCAGCCGGTCCTCGGCACCGCCGGCGGGATCCCAAGCGACCACGTCATGGCTTCGGGCCAGGACGCGCACCGCCCATCCAGCGCCGATCACGCCCGTGCCCACCAGCCCGATGGTCCTCACCGTCACCTCGCCCTCCTGTGCCCCTCAGCCGCGCCCGCGACCGGCTTCCCGGCGTTGCTCCGCGGGCCGCAGTATCGCACCGCCCGACTCTCTAGTGCGCGACGCCATCGCGGTCCGTTCCCTCGTGCCGTCCACCGGACCACGGTGTTGCTCCGACAATTCGCCTCTTGGTACGGTCGGATCGGCCGCCGATCACATGGAACACGCGCAGAACGGGAACAAGACCGAATCCGAACATGGCTCGTCCGGGCACCGCCGACCTCGAACTCGTCAGAGAGATCGAGCAATTCCTCTACTACGAGGCCCAGTTGCTCGACGACCGCGACTTCGAGACATGGCTCAGCCTCCTGTCTGAGGACATCCGCTACTGGATGCCGACGAGGTTCAACCAGGGGCGCCGGCAGAAGCGCGACACGAGCGACGACTCCGAGCTCGCCCACTTCGACGACGATCTGCCGACGCTCGAGCAGCGGGTCAGACGGCTCCGTACCGCGTTCGCCTGGGCAGAGCAGCCTCCCACCCGGACTCGCCGCATCATCGGCAACATCCGGGTGACACCGACCGACACCGACCGCTTGGCCGTGCGGTCCAACTTCATCTGCTACTCGAACCGTCTCGAATCCGAGACCCACATCTGGGCCGGCGAACGATCCGACGTACTCCGGCGCGGCGGCGACAGCTGGCTGATTTGCGATCGCACGATCAGGCTCGACCAGAACGTGGTCCTGGCCAACTGCATCTCCCTGCTCTTCTAGCCTCGAAGGCCCTCCGGACCCGCGCATTCGTCGTTGGCCGCGCAGCCTCTATGTCGCAGCGGCTGACAGTTCCAGCGATACGTGGTCTCGCTGCCCGCCGGCGGCCGCCCCGGATGGGCGGGCTCGGGTCCGTACGAAGCACTGCGGGGTCGGCGGCCGGGGCGCCGGGCGCTTGGTGACCAGAGCAGCCGAGATCGCCTCGGCCGTCGCTTCGAGCCGGATTCGATGCCTGCCGACCGCACTGCTGCGGCCCGACACTGAGATCGCCGCCATCGCGCCCCGCTCTCCGAGCACCGGTACGGCTGTGCACCCCAAGCCAGTGAGCAGCTCTTGGCGATCGTACGCGATCCTCTCTTCCCGCACCCTGGCCAGTTCCGCCTCGATGACCCGTCCCTCGACCAACGTCCGGCTCGTGTAGATGGCCCGCGGTCTGACGAGGAATAGACGCAGGACCTCGCGGGGCGAGAATGCGAGCAGCACCTTTCCCAACGCCGTGCAGTGCACGGGCAGGCGCGTTCCCACCGACGTAGGCACCACCGGGGCGCCGGGAGCGTGCAGCTTCGCAGCTACGAAAACGTCGGTCCGGTCCGGGATCGCAAGATGAACCGTCTCGCCGGTCCGGCCACAGAGATCCACCAGATGCGGCACCGACAGCTCCAGCAGCGCATCGGCCTCGCACAGCGGGACACGGCTCCCGAACTCCGACACCCGCATCCCCAATGCGTACAGCGGTCCCCGCTTCTGCACCATCTCCGTGCGCTCCAGCATCCCCAGCAGGCGGTAGGCGGTCGACTTCGGGAGCCCGACCCGCCGGGCAAGCGCCGACAGCCCCACCCACTCGCCCCGGCCGAACGCGCCGAGGAGCGCGACTGCACGATCCACGGGCCCCGCGCCGTCGAGACCAGGGTCTCCACCGATCTCCATCTTCGATCCGTTCACGACATCCTCCCCCGGGCCGGCGCGGTGATATCACCGCGGTTACGTTATCTCTATTACGTTATATGTGTTATATAACCTGTGTCAAGTAGACTGCCGGGGACCGCGAATGAGACTGCGCTCGACCGATGCCGAAGCTCGTTGACCACGACGCCCGCCGGGCCGAACTCGCCCGAGCGGCGGGGCGTTCGATCGCGACGCTGGGACTGACCGGTGTGACGCTGCGAGAGATCGCTGCGGAGGCCGGCTGCACCACCGGAGCCCTCGCCCACTACTTCGACGACAAGGAGGCCCTGCTCGCGTCAGCGCTGCAAGCCTTCGCCGACGACACTCTTCAAGCCGCTAAATCAACGTCGCCGACCAACCGGGCGGAGCTGCTCGAAACGCTCGATGTCGCCATTCCGACGACCCGGGCCCGCGCCGCAGAGTGGCGGGTCTGGATGTGGTTCTGGGTCCACTCGACCGTCGACGAGTCCCTGGCGAGCCACAACCGGCGCCTGCAGCAGGGATGGACCGACCACATCGCCCACTGCCTGGATCAGGTCATCGCCAACGAGGGGCTGGACCTCGGGACTCCAACCCGCGAACTCGCGGTCCAGCTGCTCCAGTCGCTCAACGGCATCGGACTGGACGCGACGTTCGACCCCGGGGCCTGGCCCCCGGCACGGCAGCGCTCCCAGCTGGCCCTCGCGCTCGACCTGCTTCTCGACCGGTAGCGCTCGCGAAGGGCGGCTGCAGCCCGCCGGCGCGAGCCCGGGCCCTTCCCTTTCGCCGCGGCGTTTCAGCCAGCGGACCGATCCCATTGCGTGTTGCCCTGGGAGCCGACCAGATTGGAGCGACAGAGCGTTGCAGGAGGTGACTCGTGGACCCAACCACGCTCGTCGACGTCGAAGAGGGCCTTCTCTACCCCGCGGTGTACTGCGACGAGGACATCTACGAGACCGAACTCGAGAAGATCTTCGGCCGGTCCTGGCTGTTCCTCGCGCACGAGTGCCAACTCCGGCGTCCGGGCGACTTCGTGACGGCCTACATGGGCACCGACCCGGTCGTTCTGGTGCGTCAGCGCGACGGATCCCTGAGCTGCTTCCTCAACGCCTGCCGCCACCGCGGCATGCGAGTGACCTGCGAGGACTTCGGAACCGCCCGGGCCTTCGCCTGCCCCTACCACGGCTGGACTTACAACACCGCCGGCACCCTGACGGCTGTGCCCGAGGAGTACGTCTACGACGGGGCCCTCGACAAGTCCGAGTGGAGCCTGCGGCCGGTCGCCCAGCTCGACAGCTACCGCGGCCTGGTCTTCGCCACGTTCGACCCGGCCGCCCCCAGCCTCGACGAGTACCTCGGCGACATGAGGTTCTACCTCGACGCGTGCTTCGACCGGGTGGAGGGAGGCGTCGAACTCCTCGGAGGCACCCAGAAGTGGCGCATCCAGGCCAACTGGAAGCTCGGCGCCGACCAGTTCTCCAGCGACAACTACCACCTGTTCACAACCCACATCTCGCCGTACTCCGTCATGAATGTGTCCGACGGCTACGAGCACACCGCCGCGCACCTGCAGGGCGGCCAGTTCTCGAGCCCGTACGGGCACGGCACCGGCTGGTTCCTGGCCCAGACGGCCGGACTCGACGACGGCATCCTGCCCGCCAGCGTCAAGGAGTACTTCGAGAGGACCAGCCCCGAGACGACGGCCCGCATCGGCGACGTCCGGCGCCGGATGGAGAGCCACGCCACCGTCTTCCCCAACTTCTCGTATCTCTCGGCCGACGTTCCCACCATTCGGGTCTGGCACCCGAAGGGGCCCGCAGAGATGGAGGTCTGGTCCTGGGCCTACGTCGACGCATCCGCCCCCCAGGAAGTCAAGGAGGACCTCAGGCGGATGGCCGCGGTCACCTTCGGGCCGAGCGGGATATTCGAGCAGGACGACGCCTCGATCTGGAGCACTCTGCAGGGGAACCTGCAATCGCCCCAGCTCCGCAAGCAGCCGCTCAACATCCAGATGGGGCTCGAGCGAACGATCCGGTCCGACCCAGAGCTGCCCGGCAAGCTCGCGGCGCCCATCAGCGAGATGTCCCTTCGGGGCTTCTACGAGCGTTGGCTGGCCCTCATGACCCACGACGACGACGGCTGGCCCCACCCCAACGGGCAGTGACGCCGTCCGCCGACGGCAGGACCGGATCCGAGATGAACCTCAGCCATCAGCAGCACGTCGAGGCGGCCGCCGCGCTGGTCGAGGCAGAGCAGCAGCGGCGGTGGATCGATCCGCTCACCGCGACGCATCCCGGCATGACCGATGCCGACGCCTACGCCATCTCCCAGCTCGTCACCCAGCAGAAGGTGGCCAGCGGCCACGTCGTCAAGGGTCACAAGGTCGGCTACACGTCGGCGCCGATGCGCGACCGCTTCGGTGCGAGCGAGCCCGACTACGGCACGCTGTTCGACACCTGGTTCGTCGACGAGGGCAGCGAGATCCCGCTCAGCCGCCTCAACCGGCCGTGGGTCGAACTCGAGATCGCGTTCGTCCTCTCGTCGCGGCTCGGGGGACCCGACGTCAACGCGGCCGACGTCGCGCTGGCGACCGAGTTCGTCATGGCGGCGATCGAGATCGTCGACAGCCGCTACAACCGCGACGGCCCGAACGGCGGCGTCATCGACAGCATCGCCGACGCAGCCTCCTGCGGCCTCGTCGCGCTCGGCGGGCAACCCCTGCCGCTGACCGCGGTCGATCTCAAGACGATCAAGGGCGAGCTCTACGTGAACAACGGCCTGGCGGAGTCGGGCACCGGCGCCGCCGTCATGGGCAATCCCATCAACGCGGTCGCCTGGCTGGCCCGCAAGCTGGCCCAGTTCGACGTGGTCATGGAGGCCGGCCACACCGTCCTGTCGGGCTCGTTCATCGCGGCCGTCGAGGCCAGGCCCGGCGACCACATTGTCGCCAAGCTGCCGCCCATGGCCGACATCGAGCTCCGGATCGAAGGACCGGCGGCGTGACAGTCACACGCGCCAGCCTCGGCGGCGGGGAGGCGGCCATCGGCTACTGGGCGTTCTTCCGTGAGCCGCTGGCAGCCCAGTTGGCGTCGCAGGGCGGCTACGACTTCGTGTCTATCGACCACCAGCACGGCGCCGGCGATTTCGCCACCGTCACCCGGATGATCGACGCCGTCGTCATCGGCGAGGCGACGCCGATCGCACGGGCGCCCTCGGCCGATCCGGCCGGCATCGGCGCACTCCTCGACGCGGGCGCCCTCGGCGTCATCATCCCCATGGTCAACACCGCCGAAGAGGCTGCGGCCGCCGTGCGGGCCTGCCGGTACCCGCCGGCAGGCGAGCGCAGCATGGGGGCCATCGCGGCCACCGTCCACCACGGCGACAGCTACTCCGTCACGGCCAACGACACGGTTCTGGTGATCCCCATGATCGAGACCGCCGCCGCGGTCGATCGCGTCTTCGACATAGCCCGCACCGAGGGGATCGACGGGCTCTTCGTCGGTCCGGGCGACCTCGCGGCATCGCTCGGCCGGCCACCGGCGCTCGACGACCCGGCCCCCGAGTTCCAGTCCGCGCTCGGCCGGGTGGTCGACGCGTGCCGTGCCGTCGGCGTCGCCGCCGGCATCTACAGTTCGGTCGATCTCTTGGAGCAGCGCCTCGACCAGGGCTTCCGGATGATCTCGGTGTCGACCGACTGGGACCACATCATCGACGGCATCAACCACGACCGGCGCGTCGTCCGCTCGGTCCTCGCCGACGGGAGGCCGCAATGATCTCCCTCGCCGACGGCGCCGGCGCCGCGCCCACGGCCCGCCACTACATCGGCGGCCGATTCACAGACTCCATCGACGGGACGACCTTCGCCGTGACCAACCCCTCGACGGGGCAGCCGGCAGGGGTCGCGGCCCGGGGCAGCGACTCCGACGTGGCCGCCGCGGTCGAGGCCGCAGCCGCCGCCCTCGAGACGGGCGACTGGGCAGGGGCCCCCGCCTCCCATCGCCGGTCGGTGCTGTTCCGGGCCGCCGACCTCATCGAGGCACGGGCCGCGGACCTCGCGGCCATCCAGGCGCTCGAGATGGGCGAGCCGATCGGAGAGGCCGCGGAGGCGATGGTGGCCCGATCGGCCTGGAACTTCCGGTTCTTCGCAGAGGAGCAGGAACTGGCCGCCAACGAGGCCTACAACCTCGATGACCGGCTCATCACCTACACCCTGACCCACCCCGTCGGTGTGTTCGGCCTCATCACGCCGTGGAACGGGCCGGTGATGCTCTCGACGTGGAAGATCGCGCCCTGCATCGCCTACGGCAACTCGGCCGTCCACAAGCCCTCCGAGCTCGCCCCCCTGTCGATCGCCATGCTGGCCGAGATCCTCGACGAGGCCGGGATCCCGCCCGGCGTCTACAACGCCGTCCACGGATTCGGGCCCGAGGCCGGCGCGGCGCTCGTCGAGCACCCCCGCATCGCCGGAGTCTCCTTCACCGGCTCGCCGCGAGCGGCCCGGGACATCTCCCGGCGGACTGCGGGAACCACCAAGCGCGTCTCGCTCGAACTCGGCGGGAAGTCCGCCACCATCATCTTCGAGGACGCTCCGCTCGACGAAGCCGTGCGCGAGGCCGCGGCCGCGATCTTCAGCAACACCGGGCAGTCCTGCGTCGCCGGCTCCCGCATCCTCGTCCAACAGTCGATCTACCACGAGTTCCTCGCTCGATTCGAGGCCCACGCCGAGACCTGGCGGGTGGGCGACCCCTTCGATCCCGACACGGTCATCGGGCCCGTCGTCTCGGCAGCCCAGTACGAGCGGGTGATGGGCTACCTGGAGCTCGCCGCCGCGGAGGGCACCATCCTGTTCGGGGGCGCCTCCCGGCGCGACGAGGGCTTCTTCATCGAGCCGACCGCGATCATCGACATCGACCCCGACTCCCGGGTCTGCCGGGAGGAGATCTTCGGGCCTGTCGCGGTGGTCCTGCCGTTCACCGACGCGGCCGACGCCCTCGCCATCGCCAACGACAGCAGCTACGGCCTCGCCGGCTATATCTGGACCGGCTCCCAGTCCACCGCGCACTCGGTGGCCCTACGGCTCGAAGCCGGGATGATCTGGATCAACTCCGGGTTCGCGCGCGACCTGCGCCAGCCCTTCGGCGGGGTGAAGGGAAGCGGCGAGGGCCGCGAGGGCGCCAACCACAGCCGCGCCTTCTACTGCGAGACCCGCTTCGTCTCCTTTCCTGTCGGCCGGATCGACGAGGAGAGGACGTGACGACCAGAGACCGTGACAAGTCCATGACGACCGGGTCGGCCAGCACGTCCGGAAGACCAGATCGGGAGGCCCCGACATGACCCCGACAAACCAATCGGAAGCCCGTCTCGACGAAGCGACCCGGCACATGCTCGAGCAGGTCTCCACCGCGACGCTGTCGAGCCAGCTGCAGGGCCGCGGCTACCAGAACTCCTTTCTCAACGGCCTGCGCCCCCTCAACGACGGCCAGAGGATGATCGGCGTCGCCCGGACGTTGCGCTATCTCCCGCACCGACCCGACATGGCGTCGGTGCTCGGCACCGACGCCCAGCGCGACGCCGTCGAGAGCCTCCAGCCGGGCGAGGTGCTCGTAATCGACGCACGCGACGAGCCCGACGCCGGGACGATAGGCGACATCTACGCCCTGCGGGCCGAGCGCCTCGGAGCCGCCGGGATCGTGACCGACGGCGCCCTGCGCGACACTCCCGCCGTCAAGGCCCTGGACATCGCCGTCTACCACCGGTCGTCCAACGCCTCCACGTACGGTCGGCGCCACTTCCCGTGCGACTCCCAGATCCCGGTCTGCTGCGCGGGCGCCGCGGTGTTTCCCGGCGACGTGGTCGTCGGCGACGGAGAAGGCGCCCTGGTCATTCCCGCAGCCATCGTCCGCGAGGTCGCCGAGTCGGCCCTCGAGATGGAGGTCGAGGAGGAGTTCGTGCTCCAGCGGGTCTCCGACGGAGCCTCCACCGTCGGCTACTACCCGCTCGGTCAGCCCCAACGCGACGAGTACGAAGCCTGGCTCCATCGGCGCGAGGAACGCCGGCCGTGAGCTCGCGCCGATCGTCGCCCGGCACACCGGCGCTCAACCCTCGCCGCGGGCAGACGCCCTCGGAGCTGCCATCGACGGCGCGCCGATCGTCGCTCGACATACCGACGCTCAGCCATCTCGCGCCGATCGCCACCGCGACCCGGATCGGCCCTCTCGTGACCAGCAGCGTGGTGTCGCCGTTCGAGCCGGGCACCCGCGACGTCCCCGAGTCCGTGGCAGAACAGATCGCCAACCTCTTCGTCCACGTCGGGGAGATACTCGCCGCCGCGGGCGGCTCGTGGGACGATGTCGCCAAGATGACGTTCTTCACTCACGACGTCCCGTCGACGGTGGCCGAGCTGAACCCGGTCTGGCTGGAGCACTTCCCCGACCCGCGGTCGCGACCCTCCAGGCACTGCGTGCCGGTGCCCGACTCGAGCGACGGCATCGCGGTCGTGTGCGACGTGCTCGCCTTCGTCGAGGAGAGCCGATGACTGACCTCGGCGTGACCATTCCTGGCGTAACCGACGATGGCGTGACTGAGCTCGGCTACATCGGGATCGAGGTCTCGGACCTTGCGGCGTGGCGGACTTTCGCGGCCGAGATCATGGGATTCGAGGTCGTCGAACGCGACGCCGAGACCGTCGATCTTCGTATGGACTACTGGTTCCGCCGGCTCACGCTGCACGCCAGCGACCGCGACGACATCGCCTACGCCGGGTTTCGTGTCGCGGGGCCCGACGAGCTCGATGCCCTCGTAGAGCGCTTGCGGGGCGCCTCGATCGAGGTGGACGAGTGCACGCCCGCCGAGGCCGCCGAGCGCCGCGTGCTGCAACTGTGCCGGACAACGGACCCCTCAGGAGTGGCCATCGAACTGTTCCACGGGCCCGAGGTGGACTACCGGCGGCCGTTCCACCCGGGCCGCCCGATGCACGGCCGCTTCGTCACCGGATCGGGAGGGCTCGGCCACCTCGTGCTCGGCCAGCCCTCGACGGAGGCCGCCTACCGGTTCTACCGCCTGCTCGGCATGCGGGGCGGCCCCGAGTACCCGGCCCAGACAGACGACCCCAACGACACGCCGACGTTCATGCACTGCAACGAGCGCGACCACAACATCGCGTTCGGGATGGGCAACGTAGCCGGCATCGTCCACATCATGGTCGAGGTCGACAACCTCGACGACGTCGGCCACACGTACGGGCTGGTCCGGTCGGCCGGCGTGCCCGTCGTCTACCACCCCGGCAAGCACGCCAACGACCACATGTTCTCGTTCTACTTCGAGAGCCCGTCCGGCTGGCAGTTCGAGTACGGCTTCGGGGGACGGCCCGCAACCCACCAGACCGAGTACTACCCCGACGACATCTTCGGCCACTCCACCGAGCCCTGAGCCGCTCTGCGGCCAGGCCGGACCGGGGTCGCCGCCAGCGGCTAGGCGGGGGCGTCCTCGGCGTCGAGGACCAGGCAGTCGGTCTCGCGCCAGGTGGCCCTCACCGCATCGCCGACGTTGATGTCGGCGGCCAGCGACGCGGCCAGCTCGGCCCGCAACGGACGGTCCAGGCCGTCGATGTCGATCTCGTAGCTGACGACGCTGCCGCGGTAGGCCAGGTCGCCGACGACGCCGGCCAGGCCGGGACCGGACTCGTGCTGGGGTCGGAGGGTGACGACCTCCGGCCGCAGGACCACCGTGCAGGCGCCGGTCCGCGGAGCCCCCGGCAATGACACCGGCTGCCCGGCGATCGTCGCGCCGTCCGGTCCCGAGACCACTGCGGTGAGCGTGTTGGCGTCGCCGACGAAGCCGGCCGCGAACTCCGAGCACGGCTCCTGGTAGATGTCCCAGGGCGGGGCGAACTGCTCGATGCGGCCATGGTTGAACAGAGCGATGCGGTCCGACAGCGCCAGCGCTTCGCGCTGGTCGTGGGTGACGAAGATGATCGTGGTTCCCGTCTCGCGGTGCAGGCGCCTCAGCTCGCCCTCCATCTCGAGGCGGATCTTGAGGTCGAGGGCAGAGAACGGCTCGTCGAGCAGCAGCACCTGCGGCCTGTTGGCCAGGGCCCGGGCCAGGGAGATCCGCTGCATCTGCCCGCCCGAGAGTTCGTGGCTGCGGCGGGACTCGTAGCCCGGCAGGCGGACCAGCGCGAGCGCCTCCTCGACTCGGGGCCGGAGCTCGGCCTTCGGGACCCGTGCGATGCGGAGGCCGAACGCGATGTTGTCGAACACGTTCAGGTGGGGGAACATCGTGGGCCGCTGGAACACGAGATGGGTGGGCCGCTTGTGGGCCGGAACATGGGTCACGTCCTCGCCGCTGAGCAGCACCTGGCCTCCCACCGGAGCGGCCAGCCCGCCCATGATGCGAAGCAGGGTGGTCTTGCCGCACCCGGACGGGCCGAGCAGCGTGACCAGCTCGCCGTCGTCGACCGACACGGAGACGTCGTCCAGCGCCACGACGTCGCCGAAGCGCTGGGTGACGTTCCTCGCCTCGATGCGCGGCGGGTTCGATTCGCTCATTGCGCTACCTCGCTTCTGCCGGAGTTCCGGCGTCCTTGGCCACCGGCGCCGCCACCGCAGCCGTCGATGGTTCCTTCCTGGCCTTTGCTCGCCGTTGCAGCAGCGCCGCGTAGACGAACGCCGTGATCCAGAGCGCCAGGCTGCCGCCGATCAGCAAGCTGGACACGACGTTGATCGTGGGATCGACGGTCCTCCGCATCTGACCGAAGATGAACACCGGAAGCGTGGTATCGCCGCCGGCGACGAAGAAGGTGATGACGAACTCGTCGAAGGAGAGCATGAACGCCAGGGCGGTGGCGCCCAGCAGGATGGGCCACAGCTGGGGCATGGTCACCCGCAGGAACACCTCCGCCGGCCTGGCGCCGAGGTCAAGGGCGACCTCCTCGAGGGCGGGGTCGAGGCGGTCCATCGCGGTCCGGGCCACGATGAAGAAGTACGGCGACACGTACACCATGTGGGAGATCATGATGGTGGTGAGCGAGAGCTGGATGTCGAGCCGCACGTAGTAGATCAGCAGCGCCACGCCGAGGAACACGCCGGGAAGCGTGATCGGCAGGAAGAACACCAGCGCGAGCGGGCCCTTCAGGCGGGCCGAGGCCCGGGAGACCCCGTACGCGGCGAGCGTCCCGAGCACGAACGTGGTGACGGCCGCCACCGCCGCGACGATCAGCGAGTTCTGAAGGGCGGAGGTGAACTGCGGCGATCCGAAGGTGGAGCGGTACCAGCGCAGCGAGAACCCCTCGAACGGGAACGACAGCGAGCCACTGGAGTGGAACGAGAACAGCACGACCACGACGAGCGGAGCGAACAGGAACACCAGCGCCGCGAAGGTCACTGCGGTCTGGATCCGGCCGCCGGACCGCGACCCCACTACGTCCCCCACCGGATCTTGTTCAGCTGTGCGATCCGCAGGCCGAGGCCCATGATCACATAGCACAGCAGGTACGCGCCGAGGGTCAGGAACGACAGCGCGGCACCGCGGGCCCAGTCCCCGGCCACCGTGAAGTTGGTCTGGATCAGCAGTCCGACCATCTGCTGGCCGGTGCCTCCGAGGAACTGCGGCGTGACGTAGTCGGCCGAGGTGAGCACGAAGGTCATGAGGAACGCCGACCCGATCGGCGCGGCCATGGTCGGCAGGATGACCCGGAACCATCGGGTCAAGGCCCCGGCGCCCAGGTCCTGGGCGGCCTCAAGGTACGCCGGGTCGAGTGGACGGAACGCCCCGTAGAGGATCAGCACGATGTAGGGCAGCGCGATGTGGGTGAGGGCGCAGACCACCGCGAAGCGGCTGAACAGCAGCCAGGGGATCGGCTCAGACGTCAGCCCGAGCAGGTCGAGGACGGTGTTGACCGCGCCCTCGTCGCCGAGGAGGATCCGGAAGGCGTAGATGCGCACCAGGTAGCTCGCGAACATCGAGATGATGATCATGGACAGGACGATGTTCTGGAGCCGACCGGCGTAGTACCGCAACCAGGACGCGATCGCCAGTCCGATGACGACTGCGACCCCGGCCGCGACGGCGCCCAGCAGGACCGAGTTCTGTACCGCGTCCGACGTGCCGGAGGCCGAGACCGTGGCGCCGTAGTTCGAGAGCGTGAACGGCCGGGCGACGCTGAAGCGCCCCGACGTCAAGAAGCTGTAGACGAGGAGCGTGACGACCGGGGCGAGGAAGAAGACGATCAGGCCGAGCGCGCCCGGAACGGTGGCCCCTCCGGGCCCGAGGCGCAGGCGCCGGGCGATGACCGCCGTGTTCAAGTCGATTCAGTCCTCGCCGAGCAAGGAGCGGCACCCACTGGGGCCAGTCCAGGTCGAACAGTCGCCGCGCTCAAGTCGGCTCAGCCCTCACCGAGGAGGGCGGTGAAGCGCTGGGCCCACTCGCCCGCGGTGACGAACTCGTCGGACTCCGCGGGTGCGTTCAGGAACGCGGGGGCGTTCTCGAAGAACCCCTCCAGGTCGTCGTAGGGGTACAGCGCCGCGATCCCGGGATCGATGAACTCCACCGAGCCGTCGACGGTGGCCCCGGCTGCGAGCTCGGTCGCCGCCGCTCCGTTGATGGCCGGATCGAGCACCTCGTTGATCCACGCGTACACGGTGTCCTCGTTGTCGGTGCCTTGAGCGATGCCGTAGCCGTCGATGAAGGTCGTGGTGCCCTCCTCGGGGTTGACGTTCGTCCGGATGGTGTCTGCTCCGGAGTAGGTGGCGAAAATGTCGAGGGCGGCCCAGCCGAGGTAGGCGGCCACGACCTCGCCCGACGCCAGCAGGGAGGCGACGTCGCCGTAGCTCGGAGCGATCGTCTTGGACTGGGAGATGAAGGGCCGGATCACGTCGGCGACGTCCTCCATCCGATCCTTCGGACAGCGGAACGGGTCGAGATCCACGAGCCGGCATCCCATCGCGAAGTTTCCGCCGGGGTCGCCGGGCATGGTGATACGCCCCTCGAACTCGGGGGTGAGCAGGTCCGCCCACGCCTGGGGCTCGTCGATGGCAGCCGAGTCGTAGGTGATGCCGAACGCGCCGAACGAGTGGGGGATCATGACCCAGTCGCCCTGGGAGTTGGCCAGGCCGATGGACTGCGGGTCGGCAGTGAAGACGCCGAAGAGGTTGCCGAAGTTCGGGATCCTCGAGGTGTCGATGGGCGCCAGGGTGCGCCCGTTGGCCTCGAACTGCGGTGTCGTCCCGGACGTGTACGACAGGATGTCGAGCCCGCCGCCGCCTCCGATGGAGAACCGGGCGTCGATGTCGTCGCTCGACGCCATGTAGGTCGGGTTCACGGTGATGCCGTTGGCCTCGGCGAAGGCGGCCATCGCCCCGGGGAGGTCCTCGCCCTGCCAGCCCATGAAGTCGAGTTCACCGCCGATGGACGGGGCCGCCGGGGCCGTGGTCTGGGGCGCGGTCGTGGCTGCCGCGGTGCCGGCGGTCGTGGTCGTGGCCGCGGTCGAGCCGTTGCCGTCGTCCCCGCACGCGGCGAGGCCGAACAACGAGACGCCGGCGACGGCCGTCGTGGAGCGCCGCAGGAAGGCGCGCCGGTCGAGCGGCCTTCCGAGCGGCCGGGAGGGAACGTTGGTCATGGGTCGGTCCTCACTGTTGCTGGTGGGCGTCCCGGCTTCGCCGCGGGGCGGGTCGAGAGCGCCTGGGGCTGCTGCAGGAACGTGTCGTGCGGGCTTTCGCCAGCTATCGCAACCACCGCGGCCCCCTGGTTGGTGGACTCCGGCCACCGTATGAAGCCCCGTCGAGAGCGGGCAAGGTTCCCGGTCCGGCCAGTGGAACGGGCGCTCTAAGTCCGGGAACCTCCCGGCCGCTGACAGTGACCGATGTCACAGCCAGATGCACGGAACTTCAGGCGTATCACATTATATGGGTAATATAATGCTGGTCATGTTCATCACCAGATTCTTCGAGATCGGCTCGCTGGCCGCGCTGCGGCTGGCCCTGGCCCCCGTCTCCGCGTTCGCGGGCAAGACGTGCGACGAGTATGTGGAGAGCGCTCTGGTCGAGCGACCCGAGGCCAGCGTCTAGCGACAGGAGCGGACGAGCGTCCCGACTGCTAGTCGTGCCTCTTCGTCGGCTGCGTGTCCACCGTCACACGCATCGGCCGTTGGACGTGTCGCTCGACGGTGACCTTCCTGGAGCCGCCACCGGGCTCTCCCCACGTGACAACGAGCTCGTTGCCGTCGACGGCATGTTCGGGCTCTATGGTCGCGAGCGACAGCCAGCCCCCCACGTTGGCGGAGTAGACCACGCCCGCTGACATCCCGACGCGCCGGCCGTCGTGGATGACCTCGTCGCACACGAACGTGGAGTAGGCGCCCGAGGGCATCTCCATTCGTTTGAAGGACTCGCGGCCGCCTCCCAGGCTCCTGAACACGTCAGCTACGTCGTCGGCATTCCAGTTGAGCCGCACCTTCCTGCGGTGCGGCCGGCCCGCCATGGCCTCGAGCGCGTCGCGGCCCACGAAGTCGTGGTCGAACTTCACCATGAATCCGTAGCCGATGTCGTAGGGGTTCACATAGAGGTCGGCGATGTCGGACGTGTGGAAGCTGCCTCCGATCGAGCCGTGCCCCTCGATGCCGTCGGCAGGGAGCCACTGGCGGTAGCTGCGCATCGAGTCGGCCGTGTAGACGGCGGGCACCGGGCCGCCGAACCATCCCGACTCGGTGGCGGTCACGTCGTAGATGCGGCCGCCGACCTGGGTCAGGCCGTGGCTCTTGCCGGCCTCCAGTAGCAGGGCCCTCACTGCCTCGCCGTCGGACGACGGGCCCCAAAACTCGAACCCTGGAGCGCCCGACATGCGGTGGTTGAGCGCGGTCACGCGGTGGGGGCCCACATTGAAGCTGCCCATCTTGAAGAACCTGATGTCGGGCAGCGGGCCGCCGTTGAGCTCCTCGAGGATCTTGTCGGCGTTGGGCCCCTGGACCTGGAAGCGGTAGACCCTCCGGTCGCGCAGGTCGCCGGAGGGCGGGTCGACGTGCACCTCGTCGATGTCGTAGCCTCCCGTCTCGGCGTGGAACGCGACCCAGTTCCCGGCCGGCGGCATGCCGAGGACGCTCACGGTGTCGTCTTCCTCGCACGTCAGGATGGCATCGCCGATGACGTAGCCGTCGTAGTTGCAGACGACTAGCTGCTTGGCCTGCATCGGGCCGAACGAGCTGAGACTGTTGACCGCGAGGTCGGACAGGAGGCGGTGGACGTCGGGGCCGGTGATCCGGACGTCGGTCATGTGGTGCGACATGTCCTGGAGGACGGCGGCCGACCGCCACGCCCGCTGCTCGTCCACCCAGTTGGAGAACTCGGGCCGGACCGGGAACTGGAACGGACCGGTCGGGTTGTTGTACATCATCTCGAAGGGGCTCGAGTACGACGCGAGCTTCTCCTCCAGGGATTGCGGTGCTGGCACGGTGCTGTCCTTTGTGGTGGTTAGTGGTCTGCTCTGCAGATCGACGCCTTACAGATCGATGGTCACGATTCCGTCGGGATCGGCCGCCCTCGACTGGCACAGGATGACCGACGCCTCGCGCTGGGCGGCCGAGAGCACGAAGTCGCGATGCTCGACGTCGCCGGCGACCAGTCCCGTCTTGCAGACGCCGCAGATGCCGTCGGAGCACTTGACGTCGACCGCAACCCCGGCGGCCGACAGGGCCTCGGTGGCGGCGGAGTCGGCCGGCACCGGGATGTCGCGGCCGGACCGTGCCAGCCGCAGCACGAACGGGTGGTTCTCGTACTCGGGCAGCTCGGGCACTGCGAAGTACTCGAGGTGGCGGGCATCGTCGGGATAGCCGGCGGCCGCCGCGGCGTCCAGGACGGCGGCCATGAAGCCGTCCGGGCCGCAGGTGTAGACGTGGTCGCCGCCGGCGTAGGGCGCGATGAGTGCTCCGAACTCGGCCCGGGTGTCCTCGTCGGAGACGTGGATCCGCACCCGCCGGGCCCACGGCACCCGGTCGAGCTGGTCGAGGAAGGCGCCGTCGGCCCGGGTGCGGATGCAGTAGTGGAGCTCGAACTCGAGGCCCACACGGTGGGCCCGGTGGGCCATGGCCATCATCGGGGTGATGCCGATCCCGCCTCCGAACAGCAAGGTCCGGTTGGCCGACTCCTCGAGGGGGAAATGGTTGACAGGCTCCGACACGAAGAGGGTCCGGCCCTCGTGGAAGAGCTGGTGGACGAGCTTGGAGCCCCCTCTGCCGTCCGCTTCGCGCAGCACTGCGATCTCGTACCGGCTCGGGTCGGCGGGGTCGCCGCACAGCGAGAACTGGCGGAGGAAGCCCGGGGCCACGATGACGTCGAGATGGGCTCCGGCAGTCCATCCGGGCAGGTCCGCTCCGTCGGGGACCTGAAGCACATAGCGGCTGATGCGCTCGGTGGCCGGCACAGCCTCCGCGATCTCCACCCGCACGATCGGGGCCTGGGTCTCGACCCGGTACTTGTGGGCGATCGTGTCGACGGTTCCCGCGGCCAGGTGGGCCCGGTACTCGGCCGGCGACACCAGCGCCCGGTAGGCCTCGATCCCGAGCTCGCGGTCCATCGTGGACGGGTACGGCCAGGGGTGCGGCGCGAGCGAGGCCGGGTAGACCGCCAGCGTCTGGTCCTCGTAGTCGAGGTCCAGGTCGCGCTGGAGCTCGCGTTTGCTGACCAGCTCGACGGGCACGGCCCGGTAGGCCCCGTCGTCCTCGAGACGCAGGTCCCACCACCACTTCTTCACCGGGTTGATCCTGCCGTTGCCCACCCAGTCGTCCAGCGCGGCCAGCACCCTCGCCGAGCCGGGGAGGTTCATGGCCGCCCACCGGAACGGGCTCTCCACGAAGAGGCCCTCAAGGTTCCATGGGCACGTCTTCATGCACCGGCCGCACATCGCGCCGGCCTCGTTGGTGATGCGGTAGGTGGTGCACTTCTGGCTGTCGGCCTTCCACGCCTCGTAGCCGTTGAACATGAGCTTCGGGCCCGCGGATATCGCCCCCGACGGGCACTCCCGGGCGCACTTGTTGCAGCTCCCGCAGAATCTCTGGAGCCCGAAGTCGATCGGCCGGTCGTGGGCCTGCGGCATCGTCGTGGTCACGACACCCGACTTGAGGCGCGGGCCGAGCAGCGGGTGCAGGATCACCTCGCCGATGCGCGACACCTCCCCCAGCCCCGCCAACAGCAGGAGGGGCGGTTGGATGACGTCGCCGTCGATGACGGTGTGGGGCCTGGCGGCATGCCCGAGGTTCCGCAGGTGCTTGGCCAGGACCCCGCCGACGAGGGCGAACCGCAGGTAGGCCCGCATCGACTGCGAGACCGCGATCCAGTCGTCGCCGCTGGCGCCCTCCATGGTCTCGTATCCCTGGTCGACGATCATCGTCACGGCCTGGTCGTGGGGCGGGACGATCTCGTCGCCCTCGGCGTCGTGGGAGTACCAGACCCAGTCCGGGCAGCGCGAGAGGCCGACCGCGTCGGCGCCCAGCCAATGGCTCGTCGCCTTGAGGTTGGCCGCGTTGCGCTCGGGGTCGAGTGTGCTCGGGTGGACCGCGGGCAATTCGCGCTGGTCGGCGAGCAGGACGAAGGCGGCCAGCGGAGTCTGCTGCGCCGCCGAGGGCGCCGCCTTGAACACGTATGCGCCCTCCCGCGACGCGCCCTCGTTGCGGGGTCCCATGTCGCCGAACTCCGCCCGGGCGAACATGTCGGACCGCTTCGGCACGCGGGGCACGCGGGGCTCGTCGATCAATGTCGTCGGCTCGTCCACCCGCTTCAACTTCTCGAAACGGAGCGCGCCGTCGACGTACCGCCTCCGAGCGTAGGGCGTCCGCGTCCGGGCCGACTTGGCGAACCCCTTCCCGAGGTGCCACGCCAGTCCCCTGGCCCGCAGGCGGGACTGCCGGCCGAGCGGGACCAGGGGCCGGTCGCAGGCGAGCTCGAGATCGGTCGTGACCGCGCTCAACCCGAAGCGGTCGCCGAGATAGGGGTTGACCAGGCGGCCGCGTTCGACGGTCGCGAGCCCCGCGGCGACCGCGAGCTGGTTGAGGTCGACGTCGGCCGCCGATCCGGTGTGGGCCCGGGCGGACCAGCCGAGGATCGAGACGTACTCCGAGAGCACGACCGCGACCTCTGCGCCCCGCAGGGCCGCCCGCTCGGCCTCGGCGCCCAGGATCCACTCCGTGCCGGGCTCGTCGGGCGAGGGGTCCCGACCGAACTCGTGCAGCAGCACGACGGCGTACCGGTGGTTCGGAACGCCGGTCGGCGGCCGCTCCGTAGCCTCCCGGAGCTCGGCCAGCAACTGGTCGCTGCCGCTGCCCAGCGTCTTGGTCTGGGCGAGTCGCAGTGTGGTGGCGAGCCGTCCGACCTGCGGGTTCACGATCGGCTCGCGCAGCCGCGCCGTCGACGGGATCTCGCAGACGCCGATGATGGAGGCGTCGGAGAAGTAGCCGAAGGCCTTGAGGTGGTCGGCCCTCTCCGCCGGCGATTCGGGGATTTCGGAGGGTGTGGGCGCGGTCCGGCCCGTCCGGAGGGCGTCGAGCATCGCCTGGTACTCGCCCATGGCGTTGACGATCGACGTCGGTTGGTCGGGCCGCTGGAAGCCGACCGGCGCGGCCGGTGGGACGTCGGCCAGGTCGGCCGACTCGGTGCGGGCCAGGCGCTCGGTCGGGTAGGGGCCCATGGAGACGGGCCGCTTCCGATCCGAGAACAGGCGGGTCACGACACCGCGCCTACACCGCCGCCAGAACGTGCACGGGTAAGAGGCCGACGGGAGCGAACCGAACCGTTGAGAATGCTGGCGACATCGGTGCTGCCTCTCACCTGTCCGCGCTTCCCCTGAGCCGCCAGGCGTTCGTGGCCTCGACCTGGTTGAAGGTGAAGACGTGCAGTGCTTCGACGTCGTGGGGCTCGAAGAGCGCGCTGAGCGACAGGAGCAGCTCACCGGGGTCGTAGCTCCTCGTCCGGAGCAGCGACGCCACGACCGAGCGGTTCTTGCGGAGGTAGCCGATGGATGTTCCGACTCCCAGCCGTACGCCCATGGTGATCAGCTTGGTCCGGTCGATCACTCCCGGGATGCCGAGATGGATGGGCATCGTCAGCCCCTCGGTTCGGACCATCCTTATCCAGCGCTCCACGGTCGCGGGGTCGAAGCACATCTGCGTGCTGCACCAGGACGGGATCTGTGCCGATTGGAGCAACACCTGCTTTCGCTCGAGGGCCGCGATGAGCTTGCCGTCGTCGATCAACGGGTGGCCGTCCGGGTAGCCGGTGACCCCGATGGCGGCCAGCCCGTGGTCGAGGTCGAGCAGGTCCTCCAGCAGCACGATGGAGTCCCGGTACTGCCCGGCCTCGGGGGCGTCGCCGGCGACGACGAACAGCTTCGTGACTCCGGTCGAGCGAAGCCAGGCCGCGACCATGCGGAGCTGCCGGCGGTCCTCGACCTGGCGGGCCGCGAGGTGGGGGATGGGCCGCGAGCCCTGTTCGAGGAGCTCCTCGACCAGACGCTGGGTCGCGGCGAACCCGTGTCTGGGCGAGCATGTCACCGACACGTCGGCCCCCTCCGGCAGCGCGGCCGCGGCGCGCGAGGCCGTCTTCATGGGGATGATCTCGAAGATGAGGTCCCGTACCAGCTCTCTTCTTCGGGCTGAGGCTGCGGGGGTCTCGGCGGCGCGCAGCTTCTGCGCGGAGGTGTAGCGCATCACAGTCCTCGGCCGCGGCCCGCCGCGCCGGCCGGGCATCGGTCGAGGGGGCGCACGGGGCTCACCCATCGGACTCAATCGCGGCCTCGGCCCGCAGGCAATCCTTGCGTGCCGCGCAGCGGAACGGGTCCCGCACCGCGCCCATGCCGTCCACGAGACGCGTTGCCGTCATTGACCTAGCATCGGCTTGTGGCCCCGGCGCTCGTGTACAACCCCTACGCGTTCTCGACGCACGACAACCCTTACGCGACGTACCGGCGCCTGCGAGATGAAGCTCCCGTCTACTGGAACGAGGACCTTAGATTCTGGGCTCTGAGCCGCTTCGACGACGTGCTGGCGGCGTTCCGGGACTACGAGACCTACTCGTCGGCCGGTGGGGTGGCCCTGGAGGGCAGGCGGCCCATCGATCGAGACAACCCCAGGTTCCGGGAGATGATCGAGGTCGACCCGCCGGAGCACACCGCGCTGCGGTTGCTGGTGTCGCGGGTGTTCACCGTCCGGCGCGTGGCCCGGATGGAGGACGAGATCCGCAGAATCGTCAACCACTACATCGACACGGTCATCGAGTCGGGTCACGCCGACCTGATGGCCGATGTGGCCGGCTGCTTCCCGATGGACGTGATCTCGGCCGTGCTCGGCATACCCGAGTCCGACCGCGACTCGTTGAGGGAATGCGCCGACCGGGGCCTGGCTCGCGAGGACGGGTCCATGAAAATCCCCCAGCCGGCAGTCGACGCGATCCTCGAGGTGCTCGCCTACTTCGCCGAGGACCTGGACCGGCGGCGCGCCGGCGAGGTCCCCGGCGGCGGGCTGCTGTCGGACCTGCTGGGGCTGGAGGTCGACGGCCGGGCGCTGACCGAGGCCGAACTGCTCGGGTTCTGCCTGCTGCTCGTGTTCGCCGGATTCGAGACGACAGCCAAGATGGTGGGCAGCGCCGTCGAGCTGCTGTCGCGCCATCCCGAACAGCGGGCCGCCCTGGTGGCCGACCTGTCTCTGGTGCCCCAGACGGTGGAGGAGGTTGTGCGATACCACAGCTCCACCCAGTACATGCACCGCACCCTCACCCGCGATGTCGAGATGCACGGCCAGCGGATGCGGGAGGGCGACTCGGTGCTGCTGCTGATCGGCGCGGCCAACCAGGACGAGCGGGAGTTCGGGCCCACCGCGGGGGAGTTCGACATCTTCCGGAACCCGGAGCGGCATGTGGGCTTCGGGTACGGCGTCCACTTCTGCCTGGGTGCAGCGCTGGCCCGCCTGGAGGGCCGGGTGGCGCTGGAGGAGATCCACCGGCGGATGGGCGACTACACGGTGGACCACGACAACAAGGTCCGCTTCCACAGCGGCAACGTCAGCGGCTGGAACAGCCTGCCCATCAGATTCACTCCCGGACGCCGGCTGGAGAGAGTCGGGGTGTGACCCGGTACGGCTACATAGGGCTGGGCATGATGGGCTCGGCCATGGCCGAGCACCTCTCCGGCCAAGCGGGCGGCACCGGGGTCGCCGTCCACGACCTCGATCCTGCCGCGGTGCAGGCGGCGGTGTCGGCGGGCGCGGCGCCGGCCGCGAGCGCGGCCGAGGTGGCCCGGGCCAGCGATGTCGTGAGCGTGTGCGTGCCGGCCGCCGCCCACATCGAGGCGGTGCTGTCGGGACCCGGTGGCCTCGTCGAGGGCGCCCATGACGGGCTGTGCGTGCTCATCCACTCCACCGTCCATCCCGACACCGTTCTCGCGGCCCGCGAGGTGGCCGCCGGATGGGGCGTGAGCGTGTTCGACGCCTGCGTCGCCGGCGGCGCCGACAACGCCCGGGCCGGCAGCCTGACGATGCTGGCCGGGGGGCTGGCCGAGATGCCCGCAGCCGCCCGGGAGCTGCTGGACGTCTACGGCGAGCTGGTCATCGACGCCGGGCCTCCTGGCGCGGGCGCGGCCTTGAAGCTCGCCGTCAACGTGATGACCTACGCGCAGTTCGCCGCGGCGGCCGCGGCCCGCGACATGGTGGCCAGCACCGGCGGCGAGCCGGGAGCGCTGCTGGAGGCGTGGCGGTTCACGGGCCAGCTCGGGGCCCTGACCGAGCAGTACTGCGCCCTGCTGGAGATTCCGGCCGAGCACATCCAGGGCGAGCTGCGGACCATGCTGGAGACCCAGGTTCAGATCGCGACCAAGGATCTGTCGCTGGCGCTGGATCTGGGCCGCACCCGGCCCGGCGCGGCGGCTGTGCTCGAGGCCGTGCAAGCAGCCATGCCCGCGGTGTACAACGTCCACGAATCGAACGAGGAGCCCCGATGAGCACCGACAACTCCCCCGACACCCGCGCTGACGATGCCTACGAACGGGGCGTCGCCATGATCACCGAGGTCTACCAGGGCGAGGTCCCGGCCCTGCCCGAGGGGACCATGGCATTCAACGACGTGATGATGCGCAGCCTGTTCGCCGAAGTGTGGGACCGCGACGTGCTCTCGATCCGGGACCGGCGCCTGCTCTTAATGGGCGTGATCGCGGCCCGGGGCTCCACCGACGTGTGGAAGCTCCAGGCCCAGTCAGCCCTCAGGCGGGGCGAGCTCACCCCCGACCAGCTGCGGGAGACCCTCATAGCGCTGGCCCCCTACGCCGGCTACCCCGTGGTCGCCCCCCTGGTCGGCCCCTGCGAAACCGCCATCAACGACTGGACCGAATCCCAGGACTGACCGGCAACACAGCCAATCAGGCCCTCGGCGTCGACGGCGCCAGCGCCTGGCAGAAGCATCCTCGGAAGCCGGATGTCCCGGTCCCGCTCGGCCTATTGGCCGACGGACCACACGAGCACGTTGAAGTCACCCATGCCGGCCGGGTCCAGCAGGGCTTCGGCCTCACGGGCCCGGCTGCGGGCTTGCAGCGCGGGCAAGTCGCCGACATCGGCCCGCTCGGCCCATGCTGCGTAGCCCTCAGCAACCAGTTCGTCGATGCCGTGGGCCCGAAGGAACTCGGCCTGAGTGCACACCTGGGCGCGGTGAACGGACTGCACCTGGTCGAAGGCGACATCGGCGGAGATGTCGCACGACCCCGGCTCAACAAGCCACGACGAGCCGCCCTGATGATGCCGGTGAGTCCGCAACCATCCCAGACCGCGAGCGAGGTCGTCCCCCGGCCCGGCCCCAGCCCGGCGGTCGGCACCGTAGTCCGACGGCCCGGCCCTCACGGCCAGAGCCGGGGTGCCGGCACCGTACTCCGACGGCCCGGCCCTTTCGGCCAGGGCCCGGGTGTGGGCGCCGTAGTCGAAGGCCACGACCCGGCCCGCTCCGAGTGCCTCGTGCGCGGCCGTCACCCAGCTGCGGGCGGCTCGTTGAACGGGGACGCGCGCCCCGACCGCCACCTCGGGCAGACCCGCCACCAACTCCGCGGGAGCCGGCACCGTGACCAGCGAGAACCCGCGACGGCCTGAGGCTTGATCGACGGTAACCCGCAGTTCCTCCCACCCGTCGGCGGTGTGGCGGACGATGTCGAAGGGGAGGTTGTCGAGCAGCTCGTTGGCCACGACCACGCCGGCGGGCGCTCCCTGCGGGAGTGCGTCGCGGACTCGGGCCGCGGTCGTGACGATCGGATGCTCCGGATGGAGGGCCCGCTGCGCCGGCGACAGCTCCACCAGCACCAGCCGCAGTGCACCCGCGGCCATGCAGCCCGGCTCCGCGGCCAGCACCGAGCGGGCCAGCGTACCCGGCCCGGCCCCGGAGTCGATCACCGTGAACGGTTCGGGCTCGCCCAGCTCGCGCCACCAGGCGTCCAGCGCCCGGGACAGCACCGTCCCGAACAGGGGACCCACTTCGGGCGCGGTCAGGAAGTGCCCGGACCGTCCCCCGGCTCGGCCCCCGCCGGGCCGCATGTAGAAGCCGCCGTCGGGGTCGTACAGGCAGGCCTCCACATACTCCGACACCGGCATCGGCCCGCGTGCCGCGATCCTGCTCGCGATCCGCTGCCCGACCGTCACCAGCAGCATGGCTCGGGCAGCCCGCGGGCCAGTGCCAGGGCCGCGATCCGGCCCGCCCCCGACCCGGCGACGGTCACTAGCGCCATCCACGGACTCATCGCCGAAGCAGGATAGCCAGGGGAGATTGGCATTCATATGCGATCTATAGCGCATCATGATGCTACACTGTGAGTATGCGCACAACCGTGACTCTGGCCGACGATGTGGCCGCGGCCGTGGAGCAGCTGCGGAGATCGGAGGGAATCGGCGTCAGCGAGGCCCTCAACCGTCTCGCACGCGAGGGTCTGGCCAAGCCCGAGCCGGCCTCGCAGTACGTGCATCAGAGCTACGACATCGGCTTGAAGATGGATGTCACCAACATCGGCGAGGTGCTGGCGCTGCTCGACGAACTCGACGACGAACCCGACTGACCCGTGCTGGTCGACGCCAACCTGCTGCTCTATGCAGTAGACCGCGCCTCCGTGCACAACAAGAACGCTGAGCGATGGCTGGAGGCTGCGCTGAGGGGCAGGCGCCGCCTGGCGCTTCCGTGGCAGTCGGTGGGTGCGTTCGTTCGCATCATCACGAATCCCCGCTCGAGTACGAACCCCTTGGGCGCCGAACAGGCCTGGACCTGCGTCAAGCGTTGGCTGGACGCCGGGCCGACATGGATCCCGCCCGCCACTGAGCGCACCGCCGCCATCCTGGGAGAGCTGATCGTCACGCATGGCGTCACGGCCAACCTCGTTCCTGACGCCATGCTGGCGGCGCTCGCCATCGAGAACGGCTTGACCATCATGAGTGCCGACACCGATTTCGCCCGCTTCCCCGAGGCCCGCTGGGAGAATCCCCTGGCCGGGTGACGTTGCTTCCCTGCCTGACCGAGGAGGAGGTGGTGCTGCACGCTGACTGGCGCAAGGATCCGAACAAGTAGTGTCCAGAGGATATGGCATTGCCATATTCTGCAGTATGGCTACTATGGGAACGTGAAGACGACGTTGGACATCCAGGACGAGCTGCTCGCACGGGCCAAGCATCGAGCCAAGACGACCGGACGGCCGCTGAGGGCCGTCGTAGAGGACGGGCTGCGCCTAGTGCTCGCGGCGCCGCAGCCGGTCGCGTACCGGCTCCCCGACGCGCGCGTGGGCGACCCCGATGCGCCCGACCCGCTGGAGAGACTCTCCTGGCCGGAACTGCGGGAGCTGATCTATGGGGGCGACACGGGGTGATGCTCGCCGTAGACACGAACGTCCTCGTCCCTGCACACCGGCGCGAGTCCCGTCACGGCGAGACCGCGCACCGCGTGCTGCGGGCCCTCGCGGAGGGAGACCGGCCGTGGGCGATCCCATGGCCGTGCTGCTATGAGTTCCTCAGCGTCGTCACGAACCGCCGCATCTGGAGAGACGGGGCGTCCACCCCGCAGCAGGCGTGGCGGCAGCTCTCTGCCTGGACGGAATCGCCTTCGAACCGCCTGATCGGAGAGACCGAGCACTTCATGGAGACTCTCAGGGACTTCGCCGACCGCCCGCGGATCGCCGGCGGGATCGTGCACGATGCCCGCATCGCGGCCATCTGCGTGGCCCACGGCGTCGAAGCGCTGCTGACCAGAGACCGGGACTTCTCGATGTTCCCCAAGCTCACCACCCGCGATCCGCTGGGCCCAGAGCCATAGCGTCACCGTCTCTAGTGGCCGTGGTCGGCGCCCGTGAACGTCGCAGCGGCCCGCCGTCGATGAGCACTCATGCCCTGCTAGCGGTGGCGGCTGTCAGCTATCCCGGACGGAGCTCGCGGCGCCCGTGCCGCCGGGTCGCTGGCGGTGCGCATCGTCGGGCCCGACGAGGAGGTGCACCGGACGCGAACCAGATCGTCAATAGATGTTGACAACGGAATAGGCTGACGGCAGGCTTCCCCGGTGGAGACCACTGCCAGCGCCCGCAAGCACGGGATCTCCGACGAAGACATGCAACACGCACTCAGACACCACTTACGAGCCTTCCCGGGAGATGAGCCAGGCTTCACGATGTTCGTCGGGCCGTCGACAACAGGCGAACTCCTCGAGGTCGGTGTGGTGGCTCGTGATGATCAGGCGCGCATTGTCCACGCCATGCCCGCCCGGCCCAAGTTCCGGCCAAGGATGTGAGACCATGAACGACGATCTGACACCGCAGCCCGACCGCGTGTCCGAGCGTTGGTGGGACGAGCGGGCCGAGGCCTTCGAGGCATGGGCCGACAGCGTGAGCCCGGCCGATCTGGAGCCTGCCGATACGAGTGCTTTGCAGGCCATCACCAGGCTGACCGATCTGCGCAGGGAGATCGACGCGGCAATCCTCGAAGCGGTATGGGAGGCTCGCCAGCAGCGCAGAACCTGGGCAGAGATCGGCACCATGCTCGGCGTCAGCAAGCAGGCCGCCCAGCACAAGTACGGCCCGGTACTCGCCGATTCGCAGCCGAGGAGCAGGCCGAGGGTGAGCGCACTGCACGATAGGACTCACCGCTTCGCTGCATCGATCCAGATACGCACGCAGCCGGCCCTGGTCGCACACGCCGACTGGAGCAAGGATCCGAAGAAGCGGTGGTATGCGGCTGCGGCGCTGGACGATAATGGCCGCTATTGGGTCGACGCTCCGGCGCCAGTCGGACCTGTTGACACCTACCTCGGCCGACTGCGCGAGTGCGCCGGTCCGGGCAGCACTGTTCTCGCCGGGTTCGACTTTCCGATCGGCCTGCCCGCGCGCTACGCCGCGATGGCTGGACTCACCGACTTTCGCAGGGCGCTGCGCAGACTCGGCCGCCACGAGTGGAGCGACTTCTACGAGCCGGCTCGTTCGCGATCAGACATCTCCATCGGCAGGCCCTTCTATCCAGGCGGAGACTCAAAGGGGACCACCAGGAAGGATCTGGTCCACGGACTGGATATGCAGGACTTCAGCGACCTGAAGCGTCACTGCGAGCGCAGCAGTCGTGCTGAAGCGATGTTCTGGCTGGTGGGCAGCAAGCAAGTCGGCAGGTCAGCGATCTCTGGCTGGAGGGATCTGCTGGTGCCAGCCTTGGTGAGCGAAGCCCAGCTGTCGATCTGGCCCTTCGACGGCCGCCTGAGCGATCTTCTAGAGCGGCCGGGAGTTGTCGTCACGGAGACGTATCCCGCAACGACGTATCGGCATCTAGACCTCGGAATCTCGACAGGATCGAAGAAGCGGCAGTCGGACCGCGCCGCAGACGCCTCGACCGTCCGCGACTGGGCGGGCACCAACGGTGTGCGCCTGACCAAGGAGCTCCAAGACGAGATTGAAGATGGCTTCGGCCCGCGCAAAGACGGGGAGGATCCCTTCGATGCCGTCGTGGGCCTGTTGGGCATGCTCAATGTCGTCCTCGGCAATCTCGCGCCCGGCGAGCCACAAGACCACACGACACGGATAGAGGGCTGGATGCTCGGCTACTCAGACGCCGACGACGGGCACCGCTCCTCCCGGCGCCGTGAGTCGCTCGACCGCACGGTCGAGATCGCGGACGAGGGAGGCATGTACGAACGCACCTCAACGCCCAAGAAGACCCGCTGAGACGGGCTCGTGACCTTCGAGGTCGTCCACCTTCGACTAGAAATCACAGAGTTCGAACTGCCGCACCAGCCCACCGGCTATGACGTGCTATTGGGGATGGACTTCCTGAAGCGATTCCACATCACTATGTGGGGCGGCAATTTCGTCATGAGCAACTAGCCCCTCACCGTCCCCCCTGGCCTCTGACATGTCCGAGGTGACGGGCGGCTAGCGTGAGCCCATGGCTTCTCAGGCCGTGGTGGAGTTGCCGCTGGCGCCAGTCGCGGCGGAGGCGTTCCAGTCCGCCGGCACCGCTGACCGAGACGAGGCCGAGGCGGCCGCGGCGGGCTGGCTGGAGGACATGGTCCACGGGTCGTGGCGGTTCGAGTGGTCGCGGAGAGGGCCCGGAGCGGTGGTGGCCGAGCCCCATGCCGACCTGCCTTGCGTGGTCCTGTCCGGGGCGCGGGAGCACAGCGGATGGTGGGTGCCGACCCTGTTCTTGATGGCCGGCCGCCGCGAGACCACCTGCTACTGGCAGTGGGCCACGTGCGGCGAGCGCCAAGCCCCGGGGTGGCAGCCGAGGCGGTCGAGGCAGTCGAATGGGTCATCGAGATGCTCTTGTGTGTGGCGGAGAGTTCCATCAAGACCCTTCCAGAATGACGAGCAGGCACGCCATCAGCGATCGCCGCTCCGCCGGTCGCGCAGCCGAAGCGGACCAGTCGCTCCGCCGGCGTAGCCCTGCGCTTTCACCTGCCCGACCACCGAGCACCCACCGGCTAGCACCCAACTCCAGCCCACGGCAGGCAAGTCCATACACAAGCCCGCGCTGGGCACCCATGCTGGGCGCCCATGCTGACTGGAGCAAGGATGCGAACAAGCGGTGGTATGCGGCTGCCGCGCTGGAGGCCGACGGCCACTACCTCGTCAGCGCTCCGAGCATGGTCGGATGTCTCTCCTCGTACTTCCGCCGGCTGCGCGGCAATCTGGAAGCGGATGCCGCGGTGTTGGCCGGCTTCGACTTTCCCATCGGCCTGCCAGCGCAATATGCGGCCAAGGTCGGACTGTCCAACTTCGTTGACGCGCTGCCACGCTTCGGTCGCGGCGAGTGGGACGACTCCTACTGCCCGGCTCCGTCGCGATCACGCATTTCGACAAAAGGACGCTTCTATCCCATCTCCGGATGGAGGGACCTGCTGGCACCGGCGTTGACCAACAATGCGGAACTATCGATCTGGCCCTTCGACGGCCCGCTGTTCGACAGCTCGCAGTTCAGGGCACGGCGGAACAGTCAGCCGCGTGCCTCGCGGTGACGACGGGATGGCACTCCGGATCGCCCAGCTCGCGGCCGTGGCGCTCCAGCGCATTGACCAAGGCCATGACGAATGCCTCAGGCGGTCGAGGCTGCGGCGACGGCCTCGGCCGAGGAACCTTGCCGGAAGAACCCGCCCAGCGCTACGCTGATATTCCCTAGAGGTTATATGCTGCCGGTCGTGCCCCGGGAGGTCGAGCACACCGATGAGTTCAAGAAGTGGTGGCAGGCACTCGCAGAGGGCTAGCAAGACGATGTTGCCGCCAGGGTGGAGCTGCTCGCGGACGTCGGCCCCAACCAGCCGCACCCGTACTCGTCGAGCATCAGGAGTTCACGCCATGGCGTCATGCGCGAACTCCGGGCGCAGAGCGCAGGCAGACCCATCCGCGTCTTCTACGCGTTCGACCCGAGACGCACCTCGATCCTGCTCATCGGCGGCGACAAGGCTGGCAACGACCGCTTCTACGAAGAGTACGTCCCGGTGGCCGACGATCTCTACGACGAGCATCTCGACGAACTGCGACAGGAAGGACTGATCGAATGAGTGGACGGCACCCGTTCCAGGAACTGACCAAGGATCTTGCGCCGGACCGCCGACGCCGCATCGACGCCATCAAGCGTGATCTCCTCGCGCGGATGCCGCTGCACGAGCTTCGACGCGCCCGGGCACTGACACAGCAGGAGCTCGCGGAGAGGCTGAAGGTGAGCCAGCCCGCGGTCGCCAAGATGGAACAGCGCGCCGACGTGTACGTCTCAAGCCTTCGCTCCTACGTTGAGGCCGTCGGCGGACAGTTGAAGATCGTCGCCGAGTTCCCCGAAGGCGAGATCGCCATCACCAATTTCTCACAGATAGACGACGAAGCCCCGTAGCACGTCGGACAAGAACCACCGAGGCGCGCATTGTCCACGCCATGCCCGACCGACCCAAGTTCCGGCCCGCTCCTCGCACATTCCCAGCCCGATGCCGACGAACTGCCCAGCGGCGATCCCAGCGAGCGGCTGGCCGCCGACCGGCGCTTGATCGAGGCGTACCTCCGCCTGCCGGAGGATCCTGCACTCATCGAGTCCGCAGCCCGACTCGCAACTCGCACCGCGCCTGAGTGGTAGCACGAGGCGAGGTCCTCTGGGCCGATCCTCGATCCGCCGGCCGGGTTGGTCTGGCGCTTCGACGCCGATCTCGTCGGAGCTGTCTGCAATCTGGCCGCGGACGTGTCGAGATGGCAGGCGGCTAGCGTGAGCCCATGGCTTCTCAGGCCGTGGTGGAGTTGCCGTTGGCGCCAGTCGCGGCCGAGGTCTTCCAGTCCGTCGGCACTGCTGACCGCGGCGACGCTGAGGCGGCCGCGGCAAGCTGGCTGGAGGACATGGTCGACGGGTCATGGCGGTTCGAGTGGTCGCGGAGGGGACCCGGAGCGGTAGTGGCTGAGCCCCATGCCGACCTGCCTTGCGTGGTCCTGTCCGGGGCGCGGGAGCACAGCGGATGGTGGGTGCCGACCCTGTTCTTGATGGCCGGCCGCCGCGAGACCACCTGCTACTGGCAGTGGGCCACATGCGGCGAGCGCCAAGCCCCGAAGGTGGCAGCCGAGACGATCGAGTCAGTCGAATGGGTCATCGAGATGCTGCTGCGTGTGGCTGAGAGTTCCATCAAGACCCATCCAGAATGACGAGCAGGCACGCCATCAGCGATCGCCGCTCCGCCGGCATAGCCCTGCGCTTTCACCTGCCCGACAACCGAGTACCCACCGGCTAACACCCGACTTCAGCCCACGGGAGGCAAGTCCATACGCAAGCCTGCGCTGGTCGCGCACGCCGACTTGAGCAAGGATCCGAAGAAGCGGTGGTGTGCGGCTGCCGTGCTGGAGGCCGACGGCCACTATCTCGTCAGCGCTCCGCAGATGGTCGGGTGTCTCTCCTCGTACTTCCGCCGGCCGCGCGAGTGCGCCGGCCCAGAAAGCACTGGTCTTGCCGGGTTCGACTTCAACGGCGAGCAGGCCGCCAGCACGGGTGTTTCTTCCCACGCTCAGGAACGCGAACTCGAACGCACCGCTGGAGCGGCCGGGATTGTGTCATCTACACTGAGGTTGGTGACGGGCAATGCGCTTGCTTTGGGGTCGGTGCCGGTCCTCAACACGGAGAGGACACGGCTGATCAGGCAATGACAGGACTGGGCTGTGGGTCGGGGCGTCGACATCGATCTGGCTGAGCGTGCCCGTGGGATGATGGTGGGCATCGCGGTAGGCAACCTGTTCGGCCTCCACTGGGAGGGCAGGTGGCAGGATCTGCGGGAGGAACAAGCGCGCCGCGGCCCCGTGCGCGAGATCTATGCCCGTGAGGGCTTCCCCGACGACGATGACCTCGCGCAGGCGATACTGCTCGCTGAAGCCTGCCTGGAGAGCGGGCATCTTGACATGGCGGATCTTGCCCAGCGCTTCTGGATCTGGGGGGAGACCAACGGCGTGGGGATGGGCGGTCTGACTCGCGCCGTGCTCGAGCGCTACGGAGGCAAGCCCCCCTACCGAGCGTTACGGCGGCGATTCGGCGAGCGCCCGAGCGATGTGCCACGCGAGCCCACAGGGGCCGCGGGCACCGATGCGGCCCGCCTCGCATGGGAGGACCACGGCGGTGTGAGCGCTGGCAACGGCTCAGTGATGCGCTGCGGAGCGGTGGCGCTGCGCTGGATGCACGACGACGAGGCTCTGGCCCGCAACAGCGTGACTTCCGCGGCCGTCACGCACTGGGATCAGCGCTGCGTGTGGTCCACCCTGCTGACGGACTTCACCATCGCCGCCTGCTTGCGCGGTCATCCGCTCGGACGCGACGCTCTGGTCGAGCGATGCACGGCGGCCGTGCGCGCCGTCGCTCCCAACCTGTCCCGGACCGACCTGCCCGACGATTTGCCCGACGATGTGCGCAAGGCCGTCGATGCGGCGTTCGCGCCGGGCGCAAGGGTCGACGACCTCCACTTGGACGAGCCCAGGGCCGCTGGCTATGCGCCCAAGGCGATGTCGGCCGCGCTCTGGGCGTCGCAGCATCCGACCAGCGTCGAGGAGGGGCTGGTTGCCGTGATGAATGCGGGCGGCGACACCGACAGCAACTCCCCGCCGGCCGGCGCCGTGCTGGGAGCGCGCTTCGGGCTCGAGGGCATCCCTGCCCGCTGGCGCAAACGCGTCTCCGAGATCCGCTCTTGGGTGCCTGACGATACCGACGGCTGGATTGAGCGTCATCCGCTCGAGGAGTACGCAGACCGCCTGCTTGCCCGGCTCGAGGACATGCCCAAGTTCGAGAGCGTGACCGTCAACCCAGGGTTCGTTCCCGAAGGCCTGGCCTTCTGGCGGCGTTGGCGCCACCCCAAGCCCAAGCCCGCCTGAACCCAGCGACGCCGAGCTACTACAGAAGCTACGCCGACCTTGCCCACAAGATCCGGGCCGCTCAACATCATGAGCGTTCCAGCATGTAGAAGGCGATGCGAGCGTGGTAGAGGGCGATCACCGAAGGGGCTACCAGGGCGCGGCCGATTAGTACGGGGGCAGCGGCACGAGCATGTAGCCGTCGAGGTCGCCTATCGGCTCCCACCCGTCAGGATCCCGCCATGCAAGCCACGCAGCCATCGCGCATATGAGCCCGTCGAGTTTGTCCTCCAAGCGCTTGAGTGCTTTGCCTCTCGCTGTCTCGGCCGTGCGAGGAGCTAGCACGTCCCGGACGTCCGGGCTGTCGAGACAACCGGGAGCCTCGTGTGCGACCAGAGCTTCGAGATACCGCTGGTAGTCCCGCATGGCGCTCCTGCGAAAGTCGACGTTGCGGCCCGTCTTGCGCTTGTAGGGAATGCGCTCGTCCAGCCCGAAGAGCCGGACATGAATGGTGTGCGGGTAGACCTCTACGACGACGCGGCGCTCGCCGCCGGCCCCGCGCAAGCCGTCCGGACCAAGCCTGAAGCCCCGGCATTCGAGAGCCTTGCCGAGGTCGATCCCGGCTGTCCATCCTTGCCTCACGGCGGCGTGCGCGGAGTGGGCGGACACCTTGTAGCGACCGAAGCGACGTCCGATCTCACGGTCGACTGAGCGCTCCGACGTGTAGAGCAGCGGAGCGTCGATGGCGACGACGACGGTCCCTTCGACTGACGCGATCTCGTCAGCGAGTTCCTCGCCGTCTCGCGCTGCTGCTTCGAGGCGCCTGCACGTCGGACTCGTCCCAGCCTCAGCCTCAAGCCAGCAGATGCCAGACTCGTTCGTCGTGGCCCACGCAAGATCGAGTCCGACGAACGTCGCCATCACTACCCAGTCAGAAGGCGGCGCTCGAGCAGCCAGCAACAAGAGCTGCGGAGGCTCCCTGGAACCGCCTGGCGGGCGCGACCAGTGACTCGTCACGCGGTTCGGCTGCAAGCAGCAGGTCCTTGAGAGTCGGCCTGGTCTCGGCCTCGATGCGTCGCCATTGCCCGATCGGGACCAGCACCGCAGCCTCGACTCCCCGTTTGGTGACGATCTGCGGCCCTTCCGCGAGGGCGGTCTCCAGCAGTTCGCTGAATCGAGCCTTGGCGTCCTGCACCTGCCATGTGTTGCTCATCCGGACACTCCTGCACAGTAATAACTAGGCATCAGACTAGCCCGCACCGATGATGGACACTCGGCAGCCGGACTCCCTGATCAGCTGTCAAGCGCAGTTCTTGCAGGAGCACCCCACCCAAGGCCCACGCAGGCGCCAGCTACGAAGCTGTTGGGTTCTTCTGCGTGAGCGACTTGGCCTTGCGCACCTGCGCGAGCGTCGCCTGGTTCGCCTCGATTTCGGCCAAGACCTCCTCGTAGCGTTCTCGGGTCGCCCCGTGGGACTCGACCATCTCGTAGAAGCGTCCGGGACTGGCGTCCCGCTCCCACACAGAGTCCGGCAACTCCGTGTCGTCACAGTCGTCGACGGGCAGACGACTCCGCTCCTGATCGCTCATCACAGGTCTCCTCTCCTGACCTTAGGCGTATAGCCCGGATTGCGGTGGCACCACTCGTCGATGCGGTCTTGCGCTCGGGCGACATTGGCCGGGTACCAGCGGTTCCCGAGCCTCGTCTTGTCGCCGCCCAAGACAAGCACTGCGATCTTCCTCCCGGCGCCGTCGGTGACGTAGCCGAACAGGACCCGAAGCACCGGTGTCGCCGGGATCTAAGTCCTGTTGGTCCTCAACTTCGGCAAGCCCCCTCAGGCATCTGTCAAGTCTTTCTTCTATATTCTATGATAGTAGGTGATAGTTAATCTCTCTAACTGGCGCAGGCCGCGTTCAGATACTGTCGCATCTCGGCTATCGACGGTCGTATGAAGGTCATGGACTCGTAGAGATTGGCTAGTTCGGGTAACAGGTCGTATTCTGGACCCTGACAGTATGCTGGAACGCCTTGTGCGGTTATAGCCCATACCGGTCCGACCCACTCAGGCGGTATCAACCCGACATCGATGAAGGTGCGGTAGAACTCAGCTAACTCAGTCGTCGTCAGGGTGCCGACGCTGGTACCGGGGAGTCCCTGCGCGCCACGAGCTCCTCGCGGTCCTGGGTTGCCTTGAATGCCTGTACGCCCTCGCTCACCCTGGGGTCCCGGTTCTCCTGGCTCACCCTGGGGTCCCGGTTCTCCTGGTATGCCCTGGGGTCCCGGTTCTCCTGGATCACCCTGGGGTCCCGGTTCTCCTGGTATGCCCTGTTCGCCCGGCGGTCCTGCCTCGCCGGGTGTCCCCTGCGGGCCGCGTGGACCTGCGGGACCGGCGCATCCTGCCAACAGCAGGACGGTGAGGATGGAGACGATGATCTTGTAGTACATGGTGGCTCCCTCCGAAGGGACTGGGGTTCAATGCCGTTGAACGCCGTGCGCCCGACCCGGAGGGAGCCTCGTGAACTCCCAGGTCCTCTATCGGTTCATGACGCATGGCAGGTTGGCTGACCTGCGGCGTTCAACGGCAATAACAGGTCTATCACACGGACGCGTCTAATACCCCATCAAGTGTCGCAGGCGTAAAATGGAGCCTTCGCGGTTTCGTGGGGAGCGGGTTGTTGAAGATCCCAGAGTAAGAGTCGAGATGTTGTGGCGGTGCGGCTTATCGGCGACAGATACGGGCGGCGGAGGTGCTCATTCAAAGCACGCTCGTGGGGAGCAGGTTGGCATTCACTCCTGCTGCTTAAGGAGCTGGCGTTGGTGGTTCATCCACAAACTCCTGTGCTCATCATCGATCGACTCAAGCACTCGCTCCATTGCATTCAATCCCTCCCATGCGTCGATTCGATCGATCTCATCAAAGTGTGCCCAGTTGTTCCGTAGCGTCCGAATACGATTCAGATCAGACTTATGGGGCAAGTCTACTGTCAAGATGCCCGCACCGACTGCGTGGCGTAGTGCCCGAAGAAGAAAGCTAGGATCGTCCTCTCCCAAGAAACCAGGTCCGTGTTCTTCCTTCACATCACTGAGTTCGTTCCATAAGCCGATCTTCCAATCGTCGCCGTATTCTTCTTCCAAAGCCTGACTATTGGACTTGAAGTATTCCTCCAGTCCATCTCGAAGAACCATCAATCCGTTCTCGATTGCCTCTCGGACTGTTTGATCGCCAAGTCGAGACATGAAATATCCACGGATAGCCCACTTGTTCGTTCGACACTCAATGAACTGTCGCACACGTTCGTAAATCAGTCTCTGTGTAGAGATGGCGGCAGAGTCCTCCGGCAACAAGACATAGAAGTCTGTTGTAGCTGGATCATACAAGAGAGGATCGGGTGGGATCTTGAGGTTCAATTCATCTTGCAGCTGCTTCGCCATATCGCGGCTACGACTCCTTAATGGATAGCCGTTATGATGGTGATAGACGATGGCAATCTTGCGACGTTCTGTGATTTTCTTGACTTCCTTGAAAGTGGCGTGTTGCTCCGAGCGGCCTAGTCTCTTGCTGAGTCCCTCGTTTGGATCCAAGAAAATCACATCCTGATCCATGACAACTTGCAGAGCCCTATCGAACCACGATTCACGCGCTGATGGGTCCCGAGGCACACGCTCATCAAAGAACTTGGCATCGTCACCGAGAATGCCGCTCTCTTCAATCGACCTTAGACTCCGTCGAGAATCGTCGCGAATCGCCTTCAGTCCTTCGAATAGGGTCGGATCGCAGTCCTTGTATTTTCTTTGATCCAAATAATCAAAGTTGCCTCGCGGCTCTCCTCTCGGATGTGTCTGATACCAAATCACACCAAGCGAGAGACGCTTCCCTGGCGGATGCACACCAGAGAGCGCACGTAGCAGGCCGTACTTGCCGTAGTCGCCGAGGTTGCCGACGTAGTCGTCCTTCACTTGATTGTCCTATCGAGTGGCGGCTCGATGCATCTCAGCCGGGGAGGGTGGCTAGGAGGCTTACTTCGGTGAAGTGGCCTATCCATTGGGGGAGGATGCCGAAGGCTAGGGTGGCTGCGCCGGTGAGGATCAGGGCGGCCGTTACCGAGGTGGGGGGCTTGATGGGGGTGGTGGTGTCGAAGTCCGCCTCGGCGGGTGGGGTCTCCACCCACATGTGGGACGCGATGCGGGCGTAGTAGTAGAGGGCGATCACCGAGTTGACGGCCACTACCACGCCCAGGGCGACGCCCCAGGGCGTTCCCGGCGAGATCAGGGCCAGCACGATCTCGAACTTGGCGTACCAGCCGCCCAGCGGCGGGATGCCGGCCAGGGCCATCAGGAAGATCGTCATGGCGACGGCCAGCCCCGGCGAGTAGCGGAACAGGCCCTTGTAGGTGCTGATCTCGGCCGAGGCGGTGCGCCGGGCCACCGCGATGATCACCGCGAAGGCACCCAGGTTCATGGCCGCGTAAATGGCCAGGTAGGTCACCACCGACGACAGGGCGTCGTCGGCGGTGGCCAGCGACTCCCCCGCCACCGCCAGCGGGGCCAGCATGTACCCGGCCTGGGCCACCCCCGAATAGGCCAGCAGCCGCACCAGATTGGTCTGGCGCAGCGCCATCAGGTTGCCGCCGAACATCGAGGCCGCGGCCAGGGCCCACATCAGCGGCTGGTACACGTCGGCGCGGCCCCAGAAGCCCACGAACACCAGCGACAGCAGGGCCACGAACCCGGCCGCCTTCGAGGCCACCGACAGGAACGCGGTCACCGGGGTGGGCGCGCCCTCGTAGGTGTCGGGCGCCCAGGTGTGGAACGGGAACGCCGACACCTTGAACCCGAAGCCGACCACCACGAAGATCACGCCCAGGGTGACCACCGCCAGCGGCGCCCCGCCGCCCGAGACCGCCGCGTCGATGTCGGTCAGCATGGTCGAGCCGGTCGCGCCGTACAGCAGCGACATTCCGTAGAGCAGCACCGCCGAGGCGAACACCCCCATCAGGTAGTACTTGAGGCCGGCCTCGTTGCTGCGCAGGTCCCGCTTGCGCCAGGTGGCCATCAGGTACGCCGGGATCGACAGCAGCTCGAGGGCCACGAAGATGGTCACCAGGTCTCGGGCCGAGGCCATCACCACCATGCCCAGCACCGCCGACAGCAGCATCTGGTAGTACTCGTTCTCCCAGTAGTCGCCCTCCGCGATGTAGTTGGTGGACAGCAGCACCACCACGTACCCGGCCAGCAGGAACACGGCCTTCATCACCAGCGCGTAGTCGTCGACCACGTAGGCGCCCCAGAACGTGGAACGGTCGGCGCCGTCCCAGGCCAGGGTCACCACCGGCACCATCGACGCCAGCAGCCCGAACGACGCCAGCGCCGACACCACGGCCCGGCCCCGCTCCAGCCAGACGATGTCGACCAGCGTCAGCAGCGCCCCGAAGCCGAGCAGGGTCAGCTCGGGCGCCACCGCGTGCCAGTCGATCGCCGGCCGCTCGAAGGCGAACGTGAGCACCGAGCCGAGCATCAGGATCCACGCTCCCGGATGCAATCATTGCGATCATCGGCGATAGTCACCAAAAAACGCGAAGAAAGCCGGACGGGTGCCGCGGAGCGCACCAGCGGGTCAGCCTCCCGGATGCAATCATTGCGAGAATCGGCAATAGTCACCAAAAAATGCGAAGAAGGCGGGAGGGGCGGCGCGGATTGCATTGCCGGGTCAGCCTCCGGACGCCAGCAGGCCGACCACCGCCGGGTCGGTCACGTCGAAGATCAGGCCCGGCGCCACGCCGAACAGGATGATGCCCACCAGCAGCGGCGCCCAGGAGATCCACTCGGTGCGGGTGACGTCGACGATGTCGTCGCTGTCGGCGAACTCCTCGGGGGGCGCGCCCATGGCGGTGCGCTGCAACAGCCACAGCAGGTAGCCGGCGGCCAGCACCGTGCCCACCGCGGCCACCACCATGTAGGTCCGGAAGGTCTCGACCGGCAGGCCCACCGCGGGCGAGTAGGCCGACAGGATGGCCGGGAACTCGCCCCAGAAGCCCGCCAGGCCGGGCAGGCCCAGCGACGCCATCGACACGAACCCCAGGATCCAGCCCATCCGGGGCGCCTGGACCAGCATCCCGCCCAGCCGGCGGATCTCGAGGGTGTGGTAGCGCTCCTTCACCGAGCCGGCCAGGAAGAACAGCATCCCGGTGATGATCCCGTGAGCGACCATGCCGAAGATGGCCGCGTTGATCCCGAAGTCGGTGAGCGTGGCGATGCCGAGCATCACGAAGCCCATGTGGGCCACCGACGAGAAGGCGATCAGGCGCTTCATGTCGGTCTGGGCCAGGCAACCCAGCGCTCCGTAGATGATGCCGATCACCGCCAGCAGGCCGATCCACGGCGCCCACGCCTCGGCGCCGTCGGGGAGCATGGGCACCGCGATGCGCACGAACCCGTAGGTCCCCAGCTTCAACAGGATCGCGGCCAGGATCACCGACCCCACCGTGGGCGCCTCGGTGTGGGCGTCGGGCAGCCAAGTGTGGAACGGGAACATCGGCACCTTCACACCGAAGCCGATGAACATGCCGGCGAAGATCCAGATCTGAGTCGCACCCAGGATGCCGGCGCCGGCCACGTCGGTCAGTACCCGCATGTCGAAGGTGCGCAGCGAATCGCCGGTGGCCGGGTCGGTGGACAGGAAGAACAGCGCCAGGAACGACAGCAGCATCAGCGCCGAGCCGAACAGGGTGAACAGGAAGAACTTGATCGACGCGTAGCGCCGGTTCTCGCCGCCCCACACCGCGATCATGAAGAACATGGGCAGCAGCACGACCTCGAAGAACACGAAGAACAGGATCAGGTCCTGGGCCACGAAGGTGCCCACCATGCCCGTCTCGAGGATGAGCATCAGGATGAAGAACGCCTTGGGGTTGCCGGGCTCGGGTATGTGGTCCCACGAGTAGACCACGCACAGCGGCACCACCACCAGGGTGAGCGCCATGAGCGGAAGCGAGATCCCGTCCAGCCCGAGGATGTAGCGGCTGTTGATGACCTCGATCCAGCGGGCGTCCACCACGTACTGGAGGGCCCCGGCGTTGCCGTAGTCGAAGTCGAGCATCAGCAGGCCGCCGATCACCATCGCGGCCAGCGACGACAGCAGGGCCAACTGCTTGAGGAGCTTCTCCTCGGCGGCCTGGACCGCCATCATCACCAGCGCCCCGACCAGCGGGACGAAGGTGACCGCGGTGAGGCCCCAATCATTGAGAAAGTCGGTCATGGTTCGGTCCTAGAGGCTCCTGGTTTCTGCGGGGGTTTCAGGGTCGGTCACGATCTCGGTCACAGGGGTCAGATCGACAGCACGAGGATGAACACGCCGGCCAGCACGGTGGCGGCCGCGAAGAGGATGGCGGCGTACTGCTGGACCTTGCCGGTCTGCATCTGGCGCAGGCCCTCGCCGGAGGCGTCGGAGGCCCGGCCCGAGCCGTCGACTATGACGCGGTCGATGAGGGTCTGGTCGACGTGGTCGTACACGGCCCGGCCCGCGGCCACCGACTGCTTTCCGGCCTCGTTGACGACGCCGTCGATGATGCGCTGGTTGGACCAGTAGGCAGCCTTGGCCAGCGGGCCCTTCACCGCCTTGACGATGACGCCGGTGTAGAGGTGGTCGAAGTAGTACTTGTTGACCAGCGCCGTGTGGATGGCCTTGGGCAGCCCGCCCCTGGACACCGGGCCGTCACCGATCTCGGTGAGCGATGCCCCCGCGGCCTCGGAACGGCGGGCCATGCCGCGGAAGTAGTAGCGCCAGGCCAGGCCCGCTCCGGCCAGGGCCACCAGGATGGAGGCGATGGCCAGCGACCAGCTCGGCTTGGCGTGGCCGATGGCCGGGAAGTAGCCGGCCACGGGCTCGACGTAGTGTCCGAAGCGCTCCTGCCAGGCCTCGGGCCACAGCTGGAAGCCCTTGGGCATGTTGAACAGCCCGGCCACCACCGCGAAGAAGGCCAGCACGTACAGCGGCACCAGGATCCGCGGCCCGGACTCGTGGGGATGGCCGTGGCCCCGGTAGGTGCCGAAGAAGGTGAGGTAGACGACCCTGGTCATGTAGGCCGCGGTCACGGCCGCACCGACCATCCCCATCGCCAGCATGAGGGTGTAGTTCCCGTTGGCGTGGGTGGCGCCGAACAGGCCCCAGCCGCCGGTGCCGGCCAGGATCTCGTCCTTGGACCAGAACCCGGCCAGCGGCGGCAGGCCCATCAGCGCGATCGTGGCCACCAGGAACGTGCGGTAGGTGTGGGGCATCACCTTGCGGAGCCCGCCCATGTCGGCCTTCATATCGAAGCTGTGGACCGCGTGGCTCACCGAGCCCGACCCCAGGAACAGGCAGGCCTTGAAGAAGGCGTGGGTGAACAGGTGGAACATGGCCGCGGTCCAGGCCCCCACCCCGAGGGCCATCACCATGTAGCCCAGCTGGCTGACGGTGGAGTAGGCCAGCACCTTCTTGATGTCGTTCTGGGTGAAGGCCAGCATCCCGCCGAACAGCAGGGTGACCGCGCCGACCAGCGCCAGCACGTTGATGCTGGACCCGCCGATCGACATGCCCTCCCAGAACACCGGGTACAGGCGGGCCACCATAAAGATGCCGGCCACCACCATCGTGGCTGCGTGGATGAGCGCCGACACCGGCGTGGGGCCGGCCATGGCGTCGGGCAGCCAGGTGTGGAGGATGAACTGGCCGGACTTGGACATCACCGCGGCCAGCAGGCACAGCGAGGCCACCACCAGCGCGGTGTGGCTCACCTCGCCGGCGTTGATGCGCTCGCTGATGGCCAGCGTGTCGAAAGTGCCGCCCGCGGCGAAGAACAGGATCGACACGCCCACCAGCAGCCCGATGTCGCCCACCCGGTTGGTGAAGAAGGCCTTGAGGGCCGCGTCGGAGTTCTCCTTGTCCTCCCACCAGTGGCCGATCAGCACGAACGAGCAGACGCCGACCAGCTCCCAGCCGACGATCATCTGCAGCAGGTTGTCGCTGAGGACGAAGAACAGCATCGCCGCGGTGAACAGGCTCAGGAACGCGAAGAAGTGGGTGTAGCGGGCGTCGCCGGCCACGTAGTCGGTGCTGTAGATGTGCACCAGCAGCGACACCGCGGTCACCACGAACAGCATCATCACCGACAGCCCGTCCACCAGGATCCCCGCGTCGTAGTCGACGCCGCCGGAGCGCAGCCAACCCACCGTGCGGTGCACGGCCTGAACGCCCTCGTGGGAGTCGTCGCGGTGGCCGATCCAGGTGATGACCGCGCCCAGGGACAGCACGAACGACCCCGCCACCGCGGCTATCCCCAGCTCGGAGCCCTTTCGGCGCATGCGCTTGCCGAACAGCAGGATGCCGGCGAACGACAGCGCAGGCAGCAGCGGGATCAGCCAGGCGTAGTCGAGGAAGAACCCGGCACTGCCGACCGAGCTGGGACCGTGGGCCACGGGCTCGTCGGCCGCGAGCGCGGCGAGCGTCGTCGAGGCGGCGAGCAGTCCCACGGCTTCCCTCAGCCCTTGAGCAGATCGGCCTCGGTGAGGTCGATGCTTCGGCGGTTGCGGTATATGAGCAGCACGATGGCCAGGCCGATGCCCACCTCGGCCGCGGCCACCGCGATCACGAACAGGGCGAACACCTCGCCGGCCACGTTGTCGCGGAAGGCCCCGAAGGCGACCAGGTTGATGTTGACGGAGTTGAGGATGATCTCCACCGACATCAGGACCATGATCCCGTTGCGTCGGGCCAGCACGCCGTACACGCCGATGCAGAACAGGATCGCCGCGAGCAGAAGGAACTGGTTCAGGATCACGGCCCGCCCCTACTCCTTGCGGGCCACGACGATGGCGCCGATCAGGGCGGCCAGCAGCAGCACCGAGACCGCCTCGAAGGCCACGATGTACTGGCTGAAGATGGCGTCGGACACGACCCCGAAGCGCTGGGGCTCGTCGATCACCACCCGGGTGTCGGAGTAGCTGTCGATCAGCGCGATGCCCATCACCACGGCCAGCAGCACCGCCACCAGGCTGGCCATGAGCCGCTTCTCGGTGGCGACCGAGTCGTCGTCCCCCATCGAGGCCTTGGTGAGCATGATGCCGAAGAGGAACAGCACGATGATGGCGCCGATGTACACCAGCACCTGGGTGACGGCCACGAACTCCGAGCCCAGCAGGATGAACTGGGCCGCCGCGCCGGCCAGGACCAGCACCAGCCACAGCGCGGCGTGCACCACGTTGCGGGTGGTCACGCAGCGGATGGCGGACACGATCATCACCAGCGCGATCACGCCGAAGAAAACGTTCTGCGCGACGAACAGGTCGCCGCTCGCCGCGCCCGCAGCCAGCACGCCCGCCAGCGTCATGTGGGCGGCACCCCAGCGGCGCGCGAAGCGTCGACGATCACGGTGCTCATGTGGGCGGCACCTTCGCCTTCTTGGCCACGGAGCCCGGCTCGTAGTCCTCGAAGTCGGGCACGGTCTCCATCCACTCCGTCAGGCGCTCCTTGTCGTGGAGCAGGTCGGCGATGCGGGGCTCGGAGAACTCGTACTCGGGGCTCCAGAACAGCGCCTCGAACGGGCACACGTCCACGCAGATGCCACAGAACATGCACAGCGCGTAGTCGATGTCGAAGCGGTCGAGGATGTTCACCTGGCGGGGCTTGCCCCCGGCCCGGCGCGGCGGCGCCTTCTCCTTGTGGCCCTCGATGTAGATGCACCAGTCGGGGCACTCGCGAGCGCACAGCATGCAGGCGGTGCAGTTGCCCTCGTGAAGGGCGATCACGCCCCGGGCCCGGGTGGGGGGCGCCTCCTTGACGTGGGGGTACTGCACGGTGGCCGCGCCCTTGGTCGGCGCGGGCACCAGCGTGCGCATCCCCCGCTTGGGGAACACCGTGCGAACCACAGTGGAGCCGGTCACCACCAGCCCCTTGATCAGTCCCGGCACCAGAGCCATCACACCACCACCTTGAGCACGCCGGTGACCACGATGTTGGCCAGCGCCAGCGGCACCAGGAACTTCCAGGCCAGGCGCTGCAGCTGGTCCTCCCGGAACCGGGGGAACGTGAACCGGACCCAGAAGACCACGAACGACAGGACCACCACCTTGCCCACCAGCACCAGCGGGCCGAGCACGTTGAAGAGGTTGTCGGCCGGGTCGAGGAACGGCACGTACCAGCCGCCGAGGAACAGCACCGCGGCGATGGCCGAGAACACGCCCGCGGTGGCGAACTCGCCGATGAAGAACAGCAGGAAGCGCAGACCGGAGTACTCGGTCATGTAGCCGGTGACCAGCTCCGACTCGGCCACCGGCATGTCGAAGGGGGTCTGGGTGAGCTCGGCCTGCATGGCGATCATGAAGATCACGAAGCCGACGAACTGGGTGAGGATGAACGGGTTGCCGATCATCCCCCAGCCGAAGATCTCGCCGTTGGCCTGGGCCAGCACGATCCCCTGGAGGTTCATGGTCTCGGCCTGGATGACCACCCCGACCACGGCCAGCAGCAAGGGCAGTTCGTAGGCGATGAGCTGGCCGGTGGCCCGCAGCCCGCCGAGCAGGGAGTACTTCGACGCCGAGCCCCAGCCGGCCATCAGTATCCCGATCACCGACACCGAGCCGACCGCCATGGCCAGGTAGATCCCGAGGTCGTTGGAGATGAACCAGGCGTCGGGGCCGCCCGGCAGCACGACCAGCAGCAGGAACGTGGAGGTGAGCACCACGAACGGGGCCGCCTTGAACACGAACCGGTCGGCCCGGGCCGGGACGATGTCCTCCTTCTGGAGGAACTTGCCGATCTCGGCCATGAGCTGGAGCGAGCCGTAGGGACCGGCCTCCATGGGGCCGAGGCGGCTCTGCATGAAGCTGACCATCTTGAACAGGTGGGCGTACACCAGCGTGCCCGCCACCAGCAGCACCGCCACCAGGCCGGCGGCCACCCGGATGATGGTGGCCTGCCAGTACGACAGCTCCGCCAGCACCGCGATCATCGGTCAGCTCCCACGGCGGTCGTAGACCCAGCCCGCCGCATCATCGCCGGGTCAAACCCATCGACGGTCCCGAGTCCAGCGCGTCGCGCGATCATCGGTCAGCCCTCATGAGCGTCGCGGTCTCAGCGCGTCCCGGGATCATCGGTCGATGTCTCCGAGGATGAAGTAGAGGCTTCCCAGGATGGTGATGATGTCGGGCACGTAGACCCCCTTGAGCAGCCAGGGGGTGATCGAGACGTTGGAGAACGACGCCGAGCGGATCTTCACCCGGAACGGGTTCAGGTCCCCCTTGGACACCACGTAGTAGCCCATCACGCCGAGGGGGTTCTCGGTCTCGACGTAGGCCTCGCCCGCGGGCACCTTGATGATGACCGGCACTTTGGCCATGATCGGCCCCGAGGGGATCCCGTCGAGCAGCTGGTCGACGATCCTGGTGGCCTCCCGGGTCTCCTGGAGCCTCACCCAGAACCGGGCGAAGGAGTCGCCGTCGGGATGGGTCCACACCTTCCAGTCGACCTGGTCGTGGACCAGCCCGCAGGGGCGGTCGCGGCGCACGTCCCAGTCCACGCCCGAGGCCCGGATGTTGGCCCCGGACAAGCCGTAGGACAGCCCGACGTCGGGCGGGATCACGCCGATGCCCCGGGTTCGGGCCTGGAAGATCTCGTTGCCCTCCACGAGCTCCTCGATCTCGTCGCAGAAGTTGCGGATCTTGCGCATCGCCTGGCGGGTCTCGGCCACCCAGCCCGCCGGCAGGTCGTCCTTGAGACCGCCGATGCGGTCGAAGTTGGGGTGGAAGCGCCCGCCGGTGGCGGCCTCGATCTGGTTGAGCACATGCTCGCGGTCCCGGAAGGCGAAGAAGACCGGGGTGATGGCGCCCACCTGCACGGCCATGTCGCCCAGGAACAGCGTGATGTTGGCGATCCGGCTCAACTCGAACAGGATGGTGCGGATCCACTGGGCCCGGGGCGGGGCCTCCACCTCCATGAGGCGCTCTGCGGCCAGGATGAAGGGCACCTCGTTGGCGAAGCTGCCCAGCCAGTCGATGCGGTTGATCAGGGTGGTCACTTGCGGGTAGGTGCGCACCTCGGCCAGCTTCTCGTAGCCGCGGTGCATGTAGCCCATGACCGGATCGGCCGACACCACCTGCTCGCCGTCGAGCTTGGCGACGATGCGCAGCGTGCCGTGGGTGGCGGGATGCTGGGGGCCGATGTTGAGGGTCATGCCCTCGGTCTCGATCTCCAGGTTCACCCGGGCGTCGGCGGCCTGCGCGGCGATGTAGCTGAGCTGCTGGCGCTCGGTGACGGTCACTGGCCACTGCCCTCCGCGCCGGCCGCGGCGGGGTCGCCGTCGGAATCACCGGTCTCCTCGGGCATCAGCTCCACGTCGACGAGGCCGGGCCAGGGCTTCACCCGCCGGGCCAGCAGCGGGTAGTCCTTGCGCAGCGGGTGCCCCTCGAACTCGCCGGGAAGGTAGATGTGGCGCAGTCCGGGGTGGCCGTCGAAGGTGACCCCGAACATCTCCCAGGCCTCGCGCTCGTGCCAGTCGGCGCCGGGATAGGTGGGCACCCAGCTCCGAACGCGCAGATCCTCGGTGGGCAGGTCCGCCTTGGCGATCACCGAGCGGCCGGTGGTGACGTCGCTCACCCGGGCCAGCAGCTGGAAGCGGGTGTCGCCGCCGGAGACGCCGGTCTCGGTCGGCGGGGACTCCTTCGGCTCGGGCGGGTCGAGCACGTTGTCGACGGTGCTGTCCATGTCGCGCCCGAACGGCGACGGCATCCAGTCGATGGCCGACAGGAAGCTGAAGAAGGCGAAGCCCTCCTCGTCGCGCAGCCAGCCGGCGAGGTCGGCCCACGACTCGCGGTCGACCCGCAGCCACAGCTCGCCGGCGGCGATGTGCGACCCGACCAGCGCCTCGCCCAGCGCGCTTCGGGCCCGCTCCAGAAGGGCCTCGGCCTCGGCGTCGGCGTCGGCCGCTTCGGTGGCGGGGGCGGCGGCGTCAGTCGATGACAATCGGCTCACCCCTCCAGCGCTCGCCCATGTCCTCGTTCTGGATGCGCTCCTGGAGCATCACGATCCCCTCGAGCAGGGCCTCGGGACGGGGCGGGCAGCCGGGCACGTACACGTCCACCGGCACGATCTGGTCGACCCCCTTGGTGACCGAGTAGCTGTCCCAGTAGGGCCCGCCGCAGTTGGCGCAGGACCCCATGGAGATCACGTACTTCGGGTCGGGCATCTGCTCGTAGAGCCGGCGCACCGACGGCGCCATCTTGTCGGTCACCGTTCCCGAGATCACCACCAGGTCGGCCTGGCGGGGGCTGGCGGGCAGGGGGATCACCCCCAGGCGCATCACGTCGTAGCGGGGCGAGCCGAAGGCCGCCCCCATCTCGATGGCGCAGCAGGCCAGGCCCCACTGGTACACCCACAGCGAGTACTTGCGGCTCATGTTGAGCAGGGTGGACAGGGGCTTGGGGACCTTGCCCGATTCGACTAGACCCATCGGGACGCCCCCACAGAACAACTCTGGGTCAGACCCATCTCACAGATCCCCGGGCTCGCCGCGGTCAGACCCATCTGAGCATTCTCTTGCGCCAGGCGTAGAGCAGGCCGAGCAGCAGGATGAAGATGAAGATGGCCATCTCGACCAGGCCGAACATCGCGTAGGCCTCCAGGCGGGCAGCCCACGGGAAGACGAAGACGGCCTCCACGTCGAACAGCACGAACAACAGCGCGAAGACGTAGTAGCGAATGTTGGCCTGGGACCACATGTCCCCGATGGGGTCCACGCCGGACTCGTAGTTCTCCACCTTGGCCGGGGTCGGACGGGACGGTCGCAGGATGCGGCCCACGCCGAGCAGCGCCGCCACAATGACCACGCCGAGAGCCCCGAAGATGCCGACAGTCAGATAGCTGCGAAGGAACTCCGACACGGGCCGGAAGCCTACCGGCGCGGCGGCCCGCGACGCGTCAGCGAACGACCCGGAGCATGGCTTCTCGGCCGCTCAGCCGAGAAGCACCACTCGACGGGCCATCCAGGCCGCGCAAGCCGACAGCAACACCGCCGGCCCGGAACGCCAGGCCACCACGGCCAGCCGCATCGCGGCTGCGTCTCCGGCGGAGGGCACCGACAGCACGTTGATGATCGCGACCACGCCGAGCACGGCCACCAGCAGCGAGATCCAGTAGACGGACTGCCGCAGCCGGGGGACCATGTCCGCAGCCGGGGTGGTGCACACGACAACCGCCGCGCCCAGCAGCAGGACACCGGTCATTGCGTTGACGTTGGTGAGGGCGCTGTGAAGATCATCCCACCAGGGGTAGCGCCGATCGATTCCCAGGTAGCGGATAACGGGCGCAGCAACGTGTAGCAGCGCGGCAGCCAGAAGCACCACGACAAGAATCTCCCGCGCTTCGTCCCAGGCAACGGCCACTGGACGGCGCTCGCGCTCACCCGCCACGGCGCGACGGTACCCGCTGAACAGAGACCAGGCGCGCGAGGCACCGGGAATGGCTCGGGCGGACCTCGATGCTAGGGGCTGCTAGGTGAGGATTAGCCTCCGACGCCGGAGAGCGCGTCGGAGCGGGACCCGTGGACCGGGATGATCTTGTCGAAGCCGCTGATCTCGAATATCTCCCGGATCGACTCGGACAGCGAGCAGACGGCCATCTTGGCGTTCTGCTTCTGGAGCGTCTTGGCCACCAGTAGGACGACTCTCAGACCGGCGCTGCTGATGTAAGAGATGCCTTCGAAGTCCAGCACCATCCCCGTGTCGTCCGGAGTGATGGCCGCTTCGAGAGCCTCATGGAACTCCAGGGCGTTGGCACCGTCGACCCGGCCCTCAGCCACTGCGATCAATGCTCCACCCTGCCTCTCAGTGCTGATATTCAATGGACCGCGTCTCCTCGGTTATAGCGAACCAACCGCCGGCTGACCGTAGCCGCCGAACGGAGCAACATGCTAGCCCGGCCGCGCGGTGCGCGCCTACCGAGCACTCCCGTCCATCCTGTCACTGCGAACTCATCAACCGCTGGACGACCCGACTCAGACCCAGCAATACTTGACGAACTACTGTTGACCGCTGTTTCGGCAGCCACACCGGGGGTGCGCTTCGAATGCTGCTCGACGTGTTCCTCCCCATCGGGCTGCTGATCGTGATGGCCAAGCTCCTGGAGGGCGTGCTCAGCCGCTTCGGTCTCAGCTCGATCATTGCGTTCACGATGACAGGGGTGCTGCTGGGCCCGGCCACCGGGGTCGTGGAGCCGAACCACGACCTGAACCTGTTCCTGGAGATCGGCATCTTCGTGCTGTTCTTCCTCGTTGGGCTCGACGAGATCGACGTTCCGGGCTTCGTGGCGACCATGCGGGGGCGCTATTTCGCGGCGGCAATCATCTCGGTGCTCATATCGCTGGTGGCGGCCCTCGCCGTCACATCGGACATCCTCGGAATCGATCTGGGCCTAGGTCTCGAGTTCGATGAGGCCCTGGCCCTCGCCGGCATCCTCTCGCTGTCGAGCCTCGGTCTCGCGGCCAAGGTGCTGTCGGACTCGGGAACGCTGCGGCAGCCCATCGGGCTGAAGATCTTCACGATCGTGATCATCGCGGAGATCGCCTCCCTGCTGGTGGTGGGGTTCACGATCGGGGAGCACGGCCACGACCTCAACGTGGCGGCAGTGGCGGCGCTGGTGGGAAAGATCGTCGCCTTCGTGGTGGTGGCGTGGCTGCTGTCGGCCAAGGTGCTGCCGGTGGTGATCGTCTTCCTGCAGCGCGTCCTGAACGTGCCGGAGCTGTCCTTCGGCCTGCTGCTCGGAGGTCTGTTCCTGGTGGTCGTGGGAGCCGAGCGCATGGGACTGCACGGGACAATCGGAGCACTGCTGTTCGGTGCTGCCCTGTCGGGGCTGTCCGAGGGCGTGCGCGACGACATCATGCCGGGCATGCGGAGCGCCTCCGAGGGCTTCTTCGTTCCGCTGTTCTTCGCCTCGGCCGGCCTGCACTTCGATCTGTCCTTCATGAACCTGACCCTGACGACCGCGGCGGCTCTGGTGCTCGTGCCGCTCGTCGGCAAGTTCGCCGGGGCCTTCATCGGCACCTACGTCACCCGGATCGACGCCCCGTTCGCGCTGGCCACCGGGTTGATGTCCAAGGGCGTGGCCGAGATCGCCTTCCTGCTCGTGCTGCTCGAGAGCGGCGTGATCACCAAGGACATCTTCTCCCTGCTGGTGCTGACCATGTTCGGGTACATCCTGTTCATGCCGGCCATCCTGAACTTCGCGGTCAGGCGTGCGACGGTGTCGGAGCATCCGTCGCTCCCCGACACTGTCGCACCGTCGTTCGCCCGCTATGCGCTGGAGGGGGTCAAGGTCAGCACCGTGATGGACTCGACCCGCCGATATCCGGGGTCCGAGACCTCGGTGGCCGAGTTCATCGACGCCTGGGCAGTGCCCAACCAGCACGACTACCTGGTGGTGGACGGCGGTGAGGTGTCGGGGATCGTCTCCACGTCCGGACTCCACTCGGTGCGCCGGGGCGCCCACGCGACCGCCACGCTGGGGGCGGTGATGCGGGCCTGCACGCTCAACGCCCGGCCCGACGATCCGATCCACGATGCGCTGGAGCGGATGACCGCGACCTCGCAGTCGGTGATCCCGGTGACCGACCCGGAGTCGGGACGGTTCCTGGGCTCGGTCACGAGCGCGGACGTGATCCACCTGGCGATGCTGATGGACGAGATCCAGGAGGAGCTCCAGCGAATGGAGACCGAGGAGCCCTGAGCGGCAGCCGGCGGGGACCTGCCGGTGGGGGCTCGGCTAGAGCAGCAGGGAGTGGACCAGCGGGAAGCGCTCGTCGTCGTCCGGGTACTGCCCGGGCACCGCGGTGGTGTCGTCGGAGGTGACGGTGGGGTCACATCCGGGGTGCGGGAACCAGACGGCGTCGTCGCCCAGCCAGCGAGTCGACAGTGCCACCCGGCGCCCGGTCCCGCTGTTGGGCGGCGCGCCGTGGATGATCCAGGCCGAGAAGAAGATGGCGTCTCCCGGCTCCACATCGAAACCGACGATGTCGTAGGGGCAGTCGGCGCGGCCGCGGGCCGCTTCGATGTCGGGCATGGGCTCACCCTCGAAGTCGTCGGTCCAGCCTCCCTGGCCGTCGAAGGACTCCGGGGCGTAGTAGGCGTCCCAGCGGTGCGAGCCCCGCACGAACTCCAGCGAGCTCGCCGCGACCGCGCTCGGTGTGGCCGCCACCCAGGCGGAGATGATCTGCTTGCCCAGGAACGGCCAGTATCCGATGTCCTGATGCCAAGGGGTGAGGGCCTCGGTGTGGGGCTCCTTGACGAGCAGGTGGTCGAAGTAGAAGCGCATCGTCGACGAGCCGGTGAGGGCCGCAGCCATGGCCGCGATCGGCGACCGGAACACGAAGTCCCGCACAGCCGGCTCGTGCCGCCAGCGGTACCGGGTGGTGAACAGCCGGTCCCGCGAGCCGCCCGGATTCGTGTCGGTCACCCACGGGCCGGGATCGTCCAGCTCGCGCTGGGCGTCGGCGAGGATCCGGTCGATCCACTCGTCACCCACCGCGCCGGGGACCTTGACCACGCCATCCGCAGCGAAGGCGGCTCGCATCTCCGGCGTGATCACAACTGACATTGTGCCGCCGGCATTGTGCCCTCCCCAAGACCCCCGAGCAGGCCGCGCTGCACGCTGGTGACCACGACTGACATTGTGCCGCCGCCAACGGCCTGCCGACGACGGCCGGGGCCGGTAGGCCGCGCCGGCTGCCGGGCCGAGGACCGGGAGCCGGCCTTCAGCCGACGACCGCCGGTGCGTCGAGGGTCAGTTCGAGGGTCTGTCGGCGGCTCTCGCCGGCAGCGGTAGCGGCCGCGCGGGCGTGGTAGTCGTCGAACCAGGCCTGCAACGCGGCCTCGTCCTCGAGGTCCACGACGCCGTGGACCAACTCGGTGAGCAGGTTGGTGATCGGGGAGCGTTTCGACGGGTCGGCCGCGTTGGCGCGCATGACGCCGAAGGACTCTCGGGCCGCCGCGAGGTTCTTCTCCAGCACATCCTCGGCGAGGCCGCGGCGCTCTCCGGCGAAGCGCAGCCATCGGGGGAACACCGCCTCCACCGCATCGTGCACCCCGTCGTGGCACACGACCCTCTCCGGGATCCAGCCCTCCAGAAACATCCCGACCCGCGCCGGGCTCCAGCGCAGCGGGTCGCGGTCGCAAACTGCGTCGACGAACCGGCGCACACTGTTGACCAGCCAATGGGGCAGCGATCGGGTTTCGTCTACGTCCGACCATTCGTCGGCGTCCCGCGGCTCGTCATGGTCGGGGTCCAAAAACCAGCGCGAGGCGAGGAACTCGTCGCACAGGTCGTCGAATTCGGTCTCGGTCAGGGGCTCGTCGTAGGGCGGGGCGCCGCCCTCGGGGAGCAGCCCGATGCGCTGGTCGATCAGGGCCCGCAACTCCTCGTCGTCGACCAGCTGCTCGTCCAACTCGTCGTCGTGGACGTGTCCGCACCAGGCCATGTCGCGCAGCTCTAGTCCCCATAGGGCCATCGCCCCGGCGTCGGCCAGGCTGATATCGTTCACGATGGCTCCGAGCCTGGCCTCAACGGCACCGGACACGTCAGCGACCGACGGACCGTACAGGAGGCCGCAGGCGTAGCCGGCCACAATGGGGTCGACCCGCATGCCGACGCCGCGGATCTCACCGTCGGGTCGCTCGAAGTCGATCCAAAGGACGCGCTCGTCGCCCCACCCGTCGGCCATCACCACGGCGCGGCGCGGCTCGACATCGCCGAGCGCCCCGATCCACCCCGGCACGGGCGCGCCGCCGTCGATCAGCCTCGTCAGCAGGCTGCGGGCCCGTTGGCGCTGCCCGGGCGGCCCGTAGGCACCGAGGGAGGCCGCCACTTCAGCCGCCGCGGTGCGGTCGGGGTGCGTCCGAGCCGCCGTCAGGACCCTGCCCGCGTCCAGTATCGGTTCCCCGTCGTATGGCAGCCGACGGAACCTCGTGAGCATCCCCGACGCCATGAGCTCGGCATCGTCCGCGCCGTCGCATTCACCGAAGTTCTTGGCCGCATCCCACAGGAGCAGCTCTTCCGAGGTCGGTTCGGCTCGCGGCCGCCGGTCGCAGTCCCGGTGCCCGGGCCTCGTTCCCTTCGGCGTGACCCTGCCGCCGCGAGTGCTGCTCTTGGGACGTGGCATGGCAACACCTCTCATTCTTCGGTGCCGTGTGCGGGTCAGCCCTCGGCATCGACCGGCACGCGGCTACTTCTAGCCGCGGCCAGCCGCCCGGACGCGGATGCACTCCCGGGCTGGGGTGTCGCCGGCCGCGAGCCCCCGTCCTGCCGGCGGCGCTGCCTGGACACGGGCCGCGTCGAGGCTCAGACCGCGAAGTCGGCGACCGTTTTCGGCTTGCAGCGCACGAACTCGGACGCTGGGCAACTCGAACACCGGGCGAGCTGCTTCCGGGGCCGTTGGCGGTAGCGCCCGCACCCCGAACTCGGACGCTGGGCAGCTCGAACACCGTAGGGGTTCCAGGTCTATGAATGTTCATTTTCAGAAGAACACTACCTATAGGCACTATGCTGCCCGCATGGTCGCCGCTGTCGATACTCCAGCCGTCTGGACTGAGACCGCCGCGCACGACGCGATGGTGGCCGCGCGCTGGCCCGACGGCGTGCAGTGCCCCCGCTGCGGAAGCGACGCCGTGTCGGAGCGTCGCCTCGGCAGCCGCACCGGCTGGCGCTGCCGAGCCTGCCGAGCGGATTTCACAGTCACGACAGGGACGCGCCTGCACTCGTCCAAGGCGCCAGCGGCGGCATGGGCGACAGCCGCCGTCGACGGCGCCGCAGTCGGGGTCAGCGACGTGTCGGCTCGCAGGATGCGCCGCGTCGTGGAGTCCACCGGCCTGCCGTCGGGCCCCCGCCGCCTCGCGGCTCTGCTCGCGGCGCCGTCCGGCCCGGTGGAGCGTGGGCCGTTGGACGGGCTGGCGGCCGGGCCGCGTCGAATCCTCGCGATGTTGCGCACCCGCGCCGCGGGAGCCACCCCGGCGCGCATCGCTGCCGAGACGGGCCTGTCGCTGTCGCACACCCGGCGCTGCCTGCGAACCCTGCGCTCCGAAGGCCTCGTCGAAACGGAGACCTTGTCGGTGATGTGGGGGTACCGGCCCCGGCGGCTGAGGCTGTGGCGCCTCAGGATCTGCGACCGCACCATCGCGGCGCTGCCCCAGATGGGGTGGCGCCCGCCGGCGCCGGAACCGCCCGCCGCCGGCGTGCCCGGCGAGTTCTGGTGGCTGTTCTGGTCGGGGGAGTGTGCGTCGCAGCTGCGGATCCCCGAAGACGCCGTGCACATTGCCGACACCCTCATCGGCGGTCCCGACCCGGCCGCGCGGGCCTGGGCGCTGGAGATGCTGCCGTTGTGGACTCTGCGAGAGCTGCGGGCCATGCGCGGCTACGACGCCGGTGAGGCGGCCCGCTGGCTGGACTTCACCATCAGAGAACGCCAGGGTGGCTGACCTCGACAGATACCGCCGCGTGGTCGGCCCGCAGCTGCGAGCCGTGTGGCCGATGCTCGCCGCGGCCGTCGATGCCGTCGATGGTTCGCTGGTGGGCGGCACCGCTCTCGCCGTCCATCTCCAGCACCGCATCTCCTATGACTTGGACTACATGGCCCAACAGCCGTTCTCGGGCTCCGAACTGTTCGCCGCGCTGCGCGACTCCGCCACCCACGCCACGTTCACCAGAGCCGAACCGAACCGCATGCACGCGGTAATAGACGGCGTCGCAGTGGAGGTGTTCACCGCCCCCGCCAGAGGCGAGAACCCCGGGCGGGTGCGACAGCTCCAACCGCCCAGCATCGTGGCCGGAATGAGGGTCGCGTCGCTCGCGGACCTGCTGGCGATGAAGCTCGACGTGATCATGTACCGCCCGAAGCTACGCGACTACATCGATCTGGCGGCCATCGACAGCTCCGGGCTGCTGCGCCTCGAGGACGGCGTGCGGCTGCACATGCAGCGCTACGGCACGGATCCCCAGAGCTCGTTCCTCGACCGCATCGTCGACCTGCTGGAGGACCCCGGGGACTTGGCGGCGGACAGGGTGTTCGCCTCCCACGCGCCGCGCGTGCTCGATCACCTCGCCGGGCGCGTCCCCGAGCTGCGCGCCCACATCAAGCGCATGCGCAGAGACCTCCACACCCAAGAGCCGCCACGCCCTCGCCAAGCCGGGCTGGTCGACCCAGCCAAACTCCCGCCGCCCACAACGCGGTGATCGGCCGCGGGCAGGCTCTCAAGCAGCCTCGGGCCGAACGTCGGATCACACCGCGAAGTCGGCGACCATTCCAGAGGTACAGCGCAGGAGCTCGGTGCTGGGAATCTCGAAGACCGTCTCGGGCGTCCCGGCCGCAGCCCACACGCGCTCGTGCTGCATCAGAGCGAAGTCGACGACGGTCCGCAAGCTGCGGTCGTGGCCGAACGGCGGGGTGCCTCCGATGGCGTAGCCGGTGGCCCGGCGCACCGCCTCAGCGTCCGCCCTGGTGATCGTCCCGCCGAGCACTTCGCCCAGCAGCCCGGTGTCCACCCGGCGCGAGCCCGAGGTCAGAGCCAGCACGGGTTCGCCGTCACACAGGAACACGAGCGACTTGACGATCTGGCCCAACTCGCAGCCCACCGCGGCGGCCGCGTCGACAGCGGTGCGGGTGCCCTGTGGGAACCGCCGGACCTCGAGGTCAACACCCAACCCGGCCACAGCGGCAGCAAAGCGTCGCGACGCGTCGGACCCGGCCATCGATTGTGCCCCCAAGCCTGAACCCGTGCCCGCCGCGCCCGACGCGCCGCCCGTCAGGACTCCGGGCTCTCCACGAAGGGGGACGGGATCAGGTCCTCGTACATCTCAGGGTCGGGCGGGTACACACCCATCTTGCCGTTTCGCCGTTCGACCACGCCGGTCCCAGTCTGGTACGCCTTCAGATGGGCCAGCTTGGCCGCGCGCCTGAGGGCATCCATCACGCCATCCTCCCAGTGCTCGCCACCGATTCCTGTGCTGCCCGCGGCCGCGGGCTCGCCGTCACTGTGATCGGTCACGGTCACCGCTCCTTTCGACAACAACCGGAACCCGCCCTCGGTTGTCGTACATTGTCCAACGGTTGGGAGGGTCACAGGGCGGCGGCGGTGCTGGTGAGGGACTCGAGCCATCCGGGGACGATCCCGGCGGCGAGGGTGAACAGCACGGCTGCGACGATCACCGCTGCGGCTCCCAGACCTATCGCGGGGGCAGCGTCGGCCTCGTCGGAGGCCGCGTCACCGGCGTCGCCGAAGTACATGGCCACGACCACCCTCAGATAGGCGAAAGCGGCCACTACCGCGCTGACCATGGCGACGATAGCCAGCCAGTACGAGCGGGACTCGACCGCCGCCGATATGACCGAGAACTTGGCCACGAAGCCCGACGTGAACGGCACGCCGGCCTGAGCCAGCAACAGGATGGTCAGCCCCAGGGCCAGGGCCGGTTTCCGGGCGCCAAGCCCGGCCAGTGCGGCCAGGCCGGTGCGGTCGTCGCGCTCGCCCGACAGCACGGCCACCACGGTGAAGCTGCCCACCGCGATGACCGCATAGGCGGCCAGGTAGAACAGCACTGCGGCCACCCCGGAGTCGGAGGCCGCCTGCACGCCGACGAGGATGAACCCGGCGTGCGAGATCGACGAATAGGCCAGGATGCGCTTGGCGTCGCTCTGGACTGCGGCCAGCACGGAGCCGACCGCCAGGGTGGCGCAGGCGAGGGCGAACACGACCGGCTGCCAGTCGTCGGCCCGCACCCCCAGCGCATCCACGAACACCCGGATGAGTGCCGCGAACCCGGCCGCCTTCACCGCCGAGGCCATCAGGGCGGTCACCGGCGTGGGCGCGCCCACGTACACGTCGGGCGCCCAGGCGTGGAACGGCACTGCGGCCACCTTGAAGCCCAGCCCCACCAGGAGCATCGCCAGGCCGGCCAGCAGCATCCCGTCGTTCAGCACCAGGAAGGTGTCCAGGTAGCCGGCGATCCCGTCGAGGCTGGTTGTGCCGGTCGCTCCGTAGACGAGGGCGATCCCGTACAGCAGGAACGCGGTGGAGAAGGCGCCGAGCACGAAGTACTTGAGCCCCGCCTCCAGCGACTCGAGGCGGCGCAGGTTGAGGGCGGCCATGACGTAGGCCGCGATGGACATGGTCTCCAGCCCCAGGAACAGCACGATCAGATCGGCTGCCCCGGCCATCACCACCGCACCGGCCGCGGCCAGCAGGGTGAGCACGCAGAGCTCGGCGGAGTCGATGCCGACTCGCTGGCAGTACCGGGGCAGCGTGGGGGCGGCCAGAGCCACCGATCCGAGGACGACCGCAGCCACGAACAGGGCCAAGCCGTCCATCACGAGCTGATCGCCGAACGCGGAGACTTCGGTGTCCCGCTGCCACAGGACCACGACCGCGACGAACCCGGCCACCGCCGACGCGAAGGTCCATAGCGCGTCGAGCGCGGCCGGCAGCAGCCGGCTCGGCACCAGCGAGCGGACCATCAGCAGCAGCAGCGCTCCCGCGGCCGGCAGGAGCACCGGCAGCAGTCCCACCCAGTCGACTGAGGGCGGCTCCACCGGGCCGAGCTGGGCCAGCACCGGACCCATCAGCCACTCCCCTCGCCGTGACCATCGGCGCCATGATCGCCGGTGCCATGGTGACCGTCGCCATTGTGATCGTCTGCGTCGCCGCCGTTGTCGTGGCCGTCGTGGCTGTCACCGCTGGTGCCGAGGTCGTCGAGACTGACCGGCGTGTGAACGTCCGCGGCGGGCTCGGCGAAGCCGGCGACGTTGTCCTCGACGTGGGCGATGATTGCGTCCACGGCAGGCTCGACACGATCGATCACCGGCTTGGGGTAGACGCCCATGAACACGATGGCAACCAGGAACGGCACCATCACCAGGCCCTCTCTCAACCGCATGTCCGGCATCTCGGCGTTGGCCCCCGAAGCCGGTCCGTGAAACACCCGCTGGTAGGCCCACAGCAGGTACACGGCGGCAAGGATCACACCGGCGGCGGCGACGACGGCCCACCAGCGGTGGGCGTTGAAGGCGCCGAGCAGCACCAGCAGCTCACCGACGAAGCCGTTGAGCCCGGGAAGCCCCACCGACGACAGCATCACCACCGTGAATACCGCGGCCATCACCGGCGCGGGCTTCTGCAGACCGCCCAGCTCGGAGATCTCGCGGGTGTGGCGGCGCTCGTAGATCATCCCCACCAGCAGGAACAGCGCGCCGGTGGACACACCGTGGTTGACCATCTGCAGCACGCCGCCGGTGAGGCCCTCGGTGTTGAGCGCGAAGGTGCCGATCACGATGAAGCCGAGGTGGGCCACCGACGAGTAGGCCACCAGACGCTTGAGGTCCCGCTGCATGGCCGCGGCGATGGCGCCGTAGATGATCCCGATCACACCCAGCGTCACCATCAGCGGTGCGAAGAACACCGACGCCTCGGGGAACAGGTACAAGCCGAAGCGCACCAAGCCGTAGGTGCCGAGCTTCAGCATCACCGCGGCCAGGATCACCGAGCCGGCGGTGGGCGCGTTGGTATGGGCGTCGGGCAGCCACGTGTGCACCGGGAACAGCGGCACCTTCACCGCGAAGGCCAGCGCGAAGGCACCGAACAGCCATCGGGCGGTGTTGGTGGCCAGCACTTGATTCTCGGCGAGGGTGACCAGGTCGAAGGTCACGCCCGTGCCGGAACTGGAGGCGTGCAGGAAGCCCAATGCCACGATGGCCACCAGCATGAGAGCCGAGCCGAACATGGTGAACAGGAAGAACTTCGTGGCCGCGTAGGCCCTCCGACCGTGGCCCCAGCCGCCAATGAGGAAGTACATGGGCACCAGCACGATCTCGAAGAAGACGAAGAACATGACCAGGTCGAGGGCCACGAAGGTCCCCAGACAGCCTGCCTCCAGCAGCAGCATCCAGGCGTAGTACGGCTTGGGCGAGTGCTCGGCGTCGACGCCCACGATGGCCAGCGGGAATATCAGGGCCGTCATCACCACCAGGAACAGTGACAGCCCGTCCACTCCGACATGCCAGGAAACGCCGAGACCCTCGATCCAGGTGTACCGCTCCGAGAACTGGAAGACCTCGGCGATGTCCGTCTCGAACTCCGTGAGCATCCACACAGCCAGCGCCGCCGGCACAACCGAGGCCAGCAACGCCGCCAGCTTGAACAGGTCCGGACGGGTGCGCGGCAAGGCCAGGAGCACCAGCGCGCCGACCGCGGGGACCAGCACCATCACGGTGATCGCCACCCCGAACGACGGGTGGGAGTATGCGGTCGGCGTGGTGGCCAGCACGGCGGCACCCATCTACAGGCTCGCCCGAGATAGGAACCACACAAGCAGCGCCACCGCCCCGACCGCGGTGAGCAGCGCGTAGAAGCGCACGTAGCCCGACTGCACCCGCCGCAGCGCGGCACCGCCGGCACGCACCGAGCGGCCCACGCCGTCGACCGCCCCGTCCACCACCCTGGCATCGAAGGCGGCCACGAGATCGAAGGCCTTCCGGCCGGGTCCGCCCACGAAGCGGGTGACGGCCTCGTCGACGTAGAACGCCCGGGCCGCAGCCGGCCGCTCCACCAGGCTGGCCGGCAACCGGCCCCGCAGGTACACCGCGACCGCTCCCGCGATCCCGGCGGCGGCCCCGACTATCGCGACCAGCGCCAGCAGCCATAGCACCCCGCCGCCGATCTCGAGGTGGGCCTCGTTGCCGAACAGCGAGGGCTTCAGCCACGTCCCCAGGAAATGAAGGTCCTTGGTGAACGGTAGGTTCATCACTCCGGCCACCACCGCCGCTCCGGCCAGCGCCACCAGCGGTGCGGTCATCAGAGGCGAGGGCTCGTGAGGATGCTGCTCGTCGCTGTAGCGGGCCTCGCCGTAGAAGGTCATGAACACGAGGCGGCTCATGTAGAAGGCGGTCAGCACCGCGGTGACCAGGCCGACAACCCACAGCGCCGGGTGGGCGTCGAAGGCGTAGGCGAGGATCTCGTCCTTGGACCAGAAGCCTGCGAACGGCGGCACCCCGGCGATGGCCAGCCAGCCGACGATGAACGTGATCGAGGTGATCGGCATGGCGGCTCGCAGCGCGCCGTAGCGGCGCATGTCCTGGTCGCCGTCGAGGGCGTGGATCACCGATCCCGAGCCAAGGAACAGCAGCGCCTTGAAGAAGGCGTGGGTGACCATGTGGAAGATCGCGGCCACATACGCGCCCGTGCCGACGGCCAGCATCATGTAGCCCAGCTGGCTGATCGTGGAGTAGGCCAGCACCTTCTTGATGTCGTTCTGGGCCACCGCAGCCCCCGCCGCGAACAGCGCGGTGGCCACACCGACCCAGGCGATCATGTCCGGAGCCCAGGCGTCGGCCGCGGCGATCAGCGGGTTGACCCGGACCATCAGGTAGACGCCCGCGGTGACCATGGTGGCCGCATGGATGAGCGCGGAGACGGGGGTGGGGCCGGCCATGGCGTCGGGCAGCCAGATGTACAGGGGCAGCTGGGCCGACTTGCCGGCCGCGCCCACGAACAGCAGGACCACGATGACCGTGGCCGTGCTCGACGGCAGCGACCCGGCATGGCCGAACAGGTCCAGGTACCGCACCGAGCCCAGAGCGCCGAAGGCCCAGAACATGGCCAGCATGAAGCCCCAGTCGCCGACCCGGTTGGTGACGAACGCCTTCTTGCCCGCGGTTGCGTTGGCCTCCTCGGTGAACCAGAAGGAGATGAGCAGGTAGGAGCAGACGCCCACCCCCTCCCAGCCCAGGAAGGTGAGGGCCAGGTTGTCGCCCAGTACCAGGACCAGCATCGAGAAGGCGAACAGGTTGAGGTAGATGAAGAACTTCGAGAAGTCGCGGTCGCCGTGCATGTAGCCGATGGCGTAGAGATGGATGAGCGAGCCCACACCGGTGACGAACAGCGCCATGGTCACCGACAGCGGGTCGACGAGCAGACCCGCGTCCACCGAGAAGTCGCCGGCCGGCACCCACTCGAAGAGCGTGTACACGAGGCGGCGCTCGGCCGGGTCCCGGGCCATGAGGCCCGCGAGCACCGCCACCGAGGACACGAACGAGCCGGCCATGGCCGCGGTGGCCAGCCAGCCGGCGCGGGGCTCGCCCAGGCGGCGTCCCGCGGCGAGCAGGACTACGAAGCCGGCCAGCGGGAACGCACAGATGAGCCAAGCGGCGGCGCCCATCTCAGCCCTTCAGCATCGACACGTCGTCGGCGGTGGCCCCGGCACGGCGCCGGTTGATGGCCACCACCAGGGCGAGACCGATGACCACTTCGGTGGCCGCCACCACCAGCACGAAGAACACCGCGACCTGCCCGCCCACATCGTTCAGGCCGGCGCCGAGGGCCACGAAGGTCACGTTGACTGCGTTGAGCATCAGCTCGACGCACATGAACATCACCAGCGGGTTGCGGCGCACCAGCAGCCCGACGGCCCCGATGATGAACAGCGCGGCCGCCAGGGCCAGGTACCAGCCGGTGTTGAGTCCGCTCAGATCCATCATCGGTTCGGCCCCGTCAGCCGCCGGCGGACCCGGCTCGTGCGGCCCCGTCAGACCGGGCGGCCCGGCGGGTCAGCACCACCGCGCCCACCACTGCGATGGTCAGCAGGGCGGCGGTGATCTCCACCGCGAAGGCGAACTCGCCGAACAGCACCCGGCCCATCCGCTCGATGTCGGTGGCCTCGCCGTCGAGAGCCCGCTCGCCGCCGCTCCGCCGGATGCCGCTGAGCACGTCGGCGGTACTGAAGATCACCGTGCCCAGCACCGCGGCCAGCGCCGCGCCGATGACAGCCGCCAGCGGCCGTTGCCCGAAGATCGGCTCGACCCGCAGCTCCTCGGCCTTGTCGACGCCCAGCAGCATGATCACGAACAAGAACAGGATCACGATGGCCCCGGCGTAGACCACTACCTGCACCGCAGCAAGGAAATGGGCATCGTTCAGGATGAACAGGAGGGCCACGCCGACCAGGGTCTGGACCAGGAACAGCGCGGCATGGACCGGGTTGCGGCTGGCCACCACCCCGACGGCGCCGGCCAGCATCAGCACCGCCGCCACGGCAAACACCGCCTCAGCCATCGCCCCGCTCACCTTCGTCCGAAACGGCCTCGCCAACGTCGTCGGCGTCACCAGCAAGGCCGGGGGGTGGCACGGGGGCAAGGAATGGCGGCGCTTGCGCCGCCAGGCCGCGCCCGTGACAGGACCCGCCGGCCGGGCGCGCCTCAGCCATCGCTCGACCCTTCGTCAGCCGGCTCCGGATCCCGAACCCCGTAGCCGAGCTCGCCCGACCAGGCCACCTCCCCGACGTAGCGGCTGTCGCCCGACGAAGACGTAGCCCGCATCCATCCCGAGGTGAGAGCGTCGTCGCCCTCTCGCCAGTCCTCCCAAGGCATCTGCTGGGGCCGGCCGTCGTCGTCCACCAGCAGCTCGTCCTTGGTGTAGATGGCGTCGTCGCGGTTGGTGAAGGAGAACTCGAACAGCTTCGACTCGGTGATGGCCTGGGTGGGGCAGGCCTCCACGCACAGGTCGCAGTGGATGCACCGCAGGTAGTTGATCTCGTAGACGTAGCCGTACCGCTCGCCCGGCGCGGCGGGGTCGTCGGGATCGTTGTCGGCGCCGCGCACGTAGATGCACTTGGCCGGGCACACCCCGGCGCACAGCTCGCAGCCGATGCACTTCTCCATGCCGTCGCTGTAGCGGTTGAGCACGTGGCGCCCATGCAGGCGCTCGGGCTTGTCCCGCTTGACGTCGGAGGGCGAGTCGTCGAAGCCGCCCCGGTAGTCGGTGGTGACCCGGGGCAGGAAGAGCTGGCGGAGCGTCACCGCGAAGCCGTGCAGGTATCCCATGTCAGGCCTTCTCCCCCACCGGCTCGTCTTCTCGGGTGGCAGGCTCGCCGCTGCCGCCGCCGGCGTGGTCCCCGCTGCGTCGCCCTCGCCGCACCGCCTGGGCCAGCAGCAGGCCGGCCAACCCGAAGGCCAGCAGCGTCACCACGGTCACGGCCGCCGTGTTCCAGCCGCGGTCGCGGCCCACTTCCAGGGCCGCCAGGAACAGGAACCAGCCCAGAGCCACCGGGATGAGCAGCTTCCAGCCGAGGTTCATCAGCTGGTCGTAGCGGAACCGGGGCAGCGTGGCCCGCATCCACACGAAGCAGAACAGCAGCACGAACAGCTTCAGGAAGAACCACACCACGCCCCAGGCCCAGGCGATGCCGAACCCGCCGATCTCGTCGACGAGCGCGGGGCCGGAGGGGCCGCCCAGGAACAGCGTGACGATGATGGCCGACATCGTGATGGTGTTCATGAACTCGGCCAGGAAGAACAGCGCGAAGCGGATCGACGAGTACTCGGTGTGGAAGCCGCCGACGAGTTCCTGCTCGGCCTCGACCAGGTCGAACGGGGGCCGGTTGAGCTCTGCGGTGCCTGCGATCGCGAACACGATGAACGGCACCAGGCCGGTGACGATGATGTTCCAGCGCGGAACGACGCCGAAATACCCCTCGGCCGCCTGGGCCGCCACCATGTCGTGGGTGGACAGGCCTCCGGTGACCAGCACGATGGACGCCACCGCCAGGCCCAACGCGGCCTCGTAGCTGACCATCTGGGCCGAGGCCCGCACCGATCCCAGCAGCGGGTACTTCGACCCCGACGACCAGCCGGCCAGCATCACTCCGTACACGGCCACCGAGCTCATGGCCAGGAACAGCAGGATGCCCACCGGCGGGTCGGCCACCTGGAGGTAGGTGACGCGATCCCACCACTCGACCTCGCCGGCCCGGCTGTTGAAGTCCCCGCCGAGCGGGACGATGGCGAAGGCCAGGAACGCGGGGATCAACGACAGGTAGGGCGCCAGCTTGAACACGAACCGGTCCGAGCGGTCCGGCACCAGGTCCTCCTTGAAGAAGAGCTTGGTGCCGTCGGCGAGGGTCTGGAGAATGCCGAAGGGCCCTGCGATGGTGGGTCCGAAGCGCTGGTGCATCCCTCCCAGGAGCTTGCGCTCGAACCAGATCATCAGCATCACGGCCACGAGCAGGAAGGCGAAGGCGACCACCGCCTTGGCCAGCGTCAGCGCGACCTCTACCAGCCCGATGTCGCCGGCCAGCATGGGATCGGCAGCCAGCACGAAGTGGCCGGTCATCGGACTCCACCCGCCCGGCCCGAGCGCATCATCGAGCCTCCGCGCTTCATCGCGGTGACGTCGGCGCCCGTGGCGACAAACGACGACGCCTGGACGAACTCAAACATCATCGAGCCTCCACCCGGACCACGGTGACGTCGGTGCCCGCGGCGATGAGCGCGTTGGCGGGCGCGCCCGGCGCCAGCCAGTCCACCCTCAACGAGCCGGCCGGTACGCCGGCATCGGTGCTCAAGGTCGCCTCGATGTGGCCGAAGTCCGAGACGACCCGCACTGCTGTGCCTGCCTCGAGGTCGATGTGGTCGGTGTCGGCCGGATTGATGCGGGCGGTGGCGGCCGGGGCAAGACCCCGGCTCGAGGGGCAATGGCGCAGCATCACGCCGTCGTCGTACATGGTGCGGGTCGCGACCAGCAGGAAGCTGTCCGGGGGTGGTTCCTCCTCGTCGTCGGCCAGATCCTCCCGGCCGGCGGGTCCTGTCACTGTGCCTTCGTGCTGGCGCCGCAAGCGGCGCCATTCCTTGCCCCCGTGCCACCCCCCGGCCTCGCTGGTCGCCCCGGTTTCGGCTAGGAGCACGCCCTCCATTGGGTTCTGGGCTAGAGCCTCTTCGGTGATCGGCGCGTGGGGCTCGGATACCTGGGATAGCTCGGCTCGGATCGCCTCGGGGGAGTCGAGGCCGCTGGTCGAGCCCGGCTCCAGCCGCTCGGCCAGGTCGGCCGCGATCATCCAGTCGGCGCGCGCCGTTCCCGGCGGCGTCACCTTGCGACTCATGACGCTGACCCGGCCCTCGAGATTGGTGAAGGTGCCGTCACATTCGGTGGGGCCTGCGGCCGGCAACGCGATCCGGGCGGCCAGCAGAGCCGAGTCGTTGACGAACATGTCGACAGCCACGACCAGGGATGCACCCCTGAGGCCCCGATAGGCGAGGTCACGATCGACGAAGTCGTTGAGCGGGTCCGCCCCCACCAGCACGAGCACATCGATGTCCCCGCGGGCGGCTGCCCTGAGGACGCCGGACGCATCCAGTCCCGACACCGCAGGCAGCCGGGGCCAGGCCTGGACCACCGGCGCGTCCTGGCCGGCATCCTCGAGCCGCGCCCGGCCCGGAACCAGTCCCGGCGCCAGCCCGGCTTCGAGCGCGCCCATCAGGTTGCCTCTGCGCAGTGCGGGCAAAAAGCGCGCCGACGGGAGCCTCGACAGTTCCCGGGCCGCGGCGTCACCGATGTCGGCCGGCTCGGACAGTGACATGCGGCCCAGCACCACGACCACCCCGTCGCCGGCCTCCCGCAGGCAGCGGGCCGCTGCTTCGAGCTCGGAGCCGTCCTCGGACGGACCGGGCGCGACCGCCCCATCGACCAGTTCGGCCACCAGTCGGGCCGTCGTGCCGGGGCTGGGACGCAAGGAGTGCTCGGCCAGGTGCGACAGGCCGCTGGCGTGGGGGGCGACCTCGATCAGCTTCACGCCGTCGTTGACGATGGCGTGGCGCAGCCGCAGGTACAGCGTCGGCAGTTCCTCCTTCGGATCGGGGCCGACCAGCAGCACCGTGCCCCCGGGGCGGCAGGCGTCGTCGATGGTGGCCCGCGGCAGGCCCAGAACGAGATGGGCGTCCAGGCCGTCGCCGAGTTGGGCATCGACGTTGTCGGTGCCGACGACGCCCTTGGCCAGCTTGGCCCACATGTACTGCGCCTCGTTGGTCAGCCTGGCCCCGCCCAGCACCGCTACCCGCTCGGGCGAGGTTGCGGCCAGGGCGTCGGTCACCGACTCGAGGGCCTCACCCCATCCGGCCTGGCGGAACTCACGACTGCCGCCGTCCATGGCGTCCCTCATCATCGGGGTGGACAGGCGCTCGTCGCTGTTGAGGGCCTCGAAGCCGAATCGCTCCTTGTCCGACAGCCAGCCCCAGTTGACGGCATCGGCGTCGGCGCCCAGCACCCGCAGAACCCGGTTGCGGGACGCCTGAACCGCCACCCTCGACCCCACGCTGTCCACCCAGGCAGTGGACAGCGTCTCGGTCAGATCCCAGGGACGGGCCTTGAAGCGGTAGGGCGCCGCGGTGAGCGCGCCCACTGGACATATCTGCACCGTGTTGCCCGAGAAGTACGACGCGAAGGGCTCGTCGGTGAACGTGTTGACCTCGGTGTGGTTGCCGCGGCCCATGAAGTGGATCAGAGCGTCACCGGCCACCTCGTCGGCGAAGCGGGTACAACGGTCGCATAGGATGCAGCGCTCGCGGTCGAGGAAGACGGTCTCGCTGATGGCGATGGGCTTCGGGAAGTGGCGCTTCTCCTCCACGAAGCGGGTCTCGCCGGGGCCGTAGGCCATCGTCTGGTCCTGCAGCGGGCACTCGCCGCCCTTGTCGCAAACGGGACAGTCGAGCGGGTGGTTGATGAGCAGGAACTCGAGCACGCCGTCCTGGGCCTTCTTGGCCGCCTCGGAGGTGGTGGACACCTTCATGCCCTCGCTCACCGGCACCATGCACGACGGCTGCAGCGCGAAGCCCCGGCCGGTGTCCACCTCCACCAGGCACATGCGGCACATGCCCACCGGGCTCATGCGGGAGTGGTAGCAGAACCTTGGGATATAGGTTCCGGCGCGCTCGCAGGCCGCAATCAGCATCTCTCCCGGGCGGGCCTCCACCGCTGCGCCGTCGACGGTGATCTCCACTGCGGCCTGCGGCTCTGTCGCGGTCACGACGCGGCCCCGGAAGTCCTGTGCGATCCCTGAGGTCGGGGGGTGGCGGCGAGTCGGGACGACCGACGAATAGGGCGAAGCCCGTGTCGGTCGGGCCGAGCTCGACGACAGGACCCCCCGACCGGCGGGCGCGCGCCGGTCACTGGCTCGCCCCTACCGGCACGACCTCTATAGGGATGGGGTCGCTGCGGGTGATCTTGGCTTCGTACTCGTGGCGGAAGCGGCGGATGGTGGAGACCACCGGCGCCACTGCGGACGGCCCGAGCGGGCAGATCGTCGTCTGGCGGGGCGGGAACGGCACCGCGTCGGCGCCGTCGTGGGCGGCGACCGGGTAGGGGCCGGGGCTGATGTTGTCGCCGATGTCCAGCAGCAGGTCGATGTCGGACGGCCGCCCGTCCCCGTCGAGGATGCGGCGCAGGATCTGCTCCAGCCAGGTTGTTCCCTCGCGGCACGGGGTGCACTTGCCGCACGACTCGCGGGCGAAGAACTTCACGACCCGCCACGCGGCCCGCACCGCGTCGGTCGTGTCGTCCATGATCACGATGGCGCCCGATCCCAGCATCGACCCGGCCGCGCCGACAGGGCGGGCCTCCAGCGGCAGGTCCAGATGGTCCTCGAAGAACCAGGGCGCCGAGCCCCCGCCGGGAATGAACATCTTCAGCTCGTGGCCGTCACGGATGCCCCGGCAGTAGTTGTCGCCGTAGATCAGCTGCCGGAAAGTGGTCACTCCGTGCTCGACCTCGTACACCCCGGGACGGCGGAGATGGCCCGACACCGCGAACATCCGCGTGCCCGGCGACGACTCCGAGCCGTAGCCCTTGTAGGCGTCTGAGCCATTGACCATCAGCCAGGGCAGGTTGGCGAGCGTCTCGACGTTGTTGACGATGGTGGGCTGCCCGTACAGCCCCACGGCGGCCGGGAAGTAGGGCGGCTTGAGGCGGGGCATCCCCCTGCGACCCTCGAGGCTCTCGATCAGCGCGGTCTCCTCGCCCACGATGTAGGCGCCCGCGCCCCACGCCATCACGATGTCCACCGAGAAGTCGCGGCCGCAGATCTCCCGGCCCACGTACCCGGCCTCGTAGGCGTCGTTGAGAGCGGCTGCTATGCGCTCCTGGGCCAGGGCCATCTCACCCCGCACATACAGGAAGCACTGCTGCAGCCCTAGCGCGTAGCAGGCGATGAGGCACCCCTCGATGAGCTGGTGAGGGTCCCGCTCCATGAGCAGGCGGTCCTTGTAGGTCCCCGGCTCGCTCTCGTCGCCGTTGACGACCAGGTAGTACGGGTGCTTGCCGGGAGGCAGGAAGCCCCACTTGACCCCGGCGGGGAACCCGGCGCCGCCCCTCCCGAGCAACGTCGCGGCCCGCACCTCGTCGTGTACCGCGGCCGGCGTCATCTCCAGCGCGGCCCTCAGCCCCCCGTAACCGCCGGTGGCCTCGAAGCGCTCCAGGGTGAAGGAGTCCTCGTGCACGAAGCGGCTCGTGATCAGCTTCGGCCCGTCATTGAGCACATACCCGGGAGCGTGCTGGAGATAGCCGTCGCTAGCTGATCGGTCCGGCAAGGGCGCGGCATGGCCGCCGGTCGCGGACGGTGCGCCCATCAGCCGACCGCCTCAACATCGTTGGCCCTCAACCAGACGGGAGCCTCGCGGGCTTGCTCGGGCGGGACGACCCCGGCCAGGCGTTCGGCCGGTATCGACTGCCGCACCTGCGCCAACACGCCGTGACCGGCGATGTCGGTCCGGCCGGCTCGCAGGTCGTCGACCAGGCGGTCGAAGTCGGCCGGAGCAACCCGGCCGCGATAGCGGTAGTTGACCTGCAGGCATGGAGCCTCGGTGCAGGCCGCGATGCACTCCGCCTCCTCGACGGTGAACATGCCGTCGTCGGTGGTGCCGCCCACCTCCACCTCCAGCGTCTCGCAGGCGTGCTCCAGCAGCTCCTCGCCGCCCCAGAGCAAACATGAGATGTTGGTGCAGACGTTCACGAGGTAGGTGCCCACCGGCTCGAAGCGGAACATCTCGTAGAAGCCGGCTGTCCCCTTCACCTCGGCCGGGGTGGCGCCCACCAGCTCGCCGATGCGGCGCATGGCCTCGTCAGTGAGGTACCCGTCCTGTGCCTGGGCGAGATGCAGCAGCGGGATGAGCGCCGATCGCGGCCGGGGGAACCAGCCGATGATCTCGGCAGCCTGAGCCTCGTTGGCGGCACTCAGCGTCACCGGCCCGCCTCCGGCATGGACAGGCGGCGGACGCCGGGGCTCGACTTGCGAGTGAGTAGGGCGAAGCCCGTGCGAGCAAGCGAGCGCCGGTGGCCGTCGCCGGGACGAACGGATCTCACCGGTCGACCTCGCCCATGATCGGGTCGACCGAGGAGATGATGGCCACGCCGTCGGCGATGAGACCGTTCTGCATCAGGTGCGGAAGGGTCTGGAGGTTGACGAAGCTCGGCGCCCGCACGTGCACCCGGTACGGCACCGAAGTGCCGTCGCTAACCAGGTACACGCCCAGCTCGCCCCGGGGCGACTCGACCGGGGCGTAGGCCTCGCCGGGCGGCACCTTGAATCCTTCGGTGAAGATCTTGAAATGGTGGATGAGCGCCTCCATCGAGGCGTCGATGCGGGACCGCGGCGGTGGGGTGACCTTCTTGTCCTGGACCCGGTAGTCGCCCGAGGGCATGGCCTCGATGATCTGAGCGACGATTCGCAGCGACTCCCGGATCTCGTTGAGCCGTATGGCGTAGCGGTCGTAGCAGTCGCCGTGCGTGCCCACGATGACGTCGAAGTCCACCTGGTCATAGAACAGGTACGGCTCGTCACGCCGCAGGTCCCAGGCCATGCCCGCGCCCCGCAGGATCGGCCCGGTGGCCCCCAGCGCGAGGGCTTCGGCCGCGCTGATCACGCCCACGCCCTGGAGCCGCTCCCGCCAGATGGGCTGCCCGGTGAGCAGGGTGTCGTACTCGTCGAGGCGGGGTTCGATCAACTCGATGAGCCGGGCCACGTCCGTGCGCCAGTCCGCGGGCAAATCGGCGGCCACCCCACCGGGCCGGATGTAGTTGTGGTTCATCCGCAGACCGGTGACCTTCTCGAAGAAGCGCAGCACCTCCTCGCGCTCGCGCCACCCGTAGATCATCATCGACACTGCCCCGAGGTCCATGCCGTTGGTGGCCATGAACAGCAGGTGCGAGCTGACCCGGTTGAGCTCGCACATGAGCATCCGGATCCACGTCGCCCGTTCGGGCACGTCGATTCCCAGGAGCTGCTCCGTGGCCAGACAGAACGCCAGCTCGTTGAAGAGCGGCGACGCATAGTCCATGCGGGTCACGTTGGTGCCGCCCTGCAGGTAGGTGAGTTGCTCGCCCGTCTTCTCCATGCCGGTGTGGAGGTAGCCGATCACCGGCTTGGACCGCAGCACCGTCTCGCCGGACAGCTCCAGCATCAGCCGCAGCACACCGTGGGTCGAGGGATGCGACGGGCCCATGTTCAGCAGCACCAGCTCGTCGTCGTCGGCGTCGTCGGGGTCTCCGCCGATACCGGCCGCCTCGGCCTCCGACATTCGCAGCACCGCCGACGGCTCGCGCCGGCGGACCCTCTCGGCAGCCCGGTCGGCGGCGGCCGTCACGCTGGCGGCGACGCCTGCGGGGTCGGAGGGGGCGGTGTCGGTGATGCTCATCGCGTTGGCGGCGCTACCTGACGTTGGAGGCCGCTTTGAACTGGACCGGTATCTGGCCCGCGTCGTAGTCCTTGCGCAGCGGATGGCCCGACCAGTCCTCGGGCATCAGGATGCGCGACAGGTCGGGATGACCCTCGAAGACGATGCCGAACATGTCGTAGACCTCGCGCTCGAGGCTCTCCGAACCGGGCCAATGGTCGAAGAGGGTAGGCACAGTCGGATCGTCGGTGGGCACCTGCACCCGCATGCGCAGCCGCTCCCTCCGCTCGTGGGAGATCAGGCTGGCCACCACCTCGAAGCGCTCGGGTGCCACTCCTTCGGGCAGGCCCCGGTCCGCTCCGTAAGTCAGGTAGTCCACCGCGGTGAGGTCGATGAGCTGGTCGAAGCCGTCGGCGCGGGCCGCCGCGGCCACGTCGCACCACTGGCTCCTGGAGGGATGGACGACAGCCTGTCGGAGGGACGGCTGGTCGGCCCCGGCGACGGCTCCGTAACGCTCAGCCATCGCGGCCCCGCCCGGGCCGGCCGCGCCCCTGAAGCGATGTGTCAGCCATCGCGGCGGATCACCGAAGTGGCCGTCTGGCCGTCGAGCTGCTCAACGACGAGGCCGGCCCCACCGTCGCCGGCTGAGGCCCGGCGAGCCAGCAGCTCCCCCGAGGTGATCTGATGGTGGAGCGTGAAGATGGCGTGCATCAGCGTCTCGGGGCCTGGCGGGCATCCCGGCGCGTACACGTCGACCGGCACTACCTGGTCGACGCCCTGGACGATGGCGTAGTTGTTGAACATGCCTCCACTGGACGCGCACACTCCCATGGAGATGACCCACTTGGGCTCCATCATCTGGTCGTAGATCTGGCGCAGCACCGGGGCCATCTTCTGGGACACCCGGCCAGCCACGATCATCAGGTCCGCCTGGCGGGGCGAGGCCCGGAACACCTCCATGCCGTAGCGGGCGAGGTCGTAGTGGGCTGCCCCGGTGGCCATCATCTCGATGGCGCAGCAGGCCAGGCCGAAGGTCGCCGGCCAGCAGCTGCGGGCCCGGGACCATTTCACCAACGACTCCAGCCTGGCCGTCATGAAGTTGTGCTGGATGCCCTCGAGGCCGCGCTCCCGCAGCTCCTCGATCTGGCTCGCAACACCCATCACGCCACCTCCTGTCCCTCCGGGAGACGCCCCTCTAGGCCTACCCGGCGCACGGTGCTGCGAGCGGTCCGGGTGGCGGACACCATGGGGTCATCGGGGTCCGCGGCCGCGGGGAGATCGGCGACGGAGCGCTGGTGCTTCGACGCCGGCCCCCATTCGAGAGCACCCGACCCGATCAGGTACACGAAGGACTCGAACACCGCGAAGGTGAACACGAGCAGGGCTACCAGCCCGAACAGCCCGAGCCCGCCCCGGGCCACCGCATAGGGATAGAACAGCACGATCTCCACGTCGAAGACGATGAAGATCATGGCCACCAGAAAGAACCGGACCGGGAAGCGCTCGGGTGTCTCCCGGGCGGGAACGATCCCGCACTCGTAGGGGTCCAGTTTGGGAACGGTCGGCCGGCGAGGCGCCAGCAGCCCCGACGCCACGAAGCTCCCGGCCGCGAACAGCGCGGCCAGACCGAACAGCGCCAGCAGAGGGAGGTACTGGCCGAGCACGGCTCAGGCGCCGGCTGGCGTGCCGGCCTCTCGCTGCCGCCAGGCCAACTTGTCGCGCTCATGCAGGAACAGGCACAGAGCTCCGAAGATGCACAGCGAGCCGAGCGCCACGAGTGCGGGCTTGAGGCGAAGATTGCCCAGATCGCGGATCATGATCACCGAGATCACCGGCTTGGACTCATCGACGACGGGCCTCGGCGGCGGCTGGCCGGGAACGAGAGGCTGATCGACCACCTCCTGGACCTGCACCACCCCGTAGCGGGTGGGGTGGGTGATGGTCACCGCGGTGCGGATCTGGGTCCAGATCCGGTCCCAGCGGTTCGGGTCGTCGGGCAGGCCCCGCTTGCCGCCGACGGTGTAGGCGTCGAGCAGCTTGAAGTCGTCCGGGGAGACGAACGTGAGGTCGGGACTCTCCAGCAGCATCGCCACCGCGGAGGCCTGGGCATCGCCGGCCTCGGCGGTGGACAGGAGCTTCCATCCGCCGAGTTCGATCCGGCCGGCCGCCTCAGCGTCCGCGATCAGGCCCGGCGACACCGCGGCCAACTCCGACAGCGTGGTGGCGCGATTGCGGGCCAACTCGTCGGCGACGAGTTCATCGATCTCGGAGGCGCTGAGCCCCTCGGTCTGGTCCGGCGTGAGCGTGTCCCGGCTGACCACGCCGAACTCGGCCTGCGCGACAGGGTCGTCGGAGTCCACGGCGAGTTCGAAGGCGGTCGGAAGCTCGGGAAGGTCTGGCAGCACTCTGGCCTCTTCCAAAGCTGCCGCGTCGAGGTCGCCCACGTTGATCTCCTGCAAGTGCCAGGTAGGAGCGTCGCCGGCCCACCCGATGCCGTAGATCCACCAGACGACGGCCATGATCACCATCCAGCCGAAGAACCCGGCGGTCGCAATGAGGGTGCCCAGCCGGGTTCCGGTGTTCAGGGCGAGCAGCAACCAGACCGAGCCCATGAGCACAATCACGCCCGCGAATACCGCCATGAAGCCGCGGATCTCGGGATCCCAGGCGAGCCCGGCGATCACATCAAGCGCTTCCATGCCACAACTTCCTCTTGAACGCGACCATCACATCAAGCGTTCCCACGTCACAGGTTCCTCTCGAACGCGACCACGGCGTCGATCTGGTCCTGCGTGAGCGTGGCCGGGTAGACCACATCCAAGCCGTCGTCGGTGCGCGGACCGAAGCCCGGCATCTGGCCGTTGCCGCCCGAGCCGCCCCGGCCGTAGGTCTGGCCGATGCTCTGGCCGGCCGAGATGAAGTCGGAGTGCTGGGCCGCGGTCTCGAACTGGTCCAGGGTGCTGCCGCCGGTCAGGTTGGGACCGAAGAAGCCGCCGCCGTTGTTGTACGCCGCGACGATCGGACCGGCGTGGCCGTCGATGCTGTCGTCACCGTCGGTGGTGGCGTCGAAGGACCAGCCGTAGGTGTGGCAGCGGGCGCAACTGTAGGTGCCTCCCGCGGCCCGGTTGTTGAAGATGATCTCGCCGTAGCTCTGGTACAGCTCGCTTCCGGGTGCCTGGCCCGACGCCAGCAGCTCGAGGCCGGCGCGGCGGATGGCCTCGGCGTTGCCCTCCAGAGACTGGTCGGCGGCCAGAGCCATGGCCCGGGCCTCCTCCACCGCGGCGTCCACCGCCCCCAGCCACTCGTCCACCGCACCGTCGTCGGCTGCCACGCCCAGACGCTCGGCTATGCCCTCACGGATGCCGCCGTCCACGATCTCGCGAAGGTCCGACTCGGGGATCTGGATGCGCCGCAGGTAGTAGATCAGGTAGTCGATCTGCTGCGGGGTGAGGGGGCCGCCGCCAGGGGTGCCCCACGCCGGCATCACGTTGTTGCGGCCGTAGTTGAGCACATGGCGCACCTCGTCCTCGCTGAAGCGCGACAGCACCGTGTTCAGCGCCGGTGCGGTCCACGCCACCGTGGCCACGAAATTGCCCTCCGCGTCGGTGAGCGTGTACGGCGCGGAGCCGCCAGTGCCCTCGGCGCCGTGGCACCGCTGGCAGTCGGAGCCCTCGACATAGAGCTCGCCGCCCCGGTCTGCGAAGATCCGGTCGGTGTCCTTGATGAGGCCCTCGTGGCGTCCAGGCTCGCCCAGCCAGTACAGCGGCAGGCCCACCCCGATAATGGCCAGCATGGCCAGCCCGGCCAGCAGGGACTTGTCGAGCTTGGTGCCCTCCAGTTCCTCGTCCTCGAGGTAGGGCTTGCGGTTCGGAGCCAGCTCGATCTCGCTGCCGACCTCGTCGCGGGCCGAGCGGGAGTTGAGGATCAGGTAGGCGACGTACCCGACGAAGACGATCCCGAGTATGACGAACCCGATGGTTCTCTGGGTGGAGGCGGCAAGGAGCATGCGCGCGGCGGCTTCCTACAGGTCGGTGCGGACCACTAGTGGCTCGCCTGGCCGAGGCAGCTCGGCCCCTCGGCTTCCTGGCCGGTGGTGTTGGTGCCGATCGGCGGGCCCTGGATGATCGTGCCGGTGTCGACCACGAGCGATCCGTCGGCGGTGACTTCCGTGGCGAAGCGATCCATGCCCCTGGGGGCCGGCCCGCCCCGCTTCTCGCCCACTCGGTTGTATTTCGAGCCGTGGCACGGGCACTCGAACCACTGCGAGGTCACGCACTCGGGCACCCGGCAGCCGAGATGGGGGCACTTCTGGTACAGCGCGACGATGCCCCCGTCCAGTCCCAGCTGGTGCCCGGCGGTCATCCCGGCCAGCTCGGGCGCGGTGTAGGCGGCCGCAGCCTTCTCGACCGCGCCGTTGGGATACTCGGTGAGCCACATCCGACCCTCGGGCTTGTACAGGAAGCCGGAGTTGTCGCGGATCTCGGTGAGCAGGTCGCTGACCAGGCCGACCTTGATCTTGGAGCCGAAGCCGCTGGCGCCCTGGGGCCACAGGAACGCGATGCAGGCCACTCCGAATCCCGAGAGGCTCAAGCTCATGAGCATGACGATCGTCCGGTTGAAGAACTGGCGGCGGCTCACCCCGATCGTCTCGGGATCGGGCGGCACGTAGGGAGCGGGCGGGCCGCCGGACTCGACAGGCGCCAGCGCGCCGGCGCGGGCCGCGGCCGCGGCCCTCTCGACCTCCCGACCTGTGGGCGGTGCTTCGGCCCGCAGGACTGCCGAGGACCGGTCCCGGCTGCGGGTCTCCCGCGAGAGCATGCCGATGGCCGCGTCCGACTGGCGCCTGCGGACCGCGGCCAGAACCGCGACGATGGCCAGGACCGCGAGGACCGCCAGAGCGACATAGATCATCGGATGCCTCCTAGCACGGAGCGAGCGGACGGTGCGAAGGCGGGGGCGGCGAGCACGATCACAGCTCGAAGAACAGGCCCGCCTGCCAGGGGAACACGAAGTTGAAGCCCGGGCCCCTGAAGAACGAACCGATGATCACCAGCACGGCCCAGAACATGAGATGGATGGTCATCAGGCTGATGGCGAACTTGCGGTCCTCCGGCTTCTTGGACGGGTTCCTGTCGATGTAGGGCGCGAGCATCAGGGCCAGCAGCCCTATGCCGGGAATGGTCACCCCCGCCACCATCGGGTGGAACATCGTCAGCAGCTCCTGCAGTCCGAGGAAGTACCAGGGTGCCTTGGACGGGTTGGGCGTCTGGTTGTAGTTGGCCAGCTCCAGCAGTGGGGCGTTCACGAAGATCGAGAAGATCAGAGTGAACGCGGTGATGAACAGCGACGCCACGAACTCCACCACCAGCAGGTGGGGCCAGACGTGCACCTTGTCCTGCGGCTTCGACTTCACGTCCTGGATCGAGCCCGACTTGACCACGGTCAGCAGGCGCTGGGTGTGGCCGCCGGGGCCGGTGGCCGGCACCGAGTCCGGGGCTGCGGGCGGGGCGGCCACAGCCACTCCCCCACCGCCGGCCGCCGGTGCTCCCGCTTCGGACGCGGCCGCTCCGGTGTCAGCCTGAGCCCGAGCCGCTTTCGATCGCTCCAGCAGGTGGGGCGGGATCTTGCTGGCAGCCTGCTGCTGGGCTTCCGGCGGAGCTTCGCCCGCGGCCGCGCCGGCCTGCGCGGCCTTGGCCGCCTCCGCCTTCGCCCGGGCCTCCTCGGCCCTCTTGCGCAGATGCTCGGGAATCTCCACCATCGCCTGTTACCTCTACTGGCCTCTTACAGCGGACCCGAGATGCCGCCGTCCTTGCGGACCCGCCAGAAGTGGATCGCCAGGAAGATGACGAGCACGAACGGCAGCATCAGAACGTGAAGCACGTACCAGCGCAGCAGCGTGTCGGTTCCGATCTCCACCCCGCCGAGCAGCACGAAGCGCACCTGTTCGCCGAACACGGGCGTGTACCCCATCATGTTGGTGCCGACGGTCACCGCCCACAGAGCCAGCTGGTCCCACGGCAGCAGGTAGCCGGTGAACGAGAGCAGCAGCGTCAACTTCAGGAGGATCACTCCGATCACCCAGTTGAACTCGCGGGGCGGCTTGTAGGCGCCGTGATAGAAGACCCGGGCCATGTGAAGGAACACGGTGATCACCATGAGGTGGGCCCCCCACCGGTGAATGTTGCGAACCAGCAGGCCGAAGGTCACCGAGGTCTGCAGGGTGTAGATGTCGTCCCAGGCCTGGGCCGCGGTGGGACGGTAGAAGAACATCAGGAAGATCCCGGTGACCGTTTCGAGGATGAACAGGAAGAAGCTCAGGCCACCGAGGCACAGGGTGTAGCTCACCTTCACGGCGTGGCGCTTCACCTTCACCGGATGCAGGTGGTAGAGCACGCTGTTCATGATCACGTAGGACCGGTTGCGGGGGCTGTCGGTGTAGCCCTTGCGGAAGATAGACCCGGGCCGGAAGATCGAGGTCCAGGCCTGCGAGCCCTGGACCTGGTCGCCCAGCCTGCTCATCTGGTCGGCGATGCGCTCCGGGAGCGGCTTCCTGCGCTCTTCAGTGTCGATGGCCATAGGGGTGGGGGATCTCCTGTGGGATCGAGTCGTCTGGTCGCTCAGCCTCTAGGCGAGGCGCATCCCGTAGCCGTAGCCGTGGGAGTTCGTTCGCTGGTGGGGGTCTCCTCCCGGGGGAGGATCGCCCATCTTGCCAAGAATGATTACACCGGTAGGGCAGCGATCCACACACAGCGCGCAGCGGGTGCAGACGTCGTCGTCGATGGTGAAGATGACCTTGTCGGCAGGATCGATGCCGGGCAGCTCGGTGCCGACGGCCTCGTCCACCGCGTCGGTCGTGACCATGAAGATGCATTTCCAGGGGCAGATGTCCACGCAGCCCTCGCACATGATGCACTCCGACTGGTCGATGTGGATGAACTGCTTGGGCTTGACGGCCGCCGAGAGCCAGGCCGCGTCCACTTCCTGCAGGACATAGTCGTCCCGGAACTCCGGCATGGGCGGGTTGGCGTCGGTGGTGGTCACGTCTCTGAGCCCTCCCGTACCAGGGGACGCCCGAAGCTGGACAGCTCGACGGCCTCGGCGGCCTCCGCCTTCTTGCCCCGGTTCTGCCACAACAGGAACATCCAGACGTGGATGCCCACGGCTACGACGTATATCCCGCTGGCGATGATGTCCCGGATCACCACGTAGGTGATGGTGAACGGGAAGCTGCCGCCCTGCGCCTGCGCCCGCAGGATGCCCCCGGGGCCCACGAAGAGCTTGTCGGTGCGCCAGTTGAGCTCGTTGTCGGCCCATGTGAGGAACTGGTGGGGCACTACCCCGTAGACCCAGAACATCCCGAAGAACACGATCATCGACCCGAACATGGCCTCGCCCCAGGTGACCGGGGTCCCGACCGGCCGGCGCTTCATGTAGGCGAGGATGGCGCCCATCAGCGCGACCGTTACCAGGATGGACAGGGCGAAGGCGACCACCGGTACTCCTCGGCGACGACTATGGACGGCTGGCAGTGTAGTCCCGGCAGGGCGGACCCTCCCCGGACCCGGGTAGGTCTATCACCGCTGCACCGCCGATCCGAACACCGGCAGACGTCCCGAATGCCGGCCGATGCGGACACCGGCAGAGAGGGGGCGACTGTGCCACTTCCCCGATTCGTCGCCCCATCCCCGCCGGATAACGTCCGAAATAGCTGATACTCAACTGCATATCAAATCGTGGGCTGCATTATTTTGGCGCGGCCCCGTTCAGCCCCGGAACTTGGAGGCGTAGCCGATCCGCATCGCGGGGCGGAAGATCAATTCGGTGGCGGCGTACATCGACCCGAGGATGCCGTCCAGAGCGCCCGAAGTCACCTGCGTCACAGGCGTCGAGCCCGACAGGAACACGGCGTCCTCGGGGCCGATCTCGAGCTTCAGCCCGGTCAGCCGCCGGTTCCGGCGCAGCAGATGCTCGTAGAACCGGGCGTGATTCTCCTCGGGGGCGGGCAGCAGGTACGTCTCGTAGTGAAGGGTGCGCTGACCGAGGGTGAACCAGATCGTCCACACCTCCTTCTCGTCACCGGTGACCCGCACATACCAGCGCCGGGAGCCCTCCGGGCCGCTCTCCACCGCAGCGATCGCCGGGTTCGAGCGGGCCGCGGCCTCCAACCATGAGTCGATGAGCCGTTCGGTGGCGCCGAGTCCTGCGTCGGAGGCCGGCGCGGCCCCGGTGAGGGGATCGCCGCCGTCCGGCTCGGGGGGATCTGGCGCGCTCATCGCGCTCAGGCCGTGCAGTCCAGCGGGACCCGCGCCGACAGGTCTTCGAAGATCCGGCGCAGGCGTCCTGCGGTGGCGGTCCAGGAATACCGGCCGGCCATCTCGGCGCCGTGACGAGCCATGGATGAGGCCAGCGCCGGATCATCGAGGATCGACCGCACCGCTGCGGTGTACAGCGCGGGATCGCGTTCGGCGATCCGGAATCCGTTGCGGCCGTCGTCGACCAGGGTGCGCAGCCCGCCCACATCGGCCGCGACCACAGGGACGCCACAGGCCGAAGCCTCCAGCGCGACCAGGCCGAAGGACTCCGACCGGCTGGGCACCAGGCAGACATCGGCAGCCCGGTAGTAGGTGGACAGCAGGTGGTGAGGCTGCGGGGCGACCATGCGGACGCGCCCCTGGAGGTTGTGGCGGCGCACAGCGCGGTGGAGGCGTCGCAGCTCGCGCTCGCCGTCGGGGCCCGACGCTCCACCCACCACCAGCAGGCGGGCGTCGCGGTAGCTGTCGCCCAGCCCGGCGAGGGCCTCCACGGCCACGCTGAGACCCTTGAGGGGCTGGATGCGTCCGACGAACAGCAGCACCGGCTCCTCTCCCAGCCCCAGAGCGGCTCTGGCGCCGCGGCGGGACCCTGCTGAGAAGAACGCCGAGTCCACGCCGGGCGCCACCACGTCTATGCGTTGGGGATCGGCGCCGTAGAGCTTGGCCAACTGCTGGACCTCGGCCACGGAGTTGGCGGTGATCACGTCGGAACATGCGATCACCTCGGCCTCCGCCTCGATCCGGCGCTGCGGCTCGGGGTCGCCGGTGGTGGCCTTCACCCGGGCCAGGGTGTGGAACGTGGACACCAGCGGAAGGTCGAGCTCGTGCTTGAGCCGGTGTCCGGCCACGCCGGACAGCCAGTAGTTGGCGTGCAGCACGTCGACCGGGTTCTCATGCAGCCGGACGGCCACTCCCGCGGCGAACCCATCGACCGACCCGGCCAGCGACTCCTTGGGCAGTTCGGGCGGGCCCGCATCGATATGGACGACCCGGAATCCGGGCTCCACGTCCACAACGGCAGGCGCGTCGCTGTGGCGCCTCACGAAAACGGTGGCGTCGATTCCTGCCTGGGCCATCGACGACGCCAACTCGCGCACGTACACGTTCATCCCACCCGCGTCACCCCGGCCCGGCAGCACCAGCGGCGAGGTGTGGAGCGACAGGACAGCGACGCGGCTCACGGACGGTCGAGGATAATCGTCGTGCCGGGCGAAGCCGTTAGCGCCCCGCCGGTCTCCCGCTCTTGTTCGCTGCGACCTGAGGGCCGCTCGGGCCACGGCCTCGCAAGCTCGGCCTCTGGCCGCCGGAGACGGGAGGCAGCACCGCGATCTCGTCGTCGTCTCCCACCGGCATGTTGGGCGCCGTCGGCTCGCCGTTGCACCAAACCTGGCACGTTTCGAGCAGTCCGGCGAAGTCATGTCCGTAACGACCGCATGCCTCCTCCAGCACCTCGCGCACGGTGGCCCCGGGAACGGTGTCACGGCCCTTCCCGGCAGCCTCGCGTGCCGATGCGAACAGCCGTAGATGAGCCACCGCGCCATGGTAGCCACCGCTCAGCACCCGGCGCGCTGAGGTCGGCCCGTTGCAAGTCGCCCCCCAGGCGCAAACACCCCACTTCAGGGGACAAGGCATCCGCGGCCGGGGTTCTCGGCCCGGTTACGGTCACCCGCGATCATGGTCAATCTCCTTGTCGTTCGCCACGCCGAGTCCGTGTGGAATCTCGACGGCCGCTGGCAGGGTCAAGCCGACCCCCCGCTCTCGGAACCGGGCGCCGTCCAGGCCCGGCTCGCGGCCGAGAACCTCGACGGCGTCAGCTGCATCGTTTCCAGCGACCTGCGCCGGGCCAGTTCGACCGCCGAGATCATCGCCGAGGCTCTGGGCGCTGGGCCCGTGGTCGTCGATGCGGGGTGGCGCGAGCGCAGCGTTGGCCGGTGGCAGGGACTGACCACTGCCCAGATCGAGAGCGAGTATCCGGGCGCCCTGGCCGCCGGCGACTACCCGCCAGGCTGGGAGAGCAACGAGTCGCTGCTCGACAGGGTGCTCGAGGCGATCCAGCGCACCGCGGCCCGGGTGGCGTCGGGAGATGCGCTGGTTGTGTCACATGCTGGTGTCATCTATACACTCGAACAGCATTTCGGTTGCGACTTCAGCCGCATCGGGAACCTCGGGGGCCGCCGCCTGCTCGTTCAGTCGGGCGAGGTGCGCCTGCGGGAGCGAATCGCGCTCACCGGCGACGGTGAGGGCCTCAAGCCCGCGGCGACCAAGGAGCGACGATGAGCACAGGCGGCACACCGGCTGCCGGATCCGACGGTGGGGATCACCCGAACCTTCCCCCCGTTCGGGTGATCCGCAGCGCCAGGCGAAAGGAATCGGTTTCGGCGCGGATGTCCGACGGCGTTCTGGTCGTGCGCATCCCGGACTTCTTCACGAAGGACGAGGAACGGGTCATGGTCAGCAAGGTCCTGGGCCGGTTCGAGGAGAAGTGGCGCTGCGGCCATGTGCCACTGGAGCCCAGGGCCCGGGAGCTCGCGGCCCGGTACGGCCTCCCCGAGCCCCGCTCGATCCGGTGGTCCTCCCGCCAGCGCCTGCGCTGGGGGTCCTGTTCAGCCGCCAGCGGCGACATCCGCATCTCGAGCCGGCTGGCCGACGCGCCCCCCTGGGTGCTGGACCATGTCATCGTCCACGAGCTCGCTCACCTGGTGGTGCCCGACCATTCGCCCGAGTTCCACGCCCTCGTGAACCGCAATCCCAACGCGGAGAGGGCTGAGGGCTACCTGCTGGCCCTCAGCGATATCGGCTCCAGGCCACAGTCCTCAGAACAGGCCCTCGCCAGCTGAAGGCCGACCAGGAGAGGCTAGCAGGCCGGGCCGGCCGGTTCCTGCTCGTCGCCGCCCCGGTGATCGTCATCGGGCGTCGGTGCAGCCGGTGAGTCGAGTTCAGCGGCCAGCGCTTCGGCGGCATCAAGATCCCCGGAATCGAGGGCAGCCAGGGCCTTGTCGACGCTGTCCAGGTCCTGCTCGATGTCTTCGAGCGACGCTGCTTCCTGGGTAGCGGCGACCTCGGAGGAAAGCGACTCGCTGGCCTCGGTCACGTGCCAAGAGTAACGCCCGCGCTTTAGAGGCCGAGCGGATAGGCACGCGATCCGGTCCATACGGAGCGAGGCCGTGGCCCGAGCGGCCCGTGAGCGAAGCGAACGAGAGCGGGAATGACACCGCCACACCGCGACCGGCTCTCACCTATCCGCGTGGCCGACTGGGGCGCGATCTGCGAGACTGGGAGCCATGGCCCGAAACGTGCTCGGCGGCGAGCTTCAGCCCTGTTCCTTCAATCCGCTCACGGGCTGGTTCAGAGACGGCTGCTGTAACACCGACTCGGGCGACTACGGGGTCCACACGGTCTGCGCAGTGATGACCGCCGAGTTCCTTGCGTTCTCCAAGGCGGCCGGCAACGACCTCTCGACGCCACAGCCCGCCATCGGCTTCGACGGGCTGTCGCCCGGCGACCATTGGTGCCTTTGCGCGCCGCGCTGGACCGAGGCTCTCGAAGCTGGCGCGGCCCCCGAGGTCGTCTTGGAGGCGACCCACGCCCGGACCCTGGAGTGGGCCGACCTCAGCGACCTCAAGGCCCACCGCTTCACCGGCGACCCGGCCTGACGTGCTTCGCGCCCCTTGGGCTCTGGCCGCTGCCACAATGGGAGCGGGCCGCTAGCTCATCGGGTAGAGCAGGAGACTTTTAATCTCAAGGTGCCGGGTTCGAGCCCCGGGCGGCCCACCGAGTCGACGTGAACAGGTGCCGCGGCCATGGCATTTGGCGTGGTCGGCCAGGGTGGGCGACTCAGCCGTGCATCCACTATCGGACAGGGGTTGTTGGTAACCTCCATGACCGTGGAGTGGAATCCGGAACCACAGGAACTGCCCCGGGACCAAGGCCCGTTCTGGCCCGGCGCCGCCGAGCGGCGCAGCCCCAGATGGGCGGCGATTCTGATCGCTATGGCCGTGGTCATCCTTGTCGTCGGCGGGCTCATCTGGTGGCTCGGCCGTAGCTCCGACGACGACGGCACCACGGAAGGCTCTACCGACAGCACTGAGGAACCGGCAGAGGCCACCGAGCCGAGCGAGCCGGCCGCGACCGGCGAGCCAGACAGCGCTGGCGACGCCGCGGACGGCGCCGGGGACGGCCCCGATCTGAGCGCTACGACCACCGACGAGACCTCCACGACGACAACCACAACGACTACCGGGCCGACCACCACCGTCGCGGCCACTACCACCACGATCACCACGGTCCCGCCCGACAACCCGGATCAGTACGGCCCACCCACGCTGGGCAGCCGGTCGACGGTATCGACCGTGGGCCTCGACACGGTCGCCTTCGGCATGACGGTCGCCGAGGCCCAGGAAGCGGCCGGGACCGTGCTCGTGCCGGCCGGGCCGACCGGGTCCTGCTACCACGTGGTTCCCCATGACGCGCCCGAAGGCATCGTCTTCCTCGTGTACAGCGGCACGATCGAGCGGGTCGACATCAACAGCGGGCCCATCACCACTCGGTCCGGCGTGGGGGTGGGATCGCCGGAGACCATGGTCACCGACTTGTTCGGCGACTCCATCGAGAGGGAGGTGCGAGTCGACGGGACCGTCGACCTGGTCTTCGTTCCCAGCGACCCGGGGGACCGGAACTACCGGGTGGTCTTCAACGTCTCCGGGGGAGAGGTGCGGGCCTTCAAGTCGGGACGCCTCCCCCAGGTGATGCTCGACACCGGCTGTGAGAGCGGCTAGCCCACCTCAAGCCGCCTAAGGGGCCACGCGGATAGGCGAGAGCCAGTCGCGTCGCAGCGGTGTCATTCCCGCTCTTGTTTGCAGCGCTCACGGGCCGCTCGGGCCACGGCCTCGCACCGTATGAGCCGGACTCGCGCACCTATCCGCGCGGCCTCCAAGGCGTGTCCTTCTGAATCAGGCGTGTCGCTCGGCCTCTCGGCCGCTCACTCAGGCGACTCTCTCGAATACTCGTAGCAGTGGATCTCGAGTTCGCCGAATCCGACCTCGGTGGCCGTGCCCGTCTCAAGATCCAGGTCCCGCACGAACCGGATGGCCGAGGCCCGGATCACGTCGTCCTGGACGTACAGGTCCAGCGGGCTCTCCAGTGACGGCTCGAGCAGCGTCCCGTCCGCGAGGCGCACACCGATGTAGGGGTCGCCGAGAAACGCCTGCAGGTACAGCTCGACAGCACCGTCCGAGTCGGGATCCTCCCCCGATCCGACGACGACCACTTCGCCGGCTCCAAGCTCCTGGCAAGCGACCGTGAACTGGTACTGGGTGTCACCGATCTCGACGGTCCCCTCGGACGGTGGAGGACCCTCGGACGTGGTCGGCACCTCGGGCGCAGAGACCGGTGGCGGTGCCGTGGACGTTGCGGCGGCGACCTCGTTGGGAGCCTCTTCACTCACCAAGGGGCCGTCGCCGGTACCCGCGCAGGCTGATGCGGCCGCGACAGCAGCAAGAACCCATCCCGCCGCGCCGAGGCGTCGAAACGACCAGGACGGCGCGCCACAACCGCGAGTCCCCATCGCACCAACGTAGGCGACCGGACCCCCGAATGCGGGACCCGGGACTCTCGCCGGGCCGGCAAGTGCAGTCCTTGACGCCGGTCCGGGCGGCGCGGGCAAGGTGCCGATGTAGGGTTGGGCCGTGCCCTCCCAGAGCGAGGTTCGTAAGCGCCGGCAGCGCGCCGAAGCACGGCCACCGGCCGGAGTGCCGAGGCGCGGATCTCGCAGGGACCGCAAGCGCCGGCTGGTTGCCATGGTCGCGGTGGTGGTGGCGGTGATGATGGTGGCCTCACTGCTGGTGGGGCTGGTGTCGGTCATATAGCCGTATCGCCCATAGCCGATGAGCACACCGAAGCGGGAGCGCCAACGCCAGAACCGCATGCAACGCATCGCCGCGGACGAGGCCGCCGCCAAGAAGTACGTCACCAACCGGCGCATCAAGAGGATCGGCATCGCGGCGGTGGTGGTGGGGGCCGCCATCGCGGTGATCGGCTACCTGCAGCGCGACGACTCCGAGCCGGCGGCCACCGACATCGCCACCGACATCGCCGAAGGCGACCCAGTGACCGAGCCCGACGCCGACCCAGTAACCGACCCCGTGACCGAGCCCGACGCCGACCCAGTAACCGACCCCGACACCGACCCGGTAGCCGACCCCGAGGGCACCCAGCCGGACGAAGGAGCCGCGACGGGATGCCCGGCGGCCGACGGATCGAGCCCGCGGACCATCGACTTCGACGGCCCCCAGCCCCTCTGCATCGATCCCGAGGCTGGCTACGTTGCCGTCTTCGACACCAGCGAGGGCGAGATGCGCTTCGAGTTGACCGCCTCGGAGACCCCGCTCACGGTGAACAACTTCGTCACCCTGGCCCGGTGGGGCTACTACGACGGCACTCTGCTCTTCCGCACGGACCCCTCCATCGACATCATCCAGGGCGGCTCGCCCCACACCAACACCGCCGGGGATCCGGGCCCCGGATACACGATCCCCGACGAGCCTGCGTTCGACGAGGACCCCGACACCGGCCGGCTCACCGGGCCGTACCGCTACCAGCCCGGGCAGCTCGTCATGGCCCGATCGGCCGGGCGCGACGCGGCCGGCGCGCAGTTCTTCCTCACCACCGGCCCCAACACCGCCCTGCTGGACTCCCAGGGCACTTACGTGGTGTTCGGCAACACCGACGACGCCGGGCTGACCGTGGCCCAGTCGATCATCGGCCTCCACGAGCCGGGCGGTTCGATGGGCGGTGCACCGTCGCGCGACGTGACTGTGCACGCGGTGACCATCGAGGAGACGCCCGCTGCCGGCTGACCGGCCAGGGCGCCACACCAGTCCTAAGGGGCCACGCAGATAGGCGAGAGTCGGTCGCGGTGCTGCGGTGTCATTCCCGCTCTTGTTCGCTGCGCTCACGGGCCGCTCGGGCCACGGCCTCGCGCCGTATGGGCCGAGTTGTCCCGCCTACCCGCTCTGCCTCTAGGGGGCCCCTGCTCCCGACGAAGCCGCCAGAGTAACGGGGCTCCCGCCTTGACGGGCCTCGACGGTGCCGCCGAGCACGGCCCAGTCCCCGGGCCTGAACGAGGACGCCAACTCCTGAGGTGAGGCGGTCGACTGCACGGCCGCACCCGACTCCAGCGCCATGAAGAGCGCTGAATCGGGGACCATCCCCTGAAGGCGGCGCCGCCGGTCCCGGGGCCAGTTCTCCCAGCCCGTGGCCACCACGATCCCGCCGTACAACCCCAAGCCGACGGTGAGCGCACCCCCGCGGTCGTCCACCATCGAAGCGCAGGCTGCGGCCGCGGTCGCTCCGGACCAGACCACATCGGCGCCACGGCGGTGGGCTTCCACGATGGCGTCCAGCAACGGCGTGGCCTTCGCCCCGCCCACGAAGTGAGCGGGCGATCCATCCAGCACGAGCACACCGTCGCAGCGGGCGATCGGCTCGGCCACGGCCGGGTCCAGCGAGTCGGACCGGCGCACGGCCTTCACCACGGTGTGCTCCACCGAGAGTTCACCGGCCCAAGCGCCGATCCGGGATAGCAGAGCGTCGGGGCGCCGGTACGCGGCGGCCAGCGTCACCACCGCGACCAGGCCGCAGCCATCCAGCGCTCGACCCGCCGCGGTGCCCGCATCCAGCTCCCGGCCCCCGGCCAGAACTACCCGCGTCATGTCTGGGTGGGTGTCTCGCGCCGGGCGCGGAGCTCCACGTAGCGACGCCACCGCGCCGGGGCCGACACCAGCTCGCGGCGGTGGAGGTCGGCGACGGTGAAGCCGCCGGCGCGCAGGGCCGCCACCACGTCGCGCTGGGGCTGGCCGCGGCCCGGCCGACCCCGCAGACCCCGGGCGCCGGCACCCGACGGCTCCAGCATCAGGATCCATCCGCCGCGGGCCAGGATCTGCTCCAGCGCCGCGACGAAGCTGTCGAGGTCGGACACCTGGGGGGTGCGCATGAACGACAGGATGGTGTCGTAGCGGACGCCCCGGGCGCCTTCGGTGCGCACGGCCTCCTCGACGGCCTCGGAGGGCAGTTCGAGCACGCGGCCGGTCGCGGCGCTGGCCAGCGCCCGCCAGCGCTCGCTCAGGGCGTCCAGCAATTCCGGCGGCGCCGGCGCGCCGGTCTGCCGGTTCCCGGCCGCGATCACCATCTTCTCAACCTACTCTTTCGGAGGTGCCCGCCGATGCGGGGCGCCCGCCCCACCCTGGACCCCTCGCCGGGGTGAGCGCCGTGCAGCACGGCCGGACCGGACGGCTGCCGGCCTGCCGTTGGGCGTTCCCGCACCCCTCCGACAGCGACGAGGCCGGGCTCGTGGCCGTGGGCGCCGACCTGAAGACGGCGACTCTGGTCGCGGCCTACAGCCGGGGGCTGTTCCCCATGCCGCTGAAGCCGGGCGGGCGGATCGGCTGGTGGTCCCCGCCCGAGCGGGGCGTCCTCGATCCAGAATCGCTGATCGTCCGCCGCTCGCTGCGGCAGGCCTGCCGCCGCTACGAGATCAGGGTCGACACTGCTTTCGCCGAGGTCGTCGGCGGTTGTGCCGACCCGGCCAGGCCCCATGGCTGGATCGACGACCAGATGCAGGCCGCCTACGTGCAACTGCACCGCGAGGGCTTCGCCCACAGCGTCGAGGCATGGAGCGGAGACGAGTTGGCCGGCGGCCTCTACGGCGTGGCGCTGGGCGGGCTGTTCGCGGGCGAGTCGATGTTCCACCGGTCCAGGGACGCCTCGAAGGTCGCGCTGGCGGCCCTGGCCGAGGGCCTGTGCGATGGACACTGCCGGCTGATCGACGTCCAGTGGGCGACGCCGCACCTGCGCTCGCTGGGGGTGAGGGCGATCCCCCGCCGGGACTACCTGCGCCGCCTGCCGGAACTCCTGGAGTCCCCGCCGCCGAGCCTGCTCGACCATGGCTGATCGCTCGCGGTTCCCGGCGGACCGGCACCGCCGCCGGGTCACAATGACGGACGGCACCTCATCCGGAGTTTGAGCGGGACCAGCCGCGTGTTGGGCGGGTCGACCGCCAGCATGAGCGCCTCCAACGTGAACGCTCCCAGCAGAGGCTCGACGTCGTCGTCGCCGAAGAGCACCGCGCTGGGAGCGCTGCGCTCACCGATGGTGATCACCGCGAGGCCGACGTCGTGGTCCACGAGACGGCCGTCAGTCAGCTCGAGGGTGTAGGTGTCGAACGGTTCCACCTCTAGCTCCTTCAGTAGCTTGGCCGGCAGCAACGTGTAGAAGGCGCCGGTGTCCACCAGCGCGTCCACCTCTGCGGATCGCTCGCGGTCCATGCTGTCGAGCCGCACCCCCTGACTGAAGATTCCCATCATGATCTCCTCACAGTTTTCCTATGAGATCATGCTATCAAAATATTTTTCAGCTCCACCCACTATAGGTCTGACGACGCAGCCAGGGGCGGCCCGCGTAGCGCCAGCGGGGTGATGGCGACGGTGTAACCGCGGCGCTGAGCCGCGGCCACAGCTCGGAGTGCAGGGCCTCAACGGCCGCGGTGATCGCAGCCCGCTCGGCCTCGGTCGGCTCCGGGGTGATCGACACGATCTGAAGCCCGTCCGCCGCCGGAGCCGGCGCGTCGGTGGCCTCGGCCGCGCTCACAGCGGGACGTTTCCGTGCTTGCGCTCGGGGATCTCCTCGCGCTTGGACTCCAGCATCTGCAAGCCGGCCACGATCTTGCGGCGGGTCTGCGACGGCTCGATCACCTCGTCGACGAAGCCCCGCTCGGCCGCGATGTAGGGATTGGCGAGGCGTTGCGTGTAGTCGTCCACCAGCTCGTCGCGGCGCGCGGTGGGATTGGCAGCGTCGGCCAGCTCGCGGCGGTAGATGATCTCGACCGCGCCCTGGGGCCCCATGACCGCAATCTCGGCGGAGGGCCAGGCGAACGAGAGGTCCGAGCCGACGCCCTTGGAGTCCATCACCACATAGGCGCCCCCGTAGGCCTTGCGGGTGATGATCGATATGCGGGGCACCGCGGCCTCGCAGTAGGCGTACAACAGCTTGGCTCCGTGGCGGATGATGCCGCCATGCTCCTGGTCCACCCCCGGCAGGAAGCCGGGCACGTCCACGAAGGTAACCAGCGGGATGTTGAAAGCGTCGCAGGTGCGCACGAAGCGGGCCGCCTTCTCGGCCGACTCGATGTCGAGCACCCCGGCCAGCACCATGGGCTGGTTGCCGACCACGCCGACGGAGCGGCCGTCGACCCGGGCGAAGCCGCACACGATGCTGCGGGCCCACGAGGCGTGGTACTCCAGGAAGTCGCCGTCGTCGACGACCTCGGTGATCACGTCCTTCATGTCGTAGGGGACGTTCGGGCTGTCGGGCAGCAGAGTGTCGAGGGCCGTGCACTCGCGGTCAGGGTCGTCGGCCGACTTGTAGGTCGGGGGCTGCTCGAGATTGTTGGGGGGCAGGAACGAGAGCAGCGCCTTGACCTCGTCGAGCACATCATGCTCGTCAGCACCGACGAAGGTGGCCACGCCCGACTTGGTGCTGTGGCTGGTGGCCCCGCCGAGGTCCTCGAGGGTCACCGCCTCACCGGTGACCGTCTTCACCACGTCGGGTCCGGTGATGAACATGTGGGACTTCTCGCGGACCATGAAGATGAAGTCGGTCATGGCCGGGCTGTAGACGGCGCCGCCCGCGCACGGCCCGAGGATCACGCTGATCTGGGGGATGACGCCGGAGGCCTGCACGTTGCGGTAGAAGATCCCGCCGTACCCGTCGAGGGAGACCACGCCCTCCTGGATGCGGGCCCCGGCGCCGTCGTTGAGCCCGATCATGGGAGCGCCCACCGACACGGCCAAGTCCATCACCTTGTGGAGCTTCTCGGCGAACACCTCGCCCAGCGCGCCGCCCATCACCGTGAAGTCCTGGGCGAACACGAAGACCTTGCGGCCGTCGATGGTGCCCCACCCGGTGATCACGCCGTCGGTGTAGGGGCGGTCGTCGAGTCCGGCCTCGTGAGCCCGGTGCCGGGCCAGCATGTCGAGCTCGTGGAACGAGCCTTCGTCGAGCAGGTAGTCGAGCCGCTCCCGGGCCAGCAGCTTGCCCTTGTCGTGCTGGCGCTGGACCGCCCGCTCGGGTCCGGCCGCGAGCGCCTGGGACTTGCGGTCCCGAAGGTCCTCGAGCTTGTCGTGCATGGACGCCCCAGCCACGACCCTGAAGGCTACCGGTCCCCCGCCACGGGCCGGGAGCCCCGACCGGAACTGGCAGCAGAATGCACGCATACCAGCAAGACGCTGCCAATCCCCAGTGACGCCCGCATCACTCCCGAACTGGCAGCAGAATGCACGCATACCGAGCAGAACACTGCCAATCCCCGGGAGCCTCACCTACCCTGTGCTGCCGTGGTTGCCGGCGCTCCCTACCTGGAACCCGGCAGGATCGGTTCGCTGACGCTCAAGAACCGACTGGTCAGAGCCTCGACCTCCGAGACGATGGCTACGCCCGACGGCGCCGGAACCCCGGCGCTGGCCGACCTGTACGGCACGCTGGCCGCGGGCGGGGCCGGGCTGCTCCTCACGGGCCACATCTATGTGGAGCCCCGCGGCCAGGCCAGCGCCAACCAGCCCGGCCTGTACGACGACCGCCTCGTCGAGTCGATGGTCCAGATCACTGACGCCGTGCACGCCCGCGGGGGCCGGATCTTCGCCGAGATCGGACACGCCGGGAGCCAGACGATGCTGCCCGAGGTCGGACCGGTCGCTCCGTCGCCGACAGCCAACGAGATGTACGGGCTGCAGCCGCGGGAGGCCACGCCGGACGACATCGCCGACGTGATCGCCGCGTTCAGGCAGGCGGCGCGGCGGGCGAGGGAGGCCGGGTTCGACGGCGTCCACATCCACGGCGGCAACGGCTACCTGATCTCGGAGTTCTCCTCCCCGATCACCAATGTGCGCACCGACGAGTGGGGCGGCGACGCCGAACGCCGCGGCCGGTTCGTGCTGGCGGTGTACGACGCGGTGCGGGCCGCGGTGGGCGACGACTTCTGCGTGACGGCCCGCATCGGCATCGGCGACTCCATCCCGGGGGGCCTGGAGCCCTCCGAGAGCGTGGAGCGGGTGCGGGTGCTGGCCGAGCGGGGGCTGGACGCGGTGGAGGTGTCCTACGGGATCATGAGGAGCTACCTCGAGAACATCCGCACCTACGTAGCGGTCGGCGCGGCCCAGGCGGCCCGCAACGGGCTCGTGCAGCGACTCGTGAAGCCCGAGGGCCCCGAGGCCTACTACCGGCACTTCGCTCAGGCCGTGAAGGAGGCGGTGGACATCCCGGTGATCCTCGTCGGCGGGATCCGTACCACTCAGACGATGGCGGACGTGATCGGCTCGGGTGACGCGGACTTTCTCGCCATGTCCCGGCCGTTCATCCGCGAGCCCGATCTCGCCAACAAGCTGGCCGCGGGGCGAACCGGCACCGTCGAGTGCGTGTCCTGCAACATGTGCCTCGTCCACGACGGCTTCGATCCGCTGCGCTGCTGGCGCACCAGCCCCGCCGCGATGGCCGCCCACGTCTACACCCACCACATCCGCGGCCGTCTCCCCTGGAGACCGCGCACCTAGTTCCAGGGGTTGATGACTTCTAGGTCCAGGTCCTCGAAGTGCCTGGTGTTCCTGGTGGCGATGGCCAGGTTGTTGACGGCCGCGGTGGCGGCGATCAGGGCGTCTCCCAGATCGAGGACCCGGCCGGACTGCCGGGTTCGGGCGCGGAGGTTCGCAGCCTGTTCCGCCTCCTCGACTCCCACGGGGAGGATCCGGTCACCGTAGCGCGCCGCCAACGACCGCACCGCCGCGGCTATCAGGTCCCGGCGCCGGCCGGGGGGAAGCATCTTCACGCCGAACTCCAGTTCATGGACCACGATGGTCGATAGCCAGAACTGATGGTCGCCGGACAGGAAGGCCAGTACCCCTCCGTCGGGCTCGGGTCGCACCGTCTCCGACACGACGTTGGTGTCGAGAAGGACTCCGGTCACGTCTCGTCGTGCCCCCAGTCAATGAAGGGCGTGCCGCGATTGGAATGCCGGCCCGGAAGCTCGAGTTCGTAGCCCCTCGGCATGTTCTCGATGAGCCAGCGCCCCATGGGAACCTCCGACGACGAGCGGGACTCCCACAGTCGCTCGGGAACAATCACGTAGGTGCGGTGCCTGCCGATGCGCTGCGGTCCCTCCTCGTCAGCGCATCGGAGGATGTGCGACAGCTGCGCCTTAGCGTCTGCGACTGTCCACGGAATGGACGTCTCGGTCGGTTCTGAAGCCATTGCATCCCCTTAGAGTTTCTAACTAGTATAGACTAGTTCAGATCCATCCAACCCTGTGGAGCGTAGAGGCCGTGGACGGCTCGTAGTCTTGCGACGTGCCAGAGACCGCAGGCTCGGATGGGGCGCCGTCGGCTCGCACGAAGGTGCGGCGGGGGGCGCCGCGGGCCCGCTATGGCCGTGACGATGTGCTCGGTATCCTCGATGCCGGGTTGATTGCCCATGTGGGGGTGAACACGCCCGACGGTCCGCTGGTGCTGCCCATGGCCTACGGGCGCGACGACGACTGGCTCTACCTGCACGGCGCGGCCGCCAACCACCTCCTCAACACCGGCGACGGGCACGAGGTCTGCGTGACCGTCACCCATCTCGACGGGCTGGTGATGGCCCGCACGCCGTTCCACAACTCGATGAACTACCGGTCGGTGGTGGTGCGGGGCCGGGCCACCAGGATCGTCGACGACGAGCGGCGGCTCTACGCCCTCAAGCTGATCACCGACCATGTGGTCGCCCACTGGGACCTGGTCCGGCCGCCGTCGCAGTCAGACTTGCGCAAGACCATGGTGCTGGAACTCCCGCTGGCGGAGGCGTCGGCCAAGGTCCGCGCCGGTGACCCGGCAGACGAGCCCGACGACATCGCCGGGCCGTGGTGGGCCGGCGTGGTGCCCATCACCACCCGCTTCGAGACGCCGGTCACTTCGGCCGATCTCACCAGCGGCACCGAGCCTCCGGCGCCGGTAGCCGACCTGGCCGGCCTCACCCCCGACGAGCGCCCCTCCCCGGAGCCCTAGCGGTATGTCGTGGGTACACCTGCGGAGTCCTGTGGTCCATCGCACGAGGTCAGACATCGAGCAGGTCGCGCAACCAAACCGGTGACACACCACTAGCGGAGCTGGTCCTCAAGCTGCCGGGACGCTACGGCCCGGGCTCGTCCACCTCGTCGTACGTGTCGACGTAGTCGTCGTCGTAGGGGCCGAATTCCTCGGTGGTGGCATAGCCGTCGTTCCCGACGAGCAGGTCCTCGTCCACGATCGCCTCCGGCGGCGGGGCGTCCACGCTGATGTCAGCGTCGAAGTCGTAGAACTCGAGGGTGACCAGGCTGGAGGGGATCTCCGCGCCGGCATCCTCGTCGGCCAGACCGGCGAACATCGACGCCGGGTCGAAGGCCAGGCGCCGGATCAGGCTCTCGTCGTCGATCCACACCTCCACCTCGAAGTCTGCGTCGAGGAATCCGAAGATCTGCTCCAACCCCTCCGCGAACGGGTCCGATGCGGTGTCGTCGAAGGCCCCGTCCGCGGCTTCGGTGTCGCCCTCGTCGGCCCCGATGCCGAAGGCCTCTCCGGCCAGGTCCATGAGAGACACCAGGAAGCGCACGCGCGCCGCCTCGGTGCCCCGCACGTCCTCACGGCCGACGATGTGCGCCTCGCGAGCAGCCTCGAGGAAGGTGCGGGTCTCACCCAGCGGGTCGCAGTCCTCGAAGGCCTCGTCCATCGCCTGGGGGAAGATGCACATCACTCCCGCCGACCCCATGGCCTGCGCCATCGGATCGCGGCCTGCGGCCGGCTCGGCCACGAACCAGGCCTCGTCGAGGCCGAGTGCCGCCAGTTCCTCGGCGGTGACCGCGGGCCGCACGTAGACCACGCCGCCCACGTACCGCATCTCGGCGTCAACGCCGCTGGGGAAGTCGGGGTCGATGCCGGGGGCCAGTTCGACCATCGCGGCGAGGTCGCCCTCGGCGTCTGATTCGAAGCTCGTGGAGAACTCGAACCCCGGCGCGAGCTCGATGGTCGCCTCGCCGCGGACCGAGCGCCCGTCGAGTTCCGTCGTGACTGACGCCAGCAGAGCCTGGGCATCGGCCGGCGGCGCGTCTGTGCCGTCGTCGGCCGGAGCGGCCTCGTCAGGGTCGACGGCTTCCGCTGGGGCCTCGGTGGTGGTCGTTGCGGCGTCGCCCGCTCCGACCGCACCATCAGGCTCAGCCTGGGTGGTGGCGGGCGCCTCGGCCTCAGGTTGCGGCCCGGCAGTATCGCCGTCGCCGCAGGCCGCGGCCAGCAGAGCCACCGCCACCAGCACGCCAACCGTTCGCATTCTCAACATCGCCGCCTCCCGGCCGAGGCTGTGGTTGCCCCCGACCCTACCGACCGCTGCCGCCCCACCGTTGCCGCCACCGGTCCCAAGATTTCGCCCACGACCGGCTGCTGGCTCTGGCCCGCCTCGACCAGAGCCGACCTGGGAGGCGGATGCGTCCCGGTCGCTCGTAGCTCTCGAAGGGTATTGTCGTGTGCATCATCCATATTTTGGATGTTTGAAGCATGAATGGAGTGCTTCGACCAATGGTAAGCCATATGACGCACAGCGCCCGCCGGGGATGGCGCCGGTACAGCCGCACGGTCCCAGGGAGCGGCACATGTTGAACCGCATGACACGCAGAGCCCTGCTGCTCGCCGCTGTGGCCCTGTTGCTGGGCCCGGTGAACCCCTTGGCCACCCGACAGGCTCAGGCACAGGCATCCAACAACGCCAATCTGAGCAACCTGGAATGGCGAGCGTACTGGAGCCCGAACTTCGGGTGGGGCTACCTGGACAGCAACCAAAGGCCCGTTCCGGGCATCGCTCTCGGCAGCCGAGACAACCGCATCAGCCCCGCCTTCAGCGCCGACACGACGAGCTATTCCGGCAACGTCAACTCGGGGTACACGCACATCAGGGTCAGGGCGACCGCGGCGCACAGCGGCGCCACGATCGAGGTCGGTACGGGGACCGACCTGCAGTCGGTGACCAGCGGGGCGGGAAGCCATGCCATAGCCATCGCCAGGGGCGAGAACGTGATCAACGTGAAGGTGACGGCCGAGGACGGCACAACGACCAAGACCTATGTCGCCACCGTCGTTCGACGGAACCGGGCGACCCCGACCGCAAACGGACACGCCATGTTGGGGGCCATCGTCGCCGACAGTGGCTTCATGATCGAGGAGGGCGGCACCGTCAACGTCAAGGTGACCCTGGAATCGCCGGCATGGAGCGATCTGAGTCTTCCGGTCTCGCTGCACGGAAGGTGCTCGTATACCCATTACTGCGCCGAGCCGAACGACTATGGATCGGTGGCGAACCTTGAGATCGCTACCGGCGCCACCGAAGGCAGCGTCACGGTGTCCACCAACCAGGACGCCGACAAGGAGAGCGACACGTTCAGGATCGATTTCGATCTGCCCCAGGATGTCTTTGACTGGCCGAGACTCCGGGTGATCGAGGTCACCATCCGCGACGACGATCCGCCCAACGCGCCGCGCGGTCTGGCTGCGTCGCCGGCCGGCGGTGGGCTTCGGGTGAGTTGGAGACCGCCGGCGGGCAGCACGACGCCGGACAACACTTCTCCCTACAAGGTGCCGCAGCACTTCACGCTGACCGGCTATGAGGTCCAGTACAAGGCGACGTCGGCCCCCGACAGGCGGGGCACGCCCGGTGATCCCTCCACCGGCTGGACAGTGACAGCGATGGACTTCGGGTACCAGCACTCCCACACGATCCGCGACACGGATCCCGGCACCGCCTACCAGGTGCGGGTGCGAGCCAAGAACCGCGCCGTGGGCGGCCCTTGGGCGACCGTGCAGGTCCCCGCGCCGGGCGGCGATCCGGGCCGGCGCAGCGATCCCATCGTGCACTGGCGCACGACCCTGACGGTCCGCCAGACCAATCACACCTTCGGCGTCGGCTGCCTGCTGGTCTACGCCGGCTATCCGACGTGCTCGGACCTGCTAGACGACGACAGCTTCACTCTCGACGGCGTGCCGTACCGGGTGAGGACGCTGGCGCGCATCGACAGCCACCTCCCGTGGGAGTCCGAGCCAGTGCGCGTGCTGGATCGAGAGCTCTGGTTGTCGCTCGACCGGGGCCTTCCCGCCGACAAGGATCTGCGCCTGAAGTTCGGGGACGCAGAGGTTGCGCTGTACGGCGGGGCCGACGCCAGGTACCCCGACCCCGACTTCTTCTGGCAGGACGGCGACCGGATTCCGGTAAGCCTGATCGAGGTGCCGCCGGCGCCGCCACCGCCTCCGCCACCTCCACCTCCTCCGCCACCGCCGCCGCCGCCACCGCCGCCTCCTCCTCCACCTCCTCCACCTCCACCTCCGCCTCCTCCACCTCCTCCGCCACCGCCGCCGCCGCCACCGCCGCCTCCGCCTGAGCCATCGTTCAGCGATCTAGGCGAAGCGGGCGCGGCAGCCGCCGATATAGAGGCGCTGGCCAGCGACGGCGTGTTCGAGGGCACCGAGTGCGAGCCCCGGAAGTTCTGTCCCAGCCAGGCCCTCACCCGCCAAACGATGGCGGTGTGGCTGGTGCGTACAGTCGACGGCGGCGACCCACCTCCCGCCAGCGACTCCCCGTTCGAGGATGTGGCACCCGACGCGTGGTGGGCCGACCACGCGACCCGCTTGAAGGAGCTCGGCATAACCGCGGGATGTTCGGCGCAACCGCTGCGCTTCTGCCCGGACCGGCCCGTGACCCGCGCCCAGATGGCGGTCTTCTTCAACCGGGCCTTCAAGTTGGAGCCGGCTGCGGCAGCAGGGTTCACCGACACCGAGGGCAGTTTCGCTGCCGCCGCCATCGACGCTCTCTACGCGTCGGGGATCACCGCGGGATGCGCGGTGCAACCGCTGCGCTTCTGCCCGGACCGGCCCGTGACCCGCGCCCAGATGGCGATCTTCCTCAACCGGGCACGCGCCTGAACCCGCGATGACGGCAACAACTCCGAGATTCTCAGATCGAGACGAACGTGACGCATCCCTCCGCTGGCAGCGGATCGGGGCATCGTCACCATCGGGAGCGGCATCATCAGTCGGGCAGAGGTGATGCTGCTGGCCACCCTGGAGCTAACCGCCGTGTGAGGCCGTCCCGGACGGGGCCGGGTAGCCGCCGCCCCGACTTGTTGATTGCATTAGGGGATGGTCGAGGACGAGACGTACGACAAGGTGGTGTCCGGGCAGGCCTGGGCCGAGTTCTGCGACGCGCTAAAGGCCGCCGGCGACCTCGTCCAGGAGCGGGCGACCTGCGACCTCGACCGGATCGAGGGCTACCGGTACCTGAGCCGGCTGGCCCGGGGCGGCCTCTACAGCTCGATCGAGACCGGCGACGTGCGCTTCCCGCTGCTCACCACCATGCCCGACCAGGTCAAGATCGGCTCGGACAACCCCGACTCGCTCTACCTGTCGGGCAACATCGACGGAAGGCTGAACTACCGCATCTCCGGTCGTCGGGGGACGGTGCACTACCTGTCGTTCACGGCGTTCACCGGCAACTACGGCGCCGGCCAGGACCGTCTCGGCCAGGCCGGCTTCCTGGACGGCAGCGCCCTGGTCGTCGATGACGACGGGCGCTTCGAGATCTTCGTCGGGCCCGAGCGCCGGGGCGACAACTGGCTGCAGACCAGTCCCGAGCCGTCCCTCATCGCGGTCCGGCAGTTCTTCCTGGACCGCGACAACGAGGTGCCCATCTCGGTGCGGATCGAATGTCTGGACCACGACGAACTCCCCCCGCCGCTGTCGGCCGAGCGTTTCGGGCGGGCCCTGGAGTCGGCGGGCGTGTTCGTGGCGGGTTGCTCGGCGGTGTTCAGCGGCTGGGTCGACGACTTGGGCGCCAACGCCCGCAACGCCCTGACGACCGAGGCGGGGCCAATGCAGGGCGCCTGGGGCGACCCCAACCAGATCTTCCGCCATGGCACCTACGACCTAGACGAGGGCGAAGCCCTGCTGATCGAGTTCACCCCGCCGGACTGCTTCTACTGGAACTTCCAGGTGGACAACCGCTGGATGGAGAGCCTCGACTACCGCCGGCTGCCAGTGACCGTCAACAAGCGCACAGCCCGCTACGAGCCGGACGGCTCGGTGCGCATCGTGGTGGCGGCCTCCGATCCCGGCTTCGGCAACTGGATGTCAACCGACGGGCACCGCTACGGGGCGATCGGCCTGCGCTGGAACCAGGCCGAGTCCGACGTCGAGCCCGACGTCCGGGTGATCGCCGTCTAGCCGGACTCCCCCCGCCGCTCAAGATCTCGGGTGCGTAGGGCGGCTCTATGACACGTTTCTCTCCCGAGATTCCGTGGCGAGCGCCCATGGGGCCTTTCGCGGCTCGGCTAGTCGAGGAACTTGAAGGCGGCCCGCATCTCGGCCACAAACAGATCGGGCTGCTCGAAAGCCGCGAAATGCCCGCCCACCTCGGGCTCGTTCCAGTAGCGGATGTCGGTGTAGCGCTTGGAGGCCCAGCGCCGGCTGGCCCGGAAGATCTCGTTGGGGAAGATGCTGCACGCCGACGGGATCGCGCACTCCCCGCCGGCGAAGCTGCCGAAGCTCTCCCAGTAGAGCCGGCCCGACGACGCCCCGGTCGCGGTGAACCAGTACAGCGACACGTTGTCGAGCAGCTGGTCGCGGCTGTAGAAGTCCTCGGGGTGGGCGCTGCGATCCGTCCACGACCAGAACTTCTCGAGGATCCATCCGGCTAGGCCCGCGGGCGAGTCCACCAGGCTGTAGCCGATGGTCTGGGGCCGGCTCGACTGCTGCTTGGAGTAGCCCGAGTCCCATTTGTCGTAGTAGCCCATCGACTCCAGCGCGGCCTGCTCTTTGGGCGTCAGGTCCGACATCGACTCCTTGGACGGCCCGGCCACCGGCATGTTGGTGTGGATGGCCCGGCAGCGACCGAGGTCCTGCATGCCGATCTGGGTGGTGATCGCCGATCCCCAGTCGCCGCCCTGGGCGACGTAGCTGTCGTATCCCAGGCGGCCCATCAACTCGTCCCACATCGTCGCGATGCGCTCGATGCCGGTGCCCGGCGCCGACGGCTTGGCGCTGAAGCCGTAGCCGGGCAGCGACGGGAGCACCAGATGGAAGGCATCGCCGGATCCCCCGCCGTGCGAGGCCGGATCGACGAGCGGGTCGATGATCTGGGTGAACTCCAGCACCGAGCCGGGCCAGCCGTGGGTCATGATCATCGGCAGCGCGCCGTCGTGGGCCGAGCGGATGTGCTGGAAGTGGATGTCGAGGCCGCCGATGTCGGTGACGAAGTTGGGCCGGGCGTTGATGGCGGCCTCGCAGCGGCGCCAGTCGTAGTCGCCGGCCCAGTACTCGCACACCTCCCGCAGGTACGCGAGGGGGATCCCCTGGGACCAGTCGTCGACGACCTCGGGCTCGGGCCAGCGGGTGCGGATCAGCCGTTCGCGCAGGTCGTCGATCTCGGCGTCGTCGACCGCGACGGTGAAGGGACGGATTTCTTGGCTCATGCCTGCAGGGTAGGCAGCTGTGGCCACCGCCGGGACCGCGGCCGCGACCCGGAACGTAGGCTCGACGCCGTGGACCTGCCCGTGATGCCGCCGGTGAAGCCGATGCTGGCCAAGGCGGTCAGCGGAATCCCCGACGGCGACCTGGCCTTCGAGCCCAAGTGGGACGGCTTCCGCTGCATCGTGTTCCGCGACGGCGACGAGGTGGTGCTGGGCAGCCGCAACGAGCGGCCCCTGACCCGGTACTTCCCCGAGCTCATCGAGCCGCTGGAGGCTTCGCTGCCGGCCCGGGCCGTGGTCGACGGCGAGATCATCGTGAGCATCGACGACCGGCTCGGCTTCGACGCCCTGCAGCAGCGGATCCACCCTGCGGAGAGCCGGATCTCGAGGCTGGCGGCCGAGACCCCGGCCGAGTTCGTGGCCTTCGATGTGCTGGCGCTGGCCGACGCCGACCTGATGGCCGAGCCGTTCCGCGACCGGCGGGCCCTGCTGGAGGCGATGGCGGGCGTCTTCGGCTCGCCGGTCCACCTGGCGCCCTCCACCCTCGACCGGGACCTGGCCCGCCAGTGGTACGAGCGCTTCGAGGGGGCCGGGCTCGACGGGCTGATCGCCAAGCCCCGCGGCGGGGCCTACCTGCCCAACAAGCGCACGCAGTTCAAGGTCAAGCACACCCGCACCGTGGACGTGGCCGTGGCCGGCTACCGGATGCACACCGACGGTCAGGGGGTGGGCTCGCTGGTGGTCGGGCTGCACGACGGCGAGGGACGCCTGCACCACTGCGGGGTGACGACCAGCTTCACGGCCCAGCGCCGCCGGGAGCTGATCGATGAGCTGGCGCCCTACGTGCTGGCCGACCCGAGCGAGCATCCGTGGTCGGAGTGGATGGACCCGGCCGCCCATGCCGAGGGCACGGTGATGCCGGGCACCCCGAATCGATGGTCGGGCCAGCGCCAGCAGCAGCCGTGGGTCCCTCTGCGCCTCGCGCTGGTGGCCGAGGTCAAGTACGAGGCCATGCTCAACGGCCGTTTCCGGGGCACCACCCGCATGGTGCGCTGGCGCCCCGACCGCACCCCCGAGTCCTGCAACTTCGACCAGGTCGAAGTCCCCGCAGCAATAGGCCTGCGCGAAGTCCTCGCGGCCTAGCCCGCGGAGGCGAGTTGGCGGGCCCGGGCGGCGAGGCGCTCGGCGCCCAGGGAGGCGCACCGCTCGTCGAGGCCCGGTCGAGGCCCGCGCCACTCCATGTCGTCGACGGTGGCCGACACGGGGGCGCCCAACTCCACGGTGGCGATGCGGCGGTAAAGGAGCGCTTCCTCGAAGCCGTCCCGCAGGGCCGCGGCCAGCTTGGGGGCCGACCGGACCTGCACGTCCCACTGCGAGCAGTCGAAGGGGATGGCGCTGATGTGGCCGTACCGGGCTAGGAGGGTGGCCGCCGACTTGGCTCCCCAGCCCGGCAGTCCCGGGAACCCGTCGGCGGAGTCGCCCACCAGACCCAGGTAGTCGGGGATCGACGCGGGAGGGACTCCGAACTTGTCGATCACGCCGGCGTGGTCGTACAGCACCCGCTGGCGCCGGTCGTACTGCACCACCCGGCTGTCGGCGGTCACGCACTGGGCCAGGTCCTTGTCGGGTGTGCAGATCAGGACCTGCTCCACGCGGGGGTCGTCGGCGGCCACCGCCGCGGCCGACGCCAGCCCGTCGTCGGCCTCGTGCTCGATCTGGGGCCACACCGTGAAGCCGGCCAGCTCCAGCAGCTCCTCCACTTCCGGGAACTGCGCTTTGAGGTCGGGGTCCACGCCGCTGCCGTCCTTGTAGCCCGCCAGCATCTCGTTGCGGAACGACTCGATCACATGGTCGGTGGCGATGCCGATGTGGGTGGCGCCCCCGGCGACCAGGTCGAGCATCGAGTTGAGCACGCCCCGCTGCGCGCCCCGGCGCGGATCGCGGTTCGACTTGGCGTAATGGAAGCGGAACAGCTCGTAGGTGCCGTCGATCAGGTGCACCCGCACGGCGCTCGCCCCGCTACTCCTCGACCAACTCGATCAGGGTGCCGAAGGATCCCTTGGGGTGGATGAACGCGATGGTGGTGTTGCGGCTGCCCGGCCTTGGCGCCTCGTCGATGGGCGTCGCCCCGGCCTGCACCATCCGCTGGAGCGCGGCCGCGCAGTCCTGCACCCGGTAGCCGATGTGGTGCAGGCCCTCGCCCCGCCTCTCGAGGAACCTGGCCACCGGAGAGTCGTCGCGGGTGGCGGTTATCAGCTGCACGTAGCTGTCGGCCACCGCCAGCAGGGCCTCCTCCACGCCGTCGTGTTCCGCCGTCTCGCGGTGCTCGACCTCAGCGCCGAGAGCGTCCCGGTACCAGGCGATCGCGGCATCCAGGTCGCGGACTGCAATGGCCACGTGGTCGATCTCGGTAAGCATCGCGGCAATCTATCGAGTTGTCGCCGCCCGGTGCTCGAAGCGTCAGGCCTCCTCGAGCGACCGCCGGCCCTCGAAGGCCCGACCGAGGGTGAGCTCGTCGGCGTACTCGAGGTCGCCGCCCACCGGCAGTCCGCTGGCGATGCGGGTCACCCGCACGCCCGCGGGCTTCAGGTACCGGTGGATCAGCATCGCAGTCGCCTCGCCCTCCAGGTTGGGGTTGGTGGCCACGATCACCTCCTCGATGTCCTCCTCGGACACCCGGGCCAGCAACTCCTTGATGCGGAGCTGATCGACCCCCACTCCGTCGATCGGGCTGAACGCTCCCTGCAACACGTGGTAGCGGCCATGGAACTCGCCGGTGCGCTCGACGGCCACCACGTCCTGGGCGTCCTCGACCACGCAGACGAACCGCGGCTCCCGCTTGGGGTCCCGGCACACCACGCACTCGCCGCCCTGCTCGGACAGGTTGAAGCAGCGGGGACAGTACGACACCTTCTCCTTGGCGTCGGAGATGGCCCGGGCCAGCCGGTTGGCGTCCTCGGCCGGCACCTTCAGCAGGTGGAACGCCACCCGCTGGGCCGACTTGGGGCCGATGCCGGGCAGCCGTCCCAGCTGATCGATGAGCTCCTGAACCGCGCTGGAGTAGCTCACGCTGTCCCTCGCACTACCTCTCGCTCTCGGCCTCGTCGTCGGGGTCGGGCAGCACCGCGAATTCGGTACCGGGGAAGACCGACTTGATCTTCTGCTCGATGTCGTGGGCGTGGCTGGGCGCCTCTTCGAGGGCGTCGAGTTCCGCGGGGTCGAAGCCGGCCATCTCGTCGTTGAGGTCGGGCGGCGCCAGCCCGTAGTCCGGTTCGGCCGGCGGCGACGGCCCTGACTGCGACGCCACCCCCGACTGCGGTGCCGGCCGGTCCTGAGGCAATGACCGCGCCTCAGGCTGCGGCGTCGACCGGTCCCCCGGCGCCGGCTCGTCCCGCGGCAACGACACCGCAGCATCCGCGCCGGCCGTCGGCCCTGCCGGTGCCGGCAACCCCGACTGCGGTGCCGGCCGGTCCTGAGGCAATGACGCTGGCTCCAGCCGGTCCTGAGGCAATGACGCTGGCTCCAGCCGGTCCTGAGGCTTTGCCACCTGCGTGTCCGTCCCGGGCGCTCCGGCCGGCGGCGATGCCGACGCCGGATCCACGGAGCCCGACAACGACGCCGATGCCGATGCCGACTCCCCGGGAGCCGACGGCGACGCTACGGCCGGTGGCGGCTCGGCAGGGACGTTGCGCGCATGTTGCAGCAGGTCCTGCCACAGCGCCTGGAGCTGGGCCGGATCACGCCGACGGTCCTGGTCCGGTTCCAGCTCAATGGCCCTGGCCACCACGAACGGCCGCTCCAGCGACAGGTGTCTGCGGGCCAGCTCCACCACCTCGGTCGGGCTGCGCGGCCGCATCGAAGCCAGGTCGGGTGTGGGCACCGGCGGCGGCGCCGAGGGCGCAGGGTCACCGGCGGTGACAGGCGCGAATGCGGGCGGCGCCGGCCCTGGGGCTGCCGAGGCCCGCTGCTCCTCAAGGGCCCGGCGGGCGGCGGAGGCGCGGCCACCGGCAGAGGCTGGCGCGGGAGCGGGCGCGGGCGGGACCGCGGCTGCCGCAGCCCGCTGCTCCGACAGGGCGCCACGGGCCGCCGCGGCGCGACCACTAGCAGGAGCTGGCGCGGGAGCGGGCGCCGAAGTCCGCTGCTCCGAGTGGGCCTCACGAGCCGCCGCGGCGCGACCACCGGCAGAGGCTGGCGCGGGAGCGGGCACCGCTGGCGGGTCCGGTCGGGCCGCGGCAGGGCCTGCAGCCGGCGGCGCGGAGCCGGCCGGGCCGTCAAGGCGGGCCTCCAGCTGGCGCACCCGCTGGGCCAGCGCTTCCAGAGACCGGTCCTCGTCGGGCTGGCAGAGCCGGACCAGGGCCACCTCGATATCGATCCGGGGATCGGGGGCCTGCCGCATGTCGATGAGGGCCCGGCCCAGCGTCTCGAGCGACCGGGTAATAGCCGCGGGCGCCATGCGGCCGGCGAGGTCCGCGGCTCTGGCCCGCTCATGCTCGGACAGGCGGTCGGGCGGGTCTCCCATCCTGGTGAGGAAGGCGTCGCGCAGCCCGGCCAGGGCCATCTCGCCGATGGTTCGGGGATCGCGTCCCCTGCCGACGGCGTCTCCCACCGCCGAGAGCGCGCCGGCCCGGTCGCCCTCGGCGATGGCGGCGAGGATGGCGTCGGTCGAGGCGTCGAGGTCGGCTGTCCCGCCGCCGGCCACCACCCGCTCGAGCGCGGTGAGCGTGTCGCGCACCGAGCCCCCGCCGGCAGCCACCGCATGGTCGATGGCCTCGTCGTCGGCGTCGAGTCCGGCATCGGCGACGACGTAGCGGAGGTGGTCCGCCATGATGTCGGAGGAGACCAGCCCCAGCTCGAAGACCTGGCAGCGGCTCCGGATGGTCTGCACCACCTTGTGGGGCTCGGTCGTGGCCAGCACCCAGGTCACGTGGGCGGGCGGCTCCTCGAGGGTCTTGAGCAGCGCGTTCTCGGCGCCGGCGGTGAGCATGTGGACCTCGTCGAGCAGGTACACCTTGGCCCGGCCCGGCGAGGCCAGGTTGACCCGCTCCAGCAGGGCCCGCATGTCGTCGACCTTGTTGTTGGAGGCCGCGTCGAGCTCCTGGAGGTCGAACGAACGGCCCTGTTGGATCGACATGCACGACTCGCAGACGCAGCACGGCTCGCCGTCGTCGCCGAGGTCGGTGCAGTTGAGCGCCTTGGCCAGCACCCGGGCGGTGGAGGTCTTGCCGCTGCCCCGCGGTCCGTGCAGCAGGTAGGCGTGGCCGACAGTGTTCTCGCGCACCGCGGTGTGCAGGGCCCGCACGACGTGGTCCTGGCCCTTGATCTGGCTGAACTTCTGGGGCCGGTAGCGGCGGTAGAGAGACTGGTAGGCCACCGACTTGGACTCTAGACGTGGACTCCGACAGCCCGCCCGTTCGCGGCCAACTCGTGAGGGTGCTCGCCTTACGGGCGCGCCGACGCCCGTTCCCGGGAGTGACGGCCAGGCGGTCTGCGGCACCCGGGCGGTACTGCTGAGAGCTGCTGCCTTCCGGCCCTGACCCGGTTCACAGGCGCCCGTTGCACAGGACCCGGCCGTCACACCCCGAAACGGGCGCTGGTGCGCACACGATACCCTCGCGGGTCCGTACCCGCTGCGCCGGGGCTGGGACTCGCCGGTCTCAGCTCGATCGCACGGGATCGGGGAGGGTTGCCAGAGCGGCCGAATGGGCACGCTTGGAAAGCGTGTGAGGCGAGAGCCTCCATGGGTTCAAATCCCATACCCTCCGCGCAAGATCGCAACTGAGACAGTGCGGGGGTAGGCGCAAGCACATCAACAGGGGACGGGGTCTCTGCCGCTCCTGTTCGCTGCTACCTGAGGGCCGCTCGGGCCACGGCCTCACCCGCACGGACCGAATTCGCATGCCTGCTCGCTCGGCCTCTCAGGGGCCACGCGGATAGGCGAGAGCCTGTCGCGTCGCAGCGGTGTCCTTACCGATTGCAGACTTCACGAAGTCACTGATATCGTGAGATTGTGAGGAACGTCACGGTGAGCTTGGACGAGGAGACCGCACACTGGGCTCGGGTTGAGGCGGCATGTAATGACATGAGCGTGTCGCGCTTCGTCGGCAAGGTTCTTCGGGAGCGGATGACGAGTTCTGAGGACTTCGAGCGGGCCCAGCGGTCCTATCTCAGCCGCACAGCCCAACGGCTGAGGTCAAGCGACGGGCCTTTGCCCGGGCGCGACGAGATCCATCGACGCTGAGACGCAGTGGGCGTCTTTGTTGACACCAACGTGTTGGTGTATGCGCGGGATCTGTCGGTGCCCGCCAAACAACAGCGCGCCCATGAGTGGATGTCTGCGCTGTGGGAGTCGCGGCTGGGCCGTACCAGTGTGCAGGTCCTCAACGAGTACTACGTCACCGTCACCCGCAAACTCACTCCGGGCCTCGCGGTGCGCGACGCCCGCGCCGACGTGGACGACCTGCGCGCCTGGGCGCCGCTGCCGATCAGCGCCAGGCTCGTCGAGGCTGCGTTCGCGGTCGAAGACCGCTTCGGCCTGTCATATTGGGACTGTCTGATCGTGGCCGCCGCGCAGGCCACCGACTGCGACTATCTGCTTACCGAAGACCTCCAAGACGGCCAGCGCCTCGACCCCGTGACCGTCATCAACCCGTTCGCAAACCGGCCAGACACGATCCTGTAGCCAACCCAAACGGCCGCTGCTGGCACCACTACAGCTCCGAGCCCTGCCGCATCGTCGACATCTCCCGCATCGACATCTCCACCTACCAGGATCCCTTCTGTCGGTGCTGCAGGTTGTGGCGGCGACCGCGTTCTGGGTGATGGCCATCCGCATGCGTGTCGTTCAGGCAGTGGTGGAGGGCTGCGTCGACGACGACAGCGAACTGGGCTTCATCCAGGGCCCTATTGCCGCGGTGGCCGTCGACGCGAAGCGCGCCAGAGCCCGCTTCGCGCCAGCGAGTGGTTGACCGTCATCAGCTAATGCTTGCGGCCAGCCCAGAGGCGCGTCGAGAGCAATCAGGGTGGGGCTGGAGGTTTCGTCGTCGATGAACTCGGCCGTGCGGTCAACGAGCCCGTCCCACCCCATCCGCTTGCCTGAACGAACCATCTCAACACGGGTGACGCCTCGGGAACGACGCCCTAGAGCGATCCCGACATTCTCAGGCTGGGCAGCGCAGTCGATGCCGATGACCGTGAGGGAGCCAGATGCTGGACCCGCAATCATGACACAACGGTTTCGTCTGAGGATGCGGGCTCAGGCGGGGCCGTAGTCGAGGACCGACGACCGTCCTGCAATGGCTGCGACCCTTACGAGCAACGACTTGCCGTCAGCGTCCATCAAGTGCAGATCCTCCTCTCCCGGAACGAACGGGACCGGCTGCTGCTGTCCGCCGTTGATGGCGATATTGGAGGCATAGAGGTACGTCCTGTGGCTGGTGTCGAGAATCGGGTTGAGCCGGCCAGCGAGACCGGGCACGTGACCGGTCGACTCTGCGAACACGACCGAGCCGCCGCCGGCCTTGGGGGCCAACTCGACTGCGAGCGCTCGTTCCATCGGCAGCCAACCGCGTTCTACATGCGCGGCACAACCCTCACGAGCCACGAACACCGTCATGGGCAGGTGAACCGAGTGCAGGTCAAGGCGCGCCTCGCCCTCGCCGTCGGTGCGGCTCCGCTTCCAGGTGTTGTTCGGGAACAATGTCAGCACATCCGCGCCACTGAGGGGCGATCCCCCGCTTCGCACCGTGACCACAACGGTGGCCGGGTCGGCGTGGACCTCCGCGGCGGGCAGAACAAGGCACAACTCCGAATCATCGATGGATCGGAACTGTGCGTCCTTGCCCGACAACTCGCGGGTCTCGCGGCGGATGATGGAGACGCCGTCGCCGCGCCGCTCCATAAAGTACTGCCGGCCGCCGGCACCCTCGATCTCACCGACGCTCATGCGGCCGAGGATCGAGGCGAGCACCTGGTTGCGGGTCACTTGCCGCTCCATCATGCTCTCGACGGTCAGGTTATTCGGCAGCCCACCCGGTGATCTCAACTCGAGGCGGTCAGAGAAGACCGACAACCGGATTCTGCTGCCCTGGATCGAGTAGTCGCGGTGCACGACCGCGTTCACAAGAGCCTCGAAGACTGCCCGTGAGCTGTATTCGGGCAAGTTCACGCGAGCAGGATCCTTGCGCGCTCCGACGCGCATGTTCCGCACAGCGAACGCAAGTGCTTGGGCGATCTGCTCGTTGATCGGACCGGCGATGTCCTGTGCGTCAACCTGCCCGGACGCCCTGTCGGCGCCCGTGTAGCGAACGGCGGTGACCTCTGCGCCCGGAAGGAACTCCCGGGGCTGCCGGGTGCACGTCAGAATGCCTGCCACGGTGGCCAGAACCGCGCCGTGGCCGTCGGTGCGCAACAGTCCGAGCTTCTCGAGCCCCAACTGGGGGTCGCGCAGGCCCTCAGCGCTGAGCAAGGGTTTCCACAGCTCCTTGTCGAGGGTTGAGAATCCCGTACGGACCACTGTCTGCTCGTCGAAACCGGTGAACCGAGCCTGGCCGCGCCGTTGCGCCAAGCGCATCCGCTCGTCGGGCGACATGGGTTGTTTGGCGCTGCCGACGCGCACGAAGCTGCCGCCAGGGCTGTCGTATTGCGCATCCCCTTCCGGAATCGAGACAAGGAGGAACGATCGCTCATCCAGTTCCCTGCGGTACGTCTCAATCCTGATCATCGGCTTGATCGAGTTCGTGCAGATCTCCATGACCTGACGCTCGAGCGCATCCAGTTGGTCGCGGGACATTCCCGGCACATCGCCTGCGTCGGTGACACCGAGCAGCAGAACGCCGCCCCGGGCATTGGCGAAGGCGGCAATCTCGTCGGCCCAGCCGTCACGCTGGCGCCGCGCCGGGTCACTGTTGCGGAAGTCGACGCTCTTGAATTCCCAAGCGCTGTCCTCGCCGAGGCGAAGCTGGCGCCGAATCTCGTCGTCGGTGTACGCCATCGTCATCCTGCCCTCGCGAGCGGCCCCATCGGTACCTGCCACGCTACCCCGGCACGGTGCCCGGCAGCCTCGATCCGAATGCCCCTGGGCGGGACAGCGGTCCGCCGGGATCACGATTCCGTGAGCGGTCGACCGGGTGCGACGCATCAGCAGTTGCGCTGGCGCAACACGCCGTTCGCGGTGCCGGTACGGTGCCGGGATGGACGCGGCACCGCTCGACGGCCGCGGCGGCACCGGCGGCGGCTCGGGGCCGGACGGCCACGAGGACGGCGATCGCGAGGGTTCGCGCCGGCTGCCGGCCGCGGCCGGGCTCGTCGGCGTGCTCGTGGCTGTCATCGCCGCGCTGTGGCTGCTGAGCCTCACCGGCGGTGACGGAGGCGGCACCGAGGGACAGGACCCGGAACCGCTGGACGGGAGCCCCGTCGAGGTCCCCACCACCAGCAGCCCGCTGCGGGAGCCCGACAGCATGGTCGAGGTCGCCGCCGAGGGCGAGGATCCGCCGGCTGCCGCGCCCGCGGAACCGTTCAGCGACCTCGAGGGGCGGCTCTCCTATCTGAGCGGCAGTCACGTGGCCCGCCTGGACCTGGCCACGGGCGCGGTGGAGCTTCTGCCCGTCGAGCCGGTTGGATCGGTTCTGGCGCTCAGCGACATGACGCTGCTCTCCGACGGCAAGCGGACCGTGGGAATGCCCTCCGACGGCGATCCGCAGAACGGCGTGCTCGTCGCCTCCGACTCGCAGTTGGTGCGCTCCACCGATCCGCTGGTCGACTTCTGGGTGGTCAGCCGGCCCCGCGGCCCCGACGGCGCCGTGCAGCTGAACGGCTGGCAGGACTACGGCATCATGACCGGCGGGCTGCACGCCCCGCCGGGATCCGAGGTGCTAGTCCTACCCGGTGGCGGGCTGCTGATCGCTCCTCCGGTGGGCAAGACGTTCCGGCCGAGCTTCGCCGGCTTCGAAGCCGTCAGCGAGCACCGCCTCCTCGCCTCCAACGGCGAGCTGCACGTGGAGCAGCGATGCGACGACAGGCTCTCGTGCGAGGTTGTGGCGGTCGACGCGGCCACCGGTCAGGAAACGGAGCTGCCGGGGGAGTTCGTGGCCGAGATTGCGCAGGTCTCGGTCTCGCCCGACGGTCGGTGGCTGCTCAACGACACCAGCCCCGCCTGGCTCCTCGACCTCGAGGCGCAGGAACTGCGGCTCCTCGATGTCGGCGGCTACGGCCGGCCGCAATGGTCCGAGGACTCGAGCTCGGTGGCCTGGCTCACCGCCGACCGGACGCCGACGCTGGTGGTCGCGCTGACGGCACCGCCCGAGCTGGACAAGGGATGGCTCATCGTCGAGTTGGCCGGTCTGGGAGCGGACCCCTCCCCCGGCACGTCGTTCCTGCTGGACTCGACCCTTGGAGGCCGCGCGGGTAGGTGAGGGAATCAGCCCATACGGCGCGAGGCCGTGGCCCGAGCGGCCCGTGAGCGCAGCGAACAAGAGCGGGAAGACGCCCCCTCGCAGCACGACGGGTCTGCGCCCAACCCGCGCTCGTTCTCAGCCGGAGGTGAGCTCGGCCGCTCCGAACACCACGCCGAAGCGCACGCACCAGATCGCCACCGTCGAGTAGTGGTCCAGGTCGAGCCCGGCGGGGATCTCGTAGTTCTGGGCGCCGACGTTGCCCTTGAGGTCGCCGAGGTCGACGAAGTCGTTGTCGAAATCACCGGCGGGCGCATCGGGCGGCGCCGCCGACAGGTACACGTTCAGGTCGGGGCCGTTGTCGGTGCGGAAGTCCTCGAAACGCAGAAAACGCTGGCCGCTGCCGTCGCCCAGGACCCGGGCGCTGCCCTCGGTGGGATGGGAGCGGTCGATGAACGATCCGGCCGCCTCCACGATGATCTGGGGCTCGACGACCTCGGGCTGCGGCGCCTCGGCCCCCGCCTCGGGCTCGGCCTCCGCGGTACCGCTGCCGGCCTCGGCAGCCTCCGGCTCGCCCTCGGTGCCGCCACCCTCGGTGCCGCTGTCCTCGGGCTCGGGGACGCCGGACTCGGGGATGGACTCCTCGCCGGTGGGGGCCGGCTCGCTCGCCGACGGGTCCGCAGTGCCCTCCATCTCCGGCATGGGCTCGTCGACCTCGTCGTTCATCGGCATGTCCTGCTCGTCCATGGCCTTGTTCATGGCGTCGGCCATCTCGGCCGTCGTCTCGTCGCCGGCCATGCCCGACGGCGCCGGGCCGGCGGTGAAGAACGGGAGCGCCTCGTCCACCTCGTCGTCTTGGAAGTACGTCTGGAAGGCGAAGAAGCCGAACACCAGCCAGGCTCCCACCGCGGCCAGCACGGCTCCAACGGGAAGCGCCCAGCGCCAGTGGCGTTTGATCCAGGATCTCATCACCCCCAGTATCGCCGCTGAAGGCCGGGCATTTCAGAAGTCCTCTCGGGCGGCGGCGCCGGGAGCCTGCCGATCCCGCTCGGCCTGCCGTCCGGGTAGGTTCGTGCCGGTGAGCGCGCAAGCAGTGTGGCTGAACGGAGGGATGGTCGATCCCGATCAGCCGCACCTGCGCGCCGACGACCACGGGGTGATCGTGGGCGACGGCGTGTTCGAGACACTGCTCGTGGTGCGTCGCGACCAACCGGCGGCCGCGTTCGCGGTGCGGCGGCATCTCGAGCGTCTGCGCCGCTCGGCGAGGGTCCTGCGCTTCGAGTGCCCCTACAGCGACGACGAGTTGCGGGCCGCCATCGCCCAGTGCCTCGACGCCGCCCCCGAGGCCGGGATCGTGCGGATCACCGCCACCAGCGGCGGGGGCCCGCTGGGATCGGGGCGCAGCGGCGCACGGGGGTCGGCCATCGTGATCGCCGGCAACCGGCCGTCCGACTACCCGCCGGGCACCGCGGTGGCGATCATGGGCTTCGCCCGCAACGAGCGGGGCGCCATGGCCGGGGTGAAGACCACCTCCTACGCCGAGAACGTGCTGGCCCTGGACATGGCCCGGGAGCGAGGCGCCTCCGAGGCGATCTTCGCCGACACCCGGGGCCGGGTGAGCGAGGGCACCGGGTCGAACATCTTCTGGTCCGACGGCGAGCGGCTGCACACGCCGCCGCTCGACACGGGCTGCCTCGCCGGGGTGACCCGGGCGCTGCTGCTGGAGCGTCTCGACATTGCCGAGACCCACCTTGGAGTGGAGGACCTGCCCGGCGTGCCCGAGGCCTTCCTGGCGTCGTCGACCCGCGTCGTGCAGTCGATCGCCCGCATCGACGACACCGATCTGCCGGTGGTGGACGGCGCGCTGACCTCGCACGCCGCCCGGATGATGACCGAGCTGATCGCCACCGACATCGACCCGTGACCGACGACGAACCGACGGCCGAGCTGACCGCCACCGGCATCGCCCCGTGACCGACGACGAACCGACGGCCGAGCTGACCGCCACCGGCATCGCCCCGTGACCGACGACGAACCGACGGCCGAGCTGACCGCCACCGGCATCGCCCCGTGACCGACGACGATCTGATGGAGCTGGCCCTGGCCGAGGCCCGGGCCGCACCGCTCCACGGCGACGTGCCCGTGGGCGCGGTGGTGTGGCACGACGGAGACGTGGTCGCCCGCCGCCACAACGAGCGCGAGCTCACCGGCGACCCCACCGCCCACGCCGAGATCCTGGCCGTGCGCGACGCCGCGGCCCTCCTCGGCGGCTGGCGCCTGGACGGGGCGACGGTGGCGGTGACGCTGGAGCCGTGCCTGTTGTGTGCCGGCGCCCTCCTGCAGGCCCGGGTGGCGCGGGTGGTGTTCGGCGCCGACGACCCCAAGGCCGGCGCCCTCGGGTCGCTCTACAACGTGGGCGCCGACCCCCGCCTCAACCACGAGTTCGGGGTGGTGCCTTGGGTGCGGGCCGAAGAGTGCGCCGCCCTGCTGCAGGAGTTCTTCTCGGACCTGCGGAACTCAGACCTGCGGAACTCCTAGGCGGGCACCGCAGTCGAGCCGGGAGGCCGCCGGTAGCCTCTGCGGCGGAGAGTTGCCAGAGCGGACGAATGGGGCGGCCTCGAAAGCCGTTGTGGCCTCCGGGTCACCATGGGTTCGAATCCCATACTCTCCGCCGCGACCATCGGGTGACGTGGGCGTTCACGACGACGCGGTGCCGACCACGCTCAGGTATGCACGACGCCGCCACTCCCACTCACCCCCCATAGGATCGACCGGGCATGCCCACAGTCATCACCGGGACCGGCGTGGCCGTTCCGCCCAACGTCGTGACCAACGACGACCTGACCCGGATCATGGACACCACCGACGAGTGGATCCGCTCCCGAACCGGCGTTGCCTCCCGCCGGTTCGTCGATCCCGGCACTGGAACGTCGGATCTGGCCGCGGAGGCGGCCCGGGCCGCGCTGGCCGACGCAGGCGTGAGCGGCGACGAGGTGGACATGCTGGTGTGCGCCACCATGACCCCGGACCGCCAGAACCCGGGCATCGCCGGCGCGGTGCAGCACAAGGCCGGTCTCGGCGACGCGACCACGTTCGATCTCCGCCAGCAGTGCGCCGGCTTCCTGTTCGGACTCGACCTGGCCGACATGCTGATCTCCACCGGCCGGGCCGGAACGGTGGTGGTCGTGGGGGCCGAGGTCCATGGCGGCTACCTGCCCTGGGGCGACGCCTGGGAGATCGTGCTGGGCAGCACCGACCGGGCCCCGACCGACGGCGAGCGGGCGCTGGCCACCCACCACCGGGCCTGGAGCGTTCTCTTCGGCGACGGCGCGGGCGCCGTAGTGCTGCGCGGCCGCGAGGCCGCGTCCTCCCGGCCCCCGGCGGCGCCCGAAGGACTCCTGAAGTCGGTGCTGAGGACGGACGGCACCCATGCCGATCTGATCGAAGTGCCGGGACTGGGATCGGAGCAGCGGCCCTACGCGGACGTAGCCCAGATCGCCGCCGGGCTGCACCACCCGGCCATGAACGGCGCCGGCCTGTACCGACTGGCCGTTGAGACCATGCCGGCCGCGGTGCGCGAGGCACTCGACGCGGCCGGTTGCGAACTCGACGAGCTCGACCTCGTGGTGGCCCACCAAGCCAACGACCGGATCCTGGACGGAGCCCGGCGGCGGCTCGGCGTGGACGCCGCGGTGATGCCGTCCAACATCGAGCACTGGGGCAACACCACCGCGGGCACGCTGCCGATCCTGTACCACGAACTGCGACAGCAGGGCCGGGTCGCCCCGGGGACGCTGGTGGCGTTCACCAGCTTCGGTGCAGGCGCCCACTGGGGCGCGGTCCTGTACCGCGAGCCCGGTGCCGCGGAGGCGGCGTGAGCGCCTTGTGCGTCCCAACGTGGCTCGCGGCGGCGGTGTCGATCCCGCGGCGGGCGAGGAAGGCGACGTGAGCGCTCTGGGCCTCGCCGCGCTGGTGGCCGGCGGGCTGATGGCCGGCTGCTGGCTGGTGAGCCTGCCCAAGCGCGACGTGTCGATCGTCGATCCGCTGTGGCCGATGGTGTTCGTGGCCGTGGCCTGGGCGCTGCGGCTGTTCAGCGACGGGGCCGGCGGCGGCCGGGCATGGCTGATGCTGGTGATGGTGTCCGCCTGGGGCCTGCGTTTGGGCGCCCACCTGACCGCTCGCAAGTGGGGCGCGCCCGAGGACTTCCGCTACCGGGCCTTGAGGCGGCGCCTGGAGCCGTTCTGGCTGTGGAGCCTGCTGGTCGTGTTCGTCCTCCAGGCCGCGCTGGCGGTGGTGGTGTCACTGCCGGTCCAGGCGGTGCTGGGCGATACCGGCCCGTCACCGCTGCGATGGCTGGACTGGGTCGGGGCGGCGGTCTGGGCGGTGGGCCTGGCCTTCGAGGCGGTGGGCGACGAGCAGTTGCGCCGCTTCAAGGCCGACGAAGCCAACCGGGGCTCCGTCATGGATCGGGGCCTGTGGCGCTACAGCCGCCACCCCAACTACTTCGGCGACAGCATGGCGTGGTGGGGCATCTGGCTGGTCGCCGCGGCGGCCGGGGCGTGGTGGACCGTCGCCGGGCCGCTGCTCATGACGTTCCTGCTGCTGAGGGTGTCAGGGGTGACCGTGCTGGAGCGCAGCATCGGCAGGCGCCGCCCCGGCTACGCCGAGTATGTGGCCCGCACCAGCGCCTTCGTCCCGATGCCTCCCCGGCGCACAGCCCGCCACAACGGCCGACCCGCCAGTTCCTGACACGTCCTTCTGGCCGAGACGGAACGACTGGATTCTTATTGACACCCCGGGCTGCTCAGAGGCCGAGCGGATAGGCCAGCGAATCCGCTCCATACGGGCGAGGCCGTGGCCCGAGCGGCCCGTGAGCGCAGCGAACAAGAGCGGGAATGACACCGCCGCACCGCGAGACGCTGGCGAGCAATCCGCGCACGTTCTCATCCTGATGCTGGCCCCGCGGGTCAGAACGTGGCTGCGTCGGCTCCTACCCATCTGGTGATGAGGTCGTTCAAGGAGCCGTCGGCCTTCATCGACTCGATCGCGTCGTCCAGTCGATCCTTCAGCTCGTCGCCCTCGCGAACGCCGACGCCTATGCCCTGGTCCAGCACCACCTCCGGACCCACGATGGCCACCCGGCCGTCGAGCTCGGCGACCCTCTGCACCGCGTAGGCGTGGTCCACCAGGATCGCATCGACCTCGCCGTCGAGGAGTGCGTCGATTCCGGGCCGGCCGGGTCCGAAGGCCTCGAACTCGACGCCGAGGCCCTCGAAGTAGTCGGAGTAGATGGTGTTGTCCGCCGCGCCCAGCCGGCCGGCGACCGCTCCGTCCCCGGCGCCTTCGAGCGCCAGGTACACCGATGGGACGGGCGGGTAGTAGGGCTCAGTGAAGTCGATGACACGGTCCCGCTCCGCAGTGATGCTCATTCCGGAGATGATCGCATCGAACTGTTCATCGGCCAGGCTCGGGATCAGCGTCTCCCAGTCATGTATCACCCACTCGCAGTCCAGTTCGGCGCGGCGACACAGCTCGTCGGCCAGTTCTCTCTCGAGCCCGTCGACCTCGCCCGAGTCGTTCACGAAATTGAACGGGTGGTAGTCGCCGATGGTGGCCAGGACCGCCCGCTGCGGCTCTCGCCCCGAACACGACAGCAGCAGCGCAGCCAGGGCTCCGGCCAGAACCGGCACGACCAGGGCGCGGACCGCCGCCCGCATCGCACGCACGCTCTCAGGGCGACGACCGGCTGGCGCCAGCGAACGGCTCACCTCGCCAATGCTAGGGAGAAACGGCGAGAACTGGAGGCCAAGAGGCCGAGCGGGCAGGTGAGGGAATCGGCCCACACGGAGCGAGGCCGTGGCCCGAACGGCCCGTGAGCGAAGCGAACAAGAACGGGAGACACCCCCTCGCAGCGCGACGGGTCTGCGCCTACTCGCTCGGCCTCTAGGGCCGCGGCTCGCGGCGGCGCGACGGCCGCTTGAGGGTGACGGCGGTGATGGCGTCCGAGAACTGGTAGAGCAGCGCGCCGATGAACGTCAGGATGATGACGTAACCGTAGTGTCGCGTGACACAACCCGACGGCAGTCGGAATGAAGAGTGTGGTCGCTCATGCCCGACAATTCCTGACTAATCTGGTCGGAATAGTCATCATGGGTCGCTAGCCTGCGGACAGTCCGCCAACATCGGAGGTACCCCATGGGACTGCGCATCAACGACACCGCTCCCGACTTCACCGCCGACACCACCGAGGGAGCCATCAACTTCCATGAGTGGATCGGCGACGGATGGGCGCTGCTGTTCTCCCACCCGAAGGACTTCACCCCGGTCTGCACCACCGAACTGGGCGCGGTAGCCGGCCTGAAGTCGGAGTTCGCCGCCCGCAACTGCAAGATCATCGGCATCAGCGTCGACGGCGTGAGCGACCACCACGGCTGGTCGGCCGACATCGAGACCGCCACCGGCAACGCCGTCAACTACCCGCTGATCGGTGATCCCGGGCTCAACGTGGTGAAGCTCTACGACATGCTCCCGGCCGACGCCGGCGACACCTCCGAGGGACGCACCGCGGCCGACAACGCCACCGCCCGCTCGGTGTTCATCATCGGCCCAGACAAAAAGATCAAGGCCTCCCTCACCTACCCGATGACCACCGGCCGCAACTTCGCCGAGATCCTGCGACTGCTCGACTCGGTCCAGCTCACCGCCCACGAGCAGGTGGCCACCCCGGCCAACTGGAACCAGGGCGAGGACGTGATCATCGTTCCGGCCGTCTCCAACGAGGCCGCGGCCGAGAAGTACCCGGACGGCTGGGAGGCGCCGCTGCCCTACCTCCGGATCATCCCGCAGCCCGGAGCCTGACCTGCTCCGCGTTCTGTGTGCGGTTCCTGGCCGTAGTGGCCGATAACCGCACACAGATCCAACTGCACACCGGCGCCGCCCGGCTCCTACGCTTCGGCGATGGCGCCGACCATCGCTGAGATCGCGGCCGCGCCCCTGCGCCGTCCCGAGGCGCTGGGCCGACCTCAGGCCAGCCCGGCCTCCTGGAACCCGCAGGGCCTGATGCACCCCCTGTCGAACGACCGGGCCTTCGCCGGGCAGGCCGAACGCTTCGCGCCCCCGTGGGGCGAGGTGGTGTGCGTGGCCACCGCCTCCGACGGCACCTTCGGCGTGGGAATGACCAGCCAGGCCGGTCCGGTCGTGCCCATCATCGAGGACTTCTTCGCGCCGATGCTCGCCGGCGAGCCCGCCCTGGCCACCGAGAAGCACTGGAACATGATGGTCCGGAGCTCCAGCAGCGCCTACGGCGCATCCGGGCTCGCCTCGTTCGCCATCAGCGCGGTCGACCTGGCCCTCTGGGACCTGAAGGGCAAGCTCCTGGGCGTTCCCGTCTACGAGCTCATCGGCGGCCCCGCCCGGGACCGCACCCGCTGCTACGCCACCGGCAACGACCTCGACGACCTGCGCGACCGGGGCTTCGACGCGTTCAAGCTGGCCTGCCAGGTCGGTCCGGCCGCGGCCACCGCCGGGATCGAGCAGACCGAGCGCCTGGTGGCCGGCGCCCGCTCGGAGCTGGGGCCCGACGCCGACATCATGCTCGACTGCTGGCCCGTGCTCGACGCGTCCTACTCGGTGAGGATCGGCGAGGCGCTCGCCCCCTACCGCCTGACCTGGATCGAGGACTACGCCCAGCCCGACGACTGGGACGGCTACACCGACGTCCGCCGCCGCCTACCCGCGGCGACACTGGCCGCGGGCGAGCGCTGGTACACCGACCGCACCTTCGCCCACGTCGCCGGGCAGCGCCTCGTCGACGTGCTCCAGCCCGACGTGCAATGGGTCGGCGGGGCCACCGCCGTGCTCAAGATCGCGGCCATCGCCGCCGCGGCCGGACTCGAGCTGGCCGTCCACGGCGCCTGCAACGACTCCTACGGCCAGCACCTGTGCCACGGGCTGCCCGGCAACCGGTGGGCGGAGATGTTCGTGGGCTGCGGACCCGGCGAGTCGCTGATGGCCGCCTGGCGCTCCACCCCCGGCATGGCTCTGCCCCGCGACGGCTGGCTGGTTCCCAGCGACGCCCCCGGATTCGGCATCGACCTGACCCGCGACCAGCTCCAAGCCGCCGTCACCTGAACCCGGCTCTCCGGCCGGTGGACGGCTAGTCGACGATGGTCACACCGGCGGCGGCCAACTCCTCCAAGGCGGCCGCCGAGGAGTCGGGGGCGACCCCGGCGCAGTGGCCCACCAGCACTGCCGTCTCGAACCCGGCCGCGGCTGCGTCCAGCGCCGTGGCCCGCACGCAGTAGTCGGTGGCGATGCCGGCCACGTCCACCGCCTCCACGCCCCGCTCGGCGAGCCAGTCCCCCAGACCCACGCCCTCGCTGGATCCGGCGACCCCCTCGAAGCTGCTGTAGCCGTTGCTGTACTGGCCTTTGAGGAACACCTCGTCCAGGGCGACCTGGAGCTTCGGCGAGAACGCGGCGCCCTGGGTGCCCGCCGCGCAGTGGACCGGCCACGACGTCACGAAGTCGGGGCTGGTGCCGGGCTCGGCGAAGTGCTGGCCCGGATCGATGTGCCAGTCCTTGGACGCGACGACGTAGCCGTAGCGGCCCCCGGCCCGGTCGAGGCCGACCAGGTCGGTGATGGAGGCGGCCACCGCGTGCCCGCCCTCCACGGCCAGGGAACCGCCCTCGCAGAAGTCGTTCTGCACATCGACGATGATCAGAGCTCTGGACATGTCGGCTCCTCCCCGGGCAGCCTGCGCGAGCTCCGACCGCGCGGGCTGCCCATTCGCTCCGTTGGCTGATTCTGTCGCGGCGGGCGACTCCATTCCCACCCATTCGGTGGGAATGGCCGGCGAACGGCGGGGATGGGGAACCCGGTCCTCGGGTCGCAGGCCCCGCCGGCGCTCGGCGCAGCGGCTGCGGGCGGCCGCCGGATCGTCCCGCCAGGCCCGCTCGCCGCCGGCTACCAGCACCACCTGCGGGTCGTGGGCGTCCGGCGCCGCCACGGCGGCACCCACCGGAGACAGCACCTCCGCGGTCCAGAAGCCCGAACGGTCGACGGTGCGGTGCACCTGCTTGCGGCCGCCGACGGTGATCTTTCCCGGCGAGAGCTTCCCGACGGCCCGCACGGGCGCACCGGAGCCGGCGGAGTCGCCGATGGCGACCAGCTTGTAGACCACCGACGCAGTCGGATGGCCGGAGCCGGTGACCATGCTGGTGCCCACCAGGTAGGCGTCGATGGGCGCGGCGGCCTCCTCCAACTCGGCGATCTTGAACTCGTCGAGGTCCCCGGAGGCCACGATGCGGCAGCCCTCCGCGCCCAGGGCGTCGAGCAGGGCCCGGGCCCGGATGCTGGCCGCGAGCAGGTTGCCGCTGTCGATGCGCACCGCGCCGATGCCCGGACCCACCACGTCCACCGCCCGGCGGATGCCCTCCAGCACGTCGAAGGTGTCGACCAGGTAGGTGGAGGCCGTGCCCAGAGCGTCTCGCTGGGCTGCGAAGGCGCCCTTCTCGTCGGGGTGGGCCAGCACGAAGGCGTGGGCGGTGGTGCCCCCGGTGGGGATGCCGTAGCGCCGGCCCGCCTCCAGGTTGGATGTGGTGTCGAAGCCGCCGATGTGAGCGGCTCGGGCTGCGGCCACCGCAGCGTCGGGGTCGGCGCGGCGGCTGCCGCCCTCGATCAGCAGGCGGTCGTCGGCCACGTCGCGCACCCGGGCTGCGGCCGAGGCCACCGCGCAGTCGTAGTTGAGGATCGACAGCACGACCGTCTCGAGGACCACGCACTCGGCGAAGCCGCCCTCCACGGTCAGCACCGGCGAGTACGGGAAGAACAGCTCGCCGTCGGGGTAGCCGGTCACGTCGCCGCCGAAGCGGTACGAGCGCAGCCAGTCGGCCACGTCGGGATCGGACACCACGCCCGCGCCGACGAGGTGCTCGACGGTGTCGTCGTCGAAGCGGAAGCCCTCGATGGCGTCGACGACCCGGTCCACCCCGGCAACGACGCCGTAGGCCCGTCCCGCCGGCAGCCGCCGGGCGAACGCCTCGAACACGGCGCGGTGCTCGGCGATCCCTGACTTGAGGGACGAGGCCACCATGGTGATCTCGTAGTGGTCGGTCTTCAGGGCCATGGAGCCACTGCGATCCACGACACAAACGCTATCGCTGGCGCGGTTCGTCCAGCACAGCCGCGAACTGGCAGCAAGACGCTTGCTAGGCGGGCATTACGCTGCCGATCCCCGAGCCCTAGGTCCTAGACGGCCGGCCACGACGCGGCCGTCGCCCAGATTCGTAGGCTCGGCGGTGATGATGACCGCGTGGGGAGTCATGCACTCCATGGCGGCGGACCGGTCCGGCCTGGAGGGCAAGACGATCACGGCCGACACCCGGCGCCGGGTGTGGGCGTTCGCCCGCCTGTACCGGGCTTCGATCGCCGCGTTCATCGTGACCACCGTCGCCTCCACGTTCCTGGGGCTGCTGGCGCCGCTGGTGATCCGGGAGATTTTCGACTCGGCCATCGCCCGCGGCGACGGCGGCTACCTGAACGTTCTGTTCATCGTGCTGATCGCCGCGGCGGCGGGCGAGGCGCTGCTGTCGCTGCTGGCCCGCCGGCTCAGTTCCGGCATCGGCGAGGGCCTGATCTTCGACCTGCGGCTGCGGCTGTTCAACCACGTGCAGCGCATGCCGCTGGCGTTCTTCACCCGAACCCAGACCGGTACCCTGGTGAGCCGGCTCAACAACGACGTGATCGGAGCCCAGCGGGCCTTCACCGGCACGCTCGGCACGGTGGTGGCCAACATCATCACCCTGGTCGCGACACTCGTCACGATGTTCCTGCTGGAATGGCGGCTGACCCTGCTGGCTGTGCTGATCCTGCCCGTGTTCGTGCTGCCGGCGAGGCGGGTGGGCCGGGGACTGCAGGCCATAACCCGCGAGGGCATGAACCTCAACGCCTCGATGAACGTCACCATGACCGAGCGCTTCAACGTGGCCGGGGCCCTGTTGGTGAAGTTGTTCGGCCGCCACGACGACGAGGCCGCCGACTTCTCCGCCCGGGCCGGGCGGGTGCGCGACATCGGCGTGCGCAGCGCCATGTACTCGCAGGTGTTCCTCATCGCGCTGACCGTGGTGGGCGCGGTGGGGACCGCCATCGTCTACTGGCTGGGCGGCCATCTCGCCATCGACGGCTCGCTGAGCGCGGGCACGCTGGTGGCGCTCGGGCTGTACACGGTGCGGATCTATGTGCCCCTGACCAGCCTGTCCAACGCCCGGGTGGACGTGATGTCGGCCTTCGTGAGCTTCGAGCGGGTGTTCGAGGTGCTCGACACTCCCAACCCGATCACCGACGCTCCCGACGCTCGCGAGCTTCCCCGGCCCGAGGGACGGATCGAGTTCCGGGACGTGCACTTCGCCTACCCGACCGCCGACGGGACCCCCGAGTCGCTGGGTGTGGCCGCGGCCGAATCCCAGACCGAACCGACAGGCCCCGCCGAGGTGCTGTCGGGCATCGAGTTGGTCATCTCTCCGGGCTGGATGGTGGCGGTCGTCGGCCCGTCGGGCTCCGGCAAGACCACGCTGGTCTCGCTGGTGCCCCGGCTCTACGACGTGACCGGCGGCGCGGTGCTGATCGACGGCGTCGACGTCCGGCACCTCGCGCAGGCGTCGCTACGGGCCGCCATCGGGACGGTCACCCAGGATCCTCACCTGTTCCACGACACGGTTGCCTCCAACCTGCGCTACGCCCGCCCCGACGCCGCGGACGCGCTGCTGGTAGAAGCCTGCCGGGCCGCCCGAATCCACGACGTGATCGCGGCCCTGCCCGACGGCTACGACACCGTGGTGGGTGAGCGGGGCTACCGGCTGTCGGGAGGCGAGAAGCAGCGGCTGGCCATCGCCAGGATGCTGCTCAAGGACCCGTCCATCGTCATTCTCGACGAGGCCACATCGCATCTCGACACCGAGAACGAGGCCCTGGTGCAGGAAGCCCTGACCGAGGCGCTGCGGGGCCGCACGTCGCTGGTGGTGGCCCATCGCCTGTCCACCATCGTGGACGCCGATGTGATCGTGGTCGTCGACGAGGGCCGGATCGTCGAGTCGGGCACCCACGACGAGTTGCGCCTCGCCAGCGGCCTGTACTCCGAGCTCTACGAGGGCCTGCTGCGGGCCGAGGTCGCCGAGACGGACCCGCGCTCCGCGACAGCCGAGACAGACCAGCGCTCCAAGCACGCCGGGACGGACCCGCGCTCCGAGGGAGCTGGGACGGCGGTGCCATGACCGGCGTGATCGCTGCGGACCAGACCCTGACGGTGGGCGAGCTGGCCCAGGTGCTGCGCTGGACCCTGGACGAGGCCTTCCCCGCCGGGGTGTGGGTCGCCGGGGAGATCGACAGCATCACCCGGCCCCGCAGCGGCCACGTCTACTTCGACCTGGTCGAGCGGTCCGAGCATGCCGAGCCGGGAGCACCGCCGGTTGCGTCGGTGAGCGTCGTGCTGTTCCGCGACGACAGAGAACGGGTCAACGCCACCATCAAGCGGCACGGCAACGCCATCCGCATGGCCGACGGTGTGAAGGTCCGCATCCAGGGGATGCTCGACTTCTACCCCCGCCGGGGCCAGCTCCAGCTGCGGATGACGGCCATCGACCCGGCCCACACCCTCGGCGCCCTCGCCGAGGACCGCGAGGCGCTGCTGAAGGCCCTCGCGGCGGAGCAGATCCTGCGCCGCAACGCGGGCGCGGCCCTGGCGCCGGTGCCGTTGCGGGTGGGCCTGGTGACCTCGGTGGGCAGCGCCGCCCACGCCGACGTGTTGAAGGTGTTCGCCTCCAGCGGCTTCGCCTTCGGAGTGTCCGAGATCGACACTCCGGTGCAGGGCACCGACGCACCGGCCGAGATCGCGGCCGCGATCGGCGCGGTTGCCGGCGCCGGTGTGGATGTGGTGGTGCTGGCCAGAGGGGGTGGCAGCCGCACCGACCTGGTCGCTTTCGACCACGAGCTGGTGGCCAGAGCCGTCGCGGCCTGCGAGCGCCCGGTGTTCACCGGCATAGGCCACGAGACCGACCGCAGCGTGGCCGACGAGACCGCCCACACCGCCTGCTCGACGCCGACGGCCGCGGCCCGGGCCGTGGTGCAGCGGGTGCAGGACTGGCTGGAGCAGCTCGACACCACCGCACGGAGGATCGAGGCGTGCAGCCGCCGGGTCCTGGCCGCGGCCGAGAGCAGGGCCGGCACCGCCGCCGCCGACGTGGCCCAGCAGGCCCGGGCCGCGGCCCGCCGCGCCGACCACAGCCTGGACGCGGCCGGCCGGCGGCTCGCCCTCACGGGGCGGGCGGCCACGGCCCGGGCCGGCCGCCGGGTGGCCGCGGCGACCGACCGGCTGGCCCAGGCCGGCCCCGCGGCCGGGCGGCGCTCCCGCAGACGTCTCGACCGGGCCTCGGCCCGGCTGTCGGTGGCCGGCAGTCACGAGATCCGCCACGCCCAGCGCCACCTGGAGGCCATCGCCACCAGGGTCAGGGCCCTCGACCCGGCCCGGATACTGCACCGGGGATGGTCGATGACCCGGCGCAGCGACGGCACGCTGGTGCGGTCGGTGAGGGATGTGTCGCCCGGCGACGACATCGTCACCCACGTAAGCGACGGCACGCTGGACAGTACGATTCGCGCCCTACACGACTTCAGCGAGGACCGGAACCCATGAGCACCGAAGAGCCCCCCGCCGGCGGCACCGAGGGCGAGCCCGGCTACGCGGCGGCGATGGCCGAACTCGAGCAGATCCTGCAGGAGCTCGAGGGCGAGGACCCCGACGTGGACGTGCTCGCCAACCGGGTCGAGCGGGCTGCGACGCTCATCGAGGTCTGCCGGCGCCGCATCGCCAATGCCAGCGTCCAGGTCGAACGGGTCGTGGCCGCTCTCGAGTCGGACGAGTCCCCGTGACTGTCTCACCGAAATCCCAGTCGCTAGAGACCTCTCAGGTCCTTAACTACAGGAATTTCGGGGGGCACGATTCGGGCGGCGACCAGACGTGACCGATTCCGAGCAGAGCGCCAAACCCCCCGCCGAGTTGGCGACCATCGCGGCCCGGGTCGAGGCTCGCCTCAGCGAGATCCTCAGCGCCGAGCGCCGCCAGTGGGCCGCACTGGATCCGAGCCTCGACGAACCGCTCGGCGACCTCGCCGACATGATCCTCGGCGGCGGCAAGCGCATCCGGCCCGCCTACTGCCACTGGGGCTGGCTGGTCGGCGGCGGCGACCCCGGCGGCGACGGGGCCCTCGACGGCGGCTGCGCCCTGGAGATCCTGCACGCCTTCGCCCTGGCCCACGACGACGTGATGGACGGCTCCGACACCCGGCGAGGGGCCCCAACGGTGTGGCGCAAGTTCGTGCGGCGCCATCGCGAACGGCACTGGCGGGGCGAGGATCGGCGCTTCGGCGAGGCCGCTGCGGTGCTGGCCGGAGACATGGCCATGGTGCTCGCCGACCGCACGCTGGGCCGGGTGTCGCCCGAGGCCCGCGATGTGTGGGACGAACTGCGCACCGAGCTCAACATGGGCCAGTACCTGGACGTGGTCGGCTCGGCCCGGGGCAGCGCCACCGCAGAGGAGGCCCGCAAGATCATCGAGCACAAGACGGCCCGCTACACGGTGGTGCGGCCGCTTCAGCTCGGCGCGGCGCTGGCCGGGCGGCCCGAGCTGGCCGAGCCCCTCGCCGGCCACGGCCTGCCCGTCGGCCTGGTGTTCCAGCTGCGCGACGACGTGCTCGGCGCCTTCGGGGATCCGGACGCCACCGGGAAGCCGGTCGGCGACGACCTCCGCGAGGGCAAGCCCACGCTGTTGATGGCGCTGGCGGGATCGGCCGCGAGCCCGTCCCAGCGTGAGGTGCTGGACAGGGTCGGCTCGGAGATGGACGACGAGACCGTGGCCGAAGTCCAGCAGGTGATCGTCGACACGGGCGCTCTTGCCAGCCTGGAGTCTGAGATCGCCGGGCTGCTCGACGAGGCCCTGACCGCGCTCGAGGCGTTACCGGACGTGCCCGCCGCCCAGGAGGCTCTGGCCGCCACCGCCCGCTTCGTAGCCCTCCGCCAGACGTGAACTCTGCCTCGAACTCGATAGTGGGGTAGAACCCTTGCGGGGGTAGGCGATGACGTTGTCAGCGGAGCTCGCCGGGGTCGTCGGCGACGGCGGGATGGAGACCGACCCGGCCGCGATCGGGGCCCGGCTGCGCGACAACTCGTGGCTGTCGCCGGTTCTGGCGGGCCACATCGACGCCATGGCCGGGGCGTCCGCGGGCGGCTCGCTCGGCGTGGAGGCCGTCGTCGGACCGGCCGACCTCGACCAGCTCAAGGCCTGCGTGGCCGCCGCCTACCGCCACGACACGCCGATCACCATGCTGGGCGCGGGCACCTCCAACTTCGGCCAGTCCATCCCGATGCGGGGCGGGATCGTGATCGAGCTGAGCCGCCTGTGCGGGATGGGCGACCCCGATGCGGCCGCGTCCGCAGGCCGCATCACCGTCGGTGCGGGCGCCCTGCTCGGCCGGGTCGATGCCGCGGTGCGGGCCCACGGCGCCGAGTTGCCGGTGGTGACCACCACCTACGCCGCCTCCCATGCGGCCGGGTGGGTGGCCGGCGGCCATGTCGGGCTGGGCAGCTCGTCGTGGGGAACGATCTGGGACGGCAACATCCTCGGCGCCACCGTCATGACCTGCGAGAGGTATCCCCGGCTGCTGACCCTCGACGAGGACTCGGTCGAGCCGGTCCTGCATGCCTACGGGACGACCGGGATCATCACCGACGTGACGTTCCGGCTGGTGCCGGCCCGGTCCTGGGTGGAGATGGTGGTCGCCTTCCCCCGCTTCGACGGCGCGGCCCGCTTCGTGGTCGACCTCGCCGAGCAGCCCGACGGGATCCGGGTGGCCGCGGCCCAGGAGCCGATGCTCACCCCGGCGTTCACCGCCCTCGCCGACGACGCGGCCAGCCACGAGGCGCTGGTCATGAACATCGTCGCAGCCGAGGAGGTCGAGGCGGTGAGCGCCCTGGCCGCGGCCCGAGGCGGCCGGGTCATACCGTGGCACGGTCCAGGCGCGTCCCGCCGGCCCACCTTGGCCTACATGGTCTACGGCCACCGGATGCTGTGGGTGAAGAAGCTGTTCGCGTCCGCGGCCTTCCTGCACTGCTACCTGTCGGAGTCGCGGCCGGTCGACCAGCTGCTCGCCATCAAGGCGAGGTTCGGCGACCAGTCGCTGGTGGAGCTGAAGTACATCCGCTCCCGCTGGCTGCGCGAGCGCTGGGGGCAGTCGGGCGACGGCGTGATCTTCGCGCCGCTGGTGGGGATGGTGAACGGGCACGACGACCTCGACGACCTCCTCGCCTTCTGCGACGACATCGGCGTGGCCTACCAGAACCCCCACACCTTCTTCCTCGACGAGCAGGGCCTGTTCGCCGATCCGGGCCTGCTGCACCGGTTCAAGCGCGAGGTAGACCCCAAGGGGCTGCTAAACCCGGGCAAGCTGAGCGACGACGAGTGAGAGCAACGAGTTCGACATCATGAAGTTCGACCATGTGGCCATCGAGGCGAGTGACTTTGACAAGCGGGTCCAGACCCTCGTCAACGATGTCGGGATGACCCTCATCCGCCACGGGATCCGGTACAGCACAGGGCAGCGGATCGCCATGCTCGGCGACGAGACCGGCGTCAAGATCGAGTTGATCGAGTCCGACGCCGGTCAACCGACACTCGCCCATGTCGCTTTCCGGGCTGATGAGGCCGCCGCGGTCGATCAGGCCGAGGCCGGGCTGGTCGCAGCCGGCTGGTCGACGGTCAACCCGGCCCACGACCTGGCCGCGGCCAAGGCTCGAACGACGCTGGTGACCGATCGCGGCGGCCTCCACGTCCAGGTCATCGCCTACGAGCCCGACAGCCCCGACCTCGGCAGGTCGGGAGCCGACTGACAGCCGTTCATCGGATCGTGATGATGGTCGACGGAACCGGCACCAAGCTGGAACTCAGGGGCCGCGCTGATAGGCGAAGGGGTCTCGCGTCGCGAGGGGGTGTCTCCCGCTCTTGTTCGCTGCGCTCACGGGCCGCTCGGGCCACGGCCTCGCCCTCATGGGGAGGATTCGCTCGCCTATTCGCTCGGCCTCTGACACACGACAGCCACGACGCTGACGACCGGGAACCGAGCGAAGGCGGGTAGCAACGATGGACCTGGGACTGGCGAGCCGGGAGGCCCTGGTGGTGGGGGGCTCGGCCGGTATCGGTCTGGCCACCGCCCGCCTGCTGGCAGTCGAGGGTGCCTCGGTCACGATCGCGTCCCGGGACGCTGCGAGGCTTCAGGAGGCCGCGGCCAGCATCGGCGGCGCGCCGGGCGCGGTTGCGTGGTTCCCGGTGGACGTGACCGCGGACGACGCCGGGGCCCGGCTGACCGCGCAGTACGGCGACGGCAAGGGTCTGGACGTCCTGATCGTCACCGTCGGCGGCAGCATCCGGGGCCGGTTCGACTCCTTCGGCGACGACGCCTGGCACGACAACTACAACATGAACGTCATCGGCCCGGTCCGGACGGTGCGGGCCCTCCTGCCCAGCCTGGAGCGGGGACGCTCGCCGGCCATCGTGCTGCTCGGCGCGGCCGGGGCCAAGATGCCCTACGTCAACCAGGTCGTGTCCAACGTGCACAAGGCCGGGCTGCTGGCTCTGGTGAAGACCCTGTCGCACGAGCTGGCTCCCAAGGGCATCAGGGTCAACGCCATCAGCCCGGGCCGGACCCTCACCCGGCTGTGGCTGGACCGGGCCGAGCTGATGGCGGCCGAGCAGGGCACCACGCCCGGCGCGGTGATCGAGGAGTTCGCGGCCGAGGTCCCGTTGGGGCGCTTCGCCGAGCCCGACGAGATCGCCCAGGCGGTGGTGTTCGTGGCCTCCGACCGGGCCAGCTACATAACCGGGCAGTCCATCTCGGTGGATGGCGGGATCGGACGGGGCCTGCTGTGAGCGGGTCGCTGATGACCCGCCGGCACGAGGCATTGCAGTCCGCCCTGGACGAGATCCGGAGGCTGCGGGACACGCTCGGACCGTCCGACGAACTGATCAACGCGGTGGCTCCGGTGCTCACCGGCCTGGCTGTCTGTGAAGACCTGTTCGACGCGGAGGCGTTCGCGGTGGACGAGGGAGCGCTGATGACCATCTACGAGCTGAGCGTCGATCCCGACGGGCGGCTCGGTCTCTACGCCTCGGCCGGGATGCCCGGCAAGAAGCAGCCCCCGCACGACCATCGCACCTGGTCGGTGATCGCCGGGGTGCGGGGCGCCGAGCACAACCAGTACTTCGAGCGCACCGACGACGGCCGCGACCCGGAGCAGGGACGGTTGGAGCCCACCGGCGAGCGCACGCTGCGGCGGGGAGACGCCAACGGCATGATGGGCGACGCCTTCCATGCGATCCGGGTCCTCGACGAGGGCCCGGCGATGCATCTTCATCTCTACGGCTACCCGCTCGACCGGCTGGCCGGCCGCATCTACTTCGACAGCGCCGTCGGCGGCCTCGAGCGTCCCTTCATGGGGCGGCCCGACCTGCGCACTGCCAGGGTCACGCCGGCTGAGTTGGCCGCGATGGGCGACGACGGCGAGGAGTTGGCCGTGCTCGACACCCGCGACGTCGGCGACCACAACCGCGGCCACGTGCCGGGCTCGTGCCCGGTGCCGACCCCGGAGCTGGAGTGGCGGCTGGCCGGGCTGCTGCCCCGGCGGGCCGTGCGGGTGGTGATCGTCGGCGACGACGACCTGGCCGGGCACCGGGCCGCGCACACCGCCCGCCGCCGCGGCTTCACGAACGTGGCCGTGCTGGCCGGCGGCGTCGAGGCCTGGGCCGGCGCCGGCTACGACGTCCACGACGGGATCCACACCATGTCCAAGGCCTTCGGCGAGCACGTCGCCCACGCACGGGACACCCCGATGATCTCGGCGGACGAGCTCAAGCGCCGGCGCGACGACGGCGAGGCGGTGGCGCTGGTGGACTGCCGGCCCGAGTCCGAGTTCGCGGCGCTCCACGTGCCGGGCGCGGCCAACGCCCCCGGAACGGAGCTGCTGGCCCGGGTGCTGGGAATGGACCTCGAGCCGGGCACCCCGATCGCGGTGAGCTGCGCCGGACGGACCCGCTCGATAGTCGGTGCCCAGACCCTGCTCGACGCGGGCGTGGAAGGCCCGGTGCTGGCCCTCGAGAACGGCACCATGGGCTGGAAGCTGGCTGGACAGCAACTCGACCGCGGCACCGGCGGGAATGTGGCCGCGCCGCCGTCCCCGAGCGCCATGCGTGATGCCGCCGCCCGGGCCCTGCGCCTGGCCGACGCACAGGGGGTTCCGGTGATCGGTGAGGCCGACCTGGCCGGCTGGCGGGCCGACGATTCCCGCACGACCTACGTGTTCGACGTGAGTTCCCCCGCCGGCTACGCAGCCGGCCACCGTCCCGGGTTCGCGTCCGCGCCCGGGGGCCAACTGATCCAGGAGCTCACCGCCCGCACCGCGGTGCCGTCGGCCCGGATCGTGGTGGCCGACTCAGACGGCGTGCAGTCGCTGCTGACGGCGTACTGGCTGCGGCTGATGGGCCGTGAGGCGTACGTGCTGCCCGACGCCAACCGGGGCCGCTGGCTGGAGACCGGCACCGACGCCGTGGCCGAGCCGGCCCGGCCGGCCAAGCCCTACGAGCGCTCCGTGGACGCTCTGCAGGCCATGCGCGACTACATCGACTGGGAGCTCGACCTGCTCGACCGGGTCGACGCCAGCAGTTTCGACCTGACCCATGGGACCTGAACCGGCCCGCCGGGCCCCGCAACCGCCCTCCCTCCGAAATTGGTGCGACTTTTGGGTGTATAGAACCCATTTTCGCATCAATTTCGGGAGGAGAGCCTAGGGGCGGGACAGTGAGCCCAGCCGTCGGGATCTATGTCAACAACCGGGCCGCGGTGTTCGGGGGCGACCGCTTCGGGCTGGACGACCTGCTGGCGTTGGCCACCAGGGCCGAGGAGTGCGGCTTCGCCTTCGTGTCGGTGGGCGACAGCGTGCTGGCCAAGCCCCGGTGGTCGCCGATCGTGACCCTGGCCGCGGTGGCCGAGGCCACCGACACCATCGGGCTTGCCACCGGGATCCTGCAGCCCCATCTGCGCCACCCGGTGACGGTGGCCCAGGAGTGGGCCACCCTCGACGCGCTCAGCGGCGGCCGCACCGCGATGGGTGTGGGCCTGGGAACGGGCCCGCCCGAGCTGGTAGACGCCGAGCTGGCGTTGGTCGGCCTCGACCGCCGCCGCCGGGCAAGGGCGTTCACCGAGGCCATCGAGGTGATCAAAGCCCTGTGGGCCGGCGACGGGGTGAACTACGAGGGCCGCGTCTATCAGCTGAACGAAGCCTCGATCGGTCTGCGGCCCGTCCAGCGGCCCGGTCCCCCGGTGCTGGTTGCGGCCGGGGTGTTCGTGGCGTCGCAGCGCGGCTTCGGACCCAACGACGTCTTCGACGAGGCCCGGGCATCCACGTTCGTGGGTCGCTGGAACCGGGTGGCCCGCCTCGGTGACGGCTGGATCACCGGCATGGCCACCCCCGACGAACTGAGGGGCGGCCACCAGGCGATCACCGCCGCCGCGGAGGCGGCCGGTCGGACGCTGCCCGATCCGTTCGACGTGCGGGTCAACCTGTTCCTGCTGGTGGGCGACGACCCGGCCGCGGCCCGATCCGAGGGCGCAGCCTTCATGGAGGACTACCACCGACGTCCCATGGACGACGCCAGCATCGACCGCTGGCTGGTGTGCGGGCCGGCCGAAGCCTGCGCCGAACGGCTCGCGGCCTTCGTCGAGGCAGGCGCGACCTCGTTCCAGTGCGTCCTGGCCTCAGTCGACCAGGCCGAGCAGATGGAACGGGTCGCCGCTGAACTACTTTTTCTGGTGACGACCTGAAGGGCGAGCGATGAGCACTGCGAGAGCCGCGACGCTGCTGGGGCCCGAGCGCCTGGAGATCCGGGAGTACCCGGTGCCGGAGGTGGCCGACGACGGGGCCCTGCTCCGTATCGGCCTGGGCGGGATGTGCGGCACCGACGTCAAGTACTTCCGGGGTCGCATCGACATGCCCTACCCGGTGATCCTGGGTCACGAGATCTTCGGCCGGGTGGAGCGGCTGGGTCGGGCCGCGGCCCGCATCCACGGCGTGGCCGAGGGCGACCGGGTGATCCTCAAGGGCTCTCGGGGCTGCGGTCACTGCCGGGACTGCCGTGAAGGCGCCCCCCGGTTCTGCCCGCAGCGCACCTCCTACGGCAGCAACACCACCTCCGAGCACCCGCCTTACCTGTTCGGCGGCCTGGCCGACTACCTGTACGTCAATCCCGACGCCGAGCTGTTCAGGGTGGGCGACGCCATGAGCGACGAGGCCGCGGTGCTGTGCGGGTCGGTGATGGCCAACGGCTACCAGTGGGCCATCCTGCACGGCGGCGTGACCTTCGGCGACACCGTGCTCATCCAGGGACCGGGCCAGCAGGGCCTGGCCTGCACGTGGGCGGCCCGGGCTGCGGGGGCGGCCCGCATCATCGTGACCGGCACCGCGGCCGACGCCGACCGGCTGGCGCTGGCCCGGCAATGGGGCGCCGACCGCACCGTCGAGGTCGACAGCACCGACGTCGTCGAGGTCGTGACCGACGAGACGGGCGGGGCCATGGCCGATGTGGTGGTCGACGTGAGCGGCAGCCCGGCCGCGGTGGAGCCGTCGATCGCCGCGCTGCGCAAGCGGGGCACTCTGGTACTGGCCGGCCTCAGCGGGGGCCGGCAGGTGCCGGTGGGGATCGACGCCCTCGTATGGAAGGAGATCAAGGTGCAGGGGGCGTTCACTGCGGGCAGCCCGGCGCTCAGGGCCACCATGGAGCTGATCGAATCGACCGGGTTCAAGCCCGAGGAGATGATCAGCCACACCTTCGGGCTCGACGACACCGAGCTGTGCATCCGGGCCATCGCCAACGAGATCGACGGCATGTACCCCACCAAGGCGGTGGTCCGCCCGTGACCCGCTGAGCTGGACTTGACCGGGCGCTGGGACGGCTCGGGGTCAGAGCAGTTCCGGTTCGTTGCCGGCCGTGGTGGCAGGACGGTGGTAGGTGTCGGAGCGGCGGCGGCTGCGGGTGAAGACGATCTGCCAGAGCTGCAGGGCCCGGGCCCGGAATGATCCAGCCGAGCTGAGCAGGTAGTAGTCCCACGTGCGGCGGAAGCGCTCGTCGTAGGCGGGCAGGTCGTCCCAGGCCGCAGTCACATTGCGGTGCCAGGCCATGAGCGTGCGGTCGTAGTAGGGGCCGAAGTTGTGGACGTCCTCGATCACCCAGTCCTTCTCGGTGGCCGATGAGATCTGGGCCAGCGACGGGACCACGCCTCCCGGGAAGATGTACTTGTCGAACCACGGATCGGTGTGGTTCTTCGACACCAGCGAGCCGATGGTGTGGTGCAGCATCATCCCGTCGCCGTCCAGAAGGTCATCGCACCGCCCGAAGAACGTCTTCAGGTTGCGGGGGCCGACATGCTCCATCATCCCGATCGACACGATGCGGTCGAAGCGGCCCCGCACGTCCCGGTAGTCGCACTCGCGGATGTCGACGGGCAGCCCGGCGCAGACTTCCCGGGCCAGCCGGGCCTGCTCCTGCGCGGGCGTCACACCGGTGACCACTGCGCCGTGCTCGGCCGCCGCGAACCGGGCGAATCCGCCCCAGCCGCAACCGATGTCGAGCAGCCTCATGCCGGGCTCGAGGTGCAGCTTGCGGCAGATCAGCTCCAGCTTATGCTCCTGGGCCTCGTCGAGGTCCGCGGCGCGGCGCCAGTACCCGCACGAGTAGACCATCCGCTCGTCGAGCATCCGCTCGTAAAGGTCGTTGCCGATGTCGTAGTGGGCCCGTGCGTTCCGGCGGGCCCGCCGCACCGTCTGGCGGTTGCGGGCCTGGGCTCCGAGGATCTGCAGTGCGAGCGCGGGCCGGAGCCGGATCAGCGACTGCAAGTCGAGGGTCTGCACCTCGGCAATGAACTCGTCGAGTTGGTTGGCGTCCCACCAGCCGTCCTGGTACGACTCGCCGAGCCCGAGCTCGCGGTCGGCCAGAACCCGGGCCCAGAAGCGGTCGTCATGAACGGCGATGTCCTGGGGCCGGTCGCCACCGACCTCGATCCCGGCCGTGCGCAGTATCTCGAGACCCAGTTCTCTGGCTCTGTCGAGGTCGGCCACGACGTAGATGATAGGTAGCCTCCGCCCCAGCCATCGACAGACCAATGCCGCATCGATGGGACCCACTCATCGCGGCCGGGCTCGAATCGGTGGGCCAAAAAACAGTGTGCTAAATTCTGCGGCGCGGACAATCCGCCGGCAGGGACCGACCTGCCCGCGGACTCACATGGATGGGAGGAGACATGGGGGAGTCACAAACGCACCGCAAGAGGATCTGGAGGTGGATGGCCGTGGTGCTGGCGTTCGCCATCGTCGCAGCCGCCTGCGGCGACGACGATGAGGAGCCAGCAAGCCAACCCGAGGCGCCCGCAGAGGAGCCCAGCGCGGCACCCGACCCCGAACCCGAGGCACCGGCCGAGGAGCCCGAAGCACCCGCTGAAGAGCCCGAAGCGCCGGCTGACGAGCCCGAGGCACCAGCAGAGGAACCCGAAGCGCCGGCTGACGAGCCCGAGGCACCAGCAGAGGAACCGGCACCCGAACCCGAACCAGTCCCGCTGACTGCGAGCTACCGCGGCGTCACCGAGGACTCGATCAAGGTCGGCGTGCTGCTGATCGACAAGGAGCTGCTGTTCGAGGTGGCCGGTGTCCTGCTCAACTGGGGCGACAACGTCGGTCAGTACCAGGAGGCGATCGATGCCGTCAACGAGGCCGGTGGCGTCAACGGCCGTCTGATCGAGCCCGTGTTCGAGCTGGTCAACCCGCTGAGCCCGACCGCGTATGACGAGTCATGCGTGAAGCTGACCCAGGATGAGCAGGTCTTCGCGGCCATCGGGTTCGTCAGGCCCTCGGACTCTGCGCTGTGCTACGCCGAGGTGAACGACACCCCGTTCGTCGGGTACCTGTCCGACATAACCAGCAACGTGACCGACCGGTCCGTGCTGCCCATCATCACCAGCAACGCGCTGCCCGAGCGCATGGACGTAGCCCTGGCTACCACGGTGGCGGCCACCGGTGCGCTCGATGGCAAGACCATCGCCGTTCTCGGCAACTCCGACGCCCGCAACGAGTTGATCGTGGCGGCTCTGGCGGCTCTTGGCTACGACGTCGCCTCGACGACGGTCACGGCCGTTCCGACAGAGGACGAGGCCGCCGACGCCGCCGAGTTGGACATCGTGATCCAGAGATGGATCGCCGACGGGATCGACTTCGTGTTCGACACCGCCGGCCTCGACCGCCCGTTGGCCGCGGCCAACCGGGCCGGCTTCGATGTCGATTGGGCCACCAACCGCACGACGATCCTGTCGGCGTCGCGGTTCGACTCGGGCGCCACCGAGGCCGAGGTCGCCCGAACCGTGGTGGTGGCGGTGCCCTCCGTCGAGCTGATCTACGAGCAGGGCCACGGTCCGACGGTGGCCTGCGTCGACCGCTGGAATCAGAACCATCCCGACGAGCAGGCGGTCTTCTACCCGGGGGAGGACGATCTGGACAACCTCCAGCGCATCGCCCGGTCGTGCCAGCAGATCGGCACCTTCGCCAAGATCGCTGAGCTGGCCGGACCCGACCTGACCACCGAGAGCTTCGCGGCCGCGATGGCCCAGGTGGGCTCCTACGAGATCGCCGAACTGCCTTTCGCGTCGCTGGGCGCTGACAAGTGGGACGCCAACGACGTGGTGACCCTCTTCCGCTGGGACTCCGAGCTCGGGGACTTCGTAGCGGGCGACTTCGTCAACATTGGCTGACTCTCCGGCATCGCTTGCGGCTGCGGTCCTCGAGAGCGACCGCAGCCGCAAGGAGCCGGCCGAGGCCGAGGCCGTAGCGGACGAACTCCTCCCTGGAGTGGGCGGAGTCGATCAGACGAGCCTGAGGGAGGGGCTCAAGAAGGCCGGCGCGTTCACGTTCGTCGTGCTGCTGCTGATCAACAGCCTCGACGAGCTCGAGAGCGAAATCATCACCGTGCTAGCCCCCGACATCCGCGACACGTTCGGGGTCAGCGACGGGACGATCGTGTTCATCACATCGGCCTCCGCCGCCTTCTTCGTGCTGGGCGCGGTGCCGATGGGCTACCTGGCCGACCGCTTCTCGCGGTCGCGCCTCGTGGGCATCGCCAGCCTCAGCTTCAGTGCCATGGTGTTCCTCTCGGGTCTGGCGGTGAGCGCGTTCATGCTCTTCTGGACCCGCTTCGTGGCCGGCATCTCCAAGGCCAACACGCTGCCGGTTCACGGCTCCCTCATCGCGGACGCCTACCCGATCTCGGTGCGGGGGCGGATCGCGGCCACCAACTCGATGGTGGGCAAGACCCTGGCCGCCATCAGCCCGATCGCGGCGGGATGGGTCGGTCACGAGTACGGATGGCGGACGCCGTTCTTCATCCTGGGCGTGCCGGTGGCGATCATGGGGCTGCTGGCGTTCAGGATCCCCGAACCGGCGAGAGGCCAGTGGGAGAAGCGGGACGTGGTCGACGAGGTGTTCGTCGACCCCGAGGCGGCCCCAGTGTCGATCGAGGCCGCCTTCGCGCGGCTGATGAAGATCCGCACCCTCAAGATGATGGTGGTGGGCTTCGCCGCGCTCGGCTTCAGCCTTTTCACCGTCCCGGCGCTGGCCAGCCTGTTCATGGAGGAGCAGTACGGCGCCAACGCCTTCCAGCGGGGGGTGGTCGTCTCCATCGGTGGCTTCGCCGGCATCCTCGTGCTCCCCTTTCTGGGGCGCTATTTCGACCGCGCCTACCGGAGAGACCCGTCGAGCTCGCTGCGCCTGATCGGCAGATGCATCGTGCCCATGGCGGTAGTGACCCCGGTCCAGTTCCTGATGCCCGACATCGTCGCTTTCGCCGCGGTGGGCGTGGTCCACAGCCTGCTGGCCGTGGCGGCGTTCAGCATGGTCATCCCGTTGATCCAGGGCATCGTCCCCTACCGGCTGCGGGGTATGGGGCTGGCGCTCATAACGCTGTACATCTTCCTGATCGGAGCCATCGGCGGATCGCTGCTGTCGGCCTGGCTCACCAACGACTTCAGCAACCGCACCGCGGTCTTCGTGCTGGCCATCCCGGCCAACATCATCGGCGGGATAGCCCTCTACCGGGGCGGGCGCCACATCAGGGGAGACCTGGCGATGGCCGCGTCCGACCTGCGGGAGGAGATGGCCGAGCACCGCCGCATGACCTCCGACCCGGCCTCGGTCCCGGCCCTGCAGGTGAACGGCGTGGATTTCAGCTACGGGGACCTGCAGGTCCTGTTCGACACCTCCTTCGAGGTGCGCGAGGGCGAGACCCTGGCGCTTCTGGGCACCAACGGCGCGGGCAAGTCCACCATCCTCAAGGTCATCACCGGGCTGGTGACCCCCGAGCGCGGGGTCGTCCGACTCGGCGGCCGCACGATCACCTTCGCCACCCCCGAGCACCGGGCCCGCCTCGGCATCGAGATGCTGCCCGGAGGCACCGGGGTGTTCGGAACCCTCACCGTCCGGGACAACCTGATCGTGGGCGCGTACCGCTATCGCGGTGACCCCGCGGAGGTGAACAGGCGCATCGACCGGGTGATGGAGCTGTTCCCGCAGCTCGCGGACCGGGCCGGCAGCCGGGCCGGCAGCCTCTCGGGCGGCCAGCAGCAGATGCTGGCCCTGGCCCGGGTGATGCTGCACGAGCCCCGGGTTCTGGCCATCGATGAGCTGTCACTGGGCCTCGCCCCCGCCGCGGTGCAATCCCTGCTGGAGACAATCGACGGCCTGCGGGCCGCGGGGCAGACCATGATCATCGTCGAGCAGTCGCTCAACGTGGCCCTGGCCGTGGCCGACCGCGCCGTGTTCCTGGAGAAGGGCCGGGTGCGCTTCGAGGGACCGGCCGCGGAACTGGCCGAACGGCCCGATCTCGCCCGGGCCGTGTTCCTCGGGACCGACGAGTAGACGGCCCGGAGCTCGTCGGCTGACAGGTCGCAGGAATGCTGCTCGCCGCTTGGCTCACCTCACAGTTGGTCTTCAACGGGCTGGTGAACGGGCTGGTGACGGGCCTGCTGGCCATGGGCCTGGTGCTGGTCTATCGCTCGACCCGAGTCGTGAACCTTGCCGTGGGAAACATGGGCTTAGTCGGCGCGTCGCTGCTGGCGCTGCTGGTGCTCAACTACCACTTCCCGTTCTGGCTGGCCCTGGCCCTGAGCCTCGCCACCGGCACCCTGTTCGGTACGGTCGTCGACCTTGTGGTGGTGCGGCGGCTGTTCCATTCGCCCCGGGTGATCATGCTCATGGCCACTGTCGGGGTCGCGCAGTTGGCCCAGGGGATCAGCGGCTCATACCCCGAGATCAACATGAGGGGCAACAAGTATCCGACCGCTCTGTCGGGGGTGTTCGAGGATGTGCTGGGCCTGCGGATCACAGGACCGCAGCTCAGCATCCTCATCGTCGTCCCTGTGTGCGCCGTGGCACTGGGCTGGATGCTTCGGCGCACCACGTTCGGCCGGGCCGTCGAGGCCTCGGCCGACAATCCGTCACTGTCGCGGCTGTCGAGCGTCAACCCGAAGATGGTGTCGACGTTCGTGTGGACCATCGCCGGGCTGCTGTCGACCGTGTCGATCATGCTCCTGTCGGCACAGGTCGGAAGCCCCGCCGGCCTCGACAACCTCGGGATGCTCACGATGGCCCGGGCCATGCTGGCCTTCGTGCTGGCCGGCCAGCGGTCCTTCGGGCGCGCCGTCGCCTTCGGTGCGCTGAGCGGCGTGGCCGAGGCGGTGCTGAGGTTCAACTTCCTGACGGAGTTGGGACTGTTCGACCTGGCCGGGTTCGTGGTGGTGGTGGCTATCGTCTACCAGCAGAGCCGCTCCGGCAGCGACGACGTCAGCTTCGCGTTCGCCCCCAAGGTGCGGCGACCGCCGGAGCAGGTCCGGCAGATCTGGTGGATCCGCCACATGCCGCGCCTCGTGGGACCCCTGATCCTGGCCGCCGCGGTGCTCCTGCCCGTGGTCGTGACCCGTCCCAGCCGCCACCTGCTGTACGCCAGCATCGTCTGCTACGCGATCTGCGCGCTGTCGCTCACCGTCATCACTGGCTGGGCTGGACAGCTGTCACTGGCCCAGATGGCCTTCGCGGGCCTGGGCGCGCTGTTGGCGGCTGCGCTCAACCGCGGCCTGGAGATGGACGTCTGGATCGTCGATTTCGAGGCGCCCGGCCTCCCCTACCTGGCCTCCATCGCGATCTCGGCCGCAGCCATGGCCGGGGTGGCCGTGCTGGTGGGCCTGGGCGCGCTGCGGGTGCGGGGTCTTCACCTGGCCGTGATCACCTTCATGCTCGCCATCGCGGCCCAGCAGTACATCTATCGCCAGCCGATCCTCAGCGACGGCAACTCAGGTTCGGTGTCGTTCCGCCGGGGCACCGTCTTCGGCCTGGACGTGAGCACCCAGCGGGCCTACTACTACTTCTGCGTGGCCGTTCTGGTCGTGGTGTTAGTGTTGGTGGTCCGGCTGCGAAACAGCGGGATCGGCCGGTCCACGATCGCGGTGCGCGACAACCCCGACGCGGCGTCGGCCTACACCATCAGCCCGACCCGGTCGAAGCTGGTGGCGTTCGCGCTGGCAGGCGGGATCGCGGCCCTCGGCGGCGCCCTGCTGGGTGGCCTGTTCCAGAACATTCCCTTCGCGGAGCGCTACTACCTGATCGACGACTCGCTGCAGTTGGTGGCCATGCTGGTGATCGGCGGGCTCGGCTCGCTGTCGGGCCCGCTCGTCGGCGCCCTGTGGGTCATCGGGCTGCCCGCGTTCTTTCCCGGCAACGAACTGGTCCCGCTGTTCACCTCCAGCGTCGGGCTGCTCATCATCCTGATGTACTTCCCCGGCGGGTTCGCCCAGATCGGCTACGCAGCCCGCAAGGTGGTCTACAACTGGGCGCTCAAACGGCTGCCCGAAGCCGAGCCGCAGCCCGTCGCCGAGCCGGCGACGGACCCCGCCGAGCGACAACTGGCGACACGGCTGTCGAGCGAGAGCGGCCCGAGCACAGGCGACGGTTCGGGAGGCGGACGGGTCGTGCTGCAAACCCGCGACGTCACCGTGAACTTCGGCGGCATCCGGGCCGTCTCGGACGTGGACCTTCACGTGGTGGACGGCGAGATCGTCGGGCTGATCGGCACCAACGGGGCCGGCAAGTCCACGTTCGTGAACGCGGTCGGCGGCCACGTCGACTCCCGGGGCACGGTCGAGCTGCTCGGACGGGACGTCTCGTCGCTGAGCGTGGCCGCCAGGGCCCGCCACGGGCTGGGACGGACCTTCCAGACGGCGCGGCTGTTCCCGGAACTGACCGTCCAGGAGACGGTCCAGGTGGCGCTGGAAGCCCGTGGCCGGACTCCCTTCATCGGCACCGCGCTGGCGCTGCCGGGGGCCCGGCGGCTGGCGCGGCGCCGCAGGGCCGAGGCGGAGGACCTCATCGACTTCTTCGGGCTGGGCCACTATGCCCACGAGTTCATCGTCGATCTGTCGACCGGCACGCGACGCATCGTCGAGTTGGCCGACCTGATGGCGCTCGACGCAAAGATGCTGTGCCTGGACGAGCCGACCGCAGGCCTGGCCCAGCGCGAGAGCGAGGCCTTCGGAGAGCTACTGGTGGCTGTCCAGCGAGAGCTGGCCACCTCCATGCTGGTAATCGAGCACGACATGCCGCTGATCATGTCCATCAGCGACCGCGTCTACTGCCTCGAAGCCGGCCGGGTGATCGCAGAGGGTGCCCCCGCCGAAGTCCGATCGGATCCCATGGTGATAGCCAGCTACCTTGGCACCGACGAGCGGGCCATCCTGCGCAGCGACGCCCGAGGGTCGGCCCGGGACCGCGAGGCCCCGCCGTCCGCACCTACCGAGGTAGGGCTGTGATGGCCGCCCCCGGGCACGGGTCAATCGTGAGTCCGCGCACCCAATCGCTCCGAAGGAAGGGAGACCCTGATGGCTAGCCACGACCTGGTCGTCCGCAACGGTGTCGTCGTCGACGGCAGCGGGATGCCGGCCCGTCCCGCCGATGTGGCCGTGTCGGGCCGCAAGATTGTCGCCGTCGGCGCGGTGGAGGGCCGGGGCGCCCGCGAGATCGACGCCTCCGACCACATCGTCACCCCGGGCTTCATCGACGGCCACACCCACATGGACGCCCAGTTCTTCTGGGATCCGCTGGGTACGTCGTCCTGCTGGCACGGGGTGACCACCGTGGTGGTGGGCAATTGCGGCTTCACCCTGGCCCCGTGCCGGTCGGGGCAGGAGCAACTGGTGATCGACAACCTCGAGAAGGCCGAGGACATCCCGGCCGCGGCGCTGGCCGCCGGCGTGCACTTCGAGTGGGAGACCTTCGCCGAGTACCTCGACACGTTCGACCGCCTGCCCAAGGGGATCAACGTCGGCTCCTACCTGGGGCATTCCGCTCTGAGGACCTATGCCATGGGCGAGCGGGCCTTCGAGTCGGAGGCGACCGAGGACGATCTAGAAGCCATGGAGCGCGAGCTGCGGGCCGGGTTGAACGCTGGGGCGCTGGGCTTCACGACCTCGAGGAGCCACCACCACACCACTCCGTCGGGCCGTCCGGTGGCGTCCAGGGTGGCGCCCTGGCCCGAGGTCGAGCGCCTGGTGGCCGCCATGGCCGATGCCGGGGGCGGGATGTTCGAGTTGGCCAACGAGTCGGTCATGGCCGCCACCGACCCCGAGGGCCGGGCCGAGGCCATGGGCCGCCTCCGACGTCTAGCGGTCGGCAACCGGGTGCCCGTCAGCTTCGGGATATCCACCTTCGGCGATCCCAACCGCTGGCAGGAGCTGTTGCGGCTCCTCGACGACGCCGCCCGAGACGGGGCCCAGATGTGGGGCCAGAGCAGCTGCATGCCCTCGGGCGCGCTGTTCAACTTCAAAACCTGGCTGCCCTTCGACAAGGTGCCTGCCTGGGCCGAGCTGCGGGCCCGGCCCCTCGACGAGCAGGCCGGTGCGCTCAGAGACGCCGACGTGCGATCGAAGCTGGTCGAGTCGCTCAGCGGCATGGACTTCTCGCTAGGCAAGGAGGTGGCCCGCAAGCCGCTGTTCGAGCGGATCGTCGTGTTGCAGCGCGACCGGAGCGTCTCGCCGACGCTGGCCAGCGTCGCCGCGGACCGGGGCGTTCATCCGGTGGCGGCCATGATCGATCTGGGGCTGGAGTCCGACTTCGACACGTTCTTCCTGCAGATCACCAGCAACGACGAACCCGACGATGTACTGATGATGCTGCGCCATCCCCGCACGGTCATGACCTTCTCCGACGCCGGAGCCCACGTGAGCCAGATCATCAGCGCGTCGCTGCAGACCTACCTGCTCAGCCACTGGGTCCGCGACCTCGGCGAGTTCACCATCGAGGAGGCGGTGCGCATGATCACCCTGGTGCCCTCAAGCATCTGGGGAATGGCTGACCGGGGACTGGTCCGCGAGGGCTTCGAGGCCGATCTGAACATCATCGACCTCGACCGCCTGGAGCCGTGCGTCCCCGAGGTTGTCCACGACCTGCCGGCCGGCGCCACCCGGCTGACCCAGCGAGCCGACGGCATCATGGCCACCGTGGTCGGCGGCCAGGTGCTGCTCGAGAACGGCGAGCACACCGGAGCGCTCCCCGGCCGGCTGGTCCGCCGCCGGGGTTGAACTCCGGTGCGGGCGTGATCCGCAGTGACTGGGCGAGACGTCCGAGGAACTGCTCAGACGAGCGAGCGGGCAGCTTCGAGGACCCTCTCGAGCACGTCACGGTCCCATGGAGCCCGGACGGCCACGTTGACCTGGTCGGCACCGCAGACCCGGTATCGGCCCAAGTCCTCCGTCATCTGTCCGGCCGAGCCGGAGAGGACCGCGGCTCGAACCTGGTCGGCGGCCATGCCGAACCGGCGGTCCAGGTCAGCCTCGTCGGACACCGCCCCCACGTTGACCGAAGCCCGGATCTCGCTCGGGTCGCGGCCCACGACCTCGCAGTGGCCGTGCAGCACCGCGAGCTTGGCCTTGAACACCTCCGGCGGCACGAAGGCGACGTTCCAGCCATCGGCCCAGGACGCCGCGATCCTCAATGTGCGGCGCTCTCCTCCCCCGCCGATCCACAGGGGCAGCCGGTCCTGCAACGGTGATGGCCGGCATCGGGCCTCGCGCAGCGTCACGTGCCGTCCCTCGAACGACACCGGGCCCTCTCCGGCCAGCAGAGCCCGCATCGCTCGGGCAGTCTCGTCCAGCAGGTCGAGCCTCTCGCCTGCGTCCGGGAAGGGGATCCCGAAGGCGTCGTACTCGGCCTTGGCCCAGCCCGCTCCCAGCCCCGCGTCGCAGCGTCCGCCGGAGAGGTGGTCGATGGTGACCATGGCTTGGGCCAGCACGGCGACATTGCGGTACCCGGCGCAGTACACGAGGTTCCCGCAGCGGACCCGCGAGGTGGTCAGGGCCAGGGCCGCGTGGGCCGACACGGCCTCCAGGCACCCGGCGACGGGCGGGGTGAGCCGCGCCGGGTCCGGCGACGTGGTCTGTGACGATGTCAGATGGTCCCAGACCGAGATCCAGTCGAAGCCGGCGTCGTCCGCCCAGCGCCACAGATCCAGCAGGTCGCCGGTGGTGGTGTGCTCAAGCCCGGTGTGGACGCCAATCCGCACCGCTAGGTCTCCTCGGCATCGCCGGTCATATAGTCGCGGACGGTACCGGCCCGCCGGTGCGACGCTCAACCGGGCGAGGCGACGGAGCAAGTGATGGTGCATTGCATCGTGGTAGCCAGCGAGGGCGAGGCAACTCTGGTCGACGGTCTTGCCGTCGGCGGCTCCGACGTTTCCTGGTCGCATTGCCTGCCCCAGGACGCGCCTGCCAGCCTGGCCGCGTCAGCCCAGCCGTGCGTGGTCGTTGGTGTCGGTGATGCCGGATCGGCTGCGCTGCGAGCGGCCGCCGATGACGGCTCGGTGTGCGGGGTTGTCCTGTGGGGCGCCCCGCTGGCAGGTGCCGACCTGGAACTGCTGGGCGAATGGCCCGAGGTGGCGATACTGGGCGTGACTCCGGCGTCCGACCGGCGCTCGCTGCGCTCAATGGCCGACGCCTTTCTCGCCTCAGCCCATCCGGACTCTGAGTTGATCGTGGCCAGCGTCGGCAAGTCCACGGCCGACGACGCCATCGTGGCCCGGGTTCGGGCGTGGATCTCAGAGCGCTCGGTGCTTTCCGCCGCCGTCGACGAGGTGGTGCTCGACGGCGCCGACGGCTGGAGACTGCACGGCACCCGCTGGCTTCCCCAGCGTGACAGTCCGGCTCCCGGGGTGGTGCTGCTCCACACTGGTCGCAGCGACCGGGCCGCCTACACCCGCCTACAGCGTCTGCTGGCCGAGGCCGGCCTGGCGGTGCTGAACCTGGACTGGCGGGGCCGGGGCGAGAGCATCAACCGGGGCTCCTACTTCGATCTCGACCCCGAGACCCGCGATCTGGCATGGCAGGACGCGCTGGCGGCGCTCGATCATCTCGCCGGCCTGGCGTCGGTGGATGAGACCCGGCTGGCGACGGTGGGCACGGTGCACGGTGCCGAGTACGCGGTGCGGGCGTCCTGCCGGGACTCCCGGGTGGTGGCTGTGGTCCTGCTCACCGGCTACCGGACCCAGGACAAGAGCGAGGCGGACCACCTCACCAGCGGTGCGGTAGACACCCTCTACATCACCTGCACCGGCCATCAGGTCACTACCCGGGCCATGGGAGAGTTGCATTCGGCCGCTCCACCGGGCCGATCCCAGTACGTCGAGTATCCGGGGTCAGCATTGGGCTACCAACTGTTCGAGCTCGATCACGACCTTGAGCCGCGGGTGGTCGGCTGGCTGGCGGAGGTGCTGAACCGATGAACTGGCCTTCGACCCGCGAGCTCACGTTCAGCGCAGCCGACGGATGGCCCCTCGGAGCGGTGCTTCACGGGCCCGCCTCGGACGCGCCACTGCCGGCGGTGGTGACCGTCGCAGGCTCCCGGCACGAGCGCGATGCCTGGAAGCGGACCTCGGAGTTCCTGGCGCAGCACGGCATGGCCACGCTGATGCTGGACATCAGGGGCCGCGGCGCCAGCCGGGGCGACTGCACCTACGCCCGCATGGGGCCGGGCCAGCGCCGCCGGGTGCAGCTCGACGCGGCCAGGGCACTGGAGGTAATCGCCGACCTGGACGGCGTGGATCCGGCCCGCCTGGGCGTGCTGGCCGAGCAGGACACCGCAGCCAGCGCGGTCGAGGCAGCCGTCGCGGCCGGCGGGGTGCGAGCCCTGTGCGTGGTCTCGCCCCGGAATGCCGACCGCATCGCCTCGGCCCTGGCCACCAGGCCGGTCAGTGTCTTCGCGATGGCGTCGACCGAGGATCGTGAGGGGGTGCGAGCCGCGGTCGGCGCTTACCTGGCGTCGGCACCCGAGGGCAGCGATCTGGCTGTCTTCCACGGTCTAGGCATCGGCATCACCATGGCCTCGGTCCTCCAGTTCGAGCAGCCGGAGGCCCAGCCGCTCGAAGATCGAATCGCCCGCTGGCTCGCCGACCGCCTGACCCGATGATGGCTGTACGGGTTCACGGCGCCCCGCTAATCGGGCATCTGGTACACGCGGCGGGCGGTGCCGGCGAGGACTGCTTGGCGTTCGGCGGGGTCCAGCACCGACAGCACCTCGCGGTAGGCGTCGATGAGCTTCCGGTACGAGCCGTAGCGCCGGTCGACGGGCCAGTTCGAGCCGAGCATGCACCGGTCGGGGCCGAACGCTCCGACCGCGGCCAGGATCCATGGCCGGATGCTGTCGACGGTCCAGTCGGGATCGGCGCGGCCGGCTACCGCTGAGATCTTGCACACCACCGCGCTGGCCCGGCCAGCCAACTCTCCGAGCGCGGCCGACCACCCGGCCAGGCTCTCGGCGTCCCGCGACGACGGCAGGCAGGCGTGGCTCAACACCACGACGACGCCGGGCCAGCGGCGCGCAATACCGGCAACAGCCCCGAGCTGGTCATGAGGGCGCCTCACCTCGACGGAAATGCGCAACGCGGCCGCGGCCTCCATAGCGGCGGCAGCGTCGTCCGGCGAGAGGCTCTGGTAGGCGGTCAGGTCCCTCACCCCGCTGAACCGCGGGTGGCGGCGATGGCGTTCCAGCAGTGCGGGAGTGCCGGGTCGGGCCAACTCGCAGCGGCCGACGGTGACGTCGGGCAGGCCGTAGCGGTCGGCTACACGCTCGAGCCAGGAGGTCTCCACCTCCGGGTCAGGGATCGGCTCGGCGCAGTGCACACCCACCACGCCGGCCAGACCGGTGCCGTCAGCCTCGGCCATCAGGTCGGGGGGCAGGTAACTCTCGCCGCTGTAGCCCTCGTCGCTGTCGAACCGGTAGGCCGAGAACCCGGAGTCGAGCCATGCCCACTCGAGCTCCTCCACCGACCGATCCCAGAAGTGCACATGGGCGTCCACGAACGGCTCATGGGTCATGGCCACGGCACCTCGTCATCATCGGGATGCCCGCCGGCCATGGCCTCCTCGTCGTCACTCGGGCGGCGGTTCGTCAGGCCCAGCGCCATCACCACTCCTGCCACCATGATCACGGTGGCCACCAGGAACCCGTTGTTGTAGGCATCCTGGGCCCTGGCCAGCACTTCGGGCCCGGTGCCCAGCTCGGTGAGACTCCCGACATCTGTCACGATGACGGTGGCGATCACCGCCGTGCCCAGCGCGCCCGCCACCCGACCGGTGAGGTTCCTCACCGCGGAGGCCTGGGTCCGCAGCCGACGGACCACCGCGCTGAGGCAGAGCAGGGTGGTCGGCATGGCCACCATGGCTACCCCGATGCCCGATCCGGCGATGTAGACCACCACGAGCCAGATGGGGGTCGAGGGGTCGGTGGTCGACAGCAGGCCGGTGGCCAGCGCGGCCAGCGACATCCCAGCGACGATGGGCGGCTTGGGTCCGAAGCGGTCAGTCATCCGACCGGCCAGGGGCATGGTGGCTGCGGCCAGGAGGGCGCTGGGAGTCAGCACCGCGCCGGCACCGACCGGACTCAGGCCTCGCACCGCCTGCATCTCCAGGGGCACGAACACCTGGCGGGCGAACTGGGCCATAGCCAGCGTCCCCACGACGACCATGCACAGCGAGAAGTCCCGAGAGCTGTAGAGCTTGGGATCGATCAACGGGTGAGGGGTGCGGGTCGCCCGCAGCCAGAAGGCCGCGGCGATCAGCAGCGACATCACCATGGTGGCGACAAAGATCGTCGACGACAGTCCCCAGTCGGAGGCGTAGGAACTGGCCGTCAGGAATCCGACCAGCGACACCGTGAACAACAGGGTGCCGAACAGGTCCATCGGACGTCGCTGGCCCGGTGACTTGACGGGAACGAAGCGCAGGGCTCCGATCAGCAGCAGCCCGCAGACCGGGGCGAAGCCGAGGAACAGCCACCGCCAGCTGGTGAAGGTGACCACCCAACCACCGAGGAGCGGCCCCAGCGCCGGGGCGATCATGAAGAGTCCGCCGCTGTAGCCGATGATCCGTCCCCGGGTCTCGGGCGGCGTCATCTCGTAAATGAGCAGCGTTCCGACGACCAGCGTCGCGCCGCTGCAGAGACCTTGCCCGATGCGGGCCACCACCAGGGTCACCAGGTTGGGAGCAGCCGCCGACAGGACCGCGAAGGCAGCGAACCCGCCAGTCGCCCGCAGGAAGACCGGGCGCAGCCCCCACCGGTCGGCCAGCCACCCGCTTGGTGCCTGGGTGACACCGAGCGCCAGCAGGTGAGCGGTAACGACCCACTCGATGCCGGTGTCGGCGTTGAGCCCGGCCGCGATCGAGGGGAGGGCGACATTCACCACGTTGGAGTCGAGGAATCCGACCAGCGTCCCGGCCAGGACCAACCCCAGGCTCAGGCGCCTGCGGTGCTCCGGCGCTGACTCCGCCCGCAGATGACGGCGGGACCACCGGTTGGGGTGTAGCGTCAAGGCGAACCACCGGAGGGCACATCCACGCGGGCGGCGGTGATGCGGCCCACCGGCGGGCCTGCGGGATCCATCGAGGCGGCCTCGGAGTAGGTGCACACGAACAGCGTCCGGCCGTCGTCGCCGCCCAGGACGCACGCGAACGCGCCTTCGACACCGGTGGAGATCCTCTGCAGCACCCGGCCTCCATCGGCGACCCGTACCACCTCGCAGCCGAGCGGATCGGCGAACCACACCGCTCCCTCGGCGTCGAGACAGATGCCGTCCGCTACCCCCTTCCCGAGATCCGCGAACACCCGCCGGTGGTGGAGGCCGCCGTCATCGCCGATGCTGAAGGCGGTGAGCCGGCCGGCCGCCGACTCCGCCACTATGAGTTGCCGGCCGTCGGCGGTTACCACCGATCCGTTGGGGAAGCCGATGTCCTCGGCCACGATCCGCGCCCGGCCCGAGGCGTCGACCAGCACGATGTGACCGCTGACGGGCTGCTCACCGGCGGCGAGGTCGTACCCGAAGTCGCCCACATAGGCCCGGCCCAGGCCGTCGACGACCATGTCGTTGCACTTGCCTCGGGTGAAGGGAGCCAGGTCCGCGACCTCGGTCAACTGGCCGCTGCGGGCTCGCAGGAGGCGGCGGTCCCCCATCGAGACGACGAGAAGGTCACCCTCCGGCGACCAGCCCAGACCTCCTGGATCAGCCGCGACCTCCAGCACGGGAGTCGGGCCGTCAAGGTCGAGGCGCACGACCCGTCCGGCCCGCTTCTCGGAGAACCAGAGTCGACCCTCGCGCCACCGGGGGCTCTCCGGGAACCGGAGCCCGCCCAGCACCTCGTCGAGGCTCACCGGCAATCGCCCGCCAATCGGCCCGACATCGGGCCGGAGCCGTCACGGCTCAAGGGCATGCTCCCGCGAATCGGTTAGCCATAGGCGGCTCTCCGGACCGTTCCGTAACCGATGAGCGGGGTGGCCTCAGGCGACACGGGGACTTCGACCACCGAGGGTCCTCGAGTCTTGAGGGCTGCCGAGATGGTCGAGACTATGGAGTCACCATCGTCGATCCGGCGGCCGTCAGCCCCCATGGCCCTGGCCGTGGCCGCGAAGTCGACGGGGCTGAAGTCTGTGTTGTACGGCATGTTCATACGGGACTCGACGTGGCGGATCCACGCCAGAGAGGAGTTGTTGAGCACCACCGTCGTGATGTCGAGCGCGTACCGCACCGCGGTCTCGGTCTCGCTGAGTCCGTAGCCCCACCCGCCATCACCGGTGATAGCGACCACCCTGCCCTCGGGCCGGGCCAGACGGGCACCCAGCGCGGCTCCGGGCGCCCAACCGAGCCCGGCCAGGCCCCGGGGTGCGAGCATTCCCGGGCCGGCCCGTTTGACCCGGAAGTAACGAGCTCCCCATCCCGACGACAGCGACGCCTCGCACACCAGGATGTCGTCGGGACCGAGCAGATCATCCAGAGCGGCCACGACCGCCTCCGGGCGCACGGCCTCGTCGCCGCCAACAGGATCCTCGTCGGGCCGGATGTCGTCGATCCATGGAGTGGAGGAGCCGGCCCATGCGTCGAGCGCCTCCACCAGCGCCGTGAGGAACGACCGTGCGTCGGCAACCACACCGATGTGGGCAGGAATGGCCCGCCCGATCTCGGTGGCGTCGATGTCCACATGCACGACGGTCTGGCCGGCCGCGAGAAGGCGCCATCCGTGCGTGCCCAACTGGGAGTGCTTGGTGCCGACCGCGACGATCACATCGGCGGCCTGCGCGACCAGGTTCGCTCGCTGGGAGCCGAAGCCCCCGACGACGCCGGCCGACAACGGGTGGCGCTCGTCGATGGCGCCCTTGCCGTTGAGCGATGTCGCCACGGGCAGCGAGCATCCCTCCGCCAGTGCGGACAGGGCGGGCGCCGCGCCGCTGAACACGACCCCGCCCCCGGCGAGGATCACCGGTCGCTCGGCCGCCCTGATCGTCTCGGCGACCGCCTCGACCAGCTCCGGCTCCGGATGGGGTCTGTGCCGGGGAAACCGCCGGTCACGGCCACCGATGGACCGGGGCCGGGACCCGTCGGCCGCACCCAGGAAGATGTCCTCGGGTACCGACACCACCACCGGCCCGGGTCGGCCCGCGGTGGCCACCCGCAGCGCCTGGTCGACGACCTCGTCCAGCGCGGCCGGCTCGGGGACTCTCCCGACCCACTTGGTGACAGGCGCCAGGGTCTCGGCCTGCTCGAAGGACTGCGAGGCCACCGAGTGGCGCCGCAGATGCTCGGCATCGCGCCTGGTGTCGGCCACCACCGCCACCACCGGGATCGAGGAGGCCTGGGCCTCGGCCAGACCCGACACCAGGTTGGTGGCCCCCGGTCCCACGGTGGCGTCGCAGACTCCCACGACGCCGGTCAGGCGGGCGTAGGCGTCGGCCGCGGTCACCGCGTTGCGTTCGTCGCGCACGACCAGGTGCCGGACGTCCGCGTCCCTGGAGGCGGCGTAGAGCGGGAGGGTCTGCCCGCCGGGAACACCGAAGAGCGCCGTCCCGGGTCCGGCGATCAGCTCCAGCAGTCGCTCACCGACTGTGGTCTCGCCCACAGACTCAGGCACCTGGGAGCGCCCGCGGCGGGGAGCGCCAGAATCCTGCCTGCGTACTCCGTCCCGAGCCCGACATGGGAGTTTAGTATACTGTTTGTGGGTTCGGAATGCGCGAGTTGGCAGGCGTAGAACATGGTGCTGACGCCGGCCGCGGCTGAGCGCATCTCAGCGCTGACGCCCGCGCTGACGCCGCGTCCGAAGTTCCACGTGACCCGCAAGCTCGTGGGTGTTCCGAAATGGCCGCTGGTGCTGCTCACGGCCGTCTACACGATCAACGTGAGCGACCAGTTCCTGCTGTCGTCGATGTTCCCGCTGCTCAAGCGGGAGTTCGGCCTGTCCGACACCGCGCTGGGCATCCTCAGCGGGTCGTACCTGATCAGCGTCACCCTCGGGACGGTGCCCTTCGGGGCGCTGGCCGACCGCTACAGCCGCACCCGGATCATCGCCTGGGGAACGGCGTTCTGGGGGATCACCATGATCTTCACCGGGATGGCCAGCGGCTTCATCATGCTGCTGCTCGGGCGGATGGTGCTCGGCCTGTGGGATCCCTGCGACAACCCGACGTCGCAGTCGCTGCTCGCCGACTACTACCCGGTCAACCAGCGGTCCAAGGTGATGGGCATCTACCAGATGGGCCAGCTCACCGGGTTCTTCCTGCTGCCCATCGGGGGGCTGATGGGGCAGGCCTGGGGGTGGAGGGCGACGTTCTTCTTCTTCGCGCTGCCCGCGTTCGCGGTGGCCCTGTTGAGCTGGCGGCTGCCCGAGCCCGTGCGGGGCATCCAGGAGCGGCGCCACCAGCGCCTGGAGGCCGACGAGCGCACGGTGATCGCGTCCAGGTACCAGAACGTCACCGTGGTGGACGCCTACAAGGTGATCCTGCGCTGCCGCTCCTACACGGCCAGCCTGGTGTCGTCCGCGGTCGGCAGCCTGTTCTTCGGCGGGATCGGGGTGTGGACTCCGACGTTCCTGATCCGCTACCACGACCTGGACGTCGCCGAGGCCACCACCGCGCTGAGCCTGGTGGCCGTCGGTGGGCTCGTGGGCGTGCTGACCGCCGGCAACCTCGCCGACTTCCTGACCCACTCCGGGTACACGTCGGCCCGCATCGGGGTGGCCGGCATCGCCCGCCTGATCTCGGCACCGCTGTTCATCGCCGCGTTCCTGGTGGGCTACACGCCGCTGATGCTGCTGCTGCTGTCCTTCGGCGCCCTGTTCCTGGTGGCCGCCATCCCGCCGCTCAACGCGGCCCGGGTCGACGTGCTGCACCCCGACCTGCGGGGCCGGGGCACGTCGTTGGACGCGGTCACTCAGAGCCTGGCCTCGGCCGCCTCGCCGGTGATCTACGGCATCATCGCCGACGCCAGCGACCTCAGGACCGCCTACATGATGCTGATACCGCTGGCCGCGGTGGCCGGGCTGATCCTGATGACGTTCGCGCTGGCCAGCTACCGGCGCGACGAGCAGGCCGTGCAGGCCATGGTGCGCGACGAGCACGCCGTGCACGTCGCCCGACTGGCCGAAGCGGGCGAGACCGCCGTCAGGCCGGCACTAGGACCGCGGCCCGCGTCCGGCGGGGCGCCGGCCGACGAGTCGGCGCCCGATGCAGCCCCGGCCGAGACGGCCGAGCCGTTGCTGCGGATCGAGGCGCTGGACTTCTCCTACGGGCCGATACAAGTGCTGTTCGGCGTGGACATGACGGTGCCCGAGGGCGGATGCCACGCGCTGGTGGGCCGCAACGGGGTGGGCAAGACCACGCTGCTGGCCAACGTCGGCGGGCTGCTGCACGCCCAGTCGGGCCAGATGTTCTTCCGGGACCAGGACCTGGTGGGCATACCGCCCGAGCAGCGGGCCAAGCTCGGCATCACCCTGATGGCCGCCGGGCAGTCGATCTTCCCGTCGCTGAGCGTGAGCGACAACCTCTGGTTCGGCGCCTACCCGTTCGCGGGGAGCCAGAGCCTCGTCACCGAGCGCATGGACGAGGTGCTCGACGTGTTCCCGGCTCTGGGCCAGCGACTCGATCAACGGGCCGGGACGCTCTCGGGCGGCGAGCAGCAGATGGTGGCCCTGGGCCGTGCCCTGGTGGCCGGACCGGACCTGCTGCTGATCGACGAGCTGAGCCTGGGCCTCGCCCCGACGGTCACGGTGGAGCTTCTCGAGGTGGTGGAGCGCATCGCTGCTCTCGGCACCACGATCCTGCTCGTCGAGCAGTCCATCGGGGTGGCGCTGTCGGTGGCCGACTCGGTGTTCTTCATGGACCGGGGCCGGGTGAGCGACCTGGGCCCCGCCTCGGCCCTCGACGCCGACGCGCTGGCCCTCCGGCTGCTGGAGAGCCACGAATGAGCTCATCGACGGATCTGCTGGAGGCGAGCGCACGGGCGGCCAGACGGCTGCTGGGACCGTGGTGGAACGAGCGGACACGGCGGGTGCTGTTCGGCGTCCTCATCGCCGCCGGCTTCGTCGTCGGCCTGGTGCTGGGCCTCCAGCAGGTCTATGACCGCCCGGTGCTCGACGTCGGCGAGCCGCGGGTCCGCGTCGAGGGGTTGACCGCGACGGTGCAGGTCACGGTGCGCAACACCTCCGAGGACGTCGCCTACTGCCCCGTGGTGGGGGTGGCCGCCCTCGACCGCGACGGCCTCGACCTGGCCAAGGCCCCCGCCTTCGTTGACCTGGGCGACGCTCGGCTGGCTCCCAAGGCCAGCGCCAACTTCGTGGGGGTGTTGACCGGCATCAGCGAGCGGGATTTCGCCGAGCAGCTGAGCGAGTACGCCGCCTTCGTCGAGCACGAGAACCCCTGCCCATGACGCTTCCTCTTCGGTCTCCGCAAGCCCGAACTCGCCGATCCATGGGCTCAAGTGCTGACAGCCCAGTGACCTCGGGTTGAGTTGCCCGCCATGACGCTTCCTCTCGTCGGGTTCGAGGTCCCCCACAACGTGGTGATCCTCGGTGTGATCACAGGCCTCACCTATTCGCTGCTGGGGCTGGGCATCACCCTCGTGTACCGGTCGTCACGGGTCATCAACTTCGCCCACGGCGAGATGGGCGCACTGGCCGCGCTGATGATCCCGATCTTCGCCCTCAACCTCGGGTGGCCCTACGCCATCGCTCTGGTCATCGCGTTGCTGGTCGCCGCGGCCGTGGGCGGGCTGTTCGAGTTCCTGGTGATCCGGCCCCTGCGGTCAGCGTCGCGCCTCACCGTGCTGGTGGCCACCATCGGCGCCTCCCAGCTGCTGTTCTTCGGCGGGGCGCTGCTGCCCAAGGGCGGCGACCTCATCGGCAAGATCTACCCGACGCCCTTCGACTGGCGCATCAGCGTCGGCAGCCTCCTCCTCGGCCCGGGCCAGCTCACCATCCTGGTGGCCGTCCCCATCCTGACTGTCGCGCTGGCGCTGTTCCTGGGGCGCAGCCGACTGGGCAAGGCCAGCCGGGCCGCCGCCGAGAACACCGACGCGGCCCGCCTCGCCGGGGTGCCCATCGACAGGGTGTCGTTCGCGGTGTGGACCGCGGCCGGGCTGCTGGCCGGGGTGTCGGCCATCCTCATCGGGCCGACCCGGCCGCTCGCGCTGTCCCAGGCGCTGGGGCCGCAGCTCATGTTGAAGGCGCTGGCGGCCGCCATGCTCGGGGGGCTGACCCGCCTGTCGTCGGTCTTCGTGGCTGGGATCGCCATCGGCGTGCTCGAAGCGCTCGTGCTGTGGAATTACCCCATCGGCGGCGCCCTCGACTTGGTGCTGCTGGCCGCGATCGCGGGCAGCTTCCTGATGAAGAAGGGCTTGGGCTCGGTGCTGCGAGGCTCCGAGCAGAGCTCCTGGACGCTGGCCGCGGCCATCGTGCCCCTGAAGCCCTACCTCGCCGCCCATTTCAGGGTGCGGGCCGCCAAGGTCGCCCTGCTGGGGACCGCGCTGGCCGTGGCCGTGTACCTGCCGTCCCGCATGACCTCGTCGGAGCAGTTCTTCTTGGGCGCGGTAGCCCTCTTCGCGGTGATGGGCCTCTCGCTGGTGGTTCTCACCGGGTTCGCGGGCCAGGTGTCCCTAGGCCAGTTCGCGTTCGTGGCCGTCGGCGCGGCGCTGGGGGGCCGCCTCTACCAGCTCGGCCTCCCTCACGGGCCCGCCATCGTGGTCGCCACCGTCGCGGGCGGGGCGGTGGCGCTGCTGATCGGCCTGCCCGCGCTGCGCATCCGGGGCCTGTTCCTGGCTGTGATCACCCTCGCCTTCTCGGTCGCGGCCAGCGGCTGGCTGCTGGAGCAGGACTGGCTCAACCATCGGGGCGACGACGGCGCCACGTCGATGTCGCTACCGCGCCCCACCTTCGGCGGGATCAGCCTCGACAGCGAGATCCGCTACTACTGGGCCTGCCTGGGCGCGCTGGTGGTCGCCATGTTCGTGGTCCACCGGCTCCGGCGCAGCGGCCTCGGCCGCAGGATGGTCGCCGTCCGCGACAACGAGCCGTCGGCCTCCAGCGTGGCGGTGTCGCCCCGCATGACCAAGCTGGCGGCCTTCGTGGTCTCGGGGATGATCGCGTCGGCCGGTGGCTTCCTCTACGGCGGGCTGCTGGTCACCTTCTCCGGCGACCTCGACGGGACGTTCGGGCCGGGCGAGTCCCTGTCGCTGGTGGTGATGGCGATCTTCGGCGGGGTGACCACCATGACCGGAGCGGTGCTCGGCGCCTTCTGGGTGCAAGGCATCCCCCGGATCCTGGGCGAGGACTGGGGCCTGCTGTCGTCGGGGATGGGCGTGCTGGCCGTGCTGCTCCTGCTGCCGGGCGGGCTGGCGTCGCTGGTGTTCGCCACCCGCGACAAGCTGGTCGAGGCGGCCGTGGCCCGGGGACTGCTGCCCGCCGACGAACCGGCCGACGCCGCGCCCCCAGAGGAGGGCGAGACCGGGCCCGACGCCGTCCCGGGCCACGTTCCGGGCGACGACGCGGAGCCGGTTCTGGTCGCCGGCGGGATCTCGGTGTCCTACGGGGGCGTGAACGCCCTGCGCGACGTGTCCATCGATGTGAGGCGCCAAGAGATCGTCGGCGTGATGGGCCCCAACGGTGCGGGCAAGACGACGCTGTTCGACGTTCTGTCGGGCCATCAGCGCCCCGATTCGGGGACCGTTCTGCTCGACGGTCGCGACATCGGCTCGCTGCCCGCTCACCGCCGGGCCCGGCTGGGACTGGGCCGGTCGTTCCAGCAGGCCCGGCTGTTCGACGACATGATGCTGGTGGACGCGGTCAGCCTGGCCCTGGAGCGCCGGCAGCCGACTCGCCTCGCAGCCGCGCTGCTGGGAACCCCCGGTGCGCGCCGCGCCGAGCGCGAGCGCAACCGGACCGCGCTGGGGATGCTGTCGGACCTGTGGATCCGGGAGCACGCCCACTACCAGATCGCCAACCTCTCCACCGGCACCCGACGCCTGGCAGAACTGGCCTGCGCTCTGGCCCTGGACGCCCACCTGGTCCTGCTCGACGAGCCCACCGCAGGGCTGAGCCCCCGCGAGGTCGACGACTTCGTGCGGGTCATCTCCGACCTGCGGGCCCGACTCGGGATAACCGTCATGGTGATCGACCACGACGTGGCCGTGATGCGTTCGCTGGTCGACCGCCTGTACGTGCTGGAGGCCGGAGACCTGATCGCCTCGGGCCCGCCGTCGATCCTCGACACGGACCGCAGAGTGGTCGAGGCGTACATGGGCACCCACCAGGACTCCCGATTCGCCGGGACGGGAACGGGCGAGGACGCCACCGCGCCCGGCCGCCAGCCGCGATGAGCGGGTCGCACGGCCCCGGCGAGGCACCGCAAGCCGGGCCTGCCGATGGCCGGGCGCTGCAGTTCGTCGACACCCATGTGCATTTCTGGGACCACCGGGTCGAAGGCCTGCACTGGCGGTATCTCGACCCGCAGTTCGAGCATCCCCGCCTCAAGGGCATGCACCGCCTCGACGCCCCGAAGTTCACTGCCGCCGAACTGCGGGCCCAGGCGGGCATCCACGCGCCGGACCGGATCGTGCACATCCAGTCCTGCGTGGAGCGGGTTCCCGGACTGGAGACGGCCTGGCTGCAGTCGATGGCCGACGAGCAGGGAGCGCCCGATGCCATCATCGCGCAGGCTCATCCCGCCGACGCCGACATCGCGTCGGTGATCGAGGCCAACGCCGGCCACCGGCTGCTGCGCGGCGTGAGGGACATGCTGTCGGCGGGCACCATCGACACGGATGCCTTCGCCGGGGGCTTCGAGCTCCTGGCCGACGCCGGGCTGAGCCTGGAGGTGCTGGTGCCCTACCCGAAGTTCAACGCCGTCTGCGCTCTGGCTGATCGCCGCCCCGACGCGACGTTGATTCTCGGCCACGCCGGCCAGCCCGTGCAGCGCGACCGCGACTACTTCGACCAGTGGTCCGGTGCTATCGCGAAGGTGGCGTCCCGTCCCAATGTCGTGGTGAAGATCTCGGCCCTGGCTAGCGGCGCCGACCCCGACTGGAGCATTGACAGCATCAGAGGATGGGCGGAGCACTGCATCGAGTGCTTCGGACCCGATCGGGCCATGTTCGGCACCAACTGGCCCATCGACCGCCTCTACGGCAGCTACACCGCGCTTGTCGAGGCCTACCTGGAGATCGCCTCGACGCTTACGGCCACCGAGCGCCGGGCCCTGTTCTCGGCCACCGCCACCCGCGTCTACCGCCTCGATGCTCAATCCGGTGCTTGATACCCTCGACTCCCGCCGATGACGAACAAGACGATCCGCCTGCAGCCGCTCACGGGTTCCGTTGGCGTGAGCCTCAGCGGGGTAGACCTGACCGCGGACATCACCGAGGCCGAGGCCGACGCCCTCCGATCGGCCCTCTACAACAACTGCGTGCTCATACTGCGAGACCAGTTCCTGTCCCCGGACGATCACATGCGCCTGGCTTCGGTGTTCGGTGAGCCCTTCCTGCCCTGGTACTACGCCAAGAACTCGCTCGACGGCTACCCGAAGATCGCCATCGTGCCCAACTTCGGCAAGGCCAAGGCCCCGGCCGAGGCGTGGCACACCGACTGGTCGCACATGTCGACCCCGCCGACTGTGTCGGTCGCTCGACCTCATGTGATTCCCGAGACCGGAGGCGACACGATGTTCTCTAACCAGTACGTCGCCTACGACCGCCTGTCGGAGGGCATGAAGCAACTCATTGCCGGCCGGCGCGGCCGGTTCGTTGGATCCCGGCCCAAGCGCGTCCAGAGGATGGACGGTGTGTCGGACACCCTTCCCTCCTCCGAACGCGAACCGGTGGAGAACTACCACCCGATTGCTCGAGTCCATCCCGGAACGGGCCGTACCGCCCTCTACCTCAACCGGCCCGGCGAGGCCATGGTCGCCATCGAGGGCCTCACCGAGGCCGAGAGCCTCCCCATCCTCAAGTTCCTCTACGAGCAGTCCTCGACCCCCGACAACGTCTACCGCCACCAGTGGCGTCCCGGTGACATCGTCTGCTGGGACAACCAGTGCGCCATGCACTACGGGGTCCACGACTACGGCGACGCCGAACGCACCCTCTACCGCATCACGGTCGGCGGAGTGGAGTGAGGGTTCCTGGCTGCGGCTGAGGAGGATAGCCGCCTCGCAAAATGAGTATCCTGATATGTTGGACCCCGTGAATGCGGAGGTCGACTTCGATCACCATTCGGAGCAGTTCGTCGCCGATCCCTGGTCGCAACTGGCCCGGCTGCGGTCGGAGTGCCCGGTGGCCCGCACGCCCAGCCACGGAGGGTTCTGGGTGCTCACCGGCTACGAGGAGATCCGCCAGGTGGCCACCGACGACGAGACGTTCTCCTCCGCCGAGACTCTGGTGATACCGCCCAAGAAGAACGTCGGGCAGAAGTCGATCCCCGCCGAGATGGACGCGCCGGAGTTCCTGGCGTTCCGGAAGGTCCTGCACCCGATGCTGTCGCCCGCGGCCGTCGACCGCATGACGCCGGTCATCGAGCGGTTCGTGCACGCCGCCATCGACGACTTCATCGAGGAGGGGTCCTGCGACTTCGTCCACGACTTCGCCGACCCGGTGCCGGCCATGACCACCCTCTACAAGCTCGGCCTGCCCGTGGAGCTGTGGAAGGACTTCTCGGTGCCGCTGCACCAGGTGGTGTTCCTGCGCCAGGACAGCCCCCGCAGGGTCAATGTCGCCGAAGGGCTCCAGTTCGTGGCCCAGACGCTCAAGGACACGATCGCGGCCCGACGCAAGGCCCCCCGCGACGACATGATCTCCTACATGCTCAACACCACCGTCGACGGTCGACCGGTGACCGACCATGAGGTCAAGGAGATGGCCACCCTCATCGTCCAGGGGGGCTTCGACACGACTGGTTCAGCCATATCCAACGCTCTCATCCAGATGGACCACGACCGCGACCTGCGGCGGCGCCTGATCGAGGATCCCGCCCTTATGACCTCGGCCGTCGAAGAGTTCCTGCGCTTCGAGGCGCCCCAGATGGCGATGGCCCGCACCGCAACCAGGGACGTGGTCATCGGTGACCGCCACATCTCCAAGGGGGACCTGGTGCTGATGGTGTGGGCCTCGGCCAACCGCGACGACTCCGTCTTCGAGGACCCCGACAGCATCGTCCTCGACCGGTTCCCGAACCGTCACGTGACCTTCGGCCTCGGCGCTCACCGGTGCCTGGGATCCAACCTGGCCCGGCGCCAGATCCAGGTGGCGCTTCGAGCCGTGCTGCGCCGCATGCCCGACTACACCATCGACCACGACAACGCCGTGAGGGCCGAGACGGTCGGCATTGTCTACGGCATGTTCTCGCTGCCGGCCAACTTCCCGCCCGCCGAGCGCTGGTTCTCGTGATCGGCGTCCAACGCCGGTCGTGATGCCGGTCCGTCCGGTTCTCGTGATCCAGCCCAACTGATAGGAGCGAACCCATGAGAGAAGGCTTCGAGTTCATCGACACCGACCAGCATGTCGGCCCCAACATGGAGACGCTGCACAAGTACGCTGACGAGGCCCTGCTGGACCGGTGGGATGAGCTGCTCCCCTACTACATGAAGGTCACCGAGGGCCACCACCTCAGCGTCGCGCCCATCCCCTACAGGCGGGACCTGTACACCGGCACCGAGGAGGGGCAGACCGCGGCCGGTGAGCGGGGCGCGCAGGGTCCTCTCGGCAGCGCGGTGAAGCTCAACTTCGACGTCAAGCCGGTCCCCGAGGTCAACAACGAGAACAACCGGGGACGGCTCGACGACATGGACGCCGAGGGCGTGGACATCGCGCTGATCTTCCCGTCGACCTTCTCGACCGCCTCCACCGCGCTCGACCCCGAGATCCAGACCGGCCTCTACGCCGCCTACCACCGCTACCTCGACGACTACTGCGGCCTCGACACCGACCGTCTCAAGGCCGCCCTCGTGCTCAACGCCCGCGACCCGGAGTGGTCCGCAGCCGAACTGGAGTCGCTGGCGGGCAGGCCGTGGGTGGCGGCGGTCTCGGTGATGCTGCCCGAGGGCCTGCCCGTCGACGACCCGTCGCTGGACAGCATCTGGACCCTGATGAACGACACCGACCTGCCGCTGGTGCACCACTCGTTCTTCTACGAGCCCCCCTACTTCCCCGGCTACCGCGACATCTGGGGCAACCTGGCCATCGCCCGCATGGCCGCCCACCCCTGGGGCGCCCAGCGTCTCGTCGCCTACGTGACCCTGAGCGGGATGTTCGACCGCTATCCCAACCTGCGGATCGGTTTCGCCGAGTGCTCCGGCGGTTGGGTCGGCGCCTGGCTGAACCGCATGACCTACCAGGCCGACTACCTGGCCTCGAAGCTTCCCCGCATCGACAAGACACCCATCGAGTACGCGCTGGACGGCCACATCTTCTGCGGCATCGAGCTCGACGAGGGCCCCGACGCGGTGAAGGCCGTGTCAGCAGTGGTCGGTGACGAGATCCTGATGTACTCCTCGGACTACCCCCACGGAGGCTGCCGATTCCCCAACTCCGTCGACATAGTCCTCAAGTGGCGCGACGACCTCGGCGACGAGACGTTCCGCAAGATCGCCAGCGAGAACGCCCGCCGCTTCCTGCGCATGTGAAATCGAACCGGTAGAGGCCATGACTTCCGGCTCGCCTCCATGGGCGGTCACCCGCATCGCCAACGCCTGCGTGCTGCTGGAGGTCGCCGACGCGGTCGTGCTCACCGATCCGTGGTTCGCCAAGAGTTGGGCCTTCATCGAGCACGCCACTGTGGCGGTGGAGGACCTTCCTGAGCTGACGGCAATCATCGGCAGCCACTGGGTGCGCGACCACTGGGGGATGGCCGAGCTGGCGACGTATGCCCACCGCGCCGAGACCCCGGTCTACGTGGCCGGCGAGAACATGGTGGAGCGGGCCGAGCAGGCCGGCTTCGCCGACATCGAGGTGCTGGCGTGGGGCCAGCGGCGCCAACTCACCGACCTCGTGAGGATCGAGGCCATCGAGGACCACGACCGCGATGGCCTCGTAACCACCAACTACGCCCTCACCTCCGGTGACGTTCGGGTCTTCTACGGCGGCGAGACCCTGAGCCTCGAAGCGCTGAAGCGCTACCGCGAGTCGGCAGACCCATTCGATGTGGCCATCGGGCCGATCAACGGCGCGAGGCTCATGCGCCGGCAGCTGGTGGTGACCGCCCGCGAGATGGTGGAGGCCACCCGTATTCTGGGCGCGCCGGTCTTAGTGCCGATCCATTACGCCCATCGCTCCTTCCCGCCGATGTTCAAGGCGCAGACCTCGATGCGGGACCTCCGCGCCGCCGAGGACCCCGGCATACGCATCGTCGAACTCCAGGCCGGAGAACGCCACCAGGCGGCAGCCTGACGCCGCCCGGATCGCCACTATCGCCCTCACTCACCCAAAGGAGACCCCAATGCAGTTGATCTACTTCGAGACGGTCCGCGATTCCCACGACAACGACGACTTGCACGCCACCGCGGTGGCGGACATGCGAGTCCTGGCTGAGGAGACCGACGGGTTCGTTTTCTGGCGTGACCGCGACGAGGACCTCACCTACTGGGGTGTTGTCGTCTTCGACGACGAGGAGGCCGCGGTCCGCTGGTCCACCCACCCCGATCACGCCAGGATCCACAATCTGGCCGAGGGCGGCCTCTACGCGTCGATCAGGACGATCGCCTTCGACAGCGTCCGCGACAAGAGCTACCGCGACGCCTGACCGCGACCCCGGCGGGCAGGAGGCCGAGCGGCCGCGTCAGAGAGCGCCGTCGACGGTGATCCGAACCAGGGTGCGTTCGACGTCGCCGTAGTCGTGGACGCCGTAGTGCATGGTGCAGCGGTTGTCCCAAGCCACCAGGTCCCCGGGGGTCCACGAGTGGCGGTACACGTTGTCGGGGGTCACCGACTGCGCGTGCAGGAACTCCAGAATGGGGAGGCTCTCCGCCTCCGTCATGCCCTCGAACTGGGTCATGGCCTTGCCCGGGCGGTTCATGTACAGCGCCTTGCGGCCGGTGGCCGGGTGTTCGGGCGTGATGAGGTGGTAGTGGGCCACCTCCTCCTTCTCGTTGGCCGGCAACAGGTCTGAGATCCTGTCCATGTGCCGGACCGGCCCGACCGGTCTGGTCCCGACGAACCTGACCCGGCGGCCCTCCAGGAACTCCTTCATGCCGTCGGAGAGGCGGTCATAGGCGTTGTACTGGTTGGAGAACATGGTGTCGCCGCCGACGGCGGGAATGGTCCGCCCCACGGCAACCGACACCGTCGGCGGGACCCGGAAGTGCGAACCGTCAACGTGCCAGCCCTCCGACGGGGTCTTCTCCTTGCCGAAGTTGGGGATCACCGCGATGTGGGGATACCCCTCCACCGAGTTGGCTCGGTAGTAGTGGGGCAGGAACGGCTCTCCCCAGAGCCGGGCGACCCGCATGTGGGCGTCGGGAGTGAGGAACTGCCCGCGCACGACCAGCACGCAGTTCTCGTGCAGCGCCTCGCGGACTATGGACGCCGTCGTCTCGTCGAAGTCGTCGTTGAGATCCACTCCGCTGACGATCGCGCCCACCGTGCCGGTGGCCCGTCGCACCTTGATGCCGCCGGTGGAGGCCTCGCCGCTCGGAACGGTGTCGGTGGAGTCGATGGTGCTGGTCATTGATGCCTGCCTCCCCTGTCCCCCGCAACGATGCCGTCTCGGGAACCCGCTGCGACCGGCAGTATAGAGTACACCCAATTCTCGGGGCCTGGCGGCGGGCGCACGAACCCCTCGACGCTACGACCGGCGGCCCTCAGGCCAGAAACGTGCCGAGGACGAGGAGCGGAAAGTGAACCCGACCGCACGCAAGCACTGGCTCCATTCGATGGCGCCATTGGTCCTGTTCGCCCTTATCGCCGCGGCCTGCGGCTCCGGCGGTGACGAGCCCGCCAGCCAGCCGGCACAGCAGCCCGCCGGACAGCAGGAGGAGCCGGCCACCCCCGCGCCGGAGGTCGAGCAGCCCGACAGCTCCCAGGACGAGACGCCCCAACCGGAGGCCCCTGCCTCCGAGCCGGCCACGGAGGACGCCCCCGCCACCACCGCCGCGGCACCGGCCGAGCCCTCCGAGGAAGCAGTCGAGGCGCCCGCCCCCACTGTCCCCGCCCGCATCGTGCGCATCGGCGTGGCCTTCCCCGACCTGGAGGCCTTCGCGGTCCTGAACCCCGAGTTCGGCATCGGCGATCCCGAGGCGCAGGCCCTCGCTGTGGTCGACCGGTGGACCCGGGAGGGGCTCCTGCCCGAGGGCATCGGCGTGGAGCTCGTCTTCGGCAAGTACAACATCATCAGCGACTCGGCGAAGCTCGGTGTCTGCACTGCCTTCGCGCAAGACTCCGACGTGTTCGCGGCGGTGTCCAGCGTCAGCTTCACCGTCGGCGCCGAGTGCCTCGCCACCCGGTTCGAGATCCCCATAATCGACACCGACGGCGCTCCCCCCTCGCTGTACCAGCGAGGCGCACCCTGGTTCTTCACCCTGCGCGCCGATCACGGCAAGCACCTGCGCAACTATGCCCAGTGGGCCATCGACAGCGGCCTGTTCGAGGGGACCGTGGGCATGTACTACGAGACCCGCCTCGACGAGGGCGTGGAGGAGATGCGCGAGCAGGTCGCGGCGGCCGGCTACGAGATCGCCTCCGAGACGGCCACATCGGGCGAGGGGGTGGGCAGTCCCGAGGACCCCATCGCGGTGCAGCGCTTCATCGTCGACGGTGTCGACGTGGCCCTTCCGCTCGTGGGCGGCTCCAGCCTCGCGGGCGTGATGGGCTTCGCCGAGAGCCAGGGTTACCGGCCCCTCTACCTTTCCACCGACTACGGCGAGCAGACCGCGGACGTGTCGGGGAAGTCTCTTCCCGCCGAGCAGTACGACGGGGCGCTGGCGATGACCATGAAGCGGGCCGGCGAGATCGCGGCCGGGATGGTCAACGAGGAGGCGGAGACGTGCCTGTCCAACTACGAGCGGTACTCGGGCACCGACATCGAGAGGCGTGCCCCGGAGACCGGCGAGTTCGCCAGCATTCTGAGAACGTGCGATCTCCTGTCGCTGGTGCTGGCCGGTCTGCACGGCGCGGCAGGCGACCTGACCCGGGAGAACTACGTGGCCGCCCTCGAGAATGCCGGCGACTTCACCCCGGCGGGTGTCGCGCCCGGCTCTTTCGGCCCCGACGACCACTCCCTGGTGGATCACTACCGGGCGATCCAATGGGACGCCGGCTGCCCGTGCTGGACTGCGGTGTCCGGCTTCATACCGATGGTCGCCCGCGGGAGTTAGGGCCGGACCCGTCACGCCGTTCGGGCTGGCCCGGGCAGCGATTCGCGGAATTAGGTATACTGAGTTTCTGATTCCGGACTGGCACTGCTGCCGGTCCTTCGACATCCCGGAGGAGGGCACCCATGTCGAAGACCTGGAGGTTCGCACTGGTCGCGGCCGCCGCTGTACTGCTCGTCGCCAGTTGCGGTGACGACGCCGAGGATGAGGCGCCGGCACCGGTGGTGGAGGAGACGCCCGCACCCGCACCCGCACCCGAGCCTGAGCCTGAGCCTGAACCCGCACCCGAGCCAGAACCCGAACCCGCACCCGAGCCAGAACCTGAGCCCGCACCCGAGCCGGAGCCGGTCGATGGGTTCGATGCGGAGGCGGCCGCTGCGGAGGTCACCGCCAACGTGTCGCTGTTCTTCGACAACCTGGCACTGGTGGGCACCGCCGAAGGCGACGAGCAGCAGGCCTACATCGACGAGATGGTCGCGGTGCTGGAGGGATCCGATCCCGCCACCGGCGAGATCTTCAAAGCCCTTGGCGGACTGGCCGCAGGACTCACCATCGACATGCGCGATGTCGTGGTGGCCGACGAGACCAACGCCAGCTTCACCTTCGACCTGCTCATCAACGGCAACCCGACCCAGGTCACCGACGCCACCGGCACCTCCATCTTCGAAGACGGCGTCTGGAAGCTCACCCAGCAGACCTGGGGCGCGCTCGCAGCCCTCGCCGACACCGGCGACGGCGACGAGTTCGACGCCGAGGCGGCTGCTGCGGAGGTCACCGCCAACGTGTCGCTGTTCTTCGACAACCTGGCACTGGTGGGCACCGCCGAGGGCGACGCCCAGCAGGCCTACATCGACGAGATGGTAGCAGTGCTCGAAGGCTCCGATCCCGCCACCGGCGAGATCTTCAAAGCCCTTGGCGGACTGGCCGCAGGACTCACCATCGACATGCGCGACGTCGTCGTCGCCGACGAGACCAACGCCAGCTTCACCTTCGACCTGCTCATCAACGGCAACCCCACCCAGGTCACCGACGCCACCGGCACCTCCATCTTCGAAGACGGCGTCTGGAAGCTCACCCAGCAGACCTGGGGCGCCCTAGCAGCCCTCGCCGACACCGGCGACGGCGGCGACGAGTTCGATGCGGAGGCGGCCGCTGCGGAGGTCACCGCCAACGTGTCGCTGTTCTTCGACAACCTGGCACTGGTGGGCACCGCCGAGGGCGACGCCCAGCAGGCCTACATCGACGAGATGGTAGCAGTGCTCGAAGGCTCCGATCCCGCCACCGGCGAGATCTTCAAAGCCCTTGGCGGACTGGCCGCAGGACTCACCATCGACATGCGCGACGTCGTCGTCGCCGACGAGACCAACGCCAGCTTCACCTTCGACCTGCTCATCAACGGCAACCCCACCCAGGTCACCGACGCCACCGGCACCTCCATCTTCGAAGACGGCGTCTGGAAGCTCACCCAGCAGACCTGGGGCGCCCTAGCAGCCCTCGCCGACACCGGCGACAACTAGACGATCCCCGGGGCAGCCCCCGTCCGCGAGCCCTGCAGCTTCGGCCAGGCCAGTTCCGGTCCGGCCGAACTGCGGCGCGGTTTCGCAGGCGGCATGAGCCTGTAATCCTCTGGCGATGGTCGCAGCACCGCTCACCGATCTCCGCGTCCTTCAACTCGACGGCGGGATCGAGGTGGCGTACTGCACCAGGATCCTGGCCGACGCCGGCGCCGACGTGGTGTTCGTCGAGCCGGCGGGCGGCCATGAGCTTCGCCGGCGCAGCGTCACCGGCGCCGACCTGACCGGCCGCTCGGGTCCGCTGTTCGAGTACCTGCACTGCTCCAAGCGCGGTCTGAGCGATCCGGGCGACGGCCTGGCCGCCCTCTTCGAGCTCGCCGACGTCGTCGTCACCGACCGTCTCGACGACACGTGGGAGTCACTGCACGAGCGCTTCGGCCATCTCAGCGCGGTGGTCGTCTCACCGTTCGGGACGGAGGGTCCGTGGTCGTCGCGGCCGGCGTCGGACCTGACGTTGCAGGCCGCTTCGGGCGGCATGGCACCGCGGGGCGCTCCCGGTCAGGCCCCCCTGATGGTCGGAGGGGAGCCCAGCTACTGGTTCGCAGGCTCGGTCGCGGCCGTGAGCCTGCTCGGCGTGCTCAACCGGACGCGCTTGACCGGCGTCGGCGAGCTGATCGACGTCTCGATGCTGGAGACCACCCACCTCGAGCACGGCATGTACCCGGTGACCTTCCACTCCATGGCGGGCCGGCCCTTCCAGTCCAGCCGGGGCGTGCCGGTCCCCGGCATCGAGCCCACCCGGGACGGGTGGGTGGGGTTCTTCGTCATCACCGGCCAGCAGTGGCTCGACTTCTGCGCGCTGATCGGCAGACCCGAATGGCAGCAGGACGAGTCCCTGTTCATCGCGGTCGAGCGCAGGCTGCGGGCCGGACAGCTCCAAGGCCCCATCCGGGCCTGGACCCAACAGCGCACCACCGACGAGATCGTCGAGACCGCTTCGCTGATGAGGATCCCGGTAGCACCCATCGGCTCGGGCGAGACGGTCACGGGCATCGACCACTTCGTGGCCGAGGAGTGGTTCGTGCGCCATCGGGACGGCTTCGTCCAGCCCCGGCGCCCGTACCGCTTCGGCCGCGAACCGATCAGTGCGCCGGTGCCGGCCCGGAGCCTCAGCGGCGCCGAGCATCTCGGCTGGGCGCCGAGGCCCCACCGGACCCGGACCAGGGAGGCCTCGGGGGACCTTCCCCTCGAGGGCATACGGGTCGCCGACTTCACCGGCTTCTGGGCGGGACCGATGGCCGGCGCGATCCTTGCCGGCCTCGGCGCCGATGTCATCCACCTGGAGGGCCCCCAACGCCCCGACGGCATCCGGATGAACACGCTCCGCCCGATGAGCGAGCCGCAGTGGTGGGAGTGGTCGCCGCTGTTCTGCGGTGCCAACACCAACAAGCGTGGCCTGTGCATCGACCTGTCGGCCCCCGAAGGGCACCGAGCGGCGTTGCGGTTGCTGGGCACCTGCGACGTGATGTTCGAGAACTTCAGCCCCCGCGTGGTGGAGCAGCTCGGGCTGGGCCCGGACGCGGTGCTGGGAGCCAATCCCCGCATCGTGATCGTGCGGATGCCAGCGTTCGGGCTCACCGGGCCGTGGCGGGACCGGGTGGGGTTCGCCCAGACGATCGAGCAGTCCTGCGGTCTCGCCTTCCTGACCGGCTACGAGGGCGAAGCCCCGCTCATTCCTAACGGCATGTGCGATCCGCTGGCCGGGGTGCATGGAGCGATCGCAGCTCTGGTGGCGCTGGCCGAGCGGGCCCGCAGCGGGGCCGGACAGGTGGTGGAGGCGCCCATGGTGGGCGCGGGCCTGGCGGTGGCCGCTGAGCAGGTCGTGGAGTACTCGGCGTTCGGGAACCTGCAACGTTCGATGGGCAACTCGTCACCCCTGATGTCCCAGCAGGTCTTCCGCGGCGCCGGCGACGACGAGTGGACCGCCGTCAGCCTGCCCGATCAGCAGACCCGGAGAGCGGCCCTCGAAGTCTCCGGAGGCGACGGCCTCGACGACCTTGAGCGGTGGTGCGCAGCCCGTCCGGCTGAGGACGCCGCCGAGACGCTGCTGGCCCAAGGGGTGCCCGCGGCCCGGGTCCAGTGGGCTCAGGAGGTCGTCGACAGCCCGCAACTCCATCACCGGGAGTTCTTCGAGCAGCTCGACCATCCGCTGTGCGGCCGCCACACCTACATCTCGTGGCCGGCCCGGTTCGGTGCCGGACCGCAGGCATGGAACCGGACCGCGTCGCCCACGATGGGGCAGCACAACGACGAGATCCTCACCGAACTCGGCTATGACGAAGCCGAGATCAGCCGCATGCGGAGCGAGGGTGTGATCTCGGAGGGCGTGCTGACGGACCAGCACGGCTGGTGAACGCCGGAATCCAGACCGTTCGGAGGCGGCAACAGCGGCGATTCAGTATACTCAAAATGGCTGTATTACCGATTCTGGGGGCCGTCAATGGAGTTCGACTGGGACGAGGAGGACCTGTCCTACCGGTCGGAGCTTCAGGACTTCCTCGCGGAGGAGCTGCCGGGACGATGGGAGGGCGCCACCGCCGTGCTGGGCTCGGCCGACAATGCCGCGTACTCCCGACGCTTCGCCGGGCTACTCGCTGAGAAGGGATGGCTGACACCCCACTGGCCGACCGAATGGGGCGGAACGGGGGCCACGCCCTGGATGCTGGCCGTGCTGGGCGAGGAGTTGTGGTCCCGGGGCGAGCCTCGCGGTCCCCAGTACATGAACGTCAACTGGATCGGCCCGTCGATAATGGCCCACGGCACGGCCGAGCAGTGCCAGCGGTACCTGCCTCCCATCGCGGCCGGGGACGTGATCTGGTGCCAGGGTTTCTCCGAGCCTGAGGCGGGGACCGACTTGGCGTCGCTGCGGACCCGGGCCGTGCTCGACGGCGACGACTATCTGGTCAACGGGTCCAAGATCTGGACCTCCTACGGCGACATCGCCGATCACTGCTACCTGCTGGTGCGCACCGACCCCCAGGCCGAGCGCCACCGTGGCATCTCCGTCCTGCTCATGGCCATGGACTCCCCCGGCCTGGTAGTTCGCCCCATCCCGGGCATGGTCGGTGAGCACTCCTTCACCGAGTTGTTCCTCACCGATGTGCGGGTCCCGGTCGCCAACCGGCTCGGACCCGAGAACGAGGGATGGAAGGTGGTGCGCGAGGCGCTGTCGTTCGAGCGGGTGGGGGCGCCCCGCTGGGCCCGGGCCGCCCACGTGCTCGACGAGACGGTGAGAGCGGTTATGGAGCAGGGACGGTCGATCGACCCCGTGGTTGCCGAGGCCGTAGGCCTGGCCAAGACCGCCTGCGAGGCGGCCCGCATGCTCTGCTACCGGGTCATCGACGAGCGAGCCCGCGATCTTCCGCCATCGCCCCACGCCAACGTGGCCCGGGTGGCGATGGTGCAAGCCGAGAGGCTGGTGGCCGACGCGTGCGCGGCCCTACAGGGCAACGAGATCATGCGGTACGGATCGCACTCCGACCTCCAGATGCGCAAGTCGCTGGCTGCAGGCGTCGCCGCTGGCACCTACGAGGTGCAGCTCAACCTGGTGTCGCGCCGCCACCTGCGCCTGCCCAAGAACTGACGATGGACTTCACGCTCAACTCCCACCAGGAAGCAGTCCTCGAGGCGGTGGGGACGCTGCTGTCACGCCATGCCGGCCCGGCGCGGCTCCATGACCTCGGCGGCGACGAGCCCGGCTACGACCACGACCTCGACAAGCGGCTCGCCGAGGCCGGATTCCTCGACATCGCCGAGCCCGGCAGCACTTGCCGGCTGGACGCGGCCCTGTTGCTCGAGGCGATCGCGGGTGCGCTGGCGTCGTCGGCCGCCGGTTGGCGGCTACTGGTGCTGCCGACCCTGGACGTGGATGTCGAGGGCCCCGTCGCGGTGGTGGCCGAGAGCCACTCAGGACCAGCTCGCTTCGCGGCCGACGCCGACGCCCTCGTTGTGATCGGCGATGACCATGCTCACCTGATCCGGCCGGACCGCAGCGCCCCCAGAATCCGCTCCCGGCTGGGCTGGCCCGTCGGGGAGTTGAACGGACTGCCCGCAGGCGAGGTGATCCACGAAGCGTCCGCTTCGGAGGTCCTGTCCTGGGCCCGAGTGGCGGTGGCCACCGAGATGGTCGGGGCCATGCAGTTCGCCCTCGACATCACGGTCCGGCATGTGAGCGACCGGCGCCAGTTCGACCGGGCGATCGGCTCGTTCCAAGCGGTCCAGCACGGCCTGGCCGAGTGCGCGGTCGCGGTCGAGGGAGCCCGCTGGCTGGCGTTGGAGGCAGCCTTCACCGGCTCGGCCGGCACCTCAGCCGCGGCGCTCACCCAGGCATTCGAAGCCTCCAAGCTGATCTTCAGACGGACCCACCAGTATCACGGCGCCATGGGATTCACCAGGGAGTACGACCTGCACCTGGCCACCCTGAGGCTGCTGGCGCTGCGCGGCGAGGCCGAGCGCCTCGGACGGCCGGCAGCCGCCTGCGCTCACGAGCATTGGGGCATCTGATGAGCCTCGACCTCTCCTACAGCGCCGAACAGTCCGAACTCGCCCGGTCGGTCGACGGACTGTGCCGTCGTTGCGGCGCCGGGGCCGGGTTCACCGACTCCGACCCGCTGCCGGAGCAGTACTGGCGCGGCCTTGCGGAACTCGGGGTGCTCGGTCTGGGCACCACCGCCGGAGGTGGCGGAGCGCTGGAGGTCGCCGCATCCATGGAGCAGCTCGGAGCCCACGGCGCACCAGGACCGCTGGTTGGCACATTCATGGCTGGCGCGCTGCTCGACCCTGCTGAGATGGAGCCGATCGCGGAGGGGCTTCAACTCGCCAGCGTCGGCCGGCCGCCACTGTTGCCGTGGGCCGCCGAAGCGGCCGTGTTCGTCGAGCTCGACTCCTCAGAGGCCTGGCTCAGCCGGCCGGTCGGCGCCCCGGAGCCGGTCGATACCACCGCGGGCGAGCCCTGGGGGCGGACAGAGCTGGAGAGGCTGCGGCCTCTGGGCGACGCCACCACGGCAATCGCGCTTGGCCAGACTGCGACCGCGGCCTATCTGGCCGGGGCGGCGCAGCATCTTGTGGAGATCGCCGGACAGTACGCGAAGGACAGAGTGCAGTTCAACCGGCCGATCGCCACCTTCCAGGCCATCTCCCACCCGCTGGCTTCATGCTCGGTGTCGGTGTCGGCGTCGCGGATCATGGCTCGGGCTGCGGCCTGCGCCCTCGACAACCGCGACCCCGATGCACCTGCCGCCGCGGCCCGCGCCCGGCTGTCCGCGACGGCCTCGGCTACCGCGGCCGCCTACCAGGCTCACCAGACCTTCGGTGCCATCGGCTTCACCATCGAGGGTCCGGTGGCCCATGTGAGCCTGCGGATCCGCCAGCTCTCGCTCCAGCCCGTCGCTGAGGCGTCGGCTCGGGCCCGCGTTCTTGAGAGTCTCGGAATCTGACCAACCATCCGACAAGGAGAGGAGAACGGCAATGTCCGTCGACCTGACCCAACCGCTCGAGGGCCTCATCTACGAGCGGCGCGACCACGTGGCCCACATAACGATCAACCGGCCCGAGCGGGGCAACGCGCTGCACGGCTCCATGATCGAACCGGTCAAGGCGATCTGGGCCGAGGTGCGCGAGGACCCCTGGATCCGGTGCGCCATTGTCACTGCCGCCGGGAGCCGCCACTTCTGCACCGGAGCCGACATGGGAGCCGTGGCTGCCCGGGGCAAGGTCAAGGCGGGCAAGGGCCCGCTGACCGACGAGGTGTTCTGGTCGCCGCGGCAGAACCGGGTATGGAAGCCGGTCATCTGCGCGGTCAACGGCACAGTGGCCTCGGCCGGGCTGCACTTCGTCGTGGACGCCGACATCGTGGTGTCGTCCAAGGTGGCCACGTTCCTGGACACCCACGTCAACGTCGGCATGGTCGGCGCGGTGGAGAACATCGGACTGGCCAAGCGCCTGCCTCTCGGCTCCGCCCTGCGGATGACGCTGTGCGGCAAGTCCTACCGCATGTCGGCCGAGCGGGCCTACCAGCTCGGGATGGTGGACGAGCTGGCCGAGCCCGAGGAGCTGATGACCGTGGCGGAGGAGATCGCCCAGCAGATCTGCGCCAACTCGCCGGCTGCGGTGTCGCTGTCCCAGCAGGCCATCTGGAGCTCAATCGAGATGGGATACCGCGACAGCCTCGAGTACGGCTGGGCGCTGCTGCGGATGCACTGGGACCACCCCGACATCAAGGAGGGGCCCAAGGCGTTCGTCGAGAAGCGAGCCCCGGTGTGGTACACGGGAGAGGAAGACGAAGAGGGATAGCCGGCGACGGGACGGGTGCCGGCCCCCGGGCACGCTCATGAACTTCGATCTCGGCCCCGAGCTGACAGCGTTCCGCCTGGAGGTGCGGGCCTTCCTCGAGGACTTCGGGGACATTGGCGCCTTCTTCCACCACGAGGGCACCTACGACGTGGACACCCGGCGCCTGTACCTGGCTCTGGGCGAACGCAACTGGCTGGCCCTGGCCTGGCCCAGGGACGTGGGCGGCGAGGGCAAGCACCCGCTGTTCGAGTTCGTGCTATGGGACGAGATGGCCCGCAGCCGGGCCGCCCGACCGCCGCTGGGTTCCGGGATCGTGGCCAAGACCATCATCCGGGCCGGCACGGAGGAACAGAAGCAGCGCTTCCTGCCCGGCCTGCGAAGCGGGGCGGTCTTCTTCTCGCTGGGATACTCCGAGCCCGAGGCCGGCTCAGACCTGGCCGGACTGCGCACCCGGGCCGTGCGCCGCGACGACGTCTATCTGGTGACCGGCGAGAAGCGCTGGACCTCTGGCGGCCATCGGGCCGACTACCTGTGGATGCTGTGCAGGACGGGTACTCAGGAGAGCCGGGGTCGGGGCCTGACCATCCTGATCGTCGACCGCCGGTCGCCCGGAATCACGGTCTCGCCGCTCACCGCCCTAAGCGGGGAGCGCTTCAACGAGATCTTCTTCGACGAGGTCGAAGTACCGGTCGACAACCGGATCGGCACCGAGAACGGCGGATGGCAGCTGATCGGCGAGTCGCTGGCCACCGAGCGCCACGTGCAGTTCCAGCCGTCCCGCGTCCGCCGCGACTTCGACGACCTTGTCGACTGGCTGTCGGCGCGCGGGCTGACCGGCGACCCGGTGGTCCGGTACCGGCTGAGCGACCTGGCCGTGCGGGTAGCCGAAGTGGAAGCCCTGGCCCTGGCCATGTGCGAGGCCGTGCAGGACGGTCGTGACGCGGCGGTGGAGGCGGCCGCCAACAAGCTGGCCGGCAGCGAGGTCGCCCAGGAGGTCTCCCGCCTGGCCGGCGACCTCGGCGTCCCGGACTCGGTGGTGGTGGGATCGCAGATCGAGTACCTCTGGCGCCAGTCCATAAGCGAGACCATCGGCGGCGGCACCTCCGAGATCATGCGGGGACTCATCGCCGGCCGTGGTCTGGGCATGCCGATCAGGGGATAGAGACTGCGACACGAGGAGGCCTCAGCGGTGACCGATCCGTCAGCTGACACCGAAATCGAAGAAGGCCTGCCCGGCGGGCCGGGCGGCTCGGTCGCGGACCGCGTCGTGATCGTGACCGGCGCGGCGCGCGGGCTCGGCCGCGACTACGCCCGCATGTTCGCCGCGGAGGGCGCGGCTGTGGTGCTGGCCGACCTGGACTCGTCGTCCGTCCAGGACGCCGCCCAGGCGATTTCCGCCGACGTCCCGGACGCCCCGGTGGCCGCGGTCGCGACGGATGTGACCGACCCCGCCCAGACGGAGGCCATGGCCGCCGCCGCGCTCGACGCCTACGGCCGCATCGACGTGCTGATCAACAACGCCGGGATCTGGGGCGACCTGGAGCCCGCGCCTGCCGTTGAGACCGCGCCGGACTACTGGGACCTGGTGATGGCCGTCAACTTGCGAGGCCCGCTGCTCTGCACTCAGGCGGTGGTCGGTGCCATGCGACAGGCCCGCTGGGGCCGGATCATCAACATCTCCTCGATGGGGGCCTACATGCCCGCCGGGGTATACGGCGTCAGCAAGCTGGGCCTGAACCAGCTGACCTTCGCGCTGGCCACCGAGCTGGGCCCCAGCGGCATCACCGTCAACGCGGTGGCACCGGGTCCGATCGACAACGAGGCCACCCGCTCGCAGGTCCCGCCCAAGGGGATCCAGAAGATGATCGACGGCACCGCCGTCAAGCGGATGGGAACGGCCGCGGACCTCTTCGGCATGATCCGGTTCCTGGCCACCGAGGAGGCCGGCTGGATCACGGGCCAGACATTCGGCGTCAACGGCGGATTCAGCAGCCGCCTGTAAGCCGTGGCTAGCGACGACGACTTCCGCCACCGGGTGCGCGCGTTCCTGGCCAATCACGGGCCGCGGGAAGGGTGGATGCGAGACGAGCACGGCCGGCCACCGCCCGACGACGCCCCCAACGAGATGCGGGTGGCCCGGGCCCGGCGGTGCCTGAGCCTGCTGTTCGACGCCGGTCTCGGCGCGATCTCCTGGCCCCAGCGCTACGGCGGCCAGGGGTTGAGCAACCGGCATCAGGTGATCTTCAACGAGGAGGCCGCCGACTACGCGCTGCCGCTGGACATGTTCATCATCGGCGTCGGGATGTGCGCTCCCACTGTTCTGGCCCACGGCACCGAGGAGCAGCAGAGTCGCCACTTGCCGCCGCTGTTGCGGGGCGAGGAGATCTGGTGCCAGCTCTTCTCCGAACCCGAGGCCGGCTCGGACCTGGCCGGAGTGCGCTGCCGTGCCGACCAGGACAGCGACGGCTGGGTCCTGAACGGGCAGAAGGTCTGGACCTCGGGAGCCCACAACGCCGCCTTCGGCATGCTGCTGGCTCGATCCGATCCGGACAGCTCGCGCCATGCCGGCATGACGATGTTCATCGTGGACATGTCGGTGCCCGGCATCGAGATCCGCCCCCTGCGACAGATGAGCGGAGTGTCGAGGTTCAACGAGGTGTTCTTCAACGGTTGTCGCCTGGGCCCGGGCGCGCCACTCGGCGAGGTTGGCCAGGGATGGCGAACAGCCATAACGACGCTGATGAACGAGCGGGTCTCGATCGGCACCAGCAATCCAGCCGGCTACGGGCACCCTGCGACGGTGCTGGCTGCGGAGGCCCGCCGGCGAGGCCGCATCGACGATCCTGCCATGACCGACAGGATCTCGCAGCTGGTGATCCGGGAGCGCATCACCGCGCTGCTGGGCAGGCGAGTGACCGAGGCGCTGCTGGCCGGCGTGCAGCCGGGCCCGGAAGGGTCGCTGGCGAAGCTCAGCGGCACGCAGGTGTCCAAGGAGTCGGCCTCGCTGGCATTGGAGATCCTCGGGTCTGAGGCGGTGGCCTGGGACGCGGCTGACACCCTGGCGGCCTCGTGGGCCACCGTGCAATGCTCCACGCCGGGGCTGTCGATCGCAGGCGGAACCGACGAGATCATGCGCAACCTGCTGGCCGAGCGAATCCTCGGCCTTCCACGAGAGCCCAAGAGGCCGAGCGAGTTCGAGAGCGAGTCCGCTACATGAGGGCGAGGCCGTGGCCCGAGCGGCTCGTGAGCGAAGCGAACAAGAGCGGGAATCACGCGCTTGGGGCGGGGCATGAAACCGGAGGCAGCCAATGACCACCATGACCGGTGGAGAGGCCGCGGTCGCGGCCCTCCGTGCCCTCGGCGTCGACACCGTCTTCGGGATCGTGAGCGTTCACAACATCCCGATCCTCGATGCGGTCTCGAAGACGTCGGGGATCGAGCTGGTGGGCTGCCGCCACGAGCAGGGCGCCGTCCACGCCGCCGACGGCTTCGCCCGGGCCACGGGCCGTCTCGGAGTGTGCGTGACCAGCACCGGACCCGGCGCGGCCAACGCCATGGGCGGGCTGTACGAGGCGAGCTACGCCTCGTCACCGGTGCTGATGCTCACCGGTCAGGTGGAGTCCGACCAGTACGGCCGGGGCCGCAGCGCGCTCCACCAAGCCGACCTGCAGCTGAGCATGCTGCGCACTGTCACCAAGCGGTCCGAGCACGTGGCCCAACACGCCGAGATCGCCGCTGCCGTGCTGGCCGCGGCCACCGAGGCCCTCTCCGGACGACCGGGACCCGCCGCGGTGGAGATCCCGGTCGACCTGCAGTACAGCCGCGGCGAGGTCGGCGACCTGGCAGCCATCCCGCCCCGGCTGGAGACGCCGGAGGCTGCCCTCGTGGACGCCGCGGCCGCCTTGCTGGGCCGCGCAGGCCGGCCGTTGATCATCGCCGGGGGTGGCGTGGTTCTGGCCGGCGCCAGCCAGCAGCTGACAGCTTTGGCGGAGCGTCTGGCCGCGCCGGTGCTCACCACCGTGGAGGGCCGCGGCTCGATCTCTGAGGACCACCCGCTGAGCCTTGGGCCCAACACCGATCTGGCGGCCATGGACCCCGTGATCGCCGGCGCCGACGTCGTGCTGGCGGTGGGGACCCGCTTCCAGCAGAACAACAACATCCACAAGTGGCTGACAATCCCCGGTCGGCTGGTGCACCTCGACGCCGATGCTGCCATGATCGGGCTGATCCATCCCGTCGAAGTCGGGCTGGTCGGTGACGCCCGGCTCGGCCTGGAGGCGCTGCTGGCCTCGGTGACCGAAGCGGCCCGCGACCAGACGTGGGCCACCGACTGCATCAGGATCCGTGACGAGACCGTGGCCGCCAGCCGGGAGGCACTCGGCCCCGACCTGCTGGCGATCATGGACGCCATGGACGAGATCCTTCCCGACGGTGCGATAGTGGCCAAGGACGCCACCGTGTCGGCCTACCAGTGGGGCAATCGCTTGCTGCCCGTGCGCCAGGCTCGCAGCGCGATGCGTCCAGTGTCGATGGCCATCGGGCCCGGCGTTCCCCTGGCCGTCGGCGCCGCGGTCGGTTCCGGCCGGCCCACCGTGGTCATCCAGGGCGACGGCGGGCTCATGCTGAGCCTCGGAGAGCTTGCCACCGCGGTGCAGCAGGACCTGCCGCTGGTCGTGTGCGTGTTCAACGACCGCGGCTACGGGATCCTGCGGTTCATCCAGGACATGGTGGTCGAGGGCCGCCGCACCGGCGTCGACCTGGCCACCCCCCGATTCGCACCCCTGGCCGAGGCGATGGGGATGCGCTCGGCCGAAGTCTCCGATCCCGAGGAGTTCGGCCGGGCCTTCGCGGAGGCAATCGCCTCCGGCGGCCCGTGGCTGCTCGACATCGACCTCACCGCCATGGCCCCCATGACGATCCTTCCCCAGCGCCGTCCCGAACGGACCTGACCGCGAGCGCTGTCTCCCCGCGGGCTACCGCGTCAGGCGCGAATACACGGCGAGCGCATCGGCAGCCGCCTCGGGGTCGGCCTCGATCCCCAGACTCCGCAAGGTCCGGGAGACGCAGACATAGAACGAAGTGGTGAGGATCAGCTCGACGCACTCGCCCGCGGTGAAGAACTCCCGCAGCCTGCCGACTGAGCCGGGCGAGGCGCCGCCATCGAGGATGATCTCACCGGCACAGGCCAGCGCAGCCTGCTCGGCCGCGGAGAACTCCGGGGAGTCCTCGCAGTCGCCGAGTGCCTCGAGTTGGGCTTCGGTCACGCCGGCTCGCACCGCTGCCGGCCAGTGGGCCTGCCACTCGAACGACGAGCGGGTCAGCAACGCCGTCCGCATGATCAACAGCTCCCGCAGTCCCCGATCCGTTTCGGGCTCCGAACGCAGAGGCCACGCCATCTGCACCCAGGCGTCGAGCATGGCGGGAGCGTTGCCGAGCATCCGGTACAGCAGCGGCACCTCCCGACCCCGATCGCGGAACCCGTCGAACACCTTGTTGAGCAGTGGGTGGTCGATGTCGGCGTCGACGGGCTCGATCGGTGCCGCCGCGGCTCCGTCGCCCTCGGGCGGGGTCATGGGCAGTATTTAGCACACTGATTAGGATGGATTTGTGTCACTGAGTCGGCGGGGCCTGGCCGAGATTGCCGGGATGGCGGTATGAGCCTGGAGGGCAGGTCGGTTCTGATTCTCGGGGGGACGTCGGGGATGGGGCTGGAGACGGCTCTGGCGGCACGCCGCGCCGGAGCCGGTGTGGCCATCGTCGGGCGGGACCCGGCCAAGGCTGACAGCGCCCGCCGGGCTGTCGGCGAGGGCACGGTCTGCGGGGTGCTCGACGCTCAGGACGCCGATGCCCTGGCCACCTTCGCCGAGGGGCTCGACGCCATCGACCATGTGGTCTCGTTCACCGGCGACCAGCCCGCCGCCCCGCTCGCCGAGGCCGACCACGACATGTTCTCCTCGGCGTTCGATGCCCGGGTCTGGGCCGCTCGCAACGCCTGCGCCGTCGCTGCTCCCAGGATGCCGCCGGACGGCTCGTTCGTGTTCTGCTCGGGCCTGTCCGCGCTGAGGCCCAGGCCGGGCCGTTCCGCCGGAGCGGTGGCCACCGCCGCGCTCGAGTCGTTCTGCCGGGCCATGGCTGTCGAGCTGGCGCCCCTCCGGGTGAACGCGATCTGCCCGGGTGCCTTCGGCACCGACGTCCTTCGACGGGCCCTCGGGGACGAGGCAGCCGTCGAGCGGTTGACTGCAGCCATCCCGCTGGGCCGCATCGGTGATCCGGCCGAGATCGCTCACGCCGTAATGTTCCTGCTGACCAACACCTACACCACCGGCACGACGCTGCGCGTCGACGGCGGCTTCGCCCTCACCTGAACATGCCGACCTCCGAAGCCGACCGCCTGAAGACGGTTCCCAGCGGCGACCTGCTGGTCGGCGACGACCGGGTCCGCCACACCACCGCCGGCGCCCGCGAGCAGCTCGACCCCTCCACCGGGCGCCCGCTGGCCACCGTCGCGCTGGCCGGACCGGCCGAGATCGACTCGGCGGTCCGGTCCGCCCGGGACGCACAGGATGCGTGGCTCGGGCTGTCCCCGGGCCAGCGCCGGGACGTGGTCCTGCGATTCGCGCAGTTGCTGGACGACTGCCACACCGAGATGTCGATCCTGCGGTCCCTCGAGTTGGGCGCCCCCATGAAGCAGCGGCGGGGAGCCAACATGGCCGTGGAGTACATGCGCTACTTCGCGGGCTGGGTCGACAAGCTCGAGGGCTCCACCATCCCGGTGCACCCGGGCCGGGCACTGGACTACACCGTGCCCGAGCCGTACGGAACGGTCGCGGCCATCACCCCATGGAACGGGGGGGTCGTCTCGGCCGCCATGAAGGCCATCCCGGCGCTGGTGGCCGGCAACACCGTGGTGGTCAAGCCCTCGGAGCTGGCCGTGCTGTCGCTGCTGCGCTTCGGCGAGCTGGGCCTGGCTGCGGGCCTGCCCCCGGGCGCGCTGAACGTGGTGCCCGGCCCAGCCGCGGCCGGCTCGGCGCTGGTGGCCCACCCCGGCGTCGACAAGATCAGCTTCACCGGTGGAGGCGCCACCGCACGCGAGGTGCTGCGGGGAGCGGCGACCAACCTCACGCCGGTCATCCTGGAGCTGGGGGGCAAGTCGGCCAGCATCGTCTTCGAGGACGCCGATCTCGACAACGCGGTGACCACCACCGCCGGATTGGCTCTGGCCGGAATGAGCGGCCAGGGCTGCGTGCTGCCGACCCGGCTGGTGGTCCAGGACACCGTCTACCCCGAGGTGGAGCAGCGGGTGGTGGACATGGCCTCGTCGCTGGTGGTGGGCCGCCCCTTCGACGACGGAGTGCATACCGGCCCGGTCATCACCGAGGCGGCCTGCGAGCGCATCGTGGGGGAGGTGGAGGCCGCCGCGTCCCGGGGCGACGGGCGCCTGCTCACCGGCGGCCGGCGGCTGGGAGGCGATCTGGCGGAAGGGTTCTTCGTGGAGCCGACCGTGTTCGGAGACGTCGACAACTCCTCGCCCATCGCCCGCACCGAGATCTTCGGCCCGGTGCTGAGCCTGGTTCGCTTCGAGGACGAGGCCGGTGCCCTGAGCATCGCCAACGACAGCCCCTACGGCCTCGGCGGCCTGGTGTTCACCCGAGACGTCGCCCGGGCCCACCGGGTGGCCGGCCGGCTGCAGGCCGGATCGGTCGGCGTCAACGCCTTCGCGCCGATGCCGCCCAGCGCTCCGTTCGGAGGGGTCAAGCAGAGCGGTTACGGGCGGGAGGGCGGGCTGGCCGGGGTGGAGGAGTTCCTGAGACCCAAGAACGTCTACGTCGACCTGGAGACCGAGCGGATGGGGAGCTAGCGGAGGTGAGTGATCTGCTGAGCGGTGTGCGGGTGATCGAGTCCGCGGTGCTGCTCAACGGCGACACTCTCGGCATGCTGCTCGGCGACCTGGGGGCCGACGTGATCAAGGTCGAGGCACCCCCGGCAGGCGACTATCTGCGCGACATCCTCGGGCAGATCGAGCCGCGGCACAGCCCGGCCCATGTGCAGGTCAACAAGAACAAGCGGAGCATCGCCCTCGACCTCAGCAGCGACGAGGGTCGGGAAGTGCTGTGGGATCTCCTCGAGGGCGCCGACGTGTTCGTCGACGGCTTCACTGCCGGGGCCGCCGACCGGCTGGGCATCGGCTACGAGCAGCAGCGCAGCCGCAAGCCCGACATCGTCTACTGCCAGTACACCGGCTTCGGCTCGGTCGGACCGTATGCCCGGATGCCCACCCACGGCCAGATGATGAACGCGGGCGCGGCCGCGGTGACCCTCGCCACCGGCGACGACGGCTTCGTGCGGCCCGCCGAGAACCGTGAGCTGATGTGGGGGACCTCCATCGGGGGCGACGGAACCGCGGCCGGCGCCGTGCACGCCGCACTGCGAGTGGCTGCGGCCCTGTACCGGCGCCGGGTCACCGGCGAGGGATGCTTCCTGGACGTCTCCGCAGCCGACGCGGTGGTGGCCCAGGGCTGGATCGGCGCGGTCTACGGCCTCAACTACGACCGGATCACCGACCACACCGGTCTCAAGGACCCCGGCGCGGAGCCGCTGACCGGGGCCAAGTACCAGTACTACCGGACCTCCGACGAGCGGTTCGTGCTGTTCTGCTGCATAGAGCCCAAGTTCTGGGAGCGCTTCTGCCGGCTCGTGGGACGCGACGACCTCGTCGACCGGCACGTGGAGCAGGGCGCGGTCGACTTCGCGAGGGACGCCGACGAGTTGCGCCGCGAGCTCCAGGCTGTCTTCGAGACCCGGACCCAGCGCGAGTGGGTGGACCTGGCGATTCGCGAGCGGGTGCCGATCGGCCCCGCCCACCAGGGGGTGTCCAGCCTCAGGGACGACCCGCAGATGGCGGCGCGCCAGATACTGGTCGAGGGCCACCATCCGATCGCCGGACCCTTCACCTATGTCGGCGAACCGGCGATCGTCGATGAGCAGCCCTACGCCGTCCGGCGTCCCGCCCCCGCGTTCGGCGCCCACACCACTGAGATCCTCACCGAGATCGGCTATGACGAGTCCCGGATAGCGGGGCTGTTCACCAGCGGAACCGTCGCCGGCGACTGAGAGCGGGCCGCGTTCAGTCCAGCACTGTGGCCGAGCCGCCCCGGCGGGCGTCTGCCGCGGCTTCCAGGCGGCCCTGGTGCCAGCCCACCACCTGCGCGGCCCCGAACCCCTCCGGGCCGGGCGAGCGGGACAACGCAGCCGGATGCGCTCCGGCGAGTTCGTGACCGGGCTCCAATGCCAGATCCCCTCCGAAGCACACCTTGAAGCGGGGCCGGTCGACCGCTTCCTGGGGGCCCAGCCCCTCCACGATCATGCGGACTATCAACTGCACCTGGGCCTGGGGCTGCATGATCCCGCCGGCCACGCCCAGAACGCAGCGGAGACGGCCGTCGCGGGTCACCAGTCCGGGGATGGTGGTGTGGGGCGGCTTCGCTCCCGGCTGCGGTTCCAGACCCAGCATCCGCAGAGTGGTGGCCCGGTTGTGGATGGGTCCGCCGATCTCATCCACACCCAGGTGGGCGCCGAAGTCGCCGAACACCGAGGTGATCAGCGACACCGCCGTCCCGCCGTGGTCGACAACGGCGAGGAAGGTCGTGTCGCCGGTGGCCCTCTGCGGCCGGCCCACGACAATGGCCGCCGGGTCGAAGCCCGCGGCCCGCATCCCTTCGGAGGTCGCGCCCAGCACCGACTCCCAGTCGACGGGAGTCGCCGGCTCCAGGCGCTCCAGCGCGCCGAGCACGCTGGGTCCCTGAGTCGGCTGCGGCATCTGCCACACCATGTGCCCCGCGAAGTCGACGGCACCGGGCTCCGCTGGCATGGTGCGGTGCCGGGCCATGTCGACCTCCGACAGGAAGCCCCCGTCCTGGCGAACCCGCTCCACGATGGCCGCCCCGATCGGGCCGCCGAGCACGGCCCGACCGCCTTCAGACGCGATCACGTCGAGGCATTCGGCCAGCCGCGGGTTGCGGACCGTCGAGCCTTCGGCCACCGGTGTGCCCCCGGGTACGTAGAGGGAGCCCAACACTGGGTCGGACACCAGCGACGCCCCGCTGCGGGCCGCGGTGGAAGCCAGCGTTGGACGCACCTCGAAGCCGGAGGCGGCGTACGCCCGGGCCGGCGCCACCGCGTCGGCCAGCCTGATGGTGCCGTGCTCCGCCAACGCCGTCTCCAGCAGCGCCACCGCGCCCGGCGGGGTGACCGAGGCCCCGCCCCGGGCCGGCACGGCGTCGTGGCCCGATTCCCGCAGCCCCTCAATGGTCAACTCCAGCGGGACGGCACCGGAGCCGTCGAGGGCGACCGGCGCCCCCTTGCCGTCGTGCACGAACATGAACCCGTCCCCGCCGACGCCACAGGACTGCGGCTCGACGACGTACAGCACGAAGCAAGCGGTCACCGCGGCGTCCACGGCGTTGCCGCCGCCGGAGAGCACTTCGACGGCCGCCCCCGTCGCCCGGGGATCGGAGGTGGCCACCGCAGCGGTCACCGGAGGGATCCTCTCAGCTGCAGGTCTCGGCCGCGGTCACAGCCGCAGGTACCGCTCGGCGTTGGTGGACATCAACTTGGTCATGACATCGCGCCCGAGACGGTCCTCCCACCCCAGCGCGATGTCGGGCGAGCGGGGGAACTCCGCCTGGTTGTGGGGATAGTCCGACGAGAACATCAAGACGCCGTCGCCGAGGATCTCATTGATGCTCGCGGCCAGCGCGGCGCCCTCGTAGAGCTCGATTCCGCAGTAGATGTGACCGGCCTGGGCGTACTCCACCGGTGTCATCTCGCGCTCGGGCAACGCGTTGGCCATGTAGTCGGCCTGGCCCTGCAGCCGTATCAGCCAGGCCGGCAGCCAGCCTGCGCTGCACTCGGAGAAGCCGATGCGCAGCCGCGGGAAGCGGTCGAACATGCCGCTGAGGGTCATGTAGCCGAGCAGCCGGGCCGCTCCCCAGGGGTGGGCCGCGGCCCGGGCCACCACCACGTTGCCCCAGATGTCGCGATAACCGGGAAAGTAGGGAGGCTCGTAGAAGAACGAGTGGTGCAGCAGGGGCAGGTCGTGCTCGTCGAGCGCGGCCCAGATCGGGTCCAGTTCGGGGTCGTCGACGGGCACCTCCTCGGGAAGGATGGCACTGGCCGCACCGACCCACGGCTCGGGGCCCAGCGTGGCCACGATCTCGGCAGAGGCCTGCGGATCGCGGGCCGGCAGCAGGATGGTGGCCTTGAGCCGGTCGGTGTCGACCGAGCAGTACTCGGCCACGTAGCGGTGATAGGCCCCGTAGAGCTCGGTGGCCAGCTCCGCGTCGAGAGCGGTGGCCGCGTTGGCGAACGTGCCCGGAATGATGACATGGACGTCGACGCCCTCGATGTCCATGTCGGCTAGGCGTCCGGTGCTGTTGAGGTTGCTCACGTCGGGCGCGGGCGGCGTCTTGAAGGTCTTGCTGACGCTTCGCTTCAGCGGGCTCTCGCCGCCCTTGGTGGCCTTCTCTCCTCGATGCGGGGTGCCCAGCGCCCGGTCGTACTTCATGGGGCTGATGCTCAGGAAATGACCGCCCAGCGTGACCGGCTGCTTGTACTGGTCCAGCTCGCCCCAGCGCTCTCTCAACAGGGGCGACGCGTAGATCTCCAGGGTCTCGAGGTTGGGGCCGACGTGGGTGTCGGTGTCGATGATCCGGTAACCGTTCTTCACCGGGTTCGCCTCCCGATCGGTGCTGGCTGACGAGGATAGAGTATACTGATTGTGTTGACGATGGAACGGGCCGGAGTTAGCGTCGGCGGCGGTCCGCTCGCCTGATCCCACCGGGAGGCCTGATGGAGAACGTTGTTCGGGTCCAGCACCATGTGACCTACGAGGCGGCGGCCGAGTCGCTCGCCGCCGGCATCGCCAAGGCCCGGGAGCTCGGCGTGCGCGCCGGCATCGTCGTGGTCGACTCGTTCGGCGAGATCGTCGCCGCGGCCAAACTCGACGGCGCCAATCCCAAGGCGTGGCGTGGCGGCTTGGGCAAAGCACTGTTCGCCTCAGGCCTCGGCATTCCCACCGAGGACTTCATCGAGAAGCGCCTGAAGACCGACGAGGTGCTGTACCGAGCCCTGTCAGCCAACCCCGACACCTTCATCGTGCCGGGGGGCTTCCCCCTGGTCTACGGAGGCAAGCCGGTGGGCGGCGTGGGGGTCAGCGGCGGCCATTACACCGACGACTCCAAGGTCGCCAAAGCGGTTGCCGACCGTTACACCGAGCTTGTGGCCCAAGTCGAAGGAGGGTGACCATGACCGACGATTCGTTCCCGAACTGGGACGAGCGGGCCGCCGAGGCCGGCATCGCCATACCGGAGCCGCTGCCGGCTCAGCCGTTGTTCCCCGGAGCTGTCGTCGACGGTTCGACGGTCTACACGTCCGGCATCGTCGCCGTGGAAGGCCCGCCTTGGAAGATGGCCTACGCGGGCTCGGTCGGCGACGAACTCAGTGTCGAGGACGCCCAGAAGTCGGCCGCTCTGGCCATGGTCTGCACCCTCGCCAACCTCAAGGGAGCGCTGGGCGGGAGCCTCAACCGGGTCGACCGGTTCGTGAAGCTGATGGGCTTCGTGCGCTGCCCCGCCGACTTCATGCAGGCGCCCACCGTGATCAACGGTGCCTCTGAAGTGCTGCTCAACATCTTCGGCCAGGACCGCCTGCCGGCCCGCTCCGCCATCGGAGTCGCCGCGCTGCCGGGCGGAGCCAGCGTCGAGATCGACGCGGTGGTGCGCCTGCGCGACTAGTCCTCTACGACGATGGCGCGCTCGGGGCAGCCGATCTCAGCCCGTCGCACCGCATCCCTCTGGTGTTCGGGAACCTCTTCGGACTCGACGTAGGAGTGGCCGTCCTCCTCGCGGAGCTTGAAGACCTCCGGGGCGGCCATGGCACACAAGGTGTGGCCCTGGCAGACATCATCGAGCACCCTGACCCTCATGGCGGCTCCTCTTCGCGCCCGGCGCGCCGGCCGCAAGCGAGACCGACCGGCAATTCAGTATGCTATATGAGCGTCACCCGATGTCGTTCGCTCCAGCGCCACGACCCGACACGACAGGGACACCCATGACGGCGACAACGACGGCGCCCGCCCCGACCCGACTGGACTACGACCTGTTCAGCGTCGATGACCACATCATCGAGCCGCCAGGAGTCTGGGTCGATCGGCTCCCCGCCAAGTACCAGGACGACTGCCCCCGCGTGGTGACGCGCGACGACGGCACCGAGGCATGGCAGTACGAGGGCGAGCAGCTGGCCACCATGGGGCTGAACGCGGTGGCGGGAAAGCCGCACAAGGACTTCGCCATGGACCCCGCCAGCTACTCCGACATGATCGAGGGCTGCTACAACCCGCGGGTTCGGGCCGCGGACCTGCTGCGCGACGGCGTCCGGGGCAGTGTGTGCTTCCCGACGTTCCCCCGCTTCGCCGGCCAGCGGTTCCTGACGGCCAGGGACAAGGAGCTGGCCGACCTGTGCGTCCGGGCCTACAACGACTGGATGCTCGAGGAATGGTGCGACTCGGTGCCCGGCATGTACGTGCCGATGATGATCGGGCAGCTGTGGGACCCGCAGCTGATGGCCGCTGAGGTGCGGCGGTGCGCCGCGCTGGGCGTGCGGGCCGTCACCTTCCCCGAGAGCATGGCCCCCTTCGGGGAGCCGTCGTTCCACACAACTCACTGGGATCCGGTGTGGGACGCGGTCACCGAGGCCGACATGGTGATCTGCATCCACATCGGCACCAGCGGCCGCACCCACATGCCCTCCGAGGACGCCTCGTTCTCGGTGGCCGTGGCGCTGGGCCCGGTGAACGCCCAGATCACGTTCATGGACCTGCTGCTGTGCGGGATTCCTCAGCGCTTCCCCACCATCAAGATCGCCCTGTCCGAGGGTGGCATCGGATGGGTCCCGTTCGCCCTCGAGCGGGTGGACCGCACCTGGGAGCGCCACCGCTACTGGGCCAAGCTGGACGACACCCCGCCCTCGGAGCTGTTCCGCCGCAACTTCTGGGTGTGCTTCATCGACGAGACGGCCGGCATCGAGGCTCGCCACCACATCGGCGTGGACAAGATCATGTGGGAGTGCGACTACCCGCACGCCGACACGCCCTGGCCGAGAAGCCAGCATGACGTGCACCGATCGCTCGCGGGCGTCCCGGCCGACGAGGTGGCCGCCATGACGCACGGCAACGCCGAGAAGCTGTTCCGCTGGTCGCAACGGCCCGACGTCGCCTCAGTGCTGAGCAACTAGTGCCCAACCATCGGCTGGCGGCCGCGCCGGGGCGCAAACTTGGCGAGGTCCTCGCCGAGACCATCGAGAACGAGATCATCGCGTCAGGCTGGCAAGTCGGCGATGTCATCGGGTCGGAGTCGGAACTGTGCGAGCGCTACGGCGTGAGCCGGGCCGTGTTCCGGGAGGCCATACGCATCGTCGGCCACCACGGTGTGGCCGAGATGCGCCGCGGGCCCGGGGGCGGACTGGTCGTGGTGGCCCCCAGCGTGGACGCCGCCGTCCGCACCGTGTCGCTCAACCTCGAGTACCTCGACATCAACGCCGGCCAGATCAACGACGCCCGGCTGGCTATTGAGCTGGCATGCGTCCAGAGCGCCATCGAGAACCTCGACAGCGACGGCGAGAGCAGGATCCGGGACTTCCTCGATACCGAGGTCGAGCGGATCGTGACCGGACGCGCGGCGGGGCGGGCCAGCGACGACTATGCCAGCAACGACTTCCACCTGCTGCTCGCGGAGCTGACCGGCAACCCGGCCATGGAGCTGTTCGTGCAGATACTCAGCCGGGTTACGAGCCGCCACTCGACCCGAGCCGTCTCCCTGGAGGACACGGCCAAGGAGGTCCACCGGGCGCACGCTCGCATCGCCGAGGCCATCCTGGACCGAGACCTCGACACGGCTCAACGACGCCTGCACCGGCACCTCGACTCGGTTGTGGAGTTCCTGAACCCCTGAAGTCCTCGCGGTCGGGCGTGCCGCCCGGCCAGCGGAGCTTCTAGCGGTTGAAGTCGACCATTTCGGTGCGAGCGGTCCAGCACAGGCAGCCGGCACTCCATTCGACGGTGCGGAACTGCTGCACGCCGGCGTGGTTGCCGGGGCCGTAGGTCAGGTCTCCCCAGGCGGCGAGGGGGAAGCCCTGGAGGCCCTCGAGCGACGCCACCAGCGACTCCTGGGTGAGATCGTCGCCCGCGCCCTGCAGGCCGGCCAGCAGCACCGACATCAGATCGCAGGTGTAGAGGATCTGCGCCCATTCGGCCGTCTCGGGCGACGTGCGGGCGATGTCGGCGCCCGAGAAGCGCTCGTAGTTCGATATGCACGCTTCGGTCTTCGCATTGGGCTCCATGCCGGCTGCGATCTCGCCCACCCGGCTGACGGTCATGGCCAGCGTCCCGTCGTACTGCTCCTGGGGAAGCGACCCGGAGGCGACATCGCCGATGTGGCTGGCCCACTCCATGCTGCGGTACGCGGGCCGGTAGTTCTGGGACTGGGCGAAGTGCATGAAGTTCGACACGCTGCTGGTGCCGACGAGGAGCACGGCCGCATCCACGCCTGCCGCGAGGAACCGCTCCACCGAGATCTGGTCCTGGGGGCTGCCGATGCCTTCGCCGTCGGAAGCCACCTCCACCGCGACTTCGTGACCGGCCGCGGCCATCGCCTCCTTGAAGGCCTCTACGGCCTCTTCGGAGCGGGTGTCCCAGAAGACGCCGACGGTGGCGCCGTCGAACAGGCCTTGACTGTCGGCCCACTGGACGTAGGCCCGGAGCACCTCGGCTTCGTTGGGGCGGATGGTGAACAGGCGCGGCGCCCGCTCGTAGACGCTGGGGGAAGCGCCCATGAGATCGATGGTCGGGATGTCGAACCGGCTTGCGAGGCACTCCGCGCCGACCGTGAAGTCGCGGCCTGAGACGACCGCGAAGACCTCGTCGTCCTGGGCGAACCCGGTGCAGACGCCCAGCTTGTCGCTCGTGTTGATGATGGAGTACTTGCGGAACACCAGCTCGATGTCGGTGCCGTTCACCGGCAGTAGCCCGTCACGCCGCCACCCGTCCAGAACGGCGGTGGCCTGCTGCTCCGGGTCGCCGATGCTGAACTTCTTGTTGAGGGTGGCGAAGGCAGACACGTCGGGATAGGCCACCCCGATCGTGATGGTCCGCTCCACAACAGCCGGGGCCGGCTCCGGCTCGGCTTCGACCACAGCAGGCTCGCCTTGCGCCATCGAACTTGGCTCGGCCCCGGTCGGGGCGTCCTCGTCGGAGCGGATCACTTCCTCTGTGGTGGCTTGAGCCTCGGGCTCTTCGTCATCAGCCGGGGCCGCGACCTCTGTCGAGGGTTCGTCAGGACTGTCGGGGACCGACGCGGCAACCGCGGCCGGTTCAGTGTCCGGTCCAGCCTCCGAGCTGTCCCCGTCACCGCCACCGCAAGCCGCGGCCAGCATCGCGGCGGCGAGCAGACACCCGAGCGCGAGGTTCGCGGGCCTTCCCGCCGCCCGCTTGATCGAACCCCCGGCCACGAGCGTTAGACCCTAGTTGGCGGCGAGTATCTCACCATCAGCAATTGAGCGACGGCGCTCTAGCTGGAATCGGTGAGGTCTAGGACAGCGGGGGGTTCGGTGTGGCGGAGTTGGTGCTTGTTGACCTTGTGGGTGGCGGTCTTGGGAAGCTCGTCGAGGATCTCGAGGTAGCGGGGCTGGCAGAAGTCCGGGAGGGTCGCCCGGCAGTGGCGCTGCAGAGCGGCCGGGTCGATGGTCTGACCGGCCTCGGCCACCACCACCAGCTTGACGTCCCACTCTCCCAGCTCCGAGGGCACCCCCACCGCGGCGCATTCAGCCACGGCGCCGAGGGTGCATACCGCTCGCTCCACCTCGGTGGAGGAGATCATCTCGCCCCGGCGCCGGATGGCGTCGGCGGCCCGGTCGACCCAGCGGATGTAGCCGTCGGCCTCGATGGTGGCCAGGTCCCCGGTGTGGAACCACAGGTTCCGGAACGCGGCCAGGGTGGCCTCGGGCTGGCGGTGGTAGCCGGTCATCATCACCCCGGGCACGCGGGGCCGCACCACGAGCTCGCCCACGGTGCCGGCCGGCACCTCGTTGTCGTCGGCGTCCACCACCGCCACCTCGTACTGGGGCACGGGCCGGCCCGAGGCCCGGTAGCGCATCGGGTCGTCGGGGCTGGTGGTGGCGAAGTGGCCGGTCTCGGTCATGGCGAACCCGGTCACCAGCCGCAGCCCGAACCGCTCCTCGAAGTCCGCCCGGCGGTCCATGGGTATCCCGGCCGCGCCGTGCATCATCCGCACCCGGTGGTCCCGGTCGGCGGAACCTGGCTCCTGGCGCAGCAGGATCGACGACACCGCCCCCACGACGCCCACCTCGGTGGCCCCGGAGCGGCGCACCTGGTCCCAGAAGCTGCTGGCCGAGAACCGCGACACCAGCGCCACCCGGCCGCCCATCACCAGCGCGGTGCCCAGCGAGGAGAACCGGGCGTTCACGTGGTACAGCGGCAGCGCCGAGAACATCACGTCGTCGGCGCCGAGCCCCCACTGCTCGATCTTGATGCGGGCCTGCTCTATGGGGAACGCCTGGGGCAGCACCGCGCCCTTGGCCGGACCGGTGGTGCCCGACGTGTAGATGATGTTCATCGGATCGCCCGGCCCCGGCGGCCTGAACGGCGGCGGTGAGTGGCCGGATCGCCGAAGATCCTCGTAGTCGATGACAGTCAGTCCCGGCGGCGGCTCGCCGCGCCAGACGACCGTCTGCACGGCGGGCGCGGACGGCAGTTGCTCGGCGACGCGGTCGGCGAGCGAGCTGTCGACGATCAGCGTCCGGGCTCCGGAGTGGTGCAGCACGTGGGCGAGCTGTGCCCCTCGCAACCCTGCGTTGACCGGGCACTCAACCGCTCCGAGTCGCAGCAGGGCCAGCATCGCGACCACCGCCTCGGGGTGGTTGGGCGACATGTGGCAGACCACGTCGCCCCGGGCCACGCCGGCTGCGGCCAGCCCGCCGGCCAGGCCCTCGGCCGCACCGACCAGTTCGGCCCAACTCCACAGGTCGCCGTCGAAGTCGAGCACCACCCGGTCGGGATACTCGCCAGCCCGCGCCCGGCACACCGACCACAGGTCCGTGTGCCCGGAACTGGTCACGGCACGACCCGGAACATGGGCAGGGTCACGTCCTCGGACCTGTCCTCGAACACCACCTCGACCCGGTCGCCGATGGCGAGGCTGTCAATGTCGGGCTCCACGATGTTGGCCAGCAGCCTGGGGCCCTCGTCCAGCTCGATCACCGCCACCACGTAAGGCACGTCGTCGGCCCAGGTGTCGTCGTAGAAGGCCACATGGACCTCGGTGAATGTCCACACCGTTCCGGTGCCGCTCACCGGTCGCCACGACAGGTCGCGGCTCCAGCAGGCGGGACAGCTCTCCCGGGGCGGGAAGAACACCAGCCCCCAGTCGTCGCAGTACGGCAGCACCAGCTCGTGGCGGGCGGCTGCCTCCCAGTACGGCGCGGTCGCCGTGTCGTTGAGGTCGGGGCGGGGCTTGGCGGTCACCGGTCACTCCCTGCCACCCGCTCGTCCCGGGTAGTCCCGCCGCGCCCACCGGGCTTGGCGGTCACCGGCCCCGTCCCAGCACCATCGTCGAGAAGGTGGAGAACACGCCGCCGTTTCCGTGGGCCACCACCACCTCGGCGCCGTCCACCTGGCGGCGGCCGGCCGAGCCCTGGAGCTGGCGCACCGCGTCGAGCAGGTGGAACACGCCGCCGGCGTGGCCGTGCGACAGCATCCCGCCGTGGAGGTTCACCGGACAGTCCGAGCCCAGCGCCAGCGCCCCCGACTCGGCGTACGGCCCGCCCTCGCCCTCGCCGCACAGGCCGAGGGCCTCCACTCCGGCCACCACGCTGAAGGTGCAGGCGTCGTGGATGTAGACCGCGTCGGCATCGGCGACAGTCAGACCGGCCCGCTCGAAGGCCCTGGCCGCGGCCACCGGCCCGCCCAGCTCGTGCAGGTCGGGAGCTTGCGAAGCGGTGTGATGGGTGACCGCCGAGCCGAAGCCGAGGACCCGGGCATAGGGCACCCCGAGGCTGCGGGCCCGGTCGATGGAGGTCACCACGAAGGCCCCGCCGGCGTCGGAGATCAGCGAGCAGTCGAGCCGGCGCAGCGGCGATGAGATCATGGGCGACGCCTGGTGGTCGGCCAGGGTGATCGGCTCGCGCTTGTGGGCGTTGTCGTTGAGCGAGGCGTGGTGCCGGGAGGTCACCGCCACCGCGCCCAGCTGCTCGCTGGTGGTGCCGTAGCGGTGCATGTGGCGCTGCGCGAACAGGGCGTAGCCGCTGATCATGGCGATCTGGCCGTAGGGCGCCTCGAAGTCCTCGCCGCCGGTGAGGGTGCCCGGCGCCCGTCCCCGGCCGGAGCGGCGGATCGAGATGCCGTTCTCGCCGTAGGTGCACAGCGCGGCTGTGCACATGCCGGCGTCGATGGCGGCGGCCACGTTGAGCAGGGCGGTGTGGTGGGTGCCGGGGCCGCCCACGTCGGTGACCACGGCCAGCTCGGGCTGCAGACCCAGATGCTCGGCCACCCGGGCGGCGTGAAGCATCATCGCCTGGGAGTAGCCCGGGAACGAGAACACCCCGTCGATGTCGCCCTTGTCCAGCCCGGCTGCGGCCACCGCGGCCACACCTGCCTCGACCTGAAGGCTGATGGCGCTGCGTCCCGGCAGCTTGCCGATGGCCGTCTCGGCCACACCCACGATGGCGATGCCGTCCAGCACGCTCAACGCGACCGCTCCCACCCGCCACACAGAACGAGCCACACGCCAGCCACACCGCCGATGCCCTCCAGCACGCTCAACGCGACCGCTCCCACAGCAGGCTCTCGCCGTCGACGTTCCGGGCCGTCCAGCCGGCCGGGATCGCATGGACTGCACCCGAGATGTTGATCAGCGCAGGACCGACGATCTCGCCATCGGATTCCGAGCCGGCCGCGGGGAGGTCCGGTGCCGGCGCGGCCGGCTGCCGACCCCAGGCGTCGTCGCCCGAGCCGGCCGCGGCCTCGAGCACGCCGCGGGCGCTGAAGACGCCGCCCGCCGCGAACGACCGGACCCGGCCGATGCCGGCCTGCTCGGCCACCGCGCCGGCGTGCAGTCCGCCCGCCCCGCCGAACGCGTAGAGGGTTGCCTCGCCAGGATCGATCGCCGCGCCGGCCAGCAGCGACGCGATGGCGTCGGCGGCCTTGGCGTGGGCGGCCGCATGCACCTGGCGGGCCGCGGCGACCGGATCACCGCCGGCCAGCGGGGCCAGCGCGGTTGCGGCCTGCTCCGCGTCGAGCAGTATGTCGCCGGGGAGCGACTGGCCGTCGGCCAGCAGCCCCAGCACAACGTCGGCGTCGGTGAGGGTCGGTTCGGTGCCGCCCCGACCGAACGCGGCCGGCCCTGGAACCGCCCCGGCGCTGGCCGGGCCCACCGTGACCGTCCCAGAACCGTCCGCCGAAGCAACGGACGACCCGCCCAGTCCGACCGACACGATCCCGGGCACCGGCAGCCAGACCCGCACGCCCCGGATCTCTGGCGCTTTCTCCACCTCGTAGGACCCGTCGCGCACCAGGCCCAGGTCGAGGGTGGTGCCGCCCATGTCGAAGCCGACCACCACTGCGTCGCCGTGACGGCGGGCCTCGGTCGCGGCCAGACCCAACCCGGCGGCCGGACCAGAGCTGTAGGTGCTGATGGCGGTGGTGCGGGGCATCCGGCTGAACGTGCCGTCGGACCGGGCCGCCAGCAGCGGAACCGCCAGCCCGGCCTGCTGGAGGAGGCCCTCGGTGCGGTACAGCAGCTTGGCCATGGGCCGGCTCAGGTAGGCGTTGACGAGGGCGGTGCTTGCCCGCAGCTCGTCGTCGCCGGCGTCGGCGATCTCCCATCCGAGCGTCAGGGGCATCGACCGCAGGTAGTGGACCGGGTACCGGTCCCGTACCAGCTCACGCAACTCCGCCTCGGTCTGTCGATGCGGGCCCCGCAGACTCACCACCGTGTGGCGCACGCCCTGCTGGACGAGGTCCCGGCACAGCCCCAGCACGTCCTCGGCCGCGGCCTCGGGGTCGACGCCGACCACATGGTCGGCTCGCACGAAGACCCCCACCGCGGGGGCGGGCTCGCTCGGCCCGTACAGGGACTTCTCGGCCCCCGCCTCCACCATCAGACCTACCGGGTCGCCGGTGCCGGTGACCACCGCGTTGGTGCCGATGGTGGTGGCCAGCCGGAACAGACCGATGCCGCCCAGGAAGTCCTCCAGGGACACGTCGAAAGCCTCGGCCCCCTCGGCCAGGCACGCCGTCACCGAGCGGGTCAGGTCGAAGTGGGTGGTGGGGACCTTGGCCGCCACCACCTGCTGACCGTCGGAGAAGTACCCGTCGGTGAAGGTCCCGCCCATGTCTATGCCGACCGAGTAGGTCACGGGCGGACCACCGCCTGGGCCAGCGCACGCGACCCGTGCCGGACCACGTCGGGGACGACGCCGGGATCGAGGGGTGCCGTGAGGACCTCACCGGGATCGCTGGCGGGTCGTACCCGGTCCAGCCAGTGATCCAGTGCCGCGGGCGAGTCGAACGCCTCGGCCGGCAGGAAGCCCATGCCCGGCGAGCAGCCCCGGTCGGACGCCCAGTGTCCGTAGCCCAACGACTCCACCCCGTCGAGGCCGCCGGCGACGAGCACCAGGTCGATCCGCAGGTGCGCGGCCGCGTTGAGGAGCGGACGGTGGGACTCGGCCGCATCGTCGTCGCTGACCGTCGGTGGACCGCCGTCCTCCACGATCGCGATCCGGCCCACCCCGCAGTCGCTCAGCGCCCGGATCCTGTCGACAGCGTCATCGGAGGCGTCGTCCAGGAGGTCCTGCGGGTCAGCGCTGCCGGCGAGGCCGACCGATGCGCTCGCGGCCAGCGGTCCCCGCACCACTCCGAGAACGGGAAGCGCTCCCGGTGTCGCCACCAGACCGGCCGTCACCGCGTCGGCATCGGCGACCTCGTCGGGTGTGGGCGCACAGCACCAGGCCAGCCCCAGGGCCCTCGACCCCTCGTCGATGCAGCGGACCTGGCCGTCGAGGTCGTCGGGCCAGGACCGGCCGAGCGAGGCCGCGCAGACCTGCGGCGGCACCACCGCCGTCAACCGGGTCATCGGTGCCATGCGCCGGTGTCTTCGACGGGTTCCGACGGGAACTCGCGGTCGTCGATCAGCTGCTGCGGCACCGGGAACTCGCCGTAGTGACGCAGCGCGTCGGGCGGGGGCCGGCGCTGGGACCATTCGGCCACGAACTCGGCGTAGGGCCGTCCCTGGCTCTTTCGCTCGGCCCGGATCTCGGCCCGGCGGGCCTCGGTGGCCTCGGCGTCCACCCGGTCGGAGCCGGCGGCCAGCACCACGCCGTAGAGCCGCTCGGCCAGTTCGGGGGAGGTGATCCCGTCGGCGATGTCGCCCAGCACCGCCTCGGGGTCGCGTTCGAGCACGTCGCCGTAGCCGCCCCCGCAGCCCCGGGCCAGCACCACCACGTCGCCGTCGCTGACCGACTCGCCCTCGGAGTTGGTGTGCCCGAAGGCGTAGTCGCCCGAGATGCGGCGCCGGTCGGCCAGCTCCCGCACGCTCATGGGCAGGTCGTCGGCCCCGGCCGCCATCAGCTCCTTGGCGTCGGAGCCCCGGATGATGATGCGGGGCTGGGCCGCGCCCGAGTAGCCCCCGAACAGCCCGTAGTTCTTGGTGAACCGGCTGCCGGTGCCCACGGAGTTGGTGTTCAGCCCGGCGGTGCCGTGGATCACGAAGCAGTCGGTGAGGCCCACCCCGCCCCGGTAGCGGCCCAAGCCGCACACGTCCCGGTCGAAGCGGTTGCGGAACAGGTACACCCACGGGAACTTGCGCTCCTGCTCCTCGGGGCCGGGACAGTCCACCACCATGGCCCAGAAGAACCCGGCGCTGTGCTCGCCGTCGAGGTCGAAGCGGGCCCCCTGGCCGGTGGCGTTGCCGTTGGCGGGCCCGCCCGCGATCTGGTTGCCGTACTGGCCGGTGCCTCCGAACTGGATCAGCAGCAGGTTCTCCGCGAACGGCGCGGTCACCCCGGCCCGGTGCGGGCTGTCGTGCAGCATCCGCATGGCCGCCAGCAGCAGGCCCTGCACCACCACCCGGCCGGTGTGGCTGCCCGAGCCGGTGCCCGAGTCGCGGCTGGGGGCGTTGACGATGCTGGGCGGGGCGGTGAGCTTGATCGGGTCGAACAGGCCGATCGACCAGCGCAGACCCCGGAACACGGTCGGGAACAGCGCCGCCGCCGAGGCGGCCCGGGCCAGGTGCCAGCGCAGGTGGAACGGGCCGATGCAGGGTTCGGGCGAGGCGCCGGCCATGTCGATGAGCAGCTCGTCGCCTCGCTTGTGCAACTCAATGGGCAGGCGGATGATCCCGTCCTCGATGCCGATGGTGTCGAGGAACACCACCGACCGGTAGACGCCGTCGTGGAAGCCGGAGATGCGGCGGCGGGCGAGGGTGGCCGAGGTCTTGATCGACTGGCGCAGCCCGGCGGCCACGAAGGGCGCGCCCCGGCGCTCCACCTCCCGCAGCAGCTGCTGGCGCAGCCGGACGCACACGGCCAGGCGGGCCTTCATGTCCAGGGAGTTCTGCCGGGGGGTGCGCACCGAGTTGAGCAGGAACTCGAGGTGGTCGGTGTGGAACCGGAAGTCGGTGCCCACCCGCAGCGGGGTGATGTGGAGGCCCTCCTCGTAGCGGGTGCCGATCTCGGGCGACCAGCCGCCCGGCGAGCGTGAGCCGGTCTCGCCCTGGTGCCCGCCGCAGGCCACCCAGGCGATCAGCTCGCCGCCGGCGAACACCGGCATCATCAGGAAGTGGTCGTAGGTGTGCACCCCACCGGCGTCGGGGTCGTTGAAGAAGAAGATGTCGCCGTCGGCCAGCCCCACGGTGGGGTCGTCGACGTAGTGCTTGAGCACGTACTTGACCGGGCCGTAGTGCAGCAGGGCGTGCAGGATCACACCGGTGGACATGCCGGCCAGGTCGCCCTTGGCGGTGAAGATGCCCACCCCCAGGTCGCCGGCCTGCAGCATCTCGGCCATGCTCAGGTACTTGCAGACGTCCCGGCCGTCGTCGATGATCGAGTCGAGCTTGTGCAGGAAGATCTCGAGGTCGACGGGGTCGAGGCTCCCCGCCCCGGCCAGCTCCAGCTCGGTGGGCTCCTCCAGCACCTCGCGGTGCAGCACCTCGGGGTCGAGGCCGGGGCCGGGCTTCATGAGGGGGCGCCCGAAGCGGGCGATCCGCTCCTCGAGGCTCATGGCGGCCACGTCCAGCATCCGGGCCGCCGATGCCGGTGTGACGGTCACGGGCCGGCCTCCGGCGCGGTGAGCCAGCCGGTGCGCTGCTCGTCGAGGGCGTAGCTCCAACCCGGCGGCACCGCCACCACAGTGTCTACGTCCTCCATCAGGGCTGGACCCTGCGTCGAGAATCCTGCTGGCAGGCTGCTGCGCTCGTACACGGGGGTGGACAGCGCTCCCGAGCCGGGCCAGATGACCTCTCGCTCCCACCCGGCCGCGCCACCCGGGCCGCGGCACCCGGCGGGCGACCCACCCGGGCCGCCATTCGGCCCGGCGCCGTGCCCCGCCGACGTCGGGACGCCGACCGGCACAGGATCGGGGCGGGCCTCCAGCCGGTAGCCGGCCGCGCCGGCCACCAGCCGGAACAACTGGACCAGGATCCCGCCGTAGGGATGGATGGACCCTTCCCCGTAGGCCGCCGCGAACACCTCGTTGAAGGCGTCGCACAGGGCCACCACATCGGCGGGACCCTCCAGCATCAGCCGGGGCGCCTCCAGCCGCACGGTGTGGTGCTGGCCCCCGTAGTTCATGTCCAGCTCCAGGCGCAGGCTCACCGCGTCGAGCCCGAAGCCCTCCTCGGCCATGTCCCGCTCGGCCAGCGCGGCCAGGCCTCGAACGACCTCGTTGAAGGCGCCGGCCGAGTCGGTGTAGTCCTCGCCGTCGAACAGCTGGACCATGCGGGTGCGCTCGTAGGTCTGCATGACCGGCATGGTGGCCACGCCGTAGGCGTTGAACTCGCTGCCGTGGGGGAAGGTGGCCACCCGGTGCACGTCGGCGTATCCGGCCACCGCGGCGGCGTGCACCGGTCCGGCCCCGCCGAAGGCGAACATGGTGAAGTCGCGGGGATCGTGGCCCTCCAGGGCGGTCTGGCGGTAGATCTCCTGGCCCATCACCCCGTCGATCAGGCGCCGCACCCTCACCGCCGCCTCGGTCAGGTCGATGCCGAGCGGATTGGCGATGCGGCGGCTCAGGGCCCGCTCGGCCCGGCGCCGGCTCAGCGGCATGGCCCCTCCCAGGAACCGGTCGGGGTCGATGAAGCCCAGCACCACGTCGGCGTCGGTGACGGTCGGCTCGGTGCCGCCCTGCGAGTAGCAGGCCGGTCCGGGCATCGAGCCGGCGCTGCGGGGGCCCACCCGCAGCTCGCCGGTGTCGGTGAGGTGCGCGATCGAACCGCCGCCCGCGCCGATCGAGTAGTTGGCGATCACCGGCAGGTGCACCCGCCAGCGGTCGATCACCGGGTCGAACTCGTAGTTGCGGTCCTGCCCGTCGATCACGAGGCCCACATCGAAGCTGGTGCCGCCCATGTCGGCGGTGATCACCCGGTCGAGCCCGTAGTCGCGGGCCATGACCGCCGCACCGGCCAGACCGGCCACAGGTCCGCTGCCCAGCAGATGCAGGGCGGTGGTGCGGCTGGGTGAGGCCACCCCGCCGATGTTGCGGGCCACCAGCAGCGGCCTGCGGCATCCCAGGGCTCGCAGCCGGTCGCCGAGGTCGATGACGTGCTCCTCGGTGTCGGGGGCCAGGAAGGCGCTGAGGATGGTGGTGATGCTGCGCCGGTACTCGTCGAGGCGGGGGGCCACCTCCGACGACAGCAGCACCGGGCAGCGGCCCAGCACCGAGTCGGGGTACTCCCGCCGGACGATCTCAGCCACCTGCTGCTCGTGGGCCGGGTTCATGAACGACCAGGCCAAACACACCGCGATGGCTCGCACGCCCTGGCGCACCAGGTGGTCGACGGCGGCCAGCACGTCGTCGGTCCGCAACGGCATCAGCACCTCGCCGAAGCAGTCGATGCGCTCCCGCACCCCCACCCGCAGCGGCCGGGGCACCAGGTCGTCGGGCCGCTGGGCCCGGGTGCGGTCGATCTGCACCTCCAGGGGCATGCCGTCGGCCCACGAGCGGGAGCGGGCCACGTGCACGGTGTCCTCCTGGCCCGCGGTGGTGATGAGCCCCACCTTGGGGCCGGTGCGCTCGATGAGGGCGTTGGTGCCCACGGTGGTGGAGTACTTGACCGCGTCGGCGGCCGCGAAGGCGTCGGCCGGGTCGCGGCCGAGCTGGCGGGCCGCCTCGCCGATGGCGGCGATCATCCCGTCGGACAGGTCGGCGTGGGTGGTCAGCGACTTGCCGGTGGCCTGGCGACCGTCCAGCACCACGAAGGCGTCGGTGAAGGTGCCGCCGATGTCGACGTCGAGCAGGCTCGTCCCGCCGGCGCCGGCGTGGCCCCCATCCGCTGCTTCAGGTGATGGCATCGAGGTCGAGCTCTATGTCGTGGGTGATGGGATGGCCTGGCGGCAGGTACTCGACGTCGAACATGACCCCGCAGCCGCCGCAGTAGAACTCCACGATCCGGCACCACTCCGGATGGGGGCTGAACCCGAACTCGGTGGGCGGGTCGAACGGGATGTGGATCTCCCGGGGGTCGCGGTCATAGACCAGGCAACCCTCCTTGTAGTTGCGTTCCGCCGGGCCGAGGTCGTACCCGCACCGGTTGCACACCCAGCGCCGGGAGGCCACGTCGAGGTCCAGCGCCTCGGTGATGCGCCGCCGCTCAGCGCCGGAGTCCGTGGCCATTCAGCGCAAGCGCCGACGGACAGCAACCGCCCGCGTCGGAGCGGTGTCGTTCCCGCTCTTGTTCGCTGCGCTCACGGGCCGCTCGGGCCACGGCCTCGCTGCACATCGCACTGATTCGTCCACCGGTCGCCCCCTGTCCGCTCGGCCTCTGGGCGATCCTCCCCCGTCGCCTGTTAGCGGCCGGATTGTATACCGTCTCCTCGGAGGGGATCGAAGTCAGCTATACCTCTAGCTCCAGACGGCCAGCAGGATGCCGATCACGCTGTAGGAGATGAGCGGGTAGCCGCCGTTGATGGCGAACAGCCTCAGGCTGCGGCCCTCGAAGGCGTAGTTGATGGCGTTGGAAGTGAAGATGAACCCGATGGCGGCCAGCAGCCCGAGGCCGAGGCCCTCACCGGCGCTGTCGGCCCCCAACCCCTGGGCGAGCAGCGCCAGCACCAGGGTGAACACGATCCCGCACACCACCGCCAGCACGTAGGGGTACCACTGCCGGGAGGTGCCCTTCATGGCCTCCATGTCGTCGGTGCTGAGGCCCACCTCGGCCATCCACGGCTTGGCCAGCGTGCTGTACCAGGCCGCGCCCAGCGCCTGGTTGAACACCACCGCCACCAGGATCGCCCAGTAGTTCAGGCTGCCCAGATCGAAGCTGTCCATTCGTGTTTCCCCTTGTTGTTCAGGCTTGTCATGACGTCCGTATGACATGAACATGTTAGAGGCCGAGCGAATAGGCGGGCGCGTGAATGTGTTCACGGGCCGACGCAGCCCCGCGGTATCGGGCCACACTGAGGGGGTGAGCATCCACGATGGCGCCCATGGCGAGACCGCGGTCGACGCTCGCCGGCAGGCGGGACGCCGGCGGACGTTCGCGATCATCTCGCACCCCGACGCGGGCAAGACCACGCTCACCGAGAAGTTCCTGCTCTACGGCGGGGTGCTGACCGCGGGGGCGGGCTCGGTGAGGGCCAAGGGCGACCGGAAGTCCACGGCCTCGGACTGGATGGAGCTGGAGCGCCGCCGCGGCATCTCGGTCACCTCCGCGGTGGTGCAGTTCAGCTACCGGGACCGGGTGCTGAACCTGCTCGACACGCCCGGCCACGGCGACTTCTCCGAGGACACCTACCGGGTGCTGTCGGCGGTGGACGCCGCAGTGATGGTGCTCGACGGGGCCAAGGGCATCGAGGCCCAGACCCGCAAGCTGTTCGAGGTGTGCCGCAACCGGGAGATCCCGATCGTCACGTTCATCAACAAGTGGGACCGCCCGGCCCGGGACCCGCTCGAGCTGCTCGACGAGATCGAGGACCAGCTCGTGCTCGACCCGGTGCCGGTCACCTGGCCGGTCGGCGAGGGTGAGCGGTTCCGCGGCCTGATCGACCGTCGCAGCGGCCAATTCGTGCGCTTCTCCCGAACCGCCGGGGGCGCCACCGCAGCCGACGAGGAGGTGGTGGCCGCGGCGCGGGCCGCGGCCGAGGAGGGCACCGCCTGGCACGAGGCCCGGGAAGCCGTCGAGCTGCTCGACGAGGCCGGCGCCGAACTCGACGTCAAGCGCTTCGAGGCGGGCGAGCTGTCGCCGGTCTTCTACGGCTCAGCCCTGACCAACTTCGGGGTGAGAATGCTGCTCGACGCCATCGTCGAGCTGGCCCCGCCCCCCGGTGCGCGCCTCGACGCCGGTGGCGACCCCCGCCCGGTCGACGCCGGCTTCAGTGCGGTGGTGTTCAAGGTGCAGTCCAACATGGACCCGGCCCACCGCGACCGCATGGCCTTCCTGCGGGTGTGTTCGGGCCGTTTCGAGCGGGGCATGGCCGTCACCTGCGGCAGCACCGGCAAGACGCTGGCCACCAAGTACGCCCACACAGTGGTGGGCCGGGACCGCAGCACCGCCGAGGAGGCCTGGCCCGGCGACGTGATCGGCTTGGTGAATGCGGCTGAGCTGCGGGTGGGCGACGCGGTGCACTCGACTGATGAACCGGTGCGCTGGCCCGCAGTCCCGGCCTTCGCGCCGAGCAGCTTCCGGGTGGCTCGCTGCACCGACACGTCGAAGGTCAAGCAGTTCCGCTCCGGGGTCCGCCAGCTCGACACCGAAGGAGTAGTACAGGTGCTGCGCAGGCCCGAGAGCGGCGAGAGCTCGCCGATCCTGGCCGCAGTCGGACCGCTGCAGTTCGACGTGGCCGAGCACCGGCTCCGGCACGAGTTCGGCGCGCCGGTGGAGCTGGCTCCGGCCCCGTGGACCACGGCCAGGCTCACCGACGAGGCCTCAGCCGCGGTGCTGGGCGCCATGTCCGGCGTGACGATCGCGGCCCGGGACGACGGCGAGCTGCTGGCCCTGTTCGAGAGCCCCTACTGGTTGGCCCGCCTCCAGTCGGATCACCCGGAGCTGACCCTGCAGCGCCTCGTCGGCGAGGGCTGACGGCCGGGCGCGGAGCGCCGGTAGCGTCCGGTTGTGGCTGATCGGCCCAACATCCTGCTGATCGTCTCCGACGAGGAGCGGCGCAACAACTGGCTCGACGGCGTGGTGGACCTGCCCGCCCACGAGCGGCTGCGAGCCGATGGGTTGAGCTTCGACCGCTACTTCACCCACTCCTCCCCCTGCTCGCCGTCGCGGGCCAGCCTCTACACCGGCCGCTACCTGGCCGAGCACGGCGTGGTCGACAACGTCGCCTTCCCCACCCACACCGCTCTCGACCCGGCCATCCCCACCATCGGGAGCCTGCTGGCCGAGCGGGGCTACCGGTCGAGCTATCTGGGCAAGTGGCATCTCGGCCACACCGAGGCGCCCGACATGGAGGCCCACGGGTACCTCGACTGGGAGGGAAACGACGTCCACTTCATGGGCAGCGCCTACACCGGCCGCTACTTCGACCCGATCATCGTCGACCAGGCCATCGACTGGCTCACCGGCCGGGCCGGCGGCGCCGGAACGAACGGCGACAGCGGCGCGGATGAGCCCTGGTTCCTGACCGTGGCGCTGGTCAACCCCCACGACATCATGTGGTTCCCGGCCGACCACCGCAGCTACCAGGCCGAGCACACCAAGTTCGCCAGGTTCTTCAACGCAGTGCTGGAGATGCGTCTGGGCGGCCTGCCGGTGACCCCGCCGCGGGAGGACTACCCCCGCCTGTTCGACCGGCTGCCCGACAACTTCGGGGACGACCTGCACACCAAGCCCGAGGTGCAGCGGGCCTGGCGCCACGTCCGCAACACCGAGCACGTGGTCGGCCGCATCGACGCCGACGACCACGACACCTGGCTGCGGGGCCTCGACTACTACGCCTGGCTGCACATCGAGCTCGACCGCAGCCTGGCCCGCCTGCTCGACGCCCTCGACGCCCTCGGCCTCTACGACGGCACCGTGATCGCCTACACATCCGACCACGGCGACGCCTGCGGATCCCACGGTCTGCGGGCCAAGCTGCCCTGCGTCTACGACGAGGTGATGGGGGTGCCGCTGATCGTGAAGGCTCCCGGCGCACCGGCCGGGGCCCGTACCGGGGCGCTGGCCACCCATGTCGATCTCGCGGCCACGGTCGCCGCGCTGGGCGGTGTCGACCCGGCGGACACCCCCACCCTCTCGGGCCGCGACCTGTCGCCGGTGCTGGCCGACCCGGCCTCCTCGGTACGCGACTTCGTGCTGTTCTCCCAGGACTCGGCCCAGTCCGACCTGATCCGCAACACCCGCTACGCGGTGCGGGGATTCTTCGACGGCGACACCAAGTACGCCCGCTACTACGGGATCGGCGGCGGGGTCCGGCGCGACGGAAGCGCCGCCGACGGTGGCAAGCTCTTCGATGTGGACGCCGACTTCGACGACCACGACCACGAGTGGTACCAGACCGCCGAGGACCCCCACGAACTGGTCAACCTGGCCAACGACCGGGGCCGGAGCAACGAGCTGCGCGACCTGTTCCGCCGTCTGCTGGACTATGAGGCCCAGGAGCTGACCTTGACGCCATGACCTACACCACGAACACCTCGACCACCGAGGCGACCGACCCCGGTGCCGGCGCCCATGTCGGTCCCAAGCCCCGGGCGCCGGTGGCCGACTGGACCACCGACTTCGACCACGTCGACCCCGGCTATGCGGCCCGTGCCCCCGAGATCTGGGACGAGCTGCGCCAGGAGTGCCCGGTGGCCCGCAGTGAGCGCTACGGCGGCACCTGGCTGCCGGTGCGGCACGAAGACGTGTGCGCCATCGCCAAGGACACCGACACGTTCAGCTCCAACGGCGTGGTGGTGCACGACGGCCGGCCCGAGATCCCTCCCCCGGTGGGGTTCGCCCCTCCGATCACCAGCGACCCGCCGTTCCATCGCATCGCCCGGGAGTTCCTGCTGCCGGCATTCGCGCCCAAGCCCATCGAGGCCAAGCGAGAGGCCACCCGCGAGACCTGCCGGGAGCTGCTCGACGACCTGCTGGCCGACGTGGAGGCGGGCCGCACCGACACAGTGGACGCCGCGCTGGGCTACACCCAGCACATCCCGGTGCGGGTGATCGCCGACATTCTGGGCGTGCCCCGCTCCGACGGCGACCAGTTCCGGATCTTCATCCACCGGATCATGGAGCAGCCCGGAACCGAGGTTCGCGTCGAGTACGAGGACTCGATCGACTTCTACCTCGACACCCTGATCGCGGCCCGGGCGGAGGAACCCCGAGACGATCTGATCAGCCACATGACCCACGCCACCATCGCGGGCCAACCCCTGCAGCCTGAGCATGTGCGGGGCACCTGCGGACTGTTGATCGTCGCCGGGGTGGACACCACCTGGTCGGCCATCGGCGCCTCGCTGTGGCACATGGCCCAGCACCCGGAGGACCGCAGGCGCTGGGTGGAGGACCCTGAGGTGCGGCCGTTCGCGGTGGAGGAGTTCCTGCGCTTCTACGCGCCGGTGACCATGGCCCGGATAGTGGCCAAGGACGCCGAGTTCGCGGGGCGCTCGATGCGGGCCAACGACTGGGTTCTGCTGCCGTTCCCGGCCGCCAACCGCGACCCCGAGGCCTTCGAGGAGGCCGGCGAGTTCGTGATCGACCGCATGCGCAACCGCCATGTGGCCTTCGGGCTGGGCATCCACCGGTGCCTCGGCTCGAACCTGGCCCGCATGGAGCTGACGGTGGCGCTGGAGGAGTGGATGGCCCGGGTCCCGGACTTCGAGCTGGCCGACCCCGAGGGTGTGAGGTGGTCGACCGGCCAGATCCGCGGCCCCCGGGAGCTGCCGGTGCGGATCCTCAACGGCGCGGCCTGACTCCGGAGCGCACGTGAGGCTGCACAAGTTCGCCGATGTGGACGCGTTCGTGGCCCTGGACCTCGCCGGGTCCGAGGCCGCGTCGGGGCCGGTGCGCTGGGCCCGCAAGATCCTCCAGGGCGGGGCCAAGGACCTGGCCCGCTCCCAGACCTACACCTACGCGGCCTTGCAGATGCGCCGCGGCGGAGCCTCCGCCGGGATCAGCGCCGAGGCGCCGGCCCGGGCAGAGGCGGTGGCCGCGTTCGTGGCTGAGGCCGCCGCGCTGGTGCCCGACGGCACGTACCTGCCCGACGCGGCCAAGGGCGTCGCCGACGCCGACCTGGCCCCGCTACGGGTAGAAGACCCCCGCACCACGGACCGGCTCGGGGCATTCGCGGCAGCGTGCGACGGCTTGTCCGCGGCGGCGGCCGCCGACGCGACCGTGGGCCTCGATGGCCGCACCGCCGTCATCGAGGGATTCTCGGCAAGCGGGCCGGCGCTGGCCGAGGCTGTGGTGCAGAGGGGTGCACGGGTTGTGGGCCTGGCCACCGCCGAGGGCTCCCTGGCCGCCGACGACGGTTTCGATCCCGCGGCCCTGGCCGAGGCTTGGGGCGAGCACGCCGGCAAGGCGCTGGGCGCGCTGGCCGGCAGCGACGACGGGCTGGGCAAGCCGGGCGCGCTGTGGGGCCTCGGTGCCGACGTCGTGTTCGCCGGCTCGAAGATGGGAGCGGTCAACCACGGAGTGGCCGAGGGTCTCGGGTGCCAGGCCCTGGTGCCCAGCGGGCGCCTGGCGTTCACGTCCAAGGCGCTGGCGGTGTGCCGACGCAGCGGGGTGGCCGCGGTGCCCGACTTCGTGGCCCTGGCCGGATCGACCGTCGCGGCTTGGAGCAGCCCCGACACCGGCGACGACCAGGTCCGCGCCGAGATCACCGAGGCGGTCACGGCCCTGATGGCCGACGCCCTCGCCTCCGACGACGGACCCTTCCTGGGCGCCTGCTACGCCGCCGAGTCGTTCCTGTCCACCTGGCAGGACGAGCTGCCCTTCGGCCGCCCCCTCGCCTCCTGAGAACCCGGCGTCCCGCTACCCTGAACACCCCACGGGGCTGTAGCTCAGTTGGCTAGAGCACCTGCTTTGCAAGCAGGGGGTCGTCGGTTCGAGTCCGATCAGCTCCACCCGTTCCGAGCCCGCACCGCGAAGGTCGTCGCAACCATGAAGGGCATGATCCAGTGACTCGAATCGGTCTGGCCCAGATTCTCAGCCGTCCCGCTGCTGCCGAGGCCAACAGGAAGGCCAGCGTCGATGCGGCCGCCTCGCTGTTCGAGCAGGGAGCCGAGATCGTTGTGCTTCCCGAGATGGCGGTGCCGTGGTACAGCACCGACCGCGAAGCGCTCTCGCCGCTGGCCGAGGCCCTCGACGGCCCGACGGTCACCGGGTGGCAGGCCGAGGCCGCCCGGCACGGAGGGCTGATCGTGGGCGGGTTGTGCGAACGATCGGGCGACGACATCTACAACACCGCGGTGGCGGTCGGTCCCGACGGCGTCGTGGCTCACTACCGGAAGCTCCACCTCTTCGACGTGGAGAAGCACTGCTTCGCTCCCGGCGACATCGGCTTGACCGTCGCCGAGACGCCGTGGGGCGTCATCGGCATGTGCGTCTGCTACGACCTGCGCTTCGTGGAGGTGGTTCGGGTGCTGGCGCTGCGGGGCGCGGACCTGGTCTGCGTGCCCACCGCCTGGGTCCGCGGTTTCGATCGGCGCCAGTACGCCGAGGGCGAGTTGATCCCTCACGCCGAGGGAGCGCTCGTGCAAGCCAACCTGAGCCAGGTGTTCATCGCCTGCTCATCTCAGGTCGGGGCCGGCGACGGCGTCGAGTGCCTCGGCTCGTCGATCCTGGCCGACCCCTACGGCGGCGTGGCGGCCGGGCCGCTGTCGACGGTCCGCGAGCAGCTCGAGGTGGTCGAGGTCGACCTGTCCGAGGCCAAGCGGGCCCAGGCCCGCAGCCCGCTCATCCAACCCCGGGCCGACCGCCGTACCGACGTCTACGGCATCCTGCACGACGGCGAGTCGCTGTAGAGGCCGAGCGAGTAGGCGGGAGTAGGGGTGCGCTCTCAGTCGATGCTCAAGCCCGAGAGGAGACGGTTGAGCTCGGGCACCAGCACACCGCGCAAGGAGTACGACCCGATCACTGCGTAGAGGCAGAACGCCCGCGCCCCCACATGAAAGAACCGTTGCAGACCGGCTTGGCCCGGCGCCGCGAGGTTCAGCTGCTCAGGGGTGAAGTCATCGGGATCGAGCTCGGTCGGCACGCCTTCAGCGGCGAAGAGCTGCGTCGTGGCCGACGCTCCGTCGAACTCGACCAGTGCGCTGAAGATGCCGTTGCGGTCCATGGTCTGGGCCGCCTCGGATCCGTAGTCGCCCCGCTCGGCCGGCAAGGAGAAGTTGGCCAGGTGCAGCACCACCAGCGGCGCCGCCGCGGGCTCCAGGCTGGGATCCAGCGAGGCCGGGTCGGGCTGGATGGACATTTCCGCCTCCCAACCCGAGGGCACGTCGATCCCGACGCCGTGTACGGCGAGCCGGCTCATCTCAGGGTCTCACTCAACAGTGTCTGTCCCTAGCGGAGGGACGGTCGGGTCACAGCGCCAGCAGGCCGGCCGCAGCCACGCCAGCCAGAGCCGCGGCGACCCCAGCCCCGATTCGACGAGCCCGGTCGGCGTAGTGATCGAGACGGCGGTGCAGCCGGCGAAGGTCTCCCGTCGTTCGAACCCGGCGGACCAGCACAAGGCTCGCGCCACGAGCGGCTCCGAACGCCGCTCCCATCATCAAACCGGCTGTCATGTCCCCTGCCAGCACCGCGGCCAGCATGAACAGCGGCACCAGGGCGGTGTTGACTACCGTCGTAACCGCCGCGCCAAGCTGCAGGCCGAAGCCCGACCCGTACACCCACGAGCGGTACGCGACGAGCCAGTCCTCGTTCACCTGCCGGCGACCCGGCAAGCGGCGGCCTGACAGATCCCAGGCTGCGGCCGCGGCGCAGGCCCCTGCCAGCACGGCGAGACCGGCAGCGCCAGCCCGCGCCGCAGCCAAGGCCTGGCCTAGCGCGCCGAGTGTCGCCCCGACGGCAGCTCCACCCAGGAGGGCGCCAAGCGCCAGCCACGCCACCGTCAACGACCATCGATTGCCCCGGGCCCGCTCGCCGAGCGGGCTGATGCTCGTGAGCATCGACATCCCTCAAGGCGACCAGGACGACCGCGCCCCCGCAGCCAACGCCGCCGCGACCCCGATGACCAGCACCGGGGTCATCGATCCGCTCGGGTGCCGGCAGAGTCGGACCCGTTGCGGTGATCGGGTGCCGACTCCTCTGGGTAGACCCTCGGATTGCCGGGTTCTGACCCTGGTGGGTAGAGGCTCGGATTGCCGGGCTCGGACCCTGGTGGGTAGAGGCTCGGATTGCCGGGTTCTGACCCTGGTGGGTAGAGGCTCGGATGGCCGGGCTCGATCCCGGCCGACCTCAACGCCGCGTCGGCCCTTTGAGCCCTGTTGCGGACCGGGCGGCGAGCCGGCCGTCGCTGCGACGGTGCAGGCCGGTCAGCCATACCGGCGTCTTCCAGCGCTTGCTGCAACAGGTCGCTCAACTGCTCCCAGCTCAGGGCGCTGCCCGCACCAACGACCCTGCCCCCAGCACCATCGATGAGGGCGAAGTACGGTGATCCGGGGACGTCGTAGTCCTCCCAAGCAGCGGAGGACAGCACCGCCTTCACACCATCTGGAACGAGCTCGGCCAGGGCCGACTCCGAGTCGTGGGCAGGATCCTGGCCGACGATCACCAATCGGGTGCCACCTCCGGGCAGGTCCAGGTCGGGCTCGGCGAAGGTCTCCCAGAAGCGCTGGCAGGTGCGGCACCCCGACGAGAGGAAGGCCAGCAGCGTGAAGTGCGGAACGCCGGCAACAGCCACCTTGACCGGCCCTCCGGCCGGCACCGTTCCAACCAGGTCGCGGGCTTCGCCCTGCTCGCCTCCGACGACGCCGTCCCTCTCGCCGGCCCCTCCCGGGTTGGAGACGACGGCGTTGTCGTCGAGGTGAATTCCGGCCCGGCCGAGGGCACGGAGGATCTCGGCGTGCGTCCTGAGCAGGCCGAACACGAGCAGCGCCAGCAAACCGACCGCGACGGCCAGGAGCACGACCACCACCGTCATCGGGCCACCATCGCGGCGCCACCCGCGGGGGCCTCCTCCAAGCCGGGCGAGTCCGAGGAATCCGGCGAATCCGAAGCCTGCGGCGAGTCCAACGAACCCGGGGCGTCCGGCGAATCCGGCGAGTCCGGGGCGTCCGGCGAGTCCGAGGAATCCGGCGAGTCAGGAGTCCGGAGGTGATAGCGGTGGAGCAGCACGGCCACATCGGCGCGGCTGGCCGGCAACGAAGCCCCGAAAGTCGCACTGTCCGTCCACCAGACGATGTCCTTCTCGATGGCCCAGGCCAGCGCGTTGCGGAACCAGGCGTCCTCGCCGACGTCGGAGAACTCGATGCCCGCGTCACTCCGCGGCCCTCCCGCCGAGCGGTGCAAGAACACGATCGACTGCGCCCGGGTCACATTGCTCGACGGATCGAATCGGCCCGGCGCCCGGCCGGCGGTGATCTGGTTCTCGACCATCCAGGAGATCGCCCCCGCGTGGGCGGAATGGGCACTCACGTCGAAGAAGCCCTCGCCCGAAGCAGCTTCGGGCTCGCCCTGGTAGCGCCACAGGAACGTGGCGAACTGGGCCCGGGTTACGGGCTCGTCGGGACCGAACAGGTCGTCGGTGAAGCCGGCGGCGATCCCCTCGCCGGCCATCCACTCGACAGCCTCCGCGTAGAAGGCACGGGGAGGGATGTCGGTGAAGCCCTCGTGCAGGCAGGGGCGGTCGTGGAAGCGAGTGCTGGGGCTGGTCAGCACCGGGGACGTCGCGCACGCCGGATCCCACTTCCACGGGGGCACGCAGGTGACTATCCGGCACTTGAGCGGCCCCACGCAGACGTCCTGATGGCACTGGCCGTAGCGGAAGATGAGGCACTCCGACTTGCGGGTGCCACAGCCGCCGTGGCACTGGCACACCGCCGGCGTGCACGACCTCGCGCAGAGGCCGCTGGAGGAGCACCAGCAGCCCTCGTCGCAGGTGAAGTTGCAGTCGAGGTAGTAGCGGGGGCGGGGGCCGTTCAGGTCGCAGAATCCCGAGCCGTCCGCCTTCCACCAGCCCGCAACGATCGTTCCCGGCGGGCAGAGGTTCTCTCCGGTGATCTTGCAGCAGAACTCGCTCCAGCCGTCGCAGCACAGGGCGCCGGGACTGCACTGGTGGCCCTTGCACACGATGATGGCCGCTTCGGCTGTGGTGGGTCGGATGGCGTAGGCGACCGGGGCGACCGCGACCGCGGTGGCGGCCATGGCCGACTTGCGCAGGAAGCCGCGGCGTCCGGCTCGGCGGTCCACCACCCGCGACACCCGCTCGACCAGTCTGCGGCTCACAGCCTTCCTCTGCCGTTGCGAGGCGCCGCCCCGGTGGTGGCCGGCGGCGGCAGGGCGCGGAACAGGCCCGCTCCGCCGTAGCGGGACGACCGGGCCGCGAGCGCCTCGGGAAGGGCCGTGAACGACACCAGGACGAGCCCGGCCAGCAATGCGATCACCGCGGCCAGCGCGACACCGGTTGCGGGGCTCGCCCCCACCGCCTGCACGACCGCGGAGAGCGGCGGCAAAGCCGCGCCGGCGGCCGTGAACGACATGGCCGCCAGCATCAGGTTGCCGGCGACATGGATCAGCGACGGCGGGGCGTCGAGGCGGCCGAAGCACCCGCAGGACTCGGCGCCCGCGACGACCGCTCGCAACACGACCAGCGCGAACGCGGCGTACAGAACGCCCACAATCCATGCTGCCGGGCCGCCGGCAAGCAGGGCGGCCGTCCCCGCCGCAGCCTCCACCGCTCCGATGAGGCGCACCGCGACGGGCCGGATCCTCCACCCGACAAGTCCCGCGAAACCGCCCGCGGGACGGATCAGTTTGGCCGCGCCGGCCACCACCAGCAGCAGCGCGGCCGACGTGTGGATCGCGGATGCCACAGACACAGGCGGCGATGCTAACGGCCCCGGCCCGCACGGGACCAACCGCCAGCAACTGATCCGGGGCTACGTGCTGTGCTAGATCCCGGGGGTCCGGTAGCCGTCGGACCGCCACAGGATCGGGAAATGGTTCTCATCCATCCCGTCGTCGGTGAGCCTCGCGTAGCGGGAGTAGATCGGCCCGTTGCCCTCACCGAAGCCGGCCCGGTTGTAGCGGGCCTCGCTGCTGGCGCAGTGCAGCACCAGGGACCGGCGGTGACGGCCGCTGCGGTTGGGGCCCGAGCCGTGCCAGGCCCATCCGTGGTGGAACGCCCCACCGCCTGCGGCCACTTCCACCGCGGCGATGTCCAGCTCGACGCCCAGATTCTCAGCAGCCGCCGCCACGGGGGCCCGGTAGTCGTCGGGGGCATGGAACTGACCCATCACATCGGCTTCCGTGGGCCAGTGATGCGACCCCCTGGCCAGCTCCATTGTGCCGCCGGCCGCGGTGGTGTCATCGAGCGCGATCCAGCACGAGAACATCTCCGTGGGCGTGTACCAGGCCAGGTAGGCGTTGTCGCGATGGAAACCCAGCGAGCGGGCGGCGGGCGGCTTCCAGATCACGTTGTCCTGGACGATGCGGGCTCCGGGCCAGCCCGCCAGACGGGCCACGGCCTCGCCGAGCCGGGCGTCGAGCACCACCGAAGCGATCAGCCGGTCGGCCTTCCAGCCGTTGCAGATCTGGCGTGCGAGAGTCGGATCGCTGCTGCCCTCCTGCCAGTTGACCTCGTCGGGGGCGGTGCCGGTCTCGAAGTCGCCCCGGAACAGCCGCTCGAACCGCTCCTTCAGCGGATCGATCAGTTCGGTGTCGATAAGCGAATCGACGGTGACGAACCCGTCGGCCTGGAACGTGGCCACATCGGTGGCGGCGAGCATCACTCCAAGCTAGACCGCGGAATCGATTGCGTCACCGGAGCCGCGCGCCAGTCGCGCGTCAAATGTCTGACTATTCTTCACCGGGCCGCGCAAGCGATGACGGAAGGAGCGGCTTTGGCGCCTCCCGGCGACGTCAAGATCGGCCTGTTCCTCACCAACCAGCATCCGGTGGGCGCGGACCTGGTGGCGGGGATGGACGACCAGCTCCGCATGGTCAGAGCGGTCCGCGACCGCGGCTGGGACTCGATCTGGGCCGGGCAGCACTACCTGCCTGACGGCATGGCCATGCCGCAGTGCGTGCCGTTCGTGGGCCGCATCACCGCCGAGTGCGGATCCATGGAGGTCGGGATCGGGATACTGCTGCTCGCGCTCCACAACCCGCTGGATGTGGCCGAGACGTGGGCATCGATCGACGTCCTGTGCGGCGGGCGGCTCACGTTCGGGGTGGGTCTGGGCTACCGCGAGGTGGAGTATCAGGGCTTCGGGCTGAATCCGAAGTCCAAGGTGAGACGATTCGAGTCCAACCTCGACCTGGTCAAGCGACTCTGGACCACCGACAACGTCGACTCCGACCTCGATTGGTGCCGCCTGGAGTCGGTGACGCTCAACATCAAGCCCGTCCAGAAGCCTCGACCCCCGATCTGGATCGCGGCCAACGCCCACGCCGCGGTGGAGAGGGCCGCCCGCATGGGCGATGCCTGGATGATCAACCCTCATGCCACCACCTCCACGATCGCCGAGCAGGCCGCCCTGTTCCGGGCCACCCGCCGGGACGCAGGCCTGCCTCCGGCCACGACCATGCCGGCGATGCGGGAGATCTACTGCGCCCCCACCCGGGCCCTGGCCGTGGAGCGGGCCGCGCCCTACCTGCTCAAGAAGTACCGGCACTATGCCGACTGGGGACAGCACAAGGCCCTGCCCGGCGACGATGACTTCCGGGCCGGATTCGACGAGCTGTCCGAAGGCCGGTTCATCGTCGGCACCCCCGACGACTGCCTGGAGAGGCTGCTTCCGTGGCGCGACGAGATCGGCGTGGACCATTTCATCTTCCGCACCGACTGGGTGGGCATGCCCGCGGAGGTCGCCCTACAGTCCATCGACTTGCTCGACCGCGAGGTGGTTCCCGTTCTGCGAGCGGCCTGAGTCCCCGGGCAGCCGCCCCCGGCTATCCCGACGAACCCTGCAAAGGAGAACATCAAACATGGTGGACAAGACCATCATCAACCCGAACATCGGCGCCGGCTGGAGCGCGCTCGAGACCTCCGACGTGGGCGAGCTCGTCCACTCCGGCGGCGTCGTGGTGGAGGCCGGCGACCTCACGTTCGTGTACCTGTCGGGCCGCACCGCCACCGACGGCGACAGCGACGTCGTCGTGGGCGTGGGCGACATCAAGGAACAGACCCGCCAAGTGATCCGCAACCTGCTGTCGGCACTGGAGCCGCTGGGTGGCACCATCGACGACATCGTCCGGGTGCGGGTCTACATGACGCCCCCCTTCACCAAGGAGAAGTTCGGCGAGATTCACGACGCCCGGGCCGAGTTCTTCAACAAGGACCACTATCCGGCCAGCACGCTGGTGGTGGTCCACGGGCTGGCCCGGCCCGACGCCATGATCGAGATCGACGCCGATGCCGTGATCTCGAAGAAGTAGCCCTCGACAGCCGCGGCGCCAGCGGTCACCGGCCGAGCGTGAAGATCGCCCTCAACGTCCTCCAGCAGGGCCCCGTCTCCGACGGGCCCGAGTGGTGGAGGCTGTGCGACGGCGCCGGGGTGGACGTCATCGGCCTGCCCGACTCGCCCGCCCTGGTCCGCGAGCTGTACGTGGTGGCCGCGCTGTGCGCCCAGCACACGTCGCGGGCCCGGATCATGACCTCGGTCACCAACCCGCTGTCGCGGGATCCCTCGGTGACCGCGGCCTCATTGCTGTCGCTGGAGGAGATCGCCCCCGGCCGGGTCGCCTGCGGCATCGGCACCGGCGACAGCGCCCTGTGGGGCGTGGGACTGCGCCCGGCCACGGTGGCCCAGTTGCGGGACTACATCGTGGCCGTCAAGGCACTGCTGCGGGGCGAGGAGGCCGAATACCAGGGCCGGAGATTCCGCATGCAGTGGACCGACTTGCCGGTCCCGGCGGAGATCCCGGTGGTCGTTCCCGTCTCGGGCCCCAAGGTGCTGCGCATGGCGTGCGAAGTGTCCGACGGGATGCTGCTGTCGATGGGCCTCGGGCCCCACAACGTGGACTACGTGAAGGGCCTGGTCGAACAGGGCTGCGAGGCGGCGGGCCGCGACCCGGGCGAGCTGGAGCTGTGGTGGAACTCCGAGATCGTCTTCGGCGACAGCGTCGAGGACGCCCTCAGCCGGGGTATGGGCGTCGGCACCGAATGGCTGACCATGGGGTCGCTGGAGGGCAAGCAGATCCCCGAGCACCTCAAGGCCGCGCTGGTGCAGTTCAACGAGGACACCCACAACCTCGGCTCCGAATACCAGGACGAGAACCGCGAGCAGGCGCTGATCGCCCGAGCCCGGGAACTGGGGTTGTACGAGTGGCTGCTGGCCAGAGCGCCGGGGCTGTGGGGCACCCCCGCCGATGTGGCCCGCCGGCTGCGGGAGTTGGAGTCGCAGGGATTGGACCGCTGGATGTTCTATGTGGGTCGCAGCGAGAGCGACCGGATGAACCAACTCCGGCTGATATGCGAGGGCGTCATGCCCCTTCTCGGTCAGTCCTCGTCGACGGTGAGCGGTCGGGCCGCTTCGGGGAACAGCCCCGCTTCGTGGGAGCGGCCGCGCTTGTAGATGAGGGCGCTGCGGACGTAGCTGAGGCACTCGTCGCCGTCCTGGTTGAGGCCCCGCGTGCGCACCTTGACGATGCCGGCGTGGGGCCGTGACGCCGACTCCCGCACCGCCAGCACGATGCTCTCGGCGTAAAGCGTGTCGCCCACGAAGACGGGGTGGGTGAAGCGCACCTCGTCGAAGCCGAGGTTGGCCATAGCCTGCTGGCTCACGTCGGACACCGACTGGCCCAGCACCAGAGCCAGGGTCAGCCCCGAGTTGACCAGCAGCTTCCCGAACTCGGACTCCTCGGCGTAGTGACGGTTGAAGTGCATCATGTTGGTGTTGCAGGTCAGCAGTGTGAACCACGTGTTGTCCGCCTCGCTTATGGTGCGGCCCAGCGGATGCCGGTAGACGTCGCCCACCTCGAAGTCCTCGAAGTAGCGGCCCTCCCAGCCGGGCTTCACGGTCACCGCGCCACCCCGGTCAGCTCCGAGGCGCCGACGGGTTCGGCAGGCGCCAGCACCGAGCCCACCATCTCCAGCAGCCGGCGCTGGAAGACGGTCACCCGCAGTTCGGCGTCGTGGCGGGGCCCGGGCCGGTAGTGGGCCGACTGCACGCCCCGCTGCATCCTCTCGCACACGTCGAAGTCCTCGTGCTGGACCCTCGACAGCAGCTCGGTGCCGGCCCGCACGTCGGCGTCGGCATCATGCGAGAGGCTCAGCACCCGAGCCCGGGTGGTGGTGTGGCTGGTCGGGGTCCACCACATGATGGTGGCCCCGCCGGTGGGGAAGCCGATCACGTGCAGGTTCGGGAACACGTAGCAGCCCAGCGAACCCTGGGCCGCCTTCCCCCCCAGACCGGGGCGGGGCTCGGCCGGCAGCTCGGACTCCCTCCAGGGGACGGCAGCCACCGCGGTGGTGGCCCCGGCCTGCTCGCTGAGCCCGTCGAGGTCGACCAGCGCGGCGATCGAGCCCTCGTGGACGATGGACAGGTGGTAGTCGCAGATGGCGTTGTCCATCACCAGCTTCCAGTTGGCCGAGATCGGGTCGTCGAGCGACGCGCCAAGCCCCATGCCGGCGATGTCATGGCCTCCGAGCAGCTCGGGGATGTCTTCGAGGTAGTCGAGCAGTCCGGGCGCGTCGCCGCTGACGTTGACGAAGACCAGCCCCTCCCAGGTGTCGAGTCGCAGCTCGGTGAGCCCCAGCCGGGACGGGTCCAGCGGCGTGGCGAAGAGGCTCCGGCGGGGGATCCCGGTGAGCCGGCCGTCGAGCTCGAACGTCCAGCCGTGGTAGGGGCACACCAGGCGCCGTCCGCAGTTGCCCCGCCCCTCGACCAGCAGGCTCGCCCGATGCGGGCACACGTTGGCGAAGGCCCGCAGGCCGCCGTCGGATCCCCGCACCACCACGACCGGCTCCAACCCGATCGTCTCGGCCACGAAGTCCCCCGGCTCCGGCAACCACCGCTCGTGAGCCACGAACATCCAGCTGCCGCCGAACACCCACTCCAACTCGGCCTCGTAGAACGCCGGGGACCGGTACACCTCGGGGTCCATCAGACCGGTAGGACCCACCTCGAACACGCCCCGCAGGGTAGGAACCCGGCCGGGGGTCCGTCAAACGCCGGCTTATACGTCTGATGTATTGTCCGCGGAGTCCCCAGACCTGCCCCTGAAACGGAGGGTGCCATGACCAACCGGACCGCCCTGGAACTGGTTGACGAGATCAACGAGATCGTCGAGGCCCGCCATATCAAGGAGCATCCGCTCGTCGAGGAGATCCGCTCCGGCCGAGCCTCCCGGGCTGCCATCGCCGGATTCCTCAGGAACTTCTACCAGATCGGCCCGCGGCCCTCGCCCCAGGCCGACTGCGCCATCTTCGCCAAGTGTCCCGAGGATCCCGAGATCTTCCACCACCTGTTCGAGGACGTGATCCTGGAGGAGGGCGCCGGCACCGAGTCGGGCACCGAGCGGCACCTGAACGTGTTCCTGGAGCACGCCCAGGCCTTCGGACTAACCCAGGACGACCTCGACAACAACCCGACCATCCCGGAGTGCAAGGCGTTCGTGCACTGGCGCTACCACCTGGCCTACAAGGGCGACTGGCTCAGTGCCATCGCCGGCATCGCCTTCATCGAGGGCGCCTCGGCCCGGCGCAACGACATCATCATCGACGGGCTGATCGACCACTACGGATTCAAGAAGGGTGCTCCCGACCTGCTGTTCTGGGAATTGCACGCCTCCGAGATCGAGGAGGGTCACGGCGACATCGGCGCGGTGGTGGTGTCCCGCTACGCCAACGACGCCTACACCCAGGAGTCGGTGCTGGACGCGGTGGTCACCAGCATCGACCTGCAGTGGCTGGCCTTCGACGGCATGCACCGGGCCTTCTTCCTGGAGGACCCCGCCTACGAGCGCTGGCGCTGAACCGCGGTCAGTGGCCGGCGAAGTAGTCCCGGATCAGTTGCCCTACCTCGGCGGGGTGCTCGAGGTTGGGCTCGTGGCCCCCGGGGACCACCGTCGAGGAGAACGAATCGCCCAGCTCGGCCATGTTGGCGGCCCAACCCTGCTCGAGCAGCGGATCGTCGGCGCCCTCCACCCACAGGATCGGTGTCGAGCAGTGCCGCAGCGGTTCGGGCCAGTCGTCGGTGCTGGTGCGGGGCCCGGCGGCCGGATTGCGGACGTGCAGCGCGCTGAGGGCCTCCCAGTGGCCGGGGATCATGCTGTTGTCGAAGCGGCGCTGGAAGTGGTCGTCCATGCCGTCGGCGCTGCTGACCAGCATGGCGGTGAGCCGGGCCGCGGCTTCCAGGCTGGGCGAGTAGTCGCTCAGCCGCTCGATCCCGCCCGGCACCCGGTAGAGGCGCCCGCCGGTGCCGGCGATGGCCACCGCGGCCCTAACATTCCATCCCCATCGGGGCTCCGCAGTCCCCCGCGCCACGATCTCGGCGCCGAAGGAACTCCCGGCGAAGAACACCGGCTCGTCGAGCCCGAGCACCTCGCAGATCGAGGCCAGATGCTCGAGGCGGTAGTCGTACGGCGACCGGTCGAAGTAGCAGACCTTGTCGGTTCCGCCCCAGCCGATGAGGTCGGGGGCGATCACGTGGTAGTCGCCGGCCAGTACGGGAATCACCCCGTCCCAGCACAGCGCGGCGTCGGTGCCGTAGGCCCCGTCATGGACCAGCACCACTGCGGGCCGGCCCGGCTCCCCCGCCTCGATGAGGCGGGTGCGGAACCCGCCCGCCCTTATGAACCTGGTGTGGAAGGCAGCCGACATAGGCGGCGTACAGTAGCGGCCCGGACTCCGCAGGCGACAAGAGGCCGAAAGGCGAGGGCGTGATCCAGTATCCGGTTGAGGCTGGCGGCGTGCTCACCCGCGTGCTCGCTGCCGGTGAGGGCGATGACCATCTGGTGCTGGTCCACGGCGTCGGGGCCCGCGCCGACCGCTGGCGGCGCAATGTCGACCCTCTCGCCGAGGCGGGCTGGCATGTGCACGCGCCGGACCTGCCCGGCCACGGACTGGCCCAGAAGGGCGACGGGCCGGACTACACCGTGCCCGGATACGCCCGCTTCCTCGACGGCTTCCTCGACGTGATCGGCGCCGGGACCGCGGTGCTGGTCGGAACATCCCTGGGCGGCCACGCGGTGGCCACCCTCGCCTGCGTGCGCCCGGAGCGGGTACGGGCGCTGGTGCTCGTCGGCAGCATCGGCATGATCCCCTGGGGCGCTGAGCGCCGAGCCGGCACCCGCGGCCGGCTCAGAGACGCCTCCCGGGAGGGCATCGAGCGCAAGCTGCGGCTGGTGCTGCACGATGAGGGCATGGTCACCGAGGAGTGGCTCACCGAGGAGTACCTCATCAACAACTCCCCGGGCGCGGCGGAGTCCTTCCGGCAGATCTCGGACTATGTCGCCGACCACATCGACGACGACGTCATCGGGCCGAGGCTGGCGGAGCTGGAGAACGGACCGCCGGTCCAGCTGATCTGGGGGAGACAGGAACGGGCGGTGCCGCTGGCGACCGGGGTGGCCGCCCACGATCTGCTGACCGGGTCGGAGCTGGCCGTGATCGACGCGGCGTCGCACGCGCCCTACTACGAGCAGCCCGAAGAGTTCAACCGGGTCCTGCTCGACTTCCTGGAACGCGCCGCCCGGCGCTGAACGGCCTCTGCCGCCGACCGCCGCCCGAAGCTAAGAGCGCCCGCAAATAGGTGAGGGCCTGTCGTGTCGCAGCGGTGTCTTTCCCGCTCTTGTTCGCTGCGCTCACGGGCCGCTCGGGCCACGGCCTCGCGCCGTATGGGCCGCGTTCGCTCGCCTATTCGCTCGGCCTCTGAGGCCGGAATTGTGCCTCAGCGGGCGGTTTCTACATCAATCTCGGCAGGGGCGACCCGGTCTATGCGCTCGTACATGGAACGCAGTCGCTCGAGGTGGTTGTGCATGAGCCGGGCCGATGCCTCCGCGTCGCCCGCGGCGATGGCGTCGCAGATGTCCCGATGATCCCGGTCGACTGCGGCTCCGAACTCCGGCGAGGCCCGATCCCGCATGAACCTGGTGCGGAGCACGCTGAACATCGGTCGGGCGATCACCTCCAGCAGCCGGTTGCCCGACGCCTCCATCACTGCGACGTGGAAGTCCTTGTGTCCCTCGAAGTCCGCGGCCAGATCGACCTCGGCGCCCGTGTCCAGCGTGGCCTTGAGGCGCTGGAGCTGGTCCTCGTCGCGCCGCACGGCCGCCAGCCGGGCCGAGGGCACCTCGATCAGCTCGCGAGCCTCGAGGATCTCGTCGACCGATACCACATCCGCGACCGACAGGAGTCCGATGGTGGTCTCCAGGTAGGTCTGGACGTGCTCCGGGTTGGGCTCCGCGACGAACGTCCCGCCGTTCACGCCGCGCTTGGTGTGGACCAGGCTCTGCGACGACAGGCCCCTCAGCGCCTCGCGGACCGTGCTGCGGCTCACCCCGAACTGCAGGGCCATCTCACCCTCGGCCGGGAGGCGCTCGCCCACTGCGAGCGTTCCCTTCATGATCAGCTCCTGCAGCTGGTTGGAGACCTGCTGGTAGGCGGGCAGCACCCGGCTGACGGGCAGGCCCGACTGCTCGTCGAGTGTCCCCTCCTGCGTCGATTCGGGTGCGGTCTTCACGTCAGTGCCCGGTGCCGGCCCTGTCACGGCGGCGATGCTAGTCCCCGGCGGGCGGCGGCGCGTTTTGACCCTCAAGTGTCTGACCTTTACGCTGACCGTTACCCGGCACAGGAGGAAGCGGTGTTCTCTCTTCAGGGTCGAACGGCGCTATTGACCGGCGGAGCGGGCGGTCTCGGGAAAGCCGTTGCAGCCGCCCTCGCGGAGCAGGGCGCATCGGTGGCCATCACCGACCTGCGTCCCGACGTCGCAGAGGGCGTGGCCCAGGAACTGGCCCAGCGCCACCCGGGTCAGGCCTTCGCCGGGCTGGGAATGGACGTCACCGACGAGGCCAGCGTCGTCTCCGGCGTCGCTGAGGCCACCACGGCTGTCGGCTCGCCCGACATAGCGGTCCTGCTGGCCGGCATCGGCGAGTTGCAGCCGATCGCCACCATGAGCTTCCAGCAGTGGCGCCACATGCTGTCCATCCATCTCGACGGCACCTTCCTGGGGATCCGCCACACCGTCAACCCGATGATCGAGCAGGGCTGGGGGCGAGTGATCTGCTTCTCGTCGATCGCGTCGCTTCAGGGCGTGGCCCGCCAGGCCCACTACGCGGCAGGCAAGGGCGGCGTCGACGGGCTGGTCCGGTCGTTCAGCCGCGAGGTCGCAGCCGACGGCGTCACCGTCAACGCCATCGCGCCCGGTTACACCGAGTCGCCCCTCAACGAGATGGCCCCGCCCGGACGGATCGAGGCGCTCACCGAGAACGTCCCGGCCGGGCGGTTCGGATTCCCGGCCGAGATCGGCGCGCTGGCTGCGTACCTAGCATCGGACGAGGCCGCCTACCTGACCGGCCAGATCATCAGCCCCAACGGCGGGTTCACGTACTGCCACCTCCTCGGCGACTAACAGCAGGGAGACCTCGAAATGCGCCTTGTCACGATGCAGTCCCCTAGCGGCGAGACCGCCGGGATCCTGCACCCCGACAGCACCGTCACGCCGCTGGCCGAGGCCGGCCATCCGAGTGTCATCGACCTGATAGAGAGCGGGCCCGAGGCCTGGGCCGGGGTCGAGGCGCTGGCAGCCGCCGGGAGCGGCGAGAACGCCGACGGGGCGGTCCTGGCCCCGCCGCTGCCGAGAACACCCCGCAACATGTTCTGCGTCGGGCTCAACTACCGCGACCACTTCGACGAGGGGAAGCGGCCCGAGGGATCTGAGGTCCCCGACGCGCCGGTGCTGTTCACCAAGCCGTGGACCTGCCTGGTGGGCCATGACGCCACCGTGGAACTCGACCGCGCCGCCAGCAACCGGGTGGACTGGGAGGCCGAGATCGCGGTCGTGATCGGTCGGGGCGGCAGCAACATCTCCGTCGACGACGCCCTCGACCACGTCTTCGGCTACACGCTGTCCAACGACGTCAGCGCCCGTGATCTCCAGTTGGAGCACGGCATGTTCGGGCAGTGGTACAAGGGCAAGTCGCTCGACGGCTTCTGCCCGATGGGCCCCAGCATCGTCTCCGCGGCCGAGGTGGGCGACTATCGCGACATCGCCGTGGAACTGCGAGTCAACGGCGTTCAGAAGCAGTCGTTCCGGGCCGCCTCGATGATCAACTCGGTGTCCCGCGTCATTGCGCGGATCAGTCTCGGGTGCTCGCTGCTTCCAGGAGACATAATCCTCACAGGAACGGCGTCGGGTGTCGGGCACTGGCGAGAGCCGCCGGAGTTCCTCGGCGCCGGCGATGTTGTGGAGATCGAGTCGCCCCAGCTGGGACTGCTGCGCACCCACTTCACAGAGTGAGTATCGGCAAGGAGGATGACGATGGTCGCGCTGCCCACCACCGACATCAGGCGGACACCGGCCGTGGTCTTCGACGGCATCGCCATCGAGCCTCCCCCCGAAGACTCCTTCATGGACCCGGCCGGCTACTTCTCCCAGCCGCTGTTCGATCTGGAGATGCGGGTGGCGTTCGAAAGGTCGTGGGTGTTCGTGGGCGACCTGTCCCAGCTCAAGGAGCCGGGCGACTACGTCACCGAGACCGTCGGCTATGAGCCGGTGGTCGTGATCCGGGGTCGCGACGGTGAGCTCAGGGCCTTCACCAACGTGTGCCCCCACCGGGCCAGCACGCTCGTGGAGGGCACCGGCAACTGCGGGCGGCGCCTCGTCTGCCCCTACCACGGGTGGACCTTCGAACTCGACGGTCGCCTTGTCGCGATCCCCCACCAGCGTGGCTTCGACGAGGTCGTGGACCGCGGCGCCCACGGCCTGCGGGAGGTGGCCGTGGATGTGTGGGCGCAGTTCGTGTTCGTCAACGTGTCCGGCGACGCTGTTCCGCTGCTCGAGTGGATGCACCCGCTGCCGGACCAGCTCGGTGGCCACAATCTCGAGGCGGCGACCAGGACCTACGTGCTCGACGACGAGGTGAACGCCAACTGGAAAGTCATGATGGACAACGCCTTCTGCGACTACCACCTCGAGTTCGTGCACGCCAACTCCCTGGGCCGCTACGCCGACGCTGCCTCGCTCCAGGAGGACATCTGGGAGCACACCGGGCGACTGATGACCCGCTGGAGTCCCGAGCAGCTGGCCACAACGCCAGTGCTGCCCCATCTCTCCGGCAACGAGGCCCTAGGGGCCGTCGCCTACTCGGTGTTCCCGAACTGGTTCATCGCCGCGTTTCCCAACGGCGGCTGCTCGCTCATGTGGTGGAACCCGATCAGCCTGGGCCGGAGCCGGGCCAGGGTGTGGAACTACTCGCCCGATCCCGACGCCGACCACCGCTCCGACTTCGAGATGCTCAAGATGGTGCAGGCCGAGGACTACGCCATCTGCGAGAAGGTCCAGAGGGGTCTGCGGTCCCGCTTCTATGAGCCAGGACCGCAGCACTACCTAGAGCTGCGCATCCGGGGCTTCCAGCGGCGCCTTATGACGATGCTGGCCGACGCGATCGCCGACGGCGACTGCTGACCGCTCAGGCGGTGTCTAGGCGGCGGGCGCGGGTAGGTGCAGGCCTGTCGCGTCACAGCGGTGTCATTCCCGCTCTTGTTCGCTGCGCTCACGGGCCGCTCGGGCCACGGCCTCGCGCCGTATGGGCCCGGATCGCCCGCCTACTTGCTCGGCCTCTAGGCGGCGGGCGATCAGCGCGGCCACCTCGTCGAGTGCGCCCCGTGAGGAGGGCAGCGCAGCCTGGAACCCCAGGAATCCGTGGATGGTCCCGGCCTGGTGCAGCAGCACCGTGTCCACCCCCGCGGCAGAGCAGGCACCGGCGAAGTCGACACCCTGATCTCTGAGGGGGTCGAGTCCCGCGGTCACCACCACCGCGGGTGCCAGCCCGGCGAGGTCGGCCCGCAGCGGGCTGAGCTCGGGGACGGTGCGGTCGACGCCCTCGGGGGCGTACTGGTCCCAGTACCACTCCATGCGCTCGCGGGTCAGGAAGTACCCCTCGGCGAGTTCCAGCATCGACCGGTCGTCGGTGCGGCAGTCGGTGATCGGGCACAGCATCGCGCACACGCCGAGTCTCGGACTCCCCCGGTCCCGGGACCTGAGGGCGCCGACCGCGGCCAGGTGCCCCCCGGCGCTGTCACCGGCGATTCCCAACCGCTGGGGGTCGACGCCCAGGTCGGCGCCGTTGGCGGCGGCCCACTCGAGAGCAGCCCACGTATCCTCCACGGCCGCGGGGAACGGGTGCTCCGGAGCGAGGCGATAGTCAACGGAGAGCAGCGCGCAGCCGGCCCGGTTGGCGAGGGCCCGGCACAAGCTGTCCTGGATGTCGAGATCGCCGATCACCCAGCCCCCTCCGTGCAGGTAGACCACCAGTGGGGGCGGTTCAACGCACCGGGGCCGGTAGAGGCGCAGCCCGAGATCGCCGCCGGGACCGTCGATGGAGAGATCGGCGACGTGATCCACCGGCTCGGGGGGTCCCTTCAGTTCGGTGATGACGGGCGGCCGGGCCCTCATCGCCTCCAGGCTCGGCGGCCCGCTGGGGCCGCCGAGCAGCTCGAGCAGTCCAGCCACCCCCTCGTCGAGCGTCTCAGACGCTGCGCCCATCGATGCGCTCCTGGTCGCCGGTGGCCATCCGTTCAGCTTGCCACAACCGCGCATGCCCGCACCGGCGACGGCTGCGTGCGCTCGGATTGACTGCGAAGTGTCTGACCTTTAGCATCGGCGAGCATTCTTGACAGCGGCGTCGCCCGGCGCTGCTGAAGCGATCCCGATGGGGGAAACGATGAGATCACGACAGTTCCGACTGGGCTTCCGGCTGATAGCGGTTCTTCTCGCGCTTGGACTCGTGGCCGCGGCCTGCGGCGACGACGAGCCCGACACCGCGGCCGCAGACGCCGCGCTTGCCCAGGCCCAAGCGGACGCAGCCGCCGCAGACGCAGCCGCCGCGGACGCCCAGGCCGAGGCGGATGAAGCCTCTGCCGAAGCTGAGGCGGCTGCTGCGGCCGCCGCAGACGCTGAAGCGGCCCTCGAAGCCGCGATGGCCGAAGCCGGGGCCGACTCCGCAGCGGTCGCTGATCTTGAGGCTCAATTGGCCGCCGCCCAGGAGGCCGAAGCCGCGGCTGCAGCCGAGGCCGCGGCGGCCATGGCGGAGGCTGAGGAGGCGAAGGCCGCAGCCGAAGCCGCGATGGCAGAACCGATGGAGGAGGCCATGCCGGAGCTGTCGGGCGAGCTGGTGTGGTGGTCGGACTGGACCATCGAGCAGACCGAGGCGTTCATCGACGCCTTCAACGAGGTCCACCCGGGCATCCAGGTGGAGTACACCCGCTCCGACGACGCCGAGATGTTCGACCGCTTCATGACCGAGTCCGAGGCCGGCACCATCGACGCCGACATCGCGATCATCGGCTGGGACGGCTTCTCCCGCATCTGGGAGAGCCTCGGCTACCTGCACGCCTTCGACTCTCCCAACAAGGGCAACATCCCGTCTGACCTGCGGGCCGCATCGGGCGCCTGGTACACCTACGGGACCCTGCTCGAGGGCATCTGCTACAACACCGAGCGCATCGAGGAGCTGGGCCTCGACCCGCTGGAGACCTGGGGCGACCTCGCCGATCCGCAGTACCGCGACGAGATCGTCATGCAGGACATCCTCAAGGTGGGCAGCGGCGCCCACGACATGATGATCGAGACCCGGGTGATGTGGGACGAGAACACTTGGGAAGAGTTCTGGGCCGGCTACGGCGCCAACAACGTCGTGTTCCAGCCCGACTACACCGCGGCCCAGCAGCAGCTGGTGCAGGGCAACTTCGCGGTGCTCGGCCTGTGCTACCTCGACTTCGTGCAGCCCTCGATCGACCAGGGCGCCCCGGTCGTGTGGGTGGCGCCGGAGTTCGTGATCACGGTGGGCTTCACCGTGAACATCCCGGCCACCTCCGACAACAAGGAGAACGCCGAGGCCTTCGTCAACTACATCATCAGCGAGGAAGGCCAGGCCGCGGTGGCCAACATCGTCGGCCAGGTACCGGCATGGCCCGACGCTCCCTATCCCGAAGCGGCCCTGGCCGCGGCGGGCAAGCCGACGATCCTCGCCCTGGGCACGCCCAAGGCTGAGGCGGAGTACAACAACAACGCCGAGTGGTACGTCGAGCGAGCCAAGGAATGGTTCGACCTGAGGTGACATCACCGGTGGAGGATCAGCTCGCCCTGCGGGCCGACGACCTCCACAAGAAGTTCGGCGCGGTCACCGCGCTGGCGGGTGTCAGCTTCTCGATCCGCACGGGAGAGTTCGTAACCCTCCTGGGACCGAGCGGCTGCGGCAAGTCGACAATCCTGCGGATCCTCGCAGGGATCGAGACGCCGACCCGCGGCGCGGTGGCCATCGGCGGCAAGGTCGTCAACGACACCGAGCGCCGGATCCTGGTCCAGCCCGAGCGGCGCGACCTGTCCATGGTGTTCCAGTCGTACGCGGTGTGGCCCCACATGAGCGTGGCCGCCAACGTCGCCTTCCCGCTGCGCTACCGCAAGGTGCCCCGTAGCGAGCGCCGCGGCCGGGTCACCGAGGCCCTGCGGGCGGTCCGCATGGAGGAGTACGTCGACCGCTTCCCGCACCAGCTCTCGGGCGGGCAGCAGCAGCGGGTGGCGGTGGCCCGCTCCATCGTGGGCCATCCCGCTCTGCTGCTGCTCGACGAGCCGCTGTCGAACCTCGACGCCCGCCTGCGCGAGGACATGCGGGTCGAGCTGAAACGGCTCCACCTGGAGCTGGGGCTGACCATGCTGTACGTGACCCACGACCAGTCCGAGGCGCTGGCCATGTCGGACCGGATCCTGGTGATGGACCACGGGCTGGTGCTGCAGGAGGGCACCCCCGAGGAGGTCTACCGGTCGCCGGAGTCGCTGACGGTGGCCCGCTTCCTGGGCGTGAAGAACATCGTCGCCGGAACGGTGGCCGGCGACAGCGTGGTCGAGGCCCTGGGAGGGTCCCTGCCCGCCACCCTCGCCGAGCCCATGGCGCCCGGCGCCGATGTGGCCGTGGCCATCCGCCCCGACGGGTTCAGCCTGGCCGAGGCGGGGTCGTCGCGGCCCAGCATCTCCGGCGAGATCAGGCTGGCCCAGTTCCTGGGCGGGGCCTACGAGCACGAGATCGACGCGGGCGGGACCATGGTCATCGCCCAGTCCCCCCAGCGGCTCGGTGATCGGGGCGACACCGTGGACCTGTCGATAGACCCCAAGGCGGTCATCGCCTTCCCGGCTGACGAAACCGTCACGTGACCGGCACCGTCGCCGAGCGCGACACGACCGCCACCAGCACCGAGGCTGCCGCCACATGACCGGCACCGCCACCGAGCGCGACACGACCGCCACCAGCACCGAGGCTGCCGCCACATGACCGGCACCGCCACCGAGCCCGGAGCGCCTCCAGCCGACCAGCCGCCCGACCCTTCCCCCGCCGTCGGCACGCTGTGGGCTGCGGCCCGCCAGCGGGCGCTGTCGTTCCCGTTCGGCCTGCGGATCGTTCTGACCTTGGCGGTGTTCATACTGGTGGTGCTGCCGTTCTACCGGCTGATCCTGGGATCGTTCCAGGAGGGCGGCCCGCCCGAACGGGGGCCGCTGACCCTGCAGAACTACCGGGACACCTTCGACAAGTCCAGCGACATCATCGGCAACACCCTGGAGTTCGCGGTGGGCCAGACGGTGGTGCCGCTGGTGATCGGCGTGCTGCTGGCCTGGGTGGTGACCCGCACCGACGTCCCGTGGCGCGGCGTGTGGGAGTTCTCGACGATCGGCCTGTACTTCATCCCACTGCTGGCCGCGGGCACGGCCTGGAGCATCCTGCTCGGCGGGCGCAACGGCATGCTCAACGAGATCATCCGGGCCGTCACCCCGTGGGACGGCTTCGACGTGTACTCCATGCCGGGCATGATCTTCGTGCAGTCGCTGTACCTGGTTCCGCTGGTGTTCCTGGTGGTGGCGGCCAGCATGCGCAACGTGTCGCCCGACTACGAGCACGCCGCCCGGATCAACGGGGCGTCGCCGCTGTCGGTGTTCTTCAAGATCACCCTGGGGGTGTCGAGGCCCGCGCTGCTGTCGGCTGCGGTGCTGTGCTTCATCATCGGCCTCGGCTCGATGGAGATTCCGCTGCTGTTCGGGTTCCCGGCCAAGGAGCACGTCTTCACCACCGACATCTTCCATGCCCTGCGGGTGCGGATGCCCCGCGAGCACGGCCGGGCCTCGGCCACCGGGGTGGTGCTGCTGGCCGCGTCGATGGTGGTGCTGATCGCGTACCTGCGGTCGATCCGCCACAGCGAGCGCTACGTGACCGTCAGCGGAAAGGGAAGCCAGGCGAGCCCGACCCGGCTGGGACGCTGGCGCTGGGTGGTGTTCGCGGCGTGCTGCGGGTTCTTCTTCCTGACGATGGTGCTGCCCTTCATCGCGGTGGTGGTCGGCTCGCTGCTGCCCTACATCGGCCGCCCCGACACCGAGCTGCTGGCCCAGTCGTCGCTGGAGAACTACCGCCAGCTCAGCGACAACCCGATCCTGTGGCGGTCGCTCAAGAACAGCCTCACGCTGTCGTTGGGGTCGGGGCTGTTCGTGATGGTCTTCGGCGCGCTGGTGGCCTACTGCGTGGTGCGGTTCAGGGGCCGCTGGAGCCGCACCATCGACTACGGCGCCAGCCTGCCGCTGATGGTCCCCGGCGTGGTGATGGCCACCTCGCTGCTCTACACCTACATCACCTTCAGCCTGCCGGGAGGGTTCTCGATCTACGGCACGTTGTGGATCATGGCCATGGCCTACGTCGTCTACTTCCTGCCGGTGGCGGTGCGCCAGATGACCGGCCCGGTGGTGCAGCTGTCGGCCGACCTCGAGCACGCCAGCCGCATCTCGGGCGCGGGCAACCTGGCCACCATGGGCCGGATCGTGCTGCCCATCCTGCGGCCCGCCCTGCTGGGGGGCCTGATACTGGCGTTCATCACCTACATGCGGGAGTTCACCCTGTCGGTGCTGCTGTTCCGCTCAGGCACCGAGGTGATCACCACCGTGATGTACAGCTTCTACAACAACGGCCGGCTGCCGTTCGTGGCCGCCATCTCGGTGGGCCTGTGGGTGGCCGGCATGCTCCTGATGGTGATCCTCCGCTTCGTCCTGAAGGCCCGAATCACCTTCTGACCCGCCCCAGGTTCATACCCGCGCCAGCTTTCGGGCCCGCCTCAGGTTCATACCCGCGCCAGCTTTCGGGCCCACACCGGGAGGTTCCTATGTAAGCGTGTCTAGGAGGGCTTTCCAGGAGCCGGGGGCTCCCATCGAGAGGGCGTGCTCGGCGATGGCGTCGCGGGCCTCGGCGCTGTAGACGGCTGAGGCCAGGTCGTCGAACTTCTCGCGGCACTCGTCGTCGGTGAACGGGTTGCCGGGGTCGCCCTTGGGATCGTCGACCCGCTGGGTGTGGACGTCGCCGCTGCGGGTGGTGACCCGGGCCCAGGCCCGCCACTTGTCGGGGAAGTCGCGGTCGATCTCGGGATCGACCTCGTAGCCCACCCGGTCCATGAGCGCCAGCGCGGCCGGGTCGGACAGGCGGGCCTCGTCGTACTCGGCCAGCCCGGCCCGGCCCCACAGCAGCGCCGCGGCCGCGCCGAAGGCCAGGCTGAACTGGGCGTCCACCACCGAGGCCGGCCGGCGCTTGGACGCCGCGGGCTCGGCCACGATGTCGACGGCCACCGACGGGATCCCGATCACCACCGACTCGACGTCGCCGGCCCCCACGCCGTGATCGGAGCGGATGGCCAGCAGCGCGTCGATGGCGCCCTGGTTGTAGCGGCAGCAAGTGTGGCGCTTGATGCTGGTGGACACCACCTCCAGCGGCCACCGGCCCCAACCCTCCAGCAGCCGGTCGGGCTCGGGGGCCTCGCTGTGGGCGGCCAGGAAGCCGCGCTCACCGCAGATGCCGTCGTCGGTGCCGACATAGCCGTCGGCCGCGAGCAGCCCGGCCTCCACGCCGTTGCGGGCGGCCAGCGCCGGATGGAGGCGCTTGGTCCAGGCGCCGTCGCGAAGGAACTCCATGCTGCCCGAGGCCATCGTGGCCGCTATCCCGATGGCGGAGTTGATCCCGTCGGCGTCGAGGCCGAAAGCGGCCGCGGCCGCCGCGGCCGCCCCCAGCGAGCCGATGGTGCCGGTGGGATGGAAGTGGCGGGCGTAGTGGGCCGCGGGGTCGGCGGCCCGGCCGGCCCGGCACATGACCTCGAAGCCGATCACCACCGCTCGCACCAGGTCCCGCTCGTCGCCGCCGGCCAGGGCGGTGGCGGCCATGGCCGCGGGGTACATCACCACGCCGGGATGGCTGGAGGACGAGTTGTGGACGTCGTCGTACTCGATGGAGTGCCCGGCTACCGCGTTGGCCATCGCGGCCGGGACCGGCGCCGCGGTGACACCCGCGCCGATCACGGGCAGCGCCGCGCTGGCGTCGTGGGCGAAGCGGTCCATGGTGCGGCGGAACGTCACCGCCGAGTCCGTGACCGAACCGGCCGCGGCCACCCCGAGATGGTCGAGCAGCAGGCGGCGGACCGCCTCGATCTCGGCGTCACCGAGCCCGTCGACCTCGATCCCGCTGACAGCCTCGGCCAGTTCTCTCGTGCGGCTCATCTTTGTCCTTCCCGACCAGTCGTCCTACAGATCATCAGCCGCTGGCCGGCACCCGCACCGAAGCGAACTTGCAGCACGATGCACGCCATCCGTGCACAACGCTGCCAATTCCGGCACCAGTCCCAACACCTCCCAGAACTTGCAGCACGATGCACGCCATCCGTGCACAACGCTGCCGATTCCGGCCCGGCGCCCGGTCATCAGCCACCTCGGGCCCGTCTCATCAGGCCCTTGGCGATGATGGTGCGCTGGATCTCGTTGGTGCCCTCCCCGATGGCCATCAGCGGAGCGTCCCGGTAGAGGCGCTCGATCTCGAGCTCGGTCGAGTAGCCGTAGCTGCCGTGGATCCGCATGGACTCCATCGACGCCTTGATGGCCGCCTCAGAGGCGAAGTACTTGGCCATGCCGGCCTCCACGTCGGCCCGCAGGCCCTCGTCGATCCGGTTGGCGGCCCAGCGGGTCAGCAGCCGGGCCGCTTCGATCTCGGTGGCCATGTCGGCCAGCTTGAGTTGGATGGCCTGGAACTCGCCGATGGGCTGGCCGAAGGCCTCCCGCTCCATGGAGTACGCCAGCGCGGCGTCGAAGGCGGCCTGGGCCACGCCCACGCCCCGGGCCGCGATGTTGATCCGGCCGACCTCCAGGCCCGACATCACCTGCTTGAATCCCACGCCCTCGGTGCCGCCCAGCAGGTTGTCGACCGGAACCCTGACGTCGTCGAGCACGACCTCGCACGACTCCGGGCCCTTGTAGCCGAGCTTGCCCAGGTCGCGCAGCACCTCGAAGCCCGGCGTGCCGGCCTCCACCATCAGCACGCTCATGCCGCGGTGGCGGGGCTCGGCGTCGGGGTCGGTCTTCACCAGCACCGGCAGCGGGTTGGCGAACCGGGCGTTGGTGATCCAGGTCTTGGTGCCGCGGATGACGTAGGTGTCGCCGTCTCGCCACGCCCGGGTGGAGATGCCCTGAAGGTCGCTTCCCGCGCCGGGCTCGGTGAGGGCTATGGCGGTGCGGCGCTCGCCGGTGGCCAGTTCGGGCAGCCAGCGCTGCTTCTGCTCGTCGGTGCCGTGGTTGGTGATCATCCGGCAGCTCAGCGAGTGGCTGCCGAGGATGCCGGCGATGCCCATCCACCCCATGGAGATCTCCTCGAACACCAGGCTCATCGACACGGTGTCGAGGTCGAGCCCGCCGTACTCGGCGCCGACGGTGATGCCGAACAGGCCCATCTCGGCCATCTTGGCCACGATCTCGGTGGGGTACTGGCCCGACTGCTCCATCTCGCGGGCCACCGGCTTGATCTCGGTGTCGACGAACTGTCGCAGCACGTCCTGGAACATCTGCTGCTCTTCGTTCAGCTCGAAGTCCATCTCAGCACCCTCCTTCGGCGAAATTGAGGCGGATTTTGGGTGTCCAGTGCCCAGATCGTCGCCAATTTCGGCAGGGGAACGGTGTGAGCATCAGGTCGCCGCGATGACGTCTATCTCGATCAGCATGCCCTCGATGGCGAAGTTGCGCACCTCGATCATGGTGGACACCGGCAGCCGCTCGTCGGTGAAGAACTCGCTTCGCACCTCGCGCACCGGCCACTTGTGGTTCTCGATGTCGAGCAGGTAGACGGTCATGTCGCAGATGTCGTCGAGCGTCGCGCCGGCCGCCTCCAGCTCCTTCTCGATGATCTGGAAGCACACCCGGGTCTGCTCGCGGATGTCGTCGGACACGATCTTCAGGTCTGGCCCGACCGCGGCCATTCCGGCCACGAATATCAGGCTCTGCGGGTTGGTGACCTTCACCACATGGCTGTAGCTCCGGTTGCTGGAGTCCCACAGACCGTCGGGGTTGATGACTTCCTTCGGCACGATTCCTCCTGGATGGTGCGCTTCGCTCAGTCGGTGGAGTAGGGGCCCTTCTCCCGCCAGACCTGTCCGGTGGAGCAGTGCAGGCCGCCGCCCTCCTTCATGAACTCCGAGTAGGGGACCTCGATGACCTCGACGCCCGCGGCCCGCACCTTGGCGATGCTCTGGATGGCCTCGGCGTGCATCACCACCAGCCCGGGCTCCAGCGGCAGGACGTTGGCCGGCGCGAACTGGGCCTGCTCGGAATGCTCCACTTCGACGATGGTGTAGTCCCGCTTGCGCAGCCACTCCAGCGTGGCGAAGTCGAGGCCCGGCGAGTAGGTGATCACCTTGCGCAGGTCCAGCGGAGCGATGTACAGGTCGGGGTGGTGGCCGACGCCGCTGGGCGCGTCGTAGTACTTGGCGCCGGGGAACTCGATGTGCAGGAACGTCATGTCCTCGACGTCGAGGCCGGCCGAGCGGGCTATCACCGGCTTCATCTGCTCGAGGCCCTCGTCGTTGAACGCCATGCCGTTGCCCGAGACGAACACGTCCTCGGCCAGGAAGTGGCAGGGCCCGATCTCGAAGATGCCGGTTCCGGTGACCGCGCACAGCACGGGCACGCCCAGCCGGGTCCACGCCCACAGCGCCAGGTACTCGGCCCGGCCGTAGGCGAGGGGCTGGACGCCCCGCTTGGGCAGCACCGACCCGCCCCGCAGCACGAACAGCTCGGCCGCGGCCCAGGTGCTCTTGGCCGGACCGAACGCGCTGACCGGCGGCTGCGGGAACTCCACCCGGTGCACGATCACGCCGTTGGCCTCCAGCGCGGCCTCATAGGCCAGGCTCTGGTCGATCATCTTCGGAATGTCGATGCTCGAGTAGGCGTCGGCCATCTGCGGGAAGTAGGCCGGGTCGAGGTCCTGGTAGGCGAACTTCTCGGACTCGGTGATCTCGGTGAGCACCACCTCGCGCAGCCTGCCGATCCCGTTCTTGCCGCACTCGCGGCCCCACACCTTGGGATAGATCTCGAGGTGGTCGATGTTGTGCCACACGTCGGTGGTGGGCCGCTGGCCCTTGATGTATCCCGGCATGTTCTCCAGGGAGAACTCCCCGTCGCGCAGCCGGCGCTGGGTGTCGGCGATCCTGTCCGCATAGACGGGCGCCATGGGCGGGATGGTCGGCACGTCCGACCCGACTACATCGATTGTCATAGCAGTTCCCCTTCTTCGATCCGTTCGCTAGAAGATTCCGCCGGTCACCGCGAGCGACTCGGCGGTTATGCACGACGACAGGTCCGACGCCAGGAACACCACCGCGTCGGCGACGTCGCCGGGCTGAACGAGACGGCCCAGCGCGGTGCGGCTCAGGATCCTCTGCTCGACGTCCTCGAGCGTGATCCCGTAGCGGCGGGCGTCGCGGGCCATGGTGTCGGTGTTCATCTGCGACTCGACCGCGCCCGGGCACACCGAGTTCACCCTGATGTTGAACGAGCCGACCTCGCGCGCCAGCGACTGGGTGAGGCCGATCACGCCGAACTTCGAGGCGCAGTAGCTGGCGAAGTCCGGCTCCCCCTTGAGGCCTCCGACCGAGGAGATGTTGACGATGCTGCCCCCGCCGCCGGCCGCCATCGGACCGACGAAGGCCCGGCAGCACAGGTAGACGCCGGTGAGGTTCACGTCGAGCGTCTCCTGCCATTGGTCGGGGTCGAGGTCGGCGACCGAGCCGAAGCGGGCCACCGCGGCCGTGTTGGCCAGCACGTTCACCGGTCCTGCCGCGGCCGCGTCCTCGGCGGCGGCGGTCACCGCATCGCGGTCGGTGACGTCCACCTCCCGCACGCCGATCCCGCCGGCCTCGACCCGGGCCAGCGCGGCGGCGGAGGCGTCCCACACCTCGACGGCCGCGCCGTGGTCGTGCAGCCGCCGCGCCACGACGCTGCCGATGTCGCCCGCGCCGGTGACGACGGCATTGCGGCCCTCGAGGAGGCTCATCCGGCGGCCGCTACCTGGGTTCCGACAACCTGGGGGACGACCTCGCCCATGAACAGCTCGTGGGACCGGCGGACCTGCTCCCAGCTGAGCTCGCCGAACGAGAACTCCCCGAGGAACACGTTCACGCCCAGGCGCTCCTGCAGGTGCCTGATCTTGGCGGCCACGGTGTCGGGGCTGCCGTGGAAGAACTTGAGGCCCTCCGCGGAGCCGTCCATGTCGGCGCGGATGGCGGCCATCCGGCCCAGCGACGCGGTGGTGGCCTGCCTGATCGCGGAGTCGCCCGCCCGGCGGGAGCGCCGCCGCTCCTCCTCGAACAGCGCCAGCTGGCGCAGGAAGTGGTCGTACATGAGCTCGGTGGCCTCGGCGTCGGTCTCGGCCACCAGCGTCGAGGCCAGGTAGGTGATCGGACGGCGGTCGTGGGGGATGCCGGCCTCGTCGCAGCCCCGGTGGTACTCGCGGAACACCACCTCGTAGAGGTCCATGCCCACCACGCCGAAACCGCCGATGCCGTAGCCCTGCAGCCCGTACTCGTAGCCCTTGGCCGGGGTGTTGGTCGGAATCCAGATCGGCGGGTGGGGGCGCTGAAGCGGCCGCCACGGCAGGTCCACGTCGATGCACTGCCAGAAGTCGCCCATGAACGAGAACGGACCGTCGGCGTTGAGCCCCTTGAGCACGATCTCGAGGCCCTCGTTGAACCGGGCCACGTCGCTGTGGGTGTTGATGCCGTAGGCGATGTGCTCGTGGGGGGTGATGCCGCGGCCCAGCCCGATCTCTAGGCGCCCGCCCGACATGTGGTCGAGGATGATCATCTCCTCGACCACCCGCAGCGGCTGGCTTATGGGCAGCAGGATCACCATGGGGCCGAAGCGCATGCGCTCGGAGTTCTGGGCCACAACCGTCAGCGAGACCGGCTGAGACGGCGCCATCGAGAACCGTCCGGTGAAATGGTGCTCGGTGGTGAAGAAGTAGTCGTAGCCGAGCTCGTCGCAGAGGCGCACCTCGGCCGCGAACTCGTCGAGGCGCTGCTTGGGGCTGGCCGTCTCCTTCTCCGCCACATGGCTGAACACGGCGAACTTCATGGTTGCGGCCTTCCGAACGCCGTGGCGGGCGTTGTCGCGGTGCTGGGCGTTGTCGCGATGGTGGGCGTTGTCGCGGTGGCGGGCGTTGTCGCAGCGCCGGTCATGACGGCCGGTCGGTGGAGTAGGGGCCCTTGTCCCGCAGCAGCCGCAGGGTGGAGCAGTGCAGGCCGCCGCCGATGCGCAGGAACTCCGAGTACGGCGTCTCGATGACCTCCACGCCGGCCTTGCGCACCGCCGCGACGGCGTCGGGCGCCTCGGAGTGCATCACCACCAGGCCGGGCTCGATCAGCATCACGTTGGCCGGCGCGAACAGCCGCTGCTCCTCGATGTCGACCGTCACGATCTGGTAGCCCCGCTTGCGGAGCCACTCGTAGGTCCGGAAGTCGAGGCCGGGCGGGTAGCAGATCACCTTGTCGACATCGAGGGCGCACACCGACATGTCGGGATGGTGCGACTGGCCGGTGCGGGGATTGAAGTAGATGTTGCCGGGGAAGTTGATGGCCAGCGTGGTCATGTCGGAGGCGTCCATGCCCGACGACTTGGCCACTGCCTCTACGAGCTGTTCGAGGCCCGCGGAGTTGTAGGCCAGGCCCCGGCCGGCCACGAACACGTCCTCGGCGAGCCAGTGGCACGGCCCGGCCTCGCACACGCCGGTGCCGGTGATGGTGGCCACCACCGGTATTCCCAGGCAGGCGAAGGCCCACAGCGCCAGGTACTCGGCCCGGCCGGTGCCGAACGGGCTGATGGCCACCTTCTCGACGATCGAGCCTCCCCGCACGACCAGCAGCTCGTTGGCAGCCCAGGTGCCCCGCATCGGGCCGAAGGCGCCCACCGCGGGCTGCGGGAAGTCGATCCGGTGCACGACGACGCCGGCCTGCTCCAGCTTGTCCTGGTATTCGAGGCTCTGGTCGCGCATCCGGCCGATGTCGAGGTCGTCGTGGCTGAGCCCCATCGTCGGGAAGTACTCGGGGTCGTCGTCGTAGAGCGGGAAGCGCTCGGATTCGGTGATGTTGATGAGAGCCACCTCGCGCAGCCGCCCGATGCCGTTGGCGCCGCACTCGCGCCCGTAGATCTTCGGGTAGATGTCGAGGTAGTCCATGTGGTGCCAGGTGTCCACACTGGGCGGCTGTCCCGGTACGTAGCCGGGCATGCCCTCCAGCGTGAAGCCACCCGACGCCAGCTCGGCCTGGGTCTCGGCAATGCGGTCAGCCCAAACCTGCGGTAGGGGCGGGGTCTTGGGGACGGATGAGGCCATGAACGCTCCCAGGTGTCGTTTCCGGGCCCTCGCAGGGGCTCGTTACCCGCTCCGGAGCCTAAACGTCGGACACTTTAGTGGTCAAAGCCGCTTCACCGCTCCCGGCTCCGCCGGGGCACCGTTGCCGGCGCCACCTCGACCGCTGTGACCATAGAGCCTGTTCAGGAGTGCTCTAGGCGCCGCCGAAGGCACGAACACCTGCGCTCTGGCGCCGTCGATGATGCTCCTGCCGTCGACCGTCATCCGCTGGTCGAACGTCACCAGCACTCCGCCGTCCGTCTCTTCGGAGGAGGCGGTCTCAGCTGTGCAGCGGACCGTTTCACCGACTGACACCATCGACTTGAGACGGAAGTCGAGAGTGCGGAGGAAGGCACTGGGTCCCAGATGGTCCAGAACTTGCCTTGCCAGCAGGGCGCCGAGCATCTGACCGTCCACGACCGGAGAATCGAGTCCCCTCTCGGCTGTGTATGCGGGGTCGTAGTGAAGCCGGTGCCAGTCCCATGTGGCGCCCGCGTAGGCGACCGCGTCGATCAGTCCGATCGTCTGCGCCAACTCCGGGGGGTTCTCCATCATGGACCCGGCCCGATCTCTTGGAGAATGATCGTCTCCGTGTTGCGGGCCAGCCGGCGGCCGTCCTGGTCCGAATAGACCGCTTCGGACGTCACCAGCAGCATCGCGGCTCCCCGCGAAGAGGTGCGCTCGACGATGTCGACGATTCGCCAGGTGGCCGTGATCCGGTGGAACGGGTAGACGGGAGCGAAGAACTCATAGGAGTTGCCGCCCCGCAGCAGCCTGGTGCCGGGCACATCCAAGTCCCAAGAGTGTCCGATGTAGCCGTCGGGGTCCGGTGATCTGGCCATGTACTGGTTCGACTCGCAAACGAGCGTCGGTGGGGCGACGACATCGGTGTAGCCCGCACTGCGGGCGTGCTCGACATCGGTCCGAAGCGGATTGTCGTCTCCGATGGCCAGGGCGAAGTAGCGGATCGCGGCCCTGCCGAGCTCCTCCGGCGCCGTGTACGACGCCTCGCGCCCGATCTGGGCCTTCACGGCGTCGGTCAGCAGCTTTCCCATCAGCTGAGAACGGCCGAGGCGTCGACTTCGAGTTCGAACTCCGGCCGCAGCAACCCGGCACACACCACACCGGTGGACGCCGGATAGGGGGTCGACAAGAGCCCGGCCCTGACCGGCGCGGTGTCGCGATATCCGGCCAAACCGGCCTCGGTCACGTACTCCACGGTGCGCACGAGGCTACCCGGGTGGCCCCCGGCGGCTCTTACGACTTCGAGGACGTTGCCGTAGACGAACTCGGCCTGGGCGGCAATGTCGCCTTGGTGGACCGCTCGCTGCGTGACCGGGTCCAGCGCCGCCAGACCCGACAGGAAGAGCGCGTCGCCGGCGCGCACCGCCGGGCTGTATGTCAGCTTCTCGTAACGGTCCCAACCGGGGTTGACGGCGCGCGGAAGGGCGCGTGAGGCGATGCAGTCCACCTGCAGCAGCGCGCCGGGATGGGCCACAGAGTCGGTGACTATTCCCGCGGCCGCCGGATAGACGGGCCCGAGGCGGTCGCGGCGCACGCGTCCGGTCAACTTGTAGTCCGCCACGCCTTTCACGGAGATGTAGTCGAGGGTCTTGACCAGATGGGCGGGACTCATTCCGGCCGCGGCGAGCACTCTCTCAACATTGTCGTAGATCTGTTCGGCCTGGGCGTCGATGCCGCCGTCGACCAGTTCGCCGCGGCGATCGACGGGCAGCACCGACGACAGGTAGACGACATCGCCGGCTGCCGCCGACAGCCTGCGAGCGGGCGTGGCCCCGCCTCCATCCCCGGATGGCGCAAGGTCGCCGGGCGCATCCCCCGACGCCGCCGATGCCTCGAGCTGGGGGGCGGCCCGTGCCGTGACCTCGATCTCCACGAAGGCGTTGCGGCGCAGGAGCCGGCTGACGATCACGGTGCTGACAGCCGGACGGGCCTCCCGGAGGGCCTCGGCCCGCACGCCCTCGATCTCCGGGTAGCGGTCGGCGGCCTCGGCCGTCACGTACTCGACTACATGCGCGACACTGGCGGGGCCCAGCCCGCAGGCCTCGAGAAGCGTGCCGATCTTCTCGTAGGCAGTCCGGCACTGCTCAGCTACGCCGCCGCGCACGACCACTCGCCCCTCGTTCGCGTCGTAGCACGAGGCTGAGTGCCCGGACAGGAAGATATCGGCGCCTGCCGTCAGTCCCAGCGAGAAGGTGTACTTCCGGTAGTCGAGCCAGTCGAAGTGTTCAGGCTCGATGGCTGTCGGCGGCATCCCGCTGCTCCGTCTCGGTTTGTGCTGGCATCCTAAGTGTCTGATCTTTAGGATTCAAGCCGCGCGGTAACGCGTGTCGCGCTCGTACCGGGCGCAGCCCGCGAGGCAAATCGGCCTCGCCCGAGCCGGACGGTGACATTCGATGGCGATTCTCAGCGGCGGGGCACCCATGAACATCGCCAACGGAATCCGTGAGTTCGCCCGGGCGACGCCGGAGGCCGCCGCGGTCATCGACGGAGACCGCACGCTCACCTACTCGGCCCTGCACGACCGCTCCAGCCGCGTCGCCAATGCCCTGTTGGGCCGGGGCCTGCAGGCCGGCGACCGCGTCGCCTTCATTTGCGGCAACCGGCTCGAGTACCCGGAGGTAGCGGCGGGAGTGGCCAAGGCGGGCATGGTCATGGTGCCCATCAATCCGCGCTCGACTGCGAGCGAGGCGGCGTTCATCGTGGGCCATTCGGGCGCCCGTGCTGTGATCGCCGATGGCGCGTTCGCGGAGACCGCCTCGGCCGCGGCCTCCTCAACCCAGATGCAGGCGCAGCTGAGCATCGGCAGCACCGCGGTCGGCGAGTCATACGAGTCTGCGCTCGCGGCCAGCCCGGCCGGCGATCCCCGCCTATGGATCGACGAGACCAGCCCGTTCGTAATCGCCTACACATCGGGCACGACCGGAGCAGCCAAGGGAGTGATGATCAGCCACCGCTCAAGGTGCCTGACATTCCTATGCTCTGCCCTCGAGTGGGGACTCGGGCCAGGACGCCGGACGATGGCCGTCTCGCCGATGCATCACGGCGGGGGATTCGCCTTCGCCTACGCTGCTCTGCACGCCGGCGGCACCCTGGCGATGCTCGGCGCATTCGACCCGGAGCTCTTCCTGACGCTGGTGGAGCGGCACAGGATCCAGTCGACGTTTCTTGTGCCCACCCATGCCCGCATCATCCGCGACCTCGGGGAGGCATCGATCAGGCGCTTCGACCTCTCCAGCCTCGAGACCATGTACTTCAATGCGGCCGCCTTCCCCCACGACCTGAAGCTGTGGACATTGAGCGCCTTCCCCGGCGCGGGACTGCACGAGCTGTACGGATCGACGGAGGCGGCGGTGGTGACGAACCTGCGTCCCGAGGATCAGCGCCGCAAACAGCGGTGCGTCGGGCCGCCCTGGTTCATGAACGAGGTCCGCCTTCTCGACGCCGACCGCAACCCCGTTCCTGCGGGCACTCCCGGCGAGCTGTTCTCGCGGTCGCCGTTCCTGATGAACGGCTACTACCGAGATCCCGACGCGACGGAGGCGGCGACCACCGAGGACGGCTTCTTCTCGGCTGGCGACATAGCGGTGGCCGACGACGAGAACTTCATCTACATCGTGGATCGCAAGAAGGATCTGATCATCACCGGCGGCGTGAACGTGTACCCCCGGGAAGTCGAAGAGGTGATCATCGGCCACCGCGCCGTGCGGGATGTGGCGGTGGTCGGCCTGCCGTCGGACGACTGGGGCGAGGCCGTCACCGCGGTTCTGGTGACGGCACCGGGCGTCACTGTGCCCGACGACGAACTCGACGCGCTGTGCCGCAGGCTGCTGTCCAAGCACAAGGTCCCGAGGCGGTACGTGACCGTTGAAGAGCTCCCCCGCAACGCCGCGGGCAAGATCCTCAAACGACAACTCCGCGAGCAGCTGCTGTCAGTCCCGGCCAGTCCAGAGTCGGTGTAGAGGCCTGCTCCTCTTGAATACGTCTGACGATTGATCTAGCGTCACAGACGATCCCGACAAAGGAAGGCGGGTCATGACACGCGCCTCAAGTGCTCGCTCCACGGCCTCAGCGATCGACAGCTCCGGCGGCGAAGTCACATTGGCCGAACTCGTCGGCGAGTTCGCGGCTTCGATCGCCTTCGAGGACCTGCCCGCGCCTGTGGTGCAGCGGGCCAAGGAACTGGCGCTCGACTGTGTGGGGCTAGCCCTTGTCGCGGCCCGCGGAGAGCTCGGCCGGGTCGGCGGCCAAGCCCTGTCATCGATGGGCGGCACCGGGAACGGGACATGCACCATCATCTGCTCGGACCAGCAGGCCGCGGCCCGCGACGCGGCCTTCGCCAACGGACTGCTGGTCGGTGCCCTCGATTGGGACGACACCCACCTCGAAGGCGCCTTTCATGCCTCCGCGAGCGCCTTCCCCAGTTCGTTGGCCCTCGCTGAGGAGATCGGCGGATCCGGCACCGACTTCCTGCTCGGCTACGTGGTGTCCCTAGAGGTAGCGGCCCGCGTGGCCGCCGCGGCACGAGACGGCATCCACCAAGCCGGATTCGCCCCGACCGGCGTGGCGACGGCATTTGGAAGCGCAGCCGGGGCCGCTCACCTGATGGGCCTCTCAGCGGCCGACAACGCCTCGGCACAGGGCATCGTCGGCAGCTTCGCGGCCGGATTGTTGGAGTTCTTGGAGGCCGGCACCTGGACGAAGAACGTGCACGGTGCCTGGTCCGCCCACTGCGGCGTCACCGCGGCCTGCTTGGCCGCGGCCGGATTCAAGGGTCCCTCGACGGTTTATGAGGGCACCTACGGCCTGTACCAGACGCACTTGCGGGATCCGGGGGACGAGCTTCGACCACACTTCTTCGCAACCCTCGGACGGGAATGGGAGGTGCTGCGGATCGCCGGCAAGCGATATCCGGTATGCCATTTCAGCCAGGCGTTCCTCAACGCGCTCTTCGAGCTGGAGGCCCATCACGGCCTGGTCCTCAGCGACATCGACAGGGTCACGTGCCTCGTGCCTGAGGGCGTCATCGCCACGATATGTGAGCCCGCGGACAGGCGGACGAAACCGCTGAATGCCCACGACGCCCAGGAGAGCCTCCCCTTCGTGCTGGCCGCGGCCATCCTGAATGGCGGCTTCACCGAAGTTCAGCTCGCCACCGACGTGGTGCACGACCCACGGGTTCACGAGATGGCGAAGCGGATCTCCTACGAGCCCTACCCGGACAGCAAGTTCCCCGACTCCTACGACGGCGAGCTCATAGTCGAGACCGCCGACGGCGCGACTCTGCGCAACCGCAACTTCGCGGACAACCTGGATTTCGCGGCCATCGAGGCGAAGTTCCTGGACAACGCCGGCCGGACCATCGGCGTCGAGGCCGGCGCGCGGATCGAGGATGCGGTGATGACCCTCGAGGACAGCGACGACATCCGCTCCCTCACCGACCTGCTCGGATCGCGGGCGTGACGGGCTGCCCGAGAGCGAGACTTCAGATGGGGCCCCCTCCCGTGCAGAGACCGTCGAAGGCGTGACCGAGGTCGAACTGTGATCGACCCGATCACGTTGGCAGTGCTTGAGGGAGGGCTGCAATCGGCCATACGTGAGATGCGCGAGGTGCTGGTCCGATCGGGCCGGTCCCCGATCATCGCCATCTCTACCGATTTCTCCAACTCCATCTTCGACGCCAGCGGCGAGCAGGTCGTGCAGGGCGACGATCAGCCCGTCCATCTCGGGTCAATGCAAGTGGCGCTCGGCGAGGTCATCCGCTTCTTCGAGGACGACATCTCCGACGGCGACGTGATCTACGTGAACGACCCCACCTACGGCGGGGGGCACCAGGCCGACATGACCATGTTCAAGCCGGTGTACCTCGATGGTGATCTGGCGGCATGGGTGGGGACGCGGGCCCATGTGTCGGACTCGGGCGGGCCGGTGGCGGGAGGGTACAATCCTCTGGCCCGGGAGATTTACGCCGAGGGGATCCGCATCTCCCCGCTGAAGATCTGGGAGCGGGGGCAGTTGCGCCGAGACGTGCTGACGATGCTGCTGCTGAATCTGCGCACGCCCGAAGCTCACCGCGGCGACATGGGTGCACAGCTCGGAGCGCTGGGGGTCGCACAGCGCCGGCTCGAGTCGCTGAGCGGCTCGCTGGGGACGGCGGCACTTCGCGAGGGCATGGCTGCCCTTCTCGACCGGGGCGAGCAGATGGCCCGCCGGACCATCGCGTCGCTTCCCGACGGCGTCTACCCGGGCCACGCGTTCCTCGAGAACCCCGCGGGCGATGAGCCCCTCGAGATCTGGTCCGAGATCACGGTGGAGGGCGACCGCCTTGCGGTGGCGCTGCGCGCCTCTCCCCAGATCGACCGCTACTTCAACAGCTACTTCGGCAACTCGATATCGGCGATCTATGCCGGTCTTCTCACGGTCTTCCCCAAGGACACACCCCACAACGGGGGCGTGTACCGCTGCGTCGACATCGACCTCGGGCCTGACGGCTCGATCGTGAACGCCGTGGAACCCACTCCCTCGTCGATGGCCACCTCGACTCCCTTCGACAACATCATGGAGGCGGTCGAGTCGGCACTCGCTCAGGTCGCACCGGAACGGGCGGTGGCGGGCTGGTCGCACTTCTGCGGCTCGACCTTCGCAGGGCTCGACTCGCGCACTGGCGAACGCTTCTCGCACCTGTCCACGATGTCGGGGATTGGAGGGGCCGGAGCGATGTGGCGCACCGACGGCTGGTCGTGCTGCAGCCCGCAGTGCACCTTCGGGGGCATGCGCACCGGCAACGTGGAGGAGATCGAGTTCCGCATCCCCATGCGAATCCACCGCTTCGAGTTCCGCCCCGACTCCGAAGGCCCCGGCCAGTGGAGGGGCGGCTTCGGTATGGCACTGGAGATGGAGCCGCTAGAGCCGAGGATCGTGGTCAGCAACATCGGCGAGGGCTACGTCCTGGCACCGCCTGGGCTGGATGTGCCCGAGGCGTTCGAGCGCGATCGAGCCACATTCGAGCGATCGGTGCGGGACGCCTCCGGGTCGATGGACCCGATCGTCCCCCACACCGTCATCGACCTGCACGCCGGCCAGGTGCTCGTGAGCGGGAGCCCGGGCGGCGGGGGCATCGGAGACCCCCGCCAGCGCGACCGCGGCGCCCTGAGAACCGACATCGAGAACGGGCTGATCAGCCCGGATCGGGCCGCGAGGATCTACGGCTGGGATCCTGAGGATCCGGAGGGCTAGACGATGGCCCCGTCGGCGGTTATCGGCATCGATGTCGGCGGCACGTTCACCGATGTCGTGGGGCTCGACCATCGCAACCACCTGCTGACCGTCAAGACGCCTTCCAATCCTCGCGACCCCGCCAACGCGGTCCTAGAGGGCATCCGCATGTTCGCCTCCGCCGTCGGCGTCGACACGAGCCGGCTGCTGAGGGATGCGACGGTCGTGCACGGCACGACGATGGGCATCAACACGCTCATCACCCGCACCGGCGCCAGAACCGGCCTGCTGTGCACCCGCGGCTTCCGCGACGTGCTCGAGATGCGGGTCGGCTACAAGGAGGAGCGCTACGAGCTCGACCTCCCCCCGCCGCAGCCCCTGGTGCCGCGCCGGCACCGCATCGGCGTGCGCGAGCGCGTCGACGGCCTCGGCCAGGTTGTGGAGCCCCTCTCCGAGCGCGATGTGCAGGCAGCCTGCGAGCAATTCTCAGCCGAGGGCATAGAAGCGGTCGCCATCTGCTACTTGTGGTCCTTCCTGCACGCCGACCACGAGCAGCGAACCGCGGACATCTGCATGGAGGCGATGCCGGGAGCGTTCGTCACCACGTCCTGGGAGGTGCTGCCGGAGATCCGAGAGTACGACCGGGTGAGCACCACCGTGCTCAATGCCTACATAGGCCCACGGGTGGTCAGCTACGTCGATCAGCTCGAACGGCTGCTGCGGGCGGAGGGCTTGACCGGATCGGTTCTGTATCTACAGAGCCACGGCGGTGTCGCCCATGCCGACGAGGTGACGAGGGTCCCGGTCCGCACCCTGCTGTCCGGGCCGGCTGCGGGCCCTTCGGTGGCTCGATTCTTCGCGGCCGCGGCCGGTCACCGCAACGCGATCTGCGTCGACATGGGCGGCACCAGCTTCGACGCCAGCGTCGTCACCGAGGGGACCATCCGCCAGGCACGACCGGTGACGGTGGACGGACTGCGAGTGGGGCTGCCCATGGTCGACGTCCATTCGGTCGGCGGTGGCGGCGGCTCCATCGCGCATGTGGACGCCGGCATCCTGCGCGTCGGGCCCAGCAGCGCCGGAGCCGTGCCGGGACCCGCCTGCTACGGCCTCGGCGGCCGGGATCCGACGGTCACCGACGCCAATCTGGCTCTCGGCGTCTACGGGGAGGGCCCGATCGCCGGTGACCTCTCGCTGAGCCTCGGCCCGGCGACCGGGGTACTGGGCGGCCTCGGCGCCGAGGTGGGTGTGGAGACCGGCGATGCCGCGGCAGGGGTTCGGAGGGTGCTCACCATCGACTTGGCCCAAGCGGTTCGGGACATCACCGTCGCCGAGGGCCGCGATCCGCGCGACTACGTTCTGATCGCCGGCGGGGGGTCTGGCCCCGCGCACTGCTGTGCCATCGCCGACGAGCTCGGGATCACCGAGATCATCGTGCCAAAGGCCGCTTCGACTCTGTGCGCCCTCGGCGCAATCGTCACCGACGTCGTCTACGAGATGCGGCGCTCGTTCCCGACCCAGCTCGGCGCGACGACAGACGCAGCCGCCATCGGCTCGGCCCTCGACCGCCTCGAAGCCGATCTGATCACCCGGCTGCAGGGGGAGGGACTCGACGAGGTCGATCGCGCTGTCGGCCTGCGATACCGCGAGGACGACCTCCACGTCGAGCACGGCTTCGAGTTGCGCTACCGCGAGCAGCTCTGGGAGATCATGGTCCCGATCGACAGCGGGGAGGTGGACGACAGCACCCTGGCCTCTGCCGTCGAGGACTTTCACGTCCGCCATCACAATCGGTATGCGTACTCGGAGCCGGACACTCCTTGCGAGCTCGTGAGCCTGTCGGTCAGAGCCACGGTGCATCGCCCGCTGCCGGAGATCGACTGGGAGCTGGGAGCGTCCTCGCACTGGCGCCGCTGCGAGGCGCGCGACCTCCGCCTCGGAGCGGATGATGCGGTCGAGGTCGACGTCTTCGAAGGAACCGCTTCGCCTGTGGGTGTGCCGCTAGCCGGTCCCGCCCTCGTCCGCGAGCCTCTTTGCACCGTGGTGGTCGCACCGGGCTGGACGGCCACGCTCGAGGACCACGGCGCATACGTTCTGCGCAAGCAGCCGTGAGAGCCCGCAACCAAGCCGGCGCTACGCACCCATGAAGGCGCCCGAGGACCAGAACTGCCGAGTAGACCGGACCGCAAGGAGGAACCGATGAGCGACAAACTCCGGTACGCCGAGGATCGAGTGGTCATAGCCGAGCCGCTCACCGACATTCTGAGTGGATGGGCTGACGAACTCCGCTACGAGGACCTCCCCGGCGAGGTGGTGGCGGCCGTGAAGCGCACCTGTCTCGATTTCGTTGTGATCGCGCTGGCCGGCGCCAGCGGCCGGGGTGTGGGCGACACCAGCACCGAGGGACTGGCCCCGGTTGTCGCTTTCGCCCGGTCGCATCCGGGCCCGGCAACGGTGATCGGCGCCGGCTTCGGCACCATCCCGCAGTACGCGGCACTGGCGAATGGCGCCTTCGCGCACGCGCTCAACCTCATGGATGTGCACCGCTGGAGCGCCCCAACCCACCTGGGGCCCACCGTCTACGGGGCCGCGTTCGCGGCTGCGCAGGCCACGAAGGTCGACTTCGAGGCCTTCGCGGTGGGAGTCGCCGTCGGCTTCGAGGCGATCGGCAAGCTCGGCATGGCTCTCAATCCGGGCCACGGCGTGGTCGACAGCACCCAGGCGAACTCGGTGGGCGCCGCACTTCAGACAGCCAAGATCCTGGGGCTTCCCCGCAGTCAGATGGCGGATTCGCTGGGGATCGCGACGTTCATGGCCTGCGGGGGGACAGTGTCACTGGAGTTGCTCTCGCCTGGCTACTGGTGCAGGCCACTGCTCAGCGGCTGGCAGGCCAGCGTCGGCCTCTCGGCCGCGATGCTGGCGGCCGAGGGTCTGCGGGGCTCGCCCCGCATCATTGAGGCGCCCTACGGATTCCTCAACGCCGAGAGCGTGGACCCGGACCCCGGAGCGCTGCACCGTCTCGGGGAGCCGTTCGAGGTGACCCGCACCGGCCTCAAGGTCTTCCCGACAACCCGGTATCTCCACGCCGAGATCGAGGCGATGCTCGAGTTGGTTGCCGAACACGATCTCACACCCGACTCCGTCGACGAGATCCTCGTGGAGAAACCGCGTGCCCTCTACGAGGTGACCGCCTCGGAGGACCGCCGAGATCCGCGGGTGGGCGAGGTGGCCAGGCTGAGCACCTACTACGTCGCGGCAGCCGCGCTGGTCCGCAGGAGCCTCTGGTTGGACGCGCTGGAACCCCAGAGCCTGGAGGATCCGCAGATCCGCGACATGATGTCCAGAGTTGTCTGCCGGCCCGACGCCGCCCTCGACGCTCTGTTCCCAGAATGCCTCGGCGCCCGCGTCACGGTTCGTCTCAGCGATGGAAGGCAGGTCTCGAAGGAGGTCCTTCACCCCAAGGGAGAGCCCGAGCGTCCGCTGGGCGACGACGAACTCATGGCGAAGTACGAGGCGCTGTACGAGTACTGCCTGACCGAGTCCATGCCGCGGGATCGCTTCAGGGAGATCATCGACAGGAGCTTGGCGCTTGAGAACGAGCCCGACATCGGGGAGTACTTCCGCCTGACAAGCCCGGACCCATGATGGGCGTGCCGGACGCCGACGACGAGCACGGTCCGTTCAGCCTCGGGGCACGTCCAGTTGGGTGAGCCGGCCGAACGCCCGGCCGTCGATGGCCGGAATCCGAGAACCCGGCGCCGCCGACACCCAGAGTCCCTGATCGATCGCCAACAACTCGACCCAGGTCGCGGGCGGCGACACGGCGGCATCGACGCGATCGAACAGGAACGTCGACCGGGTCCGACCCGATCGCAGGACTCGGGCCGGGCCCAGCGGCGAGTCCATCGCCCGGGCCTCACCCCGCCTGCGCACCACCACCTCCGACGAGCGGAAGTCCTCGGGGCTGTGCTCGCTGCGGCGCCAGCGGGCCGGGCCGCCGAACCAGGCCAGGGTCAAGCTGCCGGTGCTGGAGGAGTCCGAGCGCAGGTACCCGGCCGGGAACCAGCCGTAGTCGCCCGTCGAGTAGGTTGCCCCGCTCATGGCCACCCGGCCTTCTAGGAGGAAGATCTCCTCCGTCGACTCGTAGTAGCCGGAATAGGGCCGGCTCCAGCCGGCGGGGAAGCGGACCAGCACAGAGAAGGACCTGTCCGAGACGTGGCCGGGAAGCCTCACGACCGTCGGCACCGGCAAGCTGTCGGGGACGTCCTGGCTCTCCCATTCAAGCTCGTCGATCCTCGTCACGATTGCATCCATGCCTGCATCCTCGCACCTCCGGCCGTCGGCGTCACCCACGGCCGACCACCCCCGAACCCGTTCCACCGGAAGCCGCGCGCCGCGCACGTTCTAGGGCGCCCAGCCCGGACGGCTCAGCACCGCGGTGGCGCCGCTCATGTGAACCGCTCCGAGGCCGTGAACCAGAGCCGTCTGAGCCTGCGGGACTTGGCGCCGCCCCCCTTCATGACGCAGCTGGGTCACCGCCTCCAGGAGAAGTTCCATGCCGAGCATGCCGGGATGCCGGTTGGAGAGCCCTCCCCCGCCCGTGTTCAGGGGCGGCCAGCCGCCGGGACGGAGCTTGCCGTCCTCCACGAAGGGCCCCCCTTCGCCCTTGGGGCAGAAGCCGAGGTCTTCCAATGCGATGAGCACCGCGATCGTGAAGGCGTCGTAGATCTCGAAGACGTCGATGTCGTCGAGCGTGACACCCGCGCCCTCGAGCGCGCGGGGGCCTGTCAGGGCGGCGGGGCTGGTCACATAGTCGGGCAGACGCGACACATATCGACTGTCGTGGGCCTCAGCCACGCTCCACACAAGCACGGGCGAATCGGTGAGATCGGAGGCCATCTCGGGCGAGGTCACGACCAGCGCGCCCGCTCCGTCGGATACCAGACAGCAGTCGAAGCGGCGCAACGGCGCACAGATCTCCGGTGACTCGACAACCTGCTCGACACTCAGCGGCCGGGTCTGCCCGGACTGGGGATTCAGCAGGGCCCACTCCCGTGCGGCCACCGCGATCTCGGCCAGCTGCCGCTGGGTCGTTCCGAACTGCGCCATGTGACGTCGGGCCATCATCGCGAAGCCGGTGAGCGGCCACATCGCACCGTAGGGCGCCTCGTAGGCGAGCGGCTCGCTCATGCTCTTAACGAGCCGCCTGCCGTCGGAGCGCTGGGTGCTCGCGTAGGCGATCAGGCCCACGCGGCAGAGCCCGGCGTCAATGGCGGCGGCCGCGTGGGACAGGTGGGCGATGAACGAGCAGCCGCCGATGTTGGACGAATCGCTGTAGGTGGGACGAATATCGAGGTGGTCGCCCAGAGTCATCTGGGGAAGGTAGTAGTAGGCGGAGGCCGAGAACAGGCCGTCGATCTGATCCTTGGTCACAGCAGCGTCGCGCATCGCGGCCGCCGCCGCCTCGGCCATGAGTCCTGCAGGGGTGAGCAGGCCGGAGTCCCGCGAGGGCGCGGCCGCGGCGCCCACGATGGCCAGCCGGGGTCCGGCGCTCATGCTGCGGGTTCGACGGGCAGGAACACCGGCACCTGAAAGTCCTCCGCGGCCACCGCGAAAGCCACCCGCACCTCCATGCCGACCGACACGTCCTCCGGGGTGGCCATGATCCTGGTCATCATGCGCACGCCCTCCGCCAGTTCGACGATGGCCACCACGTAAGGGGCGGCTTCCTCGAAGCCCGGCGGGAACCGATGATGCACGGCATAGGTGAACACGACCCCGCGGCCCTCCGCCTCCACCCACTCCAGATCGCCGCTGGTGCAGCGGGGACAGACCGCACGGGGGTAGAACACATGCAGGGCGCACTGCGGGCATCGCTGGATCATGAGCCGTCCCTGCTGGCAGTAATCGAAGTACCGCTGCTCCTCCCCCCGCATCTCGGGCACTGCTCCCCGAAACGACAGGGGAGGGCGCGCGACGCCGGTCTCGGGCCCTGGTGAGCGGGGCGGCGCGGGAACGCTCGGACCGCTCACGCGGGTCCGAGGGCGTCGACAGTGTTGAGGACGCCGGCCCGGGACGCGGGGTCGGGGAGATAGCCCCTGAACTCCGGATGGAGCGGGAAGATGATCGGGAGGCTTATTCCCGCCTCGCGGTACGCGTCGATCTTGCTGCGGCAGTCCTCGACCGTCCCGTACACCGCAACCGCATCAACCATCTCGTCGGGAACTGCGACCGCCGCCGCGCCCATATTCTCGGACCGGACCTTCTCGACGACCTCGGCCACCACCTCGCCCATTCCTCTCCGCACGAAGTAGTTCCGGTAGTAGGCGTAGGACGACATGTGGGTGGCCACATCGTACTGGGCCGCCAGCTTGGCCTGCGCGGCGTCGTCGCTCACCGCAGTGGGCAGATAGCAGCCCAAGTCAACCTCAGCCGGGTCTCGCCCGACTCGCTCGGCGCCCCGGGCCACCGACTCCTTCATCGCCGGCACGAACTCAAGGGGCACGAAGATGGGGGCGATCCCGTCGGCGATCTCGCCGGCCAGCTCGAAGGTCGATCGGGAGAAGGCGCCGTAGAAGATCTCGATGTTGTCGCGGTGCGGGCTGAGCCACGGCTCGTAGTCTCGGACACGGAACACCTCGCCCTCGAAGCGCACCAACTCGCCTTCGTGGGCGCCCTTCATGATCGCCCTCACCAGCTCCGTGGTCTCCCGCAGCCTGACCAGGGGATCAGCGAACGGCGACGGCCGCTGGACCTCGACGTCGTCGCGCATGCGGTGGATCTCGCGGTGGCCCACGCCGAGACCCAGGCGGAACCTGCCCTCGGAGATCGAATCGACCGTCGCGGCGGCGATGGCGATCGTCGTCGGGTTCCGGGTGAAGACCGTGGCAACGCCGGTCCCGAGGATGATGTTCTCCGTCTCTCGGGCGCAAGCCGACAGGAAGCAGAACGCATCGGCGAAGCTCTCGATGATGTAGGCCGACTCGTATCCGCGCTGGTCGGCCAGCTTGACCACATCGATCAACTCGTTGACGGACATGCCGCCCCAGAGCCCCACTCCTAGTCGCTGCATTGCATGCTCCTTTGTTGTTGTCGGGTGTGTTCGCCGTGACGGCCGATCGCCGGTCCTCAATGATCCACCTGACTTCGCCCGGCCGGGCTGCGGAGGGAGGGATCCGCCACGAACTCCCCCACTCTGATGCACGCCACATCGTGTTCCGGCGTGACGGGTTCCAACGCCGGCTCTGCCTGGGAACATGCGGGGACGGCCATGGGGCAGCGCGGCTCCAGCGGGCAGCCCGGCGGACGCTCCAGGGGACTGGGTATCTCGCCCTTCAGCTCGACCGGTGGTGGCGGCCGCGCCGGATCGAGCTCCAGCGCGGACTCCAGCAGCGCGCGGGTGTAGGGGTGCAGGGGGTCCGCGAACAGCGCGGCGGTCGGGCCCTGCTCCACAATCTTGCCCAAGTACATGATGGCCAGCCGATCGGTCACGGATCGAACTGCGAGAAGGTCGTGGCTGATCAACAGGATCGCCATCGACCGGTCGGAGCGGACCCGGCGGATCAGCTCCAGCACCCCGGCCCGGGCGTCGGGATCGAGCGAGGTCGTGGGCTCGTCCAACACGAGCAGCTCGGGATCCCTCACCAGCGCCCGGGCTATCGAGGCCCGCTGGAGGGTCTCGTCGGATGCTGCCGCCACCCCGCCCAGCAGGTCCGACGGGGTGAGGCCGACCGATTCAGCCGCGTCCCTTACTCGCCGCGCCAGTTCGTCGCCGAGGCGCATGCCGGCCGCCTGCACCGGGTCGGCGATCGCCTGCCAGACACGGAACTGGCGGTTGAACGATTCTCGAGGCTCCTGGAAGACCATGCCCATCGTCGTGGCGGGATCATGCCACTGCAGTTCCCCTCCGTCCGGCGTCAGCAACCGCATGAAGCAGCGGCCGACGGTGCTCTTCCCCGATCCGCTCTCACCGACGAGTCCCAGCACCTCGCCCGTGCGTATCTCCAACGAGACTCCGGCCACCGCCACCAAGCCCCGGCCCCTCTTGAGGCGGAAGACCTTTCGCAGGCCCCTGGCGCGGGCGACTACCCGCGCAGCACCACCGCTGCCCATCAGACTTTCGCGGCCTGCAGCACCGTCGCCCATCAGACTCTCGCCGCCTGCAGCACCGTTGCCCATCAGACTCTCGCCGCCTGCAGCATCGTCGCCCATCAGACTCTCGCCCTGGCCAGCATGGCGACACCGGTCTCACTGGCGGGACCGGCGAAGAATGTGGAGGGATCGGTGTGCTCAACCACCGTTCCCGCCTTCAACACGGTGATCGTGGACGCGTAGTGGGCAACGATCCCGAGATCCTGAGTGGCGATGACCAGCGTGAACCCCTCGCTGCCCTGCAACTCGGCCAGCAGATCGAGGATCTGACGCGAGATGGTGACGTCGAGACCACTGGTCGGATCGTCGGCGGCAAGCACAGCAGGCTTCAGCAGAAGGGCCATCGCGATCAGAACCCGCTTGCGCATGCCGCCGCTGAGTTCATCGGGTATCGACGCGAGGACTCGGTCGGGATCAGCGATGCCCAGCTTGGTGAGGTCGACCGCCGCCTCGGCGAGGAGCGATTCCCGGCGGTTCCGGCGCCGTGCCCTGGCCCAGCCCGCTCGGACCGAGCAGACGTCGAGGAAATGCTGATCGACCCGCTCGACGGGATTCAGCGCCTCACGCCCGGAGGGAGGCAGGTACATGAGTCGCTCCCGGCGGGCCGCGAGACGCTCGCGCGCCCTCAGAGAGACCAGATCCAAGCCGTCGGCCCGAAGCCGCCCGCTCACTTCGGCGTCCTCGGGCCACATCCCCACCAAAGACCGCAGCAGCACCGTCTTGGAGGAGCCCCGCTCACCGATCACGGCGTGAGTCCGTCCTGCCGCCAGCTCCAGGCTCACCCCGCTCACCAGTGCCTTGCCGCCGACACTCAGCGCGAAGCCGTCGAGTTCCAGAGCGCTCACGAGAACGACCTCTCGGCCCAGCGGCGCGACCGGGAGACACGCGTGCCGCTGGTGGCGCCGGGCGCCTCGCGCAATCCCTCGCCCAGCAGAGAGAAGCCGAAGACCGTCAGCGCGAGCGACAACCCGGGGAACAGCGACGGCCACCACTGGCCCGTGGACAGCTGCGCCGATCCTTCGGCGATCATCACGCCCCACTCGGCCGTGGGCACGCGCACTCCAGCACCCACGAAGCTGAGCCCGGCCGTCAACAGGATCGAGAAGCCGATCATCACCGAGACCAGCGAGGCCGCCGGCCCGAGGGCGTTGGGCAGAACATGGCGGAAGGCGATCCTCAGTCTGCTCCAGCCCGCAACCAGCGCGGCCTCAACGAACGCCTCGTCGCGAAGGACCAGCACGCCGGTGCGGATTTGACGCACGAACACGGGCGTGTTCACGAACGCGAGGCCGAGCACCAGGTTGAGAGCGCCCGTTCCCAGGACCGCCACCAGCGCCAGGGCGAACACGAAGACCGGGAACGCCTGCATGATGTCCATGCCGCGCATGATGATCTGCGATGCGAAGCCGCCGAGTCCTCCCCGGTCCTCGAACATGCCTGCCACGGTCCCGAGCGGTACTCCGATCACGAACGCGATCAACGTGGCCAGCAAGCCGATGGTGAGGTCCACCCTCGGCGCGTAGAGGGTCCGCGTGAACACGTCCATGGCTCGGCGGTCCGTGCCGAACAACTGATCGAAACCGGGGGAGGCCAGCACCTCGTCAGTGATCTCCTCGGGCCCGAAGGGTGTCAGGACGGGCGCGAGAATGGTGGACAGCGCGATGACCGCGACGATCATCAGCCCCCACCTGACCTTCGCGTTGGAGATCAGGGCGCCCCGGCGTGAAGAACTCCGGCGACTCACGACTCCGTCCTCCCCAGGCGCGGATCGACAGCGAGCAGCGCTATGTCAGCGATCAGATAGTTGGCGATGTTGAAGAACGCCGCCATGACGATGAAGCCCTGGATCGCGGCGAAATCCGCGCCCCGAACGGCCTGCACGGCGTACTGTCCGACGCCGCCCCAGGCGAACACCTGCTCGACCAGCACAGCGCCACCGAGCAGGAAGCCGTTGGTGATGGCGGCGACGGTGATCACCGGCGGAAGGGCCAGGCGGGTCGCTCGTCGCAGCGCCAAGGCCGGCCTGACTCCGGCGCTGGAGTACAGATCGACGAAGCCTGCGCCGAAGGCCTGCTCGCTGGAGGCGTTCGCCACCTTGACGATCAGCCCCGAATAGACGAGCGTCAGCGTGAGCACCGGCAGCGCTAGGTGCTGGACCGCCAACCAGAGGGTGGCGAGGTCGCCGGTTAAGACGGAGTCCACCGTGTACATGCCGGTGATCCGGTCCGGGGGCGACTCGAAGCCCAAGCGTCCGATCGGCGGCGGGAAGAGTTCCCACTTGAATGAGAACAGGTACAGCAGGATCAGCGCAAGCCAGAAGTCCGGGACCGACCCCGAGAACATGGCGTAGCCGAATATTGCCTTGCCGGACCGCTTCTCCCTCCGCCTGGCCAGCGCCACCCCCAGCGGCACGCCGATAAGCAGCGAGACCAGCAGGGCGAACAGGATCAGCTCGAGGGTGGCCGGACCCCGCTGCCACAAGTCGACGGAGACGTCCTGGCCGGTGGTCAGCGACTTGCCCAGGTCGCCTCTGACCAGATTCCCCAGGTAGGTGACGTACTGGACCGGTAGCGGATCGTCCAGACCCAAGTGGCGCCGAAGTTCGGCCAGCGTCTCCGGACTCGCAGCCGGGCCGGCGAGAACCCGGGCCGGGTCGCCAGGCACGAGACGGATCAGGAAGAAGGCCAAGGTGGCCGCGCCGGCCAGCTGGATGACGATGAAGCGGAACCGCCGGCCGATCAGCGAGCCGAAGCGCCCCAGCGACAGCCCGCGCCTCGCCGTGGCGGCTTCAGCGGCCTCGGAAGCCATTTGCCCCGGTCATGGGACCGGCAGCGGGCGGCGGGCGCCGCGGATGCGAACGCCGACCGCCTTGCGTGCCGCGCTGGCGAAAATCAGCTCCTCGACAGGTCGTAGAACCATATCTGGTTGTTCGGATACCAGGTGTAGCCCTCGATGTCAGAGCCGAACCCGTACCTGGTGGGAGCGCCGACGACTGACAGGTGCGGCACCTCGTCAGCGAGGATCTGCTGGACCTCGTCGACTAGTGCTGTGCGCTCGGCCCCCGGGAGCACCGACAGCGACGCTGCGATGGCCTCATCGAACCGCGGGTTGTTGAAGCCCCCGAAGCTCAAGAACCCGGTCGGCCCCGAAACGTAGAGCTGGTAGTGGTACGGAATCTCCGAGACGATGGCGTAGCCCTGGTGCAACACGATTCCGATGTCGCCGGAGTTGGCCTGCTCCAGGTAGCTGGCCGCGGGCTTGGTGTCAATCTCCACATTGACTCCGATCTGTGACAGGGAGTCGCGGATCAGCACCGCGACGTCGTCGTGATCGGACACATCGGCGTTGACGAGCAGCGAGATGTCGAATCCGTCGGCATAACCGGCCTCGGCGAGCAGTGCCCTGGCCGTGTCGACATCGCCGCCCGTGGGATACGGCCAGAGGTCGGCGTTGTAGCCCGGATACTCCTCGGGGGCCACCAGCCGGAGTGCCTTCGCGTTGCCATCGTACACGCTGCTCACGATCTGATCGGAGTTCAGCGCGTACTGCAGAGCCTGGCGCACCTTCGCATCCGCGGTGGGCCCGCCCAGGGTGTTCATGGCGCCGAAGATGACCTGGTTGCGCACAACGGACACGGTCTTGCCCTCGTCAGCGCCGAGGGATTCGAGCTCGCGGCTGGAGAGGTTCTCGGCTATGTCGATCTCGCCTTGGCGCAGAAGAGTCAGGCGCTGCGAGGAGTCGGGAATCTCGCGGTAGATGACCTCCTCGAAGAACGGCTCGCCGCGCCAGTAGTTCTCGTTGCTCTTCAGCACGAGCTGGACGCCCGGCGTGAACTCGTCAACGTAGTACGGCCCGAATCCCATGGTGTCCAGCTGCATCCATTCGGTGGCCCAGGGATCATCGTCGGTGGCCATCGCCTTGGCTACCGCCGAGTCGACCGGGCTGATCGTCTGGAGCTGCAGGGCCCGCAGCAGCAGCGGGTTCGGGGCGGTGATGGTGATCTCCACCGTGTAGTCGTCAATGACCCTGACCGCGTCCATTGATGGGATCTTGGCGATGCCGACGACGAAGGCGCCAATGACCCCGACGCCGAAGTTGCGCGCCAGCATCCAGCGGACGTCCTCGGAAGTGAACTCGTTGCCTGCCGCGCTCACGACCCCCTGCCTCAGATGCAGGGTGTACGTGAGATTGTCGGCGGAGACCTCGAAAGACTCAACCAGACCGGGCACCATTCCGGCATCGCCCTTGGCCAGCTCCGTCGCGGAGCGGACGCCATCGGCGCCCGGCTCGGCCTCAAACCAGAAGAGCGAGTCGAGAACCGTCGTGATGATCTCCACGGACTCCTGGCCCGGCGCGAACTCGGGATCGAGGGTCACCGGAAGTGCAGCCACGCCGACTCGCAGGGTGCGATCAGCGGCAGGGGCCTCCGGCTCCGGCTCCGCCGGCTCCGCCGTCGGCTCGGACTCCGCCGCGGGCTCGGACTCGGGCGCGGGCTCGGACTCCGCCGCTGGCGCCGGCTCGGGCGCGGCCGTCGGCTGCTCGGCACCGTCATCGTCGCCGCCGCATGACGCGGCCACGAGGCTCAGCGCCAACAGCAATAGCAGCAGTCTCTTCGAGAGCTTCATGTTGGTTCCTCCTGGTACAGGTTCGCCTCGCGACAGCCGTCTGAGCCAGCCAGGTGAGACCCAGGGCGATGAGACCGCGCTCAGCGTCTACAATTGTAGGACATTTTGGAGCACCGTCAAGTGCGCTGGTACCGGTGCGACGAATGAGCGCCTGCGGCTCGTGACGGAGCGGCGGCCGGCAGCTCAGAGACCGTGGTGCGGAAGCGCCGGTGAGGGCGGAACAGCGGAGTCCCAGTCAAGGATCTGCTGCATGGCCGAGCCGCAGTCGAAGAGGTGTTCATCGCCGAAGGGTGCTCCGACAAGCTGAACCCCTATAGGAAGGCCCTGCTCGCCCAGTCGCAGTGGAACAGTCAGAGCCGGATGACCGGTGAGAGAGAACGGCACCAGCGGTCGGATGAGCGTCAGGTCTCTCGGGGCCGACTCGCCGGTGGGAAACACGACCGCGTCGGTGTCGACGCGGGGGGCCACCACCTGCTGAGAGGGCGCAAGCAGGACATCGGCGCGAGCGAGCGCCGCGTCGATCCGGCTGCGCTGCACGACTCGGAGGCGCTGGGCGTCCACGTAGTCGACTGCCGTCAGATCGGCCGCCATCTGCAGGTAGGCGAGCACATCGGCGCCATACCGTTCGGGACAGCTCTCGAGCCACGGCCGGTGATAGGAGGCTGACTCTGCCAGAAGGATGACGAACAGCGTGGCCGTCAACTCGTCGGGATCGCCGATCGAGACCAGCTCGACCGCGGCCCCGGCGGCAATGAGCGCTTCCAGCAGATCATCGAGCGTGTCCGCCACCGCGGACTCGAGCGGCTCCATCAATTCGGAAGCCACCGCCACCCGCAGCGGCGCGAGATCCGACCCGGACAAACCCGGGTCGTGGGACGCCTCCTTCGGCGGACCGGCTTCGCCCGCCCCGGTCCCCGACAACACGCTGAATAGGAGGGCGCAGTCCTCGACGGTGCGGGTTATGGGCCCAACCGTGTCCAGGGACCAGGCCAGGGGCACGACTCCCCGGCAGCTGACTCGCCCGTAGGTGGGCTTGAGACCGACTGTCCCGCAGAGCGCGGCGGGCTCTCGCACCGATCCGGCGGTGTCGGTGCCCAGCGCTCCGAACGCCTCGCCCGCGGAGACCGCGGCCGCTGAGCCGCCGCTCGACCCGCCCGGCATGCGATCCAGATCCCAGGGATTGCGCGTCGGCGGAGTTAGCGCGCCGTAAGCGAACTCGTGGGTGTTGGCCTTGGCCAAGATGATCGCGCCCGCATCTCTCAGCCGGGCAATCACCACCGCATCGGCCGCGGCGACGGAGCCGGCAAGGATCTCCGAGCCCGCCTCGGTCGGGGCGCCCGAGACGTCGATCAGGTCCTTGACCACGACTGGCACGCCGTGGAGGGGACCGCGCCGCCGTCCACCGGCGAGCTCCCGGTCCGCCTGCTCGGCTCGGCCGATCGCCTGCTCGCCCAGCACGGTGACGAGGGCTTGAATGTGCGGCTCCCACTGCTCGACACGGGCAAGGCATGCATCTACCAGTTCGGCGGCGGTCGCCTCCCGATTGTGCAGCCGCCGGGCCGCTTCAGTCAGACTCAGCCCCGCGAGGTCGCTCACCGCGGCGCGGTCTCGTCGGGCGCCGCGAGCCGGTACACCAGCGCCATCGGCGTGTCTTGCGGCATCCGGCCGGCTGACTGCCTGACGGTGGCCGCGAGCGCACCGGCCAGGTTCGATGCACCGTCGTCGCTTGGACCGGCGATATCGACGTCGTCCTGCCGTTCAGGTCGGATCTCGCCAGCCACGATCCGAGGGTAGCAATCTCAGAATCGGGCGGTCACGAAGGCGATGACCTTCTCGGCGTATGTCTGCGGCACGCGTACGGGAAGCTGCCCTCCGAGGCCGGGGACGATCTCGATACGAGCGTCGGGCAGAAGCGCGGCCGCCGGTTCGTCCATGTCGGCGAAGATGTCGTTCTCCGCATCAAGCAGCAGCGTAGGGCAGGAGAGACGCGGCAGGTGCGGCTCGGGGTCGTAGCGGAAGGCGGCGTTGTAGGCCCACTCGTAACGCTCCAGCACATTGAGGATCTGCGTGACACCGACATTGAGAATGCCCGCAGCGCTATCGGCGCCCCATATGCGCTGGTAACGCTCCCAAGCCCACCTCAGATGACTGCCGTCGGAGGCCGGCGTCATCGGAGGCGACCAGGAGGCCATGAACTCTCTGCGGCGCTCCTCGGACATGAGCGGCACGCCGGTGAGCACGGCGCAGGTGATCCGGTCGGCACCGGCCTGGAGTCCGACCTCCAGCGCGAGCGATGCGCCTGTATGGACTCCGGCCACCGCGAAGCGCTCGATCCCCAGCCCGTCGATGGCTCGAAGGAGCGCGGCCGCGTAGTGGGGTATCTCGAAACCATCCGACGGGGGCGGCTCTGACAGGCCGTATCCCGGCGTGTCGAGGGCAAAGGCCCTCAAGGATCTCCCCAGATGGGGCAGCGCTTCCTCGTAGACGATCGACGACAGCGGTGACTCGTGGAAGAAGACAACAGCGGGGCCGCCGCCGCCTGCCGACCGGTAGTGGACTTGGCCCCAGTCGCTGTCGACGTAGCCCCGTTTCATGGGATCAGGCCGAAGGCGCCCTGAGAGCGCAAGTGGTCGATCCGGTCGTCGTCGTAGTCCAGCAGTTCCTTGAGCACATACGGCGCGTCGGCACCCAGTGCCGGGCCGGGCGACAGCGAGTCGGCGGTCGGATGCTCGCCCACCCGCACCGGGGTGACCGGCTGGCGGATCGTGCCGTGATGGGGGTGCTCGGTCTCGGCCAGCACGCCCCGGGCCACCGTGTGGGGGTCGCGCAGCGCCGTGGGCACGTCCTGGATGGGCCCCGACGGCACTCCGGCTTCCTCCAGCATCTCCAGCCACTCCGCGGCCGGGCGGGTGCGGAACGCCTCCCTGAGGATCTCCAGCAGCTCGTCCTTGTTGGTATAGCGGGCTGCGAAGTCCACGAATCTCTCGTCGTAGGCCAGTTCAGGCATACCGAGGACCTCGGTGAGCCTCCGCCAGAACTTCTCCTTGGCGCATCCGATCACCAGCCAGGCGTCGGCAGCCTCGAAGATCTGGAACGGGACGAGCGACGGGTGCGCCGACCCGGCCACCCGCTCGGGCTCGAACCCGCCGGTGAGGTGCCACGTGCCGAGATAGCCGAGCAGGCTGGTGGCGGTGTCGTGAAGACTCAGGTCGCAGTCCATGCCGACGCCGTCCCGCCGGGCCGCATGGATGCCGGTTAGCAGGGCGATCGCGGCCACGAAGCCTCCCGAGAAGTCCACCATCGAAAGGCCGGACTTCGTCGGCGGGCCGTCCGGGTCGCCGGTGAGGGCCATCCAGCCGCACAGACCCTGCAAGATGTAGTCGTAGCCGCCCTGGCGGGCCCGCGGACCGGTCATCCCGAAGCCGCTGAGCGAGCAGCACACGATCCGGGGGTTGAATCCCTTCAGGTCGTCGTAGCAGATGCCCAGAGCGGCGGGAAGGTCGCCGCGCAGGTTCGAGAAGACCGCATCCGAGCAGGCCACCAGGTCGTTGAACACGGCCCGGCCCTCGGTGTTGCGGATGTCGAGCGCGACGCTGCGCTTGTTGCGGTTGTAGGTCTGGAAGAAGAGGCTGGAGTCGTCGTGCTGGAAGGGAGGCAGGTAGCGGGCCACGTCGCCGCCCGCGCTGGGATCCTCGATCTTGATCACCTCGGCACCGAGGTCGGCGAGATGCATGGTGGCGAAGGGTCCGGCGCCGTACTGCTCCACGGCCACGATGCGGATGTCCTCGAGAGGCCTCACACCGCTAGCGTAAACCTCAGACATTTGACGGTCAAAGAGAGCGACGGACCAGCCGCAACCCGTCGTCCGACCCGCCATGGTGCGGCCGAACCGGCGACGGCCGATCTGGTCGGTCGAGCGAGGACCGGTTTTGTAGAGTCAGCCGTACCAGCCGCTGCGCAGCCGGTCGCCGACCAGCAAGCCCAAGGAGCGGAGAACATGGCCACCGAGTCGCCTGCTAACCAGCCGCAGACCCCGATCGCCCCGTTCAGCCTGCGGCGCAAGTCCATCCAGCTGCTGCTCGCTCATGCGTTGATCCTCATCGGGGGCGTCGTGCTGCTGGTGCAGGCAGTCGCCGTCGGCGACACCGCCCTCGTCGTTGTCGCATCGCTGTGCCTCGCCGTGATCGCCTTCACCAACTATCGCCATGTGCATACCGGGATCCGGGTTGTCGCAGTGGAGATCTGGATTCGCGAGATGGGCGAGGGGAACCTGGACTACAAGGTGAACCTGTCGGGCAACGACGAGGTGAACGAAGCCGCCGCCGCCCTCGAGCGTCTCCGGCAGCGGTCGATCGAGGCGCTGCAACTCGACTTGGTGCGAAAGCTCTCCGAAGACCTGCAATCCAAGAACAACGAGCTGGAGCGGGTGCTGTCGGAGCTGCGCCAGACCCAGGACCAGATCATCCTGCGCCAGAAGCTGGTGGAGCTCGGGGAGCTGACCGCGGGCGTGGCCCACGAGATCAGGAACCCCCTCAACTTCATGAGGAACTTCTCGGAGGCGTCCGAGGAGCTCGCCGTCGAGCTGGGCGAGGCGATCGCGCCGCTCGTGGCCGATCTTCCCGACGACGAGCGCTCCGCCATCGAGGACCTGGCCCGCGACCTGACCGACAACCTGCTGCGGATCCGCTCCCACGGGGACCGCGCCGACCGGATCGTGCGGGACATGGTGATGATCGGGCGCGGGGGCGGCACGCGCCAGCCCGTCTACATCAACGACCTGCTGAACGACAGGGCCAAGATCGCCTTCCACAGCGCCCAGGCCCTCGACGAGGAGTTCGAGATCGAAATCCGCAGCGACTGCGATCCCGATGTGAGGGAGATGGAAGTGGTGCCCGAGGAGATGGGCCGCGTGTTCCTGAACCTGGTCGGCAACGCCTGCTCCGCGATGGACGAGAAGCGGCGGGAGTCCGGCGGCGCCTCAGGCTCGTACCGGCCGACCCTGTCGCTCAGCACGGAGCGGGCCGGCGGGGAGGTCGTCATCCGCATCCGCGACAACGGGACCGGCATCCCGGCCGACGCCATGGACAAGATCTTCAACCCGTTCTTCACGACGAAGCCGTCGGGAACGGGCGTGGGACTGGGGCTCAGCTTCTGCAGCGACGTGGTCCGCCAGTACGGCGGCTCGATAACCGCGGAGTCGGAGCCCGGAGAGTTCACCGAGATGACCGTCCGGCTGCCGGCCGGCGGCGGCGTCGAGGGCGCGGCCTGATCCCCGGAGGTCGGCTGGGTCCCTGACGCTGGCGGCTAGATGGACTTGCTCGGGAAACCCAGTCCCTCGTGGTCCTGGCCGTGCATGCCGGCGTTGAGGCGGGCCGCGGCCATCAGCTTGGTCACCACCGGTCCCAGCTCGGCCGGGTTGTCCGGCTGGACCTCCACCGGACCGAGGTGCCAGCCCTCGGCGATGCCGAGGTTCTCGCCCCGCACATCGAAGACCCGGCCGGTCACGTTGGCCGCCTCGGGGCTGGCCAGCCATGCCGTGATCACCGCGATCCAGCGAGGGTCGATGCTGTCCTTGAACTCCTCGGACGCCTCGTCGCCGCCCATCAGCGGGGCGGTGAGGCGCGACCAGGCCGTGGGGGCCAGACAGTTCACGGTCACGCCGTAGCGGACCAGCTCCTGGGCCGCGATCACGGTGAACGCGGCGATGCCCGCCTTGGCCGCGCCGTAGTTGGTCTGCCCGACGTTGCCGTAGATGCCCGAGGGTGACGACGTGTTGATGATCCGCCCGTAGGTCTCCTCGCCCGACTTGGCCCGGTTGCGCCAGTAGGTGGCGGCGTGATGCGACGGGCCGAACGTGCCCTTGAGGTGGACGGCCATCACCGTGTCCCAGTCGTCCTCGGTCATCGAGAAGACCATCCGGTCCCGCAGGACACCGGCGTTGTTGACCACGATGTTGATGTCGCCGAAGGTGTCGATGGCCTGTTGCACCATGGCCCCGGCTTCGTCGAAGCTGGCCACGCTGCCGCCGTTGACGACGGCCTCGCCCCCGGCGGAGGTGATCGCCTCGACGACCTCGCCCGCCGGCGTGAGGTCGGCGCCTCCGCCGAACTCGTCGCCGCCGAGGTCGTTGACCACCACTTTGGCCCCGTGCCCGGCGAGCATCAGCGCGTGCTCGCGCCCGATCCCCCGCCCTGCGCCGGTGACCAGCGCCACCTTGCCTTCGAGAAGCCTGCTCATGGATCCTCCTGGTCTGAGAGCTGTCGACCTCGGGGCGTCACGCTACCGGTCGACAGGCGTGCCCGGTGAGGGGCGGCGCCGATTTCACCACCCTCGGGCGATCCACTCGTCAAGCTGCGGGGACTCTGCGCCGATGGTGGTGTCGAGGCCGTGGCCGGGCAGCGCGATGGTCGATCCGTCGAATCGGGAGAAGATCCGGCCTTCGATCGAGCGGATGATGGTCTCGAAGTCGCCGCCCTCGTACTGGGTGGCGCCCGGGCCGCCGGGGAACAGGGTGTCGCCGGTGAACAGCAGCGGCGTTCCCTCCACATGGAAGCAGATTGAGCCCGGGGTGTGGCCCGGCGTGTGCAGGGTGCGCAGGCGCAGCCGGCCGACCTCGATGACGGTGTCGTCCTCCAGCAGGTAGTCGTAGCTGGGCAGCATGGCCGCGTCCTCGGCGGTCACCCCCACCTCGTAGCCCGCGTCTCGCACGGCCGGGATGGCCTGGATGTGGTCCCAGTGCCCGTGGGTCTCCAGCACGGTGCGCACCCCGAGCCGGCGGCACAGCTCCAGCAGCCGCTCGTGCTCGTTGGCCGCGTCGATCAGCACGGCCTCGCCGGTGGACGTGCAGCGGATCACGAAGACGTTGTTCTCCACGGGGCCGACGACCACCCTATGGACCTCGACCCCGGTGTCGGACCAGTGCAGTGTCATGGCCCGACCCTATCGCTCGCTGCCCCCGTGCTCAGTCGGCGAGGATGCGAACCTCGCCTCTTATCGCGCCGGGCGCGCCGCAGCACCAGCACGGCACCGACGACGCTCCCCGCCACATGACGTCGCAGTTCTCACAGCGCAGCGCGTAGGGCGCGTCGCCGGCGGGCATCGAGGGCTCCGGCGGGAGCTCGGCCGGGCGGGGTCGGCCGGGCAGCAGCCGAGTCACCGCGGCTGTGACAGCACGATCCAGGGCACGGGCCGGGAATGCGACCATCTGACGCATGCGCGTCACCATAGAGTGCAGTCGCGCGCGGGTGGATGATCCCCAGTCCCGGCAACGTTTGGAGACAGCGCCGGTAGGGTCGCTCGGTCTTTGCCGGCTCGAGCACGAGGAGTCAACCGTGGCCGTCACACCCTGCCCTGCCGAGGACGGATCGAGCCCGGTCCGCCGCGAGTTCCGAGAGCCGCCACCGATGTGCATCGACCCCTCCAAGCGGTACACCGCGACGATGGAGACCTCGATGGGGTCTCTCACCATCGCCCTGGATGCGGCCACCGCGCCGCTGACCGTCAACAACTTCGTGGTGCTGTCCCGGTACCACTACTACGACGGGGTGATATTCCATCGCATCATCAACGGCTTCGTGTGCCAGGGCGGCGATCCCACCGGCACCGGCCGCGGCGGTCCCGGCTACCGCTTCGCCGACGAGCTGCCCAAGCCGGGCCGCTACGAGATCGGCTCGCTGGCCATGGCCAACGCCGGCCCCAACACCAACGGAAGCCAGTTCTTCCTGATCAGCGGCCCGAACGGTGCTGGGCTGCCGCCGCAGTACTCGCTGTTCGGCAAGGTCGTGAACGGGCTGGACGTGGTGGACGCCATGCAGCGTGTCGAAACCGACCGCAACGACCGTCCGCTAACCGACGTGACCATCGATTCGGTGACGATCACCGAGTCGGACTGAGTAGCGTCGAAGCCCGGGCAGGCGCAACGTGGGACATCGGGTCCCGCCGCGGGAGCGCACTCAATAGGAGCACACGAGATGGAGATCGGCACAGTCGGCGTGATCGGCGTCGGGACGATGGGCAGCGGCATCGTTGAGGTCGTGGCCCGTAACGGCCTGCAGGTAGTGGCCCGCGAGGCGACGCCTGAACTGGTGGAGGCCGGCCGTGGCCGGGTCGAGAAGTCGATGGACCGGGGCGTCGCCCGGGGCAAGCTCGACGAGGCCACCCGCGACGCCGCGTCCGCGGCCATCACCTGGACCACCGACCTGGGCGATCTTGGCGGCTGCGACCTGGTGCTGGAGGCCGTCCCCGAGACTCTGCCGCTCAAGCTGGAGATCTTCGGCGTGCTCGACCGGGTCCTGGACCCTTCCGCGATCATGGCCACCAACACGTCGTCGATTCCGATCATCGACGTGGCCATGGGCACGTCTCGCCCGCAGCAGGTGCTGGGCATGCACTTCTTCAACCCGGCCACGGTGATGAAGCTGGTCGAGGTGATCAGCACCCAGCTGACCGCGCCCGAGGTCACCGCGACCGCCACCGCGTTCGCCACCGACACCCTCGGCAAGCGGGTGGTGCCCGCTCCGGACCGGGCCGGTTTCGTGGTCAACAAGCTGCTGGTCCCCTATATCTGCCAGGCCATCGAGATGTACGAGTCGGGCCATGCGTCGGCCGGCGACATCGACGACGCCATGAAGCTGGGAGCCGGGCATCCCATGGGGCCGTTGACGCTGGCAGACCTGATCGGGCTCGACGTGTGCCTGTTCACGGCCGAGTCGCTGCACGCGGAGTACGCCGAGCGCTTCTACGCGCCGCCGCCGCTGCTGCGCCGCATGGTGGCCGCGGGCCGGCTGGGTCGCAAGACCGGCCGGGGCTTCTACGAGTACTGAGCCGCCCCGGGACGGCACTCTGCGCCAACTTCCGGCGGTCAAGAGGCCGAGCGGATAGGCACGCGAATCCGGCCCATACGGCGCGAGGCCGTGGCCCGAGCGGCCCGTGAGCGCAGCGAACAAGAGCGGGAACGACCCCGCTGCAACGCGACAGGCTTGCACCTACCCGCGCACCCTCTAAGGGGAACTATCCCCCACAACCTCCGGAAGCTCGCTACGCCAGCGGGCGGCAGCGGCCCGGGCCTCAGCCTCGAGGGAGATGGCCTCGTAGGCCTGCCGGCGGCTGCGCAGCCGCCAGAGGTTGACGAAGTACTCCCGCACGTATCGCCGCAGGAACCGCACCACCCCCAGCCGGGCGTACTGCTCGACGTGAACCAGTTCATGGGCGAGCAGCACCCGCCGGCCGGAGCGGTCGTCGTCGCGCAGCACCATGATCAGACGACCCAACGTCATGCCGTGCATGCCCGGGGCGAGCAGCGGCACCTTCTGCACCCGGGCCCGGCGGGCCAGGTCGGCGGGCACGAGGTCGTAGCCTGCGATCTCGTGCGGGGTGAGCCGCCTCATGCCGGGTGCGTGCCGAAACGCCCCCCGATACCGGCCGGCCCGGCCAGGCCGGGACCAAGCTCGCCGTCGCCAGCCCAGATCTGCAGGAGTTCCGGCAGGTCGCGAAGGGCTTCGAGAGTGGTCACCGCCACGTGGTGGCCGTCGTGCTCGTCCTCGTGTCGCCAGGTGACGTGGTAGGGGACGTGCACTGCGGACCCGCCTAGCGCCAGCACCGGCAGCACATCGGAGCGCAGCGAGTTGCCGACCATCACGAACCGGGACGGATCGATCTCGTGACGCTCGAGCAGCTCGCCGTAGACGGTGGCGTCCTTGTCGGCCACCACTTCGACCCGCCAGAACCGCTCGGCCAGGCCGCTGGCGGCCACCTTGGCCAGTTGGTCGTGCACATCGCCCTTGGTGATGACCATGAGGCGGTGGTGACCGAGGGCGTCGAGCACCTCCTCAACACCGTCGATCAGCTCGATGGGCCGGTCCAGCAGGCGCTTGCCCAACCCGATGATGGCGGTGATCCGGCCGGCGTCCACCTCGCCGCCGCTGATGCAGACGGCCGCCTCGATCATCGACAGCGTGAACGACTTCACGCCGTAGCCGAAGCGGGGCAGATTGGCCGTCTGGATCTCGTGGAGGCGGTCGTCCACGGTGACGGCGTCGGCCCAGGGCTCCAGCAGTTCCTCGTACTCCCGCTGCACGTCCTGGAACAGGTCCTCGTTGTGCCACAGCGTGTCGTCGGCATCGAAGGCGACGGTCAGCGGCTGGTGATCGTCCCCGGTCACGGTTGCGATCCTAAGAGGCCGAGTGGAGTGCGTGCGCGACCACCTCGGTGAGACGAGGCCATGGGCGGTGTTGCTGTGGTTTGGACGGCCCGTGAGCGCAACGAACAAGAGCGGGAATGACATGGCCACCGAACGACGCGAACGACAGGGAATTGCGGCGCGGTGGGCATGATGGAGCCATGCGCACCCTGTCGAGGCCGGCGAGGCTGGGTCTGGTGTTCGCGGCCGCGTCCGTGGTGATCGCGGCAGCCTTGTTGCTGTGGGCGCCCCGAGTGGACAGGGGCGAGCCTGACGAGACCGACCTCGTCCTGGCTGCGGCGGCTACTTCCACCACGACGACGACCACGACAACCACAACCACCACGACGACCACTACGACCACCACCACCGTGCCGCCATTCGAGGGCTGGGTGGACCCGGAGACCTCCGGACAGCCGTGGGGCGACACCGTGGAGGGAGTGCTCACGTTCAGGGGCAACCCGACGCGCACCTACTACGGCAAGGGCCCGGTGCCGTCGGCTCCGCAGGAGGCCTGGCATTTCCCCCGCGGTGAGAAGATGTGCGCGCTGTCGTCGGTCGGCGGCGAGCCCCGGCAGTGGTGCGGCACCGGCTGGACGGGACAGCCCGCCATCTTCGAGCGCGACGGCCGAACCTGGGTGGTGGTCGGCGCCTTCAGCCGCAACGTCCATTTCCTCGACGCCGACACCGGCGAGCGCCTGCTGCCCGACTTCCCCACGGGCGACATCATCAAGGGATCGGTGACCATCGACCCCGACGGCTACCCGCTGGTGTACGTCGGCAGCCGGGACAACCGCTACCGGGTGGTCGCCTTCGACGGCGAAATACCCCGGGAGCTGTGGTCGCTGGGTGCCTACGACCTCGCTCCGATCATGTGGAACGACGACTGGGACAGCTCCGGGTTGGTGATCGACGACTACCTGTTCATCGGCGGCGAGAACTCCCGGATCCATATCATCAAGCTCAACCGGGGCTACGGCGACGACGGGCTGGTGACCGCCGACCCGCAGGTCGTGTTCCATGCGCCCGGGTGGGACGACGAGCTGCTGGCCGAGGTGGGCCGGGAGTTGTCGATCGAGACCTCGGTGGCCATCAGCGGCGACACCCTGTACTTCGCCAACTCGGGCGGCCTGGTCCAGGGCTGGGACATCTCCGAGTTGCGGGACAACCCGGCCGCGGTACCTGAGCGGGTGTTCCGCTTCTGGACCGGCGACGACACCGACGCCACGCTGGTGATCGACGCCGAGGGGATGATCTACGCCGGCGTCGAGTACCAGAGGGGCACGGCCCGATCCCACGAGGTGGGCCAGATCATCAAGCTCGACCCGAGCCGGCCCGACGATCCGCTGGTGTGGGGCGTGCATGTGCGGGGTGCGCTGGACGGGTCGGGGGTGTGGGCCACGCCGGGGCTGCACCGAGACCTGCTGATCGTGCCCACCCACACCGGCCACGTCTACGGGGTGGACACCGCCACCGGGGAGACCCGCTGGACGAAGAAGCTGCCGGGGCCGACCTGGCCGAGCCCGGTCATCGTCGACGAGGTGTGGATCCAGGGCGACTGCGGCGGCGGCCTCTACGCCTTCGACGTGAGCGACACCGCGGTGGAGCCGCCCCAGCTGTGGAGCATCTCGCTGGGCGCCTGCATCGAGTCCACCCCCGCGGTGTGGGACGGCCTCATAGTGGTCGGCACCAAAGGCGGCTACATCCACGCCCTCCGCTAACCGCCGGTCGGCAGCGCTTGACTGGCAACAGTGACAACACTTGACAACAACTGCAACATGAGGGCTTTGCGGGCTTTAGGACGTGAGCGCGGCTGGCTGTCGATATCGGTCGCCGCTACGACTGCGGGCCTCCTGAACCGCTTGGCCCACCGAGCAGTCGAGCACATGAACGGACGCAGCCGCGATCTGTCGAAGGGCGCGGTCAAAGATCTCGCCGCGGCAGGCATCCGATGGGGGTCGGCTTACGATCCCGATGCTGACCTGTCCCGGCGACTCTCAAACGTCCTAGCCGCTCTCACCGCTCATCTTGAGGCGATAGGAAAGAGCCTTCTAGTAACGGTCGACGAATTGCACGCCGGCAACACCGACGAACTCCGGATGCTCGGAATCGTGATCCAGGACGTGACCCGCGTCGGTCAACTGCCCATGGCATTCGTCGGCGCCGGCCTGCCGGTACTGGAGGACACGCTCCTGGCAGACACAAGCGTGACCTTCCTTCAACGGTGCGCCCGCTACGAGATGGGCCTCCTCAACCCTGCGGCCGCTTGGGAGGCGCTGGCCCAGCCGGTCCGCGATCGCGGCGGACACATGACCCCGGACGCGGTCGAACATGCCGTGGCCGTCTCACAGGGATATCCGTTCATGGTGCAACTCGTCGGCTTCCATGCTTGGGAAGCGGCTGCGGACCCAACGTCGACGGTGACCCTCGATGACGCCGTCGCTGGTGCCGAGACGGCCCGCCGTCAAGTCGGCCAGCTCGTGGTCGCGCCCTTGTGGCGAGACCTGTCTGAGGGGTCCAGGCGTTTCCTGGCTACCATGGCGCAGGACGACGACGCATCCGCGTCAGCGGACATAGCCGCTCGCCTCGGCGTCAGCAAGGGCTACGTGAGCGTCTATCGCCGCCGGCTCATGAAGTCGGGCATGGTCGCTCCCGCCGGCCAGGGACGGCTCGACTTCGCGCTGAGCGCAGCCCGGCAGTGGATCCGTGGCCTGGACGAGTACCCGCTCCTGTGCGAGACCCTGAACATCGCGGACCGCCCCCCAGTCGGTTTCGCCAGGCCCGGCGCCAACGGCCAGCCAGAGAACTAGCCGACTCGCTGGAGGCGCTCGGCCTCCCGCAGTGCCGCCCCGATTGGCCCGTCGCCCGACACGGTGATCTCAAGTTCGTCCATAGCCCGGGTCATGGCCGCGTAGAGTTGGCTCTTGGCCGCTTGGAACTGGTCGCCTTCATCAACATCGCGAACACGTAGGTCGTTGACGCCGCCAATAAGCACGCGGCTGAACTCAAGTCCCTTGATTCCCGTTAGTGACGATGCCCGTACCACTCCCCGGACGTGGACAGCCTCGTCGCGATTGTCTCGTCGTCTTGCGCGATCCCCGATCCAGATGAAGCGGACCGGAGGCGGGGCGGCGCATCCTGAGCTGTAATCCATTCATAGTATGAATGGATATCATCCAGAGTATGGATGAAAGGATCGTACCTCGGCTGGCGGGAGGGAGCCTTGCCGAGCGGCTGCGGGTGATGCCGGCGGTGGTGCTCACCGGTGCCCGGCAGACGGGCAAGAGCACTCTCGTGCAGGAGCTGATGCCGGGACGGCGACGCTACCTGTCCCTCGACGACCTCGACGTGCTCGACGCGGCGCGCCGCGAGCCCGAGATCCTGGTGGAGGGCAGCGAGCCTGTGATCCTCGACGAGGTGCAACGGGAGCCCCGACTACTGCTTGCCGTCAAGCAGGCCATCGACCGGCAGCGCCGGCCGGGACAGTTCCTGCTGACGGGCTCCGCCGACCTGCTGCTGATGCGCCAGGCCTCCGAGTCGCTGGCCGGCCGGGCGAGCTACCTGACCCTCTGGCCGATGACACGACGAGAACAGCTCGGTCTCGGCCAGGGCGGCGTTTGGGAGCAGCTGCTTACGGCCCCGGACGATCAGTGGCCCGATGTGCTCTCGGCCCGGCCCGACGAGCCCGACGACTGGCGAGCGCTGGCGCGGCGCGGCGGCCTGCCCACCCCGGCGCTTCACCTCGACAGCGCCGACGACCGCACGATCTGGTTCGACGGGTACGTGCGCACCTACATGGAACGCGACCTCCAGGATCTGTCAGCCATCTCGGCACTGCCGGAGTTCCGCAGGCTGATGCGGGCGGCGTGCCTGCGCCTCGGGCAGGTGGTCAACCAGACGGAGCTGGGCCGCGATGTCGCCCTGCCCCAGTCGACCGTTCACCGGTACTTGAACCTGCTTGAGACCTCGCAGCTTCTGGTACGTGTCCCTGCCTATGCGGTGAATCGCACGAAGCGGCTGATCAAGTCGCCCAAGCTGTACTGGGCCGACACCGGTGCCGCCATGCATCTCGCACAACAGGACGAACCCGCGGGCGCACACCTGGAGAACCTGGTGTTGCAGGATCTGCTGGCTTGGCGCGACGCTCGCACCGAGCCGGCCGAGATCCTCTACTGGCGCACCGCTGCCGGCGCGGAAGTGGACTTCGTGGTGGAGGCCAGAGGCGCGCTGCTGCCGGTGGAGGTCAAGGCGTCGCGGCACCCCAGGCTGAGGGACACGTCCCACTTGCGCTCATTCCGCGCCGAGTACGGCCCGCAGTCGAGAGCGGGCCTGCTGCTGCACGACGGAACCCGCACCGAATGGCTCGCTCCGGACGTGCTGTCCGCCCCCTGGTGGCGCGTCCTGTAAGCGCCCGAACCGGGATCAGCACGGGTCAGCGTTGTGCCGATATCGCTTTCCAGATTCTTTGGGGGGTGGTGGGCATGTCTATGTGGTGGACGCCTAGGTGGGTTAGGGCGTCGCAGACGGCGTTGAGGATGGCGGGGCCGGCGCCGATGGTGCCCGACTCGCCTATGCCTTTGGCTCCTAGCGGGTTCAGGGGGGTGGGGGTCTCCATGGCCACGAGGTCGAAGCTTGGGAGGTCCGGGGCCGAGATGGCCGGGTAGTCGACGAGGTTGGTGGCCAGCGGGTTGCCGTCGCGGTCGTAGACCATCTCTTCGAGCAGCACCTGGGCGGCGCCCTGGGCGATGCCGCCGTGAATCTGGCCCTCGGCGATCAGGGGGTTGATCAGCGTGCCCGCGTCGTCGCAGGCGACGATGCTCCGCAGGGTCGTCTCGCCTGTCACCGGGTCCACATCCACCGCGGCCACGTGGCAGCCAAAGGCGTAGGTGTTGTCGGGCTGCTCGAAGTCCGAGGCCGCCGCGAGCGGGGCCTCGCCGGCCGCGGCCGTCTCGGCTGCGATGTCGGTCCAGCCGATCCGGGGATGGGGCGAGCCGACCACATGGAAGGCCCCAGCGGCCGGGTCGAGCACCACGTCGGCCTCGGCGGCCTCCAATCGGGCCGCAGCATGGACGCGGGCCAGGTCCACCAGGTGCCGGGCCGCGGTCAGCACGGCCGAGCCGGCCAGCTGGGCCGAGCGGGAGGCGGCCGTCAGCCCGCTGGAGGCGATCTCGGCGGTGTCGCCGGAGATGACGGTGATCCGGTCCAGCGGCACGCCGGTGGCGTCGGCCGCGACCATGGCCCAGCAGGTGGCGTGGCCCTGCCCGAACGCGGTGGCTCCGCTGCGCACCACCAGCGAACCGTCGGGCGCGAGCTCGACCTCGCCCAGCTCGCTGGGTCCCATCGAGGTGCTCTCCACGAACGAGGCGATGCCGATGCCCAGCAGCGTCGGCTCGCTGCCGGCCCGGCGGGCGGCCTGCTCGGCTCGCAGGTCGTCGTACCGGGCCGTCTCCAGCGTCCGCTCGAGGGCGGTGCCGAAGTCGCCGGAGTCGTAGGTGCTGCCCACGGGGTTGGTGTACGGGAAGCGCTCGGAGCCCACGAAGTTGCGGCGGCGCACCTCGGCGGGGTCCATGCCGACCTCGGCCGCGTAGAGGTCCACGGCCCGCTCGATGGCGAAGATGGCCTCGGGCCGGCCCGCGCCCCGGTAGGCGGTCACGGGAGCGGTGTTGGTGACGTAGCTGCGCCCGCTGACGGAGGTGTGGGCGATGTCGTAGCAGCCGGTGAACACCTTGCGGGTGTACGTCGGCAGGAAGGCGCCGATCATCGGATAGGCGCCCGCGTCCTGGACGACCTCGAGCTCGTAGTGGGTGATGCGGCCGCTGCGGGTGCCGCCCAGGCGGAACCGCTGGGTCTGGCCCCGGCCGTGCACCGACGCGGTGAGGTTCTCGGCCCGGGACTCGGTCCACTTCACCGGCCGGCCGACGGCACGGGCGAGCCCGGCCAGGACTAGCTCCTCCGGCGACGGGGTGCCCTTGGCCCCGAACCCGCCGCCCACGTCTGGCGTCACCACCCGTACCGCGTCCTTGTCGAGCCCGTAGACGGCGGCCAGGGTGTCCCTCACCCGGTGGGGCGCCTGAGTGGAGGCGTGGAACGTGAGCCGGGTGCCGTCGGCGGACCATTCGACCGCCGCCGACCTTGGTTCCAGCGGGACCGCGGCCAGCCGCTGGTCGGCCAGCGTCGCGGTCACTGCGACATCGCAGCCCGAGAAGTCCAGCGACGCCTCCATGCCGTCGCTGGCGGACCCGCCGGAGCCACCGGCGGTGCGAGTGCTGGGTTCTGGCGACGGTCCCCCGCCCGTTGTGTGAACCACAGCGGGCATGTCGAAGGCGATGTTGGTGCCGGCGTGCGGATGGACCAGCGTGTCGCCCGCGGCCGCGTCCGACAGCGTCACCGCGGCGGGCTGCGGTTGGATGTCGACGAACACGTGCTCGACCGCGTCGGCGGCCGCCGCGGGCGTCTCGGCCACCACCACCGCCACCGGCTCGCCCACGAACCGGACCGTGTCACGGGCCAGCACCGGGCGGGCCATCTGCTGGTTGACCATCGGTATCGGCTTGAGATCGGGCAGGTCCAGATCGGCCGCAGTGAACATTCCGAGCACACCGGGCCGGGTCCCGGCGTCGGCCGTGTCCACGCTGGCGACGCGCCCGTGCGCCACCGTGGAGCGCACGAAGCAGGCATGGGCCGCCCCGTCGAGGCGCAGGTCGGCCACGTAGCGGGCGCCTTCGGTGAGCATCCGCGGGTCCTCGGTGCGGAGCACCCGGTTCCCCAGCACGCTCACGTCACCACCCCACCGAAATTGGCGACCAAATGGGTACTGGACACCCAATTTCCGTCCCAATTTCGTTCGCTACGGCGTAACGGGCTCACTTCCAGTGCCAGACCGGACCGGCCGGCGTGTCCTCCACTACCACACCAAGGGCAGAAAGCTCGTCGCGCAAAGCGTCGGCGGTGGCCCAGTCCCGAGCGTCCCTGGCCGCCTGCCGCCGCGCTACCAGGTCCTCGATCGGGCCGTCGCCAGCGTCGTCTCCGTGCTGCGCCGAGTCCACAGCCACTCCGAGCGCCCCGGCCAGGTTGAACACGGTGGCAGCCAGAGCCTGAGCGACGGCAGAGCCGTGATCGAGGGCCGTGTTGGCCCGATGCAGCGTGTCGAACACCACCGCCACGGCTTGCGGGGTGCCCATATCGTCGTCCATGGCCGCTCGGAATGCCTCGACTACTTCCCCATCCAGAGGCAGCCCATGAGAAGCGGTCGGGAGAACGACCCACCCGTCGTCGTTCCACGACCCAAATGCCTTGGACGCTCCAGACTTGTGATCACCCGGCGGAGCGATGTCGATACCGGCGGCCGAGGCCCGGCGAGCTAGGGCGTCGAGGCGTTGGATGGCGGCTCGGGCCGAGGCCATCAGCTCGGGGTTGACCTCCATGGTCTTGCGGTAGTGGGTCTGGAGCACGAGCAGGCGGAAGGCCCGGCCGTTGAGCGGGTGCTCTTCGAGCATCTGCACCACAGTGCGGTAGTTGCCCAGCGACTTCGACATCTTGGTGCCCTCGATGTTGAGCATGGCGTTGTGCACCCAGTGGCGGGCGAAGGGCCGGCCCAGCGCCAGCGCCTCGGCCCGCTCGTTGGTGTGGTGGGGGAACACCAGGTCGTTGCCGCCGCCGTGGATGTCGAAGTCGTCGCCGAGGATGCCGAGGCTCATGGCCACGCACTCGATGTGCCAGCCGGGCCGGCCCGGGCCCCACGGCGACGGCCACGACGGCTCGCCGGGCTTGGCCGCCTTCCAGAGGGCGAAGTCGAGGGGGTCCTCCTTGGCCTCGTCGACCTCGACCCTGGCTCCGGCCGAGGCCCGTAGGTCGTCGAGATCGCGGTGCACCAGGTCGCCGTAGCCGTCCACGTCGCGCACCCTCAGGTAGACACCAGTGTCGGTGGTGTAGGCCGCGCCCGTCGCCATTAGCCGCTCGATGAAGCCGACCATCTCGTCAACCCATTCGGTGGCCTTGGGCTGCTCGTGGGGCTCCAGCACGTCCAGCCTGGCCATCACCTCGGCGTAGACCGCGCCCCACTCGGCGGCCACGTCGGACTCGGTGCAGCCCTCCCGACGGGCGCGCTCGATGATCTTGTCATCGATGTCGGTGATGTTGGCCACGTGGCGCACGTCGAGGCCTCGCCACTCCAGGTAGCGGCGCAGCACGTCGTAGGTGAGCGCCGAGCGAGCGTGGCCGAGGTGGGGATGGTCGTACACGGTCGGGCCGCACGCGTACAGCGCCACCCGGCCCGGCTCGCGGGTCGCCAGCGGGCGCACCTCGCCAGTGAGGGTGTCGTACAGCGAGATCACTGCGCCGCCATGGGGCCACGCGGATGGGTGAGAGTCGGTCGCGGTGCTGCGGTGTCATTCCCGCTCTTGTCCGCTGCGCTCACGGGCCGCTCGGGCCACGGCCTCGCCCGTATGGACTGCATCCGCTCGCCTATCCGCTCGGCCTCTGAGTCCCGGGCATAGACGATCGAGCTGTCGCCCGTGAGGGTGTCGTACAGCGAGATCACTGCGGGGCGGGCGGCGAGTCTGGATCCAGGGCGATCCCGCAGAACTCGCACAACTCGGCCAGCACACCCGGCGCGGTCTCGTCGAGACGCCTCGCGAGCACCTCGCCGGCCATCTCGGCCAGCACGGCCCGGGCCCGGGGGGCGTCAAGGTCGTCGTCGAGCGCGTCGCGCAGCTTCTGGGCGTAGGGGGCCGGGTCGGCTCCGCCGGCGGCTCCGGGTCCCGCGGCGTCGCCGTGCCGCACAGCCCGGTCGAGCGCGTCGCCAGCGGCGCCAGGACCAGAAGTCCTGCCTTGTCGCACCGCTTCGTTGAGGGTGTCGAGCAGGGTCTCGCCCTCGGTGATGTCGCCGTCGTGCCATTCCCAGTCGTCGCGGTAGTGGTGGCCCATGAGGGCGAGGCGCACCGCGGCGGGGGCGCTCTCCTTGCACAGGTCGCTGACGAACACCAGGTTGCCCAGCGACTTCGACATCTTGGCGCCGTCGTAGCCGACCATCCCGCAGTGCATCCAGTGCTTCACGAACGTCGTGCCGGTGGCGGCCTCGCTCTGGGCCATCTCGCACTCGTGGTGGGGGAAGATCAGGTCGCTGCCGCCGCCATGGATGTCGATGCCGGTGCCGAGCAGCCCCATCGCCATGGCGCTGCACTCGATGTGCCAGCCGGGCCGGCCCGGCCCGAATGGCGACTCCCAAACGGGCTCGTCGGAGGCCGACGGCTGCCACAGCACGAAGTCGAGCGGGTTGCGCTGGCGGGGGTCGTCGGGGGTGCCGCCCCGCTCGGAGGACAGCTCCCGCATGGTCGCTTCGTTGTAGCCGCCGAGCCGGCCGAAGTCGTCCCAGGTGGAGACGTCGAACCAGGTGGTGCCCTCTACGGTGTAGGTGTGGCCCGCCGCGTCGAGCTGCTCGATGAGGCCGACCATCTCGGCCACCCATTCGGTGGCTTTGGGCTCAGCGGCGGGGGGCCGGGTGTTGAGGTCCTCCATGTCGCAGTGGAAGCGGGCCGTCTCGGCTGCGGCCAACTCCAGGAAGTCCACCCCGAGCTCGCGGGCCTTGGGCAGTATCGAGTCGTCCACGTCGGTGATGTTGCGCACCATCCGCACCCGGTGTCCGAGGTCCTCGAGGCGGCGGATCAGCAGGTCGTAGGCGAGATAGGTGTTGGCGTGCCCGAGGTGGGTGCTGTCGTAGGGGGTGATGCCGCACACGTAGATGCTCACCTCCGCGGGCGGCGGCGACGGCTCGAAAGGCACCACAGCCCGCCGCGCGGTGTCGTAGATGCGCACAGGCCGAGGCTACCGCTCACCCCCCTACAGCCCTAGCCCCGGGGGTGCCGGCAGGGGTACCGACGCGCGCCAGTGCGGATCGGACTCCCCGGGAAGTTGATAATTAATCAACATCAGATGTGGATTAATTCGGTAGTATCGCGCATGTGATTTACGAGGCGCCGGCGCTATCAGCCCGCGACGAACGGGTCCTCGAAGAGATCCAGACGCTCCGCGACGACCTGCACTTCTACCTTGGCGCGCCCCGCCGGTGGTACGGCACGCTGAGCCGGGTGATGATGGCTCGCACAGTGCAGGCGTCCACCTCCATCGAGGGCTACCACTCCACGGTGGCGGAGACCGCGGCAATCATCGACGACGAGGAGCCCCTGGGCGTCGACGCCGCGACCCTGAGGGCTGTCGCCGGCTACCGGGACGCCATGACCTACGTCCTGCAACTCACCGGGCTCTCGAACCCCGACCGGCCGAGGATGGACGCCTCGCTGCTGAAGTCGCTGCACTTCATGATGGTCGGCCACGACCTGTCCACGAATCCGGGCCGATGGCGCCCGGGGGCGGTCTGGGTTCGTGACGGCGGGGGCAATCCCGTCTACGAGGCGCCCGACCGCGATGTCGTCGAGCCTGTGATCGACGAACTCATCGCCCATGTGAACGCCAGCGGGGACCCAGCCGAGGTCGCCGCAGCCATGGCCCATCTGAATCTCACGTTGATCCACCCGTTCAGCGACGGCAACGGCCGGATGGCCCGCTGTCTCCAGTCCTTCGTGCTCGGGCGGGCGTTTGGTGGCCTGTCGCCGGTGTTCTCGAGCATCGAGGAGTACTTGGGTCGGAACACGGCCGCCTACTACGCGGCGCTCACCGAAACCGCAGCCGGATCGTGGTCGCCTCAGCGCAGCGCCCGACCGTGGATTGAGTTCTGCCTGACGGCCCACTACCACCAGGCTGCGACGGTGCGTCGCCGAATCGACCGGTTCGAGGCGCGGTGGGACCGCTGCGAGCAGATCGCGGCGCGCTCACGCCTGCCAGACCGCACTGTCGACGCGCTCATGCACTCGGCACAGGGCTGGCCGCTGAAGCGCTCGCTGTACATGCGCATCGTGAGGTCCGCCTCCGGAGAGGAGGTCAGCGACGCCATGGCCACACGCGACCTTGCCGCCATGGCCGCGGCTGGCCTGTTGGAGCCGGTCGGCGAGAAGCGAGGCCGCCACTACCTGCCGTCGGAGTCGCTGAGAGCCCTGGAGCAAGAGATCCGGGCCATGCAGCCGGCCCGACCCGTCATCGACCCCTACGGGACCTCTGCTTCCAGATCATGACAGGGTGCTCGACCCGGTGCCGGTCCGCTGCCGGAGTGCAGGTCCGACGCCAGTCGGGTGCCGGTCAGAGGAGGGGCGGCCGACGGCTAGGGGCTCGGGGGGTCCAGGGCGCAGCGGGTGCCGGTCAGAGGAGGGGGCGGCCGACGGTTACGGGCTCGGGGTGGTCGAGTGCGCAGCGGGTGCCGCTGTAGATGGTGGGCATGCAGCGGTTGCAGTGGATGCAGTTGCCCTCGCGATCGGTGCCGGCCTGCCAGCGGTTGGGCAGGTCGGGTTGGCGCAGCAGGGCTCGGGCCATGGCCACGAATGCAAACCCCTCATCGAGGGCGGACTGCACGGTGTCGAGCCGGTTGATGCCGCCGAGCAGGATCAGCGGCATGGCCAGAGCTTCGAGGAAGCGGCGGGCCTTGGGCAGGAAGTAGGCCTCCTCGAAGGGGTAGTCGGGCATGAGCTTCTCGCCGGCCAGCTTGAACCCGAGCCTCACGTGGGGCGGGAGGGTGGCCGCGAACTCGTCGCGGGGGGCGTCGCCCCGGAACAGGTACATGGGGTTGGCGAAGGAACTGCCGCCGGTGAGCTCGAGGGCGTCGAGCGCGCCGTCGTCCTGGAGCATCCGGGCGAACTGGAGGCTCTCGTCGTCCTTGAGGCCGCCGGGGACGCCGTCGTTCATGTTGACCTTGGCGGTGACAGCCAGCTTGTCGCCCACCGCGGCCCGCACCGCTTGGACGGCCTGGCGACCGAACCGGGCCCGGTTCTCGAGCGTGCCGCCCCAGGCGTCGGTGCGCTTGTTGAGGCCGGGGCTGAGGAACGCGCTCAGCAGGTAGTTGTGGCCGAGGTGGATCTCGATGGCGTCGAAGCCGCTGTCGGCGGCGAGGCGGGCGGCCCGGGCGTAGTCGTTGGTGATGCGGGCGATGTCGGCGTCGGTGGCGGAGCGGATGACCCGCATGGCCAGCGGGTTGAACCGCTTGCTTGGGGCGATCGACGGCGCCTGGTTGGACCGGGAGTTGGCTACCGGGCCGGCGTGGCCGATCTGGGCGCCGGCCGCCGCGCCCTCGGCGTGGATGGCGTCGGTGAGGCGGCGCAGTCCGGCCACGGCCTCGGGGCGCAGCCAGATGCACTCGGCGTGGGTCCGTCCCTCGGGGGCCACCGCCAGGTAGGCGACGGTCGACATACCGGCGCCGCCGGCGGCCACAGCCCGGTGGTACTCGACGAGTTCGGGCGTGACCAGGGCCTCGGGCATGACGCCCTCGAAGGTGGCCGCCTTGATGATCCGGTTGCGCAAGGTCACCGGCCCGAGCCGTGCCTTTGCGAACGGGTCTAGCGATGGCACGGGCAGACCCACGGGAGGCATGGGCGGGACTCGGCCCTTCTCGGGGTGCGATCAGTCACGTCTGCACGATAGGACGCAACCGGGACCCTGGCGCCTGCCCGTGGACCACCCCGGCCCGAGACGGCCCGCCGGTTCGCTCGACGGGTCTCCACGATCCTCGAATGAGCCGTGGGCGCGGTCTACCGCCGCTCGTTGCCGGTGACGCGCATCGACATGACGCCGCTGACCGCCACCTCCACCCAGCTGCCGCCCTGCGGTGTCTGCGCCGAGATGTGATAGCTGGCGTCGGAGATGCTCCAACCGTCTTGGCTGCCAGCGTCCTCGTCCGTCGAGAAGGTGCAGACCACCCGCAGGTCGACGCGCCCGGTGGTGTAGAGCACGAAGTGATAGGTGGTGTTGGCGCCGAGCACGGTGTCCGGCGGCGCCGCAAAGGCCACGTCGTCCTTCATCTGGTCGGGGACGACCAGGTCGATGAGCTTCGACCCGGGCTCGCCTCCTGCCGCAGCCGACCACAGCTCCGCACGCACCGTCGCGATGTGGCCCAGGTGCAGCGTCCCGCGGATGGACACCTCGATGCTCTCCAGTGTGGTGTCTGCGTTCCCGGTCGTGAACCCCTGCGTGAGCACGAAGTCGTTGGTGGGCCAGTCGAGCCGTCTCCGCTCTTGGCCGAAGTTGCTCACCAGAGCGGGCTCGAGGGCCTGGTCGTCGACCTGCCTGACCTCTAGCGACGTGTACCAGTACACCGCCGGGTCCTCGCCCTGCTCCTGCCCACCGCCGTCCTCGGGCGGGGTGGTGTCCTCGGGCGGGGTGGTGTCCTCGGGCGGGGTTCCCGTGTCGCGCGATGTGGCTTCCTCGGGGACGGTCTCGGTCTCCAGCGAGAGCTCGGCCTTCGGCGGGGCGCTGTCCTCTGGTTCCGCCTCGGGCAGGGTGATGGTGGAGTGGACCCGCGGGCCCTTGCCGGCGCGGCTCTGGGCGCGCACCCATATCGTGTAGGTGGCGCCGGGCGCCAGTTTGTTGAAGGTGACCTTCGTCTTCTTGGCTTTGGGCTTCTTGGTCTTGCCGCTGCCTTTGTCGCCGCCCTCGGGCTTCAGGTGGACGATGTAGCGCTTGGGCGCGCCGCCGGTTTCGGGTGCCTGCCAGCTCACGGTCACGCTGTCGGCCGCGGCCGACAGCTCCAGGCCCGTCACCGGGCCGGGCATCCGTACCGACACCTGCTGCTGCTCGGGCGCCGCCCCGGCCACCGCCGCCAGCGGGCCCGCCACCAGCGCCAGCGCCAACAACACCGCCAACGTGCATCCGCGGCGCCTCAAGCCGCCCGTCGAAGCCGTGCTCGACCACCGAGTCGGCCAGCGGCACGATGATCCCCCTCTCGGTCCGGCGTCCATCCACGTACTCACAGCCAACCTCGCTCGCATCGCTATATTGCGGAACACTGTTCCTGTCAGAGGAACATCCGGAGGCTACCACTTTCCAGCGCGGGCGTGTCAACCCCTTTTTTTGATGCCGTTTGAAGCTCGTGCTACTCCAGCGCGGTAACCGGGCCCGGCAGCCGCGCCCGACCATCCGGCAGCCATTCCGAACTCTCAAATAGCCGCGCCCGACCATCCGGCAGCCATTCCGAACTCTCAAATAGCCGCGCCCGACCATCCGGCAGCCATTCCGAACTCTCAAATAGCCGCGCCCGACCATCCGGCAGCCATTCCGAACTCTCAAATAGCCGCGCCCGACCATCCGGCAGCCATTCCGAACTCTCAAATAGCCGCGCCCGACCATCCGGCAGCCATTCCGAACTCTCAAATAGCCGTACTATGAGGCGCGCGGAACGAATGTGCGCGCCTGGTCGGGATCCAATCAGCGGTCGAGCAGGTTGCCGATCGCTGCTAGGGCAGGGTGATGGTGGCGCTGACCCGGTCGCCTTTGCCTTCCTTGCTCTGGGCCCGTACCCAGACCTTGTAGGTGGTGCCCGAATCCAGGTTGTCGAAGACGACCCTGGTCTTCTTGGCCTTGGGGTTCTTGGTCTTGCCGCTGCCGGTGCCGCCGCCCTCAGGGCGCAGGTGAACGACATAGCGCTTCGGCGCGACCCCGCCGTCGGGCGGCTGCCAGCTCACCGTCACGCTGTCGGCGGTGGCGGTCAGCTCCAGCGCGGTCACCGGGCCCGGCACGTCGGAGGGCTCAGGCTGGTTGGCCCCCGGGCCCACGCCGGTGAGCTTCGGGTAGTCGCTGGAGGTGCCAAAGTCCCACGGGTCGTCCGGGCTGCCGTCGCCGTCGAGGTCCACGTTCCAGTTCGCGTAGATGCCCGTGTACCCCGTCGGTGTCTGCAGCTCGGCGGTGGTCTTGCCGGTGCCTCTGAACAGTCTGTGCCAGCCCCTTCCGATGTCGGAGTTCCAGTAGCTCGCATTCACCCGCGACCCGCCTGCGGTGGTCTCGACCAGCGGCTGGGTGTTCTTGCCCGACACGCTAACCAACGCGTAGCTCGCGGTGATCGACCCGCCGTTGTGGGACGTCAACCCACCCACGAATTCTTTCGGATACGAGTACACCCTCCCGCCGGTGCCGTCTTCGGAGCGGGCCGTGCCGGTGGCGTAGGAGGCGATGATGGCGCCGTCGTTGATCCCGACCAGCCCGCCGACCCGGGTGCCGGGGCCGGCGTTGCGGGGGATGACGTCGGCCCAAACGTCGGCCGAGGCGAAGCTGGCCGCGATCACGCTCGACGAGCGCGTCTGGCCCACCAGCCCCCCGACCACCGCGGGATTCGTGTCCCTCAATCCGTAGCCCTGGGTGATGGTGTTGGACACCTTGCCGGTCACCCAGCTACCCCGGATCGTGCCGGCGCTCACCCCGACCAGCCCGCCGACGCGGCCCTTGGCGCACAGGTCGCCCGCCTGCGAACTTGCGGAATCGAGACACGGGAAGGTGCGGGTCACGCTGACATCGGCGAGGCCGACGTTTCGGATCACGCCGCCGCGGGCGAGCTCCTCGAACAGGCCCAGATGGATCGACCGGCTCTCCACATAGCGCCCCGACCAGTCCAACCGCCTAAAGCCGGTGGCGACGGACTGCTTGACGTCGTCTGAGTCGATGAACAGGTTGCTGATCGTGTACCCGTTGCCCTCGAACACGCCGCTGAAATGATCGGTGTCAGCCCCGATCGGCACCCACCCGTGGCCGGAGTTCCAAAACTCGTCGCCTGAGTCGGCGCCGCCGCTGGCGTTGGTGTCGAAGTCCAGGTCGCCGGCCAGCTCATAGCCCACACAGCCCGACGACGGGCAGCCCATCTGGGCCAGCGCGTTCGGGAACCCGACATGCAGCGGCCCGCCGTGGTCGCTGTAGCCGTCGCCATTCGCGTCCCAGCGGATGGCGTCGAGCTGCGCCAAGGTGGACACCTCCACCAGGCCGTCGTCGTCGGTGTCGTAGTCCACCGTCCCGATCGGCGTCACCTCCGCCGGCGCGACCAGCGGCGTGTCCGGCGACTTCCACACCAGCTGCAGCGAGTACCTCGTACGAGCCAGCTTGCCGCTGTCGCGAACCCAGCTGCCGAACGACTTGCTGTTGCCGTTGAGCCTGTCGTACTCGGTCTGCGACGGGCCCCACCTCATGAACCACTGATTCACCCCGATCTCCAGCGTCGTCACCCCCGGACTCAGCTTCACGCTGACCGACGAACCTCCACTCTTGTTGTGTCCCGCGAGGCTGTTGCCCACAAGTGGGTGCGCGAGGCCGGGGAAATTCCAGTTCTCCAGGTTCGGGACCAGGGTCCTGAAGATCGGGTCGAACCTCACCTCGGTCACGCTGTCGGCCACATGCACCACGTAGCTGTGCCGATCAGGGCTGAATGCCGGGTAGAAGGTGATGTCCGACGCCGTGGCCACGCTCTCGATCTGCAGATGATCCGGACACATCACGAACTTGATCACCCCGGCCTCAGGCGTCGCCGCCCGAGCCGCATCAGGCACACACGGCGGCAACAACAGCTCATTGCCGACGAAAACCCCCTGCGGCTCCTCGCCGTCATATGTCCACGTCGCCGAGTAACGATCACCCTCAGCCGCCGCAGTACCCGACGGCACCGCCACCGACGCGGCCACCACCACTACGGCAACCAGCAGCCGCGACCAGCGAGCGGTACTCGCCCGCAACGCCCGGACCGAACCAGCGGCAACCGCCGACGCGCCATCAGCGCCAGAACCCATGTCAACCATCCTCATATTCACTCGTCCAACTAGCGGCCGTGCAATCGGCACGATCCGAATACAGTGAACCATGCGCAACATCAGTACACAACCACTTTGCTCACATGGTGCGCCCCCCTTCCCCACAAAAGCAGTAGAGAGCCCCACCCGGCTTCGGACCGACGGCTGACCGTGCTCGTCCACAAACACGGTGGGCCCGGCCTCGTAGATCTGCTGGATCAGCTCGTAGTTCTGCTGCAACGGCAGCGGGAAGTCGAGGGTTCTCGGCGGTCTAGCCGTGCCCCCGGCAGGAATCGAACCTGCGCACACGGTTTAGGAGACCGATGCTCTATCCACTGAGCTACGAGGGCGGGAATGTGCGCATTGTTGCGCGAAATACCGGACCGAGCCGATCTTATGGCCCCCGCACGGTACCACAGTGCTTGATTTCGTGCGATCAGGCGCCCCCGGCGGCCGGTAGCGCTCCGCTGGACGCGCTGGGGCGGCCTGGGGCCGCCTCGGTGGCCGGCCGGGCCGCTCAGATCAGGCTCTGGCGGCTATGGGGAGCGGCTGTGGAACTCGCACAGCGTCCGCGACAGCCGCAGCAGCTGGTAGCAGCTGATGTTGAACCGGAAGCGGTCCTCCATATGGGAGCACAGCTTCCAGCGGATCCGGTACTTCAGGTCCGCGAATGTGGACTCGATGTCCTCGCGGCCGCCGTGGAGCTTGAAGGCTGGGTCGGACTCGGGGATTGGGCGCAGCGACCGGGTGCGTCGGGTGTGGGGGCTGGTGTGGATCTCGGCCGGGGTGCTGTTGAGCCGGACTGTTGCGGTGGCGCCCTTGAAGCAGCCGGGGGCGCCGCTGTCGTGGGGGATCCGGACCTTCAGGTAGGCGGTGCTGTTGCCGTCTTTGGTCTCGTCGCCCCAACGGAAGTGTGCGCGCTCTAGGGGGATCGCCATGGCGGTGCCCTGGGTGTTGGGGAGCTTCACGCACGTCGACCCGTTGACGGTCTTGATCTCGAGTTCGCGGATCTTGCCATCGCGGCAGGTGAACGGATGCGGGCCGATGTTGCCCTGGCGGTACTTGCCGCCGGCGAGCTCTTGGGTCTTGACGATCGGAATCACCCCGAGGGCCAAGACTTTGTCAAGCCGCGCCTCGCCCCGCATCCCGCCCATGTCCGCCGGAATCGGATGGGGACGTAGGCGCCAACAGCGCCAAACGCTGCGGCTGCGGCCCCGGCGCGCACATCGCGAACCTGAGCGACGATCTGGGCAACTCGGCGGATGCGGCGGCGTTCCTTGCGGGTCAGGCCGGCGAATCGGCACGACCTGCTGCGTGAACCCGTGGTCTGTCAAGACGGAGTCGATGTGGCTCATACGTGAACGGCTCGTGCGGAGGTTCACCACAACGTCGAGGTCGTAGCTCCAGCGAAGACCGGCCCCGCCGACCGTCTGAGCACCTGCGGGGCTGCGTGCTGTCTGGTGCAGAAGCACCATCTGGCCGCCTATCAGTGTCCAGCCTTCGCCGAGATCCTCGGCGACAGCCATCAGGGTGTCCCAGGCCTGTGCCTGCTGCCCCTCCAGGGGCGGCAGCACAACAGCCGCCGCGCTCACCGCAGGCTCTCGATGATGGCGTCGGCGATCCGCTGCTCTCGTGGATGAGGCGAGACGCACAGGTCCAGCGCAACCACCGCCGCCGGGGCGACCTGACCGGCACCGCCGTCTGCGCGGCGCACCGCGCCAGCAGCACAACGCGCCCGCAACAAGCGCCAGGCGTCCGCAGACACCGACCGGACCAGCACTCGGCCCAGCGGATCCGCGGCAAGGCCGTACATCGGGTGCGGATGCTCGAGGTGCTGCTGCCAGTCCTGTTCGATGTAGACGTGCGCCTCATCGGCCAACGGGTCGAGCATGTCCGCATACGCGGCCGCGGCGTGCATGCCACTGACAGCCACATCCGGGCTCGCGAGCAGCGCTGACACCATTGGTGACCCCGCGCTGTAGCGACCGAGAGCTCCCCGGTTGACGTCACGGTGAGGGTCCTCGAAGTCGATGCGCCCAGCGAGGATGTCGCGCCAGGCCGCAGCCGCCGACAACGGGCGGCCCCCGCGGGGCGGGGCTGCTGCGAGCGCGTGGACCTCGCCGGCGGGCAGCAGCCACGCGTTGGCGACCCGCACAGCCGGCAGCAGACCCCGATGCAGGTAGCGGCGCACCTGCTCGGCTCCCACCCCGAGCACCCGGCCGGCCTCGGCCAGCGACATCATCTCCTGGACGCGAGCGGGGTCCACCGTTTGTCCACAGGCTCCAGGGCGACGCCCGGCACAGTTCATCCGCGCCGGCATCCTCGCAGCCACCGTCCAAGAACACGTGGCGTGGAGTGCGTTGTGGCCGACGCGACTCGCGGGACTCGAGCGCGAGCCAGCGCCAACGGGGGGAGGAGCGCTATCGGATGCCTTCGTACCAGCCCGCACCGAAGAGGAGGTTGCCGCGCCGCACGACCCAGGTGTGCTTGGGCGCATCCTCGCGTGTGACCGGGTGCGTGAACAGGTAGGACACCCACTGGCCCGCGCCGCCGTCGACGGTTCGGGCGAAGGCGGCGCCGTAGTCGTAGCCGCTGGCATCGACGCGCTCGCGGGTCGTCCCCACGAGCTCGGGGCGGTTGGAGTTGGCGACGGTGTACAGCGCGCCGTCGCGGTCTTCGAGCAGGAACACGTACCAGGGGCCGTCCAGCGCCTCGGGGCCGTTGTAGAACTCGAGGGCCGCTTCGGCGCCGTCGCGTTCGTGGCGGTCGAGCGCTTCCTCGACCAGCCAGATGGCGTAGGCAGGCGCGTTGGTCTTCGAGGGCTTGTCGGTGCCGCCGCCGCGAAGGGCGACGATGCCCACGATGAGCGCAGCCACTGCGACGGCGGCTGCGACAACGGCCAGCACCAACGCCGCGGCGGCGGTACGGCTGCCCGACATGGGCCGGAGCATACCCACAGGCCGCGAGGCCGTCCTCGGCAGCTTGCCGTCGACGGCGAGTGAGGCCGCCGTTAGCACGGCCAGACCCCGCGAGTTCGCAAGCTATCCCGCTGCGAATCTGCAAGTTAGATTGCTGCGGATTTGCACGTTAGATAGCTGCGAGTTTGCAAGTTAGATCGCTGCGAGTTTGTCGGATAGGCGTATAGTCGGGGGATGGAAACCGTCGCACGGCACATCCGACCCCAGATTGAGGCTGCGCTGGAATGGTCGCGCGTTGTTCTGCTCCACGGAGCCCGGCAGAGCGGCAAGTCGACACTGGCGCAGGCGATCGCCCAGAGCCGCGGGGGCACCTATATCTCCTTGGACGACGACGACCTGCGCGAAGGCGTGCTGACCGATCCGGTGGCCTTCTTGGCCAGCCAGAGGTATCCGCTGGTGATCGACGAGGTCCAGCGCGGCGGCGATCGGATGATCGTCGCGGTGAAGCGGCTCGTGGACCGCGAGAACGAGCCAGGGCGGTTCCTGCTCACAGGATCCACCAACTTCCTGACTGTGCCCAACATCAGTGAGTCCCTCGCCGGCCGGGTACAGATCTTCCACTTGTGGCCGCTGTCGGAGGCGGAGCTGGCCGGCACGCACTCCACGGAGATCGACAGCTGGTTCGAGGGCGGCCCCGCACCGTCCCCGGCAGCCGACCTCGGTCGGGCCGACTACTTCGCCCGCGCCTGCCGGGGAGGTTATCCCGAGGTCGTCGGCCTCAGCCCGAGCCGCCGCCGGCATTGGTTTGCGAGCTATGTCGAGACGGTGGTCCAACGCGACATCGCCGCGCTGGCCGACATCCGCAAGACGGCATCGCTGCCGCGCCTGCTGCGCTGGGCCGCGGCCTGCACCAGCAGCCAGATCAATCAGTCGGATGCCGCAAGAGATCTCGAGGTAAGCCGCTCGGTGGTCGCCTCGTACCTGGAGTGGCTCCAAACCGTCTTCTTGATACACGAGCTCCCAGCCTGGTCTCGGCGCCTCTCATCGCGCACGACTCGACGACCGAAGTACCACATCACCGACTCCGGGCTGGCTGCCAGCCTCATGGGGGTCGAGCCCGAAGCACTAGCGTCGCCCACCGCTCCCGCCTCGGGGCCGCTACTGGAATCCTTCGCCGTGAACGAGATCGCCCGGCAGCTCGCCGCCTCCTCCCGGCAATGCACGCTCTATCACTGGCGCAACCACCAAGACCGCCAATACCGCAGCCGCGAGATCGACCTGATCCTCGAAGCTCCCAACGGCGACGTGGTCGCGGTGGAGATCAAGGCGGCCGGCTCGCCCCCGGCCGATGCCGTCAACCACCTCCGCTGGCTGCGAGACAAGCTCGATGCCTCCAGCCCCGGCGCCTTCCGGGCCGGCATCCTCCTGCACACCGGCCCATACGCGCTCTCTGCCGGCGACCGCCTCCACCTCCGCCCCGTCGGCACCCTGTGGTCCGCCTAGCAGCCGGCCCCGACCTTGTCGTCGTGAGCTGCAGCTCGTGCGGATCGCCGACACGAACCTGCCGAACACAGGGCTCGGGTCGTTGGCCGGCGAGCTGAGCCGGAGCGGCTGGGCGATCGCTGACACCACCAGTGGCACCCTCGTCGATTGGAGTGTTCAGGAAGAATGAGCCGGGCGGCCGTACGGCACCAAACCGGCAACCAGTAGCGCGTGCGTGCACTGCGGTGATGGTCACCGTTTGCCGATTCCGAAGCGGCCTACCTCACGCCGCCCAACAGGGATGACGCGCGAAAATGCGATCTAGTCCGAAGTATTGCCTGTTGTCTACAAGTCTTGAGCACGGCTGCGAGCTCCTTGGGGTTGCGCAACATCTTGTAGTTCAGCGTGACGAGACCCTCGAAATCGAGCTGCTTGAGAGCGATCAGCAGGCTTCGATCATCAAGTTGCGTCAGTCTTGCGTCAATCGTGCGCAGCGGCAGCAATTCGATGTCCCCCATCCACGGCTCCAACTGTCCAAGGATCGGTTCGGGGAAGTTCTGATCCAGCGGTAGGCGCATCAGGCCGCGAGCGAGAATTCGAACTCGATGGCCTCTTGGAAGATGCTGGCGTCGAAGCCGGGGTAGAGGGCTGCAATCTTCTCTGTATCCGCGATGTTGCGGTGCAGGGCGGCGGCGACCTGCGTAGTGATGCGGGAACCAGCGAGGTGAGGCTCGCCCGACACCCTGCCAGGGATGATCCGCAGGTGGGGACGCGGACGGACGAGGTCAGGCCCTCGACGCCCGTCGCCGTCAAAGGGACCGAGCAGGTCCAACATGCCAGCAAGCGGTTGCTGACCGTCAACGCGCGACACGTCGTCGTCTACTACGTAGATCTTTGCGGACGAGTCGACCCGCAGCGGCGAGTCGGGGTAACTGGCGCTGTCATCCCAGATGTCCAGCCCGCGGCGCTCCAACTCTGCAAGTGCCTTGCGCACCTGCGGCATCGGGCTGGCGGCGATGTCGCTGCCCCGACCCTTCTTGGGATGGCGGAGCCAATAGACGATGCGCAACGCCATGAGATCGGCGTAGGACCACAGCTTGATCCTCGTAGGCGACACCGAGGGCTCGACGATCCCGGTGCGGGCCCACAGATACACCGTCGACACAGGAACGCCTGAGAGGGCCGCGGCACGCGGGCCCTCGTAGCATCCCTCGAACGCGGCCTTCACGCGCGCTGAAAGTGCATGTTCGTCGTTCATGACCGCACCGTGCCTCGACCAGTTGAGAGCGGACTATACGCGAAAGGACCGTGCCAGCCGACGCTCATCCCATCCGACGTTCGCCCGGGTCCGGCTGAGTCTGTCGGGCCGCGGGGCAACCAGCACGAAGCCCCGCAAACGTGGATCATGCTTCTGACCTGGGGTTTTGCCCGCTCGCGCCAGAAAAACGTTCCAGGATCGCGCGAAATCCGTTCCAAACCCTCCGGCAGTCAAGCCTCTGACCTCGCTGTTTGTATTTCGCGCATCCCCCACGAGGGCGGGCGCTAGCGCGATTCGCAGCGCGAAATCGGCTCACGGGCATGAATTGTGACAGATAAGGCCGTTTCTTGCGCCTCTGGCTTGCCGGGAGGGGTGCCTAGCTCGCCCGTGGGTGAAGCCTAGACCTCAGAAGGTACGCGCAGGCGCGCTGAGAAGGTGCTCGCCGTTCTGGGGGCTGATTACGCTGCTTTTGGCAGCGGACCCGCTCTCACAGGCATTCGGAACTTGCCGAACCACTGTGTGGTATTCGCTCCGGTGCGCTTGCAGTCGGCCGCTAGTGCCTTGATGAGGACGTAGAGCTGATACGTCAGCATCTCAAAGGTGAGGTTGCCCGCGCCTGGAGTTCTGCATCGGCGGTTGCGGAGCAGGTCTTTGATGTTGCTGTTGATGGATTCGGGGTCTTGGCGGATGCCATGGACCGCACGGAAGTGAGGATCGGATGCCGGAAGCGGGCTGAGAGACAATCTGCTCGACCCGCGACCAAGAGGTCGTCCCACACGACCAGATTCGCGCGACACAAGGCTCAGGGCGGTCCAATCAACCCGGACGGCGCTTGACGTCTGGGAAGGCCGCCCCAGATCCCAGCGGCCCTCGCCGCCACCGGCGGATCTCAAGCATCCGCATCGTCGAACAGCGCCGGGAACATCTTCTCGGGGGTCATCCCGGTGATCTCCATATAGAGCGCGTCGCCGCACAGGTCGAGATCATCGCCCCAGACGATCGAGCCGCAAGAACCGAGATGCACATCACCGAAGAACGAGTGGTCCTCCCAGGCCGCGAACACTCCGTCGCCAGCCATGTCCGACAGGTCCACCTCGCCTTCGACCCCGTCGTCATAGCGAAGCCAGATCCGGTACGGCTCCAGGGCTCGCACCTCAACGGCACTCACCCTCTTGTCGCTCGGAGGCACGGGAGCAATCTATCTGGGCCCCCCGACGTCGATCGCAGCCCAGCGGGCATGTGCACCTGGGGTGGCGTCAATAAGAAACGGGGCCCCAAGGGGGCCGGGGTATACGGTTCAATCCAGCCGGCAATATTTTCGGTTGTGCATTTCGGTGCCCAACGTGTATTGTGTGCTCGGCGGAGAGGACCGACGTATTCGGTTCCGTGAGTTCTACTCCTCTGCTGCAATCGCAGAACCGTGCCCCGCTTCGGCGGGGCACGGAGAACCGGCGACCCTCGCCGAAGGGGGTCTGTTGTTGCATCTTTTTCGTCTCATGTATCAAACAACCGGGTACGGTGTGGGTTATGGGCACCGCTCGCGCGGTCAAGCCGGCTGGTCTGGCCGATTTTCTGATCGAGCGCGGCGACCGGGTCGTCACCACTGAGCAGGTTGCTGCGCTGCTGGGGGTGCGCACCGAGCGGGTGTCGCGCAGTTTGGCTGTGCCCCGGCGCGACAGGCGCATACTGTCGGTCACCAAGGGGCTCTGGGCGCCGGTGAGCCCGCAGCGCCGCGCGGCGGGCACCAACCCGCCGGTGGAGTACATCGACGAGATGATGTCTCATCTGGGGCACCGCTACTGCTTGGGGTATCGCAGCGCCGCGGCGATGTACGGAGCGGCGCACTTCGGGTGGTGGGACCTCCAGGTGATCACGACGGCGCGGCTGCGCAGCCGCCGCCTCGGCTCGTGGCCGCTGGTGTTCGTGACCCGCCCCGACCTGGACCGCCTGCGGGTGCGGACACTCGCCCGCGCCGGCGCGGCCGTCGAGGTCGCGTCGCCGGAGGCGACGGTGTTCGATCTGGTCGCGCGGCCGGACCTGGCGCTGGGCCTGTCGCACACCGCGACCCTCGTCGCGGAACTGTTGACAGTCGATGCTCTCGACGGCGCCGAGCTCGCCGGCGCGGCGCGGCTGCATCCGGCGGCGGTCGTGCGCCGCGGCGGGCTGCTGTTGGACCGGCTGCAGTCCGAACTCGCCTGGGACATGGACAGCCCGCTGGACCTCGAGCCCCTCGCGAGATACGTCAGTTCGCTGCCTGAGCGCACTGTGAGGCTCTCAGCGGGCCGGGAGTCCTGCCTGCGCGTCGACGGCAGCGCCGAGGAACGCGTCGACTCCCGTTGGGGCGTGCTGGTCGACATGGACATCGAATACTCGCTGTGATCCCCCGCCACGAGATCGACGCGGCGGCGCGGCGGCACCCGAGCTGGGACACCCAGCAAGTCGAACAGGACATCGTGTTGACACGGCTGATGGCAGAGGTGTCCAACGACGAGTACCTGGCCGAAGCGCTCGTGCTCAAGGGAGGCACCTGCCTGCACAAGCTGTGGCTCCCCGAGCCGTGGCGCTACAGCAAGGACCTCGACTACGCCCGCACCGAGGACACCCCCATGGGCCCGGTCTTCGACGCACTGCGCGCCGCTGGCCGACGCGTCGGGCTCGACGACACCCGCACACACGTCAGCTCAGGACGGCTGGTGTCACACGTCACATACAGAGCCGACTACGCCGACGGCGCGACCATGAAGATCACCATCGACATACCCACCAGCCCGCCGGCGGTGCCAGCCCGAACGCAGACCCGCACCCTGACCGTCGCGCACCCCGGCGGCACCACAACAGCAGAGATCGTCACGGTCACCCCCGAAGAGATGATCGCCTCCAAAGCAGCCGCCGTCTTCGGCCGCAAACAACCCCGCGACGCCTACGACGTGTGGGCGGCCACCACCGCCGGGCTGACCACAGCCCAGCAGGCCGCGGCACTCTTTCAGCACTACCGCACCTCTGGCTGGAGTCTCGGCCGCGCCACCTCAAACCTCGACGCCAAATGGGCCGACCCGCACTACCTCGCCGAACTGCAAGCCTTCGGCACGCAAGCACCGACACCGTTCGGGCTCGACGCGTGCCGCGACGCCGTCGACGAGTTGATCGTCCAATGCTCCTTCCAATCCCACCACGCGGCCGGCACCGCCTCCTCCGGCACGGCCGACAAGCCGCGACGGCAGCGAACCCGAGACCACGACACAACACCGGCGCGACCCACCACCAAACGGCCACAGATCGAAAACGCACTCCGCAAAGGCAACAGAACACACGCCGAGATCGCCAAAGCGCTGGGAGTGTCCCGATCCTGGGTGTCTGAGGTGGCCCGCCAGATCCGAAAGAACCGCTCATCGCGCCGATAGCAGACCGCTAACCGCGGACCGTCTCGGTATGTCGCACCCGCGCCGGCTGATGTGTACGTATAATACGTACATGCCTAACAAGACGATCAGCGTGCCCGATGACGTCGTGCCGATCATCGAGAGCCTGCCCATGCCTTTCTCGAGGTGGGTGACCGACCAACTCCGGCACCACGCGGCCCAGTCGACGAGGTCCTTCGCCGATCAGCTGCTGGCTGACGCAGCGCTGGCCGCACCCCGGCGCTTGACTCGCGAAGACGCCCTGTTGGTTGGCGAGCGGATGGAGCGATCAGCGCCGTGGTAGCGCGCGGCGAGGTGTACTGGATCGACCTCGACAAGCATCGGCCCTGTGTCGTCGTGTCCTCGGACGACGTTCTCGATGTCGATGTCTGGCAGACACATGTCGTGCCCCTGACCTCGAATCTCGGCCGGGCTGGTCTGGCCGGCAACGTCCTGCTCGATGCTGCGGTGACCGGCCTGCCCACCGACTCTGTAGCCGTGCCGCTCGGATTGGAGCTTGTCGATCGCTCATGGCTGGGGGAACGCGTGGGCCGGCTGCCCCAGGCCCTGGGCGATGCCATCGATGACGGAGTACGAGCCGTGCTAGGTCTGTGACCGCTGGTCAGTCACCGAGGATCTCGGTCAAGGATGGCTGCAACGGTGTTGATTATTAATCTACAAAAAATGTGGATTAATGCGGTAGTATCGCGCATGTGATTTACGAGGCGCCAACGCTGAGCACCCAAGATGTTCAGGTCCTCGAAGAGATCCAGGCACTCCGTGAAGACCTGCAATTCTACCTTCGCGCGCCCCGCCGGTGGTACGGCACGCTGAGCAGGGTGATGATGGCGCGCGCCGTGCAGGCCTCTACTGCCATCGAGGGGTACCACTCGACCGTGGCCGAGACCGCCGCCATCATCGACGGCGAGGAGCCCCCAGGCGTGGACGATGACACTCGCAGAGCCGTCTCCGGCTACCGCGACGCCATGACCTACGTCCTACAACTCACCAGCTCATCGAGTGCCGGCACACCCCAGATGGACACTTCGCTTCTCAAGTCGCTGCACTTCATGATTGTCGCCCATGACTTGACCAAGCACCCAGGCCAATGGCGCCCAGGGGCCGCGTGGGTGCTCGACGGCACAGGCAATCCCGTGTACGAGGCGCCCGACCGCGATGTCGTCGAGCCCCTGGTCGACGCACTCATCGCCTACGTGAACGGCACGAGCGACCCTGCGCTGGTCGCCGCAGCCATGGCCCATCTGAATCTCACGCTGATCCATCCGTTCAGCGACGGCAACGGCCGGATGGCGCGATGCCTCCAGTCCTTCGTGCTCGGATGCGAGTTCGGTGGCCTGCCACCAGTGTTCTCGAGCATCGAGGAGTACCTGGGCCGCAACACCGCCGCCTACTACGCGGCGCTTGCCGAGACTGCAGCCGGATGGTGGTCGCCGGAGCGCAGCACCCGCGCCTGGATCGAGTTCTGCCTGATCGCCCACTACCGGCAAGCCTCGACCCTGCGCCAGCGAATCGACCGGTTCGAGGCACGTTGGGACCGCTGCGAGCAGATCGCAGCGCGCCTGCGTCTACCCGACCGCACGATCGACGCGCTCATGCACTCGGCTCAGGGCTGGCCGCTGAAGCGCTCGCTGTACACGCGCATCGTCAAATCCGCTTCTGGCGAGGAGATCAGCGACGCCATGGCCACCCGTGACCTTGCCGCCATGGCTGCAGCCGGTCTGCTGGACCCGGTGGGCGAGAAGCGGGGGGCGCCACTACCTACCGTCGGAGTCGCTACAGGCCCTGGAGCAAGAGATCCGGGCTATGCAGCCGGCGCGGGCGACCATCGACCCCTACGGGCCACCACCGTAGAGTTCTTGGCCTGGCCGACCTCCCACCGGCAACTGGAGTCACGGCCTGTCGGCTCGATCTTGTGAGCGCCGACGACTCGCGGCCATTACCGTCCGGCGCGTGGGAGCGGACTCGGGCAACGAGTCATGGGCGTCGTCGCCTGCCACTCGCAAGTCGATGCAGGGCAACCGCAGCCGCGACACCAAGCCCGAGATGGCGGTGCGCTCTGCCGTGCATCGGCGCGGCATCAGGTTCCGGGTGTCGGCGCGGCCCCAGCCCGAGCTGGCCCGCACCGCCGATCTAGTCCTGCGCAAGACCCGCATCGCCGTCTTCGTCGACGGCTGCTTCTGGCACGGATGCCCCGACCACCACAGCCAGCCGGCGACCAACTCCCGGTATTGGGCCAAAAAGATCGCACGCAACGTCGAACGCGACAGCGAAACCACCGCATACCTCCAGCAGACCGGCTGGACGGTGCTGCGCTTCTGGGAGCACGAGGATCCCGAGACCGTGGCCGACCAGGTCCAGCAAGCCGTGCACGCCGCCCTGCTCGACCGGCAAGACGACTGAGAGATGTGCGGTCGTGCAGCCGTGTCGGTCGAGCCCGTCCACCGCCGTGACACACCCCAGCACTAACGTCGCCTCGTCACACAGCCACGGCCCGGAGCCGCACCGAGAATGATCAACAATGGTGTGAAGATGCGATGCTGCTAGACCGGCAGACTGCTCCGAGGCGGTGAACGTGTCGAATACCTCCTGCCAGAGGGTGTCGGCCTCGACCTAGGCCTCGGGCGACCTGGAGCTGCCGCTGCAGCCGGCGATGACCGACGCGGCTACCGCCAACGCGGTGACGGCCCCACGCGTGCTAGCCCGCTTGGTGGGGGTCTTCATCTCAACCCGACTCCCGGGGCCCGAAACGGCCTCCGGCGGTGGAGATGCCCCAGCATTCGATGGTGCCGTCGGGTCGCAGCCCGCAGGTGTGGTAGGTGCCGGCTGCGATGGCGGTGAACTGCCCAGATGGCGGGTCGCCTTGGCCGAAGTCGTTATCGCCCCAGCATTCGATGGTGCCGTCGGTTCTTAGCCCGCAGGTGTGGTAGGTGCTGGCTGCGATGGCGGTGAACTGCCCCGCCCGGGGCATCGGTCTGGCCGTGGGCGTTCCAGCCCCAGCAGCCGACCGTGAAGTCGGGCCTGAGTCCGCAGCTGTGGCTCCAGCCAATGGCCGTTGCGATGAACCGCCCGTCCGGAGGGTCGGTCTGGCCGAAGACGTTCCAGCCCCAGCAGCCGACCGTGTAGTCGGCTCTGATGGCGCAGGAGTGTGAGCCGCCGGCTGCGATGGCGGTGAACTGCCCGCCGGGCGCCACGGTCGCGCCGCTGTCGCCTCTTGCGCCCCAGCATTCGATGGTGCCGTCGGGTCGCAGCCCGCAGCTGTGGCTCCAGCCGGCTGCGATGGCGGTGAACTGCCCGTCGGGAGGGACTAGGGCACTGAGCGCGCCGCCCCAGCATTCGATGGTGCCGTCGGGTCGCAGCCCGCAGGTGTGGTGGGTGCCGGCTGCGATGGCGGTGAATCGACCGTCCGTCGGCGGCCCGGTATCACTCTTCTCGAGCCCCAGGTTGAAGAAGTCGTGCGGATCGGGGTTGCCCCAGCATTCGACGGTGTTGTCGGTCGCAGTCCGCAGTTGAAGTAGTCGCCGGCGGTGATGGCCGAGAACTGCCCGTCCGGCGGGTCGGTTTGCCCGTGGTCGTCGTAGCCCCAGCACTCGAGTTCTCCGCCGGCCAACAGGCCGCAGGTGTGACTCGATCCGGCTGTCACTGCGACGAATCCCTTGCCGGGCGCAGGATGGGGGGCGTTGTCCATGCGTCCCCAGCAGATGATGGCGCTGTCGGTTCTAAGCCCGCAGTTGTGGAACTCGCCGGCGGTGATGGCCGCGAAGTGTCCGTCCGGTGGGTCGGATTGGTCGAAGTCGTTGTCGCCCCAGCATTCGATGGTGCCGTCGGTCCTGAGGCCACAGCTGTGGAAGAAACCGGCCGCGACGGCGATGAACTGCCCGCTTGGCGGATTGGTCTGGCCGTGGGAGTTGTCGCCCCAGCATTCGATGGTGCCGTCGGTACGCACCGCGCAACTGTGTTGGCGGCGGGCTGTTATGGCGGTGAACTGCCCGTCTGGCGGGCTGGCTTGGCCGTCGGTGTTCCAGCCCCAGCATGCAATGGTGCCGTCGGTACGCACCGCGCAACTGTGCAGGTTACCTCCGGCGACGGCGGTGTAACGGCCCTCGGGCGGGTCGCCTTGACCGCTGTGGCTGGCTCCCCAGCATGCAATGGTGCCGTCGGGACGCAATCCGCAGGCGTGGCCGCCTCCGGCGGCGACGGTGACGAACTCGCCGTCGGGAACGTCGGTCTGGCCGTACTTGTCCCCCCAGCACTCGACGGTGCTGTCAGCGCGCAGGCCGCAGGTGAAGTCGCCGCCCCCGGCTATGACGCCGCCGCCGTCCAGCGGCGGGTTCAAGGCGCTCGGCGGCTCGGTTTGCGGCCCGGGGGAGAACCTGCCGGACGGCAAGCGCGCCCCCCAGCAGGCCACGGTGTTGTCGGGTCGCAGCCCGCAGGTGTGGTAGGTGCTAGCGGCGATCGAGATGAA
>CBDBEL010000001.1:0-1276768 GCA_965204415.1 Candidatus Aldehydirespirator sp. | reverse complement strand
GCAACGGGATGGACTTCGCCTCCGCCCACTTCTGCTGGGACACCGGGCAGGCGATCGTCTACAACCCGTTCGTGGCCGGCGGCGGCTTCGGCCGCGACGACATGTCGGGCTTCCCCGACGCGGTGCTGGTGCCCGACCCGACCACCTTCCGGGTGGTGCCGTGGGCGCCCGGCTCGGGCTGGGTCCTGTGCGACATGTACTACTCGAACGGCGACCCGGTGCCGTTCGCGCCCCGCCACGTGCTGCGCCAGACCCTCGACAAGCTCGACCAGCGCGGCCTCAGCCTCCTCGGCGGCCTGGAGGTCGAGTGGTACCTGACCAAGATCGAGGACCCGATGCTGGGCTCCGACCACCTCGGGGTGCCCGGCGACCCGCCCACCCCGCCGGTGGTCAGCGCGGTCAGCCACGGCTACCAGTACCAGCTCGAGAACCACCTCGACGACGTCGAGCCCATCCTCAGCCTCGTGGCTAACCACCTCAACGCCGCCGGGCTTCCGCTGCGGTCCATGGAGGACGAGTGGGGCCCCGGGCAGATGGAGTTCACGTTCGATCCCCTCGGAGGCATGGAGACGGCCGACGCCATGATCTTCTTCCGCATGGCGACCAAGCAGATCTGCCGCCGGGAGGGCTACCTGGCCACGTTCATGTGCCAGCCGGCGATCCCCCGCTTCTTCGGCAGCGGCTGGCACCTCCACCAGTCGCTGCTCGACACCGAGACCGGCGAGAACCGGTTCGCCTCGTCCGGCGGCGACCAGCCGCTGTCCGATCTCGCCATGAACTACATCGGCGGCCTGCTGGAGCACGCCCCGGCGAGCTGCGTGTTCTCGACCCCGACCATCAACGGCTACCGGAGGGTGAAGCCGTTCTCGCTCGCTCCCGACCGGGCCACGTGGGGCATCGACAACCGGGCCGCCATGATCAGGGTGCAGGGCTCGCCCGGCGATCCGGGCTCGCACATCGAGAACCGGGTCGGCGACCCGGCTGCGACGCCGTACCTGTACATCGCTTCGCAGGTGGTGGCCGGGCTCGACGGCGTCGACCGGCAACTCGATCCCGGCGAGGCCAGCGACCAGCCCTACTTCGAGACCGAGCGCACGCCGCTGCCGACCTCGCTCAAGGACGCGGTGGCCGCCCTCAAGGAGGACCCGCTGTTCGCCGACAACTTCGGCGAGGAGTTCGTGAACTTCATCATCACGCTCAAGGAGTCCGAGATCGGCCGCTACGAGAAGTTCCTCGCGGACAACGAGATCACCGCCGAGCAGGCGGCCGAAGCGCCCACCGCCTGGGAGCAGCAGGAGTACTTCGAGCTCTTCTGACTCGCCGGCCATTGCGCCAGAGGGTCAGATCGGTAGCATCGAACCGGGTAAGCGGGCCGGCTCTGGCCGTAGTCCGGCGCGACCGTCTGCAGAACCACCCCGGCTGACGGCGCCGGCCCGTGCTCCAAGCCGGCCTACGCCCCCCACCGCCTCCGATGTCGACACCGTCGTGGTCAAGAGCCGGCTGGCGGTGGCCGAGGGCTGCCTCCCCGCCGGCGACGAGTCCGCCATCCGAGCCGAAGCCGAGATCCAGCAGTCCGCCCTGATCACCCGCACCCGCATCGGCCCGCAGTTGCGACTTACTACTAATTCTGGCAAGATTAGTAGTAAGTCAGGTGTAGGGCGAAGGGGGCCACGATGAAGAAACCGCTGCCGCCGCCGGACTGGGTGGAACTGACGGCAGGAATCGCTGCCGAGAACCCGCAGCGCATGGTCGATCTCTTCTCGAATGGGAGCGCTGTGGATGCCAAGGGCCGCTACCTGCACTGGGACCAGATGCGGCACCGGCAGCCTCCCGACGGCTTGACGCTGGAGGAGTGGTGGGTCGGTACCGCTTCGAGTCGGGCCAGCCAGGCTCGGACGCTCCCTTTCACTGGCACGGACGGCAGTCCCTTCCGATTCACCAATATCGACCGGATCCAGGAGATGGTCCACCGCATTGACCAGCAGGCCAGCGGTCGCATCCAGGCCGACGAGGTCGTCGCCAACGTCGGGTCACGTAACCGCTACGTGGTGTCGTCGCTGGTTGAGGAGGCCATCACATCCAGCCTTCTGGAGGGCGCGGCGACCACCCGCCGCAAGGCCAAGGAACTCTTGAGGACGGGCCGCGAGCCGAGGGATCCCAGCGAGCGCATGGTGCTCAACAACTACCTTGCGATGCAGCGGGCAGAGGAACTCGCAAGCTCCGGCGAGCCCTTGACCCGCGATCGTGTGCTGGAGCTTCACCGGATCGTTACGGACGGAACGCTCGAAGATCCATCCGAAGCGGGCCGGCTTCAGCAGCCCGGCGAAGAGCGAGTCGCCATCTATTGGGACGATGATCGACTCCTTCACCGGCCTCCGCCGGCAGAGGAGTTGCCAGCCCGGCTGGAGCAACTGTGCGGCTTCGCCAACGGAGACACCGGCGAGGGATTCCTGCACCCTGTCGTCCAGGCTGTGCTGCTCCATTTCTGGATCGGCTACGACCATCCCTTCGCGGACGGCAACGGACGCACCGCACGGGCGCTCTTCTACTGGTCGATGCTGCGCTCCGGATACTGGCTTGCCGAGTACATCTCCATCTCGTCCATCCTGCGTAAGGCTCCCGCCAAGTACGCACGGTCGTACCTGTACACCGAGACCGACTCCAACGACGTCACCTACTTCATCATCCACCAGTTGGAGGTCATAAGGAGAGCGATCAAGAGCCTTCGGCGGTACCTCGCTCGAAAGAGCGACGAGATCGCGGAGGTGGAGCGGGCCATGCGCGGAGTTCCCGGTTTGAACCACCGTCAGTTCGCCATTCTCAGCAACGCGCTACGGGATCCCGACACGTATTTCACCTTCGCGGGACAGAAGCGGCTGCACCGGGTCGCGTATCAGTCCGCCCGTACGGACCTGCTCGGCTTGGAGGCTCTCGGCCTGCTCAAGAAGGTACAGGTAGGGCGAACGTTCGAGTTTTGGCCAGCCGATGGTCTGGAGAGCCGAATTCGCGGTCTCTCAGCCGCGGGCGCATTCAATGAGTACTAAACAGAACTAGAATGTACTAGATTAGTACTTGACGTCCGTATCGAATGACATCGATGGAATACTAAATTGTACTAATCTGTACTAACTTAGTAGTGATCTCCGGTCGTTAGAGGGTCGGTAGTAGCTCGTCGAAGAGGGCGCTGAAGCGTTCGGAGGCCGCGGCCGCGGTCTCGATGACCTCGGTGTGCGACAGCGGCTGATCGGACATGCCTGCGGCCAGGTTGGTGCACAGCGAGATGCCCAGCACCTGGGCGCCCATGTGGCGGGCGGCGGTGGCCTCGGGCACGGTGGACATGCCCACCATGGATCCTCCTAGGGCCTTGGCCATGCGTATCTCGGCCGGGGTCTCGAACATCGGGCCGTGGAACCAGAAGTAGACGCCGTCGTGCAGAGTCTGGCCTAGCCGGCGGGCGGCCGCATGGGCCTTGGCTCGCAGCTCGGGCGTGTACACGTCGGTCATGTCGGTGAAGCGGGGGCCGATGCGCTCGTCGTTGGGCCCGGCCAGCGCGCTGATCCCGGCCAGGTTCACGTGGTCGGTGATGACGGCCAGGTCCCCGGCGGCCATGCCGTCGCCGCAGGCCCCGGCCGCGTTCGTGAGCACCACCACCCGGCATCCGGCGGTGATCGCAGTCCGCACCGCGAACGTGACGGCCTCGGGGTCGTGGCCCTCGTAGGCGTGGGCCCGCCCCGACAGCAGCAGCACCCGGTTGTCGCCCATCAGCGTGGAGTAGGCCGTGCCCGCATGGCCGATCGCGGTCGGGATCGGGAACCCCGGCAGATCCTCGTACGACACCGCCACCTTGTCGCCGACCCGGTCGGGATAGCCGCCCAGCCCCGACCCCAGCACCACGCACACGTCGTGGCGTTCGCGCCCGGTTCGCTCAGCCAGCACCCGGGCTGTCTGCTGCAACCGCTCATACAGATCCGTCATGGGCTTCCCCCATTCACTTCAGTTCGACTCAGTCCTTCGGCCATCGACGCTGAAGGCCGTCTGGCGCTATCACCAACCACAGTTCGATCACCCTCGTCAGCGTTCATGGTGGGCTCCCCGGGTGCCGGTCATTGGGCCAGGCGGCGGGCCCGGGTCTCGGCGTCGGCCACCGCTTCGGCCATGTCCAGGGTCAGCACCCGGCCGTCCTCCACCACCTTGCGCCCGGCCACCCACACCGCGCTGATCGCGCCGGGCGAGCCCGACCACACGATCCTCGACAACGGGTCGTCCTCGCTGTCGATCACCGGGTTCAGGGCCGGCTCGGTCGCCGACAGCGCCATCATGTCGGCCCAGCACCCCGGCGCCAGCCGGCCCAACTCGTCGCCCCACTCCGACCACCTCGGCCGCTCCTGCGGTGGTCATCCGCAGCGCCTCGGCCGCCGGCAGGGTCTGGGCGTCGCCGGAGCGGATCCGGGCGGTGCGGATGGCGGTGCGCATCTCCTCGAACAGGTCGAGTCGGTGGTGCGACGCCGGCCCGTCGGTGCCGATGGCCGCCCGCAGCCCGGCCGCCCGCATCTCGGTCACCGGCGCCACCCCCGAGGCGTGCTTGGCGTTGGAGCACGGGCAGTGCACCACCGCGGTGTCGTTGCGGGCCAGCACCTCGATGTCGTCGGGTGTGAGCCACACGCCGTGGGCTGCGATCACATCGCCGTCCAGGAGTCCGAGCGACTCCAGGTACTCGGGCGCGGCCAGACCACCGGACCGCTCCCGAACCGCGGCGTCCTCCCACTGCTGCTCGGCTAGGTGGATGTGCACCGCCATGCCGGTGTCGGCAGCCCGGACGGCGATGGCGCTGAGGCACTCCCTCGACACCGAGTAGGCCGCATGGGCCGCGATCCCGGCCCTGATCCGGTCGCTGGAGGACCAGCGGTCCCGGAGGGCCACCATCTCGTCGAGCTGGTCCGGCCACGGTCCCGTCAGGGTGAAGTCGGGGTCCTCGATCACGCCCGGGGTGACGAGGCAGCGCATCCCGGCCTGCTCGACGGCCTCAGCGATGGCCTGCCCGGCGAAGTACATCTCGACGGAGGTGGTGATGCCGTTGGACAGCATCTCGGCCGCTCCCAGCAGCATCCCGGCCCGCACGTCGTCGTCGGTGAGCTTCGACTCGCGGGGCCACATCACCTCGTGCAGCCACCGGTCCACCGGCAGTCCCTCGCCCGCGCCCCGCAGCAGCACCATCGGGGTGTGGCAGTGGGCGTTGACGAGGCTCGGCATGAGGATCCCGGTACGGTGCACGGCGGCGGCCGGTTCGAGCTGGGGGGCCTCTGCTGTGGGGCCGCACCACACGATCCGCCCGTCGTCGCCGACATCCACGGCCCCGTCCACTATCGGCGCGGGCACGCCGCCGGCCGGCCCGTCCATGGTGACGAGCGTGTCGCAAAGGTACCGGTCCATGGCCCCACCCTAGAGAGCGCCCTGCCCTCCCGGAATCCCCGTGAGCCGCGAATTGGCAGCGCAATGCACGTATTCGAGGCATAACGCTGCCAGTTGCGGACATGGGTTCGGGCCGTTCAGGAGTCCGCGGCCGGGATTCCGGGCACAACCGGCCGGCAACTAGCCTGCCGAGGGCATGGACGACAGTGGGCTGCGGACGTTGGACTGGGTCGGCGGGCCTGGCGGCGCCGTCGAGATGGTCGACCAGACCGCACTGCCGGCCGCCTACACCGTGCTGCGCATCGACACCGTGCCCGGCATGGTGGCCGCCATCGGCCGGCTGTCGGTGCGGGGCGCTCCCGCCATCGGCGTGGCCGGCGCCTTCGGGGTGGCGCTGGCGGTGCAGGCCCACGGCACCCGCGGACCGGCGTTCGACAACGCTGTCGATGAGCTCCGCCGGGCCCGGCCCACCGCCGTGAACCTGGCCCGCATGGTCGACCGGGCCGCGGCCCGGGCCCCCGAGGGCCTCGAGGCGGTGCTGGCCGAGGCAAACGCCATCCGCGACGAGGAGCTGAACGCCTCGGTGGCCATGGGCACCCTGGGCGCCGACCTGGTGCTCGACCTAGTGGGCCGCCCCGACGTGCGGGCCATGACCATCTGCAACACCGGCGGGCTGGCCACCGTCGAGCGGGGCACCGCCCTAGCAGTGATCCAGACCCTGCACGAGCGGGGCCGGCTGGCCGAGGCCCTGGCCCTGGAGACCAGGCCCCTGCTGCAGGGCGCCCGCCTCACCGCCTGGGAGCTCAACCGCATGGGCGCACCCCACCGCCTGCTGGTCGACTCGGCCGGGCCGTTCATGCTGGCGAGGGGCGAGGCCGACGTGGTGCTCACCGGCGCCGACCGGGTGGCCGCCAACGGTGACACCGCCAACAAGATCGGCACGTTCTCGCTGGCGCTCGGCGCCCGCCACGCCGGGGTCCCGTTCATCGTGGTCGCCCCCGAGTCCACCGTCGACGCCGACACCCCCGACGGCGCCGGCATCGCCATCGAGGACCGGGGCGCCGACGAGGTGGTGTCCCTGGCCGGTGTGCCCACCGCTCCCGACGGCACCGCGGCCGCCAACCCAGCCTTCGACGTCACCCCGGCCGAACTCATCACCGCGGTAGTCACCGACCAGCGCATAGTCCGCCTAGACCAGAACCAGCAGTTGTACTAGCTCTTCCTTCCTTCATCCAGAGGCTCAGTTGTCAGTTCAAGTTCCAACGCTCGGGCGAGGGCCACGACCGTCGACAGGGTCGGATTGGGACTCTCGGCTGAGAACAGCCGTCGGATGACCTCGGGGCGAAGATCCGCCCTCCGCGCAAGTTCCGCCTTCGTCAACGCAAGGTTGCATCGGCGCTCGTCCAATGCGCGAATGATGGCGTCGATCTGATCGATGCGATGCCTCGCGTCGACGTAAGCGCGGTCGTAGTCCGGGTCCTTCCGGCGATTCTTGAGGTATCGCTCAGCCCCGGTCATTTCGGACATGCGTCCACCATAGCGTGACACAAGTGTTACGGCCTGCTGTGTCGCTGGCCGTGCTGCCGGTCGTGTTGCTGGCCGTGCTGCCGGTCGGCGGGCGGTCGTGTTGCTGGCCGTGCTGCCGGTCAGTCGCCGGCTCGCGACTTGCTGTACTCGGCTAGGCGCAGTCCCCGCCACCACAGCCCGCCGACTAGGGCCACCACCATCAGCGCCGGGATCACCGACCACACCAGGACCCTGCCGGCGATGTCGTATAGCCATGCTCCCAGCACCGAGGTGACCCCGCCCAGCAGGACCTCGCTGGCGCCCATGAGCCCCTGCGACGACGCCTGACGGTCGTGGGTCACCGTCTGCGAGTAGGTGTAGAGCCCGGCGGTGTAGCCCGCACCCGCTCCGATGCCCATCACCATCAACACCGCCACCAGGCTCCACAGCGAGTCGAACACGCCCAGCAGCACGGCGACCGCGGCCGAGATGAACAGCCCGCTGACGCACAGCCGCAGGCCACCGGTGCGCTGGGCCCACGACCCTGCCAGCGGTGCCACCACCGCCAGCGGCATGGCGAACAGGGTGATGCTCACCCCGATCTGCCATGTGGCTGCGCCGAGGTCGACGAGGCTCACCGCCCACACCGCCTCCCATGCCCCGATCATCAGGAACTGGCTGGTGACCAGCAGCAGGGTGCCGGCCACCACCCGGTCGCCGAGCAGCCGCAGCGAGTTGGTGGTCCGGGCGGCGACCGCGCTCTCCTCCGGGTCGACCCGTCGCATCATCAGCACGGTTGCCACCGCGACGGCGGCCAGGAGGTAGAAGGGCAGGTCGAGGTCGAAGGCGTCGGCCACGAAGGCCGCGGCGGCCGGGGTGAGCGCGAACCAGACCACCTCGACCACGCCGAGGCGTCCGAGGTTGCGGCCGGTGTGGGCCGGGTCGGCCAGGATGACGGTGCGGCGGATGGCGGGCTGGGCCATGCCGATGGCGATGCCGAGGATGGCTCGTGACCCGAGCATGGTCCAGAAGCCCGAGCTGGCTGCGAACCCGACCATGCTGGCTGCCGCGGCCGCGAGCCCGATCCTCACCATCATCAGCGCGTGTCCGAGGTCGGCCACCCGGGCCAGGGTGATCTGGGTGACGAAGGCGGTGAAGAACCCCGAGCCGACGATCAGCCCGAGCTGGGTCTCGCTCAGCCCGAACTCGTCCCGCAGGTCGCCGAGCAGGGTGACGACCGACGCCAGCGAGCCCATGCACAGCCCCTGGGCCAGATAGTAGGACAGCAGCCGAGGCTCCCCGCTGCCTTCCGGATCCCGGTCCATTACGGAAGGCTAGGAACACATCCTTCCGAAATGCAGGCTGCTGTGAGCGGAGAGTCAGGTGGCAGAAGAAGAGCGGATGACGAGGATCGAACTCGCATTCTCAGCTTGGGAAGCTGATGTTCTGCCATTGAACTACACCCGCGCGGGCACGCTGAGCGTAGCTGTTGGATGGCGCAGACCGCAGCGGGCTCAGCCGGACTCGTGCTCAGCCGGGACTCGGGTTCAGCCGGGCTCGTCCAGCCACCAGTCGTCTTCGAAGACTCCCAGGGACTGCGGCGAAACGGAGAGCCCGTCGCGAACCGTGCGCTCGCCGAGCGGCTCGGACAGCTCGACGGTTACTTTCGAGGGCGGGTTGTCCGGACAGGCGGCCGGGCCGCCGCTGACCCGGACCGCGAAAGCCACCAGCACCGCGTCGTCGGTCTCGCGCACCTGCGGACCCAGCAGGTTGTCGCCCATCGCGTCGCCGCTGTTGCAGCCCTGCTGGGTGACGAGAAGATCCACCGTGGTGCTGTCGGGGGTGGGAAGCGACCGGGGATCGAGTTGCACGTCGACTACGCCCAGCCCGGGAGCCAAGGGCACTCTCGGGCCGCACGCGGCCCCCCAGGGGCGATCCCAGGCGTGGCCCGCGACCTTCCAATCGACGATGTCGTGATGGCGGTTCGCGAACCCGATCGAGCCGGAGCCGTCGGGTGACAGCGCAGCGAACTCGGCACGGTAGGTGCCAATACTCATGACGACCCAGCGCCCCTCGGGCAGCGGCTTCCCGCTCGGCTCGGCCAACTCGGCGCGCAGTGCGTCGATCGCAGGGTGGTCGAAGCTGTCGATGCTTGGCAGATGGGCGAGGTGCGACGACGGGATCGCCTCCCAGTCGCCGCAGACGACCATCGGATCGTCGAGGCCTCGAGCCGGCAGCGGCTCGAACGGTTCGCTGGACGCTACGGGCGACACGCTGAGGTCGTAGCAGACTCCCGATGGGTCATCGAGGCGCTGCGCCAACTCCCCGATCTGCTCGTTCGTCGCGTTCCGCAGATACAAGGTGACGCGTTCGCGCGCCCAGTTGTATCCAGAGCCGTCGAAGTCGATACCCATGGCCGCGGCGGTGTTGTGGGCCTTGTTCTGGGCCGCCGATCGGACGGGGTCGTCGATGGGAAGATCGTCGAAGTCCGTTCGAACCGTGGGGACTCGGCTACAGAGTTCCAGCGTCGGGGACTCTGCTTCCGGGGATTCGGCGACCGGGGACTCGGCGACCGGTTCAGATCCGACCACCGGTTCAGATCCGACCACCGGTTCAGATCCGACCACCGACACGTCGCCGGAACCTTCACCCGGGCCGCAACCGACACTCAATATCGTCCACGCCACCACTGCCGCGAATCTGCGCATGCACTTGAGACGCTGCCAGCGCCGGATCGGTTCCCGAGAATGCCGGGGGGTCGCCGGCGCCGGATCGGTTCCCGAGGATGCCGGAGCATGGCCGGTGTCGGTCAACGCACGAACGCGGGCCGGTCCGGGCTCGAGCGCTTGGGGTGGAACCGGGGCATGGCCGGCGTCGGTCAACGCACGAATGCGGGCTGGTCGGTGCTCGAGCGCTTGGGGTGGAACCGGGGCATGGCCGGTGTCGGTCAACGCACGAATGCGGGCTGGTCGGTGCTCGAGCGCTTGGGGTGGAACCGGGGCATTGCCAGTGTCGGTCAACGCACGAACACGGGCTGGTCGGTGGAGGAGCGCTCGGCGTCGAACCCGTATCCGAGGCCGTCGAAGTCCCTCAGCCCCCGCACCGACTTCACCCGGTTGCGGATGATCCAGCCCGCCATCGACCCCCGGGCCCGCTTGGCGAAGAACGAGATCATCTTGGGCTCCTTGTCGCCCCGCCTGTCCAGGAAGGCGGGCGTCACCAGCCGGCCCTCCAGCCGCCGGGTGTCCACCGAGCGGAAGTACTCGTTCGACGCCAGGTTCACCACCACCGCCGGCCCCGGACTGGCGGCCAGGTCGGCGTTGAGCACATCGGTGATGCGCTCGCCCCAGTACTGGTAGAGGTCGCGGCCCCGGTCGGTGGCCAGCTTGGAGCCCATCTCCAGCCGGTAGGGCTGCATCAGGTCCAGCGGGCGCAGCACCCCGTACAGCCCCGACAGGATGCGCAGCACCTTCTGGGCGTGGGTGTAGTCGCGCTCGGTGAAGGTGGCCGCCGCGTCCATGCCCTGGTACACGTCACCGGCGAAGGCCAGCAGCGCGGGCCGGGCGTCGGCGGTCGTGAACGGCTCCTGGAAGTCCTGGTAGCGCTCGAAGTTGAGCTCGGCCAGCTCGGCGGAGATGTCCATGAGCTTGGCGATGTCGTCGGGCGACTTCTGGCGCATCACCTCCACCAGCGGCGACGCCTCGTCCAGCATCCGAGGCTGGGAGTGCTTGCGGGTGGGCAGCGCCGAGCTGTAGTCGAGCGCCTTGGCCGGCGAAACCACGATCAGCATCGTGCCGTTATACCCGACCAGCCCCCGTCGCCGAAATTGATGCGGATTGTGGGTGTCCGGTGCCCGTTTGGTCGCCAGTTTCGGGCGGGACCAGCCCCGTCGCTGAAATTGGTGTGGGTTGTGGGTGTCCGGTGCCCGTTTGGTCGCCAGTCTCGGGCCCGACCGGCTCAGGCGGCGGTGGCCTTCTCCGCTCCGGCCCTGTCGGTAGCGGCCTCGGCAGTGACCCCGGCTCCGGCGCTGGGCTCGAGCTCGGGCAGGCAGCGCCGCAGGTTGCGGATCCCCTGGCCGATCCGCTGGCGGTTCTCGATCAGCGCGAACCGCACGTGGCCCTCGCCGCCGGGCCCGAACCCCACGCCCGGCGACACCGCCACATGGGCCTCCCGCACCAGCTTCGACGCGAACTCGATGGAGTCCATGTGCCGGTACGGCTCGGGGATCCTGGCCCACACGAACATGGTCCCCCTGGGCGGCTCCACCTCCCAGCCGATGCGGTTGAGGCCCTCGCACAGGGCGTCGCGCCGGCGCTGGTACACCTCGCACGCCTCCAGCGGGTAGTCGGGCTGCTCCCTCAGCGTGACCGCCGCCGCGATCTGGATCGGCTGGAACGACCCGTAGTCGAGGTAGCTCTTGAGCTTGGCCAGCGCGGCCACCACCTCGGCGTTGCCCAGCATGAACGCCATCCGCCACCCGGCCATCGAGAACGACTTGGTGCACGAGTAGAACTCCACCGCGCACTCGGTGGCCCCGTCCACCTGCAGGATCGACGGCGGCTGGTACCCGTCGAAGCCGAGGTCGGCGTAGGCGTTGTCGTGCACGATCAGCATGTCGTGCTCCCGGGCCCAGTCGACCACCTTCTGCATGAAGTCGAGGTCGACGCAGGTGGTGGTGGGGTTGTGCGGGAACGAGATCACCGCCACCCGGGGCTTGGGCCGGCTGTAGTGCCAGGCGAGCTGCATCCGGTGGACGAACTCGTCGCCGCCGGCGAGGGGCACCTCCCGGATCTGGGCGCCGGCGAACAGCGGCCCGTAGATGTGGATCGGGTAGCTGGGGGTGGGCACCAGGCAGGTGTCGCCGGGCTGCAGCAGCACCCACATGAGGTGGCTGAACCCCTCCTTGGCCCCGATGGTGTTGATGACCTCGGTGTCGGGGTCGAGCTCCACCCCGAAGCGGCTCCGGTACAGGGCGGCGATGTTGCGGCGCAGCGCGGGCAGGCCCCGGCTGGACGAGTAGCGGTGGTTGCGGGGGTTGCGGGCCGCCTCGCACAGCTTGTCGACGGCGATGTCGGGCGACGGCAGGTCGGGGTTGCCGAACCCGAGGTCGATGATGTCGGCGCCGTCGTGGCGGAGTTCGATCTTCAGGTCGTTGATGATCGTGAAGACGTAGGGCGGGAGGCCGTTGATACGGCGGAAGTCCATCGGCCGACGGTAACAGCCCGCACCCCCCGATCAAGTGACATTTGTCACTATCGGGTGGCTGTCGGGCGGGTGTTGCCGCGGTGTTGGCGGTGTGGGTGGCCGGTTGGCGTTGTCCGGTTGGGGGTTGCCGCGGTGTGGGTGGCCGGTTGGCGTTGTGCGGTTGGGTGTTGCCGCGGTGTGGGTGGCCCATCGGCTCGTGCGCTGGCGTACGCTCCCGGCATGGGTGGCGCTCCTGTCATGGACGGCGAGTTGGGGCTTCCCGCGGCTGGCGCCGGACCCGGAGCGGTGCGGTGATCCTGTCTGACCGCTCGATCCGGGAGGCGATCGACGCCGGCCGTATCGTCATCGACCCGCTCGGCGAGGGGGCGGTGCAGCCGTCGTCGGTGGACCTGCGCCTGGACGACAGCTTCCGGGTGTTCCGCAACCACACCCTGGGCCACATCGACGTCAAGCGGGACCTGTCGGCGCTCACCACCCTGGTGGACGCCGACGCCGACGACCCGTTCATCCTGCATCCGGGCGAGTTCGTGCTGGGGGCGACCCTGGAGCGGGTGGCCCTGCCCGACGACCTGGTGGCCCGCCTGGAGGGCAAGTCGTCGCTGGGCCGGCTGGGCCTGCTGATCCACTCGACCGCCGGGTTCGTCGATCCCGGCTTCGACGGGCAGCTCACCCTGGAGCTGTCGAATGTGTCCAACCTGCCGATCACCCTGTATCCGGGGATGCGCATCGGCCAGATCAGCTTCCAGCAGATGACCACCCCGGCCGACACGCCCTACGGGTCGGGGTCGCTGGGCTCGAAGTACCACGGCCAGCGGGGCCCGGTGCCGTCCCGCTACTGGGAGAACTTCAGGTAGCTCCCGGGTCAGGCGGTAAGCACCGGCAGGCTCTCCCAGCCCCGCACCGTTGATGTGCGGGCCTGCACCGCGTTGTCGTAGTCGACGTCCCAGTCGGGCCAGCGCTTGAGCACCTCGTCGAGCGCGATCCGTCCCTCTATGCGGGCCAGGGCCGCGCCCAGGCAGAAGTGGATGCCGTAGCCGAAGGCCAGGTGGAAGTCGATGTTGCGGTCGATGTCGAACGTGTCGCCGTCGGCGAACTTGCGGCCGTCGCGGTTGGCGGCGCCGTTGAGCAGCAGCATGACGCTGCCGGCGGGGACGGTCTGGCCGTAGTGCTCGACCTCGGCGGTCACCCAGCGGGCCTGGACCGGGGAGGGGGTCTCGTAGCGCAGGATCTCCTCGATGGCCGCCGGGATGAGCCGGCGGTCCTCCACCAGGGCGCGGCGCTGGTCGGGGTGCTCGGCCAGCAGTTTGCCGGTCCAGCCGATCAGGCGGGTGGTGGTCTCGTTGCCGGCCCCGTTCAGCAGCGAGATGAAGTTCATGACCTCGCTGCGGGTGAGCCGGCGCAGCGTGCCGGTCTCGTCCTCGAACTCGGCGTGGAGCAGCTCGGTCATCAGGTCGTCAGTCGGGTGCTCGGCCCGCCAGTTGATGTACTCGCGTAGGAAGTCGACCGAGTTCACGTCGCCCGAGGCTTGGTAGGAGAACTCGGGCATCGTGCCGTCGTCGAGCTTGAGGCTGTCGTCGACCAGGTCGCGCAGGGTGGTCTGGTCCTGCTCGGGGATGCCCAGCAGCATGCCGATGGCCCGCATCGGCACCTGGGCGCCCAGGTCGGCGATGAAGTCGAACCGCCCGGTGCCGACCAGGGGGTCGAGGCTGCGGGCGCAGAACTCCCGCAGCTTGGACTCGATGGCGTTCATCTTCTTGGGGGTGAACACCCTCGACACCAGGCCCCGGTGATAGTCGTGCACGGGCGGGTCCTCGAAGATCATGAAGCCCGGCGGGACCTCCATGCCGCTCTTGATGATCTCGAGCACGGTGCCCCTGGCCGAGCTGTAGGTCCGCCAGTTCTTGAACGCCACGGCGACGTCGTCGAACCGGCTGAGCGCGTAGAAGTCGTAGCGCTCGTTGCGGTAGAGAGGCGCCTCCTCGCGCAGCCGGTGCCAGACCGGGTAGGGGTCGGCGTCGATCTCGAAGTCGAACGGGTCGTAGTAGGGGCCGCGGGCGACCTCTGCCTCGGTGGTAGACATTCCCCGGCCACGTTAGGCAGGAGGTCCGACTATCGCAATGTCGCTGTTCGATGCGTTCCGGTTCGACGGCAAGCGGGTGCTGGTGGTGGGCGGCGCCACCGGGATGGGCGCGGCCGCGGCCGAACTGGCCCTGGACGCCGGCGCCGAGGTGGTGGTCATGGACCGGGCCGAGGTGGCTGTGCCCGGGGTGACCGCCATCGGCCTGGACCTGGCTTCGCGGGCGTCGATCGACGCTGCGGCGGACGAGTGCGGCGGACCGGTGCATGCCCTGCTGGCCTGCGCGGGCGTGGCCGACGGCACCCCGGGGCTGGAGCGGATCAACTTCGTCGGCCACCGCCACCTGATCGACCGGATGCTCGGCGCCGGGACGCTGGTTGCGGGGTCGGCCATCGGCTTCATCTCGTCGTCGGCCGGGCTGGGCTGGGAGTCGAACCTGGAGGAGTTCTCCGAGGTGCTGGCCATCTCCGATTTCGACGAGGCCGCGGCCTGGTTCGTCGACCACCGCAAGGCCGACTACTTCCACACCAAGCAGGCGGTGTGCGCCTACGTCGCCACCCAGGCCTACCCGTTGCTGCGGCGGGGGATCCGCGTCAACGCCATCTGCCCCGGCCCGACGGTGACGCCGCTGGCCGAGGCCAACCGGGAGCTGTGGCTCGAGTTCGGCGCCGACTACCGGTCCGACGCGGGCGTGGAGGCGTCCACCCCGATGGAGCAGGCCTACCCGCTGCTGTTCCTGTGCAGCGACGCCGCTGCTTACGTCACCGGGGTGACGCTGATCAGCGACGCCGGCTTCATGAGCGCGGGCATCACCGGGGCCTATCCCGCGGCCACCGACGGGGCCAACTTCCTGATGGGCCGCTGGTAGCCGGGGCGTCTATCCTCGGGGCTATGCCGAGACCCACCAAGCGCCGTGTGCCGGCCGGCCGTGTGACGGCCAAGGGCACCCGCCCCGACAACTACAAGCCGGACACCAAGACCCACACCGGGTTCGATGTGCAGGATCCGAGCCCGATATGGGTGCCGATCCTGCTGTTCAGCCTGCTAGGGCTGGGCGTGGCGTTGATCATCGTCAACTATCTGGCCGTGCTCTGGGACACCTCCAATGTGGTGCTTCTGGGGGGTCTGGGGCTGATCCTGGCCGGGATCATCACCGCCACGCAGTACCGGTGACGGCCACGCAGACGGTCGCTGCGTGATCACACTCTTGTAATTTCCCCCAGACTTGCCCACAGCCTGTGGATAACTCTGATCGGGGGCAGATAGGCGGGTTGGGCCTCTCACTCGATGGGAGTCACCAAGTCCATCTCGTCCTGGCAGTGGCGGGGCGGTTCGGGGTCCTCGTCGGGGGCGACGGTCATGCGCACCTCGGCGCCGCAGATGCTGCACCGGTACTCGATCTTGACCTTGCGCAGGATGCCCGGGTCGGGCGGCTCGGGCAGCGGCCGGGCCAGGTTGCGAAGCATGGCCAGCCCCAGCCGCAGCACCGAGTAGGCGATCACCACCGCGATCAGGACCTTCAGGAGGTCGGCCAGGACGGCGCCGAGCACCAGGCCGCCCAGCGCCAGCACGATCAGCCCGAGGTTGACGGCCCTCTCTCGCTGCATCCCTGTGACGGCCTCCCGCCTGCAGTTCCCCGATGTCCTGCCTACCTGATGCTACGCGACGGGCCCAGTCATGCTTCGGGAGCCATTGGGCCAGCTAGACGCTGCGGTGAGGTCTGGATGGGTTGGCTGGTGGGGAGTCAGGCGGGTGCCGCGGTTGGTCCGAACGGTTCGGGCGGTCGTTGCTGTGCCGGCTGATCCGCTGAGGGCTGAACGCCGGTGGTCGGTGGCGCCCGGGGCGGGTCTGCAATCTCGGGCGGCGTCTCAGCCGGCAATGCCCTGCTCTCAGGTGCGTCGGTGGGAGTTGGCGCCGGATCCGGCGGTCGGAGGACCGGCCCTGTCTCCGGAGGGAGTGACGACGGCTGGGGCGTCGCAAGCTGAGGATCGTTCAGTGACCGAGCGCGGGCCAGCGCCATGATGAGATTGTCAACCTTCGCTTCCAGCCTGTCGAACCTCGCTTCCAGCCCGTCAAGGCGCGTACCGACAGAGGCGAACTGCGCGTTGGTGTTCGCGGTTTGCTCTTCGAACCGGGTGTCAACATGGCTGCGCAGGTCGCGGAGGTCGGAACGCAGCCAGCGGAAGCCCGCGCCGCACGCTGCGACGAGCGCGGCGAGCGCAACTCCCAGCAGGGTGGCGAGGACTTCGACTTCCATGGGAGCTACGGTAACAGACCACTATGACATAAACAACTTGAAATATACTTAAATATGTGTTTGCCACACGTTAGCGGCTGAGCCGGTCGGTCCGGCGCTGACCGTCAGCAGCATGCCGCCGGACCCCCCGGCCACACCGTCGGTGATGAGGCGCAGCTCCTCCGCGGCCCCGGCGTTGCCGGTGGCCACGGCCCCGCCGGACCGGTTGATGGCGTCCTGGTCGATGCCCAGGGCTCCCGCGACCAGCTCGACGGTGGCCGCGTCCTGCTCGACCACAGCGATGTCGTGCACCGCGTCGAGCTCCACGCCGGCCTCCGCCAGCGCCCGGCTCACCGACACGGCCACGTTGCCGACCGGATCGAAGGGGTCACCGGCGGCCCGGCCCATCCCCGCCGCCGTCACCAGCGCCGCAGGGCCGCTCGCCTCCGTGGCCGCACGGGTGCTCTCAAGCACGGCTGCGATCCCGGCCGGGTGTCCACCTGGCGCGGGCTGGATGTCGGTGGTGTGTGTGTCTGTGGCGAGGCTCTCGCTGCGGGGCGTGGTTGTGGCCTGGGTTGGGTGTTGTTCTGGCCGGGGCTGGGTTTCGGTGGTGTGTGTGTCTGTGGCGTCCTCGCTGCGGGGCGCGGCTGTGGCCTTGGCCAAGCCTGCGGCGGAGGGTTCGGGTGGGGCGGCGACGGCTTGCAGCAGCACTGCGGCCACCGCGTCGGCTGGGGGAGCGAACGTGGCTGCGGTCAAGAGCCCGTCGTCGTCGAAGGCCGGGGGCAACTCCGCGGCGTCGCCCCAGTCACGCACCACGTCAGCCGCCACCGGGTCGCCCGGGTACACGCCCCGCCCGGCCGCATCGCCCGGCCGGGCCGCCACCGCCACAATGGCCGGGCTGGCACCCGCGGCCGCCCGCCTCCGCCGGGACTCCTCGGCCGCCGCATCAAGCGCCGCCCGGTCGATGCCCGCCGTCACAGCAGCACGCTCCGACAGCCGGGGCGCAGGCAGTAGCCCGCCCGCCTCCGCGAACCGCTCGGCCACCCCGCCCCAGGGAGCGCCGTAGGTGCGGTTGAGGGCGGCCGCGCCCGGCGGCACCACCGAGCACAGGCCCAGCCCGAGCACCAGCACGGTGCGGGCCTGCCCGGCCCGGATAGACGCCGCCGCGGCCTGCACCGCGGCCAGCCCGCTGGTCTCGCCCCGGTCGACGACATGACCGCCGACGGTGACCGGCCAGCCGGCGGCCAGCACGATGGCCCGGGCCGCGTCGGCCCCGCAGGCCCCCACCGGGTCGGCGCAGCCCACCACCACCTCGTCCAGATCGCCAGCCGCGAGCCGGGCACGCTCCAGCGCCTCCCGCCCCACCACGCCGGCCAGTTCCACCGGGTTCCACCCGGCCAGCTCGCCGTCCACCGGCCGCACCGCGGTCCTGGCCACCGCCAGCACTGCCACGCCCACATCCGCCACATCCGAGCCCACGGCCTGAATGTCTACTCTCCGCCGGTCCGTCCAGTCGCCGGTTTGGGGGCGGGGCTGCTCTGGTGGGGTGTCGGTCGGGCCGGTCGCCGGGTTTAGGTGGGGCTGGTTCCGGTGGCGGTGCCGGCCGCTCCCCGGTCACTGCCACCTTACGCCTGGCCGCGAGGGTGAAACCGGCGTACTGGTGTGCTCGCGGGCCCGGCGCGGGGCTGTTGCTCGCGCTCCAGCTGCCGGCGGCGTACTGGTGTGCTCGCGGGCCCGGCGCACGGGTCGGCGTGATGGGGGTAGCGGCGCCGTGCCTACACTCGCACCAGCCGTGGCAACGGGGGCGGCTGGGAGGTCACCGTGAGCAAGCGCACAGCCGACATCGTCATCAGAGCGCTCACCGCGCTCACGGTGCTCGGTCTGGTGCTGGCCGCGGCGCTGTATGACCCGTGGAGCGGCGACGCTGCCGTCTGGTTCGTCTACGGCGATGGCGATGGTGTCAGCGTCAAGCCCGAGTCGGCCCGGGTGCTCGATGTCGCCGTGATGATCCTGCGGGCCGCTCTGGGAATGATGATCTTCGTCCACGGCTACAACAAGGCCTTCCGGGGCGGCAGGATCGCCGGCACCGGACGCTGGTTCCAGTCGATGGGGATGCGCCCCGGCAAGGTCCACGCCGCCCTGGCCGCCGGCACCGAGATGGGCGTGGGCGTGCTGCTCGTGCTCGGCCTGCTCACCCCACTGGCCGCAGCCGGGCTGATCGCTCTGATGGTGGTGGCGTTCTGGACCGTCCACCGCGACAAGGGCTTCATGATCACCGGCGAGGGCTGGGAGTACGTCGCCCTGATCGCCACCATGAGCCTGGTGACGGCCATGCTCGGCCCGGGCCGCATATCCCTCGACGCCGAACTGGAGATCATCCACCGCCTCGACGGATGGACCGGCATGTGGATCGCCCTGCTGCTCGGCGTCGGCGCCGGCGCGGCCCAACTCCTGCTCTTCTTCCGCCCCCCGCCGCCTGACCCCGCAGAGGACGGCTGACGCGGTGGTGTTCGGGAGGGGCCTGCTGCGAGTCCTGTTCCTGCGTCCCCCGCCTCCGGATCCTGCAGAGGGCGGCTGACGCGGTGGTGTTTGGGAGGGGCCTGCTGCGAGTCCTGTTCCTGCGTCCCCCGCCTCCGGATCCTGCAGAGGGCGGCTGACGCGGTGGTGTTTGGGAGGGGCCTGCTGCGAGTCCTCCGGCGCCCGCAATACAGGAGCCGCCGTGAGAGGGTGGGCCACGTGATTTGGGGGGCCGTAGCGTTCCTCGCGGTCTGCTTGCCGAATGTCTTCTCCGAGTGGTTCGACTCGAAGCTCGGGTTGTTCCTGTGGCTGGTCCTGGGCAGCACGGCTGTGAATATCGCCGGCTGGCTGGTCTGGCAGTTCTGGGGCCGCAAGCGGTTCCCCCTGTCCGCCGACGGCAGCTGACGCTCGCGCCTAAGGGGCCACGCGGATAGGCGAGAGCCTGTCGCGCGCAGCGGTGTCATTCCCGCTCTCGTTCGCTGCGTTCACGGGCCGCCCAAGACCAAAGCAACACTGCCCACGGCCTCGCGCCGTATGCGCCGGATTCGCGTGCCTATCCGCTCGGCCTCTAGAGCCTCGGGCGGGTCCGGGGGCGCAGCCACGGGCGGCTGACCCGGCCGGCGGCCAGATCGGCCCCGGCGTGGCCGAAGATGGCGCCCAGCACCAGCAGCCCGCCGACCACGGTCACCAGCGGCGGCGCCTCGGCCAGCACGATCCACGCCAGCAGGATCGAGAACGGCGTCTCGCTTGAGGTCAGCAGCCCGGCCTCCGCAGCCGGGATCAGCCGCACCCCCTCGGTCCACAGCACCAGCGACACCGCGAACACCGCCCCGAAGAACACCAGCATCGGCATCTGGCCGGCGGCCACCCCCAGCGGGTCGGCCACCACCATCGCCACCACGAACAGCAGCACCCCGGCCAAGCCCAGCGCCAGCACCGCGTCGGCCCCCTCGAAGCGGCGTATCAGCACGATCAGTAGGGCCAGGGTCAGCGCCAGGACGACGGCCCGCAGGTTGCCGTCTAGGTCGCCGGGCCCGAGGTTGCCGGCCACTGTAAGGGTCACGCCGCCCAGCGCCACCAGACCCGCCGCCACCGTCGAGCGCCGCAGCCGCTCGCGCAGGATCAGCCACGCCAGCCCGGCGGCCAGGAACGGAACGGTGGCCGCGATCACGCTGACGTTGGCCACCTCCGTGCGCTGGAGCGCGTCGATGTACAGGATCATCGACACTCCCGACAGCCCGACCAGCAGCAGGCCCTGGGGTCCGAGGGTGGCGCTTAGCCGCAGGCGGGACTGCGAACCGCCGGCTGGGCTGTCGGCCGGGCTGCTGACGGAGCCGCGGGCTGGGCTGTCGGCCGAGTCGCTGGCTGAGCTGCCGGCGGAGCCGCTGACCGAGCCGCTGACGGAGCCGCGGGCTGGGCTATCGGCTGGGCTGCCGACGGAGCTGCCGACGGAGCCGCCGGCCGAGCCACTGAGACGGCCTCGCAGCCACACGTAGACCAGCGTGGCGCTGCCGCCGAGCAGGCTCCGCCAGCTGGCGAGCTGCCAGGCGTCGGCGTCGATGCTGCGGGAGATGGCGCCGGTGGAGCCGAACCCCAGCCCCGACACCAGCATCATCGCCGCGCCCAGCCGGCGCGACCGCGGCGACGGTGCCGGGGGCGTCCCCTGGCCCGCGACCCGAGACTCGGCCGTCAACTAGCCGCCAACCAGTTGCCGACTAAGAGGCCGAGCGGGTAGGTGAAAGAACCCGGCCCATACGGGCGAGGCCGTGGCCCGAGCGGCCCGTGAGCGCAGCGAACAAGAGCGGGAATGACCACGCCGCAGCGCGAGCCGCTCTCGCCTACCCGCGCACGTTCCAAGGGACCGGCGGGCGGTGCAGCATGCCCCGGCTGAACCCTTAGCACCCTTAGCACCGCGTGCGATGCGTCGCACCGCCCTCATCGAAATTGACGCGGGTTCTGGGCCTCTGAGGGCGGGTTCGGCATCAACTGCAGATGGGAGAGCCGCGGCCCGCCGGAATCGATGCGGGTTCTGGGCCGCTGGGGGCGGGTTCGGCATCGATCAGCCGGCCGCGGCTGCGACGGGCTCGTAGCCGACCTGGCAGAAGCCGTGGTTGCAGTAGCCGTACGGGTTCCGGGACAGGTACTGCTGGTGGTACTCCTCGGCGTAGTAGAAGGCGCCGGCGTCGACGATCTCGGTGGTGATCTCCCCGAAGCCCTTCCCGGTGAGCGCGGCCTGGTACCGGCCCCGGGAAGCCTCCGCGGCCTCCCGCTGAGCGCCGGAGTACACGTAGATGCCGCTGCGGTACTGGGTGCCGACGTCGTTGCCCTGGCGCATCCCCTGGGTGGGGTCGTGCATCTCCCAGAACACCTTCAGCAGCTGCTCGTAGGGCGCCGCCGACGGGTCGTGCACCACCAGCACCACCTCGTTGTGGCCGGTGCGCCCGGTGCACACCTCCTGGTAGGTCGGGTTGGGGGTGACGCCCCCCGAGTAGCCCACCGCAGTGGTGTGAACCCCCGGCACCTGCCAGAAGAACCGCTCCGCCCCCCAGAAGCACCCCATCCCGAACATGGCCCGCTCGCAGCCGTCGGGGAACGGCGGCTCCAGCGGGGTGCCGAGCACCAGGTGCCCGTAGGCCTGCACCTCCATGGCCTCGTCCCGCCCGGGCAGGGCGTCGGCGGCGGTCGGCATCCGGGTCTTGTCCCGTCGTAGCAGCATGTCTTGGACTGTACTCGCCGGCACCGCCCGCCAGATTTCCGGCGAGGGTCATTTCCGGAGAGGGTCGATCGCCTATTGCCGTCTCGTCGATCGCCTATTGCCGTCTTGTCGATCGCCTATTGCCGTCTCTCCGAAATTGGGGGCGGGAATGGGTGTATGGTGCCCATTTGGTCGCCAATTTCGGGTCGGAGCGAGGGGAGGGGCCGCGGCGCCCGCCCCGCCGGCCGCACTCGGCGGATCGGGCCAACGGCGTCACGGCTACCCTCTGGCTCAATGCTTGACACGCTGATCACCGGGGGCACGCTGGTGGACGGCACCGGCGCCCCGGCCCGTCCCGCCGACATCGGCATCTCCGGGGACCGGATCGTGGCCGTGGCCGACCCCGGCGACCTGCACGGCGCCGCCACCGAGGCCACCGACACGATCGACGCCGCCGGCCTGGTGGTGTGCCCCGGCTTCATCGACCCCCACACCCACTACGACGCCCAGATCTTCTGGGACCCCCGGGCCACCCCGTCGAACCTCTTCGGCGTCACGTCGGTCATAGGCGGCAACTGCGGCTTCTCGCTGGCCCCGCTCACCCACCCCGACGACGGCGAGTACCTCAAGCGGATGATGGTGAAGGTCGAGGGCATGGAGCTGGCCGCCCTGGAGCAGGGCGTGCCCTGGGACTGGGAGAGCTTCGCCGACTACCTGCGGGCCGTCGAGACCCGGGGCCTAGGCGTGAACGCCGGCTTCCTGGTGGGCCACTGCGCCCTGCGCCGCGCCGTCATGCGCCAAGACGCCGTCGGCCACGAGGCCAACGACGACCAGATCGCCCTGATGCGGGCCCTGCTGGCCGAGTCGCTGGCCGCGGGCGGGCTCGGCTTCTCCACCGGCCGCAGCTACACCCACAACGACTGGGACGGCCAGCCCGTCCCCAGCCGCTGGGCCTCCGAGCACGAGGTGCTGGAGCTGTGCCGGGAGACCGCCACCCACCCCGGCACCACCCTGGAGTGGGTGGCCGACGGCTGCATGAAGGGCTTCAGCGACGACGAGGTCGACCTGATGACCCGCATGTCGCTGCAGGCCCAGCGCCCCCTCAACTGGAACGTGCTCACCATCGACTCGGCCCGCCCCGACGACTACCGCAACCAGATCGCGGCCTGCGAGCGGGCCGCCGACGCCGGGGCGGTGGTGGTGGCCCTCACCATGCCGATCCTGGTGGGGATGAACATGAACCTGGGCACGTTCTGCGCGCTGCACATGCTGCCGGACTGGCCCGACACCTTCGGCCTGCCGGTGCCCGAGCGCATGGAGGCCCTGCGCCGCCCCGAGACCCTGATCGCCCTCGAGAACTCGGCGGCCAGCCCTTCCGCCGGCGTGTTCAGCCGCCTCACCGGCTGGTCCGACTACCGCATCGGCGACACCTACTCGGCCGCCAACGAGGGCCTCAAGGGCCGCCGGGTGGGCGACATCGCCCGGGAGCGGGGCCAGCGGGACTTCTTCTGCCTGGTGGACATCTGCCTCAACGACGATCTGCGCACCGTGCTGTGGCCGGCCCCCACCGACGACGACCCCGAGAGCTGGCGGCTGCGGGCCGAGGCCTGGGAGCATCCCGCGGTGATGATCGGCGGCAGCGACGCCGGGGCCCACCTCGACCGCATGGCCGGCGCCTGCTACACCACCGCCTGGATCGACGACTGCCTGCGGGGCCGGCAGCTCACGTCCCTCGAGAACGCCGTCCGCCACCTCACCGAGGCGCCGGCCCGGCTGTTCGGCCTCAAGGGCCGGGGCCGCATCGCCGAGGGCTTCCACGCCGACATCGTGCTGTTCGACCCCGACACCGTCGGGGCCCATGAGCCGGTGCTGGTGGCCGACCTGCCCGGCGACGGCCGGCGGCTGTGGTCCGAGGCCACCGGCGTGCGCCGGGTGATGGTCAACGGGGTCACCACCGTGGTCGACGGCGAGGCCACCGACGCGCTGCCGGGCACGGTGCTGCGCTCGGGCCGCCACACCCGTACGGTCCCAGTCGGGACGGCCGCCTAGCCAGCAACCGGAACGCCAGCAACCAGGAGCAACCGGAGCGCCAGGGGCCAGCCAGCAGCCAAGAGCAACCATAAACGCCAAGGGTCGGCCAGCAACCAGAACGTCAGCAATCAGGAGCGACCGGAGCGCCAGGGGCCAGCCAGCAACCAGGAACGTCAGCAACTAGGAGCAACCGGAGCGCCAAAGGGCCAGCCAGGACGCCGGCAACCAGAACGCAGCAACCAGGAGCAAACAGGAGGACAGCCCAATGGCCGAAGGGTCGATCGAGATCTACGAGACCGAGGACCGCACGTTCCCGCCACCGCCGGACTTCGCGGCCGCGGCCCAGGCCAGCGACCGCTCGATGTACGACGAGGCCGCCGCCGACTTCGAGGCGTTCTGGGCCGGCCAGGCCCGCGACCTGCTCGACTGGGACCAGGACTTCCACACGACCCTGGAGTGGGACCTGCCGTTCGCCCAGTGGTTCGTCGGCGGCCAGCTCAACGTCTCCTACAACTGCCTCGACCGCCACGTCGCCGCCGGCAAAGGCGACAAGGTCGCCTTCCACTGGGAGGGCGAGCCTGGCGACACCCGCACCATCACCTACTCGGAGCTGCTCGACGACGTGCAGCGCTTCGCCAACGTGCTGCTGCGCCTGGGCCTGCGCCGGGGCGACCGCATCGCGGTGTACATGCCGATGATCCCCGAGCTGGCCGTCACCATGCTGGCCTGCACCCGCATCGGGGTGGCCCACTCGGTGATCTTCGGCGGCTTCTCGCCCGACGCCATCACCGACCGCTGCGCCGACGCCGAGGCCCGGCTGGTGGTCACCGCCGACGCCGGCTACCGGCGGGGCGCCCCGGCCGCCCTGAAACCCAACGTGGACCTGGCCCTGTCGGCCGGAGCGCCGTCGGTGGAGCACGTGGTGGTGGTGGACCGCTGCGGCACCGACCCCGACATGGTCGAGGACCGGGACCTGTGGTGGCACGACCTGATGGCCGAGGCCGCCCCCGATTGCCCGGCCGAGCCCATGGACTCCGAGCAGCTCCTGTACCTGCTGTACACCTCGGGCACCACCGCCAAGCCCAAGGGGATCATGCACACCACCGGCGGGTACCTCACCCAGGTGGCGTTCACCCACCGCTACGTGTTCGACCTGCGCCCCGAAACCGACGTGTACTGGTGCGCGGCCGACATCGGCTGGGTGACCGGCCACAGCTACATCGTGTACGGGCCGCTGGCCAACGGGGCCACGTCGGTGATGTACGAGGGCACCCCCGACACGCCCCGCCCCGCCGAGCGCTCCGGCGACCGGGCCGGCTGGGCCAAGGACCGCCTGTGGGACATCGTCGAGCGCTACGGCGTGACCCAGCTCTACACCGCCCCCACCGCCATCCGCACGTTCATGAAGTGGGGCGAGCAGTGGCCCGCGGGCCGGGACCTATCCAGCCTGCGGGTGCTGGGCACCGTCGGCGAGCCCATCAACCCCGAGGCATGGATGTGGTACCACCGCCACATCGGCACTGAGCGCTGCCCGGTCGTGGACACCTGGTGGCAGACCGAGACCGGCGGCCACATGATCACCCCGCTGCCGGGGATCACCACCACCAAGCCGGGCTCGGCCACCCAGCCGCTGCCGGGCGTGTTCGCCGAGGTGGTCGACGACTCGGGCTCGGTGGTGGCCGAGGGCGGCGGCTACCTCACCATCATCAAGCCGTGGCCGTCGATGCTGCGGGGCATCTGGGGCGACCCGGAGCGCTACCGGGCCACCTACTGGTCGGAGTTCGAGGGCCGCTACTTCGCGGGCGACGGGGCCCGCATCGACGCCGACGGCTACCTGTGGCTGCTGGGCCGGGTGGACGACGTGATGAACGTGTCGGGCCACCGGATCTCCACCACCGAGGTGGAGTCGGCGCTGGTGGACCATCCCGCGGTGGCCGAGGCCGCGGTGGTGGGGGCCACCGACGACATCACCGGCCAGGCCATCGTCGGCTACGTGATCCTGGTTGGCACCGCCGAGGCCTCCGACGAGCTGCGGGAGGAGGTCCGCCAGCATGTGGCCGTGAAGCTGGGTCCGACGGCCCGCCCCAAGGCGGTGTTCCTGGTGCCGGACCTGCCCAAGACCCGCTCGGGCAAGATCATGCGCCGCCTGCTACGCGACGTGGCCGACGGCCGGGACCTGGGCGACACCACCACGCTGGCCGACCCGGGGGTGGTGGCCGAGATCCGGGACCGGGCCGCCGAAGCCGCCGACGAGGAGTGACCCGACACGCCGCGGCCTGCCCAGCCGCCTGCTCGCCCTGCCCGGCCCGCCCAGCCGCCTGCTCGCCCTGCCCGGCCTGCCCAGCCGCCTGCTCGCCCTGCCCGGCCGCCTGCTCGCCCTGCCCGGCCCGCCCAGCCCGCCCAGCTCGAAATTGGGGTGGATATTGGGTGCTGGGTACCCATTTCGTCGCCAATTTCGGCTCGGGCCGTAGGGGCGGACTCCGGCCAGCGGGGCGCTGATGGCTGTGACCGCCACTCCCGACAACTGGTACTTCCCTGACGGGGCTGCGACCCCGGAGCCGGGGCCGCTGGTGATCTTCGACCTCGACGGCGTGATCTCCAACGCCACCCACCGCCAGCATTTCCTGCGGGGTGCCCGCAAGGACTGGCGGGGCTTCTTCACGTCCGCGCACCTGGACCCGCCCTACGAGTCCGGCCTGGCCCTCACCGCCTCGGTGGCCGACGATCACACCGTCGCCATCCTCACCGCCCGCCCCCACTACGTGGCCGACATGACCCGCAGCTGGCTGGCCGTCAACGAGGTCCGCCACGATCTGCTGATAATGCGTCCCCGCCGCGGCCCGGGCAGCGGCGGCCCCTCGGCGGACTACAAGCGCCACGAGCTGTCCCGCTTGCGGGCCGCCGGCTTCGAGATAACGGTGGCTATCGACGACGACGAGCGCATCATCGAGATGTTCCGCGCCGAGGGCGTGCTCGCCTTCTACACCCATTCCGGCTACTACGAGCGCTGACCCCCCTGCGCCGGCGGCTATGCGGGTGCTGACCCCGCGCCTGCGCCGGCGGCTATGCGGGCTCTTACCTTTGCGCCGGTAGCTTGAGGGTGGCGCAAGCGGAGAGGACGGACGATGTGGAACACGGCCAAGACGTTCACGCTGCTGGCTCTGCTCGGCGGCCTGTGCATAGTGATCGGCGGGGCCTTCGGGCAGGGCGGCCTGGTGCTGGGCCTGATCTTCGCCCTGGTGATCACCGGGGGCTCCTACTGGTTCAGCGACAAGCTGGCCATCGCCTCGGCCCGGGCCCAGCCGGTGACCGCGGCCGAGATGCCCCAGTACTACGAGATCATGTCCGACCTGTGCCGCCGGGCCCAGATGCCGATGCCGAAGCTGTACGTGTCGCCGAACCCGCAGCCCAACGCCTTCGCCACCGGCCGCAACCCCAACAACGCCGCGGTGTGCATCACGCAAGGGCTCACCCAGGCCATGGGCTGGGACGAGGTGAGGGGTGTGCTGGCCCATGAGCTGGCCCACATCCGCAACCGCGACATCCTGATCGGCTCGGTGGCCGCGGCCGTCGGCATGGCGGTCACGTTCGTGGCCCACATAGCCATGTGGGGCGCCATGTTCGCCGGCGGCCGGGGCGACGACCGCGGCAACCCGCTCGGCCAGCTGGCCCTGGCCATCCTGGCCCCGATCGCGGCGGCCATGATCCAGGCGGCCATCAGCCGCAGCCGGGAGTTCCAGGCCGACGCGTCGGCGGCCAAACTGCTGAACGACGGCCGTCCCCTGGCCCGGGCCCTGGGGAGTCTGGAGACCTACGCCCAGCGGATCCCGTCGGGCGTGAACCCGAGCCAGGCGTCGAACTACATCATCGACCCGCTCAAGGCCCAGGCCCGGGGCGGCGGTGGCGGCGGAGGCTTCGGCAAGATGTTCTCCACCCACCCGCCCACCGCCGAGCGGATCCGCCGCCTAGAGTCCGGCAACTGGCGCTAGCCCCTGCGGCCTTCGTGCCGCCCTCCGGCCTGACCCTCCGGCCTGACCCTCCGGCCTGACGGCAACGCTTGGGTCTGGCGGTAGTTCCCAGGCCCGCCCCTGGCCCGCAGCACCCATCAACCCGCTGGCCGGCTCGCGGGCTCTGGCTCGAGCCGCGGATCGGTCCGGCGCGCTTGTGCTTGCCTGTCGGATCATGTATGAGTATTATGTTTCATGTAGGTTAATATCTAGCAAGAATATAACAGGAATTATTGAATAAGCTCATAATAGGGGGATGATTGCGATGGATAGCGACTCGCCGAAGCTGTTTGACACGCTGATGCGGTTCCAAGGCTGGCGATGGTGGGTCGTGTGGATGCCGATCATCACGGTCGTCTGTTCCGCATGGATGGGTATGTTCCTGCTGTTGGCGTGGCTCGTGAGTTCGCTTCGAACCCCCAACGTCGATCAGTTCGCCGGTGCGCTGCTTGCCGACGATCCGCCTCCAGCCGTGGCGCAGCAGGTGCGGGATTGCTATGGCGCCGACGACTGCCGCGTCGCGTTGGCCTGGCAGGTGGAGGACTTCTGCGATTCCGACGACTTCGGCATGGCCGACGAGTTCAAGGTGCTTCGGTTCACCGAGCAGGAGCCCGTGTCGCTGTGGACGGCGGACGACTGGCCTGCTCGCGAGTTGACGCTGCTCGAAGCCGGCCTGACTGCCTGCCGCGTGTACTAGCCACGCCACGACTGTGTCCGAGATCGCGCTCTATTCCCGTGAGAAGGGTGGACACCATGCCAGACGCAGCAAGCGAGTCTCCTGAGCGGCTATGTGAGCTGCACGGCCATGTGCTGTCCGACGATCCGGATCAGATCGACGCCGAATGTCCCAACCACGTGTGTCAGCGTTGCGGCGACGTGGGGACCAGGTGTTCGTGGTACGAGACACTCCAAGAGGGCGGATGACTCGAGGGTTCCGAGGCGGTATTGGACGATGCGGTATTGGACACAGAGTCCGCGCCGACTCTGTTGGTTAGTCCCGGAAGTTGACGTACTGGAGGGGGACTTCGAAGTCGGCTTCCTTGAGGGCGGCGATCACGGCTTGGAGGTCGTCTCGCTTCTTGGACTGCACCCGCAGCTGGTCGCCCTGGGTGGACGACTGCACGCCCTTGATGCCGAGGCCCTTGATGAACTTGTTGAGCTCCCGGCTCCGGTCCGACGAGATCCCGGCCCGCAGGGCAGCCACCTGGCGCACGGTGGCCCCGGCAGCCTCCTGCACCTTGCCGTAGTCGAGGGCCTTGAGCGACACCTTGCGCCGCACCAGCTTCTCCTCCAGCACCTGGCGGGCCGCGGCCAGCCGGTCCTCGGTCGACGAGTTCAAGGTGATGGCGCCGTCGCCGAGCGCCACGGCCGTGCCGGTGTTGCGGAAGTCGTAGCGGGTACTCACCTCCCGGGCGGCCTGGTCCACCGCGTTGCGGACCTCCTGCATGTCGAGTCGGCTCACTACGTCGAAGGTGGGCATTGGTCGGCCAGTTCCTAGGGGATGCGGGGACGGGATTCCGGCCTGCGATGGTATCGTGCTGGCCGGTTTGGGTCGGTGCCCGAGCGGCCAAAGGGAACGGGCTGTAAACCCGTCGGCTAAGCCTACGGAGGTTCGAATCCTCCCCGGCCCACACTAAACACTGTTCGCCCTAGGCGACCTGGATTGCGTCGTCTAGGCGTTCGGGCGCGTCGGCCGGAAACGAGAGCACCAGATGACGGCCCAGCGCTGTCGCCACCCGGGCGAGGGTGTCGATGCGGTTGCGGGCACCGCCACCCTCCTCGAGTCGCGAGATGACCGACTGGGTGGTGCCCATCCGCTCTGCCAGCTCACGCTGGCTCAGGCCCATCTCGATGCGCAGGTCGTAGATGAGCTGACCGAGGGCGAGATCCTGTTCGACCCCGGCCCGTGCCTCCGCGGAGGGCTCGCCCCGCTCCTTCTTGATGTCTTCCCAACGCGACCTGTTCGCCATCGTGCCCTCCGTATCCAACCCGGCGAGCATAATCGCACAAACACGATGATCGCACAAAAGTAATCATAAAGCGAGAACAATCGTTGCCCCGTTCAGAGCGGCCGGTGGGGTCTGGGCTGTGTCATACAGAGGGGTAAACCCGATATACTACGGTGTGTGACTCAGGAGGTCATTCCCCTTGTGACGCCGGGGAGTGTGCGCCGCTGCGTGCTGGTCCTGCGACAGCGCCGGGACTGGAACCAGACCCGGCTCGCAGATGCCGTTGGGCGGTCTCAGCAATGGGTGTCAGCGTTCGAAGGCGGACGCAAGGACGCGTCGCTTGGTGACGTCGTGGCGGCGCTGTCCGCGTTGGGGGCGAGCGTTGTCGTGCGGGCGGTCGACACCCCACCACCCGAAGAGCCGGAACGCATGGCTGTAACGCATGGCTAGAGCGTTGCAGGATCTGTGGGTGTTCCTGAACGGCGAGCGAGTCGGGCTGGCCGTGCGCTCGTTGCGAAGCGTGCATTTCATGTACCACCCCGACTACCCGACGGCGGCTACGCCGTTGTCGTTGTCGCTGCCGATCAGCCCCCGCGCTCAGGATGTCTCACATTGGATCGACGGGTTGCTGCCGAACAATGAGCGCACTCGCTCACGGTGGGCGATGGCGTACGGGGCAGCGTCGACGGACCCGTTCGACCTGCTCAGCACCCCGGCGGGGCTCGAGTGCGCCGGCGCGGTTCAGTTCTGTCCGCCGGAGGCCTTGCCCGACCTGCACTCCGGCGAACTCGTAGGACTCACCGACTCCGAGGTGGCCGACAGCTTGCGCGACATCATGCAAGACGCGGAGGACGCCGCCTTGGAGGGGTTGAGCGAGCTGTGGCTCTCACTTCCTGGTGCCCAGCCCAAGATGGCGTTGAGGCTCGCCGACGACGGGTGGCGTCGCCCCACCGGCCTTCTCGCGACTACCCACATCCTCAAGCCGCAGCGGGGACACCTGAACCGAGCGTTGCGGGATTCGATAGCGGTGAACGAGCATCTGTGCCAGACGGCCGCTGTGGCGCTCGGCCTGGACGCGGCACCTTCGTCGTTGGAGATGTTCGACGATGAGATTTGTCTGGTGACGGAGCGCTTCGACCGTCGCTGGGACGACGGCGGCGAGGTGCATCGCCGCCACTTTGAGGATCTGTGCCAAGCGCTGGGATACGCCCCGGAACGCAGGTATCAGTCGGGCGGCGGTCCAACCCCCGAGCAGATCATCGGGCTGCTGTCCGACGAGGCCGGCCGAGAAGACCCGCGCAAGTTCTTCTTGTCGCTGTTCTACAACTGGCTCATTGGAAACAGCGACGGCCACTCCAAGAACTACGGAGTGCTGCTGGACGGGCCGCGCCCTCGGCTGGCCCCCCTCTACGACCTGAGTTCGGCGGCCCCTCTAGCGGCTCCCGAGGCCGGGCTGAGGCCCTCCGCGATGAGATTCGCCGAGTCACGTCCCACCACTGTGGGGGGATGGTCGCAGACTGCTGGGCAGCTCGGGATAGATGTCGCCGACGATGAGCTCCAAGACATGGCTGAGGCGTTGCCTGAGGCGTTCGAGTCGGCCGCGTCACAGTGCCCCGACTGGGCGTCGGACACAGCCCAGCAGGTTTGCGAGAGCGTGGTGGCTCATGCCCGCAGCGCAGCGGGAGGCGCCGGTGGGCGCCACGGGGGCAGGTGAAGGTCGGTGCGAAGGTCGGCGCCGTGAGGGAGGAACGCCGGGTCCTGTCGGCTGCTGACGTCGGGAGGCTGGTCCGCGAGACACGACAGGCGGCATCCATGACGCAACAGGAGCTGGCCGATCGGGTCGGCACCACTCGGCAGTGGGTGATCCGGCTGGAGCAGGGCCACCCCACTCCAACGATGAACACGGTGCTGATCGTGTTGTTCGAGTTGGGGCTCGAGCTGGTCGTGACGCACAACCTGCCGCAGCGTGCTCCTCGCAACGCCCTGGAACGCCGCATGGCCAAGCTGTTGAGTTGAGCTGCCTGGCTGCCCCATCGTTCACCACGGACTGCGCACCGGACGCCTCTGCTGGCGGCCGCAGGGACATTCCGCTCCGCGCCGCTGCCCGTCCGGCTAACGCTCCGCGCCGCTACCCGCCTGAGTAACTCCGCCGGTCCGGGGCTCGAATAGCGCATAGGACTGGTTAGGCGGGTGTTCGCGTCGTGGAGCCGCCGTGAATAGCCCATACGACGCGATATGGTGGGTTTGTGGGGAGGGAGGTCACCGCTGAGGGGTGGATGGCGACCCGGACGGGGTTCGGGCGGCGGCAGTACCGCGCCTATGTGCCGCACCTGTTGGAGGGATGGGAACCGGCCCTCACCGCCGAGGACGTGGACGCGGTCACCGTCGCCGACCGGGCGCTCGTCGCGGCCGGGACCCTGCCCCGGTCAGAGCTCGCCGGAGGGCTGGCGAAGTGGATGCTGGCCCGCGACGAGAGCATCCGCTCGAGTGTCATCGAGGGCGTCGACGCCACCGCGTCGGGGCTCGCCTGGGCCGAGTACCAGGACCAGGCGGGCAAGCCGGTGTCCGACGAGAACGACGCCCTCGCGCTCGGGGCATCACAGCAGATCGCGGCCGCGGTCGAGCTCGGGCAGCGGATGCGCTCCGGATACCGCGCCTCCCTCGACGACCTCTGCGGCATCCACAGCCTGCTGTTCGCACGCACCCGCGACCGCTCGCTGGGGGGCGTGCTGCGTGATGAGCCGATCTGGATCGGCCCGCCGGGCTGCCTGGTCGACGAAGCCGTGTTCGTGGCGCCGCCCCAGGACCGTGTGCCGGCGCTGATGGAGGACCTGGTGGGCTACCTGAACGCCAGCGGCCATCCTCCGGTGCTGCGGGCGGTGGTCGCCCACAGCCAGTTCGAGACGATCCATCCTTTCGGCGACGGCAACGGCCGGACAGGACGCGCCTTGATCCAGACGGTGCTAAACGCGGCGGGGCTGGCTGACGGGGCGGTGCCGGTCAGCTCGGCGCTCAGTCGTGACCAGCGCGGCTACTACGACGCGCTCAACGCCAGCCGGGTCGTCTGCGATGCCGACGACACGACGACCCGCAGCCGCGGCCTGCGGGGGTGGCTGACGGCGTTCACCAATGCCTGCGTGGAGGCCGAGCGCCAGGCCGCGGCGGTGGCGCGCCGGGTTGAGGCGATGGCCGACCGGTGGCAGACGGTGGCTGTGTTCCGCCGTGACAGCGCAGCCGCCGCGGTGCTGTCGGCGCTGCCGTCGATGCCGGTGCTCGACGCCGAGACCGCCGCACAACGCGTCGGGGTCACCCCGAGGGCGGCCCGGGCGGCGCTGGCGGCGCTGGCCGAGGTGGGGATCGTCAGCTCCACGGGCGGCCGCCGCAACCGCAGGTACACGGTCCCGGAGATGGTCGCCCTGCTGCGGGCCACCACCCCCGACGGCGGGCTGGCGGCAAGCACGCGGCCCGGCCCGACCCCACATGCCGGCCCTGCGCCGGTGTCGGTGTCGGCCCCGGATGCGCCTGCGCCGGCGGCGGTGTCGGTGTCGGGTTCAGCGTGCGGCCACTACGGACCGCGCACCGAGCGCCTCTGCTGGCTGCCGCAGGGACATTCCGGCCAGCACCGCTACCCGCCCGACTAACGCCCCGCGCCGGCTGCGGCGGTCCGTGAACCGCGGCCACGGCGTTCCGGCGTCGCCTCAGCCGCCGGCGGCGTTACGCACCGTCAGTGGCAGCCCGCCAAGCGGAGGGGTCACGCGTCGGTGAGGCAGGTGGAGGCCCGGTGGGGGACCATCGACGAGAGGGTGGCGACCACCCGGGCCGCTCGATGCTGGGGGTCGAGCTCGGAGACGGCACGCTCGAGCGCATCGGGCACGGCACCGGCGATCCGCTCCACCCGGTCGACGCCTTCGGCCGGGTCGAGCCCCACCGCTGCCGCGGTCGCCCGCCATGCCTGCGGGTTGTTGGCTGCGAGGATGCGCGGGTCGGCGAGGGCGGACATGGCCAGCGAGTGCGCCTGGTGGTGGTGCGGGTCCCCGGCCATGACCGACCAGACGTCATAGAGGGGTGCGAGCCGTGCTGCGTTCGGTCCGAGGAGGATGCTGTAGTTCTCGGAGTGGGCGTCGGTGTTGCAGATCAGCCAGTTGAAGGCCAGCGCGTCGAAGAAGGCCTCCAAGTCGCGGCCGGGCTCGGTGGAATGGTCCCGCAGCAGCCGGGCCAGCCGGGCCGGGTCGTGGCCCGGGGCGCGGCCGGTGCTGGCGCGCTGATAGACCGACGCCGTGTAGTCGCCGACCGCCTGGTGGAGGTCCTCCTGGTGGACGCGGCGCACCGCACCGCTGGCGTCGCGGACCCGGTCGAAGCGGGTCACGATCAGCGCGGTGTGGCCCGCCCATGTCTGCAGCTCGGTCTCGGCGGCGTCGAGCCCCGAGTAGCGGGCCGTCGTGAGGCACAGGTGCTCGTTGATGGACTGCTCGGGCTCGCCCGGCATGGGGACCTTGAGAATGTGCGTCGACGGGTGCGAGCCCTGCGGCTCACCCCATCGGCGGGCCTCGGAGCTGTCTCTGTACAGCGCAGTCTTGGCGAACGCTCCAGCGAGGCTGAAGGCGCTGCTGCGGAGTTGGCGGCCCCACAGCCAAGCATTGCGCACCATGTCGACGACCATCTCTTCGGTCTGAGCCGGCGTCAACCAGCCGACACCGCCGGGCCGCTCTGCGTCGGCGAGCGTCTCGGGGCCACAGAACTGCACAGCTCCTGCGCACTCGAGCCCCACCTTGGTGGCCAACAGGTCGAACGGCTCAGCCGAGGCCGCCTGGTGCTTGGCGGCCCAGTGGCTGCGCACGCGGGAGTCCCCGGGCAACAGCCCCTCCATCCAGCCCTGCACCCTGGCGTCCGCGAAGCGCCTCCGCTGCAAGGGCATGCTCAACGACAACGGCACAGCCGCGGGCCCACCGGCGTAGCGCTCGTCGTAGGTGTACGTCAGCGACCCGCCGCCGGCGCGGGTCACACGACCGGCCGTCTGGCCCGACATCAAGACCGTCAGCTCTTCGGTGCTCATTGTGGCCGCCGGCTCACTCGTATCTGCTCGAAAACCAGGTCGATGTCGCTTACGGGCCGCTGGTGCACCGCCAACGACAAGCCCAGCACCGCCGCAACCCGCATCACGCGAAGCAGGCCGAAGTCTCCTTTGGCATTCTCGAACTCCGACAGCCACTGCACCGACACCCCGCAGGCATCCGACACCTGTCTCTGGGTGAGGCCCAGATCACGGCGACGATGAGCGAAGGAGCGTGATAGCGCACCCAGCTCTCGCAAGTCGGATCCGAGCGCCTCAATGGGGTGCGGGTTCGTCTGCACGGCTCGTCCTCCCCGCGGCAGCGTCGCTTCGCTGATAGGCGAACACAGTCAGCTCACACTCTAACTTCGCCTATACATGAATGACAGTGTCTATCTAAGACCATTCGCCTATAGACGAAGACAGGGACCCGGTTGCGGCGTCTGGCTCGGGTTGCGGCCTCTAGCTCAAGGCCGTCGACGATGGCACCGTGTTGGGCGATGGAACGGCGCTGGGCGATGGAGCTGTGGGTCAGGCGAGCATTCGCTGCATGACGACCACGTCGAGCCAGCCGCCGAACTTGCGGCCCACTTCCCGCTCGGTGCCGACGATCTCGAACCCGACGGCCCGGTGCAGCCCGATCGACGCCTCCTGAGCGTCGGCGATGCGGGCGATCATGGTGTGGAAGCCCCTGGCCTCGGCCAGCCCCGCCAGCTCCTGCATGAGCCGCTGGCCGATCCCCCGGCCCCGGGCCGAGGAGTCCACGTACACGCTGGACTCCACCGAGGTCCGGTAGGCCGCCCGGGGCCGGTACTCGCTGAGCGAGGCGAACCCCAGCACGTCGCCGCCGACCTCGGCCACCACCACCCCGAGGGCGCCCTCCCGGTCCCGCAGCCAGGCCTGCTGGTCCTCGAGGGTGCGGGGCACGAGGTCGAAGGTGTGGGTGGTGTGCTCCACCTCGTGGTTGTAGATCCGGCGGATCGCCTCGGCGTCGGCCACGGTGGCCAGCCGGATCACCACGTCGTCCATGCCCCGAGGCTACGAGCCCGCCCCGCCCGCGGTGGCTCCCGCTGCCCGTCGCGCCCGGAGCGGCGTCAAGGTCGGTTGGATTGTCAAGAAGCGAATGGCGGGCGGTGCGTCACCGCCGGGTTCGGGCTGGATCCGCGCCCGTCGCCGGTGGTTGCGTCCGGCCCTGGTGCCGGCCCCCGGTGGTTGCGTCCGGCCCTGGTGCCTGGCTCCGGTGGTTGTGCCCGGCCCTGGTGCCTGGCCCCGGTGGTCGCGCCCGGCCCTGGTGCCTGGCCCCGGTGGTCGCGCCCGGCCCTGGTGCCCGGCCCTGGTGCCGGCCCCGGTGGTTGCGCCCGGTCCTGGTGCCCGTCCGCGGCGCCCGTCGCCGGTGGTCGCGCCCGTCGGGCAAGGAACCCGGACTGGTTAGGGAGCGCGGGCCGGGCCCAGTCGGGTCCGTATGGGTGGCTCCAGGACGAGGCGCCCGTTGCGGCGTCTCACCGCCCATTGGTTGTGGTGGACCTTGTTGTGGCAGTGCCAGCACAGCAGCGCCATGTTGGCGATGGTGGTGGGGCCTCCCTGCGCGACCGGTCTGATGTGATGGGCCTGGCACAGGGCCGGATGGATGTGACACCCGATGCAGCCGCCGTCGCGGGCGATGAGCGCCCTGAGCTGAGCGGCGGTGGCGGTGCGCTTCGTGGTGCCCCTCCACAGCGGAGTGCCCGCAGTGTCGTAGAGCACCCCGGTGAGCGCGGCGTTGCAGGAGAGCAGATCGAGCACGCTCGGGGGCAGCGGCTCCCCGGTGGCCAGCTGCGACACCAGTTGACCGGTGCCGGGGTCGACATGGGACACCACCGCGATGTCCGCAATCGGCCCGACATTGCTCTTCCGGCGACCACAACTGCAAGTGTCGCCGCCACCCCCCGAGGTTCGGCGTCCACGAGTGCCGCGGCCGCCGCCACTACCGGCGCCGCTGTTGCCACGGCTGCCGCTGCTGCCGCCGTTGCTGTCGCGGTTCGTGCGGGTGCTGCTGGGGCTGGGGCTGTGGTTGTCGCCTTCTTCGGGTGTGCCGCTGCTGCTGCTGCCGTTGCTGTCGTTCTTCGTGCGGGTGCTGCTGGCGGTCGGGGCATCGCTGCTGTCGGGGTTGCTCTCGACGGTGGGGCGGCCGACGGTGCTTCCGGTGGCGGTTAGGCCGTCCAGGGCGTCGGCCATGGCTTGGGGGAAGGTGCGCTTGCCGCCGCCAGCCCCGCCGCCCCCGCCGTCGGCACCGGCGTCCGTGGTGCGGAGGCGGCGGGCCTCGGCCTCGAGGCGGTTGCGGATCCGCTCGCCGGTGACCGGGTCGAGCTCGCCCCGCAACTGGGTCATGCCGTCGTCGCCGTCCCACAGACGCAGCCAGCGCCGGGCCCGGCGCCGCTGGTAGTCGGCCTCGCCGTCGTCGGGCTGGCGGCCGGCGGTCCAGCGGCGGGCCTCCCGGGCGAACTGGTCGTCGGTCATCGACTCCGCCTTGGCCAGCAGGCCAGCGTCGGCCTCCACGGCACCGGACTCGGTCCCCTCGGCGGCCTGTGCCAGCCGGGCCGCATTGGCGAATGAGACCCGGCCCTCCTCCAGCGCCTCCCGCACGGTGGGCATGTCTTCGAGAACCCGAGCGGTGCGGACCTGGCTCTCCGCCTGGCGCCGCGACACGCCGGTCGCATGTCGCAGCACCCCGGCACCACCGTCGCCGTGTCGCTCCAGTGCGGCGAGCGTTGCGGCCGCCCGGGCCTGGTAGGCGGCGAGCTTCGACTCGATCGCCTTGGACGTCTCCAAGTCCCGGCGAAGGTCCGCGGCGCTGCAGTCGCCGACTGTCGCCAGCATCCGGGTGACGGCCGCTTCGGCCCGCTGAGCTTGGCTTATGACCATGAACAGACTATGCCACAGGGGTATGACATTAAGGGACAAGCATCGAACATCGCTAACATGCTTCCCAACCCGCTGAGCCCAACAACCCAACCCGCTGAGCCCAACAACCCAACCCGCATCGACTTCGGTCCGAGGCCCCGCCTCAAGACGGAACACCTGTCCCGAGCCGGCGCTGGCTCCCACGCCTCGCACAGACGCCGACTCAGCTACCCGTCACCCACGCCGGCCCCACGTCCCGTGCCCCGGCTCGCGGGAGACGCCCGGCTCGCGGGAGACGACGAGCGGAAAGGACCTCCCAAATGCCTCAAGACGGCACACCTGAACTGATCCTCCACGAAACACGCGACAGGCGGCGCCAGCAAGACCACAGACTCCAACGCCTCCTACGCCTAGCGACCACCGCACCGATCATCGCGCTGTCAGTCGGTGCCGTCGCCGTCGTCGTCTCTGAGCCCCTCGCCGCCCACGCCGCCGTCATCGTGTTCGCCGCCGCCATCGGCCTAAGCCTGCTGCTCGTCGCCATCGAAGCCGTCGCCTCGCGCTGGGACGTCGGCCCCACCATCGACCGACTGCTCCAGATGCTCATGGAGGCCCAGCCCACCCTCCTGCAACTGCAGGTCTCCCTCATCAATAGGCTTAACCGCGACTACAACAGCAACGAGATGACCCTCACCCGCATCCGATGGCTGCTTTCCCTCCAAGCCCTCATCGTCCTAGCCGAAGCGGTCATCTTGCTTCTCGGCTTCTACGAGCTAGGGTGATCGCATGGAGCCCGCCGCCGGCGACACAGACCACCACCAGGACCTCCTCCAGGACCTCCTCCAGGACCTCCCCGAACTCGACACCATCACCGGAGTCAGCCAGGGCTTCCTTCCCGAGGGCCTGTTCTTCTGGCGCCGCTGGAGACACCCCAAGACCGCCTGAGCCGCTCCCGTCCTACCGGCTCCGCAGCTAGGGACCTCTCAGACCCGCAACACCTGGAACTCGACCCAGGCCGCCGCCCGTGCGCCGACCGCCGGCCCCGCATGCCAGTCTCCGGAGACGCTGCCGGAGACATTGATATGGAGACGTTGCCGGAGACGATGATGTGGAGGCGTTGCCGGAGACGTTGACGTGGAGACGTTGATATAGGGACTGCTATATGAAGGTGGCTGTCCTGGGATCCGGCACCGGGGCGCTGGCTGTGGCCGCGGACATGTCCCGCCACGGCCGCCACACCGTCATGGCCAGCCTCGACGGCGAGCGGGCCGGCCTGGAACCGATCAGCGCCACCGGCGCCATCACCGTCACCAGCGCCGGCTACATCGTCCACCGAGATTGCCGGACAGGACCGGACAAGGTTTACTGGTAGACCGTTGGTGACCCGGTTCGTGGACTCAGAGCGGACCGGTTACAACCAGCAGGTCACACCACTGCGAGGAGACGGACACGTGCAGGCTGTAGAGGCCATCGACCACCCTGACGGCGTCGACGTTCACGCCGCGTCCTCCTACTGGGTCCCTACTGCGGTCGACGGCATGGTCTCGGCGTTTGACCTGTTCAACGTCCAGCGCCCCATGTTCTGGCGCCGCTGCTTGCGCCCTTTGCCCACGACCCACCCGGACGCGATCACCGAGGCGTGGAACATCGTCGGTGCCGCCATGTACGAGGCAATGGGCCGCCTGGTGACGGAGCCGGCCGATGAGCAGCGGTGAGGGCGATGCCGTAGTCCAGAGCAGTTCCGGACCCCGGCACTCACGGGGTCCCTTTCCTTTCCCCGCTCGCGCTTGCCCGCCCGCAAGACCAGCGGACTCGCACATGGTCCCGCCGGCGCCGACCGGATAGCCCGCCAAATCTGTAGTCACCCGCCGGAGCAGAGGACGTGTCCGGCGCGCTGGTGCCGGCGTCCGAGCAGGGCTAGGCCGCCGAGGCCCCACCCCGGCGATCGGCAGCTTGCTGGCCCAGGCCTCGACTAGGCGGTGCCGGGCTCCCCGCGCCGGGGCCCCACCTCCGGCAGTGCTGCTGGTGGATGTCGGACTGGGCCCCCGCGCCGAGCGCCCCCACCCTGCCCGCCCCGGCCTCACCGCCGCTGGACGCCGCCGGGCTGATCGGATTCGCCCGCTCCGGCCAGCCGGCCTGGCCCGCTCCGGCCAGCCGGCCTGGCCCGCAGCCGTCGGCGGAGCTGCCGGCCCGCCCATCGACCGAGCTGCACGCCCGCATCCGCAAAGACCCACCGGACCGCGCACAGATGTCTGCGATCCGACCGGCCCCGCGGCCTGGCCCAGGCCACCTCGAACTGGTCCGCCCCGACGACCGTCCCGACCTTGCCCGAACGCCCACCTCGAAACCGCCCACCAGCCATTTCGAATGACCTGCACGCCACAGCCCTACGCGCTACGTTGTGCGGCATGGCAAATGATTGCCCTGTGTTGATGGTGCTGTTATGGTGCCAATCCGTGAACGACGACGTGCAACTGCACGGCGACGCGCCCGCGGCACAGGGCCGCGAGTCTTGCCTGGAATGGGACCACCCATGATTGAACGTGTCAGCCGACCTAGCGTGCTACACTTTCTGACGGTCATGGGCCCCGCCATCTTGGTAGGGTTCTTCGGCCGTTCCGGATCGACGATCCAAGGGGGTGTAGCCGGTGGATTCCGCGGGTAGCGTTATCCAGGTTGCACTTCGGCGGGTCTGCGCGTACGAGACGTGCGATTCCGGGCGGACCGAACTTGCCACAGATGGAATACAGGTATAGAAAGGAGGGGCACATGCCCCAATTGAAGGGGCCTGTGCCCCAGGTACAAGCAAAGGAGGGGCCGATGCCCCAGCTAGTGAAGAAGCGGCGCTCGGGTTGGGCACTGCTCGCCGTGAGCGCCTTGGTTGCTTCGCTTCTCGCAGTCGGGTCGGCCCCGGCGGGAGCCGCGGAGATCAAGACCGGCGAGGACAACAAGGCCGAACAGAGCGCGAAGCCCACGTTCTCGGCGTGCGTGGGCGAAGCCCGCGACGACTACGGGTTCACCGACCTGGGCACCCTCGACGCGGCGGTTGCCAACATCAACTGTCTGGCCTACTACGGGATCTCCGCCGGCAAGACCGCTGACACGTTCGACCCGGACACCAACGTGACCCGTGGCCAGATGGCGCTGTTCCTGAATGCGGCCGCCGCCAAGGCGGGCGTCGACTTGATGGGCGGCGACGGCGACGACGACTTCGACGACATCGCCGAGTTGGGCGAGAACCGCCAGAACGCCATCAAGGCCCTGGCGCGCAACGGCATCATGTCCGGCAGCGGAGGCGACTTCCGCCCCCACGCCGACATCACCCGCGCCGAGATGGCCATGGCTTTGGTCAACCTGGTGAGGCACACCGCTCCTAGCAAGTTCGTGCAGGCCGGCACAGACAAGGGCAAGCTCGTAGGCAGCACTGGAGCCGCTCTCGCTGCGGACAGCGTGGACTACTTTGTCGACGCACGCCGTACTGTTCCGGTGTCTGTCGACACCCATATCAGCTACGCGTACGAGTTGGGCATCACCTCGGGGTATCCCGATGCCACTTTCCGTCCCAACGACGGGGTGCCTCGACGCAACATGGCGACGTTCATCATGAATGCTCTGGCCCACAGCAACCTGCGACCAGCAGGTCTGACCGTCCAGAGCAACAATGGTCAACTCACTGCGTCGTTGCGCAACGCCGACTTCGGGCCTGTCGACAACGAGCTGGTTGACGCCTTCTACGTGGACGCCACAAGAGAGTCCCGAGCCTTCAACAACGACGGCAAGTGCCGCTCCATTGTCAAGGCCGTGGACGGCAGCACCTCCAGTACGTGCGAGATCCAAGTGACTGATTCGGCTACCGACGCCGACGGCAACGCACCGCTCAATGGGCTCACCCCCGAGCAAATCGGCAAGGGCGTCACCGTATGGGTGTGGACCGGCGATCCACGCGACGAGGTCGACGAGGACACCGACCTCGTCAAGCTCGACCAGGGACCGGTCACTTCCCCAAGCGCGGCGACCAAGATCACGATCTCGCCCAGCCAGGCCAGGACTCCGTCGGCTCGCTTCGGCACTGCCGTGAAGTTCACCGGACAGCTCCAATACGTCTCTGGCGGCTTGGACAAGGACACGTCAGTAGGCACCGACCCGGACATGGGCGGCGCGCAGTACGGCCTAGTGATACACGTCCTCACGGGCACCGTTGACCCGGGCACTGCTCCCACGGTCGCTAATGCCACCGGTAGAGTGACGGCGGCGGACGCCGACGGCGATGCCTTGGGCGTGGTCAGCGTGAGCGCTTCAGAGACGCACAAGACCGACGCAGACGGCAAGATCACCTTCAGCCTCTCCACAAGCGATCCGAGCGCCACGTCGCTGACGGACACCCGCACGGTCGTGTACGTCCTGACGCCGAAGACGAACGCTCCCGGTGCCCCCGCCACTGCTGACGCTGATCCGGAAAGGATGATTGGCCACGTGGTCTTCGGTGAGGCAGCCTCGGCGGTGACCACGGTGAAGGTGGAGTCCATCGGGAGCTATGCCGAACTGCCGGCGAGCGCCTCCAACCCGGCTTCCCACGGTGTCACCGTCACCGTCCTCGACCAGTACGGCAATCCGATGAGGAACCGAGCTGTGACACTGTCGAGCTCGAGCACAGATTCGGCTATGGCCGGACTGACCCGTAGCACCGGGCCCACTGGCAGCGTCCGCATCTTCTACAACCACAGCGGTACTACTCAGATCGTTGAGACGGTCACCGCCACATGGGACGCAGGACCAGGTGCTGACGGAACCGCCGGCACCGGTGATGACCCTGCCGATGTGATTGGCACGGCGACAGTCCCCTGGGCTCAGAGGATCACGACTGCAGGGGTGACGTCTGCTGAGACCATCATCGCTGCCAGTCTTGCAGAGGACGAGGTCGTCGTGACCGCGGCCACCCCGCAGCTGCTCCGCTACGACGACAACGACATCTTCAAGACCACGGTGCCTGGTCCGGGCGGCGTGGGCACGACAACCTCCTACACCGACATAGAGGGCTTCGAGGCTCTGTTGGCCACGGTCGTCGCCCCGGCCAACCTGGCCTTGGCCGATGGCACAACCGGCAAGCGCACCGGAACCCTCGAATGGGACGGCTACGACCACGACGATGAGGATGCGAGGACCCTCTTCACGTTCGTGCTGACCATCGCGTAGGAACAGGAAGATACGGAGCCGGGGCCTGACCCGAGCCTCGGCTCTGCTCCTCCCTTCTAGTACCACCAACCCCGAGGAGGCCCCGGCAACCGAGCCGGGGCCTCCTCGCGTCCGCGCTGCGGGCGGTATGGCGGAGGCGCAGCGACCGCCGTTATGACATATTCGTTTCCATCTTGATGGTATGAAGAACGAATATGTCATGACTTCTCTCGCCGACTTCATAAAGCTCGCCGGTTCGTGCGCGCCCCGGAAGCGGCCGAGACCGAGGCGGGCGCGGACCAGGTGGAGCATGACCTTGCGATGCAGCTCGCGGTGGCCTGACGGTCACGCTGCCTCCTCGGATCAGAGGCGATCCCCGCAGAACGCGCGCTGCTCGCGCGGATGGTGACGGTCGCGAGCGAAGAATCGACTCGACCGCATTCTTGATACAACCACCAATCCGGAGGCAGCAGGGGCCCTCCGGTCCGTACCGCTACGCGGTACGATCTTGGGGGTGATCCAGACGTTTCGCCACCGAGGGCTGAGACAGGGATACGAGACCGGCGACTTCAGCCGGGTGAAGCCTCAACTGGCCAAACGGATCGCCGTGGCGCTCGCCGACCTCGACGCGGCCTCCAAACCCTCAGACCTTGACATGGGCGGCTATCGGCTGCACCCACTCAAAGGCGACATGCGAGGGCTCTGGAGCATCGCCGTCGCGGCCAACTGGCGGATCGTGTTCCGCTTCGAGGATGGCGACGCCCACGACGTGGACCTCATCGACTACCATTAGAAGGAGCTGTAACCGTGCCCATGAAGAGCCCGCCGCATCCCGGCCTGAGCCTCAGGCAGAACTGCATCGACCCCGAGGGCCTCACCATCACCGACGCTGCCCGCCGCCTAGGGGTGGCCCGCCATACGCTGTCACGGGTGGTGCACGGCCACGCTGCGATCTCCGCGGAGATGGCCATCCGGCTGGAGAAGGCCGGGTGGTCCAATGCGGAATTCTGGGTGCGCCGCCAGGCTGCATACGACCTGGCACAAGCACGCGTGCACGAAGACAAGATCGTCGTCGGGGCCACCAACGTCTGATTGAAGCCTCGGCGATCATCTGCGGTAGCGTGGGGCACCTTCAACAGAACAATCGTTGGGGGCTGTCAGTGAAGGGCGAAGGGTGCCTGCTACCTACCTCCCGGCCGAAGTGACGACCTCCCGATCAGGTCGTGTCTCGGACTCTATGTCGTGGCTCAGGACCCCATCCGCGCTCGACGGTGCGTGCTCGGTGTTCGATTTCTTCGGCGCCGACGACATCCTGACGATGGTGGATGCCAAGAACCTTGAACCGTATGACGTCGTTGCAGCGCGTGCGTGGCAGCGTGTGGGCGACTCGATGCGCGTGGCCCTCGACGCTCGCTTACCGGCTAGCCGCACCTGATCGCCGATCTCGACATCGGAGGAGGGATCGCCGTATCCCTGTTTCTCAGAAGGCGGTCCAGGAACGGAACCTAACGGGCCGCCGCAGACGAAGCCGTTGCGGCCACCCCGAGGCTGGAATCCCAGCTGAACGAAGCCCCGGCGGGGCCTGAATCGGGCATGATTTTGGGGCTCGGGTTGGGCACTGCTCGCCGTGAGCGCCTTGGTTGCTTCGCTTCTCGCAGTCGGGTCGGCCCCGGCGGGAGCCGCGGAGATCAAGACCGGCGAGGACAACAAGGCCGAACAGAGCGCGAAGCCCACGTTCTCGGCCTGCGTAGGCGCAGCCCACGAGGACGCCGGGTTCACCGATTTGGGCACCCTCAGCACGGCCGCGGACGCCATCAACTGTCTCGCCTACTACGGGATCAGCGCGGGCAAGACGGCTGACACGTTCGATCCGAACAGCAATGTGACGCGTTCGCAGATGGCGCTGTTCTTGAATGCGGCGGCCAGCAAGGCGGGCGTCGACTTGATGGGCGGCGACGGCGACGACGACTTCGACGACATCGCCGATTTGGGCGAGAACCGCCAGAACGCCATCAAGGCCCTGGCGCGCAACGGCATCATGTCCGGCAGCGGCGGCGACTTCCGCCCCCATGACGACATCACCCGCGCCGAGATGGCTATGGCCCTGGTCAACTTGACGAGGCACACCGCTCCTAGCAAGTTCGTGCAGGCCGGCACCGACAAGGGCAAGCTCGCCGACAGCGACGGGGCTGCTTTGGCTGCGGACAAGGTGGACTACTTCAACGACGCGCGGCGCACGGTTCCTGCAGCGGTCGACACCCATATCAGCTACGCCTACGAGTTGGGCATCACTTCGGGCACCGGCGACGGCACCACGTTCTCGCCGAACGCTCCGGTGCCTCGCAGGCAGATGGCGGTGTTCATCACCGCTGCTCTGGCACACAGCAACCTGCGGCCTGCGGGTCTGACCGTGCAGAGCGACAACGGCGAGCTGACTGCGTCGTTGCGCGACGCCGACTTCAAGCCTGTCGCCAACGAGCTGATCGACGCCTTCTATGTGGACACCGCGAGAGTGGGCCGGGCCTTCAACAACGACGGCGAGTGCCGCTCGATCGTCAAGGCCGTCGACGGTGCCCCCAGCACCACCAACAAGCCCTGCGAGATCCATGTTCTCGACGCGGCCACCGACGCCGACGGCAACGCTCCCCTCAACGGGCTCACAGCCGCGCAGATCGGCAAGGGCGTCACTGTGTGGGCGTGGACCGGCGACTCCGGCGACAAGTTCGATGAGGACACCTCCCGGGTCATGCTCGAACAGGGACCGGTCTCCGACCCGACCGTGGCGGAAAAGCTCACGGTGTCGCCCAACCGGGCCAGGACCCCGATAGCGCGCTTCGGCACTGCCGTCGAGTTCACCGGGCAACTCCAGCACACCGACGGTGGCCTGGACAAGGACACGACCGTGGGCACCGACGGCGAGAGCGCGGCGGAGTACAGCCTCGTCGTCCACGTCCTCACGGGCACCATCGCCGCGGCGGGTCCCACGGTTGCTGCCGACGGCGGAGTCACGGGGTCAGACGCCGGCGGCACGGCGTTGGGGGTGGTCAGCCGGAGCGCTCCAGAGACGCTCAAGACCGACGCAGACGGCAAGTTGACCTTCAGCCTGTCCACCAGCGATCCCAGCGCCACCACGAACGACGATTCACGCACGGTCGTGTACGTCTTGACCCCGGGCGACAACGCTCCCGAGGTGACAGCCGGCGGCGGCGAACCGTCGCGGCTGTCGGGCTATGTGGTCTTCGCTGAGGAGTCTGCGAAGGTGACCAACGTGAAGGTCGAGCCCATCGGCGCCTACGCGGTGGTGGGGACCGCCGCCAACCCGGCGTCGCACGGTGTGACCGTCACCGTCACCGACCAGTACGGCAGGCCGATGCGGAACCAGGCTGTGACGCTGTCAAGCACCAACAATAGTTCTACGTTCCCGGGCGCACGTCGCACAGGCTCCAACGGCACTGTCCGCATCTTCTACAGCCACGCCGGCATCGTGGCCGCCACCGAGCCGCTCACCGCCACCTGGAACGGCGATGCTGCGGGCGCGACGGACACCGGTGGCCCCGGCTGCGTGACCGACGCTGCTGATGGCCTGGATCGTTGCGGCACAGCGTCGGTCTACTGGGCCGTCCGGGCCGCCGACGGCGCTCCAGACGCAGCGACGGGCATCATCGCTGCTGACCTTGAAGAGAACGAGATCGTCGTGAACGATTCCTCCCCGACGGTGGTCCGCTACGACGCCAACGACATCTTCTCGACCAGCGTGCCTGGCGACGGAGGCACCCCGGTGGTGACCTACCGCAACATGGAGGAGTTCGAGGCGCTGCTGGCCACTGTCGTCGCCCCGGCCAACTTGGCCTTGGGCGCCTCGGATAGCGGCAAGCGCACCGCGACTCTCACCTGGTCCGCCTACGACGCCGACGACGAGGACGCGAGGACCTTCTTCACGTTCGTGATGTCCATCGTCGCCTAGGAACAGGACGGCACGGAGCCGAGGCTTGACCTGAGCCTCGGCTCCGCTCCTCCCTTCTAGTACCACCAACCCCGAGGAGGCCCCGGCAGTTGAGCCGGGGCCTCCTCGCGTCTCTGCCCCCTCCACGCCGTTGCAAGACACCTCAGTGGGCGGTCCAACCTCCCGTTCTCTTACCGCGGCAGCGCCCAGGAGACCCTGGTCGTGTCGACGACGCACCACTAGCGGGCCCGCCGGGCTGCCGACCTCCCAACCAGTCGTCAGTCGAGCCGCCCGGGCCGTTGCGAAACTAGTCAGGAAGGTACTCGAAGTTCTTTCGAGGGTGTCAACGATGCGAGATCTAGACCGGCCCCGCGGAAACCCGCTCGGTGGGAAGACCCGGAAATCGCCTATTCCACTCAGCGATGTTCAAGACGATGCAGTCTTCCAGGAAGTACCGGCTCCAGCCTTCGGGAGCGGCCGCCCTCACCGGGAGCTTGGTTCGGAGTTGATCGGTGCGGGTCAGCAGCTCAGCTGGTGACAGGCTCGACAGCTCGATGAGCACAGCGAAGGTGATCTGCTGAGCCCTTGCGGCCCGTCGATGATGAAATCGACTGCCTTCATCGGGCCGAGTGCTTGGTGGGTCTGCGGATCGTCGAACTTGCGGAGCGTCGAGGAGTCGACAGCGGTGATCCTGAGGTCACCCTCGTCGTGCATGACTGTCATGCAGGATCCGGCGCGGGCCGCTTGAGGCTGCGTTCGATCTCTCGGTCGTAGAGTCCAGAGAAGGTCTGCAGGATCATGTTGGGCTCGATCTGTGCCATGGAGGGGACCGAACTGCTCACGACCATGCCACTGTGGTCCTTGTGGAGCGAGTGGAACTGCACATCGTCGGATGCTTCCATCTGGAGGTCGATCTCCTTGAGAATGACATAGTCGTGGGTGGCGACGAAGATCTGCACACCCGAGCGCTGCAGCTCCAGCAGCACCTTCACGACCGGCCCGTACAGTGCCGGGTTGAGGTTCGTCTCGGGCTCGTCCCAGAACAGCACGGAGCCCTCGAGAAGGGTGCCGTTGCGAATCATCAGCCATAGGAGCCCGAGCTTGCGGAACCCCTCGGCCAGCAGCGAGAACTCCAGATTGCCGTCCTTGTTGCGCAGGTAGAACTCTTCGTTCTTGAACGTGATCCGCCCGCTGATCGCCTTGCTCAGGACTCTCAGCAGCCGTTCACGGTCCTTGGGGGGCCGGCCGCGCTCAGGGGGGACGAAGGCACGCAGGAGGATGTCTCGGTAGGTCTCCTCGAAGTGGACCTCGCGCTGCTCGTAGAGCGAAAGGAAGCCCGGGGCGTTCGCGAGCATCTCCTTCACCGGGATGTACGCGGACTGCAACGACGCGCCGCGCCAATCGTCCTCACCCCAAGTCCAGGTCCGGTCAGACTGGCGTGAGGTGAACTCCGCTCTGAGGCTGTGCCTGCCGTTCTCGATGCGGACGCTGCAGGAGTCGACGCCTTGTCGGCGGGTCACGAGACGTCCGAGGCGACGGTCAGTGCGAAGGAAGAGCGCCACCAGTTTGTCCATCAGCGGCTGGCCGGACTTGGAGACATCGCAAGCCGCGTAGGCGACCTTCATCAAGTGCGTCTTTCCGGTGCCGTTCGCGCCGACGAGGACGTTCAGTCCGCTCGAGGGCGTGATGTCTAGATCAGCGAAGGCCGTGAAGTTGGTCAGAGCAACTCTCGAGATCGGCATCGTTCGTGCTGCATCCTCACGTGCCGCAGGAGACTGCTGGAGCCACTTGTCTCCTTGCCCTTGGGCGCCATCCTACCGAGTCGCTGGCAGCGGCTGGTCAACCCGTGTCCGCGCGAGTCGCACCAGTGTCCAGTCGTCCTTTCCTCGACCGGTTCAGCCGGCCTGACGCTCGTCGTCGTCGGACTCGGCCGGTGGCGGTGACGGCGGGCGCAAAGAGAAGCTCTCGGGCCCCAGCAGGTGGCCCTCGATGCGGGCCAGCCGTTCGCCCTGGCCGGCCATCTCCCGGCGCACCTGCTTGAACTCGCCGTGTACTGCCTTGAACTCCTTGTCGAACTTGGTTTCGAGCCCGTCGATCTTGTTGTCGAGCGCGTCGATCTTGGTGTCGTGGCGGCTCGACTGCCACAGGATCATTCCGACGATGGTGACCCATATGCCGATCGCAGCGATCATGTCAGCTTCCATGTCTGCTGGTGCCTCCGTTTCCGTCTTGGGCGATTCTTGAGGCGAGCCGTGACCGCGGCTTGCGACGGCAACACCAACTATAGCTCACTGCACGATGGAACCGCAACACGACATCACATGCACCGAAACCAGCCGACAGGACGCATCCGGCATGAGCCAAGGCGCGAGGAGGCCCCGGCTCAATTGCCGGGGCCTCCTCGGGGTTGGTACTAGAAGGGAGGAGCGGAGCCGAGGCTCAGGTCAACCCCGGCTCCGTCCATTCGTGTCTACTGGTCGATGGTGACGTCGACCTCGAACGACGCGATGTCGGACGAGTCGTCGCTGACGTAGGAACTCACCTTCACCGTCGGGAACTGCGTCGTGCTGTCGGCTGAATCCTTCAGCGCCTTGGCCAAGGCCGCCTCGAAGTCGGCCAGCGACACTGGATTGACATCGTCGTCGGTGCCGTCGTCATCACCGTCGGGGCTGACCAGCACGAACGAGTCGTTGCTGTCGTAGTTGACCGACATCGGGTCGACGCCAGTGTCTGAGCCGTCAAAGACGATCTCGTCGTTGTCGGCATCGAGGCTGAGCACCGCCAGCGCGTCAGTGCCGGTGGTGCTTCCGGTGAACGGCCTCACCCAGTTGACCTTCGTCGATACGCTGCACACATCGTTCCCTGCAGTCTCCTCCTGGCAGGCCACAACGCCGGCAGCGGAGATAGGCTCCGCCCCGTAGTTAGAGGCTGTGGTGGTGTCGCCTTCCACGCGATTAGCGTTCCAGATGGCCACCAGATGCTCTTGTGAGGCACCACCCTTGTAGGTGTAGCCGATGCGGACCTTGCCGGTGCGCAGCGTCGTGTACTCCCTCGGACCATCCTTCTTCGGATTCTGGGGGATGGAGGAACATATGGGATTCGCATCCTCGCAGGTCTCGTCGCTGCTGAACAGCGCGACCTTCTTGTCAGCGGCGGGGTTGCCGAACTGGTCGGTGACCGACACGGTGACCGCGTTGCCCACGCTTGACGAGCCGGGCGCGACCTGGGAGCCGTTGGTCTCGATCGCCAGCGATGCCACCCTCGCGGCTTCGTCGGAGAAGACGAAGTACAAGATGCCGTCGCCAGTAGTGGTGGCGGCGTCGTAGTCGGTGACTGCGAGATCTACCGTCGAAACGTCGCCCGTCGTCACCTGAGACACCTCGACCTTCACTATGGTCCTGTCGCCCCGGCGGTTGGCATTGATGTCCGCCGTCGTGACTGTGAACTCCGCAGAACCGTCGGGCCCGATCGTCACCATCTCAGGTTCATCCGACTTGTACCGTGACGTGCTGGTGCCGGTGAAGAACGCTTCGGTAACGGGGCTGGGGATGGCAACGGGGACGCGCGGATCAGCGGTCGGATCTACGTATTCGTCAACGAAGCGGTGCGTCCTTTTCACGTTGTACTTCACCGGGTTGCCCGAGGGCGGCGAGGCCTTCACGCCCTTGCTGGACTCGAGCTGGATGGTGACCGTCACCGTCGCGCCGAAGCGGACCCTCGTGACGTCGCTGCGGGCGGCGTCGGGCTGCTTGGGGAGGTCGTTGCTGAGCACGGCACCTTCGGCGGGCACCGGGTCGCTGGCACCCTTGGGAACGTCCACCGTGATGTGGCTGGTGTCGTCGTTGTCGTACTTGTCGCCGAAGTCGCCAGTCCAGATCCACACGGTCCGGCCGTCGCCCACGTCGGTGACGGCTGCGAGGGTGGTGTTGCCGTTGGTCTGGGTGATCGGGTCGGAGCCGTCGATCTGGCACGCCGTCGCGCCGTCTACCAGCCGGGTCTGGCTCTTGCGGCAGGTGCCGTCGGCGTTGAAGGCGTTGTCCACGGCGGCGGTCGGCGCGCTGAAGGCGTCGATGTGAGCGTTGGGCACCGGCTTGAACTCGGCGTCACGCACCGAGACCTCGATGGTCGTGCCCGTCCTCTGAGCGGTCAGGCCGGCCGGGCGCAGGTTGGTGTGGGCCAGCGCGTTCATGATGAACGTTGCCATGTTGCGGCGCGGCACCGTGCCGTCGGGGTCGAACACATCGAGCGACTTGCCGGAGGTGATGCCGAGTTCGTAAGCCGCGCTGACGGCGTTGTTGACATGGCGGGGCTTGGTGCGCACCACGTCGGTGAAGTTGTCGTTGGGCAGCGCGCCGGGAGCAGACCCGAACACGTACAGGCCCTTGTTGGCCCCGGACTTGGCCACCGTCACCGTATCGGACACGTGGTCAACCAAGCTGACCAGCGCCATCGCCATCTCGGCCCGAGTGATGTCGGCGTTGGGCTCGAAGGCCATGTCGCCGCGACCTTCCATGATGCCGTTGCGGGCCAGCGCCTTGATGGCGGCCTGGCGGTTGTCGCCCAACTCGGCGATGTCGCCGAAGTCCGCCGACATGTCGCCCTTCGACAGGTCGATGCCGGCGAGGCTGGCGGCCTTGTGCAGGAACAGCGCCATCTCCGAACGGCGCACGTTGGCGTTCGGGTCGAACGTGTCGGCCGTCCTTCCCGCGCTGATCCCGTAATAGGCGAGACAGTTGATGTTCGGCACGGCCGCTTCGAGGGTGCCCAAGTCGGTGAACCCATAATCGTTGCGAGCCGGGCCCACGCACGCCGACGCGCCGGCCGGGTGATCGGGCTTGGACTTGTCGTCGATCGCGGCCGCGGGGCTCGCCCCGACCGCGAAGAGCGAGGCGACCAAGGCGCTCACGGCGAGCAGTGCCCAACCCGAGCCCCCAATTCATGCCCGATTCAGGCCGGTGGCCAAACGAAATCTGCGTCTGAATGCAGGTGCGACGAAGCTATCTCGGTGCCGGCAACTACTGGAACCATCGTCGGTTCTTGCCAGTCCGGTGGTCGCGGTCGAGCCTGGCCCGAAGCCTATTGGAGGTCGTTGGGGGCCGATACCGTGACATGCCGCGGGACTCGGCCGTTGACGCTCGGGCATACCCGCACTATTGTTGAGGTCATCTACTCCCCGCCCGCTGGACGGATCAGATCCGTCCCCGGGCGGGTGTTTCCATTTCGTGCGCACGCTAGTTCTCATCGACGGCCAGAACCTCTACCACCTCGCAAGGATCGCGTGGGCTCCGACTCCTAGCGAGCCCTCCTCTCCCTACGCGTGGCCAAGCTACGATGTCGAGAAGCTTGCGGCCGCGCTCGTTGCTCGCGTGCCCGGGCGCATGCTCGTTGATCTTCGCTTCTATACGGGCGTGCCCACCCGTTCCGACCAGTGGTTCTGGCACGGCTTTTGGACGAACAAGTGTCGGCATCTGCGCAATCGGGGCGTGTATGTCTATTCAGGACGAGTCAGCGCGGGCCGTCAGGAGAAGGGCGTGGACGTGAGCTTGGCGATCGACCTCGTGCAGGCAACCCACGAACGACGCTACGACGCCGCGATCGTCGTGAGCCAGGACGCGGACTTCGGTCCCGCCGTGAGGCTGGCAAAGAGCATCGCCCGGTCACAAGGGCGGAATCTCGTTTTTGAGTCTGCCTTCCCTGTCGGTCCCGGGAGCACGTCGAAGAGGGGCATTCCCGGAACAATGTGGGTTCGCATCGACAAGGCCACCTACGACGCTTGCCGCGACCCGAGGGACTATCGCCCACGCGGGCGCTGAACCGCGGGTCGAAGTCGGGATCCCGTAGCTGCCGTCATCGGCGGGTCGCCCCGACTGCGCCATCTGGCGTGAGTGCCTGTTCGTCGCCGTCCTGGCGGTCTGCTGGCACCGGCCGCCGGTATGGTGGGCTTCGTGAGCATCACGGTGGAGCTGTCGAACCTCGGGCCGCTGCGGTCGGCTGAGCTGGAGTTGTCCGACCTCGTGCTGCTCATCGGCGAGAACAACAGCGGCAAGACGTTTCTGGCCACGGTGCTGCACCGGGTGCTCGACAACACGCCGTCGAGACCTTGGGACCTGAGCCGCAGATCAGCAGACGTGCCGCCCCTGCTGCGGGACTGGCTGACGAGAGTCGCGGATGATCCGGACGACCATGCCGCTGGGCCCGACATCCAGCCCCCGAGCCTCGACGACGACAGCCGGGCGTGGGCGACGGAGATCGCGACGGAGGCCCTGTCGCTGTACGGCTCGGCTGTTCGCGACTCGATCGCGTATGCGTTTGGCGCCGAGGCCGCGCGGCTGCGGCGCAGGACCCGGACCCGCCATGCCTCCGACTGCTACCTCCGCGTGCGGAGTTCCGCGCCCGCCTGGGAAGTGGAGATCAGGTTCGACTCGGACCGGGTGACGGCGACACCTCCCGACGCTGACGCCTGGCTGGCGTCGGCGCTCGACCCCGGTCCGATGCGACACGCCATCCGCCGGTGGCAGCCTGCAAGGGGGCCTTCAGGCCTGTGGGCGGGCGGCCTCGGGCGCATGCTGGTGGAGAAAGGGTGGCTGGGCGTGCCGGGGGCGCTGTTCGCGTCGTGGCCGAGTCAGGCGATTCACCTGCCCGCCGACCGGACGGGAATCATGCAGAGCCACAACGTCCTCGCAGGTGCGGCCGTGCGCCAGTCAGCGAGGGCCGGCGTCAGGCCCATCGAGATCCAGACGCTGCCGGGTACCCTCGCCGACTTCCTGTCGCTGATACTCGAGGTGCCCGAGACCCTCACTAGGCGGGCGCCCCCGTCCCCGTATGCCTCCGTCGTGCGGAGGTTCGAGCAAGACATGCGGGCCGAGATCGGGGTCGACGAGAACTCCGACGGCCAGGATGTCATCGTCGCACGAACCTCAGTAGGCCAGTTCCCGATGGCCCGGGCATCGTCGATGCTGTCAGAACTGGCCCCTCTGCTGCTCGTCTTGAAGTCGCCGCTCCTGCACGTCGACCATCTGACGATCGATGAGCCGGAGGCGCACCTGCACCCGGAGATGCAGATCCGCTTGGCGTCGTTCCTGGCAGAACTGGTCAACAGTGGCCTGCGGGTCGTGCTGACGACCCACTCAGACTTCTTCGTCACCCAGTTCAACAACATGATGAGGCTCGCCGAACTGCCCGCCTCAAGGGATGCATCCGAATTCCACGAGCTTCCGGAGCTCGAGCGCTCGAAGGTGCGGGCGCTTCGCTTCCGCCGCGAGAACGGCTGGTGCACCGCTCACTCGTCGGTCCCCGACGCGGTGGACGGGGTGGACGAGTCGACCTTCACAGACGTGATGAGATCGCAGTACGACAAGACGGCCAGGCTCGTCAACGAGCTGATCGAGGCCGGGATCCAGTAGTTGCCGGCAAAACCCGACGCCGATGGGTCTCGATGCTCAGACCCGAAGTGCCAGGTCTGCGATCTGAGTTCGCAACTCCTCGACTCCGGCGCCGAGGCGGTCTCATGGGATCACCTGGTCGAACAGTCTTGCCAATTGCGAGTGCGGGCGGGCGAGGACCTCAGCTGCGAGCACGGACTTCGTCTAGATGTGCCAGAGGCCGGCTACCGGCGGGTCTCGAAGGGTCGCACCACGAAGATGTGCGACTTCGCGGTGCTGGCAGTCGCGGCAGCGACCGCGCCGCTGTGGGCCGTGGAACTGAAGAGCGGCGCCGCATACGCTGATGAGGCCATCGAGCAACTCTCCGAGGGGCTCCGGGTGCTGTACGAGCACTACCGGGCAGATGGACTCGATCCACGTCCGGGAGCGTGCATCGTGGCAGGCAGGGAGCTGGATAAGCTTCGACGCTCGCTGGGAGACAAGCTCGGGTCCTTGAGGTTCGGCGAGAGGCGCGTGCCGTTGAGGATCCTCAAGTGCGGTGACTCGCTCCAACTCCCCTGATACGTCGGCCCGGGCAGCCCGAAGACCACGACCGGCCTCCAGGATCGAAGCCCCTGCGCCGCGACGAGGACCTGCGACAGACCATTCTGCGCAACAATCTGTGAGGAGGCCAATGCACAAGTACGAGGTCATTATCTACTGGAGCGACCGAGACGGCGTCTTCGTCGCGGAGGTTCCCGAACTGCCGGGCTGCTGCGCCCACGGAGACACCAAGCCGGCCGCGCTCGACAGCGTCGAGGCGGCGATCGACCTCTGGATCGACACCGCGCGAGAGCTCGGCGACCCCGTCCCGGAACCCAAAGGCGAACGCCTCATGCCCGCGTAGGCCCGCCACAAGTTCGGGCCCACAAGCGGGCACAGCCCCTCCACCAGACGGCGTCATCCAGTTCTCACGGCGGGACTGGCGTCCGCGTCCTGGCTCTAGACGGGCATGAATTGGGGGCTCGGGTTGGGCACTGCTCGCCGTGAGCGCCTTGGTTGCTTCGCTCTTCGCGGTCGGGGCAAGCCCCGCACACGGCGATGCGATCGGCGCGGCCGACAGCAAGGCCAAGGCGGGCAATACGACCAAGATGACGGCGTGTTCGGGTCCTGCGTTGGCGGATCGAGGGTTCACCGACCTCGGCAGCCTCGAGGCGGCGGTGCCGAACATCAACTGTTTGGCCTACTACGGGATCAGCGCGGGCAAGACCGCTGACACGTTCGACCCGAACAGCAACGTGACCCGCGGCCAGATGGCTCTGTTCCTGGTGGCCGCGGCCAAGCTCATGGGCGTCAACCTCTCGGGCGGCGACATGATGGCTGACTTCGGCGACATCGCCGATCTGGGCGAGAACCGCCGCAACGCCATCACCTCGCTGGCGCGCAACGGCATCATGTCGGGCAGCGGCGGCAACTTCCGTCCGCATGACGACATCACCCGCGCCGAGATGGCGGTGGCTCTGGTGGCTCTGTTGGATCACACGCCTGGCGCTCCGGTGAAGAAGAACAAGGCCGGGGAGTACCTGCTGGGCGCCGATCCCGGCACGCGTCCCAACGACCACTTCGCCGATGCGCGTTCGTCTCAGCCGCGCCATGTTGATGACGCCATCAGCGCGGCCTACGAGTTGGGCATCACCTCGGGCAGGACCGATGGCACGTTCGATCCGGGCGGGTCGGTTCCTCGCCGCAACATGGCGACGTTCATCGTCAACACCCTGGCCCACAGCAACCTGCGCCCCGCGGGGGTGACGGCCTTCGTGGACGGCCCGAAGATCACGGTGTCGGTACGCGACGCCGACTTCGCCCCGGTCGTCAACCAGGCGGTCGATGTGTTCCAGGCCGACGTGGCCCACGAGGCGCGGGCCTTCAAGGCCGACGGCACCTGCTCGAGCCGCGCCTCGCTGGTCGACGGCGGCAAGAAGTGCGAGATCGACGGCGGCGACCCGGTCACCCAGACCAACGGCAACGTCGAGATCGCGGCGGTCGACCCCGTCGGCGACGGCAAGACGGTGTGGATCTGGATCGGCGACATCGGAGACAAGTTCGGCGACGACACCGACGTGCTGGAAGTCTCGGTCGAGAAGGGTGCCGAGGAAAGGCCAGCCGCTGAGGCGGTGGCGGTGTCCACGGACGTCACCAAGCAGCCCGGGGTCACCCCGCCGACCGACGTGACAAGGGTGCATTTCGGCACGACGGTGACGGTCACCTTGCAGCTCAAGGGCGCTGCCCCCGACCGGAAGGACGCCGACCCGCCGGCCGGCGACCCGACCAAGTACAACGTGCTCGTCGAGTGGGTCGGCGCCGACGACGGCGATCTCAGCGACAATACGGCTCAGCGTTCGACCACCGTTCCCGTGACGATCGGGTCGGACGGCTCCGCGACGTTCGAGATCGACGACGGGCCCGGCGACACAGACCCCAACAACCGGGGCCAGACGATGGGGGTCCGCTACACGGTGACCCCCGCCGGGAACACCTTCGCCGACATAGCCACCACCGGCCACACGCTGGTGTTCTCCGACGAAGCCCCGAAGGTCGCATACATCACCGTGGACGTTCCGACCGAGACGGTCGCTCCCGGCGGGCATCCCGCGGTGGCCAACACCGCCGCGGTGATCAAGGTGTACGACCAGTACGGCAATCCCTTCAGGGGCGCCCCGATCCGGCTGTTCACCAACAACCCGACGGCTACAGGTGACACTGAGGGATCCACGATCGGCACGACGCCCCGGGTCAGCAACTCCAGCGGCTCGCTGCGCTTCCCGTTCGCCTACAGCGGCGGCGCCTCCCAGGAGACCCTGGTCGCCATGTGGGACGGCCATGTGCCCGAGGTACCCGCGTCCGCCGGTGTTGACGCAGTGCCCGCGGTCGGGGCATTGGGCTTCGCCGATGTCGCCGCCGACGGCACCTACACCTGCCAGGACGAGGACGTGTGCGGCGACACGAAGGTCAACTGGGTCGCCGCCGCCGAGTCGGGGGACGAAGCCACGGAGCGGACGGTGTTGAGCATCGACACCGACAACGACCAGATGATCGTCAACCTCGGAACGGCCGCTGCCCCCACCCCGACGTCGATCAACTACGACTCGACTGACCAGTTCACGGTCACCGACACGAGCGAAACCACCACAACGCCTGTGACGATCGGCGACTTCGAGGAGGCGATCACGACGGCGTTGAAGAACCACGCCGCGGACACCGCGAACGTCGCGGCTCCGACGGTCGTGTGGATCTCGTACGTCTCAGACGATGCGTCGAGCATCGCTAGGTTCACCGTGACGGTGCCGTAGGAAGGCATGAGTTGGGAGCCGGGGCTTGACCTGAGCCTCGGCTCCGCTCCTCCCTTCTAGTACCACCAACCCCGAGGAGGCCCCGGCAATTGAGCCGGGGCCTCCTCGCGTCTTGGCTCAAGCCGGATGAGTCCTGTCGGCTTGTTTCAAGGCATGTGGTGTTGTGTTGCGGTTCCATCGTGCAGTGAGCTATAGTTGGTGTCGCCGTCGCAAGCCTCGGTAAGGGCTCGCCTCAAACATCCCTTACAGGAACGGAGGCACCAGCAGACATGGACGCTGACATGATCGCTGCGATCGGCATGTGGCTCACCATCGTCGGAATGATCCTGTGGCAGTCGAGCCGCCACGACGACAGAATCGACGCGCTTGACAACAAGTTCACCAACAAGATCGACGGGCTCGAAACCAAGTTCGACAAGGAGTTCAAGGCAGTACACGGCGAGTTCAAGCAGGTGCGCCGGGAGATGGCCGGCCAGGGCGAACGGCTGGCCCGCATCGAGGGCCACCTGCTGGGGCCCGAGAGCTTCTCTTTGCGCCCGCCGTCACCGCCACCGGCCGAGCCCGACGACGACGAGCGTCAGGCCGGCTGAACCGGTCGAGGAACTCCTGGCCGACGCTGGGCGCTTCCCTTGAAGAGCCCGCCGCATCCCGGCCTGAGCCTCAGGCAGAACTGCATCGACCCCGAGGGCCTCACCATCACCGACGCTGCCCGGCGCCTAGGGGTGGCCCGCCATACGCTGTCACGGGTGGTGCACGGCCACGCTGCGATCTCCGCGGAGATGGCCATCCGGCTGGAGAAGGCCGGGTGGTCCAATGCGGAGTTCTGAGTGCGCCGCCAGGCTGCATACGACCTGGCACAAGCACGCGTGCACGAAAGCAAGCAGTCGGACGAGATGGCTGCTGATGACGCTCCGAGTCGCACCAGTGTCCAGTAGTCCTTCAACGTCATGTTCTTCGCTGTCGGTAGATGCCGACATGAAGACTCGCACGATGACGCGGGCGCGTTCGACTGGGATCTCGATCCTGGACAACGCTCTTGGACGTTCAGGCGATGGCGTCCACTACGCAGTAGCCGGTGTTGACTGCTCCGATGCCTCTGGTCGCGAAGTTGCGTTGGCCGAACCGTCGGATACCGGCTCGGTAGGCGTCGATGCCGGTGTCGTAGAGGTCGATGATCTTCCCGTCCACCATCAGCGCGGATCGACCCCAGTGATCGCGTTCCAGTGCCTCGCGGTGCTCGGAGTCGTAGGTCCGGGTGTGGCGCAGGATGTGTTGCGGGATCGTCAGTGCTGCATCTGTGGAGGTGTCAACAGCCATTGAGGCCGCCTATGTGATGTGGTGGGTCCATAGGCTAGGGCCCGTCCTCATTGTGGTGCGACTCGGATCGCGAGACGCGGATGCCGTGAGCTGGTCGAGTCGCCAGTGCAGCCCGCCGAGCGGGATGTGCGCCGCGGCGGGTTCTGTGCCGTCGTAGGTCGCCGGCACCTGGGAAGCGCCCAGCGTCGGCCGGGCATTCCTTGACCGGTTCAGCTGGCCTGACGCTCGTCGTCGTCGGACTCGGCCGGTGGCGGTGACGGCGGGCGCGGGGAGAAGCTCTCGGGCCCCAGCAGGTGGCCCTCGATGCGGGCCAGCTGTTCGCCCTGGTGGGCCATCTCCCGGCGCACCTGCTTGAACTCGCCGTGTACTGCCTTGAACTCCTTGTCGAACTTGGTTTCGAGCCCGTCGATCTTGTTGTCGAGCGCGTCGATCTTGTTGTCGTGGCGGCTCGACTGCCACAGGATCATTCCGACGATGGTGACCCATATGCCGATCGCAGCGATCATGTCAGCTTCCATGTCTGCTGGTGCCTCCGTTTCCGTCTTGGGCGATTCTTGAGGCGAGCCGTGACCGCGGCTTGCGACGGCAACACCAACTATAGCTCACTGCACGATGGAACAGCCACACGACATCACATGCACCGAAACAAGCCGACAGGACTCATCCGGCTTGAGCCAAGACGCGAGGAGGCCCCGGCTCAATTGCCGGGGCCTCCGCGGGGTTGGTACTAGAGAGGAGAGGCGGAGCCGAGGCTCAGGTCAACCCCGGCTCCTTACCTACCTATCGGCCGGTGCCCAGGGCCATGGTGAACGACGTGATGTTGGACGAATCGTCGTGCACGTAGCCCGCCCACGTCAGGGTCGGCTGGTCCACGGCCGTCGATGCCTTCGCCGTCGCCAACTCCTTGGTCAACTCTGCCACGAAGTCCTCCATCGACATGTACCTGGTCTCTGGGCCGTCTGTGTCAGAGCAGACGGTGCAGGTGACGATGAAGAAGTCGTTGGAGTCGAAGTTGATCGAGTTCGGCTCGTTGGTGCCTGCGTCGACGACGATCTGGCTGTTCTCAGCGTCGAGGCTGAGAATGCTCAGGGTGGTTCCGGCCGGCGCCTGGGAGGGCAGGACCCACAGGACGTTCGTCGTGCCGCACTTGTCCTCGGCCTGACCGGAACTGACGGTAGCGCCAGCGGCGCAGTCGGTGACATCGGCCACAACACCCACCGTGCCGGTACCGGGCGGCGTCGCCGCGCTACCACCACCGGTGGAGCCGTCCCATGCGGCCTTCAGGGTCTCCTGGGATGCGTTGCCGGTGTAGGTGTAGGTCATACGGACGGTGCCGGAAGCTCCGGTCACGAGGGCCCGGGTCCTGATGGTGGAGCCGCCGTCGGTGTCGCCGGTGCCGGTGTTCGCGTTACTGGTGTTCAGGAACACCGGTGCGCCACGGAACGGGTCGCCGTACTGGTCCTGGACCTTGATGGTGACCGCGGCGTTCGCGGTCCCGGTCGTGCCGGGAGCGACCTGGGGGCCGGGATTCTCGATCGACACGTACGTCACCACCGGACTCGCGTCCGTGAAGGTGATGTCATCGGTGCTGGCAGTCGCCGGGGCGATGGCCTTGTCGTGGGTCGGGGTGCTCCCGTCCGCGCCGACGGGAATGGTGATCGCGTACCGGACTCCGAGGCTGTTGGCCATGCCAGGCCTGGCGTCGGGATCGGCCGCGGTCACCGTGAACGTCGCCTTGCCGTCGCCGTCGACCTTCACCTTCTGGGTGTCCTGGCTGATCGCAGTAGCCACGAAGGTGCCGTCGGTATTCACGGAGTGCGTCGACGTGACCACCTGGTACTCGATCGTCTCGTCTGCGGCCGGCTTGGCATCCTTGGCCGCGGCACCCTCGCCGGCGCCCTTGAGCTGGATGGTGACGGTCACCGTCCGGCCGAAGCGCACGTGCGTCACGTCGGTCGTGGTGGCGGCGTTGGGATTCTTGGGAAGGTCGTTGGACACGAACGCCTGGGTCGCGGCGACCGGGGTCGCCGTGCCCTTCGGGATCGACATCTCGAACGGGTCGGTGTCGGTGCCGACCTTGTCGCCGAGGTCGCCGGTCCAGATCCACGCCGTCTTGCCCTCGCCCGGTTCAACCCGCGCCAGGGTGACGTTGCCGTCGGACTGGGTCACGGGATCGCCGCCGTCGATCGCGCACTTCGTGGTGCCCTCGACCGCAGTGGTGCGGCTCGAGCAGGTGCCGTCGGCCTTGAACGCCCTCGATTCATGAGCCACGTCGGCCACAAAGGCATCGATCGGCTCGTTGAGCACCGGAGCGAATTCGGCGTCGCGCACCGAGACGATGATGTCGCCTTCAATCAGCTGCGCGGTCAAGCCTGCGGGGCGGACGTTGCTGTGAGCCAGCGTTCTGGCGATGAACGTCGCCATGTTGCGGCGAGGAACAGACCCGCTCGGATCGAACGAACTCCCGTCACCGACGCCGGAGGTGATGCCCAGCTCGTAGGCCGCGCTGATCGCGTTGTCGATATGGGCCGGCTGAGTCCGGCGAGCGTCCGCGAAGTGATCGCCGGGCAGATCGCCGGTGCCTGGGGTCGAGCCGAACACATAGAGGCCCCGATTGGCCCCGGCCGTGGCCTTGGAGAGCCCGACGCCTGGAGTGTGGTCCAACAGAGCCACCAGAGCCACCGCCATCTCGGCGCGGTTGATGTCGTCATGCGGACGGAAGTTGCCGCCGCTGCCCGACATGATGCCGTTGCGCGCCAGCGATGTGATGGCGTTGCGGCGGTTCTCGCCCAACTCGGCGATGTCGCCGAAGTCAGCCATCATGTCGCCGCCCATCAGGTCGACGCCCATGAGCTTGGCCGCAGCCGCCAGGAACAGAGCCATCTGGCCGCGGGTCACGTTGCTGTTCGGGTCGAACGTGTCAGCGGTCTTGCCCGCGCTGATCCCGTAGTAGGCCAGACAGTTGATGTTCGGCACGGCCGCCTCAAGAGTGCCCAAATCGGTGAACCCATGATCCGCCACTGCGGGACCCATACACGCAGTCTTCTTGGTCGTGTTGCTGGGCTCGGCCTTGCTGTCGGCAGCGCCGATCTCATCGCCGTGTGCGGGGGCGACCCCGACCGCGAAGAGCGAGGCGACCAGAGCGCTCACGGCGAGCAGTGCCCAACCCGTGCTCCAGAATCATGCCCGATTCCGACCCCGCCGGGGCTTCGTTCGGCTGGGATTCCAGCCTCGGGGTGGCCGCGACAGCTTCGTCTGGCAAGGGAGATGGACAAGCTGCGACGCTCGCTGGAGACAAGCTCGGGGCCTTGAGGTTCGGCGAGAGCCTCGTGCCGTTGAGAATCCTCAAGTGCGGTGCGTTGGTGAGCGCTCTTCCCTCAGACGCCATAGGGCCGCGTGCTGGTCGAGGTGCGCGAGCGTCTGGCCCGGGTGGAGGGCCACCTGAGCGCCGCGGACGGCTTCAAGCTGCGCCCGGCCCGCCGACCGCGAGGCACCGACCAGTCCGATGCGGACCCCCGCACCGACGACGGCATCGACCGCGAGGCCGGCTGATCCGGTCCCCTGCGACGGTCATGCCGTGGCCATCTGCCCGTGACACCACGCGACTTCGGCCGCGCCTCACGTTCAGGGCAACGCCAACGACGCCTTCGTCCACCGCGCGGGCCTAGACACTCCGCCATACCACCCGCAGCGCAGACGCGAGGAGGCCCCGGCTCAATTGCCGGGGCCTCCTCGGGGTTGGTGGTACTAGAAGGGAGGAGCGGAGCCGGGGCTCGGGTTTACCCCGGCTCCTTACCTACCTAACTGGGGTTGACGACCAGGGTGAACAGTGTCCTGTCATCCTCGTCGTCGTGGTCATAGGAACTCCACGAGAGGGTTCCGTTGTTCGTGTTTTCATCGTCGTTGTCAGAATCGAGGATCAGCGCCAACGCCTCCTCGAAGCCGTCCAGATCGACGTAGTCCGTCGCCGGGCTTCCGTCCACCGTCCGGGTGATCTGGAGGATGTCGTTGCTGTCATACCGGACAAGCCAAGGAACGACTGGATCGCCAGCGACGCCATCCGAATCCACAACGATCTCGTTGTCGTCGACGCTACCAGACACGATCGGCTTATTCGCTACGGAATCAGCAGACGGATCACCGTCGCCAGACTGCGAGTCGTCGATTCTTGCGACCCAGTAGATCGAGGTGTCACCGCACTTGTAGGTGGTGACATCAGCCGTGGTTACACCGTCAGCCGTTGTCTCGTCACCACGGTACGAGCCGCCACCGATGGCCGGGCACGCGGCCGGCCTAGCGGTTACGGACGTGTAGTCGTCATGATCGCTGGCCAGATTCCTCGTCGACTCCCACCAAGCCGTGATGGTCTCGACCGAAGGATCGGTCGCTCGGTGGCTGTACGAGATTCGGACGTTGCCGGTGGACGCCGTGTGACGGGTCCCGGGCAGGACCGAGCCGAGGGTGTCGCCCACATCAGTGAAGTCGCCGTCGCTGTTGGCGTCGGTGTTCGCATTGCTCGTCAGGGTTATCCCTTGGCCTCTCATCGGCCGATGGTACTGATCGAGGACCGTGACAACCAAGCCGTTGGCCGTCGCGCTACTGGCGGACGGGGACGCGGCGTAAGCCATGATCGGCGTCGCCTTCACCACTGTGACTGCTGAACCAGCCTCGCCGAAGACTACGAAGCCAACATGATTGCCCGCAGGAGCGTTCTTGTCGGCCGTCAGCTCGTACACGACCGTACGGAAGTCGCTGTCCGATGCAGCGCTGGTGTCTGGATCAGTGGTGGTGAGGCTGAAGGTGGCCGAGCCGGTCGCGCCGGTCTTGAGCTTCTCGGCGGCGCTCCGGCTGACCAGACCGCCAGGCCCGCTGTCCGTAACCGCCGTGAAGGCGCCTTGGGCATCTCGGTTGCCCCACTCCAAGTTGCCGTCCGCATCCAGATTGACCGCGGTCGCCGACGCGGGCGCGTCGGAGAAGACGTGCCTGACCAACTCGTACTGGGCGCCGCCGTCAGCAGGGTTCGCCCCCACGGCAGTGTTCTTGGTCACGTCACTCTCGTTGGTGTACTGGAGTTGCACCGTGAACTCCACAGCAGCACCGAAGCGTGCGTTCGGGGTCTTGGCCTGACTCGGCGAAACCGACGTCGATTCCGCCGCGTTCGGGGTAACGACCGGTCCCTGAGCGAACTCGACGCGATCGGTGTCGTCGTCGAACTCGTCGCCGACATCGCCGGTCCACACCCAAACGGTGGCGCCCTTGCCGATGTTGGCGCCTGTCAGTGGCGAGAGCTGCGCGTTACCGTCAGCATCGGTAGCCGGGTCGATGTTGTCGATTTCGCACGTGTCGCTACCGTCGACCGACTGGACGATCGAGCGGCACTCGCCGTCGTTGTTGAAGGCCCTGTCAACCTTTGCGTTGCTGACATAGAAGGCGTCGACAATCTCGTTGGCGACAGGCATGAAGTCCCCGTCGCGCATCGACACGGTGATCGTGCCTCTGTCGCTCTGGACAGACGTTCCCGCCGGCCGCAGGTTGCTGTGGGCCAGAGTATTCATGATGAACGTCGCCATGTTGCGGCGAGGAACGGTTCCGCTCGGATTGAACGAGGTCCCGTCACCGACGCCCGCGGTGATGCCCAACTCGTAGGCGTAGCTGATGGCGGTATCCACAGACCTAGGCATGCTGGCGCGCGCATCAGCGAAGTGATCCAAATCATCTGAATCGATATTGAGCGCGCCCTTGTTTGCACCTGACTGGATGAACTTGTCGGGAGCGACGTGCTTCGCCAGACCGACTAGGGCCACAGCCATCTCGGCCCGGGTGATGTCGGCGTTGGGGCGGAAGTTGCCGTCGCTGCCGGACATGATGCCGTTCCTCGCTAGGGCCTTGATGGCGTTCTGGCGGTTCTCGCCCAACTCGGCGATGTCGCCGTAGTCAGCCATCATGTCGCCGCCCATCAGGTCGGCGCCACCGAGGTTGGCGGCCGCGTACAGGAACAGGGCCATCTCGCTGCGCCTCACGTTGGCGTTCGGGTCGAACGTGTCAGCTGTCCTGCCTGCGGAGATCCCGTAGTAGGCCAGACAGTTGATGTTCGGCACGGCCGCCTCGAGGGTGCCCAAATCGGTGAACCCGTGGTCATCGACGGCTTCGCCCACACAGGCCGAGAACGTGGGCTTCGCGCTCGGCTCAGCCTTGTTGTCCTCGCCGGTCTTGATCTCCGCGGCTCCCGCCGGGGCCGACCCGACTGCGAGAAGCGAAGCGATCAAGGCGCCCGCGGCGAGCACTGCCCAACCCGTGCGCGAATAGTAGGTACGATAATTGTAGGTTGAAGATGATTCAGGTCTCCGCTGTTGGGCCGCTTGCCCTTGATTTGTCCCCCATAGAGGTTGTTGGCGAGCCGGTGTTCTGCAGTCTCGGGCCGGGTGCGGCCGAGACGAGGACCTTCGCCCAGTCGTCCATGACCTCGCGGCGGGCGGCGAGCAGATCGGATCGCTGGTAGGCCCGCTCCACCGCTCCGGCCGTGTGGGCCAGCGCGGCCTCGGCGACCTCGTGGCGCACGCCGGTCTCGGCGCACCAGGTCCGGAACGAAGCCCGCAGACCGTGGGGCGTGAAGCCCTCCAGGCGGGTGAACCGGCTCAGCGAGCCGCTGGTCAAGGTCCTGCCCTTCGGCGACGGGAACACGAACCCCGTGCGGTTGGCGTAGCCGCGGGTCTCGTCGAGCGCGGCCATCGCCACCGGCGAGAGCGGCACCACGTGCTGCCGGCCGGTCTTGGTGCGCCCACCGGGCACCGTCCAGGTCCTGGTGTCGAGGTCGATCTCCTCCCAGGTGGCCAGCCTGGCTTCGGCGCTGCGAGTGACGGTGGCGGCCACGAACCACAGGCAGGCCATCGTCGGGCGCCACACGTCCGGTGAGGAGTCGAGCCTGGCGAACACCTCAGCGAGCTCGCTGTGGGGCAGGCTGGCGAAGTGCTGGGTCGGGGAGCCGTTGTAGCGGGGCAGCGCCGCGGCCAGCGGCGGGCCGGCGGGGTCGTCGAGGCGGTGGCCCTCGGCGATGGCCCAGCGCATGACCACGCCCACACGGGTCTTGACCTTCCGGGCGGTCTCACGCTTGGTGTGCCAGATCGGGATCAGGATGCGCACCAGGTCGGCGGTGGTGACCGCGTCGACGGACACCGCGCCGATCTGGGGGTAGGCGTAGCGCTGCAGCGAGGATCGCCAGTTGGACTCGGACCGGCCGCCGTCCTTCCAGCCCCCGCGATGCGCCCGGATGACGAGCTCGGAGGCCTCGGCGAAGGTGGGCACCGAACTCCCAGGACGGGTCAGAGTGGGGTCGCCTCCGTCCCGGGCGATCTTGCGGTACTCGTAGGCCAGGTCGCGGGCCTCGGCCAGCGACCTGTAGGTCACCGACCCCAGCCCGAGATCCCGGCGCCGGCCCCGGACCGTGCCCCGCCACACCCACTGCTTGGACCCTCCGGGCGCCACTCGCAGGATGAGGCCGTGCTGGTCGTAGTACTTGCCCGGCGTGTTGATCCCCCGAACGCCGGCTGCGGTGAGCTTCCCCATCCCTGAACCCCTGAAGCGGTGCTGCTCTCTGCTCTATTCGAAAGTCCGGGAGTGTCTGCTTGGGGGACAAAGGGAGGGCATCCCGCCCGTTGTCTGCCTTTCGGAAGCCACTTTTGCGCACCCCCTGTTTCAGAAATAACAGCTATTTCTCAATCAATACAGTGTGGCATTGACGAATTATCGTGCAAGACATTAGTGTATATTTTTCCATAGCTCGCAGTCGGGCGAGCCTGCTGCGACATCTTGCAGAGGAACGCTCCAGGTTGGTTTCTCCTTGTCTTGTGACACCCTGAGGATCGATCGATCTGCCCTCTATTCGGGGGTTGCCAATTCCGATTTCGCGCGGCACGCAAGCCCCTGACCCGCGGTGTTGTGACCGCGCAATCGGGAGCCTGGCACTTGCTCATCACACTCCTAGCTGGCTGCGGTGGCGGTGGCTGGTGTGACCGGCTCGATCCCTAGCGACTCGTAGGTGGTCATCGGGTAGTAGCTGATGCCTCGCTGCTCGAACTGGGGTCCGGCGAGGCCGCTGCGGTCCACCAGCGTGACCGCGGCCACCGTGGTGGCTCCGGTCTCGTTGACGATGTCGAGCGCCTTGAAGATCGACCCGCCGGTGGTCACCACGTCGTCCACCAGCAGGATCCGGTCGCCGGGGCCGATCTGGGCGCCCTCCACCCATCGCCGGGTGCCCCGCTGCTTGGCCTCCTTGCGCACGAAGAACCACCGGCAGTCGCTGACCGCGGCGATGCCCACGGCCAGGGCGTCGGCCCCCATGGTGAGCCCGCCCACGGCGTCGAAGCTGTGGCCGTTGTCGGTGACGGTCTCGACGATGGCCTCGCAGGCCAGGCGCAGATGGCGCCACTCGGCCAGAGCCTCCTTGCCGTCGATGAAATCCGACGACAACGCCCCCGACGCGAGCCTGATCGGCGTGTCGAGGCGGCGGTAGCCCCGTTCCTTGAGGATTCTGAGCAGTTCTTGGCGCAGTGGAGAGGGCAGGATCGAACCTCCTAGTTCGGGTGCCGGCACACGGGTGCCGACAAGCTGGGACCGGCCGGCCGGCGCCGGTTGGATGCCGCCCGCCGGGAACGGCCGCCACCATACATCGCCCGCCCCGACCCGGTGCCCGAGCCGTGCCCGGTAGGATCGCCGCGGTTGCCGATGTCGCAGGCGTTCGTTGACCTCGCACAGTTCCTTCCCGCCGGGGCCCGCACGGTGGTCGTGCACGGGGTGGCTGCCAGCACCCGCCAGCGCCTGGCCGGCCTGCTGCCGGAGGCAACCATCCACGACCTCGCCGACATCTCCGACGGCCCCGGCGCGGTCGGGGCCGGTCCGGCGGTAGGGGCCGCCCCGGCTACCGGGTCTGGCCCGGCTGCCGCGGCCGGCCCGGAGGTGGGGACTGAGCCGGCGGTGGGGTCTGGCCCGGAGGTGGGGACTGAGCCGGCGGTGGGGTCTGGCCCGGAGGTGGGGACTGAGCCGGCTGCCGCGTCCGTCCCGGAGGTGGGGACTGAGCCGGCTGCCGCGTCCGTCCCGGCGGTGGGGTCTGGCCCGGTTACCGCGTCCGTCCCGGCGGTGGGGTCTGGCCCGGCGGTCGGGGCCGGCCCGGAGGTGGGGGCCGACTTGGCGGTCATGGAGGTCGCCTCCCATGTCGGTCAGGCCCGGATCGCAGCCGAGCTCCTCGAGCTCGCCGATCATCTGCGAGAGGGGGCCGTGCTGCTGGTGTTGACCGCCCGCCGGCTGGGGTCGGCTCGCCAACTCAACACCCTCGAAGCCATGTTCGGGACCGCCGAGGTGGCCCATCGCAGCCGGGCCGCGGTGGTCCTGCGGGCCGTGCGAGGCCCCGAGGTGCGGGCCACCGCCGATACCGCCGCGGCCGCCCCGACCGTCGAGGCTGTCCTGCTCGGCCAGGTCCTGCGCTTCACCACCGGGGCCGGGCTGTTCTCCAAGAGCCGCATCGACGACGGGACCCGTCTCCTGATCGAGGCCCTGCCCCCCGGCCACCAGTGGCGCGACGTCCTCGACCTGGGATGCGGCTACGGCCCCATCGGGATCGCGGTGGCCTCACGATGGCCGCAGGTCCGGGTGGTGATGGCCGACATCGACCCGGTCGCGGTGAGCGCGGCCCGCACCAACGCCGGGCTCAACAGCCTCGACGGCCGGTGCGAGGCCTGCGTTAGCGACGGTCTCTCGGCGCTGGCCGGCCGGCGCTTCGACGCGGTGCTCAGCCACCTCCCCACCCACGTCCCCAGATCGACCCTGCGCCGCCTCATCGAGGAGTCCGCCGGCGTGCTGCGGCCCGGCGGCGAGCTGATCGTGGTGACCGCCTCAGCAGTGGACCTCAGAGACCGGATCAGTGAAGTCTTCGGCACCGTCGAGGTCCTGGCCGAGAGCCGCGCCAACACAACCCCGACATACCGCGTCGCCCACGCCACCCTCGGTCCCTAGACGCTGCGTTCAACGAACGGCGCCTACTTGCGGCAGTACCGGCTCAGAGCGCCGATCAGTCTTGCGTTGGAGTCCTGGGCCGCCGGCGCTAGTTCCTCAGGGAACCGGAACGACTCACCGCTGTCCAGCCGCCGGCGTGAGACCTTGAGCCGCCTGCTAGCTGTGGCGGGCGGCGGTCCTGCTGAGGGACGTGACCGCTACGCCGGCGATCACCAGGCAGATCCCGATGATGAGCGCCGCCGTGGCCGGCTCCGAGAGCACGGTCATGGCCAGCGTGGCGGCCACCGCCGGCTCCAGCATCCCCACCACCACCGCCACGCTCAGGCTGAGGCGCTTGAGACCCGCGCCCCACAGCGAGTGGGCCAGGGTCACCGTCACCAGCCCCAGGTACAGCACCGTTGAGGCCGACTCGACCGAGTCGACGGCGTCGCTCCACGAGCCCAGCGCGGTGGGCAGCATCACCACCGACCCCGCGGCCATGACGGTCGCCACAGTTGTGATCAGCGGACGGTCCGTTGACAGCTGCTGCATGGCGAAGCCCTGGCACGGGATCCCGCAGCCCGCCACCGCCGCGAGGATCACCCCGCTCAACACGACGTCGGTGGCCCCGCCCGACAGCAGAGCCACCCCGGCCAGCGCCAGAGCCACCCCGATCAGCCAGCGCCCGTCCGGGCGACGACGGTACGCCATCCAGTCGATCAGTCCGGCCATCAACGGGCCGACACCGATGCCCACCAGAGTCCCGACCGCCACCCCGGTGCGGGCCATGGCCTCGAAGAACAGCATCTGGCTGACGGCGACCCCGAACGCCCCCAGCGCCACCCAGCGAACCGGCAGCCGGTAGCGCCACGGCGCCTGCCCCCGCAGGGTCGACAGCACCAACAGGCCGGTCGCCCCGATCACGCCCCGCCACGCCCCGGTGGCGAACCCGCTCAGCGGATCTGCGCCCAGTTCGGCCGCGGTCCCGATGGTGCCGATCAGCGACACCGCCAACGCGACCGACGCCACCCCCCAGGTCGGCCCCCGACCCCCGTCCGGATCAGGCCCGGTCAACGCTCACCTCGAGGCAGTCCACCCAGACCAGACTCACAACGTACGTTCTAGCCGCCGTTCCTGACCCAGCGCCCTGATAGCTTGACGGCTCGTATGGCGCAGCCGCCTCCTGCACTGGCACCGATGACGGCCCGACTGGTGCGGCCCGACTGGGTGCGGCGCGTCAACCTGATGGCCGACTCCGTCGGGGGCCACGCCCGGGACCTGGTCCCGATCGACGCCGCCGACATGCTCGACACCGCGGCGATCGCCCTCCGGGGCCTGCCCGCCGGCGATCTGGGCGACCCTCGCTGGCAGGAGCGCTTCGAGGCGCTGGCCGGCGCGATCGACGGCTCCGGGATGCACGTGGTCGGGCGGCTGATGACCAAGCAGGAGCTGCTGCGCTCGCTGCGCACCCGGCTGCTGCTCACTGCGGCCATCGACCGGGCTCCGTCGATCCGCGACCAGCCGGTGACCGCGCCGGTGATCGTCACCGGTCCGGCCCGGTCGGGCACGACCATCCTGTTCGAGCTGCTGGCCCTCGACCCCGCCCTGCGGGCCCCTACCGCGGCCGAGGCCCTGCACCCCGTCGCCCTGCCCGAGTCAGGTGGCGGTGCGCTGTCCGGGTCCGGTGGCGGTGTCCTGCCGGGGTCCGGTGGTGGTGTTCTGCCCGAGTCAGGTGGCGTCGGCCTGTCTGGGCCCGGTGGCGGCGTCCTGTCTGGGTCCGGTGGCGTCGCTCTGTCCGGGTCAGGTGGCGGTGTTCTGTCCGGGTCCGGTGGCGGTGTTCTGCCCGAGTCAGGTGGCGGTGCTCTGCCCGAGTCCGGTGGCGTCGTCCTGCCCGAGCCGTTGGTGCTGAGCGAGTGCGAGCAGGAGTTCTGGGCCGATGTCCAGCCTGAGTTCAAGGCCGTCCACGAGCTGCGCTCCGACCTGCCGGTCGAGTGCGTCACCCTCACCCAGGGCAGCTTCTGCGGCTTTCATTGGAGCATGGTCGCCTCCGTGGACGCCTGGCTGCCCGACCCGGCCGTCAACTACAGCTACGAGCGGCAGTTCCTCCAGGCCCTCCAGCACGGTGCCGGACCCACCCAGTGGCTGCTCAAGACGCCCGGCCATCTCATGCTGCTGCCGCTGCTGTACGCCGAGTTCGGCGACGCCTGGGTGGTGCAGACCCACCGCGACCCGGCCAAGACCATGCCCTCCACCGTGAGCACCACCGCCATGGTCCAGTGGCTGCGCACCGACCACGTGGATGTGGACCGCATGGCCGAGGTCATCCTGGCCGTCTTCGCGGCCGGGCTCAACGGTTCGATCGACGTGCGGGCCTCGGGCATGGTGCCGGCCGAGCGTTTCGTGGACGTGCATTTCACCGAGTTGATGAGCGACCCGGTGGCCACCCTGCGGGCCGCCTACGAGCGCATGGGCCGCGACTTCACCGACGACCACGCCGACGCCGTGCTCGACTACCTGGCCCACAAGCCCAAGGGCAAGTTCGGGGTCCACCGCTACCAGCCCGAGGACTGGGGCTTCACCGCCGACGGGCTGCGGTCGTCCCTGGCCCCCTACATCGACCACTACGGAGTAGCCCATGAAGGCTGACCAGCCCGTCCTCGGCCGACCCCGCCCCCCTGCCTCCGAAATTGGGGTGGATTTTGGGTGTCCAGTACCCATTCGGTCGCCAATTTCGGTGGGAGCCGGGGCCGCCTCCGAAATTGGGGTGGATTTTGGGTGTCCAGTACCCATTCGGTCGCCAATTTCGGGGGGAGCGGCCGGTGAGCGACCAACCGAAGGAGACTGAGTCCCGGCGGGCGCTGCACGAGCTGATCGACCTGCTCGGCGAGGTCGACCAGCGCTGGGTGTCGCCCGAGTGGAACCTGCACAGCGACGAGGACGTCTTCGGCGCCCACCGGGCCGTCATGCACTACCTCCAGTGGGGCCTGGTCGGCCTGTTGGAGCGCGACCCGGCCGCCCCGAGGTTCCATCGCATCGTCAGCCCCGACCGCAAGGTGCTGGGCGACAACCCCGACGCCGTCTACTTCGACGCCCCCGTGTCCGCCGACCACGCCTACCGGGTGACCGGCGAGATCAAGGGCGCCACCTACGTGTCGATCACCGTCGAGTCCGGCGAGGCCTGGGGGTCGATGGACAACCAGACGGTGGGCGTGCTCAACGACGAGTCCTTCGACACAGACGCCGACGGGCGCTTCGAGATCCTCATCGGCGGCGAGCCCCGCCCCCGCAACTGGCTGGGGCTGCCCGACGGCGCCGGATCGATCAGCACCCGCCACTACTTCGAGGACCCCACCTACGCGGCGGCCGACCCCGGCCGGGTCCCCGAGATGCGCATCGAGGTGATCGACGCCGGCGGCAACCCGGTCACCGCCCCGCCGCCCCGCCCGTCGGACGCCTCGGTGGCCGCCGGCATCCGGCGGGTGGCCGGCCTGGTGCGCGAGCTCACCGTGGACCGCCCGCCGCACGCCAGCGCCGAGCCCCGCTCGTGGATCTCGCGGGTGCCCAACGTGTTCCCGCCGCCCGACAAGCCCGGCGACCTGGGCCTGGCCGCCTTCGACGCCGCCTACGCCATGGCCCCGTTCCTGATCGGCCCCGACGAGGCGCTCGTGATCCGGGCCCGCTGGCCGCAGTGCCGCTACGGCAACGTGTGCCTGTGGAACCGGCACCTGCAGACCTTCGACTACGCCAACCGGTCGGTCTCGCTCAACCGGGCCCAGACCGTCGCCGACGCCGACGGCCGCTTCACCGCGGTCATCGCCCATGCCGACCCCGGTGTGCCCAACTGGCTCGACACCGAGGGCCGCCCCTTCGGCGTCGTCTACTGGCGCTTTATGCTCCCCGAAGGCGACATAGAGACCCCCCAGGCCGAGGTAGTCCCCTTCGCCGAGCTCCCATCCCAACTCTGAAGCCCATCGGCCGCCGAGGTAGTACTTTGCTCGCTAGCCCGAGCGGTTCACGACAGATGGCGGGAGGCTGAGATGGCGGGGGACAACGGATCCGGGGACACCTACTACGACCTGGGATCGTTCACCTGGCCGGTCACCACCTCCGATCCGGAGGCCCAACGCTGGTTCGACCGGGGGATGGCGTGGTGCTACGGCTTCAACCACGACGAGGCCATCGCCTGCTTCCAGCGGGCCCTGGAGCACGACCCCGGCTGCGCCATGGCCCACTGGGGCATCGCCTACGCCGTCGGCCCCAACTACAACAATCCCTGGGAGGACTTCGACGACGACGACCTGCGCCAGTCGATCGACGTTGCCCTGTCCTCGATTGCGGCGGCGGCTGAGGCGGCGGACGCGGCCGCCGCGGCCGCCGTCAGCGACGTCGAGCAGGCCCTGATCGGCGCCTTGGCCCGGCGCTTCCCCTCCAGCTCCGGCGGACCCTGGGGCCCCGACGACTTCGAGGCGTGGAACGACGCCTACGCCGACGCCATGCGGGCCGTCCACCGGGCCCACCGAGACGACCTCGACGTGGGCGCGCTGTTCGCCGAGGCCGTCATGAACCGCACCCCGTGGGCGCTGTGGGACCTGGTCACCGGCGAACCGGCCGAAGGCGCCGGCACCGTCGAGGCCGTGGAGGTCCTCGAGACCGCCTTCGCCGACCTCGACCTCGACGCCGACGGCGCCGGCCGCCATCCCGGCCTGCTGCACATGTACATCCACCTGATGGAGATGTCGCCGCACCCCGAGCGGGCCCTGAAGGCCGGCGACACGCTGGTCGACCTGATCCCCGACGCCGGGCACCTCGTCCACATGCCCACCCACATCGACGTGCTCTGCGGCCACTACCAGAACGTGGTGGCCCGCAACCACGCAGCGGTCGTGGCCGACCGCCGGTACCTGCAGCAGGAGGGCCCGGCGAACTTCTACACCCTGTACCGCTGCCACAACTACCACTTCAAGGCGTACGGGGCGATGTTCCTGGGCCAGTACGGCCCGGCCGCCGAGGCCGCCGCCGAGATGGTCGCAACCTTGCCGGCCGGGCTCCTCGGCCCCGACGATGTGCCGCTGGCCGACTGGCTGGAGGGCTTCGTGCCGGTCGACCAGCACGTGCTGGTCCGCTTCGGGAAGTGGCAGGAGATCCTCGACCAGCCCCTCCCGGACGACCCCGAGCTCTACTGCGTCACCACCGCCATGATGCGCTACGCCCGGGCGGTGGCCTACGCCTCCACCGGGCGGGTGGCCGAGGCCGAGCAGGAGCGGGAGGCGTTCCTGGCCGCCCGGGACCGGGTGCCCGAGAGCCGTATGCTGTTCAACAACACCTGCCTCGACATCCTGGCCGTGGCCGAGGCCATGATGACCGGCGAGATCGAGTACCGCCGGGGCGACCACGACGCCGCCTTCGAGCACCTCCGCCGGGCGGTCGAGCTCGACGACAACCTGCCCTACGACGAGCCGTGGGGCTGGATGCAGCCCACCCGCCACGCCCTGGGGGCGCTGCTGATGGAGCAGGGCCGCCTCGCCGAGGCCGAGGCCGCCTACCGGGCCGACCTCGGCCTGGACGGCCAGCTGCGCAGGGCGTGCTGGCATCCCGACAACGTCTGGAGCCTGCACGGCCTGCACGAGTGCCTGACCCGCCGGGGCGAGACCGTCGAGGCCAACCACATCAAGCAGCGCCTCGACGTGGCCATGGCCCGGGCCGACGTGCCGATCGAGTCGTCCTGCTACTGCCGCCTCGACCCCGCCGCCTGATCCCGAACGGATGGTAGGCGAGTCCGGTTCACGGGGCGATCCGGTGGTCTGAGCGGTCGGGGAGGCACTCCGCGGCGCCGTGCCGGGCTCGGGCCTTCTCGGGCAGGTTCCAGGAGTGGGGGGATCGCGCGCCGGGCTAGGGAGTTGTTCGCTCGCCGGGCTCGGGCCTTCTCGGGCAGGTTCTTCTCGGGCAGGTTCTAGGAGTGGGGGGATCGCGCGCCGGGCTAGGGAGTTGTTCGCTCGCCGGGCTCGGGCCTTCTCGGGCAGGTTCCAGGAGTGAGGGGATCGCGCGCCGGGCTACAGAGTTGTTCGCCGCCCCGTAGCGTGGTGCCGTGAACTGCCGCATGCCCCTCATCCTGCTGGCCGCATTGGCGGCGACGGCACTGCTGGCCGCGGCATGTTCAGGCAGCGATACGGGCTCCCCGGCGTTCACCGGCGGCCCGACGATTGAGGCTGAAGCGCCCACTGAGGCTGCGGATCCCGCACCTGAGACTCCCGGCTCCGACCCCGGCTCCGGCGGCACCGCCTCCGACACCGCCTCCGACACCGACACCGACACCGGCTCCGGCTCCGGCACTAGCCCCGACGCGGTCGAGGAGACCGATCCGTTGGACCCCCGGGAGCGGGGCGTGCTGCGCAACTATCTCGGATACGAGTTCCCGCCCGCCCCGGAAGTGCCCACCGGCCCCATCGATCCGCTGGCGGCCGACACCCTCGAGGTCATCTGGCAGGGCCTCGCCGCCGGCGGGTTCAGCGGAGGCATAGTCGCCAGCCTCGCCGACTTCGGCGACGCCCGGCTCGCCTGGATCATCTCCGACCTGCTCAGGTTCTTCTACGTCGGCGACATCTACGAGGGGTCGGTCTCCGGGTTCGAGCAGATGACGGGTGTGAGCCTGGCCGACGACCCCGTCGCCGACCTGAGCCGTTGGCAGTCGGTCACCGACCACCTGATCGCATGGGACCTGCCCGCTTTCGACGGCTACGAGGACTACAAGGCCCGCCTGTTCACGCTGGTCGAGCCCCGCTGGGGGCCGTTCTTCACCGATCCCGACGACGACATCGACTGGCGCCTCGTGAGCTGGGGCGGGGTGTACATCGACGACCGCGAGCTCGGCGACCCCGACATGTGCCCCCGGGGCTGCATCCCGGCGCTCGACGATCCGGCCGTGACCGACGCGGCGGGCGGCTCGTGGTACTCCGACCACAGCCTCGTGTTCGCGGTCGTGATCAACGGCGAGGCCAGGGCCTACCCCCGCCACATCATGGAGATCCACGAGATGGTCAACGACACCGTCGGGGGCCGCCGGATCGGGTTCCCGTACTGCACGCTGTGCGGCTCCGCCCAGGCCTTCTTCACCGACGACGTGCCCGACGGCGTGACCACCCCCGTCCTGCGGACCTCGGGCCTGCTGTCGAGGTCCAACAAGGTCATGTACGACCTGGTCACCAAGTCGGTGTTCGACACCTTCACCGGCGAGGCGGTGACGGGGCCGCTGCGCGAGCAGGGGGTGGTCCTCAACCAGGCCACCGTGGTCACCACCACCTGGGGCGAGTGGAAGGCGGCCCACCCCGACACCACCATCGTCGCCGAGGACGGCGGCATCGGCCGCAGCTACCCGCTCGACCCGCTGCGGGGCCGCGACGACCACGGGCCGATCTTCCCGATCGGCGACGTCGACGGCCGCCTCGGCGTCCACGACCAGGTCTTCGGCGTGGTCCTCGACGACGGCACCCCGGTCGCCTTCGAGGTTCTGGCCGCCACCGGTGCCCTCAAGGAAGGCCGGTCGGTGGAGTTGGCCGGGGTGAGGTTGCGCCTTGACGGCAGCGGGGTGCGGGCCGTCGACGCCGCCGGCGACGAGATCGAGGGCCACCAGGCGTTCTGGTTCGCCTGGAGCCAGTTCATGCCCGGCACCCTCCTCTGGGAGCCCTAGTGCCCTAGCTCTTGTGGGAGCCCTAGTGCCCTAGCTCTTGTGGGAGCCCGAGTGCCCTGACTCTGCAAGGATGACTTCGCCCCCGACGGCGGCGACAGGCAACAAGGGAGGACCAGTGCGAAAGGTAACCGAGACCGATCTGCCCGGTGTGGGGGTTCGCTTCGACCTGCAGACCGACGGCGGCCGCAATGTCGGGGTGGTGGCCCACCAGACCGGCCGGCGCGATCTGGTGGTCTACGACGAGCTGGACATAGACCGTGCCTGCGAGAGCGTCGAGCTCACCGAGGACGAGGGCCACACCCTCGGCGAACTGCTGGGCGGCAGCCCCGTCCTCGAGCACCTCGATGACGCCGTGCACCGGGTGGAGGATCTCGTGATCTCGTGGATCACGATCAGCGCGAAGTCGCCGCTCGCCGGGCAGACCCTCGGCGAGGCCGCCCTGAGGACCCGCACCGGCGCCGGCGTCGTCGCGCTCGTCAGCGACTCGGGCTCCATCCCCATCCCGGGCGGAACCGACCGGCTCGAGCCCGGCGACACCGCGGTGGTGGTCGGCGTGCCGTCCGCGGTCAAGGCCGCCACCCGGCTGCTCACTCGCCCGGCCTAGCCAAGCATGCATACCGCCGCCACGGCCGCCACCCGGCTGCTCACTCGCCCGGCCTAGCCAGCATGGACACCGCCGGCGACCTCCTGGTCATCGAGCTGGGGGCGGTGGTCCTCGGCCTGGCCGTCATCGCCCGGCTGGCACGGAGGATCGGGCTGCCCGCGCTGCCCCTGTACCTGCTCGCAGGTCTCGCCCTAGGCGAGGGCGGCCTCTTCGAGCTGCCGGCGACGGAGGACTTCATCGAGGTCGGGGCGGAGATCGGCGTCATCCTGATGCTGCTGATGCTGGGACTCGAGTTCTCGACCCACGAGCTGATCGCCAACGTGCGCCGGTCGACGCTGGCCGGGTTCGTCGACCTCGCCCTCAACTTCCCGCCCGGATTCGTGGCCGGCCTGGTGCTCGGGTTCGACCCGGTGGTGGCGGTCCTGCTGGGCGGCGTGACCTACATCTCGTCGTCGGGCATCGTCGCGAAGCTGGTCGCCGACCTCGACCGGATCGGCAACCACGAGACCTCGGTGATCCTCAGCGTGCTCGTTATCGAGGACCTGGCCATGGTGCTCTACCTGCCGATCGTGTCCGGCGTGCTCTTCGGCGGCTCGGCCCTGGCCACCACGGTCGCCGTCGCCATCTCGCTGCTGGCGGTGCTCGCGGTCCTGACGTTCGCGTACTTCTTCGGTGAGCGGCTCAGCGCTTTCGCTCTGAGCCAGTCCAGCGAGGCGCTGCTGCTGACACTGCTCGGGGGCACGCTGCTGGTCGCCGGCATCGCGGGGCGCCTCAACCTGTCGACCGCGGTCGGGGCCTTCGTCGTCGGTGTCGCCCTGTCGGGCGACATCGTCTCGCATGCCCGTGGCCTGCTGCTGCCGCTGCGGAACCTGTTCGCCGCCGTCTTCTTCGTGTTCTTCGGCCTCAAGGTCGACCTCGGCTCGATCCCGAGCGTCGCGGTGGCGGCCGGCGTCATCGCGGCTGTCACCGTCGCCACCAAGATCGCCACCGGCTGGATCGCAGCCAAGCGAGCCAACATCGGCGTGCCCGGCCGGGTGCGGGCCGGAGCCGCGCTCGTCGCCCACGGCGAGTTCTCGATCGTCATCGCCGAGCTGGGCGTCGCCCGGGAGAGCGACCTCGGCGCGCTGGCCGCCGCCTACGTCATCATCCTCACCCTCATAGGCGCAGTCCTCTACCAGTTCTCGGACTCCATCACCGTCCCCACCCGCAAGCGCCGCCTGACCCGGTAGCTCGCCTGGAGATCGACCCAGCCAACTCCGGCGGATCCTCGCCTCGTCCTGACCCGGGCCGTCAGGCTGCTATGACCTGCAGCGGGGTGTGGCCGGCAATGGCTTCGAAGTCCCGGTCGCGATGCAGCACGGGCACATCGAGCCGGATGGCTACCGCCGCGATCAGGGCATCGACCGGTGATCGGACCGTCACGCCCCGCTGCCTGAGCTCCCGATAGATCGTCGCTCCGTCGAGCCAGTCGAGGCGGGGAGCCAGCGGCTCGAGTTGCTGAGCCTCCAGCAGCCGCTGTGTACGGGTGGCATCGTCGTGACGGGCACCGGCCATCACCTCCAGCAGGATCGGATCAATCACGACCACCTCCCGCTCGGCGATGGCTGTCCGCATGCGCCCCGCCTCGGCCGAGCCCGTCCCCTTTAGGAACTCGATCCAGGCCGACGTGTCAGCCAGCAGCACCGCGGCTTCAGCCCTCGAGCCGGTCGGCCCGCATGGCGTCGAGGTCCCCATCCCAGCCGGTGCCCTCCATTGCAAGCTGTTCCTCGATGCTCATCGGCCCTCCACCCAGCAGGCGCTCCAGTGCCAGATGTACCGCTTGGCGTTTGGTGCTGAGTCCGAATGCGCGCATAGCCCGCTCCACAAGCTCGTCGTCAATATCGATGTTGGTCCGACTCACTACACCAGTATACACATATAGGTGTATCACCGGTATCGAAGGGCCCGCTAGGGCCTACAAGCCGCAGTTCAGGCTGGTGACAGGATCGGGTGGTGGGCGTGGTCCCATTCGCCGCCGACTTCCAGTTCCTCGGCGGAGGTGCCACCGGCGTCCCATTCGCCCGTGAACCGGACCGATTCGGGGATGTAGATGATGGAGAAGGCGCGTCTGGGACGGTCGGACCTATTGGGCCCGGCGCGGTGGAAGGTGCAGCTGTGGTGGAAGGTGACCCCGCCGGCCTCCATCTCCATCGCCACGGGGTCGGCCAGGGTGTGGCCCATCGCCTTCATCCGGTCGCAGATGCTCTCACCCTCGACCTCCAGATGGTATGGGTTGATGTCAGCCAACTTGCCGAATCTGTGCGAACCGGGCACGAACTGGATGCAGCCGTTCTCCATGGTGACATCGTCCACCGCGATCCAGGCCGCAAGGGATCCGAGCGGGTCCATGGGCCAGAAGGGCGCGTCCTGATGCCACTGGGTCTGCCGGCTGGCCTGCCCGGCCGGCTTGACCATGGCGTGGTCGTGGTAGAGGCGCACATGCGGTGATCCGGACAGCCGGCGAGCGGTGTCGGATAGGCGGGTGTTGAACGTGACGGCCCTCGCGTCGGGGTAGTCGGTCCAAAGGTTGAGCATCTGGTTGAAGACGCGCTCGTAGTCCTCTCCATGGCGTCCGCCGCCTTCGGCCCCAACTATCCGGTCCCGACCGGTGGCTACGGCGTCGTCGATCGCGGCGCGCAGGGGAGCGATCTCGGTTGCGCTGAAGAATGACGGGTACTGGATATAGCCGTTCTCCCGGTAGAAGTCGACGTCTGACGGGGTGACTGGGTCGAGCGGTCTGGTCATAGGCCGGATCTCCTGCTCAAGTCGACGGGCGATCGGAACAGGGTCAGAGATGAGGCTCGCCGTTGAGGCGCCGGGCTAGTGACAGGGGGTTGTCGTCGCGGACCGCGTCCGGGAGCAGGTCGGGCGGGAAGTTCTGGTAGCAGACCGGGCGCTGGAACCGCTGGATCGCCAGCGTGCCCACCGACGTGGAGCGGGGATCGGAGGTGGCCGGGAACGGGCCGCCGTGCACCATGGCGTGGTTGACCTCCACACCCGTCGGCCAGCCGTTGGCGATCAGCCGGCCGGCCTTGCGCTCCATCACCGGCACCAGCCCGGCTGCGGCCGCATGGTCCGACTCGGCCATGTGGATCGAGGCCGTGAGCTGGCCCGGCAGGGTGTCCAGCACCGCCCGCAGCTCGTCCATCGACTCGTAGGCGGCCACCAGCCCGGCCGAGCCGAACACCTCCTCCTGGAGGTCGGGCGACTCCAGCACCTGGGCCGCGGTGGCGGTGAACAGCACCGGGGCCGGGGCGTTGGCCGACTCCCCGGCACTCCCCGAGCACACCCGGGCCGCACCCGCCGCCTCCAGCCGGGCCAGGCCCTCGTGGTAGGCGTCGCGGATGCCGGCAGTCAGCATCACCTGGCCGGTCTGTTCGGCCACGGCCGCGGCGATGGCCTCCACCAGCTTGTTGGCTGGTGCGGGCACGAACAGCAGCCCCGGGTTGGTGCAGAACTGGCCCGCGCCCAGCGTCAGCGACCCCACATAGGCCGCGGCGAACGCCTCCAGGTCGCCGGCCGCGGCCCCGGCCAGCACCACTTGGGGGTTGATGCTCGACATCTCGGCGTACACCGGGATCGGCTCGGGCCGGGCCGCCGCGGTGGCCATCAGCGCGGCCCCGCCCGCCTGCGAGCCGGTGAAGGCGACGGCCTTGATCGCCGGATGGGCGGCCAGGGCCTGGCCCGCCACCCGGCCCGCCCCGAACAGCAGCGAGTACACCCCGCCGGGCAGCCCGCAGGCTTCCACGGCGGCGGCCACCGCCGACCCGGACAGCTCGGCCGTCCCCGGATGGGCGTTGTGGGCCTTGACGATCACCGGACAGCCCGCGGCCAGCGCCGAGGCGGTGTCGCCGCCCGCGGCCGAGAACGCCAGCGGGAAGTTGCTGGGTCCGAACACCGCTACCGGTCCCACCCCGATGTGGCGCTGGCGCACGTCCGGCGCGGGCACCGGCGCCCGGTCGGGCTGGGCCTCGTCGATGCGCACCCCCTGATGGGCGCCGAGCCTCACCTCCCGGGCGAACAGCCGGATCTGGCCGGTGGTGCGCCCGTGCTCGCCCTCGATCCGGGCCCGGGGCAGCCCGCTCTCGGCGCAGGCCCGGTCCACGATGGCCTCCCGCCGGTCGTCGAGCTCGGCCGCGATCCGCTCCAGGAACCCGGCCCGCCCAGCCGGCGACGTCTCCCGGTACACGTCGAACGCCGCCCCGGCCGCGCCGGCAGCCGCGTCCACAGCCTCCCCGGTCACGAACTCGAACTCCGGATCCAGCTCTGCGCCCGAAGCCGGATCCACCGCCCGGACCGACTCGCCCGAACCAGCCCCGCCCCACCCCGCAATAATCGACTTGCCTGTGAGGTTCATCGGGTTACGCGGCCGTGGTGGCTCGGTGCTTGTTGACGGTGGCCTCCCACTGCGGCCATGTGGGCCGGGCGTCCTCGGGCAGCACCGCGAAGGGGACGTCGCCGGCCTGGAGGCAGCCGTTTGCGACGAACTCGGCCTGGGCGCGCACCTTGCTGCCCGGAGCGGCCGAGGCCGGGGTGGGCATGAACCGGAAGTCGACGCTCCAGCGGCAGTGCCGGGTGGCGTTCTGCTTGCTGCCGTGGACGGTGAGGTTGGTGAAGAACAAGGCCCCGCCCACCGGCACCGGCACCGGCACCGGTGTGCTCCGGGCCTCGATGTCCTCGGCGATCCGGACGTTGCGGTCCTCGCCCCGCATCGCATCCAGCAGACCCCACCGGTGACTGCCCGGGATCACCCAGCAGCACCCGTTCTCGACCGTGGCCGGCACCAGCGGCACCCACACCGACACCATGTGCAGGTCCTCGGTGTGCTTTTCCATCTTGTGTACTTCGGTCTGGTCGAAGTAGTGGCTGTCCTGGTGCCAGGGGAACGAAGTGACCGCGCTTCCGGGCAGCTTCTGGCGCAGCGACGGGCTCGCGATGACCGAGACCTCCTCACCGAGCAGCAGGCCCACCACGCGCAGGATCCCCGGGTGGGTGTACAGGCCGTAGAACTCGGGCCCGAAGAGCCCGAAACCCCAGTCCCGGGGCGAGATGCCCTGCTCCTCGCAGATGGCCGCGTACCGGCGCTCGAACGGCTCGTCGGCGTGCAGCGAGGCCAGGTCGCCGCGGGCGTGCTGCTCGGACGCGTACCGGTCGACCGCGGCCGCGATGAAGTCCCGCATCGGGTCGAGGTCGGCGTCGTCGACGACGTCCTCCACCACCACGTAGCCGTCACGCCGGTAGTGCTCGACGATCTCCTGGTCGTTCATCGGTGCCATGCGCCACCCCCGTAGGTCGTCATCCGGCCGAGGTCACCCGGCTGAGGTCTCCCGGCTGAGGTCTCCCAGTTGAGGTCTCCCAGTTGAGGTCTCCCAGTTGAGGTCTCCCGACTGAGGTCACCCGGCTTGTACAGCCCTTCAGCGATGTATATATCATGCATCGAACCGAGGCAGGGGGGTCAACACCGGGTGGGTCCTTCCCGACTAGCACCGCTAGCGCGAAAGAACCTGAGCGAGCAGATCATCGACGCGATCCGCAACGCAATCGTAGAAGGCCGCTTCCGGCCCGGCGACAAGATCCCCGAGGCCGAACTGGCCGAACAGCTCGGAGTGAGCCGCACCCCCATACGGGAGGCGTTCAAGCTGCTCGAACAGCAAGGCCTCATCGAGGTCCGGCCCAAGAACGGCACCTTCGTGGCCAGCATGAACCGGGCCGAGGCCGAGGACGGGCTCCACGTTCGCGCCGCGCTCGAGGTCCTCGCCGTGCGCCAGGCCCTCGAACGCCTCTCCACCCAGGAATGGGACGAGCTCTGCGGCCGGTACGAGGCCATGCTGCAGGACGCCTGGCGGGCCTCCGACGGCCTCGACGCGGTCGCCGGCATCGAGTTCGACATCGCCTGGCACACGCTGCTGGTCGAGTCGGCCCGGAACCCGGCGCTGCTCCGCACCTGGTCGATGGCCGGCCTGTCCAACCTCATCTGGTCCTTCGAGTTCGACCTCTACCCCCTCGACGATGTGGCCTTCAAGTCGTGGGTGCTCCGCCACGTCGAGTTCCTCGACGTTCTGCGGGGCCGCGACCCGGACGCCTGCGAGGAGGTCGTCCGCGCTCACATTCTCATCAAGGTGGACGACGTGGATGACGTCGATGGCTGATTCCGCCGACCCCTGACCACAACCAACCAAGACAAAGAGCAACACACATCCCAGGAGGAAACCCCATGTCAGACAACGAACAAAAGGGCATCGTCAAGCGCACCCTCAGCCGGCGCAGGTTCAACATGATCGCTGGCGGCTCGGTGCTGCTGGCCGCCTGCGGCGACGACGGCGACACGGCCCAGCCCGCGGCCACCACCACGGCCGCGCCGGCCACGACCACCGAGGCCGCCCCCGCCACCACCATGCCCGCGACGACCACCACCATCGCACCGACCACCACCACCGTGGCCGGCGCGCCCGAGACCACGACCACCACCGCCGCGCCCCGGCCCCTCAAGACGCTGCGCTACGGCTATCACGCCGCCACCACGTCTGCCGACACGCTCGATCCCGCCTACCGGACGTCGTCCACCGACGGCCTGTTCCAGACGCTGGTCTCCGAGCAGATCGTCCGGCTGGACGAGAACCTCACCCCCACGCCGCATCTCGCCGAGCGCTGGGAGACCAACGACGACGGCACCGAGTGGACGTTCCATCTGCGGGAGGGGATCACCTTCCACAACGGCAAGCCGTTCGTGGCCGCCGACGTGGTGTACACGTTCCAGCGGCTCCTCGACCCCGACGTGGAATCGCCGGGAGCGGGTGGCCTGCCCGGCCTCGAACCCGACGGGATAACCGCGCCCGACGACTACACGGTGGTCATGCGGCTCACCCAGCCCAACGTGGACTGGCCCGAGGCCATCACCAACTCCCACACCCGCATCGTGCCCGAGGGCGCCACCAACGCCGATCTGGCCGCCCAGAGCCTCGGCACCGGCGCATACCGGATCGATGAGTTCATACCGGGTGAGATCAGCACCGTCTTCGAGCGGAACGAGAACTACTGGCAGCCCGGCTTCCCCAAGGTCGACTTCATGGAGGTCATCGCCATCGGCGAGGCGGAGGCCAGGCTGGCCGCCATCAGGGGCGGGCAGGTGGACGTCCTGTCGGAGGTCCCTCTGGCCTCGATCGCCGATCTCGAAGCCGACCCCGACATCGAGATCGTCACCAACCCGATCGGAAGCTCCTCGGTGGCCTACTGCCAGATAGACGTCCCGCCGTTCGACAACAACCACTTGCGCCTGGCCATCAAGTACGCCACCAACCGACCGCAGCACAACGACCTCGTGTACGGGGGACTGGCCCACAATATGAACGACATACCCCTGCCGGGGTTGATCCGGTTCGGCCTGGGCGGCGAACGCGAGCACAACGTGGCCATGGCCAGGGAGCACCTCAGCCGGGCCGGCTACCCCGACGGCATCGACCTGACGCTCGCTCTGGCCGACATGCAGGACTGGATGCTGTGGTGCCCGGTCTGGCAGCAGCAGCTGGCCGAGGCCGGCATCAACATGGAGCTGAACGTGACCCCGGCCGACACCTACTGGGGCGACCAGTGGCTCAGCGCGCCGTTCGCCATGACCGGCTGGAACGTCCGTACCGTCGACCACGGCCTCGGCCTGTGGTACCACTCCGAAGCGGAGTGGAACGAGACCCACTGGCGCGACGAGCAGTTCGACGCCGACCTGGCCGCCGCCCGGTCCACCACCGACGAGGCCGAGCGAACCAGGCTCTACCACAAGATGCAGCAGCAGATCATCGACGAGGGCGGCCACTTCGTGCCGACCATGTACGGCTTCTACAGCGCCGTGCGTGCTGGTGTGACCGGCTGGCAGCCCCGCGGCGTGTACTACACCATCGACGTCCCCTAGACGCTCCAGCGCCCGCGGGCAGGACCCGCCAGATGAGCCTCGTGACTAGAGGCCGAGCGGGCAGGCGGCACCCATGCAAGAGACTTGCGAGGCGCTCAGCGAGGCCGTGGCCCGAGCGGCCCGTGAGCGCAGCGAACAAGAGCGGGAGACGCCACGCGGGACCGCGGGCGGCGCTCCCTGCTCGCGGTCGCTCTGAGTAGTCTCGGCTAGTGCATTTCGTCCGCGTCACCGGACAACGAACTGCGCTGGCTGTGGTCGCCCTGTTCGCGGTTTCGCTGATCACCTTCTGGGCGGTCGAGCTGCTGCCCGGCGACGCCGCCACCCGGATGCTCGGCCGTGAGGCGACCCCGGAGCGGGTGGCCCACTTCCAGGAGCAGATGAACCTCGACGCGCCGGCGGTGGAGCGCTACACGACCTGGATCACCGGCTTCGTGCAAGGGGACTGGGGCGAGTCGCTGGTGCAGGCCCGGCCCAGGACCGAGGGAGCGCCCGCCGGGCGGATCAACCGGAGCGTCACCGACATCATCGTCCCCCGCCTGACCAACACGCTGCAGCTGGCCGCGTTCGCCCTGATCATGTACGTCCCGCTCAGCCTGGCAATTGGGATCGTCACCGCGGTCTACCGCGACCGGACCTTCGCGGCCGGCCTCTCGACGCTGGTGATCCTCGGTTGCGCGGTGCCTGACTTCGTGATCGCCATATTCCTGCTGGTCATCTTCGCGGTGGCTCTCGAATGGTTCCCCGCGTTATCGCTCGTCGACCAAGCCGAGTCGTTCGGGACCCAGCTCAGGATGATGACCCTGCCCGCGGTGACGCTGACCGCGGCCATGACCGGCTTCGCGGTGCGCCAGATGCAGGCCAGCCTGCTGTCCGTGCTGAACTCCGACTACGTGCAGTTCGCCACCCTCAAGGGCCTGCCCCGCCGCCGGGTGATGCTGCTGCACGCCCTGCCCAACGCCCTGGGTCCGGCCCTGCGGGCCACGGTCATCAACGTGGTGTGGCTGGTCGGCGGGGTGGTGCTGGTGGAGGTGGTGTTCACCTATCCGGGCATCGGGCTGCTGCTGCTCGACGCGCTGCGGCTGCTGGACACGCCGGTGATCCTGGCCTCGACCATGATCCTGGCCAGCGTCTACATCCTGTGCAACCTGGGGGCCGACCTGGTGGCAGCCGCGCTGAACCCCCGCCTGAGGACCGGCTGATGGCCGACCCTGCGAACACCCCTAGGGCTGGAGCGCCTGGGCCCGCGTCTGGTGCCGCCGTGTCTGGGGCCGGTGCCGCTGGGCCTGGCGCGTCCGCGACCGCCGCGTCTGGTGCTGGTGCCGTCGCGTCTGGTGCTGGTGCCGTTGGGGCCGGTGCTGCTGGGCCTGGGTCTGGAGCTGGCACCGTTGGGGTCGGCGCGCCCGTGATCGACAGGCCGGAGGCCGGGCCGGGCCGCCTGCGGAGGCTGGCGCGGCTGTGCCGGGAGCGGCCCGTGTTCGTGGTGCTTCTGGGTGTGCTGGCCCTGCACTTCTTCACGGCGGTCACCGGACCGTGGTGGGCGCCCTACACCCACGACACGATGCTCGTCGGCGAGCCGTTCACCGGCCCGTCGTGGGACCACCCCTTCGGCACCGACAACTTCGGGCGCGACGTGTTCAGCCGGGTCGTCCGGGGCGAGCGGATCGTGCTGATCCAGGCGCTGTCGGCATCGGGCCTGGCCATCATCTCGGGCTCCACCATCGGCATCCTGCTGGCCTACAAGCGGGGCTGGGTCGACGAGGTCGGCATGCGCGGCGTCGACATCATGCTGGCCCTGCCGGGTTTGATCATGACCCTGCTGATCCTGGGCTCCATCGACACCAACAACCTGGTGATCATCCTGACCGTCGCCTTCTTCTTCACCTGGCCGGTGACCCTCACGGTGCGGGCCGCGGCCCTGGGGGTGGTCACCGAGGACTTCGTGACCAAGGCCAGACTGCGAGGGGAGTCGGCCTTCTCGATCGCCCGGCGCGAGGTCCTGCCCAACGTGCTGGGCAACGTGCTCGTGGAGTTCTCGCTGCGCACCGGGTACGCGGTGTTCTTCATCGGCGCGCTCAGCTTCCTGGGCTTTGCAGCCGCGCCGCCGTCGCCGGAGTGGGGGCTGATGATCAACGAGGGCCGCAAGTTCCTCAGCGCCTCCAAGTGGATGGTGCTGGGCCCCGCCGGCGCCCTGGCCTCGCTGGTGGTGGCCCTCAGCCTGGTGACCGAGGAGGTCGCCGACATCCTCGGCGTGTCCACCCGCCGGAGCTCCGACTGATGGCCGCCGACACGACTCCGCAGGCCGAGCCGCCGTCTCAGCCAAGGCCGTCTCAGCCAAGGCCGTCTCAGCCAAATTGGCGACGAAATGGGTACCAGACACCCAAAATCCGCCCCAATTTCGTGGTGCCGCCGCCGTCTCAGCCAAATTGGCGACGAAATGGGTACCAGACACCCAAAATCCGCCCCAATTTCGTGGTGTCGTCGTGATCGGTGTGGCTGTGGACGGTGTGGCGGCGGGCGACGGCGGTCCTTCCACCAACGGCGGCGAGCCGCTGGTGCGGGTCGACGACCTCACCGTGGACTACCGCAACGACGACCAGTGGGTGAGCGTGGTCAAGAACGTGTCGTTCGAGATCGGGCGGGGCGAGACGCTGGGCCTGGCCGGCGAGTCCGGCTGCGGCAAGACCACCACCGCGCTGGCCATGTTCGGCTACCACAAGCCCGGCAGCCGGGTGGCCGGGGGCCGGGTCACCTTCGGCGGCCGCGACCTGCTGGGCCTGTCCGACCGCCAGATGCAGCCCATCCGGGGGGCCCGAATCTCGCTGGTGCCCCAGAACCCGGCCAGCACCCTCACGCCGTCGATGAAGGTCGGCCGCCAGGTGGTCGAGACGCTGGAGGGCCACGGCGTCAGCTCGGGCAGCGACGCCATGGACCGGACGGTGGAGCTCTTCGGCCAAGTCGGGCTGCCCGAGCCGGCCAAGATCGCCCGCCGCTACCCCCACCAGCTCAGCGGCGGCCAGCAGCAGCGGGTGGTGATCGCCATCGCCATCGCCTGCCGGCCCGACCTGATCGTGCTGGACGAGCCCACCACCGCGCTGGACGTCACCACCCAGGCCCGGCTGCTCGAGCTGCTGACCCACATCAAGGCCGACAGCGGCATGAGCGCCCTGTACGTGAGCCACAACCTGGGCGTGCTGGAGCAGATCTGCGACCGGGTGGCGGTGATGTACGCCGGCGAGCTCATCGAGATCGCCCCCACCGCCGAGCTGTTCAACCGGCCCCGCCACCCCTACACCCGGGGCCTGATCGCGGCCGTCCCCCGGGTGGAGGCCGAGCACGCCGGCACCGAGAAGCTGCGGGGCCTGCTGCGCCGCGACGACCTGCCCGACGGGTGCGGCTTCGCGCCCCGGTGCCCCTATTCGCGGCCGCAGTGCTTCACCGACCTGCAGCGGCTGGACGAGATCGAGCCGTCGCACCAGGTGGCCTGCTGGCGGGTCTCCGACATCGAAGCCGAGGCGCCGTGATCCGTAGCACCATGGCCCCCATCGCCGCGATTCTTCGCAGAAACTGGTGCATACCGCCAGTTCTTGCAATGTTTGCGCTGAACGCGGTGTGGGATGGGGGAGCAGCTCCCGGGGACGGCCCGCCATGACGCCGCTGCTCGAAGTCTCCGACGTCCAGATCACGTACCGGCCCCGCCGCGGCCTGCTGTCGCGGCTGGTGCGGGCCCTGCGGTCCGACACCTCCGAGCCTCCTCCCGCGGTGCGGGACGCCTCGTTCACCATCAACCCCGGCGAGACGGTGGCCCTCGTCGGCGAGAGCGGAAGCGGCAAGACCACCCTGGCCCGCTCCATCGCCGGGCTGATCCCGCCGCAGTGGGGGAGTCTGCGCTTCGACGGCAACGACATCACCCGGCCCGTGCACCGCCGGCCGGCGGAGCTGCTGCGCCACATCCAGTACGTGTTCCAGAACCCGGCGTCGTCGCTGAACCCCCGCCGCAAGGTCCGCTACAGCCTGGGCCGCACCCTCGACGTGTTCTTCAAGCTGTCGGGGGCCGAGCGGCGCGACCGCATGGCCGAGCTGCTGGCCAGCGTCCACCTCGACCCCGGCTACATCGACCGCTACCCGCCCCAGCTCAGCGGGGGTGAGGCCCAGCGGGTGGCCATCGCCCAGGCCCTGGCCGCCGAGCCCAAGCTGATCCTGTGCGACGAGGTCCTCTCCGCGCTGGACGTGTCGGTGCAGGACAACATCCTTGAGCTGTTGCGGGAGCTCCAGGACAGGACCGACGTGGCCTACCTGTTCATCGCCCACGACCTGGCCGTGGTGCGCTGGCTGGCCGACCGGGTGGTGGTGCTGTACCACGGCCGCATCGTGGAGCAGGGCACCGTCGAGGAGATCTTCACCCCGCCCCACCATCCCTACACCGCGCTGCTGCTCGACTCGATCCCCGGCAAGGGCGAGCACCAGGTTTCCGCGCTGGCCGAGGACGCCTCGACGGTGGGCACCGCCCCCGACGTCGGCTGCGCCTTCGAGCCCCGCTGCCAGCACCGCATCGCCGGGGTGTGCGAGGTCGACGAGCCACCCCGCCTGCACGACAGCCCGACTCACGACGTGCTCTGCCACCTGAGCGCCGACCAGCGGGTGTCGCTGCAGACCCCCACGGTCGCGGCAGGAGCACCCCCCGAGGAGGCCTGATGAATCGAGCCGCGGAACTCAAGCTGCCCGAGGGGGCGACATGGTCCGTACCGGTGAACTCTGCGGCGTCGCTGTGCGGCTGCGTGGAGGGACTGGTGAGCCCGTGGGGGCGACATTGGTCCGTACTGGTGAACTCTGTGGCGTCGCTGTGCGGCTGCGTGGAGGGACTGGTGAGCCCGTGGGGGCGACATTGGTCCGTACTGGTGAACTCTGTGGCGTCGCTGTGCGGCTGCGTGGAGGGACTGGTGAGCCCGAGGAGATGACATGATCGACACCGCTGAACTCCGTGACCGCCTGCAGGGCTGCTACGTGACCGTGCCCACAATGTTCCGGGACGACGACGAGCTGTCCGTCGACCTCGACGCCATGCGCAAGCACGTGAGCTTCCTGATCGACGGGGGGATCACCACCGGCAACGGCGTGCTGCTGGCCTGCGGCGCGGCCGGGGACTTCTCCACCATGACCTTCGACGAGCGGGTGGCGGTGACCGCCGCGGTGGTGGAGGAGGCCGCCGGGCGGGTCCCGGTGGTGATGGGCGGCCAGACCACCAGCACCAACGAGCTCGTGCGCCTCGCCCGGGCCGCGGCCGACATCGGCGCCGAGTTCATGCAGGTGTCGCCGCCGTTCTACTTCGCCCACACCGACGACGACTTCATGGAGCACGTGGCCGCGGCCGCGGCCGCCTCCGATGTGGGGATGGTGGTGTACAACACCCACTGGACCAGCCTGGAGATCTCCAACGACCTCATCGACCGCCTGGCCGGCCTTGGCACGGTGGTCGGCCTCAAGTGGTCGATGCCCGACAACGGGTTCATGGAGTTCGAGGGGGTGGTGTCGGACTACTCCGACCGGTTCTGCATCATCGACAACCAGCTGCGGTTCCCGACCAGCCACATGCTCGGCGCCCGGGGCATCGAGGTCCACATCTGCAACTTCTGGCCCCAGTGGGGCGTGCGGATGTGGGCCATGCTGAACGCGGGCCGCTACGTCGAGGCCCAGCACGAGCTGGTGAAGGTGGTGCTGCCGTTCATGCGGCTGTGGACCGAGATGGAGGGCTACACCAGTGGCGACGGCCACCTCGACAAGCTGTGCATGGAGCTGGTGGGCCTGCCGTCGAGCCGCAGCCGTCCCCCCACCCGTGACATCCGCGACCTCTACCGCGAGCAGGCCCGGGCCATGCTCCAGGACATAGGCACCCCCAACGTCCTGACCACCGACTGACCCTCCCCCCACCCGGGCGCCCTCCCGGGAATCTCGGGTGGGTTGTGTGTCGTGGGCCCGCAGGAATCGCACCGAGATTCTGGGCCCGGGTCGGCCCCCGGGAATCTCGGGTGGGTTGTGTGTCGTGGGCCCGCAGGAATCGCACCGAGATTCTGGGCCCGGCCGATCGGGCGCCGTCAGCAGGGGAGCGGCACCAGGCAGTGGTGGCCGGTGTAGTCGTGGCCTCGCAGGAGCCCCATCTGGCGAGGCTCGTCGGGGGCGTGGCGGGCCCGGTCAAGGCCGGCGTAGAGGGGGTTGCCGGTCACCTGCACGAACGGCACCGTGACCCGCGGCGACAGTCCGATGCGAGGCTGGGCGGTGCGGTTGGGGCCCGACCCGTGCAGCGCGTACTCGCTGAACAGCACGAACTCCCCCGGCTCCAGCTCGAAGGCCGCGATGTCGTCGGGGTCGATGGCGTCGGTCGGCACCGCCTGGTGGAACGAGTGACGGCTGTCGTCGATGTCGTGGTCGAAGGTGCTGGTATGCGAGCCCCGGACCACCTGGAGGCAGCCGTTGTCGAGGGTCGCCTCGGTGATGGCGATCCAGGCCGACACCCAGACCGGGGGCCGCAGGTCGAAGTAGGCGCCGTCCTGGTGCCACGGAACCTCGGTGTAGCGCTGCTCGTCGCCGGCGGCCTGGGCCAGGGGCTGCTTGATCTGGAAGTTGCTGCGCCAGATCAGCAGGTCGGGCCCGAGCAGCGATGCGATGCGGTCCACCAGCTCCGGCCCCCGGCACAGGCGGCACACCGTCTCATGGTCGAGATGGCGGTCGTGGTAGTCCACATGGGGATCATCGAGTTGCGCTCCGGGAACGATGATCTCGTCCACGATCCGTTCCCGCATCGACGCCATCACCTCAGGTGCCACCAGCCGGAAAGGCCCCACCACCCCATCACGGTGATAAGCCTCCACCTCGCCCGCATCCAAAGGAAACCGCAACTCAGCCCCAAGAACGCCCCCACCCACACCCAAACCCTACCGACCCTGCAACCAGCTCCTAGAAGCCGCAACCGGCATGTGATAGTCGTCCCCAGTAGCGTTACTGCATGGCCGAGGAGACTCGCGACTTGATGATCGAGCGGGGCATCGAGGAAGGTTGGATCACACCAGCCTCCCGGACGCGTCTGGGGTCGTCTCAGCGCTTCCTCGCGCCACGAACCATCGCCGACGTTCTCGACGAAGACCGGGACGACGGCCGCGCTCGACCGCTATTGCGCTGTCGGTAAGCCCGTCGAGCCGGGTCGCGTCAGGGGCGTAGCTCTATGAAGCCTGCTGCGGTGAAGTCGTTGTCGAAGGCCAGGGCCTCGCGTAGGCGGCGGGCCCGCATCACCTCGAAGCTGGTGGCGTCCACGAAGGAGTAGACCCGTTCGTCGTGGCGGCGCAGCCAGCGCCATGCCCTCGACTGCTCCTCGTCGGTGACCGCATGCACGACGAACCTGCCAGATGACTCGAAGTCCGCAACCCTGTCGGTGAAGCGGACCGCGGTGCGGTGGCTGGCCTTGGAGCGTAGAAAGGTCCAAGTCTCGCCCATCACGAGATTCGTCGTCAGGAGCCGCTCGCTATCGACGACCCGGGCCGCCATGTTCATCGCCTCGACATGGCGGGCATCCTCTGGCAGAGCCCAGGCCACCCACCAACTCGTGTCGACGAACTTCACAAGCCGTAGACGATTTTGTCGATCTCTCCCGGCTCGACGCTGATTCCCGGCTCACCGAAACCCGCTAGGTCAAGCAAGAGGTTTCCGGTCGGCTCTTCCTCCGCGGCGGGCAGGACCGTGGCCAGGCCTCGGCGGATCAGCTCGGACTTGGAGATGCCCAGCCGGCGTGCCTCGGCCGCAGCCTGGGCGTCGAGCTCCTCGGGCATGGTGATTGTCACTGCCTTCATGGCCGCATGATACATATGTCGCGTCACAAGCACTACATATAATTGGTTGCGGGCGCGGCCGCTGGGGCTGCGGCTATTCGCGGCTGCCGACCTCGGTGCCTATGGGGTCAGGGCAGGCGGTAGGCGCGGGTGGCGGTGCCGGAGAAGAGGGCGTCCTGCTCGGTGTCGGTGTAGCCCGCGGCCATGATCTGGAGCGCGTTCCACAGCACCGGGTAGGACAGCGTCTGGCGGTCCACCGGGAAGTTGGACTCGAACATGCACCGGTCGGGGCCGAACGTGTCGATGCAGAACCGCACGTCGTCGCCCCAGTACGCGGCCACCTCCTCCGATCCCGGCGGGACATCGGCCTCCGTCCAGCCCATGCCGTAGTAGACGTCCAGGCCGATCCCGCCCACCTTGAGCACCACGTTCGGGCACGTCGCCACCAGGCGCATAGCGGCCCGCCAATCGGCCCGGGCCCGGTCGCGGGCCTGGCCGTAGGGTCCCACGCCCAGTGGCCCGCCCAGATGGTTCAGGATGATTGTCACCTCCGGCACCGCTCGGGCCAGTGCGGCCAACTCGGGGAGCTGGGGATGGAACAGCCAGGCGTCGAAGCTGAACCCCATCTCGGCCAGCTTGCGCACCCCGGCCCGGAACTCGGGGGTGCCCATCATGTGCTCGAACGGTTCGTGGTGGCTGTCGTGGATCTCGTCGCTGGGGTCCCAGCCGCTGGCGTGGCGGATCCCCGGGAACCGGCCGCCGCCGGCCTCATCGTGAGCGGCCAGGACCTCCTCGACGGCCTCGCCCCGCAGCAGGTCGGCATGGCTGACAATCCCCGCGATGGTCGGCCCGCCCAACGAGTCGGTGTAGTCGGCCTGAGCGGCCACGAAGGCGGTCTCACCCACCGGTCGCATGTGGGGCTCGCGTTCGGAGTCGTAGTTCGAGATGCAGTCCACGAACACGCTCTTGACGACGTTGTGCGAGCCGGCCATGTCCTCCAGCAGCTGCGGTGCCAGATAGGCGTGCATGAGCCCACTCCACTGGCGCTCGCCCCACAGATGATGGTGGGGATCAACGATCGGCCGCTCCGGGTCCAGGGCCTCCTCCTGGCGCAGTGCCAGCCAGTCGAACCGGTCCAGCTCCATGGCGTCCTCCCCGCTGCCCTCGGCTAGTGGTTGAGCCCCGAGAGCGTCACCACAGTGTTGTCGTCGATCCAGTCCCAGTCGAGTTCCACCCCGAGACCGGGCCCGGTGGGCAGGTGCAGGCAGCCGTCGGCGTCGATGTCGAGGGGAGCACCCTTGAGGCCGAAGCGGAACATCGGGTGGTGCAACTCGAAGAACTCGCAGTTGCGCACCGAGCAGGCCACGTGCAGGTTGGCGATGTCGAGCAGCGGCGAGTGCAGGGCGTGAATCTCGAGGTTCATGCCGGCCTCGTCGCACATGGCGGCCGCCTTGCGCAGGCCGGTGATGCCCGCCTTGATGAACACGTCGCCGCGGGCCATGTCCACCGCCCGGCGCTCCAGGAACTGGGGCAGCTCCCGCAGGCTGACCGTCTCGGTGGCCAGGATGGGGACCTCCAGCCGCCGGGTCAGCTGCTCTAGCGTTGAGATGTCGCGGTCCGGGACCGGCTCCTCGAACCACCGGTAGCCGAGACGGCCCAGCGCCTCGCCCACCTCCAGCGCCTGCTCGAAGCTGTACTCGGCGACCGCGTCCAGCATGAGCGGGAAGTCGTCGCCCACGGCCTCGCGGGCAGCCTCGGCTCGGGGTATGTCGGCGGCCGGCCCGTCGTAGAGGGTCAGCTTGTAGCCCCGGTAGCCCTCCCGCTTCATGGCCAGGGTCTCGGCGAAGGTGTCGGCAGGGGTTAGGTTCCAGTGCGAACCGGTCCGGTAGGCCGGCACCTCGGTCCGGCCCACGCCGAGCAACTCCGCGATCGGCACTCCGGCCGCCTTGCCCTTGATGTCCCAGAAGGCCACGTCGAGCATGCCGAGCAGGCCGTCGGTGATGGGGTACAGGTGGCGGTTGAGGCTCATCAGCTCGCGCCACCGGTCCTCGTGCTTCAGGGGGTCCTTGCCCAGGATGGCCCTCAGGTACACGTCGTGGAGCTGGTGGGCCGAGCCGATCCCCTCGCCGTTGGCGCCGTAGCCCATCGTGTAGCCGTCGATGCCCTCATCGGTGGTGACGCAGGTCAGCGGGAAGTGCCACACCGGCGGCACGTCGTCGGGTATGGGGCTGTCGCCGTACCAGGGCTGCGCGTCGAGCGCCAGCACCCGGGTCACCATCCCGGTGATCCTCACGCCGTGACCCTCATGGCGCCACGCTCACGCCGGACTGTGATGGCACCGCGCTGTTGGTGCCGGTCCGTGTTGGCGCTGCGGTGTTGGTGCCGGTCCGTGTTGGCGCTGCGGTGTTGGCGCTGCGGTGTTGGCGCTGCGGTGTTGGTGCTGCGGTGTTGGGGCCGTGCTCAGGATGCTGCTCCCGACAGGTCGATCACGTTGGGCGGTGGCTCGCCCGCAACATAGGCGGCCAGGTTGGCGGCGAACACCGCGCACAGCTCGTCGGCGTAGTCCCAGGTGTAGCCGGCCATGTGCGGTGTCACGATGACATTGTCCATCGCCCACAGCGGGCTGTCGTCGGGCAGCGGTTCGGTGGCGAACACGTCGAGCCCCGCCCCGGCCAGACTGCCGCTGGCCAGCCGCTCAATTAAGGCCTCCTCGTCGACTGACGGCCCCCGGCCCACGTTGTAGAAGCAGGCACCCGGCTTCATAGCCGAGATCGCTTCCCGGCTGATTAGCCCCCGGGTGGCTGCCCCGCCGGGCAGCGCCCCCACCACATGGTCGGCGCCGGCTACCGCGGCGGCAAGGTCCTGAGGCCCGAACACGGCCGACACGTTCGGGCAGGGCCGCTCCGGATGCCGGCGCACCCCCACCACGTGCATGCCCAGCGCTGAGCACCGCCAGGCGATGGCCGAACCCAGAGTCCCCAGGCCGATCACGCACACCGTCGCGCCCGCCAGCCGGCGGTGCAAGTGCAGGTGATCCCAACTACGACCGGGCATGGCCGCGAGGTACTCGGGCAGGCGGCGCACCAGCGCCAGCATCATGGCCACACAGTGCTCGGCCACCCCCTCGGAGTACGCCCCTCCGGCGTTGCACACCACCAGGTCATGGCCGGCGGCCACCCCTTCGGGGTGGGCGTCTCCGGTGTTGCGCGCCGCGGGGTTGTGGCTGGGGGCTGTCGTTTCGGGGTGGGCGTCTGCGGTGTTGCGCGCCGCGGGGTTGTGGCTGGGGGCTGCCTCTTCGGAGGCGGCTCCGGCGTTGCGCCCCGCCAGCCCCGCCCTGGCGGCCAGCTCAGGGGTCAGGTACTCCTCGTAGCCCGCGCTGGGCAGAAGCAGCAGCCGCAGCGGGCTCGCGGCCAGCAGGTCGGGGTCGGGCCAGCCGACCATGACTTCGGCCGCATCCATCGCCCGGGCATACTCGGCCGCGGAGGCGTCCTGGCCGAGCCGATCACAGACCGCCCGACCCCCGGCGGCCTCGCACAGTGCTCGGATGTGGTCGTCGCCGAAGGCGTCCACCGCGACGAGCAGCCTCAGCTCCGACGACGAGGACAGGGCAGGAACCTCAGTCGCTGCGCCAGGCGGCGGCAGCAGGACCGCAGGCCGGTGCGAGGCTCACGGCGTCAAGCTACCGAGTCCTGCCGGCAGGCGAGTCGGCCTCGCAGGCGAGCCGGACTCTCAGTCGAGCCGGAAGCGGGCGGTCTGCATGTACTGGATGGGCCAGTCGTCCTTGGTGTACTCGTGGTAGGCGGTCACGATCGTGCCGTCGTCGAGCTGCACCACCGTCGGGTAGCCGATGTGCCAGTACTGCCGGTGAGCCTCGCGTTCGGGGGAGTGGCAGTCGGCGATGATGAACTCGTCGGCCGGGTCCCAGTTGATCCCGTCCTCCGACGTGCAGCCCCGCACGTCCATGGGCTTGGCCCGGTAGCTGTACACGCTCAGCACCCGGCCGTCCTGGAGTTGGATCATGTCGGCGGGATACCCCCACAGCCGGGTCCGCGTGGGCGGGGCCCAGGTCACGCCGTCGTCCTCGGAGTGGGTAACCCACTGGTAGTCGTAGCGGGCCGGCCGGAACAGCACCCGGATCATCGACACCAGCCGTCCGTTGGACATGCGGGTCAGCGACGGCTCCTGGAAGTTGATGATCGAGGCCGGGTCGAAGGCCATCGTCCCCCAGTGGTGCCAGTTGTCGCCGCCGTCGTCGGAGCGCAGCAGGAAGCAGCGCGACGGCTCCCAGTTGACCCCGCCGCCGAGGATGTAGCCGTCGGGGCTGAGGGTGCCCTCCAGAGGCATCAGCAGCCCCCCGTCGGGCAGCTCCACCACATGGCCCGACCCGGTTCCGCCGGCCAGGCACCCCGCAGTGCCCGAATCGGCGATCGGGTAGGTGCTGACCGGGATGGGGCCGCTCCACGTGTCCCCGTCGTCGGTGGACTTGTAGACCGCGTAGCCGGTCTGGTGGGCCTGGACGTAGCCCATCGCCTGCTCGTCGATGCGGTTGGCGATGGCGCCGGGGGCGTTGATGAAGCCGCAGATGCGGGTGTGCATGATGATGGTGCCGTCGCTGATCTGGGCGAAGGCGCAGTCCCAGTTGCCGGTGTGCTCGGTGTAGTCCTCCACCACCACCCGGGTGCTCGGATCCCAGCTCCGGCCCCCGTCGGACGACTTGATCAGGCACGACCGGCCGGTGTCGGCGTGCATCGGGCCCCGCTCCTCGTTGTAGCCCAGCAGCAGATCGCCGTTCTGGAGCTTCACGATGCTGCCCTGGTTGCAGCACCGGTCGGGGTCGTGATAGGCGTCGACTACCTCGGCGTCCACTCTGCGCATATGGGGGTCCCCCTATGTCGGTCGATCGAGGCCGCCTACGAGCGGTCCCGGGCATCAGCCTGCGATGTATACCTCATACATCACGACCGGAGCAAGGTCGGCGGAGCGCCGGGCCGACCGACTCCCGCCGGACTGTCCCGAGTCATCCGGCACCGACACTCCCGCACGAAACTGGCGACGGAATGGGCACTTGACACCCACAATCGACACCAATTTGGTGGCAGCCTGACAGGACGGCGGCCAGCGCCGACGGCGGAGGACCGGGCGGCGGCCATGCGGTAAGTTGTCGTCAGCGCCTGCCGGGGTGAACCGAGCGTCAGGAGACGGGATGAGCACAGACAACGGGCTGGTTTCTGCGGAGTTGATGGACAGCCTGGCCGTCACCATGCGGCGCCTCTCGGACACCCCGATGGTGCCCGCCTACCAGGGCAATTTCAGCGCCCGGGACCGACGGACCGGCCACATCGTGATCACGCCCCACGCCTACCCGTACGAGGACATGACCGCCGACGACCTGGTGATCCTGCACGCCGACGGGCACAAGCTGGCGGGCCGCCTCGACCCGTCGTACGACGCCGAGGTCCACGTAACCGTCTACGCCGAGCGTCCCGACGTTTTCTCGGTGCTCCACACCGAGCCGCCCTACATCAACGCCTTCGGGGCGCTGGGCCGCGACATCGTGCCGGTGACCACCACCGGCTTGAAGTCGGCCAACGGCACCGTCCCGATCATGCCGTTCCGCAAGACCCGCGGCGCCGAGTTCGCCCTGGAGATGCTCGAGATCATGGGCGACCGCCACGGGGTGGTGTGGCAGAACCACGGCCTGCTGGTGGTGGCCGACACCGTCGAGCAGGCCGCCGAGCGCTCCATCGGCATCGAGTTCAACGCCGAGGTGCTGCTGTTGGCATCGCAGATGGGCGAGCCGCAGACGCTCGAGTACGTCGACGCCAAGATGGTCGTGGCCTGAGGGTCGGCCCCACCGGCGTCCACAACGCAAGACCCCGATGACGCTGCTCGGGGTGGACATCGGCACCACCGGCTGCAAGGCGGCTGTCGTCTCTGCGCAGGGCGCCCCCCTGGCCACCGCCTACCGGGAGTACCCGCTGATCACCCCCCGGCCGGGCTGGGCCCAGTTGGATCCCGATGAGGTTTGGGATGCCGCCTGCTCCGCCATCCGGGAGGTGACCTCTGCCGATGTGGCTTCGCCGCGGGCCGTGGCGGTCGCCACCCTCGGGGAGGCGGTGACGCCTATCGACAGCCGGGGGCGTGCGCTGGGGCCGTCGATCGTGTCGTTCGACCGCCGGGCCGCCGACTGCCACCAGCGGATCGTCGAGCGGGCCGGCCGCGACAGCATCGAGCGGATCACCGGCCTGGCGCCCATGCCCCACTACACCGCAGCCAAATGGAGCTGGCTCGCCGCCGAGGTGCCGGACGTGTACCGAGCCGCGGCCAGGCTGGTGTGCTACGGCGACCTGGTGGCCGCCCGGCTCGGCCTCGAGCCGATGATCGACCACACCATGGCGACCCGGACCCTGGCGTTCGACCGGCACAGCCGGAGCTGGAGTGACGAGATTCTCGACGCGGCCGGCGTGGACCGGGCCAAGCTCCCCGCTCCGGTGCCTTCGGGAACGATCGTCGGGACCATCGGTGCCGAGCACTGCCGGGACCTGGGCCTCGCCCCGGGCGCGGTGCTGGTCGCCGGCGGTCTGGACCAGGCCTGCGCGGCCCACGCAGTAGGCATCGGCGGCGCGGGTTCTGGCGGTGCGGCCCCTGGCGGTGCGGCCCTTGGCGGTGCGGCCCCTGGCAGTGCGGGCCCCGGCGGTGCGGCCCCTGGCAGTGCGGCCCCTGGCGGTGCGGGCCCTGGCGGTGCGGGTCCGGGTGGTGCGGGTCCGGGTGGTGCGGGTTCTGGCGGCGACGCCGTTGGACCGGTGCTGCTGTCGCTAGGCACGGTGGCGGTGCTGGCCATGGTGCTGGACGCCGAGCGGCCCCGGCCGCTGGCGGTGCCCACCGGGCCGCACGTCGTCGAGGGCCGGTCGCTTAGCGTGGCGGGGGCGCCGGCGGGCGGCGCGGTCCTGCGCTGGTACCGGGACGTGCTGGGCGCCGCCGACGTCGAGCGGGCCGAGGCCGCCGGCGCCGACTTCTACGACACCGTCGTGTCCGCCGCGGCCGCCGTCGAGACCACCTCGATCGTGGTGCCCCACTTCGCCGGGTCCCGAGCCGCGTTCGCCGATCCGGACTCGCTGGGCGTGATGGCCGGCCTGACGTTCGGCACCGACCGCCGCCACCTGGTCCGGGCCCTGCTGGAGGGGGTCGCCCTGGAGACGGCCGTGATGGCCGAGCGGCTCGGGGACGCGGTCGGTCCGGTCACGGCGCCAAGAGCCCGAGCGGGTAGGCACGCCAGTCCGGCCCAAACGGGCGAGGCCGTGGGCGTTGTTGCCTCCGCTTGGGCGGCCCGTGAGCGCAGCGAGCAGGAGCGGGAAGCACCTCCTCTCGACGCGCCGCGCTCTCATCTAGCCGCGTGGCCGCTGCGGGCCGTCGGTGGCGGGTCCCGGTCAGCTCCGTGGATGCAGATCTTCGCGGACGTGCTTGGCGTCCCCGTCGAGTCCGCAGCCAGCTCGTACGGGGCCGCGGTGGGCGCCGCGCTGATCGCAGGCGCCGCGATCGACGCCGTCGACGGCAACGCCATCATGCCGATGGCGGCCCGGTTCGAACCCGACCCCGGCCGGGCCGAGCACTACCGGGCCAAGCTGGTGCTGTACCGGCGCCTGTATGAGACAATGGCCGCCGTGCGGCGCGATCAGCCGGAGGGCGTGCCCGGGAGCACAGGGTCGACATGAGCCTCAGCAGGCGCGATCGAGCGGGAACAGGCAGGGGGGATAGCTGGCGACGGCGGCCGCTACCGAGCTTGAGCGGGCTGAGGCGTGATCAGGCCGGAACAGGCAGGGGGGATAGCGGTCCCGGCTGCGATCTGAGCGGTTCGAGGAGGTCCGACAGGCCATGAGCAAGCTCAGGTTGGGGATGATCGGCGCGGGTGCGTGGTGCGTGGCGTCGCACCTGCCCCGCCTGGAGCAGCACCGCGACTCGGTGGAGTTCGCGGCGGTCAACCGCCGGGACCCGGTCCTGCTCGAGTCGGTGCGGTCCAGGTTCGGGTTCGCCGCGGCCCACACCGACTACCGGGGAGTGCTGGACGCCGAGCCCGACATCGTCGTGGTGGCCAGCCCGGTCCGCTGGCATCACGAGCACGCCAAGGCCGCGCTCGAGGCCGGAGCCCATGTGCTGGTGGAGAAGCCCTTCACGGTCCGTCCCGACGAGGCCCGGGACCTGGTCGGCACCGCGGCGGCCAACGACCGCCACCTGCTCATCTCGCTGGGCTGGCACTACAAGGACATCGTCATTGGGGCCAAGCGGCTGATGGACACCGACGGGGGCGTCGGCACCGTCGAGAGCATCTCGATCGTGATGTCGTCCACCACCAGGGAGGCCCTCCAGGGCGAGCAGCCGTCGTTCGCCTCCGACCAGGACGAGGGGGGTTTCGTCAGCGAGGAGTCCGTGCCCGAGTTGACGCCCAGGCCCGAGACCCTGGTCGATCCGGGCATCTCCGGCGGGGGATACGCCCAGGCCCAGCTCTCCCACGCCATCGGACTCGGGCTGTGGCTGTCGGGCCTGCGGGCCGCCGAGGTGTTCGCCATGATGTCGTCGCCGCTGGACACGGCCGTCGAGTTCCACGACGCCTGGTCGGTCCGGTTCGACGCCGGCGCCATCGGCAGCGTGTCGGGGGCCTCCTCCCATCTCGGCCACATCGGCAACAAGCACCATCTCGAGGTGCAGATCATCGGGTCCGAGGGCCAACTCCACGTGGACCTGTGCCGCGAGCTGGTGAGCCGGTTCCGCGGCCCCGACTCCGAGGTCCGGCTGCCGCTCGCCGAGGGTGCCGGGCTCTACGACTGCAACGGCCCGATCGACGCCCTGGTCGCCCTGGCCAGGGGCGACGGCGCGGCCAACCACTCGCCCGGCGAGCTCGGGGTGCGCACGGTGGAGATCGTGGAGGCGGCCTACCGCAGCGCGGCCAGCGGCCGCACCGAGGCCGTCAGCTAGCTGCCGTCCGCCGTCGCCGGCCTCGCGTGCCGGCCCGCTGTTCGCCCGCTGTCCGCCGTCGCCGGCCTCTGCCGGGCGACATTTATAGAATGTAGAGTCCTGTCTCATGGTCGTTCCGACCCCGGCCGGGCTCCCATGACAGATCACCCGCCAGGACCTCTGGCCTCGATAACGGTCGTGGACGCGGCCACGATCTTCGCCGGACCGGTCGCGGCCACGCTGCTCGCCGACTACGGCGCCGACGTGATCAAGGTAGAGCACCCCGGCGGCGACAACCTGCGCGGGCTCGGCTGGGAGAAGGACGGGGTCTCGCTGTGGTGGACCTACGCCAACCGCAACAAGCGCGGCGTGACCATCAAGCTCTCCCACCGGAAGGGCCGGGAGGCCATGCTGCGGCTGCTGGACGGCGCCGACGTGCTCATTGAGAACTTCCGGCCCGGGACGCTGGACCGGTGGGGACTGGGCTGGGAGACCCTGCATGAGCGCAACCCGCGGCTGGTGGTCGCCCGGGTCACCGGCTTCGGCCAGACCGGGCCCTATCGCGACCGGGCCGGGTTCGGCACCCTGGCCGAGTCGATGTCGGGGTTTGCGCACGTCAACGGCTACCCCGACGGCCCGCCCACGCTGCCGCCCTTCGCCCTGGCCGACGGGGTTACCGCCATGGCCACCGCCTTCGCGATCACGGCCGCTCTGCACTGGCGCGACAACGGCGGAGGTGTCGGCCAGGAGATCGACCTGTCGATCTACGAGCCCCTCTTCAGCGTGCTCGGTCCTCAGAGCACCGTGTACGACCAACTCGGCCTGGTCCAGGGCCGCTCCGGCAACCGGGCACCGTTCACCGCGCCCCGCAACCTGTACAAGAGCAGGGACGGGGTGTGGCTCGGCCTGTCCGGCACCAGCCAGTCAACCGCGGAGCGGACCATGAACCTGGTGGGGCGCCCCGACATCGTCGACGAGGACTGGTTCGCGGGCCATGCCGGGCGGATCGAGAACCAGGACGAGCTCGACGCGGCCATCGGTTCGTGGGTCGCCGAGCGCGACGCCCAGGACGTGGTCGACAGGTTCGCCGAGGCCGGGGCGGCCATCGCGCCCATCCTCGACATCGCCGGCATATTCGAGGACCCGCAGTACCAGGCCCGGGAGTCGATCACGTCGGTCGAGCATCCGGTGCTGGGCCCGGTACGGATGCCCAACGTCGTCGCCCGCCTGTCGGAGACGCCCGGCCGGGTGGCGACGGCCGGTCCCGCCTTGGGCGAGCACAACACCGAGGTGCTGGGCGCTCTCGGCTACGGAGCCGACGACCTGGCCGAACTGGCCCGGGCGGGCGTCATTTGCGAAGGAACGGCCTGACGGGCCGCCCTGCGACGGGCCTCAGTAATGGTCTACTATTGCGGCTTATAGAAAATATTGTCCGCCCCTAGGGCGGGCCAGGAGGGACCCTCAACAGGGGGACCTAAGGGGGACAAGTCCAAATGAAGAAATATCTGGGCCTACTGTTCGCGGTGACGCTCATCGCCGCGTCGTGCAGCGGCGACACCGCCGACGAGACCAAGACGGTGGGATTCGCCAACATCCTGCGGACGGGCTGTGAGTTCTGCGTGAACGTCGAGGACGGCGTGAACGCCGACGTCGGCGGTGCGGGGTACGAGATCTTCGCGGTGGATCACAACCTCGACGCCAACCAGATGCTGGCCAACGCCGACGCGATGGTCACCCAGGGCGTCGACCTCTACCTGAACTTCGACGGCGGGATCACCAACTACGAGGCCACCATCGACAAGATGGCCGAGGCCGGGATCCCGATGATCTTCATCGACGGCGCCCTGCCGCCCGACGTCCCCGACGTCTACTGGTTCGGCGCCAACGGCGAGATCGCCGGAACGTTGATGGGCGAGTACGCCGTCGACTACATCAACGAGAACTGGGGCGGCCAGCTGGACGGCGTGTTCGGCGTCTGGCAGGGCAACTGGCCCGACGACATCAAGCAGCGTCTGGTTGCGGCGGTGGGCGTGATCTCGCAGTCGTTCCCGGAGTGGACGATGGACACCATCACCATCAGCGACGCGGTGCTGGAGGGCGAGGAGACCCAGGCGGCCGCCTCGGCGTACCTCAACGCCAACCCCGACGCGACGAACCTGCTGTTCCTCACCACCACCAACGACATCGCGGGCCTGGCCGTGGTGGCGGCCATGGAGCAGCTGGGCCGGCTCGACCACGGCGTGATCCTGTCCCACGGCGGGGACTCCAACGCAGTGGCGGAGATCCGCGACGAGTCCAGCCCCTTCATCATGTCGATCGGCTACTTCCCGGACCGCTACGGCGAGTTCATGCTCCCGATGATCGACGCCATCTTCGCGGGCGAGACCCCGGCGAAAGTGACCCACGTCGACCACGAGCCGATCGACATCAACAACGTCGACGAGCTCTACCCCGCGGGGTAACCCCACCGCGCAGCCCTACCGCGAGCGACAAGCGAGATGCCGGGTGAGGCGCACCCTCCCGCCCCACCCGGCATGATCGCGGCGCAGCGGACGCCGACGGGACCCGTCGCGCCGCCGCCGAGCAGAGGAGCAGGCACTTGACGGACGCCCAACCCGGACGGGGCCCCAAGATGGGGCTGCTGGCGAGGATGTTCACCGCTTCCACCGGGAAGCCCGACACTGAACGGCCCCCGAGCGACGGATCGCCGGCGTGGATGAGCCCCATCTCCACCATGGCCGAGTTCGAGGCCCGTCTCGACCTCGCGGCCGAGATCGGCGCCACAGGCATCGAGGTCACCCAGGCCTCCCAGCCGTCGGGCACCCGCTACCTGCTCGGATCGGCCAGGGCCCGGGCCGATTTCCTGCGGGCCTACGAGAGCCGCGGCCTGGAGATCGCCGCCCTCAACTGCTCGGGCATGTCGATGCACCCGGTGACCGGGGCCGCCCACCAGCAGCTCATACGCGACACCATCGAGCTGGCCGGGATGCTGGGCGTCACCAACATCGTGACCATGACCGGAACCACCGGCGACGGCCCCGGGTCCTCCACCGTCAACTGGGTGTTCTACCCGCTGACCGGCGACAGCCTGGCCCTGCTGGAGCGGCAATGGTCCGAGGGCATCGCGCTGTGGAGCGACATCGCCGAGCACGCCCGGCGCTGCGGCGTGGAGCGCATCGCCTTCGAGCTCCACCCGCTGCACCTGGTCTACAACGTGCCGACCCTGATGCGGATGAGGGACGCGATCGGGCCCATCGTCGGGGCCAACCTCGACCCCAGCCACATGTTCTGGCAGCGCATGGACCCGGTGGCGGTAGTGAGGGCCGTCGGGTCCGCGGTGTTCCATGTGCAGCTCAAGGACAGCGAGCTGCTCGAGGACCAGCTGGCCACCGTCGGCGTCCTCGACCAGCGGCCCTTCACCGACCCAGCCAACCGGGCCTGGCGGGACCGCACCATCGGCCGGGGCCACGGCGCCGAGTTCTGGCAGGCCTTCATCGACGCGCTCGCCGAGGTGGGCTACAACCACTACGTGTGCATCGAGAACGAAGACCCGTTCCAGCCCTACGAGGACGGGGTCCGCGAGGCGGGCCGGTTCCTGACCCCGCTGCTGGCGCGCCACTCGTGAGCACCCCCCTTGACCTGAACGAGATCCTGGCCCTGGATCTGGTGCCGCCGCCGCTGGCCGACGACATCCCCAGGGACCTCCGCATCGGGCTCGTCGGCGCGGGCCGCATCGTGCACAGCGGCGTCATGCCGGCCTACCGGGCCGTGGGCCTCCAGCCGGTGGCCGCCGTCGATCCCGACCCCGCCGCCCAGGAGGCCATCCGCGATCTGTGGGGCGTGGAGCAGGTGTTCGACGACTACCGGTCGATGCTCGACGCGGTCGAGCCCGACGTGATCGACATCAACATCCGCTGGGACGTCGGCCTGTCGCCCCTGCGGGTCGAGATCGTGACCGAGGCGGCCCGGCGGGGGATCCATGTGATCATCGCCAAGCCGGTGGCCGAGACCTGGCAGCAGTGCCTGGACATGGTGCGGCAGGCCCGGGCCGGTGGCATCAAGTTCGGCGTCGACTTCAACACCCGCTTCGCCCCCGCCTTCTACGGGTGCCGCGCCCTCATCCACCACGGAGCCCTCGGCCCGATGATCTCGGCCAGCATCAACTACCACTCGGCGCTGGGCCGCCAGCACACCAACGCCTTCGACGCGGTCCACGACGTGTGCGTGCACGCCGTCGACGTGCTCCAGTCGTGGTACGGGGAGGCGCCCGAACAGATCTACGGCAACTGGTCGCGCCGGGTGGACGGCATCGGTTCGGTGCTGTCGGCCACCATGGAGTTCGCCAGCGGAGCCAACGGCACCATCCACTTCGACTTCGCCACCCGGCACCGCCGCCAGTTCGAGTTCATCGCGGTGGGCGAGCACGCCAGCGCCGACGGCCTCCAGGACCAGGAGCTCCCCGGGCCGTCGCGCATGCTGAGGGCCACCCTGCGCTACGGGCCCCACGAGCCCCGGGGCACCGCGCTGGAGCTGCCGCTGCAGTACCCGCTGTCGCCCCAGTCCTACCTGGCCACCCGGGCCGACCTCCTGCAGTGCGTCGGCACCGACCGGCAGCCCTGGGCCAGCGGCACAAGTATTCTCCGCAGCATGAGTACCCTGTTCGCGCTCAAGCAGTCGATCGCTGAGCGGCGGCCGGTGGCGCCGTCGCTCGACCCCGAGGACGCGTGAGCGAGGACACGTGAGCGAGGACGCGTGAGCGACGGCCCGAGGACGCCGGAGCAAGGAGCTGTGAGCGAGGGCCCCTCCGTGCGCCGCTTGACGGTGGAGCGCCTCGACCGGGACGCGTTCGAGCCCTTCGGCGCGGTGATCGCCCCCGAGACCGCCGACTCGCCCCGCCTGAACCGGGCCCCCGGCCACCTCGGGTTCCTGTGGGTGCAGAAGGCCCTGGAGTTCCCCAAGCAGGCCTACATGTGCAGCCTGCGCTACTACCACCGGGGCAACCGCTGCGAGTTCGTCCAGAAGCACCCCGAGAGCACGGTCACCATGATCACCCTGGGCATGACCTCAGCGGTGTTCATCGTCGCTCCCGACGCCGGCGGCGACCGCCCCGACGTCGATGCGGCCCGGGCGTTCCTGCTCACCGGCGGCGCCGGCGTGGTGATCAGCCGCGGCGTGTGGGTGCGATACGCCTACCCCGTGGGGGAGTACGTAGACCTCGCCTACGTCACCCAGCGCGTCGACCCGGCCACCGCCAACGTGTCCGACGACGTGGTGCGGTGCAACCTCGACACCGAGCTCGGACTGGTGTTCGACTTCGACTTCGCGCCGCCCCACGGCCCGGGCTACGAGCACGGGCCCAGCGGCGCGATCACCGCCGGCCCGCCCAGGAGTCCGCCATGGCAGTAAGCGATCAGAGCACCAACGGTCAGCCCATCCTGCGGCTGAGCGGCATCTCCCGCCGGTTCGGTCACGTGCAGGCGCTGGACGGCGTCGACCTGGACCTGCGCCAAGGCGAGATCCTGGGCATCGTCGGCGACAACGGCGCCGGCAAGACCACCCTGATGAAGACCATCGCCGGGACGGTCAAGCCCGACTCGGGGACCATCGCGGTGGCCGGCGAGGAGGTCGAGATCACCAACGCGCAGGACGCCCGCCAGCTCGGGATCGAGATGATCTACCAGGACCTGGCCCTGTTCGACAATCTCGACGTGGCCGCCAACGTGTTCATCGGCCGGGAGCCCACCAAAGGACTGCCCAGCCTGCTCGGGTTCCTGGAGCGGCGCCGCATGCACCGCGAGGCGGCCGAGCTGCTGGAGCGGCTCAACATCAAGATCGACTCCACCAAGCTGCCGGTGGGCGTGCTCTCCGGAGGCCAGCGCCAGATGGTGGCCATCTCGCGGGCGGTGGCCTTCGAGGCCGCCTGCCGGATCCTGCTGATGGACGAGCCCTCGGCCGCCCTGGGCGCGGTCGAGTCCGCCACCGTCCTCGAGCTCATCCGCGAGGTGCGCTCCCACGGGCTGTCCATCATGATCATCAGCCACCGGATTCCGGAGGTGCTCGGCCTGGCCGACCGGGTCGCGGTGATGAAGAACGGCGAGCTGGTGGCCGTCCTCGACGCGGCGACCACGACGGTGGAGGAGTGCGTCAACCTGATAGTGGCCGGCTCGGGCGCCAGGGCGGGAGCCGAAACCCAGCCATGACCGTCACCCCGGTCCCGGTCGCCAGCGGCGCGGTGGAGACCAGCGCGCAGACCGCGGCCCGGTTCCGGCGCATCCTGCTCGGCCAGAACGTCCTGCTGCTGGTCGCCCTCGGGCTGCTGGTGCTGTTCCTCACGCTGCGCCTCGACTTCTTCTTCACCACCACCAACCTCCTCACCATCGTCCAGTTCAGCTCGGTGACGTTCATCGTGGCCACCGGCTTCACCCTGGTGCTGATCGGGGGCGGGCTGGACCTCTCGATCGGGTCGGGGATGATGATGACCGGGGTGGTCTCCGGGAAGCTGTTCGTGGCCGGGGTCCCGCTGGTGCTCGCCTTCACCATCGGCTTCCTGGTCGGCGGGGTGACCGGCCTCGCCAACGGCCTCATCATCACCAAGCTCCGCATCAACCCGCTGGTGGCCACCCTGGCCATGCTGTTCGTGCTCCAGGGCACCGGCTTCGTCATCACCGACGGCCGCCACACCCAGGTGCGTGACGACGGCTTCCGGTTCGCCCGGGAGCGGATCTTCGACATCCCGGTGCCGGTGTACTTCCTGGTCTTCACCGCGGTGGTGTCGATCGTGCTGCTGCGCACCACCAAGGTCGGGCGCCACCTGTTCGCGGTGGGCGGCAACCCCGAGGCCGCCCGGCAGGCGGCCATGAACGTGGACCGGTTCCGCCTGGGCATGTACATCGTGGCCGGCCTGTACACCGGTTTGGCCGGGGTGATCCTGGCGTCGCTGCTGGGGAGCATCGCCCCCAACTCCGGCACCGGCCGTGAGTTCGCGGTGGCCACCGCGGTGTTCCTCGGAGGGGCCAGCCTCACCGGAGGCAAGGGATCGATCGTCGGCACCCTGATCGGCGTCCTGTTCGTGACCGCGCTGGCCAACGGGCTGATCCAGCTCGAGGTCGTGCCCGACTGGGTGATGGTCATCGAGGGCATCCTGCTGATCGTCGCGGTCGCCTTCGACCAGCGCCCCAAGGGCGGGTTCCGATGACCGCGGCCGCCGTGCAGCCGGGTGCGGAGGAAGCCACGGCGCTCGACCGGCTGTGGGCCGCGGTGCTCAGCGACCGCGGCCAGCGGTCGACGCTCGGCGTGGTGCTCGTCATCGAGATCATCCTGTTCTCCAGCGTCGCCCGGAACTTCCTGACCACGAACAACCTGCTCAACGCGGGCCAGGCCACCGCGGTGCTGATGGTGGTGTCCGTCGGGGCCACGTTCGGGCTCATCTCCGGCGCCCTGGACATCTCGGTCGGCTCGACCATCGCCCTGTCGGGCACGGTCGGCACCAAGGTCATGGCAACCGGCATCCACCCGGTGCTGGCCATCGCCATCGTGATCGGGGTGGGCGTCGCCGTCGGGCTGGTCAACGGCTTCGTGGTGGTGAAGCTGCGGGTCAACCCCATCGTGGCCACGCTCGGGATGCTGGGGATCGCCCGGGGCATCGCCTACGTCCTCGACGGCGGCAGCGGCGTGCTCGGCAACCTCGGCACCCTCGTCACCGACCCGATCTACACCGTCATGCAGCACGAGATCTACGAGGTCCAGGTCTCGCTGATCTTCGCGGCGGTGTTCGCGGCGGGAGGATGGCTGCTGTTGAGCCGGACCCGCTTCGGGCTCTACGCCTACGCGGTCGGCGGCAACTCCGAGTCGGGCCGCGCGGCCGCGCTGCCCGTGGACCGGCTGCGGATCATGTACCTGGTGGTGAGCGGCACCTGCTCCGGCGTCGCCGGGTTCGTGCTGTCGTCGAGCCAGGGCGGCTCGGCCGCCAGCGCCGCCTTCGGCTGGGAGCTGATCATCATCACCGCAGTGATCCTCGGCGGCGTCGGCCTCACCGGCGGCACCGGCTCGATGGGCGGGACCGTGCTCGGCGTGATCATCCTCGGGCTGCTCATAAACGGCATGACCCTGGCCGGCTGGCAGACCTTCTACCAGCTGATCGCGCAGGGCGGGCTGCTGCTCTTCGCGGTCGGCCTCGACGCGGCCCGGACCGGCGGGTACCGATGACCCTGCTGGCGCCGTCCACTGATCGGGCCTCGGCGCTCAACACCCCGTTGCAGATGTTCATCGGCGGGCAGTGGGTGGACGCGGCCTCGGGCGAGACGTTCGCCTCGATCGACCCGTTCACCGGGCAGGCCTGGGCACCCCTTCAAACTCGGATGATCCCCCAGTCTCGAAGGAGCGTCGATCCATGAGTGCACAGCCCGAAGCCAAGGTCATATCCGGTCTCGAAGGCGTGCTGGCCTGCGGGTCGTCGGTGTGCTTCATCGACGGGCCCGCGGGAGTGCTGCTGTACCGGGGCTACGCCATCGGCGACTTCGTGGAGGAGGCCGAGTTCCTGGACGTGGTCTGGCTGCTGTGGCACGGCGACTGGCCCGACGCCGACCAGAGCGAGGCCTTCGCGGCCGAAGTGGCCGCCCGACGGGCCCTGCCCGAGACGGTGGCCGGGTTCCTGGCGGGCGCGCCGATCGACACCGCCAACCCTATGGCCGTGCTGCGCACTGCGGTGTCGATGCTGGGAGTGGAGGACCCCACCGCCGACGACATCTCGGTGGAGTCGGTGGTGGCCAAGGCCACCGGTCTGGTGGCCCGGCTCCCGACGGTGGTGGCCGCCATGTCGCGGCTCGTGCGGGGCGACGATCCGGTGGCGCCGGACCCGGACCTGCCCCACGCCGCCAACTTCCTCTACATGCTCACCGGGGAGCCCCCCTCGGCCAGCGCGGCCGCGGCGCTGAACGCGGTCCTCAACACCTACGCCGAGCACGAGCTCAACGCCTCGACGTTCACGGCCCGCACCACCGTGGGCACGCTGTCGGACTACTACTCGGCGATCACGTCCGCGTCGGGGGCGCTCAAGGGCGCCCTGCACGGCGGGGCGGTCGACGACGCCATGGGCGCGTTCCGCGAGATCGGCGAGCCCGGGAACGTGGTCCCGTTCGTGGAAGCGGCGCTGGCGGCCCGGCGCAAGGTGCCCGGATTCGGCCATCGCGTGTACCGGACCCGCGACCCGCGGTGCGCGGCCATGGACCGCCTGGCCGGCGAGCTCGGCGAGGCTGCGGGCGAGCCCGACTGGCACGCGGTCGCCACCGGACTCGAGCGCGAGCTGCTGGAGCGCAAGGGCCTCAGCGCCAACGTCGACTACTACTCGGCGCTGGTGCTGTACCACCTCGGGTTCCCGCTCAACGTGTTCACCAGCTTCATCGCGGCCAGCCGCATCGCGGGATGGACCGCGCACCTCCTGGAGCAGTACGCGAACAACCGCCTGATACGGCCCCGAGCCCTCTACGAGGGCGAGACCGCCCGGCCGTACCCGCCCGCCTGACCCAAGAGCCAAGAGACGATGGACCTGCCCGTTCCGGCGTCGTTCTGGCGCGGCGGGACCAGCCGGGCAGTGCTGTTCGCCGCCCAGGACCTCGCCGGCTACGACGCCGGACAGGTCGACGCCATCATCCTGGCCGCCCTCGGCAGCCCCGACCCCGACGGCCGCCAGGTGGACGGCCTCGGCGGCGGGTCCTCCTCGCTGAGCAAGGCCGCCATCGTCGGCCCCGACGGCCCGGACTCGCCGGCCGACGTCGCCTACCGGTTCGCGCAGGTGGAGGTGGCCGCCCCGGTCGTGGACTTCACCGGCAACTGCGGCAACATCTCGGCCGCCATCGGGCCCTTCGCGCTCGACCGCGGCCTGATCGAGGCGGCTGACATCGAGGCGGCCGAAGGCGCCACCGGCGTGGTGGTGCGCAGCGCCAACACCGGCCAGCTCTGCCGGGCGGGGGTGCCGACCCGGAACGGCCGCTACGAGCCCGCCGGCGACTTCTCGATCCAGGGGGTGCCCGGGACCGGGTCCCGCGTCACCCTCGAGTACATCGATCCGGGCGGTTCCGTCGGACGGGGTCCGCTGCCCACCGGCGTACCGTGCGAGCAGATCGGCACCGGCGACGGCCGCTCGGTGACGGCGTCCATCGTGGACGTGGCCAATCCGGCCGTGTTTGTGCGAGCCGACGAGATGGAGGCCACCGCGATCGCCCCGGCCGCGCTGCTCGACTCGGACCGGGACCTGCAGGCCCGGCTCGAGCATCTGCGCTGCGAGGCCGCGGTGCGGACCGGGCTGGCGCCGTCGCTGGACGAGGCCGCCCGGCAGCCCACCATCCCGAAGGTGGCCATGGTCGGTCCGGCCGCGTCCTACGGGGCCAGCAGCGGGCGGGAGGTCCCCGCCGGCAGCATCGACCTGGCCGTGCGGCTCATCTCGATGCGCCGCACCCACCGCACCGTGGCGCTCACCGGCGCCATGGCGCTGGCCGGGGCCGCGGCTCTGCCTGGCACGGTCGTGGCCGATGTGGTCTCGGGCGGCCCCCAGCGGGAGCGGACGCTGCGGATCGGCCATCCCGCCGGCGTGATCGAGGTCGGCGTCACCGCCGAGCGCGGCTCCGGCGGCGGTTGGCGGTTCCCGGCGGTGCGGGTCGACCGGACCGCCCGCGAGATCATGCGGGGCTCGGTGCTGGTGCCCGAGGCCCACCTCGCGGGCCGGGCCTGGTACCGGGAGGCACCCGGCCGCTGACGGGGACGCCCGCGGACCGTTGCGGTAGCATCCGAAGCAGCAGGGGGAGGTCATAGCCATGGCCACATCGTTGAAGGACAGGACCGACTCGCTCACCGATGAGCAGCTCGCCGACTGGGAGGCCAACGGCTATCTGATCATCCGGGGCTTCGCCGACCCGGCCGACTGCCGGGCCCTGCACGACCGGGCGGTGGAGCTCGCCCGGGCCGACGCGGCCGGCGGCGACATCGGCAAGGCCAAGGTCTCCAGGGAGCCGCGGCCCCACCCGGACTCGAAGCTGCCCGAGGAGCTGGTGGGCAAGATCTTCTGGCTCCACTTCTGGGACTCTCAGGTCGGCGCGTTCATCACGTCCCCCAAGCTGGTGTCGTACCTGGGCCAGCTGATCGGCCCCGACGTCAGCTGCTACGACTCGCAGTTCATCTTCAAGAACCGGGGCGCGGCCGGCCAGCCCTGGCACCAGGACACCTGGTACCACCGGCTCGAGCCCAGCGGCCAGGTGGCGGCCTGGCTGGCCATCACCGACGCCACCCCCGACAACGGACCGCTATGGGTGGTGCCCGGCTCGCACAAGGACCCGATCCACAACGTGGAGCCCGACCGGCGCCCCGAGGCCCGGGGCGGCTACGTCGAGATCACCGAGCGCGACACCAGCAACGAGGTGGTGGCCCTGCTCGAGGCCGGGGACCTGCTGCTGTTCCACTCCAGCATCATGCACAAGTCCACCGACAACACCAGCGACGGCCCGAGGGTGGCGGTGGTGTGCCACTTCTCGGCGCCCGGCGTGAAGGAGCCGCCGCTCGACGACCCGGACAAGCTGGCCGGCACATGGGTGTCGTCCATCAAGGGCGTGTCCGAGTCGGAGCGGGGCGAGCTCATGGACCGCTACTCCACCGCCATCCGCGAGTTCTTCCGGATCCAGTGGACCCCGGTCCTGCGCGACGGCGAACCGGTCCCGTACCAGCCCAGCTAGCCCGCCCGTCCCCGTCCCGCGGGGCCTAGAGGATGTTGCGGCGGATGCCGGGGCGGTAGACGCCCCCGAGATACTCGGCGACCTCGGTGGGCGGGAACTCCGGCTCGTTGGGCATCACGTCGCGCAGCTGCGCCACCCGGATGATCTGACCGGCCGAGAACTCCATGCTGCGAGTCTTGTGGAGGGCGTCCACCAGGTCGACGCCCTTGGCGAACGTGCCGTGCCACTTCTCGATCACGACCTTGTTGTCGGCCAGAGCGTCGCCGATCGGCTCGGCGGCCAGATTCCAGCCGATCAGCTTGGGGGCGGCCACCACCGGCACGGTCCGGCCCAGGATCATGATGCCGTTCTCGTCTATCGGCTCGACCTCGTCGCAGAAGAACGACAGCGTCACCGTGAGCTGGCCGTGGGCGTGGATGATGGCCTGGGCGTCGCTGCGCCGGTAGATCTCGCGGTGCACCAGCCAGGCGCTGGAGGCCATGTTGGTGAACTCGTCGTCCTCGGTGATCTTGGTGCGGACGATGTCGTCGGGGCTGGGCACCGACTTGTTGACGTGGTGCTTGGTTATGAGCATGTGCCCGTCGTCGGCCCGGACGCTGATGTTGCCGCCGTGGAGTTCCAGCAAGTCCATCCTCACCAGATCGCGCGACGCGGTCTGGATGGCGTCGATGCCGGCGCGATGGTCAGCTGACAGGCTCATCCGGTCCCCCCGGGGCTGGAGATCGGCGCGCCACGGGCCCCTTGGACGGGACGCCATAGTGTGGCGACATCACAAGGATCGACTATAGGCAAGGCTCCGTTGACGGCTGGGGATCCTCCCAGCCGACCCGGACCGGCGCCCGGTGCGCCGCGGCCAGGAAACCGTGGTGAGTCGACCGGTCGGTGCCGTTGTCGCCGTCGACGTCGGCACCAGCGCGGTGAAGGCCGGCGTCTTCACCGCCGACGGGCGCCGGCTGGGGTACGGCGCCGCGCCCGCGGGCCCGGCGCGGCCTCGCCCCGGCTGGAGCGAGCAGCCCGCCACCCTCGTGTGGCAGGCGACCGCCGGCGCCTGCCGCCAGGCATTGGCCGAAGCCGGACCGGCCGAGATCACGGCGGTGGCAGTCACCGGCGCCCGGGGATCCTTCGCGCTCGGTGACCGCGACGGCGCGCCGCTGACCGACTTCATCACCTGGCAGGACCGGCGGGCCGTCGAGCAGGCGGCCGCGGCGGGGCGGCGCGTCGATCCCGGACGCTTTCAGCGAATCACCGGTGCCCGGATGGAGGCTTCTCTATGGCTGCCCCGCCTGATGTGGCTGATCGAGCACCGCCCCGACCTGGTGGCCGCAGCCGGCTGCGTGGTGACTCCCCAGGCCTTCGTGATCGGCAAGCTCGGAGCCGGTCGGTTGCCGGCCGAGTGGTCGACCGCCGCCTATTCGGGGCTCTTCGATATTGTCGATCACTGCTGGCACGAGGAGATGCTGGACACCTTCGGCGTTCCGGCCCGACTCATGCCGGCCGCCGCGCCGCCCGGCGGCGAGGCCGGGCTCACGTCGTTGGCCGCCGCGCAGGAGACCGGCTTGCCGCCACAGGTTCCGGTCGTGCTGGCCGCGGCCGACGGGCCGTGCGCCGAGCTGGGCTGTGGGGTTGTCGAGCCGGGCCGGCTCATCTGCTACCTGGGAACCGCCCTGTCGGTGGCCGGCCCGGTCGAGCGGCCGCTGGAGGATCCCAGCGGACGCCTCATGGTCGCCCCCGGCTCCACCGGGGGGCGCTACCGGATGCTGGCGCTCGGGATGGCCGGGTCGAGCGTCCTCGACTGGTACGCGACGCTGGTGGACCGGCCGGTGCTGGACCGGCTGGACGCGCTGGTGGAGGCGTCGGCGCCCGGTGCTGGAGGCGCCCGGTTCATCCCGGCGCTGGCCGGGGCCGGGGCCCCGCACTGGTCGGCCGAGGCCCGCGGCGCCTTCACTGGCCTCGGCTTCAGCCACACCGAGGCCGACCTGGTGAGGGCCATGCTGGAGGGGGTCGCCTTCGAGTGCTACTGGATGATCGAGGCGCTGCGGGCCTTCGGCTTCGACCCGGCCGGACTCAGGGTCACCGGCGGCGGGTCGCGCTCGAGGGCGTGGACCCAGCTGATCGCCGACGCCGTCGGGACCGAAATCGTGGTGCCCGACGAGGCCGACCCCGGCCTGCGGGGAGCGGCGGCCTACGCACTGACATGCTGCGGTTCGCATCCGGACGTCCTCTCGGCGGCCGCCGCCATCGCCGGTGCCGGAACGGTGCGGGCGCCGTCGCCGGCCGCGGCCACCGCTCTCCGGGACGGGGCGGACCACTACCGGCAGCTGCGCCAGGCCTTCGCGAGCTCCGTGCTGGACCGCGACCTCGCGCAGCTCGCGGTCCGATCCGGGCTCGCCTAAGAGGCCGAGCGAGTAGGCGGGCCAAGGCGGCCCATACGGCGCGAGGCCGTGGCCCGAGCGGCCCGTGAGCGCAGCGAACAAGAGCGGGAATGACCCCGCTGCGACGCGAGAGGCTCTCACCTATCCGCACCCGCTCCATAGGGGCAGGAGGCCCGTCCGTCGGGGCGGGGCGGCATCCAAACCGGCCGGCCGTCGCGACGTAGGCTGGGGCGGCTGGCCCGGGCGGCAGGCCAGACGGGGGAGGACCGCCAAGTGGGTGTCACGGTCGAGGCCCTGATCCGGGCTGGGGTGCCAGCCGAGGAGATCGCCGAGGGGTTGGACCGCAGCAACCCGGCCGACACCTGGCCGATGGGCCTGAAGCGCGGGCCGCTCGGCCCCGCCCCCGCGGCGGTCGTCTCGGCCAAGTCGTCCGCCACCGTCAGCTCGGTGCTCCGGGCCGCCGCGGCCGCCGGCGCGACCGTGCAGGTCGAGGGCGCCCGCACCAACGTCGTGGGCTGCCTCGACGGCTCGCCGGAGGTGGTGCTGCGCGTCGCCATGGACCGCATCGTCGAGATGGACGCGACATCCCAGGTGGTCACCGCCGAGGCCGGGGTCCTTGGCGGGATCCTCGAGGAGACCCTGAACGACCGGGGCTTCACCCTCGGCCACGACCCGCAGTCCCTGGACCATTCGACCGTGGGCGGCTGGTTCGCCACCAGGGCCACCGGCACCGCGTCGGCGCGTTTCGGCGGGGTCGAGCAGATGGTGCGCGGCGTCGAAGGGGTGCTGCCGAGCGGTGAGACGTTCAGGATCGGTGCCCGGCCCCGTTCGCCCGGCGGCCTCGACGCCCTGCAGCTCCTCACCGGCGCCGAGGGCAGTCTGGCCGTCATCACGGCAGTCTCCCTGGCGGTGGCCCGGCTCACGCCCGAGGTCAGGCTCAACGGCCTCGTCCCCGACTTCGCCACGGGCCTGGCAGTGCAGCGGGAGCTCATCCAGCGGGCCCTGCCGGTAGGGGTGGCCCGCCTGCTCAATCCGGCCGAGACCATCGCCCTGCTGGACATTCGAGACCCGGCCGGTGCCTGCGGTCTGGTGCTGTCGCTCGTCGGCCAACCGGAAGTCACCGGAGTCGCCCAACAAGCCGCCGCCGATGTGATCGAAACCGCCGGCGGGACCGTCCTCGGATCCGGCGCGGCCGACCGCTGGTGGGACAACCGCCACGCCGGACCGGAACTGATCGAGGACCTCAACCGCGACGCCGGCTCGTTCTTCGACACCATCGAGGTGGGCGTGCCGTGGCGGTCCGCGGCCGAGCTGGCCCGTGCCCTGCAGTCCGAAGTGGGGGCGATGGTCGACCGGCTCTGGATGCATTCGTCGCACATCTACCCCACCGGCACCGGCCTGTACCTCGCGTTCTGGATCGACCGACCGGACGACGACTCTGCCCGCGCCGCCGGTGAGGCCGTGTGGGCCCGGGTGCTCGACCTGGCCGACGCCCACGGCGGCACCATCGGGCACCACCACGGCATCGGGGCGGCTCGCAGCGCCCGCTACGTCGAGTCGGTCGAGGGCCGCCTCCACCAGTCGATCAAGCAGGCACTGGACCCCGGCGGCGTCCTGGCCGCCCGGCTCCTGGACGGATGAGCAGCGCAGGCGGCCTCGGATCGGGGGCCGTGCTTGAGACCGCGGCCGGACCAGTGCAGTTCCACCGGATCGCCCGGGCCTCCGAACTGGGACTGGGTGACATCGACCGGCTGCCGGTGAGCCTCAAAGTGTTGCTGGAGAGCGCACTGCGCCGGGGCGGGGACGGTGCGGCCGGCGAGGCCGATGTGGCCGCCCTGGCCGCATGGCCCGGCTCGATCGGGACGGGTCGGGCCGTGTCGTTCCGCCCCGACCGCCTGATCCTGCAGGACTTCACCGGCATCCCCGCCCTGATCGGGCTGGCCGCCATGCGCAGCGCCCTGCACCGCGCCGGCACCGATCCGTCCCTGATCGAGCCGGTCGTCCCCACCGTGCTGGTGATGGACCACTCGCTGCAGGTGGACGTGGCCGGCACCCCGGGCGCGCTGGCCGTCAACCTGGCCATGGAGTACGAGCGCAACGCCGAGCGGTACCGGTTCGCCCGCTGGGCCGAGCAGGCCTTCGCCAACCTGCGGGTCGTCCCTCCCGGCAGGGGCATCGTGCACCAGGTCAACATGGAGTTCCTGGCCTCGGTAGTGGCGGTCTCCGGCGGCGGATCCGGACCGGTCGCCCATCCCGACACCGTGGTCGGCACCGACTCGCACACCACCATGGTCAACGGCATGGGAGTCCTCGGCTGGGGCGTCGGCGGGATCGAGGCCGAGGCGGTGATGCTCGGCGAGCCCATCGGCGTGGTCGTCCCCGAGGTCGTCGGGGTCAGGCTGGCCGGGGCCCCGCAGCCCGGCGTCACCGGCACCGACCTGGTGCTGGCCATCACTCGGATGCTGCGATCCTTCGGCGTGGTGGGCGCCTTCGTGGAGTTCTGCGGACCCGGCGTCGACCGCCTCCCACTGCCCGACCGGGCCACCATCGCCAACATGGCACCCGAGTACGGCGCCACCGTCGGGTACTTCGCGGTCGACGACGAGGCCCTGCGCTACCTCCGCAGCACCGGCCGACGACCCGACCACGTCGACCTGGTCGAGCGGTACTGCTGGGCCCAGGGCATGTTCCGGACCCCCGGATCACCCGAACCGGCCTTCTCCAGGGTCCTCGACGTCGACCTGGGGGCCATCGAGCCGGTCGTGGCCGGGCCTCGCCGCCCCCACCAGACCCAGACGCTGCCGGAGGTGCCGGCCTCGTTCCACCAGGCACTGGCCGAGCATCGCGGGCCCGGCGCCCGCCCGGGGCGGACCGGCTCGCAACGCGACGGCGACGTGGCCATCGCGGCCATCACCAGCTGCACCAACACGTCCAACCCGGCGGTGATGATCGGCGCCGGCCTGCTCGCCCGCAACGCGGTCGAGCGCGGCCTGTCGGTGCCCGCCCACGTCAAGACCAGTCTCGCCCCCGGCTCGCCGGTCGTGGCCGACTACCTGGAGAGGCTGGGCCTGCTGCCGTACCTGGAGAAGCTGGGCTTCGCCATCGTCGGCTACGGCTGCACCACCTGCGCCGGCGGCAGCGGCCCGCTGGCCGAGCCGGTGGCCGCCGCGGTCGAGCGCGACGACCTGATGCTGGCCGCGGTGCTCTCCGGCAACCGCAACTTCGAGGGCCGCATCCACCCCCAGTGCCGGCTCGCCTACCTCGCCTCGCCGCCGCTGGTGGTGGCCTACGCCCTGGCCGGCACCGTGGACCTGGACATCTCGGCCGAGCCGGTGGCCACCGACCCCGAAGGGGTCCCGGTGCTGCTGGCGGACCTGTGGCCCGACGACGCCGAGATCGCCGAGCTGTGCCGCGGCGCGGCCGACCCGGCGCTGTTCGACGCCCGCCGAGACGCGATCTTCGTCGGCGACGTGCGCTGGAGGTCCCTGGTCAGCGAGGCCGACGCGCTGTACGACTGGGACCAGGCCTCGACCTACGTCCAGCCCCCGCCGTTCACCGAGCAGGTCCCACCCCGGCCGCCGCCGGTGCCCGACATCTCCAGTGCCCGCTGCCTGCTGCTCCTCGACGACCAGACGACCACCGACCACATCTCGCCGGCGGGCGCCATCGCGCCCGGCAGCCCGGCCGGGCGCCACCTCACCGGCCGGGGCGTGGCCCCCGCCGACTTCAGCGTGCTCGGGGCCCGGCGCGGCAACCACGAGGTGATGGTGCGGGGAACGTTCGCCAACCCCCACCTGCGCAACCGGCTCGCAGGCGACCGGGAGGGCGGCTGGACCGTGCACCACCCCAGCGGCGAGGTGGCCACCGTGTTCGAGGCGTCGCAGCGGTACCGGGCCGCGGGCACGCCCCTCATCGTGGTGGCCGGCGCCGACTACGGGGCCGGATCGTCGCGGGACTGGGCGGCCAAGGGCACCGCGCTGCTGGGCGTCCGGGCGGTGGTGGCGTCGAGCTTCGAGCGCCTCCACCGCCTCAACCTCATCCAGATGGGCGTGCTGCCGCTGCAGTTCGAGCCCGGCGCCGGCTGGAGGCAGCTAGGGCTGACCGGGGCGGAGACCTTCGACGTGGCCGGCGTCGAGGCCGGCATCGCCCCGGGCGCCGCCCTCACCCTGTCGGCTGCCGGGCCCGGCGCCGGCACCCGCCACATCCCGGTGACGGTCCGTCTCGACAGCGACGCCGAGGTCGCCTACTACCGCCACGGCGGGATCGTCCCGTTCGTGTTCCGCCGCCTGCTCCGCCGCGCCGGCACCGGCTAGCTCAGGCGCCACGCGGATAGGCGGGAGCCGGTCGCGTCGCAGCGACGTCATTCCCGCTCTTGTTCGCTGCGCTCACGGGCCGCTCGGGCCACGGCCTCGCGCCGTATGGGCCGCGTCGTCCCGCCCATCCGCTCGGCCTCTGAGGCGCCACACCTCATCGGCCTGCTCGGGCTGGGTGGCCATCACGTCGGCGAAGTACTCCGACCAGCGGGCGTTGACCTCGGTGGCGCCGAGACGCTCCAGGGCACCCTCGATGTCGGAGGGATGCTCGACCAGCACGACGACGGTGTCACCCGTGACGTACACCACGCTGCTGGTAAAGCCCTCGGTCCTCATGGCCTCCTCCAGCTCGGGCCACACCGTGACATGGCGGCGCCGGTACTCGTCCTCCCGACCGGACACAAGCCGAAATGTGAGACATACTCGTTGCATACGGCCCTCCCCCTAGCCACCATAGACGCGACGAAAGCAAGGAACGGAAGCAGTGAGCATGAAACTGGGGTGCGCCGACTTCACCTGGCCGCTGCTGACGCACGAAGAGGTAGTGCGCCACATCGCCATGCTCGGATTCGACGGCATCGATCTCGGCCTGATGGAGGGCCGCACCCAGATCCAGCCCGGGATGGTGCGCCAAGACGTGGCCTACTGGTCGGGCGTCGTTGGTGAGCGGCTCGCCAATGCTGGGCTCGAAGCAGCCGATGTGTTCTTCGTGCCGTCCTTCAACCTGACCGACCTGGCCGCCAACCATCCCGACCCCGCCGAGCGCGACGGCGGCCATGAGGCGTTCCTCGACCTTCTCGACTTCACCCGCCGGATCGGCGCGCCCGGGATGACCATGAACGGCGGGATCCCGATCGAGGGACAGTCGACCGCCGACTCCCTGAGGCTGTCCGCCGGGGAGCTGACCCGCAGGGTGGAGGCCGCGGCCGACCACGACATCGAGGTCCGGGTCGAGGCCAGCGTCAACAGCAACACGCCCACCCCCGAGATGGCGCTGGAGCTGGTGGACGCGGTGCCCGGCCTGAAGCTCACCATCGACTACTGCCACTTCGTCTACCAGGACATCCCCGAATCGGAGGTGCATCCCCTGCTGGAGCACGCCGCCCACTTCCAATGCCGGGGCGCCGCGCCGGGACGGATGCAGGTCAACTTCAGTGAGAACACCATCGACTACCGGGGAGTCCTCGAGCGGCTCATGGCCCAGAACTACGAGGCCTACTTCTCCATCGAGTACGTCTGGATCGACGTGTGGGAGTGCAACCGCACCGAGAACACCATGGAGACCATCCAGTTCCGAGACTTCGTCCGGGCCGTGCTGGCCGGCGACGAGTACAGGCCTCCGGCGTAACGGGCCCGGCGGCCATGGAGGCATACCGGACCAAGGCGGAACTGGCCGCGGCCCGGCTGCGCGACGACATCCGCAGCGGGGTGATGAAGCCCCGCGAGCGCATCGACATCGACGCCCTCGGCGACGTGCTCGGCATGAGCGCCACTCCCATCCGCGAGGCTCTGCGGCAGCTCCAGGCGGAGGGCTTCGTGATCAACGAGCCCCACCGGGGAGCGCGGGTCGCCGATTTCAGCCCCGAGGAGACCGCCGACCTCTACGACCTGCGCGAGGTGCTGGAGACGATGGCCACCCTCATCGCCGCCGACAATCTCACCGACGCCGACATAGTCGAACTTGAGCTGCTGGCCGAGCGCAACCGAGCTGCGATCGACCGCAACGACCATGCAGACGCCATGCACCTCAACGAGGCCTGGCACATGACCATCTACGCCGCCGCCCAGAACACCCCCCACCTCCTGGACTTCATCCGGAGGCTGTGGAACGACCCCCGCTCGGCCACGTGGGTGGTCCCGGGCCGGCTGTCGCAGTCACGCCGCGATCATGCTGCGATCATGGACGCCCTGTCGGCCGGGGACGGCAAACGGGCCGCCGACCTGATGGGCGAGCACATCAGAGCGGGCAAGAACCTGGTCCTGCGGCACCTGCGAGACCGCGACGGCGCCGGCAAGTGAACCCCAGCGGAAGGCGCCGACCGTGACCGAGAAACTGCTGCCAACCTCGGTGGTGGGGAGCTACCCCCAGCCCGACTGGCTGATCGACCGGTCGAACCTGGGCACCCGGCTGCCTCCCAGGGTGAGGGCCAAGGAGATCTGGCGGGTCGAGCCCGAGTTCCTGGAGCAGGCCCAAGACGACGCCACCCTGCTGGCCATCCGCGACATGGAACAGGTCGGCCTCGACATCATCACCGACGGCGAGATCCGCCGCGAGAGCTACTCGAACCGGATGGCCACCGCGCTGGGCGGCATCGACACCGAGCGGCACGGCACCGCCATGGACCGCACCGGCCGGCCCAACCCGGTGCCCCGCATCGTCGGCAAGATCACCCGGGAAGGCCCCATCGAAGTGCGCGACGTCGAACTGCTGCGGGCCAACAGCACCCGGCAGATCAAGATCACGCTGCCCGGGCCCTTCACCATGACCCAGCAGGCCCAGGACGACCACTACGGCGACGAGCGGGCGGCCGCGTCGGACTACGCCCAAGCGGTGAACGAGGAGATCAGGGACCTGTTCGCGGCCGGGGCCGACGTCGTGCAGCTGGACGAGCCCTACATGCAGGCCAAGCACGAGAAGGCCTCCCAGTACGCGGTGGACGTGCTCAACGAGGCCCTCGACGGGGTGGCCGGCACCACCGCGCTGCACATGTGCTTCGGGTACGCGGCCATCCACGAGTGGAGGGGCATCGGCAAGCCCGACGCCTACTCGTTCCTGCCCGAGCTGAACGACAGCCTCGTCGACCAGATCTCCATCGAGGCGGCCCAGCCCAAGATCGACCTCGACATCCTGCGCAGGCTTCCCGACAAGACCATCATCCTCGGCGTCATCGACAACGGCGACCACGAGGCCGAGACCCCCGAGGTGGTGGCGGGCCGGATCCGCGACGCGCTGAAGCATGTGAGCCCCGAGCGCCTGATCCCGGCCCCCGACTGCGGGATGAAGTACATGTCGAGGGAGCTCGCCCTGGCCAAGCTCTCAGCCCTCGTCGAGGGCGCCGCCATCGTGCGCCAGGAGCTGACGGCCTAGACCCTGCTCCTCGCTGGTCCGGCGCTCAGCCCTGGGCCGGTCGACGGTCCTGGTCCGGCGCTCAGCCCTGGGCCGGTCGACGGTCCTGGTCCGGCCCTCGGTCCTGGGCCGGTCCTGGCGGTCCTGGTCCGGCCCTCGGTCCTGGGCCGGTCCTGGCGGTCCTGGTCCGGCGCTCAGTCCTGGGCCGGTCCTGGCGCTCGGGACAGCCGGGTGAGGATCAGGACCGCTGCGAAGCCGGCGGCGGCGGCCACGGTGGGGGCCAGCCACTCGTCGCCGCTCGGCCACGCGAGGCCGGTGCCGGAGATCACCTCGTGGTCGTGGCGGCTGATCACGCCCACGCCGTTGGGCCAGGGCCACAGCACCCGCAGCGACCCGGCCATCAGGCCCACCATCACCGCCATCACCGGGTTGCGGGCCCGGTCCAGCAGCCGGCCCAGCAAGGTCGAGAACAGGGCCAGGCCCACCGCCGCTCCCCCCAGGAACACGGCTGCGTGGATGTAGCGGAGATCGGTGACGACGTTTAGGACCGCGCCGTACATGCCCAGCATCAGCAGCAGGAACGCGCCGGAGATGCCGGGCAGGATCATGGCGCACACCGCCACCGCGCCGGCGCCGGCCAGCACCGGCAGCGACGGATCGGCCACCGGGCCGGACTGCAGTCCCAGCAGGGCGAACGTCCCGGCCGCCGACGCCACCATCAGTGAGAGCCGGTCCCCGCCCCGCCACTCGAACAGCCGGCACGCCGACACCGCGGAGGCGGCCACCAGCCCGCAGAACAGCCCGGCCATGGTCTCGGGATGCTCCTCCAGCAGGGTCTCGATCACCGAGGCTAGCAGCCCGATGGTTGCCAGGATCCCGACCTGCAGCGGCACGATCAGCCACCAGTCCACTCCGGCCAGACGGCGTCCGCAGCCCCGCCAGTCGCCTCGCAGCAGCCGACCCGCCGCGGCTGCCATGCCCTGGATCGCGCCCAGCAGCCGCTCGTAGATGCCGAGCACCACCGCGATGGTCCCGCCCGACACCCCCGGCACCACATCGGCCGCCCCCATGGCCAAGCCCCGGCCCAGCCCCAGGATCAGCCGCCGCCCCGCCCCACTCCCCGCCTCACGCCCGCCGGTCACCTCAACACCACTCCACCCCGAAATACCTGTAGTTGGTGACCTCTGAGGTCCTCAACTACAGGCATTCGCTCGGAGGACGGGTTCGACCGGGTCAGGTCTGGGAGGCGAGGCGGCGGTTCTTGACCTTGGCCTTGAGGTAGTCCCGGTTGAGGACTGCGATGAAGTCGAGGCTGATCTCCTTGGGACAGGCCTCGGTGCACTCGCCGTGGTTGGTGCACGACCCGAAGAACGACTCCATCGTCTCCACCATCGCCTCGGCCCGCCGCCACCGCTCGGGCTGGCCCTGGGGCAGCACGTTGAGATGGCCGAGCTTGGCCGCGGTGAACAGCTGGGCCGCCGAGTTGGGGCAGGCGGCCACGCACGCCCCGCAGCCGATGCAGGCCGCCGCGTCCATGGCGAAGTCGGCCACGTCCTTGGGGATCGGGGTCTCGTTGGCGTCGGGGGCGGTGCCGGTGGGCGCCGAGATGTAGCCGCCCGACTCGATGATCCGGTCGAACGCCCGCCGGTCCACCATCAGGTCCTTCACCACCGGGAACGACGCCGCCCGGAACGGCTCGATCACGATCTGGTCGCCGTCGCGGAACTTGCGCATGTGCAGCTGGCAGGTGGCGGTGGCCGACTCGGGGCCGTGGGGGCGGCCGTTGATCATCACGCCGCAGGTACCGCAGATGCCCTCCCGGCAGTCGTGGGCGAAGACGATGGGCTCGATGTCGCCGTCGATGAGGCGCTCGTTGACGATGTCGAGCATCTCCAGGAACGAGCAGTCCTCGGGGATGTCGTGGGCGTCGACATCCAGGAACGCCCCCGGCTCGTCCGGCCCGGCCTGGCGCCAGATCCGCAGCTTCAGCCGCATCCTCGCCCCGTGCCCGTTCCCGGCCGCGCCCGGGCCCGAGCCGTTGCCGGCGGCCCCCGAGCCTGAGCCGTTGCCGCTGCTCACTTGTAGCTCCTCTGGGTGAGCTTCACGTTCTCGAACTCCAGCGGTTCCTTGATCAGGTCCTGGGGCCGGTCGGGGCCCTGCCAGTCCCAGGCGGCCACGTAGGCGAAGTTCTCGTCGTCGCGCAGGGCCTCGCCCTCGGGCGTCTGGTGCTCCTCGCGGAAGTGCCCGCCGCAGGACTCCTCGCGGTGCAGGGCGTCGCGCACCTTGAGCTCGGCCATCTCCATGAAGTCGTCCACCCGGTTGACCTGCTCCAGCGACTGGTTGGTGGTGTCGGCCGAGCCCAGCACCTTGACGTTGGCCCGGAACTCCTCCCGCAGAGCCGGGATCTCGCTGAGGGCCTTCTCCAGGCCGGCGCGGTTGCGGGCCATGCCGCAGTACTCCCACACGATCTTGCCCAGCTCCCGGTGGTAGTGGTCCACCGACTTGGTGCCCCGCTTGGCCAGCCACCCCCGGGTCCGGTCGTCGACCTCGGCCACCGCCGCCGCGAACGCCGGGTCGTCGGTCGGCACCGGCGCCGACCCCAGCTTCGGGGCCAGGTAGTCGCCGATGGTGTAGGGCAGCACGAAGTAGCCGTCGGCCAGGCCCTGCATCAGCGCCGAGGCCCCCAGCCGGTTGGCCCCGTGGTCCGAGAAGTTGCACTCGCCCAAGGCGTACAGCCCCGGCACGTTGGTCATCAGGTTGTAGTCCACCCACAGCCCGCCCATGGTGTAGTGGGTGGCCGGGTAGATGCGCATGGGCGACCGGTACGGGTCCTCGCCGGTGATGCGCTCGTACATGTCGAACAGGTTCCCGTACTTCTCCCGCACCACGGCCTCGCCGTCGCGGGCGATCACGTCGGCGAAGTCGAGGTACACGCCGTTGCGCAGCGGCCCCACCCCTAGGCCCTGGTCGACCACCGTCTTGGCGTTGCGGGACGCCACGTCGCGGGGCACCAGGTTGCCGAACGCCGGGTACTTCTCCTCCAGGAAGTAGTAGCGGTCGGCGTCGCCGATGTCGGCCGCGGGCCGGGCGTCGTCCATTTTGCGGGGCACCCAGATGCGGCCGTCGTTGCGCAGCGACTCCGACATGAGGGTCAGCTTCGACTGGAACTCGTCGCTGGCCGGGATGCAGGTGGGGTGGATCTGGGTGTAGCACGGGTTGGCGAAGGTCGCCCCCCGCCGGTGGGCCCGCCACGCCGCGGTGACGTTGCAGTTCATGGCGTTGGTCGACAGGTAGTAGACGTTGCCGTAGCCGCCGGTGGCCAGCACCACCGCATGGCCGCTGTGGGCCCGAACCTCGCCGGTGAGCAGGTCCCGGGTGACGATCCCGACCGCCTCGCCGTCCTTGACCACGATGTCGAGCACGTCGGCCCGGTTGTGCAGCGTCACCCCGCCGGCCGCGATCTGGGAGGCCATGGCCTGGTAGGCGCCCAGCAGCAGCTGCTGGCCGGTCTGGCCCCGGGCGTAGAAGGTTCGGCTCACCTGGGCCCCGCCGAAGGACCGGTTGGCCAGCAGGCCGCCGTACTCCCGGGCGAACGGCACGCCCTGGGCCGCGCACTGGTCGATGATGTTGAGCGACACCTGGGCCAGCCGGTAGACGTTGGCCTCCCGGGAGCGGTAGTCGCCGCCCTTGACGGTGTCGTAGAACAGCCGGTAGACCGAGTCGCCGTCGTTGCGGTAGTTCTTGGCTGCGTTGATGCCGCCCTGGGCCGCGATGGAGTGGGCCCGCCGGGGTGAGTCGTGGAACGTGAACGCCTCCACCTCGTAGCCGAGCTCGGCCAGCGACGCCGCGGCCGACGCCCCGGCCAGCCCGGTGCCCACCACCAGGATCTTGAAGCGTCGCTTGTTGGCCGGGTTGACCAGCTTCACCGAGAACTTGTGGTTGTCCCACTTGTCAGCAATGGATCCGTCCGGGACCCTGGCATCGAGCACGACGCTCATGCCACCACCCCCGCCTGCACCATGACGGCGGACCTCATGCCACCACCCCCGCTTGCACCATGATCGGGAAGCTGAGGTTGCCGACCAGGATCGCGCCGGCGATCACGGTGGCCAGCCCCCGCCGCAGATGGTTGAACCGGGGGTTGTTCACCCCGAGGGTCTGGAACGCCGACCACATGCCGTGGTAGATGTGCACCGCCAGCGCCACGTTGGCCACGACGTAGATGATGGCCACCGGGATCGACGACAGCGACTCCACCACGTTGTGGTACACGTCGCCGCGGATGTAGGCGTCGCCCAGCCACCAGCCCCAGGTGAGGTCGGCCAGGTGGAACAGCACGTAGAGGCCGACGATGGGGCCGGTCCAGCGCATGGTGCGGCTGGCGAAGTTGACGGCCACGTAGTCCTGGCCGCCGGCGTAGCGCTTGTTGCCGCTGACCCAGTTGGCCTTCGGGCTGCTGCGGCGGCTGATCTCCTTGAGCGACCAGGCGCTGTGGATGTGCAGCACGAACATGGCCAGCAGCCCGATGCGCATAACCCACAGGATCAGGGTGCGGGGCACCAGGTGCCCGCCCAGGTCCCGCAGCGCCTCGGCGTACTCGTTGATCTGGGCCGGCCCCTCGTACAGGTGCAGGTTGCCGATCATGTGCACGATCACGAACGCCAGCAGCCCGATCCCGGTGCCGGCCATCACGTACTTCTTGCCCACCGCGGTCTGGTAGATGTTCAGCGGCCAAGGCAACTCGCGGCGGCGCCGCCTCAGCGGCGGAACCCGCTCGCTAGTGCCCGCACCGGTGGGGGTGACCGTCCGCGCCATCACCCCCAAGCTATCGCCCGCCACCCCCCGCCCCGAACCCCCACCCCGCGACCCCCTCCCCGAAATTGGGGTGGATATTGGGTGTCCAGTGCCCATTCGGTCGCCAATTTCGTGAGGTGGCGGTCCTCGCCCCGAAATTGGGGCGGATTTTGGGTGTCCAGTACCTATTCGGTCGCCAATTTCGTGAGGTGGCCCTGACGGCACGCTCCCTTGACAGTGGCGCACAGCGCTCGGGGATCTTGTACGTAGTGGGTCCAAGTGAAGTTGAGGACCGTCCAGCCCAGGATGGTCAGCCGGTTGCGACGCTCAGGATCCCTATCGAACGACTCGCGGTTCAAGTGCCAGCGTCTGCTGTCGAGTTCGATGGCCACCCGGCAGTCCGGGTAAGCGAGGTCAACCTGAGCGGCGAGATCGCCGCCAGGGGTGTGGATTCGGTGTTCCATCACAGGCCGGCCGAGGCCGGACTCGACTAGGAGGTCGGCAACCATACGACTCCATGCGCTAAGCGGTACCGCCTCGTCGCCCCGGTCCTCTAGCGAGGCTCGGAAGTCGGCGCACCCGTCCCGTCCCCGTCGGGCGTGTGACACCAGGACCCGGTATAGGTCTGTCAAACGCAGGCGGCCGTCCCGTAGCACCGAGTCGATGGCCTGGTCGAGGCGTTCCCGACTGACGACCGCAGACACGTCGAGCAGCGTGCGACCCAAGCCTGTGCACGGCACACCCTGGCAATCGACGGGCCTGGCCAAGTCGAATTGGGTCGACTGGTGGACGATCGCGCCGCGCAAGGGCCTTGCCCCGCCCCGTGGGACGACCAGTTCGATGCAGTTGAGCCGGAAGCCATCGATGCCGTGCAGCGCGGCCGCCGACCGGTGGCTGGCCAGCGCATCGCGCGTCAGGCAGGCCGCGAGGAGTCGAGCCATCCGAGAGTTGGGCACCGATCGGTGCCGGTACACGCCCTGAGCCACGCGCACCCAGCTGCCGGTACGGATGCGCCACTTGACCTGCGTGTCGGTCATGCCCGCCTGCCGAACCTGTTCCCTGGTGACCAGGCCATGCTGTCGCTCCATGTGCTCATGGATCAGCGTCTCGCTCATCGCCACCTCCACCCTCTCGCAGTGCAAAGTATAAGGAAATATATCTAAATATCTACCCCTGCCGGCCTCCTCCCGAAATTGGGGCGGATATTGGGTGTCCAGTACCCATTCGGTCGCCAATTTCGTGGTGGGGCGATTGGGTGGGCGTTGGGTCGGACTGGGTGGGCGTTGGTGGGTAGCGTCGGCTTGTGGCTGGCGGGGGTTCGATGCGGTTGCTGGACAACCGGGAGTTCGTCGAGGAACTGCACCAGGCGCTGCGATCGGCCGAACGGCGGGTGCTGGTGCAGGTGATGACCTTCGACGGCGACGCCTCCGGTCTGGCGGTCGCCGATCTGATGGCCGACGCCGCGGGCCGGGGCGTGGACGTCCGCCTGCTGGTGGACCTGTACGCGCTGCGCTACGTGAGTGACCGCCCGGCCAAGGATCCCGAGGTGCAGGCCGAGGCGGCCGAGACTGCGGCCATGTTCGAGCGGCTGCGGGCTGCGGGCGTGACGGTCACGTTCACCCAGCCGTGGGGACCGGTGCTGCTGTTCGGCCTCAGCCGCAACCACAAGAAGCTGTACGTGGTCGACGGCCACGCCTACGTCGGCGGCATCAACATCAGCGACCACAACTTCGCCTGGCGGGACTTCATGATCCGCATCACCGACGCCGCCACGGTGGAGGTGCTCGCTGAGGACTTCGGCCGCACCGAGCGGGGCGAACGCCAGTCGCTGGCAGGGTCCATCATCACCAACGCCGAGATCGAGCCCGCCTTCAAAGACATCGTCAACGGTGCCGCCCGCAGCCTGGTGCTGGCCTCCCCGTACTCCCTCGACATCGGGATCGTCAAGCTGCTCGAGCGGGCTCAGGCCCCCGACAAGACGGTGATCACCGCCCGGGAGAACAACTTCAAGCTGCTGCGAGCGGCCGAGCCCTACATCTGGGGCCGCTTGAGCCGCAGCGGCGTGGACCTGCGCACCTATCCGGACTTCTTCCACGCCCGATTCCTGCTGGCCGACGACGACAAGCTGCTGGTGGGCTCCTCGAACTTCAGCCGCCACAGCTTCCGCTGCAACCAGGAGGTGTGCCTGCTGATAACCGACACCGACATCATCGCCGACTTCAAGGACCGGATGCTGGCCGACACCGAGCCTCTCGAGCACACCCGGCCCGCCCATCGCAGCCTCACCGGCGCCGCCTGGGGCCGGGTGGTGGCCCGCTTCTACTTCCACGTGATAGTCGGCGCCGCGCAAGTCGTGGCACCCTTCGCGCCCACCCTCGCCCGCCGGTGAGCCCGCCGGGGCTCCTAGGTGCCACGCGGATATGTGAGAGCCTTCGCGTCGAGAGGGGGTGTCTCGCGCTCTTGTTCGCTGCGCTCACGGGCCGCCCAAACCACAGCAACACCGCCTACGGCCTCGCGCCGTATGGGCCGGTCACGCTCGCCTATCCGCTCGGCCGCTTAGAAGGTGCGCGGGTAGGTGCAAGCCCGTCGCGTTGCATCGGGGTCATTCCCGCTCTTGTTCGCTGCGCTCACGGGCCGCTCGGGCCACGGCCTCGCGCCGTATGGGCCGAGTTGTCCCGCCGATCCGCTTGGCCTCTTAGCGCCTCAGGTTTATGAAGGGGTAGGTGCAGACCTCGACGGCGGCCGGTCCCAACTGGCGTCCCCAGTAGTCGGCCCACTGGACCGTGAGCTCGGCGCCGATCTCGGCCAGCGCGGTCGGTACCAGGCCGAACCCGACCAGCTTCGAGGCCGACGGGCTCCAGGTCACGCTGCTGGCCCGGCCCACCACGTCATCGCCCAGCATCAGCGGGAGATGGTCCCACCTCACCCTGGGTGACACCTCCGGGGCCATGCCCGCGGCCAGGAACAACCCGACGATGTCCTCCAGGTCGAATCGCAGCCCGACCAGCCGCCGGCGCGGCCCGCGGCGGTGCTCTTCCTCCAGGGCCGCCCGGCCCACGAAGTCAGCGGCCTTGTTCAGGTTCACGCAGTGGCCGAGGTTGAGCTCGTAGGGAGTGACGAAGTCGTCGGGGTTGGGGGCGGTGTCGGTGCTCGGCGCGTCCGGCACGGCCGGCGTGTAGTCGGCCGAGATCAGGATTATGCCCGCCTCGACCCGGGCTATCTCCAGGGCGTACTCGCCCGCGGGCCGGATCCCGAACGGGGCTCCCGCCTCGGCCACGGCCTCCCAGACCTGATGACCGTCGGGACGCTCAACCCACAACTCGTACCCCAGCTCGCCGGTGAACCCCTGGCGGGCCACCCGCACCGAAGCCCCGGCCACGGTGGTGGAGCGAATCCGTGAGAACCGCAGGTCGCTCCAGTCCTCGCCGGTGACGGCCTCGAGCACGTCACGGGATTGGGGCCCCTGGAGGGAGAGGATCCCGTAGTCGTCGATCACGTCTGAAATCTGGACGTCGAAGCCACGAGAATGCTCCCGCAGCAACAGTTCGCACCGGTCGGCCGACATCACGAAGCGATCAGCCTCGAACCGGAACACGATCCCGTCCACCGCGACCTTGCCTTCGGGGCTGCACCACGGTGTGTACCAGGCGTGCCCGACGCCCATCCTCGACGCGTCCCTGGGTATCAGGTAGTCGATGCAGGCCTGGGCGCCGGGACCGCTGACCTCGTAGCGGGGGATCGGCGACATCTCGCACATCGCCACCCGAGAACGGATCGCCTCCAGTTCGCTGTGTACGTCGTTGTACACGTCCGGCACGATGTACCCGCCCCAGCCGTACCACCACGGCGAGGCGCACCTGGCCGACGTGCTCTCGTGGAACGGCGTCCCCCTGAAGGCTCCCTCACTCATTTGTCCATCCCTTCGAATCGTGGTGCCAGTGCATCCGCGGCGGCCTCGGCCGGCCGCTCAACGCGCCGGCACGCCTGCTAGCCAGGTCTGATCCTCTCGGCCAGTTCGCTGGCCCGTGCCAGGGCCTCGGACACGACTGCGTCCTGATCGACCCTCGTCGATCGTCCCCCCTCGACGATGATCTCGCCGCCGACGATGTTCATCTCCACGTCGGTGCCGCGGGCCGTGTACACCATGGCCGCGACCGGGTCGTGCATCGGCGCGAAGTGCGGCCGTGTGGTGTCGACCACCACGATGTCGGCCAGCGCCCCCTCGGCCAGCACGCCGGCCTCGATGCCGTGAACGGCCGCCCCACCCCGGGTGGCCACCCTCAGAGCCTCTTCGGCACTCGATGCCTTGGGGTCGAGGGTGTTGAGCCGATGCATCAGCACCATGAGCCTCATGTTCTCGAACAGGTCCTGGCGGTGCCCGCAGCACGACCCGTCGCTGCCCAGCCCCACCGCGGCCCCGGCATCGACGAGGTCGTGCAGGGGCATCACGCCGTAGGGCATGTAGAAGTTCGACAACGGGCAGTGAGCGACCGCGCTCCGCGTGTCGCCGAGTGCCTCGATCTCCTCGTCGTCCACCCATGTGGCGTGGGCGAGGATCGCGTCAGGGCCGAGCAGCCCATTGCGGTGAAGCCATGTGGCCGGGCGCGAGCCGTGCTGCTGCTTGAACACTTCAGGGTCGTCGCGGGGCGCGCTGAGGTGGGTGTGCCACGCCACCCCATGGGAACGGGCCTGCTCGACACTGGCCGCGATCAGGTCGACGTTGGTGTAGGCCGCGTTCATGGGTCCGGGACAGATCTCGATCCTCGAGCCCTTCGGCCTGGAGCGGATGCAAGCCTCCGTGATGGCCAACTCCTCATCGGCCGAACGCTGGAACGAGGTCTCTGGCAGCTTCTGCTGTTGGGAGACCGCGGTCGGGGTTCCGGCCATTCCCCGAGCGATCCGTCCCCTCAGCCCCACCTCCTCGAGGATCCCGGCCACCATCACGGTGGTGTCGTAGTCGTCACAGCCGTAGTGGTGGTCGAGCACGGTGGTGGTCCCGGCCAGGACCGCTTCGAGGGCTCCCAGGTACACGGAGGCGGCCGTCTCCTGTTGGGAGATCGCAGCGGAGTAGGGCCACATGAACTGGCTGAGCCACTCCCACCCCGTCAGGCACTCTCCGAGAGTCCGTCCAAGCGACTGGTAGAGATGGTTGTGGCAGTCGATCAGCCCGGGCATCACCACCTTGCCGTGGCAGGAGACCGCCCGGTCGGCCTGGAACGAACCCGCCTCCTGGCCGTCTCCGACCCCGGCGATCCTGTCGCCGTCGACAGCCACGAACCCGGCCTCGATGACCGGTTGGTCCTCAGCGAGCGTCAGCACGGTGCCGCCGGTCAGCAGCAGGTCGCAGCGTGTGGGCTCCACCGTTCGGATGTCCTCAGAGCTCATCGGTTCTCCTCTCGACCGGACGCCCGCGTGCTCCCGTCCTGCGGGCGTCTCTCAGGTGGACGGATCGTGCCTCCCTCATCCGGCTCGTCTCAGCCGGTAGTGGGGGAGGGCTACCAGGGTGGCGCCCACTTCCCCGCTGACGGGCCCGGCTGCCCATTCCACCGTGGCCGGCGTGCCCGGATCGGCGTGGGCCGGCACGACGTGGGCGAAGCCGATGATCTTGTTGACGGTGGGCGACCAGGTCACGCTGGTGGCTCTTCCGATGCGGGATCCGTCGTGGAGGATGGGGAGGGGGAACCGGATGACCTGGGGGGTCACCTCGGGTGGGATGTCGGAGTCCCGGTAGAGGCCGACGACGCCGCGCCAGTCGATCTCGATTCCGACCATCGACCGCTTGGGCCCGGCTTCGAGCTCGCGCCGCAGAGCCTCCTTGCCCACGAAGTCGGCCTCCTGGCCGAGGTCCACGAAGCGGTGCAGGTTCAACTCGAACGGAGTGGTCATGTTCTCGGGCGAGACGGGCAGCGGGTCGCCGAGGCGGTCCATGGCGGCCGGTGTGTAGTCGGCGCCCACGATTACCATTCCGGCCTCGATCCGGGCTACGTCGACCGCGTGGAGGCCGCCGGCTCCCAGGCCGAACCGCTCTCCCGCGTCGAACAGCGCGTCCCAGACGTCGGCGCCGTCGGCGACGGGCACGAAGAACTCGTAGCCGACCTCGCCGGTGAAGCCCTGACGGAAGACGGTGACCTCCACGCCGCCGACGGTGGTGGTCCGCAGCCGCGAGAAACGGAGGTCGGACCAGCTCTGCCCGGTGGCCGCCTCGATGACCGCGGTGGACCTGGGCCCTTGCAGCGCGAGCAGCCCGAAGTCGAACGTGATGTCCTCGATGGCGACGTCGTAGCCCTCGGCGTTGTGCCTGATCCAGTTCATCATCGGATCGGCCGAGACCAGGAACCGGTCCGGCGCGACCCGGGCGACCAAGCCGTCGCCCACCAAGGCCCCGTCCTGGTTGCACCAGGGGGTGTAGTAGATCTGGCCCACGTCGATCTTGGTGGCGTCCCGGGTGATCAGGTAGTTCACCAACCTCACGGCGTCGGGACCGGCTATGTAGTGCTTGGACAGCGGCGACTGGTCGAGGGCCGAGGCCCGCTCCCGGATGGTCCTCAACTCCTCCTGCCAGTCGGTGTAGGCGTCCACGATGTGGTAGCGGTCCCACGCATTCCACTTCTGGCGCTCGTTGAGGAGCGACGTGCGCGGGTAGAACGCCGTCCCCATGATGGTCCGCTCCTGGTCGGTGGTGGTCACTAGTGCTCCTTCATCGGCTCTCTCTGAAGTAGGGCTCGGCCAAGCTCGCCGGCATCTGGGACCGGCGCTCGGCCGCGGACACGAAGACCATGACCAGGTACACGACTAGGAACGGCAGGATCGCCAGAAGCTCGGTCGGGATGTTCCATCCCAGCAGCTGCAGGGTGAACCCGAGGCTGGAGATGGCACCGAAGGCGTAGGCCGCCACCAGCAGCCGCAGGGAGCGCCAGCTGGCGAGGATCACGAGGATGACCGCGATCCAGCCCATGCCGGCCGTCATGTCGTCGAACCAGTCCGAGAACAGGCGCAGCGTGAGATATCCCCCGCCGGCGCCGGCCGCCGCTCCCCCCAGAGCCACATGCAGGTACCTCATGCCGCTGACACCGAGCCCGGCGGCGTCGGCGCTGGCGGGGTCGTGGCCCACCGCTCGCAGGTGCATGCCGGTCCTGGTGCGGAAGACGTACCACTGGACCACGGCAACGAAGGCCCAGGACATGTACACGACCGGATCGTGCGACAGCAGGAGCGGGCCCACCGCCGGCCAATCGTGGACCGACTCGGGGAACACCGGCGTGAAGATGCCTCCGCTGTAGCGCCGCGCCACCGGCGGATCGCCCTGGCTGCCGATGAAGCTCGACAGGCCCGATCCGAGAATGACCAGGGCCACTCCGACCACCACCTGGTTGGCTCTCAACGAGACTGCGAGCACTCCCTGGATCATCGAGAACACGGTCGCCGCGAGGACCGCCACCACCAGGCCCGCGAACGGACTGCCGGTGGAGGTCGTCACCCAGAACCCGCTCACCGCGCCGATCAGCATGGTGCCCTCGACGCCGAGGTCGAGGACCCCGCTGCGCTGGGTGAGGATCGCCCCGCTACCGGCGAGAACGACCGGGGTCCCCGTCGACACCGCGACCACCAGGGATTGGATCAGGACCCAGTCGTTCATCGGCTGCCAACCTCGACCCGGGTGATCCGGACCCGGTACCGGATGAAGAACTGGGCTCCGGCGACACAAAGCAGGATGATGCCCTGGATCACGATCACCACCGCGGGCGAGACGCCGAAGATGCTCAACGACGGGGCGATGCTGAGCAACGCCCCCATTAGAAACGCGATCGGCACCACCAGCAGAGGCTTCAGCAAGGCGACCGCGGCGACGACGATGCCGACGAATCCCAGATTGACCGCTATGGCCCGGGGTTCGAGCGCGAAGGTGATGCTCATCACGTACGTTCCGCCGGCGATCCCGGCGAGGGCCCCCGAAACGGCGAAGACCGAGATGATCTGGCGGGTCGCGCTGATCCCCGCGTAGCTGGCCGCCGCCCGGGAGTCTCCGGCCACCCGCAGCTGGTAGCCCCACACCGTCCTGCGGAGCGCGAGGGCGACGATCAGCGCCAGCGCCAGCGAGAGAATCAACCCCGCATCGAACACCCCGAAATAGGGATCCAACTGGGTCGACTCCGGGATGACCTTCCCGGCCGGGAATCCCAGGTTGGCGCGATCCCGCCAATAGCTGACGCTGCCGTAGATCAGGTAGTTCATGATCCCCAGAGCGATGAAGTTGAGCATCAGGGTGGTGACCACCTCGTCGGTTCCGAACAGGGCCCGCGGCACGGCCGCGAGCGTGGCCCAGGCCGCTCCGCCGAGGGCGGCCGCGACGACGACCGCGGCCACTGCCAGCGGAGCGGGAAGCGAGGGGCCGAGCACCAGCGCCGCGGCCGCACCGGCCACCGAGCCCGCGATGAGCTGGCCCTCCGCACCGATCGACCACAGGCCCATGCGGAAGCAGACGGTCACCGCCAGCCCGGTGAGGATCAGCGGCGTGGTCGAGCGCAGCGTCTCACGGAGGGCCCGGGACGAGCCGAATGCCCGGTCGAACATCTCGCGGTAGACGTCGAGGGGATTGTCACCCGCCATCAGCAGAAGGATCGCGCCGAGCCCGAACGCCAAGACCAGAGCGACGAGGTTGACGCCCAGCTGCTGGAGGAGGCGCGACGCGGCCCGTTGCTCAACCGTGATGGGAACGTGCCAGCGGCCACTCGGTGCGGCGGCCCGGTCGACGGTGGGCGCGGTCATGTCAAGCCTGCCATCCAGCGCCCGACTTGAGCCGCATCGACTTCGGATGCTGGTCGTGACGCCACGACCCGACCCTCGTACATCACGATCACCTCGTCGGAGATTCCGAGCACCTCCTCGAGATCCCCCGAGAAGAGGAGGATGCCCACGCCCCGGCCGCGTTCGGCCTTGAGGATGGTCTGGACCGCTTCGGCCGCCCCGACGTCGAGGCCGCGGGTCGGCTCCGACGCGACCAGTAGGGCGGGCTGCCGCGACAGCTCGCGAGCGAGGATCAGCCGCTGCAGGTTGCCTCCCGACAGCACGCTGATCGGCAGGCCCTTGCGCACGCCGCGGATATCGAACCGATCGATCAGACGTCGAGCCCATCGGTTGATCGCCGACAGCCGCAGGAACGGCCCGATACTGAACTCCGGGTCTCGCTGGCTCCTCAGCAGCACGTTGTCTTCGATCTCAAGTCCGAGAACCAGGCCTCTCGTCAAGCGGTCCTCGGGAACGAATCCCATCCCCTTCTTGATCCTGTCGCCGATTGTCTGCGCTGAGATGTCCTCGCCCCGGAGCCTGATCGTGCCCGATGTTGTGGTGCGGAGCCCGGTGATGACCTCCGCCAGCTCGCGCTGGCCGTTGCCGGACACGCCGGCCACCCCCACGATCTGGCCTGCCCTCACGGTGAGATTCACGCCGTCGAGTTCGGGGCGCGTCGCGGCGTCGCTGACGACCGATACCGAGTGCAGCTCCAGGAGCTCGTCTCCGGTGGTGTGGGATGCGTCGACGGACCCGGATCCCGGTGCCAGGTCGTCGCCGATCATGAGTCTGGCCAGGTCGTGGGTGGTGGTGTCCTCGACGCGCTGGTGAGCGACTTTCTTCCCGGATCGTAGGACCGTCACGGTGTCGGCGGACTGCTGGACCTCGCGCAGCTTGTGGGTCACGAGAATCACACCCTGGCCCTGGTCGGCGAGGTTCCTGAGTGCCGCGAACAGGGCTTCAGCCTCGCGGGGGGTCAGCACGGCTGTCGGCTCGTCGAGGATGAGGACCTTCACGCCGCGGTTGAGGAGACGGATGATCTCGGTCTGCTGCTTCTCGCCGACGGCGAGGTCACCGACGTACTTGGTCGGCTCGATCCACAGGCCGTGCCTGTCCATGACCTCCCGGGCGCGGTCGGCCAGCCCGCTCGCGGTCATCCTGACCGGCACGTCGGGATTGCCGAGCAGGATGTTCTCGGCGACGGTCATCTGCTCCACCAGCCGGAAGTGCTGGTACACCATCCCGACGCCGGCCTCCAGGGCCGCGTGCGGGGAGTGGGGACTGTAGGGGGCTCCGGCCAGGGTCATCTTTCCCCGGGTGGGGTGGTACAAGCCGGCCAGTATCGAGCACAGCGTCGATTTTCCTGCCCCGTTCTCGCCCAGCAGGGCGTGGATCTCGCCCCAACGAAGGTCGAAATCTACGTCCTCGAGGACGGACTGGCCGAAGAACTCCTTGGAGATACCGGTCGTGCCGACCGCCAACTCCGTGTCCTGCGGCATGATCGGTTGATCCCCCGCGGTGCGGGATCGCGGGAGATCAGCCACCTAGCCGATCTCGGCCTCTTAGCCGATCTCGCCCTGGACGCCTTCCATCACCCACTCGCAGCAGATGGCGCGATCGAAGAACCCGAGGGACTCGCCCTCGGCTACGACGACGTTGCCGTCGCGGTCCACGATCGGACCGGCGAACACATCCAGGTCACCGGCGGCGATGTCCGCGATCAGGCTGTCCACCAGGTCTTGCGCCTCTGCGGGAACCGACGCCCCGAACTCGGCGTAGCCGAGGAGCCCGTCGGCGTAGCCGCCGTAGATGTATCCGGGCTCCCAAGTGCCGGCGGCTACCTCCTGCGCGGTGGTCACGAAGGCCGCACCCCAGTTGTAGAGCGACCCTCCCAGCCACGAGTCGGGCGCCTGGAGGCGGGCGTCGTCGTACCCGTATCCGATGAACCCGGCGCCGCGCTGAGCGGCCACCTCCGGCACCGCGGACGACGACAGGTCGTAGGTGAGGACGTCGACACCGAGATCGATCAGGGCGTTGGCCGCTTGCAGCTCGAGACTGGGATCGAACCAGTCGTTGGTGAACACCACATGCACCTCGGCATCGGGGTTCACCGAGCGGGCGCCGGCCGCGAACAGGTTCAGCGGCTTGAGCACGAAGGAGATCCCGAATCCGGCCACGTAGCCGATCTTGCCGGTCTCGCTCAACGTGGCCGCCAGCGCGCCGTCCACGTACCGGGCCTCTTCCACCGCCAGGCAGTACTGGCCCATGTTGGCGGTGACGGTGGCGTCGCAAGCATGCAGGAACGCGGTCTCGGGATAGTCCGCGGACACGATGGCCATGTCGGCGTCGTATGTGGCGGTGCCGATGATCAGGTGGTAGCCGTCCTCGGCGAGGTCCGTCATCGCCCGCTGAGCAGACTGCCCAGGGTCGATTGCCTCGACCCTGAGGACCTCGGCGCCGGGCATCGAGTCCTCGAGGAGCTGCGTCCCCGCATCCATCGAGCCTTGCCACCCGCCCTGGTCGAGCGTTCCGTCATAGATCACCGCAATCCGCATCCCAGTGCCATCCGACGCGCTCAGAGTGTCGGCAACCTCCGTGGGCGCCTCGGGCACGGTGGTCGTCACCTCAGCGGGCGCTTCGGGCGCGGCGGTGGTGGTGGTCTCGGGCGCTTCGGGCGCGGCGGTGGTCGTCACCTCAGCGGGTGCTTCGGGCGCGGCGGTGGTCGCAGGCGCGGCGGGCGCGTCAGCCTCGTCATCCCCGCAAGCGGCCATCACCAGGCACATCGTCGACGTGACCGCCAGCCACGTCCGGGTCCTTCTCTTCATGTCTGCCCCCTTGGAACGGTCATCAATAATTCTGATCGGCAGCCGGTCTCGACGCTCCATCCGGAAGCGGTCCGCGGCCGGCCAGGGGCAACCTATCATAAGTAAAGTCTCAGAATTATAAGTAGAGTCGCAGCCAGGAAGCGGTCGTTGCTCCTGAGGACCGCGGACGGTGCAGGGTGAGCAAGGACGAAGCCGTGAGCGAGGTCTACGCATTCGGGGGGACCCCGTTCAACAGCTGCACCGCGCCGCTCAACAAGTGGCGGCGCTGGGTGTCCTGGGACCGCTACCACCTGGTTGACGTGTTCAGCACCATCGAGGAGGAACTGGGCGCCATCCGCAATCGGGCCGCCGTCATCGAGATGTCGCCGCTGTCGCAGCACGTCATCTCCGGCCCGGACGCGGCCCGGCTGGTCGACCGGGTCATCACCCGCCGGGTCGACACCATGGCCGACCGCCAGGTGTACTACTCGCCCTGGTGCGACCACGACGGCATGATGATCGGCGACGGCATCGTGGTGCGCCTCGAAGAGAACCGCTTCATCATGACGGCCGATCCGATGATGGCCTGGCTGGCGCAGTGTTCGGTCGATCTCGACATGGAGATCGAGAACACCCGGGGGGTGAACGGCCTGCTCGCGCTGCAGGGTCCGAGATCCAGGAGCGTGCTCGAACGCCTGACCGGACGGGACTGGTCCGATCTGAAGTTCTCGCGAGGCACCGAGGCCCGGGTGGCCGGCTTGGATGTCTGGGTCTGGCGGCAGGGATTCACCGGCGAGTTGGGCTACGAGTTCTGGGTGCCTGCCGAGTCGGCGCCTGCCCTCTGGGATGCGGTGATGGAGGCTGGGGAACCCGACGGGCTGCTCCCTGCCGGCCATTTCGCCGAGGACGTGGCCCGCATCGAGGCCGGTCTGCTGATCGTGGTCGCTGACTACCTCGGGGCCGGACCCGACCGCTCGGCCCATCCCACCGCGGAGCAGCAGGAGTCCTTCGTCACGCCCTACGAGCTGGGCCTCGGTCATTTCGTGGACTTCGACAAGCCCGAGTTCATAGGCCGCGACGCGCTCTTGAAGGCGAAGGATGCTCCCCCGAAGCGCCGACTCGCTGGCGTGGTCGTCAACTGGCGCGAGATCGTCGACGTGTATCTCGACATCGGTCGCCCGCCGGTCGTCCTGCCCCGGGTTCATCGCGACCCGCAGATTCCGATCTACTGCCGCGAGGAGCGGGTCGGCCACGCCACCAGCGTCACGTGGAGTCCCACCGTCGAACTGGTGATCGGGTTCGCCCACATCCACCCCGCAGCCGCGAATCCGGGCACGGAGGTGACCCTAGGATGGGACGTGATGGGCGAGGAGCACCCGGTCTCCGGGACCGTCGTCGAGTTGCCGTTCCTCCCGATGCGGCGAGCAGCCGGGTAGGGCGAGTTCGTATGGCGGCCTCAGACGACATGGGGAGGACTCTCAGCGCGGAGATCGGTGCCCGGGTCCGCCAAGTCAGGACCGAGGCCGGACTGTCGGGAGTCAAGCTCGCCGCGGCCGCAGGCATCAGCCAGCCCTTCCTCAGCCAACTCGAGTCCGGCCAGTCGTCGGTGGCGATCGCAACCCTCTACCGGATCGCGAATGCCCTTGGCGTGCAGCCGAGCGACCTGCTTCCCCCGGCCGAGCCGGCCGAGATCGAAGTCGTGAGATCGTCGGAGACCCAGCAGATCCCTGTGTCCGAGGACCAGCGGTCAGCCATCGCGCGGGCCATACTTCGCAGCGGCAGGAAGATCTCGGAACTCTACGACTACGAGGTCTCCCCCGAGGACTACATAGAGGACTGGTTCTCCTCCGATGCCGAGCACGCGCTCTACGTCATCGAGGGGACGCTCCGCGTCGAGTTCGAGGACCGTCCCGAGATCATGCTCGAGGCTGGGGACGCCATCTTCTACAAGAGCCGGGTCCCCCATCGCTGGCGCTCCGGGCACGGGGCCCGGATCATCCTCGTCGTAGCCGACCCCTAGAGGCTGAGCGATCAGGCACTACCCCGTAGGTCATGCCCAGCTCGCTGAGCCAGCGCCGGTAGGCGTTGCTGGTCTTGTCGGCCCTCGTCGGAGCCTCCGCATCGGGATCGAGCGGGAGTTGCTTGGGGACCTGGTTCTCTAGGATCGGCTTGTCCTGGGCCAGCACGCCCTGCTGGAAGCGCCGGAGCTGCCCGTCGGTGTTGACCGTGTCGAGCAGGCAGTTGAACAGGTGCGCCCGGATGCGGTTGTCGCCGATGGGATGCACGAACAGGCCGATCACGTCGAGGCGGACATCGTCCTCGGGCGTCGACTTGTAGAGGAGAGCGCACAGCGGGTGGGGCACCCGGAACGTGTAGTTCACCATCTGTCCCGAGGTGGAGGCCGCGGCTGCCTTGGGCTGGAAGATCAGGCAGTTGACCGCGTATAACTCCGAGCTCCGGTACTCGACCTGGTAGTCGACGATCTCGGTGAAGGGCTGCTGGCCCAGCACCCCCGGGTGCACGAACGGCAGGTGGCCCATGTCGAGGAAGTTCTCGACGGCTCGCGGGCCCGATGTGAAGATGCCGAACGTGCCCGCGTTGAGAATGCGGCGGTCGGGCTCTGCGGTCTCGGGTATGTCGAACAGCTCGCCGCCGGGTTCCCCCACCGTGGTCCACAGGTAGCCGTAGTCGGCCAGCGTGGGCAGTGGAGCATCCAGAGTCCGGGCGTCGACCGGTGCTCCTGCCGGCAACGAGTCCTGCGTCAGCCACGCCAGCGGCGACCCGTCGTGATCTCGGCAGTACGACATCGGCACGCCGAGCAACTCGGTCCGCACGGTTCGCCCGATCGGGATCTCGTCCAGCGCGGTGATGGCGTACCACTGGTTGACCGCGACAGGATCGGCGGGGCCGGCGGCGGGTCCCGGCTTGCGGTCGTTGCCGGTCATGTCGGGGCTCTCGCGACGGGGAATATGCCGGGCATGTCGATGAAGCCCGGGAGGCGCTGGACGCGGGCGGTCCAACGCCGCAGGGCGGGGTAGTCGAGGCGCGAGATGCCGCCCTCCTCGGACAGGGCAACGTCGGGGAACAGGGCGATGTCGGCGATGGTGGGCGAACTGCCCGACGCCACCCACGCCCGGCCCTCCTGCTCGCGGAACCAGAGGTGCTCGTCGAGAACCCGGAACAGCCGGTGCGCTCCGGCCTGGCAGGCCTCCAGGTCGAAGTCGTAGTCCAGGTTGACGTGCAGGCGGGCCGCGGAGGCGGTGTTGGTGGTGCCCTCCGCGAACAGCATCCAGGAGGCCACCTCGCCGAGGCGGCGGGGGTCGCTGATCGGGTACCAGGACCCGGTGGGGTCGTACTTGCAGGCGAGGTAGACGAGGATGGCGTGGGCGTCCCACAGCACGTACCCGTCGTCGTCGATGACCGGGATGTGCCCCAGCGGGTTGATCTTGCGGAACTCGGCGCCCTTGTGCTCCCATCCGGGATAGAAGTCGATGTCGACCCGCTCATAGGGCACGTCGAGGATGCTGAGCAGGAGCCGCTGCTTGTAGCAGTTGACCGACAGGAGGTAGTCGTAGAGCTTGATCACGGCGGCCTACAGGTCCAGCACGACCCGTGCGCTCCTGGCCCGTGACACGCAGGTGAGCACCCGGTCGCCGGCCGCCCTCTCGGAATCGTTGAAGTACACGTCCTGGTGGTCGAGCTCGCCCTCGAGGACGGTGGCCATGCAAGTCCCGCAGGCGCCCTGCTCGCACGACGACGGCATGTCCACCCCGGCGTCGCGGAGGCTGTCGAGCAGCGAGACCCCCTCGCCGACCACCAGCGTCTGGCCGGTCCGGGCCAGCAGCACCTCGAAGGAGGACCTGTCGTCGAGGGTGGACTCGTTCTTGAAGTACTCGAAGTGCACCGTATCGTCGGGCCATCCCGAGTCGGCCGCGATGGCGCGGGTGGCCTCGATCATCGGACCCGGTCCGCAGACGTACAGATGGCTGGCGGCCTCGCGGCCATGGGTGATCTTCTTGATCTCGTCGGCCGTCTGATCAGGCGACAGGCCGAGGTGCTTGACCAGACCGGTCGAGAGCGGCTCGAGCACTTCACCGAAGGCGATGTGGTCGTCGCTCTGCGCGAAGTAGTGGAGTTCGTAGGCCAGTTCCTGGCGCTGGAGCGTCTGGGCCATAGCGAGCAGCGGCGTCACTCCGATGCCGCCGGCGATCAGCACTGTTCGGGCCGCGTCCCGCCGCAGCGGGAAGTTGTTGTGCGGCTCCGAGAGCTGGAGCGTGTCGCCCTCATGGACCGAGTCGTGCATGCAGCGGGACCCGCCCCGGGAGTCGGGCTCGAGCTTCACCCCCAAGCGGTAGACGCTGGTGAGCCCGGGCCCGTTGGTGAGCGAGTACTGGCGTACCAGGCTGTTGGGCAGGTGCACGTCGACATGGGCGCCGGGCTGGAAGCTCGGGAGCTGTCCCGACATCGGAGCCAGCTCGAAGGCGGCGATCCCCTCCGCGGTGAGCCACTTGCGAGCGACCGAGACCTCGATCTGCGGTTCCCGGCCGCGTGCTGCCGTTGTGGTCGGCCTTGGCAGCGGTTCGAGCGGTGCGGAGGACCCTCGAATCGAGACCCGGGAGCCCGCCGAGCTCTCCAGCCTCGTCCGCAGTTCCTCGAGCTGGCGGGCGTGGCGGCGGAGAATGAGCAGGCGTTGGCCGGCCGCCGGCGTCCCCCGCATCACCGGGCGGATCACGCAGCGGCCCCCGTCGACAGGCTGCACGAAGTGGACGACAGTCCTCTCGGTGCCGCCGGTGCACGCGGTCACGGCGACCGCATAGGGACTAGGGGAGTCGCAGCTGATCGACCCTTCGTCGCCGGCCGCGGGTAGCGGCTGGAGGGAGCGCTCGAGGAGAACCTGGAGCGCGAGGTCCGCCGGCGCGTTCACGGGCAGGGCCCTCAGTACCAGGGTGTCGTCTCCCTCCAGGTGGGGCAGTCGGGGAGGTCCGGCGGCAGCCGAGCCGCCCGACCAGATGAGCCCGTACCTCTCCTCGCTGCGGAAGGCGGGCACCCGCAGCGCGCGCGGCGGTGCCTCTGAGGGATGGGCCGGCATGTAGGAGCAGTTCCCGCTGCGGTTGGAGTAGCGCCAGCCGTGGTAGGGGCAGACGAGTTCGGCGCCGTCGTTGGCGGCGACGGTCAGGCGGACGCCACGGTGGATGCACCGGTCGGCCCACACGTTGACGAAGCCGTCGTCGGCCCGCCACACCGCGAGGTCCTGGCCGAGCAGGCGGGCCTTGACCACATGGCGCGGCACCAGGTCGGCGAGGCTGGCGACGGGATGGAGCAGGGAGCCCGGGTCGGGTGCAGTCATCTCGAGGCTCGCCGGGATCCGCCGGCCACGGCGTGGCGGGGTTCCGTCTCGCACACCCCCTAGGCGACCATCTCGGGCGCGCCGAGCCCGAACATCTCCACCAGGTCGCGGCGGTAGCGGACCGACAGCCTGTCGGCCCGGATGTGGGTCTCGGCGGCCAGGTTGAGGGGCACGTCCTCCGGGCGCTGGCTCTCGACGATCACGATGTCCTCGCTGTTGGTGACCAGCTGGTACTCGGCGTAGTCCTCGACGGTGGCGCCCGGGATGTTGGTCAGCGAGACCTGGTAGATGTCGGTGGTCCGGGCGCTCACGGGCGAGCCGATGTCGAAGAAGTGGCTGGTGAAGAAGCTCTCGCCGTCGTCCTCGTAGTAGTCCACTCTCAGGTCGGTCGCGAACGGGTAGGTCAGGTGGTGCCGGTAGAAGACCTCGCGCTCCCGCTCGCCGAGGTCGTCGTTGAAGCCCCGCTCGACCTCGATGTAGGGCAGCGCCATGTAGAGGCCGTAGTCGGTCTGCTCCAGCGTGTAGTCGGGCACGACCGGTCTGGCCCGGTTCCCGAACGTCTTCATGTGGACCCAGGAGATGTGGGCGATGTCGTTGAAGTTCTCGCAGTGGCGGCTGGCGGTCGTCGCCCAGGTGCCCTTGGGGATCTGGATCCTGAGCCATTCCGGTCCGAAATCGTCGAGAAGGGGCCACTCGGGGAGGGGGCGGAGGGGCTCGGGCTTCATGCACGCCCACACGATCCCGTAACGCTCGGCGGCCAGATAGCTGACCAGCCTCATGGTCTTGGGAGGCGGGGGGCGGTCGGGCTCATTGGCGGGAATCCAGGTGCACTGGCCCGAGCGGTCGTAGTGGAGGCCGTGGTACGGGCAGACGATGCAGGCGCCGTCGTCGCTGATCCAGCCGCCGCTCAGTCTGGAGCCCCGGTGGATGCACAGGTCCCGGGCCGCGGCCACACCCTCGCTCGTCCGGTAGACCACGAGGTCGACGTCGAGCAGCCTCGCCGCCACCGGACCGTCTTCGAGCTCCGTGGAGAACGCTACCGGATGCCAGAACCCGGCCAGGATGTGCCAGTCGCTCTCACGGATCTGGGACCCAGCGGGGTACTCCGTCGCGCTTGACGCCTGGTCGGTCGCCTCGTACATGGCTACTCCCGTCCCTCTGGTATGCAATAAGTGATGATAATACAGTCATAGGTAGAGCCGCTAGAGGCGAGACGGCCTAGAGCGAGGCTGTCGTGTAGCGGTTGGTGGCGGCGACGGCAGGCCCGTGGTCGGATTCCGGGCCGCCGGTGAGGGTCAGCTCCACGGTTAGCCGCCCTGGTTCCATGCCTTCGGGAATGAGCGCTTCGATGCGGCCCACGAGCACGCAGTCGTCGGCGCCGGCGGCGCCCTCCCAGCGCTGCTCGCTGATCACAGCACCGCCGGGTCCCGTCACCCGGGCGTGCACCCGCAGGCCGTCCACGTCGGCCCGGGTGTCGTTCACGACATGCACCGCCAACTCGAGGCGGTCGCCGCCCCGGACCCAGGCCGGCAGCGGGTCGGCGGTCACGATCACCGGCCTGCAGGCGTCCACCAGCGCCTGCCAGCCCGGCTTGGGACGCCGCAGCCCGTCCAGCACGCCGAACCCGTCGCCGGAACCAGTTCCCACGTCGGCCAGGGCATGGAGCAGGAACCCTCCGGTAGGCCGGTACTTCAAGCGCCGCAGGATCTCGACGGTGGTCTTGACGACCTCGGGCTGGTCGGCGCGCACCGGCGTGCCGAAGGCCGAGACGAACTGGCCCATCGTCGGCACCCGGGCCAGCGTCGTGGCCAGGTCGGCGGCCCGCCCGCCCTGGTGGCCGAACCACAGCTGGCTCGTGGTGCCCTCCAGGGACGGCAGGTGCGGCGGCACGCCCGCGTGGGCCACCACCGGCCGAGAGCCGTCGCAGCGGGACAGCACCCGGCTCAGCCGCCGGTCGAGCACGTCGCGGTTCCACGACGGTCCCAGCCGCCTCCACGCGGCGGGAGTGGCCGACCGGCGCCTCTTGCGGGGGAACGGGTCGTCGTGGGCGCACCAGACCGCCACCGACGGGCGGTGACCCAGCAGATCGACCGCCTCCCGGGCCTGCCGCCGGGCCTCGCCCACCACGCTGCGGCTCATCACTCCCCTGACGGGCAGGTCCTGCCAGATGAGCATCCCCAACTCGTCGGCGGTGTCGTAGAGCTCCTCCCGGGCGATGTGGGCGATGGGGCGCACCAGGTCGAGGCCCGCGTTGCGGGCGGCCCGGACGTCGTCGGCCACCTCCGACGGCGACGCCGTGCCCAGCAGCGGCTTCGTGGGCAGGAGGTTGGCGCCCTTGGCGAAGAGCCGCTCCCCGTTGACGTGCAGCACCCACCGGCGCATCTCCACCGACCGGAAGCCGATGCGGAAGCGCCTCCGGTCGTGGACCTCGCCGCCCCACAGCGCCTCCATCTCCAGGTCGCACAACCGCTGATCGCCCAGCGAGTGGGGCCACCACAGCGGGGGATCGGCCACGTCCACCGTCCACTCGACCCTGTTCTCGCCGGCGGCGGCGTGGTGGCTGTGGACGTGCTCGGTGCCCGCCACCCTGGTCCGCAGGTACACGGCGCCCCCGCCCGGCACGTCGAGGACGGCCCGCAGCGCCAGCCGGGCCCAGGGCTCGCCGCCGCCTGCGCCCCGGCCCCGGTCACCGTCACCGGGGGTGTGGACCTCGGCGCAGACCGCGCGGGCGTGGCGGATCGCGACCGCGCCGGTGGAGCGCAGCCGCACGGGCCGCCACAAGCCCCCCACGATTACGCTGCCGGATCCGCACAGCTCGGGATCCTGCAGCGCCCCGGTCAGGGTGGTGCGGTTGTCCGGGTCGCCGAAACGCCGGCAGGTCGCCTCGATGGCCAGGAGATGCTCGCTTCGCGCCCCGATCTGCTCGGTGACCTCGAGTTCGTGGGGCACGAAGTAGCCGTCGGTGTGGCCGAGGTAGGTGCCGTCGAGCCAGATGTCGCCCTGCTGGGCGAGCCCCTCGATCCGCAGCCACCAGCGGGTGGCGCCCGTCTCGGTCTCGGGCGCTGCGGCCGCATCGGCGGGACCCTCGAATCGGCGCCGGTACAGCACCGACTCCTCAGCGGCGAGGTCCGGTCCCTCGGCGCCGGCCAAGCCTTGCGCCCAGTGGCTGGGCACCGGAGTCTCGGCCCAGTCCGAGTCGTCGTGGTCGGACTCATGGAAGGTGCGCCGACGCCCTTCGGTGGCCGCAGCGATCCGCCACGTACCGCCCAGGTCCACCCTCCAAAGCTACCGTCCGCCGCGGTCCGGTCCGGTGTTGACGGGCCTGTCACGGTCTGCCGCGGTCCGGGCCGGTATTGATGGGCCTGCCGCGGTCCGGTCCGGCGTCTCAGGTTCGGAACATGGCCTCGATGAGCTGGGGTCCGGGCTCGCGGTAGGCCCGTTCGAGCTGGTCGCACAGTTCCTCGGCGGTGGCCACCCGCACGGCGGGAACCCCCTGGCCCTCCGCCAGGCGGCAGAAGTCCAGGTCGGGCCGGCCCAGGTCGAGCAGGCTGCGGGACACCGGGCCGCCGGCCGCCGCGCCCACCTGGTCGAGTTCCATGGCGAGGATCGCGTAGGCGCCGTTGTTGCAAAGCAGGGTGGTGACGTCCATCTGCTCACGGGCCTGCGTCCACAGAGCCTGGATGGTGTACATGGCGCTGCCGTCGGACTGGATGTTCAGCACCGGCCGGTCGGCGCACGCCAGGGCGGCGCCGGTGGCCACCGGCATGCCCTGGCCGATCGCCCCGCCGGTGATGTTGAGCCAGTCGTGGTGGGGGCCGCGGCGGGTGGCGCCCAGCATGTACATCCCGCAGGTGGTGCCCTCGTCGGACACGATGGCCCCCTCGGGCAGGGTGGCGGCCACCGCGGCAGCAGCGCTGGAGGCGTCGATCGGGCCCGCGGGTCGCTCGAGCACCGGCGCTTCTCCCACGCTGGCCGGTCCGGTGTCGCGGCTCATGATCGAGGCGAGCTCGTCGAGGGCGCCCGGCGCGTCGGTTCCCGGCTCGGCCAGGGTGTGGATCGTGCAGCCTTGGGGCACCAGCCGGCCGGGCTTGCCGGGATAGCCGAAGAACGCCACCGGCTCGACCGTGCCGATCAGGACCAGGTGCTCCACGCCGGCCAACTGCCTGGTGGCCAACTCGATCGGGTAGGCGAGCCGTCGGGGCTCGAAACGGCCTCCACCCCGCGTCATCCGGGCCGGGAACGTCTCGTACAGCGCCCTGGCGCCGCTGGCCCGGCAGATCCGCTCCAGCGCCCTGGCGCCGTCGGGCTGCAGCACGGACGCCCCCACCATCACCGCGCCCGCCGGTCCGGCCGCGGCCAGGATGCGGGCCGCCTCCTCGACCGCGGCGCCGTCCACCGCCGGCGGTGGTGCCGGTTCGACGGGTGGTGCCGGTTCGGCTCCTTCGGACCAGGAGACGTCGGCGGGGAGGATCAGCGTGGCGACGCCGGCGCCGGAGCGGGCCGCGGCGACGGCCTGGGCTGCGTCGGCGGCCACCGACGCCGGCGACTCGCTGCGGCGCACCCAGCCCGAGACCGACCCGGCGACCGCGTCGATGTCGGACTCGAGAGGCGCGTCGAGCGCCTTGTGGGTGAGGGCGTGGTCGCCGACCACGTTGACGATCGGGGTGCGGGCCCGCCGGGCGTTGTGCAGGTTGGCCAGCCCGTTGCCCAGTCCCGGGCCGAGATGCAGCAGCGTGACCGCGGGCCGGCCCGCCATCCGGGCGTACCCGTCGGCTGCGCCGGTGACGACACCCTCGAACAGCCCGAGCACGGCTCGCATCCGGGGCACGTCGTCGAGCGCAGCGACGAAGTGCATCTCGGAGGTTCCGGGATTGGCGAAGCACATGTCGACACCGGAGTCGACGAGCGTCCGCAGCAGCGCCTGCGCACCCTTCATGCCGGCGCCCTGTTCATCCCCAGTGTCCTGTTCATCGCCGGTGCCCTGTTCATCGCCGGTGCCCTGTTCATCGCCGGTGCCCTGTTCATGCCCGGTGCCCCCTTCACACCGGTGCCCTGTTCATCCCCGGTGCCCTGTTCATCCCGACCTGCTCTATAGCAGGCCGGAGTCCTCCCTGGCAGCCCTGAGCCGCTGCGGGCGCTCGCGAGCGTGCCCGCTAGGGTTCCCGGCGATGTCAGCTTCCCGACCGGCCACGCTGGGCGAACTGCGAGCATCCGGCTGGGCCTCGGTGCCGGTCCGCCAGGAGCTCCGGCGCAACGCCGTGGCCCGCATCCGCTCGTCCGAGCCGCTGTTCGACGATGTGCTCGGCTACCACAACACCGTCATCCCCCAGGTCGAGAACGCCCTGCTGGCCGGCCACGACATGATCATGCTGGGGGAGCGGGGCCAGGCCAAGACCCGCATGATCCGCGGCCTCGTCGGCCTGCTCGACGAGTGGATGCCGATCATCGCCGGGTCCGAGATCAACGACGACCCCTACGCCCCCGTCTCGGCCCACGCCCGGGCTCTGGTGGCCACCCACGGCGACGACACCGGAATCGACTGGGTCCACCGCAGGGACCGCTACGGCGAGAAGCTGGCCACGCCCGACACGTCGATCGCCGACCTGATCGGCGAGGTCGATCCGATCAAGGTGGCCGAGGGCCGCTACCTGTCGGACGAGCTCACCCTGCACTACGGCCTGGTGCCCCGCACCAACCGGGGGATCTTCGCCATCAACGAGCTCCCCGACCTGGCCGAGCGCATCCAGGTGGGCCTGCTCAACGTGCTGGAGGAGCGCGACGTGCAGATCCGGGGCTACAAGGTCCGCCTGCCGCTGGACGTGGTGCTGGTGGCCTCGGCCAACCCCGAGGACTACACCAACCGGGGCCGCATCATCACCCCGCTGAAGGACCGCTTCGGGGCCCAGATCCGCACCCACTACCCGCACGACGCCGGCACCGAGATGGCCATCGTCGAGCAGGAGGCCTACCTCGGCCCCGGCGCGGCCGACGCCACCGGCGAGACCGGCGCGCGCGGCACTGAGGGCCTGACGGTGACCGTGCCGGAGTTCATGACCCGCATCGTGGTGGCGCTCACCCGGGCGGCCCGGTCCAGCCCCCACGTGTCGCAGCGCTCGGGGGTGTCGGTGCGCCTCAGCATCTCCAACGCCGAGACCATGGTGGCCAACGCCATGCGGCGCACCCTGCGAACCGGCAGCGACCATGTGGTTCCCCGGGTCACCGACCTCGACGCGCTGTCATCCTCCACCTCCGGGAAGGTGGAGATCGAGACCCTGGAGGAGGGCCGCGAAGCCGAGATCCTCCAGCGGCTGGTCGCCTCGGCGGTGCTGTCGGTGTTCAAGGACTGCGTGCCGCCCGACATGCACCGCGAGGTCGTGGACGCCTTCGAGGAGGACCTGGTGGTGGATGTGGGCGACGACGTGGCCGACGCCGACTACGCCTCGCTGCTGGCCCAGGTCCCGGCATTGACCGCTCCTGTCCAGGCGCTGCTGGCCGGCGACGAGGCCGCCGAGTCGCCGGCCATGGTCGCCGCCGCGGTGGAGTTGGTGCTGGAAGGCCTGCACCTGTCCAAGCGTCTCAACAAGGACGCTCAGGGCCCCCGGGCCCAGTACCGCTCCCGCTAGCTCTCTGCCGCTAACCCCCACCGCCCGCGATGGAGGCGGCGAGGCGCTGAGCTGAGGGCTTGACCACCCGGTCGCGGCCTATCAGGCCCCTCGGCGCGCCGAAGCCCAGGGCCCACTCGTAGCCGTCCACTGCGCTGTCGTGGAAGTAGCCCCGCAGGCCTGAGGCCCGGGCGTCGGCCGCCACTGCCAGCGAAGCGTCCAGCACCGTGTCGCGCCAGTCGTCGTCGTCGGTGGGCACGCCGTGGGCGGCCACCACCACGCCCCGACCCGGCACCGCGTCGATGGCCCGGTGCACGGCCTCGCCCAGTTCGGCCGGTTCGGGAGCGAAACCCGCGGCCGAGCGCCGGGCCGAGGCCGGCCAGCTCACCAGCCGGCCCGCCTCGGTCACCCCCACCGGGTGGTCGTGGCTCAGCCCCACCAGCTCCGGGCCCTTCTCGAAGCACGGCGCGGCCACCGGCGCCCGGCCCGGCACCTCCACCGCCCCTTCCCGCAGGGCCCTGGTCCAGGTGCCCCAGAGCAGCTCGTCCCAGCGGCGGGTCTCGACCGCGGCCGCGTCGGCGTGCTCGCGCTCGACCGGCGCGGCTTGCAGCGTCGGGGCGCCGAACACCGCCATAACCGGCTGCGGCCCCGACTCCAGCAGCCGGCAGGCCTCGTGCAGGGCCAGCATGGCCCCCTCGGCGGCCTTGGCGGTCGCCTCGGCGCTGCGTCGCCCCGGCGGCCGGGTGCCCAGCCCGTAGCCCCGCACCGCCCAGCCGATGGGGTCCTCGATAGGACACCAGCCCGCGGCCCGGCCGTCGAAGGCCTCGGCCATGCGGTCGGTGTGCCGGGACCACCAGCGCCTCCGGGCCGTCTCGTCGGCGTGGCCGCCCTCGTCGTCCAGGTACCAGCCCGGCAGCGACGTGTGGTGCAGCGTGATCCACGCTCCCAGCCCCTCGGCCCGCGCGGCGTCGACGATGTCGAGGTAGCGGTCGAGGGCGTCGCTGTCCTCCCGGCCGGCTGCGGGCTCGACCCGGGCCCACTCCACGGTCAGGCGCAGGCTGTTGAGCCCCAGCCCTCGCAGCTGGGCCAGATCGTCGCGGAAGTCCCGGGCGAAGCCGGCACCGTCGCCGGAGCGGGGTGCCCGGCCGTCGCGCTCCCACACCGACCAGTCGGCCGCGGGCGCCACCCCCTCCACCGACACCGACGACGCTCCCGCACCCCACAGGAATCCCTCCGAGCCCGTCACGTCAGTCGTGCCTCGCCAAATTGATGTAGTTGACCCCCTCTGTGGTGGTCAACTGCGTCGATTCCGTTCCGAACTCTCAGCGCAGCGTGAACACGCCGGCGTCGAACACCACCCGGTCGCCCACACAGGTCTGGAACAGCGTGGTGTCGCCCTCGTCCCACATGCGGACGTCGAGGCGCTGGCCGGGCAGCACCGGGGCCTTGAAGCGCCCGCCCATCGACCCGAAGCGGGCCGGATCGCTGCCGCAGAGGGTGTGCAGCAGGGCCCGTCCCGTCACCCCGAACGTGCACAGCCCGTGCAGGATGGGCGTGTCGAATCCGGCCATGGCCGCGAAGGACGGATCGGAGTGCAGGGGATTGCGGTCGCCGTTGAGGCGGTACAGCAGGGCCAGATCGGCGCGGGTGTCGTAGCCGGTCACATGGTCGGGCTCGCGGTCGGGCTGCCGCCAGGTGTTGGCCGGCCCGCGGTCGCCGCCCCAGCCGCCCTCGCCGGAGATGAACAGCCCGGCCCGGCTGGTCCACATCGGGTCGCCGTCGTGGCTGCGGACATCGGTCTCCAGCACCACCAGCGCGGCCTTGATCTTGTCGTAGATCCCGGCCACCCGGGACTGGGCCACCGCCGAGCCCGCGGGCGGCAGCTCCTGGTGGAGCTCGATGTGCTGGTCGCCGTGCAGCAGCGCGGCCAGGTTGAAGTCGCCGTAGTCGGGCATCCTGCTGGGGCCGATGACCACTACCTGCGTGGGCAGGACCCGCTGGGGGACATCACGGGTGTTCTCGGTGGTGAACTCCAGCTCGAAGCCGGTGGGGTCCGACGCCCCCGCCCCGACACCGAGGGCGTACAGCAGGCTGTCCTTGGAGGTCCAGCTGATCTCGGTCTGTTCTCCCACGGCTCCGGCCGCGTCGGGATTGATGGGCATGACACCTCCACTCGTCGCCGGCCGCCCACGCTAACGCCCGTGTCGCGGGCGTACTATTGCCGTGGTGACTATCTCCCGCGACGCCGCGTTCCCGTCGCGCCGCGAGTGCGACCTGGAGACCTTCGCCGCGCTGGTCGAGCAGCCCGTCGACCCCGCCGACTACCCGCTGGCGGAGCGGATAACCCAGGGCGTGCCCGCCTACGACGCCAGCGCGCTGGCCCACGGCCCCACCGCCGACGCCGAGCACCGGGCCAACCTGCGGGACGAGCTGTCCAGAGCCCTGGTCACCGGACCCGGCATCGTGGTGCTGGAGGGCGCGGTGCCCCCCGCCGCGGTCGACAAAGCCTCCGCGGTGTTCTGGGACCTGATCGCGGCCCAGCACGCCGGGGGCGGCCCCGCCGGCGACCACTTCGCCAAGCCCGGGGCCAACGACCGGGTGTGGAACGCCCTGGAGAAGCTGGCCACGTCCAACCCCGGAGCCTTCATCGACTACCACCGCTCCGACGCGGTGGCGGTGGCCTGCGAGGCCTGGCTCGGCCCCCGCTACCAGCTGACCGAGCAGGTGAACGTGGTCAACCCGGGCGGCGAGGCCCAGCACCCCCACCGCGACTACCACATGGGCTTCCTCACCGACGACGAGGCCGAGCAGTTCCCCCTCCACGCCCACCTGCTGTCGCCGCTGCTCACCCTTCAGGGCGCCATCGCCCACTGCGACATGGGCGCCGAGGCGGGTCCCACCATGTACCTGCCCCACTCCCACAAGTACGAGCTCGGCTACCTGGCCTGGCGCCGCCCCGAGTTCATCGAGTACTTCGCCCAGCACCGGGTGCAGCTGCCGCTGCGCACCGGCGACGCGGTGTTCTTCAGCCCGGCCATGTTCCACGCCGCGGGCCACAACCGCACCGCCGACGTGCACCGGATGGCCAACCTGCTGCAGATCTCCTCCGCGTTCGGCCGGGCGACGGAGGCCGTCGACCGCGCTCGCATGGTCAACGCCGTGTACCCGCGGCTGCGGTCCCGGCTGGCCGCCGGCCTGGACCGGGGCGCGGCCGCCAACGTGGTGGCCGCCTGCGCCGAGGGGTACGCCTTCCCCACCAACCTCGACCGGGACCAGCCGGTGGACGGGCTGGCCCCGCCGTCGCAGGCCGACCTGATGAACCAGGCCCTAGACGGCGACTGGACCCCCGAGCGCCTCCGCCACGAACTGGACCGGCACCGCGAGCGCCACCAGAGCGCGGTGGGGGAGGGCGAGCCGCACACCGACGCCGGCGAGCGCCCCGACCTCGACGTCGGGGCTGGTGCCGGTGCCGGACCAGCCGGAGATGACTCTGCTCTGGTCGCTTCCGGGGAGGCCGTGGGCGGCCGTCTCGGACCGGCTGCTCGGACCACGGTGGACGAGCTGCTGGCGGAGGCCCGTCAGGGTCTTCACCGCTACACCCCGGCAGAGCTGGCCGCCGCCATGGAGTCCGGGGCCGGCCCCGGCCCGGACGGCCCCCCGCTGGTGATCGACATCCGCGACCGCGACGACCGCGAGCGCACCGGCATGATCGCCGGCTCGATCAGCATCCCGCTGCTGGTGCTGGAGTGGCGCTGCGATCCCTCCTCGGGCCACTCGCACCCTGGGGTCCGGTCGCACGACCAACCGGTCGTGACCGTCTGCAACGAGGGCTACACGTCGAGCTTCGCGGCCGTCTCGCTGCGCCGTCTCGGCTTCACGCGAGCGGCTGATCTGGAGGGCGGGGTCGAGGGCTGGGCCGCCGCCGGCCTGCCGATGACCGGAGTCACCGAGCCCAACCCATAGCCACCGCTCATCGAATTTGCAGCGTTGGGCAAGGTATGCGTGCATTCTGCTGCCAGTTCGCGGTGGAGGGTGGTTCGCGTCATCGAATTTGCAGCGTTGGGCAAGGTATGCGTGCATTCTGCTGCCAGTTCGCGGTGGAGGGTGGTTCGCGTCATCGAATTTGCAGCGTTGGGCAAGGTATGCGTGCATTCTGCTGCCAGTTCGCGGTGGAGGGTGGTTCGCGTCATCGAATTTGCAGCGTTGGACAAGGTATGCGTGCATTCTGCTGCCAGTTCGCCGGGGAGGGCCGCTGCCGTCGCAGATGTGCGGCCGGGGTAGGGTCGGGGCATGGCTCTGCGGGAGCGCTGGCGGCGCCGGCCTAAGGCCAAGCCCGAGCCGGCCCACTTCGCTTACTGGCGCTGGGACGGCACCCAGGCCGGCTTCGACCTGGACGCCGACTCGATCTTCGAGGAGCTGGCCGACGACCTGCTCTACCACGGTGATCTCGCCAGCGCGCTGCGCCGGCTCATGGCCGACGGCTTCACCGACCGCGAGGGCCGCCAGATCCAGGGCCTGCGCGAGATGCTCGAGAGGCTGAGGGAGCGTCGCCGCGAGCTGCTGGACAGCCACGACCTCGGCGGCGTGTACGACGACATCGCCGAAGCCCTGCGCGATGTGGTGCGCACCGAGCGCCGGGCGCTGGACGAACTGGACGCGGCCGCCGACCAGGCTCGGGCCGCCGGCGACGAGCGCCGGGCCGACCTCACCGCCCAGACCGCAGCCACCAAGAACCTCCAGCTCGACATGATGCCGCCCGACCTGGCCGGCCAGTTCAAGGCCCTCGACGGCTACGACTTCGAGAGCGACGAGGCCCGCCAGCAGTTCGCCGAGCTGGCCGAGCAGCTCCGCGAGCAGCTCATGCAGCAGTTCCTGGACCGCATGGCCGGCGCGGTCAACGACGCCACCGACGGCTCGTCGCCGGAGGAGATGCAGCGGCTCAAGGACATGCTGGCCGAGCTCAACGCCATGCTGGCCCAGCGGGCCCGCGGGACCGAGCCCGACTTCGATGGGTTCATGGAGCGCTACGGCGATTTCTTCCCCGAGAACCCCAAGACCCTCGACGAGCTCCTGGAGGTCATGGCCCGCCGCATGGCCGCAGCCCAGGCCCTGATGAACTCGATGACGCCGGGCCAGCGCGACCAGCTCCAGCAGCTGTCGGACCAGCTGCTGGCCGACATGGACCTCAACTGGCAGATGAACGAGCTGGCCGGCCATCTCCGCAACGAGTTCCCGGACCTCGGCTGGGACCGGCGCTACGACTTCGGCGGTGTCGACCCCCTCGACTTCGGCGAGGCCACCGACATGCTGGCCGAGCTGGGCGACATCGACCAGCTCGAGAACCTGCTGCGGGGCTCGCCCAGCCCGGGCGCGCTGGCCGAGGCCGACACCGAGGCCGCCCGCAGGCTGCTGGGCGACGACGCGGCCGAGAGCCTCGAGCGCATGGCCGCCCTGGCCCGCATGCTGGAGGAGGCCGGGCTGATCGAGAACCGCGAGGGTCGCTTCGACCTGACTCCCCGGGCCATCCGCAAGATCGGCCAGGGAGCGCTGCGCGACCTGTTCGCCAAGCTCGATGCGGACAAGCTCGGCCGCCACGCCATCCACCGGGAGGGCCTGGGCCACGAGCGGGAGCCCGACACCAAGCCCTACGAGTTCGGCGACCCGTTCAACCTGCACATCGGCCGGACCATCCGCAACGCCATGACCCGCACCGGCGGCGGCGTTCCCGTGCAGTTGCATCCCGACGACTTCGAGGTCGAGCGCACCGAGCAGCAGGTGCGGTCGGCGACCGTCCTGATGCTGGACCTGTCGCTGTCGATGCCGATGCGCAACAACTTCCTGCCGGCCAAGAAGGTGGCCATGGCCCTGCACGCGCTGATCTCCAGCCAGTACCCCCGCGACTACCTGGGGCTGGTGTCGTTCAGCGAGGTCGCTCGGGAGTTCCAGCCCGAGAAGCTTCCCGAGGTGTCATGGGACTACGTGTACGGCACCAACATGCAGCACGGCTTCATGCTCGCCCGCCGCATGCTCAACCGGCAGACCGGCACCAAGCAGATAATCATGATCACCGACGGCGAGCCCACCGCCCACATCACCGCCTCGGGCCGGCCCTTCTTCAGCTACCCGCCCACCCGCGAGACCGTCGACCTCACCCTGGCCGAGGTGGGCAAATGCACCCGCGACGGCATCCGCATCAACACGTTCATGCTCGACGCCACCTCGTACCTGACCAACTTCGTGGAGCGCATCACCGAGATGAACGGCGGCCGGGCCTTCTTCACCACCAACGAGAACCTCGGCGACTACCTGCTCGTTGACTTCGTGGAGCACAAGCGCAGCCTGGTGCGGGCCCGCCCCTGAGGCCGAGCGGACAGGCACGCGACACCGGCCCGTACGGCGCGAGGCCGTGGGCGCTGTTCCTTGGATTTGGGCGGCCCGTGAGCGCAGCGAACAAGAGGGATTTGGGCGGCCCGTGAGCGCAGCGAACAAGAGCGGGAAGGACACCGCCGCACCGCGGCCGGCCCGCATTCATCCGCGCAGCCCGCCGGTAGGGGAGAGATTTCTCGCTGCCGGGTTTGCAATTGTCGTATGACAGTGGTGTAATTACATCGATGGCACCCGGGCGGGGCCGGGCTCGAGCCCCACCGCTGGGCCCGGAACGGTCATCATGGAGGAACACCCAAATGGAGCTACACGGCATTTTTCCAGCCGAGGACATGTCCTGGCAGCGCGAGGCCAACTGCCTGGGAGTGCATCCCGACCTCTTCTTCCCAGAGCGGGGCGCATCCACCCGGGAGGCCAAGGAGGTCTGCCGGGGCTGCGTGGTGCGCGAACAGTGCCTTGAATTCGCGCTCAACAACGGCGAGAAGTTCGGCATCTGGGGAGGCATGAGCGAGCGCGAGCGACGCCGCATCCGGCGCGCCCGAGCGATGCAGCGCCGAGCCACCGCCACCGCCTAGACACCTACCGGCCCCAGCCGGGTCACCAGCCGCATATCAGGTATGCGGCTGTGGAAAAAGCGCGGTATGCTTCCCGGCGATGACGAATATCTTCTCCATCGTGCCCAGCATCGGTACATCTGAACTCATCATCATTCTCATCATCGTCCTGCTAGTTTTTGGCGGGGCCAAGCTCCCCAAGCTCGCACGCTCGCTGGGCCAGGCTCAGAAGGAGTTCAAGGACGGTCTGTCCGAGAGCGCCAGCGAGGGTGACAGTTCCGGGGGCGCCAGCAAGGCCACCGGCAGCGACAGCAACAAGGGCGGTCCGGGCAAGAACGGCTCCGCCTGAGGGCCTCGCCCCGAGGCGGAGAGCTTTCATGACGGTCACCGACGTTGAAGCGGTCGACGAGCCGCCGGTGGGTCAGGCCACCATCACCTATCTCGGTCCGGTCGCGCCCCACTGGGAGGTTCGGCCGGTCTACGGCGACGCCGACTTCATGACCTCGTTCCGCGACCGGGTCCATGCTCGCCTGCTGCTGCTGCCCCCCCACGATCCACAGTTCCGCCGCAACCGCGAGCGGGTCAACCGCGACGCCGAGCGCGAGCGCATCATCGTGGACTGGGACCTCGGCTACCCGGAGGAAGAGGATCCCTACCCCGCCCGGGAGCGGGCCTGACCGAGCGGTTCGGTGACGCCCTGTGGCCCCGCACGTGATGCGCGTCGGCGGGTGGGGCCAGCCGTTCACTGACTACTTCAGCCGGGAGCTCTCCTGGCTCGCCTTCAATGCCCGGGTCCTGAGCCTCGCCGGCGACCCGGAGGTGCCGCTGCTGGAGCGGGCCCGCTACCTGAGCATCTTCTCCACCAACCTCGACGAGTTCTTCCAGGTGCGGGTGTCGGGCTTGGCCGACCGGGTGGCCGCCGAGCTCACCGAGCGCACCCTCGACGGGCACACCCCGGCCGAGCAGCTCCGCAAGGTCCGCCAGGTCACCTCGGAGCTGTGCCGCGAGCAGCAGCGCCTGTTCCTCGAGCAGGTCCAGCCCGAGCTGGAGGCCGAGGGCATCCACCTGCTCTCGGCCGACGACCTCGAGCAGCATGAGCGCGACCACCTCCGCAAGCACTTCAGCGAGCGCGTCTTCCCGGTGCTCACCCCGCTGGCCGTCGACCCGGGCCACCCCTTCCCCTTCATCTCGGACCTGTCGCTGAGCCTGGCCGTGCTCATGCGCGACCCCGTCGACGGCGAGCAGCGCTTCGCCCGGGTGAAGGTTCCCAACACCCTCGACCGGTGGGTTCCCGCCAGCGAGGGGACCGACCGTTTCGTTGCCCTAGAGGACGTCATCGCCGCCCATCTCGACATGCTCTTCCCGGGCATGGAGCTGCTGGAGCACCACACCTTCCGGGTCACCCGCAACGCCGACCTCACCCTCAACGACGAGGACGCCGAGGATCTGCTGACCGCGGTGGAGATGGAGCTGCGCCGCCGACGCTTCCAGTGGGCGATCCGCCTCGAGGTGGCCGACTCGATGTCGGAGGAGCTGCTCGAGCTGCTGCTGCGCGAGCTCCGCCTGACCGCCGGCGCGGTCGACCGCATCCGGGGCCCGGTCGATCTGAGCGGGCTGAACGAGATCGCCGACCTGCCCCGCCCCGAGCTCAGGTGGCCGCGCTGGCGCGGCATCACCGAGCCGGAGCTGTCGAGCGAGGAGAGCCGTGACGACTTCTTCAAGGTGCTGCGTTCCGGCGACGTGCTCGTGCACCATCCGTACTCGTCGTTCAGCCGCTCGGTGGGCGAGCTGATCCACCGGGCCTCGACCGATCCGGCGGTGCTGGCCATCAAGCTCACCCTGTACCGCACGTCGGGCGACAGCCCGATCATCGACTCCCTGGTGGAGGCGGCCGACAGCGGCAAGCAGGTGGCCGTGCTCGTGGAGTTGAAGGCCCGCTTCGACGAGGCGCGCAACATCAGCTGGGCGAAGCGGCTGGAGCAGGTCGGAGCCCACGTGGCCTACGGCCTCGTCGGCCTCAAGATCCACGCCAAGATCGCCATGATCGTGCGCGAGGAGTCCGACGGCATCCGCCGCTACTGCCATGTCGGCACCGGCAACTACAACCACCGCACGGCGCGGCTCTACGAAGACTTCGGCTTGCTGACCGCGGACGCGGAGGTCGGCGCGGACGTCGCCTCTCTCTTCAACCAGCTCACCGGCTACGGCCGCAGCGTCAACCACAAGCGCCTCATCACCGCGCCCGAGCAACTGCGCACCCGCCTCACCGAGCTGATCGAGCAGGAAGCGCACACGCCGGGCGGCGGTCGGATGATCTTCAAGCTGAACTCGCTGGCCGACGGGCCGATGATCGAGCAGCTGTACAAGGCGTCGCAGGCCGGAGCGGAGATCGACCTCATCGTGCGGGGCCTCTGCAGCCTGCGCCCGGGCGTGCCCGGCCTGTCGGAGAGCATCCGGGTCCGTTCGATCGTCGGCCGCTTCCTGGAGCACTCCCGGATATACCACTTCGCCAACGGCGACGGCCCGGGCCGGTCCGCTACCTACATCGGCTCCGCGGACCTGCTCAGCCGGAACCTCGACCGGCGGGTGGAGGCCCTTGTGAGGGTCGATGATCCGAGGCTGGCCGCCCGCCTGCTGGAGGTGGCCGACGTGTGCCTGACCGACGAACGCCTCGCCTGGACTCTCGACGCCGACGGGGTGTGGACCCGCTGCGGCGGCGCCGACGACGACCCCCATGTGAGGCTCCAGCAGCTGGCCGCGAACCGGGCTCACTCAGTTGAGCGGGTCCTACCATGAGCGGGTGGCCCACGACGGCGTGAGTGACTGGGGGCAGCCGCCGCGCCCCGCGCCCGCGTTCAGCCCCTTCCAGCGCCTAGCCCGGGTCCACGCCGCGGCGACCTCGACCGACGCGGTCATCGCGGTTGCGCTGGCCGGGTCGATCTTCTTCTCCATCAGCCCGGACGCGGCCCGGGACCGGATCGCGCTGTACCTCGCCCTCACGATGGCGCCGTTCGCGCTGGTCACACCGCTGATAGGCCCCTTCATTGATCGGATGCCCGGTGGCCGCCGGGCCATGATCCTCGTCACCAACGTGGGCCGGCTGGTGGTGGCCCTGCTCATGATCCGCCACATCGACACCCTGTGGCTGTTCCCGGAGGCCTTCGCGCTGCTGGTGCTGCAGAAGAGCTATGCGGTGGCCAAGAGCGCGGTGGTGCCGCGCTACGTGCCCTCGGAGTCGAACCTGGTGCAGGCCAACAGTCGCCTCGCCCTCATCAGCGCGGTGATGAGCCTGCTTGGGGCGGGCGTGGGCGCCGCCCTGGTCTTCCTGGGCAGTCCGGCTGTGGCCGCCGGTGTGGCCACCGCGGGCTACGGGGTCGCCACCGCCATCACCCTCCAGCTCCCCCGCATCCCGGTGGCACCGACCAAGACGACTTCGACGGAGCGCTCGGCGCTGCGGGCGTCGACCATCCTGCTGTCGGCATCGGCGATGGCGGTGATGCGGGGCGCGGTGGGCTTCGTCACCTTCCTGCTGGCCTTCGAGCTGCGCGGCGGCGAGGAGGGCCTCGACGTGAGCGCGCCGGGGGCCGCGCTCGGAGGGGCGGTGGCCTCGGAGCGAGGCATCGACATAGTCGGAGATCCGGGTGCTCCGGCCTGGCACTACGCAGTGGTGGTGGCGGTGGCCGGACTCTCGGCCTTCACCGGTGTGCAGACCGCCCCCATCCTGCGGCGCAGCGTGGTGGAGGAGTTGATGCTGCTCGGGTCGCTGGGTCTGGGCCTGACCGCGGCCCTCCTGGGGTCGATGACCGGCGGGCTGATGGGAATGGCGCTGCTGTCGGGCGGGGTGGCCCTGGCTGCGGCGGTGGCCCGGCTCGCCTTCGACTCGCTGGTGCAGCGCGACGCCCCCGACGCCAACCACGGACGGTCGTTCTCCCGGTTCGAGGCGCGCTTCCAGATTGCCTGGGTGGTCGGGGCGTTCTTTCCGGTGATCCTGCCGATACCGGTGCGACTGGGCTCAGGGTTCGTGGCGATGCTGGCCGCGTTCGCGGTGGTCTCGTTCATCGTCGGCCGCCGCCGCATCGCGGTTCGCGGCAACCCGCGCCGGCGCGGCGACCCCTAGAGCGCTCGCCACAACCCAGGGCCTCCAGGAGGCCTTCCGGGAGATTCTCAGCCGGGCAGGTCGATCCGCGCCAGCCAGAGCCCGGCCGCGTCGACCTCGGCCGGGGTGGGCAGGTTGGCCGGATCGGTGAACAGCCGCCGCAGCCCCTCGGGCCCGGCCCGCTCCACCACCCCGGCTGCGAACGCGGCGCCCCGCTCGTACTGGTCCTGGTCGAGCTCCAGGCCGAGCAGCCGCTCGACGAAGCGGTCCGACTCGCTGGCCTCCACCCGGTGACGTCGCAGAGCCTCGGCGAGCCGGTCGTAGGAGCCGATCAGTTGAGCGCCGATGCGATCCATGGTGTGGTCGACATACCCGCTGATCGCCGCGATCAGCGCCGTCATCTGGGGCAGCAGCGCCTCCTGGGCCTCCGAGCGCACCGCTCCCAGGAGGGCGTCGGGGCTGCCCAGTGTCTGCTGGAGTTCTGCGAGGGCCTCGGGACCGCCCGCGCTGGGGTCGAAGTCGTCCAGCATCTCCTCCAGGCGGCGGGGGTTGGTCTCGAAGGAGGACGCATGGCGCAGCAGCAGGTCGTTGATGGTGTCTCGCACATGGTCGACCCCGAAGACTGCGTGGTAGACGGCCTCGTGCAGGCACACCCACAGGCGGAGATCGTCGGTGTCGAGGGACCACTGCCGGCCGAAGTCCTCCAGGTTGGGCAACGCGATCAGCATCGGCTTGCCGGGCGGCCTCGGCACGGGCAGCACGTAGCCGCCGAGCGCGTGCTGGGCCAGACGACCCACCATCGCGCCGGTGGTCATCGACAGCATGGCCGGCCCGATCATGCGAGTCAGTCCCGCGAGCATGGCCGTCATGGGGTCGGCGGCGGTGTCGTCGGAGTCGGGGTCGGGTCCCGCGGCGATCGATTCCCCCAGGGCGTTGAACAGCTCCCCGTAGTCGCTGGTGGTGCGATCGGACCATCCGACGCGGTTGACGACCTCGACCCGCAGCGGGGCGCCCCGGGACGGCTGAAGACCGGTCGCGTCGGTGACCCTCAGTTCGGCCACCCGCACGAGCTGCTCCAGAGCGATCCGGTCGGTGGGGTCGATGTTGGGCTCCGATGACCCGCCGGAGGCGATGGCCCGAGCCACCTCGCGGGCATGGCTGGACCCCGGAGCCGCCCCCTGGAGAACCCGCATCAGATCCCCGATCACGGGCAGGTCGCCCAGCCCGCCCGGCCCGCCCGGCCCGCCCGGCCCGCCCGGTGCGCCGGGTTCGCCGCTGGAGCCCGGCTCGCCCAGGCCGCCCGCCCCGAAGAGGTCCTCCAACCCTTCGAAGGGGTCGTCGGGGCCGTCTCCGGTTGGCGGCACGTCGCTCATGAAGGCATCGTAGGGGGGTGCAGCCCAGAAAGTTCTGCCAGGAGGCGACTCCACCTCCCGGCCGGGGCGCGGGTTCCGGCGATCACCAGCCGGTGCGGGTGGTGGTGACCGGTGCCCACGGCTCGGTGGGACGGCGCGTCGTGGCCCGGCTGGCCGGCCATCGTCGGGTCGTGGCCGTCGTCGCCATCGACAAGGAGGCCTCACCGGCCCCGTACAGCTCGGTCACGACCAAGCAGGCGGATCTGGCTGACGCCGACCTGGGCGCCCTGTTCTCGGGGGCCGACTCGGTGGTGCACCTGGCCTCCACGGTGACCGCGGGCACTCTGAACCCGGCCGAGGTCGAACTGGAAGCGGCGTTGCTGCACCGGGTGCTCGACGGTCTGAGCTCCGCAGGGGTCCCCCACCTGGTGGTGATGTCGTCGGCCATGGTCTACGGCGCCTGGAGGGACAATCCGGTCCCCATCACCGAGGACGCCGCGGTGCGCCCCATCCCCGACTTCGACTGGGCAGTCCAGCGGCACCGGCTCGAGCGGCTGGCCCAGCAATGGGGAACGGGGCCGGACCGCTCGGTGACCGTGCTGCGGCCGGCCGCCGTAGTCGCCGAGGCCCGCTTGGGGCCGCTGGCCAACACCTTGCGGGCCGCCCGGTCCGGGGTTGCCGCCGACGGTGACCCGCCGGTCCAGTACCTCCACGCCGACGACCTGGCCGCCGCCGTGGTCACCTCCGTGAACGCTCGCCACGACGGGATCCTCAACGTGGCCCCCGACGGCTGGATCCCTCCCGACACCCTCGCCGAGTTGGAGGGGCCGCGGCCGCGCCTGCGAGTCCCGTCGCACCTGGCGCGGGTCTTGAGCGCGCTGCGCTGGCGCTGGGGTCTGGCTCCGACACCGCCGGGGGTCGTGCCCTACACCATCCATCCATGGGTGGTGGCCAACGACCGCCTGCGGGCTCTCGGCTGGCGGGCGGCCTACACCAACGAGGAGGCGTGGGTGGTCTCCCACGAGCCCGGGCCGCTGGAGTCGCTGCCGGCCCGGCGCCGCCAGGAGCTGCTGCTGGCCGCCGCGGCGGTGCTGGTGGTGGGGTCCGTTGTCGCGGCCGTCCTGGCCGCCCGGGCCTGGCGCAGGCGCCGACGCGGCGGTCGCGCCTGAGGTCTAGCGGTTAGGGAGCCATTACGCTGTTCGGTGGTGCTGGCACCCCCCGAAAACGGCGACACCTGGCTGGGCCTGTCCCCTGATCCGCTCCCTTCCTCGGAGGTGGCGGATTGGGTGGTGATGCCTGGATGCGGGGCCGTGGTCCAGTTCAGCGGAACGGCCCGCGACCACTCTGTCGACCGGCCGGGAGTGGACCGGCTGGAGTACGAGGCCTACGACGAAGTGGTCGAGCCCCGCCTGGATGCCGTCGCCTCCGAGATGCGCCAGCGGTGGGACGACCTGGGCCGCATCGCCGTGCTGCACCGCGTGGGCCGGGTCGCCGTGGGCGATCCCGCGGTGGTGGTGGCGGTGTCGGCACCCCACCGGGACGCGGCCTTCGAAGCGGCCCGCTTCGCCATCGACACGCTCAAGACGACCGTGCCCATCTGGAAGCGCGAGCGTTGGCAGGGCGGGGAGAGCTGGGGTCTGGAGCCCCAGCACATCGCCGGCGTGCCCTCACTCGACGCCGCCGGAACCGGGGCTCCGCCGGCAAGCACCGGGCCGTCCCGGCGGGAGGCGGCACGGTGAGGGGCTCCGTTCTGCTTGTCCTCGCCTCGCTCGGCCTGGCCACCGTCGGCTCCGCCCTGCTGTGGCTTATCCGCAAGATCACCTGGCGCCGCCCCGCCCCGTACTTGAAGCAGCTCGAGGCGGTGTCGCCCACCCCGGGACGCCCGGTCGGACCGGCCAGCGGTATCTCCAGGCTCGATCCGCTGGCGCCCAGCCCCGAAGACGGCCCACCCGCCGACGCGCCAGCCGTTCCCGAGGAGCGCTGATAGATGGTGAGCCGGTCGTCTCGCAGCGGTTCCATGCCCGCTCTTGTTGGCTTCGCTCACGGGCCGCCCAAATCCACGGAACAGCGCCCACGGTCTCGCTGCACGTCTCACGAGTCCGGCCACCGCTCGCGGTGTATCCGCTCGGCCTCTAGGGAGCGCTGAGCCCTGCCTCGCGACCTGGCTATCGACCTCGGCACGGCAAATACTCTTGTGTACGCCCGCGGGCAGGGCGTTGTGCTGAACGAGCCGTCGGTGGTGGCCCTCAACACCAACACCAACCAGCTGCTGGCGGTGGGCCACAAGGCGCGGCGGATGCTGGGCCGCACGCCCGGGTACATCGTCGCCCGGCGCCCGCTGCGCAAAGGCGCCATCACCGACTTCGAGATCACCCAGGACATGATCCGGATCCTGCTGAGGCAGGTGGGCGTCAGCCGCATCAACCGGGCCCGCATCGTGGTCTGCGTGCCCTCGGCCATCACCCCGGTCGAGCGCCGGGCGGTCATGGAGGCCGCCCGCAGGGCCGGCGCCATCGAGGTGCGGCTGATCGATCAGCCCCTGGCGGCCGCCATAGGCGCGGGTCTCCCCATCGACGAGCCGGTCGGGTCGATGGTGGTCGACATCGGCGGCGGAACCACCGAGACCGCGCTGTTGAGCCTGGGCGGGGTGGTGGCCCTGGAAGCGGTGAGGGTGGGCTCGTTCGACATCGACGACGCCGTCCAGGCCCACATGAGGCGCGTCTACGGAATGGCCATCGGGGAGCCCACCGCCGAGCACACCAAGATCGTGGTCGGATCGGCGGCGGCGACCCGCAACGAGACGGCTGCCGAGATCCGGGGCCGGGAGTTGATGTCAGGCATGCCCAAGACCACGGTGGTCACCCCGGACGAGATCCGCAAGGCCATCGAGGAGCCGGTGAGCGCCATGGTCGACTCGGTGTTGAGCTGCCTGTCGCAGTCGCCGCCTGAGCTGGCCCAGGACCTGATCGCCCGGGGCGTCCACCTCGTGGGCGGAGGAGGGCTGCTCAGGGGTATGGACATACGCCTGTCGCGGGAGATGTCGCTGCGGGTCCGCCGGGTCAACGCTCCGCTGGAGACGGTGGTCCGGGGTGCGGGCCGCTGCCTGGAGCACCTCGGCATGGACATCTCGATCTTCAGCGACGACTTCGACTAGCGGTCACTCCTGACCGGTTGGGCCGGGTCCTGCGGGCCGCGCAGTTCGGCGACGGCCGCCCTCACCTGCTTGTCCCGGTCCCTGCTGGCCTTGTCCAGCGCGGCCTCGACGTCGGGGCCGTCGAAGGGGGCGAGGGCGATCACCGCCCGGCGCCGGACCTCGGGCCTGTCGTCCAACCCTGCGAGGATCGCGGGCAGCCCGCCGGGATGGCCGATCGCGCCCAGAGCCGCGACGGCCGACTCCCGGCACAGCGGATCAGCATGGGATCGGGCTATCCGGGTCAGCGCCGCCACGACCGGTGCCCCCTTTACCGGATCCGCACCGGCGGCTGAGATCTTCTCGCCGCAGGTCCAGGCCGCGACCTCCACCACCCGTTGGTCGGGATCGTCGAGCCGGGCCGCGGCCGCGTCCACCGGCACGTCGCGGCGGCTCGCGGCCAGCTCCAGCGCGGTCATCCGGACGCCGGGCGCGGGGTCTTCGAGGGCGACCGCCAGCAGATGGGCGTCGAGGCCCCCGGCCCGCGCCACAGCTCGCAATGCACTGGCGCGAACCGCCGGCTCGCCGTCGTCGACGTGGACACGGGCCTGAGCGAGGTCACCCTGGTGGCCGGCCACGGCCGCCGACCGGCGCCGTGCCATGGCATCCGCCCCCTCGGGCGACTCAGCCCCGCCGTCCGTCCGTGCCTCCGCGGGCCCTCTCATGAGATCGCGTTCTCGAGCAGGAATCCGGCCACCACGACCATGATGCCCACCGCCGCCGCCAACACGAAGCCGATGACCACGACCAGCGCGACCAGCGCGATCAGCGCCAGGATGCGCTGCCACCACTGGGGGTAGGCCTTCGGTCCCACCACTGCGCTGGGCACGGCCCGCCTGGCCAGCCCCAGGACGCGCAGCACATCGATGAGCCGGACGCGTCCCCTGGGCCGGGCGGCCCACGCAGATCGAAGGGCTGACCGCGCCAACCGGAGGACCGCCCGCGCCAACCGGCCAGCCGACCGGGTGATCCGCGCCCCTCGCTCGCCTCCTGCCGGTGTCGCTTGGTGGGCTTGGCCGGTGGTCGGAGCTGTCGCCATGGGGATACCTTGGTGGCCGGCGCCGCGCCACGGCGCCTGAGCGAAGACGACTGGACGGTTGGCCACGCTAGCTTCCCCACCGCCGACTTCCCCGGCGCCGGACCCGGACCTCCCGAGCACTCCGGCGCCTCCACCCCGGTACCCGCGGTCCACGCGCCGGCTCGGCCTTCAGAGGCCCCGGCGACGACTGTGGTGGCTCCTGGGCGTGGTCGTCGTCGTGGCGGCGGCGGTCTCGTCTGCGTCGTTCTTCGTGCCTGCACAGTGGGCCGGGCGGTTGATTCCGGGCGATTCGGTGGTCGACTCCGAGGCGGTGGCGTTCCTGCCCGGCACCGCCATCACGACATCGAACCGGATCGAGGCCGACGGCATAGAGGTGTACGAATCCACCGGAGAGATCCTGGTGCTCACCGTTTCGATCGACAGCGAGCTCACCGTCGTCGACTGGATCAGGTCCTCCGTCGATGATGCGATCGAGTTGCGCAGCCGCGAGTCGGTGTACGGCGCCCGGTCGAACCAGGAGCAGCGCGAATTCAACCGGCACCTGATGAGCAGCGCCAAGGACACGGCCACGATCGTGGCCCTGGAGCGTCTAGGCGTTCACGTCGCCGACTTCACCGGTGTGCTGTTCGTGGAGGCGGTCCCGGGCGGTCCCGCCGACGGTCTGCTGGAGGGAACCGACGTGATCCTGTCCGTCGACGGCCTGCCGGTGACCACCGTCGAGTCGCTGCGGGCGGTCCTAGCCGATCTGGATCCGGGCACGACGGCGACGATCACGGTGGAGGACTCCGAGACCGAGGAGCGGCGCGACGTCGAGCTCACGCTCGGCACCCACCCCCACGGCGGCGGGGCGTACATCGGGGTGAGCGGCGTGACCCAGCGGGTCGAGAGGTCCCCGCTGCCCTTCGAGATCGACATCAGCTCCGGCAATGTGGGAGGCCCCTCCGCCGGTCTGGCCTTCACGTTGCTGGTGCTCGATGTGCTCACGCCGGGCGAGCTGACGGGAGGCAAGCGGGTCGCGGTCACCGGTTCGATCCGTCTGGACGGCTCGGTCGGGGATGTGGGTGGGGTGGCCCAGAAGTCGGTGGCGGCCCGGGACGCCGGCGCGGAGATCATCATGGTGCCCGCAGCTCTCGTGGACGAGGCCCGGTCGGGCGCGGGCGAGGTTCCAGTGGTAGGGGTCGAGGACCTCGAGGACGCGCTGGAGGCGTTGGCCGCCCAGGGAGGCGATCCCGTCGGACTCCTGTACGGCTGAGGCATTCCCGACCGGCATACTTGCATCGGCGTACGATCAACAGGACGCTGCCGCCCGCGGCTGAAATGGCGGGCGGCCGCGTCGGAGGAGCCATGGCAAACGGCGACGGACTAGATCCGGTAGAGGGGCTCGCTCCCGAGGAGATCGAGCGCGCCGACTTCGGCACGGTCCGTCGCGGCTTCGAACCGGAGCCGGTGCGCCGGCGGTTGCGTGAGGCCGCCTCCGAGGTCCGCCGTCTCCATGGCCTGGTCGACTCGCTGCAGGCACGCATCATCGACCTTGAGGCCGCCCCGCCGGAGAAGATCGAGACCGCCCATGTGGTGGAGGCCCTGGGCGACGAGGCGGCCCGCGTGCTGCAGGCGGCCCGGGACGCCGCCCGGGAGCGGTTGGAGCGGGCCGAGTCCCGAGGCGAGGAGATCACCGCCGAGGCCAGGACGGCCGCGGCCGCCATCCTCGAGGAGAGCCGCGAGCAAGGCCGGGAGCTCGTGGTCGAGGCCCGCAAGGTGAGGGAGCGGATCCTCTCGGATCTGGCCTTCAAGCGCCATGCCCATCGGGTGGAGGTGGCGCAGCTCCGGGTCATCCGCGACCGCCTCCTGGAGGCCGTGTCGATCTGCCGCGAGGGGCTCGACGGCTGGATCTCCGACTTCGTCCAGGCAGGTCCTCAAGCGGAGGCTGCGGCGGCGAGGGCGGGACTGCTGGTGGCGGCCGAGCCCGAGCTGACCGTCGGCGAGATGGAGGCGGAGATCCGGGCTGCCCGCACCGCGAGGCTGGCCCCGGACGAAGAGACCGCAGAGGTCGCGGCCGACGACGCCGATGAGGCTGCCGCCGACGCCCCGGAACCCGCGCAGGATCCCGAGGCCGGAGCCGAGCCCGCCGTAGCCGGCGGTGCCGAGACCGCCGAGCCGGTCGAGCCGGTCGAGCTTGAAGAGTTGGACGAGCTGGAGGAGGAGGCGCCCTACGAGCTGGACGGGGCCGATGACTTCGGGACCAGCGACTACGTGGAGATCGTCGGCTACAAGGACAAGCCGCCGGCGCCGCCGGTGCACGCTGCGGTCGGTCTCTACGACGTGGAATCCGAACCCCGATTCGAGCCTGACGCCGGACCCGGTGCCGTGCCCGAGCACGAGTTGGGTGTGCAGATACATCCGGCTGCGGAGGCACCTGAGGCGCCTGAAGCCGCCGCGGACGCGGGCGCGATATTCGCCCGCCTGCGGTCGATCACGAGCCAGCCTGTGTCTGAACCGCCGGCGGATGCGGGCGCCGGCGAGGGATCGGAGTCCGGGGAACCCTCCGGCGCAGCGCCGGGCGAGGCGCCCGGGCTCGACGATCTGGTGGGAGCGGCCCGAGCGGTCGCCGTGGGCGGCATCGCCCGCCGGCTCAAGCGGCTGGTCGTGGACGAGCAGGGCGAGCTGCTGGACTCGCTGCGGCGCGGCGGATCCCGGGCCGTGCGCAACGTCATCTCCGCCGACGCGGGGCCCTACAGGCGGGCCATCCTGGAGCCGCTGCAGGACTTCGCGTCCGATATCGACGTCAGCATCGACGACATCGACATGAAGTCGGCCACCACCGCGATCGTGTCGGTTCTGGTCGAGCCGGTCCGGGCCCGCCTCAGCGAGTTGGTCGAGGACACCGACGACCCTGACGAGCTTGCCCGGGCGGTGCGATCGATCTACAGGGAGTCGCGTTCCCGCCGGGCTGAGGCCGCCGCAGAAGCCGCCCTATCTGCTGGCTGGCCTGAGACGGTATCGTGATCGGCGGTGCGCACCGTTTCTCCCCCTCCCTCCGGCGGCCGACCGCGTTTCGGCACTAGAAGAACCCGCATCATCGCGCTGCTGGTAGCGGCCGGCCTCCTGTTCCTGCTGCTGTCGCTGCGGGGGATCGCCCGCTTCTACACCGACTACCTGTGGTTCGACTCGCTCGACCGGACCGACGTGTGGGGGCGGGTCCTGCTGGCCAAGGTCGCACTGTTCCTGATCTTCGCCGTCGCGTTCTTCATCCTGATCTGGATCAACCTGATGATCGTGGAGCGGCTCGCGCCCAAGGTGCGTCCGCCGGGACCCGAGGAGGAGCTCCTCAGCCGCTTCCACAACCTGGTGTCGGGCCGCACCCGGCTCGTGCGCCTGGCGGTGTCGGTGCTCTTCTCGCTGCTGGCCGCGTCGGGCGTGTCGAACCAGTGGGAGGAGTGGCTGCTCTTCGTCAACCGCAAGGACTTCGGGATAACCGATCCGCTGTTCAACACCGACATCGGCTTCTACGTCTTCCGGCTTCCGTTCCTGTCGTTCCTAGTGAACTGGGGCTTTGCCGCCCTCATGATCCTGCTGGTGGTGGTCGGCATCGGCCACTACCTCTACGGCGGCATCAGGCTCCAGGTCACGCCGGGGGCGCAACGGGTGCTGCCTTCGGTGAAGGTCCACCTGTCGGCCATCCTGGCCGGGCTGGCGCTGGTGAAGGCGGCCGACTACTGGCTGTCGCGCTACGAGCTGACCGTGTCGGGCCGGGGTGTGGTCGACGGCGCCCTCTACACCGACGTGAAGGCCAAGCTGCCCGCGCTCAACCTGCTGCTGCTGATCTCGCTGGCCGCGGTGATCCTGCTGGTGGTGAACCTGCGCCGCCGGGGCTGGGTGCTGCCGGTGCTGGCGGTGGTCCTGTGGGCCTTCACCGCGCTGGTGGCGGGCAACATGTACCCCGCGTTCGTGCAGCGGTTCCAGGTGGATCCCAACACCACCGATCGCGAGTCGGTCTACACCGACCGCAACATCGCGGCCACCCGATCCGCCTACGGGCTCGTGCCCGACGCCGACGTCGCGCTGGAAGTCTTCGACTACAGGGAGAACCCGACGCCAGCGCAGTTGCGCGCCGCGGCCGAGACAGTGCGAAACGCTCGGATCCTCGACCCGCTCACCCTGACCGACACCTTCGAGAAGGACCAGGGCGAGCGGGACTTCTACCGATTCTCGAGCGTGCTCGATGTCGACCGCTACGAGGTCGACGGCGAGCTGACCCAGGTGGTGCTGGCCGCCCGCGAGCTCAACTTGAGCGAGCTGGCGTCCTGGGAGCGCCAGCACGTGGCCATCACCCACGGTTACGGCGCCGCCATCGCCCGGGCCAACGTCACCGACGTCCGGGGCAGCCCGGTGTTCATCACCGGCGGCCTCCCCGTGGAGGTTGACCAGGCCATCGACCTGGACCTCGAAGAGCCGCAGATCTACGTCGGCGAGAACCTCGAGGGCTACGCGCTGGTGGGCGCCACCCGCGACGAGGTCGACTACGTGGACGGCCAAGGAAACGAGGAGAGCTTCCGTTACGACGGCGAGGGCGGCGTCAACATGGGGTCGTTCGTGCGCCAGACCGCCTTCGCGCTGCGCTTCGGGCAGCTCGATCCGCTGATCTCGGACTTCGTCGCCGGCGACACCCGGATCATCTACATCCGCGACGCGCAGGACCGGGTGAGGAGCGTCGCCCCGTTCCTCGAGTTCGATTCCGACGCCTACCCGGTGGTCTTCGACGGCCGCATCCACTACGTGCTCGACGCCTACACCACCACCGACCGCTATCCCTACTCCCAGGGCGCCGACACCAGCGGCCTCGCCCCCACCGCGGCGCTGGCCTCCACGGGAGTCAACTATGTCCGCAACTCGGTCAAGGCCGTGGTCGACGCCTACGACGGCGATGTGACCCTGTACGTCATGCCGGTGCAGGACCCGATCATCGAGGCATGGCAGTCGGCGTTCCCGGACCTGTTCACCGACTTCTCGGAGATGCCTGACGACCTGCGCCAGCATCTGCGCTTCCCGACCGACCTGTTCACCCTGCAGACCAACATGTGGGCGTCGTACCAGGTGTCGGACCCCGAGGCGCTGATCATCGGCACCGAGCGCTGGGCGGTGGCCCAGGACCCGGGCCGCAGCGTGCTGGCCGGGGGCACGGCCGAGTCCGTGGTCGGGGAGCGGGGCCTGCTGACCAGCCGGGAGCGGCGGGTTCCGGCCTACTACTCGCTGATCCAGCTCCCTGGTGAGGAGGAGGCCTCGTTCGTGGCCCTGCGCTCGTTCGTGCCCATCTCCGACGATGACAGCCGCAAGGAGTTGACCGCCTTCATGGTGGGCGAGACCGTCTCCGACGGCACTTCGAGACTGGTGTCCTACGAGATGTCGAACCTGCTGGCGCCGGGTCCGGCCATCGTGGCGTCGAACATCTCCACCAATCCCGATATCAGCCGGGAGCTGACACTGCTCAACGACCAGGGCTCGCTGGTCGACTTCGGCGACATGCTGCTGCTGCCCGTCGAGGACTCGGTGCTGTACGTCCGGCCCATGTACGTGCGGGCCCAGGGCACCCAGATCCCGCTGCTGGCCGGGGTGATCGCCTCGGTCGGCAACCGCACCGCGCTGGGCAAGACGCTGGGCGAGGCCCTCGGCAAGCTCTACCCGGGCACCGACTTCGGCGGCGTGGTGCTGCCTCCGGTGGTGACCGACGGCGATGCTCCCGTGCTCGACGACACCGGCCCCGATGAGCCGACCGACGACGCCGACACCTTCGTGACGGACACGCCCGGGGTGGAACTGGGCGAGCTGACCCCGTCCGAGACCCAGCAGCTGATCGACGAGTTGGCCGAGCTGCGCCGCCGCCAGGACGAGATCCTGGCCCGCCTGCTGGAGCAGCTCGAGAACTAACCGGCCCTGGCCGGCCCTCAACCCCGCGGCCGAGCCCGACCCGGTCGCCGCGGCCGACCCGGTCGCCGCGGCCGAAATTGGCGACGCAATGGGTATCAGGTGCCCAAAATCCGCCCCAATTTCGGGCGTTCCGGGATTGGGTCGCCTCCGAGCGGTCCTAGGCGACGGCCGAGTCGGCGAAGACGCGGGCCTCCCGGGCCACGTCGCCCAGGGCGATGCGGGCCTCTTTGGCTTCGGCCGAGTAGCCGACGGCATCGAGGATGGGCATCAGCTCTCCCCGGCGTATGCGCATCTCCACCGCGGCCGGGTCCACCAGCGACGGATGCTCCTCGCCCATGGCCTCGGCCAGCATCCGCAGCTCCCGGCGCAGCCCGGTGACGTAGTTGGCCACCCGCCCTGACTTGGTGGCGGGATCGAGCCCCCGGGTGAGCCACTTGCTCTGGGTGGCCACGCCGGTGGGGCAGTGCCCGCTGTGGCAGCGCTGGGCCTGGATGCAGCCGACCGCCATCATCGCCTCCCGCCCGACGTTGATCAGGTCGGCGCCCATGGCCATGGCCACCATGGCGTCCGGTGCGAAGCCGAGCTTGCCGGAACCCGCGAACATGACCGCTTCGTTCAGGTCGGCCTCGGCGAAGGCCTGGTAGACCTCGGCGAAGCCCACCCGGAACGGCAGCGAGACGTGGTCGGTGAACGTCAGCGGACCGGCGCCGGTGCCGCCCTCGCCGCCGTCGACCACGACGAAGTCCGGGCCCCGGCCCGTGTCGGCCATTTGGGAGGCCAGCTCCATCCAGAAGCGGCGGTCGCCTACCGCCGACTTGATGCCCACCGGGAGTCCGGAGGCGTCGGCGATCCGCTCCACGAAGCTGACGAGGCCGGCGACGTCGTCGAATTCGGGATGGTGGTTGGGGCTGCGCACGGTCACCCCCACCGGCACGCCCCGGGCCTCGGCGATCTCGGGGGTGACCTTGGCGGCGGGCAGCACCCCGCCCAGGCCCGGCTTGGCTCCCTGGCTCAGCTTCAGCTCCACCGCCTTGACCGGCGCCGAGTCGAGGCTGGCCAGGAACGTGTCCATGCAGAAGCGCCCGTCGGGGCCGCGGGCGCCGAAGTATCCCGTGCCCAGCTGGAACACCAGGTCGGCGCCGCAGCGGTGGTAGTCGCTGATCCCGCCCTCGCCGGTGTTGTGCAGGCATCCGGCCATGGCCGACCCCCGGTTGAGGGCCTCCACCGCCGGTCCCGACAGCGAGCCGTAGGACATTCCGGAGATGTTCACCACCGAAGCGGGCCGGAACGCTCCGGGCCGGTTGCGCCAGGCGCCGAGCACCTTGGCGGCCCTCAGCTCGCCGTGGGGGGTGTCGGAGTCGACCGGGAAGGCCGAGTGCCGGAAGAAGACGTAGCCGTCGGCGTCGAGCCGGTTGTCGGATCCGAACCCGAAGTACGGGTTCTCCCGTTTGGCGGTGGCGTAGACCCAGCGGCGCTGGTTGCGGTTGAAGGGCCGCTCCTCGTCGTTGTCGCTGACGATGTACTGGCGCAGCTCCGGGCCGAACGACTCCAGCAGGTAGCGCAAGTGGCCGATGATCGGGAAGTTGCGCAGGATCGCATGGCGCTTCTGCACCACGTCGTAGAGGGTCGTGGCGACGAGCAGGGCCCCCACCGCGGCCAGCGCCCACAGCCACCAGGTCACGGTCGGAACGCTAGCCGCCCGCGCAGGCGCTGCCTTGGCGCTGCCGCTGGGATCGGTGGTCGGTCGGGGCATGTTTGAGCGACTGGCTCGGGCCGGGTTAGGTTTGGAGATGGCCCGGCCCGCGAGAGGTACATGAACGAGCGCGGCGCCGGTGGACTGGGGGGCGGACCGTTAGGCGGGCTGGCCCGCTCGCTGGGCTTGCGCCATGTGTTCGTGCTGAGCACCGGGGCGATGCTCAGCTCGGGCCTGTTCCTGCTGCCGGGGCTGGCCGCGGCCGAGGCCGGTCCCAGCGCCGTGCTGGCCTACGCGCTGGCTGGCGTTGTGGCTGTGCCGGCCATGCTGAGCGTGGCCGAGCTGTCCACGGCCATGCCCCGCGCCGGGGGCGCCTACTACTTCCTGGTGCGGGCCTACGGCCCTGCGGTGGGAACCGTCTCGGGCATGGCCACCTGGCTGTCGCTTGTGCTCAAGGACGCCTTCGCGCTGGTCGGGATGAGCGCCTACCTCAACATCGTGCTCGACGTGCCGGCCAAGCCGCTGGCGGTGGTGCTGATCGCCGGGTTCACCGTCGTCAACATCTGTGGCACCCGGGCCAGCGCGCTGGTGCAGATGCTGCTGGTGGGCTTCGTGCTGGCCGTGATGGGCTGGTTCGTGGTGGCCGGGCTGCCGCAGACCGGCTCGGGCGGCGGCGGAAGCCTGGACCCGTTCTTCGCCGACGGCGCGGGCGGGCTGGTGAGCGTGATCGGGCTCGTGTTCGTGTCCTACGGGGGCCTCACCAAGGTGGCCAGCGCGGCCGAGGAGATCAACGACCCGTCCCGCAACATCCCGCTGGGCATGGGCCTGTCGCTGCTGGTGAGCACCGCCCTGTACACCCTGGGGGTGCTGGTGGCGGTGGCGGTGGTGCCTGCGGCGCAGCTGCACGACGACCTGGCCCCCATCTACACCGCGGCGGTGGAGGTCCTGCCCACCGCGGGGGCGGTGCTGGTGGTGATGGCCGCGCTGGCCGCGTTCTCGTCGGCCACCAACGCCGGGATCCTGGCCGCGGCCCGCTACCCGCTGGCCATGAGCCGCGACCGGCTGGTGGGCGAGAGGCTCGGGCGGCTCAACCGGTTCAACACCCCGGCCTGGGGGGTGGCCCTCACCGGGGCGGGGATGGCGGCGGTGGTCCTGGCGCTGGACGTGGCCGCCATCGCCAAGGTGGCCAGCGCGTTCGTGCTGTTGACGCTGGCGCTGGTGAACTCGGCGGTGCTGGTGCTGCGGGCGTCGCGCATCGCCTCCTACGCGCCGGGGTTCACCGCCCCGCTGTTCCCCTACCTGCAGCTGGCCGGGATCGCCATCGACGTGTACCTGATCGTCGAGCTCGGAGCGGTGGCGCTGCTGCTGACCGGGGCGTCGGTGGTGCTGGGGGTGGCCGGGTACCTGTTCTACGGGCGCACCCGCTCGCTGCACGGAGGGGCCATCTACCACGTGTTCGAGCGCTGGGGGAGGCTGGTGGACCGGGGCCTGGACCGGGAGCTGAGCGCGGCGGTGCAGAGCCACGGCGTGCGGGCCGGCGACGAGTATCCGGGGCTGATCGCCCGGGCCGCGGTGGTGAGCATCCCCCAGGGCACCGACATCAACGAGGCCGCGGTGCGGGCCTCGGAGGTGCTGTCGACCCAGACAAACGTGGACGTGGCTTCGGTGACCGACCGGTTCCTGGAGTCGGGGTCGCTGTGGATCCAGCCCTCGGAGCTGCATCCCACCGCCACGCCGGTGGCGTTCTTCGACACCGACGACGACTACCTGGTGATCGTGCGGGCCGCGGGCGGCATCCGGATCCCCGCGGCCTGGGGCGGCCGGGACGAGCAGGTGAAGGCGCTGTTCTTCCTGGCCGGATGCAGCGCCGAGCCGGGCCGGGTGCTGCGCCTGGCCGGGGAGCTGGCCGCCTACCTGCACTCGGACCGGGCCGAGGCAGTGGCCGATGCCGCCTACGAGGCCGAGGTCAAGGAGGCTCTGCTGCCGGACCTGTCGATCGGCCAGTACGCGCTGATGCCGGAGCTGTCGACCTCGGCGCTGATCGGCCGCCGGGTGGGCGCGCTCACCATCGACAGCGGCTTCTTCCTGGAGGCGGTCAGCCGCGAGGGCCGGGTGCTGAGGGCCGAGGCGGACCTGGTGCTGGAGGCCGACGACCAGATAACCGTGCTGGGTCCCCCCGACAGCCTCCCCGACCTCGACGGCGTCACCCAAGTCCTGGCCGACTGACCGCGGCGCCCGGTGGTCGAGGCCGGGTCCTGATGGTTGATCCCGACCCGGAGGGCTGCGTGCCGTAACGTGAGCGGGCTGGGCTGGGTCCGAAGCTAACGCCGAGTCTGAAGCAAGGGAGACCGACATGGAACTGGCAGGGGCTGCGGCCATAGTCACCGGCGGCGCGTCGGGCATCGGGCGGGCGTGCGCCAACCGCCTGGCCGGGCTGGGCGCGCACTGCGTGATCCTCGACATCCAGGCCGCCAAGGGGGCCGAGGCGGCCCGCGAGGTCGGTGGGCTATTCGTGGAGGGCGATGTGGCCGAGGAGGAGCCGGTGCAGGCCGCAGTGGACGCTGCCGGGGAGCTGGGCCCGCTGAGGGTCCTGGTCAACTCGGCCGGGATCGCCTCGGCGGTACGCACGGTGGACCGCCACGGCCAGCCGATGGCGCTGGAGCGGTTCGAGCGGGTGGTGGACACCAACCTGATCGGCACGTTCAACTGCATCCGCCTGGCCGCTGCGGCCATGGCCCGGACTGAGCCGGCGGACGCCGACGGCCAGCGGGGCGCCATCGTCAACATGGCGTCGGTGGCGGCTTTCGACGGCCAGACCGGCCAGAACGCCTACTCGGCCTCGAAGGGCGGGGTGGTGGGCATGACCCTGCCGATCGCCCGCGACCTGGTGCCCATCGGGGTGAGGATCAACACCATCGCGCCCGGACTAATCAACACGCCCATCTACGGCACGGGCGAAGAGGCCGAGCAGTTCAAGGCTCACCTCGCCGCCGGCGTGCTGTTCCCCAAGCGCCTGGGCACCGCGGACGAGCTGGCCTCCATGGTGATGGAGCTCCTCACCAACGACTACATGAACGGCGAGACCATAAGGGTCGACGCCGGCATCCGCCTACCCCCGAAGTAAGGGCCCGCCGACCGCCCGGCGGCGTTGCGAGCTCCCAGCGGCGACCGCTAGAATCGCGCTGCGGGGTGGAGCAGTCTGGTAGCTCGTCGGGCTCATAACCCGAAGGTCGTAGGTTCAATTCCTACCCCCGCCACCAACAAAAGCCCAGGTCAGAGCCCACGCCCTGACTTGGGCTTCACCGCGTTCCGGCTGATCTTCTAATAGATTTTCTAATATGCGATCACTTGACACGATCACCTGACATCCCTTGACAGTGTCTTGACGGGCTCTTGACGGATGGGCCCTGACAGGGCGCGTATGACGAGACTGGTGACATGGTCCTTGGACAGAGGGAATGTTCCGAGTGCTCGCCAACAGCGGCCATGTGGCCCGCCACCAGCTAGGCGAGGTGCGGCGATTCACCCTGCAATGGGAGCAGCACGCCTCCAAGCAGCTGCGAGACGGCGACGAAGCCGTACTCGAGACCTACGCCGAGCACGGCCGCATCCGCGGCAGCAGCAACCTTCCGGAATGGGAGACCGACAAGCGCATCGCCGCCATGATCACAGCCGTCGCAGCCGCCGCCGTCGAGCGCATCCGCGAGGGCGACGACGTGGTCGTCACCGCTGGCAGCAACAATGTCGCCGCGGCGCTGAACACCGCCATCCAGCGCTCGCTGTTCCCGGACCGTGACACCCGTGCGCTCAGCGTCGGCGACGGAGTTCTCGAAGTGGGCGTCGGGGATCGGATCATCACCCGCATCAACGACTTCAAGATCCGGCCCACCAGCAACACCCCGGTCATCAACGGCTGGGCCTGGACGGTGGAGTCCATCGAGGACAACGGCGACCTGAAGCTCGCTGCCGTCGGCCGGGGCGGCAACGTCATCCTGCCTGTCGACTACATCGCCCAACGGGGCTCGATCCAGCTCGGCTGGGCCAGCACCGTGCACACCGCCCAAGGTCGCACTGCCGACGTCGGCATCACCTTTGTCGATGACGGCACAGACCTGGAACTGCTCTACGTCGGCGCCACACGAGGCCGCCACACCAACCTCATCTTCGGGCTCGGCACCGACGCGGAGGTCCTCGACGTGGCCAGAGCCGCCACCCGCAAGGTGCGAGCCAAGCTCTCCGCCACCGAAGTCAAAGAGACCGCCGCGCGCGCCTCCGGCGACGCGCCGCGGCGTCACCCGAACCTCAGGGACGACAGCGCCACAGGGGAACGGTCCGCAGCTCCGGTACAGCAGCAGCCCCAGCCAGGGCGCGGTCCGCCCGCTACGGACTGGCCGGCCGATCCACCAACTCCGGCGTCAGCCCCTGCCGCTGGCCTGATCCAGCAGACCCCCGAGCCGGAGGGAGATCCCCAAACGGTCGAGGAACTGGCCATGCGAGCTCATCACGAACTCGGCCTCACCCTCGATGAGATAGGAGTCGCGCTGCGCAACACCGGAGGCGACCTCCAAGACCCCACCACGGTCGGCTTGCTGTGGCAGACCCTCGTCATCGGACATGAGGCCCAGATCTAGCGCCGAAATCAGCCGTGGTTCGTCGCACCCGATGATCCCGAGTTCGATGGTCCCGAGCTATCCGGTCCATGACCCACCCAAGGCGGTCTAGGTCTTCGAGCGGGACTAGTCCCTCGCGGCATTGCGGCGCAGCACATGCAGGACTCGTGTGATCCAGTCGTTCACCTGGCGTCGGCCGTGGAGTCCGGCGATCTTGTCGCAGACGTACTCAAGAACGTCCATCGCGGCTGCGGTGAGGGCTTCGGTGCTGGCTGCTGTCGCGATCTTCCTGGAGTCGGGCGTCATCCGCCAATATCGGTGCTGCTTGCCGAAGGCGCGGCGACTGGCACGCCACATGGTCACGTCATTGCAGGTCACCCGGTCACCGAAGCGCGCTCTCACCGCGGTCTGGTCCTCGCCGGGGAGGTGGGCCACGACGGTGGCGATGTCGCGGGAATGGAGGGCCCGCGCGTCGGTCTGCGCCGCCGCTCCGAGCGCTCTCAGCGCTTCTTCGATGACGGCCGCGGCACCCTCCGACGCCAAGACGTGACGCCACGGGCTGTCGTGTCGGCCAGCGGTGAGGTCGCTGAGGCGCCAGTGTGCTTGCTCGAGGTGGTGGTAGGCGGCCTCGATGTCGGTGTCGGGCAGGGCATGGGGCTTGTCCCAGACCACGGCGCTGTCGTCTCCCTGGCCGCCGCCACGACCACCAGGTCATCTCGGATCGCCGCCGCGAACGACGACGCCATCTTGTTCTGCGCAGTCCACTCAGCCACGTCGGTGACCCAGATCGCCACGTAGTGCCCGCAGGCGTCGCCCGCAATGTCCATCAGGCGGAGCCGCAACTGCCAGCGGTTCCCGTAATCCACATCGTCGAAGACGACCACCAGGTCGATGTCGCTGACCGGATCGGCCCCGCCGGCCACAACCGAGCCGTACGCCAGCACCTCGCGGGCTCCCGCATCGGTGAGGGCCCGGCCAGCTATTCGGGCGTCTTCAAGGGTGGGCGCGGCTATCTCGGTCACGGCGTCAGGCCCCGCTGCTGCGGCGCTACTAGAGCCCTAGGTCTTCGCGCAGTTCGGCTACCAGGTCGTAACTCGTGGAGTGTTTGACCGCGTCGGCGACCAGGTCGAACACTTCGTCGTCGCCTAGGTCTCCCACTGCGGCAGCCAGCCATGCCCGCATCGCCCCAGACCCTGACCCGGCGGGCAGCTCGCGGCCCGCTGCGGCTAGAGCTGCCTCGAACACCAGCTGTGATGCCATTGCTGTGATCACCAGATCGGCTATGCCACGACGCATCTGGTCGTGCATCTCCCCGCGCACCGGTCCGCCCCGCAGCGCCACTAGGCGGCGCCGCGCCATCGCCGTCATGTCGAGGGAGCCTCGCTCCATGCTGCGCTCCTCCATGAGAAATTCCGTAGTCTCCTCGTAGTCGCGGTGCGCTCTCAGCAGGCGACTGAGCACCTCAGAGCGCTCAAAGGCCGGATACACCACAGCCGCACGCGCCTCGGCTGCCGCAGCGAACCGCTGCTGTATTCTCTTGAATCCCTCTAGTGCGCGTTTGCGCTCGGTGTCGTCCAAGCGCGGTTGGTGCTCGTTCATGGTTCTGCTCCCTGCCGGTACGCGTCAGTGCTGGGCGGCAGCGTTTGACATGCAGGTTCTCGAGGGAGCTGATCTATTTCGCCGGGATGAATCCAAATGCGCCGCAACACCAAGCCTAGCCGCCGGGGGCGACGCGCGGCCGACGCTGCAACAAACGCCTGCGGGAACGACGTGGCTGCGATACCTGCCTGTACGAGGCGACGGTGATCATGGTGAGGGTGTCCTCGGTTCGGGCGGGCATCACGGCTGTCTCCCCTTGCGGGTGCTCACAGCGGGATCGCTTCGGCGAGCATCGCCCGGTGTCCCTCGCGCTTGTCAGGCTTGAGGCCGCCCACTGAGATCACGTCCACATCGCAACCTAACAGTTTCTCGAGGGCGATCTGGAGGGCGCCGAGATCGAACAGGGAGGCTCCTTTGGTGAAGGTGACCAAGAAGTCGTAGTCGCTGTCGGGCTCGTCGTCGCCGCGGGCCACCGACCCCACCAACGCGATCGAGGCGGCCTTGTTCGCGGCCGCGGCGGCGCGGATCGTCTCGCGGTGCTCACCAAGGACGCGTTCGCGGCGGCTCATGGCTTCAAGGTAACGAGGATCCCGCCCCTCGTGTGGCGCATCCGCCGATGCCGACGGTGAGCGGGGCCGGGCTAGACGAGGAGGTCTCGGTCGCGCAACCACACGGTCCAGGCCTCGCGGACGTGTGGCGATAGCCACAGCTCGTCCCAGACGTCAAGAAGCACGTCGAGGTCGATGTAGAAGCGCACGTCGTCGTCGAGGCCCTCAGTCATGACTTGCGCGTAGCATGATCGCAGCGACTTGCGGTTGTCGAGGTCGTAGCTGTAGGGGAAGCTCCAGGCGATGTGGCGCGGCAGGGTGACCTTGCCGCTGGCCTTGGGCAGCGACCGGTCCTCGAGGTCGTCGGGGATCGAGATGCGCTCCGGTGTCAGGAACGGGCGATACGGCCCGGTTCGGGATGTCATAGATCAAGCGGCCCAATGTCGGGTTCTTGATGGGATCGAACTCCGGCTCGCAGATCGTCGATTTCTTTAGGGATGCGCCAGGCGAGATGTCCGACGTCGCTGGCTAGTTCGTTGAGCGGCGGTTCTAGCGCGGCCTGGCAGAAGTCGTACTGCTGGGGCAGATGATTCAGCCAGCGCTCGATCAACTCTGTCTTGTCGATGTCGGAGACTTGCTGGGCGTATATGAGGTCGTCTAGGTCGAAGATGGAGGCCGGGTGGGGCGTGAACAGGTCCTCTACGACCGCGGCGGGTTTTCCTTGGGGATGCCGGCTCCTCGACTGGGTCATGGATTGGTGCGACTTGAGGACCCACATCTGTGCGACCAGCTCCGGGGAGCGGATGAGGCGGCGGGCGTGCGCGAGGTCGTGGAGGTCCCGCACCAGGGGGTGGTTCTGCCAGCGGGAGAGTTTCTCAGCAACGTTCTCGTCAACGGAGACGACCGGGATTGACGGCAGAGTGATGTCGTAGCAGTCGTGGATGGCTACGGGTACAGGGGCCACAGTTTCGGGGGCCAGCCAGAGCCCTCGGGTGGAGAAGTCCATCTTGGCGGCTACGTCGATGTCGAAGGGCGTGGCGACATGGACGGTGTAGAAGCCGCGGCGCTCGCTGATGGAGAACTCGAAACCGGAGAGGTCTCGACCGTCGATTTCCTCTGCGATCACAGCGTCGGCGCCGGTAGCGCCGTCGAAGTCGAGGTCGGTGGAGAGGCGACCGGCGCCATCGAAGCGGTACTTGCGGAAGGCGGTGCCGCCTTTGAATACGAGATCGCAGACGTCGAATAGCTGGTGCTGCGCCATGAGAGCGAACAGATGGTCGAAGGCCACGTCGGCCGCTAACGCTGGTCGGCTGCGATTGTCGGCTCTGGGGTAGTAGCGCCGAAGGTCGTGGCGGTGGAGGGTCATGCAGATGCTGAGAGATCAGCTCGGAGGTATTCGGCTTTGGGAAGCCACTTGTGCGGGAAGATGTGGTCAATGACCTCAAAGCGGGGATGCCATTCTGCGGGGCGGGTGTGCCAGTCGCGCAGAACGCCCAGACGGTAGGGGCCTTTGCCTAGGGGGGCGTGCGCGAGCACGGTGTCGGCTATGTCGTCTCGCTCGCCGCGATGCGCGATATAGGCGGCTTTGTGCCATACGGCGCGGGCGCGCCCGGCCAGTTCGGTGAGCATTCCCTCTGTGGTGAGCGAGTCGCAGCCCTCTGGGAGCCAGTCACCGATGTATGACCAGGGGAACTGCGACGGCTTGGCTGCCATGAACACCACAAGGGTGTCCGCTGACCAGGCCGGAACACCGCCGATGGGATGCAGGGGCGCCTGCGGCTTCCAGCGTTTCACGACGTAGTGGTCCAAGCAGCGCGGCAGCCGGGCCTCGGGCCACAGGCCGATGGCGTCCTGGGTGGGGATACGCAGCCAGCCGCGGCGCTCCGCCACCGATCGCCCGCCGATGCAGGCCGGGGTGTCGGGGGCCACGGCGAGACGGCCGATCAACTCCTCAAAGCCGGGAGCGCCAGAGAACAGGGTGGTCGAGACCTGCCAGACCCCTTGGGCGCGCAGCGGCTCGAGCCAGCCGGCGCGTCGCAGCAGCTGGGCTGCACGCTGCGGTGTCAGACCAGTGTCGTAGGCGGCGAGGTCGGAGACGGTGACGATCACCGCTTGGCGCTCGTGCAAGTCGTTGACCACAGGCCGGAGCGACATCGGCACCGGCGCGCAGTACGGCCAGTCCGGCAAACCGGCGCGTCGGCGCGCCGTCTCCCAGTGGTCAGGGAGGAGTTCAGCGGAGAAGCGCATACTGTCCACAGAGGGATAGTGATGTTCTTCGTTCGCGACGGTAGTGGGGTTGGGAACGGGCATCGGTTTCTCCGTTACTGATGATTCACCCCCACTCTAGACCATTTCAGGAATGGTGCTGAGGTCTGCCGGTAACGGCGAGTGACCGCACCGCGCCGGGAGCGCTGAGGACTCACCGCGCATAGCGAAGTTGGGATCGTGCTTGTGGTTGAGTGCCGCGGCTAGGGTGGGGGTTGGCGGCGCACAAGCTTTGGATTCATCCCCGCGAAATAGATCAGCTACTCGAGCACCTGCATGCCAAACGCAGCCGCCTAGTTCAGACGCGCATGAGCAGGGAGCGGGACTATGAGCGACCACCAAGACCGAGTAGACGCCGACCGCGGCGACGGCGAGCACGAGCGGCGCCTGTCGCCTTCGGAGGTGCTGGCTACGCTGGTAGACGGCGCGCCGACTGAGAGCGACATCAGAATGCAGATGGAGCTGCGAGTGGGCTTGTGGGCGCACCCCGCGGGGCCGGCGAAGGTGGTGGAGGATGCGTAGGTGGGAGCCCTACGAGTTCACGACTGACCGGTTGTGGGAAGACGCCTCCGAGCTGGCAGAGGGCGCGGTGAGCGATGTGCTCGTCGTGGGCGATGTGCACGGCGACACCACGAACCTCGCCGACGCAATCGATCAAGCGGTTGCTCTCGGGGTCGGCGCGATCGTTCAGGTCGGAGACTTCTGGCTCGCCGATGTGCACTGGAGCCGCCTCAGTCCACTCGAGTGCGAGTTCATGTGGACAGCCCACGACTCTGCTGTGCCGATCGTGGTCATCGACGGCAACCACGAGGTGTGGCCCGCGTTGGGACGCTACGCCCTCACCGAGGCCGCAAGAGCGGCGATGGCATCGCGCCGGCCACTGCATTTGGGTGGGTCGATCTGGTGGGCGTGGCGAGGAAGCACCTGGCAGTGGGGCGGCTGCAGCTTCGGGGCGCTCGGCGGGGCGGTGTCCCCGGATCGTTGGGATCTCGCGGTGCACGGCGTGCGATGGAGCGAAGAAGCCACCACCCCAGATGATGTTGAACGTCTCATCAACAACGCTCAAGCCGAGTTCGGCGGACAGCTGGACGTGCTGTTCACCCACGACGCCCCCGCACAGGTCCAGAACCTCAGGCCCGGAATGGCAGACGTGCCGGCGGACCTGCAATACGGCGCCGAAGTAGTACGCAGGCTGCTGGCGAAAGCAGTCGAACACACCGATCCCGCCTATGTGCTGCACGGGCACTGGCACCAGCACAACCACGAGCAGATAGGCGCCAGGACCGAAGTGTTCGGACTCAGTGCCGACGGCAACCACAACAGCACCGCACTGCTCACCACACGCTCCGCGCTCCATGTCACCTACACGACCTGATTCGTCTTCGACTTCGATGAGCCCGAGCCAGCCGATGACAGCCCCTCGAACAGCCGACACGACCGGACAGCCCTCAACCAAAGACGGACCCCTGCCGCAGCGCTGGGCGATCAGCCCGTGGGGCGAGACGGTGTGGACCTACATGGCGATGTGGGCACCGGCGAAGCTGCAGCGCCTCAGCGAGCAGCTCCCCACCATGGAGGTTCCCGGCTCATACGGTCCGCCGCCGAATGTCGCGGTGATGTTCCACGAGCTGGGCACCCTGATAGGGGCCCGCCACGGCCCTCCGCCTCCGCCGAGCCGGCAGCCGTGGAGAGCCGCCAAGACCGCTCCGGGGCCGTTGCGCCTCAGCGAACCCGACGGCCCGACGCTGGTGGACCCCGATACCAGCCTCAAACCCCCACAGCCGCCGCCGGAGCAGACCCTGCCGCCGCTGGGGTATCTCGACCTGCCGGCACCCCATGATCCGCGTAACGCGGTGCTACGCGAATGGAGGGCAACAGCGGCGCTGGTGGGCCACGTCCTCGAGATGATCTCCGCTGCGGACCCGTACTACAACCTGCTGCTACCGCTGCTGCCGCCGGAAGAGCAGAGGCTGTTCCAACCCGAGACAATGCCGTCGACGGAATTGCTCACTCCCGCAGAGCGCGAACAGACCCACAACCTGCAACAGGAGATCGAGGGAGGCTTCGCGGAGTTCCGCTCACCGGAGCTGGCCACCCAACAGTGGATCTTCTCTGTGGCGGCGTGGCACGCCACCCTCAAGATCCGCTACAGCCCCCACGAGGAGCCCAGCCCTCAGCTGCGGATGGCGCTGATCAGCAGGCTGTTGGACAACACCCCGATGCCGGCGACCTGTCCGCCGCTGCCCGCCACGGTCCCAGAGGCCACAGAAGAGCTGCCCGCCGTCCCCGAGGACCTCCTGTCGGCCTACACCAGCCTTCTGCCGGACTGGTAGGGCGAGACTCACAACAGACAGCTGGTCTGAACCGGGGGAGATCCTGTTCCTGGGGAAAGGCCTGGGAATATCACGAGCAACTGTCGCAGTGCCCGCCTCGGGGTGTCACAGGTCTTCCCTACAGTGCGCGGTATGGGCGAACGGCTGTTCGATATCGGTGTCGGAGGTCCTCCCTTGACGAGGCGGGAGCGGTTAGCGTCGGAGGCGATGAAGCGCCGCGAGGAACTGGGTTCGGCGATGCCGTATCGACGCGTGGCCTCTGTTGATGCCGAGCCCGTGGATCAGATGGGTGATTCGGTGCTGATATGTGGTTCGGCGTTGGAGGGGCTCGACATGCTGGCGGATCGCAGCGTGCGCACGGTGGTGACGTCGCCGCCGTATTGGTCGCTTCGCGACTACGAGGCGGACGGGCAGATCGGGCGCGACGACGCGCTGGGCGATTACCTCAAGAGCATTGCGGTGACCTTCGACATGGTGCGCCGGGTGCTCACCGACGACGGGACGGTGTGGCTCAATGTGGGCGACAGCTACACGTCCGGGAATCGCCGGTACCGGGCTCCGGATCGAAAGAACCGGGCTCGGGCTATGCGGGTTCGCCCGTCGACGCCGGAGGGTCTCAAGCCCAAGGACCTCATCGGGGTGCCCTGGCGGCTTGCGCTGGCGCTGCAGGACGCGGGGTGGTGGTTGCGTTCGGAGGTGATCTGGCACAAGCCCAACGCTCATCCCGAGTCGGTGAGGGACCGGCCCACCAAGGCCCATGAGACGGTGTTCTTGTTGTCCAAGAGCCAGGACTACTACTACGACATGGACGCGGTGCGGGGTCCCAATGACCGGCGGCTTCGCACCGTGTGGGACATCAACACCGAGCCTCGCCGCCGCGCCGACAGCGGTGTGGACGATCACCCAGCGGTGATGCCGATGACGCTGGCCCGACAGTGCGTGATGATTACCAGCGAGCCCGGTGACGTGGTGCTTGACCCGTACGCCGGATCGGGAACGACGCTGTTGGCTGCGCGTGAGCTGGGTCGCCGCTGGGTGGGCATCGAACTGAACCCTGCCTTCGTCGACCTGATCGAGCATCGCTTGGCGCGGTGAGCGACCGGGAGGCCCTAAAGGCGAGCATCGACGACCTGTCGCCGATGGGTGTGCGGTTCGTGGCCCGCATGGTCGATTCCCTGGCTGACCCGCCCCGGGTCCAGTTCCCGGAGTCAGAACCGACCTGGATCACCTCCGAGCCAGACTGGATCGAGTACTTCGGGCTGATGATCTCCGCTCATCACGGCATCACCGTGGAAGCGCTCGGACTCACGAGCTTCGAGACGGCCTTCCGGAACACATGCGAGGCCGTCGATTGGGCCTTGGACCCTCCCGGCTCGGCCACGCAGCGTTTCGTGGACCTGACTGTCGAAGCGGCCGACGGACGCGAGCGCAGGTTGTCGTTGAAGTCGACCGCAGCGCAACGGCTGTCTGAGACGACCGCGCACATCTCCAAGCTGACCGAGGCCGCCTGGATTCAAGATGTCCGTTCAGCGCGCACGCGCAAGGAACACACGCTTGAGCTGTTCGAGGAGTACTGCGATGCGGTCGACGCGATCGTGATGCTGCGGGCGTTCCGGGTCGATCGGACCACGATGCCGCACCGCTACCAACTCATCGAGATCCCCACTGCGATCTTCGAGTCCCTCGCGGACGCGCCTCAATCCGCGTTCGAAGCCGACGGACCCACCATCGACTGCGCGTACGGCGGGCACCCAGCAGCCGCACGGGTCTCGCTGGACAGGTCCGACGCCAAGATCACCGTCAAGCAGATCCAACTCTCCGTGTGCGACATCCACGCCGAATGGGAGCTACAGCCCTGACGGCTTCTGTGGTATCCCAACAGCGGTGTGGCTGGGGCTCTGGAGGTGACGCCGATGCGGCGCGCCGCACCCGGGAACGTACGTCAGAGTCGGCGGTAGGCCGACGGACCAAAATGCCAACCCAGCAGAATGTCCGTTGATGGCACCTCGGGTGGATCACCCTGTGGTGACCAGCCGAGTGATGTCAGGACGACATCAGGAGGAAGCTGTGTCAAGTCCCGAAGTGCTCGCCGCCATGATCGCGGGGTTCTCGCGCTGCTGGCCGCTGCGATCGGGGCCCATGCGGGTTCCTCACGGACCGGGCGAGTTGCGGAGGCCCGCGGTCGACTCGGGCTTTGCGTGTCCACATGTCGAGATCAAGCTCATCCCAGACGGCGGCCTAGCCGTCCGAGCACTGCCCATTTCGCAACTTGGTTCTCTACAGCAGATCTGTGGATCTTGCGGCGGTGTATTTCACGAGTCAGATGTCGCTCGGATACATGACGACTGGACGACCGCGTTCAAGGCCGATTCCCAGAAGGCGTCTGATGCCTACTGGGAGGAGTGGAACACAGCGGGCAAGGCTCCGTAGAAGTACGAGTTTCTCGGGAGAGGGTGACGGTAGAGGATCATGTGGAACTCGATACGCAGATTCCGGGAGCGGTACCTGTTCTGGGTCGCTGTTGTCGTCCTCGCGGTCGGGTCGGCGGGTTGGGATTGGCACCTGTCCATCTGGAATTGGCTGGGTGGGGCGAACGGGGACGAGACGAACAGTTCGACGCTTCGCAACTTCGGTCTGATCTTCCTGTCGATTGTCGCGATCTATCTCACTATGAGGCGCATCAAGGTCGCGGAGCGCGAGGCGCGTACATCGCGGAGCAACCTCCAGGCAGCCCGTGAGGCACTCGACCTCAACTACCGGACGCTGTCGTACACGGAGCACAGGGACAGTGAGGAGAGCCGGCACGACCAGTACGCCAGCGCAAGCGAGCGGTTGAGCAGCGAGAGCATGTCCGCGCGCCTAGGCGCCATCTACGAGCTACAGGAGCTCACGGGGCAAGACCTCAGCTTGTTCCATATCAGGACCATGAGGATGCTGTGCGCGTTCGTGAGATTCCCTCCTCATGAAGCCGACGACGGCGTCTTGCTGAGCGATGACCCCTGCAGTCAGCGTCTGCGGCCGGATGTGCAGGCTGCGATGGAGGTCATCGGCAGCCGCACCGACCAGCACATCAACATCGAGTCCGGTGCCCGCTACGTGCCCGATCTCCGTCAAGCACACTTGGTGAGGCTGGAGCTTCGTGACTCCAATCTCTCGGGAATCGACATGCGTGGCAGCAGATTCTGGGGGGCGGACTTGATAGGTGCCGATCTTTCCGAGTGCGAATTGCAGTACACCGATTTCTGCAGTCCTTGGGTCGTCAGAGGTGACGACCTTGCCGAGATCACCAGCCAGGAAGGCAGTCTCATCGAACGAACCAACGCGATCTTTGACAGTCAGACCCGGCTGATCGGCACGAACCTCTCAGACCCGAGAATGCTCTGCGCGAAGTTGAGCGGCTCCAACTTGCAGGGCGCGAACCTGTCCCGTGCCAATCTTCCCGACGCCGACTTGACCAGTGCGTTCCTAGTGGGAGCCGACTTGTCGCACTCGCAACTGCTGGATGCCAACCTGGCGAATGCACAACTGATCGCAGCCAATCTGGTCGATGCCGATCTAACCAGAGCCGATCTGTCGGGCGCCGACATGAGCGGATCACCCGCAAATGAGTCCGACAGCAGACACCCGCCTGTCGGCTTGACCCAGGCCCAACTCGACCAGGCATGCGCGGACCCCGACAATCCGCCGATGCTCGACGCGAGCAGCGGCATGACCTGGAACAACCGGCCATGCGCGACGAATTGACCACCAGCGGGCATCGATCGGCCGCCACCAGGCATGATCTCGCAGGCTCCGACAACTGCTAGCCCCTGGGGGTCCACATCTTGAGGATCCCCGCGCAGCGTTATTCCGCTTCCTCGCTCTGGGAGAGCACAGACCCGGTCTGCGGTGCCTGATCTGCTAGTAGTGGTCCTAGCTGGGCCAGCGTGGTGGGAGGCTTCATGCATGCTCCGTATTCCCGACTCCCGTTCTCTGCCGAGCGGGGCGTCAGCAGCGACCCTGGTGAAGCGCCATGATCGTCTTTGGCTACGACATGGATTTGGCGGTCGCCGCCGAATGGGGTGCAGCCAGCCTATTTGTCGTAATGGTAGTGACAGTGCCGCTCCGGTACGGGTGGTTCTTGGTGCAACGGCACACCACGCCGCTTCGCGTGGCGCTGCGCCCGTTCGAGAGGTTGTTCACCTTTGCAGCAACGCTAGCGATCGTTGCCGCTGCCGCGTACGGAGGATGGATAGTGGTAGAGGGATGGGGCGTGCTGTGGCTGGTCATTTGGCTGCTTCCGGCTGTTACAGCAACAGCGGCGACGCCGTTAATCCAGGCTGTCCAGGCAAGGACGGTGCCGCAGCCACGATACCGAAGGAGGCGCGTGTGGCGAGCTTGGGCGCACTTTTGGCTCAAGAGATTGCGGGCAAGCGAGGCGGGGCGGATAGCGAACGAAGCGACGCTGACCAAGAAGAAAAGGAACCAGGAGAGGTGGATGCGCAGGTCGGTGTTGAGATACGCGCTGTGGCGCGACGAGAAGCGGTGCGGAGGTTGTGGCAATGATCGAACCAAGCCCAAGCACGCCCTGCTTAGCAATGTGGCACCACAGCAGTTTGGGAACTTTGATGTGGATGAGAGGCGTGTCGCCGACGAGAACGGCACCGAGTGGATAGCCCGCAAAGATGACATCGACAATGTCCAGGCCGCTTGCACGCGCAGGTGTCGGGCTTCTGGCACCAACACCGAGAAGTGGCGCCATCGTCTACTGGGCCGCCTTCCAGTGGCGACGAGTGAAGACGGGCAGCGTTACCTGTGCCTGCCGTGGGATCCGCCTGTTAGGCGCCGCTGATGTCAGTCCGGGGAGTAGAGGGGGCGACTCGTCAGTTCGTAGTCGGAAACAAGCGCACAGGGTCTTCTAATGGATTTTCTAATGGACGGGACGGCAGAGGGCGTTATCCACAGGCACGGCCTGACACGGCGCCATCGCGAATCCCCACTTCAGAGGCACTTTCTGGCACGAGCCGATACGATCCGATACGGCCTAGAAGCAGCTCATAACACCGAAGGTCGTAGGTTCAATTCCTACCCCCGCCACCAACAAAATCCCAGGTCAGAGCACTCGCCCTGGTCTGGGCTTCACCGCGCCCGAGCCAACCTGTAACACGGGTACCGGAACTTGACACACAGCGTTGCACGTCCTGAGACTTTCACGTAACGTTACGGAATAGCCCACCCGGCCCTTTATGGGCCGGGTTTTTCTACCAGTCGGTCGGCTTGGCAAGAGTTCAGGACGTCCTCCGTGTACTAGTGGGTGCAGCCCTTCCGTGGGTAGCGTTGCGTCGCGCCTGGCGATGATGCCCGGGATCAGAAACAGGTCGTCGTAGACGCAGGCTCCAAAGACGTGCTGGTGTCGTTCACGCTGCCGGGCGGCGGAATGACCCGAGTTTGGCGGGTTGGCGGGAGTTTGGAGACAGCAGATGGCCTCTGACGTGGGGTTTTGTGTCTCCGGTCGGCGTTTCGGCGAGGATTTGTAGGGGCGACACATAGTTGACAGTGTGCTGGTTTGGGGTTATTGTTGTGTCGTGTTCGTGAAGACGACCCGTCGCCGCAGGGGCGACAAGGTGTATGAGTACTTGTCGTTGGTCGAGTCGGTGCGCGACGGCGCCAAGGTGGGCCACAGGACGCTTCTGCGTCTCGGTGAGGTGACCGCTCTGCGCGAGTCCGGGCAGCTGGAGCGGATCGTGGCCGCGTTGGAGGCCCACCTGCGCCGCGAGCGCGTCGACGTGGGGGCGGTGGCCGCTGAGGGGGCGCCGGCGGTGGGGGCGGTGGCCGCGGCAGCGACGGTGTGGGGTCGCCTGGGACTGGACGGATGGTTCGCGCAAGTGGGCGCCGGGCGCGGCGCTGGCGCCTTGGAGCACGCGGTGTTCGCGATGGCGGCCAACCGGCTGGTGGCGCCGTGCTCGAAGCGGCGCCTCGCCGAGTGGGCCAGCGAGGACGTGGTCATGCCCGAGGGCTGGGAGGCTCCGTCGCTGGACCAGTACTACCGGGCCCTCGACGCGGTCGCCGACGCCAAAGAGGCCACCGAGGCGCACCTCTACAGCCGGCTGTGCGACCTGTCGAACCTGGACCTGCGGCTGGTGTGCTACGACTTGACCTCCACATACTTCGAGGGATCGCCGCGGCCGTCGGTGCGGTTCCCGTCGCGGGCGTTCGGGTACTCCCGTGACCACCGCGGCGACCGGCCCCAGATCGTGATCGGCCTGCTGTGCACCTCAGACGGGATCCCCATCGCCCACCACGTGTTCGCTGGCAACACCAACGACGCCTCCACCCTGCCGGCGGTGCTGGCCGACCTCGCCAGCAGGTTCGCGGTGGGCCGCATCTGCGTGGTCGCTGACCGGGGCCTGATCTCCAAAGACAACGTCGACGCAGTCGCCGCCGCCGGGTTCGACCATCTGCTGGCCACCAGGCTGCACCGCGACCACATCGCCAAAGAAGCCCTCGAAGCCATCGACGACGACACCGCCTGGGTCGAGATACCCCAGCACCGCTGCCGGGCCACAGACATCGCGCTCACAGACGGCACCCGCGCCGTCGTGGTCGAGTCCGACGCCCGCGCCCGCCGCGACACTCTGCGCACCGCCGAGATCGTCGCCCGCGCCGAGGCCGAGCTGCTCGCCCTTGAGCGCCGCGTCCGCGAAGGCCGGCTCAAAGACCCCGCCAAAATCGGGCGAGCCGCCCAGCGCATCCTCGGCAAAGGCGGCGCCGGGCGGCTCTTCGACGTCGAGATCGCCGCGGGCCGCTTCACCTACCACTACAACGAAAACGCCCACACATACGAGGAGCTCCTCGCCGGCCGCTACGTGCTCACCACCAGCCTCACACCCGCACAAGCCGGCACAACCCAGATCGTGGCCGCCTACCGCCAGCTCGCAGGCGTCGAAGCAAGGTTCCGGACCCTCAAAGACTTCCTGCACCTGCGACCCGTGCGGCACTGGACCGAACAAAGAGTCCGCGGCCACGTCGCCGTGTGCGTCTACGCCGCCGTCATCGAGACCCTCATCGGACACGACCTCGCCAAAGCAGACGTCCGCGACCCCGACCTCGACCACCAGCACCTCAGCGCCGCCCGAGCCCTCAGAGAACTCAACCGCATCCGCAGAGTCAAACTCACCGCCAACGGCCACAACATCGACCTCACCACCCGGCGCACCCCACTGCAGGCCCGTGCCCTCACCGCGATCGGAACCGACACCCAAAGCTGGGACAAAGCCACCATCACCTGACCCCGCCCAGCCGCACCCCAACCGCCGATGTAGTGGAAACACCTCACCGCCGCGCCCCCTCTGACCTCACAAAACGCGAAACACCCGCCAAACTCGGGAATGACAGGGGCCCCTCGCAAGGAGGGGCCCCGGGTTCTGAGCGGCGAAGCGCTCAGGGTGTTGTGCTCTGACCATAATTGGCAGGGGTGGCGAGCACGTAGTCGATATCTACCTGTCCCACGGGGCTCGGCGCTGGAACGTCACACCCTTGGTGTGTGATTCTCGGCATGACCTCTCCCGGGATTGGCCGGCGAACCGAAGGCGTGCAGTTGCGTCTTCTGAACGTATCGAGGGTGCGCGCTCCAGCTAGCCACAGCATGCAAACTGGGAGCGTGACGGTCGGTTCCGCGATCTCGTTGTTCTCGGGCGCTGGTGGGCTCGACCTGGGTGTCGAGAGTGCGGGCTTCGCCGTGTTGGCTGCGGTCGAATGGGACGACGACGCCGGCGACACTATGGAGAAGAACGCTCCCGCGTACTTTCCGAGCCTCCGCGAGGTGGTTCGGGCCGACTTGTACCCGCTCGCCACCGGCGTCGGCGAGGGTCTGACCACGCGGGACATCCTGCGAGCGGCAGGACTGTCGAGCCGGGAGAGGCCCGACTTGCTCGTGGGCGGGCCACCGTGCGTTGCGTTCTCCAAGTCGGGCTTCTGGCTCGACTGGAAGCGCGATGGCGTAGACCCCGCCGCGAGCCTGCTGCAGGCCTATACCCGTGTGCTCGCCGAGGCGAGGCCCCGGTACTTCATCCTCGAGAACGTGTACGCGCTGACCTTCAACAACAAGGCCAGCAGGCCAGCGTTCACCCGTCTGCTGGCAGAGATCGAGGCTGCCGGGTACCGCTTCAGGTGGCAGGTTCTGAACGCGGCCGACTTCGGGGTGCCCCAGGCCCGGCCCCGGCTGTGCGTGGCGGGCTGCCGCAAGCGAGACACGCTGCCTGACCTGCCGGAACCGACGCATCACGGGCCGTGGGAACGACGAACGACGACCGGTGGGCCGTTGCCCCACGCCACTGCAGGCGAGGCGCTCACCGGGTTGATCACCGACCCCGAGCCCGAGGAGGTCGTTCGGGGACGCTGGGGCCATCTCCTGCCCGAGATCCCGCCTGGCGACAACTACCTGCACTTCACCGCGAAGCGCGGCCACGCCGAGCCGATCTTCGAGTGGCGGTCCCGGTACTGGTCGTTCCTGTTGAAGCTCGACCCGACAGGCCGTCACCGACCATCCAGGCCCAGCCCGGCCCCAACGTCGGCCCGTTCCACTGGGACAACCGCCGCCTGCGCGTCCCGGAGCTTCGCCGGCTCTTCACCTTCCCGGACGACTTCGCGTTCGTCGGCAAGCGAGCATCAGTGCAGGCACAGATCGGGAACTCGGTGCCTCCCCTGTTCTCGGAGCAAGTCGCTCGAGCCGTGGCGGCTGCATGCTGACGCGGCCGAACTGAGGAGCGGGCCGTGGCGGAGCTGTCCGGCCGCAGCTACATCCCCAAGCTGTACCGCATCTCCAGGTCCCGCACACCCGTCGTAGACCTACTGCTCAGAGGCATCGAGGTCAGCGGAGGTGCTGTTCCTCGGAGGTCGATTCATGCGCCGGATCAACGAGGTCACCGAACGTCATCGAGGCCCACAGGGTGTCGCCAGCGCGCTGCGGGACCACGTTGGCCCAGGCTCGACCACATGGTCATCGACGCTGATGATTCGCGGAGAGCCGCCCATTCAGCGTCCTCTGAATTCTGGGTCGCGCCCGTCTCGCCGTGCCCGGGTGCTCTCGTGGAAGTCCTCGGAGCGGCTCGACAGCTCCAGGGACAGGCCCTCGTCGTAGAGGTGGTGTGCGAGGTCGGTGGTGAGCGACCGTTGGATCAACAGCTTGGAGAGCCCCACCGACACGGTCGCCGCCGCCGCCAGCTCGCCGGCGAGCGCTCCCGTGGCGTCGTCGACCTCGTCGACCGGCACCGAACGGTGGATCATGCCCCATGCGGCGGCCTCGGCACCGGATACTTCGCGGCCCAGCATGATCATGTCTTTGGCTCGGGCGACGCCGACGAGCCGGGGCACGAGCCACGATGTGCCGCTGTCGGGGGTGAACCCGGACTGGGTGAACGGGGCCCAGAAGCGGGCGTCGTCGGCGGCGATGACGAAGTCCGATGCGAGGGCGATGCTCATCCCGAGCCCTATGGCCCAGCCCTTGACCGCACACACGATCGGGGTCTGTGACACCAGCATGGTGGGCACGAGCCGGTTGACGTGCCACCGCATCTGGCGTTGGGTCGCCCCGGTCCGCGGCCTGTCGCCGCGGCCGCCACGAAGCGACAGGTCGAAGCCGGAACAGAAGTGGTGGCCTGTGCCCGACAGGTGCACGACGCGGGCTGCCTCGTCGGACGATGCAGCATCGATGATCTCGATCAGCCCGAGCACGATGTCGTCGGTGAGGGCGTTGCGCCGGTCGGGCCGGTCGATGCGGATCGACACCACGCCATCGGCTTGGTTGACGGCGAGTCCGTCGATGGCTGGTGGGTAGGGTTTCATGGGCGCTCCCATTTCGCATAATGTATACAGACACCGTGCCCGTGGCGCACCGGACGTCAGCCGAACCGGGACGACCGCATCGACTGGGAGGACCCCGCATGACCGTGATCAACGACTACGCCGGCCCGTTCGTCGGCGGGCCGGGGCTGGACGACAACGTCTGCCGCAGCCCGATGGACTGGCTCGACGGGTTCCGGTTCACCGCCGAGGCCGCCAACCCTCGCTGTGTCGCGACTCGGGTGGCTGACCGGCGGTGGGAGCTGCGCATCGACCCCGACGCCGAGCCCGCCCGACCGCACTGGCTCTCGGAAATGGCCGACGGCGGCGCGCTTCGAGACTTCGATCTGACTGAACGCCCGGTGCAGATCCGATGAGCGGGGCCGCGCTCACCGACGAGGCCATCGCCCGCCTCCGGGTCCGGATCGGGATCGCGCATCCCCACCCCCAGCCACCCTGGTACCGCGAGCCGGGGACCGACGCGTTCCGTCACGTCGCCGAGGCCTACGGTGACGACAACCCGCTGTGGTGCGACCCCGACTACGCCGCGGCAACGGCATGGGGAGGCCCGATCGCGCCGCCTCATCTGAACGGCGGCGACACGATGATCGGCGAGAACGAGGTCACCTCGCTCGATGCCGGCACCAGGGCGCTGCTCAAGGGGGATCCGCTCAAAGGTGCCCACGCCTACTATTCCGGCAGCTTCCGCGAGTGGTGGGCGCCGTTGCGGCCGGGTACCCGGGTCACGCGCCGCAATGCGCTCGTGGGAGTGCACGACAAGCAGAGCGAATTCGCGGATCGCGCCGTGCACGAGTGGTCGGCCGAGGTCTTCGGAGCGCCGGACCGCATGCTGTCGGCCCAGTATCGCCTCATGGTGCGGACCGACCGGAAGAGGGTGGAGGGCAAAGGCGACGAAGGAAAGAACTTCGGCGTCGAGATCGAGCCCTACACCGACGACCAGATTGCTGCCATCGCGGCCGACGTCGCGGCGGCGGCCGCCCGGCGGCGAGGTCCCGAGCCGCGGACCTGGGAGGACGTCGCCGCCGGCGACCTGCTCGGCCCGCTCGTCAAGGGACCGCTGCGGGTCACCGACATCGTCGTCTGGCACACCGGCGTCGGCATGGGGCTCTACGGGGTCAAGGCGTTGAACCTCGCGCACCAGCAGCGGGCGCGGATCCCCGGGTTCTTCCGCAACGACGAGCTGAACATCCCCGACGTGCACCAACGGGTCCACTGGGACCCTGCTTGGGCGCAGCGGGCGGGCAGCCCGGCCATCTACGACTACGGCCGGATGCGCGAGGCGTGGCTGATCCATCTCTGCACCGACTGGATGGGCGACGACGCCTGGCTCTGGAAGCTCGACGTCGAGTTCCGCAGGTTCAACTACGTCGGCGACACCCACTGGATGCGCGGGCAAGCCAGCCGCAAGTACCTCGCCGAGGGGGGCCGCCCGGCCGTCGACCTCGACGTCTGGGGTGAGAACCAGCGCGGGGAGACCACCTGCGGTGGCCATGCCACGATCCTGCTGCCGAGCCGCGAGCACGGTCCGGTTCGCCTGCCCGACACACCCGGCGGCGCACGCACCTGCGCCGACGCCCTGGCGGCGCTCGTGGACCGATTCGCCGACACGGACCCCCCATCGTGACCGAGATCGCGCCCATCGAGCGCCCGTCGACGAGCGACCGGGTCGCCGAGGAGGTTCGACGGCTGGTCTGGACCGGCGAACTCACTGCCGGTGCACGACTCAACCAGGACGACCTGGCGCGACGGTTCGGTGTGAGCCGGATCCCGGTACGGGAGGCGCTCATCGCGCTCGCGCACGCCGGTGTGATCTCGATGACGCCGCACCGGGGGGCGTTCGTGGAGCCGCTCACCGCCGAGGCGGTCGGCGATCTCTACGAGCTCTATGCCCGCGTCGACGGCTTCGCCATCGGCAAGGCGATCGAGCGCGGCCGCGACCTGGACACGCTCATCGCCGATCTCCGGTGGGCAGCCGACGCGCCCGACAGCGACTCGCTCTTCGATCGGGTGCTGTCGGCTCGTCGCCGGCTCCACACCCTCGGCGGCTCGCCTCGCTTCGACGCGGTTGCCCGCGGCCTCGTCGGGCTCGTGCCCGGCAACTTCTTCGTGGAGGTGGTCGGCGCCGCCGAGATTGCCCGGCGCCAACTCCGCCTGGTCGCCGATTCGCTCGAAGCGGGGCGGGCCGACGCGGCCGTCGGCCACTACGCCGCGATGCTCCACGAGCAGGGGAAGCTCGTCGTCGATCGGCTCCGCGAGAACGGCGCCCTGGTCGATCAGGAGGAGGGACCGTGACGCCGCGGGTGCCTGTTCCCGGTCACGAGGTTGGTGGTCACGTCGACCACGCCGTCGATCTTCTGCACCTTGTCGTGGATCAGGAGGCGCAGGTGGGCGATGTCGCGGCAGAAGACATCGGCGACGGCGTCGTAGGCACCGGCCAGTGTGGCCACATAGCCGGCTTCCTCCAGGCCGGAGAGCGCGTCGGCCACCTCGACCAGCTGAGAGGGCCGGACCTTGAGCAGCAGGGTTGCGTGGATCCCGAGGCCGGAGAGGCTTGGATCCAGCCGGACGTCTACGGAGAGGATCCCCGAGGAGCGCATCTGGTTGATGCGGTTCCGGACGGTTCCGGCACTCACGCCCACGGCCTTGGAGATGTCGCTGTAGCTGGTCCGGCCGTCCTCTTGCAGGGTCCGAACAATCTTGCGATCCATGTCGTCCAACTGCACGACGGTCATATTACAAACCAGCAAATGCCACTGGTGTTATCCCCGAGGCTAAGCCCGGCATTGGACCGAATTCAAATCTATTGCAGTCTTCAAATTGTCTGTTAACTGTGATTCATCCTGGCCAACCCAGTGACGATGTCGCGGTCCGCTAGGGGCTAAGACTCCAACGGTGGAGCCCTCCAACATTACCCGGAATATAATAACTAATACTAGATATCAGACTGAGGCTCGTGCTCCCGGAACTGGCCCAAGGGAGGCCGCCGCGGCTCGACCGAGGCTCGAACTGGGGTCGTGTATCGCCCAACAGATCATCCGTACTCTGCGGCGACAGCCAATTAATCAGCTATGTAGTGACTGATTTCTTCGACATTCGCAGCCCAAGGTCAATCAAGTTCCCGAATCAATACTCTCGACAGATCTAAGCCAACGATGACGTAACCGAAATGCACAATGTCAGTCCATCCGTTCACCCGACTGCGGCATGCCCGGCGGTCGATTCGTGCGATCATGGACGGGCACGCTGTCGCGAGTGCCTCGCGGCAGGAAGGGACGAGCAAGGCGTGGACCGCCACACCCACGGCGCTGAGATGCTGGCCGAGGAGGCCGTAGCCCGTGTCGTGGGATGGCTCGAGGCAGCCGGGCCATCGGCGGCGAGGCGGGACAGGGCCGCGGTCCACCGGCTGTCGGGGGTGGTGACCGACCCGTCGGCAACCGCGTTCGCCATGAGGTTCGTCGACCGTGTGATACGGCCCGAGGATCCCGCGGTCGCCGCGGGCCAGCTGGCCTCCCTGGTGGCCGAGGCGAGATTGCCCGCATTCCTGTCACCGTTGGACCGGCTGCTACTGCGGCTGGGGGCGCGGCTCGGCCCCCGCATGCCGCGACTAGTGATGCCGGTCGCCCAGCGCCGCATGAGGGCCCTCGTCGGCCACCTGGTCGTGGACTCCGAGCCGGAGCGGCTGTCAGCCCATTTGGAGGCCCGCGCCGCGCAGGGCTATTCGCTGAACGTGAGCATGCTCGGCGAGGCCGTCCTGGGCGAAGCGGAAGCCAAACGCCGGCACCAGGAGGTGTTCGACACCCTTGCCCAGCCCGACGTGGACTACGTGTCGGTCAAGGTGTCGGCGGTGGTGTCGCAACTCAATCCGTGGGACTTCGACGGTTCGCTGGACCGGATCGGCGAGGCTCTCCACCCCCTGTATCGAGCCGCCGCGTCCACATCGCCGGCGACGTTCATCAACCTCGACATGGAGGAGTACCACGACCTGGAGCTGACCGTGAGCGCCTTCCGCCGCCTGCTGGAGGAGTCCGAGTTCGCAACCCTCGACGCCGGCATCGCGCTGCAGGCCTACCTGCCCGACTGCTTCGACGCGTTGGTGGACCTCGTCGGGTGGCACGACGGCCTCGTCGCCGAGGGCCGCCGCCGGGCCGCGATCAAGATCCGTCTGGTGAAGGGCGCGAACCTGGCCATGGAGCGGGTGGAGGCCGCCATGCGGGGCTGGCGGCAGGCGCCTTATGAGACCAAGGCCGAGACCGACGCCAACTTCAAGCGCTGCCTCGACTGGATGCTCACACCAGAACGCACCGCCTCGGTGCGCATCGGGGTGGCCAGCCACAACCTCTTCGACGTTGCCTGGGCCGACCTGCTGGCCAACCAGCGCGGGGTCCGTGACCGGGTGGGGTTTGAGATGCTCGAGGGCATGGCGCCCGCTCAGGCTGAACGGCTGCGCTCCGACGGCTCCGGAGTGCTGCTGTACACCCCCGCGGTGGCCGCCGAGGACTTCGACGTGGCCATCGCCTATCTGTTCCGACGATTGGACGAGAACGCCTCCGACGAGAACTTCATCCACCACCTGTTCGGCCTGCAGCCCGGCAGCGCCGCCTTCGAGGCCGAGGCGGCCAAGTTCCGTGCCGCGGTCTCCGAGAGGTGGTCAGCCGGGCGGTCCCCGCGCCGGTGCCAGGATCGCCACCTCCCGCCGGAGCCGGCCGACCCGGCCGGCGATTTCTTCAACGAGCCCGACACCGACCCCGCGCTGGCCCCGAACCGGGCTTGGGCCGGCGAGATCACGTCCCGGCAATGGCGAGGGCCCTCGACCGCCATCACCCGCGATGCCGCCGGCGCGGACCGGGTCGTGGAGACCGCCGCGGAGCAGCAGACCGGCTGGGCCGCCTGCCCGCCTGCCGAGCGCCGGGACCTGCTGTGGCGGGTGGCTGACGAGCTGAGTCGCAGGCGGGGCGATCTGGTGGCGGCCATGGTCCATGAGGGCCACAAGACCGTCGCCGAGGCCGACCCCGAGGTGTCCGAGGCCATCGACTTCGCCCGCTGGTATGGCCAGCGGGCCCTGGATCTCGTCGGGCGGGGCCTGGCCGACCCCGAACTGGCGCGGTTCGAGCCGTTCAGAGTGGTGCTGGTGGTGTCCCCCTGGAACTTCCCGGTGGCGATCCCATCCGGCGGTGTCTTCGCGGCGCTGGCCGCCGGCAACGCCGCCATCCTCAAACCGGCGCCGGAAACACCCGGCTGCGCTGAGATAGTCGCCGAGTGCTGCTGGGCTGCGGGCGTCCCGCCGGGCCTGGTCGGCTTCATCCGCACCCGCGACGACGATGTGGGCCGGCATCTGGTCACCCATTCCGATGTGCATGCCGTGATCCTGACCGGCGCCTATGACACGGCGCGGATGTTCCTGTCATGGAAGCCCGCCATGCGCCTGCTCGCGGAGACCTCGGGCAAGAACGCCATGGTGATCACCCCCAACGCCGACATCGACCTGGCCGTGGCCGATCTGGTGGCATCGGCGTTCGGGCACTCGGGCCAGAAGTGCTCGGCCGCCAGCCTCGCGATCTGCGTGGGCGACGCCTACGACTCTCGACGGCTGCGCCGCCAACTCGTCGACGCGGTGACCGGCCTCGAGGTCGGCCCCAGCACAGAGCTGTCCACCACCATGGGGCCGACCATCGACGAGCCCGAGGGCAAGCTGCTGCGAGCCCTCACCCGCCTCGACGACGGCGAGGAGTGGCTGGTCGAACCCCGCCGCATCGACACCGCGACCTGGACCCCCGGGGTGCGCCTGGGCGTGCAACCCGGCTCATGGTTCCACCAGACGGAGTGCTTCGGCCCGGTTCTGGGCCTGATGCCAGCCGGGACCCTCGACGAGGCCATCGCCATCCAGAACGCCACCGCCTACGGGCTCACCGGCGGCATCCACACCCTGGACCCCGCCGAGATCGGCCGGTGGAGCGACGCGGTGGAGGTGGGCAACGCCTACATCAACCGGGGCACGACCGGAGCCATCGTGCGCCGCCAGCCCTTCGGCGGGTGGAAGCGGTCCTCTGTCGGTCCCGGCACCAAGGCAGGTGGCCCCAACTACGTGGCCCGGCTCGGGACCTGGCACCCGGTCGAGGCCGGCCTCAGCGACGACGAATGGCTCGAAACGGCCCGCGCCAGCGACGAGGCCGCGTGGCGCACAGAGTTCGGTGTCGAGCACGACCCGTCCGGGCTCTTCTGCGAGTCCAACGTCTTCCGCTACCGGCCGCTGCGGAGCGTCGCGCTGCGGGCCGAGGCGGACGCCAGGCCCCGAGACGTCGCCCGGGTCCGGACCGCGGCCCGCCGCCGCAACGTCACCCTCGTCGAGTCCCACGCCCCCGAGGAGACCGGCGCCGACTTCGCGCGTCGGCTCGGATCGCTCGACGTCCAGCGCGTGAGAGTCGTCGGAACGTGCAGCCCCGAGCTGCGAGAGGCAGCCAACGAAGCCGGGGTCCACGTCGCCGACGACCCGGTCACCGCCGAGGGCCGGATCGAGCTGCTCCACTACCTGCGCGAGCAGTCCATCACCCACACCACCCACCGCTACGGCAACGTGCTGTGATGCCGCGGCCCCTCTACGGCCGCACGGCAAAGGCCCGCCGGCGCTGGGGCCCGTAGCGGTACACCCGGAAGTCGGCGTCCAGCGCCAGCGCGTCCGTCATGGCGAGGCGCTCCATGAGCGCCCAACTTGTGCGGTCGGTCAGGGAGAACGCCTGATCACTGAAGTCAGCCAGGGCGGCGGCGGCGACCCCGAAGTCGGCTTCCGTGGCACATTCGACGCGAGCGATCCCGGTCGCGATGGCGGCGACGACCTGGTTGGCGGTGTGGTGGTTGGTGCGAGCGTTGACGAGGTTCCACAGCTCGGCTAGGACCAAGTCGCTGGTGACCAGCGACCCGGCGTGCTCGGTGAGCAGCGACCGGGCGACCTCGCAGTCAGCGTCACCGTCGTCGGCCGCTGCGTACCAGATGCTGGTGTCCACGAACACCGGAGCCACAGGTCAGAGTCCCTTGGCGGTGAACTGCTTATCGATGGCCTCGCTGATCATGGCCTGCTTCCCCTCGGCAATCTTCGATCCGCCGCCGTCGAAGAGGCCGAAGATCACCGACGGGTCGCTCACAGACTCCTCCGGTTCAAGGTCGCGCGCCACGAGTCGGCGGATGTACTCCGACAGCGAGATGCCCTCGCGGGCCGCCCTGCGTTTGGCTTCGGCGTGGTGGTGGTCCGGCAGCACGATCATCGTTCTCATTCTCCCTGTATAGCATTATCGGCATAACATCGCTTATGCCGTCATAGAGCCAGTACACCCGCAGGGCAGATCGCGTACCGCCAGCTCCCGGTGGTCGCGAAATGCCCATCGGCTCCGCCTGCACGAGCCTTCTAGGTTGGTCCATCAGGCCGACGACCGTGGAGTTGACCGGAAGGCGGACCGTGAGAGAGTTGACGATCGAAGACATCGACGATCTCGCTCTAGGCGCGACCTTGCTGGGAACCGGTGGAGGCGGCGACCCGTATGTGGGCAAACTGCTGGTCAAACAGGCGATCGCAGATCACGGCCCCGCCAAGGTGGTGGAGCCAGAAGAGCTTCCCAGTGACGGCCGCCTATTGACCACTGCCATCATCGGCGCGCCGACGGTCATCCTGGAGAAGATCCCAGCCGGCACCGAGTTTCGAGCCGGCATCCGGGCTCTGGCCGCCTACTTGGGCGAGGAGCCTGTCGCCCTGATGCCTATCGAGGTGGGTGGGGTCAACACGCTGGTGCCGATCGCCACTGCGGTCGAAATGGGCTTGCCGATCGTCGACGCCGACGGGATGCGGCGCGCCTTTCCCCAGATCGAGATGACCGTTTTCACACTGCACGGACTGCTGGCCGCGCCGATGTCGATCGCGGACGAGAAAGGCAACATGTGCGTCTTCGAGGCCACGACGAACCAGACGGCCGAGGCCCTGGCGCGGGCCGCCGTCATTCAACTCGGCCTGGCCAATGCGATCAGCTGCTATCCGATGACGGTGGCTGAAGTACAGCGGGCTGGGATACGCGGCTCGATGACCTACTGCACCGAGGTCGGAAGGCGCCTCGCCCACGTCAAGCGGGGCACCGATGGAGCCTGGCAACAACTGCTCGACTACACCGACGCAGAACTGGTCTTCAGCGGCAAGGTCATCGACATAGATCGCCGCACCACCGAGGGCTTCGCCCGCGGCACCGTCGTTCTCGAGCATCTCGACGACACCAGCCGCACCATGCGGGTTGAGATCCAGAACGAGAATCTCATCGCCTTCGAGGAGGGCGAGGCGGTCGTGACCGTGCCCGACCTGCTCTGCTTGATCGACAACGAGTCGGCTGACCCGGTCACCACCGAGAGCCTGGCCTACGGGCAGCGGCTCAACGTGCTGGCCATGCCGTGCGCACCTGAGTGGCACCGTGACGGGATGCTCGAACTGGTCGGGCCCCGAGCCTTCGGGTACGACATCGACTACGTCGACTTCCGGGAGAGCCGGCGGTGAGCGGATTGCGGCTCGGCGTCGACGTAGGAGGCACCAACACCGATGCGGTCGTGGTCGACTCGTCCGGCACGGTCCTGGCCGCGACGAAGACTGCCACCACGCCAGAGCCGATAGGGGGCATCCAGTCGGCCGTGGCTGCGGTCCTGGCCCAAGTGGACGACCCAGCCGGGCTGGACAAGGCGATGCTCGGCACCACCCATCCCACGAACGCCATCATCCGGCGCCAGGACCTCGACCGGGTGGGGGTGCTGCGCCTGGCCGCCCCATCGTCGCTGGGAGTGCGGCCCAGCGCAGCCTGGCCCGAGGACCTTCGAGACATTGTCATCGGTCGCAGCGAGATCGTGTCGGGCGGGTTCGAGTACGACGGCACGCCGATCGCTGCCCTAGACGAGGACGCGGTCAGGCGGTTCGGTGCCTCCTGCGCACCGGAGGTCTCAGCCATCGCAGTCTCATGCGCATTCAGCCCGGCGTCGATCGATCAGGAACTTCGCGCCGCCGAACTGCTGGCCGAAGAGTGCGGCGCCGACTTCCCGGTGTCGTTAAGCCACACGGTGGGATCCTTGGGACTGCTTGAACGCGAGAACGCCACGATCCTCAACGCGTCCCTGCTGACGGTGGCCAAGCGTGTGGTGGCCGGGTTCCGCAGCACCTTGACCGAGGCCGGGCTGGAGGTCGAGAGCTTCCTCACCCAGAACGACGGCACGCTCATGGCCGTCGACGAAGCCGACAAGTACCCGGTCCTCACGGTCGGCTCGGGCCCGACCAACTCCATGAGAGGAGCCAGCGCGCTCGCTGGACTGTCCGACGCGCTCGTCATCGACGTCGGCGGCACCTCGGCGGATGTGGGGATCCTCGTCGACGGGTTCCCCCGCGAGTCGACCGCCGCAGTCGAGGTGGGAGGGGTGAGAACCAACTTCCGCATGCCCGACCTGATCTCGGTCGGCCTGGGAGGCGGAAGCATCGTCCGCAACCGTGACGGTGTGGCCGTCGGGCCCGACTCCGTCGGCTATGACGTGATCACCGAGGCCATCTGCATGGGAGGCCCGACACTGACGCTCTCCGACATCTCACTCGCCGCGGGCCGTCTGGAGGGCTTCGGTGACCTCGCCCTGCTGTCAGGCCTGGACGCCTCGCTCACAGAGGCAGCCATCGGTTGGGTGGACGAGCGAGTCGGAGTCCTGTGCGAGAGGATGAAGGCGTCGAGCACAGCCCTTCCCCTCATAGCTGTGGGCGGCGGCGCCCATCTGGTCCCTCAAGCGCTGCGAGGAGTCAGCGAGGTGATCTGGCCGCCGCATCACTCGGTGGCCAACGCCTTCGGCGCGGCCATCGCCGAGGCCGCCGGATCGATCGACAAGGTCTACAGCTACGACACCGACGGTAGAGAGGCTTGCCTCACCAGCGCCCGCGAAGAGGCCGAGGACGCGGCCATCCGGGCCGGCGCCGACGCCCACAACGTGCGCATCACCAGGATCGTCGAGATCCCCATGACCTACGTTCCGGGGGGCAGGTGTCGGCTGATCGTCAAGGCTGTCGGGCCGCTGTCCTCGTAGTGCAGGACTCCATGCCGAACGCCGCCGGACTCTTGCCGTAGGAGACCCGATGCGGGTGGTGGACGCTCACAACGATCTGCTGCTCGCCGTGTTGCACCAGAAGGAGAGGGGGTTCAGCGACCCCTTCGGAGACTTCTGGCTGCCCCGACTGCGCACCGGCGGGGTGGCGGTGCAGTTCCTGGCCGTCTTCACGGAGGACCAGCACGTCGGCGAGGGCGCGCGGCGACGCTGTCTGTTGCTGCTGGAGGAGGCCCGGAGCATCGCCGCGGCCCATCCCACCGACGTGGCGGTGGTCGAGACCTGCGGCGACCTGGAACGGGCCCTCGCCTCGGGTCGCATCGGGCTGGTGCTCGCCATCGAAGGCTCCGAGCCGGTGGCACACAGCCTCGGCGTGCTGGAAACCCTCTGGCGCTTGGGCGTGCGGTCCATGTCGTTGACCTGGAACCGGCGAACCATGATGGCTGACGGCGCGGGCGAGGCCGCCACCGGCGCGGGGCTCACTTCCCTTGGAGCGGAGGCCGTGGCCGAGATGGAGCGGTTGGGAATGATCGTGGACGTCAGCCACCTCTCGAAGGCGGGCTTCGACCATGTCGCCGGCATCGCGACCCGCCCGTTCGTGGCGACCCACTCGTCGTGTCATGCCCTGTGCCCCCATCCCCGAAACCTCACCGACGATCAGTTGCGTGATGTGGCCGACTCGGGCGGGGTGGTGGGGATCAACTCCTTCGGAGGGTTCCTCTCGACCGGTGCCCCCACCCTCGACGACTACCTTTCGCACATCGAGCATGCGGTGAGAGTGGCCGGCCCGTCCGCAGTCGGGTTGGGCTGTGACTTCATGGAGGACTTGCTGGAGGTGCTCGATCCGATCCTGGGTGCTGGTCTCGTCGATCCCGGCAACCTGCCACTTGTCGCGGGAATGCGCGATCCCTCCGACCTCGGGCCCTTCCGAGCGCGGCTCACGGACTGCCTGGGTGCCGAAATCGCTACCCGAGTGGCGGGCGACAACTGGATCGAACTCCTGAGACGGGTCCTGCCGTCACAGGATCAACACAGCCGCCGCAGGTAGTAGAACGTCACTGGTGCCCGATACTCGCCTGCGGCCCAGACCGCTCACGGTGGAACAGCTGCTAGCAACCGGCGCGCTCGGAGACTGCCAGGTGGTCGCGGGCCGCGACGGCCTCGATCGCACCGTCTCGGACGTGTTCGTCACCGCCCGCTGCGACCTGGCCACACCGATCTCGCCGGGTCTGCTGGTCGTGCTGGACGCCCACGGGCTACAACCCAACTCCTATGCCCTCGACATCGCGTTGCGGACCGTCAGGGACGGCGAGGGGTCGGGTCTGGTGGCCGTCAACGCGGTGTCTGCAATCGGCATCGCGACCCGGCGACTGGCGGACCGATTTCGCACGGTGCTGGGAGAGGCTCAAGCAGATGACGTGCTTGCGGCCGCCGCGTCGGCACGAGAACTCGTCCTGCAGCCCTCCGTGCACCAGGCCGCGATGATGGCTCGGTTGCTGCGGGGTCTTGACCGGACCACCACAGTCTCACAGACCCTTGCGCTGGTCTCTGAAGTGCTCGGACGTCCCTGCTCCCTGGTTGAAGCCAGCAGCGCCGTCATCGCGGGGCCACCGGCGTCGGTGCGGCCGCAGGCCTTGAGACGGTACGCCTACCACGCTCCAGATGTCGGTTCGGAGGGTGAGCCGGGAATGGTCTGTCCGGTCGTTGTGGTGCTGGAGGAGCCGGTCCGGTTCTGGCTCGTGTGCCTGCTCGGCGACGCTGACACCGCCATCCAGCAGGCCGGTCTGGATCTCCTCGGCGTGGCCTCGTGGGCGGTGGGAGCCCACCTCGTGCGTGACCGGCTCGTCATGGAGCGCGACGCCAGGCACCGTCTCGCACTGCTCAACGAGGTAGTCGGGAGCGGGGAACTGCCTGATGAGGCGATCTTGGCCCAGATGGCGACCTTCGGCTGGTCCGCAGCCGGATGGACGAGCGCCTTTCACGTTCAGCTGTCGGGTCCCGTGGACTCGAACTGGGCGCTCGTCAACACCGGTGCTCTCGCCGAGACACTCGAACGCGTCGGGATCGACGGTCCTCTCATCGAGAGGACGGACGGTTGGTCGGGCTGGGTGTGCGCACCGGCAGAGCCCCCGGTGTCTGACTACCAGCGGCTGGCACAGAGCCTTCAAGACGCGCTTGAGGCCCTCGTCGCCGACTCGGACGGTGTGAGCGCGCACGCCGGGGTGGGCCGACCCGCGTACGGCCTTCCCGGCCTGAGGGCGAGCCTCACGGAGGCTCGCCAGGCGACGGCCCTCGCCGGCGCGGGCCCAAGTCGTGTCGCAGTGAGACACATCGACGAGCTCGGCATCCAGCGGATCATGCTGGGCTGGTACGGCTCGGCTGACTTCGGCCGGGTGGTGGCCGCGTTCCTCGAACCGCTGACCAGAGAGGACACCGACGGCGTGCTCCTGCGAACGCTGCAGGCCTACCTGGACTGCCAGTCCTCCGCCACGAGCACTGCCGCCACGCTGGGCGTGCACCGGAACACCGTCATGAAACGGATCGACCGCATCGCGGAGACCCTCAACGTCAACCTTCACGACCCCGACCAGCGGCTCGCGCTGCAACTCGTCGTGAGGATGCACCGGCTCGATCAGGCCAGCATCTAGCCCGTTCTCCGCTCCGGCCGCTACCCACCTCGTGGGTGCCAGAACTGCACTTCGCGGTGCCCGAATGGCAGCGGTCTGCCCATTGAGCCCCGGTTCGGGGCTCCTTACCGTGCCCCCACAGGCTCACAGTTCCCATCGTGAGGGGGGATCCGATGAAGGTACGTAATGCGGCGAGGCTTCTCTCCGTCATCCTGGCGCTGGCTCTAGTGGCCGCGGCGTGCGGCGATGACGAGGCGGCTGAGCAACCAGCGGACGCCACTGTCGAGAGCAGCTCGGATGTCGAGGCTCCGGCCGCTCCGGCCGAGGCTCCTGACGAGGAGCAGGAAGCACCTGAGGACACAGGCGCCTCAGCCGAGGTGACGGATGAGGTGGAAGCATCCGAACCCGAAGCCGACGAGGCACCCGAGCCGGCCGTCGAGGAGCTCGAGGATGAATCGCCGGCGACGACGGAGCCGGCGGGTCCGAGGCAGGTCGCCTACCTGTCGGCCAGCTCGGCCAACACGTTCCTGCTGGCTTCGGTGGGAGAGATGCAGCGGCTTGCCGACGAGAACAACATCGAGCTGGTCGAGTTCGACGCCCAGTTCAACGCTGATCTGCAGACCACGCAGCTCCAGGACGCGGTGGCCAGCGGCCAGTACGACGGGATCATCCTGGTCGCGTTGAACGGACCGGGGCTCGTCCCCGACGTGGAGGCGGCCCTGGAGGCCGGGCATCAGGTGGTGCTGTTCAACCAGATCGTCGGTGACGACCTGTCCACCAATGAGCCCCAGGTGGACGGGATTGCAGCCTCCGTCCTCGCTCCGCCCGTCGTCACCGGCGAGCGGGCCGGACGGCTCACCGTCCAGGCCTGCGCCGGCCTCGACCCGTGCCGGGTGGTCTACATCTTCGGCATACGGGGCATTCCGCTCGACGTCGCCCTGCGCCAGGGGTTCGACAGCGTCGTCGCGGACCAGCCGAACATCGAGATCGTCGCCGAGGGCGAGGGCCAGTACCTGGGACCGGAGGGCGGGATCAACGCCATCCAGGACATCATGCAGGCCCAGCCTGACTTCGACGTGGTGGTCGGCGCCGACCAGCCGCTGCAAGGCATCGAACTCGTCCTCACCGACGAGGGCAAGCTCGACGATGTAGCCCTGATCGGTCTGGGCGGATCCTCGCCCGCCATCGAGGGAATCCGTGATGGGCGGTGGTTCGCGACCGTGTTCTACGCTCCGGCCAGCGAGGGCCGTCTGGCCATGGAAGCCATGATCGCGGCGCTCGAGGACGGCACCTACACAGGCGGGGTGGACCCCAACGGCGGCTTCGTCGACGAGGGAATGGTCACCTCAGCCAACGTGGACCAGTTCACCGCGGAGTGGGATGGCTGATCCTCAGCCCGGCGAGCCCGCTCATGTAGAGCTGCGCGCCGTATCCAAGCGGTTCGGCTCCACCCAGGCCGTCGATCACGTCGACATCTCCATCCGGCGCGGCTGCATCCATGCACTCGTCGGCGAGAACGGCGCGGGCAAGTCCACCGTCGGGAAGATCATCGCCGGAGTGCACACCGCCGACAGCGGCTCGATGATCGTCAACGGCCGCCCGTGCCGGTTCCGGTCACCGAGGCAGGCGTTCACCGCCGGCATCACCGCCATCGCCCAGGAGTTGGCCCTCGTGCCGGATCGCAACGTGGCCGACAACGTCTTCCTCGGAGTCGAGTCGACGCGGTGGGGATTCGTGCCCCGCGCCGCCACCGCGCAGCGCTTCGAGGCGCTCGTCGAGCGCACCGGCATCCCGATTGATCCCGCCGCGAGAGTCGGGAGTCTCAGCGTCGCCGACCAGCAGCAGGTCGAGATCCTCCGTGCCGCGGCTCGGCGATCCGAGTTCGTGATCATGGACGAGCCCTCGGCCCGCCTCTCCTCGCAGGAGCGCGACCAACTTCACTGCCTGCTGCGGTCTCTGCGCCACCAGAGGATCACCGTCCTCTTCATCTCCCATTTTCTCGACGAAGTCCTCGAGCTTGCCGATGACATAACGGTCATGCGCGACGGGCGCGTCGTGAAAGCCACCAGGCCGTCGTCCGAGACGACTGGATCCCTGGTCGAGGCCATGATCGGGCGCAAGCTCGAAGGCAACTTCCCGCCCAAGCCGCGCCGTCCGGAGCCATCCCAGGCCCCGGTCCTCAGAGTCCGGGACCTGATCCCCGCAAGTCTCGGCGGGCAGGCGCCTGCGGGCCTCGCCGGGCAACCCGTTTCCGCCGGCACCCCGCTCACGGCAGGGCTCGACCTGGATGTGCTCCCAGGGGAAATAGTCGGCATCGCGGGGCTGGTCGGATCGGGCCGCACGGAGTTCGTCAGGTGTGTCTACGGCGCCGACCGACCCGTCGCCGGAGACGTCAAGATCGCTGGTGGCCGCGCCGGCCGCCGCCGGCCGCGCGAGTCGATCAGCGCCGGCCTAGGGCTCATTCCCGAGTCTCGCAAGGAACAAGGACTGCTGATGGATCGCAGCCTTCGCGAGAACGTCGGCCTCCCGCACCTACGACAGATCACGAGAGCAGGCCTTGTGGCCCGCCGCTCCGAGCGCGAGCTTGTAGCCGCATCCGCGGCCCGTGCCGGAGTGCGCGGCGGAGGGCTTGAGACTCCGGTCAGGCTGCTGTCGGGAGGCAACCAGCAGAAGTCCCTGTTCGCGCGCTGGACGGCTCCAGGTCTGAGAGTCCTCATCGCCGATGAGCCCACCAGGGGAGTCGACGTGGGCTCAAAGCGCTCGATCTACGATCTGATCGCGGCCGCGGCCACCGACGGCCTCGCGGTGCTGCTCGTGTCCTCGGAACTCGAGGAACTGGTTGGGCTCTGCCACCGCGTGCTCGTCATGCGAGATGGGCGGTTCGTCGCAGAGTTCGCCCACCCCGACCTGGACGAGACGCAGATCCTGCGGCACGCCTTCGGTGAGGAAGCCGCGGTCGGCCAAGGCTCATGACGGATGCAGCCGCGCCGCCGCGGCCGTCCGGAACCGGCCGATACCTCGGGCTGCTTGCCCGCTACGGCATCGCCTGGGTGACCGTCGCGCTGTTCGTGCTGCTCGCCCTCACAACCGACGGGTTCTTGACCGGCCCCAACCTGCGCAACGTTCTCGACCAGCAGGCGACGCTGCTGATCGCCGCCTCCGTCGCAACGCTGACCATGATCGCAGGCGGATTCGATGTGTCGATCGCGGCGGTCGCGGTAGCCGCCCCGCTGGTAGCGCTGCGGGTCGAGAACGCCACCGGCTCGGTCGCGCTGGCCTTGCTCGCGGGATGCGCATTCGGTCTGGTCGTCGGAACGGCCAACGGTTCAATCGTGGCCTTCGCGCGGATCAATTCCTTCATCACGACTCTGGCTACATCCTTCATCGTGTTCGGGATCGGCTATGTCGTCAGCGAACGCAGCATCATGCGGCCCGCCAGCGACAGCTTCCGCGACATCGCCCGCACACGGTTCGCGGAGCTCACCACGGCCACATGGATCTCGCTCGCGGTCGTGTTGGTGGCCTGGATCACGTTGGCCGCAACCCGGTTCGGCCGCCATGTGTATGCCACCGGCGGCAATGCCGAAGCAGCCAGGCTCGCCGGCGTGCGAACACGGCAGGTGGTGGTGGCCGTGTTCGCCCTGTCGGGTCTCGCAGCCGGGCTCGCGGGTGTAGTGGCCGCGTCCCGGACCATCAGTGCGACCCCCTCGGACGACTTCAGCTTCGTGTTCGGCGTCATCGCCGCCATCGTCGTGGGCGGAACCTCCATCGCGGGCGGCACCGGCGCAGTGTGGAGGACCTTGCTGGGCGCCTTCTTCATCGCCTTCATGGTCAACGGGTTCAACCTCCACCAGATCGACCCCATCTGGCAGCGGATCATCCAAGGACTCGTGATCCTCGTCGCCGTCGCCACCGACGCCTGGTCCAGAGCCCGGCGAGCCTAGCCCGAGAGAGTCGACCGCCATCAACCCGATCCTGAAAGGAAGTCCACCATGAGAATCCACATCGTCGTTCCGATCACGTCGGACTCGTTCAACGAACAGATCGCCGAGGAGGCCCGCGGCTTCCTCGGCGACGGCATTGGTTTGGAGGTCTCGTGCCTTCCCTACGGCCCCGCTTCCATCGAGTCGTTCTATGACGAGGTCCTCGCAGGTCCCGCCATCGTCGCCGAGGTTGTGCGGGCCGAGTCCCAGGGAGCGGACGCAGTGTTCGTCACCTGCTTCGGTGATCCTGCGGTTCCTGCGGCCCGGGAACTCGTCGACATACCGGTAGTGGGCGGGTTCGAGCCCGCGGTCACCACGGCCCTGAACCTCGGGGAGCGCTTCTCGGTCGTCACCGTGCTGGAGAATGTCGTGCCCATGATCTCCATGCTGGCCTCCCGGATGGGGGTGAGGAGCCGGATGGCGTCCATAGAGGTGATCGACACGCCCGTGCTTGAGTTGCACGACGGCGACGTGCTGCTCAAGAACCTCTTCGAGGCTTCGTGTCGAGCACTCGACGCGGCTGCCGACGTCCTGGTGCTGGGCTGCACCGGAATGCTCGGCGTCGCCGCGGCGCTGCAGGCCCGGTTGGCCGCCGAGCGGGCAGGCGTGCCGGTAGTGGATCCGACCGGAGCCGCCCTCGGAACGCTGCTGACCATGCACTCGATGGGTCTGAGGCCCAGTCGCCGGACCTACATGTCTCCACCTGACAAGGAGCGAACCAGCCCTGTAGGCGGATAGCGCTCCTGCGAAGCCCCTGTCCGGCGGATCGCACCCGAGCGGGTCGAGGGCAACACGCTGGCCGTTGTGGTATCGGAGCAGCCGGGTGCCTATCCACCGGTGTGAGCGGGGGTTCGTATAGTTCGCGATGGCCATGACCGTTACCGCCTCCCGCTCCTTCGATGTAGTTGTTGTCGGCGGGGGTATCGCCGGGGTGTCGGCCGCCTGGGCGCTGGCCCGGCGGGGGCACCGGGTGGCGGTCGTCGAGCGGGAGGCTTCCCTGGCCGCGCACAGCACCGGACGGTCGGCGGCCCAGTTCCTGGCCTCCTACGGCGGGCCGGCCAACCGGGTTCTGAGCGCGGCGTCGCGGCCGTTCCTGGAAGCCGGTGCCGACGGTTTGGCCGGCAGCGAACTGCTGGAGCCCCGCAACGTGCTGTGGATCGGCCCCGCGGGCTTTGACGAGCAGTTGGAGGCCAGGGTGGCCGCCAACCAGACCACCGGAACGCCGTGCGAGCGCCTCGATGCCGCCGGCGCCCTCGGGCTCTGCCCTGGGCTCGACCCGCGGTGGCTGGACGCCGGCGTGATCGAGTACGACGGCTTCGACATCGACGTCGCCGAGCTTCATCAGGCCTTCCTGCGCGGTGCCCGCGCCGAGGGGGCGGCGGTGCTGCGGGCGCACGGGGTGCGGGCGCTCGCCCGCCGCGGCGGCTTTTGGCAGGTGGACATGGGGGAGCGGGTGCTGGGCTGCGCCGCCGTCGTCAACGCGGCCGGCGCCTGGGCCGATGAGGTGGCCGGTATGGCGGGCGCGCGTCCCGTCGGCCTGCAGCCCTACCGGCGCACCGTGTTCACCTTTGCCAGTCGCTTCGAGTCGGCGAGTTGGCCCCTGGTGGTCGGGGCCGACGAGAGCTTCTACTTCAAGCCCGAGGGCGCCGGCCAGTTCCTGGCCTCGCCCGCCGACGAGGACCCCGTCGATGCCTGTGACGTCAAGCCCCGCGAGATCGACGTCGCCGCCGGGATCGAGGCTGTCAACCGGGCCACGATCCTGGACGTGCGCTCGGTCCGCTCCACCTGGGCCGGCCTGCGCACGTTCGCTCCGGACCGGGTCCCAGTCGTCGGCTTCGATCCCGGCGCGCCCGGATTCTTCTGGTGCGCCGGGCAGGGCGGGACCGGCATCCAGACCTCCCCAGCCATCGCCTCGCTGGTCGCAGCCCTGATCGGCGGTGAGGCTCCGGCGCCCCCTCTCGACAGCATCGCATCGGAACTCAGCCCCCAGCGCTTCCTGCAATAGGCAGTGCCGAACGCACATCTATAGACACTGGGCTATGCCGAATGCCGATGAACCTGGCCGTGGGGATCCCAATACTGTGACCAGCCGACCTTCGGATCACGAACGGGAGACGCAGTCTCGATCGACTCCTGGACCCAACGCCGCCCGACCTAGCCGAGTGCGCTCTGGCACGCGTTGCATGTAACATCAAGTCATGGCCACTCCGAAGGACGAGCCGAGCGTCACCGGTCGGGTGCGCAACTACCGCAAGAGGATGCGCGACCGGGGCATGCGCCCCATCCAGTTGTGGGTGGCCGACGTTCGCACACCGGAGTTCGCGGCAGAAGCTCACCGGCAATCGGCCGCCGTGGCGGCTAGCGCGCACGCGGCCGACGATCAGGCCTACATCGACGCGCTCAGCCTCGACAACAGATGAAGCGGGGCGAGATCCGGACCGCGGCGGCTGGCAGCGGCTACGCGGGTAAGCCCCGTCCGGTCGTGATCATCCAGGATGATCGCTTCGACGCGACGGACTCCGTGACGGTGTGTGCGTTCACGACAGATCCGACCGAGGCGCCCCTCATACGGCTGCCCATCGCTCCCGACGAGCACAACGGGCTGCGCGAGCAATGCAGCCTGATGGTTGACAAGATCACGACTGTACCGCGGTCCAAAGTGGGCGAACGCGTCGGACGCCTCACCCACCAGGACATGGTTCGGTTGGGCCGGGCCGTCGTTGTCTTCTTCGGTCTTGCCAGCGGCTGATCCCGTGTCCGGGCCACGGAACGGAAGCTCGTGATGCGGATCCTCGACTTGCCCGCTGTACGGGCGGCCACGCCTTGGCCCGAGCTGATCGCAGCCATCGCCGGGGCGCTGGCCGAGGGCTCTGTGACCGCCCCCGAACGTCAGGTTCATCCGGTGGGCCTTCCCGGCGGCGGGACCGGGGCGCTGCTGATGATGCCCGCCTGACATCGCCGAATTGCGAGGCCTCGTCGCCGGCGAGCATCCCGGCCGGACCTCCGACGACGAAATCACCCTGTTCAAGTCGGCCGGCTTCGCGGCCGCGGACCTGGCCGCAGCCCGCCTCGCCCTCCGCTGATCGGTCGCTCGATCACGCCGGTCCCGTGTCTTGCGGGCGCCCGGGTTGCAGAAATGAGACTCATTCTTATTATGATGCAGGCACCGTTTCAGTCAGCGAAGGAGCGTAGCCGTGCGAATAGGGTCGAGAGTTCAGGGTCACCCTTGCCGGGCCGCCGCAAGATCATTGCGAGACCGCAGTCTGGCGCTGGCCGCGGCGGCTCTGGTAGCAGCGGCTTGCTCGGGAGACCCCTCGCCCGCGTCGCCGGATGCAGGCGCCGAGACCCCGACGATCCTGGCCACCACCAGCATCTGGGGCGATGTAGTCGCCAATGTGGCCTGTGACGGGCTGGCCGAGGTGGGCACCATCATCCCGGTCGGCAGCGATCCGCACGGTTACGAGCCCTCGCTGCAGGACACCGAGCGCATGACCAACGCCTCGCTGGTAGTGGCCAACGGCCTGACGCTGGAGGGACGCTTGGCGGACACCCTCGGAGCGGTGGCGGAGTCCGGCACTCCGATACTTGAGTTCGCCACAGTCATGGACCCGATCCCATTCGAAGACGCCCACGACGACCACGAAGAAGAAGGCCACGACGACCACGAAGAAGAAGGCCACGACGACCACGGACACGAAGAAGACGACCACGGACACGAAGAGGACGCCCACGACGACCACGACGACATGGGCCACGACGACCACGAAGAAGAAGGCCACGACGACCACGAAGAAGACGCCCACGACGACCACGACGACATGGGCCACGACGACCACGAAGAAGAAGGCCACGGACACGAAGAAGAAGGCCACGGACACGAAGAAGACGACCACGGACACGAAGAAGAAGGCCAAGACGACCACGGACACGAAGAAGGCGACCACGGACACGAAGAAGAAGGCCACGACGACATGGGCCACGACGACCACGGACATGCCCACGGAGCGGAAGATCCGCACGTGTGGTTCGATCCTCACCGCGTGGCAGAGGCGCTTCCAGTCCTCGCCCAAGCGCTGACGACCCATGCCGGCCTGGACCCCGCCGCAGTCGAAGCGTGCCTGGCCAGCTACCGAGCTGAGCTAGAGGCGGTGGACGCCGAGATCGCCGCAAAGGTCAGCCAGCTTCCGGCCGGGAGCCGCAAGCTGGTCACCAACCACGAGGCGCTCGGCTACTACGCCGACCGGTACGGGTTCGAGGTCATCGGCACGGTCATCCCGTCACCGTCGAGCATGGCGGAACCCAATCCCGCCGGGCTCGAGAGGCTGGCCGAGATCATCGAGCACGAGGGAATCAAGGCCATCTTCGCCGAGACCCAGCACTCCGGCGACGACATCGAGGTCCTGGCCGCCGAGGTGGGCGATGTCGAGGTGGTCACCCTCTACACCGGCAGCCTCGGGCCTCCCGGCAGCGGCGCCGAGACCTACCTCGGATACCTGCGCACCAACACCGACCTGATAGTCGACTCCCTCAACTGAACCGGGCTAGCAACATTCCGCCACGGAGTAGCTGACATCGCCGATTGCCGATTGGCGATCACGAGGTGAGGGGACCAAACGCGAGGTAGGAATGGTGGGCGCATCCGAGGCGGCGACATGCACGCGCACCACCGACGGCACCGGGGCCATGCGACGCATCATTCCTCGCGACTAAGGGGCCACGCGGATAGGTGAGGGCACGTCGCGGTGTGGCGGTGTCATTCCCGCTCTTGTTCGCTGCGCTCACGGGCCGCTCGGGCCACGGCCTCGCGCCGTATGGGCCGCGTTGTGTCACCAATCCGCTCGGCCTCTAAGCGCGCCGAGGTTCCACTGACTCGGCAGACGGCCGGTCTGGTGGCTGTTCGGTAGGCGCGGAGCGGCTCCGCGGTCAGAATGCCTGCAACAATCCACCGGTTTCGTGCATCTTGGGTGATGGTGGGAAACAGGTGACGCCCCATGGCTAGGCGTGTGCGGTTGACCTCAAGGGTTGTCAGGGCGGCGCTCGGCGCGCTTGTCGTGGTGTGTTCAGCCTGTGGCGGCGAGACGGCTCCGCCCGCGACGACGGATGAGGCGCGAGGCGTGGATCAGCAGCCGGGTAGTGGCACCGCCAGCGGCGAGACGGCTCTGCCCGAGACGACGAACGACGCTCTACCCGCGACGGATCAAGCTCCGACCACGACACTTCCCGAGGAGATCGAAGCTTCGAACGGGGCGAGCCGAGACGACGATTCCGGGCGGTCGTCGGTGGAGCGCCAGGAGCTGGCGGTGCCGGAAACCCCCGGCCCAGGCGATGAGCAGGCCCAGTTCGCGGGTCCCGACGGGCAGTTCATTGACATCAGTGTGGGCGCTGGCTATGTCTGCGGACTGCGGGTCGACCGCTCCGTCAACTGCTGGCACGATCACTCCGATGGGGTTCGGGTGATCCCCACGGGGGAGCCCGCGCTCACTGCTGTCAGCGCGGGCTGGGATCGCACGTGCGGACTGCGAATCGACAGCACGGTCGCCTGCTGGTGGGGGATAGGACACAGCACGTCCGAGGTGTTCCCCGGACTCGAGGGCCGGTTCGTCGCGTTGAGCGTCGGCGCGGGGCTCCTCTGCGGATTGCAGACCGACAGCAGCCTCACATGCTCGGGCGACAGCCGGGAAGCTGAGGTGCCTGAGGGCCGTTTCAGCGCGGTCGACCTGGGGATCAACAATTCTTGCGGGCTCCTGGTCGACGGCTCGGTGGTGTGCTGGGCCAGCAACATCTATGGGGCGGCTGTGGCGGCTGATGTGCCTGACGGCCGGTTCAGCGCGGTCAGCGTCGGTTGGTCGCATTCCTGCGGGTTGTTGGTCGACGGTTCGGTGGTGTGTTGGGGCAGCAACCGCGATGGCGAGACTGATGCGCCCGAGGGCCGGTTCAGCGCGGTCAGCGTCGGTTGGTCGCATTCCTGCGGGTTGTTGGTCGACGGTTCGGTGGTGTGTTGGGGCAGCAACCGCGATGGCGAGACTGATGCGCCCGAGGGCCGGCTCATCTCCATCTCGGCCGGCGCTTCCCAGACGTGCGGACTGCGGCCCGACAACACCGTGTCCTGCTGGGGCAGTCACGTGCCCAGATTCCCGCCAGAACCTCAGCCGGAACGGGAGGCGCTGGCGCCGGATTCTGAGCCGGTCGGGACGGGACGGGAGGAACTGGCGCCGGATCCGGCGCTGCGCTGGACGGAGATCGGTCCGGGCATTGGCAGGCCGTACGGGCTCTCGTCAGTCGGTGACGGCCGCGTCATGGCCCTCACCGATCACGGCGAGGATGGAGGGGTGCTCGTCACCTCCGACGGCGTCCATTGGGCAGAGTTGCCCCTGCCTGAAGGGATCGAGCCGCTGTACGTCAACTTCTCAGGAGGCAGCTGGCTGCTCAGCGGCGTCGAGGCCCTGTCTGTCGAGGTCCTGTCCGATGACGGCGAGCCGGACCCCGACGGCCCGCGGATCCCGCTGACGGAGTTCCTCGCCCAACGCGACCCTCCCGACACCTTCGCGGAGCGGGTGTTCTTCTCCGACGACGAGGGGATCACCTGGACCGAGTTGAATCTCGACGTGCCGGAGCTGTCCGAGCAGGAGTGGCCGTGCATAGAAGTAGGTCTGCCCGTCACCCATCCGGAGTACTTCGAGGAGGCGTTCGACCTGGCGGCCGAGGGCGTGCCATGGTGCTCGCACGAGTACTCGCAGGTCTCCCTGATCTGGCCATGGGCCGGGCGCATCGCGATCGCGGTGATGACCACGGATCTGGACAGATGGTCAAGACAGCAGGCGGAGACGCGCGTATTCGTGGGCGACTTCCCGGGCGACGGGTCGGACCTTGAGTTGACCGCCCAGTGGGATCCGGGATGGATCGTCAAGGGAGCAGGCACCGCCGACGGGCTCGTGCTGGACCTCGCATACCGAACCGGGCTTCTCGCGTCCACTGACGGCCGGGTCTGGAGTGAACTCTCCGATGTGCTGGGGACTCGAGCCGTCCAGGCTCTCGCAGGTGCCAGCGCGGACGGCTCAGTCTGGGGCGCTTCCAGCGCGACCGTCGGATCCGTCGGATTCAGCGACGTCGTGATCGGTGTCGATGGCGAACTCGAGACGGCACGCTACGAGCTGGGACTGCTCGAGGCTGGTGGGTCGTCCGTGGTGCGCTTCGGCCTCGGTGAGGCCGCGACGGACGTCGCGGTGCTGGAGGGCCTCGATCTCGACGCCAATCTGGCCCTGGGCCCCGCGGGTCTGGCTGCAACCGCGACACCGTTGTTGGTCGACATCCGCACCGTGTTCGACCCTGCCATTCTGAGACGGTCCTTGGCGGCATCCGAACTGGGAAGCTATGGCGGCGGCACCTACCTCTCGCCGACGGGGCGGATCGTCAAGGACCGCTTCGAACTGCGGCTCAACGAGCCCGACCGCGGAATCACCCTGTGGGACCTGTCGAAGGACAAGGCTGTCTACATACTCGATCCCGACGTGATCGAGTCTGGCGGGGCCACTCCATACGGAGTCCGGGAGGCAGGTAGGGGCGAGTCGTACACGCTGGTGTTCGACGATCCCCAGACTGGCGACGAGTTGGTGACCTTCACGATGTGGGACCTGCTGGAGGTGCTTGGCGCGGACGGCCCGCAGGAGACTTGGGTCGGCTGGTCGGCCGACGGCGCCGAGTGGGAATGGCAGACCGCCGCGGCCGCGTTCGGCACAGAGGCTGCACCCTCGCGGGTTGGGGCCGACGCCGGGGGCGGCATGATCATCGGTGGGCCGCCGACGTCGTTCCGGTTCGCCGTGGGCGGCGACTTCGTGCTCGCCTACGTGAGCGTCAGCGGCGAGCCGTCACGCTGGTTCATCGCCAGGATCACCCCTTAGCCGACAAATGGACTCATCCTGTCCCGCTCGGCAACTATGGCCTCGGGAAGGCCTGCCGCCGCGCTGGTTCATGGCCGAAGTTTCGGCCGACTGGATCGGAGACGGCAAGAACGGCTGCAACATTCCGCTGGTCTAATGCATCTCTAGGGTGGTGGGAAGAGGTCCGGGCCGCGACACCTTGGAGCCGAAACTGAACGCAGACCGCAGCTTCGATGGGCTGTTCGTGAGCAAGCGGCTGCCGATGGTGCGGCTGGCCACGCTGCTCGTCGGGTCGCCAGCCATTGCCGAGGAGGTCGTGCAGGACGCGTTCACCGCGGTCAACGAGCGCTGGGACGCCGTTGAGCATCCGGGCGCGTACCTGAGGACCTCGGTGGTCAACGGGTGCGCTCAAGTGCTGAGGCGCCGGACCATCGAGCAGCGCTACCGGGCCGTCCGCATCGAGGTCGCCGACAGTGAACTTCCGGAGCAGCTCATAGACCTGCGCCGCGCCTTGGACCGCCTCACCGACCGCCAGCGCCTAGTGATGGTGCTGCGCTACTTCGCCGACCTCCCCGACGACGAGATCGCGGAGACGCTGGGGGTGCGACCGTCGACGGTGCGCTCGCTGGCCCACCGCGCCATCGCCGCGCTGCGAGAGGAGTTGGAGTGAGCACCCTGGAAGATCGCCTCCGGCGCGAGATGACGCAGTTGGCCGATGCCCTGCTCGCTGCTCGCGCCCGGGACCAGCTCCCGGAGCCAGCCGACGGCCAGGGAATGTTCTTAGAGATCAACGTCGATGAGCCGGCAGAGAAGAGGAAGTGGCCGGCGCTGGCGGTGGCCGCGGCCGCGGTGGTGGCGGTGGTGGCGGGCGTCCTAGTGCTCAACGCCCTCCGCGGAACCGAGGTCACCACCACCACCGACCTGGCCGCGGACGAACCCGCCCAAGCCGACGCCCCGGCCACCGACGCCCCAGCCGAGGGACCGGTCACCGACGCCCCGGCCGTCGACGCCTCGCCGACTGACGACCCCTCCATCGAAGCTCCGGCTGCCGACGGTCCCACTCCGACCCCGGCCCCGGCCGCTGATGCGCCTGAACTCGATCAGGGATCTCTAGGCGAGACCGAGACCATCACCACGACGCCTCCAGGGATCGGAGCCGTCGACACGCCCGGCATTGTCGGATCCGAGCTCGACGGCGGAGGAGTCATCTCGTCCAACGGGTTCCACACCTGCGGGCTGCGGGAAGACGGCACCGTCACTTGCTGGGGTCTGAACGATCACGGCCAGGCCGACCCCCCAGAGGCAGCCTTCGCGGCTGTCTCAGGCGGTGGCCTCCATTCATGCGGGCTCCTCTCCGACAGCACCGTTTCCTGCTGGGGCGACAACCGCTACGGGCAGAGTGACGCACCCGCCAGCGAGTTCCTCGGCGTCAGCGCGGGCGGGCAGCACTCATGCGGTGTGCGCTCCGATCTCACGATCGCTTGCTGGGGAGAGAACCGCTCCCTTCAGGCCGGCGCTCCCGACGGCCGGTTCAGTTCGGTCTCCTCCGGCGGATACCACTCGTGTGGGCTGCGGGTCGACGGCACCGTCGTCTGCTGGGGCTCCGACTCTTCTGGGCAGGCCGGCGCGCCCGAGGGCCGGTTCAGGTCGGTCGCGGCGGGTGGCTTCCACTCGTGTGGGCTGCGGGTCGACGGCACCGTCGTCTGCTGGGGCTTCGACTCTTCTGGGCAGGCCGGCGCGCCCGAGGGCCAGTTCAGCGCCGTCAGCGCGGGCCGCTTCCACTCGTGTGGGCTGCGGGTCGACGGCACCGTCGTCTGCTGGGGCGATTCATCATTCGGCGGAGCCGAAGCTCCGGAAGGGCGTTTCGTTGCGGTCACCGCCGGCCACTACCACTCGTGTGGGCTGCACACCGACGGCACGGTGGTTTGCTGGGGTTGGGGCTCCCAGGATCACGGCGAGTCCGACCCCCCCGCTGGGCATTTCATCGCTATCGCCGCGGGCGGCAGACACATGTGCGGGCTGCGTAGCGACAACATGATCGCCTGCTGGGGCGACAACCGGGCTGGCCAGTCCGAGCCGCCCCGGGGTGACCTCGGAGAGGCGTTCAGCGCGGTAAGCGCGGGCCGCGACCACACCTGCGCGCTGCGGACCGACAACACGGTGGCCTGCTGGGGCGATCGCGACTTGCGCCAGTCCTACCCTCCGGAAGGACAGTTCAAGGCGATTGACACCGGCGGTCGGCACGCCTGCGGAGTGCGTTTCGACAGCACCCTGGCCTGCTGGGGCAACAATCCCTTCGGCCAGACCGACCCACCCGAGGAACTGTTCAAGGCGGTCGCTGCGGCTGGCTGGCACACGTGCGGCTTGCGAGTCGACGGCGGCATCGTCTGCTGGGGCAGCGATGCCGAGGGCCGGCTCGACGCACCCGCGGGCGAGTTCCGGGAAGTCGCCGCCGGCGAGCACCACTCATGCGGGCTGCGCGTCGACGGCACCGTGGTCTGTTGGGGCGACGGCGGCTTCGGCGACTTCGGCGAGACCGAAGCGCCCGAGGGCAGGTTCCTCACCGTGACCGTCGGCGACGCCCATAGCTGCGGCTTGCGAGTCGACGGCACCGTGGTCTGCTGGGGGTACGACGACGGCGGGCGCACCGCTCCCCCGGAGGGCCAGTTCACTGCGGTTGTTGCCGGCGACTTCCACACCTGCGGGCTGCGAGTCGACAACACTGTGGCCTGCTGGCGGGCCGCCTTACCGGAGGGAAGGTTCGGGCTATGAGGGGCGGTGGCCACCGCGATCGGCGTGCCTTGATGCCATGGCAACCCCGACGGCTGTCGAGGCTGGCGCCCGCTCGAGTCGCGCTGGGCCTCCTCGCTCTAGTGCTGCTGGCGTCCGCCTGCAGCGATCCCGAGACCGCTGATTCCCTTCCGGAGCCAGAGACTTCGATCCCGTCCGAGCCGGAGCCAGAGACTTCGATCCCGTCCGAGCCGGAGCCAGAGACTTTGATCCCGTCCGAGCCGGAGCCGGCGAGTTCGATCCCGTCCGAGCCAGAGCCTGAGCCAGAGCCCGGCGAGCCTGCCCCGGAGCGGCCAGCCCCGGCCTCACAGGGGCCCGAACCGGAGAGTGTTGCCGAGCCGGAGGCGACCAGCGAGCCAAATGAAGCCGAGCAGGTGCCGGTCCAGTCCGAGGAGCCGGAACTGCTGAGCACCGCTGACTCAACTGACGAGGGCGCGGAGGGCGAGGAAGGAACGTTCAGCACGCCCGACGGACCCTTCACCGGTATCAGCGTGGGCGTGAACCACGCCTGCGGTCTGCGGATCGATCGCTCCATCGCCTGCTGGGGTGATGGCGCGGCGGCCACCGGCGTGCCCGAGAGTGCTTTCTCCGCGGTCAGCGCGGGCTGGGGCTACACCTGCGGTTTGCGGATAGACAGCACGGCGGTGTGCTGGAGCGCGCCAGCCGGCAACGAGCCCGGGGAGGCCTTCGAACCCGACGGGCAGTTCCTCGCAGTCAGCGCCGGGTGGGGCCAGGTCTGCGGCGTGGGGACCGACAGCGGCTTGACCTGCCGGGGCAGCGACCCGCCCGGAGGGCGGTTCCGTGCGGTGAGCGTCGGCCTGTTCCATTCGTGCGGGTTGCTGGTTGACAGTTCGGTGGTGTGCTGGGGCGATCACCGCAGCGGTGAGGCCGACGCCCCGGAGGGGCGGTTCGCTGCGGTGAGCGTGGGTTGGTCGCATTCGTGCGGGTTGCTGGTTGACAGTTCGGTGGTGTGCTGGGGCAGCAACCGCGCTGGTGAGGCCGACGCCCCGGAGGGGCGGTTCGCTGCGGTGAGCGTGGGTTGGTCGCATTCGTGCGGGTTGCTGGTTGACGGTTCGGTGGTGTGCTGGGGCAGTAACCGCGCTGGTGAGGCCGACGCACCCGAGGGCCGGTACGTCTCCATCTCCGCGGGTGGGTCCCAGACGTGCGGGTTGCGATCCGACAACACCGTCACCTGCTGGGGCAGCCCGGTGCCCCGAGTGCCCGCGGGACTCGACCTGCCTGAGCCCGAGTCCGAGTTGGAGTCCGAGCCCGAGTCCGAGTTGGAGTCCGAGCCCGGGGGTGCCCTGCCGGCGAGGCCGGACGAAGGAGTGCGTGTGGTTGCGGGTCGGGCCGACTGGGTCCAAGGCTATTTTCAGGCAGCACTGTTCAGGCTGCTGCTGGAAGAACTGGGTTACGAAGTCACCGACCCCGCCCAGCTCGAAGTGGGGCCGAGCCTCGCCTACACCGCCATGGCCCTAGGCGACATGGACTACTGGCCCAACAGCTGGTACCCGGGCCACTACGCCTGGCACATCACTGAGTTGCCCGACGGGTCGCTCGTCGAGGACCACGTGACCGTGGTGGGCGAGCAGTTGATGGCGGGCGGCATGCAGGGCTTCCTGGTGACCAAGTCATTCGCCGACGCCTACGGCGTGTACACCCTGGACGACCTGAACCGTGACGCCCGCGCCCTCGCCGCGTTCGACGCCGCTGACCCGGTGCCCGGCAACGGAAGGGCCGATATCTTCGGCTGCCCGCAGGAATGGCTGTGCGACGACATCATCGAGAGCCAGATCGCGTTCTCCGGCTGGGACAACATCGTCCAGATCCAGATGGGCTATGACTTCATGTACGAGTTGGCGCTCAGCCGGGTGAACGGCGGTGACCCGACCGTCTTCTACACCTGGACACCCAGCGCGTACATCACCCAACTCCGGCCCGGCGAGAACGTGTACTGGATGGGGATGGACCGCATCCTGGACGACTCCAATCCGACCAACCAGCCGGGTGGCGAGATGTACAGCCAACTCGGCGCCGACGGCACCGGGGGCTATGTGGCCGTCGGCACCGACCAGTGTCCGTCGGCCGCCGACGAGCCCAGCGGGAAATGCCCGGTCGGCTGGGTCGCAGCCGACATCCTGGTTACGGCCAACTCCGAGTTCCTGGAAGCCAACCCAGTGGCCAGAGCCCTGTTCGAGGCGGTGAAGCTGACGGTCCTCGATTCGTCGCTGGCCCATGTGGAAGTGTCATTTGGCAGCGATCCCGACGACGTGGCTGTCGAGTGGATTGCAGACAACCGCGACCGGGTGGACCGTTGGCTCGCAGCCGCGCGGGCCGCCGCTGGATGATTCCGAGATTCCGAACCAGCCGCCCGGTCCCGCCGCAGCATCTATTCGGCTTCCCAGCGCGGCCCGCCCCGGCAGTGGCTGGCGCGCATCTGACGATCAGCGCTGGTTCATCGCCGAGGTCCCGGAGGGGCTAGGTAGGGCCCGGCTCCTCATCGCCTGGATGCTGCTTCGGCGGCGGGGCGCCGGCCGCGCCGGGCGCAACCGCCTCCGGCATGCCGATGCCCAGGAAGCCCTCGATGCGGGCCAGACGTTCCCCGTTCGCCGCGACACCTGCTCTGAGCTTCTCGATCGTGCCGTCCCGCAGCTTGTCGATGGTTCGCTGCTGGTGCCAGATGATGGCGACGACTGCCAACGCAACGGTCACGACCTGAACGAGAGTCTCCATGGCACCCATCTTAGCCGCCGCCAACCAGTCTGCAACTCAATGGTATGAAAATATCTTAAAGCAGCTGGCAATGCTGACCGGCTACAGGTTGAGCAGCTGCTTGACCTCGGCGACGGTCTCGACCTCGGCGGCGCGGTCGGGGCCGCAGGGGGTGAGGTTCAGGGTCGTGGCCCCCGCGTCGACGTACGGCTGGAGGAACTCGGCGATGTCGGTGGCGGTGCCGCACGGGGTGTAGCGCTCGAACGGCTCGAAGCTCATCCGGTAGAAGCGCTCCATCGCCTCGGCCACGTGTCGGCGGCCCTCGGCCGGCGACGAGCCCGCCCCGAGCCACAGCTGGAGGCCGTGGCACCATGCGACGTCCCGGCCCGCGCCGGCCGCCTCGGCCCGGGCGATCCCCTCAGCGAACCGGCGGGGCGAGCACCACGCGGCAAGCCACCCGTCGCCGAGGCGGCCGGCCCGGTCCAGCGCGGCGTCGCTGCGGCCCCCGACCACCACCGGCACCGGCGGATCGGGCGTTGGACGGATCCTTGCGCCGCGGAACTTGAAGAACTCTCCGTCGCCGTCCGCAGTGCGTCCCTCCAGGAGCGCTCGCACGATCCTCAGCGCGGCGTCGGTGCGCCGTCCCCGAGTAGCAGGATCGACGTCGCAGACCTCCATCTCGTGGCGGTCGTCGCCACCGACGCCGACCCCCACAGTGAGACGCCCCGGCGCGGCCTCGGCCAGGGTGGCGATCTGGCGGGCGGCCACCACCGGATGGCGCAGGGCCAGCAGGTACACGCCCATGTACAGGCCGAGCCTGGGCTCGGACCCGCTGAGCGCGGCCAGGGTGATCAGGCCGTCCATGCCGCCGCCGTCGCGGAAGCTCACATGGTCGGCGGTGAACACGTGGTCGATGCCGGCGTCGGCGACCCGGCCCAGCAGCGCCCGCTGCTCGTGCGGCGGGAGCTCCCACAGGCCCCACGGCAGGCTCAGACCGGCGGCGACCATGTCCGGGGTGCCGTCGCGGCGTCGCGCCTCTGCCCACGGCAGGCTCAGACCGGCGGCGACCATGTCAGCATGCCTCTCAGCGGCAGGTGACCGGCGGCGACCATGTCAGCGGGGTGCGTCGGCGGCGTCGAGCGCGGCCTCTGCCCACGGCAGGCTCAGACCGGCGGCGACCATGTCAGCGGGGTGCCGTCGGCGGCGTCGAGCGCGGCCTCTGCCCACGGCAGGCTCAGACCGGCGGCGACCATGTCAGCGGTGCCGTCGGCGTCGAGCCGGCCTCTGCCCACGGCAGGCTGACCGGCGGCGACCATGTCAGCGGGGTGCCGTCGGCGGCGTCGAGCGCGGCCTCTGCCCACGGCAGGCTCAGACCGGCGGCGACCATGTCAGCGGGGTGCCGTCGGCGGCGTCGAGCGCGGCCTCTGCCCACGGCAGGCTCAGACCGGCGGCGACCATGTCAGCGGGGTGCCGTCGGCGGCGTCGAGCGCGGCCTCTGCCCACGGCAGGCTCAGACCGGCGGCGACCATGTCAGTCCCCGGTCACAGCGTGTTGGTGTCGGTGTCAAGCCCCATCCGCAGCCGGCCCGCGGTCTCCAGCGTGCGGGGTGCCACCATGGCGTGCTGGGCCGCCACCGCGGTGTCCCGGAAGCAGCGCTGGATCGGGCTGGCGCGGTAGACCGCGGCCCCACCGGCAACCCGGAAGATCGACGCGGCCACATCGGCCGCCGTCTGGGTGGCGTAGGTGGCAGCCAGGCGGACCCGGCGCTTCTGGTCGACCGTGGACGGCTGACCCGCCAGCGCGCTCCGCCAGATGTCGTCGACCGCGTCGAGCATCAGCGACCAGGCCCCGCCGAGCCTCGCCTCGGCCCGGGCGATCTCGGCCTGGGTGGTGGGCCGCTCGGCCAGGGTCCTGGCGCTGCCCTGGGGCTTCTTGGCTCCGGCCAGGTCCGCCAGCTCGTCGACCGAGCGGCGGGCGATGCCGACCGCGGCGGACGCCACCCCGCAGGCGAGCAGCCCGTAGAAGGAGAACCTCGACCAGGCGTTGTCCCGGACCGGCCCGCTCGCGCCGATCTGCACCCAGCGGCCCTCGGGAACGAACACGTCGGTGGCCTCGAAGTCGACCGAGCCGGTGCCGGCCAGGCCGGCCACGTCCCAGGTCTCGATGAAGGTGATGTCGTCGGGATCCATGAACACGAACGGCACGGCCAGTCCGTCGCCCCGCGGCTCGGGCCGCCCGCCGGGACCGACCACACGGCAGCCGCCCCCGATGGTGGTGCAGTGCTTGGTGCCCGAACCCCACTGCCAGCGCCCCGACACCCGCAGCCCTCCGTCGGTGGGCACGGCCCGGCCCCGGGGCATGACGAACCCCCCGCCGATCGCTGAGGGATCGCCGAACAGGGCCTCGGCGTGGGGATCGGGCAGGTACGAGGCCATCAGCGACGTCGTAGAGGCGATGGCCACGCACCAGCCGACCGAGCCATCGTGGTAGGCGAACTCCTCGCAGACCTCGAGGCTCTCGGTGGCCGTCACCTCGGGGCCACCCAGATCGGCGGGCACGTACATCCGGAACGCGCCCGTCGGGCGGATCTCATCCACCAGGTCCATCGGCAGCGTCCCCAGCGCCTCGATTCCTGCCGAGCGGGCGCTGATCGAGGGCCCCAGCTCACGAGCAGCGGCCAGCAACCGATGAGTCACGGCCCCAATCTAGGGCGACAGGACCACCCGTCTGCTCTCGGTTCAGGTTCGATTCGGATCGGACTGTCATGTCCGGGCGTATCCGGCCATGTATCCGGCATCGAGACGTAACGAGGGGGCTTGCATGGAGCGGGCTGGCTTGAACGTCGGCGTGATCGGCGCCACCGGATATGTGGGCGGGAGGCTGGTCCCGGCCCTGCTCGACGCCGGGCACCGGGTCCGGTGCCTGGCCCGCACGCCCGAGCGGCTCGACGGTGTGGCCTGGCGATCCGATGTGGAGGTTGCCGCCGCCGACGTGCTCGATCGGGGGTCGCTGCGCCGGGGGTTCGAGGGGCTCGACGCCGTCTACTACCTCGTCCACGCCATGGGCCACGCCACGGACTTCGAGCGGGCCGACCGCACCGGCGCCCGCAACACGCGGGTGGCGGCCCAGGAGGCGGGCGTGGGGCGCCTCATTTATCTCGGGGGACTGGGCGGCGAGGATCCGCTGGCCCTGTCGCACCATCTGGCCAGCCGCCACGAGGTCGGCCGGCTCCTCGACTCGGGCACCGTGCCCGTCACCGAGCTGCGGGCCGCGGTGATCATCGGCTCGGGCAGCGCCTCCTTCGAGATGCTGCGCCACCTCGTCGAGGTGCTGCCGGTGATGGTCTGTCCCCGATGGGTGACCCGCACCCGCTGCCAGCCGATCGCCATCACCGATGTGCTGCACTGCCTGGTGGCTGTGCTCGACTCGCCGGCCGACGGCAACCAGCGCATCGAGATCGGCGGCCCCGACGTGCTCACCTACCGGGAGATGATGCAGCGCTACGCGGCGGTGGCCGGGCTGCGCCGCCGCCTGATCCTGGGCGTGCCCGTGCTCACCCCCCGGCTGTCGTCGCACTGGGTGAACCTGGTCACGCCCCTGCCCATCGGGCTGGCCCGGCCCCTGGTCGACAGCCTGCGCAACGACGTGGTGGTGACCGACCCCGCCCCCGCGGCAGCGCTGTTGGGAACCCGTCGGCCGCTGCTGTTCGACGAAGCGTTGCACCGTGCCCTGTCGCAGGTGCAGGACCTCGACGTGTCGACCAGCCGGATCGACAGCGCGCCCGCGGGAACCCCGGCCTCGCCAATGCCCCAGGATCCCCACTGGGCCGGCGGCACCGTCCTCGAGGATGTGCGGGCGGCCAGCACCGCCGCCCCGCCCGAAGCAGTGTTCGCCGCGGTGTCGGGAGTGTGCGTCGAGCGGGGCTGGTACTTCGGCGGCCGGCTCTGGGCGGCCCGGGGCTGGATCGACAGGCTGCTCGACGGGCTGCGGGCGGGCGATGCCCTCGACTTCTTCCGGGTGGAGGTGCACGAGCCGCCTCGGCTGCTGCGGCTGCGGGCCGAGCTGAGGCTGCCCGGCGAGGCCTGGCTGGAATGGCAGGTGTCCAGCGACGGCGACGGCACCACCGTGCTGCACCAGCGGGCCCGGTTCCATCCCCGCGGCATCGCCGGGCGGGCCTACTGGTGGCTGCTGCTGCCCCACGCCGTGATCTGGAGCCGGCTCCTCGCCGGCCTGGTACGAGCTGCCCAGGAGCAGTCGACGGAACCCCGACCGGCGGTGCCCGCCGGGAGCTAGCCGGTCAGCCCGCCGCGGCGGCCGGTGTGCGATCATCACTGGTGATGCTGCAGCGCGCCGTGCACTTCGAGCCGGGCCGGTGCGCGGTCGCGGTCGAGCCCTCCGGGGGGCTGCCCGAGGCGGGCTGGGTGTGGATCGACATCACCGCGGGGCGTGACGATCACGACGAGCTCGCCGAGCTCGTCGAGCAGATGGGGCTCGACGCCCTGGCGGTGCGGGACGCGGTGGAGGACGTCGACCTTCCCAAGGTCGACGACTTCGGGACGTTCATGCTGGTGGTGCTGCACGCGCTGGCCGAGGACCGGATCGAGACCTACGAGCTCGACTGCTTCCTGTCCGAGCGCCGGCTCGTCACCATCCACGACCAGCGCTCGCCGTCGGTGGACGTGCTCTGGGACGGCGTGCTGTGCCGTCCCGAGGTGGCCAGCGGCGGCCCCGACGAGACTCTGGCCCGGCTCGCCGACGTGGCCACCCGCCGGCTGGTGTCGGTCCTGGAGGTGTTCGACGACCGCAACGAGGAGCTGATCGACCTGGCGTTGACCGCCGACGCCGACTTCCTGGTCGAGATCACCGCGGTGCGGGCCGACGTGGCCGCGCTGCGCCGGGTGGTGCACCCCCAGCGCGAGGCGCTCGACATCGTCCGCCAGTCGACCTCCCCGCTGGTGTCGGACTCGGGCCGCCGGCGGTTCTCCGACGTGTTCGACACCGCCTCCCGGGCCGCCCAGGGCGTCGACGGCGCCCGCACCGCCCTGGCCGAGACCCTCGACGCCTACCGGGGCGCCGAGGCCCGCCAGGCGACCGAGGTCACCAAGGTCCTCACCGTTTACGCGGCCATCATGCTGCCGCTGTCGCTGGTGGCCGGGTTCTTCGGCATGAACTTCGTCGAGCTGCCGCTGCTGGCCAGCCCGGCCGGGTGGGTCATCGTCACCGGGTTCATGGCCTTCATAGCCCTCCTGTCGCTGGGCGTGTTCGTGGCGCTGGGATGGACGCGCCGCACGTCGGGTCGCACCGCGGGCGCGGTCATCGGCCGCGGCCTGGTCGAGGCGGCCCGAGCCCCGGCCCAACTCGTGGGCGCGGTGTTCGAGATCTCCACCATGCCGATGCGCTCGGTCGCGGAGTCAGTGGCCAGCAGCGTGCGCAAGCCCAGGGCATCCGAGCCGCCAGAAGACTGAGGCCTCCCCCGGACCCCCACGCCGCCGGAGCGTGGACCGCCGAGGCCTTGCAGCCCTATGACTCCGAGTCGTTGCCGATGGGAGGGGAGACGTCTTTGGCCCGAGTTTGTTGAAGTCCGCGGCTTCGAAGGTGATCCAGGGATGGGATTCGCGGTAGGATCTCATGGGTGGAGGCTACTAACAGCCCTCTATTTTGCCGTGCCAATCTAATGTCCAGTCAAGTGTCCAACTCTATGTACGAGCTCGCGGCAGCGCTGGGGCAGTGCGGAGAATGCGTGGTATTACCCGGTTATACTCCTGGGTGTGAAGGTGGCGGTTTCTATTCCCGACGCGGTGTTCGAGGCGGCCGAGGAGGTTGAAGTTCGGCCACCTCGGGCGTCGGCAGTGCTCGCGGTCGAGCCTCTATGCCCAGGCCTTGGAGCGTCTGCTGGCCGAGGTGGACAGCGACGATGTGACGGCGCGTCTTGACGCGGTCTACGCCGACGAGCCCTCGGAACTTGACCCAGCCCTGCGGGACGCGCAGGCTCAGGCGCTGGCCGAACCCTGGTGATCCGCCGCGGCGACATCCGCTGGGCCGACCTGCGGGAGCCCTCCGGGTCGGAGCCGGGGCACCGGCGACCGGTCGTGGTCGTGTCCAGCGACCGCTTCAATCGGAGCAGGATCGGAACTGTGATCGCAATCGCGGTGACGTCCAATCTCCGCCTCGCTGAAGCGCCCGGCAACGTCGAGCTGTCTGCCGACGAATCGGGACTCGACCGCGACTCGGTCGTCAATGTCTCGCAGATCATCACTATCGACAAGGACGCCCTGTCTGACTGGGCCGGCACCGTCGACCCTGCAACCATGCGGCAGATCGAGGCCGGCATGGCTCTGGCCCTCGATCTCCCCGCAGCGTCGTAGAAGATCGCGATCGCAGGCTGGGACGTAGCCTGATCACTTGCCTGTATTTCTCGGGGGACTGGCCGCAGGGCTGCTCGGGATCGGCGACTTCTTCGGGGGTGTCGGCGGCCGGCGGATCGACCATCGCGGCGCGGTGGTGTCGATCGCCTGGGTGGCGTCCTGCGTCGGGGCCGCGGTGGCAGGCCTCTTCGTGTTGGTGTTCCCTCCGGTCCACTTCGGGAGGACCGACTTCTACTGGACCATGTTGGCGCTGGTCTTCGCTGCCACGGCCCGGCCGCTGCTGTATCTCTCAATGGAGCGCGGGCCGATGGCGGTGGTCGCCCCGGTGTTCAGCCTGGTGGCGCTGGTGGTCCCCGCGGTGGTCGGCCCCCTCACCGGCGACGGGCTGAGCGGGGCAGAACTGGCCGGTGTGGTACTGGCCGTTCCCGCTGTCCTGCTCATCTCGAGCGAGGGCCGGCTGCCCACCACCGAGATGCTCGGATCAGGCTCTGCCCTGGCGTTGGGTTGCCTTGTGGGCGTGATATTGGGATGCCTGAGCCTCACCTTCGCGCAGATCACCCCCGATGCCGGGGCGATGCCCGCGTTCTTGACCCAGCTGGGCGCGGTGGCTGTCATCCCTCTCGTGACGATGCCGTTCCGGCTGATGGCCCCACTGTCATCCGACGCGCGCCGTTTCGGCGTGCTGGTGGGACTGATCGACATCGGTGCTGTCATCTCCATGGTCATCGCCTTCCAGCGGGGCAATGTGGCGGTGGTGGCCGCCATGCTGGGCTTCGCGCCGGTCACCACCATGACCCTGGCCTGGCGGATCTACCACGAGGCTGTTCGCCGCTGGCAGTGGGTCGGCGCCGGGCTGGGCGCGTTCGCCTTCATCCTCTTCTCAACGGCGGCCTGACCCAAGGGCCGGACATGCAGGCCCGCGGTTCACGAGGCTGGCGCTGGCAGGAGCCTCACCTCGTTGAGTGACGCGACCGCGAACCGTTCCCGCAGGCCGGTCGGGGATGCCAGCACGAGCTGGCCGGCGTCGTCGATGTCGGTGGCCAGGCCCCGCACGGCGCCGTGAGGCAGCAGCCGCAACTCGACTGCCCGTCCCAGGGTGGAGCATCGGCCGCGGTAGTCGTCCAGGACGGACCCCGGGTCGTCGAGCCCAGATGCCAGGTCCCGCAGGTGAACCAGCAGCCCGTCGGTTATCCGGGAGCGTTCCTCGGACGGGACCACTGGTCCGGCCCGCACGGTGAGAGCGGCCAGCTCGACCCGGCCAGGGCCCAGCGTGCAGGCGAAGCTGATGGCGACCTCGAGATCGTCGCCCGGATCGCACTCGATCAGATCGGGCCACAGGCAGGACCGGTGACCGTCGCGACAAGCGTCGAGTGCTCGGGCCGCAGCCAGGCTGGCGGCTGCCCAGCCGACATCGACGGCGGATGGATCGAGCGTCTCGGGCCGGGCCAGCACGCTCACCGCGACCGCGTCGGGTGTGCGCCATTCGATGCCGCCGCGGCGCCGGGCCGCGATCTCGGTGTCGGCGATGACGGCCGCTCCCTCGGGTGCATCGGACTGGCGGGCCCACTGGTGCAGGAGCGCCTCGGCGGACAGCGCGACGGCCGCGGTCCTCGTGGGGGGTGTCATGGCCCGGCCAGCCTGGGCTCCAATCGGTCCACGACCCAGCCCCGGTCGGTGTCGCAGCTCAGGATGAGCCGTCCCGCCGGCCAGGCGTCGGTGCCGGGGAGCTGTGACGGTGACAGCAACTCGACCGCGACCGAGGCGTCGTCTGCGGCCCGGCAGTCTCCGAGCGTGAGTTCGGTGAGCTCGACGCTGCGCAGATCGCGGCGCAGGCCTCCCACCAGCTGCTGCAGGAAACGCTCCCGTTCGACCGGGTCGGCGAGGTCGTCGCGTATCCGTCCGGCGACCACCCGGTCGAGCCCGTTGAGCATCGCTACCGACAGGGCGGCGGCCCGGCCGTCGTCGCTCAGCAAGTTCCACAGGGTGGTGTGCTCGGCCCAGACGATCGCATGGATGAACTCTCGGGCTCTCTCGGCGGCGCCACGGACGGCGTCGGTCATGGCCGCACCCAGCCGCTCGCCTCCAGCAGGTCGCGAACCCGAATCCGCTGCGGTCCGAAGAGCCGGTCGGTGATCACACCGTCCAGCGTCTCGTCCAGGGCCTCGGTCGAGTCGTGGTCCCGGTGGACGCGGCACAGCACGTCGCACGCGACCTCCAGCAGCTGATCGGGCAGTTCCATCAGCACCCCGATCATGGTGCGCAGGACCTGGCGGTAATGGTCAAGGGGCAGCGCCGTCACCGAGCCGATCAGCGTCTCGAGGTCGGCCCTCATCCCGGTCGGGGGCAGCGATGCGGCTCGAAGCAGCCGATCGCGGAGCAATTGCTCGCGCTCTTCGGAGGTCGTGACGGCCAGGAGGCTGGCCACATGGCTGAGTCGGCTGGCGGGCGAATCGCCGTCACCCAGTGCCGTCTCGAGCCGTGTCAGGGTGGCGTGGGCCGTTCGCCAGTGAGCGGCGTGCAACCGGGGATCGAACACCGAGAGCGAGGCGTGAGCGCTGTTGAGGGCTCGGGCCAGGTCGTCGGGGCCGCCCCTCATCTCGAACGCCAGCGCCAGGCTGTGACGGGCCACCGCGTGATGGAACGGGAAGCTGGCGTGCCCGAGAACGCCGAGGGACTGCTCGAAGGCGCCGACGGCATCGTCAGCGGTCCAGCCGGACGCGCCCCGCCGGCAGAGTTCCAGGACCGCGGCGCCGAAGCCGTGGGCGGCCATGCCCGTCTGCAGCGACGACGCCGGGAGAGTCGCGATCGCGCTCTGGTAGTCGTCGAGGGCCGCTCGCAGGTCCTCGTCGGTGCCGAGCGACTGCCTTGCCTGGGCGCGGTTGATCAGAGCGGCGCCGAGGAGCCGGCCGGCCTCGTCATCAGACCCCCCGCGGGCCTCGCCGACCGGACGGTCCGCGTCGACGGGCTGCCCCGAGATCAGGTCGACGGCCTGATCGAGGGCCTCGATCGCCGGGCCGGGCCGGCCCGCCTCGCAGTGGGCCAGACCGACGTTGATCAGCGCCCCGGCACGCTCGATCGCCGGGGCGCGCGGTGCGAGCATCTCCGCGGCCCTCACGAAGAGATCCAGCGCCCGGTCGGCACGGCCCGCGGCGCGGTGGCAGTTGGCGGCTGCGGTGATGATGCGGCCGTGCTCGACGGGGGCCCGGTCTGCGCTGAGAATCCGGGCGGCCCTGTCGAGGAGCCCGAGAGCCTGATCGATGTCCTCGGGCCGCCCGGCGGCCTCGGATCTCGCCACCGCCAGCCGGTAGGCGGCCAGCGCCCAGTCGTCGGGCGCCTCGGCCAGAGGCATCGACGCCAGCTCCGCTTCGAGGTCCTCGATGGTCACGGATCGGCGCCGTCGATGCAGGCCAGCTCCCGGACGCAGACCTCGACCTCGTCGACGGCGCTGCCCACCGCCTCTCTGACCTGCTCGGTGAGGCCGATTCCCAGCGTCTCGACCTCCACGGGCTGGCAGCCGACGATGATGGTGCGCTCAGGGAGCACGCCGGCGGCTCGGGCCACCATCAGGGCCCGCTCGGGCGTGGCCAGGTGCATGTCGGCCAGCAGGTCGTGGCGCTCTTCGACGGGCAGCTCCGCGACGTCGGTCACGTCGGCCTCTATGACCATCACCGTTCCGGGCGGGCGGCCCCGGTCCACGGCGTCGACCACGACCAGAGCGTCATAGCCGGCCATCAGCTCGTGCACGAGGTGGATCCCGCCGATGCCGGTCTCGGCCACGGTCACCCCCGGCGGGAGGGACCGCTCGCTCAGACGTCGGGCCACCTCGACCCCGAACCCGTCGTCGCCGTGGAGCACGTTGCCCACGCCCACCACCAGCACCCGCGCCGGGGTCATCGCCCGGTGCGCTCGCTGGCCCGAAGGGCGTAGCCGTGGATCACCCACCAGGTGATGTAGTCCTCCAACTCGGACCATTCGGCGTCGTCGAGCTGCTCGCGCAGATGCTCGTGCCGCTTGTCCAGCTCGGTGGCGATGATCCGGTCCAGAGCGGCGACGGTGACCTTCGAGGGGAGCAGCGAGACGGTGGCGGCGTCGCCGGTTCGCAGCGCTTCGCTGAGCGCAGCCACCCTCTCCAGGTCGATCTCGCTCGCCGCGGCGGCTGCAGGCAGTCGATCCTGCGGGACCCGCTGCTCCTCGGAGCGGCGCAGGCAGTAGCCCACCAGCAGGGCGGTGCTGGCCCAGTCGGCCAGCTCGCTGACGGGCTGGCGCGCCCGTTCATCCTCGAAGCGCTGCTGCCGGTAGCGCAGCGACGCCTCGGTCATCGGGTGTGTTTGGGCCAGGGCCCGGGCCGTGAAGCAGAGATCGGCCACGCCGGCCTCCGCCGTCGCGGTCATGAGGGCCGGGGCCCGATCGTCAGACCGCCGGAGACGCTACCCGGGCTCGGCGGCGGGTGGGGCGCCTCGGTGTGCTCCTCCATCTCGACCCGCCGGAAGTCGATCCAGTGCTCGCGCAGCGACACCTCGATGCGGCGGGTGACGGTGTCGTCGGCGGCGGTGCAACCGTTGCAGGTGCCGTGCATCCGCAGCTGCACGACGCCGTCGAGGACAGAGAGCACCTCCACCTCACCCCCGTGGGAGTGGATGTAGGGCCGGACGTCGTCCAGGGCGAGCTGCACGACCCGCTCGGCGGCGGCCGAGTCGGTGTCGGTGCCGAGACCGTAGGTGGCCAGCAGCTCGCCCACCACCGGGTCCAGGGCGGCCTGCTCCAGGAACAGCTCGCCGCGCCACTGGCGCACCATCTCGACCAGCCGGCCCAGCCCCTCCCGGTGGTAGGCGTCGAGCCAGTCCAGCAGCTCCTCGGCGTCGGCGGCCACCTGTCCGTCTCCGCATTCCAGCAGGCGGGTGGCCAGTTCGGCAGCGCGTTCGAGGATGTCGCCGTAGGCCAGCTCGCCGGGTGCGGTCACGTTCCAGTTCCTAGCGCGGCGACCGGATCATCACCCAGCCCGAAGCGGCCCACGCCTGCGGTGGCCCACTCAACGCGACACCTCGTGGCGGACCATGTCGAGGACGTCGTCGACGGCGTTCTCGACGGGTTGGGAGAACCCCCAGCCGAACTCGCTCTCGGCCGGTTCCACCTCGATCACCACAGTGTCGGCGGGGAGCGCACCCCAGTGGCGGCACACGGCCAGTGTGTGGTCCAGGTCGACGATGCCGCCGACAGCCTCGCCGAGGCGTTCGTGGACCTCGTCGGGGTCGGGATCGGGTACCTCGGACAGGGCGTAGCGCCGGATCGTGCCGGGCGGGTCCTCGCCTCGGGGCATGCACCCGAGCAGCACGACCCGGCCTGGCTGCAGCTCCTGGAGACGGTGCATGACCCGGTGCGCCGCGTAGGACAGGTCTTCGAGCACCACGCCGTCGGGCCACGCAAGCGAGGCGGCCCGGGCCAGCCAGTTGGTGCCGAAGTCGAGGTCGCGCAGCCACGGCAGCCCGATGCCGCCCACCAGGGTGCAGCCCGGCCCCGCGTCGGCCCGTCCCGGCTTCACTTGGGCTCCGGGGCCTAGCAGCGTGTCGAGCACCTCGTCGCGCTCCGTCCAGCTCGCAGGCGGCGCCCCGTCGCCGGCGACGGCAGCGAAGGCCGCGGCCGGTGCCGCCGCGTCTGGAGGACTGTGGGGAGCGCCGTGAGGTGCGGCCGGCATCACTCCAGTGTGCACCCGCACGAGTTGACCTCGCGGGTTATGACCCCCCGGCCGGTGTCCATGTGGGTGGTGCACGGCATGCACGGATCGAAGCTGCGGATCGTCCGCAGGATGTCGATGCCCTTGATGTCGTCGTCGGCGACGCTCTCCAGGATCGGCGTTCCCATGATGGCCTGCTCGTAGGGGCCGGGATTGCCGAAGGGGTCCCGGGGCGAGGCGTTCCATGTGGACGGCGTGTTGATCTGGTAGTTGAGCAGCCGTCCCTTGTCCATGTGCATGTGGTGGGTCAGGTAGCCCCGCCCGGCCTCCCAGAACCCGGCGGCGACCCGCTCGTCGCGGGGCACCTTGAACGGCGTCGACACCCTGGTCTCGCCCTTGCGCCAGTACTCGAAGGCCTGCATGAGGCAGATCATCCCGATGGCCGCGGTGAAGGCCACGCCGTAGGCCCGGCCCCGGTTCCGCTCGAAGGCGTTGAGCTTCTCCGGCACCGCCCAGAACAGCTCGGTCTCGGGCAGGTCGTGGGCCGGCAGCAGCATGCGCAGACCGTCGCCGGTGGCCTCTATGTACGGGTTGTCGGGGAGCTGCTGGGCCATGGCCGTGGTCCACATGCGCCCGTAGACGCCGGTCTCCATGGAGGTCCGGTCCCAGCGGGGGGCGGTGGCCCAGGAGTACTTCTCCTTGAAGTTCTTGCCCTCGGGACGGGGGATGGTCTCCTTGTTCCAGGCGTGGTAGGGCGACAGCGGGTTGCCCAGCGCGTCGGTGGGGAACGGCCCGTGGCCGTTGCCGTTGCCGTTGGTGGTCCAGTCCTCGTAGTAGGAGTGCTCCACGAACTCCTCGATGCCCATGTTGATCTCGGTGAGCTTGGTGGTGAGGAGCTCGCCCTCCTTGACGATTCCCGGCGCCGAGTAGCGGGCCTGGCCCCAGGCGTCGATGTTGGCGTAGGTGGCGTCGTAGACCTCGAGGTCGTCCCAGATGCCGGTCTGGATCAGGTTCGACGGCCGCAGGCCCACATTGGCGTAGGCCGGGTTGGCCTCCAGGAAGAAGTCGCAGATGTCGTCCCATATCCCGGCCAGCCGCTTGGCGTAGTCGAAGATCAGGCCGAGGTTGGCGTAGTACTCGTTGAAGGTGGTGGTGGAGACGGTGGTGGACACGCCGCCGGGCACGAGCGTGGACGGGTGGGGGTACTTGCCGTACATCAGCGTGCACATCTTGCGGGCGATGCGGGTGTACTCCAGCGACTCCAGGTAGATGGATCCCTCCAGCGGGTTGAGGGCGTCCATGATGTCCTTGACGGTGACGTACCCGTGGACGTCGGCGTGCGGGGCCAGAGTCTTGGAGGCCAGCTCCACCAGCTCGGGATTGGTGACCGACACGATGGCCGTCGAGTAGTCGGGTCCGGCCAGCAGCCCCAGGTGCAGCGGGTGGTCGTAGAACATCTCGGCCACCTCGCCCAGGTTGCGCACGCACACGCCGAGGGGCGGGGGCTGGATGCCGAAGGCCATCTCGATGGCCAGCGACGACACCGAGGCGTGGACGCCGCCGCACACGCCGCAGGCCCGCGACGAGATGTCGATGGCGTCTCGGGGGTCGCGGCCCTTGAGGATGATCTCGTAGCCCCGGAACAGCATCGCCATGGAGTGGGCCTCCACCGCGGTGCGGGTCTCGAGGTCGAGCACGGTGTGCACCGCCAAGGCGCCCGCCACCCGGGTGACCGGGTCGATGCTCCACTCCCGCAGCCGGGGCGGGGCGGCCAGCGCTCCCGCGCTGCGCCGGTCCAGCGCGCCGCGGACGTAGTCCCGGGGCTCGGCGACCGCCAACGCGTAGGGGTCGCTGACACCGTCAGCCAGGCGGGCCTTGCCGTCGTCGTCGAAGGTGATGGGGAGGTTCTTGAAGCACATAGTCCTTAGCGTCCTCTATGGAAGGTCCGGCGCCCTCGCCCCGGCGAAGCGGCGGCGGGCGCGTCCGGCGACGCAAGGCTTGGATCGGCAGTCATGATCACCGCCCTCCCTCGTGGGAGTGCTGCTTGCGCGAGTAGAGCCGGTGGATGAGGCGCTCGGCGCCGACGGGCTGGGTCTTGTAGCGGCCCCAGCCGCTGGGAAGGTCGCGGTCGTCGTGCCAGCGGGCCGAGCGCATCTTGTCGGTCTGGGACAGCTGGCGCATGCGCCGGATGAAGCCGCCCATCACCCGGTTGGTGTTGGTGGACAGCATCGCGCCCGGCGGCCGCTCGTAGATCGGTGAGAACTTGTCGGGGAAGCCGGGCATGGTGCAGCCGATGCAGATGCCGCCCATGTTCATGCAGCCGCCGTGGCCGTCGACGATGCCCCGCTCGGCGATGTTGCACTGCACGATCGGACCCCAGCAGCCCAACTCGACCAGGCACTCCTTGTCGCCGTAGGAGTGGGCGAACACGCCCTCCTCGTAGTAGCCGGCCCGGGGGCAGTGCCGGTGGACGGTCTCGGTGAACAGCCATGCGGGCCGGCCCAGCTCGTCGAACTCGGGCAGCGGGGCGAGGCCGTTGAGGAACAGCAGGGCCGCGGCCGCGGTCTCGGTGATGTTGTCGCCCACCGGGGAGCAGCCCGGGATGTTGATCACCGGAAGCCCCAGCGCGGACCGGTAGTCCTTGCCGAGGTGGTCCATGACGCCCATGGCGTTGGTGGGGTTGCCGTGCGCGGCGGGGATGCCGCCCCAGCAGGCGCAGGTGCCGATGGACAGCACCGCGGCGGCACCGGGAGCCAGACGGTCGAGCCACTCCAGGCTGGTGATCTGGCGGCCGTCTTCGCGGTCCTCGCCCAGACCCATCCAGTATCCGTACTCGCCCGACACGGTCTCGTCCATGATCGACCCCTCCCAGAAGATCAGGTAGGGGGCGTCGAGCTTGCCCTCGGCCGCCAGGCGGAGGTTCTCGGTCCACTCCGGCCCGGACTCGACCGACAGCACGGTGTGGACGAGCTCGATGCGGGGCAGTCCCGGAACCCGGCCGGTCAGCAGGTCCTCGACCCGGGGGTGGGTGGCGCCGGAGATGGCGATGGTGCAACCGTCGCAGCTGGCGCCCACGATCCAGAACAGGTACGCCTTCTCCAGCGGGCCCTGGGAGACCACCTCCGACCGCTTGGGACGGAGCGGGCTGCGAAGGGCGACCGGCGCCAGCGGATCGGTGGGGTCGGTGATGAGCGGCTTGGCCTCGATCTCGCCGTGCGTCGAGCCCGGCACGACTTTGGTGTATTGGACCACAAGCATCCCTCCTGGGCACCGGTGCTGCCGACAGGCCGATCCTAACACTAAGTGCGAATCGCATCTAGCAGCGACGCTGGGCTAAGCTGCCGCCTATGTCCACAGGATGGGTCATCGGTTATCTGATAGGGGGCGTTCTGGTCCTGGCCGTCGTCGTGCTGCTGTTGCTGATGATCCGCGGCGCCCACGGCGCTGCGGTCAAGGCCGAGGCGATCCTGGCCGCGCTCGAGGAGTCCCGAGACAACACCGCTCCGCTGTGGGCGGTCAACGACGTCAACTCGGCGATCGAGCGGATCACCGCGGGGGCGGGCGCGGTGCGGGAGCATCTCGCTTCGAAGAACGGGGGCTGAGAATGAGCACTGACGCGCTCTGGTGGCTGACCCTGGCGCTGGGTCTGGTGGTCTGTCTGATCGCGGTGCTGCTGCTGCAGATCTTCTACCGGAAGGTGCGCCGAATCGAGGCGGGCTCGGCCGCCATCTGGGAGACGGGCAAGCAGGTGGCCCGCAACACCGCCACCACCTGGATGCTGCACCAGACCACCGTGCGCCTGGACACCTTCACCGAGGAGGCCCTCAAGCACGACGCCTTCCTCGACGAGGCCCTGGCCCAAGCAGCCCAAGCAGGAGGCGACGACTGATGCGGACCCTGCTCATCGTGCTCACCGTCGTCGAGATCGTGGTCTTCGTCGGGGCCCTGGCGGTGTATCTGATCGCCATCGCCCGCTCGCTGAGACGGATCTCGGAGTCCCTGGGCAAGGTCACCTTCGGGGTGAGGGCCATCGAGACCCAGTGTGCGTCCGTCGGCCCTTCGGTCACCCGGGTGAACGAGCAGCTAACGGTCATCGCCGGCGCGCTCGAGGGCGTGTCGACCAAGGCCGAGCGCCTCGGCGCCGGGTCGTGACTGCGTCGGCGGCGTCACCCAAGTCCGGCGCGCTGGCTGCCCTCTACTGGCGCAGCGAGATCCTCCAGGTCATGTACTGGCTGAGGGGCGAGGGGTTCGGCGACGTGGTCGACCCGGGCCTGATCGAACGCTTCCTGGGAGTGGACGCCGCCATCGGGATGACCTACCTCGACCGACTGGTGCAAGAGGGCTACCTGGTGCGCGACGGCGACTGGTTCGCCCTGTCGGAATTCGGCCTCGAGCGAGGCGCGAAGGAGTTCCAGGAGGCCTTCGCCGACCTGACGAAGCCCACCCACGGCGAGTGCAGCGCCGACTGCTGGTGTCATGCCTCCGTCGACGAGGCCGAGGCCTGCGTCGCGGAGCGCCTGCGCCACGACCACGACCATGCCTGCTGAGCAGACCGAAGGGCTCCCGCGGCGGTTCCTGCCCGGGTTCCTGCTGCTCAGCCTGGAGCGGCACGGCACGTCCTACGGCTACGAGCTGTACGAGACGGCTCGATCCCTGGGACTCTCGGTCGATCTCGCCGCCGTCTACCGGGCCCTGAGATCCATGCAGCAGCGGGAGCTGGTCACCTCGCAGTGGATGCCCTCGGTCTCGGGGCCGGACCGGCGCCTCTACGCGCTCACCGACCCCGGGCGAGTCTCGGCCGCGGCTGCAGCCGACGAACTGGCGAACGTGCGCGACGGCCTCATCTCTGCTCTGGAGTACTTCGAGGCGCTAGACGGCTCCCGCCCATGAGGATCGCGGTCGCGGGCAAGGGAGGCGCCGGCAAGACCACAATCTGTGCGACCGGGGCCCGGTTGATGGCCCGGTCGGGCGTGATGGTGGTGGCCGTCGACGGCGACACCAACCCCAACCTGCACGCAGCCATCGGAGTCGATGCCGCCGCGGTGCCGCTGTCGCTGCCGGCTTCGCTGGTCTCGCGCCGGTTCGAGGGCCCGCGCCTGACCGCTCCCGTCGATGAGGTCCTCCACGCCCACGCCGCCACCGCGCCCGACGGGGTGAGTCTCGTGCGGATGGGGATGCCCGAGCACGCCGAAGAGGGCTGCATGTGCTCCGCCCACGCCACCGTGAGCGCGCTCCTGGCCGATCTGGGGGAGTCCGAGAGCACCGTCACCCTGCTCGACCTCGAAGCGTCCCCCGAGCACCTGAGCCGGGGGACGGCACGGCACGCCGATGTGCTGCTGCTGGTCGTCGAGCCCTACTACCGGTCGCTGGAGGCGGCCCGGCTCCAGGCCTCGCTGGCCGCAGAGACCTCCATCGGGCGGGTGGCGGTGGTGGCCAACAAGTGCCGGCAGGCCTCCGACACCGCCGCGATCGAGGAGTACTGCACCCGGCACGGGATCGACCTGGTCGGCGTGCTCCCGTGGTCGGAGGCTGTCATGGACGCCGACGCCGCTTCGACGCCCCTGCTCGACCACCGCCCCGGCGACGGACTCGTCGCCGCCGTGGGCGCCCTCTTCGGGGGTCTGGTCCCGGCGTTGCAGACCGACGCCTCGGCGCGTCCCTTCCACGGCGGGCCCGAGGCCGGCGGGCCGATGCCGGGATCAGGCGTCATCAGAGCGGGGGCCGGCGTCTGATGTGCGTGGGGATTCCCGCCCAGGTGGTGGAGCTCGGGCCGTCGGGCGACCACACGGCCATCGTCGACGTGGAGGGCGCCCGGCGAGAGGTCAACACGATCATGGTCGACGACGAACCGCTGGCCGTCGGCGAGTGGGTGCTGCTCCACGTCGGGTTCGCGATGTCGAGGATCGACGCCGCCGAGGCGGCCGAGACGCTGTCGTTCATGCGGGAGCTGGGCTCGGTGTACGACGAGGAGTTCGAGGCCTTCAGCAGCGACCTGCCATGACCGGGAGCAAGCGCGGATTGATGCGAGGCCCTTCACGTCGCAGCGGTGTCATTCCCGCTCTTGTTCGCTGCGCTCACGGGCCGCCCAAATCACAGCATCATCGTCCACGGCCACGCCCGTGTGAGCCGGACTTGCGCACCTGTCCGCGTGGCCTCTAGAGCCATCGACTGCGGCCGCGACCCGGTTGAGGCCGCGATGTGGCTGGCCCGCGCCTTCACCACCGGGAGGCGACTGCGCGTGTGGGCGCCCGGCGCACCGGATCACGCACACCATGTCGCGGTGGAGTTCGTCCATCCTGTGGTGGCCGGCACCCGGCCATTGGCTGCCGTCGTCGCTGATGCCGGAACCGGGGCCGCTTCGACCGATGCCAGGCTGGTCATCGGCGATGCCCGTGCCGCCGGGGACGCCGCGCTGGCTGCGGACCTGTTCATCGCAGCCGATCAGCCCGACGCGGCCATCGTCTTGAGCTATCACGTGCTGTGGGAACTGGTCCAGGTCGCGCTTGAGCATCCCGGCCTCGTCGGCAGCGCTGGCGCCGCCGGAGGGGACTCGACAGGGTTCCTGTACCCGTTCCTGGACGCTGCCGAGGATGACGAGGTCTCGCTGCGCGACGCGCTGCGGGCGTCGGCTGAGGCCAAGCGGGATGAATCCAACGGTCTGGCCGAGCAATCGCTCGAATCCAACCGGATCCCGCTCGAGGAGGCCGGCATGGCCATCGGCCGGGCGGTCCTGTCCGGCGGCCGTGTGCTGACCATGGGAAACGGCGGCAGCGCCACCGACGCCGCCCGCCTGGCCCGGCTGCTGCGCCGGGGCGGTGTGGCCGCCCAATCGCTCTCGACCGACTACGCCGTGGCCACCGCGCTGGCCAACGACCTCGGCGCGGAGCGGATCTTCTCCCGGCAGCTCGACGCCTTCGGGCAGCCCGGCGACGTGCTGGTGGGCTGCAGCACCAGCGGCGCCTCCCGGAACCTGCTCGCTGCGTTCGACCGGGCGGCGGGCACGGGCATGACGACGGTGGGGCTCAGCGGCTATGGGGGAGGGGCGTTCGAAGGCCACGCGAGCGTGCATCACAGCCTCGTCGTACAGTCGATGTCGGTGCACCGCATCCAGGAGGCCCAGGCCGCGCTGATGAGCGCACTGTGCGAGCATGTCGCGGGCGCGCTCGTGGCCGCAGACCGGGCACCAGAGGCAGCGCGGTGAAGTACGTCGACGAGTTCCGCGACCCCGAAGCGGCCCGGCGTCTGCTGGCCGACATCGCCGCTGCTGCCGGCGACCAACCGCACCGGAAGTTCATGGAGGTCTGCGGCGGTCACACCCACGCGATCTACCGCCACGGCATTGAGGCCCTGCTCCCGGACAGCATCGAGCTCATTCACGGCCCGGGATGTCCGGTGTGCGTCATCCCGATGGGCCGGGTCGACGACGCCGTCGCGGTCGCCTGCGCCGACGGGGTGACCATGTGCTGCTTCGGTGACATGATGCGGGTGCCGGGCGGGGAGTCGACCCTGCTGGAGGCCAAGGCCGGCGGCGCCGACGTCCGTATCGTGTACTCGCCGCTGGACGCCCTGGCTCTCGCGGAGCGGAACCCCGACCGCCAGGTCGTGTTCCTCGCGGTCGGTTTCGAGACCACCGCGCCGTCGACCGCGGTGACGCTGCTGCAGGCCCGCGAGCGCCGGGTCGACAACTTCAGCGTGTTCTGCAATCACGTCACGATCGTCCCGCCGCTGAAGGCCATCCTCGATTCGCCCGGGCTCGACCTCGACGGGTTCCTGGGCCCCGGGCACGTCTCCACCGTGATCGGCACCAGCCCGTACCGTTTCGTTCCCGCGCAGTACGGCCGGCCCCTGGTCACGGCCGGCTTCGAGCCGGTCGACATCCTGCAGGCGGTCCTGATGCTGCTGCGCCAGCTGGCGGACGGGCGCTGCGAAGTCGAGAACCAGTACCGGCGGGTCGTGTCGGGCGACGGCAACGCCCGGGCGCTAGCGCTGCTGAGGGAGGCCTTCGTGGTGAGGCCCCACTTCGAGTGGCGGGGCCTCGGGTTCATCGCCCAGAGCGCCCTGGCCATCGCGCCGGAGTTCGCGGCGTGGGACGCCGAGCTTCGATACGAGGTGCCCGGCGTGCGGGTCGCGGACCCGAAGGCATGCCAGTGCGGTGAGGTCCTCAAGGGAGCGCTGCGGCCGTGGGAGTGCAAGGTCTTCGGAACGGCCTGCACCCCCGAGACGCCCATCGGCACCTGCATGGTGTCCTCGGAGGGCGCCTGCGCCGCCTACTACAACTACGGGCGGTACTCGAGCCGGTCGCGCATCCCAGTCCACGCCACCTAATGCCGTCCACCGACGACTTCGAGGCCCGCCAGGCGGTGCTGGCCCGGGTCGAGTCCTGGAGACGGCGCGCTCCCAAGCTCGCCGACGACACCATCACCATGGCCCACGGGGCCGGGGGCAGGGCGAGCCAGTCGCTGATCGAGGCCGTGATCCGTCCCGCCTTCTCCAACCCGGTGCTCGACGCTCTCGACGACGGCGCGGTTCTCGAGATCGGCGACGGTTGCCGGTTGGCGGTCACCACCGACGCCTTCGTGGTCACGCCCCGCCGCTTCAACGGCGGCTCCATCGGCGACCTGGCCGTCAACGGCACCATCAACGACCTGGCCGCCATGGGCGCCGAGCCCGAAGCGCTGACGGTGTCGCTGGTGATCGAGGAGGGGCTGGAGGTCGACGAGCTGCGAGCCATCGTGGACGACGTGGCCCGGGCCGCATCGACAGCCGGCGTCGACATCGTCGCCGGCGACACCAAGGTGGTCGAGCGGGGCGCGGCCGACGGCTGCTACATCACCACCACCGGTATCGGGTTCGTGAGGCCGGGGGCGCAGCTGGACGCCGCGGCCGTGAAGCCCACCGACGCGCTGGTGCTTTCGGGCATGATCGGCGACCACGGCGTGGCCGTGATGGTGGCCCGCGGCGACCTGGCGCTGGCTGCCGACGTAGCGTCGGACACTGCGCCGCTGCACGAGCTGGTGTCGGCCCTGCTGGACGCGGTGCCGGCCACCCGCTGGATGCGGGACCCGACCCGGGGCGGGGTGGCCTCGATCTGCAACGAGCTGGCCGCGGCGTCGGGGCTGGGGGTGGAACTGGACGAGCGGGCGCTGCCGGTGCGGGGCGCGGTGGCCGGGGCGTGCGAGCTGCTGGGACTCGATCCGCTGTACATCGCCAACGAGGGCAAGATGCTGGCCGTGGTGCCCGCCGAGGACGCCGACACCGCGGTAGCAGCCATGCGCGGCTGCGAGGCCGGCGCCGATGCTTGCGTGGTGGGTGCCATCACCGAGGAGCATCCGGGCCTGGTGCTGGTGCGAACCGGCTTCGGAGGGACGAGGATCGTCGACATGCTGGTCGGCGATCCCCTGCCCCGGATCTGCTGACGTCGCGGCAAACCGCGGGGCAGACTGTGGCCCGTGAGTCCGGCCCGAATCGTCGCTAGGCGAGGTCCGTGAGTCCCGCCCCGATTGTGGTTGGGCGCGGTCCATGAGTCGCGTCGGCATCGTCCGCTGCCTGCTGGCGGCCGTGCTCTTCGGCGCGTCGGCGCCGGCCGCGTCGGAACTGGCCGGCGACGTCCCGTCACTGATGCTGGCCGGCCTGCTCTATCTGGGGGCGGGTCTCGCGGTGGTGCCCTCGGTGGTTCGCTCGCCCCCTTCTGCGGTGGCGCTGCGGCGCGACTGGCGCCCCGCGCTGGTGGCGGTCGTAGCCGGCGGTGCCGTCGGGCCCGCGTTCCTGGTGGCAGGCCTGGCTCGCGCTCCCGCGGCCACGGCCTCGATCCTCCTCAACCTGGAGCTGGCCGCCACCGTCCTGCTCGCGGCCACCATCTTCCGTGAGCATCTGGGCCGCCGGGTCCTGGCCGGAGCGGGGCTGGTCACGGCCGCGGGCGTCGTCCTTGCCTGGGAGCCCGGGTTCAAGCTGAGCCTGGGAGCGCTACTGATCGCGGCCGCCTGCCTGTCCTGGGGCGTCGACAACGGCGTGACGGCCAAGATCGACCAACTCAGCCCCGAGCAGGTCGTCCTGTTGAAGGGGTTCGTGGCCGGGCTGGCCAACTTCGGGCTGGGCCTCGCCTTCGCCGAAGGAGCCACCGACGTCAGCCTCGGTGAGATCGCGGCTGGGCTGGCCATCGGCGCGGCCGGCTACGGGGCGTCGATAACGCTGTGGGTCAAGGGCGCCCGGGACCTGGGCGCGGCCCGGGGCCAGGTGATCTTCGCGGCTGCGCCGTTCATCGGCGCGATCATCGCCTGGTCGGTGCTGGGCGAGTCGGTCACCGTCGCGCAGTTGATCGCGGTCGTGATCGCAGCCACCGGTGTGGGCGTGTCATTGGAGTCCGCCCACGACCACCGGCACGCTCATGAGGCCATGGAGCACGAGCACGAGCACAGCCACGACGACGACCATCACGACCACACTCACGACGAGGACGCCGAGGGGCGCCACACCCACGTCCATGAGCACCGGCCAACGGTTCACAGCCACCCCCACGTACCCGACCTCCACCACCGCCACCGCCACGGCGACTAGAAGTCCAGGCTGAACAGCCGAACAAGCGGGGGCTGACTCGGCACCAACGTCGGTCGGGCCGACGGCTGCCTGGTCCGACTCGCTCTCTGAAGAACAGGTCAGAGGACCCCGGCGAGCCACTCGCGGGCGTCGACCATCATTTCGATGGTCTGGCTGTGCGCCATGTCGTAGGCGTGGTGTCGCAGATTCCACCCGCCGTCGCCGAGGGCTGCGATCACCTCTTTGGGCTGCTCCTGGCCGATGAAGGCGTCGCGGGTTCCCCACTGGAACAGCGCCGGTCGGCCGTCACCGTTGGACAGGTCGACGTCGAGACCCGGTGCGCTCGGAAGGCCGCAGCAGATGGCCCACACACCGGCGTAGCGGGGCGCACCAGCCCGGCCGGCGAGCGCCAGCGCCAGGTAGCCGCCCTGGCTGAACCCGCCCACGACGCACCGCTCGAGCGGCACACCTGCCTGTCGGGCCTCGTCCGCGATGAAGGACTCGAGCATCTCGAGCGAGGGCACGAAATGTGAGAGGTCGGATTCGAACGTGTCGAGGTCGATGGTCCACCAGCCCGCGCCGTCGCCGTCGGGCATGTCGATCGGTCCCCGCGGCGCGATCGCGCTGAATCGTTCGTCCGGGTCGACCAACGGCACGTACGACGCGAGGTGGTGCTGCTCGGCGGTGTAGCCGTGCATGAGGAAGAGGAGACGGTCTGCGCCGTCGCGGTCGATCCGGTACTGGGTCAGTGACATGGAATGCAACGCTCCTGTGCTGTTCGCTCGGTGAGTTCTTACATCGCCTGTTCGTACAGCGTATGGACCTCTTCCCGGCTCGGGTAGCGCGGCGTGTTCAAGATGATGATGTCGCGCAACGCGTCGGTGGTGAGCGCGTCGATGTCCTGCGCCTTGGCGCCGAGGTCGCTGAGGCTGCGGTCCGTTCCGACGGTTGCGGACAGCGTCTCGACCGCCTCGACGGCCGCCAACGGGTCGCGGGCGACACCGAGCGCCGCGCCCACGTCCGCGTAGCGGTCAGAGACCGCCTCGAGGTTGAACCGCATGACGTGGGGGAGCATGGTGGCGAGCGTCTGTCCGTGGGCCGCGCCGAAGGTGCCCGAGACGGGGTGGCCGGTGGCATGGACGAGTCCCAGCAGCGGGCCCGACGAGAATGCACGGCCCGCGAGGTGCGACGCGATCTGCATCCACGCCCGGGCCTCCACGTCGCTGCCGACGGCGACGGCTTGGGGTAGCCACTGCCCGGCGAGCCGGATGGCGTGCAGTGCGAGGCCGTCGGCGTAGGGGTTCGCTGCGGTGGACGTGTAGGCCTCGATGGCGTGCGTCAGCACATCCATGCCGCACACCGCAGTGGCACCCGGCGGAAGCCCGACGGTCAGGAGAGGATCCAGCACGACAGCGCGCGGCCGGACGTCGGGGTGGCTGAAGGTCAGCTTGCGATGGTCCTCTGTCCGGGTGATCAGGCCGCCGCCATTGGTTTCCGATGCCGTGCCAGCAGTGGTGGGCACGGCGACCGTGGGCACGCAGGGCGCACTGACCCGAGACGGGGGCCCCAAGGTGGCGAAGTCGATCAGGTCGGCGGCGTCGAGCTCGGGCGAGAAGGCGAGCGACGAGTCCTCGATGCCTGACGGCGCGGCCATAGCGAGGTACTTGCCGCAGTCCATGACAGACCCGCCGCCGACCAGCACTATCACGGCGCCGTCGGCGCCGAACCCTCGCAGCGACTCCACCCCGGCGGCCACGTTCGCGTCCGTCGGATTCGGGTCGACGTCGTCGAAGACCGTCCATTCGAGGCCATCTGCCGTGAGCGCGTCGACAACGGTGTCGACGATGCCCGCGGCGCGCACGCCCGGGTCGCTCACCACGAAGGCACGGCTGCCGTGGGCCCGTACGTGCTGGGCGACCTCGGCGACGGTGCCCTCGCCCACGATGGTGGTCGGCATGGGTTCAAGCGTGTAGGTGCTCATCTCTTGGGGATTCCTCTGCTGCAGCGACCACGCCGGGTCATCTCGTTGTGTTTAGGAGCCGGTCCGTGAGGTGCTCGACCGCACCCCACACGCCGGCGGCCTCGTCGGGCGCGAGGGGTATGCCCATCCGGTCGGAGTCGGCGACCTGCCGGCTGGCGGGAACCACCACGTCGAGGGGCACGTCGTGGTCGGCGCACAGCCGGGCCAGCAGATCCTGCTGGTCGTCGCCGACCTTGTTGCCCGCACCGATCCACGCGGCGATGCCGAGTTCTCGGGCCAGGGCGATCGTTCGCCGGGCGGTGATGACCGCCTTGACGCTGGGCTCCATGACCAGGACCAGCACGTCGGCGTGGGCCAGCGTCCCGCCGGAGCGGCTGAGATGCTCGATGCCCGCCTCCATGTCGACGATGGTGTCGTCGGTCTCGGTGTCGAGGGCCTCGCCCAGCAGGCTCCGCACGGTCGCATGACCGCCGCAGGTGCATCCGGCGGCAGCCTCGGTCACCCGCAACGCCGACATCACGGTCACGCCCGAAGGGGTCTCTGCCGCGTAGTCGGCCATCAGCTCGCCCACGGTCAGGTCACCCCGGCTGCCGACGATGATCGACCTCGGCACCGTCGGCAGGGCCTCGGTGGCGCTGGGGTCGAGTCCCAGCGACAGCCCCAGGTTGGGGTTGGAGTCCGTGTCCACGGCCAGCACCCGGCGGTCGCGGTCGGCCAGCGACCGGGCCAGCAGCGCGCTCAGCGTCGTCTTGCCCACGCCGCCCTTGCCCACAACCCCGATCTTCATGGTCAACGTCCCATTCGCCCGCACGTTCGTTGAGGGGAACGCTAGCCGCGGGCGGCGAGGATGGTCCGGCCCACTGCTGCCTGGCCCAGAGAGATGCCGCCGTCGTTGGGCGGGACCTGGCGGTGGCGGAGGACCTCGAAGCCGGACTGCTCCAGGTCGGGCACGAGCAGCTCTACCAGGAGGCGATTCTGGAAGACGCCCCCAGAGAGGGCGACGGCGGCCAGCCCGGTCGAGTCCCGGGCGTGTTGGGCTGCCGCCAGCGTGGCGTCGGCCACCCAGCGGTGGAAGCCGCCCGAGACGTGGCCCGCTCCGGCCCCGGCCTGCAGGTCGTCGACCACCGCGGCGATCAGCGGTGAGGTCTCGATCAGCACGGGACCGTCCCCGCTCAGCTCCACCGGGTAGCGCCCCGATACCGGTCCCGCCGCGTGCTCCAGGCGCACCGCGGCCTGGCCCTCGTAGGTGGCCGTCTCGACGAGGCCGCACAGCGCTGCCACCGAGTCGAACAGCCGGCCCACCGAGGTGGTGAGCATCGACTGGCCCTCCCGGCACTGGTCCAGCACCTGGGGAGCGTCCTCCAGGTGATCGGTCACGCACCCGAGGTCGGGCAGATCCTCGCCGAAGGTCTCGTGGAGATGGGCCAGCGCCATGCGCCAGGGCTGGCGCACCGCCGCACTGCCTCCCGGCATGGGCGCCGGACGGAGGTGGGCGACGCGCTCGTAGCCGCCGGCGTCGCCGGCGAGGATCTCGCCGCCCCACAGGGTGCCGTCGGCGCCCCATCCCATCCCGTCGAACATCACGCCGATGGCCGGGCCCCGGAAGCCTGCGTCGGCCAGGCAGGACGCCAGGTGGGCGTGGTGGTGCTGCACGCCCAGCCGGGGCGCGAGGTCGACGCTGGCCGCGAACTTCGTCGACAGGTATTCGGGGTGAAGGTCGTGCACCAGCAGCTCCGGCGCGGCCCGGGTCAGCTCCAGCAGATCGGCCACCGCGGCCTCGAAGGCGGACAGCGCGGCCGGATGCTCCAGGTCGCCGAGGTGCACCGACATGTGGGCGTCGGCCCCCAGCGCCAGGCAGACCGTGCTCTTGAGCTCGGCACCCACGGCCAGCACCGGCGGTCCACCGCAGTCCAGCCGCACCGTCCCGGGCGCGTAGCCCCGGGCCCGCCGCAGCAGCTGGAAGTCGCCGTGCACGACGTGGCCCACCGAGTCGTCCGCCCGGCGCTCGATCCGCCGGTTGTGGCTCAGGACCGCGTCGGCGATGTCGCCCAGGTCAGGTTGGACGCGGGCGTCGTCGGTGACGATCGGCTCGTCGGAGCGATTGCCGCTGGTGCACACCAGCGCCATGCCCGCCGCCTCCACCAGCAGCGCGTGCAGGGGCGTCGCCGGGAGCATCACCCCCAGCAGGCGGGTGTCGGGCGCCACGCCGGGGGCGATCGGGGCGACGTCTTGTGCGGGCGCCAGCACGATGGGCGCCTCCGGTCCGCTCAGGGCACGGCAGGCCAGGTCGTCGAGTTCGACGAGTTCGCGGGCCGCGTCGACCGAGGCGACCAGCAGCGCGAACGGCTTCTCCTCGCGGTGCTTGCGGCGCCGAAGCCGGGCCACCGCGGCGCCGTCATCGGCCCGGCACGCCAGCTGGTAGCCGCCGACACCCTTGACGGCGACGATGCGGCCCGCTCTCAGCAGGTCGGCTGCCGCCTCGATCGGGTCGCCGTCGATGGCCTCCCCGAGCATCGTCTCCAGCGACAGCGACGGCCCGCAGGCGCCGCAGCACACCGCCTGGGCGTGATGGCGGCGGTCGGCGGGGTCCCGGTACTCGGCCTCGCAGGCCTCGCAGAGCTCGAAGGCCGCCATCGAGGTGCGCTCGCGGTCGTAGGGCAGGCTCCGCACGACGGTGAAGCGGGGCCCGCAGTCGGTGCAGCAGGTGAACGCGTACCGGTAGCGGCGCCCCGCCGGGTCGGCGACATCAGCGAGGCAGGCCTCACAGGCGGCCACGTCGGGGGGAACCGTTCCGGCGACCGTGCCCGAGCCGGCCTCGCTGGGGGCGATCGCGAACCCTTGCTCGCCCTCGATTCCGGCCATGGCGGTGGAGCGGACCGAGTCCACCCGGGCCAGCGGAGGGGCCTCGGAGACCAGTCGCGCCTCGAAGGAGTCCAGATCGCGTCGGTGCCCCTGGATCTCGCACCAGACGCCGTCGTCGTCGTTGCCCACGGCACCCGTCAACGACAGACCCCGCGCCAGCCGGTGCAGGTGGGGCCGGAACCCCACGCCCTGGACAGTGCCGGCTATCCGCAGGCGACGGCGCCGCATGCCGATGACGTTGCCTTTGGTAACTGCATTTCTCCGATGGGTGGGTTGTCGTTGGGGTGGTTGAGCACCTGGGTTCCGCCGCCATGTCTCGATACCGACTGATTGCGCTCACGTTCATCCTCGCACTGTTCAGCGTCTCGCTGGCGCCGCTCGCGGCCGCGCAGGACGACGAAGAGGTCGTGGTCCGGGTGGGCCAGCGCTGAGACCGCAGAAGCGCAGGCATCGGTGCCGCGAGACCGGTGTTTCCGTTGCTAAATGCAGATTGCACATAGTGGATTCTGGTCGCTGGGCGGGTATCTCTAGTCGATCACATCTGTTGCGAGTTGCCATCGGGCAGCCCGGTGGAAACGGAAGGACTGAGAATGCGACGACTGAGATTGACCGGCGCGGTCCTCGCGCTGGCGCTGCTCGCAGCAGCCTGCGGCGGAGACGACGACAGCGCCGAGCCGGTATCGCAGCCGCCCGAGCCCGCGGCTGAGGAGACTGCTGCTGCGCCCGAGCCCGCGGCTGAAGAGCCTGCTGCGGAGGAGCCGGCGGCTGAGCCTGAGGCTGCTGCCGAGGAGCCTGCCGTGGAGCAGCCCGCGGCTGAGGAGCCGGTTGCTGAGGAGCCGGAGCCTGCGGTTGAGGAGCCTGCGGATGCCGACTCGGCCTACGGCGGCACGCTGGTCATCGCGCTCTCAGATGATCCCGGCCACTTCAACCCCGGCATCACCACCGGGTTCAACGTGCACGCCGTCACCGGCTCGATGTTCAACGGGCTCGTCGAGCTCGACGACAACGCCAACCCCCATCCCGACCTGGCCGAGTCGTGGGATGTGAGCGACGACAGCACCCAGTTCACCTTCCACCTGGCCGAGGGCGTGCGCTGGCACGACGGCGAGCCCATGACCTCCGCCGACGTGAAGTTCACCTTCGAGAACATCCTGCTGAACTACCACTCCCGCACCAAGGGCGGACTCAGTGGCGTCCTCCAGTCGATCGACACGCCCGACGACAGCACGGTCGTGTTCAACTTCACCCAGCCGTACGCGGCCCTGCTGCAGCGGCTCAACTCCACCGAGGCGCCGATCCTCCCCCAGCACATCTACGAGGGCGTCGACGACGTCCAGACCGCGGACGCCAACCTGAGCCCGGTCGGGACCGGTCCGTTCAAGCTGGAGTCCTACGAGATCGACAACGAGATCACGCTGGTCCGCAACGACGACTACTTCAAGGAGGGCCTGCCCTACGTCGACCGGGTTGTGTTCCGGGTGATCCCGGACCAGAACACCCAGGTGCTGGCCCTCGAGGAGGGCGAGGTCGACTACATCTGGCGGGTTCCCGGCGGCGACATCGAGCGCCTCAGCGGCGACGACGCGATAACGCTGCACAGCGTCAACAGCGGTCCTGGCGGCGGGTTCTGCATCCCGACGCTGACCTTCAACCTGGACCGGGAGATATTCAGCGACATCCGGGTGCGCCAGGCGATCGCCCACGCGTTGAACCGCGACCAGATGGTGGCCCAGGTGCTCTTCGGCCAGGGCCGGGTGGCCACCGGGCCGATAAACAGCCAGATGGCCTTCGCCTACACCGACGACGTCACCAGCTACCCCTACGACGTCGACCGGGCCAAGGCGCTGCTCGAAGAGGCCGGCTACGCCTCCGACGGGACCCGCTTCACCATCGACCTGCTGCACTTCAGCTTCGGCGTGTTTCCAAAATACGGCGAGGTGATGCGCCAGAACCTCGCCGAGGTCGGCATCGACGTCGAGGTGACGCCGCTGGACCGCAGCGCCTTCATTCCCAGGGTGTTCGGCGACCGGGACTTCGACACCAACATCATCAGCTACTGCAACAACACCGACCCGTCGATAGGCGTGGCCCGCATGTACGTGTCCAGCAACATCGGCGACATCCCGTTCTCGAACGGGGCGGCCTACGTCAACCCGCAGATCGATCAGCTGTTCGACGAGGCGGCCAGCACTCCCGACGTCGCCCGGCGAGGCGAGCTCTACGGCGAGATCCAGAGAATCCTCACCGCCGAGTTGCCGTACCTGTGGCTGGTCGAGACCCAGTTCACAGCGGGCTCGGGCGCCAACGTCCGCGGCCTTCAGGCCAACTCCGGCCATGTCGCCGAGACCGCCTTCTTCGAGGAGTAGGGGGACGGGAGCAGGATCTGCGTAGATCGCGGCCCGGCGCTCCGGTCCCAGCCCTTCGCGGCTGCGGCCGGGGCGGCGGGTGATCTGCTAGAACGCGGGTCCCGAGCCGCCGGAGGGCGCTCGGGGGCAGTCGAGAGGAGGCGCCGGTGGTCCGCTACACCCTGCGACGCGTCCTCCAGGCTGTGCCGCTCGTGTTCGGCGCGGCGGTGGTGACCTGGATCCTGATCCACGCGGCGCCCGGTGATCCGATCGTCGCCCTCGCCGGTGAGGACGGCGACGCCGGCTACTACGCGATGATGCGGGAGCGCTTCGGGCTCAACCGGCCGCTGCACGAGCAGCTCTTCGTCTACCTGGGCCGCCTCGCCCAGGGCGACCTCGGGTTCTCCTACCGGCAGAACCGCCCGGCCGTCGACGTGATCCTCGACCAGCTGCCGGCCACGCTGCTGCTGATGGTCCCCGCGCTGGCCGTCGCCACCGTGGTCGGGATCAGCGTCGGGACGCTGGCCGCCTCCCGCAAGAACTCGACGCTCGACAACGGCGCCCGCACCGCCACCCTGCTGGGCCACGCCGTGCCGGTGTTCTGGCTCTCGCAGGTGCTGCTGCTTCTGTTCGCCCTGCGCTTCAACTGGTTCCCGGTTCAGGGTCGCAGCGACGCCCGGGCCGGCTACGAGGGGCTCCGAGCGGTGCTCGACGTCGCCCACCACATGGCGCTGCCCGTCGTCGCGCTGGTGACCGTGTACGTGCCCCCGATCATGCGGGTGACGAGGGCCGCGGTGATCGAGAACCTCGACGAGATGTACATCCGGGCGGCGCGGGCCAGGGGCCTGTCGCGGCGCTGGGTGCTGATCCGCCATGCCCTCCCCAACTCCATGCTGCCCGTCGTCACCGTGATCGGGAGCCAGATCGGCTACATGTTCGCCGGCTCGGTCCTGGTCGAGACGGTCTTCGCCTGGCCCGGTCTGGGCCGGCTGCTGCTCAGCGCGATCCTGGCCCGCGACTTCGCCGTCATCACCGCGATGCTGCTGATGCTGTCGGTGACGATCATCTTGATGAACCTCGTCACCGACCTCGTGTACTCCCTGCTGGACCCGCGGGTGCGTCATGGCACTTGAGAGGACCCCGGCCGAGCCGCCGGTCGCGCTCGGCGAGCGGGCGGCCGCCGACCGCGGTCCGGCGGGCCCTGACCGAGGGCTCGGGGACCGGGCCCGGGGGATGGGGGCGTCCTGGAGGCGGTTCGCGTCGAGCCCGGTGGCCGTGGTCGGGCTGGTGCTGTCGGGCGCGTTCGTGCTGGTCGCCGCCCTCGGCGGGGTCATCGCCCCGACCGACCCGTTCTCGTTCGCGGGAACACCGTTCGAGCCGCCCTCTCCGCAGCACTGGCTGGGCACCGACGACCTCGGACGCGACGTGTTCGCAGGTGTGGTGCACGGCGCCCGCACCAGCCTGCTGGTGGGGGTGGCCGTGGCCGGCGCATCGCTGATCATCGGCACAGTCGTTGGCGGTGTGGCCGGATTCGCGGGCGGCAAGGTCGACGACCTGCTGATGCGCCTGACCGAACTCTCGCAGGTCCTGCCCCGGTTCTTCCTCGCGCTCACGGTGGTGGCCCTGTTCGGCCCCGGCCTGACGAACATGGTGCTCATCCTGGCGCTGACGTCGTGGGAGCTGACCGCCCGGGTGGCCCGCTCGGGCGTGCTGGCCGTCAAGGAGCTCGAGTACGTCACCGCGGCCGAGGCGCTGGGCTCGTCGCCGTGGCGCAACTTGCGGACGCACGTGCTGCCCAACACCATCGCGCCGGTGGTGGCGCTGGCGTCGCTGCAGGTGGGCGGAGCCATCCTGATCGAGGCCAGCCTGAGCTTCCTCGGGCTGGGAGACCCCAACGTGATCAGCTGGGGCTACATGCTCAACAACGCGCAGTCGTTCGTGCGGCGGGCCTGGTGGATGTCGGTGTTCCCCGGCCTGGCCATCGCGGTGGCGGTGCTGGGCGTGAACCTGCTCGGCGACGCCCTCAACGACTTCTGGAACCCCCGCTCGCGGTCGTCGGCAGGCCCCCGATGACCGGGCCGCTGCTCACGGTCGAGGGCCTCCGGACCCACTTCTTCGTCGACGCCGGCGTGGTCAAGGCGGTCGACGGGGTCAGCTTCGAGGTCGGCAGGGGCGAGGTTGTGGGTCTGGTGGGGGAGTCCGGGTGCGGCAAGACGGTCACGTCGCTGTCGATCGCCGGCCTGGTCGAGCCGCCCGGACGGATCGTGGGCGGCTCGGTGCGCTTCGACGGGACCGAGCTGGTGGGAGCACCCGAGCGGGTGCTCAACTCGCTGCGGGGCCCCAGGATCGCCATGATCTTCCAGCAGCCCCGGGCGTCGCTGGATCCGGTGATGTCGGTGGGCAGCCAGATCGGCCAGGCCCTCAAGTCCGGCACCGGCATGGACCGGTCCGCGCGCCGCCGCCGGGCGGTCGAGCTGCTCGACCAGGTCGGCATCCCCGACCCGCACCGGCGCGTCGGGGAGTACCCCCACCAGATGTCGGGCGGCATGGCCCAGCGGGTGATGATCGCCATCGCGCTGGCGGGTGAGCCCGACCTGCTCATCGCCGACGAGCCGACCACCGCGCTCGACGTCACCGTGCAGGCGCAGATCCTCGAGCTGCTGGGCGAACTCCAGACGGCCAACGGCATGGCGGTCATCCTGATCACCCACGACCTCGGAGTGGTCGCGGAGATCGCGGACCGCGCCGCGGTGATGTACGCGGGCCGGATCGTCGAGGAGTGCGCCGTCTCAGAGCTGTACGACGCCCCGCTGCACCCCTACACCGTGGGGCTGATGGAGTCGCGGCCCGCGGTTTCGCAGTCCAAGAGCCGGCTGCGGGTGATACCGGGCAGCGTGCCCGTGCCCCTCGACCTGCCGGCGGGATGCAGCTTCGCGCCGCGCTGCGAGGCGCGGACCGCCAACGGCCTGGCCGTGTGCACCGAGCGGTCGCCCGAGCCGGCGGCACCCCGCGAGGGCCACCGCGTGAGGTGCTGGCTCCATGGGTAGCGCGCCCGCACCCGGCGCCGCCGCCTCGGGAGCGGCGCTGCTGGAGGTCACCGACCTTGTCAAGCACTACCGGGTGCGCTCGGGAGGGACCTTGTCCCGCTCCCGGTCTGCTCTCCGGGCGGTCGACGGCGTCAGCTTCCGGGTCGGTGCCGGCGAGACGTTGGGGCTCGTGGGCGAGTCCGGTGGCGGCAAGACGACCGTCGGCTTGAGCGTGCTGCGCCTCATCCAGCCCAGCAGCGGCAGGGTGAGCTTCGAGGGACGCGATGTGCTCGCCGCGGGCCGGGCCGAGATGAAGGCCCTCAGGCAGCGGATGCAGATCGTGTTCCAGGACCCGATCGGCGCGCTGGACCCGCGCAAGAGCGTCGGCGACAGTGTGGCCGAGGGACTGAGGATCCAGGGACTGGCTTCGCGGGCCGGGTCGCGCCGGCGGGCCGTCGGGATCCTGGACCGGGTGGGACTCACCGCGGCCCAGGCCCGCAGCCTGCCCCACGAGCTGTCGGGCGGCCAGCTCCAACGGGTCGGGATCGCCAGGGCCCTGGTGCTCGATCCCCGTCTCGTGGTGTGCGACGAGCCCGTGTCGGCCCTCGACGTGTCGATCCAGGCCCAGATCATCAACCTGCTGCTGGACCTGCAGGCCGAGCGCGGCCTCGCCTACCTGTTCATCGCCCACGACTTGGCGCTGGTACGCCACATCTCGGACCGGGTCGCGGTGATGTACCTGGGCCGCATCGTCGAGTCGGCCGCCGCGGCCGAGTTGTTCGACAGTCCGGCCCATCCCTACACCCGGGCGCTGCTGTCGGCTGTTCCCGCGGACCACCCTGCGGAGGCCAGGCAGCGCATCGTGCTGCGAGGCGAGATCCCCAGCGCCGCCGCGCCGCCGGCGGGATGCCCGTTCGCCCCCCGATGCCCCGACGCGATGGCCAAGTGCAGCGAGGAGGCGCCCGAGTTCAAAGAGTTCGCACCCGGCCGCTGGGCCGCCTGCTTCCTCAACGAGTGAGAATGAGCGCGCGGAGTGACACGGCGTCGGTGGCAGAATCGGCGTCGATGATCCGGGTGGCTTTCGTCGGCAAGGGGGGCGCCGGCAAGTCGACGATCGCGGGCACCTTCGCCCGCCTGCTGGCCCGCCGCGGCCAGCCTGTGCTCGCGCTGGACTCCGACCCCATGCCGGGTCTGCCCTACTCCCTGGGGGTGGGGGTGGATGACCATCCCATACCCGACGACGTGGTCGACCCGGGGCCTGAGGGAGGCCCCCGCTGGGTGCTGCGGCCCGGTCTGGGCGCCGACGACATCGTGGACCGGCACGCGGCGCGATGCCCCGACGGTGTGCGCTACCTGCAGTTCGGCAACCTCTGGGGCCCCGTGACGCGGCTCCAGCAGGCCCAGCACGCCTGGAGCCAAGTGGTCGCCGAGCTCGACCGGGACTCCTGGCACCTGATAGGCGACGTCCCCGGCGGCACCCGCCAGGCGATGTTCGGCTGGGCCAAGTACGCCGACACCGTGTGCGTGGTGGCCGAGCCGACCGTCAAGTCGATGCACACCGCGAGGCGCCTGCTGAACCTCTCGGAGGCGAGGTGGGGCCCCTCACGCCTCGTGCTTGTCGTCAACAAGGCCCGCAACGGCTCCGACGCAGTCCGCGTCTCGGAGCGTTTGGGCCTGGCGCCCGCCGCAGTGGTCCCCCACGACAGCGCCGCCGGCTGGGCCGACCGCCGCGGCGCCGCTCCGCTGGACTCTGCTCCCGGAGGCTCGCTCGCCCGGGCTGTGGATGGCTTGGTCGACCATGTCGTGTCGCTCTATGGTCTCGGCGAGGAGGTGGCCCGATGAAGATCGCCGTGGTGGGCAAGGGCGGAGCCGGCAAGACCACCACCAGCGCGGTGCTGGCCCGCACGCTGAGCCGCCGGGGTGCCCGGGTGGTTGCTCTCGACTGCGACACCAACCCCAACCTCGGCCTGTCTCTGGGAGTCGGCGACTCCGAGACCGAGCGGCTCGTGACCCTGCGCGAGGAGGTCGAGGAGGGCGCAGCCGACCATGCGCCGACCTGGGACGACATCCTCGACCGCTACGGCGCCGACGCCCCCGACGGGGTGCGCCTCTCGGTGATCACCCGCATCGAGAATCCCGAGCCCGGTTGACCTTGATGCGGTGTTTCCGCCGAGCAGTTGCTCGGCTCCGTGAACGACGACTCCACGACAGTGGTGGCCGACCTCGAGGCCGGGATCGGCACCCTGACCCGGCTGGCCGGCGAGTCGGTCGACGCGACGGTGGTGGTGGTGGAGCCGACGCTGCGCTCGATCGACGTCGCCCATCGGGCGGTGGCCGTCGCGGAGGAGCAGCGCCAGGGCCGGGTGGTGGTCGTGGCCAACAAGGTGAGCGACGACGACGACCGGGCCCGCATCCGCGACGCCTTCGGCGACCGGCCGCTGGTGATGGTCCCCGACGATCCGGCTGTCGACGCGGCCGACCGCCTCGGGGTGTCCCCGGTGGACCACGAGCCCGGCGCGCCCGCGGTGGCCGCCCTGGAGGGCCTCGTCGACCTCCTCGGCCTGAGAGAGCCCGCAAATAGGTGAGGGCACGTTGCTCCGCAGCGTCGTCATTCCCGCTCTTGTTCGCTGCGCTCACGGGCCGCTCGGGCCACGGCCTCGCGCCGTATGGGCCGCGTTCGCTCGCCTATTCGCTCGGCCTCTTAAGGCCGGTTGACCCTGCCTTCCGCCGGAGCCCGGCCACTGCGCCTGCCTCAGCGGCCGGACTAGATGCGGATTGCATCTAGGGGCGACTAAGATCTCCCCAACCCGCGGATTGGAGTTGGCTATGTGGCTCTGGTGGATCGGCAACGCAGTGCTGCTGCTGGCCGTCGTGCCCGTCGTGCTGCTGCTGGCCAACCGGGTGATGCGGCCCGCGTTGGAGATCAAGCGCTACGCCGAAGACATCCTCGAGCACGGCGTCGCCCTCGACAAGAACCTCGAGCCCCTGCCGGCCGTGGCCGACACCCGCGACCTGGTATCGGCGGCCAAGGGACTCGCGGTGCGTTACGTCGGCGCGGCGGGACCGCTGCTATGACCGGAGGAGTGGTCTGATGCCGGCCGCAGCGATCGTGACCATCGTCATCGCCCTAGTGATCGCGGCCGCGCTCGCCTACTACCTCACACGCGTCGTGATCGTGCTGCGGGCCGTGAACGACTCGCTGGCCAACATCACCCTCGGAGTGCGCTCCATCGCCCAGCGAACCGAACCGCTGGGCGAGCTGCTGACCCCGGTCAAGACCGACCTCGAAGCGGTCGCCGACACCCTCGAAGCGGTGGCGGCCAGCCTCAGGCAGGAGTCCCAGGCCAGCTAGACAGCACGGGGAGCGGCCCGGTCAGCGGCCGGTGTCCCACCAGATGGTCACCCGCTCCCGCGGGAACGGCACGTCGGCAACGAGCGCGGCCACCTCGGGCTCGCGCTCGGGCGGCAGGCACAGGTTGCGGCACCATTGGGGCGCCTCGAACTCGCGGCGCACCGCGGCGCGGGGGTCCTCGGGCAGCAGCGACTCCTCGGCGACGGGGTCCAGGCCGGCCTCGGCGATGGCCTCCACCGCGGTGGCCGCGGTGGGCTCGTGGGGCCGTTCCAGGTTCCAGAAGTGCCGCCAGAGCATGCGGCGGCGGTCCTGGGGGTGCTTGGGCGTGATCTCGATAACGACCCGGCGGCGGGCATGGGCGTCCAGCGCGGCCACGAACGCACCGATGTCGGCCACGTTGTAGAGCACGTTGTGGCACGCCACGACGTCTGCGACCGGCACCGCGTCGGCGATCTCGGGCCAAGACCCGACGTGCACCCGGGCCGCGATGCCGCGCTGCTGTGCGGTGGCCGCGAACAGCTCCAGCATGTTGTCCTGGCGGTCGGTGCCGATCACCGCGGTGGCCGGCGGCGCCACTGCGAACGCGGCGGCGCCGCCCCCGCAGCCGACATCGAGCACCGAGCCCCCGTCGCTGAGGGCCTCGGCGGCGCGACGGTTCGACAGCGACCGCTCGAAGGTCCCGGGCTCGGGCGCGGTGAAGATCTCCGGCGCGAACACGAACGGCCGCCGGGGAGCCCCGCCGAGGATCTCCTCGGGGATGGCCCAGTCGGCCAGCTGCCGGGCCCAACGCTGCGCGGCGGTCTCCTGAGTTGTCACGGTCGCAGAACCTAGCGGGGTCCGCTACTCACCAGACGCGGCGGGCGGCCGCCCAGCGGCTCGCGGTTCAGCGTTGTGTTCCCCGCTCTTGTTCGCTTCGCTCACGGGCCGCTCGGGCCACGGCCTCGCTCCGCTCGGCCTCTCACCAGATGCGGCGGGCGGCGGCCCAGCGGCTCAACTCGTGGCGGTTCGACAGCTGGAGCTTGCGCAGCACCGCAGAGGCGTGGGTCTCCACCGTCTTGATCGAGATCGTCAACTGCCGGGCGATCTCCTTGTAGGTGTAGCCCCGGGCGAGGTGACGCAGCACCTCCCGCTCCCTGGCGGTGAGCCGGTCCAAGTCCTCGTCGGACTCCGACCCGGCGACGGCCACTGTGTCGGCGGCGAAGGCGTCCAGCACGAACCCGGCCAGGCGGGGCGAGAACACCGCGTCTCCGTCCCGCACCCGCAGGATTGCCTCCACCAGGTCCTCGCCGGAGATCGACTTGGTGACATAGCCCCTGGCTCCCGCCCTGACCACCGCGATCACGTCGGTGGCCGCGTCCGACACCGACAGCGCCAGGAACCGGGTCTCCACCCCGGTGGCGGCCACGGCCTCGATCACCTCGCTCCCCGAGCCCGACGGCAGGTGCACGTCCAGCAGCACCACGTCGGGACTCCAGAGCTCGATGGCCTCCACCGCCGAGCCCACGTCGTCGGCTTCGGCCACCACGGTCACCCGGTCGCCGATCTCGGCCCGCACCCCGCTGCGGAACAGCCCGTGGTCGTCGACGATCACCACTCGGGGAGGCGCAGCCACCATGGCCGCCACCGTAGCCATGTCCCGTGCCCTCAGCCGCGGTCGAGGTGCAGGCGCACCTCGGTGCCGTGCCCCGGCGAGCTGTTGATGTCGCACCGTCCGCCGACCCGGTCGAGCCGGCCCCGGATCGAGTCGCAGATCCCGCGGGAGTCCTCCTCGACCGCTCCGGGATCGAAGCCGACGCCCCGGTCGCGCACGAACACGTCCACTGCCTGCGGCGTGGACTCCACGAACACCGACACGGTCGAGCACCCCGACCACCGGGCCGCGTTGGTCATGGCCTCGCCGGCCGCGGCCACCAGCGACTCGGTGGCCGGATCCAACGAGGCGTCGCCCACGGCCACCACCTCCATGACCACGCCGTGGCGGTCCTCGACCACGCCGGCCACCTGCTCGACCGCGGCCCTGACCGTGTCCGGGTTGGACTCGGAACCGCCGCCGTAGAGCCAGCCCCGCAGCTCCCGCTCCTGGCGCCGGGCCAGCGCGGCCATCCGGGCCGGGTCGTCGGAGCGCTGCACCAGGGCAAGGGTCTGGAGCACCGAGTCGTGCAGGTGGGCGGCCATCTCGGCCCGCTCGTCGGCCCGGATGCGGCGTTGTCGTTCCTCGCGCCGGTCCCGGAGCAGCACGGCCACCCATGGTCCAACGATCAGAGCCAGCCCGCCCACCACCAGCCCGCCCGACAGCAGCCCGTCGCGCACCGCTGACAGCGACAGGTTCGTCGCGGCGACGGCCCCGATCCCGAGCGCGAGCAGGATCGTGCCCGCCGCGATCCGTATGGCGGCGGCCCGGCCGATGCCCGCGGCGGGCTGGACCCTCCAGACGACGATCCCCAGCCCGAGGGCCACGCACAGCGCGGGCCAGACGAGGGTGTCGGGCAGCGCGAGACCGAAGTGACGGACCAGCAGCACGGTGCCCATCACGATCAGGGCGATGCCCCCGGCTCGCCGGGTGGCCGTGCCGGCCGGAGTCACGGTCCCGGCGGGTTCGGCCTCGGCGGGTTCGGCCCCGGCGGCGGGGGCGGGGACCCGCGGCAGCAGGATCCATGCCAGCAGGTAGAGGGGCACCCCGACCCAGGCCAGCGCGAGAGCCACGAAGGCGATCCTCACGATGGTGGTGTCGATGCCGAGGCGCGCTCCGATGCCGCCGCACACCCCTGCGATCACCCGATCGCGACGGGATCTCACCGGCCAGCCGGCGCGAGTCGGTGCCATGGGACAGATGATGACACGACGAGCCACCGGCGGCATCGGGGATCACCCCCGGTGCCGGCGACCGCGCTAGGGGAAAGTTCAGGGACATTCCCCATTTGGCTGCACGAGATCAGAGGACACACTGCACGTCATGCCCGAAGAGCAGCCGCCCAGCGCCGAAGCACCGAGTCCCGGCGACGACCCCGACGAGACGGCCCAGCGCGCCGCGGACGAAGACGCCGCGGGTGAGGACGCTGCCGCTCATGGCGCCGCGGGTGAGGATGCTGCCGCTCAGGACGCTGCCGCTCAGGGCGCCGCGGGTGAGGATGCTGCCGCTCAGGACGCTGCCGCTCAGGGCGCCGCCGGTGAGGATGCTGCCGCTCATGGCACTGCCGCTCAGGACGCCGCGGGTGAGGATGCTGCCGCTCATGGCACTGCCGCTCAGGGCCCTGCGGCCCAGGGCGCCGCCTCGGAGCGCCGCAGGCTGTGTCGCAGCTCCACCGACAAGGTGGTCGCCGGCGTGGCCGGGGGCCTCGGCGCCTACTTCGGCATCGATTCGGTGATCGTGAGGATCGCCTTCATCGTGCTGACGTTCCTGGGCGGCGCCGGTCCGTTCCTGTACCTGATCGGCTGGCTGGCCATGCCCAAGGAGGACTCGCGCAGCGTCGTCGCCAAGGCTCTCGGCGGAGACTCGCCCCACCGCTTCCGCAGCCTGCTGGCGGTGGCCCTGATCGGCCTCGGCCTGCTCATGACCGCCAGCCTGAGCGGCGAACTCTTCCAGCTGTTCGTCGACGTGTGGAGCATCGCCCCCTATCTGGCCCTGATGCTCATTGCCGCCGGTGTGGCCCTGGTCGTGTGGCCCGGATCCACCGGCCGGCACAAGCCCACTCCGGCCCGGCCGCCCGCTGCGGCACCCCCGCCCGGCGCGTCGTCGCCGCCCTCCCCAGCGTACGCGACACCTGGGCCGCCTCCCGCCGCGGCCGGGCCGGAGTGGCCGACCGCCGCACCGCACACGCCGGCGCCCGCGGTCGCCGCCCCGCCGCCGGGGACGAAGAGCCGCGAACGCTCGGTGGTCGGCTGGATGACCATCGCGGTCCTTCTCGTCTACGGGGGCGCAGCCGTGATGCTGGAGCGCCTCGACGTGTTCGCCATGGACATCGGAGTCTTCTTCGCGGTCGCGGTCGCCATCACGGGCGCCGGACTGCTGGTGTCCGCCTTCGTGCGCCCCGCCCGGGGGCTGATCGTGCCCGGGGTCGTGCTGTGCGTGCCCCTGTTCCTGTTCGTCGGTGCCGACCTGCCGTGGGGCGCCGGAGTGGGCGAGGCCCGGGTGAGGGTCACCGCGGTCGAGGAGTTGGAGGATGAGTACCGCCACGGCATCGGCCAGATCGTCGTCGACCTGCGCGCCCTCGAGCTCGACGGCGGGCGGCATGAACTTGACCTCAGCCTCGGAATCGGCGAGCTGCGGGTGTACGTGCCCGACTCCGTCGCCACGACCGCCGACATCCAGGTGGGAGCGGGGGTCATCTCCGTGACCGGCGACCGGTACGCCCCAGATGTGTACGCCTGGGGCGAAAGCGACGACGGGCTCGGCGTCAGCCGCGAGATCACGGTGGACGCACCGGACCCCACCGGCGAACTGCTCCTGGACATTGATGTGGGAATCGGCGAGGCCGAGATCGTCACCGTGTCGGGGACCATCCAACGATCGACGGACCCATGAGCTACGAGGAGACCGCCATGCTGGACGATGAGGCCGACGAGACACCGTCGCCTGCCGAAGAGACACCGCCGCCGGCGCGCAACAGGCGGCGCATCGACGCGGTCTCAGCCGTGGCCGGTGTGCTGCTCATCGCGATCGCCGGCCTGGCGCTGGCCGACCGCGTCTGGGCCGACATCGACCCGGTGCTGGTCGCCGGAGGCACCATTATCGCCGTCGGCGTGGCCATGCTCGCGGTGCTGATTCCCCGCGGCAGGCGCCAGCGCGACCAGGCCGATGACTGAACCTGCGGTCCGGTCGGCGTCTAGGAGTCGAGGGTTGAGCGCCAGCCGGCCGCGATGTGCTCGAGCCACCACTTCGGAGCGTTGTCGAGCAGGTTCGACAGGTTGGAGTAGTCCCACCAGCGGGTGATCAGACCGTCGTCGTCGAGTTCCATGACCGACGTGAACGGATGCCGGATCACCTCGCCGGTGTGGAACGTCCAGACCTCTAGGTGCTCGGTGACCACGACCGCGCCCTCGGCCACCACCAGGCCGGGCTCGTGGGTGTGGCTCTGCACCGGTTCCAGCCCCAGCCGCAGCCGGGCCACGATCTGGGCCGGGCCGTGGGCGCCGCCGCCCGACTCGCCGGTGCCCACATCCACGTAGTTGGCCTCAGCGGTGAAGAACCCGCCTACCCCCTCCCAGTCGTGGGAGTAGAGCGCCTCCCAGAACCGGGCCACGATCTCCTTGTTGCGTTCCTGTGCTTCACCCACCGTGACAGGCTAGGACGAGGCCGGGGAGGAGTCGTCGGAGCCCTCGGGTTCAGGCTTGCGTGCGGGTGGCGGGGGTGCAGGCACCGCAGCCTTCGCCCTCTTGCGCTTGGACCTGGGCGTGCGCTCCGGCTTGGGCGTGCGCTCGGGGCGGGCCCGGCGCCGCCGGCGGCGCCACCAGACGAGGACGATGATCACGGCCACGAAGGGCAGGAACGGCACCAGCACGCCCACCACGATCAGGACCACGCCCACGATGGTGCGCAGGAAGCCGGCGCCCTCGGAGACCGAGTCGGCGAACCCCGGCAGCGACTCGTCGATGTCGGAGTCCAGCCACACGTAGGTCTCGGCCGCGACCTCCTGGAGCGCCTCACCCCGGGCGTCAACCGGGACGGCCTTGACCTCCATCCCGATCTCCAGGCCCCTGGTGGCCACGCGGCCCGCCAGACGGCCGTCGATGATGGGCACCTCCATCACGGTCACGAGCAACTCGCCCGGCTCGATCCGGTCGAAGCCGCCCTGCACCGTCTCGAAGGCGTCGACGTCGAGGCGCACGCTGCGGGACCGGAGCGACACGCCGGTCAACGCCGAGGCGCCGGTGTTCTCCACCTCCAGGCAGAAGTAGACGGTCGAGTCCGGGTCGGCGGAGAAGTGCCCGGACCCGAGACACGGGTCCTCCGCGTCGTCGGAGATCCACATGCGGGCCTCGATCCCGGTGTCGGGCAGGACCGTGGGGGACTGGTGGATGGTCAGCGTGATGGTGGCCAGGTCCACCTGGTCGCGCAGGGTGCGCAGCTGGCCCCGCAGCACCTCGAGGGTGGTCTCCCGGTCGAGCAGTTCCCGCTCGATCTGGGCCACGTCCTCGAGCTCGACCGCCTCCTCCAGGAGCCTGCGCAGCCGGGTCACGCTGGTCTCGGCGGTGCTGATGCGGCTCTCGAGATCGACGACCCGCTCGGTCACGTCGTCGGCGCTGATCGACTGGTCGACCAGCTTGCCCACCCCGGCCAGGCGCTCCAGCGCGGTCGAGAAGTCCGCGGGCCGCACCTTGAAGGTGATCTCCGCAGAGGGCCGCGGCTCGGTCTGGGTCGTCTGGTTGAACACGATCCCGCCCAGGCCCTGCACGATGGCCACCGCCTGGTTGCTGGCCGCGGTCACATCGTCGGCCTGCACGCTGATGGTGGCCCGGTACACGATGTCGCGTCCCAGATCAGCCGGCGTCAGCGCGGTGGGAACAGCCAGAGCGGCACCGTCGGCCCCGCCCTGCTGGCTGTCTTCAGCCGGGGCGCTCTCGAGCTCCGCCTCCGCTTGCGCCGTCTCCATGCCCGCCGATGTCGGCCCTTCGTCGATGAAGTCGGCGGGAGAGTCGGCGGCAGCGCTCTCGAGGGTTGCGTAGGCGCCGCTGTCGTCGCTTTCGTCGTCGCCGGTGCATGCGCTGAGCAGGAGCAGCGCCGCGCTCATCATCGCGAACACGAACAGGAACGGGATGCGACCGCGCGGCCGTCTGATTCCAGAAGCGTGCGCTTGACTCATAGGTGTCCTCCCTGATGGGACGGTTTAGCACCTATGACGAAGGCCGGGCCGGTCTGGTTCCCGGCCGGGCGCTGGGACGGGTTAGTTCCCCGGCTCGCCCTCTTCCTCGTCGCAGCCGGCGGTGCAGGTGGTGGGCGGCAGCACGATGTCGGCCGCCGTGCCGCAGGGTGCTCCGGCCGCGGTGTACAGGCCGTCCACGCTGTACCAGCCGGACTCCTGGCCGAGCTGGTTGAACGAGGTCACGTAGAGCTTCACGAGGACGTTGGCCGGGACTCTGCGAACCGGCACGGCCCAGCGGGTCCCGTTGCTGCGATTGGTGTCGACCTGTCCGACCGTGAACTCGCCGTTGGCGATGACCGGCTCGCCCTCGAGCTGCATGTACGTGCGGACCTTGGAGACCTCGTCAGGACTGGGGAGGGCGTCGAACTCCACAACGAGCTCGTTGTCGTTGCTGCCGCCGACGCACCTGAGATCGCTGGGCGGCGGGGGAGCGGCCACGCTCACCGTCGGCGCCAGGGTCGTCGTCGTCTCCTCGGGAGCTTCCTCCGACGGGGCTTCGGTCGTCGTTGTGGTATCGAGAGGCTCCGACGTAGGCGTTGTCACCAGCGGCTCCGCGGTTGTGGTGGGGGTCGCCCTAGTCGTGGTGGTACCGGTGACCTCTTCCCCGTTCGTCGCCTCCCCGCCTTCTCCGTCGTCGCTACATGCTGCCGCGACCAGCACCAACGCCAGCATCGCGGCCCCGAGCCTCAGTGAACGCATGTGGAACTCCTTTCCAGGTGTCCACCATACAAGTTTCGTTCAGCCCCGCCGTGTCACGAGGTCGAACAGTGCGGCGCGATCATAGGCTGTTCTGCGGTGACGGATGTGGACCCTCGGGCGGAGCTGTGCGACCTGGTCGGAGGCGACGACCCCGCGCCCCGGCTGTGGTCCGCGATCGACTGCGGCCGGATGGCCGAGATCGTGCCTGAACTGCCCGACCTGAAGATGGAACAGGACCCGATCCACAGGCACAAGGACGTGCTCGCCCACACCATCGCGGTCGTGGCCAAGACGCCCGACGACCTGGTGGTTCGCCTGGCTGCCCTGTTCCACGACATAGGCAAGCCCCGCACCCGCAGCTACGAGCACGGCGAGGTCACCTTTCGCCATCATGAGGCCGTTGGCGCCCGGATGACCCGCAAACGCCTGACCGCGCTGTGGTTCGACGAGCAGACGGTCTCCGACATCAGCGAACTGGTGCGGCTGTCGGGCCGGTTCAAGGGTTATGCCGCGGGCTGGAGCGACGCCGCGGTGCGCCGCTACGCCCGGGACGCGGGGCCGCTGCTGGGCCGTCTCAACCAGCTGGTCCGGTCCGACTGCACCACCCGGCACCTGCAGAAGGAGGTCGACCTCCACCGCCAGGTCGACGACCTCGAGCGCCGCATCGCCGAGCTGGCCGACGCCGAGCGCAGAGCCGCGGAGCGGCCCCAGATCGACGGCGCCGCGGTCATGGCCCACCTCGGGATTGCTCCGGGTCCCGATGTCGGCCGGACGCTGGCCTGGCTGCTGGAACTCAAGCGCGCCGAAGGGGAGATGCCCGTCGATGAGCTGCTGGCCCGGCTCGACGACTGGTGGGCCGAGAACCGCTAGCGGGCCGAGAACCGCTAGCGGGCCGGTAGCCTCGATCCGGACCCAAACCTCGTAGGCACCCGACCCATAAAGGAGATGACGTGACTTATCGGGCCGAGTATCTGTGGATTGACGGCGTTGAGCCGGTCGGTGAGATTCGCACCAAGACGAAGATCGTCGACAACGATGAGGAGCCCCCGATCTGGGGGTTCGATGGTTCCTCGACCAATCAGGCCACCGGCGACAACTCCGATGTGGTCCTCAAGCCGGTGTTCACCTGCGGGGATCCGATTCGTGGTGGCGACAACATCCTGGTTCTGTGCGAGACGTTGCTGACCCATGATCTGTCGCCGCATCCCACGAACCGGCGCGCCGAGTGCGTGGCGGTCTATGAGAAGTACAAGGACCAGGCGCCGTGGTTCGGGATGGAGCAGGAGTACACGCTGCTGGATGCGACCACCCGCTGGCCCGCAGGGTTCCCGCCGTCGGGGTTCCCGCCGCCGCAGGGTCCGTACTACTGCGGTGTCGGGGCGGGCCGCATCTCCGGGCGCGAGCTGATCGAGGAGCACACCACTGCCTGTATCCAGGCTGGTCTGGGCATCGCCGGCACCAACGCGGAGGTGATGCCGGGCCAGTGGGAGTTCCAGATCGGGCCGCTGGACACCGTCACGGTGGCCGATCACATGTGGGTGGCGCGCTACCTGCTGTTCCGCCTGGCCGAGAAGCACGGCATCGAGGTGACCATCGAGCCCAAGCCGATGCTGGGCGACTGGAACGGTGCCGGCATGCACACCAACGTCTCCACCAAGGCGATGCGCGAGAGCTATGAGCCGATCATCGCGGCCTGCGAGTCACTCGGCATGGCCGGCAAGCCCGAGGAGCATCTGGCCGGCTATGGCGCCGGTATCGAGTTCCGGCTCACCGGTGAGCACGAGACCGAGCGCTATGACCAGTACTCCTACGGGGTGTCGGACCGGGGCGCGTCGGTGCGGATCCCCTGGCAGGTCGCTCGCGAGGGCAAGGGCTACATCGAGGACCGCCGTCCCAACGCGAATGCCGACCCCTACCACGTCACGACCCTGCTGACGAGAACCATCTGCGAAGCACTCGTCGGCTTCAACTAGCGCAGGCGGCCCACAATGGCCGCCGGCGCCGCTGAGGGAGCCCGGCCCGGCCCGGCCGCCGCGTCCGGGGCCGGCCCCGATGCTCTGAGGGTGGCGATCTGCCAGATCAACCCCACCGTCGGCGACCTCGACCGGAACGCGGACCTGGTCACCGGCGCGCTGGCCCGGGCCGAGGCCGCCGGCGCTGATGTCGCGGTCCTGCCCGAGCTGGCCGTGACCGGCTACCCGCCCGAGGACCTGGTGCTGCGGCCGGGATTCGTCGCGGCCAGCCGGGCCGCGCTGGAGCGGGTCGCCTCCGCTACCGGCGCCTGCGCGGCCGTGGTCGGCTTCGTCGACGGCGCGGGCGAATCCCCCAGGAGCGTGCCCGACATGGCCGGCGTCGAGAGCTTCAGCGACGCCTACAACGCGGTGGCGGTCTGCGCGAACGGCGAGGTGTGCGGCGTCTACCGCAAGCGCCACCTGCCCAACTACGACGTCTTCGACGAGATGCGCCACTTCCGTCCCGGCCTCGAAGGGCCGCCCCTGTTCGAGATCGGCGGAGCCGTGGTGGGGGTCACCGTGTGCGAGGACGCCTGGGTGCCCGACGGTCCGGTCAGCGACCTGGCCCGGGCCGGCGCGCAGCTGGTGGTGAACGTCAACGGTTCGCCGTTCCGGGTCGGCAAGCAGGCCGCCCGCGAGCAGGTGATCGGCCGGCGGGTCGCCGAGTCCGGCGTCGCGGTGGTTTGCGTGAACCTGGTCGGCGGCCAGGACGAGCTCGTGTTCGACGGCGGCTCGTTCGTCGTCGGCGCTGGCGGCGCGGTGGTGGCCCGGTGCGTGTCGTTCTCCGAGGCCGTCGAGGTCTTCGATGTGGACCTGCCGTCCGGCGAGCCCGCGACCACCGACCAGCGCCGGGCCGGGATCACCCATGTGACGCCCGCCGCGCCCGAGGGCCCGGGCCGCGGCCGGCGGGCTGCCCCGCTGGTGGCGCCCACCGACCAGCACGCTCAGCGATGGGCCGCGCTGACGTTGGCCACCCGCGACTATGTGCACAAGAGCGGGTTCAGCGACGTCTGCGTGGGCCTGTCCGGCGGCGTGGACTCGTCGCTGACCGCGACCGTCGCGGTGGACGCCTTGGGCGCCGACCACGTCCACGGTGTGCTCATGCCGTCTCGCCACTCCAGCGAGCACTCGGTGACCGACGCCGAGAAGCTGGCCGCCAACCTCGGCATCGACGCCCTCATCGTCGGCATCGAGCCGGGCCACGCCGCGCTGGCCGCGATGATCGAGGCCGGTCTGGGGGGCGGGCTGGAGACCGGCGGGATCACCGACCAGAACCTCCAGTCCCGTATCCGGGGCGTGACGCTCATGGCGCTGGCCAACGCGAACGGCTGGCTGGTGCTCACCACCGGCAACAAGAGCGAGCTGGCGGTGGGCTACTCGACCCTCTACGGCGACACCGCCGGAGCCTTCGCGGTCGTCTCGGACCTGTGGAAGCTGGACGTGTACGAGCTGTGCCGGTGGCGCAACGAGCAGGCCGGCGGCGAGCTCATCCCCTCCACGGTGATCTCCAAGGCCCCGTCGGCGGAGCTGGCCCCCGGCCAGCGCGACGATCAGTCGCTGCCCCCCTACGAGGTGCTCGACCCCATCCTGCGGCTCTACGTGGAGGATCTGCGGACCGTGGCCGAGATCCAGGAGGCCGAGATCGCGCCCGCGGACGTGGTCGAGCAGGCGTGCCGGATGGTCGATCTCGCCGAGTACAAGCGCCGCCAGACGCCGATCGGCCCCCGGCTCACGAGCCGGGCGTTCGGCCGGGACAGGCGCATGCCGATCGTCAACCGCCACCGGTGAGTCAGCGGTCGGTGAGTCGCGGGTATTCGGTCGCCCTGGGGTGTCGCCCCGGTGGAGCGGAGGCTTCTGGAGTGGTCGGTCGGTGAGTCGCGGTTATTCGGTCGCCCAGACCGCCCGTCTGGTGTGCGGGCTGCGGTGGGTCTGCGGCCGGCTGTCGGAGGTCCTGGGAGTCTGGGCTCAGGAAACCGCAGCGGCCGGAGCCCCCCACGCCGTCGCCTCGGTGCGTCTGGCGGTGCTGAGCCGGCGGCTGGCGGCGCACCGCGAGACCCTTGACGGGCTCCAGCCCGACTCCCAACTGATGGCCTCCTGGCGCGAGGCCGCGCCCGCCGATCCGGCGCTGGCCGCCGCGCTCGACACCATTGCGGCGACGGAGGGCCCGTCGGAGCGTCTAGCGGTGGCCGTGGCGGTGTTCGTACCCCAGCTCTCAGGCGTGTACGAGCAGATCGGGGAGCACGCCGCGCCCCACTGCGATGCCGCTCTGGCGTCGGCTGCCGGATCTCTCCGCCACGACCTGGACGGCGAGGCAGCGGCGGCCGGAGCCGGTCAGCTCAGCGCGGCCGAGGCTGTCGAGGCGGCCGACCGCGTGCTGTCTGCGGCCGGCGGCATCGTCGGACCGTACGTGCTGATGCCCGACGACTGGGCCTAGAACCCGAGCGGGCCGCAGACTCGCCTGCTCCCGCGCCCAGGAAGCGGGAGCCGGGCGGCACCGGAGCGATTTCGGGGCTGTGGTTGGCGACGGGCAAAAGCTCGTTATCGTTCAACCCGTCGATGGCGAGCGGGGCGGCGATCGTCGTTGCTTGCTCTTAGGACCCGGAGCGGGGGTAAGTGGTCAAGGTCAAGGAGCGTGTTGAGCGAGACGAGGAGGATCTTGTCCGCCTCTATCTCACCGACATCGGCCAGTACCCGCTGCTGACCAAGGACGACGAGGTCCGGCTGGCGCAGGAGATCGAGATCGGTGCCGCGGCCCGCAGGGAGCTCAAGGAGGCCACGCCCGGCTCGCTGACCGATCATCGCCGCCGGGATCTGCGCCGCAAGGACCGCCGGGGTCTCGAGTCCGAGCGCACCTTCGTCCAGTCGAACCTGCGCCTGGTGGTGTCGATCGCCAAGAAGTACCAGGCGTCGGGCCTGCCGCTGCTCGACCTGATCCAGGAGGGCAACCTCGGGCTGATGCACGCCGTCGAGAAGTTCGACTGGCGCAAGGGGTTCAAGTTCTCGACGTACGCCACCTGGTGGATCCGCCAGGCCATCACCCGCGGCATCGCCAACACCGGCCGCACCATCCGCCTGCCGGTGCACGCCGGCGACACGCTGGCCCGCCTCCAGAAGGCCCGCTCCCGCCTGGAGCTCAAGTACGGGCGCCCGCCCACGCTGGCGGAGCTGGCCGCCGAGGTGGAGATGCCCGAGGACAAGGTCACCGAGGCGCTGCGCTTCCAGTCCGAGCCGCTGTCGCTGTCGGAGCCGCTGCGCCAGGACGGCGACGCCGAACTGGGCGACGTGGTGGAGGACCGGTCCATCGACTCGCCCTTCGACACGGCCGCCACCACGATGCTGCCGAATGAGATCATGCGCCTGCTGTCGCCGCTGGACGAGCGCGAGCGCGACATCCTCAAGCTGCGCTTCGGCCTCGACCGGGGCGAGCCCCGCACCCTCGAGGAGGTCGGGGAGCACTTCAACCTCACCCGGGAGCGGATCCGCCAGATCGAGGCGAGGGCGATGTCGAAGCTCCGCCACCCCTCCAGCGACACCGGCGCCCGAGACCTCCTCAACGTCTAGCCGGGCCGCCGGCGCGGTCGACGTGGCCGGCCGGCCGCGCGCCGCCCCGGGCCGTGTGGGTCACCGGCGGCGCGCCGGATCAGTGGACGACCGTCGGGATGTGGCCCCACACCGTGCCCCAACCGAAGAGCAATACGCGTTATTGTCGCTTCAGTCGAAAGAACAAGATCGTTCCTAGTCAGGGTCACCCCTAGTGGTCGCTCACAGCGTGGGACCAACCAGCAAAGGAAGGTGGCCTTGCAGGTCCTGCTTCGAATCCGCATTCGTTGCTTGCGTCTGCGGACAGCCGCCTTGGCGGTGCTGCTGGTGGTGTCCTGCCTGTCTCTGCCTGCGGCGGCCGCCACCCCTGCTCGTTCCGAGCGCCAGCCGAGCGTGGCGTGCACCGGCAAGGGGTGCCTGACCTTCCAGGGGAACCTGGTGTGGGAGGCCGGCATGACGGTGGAGGCCACCGGATCCTACCTGGCCTATGGCGGGCCCCTCACCGACAGCGGATTCTCGTGGCGGGGGGCGACTCACACGGTGCTGGGCGTCTTCCTCGCCCGCTCGACCTCGGATGCGGAGACGTCACTTGTCAGCATCCACTTCGCACCCGAGCTACCCGATGAGTCCCGCAACCTCCAGCTGCGAGTCGGCGGCTCGGCGATGAATCTTGTGGACGGAGATCTCGGCAATGGCGACTTCTTCTGGAGCAGCGTCGACCTGGACTGGAGCATCGGCGAGACGCTGACCATCAGCCTCCGGGAGTTCCCCCCGCAACTCGAGTACCGGTCGATGGACGGCCACAGGAACAACTTCGGCAATCCCCTGTGGGGAGTGGCGGGCGCCGCGCAGCTCAAGATCGCCCCGACCTCCTACATCGACGGCGTGTCAACGCCTACCGCATCTCGGCCGAATCCCCGCACCGTCAGCAACGTGGTGTCGTCCCAGCAAGGCTCGGTTCCGAATTCGGCGGGGGCCAGCGACGTCGTTTGGCAGTGGGGCCAGTTGCTCGACCACGACATCCTCCTGAGCATCGACAATGCGGCTGAGCCGTCCCCGATCCCGGTTCCGCGGGGCGATCCGGTCTTCGATCCCACAGAGACCGGCCAAGCGGTGATCAGCTTCAATCGCTCCGCGTTCGACCCCTCCACCGGGACCGGCAGGCTCAACCCCAGGAGGCAGACCAACTCGACGACCGCGTTCATCGACGCATCGCCCGTGTACGGCCCAGATGAGTCCCGAGCGCTGGCTCTTCGCACCAACGACGGCACGGGGAGGCTGAGGACGTCGCACGATGGGCGGCTGTTGCCCTTCAATGACCAGGGGCTGGAGAACGAGGGGGGCAGAGACGTCGAGAGCCTCTTCGTTGCCGGCGATGTGCGGGCCAACGAGCAGATAGGGCTCATCGCCATGCACACGCTCTTCGTCCGGGAGCACAACCGTCTCGCCGGCATCATCGCCGATCAGGACCCGGACTTGAGCGGAGACGAGATCTACCAGCTGGCCCGCAAGATCGTCGGCGCTCAGCACCAAGCCATCACGTTCAACGAGTTCCTGCCGCTGCTTCTGGGCGCCGATGCCATCGGCGGCTACAGCGGCTACAGCCCGAGCGTCGCCCCGGACATCGCCAGCGAGTTCTCCGCCGCGGCCTTCCGGGTCGGCCACACCATGCTCTCCCCCAGCTTGCTCCTCATCGGCGCCGACGGGCAACAGGAGCGGGTAAGCCTGGCCAGATCGTTCTTCAACCCCGCACCCGTCGTCGAGGGTGGCATTTCCCCGATCCTGCTCGGCCTGGCCGCCCAACCGGCCCAACAGGTCGACCCGCTGGTCGTCGACGAAGTCCGCAACATGCTCCTCAAAGGGCCGAACGGCCCCGTCTTCGACCTGGCCGCTCTCAACATCGAGCGGGGCCGCGACCACGGTGTGGGCGACTACAACACCGTGCGTCGGGCCTACGGCTTGGCCCCGGTGGACAGCATCGCCGAGATCTCCTCGGATCCGAGGATCCGGCGGTCGCTGCTGAGCGTCTACGACGACATCGACGATCTGGACCCCTGGGTAGCCGCCCTGGCCGAAGACCACGTTGCGGGAGCGATGGTCGGCGAGACCCTCCAGGCCATCATCTCCGAGCAGTTCCGCCGCCTCCGCGACGGGGACCGCTTCTGGTTCGAGAACGACCCCTACTTCCTGGCCAACCCCCAACTCCTCGACGAGATCCGGGCCACCACCCTGGCCGACGTCATCCGCCGCAACACCCCCATCGGAGACGAGATCCAAGACAACGCGTTCCTCGTCCGAGTCAGCAACTAGGGCCTCACTGCGGGGTGGCGGCGCGGGCCCGCAGGCGTGACACGACCCGGCCGTTGCGCACGGCCACGTCGTAGAGGGCTATCGCTTCGACGGCCGGCGGGCGCAGCGCCTCGCCGGTGCCCAGGTCGAAGCAGCCGTTGTGCTTGGGGCATTCAACCATGCCGTCGAGGACGGCACCCTCAGCGAGGTGGGCCTTGCCGTGGGTGCAGAGCCCGTCGCTGAGCACGAACTCGCAGCCCGGCGCATCGACGGCGACCGAGCAGGCGTCCTCGGGGTCGAGGCGGTAGAGCGCGTAGGTGGCGCCGTCGTGATCGATGCGACGGGCCGAGTTGGCGGCGAGCTCCTGTGCCGGGCCGAGGTCCACGAGGCCGTCGTGACGGTCTCGGGCCCATGCGGTGACGCCGGTGTCGACGTGGGCCCGACCCGAGTCGGCCACCTCGGGCACGTCGGGGCGGGGCTCGTCGTATGACGGGTCGCGCCACTGCTTGCGCAGCGTTGTGAAGATGCTGCGGTAGGCGTGCAGGGTGGACGGCTCCGCGGGGGCCAGGCAGCCCTTGATCTCCTCGTGGAGGGCAGGCAGCGCGTGGTAGGGGACGGTCGGGAAGATGTGGTGCTCGACGTGGTAGTTCATGTTGGAGTACAGGAACCGCAGGACCGGGTTCATGTACACGGTGCGGGAGTTGAGGCGGTGGTCGAGCACGTCCTCGCGCCGCCCGGCGTGCTCCATCACGCTGAAGAACATGAGCAGCCAGGCGCCGTAGAACGTCGGCAGCCCGATGAACAGCGCGGGCACTATCGAGCCGGCCGCGGCGCACCACACGACGACCGCGGCGAGCACCGCGATGTAGGCACGCGACTCCCATCTGAGCCTGCGGAACTGGTCGGCCGGGATTAGCTCGGCCGCGTCGTCGTCGATGCGACCGGCGGCGTGGCGGGCGGTCCGCCACAGTGACTTGGCCAGGAGCAGCACCGGGACGAACACGCCGAGCACCGCCAGCGGCGACGACGGCCGGGGGAACACGATCTCGGGATCACGGCCCACCACGAGGGTGTCGGTGTGGTGGCGCACATGCGACCAGCGCCACAGCGTCGGCGGGCGCAGCAGCATGAACGACGCCAGGTAGTACACGGCGTCGTTGAGCCATCGGGTGCGGAAGGCGGTGCCGTGGCCGCACTCGTGCCAGCGCGAGTCCGCGGCCCCGCCGTACAGCGCCCCGTAGGCCCCGAACGCGGGCACCGCCCACCACGATCCCAGCGACCGCCAGGCCAGGTAGCCGAACACCGCGATCAGCGCCAGCCACAGCACGGTGTCACGAGCCGCCCGGGCATTGGTGCGGGCCTGCAGCTCCCGCAGCCGGTCGGCGTCGATCGGCGGGCGGAACCACTCGGCCTCCGCCAGGCCCGCCTCGACCGCCCGCAGCGAGTCGGCGCCGGTCAGGCCGTAGTCACGCGCCGCCGCGGCAGTCACCAACCGACCCGCTAGGTGCGTCCGATATCTGGCAACCCAACCACGAGCGGAGCCTACGACCCCGAGGGCCGCTACCAGCCGCGCAGATCAACCGGCCACGTGTCGAGGATCTCGTCATCCCGGACTACGTGCATGCGCGAGTGGTACGCGATGGTGGGATCGACGTGAGCTGGCACCAGGCGAACCAGATCTCCGATCGAAACGTCTTCCGCCGGCGTGAAAGTGGTGTGTTCGTCGCTGACAACCAGCACCTCGCCGCCTCCGTCCACGGACGGGAATCCATGGTCCATCCCGAGCGCCTTCAAGCCCGCGTTCGAGACCACGAAGCCCTTGGGCGACACCGACACCACAGTGGTCAGCAGGTGGAGAGCCTGCCGGAACGGAAGGCCCAGCTTGTTGTAGGCGGTGTCCATGAGGACGTAGGACCCCGCCTGGATCTCGGTGGCGGCCTTGTTCATCGCGTGGGTGCCGGTGCTGCCGGCAGACACCACGTCGCCACCAACGTCGGAATGAGCCGCGGCCAGGAGCTCCATCGAAGTTTCCGTCAGGCTCTTCCGGCGGACCGGGTCCTCGACTAGGGCCGCATGTCCCTCGTAGCCCATGACCCCGCGCACCACAAGGCCTCTGGACCGGGCCAGCTCACCGAGCTCTCCCGCCTTCTCGGGCGGGCAGCCGCACCGGCGAATGCCCACATTGACGTCGATGAGGACCTCCTCCACGCCGCCGGCTCGGGCAGCTTCGATCGTCTCGCGCGAGTCGACCGCCACGGTGACTCGTGCGTCGAGCCGGCCGAGCCGTGTCGTGTCCAGGACCTGGTTGGCGAGGAGCAGGTCATCGCCGAGCCCGGCCGCCGCCATGCCCTCGACCTCCCTAACCGTCGCGCACGTGAAGGCGTGGTGGCCGGACTCCTTCTGGCGCCGTGCCAGAGATGTGCACTTGTGGGCCTTGACATGAGGACGCGTACGAGACCCCGGCAGGGCTCGGGCCATCGTCGAGAGGTTGTGATCCAATGCGTCGGCGTCGATCAGGAGCGCCGGTGTCTCAAGGTCCGATGTCTTCATTTCCGGTCCTTTCGTTCGCTGTTGAGGCTCCAGCGGTGGGGCCCGTCAGCTGTGGTGGGTGGCATTCGGTCGAACGGCGCTCATTGTGACGACTCTCAGGTGGCCGGGACGCAAGGCACTCCGCACCGCCGGCCGCCGCCGGACAGAATCTCACGGTCGCCGACAGCCGGCCCCCTCTAAGTCTATGAATCTTTGCAAGGCATAGTGATCTGAGTTTGGGAATGAGACATAAGCCACATAACACGTGCAAACCTGACCCCGCGGTGAGTTCTGCCGCCTAGTCAGACCGTTCTTGCCATGACGTAGTGTGAGCCGCGCTTAGACCCTCGAAGCTCGAGGAGACCGTCATCGACTAGGCCTCTCAGCAACGCCACAGCCTCAATGCGGGAGAGGCCCAGATCGCGCCGCACCGCCGCGTTCGTTACCGACCCGTGCGCAGCCATGTTCAGGACTGCGACGCGAAGCTCCGCCTGGTCCAGCCCGACCCAAGCGGGTCGCCCTAGGCCCGGCACTATGCGATAGCGGGCTCCCCGCCGCTCGCCGACCTGCTCGAGGAGACCCGCATCGCGCAGTCGCTGGAGACTCTGGCGGGCCGAAGCGCTGTCGACGTTCAGGAGCGAGCGGACTACGGCGTTAGTGAGCTCCGCGCCGCGGGCCGCCTCGATGAGCACACGACGATCCTCCGGCAGCAGTTCGGCTCGGCCCTCAAGCTCGCGTGCCCAGGCGCGTTCCTCCGGCGATACCGGGCTCTCAATGGGCAAGCGCACGGTCACGTGGCCTTGCGGCTGCTCTGCAAAGTCTGGATCGGATCGCAGATCCTGCGCCATTTCGCTGAGAATGACTCTGATGCCGCGCCCCGCGTCCTCGGCGAGACCGAACGCCCGCAGGGCCTGGATTACGCGCCGGTTCCGGGCAGCGTGAGCATTGTGCAGATTCTGGCTCGTGACGGGCGCGATGAATTGACCTGGAGAGGTGACCGACACCTCGTTGGGAGTGACGCGGACCTCGACGGCCGAGCCTGAGAGTTGGTAGTCGCGATGAGCTACTGCGTTGGCGATCACCTCCCTGAGTGCCCTCACCGGCAGCCGCTTCAACTCATGCCGCTTGCGGCCCACCACCACAAGGTCGAAACCGAGTTCACTGTCGACCCACGCCGTCGCACCGTCGACCTGCTGAGCGGGTGTGCCGTCGAAAACGACACGCTGGTCATGCTCTGCGCCAACCTCGGGGAAGCGGAACACCTCGACATAGCACTTGCCGAACTCGTCCGCCGCCTCTGGCACCAGGAAGAGGGCTCCTGCTCTCGTGAGCACTGCCTCCCCCGAGCGGCGTATCACCATGCCGCGTTCCTCCAGAGCGTCGGCCCGATCCTGCTCCTCCAAGGCTGGACCGATCTCGAACGCCTCGCAGAGCACCGCCAACAGTTGGGGGTCGGCTTCAGCGAGGCGCCAGCGTGAGAGGCTGCTGTCGAAGCTCTCCTGCACGCGCTGTGACATCAACTCCATGAGCGCGGCACCCGTTAGAGGCAGGTTCTGCTTCCCTCTTCTAATGAGAACCCTGCCGTCGGAAGTCTGCGCCACACCTTGCAGACGGCGTGCTATCGACACAATCGTTATCTCGACCTCCCCAACCGAGACGCCGTGTATCTCGATCCCACCCGGCGACTCGACGTTGTTGAAGATCTCCCAGAGCCGCTTCTCGAGCCCCGCATCCAGCGGCTTTCCCTTCGCCTGACCTTGATCGTCGACGCCAATCATGAGCACACCGCCGTCGGCGTTGGAGAAGGCCACGACCACTCGCTGTATGGCGTCCGAACTCACTCCCGCCTTCCACTCGACATAGCTGCTCTCACTCGGAAACAGTGCCCTGAAATCCTCAACAGTCATCGAAAAGGTTCTAGAAGCGCTCTCCGGATGAAAGGATGGATATGAAGTATTTGTCATTCTGATGAGTGTATCTCCCTGGACGGATCAAATGCTACATAACTCCGTAGGGGGCTTTCCGTGACCGGCGGCGAGCCTTTCTCAGGCCCCCCGATCCAAACCCCTACGCGCACGTCGGCCCGAAGCTGCCCCTGAACTGACCAGCGATGAGTTCGGCGCAGCCGGCAGGGGACGTGACGGCATGGGATGTCACACAGGCGTGCTTGGATTGAGGTCGGAGTGGCGAGACCGCCAGGGAATCAGGACTGCGAGGAGTTGAGTGAACGTGAGCGACGACCCGGACGAGACGGGCGAGAGCACCGGCAGCGTTGAAGGATCGGCCGGCGAGTCGCTGAGCCTGTTCGCTTTGGCGCTGTGGGGGCCCGACGGGCCGCCCGAGGACGTCATCGGCAGGCACGGGTGGGGGTTTCCTTGTGTCGAGGACGACGGGCAGGGTCCATGGGGCCAGAGCGTTTCGCCCATGAGGACGCCGGTGGCGATCCCGCCGCCGGGCATGGTCGTCTCGCGAGAGGACATGCAGGCGATCGCGACGGGGTACTCGCCCATGGACATGAACGACAAGTGGCTCGCGTTCATGGAGGACGACCGCTTGTTCCTGCATCGCAGCTGGACCGGCTACGGCATCTACGAAGTGACGTTCGCGGCCAAGGAGACGGGCTTCGTGGCCACGTCGGCGAGGATCGAGGGCCATCCCGACCGCAGGAGGGGAGACTTCGACCCGGAGAGGTTCGACCCGGTCGCCGAGCGCGACGAGCTGCGGGACCTGATCGTGCATGTGTCCGGCGATCCGATGCCCCTGCTACTGCCGACGGTCACGTCGCGGATCCCCGCCCTTGGGGCCGTGCTGGGAGACATCACGGACCAGGACGTCGACGCCGTCGTCAACACCGCCAACCGGCATCTGGAGACCGGCGAGGGAATCAACGGCGCGATCCACCACGCCGCCGGCCCCGAACTGCTGCGGCACTGTCGAGCGCTAGGCGGCTGCGACGTCGGGCGGGCGGTGGTCACCCCGGGCTTCGGGCTCGCGGCTCGGTGGGTCATCCACACGGTGGCGCCGAAGTGGACCGGCGGCACCCGCGGCGAGCCGGTGCTGCTGGAGTCGTGCTACCGCGAGTCCCTGGCGTGCGCAGACGAGGTCGGCGCCGACAGCGTGGCCTTCCCGGCGATCGCAACCGGCGCCCGCGGCTATCCGCTGGAGGCAGCCGCCACCACCGCCGTGGACGCCGTGCGTTCAACATCCACCAAGGTCCGCACCATCCGCTTCGTCTGCTTCGACCCGCAGACGCTGCACGCCTTCCAGTCAGCAATAGAAGACACCGCCTAGCGGCCCACGGTCGGGAACACCTGGCCCGGTCCGGCGGCGATCAGGCTGAGCAGACACAGAGCGACAACCGAAGATGCATAGATTCGCCTGCTGACTAGGCAGTATTGCATCGGTCGTCGTCGAGGAGCTTGGCGGGTCGGGTGTATTTGCCGCGCATCGACTTGAGCCGCCCGAGGGCCTCGTCGAGGCTGAGGGAGCGGCCGGGGCTGGTGCTGTTCACTCCTGCCACTGTCCGGGCCAGCGGCGCCGGTTCAGGAGGAGGAGGAGCGGTTGCTGTCTTGGCACCGTTTGCGGCGTTCGGGGATGAAGCCTCTGTTGACGGTTCTGACGGGCATCGCTCCGAGCCGCTGCTTGGACCGGGAATTGGTGGGCTGCTCCTTGGCCATGTGGTCACGATACTGAAAGCAGCACTCCCATGATGAGGCAGACGCCGACGAAGGCGACGACGGCCTGGATGAGCAGCCATTTCTTGATTCCCCCGCGGCATCGCCAAGTCCTACCGCCGCAACGACCTGCTCGAAGCCCACCGTCCAATCATGGAGCGTTGATCATGATACACTATAAAATAAGATAGGACAGAACTCATTTACCGGTAATTGCTGATACACTCATAAGGAGACTACGGTTCTAGGGAGGCCGATTGGCTGCCGATCAAGCACTGGGTAGGGGATCAGGTCGTCGAGGCATCCGCCACGCCATCACACGGATGCGCGACGCTGATAGGCAACGGCGCGTGATCGGAGAGCGCTTGCCTGTCGACTTCGCTGGGCGATGGAGTCCACCCGCGGAAGCTCTCGGCCACAGCAAGTCGAGATTGCGGACCGGGGCCGGCCAAGGTTTACTTGTGTTCCTAGATGTGCCGTTTCGCGAAATCCGGTCCGATCGGGGAAGACGGCCAGGGCGCCACAAAGAGAGGGAGACGGTCACGTGAGGGAGATGATCACATGAGGGAGACGACTCTCGTTGTCTCCGCCTGGAATCTGAGCGGGCCCATTCTCGCGGAGTTGTCTCAGTTCTTGGGTAGCACCCGCTTGGTGCCGGAGAGCGTAGAGCCCGATGAGGACGAGGAGTTCATCCGGGACGTGTGGCAGGAGGTCGGAGACGATTTGCGCGACGCCATGAGGCGGTATCCCTTAGGCCAGGCCGCCGCAGATGCGGGCAAGGACTCGTCAGTCTCTGCCGCATGAACGACGATGTTCGGCGGAGGGTGCCGAACGAGACCGACAGCGGCTCTGAACCCTTGGAGCGCGCTCAACCGGCTGAGGTGGTTGAGCCAGCCGATCGCGGCTGGCGAGACGCATGCGACGCAGCCGCGGCGATGAGGCTGAGAGCGCCGCGTCGACCGGAGCAGAGGACTAAGCGCCCACCGACGGCGAGTACCGGAGCGGGCAGGCTCCCTAAGAACGCGACCTAGGCCTGCCGGCCTTGTCCGCCAGCGGCGTCGAGCGCTTCGGCGGTCGTCGTTAGGCTCGTAGCTGTGGGGGATTCGGCGCTGAGTTCGGGCAGCGCCTGCGGCTGGGAGGGCCGGGCAGACAGCGAGGTGACCGCGGCGGCGGCTCGTTGATGGCCGCAACGGGTTGGTGGACCTGCGCGAGTTTGTCAAGCGTTGGGCCTGCTTCGCGCAGCAGCGCCCGATGATGATCGCCCAAGCGCCGCGCCGTCACCGGTGGCATGACCGGCTCACGTCGCGCCGGCACGATCTCGTGCGCATCGCGGCGGTGGTCCATGCGCTGTGTGACCGTGACGGGGTCGCGGTTCCCGGCTGGGTCTACAAGCACCGCAGCCGTCGCCCCATCGGATTGGCGGCGTCGCTGGACCCGACCACCGAGTGGGCCCGAATCGCTCTGGCCGACGCTCCCTCGGCGTGCGCATATCACGATGTGTGGTTCGATCAGGCCATGATCGAGAACATCACCGTGCACGGCTTCAGGGACTGACCGCTGGCCGTCTTGGGCTTCGAGGGGTCCGAGCAACGACAGCTTCGACGGTGAGAAGCTGATGGGGTTGCCCACCGAGCTGGACGCCGAACTCGGGGCAGCGCTGGGACTGGCTCGTTTCGGGTCGCAGTCGATCTGTGCACCAGTGCCGTTGTCGCCCGGGGAGATTGAGGAAGCTCAAGTCGGAGGTGCTAGAGGTATGCGGTATGGCGGTGGACTACGACAGAGCATTTGCCGAGGTCATCGTGTCCCGATGGAGCGAGACTCCAGACGAGCAGCGGAACGCAGCCGAGTCCCCAAGCCGCCGAGGACAACTCGCGCCGGATGCGCCCGACTCCTATGCTCTACGTGACTCCTTCCGCTACCAACGGGGTCATGCCGACGTCTTCCGCGAGGTGTACAAGAAGGCGCGCCACGCTCCACCGCGGAAGGGCGAGCGCCTGTCGGTTGTCGACATCGGCGCCGGGGCGGCGACGGTGGCCGTCGGGCTAGGCGAGGCTCTCAAGCGGAAGAAGCGCCAACGGGTCGACTACCGAGCTTTCGACCCCAACCCGATGATGCGAGAGCTCGGCAGACAGATCCTCAGGCATCTTGGTGCGGGCTTCGGATCAGCCGACTACGTCGAGTCACTTGAGGATGTTGACTTCGCCGAGGTTGATCGGTTGCTCTTCACGTTCAGCTACGTGGCCCACCAAAGGAGTGTCGCACCAGCTCACATAGGCTCGTGGGCGTCCGTCATCAAGCGAGCCGTCGGCGAGGTGGACCGGGCTGTCGATCTGATCTACACCACCGCGGACCTCAGCGGAGGTGCACTCTTCGACCTCGAGCAGATGCTCAAGAAGGCCAGGGTCCTCAAGAAGCAACATCCCATTGATGTGCAGGTGCGGCGGCGTTTCCCTGGTCCCACCGGTGGTGACGGCCCGATTCACTGGGACGAGCAAACTAAACTGTGGGATGTACGAGCAGAGCACTGGATCCTGCGCACATGAGCCTGCAACTACCGCTGATAGACGCGGACACAGCGACTGCGCCCCTGGGGCTTGAGTACCACCCCGACTTCTTGGATGCCTCCCAGGAGGAGGGGCTGCTCGCGCGCATCGGCGACTCTGAGTGGCTCACGGACCTCTCCCGGCGTGTGATGCACTTCGGGTACAAGTACGACTACACCAGTCGCGGACTTGACGAGACGGCCCGCATCGGGCCATTGCCCGAGTGGCTGGCGCAACTGTCGAGCATGGTGCGTGAAGCTGCATCTATCGAAGCGAAGCAGTTGCTCGACCCCGACCGGCCGTTCGAACAGGCGATCATCAACGAGTACTTGCCTGGACAGGGGATCGCCCCCCACATCGACAGGGACTGCTTCGGCCCCGTTGTAGCGACCGTGAGCTTGTGCTCGGCGGTCAACATGGACTTCAGCTGTGATTCGACTGGGGACAAGCATGTGCGGCCCTTGGCGCCGCTCAGCCTCGTGCTTCTCTACGGCGATGCCCGCTTCAAGTGGCGTCACGGCATTGCGAAACGGCGCTCCGACACTTGGAACGGCCAAAGGACCAAGCGCCAACGACGCGTCTCGATCACGTTTCGCACCATCGCAGACACCGGGCCAGCGCAGACCTGACCAGCGTCCCGCGTTGGCTGGCCACCCCGGTCCAGTGGCGCAGGACCGCAGACGAGATAGGAGTGTGCGCTGTTGACGGTTCTGAGGGCATCGCTCCGGGCCGCTGCTTGGACCGGGAGTTGCCGCCAGCGATGATGACGCCCTGGCGCTTGTGGGAGTCGAGTAGCGCATCCTGCTTGCCGTTTTGGCATCGGGCGACCGTGCGGATGACTTCGGGCATCTCGCCGCCTTCGGGGGTGTCCTGGGCCGACGGTCCCGGCCCCGGCACCGAAGTGTGGTACAGCTATCTGCTAGTGAGGACTCCCCCCGGAGCTATAGCGATGACCGACTCGCGCCGCGAGTGCCGGAGAGCGCCGCAGGCTGGGCCTCGGTTCGCGGCTGCCGAGCTAGGCGGTGAGCCCGAGGGCTTCGGCGGCTTCTGGGCCTTCGAGGATGGCGGTGGCGGCCTTGAGGGCTTGGCGCCTGTCTGCGGCCGCGGCGGCAGCCTCGACTGCCTCAGAGAAGCGGGGGTGGTCAACCTTGACCGCCAAGAACGGGTCACCCCAGAGCCCGGCTTGTCGCATGGCGAGACAGGCGAGCCTGACGGCCGCGGTCCCAGGGGTCGGGTCGGCAGGAGCCTCGATGTGCTCAGAGGCGTCGCGTTGGAGCCGCTCGATCATCTCAGGACGCTCGAGGAGGGCGGTTATGCGGTCGTCAGTGCGCGCCGACGGATCGTGGCGGACGCCGGCCGGTGCGGGGTTCGGCCATTTGAGAGGCTCCGGGAGAGGTTGGCTTACCGATGTTGGGGTTGTATCCACGGTAGCGGATTCGGCGACGGGCGTGAAGTTTGTTGGATTGAGCCTGCTGTGGTAGGGGTCCTCGTTCCAAGTCGCCGGATCCCGCACATCCACCGGCACCGCGATGTACAGACCCCGCCGGACACGCCTCAGCCACCCGTTCGACGCCCAGGCCGACAACCGACGCGCCGCCGACTCGCGACTCACCCCCAACGCCGCGGCCGCAGCATCCACCGTGACCGTCCGCCGTCCAGCCCCGAACAACGTGGCAAGATCACGCCGACCCCGCGCCGACAAGCCCCTCGGCTCGATGCTCGAACTCATGGTGACATCCTAAGTCCAATACTTACGATGTGAACGGTATAACTGGCCTTCTGTTATCACTTAGGCCTTGAGTTCAGCGGTTAGCGCGTCGGCGAGGCGGTGGTACTGGGACTCGTCGTTGTAGAGGTGGGCGGAGATGCGCAGCAGGCGCTGCGGGGGAGCGGGCCAGATGAAGACCGGCACCTGCATCCGGTGACGCTGCTCCAGCGCGGCCATCAGCGGATCGAAGATCTCCGAGCCGGAGTGGTTCGCAGGCGGGACCGGGACTGAGGCGATGGCGCCGATCATGCTGTCGGGGGCGGGCGGGTCGGTCCCGAGGGCGTCGAGCAGGATCCTGCGGCCGGTCAGGCACAGCTGGTGGATCGCCTGCCGCACGCCGGGCCAGCCGTCGGGGTGCATGGCCTCGACCGCTGCCAGTGCGGCGGGGACGGTGAGCCAGGCGCTGGGGTCCTGGGTGCCGGTCCAGTCGAACTGGTCGTGCAGCCGCCCCCCGTCGCCGGGCCATCCGCCGTTGTAGCCGTGGCTGATGACCGAGTGGTACACGCCGTCGCGCCGGTCGTCCCGGACCCACAGGAAACCGGCGCCCTTGGCGGAGCACATCCACTTGTGGCAGTTGGCGGTCACGTACGAGGCGCCCAGCGCGGCCACGTCGAAGTCGATCATCCCCGGCGCGTGGGCGGCGTCGACCAGGATCCGGACGTCGGGCTCGACCGCGGCGGCGATCTCTGCCACCGGCATCACCAGGCCGGTCGCGGAGGTGACCGCGTCGATCAGCAGGACCCGGGTGCGCCCGGTGACCGCGGCCAGCACCGCGTCGACGGCCTGCTCCGGCGACTCGAGCGGGAACGGCACCCGGACGGTCGCAACCCTCGCACCCGTCCGTGAGGCCGACACCTCCGCGGCGTTGCGGCAGGCGTTGTACTCGTGGTCGGTGACCAGGATCTCGTCACCGGACGCGAGCGCCGGCTCCAGCGAGCGCAGCACTGCGTTGACGCCCGCGGTGGCGTTGTTGACGAACACCAGCCCGGCCTCGTCGCCGCCCACGAAACCGGCCACCGCCCGGCGGGCCGAGTCGAGCTCGTGCTGGTATTCGCCGCCGAGGAAGTACCTCGTGGGGTTGGCCTCCATCCGGCTGCGCACCCGCTGCTGGGCCTCGAGCACCACCGCCGGCGTCGCCCCGAACGACCCATGGTTCAGGTGCAGCACGCCCTCTTCGAGCACCCAGGGACTCATGGCGGTCACCGGCAAAGCCTAAGAGGCCGAGCGAATGGGCGCGCCAACGCGGCCCATACGGCGCGAGGCCGTGGCCCGAGCGGCCCGTGAGCGCAGCGAACAAGAGCGGGAATGACACCACTGCGGCGCGACAGGCTCTCGCCTATTTGCGGGCGCTCTAAGCTCAACGACGATGGGACCGGTTACGACCGCAGTTCTCGACGACGGCTGCGGCAACCTCATCCAACTCGTTGCGCGCTGATATCGATCCTCACGAAAGGAAGAATCACCATGGCCAAGTCAGTCGACTTCCACATCCTGTTCCAGAACGGACAGGCGAGACAGGCTCTGGAGCGCTACGGCGAAGTCTTCGACGACTACGCGCTCGATCGCCTCGACCTGTACCAAGGCGACGGCGACGGGCCGGCCGGCCAGGTGAAGGTCGCCGACTTCCGAGTGCTCGGCAGGCGATTCGTCTGCATTGACTCCCCGATCCAGCATGAGTGGGACATGACACCTGGCATCGCGCCGTTCATTGAATGTGACGACGACCCCGAGCTAGAGCGACTCTTCGATGCGCTCGCCGACGGCGGGACCGTCCACATGCCCCTCGGCAACTACGGGTTCGGACGGCGCTTCGGCTGGGTCGAGGACCGATTCGGCGTGTCCTGGCTCCTGAACATCGCCTGACCGAAGTCCCCTCGTCTGCTCGCCCCCGCGGCCGTCAGGGTCGTTGCCGGCGGCGCTTTTGGATGTTGGCCCACTCGTCGCGCAGGCCGACGGTGCGGTGGAACAGCATGGGCGTGTCGGGGTCGTGGGCGAAGTAGCCGAGGCGCTCGAACTGCACCACCTCACCGGGCGGCGTGGCGGCCAGTGACGGCTCGACCTTGGCGCCGATGATGAGCTCGCGAGAGGCGGCGTTGTAGGACTCCAGCGGGTCGCGGCCGTCGGCGCCGGGGACGGGGTCGGTGAAGAGCCGGTCGTACAGGGCCACGGTGGCGTCGAGGGCGTGGTCGGCCGACACCCAGTGGATAGTGGCCCGCACCTGGCGGCCGTCGGGGGCCCGGCCGCCACCCGTCTCGGGGTCGTAGGTGCAGCGCAGCCGCACGACCTGCCCATCGGAGTCGGTCTCGACATCGTTGCAGCGCAGGAAGTAGCCGGCTCGCAGGCGGACCTCGCGGCCCGGCGCCAAGCGGTAGAACTTGCGGGGCGGGTCGAGCATGAAGTCATCGCGTTCGATCCACAGCCGCCCCGACAGCGGCACGACCCGGGCTCCCGCCGAGCGGTCCTCGGGATTGTTGAGAGCCTTGCGAGGCTCTACGTGGCGAGCCGGCCCGTCGCCCGCCGCCCCCCGCCGGAGCGCCGCCGGGAGCGGGGCCGCCATGAGCGACCGCGCCCGGCGCAACGCCGCTCGGTCCGCTTGCGGCCAGTTGTCGATCACCACCTCCAAGGGGCGCAGCACGGCCATGCGGCGCTGGGCGGCCCGGTTGTGGTGGGTCCGCACGAACGACTCCAGCAGCTCGATCTCGTGGACGCCGTTCACCCGGGCCACCCCGATGTGGGCGCAGAACTCCCGGATGGCCTCGGGCGGGTAGCCCCGGCGCCGCAGGCCCCGCAGGGTGGGCAGGCGGGGGTCGTCCCAGCCGTCCACAAGATCCTCGTCGATGAGTGTGCTCAGCTTCCGCTTGGAGGTGACGGTGTGGGTGAGGTTCAGGCGGGCGAACTCGTACTGGCGGGGCCGGTCGCCGGGCAGGGGCAGATGCTCCAGGTACCAGTCGTAGAGCTGGCGGTGGGCGTCGAACTCCAGCGAGCACAGCGAGTGGGTCACTCCCTCGACGGCGTCGCTCTGGCCGTGGGCCCAGTCATAGGTGGGGTAGATGCACCACCCCTCGCCGGTGCGGAAGTGGGCGGTGTGGCGGATCCGGTACATGACCGGGTCCCGCATCAACATGTTGGGGTGGGCCATGTCTATCCTGGCCCGCAGCACCTTCGAGCCGTCGCCGAACCGGCCGGCCCGCATGTCGCGCAGCAGGCCCAGGTTCTCCTCGGCGGACCGGTCCCGCCAAGGACTCGCAGTGCCGGGGGTGCTGAAGTCGCCCCGGGTGGCCGAGATGGTCTCGGCGTCCTGGTCGTCCACGTAGGCCAGTCCCTCGCCCACCAGGTGCTCGGCCCACCCATAGAGCTGCTCGAAGTAGTCGGAGGCGTGGACGGCCGGGCCGTCGGGCACATATCCGAGCCAGGCGATGTCGTCGGCGATGGCCTCGGCGTAGGCGGCGTCCTCGCCCTCGGGGTTGGTGTCGTCGAAGCGCAGCCGGCACGTCCCGCCGTGCTCGGCGGCCACCTCAAAGTTGAGGCACACCGCCTTGGCGTGGCCGATGTGCAGGAACCCGTTGGGCTCGGGCGGGAAACGGGTCTGCACCCGGCCCCCGTAGGTCCCGGTCGCGTTGTCGGCCCCGACCTGCTCCCTGATGAAGTCCAGCGACCGGGCCGGCGCCCCCGCTTCGTGGTGCGTTTCGGCCATGTCAGTCAAGAGGCCGAGCGAATAGGCGGGCGAAGCTGCCACACACGGGCGAGGCCGTGGGCGCTGTTCCTCGGATCTGGGCGGCCCGTGAGCGCAGCGAACAAGAGCGGGAGTGACACCGCTGCAACACCACGGACTGTCACCGATTCGCGGCCGCTGTAAGAAGGTAGGGAGCCAGCGTTCTCCAGCCGTCGACCGTGGCGTCAGGGTCGTCGGCGAGGACCTGCACCCCTACGTGGTCGGCACCCGCGTCGTGGTGCTCCCGGACGCGGGAGGCGATCTGCTCGGGCGTGCCCCAGGCCACGATCGCGTCGACCAGACGGTCCGACGGCCCGCCCCCGGGCCTGCCGTCGAAGTCGGCCGGCTCGAAGCCGAGCCGCAGCAGGTTGTTGGTGTAGTTGGGGAGCGCGAGGTACAGGGCGATGTGCTCGCGGGCCAGGGTCCGGGCCGAGGCCGGGTCGGTGTCGAGTATCACCTTCTGCTCGGGGTACAGCGCCGCGTCGGGGCCCATGGTCCGGCGGGCCAGGGCGGTGTGCTCGGGCGGGACGAGGTAGGGGTGGGCCCCTGCGGTGGCCTCCGCGGCCAGCGCCAGCATCTTGGGCCCGAGCGCGGCCAGCACGATCTCGGGCAGCTCCTGGGGTCCCTGGGCCATGAACCGGGCGCCGTGCATCCGCTCCAGGTACTCGCGCATGTGGCCGAGCGGCCGGGCGTACCGGTGCTGGCGGAGGCCCTCGACCAGCCGGCGGTGGCTGACCCCAAGCCCGAGCAGGAAGCGGCCCGGAAACGCCCCGGCGAGAGTGCGCTGGGCGTTGGCCGTCGCCATCGCGTCGCGTGCGTAGATGCTGGCGATGCCGGTGGCGACCTTGAGTTCGGTGGTGCCCTGCAGCAGCAGCGCGGCCATCACGAACGGATCCCGCCCGACCGCCTCGGGTATCCAGATCGCCCCGTAGCCCAGCTCCTCGGCCTCGGCTGCCAGTTCGGCGGCCTGCGCCGGCGGCACCTGATCCAGCATCCCGGTCCATATCCCGACGGGCCCGAGATCGATGTCACCCATGCTCATGGGCCGCAACCTACCGTCGCAGCCGACCGGCGCGCCGGGACTACACTCCCGACCGGACGCGACCAGTGGAGGAGCAGTCCCAATGAGGTTCAGAATGCGCTTGCTCGCAGTCGGTTGTGCGGTCGCCTTGGCCACCGTGGCCTGCGGCGGCGACAGCGACCAGCCCGCCGCCTACTCGGCCGACGGCAACGAGGGCGCGCAGGCTGTTGCCGAGATGACCGCGCCCGACGGGTCGCCGATCGGCACGGTGCGGTTCGTGCAGGGAACGACCGGCGTTCTCATGACGCTGGACGTGTCGGGCCTGTCAGCGGGCGCGCACGGCATCCACCTGCACGCGGTCGGCGCCTGCACGCCGGACTTCGCGGCTGCGGGCGGACACATCAACCCCGACGAAGGCCTTCACGGCTTGTTGAACCCGGACCGCGCCGCCGGCGCCGAGGACAACGGCGACCTCCCCAACCTCTACGCCGGAGCCGACGGCGTGGCCCGTGCCGAGTTCTTCACGACGCTGGTGACGGTAGCGGGCGGCAGCATGCCGACACTGCTCGACGGCGACGGGTCGACGGTGGTCATCCACGAGAACCCCGACGACCACGAGTCGCAGCCCATCGGCGGCGCCGGCGGCCGCGTCGCCTGCGGCGTCATCCGGTAGCGGAGCTCGTCAACGGAGCTTGTCGTCGGAGCCCGTCGCCAGTCTCCGAGAAGTCTCCGAGGCCGCAACCGATGTGCAGGTACCCGTTGGGCTCGAGCGGGAAGCGGGTCTGCACCCGGCCCCCGTAGGTCCCGGCCCCGTTGTTGGCTGCACCTGCGCCCGGACGAAGTCCAACGGCCGCGTCGCGCCTGTGGCGTCGGCGTGCGTCCCGGCCATGTCAGTCCAGGAGGTGGGGAGCCAGGATCCTCCAGCCTTCCACGGTGGCGTCGGTGCTGTCGGCGAGGACCTGCAAGCACACGTGGTCGGCACCCGCGTCGAGGTGCTCCCGGACGCGGGCCGAGACTTGCTCGGGGGTGCCCCACACCACGATGGCGTCGACCAGGCGGTCCGACGGCCCGCCTCCGGGTCCGCCGTCGATGTCGGACTGCTCGAAGCCGAGTCGCTTCAGATTGTTGGTGTAGTTGGGCATCTGGAGGTATCGGGACATGGCCTCTCGGGCCTGGGCCCGCGCCGACGTCGCGTCGGTGTCGAGCACGGCCATCTGCTCGGGGTACAGAGCGGCGTCGGGTCCCATTACCTCGCGGGCGATGGCGGTGTGCTCGGGCGGCACGAAGTACGGGTGCGCGCCCGCGGCCGCCTCGGCCGACAGCTGCAGCATCCTGGGGCCGAGAGCGGCCAGCACGACCTCGGGAAGCTCTTGGGAGCCGTGGGCGAAGAACGGCGCCTCGCCCATCCGCACCAGGTACTCGCGCATGTAGCTGAGCGGGCGGGAGTAGTCGTGCCCGCGAATGTCGCGCACCAGGTGGGCGTGGCTCACGCCGAGGCCCAGCAGGAAGCGTCCCGGGAAGGCCTCCTCAATGGTGCGCTGGGCGTTGGCCGTGGTTATCGGGTCGCGGGCGTAGATGTTGGCGATGCCGGTGGCCATCTTGATGGAGGAGGTGCCCCCCAGCAGCAGGGCTGCCTTCACGAACGGGTCACGCCCGACCGCCTCCGGGTACCAGATCGCCCCGTACCCCAGTTCCTCCGCCTCAGCGGCGTGCTCCGCCGCCTGCGACGACGGCACTTGGTCGAGAATCCACGTCCAGATCCCGAAGCGGCCGATTTCGATGTCACCCATGCTCACGGGCCGCAACCTACCGTCGCAGCCGACCAGTCACCCGCGATGACGCCTCAACTCAAGAGCGCTTGAAGCATGCAGACCGAGCTATTCGTCGAGCGCCTGACTAGTCCTGATCGCGTTGTAGATGTGCGCCCATCGCTCCCGGGACTGGGGTCGTACACCCCGGAACTCAATGCCAGCGAGCATCAGGACGTCCTTTTCGGGAAGTTCCTTCTCGTTGGCGAACTCACGCAGGCTGCGGGGGATGTCGGCGGGCGGCTTTGTGAGCAGCCGTCGGCCGAGCAGGGTGCTCATCGTGACGCCGAGTGCCTCGGCAATGGCGTAGAGGGTCTGAGCTGATGGTCGCTTGTCGGGCTCGTTCTCAAGACTCCAGAGATAGCCCTTGCTTACTCGGGCTGACGTTGCGAGTTGGTTGAGGCTGAGGCCAGCTTCACGTCGGTACCTGCGGATTCGGTCTCCGATCGTTACACCGGCCTCTTCGCTCATGAGTCTGGGAAGTTGTGTAGAAGGATCATGGGGCTCCTTTCGTTAGGGGTCGCGGCGGTAGAGGGCAAGGACTCGCATTCGTTCGTTGTAGGGCGCTAGTCGTGCCGATAGCTCGACATTCGGCACGGGCATGCTCGACAGCTCGTGCAAGGTGGTTCGTTCATGCACCACTTCGCCCTGTAGGGCGCGCCAGAGCGGCGAGTCCGTGCTGACGGACTTGTGCTTGGGGACGAAGGGCCAGCCGCCGCTTCCTCGGGCGGCGCGGACACGCAACTTGGGCTCGGCGTGCGCTTGGTAGCGCTCAGATGGCTTCTGGTTGACTTCGAGTACGACGAACAAGGTCGGGTACGGCGCAAGGTCCACGATCCGGTGTCCGCTCGCTTCGAGGCTCGCCTGGTAGGTCTCTGCTACGGCCATCAGAGTCGCCATGCCGAAGTCGGCCTGGAGAAGGTGGTCTCTGAGGTACTTCCGGGGCAGGAGAAGCGAACTGGCGCCCTGGTCGCACAGAGCTTCGAGGTCGTTGTCTCGCCCTGGCATGACTGACGGTGTGCATCGATATTGGGGTTCCTGCTCGAAGCCGTGAAAGAAGGTGTGGGCACACTCGTGGAAGATGGTGAATCGCTTCCTGCCTACGCCATCGGATGCCCTCACATGGATGGTGATGTCGCGGCCGTCGCAGATGAGGCATCCCGCGACATCGAGTTCGGTCTCCTCGACTCGCGACACGTCAAGGTACGACGTCACCACGTTGTGATCGATCGGGGGCCTGAGCCCTAGTAGGTCGATGATGGCATCCGCGACGGAAGCGACGTCGGCGGAACCGGGATCGCGGAGCCGCTGGAACTGAGGGAGGGACAGCTGCTTCATGTTCCCTACCGAGAATAGTGCGTCTTCTGTCGGGAACTGTGATACTGTTCCTGATCAGGAACGACATGACCCCTTACGGGAACGGAGGTTCAGATGGGCTCACGCAACCAACGACACGTTACACCACACCCCGAGGGTGGCTGGCAGGTCACCCGCCCAGGCGCAGTCCGGGCGATCGCTCGCACGGAAACGCAAGCCGATGGGATCGATCGAGCTAGGGCGCTGCTTCGCAACGACGGTGGCGGCGAAATTGTGATTCATGGCCGCAACGGCCAAATCCGTGATTCGGACACGATTGCACCGGGCAACGATCCCTTCCCTCCCGCGGACAAGCGGTAGGTGCCGCCATGACCGTGGTCGAGACCTCGCTGGCTGGGACGATGGACCGAGAGGCTCCGCTGATCCAGGTGCTCGCGCTCGACGGCGGTGGACTGCGTGGGATCTTCACTGCGGCGACATTGGCGGCGTGGGAGGAGGACTTCGACACGTCGATCACCGATCACTTCGATCTCATCGTCGGGACCTCGACGGGTGGCATCATCGCGCTGGCGCTTGGGCTCGGCGTGTCCCCGGCTGAGGTCCTGTCGATCTATCGCGATCACGGCGATCGCATCTTCCCGCGGGCGGGGCGAGCAAGTCACCAGTGGTTGCGACGACTCCTGCAGCCTCGATATGACGCCGTCGAGTTGCGAGCGGTGCTGCAGGACCGCTTTGGAGATCAGCTTCTTGGCGATTCGAGGGTGCGGCTCGCCATTCCCAGCTACGACCTGGCCGCGGATCATGTCCATCTGTTCCGCACTCCTCACCATCCAGATCTTCGACGCGACTGGCGAGTGCTGGCCGTAGATGTGGCTCTTGCCACTGCGGCCGCGCCGACGTTCCTTCCCGCTCACCAGATAGAAGCACATCGGCTGATCGACGGCGGCGTGTGGGCCAACAACCCCACACTGGTGGGGGTCGCCGAGTGCTTCGATCGCCTCGGAGGCGAGCGTGGCCGCATCCGCGTTCTCAGTGTGGGGACTACGAGCGAGATCCGCGAGCGGCGGGCCACTCTTGACAACGGGGGCTTGTTCGCATGGCGTTCTGACGGCCTCGATGTGATGCTGCGGGGGCAGGGCCTGGCCGCGACCAATCATGCGCAGCTCATTCTCGGGCGACCCAACGTGGTGCGGGTGGACGCACCGACTCCCGAGGGCCTTCACAAGCTTGATTCGGTGAGTGCGTCGGATCTGATCGGCCGGGCCCTCGCTGAGAGCCGCACCCGGTCGCCTGCGCTGGCCGGCTTCTTCCAGCACTCCCCCTCCTCGTACACCCCCTTCCATGGAAAGGAGCTCACCCATGCCCAGTAGCGGCCTACAAGTGAACTCGCGCCTGCTCGGCGCCACGGTCGAGGAACTCGACATCACGCCCGAGCAGTTTGAACTGGCAGCTCGCCGGTACAAGGACCTCGGCCAGTGGCTTGTGGACCTAGGCATCGGCGATCCCGACGTGTACCCGCAGGGCTCGTTCCGGCTGGGAACGGTCCTGCGGCCGACCGTCGGTGAGGACTTCGACATCGACTTGGTCTTCCTCATATTTGTGCCCAAGGAGTCGATCACCCAGAACGAACTCCGCGCCCAGGCCGGGCAGCTGCTGCGGGCCTACATCGCCGCACGCGGAGCTGCCAACGGGAACCCGACGCTGAAGGAGAGGGGCCGCTGCTGGGAACTCATCTATCCGGGTGACCGCTTCCACATGGACGTGCTGCCCGTCATCCCCGATCCCGACGGCGACGAGACCTCGGTCCTGCTGTCAGATCGTGACCTGTCCCAGTGGCAGCACAGCAACCCGATCGGATACGCCGACTGGTTCTGGAGGTCCATGGGGGAGACCGTTGACGTCGCCAGAGCGCAGCTGGCTGCGTCGCTCAGCCGAGAGGTCGAAGACGTTCCGCAGTGGCTGGTGAGAACCCCATTGCAGCGTGTGGTGCAGCTGCTGAAGCTGCACCGCGACACGTTCTTCCACAACAACCCCTACGACAAGCCGGCCTCCATTCTCATCACGACCCTTGCGACCCACGCCTACGGCGGCGAGACCGACCTGTTCGAGGCATTCCGGAAGGTCGCCCGTAACCTCCCGTCCCACATCCAATGGCGCAACGGCACCTGGCGGGTTCCGAACCCGGCCCATGGGGAGGAGAACTTCGCGGACAAGTGGAACACGGACCCGGACCGCAAGAGGCACTTCGATCGGTGGATCACGGCGCTGGCAGCTGAGACCGACCGCTGGGCCGCCAGCGACGGCATTGACGAAGCCGTCAGGTCACTTGGTGCCGCTTTCGGGACGGTACCGGTTCAGGCCGGAGCCAAGCGCGTTGGGGCGGGCATCTCGTCCCTTGCAGCTGCCGGTGGCCTTGGCGTCGTCCCGCAGGGAACAGTGACGCGAGGCAGTGGCACCAAGCTTCGGCCCCACGACTTCCATGGCCCAGACAGATAAGAGCACCCTCGCACTCTTTCGGGAGGCCAGACTGCTCGACGATCACTACCCGCGCGGACAGGCGACGCTGAAGGCTGGAGTGCTGCGGTGGACCGGTGACCTCCAGCCCAGTGAGGTCAGCCGGCTCTACCTGGTACATCTGCGTTACGCCGCGCCACATCCGCCGAGCGTCTTCGTGCGTCGCCCGCGACTCGCCATTGATGCCGACGGCAACCTGCCCCACATCTATCCGGATGGCAGCCTGTGCCTTCATGAGCCGGGTCAGTGGTCCCCTGGCGATCCAATCGCCAAGACGATCCTGCCCTGGACGTGCGAGTGGCTACTCCACTACGAGTTCTGGCTCGCCACCGGGGAATGGTGCGGAAGTGGCGGCGACCACACCGGCCCAATCACCGGATCGATCGCACCCCATCGGCATCGCACCCGGCGTAGGAGCAAGGCTCCAACCAACGGTCGGAACCAGAGAGTGCTTGCCGGCTCCGGGTCAGACCTGGAGGGCGGATGAGGCTCCAGGGATCCCGCAGGGGCGCACTTCTGGCGAGTTTGTCAGTTCGGCGTCGCAGAATTGGCGCATGCCGGGTCATTTTGTGGTCCGCAGGAGCGCTGTCGTCCAGAACATCTAGGCCGTTGTGGCCTCGAGTTCCATCTCGCGGGCTAGATCGTCGAAGTCGGGTTGCACATAGTAGGGGACGTCGATCTCTTCGAAGTGCTTCTTGGCGAAGTCGATCTTGAAGTTCTCGTGCCCTCTTCGGTCAGCCGGATCCTTGCTGCTCTTTGTTTCGTTGATGACGTACTCGTGCACTAGGTAGAGTCTTGTGTCCTCATTGAACATGATGGCCCAGTCCGGGTTGTAGGGTCCGACAGGCGTGCTCACCGTGAACCACGACGGAAGCTTCAGATAGAACCGTATGTCTTCGTTGTCGTCCAATGCCTTAGCGAACTTGTACTCGAAGGATGACTCGTACTCCACATGATCGTAGGGAGTCTTATGCTGGTTCTGAACTTTGTACAGGCGATGGACATATCGCTTCAGCGCGTCTTCCTCATCTGGCTCGAGACGATGCATCTCCCATCGTGAGCCGACGACCTTCTCATATTCGATACCGGTTAGCACCTGCTCTCGAATCGTCTCCTTGATGGTATTCGAGAGCACGCGAAGCAAGGCATGCGGGTTGATCCTCAGATCACTGGCCCGGTCCGAGCCCATAATCATGGCAGTTATGGTCTGACGATCAAGGTCTGTCTCGTTCTGGACTTCTACGAAGAAGTCGGGGATGAAGATCAGACCGTGAGTGTCTACTTCTTGTCGAGTCCGTATCTCGCCTGTCTCGACGCCGTCTGGACTGTGGTCGATCCTCGCCATCCTTACGGAGATCCGAGGCGGGGCTATGGGTGCCGAAGACTTCAGCTTCTCGCAGACGGTGTCGATCAACTGCTTCTTGTCGACGCTCACATGGTATCTGGTGTGCTGACTGATGCTGTCCCAGAGTCGTTTGAAGGTCGGATCGAGGGTCACTGACTTGTGGAAGCGGACCGGACGCTTGTCTCGAACATTGACGACTGGGATGTCGTCATTACCGAGAGTTCGTCCAGTGTCTTCCTCGTACTCCCGCTGAAGAGCTAGAGCGAAGTCTTCATACGCCTCATTGGCGATGACTGTCAGTCGATTGATCTGGTTGTCGTGGATGCGTTCGCCGTCTTGATTGACCGGCAGCCGCAGGCCTCGCCCGATCTCTTGCCGCTTGCGGTCACGAGACCGGGACTCGTTCAGGGTGCAGATCTGAAAGACATTGGGGTTGTCCCATCCCTCGCGCAACGCGGAGTGGGTGAAGATGAACCGGACAGGCTCGTCTCGGCTCAGCAGTCGTTCCTTGTCCCGCATGATGAGGTCATACGTATCGCGATCGGCAACACTCTCACCCCGAGTGTTCTTGAGCTTGCCCTGAGCGTCCTTACTGAAGTATCCGTCATGGACCTTGGTCGCTTCAGGGAGGCTCAAGTCACGGTACTTCGGCTTGCTAGCCAATTCTGCGTAGTTCTGCTCGAACCAGTTGGCGAAACGTCCAAGCGAGACCCCGTCGTCGCTGTAGAGGCGGTAGTTCGCGACTCGATCGAGGAAGATCAACGAGAGCACCTTGATGTGCTCGCCTCGGCGGGCGAATGCTCGCTCACGGTCGAGGTGCTGCTCGATGGTCGTGCGGATCTGCTGCTGGCGCACCTCGTCTCGGAACGCGCCGGAAGGCGAGTCGATGTCCACGACGCTGCCGCCGTTGAACTCCACGTACTCGTCGCCCGGCCGGAACGAGATGTCGGAGACGACATAGCTGTTGGCGTACTCCTGGCGCCGTTGAGAGAGGCGGTGAAGGTCGTCGTGCTGCTTCACCCAGACGATCTTCTGGCGAGCGGTTGTGCCGCGGCCGGAGTTGATGCGGAGACGGGCGCGCATCTTGGCATGATCGGTGGCTATGAGCTCCACGAAGGCGGCGTTGAGGTTCTCCTCCTCGACGACGCTGGCGACCTCGATGCTCTTCACCAGTCCCTCCTGGTGAGCCTCCACCGGGCCGAGGCGGTAGACCGGGTTGTAGGGGTTCTTGTGCGTTGCCGAGTAGCGGAGCGTGCACAGCGGGTGGAGCCGGTCGATGGCGGCCGCGGCCTTGGGGGATTCCATGTTCTGCGGCTCGTCGATCACCACGACCGGCCGGCAGGACTGGATGAACTCGATGGGCCGGCGACCGGACATGCGGTCGTCGACCCGGTTGATGACGTTGGCCGTGGACTGGGCCTCGTCCCCGGACGCGTCGAGGTCCTTGCGGAAGGCGTCGATGTTCAGGATCAGGATCTGCATGGTGCTGGCCGTGGCGAACTGCCGGATGCGGCTCAGGCTGCGAGAGTCGTAGATCTGGGCGTCGAAGGTGGCGGAGTAGAGGGCCTCCAAGTGCTCGCGCATCAGTCTGATGCTGGCGAGCGTGCCCTCCCGGATGGCCACGGAGGGAACCACGATGACGAACTTGGTGAACCCGTACTGCCTGTTCAGCTCGAACAGAGTTCTCAAGTAGACATACGTCTTGCCGGTGCCTGTCTCCATTTCGACGGTAAAATGCCGGCCGAGATCCTTGCCGTCGGTCCAGTCGATCTTGTGCCGGTCTTGGACCGCATGGAGGTTGTCTTGGAGTATCGAGTCGAAGCCGGCTCCTGGGTTCATATTCCCGACGCCGAGTTCCGTGAGATGAAGATGTCCGCTCCCAGCGGTAGTCATAGAGAACGAACTTACCGATCGCGGCAGGCCGTCGAAGAGATCCACCACGGCGTCGATAGCGTCGCGCTGGTATTGAAGATCCGACTGGAACTTCAGCTTCAATGCGGCCACGGCTCAGATCACCTTGGTGGCGATGTCCACAGTGCCCGTCTGATTGGCAGTCCTGACCGTCTGCATGACGTTGTACTTGCGCTCGACGCTGCCGCCGAAGCTCTTGTCGAGCACGAGTATCTGTGACGGAGCACGAGCGACCATGGCATCCATGATGGGAACGCTGATAAGATCGTCCAAGAATATGAGAACCTCATCCTGGTTCACAGAGTAGACCGTCTTGTCTTCGATGGCAAGTTCATCCACCTGCGATGTCATCTCATATCCTATCGTCAGAAGCAACTCGATCACCATGCCCGGCACGGTCGCATCCTCTCGGACGTTGTCCACAAGCCGTAGAAGGGCGGCCTCGATCTCTTGGTCGGACATATCAGGCGTAATGTCCCACACACGAAAGTTGGATTCAGCCAGCTTGTAACTTCGGAACCCCAGCTCAGGAGTCGTATCCAACTTGTCGCGAGCCTCCGAGACGAGCGACTCCGCGGCCCCAGTGAGCCGCGCTCGTGTGATGTCTGCGACCGTGGCGTAGTCGTCATAGCCAGTCGGCTCAGGGAACTGCACAAGGATGAAGCGACGGTTACCGCCATCCTCAAGATTGAGCTTCCAGACTGCCTCGCCGGTGGTGCCCGATCCGGCGAAGAAGTCCAAGACGATGTCGTCGGTGTCAGGCTGGGTCGCGAGCCGGAGCATTCTCTCTATCAGGCGCGTCGGCTTGGGAGTATCGTAAACTGACTCCGAAGAGTTGAACGTGACCCGTGCCAGCAGTTCCTTCTTCGCCTCTTGCGTATGGCCCACATCTTCGTACTTCCACAGAGTCTGAGGAACTCGTCCCTCCCTGACCTCGCTCAGAAACCGCTTGATTGCAGGTGTCCCGGATCCGTCGGAGCCGAACCAGATACGATTGTCGGCAACCATCTCCTTGAACTTCTCTTGCGAATAGCGCCAGTAGGTACCTGGAGGCGGGCCGGGTATAGTACGTCCAGACGGGGTTGTAATCGCGTAGGTGCCTCTGCTGTAGTAGTTCCGTGCAGAGAGATCGCTGCTCTTCCAAGGACCCCGTTCGTCACCGTCTAGGTTCTGGTAGCGCGCCTCCATTTGCTCCGTTCTAGGTAGTGGATGTGGCGTCCACTCCGCTGCGTGCCTCGCGTAGACAAGAATGTAGTCGTGGTCTTCGCTGAAGAGCCGTGCAGAGCTCTTGGGGCTATAGACCTTCTGCCAGACACAGCACGCGATGAAGTTCTCTGGTCCGAATAGTTCGTCCATGAGGAGTCGGAGATTTTGGACTTCGTTGTCATCTATAGTGATGAAGATGACTCCATCGTCTCGGAGTAGATGGCGGGCAAGTGACAGACGCGGGTACATCATCGACAGCCAATTCGAGTGGTAGCGGCCGTTGGTCTCAGTATTGGCAGTGAGCTTTCGACCGCTCTCATCCGTCTGACCGGTGAACTCCAGGTAGGTAGCCAAGCCCTCACGGAAGTTGTCGGGGTAGATGAACTGGTTGCCCGTGTTGTACGGCGGGTCGATGAAGATCATCTTGATCTTGGCGTGATAGGACTTCTGGAGGAGCTTGAGAACCTCGAGGTTGTCGCCCTCGATTACCATGTCGGGCGCGTCGGTCGGGCCGTGCCCGGACTGGGTGTCCGGCCGGAGGGTGCCGATGGAGGGTTCCTGGCGTGTGGCGCTGGCAGCGTGCTTGCCAGGCCACGAGAGCCCGTACCGCTCCGATTGCGGCTCGCTTGTCAGGCCGAGGGCGGTGCCGAGCCTGCGAAGGTCGAGTTCGCCCTCCGCGAAGGCCTCGGGAATCAGGTCGCGTAGGGCCGCGTAACGCGAGTCCGTCGGGGTCAGGCTGACCGGCGACAGCCGCTCGGTGCCGTCATCGTCGTGTTCTGTCATGTGACCTCCTCCCGGTCGAATCGGTCTCCTTCAGGCTTCTGGCCGAGCCTAAGCGCGGCCCAGCCCTGCCTGGGGTCATCCCGTCTGCACTCTGCAGCAGGTTCGCAATCATCCCTCGGCGGTACGACAGCCGGGCAGGCGATCGCGGAGCATCAGCGAAGCAAGGCTTCGAGCATCGCCTCGACGGTCGTGTCCGGCGAGTCCTTGAAGGAGCCCAGGCGCCGGTAGACCTCGCCGGCGGCCCGATGGAACCCGTCGGGCAGGCCGGCCGCGGCGAAAGTGGCCGCGATCTCGGCCATCTCGCCGGTCCAGCGCCACGCCTTGGGGGCCACCTCGCCCGCTGTGCCCGCCAGGCGCTTGGAGACTCCCGGCAGCGAGATGTCCCATTCGGAGATCAGGTCCTCGCTCACGCCCTCGGCCGCGGCCACTGCCGCAACCGCGGCCAGCAGGGCGCTGGTTCCCTTGGTCCAGGAGGCGTAGGCCATCTTCAGCGCAGACGCGGTGCCCGGCCCACCACCGTCCAGCACGCGCGGCTCCAGCGGCGACCCTTCGAATCGGCTGGCCACCCGGCCGGCGTCGGGGCCTGAGAGGTACAGGCGGGTGGTGCCGGGCCGGATGGCGGGCGGACCGATCAAGCCGCCGTCCACGAAGTTCTCGAAGCGCGACGCGATCTTGCGGGCCGTAGCCGGCGACACCGCGTTGGCGTCCACATAGCAGCCCGCGAACCCTGTGTCAGCCACCCGTTCAGCCAGCGCCACCGCACCGTGGGGCGGGCAGACCGAGATCACCACGTCCGCGGCGGCGACCACGGATTCGATGTCGCCGGCGTCGGCGAGTCCGGCATCTGCGGCTCGCTTGCAGGTCGCCGCCGAACGGCCGTCGCTGGCCCACAGCACTGTGCCCGAGCAGGCGGCAGCAACCGTCGCGCCCATGGCCCCCGGGTGCAGGATCCCAGTTGCGGCACCGGTCCGGGACGTGCTCACGAGCGAGGATCAGGTGTCGGCCTGGCCCAGGTAGGAGGCTCGCAGGTCGGGGTGGGCGAGGAGGTTCTCGGCGGTGTCGTCGAGCACCACCCGGCCGGTCTGCAGCACCCAGCCCCGATCGGCGATGGACAGGGCCATGTTGGCGTTCTGCTCCACCATGAACACGGTGAGCCCGGCCTCGTGGATCTGCTGGATGAGCTCGAAGTTCTGCTGCACCAGTGCGGGGGCCAGGCCCATCGACGGCTCGTCCATGAGCAGCACCCGGGGCTTGGCCATCAGGGCCCGGCCCATGGCCACCATCTGCTGCTCGCCGCCCGACAGCGTGCCCGCCTTCTGGCTCAGGCGCTCCTTGACCCGGGGGAACAGCTCGAAGACCCGCTCGAGGTCGGCTGCGATCCCGTCGGCGTCGGTCCTGAGGTAGGCGCCCAGGTCGAGGTTCTCCCGCACGCTCAGGCGCTTGAACAGGCGCCGGTTCTCGGGGACCATGGTCACGCCCCGGGCCACCCGGTAGCTGGTGGGCCTGTCGTTGACGACCTCGCCGTCGAGCACGACCTCGCCGGAGGTGGGCTTCAGCATGCCGAGCAGGGTCTTGAGGGTGGTGGACTTGCCGCTGGCGTTGCCGCCCAGCAGGCAGACCAGCTCTCCGGCGTAGATCGAGAGGTCCACGTCCCGCAGGGCGTGCACCGCTCCGTAGTGGGCGTTCACCGAGCGCATCTCCAGCAGCGGCGTCTCAGCCGCCTGCTGTTGGTCGGCGCTCATGACGTGTCGGTTCCGTGGCCCAGGTAGGCCTCGATCACCCGAGGATCGGTCGAGACGTCGGCGTAGTCGCCCTCGGCGATCTTGGTGCCGTGGTCGAGCACCACCACCCGGTCCGACACCTCGCGCACCACGTCCATGTGGTGCTCGATGACCACTATGGCGAAGCCCCACTCGTCGCGCAGCCGCCCGATCATCCCGGTCAGCTCGGCCGACTCCACCGGGTTCATGCCGGCCACCGGCTCGTCGAGCAGGATGAGCTTGGGCTGGGTGGCCATCGCCCTGGCGATCTCCAGGCGGCGCCGGTTGGCGTAGGACAGCGTGAAGGCGGGCTGGTCGAAGCGGTACCCGACGAGCCGGGAGCCGAAGAAGCTGAGGACCTTCTCGGCCCGCTCGCGGATCTCGGTCTCCTCGCGGCGGAACGACGGCGTGTAGAACAGCGCGCCGAAGGCGTGCTGGCGGGTGCGGCAGTGCTGCGAGACCATCACGTTCTCGAGCACCGTCATGTTGGCGAACAGCCGCACGTTCTGGAAGGTGCGGGCGATGCCGCTGGCCGTGACCCGGTTGGGGTCCAGGCCCAGCAGCGAGGCGCCCTCGAAGATGATGTCGCCCGCGGCCACCTCGACGGTGGCGGTGATGGCGTTGAACAGGGTGGTCTTGCCCGCGCCGTTGGGACCGATCACCGAGACGATCTCGCCCTCGTGAACCTCGAAGTCGAGCCCGTCGAGGGCGTGCAGCCCGCCGAAGTCCACGCTGAGCTCGCGGGTCTCCAGCAGCGGTCCGCGCCCGTTTCCGTTGGCGGCGACGGAGCCCGCGGCCGGTGCGGTCGGGGGTCCGTTGGCGGCGGTCATGTTGGCGGCGCGGCTCGCGGGCCGCCGCTGCCGTCGTTGTCGTCCTCGTCTTCGACCTGGCCCTTGAGCCAGGCGTCCTGGGCCATCTCCTGCTGGTGCAGCTCGCGGGATCGGCGCACGCTCGGGATCAGGCCCTCGGGCCGGGCCAGCATCATCCAGATCAGCAGCGCCCCGTAGATCAGCAGCTTGAACTCCGAGAACTCAGCCAGCAGGCCGGGCTGCTTGGGTCCGCCCAGCACGCCGATGAGCACCGCCGAGCCGGCGATCACCCCGACGATGTTGCCCATGCCCCCGAAGATCACCACCACGAGGATCACGATGGACACCAGGATCAGGAAGCTGTTGGGGAACACCGAGCCGACCTTGGCCGAGAAGATCGCACCGCTGAACGACCCGAGGATCGCGCCCACCACGAAGGCCAGCAGCTTGACGTTGACGGTGTTGATGCCCATGGCCTCGGCCACGGTCTCGTCCTCGCGAACCGCCATCCAGGCCCGCCCGAGCCGTGACCGCTCCAGGCGCCAGGAGACGTAGATGGCGATGGCGCAGAAGGCGAGCACCAGATAGAAGACCCGCCGCGGGTCGGTGCCGGCCACGTCCGTCAGTCCGAAGATGCCCGCCCCGGGGATCTTGGTTATGCCCTGCGACCCGCCGAACCAGCCCGACAGCCAGTCCGACAGGAAGATCAACCGGATGATCTCACCGAACCCGAGCGTGACGATGGCCAGGTAGTCGCCCCGCATCCGGATCACCGGCGCGCCGATGAACAGCCCTACCAGCCCGGTGATGACCACCACGACGATGAGGGCCACCAGCCAGGGCAGCTCGGGATTGATCCTCGGCGAGGTCGCAGCGGTGAGCACCGCAGCCGAGTAGCTGCCCACCGCGAAGAAGGCGACATAGCCGAGGTCGAGGATGCCGGCCAGCCCGACCACCACGTTGAGGCCCAGCGCCAGCAGAACGAACAGCCCGACGTTGGCGAGGAGCTCGTTGGTCAGCTTGCCCGCGAACAGCGGCAGGATCACCAGCGCCGCAGCAGTGGCCAGGATCAGCAGGCCGTTGGTGCGGGTGCGCTTGGCGCCCTCGAGCCCCTCGATGTGGGCCCTGGCCTGCTTGAGGCGGCCCCGACCGAGGGCGGCCAGGATCCCGGAGACGGCCGCGAGGCCCAGCCCGCTGGTCCAGTTGACGCCGCCCCGGCGGGCGTAGAGCCGGTCGGTGAGCGCCTCCAGGCGCATGCCCTCGGCCAGGTCGACCACCAGGGGCTCCAGCACTGCGGCGCCCCCCACCGCGAGGGCCATGGTCACGACCGCCCGGCGCGTCCGCGGCCCGAGCAGCCGCAGGGCCCCGCCCAGCGCGCCGACCGCCGCTCCGATCACCAGCCAGACCACCACCGCGAACCAGGTCTCGTTGCCGAAGGCGAGAAGCTCGGCCAGCATCGGGCTCCAGTTGACCAGCGGCTCTCGCAGGTCGAAGTTGGCCAGCAGCACCGCCAGCAGCGACAGCCCGCCGCCGGCGACGGCCCCGCAGGCCGCGCCGCCGGCCACCTCGTGGGCGCCGGCCGCGTGCACCGGCACGCCTTCCCGCTTGATCTGGCGACCGACCCGGTGGCCGGCCGCGAACGGCACCATCAGCAGGGTCAGGTAGCCGAGGCTCAGCACCGGCTTGACGATGACCCGCTCGTCGAGCCGGACCGGCATGTTGGACAGCGCGATGAAGACCTGCGCGACGGCGCCGACCGCGCCCATGCGCACCAGCCTGCGCCAGTCGTGATCCAGCGCGCCCCGGGCCGGCGCCAGCGCGGGCTCGGCCGGGACTCCCGCCGCGCCCGTCGCCGGAGGATGGGTGGCGGTCACGTGCGGTCCTCAGCCGGGAGGCGCTCGCCGAAGATCCCGGCGGGGCGCAGCAGCAGCACGCCGATCAGCACCGCGAAGGCGACCGCGTCGCGCAGCTGCGACACGCCGCTGACCCCCAGCGGCTCCAGGATCAGCAGCGGCCCCACCGACTCGGCCACACCGATCGACAGCCCTCCGGCCATGGCGCCGCCGAGATGGCCGATGCCGCCCACCACCGCCGCGCTGAACGCCTTGATGCCGGGCAGGAAACCGGTGGTGTGGATCACGCTGCGGAACAGGATCCCCCACAGGATCCCGGCCAGGCCGGCCATGGCCCCGCCCACCGCGAAGACTCTCACGATGGTGCGGTTGACGTTGATGCCCATCAGTGCGGCGATCTCCGCGTCCTCGGCCACGGCTCGCATCGCCTTGCCGCCCTTGGTGTGCTCCACCAGGTACCACAGCACCCCCATCGACACCGCGGCCACCACCACCACCAGGATCCGGGATCCCTCGATCTGGATGAAGGTGTGCTTGTCCTTCACCCAGTCGGGCACGTCGGGGTACGCCTTGGCCGCCGGGCCGAGCAGCACGATCGAGGCGTTCTGGATGAAGAACGACACCCCGATGGAGGTGATCAGCGGGATCAGGCGGGGCGAGCCCCGCAAGGGCCGGTAGGCGACCCGCTCCATGATCACCGCCACCAGCGTGCACACGATCATCGAGACGATCACGATGAACACCAGCGAGCCGATGAAGTTGCTCTCCCACAGGCCGGCGTCGGCCAGCTTGTTGGAGGTGATCATCCCGGTCATGGCGCCCACCATGAACACCTCGCCGTGGGCGAAGTTGATGAACCCCAGCACGCCGTACACCATCGAGTAGCCCAGCGCGATCAGCCCGTACATGCAGCCCTGGGCCACGCCGGAGATGACCAGCCCCCGGAACTGGGCCGCGGTGAGGCCGGTGGCGTCGGGATTGGCCCAACGGGCGAACGGGTTGTCGGTGTCTATCTCCTGCCAGATGAACGCCAGGATCCCGACGGCGACCACGGCCAGGATCGCCGCTCTCAGGAAGGTCAGGAACCAGTCGACGCCGGTGCGGGGCGCCCCGCTCCTGGCGCGGCCTCTCCAGATCATCGAAGCGATCCTAGTGCTAGCGAACCTAGTGCTAGCGGCGGACCCGGAGGAGCGGCCACGGGTCGGGCTCGTCGGCGATGTCGGCCACGACCATCGACGGTCCGGGGTGGGCCAGGGACGCCTCCAGCACCGCCGGCAGCGCCTCGGGACCGCCGGCCCGCTCTGTCCGCACCCCGAAGCTCTCCCCGAACGCGATCCAGTCGGGGTTCCTGAGCGCGGAGGCGATGGTCCGGTCGGGCCCGAACCGCTGCGTCTGCAGCCGTTGGACGTTGCCGTAGGCGCGGTTGTCGAACAGCAGCACGGTGGTGTCGATGCCGTGCTGCACCGCGGTGGCCAACTCGGTGGCGGTGAACAGCATCCCGCCGTCGCCGACGATGGTGAGCTGGGCCCGGTCGGGCGCCGCGGCCGCGGCGCCGATTCCGTGGGCCACGCCGGCGCCGAGCGTTCCCGCCCCGCCGGTGGCGAGGTACGTCCGGGGTCGGCGGTGCTCGTAGGCGATGTGGGCCACGAAGGCGACCTGGGTCACATCCTCGACGATGATCCCGTCGTCGGGCATCACCGACCGGATGGCCCGCAGGTAGCTCAGCTGGGGCTCCAGGTAGGCGATCCGCTCGAAGTGCCGGGCCCGCAGCCCGGCCAGCTCCCCGGTGCGGTCCGCCCGCCGGCGGTTGTGCCGGCCGAGGGCGTCGACGAGCAGCCGGCACGCCTCGGCGGCGTCGCCGTGAACGCCGACGGTGCCGGTGCCGTACCGGTCCAGCTCGGCCGGGTCGATGTTGATCTGCACGATCTGCTGGTCGTCGCCCACGCCCCATTCGACGTTGGGGAACTCCATGCGGGTGCCGATGCCCACCACCACGTCGGAGCCGGGCCACAGGTCGCGCCCCATGGTCAGGTAGGCGTGCAGCCGGTGGCGGGTGTCGAGCACCCCGAGGCCCATGTAACGGGCGAACACCGGCGCCTCCAGAGCCTCGGCCAGTTCCCTCACCGGCTCGGACGCGTCCTGGGCGCCCCCGCCCACCATGATCAGGGGCCGCCGGGCCCGGCCCAGGACCCGGGCGGCTTCCTCGATCCGCCCGCCGTCGATCGGAAAGGAACCGGCCCTCGGGCGGGTCGCTCAGGCCAAAGTGGGAGCCCCAGCACGTCAGTGACCGGGCACCAGGAACTTCACAATCCCACCGCCAACACACCACCGCCGCCGCCGTCAAGTCTCGCCCCCGCGACCGCACCCGGGCCACCCAGACCGGAACCCCCGACAGGCGCAGCCATCGCTAGCGTCCGAGGCGCTCGCGGTCGGCTGCGATCAGGGACTCGATCGCCTCCACGCCCCGGGTCAAGTCGTCGTTCACGACTTTCTCGTAGCCCATCCTGAGGGCCTCGGCTCGCTCGGAGGCGGTCTTCCTCATCCGGCGAGCGATCGTCTCGGGATCGTCGCCCCTGACCCCCGCGCCCAACGTCCCCGCCGCGGCGCGGCCCTGACAAGGGGCGACGGGTGCGTACGGAGACGGCTGTTCGGCCTGTCGCGCGACCACAGCGGCGCACGGGGCCTGCTCGAGGGCTCTCCGCGGGGCGGCTGGCGCCGCGTCGCTGATCTCCTTGACGGTCAGGCGGGCCGATTCCTCAACCAGACCGATGATCGGCTGCCCCCTTTGTCCGTCTGGTCGCCGGGCGCAGGTCTGGGGGAACTCCGTGAACGGAAGCTGGAGAGGGACGGAGGAGCGACAGGGCTATTGCCTGCGTCTGGGGCGGCGCGCTCCGGAGCGATGCCCCCCGCTGTGCCCTCTCGCAAGGACGCAGTTCGCCTTCGCCCGAGGCATGTACTCCCCGCAGCGCTCCGACAGGACTCGGCTTCCCGTCTCGTCGGATGGAATGGAGGATGATCCGCCAGTGATCTGGAATCGGCGTCGCGACTGCATGATCTCCCGGATCGCGTCGGCGGGCATCATGCCAGTGAGGCACAGCGCGCCGTCTCTCGTCTCGTCGAGGTAGCCGCCGGCGACGAGGCGTTCCGCCATCTCCGCGAGCGTGACGTGGCTGTAGTCGAGGCGTGACGCAATTTGCTTGGGGCTGGCCTGGCCGCCGGCGTCGGCCACGGCGCCGATGAACTCCTGGTGGGATCGGGACTGGTCGTACCAGGCGGGCACCACTAGGTCTTCGACCACGGACGCGCGCGCCAGGTCGCAGGCCTGCTCCGCGGCCTCCTTGTGGATCGGGTGCCGGGGGGCGCCGGCGATCGTCCATGCGTGATAGCCGATCAGTTGCATCTCATAGGGCAACGGGCCGCATGCCTGGGCGGCGAAGTCGAGGGCGTCGCGGTCGATGTCTCCCCCGGACTCGAGGACTGGGATGCGCAGCCCGGCGATGATGTCAGCCGCCGACAGGGCTGGCATGTCGAATCTCGCGCAGCGCCGGAAGAAGGTCATCTTCTTGTCCATCAGCAGGGTGTGCCCCATGTCCGAGAGCCCAGCCGACATGACCGCCAACGGCAGGCGTGCACGCTTGGTGATGTGCTGCAGGTCCGCCGAGAGGCGGCGCAGTTCGTTGCGGTCCCCGCTGTGCAGCTCATCGATGGTCATGAGCACCGATGTGCCGGCCCTCTGGGCGTGCTCCGCCAGTCTGGCCAAGAGATGGCGCGCATCCCATTCAGGCCGGACCTCGGCGAGAACGGACCGCTGCAGGCCGACCGGCCCAAGCGTGATGCCCGACCACCGGCCGGGACGGTCCTTGTCGGGGTCCGCCGCCTCGGCCCCTTCATACGCCCCCCAAGAATGCGTGACGTACTGACGGGCCCTGTCCAGGATGCCGGGAGTCGATGCGTCGAGCGAGATGACGATCCACCCGCTCGCAGCAGCCCGCTGCTCCATCTCTGTAAGGACCACGGTCTTGCCTGACCCGCGCGGCCCCATCAGAAGGCTCGTGAAAGTTCGCGCGGCGGGGCCAGACGCTAGGCCTGTGCCCAGCGATCTCGTAAGGTCGTCCCGGCCCACCAGGTGGGCGGGGGCCTGCCCAAAGTCAGGCGAGAACGGGTTCGGGTCTGCCGCTCCGAGCAAATCCGTCAGCATCACTCTTTACAATAGCACATCAACCCCTGCAATATCGCATCAGCCCCAACATTGGGACAGGACGGGGAACCCGCTCTGCACCGCCGGGTCGCTGCACCGCCGGAACGGGGATCATCTGGTCCTGGTGTGGGTGGTGATCCCTAGCGGCGGACCCGGAGGAGCGGCCACGGGTCGGGCTCGTCGGCGATGTCGGCCACGACCATCGACGGTCCGGGGTGGGCCAGGGACGCCTCCAGCACCGCCGGCAGCGCCTCGGGACCGCCGGCCCGCTCTGTCCGCACCCCGAAGCTCTCCCCGAACGCGATCCAGTCGGGGTTCCTGAGCGCGGAGGCGATGGTCCGGTCGGGCCCGAACCGCTGCGTCTGCAGCCGTTGGACGTTGCCGTAGGCGCGGTTGTCGAACAGCAGCACGGTGGTGTCGATGCCGTGCTGCACCGCGGTGGCCAACTCGGTGGCGGTGAACAGCATCCCGCCGTCGCCGACGATGGTGAGCTGGGCCCGGTCGGGCGCCGCGGCCGCGGCGCCGATTCCGTGGGCCACGCCGGCGCCGAGCGTTCCCGCCCCGCCGGTGGCGAGGTACGTCCGGGGTCGGCGGTGCTCGTAGGCGATGTGGGCCACGAAGGCGACCTGGGTCACATCCTCGACGATGATCCCGTCGTCGGGCATCACCGACCGGATGGCCCGCAGGTAGCTCAGCTGGGGCTCCAGGTAGGCGATCCGCTCGAAGTGCCGGGCCCGCAGCCCGGCCAGCTCCCCGGTGCGGTCCGCCCGCCGGCGGTTGTGCCGGCCGAGGGCGTCGACGAGCAGCCGGCACGCCTCGGCGGCGTCGCCGTGAACGCCGACGGTGCCGGTGCCGTACCGGTCCAGCTCGGCCGGGTCGATGTTGATCTGCACGATCTGCTGGTCGTCGCCCACGCCCCATTCGACGTTGGGGAACTCCATGCGGGTGCCGATGCCCACCACCACGTCGGAGCCGGGCCACAGGTCGCGCCCCATGGTCAGGTAGGCGTGCAGCCGGTGGCGGGTGTCGAGCACCCCGAGGCCCATGTAACGGGCGAACACCGGCGCCTCCAGAGCCTCGGCCAGTTCCCTCACCGGCTCGGACGCGTCCTGGGCGCCCCCGCCCACCATGATCAGGGGCCGCCGGGCCCGGCCCAGGACCCGGGCGGCTTCCTCGATCCGCCCGCCGTCGATCGGAGGCGTAACGGCACGGGGCGGGTCGAGGCTGCCGTCGGCGGGCTGGCCCCACACGTCGACGGGCACCTCCACGGCCACCGGGCGAGGGGCACCCGACACCAGCTCGTCGACCGCCTGCTGCCACACGCCGACGGCGTCGATGCCGCGGCCGACGTAGCCGGTGTGCTTGGTCACCTGCCGCAGCACGGCGGAGGGGTCGGGCAGGTCGTGCAGGATTCCGGTGCTGCGTCCGCGCCACACTGACGGCACCGCGCCGATCAGGGCCAGCACCCGGGCGTTGCCCCAGTAGGCGCTGGTGAGGCCGGCCGCGGCGTTGAGCATCCCCGGGCCGGGCACCACGCACAGCGCGGCCGGCCGGCCCGTGGCCTGGGCCGCGCCCAGGGCCATGTAGGCCGCGCCCTGCTCGTGGCGGGTCACCACCGGCCTGATGTCGCGTGCGTCGACCAGCGCGTCGAAGAAGTCGTCGTTCTGCACGCCCGGGAGGCAGTACAGCGTGTCCACGCCCACCGCCCGGAGCGCTTCGACCGCGAGCCCGGCAACGGTCGGCGACCGGCGCGGCAGGCGACCGGCGTCGGTCGCGGTCATGGCCGGCGGCGCCTGGAGGCCGAGTTCCGGGGGCGGCTCAGCCCACGACGCAGGTGTTGACCATCTCGCCCACACCCTCGATGGCGGTGCGCACCACCACGCCCGGCGAGAGCCACTCCTGGGGGTCGCGGGCCATTCCCACCCCGCCCGGTGTTCCGGTGGCGATGATGTCGCCCGGGTCGAGGGTCAGGATCGTGCTCAGGTCGGCCACCAACTCGGCCGGACCGAACACCAGCTGGTCGGTGTTGGAGGACTGCTTGGTCACGCCGTCGACGGTGCAGCTCACGTTCAGCCCGAGGCCGTCGCCGATCTCGTCGGTGGTCACCAGTGCGGGGCCGACCGGCGTGGACTGCTCGAAGGTCTTGCCGGCCAGGAACTGGATCGTGCGGGTCTGCCAGTCCCGGATCGACACGTCGTTGAGCACCGTGAACCCTGCGATAGCTGCGGCTGCCTCGGACGCATCAGCGTTGCGGACCTCGCGTCCGATGACCACCGCCAACTCGACCTCCCAGTCGGCGTCGGTGGACACCTCTGGAGGCGGCAGCCGGATCGGGTCGTAGGGGCCGGTGAGCGCCCTGCGGTACTTGGCGAAGTAGATGGGAGCGGTAGGCAGAGGGCTGTTGGTCTCCGCGGCATGGTCGCGGTAGTTCAGCCCGACGCAGACGATCTTGTCGGGAGCGGGCACCACCGGAGCCAGGTCCGCGCCCTCCAGCGGCACCGCGCCGCCCGCATCGCCGACGGGCACAGAGCCCGTATCGACCGACCCGGCCGCCAGCACGGCCCGGACGTCGGGCGCGTCTAGGAGGACTATCTCGTCGCCGGCCACCCGGCCGGCCCGGGTGGCTCCGTCGATCCGGACGGTTACGAGTCGCATGGGGTTTCTCCCGTTGGGTGGGGGAACTGGGATCTAGTCGATCTCGATGTCGGCGATGGTGCAGCCGACGGAGAAGATCGGGATGGGAGCGTAGAAGTGCACCGTGCCGCGTCCCGCACCGGCCGCGGCGGTGGCTATGTAGGTGCGGATCTCGAAGCCGCCCTGGCCGGCGTCGAGGTAGGTGTCGGCGTCGCTGTAGGCGCACAGCCGCTGGCGGTCGCCGGCGCACCAGCGGTCCAGGAAATCGCGGTCCCAGGCCTCGTTTATCCGGCCCGAGTCGGGGGTGGCCGGCCAATGGGAGATGCCGCCGGTGCCGATCACCGCGATGCGCTCGGCCACGCTGCCGGCGGCCCGGCGCAGGGCCTCCCCGAAAGTCCACGCCCTCGACAGCGGGGTCAGCGGCGGTCCCTGGCAGTTGATGTTGGCCGGGATGACGGGCACATCGAAGCGAGGCGTCAGGAAATGCAGCGGCACCGCGATGCCGTGGTCGAAGCGCCACTCCTCGGCGTAGGCCACGTCACAGGTGTGCATGACCGCTTCGATGAGGCGCTGGGACAGCTCCGGGTTGCCGGGGGCGCGGAACTTGTCGATGCGAAGCCACTCGGGGTTCTCGATGGGTCCCTCGTAGTAGTCCGCCATGCCCATGGCGTAGGCGGGCATGTTGTTCATGAAGAAGTTGGCGAAGTGCTCCGCGGCTATCACCACCAGAGCGTCGGGCTGGGCCGCCTCAAGCCGCAGCCGCATGGCGTCGAAGGCGGCGTAGAACGCGTCGCGTGCGTCCGGGTCGGCCCGCTCGGCGCGGCCGGTGATGCCGGGGGCGTGGCTGCACACCCCCGCATACACCAATGGCATCAGCTCACCCCTCCGCCTCACTCATGAGCGTGGGCGGCATCGGGTTGATGGCCGAGGCGGCGGCTGTGGGACTCCACGCCCTCGTAGCCGGCCAGCGCGTACACGCCGGCCCGCACCGGCCCGTGGCGCTCGACGCCGTCGCGCATGCGCTGGAGGTAGTCGGACCACTCGATCCCGCAGAACGCCGCGAAGTGCATCAGGATCTGGCCGTTGACGCCCAAGTGGTAGAGCAGGCCGATGTCGGGCTCGAGGAGAGCGCCCCGCTCCTCCTCGTCGACGTCGTAGCCGGTGATCGCGTCACGGGGATCAGCCCGGTAGGCCTGCTGGACCCGCTCGTCCCGGTTGAGCTCGTACAGGAACTTCTGCACGTTGTACAGGCTCATCGAAGCGCCAGATTACCAGCGTGTCTTGGACCGCCCGTGGAGAATGGGCGAAATCGGGCGGTTCCGGGCCGTGGTATGGTGGAAATGCGTGGTAAGTGCGGATGCCAACCGGGTGCTCACCGAGTCCGGCCCCGGGACGCCGGGGGGCCACATCCTGCGCCAGTACTGGCAACCGGCGGCGCTGACCGAGGAGCTGGCGGGCGATCGTCCGCTCGTGCCGGTGACGTTGATGAACGAGAAGCTCGTGCTGTTCGCCGACGAGCTGGGCCGGCTCGGGCTTGTCGGTCGCCGCTGCCCGCACCGAGGCGTCGACCTGAGCTTCGGGCGGCTGGAGGACGGGGGTCTGCGCTGCCCATTCCACGGCTGGCTGCTCGACGTCGACGGGACCTGTCTCGAGACCCCGACCGAGCCGGAGACCAGCCGGCTCCGCGAGCGGATCCGGCATCGCAGCTACCCGGTGCAGGAGCGCAACGGCATCGTGTGGGCGTATCTCGGCGAAGGGGCGCCGCCACCCCTGCCCGGGTTCGACTGCCTCATCGCGCCCCAGACCCACGTGTTCGCGTTCAAGGGCCTGTGGGACGCCAACTGGTTGCAATCCCAAGAGGTCGGCGTCGATCCCTCCCATGCCGGCTTCCTCCATCGGTTCCTCGACGACGACTCCGAGCAGTACGGACGGCAGTTCCGCGGCCTGGTCGCCGACACCGGGGTGACCGTCGCCAAGTTGATGCGCGAGGCCTCGCACCCCACCATCGTGGCCGAGCCGACCTCGTTCGGTTTCCGGATGCGGACGACCCGGGACTTCCGGGGCGAGTTCACCCACGTCCGGATCTCGTACTGCATCTTTCCCAATGCCATCACGATCCCCATGAGCCGGGAGATGAGCATCACCCAGTGGCACGTCCCGATCGACGATCACAGCAGCTACTGGTACTCGATGTTCGTCAGCTTCGATGAGCCCGTCGATGCCCAACTGATGAGAGAGCAGCGGATCTCGGCGGTGACACTGCCCGAGTACCGGCCGATCCACGGGCGGTTCGACCGGTGGGGGTATGACCCCGAGGAGCAGCGGACGCAGACCTTCACCGGGATGGGCAGCGACATCAACGTCCACGACCAGTGGGCCGTCGAGTCGCAGGGGTCGATCTACGACCGGGCCGAGGAGCATCTCGGCCCGACCGATGTCGGCGTGCGCACCCACCGACGCTGGTTCCTGACCGCCGCCGACGATCCATCGCCGTCCAACTTGTTGGGGCGCGACAACCCCGTTTCCGGTCCCGGCGCGATCGACGCGGTCACCACCGGCCAGGACTTCGACGCAGCGTGGAAGGACCTCGACGCCGCCCGGCGCGCCGCGTCGACCTGGGCGTCGCCCCTGACCTACGACTGACGGCGAGCGACCCCGCGACTCCCGTAACCGGCCGACACCGAGCGACCCCGCGGATCCCGCACCGGCCGACACCGATGGACCCTGCCGACGGGTACTAGAAGACCTTCACCGGCAGGGTCTTGACGCCGAGGATCAGATTGGACCGGAGACGGGCGATGTCGCCGGCCAGCTCGAAGTGATCGACCCGGTCCAGAAGCTCCTCGAAGATGAGGCGGACCTCCATCCGGGCCAGCCAGGCGCCGAGGCAGAAGTGGGGGCCGTTGCGGCCGAACGCCATGTGGTCGTTGAAGGATCGGGCGAGGTCGAAGCGGAACGGCCGCTCGAACGCCTCCTCGTCGTGGTTGGCCGACAGGAACCAGATCACGACCTTGTCCCCGGCCTTGATCCTGCGGCCCGCGAGGGTGGTGTCGACGGTGGCGGTGCGGCGCATGTGGGCGGTGGCCGTGGTCGTGCGCAGAATCTCATCGACCGCGGTCTCGGTCAGGGATCGGTCGTCCTGCCACGCCTTCCACAACGACGGGTGCTCGATGAGCGTCAGCATCGCCGATGTCATCGTGTAGCGGGTGGTGTCGTTGCCGGCGATTATCAGCAGGGTGAAGAAGTTCTTGAACTCCAGGTCGGTCAGCGGATCGCCGTCGGTGGTGGGCGCCAGCAGTTTGGCGATGACGTCGTCGCGGTCTTCCTGGCGTCGCAGCTCGGCCTCGACGTCGGCGTACTCGAACAGCTCCAGGGCGGCCGGGCTGCGGAACGGGAGCAGCCGGAATGCCTCGGTGTCGGTGAAGCCCACCGGATGATCGGTGAAGTCGGGGTCGGTGTTGGACAGCAGCGCGTCACCGAGCTCGACCAGGCGCCGCCCGTCGTCGCGGATCCCCAGAAGCTGGCCCAGCATTCGCATCGGCAGCTCCTTGGCGATGTCGTTGACGAAGTCGAACTCGTCGCGTTCGAGCGCCTCCTCGATGACATCGACGGCCAGTTTCCGGATCCTGTCCTCGAACCCCTCGACCGTGCGTCGGGTGAATCCCCGGTTGACCAGCCGCCGCAGCCGGGTGTGCTCCGGCGGATCCATCTCGATCATCGAGCGCCGGACCGCGAGCTCGTCGGGGGCCAGGTCGTCCATGCTGATGCCCTGGGCCGAGCTGAAGCGCTTGACGTCGCGGCTGACGGTGAGCGCATCGTGGTAGCGGGTCACCGACCAGAACCCCGCGCCGTCGGCCTTGTCGCACCACGAGACCGGGTCCTCGGCTCGCAGCCGCTGGAACGTGGCGTGGGGAACGACCTCAGTGAACGAGTCGTGGTCGGACAAGTCTGCGTCGGCCGCGCCCAGATCGGACAGGTACGGCTCGACCCACGTCACAACAGCAGCGTAATTCAGGATAATCGTTCGGACAAATGGACCCTGCGAGGCTCGTGTCCTAAGGTGACCACCCGTCAGAGAACGGGAGTGACAACTATGAGCGAGTCTCGGGAACTTCATGGACGACCACGGCCTGTGGTCCGACGATCAGAGAGCCCAGGCGGCCGAGATCCGGTCGCAGATCGAGGCCGAGGGGTTGGAGGCGGTCCGGGTGTCCTGGCCCGACCAGCACGGGCTCCTGAGAGGCAAGTCGCTGTCGATCCCCGCCTTCGAGGCGGCGTTGCGGAACGGCAGCGAGATCTCCATGGCCCCGTTCTCCCTCGACCCGGCCAACTCGATCGTGTTCAACCCCTTCATGGCCGGAGGCGGCTTCGGGGTCGACGAGCTGAGCGGCGTTCCCAACGTGACGATGGTGCCCGACCCGTCCACCTTCCGGGTCCTGCCCTGGGCCCCGGGGACCGGCTGGATCCTGGCCGACCTCCATTACCGGGACGGCCGACCGTTCCCCCTGTCGCCGCGGGGGATCTTGAAGGCGTCTCTCGGGCGGCTGGCCGAGCGGGGCTACGGGTACGTCGCCGGTCTCGAGGTGGAGTGGTATCTCACCAGGATCGTCGACCCGTCCCTCGATCCGGCGGGGCTCGGTCATCCGGGCATGCCGCCCGTCCCTCCGCAGGTGATGCCGGTGGCCACCGGCTACTCGTACCTGCTGGAGAACCACCTCGACGAGGTGGACCACGTGCTCTCGGTGCTGCGAAGCCACCTGCTCTCGCTCGGGCTCCCGCTTCGGACGCTCGAGGACGAGTGGGCACCGAGCCAGATCGAGACGACCTTCGACATCCTTCAGGGATTGGAACCGGCGGACGCCATGGTGCTGTTCCGGACGGCGACCAAGCAGGTCTGTCGCCGGATGGGCCACCTCGCCTCCTTCATGTGCAAGCCGGCCATCCCCAGCTTCTACCCATCCGGCTGGCATCTCCACCAGTCGCTGACGAGTCTCGACACCGGGGAGAACGTCTTCGTCCCCAGCGGCGAAGGGGGGCTGTCCGACGTCGGCCGCCACTATGTCGCCGGGATCCTGGCCCACGGATCGGCGGCGTCGAGCTTCACGACGCCGACGGTCAACGGCTACCGCCGCAACCGGCCGTACTCCCTCGCCCCCGACCGGGCGGCCTGGGCGTTCGACAACCGGGCCGCCATGGTGCGCGTCATCTCCAGCCCCGGAGACCCGGCGAGCCACATCGAGAACCGGGTCGGCGAGCCGGCCGCCAACCCCTACCTGTACATGGCCAGCCAGATCGAAGCCGGCCTGGCCGGCATCGACCAGGCCCTCGACCCCGGGCCGATGGAGATCGAGCCCTACGCCGCCGATGTCGAGCAGCTCCCCACCAATCTGGGCGCGGCCCTGGACGCCCTCGAGAACGACGACACCTACCGCTCGGCGTTCGGCGACCAGTTCCTCGACTACTGGCTCACGCTCAAGCGCTTCGAGTTCAACCGCTTCGTTGAGGCCAGCGGCGCCGAGGCCGTCGACTCGGACGACGTGACCGAGTGGGAGCACCGCGAGTACTTCGCCCTGCTGTAAGACACAGCTCCAACAAGGGACCAGCGATAGGATCGATGCCGTGACCCCGGTTGCCCTGGACAGCAAGAAACCCGCAACCAGCAAGAGATTCGTCACCGGTCACGACGACGAGGTCAAGGACGTCATCTGCGCGAGCTGTGACGGCTTCTGCCCCGTCTCGGTCAAGGTCAGGGACGGCCGCGTGGTCAAGGTCACCTCACGCGACACGCCGATCCTGGAGGGCGTGCTGTGCATGAAGGGGGCGTATGCGCCGAAGTCGTTCGCCCACCCCGACCGGCTCATGCGGCCCCTCAAGCGGGTCGGCGAGCGGGGCGATGGCCAGTGGCAGGAGGTCAGCTGGGACGACGCCCTCGACGACGTCGCCGCCCGTTTGACGACCGTGGTCGAGCGCTACGGGCCGGAGGCGTTCGCCATGGCCACCTCCGACGCCAACATCGGGCTCGACAACGGTCTGAGCCGGCGGTTCATGAACCACCTCGGCTCCCCCAACTGGATCGGCGGGGTCGCCTACTGCATGGGCAACACCGCAGCCGTCAACCGGCTCGTGTACGGCTGGTACCCCCGCAGCGACTTCATGCACACCGACTGCATCGTGCTGATGGGCCACGACCCGCGCCGTCACAGCTGGACGCTGGAGCACAAGTCGATCCGGATGGCGCAGGCCCGGGGGGCGAAGCTCATCGTCGTCGATCCCCGGCGCAGCGAGAACGCCGACCTGGCCGACCTGTGGCTCCCCATCCGTGCGGGCACCGACACCGCGCTCCTGTTCGGTTGGATAAACGTGATCATCGAAGAGGGGCTCTACGACGCCGACTTCGTCCGCGACTGGACCGTCGGCTTCGACCAGTTCGCCGAACGGGTCCGCGAGTTCCCGGTCTCGCGGGTGGCCGAGATCACCGACCTCGACCCCGAGCTGATCGTCGAGTCTGCTCGCATGTACGCCACCAGCCAGAGCGCATGCTTCCCGTGGACGCCGATCACCGACCAGTTGATCAACAGCACCTCGGCCATCCGGCTCCAGTGCGCCCTGCGGGCAATCACCGACAACCTCGACGCCAAGGGGGGCGACGTCTTCGCCGGCTTCAACCCGGCAGTTAGGTCCGACACCGAGATCGAGATGCACGACGTGCTCCCCCAGGAGCAGAAGGACAAGCAGCTCGGCGCCCAGGATCATCCCGCGTTCACCTACCGGGCCCAGATGGCTCTGAACGAGCCGACCCTGCGGGTGTGGGGCCACAAGTGGGCGAACCTGGTGAGCGGCTGCTACATGGCCAACCCGATGGCGGTGTTCAAGGCCATGGCCGAGGGTGATCCCTACCCCGTGAAGGCGTTCTTCGCCCTGGCCAACAACACCTTGATGTCGTTCGCCAACACCAAGCGGATCTACGACGGGCTCATGGCCCAGGACCTCCTCGTGGTGTACGAGCACGCCATGACACCCACCGCGCAGCTGGCCGACTACGTGCTACCGGGAGACTCCTGGCTCGAGCGACCCGGCCTGCTGGCCGGCATCAGCGCTCAGGCGATGGAACCCCCCGGCGAGTGCAAGAGCGTCGTCCACTTCTGGCACGGGTTGGCCCAGCGCATGGGCATGGGTGAAGTGTTCCCGTGGCAGACGGGCGAGGAGTTCCTCGACTATCGAGTCGAGCCGAGCGGCCAGGTCTTCGCCGACGTCGTGGCGGCGGGACGCTTTCCGAGCCCCGACCCCGAGCCGGCGCCGGCGAGCACGGAGCGCAAGTACCTGAAGACGGGCTTCGCCACCCCGTCGGGCAAGGTCGAGCTGTACTCGTCCATCCTCGACGATCTCGGCTTCGATCCGCTTCCCTACTACCGGGAGTCGCCACCGTCCACCGACGAGTTCCCGATGCAGATGTTCATCGGGCTTCCCGACGACGAGTACTACCGCACCGGTCAACGCCACATCCCCGAGTTCCGCAGGCGGTCCAAGGACCCGACCCTCTACCTGGCCGCCGCCGACGCCACGTCGCTCGGTGTCGGCGAGGGCGACTGGGCCCGGGTGACCACCGCGACCGGCGCCATGGTCGGCCGGGTGTTCATCCGCTCCACCATGCCCGACGGCCTCGTCCGGGTCCCCCACGGCTGGTGGAAGCCGGAGTCGCGCCAGGGACTGGAGAACATGTCGGGCATGTGGGACTTCTCCGACGCCCAGCTCACATCCGACGACGACCCCGAGTTCATCGACTGGGAGCAGGGCATCCCCCAGTTCAAGGGCGTCCCCTGCAGGATCGAGAAGTTGCCCGACGGCGAGGTGGCCCGGCTGGAGGCCGAGTACGGACCGACCGAGCACCTGCCCAAGGGCCCGGAGGGGACCAAGACACGACCGGTCAAGCTTCCCGAGTTCCTCGACGAGCACGAGATGTCCTTCGACGTGGAGTTCGAGGCCGTGGAGCTTTCCATATACGGCCGCATCACTCTCTAGGGTCTCGTCAGCCGTCTACAGCGACGGGTTCAACGTCTCAGCGCCCTTGCCCGCATCAACGGACCGTCCCGGCATGAGCCAGTTCGACGCCGAGACCGCGGTGGCGCCCGCCGGCGAGGGTCGGTGGGCCACCCGGCTGTCGGCCGGCTGGAACATCGGCGGCAACAGCAACGGCGGGTACGCGCTCACGTCGGTGCTGCGGGCCATGCGCTCGCTGGTGCCGCAGGTCGATCCGGTCTCGGTCACGACCCATTTCCTGCGCCCGGCCCAGGGCGACACCGACGCCGAGGTGCGGGCGTCGGTGGTCCGTCCGGGCCGCACGGTGAGCACGCTGAGGGGATCGCTGTGGCAGCAGGGCAAGCAGCGACTCGAGGTGGTGGCCGCCTTCTCGGACCTGTCGGCGGGCAGCCGCGGCGGACCCGAGATCGTCCAGGCGCCGCCGGCGATCCCGCCGCCGGGGGACTGCGTCCACCGGGAATCTCTTGAGCAGGGGGTGGACCTGCCGATCCTGTCCCGGGTGGATGTGCATGTGCATCCCGACCACGCCCCGGCGGGAGGCAGCGACCGGGCCCTGATCGACGGATGGATCCGCTTCAGCGACGGCACCGATCCGTCCACGCTGGCGCTGCCGTTCTTCGCGGACGCCCTGCCGCCGTCGCTGTACCCGCTGCTCGGCTACATCGGGTGGGTGCCGACCATCGAGCTGACCGTTCACGCCCGCCGGATCCCGGCGCCGGGCTGGCTGCAGGTCCGCCAGGAGAGCCACGACCTCCACGACGGCCGGATGATCGAGTCGGGCTCGCTGTGGGACGCCACCGGCGCGCTGGTGGCCACCTCCCGCCAGATCGGCCTGCTGCTCACCTGAGAGGCCGACGTCGGTGCCTACTGGTAGATGACCAGGTCGGGCACCGGGTCCATCTCCATGACCTCCTCCGGGGTCATCAACGGCGTGTCCTGGTCGAAGAACAGCTTGAAGGCCGGTTGCTGAGACGGTTCGGTGACGGCGAAGAGCCCGTAGCCCCTCAGCTTGGCGCGGGGCGTCCCGATGCCGTCCATGTCGATCGACAACTCGACACCGGGCTGGGGCACGATCACGTCGCGGTCGTGCAGCATCCGGCCGGTGAACTGGTGCACCATCAGGATCTTGGTGGGCAGCCCTTCCTCTTCCACGAGCGCGGACAGGTACTGGAGCACCTCGTTCACTTGGCCGCCGGCGATGCCGCCGATAGCCAATCCGGGACGGACGCCCAGCGGCTCGGTCGCGAACTCCGGGTCCACCGCTATGTGCACGAACGGCTCCCGCAGGAAGGGCTCGAGGAGCTTCACCTCCGCCAGCGGGTCGCTCCAGCCGACCTGGTTGTCGAGGAACAGGAGCATCCCGCGCTCTCGGGCCGCCTCGACGTAGGTGGCGATGCGGTCGTGGGAGAGCCGGTAGAGCCAGTCGCCGTCCGATGTGGGACTGGCCTGGGCGACGCCGGTGATGAGGTGGAAGGCCCCGATCGCTCCACGCGGCCCGTTCAGCCGGTCGTAGCGTTCCGTCCACTCGGCGATTTGCTCGGCCACCTCGGCGGGCGTGCCGTGGCCGAGCACCCCCATCGCCCGGACCCCGGGGTGGCCGTAGAAGGCGATGATCTGGGCCCTCGGCGGGTCCAGGATCACCGGCGACGACCACAGCCACACGCCGCGCTGGCTGCTCGCGTACAGCAGGCGCTGCCGCGGCTGCAGGCGCTCGCCCCAGCCTCCGTCGAGGGAGCGTGCCCTGATCGCTACGGTGACGAGCCCGTCGGCGAGCCGCCGAGCGACGATGCGGGCCTCGGCGCCCTCCAGGGCGATCGGGTCGCTCGACAGCCAGCGGGAGCGCTTGCCGGGCGCCGGCATGAAGCGCTTGGCCGGCAGCAGGGACTCGCCCCACGCGCCGCCGGAGCGCACCTGCATCGCCACCTCGACCCGTCCGTCCTCTAGGAACCGGGCGCCGGCGCGAGCCTCGATCCCGCCGTCGGGCACCTCGTGCTGGGCCGCCGCCGGGGGCGTCGCCCACACCAGCGTCACGGAGGCCACGAGCGCGGCTGCGGTCGCGCCGACCAGCCCTCTCATGCCCGGTCAGGTCGCGGACGGCTGGGGGGCGAACTCGAAGACGACGTTGGCCAGGCTGGCCTCTATGTCGCCCGGATCGAGGTGGTGGATGACTGTGGTCTTCTGGGAGCCGCAGTCCCCGAAGCTGTCGCAGTTGATGGTGCCGATTATCCCGCTGTAGCCGCTCACCGCGTTCAGGTACTGCCGGATCCCGTCCCGGTCGATGACCAGGGCACCGTCCTGCATCGCGGAGGCGGCCGCGATCGCTTCGAGCAGAAGGGTGGTGGCGTCGTAGGCGTGGGCCCAGTACGGCGCCGAGGGCGGCTCGCCGTATGTCGCCTCGTAGGCGGCCAGCAGAGTCTCGGGGGTCTTGGCGGTGCTCTCGTTGGACGTGGCGCCGAACCGCAGGTCCGGCCCCGAGAAGTAGACGCCGGCCGACTGCGGCAGCGACATGAACCCGTCGTTGAGCAGGGCGGCGTCGGTGAGCAGGACGGTCTCCTCCAGGCCCGGAACTCCGTGCGCCTGATCGGTCAGGAAGTCGCCGGCGGGCTGGAAGATGGGGAAGAACAGAGCCTCGGGACTGCCGGTCGCGACCTCGGTCAGGACCGGGACCATGTCGGTGTCCTCCTTGTTGATGGCCGAGAACCCGGTGACGGTGCCCCCGAGCCGCTCGAAGCTGTCGGCGAAGGCCTGGGCTATCGACCGGGAGTAGGGGTCGCCGTCGTGGATGGCTGCGGCCGAGACGAAGCCCAGCCCCTCATAGGCGAACCGGGCCATGGCCTCGCCGACGTACAGGCCGTTGTTGGAGGTCCGGTAGTAGCCGACGCTGTGGTTCAGGCCGGGGTTGCCGGCCAGGTCCGAGGTGAGCGTGGGCGACGTGTTTGACGGCGCGAGCAGCACCATGCCCGCGGCGGTGATCAGGGGAGAGGCCGCGACGGCCGCAGTGGAGCACGACGGCCCGATCACGCCGACGACGTCCTCGTCGGCGACGATGGTCTGGGCCGCGGCCTGGGCGCCGTCGGAGGAGCACAGGTCGTCGTAGCGGGTGCCGAGGTCGACGTCGAAGCCGTTGACCGCACCGAAATCGGCGACGGCCAGCTCGACGCCGCGCTGGTTGGGGATGCCCAGGTAGGCCACGTCTCCGGTGATCGTGTTGAGCGACCGGATCTGGATGGCCTCGCCGGCGGGCACTTCCACCGTGCCGAGCGACCCGTCGCCGAGGCCGCCGGGCTCGGGAGTTTCAGTGGTGTCGCCGGCGCCGCTGCAGGCTGCCGGCACCAGCAGCGCAGCAACCAGGGCGGCGTGAAGCCTTGCCATGGGTCTGCCGCGTCCCGCCAGCCGGTTCATTGCTGCCATTATTCTCGCTAGTCCGGTTTGGGGCGCGTCTTTCTCAGGAACAAGTCGGCGTACCGCGCCCGGAGCTCGGCCTTCAGGACCTTGCCCATGGCGTTGCGGGGAAGCTGTTCGACCGTCACGAAGCGCTTGGGATGCTTGAAGCGGGCCACATCGTCGAGAGCGCCGGCCAGCTCCGAGGCCAGCTCACCGGAGGCGACGGCGGGGCCCGGTCCGGGCACGACGAAGGCCGCGACCGCCTCGCCCAGGTCGGGATGGGACAGCCCCACGACAGCCGACTCGGCCACCGCCGGGTGGGTGTCAAGGGCCTGCTCGACCTCGATGGGGTACACGTTGAGGCCTCCCGAGATGATCATGTCGCCGGCCCGGCCCTCCAGCGTCAGGCGGCCGTCGCCGTCGAGGCGGCCCACGTCGCCGGTGACGAACCAGCCGTCAGCGGTGCGGGACTCCGCGGTGGCGTCCGGGCGCTGCCAGTAGCCGGGTCCGACGTTGGGGCCCCGCACCTGCACCATCCCGGCCTGATCCGCCGCGGGCAGCCCGTCCTCGCCGCACACCCGCACCTCGACTCCGGGCAGGGCGAACCCCACCGTGCCCGCCACCCTGGGGCCGTCGTAGGGATTGGAGGTGATCATCAGGGTCTCGCTCATCCCGTAGCGCTCCAGCACCTCGCAGCCGGTGCGCCGGGCCACCGACCGGTGGAGTTCTCCCGTCATGGGCGCCGACCCCGAGATCAGCAGGCGGACACGGCTGCAGGCGGCCTCGTCGAAGCCGTCGAGGGCCATGAGCCGGCTGTAGTGGGTGGGAACGCCCATCATCACCGTCGCCCCGGGCAGGTTCGAGAGGACCTCTCTCGCGTCGAAGCGGTCCAGGAAGATCACCTCGCAGGCACTGAGCATGGCGGTGTGCAACGCCACCATCAGGCCGTGGACGTGGAAGATGGGCAGCGCGTGCAACAGCACGTCGTCGGGCCCGAAGGCCCACGCCCGGCTGAGCGTGAGCGCGTTGCTGGACAGGTTGCCGTGGGTCAGCATCGCCCCTTTGGGCCGCCCGGTCGTGCCCGACGTGTACACCAGGGCGGCCAGGTCCTCGGGGCTGCGCTGCGCCGCGCCGCAGACGGGCTTGGACCCGTCGAGCCCCTCGGCGAGAGAGGCCGCGTCTTGCAGGACTGCGGTGGGCTCGGCGTCGGCGACGAACCAGTCGACCTCGGTCGGCGTGTAGGCGGTGTTGAGGGGCACGTACACCGCGCCGAGTCGCAGGACTCCCAGGTACAGGGCCACCAGGTCGACGGACTTCGGGAGCTGCACCACCACCCGGTCACCGGCCGACACGCCCTCGCTCAGCAGCCACCCCGCAGCCCTGGCCGACCGCTCGTCCATGTGGCCGTAGGTGATGGCGGGCCCGCCCGGAACTCTCAGGAAGGTGCGGTCGGCCGCAGGCCCGAAGCTCCGCTGCAGCAAATCGAAGAAGCCGTCGTCCACGCTGAGAGTCTGCCCTGCCAACCCGCCGCCCCCTAGCCTTTCGGCATGGGGCCGGCGGCAGAGAAGAACCTTGTCCTCACCGGGTTCATGGGAACGGGCAAGACGACGGTGGGCCGGATCCTGGCCGAGCGCCTCGGCTGCGACTTCGTGGACACCGACGCGGTGATCGAGTCGAGGGCGGGGCCGATACACGAGATCTTCGAGCGCGACGGCGAGGCCGGATTCCGTGAGATGGAGCGCACGGTGGCCCGCGAGCTCGCCGGACGCACCGGGCTCGTCATCGCCACCGGCGGGCGGATGATGCTCGATCCGGAGTGCGCGGCCTGCCTGGAGCCCGGGGCCGACGTCATCTGCCTCGCCGCCGATCCGGCGACCATCATCGAACGGGTCGGCGACACCGCGCGAAGGCCCCTGCTGGACGTGCCCGACGCCCCGGCCCGGGTGCGGGCGCTGCTGGACAAGCGGGCCGAGGGCTACGGGCGGTTCGCCGCGGTGGACACCGAGGGGCGCAGCCCTGACGAGGTGGCCGACGCAGTGACGGCGCGGCTCGGGCTATAACTGCGCTATGGCGATAACGATCCTGGTAGTCAACGGCCCCAACCTCAACATGCTCGGCAGCCGCGAGACCGACATCTACGGCGAGGGCACGCTCGAGGAGCTGATGGCCGGGGTCGCGGCCCACGCCGAGTCGCGGGGCGCGAGCGTGCGCCATGTGCAGTCCAACGTCGAGGGCGACCTGGTGGACGCCATCCAGGCCGCCGGAGCCGCCGGGGACGGCGCCGCCGACGGGGTCGTGCTCAACGCGGGCGCGCTGACCCACTACTCGATCGCGCTGCGCGACGCCATCGCCGCCGTCGACGTGCCTGTCGTGGAGACACACCTGTCCAACGTGTACGCCCGCGAGGACTTCCGCCACACGTCGGCCGTCGCCGCGGTCTGTGTCGGGGTGATCACCGGCTTCGGCGCCACCAGCTACCGGCTGGCACTGGACGCGCTCATCGACCTGCTGGGCGACTAGTGGCCCGTGGCGATGCTGGTCGGGGCGCGGCGAGCCGTCCTGATCCGCGGGTGGGGACTCATGCGCCGACCCGGCCGTTCGGGCGACACTGCACCGGCGCCCCGCGACGGGTGCTCGTGCTCCCTGCCCGCTGAGCGTCTGGCGTGGCTGTGAATGCCGTGATGCTCGACGTGGATGGCCGTGAGGTGCGCGTCTCCAATCCGGACAAGGTCTTCTTCCCGGCCCGGGGCGAGACCAAGCTCGACCTCGTCGAGTACTACCTGTCGGTGGACGGGCCTCTGATGCGGGCCATGGGAGGCCGGCCCGTGCTGCTGGAGCGCTACCCCGACGGCGCCTCGGGCAAGTCGTTCTTCCAGAAGCGGGTGCCCAAGGGCGCTCCCGAATGGCTGACCACCACGGTGGTGAGCACCCCCAACGGCACCCTGTCCAACGCCATGGTCGCCGCTGACATGGCCCACGTCGTGTGGGCGGTCAACATGGGCTGCCTCGGATTCCACGTGTGGCCCTACCTGGCGCGCGCCCCGGCCTTCGCCGACGAGCTCCGCATCGATCTGGATCCCCAGCCCGGGGTCGGCTTCGACCAGGTGCGGGAGGCCGCCCGCGAGGTGAAGGCCACCTTCGACGAGCTGGGAATCGACGTGCACGTCAAGACCTCGGGGCGCCGGGGCTTGCACGTCTACGCCCGGCTGGCGCCCCGCTGGGACTCGTACGCGGTGCGGGCCGCGGCGGTGGCCTTGGCCCGGGAGATGGCCCGGCGTCGTCCCGATCTGATCACCGACGCCTGGTGGAAGGAGGAGCGGGGCCGGCGGGTGTTCGTCGACTTCAACCAGAACGCCCCCCACAAGACCGTGTTCGGGGCGTGGTCGGCGCGGCCCCGCGTCGGCGGGCAGGTGTCGGCGCCCATCGGCTGGGACGAGGTCGACGACGTGGAGCCGGAGGACCTGACCATCGCCACCGTCGGTGCCCGCGTGGCCCGGATCGGCGATCCGTGGGCGGCCATGGACGGCCAGCCCGCCTCGCTGGAGCCGCTGCTGGAGTGGCACGCTCGCGACATGGCCGCCGGCCTCATGGACGCACCCTGGCCACCGGTGTACCCCAAGATGCCCAACGAGCCGCCCCGGGTGGCGCCCAGCCGGGCGGCCCACAACAGAGAGGAGGAGGCATCCTGATGAAGCCTCGCCTGTCCATGCACGACGAGAGGGGCTCCGCCGAGGAGGCGACGTCCATCATGGAGGCATCCTGATGAAGCCTCGCCTGTCGATGCACCTTGTCAACTTCGCGGCCGAGCCGCCCGACGACTGGCAGCGCCTGTTCGACCTCGCCGTCGCCGCCGACCGGGCCGGCATCGGCCGGCTGGTGGTGTCGGACCATGTGGTCTACGGCGAGCGTCTCGACCGCTACGCCGACCCGGCCCGGGGCGGCTTGGCCGGCGGACGCCAGCCCACCGGCCCCGACGGGGCCTGGCTGGAGCCGCTGACGGTGCTGGCCATGGTCGGTGCGTTGACCGAGCGGGTACGGCTGTGCCCGATGGTGCTGCTGGCCGCGCTGCGGCGCCCGATCGTGCTGGCCAAGACGGCGGCCACCATCGACGTGCTCACCGGCGGCCGGTTGGATCTGGGTGTGGGTGTTGGCTGGCAGCAGGAGGAGTACGAGGCCGCCGGCCTGGACTTCGCCGCCCGGGGACGGCTGCTCAACCACACCCTGGAGGTGTGCCAGGCGCTGTGGACCCAAGAGCGGGCCTCGGTCAGCACCGAGGAGCTGAGCTTCGAGGGACTGCATCAGATGCCCAAGCCGACCGCCGGCACCGTGCCGGTGTGGGTCAGCGGCACCGTCAACCGGCGCTCGATGGCCCGGCTGGCTCGCTTCGGCTCGGGCTGGATCCCGTGGGGACCCGACGCAGCCGACCCCGCCTCGGGGATTGCCAGGATGCGCGACGCGGTGGCGGCCTCGGGCCGCGACCCGGCCGGGATCGAGGTCACCGGGAGGCTGCCGCTGGAGCGCGACGACGACGGCAACCTGCAGATCGGTCCCACGATGGCCGCGGTGCCGGGTCTGGTCGAGGCGGGCGTGACCGACTTCAGCATCGGCCTGCGTCCGCCGCAAGGCGTCGAGGCCGCGGCCGAGTACATGGCACCGTGGGTCGAGGCGTTCGAGGCCGCAGCCGGGACCTGAGCGGCATGCGCAGCGGGCCCCGCAACCCGTTCCTGGCCGACAGCGGCAACGCCATGGCCCATGGCCGCTGCGACCAGCAGGACAACACGCCGGGACCGGGCCCCGAAGGCCCGACCGACGTCCTCGGCCCGGACGACATCCAGTACGCGCATCTGGGCCCGGGGCACTTCGGTGGGCTGATATCGGGCCGCTACACCGACGGGCGCAGGGTGATCTGGTCCAACGGCCGCCAGACCATCGCCAAGCTCGACTACGACACCCTGGAAGTGCTGGCCACCTTCCCCACTGGCACCGAGCCCATCACCGGGCAGGCCGAGCTCGACGCGCTCGAAGCCGGTCTCGACGAGTTCGACGGCGACGAGGCCGTCGCCCACGCCATCGACATCGCGCTCCGGTTCATGACCGGGCTCGACGGCGTGTACTCGCTGCTCGACTGCGACCACACCCTGTTCCTGGGCCGCAAGGACCACGCCGCGGCCTACATCGAGGCCGACCCGGCCGATCCGGTCAGCCCCATCGTCGAGCGGGATCGCTGGCACCGGCCCGACGGCATCGACGGCTACTTCGTCGGGATCAACATCACCTTCGACGGCCGCCTAGTCATGACCACCGACCACGGGTGGGTGGTGTGCGTGACCCGGGACTTCAGCCATTACGACGCCGTCCAGCTTCCCGGCGCCGGCACCGACGCAGCCGCGCACTGCGCCGACCGGGCCGCCCGGCACGGCCACACCGGCTACGGCTGGGTGCGGACCAGCTCCTGCGTCGGCGACGACGGCGGGATCTATGTCAGCTCCGTCGACACCATCCACAAGGTGGTCTGGACCGGTGAGCGGCTCTCGCTCGACCCCGCCGATGGAGCCTGGTCGTCCCGCTACCGCAACGGCGGGGGCGACGGCTCGGGCACCACGCCCTCGCTCATGGGCTTCGGGCCCGACGAGGACCGCTTCGTGGTGATCGGCGACGGCGACGACGTGGTCAACATCACGCTGCTGTGGCGAGACGAGATCCCCGAGGACTGGGAGCAGCTCCCCGGCGCGCCGTCGCGGCGGATCGCGGGCATCGGACCAGCCCACATGGGCGACCCGGCCCGCACCGAGATCAAGACCGAGCAGTCGGTCACCGTGTCCGGCTACGGCGCCATGACCGTCAACAACGAGCCCGCCTCGCTGCCCGACGGCTGGCCGGCCACACGGGCCCGGCTGTTCAGCTTCTTCCTGGGCCACAAGCCCGTCTACACGCCCTACGGCCTGCACAAGTACGAGTGGGACCCGGCCGAACGCCGGCTCCGGCAGGCCTGGATCAACACCGAGGTGTCGTCGCCGAACTCGGTGCCGTTCGTGGCCGAGGGATCGGACCTCGTCTACACCTGCGGCACCCGCGACGGGCTCTGGACCATCGAGGCCCTCGACTGGACCACCGGCCAGAGCCGCTTCCACTACATAGTGGGCGGGTCGCGCTACAACACCCTCGGAGGCGGCGTCACCGTCGACGACGACGGCCGCCTGCTCTACGGCACCATCTTCGGCAAGACCCGCATCCTGCGCTGACGTTCGCGTCTCGCCGGGGTCAGCCGGGGCGCATGTTGCGGAAGATGGCCTCGAAGGCGTGGTGCTCGGCTATGCGGCGGGCGATCACCGTGTTGGTCTCCGAAACCCATCGCCGTGCACCCAGGTCGAGCCTTTCGTTGAGTGACTCCTCGAGCCGGTCGCTGATGAGGGCCCTGAGCCGCGGATCCAGATCCTCGCCGAGGAGATCCTCGAACCGCGGGCCCATCACGTCCTCGAGTACGTAGTCGACCGACTCGTCGACGTCGATGTCGGCGCCGAGGGTGCCGACGGTCCGCTTCGTGCCCTCGTGCGCGGCGTAGTTGGCCGCGGTGCCCTTCATGGCCAGCTGTCCGGCCTCCTGGGTGGCTGCCCGCGTTCCGCTCTTGCGGAAGGTGGTGGCCACACGGTCCACCACCTTCAGTGCGCCCCGCACGCCCGAGGAGGACAGTCCCGGCAGCGGCACGAGCCCGAGGGCGAAGAGCGAGGCCGAGTCCCAATCGCGGTTGACCGCGTAGTAGATCGCCCGGGCGCCGTCCACGATGTCGCCTACCACGGGAACGAACGACAGGCCGGCGGCGAAGGCGCCCAGACTGATGCCGCTGCCCTTGGACTGGTAGGCGCGGTCGTCGAGCACCTGCTGGACGGCGCCCGCCTCCTCTGGCGACAGGTTGTAGTCGCTCACGAAGACCTCGAAGTCTCGCCGGCTCATCAAGCCGTCGGGAGCCCCGGTATCGGCGGCGTCGATGGAGGCGACGTGGGGCAGCAGCGCCGACCAGGCCGCGGTCTTGTCCAGGAAGGCGTCGATGTCGTCGCGGCTCATGAGACCGTCGCGGTCGTCGGGGTCGAACGCGAACTCGCCCATGTAGGCCTCGTCTAGGTATTCGTCGTTGTGCTTGGCCGTCTCGACCTGATCGAAGAAGTGGTCGTGGTCGAGGAGCCAGGCCGCGGCCTCGGCGGTGGCCGAGTCGGCGGAGTGAACCGCCCACCGCAGATCGCGGCGCGACAGCAACCCGTCGCCCCGGTCCGGGTCGCCGCGGGACTCGATCGTCGTGAAATGCACCCGGATGCGCTCCAGCGCGGCGAGGCCCTCGTTCATCTCGGGCCCGCCGGCCAGCACGATGCGGGTCCGCTCCCGGAGATCCGAGGCGCTGTCGCGCAGCTCGCCGGCCACCCGGCGGACGCCGGTCGGCACGTCGGGCAACGGGCCGCCCAACAGCGACGACGCCTCCGCCAGCGGCCCCACCAAGGCCTGAGCGTCCTGATCGAGGTCTTGGGCGGCCGCCTCCATCCGCTGCTGGAGCTCTACCGCCCGTACCGTGTCGAGAGCCATCAGATCTGACATGAACAATCATGGAAACATACGTGAAGCGCATTCGCAACCTGTCGGGGTGAATATTTGGGCGCGACCTGAGGCAGGCTGGCGATGTGAGCACCGCACAGGTGTCCGACTTCTTCGCCGTCCTGGCGCTCGGGTCGCTGGTGATCGGCGGCCTCAGCCTCGCGGCCGCCCTGTCGCCGATAGCTCCGGCCCGGGCGCTCCAGCTGCGGCCGGTGTTGCTGCCGTTGGCGCTGGTCATCGCCGCGGTGGCCACCGCCGGGAGCCTCTACTACTCCGAGGTCGCCGGATACCCGCCCTGCGAGCTGTGCTGGTACCAGCGGATCTGCATGTACCCGCTCGTTCCCGTCCTGGCGGTGGCGGTGGCCCGGCCCGATCGCCGGGGCGGCTGGTACGCACTCCCTCTCGCCGTGGCCGGCCTGGGCCTGTCGGTGTACCACTACCAACTCCAGCTGCTGCCCGACCAGGGCTCGACCTGCGATGTGTCGGCCCCCTGCACCTACCAATGGGTGGACAGCCTCGGGTTCATGTCGCTCCCGTTCATGGCCGGCTGCGGCTTCATCGGAGTCGCGGGATTGGCTGCGCTCTCGCTACGGTCGGGTCGGCACGAGTCTGCCGGCGCCGCCAGCGAACCGATCGGTGGCCAATCGATGAGCGAGACCCCATGAGCGAGACCCCATGAGCGAGATTCCATGAGCGAGATTCCATGAGCAACCGACCCAAGGTCCAGAAGTCACGGAGCGGCTCGCGGCCGTCCGGCGCACACCGGGAAGCAGGCTCCAACCCCCTGCTGAAGTGGCTGGTCATCGGCGTAGTCGCGCTGGTCGTGGTGGCCGTGGGTGTCGCTTTCCTGGCGGGCAGGGACGCCGAGCAGCGGGCCCAGGAATCCGGTGTGCTCCAGGTCTCCGACGTCAGCATCGAAGGCGCGCCGCTGCCGTCGTTCGATGGCCAGGAGCCCGATCCCGCCATGGAGAGGGTGGCTCCGGCGTTCGCGGCCACGACCTTCGACGGCGTCGAGGTCAGCGTGCTGCCCGGAGACGGCACCGCCAAGGTGATCGGCTTCTACGCGCACTGGTGCCCGCACTGCCAGCGGGAGCTGCCCCGGCTGGCCGGCTGGCTCTCCGCCAACGAGCTGCCGGCCGGTGTGGAGGTGATCGCGGTCAGCACCGGGGTCGACTCGGGTCGAGGCAACTACCCGCCATCAGCCTGGTTCGAGGAGGAGCAATGGCCCGCGGTCGCGGTGCGCGACTCCGAGAGCAACGAGATCGGCGACGCCTACGGGCTGCGAGGATTCCCCTACATGGTGGGGGTCGACGCCGACGGCAGGGTCGTCGCCAGGGTGAGCGGGGAGCTGAGCGATGCTGCCTGGGAGTTCCTGCTCCAGCTCGTTGCGCCGTGACCGGCGAGCGCCTGAGGTACTTGTGCGACCGCCTTCAGGAATTCGGCGGGGCTTCGGTGTTCGCGGAGATGTCGGCGCTGGCAGTGCGAACCGGCGCCATCAACCTGGGGCAGGGCTTCCCCGACACCAACGGGCCGTCGGCGGTCGCCCAGGCCGCCATCGAGGCCATCCAGGGCGATTTCAACCAGTACCCGCCCGGAATCGGCTACCCCGTGCTGCGCCAGGCGGTGGCCGAGCACCAGAAGCGGTTCTGGGGCCTCGAGTTCGACCCCGACACCGAGGTGCTGGTCACCGCGGGCGCCACCGAAGCCATCACCGCCGCCATCCTGGCCCTGTCCGGACCCGGCGACGAGGTGGTGACCTTCGAGCCCTACTTCGACATCTACCCGGCCGACATCTCCATGGCCGGCGCCCGGCGACGGCTGGTGCAGTTGCGGCCGCCTACATACACCTTCGACCCCGACGAGCTGGCCGCCGCGTTCGGGCCCCGCACCAGGGTCCTGGTCCTCAACTCACCCCACAACCCCACCGGCAAGGTCTTCAGCGTCGCCGAACTCGACATCATCGCCCGGCTGTGCGTGGAGCACGACGTGATCGCAGTCACCGACGAGGTGTACGAGCACCTGGTCTTCGATCAGAACGTCCACGTGCCCCTGGCGACCCGTCCGGGCATGGCCGACCGCACGGTGACGATCTCGTCGGGAGGCAAGACGCTGTCGTTCACCGGCTGGAAGATCGGCTGGGTGTGCGCCCGCGGTGAGCTGGTGCGAGCCGTGCAGGCGGCCAAGCAGTTGCTCACCTACGTCAGCGGAGGCCCCTTCCAGCCCGCGGTGGCGGTCGGGCTGCGCCTCGACGACGGGTTCTACCGCGGGCTGGCCGCCGACCTCCAGGCCCGGCGCGACCTGCTGTGCGCCGGCCTGTCCGCGGCCGGCTTCGAGCCCGCCGTGCCCCAGGGCACCTACTACATCACCGCCGACATCCGCCCTCTCGGCGCGTCCGACGGCCTGGAGTTCTGCCGGGCCCTGCCCGACATGTGCGGGGTGGTGGCGGTGCCGGTCCAGGTGCTGTGCGACGACAAGGAACTGGGAGCGCCGTTCGTGCGCTTCGCAGCCTGCAAGCGCCCCGAGGTGCTCACCGAAGCCGTCGACCGCCTCGCTGCCCTCACTAGCTGACAGCCGCCCGCACAGACCGCGTTACGCAACCCCCGCCGACACATTGAGGACCTGCTGCCTACATGGGTGTCCCATGCCGAGTTGTTGGGACGCTACCTTACCCGGCCATATCGACAGGATAAGCCGTCCTTATCTTCATGAGTCCCCAGCACTCGATAACGCCGTCTGTGCGCAGCCCGCAACTATGACCACCGCCTGCGGTGACGGCCTTGAAGCTGCCTGAAGGCGCGTCTGCCTGCCCGTAACGGTTGTTGCCCCAGCACTCGACAGCACTGTCTGTGCGCAGCCCGCAGCCATGACCGCCGCCGGCGGTGACGGCCTTGAAGCTGCCTGCGGGCACGATCGCCGGTGCGCCCCAGCAGGTGATGGTGCCGTCGGTGCGCAGCCCGCAGCCATGGCCGGTGCCGGCGGTGACGGCTGTGAAGCTGCCTGCGGGCGCGTCTGCCTGCCCGAAGTCGCGTGCGCCCCAGCAGGTGATGGTGCCGTCGGTGCGCAGCCCGCAACTAAAGGCGTTGCCGGCGGTGACGGCTTTGAAGGTGCCTGAGGGCGCGTCTGCCTGCCCACCTCCGTCTTCGCCCCAGCACTCGACTCCACCGTCGGTGCGCAGCCCGCAACTAAAGGCGTTGCCGGCGGTGACGGCTTTGAAGGTGCCTGAGGGCGCGTCTGCCTGCCCACCTCCGTCTTCGCCCCAGCACTCGACTCCACCGTCGGTGCGCAGCCCGCAACTATGGATGTGGCCGGCGGTGACGGCTGTGAAGCTGCCTGAGGGCGCGTTTGCCTGCCCGTGTTGGTTGTCGCCCCAGCACGCGATGGTTCTGTCAGCGCGCAACCCGCAACTGTGCCACGAGCCTGCGGTGACGGCTGTGAAGCTGGCTGAGGGCGCGTCTGCCTGCCCGTATAGGTTGTTGCCCCAGCAAGTGATTGTGCTGTCGGTGCGCAGCCCGCAGCCATGATCGAAGCTGGCGGTGACGGCTGTGAAGGTGCCTGCGGGCGCGTCTGCCTGTCCGAAGTCGCGTGCGCCCCAGCAGGTGATGGTTCTGTCAGCGCGCAACCCGCAACTGTGCAACGAGCCTGCGGTGACAGCTGTGAAGCTCCCGCTGGGCCCGTCGGTTTGGCCGTGGTAGTTGTCGCCCCAGCACTCGACACCACCGTCGGTGCGCACCCCACAACTATGACCGCCGCCGGCGGTGACGGCTGTGAAGCTGGCTGAGGGCGCGTTTGCCTGCCCGTATAGGTTGTTGCCCCAGCAGGTGATTGTGCTGTCGGTGCGTAGTCCGCAACTGTGGTGCTCGCCGGCGGTTACGGCTGTGAAGCTGCCTGAGGCTGCGTCTGTCTGTCCGTATTCGTTCCAGCCCCAGCAGGTGATTGTGTCGTCGGTGCGTAGTCCGCAACTGTGGTGCTCGCCGGCGGTTACGGCTGTGAAGCTGCCTGAGGCTGCGTCTGTCTGTCCGTATTCGTTCCAGCCCCAGCAGGTGATTGTGTCGTCGGTGCGTAGTCCGCAACTGTGCCACATTCCGGCGGTGACGGCTGTGAAGCTGCCCGCGGGCGCGTCTGCCAGCCCAAAGTAGTTGTAGCCCCAGCAGGTGACAGTGCTGTCGATGCGCAACCCACAACTATGACTACCGCCGGCAGTGACGGCCTTGAAGGTGCCGGTGCCAGTGCTCGCGCTCTCGGTGTCGCGGAGGGTGCCGTCGTTGATGGCTTTGAGCAGCACCATCATGTCGCCGCGGGTGAAGTCCTCTGACTCCTCTGCTTGGAGGATCTTGTCGTAGTAGCGCTGCATGAACACGACCGCGTGGCGTTTGCTCAAGGGCCGGGCCGGTTTGAAGGTGCCGTCGTCGTAGCCGGCGGTCACCCCGGCGGTGGCCGCCCACTCAACCGCCTCGAAGGCGTAGTGGTCGGCCGGCACGTCCGGGAACCGCGGGCTGTCAGCGGCCCCGGTCGCGCTTGATGCCGGATCGTCGGGCGTGTCGGTGCCGCGCAGGGTGCCGTCGTTGATGGCTTTGAGCAGCACCATCATGTCGCCGCGGGTGAAGTCCTCTGACTCCTCTGCTTGGAGGATCTCGTCGTAGTAGCGCTGCATGAACACCACCGCGTGGCGTTTGCTCAAGGGCCGCTGCGGCTTGAAGGTGCCGTCGTCATAGCCGGCGGTCACCCCGGCGGTGGCCGCCCATTCCACAGCCTCATAGGCGTAATGGTCAGCCGGCACGTCCGGGAATCGCTGGCTTTGAGCGATGGAGGTTGCTGTTAGTGCTCCGACGAGGCACGCGATGCACGCGACGGCTGCGACGGTGAGACGGGTCTTGGGCATGGTGGCCCCCTTCGGGTGGTCTGGTATCGAATGCCGTCCGACACCTTGCGACTCGGCCCGAAGGGAGCCATGTCGATGCATCAGCCACCTACTTGGCCGAGTCGCTTTAAGGGATTTGGGCAAATCCCGCATGTCGGACGGCGAGAGATACCGTAATGGCTTATGTCAAGGGCTGCTGTCATCCCCAGCGCCGCGATCGATAGACCCGTGCTACTCCCCGCAGATGCCGAGAACCGACATCTGGTGGTGTCGCAGAGCAGCAGCGTACGGTGTTGAGAGCCGACATCAGACGGTGTCGAAAATCGACATCGCAGGCGAGGCGACCCGCTCTCGTGCTCTGGGTAACGGGCGCGTCTGGGCTTCTGTGCAGGGGCTTGGAGTCACACGGGTGGGCGTTGCCGGAGGATGCAGGGCAAGGCCGCGTTCTGCTGATGCCAGCGTGCTAGGTCGGGACACATCCATGCCAGCAACTCGACTGTCTGGCCCCACACGTCGATGAGAGGAATCCGCGCACTGCCACCCGAGGGCCGGATGCCATTGAGGATCGGTTCGTGGTGCGCGGCCCGGTTTCGTAGAAGCTGGAACAGCGCGGCACGGCGGTGGACTTCGGCTCGAGCCGGTCGTCGCTCGCGGCCCGATGGCGTGAACGTGCCCGTCGAGAATCCGAAACGAAGCGCCGGGCGCCATAGTTTGGTCTCGTAGTCGATGGCGCGGCCGAGTGCGCTGTGTCCACCCCGGCTCAGGAGATTGACCCAGACTCCGAGGGTGGTGTCGGCGACGACTCTGCCGTGACCGACAGTGCCCTTGGCGATCTTCTTCTGGTGTCTCTTGACGACCTGGGTGAGCATGTCGTTAGTGATGTCGTCCAGTTGGAGGGAGGCTGCCGCCCACCAGTCCGCACGGCCGAAGTGATCGGTGAGGCGATCATGGATCGTGTTGCGAAGCGTCACCTCTAGGTCTGCGGCAAGGGGAGCGATGGCTGCGGCCAACTTGATGTTCCACCGGTACAGCGCCCAGGCCTGTTCCTTTGAAGACGTCAGAGCACGATAAGTGGAGAGCCGAGGAGTCGATATCGCTTGCTCGACCCGGTAGTTGAAGTCCACGACGGCCGAGCGTATAGTTGGCCTCAGTCCAATTCCCCGGTGTCGCCAATGCCCTCGTGGCATGCGCCCGGGGTATTGACTTTCTTGGAGCATTGGCCCCCGCCCTTCTTTCTTGGAGCATTGGCCCCCGCCCTTGGTGTACCGCCTCGCGTGTCGCCGCGAGGCGTGCCGTCAGGAGGCGGGGGCGAAGCGGTCGCGCAGCTCTCGTTTGAGGAACTTGCCGTTGGCGTTGCGGGGCAGGGGCTCGTCCAGGAACCAGACGTGTCGGGGATGCTTGAAGCGGGCCAGGCGACCCTCGAGGTGCGCGGCCAGCCCTGCCGCGTCCAGCTCGGCTCCGGGAACCAGCACCACCGCGGCCGCCACCTCCTCGTCGAGGCGCTCGTCGGGCAGGCCGAACACGGCCACCTCGGCGACCTCGTCGAGCTCGTAGATGGCTGCCTCCACCTCCGAGCAGTGGATGTTCTCCCCGCCGCGGATGACCATGTCCTTGATCCGGTCCCTGATGTGGATCCAGCCGTTGGCGTCGATCTCGGCCACGTCGCCGGTGGAGAACCAGCCGTCGACTATGGCGTCGGCGGTAGCGTCGGGCCGGTTCAGGTAGCCCTTCATCACGTTGGGTCCTCGCAGCAGCAGCTCCCCCCGCTGGCCCGGGTCCAGCACCGATCCGTCCTCGTCGACGACCCTGGCCTCCATGCACGGCACCAGCGGCCCCACCGACGACGGGTTGGCCAGGTAGAACTCGTTGCTGATGGCGGTGGCGACGCCGGCGGTCTCGGTCAGGCCGTAGCCGACGCCGGGTCTTCCCTGGGAGAGTCCGTCGTCGATCCGGCGGACCAGGTCGGTCGGGATGGCTGCGCCGCCGCCGCCCATCGAGAGCAGCGACGACGTGTCGGTCCGTCCCCAGTCGGGGTGCTGGAGCAGCTCCCGGGACATGGCGGGCACGCCGGTGAACACGGTGACACCCTCCCGCTCGATCAGCTTCAGGGCCACCGCCGCGTCCCAGCGGTACATGAGAACGAGCCGGCCGCCGGCGATGGTGACGGTGTGCAGCACGCAGTTGCAGCCGGTCACATGGAACAGCGGCACCGGCAGCAGGGCGGTCACCTCCGGAGCCGCGGCGGAGCCCGATCCGCCGCCTCCGGAGCGGGCCGCCCGGCGGGCCCGGGCCGCATCGCCGCAGGCGGTCATGAAGATCATGTTCATCAGGTTGTGAACTACCGCCCGATGGGTGAGCCGGGCACCCTTGGGGAAGCCGGTGGTGCCCGACGTGTAGAAGATCAGGGCGTCGTCGTCGGGGTCGATTCCCGCCTCCGGGAGGGAGTCCGGCGCGGTCGAGGGATCGGCGGCGGACTCCCACCGCAGGGCCGATTCTCCGATCTCGCCCTCGTGGCGGGCGACGATGAGCGGCACGTCGCGGCGAGCTGAACCCAGCGTCTCCAGGCGCTCGCCGTCGGCGATCAGAACCACCGGATCGGAGTCGGCCAGCGCGAACTCCATCTCCGGCCGCGTCCACCAGGAGTTCATGCCCACCACGGCGGCGCCCACCGACATGGCCGCCCAGTGGGCCAGCACCCACTCGGGATAGTTCCGCATCGACACCGCCACCCGGGTGCCCGGCCCGGCGCCGTGTTCGGAGCGCAGGCAGTGGGCCAGGGCCCGGACCCGGGTGTGAGCATCGGCGTAGCTGTAGCGCTCGCCGCCGTAGACGAGGTAGTCCTTGTCGCCGTGGGCTGCCGACATCGCCCAGACGGCCCGCATGTCCGTCATGGCGTTGTCGTACACCCTCACCGGCGCGCCGTTGACCTCTCGCACTGTCCAGCCGAACGGCGCGCCGGGCGCAGTCAGTGAGGCGCAAGCCGCGTTGAAGTCCTCGATCAGCTCATCGGGGCCGGAGTCGGCGGTCACGGGCGCGATCCTAGGTGGTGCTCCTACGATCACAGCGTGGCCGGGTTGCTGCATATCGGGTCCGAGGTGGACGACGCTCTCGCGTCGGGAACCCCCATCGTGGCGCTGGAGTCAACGATCTTCTCGGAGTTGGGTCTGCCCGAGCCCGCCAACCGGCACTGCTTCCGGCGCGTCCAGGCTGCGGTGCGGGCCGGCGGCGCGGTGCCTGCTCTATGCGGCGTGCTCGACGGCAGGGCGGTGGTCGGAGCCAACTTCGCCCAGGCTGAGCGTTTCTTCGGCGGCTCTGTCAAGGTCGGGGCTCGCGACCTCGGACCGGCGGTGGCCGGCGGCCTCGAAGTGGGGGTGACCACGGTGTCGGCCACGGTGACGCTGGCCGCCGCGGCCGGCATCGAGGTCTTCGCCACCGGCGGGATCGGCGGGGTCCACCGGGGCGCCGATCTCAGCGGCGACGTGAGCGCCGACCTCGAGGCCATGGCCCGCCACCGGGTGGTGGTGGTCTCGTCCGGGGTCAAGGCCTTCCTCGACGTGCCGCTCACCTTCGAGCGGCTCGAGACCCTCGGCGTGGCCGTGCTGGGCTGGCGCACCGACCGCTTCCCGGCCTTCTATGTGCGTGACGGCGGGCCGGAGCTGTCGAGCACCGTGCGCGACGGCCACGAGGTCGCGGCGGCGTTCCGAGCAGCCGCGGCCCTCGGGCATCCGGCCGGGATCCTGGTGGCCAACCCGATTCCGGCCGATGCCGAGCTCGACCGGGAAGCGGTCGCTGATGCGGTCGCCGATGCCGAGGGCGCAGCTCGCCGCGAGGGCGTGTCCGGCGGCGACATCACCCCGGCCGTCCTGGCTGCCCTGGCCGAGTCCACCGCCGGGGCGGTGGTGCCGGCCAACATCGCGCTGGCCGAGTCCAACGCGGCGGTGGCGGCCGAGATCGCGGTCGCGCTGGCCCAGTACTCCGGCCCCGGACAGGGAGCCGACTGATGAGCGACGAGCTGCTGTTCCGGATCGTCACCGATCCCGAGGTCATCGCCGATCCGTACCCGCTGCTGCGGGAGCTGCGGGAGACATCACCGGTGCACAAGACGGGATTCTCGGACTTCTGGGTCCTGACCCGCTTCGAGGACTGCCGGGCCGCGCTGCGCGACCAGCGTCTGGGCAGCCCCGAGCCCGGCGAGGAGGCGCCGTCGCTGCTGGCGTCGTCCCGCCAGCCAAGGCGCGACGGTCCCCGGTCGCTGCTGTTCCTCAACCCGCCGGACCACACCCGGATCCGGTCGCTGGTGAGCCGCGCGTTCACCCCCCGCCGGGTCGAGCACATGCGGCCGGCGGTCCGGGCCATGACCGAGGAACTGCTCGATCCGGTGGCCGAGTCCGGGGAGTGCGACCTGATCGACGCGCTGGCCTTCCCGCTGCCCGCCAACGTGATCAGCGAGTTGGTCGGGGTGCCGGTCGCGGACCGCGACTGGTTGAGGCCGCTGGTGTCGGACCTGGCCGCCACGCTCGAGCCGACCCGCCAGCCCGGGGAGGTGGAGCGGGCCGAGGCGGCGTCAGCACAGGTGAACGAGTACCTGAACGATCTGATCGACCGCCGGCGGGCGGAGCCAGCCGACGACCTGCTGTCGGGGCTGATCGCGGCCAGCGACGGCGAGGACCGCCTCACCCAGCCGGAGGTGGCCGTCACGGTGTCGCTCATATACGCGGCCGGCTTCGAGACGACCATGAACCTCATCGGCAACATGGTCCACACCCTGATGCGCCATCCCGACGAGTTGGCCCGGCTGCGGGCCGACCGCTCGCTGGTACCCACCGCGGTCGACGAGGTGCTGCGCTTCGAGCCGCCGGTGCAGATCGACGGCCGCTACGTCCGGGTCGAGACCGAGATCGGCGGCCACCCAATCCCTCAAGGCCATGGCGTGCTGACGCTGCTGGGCGCAGCGAATCGCGACCCGGCCGCAGTGGAGGACCCCGATCGCTTCGATGTCGGGCGGGCCGGGGTGCCGATGCTGTCGTTCGGATCGGGCATCCACTACTGCCTCGGCGCGGCCCTGGCCCGTCTGGAGGGCCAGGTGGTGCTGCATGCGCTGCTGGACCGGTTCTCCACCTGGACGCCCCTCGACGCCAACCCGCCCTGGAAGCGGCGACTCACCCTCCGGGGCCTGGCCAGCCTCCCCGTCGCCTTCTCGTAGCCGCTAGTAGCCCTTCCATTCGGGGGGGCGACGTTGCTGGAAGGCCGCTACGCCCTCGGCGGCGTCGTGTGTGGCTGTGTTGAGTTCCACGGCCACGGCCTCGTCGTGGGCCATGGTGGCCCGGTCGGCGTCCAGGCTGCGGTTGACCAGCCACTTGGTCAGCGCGAACGACCGGCTGGGGCCGCCGGCCAGGCGCTCAGCCCACTCCGCGGCGGCTGCCTGGATCTCGTCATGGGGTACCACCCGGTTCACTAGACCGAACTGTTTGGCTTCGGCGGCGGGCAGGTCCTCGGCCAGAAGGAACAGCTCCATGGTGCGGCGCACCCCGATGATCCGGGGCAGCAGCCAGGCTCCCAGCGCATCGGGCACCAGACCGCGGCGGGCGAACACCTCCACGAACTTGGCCCGGTCCCCGGCGATCACCAGGTCGCAGGCAAGGGCCAGGTGGGCGCCCATCCCGGCCGCGGTGCCGTTGACCGCCGCGATCACGGGGACATCGCAGTCGAGCAGCGCCGCGAACAGCGAGTGCTGGCCGTCGAGCATCATCCGCCGGGCGTCGCCCACGATCCGTTCGGGAACGTCGGCGGACCGGTCGGGGTCGCTGTAGGAGTGGCGCAGGTCGGCGCCGGTGCAGAAGAACCGGTCGCCGGCGCCGGTGAGGACCGCGGCCCGGGCCCGGTGGCTGGTGTTGAGCCCGTTGAGGATGTCGCGAACCCGGTCCCGGCACGGCGGGGTCAACGCGTTGGCGGCGTCGGGCCGGTCGATGGTGATCCATGCCACCGAGCCCCGGAACTCGAGCCGAACCTGCTCGTCGAGGGGTTGTTCCGCGCTCACAGTGCGCCAAACTACCTCCCATGACCAATACCGATGCGCTGAGGGCCGCGATCCGGCAGCCCCGAAGGGTTCGGCGTCATGGCTGACACCGACGCAGTCGGGCTGTGGGCCATCGCCGAGGCCGACCCCGACTCTCTTGCCGTGGTCGATCCCGACCACAACCAGCTGACGTTCGCCGAGCTGGCCGCGCTCACCAACCGCGTGTCGCGGGGCCTGCGAGCCGCCGGCCTCCGCAAGGGCGACCAGGTGACCACCGTGCTGCCCAACTGCTTCGAGCAGCTCGCCGTGTGCCTGGCCGCCTACCAGAGCGGCCTGTACGTGACCGCCGTCAACTGGCACTTCGTCGGTGCCGAGATCAACTACATCGTCAACGACGCCGAGACCAAGGCGTTCATCGTGCACGAGCGCTTCGGTGACCAGGCGACCAAGGCCCTCGACGGCTGCGTCACCCCCGATGCCAACCGGTTCTGCGTGGGCGGGCCGGTGCAGGGGTTCCGCCCCTTCGACGAGCTCATCGCCGGCCAGAGCGGTGAGCGGCCCGACCCCCAGCACCTGGCTACCGGCTCGTTCATGTTCTACACCTCCGGCACCACCGGGCGGCCCAAGGGAGTGCGGCGGGCCCTGGACCCCCGGCCCCCCGACGAGGCCGCATCGACCGCGGGCATGCTGCTGATGCTGTTCGGGTCCAAGCCCCACGACGGCAACGTGCAGCTCACCCAGGCGCCGCTGTACCACACCGCGGTCAACAACTGGACGACGATGTCACTGCATCTGGGCCACACCGTGGTTCTGATGGACCGCTGGACCGCGGAGGGGGCGCTGGAACGCATCGAGCGTTACCGGGTGACCAGCTCGCACATGGTGCCCACCATGTTCAACCGGCTGCTCCAGCTGCCCGAGGAGGTGCGCTCCCGCTACGACGTGTCGTCGCTGCGCGCCATGGTGCACGCCGCTGCGCCGTGCCCGGTGGAGACCAAGCGCCGGATGATCGAGTGGTGGGGCGACTCGATCTGGGAGTACTACGCCGCCACCGAGGGCGGCGGCACCTCGGTCTCGGCCGCCGAGTGGCTGGAGCACCCGGGAACGGTCGGGCGGGCCTGGCCCGGTTGCGAGGTGATCGTGGTCGACGACGACGGCAACGACCTGCCGCCGGGGGAGTCGGGCACGGTGTACATGAAGATGCCGGGCACCGTCTTCGAGTACAAGGGCGACGAGGCCAAGACCGCCGCCAGCCGCCTGCGGGGCTTCTTCACCGTCGGCGATGTGGGCTACTTCGACGCCGACGGGTACCTGTACCTCAATGATCGGGCCAACGACATGATCATCGTCGGCGGGGTCAACATCTACCCGGCGGAGATCGAGGGCGAGTTGGTGCAGCATCCCGCGGTCGGAGACGCGGCCGTGTTCGGCGTGCCCAATCCCGACACCGGCGAGGAGATCAAGGCGGTGGTCGAGTTGCGTGGGGGCTGGGATCCCGGCGGTGACACCACCGCTGCGATCCTGGAGTGGCTGAGCGACCGCATCGCCCGCCAGAAGCTGCCCCGCTCCATCGACTACACCACCGAGATGCCCCGCGACCCCAACGGCAAGCTCTACAAGCGCAAGCTGCGCGACCCCTACTGGGCCGGCCACGACCGCGCCATCTAATAGGACCGTCATCCAGATTCCTGTAGCTGAGGACCTCACAGGTCACCAGCCACAGGAATTTTGGGGATGGGGCGTGATACTTGGGACATGACAGACGCCAGCACCATCACTCACGCCAGCACTATCACCGACGCCAGCACCATCACCGACGCCGAGGTCTCGCGAGCCCACCGCTCGCTCGGGCTGACCGCTGAGGTCGTCGACCGCGACGCCTACGCCAACACCGTCGAGCGCTTCCGGGCCCGCCGCATCGCCCTGCCGACCTTCGCGGAGCTGCGCGACCCGTCGACGATCCCGGCGGCCCGAATGGCCGCGCTGGGAGGGGTGGACCGCAACGAGCCCGACGCCGCCAACCTGTTCCGGGTCCACTGGTTCGGGCGCCTCGACGGCAGCGGCCCGCACGCGGTGCCCGACTATGTGGAGCTGCCCCCGGAGATGACCGGCGTAGACGCCCGCATCGTGCTGGCCCTGGGCAACCGCTTCCCGATGATCCGGGCCCACAAGGTGCTGGCCGCCTACGCCTGCCTAGCCCCGCGGCTGGTCACCGGCCAGTTCGACCCGACCCGGCATCGGGCGGTGTGGCCCTCCACCGGCAACTACGCACGCGGCGGCGTGGCCATCAGCCGGATCATGGACTGCCGGGGGGTGGCCGTGCTGCCCGCGGGCATGAGCAAGGCCCGCTTCGACTGGCTCGAGCAGTGGACGCTCGACCCGGCCAACGACATCGTGCGCACGCCCGGCACCGAGTCCAACGTCAAGGAGATATACGACGCCTGCAACGAGATGGCCCTCGACCCGGCCAACGTGATCGTCAACCAGTTCTCGGAGTTCTCCAACCATCTAGGCCACTACAGCGTCACCGGGCCCGCTCTGGAGCGCCTCTACGAGCACCTGGCCGCCGACCGGCCCGGCGCCCGGCTGGCCGCCTACGTCTCGGCGTCGGGCTCGGCCGGCACCCTCGGCGCAGGCGACTACCTGAAGGACCGGCACGGCTGCCGGATCGTGGCCGCGGAGGCCCTGGAATGCCCCACCCTGCTCGAGAACGGCTACGGCGAGCACAACATCCAGGGCATAGGCGACAAGCACGTGCCGCTGATCCACAACGTGATGAACACCGACGACATCGTGGCGGTCAGCGACGTGTGCACCGACTCGCTCGACGTGCTGTTCAACACGCCGGCGGGCCGGGACCACCTGGTCGACCGGGCCGGGATCGACGCGGGCACGGTGGGACTGCTCACCCACATGGGCTACTCGTCGTCGTGCAACGCGCTGGCCGCCATCGCGGTGGCCGAAGCCCACGACATGGGCCGCGACGACGTGATCGTGACTGTGGCCACCGACGGCTCCGAGCTCTACGACGCCGAGCGGGAGGCCTACATCGGCCGCCACCACCGGGGCGGCTACGACGACGGGGCCGCGGCGTCGGCCTTCGGACGGGGGCTGATCGACGGCGCGGGCGGCGAGGTGCGCCACCTGGCCTGCTCGGAGGCGGAGCGGCGGCGGATATTCAACCTGGGCTACTTCACCTGGGTGGAGCAGCAGGGCACCGCCTTCGAGGACTTCGTGGCCCGCCGCCACCAGGGCTTCTGGGACGGGATGCGCCACTTCGTCGACGACTGGGACACCCAGATCGTCGAGTTCAACGGCCGGACCGGCGCCCGGGACGACGACTGAGGGCTCGCAGCCCGCCGGGTCGTATCGCCGGGCCGCGCCCTTCGTCCGGGCCACTGCTGGTGGTTGTCTTCTAGATTTGTGCCAATGGGAGCAGCGGAGTCGACCTTCGAGCACTATGCCCCACGACTGGAGGCACAACGGCTGGTGGAGGCCGGCACGGTTCCGTTGGAGGGGGCGTACCAGGCCATCCGCGACCTCGACGAGGCTGTGCGCGCAGTGGAAGGGCACGGCTTCGAGCCCACGCCATTCGGTCCGGCCCCAGAACTTGCAGCGGCGGCCGGGATCGGGGACTCGGAGCTGTGGGTCAAGGACGAGACCGGCAACGTGTCGGGCTCGCACAAGGCCCGCCACCTGTTCGGCGTCGCCCTGGCCCACCGGCTAGCGGACCCGGATCCCGGGATCGAGGCTCCCCCGTATGCCATCGCCAGCTGCGGGAACGCCGCGCTGGCCGCCGCGCTGGTGGCCCGGGCCGTGGGCCGGCAGATCGACGTGTTCGTGCCAACCTGGGCCAATGAGGCGGTCCTGGCCCGCATCACGGAACTCGGCGGGCGGGTGGTGCGCTGCGAGCGCCAGCCGGGTGTGTCCGGTGACCCGGCCCACCATGCGATGCTGGCCGCCATCGGGGCCGGGGCGGTGCCCTTCTCGTGCCAGGGGACCGAGACCCCGGCAACCATCGACGGCGGCAGAACGCTGGCCTGGGAGATGGTTGACACCCTCGCCGCGCACGACGGTGGCCGGCCCGCTCGCCTCGACCGGCTGTTCGTGCAGGTCGGTGGGGGTGCGCTGGCCACGGCGGTGGTGACCGGCCTGTCGGATGCCGTGGCGCGCGGCGACCTCGCCCGGCTGCCCACGGTCCATGCCGTGCAGCCGGCGGGCAATCATCCCCTGGTGCGGGCGTGGGACACGCTGGTGCTCGAACTGCGCGCCGGGCAGCGTGCCGGTGGTGGGCGCGACCGGCAGTACTTTCTCGATCGGATCGTCGCCGCGCAAGCAGCGCCCCAGGGCACCATGGACAACCGGTTGCGTGCCAAGATTGCCGAAGAGATGGCGCCGATGAGTGACAGCCGTGTCAAGGAGCTGGTGTGCCGGCTGCGTGACGATCCCGACCGCTACATGCGGGCGTGGGACTCCGAGCCGGTGTCGTACGCCTCGGGGATCCTCGACGACATCACCTACGACTGGATCGACATAGTCGAAGCCATGCTGGCGTCCGGGGGCTGGCCCCTGGTCGCCTCCGAAGAAGACTTCCAGCGGGCTCACCGGCTCGCTCACCGGCACACCGGCATCGACGTGTGCCCGACTGGGGCGTCGGGCTTCGGCGGCCTGCTGGCCCTCACCGCGGCGAGCGAGGGCTCCGGGGCGGCGGACCCGGCGCCGGGCGAGCGGGTGGCCGTGCTGTTCACCGGGCGGATGCGCCCCGGCGATCCCGACCCTGCGGCCTCCGGGACTTAGCCGGCGGTGGCGGCGATGGGCGACGACAGGCGGGAAGCGAGGGCGTCTCCGTTCGATGACGATGTGCTGGCGTCGATCGCCCCCTTCGTGGCCAAGCAGCACCGTCCCACCATCGACGTGCTGGTGTTGACGCTGCTGGCGGGGCGCCAGATGGAGATGTGGCTCTCGGAAACGGTGGCCGCCCGCCAGCTCGACACCTCCAGCTACTTCGCTCTCAGCGCGCTGTGGCTGGTCGGGCCGCCGCACCGCATGACGGCCGGCGAGCTGGCTGAGCGGATAGTGCAGACCTCGGGCGGGGCCACCAAGACGGTGCAGCGCCTGATCGCTCGAGGACTGGTGCGCAGGGTGGCCGACCCCGACGATGGCCGCCGCAGCCTGCTGGAGCTGACGCCCGAGGGCCTGAAGCTCGCCCGGGAGACGCTGGACTTGGTGCTCGACGCCTTCGACTCCGAGATCGGCGATCTTGGTGAGGCCGATCGCGAGGGTGTGGCCGCAGCCGTGAAGCGCCTCGTGGTCGAGTTGAGCGAGCGCATCAGCCGCTGAGGCCGGCCACCGCGGCCTCAGCCTCGTCCATGGCGCCGCGAGGGACTGAGCGAGCTGCCCGGTCGCTGACGGCGGCCACCGCGGCCTCAGCCTCTGCCATGGCGCCGCGCAGGTCGGGGAGTTCGGCCTCGACTGCGCCGCCGCGGTTGACGAAGACGAACACCATGCGGGCCACGTTCTCGCCGGTGACGGCTTCGAGGGCGGCCGCATAGGCCGCTCCCTGCGGGCGGTAACGGGCCAGCTTGGCGTCCACACCGTCGTCGCCGGCGACGGAGTCGGTCTTCCAGTCCACGACCACGAGCCCCTCGGGACTGCGGTAGGCCAGGTCGATGTATCCCTCCAGCAGCCGGCCGGCGATGGGCGCGGCCACGAAGAGCTCCCGCCAGTGTTCGCTGGCGGAGGCCTCCCGGGCCACGGCCGTGTCGAGCGCGGCCCGGGCCAGTCCGGCGACGGTCCCGGTCCGGTTGCTGACTCCCTCGGCCGCGGCCTGCCGTCGGGCCAGTGCCTCGAGACCGCGGCCTGTGGCCAGATCGATGTCCTGGAGCACGCCGTGGACCGCTCGTCCGATGGCCGTACCGTAGCGACCCTTGCTCCACGGGGGCGGCTCCGAGTCGCCCCTGTCCTTGTCCAATCCGGCGTCGGCGCCGGACCCGCTGCTGTCGGCGCCGGACGCGCTGCCGGTGCCGTACTCGCTGTTGTCGCCGTCCCCGCTCTCGGCGCTGGCCAGTCCGGTCGCCGACACCGTGGTCGGGATCGACGCCGCGGCCAAGCTCTGCTGATACTCCCGCTCCCACTCGTGCCGGTCGGGCAGGGTCGCCCGTTGCGTGCCCGCGGGCGGTGCGGTGTCGGCGGGCGCGAACGTCTGCTCTGCCCGGTCGAAGAGCGTCGAGCCGTCGGCCGCGCCGGCCTCGGCGGCGCCGGCGTCGGCCAGCGCCCAGGCTGCGGAGTTCTCCTTGTTGCCCCTGTCGTTCGGGGCTCGCCGGTGAAGGCTGACGACCAGATGGTCGCGGGCCCGGGTGCAGGCGACATACAGGAGCCGGCGGCGCTCATGGGCGTCCATCTGCTCGTCGATCGGCTTCCATGCCTCGTAGTTCTCCGACTCCACTCCGCCTCGCAGCTTCACCACGGGCGCATCACCGAAGCCGAAAGCCACCGTCGGCCCGCGGGCGGGCTGATCGAGTCTTGTCGTCATCCCCGACAGCACCACGATGGGGAACTCCAGGCCCTTGGCCGCGTGCACCGTGAGGATGCGCACGCTGTCGTCGTCGGTCTCGGGCAGCACCGACTCCGTGACCCGCGCGTTGTCGGCCCCCTGCAGCCGGGCCCATTCGAGGTAGCTGCGCAGGTTCGTGCCCCCCGCGTCGGCCCAGGCCCGGGCCTGGTCGGTCACGAACCGCAGGCGGCGCCACACGTCGCGGGGCCTCCCGCCGGCCACCGCAGTCTCGAACGCCCCCCTCTCGCGGACCAGCCGGTCGATCAGCGCAGGCGGGTTGGTCCAGCGCTTCGCCCGATGCAACTCAGCGAGGTGGGCGATGCCCTCGGCCACCGGGTGATCGGCGGGGCACGAGTCGGGTTGGGATCTGATCAGCGAGAACCGGCCCCCGCAGGCGAGGCGCCAGTGGGCCAGGTCGTCGTCGCCGCAGCCGTACAGCGAGGACCGCAGCGCGGCCACCAGCGCCAGTTCGTCGGTCGGGTCGGCCACCGCCTGGAGGGCCAGCAGGACTTCGCGGACCTCACGGGTGTTGTAGACCAGCGACGACGCCTCGGCACGGTAGGGGATCGAGGCCGCCTCCAGGGCGTCCTCGAGGTCGGCGAGGCTGGTGCGGGACGGGATCAGTATGGCGATGTCGCCCAGACGGGCAGGCCGGACCGCCGGTTCCGCCGGGGCGCCCTCGTCGACGCCCCACCCGTCCCTCAGGATCCCGGCCACCGCCAGCACAACCGACTCGGCCTCGCGGCGGCGCAGTTCCTGGGCGTAGGCCCGGCCCGGGATCTCCATCGGCTGCACGCCGAGGACGGTCACCGGCGGGCCCTCGGGCACCGGTCTCCGCACCGAGTCGAGGGCCTCGTACTCCGGCTGGCTGCCCGGTGACCATTCGATCATCTGCCCGAAGACCTCGTTGACCCAGTCGATGACGGGCCGAGCCGACCGGAAGTTGGTGGTGAGCCTCTCGATCCGACCCTCGGCCTGGCCCTCGGCCCAGCCTCGGGCCTCCAGGAACGTGGCGATGTCGGCGCCCCGGAAGCGGTAGATGGACTGCTTGGGATCGCCCACGAAGAAGAGACGGCCCGGCTCGGGATCGACCTCCGCCCACGGGACGGCGCCGGTGCCGGGGTCGGCGCTACTGAGCAGCGCCGCCAGCTCCACCTGGATCGGGTCGGTGTCCTGGAACTCGTCGATCAGCAGGCGCTGGTAGTGCTCGCGCAGGGCGGTCCGCACGGCCGGGCCGTGCGCTTCGTGGCGCAGCAGCAGACGGGCCCGCACCAGCAGGTCGTGGAACTCGAGGCGCCCGCCGGCCCGCCGCTCCTCGGCGGCCTGCAGGGTGAAGGCGGCCAGCCGCGCCACCAGCACCTCCAATGCGCTCCGCGCCGCCCGGTCCAGGATCTGTGCGCAGATCGATGGCGGCCTCTGGTTGCGGTCCCCGGCCAGGTGCTTGAGGGCATCGGTGGCGGTCGCCTTGTTGGCCTTCCCCTCGTCGCCGCGGCCCCAGTTGCCCTGGCGGCCCCCTCCCCGTCCCTTCCCGGCGTCGATGGCCGATCTCAGGATCTCGATGCGGGCCACATCGTCGTCAGTGTCCTCGAGCCGGGCCAGCTCCCTCTCGACGGCCTCGATCCGGGCGTGCAGGGCGTCCCCGGCGCCGGCGGTGCACTGGTCCTTGATCTCGCGGACGGCCCGCAGGCCTGCCGCGACGTCGTCCACGTCGACCCCCGGCAGCGGATCGCGTCCGCCTGCGAGACCCGCGAGACGGTCCCAGTTCTGGTTGAGCCTCACAGCCAGAGCCCGGATGTGCTCCAGCCTCACTCCCAGCATCTCGAGCCGCAGCAGCGTGGGACCCATCTCGGGCTCGTCGAGGAGCCGATCGAGGAAGTCCCGCCAGCGGATGTCGAACTCGATCTGGGAGCCGATGTCGTCGAGCACCTCGACGCTCGGCGGCAGCCCGGCCTCCACCGGGTGCTCGGACAGGATCCGCTGGGCGAAGGAGTGCAGCGTGCCCACCGCGGCGCCGTCGAGCTGGAGCAACGCGGCCCCGGCCCGCTCCTCGCCGAGGCTCGCCGCGGTCTCGTCGCTGCGCAGCTGCCCGCGGATCCTGTCCCGCAGCTCGGCGGCGGCCTTCTCGGTGAAGGTGATGGCCGCGATGTTCTCCATGGCGACCCCCGAGCCGATGAGGGCCAGCACCCGGTCGACGAGGGCGCTGGTCTTGCCCGAGCCGGCGCCGGCCTCGACGAAGAGCGTGGCACCCAGGTCGGACCGGATCCGCGCCCGGGCGGCCTGGTCGACCAGCTCGGGGCGGGTCATGTCCCCGTCCCCGCCGCCTGCACCCTTCCCTGCGGTCGCTCCCGGTCGGGATCGACGAGGTCGAGGTAGGGGACCAGAGCCGGGTCGGGTTGCTTGCGCTGCCAGTCCCGCCACTGTTCCTTGGTGCCCATGGCGTCGGGCTCGCAATACAGGCACGACACCCACGGCTTCCACCCGGGCTCCTCGGGATGCAGCGGGAACAGCCCCGAGCCGATGCCGTCCACCACCGCTCCCACTGCTTCGAGCACCGGTCGGCGGGCGGCGTCGGTGGAGTAGCCGATCGGTGTGAACCGGCCCTTGGACGAGACGAACCAGTAGGCGCCGTGCCCCTCCGCCGAGTCTGGAACGTCCCGGAGCCGGCGGGCCGCGAGGTCGTAGAGAACGAGCTGGAGCCGGCGGCCGCCCAGAGCGGGGTCGTCCAGGTCGAGCTTCTCGTACGAGCGGGTCGAGCCCGTCTTGTAGTCGATCACTAGGAGGCCGCCGTCGCTGGTCACGTCGACGCGGTCGATGGAGCCTCGGAGTCGCAGCGACCGGTCCCTGTCGATGCCGATCGTGACGGGGCCGCTGGGGCTGCGGGGAATCCCGAAGCCGAGCTCGGCCGCGGCGGGACGGGACCGGTGCTCGGCACGATGCTCGTCGTCGAAGTCGAGGAACCGGTTGAGGTCGGCGAGGATCTGCTGGCGGTCGTAGTCCCAGTAGAGCTGTCGGCCGACGAGTCCCCGGGCGGCCAGGCGGTCGCATTCCTGGTGACCGACGGTCATCAGGCGGGCCCGCCAGTAACCGGACCAAGGCTCCTCGGGAGCGGGCACCGCGCCCTCGCCGATGGCCTCGCCGAGCCAGCGCTCCAGGATCCGGTGTACGAGGCTGCCCCGCTCCAGGGCGCTGATGCGATGGTCGTCGTCGGTGTCGTCGATGGGTTCCACGCGAAGGACGTGGCGGACGAAGTAGGCGTGGGGGCATCCGGCCCAGCTCTCCAGGCGCGACGCCGACGTCACCTGGTCGTCGTCGGTCGGGTGGGGAAGGACTGCCCCCCGGAGGTCGCCGACGGCGAGGTTGCCGTCGAAGCGGGTCAACTGCCGCGAGAGGCGGCTGCGCCGCAGGTCGATGCCCCGTCGCAGCTCGACACGCCGGCGCACGCTCGCCAGCGCGGTCAGATCGGCGTGCGCGCTGTCGTCGTCGCGGCCGGCGCGGTCGTGCCAGTCGAGCAGGCATCGGGTGTCGTACTCGTGCTCGTGGGCCGGGAACGCGGTCCGGCGCAACCCGCCCACGAACGAAGGCACCACTTCGAGCTCGTCGGTCTGCTCGGTGAGCCACCGGCTCGGGGAGCGGTCCGCGGCCCGGCGCAGGTCGCCCCTCGGGTACAGCAGCAGCGACCGCTCCGCGGCCGCGATCAGCGCCAGCAGGGCCCGGTGCTCGTCGCCGGGTCGGTCGCCCCGCGCCGGAAGGTCATGACCCACGACCCGCCGCTCGCGATCGGGCAGCAGGGCGTCGTCGTTGCGGCGGGCCGGGAAGGTCCCCTCGGCCATGCCGCACACCACGGCAAGGTCGAGTTCCACGCCCAGAGCCAGGCCCACCGGCCCGACGAGCACGCCCGTGCCCAGGCGGCCGTGGCGATGCGGGGCGCCCTCCAGTTCGAGCTGCAGGGCCCGGCGGAAGGCGGCCGGTGAGGGGTTGTCGTCGGTGCCGTCGAGGTCGCCGAGGCGGCTGATGGCGCTGTCGACCCGCTCGGCGAGCCCTCGCTCCTCAGCGTTCCAGCTCCGGCGGACCCGCCCGCCCAGGTAGTTGTCCACGAGGTCCTGGCACCACTTGGCCAGCTCGGCCCACGTGCGGGGCGCAGGGCGGGGATTCAGGTGGCGGTGCAGCCCCGCCACGAAGTCGAGCAGCTCTGAGGCCCGCTCGGCGCTGCGGCGGAGCCGGTCGCCCCGCCAGAGCTGGTCCTCGTCGGCTTGGAGCCTTTCGGCGTCGGCCAGGCAGTCGGCTGCGTACCGTTCGAGCCGTTCGGTCCAGTTGTCGATGCCCGCGTCCACGCGGGCCGCTCTGGCTTCCCGCTCCCAGGCCGCGCTGGGCACACCCCGCCAGCGGGCGAAGACCGCCGTGTCCTCCGGGCCGTCGCGGCTGCCGGAGTCGCCGCCGCTGTTGTCGGAGTCCGCGCCGCTGTTGTCGGAGTCCGCGCCGCTGTTGTCGGAGTCCGCGCCGCGGCTGCCGGCGTCCGCGCCGCGGCTCCGAACTTCGGGTTCGGGGGTTCTCACGCTCACGGGAGCGCTTGCCAGCCAGGCCATCACGGCGCGCCGGGAGAAGCCCCGGTCCTTCAACGCCAGCATCTCCAGCAGTGATCGGCCCAGCAGCGACGTCTCCACCGTGTGCACGGTGGCGCCGCACCGCTCGATCCCGGCGGCGTCGAGAGCGTCGCCGATCAGCCGGACGTAGGGGGTCTCGATCCCGTAGACGATGGCGCATCGACCCAACGGCGTGCCGGTGCGGGCCGCGTCCACCACCGCCCGCACCGCGTGGCGCACCTCGTCGTCGGCGTCGGACACGCTCAGAGCCCCGACCGCGCCCCGCGGGCCGCTCGGCTGGCGCCCAGGGCGGGGCCCGGCGTCGCAGTCAGCGCCGAGCCTCTGCAGGGAGGTCCGCACGGTGGCGTCAGCGTCCTCGACGCCGGTGGCGCCGGCGATGATGGTGGCGCCGGTGGCGTCGGACACTGCTCGAAGCAGGTGGGCCTGGCTGCTGGTGACGCTCTGGGGCAGGAACACGATCACCGGGCCGAGCCGTCGCCGAGCCTCCTTCGGGCGGGCTCGCACCGCGGCCGCCGCGGCCCCAGCCAGCTGCTGCTCATTGCTGAAGTCCGTTTCGAGGGCTGCGGCGACCTCCTGGTGGATCCTCACGACGTCGCCGGCCCGGAGCGACTGCCGGGAGAGGGCTACGAGCTGTTCGGCGTCCAACTCGGAGAGTTCTCGGTGGGCCCGCGTGAGGGCCCGTTCGGTGGCCGGATGAGTCTCCACACCCCGGAAATGGCCCGCATCCCGACGCAGGGCGGTGCGCACCGCGGCCGCGATCACCGCGTTGGACACGCCCCTGCGGCCCTGGTCGGCCATCTCGGCCCCGCCGAGGTGCTCGGCGAGGCTGTAGGCGGTGTGGAAGGCCACCGCCGCGATCCCCGCAGTGCCGTTGTGGCGGCGCCGTCCCAGTGCCCGCCGGGCGGCCAAACCCACATAGTGGCTGGGCACGACCACGGTCACCGGGGCTAGCGGGTCGCCCCCCTTGGCCTGTTCCACGGCTCGGGCCAGCGCCTCATGGGCGGCCGGGCCGTAGGCCGTCGTCACGCAGTCGATCGCCACGAGCGAACCCTAGAACGGCTGTGTGACAGTCGTCCTCCCCTGCGGTCGGCGGGGGCTCACGGATGACGGAACAGGCGCCCGAGTGGGCCATCTGGCACCGGCCCTCGCGGTCTAGCCCGCGCCGGTCTTCCACAGGTGCCTTGTACTTTTCCACAGGCCCTTTGTAACTTGATACCCGATGAACGCACCGAACACCGCCGGTCGAGCACGCTCAGGGCTTGGGCGAGTGCTGCGGGCGGCCCTGCCGGCGTCGCTGGCCCTGACGCTGCTAGCCGCGGTCGGAGCGCCGGCTGCCGGCGCGGTTGCCGCGTCGACGGGCGCGGACGCCGCCGTGCACCTGTCCTCGGACCGGCCCCACCCCGGCCGACCCGACCCGGCCCGCCAGCCGGCCGCGGCCGTGTCATCCAACGTCGCTGAAGAAGCTGAAGGTGATCCGGCGGGCAGCACGATGATGCCGGGCGAGTCGTTGTCGCCGGGAGAGTCGATCACCTCGCCCAACGGCCGGTACCAGCTGATTCTCCAGCACGACGGCAACCTGGTGCTGTACGACAGCGACGGCCCAGTCCCGCTGTGGGACTCTCGCACCGTCGGGCGGTCCGACCGCACGCTGATCATGCAGGCCGACGGGAACCTGGTCCTCTACGAGCTGCCGGTCACGCCCTACGACGCGCTGTGGCACTCGCGCACCCACGGCAGGCCCGGGGCGTTCCTGACCGTGCGCGACGACGGCACCATGACCATTGGCGATTCCGGCGGCCGCGTGCTGTGGACTGCCGGGACGTCCACGCCCGCGGTGGGCCTGGCCGGGGCCAAGCACATCGTCTACGGGGTCGGCGAGCAGCGGGTGTGGCTGGTGGAGGCCGACGGCTCGCTGCGGGACAGCTACCCGGTGAGCGGCCGGGCCGGCACGCCCGTTCCGGGCCGCTACCGGGTGTTCTCCAAGTCGGTGAACGCTTGGTCGTTCACGCCCGGAGTGACCATGAAGCACATGGTGCGCTTCGCCAGGGGTCGCAGCGGCGCGGCCATCGGGTTCCATTCGATACCCAACGACCGCTACGGCACGCCCATCCAGACCACCGGCGAGCTGGGCCAGTACCGCTCCGCGGGCTGCGTCCGCCAGCACAACGACAAGGCCCGGCAGCTGTACGAGTGGGCCCCGATCGGCACCCCGGTCGCAGTTATCGCCTGACCGCCCGGGCGCGGCCGAGCCCGCACCGGTTGGGCGACAGCGCGGCGAGCCCCGAGTGGCTTGTATGGTTCCGGGCCTATGGAGTCGCAGCTCGCAAGCGCGGAGAGCGTGAGCGAACTCCAAGAAATGAGCGAATTGCGGGAACTCGATCTGGCGCTCGGCCGCCAGATCCGTGAACGCCGGGTCAGGGCGGGACTGTCGCTGAAGCAGCTCGCGGCGAGAACCGATCTTTCCCCGTCGTTCCTCAGCCAACTGGAGCGAGGGTTGGCGAGGCCCCGAATCACGTCACTTCACCGGGTGGCCCGCACGCTGGGCACCACCGCCCAAGCCCTGCTGTCGCTCGAGGAGACGAAGCCGTACTCGCTGGTCCGCCGGCGCGACCCGCGAGACGTTGACCACGACATCGACAAGGCGGCCGGGATCGCGCGTTCGCTGGTGCGGGATGCTCGGTCCCTGACTGCGCTGGAGTTCCGGGGGCTCCCCAAGAGTTTCGGCCCGTACTACGAGCACCCCGGCGAGGAGCTCCTCCTCGTGATCGAGGGCGTCATCGAGAAGGACATCGACGGCGAGATCATCGAAATGCGAGCAGGGGACTGCATCTGCTACGACGGAAGGGTGCCGCACCGGGCGCGAAGAGTCGGCGACGAGGAGGCGGTCACATTCCTAGTCACCGTCAGGGAGGACGGCAGGGGAGGCTGAGCGACGCCCCGGGGGCTTGCAGCCCTCCAATCCATGTCGTCGCGTCGCCGGAGACCCGGGAACCGGCGTCTTGGCGCGGACTCAGGAGTTCATGTACAGTGAAAAATCCTGCGAGAAAGTTCGTAGTGTCAAACACACTGGGACGAAGTGGGGACGGACATGGGGGCACGAATGAGACGACTGGCCGTAATCCTCACGCTTCTGGCGCTGATCGCGGCTGCCTGCGGCGACGACGCCGACGATGCAGGCGAGACGGCTGCCGAGACGGCTGCCGAACCGGCCGCGCCGAGCGAGCCTGCTGAGGAGGCTCCCGTCCCCGAGGAGCCCGAGCCGGCCGAAGAGCCCGCCGAAGAGCCCGAGCCCGCCGAGGAGCCCGAGCCGGCCGAAGAGCCCGAGCCTGAACCCGAGCCGGCACCTGAAGAGGAAGAAGCGGCGCCCGAGATGGCGCCGGATCCCATGGCCGTCGACCTGTCGGGCGTGTGCCCCGACCCGTTGGTACTGCAGACGGACTGGTTCCCGTCTCCCGAGCACGGATACGCCTACCGCCTGATCGGCGACGCCGGCGTGCTCGACACCGACAACGGCATCTACCGGGGTCCGCTGCTCGATACGGGAATCGACCTCGAGATCCGCGCCGGCGGTCCCTATCTCGGTTGGCAGCCCACGACCGCGACGATGCAGCTGGATACCGGGATCCACTTCGGCTATGTGAACACCGACGAGCAGGTCGCCGCCTACGACACAATCCCGACGATCGCGGTGGCCGCGCCCTTCGACACCAACCCGCAGATTCTCATGTGGAATCCGGAGGTGTACTCCTTCGACAGCTTCGAGGACATCGGTGAGTCCGACGCCACCGTCGTGTACTTCGCCGGCGGGGTGTTCATCGACTACATGGTGGACGCGGGGATCCTGCGCGCCGACCAGGTGGACCCGTCCTACGACGGATCGCCGGCCCGCTTCGTGGCCGAGGGCGGCGCGCTCGTCCAGCAGGGGTTCGCCACCAGCGAGCCCTGGCTGTACGAGAACGCGCTCGAGGACTGGGGCAAGCCCGTGGACTACCTCCTGATCCATGACTCGGGCTTCGAGATCTACGCCCAACCGCTCGTGATCCGGGCCGACGCCCTCGAGGAGCTCCGACCCTGCCTCGAGCTCGCCGTCCCGGTATTCCAGCAGGCCGTCGTCGACCACTACGCCGACTCCGCTCCCACCGATGCGGTGATCCTCCAGATCGTGGACGACCTCGCCTCGTTCTGGGTGCTCTATCCGGGTCAGATGGCGTACTCGACGTCTACCGCCCTGGAGATCGGGAATGTCGGCAACGGCCCCGATGACATAGTCGGCAACATGGACGACGCCCGCATGGAGCGAGTCGTCCAACTGCTCAAGGACGTGCTCGAAGGCGTTCCGGACGACATCGAGGCCTCCGACATCTACACCAACGAGTTCATCGACCCGTCGATTGGATTCTGACGGCCGGGCCCGTGAGACTCGGGAGGCGCAAGCCCGAAGAGAGGAACAGCCCATGACGAGCGCAGTGAAGGTCGCGTCGCGGGTTCCGCTCGTGGACCTCTCCGGCGCCTTCGAGCCAGGACCCCAGCGGGACCAGGTGGTGGACGTCATCCGGCGTGCCTGCGAGGATGTGGGCTTCCTGGTGATCACGGGCCACGGCGTGTCCGGCGACGCGGTGCGCCAGATCGATGACGCCTCCCGCCGGTTCTTCGCCCTTCCCCACGACGAGAAGATCCACTATGTCGCTCCGCCGGGGGTCTATCGAGGCTTCACGCCCTCTCAGGCGTCGGCTCTGGCTCTGTCCCGCGAGGACGAGTCGTTGCCGGACCTTTGCGAGCTGTACACCGTCAACCGGTTCGACGATCCGGAGGTTGCCGTGCGGGCCGGACTGCGCGAAGGGCGCGAGGGCTTCTTCGTGCCCAACATCTGGCCCGATCCCGACCATGTGCCCGGGTTCAAGGATGCCTTCGAGACCTACTACGAGGTGATGGAGGACCTGGCCGTGAAGCTGATGAGGCTCATGGCCCTTGCTCTGAACCTGGACGAGCACTGGTTCGACGACAAGATCCGCGACCACATCACGAACCTGACCGTCAACCACTACCCCGCTCTCGACGAGCCGGCCCGGCCGGGGCAGTTCCGGCGGGGCGCGCACTCGGACTGGGGCAGCCTGACGATCCTGTACCACGACGGCGAGCCCGGCCTGCAGATCATGTCGCCCGACGGCGAGTGGGAGGATGTCCCGGTGGTTGCCGACTCCTTCGTGATCAACCTCGGGGACCTGATGGCGGCGTGGACGAACGACCGCTGGGTGTCGACGCTGCACCGCGTGATGGCTCCGGAGGGGGACATGGGCGACAGGATCTCCATCGCGTTCTTCCATCAGCCCACCTACGACGCTCACATCGAGTGCATCCCCACCTGCACTTCACCCGACGATCCACCCCGTCACGAGCCCACCACCTCGGGCGGGTGGATCCTGTCGATGCTCCAGAAGACCATCTACTGACAGGGAGCCGGGAGTGCCGCAGCCCGACCCCGGAGAACTGCTGGCGCTGGCTTGCGAGCAGGCTCGCAGGGGCCTGGCCGAGGGGGGAGTGCCCATCGGCGCCGTGCTGGTAGATGCTGACGGCGCAGTGCTCGGAGCCGGGTGCAACCGCAATGTCCAGCAGGGTGACTTCCTCCTGCACGCCGAGACGGTCGCCATCGGGGACGCCGGTCCGCTGAGCGACTACTCCCACACCACCCTGGTGACGACGATGACGCCCTGCTGGTACTGCTCGGGCCTGGTGCGGTTCCTCGGCATCGGCGCGGTGGTGGTGGGTGACAGCGAGAGTTGGTCCGACGAAGCACTGGACTGGCTGGCCTCGGCCGGCGTCACCACGACCAGGCTGCACGACGAGGCCTGCGTGGCGATGTTCGCTGACTGGCTGGAGACCAGTCCCGATGCGTGGTCGACCCTGCCGTCCAGCGCCGGCGGGCGCAAAGACGGTCTCGGCTAGAGTCGCGCTACGCACCGCGATCGCCGGTGGAGGAAGGGGCTAGCGGATGACTGTCTCGACGGGTGTTGTGTCTCGGGTGCCGCTGGTGGACCTCTCGGGCGCCTTCGAGCCGGGGCCCGGGCGCGACGAGGCCGTGGACACCATCCGGAGGGCCTGCGAGGACGTGGGCTTCCTGGTGATCACCGGCCACGGCGTGTCCGGGAGGGTGATCGGCGACATCGACGCCGCGGCGCGGGCGTTCTTCGCTCTACCCCATGCCGAGAAGATGGAGTTCGTGAGCACCAGGAGCAACCGACGGGGCTTCAAGCCGGTGCAGAGCAGCACGCTGGCGCTGTCGCGAGGCGAGCAAACCCCGCCCGACCTGGCGGAGCTCTTCCTGGTCAACCGGTTCGACGACCGGGACGCGGCGCGCCGGGCCGGGCTGCGCGAGGGTCGCGAGGATTTCTTCGCTCCCAACGTCTGGCCTGAGGCTGAGCGGCTTCCAGGCTTCAGGGAGGCCTTCGAGACCTACTACGAAGTGATGGAGGACTTGGCCGTGAAGCTGATGGGGCTCATGGCCCTTGCCCTGAACCTGGACGAGCACTGGTTCGACGCCGCCATCGCCGACCACGTAACCGGCCTGGCTGCTCTCCACTATCCCGCCCTGGACGAGGCGCCGGTGCCTGGGCAGTTCCGCAGGGGTCCGCACTCGGACTGGGGAAGCCTCACCATCCTCTACAGCGACGGAGTGCCGGGCCTGCAGATCCTGTCGCCTGAGGGTGAGTGGGAGGACGTGCCCGCCCTGGCGGGTTCCTTCGTGATTAACATCGGCGACCTGATGGCGGCCTGGACCAACGACCGCTGGGTCTCCACCCTGCACCGGGTGGTGGTGGCCGACGGCGCCTGGGGCGAGCGCATCTCGGTGGCGTTCTTCCATCAGCCGACCTACGACGCCCTCATCGAGTGCATCCCCACCTGCACGTCGCCCGACGACCCGCCCCGCCACGAGCCCATCACCTCGGGCGAGTGGCTGGAGTCGATGATCCGCAAGACCACCACCTACAACTGAGCGAGCCAGTTCGTGGGCAGCGTGGATACATCCGATCTAGCCTCGTGCGTCTACGGCTGAGCAGGAGCAACAGGTGAAGGGGGTAGGTCCTGGCTGTGAGTAATTGGGCGAGTCGAGCGTGACTAGGTCGAACGTCGTAGCCACGGCGGCAGTGTAAGTCGCCTCAGACTCCTGCAAGGGGCTCGGCTCAGTCCCAGTCGGAGATGCCGTCGAAGCCGGCGATGCTCGTGGGCCGCAGCCGGACCACGCACTCGCCGGGCACGCCGTTGCGGGCTCCGAAGGCTTCGGCCTGGTCCGCGCCCATGTAGCGGCCTCCGACGAAGGTGGCAACCCGCCGTACCTCGTGGAGGTCTTCGGTGAACTCGACGGTGCCGTCGACCTTCACGAACGCGTAGGGCGGCTCCTCGACGTCGACCACCAGCGAGATGCGGGGGTCGCGTCGCATGGCCCGGGACTTGCCCGCCTCGGCGCTGGTGGCGAACAGGATGTCGCCGTCCTCGACGACGAACCAGATGGGCGCCACGTGGGGCCGCCCGTCGGAGGCGACCCAGGCCACCTTGGCGGTGCGGGTGCCGGCGCTGAGGAAGTCCAGCGCCTCGTCGGTGGTCATCTCTCGCATGGTCGTCTCCTACGATGCGAAATCCTCGCGGAAACTGGTCGCATGGGCCCCGTTTCTACAGGAATCTCGGTCGGCAGGCAGGTCGGTGATGAACATGTGGCCGGGCTCGTGGGTGATGGCGATCTCGGGAGCGGCGCTGGCGATGGCCAGCTGGGGGGTGACTCCGCAGGCCCAGAACATGGGCACCTCGCCGGCATGGATGTGGACGGGATCGCCGAAGTCCGGCGCGTTCACATCCGGGATGCCCAGCCCGGCAGGGTCGCCGGCATGGACGGGGCCGCCGTGGGCCAGCGGGTAGGTCTCGGTGATCCGCCGGGCCTGCTCGACCAGCGCGGCGGGCATGGGCCGCATCGACACCACCAGCGGGCCGGCGAAGTCCCCGGCCGGTTCGCACCGGTGGTTGGTGACGTACATGGGCACGTTGCGGTTCTGCTCGATGTGACGGACCGGAAGACCAGCCCGCATGAGGGCGGCCTCGAAGCTGAAGCTGCACCCCAACAGCACCGACACCAGGTCGTCCCGCCACCAGGCGATGGCGTCGGTGGCCGAGTCGGTGTGGGCTCCGTCAACGAACAGCCGGTACCGGGGCACGTCGGTTTGCAGATCGCTGCCCGGTGCGGCGCGAACGGCCTCGGTGCCTTGTTCGATGACCTCCACGATCGGGCACGGCTTGGGGTTCCGCTCCGCGAAGGTGATGAAGTCGGAGGCCACGGCCCGGGGCAGCACCACCAGGTTGGCCTGTACGCATCCCGGGGCCAGGTGAGCGGTGGGCCCGGTGTGCTCCCCTGTGCGTATCGCCGATCTTGCCTGCCGGGCCAGCGCCACGCGGGCCGGCTCGGGAGTCGGTGCGTCCCGGCGGATCACGGGATCGACGCTACTCAGGCGGGTAGCGGCGCGTCGGGGTTGCGAGCAGTCGCCGAGACGGGGCCCGCGGCCTCGCCCGCTTGAGGCGCATTCGCGTGCCTCCGCTTGGCCGTTAGGGGACGTACTCGTAGACGGTGTTGGACCGGGTGGCGGCTGGGTTGCCGGAATCGAGATGCTCGACGACGACCATCCGGCGCACGCCGCAGTCGCCGAAGCCGTCGCAGCTGATCGGTCCGATGATCCCGCCGTATCCGGACACGCCGTCGAGGAACTCGCGCACTCCTGCCAAGTCGATGATGAGCGACTCGCCCTCGGGCCGGGCGGCCGCCTCTATGGCCTCGAGCAGCAGGGTGGCCGCGTCGTAGGCGTGCGCCCAGAAGGCTGCCTCCGGCGCGGTGCCGTAGGCGTCCTCGTACTCGGACAGGAGGTCGGCCGCCTGCCGGCCGGTGCTCTCGTTGGCGTTCGTGCCATAGCTGAGGTTCGGCCCGGACAGGAACATCCCCTCGGACTCCTCCAATCCCAGGAACGCGTCCGACAGCAGGCCGTCGCCAGAGAGCCGGAGCACGCCGTCGAGACCCGACACGTACGGCAGTTGCTGCACGATGGCGGCGCCCACCGTCCGCGAGACGGGGAAGAACAGCGCCTGCGGCGAGCCGCCTGCGAGGTCGGTGAGCGTCGGCACCAGGTCGGTCTCCTCGCGGTCGACCACGCCGACGCCGGTGACCGAGCCTCCGAGTTCCTCGAAGGACGCCACGAACGCCTCCGCGAGACTCTGGGTGTAGGCGTCGCCGTTGTGGATCGCGGCGACCGCGTCGACGCCTCTCTCCTCGTGGAGGAACCGCGCGATCGACCTTGCCTGGTACAGGTCGTTGTCCGCGGTGCGGTAGTAGCCCTCGTGGTGGTCGGAGTTGCGGTTGCCGGCCAAGTCGGAAGTAAGCCTGGGGGAAGTGTTCGACGGGGAGATCATCACCTTGTTGGCGCCGGTTACCAGCGGAGCGGCGGTGGCCGCGGCCGCCGAGCACGTCGTGCCGACAACGCCGATCACATCGGCGTCGGCGGCGATCTCCGCTCCGGCCTGTTCGCCTCCCTCGGGCGAGCAGCCGTCGTCGATCGGCGCGCCGAGGTGCACGTCGAAACCGTGGATCGTCCCGTAGTGGGCGACGGCGAGCCGTGCGGCCTTCTCGCTCGTGCGACCGGAACTCTCCGCGTCGCCGCTCAGCGCCAGGACCGCCCGGATCTGGATGGCCTCCCCCGGGCCGACCTCCACGATCCCGAGCGACCCGTCGCCCAGAGCGTCACCGGCCCCGTCGTCGTTGCCAGCCCCGTCGCCGCTGCATGATCCGGCTACCAGGGCTACCGCTGCGACCACGGACAGGGCCGCGGCCAGATGGCGCCCGCTCCCCGCCATGGTTGTGGGGTGCAGGGGGCTCACGGACGCGAGGCTAGTGGTGGCGCGATCTCGCGTTGGTGCTGACGCACCTCCTGGAGTGCACCGGACGCCACGCCCGTCACCCCCTGCTTTCGCCGCGGTCGTCGAGGACGGAGAGCAGGGCGTCGACGATCGGCGTCTGGCCCTTGTGCAGCTTCGTCCGAGCCTCATCGAGGGTCCACCAGGCTGCCCTGTCCACTTCCGGGTACTCGCGTACTTGGCCCGAGCGAGGAGGCCATTCGAGCTCGAAGGTGTTGCTGACCACGTGCGTCGCGTCGAAGTCCGCCTCGAGCGCCCAAGCTCTGATCCGCTTGCGGCCTCGCGAGCCGAACTCGCCGAGGAAGAGCCTCGACCCGTCCGGGGGCGGGGATCCCAACTCCTCCTCGAACTCCCGCAGCGCCACCGTCTCGGCGGTCTCGCCCTCGTCGTGCTCGCCCTTGGGGATCGACCAGGCGTGCACGTCCTTGCCGGCCCAGAACGGCCCGCCGGGATGCACCAGCAGCACTTCGATCACACCGCCGGCGTTCCGGCGGTGAAGTATCAGTCCCGCGCTTCTCTTGCTTGCCATGCGTGCCGCGGCTCCCGGGCAGACGGACTGCGCTGATGCGAGTCGAACATAGCCTCATGCGCAAGCTGAGAGGCTCGGTTAGATCACCGCCGGGCCGCCGTCCCATACTCTGTGTCGGACAGTCGAGCCGAGGGGAGCCATGCGCGAGAAGGACCGGGCAGCCGAGCGAGCCGCGGCAGTCGCCGACGCGATGGACGACATCGCCAAGATCGACGCCCGCGGCCGGGAGTGCGGCGGCATCGACCGGTCCGGTGTGGAGTGCATCAGGGAGCGGCTGCTGGAGCTGGCTGAGCGCGACGACCTGTTCGGTGACGACGACTTCCCGCCCCCGGAGTCGCCGGGGTCCTCGGTGAGCTACCGGATAGCGCAGAACGACGACGACGAGCTGGCGCTGTACGTGCAGTCCGTGGGCGACGGCACGTCGGCGCCTCCCCACGAGCACACCACCTGGGCCGTGATCGTGGGTGTGCGGGGTCGGGAGCTGAACCGTCTGTACGGCCCGTGCGCGGGCTCGGGCGAGCCCCAGGTGCAGCACGAGGTGGTGGTCGAGCGGGGCACCGGGGTGGCGATGCTCGGAGACGACGTGCACTCGATCCTCATCGAGGGCGCAGCCACCCACTTCCACTGCTACGGCCTCGCCCTCGAGCGGCTCGCCGGCCGCCGGTTCTGGCACGCCCGAAGCGGCGAGTGGCGCCCCTACAACGACGCCAGCCGAATAGTCGAAGCCCGCCCCGACAAGGGGTCGCCGCCAGCCTGAGCGCACTCGCGGGCCGTAGTCGCCCGCCGCCCTAGTCCAGCTTCGATCCGTCGCCTCTGGGTTCGGTCACCCGAGACGGCGTGTGCCCTCTTCCAGGGCGCTCCGCACGATGCGGCCGACGCGATTGGCCCGGGTCTGGTCCCGCTTCGCATCCGCCAGCCACACCAGCAACTCCTTGCGCCGTGACGGCGCGAGCGCCTCCCAGCCCGCGGTCGCACCACCCTCGGCCAGCGCCTCCTCCAAGTCACGGGGCGTCTCCGGTGTGCGGTCGCTCCGGTCCAGCCGGACCCGGATCTCCACCGCATCGCCCGCCCCCTTGCCGATGGCCTCTCGGATCGCACCGTCGAGGAACAGCCGATGCCTGCCACCGCCCACGGGCACGAGGGTCGCGATCAGGTCCACCCCGTCGGCAGTACCCACAACAGGAACATGGCCCCGAACGCCGAACGCCTCCGACACAGCCTGGGGAACATCCAGCGCCAAGTTCATGATGTGCGCATAGTTCGAAGCCAGTTCGTACATCACACCCTCGAACCGCTCCTCACCCACTTCCGCCATTCAAGCAGAGCAGCTGGTAGGAACACGCAAGGCCCCGGCCGGAACCGGGGCCTGCACCCAGCCACCGAAGCGCCTGGGGGGATGCGCAGAAAGGTAACCACCCCCCACGCCAAGACCAAGAACTTGGTCTCCGGAAGGGGTTAGGTGTGACATGGCGTGTCGGCCATGACCTTGAACACGCGCTGGATGAAGTCGAGTGGTACGTCCGCGTGGAACAGATCGCTCATCGAGTTGACGAAGACGACGCGAGGCGCTCGCCACCGGTAGGGGAGTTCCAGCAGATCTTCGTGCAGCGTGAGGCCGAAGCCGGGGCCGCTGTGCTTGGGGTCGCCGTCGTTCTGGTACCGGGGGTTGCCCATGGCCTTGAGACGCTTGGCGAGGGTGAGCGCGTAGCAGTTGTCGCAGCCGTGCGAGGTGCGATCGCATCCGGTCGAAGGGTTCCAGGTTGTCTCGGTCCATTCGATACCGGTTCGGTCAGCCACGGCCGCCTCCCTTCGCCGCCCGGTTATCCACAGGGGACTCACCGGTCTGCAGGTTATGCACGCAGTGCGACAGGGCTCAGTCCTGCGACCCGCCACCGGATATGGCGGTGAGAGACTCCGTGAGGGCTTGGATCTCGGTTAGGGCGGACTGGAGGTCCTCGGCGATTTCGGCGGCTAGGACTACTGGGGGTGGGAGGTTGTCGATGTCTTCGAGGCTCTCGTCGCGGAGCCAGAAGAGGTCGAGGCTGATCTTGTCGCGGGCCATCAGCTCGTCGTAGGTGTAGCGCTTGAAGCGCCCGGTCTCCTGGCGCTGGTGGCGGTCGGTCGGGTTGTAGCAGGTCACGAAGTCGTCGAGGTCGGCGCGGGTGAGCGGGTTCTGTTTGAGGGTGAAGTGCTTGTTGGTGCGCAGGTCGTAGACCCACAGCTCGCGGGTCCAGGCCTGCTCGGCACCCTCGCGGCGGCGGAAGAACAGCACGTTGGCCTTCACGCCCTGGGCGTAGAAGATGCCTGTCGGCAGGCGCAGGAGGGTGTGGACCTCGCAGTCGTGCAGCAGCCGGCGGCGGATCGTCTCGCCCGCGCCGGCCTCGAAGAGCACGTTGTCGGGCACCACGACTGCGGCCGATCCGCCTACCTTGAGCAGGCTCACGATGTGCTGCACGAAGTTGAGTTGCTTGTTGCGGGTGGTGGCCCAGAAGTCGTCGCGCTCGTAGCTGTCCGACGAGGACCGGCCGAACGGCGGGTTGGTCAGCACCATGTCGAAGCGCTTGCGTCGGCTTGATCTGTCTCGCCGGGCGTGGACACCGATGGAGGTGTCTGTCCGTGCATGAGCCGGAGCGCCGGGGCGATGTCGTCCACGTTCCGGGCACCCTTCGCAACGGCCATGACCAGGTCGTAGACGGCGTCGTCTGGGGCTGTGCTCACGCTGGCGCCGTTGAGTTCCAGAAAGACGGCCGCCGCGAGCCAGCCGAGCCGCTTGTTGCCGTCGATGAGAGGGTGGCTGCTGACGACGGAGTGCAGCAGCGCGGCTGCCTTGGTCCAGACGTCCGGGTAGGCGTCCTCGCCGAAGGCGGATGCCCGCGGTCGCGCCGCTGCGGCGCCGAGCAGACCTGCATCGCGAAGCGGAAGGGGCTCGCCTAGCAGCCGGCGGGCGAGTTCCAGGAGGTCGTCGGTGTCGAGGTACTCGATTTCGTCGCTCACTCGCCGAGGCGCCTCAACGCGACGGCGTGACGCTGCATGATGAGTTCGGCGGCAGCCGCGACCCGGTCGCGGTGCTCAGCTCTGGCGACGTACTCGCGCACCGCCCGCCTGGCCGCCTCCTGCATCGACATGCCTTCGAGCGCGGCGCGCTGCCGCAGGGCGTCTTGCTCCTCGTCGGTCAGCCTGAGCGTCATGGCCATGAAGTCAGGGTATCAGTCCGATACCACGTCGGGTTGCTCGCAACTGCCCCTCGACGGCAGCGCACGGAGGCACGCCAGTTGTCGATGCAAGTGCGCCGCATACCGAGATTCGGCTGGAAGTTGAAGATAATTGGATGTTGTCTATCACTGACAGTAGACTAGCTGCCATAAGACACAGGGTTCAGGAGTAGAAGGAGACGTGATAACTGGAAGGACTGTCACCGGAATCGCCCAGGTCCGCCACGAGGAGCCGGACTGTGCTCCCGCGGTAAGCAGTCGCGAAGGCCCGCCCTCCGTTGACGACAGCATCGGCCACGCAGACCGCGATGTCGAGCGGGAACTGGCTTGGGTGGATGTGATGGCCGAGTGCGACAGGAGGCTGTTCGCCGAGGAGATGTCCCGGCTCATGGCAGAGGCGGCCGAGACCGATGATCTGGCACCCGTCGAGCAGGCACTGCGGGAATGGCGGGCGACAGCGGAGGTGCATGCCGACCCTGTTCTCTCTCGGCGGCTGAGCGGGCCCCTCGTGGCGAAAGGTCCCCGAGTACCCAGACCACGGACCGCTCTGTCTGATGCGCCCTCACCGCAGTGAGCACCCTCAGAGGTTCACCCGTGATGTGGGCCATCCGAAACTCTGCGCTGGTTCCTGGTGGTTTGTATCAGGTGTGAGATATTGTGTCGGCATATCCCCCCAGTCGCTTCGGTGGCTGGGCGAAGGCCCGCTTCGGCGGGCCTTCGAGCGTTCTACCAGCCCTCGGGCTTGTGGATCGGCCCCTTGGAGTCGTGCACGACGGTCGGCAGCTGCGTCTCGGCCAGCACTTGGCGTGGGATCTGCTTGTAGAACAGGCAGTCGAGTCTCTGGAGCTTGCGGGACCGACGCTCGCGGGGGTGCGGACGGTCGATCTCCATCCGAGCCTGGGCCGCTGGCTCGAGATACTTCTGTGACAAATCGGCTGCCTCGGCGGGAGTCATCGGCGGGCATCGTAGGCCGTCCGAACAGGCTGCGATCGATAACAGCGATTGCAGCGTCAGTTGCGGACCTCAGCGGCTCGGCTTCTCGATTCAGTTGAACGTTGATGATGTCTGAGTAGTATCCCTCTTCGACAATATATTATCTGTCATAGAACGCAAGAACTGACGAGCGGAAGGAGACGTGATGAGCGGGAAGGCTGCTACCGGGATCGCTCAGGTCCGGCACGTGGAGCAGGGCTATGCTCCCGCCGTGAGCAGTCGCGAGGATTCGCTCTCAGCGGCCGACGGCTCCGGCGGTGCAGACGGCGATTTCGGGCAGGAACTGGCTTGGGTGGATGTCATGCCCGAGGGCGACAGGAAGCTGTTCGCTGAGGAGATGTCCCAGCTGATGGCCGAGGCGGCCGAGACCGACGATCTCGCGCCTGTCGAGCGGGCGCTGCGGGAGTGGCGGGTGACAGCGGAGATCTATATGGATCCCGAACTCGCGAAGCGGCTCACTGAGCCGCGGTCGGCACACGGCGAGCGCGTACCAAGACCTGTCGTCTAGACCCAATGCCGCGCCGGCGCGACCGGGTCGCTCCTCCGCCGCGTCGCGGCGAATGGGACATCCGTTTCGAGGACAATGCCTCCGCGAAGGGGTGGGAGCAGATTTGCCGTGAGTCACCCTCAAGCGCGCGGCTGCGTGGGAGGCGCTTGCGGCTGAGCCGCGTCGACGCAGCGGTAGGCAGCATCGGTTGAAGGGTCCGCTTCGTGTGGGCCGAGTCAATGGCGTGGAGATGGAGCAGTGGCAGTACGAGGTCACTGGGTCAGGCCGGATCTGGTACTGCATCGATGATGAGAAGATGACGGTCTGGCTCACCTGGGCGAGTCCGGGCCATCCCAGATCGACCGAGTAGGGCGGGCCGCGATGGCTGGGCAGGAGTATCGCTACTGGACCGAGTGGTCCGAGGAGGACGGCGAGTGGATCGGCTTGTGCGACGGGTCTCAAGCTGGGCGTTGCTCGTTGAGGACAAATCCTGCATTAGCAACCGTCGGCAAGCGACGATCCTGAGAGATATTATTAAGATATAGTGAAAAGACTTGACAAGTGTCATAGAGGTATGCGATACTGGGTTCATGGTGATCGAACTGGCCGTACTGGTTGAGCGGGTCGACGCGGCAGTCTCAGAACTGCTGGCCGCGGTGCGTCGAGGCGAGGCGTCTTCGGAGGAACTGGTCGACCTGCTGGCCGGGACCCGTCCGGTGCGGGGCAAGCTCGACGCAGTCCAATCGCTTGCCGCGTCGGCGGTGGCGGCGAGCCGCGGCCACGGCGACGGCGGACTGCAGGTACTTGCCGACACCACGGGGGCGTCTCGCCAGGACGCGTTCGGGCACATCAGCACCGCGCGGGCGATCGCGGCCGCGCCCGCGGTGCGCGACGCGGTGGAGTCCGGCCGGGTCGCGCCCGCGAACGCGAAGCGGCTTGCCGAGGCACTCAAGAAGACCAGCGCCGAGGACGTCGAGCGTGACCCCGACCTGCTGTCCAAGGCCGAGTCGCTGCCGCCGGAGCGGTTCGCGAAGGAGGCCAAGCGCTGGACCGCAGACCGTCAGGGCGACGGGGGCGAGTCCGAATATCGCCGTCAGCGGGCCCGCCGCAGCGTGCGCATGTGGGACGGAGACGACGGCATGATGCACCTGCACGGCCAGTTCGATCCCGTAACCGGCCGTTGCATCGCCAACCGGCTCAACCGTGAGGCCCGCCGGCTCCAGGACGCCGACAAGCAGCGGCTCGGCGCCGGGCGGCAGCGCACACCCAAGCAGTGCATGGCCGACGCTCTCGACAACCTCACCGCCGCAAGCGCCACTGCGGGCACCGGCCGGCCCTTCGCCGACATTGCGCTGGTGGCGCGGCTGGATGCCGACGCCGAGAAGCTGATGGTGTCGACCGCCGACGGCGATCCGCTTCCTCCCTCGGTGGTCGAGCGGCTGGCTTGCGGGTCGTCGTGGTTCGCGCTGGTGCTCAACTCCAAGGGCGTGCCCATGTGGAAGGGCCGGAACGTCCGGCGAGCCACCGAATCGCAGTTCCAAGCCCTCCTCGCGCTCTACGGGGGCTGCGCGGGCTGCAGCGAACCCGACCGGCTCAAGATCCAGGCCCATCACATGGACCCGTTCGCGCTCGGCGGCGGCACCGACCTCGACAACCTGTTGCCGCTGTGCTGGGGCTGCCATGACAAGGTCCACGATCACGGCTGGCAGATCACCGGCCGGGGCGACGGGTTGCGCACCATCAAGCCCCCCGACCGGATCCACCGCGGCCCCGCACTCATGCCCGAGGCCGCGCCACTCTTCACCCCGCCCGGCCCGTCCCAAGACCGCGACCACGACCCGCCCGGCCCGTCCCAAGACCGCGACCACGACCCGCCCGGCCCGTCCCAAGACCGCGACCACGACCCGCCCGGCCCGTCCCAAGACCGCGACCACGACCCGCCCGGCCCGTCCCAAGATGGCGACCACGACCCGCCCGGCCCGCCCGGCAACCGTGGCGCTCGAGCAGGCCCGCCCGATGACCGCAGTAGAGCGGCGCCAGCGAGACTGGACCGCTCCGCCGGCAACCGTGGCGCGCGAGCAGGCCCGCCCGCTGACCGAACCAGTGCCGCACCGACGAAACCGGCCCGACTGGCCGGACCCCGGGCCGCCCGGGCCGCACTCGCTGCCGCTCAAGCCAAACAACGCGAGGGCCCGGCGGCTAACGCCTGACCCCCACCTCCACTGTCAAGCCGCTCCGCGAACCGGGTTGTGCTGCCAATGGATGCTGGTGACCGGGGGGGGGTGACGCGGGCGTGTCGCCGATGGCGTGGGACGGGTCGGTTGTGGGCTAGTGGATGCTGGTGACCGGGGGGGGATGACGCGGGCGTGTCGCCGATGGCGTGGGACGGGTCGGTTGTGGGCTAGTGGATGCTGGTGACCGAGGGGTAGCGGGGCGACTCAGGGTTACGTGTTGGATCAGTCGGCTGTGCCTCGGGGGACGATCCACTGGTTTGGCTGGCCGGTTGCCTCTGACACCAGTTCAAAGTCGGCGTTGTAGTGCAGCACTGTGAGGTCGCGGCTCTCGGCGATGGCGGCGACGAGGGCGTCGACCAGTGAGAGGGCGCGGTGGAGGCCCCGGCCAGCCAACAGTCGCTGCAGCTCGAGCGCCCTCCGGTGATCGCCCGCGGTCACCGGCGCTGACTCGAAGGCGTCGATCCGGCTCATGAGGGCGTCGTGATCGCTGGTGCTGCGGGCCGTGAAGCCGAGCTCGAAGGCCACTGGCGCGCACAGCGCCACCTGGCCGCGTGCGACCAGTGGAGCGAACGCGGCAGCAACCCGGGGGCGGTCTAGCCGACCGAACGTGCTGGTATCGGCGAGATACGCGGCGCGGGCCATGTTCAGCCGTCACCGCCCCAGGCGTCCTCTGCGGCGTCGAAGTCGAACCGTCCCGGCTCGGAGAGCATCGCCATGAGTTCGAGGCGGCGTCGAGCGTTGACGATCTCCCGCAGCGCGGCGTCAATCGTGTCGCGCAGGGTTGTCGTGCCGAGGATGTCCGCGGCCTGAGAGGCGATATCTCGATTGACTTCTACAGATGTCTTACTCACCTGAAACATGATATCTCCGGTCGCCAGTGAGTCAGTGAATGAGCCAATGACTGGGACGGCCGGATCAGGCTCCCCGAGGCCACAGGGGGCTGCGGCCATAATCTTGGAATGCGGGGCAATCGTGTAATGCGGGCACTCTCGCACAGTCACCGGTCAGGGACCGGACGCCGGATCGACTGGCGCTCATGGCGAAGCGACCGGGCACTCCTCGCGGTGCTCGTCTTCGTCGGTGCGGCCGCGGTGGCCGCGGCGCTGGGACTGGTGCTGCTGTGGCCGACCGGCGAGGGCCGCGACGCGGCCCGCGAGCGCGCCGACGAGATCGGACTCGCGTACGAGCGCCTGGCCGCCACCGTGTTGGAGGTGAGTGACGGGGTGTGCAGCTACTCCGCGCCCGACGATCCCCAGTACTGCCGATCCATCACCGTGCACGTCAGCGAGGGCCCCGATGACGGTGCTCAGGTGGCCCTGCCGGAGTTCAACCTCACCTACGACCGCACCGCCATAAGGATCTCGCCGGGAAACAAGGTGGTCCTCGGGTACGAGGCCTCCAACGACTACTACTTCTTCGTCGACCGCGACCGCCGCGCGCCGCTGGTGTGGCTGGCGGCCCTGTTCGCGGTGGTGGTGGTGGCGCTCGGTCGCTGGCGCGGCGGGCTGGCTCTCGTGGGGATGGCCGCCACCCTCGTGGTTCTGATCGCCTTCGCGGCGCCCTCGGTGCTCGACGGCAACGATCCGGTGCTGGTGGCGGTGGTGGCCGCCACCGTGATCGCGTTCGCGAGCCTGTACCTGACCCACGGGCTCAATGTGCACACGACCGTGGCCCTGGCCGGCACCCTCGCGTCGCTGGGCCTCACTCTGGGGCTGTCATGGATCTTCTTCGGGCTCGCCGACTTCACCGGGGTGGCCACCGAGGAAGGCCTGACCCTGCCGCTGATCGCCGGTGACATCGATCTGGCTTCGCTGCTGCTGGGAGGGGCCATCATCGGAGCGCTGGGCGCGCTCGACGATGTGACGGTCACCCAGGTGGCCACGGTGGCGGAGCTGCGCTACCGCAGCCCCAACTTGAGCGTGCGCCAGCTCATCGCGTCGGGCATCCGGGTGGGACGCGAGCACATCGCCGCCACCGTCAACACACTGTTGCTGGCCTACGTCGGCGCGGGCCTGCCGTTGCTCCTGCTGTTCGCCGTCTCGGATCAGTCGCTGGCCATGGCGGCCAACTCGGAGCTGATCGCGGTGGAGATCGTCCGGACACTTTGCGGTTCGATGGGTCTGGTCGCCGCGGTGCCGGTCACGACGGTCCTGGCCGCCGTCGTTTCCGCCGGTTCCGGTCCGGACCCGTCAGATGAACCGGCCGAAGACCCGCACCATGACGCCCATCCGCCCCCGGCCGGCGGGCAGGCCAGCGAATCCGAACCGGCGCCCCGCTGGGCGGACTTCGCTCCCGAAGAAGACCAATCCCGATGGTGAACGCCAGCCCTAAGAGGCCCAGCGGATAGGCGGGACGACGCGGCCCATACGGCGCGAGGCCGTGGCCCGAGCGGCCCGTGAGCGAAGCGAACAAGAGCGGGAATGACACCGCTGCCGCGCGACAGGCCCTCGCCTATTTGCGGGCGCCCTAAGCGCCGGCCGTCGGTGCCGGGCTCGGGTGTGTCCTGTTGCCGGGTGAGTATGCGACCCGGGTGTCTCAGCCCCCGGGCTGCCAGATCATCAGGATCAGCTGGACGGTGAACCCGATCGACAGCAGGGCCGAACCGGCCTCCAGGCGCTTGTCGGTGCCTGCCGACGCTCCCTCGGCCCCCTGGGCCTTGAGCGCGGGCCTGATCATGCCGTGCAGGATCCCGTTCATCGCCACCCAGATCACGATGGCGGCGATCACCCAGCCCTCGGTCATCGAGATCGCGTCCTCGGACATCTCGACCAGGGCGATGCCCAGCAACCCGGCCAAGATCAGCGCCGGGCTGTAGAGGCGGCGTGCGTTGGCCGCCATGGCGACCACCAGATGCTGGTGCCCGTCACCGCCCACAGCACGCATCTGCCTGCGCAGCAGCGGATGGACGAACACTGGGGCCAGAGCCACCAGGATCGTCAGGACGTGGAGCAACTCCACGATGTTGTAGACCGTCGTACTCGCCGCGATGACCATGAGCCGACTCTAGCGGGGTGCTTCATCCCGGTGGACCAAGAGGCCGAGCGGGTAGGCGAGCGCATCGGCTCATACGGCGCGAGGCCGTGGCCCGAGCGGCCCGTGAACGCAGCGAACATGAGCGGGAATGACACCACTGCGACGCGACAGGCTCTCACCTACTCGCGGGCGCTCCAAGCCACGCCGGTTGGCCGCGATCGGTGCCCGGCTGCGACTCGTAGCATGGTGGTCGTGCCGGACAGTCCCTCGGCCGACGCCCGCCAGGCCGGTCTCGTCCTTGACAGGGCCGGACTCGCCGAACGGGCCGGCGTCCCCGCCTTCGTCGTTGATCTGGTGATCGACGCCGGACTGATAACGCCGCTGGACAACGGCTCCGACGGCGAGCGTTTCGACTCCGACGACGTCGAGATGCTGGTCGCGGCCCGCACCCTGGTCGGAGAAGGAGTGGCCGTCGAGGAGCTGGCCGCCCTGGCCATGCGCCACGCCACCAATGTGGAGAACCTGATCGAGGACGCGATCGACCTGGTCAAGCGCCACTTCGACCGGGAGGGCCGCGACAAGGCGGCGCTGGTCGCCAGCGTGAACCGGCTCGTGCCGGTGGCCACCAATCTCGTGGTCGGCCACTTCGAGAAGACGCTGTGGGCAAGGGCGATGGCCCGCATCGGCGACGACCCCGCCCCCGCGGTCGGAGCCATCGTCGTCAAGGCCCGGCGCGTCGGCGGGCGCGTCGATCCTCTCGCTGCCTACGCCGCCGGGACCGACCAGCATCGCAGCGTCTGGCTCCGCCCCGACGCCGGTATGGGACTGGCTGCGTTCGGAGCGGTGGAGACCATCAGGCCGGTCGGCAGCGACCGCTTCTCGGCTGCGTCCGCGGCCCGCGCCGTCCTCGCGGCCCGGATCCGGCGGGACGCGGACCCGGATGCGCCGGCGCCCGTGCTGGTGGGCGGTTTCTCGTTCACGCCCACCGGCGCCGACACCGATTCGCGGCCCCCCGACCCCGACGATCGCGGTGATGGCCGTGCCGGCCCGGCGTGGCCGGGATTCGACGACTGCCGGATGGTGCTGCCCGAGTTGACGGTGATCGACCACCCGGACGGCGCCTGGGTCCTGGCCGCCACCCGGGTCGGCTCCGACGGCGACGAAACCGCCGCCGAGGCCGCGCTCGACCAGCGCCTGGGGTCGTTCGAGGTCGTGCCGCCGCTGCCCGCTGCCGGTGATCCGGTCCGCCCGGCATCGGCGACGATCGACTGCGACTGCGACGGCGACTACGGAGCCCTCGTCGCCGACGCCGTGAGCGGGATACGGCGGGGCGACTTCCAGAAGGTGGTGCTGGCCCGCACTATCACTCTCGACCGCGGACTCGATGTCGCGGCGGTGCTGGACCGGCTCCGGCGACGCAACCCGGCCTGCGCGGTCTTCGCCGTCACCGCGGGCCAGTCCACGTTCCTCGGGGCCACCCCTGAGGAACTGGTCACGCTCGACGGTCCCCGGCTGAACACGGTGGCCCTCGCCGGTACCGCACCCCGCAGCGACGATCCCTCTGCTGACGAGCGCTTCGCGGCAGGGTTGCTGACGTCGGTCAAGAACCGGGCCGAGCACCGTTTCGTGGTGGACGGGATCATCGACGCGCTGTCCGGTCTGGGGCTGGTGGACCCGGCCCCGGCCGAGCCCGGGCTCATGCGTCTCAGCCGTGTCCAGCACCTGCGCACGCCGATCACCGCGCGGGTGCAGCGCCGGCGCACCGGAGCGAACGATATGGACGTGCTGCGGGCCGCGGGCGTGCTGCACCCCACCGCGGCCGTCGGCGGCACCCCCACCGGCGCGGCCCTCGAGTTCATTGCCGGCCGGGAGGGCTTTCACCGGGGCTGGTACGCGGCTCCGGTGGGATGGTGCGATCTCGACGGCAACGGCGAGATGGGCGTAGCCCTGCGCTGCGCGCTGACCGGCCCGAACGCCACCCATCTGTTCGCCGGGGCCGGGATCGTCACCGACTCCGATCCCGATGATGAACTGGAGGAGACGGCGATGAAGCTCAGGGCCCTCCTGGACGTCATCGACGAGTGCTGATCCGTTGATTCAGGCTGATCCCGTCTACGACGTCGTGGCCGCCTTCGTGGCCCGGTTGGCCTCTCTGGGAGTGACCGACGCGGTGATCAGCCCGGGCTCGCGTTCCACGCCGCTGGCGCTGTGCTTCCACGCCCAGCCCCGCATCCGCACGTGGATACAGCTGGATGAGCGTGCCGCCGGCTTCTTCGCCCTCGGCTTGGGCCGGGCCACCGGTCGGCCGGCCGCACTGGTGTGCACGTCCGGCACGGCCGCGGCCAACTACCTGCCTGCGGTGGTTGAGGCTTCCCATGCGGGCGTCGCAGTCGTCGTGTGCACCGCCGACCGCCCGCCGGAGCTGCGGGGTTGGGGCTCTCCCCAGACCATCGACCAGGTGGGCCTGTACGGGACGGCCGCTCGCTGGAGCGTCGACCTCCCCGTACCCGGCGATGCCAGCCCCGCGGCTGCGATCGCGTGGGCCGAGACCGCCGTCGAGCGGGCCACGGGTTCCGATCCCGGACCCGTCCACCTCAACTGGCCGTTGCGCGAGCCCCTCGAACCGCTGTCGGTCGTGCCCGTGGCCCCGGCCAGGACCGCGGCCGGGTCGGGGGTCGGGGCCGGCACCAGGGATGTTGCCGGGGCGGAGGTGGCGGCCGGCGTCGGGGATGTTGCCGGGGCCGGCGCCGGGGATGTTGCCAGGGCGGGGGTCGGGGCCGGCGTCGGGGATGTTGCCGGGGCGGGGGTCGGGGCCGGCGTCGGGGATGTTGCCGGGGCGGAGGTAGCGGCCGAGGCCGGGGTCGCGCCCAGGGCCGGGAGCCTGGACAGGAACGGCGTTCGGCTCCCTGCGCCGGAGCTGGCCGAGCTCGCCGGGATCGTCGCCGCGCACGAGCGGGGGGTGGTGGTCGTCGGGCCCTGGCCGGGTGGGGGACTGGACCGGGAACTGGAATGGGCCTCCGAGACCAGGCGTTTCGCGGCGTGGGCCGGTTGGCCCGTCATCGGCGAGCCCATCACGCATGTCCGGAGCCGCTCTAGCCGCCCGAGCCGCCCTAGCAGCCCCGACGCCAAGAACCGCGAAGGACCTCCAGGATGCGTGGTCGCCACTGCCGACCATCTGCTCGCCGACGGCGACCTCGCCGAGGCACTGCGCCCCGATGCCGCCGTTCTCGTGGGCCGGACGGTCACCACCAAGCCGGTCCGGCTCTGGTTGGAGCGCACCCGCCCCCGCCACGTCGTGCTCGTGGACCCCGAGGACCGCTGGGAGCGGGCCGTGTTCCGGCTCACGGGCCATGTGCCGGCCCCGGTGGAGTCCTTGGGTTCGATCACGGCCGGGACGGCACTTTCGGGCCGGGACGCTGCCGGCGGCTGGCTCGACACCTGGGCCAAGCTCGACACGGCCGCCCGTACCGCGGCCGAAACCGCGGTCGAAGCCTCGGCCGAAACCGCCGTCGACGCGCCGGCCGACGGCGCGGTCGAAGCCGCCGTCGCCGGCGGTCCGCTGCTGTCGGCCCGAGCCTCCCGGGTGCTCGTCGATGCCCTGCCCGACGGCGCAGTGATGATGGCCACCAACTCCATGCCGGTGAGAGACCTTGACGCCTTCGTGTTCGACACCGGATCAGTCGTCTGCTGCGCGAACCGGGGCGCGGCCGGAATCGACGGGTCCGCCTCCACCGCGCTGGGCATCGCCGCGGCCGACCCGTCCAGAACGGTGGCCTTCTACACCGGCGACCTGGCGCTGCTTCACGACTTGAGCGGCCTCACCGCGGCTGCCCGTCTGGGGCTGCACCTGATCGCGGTGTGCGTGGACAATGACGGCGGCGAGATCTTCTCGCTGCTGCCGGTGGCCGATCGGGTGCCGGTCGACCACTTCGAGCAGCTGTTTCGCACCCCCCACGGCCTCGACCTGAGCGGACTCGACGGCTTCGCCGGGATCCGGGCCCGGCGCGTAGCCACAGCCGGCGACCTGAGCGGGGCGGTTCGCGCCGCGGCGGCGACCCGGACACCGGGGGTGGACCTGTGCATCATCGATGTGTCCCGCGACGACGACGTGGCCCAGCGCCGGGCCGTGACCGCGGTCGCTCAGCGGGCCGCGCGCCAAGCGTTAGCCGCCGGATGGGGCCATGTCTGACCGGTCTGTGCGCGCCTTCCTGGCATTGATCCGGGATTCTGCGATCCGGGATTCTGCGCACGGAGCTCGGACAGGCCGGCCGGGCGGCCGTGTCTGACCGGTCTGTGCGCGCTTTCCCGGCGACCGACCGGAATCCTGCACACCGAAGGCGCGTCAGGGCTGCCGGTGTCGGACTGGCAGTCAGCGAGCACGGTCCCGCCACCGGCGTGCCGGTCGTCGTGCTCCACGGGTTCACCGGATCGGCGCAGGCGATGGACCCGCTGACCGAACGGCTCGCGGCCGGGCTGGCCGCCCGCATAATCTGCCCCGACCTGGTCGGGCACGGGAGTTCCGAGGCACCCGACGACCTCGACCTCTACCGGGTGGAGGCCATGGCCGGCCAGGTCGCGGCCCTCGCCGAGGCTCTGGGATACGACACCTTCCACCTAGTCGGCTACTCGATGGGCGGGCGGGTCGCGCTAACCCTGGGGTGCACCCAGCCGCTGCGGCTCCGGTCGCTGTCTCTGATCGGAGCCTCGGCGGGGATCGCGGACCCCCGCCAGCGGCACCGGCGGGCCCAGGCTGACGACGCCCGTGCTCGGCGCATCCTCGCCGACTTCGGCGCCTTCGTGGACGAGTGGATGGCCAACCCTCTCTTCGTGCGACAGGCCGCGCTCGGGGACACGCACTTGCGGGCTGCCCGAGCCCAGCGGCTGGCGTCGAGTCCCGCCGGCCTCGCCCGCAGCCTGCTGGCCGGCGGGACCGGATCGATGACGCCCCTGCACGACCGGCTGGGTGCCTGCAGCGTCCCGACGCTGGCGCTGGCCGGCGGCCACGACGCCAAGTTCTGCGACATTGCCGAACAGCTCGCAACCGCGCTGCCAAACTGCGCCGCGGTGCGAGTCGAAGGAGCCGGGCATGCTGCCCACGTCGAGCGTCCGGAAACTTCCGCAGCCGAGATCACAGCATTCATCCAGAGCATCCAGAAAGATCCCGCGGGTCGAGGCGCGTTGGGCGGACAGGCAGGCGACCGGTAGCCGCGATGCCGGTAGTTAGATGCCCGGTAGCCGCGATGCCGGTAGTTAGATGCCCGGTAGCCGCGATGCCGGTAGTTAGATGCCCGGTAGCCGCGATGCCGGTAGTTAGATGCCCGGTAGCTGCGGTGCAGGCTGAGCTGCGCCGAGGTCGCGACCCTCGCACTGGGCGCATAGGAACGCGCCATGCCCGGTAGCTGCGATGGACGCTGAGCTGCATCCCTTCCGGCTGGCCCTTCGAGCCCCGCTCGTCACCGGCGGTGTCTCGGTCCGCTTCCGAGCCGGCTTCCTGGTGTCGCTCGGCGCGGATGGACTTGTTGGCTGGGGCGAGGCCAGCCCATTGCCCGGATGGTCGCGCGCCAGCCTGCTGGACACCGAGGCGGCGCTGCGCCGCACCCTGGACGGGCTCGAGGCCGGCGGCGAGGCCGCGCTCGACGAGCTTCTCCATGGCCTGGCCGGCGCGCCGCATGCCCGGGCCGGTGTCGCCGGCGCCTGGGCCGACCTCCAAGCCCGCCGGGCCGGCCAGACCCTGGCCGGGTCTCTCGCTGCTGAGACTGTCGGCGCTCCCGCCTCCGCGGTGGCCGTCAACCCCCTCAAAGCCGGGTGTCTCGCTGCTGAGACTGTCGGCGCTCCCGCGTCCGCGGTGGCCATCAACGCCCTCATAGCCGAGCCCGAGCCTTCGGAGGTCGCGGCAGCCGCACGGGCCGCGGTCGGTGACGGCTTCAGCGCGGTCAAGCTAAAGGTCGGCGCAGCCGGCCCGGCTGTCGACGTCGAGCGGGTTCGGGCCGCTCGGTCCGGCCTGGGCGCCGCCGCCGAGCTACGACTCGACGCCAACGGTGCCTGGGACCAGACGACCGCTCTCGATGTGCTCGACCGGGTGCAGGACTGCGACATTGCCTACTGCGAGGAACCGGTCAACGGAGTCGAGGCCATCGCAGCTGTGGGTCGGCGGGGCCCCGTCCCGGTGGCGGCTGACGAGTCGATCCGCGGCGAGGCCGACGCCGTGCGGGCCTTGGAGCTCGGCGTGACCACCCTGATCGTCAAGCCGCAGGCCCTGGGGGGTCCGGACGTGGCCCTGTCCATCGCGGCCCGGGCCCGCGAGGCTCGCGGCTCGGTGGTCGTGACGTCGTTCCTCGACTCGGCTGTGGGAGTCGCCCACGCCCTCCACGTGGCCGCCGCGGTGGACGCGGCCGCTTCCCAGGGGCGGGCCCACGGCCTGGCCACATCCCAGTTCCTGGCTGACGACGTAGCCGAAGCCGTCCCTGTAGCGGCTGGCGCGATGGCAGTGCCGGCGACCGGGGGCCTAGGGCTCGTTCCCGACGCAGACGAGAGCCGGCGCAGCTAGCCGTAGGCCGGTCCGGACACGGCTCCCCGGTAGCCTGCGGCCCGTGGAGCTGCTGGTGATCCGCCACGCCCGGCCCGTTCGCGACGAGGCCCCCGAGGGCGGATCGGCCGACCCGGTACTGGCCGAGCTCGGCCACCTGCAAGCGCGGGCCACGGCCGACTACCTCGCCGACGAGGGCATCGACCACATCGTGTCCTCCAGCATGAAACGGGCAGTGCAGACAGCCGAGCCGCTCGCCGACCGCCTCGAACTCGGCATCGAGCCTCTCGACGAGCTGCGCGAGTCCGACCATCGGGCGCAGATCTATGTGCCGACCGAGGAATGGAGCCGCGACGACCCCGCGGTCGCCCACTACTACGACGAGGATCGCGACCTCAGCGACACGATCTTCTCGGACGGGTACGAGGAGTTCCGTGACCGTGTCGGGCGCGGCTTCGAGCATGTGATCCGCACCAACCGGTCCCGAACGGTGGCCGTGTTCTGCCACGGCATGGTGACCGGGGTGTATTTGCAGATCCTCCTGGGTATCGACGACCCTCTGTCGCTGCTGGTCGACTACTGCGGGATCACCAGGGTGGCGGCGTCCAGCACCGGCGTGCGCACGGTGCGCTCCGTGAACGAGACCCACCATGTGCGCCATCTGCTGGAGCGCTGAGAGGGTGGCTCCGGCTGCTTCCCGGCGCGCCGGAACCAGCATCAGACCTGCCCTGACGGAGCGCTGAACGGACGTGTTCACCCTTGTGGTGATGGCCGCAGGCATCGGCCGCCGCTTCGGCGGCGACAAGCAGCTCGTAGAGGTGGGGCCCAACGGCGAGGCATTCCTCGACTACGCCATCGACGGGGCGGTCCGGGCCGGCGCCTCGAAGGTGGTGCTGGTGGTGCGCTCCGGCATCGAGGCCGCTCTGCGGGGCCACATCGACTCGCACCACCGTTCACTGCAGGACGTCGGCATCGACTTCGCGTACATATGCCAGGACGAGCACGGCCCGCCCCGGGCAAAGCCGTGGGGAACCGCGCAGGCGGTGCTGGTGGCCGCGGGCGAGGTGGCCGGACCGTTCGTGGTGTGCAACGCCGACGACTACTACGGCCCCGCCGCCCTCAGCATTCTCGCCTCGGCTGCGACCCGGCTCGACGACGACGAGGCCTGCCTGTGCGGCTACGGCCTGGGACGCACGCTCTCCGCCACCGGCACGGTCAGCCGCGGCGTCTGCAGCGTGTCTGGCGACCGCCTCGTCGGGATCGTCGAGCACCACGGCGTGGCCCGGCGCGCCGACGGCACGATCACGGCGGCCGAACCCGCGGCCGAGCTCAGTGACGACTCGATCGTGTCGACGAACCTGTGGGCGTTCCCGAAGGCGGCGCTGGACTGGATCGGCGACAGCTTCGAGCAGTTCCTCGCCGACCACCTCGACGATCCCGACGCCGAGTGCCTGCTGCCCACGATCGTGGCCGAGCGCATGGCCCAGCGAGCGCTGTCGGTCAGGGTGGTATCCACAACCGAGCCGTGGATAGGGGTAACCAACCCCGATGACCTGGAGTCGGCCCGCGTCGCGCTGGCAGGTCGGCCGGAGGCCGGCCCGGAGCGGGCCAGCTAACCGGTCGGTCGAGGATTCACCTCGACTTCACCCGTCTTCACTCGACAGCGGCCCGAATCCGCGACAGGATGTCAACCCCCACATGTCAACAACAGGGAGAAGCGCATGACAGCTGTGACCCTGACCGTCAACGGCGCCGAACGGAGCCTCGAAGTGGAGCCGCGCACCCTGCTGGTGCACGCGCTGCGCGACGATCTCGGGCTCACGGGCACGAACGTCGGCTGCGACTCCAGCAGCTGCGGGGCGTGCACGGTGCTGGTGGACGGCCAATCCGCCAAGTCCTGCACCATGTTCGCGGTGCAGGCCGACGGCGCCGACATCACCACCATCGAGGGTGTCGCCGACGCCGACGGGACTCTGCATCCGATGCAGCAGGCCTTCCACGAGCACCACGCCCTGCAGTGCGGGTACTGCACCCCGGGCATGGTGATGGCCGCCATCTCGCTGGTGGAGGAGTACCCCGGCCTCGACGAGGGCGGCGTGCGCCACGGCCTGGAGGGCAACCTCTGCCGCTGCACCGGCTACCAGAACATCGTCGACGCCGTGCTCGCCGCGGCGGGCTCGGGAGGTGACTGACATGACCATCACCGAAGACGCTCCGGCTGCCCATGTCGGCTCCCGGCGGCTCCGCAAGGAGGACCCGGCCCTGCTCACCGGCGAGGCCAAGTTCATCGACGACCTCGCCCTGCCCGGCGCCGTCTGGGTGGGTGTCGTGCGCTCGACCGAGGCCCACGCCAACATTCTCGGCATCGACGGCTCGGCCGCGCTGGAGATCGACGGCGTGAACGAGGTCCTCAGCGGCGCCGACCTGGCCCCGCTGTGGGGCGAGGGCGCCCTGCCGTGCGCCTGGCCGGTCACGCCCGACATGAAGAACCCGACGCACCTGCCGGTGGCCACGACCACAGCCAAGTACGTGGGTGACGCGGTGGCGGTGGTCCTGGCCGACTCCCGCTATGCCGCCGCCGACGGCGCGGCCGCGGTGGTGGTCGACTACGAGCCGCTGCCCGCGGTGGTCGAGATCACCGACGCGGTCGCCGACGGCGCGCCGCTGGTCCATCCCGACCTCGAGTCCAACGAGTGCTACACGTGGGGGCTCTGGGGCGACAACGCCGCGGCGGTGGACGCCGCCTTCGCGGAGGCCGCCCACGTCGTGAGTGAGCGCTACCTGCAGCAGCGCCTCATCCCGGCGCCGATGGAGCCCCGGGGCTGTGCGGCGGTGCCGTCGCCGGCCGGGGGCGAGCTCACCCTGTACTCGGCCACGCAGATACCGCACATCCTCAAGGTGATGACCGCGGTGGTCCTCGGCATCCCCGAGAACAAGCTGCGGGTGGTGGCCCCGTCGGTGGGCGGCGGCTTCGGCTGCAAGCTCAACGTCTACGCCGAGGAGATCCTGTGCAGCGCCCTGGCCATGGACCGGGGCGCGCCGGTGCGCTGGACCGAGGGCCGCAGCGAGGGCGCGCTCTCGACAATCCAGGGCCGCGGCCAGGTGCAGCACATCGAACTGGCCGCCGACGCCGACGGCAAGGTGCAGGCAGTGCGGGTGAAGCTGCTGGCCGACATGGGCGCCTACCTGCAGCTGGTCACGCCGGGCGTGCCGCTGCTGGGCGGGTTCCTCTACCACGGCTGCTACGACATCGGTAACTACATGTTCGAGTGCACGTCGGTGTTCACCAACCGGACCCCGACCGACGCCTACCGGGGCGCGGGCCGTCCCGAGGCCACCTACGCCGTGGAGCGGGCCATGGACTCGCTGGCGGTGTCGGTGGGGGTGTCGCCCGAGGAGATCCGGGCCCGCAACTTCATCGGCGCTGACGCCTTCCCGTACACGTCGTCGGCGGGGCTCGTCTTCGACAGCGGCGACTACCAGACCGTGCTCGACAAGGCGGTCGCGCTGGCCGGCCTCGACGATCGCCGGGCCGACCAGGCCAGCCGGGTGGCCGCGGGGTCGTCCAAGCGCCTCGGCATCGGCTTCTCCAGCTACGTCGAGATGTGCGGTCTGGCCCCCAGCCGGGTGCTGGCGTCGCTCGACTACGGCGCGGGCGGCTGGGAGGCGGCCACGGTGCGGATCTCGCCCACCTGCAAGGTGCAGGTGGTGACCGGGTCGACGCCGCACGGCCAGGGCCATGAGACCTGCTGGTCGATGATCGTGGCCGACAAGCTCGGCGTCGATCCCGACGATGTGGAGGTCCTGCACTCCGACACCGCGGTCAGCCCCACCGGCCTGGACACCTACGGGTCGCGGTCGCTGGCGGTCGGCGGCACCGCGGTGTACATGGCCACCGAGAAGGTCATCGACAAGGCCCGGGCCATCGCCGCCCACCAACTGGAGGCCAGCGAGGAGGACCTTGAGTTCTCCGGCGGCGTCTTCAGGGTGAGGGGCACCCCCGAGGCCGAGGTCCCGCTGGCGGGGATCGCCTTCGCGGCGTTCACCGCCCACGACCTGCCCGACGGCATGGAGCCCAACCTGGAGGCCCACGTCACCTACGACCCGCCCAACTTCACGTTCCCCAACGGCACTCACATCGCTGTGGTGGAGGTCGACACCGACACCGGGAACGTGGACCTCATCGACTATGTGGCGGTGGACGACTGCGGTGTGCAGATCAACCCGCTGATCGTCGAGGGCCAGGTGCACGGGGGCATCCTCCAGGGCGCCGCCCAGGCGCTGTACGAGGACGCCGTCTACAACTCCGACGGGCAGTTGGTGTCGACCAACCTGGCCGACTACCTGGTGCCGTCGGCCGCGGAGGCGCCCCGCTTCCGGCTCGACAGCCACGCCACGCCCAGCCCTACCAACCCGATGGGGGTCAAGGGCGTGGGCGAGGCCGGGACCATCGCGGCCGCCCCCGCGGTGATCAACGCGGTGGTGGACGCGCTGCGCGACCTGGGCGTGACCGATGTGGACATGCCCGCGTCGCCCCAGACCGTCTGGAAAGCCATCGCCGATGCCCAAGGAGGTGCGTCGTGATTCCCGCTGCTTTCGACTACGAGGTGGCCGAATCGGCCGACCACGCGATTGCGCTCCTGGCCGAGCACGGCGACGACGCCAAGCTGCTGGCCGGCGGCCACAGCCTCATCCCGATGATGCGCTACCGGCTGGCCACGCCGAGCGTGCTGGTGGACGTGGGCCGTCTCGACGACCTGCGCTACATCCGCACCGGCAACGGCACGGTGTCCATCGGGGCGCTGACCCGCCACAGCGAGCTGGAGCACTCGGCCGACCTGGCCGGGGCCTGCCCGATGCTGGCGTCGGTGGCCGCCCTGGTGGGCGACCCGGCCGTGCGCCACAGGGGGACGCTGGGCGGCACGCTCGCCCACGCCGATCCGGCGTCGGACCTGCCCGCGGCGGTGCTCGCGCTGGGCGGCACGATCGTCGCTCAGGGTCCGGGCGGGTCGCGTGAGATCGCGGCCAGCGACTTCTTCACCGGGTACTTCGAGTCGGTGCTGGCCGCCGACGAGATGATCACCGAGGTGCGGGTCCCGGCCGGAGATGGCGGCTGGAACTACCAGAAGTTCAACCGCCGGGCCCAGGACTGGGCCATCGTCGGGGTGGCCGTCGCCGGCGGCGGCTCGGGCGTGAGCCTGGTCAACATGGGCTCCACCCCGATCCGGGCCTCCGGGGTTGAGGCCGCGGTGGCCGGCGGAGCTTCGGCTGCTGAGGCGGCCGCGGTGGCCGCCGACGGGCTCGAGCCTCCCGACGACCTCAACGCCGACGCCGAGTACCGCAGCCATCTGGCCAGGGTGCTCACCGAGCGGGCCCTCAACGCGGCCGGAGTCGCCTAGGCGCTGATTCCCTCTTGGCCCGCCGGTCTCCACCGGCCGGCGGGTCCTGTCACGGGCGCGCCCTGGCGGCGCAAGCGCCGCCATTGCTTGCCCCCGTGCCACCCCCCGGCCTCAGGATCCGCGCCGTTGAAGGTGTCCAGGGCGCCCGCCATGGAGCTCATTGGCAAACGCTGCGGCGCGATGGCGCGAAACCGCCGGCTGCGGGCAACACTGGACGGCATGCCTCCACTTCCTTCGGCGGTTACTCGCACCTCGGTTTCGGGGATGGTGTCGACCGTCGACCATCTGGCCACCGGGGTAGGGGTGGACCTGCTGCGAATGGGCGGGTCGGCCGCGGACGCCGCGGTGGGCGCCAACGCGGTGCTGGCGGTGACCTCGCCGCACATGTGCGGGCCTGGCGGCGACGTGTGGGCGCTGGTGCACGACGGCAGCGACAGCCTGCCGGTGGCGCTCGACGCGGCCGGGTTCGCCGGGTCGGGGGCCGACCCGAGCCGGCTCCGGGACCAGGGCTGCGACGAGATGCCGCTGCACGGCGATGTCGCCTCGGTCACCGTGCCCGGCGCGGTGGACGGCTGGCTGGCCCTGCACTCGCGGTACGGGCGGTTGCCGCTGGCCGATGTGCTGGCCGAGGCCATCCGGATAGCCGACTGCGGGTTCGCGGCCTCGCCGCTGCTGGCCGAGCGGGCCGGGGAGGTGGCCGGAGTGGACGGCAACACCGACATCCCGGCCGGGCTGCAGGCTGGAGCGGTGGTGCGGCGTCCCGGCTCCGCCCGGGCGCTGAGGGCTGTCGTCGAACGGGGTCGTGACGGCTTCTACGGCGGCGAGTTCGGCGAGGGCCTGCTGGCGCTTGGCGCGGGGGAGTACACGCAAGATGACTTGACCCGGCCGATCGCCCGCTGGGTGGAGCCGGTGCGAGCCGAGGCCTTCGGTCAGGTGCTCTGGACGGTGCCGCCCACCTCGCAGGGCTACCTGACGCTGGCCGGGGCGTGGATCGCCGACGGCCTCGACCTCGGCGACCGCGACGACGACCGGTGGGCCCATCTGCTGATCGAGGCCGCATCGCAGGCTGCACACGACCGGGTGCGAGTGCTCCATGAGGGCGCCGACGGTCAGGCGCTGGTCGATCCGACCCGTCTCAGCCCCCGGCGCGACGCCATCGACCTCGAGCGGGCCGGCAACGTCGCCGCTCCGGCCGCGGCCGGTGACACCACCTACCTGTGCGCGGTGGACGGCGACGGCATGGGCGTGTCGCTCATCAACTCGAACGCCAACGGCTTCGGTGCCCTGCTGGTGTCCGGCGGCACGGGGATCTTCCTGCACGACCGCGGTCTCGGCTTCAACCTGGTGCCCGGCCACCCCGCCGAGTACGGGCCGGGCCGCCGCCCGCCCCACACCCTGTCCCCGGCGCTGGTCACCGACACCGACGGCTCGCTGCGCCAGGTGCTGGGCACGATGGGCGGCGACTCCCAGCCCCAGATCCTGCTGCAGCTGCTGGCCCGCACGCTGGGCCTCGGCCAATCCCCGGGCGCGGCCATCCGGGCGCCCCGCTGGGTGCTGGCCCCCGACGATCGCGACGCCGGCTTCGCCACCTGGGTCCCCGGCCAGGGCCGCCGGGTGCTGGTCGAGGACGCGGCCACCGGCTGGCACGAGTCCCTGGCCGCCCGCGGCCACACCACCGAACTGCGCGACCAGTCGCCCCACACCTACGGCCATGCCCATCTGATCGAGGTCACCAACCACGGCACCCTCGCCGGCGCGGCCGACCCCAGGGCCGCAGTCGGGGTAGCCGCTGGCCTATAGGTCAAGTGTGGCGCCAAATCGCATGTCAGGCCGCCACATCAGCGGTACGTTAAGGCCATGACGAGCATCCAAGTGAAGAACGTCCCGAGCGATGTCCACCAGACGCTGCGGCAGCGAGCTGTCGGAAAGGGTCAATCGTTGCAGGAGTACCTGTTGCACTTGCTGTGCGAGGAAGCCAGAACACCGACACTAGAAGAGGTGCTTGAGCGGGCCGGTAGCCGGACTGGGGGCAACATCGGGTTGGAGGCGGCAGTCGCGGCTGTTCGGGCCGAGCGCGATTCACGTTGATCGTTGTTGACGCGAGCGCCGCGGTGCTGGCCTTGGGCGACGATGGGAGGGCGGGCGACACGGCCCGGGAGCGTCTCGACGGCGAGAGTATGGTCGCGCCCGAACTGCTCGATGTGGAGGTCGTGTCGGCGTGGCGTCGGCACGAGGCCGAAGGCCGCCTCGATCCGAAGCGAGCGGCGCTAGCCCGGGCGGGTATTGCAGATCTGGTGTAGCCGCCCCACTCCGGGCGGGCATGCGTCGGGTTAGGGTGGCTTCCGCCAGGGCCCCGGCAGGCGGGAGGTACCAGCGGTGTTTGAGCGGTTCACCGACAGGGCCCGTCGTGTGGTGGTCCTGTCCCAGGAGGAGGCTCGCCTTCTCAACCACAACTACATCGGCACGGAGCACATCCTGCTGGGTCTCATCCAGGAGCGCGAAGGAGTCGCGGCCCAGGCGCTGGAGTCGCTGAAGATCAGCCTTGAGGCGGTTCGGCACCAGGTGGAGGAGATCATCGGTCAGGGCGGCAGGGAGCCCAGCGGCCATATCCCCTTCACGCCCAGGGCCAAGAAGATCCTGGAGCTGAGTCTGCGCGAGGCGCTTCAGCTGGGCCATAACTACATCGGCACTGAGCACATCTTGCTGGGCCTGTTGCGTGAGGGCGAGGGGGTGGCCGCCCAAGTGCTCGTCAAGCTGGGAGCAGGCCTGCCCAGGGTGCGGGAGCAGGTCGTCCAGTTGCTGGAGGCTTCCGGCGGGGCGGCATCGTCGAAGTTGGGTGGCGAGCCGGAACGGACTGTTGTCTTGGACCGGGTCAACGTCTCGAGTCGCGGGCCGTTGGAGGCGACTGTGGGGTACTCGCGGGCAGTGCGGGTTGGCGACCATGTGGCAGTGGCTGGCACGACCACCCTGGGACCGGACGGCGTCGAGCATCCCGGCGACTGCTACCGGCAGGCGCGAGCAGTGCTGCGGTTCATCGAGGACGCGCTGCACCGGGCGGGAGCATCCCTCAACGACGTGGTGCGGACGCGGGCATTCCTCACCGACATATCGAACGCCGACGACTACGGACGGGCCCACGGCGAGGTGTTCGCCGAGATCCGTCCGGTGGCCACGCTCGTGGAGGTCTCAGCCCTCGTGCATCCCGACCTTGTCGTCGAGATCGAAGTCGACGCCATCATCTCGTCGGAACGGGCCTGACCCGCCGGCTCGGGGAGTGCAGGACCGGGCCTGACCGCCCGTTCAGGGAGTGCCGGGCCGGGCGCCGGTAGGGTTTCGGCGATGCGCGGCGTGATCTCGGCAGCGGGTTACGTGCCGTACCACCGGCTCGACCGGTCTGAGATCACCGCATTCTTCGGCTCGGGCGGCGGCAAGGGAACGCGGGCCGTCGCCTCCTACGACGAGGACACCACCACCATGGGTCAGGCCGCCGCCGATCTGGCCCTGCGGTCGACGGCGGTCGATGCCAGGCCCGAGGCACTCTGGTTCGCCACCTCGGCGCCGGCCTACCTGGAGAAGACCAACGCAGCCGCCATCCACGCTGCCCTGCGGCTCGACCCGGCCGTGGGGGCGCTCGACTTCGGGGGCGCGGTCCGCTCCGGCATCGGCGCGCTGAGAACCGCGCTGGCGGGGCGCGGCTCCACCCTTGTGGTGGCGGCCGACACCCGTGACGGCCTGCCCACCGGCGCCGACGAGGCCGCCGCGGGCGACGGCGCCTCCGCCGTGCTGGTGGGCGACGATGCTGCTGGAACGGTGCTGGCCGAGTACCTCGGCGGAGCGTCCCGAACGCTCGAGGTCACTGAGCGCTGGCGCACCCCGGAGGGAGCCGGTTCGCACACTTGGGAGGAGCGCTTCGGCGCCCATGTCCTCGGCCCCGCGGCGGCCGCCGCCTGGCGGGATGCACTGACTGACAGCAAGCTGGGTGACAGCACCAGCATCGACCGCCTCGTCGTCACCGGCCTCAACAGGCGGGCGGTTGCCGCGGCCTCCGGAGCCATCGGTGCTGGCGCCGACGCCCTCGTCGATTCCCTGGCGGACACGGTGGGCAACACAGCCACCGCCCACCCGCTGCTGCTGCTCTGCTCGGCCCTGGAGGATGCCAGCCCCGGCGAGACCGTCGCAGTCGTGGCGCTGGCCGACGGCGCGGAGGCCATCATCCTGCGGGCCACCGACGCGATCAGCGAGCATCGCCCCGTCGCCCCGGTCGCCGTCCAGATCGCTGCGGGCGGGCCTCTCGGCTACGGCCGCTTCCTGGCCTGGCGTCGGATGGTCGACGTCGAGCCGCCCAACCGCCCGCCGCCCAGCCGCCCGTCTTCGGCGGCGGCGCAACGCCGGACCGGCTGGAAGTACGGGTTCGCGGGGTCCCGGGACCGCTCCAGCGACATGGTGCACCTGCCCCCGGCCCGGGTATCGGAGAAGGGCGGCGCGGTCGATGACGCGGATCCGGCGCCCATGGCCCACGTCACCGGCACGGTTGCCAGCTTCAGCGTGGACCGGCTGGCCTACTCGCCCAGCCCGCCCACCGTGTTCGCGATCGTCGATTTCGACGGCGGGGGCCGCGCTCCCCTTGAGCTCACCGACGTCGATGCTGACGAGGTTCATGCCGGCATGCGGGTCGTGCCCACATTCAGGCGCCTCTACACCGCCGACGAGATCCACAACTATTTCTGGAAGGTCCGCCCCGTCCGGGCCGATCCGGCGGCGCCATGAGTTCCCGGGGGATCTGCGATCAGGTGGCCGTGATCGGGATGGGCTGCACCCGATTTGCGGAGCACTGGGACCTCTCCCTCGACGACCTGATCATCGACGCGGCCCAGGCTGCCTACCGGTCCGCCGGCCTAGCCCAGGACGACGTCGACGCCTTCTGGTTCGGCACGTCGCAGTCGGCTGCCTCCGGTCTGGCTCTCGCCGGACCGCTCAAGATTCACGGCAAACCGGTGACCAGAGTCGAGAACTACTGCGCCACCGGCTCCGACGCGCTGCGCCAGGCTTGTTACGCGGTGGCCTCCGGGGCCTACGACACCGCCATGGCGCTCGGCGCCGAGAAGGTCAAGGACGGGGGCTACCAGGGTCTCAACGCCTTCCCGATCCCCACCGACGGCACCCAGCGCACGCTCACCGCGGCGGCCATGTTCAGCCTGATGCTGCCCGCCTACGCCGACCGCTACGGCGTGGACCGCGACGAACTGCGCTACGCCGCGGCTCGCATCGCCTCCAAGAACCACCACAACGGCGCCCGCAACCCGAGGGCCCAGTTCCGCCGGGAGATGTCGGCCGAGCAGATCTGCGCGATGCCCGCGGTGGCCGGGCAACTCTCGGTGTTCGACTGCGCCGGGGTGGCCGACGGGGCCGCGGCAGCCATCGTGTGCCGGGCAGAGGACGCCCACCGCTGGTGCGCGAACCCGCTGTACGTCAAGGGGCTGGCGGTGGTGGCCGGCACCGGCGCGGGATCGTTGGACCCCGACTACGAATACACCACCATGCCCGAGTGCGCCCAGGCCGCGGCCGACGCCTACGCCCAGGCCGGCGTCAGCGAGCCACGGTCGCAGCTGGCGCTGGCCGAGGTGCACGACTGCTTCACCCCCACCGAGTTGGTGTTGATCGAGGACCTGGGGTTCTCGGCCCGGGGCACGGCCTGGCGCGATGTGCTCGACGGGGTCTTCGACCTCGACGGTGAGCTGCCCGTCAACTCCGACGGCGGACTCAAGTCCTTCGGCCATCCGGTGGGGGCGAGCGGGCTGCGGATGCTCTACGAGGTGTGGCTGCAACTGCGGGGCGAGGCCCCCGCCGAGCGCCGCATCCCCGACACCGGTCGCACCCTGGGCCTCACCCACAACCTGGGCGGCTATCCCGGCGAGATCGTGAGTTTCGTGGGAGTCTTCGGCACAGAATCTGGGCCGTCATCGTGAACTTCCGGGAGTTATGGGCGATTATTCGCCCCAGGCGCCGGAAGTTCGGAGGGTAGGAGGTACGCGATGCCAGTCAGGCCGCTCTCAGGCATCCGGGTCATCGACCTCGCCGTCGATCGGGGCGAGCTCTGCGGCCGGCTCCTCAGCGACCTCGGCGCCGACGTCATCAAGGTCGAGCCGCCCGAGGGGTCGCCCAGCCGGAGCCTCCCGCCGCTGGACCCGCTCACTCCGGAGCATTCGCTGTTCTTCACCATGCGCAACTGCGGCAAGCGCAGCGTCGTGATCGACCCCGGCGACGCCGCCAGCATGGCGAGCTTCGAATCCCTGCTCGCGTCCGCCGATGTGCTGGTCGGCTCGACCGAGCCCGGCGCGGCCGTGGACGCGGGCGCCGCTGAGCTCGAGGCCGAGGCGATCGCGGCCCGCCACCGGCATCTGGTGGTCGCCTCGATCAGCGCCTACGGGCGCACCGGCCCCTACTCGGGCCGTGACGTGCCGGGCTCGGTGATCGATGCCACCTCGGGAATGTGCTGGAAGGCAGGGTTGCCCGAGCGCGAGCCGCTAATGCCTCCCGGCAACATCTCCGGAGACGTCGCAGGTCTGATGGCCGCCTTCGCCATCGTCAGCGCCCTCATCCAGCGACTCGGGCACGGGGCGGGGCAGCTCATCGACGTGTCGGCCAACGAGGCGGCCGCCCAGATCACCGACTGGTCGCTGCCCAACTCGTCCAAGGCCATGGTCGAGGGGGTCGAGCCGATGGAGGTCAGGGCCGGTCCCGGACCGGTGTACACGATCCTGGCCGCGGCCGACGGCTTCGTGCGCCTGGTGGTGCTCAGTCCCCGCCAGTGGCGCGCCATGAGGGCCTGGCTGGGCGAGCCCGACTACCTGCAGGACCCCGAATACGACGGGTTCATCAGCCGGTTCCTGATCGCCGACGCGGTGCTCAACCCGCTCTACGAGGAACTGTTCTCCACCATGACCATGGAGGAGGTGTCCGAGGAGGCCCAGCGCAGGGGCATCGTCGCCACTCCGATACTCAAACCCGGCGACGTGATCACCAACGAGCACTTCGAGGCCCGCAAGACCTTCGACCGGGTTCCGCTGTCCACCGGCGGGGTGATGAGCCTGCCATCGGGCTGGATGGAGACCGACGGCGAGCGGGTAGGCCCCACCGGTCGGCCGCCGCACCTGGGCGAGCACACCGACGAGGTGCTGGCCGCTCTCGGGCATGGGGCACCCGGGGAGCCTGACGGCTTGGTCGCCTGGCCGCCGCTGCCGGAGTCGGCTCCCGAGCCGACTCTGCCATTGGCCGGGATTCGCGTCGCCGACTTCGGTCACGGCGGGGTCGGGGTGGAGATCAGCCGGATGCTGGCCGAGTACGGCGCCGACGTGATCAAGGTCGAGAGCAGGACATACCCAGACTTCATCCGGGTGATTCTGGGCGGCGAGATGTCGCCCTCGTTCGCCTCGTCGTCACGCTCGAAGCGGAGTCTCGGCGTTGACGCCAAGACCGGCGAGGGTCGGCGACTGCTGCTGGATCTGGCAGCCGGTGCCGGGGGCGCGGCCCGCTTCGATGTGGTGGTTGAGAACGGCTCTACCGGGGTCATGGACGACCTCGGGCTGGGATACCGGCACTTCGCGGCAGCAAACCCCGACGTGATCATGGTCTCCAGCCAGCTCATGGGCTCCTCCGGCCCGTGGTCGGACTGGAAGGGCTACGGCCCCAACACCCAGGTGACCGGAGGCATGACCCACCTGTGGGACTATCCCGACGTGGACCGGCCGTCGGGATCCCAGGCGATCTTCCCCGACCACTGGGCCGGACGAATGGGGGCCCTGGCCGCGGTGGCCGGCGTGCTGGGCCGGCGTCGGGGCGTGATGGAGCGCGGATGCCACAGCGAGGTGTGCCAGGTCGAGCAGACGGTTGGGGCGATGGGCGACCTGCTGGCCCGCGAATCGCTTCAGGCGGGCTCGGTGAAGCCACAGGGCAACCGCCGTGACCGGGGCGCACCCTGGGGATTGTTCCCGTGCGATGGCGAGGACCAGTGGGTGGCCATCTGCTGCCGAGCCGATGCCGAATGGGCCGCGCTGGCGGGACTGGCCGGAGTCGCCGACCCGTCCCTGGACACGCTGGCGACGATCGACGCCCGCCGCGAGCGCGAGGACGAGGTGGAGCGGGCCGTGTCGGCGTGGACCCGGACCCTGTCCAAGCATGCGATCACCGAGGCCTGCCTGGCCGCAGGCGTGCCCGCCGGGCCGATGCTCACCTCCGGTGAGCAGCTCCAGGACCCGCACCTGGCCGCCCGCGGCTACCTGGTGGAACTGGACCAGCCGCCCATCGGGGTGATGACCTTCGAGGGCCCGGCCTTCACCGCCACCGGCATGGCCGACGCCGACATCCGGCCCGCCCCCGGGCTGGGCGAGCACACCCGCGACATCGCGGCCGAACTCGGCCTCGACGAGGCCGCCACCGACGACCTGATCGCCCGCGGCATCCTGGAGGTCGCCCTTCCCGCCCCCGAGGCCGAGTCCTGACGGGCCCTCAGCCGGCTTCGCTGTGGGTGACGGGCTCCTCGCCCATCCACTCCCGCAGGGTGTTCTTGAGCTTGGTCTGCTGGATGAACAGGTCGTGCTCCACGTCGGCAGTGCCCGAGGGCTGGGGCGCCTTGAAGTAGAAGCTGAGCCACTCCTGCACGCCTGACTCGCCGGCCCGGGCGGCCAGGTCCATGAACAGGGCCAGGTCGAGCACGATGGGCGCGGCCAGGATCGAGTCCCGGCACAGGAAGTCGACCTTGATCTGCATCGGGTAGCCGAGCCAGCCGAAGATGTCGATGTTGTCCCAGCCCTCCTTGTTGTCGCCGCGGGGCGGGTAGTAGTTGATCCGCACGACGTGGTGGATCTCGTCGTAGAGGTCGGGGTAGAGCTCGGGCTGAAGGATGGTTCCCAGCACTCCCAGCTTGGAGACCTCCTTGGTCTTGAAGTTCTCCGGGGCGTCGAGCACCTCCCCGTCCCGGTTGCCGAGGATGTTGGTGGAGTACCAGCCGTTGAGGCCCAGCATCCTTGCCTTGAGACCGGGCGCGATCAGCGTCTTCATCAGGGTCTGGCCGGTCTTGAAGTCCTTGCCCGCGACGGGGACGCCCCGCACGCGTGACAACTCCTCCATGCACGGCAGGTCCACGGTGAGGTTGGGCGCCCCGTTGGCGAAGGGCACGTCGCTCTGCAGCGCCGCGTAGGCGTAGATCTGGCTGGGGGCGATGGCGTCGTCGTCGGCCTTGAGCCCAGCTTCGAAGGACTCGACCGACTCGTGCACGGCCGTGGGCTCCGAGAACGCCTCGGTCGAGCCGCACCACACCATTACCAGCCGGTCGCAGTCGTGGGTGCCGCGGAAGTTCTCGATGTCGTCCATCAGGGCCTGGGCCTGATCCCACTTGGGCGCGGACGGCTTCACCCGGACGCCGTCGAGGCGGCTCACCCAGCGACGGTCGAACACTGCGTCCATGGCGACCACGCCCTCGAGTTCGGCCGAGATCGTCCCCAGCTCGCGCTCTTCGAGCACTCCGCAGGCGCGGGCCGCTTCCAGTACGTTGGCCGACAGGGGATCCCAGCCGCCGAAGACCAGGTCGTCTAGGCCGGCCAACGGCACGAACTCCCTGATGGGGGGATTGCGGTTCTCGGTCTTGGTGCCGAGCCGTATATGGGCCATCTGGCTGATCGAGCCGATGGGCGGGCTCAGGCCCCGCCGGGCTGCGATCACTCCGGCGACGAAGGTGGAGGACACCGCGCCCATGCCCGGCGTGAGCACCCCCAGACTGCCTCTCGCCGGAGCGATCTCGCGGGCTTGGACCGGTCGTGGCGACCGGCTTGTGGGGCCCTCTCGGGTCGGAACATCAACAGTCATGGCCATTAGATTAAACGTTGCTGGCTCTTTGGCACTAATCATGAAGCATTACTTAACTATAATGCCGGCATGGCCGCTACCCTGCCCGATCTCTCGATCCGGCAACTCGAGTACCTGGTGGCTGTGGCCGACTCTGACACGTTCGCGCTGGCCGCCGAGCACGTCGGTGTGAGCCCGTCGGCGCTGTCGCAGGGTCTCGCCGAACTCGAGCGGCGTGTCGGTGTCCCGCTGTTCGACCGGGAGGGCCGGCGCCGGGTGCTGCGACCGGGCACGAGACCGGTGCTGGAACACGCCCGCCAGGTGGTGGCCCTCACCGCCGACCTCACCGACTGGGCGCAACGCATCCGCTCGGGAGACCACGGCCAATTGCGGTTGGGCATGATCGACGCGTCCGCGGTGCAGCATCACGGCGAGGCGCTGCGCCGCTTCCGGGCCGAGCACCCGGACCTGCGCATCCATCTGCGGGTCGGGCCCTCGGGCGGGCTGCTGCGCGAGCTCGTGGACGGGGCCCTCGACCTGGCCGTGTGCGTCGAGCCTCCCGAGCCGGTCAGGGGCGTGCACACCGAACCGCTGCTCAGCGAGGATCTCGCCGTCTACGCACCTGACGGGCGACGCCAGCCGGGCCCCAGTGCCGGATGGGGACCGTGGGTGCTGTTCCCCCGGGACGCCCACACCCGTGCCGTGACCGAGGCGGCTCTGCGCCGCAGGGGGGCGCCGCTCGAAGTCGTGGCCGAGTCTCACCAGCCCGAAGTGCTGTGCGAGATGGTGAGGCTGGGCCTGGGGTGGTCGGTGCTTCCCGTGGCCCAGGCCGAGTGGGGAGACCAACCGCTGACCGGCTGCGAGGTCCTGGCCCGACGCCGGCTGGTAACCGCCCGCCGCTCCGGCGCGGCCCCGCACCCCGCGGGCCTGCTGCTCGATCAGGCGCTGCGCTCGTAGCCATTCGTGACCCCTGGACTGGGCGGTCCGGTAGGTTGACGCCGTCGTAGCCCACCCGCGAGAGGGGAGCCAATGAGCAACGCCGAGGCCGCGTACGCCGTCTTGAAGGCCACCGAGGGGTCCGAGCGGGGGCACGGGGACTGGTTCGAGATCACCCAGGAGCAGATCAGCGCCTTCGCGGACTGCACCGTCGACCACCAGTTCATCCACATCGACGAGGAGCGGGCCAAGGCCGAGACGCCCTTCGGGGGCACCATCGCTCACGGCTTCCTCACCCTGGCGATGCTCACTCATCTGATGCAGTCGGTCCGGTCGGACACGCCCCGGCTCGACGGCGCGGTCATGGGCATCAACTACGGCCTCGACCGGGTGCGGTTCATCAGCCCCGTCAACCGGGGCAGGCGGGTGCGGGCCAACGCCGTGGTCAAGTCGGTCGAGCTCAAGGCCGCGTCGGTCCAGACGGTCACCACCATCACCGTCGAGATCGAGGACGGCACCAAGCCGGCCCTGGTGGCCGACTGGGTGACCCGGACGGTGTTCGACTCGTGAGCGCTGCCGGTGCCGGCCCAGCCCACGGGCTGGGGGAGGGCTCATGAACACCTACCCGATCCGGGTCGGCAGCTGCCTGTTCACGATGGTCGACCCCGAACGCGGTCACGAGGTGGCTTACAACCGCTGGTACGAGCGCGACCACTTCTACGCCGGGTGCCTCGTCGGCCCCTGGCTGTTCGCCGGGCGGCGCTGGGTGGCCACCCGCGACCTCAAGAATCTGCGGTTCCCGGAGGACTCGCCGCTGGCGGTGCCCGTGGACGCGGGCTCCTACCTTGCCGTCTACTGGGTCCATGAGGGCCGTCACCGCGAGCATTTCGCGTGGGCCATCGACCAAGTGGTGGACCTCTACAAGGACGGCCGGGGCTTCGACAACCGGGTCCATGCCCACACCGTGCTGCTGCACGAGCCGTGGTCGCACTACCGCGACGACGACCCGGTGCCCATCGAGCTGGCCCTCGACCACCCCTACCAGGGCCTGGCCGTGGTGGCGTTGGACCCGGCCGGGGGCACCGGCGTGGACGGGCTGAACGCTCACCTGCGCGGCGAGGCGCTGCCCGCCCTGATGGCCGGCTCGCCCATCGCCTCGATGGTGTCGTGGCGCTACATCGATCCCGCCGGCGGCGAGACCGAGCGGGCCCCCATGGATTTGGGCACTCCGGCCGGGCCGGCCGAGCGCCAAGTGCAGATGTTCTTCCTCGACGGCGATCCCGCCCGGAGCTGGGACCGGTTCCGGGCCTACGCGGCCGGACTGGCCGATGCCGGCGCCGGCAACGTCGTGTTCGCGGCGCCGTTCCGGCCCACCGTCGTCGGGACCGACACCTACACCGACCGACTCTGGTGAGCCATAGGGTGAGCTATAGGAGACCCGACCATGATCCTTGAGGGACGAACCGTGCTGGTGGTGGGCGTCGGCCCCGGACTGGGCGCCAGCTGCGCCCGCCTCGCGCTGCGCGACGGGGCCAGCGTGGCGGTGATGGCCCGCAACGCCGGGCGCCTCCGGGAGGCCGCGGCCGGGCTCGACCCGACAGGTGAGCGGATAATCGCCTGCCCGGGCGACGTCACCTCACAGGAGGACTGCACCGACGCAGCCGACGCGGCTGCGGCCCGCTTCGGTGAGCTGCACGCGGTGATCAACGTGGCTGCTCTCGACACCCAGAAGGGTGCGTTCCACAACACCACCGACGAGGACTGGACACTCAACCTCACCGTCAACGTGCTCGGCGCGGTGCACGTGGTGCGCGCCGTCGAGCCCCACATGAAGGCCGCGGGCACCGGATCGGTGGTGCTGATCGGGTCGCAGGCCTCGATGAGGCCCGTGGCGGAGTTCCCCCAGAGCCCCTACGGCGCAGCCAAGTCGGCTCTGCTGTCGGTGGCCCGCGACCTGTCCGCGGAGCTGGGGCCGTCGGGCATCAGGGTGAACACGGTCGTACCGAGCTGGATGTGGGGGCCCAACGTCAAGCTCTACTGCGAGTGGCAGGCCGGCGTGCGGGGCATCACCGCCGAGGAGGTCAAGCACGAGATCGCGCAAGGCATGGCCCTGCGGGAGATGCCCACCGACTCAGATGCGGCCGAGGCCGCCATCTTCCTGGCGTCGGAGCGGGCCCGGATGATCACCGGCCAGACGCTCGTGGTCAACGCCGGACACTTCTACCCGGTCGCCTGACGTGGCACCGCCACCACATCGTCCGGCCGCGCTGGCTACACGTCCACGATTCGAGCACTGACACCCAGCGCGGCGAGAAGCGGCGCGATGTCGCTCCGGTCCGAGGTGACCACGCCGACATCGCTGCGGCGTGCTGCTTTGGAGGCCGCGACCGCGACGGAGGCGTCGATCACGTCGGCGGTTCCCGTCTGCCCGCAGAGGGCACCGGCCTCTCGCGCGACCTGACCGTCCAGCGGCACCTCCTCGGATAACTTGAGAGCCCGGGCTAGTGGTGCCTGGCGAGAGCTACCCCTCCAGGCTTGGGCGATGGCTCCGGTCGGCACTTGGACGTCGCCGGGTTGGTCTGCTGTGTACAACCTCGTCCAAAGGTGCCGGTCTCCGCGCTCAAGAGCGATAAGCGCTCCAGTGTCTAGCACGAACGTCGTCATCCGAACATTGCCTTCCGCGCTTCGGCGATCTCCTCTTCGGTGAAGGCGCCGTGCTCGGCTTGATACTCGTCGAACAGCTTCTTCCACTCACGCTTACGGGTCTCGGGATCGAGTGGATGGTCGAGTGGGCCGTCGGCGTCAGGCGACTCGTCGGCCTGGTGCGCCTCCGCAGGGGATTCGGTTGTCATGACTCTCCTTCCGTTTATCGGGGCGTCGGATGTGACTCTTGTGGGCAATCTAGCGGGCTCAACCGAGAAACAACATTAAATGATATAAATTATCTCAAGACAGTATCATCCGCGAGCCATTTTGCGATCAGCGGCGCCGCGGCTTACGACCTGGTACGGGAAGTAGAGTGTGGCTGTCGGCGCCATCTACAGGCAGGGCCCTCGACAGGGTCTTCTGGTGGCTTCGGCTGGGCCGCAGGACGGGGAGTAGTCGTTGAGCCACACGATGGAGGACGTGCGAGCGTTCGCAGCCGCCGATCAGGGCCTTGCGGTGGTGTCGTTCGGGCGTCCTGACCGGTCGGTCCACTCGTCGCTGGTCAACGCCGGGGTGATGGCCCACCCGGTGACCGGCGAGGAGGTGGTGGCCCTGGTGGTGCGGGGCAGCTCGGTGAAGCTCCGTCACTGGCGGCGTGCTCCGAGGGCCACAGTCGTCTTCCGGGCGGGCTGGTCATGGGTCGGCGTGGAGGGCGCAACCACGATCATCGGTCCCGACGACCGCTTCGACGGCTTCGACCCGTCAGCGGTTCCCCGACTGCTCAGGGACGTGTTCATCGCGGCCGGCGGCAGCCACGAGGACTGGGACGAGTACGACCGCGTGATGGCGGCCGAACGCCGCACCGCGGTCTTCGTCCACCCCACCCGCATCACCGGGGTCGGCCAACCCTGAGCCCGAACCGTTCGAGGGCTGTGACGGGCTTGTACGGGAACGGGTGGCAAGCAGCGCTATGAGCGCGGTGCGCCTAGTGGGCGCGGTCGTGTTGCTGGGGCGCTTCCCGGCGCTGGCCGGGGCCGATCTCGCCGTCGACTCCGGCGAGATCGTGCTGGTGCGGGGACCCAACGGCGCCGGCAAGTCCACGCTGCTGCACCTGTGCGCCGGGCTGCTGACACTGTCGGAGGGACAGGGCGAGGTGCTCGGGTGCGACCTCGGCGTCGACCGGGCCGCGGTGCGCCGACGGGTGGGCCTGCTGGGTCACGACACCGCCCTCTACGGCGAACTCAGCGCGGCCGAGAACCTCGATCTGTGGGCCCGGGCCTCGCGGGTGGACTCGGCAGGCGTTCCTGGCGCTCTTAATCGGCTTGGAGTGCCCGAGCGGCTCTGGGCGATTCCGTCGACCCGGCTGTCGGCCGGGCAACGCCGCCGGGTGGCGCTGGCCGCGGTCGTGGTGCGCCGCCCCGAGCTGTGGCTGCTGGACGAGCCCCACGCCGGCCTGGACAGCGAGGGCCGCGAGCTGGTGAGCGGACTGATGTCCGAGGCCGCCTCCGCGGGTGCAGCCGTGGTGCTGGCCTCGCATGAGACCGGCCCCGCCGACGACCTGGCCACCCGCACGGTGACCATGGCGGGAGGAACGGTGAGCACCGGTGCGATGTGAGAAGGCGCGCCCCGAGGCGCCGCCCGCTGAGGCTCATGGGGCGTGAGCTGCGCCTGCTCGCAGGCGATATCTGGCTGGTGGCGGTCAAGGATCTTCGGATCGAGTGGCGGGCTCGTACCACGCTGGGACAGGTCGTGCCGTTCGCGCTGCTGGTGCTGGTGCTGTTCGGGTTCGCGCTCAACGCCAACCGGCCGACACTGGAGCTGGCCACACCAGGGCTGCTCTGGATGACCGTGCTGTTCGCCACTGTGGTGGCGGTGCAGCGCTCCGTGGCGGTGGAATCAGCCGACGGCGCCGGACGGATGCTGCTGCTGAGCGGCATGGCTCCCGCAGCCGCCTTCGTCGGCAAGGCGTCGGCAGTGGCCGTGCAGCTACTGGTGGTGGCCGCCGTCCTGCTGCCCGGCGTGGTGCTGCTGTACGGGGCGGGGATCCAGTCGCTGCCGCTGGCTGTGGTGACTTCGCTGGCGGCGACGGCCGGACTCGCGGCCGCCGGTAGCCTGCTCGGTGCTGTGGTAGCAGGAGTGCGAGCCCATCAGACGGTCCTGCCGATCCTGCTGTTGCCGGTGGTGGCGCCGGTGCTGATCGCCGCGACGCGGGCGTTCGAGGACGCCCTGGGCACGGCCGCGGTCAACGGCTGGTCTTGGGTGGGGCTGCTGGCCGGATTCGCCGCCGCCAACGTCGCGCTGGGCTGCGTCGTCTACGGTCCCCTGATGGAGGACGCATGAGCCGCCCATCGACCGGCGCTCCCGAGCCTGTGACCGGGTACCTGGACGGACCCGCTCGCACGGGATCTCGCTTCACGTTCTGGCTTGGAGCGGTGACGCTGGCCGGATTCGCGACGGTGGCCGCGCTGGGGCTTCTGGCCGTTCCGGCCGACGACGTGCAAGGCGACGCCGTGCGCATCATCTTCGTGCACGTGCCTTCGGCGCTGGGGGCCTACGCCGCGTTCGGGCTGACCGCGCTGGGCTCGCTCATGTGGCTGTGGCGTCGCTCGGAGTGGTGGGACATCACCGCCCACGCCGGCGCCGAGGTCGGGGTGCTGCTGTGTGGCCTGACGCTGGTCACGGGCATGCTCTGGGGCCGGCCCACCTGGGGCACCTACTGGGAGTGGGGCGACGTGCGCCTCGTGACCACCCTCATACTGTTCCTGGTGATGGTCGGCTACCTGTCGATCAGGGCCCTCGGCACCGACGCCGGCTCGGCCGCCACCCGGGCCGCGGTGGTCGGGCTGGTCGGCGCGGTCAACATCGGCATCGTCAACCGGTCGGTGAACTGGTGGGCCAACCGCACGCTGCACCAGCAGTCCTCCCTCACCGAAGGCAAGCTCGAGGACCTGACCCTGTTCACGCTCTTCCTGGCGCTGGTGGTGGCCGCGCTGGCGATCCTGTGGATGGTCATGCACCGCTTCCGCATCGGCTGGCTGGAGAGGCAACTCGCCGACCGCGAGCTCCACGAGGCGGTCCGCGCCCGGCGGGCGGAGGCCGGCCGGTGAGCCACGCCGCCTACGTTCTGAGCGCCTGGGGCGTGACCGTCGTCGCGATCGGGCTGTACGCCGCAGCTCTCAGGGTCCGGGGCCAGAGGCTGCTGCGCCGGGCCCGGGCTCAGCAGAGCGACGACGAGTGACAGACCATGGATGACGCGGCCACCGGCACCGAAGCCGACGACACCCCAGCGACGGACCTGTCACCGCTGACGCCCCGGCCCGGCCCCCGGTCCGGACGGGCGAGGCGGTCGGTGGCACTGGTGGTCGTGGTGGCCGCGGCCGCGGCGGTCTCCCTGCTGATCACCAACCTTCTGAGCGACGCCTCGCTGTTCTTCTACAACGCCGACGAGGCGGTGGAGCGCCGCGACGAACTGGCCTCCGAGCGCTTCACCCTCCAGGGAACGCCCATCGCTGCGCCGGTGGACACCTTCTTCAACGACCGGCCCGTGCTGGCCTTCTCGGTCGGCTTCGACGGGGCAGTAGTGGACGTCGTCCACACCGGGGACCCGCCCGAGCTGTTCCAGCCCGGCGTTCCCGTGGTCCTGGAAGGGGCCTGGCGGCTGGGCCCCGGCCCCGGTCCGGTGATCGCCGACGACGGCTGGCATTTCGCGTCGGACCGGATGCTGGTCAAGCACGACAACGACTACCGCGAGCGCGACAGCTACGAGGAGCGCATAGTCGAGGCCGAGGAAGGCGGCTCGCTCCCGTGACGAGGCTGCTGTCACCGCCTGAACCGCGGCGTCGATGAGCAACGTCGCGGCCGGCTCGGCGGCCGTTGCCGCGGGACTGGCCGCGGCCCTCCTGGGTGTGGCGGTCAGTGCGTTCGGCCTGGCGGGGCGCGGCTCGCGCTGGGGGAGGGCCGCCCGGCAGCTCACGTTCCTAATGGGGGCCGCGGCGGTGCTGGGCGTGGTCGTGATGGAGCGGGCCCTGATCACCCGGGACTTCACGGTGAAGTTCGTGGCCGAGAACGGCTCGTCGACCACCCCGCCCATCTTCAACGTGGCCACGCTGTGGTCGGCGCTGGAGGGGTCCATCCTGCTGTGGGTGCTGGTGCTGTGCGGCTACACGGTGGCGGTGGCGGTGAGGTTCCGCCGCCGCGAGAACGATCCGATGGTGGCCTGGGCGCTGCTGGTCATGTTCGCGGTCAGCGCCTTCTTCTTCGCGCTGATGGTCGGCCCGGCCGACCCCTTCATCGGGGTCGAGGTGCCCGCCGGCTACGACGGGCCCGGCCCCAACCCGCTGCTGCAGAACCACATCCTCATGGCGTTCCACCCGCCGATCCTCTACCTCGGCTACGTCGGGTTCACGGTGCCCTTCGCCTTCGCGGTGGCCGCGCTGGCCACCGGGCGCCTCGGGGAGGGCTGGCTGGCGTCCACCCGGCGCTGGACGGTGGCCGCCTGGGGCTGCCTGACCTTCGGGATCGTGCTCGGGGCCTGGTGGAGCTACGAGACGCTGGGCTGGGGCGGCTACTGGGCCTGGGACCCGGTGGAGAACGCCTCGCTGCTGCCGTGGCTCACCGGCACCGCCTACCTGCACTCGGTGATGGTGCAGGAGCGCCGCGGGATGCTGCGGGTGTGGAACCTGTCGCTGGTGATCGCCACGTTCTCGCTGACGATCCTGGGGACGTTCCTCACCCGTTCCGGCGTGCTGGCCTCGGTGCACTCCTTCACCGAGTCGGGTATCGGCCCCGCCATCCTCGGCTTCTTCGCGGTCATCGTGGCCGTGTCGCTGGGGTTGATCGCCTGGCGGGGCGACCGGCTGCGCACGCCGGGCCGGATCGCCGCGCCGGTGTCGCGCGAGGGCGCCTTCCTGGCCAACAACGCCCTGTTCGCCGCGTTCGCGTTCGTGGTGCTGCTCGGCACCGTGTTCCCGCTGCTGGTGGAGGCCTTCGACGGCCGCACCATCTCGGTGGGGAACCCCTACTTCGATCGGATGACCCGCCCCATCGGCTTCGCGTTGCTGTTCCTCATGGCGGTGGCCCCGATGCTGCCCTGGGGAGGGTCGTCGCGCCGAGTGCCGACGGAAGCCCTCAACCGGCGGCTGCTGGTGCCGATGTGGATCGCGGCCGCGTCGTTGGTGCTGGCGGTTGTCGGCGGGGCCCGCGGCTGGGCCCCCCTGCTGGCGTTCGGACTGGGCGGCTTCGCGGGCGGGGCCGCCTTGCGCCAGATCGTCCTGGCGGTTCGCCGCCACCGGTGGCGGGGCCTGGTGGGACGCACCAACGGCGGCATGATCGTGCATCTGGGCGTGGTGCTGGTGGCGGTTGCCTTCGCCGCCAGCCAGTCCTATGTCCGCCAGGCCGAGTTCGACCTCGAGGCCAACCAGCGGGCGAGCTTCGCCGGCCACGAGGTCGTCTACCTGGGCTCCGCGGTGGTGGTCCACGACAACCGCACCGAGCGGGTGGCCTTCGTGCGGGTGGACGACGCCAAGACGTACGGGCCTGCCATCGCCACCTACCCGTTCGCGTCACAGACGATCGGGATCCCGTCGGTGCGCTCGACCCTGCGCGACGACGTGGCCCTGGCCGTGCTGACCTTCCCGGACGAGCCAGGCCCCGACCGGGTGATCCTGCGGGTGACCGTCCAGCCGCTGGTGGCGTGGCTGTGGCTGGGCGGCATCGCGATGGCGGCCGGCACCGCCCTGTCGCTGGTGCCGGCCTCCTCGAGGCGACGCCAGCCCGAAGAGGACGCAGCCGCAGCCGCGGTGGAGCCGGTGCCATGAGCACGACCGACCGGCAGGATCCGGACCCTACGTCGCCGGCGTCACGCCCGGAACGCTCGGATGCCAGCAGGTGGCGGACGGCCTGGGTAGCGGTGCCGCTGGCGGTGGCGGTCGCCTTGTTAGTGGTGGTGCTGGCCACCCGCGACTCGGCCATCGAGCGCAACGCGTCGAGCCCCATCCTCGGAGGGCTGGCGCCCCCGGTGGCGGGCGTGACCGTCGAGGGCGAGCGCTTCGACCTGGACCAGTGGCGGGGCCGCTGGGTGATCGTCAACTTCTTCTCCACCACCTGCGTGCCCTGCATCATCGAGCACCCCGAGCTGGTGGCCTTCGCCGAGCGCCACGCCGCGGCCGGCGACGCCCGGATCGTGTCGATCGTGTTCGACGACACCGCCGACAACGTGCAGGAGTTCTTCACGGCCAACGGCGGGGACTGGCCGGTTCTGGCCACCGGCGCCGGCGCCGCGGCCATCGCCTACGGCGTGACCGGGGTGCCCGAGTCCTACCTGGTGGCCCCGTCGGGCGTGGTGGTGTGGAAGCAGCTCGGAGGGGTCACCGCCGACGGCATCGACGACGTGATCGCCCAACTCACCGCTACATCATGAACCGGCGGGTCGCCAGTTGGATCGCGGCCGCCGCGGTGGCTGCGGGCGCGCTGCTGTACGGGTCGCTGGCCGAAGGGCCCCCCAGGACCAACGCCGACCGGGTCCGGTCCCTGGCCGAGGACTTCGCCTGCCCGGTGTGCGCGGGCCAGTCGGTGGCCGAGAGCGACGTGCCCGTGGCCCGCGAGATCCGCCGGCAGATCGCGGTGTGGGTCGATGACGGTCGCAGCGACGCCTACGTCCGCGACCAGCTCGTGGCCGCCTACGACACCGACATCGACTACAACCCGTCCGGCTCGGGAGTCACCAGCCTCGTGTGGATCCTGCCCCTGCTGGCCGCAGGGGGCATCGCGGCCGTGCTGGTGGTGATGCTGCGATCGGACCGGTCCGCCGCTCCCGAAGGTGGTGGGCCGCCGCTGCAGGCGCGGCGCCGTTGGCGCAACGTGGCCGTGTGGACCGTCGCCATCGTGGCGGTGGCCGGCGCCGCGGGCCTGCTGGTGGCCCGGTCCTCGGGCAGCCGGGGCGCCGACGGCTCCATCACCGGCGAGATCCGCTCCACTGCCCGCGAGATGATCTTCGAGGCCCAGTCGCGGCTCGGCGACGGCGACATGGCCGGCGCCATCGCCGCCTACGACGAGGCCCTGGAGATCCAGCCCTCCAACGTGGAGGCCCTCACCTACCGGGGCTGGCTCACGTCGCGCCAGGGAGACCGGGTCGCCGGCGCGCGGTACCTCGACGACGCGATTGCGGTGGATCCCGCCTATCCCGACGCCCGGCTGTTCCGCGCCATCGTGGCCCTCGAGCAGGGCGACGGGGCCGCCGCGGCCCGGGAGCTGGCCGTTTTCGACTCGCTGGACCCGCCCCCCTACGCGGAGCAGCTGCTGACCCAGTCCCGGGTGCGGGAGCGGGTGGCGCAGGCCCGAGACGAGGCCGCGCTGCAGGCCGCCGACGCGTTGGCCGCCCTCGATGAGCGTCCAGCCTTCAGCGAGACGGCTCTGACGGTGCCCGAGGCGCTCGTCGCGGCCGAGGCCCTGGCCAACCGGGGCGACCTGCTCGACGCGGTGCGGTTCCTCGACTGGGTCCTGGAGTCCCGCCCCGGCGACCCCGACGTGCAGGCCGGTCGGGGCTGGCTGCTGGCCCGCAGCGGCGACTCGGAGCTGCTGGCGCTGGGGCTCGATTACCTCGACGCTGCCCTGGACGCCGACCCGTCCAACGCCACCGGGCTGGTCTACCGGGCCTTCGCGCGCTGGCAGCAGGGCGACACCGGCAGGGCGCGGGCTGACTTGGCAGCCTTCGACGCCTTGCCGCAGCGCCCGCCCGACCTGGTCCGCCTAATCGAGGATCAGGGCCTGCGAGCCGCGCTCAGCGGCTAGAGGCGGTCGCAGCCGCCAGCCAGGAAGGCCGCCGCGGCGCGGTGGTGGTCGCCGGTGGCCGCCAAATCGCTGAACGCGAGGGAGGCACCGTTGTTAGGTTGCTCCGACATGTCCCGCAAGATGCAGGTTGTTTCTCATCGGAGCGCGGCCGCTGCCCTCGTCTTGGCCCTGGCCGCGGTCGTCCTGGGATGCTCGGGATCGGGCGCTTCCGATGGGCCCGTCACCGGTTCGGAGCCGTCGTCCGATGCCTCCCAGGCCGGCAGCCAGGAGGGCAGTGCCTCCGACCCCGACTCTGGTCCAGCCCCCGACTCTGGTTCCGCCTCCGGGCCGGCCAGCGACTCCGATGCCGGTCCCGCGCCCTCCACGGACGCCGAGTCCGAGGCTGAGCCGGACACCACCGCCGCCTCGGAGGCTCAGGAGGACAGCTCCCCGGCTGCGGACCTGACCGGTCCGATCCAGTCGACACCGCGCGAGGACGTTCCCAGCGCGCTGAAGGACCCGTTCGGTTCCGGCCACCCCGAGCCGCTGGTGGATCTCGACGAGATCCGCGGCGTAGTCCCGCCCGACGCCATTCCCGCCCTGGAGGACCCCGCTTTCGAGCCGGCCCCAGAGGTGGGTTGGCTGGCTCCGGTGGAGCCGGTGCTGGCGCTGGAGGTCAACGGCGACGCCCGGGCCTACCCGCTGCGGATCATGACCTGGCACGAACTGGTCAACGGCACTGTCGGCGGGGTGCCGGTCACGGTGTCGTACTGCCCGCTGTGCAACTCGGCGGTGGCCTACGACCGCCGGGTGGGGGAGCGCATCCTCGACTTCGGCACCTCCGGAGCGCTGTTCAAATCGGCGCTGGTGATGTACGACCGCCAGACCGAGAGCTTGTGGTCGCACTACACCGGCCAGGCCATCATCGGCCATCTCACCGGCATCCAGCTCGACCTGATCCCGGTACAGACGGTGTCGTTCGAGCGGTTCCTGGCATCGCACCCCGGCGGCCAGGTGCTCAGCCTCGACACCGGCCACTTCCGCCGGTACGGGCAGAACCCCTACGAGTTCTACGACTCCAACAACCGGCCCTTCCTCTTCAGCGGCCCCTTCGACGACCGTCTCGAACCCATCACCCGGGTGCTGGCGCTGCGCGACGGCGGCGAGGGAGCTGTCATCCCCTACGACGTGCTCGAGGAGCGCCGGGTCGTGCCGTTCTCCTTCGCGGGACGGGAGTTGGTGGCCTTGTTCGAGCCGGGCACGGCCAGCGCCCTCGACCGTGCGGTGATCGAAGAGGGCCGGGATGTGGGCGCCACCGGCGTGTTCGTCAGGTCCGTCGGCGGTCGGCCACTGGAGCTGTCAGTGGACGCCGGCGGCGGGTTCGTGGACTCGGCCTCCGGTGCCGTCTACGACATTCTGGGCCGACCCTCGAGCGGCGCCGGGGCGGCGCTGGAGCCGGTCGAGCATCTCGACACCTTCTGGTTCGCGGCGGCCGCCTTCTATCCCGACGCCGAGATCATCGGGCGGTAGGTCGCCGCATCCCGGAGGTTCCGGCAGACCAGTCTCGACCGGCGGCCTCGCGTCGGCTTGAATGGGGGCGACGCCACCCGCCGTGCTCGCAGCAATAGGGGATGCATGACATGGCCGACACGCCGACAGACATTTGTGCCGCAGACACCTTCACCGTCAGTTGGACCGCTATGGCCGACGGCACCGTCGACGACTACACCCAGCTCGGCAAGATCTTCGAGAGCCACGGCCGCGAGACGCTCGTGGGTCACCTGCTCTCGGTGATGAGGCTGCTGGAGGGCCCCACCCTCGGCTACCAGATCGACCGGGAGCGCCATTGCCGCCAGTCGGCCACCCGGGCGCTGCGCAACGGCGAGCCCGACGAGTTCGTGGTGGCCGCGCTGTTGCACGACATCGGCGACGTGCTGGCCCCCGACAACCACAGCGGCGTCGCGGCCGCCATCGTCGCCCCCTACGTGAGCTCCGAGACGGAGTGGGTCGTGCGCCACCACGGGCTGTTCCAGGGCTACTACTACTTCCATCACCTGGGCGGCGACCGCCACGCCCGGGAGCGCTACGCGGAGTCTCCCCACTACGACCGCTGCGTCGACTTCTGCGCCTCCTACGACCAGAACTGCTTCGACCCCGCCTACGACGACCTGCCCATGGAGGACTTCGTCCCGCTGCTGGAAGAGGTCTTCTCCCGGCCTCCCGACTACACCGCCTGATGCCGGCCGCTTGATGCCGGCCGCCCGACCGCCAAGAGTCCAGTAGCGGCAGCCGGCTCAGGCTGCGCCGAAGGTGCGGGGGTGGCGGTAGGCGGCGGCGACGATCCGGCCGTCGACCACTTCGAGTTCCCAGATCGAGCCCTTCTTGCAGCGGCCCAGATCTCCGATGTCGAGCCCGTGCTGGGCCAGGACCCACAGCACTCCCGGAATCACGTCGCCGTGGCTGCAGAGCACCGAGTCGCCCTCGGCCGCGGCCAGCGAACCCAGCAGGTGGAGAGCGTCGGCAACGTGGGAGCCCTCGGCCAGCTCGTCAGAGGCTTCGACCGGAAGCCCCAAGGCCCGCCCCAGCGGCACCACGGTGTCGACGCAGCGCACGTACGGGCTCGACAGGATCCGCCGCACCGGCCGCTCCGCCAAGGTGACCGCGATGGCCTCAGCCTGCTTGGTGCCGGAGTCGTCCAGCGGGCGCTCGAAGTCGTCGCCCACCCAGGCACCCCGGTTGCCCGCATCGGCATGGCGGACCAGGTGCAGCATCAACCCCTCCTAGGGTGCGGCCGTGGCGCACCCCGCCGCGCTGAGGTGCGCAATTGACACGCCGTTAGCCTAAGAGGCCGAGCGGGTAGGGAGCGATTCATGAGCATTTCAGCGAGGTGCCCAGCGAGGCCGTGGCCCGAGCGGCCCGTGAGCGCAGCGAACAAGAGCGGGAAGGACAACGCTGCAACGCGACGGGCCTCCGGCTACCCGCGCACACCCTGATCCTGTGGCCGTCACGGAAGCGGAGGTGATCGAGGCCCTCCGACCGGTGGAGGACCCCGAGCTGCATCGCAGCATCGTCGACCTCGGGATGTACCGGGGCGCCACCATCGAAGGCGGCCATGCCGACGTGCGCATCGCCCTGACGGTGGCCGGCTGCCCGCTGCGCAACGAGATCCAGAACAGGGTGACCGATGCCCTGCTGACTCTCGACGGCGTCGCCGCGGTCACTCTGGACTTCACGGTCATGACCGACGCCGAGCGGGCCGAGTTGCGCTCCAAGCTGCACGGAAGCCCCGCCGCCACCGCGGGCAGCGCACCCGCCCACGGACACGCCGAGGGCCGGGCCATCCCCTTCGCCGAACCTGGCAACGCCACCCGCACCCTGCTGATCGCCTCGGGCAAGGGCGGGGTGGGGAAGTCGTCGGTGACCGCCAATCTGGCCATCGCCCTCGCCGCCCGGGGACACTCGACCGCAGTGGTGGACGCCGATGTGTGGGGGTTCTCGATTCCCCGGATGCTGGGAGTCGACCGGGCCCCGGTGGTGATCGACGACATGATCGTGCCGCCGGAGGTGCACGGCGTGCGCTGCATCTCCATGGGCTTCTTCGCCCAGGAGGATCAGCCGGTGATCTGGCGGGGGCCGATGCTTCACAAGGCCCTCGAGCAGTTCCTGACCGACGTCTTCTGGGACGATCCCGACTTCCTGCTCATCGACCTGCCGCCGGGCACCGGAGACATCTCCCTGTCGCTGGCCCAGTTCCTGCCGCGGTCCGAGGCCTATGTGGTCACCACCCCCAACCCCGCGGCCCAGAGGGTGGCCCAGCGATCGGCGTTCATGTTCTCGAAGGTCAACATCGCGGTGCGAGGCGTGATCGAGAACATGTCCTGGTTCACCGGCGACGACGGCAAGCGCTACCCGCTGTTCGGTTCCGGCGGCGGGGCGGAACTGGCCCGGACCCTCGATGTGGAACTCATCGGCCAGGTGCCCATGACGATCCCGCTGCGCGAGGGCAGCGACCACGGCCGGCCGATAATGGCGGTCGCCCCCCGCTCCGAGGCGTCGGAGGTGTTCGCATCCATGGCGTCGTGGATCGAGGCCCACGGCCCCACCAAGAGAACCCATCCCGAACTCAAGATCGTTTGAGGCGCCGGGACCAGTACTGACAACGGCACAAGGAGAAGATCGTGGAGCTCCGCATCGGAATCGTCGACAGCGCCCAGCCAATCGCCGTGACCCTCCCCGAGGACGCCGACCGGGCGGGCGTCAAGGCTTCGGTCGAGGCCGCGTTGAGAGGCGACGACTCGGTGCTGTGGCTCACCGACGACAAGGGCCGCGAGATCGCGGTCGCAGCCTCGCGCCTCACCTACGTGGAGTTGGGCCCGCCCGGCTCCAACCCCATCGGTTTCGGCTGAGAGGCCGCGCGGATAGGGGGCTAGGGAGCGGCGCCGGTGGTCGGTCTCGCGGAGTTGGCCCGGGCCGGAACCGCGCTCGACGAGCGCTCCATCGACCACCTGCAGCGGCTCGTTGCCTCGTGGGCGCCGCTGGCCGACCTCTCGTTCGGCGACCTGTTGCTCTACGCACCCTGTGCCGGCGGGTTCAATCCGGCGTCGGTCGCTGTTGATGAGGATGCAGAGCCGGGCGGGACCGCCTCCAGCGCCGACGGCGACTTCGTGGTGCTGGCCCACGCTCGCGCCAACACCGGTCCGACCATCCACCTGGTGGACCCTGTCGGCACCCTCGTCCAGGGCCCGGCGTCGGCATGGCTCCGGGCCGCGATCGACAACGGTGAGGCGGGTGAGGCAGAGATAGCCGAAGCCGGCACCCATTCCGTCATCGGCGACGACACCGTGGTGGAGGAGGGCAGCCTGGCGCTGCGCGACCGGCGCCGGGTGGCGGACTACGTGCCGGTGCGCTGCGGCGACGTGCCGGTGGCGGTCCTGTCCCGGGAGGCCGCGCCGGCCCCGATCCGTCACGAGAACCCGCTGGAGACCATCTATCGCGGTCTGTACGGCCGCTTCGCCCAGATGATCGCGGACGGGTCCTTCCCCTACGACTGGGTCGAGAGGGTGGGCGAGTTCCGCGAGCCCCGCGTCGGCGACGGCGTGATGGTGCTCGACCGGGAGGGCCGCATCACCTATGCCTCGCCCAATGCCCGCAGCGCTCTGCACCGGCTGGGCGTCATGCGCCCGGTGCCGGGCTGCCGGCTGGGGGACCTCAGGCTGGACGACACCGTCATCCGGCGCTCGTTCTGGAGGCGGCGCTCCACGGTGGCCGAGTTCACCGCCGGGCAGGGGATCGTGGTGGTGATGCGGGCCTATCCGCTGGTGGCCAATGACCGCGTCAGCGGAGCGGTGGCCCTGCTGCGTGACGTGTCGGAGCTGCGCCACCACGACCGGCTGCTGCTGTCGAAGGACGCCACCATCCGCGAGATCCACCACCGGGTCAAGAACAACCTCCAAACGGTCAGCTCGCTGCTGCAACTCCAGGCCCGCCGCCTTGCCAGTCCCGAGGCCAAGATCGCGGTGGAGAGTTCGGTGCGGCGGATCTCGTCCATCGCCATGGTGCATGAACACCTGTCCCTCGACACCACGTCGGACCTCGACTTCGACGAGATCGTGGGCCCGCTGCTGCGGCTGGTCGAGGAAGGGCTAGCCCCGGCCGGGCGTCCCCTCAGAATACGGGTGGACGGCGCTGTCGGCGAGATCGACGGCGAGACGGCGATGCCGCTGGCAGTGGTGCTGGTGGAGCTGTTGCAGAACGCCTTCCAGCACGCCGGCCCGCCGGCCGGTCCCGCCAAGCAGGTCGAGGTGCGCTTCGCCGGCACCCCCAAGACGTTGACCATGCGAATACAGGACGACGGCCCGGGGGTCCCTGACCGCTTCTCGCTGGACCGTGACGCCGGGCTCGGCCTCACCATCGTGCGCAGCTTCGTGGTGCACGACCTCGGCGGCTCGATCACCATCAAGGCCGCATCGGACGAGCCGCCGCGCGGCACCGTGATCGACATCTCCATCCCCCGCCGTCCCGCCACCGCACCGATCGGCTAGCGGTGACCAGCAGGGACAGGCCCACGCCCTCGTCAACGTGTGCGCCCACCGGGGGAGTACCGTCGAGCACCGCGGCTGCGGCTCGACCCGGCTGCTGTCGTGCCGGTTCCACGGATGGTCCTACAACCTCGACGGATCCCTGAGGGCCGCGTCGGCCGCCCGGCTCTTCTCCACGGAGACGCCGGCCGGCGGACTCCGACGCCTGCGGTGCGAGGAGCGCCACGGGATCGTCTGGGTGACCGCCGATGCGGGAGCGGACCCGCTCACGGTGCGGGAATGGCTAGGGGCCGAGCTCGACGACCTGCTTGCCGGTCTCGGGCTTCATGCCATGGTCCGCCACGGCGCAGAGGACCAGGGCAACATCAACGCCGGCGCCGTGGACAGCCTGCAGATCGGGGCCAACGAGTCGTTCATTCTCGAGCACCTCGCCGCGCTCGACCGGCTCCTGGCTGGCTAGGAAGGCAGCCCGCTACGCCCGTGTCCGTACAGTTGCGTAGCAGATTCAGTCTGACGCTGGTGCTTCGATGGCGTGGTCGCCGGGTTGCAGGGTCCGCGACGACTCTGACAGTCTGCTGATCGTGTGGAGAGCGTGCGGCAGGCGGGTGGTTGTCGGCGCGGCAATGGTGCTGGCCCTGGTCGCATCTCTGCATGCGTCAGCGGCGGCTCAGGATTCTGGGTCCTACGCCGACGTGCCTGCTGACGCCGACCACACGGCTGCGTCAGTTCGGACGGCGGCGACGGTGGAGGCTCAGGGCATCCCGTATACCGATGTGTCGAAGACTCATGTCTTTAGAGACCAGATCGAGGCGCTATTTCATCGCGGAGTATTCACAGGCACCGACTGCGGCGAGGAGCTGTTCTGCCCATCACAGGCAATAAAACGATGGCAGGTGGCGGTGTGGCTGGTGCGAGTGCGCGATGGCCGTGATCCCTTACCGCTGGAGGAGTCGAGATTCGCAGATGTAGACGATGACGTGTGGTGGATGCCCTATGTGGAGCGGCTGGCCGATCTAGGAGTAACCGGAGGCTGCCGCCTGGAGCCGCTGAGGTTCTGCCCTGAAACTAGGGTGACCCGGGCTCAGATGGCATCGTTTCTGGTTCGAGCCTTCAGTCTGGCCCCAGGACCCGACGCAGGCTTTGAGGATGTGGCCCAGAGCAACACCCACTACGCCAACATCAACGCCCTAGCCGCATCAAAGGTGACCACTGGCTGCCACCAGGAGCCGCTGAGGTTCTGCCCAAGCAGACCCACGACCAAAGGCCAGATGGCAGCCTTCCTCCACAGAGCACTCACGACCAACAGTTTGGGGATCGGGACCGAGGACAACGAACTCAGCCGCTGGGTCAAGAGCGCCATCGTAGATCAGTACGGCGCCGAAGCGCCCTGGCTGAGAGAAGTTTGGAACTATACCGACCGGCGAGGCTTCCTCTACATCCCCGAAGTCCACCCTACTGCCAATGCTCACGGTACCGTGGTCTCGCGTTTCACGACGGGAGGGGGTAGCGTATTCCCGCAAGTTGAGAGTTACAAACTCTACGCTGATAGAGCCGCAATCAATAATCCCCTATTCAACTCTCTGCTTATCCACGAGTTGGCCCACGTATACACCATTGACGGCTCCAATGCAGCGAAGAATCCAGAGGCTCTCGCGGCGGGTTGGCTATATTTCGACTCGATCGCAGGTTCACATTGCGATCCTTTTGAACTCTATGCCGAGACCGCTGAGGCTCTGGAGCCATTCGGCCAGCGTGATCTGAAGCAAAGCCGGTGGTGGGAGTGCCCCAATCTTCCCAGCATTCCGACAGATGAGGCCGTCGAAGTTGTCGGCCAGGCCTTCTCTGGTCGGCTCCCAGACTGGTTCCACGAAAGATTCCAGAGTAAGGACGGAACATGGGCCTATGAAGAAATCTGGCGTGAGGTCAAGTACAGCTCGCCGGATGTAAGAAAGATAATCGTGCCAATGTTGCGCCGTTCCTTCGGCGGCTACTGTTCGGAGGAGGCTGTTCGACAGACACTGTTTGCATCCGAGCGACGACCGCATCTGTCTCAGCCTTGGCGCGACGGCGGCTGCGAGGAACTACGGGCATCGACAAACCCGGAATTCTTGACGGAAGAAAACGAACTCAGTCGCTGGGTTAAGAGCGCTGTCATAGATGAGTACGGCGACAGATGGCCATGGCTCAAGGAAGCTTGGGACTACACCAACCGGCCGAACTTCAAGTACCTGCCCGCTGGCGACAGCGGCGGCTGGAAATACCCCTACCAGTACATCTGGGCCTGGCGCGAACCTGAAGAGACGGGCGACGTGTTCAGATTACTTGCGAGCGATGGATTGTCTGTCGCCAAGAATACTATCAAGAACAACTACCTTCACGAACCGACCTATGAGCTAGCCCGTATGTATATCCACAATTACGATCTGGCTAGGAATCCGGAAGCTGTAGTTGCTGGCTGGCTCTATTTCATATCGATTGCTGGGTATGATTGCAATCCAACAGCACTCTATATCGACACAGCGATTTCCTTGGAATCGGATTTCATTGACAAGGAGTATTGGTGGGAGTGGGAGTGGGCCATTTGCAACCATCTCCCCGACGAGCCAACAGCAGAGGCGCTTCAAGTCGCTAGGCAGGTCTTCTCCGGCCAGATACCGGATTGGTTCCACGCCAACTTCAAAGACACCAGCGGACAATGGGATTACCAGGAGATCTGGTCGGCTGTCATCAACGCTACAAATTATAGAGACTCTATGTTGCCAATGCTGAGGTATTCTTTCGGTGGCTACTGCTCGGAACAGGCGATAGCTGATGCAAATCGCCTTATGTCCGCCCTGGGCTCTGACCTTATTAGAACTCGCATGGTGCAGCCTTGGCACGACGGCGGCTGTGGACAGAAACTCCGAGTTGAGAGCAACGATGCCAATAGGCCGCCGACTGGAACGGAATACGTGACAGAAGAGAACGAACTCAGTCGCTGGACTAAGGATGACATTATAGACAAGTATGCTTCAAGAGCACCTTGGCTAAGGGAGATCTGGAACTATACGAACCGAGAGGACTTTCAGTACGTTGTCGCTCCCGATGTTGTGAATTCCATTCTTTGGACAATCTTCAGGATTGGCTCAGCACGCCAGTCTACTCTGACTATAGGAGAGGGCGATCTGCCATACATCGAGAGCCAGAAGATATATGTTTCCGAGCGTCTGTTAAACAAGCCCACTGGCTTACCCTACCTAATCAGCGAATTGGCTCATGTGTATATAATCGACAGTACTGAGGTTGCCAATAACCCAGAAGCCGTTGCTGCTGGCTGGCTATACTTCGCGTCACTGGCTGGACGTGATTGCAATCCCGTGCTGCTCTATGCTCACACAGTTGCCACAGCTCATCCATTTGACGATAGCTTTGAAAGTAGGGGTTGGAGCCTATGCCCTCACTTGCCTAACCAACCTACAGCCGAAGCTAAGGAAGTAGTCAGGCAAGCCTTTTCCGGTCAGATACCAGATTGGTTCTACGACAACTTCCAGAAGAAGAAGGGGGAATGGGATTACGAGAAGATCTGGACGGCTGTCAAGAATAGCCCGATTCACGCACAAATTGCGGTAGTTCAGATGTTGCGTCGTTCTTTTGGCGGCTATTGCTCGGAGGCAGCCATCGTAAGTACGCTATTTGTCACCGATCCACAAACACCACTAGACCAGCCTTGGCGCGATGGCGGCTGCTGACGGAAGAGGTGTTCTAGCAGATCTCATGCGCTGCGTGCCTGGGCGGCTTCGTCGAGGCCCAACTCGGAGATTGACTGCTCTCGCATCTTGAACTTCTGGATCTTGCCGGTGATGGTCATCGGGAAGCTGTCGGTGAACTTGATGTAGTGCGGAACCTTGTAGTGGGCGATGGTGCCCCGGCAGAAGGCCTTGATGTCGTCTTCGGTGGTTCCGGCGCCGTCGGCCAGCTGGACCCAGGCCATGACCTGTTCGCCGTAGCGTGCGTCGGGCACCCCGACGACCTGGACCTCGACGATGTCGGGATGGGTGTAGAGGAACTCCTCGATCTCGCGGGGGTACACGTTCTCGCCGCCGCGGATGATCATGTCCTTGATGCGCCCGACGATGTTCACGTAGCCCTCGTCGTCCATCACCGCCAGGTCCCCGGTGTGCATCCAACCGTCTGAGTCGATGGCCTCGGCCGTGCGCTCCGGGTCGTTCCAGTATCCCAGCATCACCGAGTAGCCCCGGGTCAGGAACTCCCCGCTGGCGCCGCGGGGGACGGTCTGGCCGGTCTCGGGGTCGATGATCCGGATCTCCACGTGGGGATGGACCCGCCCCACGGTGGTCACCCGCTTCTCCAGGGGGTCGTCGGCCGAGGTCTGGGTGGACACCGGGGACGTCTCGGTCATGCCGTAGGCGATGGTCACCTCGCTCATGTTCATCTGGTCCACCACCTGGCGCATCACCTCGATCGGGCACGGCGAGCCGGCCATGATCCCGGTCCGCAGCGTCGACAGGTCGTAGCTGTCCAGGTTCGGATCGCCCAGCTCCGCGATGAACATCGTCGGAACCCCGTACAGGCTCGTGCAGCGCTCCGAAGTCACCGCGCCCAGCGTGGCCGCCGGGTCGAATCCCGCCGAGGGGATCACCATCGCGGAGCCGTGGGTGGTGCAGGCCAGGTTGCCCAGCACCATCCCGAAGCAGTGGTAGAAGGGCACCGGGATGCACACCCGGTCCAGTTCGGTGTACTGGCAGGCCTCCCCGATGAACAGTCCGTTGTTCAAGATGTTGCGGTGGCTCAGCGTCGCGCCCTTGGGAAAGCCGGTCGTGCCGCTGGTGTACTGGATATTGATGGGATCGTCGGGCTCGAGCTGCGCGCTGCGCTGCGCCAGCCGCTCGACCGGCACGGCATCGGCCGCCTCCAGCAGCCCGTCCCAGTCGGAGGTCCCGATGTAGACGGCGCGCTGGGCCGGCACCCGGTCCCACACCTCGTCGATCATCGAGCGGTAGTCGCTGGTGAGGAAGGACTCCACCGCCACCAGCACCGAGATCTGTGACTGGCCGAGCACGTACTCGAGCTCAGAGGACCGGTAGGCCGGGTTGATCGTCACCAGGATCGCGCCGATCCGGGCGGTGGCGTACTGGATCAGCACCCATTCGGCGTAGTTGGGACTCCAGATTCCGACGCGGTCGCCCTTGGCCACGCCGAAAGCCATCAGGCCCCGGGCAACCCGGTCGACCTCGGCGGCGAACTCCGCGTAGGTGTACCTCAGACCCTGCTCGACGGCCACCAGCGCATCACGGCCCCCGTGGGCGGCGGCGGTGCGGGCCAGGTTCTGCGGGATCGTCTCGTCCAGGAGGGGCACGCTTGTCGATCCTGAAGCGGCTGACGGCTGCATGGGGGCGACCTCGGTAGGCGGTGGTTGTCGTGACAAGGAGATCGTAGGTGCAGCTTCGGCCCGGTGTCCGACTCGCGCCCTCCGTCGATGTCTGCGAGACTGACCCTCGTGGCAGCGGTGATCGCGCATCGGGGGGCGAGCCGGGCCGCGCCCGAGAACACGGTGGAGGCGTTCCGGCTGGCCCGTGAGCTCGGGGCCGACTGGGTGGAGCTCGACGTGCGGCGCACCAGCGACGGCGTGGCCGTGGTCCATCACGACGCCCACCTCGCCGACGGCCGCCGCATCGGCGGGATGCACGCCGGCGAGCTGCCCGGCTACGTGCCCAGCCTGGCCGAGGCCCTCGAGGCGTGCGAGGGCATGGGCGTGCACCTCGAGATCAAGAACCTGCCTGACGATCCCGACTACGACAGCGAGAACCTCGTCGCCGACGCGGTCGCCGGTCTCATAGCCGCCTATCTGGGCCCTGAGCGGGCCGTGGTCTCGTCGTTCAACGTGGACGCGGCCGACGCGGTCCGGGCCGTTGATCCGGCGATCCCCACCGCTCTGGTCTGCGGGATGGTCCAGCCCGCCCAGGCGGTGGCCCGGGCCACCGCCCACAACATGGCCGCGGTGCACCCGTTCGACGCCATGTGCGACGCCGGTTTCGTGCGCCGGGCCCACGACGCGGGCCTGGCCGTCAACGTGTGGACCATCAACCATGCCGAGCGCATGGCGGAGCTCGTGGCCATGGGCGTCGACGGGCTCATCACCGACGTGCCCGACGTGGCCCGAGCCGTCGTCGACTCCGCCTGATCCCGCCGACGCCGAGACGGCGAGAACCTACTCGCTCGGCCTCCTAGGGCAGCACCAGGCGGAGAGCCTCGGGCGCCCAGCGGATCCTCAGGCGGGGAGCGGCGCCGAGGTGGTCGCCGTCGACCTGGTACTCCACCGGCGGGTCGGCGGTGACCGTCAGGTCCCGCAGCCCGGCGTGGACCGTGGTCTGCGGCATGTCGCGCACGTCGCCCTCGCCTAGGGCCCTGAGACCCACCGGGACCATCCGGTGCAGCGCCAGGCTGGGAAAGGTCACCGCCACCAGCGGCTCGTCCAGTCCGATGCCGGGCGCCAGATCGAAGCTGCGACTCCCCAGGTAGGTGTAGGGGTTGGCGTTGAGCACGATCGTGAACAGGCTCTCGGCCAGGGTCTCGCCGTCGGCTCGCAGGACTCGCATGGGCGGCCGGCGCCGGTGGGCCCGGCGGAGCCAGGTGTCGATGGTCGCGTAGATGAACAGGGGGTGCCCGGCCCAGCGCTTCCACGGGCCGCGGCTCTCCACCTGCTCCACCACGGCCGCGTCGAAGCCGATCCCGCAGTGGAACAGGAAGTACCGCCCGTCGACGGCCCCCAGCCCGATCCGGGCGATGGCGCCGCGGTCCAGGGCGTCGAGGAGTTGGCCCGCGGCTTCGATCGGGTCGTCGGGCAGGCCGATGATCCGCGCGAACACGTTGGTGCTGCCCCCCGGCAGGGCGGCCAGGGCGGTGTCGGTGCCGGCCAGGCCGTTGGCGGCCTCGTTGAGCGTTCCGTCGCCGCCCAGCACAACCACGACGTCGGTTCCCTCGGAGGCAGCCGAGCGGGCCAGCCGGGTGGCGTGACCCCGCCGGGCCGTCTCGGCCAGCGCCACCTCGTGGTCGGCGGACAGCGCCTTCTGGATCACCACCCGCCTCCGCCCGGTCACCGACGACGCGGCCGAGTTAACCAGCAGCACGACCCGCACCGGCCCAGTCTGTCCGCTCGCCCGGCCGGCCGCGCTCGCCGTGGCTCATCGCAGGGCCAGGAACCGCGAAGTTTGTGGCTCGGCCGGGGTTCGTTTCTGGCCGAGCGCTGGCACAATTGGCGCCTATGAAGGTAGTCGTCTGCGTGAAGCAGATCCCCGATCCCGCCGATCCCGGCGCGCTGGACCCCGACACCAAGACGCTGCGCCGCGATGTGAAGCTCATCCTCGACGAGTCCGACTCCTACGGGGTGGAGATGGCCCTGCAGCTGGTGGACGCTGCCGGCGAGGGCTCCGTGCATCTGGTGTCGATGGTGCCCAACGACGAGGTCAGCGGCCTGCGCACTGCACTGGCGATGGGCGCCGACTCGGCCACTCTCGTCAGTGACGAGGCGCTGGCCGGCTCCGACGCTCTGGGCACGGCCCGGGTGCTGGCCGCGGCCATCGAACGGGCCGAGCCCGACCTGGTGCTGGCCGCCACCGAGTCCAGCGACGGCTACACCGGCGTAGTCCCTGCGCAGGTGGCGGAGCTGCTGGGCCTGCCGTCGGTGACGTTCGCCAAGGAGATCTCCATCGACGGCGGGACCGCCACCGTTCGCCGCCAGACCGAGGCCGGCGCCGACCGGGTCGAGTGCCCGCTGCCCGCGGTGGTGTCGGTCACCGCCGGGGTCGTGGAGCCCCGGTACCCGTCGTTCCGGGGGATCATGCAGGCCAAGAACAAGCCCGTCGACAATCTGAAGGTCGCCGACCTCGGCATCGCGGCCGAACAGGTGGGCTGGGCCGGGGCGGGCCAGGAGATCACCGATATCTCCGAGGCTCCCGAGCGGGCCGCGGGCGAGGTCGTCGTGGACGAGGGGGACGCCCACGAGCGCATCGTCGCCTTCCTCGACGAACTCAAGGTCATCTAGAGGCCGAGCGGATGGGCAGCAGTTCATGACAGCATTCGAGCGGCGTGGAGCGAGGCCGTGGCCCGAGCGGCCCGTGAGCGCAGCGAACAAGAGCGGGCAACACACCGTCGCGACGCGAGTAGCCCTCGCCTGCGCCGGAACGGTGATTTAGGAGGGTCGGGTCATGGCATTGGACAAGATCTGGGTGTTCTGCGAGGGCGGTGCTGGCGGCGTGGCCACCATCACGCTGGAGATGCTGGCCAAGGCCCGTGAGGTGGCCAGCACTGTCGAGGCGTTCTGCGGCACCGACGGCGCAGCCTGCGCCACCGAGCTCGGCGACCACGGGGCGGCCCGGGTGTACTCGACCGGCGACCTCGCCGGGCGCATGCAGGGCGTGTCGGTGGCCTCGGCGGTGGCGGCGGCCATCTCTAGTGGCGCCGCGCCCGCTCCCGACGCCTTTCTGTTCGGAACCACCTACGACGGCCGCGACGTCGCCGCCCGGCTGTCGGTGAAGCTCGATGCCAGCGTGCTGTCGAACGTCGTCGACCTGCGCCTCGACGGCGACCGCCTGGTCGGGGTGGAGCCGGTGTTCGGCGGAACGCTCAATGTGGCCTCCCGGTTCACCGACGGCGGGCCCGACATCTGGCTGGTGCGCCCGAAGTCGTTCGAGCCCTCGGCGGTGGGCGGACCACCGGCGGAGGTGGTGGACCTGCCGGTGCCCGACCTGGGGGCGACCGGCGGCGCGATGGTGCTGGACCGCTTCACCGAGGAGTCCGAGGGCCCGAAGCTCGACGAGGCCGCCGTCGTGGTCTCCGGCGGGCGGGGGCTCGGCTCCGCGGAGGCGTACTCCATGATCGAGGGTCTCGCCAAGGAACTCGGAGCCGCTCCGGGAGCCAGCCGGGCCATCGTCGACGCCGGCTGGGTCCCCTACAGCTACCAGGTCGGCCAGACCGGCAAGGTGGTCAAGCCCACCGTCTACATCGCCTGCGGCATCTCGGGCGCCACCCAGCACCTGGTGGGCATGAAGGGATCGAAGAACATCATCGCCATCAACAAGGACTCCGAGGCGCCCATCTTCGCGGTGGCCGACCTCGGCATCGTCGGCGACGTGCACAAGGTGGTCCCCAAGCTCACCGAAGCCCTCGAGGGCCGCTGAGGCCGCCAAGGCAGCCAGTACCACGGGTGGCTAGGGTGGGCCGCAGCGCCCACCGCCGAATGGGCGATCCTGTCGAGAGAATGGGGGGTCCATGGTTGCTCTGCGTCAGGAGACCGAAGGCTTGGTCAACCCGACCCTGCCGTCGCCCATGCTCCAGCCCTACGAAGTGTGGGACCAGGACCTGTTCGACCGGGAGATGGTCAGGGTCTTCGCCCGCTCCTGGATCTGGCTCGGTGACACCGAGGATCTCACCGAGCCCGGCGACTTCATCACCGGCCGGATCGGCTACCAGCCGGTCATGGTCATAAGGCAGGCCGACGGCAGTCTCAGGGGCTTCCTCAACAACTGCCGGCACCGGGCCTCCGGGCTGCTGTTCGAGCCGGCCGGCAACTGCGGCAAGACCATGACCTGCCCCTACCACAACTGGGCCTATTCCATCGACGGGCGCCTGATCGGCATACCCGACCGCAAGCGCATGTATCCCGACGGGTTCCCCGACGGCGAGTACGGCCTGGTCGCCTTCAGGGTCGAGGTGGCCTGGGACAAGTTCGTGTTCGGCTGCCTCTCCCGCAAGACCGAGCCGTTCCGCCAGTACATAGAGCCCCTGCTAGGGCGCTACGACAGGTACGGGTTCGGCCGGTTCAAGCGCTACCACCGCGAGCTGGACCAGGTGTACCCGATCAACTGGAAGGCGTTCATCGAGAACTCCAACGACGACTACCACGTGCGCTTCGTCCACTCCCGGCTGAACGACCAGCTCAAGTCGCTGGACACGATCGTGCGGTTCGAGGGGCGGACCTGCAGCGGGTACAAACCCCGGCTCCAGGATGTGAGCGGCGGTCGCACCGACCTCGGTGACGAGGAACTCACCGGGGGCTACGCCGACTTCATCTACCCGAACCTGACCCCGCTGCCCCAGCCGACCATGCTCATGATGGTCCGGGCCGACCCGATCGCGCCCGACCGCACCCGGCTGTTCTCGCGGATCTACGGGCTCGAGGAGTCGATCGAGGTCCAGAACCAGCATCTCGACTCGCTGCACGAGACCAACCGCGAGGACACCGACATGGTCACCGTGCTCATGCAGAACCTCAGGTCGCCGTTCTACCGGGTCGGCCCGCCCTCGACCTGGGAGGGCCGCGCCGCTCACATGATCAAGCAGATCCGGGCCGACGCGGAGGTTCCCCTCGACGACGACGAGTTCAGCGCCCCGACCCTGCTGTGAGAGGCCGCGCCGGCCCGCCGGGCCGCCCGTAGTTCGACCGGAAGCCAACCAGGGAGGGCCGACGATGCCGCCGCCCGGCGAAACCGAGGATGCCGGCTACAGCTACATCGAGTGGCTGCCCAGCGACGACCCGCCCGGGGTGGTCGAGATCGTGCTGAACCGGCCTCGGATCCACAACGCCCTCAATCGGGCCACCTACGCGGAACTCGACGACGCCTTCGGCCGGGCCGGCTCCAGCGACGACGTGCGGGCGGTGCTGCTGCGGGGCGAGGGAAAGTCGTTCTGCGCCGGCTTCGACCTCAACGAGCACGCCGAGCTCGGCGAGCTGACCGTGACCGAGAGGTGGAACCGGGTGCAGCACACCCGGGGGATCCTCCGGCGGATCTGGGAGTGCCCGGTGCCGGTGGTCGGCGCAGTGCAGGGCTACTGCCTGGGTGGCGGCTTCGCCCTGTCAATGCAGGCCGACCTGGTGATAGCGGCCTCCGACGCGGTGTTCGGCGAGCCCGAGATCAAGCTCTCGGCGTTGCCCCAGCCTGGGCTGCTGTGGTTCGCGGCGCTGCGGCACGCCAAGGAGATCCTCATGCTCGGCGAGCGGTTCGACGCGGCGACCGCCGAGCGCTACGGGATCGTGAACCGGGTCGTTGACCGCTCCGAGATGCTCCCGCTGGCCCGCTCCTGGGCCGGCGCGCTGGCCGGCTACGCCCCCGAGATCATGCGGCTGGCCAAGCGCACCATCAACAAGTCCACCGAGATGCGCGGCTACGACCTGGCCCTGGACTGGGGACGCGACCTGCTGCTGGTCAGCGACCTGATGGAGACCGAGGCCCGAGAGCAATACACCGAGAGGCGCGATCGGGACGGACTGAGCGCGTCGCTCAAGTGGGTCAGAGATCAGGGACCCGGCTAGGAATGAACGCGGGCCCGACGGCAGGATCGGGCGGCAGCCCCGAGACCCCGGACTCCTGGCGCTCGGCCGCGGTCTGGGACGCCTTCACCAACGCCCGCCGGATCGCTCTCGTCGGAGCGTCCGACCGCAGCCGGTTCACGAGGCAACTCCTCTCCGGCAACGAGGACTTCGGCTTCGAGGGCGAGATATTCCTCGTCAATCCCCGGCGCGACACCGTTCAGGGGCGCCCCGCCTACCCCCGTGTGTCGGAGATCGGGGGCCCGCCGGTGGACTGCGCCATTGTCAGCGTTCCCAAGCGGGCGGTCCTGGAGAGCCTCGAGGACGTCGCCTCGGCCGGCGTCAAAGCGGCAATCGTGCACTCGTCGGGGTTCGCGGAGCTCGGCGGCGACGGCATCGCCGCGCAGGCCGAGCTGGCCTCGTTGTGCCGGAAGGCCGGCATCGGTCTGATCGGCCCCAACTGCATAGGCATGGTGAGCTACCCGTCCAGGGTGTGCCTCTCCGGAGCGACCGTGCCCATCGAGCAGGACGCCGGCCCGGTCGGTTTCGTGACCCAGAGCGGTGCCATCGGGATTCTCGCCATGCACACCGGGAGGCACCTGCGGTTCTCCCACGTCGTCACCACCGGCAACGAGGCCGTCCTAACCGCCGAGGACGTCATGGGCTGGATGGTCGAGGACCCCCATACCCAGGTGATCGGAGCCTTCATCGAGCAGATCCGCGATCCCGGCAAGTTCGTGGCCGTGGCCGGAGCCGCTCGTGCCGCCGACAAGCCCATCGTGATGCTCAAGACGGGGCGGTCCGACGCGGGGGGCCGGGTCGCCCTGAGCCACACCGGCGCGCTGGTCGGCTCCGCCGGTGCGTTGAGTGCGGTGTGTCGCCGGCTCGGCGTGATCGAGGCCGAGGACTTCGACGAGCTGTTCGAGACTCTGGTGCTCTTCTCCACTGTGGCCGAGCGCCCGAAGGGACCCCGGACCGCCATCGCAGGGATATCGGGCGGGGAGGCGTCGGCGTTGGCCGACACCGCCGAGTCGGTGGGTCTACGGTTGAGCCGACCCCTGCCCCCGGCGCCGGACGGTCCGGCCGCGCAGAACCCGATGGACCTCGCGGCCGGTCTGCGTGCCGGGGCGACCTACGCCGACGCCCTCGACGAAGCCCTACGGGCTCTGCAACAGGACGACGGCGTGGATCAGATCTGCCTCGCCCAGGACGTTCCCTCCGGATACTCCGACGGTCTGTTGGCCTACATCGAACCCTTCCTGAAGGCCGTCGAGGCCGGGAACCGCCCGGGCCGCAAGCCGGTCGTGCTGGTGTCGACCACCGGTGGGATCCATCCGACCATCCACCGGTGGGCCGCCGACCGGAACCTGCCGGTCCTCGAGGGGATGCGGCCCTCGCTGTGCGCCCTGCGCAACCTCGGCCGCCACGGGGCCGGAGCCGGACGGCCGCCGTACTCGCCGCCTCGGGCGGACCCGGACCGCCGGCGCCGGATCGAACAGCTCGCGGAACGATCCTCGGGCCACAGTCTCATTGAGGGGTTGGAGTCGATGTACGGGATCGAGCGCCCGGCCGCTCGGCTGGCCCGATCGGAGTCCGAGGCGGTGGAGGCGGCCGCCGAGATCGGGTTCCCGGTGGTCGTTAAGGCCGTGTCGGGCCGGCTGGCCCACCGCTCCGACATCGGCGCAGTCAGGCTCGGGGTCCAGACCGCGGCCGAAGCGTCCGAGGGCTACCGGGCGGTGCGGGCCGCGGCGCTGCAGCAGGTGGGCGCGGCGGAGCTGGACGGGGTGGAGGTGGCCCGGCAGGTCGACGGCCCCGAACTGTACGTCGGGCTGCGTTCGGACCGGGACTTCGGTCCCGTCCTGGCCGTGTCGCTCGGGGGGCTGCATGTTGAGCTCCATCCCGAGATCGTGGAGCTGCGGTTGCCCCCGGCAACGATGGAGGAGGCAGCGGAACTGGCCGACGGCCTGTCCATCTCGCCGACGTTGAGCGGCTACCGGGGTGGGCGTCGCGACCACCGCGGGGACTTCGCTCGCCTGCTGTGGCGCCTCGCTAGCCTGGGCGCCGACTCCGCAGGGGTCCTCGAGGCAGTGGAGATCAACCCCCTGATCCTCAGTGACGAACTGGGCCCGGTCGCCGCCGACTTGAAGGTGGAGGTCGTGAGATGAGCGAGAGCATGGTCCATCCGAGCATCGTCGGCGGCCCCGGCGCCTGGCTGGCCCGCGATCAGCGAGAACTCTCCGACTGGGAGTACCGGCTGAGCACATCGGAGGCGGCCGAGCTGGTCGACACCGCCAGGAGGATCAACCGGTCGGTCACCCAACCGGTCCGGTGGAGCGACCTGACCGTCGAGGACTTCCCGCTCCCCGCCGTCGCGGCCACCCTCCGGTCCATCCTGCGGGAACTCTTCGAGGGCCGCGGGTTCGCCCTGATCCGGGGCGTGCCCGTCGACGAGCTGTCGGTGCCGGAGGCCGAGCTGCTGCTGTGGGGGATCGGGCTGAACATGGGGACTCCCATCCCCCAGAACGCGGCCGGTGACCTGGTAGTGCACGTCAGGGACCAGGGCCGCCGGTTCAGCGATCCGAGCGTGAGGGCCTACGAGACCTCGGAGGCTCTGGAGTACCACACCGACTCCGGCGACATCGCCGGATTGCTGTGCCTCCAGCCGGCCAAGCGCGGCGGTGTCAGCACCATCGCCAGCTCCACTGCCATACACGACGAGATGGTGCGGCGGCGCCCCGACCTGGCCCAGTTGCTCTACGAGCCGTGGACGAGAGTGACGCTGCTGGGCGGCGAGATCCTCCACAAGCCGATCTGCGAGCGCCTGGACGATCGGGTCTACTTCGGGTACGGGCGCATGTACCTGGAGCGAGCTAGCGCCCAGCGGCCCGAGATCCCGCCCCTCACTGCCGACCAGATCGCTGCCCTCGACCTCTTCGACGAGCTGGCCAACCACCCCGACTTCCGCTTGGACATGGACTTCTCGCCGGGCGACATCCAGTTCCTCAACAACTACACCATCCTGCACGCCCGCACCGAGTACGAGGACTGGCCCGAGCCCGAGCGCAAGCGGGACCTGTGCCGCCTGTGGATCGTGCGCAAGGACCTGCAACTGCCTGGAAGCTTCCAGGCCCACGGCATCGTGTCGCGCTCCGTGGCGTTCGAGCCGCGAACCAAAGCGTCGCCGGTCTCCAACTAGGCGCCCGGCGCGCTGGCCACGCCCGGGCGGTCAGTCGATGGCGGCCTCCACCGCGTCCTGGTGGTGGCAGGCGGCGTGGCGGTCTCGCGAGCCCGCGGTCCCGCCGAGATCGGGAACCTCCTCCTCACACCGCCGCCGGGCGTCGGAATCGAGTTCGCGGTAGAGCCAGCAGCGGGACCGGAACGGGCAGCCCCGGTCCACCTGGTCGATCGGCAGGTCGCCCCTGGCGATCCTGGAGATCTCCTGCTCGCGCCGGCGGCCCAGCACCGGCGCGGCCGACAGCAGCGAGACGGTGTACGGGTGCCGGGGTCGACGCAGAACCTCATCGACCGCGCCGGTCTCGACCAGGCGTCCCACGTACATGACCGCCACCGAGGAGGTGAGCTGGGGCAGGAGGGCGAGATCGTGGGTGATGAACAGGTAGGTGAGATCGGTCTGCTCCTGCAGGTCCTTGAGCAGGTCCACCACCTGGGCCTGTATGGACACGTCGAGGGCGCTGGTGGGCTCGTCGCAGATGAGGATCAGCGGTTCGACCGCCAGGGCGCGGGCCACACACACCCGCTGGCGCTGGCCGCCGGAGAGCTCGTGGGGATACCGCTTGGCGAACGAGGTAGGCAGGCCCACCTGCTCCAGCAGGCGCCCGACTCGCTCGGACCGCTGGCGGCTGTCTCCGATGCCGTGTATGTGCATCGGCTCGGCCACGATGCTGCCCACGCTCTGGCGGGGGTTGAGGCTCGAGTAGGGATCCTGGAAGACGATCTGGATCGAGCGTGACAGCCGGCGACTGAGACGCCGAGACGGCGATCGGGCCGCTTCGGGGCGCTCTCCCACCGAGATCTCGCCCCTGGTCAGCGGGGCCAGGCTGATGATGCTGCGGCCGAGGCTCGACTTTCCGCAACCGGACTCGCCCACCAGGCCGACCGAGCGGCGCAGCCCCAACCTCAACGACGCGCCGTCCACGGCCCGCACCTCTCCCTTGGTGCCGACCCTGATGGCCCGCTCGCCGTAGTGCACGCTCACGTCGGTCAGCCGCAGGACGGTGTCGTCGTGGCCGTCCACGGTGTGGAACGAGCGGCTGCCTCCGCCGCGGCTCCTCAGCACGGCCCGTCCCCGTTGGTCTCGGAGAGCCAGCAGCGGGAGCCGTGCTGGGGCGAGACGCGGAACACCGGCGGCTCGGCGTCCCGGCACCTCTGCTCCACGTCCGGGCAGCGCGGATGGAACGGGCAGCCCGAGGGCAACGCCCGGGGATCTGGCGGCCGGCCCGCGATGGGCTCCACGTCGGGCCCGTCGATCACCGGGACCGAGGAGATCAGGGCCCGGGTGTAAGGGTGGCTCGGTGAGTTGATGACCGTCTCAGTGCTGCCCGACTCCACGATGCGGCCGGCGTACATGACAAGGATGCGGTCGGCGAACTCCGACACCAGCGCGAGGTCGTGGGTGATGAACAGGATGCCCGATCCGTGATTGCGCCGCATCAGGCCCAGCAGGTCGATCACCTGGGCCTGCAGCGTCACGTCCAGCGCGGTGGTCGGCTCATCGGCGATCAGCAGGGCCGGGTCGCCGATGGTGGCCATGGCGATCATGGCCCGCTGGCGCATCCCCCCGCTCAACTCATGGGGGTATGCATGCGCGCACCATTCCGGGTCGGGGATGCCCACCTCGTCGAGCGCGGCGAGCACCCTGGTCCGGGTCTCGGCTCGCGACAGGCCGCGGTGCAGGGCCAGGCCCTCGCCGATCTGGCGGCCGATGCGCATGGTCGGGTTGAGGCTGCTTTGAGGGTCCTGGAAGATGATGCCCACCCGCAGGCCTAGGAGGTCCTTCAGGCGCGATCGGCGGTCCGGTCCCAGGAGGCTCTCGGACTCGAAATCGAGCCGGTTGGCCCGGATCGTCGCGTCCTCGGTGTGGAACAGCCCCATCATCCCGAGGACGGTGGCGCTCTTGCCGGAGCCGGACTCGCCCACCAGCCCGACGGTTTCGCCCGCGGCCACGTCGAAGGAGATGCCTCTCACGGCGTGCAGCGGTCCGGAGCTGGTGCGGAAGATGACGTTGAGCTCGTCCACATCCAGGACGCGCTGCGCCTGAAGGCCCGGGGCGGGGGACTGCACAACCGCGGTCATGGATGCCTCACGAGGCCCGGATCCGCTGTGTGGGGTCGAGTTGGTCCCGTAGCCAGTCCCCGAGCGTGTTCATGGCCAGCACGATCAGCGCCAGGGCCACACCCGGGAGCACGGTCAACCACCACGCCTGCTGCATCAACTCCCTGCCCTCGGAGATCATCAGGCCCAACTCGGGATTGGGGGGCTGAACCCCCAGCCCCAGGAAGCTCAACGCGGCCGAGAACATGATCAGCCTGGGCACGAACAGCGTGACGATCACGATGATCGACGGGAACACGTTGGGCAGCAGGTGCCGCAGCAGGATCCTCGGATTCGAGGCGCCGATGGCGTTGGCCGCGTCGATGTAGTTCTCCTCCCGGATGGCGAGCACCTCGCCCCGCACGATCCGGAAATAGAAGAGCCAGGAGCCCACTCCCAGGATCAGGATCAGGTTCCGGAACGAGGCGCCCACCGACGCGGCCACGGCCAGGGCCAGCACCACGAACGGGATCGCCTGCTGGACGTCGGCCACGCGGCCGAATACGAACGCCGCGATCCGGCCGTCGTAGTAGCCCGAGAGGATCCCCGCAGTGACCCCGACCCCGCCGCCGACCAGCATCGCCGCGAAGCCGATCACCAGCGAGGACCGTATGCCGTACAGGATCCGGGTGAACAGGTCGCGCCCCACCGAATCGGTTCCCAGCAGGTTGGTCAGCTGGCCGTCGGCGGACCAGGCCGGCGGGTGCAGCCGCTCCACCACATCGGTGTCGAGCGGGTCGTGCCACGTGATGAGCGGCGCCAGCACCGCGGCCAGGATCATCACACCGAGCAGGCACGCGGCCAGAATCACCGCGATCTTCCGCCGGCGCCCGCGGCTGGATGACAAGACCGGCGTTGAAGGCTCGCCGGAGTCGTCGGCTATGGACCTTCGGGCCGCGGCTGTGAGCGCCTGCCGGACGGCTGCCAGCGGGCTCATCGCACCCTCACCCGGGGGTCGATGAGGGCGTACGTGAGGTCCAGGAGCATGTTGGTGGTGAGCACGACGACGCTCACCACCACCACATAGGCCTGGACCAGGGCCAGGTCGCGGCCCAGGATGGCGATGTAGGCCAACCGGCCCACACCGGGGTAGGCGAATATGACCTCAGCGATGAGAGCGCCCGACAGGATCGCTCCCACCTCGAAGCTGATGACGGTGATGACCGGGATCGAGGCGTTGCGGGTGACGTGGCGCCGGAACACCCTCAATCCGCCCAGGCCCTTGGCCCGGGCGGTTCGGACGTAGTCGCGCTCGAGCACCCCGATCAGGCTGGACCGGAAGATCCGCACGATCGACGGGATGGTCGGCAGGGCGATCACGATGCCGGGCATCACCAGGTGGCGCCAGTCTCCGGCTCCCGATATCGGGAGCAGCTCCAGCTGGACCCCGAGGATCAGCAACAGCATGATGCCCAGCCAGAAGCCGGGGGTGGCCTGGCCCATGACGGCCACGAACCGGGCCGACTGGTCGATCCACGTCCCCTTCTTGATGGCGGCCAGCGCGCCGAGCGGCGTTCCCACCACCAGAGCGATGCCCAGGCCCACCAGGCCGAGCCGCAGGCTGGCCGGCGCCCGCTCCAGGATGAGCTCCAGGGCGGGCCGCGAATGCTGCCACGAGTCGCCGAAGTCGCCCTGGGCGGCTCGCCCGACGAACTTGACGAACTGCACCGGCAGCGAGTCGTTCAACCCGTGCTTGTCGCGGATGTTGTCGATGGCCTCCTGCCCGGCGTCGATGGGCAGCAGGGACGCGGCCGGGTCGCCGGTCGCCAGCAGCAGCCCGTGCACGAAGAACAGGACGCCGACTAGGACCAGGACGTTGTACGACAGCCGTCGAAGTATGAAGCGAGCCATCGCGACGGCGCGTCGATGTCAGGCCTGTCCGTCTATGGCCTCACGTGCCTAGGGGCTCATCCGCCGATGAAGGACACGCCGGTGGCCAGCACGAACCCCTTGGCGTGCGGCTGGAAGCCGGTGATCACGTTCTGGTTGATGCCGACCCGGCTGGGCTCGGTCCACAAGTAGACCGCGAACGGGTCGTCGTGCAGCAGGTCGGTGATCTGCTTGAGCACGGCCCGGCGCTCATCGAGGTCAAGCGTGACCTTGTCGATGGCGAGCAACTCGTCCAGCTCGGGGTTCGAGAAGACGCTGATGAAGCCGCCCGTCCTGAACAGGAGGTCCGCGGCGGTCTCGGGGTTGTTCCAGCTGCTCACCCGGATGCCCGGATGGCTGTCGGCAATCCACCGGTCGTTGGCGATGGTGGTGTTGATCACCTCGAGCTTGGGCCTTATCCCGACCTCCTCGAAGTAGCCCATCACCGCCACCACGGGGTCGAGGTTGGTGGCGTGGGTGGCCAGGATGTCGAGCTGGAACCCGTCGGCGTACCCGGCCTCGGCCAGCAGCTGCCGGGCCAGGTCGGGGTCGTAGGGGTAGGGCTGGTCGTCCTCTGGATACCCGAAGCCTCGCCGGCCGAAGGGCTGGCCCAGCCCGAAGGCGTCGCCCCCCATCAGCGAGTCGATGATGGCCTGCCGGTCCACGGCGTAGTTGAGTGCCTGGGCGACCCGCTTGTCCTGGAGGGCGGTGTACTGGACTGCCTGATCGCCGGTGGCCGCATCCGCGTCGGTGCCGAACCCGGTCCGGTTCAGGATCATCCAGAACGGCTTGGCGTCGTAGAAGCTGACCAGCTCCATGCCCGCGTTGACGACGGCGGACCGCTGATCGGCCGGGACGGTGTCGGCGATGTGCACTCCGCCGGTCGTCAGCTCGGCCACCCGGACGGTCGCCTCGGGGATGACTCGGATCCTGACCTCTTCGACCATCGGCTGACCCTTGGGGCTGCCGGGCCAGTAGTTCGGGTTGCGCTTGACCACGGTCGCGTCGTCGACGGTGTAGGACACGAACATGAACGGCCCGGTGCCCACCGGGTTGGCTTCGAGACCCTCGTCGCCCACCTCGGCGTAGTAGTCGGGCGGGATCAACATCAGCCGGGTGAGGGCGTAGAGGAGGTTCGCCTCCGGTTGGCTCAGATGGAACACGATGTTGTAGTCGTCGACGATCTCGAGCGACTCTATGGAGAGGAACTGGTTGCGCAGGTGCGAGCCGTGCTCCTCGTCCTGCATCCGTGCCAGGCTGACCCTGACCGACTCGGCGTTGAAGGGCTCGCCGTTGTGGAACTGGACGCCTTCGCGGAGCTTCAACTCCATTCTCGAGTCGTCGGGGAACGACCAGCTCTCGGCCAGGCTGGGCACGGGCACCCCGCCGGTGTCGAGCGCGATGAGCGAGTCGTACATGGTCTGGGAGACGGTCTCAGCCTCGACGCTTCGCACGAAGTTGGGATCGATCCGCTGCGGATCGCGGTCCTGGGCGATCACCAGGGTCGTGGGGACGTCTTCGGCTTCTGGTTCCGGCGCCGCTGCGGCTGCCGCGGCGGCGGCCTCCTCTGCTGCCGCGGCCGCCGCCGCCTCGGCATCGGCTTGGGCCGCGGCGGCCGCGTCGGCCTCGGCCCGAGCCGCCTCCAGTTCACCCTCGAGTTCGGCGAGGACGTCGGGATCCACCGCTCCCTCGGCCTCGGCCATGGCCGCTTCCAGGGCCGCCTCAGCCTCGGCTGCCTTGGCCGCGGCCTCGGCTGCCTCGGCCGCGGCGGCGTCGGCCTCAGCCTGAGCCGCCTCTAGGGCGGCCGCATCGGCCGCGCTGGTGGCCGGGGCTGCCGGTTCGTCGTCGGCGCCGCATGCTGACGCGAGCAGGCCCATGACGAAGAGGCACGCCAGAAGTCGCGCCCCGCGGTTGCCGAAGAATGAGTGTGATGATCGCATCGCCCGTTGTCCCCCTTGATCGAGCATCGAACTGTTCGCTCTCAGCGGTGCATCGCCAGTCGAGCGAACAGGCAACGAGGCTACGCGATGGGGCGAGGGCTGTCCATCGGTGCCGCGCCGGGCGGCGAGAGCCCGTCGCCCGCCTCTGCGCGGTCGGTCTCGACGGGCTCTAGACCAGCGGCCAGGGCCAGCGATGGCCGTGGCCGTCGGACGGGAACCGGCCCGCGGCCAGCAGGTTCTGGGTGCGGTCCAGGGTCGCGTCCACCTCCTGCGGTGCGAGCGCGGCGGCCAGAGGCTCGGGCAGGCCGGCCTCCAGCAGGCGCCTCAGGTCTCGTCCAACGTCGTCGGGCAGTTCTTCCCCGGCGAAGTCCCAGATCACGGTGCGGAGCTTGAACTGGCAATGGAACGACAATCCGTTGTCGATGGCCCAGATGGTGCCGTCGGTGCCCAGCAGGCAGTGTCCCGACTTGCGGTCGGTGTTGTTGATGACGATGTCGAGCGCGCAGACCCGCTGCAGTTCCTGACTGAACTGATCCTCCGGCACCAGCGTGAAGTAGTGCTCCTCGAAGTCCGCGGGCATGAACAGCTGCAGCGAGCCCTCGTCGAAGGGCAGGTCGTCGCGTACCACCGTGGGCGGCACCACATTCCAACCCAGCGCGCTGTCCACCAGGAACGCGCCCTCCTCGCGGTGGGCCAGACCCGATGGGAAGTCCCACAGTGGACGCTCGCCCCGCACCGGCTTGTAGATGGCCTGGGCGTCCAGCCCGTCGTGGGCCACATCCACCAGGAACGTGGCGTTCGAGCTGTAGGGCATCCTTCCCTTCAACTCCACGTCGCCTTCGGTCAGCAACCTCAGGGCCCGATCGGTCGCGATGGGTGGCCGGTCCCTGATCGGCGACTGCTGCCCGGCGTCGGAGGTGCCGGCCCCGGAGGTCATGGGGCTGGCGGAGCAAGCAGAGCGGCTGTCAGTTGTGGCACGGGCACCAGTCCCCGTTCGAGGGTTCCAGGGGGCGCAGGCAGTAGGGGCACGGGGGACGCCCGGAGGCCACCACCGCCCGGGCCCGGGCCACCAGCGCGCTGACCTGCGCACGCGAGAGCGCGAAGCGTGCCGAGGCCCCGGCGGTGTCCTCATCCTCGACCAGCTCCTCGGCTACCAGAATCACCCGGTCGGCGTGCTCGTCGTAGGCGATTCCCATCGAGCCGATGGTCCAGGCCTCCACCACCGGCTCGCGCATGTCGAGGTCTGCGGGGGGCTCGCCCTCGTCGGCTTCGGGAAGCTGGCCCATGACCCGGTCCAGATACTCGGCCAGCGCGGCGGCCTGCTGCTTCTCGAACTTGAGGGAAACGAGCTCGCCCTCGGCGCGGCACTGCAGGTAGAAGACCCGCTGGCCCCTCGGTCCGAGCGTTCCCACGGTGAGCATCTCGACCGCCTCGAAGTGGAACGACTCGCTCATGAGGGCGCCAGCGTGGCCAGGTCGTGGCCGGTGTTGTTCACGGTGAGAAGGATCGGACCGGCGGGGTGGTAGGCGATGGCGGTGACCGAGCAGGTCGAGATGACGATCCGCTGGAACAGGTCCAGCGGGGTGCCGGCCGCGGCCGCGGCCACGGCCTTGATCACGTCGGCGTGGGACACGGCCACCACTGTCTGGCCCCGGTGGCGGGCCGTGATGGCCGACACCGCGTCGAGGGCGCGGGCCTGCATCTCGGCGAACGACTCCCCGCCCGGGAAGCGGAACCCGCTGGGGTGGCGCTGCACGGTGGTCCACTCCTTGCGCCGGCTCAGGGTCCTGAGCTTGCGTCCCGTCCACCGGCCGAAGTCGCACTCGATCAGACCGGGGTTCTTGCGGACCCTCAGGCCGCAGGCCCGGGCGATGGGGGCGGCAGTCTCGAGGGCGCGCTCCATCGGCGAGGCGTACACGGCCTTGACCCGGTCCAGGCCGGCCACGCGTTCGGCCACCCCGCGGGCCTGCTCGATCCCCTCGGGCGCCAGATGCAGCCCCGGAGCCCGGCCGGGAAGCACATCGCCTGTAGTCGGCGTCTGCCCGTGGCGCACGAACAGCACGACGCAGCCGGCGGGAGAGGCGCTGTGAGCAGCGGCCTTGTCAGCAGCGGCCTTGGCGGGGCCGCGGGCGGGGCTAGTGGGCATGGTGACCGCCAACGTAGCCTGATCGCTCGTGGAGTCCCCCGGCCGGCGCCGTGTCCTCGACGAGGTGGCCGCCGAGGTGGCCGCGTGCCGGACCTGTCCCCGGCTGGTGGAGTGGCGCGAGCAGATCGGGCGCGAGAAGCGGGCCGCCTACCGCGACGACGAGTACTGGGCTCGGGGAGTGCCCGGGTTCGGCGATCCCGACGCGCACCTGGTCGTTGTCGGCCTCGCGCCCGCGGCCCATGGCGCCAACCGCACCGGCCGGATGTTCACCGGCGACCGGTCCGGGGACTGGCTCTACCGGGCCCTGCACCGGGCCGGCTACGCCAACCAGCCCGACTCGACCCGGCGGGGTGACGGGCTCGTGCTCACCGGGGCCTGGATCACCGCGCCGGTCAAGTGCGCGCCGCCGGCCAACAAGCCCGCGCCCGCGGAGAGGGATGCGTGCATGCCGTTCATGCGGCGTGAGCTGGCCGCGCTCGAGGCCCTGAAGGTGGTCGTCGTGCTGGGCGGCTTCGCTCAGCAGGTGGTGTGGCGCGAGCTGGGGTCGGGGCCCCGCCCCCGCTTCGGTCACGGCGCCGAGGCGGAGCTGCCCGGGGGCCTGACGCTGTTGTGCAGCTACCACCCCAGTCAGCAGAACACCTTCACCGGCCGCCTCACCGAGCCCATGCTCGACGCCGTGTTCGCCCGGGCCAGGGAACTTCGCGGCTAGGAGGCCGCGCGGACAGGCGGGACAGAGCGGTCCACACGGTGCGAGGCCGTGGGCAATGTGGCGGTGGTTTGGGCGGCCCTCAGGTCGCAGCGAACGAGAGCGGGCATGACCACGCTGGGCGCGCGGCACTGGCGCCGATTGGCGGGCGCTCGAATGCCAGCCGATAGCCTCAGACCCGCTATGAGCCGCCGTCTCCGTTCTGTCTGGGTTCTGGCTGCGGCTGTTGTGCTGGTGGTGGCGGGATGCGGCACCAGCGCCGATCCCGACACCTGGGATGAGGCCGAGCAGGACGAGCGCTACGTCGACGCCGTGTTCGAGGGCGAAGAGGGCGTCGTGGAACTGCCGGCCGATTCCGCGGTGGAGCACAACTTCCTGCAATCGTGCATGGAGGCCAACACGCGGACCCTCACCCTGGTCGAGGCCCGAGTGGTGTGCACCTGCTCCTTTGACGAGCTGCGGAGAGCGTTTGCCGACCTGCAGGACTTCAAGTCGCTCGACCGGGCCCTGCGCGAGAACCCCAATCCCAGCGATCTCGACGACGATCCCGAGGTTCTGTGGGACGACACCGCGGAGGATATCTTGAGGGCGTGCGCCGAGAGGGTCGACTCCTGAGACTGCTGCACCCGGCACCGGCAGTGGTCGCGCCGGGAGCTGAAGCGCAATGACGGCGACGCCCGCGGCTGAGGAGCTGCCGCTCATCATCTCCGTCGACGACCACGTCATGGAGCCCAAGGACCTGTGGCAGCAGCAACTCCCGCCGTCCATGCGTGATCGCGGTCCCCGGGTGGTTCAGGAGAAGATCAGGCTGCACTTCACCGGCGGCCACTACGGCTTCGAGCGCAACGACCCCGACGGCCAGTGGTGCGACGTGTGGCTGTTCGAGGACAGCGTCACCCCCACCGGGCTGCTGCACGGGCCCGCGGGCATGCCCCGCGAGGAGCAGCGCAACGTGGCCGCCCGCTACGAGGACCTCCGCCCCGGCACCCACGAGCAGGCCGCCCGCCTCGCCGACATGGAACTCAACCACGTCGAGGCGGCCATCAACTTCCCCAACATCTTCCCCCGGTTCTGCGGGCAGGGTTTCCTCGAGCGCGACGACAAGGAGCTCGCGGCCGAGTGCCTGCGCATCTACAACGACTGGATGATCGACGACTGGGGCGGGGGCGCGGGGCGGGGCCGGCTGATCCCGCTGGCGCTGCTGCCGCTGTGGGACCGCGAGATGGCCGCCGCCGAGGTGCGGCGGTGCGCGGCCAAGGGCTGCTTCGCGGTGGCGTTCTCCGAGAACCCGTCCAAGCTGGGCCTGCCCTCGATGTACACCGGCGAGTGGGACCCCGTCTGGCAGGCCTGCGAGGAGTCCGACACCACCGTGTCGATGCACATCGGCTCGTCGTCGTCGATGCCGTCCACCTCGGCCGACGCCCCCCTGGCCACGTCGATGTCGCTGTACGCCCAGAACGCCGAGGGCTCCATGGTCGACTGGGTGTTCTCGGGAACGCTGCAGCGCTTCGAGGAGATCAAGATCACCTACGCCGAGAGCCAGGTGGGCTGGATGCCGTTCCAGGTGGAGCGCATGGACTCGGTGTTCAAGGAGGGACGGGGCGGCGTGGGCGGCGACGGGCCGCTGCCCAGCGAGATCGTGCAGGGCCGGGTCTTCGGCTGCATCTTCGACGACCTGGTCGGGCTCAAGCAGCGCCACGACGTGGGGATCGACCAGATCCTCTTCGAGACCGACTACCCCCACTCCGACGGGACGTTCCCGCACTCCCGCAAGGTGGCCCACTCGATGTTCGCCGCGGTCGGCATGGACGCCGGCGAGTGCTACAAGGTGCTGCGGGGCAACGCCATCAACGCCTACGGCCTGGACCGCTTCGGCATCCACGACTGACGGACCCGCCGCCGCGAGACTGCGGGTGAGCCCCGCGCTCGAACGAGAGGCGGGCGAGGCGCGGCTCGCAGACACGAGTAGGGGACGACCGATGCCTGAGCGACACACGGTGCTGGTGGCCGGTGGCATCTCGGCCGAGACACGACTGAGGGGTTGAGCGATGCCTGAGCGACACACGGTGCTGGTGGCCGGTGGCATCTCGGCCGAGACACGACTGAGGGGTTGAGCGATGCCTGAGCGACACACGGTGCTGGTGGCCGGTGGCATCTCGGCCGAGACACGACTGAGGCGTTGAGCGATGCCTGAGCGACACACGGTGCTGGTGGCCGAGCCGCTGGGTGCGGCCGGTGCGGAGCGCCTGCGCACCGATCCAGGTGTCGATGCCGTGTTCGCCGAGGGCCAGAGCCGGGCCGCGCTGCTGGAGTCGGTGCGGGACGCGACTGCGCTGATCGTGCGGAGTGGGACCCGGGTGGACGCCGAGTTGATCGCGGCCGGGCCGGGCCTGCGGGTGATCGGGCGCGCCGGCGTAGGCGTCGACAACATCGACTTGGAGGCGGCGGCCGCCCGGGGCATTGCGGTGGTGAACACCCCGGAGGCCAACACACTGGCCGCAGCCGAGCACGCCTTCGCTCTGATGCTGGCGACAGCCCGCCGGGTGACCGACGCCCACAACTCGCTGGCCGCCGGCAACTGGGAACGCAAGCAGTACCTCGGAGTGCAGTTGGCCGGGGCCACTCTCGGCCTGGTCGGCTTCGGCCGCATCGGACGGGCTGTCGGCCACCGGGCGCTGGCCTTCGAGATGGCCGTGCTGACGACCGATCCGTACATCCCGGCCGAGATGGCCCACGAGCACGGCGCGAGGATGGTGGAGCTGCCGGAGTTGCTGGCCGTGTCCGACTTCGTGAGCCTCCATGCGGTGGCGCAGGAGGACGGCTCCGCGCTGCTGGACGAGGCCGCGTTGGCGGCCATCAAACCGGGCGTGATCGTGGTCAACGCGGCCCGGGGCAGCCTCATCGACTCCGCCGCGGCGCGGGCTGCTCTCGACGATGGCCGCTTGGCCGGACTCGGCCTCGACGTCTACGACACCGAGCCGCCGCCGCCCGACCACCCCCTCATCGGCCATCCCAGGGTCGTGCACACTCCCCACCTGGGCGCCAGCACCGGCGCAGCCCAGCGCGACGTCTCAGTGCAGGTGGTCGCCAAGGTCCTGGCCGCGCTGAGGGGCGAACCAGTGGAGATCGTCCAGCCCGCTCCGTAGCCCGTCAGCCGTTCCGGCGATCGGCCATCCTGTGTAGAACTTGTGCTACACTTGTCGCATGGCCGATGTCGCCTCGCGAGAGCTGCGAAATCAGACTCGTGCGCTGCTGGACCGTGTAGCTGACGGAGAGCGCATCACCGTCACCGTGAACGGCCGACCGGTTGCCGAGTTGGCCCCGATAGCCGAACGCCCGCGGTGGATGAGCAGGGGCCGCTTCGTCAACGAGGTGCTGGCGCATCAGGCCGACGCCGGGCTCGCCGCGGAGTTGGCATCACTGGTCGACGAGACGACTGACGACTTGCCGTGGCGCTGAGTCGCGGGCTCGCAGACACCTCGGTCTTCATCGCCCCGGAGACGGGAGGGCCGATCGACGCTCAGTCCCTCCCCGACGAGCTGGCCGTATCGGTGATCACAATCGGGGAGTTGCGAGCCGGAGTGCTGGCCGCGAGCGACACGCCCACACGAGATCGCCGGCTCTCGACGCTGGCCGCAGCGCTGTCACTCCAGCCGGTGCCGGTCGACGACGGCGTTGCCTCGGCCTGGGCCCGGCTTCGCCTGACCTTGCGTGACCGTGGCCTCAGCATGTCCGTCAACGACTCGTGGATCGCTGCCACGGCCATGGCGCTCGGAGTCGCGGTCGTAACCCAGGACCACGACTTCCCCTCCGTCGATGAGCTGGCTGTGGTTCGAGTCTGACCGCAGGGCCGGGATCTGGCTCGGTCGGCTGATGCGAGTCGTGGCGGCACTAGCGCTCGCCGTCACAGCCGCCTGTGGATCGATTGATGACTCCGGTCCGGCCGACACAGCGCCGCCGCCTGCCGCCGCGCCCGAGGACGAGTCCGCGGCGTCCACGGCCGCCACGTCTGTGTCCGAGATGCCTGATGCGTCGGCGTCTGAGGTCTCGGTCCCGACAGCGTCCGCCCCCGATGTCTCCGTGCCGTCCGCTTCTACGCCTGATGCGTCGGCGCCTGCGGGGTCGGTGCCTGAGGCGGCAGCGCCAGAGGTGTCTGTGCCTGAGGCGTCGGCGCCTGATGCGTCTGTGCCTGATGCGTCTGTGCCTGATGCGTCTGTGCCTGAAGCGTCTACGCCGGATACGTCGGCGCCTGATGCGTCTGTGCCTGATGCGTCGGCGCCTGAGGTGTCTGCGCCTGAGGCTTCTGTGCCTGAGGCCGCGGTTCCCGAGGCAGCGGTACCGTCAGTGTCGCTTCCGCTGGCGCCCGAGCGGGACGGGGGCTACAACCGTGACGACTGGGGGCCGCACAACAGTGGCCTGTGCCGCGGCGCGGTCGGCTCCCCCGATCCGTACACGGGCACTCCCATAGACACCTGCAACGTCGACCATGTGGTCGCCTTACACGAGGCGCACCAGTCGGGCGGCTGGGCCTGGTCGGCGGGCCAGAAGCAGCGGTTCAGCCAGGCTCCCGACAATCACGTAGCGTCGCGGGCCTGTGTGAACCAGTCCAAGGGCGGTGACGACATCAGCGAGTGGTCCGATGCCGACATCGCCCGTTCATCGGCGTGCGGCGGCGGGTACCGGGTCACGACTGCGGGGCGGTGCTTTCTGGCTCGTACCACGGTGGCCGTCAAGTCGGAGTGGGGGCTCGCGGTAGATCAGGCTGAGGCGGAGGCCCTCGGCGCGACGCTGGCGGGATGCGGCGATCAGGCTCTCGAGTTCTCGACCGGGTCCCAGGCGACGACGGCCACGAACCCGCCGCCGACCACGGCCGCGACAACGGACGAGTGCGTGATCGCGGGCAGGACTGCAGCCGAGTACGACGCGGTGTCGGGAATCGGCGAAGTGCTCTCGGCCAGGTTGGCAGCGGCTCAGCCATTCGCCAGTCGCGCCGACCTCGAATCGGTCAGAGGGATCGGCCCTGCCAGGTCGCAGGCCGTCTGGTCACACTTCTGCGGTCGCTAGCCTCAGCTCGCTCGCCGGACTCGCGAGCGCCGCCGAACAGCCGCCTAGAGGAGTTCGCCGCGCCAGAGGCGCCGGGCGAAGTCCGTGGCGCCGATGATGCCGATGCCGTCTTCGGTTCGCCTCGGCCGGGATTCGAGGCAGACCACGATCCTCGGATCCTTGCCGGGGTGCTCCTCGGCGAGGGTGCGGAGGCCCTTGAGGTGGTTGCTGGTGACCCTGGCGGTTGCCTTTGCCTCGATCGCGAGCCGCATGTCACCGACCACGAAGTCGACCTCGATGCCGCTGGGGAGCCGCCAGTGGGTCAGCTGCTCGTCGAGCTCCCGGTAGGCGATGAAAGCGGAGATTTCATGGAACACCCAGTTCTCGAACGCCTTGCCGTACTGGTCTGAGCCGCGTAGCAGCTCGCCGCGCCGGGCTAGGCGGTTCACGACGCCCACATCCTCGAAGTAGAGCTTCGGCGCTCCGGCGAGGCGGCGCTTCGCCCGTCGCCGCCAGGGCGGCAGCCAGCGTGCCAGCAGCGTGTCGGTGAGGATTCCGAAGTACGCCTTGGCGGTGGGCCCGGACACGCCGCAGTCTCGGGCGATGTTCGAGTAGTTGACCGGCTCGCCGTCGCTCAGGGCGGCGGCGTCGAGGAAGTCGGAGAAGGCCCGCAGGTTCCGTACCAGGCCCTCGGCCGCCACCTCCTCGCGCAGGTAATCGGCTATGTAGGCGTCGAGCAGGCGCCGGGGCCGGCTGGACTCGTACATGGCCGGCAGGCAGCCGTGGTTGAGCGCCCGGTCGAGGTCGAAGGCCTCGCCGACCTCCCCGGAGGTCAGGCCGCGCAGCTCGTAGCGCAGGGCGCGCCCACCGAGAAGGTTGGCTGCTCCGTGCCGCACCTTGCGAGCGCTCGATCCGCACAGCGCGAAGCGCAGCCCGCGGTTCTCGATCAACCAGTGCACCTCGTCTAGCAGAGCAGGGACCTTCTGGATCTCGTCGATGACGACCTGGCGCGACGGCTCGGGGCCCGCTGCCTCCAGTTCCTCGCGCAGTTGCTCCGGACGGGTCGCGTACCTACGGAACTCGTCCGCCTTGAGCAGGTCGACCCAAACCCCGTCGGGGTACCGCTGCCTGAGCAGGGTGCTCTTGCCCGCCTGCCGCGGCCCCCACAAGAAGAAGGTCTCGATGCCGGGCCCCGGCAACGACAGCAATCGTCTAAACATACGCTTTAGATTATCATGATAATCTAAAGTATTGCTTGTGCGTCCAGGCACTGCAACCGGCATCCCTGGATCTAGTGCCCAGGTGCGCCAAATCAGCATCCAAGAGTGCGCGAAAGCGACATCTGCCGGTGCGCCAAATCAGCATCCAAGAGTGCGCGAAAGCGACATCTGCCGGTGCGCCAAATCAGCATCCAAGAGTGCGCGAAAGCGGCATTTGCAGATGCGCGAAGTCAGCATCCAAGGGGTGGCGGAGGCCGTGGTCGTTCGCGGTCCTCTGCTCAGGGGCGGTCGCCGAACTCGGGGCGCTCGGTTCGGGTGCGCTTGAGCTCCCAGAAGCCGGCCACGTTCATCATGGCCACCAGGGCGTCCCACATGGCCAGCGAGTCCTCGGTGGGCGGCACCCGGGTGATGACCGGGCCGAAGTAGCCCTGCTTGACCCCGTTGCGGTCCTTCAGGGCGATCATCGGGGTGCCCACCTGGTCGCCGCACAGGGCCAGGCCCTCGTCCATGCGCTTGCGGATCTCCGGATCCCAGGAGTCGTCGTCGAAGGCGGCCGCGTGTGACGTGTCGTAGCCGACGGCCTCCAGAGCGTCGGCCACCGCGAACTCACGCACACCGTCGTGGTGCAGGCGCCGGCCGTACTCCCAGTACAGCGGCCCGATCGCGTCGTCGCCCTCGGCCTCCCGCACCGACTCCAGCACCCTCATCAGCCGCAGGCTGAAGTAGGAGTGCGTGTAGTAGTCGCCCTCCGGGTCGGGATCGTTCTTGAAGAACAGGCTGATCGGCTGCCAGGTGATGTTCAGGTCCTTGGCCGGCTGCACCTCGTCGACGACCCAACGGGCCGTCACCCAGCACCACGGTCAAAGCGGGTCGATCCAGAACTCGATGTCCATTTTCAGCTCCTTGGGAACAGGGAGGGGTCAGGGGGTCGTAGTCAGGCGGGCTTGCGTTCGGGCAGGCCCAGGCGGGCCGCGCCGTCGGCCCAGTGGGGCCAGCGCTCCCGGCTCTTGGCCGACAGCCGGTGCATGAGGGCGATGGCACCGGGGTCGTCGTCGCCGGGACGGGTCTCGATCACCCCGTCGCGCACCATGGCGTCGATGACGGCCCGGCCCAACTCGGTGCGCACGATGGTGAGGGTCCAGTCGGTCAGGTCGCCTATGCCGCCGGTGGAGATGTCGGCGTGCTCGGCCGCGAAGTCCGGGCACAGCTCGCAGCCCTCCCGGGTCCAGGCGTGGCACTCCTTGAGGTTGATCTCGTGGTAGCGGCCGTCCTTGGTCCAGATCTGGAAGACGCCCTTGATGTTCATCTTCGAGATCTGCTCCTTGGGCAGCCCGTACTTCACCTCGAACAGCTCATCGAACAGCGAGTCGTCGAACGACTTCGAGCACAGCAGGCCAATGTTGAGCTTGATCGGCTTGCCCACCTTGCCCACCTTGCGGTGCCACATCACCGGGCCCACCGACGTCTGGCAGCTCATCCCCACTAGCGCCAGCCGGTCGAGCCCGCGTTCTTTGGCCTCCTCGAAGGCGATGGTGTTGGCCGAGTAGGTGTAGCGGCTGCCCGCGCCCCGCAGCACCTCGTCACGGTTGGTGGCCACCATCGGGAACGCCTTCCACCCCGGCTCGCCGTTCGGCAGGGACTCCACCCCGCTGGTGAGGGCCCCGTCGATGATGTCGTTCTCCATGCACCAGATCAGGATGGCCGACACCAGCCCGCCGTCCTGGCCCACCTCGTAGACGAAGTCGTCTGAGGCCCGGGTCAGCAGGATGTCGGAGTAGACGCCCGACATCTCGTCGGGATGCCGCTCCCGGCCGAACAGGTGCATGTCGGCCTCGGGCTCCCACATGCGGAACCGGGGGCACGCCCTCGTGCAGGACGTGCAGCCCTTCACGCCGTGGACGCAGTCGTCGGCGCCGAGCTCCTCCTCGAGGTGGAACGGCTTGTAGGCGCCGGGCTCGTGGGTGTAGCCGATCACGTGGTGGGGGCAGGCGATCACGCACCCCGCGCAGCCGGTGCACAGGCCCGAGGTGATGACCTCGTCGTGGAGCTCCTTCCACTGGTAGGTCCAGCGGGGCTTCTTGGCCGGCGCAGGAGCCGCGTCGGTGACTGTCATGCGCCCCCGGCAGGATTCGAACCTGCGCACACGGCTCCGGAGGCCGTTGCTCTATCCCCTGAGCTACGGGGGCTGGGGCGGCCATGCTATCGGGCGTCGGCTCTCCGAGGAGATCAGGGGAGGCCGGTAGGATCGGCCGATGCCGGATGTTCGCGACGGCTTGAGGGATGGGCTGCAGGCGGCCCTGGAGGGCGCCGGCGTCGCCGCCGCGCCTGTCGAGATCGCCATCGAACGGCCCCGGGACCGCTCCCACGGCGAATGGTCGTCGAATGTGGCGCTGGCCGCAGCCAAGGCTGCCGGACGCCCGCCCCGCCAACTCGCCGAGCAGATCGTCGCTCACCTGAGCGCCGAGCCGCCCCCGCATGTGGTGGCGGTCGAGGCCGCCGGCCCCGGCTTCGTGAACTTCCGGCTGGCTCCGAGCTGGCTGCATGAGGTGCTGGTCGAGGTGGTCGGCGCGGGTGTCGACGGCTACGCCCGCAGCGAGGCGGGCGCAGGGCGCTCGGTGAGTGTGGAGTTCGTGTCGGCCAACCCGACCGGGCCGCTGCACGCCGGCCACGGCCGGTGGGCCGCCTACGGCGACTCGCTGTGCCGGCTGCTGGAGCACTGCGGACACCGGGTGACCCGGGAGTTCTATGTGAACGACCGGGGCCGCCAGATCGATCTGTTCGCGGCCTCCCTGGCCGCTCGCAGCCGGGGGGCCGAGCCTCCCGAGGACGGCTACCACGGCGAGTACGTCTCCGATTGGGCTGCCGAGATGCCCGACGGCGCCGACGCCCGCCGGTGGGGGCTGGAGCGGGCCGGCCGGGACCAGGCCGGCACCCTGGCCGCCATGAACGTCGCCTTCGACCTCTACACCAGCGAGACCGATCTGGTCGCCCGGGGGGCGATGGGCGAGGTTCTGGAAGAGCTGGGCAGCCGGGCCATGGTCTACGAGCACGACGGCGCGGTGTGGCTCCGCACCGGCGAGTTCGGCGACAGCGCCGACCGGGTGCTGGTCAAGAGCGACTCCGAGCCCACCTACTTCCTTCCCGACATCGCCTACCACCACGAGAAGTTCTCGCGGGGCGAGCTGGTGATCGACATTCTCGGCGCCGACCATCACGGCTACGTTCCCCGGATGCGGGCCGCGCTGGCCGCGCTGGGCCACAGCAACGACAGCTACGAGGCCCTGATCGGCCAGAACGTCACCCTGCGCCGGGGCGGGGTCGAGGTGCGCCTGTCGAAGCGAGCCGGCGACATGGTGATGGTCTCGGAACTGCTCGACGAGGTCGGCCCCGACGTGACCCGGCTCGTGTACCTGCTGCAGTCCATCGACACCACCCAGACCATCGACATCGACGCGGTCTCGGCCCAGTCGGCCGAGAACCCCGTCTACTACCTGCAGTACGCGCACGCCCGGATTCACTCGCTGGGCCGCCAAGCCGAGGCCCGCGGCGTGCAGCGGGTCTCGCTGGACGAGGTGGACCTGGCGGTGCTCGTGCACGAGCGCGAGCTCGACGTGCTGCGGGCCCTGGCCGGGCTGCCCGACACGGTTGCGGCTGCGATGCGGGCCCGGGCCCCGCATCAGGTGACCACCTGGGCCCGTGAGCTGGCCGCCGCCTTCCACCGGTTCTGGCACGACTGCCCGATCCTGCGCGACGACGTGGGCGAGGAGCTCCGCCAGGCCCGCCTGTGGCTGGTGGAGGCGACCCGCGTCGGCCTGTCGGTTGCGCTCGGCATCCTCGGCGTGTCGGCGCCCGAGAGGCTCTAGCGCCATGCCTGCGGAGACCGCTCCGGCGTCGTCGCTGCCGCGCCACTTGCTGCCCGACAACCATGAGGTGTCACAGGGCCGGCTCAGTATCGCGGGATGCGACCTGATCGAGCTGGCCGAGGCCTTTGGCACGCCGCTGTTCGTCTACGACGAGGAGCACCTGCGCAGCCGCTGCCGGGAGGCGGTCGACGCGTTCGGGCCGGACGTCTCCTACGCGGCCAAGGCGTTCCTGTGCGTCGCTATGGCCCGGCTGGTGCATTCCGAGGGCATGGGCATGGACGTCGCCACCGGGGGCGAGCTGCACGTGGCTCTGGCCGCGGGCGTGCCCGCGGACCGCCTCGTCCTGCACGGGAACAACAAGTCCGTGGCCGAGCTGCGCCAGGCGATCGAAGCCGGCGTGGGGCGCATCGTGGTGGACAGCTTCGATGAGCTCGACCGCTTGGATGCCCTGCATGCCGAGACCGGGGCCCGGCCCAGGGTGCTGCTGCGCTTCACCCCCGGCGTGGAGGCGCACACCCACACCTACCTGGTGACCGGGGCCGACGACTCCAAGTTCGGCTTCACCGTGTCCACCGGCGCGGCCGCGGCTGCCATGGAGCGCGCCATGGCATCGTCCGCGGTCGATGTGGTCGGTGTCCACTCCCATATCGGCAGCCAGGTGTTCGAGGCGTCGTCGTTCGCCAAGGCGGCGGCCGTCATCGCCGAGGCGGCCGCACCGTTCGGTGTGCAGGAGATATCGGTGGGCGGGGGTCTCGGCGTGCCGTACGTGGCCGGCGAGTCGGCTCCGACGATCACCCAATGGGGCGAGGCGGTGCGCCAGGCCTGCCGGACGGCGGGAGTGACCGCCCGCGTCACCGCGGAGCCCGGCCGCTCGATCGTCGCGGCGGCCGCGGTCACCCTCTACACGGTGGGCACCATCAAGCGAATCCCCGGCGTGCGTACCTACATCGCGGTCGACGGGGGCATGAGCGACAACCCGAGGCCGGTTCTCTACGGCAGCGGCTACGAGGCGTTCCTGCCCAGGGCGGCCGACGCTCCCCGGGAGCTGGCCGCCAGCGTCGTGGGCAAGCACTGCGAGTCGGGCGACACGCTGGTCCGCGACGCGATAGTGCCCTCTGACATTGCCGTGGGCGACATCCTGGCGACGCCCGTCACTGGCGCATACGGCCACTCCATGGGCTCCAACTACAACAAGGTGCCCCGGCCCGCGGTGGTGTTCGTCGCCGGCGGCGCGGCCCGCCCGGTGGTCCGGCGCGAGACCTACGACGACCTCCTGGCCTGCGAACTGGAGTCCGACGCCTAGTGGTCTGTCGCGGATTCGGGCGGGGCACCTGGATCCGCTGCGGAAGTATGGGCCGAGTTTTCCCGCCTATCCGCTCGGCCTCTTGCTCGCTCGGCCTCCAGGTCCTCGCGTCCAGGCCTCAATCCGGTCTACTGGGCCGCCACGAAGCTGCGAGCCGCTGCCACCACCGCAGCGTCGGCTCGGCATCAGTCGATTCCGCCCGTGCTGATCCGGCGCTCGGGCGGGGCTGCGCCGGCATGAACTCGACGGTCGGTGTCGGATCGACGTGCCGAGCCTCCGCGGCGGGCGCGGGAAGCGAGCCGGCGCCGTTGCGCCCGAACATGTCGGCTGCCCCGTGGGCGCTCGGCGACGAGCCTTCGTCTCCGAGCATGAACGACAGTTCGGCGCTCAAGGCCGGGGAGCACCCGATGCGTCTCAGATCCGACACGCGCCACGATGTCGCGGGATCCAGCAGCGCGCCCGTGGCCAACTCGGCCAGCGTCAACGCCAGAGCGACGATGTCGGTGCCAGCTCGGGCCGGGGCGCCGGGCGGCAGCCGGCCCGGGCTGAGGCGGCCGAGCGGTTGACCGTCGGCCCTCGAAGCGGCATCGAAATCGGCCAGCCAGAGTTCGCCCTCGCGGCTCAACAGCAGGTTGGCCGGCTTGACGTCGCCGTGGACGAGCCCGGCGTCGTGGACGCGGGCGAGCGCCGCGGCCGCGGCCGCGCCCACCGCCCTGACCTCCCCCTCGGCCAGTGGGCCTCGCTCCGCCAGCACGTCCGCGAGCGAGCAGGCCGCGCGCTCAAGAACGAGACCGCCGGCATCCGCGGCCTCAAGCGCCACGATTCCGGGACCGCTCACGGCCCGGAGATTCCGAGCCTCCCGAGCTCGACTCTCCTCCGAGGTGCAGGTCTTTCTGAACAGATGATCTTGACTTGCCATGGAACACTAGTAATATAGATGGAACATCCGGCGGTTGTAGCGAACGGTCTGTGTGTACGATACGATGAGATTTATGCTGATAGCACTAATTTCAATCCTAGGGTCGGGCCTGGTCGGAATCATCGGTGTGCTGGTTCACTACCTCCTCAAGCAGGGTGCTGAGCAGCGTGATCACGCGGACCGGCTCCACCGCGAGGCCATGGCCGCGATCGTGGAGCAGGGTGCTGCGCAGCGTGATCATGCGGACCGGCTCCATGGCGAGGCCATGGCTGCGATCGCCAAGCAGGGCGAACGCTTGGTCGATCTACACTTGCAGGCCATGGCGGCCGTCGCCGCGCTGGGTGAGCGCACTGCCGCACTCGAGACACGGGTCGGCCGTCACTAGCAGGCCTCGATTGCCGACCCTTGTCGGAGGGCGACAACATGGGTACCGCCGGCTGGCCGGGCTTGGAACTGGCGGCCGGTAGCTTGGAGGAGTGAACCGCCTCCGTATCGGACTCCTCGGCTGTGGCAATGTGGGCGCCGCTCTGGTGACCCTGCTCGACGAGCAGCGCGCCGTGGTGGCGGCCCGCACCGGCATCGAGCTGGACATCAGCCGCATCGCGGTGCGCTCCATCGCCAAGGACCGCGGCCTGCGCATAGACACGTCGGTGTTCTGCACCGACGCGGCCGCGGTGGTAGCCGATCCCGACGTGGACCTGGTGGTAGAGGTCGTGGGCGGGATAGAGCCGGCCCGCACGCTGGTGAGCAACGCCATCGCGGCAGGCAAGCCGGTCGTGACCGCCAACAAGGAGCTGCTGGCCAACCACGGCGCCGAGCTGTTCGCGGCGGCCGACGATGCGGGCGTGGATCTGCTGTTCGAAGCAGCAGTGGCCGGGGCCATCCCGCTCATCCGGCCCCTGAGGGAGTCGCTGGCGGCCGAGCCGGTGGAGCGGATCATGGGCATCGTCAACGGCACCACCAACTACATCCTCACCCAGATGGCCGAGCGGGGCGCCAGCTACGCCGAGGCTCTCAGCGAGGCCCAGAGCCTCGGATACGCCGAGCGCGACCCGACCGCCGACGTCGAGGGCTTCGACGCCGGGGCCAAGGCTGCCATCATCGCCACCGTCGCGTTCGGGGCCGTGGTGGTGGCCGGCGACGTCTACCACGAGGGGATCTCCCGTCTCACCCTTCACGACATCGAGATGGCCCGCCGGCTCGGCTACGCGGTCAAGGCGGTGGCGGTGGCCGAGCGCACCGGCAACGGCGAGGCCGAACAGCCGGAACTGGCCGTCCGGGTCCATCCGGCCATGGTCCCGTTCCAGCATCCCCTGGCCAGCGTGCGGGACAGCTTCAACGCGGTGTTCATCCAGGGAGACGCCGTCGGCGAGCTCATGTTCTATGGAAGGGGTGCGGGCGGGCGGCCCACGGCCAGTGCCGTTCTGGGCGACCTCGTGGACGCCGCAGTGAACCTCACGTCGGGCGGGCGGGGCCGCATCGGACATCTGGTCCGGGCCCGGATCCGGTCCATCGACGACCTGCGGTCCGCGTACTACATCGGCCTCGAAGTGGCCGACCGGCCCGGCGTCCTGGCCACGGTGGCCGATGTGTTCGGCCGCCACGGCGTGTCCATCCGGTCGATGGAGCAGCACGGCCTGGGCGACGATGCCAGCCTCGTGTTCATAACCCATGAGTGCCGCGAGCGCGATCTGCAGTCGACCCTTCGAGAGCTTCGAGACCTCGAGCCGGTGCACGAGCTGGGGACCGTCATCCGGGTCATCGGCGACGAGAACCCCCAGCACTGATCATGCGCTACATCAGCACCCGCTCCGGGCCCGGGCGCGGGCCGGGCCTCGCGTTCGACGATGTGCTGCTGGCCGGTCTCGCTCCCGACGGAGGCCTGTACGTCCCCGAGCACGTGCCGAAGCTGTCCACCGGGCTGGCATCCGCGGCAGGCAGTCTCGGCTACGCCGAGCTGGCTGCCCGGCTGATGGCCCCGTACGTGGGCGACGCCGTGGACCGCGACGCGCTCGAGGCGATGGTCGCCGACGCCTATGCCACCTTCGCCCATCCCGACGTGTGCCCGTTGGTGGCCCTCGACGACGACCACTGGCTGCTCGAGCTGTTCCACGGACCCACCTTCGCCTTCAAGGACATCGCCCTCCAGGTCGTGGCCCGGCTCTTCGACCACGAACTCGAGCGGCGCGACGGCCGGGCCATGATCGTCGCGGCCACCTCCGGCGACACCGGCTCCGCGGCCATGGAGGCCGTCGCCGGCCGGGACCGCATCGACATCGTGGTACTGCACCCCGCCGGCCGCACCAGCGAGATCCAGCGGCGCCAGATGACGACGCTGGACGCGCCCAACGTCCACGCGGTGGCGGTGGACGGCACTTTCGACGACTGCCAGGACCTGGTCAAGGCCATGTTCAACGACCGGGCGTTCCGCGTCGAGACCCAGCTGGCCGCGGTGAACTCGATCAACTGGGCCCGGGTCGCGGCCCAGATCGTCTACTACGTCTGGGCGGCCGGACGCCTGGCCGACGAGCGGCCGGTCACGTTCTGCGTCCCCACCGGCAACTTCGGCAACGTGCTCGCAGGCCACTATGCCCGCCGGATGGGACTGCCGACCGAGCGGCTCGTGATCGCCTCCAACACCAACGACATCCTCAGCCGGCTCATCAAGACCGGCGGCCTGGCCGCCCACGATGTGGTGCCCACCCTCTCACCCAGCATGGACATCCAGATCTCATCCAATCTCGAGCGCCTCCTGTTCGAGCTGTTCGACGGCGACGGCGCGGCGACGACGGGCCTGCTCAAGAGGTTCCGGGCCGAGGGGCGGGCCGGGCTGAGCGCCGAACAGCACCGGCGGCTGCGCTCCGAGTTCTCCGGCGACCGGCTCGATGACCGCGAGACGCTCGAGGTGATGGGCCGGGTCCACGCCGACTCGCAGATGTTCGTCGACCCTCACACCGCGGTCGGGATCGGCGTGGCCGAGCGCTGCCGCCGGCCGGGCGAGTTGGTGGTGACGCTGGCCACCGCCCATCCGGCCAAGTTCACCGACGCGGTCGAGCGCGCCACGGGATGCACGCCCGAGGCGCCGCCGGCATTGGCGGCGGTGGCCGACCGGCCCGAGCGCTGCGCCTCGCTGCCGAACGACGTCGCCGCGATCAAGGACTTCGTCCGCTCGGTGCGTCGAGGCTGACCACTCCGGGGAGCGCGTTGCGGGAACTCAAGCAGCTCCGCTGGTTGCGGTCCTGCGCGTTTGGTGCCTAGCCTTCGCGGCATCGCCTCGCGCCTTCGGCGTGACGGCTTGTCCCCGGCTCGTCATGCGTCGCTTCGCCGAGCCGGGATGCCTGAGTCCGACAACCGGGGAATTCATACGTGGAAGCGACCGAGATGCGGCGCTCAACGCTGCAACGCAAAGACCGCGGCGAACTCAATCAAATCGCCGCCGCGCTGGGGGCCAAGCCGTCCAGCCGGGCCCGCAAGGACGAGATCATCCAGTTGATCATCGACCTCACCGCCGACGGCGCCAGGATCGCGCCGCCGAGCGAGACCGGATCGCCTGAGAGCGCGCCGGATGCCACCGCCGAGTCTGACGGCCGCTCGGCCTACAGCCCAGCCGCCAAGGGAAACGACGGCGACGCCGACGGCGGCAACGGTCAGAACGGCGACAGCCAGAACGGCGGCAACGGCGATCCGGTGGCCGCCGAACCGCGCGGCAGCAGCCGCGTCGCCGAACGCAGCGACGACGAGGTCGAGGTGGGCAACCGGCGCCGGCGTCGCCGCAGCCGCGACCGCGACCGCGACCGCGAGGACAGCTGGGACGGCGACCCCGTCGCGGTGACGGGCCGGCTCGATCTCCGGGACGAGGGATACGGCTTCCTGAGAGTCGAGGGCTGCCTGCCGAACCGCAACGACGCCTATGTGCCTGTCAAGACGATCCGCCAGTTCGGGTTGCGCCGCGGCGACCAGCTGTCGGGCACGTCCCGCCCGGCGAACCGGGCCGAGAAGAACCCGGCCCTGCTGACCCTGGAGTCCATAAACGGCGGTCCTGCCGAGATGACCGACCGCCCGCTCTTCGAGAGGCTCACACCGATCCACGCGGTACGCCGCCTGGCTCTGGAGCAGCCCGAGGACCCCGACGCCATAACCGCCCGCCTCATCGACCTGGTCGCACCCATCGGGGTCGGCCAGCGGGTGTTGGTCAAGGGGCCCAGAGGGTCCGGGGCCACCGAGTTGCTGGTGTCGGTCATCACCGCGATCGAGACGAACGAGCCCGACATCTACGTGATGGGGCTGTTCCTCGACCAGCGGCCCGAGGACATCACCGAGGTGCGGCGCTGCATCCGGAACGGCGAGACGGCGGCCACCTCGTTCGACCAGACCGCAGAGGAGCATGTCCAGACGGCTGAGATGACCGTCGAGCGGGCCAAGCGCCTGGTGGAGTCCGGCCGCAGCGTGGCTCTGGTGCTGGACAGCCTCACCGCTCTGGCCCAGGCCTACAACGCAGCGCTGTCGAACGCGGGCCGGGCTTACAGCGGCAATGTCGAGAGCGGCGCCGTGCACATGCCCAAGAAGCTCTTCGGGGCGGGCCGAAACGTCTCCGAGGGCGGCTCGCTCACCATGATCGCGTCGATCGTCTCGGAGGGATCGAGTTCGCTGCCCGGGATCCTGTGCGACGAGTTCGTAGGCTCGGCCAACACCGAGATCCACTTGGACCGCTGGGCCGCGCAGCTCGGGGTGTACCCCGCGGTCGACCTGGGCGCTTCGGTGTCGCAGGACGAGGACCGCTTCCTCGACGCCGAGGAGGTCCAGTCCTTGCAGCAGCTGCGGCGCAGCTTCAGCGACGGTGCGGGCGACAGCCCGGCCGCCGCGGTCAAGGCCCTCGAAGCGGCCCTGTCGAGGCTGCGAGACACCTCTTCGAACGCCGATCTGCTGCGCTGAGCGCACCCTGGGCCCCGAAAGGGCGAAAGTTCGTTCCCGCGGGTTGTGACCGGCCCGTCCGACTTACAGACTGGTGCCCCGATGAAGGCCGATATACACCCCGAGTACCGGCTGGTCGTCTTCTCCGACCAGTCCGCAGGCACCTCGTTCCTGACCAGGTCCACCATTGCCACCGACGACACCGTCGAGTGGTCCGACGGCAACACCTACCCGCTGGCCAAGGTCGAGATCTCCAGCGCCAGCCACCCCTTCTTCACCGGGACCATGAAGATCGTCGACACCGCCGGCCGCGTCGAGCGCTTCGAGCGCCGCTACGGCCGCCGCAAGGGCCGCGAGTAGCGACGGCCGGCACCGCGGGCACAGTCGGCGATGGACCACACTGAGCGGCAGATCCGCGCCGGCGCGGGCGACGCGCTGGCCAAGGCCTTCGAGATGATCGCCACGCCTGCCATCTTCGGCGTCGGCGGCTGGCTGGTCGACGGCCGGCTCGGCACGTTCCCGCTGGTCACCCTGATTCTCGCGGCGGTGGTCTTCGGCTACCAGGTCTGGAGTTTCGTCCGAGGCTACGGGGAGGCCATGGACGAGGCCCTCGACGGCCGGCGTGCGGGCTACGCCGACACCGGTCCCGAGGCTCGGAGCGCGTCGTGAGCGCCGCTCCCGCCAGCCACGCCGGCCCGGACGCTCGGGGCGAGTCGTGAGCACCGCTCCCGCCAGCCCGGCCGCCGCGGCGGTTCCTGAGATGGACGCTCCCGAGCGGGCGGTGGCTCTCGACATGGTGCGACGCTCGGTGTTCTTCGCCGTGCCGCTGCTTGCCGCAGGCGCTGTGGGTTGGCAATGGTCCGGCGTCTGGTCGGTCGGCCTGGCCCTGGTGCTAGTGCTGGTCAACTTCATGCTGGGCGCCGCTGTCATCGGCTGGGGCGCCCGACTGGGGCCCGCCGCGATGATGGTCGGGGCTCTTGGCGGATACGTCGTGCGCCTGGGTATCGTTGCCGCCGCTGTGCTCCCTGTGCGCCACCACGACTGGTTCGAACTGCTTCCCTTCGCAGCGAGCCTGCTCCTCACCCATCTGGGCCTCCTGATTGTCGAGACGCGCCGCGTCTCGATGTCCCTGGCCTACCCGGGGCTCAAGCCGGAGCGTCAGCCATGAGCGTCCTTGCCCTCGAGTACCCGCCCATCAACCATCTGTTCGACTGGCCTGCCTTCCTGTTCGAGGGCACGCCGCTGGCCGTCAACAAGACCGCCGTGATCTACCTTGCAGCCACCGCGGCGACGATGGTCTTGTTCGGGCTGGCCGGGAGGCCGCGCCAGTCGCTGGTTCCCTCGGGCGTGCAGCACGTGGCCGAGTCGGGACTGAACTTCATCGAAGAATCGGTGGTCATGCAGACCATCGGCCCCGAAGGTCGCAAGTTCATGCCCTTCCTCACCTCGCTGTTCTTCTTCGTGTTGTTCTCCAACATCACCGAGGTCATCCCGGGGATCCAGTTCCCGGCCAACAGCCGGATGGCCGTGCCGATGTCACTCGCGCTGCTGGTGTGGGTCATCTTCAACGTGGTCGGCGTCAGGAGCCAGGGTCTGTTCGGCTACCTGAAGAACACGCTGTTCCCGCCGGGCGTGCCCAAAGCGCTCTACGTCCTGGTCACACCCATCGAGCTGGTCTCCACGTTCGTGGTCCGGCCGTTCTCGCTGGCCATCCGGCTCTGGGCCAACATGGTGGCCGGCCACCTGCTGCTGGTCACCTTCGCAGTCTTGTCGGCCGCGCTGTGGGGCGCCACATACGTCGGCGCCGCTCTTACCTTCCCGATGCTGATCGCGATGACCGCGTTCGAGATCCTCGTATCGGTATTGCAGGCGTTCATCTTCACGATTCTCACCGCGGTCTACATCGGCGGCTCCATGCATCCCGAGCACTAGTTCCGCGGCCAGTCCTCCCGATCCGACGTCCACGAACACCTTCGACCACGAACACGACACATTCGACCGCTCCGACGAGCAAACGACACACACACCCGCACCCGACAAACAGGAGAAAGCAAGTGCTTGAGATCCTCGCACAGACCGCGCCGGGCGAGTTCCTCGACGGCTTCAAGGCCATCGGCGCCGGCCTCGGCTACGGGCTGGCCGCCGTCGGCCCCGGCGTGGGCATCGGCATCGTGGTCGGCAACGCCATCACGGCGATGGCCCGCCAGCCCGAGTCCGCCGGCATGGTCCGGACCACGATGTTCCTGGGCATCGCCTTCACGGAGGCGCTCGCCCTGATCGGTTTCGTGGTCTTCGTCCTGCTGTACTTCATCTGATCCGGGGCGCCCCCATGAGACCAACGATCCTGCCGCCCGGTGCACGGCCGAGTGGCCAGTTCATGAGGCGAGGGACCCGGCGGCTGTCAGCCGTCCTCGGCCTGCTCGCGGTTGCAGCGCTGGTTGCGCCCGCGCCCGCGTGGGCCGCGGGCGAGACGATCGGCGGATGCGTCCTCACCGAGGTGGCGGACGCCAAGAAGGAGCACGGCAGCCTCGAGGCCGTCAAGGCTCTGCCCGCGGACGAGCTGGCGGCGCTGGAGACGGACCTGGAGGGATGCCTCGAGTCCCCGAACCCGATCTTCCCGGCGCTCGAAGAGATCATCTGGGGCGGACTGGCCTTCGTGATCCTGTTCGCGTTCATGTGGTGGAAGGGCTTCCCGGCGGTGAAGCGAGCCATGGACGCCCGCTCCGAGAAGATCCGGGCCGACCTCGACGCGGCCGACACGGCCAAGGCCGACGCGATGCGCACCAAGTCGGAGTACGAGGCCCAGCTGGCCGACGCCAAGACGGCCGCGGCGACCATCATCGACGAGGCCCGGACCCAGGCCGATCAGCTCCGCCAGGACCTTCAGGCCCGGGCCGAGGCCGACATCGCCGAGCAGCGGGCCCGGGCTACGGCCGACATCGAGTCGAGCCGCCGCCAGGCCATAGACGACCTTCGCACCGAGGTAGCCGCCATCGCGGTGGGCGCGGCCGAGCGGGTGGTGGGCGCCAGCCTCGACGCCGACGTGCACCGCGCCCTCATCGACGGCTACATCGACGACGTGGCCGGGGCCGGAGCCGGAAGCAACGGGAACGGGAGCTGAGCGTGATGCCGGCAGCCGCCTCGACGGCTGGACCCCGGGTCCCCGGGCCTGAGCGATGGCTGACGTAGCCGCCTCCGACCGCGTCAGCGGTTACGCCGACGCCGTGCTGGCGGTGGCTCGAGCCGAGGGTGCCCAGGCCGAGGTCGAGGACGAACTGGCCCGCTTCGCCGACGCGCTGCGCTCCAGCGACGAGCTGCAGTCGACCCTCGCCGACTCCGCCATCGACGTGGAACGGCGACTCCAGATCACCGAGGACCTCCTAGGAGGCCGGGCCCTGCCGGCCACCGCGGCCCTGGTGTCGCTGGTGGTGGGTGCAGGCCGGGGCGGCGAGCTCGTCGACATCATCGACGCCACCATCGACCGGGCCGCGGCAGGCCGCAACCGGCGGGTGGCCCGGGTGCGCAGCGCGGTGGAACTCACCGCCGAGCAGCGGGCCCGCCTGGCCGAGGCCATCAAGGCGTCGTCGGGGCTCGATGTGGAGATCCAGGCCATCGTCGACCCCAGCGTCGTCGGCGGGGTTGTCACCGAGATCGGCGACGACGTGATCGACGGCAGCGTGCGCAGCCGCCTTCAGCAGATGCGATCCGGCCTCGGCTGAGCGCGCCGGCAACCACACCGAGATTGAGCGAACAGAGACTGAACGACCACAAGCGAGCGACCAGGACATGAGCGATACTTCAACACTCACGATCGACACGGCCGACATCGCAGCCGCCATCCGAGCGAACCTCGAGGGGTTCACTCCCGCCCTGGAGCAGTCCACGGTGGGCCGGGTGCTCGAGGTCGGCGACGGCATCGCCCGGGTGTCGGGACTGCCCGACGCAGCCGTCAACGAGATGCTGCGCTTCGCCAACGGCGCCGTCGGCCTGGCACTGAACCTCGACGAGACTTCCATCGGCGCGGTGGTCCTCGGCGACGTGGAGGGCATCGAGGAGGGCCAACCCGTCCAGGCCACCGGCGACATCCTGTCGATCCCGGTGGGCGACGGCCTGCTCGGCCGGGTGGTCAACCCGCTGGGGGAGCCGGTGGACGGCAAGGGGCCGCTGTCCAACCCCATCGGCAGGCGCATGGAGATCCAGGCGCCGGGCATCACCGGGCGCAAGCCGGTGCACGAGCCGATGCAGACCGGCATCAAGTCCATCGACTCGCTCATCCCCATCGGGCGGGGCCAGCGCGAGCTCATCATCGGCGACCGCAAGACGGGCAAGACCACCATCGCGCTCGACACCATCTTGAACCAGCGCGGCCTGGACGTGAACTGCATCTATGTGGCCATCGGCCAGAAGGCCTCCACTGTGGCCCAGGCGGTGGCCACCCTCGAGGAGCTCGGGGCGATGGACTTCACCGTGGTCGTGGTGGCGCCCGCGTCGGACCCGGCGCCCTACAAGTACCTGGCGCCCTACGCGGGCTGTGCCATGGGCCAGCACTGGATGGAGAACGGCGAGCACGCCCTGGTCATCTACGACGACCTCTCCAAGCAGGCCGAGGCCTACCGCCAGGTGTCGCTGCTGCTGCGGCGGCCGCCGGGTCGCGAGGCCTACCCGGGCGACGTGTTCTACCTGCACAGCCGCCTGCTAGAGCGGGCCGCCAAGCTCAGCAACGACCGGGGTGCGGGGTCGCTGACCGCCCTGCCGATCATCGAGACCAAGGCTGGCGACGTGTCGGCCTACATCCCCACCAACGTGATCTCCATCACCGACGGCCAGATCTTCCTGCAGGACGACCTGTTCAAGTCGGGCATCCGCCCTGCGGTCGACGTGGGCATCTCGGTGAGCCGGGTCGGCGGCGCAGCCCAGGTCAAGGCCATGAAGACCGCGGTGGGGACCCTCAAGGGCGATCTGCAGCAGTTCCGGGAGCTGGAGGCCTTCGCGGCCTTCGGGTCCGATCTCGACGCGGTGTCCAAGGCCCAGCTCGAGCGCGGGTACCGCCTCACCGAGCTGCTCAAGCAGGGCGTCAACAGCCCGCTCCCGGTGGAGGAGCAGGTGGTGTCGATCTACGCCGGCACCCACGGCTACCTCGACGGGGTGCCCATCGGCGATGTGCGGCGCTTCGAGAGCGAGCTGCTCGACTGGTTCCGCACCCGGGAGGCCGCCACGCTGGCCGAGGTGCGCGACAGCGGAGCCATCTCTGACACCGACGACTTCGATGCCCGGGTAAAGGCCTTCGCCGAGCAGTTCGAGACCTCGGATGCTGCGCCGGGAACCGAGCCCGACGCGGTCGAGCAGGGCGAGGAGCACGCCACCATGGTCGACGCCGAGACGACCCTGCCCGAAGAGGACCTCAGCCGGGACGGGGACTGAGAAGTCCCGTCGATAGGGGATTGAGGGTCGAGCTGTGCCTGGAGGCAAGGAACGGGAGCTTCGCCGCCGGATCGGCAGCATCCAGTCCACCAAGAAGATCACCCGCGCCATGGAGCTGATCGCGGCCACCCGGGTGGTGAAGGCCATGCAGCGGGCCAACGCGGCCCGGCCCTACGCCCGGCTCATCACCAGCGTGATCGAGGACCTGGCCGCGGGAGGCGCCGAGGTCGACCATCCGCTGCTCCGCCAGGCGCCAGAGGTGCGCAATGTCGGGTTCATCATCATCACCGGCGACCGGGGCCTGGCCGGGGCCTACAACACGTCGGTCATCCGCACCGCCGAACGCCAGGTCATGGGCCATGTGGCCGAGGGCAAGGGCTATTCGCTGTGCTGCGTGGGCCGCAAGTCGGCCAGCTACTTCCGCTTCCGCAACTACCGCATCGATCACGCCATGTCGGGGTTCAGCGACAACCCGTCCTACGACGACGCCCGCCGCATTGCCGAGACGGTCAGCGAGTCGTTCCTGTCGGAGACCGTCGACCAGGTGGAGCTCATCTACACCGAGTTCGTTTCGATGGGCACCCAGCGGGTGGTGGTGCGGCGGTTCCTGCCGCTGGTCGACACCGAGATGATGGCCAGGGAGGGCTCGGGCACCGGCCGGGAGGGGAGCTTCGAGTTCGAGCCGTCCCCCGAGGCGGTGCTGGAGGCGCTGCTTCCCCGCTACACCGAGGCCCGCCTCTACGGGGCGCTTCTCGATGCGGCCGCGTCGGAGCACGCCAACCGCCAGCGGGCCATGAAGGCGGCCACCGACAACGCCGAGGACTTGATCACCAAGCTGTCGCGGGCCATGAACCAGGCCCGCCAGGACGCCATCACCACCGAGATCATGGAGATCGTCGGCGGCGCGGAGGCCCTCAGCGGCGGCGACGCCACCGATGCCGGCGACCTGGAGACCGCGCTGGCATCGATGCTGGCCGGCACCGACGCCTCGCCCGCCGCCTAGGACCAGCCGCAGAACTCAGGACACCAGGAAACGAAGGACATCCAGAAATGACCGTCACAGAGTCCCGCCCCGCGGGGGGCGACACCGCTCTCCGCACCGGCCGCATCGTCGGCATCGCCGGCCCGGTCGTCGATGTGGAGTTCCCGCCCGGGCACCTGCCCGAGATCAACACCGAGCTCGAGTTCACCGTCACCGTGGACGGTGCCGACGTGCGGGTGCCCGCCGAGGTGGCCCAGCAGATCGGCGAGCACCGGGTGCGGGCCATCGCCCTGAAGCCCACCGACGGGCTCACCCGGGGCACCGAGGTGCGCAACACCGGCCACGGCATCCAGGTCCCGGTGGGCGACGGCACCCTCGGCCACGTGTGGAACGTGATGGGGGAGTGCCTCGACACGCCCGGCTACAACACGCCCGAGCGATGGGACATCCACCGCCCGGCCCCCGACTTCGACACCCTGGAGCCGTCGGCGCAGATGTTCGAGACCGGCGTGAAGGTGATCGACCTGCTCACCCCCTACAAGCAGGGCGGCAAGATCGGCCTGTTCGGCGGCGCCGGCGTGGGCAAGACCGTGCTGATCACCGAGATGATCACCCGGGTGGCCACCAACCACGGCGGCGTGTCGGTGTTCGCCGGGGTGGGGGAGCGCACCCGCGAGGGCACCGACCTGTTCCTGGAGATGGGCGAGACCGTGATGGGCGACGGCAAGACCCGGGTGCTCGACAAGGCCGCCCTGGTGTTCGGCCAGATGGACGAGCCCCCCGGCGTGCGCCTGCGGGTGGCGCTGGCCGGCGTGACCGTGGCCGAGTACTTCCGCGACGTGCAGAACCAGGACGTGCTGCTGTTCATCGACAACATCTTCCGGTTCGTGCAGGCCGGCTCGGAGGTGTCCACCCTGCTGGGCCGCATGCCCTCCGCGGTGGGCTACCAGCCGACCCTGGCCGACGAGATGGGCGAGCTCCAGGAGCGGATCACCTCGACGAGGGGCAAGTCGATCACCTCGCTGCAGGCGGTGTACGTGCCCGCCGACGACTACACCGACCCCGCCCCGTTCACGTCGTTCACCCACTTCGACGGCACCACCGAGCTGAGCCGCGACATCGCCGCGCTGGGCATCTACCCGGCGGTCGACCCGCTGGCGTCCACCTCCACGATCCTCGACCCGCTGATAGTGGGGGAGCGCCACTACGCGGTGGCCCGCCGGGTGCAGGAGGTGCTGCAGCGCTACAAGGAGCTGCAGGACATCATCGCCATCCTCGGCCTCGACGAGCTCTCCGAGGAGGACCGGGTGACGGTGGACCGGGCCCGCAAGGTCCAGCGGTTCCTGTCGCAGCCGATGTTCGTGGCCAAGAACTTCACCGGCCAGGACGGCATCTTCACCCCGGTGGACGAGACCATCGAGTCGTTCGAGGCGCTGGTCAACGGCGATCTGGACCACCTGCCCGAGCAGGCCTTCTACATGGTGGGCGGCGCCTCCGACGCCGAGCGCAAGGCCGCGGAGTTGCAAGCCTGACATGCGTGAGGGCTTGGCATGGCGGTAGAGCTCGACGTCGAGCTGGTGTCACCCGAGGAGGTGACCTACTCGGGCAGCGCCGAGATGGTGATCGTACGAACCGTGGAGGAGGGCGACATCGCCTTCCAGGCAGGGCATGTGCCGTTCCTCGGGGTGCTGGCCCCCTGGTCGGTGGACGTGCTGCGCCCCGGCGGCGGGCGCGACACCTTCGCGGTGCACCGCGGCTTCGTCGAGGTCAGCCAGAACAAGGTGACCATCCTCTCGGACGTGTCCGAGGCCGCCGAAGAGATCGACACCACCCGGGCCGAAGCCGCCCGGCAGCGGGCCGCTGAGGCCCTGGTTGCCGACGCCGAGGACACCGAAGCAGCCGCTGCCCTAGAACGGGCCGAACTCCGCCTACGGGTCGCTTCGGCCTAGTCTCGGAAGCTCCGCATAGTCTCGGAAACCCCGCGCTCGGACGCCCCCGACCTCGCCGGGAAACGCGTAGGCGAGGGTTCACCACTGACGCGGGCCAGGTTCATGTGCGAGGTCGCCCTTGGACGCCATGACCGTGAGCAGTTCAACTTCACGAGCGGCCGGCAGGGATCAGGGGCCTAGCGCGGTGATGGGGGCCACCTGCACGCCGTCCTTGCGGCGGTAGGCGGCGCCGGTGGAGGTGACGACGAGTAGCGCGGCCAGGTCGTCGACCCGCCGTCGGACCACCTTGTCGCGCAGCCGCAGCAGCGACGCCGCGGCCGCGTCCACCGACCGCGGCGAGGGGCTGAGCTTCACCTCCACGGCGAGCCACGCTCCGTCGTTGCGCTCCACGATGGCGTCGGCCTCCAGTCCGACGTTGTCGCGGTAGTGGTACACGGAGCCGGTCTCGGCCTGGCTGTAGATGCGGAGATCGCGCACTACCAGTGACTCGAACAGCAGGCCCAGCGTCTCCGGGTCGGCGAGTAGCCTCCGGGGCGTCGCCCGCAGCGACGAGGCGGCCAGCGACGGATCCACGAAATGGATCTTCGGCGTCTTGCGCAGCGTCGCCCGGGAGCGCAACTCCACGGACCACGCGGGCTGAGTCTCCACAACGAAGATGCGCTCCAGAGCCCGCAGGTAGGCGGTCGCGGTGCCGCGGGCCAGCGGCGTTCCCCCGCCCGTGTCGGCCGCGAGGCGGGCTACCTTGGCCTCCGTCGCCACATTGCGGGCGACCGAGCGCATCAGCCGGAGCAGGGCCTCGGGCTGATGGCGGACGCCGACCGCCTCGGACACCTCTACTCGGGCCGCCTCGTTGACATAGTCGCCTATGGTCCGCCCGGCGTCGGCTGCCGAAGCGCCGAGGTTGGCGGGCCATCCGCCCGCGCAGACGAAAGAGGCGACATCGGTCAGCATCGAGTCGGGGGGCATCGAGGCCGCGGCCTCACCTTCGAACAGCGCCCGGATGGACACCTCGCCGCCGGAATGGCCCGACTCGAACAGCGACATGGGGCGCATACGCACTCGACCTATGCGCCCCATCCCGGAGTGCCTGGCGATGTCGTCGGTCGGCTTGGCCGAGCCCGTCAGGATGAACTGGCCCCTCTCGGCTCGGTCGTCGCACTCCCGCCTGACGCGGTTCCACAGCGTCGGGGCGTGCTGCCATTCGTCGAGCAGTCGTGGGACGGCGCCGGCCAGCACCGCCTCGGGCGCGGCCTCGGCGAGCAGCATTGTGGCCGGATCGTCGAGTCGTGCTTCGCTCTGCGCGAACCGGCGGGCCGTCCAAGTCTTGCCGCAGGCTCGTGCGCCGTCGATGAGGACCGCGCCGACGCGGCGCAGCGCGTCTGCGACTTCGCGCTCGACGAGGCGCGGCCGATAGCCGGTCATCGTTCGCGGCCCCGGCCACTGGAACGGCTCGCTCGCTCCAGGCTCGTCGTCCATACCGGTCTCTCGGCTCACGGAACCGCCTCCGGCGTCACAACAGCTTTATCCTGTACTGCGCGATGCACTTTGCAAGCCTAGCGCAATACAGACTAGAGATCATTTATAAGACAGATTAGAGACAAACCGTGATGCGGTTTGTAGATTCTCTCGGTCGTCGGCGAACTGGCGGCTCGGAGGCAGACCCGCTTCGCCGGGACGCCGGGTGGGGTTCGCGGGCCTCGTGGAAGCGGTTGGCGGCGGTGAGGCCGCGCCTGGATGCCCTGCCCCGGGCTAGATGTCTCGGGCTTTGCGGAGGTGGTGACGGCCCTCGATGAGGCGCACGGTGCCGGACCGGCTGCGCATCACCAGCGACTGGGTGTGGCAGAACGAGGCGTCGAAGTGGACGCCCTGGAGCAGATCCCCGTCGGTCACCCCGGTGGCTGCGAAGAAGCAGTTGTCGGTGTTGACGAGGTCATCCTGGGTCAGCACCTCCTCGATGTCGTAGCCGAGCTTCTGGAGCGCCTTGCGCTCGTAGTCGTTGCGGGGCCACAGGCGACCCTGCAGGGCGCCGCCCATGCACTTGATGGCGGCCGCGGTGATCACGCCCTCGGGGGTGCCGCCGATGCCGAACAGGATGTCGGCACCGGTGTTGGGCCAGGCCGTGGAGATGGCCCCGGCCACGTCGCCGTCAGGGATCAGCCGGATGCGGGCCCCGGCCTCGCGGACCTCGGCGATCAAGTCATCGTGGCGGTCGCGGTCCAGGATGACGGCCGTGATCTCGCGCACCGACTCGCCCTTGGCGTCGGCCACGGCCTTGAGGTTCTCGGTGGGCGACTTGGTTATGTCGATCAGATGAGCGGCCGCGGGGCCGGTGGCGATCTTCTCCATGTACACGCAGGGACCGGGGTCGAACATCGTGCCCCGGTCGGCCACCGCGATCACTGACAGCGCGTTGGCCCGCCCGAGCGACGTCAGGGTGGTGCCGTCGATCGGGTCGACGGCCACATCGGTTTGCGGGAGCTGCCCGTTGCCGACCCGCTCGCCGTTGTAGAGCATCGGCGCCTCGTCCTTCTCGCCTTCCCCGATAACAACGATGCCGTCCATGGAGATGTCGCTGAGAACCCTTCGCATCGCGTCCACGGCGGCCCCGTCGGCGCCGTCCTTGTCTCCCCGGCCCATCCACCGGGATGCCGCGATGGCCGCCCCCTCGGTGATTCTCACCAGCTCCAGGGCGATGTTCCGGTCGGGTTTGGGATGGGCGGGGATGGCCATGCCGCGAACGTAGCCGAAGCCACGGCCCGGCGACTGCCACGCGAGGCCGCGCGGGTACGCGCGGGTGCGGGAGGCTGTGCGGGTACGCGCGGGCTGTGCGGGTACGCGCGGGCTGTGCGGGTGCGACAGGTGGGGGAGGCTGTGCGGGTGCGGGGGGTTGTGCGGGTACGCGCGGGCGGTGCGGGCCGTGCTTGGCCTCGGCGGAGGAGGTGCGATGCCGCAACGGACTCTCCGGCTGGCAAGATGATGACAATGCCCCCTGCGTTTCGCCCCAGGTTTCGTCGCGGCAAGTCTGACGAACCCCGCGAGGATGAACCCCGCGAGGAAGCTGGCGGAGCAGCCGGCGAAGAGCTTGACGGCGAGGAAGCCGTAGACGAGTTCGTAGATGCTGGCGGCGACGATGCCGGCGGCGACGATGCTGGCGGCGACGATGTTGGCGGGGACGATGTTGGCGGGGACGATGCCTCCGATGACGTCGGCGAGTGGGTGGCCTACGAGTTCCACGAATGGTCACTGGAGAGCCGGGTGATGCTGGAGCAGTTGCTCACCGTCGACCAGGTCGTGCACTCATGGCAGGGCACGACCCTGATGGTCCACGAGTCGCTGGAGTCAGCCGTCGACGGACTGGTGGAGGAAGTCGAGGAGACCGAGGAGGCCAAGGAGGCCATTGCCCGCCCCATCGGGTCCGATGAGCCTCTGACCGCCTTCGAGCTCGCCGACTGGCCCGAGGCGCTGAGGGCCGAGCTGATGGAACGCCTGGTACAGGCCCGCGTGCCCTACGTCATCGACACCGAGGGCGACACGGGTGATCCCGGCGGTGGTGATGCCGACGGTGGCGATGTCATCGACACCGAGCGTGACACGGGTGATGTCGGCGGTGGCGATGTCGGCGGTGGCGATGCCGATGGTGGTGATGCCGGTGGGCACGAGCCGGGGGAGGTCTGCGATCTGCTCGTCCGGGAGGCGGATGAGGAACGGGTCGAGGTCGTGATAGACGACCTGCTGGCCCGGGAGGAGGAAGCCGACTTCGAAGAGATGGACGGCCTGGAAGTCAACCGCCTTCTGAGCGACCTGTTCATGGCTTGCGACCGGCTGAGACGCGATCCTCATGACTTCGACGGCCTGAGGGGTGTGATGGCCCACGCCCCGCGGGTTGGCACCGTGCGTACACCGTTCGGATTCGCCGCCCCCAACTGGCGCAACCTGCGTAATGCGGCGGGCGATCTCCTGACCCTGGTGGAGGACGAGGACTCCGATGAGGAGGACCTCCGCGAGTTGGCCCACCGCATGAGCGACACGCTCAGAATGCTGATCTGAGAGCGCTGATCTGATTCATGGCGCCTGGCGCTTCTAACCCGACTCTCAAAGTCGAGTCCTAGATTCACCCCCATGGCTGAGGAAAACACCTCCAAGGACACACCCGAGGACGCTCCTGGCGACGCACCCGCCGACATGCCTGACCCAGCCGAGGATCCCGATGCCGTCAGGGACTCCGAGGATTCCTCAGGAGGCTCCGCCGAGGGCCCAACCGAGCCCGCGGAGCAGGTCGAGCACGCGGAGGCAGAACGGGCAGACGACGCCGCACAGGCAGACGACGCGGAACAGGCAGACGACGCCGCACAGGCAGACGACGCGGAACAGGCAGACGACGCCGCACAGGCAGACGACGCCGCACAGGCAGACGACGCGGAACAGGCAGACGACGCGGAACAGGCAGACGACGCCGCACAGGCAGTGGACGCTGAACGGGCAGACGAGGCTGAACGGGCAGACGACGCCGCACAGGCTGACGAGCCTTCATCAGAAGATGGTCCGGCGGTCTCGGAGCCGGCCCCCGCTGCAAGCGCGAGCGGGCCTCCACGACGCCCAGTCAGGACGGCCGCCATCGCGGTCGGCGCGGTGTTGGCCATCGCGGCCGCGGCCGTGGGCGCGGCCTGGGCCATCATGGCCATCGCCGACGACGACGACGATCACGCCGCGTGGCGCGAGCGGCACGAGCAGCGCTTCGACGACGGCAAGGCGTCCGGCCGGGATGGCAACAGGCACGAGCGCTCCGACCGCGACCGGCAGGACCGGCAGGAGCACTGGGAGCAGGCGCAACGAGAGCGTGATGAGCGTCTGGAGTGGCTCGAGGATTTGAAGCGAGAGCGTGAGGAGCGTTCGGAGCGGCTTGAGGAGCTGAAGCGCGGGTGGCAGGAGAAGGCCCCGCGAGACGGTTCAGCCAAGCCGGGCAAGCGGCCTTCGGCCGAGGAGTGCAAGACGATACTCAGCCTCGGCGAGGGTGACGGCGCCGTCACGGTGCTGATCTGCAACCTTCCTCGAGGCGAGACCTGGGAGTTCGGGTACCCCGATCCGGACGACGACCACGACGGCTTCAAGGGCTTCGATGGCTTCGAGTTCCAGCCAGGCCCCGACGGCTTCGCGCCCTTCTTCGAGATGTTCAAGGACTGTGAGAGGTTCAAGGACTGCGAGGTCTTCAGGGACTTTGAGGGCTTCGAGGGCATCCCTTGGCAGCGTCGCGACGGCTGGCCGTTCGGTTCCGCCCCGGCGCTGCCCGATCATGATGGATGGCCCGATGCGTGGTCGGATGGATGGCCCGATGCGTGGCCGGATGGATGGTCGGATGGATGGCCCGATGCGTGGCCGGATGCGTGGTCGGATGGATGGCCCGATGCGTGGGCGGATGCGTGGTCGGATAGATGGTCGGATGGATGGCCCGATGCGTGGCGGGAAGGCCCGCCCAACGGTCAGCGGTTCGGTCGGCAGTTAGGTGAAGAGGGGTGGCCGTTCGGTCGCGGACTGTGGCCGTTCGGCGAGGGAGGGGGCCTCTTGCCGGAAGGTGGTGGCTCCTGGTTCGGCGGCCCGGATGGCGAGGGTGTCGAGAGAGGGTTCTGCCTGAGCAAGAACGGTGAGGCGTTCTGCCTCGACGGCGGCGAGGAACTAACCGAGGAGCAGCTCGCGCAGCTTCAAGAGCTGATGGACTCATCCGCCAGTTCGGGCTAGCCGGCATCCTCGACGGGTTCTTCGCGGATGTTCCTGCTGCCGCGGGCCCCTAAGGGGCCACGCGGATAGGTGAGAGCCTCTCGCGTCGCAGCGGGGTCATTCCCGCTCTTGTTCGCTGCGCTCACGGGCCGCTCGGGCCACGGCCTCGCGCCGTATGGGCCGCGTCGTGCCGCCTATCCGCTCGGCCTCTAAGCCACAGAAACACTGCCGGCGGTCGCGCCCGCATGAGCCGGAATGGCGGGCCTGTCCGCCCGGCCTCCGAGCACAGCCGCTGCCGGTGATTCCTGGCCCTGCGGCTCGCCGGGAACCGTGGCCCGGTAGCTTGACCGGGTGCTGCTGGCCGAACTGGAGATCTTCCACTCCAGACCGATAGCCCCCACTCGCCGGCTCGCTATCGGCCGGGCCTGGCTTCCCGGTTCACAGGACGGCACCGGCCCGGGCTTCGGTGGCCTGCTGCTTGGCGGGGTGTGCGCCCGCTTCGGGTCGGAGCTCTCCGGTGATCTGCTGGGAGAGGTCGTTCAGCTCGTGCATGAGCTCGAGCAGGGCCAGCCCGTGGCCCAGCCCCGCCTGCGGCACCGGCTGCAGCAGGACCGGGTCGGGCTTACCCGGAGCCGCCAGCGGCTCCACGGGAGCAGGCCCGGCTCCTCCGATGACCTCTCCTGCGAGCTCGACAGCTCCCGGGCGACGCCCAGCCAACTGGTGCTCGGCGCGGCCTACGCAGCTGGCCTGGCGGAGCCACCGGTCCGGGGTGAGGTGCTTCGGGCAGTGCGGCGAGGGTTGGCGTGGAGAGGCGACATCGGTCCGGCGCTGTTCGCATACCTCCTGTCCGGCCAGTCGTCGCCAAGGCCCGCTCGCGCCGTTGCCGATCCTGTTGGCTGGGCTCTGGAGACCCTGGGATTTGATCGCGAGGTTGATCGCGAGATCGAGATGCCGGCAGAGGCCGCGGTCCGGCGAGGATTCCGCGAGGCGCTGCGGGCCGCCCATCCCGATCTCGGCGCGGCGGAGACAGAGGCTGCCGATCGCATCGCGGAGTTGAGCGAGGCCCGCCGCATCCTGCTGACGCTCTAGGCAGGGCTCCCCCGGCCGGCGGGTCCTGTCGCCGAGCCGAGATGACCGACACGGGCTTCGCCCTATTCGTCGGTCATCTGACTCGTCGCCACCCCCCGGCCTAGCGCTCCCGTCTCTGCGCAGCAGGCTGGTTGCTTGGGGATATCTGGGGCTGGTTGCTCAACAGGCGTTTGCTGATTTTGGCCGCTGCCGCGGCGGGGGTCTGCCTGCCTTCAAGCGCGTCCTGAAGTTCAGCCGGTCGGGTGCTCAATAGGCGCACGGCCGCGGCATCCAGGTGCTCGGTGATCCGGTCGAGGACCTCTTGGCGGATCCTGGACTCTCGGCGGTCTTGGAGCCGGCCGGTCTCGGCCAGATGGGCGCGATGGGCCTGTATCGCCTGGTGGACCTTGAGCGCCCCTTCGCCGGTGGTGGCGGTGGTCATGATGATCTCGGGCCGCCAGTGTTGGGTGGCGCCGGTGATGTGGCCCAGGTCGAGCATGTGCGCCAGGTCGCGCCGGACGTCGTCGGCGCCGGGCCGGTCAGCCTTGTTGACCACCAGCACGTCGGCCACCTCCAGCAGACCGGACTTGTTGGCCTGCACCGCGTCGCCCATGCCGGGGGCGACCATCACGACGGTGGTGTCGGCGGTCCGGGTCACGTCCACCTCGACTTGGCCCACGCCGACGGTCTCGACGACCAGGGGCCCGAAACCGCACGCCTCGAACAGGCGCAGCGCGCCGGGCACGGCCAGGGCCAGGCCGCCGGCGTGACCGCGTGTCGCCATCGACCGGATGAAGGCGCGCCCCTCGGCGACCCCGTCCATGCGGATGCGGTCGCCGAGTATCGCGCCGCCGCTCAGGGGGGACGATGGGTCCACAGCCAGCACGGCCGGTTGCTCGCCGGCGTCCGCGATCTCCTTGACCAGATGCCCCACCAGAGTCGACTTGCCGGTGCCGGGTGCTCCGGTCACACCGATCACCGCGGCGTCGCCCTGTGCATGCGGATGGACCAGATCGTCGAGTCCGTGCGCGCGGGCGTCGCGGTGCTCCACGAAGGTGAGCAGCCGGCCCAACGCCCGCCGGTCGCCGCTCCGGGCCAACTCCAGCAGATCGCTGGCGGCTCGGGGGTCAACCCCGGTGCTCATGGCCCGACCGGGTGCCGGGCGGCTGGGCCGGCAGCGATCACGTGAAGAGGACATGAGGGCAGGACAGAGCGTAGAGCGGTGCAGCGTGGTGATTCCCGCTCTCGTTCGCTGCGCTCACGGGCCGCCCAGACCACAGCAACACTGCCCACGGCCCCGCTGAGCGTCTCACCGCAATCCTCACGAATCGCCGCCTACCCGCTCGGCCTCCACGGACCGGCGGACCGCGTCGGCGACCTCGACAGCCGAGGCCCCTGGATGCAGCACCGCGCTGATGCCCAGATCCTTGAGGGCGGCCACGTCTGCCTCGGGCACGATCCCGCCGATGACCACGGGCACATCAAGCCCGGAGTCGGCCAGGGCCTGCAGGATCCGGGGGGCCAGGGCCAGATGGCCGGCGTTGTGCATCGACAGCCCGATCACATCGGCGTCCTCCTGCTCCACCGCGGCGATCACCGACTCGGTGGTCTGCCGCAGGCCCAGGTAGATCACCTCCATGCCGGCGTCGCGCAGCATCCGGGCCACCACCTTGAGGCCCCGGTCGTGACCGTCGAGGCCCAGTTTCGCTAGCACCACCCTGATCGGGGCTTCGCGGCCGGCGCCGGCGTGGTCTTGGCTCTCAGGCATGGTTCTCAGGCATGGTCGTCCGGCGTGGCTAGACGATGGCCTGCTCGACGTAGCGTCCGAACACGCCGGCCAGCGTGTCGCAGATCTCGCCCTCGGTGGCGTAGGCGTTGACTGCGTCGATCACCGGCGGCATGAGGTTGGCGGCCGGGTCCCCGGCCGTGGATCGCACGGCTTCGAGCGAGCGGCGCACGACCTCGTCGTCCCGGGCCTGCTTGACCGCGGCGAGGCGCTTGAGTTGCAGATCCTCGGTGTCCTGCTCGATGCGCAGCAGGTTGCTCTCGCCGTCGTCGCCGTCGGTGAACGCGTTGACCCCGACGATGGTGCGGGTGCCCTCGTTGACCTCGCGCTCGAAGCGGTATGCGGAGTCGGCGATGCCGCCCACGAACCAGCCGTTGTCGATGCCCTCGTAGACGCCTTCGAGGATGGAGCCGTGGCCCAACTCCAGAAGGTGGTCGAGTATCTCCACGGCCCGCCTCTCCATCTCGTCGGTCATCCATTCGACGTACGGCGAGCCGCCCAGCGGATCGGCCACGCTGGCCACGCCGGTCTCATGGGCCACGATCTGCTGGGAGCGCAAAGCGATGCGGGCCGCCTTCTCGGTGGGCAGGGCCAGGGCCTCGTCGAAGGCGTCGGTGTGCAGGGACTGGGTCCCTCCGAGCACGCCGGCCAGCGCCTGGATCGCCACCCGGGCGATGTTGATCTCGGGCTGCTGGGCGGTGAGCGACACCCCGGCGGTCTGGGTGTGGAACCGGCACATCAGGCTGCGCTCGCTGGTGGCGCCGTACCGCTCCTTCATCCAGGTGGACCAGATGCGCCGGGCCGCCCGGAACTTGCCGATCTCCTCGAAGAAGTCGCTGTGGCTGTTGAAGAAGAAGCTGAGCCGGCTGGCGAAGTCGTCGACGTCGAGCCCGGCGGCCCTGGCCGCCTCCACGTAGGCGAAGCCGTTGGCCATGGTGAAGCCCAGTTCCTGCGCGGCGGTCGATCCCGCCTCGCGGATGTGGTAGCCGGAGATCGACACCGGGTGCCATCGGGGCATCTCAGCGGTGGTGAAACGCATCATGTCGGTGACGATGCGCATCGACGGCCGGGGCGGGAAGATGTACTCCTTCTGGGCCTGGTACTCCTTGAGGATGTCGTTCTGGATGGTTCCCGACAGGCGGGCCCGGTCCACGCCGGTCTTGTCCCCGACCGCGACGTACTGGGCGAGGGCCACGATGGCGGGACCGTTGATGGTCATCGAGGTGGACACCGCGCTCAGGTCGATCTCGGCGAACAGGTCCTCCATGTCGGCCAGAGTGTCGATCGCCACGCCGGCCCTGCCGACCTCGCCGGCCGACCACACGGCGTCGTCGGAGTCTCGTCCCATGAGGGTGGGCATGTCGAAGGCGGTGGACAGCCCGGTGCCCCCGTTGCGCAGGATGTCCTTGAACCGGCCGTTGGTGTCTACGGCGGTTCCGAACCCGGCGAACATCCGCATGGTCCACAGGCGGCTGCGGTACATCTCGGGGTAGATGCCCCGGGTGTAGGGATACTCCCCGGGCAGTGGCCCGTCGCCGTATACCGGGTCGACGGGAACCCCCGACATTGTCGTGAAGGTTCTTCCTGTCGCAGATGTCTGCGCGGACGTCTGCGGGGATGTCTGCGGGGATTCCTGCGGGAATTGTCGAGCTTCCACGGGTCAATTATGGTCGGTTCATGAGCGATGGCGTCATTGAGCCGACCGTATACGAGTCGCTGGCCGACGAGCGGGCACCCCGCACGCGCAAGCGGATCAAGACCAAGGACTACGAGAGGGAGCTGGGTCGCCTGCAGGAGGAGCTGGTTCGCCTGCAGCGCTGGATCCGCCACAAGGGCCTCAAGGTGGTGGTCATCTTCGAGGGCCGCGACGCGGCCGGCAAGGGCGGTGTGATCAAGCGGATCACCGAGCGGCTCAACCCCCGGGTGGCGCGGGTGGTGGCCCTGGGCACGCCCAGCGACCGCGAGAAGACTCAGTGGTGGTTCCAGCGCTATGTGGCGGAGCTGCCGGCGGCGGGGGAGATGGTCCTGTTCGACCGCAGCTGGTACAACCGGGGCCTCGTCGAGCCGGTCATGGGCTTCTGCACCGAGGAGGAGTACCGCGAGTTCCTGCGGTCCTGCCCGGAGTTCGAGCGGATGCTGGTGCGGTCGGGGATCGTCCTGATCAAGTACTGGTTCTCGGTGAGCGACGCCGAGCAGGAGCGCCGGTTCCAGAACCGGATCAGGGATCCGCTCAGACGCTGGAAGCTGTCGCCGGTGGATGTTGAGGGGCGGTCCCGGTGGGTGGACTTCTCCAAGGCCAAGGACACCCTGTTCGCCCACACCGACATCAAGCAGGCGCCGTGGTACGTGGTGGACGCCGACTCCAAGAAGGCAGCCCGGCTGAACTGCATCTCGCACCTGCTGTCGATGATCCCGTACGAGACGGTCGCCTGGGAGGACGTCGAGTTGCCCGAGCGCCAGTCGGGCCTGGGTTATGTGAGGCCGCCGATCTCAGACCAGACGTTCGTGCCTGAGGTCTACTGACTCCAGGAAGGGCTGCTCGACTCCATCCGCCCCGGCGTGAAGCTGTATCGGGTTGTTGAGCCGGGTCTAGCTCACCCCACGTTGGTGCGCAGCAGGTCGAGGGTGCGGGACCAGGCGGTGTTCCAGGCGGCCTCGTTGTACGTGCCGAGCGGGTCCTCCCAGTTGCCGAAGCCGTGGCCGGTGCCCTCGTAGGTGTGGAACACGACGTCTTTGCCGATGTCGCGCAGCTGCTGGGCCAGCGCTTCGCAGGCGTCGGGCGGGAAGAAGTCGTCGCTGGCCGCGAAGTGCCCCTCGACTCTGGCGCTGAGGTTGCTCCAGTCGAGCGAGTCGTCGCCGAGCGGGGCGCCGTAGAACGGGGCCGCGGCTGTGACCCGGTCACCGGCGAGGGCGGCGATGCGCAAGGTCAGCAAGCCGCCCATGCAGAAGCCGGTGACACCCACTGTGGACGACGAGCAGGCGTCGTGGCCGAGCAGGTAGTCGATGGCGGCGGACATGTCGCGGGCGGCTCGCTCCGGGGGCAGGCTGGTCATGAGCGCGCCGGCCTTGTCCATCTCGGTGTGGGTGGCCATTTCGCCCTGGTACAGGTCGGGAGCAAGCGCGGTGAAGCCCTCCTCGGCGAGCAGGTCGCAAACCCCCTTGATCTGGGGCACCAGCCCCCACCACTCCTGCAGCACGATCACCCCGGGGCCTGACCCCCCGGCCGCAGCGGCGACGTAGCCGCGTGCTGTCGATCCGTTGGCGGCGAACTCCACCATCTCACCCATCGGTTGCATCTCCTCGGTTCGGGGATCTCGCGGGTCGCAATCCTGCCAGACTCGCCGCGTGGTTGCTGAACCAGCCTGATTCGCCAACTGGCTGCTGGCTGTCGGCTACCTGACCCGCTGAATCGCGGCGTTGGCGTCGGTCGTGTGGCTTGCTGGTTCGCCGCGTTGGTGCCCGTTGCTGGTTGCTTGTGTCGGCAGCAATATGCGCGCAATCGGTGCATTGCGCTGCCAATTGCGCTGCATGGTCGCTCCCGCACAGGAACTGGCGGCGATATGCGCGATGTCTGTGCATTGCGCTGCCAATTGCGCTGCATGGTCGCTCCCGCACAGGAACTGGCGGCGATATGCACGCTGGTGCCCGCCTGGGTGCTGGCTGGCTGGGTTGGCTTGGCCTGCTAGGCGAGGGCGAACAGGCGGCTGGGGCTGTTGTCGGCGGGCTGGGCCGGTCGGCCATCGTGGGCCTCTTTGATCCCGTCGTGGCGGGGTGGGCTGGGGCTGTGGGCGGGTTGGGGGTGTTGGGCGGTCCGGTGGCTGGGCTGGGCCGGTGGGTCATCGTCGGCGTGTTTGATTCTGTTGTGGCGGGGTGGGTTGGGGTTGTTGGCGGGTTGGGGGTGTTGGGCGGTCCGGTGGCCGGGCGGGGCCGGGTCGCGGGCGCGGGCGGGGCCGTGGGTCGCTGGTTCTGGGGGGTGCATGGTGTGGGTGCCGTTGGTGGTGCGGATCCGCCATTTGTGGTGGTGGATCCGGTTGTGGCAGTCCCAGCAGACGGGGACCATGTTGTCGAGGCGGGTGGATCCGCCCTCAGAGACGGGTTTGATGTGGTGTATCTGGCACAGCGCGGGGTGTGCCGCGCAGTGGAAGCAGCCGCCGTAGCGGGCAAAGAGGATCTGGCGTTGAGCTTTGGTGGCGGTGCGCACCGAGTGGGTCCGCCAGATGGGTTTGCCGTCGCGGTCATAGACGAGGCCGGTGAATTTGGCGTTGCAGGCGAGCTGCTCAAGTACCTCCGACGGCAGCCGCGCGCCGTCGGGTAGCTCGGCGACAAGTTCGCCGGTGGCGTCGTCGACGTGCGCGACCACGCAGATGTCGGCGAAGGGCGTTCCGCTGGCGGAGGCCTCGCCGGGGGTGGCGGTGAGGTTGTCGAGCGCGTCGGCCATGCACTGGTGGAATGTGCGCCGCTGGCCGCCGACGCCGTTGGCGGCGTTGCCGTTTGCGCCGACGCCGTTGGCGGCGTTGTTCTTGTCGCCGTCGTACATGCGGCGGGCATCGGCCTCGAGCCGGTTGTGGATGCGCTTGCCGGTGACGGCGTCGAACTCGCCGTAGAGGTGCACCATGCCGTCGTCGCCGTCCCACATGCGCAGGCGGCGCCTCGACCGCTGGCGGGCATAGTCGGCCGCCCCGCCGTCGCCCTGGCGGTCAGTCGCCCACCGGCGGGCCTCCTTGGCGAAGGCCTCGGGCCGCATCGTCTCGGCCTTGGCCAGCAGCTCGCGGTCTGATGCGACGTCGGCGGCGCTGGTCTTGTCGACGGCCTCGGCCAGCCGTTTGGCGTTGGCCGTCGACACCCGGCCCCCAGCCACCGCGTCGCGCAGCCTTGGTGTGCCGCGCAGGGTCTCGGCCGTCTTGACCTGGCTGCGGGCCTCGTGTCGTGACAGGCCCGCGCGGGCCGCCAGCACCTCAGCGCCGCCGTCGCCGTGACGCTCCCGGCCCGCCACCGCGGCCGCGGCCGAGACCTGGAACGCCGCGTTCACGCCGTCGATGACCTTGGAGACCTCCAGACCCTCAAGCAGCTCCGAGCACGACGCCGCCCCTCAGTGGCACAAGCCAGCATCTCCTTCACCGCGGCCTCAGCCCGTCGGGCGGCTTCGATCAACATGCACAGAGTATGCCATAGCGGTGTGACACCTGTCAAGCATTTATATGATATCACAATATAGATCTGCCTATCTAGCCGGCTCGGTGACCGTGGCAGACGGCCGCGCCGGGCCTGTGCAAGGCGGATACGGTGAGCCTGTGAGCCCGAACACCGGCCGTGCCCTGCCGGGCGGCAGCGACGGATCTATGGCAGACATCGAGGAGATTCGCAAGCTGAAGGCGCGCTACTTTCGCCTGCTCGACCAGCAGGACTGGCAGGGTGTAAGCGATGTGTTCGCCCCGGATGCGCTGATCGATGTCTCGAGCAGCACCGTCAGCGGCTCGGGCCGGGGCGTCTACAGCAGCCGCGACAGCTTCGTTGACACGGTGTCAAGGCTCCTGGACGGTGCGGTCACCGTCCATCACGGCCACACCGAGGAGATCGAACTGACCGGCGCCGACAGCGCTTCGGGCCTGTGGGCCATGGAGGACCGCATCTGGTTTCCCGAGGGGAGCCCGATCCGAACCTTGTGGGGCGCAGGCTGGTACGAGGAGGAGTACGAGCGTGTCGACGGTCGCTGGCGGATCAATCGCATGGTGCTGCGCCGCCAGCGGGTGGAGATCGACGGAAACCCGGTCGACTAGTCACGGCCCCGCAGCGGTGCGCGCTCCAGGCCCGACCGAGGTGTGGCCGGAGGTCCGAGCTAGCGGGCTGTCGAATGCGTTCGTCGGGGTGCCGTCAGAATCTCGGTGCGATTCTTGTGGGCATACGACACATTTCTCGCCCGAGTTTCCTTGGAGCCACGTACGCACAAGCTTGTGGACGGCCCACTAGCCGAGTGCCGATGGCTAGGTAGTGGCCACCGCTGCGGCCCGATCCTCGATCCAGTCTGCGAGCCTGTCCAGGTTCCGGTCGACGTCCGCGGTCGAGCCCGACAGGTCCAGCGCGTAGGTGTGCAGCACCTTGCCGGCGTGCCTCACCCGGACGGACCGCACGGCCAGTCCGCCGTCGCCGGTCTGCAGGTCCCCGGCGCCGGGGTAGCCGGTTGCGGGGTCGCCGCTCAGGGTGTCGCCGGTCAGGGTGTCGCCGGTCAGGGTGTCGCCGGTTGCGGGGTAGCCGGTTGCGGTGTCGCTGGTCAGGGTGTCGCTGGTTGCGGGGTAGCTGGTCAGGGTGTCGCTGGTCAGGGTGTCGCTGGTTGCGGGGTAGCCGGTTGCGGGGTCGCTGGTCAGGGTGTCGCCGGTTGCGGGGTCGCGGTTGGCGTCTAGGCAGTAGATGAGGACGCCTTCAGGCAGGTCGAGGGCGGTGGTGTAGGCCAGCAGCTGGTAGTAGTCGGCGTTGCGTCCGCCCGCGGCTTCATCGGTGAGCTTGTACTTGATGTCGGCGACGAACCTGGGGGAGCCAGCCGCTCGGAACAGCAGGTCGGGTTTGATCGTTACGGTGCGCTCCTCGTCCAGCCGGTCCTGGTGCTGGCCCTTCACGTCGAGGCGCCCTCGAAGGGCTCGCCGCAGCCGCTCGGTCACGAACCGCTCGAACAGCTTGTTCATGTCCAACATGAACGACGAGGCCTGCGTCTCCCCGACGGCGTCCTGCAGCGTCAGGTTCTCCAGCACCAGCCGAGCCAGCCGCAGCGCGGGCCGGTAGTGCTCGTTGAGCCGGGTGAACACGAAGCGTTCATCGTCGGCAGGGCGGTGGGGCATATCGCCAACGTCTTCGAGGGTGACGAGGTGCTGCATCAGCCGGCGACGGTCGACGGGTTGCACGCCGGCCACCCGCAGTGATCGGGACACAGCCGCCTTCAGATACGAGTTCTCGATCAGGTCGGCGGTGAACTCGGTGAACCTGCAGGCCGTGGGAATGACGACGCCAGGCTGGGCGAGCTGTCGGGCGATATCGACACGCCCCCGCAGGGCGACCAGCCGGTCGCGCTGCTCCCGGTAGGAGTGGTACAGCCCGCGAGCGAGGGTGGTCTCGGTCGTGCGGGCGAAGAACGACACCAGGGCCGGCAGCAGGTCGCCGGTGGTCTCAAAGCGGACGGCCTCGTCATGCCAGTCCTGCTCTCGCAGCCCCACCTCGAGCAGCAGGAACAGGTTTCGCAAAGGGATCTTGGGCCGCACCAGCACCTGCAGCCCGCCAACGTTGATGGAGCCCACATAGTTGTGGGCCGAGACCTGCCAGTATCCCGGCTGCTCGCCCGGCTCGACCGACAGGTACTGCCCATTGCCGACACCGTTCAGAGCGCTGGCTTGCTCACTGGTCAACGCCACCAGTTCGCGGCCATACTCGCGAAGGGTCAGCGACCGGGTGGCGTCTGCCCCGTACGGCGCCGCAGGGCCGTAGGCGCCTCTGGCTTGCCCCGAGCCCGCGGCCGGGTCCAGAGGTTGGGTGCTGGCCGGCGGCTGGACGGCCGCGGCGGCGACCACCTCGGAGCCGCGTCCGGTTGCCGTGACCCGGTCCGTCGCCACGGCGGCGTCACCGAGCGCTGTCGGCGTCATGACAGCCGAGGCATCGAGTGCGCCCTCGCCAAATCAGCGCTCTCGATCCGCTCCGCCATCACTGCTGAGGAGTGGCTGGACGGCGCATGTGGTTTATGTGGCCTTCGATCACGGCGCGGTCGATGTCCCTCAAGCCGCAGCCCGGGGCTCCGCAGTGCCAGGCACCAGCGACCTCGATGTCCTGGCCGGTGGTGAGGATGTCGCCGACCTTGATGTCGTCGGCGTCGATGCCGATCAGCAGGGCCCGGCCCCGGAACTCGGGCTCTGCGTCGGCGTGCGCTTCGGCGAGCATCGCCCTGCCGCTCCTACAGGTGCAGTCGGGCCATGGCCGATGACACCCGGGACATGACCTGGGCAGCGGACGGGTCATCGCTCGTCCTCCGCCTGCGCAGAGTCGGCCTCGGCCGCGGCTTCCTCGTCCGCGGCTTCTCCATCTACGACTGCAGGTTCGTCCTCGGAGCCGCCGGTGCCCTCCGGGTGGTCGTCGCCATTGCCGCCATCGTCGTCATCGCTGACGTCGGCATCGGACTCTGCCGCCGGGCCGTGGCGGGTCATGACCTGGTTGAACCGGAAACTGTCGATCTGTTCGGGGTTACCGAAGAACTGGTCTTCGATGAACGGCTCGATGTTGTACTTCCAGATGCGCCGCAGCTGTTGACGCTGCTCGGCTAGTGACGCGCCGAACTCCCTCATGAAGTGGCTTGGCCCGAGCAGTAGGTGGGAGCCGCCCAGTTCCCTGGTGAGCTCGTCGTTGACAGCGTCCACGAGGCGACCGATCCAGTCGGGTTGGCCCTCACGCTTCAGCCAGCGGGTGAGCAGGCCAGCCATCGGACCGCTATCGGGGAAGAACGGCACGAAGTGGAACCGCCGCCGCAGCGCCGCGTCCACGAGTGCGATCGACCGGTCGGCGGTGTTCATCGTGCCGATGAACCAGAGGTTGTCGGGCAGCTCGAACGGCTCCGCGGGTCGGTAGAGCGTCTGCACGCGCTCGTCGCGGTACTCCAGCAGGAACAGCAACTCACCAAGCACGCGGGGCAGGTTCCCACGGTTGATCTCGTCGATGATCATCACATGCTGGTCGAAGGCCTCAGAGGCCTGTTCTGCCATGCGGGCCAGAGGTCCGTGCGTCAGCTTGAAGCGAATGCCCCCGTCCTTGCTGGCCTCTGCGGGCCGGTATCCCTCGAAGAAGTCCTCGTAGGACGTGGACGGGTGGAACTGCACCAGCGCCCGGCACGACTCATCCGGGGCCAGCACCGCGGCAAGCTTCCGGGCCAAGTACGTCTTGCCGGTCCCCGGCGGGCCATACAGGATCACCTGCCCCTTGTCCTTGAGCAACTCGACGATGTCCTCCAGGAACCCAACGTCGACGAGCAACTCATCCGCAAGTTCAGCGAGGCCTATCGGACCGGGTGGGGGTGGCGGTTCTTGGTCGAGCATCCACCCCAGGAAGGCGCTCATCCCAAGCGTGTCGTCGCCGAAATGCGGTTCGAGGTGCTCGCGGAGGCGCCGGTCGGCGTCCATCACTCTCTGTCCGTAGCTGGATCCTGTTGGTTTGGGCAGCCCCAAGCGGCTCAGCATCGCGGCGCGGCCCCATTTCCCTCCCTGCACGCAGATCGCGAGGAAGTCCTGCGGATGGGTAATGGCAAGAAGCTGGCTGGTCGTGGAGTGCGCCAGCCCCTTTGTTCTTCGGTTGCTTCGGCTGTCGGTGAGTTGGTCATACCTGCGCCATAGCTCGTCCTCGTCGTTCGAGCACAGGTATCGAATGTGAGCCAGCATCCGGGAGTACTCATCGTCATCCAGATCTCTGATCCACTGCATCACACCTTGGGCATGCGGGTACACGTAGATACCGGAATTCCAAGTGCCGTGCGATGCAACGGCGGTCAAGTCGAGACGGCTGAGGTCGGCGATGTTCTCTGGCGCGAGCTTCTTGGCCCATTCGGCCTGGAGATGCCTCTGCTCCTCATGAGCCGCGGTGGGATATCCCGACTCCGCGCGGAACCGTTTGACCAGCGCGGCCAGGCCCGAGGCTTCATCGCCGGGTTCGCCGCCTTCGCCCGGGCCAGGCTCCTGCCGGATCTCCTTGAGCCAAAGAAGGAACGCGGCCATGCCCTGGGTGTCTTTCTCGAAGAATGGTAAGAGATGTTCCCTGAGCCGATCGTTGGCATCCACGACCCTTTGTCCGTATGAGCCCTGAGGCTCTGGGAGGCCAAGCGCACGCAGAGCGGGTTCACGCCCCCACTTGCCGATTTGCGAAGGAAACGGCAGGAACTTCTCTGGGAAACAAATGGCAAGAGTGCGACTCACCTGAATGCCCGTGAAGCCCAGGGTGCCCGTGTCGGTGTTGAATCCTCCTACCCGGTCGACGAGCCGATCGATCCTGGTCGACAGTTCATCGTGGCCCCAGCAGAGATCGCGGATGCTGTTGAGAAGCCTGTCGTACCCCGCACGGTCGAGAGCGTCGATCCACTGCTGCTGTCGGCCTTCGCCGAGATCCACGTAATCCCCGTAGTCCACCGCATTGTTGGTGTATGCGAGGAGATCCTCCCGGGTCAACGACGCGATATTCTCAGGCGCGAGCTTCTTGGCCCATTCCTCGCGGAGCCGCTTCTGCTCTCTGTGCGCGTCGGTGGGGTAACCGGTTTCGTCCCGGAACTGTGCGACCAGATCGGCCAGGTCTGGTTCTTCACCCCCGGACCCGGCCCGGGGACCGGCATCCTGACCCGTCTCCATCAGCTGTTGAAGACGCCACGCGCCGTCGTTGCGCTCTATCGAGCAGAGCGACTGTTGCGCGCCGAGTGAGTTCCGCAGGTCCTGCTTGAGGGCTGAGAGGGGCACACCGATGCGCTTCCAGTCCACCGACACGGCATGGGGCCAAGCGGGGTCGTCATCGTCGAACCTGTACTCCCGCGTCACTGTGCCGAGACTGATCTCCCGGTTCCTGCCATTCGTCACCACGAGGTCGCCCACACGCACGTTCAGCAGTCTCAGCATCTGGCTGGCCCAAGTCGAGATCGTCTTGGCCTTCTCGTCGGGGTAGTCGGAGCGAAGGAACCCCTCCACCGCCTGGCGACCGGAGACGCTCCTCAGGTCGGGCGTACGCCAGCCGAGGCCGGCGAGGCCGTGCTCGAGGTTGTAGTCGTAGTGCTCGCGGCCTTGCCCGGCCCGGATGAGCCATGCGGTCGGTGCGTCAGCTTGCTGGTCGTCTTCCTGCTGCTCTTGGGCAGACGACAGCTTGCTTGCCTTGAACTCGGCTCGCAGTTCCCTGATTCGGTCTTCATCGACTTCCAAGCCGAGCGGGGTCAGGGCTCTGCGGCCCGGCTCCGGATAGTGGAGCACGTCAATCTCCTTGAGCTCGTGTGCGGCCCAGCTCACGCGATTCCTGAGTCTGGTTTCTTGTCCAGACGGGATCATCGCTGTCCGCTGCTCCTGCGTAAGGCCCATGGCGTCCGCAACGTGCTCGGCGAGTTCTGTGTCGGAGGCTGATGCTCCCATCTCTCGCAGCGCCTGCACAATGGGCCACCTGAGTTCACGGCGGTTCGGGAACTGAATGGTCTCGTCACTTGCGGTGTCGTCCTGTGCCCTGTCTTCGGGCGGGACGCTGGCTGGTGGGTCTGTGATCGTCATCTTGTTTGCCTTCTCCCCGGGACGGCTGATGGCCTACTTGCTGCTTCCTTGCTCGCGTCGAGGGTCATGGGCGGGGCCACTGCTCCAGGGACGCAGAGCCTGCTCGGGTGTGCCGCCGTCTTGCGCCGGCGCGGAGGGCACGGGCCTTGAAGGCGATGAACGCCGCTCCGAGCGCCCAAAAGAGCGAGACTGTGCTCCGCGCGCGGCTCATTTCGCCGCTGGTCGTCGTCTCTCGTTGGCTCGCCGTTCGATGCTGTGCTCTGCATGGGTTCTTCCATGGTGCCTATGTCGCTTGTTTCGGACCTGTCAGAGACTACTTGTCGAGGTTGGGCCCGGAATCGTCGCCGGGATCGTCGTCCTCGTCCAGACCGATGGGTTGGTCGGCGGGGTGGTCCCAGACTTCGGGGGGTGCGGTGGCCCAGATGGCCACGGAGTAGGTCCACATCAGGCCGCCGACACCCTCCAGGCCACCCTCCCGGTACAGGAAGTACGAGCACTGCATGCCTTCGCCGGGCTTGCCGGGGTCGTAGCGCCGGCCCTCCTCGCACTCGCCCAGGTCGTCCCAGGTCGGCCCGTCCGCTCGCACGTTCAGACGCAGGTATCCCCGCTTCTCCGGCTCATGCGCATGATGGTCGAGCAGGTCCATCGCGTACTGAAGGATGGCCGCACGGGCCTCGGCGACCGTCTCGACGCGGAAGGGGCGGTCCTGCAACATGACGCAGCCCCGCAGGCTGCCCAACTTGAGCTCGAAGCCCGTCTCGACGCCCGATGCCATGACAGTCACAGTACGGACCGGGTGTGACAGCCGGGGCAGGGCGGGACCCGGGGATGCCGACCGGATGGTGGAACCCGGGCCCTAGCTGGTGACACCTGCGCCGGATCGCTGCGACCGACCCCGCAGGCGTCCGAAGTCCGGCCGCGAGACGGTCACTGCCATCGTCGAAGCCGATCCGCACCGAGTCCGGCGACTGCTTGGCCCGGGCTTCCCGCCCGCGGCCTTCGGCCAGTCCAGACCCAGTGGGCGCGCGGCTGCCGGGTTCAGGTCATACCACGAGAAAGTTCATGAGTTTGACATGACATTGATTGTTATGTAGCCTTCTGCGTGAGCCTCGTTGCCGGGCTTGGACGGCAGCCGATCCCTTAGCCGCCCCGTCGTCCGCACCCGCGGCCGACCCTGAGACGAGGCTCCGATGACGACATCAGCTCCGATCCCCGCCGTGGACACGGCCCCCAGCATGGCAAACCCGTCCGACACCGCATCTGAGGTGCCGCCGGCGCAGGCCCGCGCGGCAACCGTGGCCAGGCCCAGCCTGCGGGCTCAGGTCGCGGAGAACCCGCTGCTGAGTTTCTTCGGCCTCGTCATCGTGGCCTTGCTGGCTGCGGCCGTGGCGAGCCCCAACATCCGCATCAGCGACACCAACGGGCGCATCGACGGCCTCGAGGTCAAGATGGGTGCCGGGTTCAGCGACACCAACGGGCGCATCGACCGCCTCGAGGCCAAGATGGATGCCAGGTTCAGCGACACCAACGGGCGTATCGACCGCCTCGAGGCCAAGATGGATGCCAGGTTCAGCGCGCTCGAGACGACGGTCGGGGAGATTGACCGGAAGCTGACTGCGCTGATAGCCCACCTCAACGCAGCCAGCGAGGTGGACAATGCCCTGACGGGCCGACTCACCGGCGAGGATCCCCCTGACGCAGCCGGCTGACAGTCGGGCGCGGCACGTCGCGGCACGTCACTGACCGAGGGCGGTGAGCGGCGCGGCGGCGCGTTCGGCGTGGTCGAGACACCTGTCGTTGTATGAGTGGCGGTCGGTCGTCTCCGGCCCGGCGGTCCGGCGCAAGCGCATCGAGGCGCTCTAGCGGTGCGTCGTCGAAATGGTTGTACCGTCGCGAACCGCTAGCGGCCTCGCCGAGTGCGCCGAGCGGGCTGCGTCGCCAATTCGCAGACAGCGCTCTAGCGGCCCGGCCGCGGCCGGTCAGGAGACGCAGGCCCGGTAGGCGGCCTGCGCGGCGTGCATCGGGCCAGGGTCCGGCCACACGGTGCTCGAGGCGGCGGCAGCATACGCAGCCGCGGCCGCATTGAGCGCCGCCAGGGCGCCGGAGCAGTCCGTGCGCTCCGGCTCCGGCTCAGCGGCGGGCGGCGCGCTCGTGGTCGTGGTCACGGGAGGAGCGGTGGTCGTGGGCTCAGGCTCCGGTTCCGGTTCGGGCTCCGGTTCCGGTTCGGGCTCGGGCTCCGGTTCGGGCTCGGGCTCCGGTTCGGGCTCGGGCTCCGGTTCCGGTTCGGGCTCCGGTTCGGGCTCGGGCTCGGGCTCCGGTTCCGGTTCGGGCTCCGGTTCGGGCTCGGGCTCGGGCTCCGGTTCGGGCTCGGGCTGGCGGCCGGCGTCCTCCTGCTGTAGGGGCGCCAGAGTGGTGGTCGTGACCGGCACGAACTCGGGCTCGGGCCGTTTCAGCACTCCGACGTCGCCGCCGCGGCTGCAGTTGGAGCACGGCGGCTCCGCGTCGGAGACGCGCACGAGCATCGACGTCATCTTGTAGTAGTCCGGGCCCTGCAGGCAGTAGGCGTTGGTGTAGCGGGGGTCGCTGTTCTGGTTGTTCACGACGTGGTGGGCCACCATCACCCTGCCGTCGCCTGTGTCGTTGTCGCTGATCGTCAGTCGCAGCGTCCTGCCGTAGATCATCTCCGTCGCCGAGGCGAACACGATCTCGCCGAACTGCACGTCCTGCCCCAGGACCGTTCTGGGGTTCGGGTTCCTCAGAGTGACCGTGTAGCCCTCAGGGTTGACAATCTGCCACTTCACGACTATGGGGAACGCCGATTCCGCTGGGGCGGGGCCGCTCATGTAGACCTTGTAGTCCACGGTGTCGCCCTCTGACATCTTGAACCAGCTGCGGTCGAAGGACAGATGCACGCGCGAGTCGCAGTTGTCCGGCACGGCCCGGCTGGAGTCGTAGACAACCACGAAGGACTCGCCGTCATGGGTGATGGTGTAGGGCGGGCACTTTATGCGAGAGGGCACCGCCAGCGACAGGTTGGCCTCCTTGTCGCCGTCGGTGGTGTAGTCCGGCCCCGTCGACCAGATGTCGAAGGAGACCGAGGACACGCCGGCGGGCAGGGTGACGATCTCCGGCATGGTGAAGTCGACGTCGAGCACCGCGTGATTGCCGGTGCTGCCCGGACCCGCCCGCACCGCCACAGCGCTGTCCGCGGACAGCGGCGGTGTGATCTCTATGGTGTACTGGCTACTGTCACGCAACCCGCCCAATTGCTCCAGTGTGTTGAGAGCGCCTTCCAGCAACAGGGTCGATGCCGGGGTGGGGCAATCGCCGTTGCCGGTCGCCCGGGCCTGCTCAGCTCCGGGGCCCGCGACGGTGGCGAGAGCCGCCGCGACCAGGCAGACAGTCGCGACCAGCCGGATCAGCGGGGGGGGGGGTGGAGGCCCGTCGTCCCATCGGCTCGCCCTTATGTCGCGATCTAGTTTGTGCTGCTATCTACAGAACAGCATGCGTCGGAACCGATCCATATGTCAAATCAGAGATCAAGACATCTGATCGATTTGATTCTGTAGCTGATGCTGTGATCTCATAGACATCTACATACGTCCCTCCGGCGGCACCTAGCGGCGGCGATGGACCTCCCCGCGACGCCCGACTCGGATGCCGAGGACCACCAGTTCGTTGTCGAGCGCCTCGTATATGACCCTGTAGTCGCCGGTGACCGCGAACCGGCACGGCTCCGGCGCGGCGCGGATGCACAGCGGACCCCTGAGGACACTGGGCCCCAGTGAACGAGGAACTGGGCTTCATGCGTGTGACGGTACTGATGAGTGAGCCCAAAATATGACACATATATGTTAGTCCTGCAATATCTGGACGTGTGTTTCGACGATCCAGAGCCTGGCTGGTAAGAGTCAGCCTGCCGGTGCTCCTTGCCGGGCTGGCGCTGGCCGCTCTCAACTGGCCGGCCGGTGGCAGATCGACAGACACGGTAGACCCGAGACGGAACGCCGCGAACCGGGCGCGCATTCACCTTCGCGGGTTTCAGGCTATGAGCATATATTTGATGGGGTTATAGTGCTCTTTGGTTCACGGTCTGGTAGGGTCCAGCCATGGCAGCATCGGATGCGCTCAGCGTCGACGGCACCGCCGCGGGCGCAGAAGCGGTGTCCAGGTCCAGTGCCGCGTCGCGGCGGCTGCCCCGGATGATCCCCGTCGCCCAACTGGTCGCCGTGGTCGTGGGCGTGCTCACGATCATCTGGAACCAGCAACAGACAACCGACAGCCTGCGAACCGAGCTGCGGGACGAGATCGCCGGCGTGGAAGCGAGCCTGCGGGACGAGATCGCCGGCGTGGAGACCAGCCTGCGAGCCGAGCTGCGGGACGAGATCGGCAAGCTGCGGGACGAGGTGTCCGAGAACGGCCAGCGGCTCGCCCGCATCGAGGGATTCCTCGGGATCGGCGTCCCCGGCGACGGGCTCGGGCCGGTCCCCGACGAGCGCGGCCCACCGAGCCCACCGGACCCCCGCCCCGCCCATCCGTGAGCGCAGCCGGCGTGCCGCCGGAGACGGGCGAGGCACGTGAGCTCGGGACTGGTCTGGGCCGCGGTCGCGGCGTGGGCCTGATCCACAATCGCAAGTCGGGTCCTGTCGCCAGTCCTGTCGCCAGTCCTGACGCCAGTCCTGATGCCATGAGGGCCACGGTAGGAAGCCGGTGTGACGCGCACCCGGAGTCGGTGGGCTCCGGCGCGTCAGCACCGCGGCACGCGCGCCGAGTCACACGCCGAGGGACGTTATGGGGAGGACCGTGGTCCCGTCGGGGCGGTCGTAGCCGTATCCGGTGGCGGTGACGATCAGCAGCTTGGACGGCGCGGGCATGCGTGAGTCAGCCATGGACTACAGGATCATGGTCCGCAAGTCGGACTGATGGCTGGGCGTCATCGCGGTACTGTCGCCCGCTGTGAAGATCGACTCGCTGATGGCGGATCGAGACGCATCGCCGGCGGCGGGCCTGCTGCTGACCCATGGGGCGGGCGCTGGTGCGGGCCAGCACACGCTGGTCGCGTTGGCGGAGGGGCTCGACGTGCCGGTGCGCCGCATCGAGTTCGATTACCGGCGCGCGGGCAGGCGATTCCCGGACCGGGCCCCGAAGCTGGTCGCCGAGGTCCGGGTTGCGGCCGAGGCGTTCGCGGCCGACCTCGGCACCACCACGGCCCACCTGGTGCTGGGCGGGCGGTCGATGGGGGGTCGGATGTGCTCGATGGCGGTGGCCGAGGGGCTCCCGGCCGCCGGCCTGGCCATGCTCAGCTACCCGCTGCACCCGCCGGACAAGCCCGACCGGCTGCGGGTGGACCACTTCGCCGGGATCGACGTGCCCGTGCTGTTCGTGGGCGGCGACCGTGATCCGTTCGGCACCCCCGAGGAGTTCGCGGCCCACCTCGGCGCCATCGCCGGCGACGTGACCGTCCACTGGCTGGCGGGCCAGCGCCACGACCCCAAGCCGTCGGCCGACACCGAGATCGTGGCCGCGGTGGGCGCATTCCTGGACGCGCTCTGAGCCGTAGCCGGGCCGTCCAGAGCGCTCGGGCCGGGCCGGTAGCCTCGAAGCCATGCTGGAGCGGATAGCCGGGCTCGAACACGAGCTCAGAGACGTGGAGATCCGCCTCGGCGACCCCGCGGTGCAGTCCGACCCGCGCCAGCTCGCCGACCTGGGCCGGCGGCACAAGCAGTTGAGCGAGATCGTGGCCGCGGGCCAGCGGCTGCAGGCCGTTGTCGACGACCTCGACGAAGCCCGCCGCATGCACGCCGCGGCCGACGCCTCCGAGAGGACCGAACTGCGCGAGATGATCGACGAGCTCGAGGCTGCGGTGGCTGCCGCCACCGGCGAGCTGAGGGTGCTGCTGCTCCCGCCGGATCCCAACGAGGGCCGCAACGTGATCGTCGAGATCAGGGGCGCGGCCGGCGGCGAGGAGGCCAACCTCTTCGCCCGGGACCTGTTCGACATGTACCAGGCCTTCGCCCGCAGGCAGCGCTGGAGGCTGGAGCCGCTGGCCGCCTCGCCGTCGGACCTGGGCGGCTTCACCGAGGTGAGCGGCCTGATCGCCGGCGACCAGGTGTGGACCCGCATGAAGCACGAGGCCGGCACCCACCGGGTGCAGCGGGTGCCGGTCACCGAGTCGCAGGGCCGGGTGCACACCTCGTCGGCCACGGTGTCGGTGCTGCCCGAAGCCAAGGAGGTCGACGTGCAGATCGACGACTCGGACCTGCAGATCGACGTCTACCGCTCGTCGGGTCCCGGTGGCCAGTCGGTCAACACCACCGACTCGGCGGTGCGGGTGACCCATGTCCCCACCGGCATCGTGGTGGCGATGCAGGATGAGAAGAGCCAGCTCCAGAACAAGCAGAAGGCGCTGCGGGTGCTGCGGTCGAGGCTGCTGCAGGCCGAGCAGGAGCGGGCCTCCGCGGAGCAGTCGGCCATGCGGCGGGGCCAGGTGGGCGGCGGGGACCGGTCCGAGAAGATCCGCACCTACAACATGCGCGAGAACCGGGTCACCGACCATCGCATCGGGGTGACGCTCTACAAGCTGGACCGGGTGCTGGCCGGCGAGCTCGACGAACTGAGCGACGCGCTCGTGCAGGACGAGCAGCGCACGCTGCTGGCCGGCGACGACACCTGAGGCCGAGCCCGATGCCCGAGGCCAGCCGCCCGATCGGGGCGGCCAGTCAGAGCGAGGCGGGCAGCGAGCCGGGGGCGGCCAGTCAGAGCGAGGCGGGCAGCGAGCCGGGGGCGGCCAGTCAGAGCGAGGCGGGCAGCGAGCCGGGGGCGGCCAGTCAGAGCGAGGCGGGCAGCGAGCCGGGGGCGGTGTCGTGGGGGGACCTGCTGGCCGAGGCCCGCTGCCGCCTAGCGGCCAGCACTGCGGTGGACACCCCGGACGTGGACGCCCGCCGGATCGTGGAGGCCGCTTCGGGAGCGTCGCCCGCCGAGTTCGAAAGCGTGCTGGGCAGGCCGCCGACGACGCTGACGGCGGCCCGGTTCAGTTCGATGCTGGCGCGGCGCTGCGAGGGCGAGCCGCTGCAGTATGTGGTGGGCTCGTGGGGTTTCCGGACTCTCGACTTGATGGTCGACCACCGGGTGCTGATCCCCAGGCCCGAGACGGAGGTAGTGGCCGGCTGGGCTGTGGACGAGACAGCCAGGCTCGCAGCCGGCGCCGGCCGCGGCCGCGAGATAGTGGTCGTGGACCTGGGCACCGGGTCGGGCGCCATAGCGCTGTCGGTGGCGGTCGAGTGCCCGCAGGCCAGGGTGTTCGCCACCGACGTGTCGTCCGACGCCCTGGCGGTTGCCCGGGCCAACCTCGCGGGCGTGGGCCGGGCCGCGATCCGGGTGAGCCTGCACGAGGGAGACTGGTACGAGGCGCTGCCCGGCGCCCTGCGGGGGTCGGTGGACGTGGTGGTGTCCAACCCGCCCTACATCGGCACCAGTGAGGAGTTGCCGCCCGTGGTGGCCGACTGGGAGCCGCCGGTGGCGCTGTGGTCCGGGCCGGCCGGCCACGAAGCGGTCGAGCAGGTGATCGGCGGGGCCTCGCAGTGGCTAAAACCGGGCGGATCCCTGGTCATGGAGGCGGCCTCGCACCGGGCCCACGCCACGGCGCACATGGCCGAGGAGGCCGGCTTCACAGGCCTACGGGTCGAACAGGACCTGGCCGGGCTCGACCGGGTCGTGATCGGGCACCGCTCATGAGCCCTGAACGAGTGATGCGCACCGGCTCGGCTGCGGCGCGGTCTCACGCCATCGCCGCCGCCACCGAGGCGCTGCGGCGGGGCGAGGTTGTGGGCGTGCCCACCGACACCGTGTACGGGCTAGCGGTCGATGCGGCCCACGCCGAAGCGATCAAGCAACTCTTCGAGCTCAAGGAGCGTCCAGCCGAGCGCAGCATCGCGGTGCTGGTGGCCGATCTTGATGCAGCCGCGACGCTGGTGGAGCTCACACTGAGCGCACGGCGGCTGGCGGAGCGCTTCTGGCCCGGCCCGCTCACCATCGTCGCGCCCCGCCGGCCGGAAGCGCCTGAGCATCTCGGCACCGGCGCGACCATCGGCGTTCGCCTCCCCGACGACGCCATCATGCGGGCCATCGCCGCCCCCGGTCCTCTGGCCGTGACCAGCGCCAACCTCCACGGGGGCCCCACTCCTGCGACCGCCGACGGCCTGGCCGGACTGTTTCCCACGCTGGGCCTCATCGTCGACGGCGGTCCCCGCCCGGGTGCCTCGTCCACCGTCGTGGACATGACCGGCGCCGCTCCGACAGTGCTGAGGGAGGGCCCGATCAGCCTCGAAGAGATCCTGACAGCAGCTTCGAGCGCGGACGCGTTAGGAGGCGGCTGAGCGGGGTTGGGGGATACTGCCGTCCTGTACCTGGGGATGTGCGAGGCTGAGGTGGATGTCGATTTCACTCGGCTCGATCTCCAAGAGGTCGGCGACAACACTCCTGGCCACATCCTCGACCTCATCGAGGGAGCGTGCCTGGCTGACTCCCAACGTGTTCTTGGGCAAGCCCGATGTGATCTCAATGGCCCACCAGTCGCCCGATCTGGTGGCGACGGCATCAAAGGTCCTGGTCACCGAGCCTCCTCTCTAGCGATTCTCTCAAGATGCTCCCTGAGCTTTGCGATGATCGAGCCGGCTGTCCGCTTGTTGATCTCTGTGTGGCGTGGGATTGGGAACTTGAACCCCGCGCATTCCCAGACCTCGTGTGCGCCCTGACGCACCGGTCGGGCTGTGTGCCCGAAGCTCTTGGCTAGTCGGCGGATCTGCTGCTCCAATCTTCTTCTGTTTGGCATGATAACAGCCCTCCTCAAGAAAGGCGAGGGTATCAAGATACAGCCATAAAATATAATGAAATATCCTAGTATTTCTGATAGTGACCAGCATTCCATGCAGCTGCAGTCCTAGGATGGTGGTCGTGCGGATTGCGGTGGGGGCCGACCATGCCGGCTACGAACTGAAGCAGGCATTGGCCGAGCATCTCCGGGCCGCCGGGCATGAGGTGACCGACTGCGGCACGCACTCCACCGACCGGGTGGACTATCCCGACTTCGGTGCGGCGGTGGGCCGGACGGTGGCCGGCGGCGACGCCGACCTGGGGCTGTGCGTGTGCGGCAGCGGCAACGGGATCGCCATGGCGGCCAACAAGGTCGCTGGCGTGCGGGCCGCGGTGGCCTACGACGTGACCTCGGCCCGGCTGGCCCGGGCCCACAACGACGCCAACGTGCTGTGCATCGGTGAGCGGCTCACCGGTGCGGAGGTCGCCCTGGAGGCGCTCTACGCCTGGCTGGACGCCTCCTTCGACGGCGGCCGCCACGAAGCGCGGGTCGCCAAGCTCGACGCGCTCGCCGAGGCGGACTGATCGCACGACGCGGCACCGTTCATGGCCCGTCCGTCGGTACTGTTCGATGAGGCGTCCGCACCGCGGCGCACGGCGAGGAGAATCGAGGAACCCAATGCCCTGGCCCACCGCCGACGAGGCCGTGTTCGACCTGATCAGTCAGGAGATCCGCCGCCAGAACACCACCATCCAGCTCATCGCCTCGGAGAACTTCGCCAGCCCGGCGGTGATGGCCGCCACCGGCTCGGTGTTCACCAACAAGTACAGCGAGGGCTATCCCGGCCGGCGCTACTACGGCGGCAACATGGTGGTCGACGAGGTCGAGGACCTCGCCCGGCGCCGAGCCTGCGAGCTGTTCGGGGCTGACCACGCCAACGTGCAGCCCCACGCCGGCGCCATCGCCAACATGGGTGCCTACCAGGCCGTGATCGAGCCGGGCGACACCGTGCTGGGCATGAGCCTCGACCACGGCGGGCACCTCACCCACGGGTCGCCGGTCAACTTCTCGGGCCTGCAGTACCGGTTCGTGTCCTACGGCGTGACCGCCAGCGACGAGCGCATCGACATGGACCAGCTGCGCGACCTCGCCCTGGCCGAGCGGCCCAAGCTGATCGTGGCCGGCGCCACCGCCTACCCCCGCCTCATCCAACCCGAGCCTCTGCGGGAGATAGCCGACGAGTCGGGGGCGCTGCTGATGTTCGACGCGGCCCACATCGCCGGGCTGATCGCCGGCGGCGTGCACCCCAACCCGACCCAGTTCGCCGACATCGTGACGTTCACCACCCACAAGACCCTGCGGGGCCCCCGCGGCGGTGCCATCATCTGCCGCTCCGATTACGCCAAGGCGGTCGACAAGGCCATGTTCCCCGGCATCCAGGGCGGCCCGCTCGACCACGCGGTGGCGGCCAAGGCGGTGGCCTTCGCGGAGGCGTCCACCCCGGAGTTCGCCGACTATGCGGCCCGCATCGTGGAGAACTCCCAGGCGCTCGCCGCCGCGCTGGCCGGGCACGGCTTCCGGCTCGTCTCCGGCGGCACCGACAACCATCTGATGCTGGTGGACCTGCGAACGTTCGACCCGGACCTCACCGGCAAGGAGGCCCAGGCCACCCTGGACTCGGCGGGGATCAGCCTCAACAAGAACACGGTGCCCGACGACCCCCGGTCGCCCTTCGTCACCTCCGGAGTGCGCATCGGCACGCCCGCGGTGACCACCCAGGGGATGGACACCGGCGACATGGCCACCATCGCCGACCTCATCTCCAGGGCGTTGCGCAACCGCACCGACGACGCCGCGGTGGCTGCGGTGCGAGCCGACGCCGAGGCGCTGTGCGGAGCCAATCCGCCCTACCCGGGGTTGGACACCGAGGACTAGTCGGCCCTCCAGAGGCCGAAAGACAGATGGCTCGAGTGCCGGACGAGCGGGCCACCGACTAGGGGTCTCTAGTGCCGCCGACCCTGTCCTTCGCCATCGTCGCCGCGGTTGCCGCGGTCATGACGTTCGTGCTGGTTCCCCTCACGACCAGAGCGGCGGTCCGCATGGGCGCCAGCCGGGAGCCCGACGCCCACCACATCCACGAGACACCCACCCCCACCTCCGGCGGTCTCGCCATGCTCGCCGGGGTCGTGGCCGCGGTGGCGGCCGCGCCAGCAGTTGGCGGCCTCTCGGGGATCTTCGATGCGCCCGGCGAGATCCTGGCCGGGGTCGCGGCCGCGGCGATCGTCCTGGCGATCGGCTTCTACGACGACGTTCGGGAACTGTCGCCTCCCGCCAAGGCTGCGGGGGTGGCCGCGGCAGGCGTCGTGCTCCACCTGTCGGGAGTGTCGATCGCCGTCTTCCGGGTGCCGTTCTGGGATCTGGTGTTCCTCTCGGACGAGTGGTCGGCGCTGATCACCATTCTGTGGGTGCTGGGTATGGCCAACGCCGTGAACCTCATCGACGGCCTCGACGGCCTCGCCGCGGGGATCATGGCCATCGCCTCAGGTGCCTTCCTGCTCTACGCCCTGCGTCTCGCGGACCAGGGCGTGATCGACGAGGCCAACCCGGGCGCGCTCTGGGCCGCGGTCGCGCTTGGGGTCTGCGTCGGGTTCCTGCCCCACAACCTGTACCCGGCCCGCGTCTTCATGGGCGACGGCGGGGCGCTCCTGCTGGGCGCGCTGATGGCGGCCGCGACCATAAGCGTCGGGGGCCGCTCAACGGTGGAGTTCAGCGGTCAGGCCTTCTTCTTCTACGCGCCGCTGGTCATTCCCCTGGTCATTCTGGGTGTGCCGGTAGTCGACACCTTGTTCGCCATCGTGCGTCGCACCGTGGGTCGGCAAGGCTTCGCGGTGGCCGACCGCGATCACCTGCACCACCGCCTCATGCGCCTCGGCCACGGGCACCGCCGAGCCGTGATCGTCCTGTGGCTATGGACCGCACTGCTGTCGGCTTTCGTGCTGGTCCCGACCTACACCGGCCGTGGAGACGCCATCGTGCCGGTCGGGATCGCCGCGCTGGCGCTGGTGCTGTTCACCATCTTCCATCCCCGGTTCGGATACGACACCGTCGAGGTGGACGCCGAAGAACTGGACCGTCTCCGAGAGCTCTGAGCTAGCGCCCGCCGTCGTCGGGGCACATGTCCTCGGGGCTTGAGTCTTCGGGAGCGATGTCCTCGGGGTTGATGTCTTCGGGGGGCGACTCGCCGCCACGGACGTGGGCGCTGGCGTCCTCGGGAGCGGTGTCTTCGGGAGTGGTGTCCTCGGGGTTTGAGTCTTCGGGAGCGATGTCCTCGGGGTTGATGTCTTCCAGTTCCTGGCCCGCGGTCTCGGGATACTTCAGGATGACGAGCGCGGCCACGATCAGGGGGCCGACGGCCAGCAGGGCAAGTGCTGGTCCGAGCCGCCCGTCGAGCGCGTCCGACAGCCATCCGGCCGTGATCAGCCCCAGGGCGCTTCCGGCCACTCCCACCATCACGATCACGCCGTTGGAACGCCCTCGCCGGTGGGTGCCGAACAGCTCGGGTCCGTAGACGGCCAGCGCGGGAACGGCGATCGCGCCGACCACACCGCCGGCCAGGGTCAGGAGCCAGAGGGTGGCGCCGTCGGTGAAGAAGGCCCATGCGATGAACAGCGCTCCCAGCGCCAGCCCGGCCGCGCCGATCGGTCGGCGGCCCCGGCGGTCGGCCAGGTAGCCGCCCACGAAGACCCCGATGCCGATGGGAGTGTTGGTGAAGTAGGTGAACAGCGTTATGGCCGTCGCCGAGAACTCCCGCTCGTCCTTGAGGAAGTCGTTGCGCAGCCCGGAGGCCGGGGCCGCGAACATCGCGATCAGGAACGCGGAGGCGGCCAGCAGCGTCAGCCTCCTGCGCCGGCGGGCCGCCACCTCCGGATCGGCCTGGCGGTCGATCACGCCGCCTTCGCGAGAGACCCGTCCGGTTGCGGCCGTCTCGTAGCGCCGGCTCTCCGGCAGCCGGCGCCCCACCCAGACGACGACGGCCACGCCGGCCAGCGGCACCACGTACACCAACCGCCAGGCCGCAGCATGCAGATCGGCCAGCGGCAGCACCCCGAAGGCCATGCCCGAGCCCAGCGCGGCGCACAGCACCAGCACCGACATGGCCCAGGCGCGGGACCGGGCCGGCATCTCCTCGGCGGCCAGGATCACGATCAGGATGCCGAGGGCGGTCGAGAGTCCCCGAGCGACGAGCTGAGTGCCGCCCAGGAACCACAGGCCGGGCGCCAGCGCGCCCATCGCGGTGATCAGGCAGCTGCCCAACCCGGTCGCCAGCAGGAGGCGCTTTCGCCCGTGCCGGTCGGCGAGGGCTGCGGTGACCAGCGCGATCAGCACCCCGGCCCGGACAACGCCCATCAGGACGCCTTGGGCGGTGTTGCCCCGGCCGAACTCATCGGCCGCGAACGTGAGGGTGGCGGTGAGGACGGTTCCCAGATAGCCGTCCACGACCTGGATCGTGCACAGCAGACCGAGCACGGTGGCGGCCCGGGCGCTCAGCCGGTCCGGGGGCGCCCACCAGTAGCCGTAGGCGTCCCGGCGCTTCCGCAGCGCGCTCCGTACCGGGAAGTGGAACAGCCAGGCCCACACCGGAACGGCGAGACGGTACGAGGTGGTCTCGGTCAGCCGCCACGCGTCGCCGATGCCTGCGTCGCCGGTGCCTGCGTCGCCGGGCTCCGTCTGGCCGGCGCTTGCCCCGCCGGTGCTCGTCTCGCCGGGCTCGGTCTGCTCCAGTGACAGCCGGCGCTCGTAGTGCCGGAACGGTCCGTCGGCCGCCTCGAACTGGTCCTCGTCGACGGCACGCTCGGCCACGATGTCGCGGCGGGGCTCCTGCCGCACCGCCCTCTCGTGCTCCATCTCGGCTGCGCTGCCCCACCGCACCACCCGCAACACGGTCATCGCTCGCCCCCCGAGGCTGCCTGCCGGGTTCTGTGTGCGGCTGCTGGCCTATGCGATGAGAAAGCGCACACAGAACGGACGATGGGGTGGCGCCGGCCGCAGACGTATGACGATCCGGGCCGGCCCTCGGCCTCTAGGCTTGGGCGGTGGCGATCGAGCGGATAGTGGTGCGCTCCGGCCGGCCGCTGGAGGGCACGGTGACCGTGGCCGGCGCCAAGAACTCGGTGCTCAAGCTCATGGCGGCCACGCTGCTGGCCGAGGGCTCCTACCGGCTCGACAACGTTCCCCGAATCGTCGACGTCGACCTCATGGCGGAGCTGCTGAGAGCCGTGGGCTGCACGGTCGAGTGGGACCCGGCGCAACCGTCGCTGCTCCACATCGACGTGCCCGCCGAGATCAGCCCGGTGGCGCCGTACGACATCGTCGAGAGGTTCCGGGCGTCGGTCGTGGTCCTCGGGCCGATGCTGGCCCGCTGCGGCGAGGCCAAGGTGGCCCTGCCCGGGGGCGACGACTTCGGTCCCCGGCCCATCGACATGCACGTGCAGGGCCTGGTGGAGCTGGGCGCGGCGGTCGAGGTCGTGCACGGCTACGTAGAGGCGACGGCCACCGAACTGCTGGGCGGGCGGGTGGTGCTGGAGTTCCCCAGTGTGGGCGCAACCGAGAACCTGCTGATGGCCGCAGTGGCGGCCAAGGGCGCCACCGTGATCGACAATGCGGCCCGCGAGCCCGAGATATCCGACCTCTGCGAGTTCCTCAGCCGGATGGGGGCCAGGATCGAGGGCGTCGGCTCGTCCACGCTCACCGTGGAGGGCAGCGGGTCTGGCTCTCCCCTCCATCCCGCGGATCATTCGGTGGTCCCGGACCGCATCGTGGCCGCCACTCATCTGGCCGCGCTCGGCGTGGCGTCGGGGGAGGTGTTCGTAGCCGGCGCTCGCCACGACCACATGGAGCTGCTCTGCCAGAAGCTGATCGAGATGGGGATGCTGATCACGCCCGACGATGGCGGCATCCGGGCCATCGCGCCCCGCCGACTCGACTCGGTCGACTGCTCCACGCTGCCCTACCCGGGTGTGGCCACCGACTACCTGCCGTTCCTGGTGGCGATGCTGGCCACCGCCTCGGGCGTCGGGATCGTCACCGAGAACCTCTTCCCCGGCCGGTTCCGCTACGTGGACGAGCTGCGCCGCATGGGTGCCGACATCCGCACCGACTCGCACCATGCCGTGGTGCGCGGCGTGGAGCAGCTCTCGGGGGCTCCGGTGAGGGCCCACGACATACGGGCCGGGGCGGCGCTCGCAATCGCCGGGCTGGGGGCCGAGGGCACCACGGTGGTGAGCGAGGCGCATCACGTGGCTCGCGGCTATGAGGACCTGGCCGGCGATCTGGCGTCGCTCGGTGCCGACGTGCGGGCCGAGTAGCCGGACTCGCCCCTCAACTCACTCATCGTCGCCTGCGCCGGTCTGCGATTGGCTGACGGCCCGCCGTTTCGCATGCCACACGATGCCGGCGAACAGCAGCACCGGCCCAGCCACGAGCAGCGCCTCGTCCCATCCCCCCTGATGCGCCAGCACCGCCAATCCCATCCCGGAGCCTACGAGGCCGCCAGTGGGCTGTAGTTGAAGGGACAGCGGGTCGCGTCGACATCTCGACGCTGTCTCCGAGCTAGTCAGCAAGAACTCCGTAGATTGAAGGCGGAGCCGCGACGGGACTCATGCCCGATACATGCCCTTTAGCCGCTCAATTGTGTCGCAGCCTCAGGGGACCGCCAAGATGCTCGGACCACTGCGACGCGCCGGATCGTGGAACCCCCGAGAAGCAGATGTCATAGGGGAGTGAGACGCTTGGGGCGTGCATGAGGATATGACAGTAGACGCAATAGCGTAATCGCCGCGTCCAGCCGCATTGACCCGCTCTCGGAGCCAAGGCCGCGCTCGAGAGCGACGGCCAAGCAGTCCTGACCCTCTGATTGGAGAGACTGAGAATGATCGAGGCCATCAGCCCTGAGTCGTCGCACTACGAGCAGGTGGTCGCGCTCGGCAACGCCAACAGCAAGACCTTGGGCCACTTGCCGTTCGCGGCGATCAAGCAGGCAGCCGCCGAAGGCAGGGTTCTCGCGTTCGTAGAGGGCGGGCAGGTCAAGGGCTATGCGCTCTTCGGAAGAGGGTGAGGACTGGCGACATCTCTCTCACGCACCTCTGTGTAGACCGGAACGAACGAGGAAGGGGGATCGCACGCGAATCGACGAGGACGCGGTCCGTAGGTTCTACGAAGAAGGGATGCGAAGCAATGACGGTTGAAATGCAGGGACTCGACCCGGACCGGATGGTCGTCCTGTCGCTCAAGCCGAGATTCGCGGAGGCCATCCTCGCAGGCGCCAAGACCGTCGAGTTGCGGCGTACGGAGCCCAAGATCGTGGTCCCGACACGGGCGCTCCTGTATGCGGCCTCACCGGTGCGAGCGCTCCTCGGTACATGCATCATCACCAGCGTCCGGCCCCTAAACCTTGTGACCCTGTGACAGGAGCACGGCTCGGCGTCCGGACTGCTTGAACACGAGTTCCATGAGTACTTCGAGGGCGTCGACGTGGGCACTGCTCTGACGCTGACCCAGCCGCGCGCCTTCAGCCGGCAGATTCCCCTCCAAGACCTGCGAGCGAGGCCCAAGGGCTTCCGCCCGCCCCAGAGCTTCGCCTACGTCGACACAAAGACCGGCGACCGGCTCATCCAGATGGCCGCATAGCCGGAGATCGCTGCTCCCAAATAGACAATCGTCGAGCCTCCGGGTTTGGGTCAGAAAAGACATGTAAATGCTTGACAGATGCCACACCGCTATGGCATACTCTGTGCATGTTGATCGAAGCCGCCCGACGGGCTGAGGCCGCGGTGAAGGAGATGCTGGCCTGCGCCACTCAGGGGGCGGCGTCGTGCTCGGAGCTGCTCGAGGGTCTGGAGGTCTCCAAGGTCATCGACGGCGTGAACGCGGCGTTCCAGGTCTCGGCCGCGGCCGCGGTGGCGGGCCGGGAGCGTCACGGCGACGGCGGCGCTGAGGTGCTGGCGGCCCGCGCGGGCCTGTCACGACACGAGGCCCGCAGCCAGGTCAAGACAGCCGAGACCCTAAGCGGCACACCAAGGCTGCGCGACGCGGTGGCTGGAGGCCGGGTGTCGACGGCCAACGCCAAGCGGCTGGCCGAGGCCGTCGACAAGACCAGCGCCACCGACGTCGCATCAGACCGCGAGCTGCTGGCCAAGGCCGAGACGATGCGGCCCCTTCGCCAAGGAGGCCCGCCGGTGGGCGACTGACCGCCAGGGCGACGGCGGGGCGGCCGACTATGCCCGCCAGCGGTCCAGGCGCCGCCTGCGAATGTGGGACGGCGACGACGGCATGGTGCACCTCTACGGCGAGTTCGACGCCGTCACCGGCAAGCGCATCCACAACCGGCTCGAAACCGATGCCCGCCGCATGTACGACGGCGACAAGAACAACGCCGCCAACGGCGTCGGCGGCCAGCGGCGCACATTCCAGCAGTGCATGGCCGACGCGCTCGACAACCTCACCTCCAGCCCCGGCGAGGCCTCCGCCAGCGCAACGCCCTTCGCGGACATCTGCGTGGTCGCGCACGTCGACGACGCCACCGGCGAGCTCGTCGCGGAGCTACCCGACGGCGCGCGGCTGCCGTCGGAGGTCCTCGAGCAGCTCGCCTGCAACGCCAGGTTCACCGGCCTCGTCTATGACCGCGACGGCAAACCCATCTGGCGGACCCACTCGGTGCGCACCGCCACCAAAGCTCAACGCCAGATCCTCTTTGCCCGCTACGGCGGCTGCTTCCACTGCGCTGCGCACCCCGCGCTGTGCCAGATACACCACATCAAACCCGTCTCTGAGGGCGGATCCACCCGCCTCGACAACATGGTCCCCGTCTGCTGGGACTGCCACAACCGGATCCACCACCACAAATGGCGGATCCGCACCACCAACGGCACCCACACCATGCACCCCCCAGACCCAGCGACCCACGGCCCCGCCCGCGCCCGCGACCCGGCCCCGCCCGGCCACCGGACCGCCCAACAACCCCAACCCGCCCACAACCCCAACCCACCCCGCCACGACAGAACCGACCACGCCGACGATGACCGACCGGCCCAACCCGCCCAACCCGCCCCCAGCAGCCCCAGCCGCCTGTTCGCCCTCGCCTAGCAGGCCGAGGCCGACGGCTCCGCTCTTGATCTCGGAGCTTCCCACCTCCAGCCGCCTGTTCGTCCTCGCCTAGCAGGCCGAGCCAGGCACGGGCCGACAGTATGAACAAGGCAGGATTCTTCCGCACAGGTCAGCAGATTGATAGAGAGAGCGGCTCCTACCTCATCCAGGGCGCGGCCGACGGGGAGGAGGTTCTCGTCTGCAAAGATTCCCCAGATCTCACGCAACGCTCAAGAAGCGGACGGCATCGTCAACGACAGCGGGGGCAATGTCCCACATCCTTGCGACTTCGCTCCGGCGCTCGCCTGCGGCCACGGCTTCCGCGATTATGTCGGCCCGGAGGCGCCGACCCGCAATCGTTGGCCGGCCCGACGAGTACTCCGGGTCGGCGACGATGGTCCCTTCGAGTACGACCCGTTCGACGACACCGTCCTTGCCGAAGCTGGCGACGTCCGTGAATCGTGACACCTCGGGCGAGAGAACGACGGTTCGGCCGTTGGGAACCACAAGACAGAGGCCGGGATCCAGGTCGACGTCACGTTGAACGCGCAGAACGGCTGTCCGGCCTTCGGCGTCGAGGAAGGGGCGCGCGATGGCGAGGGGGTAGGACTCGTGGAAGGCCTCACGCAGGGCGACGATCACGGGCTTGAGTCCGAACACACCGTTCCCGCGATCCTGGTACTCCGCGATCATGCGAGCCTCGACGAACTCGCCCCACGTCACCCTGTCTGATCCGGTCCGCTCGGCCCGGATCAGGGGGCTACGGCGCCCTCGACGGGAGCCGTCGATCCAGCCGCGAGCAGTGCCTCTCGGGGTTCCCAGCAGGCGGTCCACTTCCTCCATCCGATACAGCGGTTCCTGAAGCAGTGAAGTCGATTCCGGCACCTGGTTGGTCTCCGTATCATCCGCCGAACCCGGTCGGACCCGGTCCGACATCAAATAGGTAGCACATTGGTACTATAGATTAGCAAGCAGTGTTGATCTAAACATCATTGCAGGCCTTCTTCGGGAGATCTGGTGGCGGGACAGCGGGTCGGAGTTGGGGCTGGGTGCTGCGAGACTGGGGGTGTGCGGGCCGAAGTGGAGAAGATCATCAAGATCATCCGGCCGGCCATCCAGGCCGACGAGGGCGACATCGACCTCGTCGACGTTGACGAGGCCACCGGGATCGTCACCGTGGAGCTCCACGGCGCCTGCGTCACCTGCCCGGCGTCCACCCAGACCCTCAAGGCGGGCATCGAGCGGATCATGCGCGACCGGGTGCCGGGCGTGACCGAGGTGGTGGAGGTCAACGCGCTCGGCATGAGCGAGACGTTCGTCTCGCTCTGAAGCACACCGGTGGAGCCGGCTCAGCGACCGCGGTTCTCAGCGAGGTTGAGGGCGTTCTCGATCAAGCCGAGGTGGCTGTAGGCCTGCGGGAAGTTGCCCCGGGCCTGGCCCGACACGGGGTCGTGCTCCTCTGACATGAGCCCGGTGGGCCCGGCCAGGGCCGCGTAGCCGTCGAACAGGGCCCGGGCACCGTCGAGGTCGCCGATGAGGATCTTGGCGTCGACCAGCCACGACGTCATCAGGTTGAAGCCACTGGGTGTGCCGGGCAGCCCGTCGTCGCGGTGGTAGCGGTAGACGGTGGGGCCGACCCTCAGCTGGGTCTCGATGGCCTCGACGGTGGCGGCCAGCCGGGGATCGGTGGGGCCGACAAGACCCGACAGGCCGACGGCCAGCACGGCCGAGTCCAGGTCGGTGCTGCCGTAGGCGGCGGTGAACGAGCCCACTTCGGGGTTCCAGCCCTCGGTGAGGATCTCCGCCGCGATCGTGTCGCGCAGCTGCTCCCATTCCGGCACGCGGTGGCCGAACACGCTCCTGGCCACGGCGATCCCCCGATCGACGGCCGTCCAGCACATGGCCTTGGAGTGGACGTGGTGGCGAGGGGCGGCCCTGATCTCCCAGATGCCCTGGTCGGGCTCCCGCCAGCGCCGGCGCACCGCGGCCACCAACTGCTCCACGAGCTGCCAGTGGGGCTCGTCGAGAGGGGCGCCCACCCGGCCCAGCCGCCAGATCAGCTCCATGATCGGGCCGAACACGTCGGTCTGGGCCTGCTGCTCGGCCGCGTTGCCGATCCGCACCGGATGGCTGCCGCCGTAGCCGGCCAGGTCGGGGTCGAAGTGCTCGGGAGGGAGGGCGCCGCCGTCGACGGTGTAGATGGGGGCCAGATGATCCAGATCGGCGCCGCCGCCCCCGATGAGCCGCAGCAGCCAGTCGAGAAGGTCCATGGCCTCCTGCGCCGAGCCCAAGCGCACCAGGCTGCTCGCCGCCATCGACGCGTCCCGCATCCAGCAGTAGCGGTAGTCCCAGTTGCGGGACCCTCCCAGCTCCTGGGGCAGGCTGGTGGTCGGGGCCGCGATGATCGCGCCCGTCGGGTGGTGGCACAGCGCCTTGAGCACCAGGGCGCAGCGGCGCACCAGATCCGTGTGCAGCCGCGGGAGGGTCAGCCCGTCCACCCACGCGCTCCAATGTTCGACGGTGACCGAGCGCCGCTGCGGTTCCGGCGTCGAGTAGTCGCCCGCGCCGGGCCCGCAGAGCAACTCCAGCACGACCGGGCCCGCCGACAGGTCCACCTCGGCCCGGCCGGTGTGGTTGCGGCCGTCCCGTTCGACCTGCCATTGCAGGCCTGGTGCCCGCAGACCCGTCATGAGGTCACCGCCGCGCACGTCGATCCCGCGGTCGTTGCGCTCCAATCGGGTCGCCCCGGCGCCCGAACGGGGAGCGAACTCGACAACGGCGCGTCCCCGGCCGGCCAGCACTCGAACCAGGCGGCTCCGTCGGGCGGGCTCAGCCGGCAGCCCCTCGGAGCAGTCGAGGTAGTCGGTGACGCTCATGCCGTCCCACGACGTCTCCAACACCATGGAGCCATCGATGTAGCGCTGAGCCGGGCGACCGGCGGGGTCGGCGGGGTGAACCGCGAAGAAGCCAGCGTCGGGCCCTCCGAGCAACTCGGCCATCAGCGGGTTCGAGTCGATCCGGGGACAGCAGAACCAGACCACCCGGGCGTCGGGCGTCACGAGGGCCGCCGTGCGCTGATCCGACAGCAGCGAATGGTGCTCGATGGGCACCACTGGTGACCCTGCAGAATCCGCGGGACCGGCGGGCGATGAGCCTTGCGGATGGGCAGGGGCGTTCACGAGGGCGACGCTAGTGGCCGTGCCAGTCTGCGCCGCTACGGTGCCGAGCCGTGAGCGAGATCCCCGAGGTGGTGGAACGGCCCCCCGAGCGCCGTTGCTACCGGCACGCCGACCGCCGCGCCGGTGTGAGCTGCCAGCGCTGCGACCGCCCGATCTGCCCCAACTGCATGCACCAGGCGTCGGTCGGGTTCCACTGCCCGGAATGCTCGTCACCGCGCGGGACTCGACCGGTGGCGACGAGGTCGGCGATGTCGTCTCGCGGGTCCCGGCCGCTGGTCACTCGAGTGCTGCTGGGCCTGAACTTGCTGGCCTACCTGTACTCGATCGTCCTGACCGGCTCGGCTCGGGGCATCACCCGTCTCGACCAGGGTCTGCTCGCCGACGGGGGCCTGTTCGCTCGGGCCCGGCTCTTCGACGGCGGCGCCGTCACATTGATCGGAGTGGACACCGGGGAGTACTACCGGCTGGTCACCTCGGCCTTCCTGCACGACGGCATCTTCCACCTGGCGTTCAACATGTACATCCTGTGGATCCTCGGGCACATGCTCGAGCCGGGCTTCGGGAAGGCCCGCTTCCTGTCGCTCTATGTGGTGTCGATGCTCGGTGGATCGTTCGGTGTTCTGCTGCTGTCGCCGGACTCGCCGACCGTGGGCGCCTCCGGCGCCGTGTTCGGCCTGATGGCGGCCACGGTGCTGGCGCATCGGGCCGTCGGCGGCAGCATCTGGCGTTCGCCGCTGGCGCCGCTGCTGATGATCAACATCGTCTTCACCCTGCTGATTCCGCGGGTCTCGATCGGCGGCCACTTCGGCGGACTGGTCGCCGGTGCGGTCATGGGTGCGGTGATGCTGGCCCTCGAGCGCCGCAACGTCCCTGCCTGGGCGACGGTGGCGGTGGGCGGCATGCTGTCGGCCGTGCTGGTGGCAGGCTCGGTGATCGCCGCGGCCCGATAGCAGGCGGCCCTTGCGGTGAATTGGCAGCGTTTTGCTCGTTATGCGTGCATTTCGCTGCCAGTGCGGGACTGCGGCCCGGGTTGTTCGCGGTTCTGCGGTGAATTTGCAGCGTTTTGCTCATTATACGTGCATTTTGCTGCGAGTGCGGGACTGCGGCCTCCCGGGGTCCGCCTCGGCCTTGAGTCCGTAGCATGGCAGGGTGGCTGAGCAGTCCGGGGCGCCGGAGATCTATCTCGACCACGCCGCGTCGACACCGCTGAGGCCCGTGGCCCGCGACGCCTGGCTGGTGGCTGCTGAAGAGCATCACGCCAACCCGACCGGATCCCATCTGGCCGCCCGCGAGGCCCGCCGGGCCCTGGACGAGGCTCGCAGTCTGGCCGCGGCGGTCCTGGGCGCCCATCCCGGCGAGATCGTGTTCACGTCGGGAGGCAGCGAGGCCGACAACATGGCTGTGAGGGGCGCGGTGGCGGCTCGGGGCCCCGGAGCGGTGGCGGTGACCACCGCGGCCGAGCACCACGCCGTCCACGATCCGGTCGAACGCTCCGGGGGCGTCTTCGTGGGCGTGGACGAGCGGGGCATCATCGACCTTGAGGCGCTGGCTGACGTGCTGGGTGCCCGCGACGGCGACGTCGCGGTGGTCTCGGTGATCGCGGTCAACAACGAGACCGGCTCGATCACGCCGCTGCCCGAAGTGGCCCGGGTAGTGCGGGACCTCGCCCCGGGCGCGCTTCTGCACACCGACGCCGTCCAGGCCGTGAACTGGATCGACGTGGCTACCGAGACGGCGGACTACGACCTCGTGTCGGTCACCGGGCACAAGGTGGGCTCGCCGGTGGGCACCGGCGTGCTGGTGGTGCGCGACGGGGTGGAGCTCGACCCGCTGATCGTCGGTGGCGGCCAGGAACGGGGACGGCGGGCCGGCACCCCCGACGTGGCCGGAGCGGTGTCGTTCGCGGCCGCGCTGGTCGAGACCGCCGAGCAGCGAGACGGCAGCGTCGCACGGCTCAGGGCGCTGCGGGACGATCTGATCGACAGCCTGGCCGACCGGCTCGGCGACCGCGTGCTGGTCTCGGCGGCGCGGACCAACTGCGACCGGGGCCACATCGCGGCGGGCATCGCCAACGTGTGCATCACCGGGGTGCAGAGCGAGGCGCTGCTGTTCCTGATGGACGCGGCCGGGGTGCGGGCCTCGGCCGCCTCCTCATGCTCCAGCGGCGCCCAGGACCCGTCGCATGTGCTGGCAGCCATGGGGGTGCCCCGCGAGGTTGCCCTGGGGTCGCTGCGGCTGTCGCTAGGGCACACAAGCGTCGCCGCCGACGTGGAGCGGGCCGTCGAGGTCATCTCGGAGTCGGTCGAGCGGCTCGACCGCTTCGAAGGAGGCTGACATGCGCGTCCCGAAGCGTCGTGGGCGGGTTCTGGTGGCCATGTCGGGCGGGGTGGACTCCTCGGTGGCTGCGGCTCTCCTGCTCGAGGCGGGCCACGACATCGCCGGGGTCACCATGAAGCTGTGGGGCGGCCCGAGCGACACCGGCTGCTGCTCGGTGTCCGACGTCGACGACGCCCGGTGGGTGGCGGACCAGCTCGGAATCGAGCACCACGTGTTCAACTTCGGCGACGACTTCGAACGCGATGTGGTGGAGCCCTACGTGGCCGACCATGCCGTGGGCCGCACCCCGAATCCCTGTGTGGAGTGCAACCGCCACATCAAGTTCCGCCGCCTGGCGCACCGGGCCGACGCGCTCGGCTTCGAGATGCTGGCGACCGGGCACCATGCCCGCATAGTGACGACCGACGGGGGCCCGCGGATCGCGCGGGGCGTCGACCCGGCCAAGGACCAGTCCTACGTGCTGCACATGCTCGACGCCGGTGTGCTGGACCGGCTGCTGCTGCCGGTGGGGGAGATGACCAAGGACGACGTGCGGCGCCAGGCCGAGGCTCGGGGTCTGGTGACCGCGGCCAAGCCCGACAGCCAGGACGTCTGCTTCATAACCGCTTCAGCCGGCCGCCGGAAGTTCCTCGGCGAGCGCATCGGAATGCGCCCGGCACGGATCGTGGACACCGCGGGCCGACACCTGGGAGCGGTCGATGCGCTAGAGCTGGTGACGGTCGGCCAGCGTCGCGGGCTCGGCGCGGTAGGCGGCGGATCGCCCCGCTACGTGCTGGACGTGGACGCCGCCTCAGCCACGGTCACGGTGGGGGACCGGGCCGCACTCGACTGCGCGGTGACACCGCTGGAGGACTGGCACTGGGCGGACGGACCGGTAGAGGGACCACTCGGGGTGCAGACCTCAGCCCATGGCGCAGCAGCTCCGGCCACCATCGAGGCCGACGGCACCGCCGTGCGCTGGGCCGAGCCCCGCCGGGCAGTGGCTCCCGGACAGAGCGTCGTCGCCTATGCGGGCGACATCGTGGTCGGCGGCGGCACCGCCGCCCGTCCCGAGCATTAAGCGGTTCAGCGGCTAGTCCGCTCGGCTCGGCAGCCTTGAGCAGGCCGGCCGGGACGCGGGCTGGGGTCAGGCGGGGATCAGTCGGGCGGTGGCGGGGTGGAGCACGGCCAGGGCCCGGTCGAAGGTCACCAACGACCCGCCGAAGTGCCGGGCCAGCGCCACGAGATAGGAGTCGGTGACCTGCCTGTGGCCGATCACGCTCTTGAGCACGTCAGCGTCGTAGCCGATCTCGTCGGGCCAGAACACATGCTCGGGCAGTGACTGGATCTTGCGCAGTGCCGCCAGGGCGTCGCTCGCCCCGACGTCGTTCCGCAGCAGGAATCTCAGCAGCGTTCCTTGCGTGATCGGGCAGGTTGCCAGTCGATCGTCGCGGCCCTGCAGCCACTCGTGAGCTTGCCGGTGGTGGATGTGGTCCGGGACGGTGAGCGCGATCAGCACGTTGCCGTCGGCCAGGACTGTGCTCACTCGTCCCCCGGGAGTGTCACCACTCGTCTTCCAGAGATCTGACGTCCTCCGCGGTGACAGGTCGACCGAGCTTGACGACGGGCCATCCTGAGGGTGCCGTTTCGACCCGGAGCCCCTCGTTGGGAGTGATGCCAAGTGCACTCCGGACGCAGTCGGTGATGACCTGGCTCATCGTCTTGTTCTGCTGGTGGGCTAGCTCCCGCGCCAACGCGTGCAGATCGGGCGGCAGGTCGATCGTTGTCCGCATCACTGCATCATAGCATCACGATGCAGATTCAGGAGAGCTTGATGCCGCGGCGCTCCGCGGTGGCCAGCACGGCCCGTACGCCTCTAGCCGCCATTGATGACAGCGGAGGCGAAGAGGCGCAGCCCCGCCATTGTGTGCTCATAGTCGACGGTGTCGATCGTGTCGATGCAGATGATCATCTCGTCGAGGCCCAGCGGGTCGGTCGAGTCATGCGCCCACTGGCGCAGGCCCTCAGATGGGCCGACATAAGAGTGGATCCAATTGTCGAGTTCATGACGGAGAACCAGGGGATCCATGCCGATCTGATGGGCGCGGCGATCGATGGCAGCGTACCGTTCGTCAACGGTGCCGACCGGTTCGTCGGTCAACAGGATCGTGCACATCCGGCTGATCACCAAGTCGTCGCCTCGGCGGCCTAGTGCGTCGGCTGCACGGCGAACGTTGGCAGCGATTTCGGCGGTCCTGGTGTTGCCCCTCGACAACACATTGACGCGGTCGGCGAAGCGGGCGGCCAGAGCGACCATCTTCGGTCTCGCGGCCGCCAGGAGGATCTCCGAGCCGCCGGGACGCGTCGGCTTCGGTTCGCAGACGCCTTGAGAGATCGAGTAGTGGTCACCCTCGAAGTCGGTCCTCGTACGGGTCCACAGCGATCGCAGAATCTCGAGTTCCTCACCGAGCATGGCAACGCGCTCACGGGCGCTCGGGAACTCAACCCCCAGGGACCGCTGCTGCTCCGGTGCGTTCCCCGCGCCCATGCCGACGATCATCCTCCCACCGCTAAGCAGATCAGCAGTCGTGGTGATCTTGGCGAACAGGCCGGGATGCCGCCTCCCCGCCGGCGACACCAGCGACCCGAGACGCAGGTGTCTCGTGCGCATTGCCATGGCCGGGAGCATCGTCCAAGGCTCGAAGGTGCCCACGTCGAAGTTCGCTTGATGCGCGAAGATGTCGTCACCGATGTAGCAGGCGTGGAAACCGAGCGATTCGATCTCAGCGGTTGCGTCCAAGTACTCCGTGGCGGTCCAGCCCCATCCCACCAGCAGCACCGACGGGAGCATCTCAGCCCGTCCCGTCGTTGAGCAGGTCATCGAGGATCCGGTTGGCGAACAGATATTGGGGTTCGTCCCAGAACGGCGCGTAGAAGCCCTGGTCACGGGCCGGGGAGCGCCGCGACCGCTGTATGGCTTCCATCACCGCCGCGTCCTCCTCGGCGGCGTCCGCGAAGAGCTCGTCCGCAACGCGACGTCCGGACGCGTGATCCGGAGTGGCGGCCCGCTTGCGCACCAGGGTCGCTCCTCGAAGCCGGGTGCGATCGGGCGCCTCCGGGAACTGGATGACGGGGGCGATCAGGGTGTCCATCACCGCCACCGACAGGTTGGGGTAGATCTGCAGGAAGAAGCCCCGCTCGGGCCTGCACTCCCGACCTATGTGGGGCAGGTCGATGGGCGGGTAGGTGTCCATCACGTCCGACTCGGCGTAGCTGAAGCCAAAGACGTTGCCGGCCGATACCACTTCGAACTTGGGGGTGCCGTCGGGGCCGACCCTAGGGATCTCCGGGGAAGCCGCATACATGGCGTGCGTGAACGACTCGTGCAGGATGTTCAGGCAGTCGTTGTCAGCGAAGGTCTTCCAGTTCGCGGCCAGCGCCGACTCGAACACATCGACCTCGCCCGACTCGTCAGGGGCAGTGCTCAGATCGTCGAGGTCGAACTCGGCCAGGAGCTCCTCCAACCCGCCGATGTGATCTGAGAAATCGGCTGACCGGGAACCGGCGTTCACGAACACGACTCCGAGAGACACGCCGCAGGGGAGCCTCTCGAGGGCTCGATGCTGCGCAGGGACCGCGTCGAGGCCGCTGCCGGGAGGGCCGGCCCAGTAGGGCGCATCGATGAGCCGGCCTTCGAAGTCGTAGCGCCATCCGTGATAGGCGACCCGCAGATCGGCCGCTCCTCGCAGCGGCACGGTGACCACCGGGCAGCCGTCGTACGCGCACACGTTGTGGAACGCCCTGATCCGGCCGTCGAAGCCTCTTGCCACAAAGAGCGGCAGGCCCCACACGTCGATGGGCACCGTGTCACCCGAGTTGGGGATCTCGTCAGCGAAACAGACCGCGAGCCAGTTCCGTCCAACGATCCGTTCCTGCTCGAAGGAGAAGAAATCGGGAGAAGTGAAGGCTCGCCGGGGGAATGTCCGGGCTCGGTCGATCGGCCGGCGAACCGCTTGCACTTCGGCCTTCGTGAGAGGGGGTGCGCTACCCATGGTGCTCGACGGTGTATCCGTACCAGACGTTGGGTTCCTCCAGCCAGCAGCGGTCGGCGTCCACATCGACGTGGAGCAGATCCAGCGCGCCGTCGATCACGTACCGGCCGCTTGCCGGGAGCGTGAGGCCCGTCCATCGCTGCCATTCGGAAACCGAGCCGCTGAAGCGCATCGGCTCCCGGCACACGCCCAGGCGCTGGGCGCCGCCGACGACCTGGGTTCGGATCCAAGGGTCGAAGGCCGTGCCGTCGGGACGCTTCCAGTCGATGTACTCATCGAAGGGGATTGTCGGGTAACGGTGCTTGAGGGTGGGCCGGATCGGGGCGATCATGTGCGACAGACCATGATCGCGGCACAGGCGCCGGCCCTCCTCCAGCGCTCGGACTGCCACGCCCTTCCCGCTGTGGGAGCCGGCCACCGCGACCTGGATCCCGCAGAGAGTGGTGGCTGCCCGGCTCTCGCGCCGGTGGCGAAGGCTGCGGGCCAGCACCTCGTGCTCGCTGTGGGGCAGATCCTGGGTGGTGCCGTCCCAGGCCACGGGGACGGAGTTGAAGACGCCTGCCAGCTCGCCGGTGGCCTCGTCAAGGAGGTATAGCTGCAAGTCCGCGAACTCCGCGAGCACGAGAGGCCAGTGCTCGTTCCATATCGGGTCGTGCAGCATGAACTCGGGGAAGGCGTCCGATTCCATCTGCTCGAACCTCTCGAGCAGTTCAGGCCGCTGGGCGTGGCTCAGGCTCTTCACCTCCTGGTACCTCCCTGGGTAGTCGCTCGGCGAATGATGTAGTCGGTAGCGAGCTCGCGCAACCGCTCCGGCCCGAAGGCCGGGCCGTGCCCGGGCAGGACCGTGTCCACGCGGATCCGCGCCAAGCGGCGCATCGTCTCAACGTAGGCCTCGATGTCGCTGCCAGCCAGTTCGTCTAGCAGCGGCCCGTCGTACACCGCGTCGCCGGAGAACAGAAGCCCGTCACGGGCGTCGTAGAGCCCGATGCTGCCGGGGGAGTGACCGGGCAGATGCAGCACCTCGAAGGCTCTGTTCCCCAGATCGATCACATCTCCCTCGGTGAGCAGCCGGGTCGGGGCAGCCGGGTGGTGCGGCAGCGTGTTCAGGTCGAATCCGTCGTAGGGGAGCGCGGTCACGAAACACTCCGGCATCTCGTATCCGGCCTCCTGCATGTGGGCGTTCTCGGCCGGGTCGAGGTCCGCGCTCCACAGGCTGACAATGTCGGGAGTCGCAGTGGCGGGGTCCACGAACTCGGCTTCGTCCCGGTGCACCCAGCGCTTCCGGAACTCGTGCCACCCGCCTGCATGGTCGGCATGGGTGTGAGTGAGCACGACCACGGCCTCCCGATCGGGTGCCAGCTTCAGGTGCGGCAGAAGGGGGGCGAGGCCGAGTCCAGTGTCGACCACCAGGTCGAAGCGCTTGCCCGCGACCCGCCACACGTTGCATCGAAGCACATCTGCGACGCAGGGCTCTCGCAGCATGGCAATGCCCGGGGCGAACTCGGTGCGCGTCCACCAAGCCCCCGCGACGGGCAGCCGCGTCGGGTTCGTGCGGCGCCCTGCGCTCAGGCGTTCCGGTCGACTCACGCGGCGTCCCGGGCCCGTGCGAAGCCCAGCAGGGCCAGCAACGCCACGCAGAACCAGACGAACTCAAGCACCACGAACGGTGGATACCAGATCATGGCCGAGGCGATGCAGGCGAGTGCCGCGCCGACTGCGTTGAGTATCTGGTAGAGGCGCGAGGCCGCGGTGAGTCGGCCGACGAGGTTGAGGGCGAAGGCCGCCAGCAGCATCGACACGCCTGCAGATCCGACGAAGGTCTCAATGCTCACAACTCGTCCTCCTCCGCAGTGTCCCCGGAGCCGAGATAGGCGGCGTCGAGGCGGGCTCGGTCGGCAAGGAGTTCACTCGAAGGCCCCGATAGCACCAGGTCACCATGGCTCAGAACATAGGCCCGGTCGCTGTGGCACAGGGCCAGTTCGGCATACTGCTCGACAAGCAGTGCGCCGGCGCCGGTGTCATCTACGACGCGACGCACGATCGGCAGCAGTTGAGAGAAGATCAGCGGCGCGAGCCCCAGAGAGAGTTCGTCGAGTAGCAGCAGCCTCGGCTCGGACAGGATGGCGCGACCCATGACCAGCATCTTCTGCTCGCCACCGGAGAGCAGGGCCGCTTTCCGCTCCATCAGGGGAGCCAGCGCGGGGAAGTAGTGGAGTGCCTTGTCGAAGTCCGGCCGTCCGCGCCGCACTGCAAGCACCAGGTTCTCCCGCACGGTCAACTGGCCGAGGACAGCCCGGCCCTCCGGCACGTGCGCCACTCCTCTGCGGGCGACCTCATGTGCTCGCCGCAGCCTTGGGACCGGGCCCCCCATGACGGTGATGTCCCCTTCGAGCCGGCCCACCAGTCCAGACACCGCCCGGAGCGTCGTGGTCTTGCCGGCCCCGTTCGGTCCCAGCAGGGCGACCACTTCTCCGGCGCGGACTTGGAGCGACAGGCCTCTGACGACGGGCACTCCGTCGTAACCGGCGCTCAGATCGTCGATGTCGAGCAGGGTCTCGGTCATCTCGGAGCCTCACGATGTCCACGCGGGGCCTCTGGCGGGCTCGCCGAGCGATCTCCCTCCTCCGAGTGCTCCTCACCCAGGTAGGCCTCCACTACGCGCGGATCCTGGCGGACCTCTTCGGGAGTTCCCTCGGCGATGACCGATCCGAACTCCAGCACGAAGATGCGGTCACACACCGAGAGCACCAGATCCATGTCGTGGTCCACCAGAAGCAGCGTGGCGCCGTCCTCGACCATGGCGCGCAGCCGGGCACCGAGCCAGGCCGTCTCTGCCCGGTCGAGGCCTGCCGCCGGCTCGTCCAGCAGCACGATACGCGACCGAGCCACCATGGCCCGGGCGATCCCCACCAGCTTGCGTTGGCCCAGTGACAACTCCTGAGGCAGCCGGGAGCTCACACCGGACAGGTCGAATCGTTCCAGCACCTCCTCGACGCGCTCGTCGTGCTGGCGACGCCATAGCCCGGTGACGGCTCGGCGCAGCGTCAGGGGCTGGCTGGCAACGGCAAGGTTCGACCAGACGTCGATGTCGTCGAAGAGTTCCAGAGACTGCCAGGTCCGGTTGAGGCCCCGTTGGGACCGCTCGTGGGGCGGGGCCGAGTTGATGTCCTGCCCGTCGAGCAGGACCTCGCCCGACGCGTTGGACGGCAAGAACCCGGTGACCGCGTCGATGAACGTCGTCTTTCCCGCGCCGTTGGGGCCTATGAGGCCGGTCAGCTCGGCCTGGCGACACACGATGTCCACGCCCGCCAGTGCCTGCACCCCGCCGAAGGCCACCCGCAGGGCCCGGCTCTCAAGCACGGTGGGACTCACAGCACGCCGCCCGTCGGCGCTGAAGCGGGCGCTCCGTGGTGGCGGAGGGCACGCAACTTACTGGCCACGTACCGATTGAAGCGTCTAGTCGATCCGGCAATGCCGTCGGCGTCGAAGGCCAGCTCGGCAATCAAGAAGGTCCCCGCGATGTAGGTCTCATAACGGCCGAGCACAATGAACTCCTCGCCGACAACGGTGCCGATGCCCGCTCCCACCAGCGTGCCGGTCCACAAGGCGCCGCTCACGGTGCTGATGCCGCCGAGGTAGGCGTAGGCGATCAGCACCAGCGAGGCCGTCCATCCGAACGTGTCGGACTGGAACGATCCGAGTTGTGCCGCCTTGAGTCCCCCCGCCGCGCCGGCCAAACCAGCGCCGATCATGAACGCGCTCAGCTTGATGCGGGCAACGTTGACACCGGCGGCTGCCGCCGCCCGCTCGTTGGCTCGCACTGCGAGCATCTGGCGGCCGGTGGGGCTGCGACGCAGCAGCGACACGAACACGCATGCGGCCACAGCCACGGCCAGGATCAGCACTCCGATAGCCGGCGATGGCTGCTTGTCGTCGCCGAGGAAGAACTCCGAGACCGAGCCGAACTCGATCCCGAACAACTCGGGTGCCTCCGCTCTAGCTCGCCGCGAAGTCCCGAACCATCCGTCACGGCGGAAGAGGACAGCCTCGATCGCGATCCCCGCGCCGAGGGTGATGATGGCCAGGCTCGGGCCTCTCGACCGCAGCGCCAGCACCCCCACCCCCAGCCCGAACAGGGCCGCGGTCGCGATGGCCATCGGATAGCCGAGAATGAACGGGATGCCCGCCTCTGCGACGTACGACCCGAGTCCGAAGGCGGCGATCCCTGACAGCGCCACCTGGGCTAGGGACACCTGACCGACGAAACCGGTGACGACCACCAGGCTCAGCGCAAGGATGATCCCGATCAGTGAATTGTTGATCCCGTTGCGGTACTCGAAGGGCAGCCAGATCGACGCGGCCAGAACGGCGAGCACGAACAGGGCTACCGGCACCGGCCGTATCCGGTCGGCGTAGGCCAGAGGCAATCGCTCGCTGCCGACCGCGCCGCGCCCCGGAATGGCGTCTCCCCGCAGAGCCATGACCACGGCGATCACCGCGAGCGGCAAGATCTCGGCAAGGTCCAGGTCCGGCACCCAGCCCTGACGCTGCTCCAGGATGAAGATCAGGCTCTGAGCCATGCCGATCCCCACCCCCGCCAGCGCGGATGCCCAGAACGATGAGAACGCCCCTACAAGGGCCGCGGCCACTGCGGGCACGATCAGTAGCGTCATCCGGCCCGGGCTGACCCCCGTTATCGGTGCCACCAGGATGCCGACGCCGCCGGCGACCACGCTGGCGACGACCCAGCTCACCGCGGCCTGGAAGTCGGCCGAGTAACCCAGCAGGGTGGCGATCTCCTCGTTCTCGGCTGAGGCGCGGGTGGCGATGCCGAAGCGGGTGAAGCGGAAGGCGGCCCATAACGCCAGAGTGACCGCCAGCAACAGCCCGAGCAGCAGGAAGCGATCACGAGGTATCTGCGCTCCCAGAACGTTCACGGTGGCGTCGGGAAGCAGTGCCTCCGCGTGCTTGGGCTGCGACCCGAACCTCAGCACCACAACGGCCTGCAGTGACAGCAGCATGCCGATCGAGGCCACCACTTTGGCCGTGGCCGGTGCGTAGCGCAGCGGTCTGAAGACCAGGAAGTGAGCTGCGAGTCCCAGCAGCACCGCGGTGGCCATCGCTACGGCTATCGCAGTTGGCAGGGAGGTGCCCTCGCCCACATCGATGACGGTCGGGAAGTCGGGCGTGTCGAAGTGGAGGCCGAACCATCCGGCCACGCCGGCGGCCAGGGCCAGCGGATTGGGCACCGGGGGCACCGGGTATTCGCCGTTGTTGCGCATCTCGACGAACACATAGGTGACATAGGTCGCGATAGCTCCGTGACCGAAGTTGATGACGCCCGAGGCTCGGAAACTCAGGGTGAGCCCGATCGCCAGCGCGCCGATGATGACACCGGTTCCGATACCGATGAGCAGGAATTGGAGATAGAGGCTCATGGTCCGCCGTCGACGACTTCAGTTGATCCCATCGTCATTCTGGACGGGGAGGCTTGAGGCCGCCCGGTCGGGGCCTCCGGCAGTTTCTCAGCCGAGAGCCTCGAATTCGGCGAAGTCGATCGGAGCTTCGCCGACAGACTTCATCACTGTGCCGTCGACTTCAAGCACGACAAGGCTCGATACGCAGGCACCTGGGAACGGGTCGGGTCCCGGACAGGAGACATCTGCGTAGTAGCCGGTCGAGAGCTGCGTCCGGCTCAGCGCTTCATTGACTGCCTCGCGGGAGAGACCGTCGTATCCCACGTCGACCAGCGCTGCATGGACACCGAGCACAGAAACGAGAGCCCAGCCGGCGAGGCCGTAGACCTCGGCTTCCTCGGATCCGTAGGTCTCGATGATCCGTTGACCTTCGAGGATCGCGTCGTCGGCCAGGGACGGGTCGACCGGCAGAGCGCTGGCGCCGAACACCAGCCACCCGTCTATGGCGCCGCTCGCCACGGTGTCCTCCAGGGCGCAGGTGTCGAAGGTGATGACGGTCGTTTCGACTGACAGCGACGACAGCGCGTCGGCCAGCGGTGAGCACTGGGTGCCGTCGATGGCCGCCATCACGACGTCCACGTCGGCCGCTCCCGACGCGGTGGCCACGCCGATGTAGTCCGCCTGCTCGTAGGCCGCGGGCGTGATGCCAGCCACCTCCAGTCCGGCGTTCTCGGCGAAGACGCTAGCTGCATCGCACGCCTCCAGGAAGAAGGGGTCGTCAAGGCAGATGATCGTCACCGTGCTGGCAACGAGGGCATCAGCCGCATAAGCCACGGGGCCCTGCATCAATCCCAGGAAGCCGGGATCGAAGATCCATTCCGTCGGGCGCTGCCAGTCGTCGGGCAGGTTGGCCAGTGCCAGCTGGGGCAGCCCGGCCGGGACCGTGACCTCTGCAGCCTCGTTGCTCGAGAAGCTGCTGGTGATCATCACATGGATGTCGTCGTCGTTGGCGAACTGCTGAGCGCATGCCACTGCGCCTTCGGGACCGTCGCCCGAGGTGCAGACCTCGAGCTCCAGCGGGTGCCCGTCCACACCACCGAGTTCGGCGTTTATGTAAGCCACCGCGGCCTCGGCGGCCCTGCGGGCTTCGATTATGGAGAAGAGCTCCTCTTCCTGGGAGTCGAATCCGATTCTGACCGGGTCCATGGCAGCCTCGGGCGCGGCATCGTCGGGTTCTGGAGCCTCCTCTGCCGGGGCGGCCGTTGTTTCTGGGGCGGCCGTTGTCTCCGGGGCGGGCTCTTCTACCGGGGCGGCCGTTGTTGGCGGTGCCTCGGCTTGGGTCGAGTCGTCGTCGCCGCAGGCGGCGGCGATCAACGTGAACATCGCGGCCAATCCCACGAGCATCCGAACCCCCCTGGCGGAGGTTTGATGAGAACTCGTGCCCGTCTCTGTTCCTGTCCTTGCCTTCACTCGTTGGCCCTTCATGGTTGCTCCAATCTCTCGACCAGGCTAACTTTCGGTGGTATCTTTCGTTCGACTGAATGAAATTAGCAAGAGACTATGGTTGGCTTCCATCCATGTCAAACGACAACCTCAATCCCCCGGTCAAGCGGATCGGCCGCCCGCGGGCCGACAAACGCATTCCCGAAGGTGATGTCGGGGAGCAGATCCTCGCGGCCTCGGCCGAGCTGTTCGTCCGTCAGGGCTACGCGGCTACCACCACCCGTCAGATCGCGGCAGCCGTCGGCTTGCGACAGGGGTCGTTGAGCCACTACTTCCCCCGGAAGAAGGACATTTTCGCCGAGCTTCTCGACCGGACCGTCGAGCCTGCCCTGTCGATGATTGATGAAGTCGCCCCAGCATTGCCGCCCGAGTGCCGCCTGTGGCTCCTGCTGTCGACTGACTGCCTCAACCTGGCGTCGGGCGAGCAGAATCTCGCCAGTCTGATGCTGCTCCCCGAAGCACGAAGCGACGAGTTCGACCACTTCTGGGCCAGACGCGAGCAGCTCAAGAACCGGTACCGCGACACCATCTCGGCGGGTGTGCGGCACGGGTCGTTGTCCTGCCCCGATGTCCGCTTGGCCGTCGACGCCACATTCGGGATGATCGAGAGCATCATCACCTGGTTCGAGCGAGGCGGGCCGGTGACACCTCGCGGCGCAGCCCACCATGTGGCCCGGGCTGCACTGGCCGCGCTGTTGACGTCGCCGTCTCAAGTGGATCGGGCGATCGCCGAGGCCGAGACTCTGGTGGCCGTGTGAGATCGTTGGCCATGCGGGAGGGCGACTCGATCGCCCGGCGTCGACGAGAAGCGATCCGCCGATGACCGGACCGGGCGGGCGCGAAGTCCCTGTGCCCAAGCTGGACGTCTATGTGCTTCCGGTCGAGGTGACCTGGCGGCAGGTCCGCGCCATGTTCCTGCGTGCGGAGGAACTGGGATTCCACACCGCTTGGATCCACGACAACGTGGTCGGGCCGGTGCCCTGGAAGCCCGATGCCGCGGTGTACGACTCTTGGAGCGTCCTGGGTGCGTTGGGCGAGGCCACGTCGCGCATCAGGCTCGGATCGCTCGTCACACCGATGGGGCGGCGCCACCCGAGCGTCTTCGCCAAGATGACGGCGTCCTTCGACAACACCAGCGGCGGGCGCCTCGACTTGGGGATGGGTCCCGGAGACGAGCCCCATCAATACGAGCCGTGGGGACTGCGCTATCCGGAGCCGCCCGAACGCATCGAGATCCTCGAAGAGGAGATCGAGATCATCAAGGGACTCTGGACACAGGAGCGCGTGACCTACGGGGGCAAGCACTACCAACTGCGGGACGCCACGCTTGCCCCGAAGCCGCTGCAGAAGCCTCACCCACCGATCTGGATCGGTCTCGTGTTCGGCCGCACAGTCATGCCGCGCGTGGCCGCCCGCCACGCCGACGGCGTCAACTTCTACTCCAAACACGACGACGATGTCGCCGCGACCATCGAGCAGGTCCAGTCACTGTGCCGAGACATCGGACGCGACCCCGCACCGATCAAGTTCTCGCGCTGCGTGTCGGTGTGGGTGACCGACGACATGCCCGACGTCGAGGCCGAGTTGAACCGAGTCGGCGAGGAGTACGGCACTGGCGGCGACTACGTGCGCGACTATGTGGCGGCCTATGAGCGGATGGCGATCGGTCCTGTTGAGGTGATCGCCGAGGAGTTCGTGAAGCAGGCCGAGCTCGGGATCGACCAGATCATCGTCAACATGATCCTGGGACCAGGCCCGGCATACAAGGACCAGCCGGTTGTGGAGGGAATCCTGGGCACCTGGGAGCGCATCGCCACGGAGGTGCGGCCCTTGATGGACGCGGCGCTCAAGTAGCTGCTCGGCGTCAGCCGATCTGCAGGCCGCGGCGCTCGGCGGTGGCCAGCACCGCCGCAGGCCGGCTCGGAGACATCAGCAGCGCCGTCAGCGAGCGCTCCTCGCTGCGATTGCGACCCGTCATCACGCCGACCTTCACAGGCTCGGTGAGGCGCAACTCCAGGGCCATGCCGAAGGCCTGGGCGGTCAGATCGGCGGCGCCGGTGCTCGTCCGTGCCGGACCGATCGAGTCGACGGTTCGACGACTCAACGGCAGTGGCTCGGTCACGGCCAGATGGTCGTGGACGACCAGCCCGTTGGGCACGAACACCAACCAGCGCCGGGACAGGCGGAACAGGGCGTGGGCTGCGAAGGCTGCGACCGGCAGCCCCACCGCGGCAGCCATGATTCCCGCGGGCCATCCCCGGTCGGCCAGCAGCAGGGGTCCGGCGGCCACGCCGGCCACTGCGACGGCCCACATTGGCACGATCAGCGCGATCATCACCGGCCCGGGCGGGCGCAGCAGGAAGCGGCGCTCGTCGCCGTAGCTGGCTGCGTCCACATGGGCCTCGGCGTACAGGGGTTGCAGCACCACGATGGTTCCGACCAGCCCGGCGAAGAGCGCGACGACGGCGACGGAGTCGTTGGGGTCGGCTGCGGCCAGGGCCGCCTCCAGCCCGCCGGCAGGCATCCCGATGCGGGCCACGGTCAGCGCCCGTGGGCCCGGCAGCAGCAGCGCGGCAAGCACCACGGCATAGGCGAGCCACATGGCGACGATCACCGTTGTCTGGGCGGCATCGTCTGCGGGTCTCAGCGAAGGGTGGATCAAGTCACCGAGCAATGCGGCCACTCCGGTCACCAGCCAGGCTACGACCGCCGCGGCCCGCACCAGCAGCGCGGTCCGGGTCCGGGTTCGTTCGGCGGAGCGGGCGTCACCTCGCATGCCGCAATTGTGTCACCGGGCAGCGCCAAGGCGGTTGTTGATCCCGCTCTTGTTCGCTGCGAGCTGAGGGCCGCTCGGGCCACGGCCTCGCTCACCACCGCCGCGATCCGGCGCAACGCATGCCGTCCGCTCGGCTTCACACCTCGGATGTAGCCTCACGCTGATGGCCGGCGCAGACACCGCAGACTCCGGCACAGCCCCCGACTCGGCGGCGCGCGTCCGCGAGCTTCAGGCCCTGCTGAACCACCATTCGGCCCTCTACTACGCGGGCAAGCCCGAGATCCCCGACGGCGACTTCGACAGCCTGCTCAGGGATCTGAAGACCCTGGAGGAGCGGCACCCGGAGCTTGTCCACCCCGATTCGCCCACCCAGCGGGTGGGGGCTCCACCCGACACCGCCTTCGCGCCGGTGCGCCACGAGCCGCCCATGATGTCGCTGCACAACGCCCTCGACATCGAGGAGTTGCGGTCCTGGCACGAGCGGGTCCATCGGGCCCTGGCCGCTGGCACGCCCAACTCGGGCGGCGAGCAGGCCTCGTTGATCCTCGAGGACCCCGGTGCCGGGGACTACTCGGTGGAACTGAAGTTCGACGGGCTGGCCATCTCGGTCCGCTACGAGAACGGGGTGCTGGTGCGGGCCGCCACCCGGGGCGACGGCCGCACCGGCGAGGACGTCACCCACTCGGTGCGCACCATCGCCGACATCCCGATCCGCCTGCGCGGCGACGCGCCGGCGGTGCTGGAGGTTCGGGGCGAGGTGATCCTGCGCCTCTCCACCTTCGAGGCGCTCAACGCCCGCCAGGCCGAGCGGGGAGAGAAGGCCTACGTCAACCCCCGCAACGCGGCCGCGGGCTCACTGCGCCAGAAGGACGCCCGGGTGACGGCCGAGCGGGGCCTGTCGTTCTGGTGCTACCAGCTCGGCTACGCCGAAGGCGCGCCGGCCTTCAGCTCCCACATGCAGACGCTCGAGTGGCTGAGGTCGCTGGGCCTGCCCGTAAACGAGCACTCGGCGTGCCTGCCCGACCTGGCCGCGGTGGAGGCCCACGTCACCGGCTTCGAGCGCCGCCGCCACGACTTCGACTACGAGTTCGACGGCCTCGTCGTCAAGATCGACGATCTCGGCCTGCAGGACCGGCTGGGAGTGGACGCCAAAGCGCCCCGCTGGGCCATCGCATACAAGTTCCCGCCCGAGGAGCGCACCACCAAGCTGCTCGACATCGAGGTGTCGATCGGCCCGTCCGGCCAGGCCACCCCCTTCGCCCGGCTGGAGCCGGTGTTCGTGGGCGGGGTCACGGTGGCGACGGCCACGCTGCACAACGAGGACCAGGTGGCGGCCAAGGACGTGCGGCCCGGCGACACGGTGATCGTGCGGCGGGCCGGCGAGGTGATCCCCGAGGTGGTCGGGCCGGTGCTGTCGGAGCGGCCCCCCGGGTCGGCGCCGTGGTCCTTTCCCCGCAACTGCCCGGTGTGCGGCCAGCCGCTGCAGCGGGCCGAGGGCATGTCGGCCACGCAGTGCGTCAACTACGACTGCCCCCGCCAGATCAGGGGTCGTGTCGAGCACTTCGTGGGCCGGGCCGCCATGGACATTGAGTTCCTGGGCGAGCGCAACATCGACCGGTTCGTCAGCGAGAAGCTGTTGAGCGATGTCGTCGGGCTGTACTCGCTCGACTTCGAGCGCATCGAGCAGATGGAGGGCTTCGGCCAGATCTCGGTGAACAACCTGCGCAACTCCATAGAGGCCAGCAAGCAGCAGCCCCTGTCGCGCCTGCTGTTCGCGCTGAGCATCCCCGAGATCGGCCAGGTCAACGCCCAGGTGCTGGCCGCCGCGTTCGGCGACATCGACAGCATCCTGAAGGCCAGCACCGACGCCCTGGCCGAGGTGGAGGGGTTCGGGCCGATCATCGCGGCGTCGGTGCGGGCCTGGTTCGACGAGCCGCGCAACCGCACGCTCATCGACGGACTGCGCAAGGCCGGGCTGCGCATGGAGGTCGAAGAGCCCGGCGGCGCCGACGCCGGCGAGGCGCTGCCCCAGACTCTGGCCGGTAAGTCGGTGGTGGTCAGCGGCACGCTGGAGGGCTTCAGCCGAGACGAGGCCAAGCAGGCCATCGTCGCCCGGGGCGGGTCGTCGCCGGGCTCGGTGTCGGGCCGCACGGCCGCGCTGGTGGTGGGCGCCGACCCAGGGGCGTCCAAGGTGCGCAAGGCCGAGTCCTCCGGCGTCCCGGTGATCGACGAAGCCGCCTTCCGGCAACTGCTCGACACCGGTGAGCTCCCGAGTCCTCCGGCGTCCGGGTGATCGACGAGGCCGCCTTCCGGGAGCTGCTCGACACCGGTGAGATCCCCTGACCCGCAGGTCGTGCGGCCTCCGCCATCGCGCCGCACAGGCGATGTAGTTTCACCCCTGTGACAACAGGGTCCCTGTCCTTGACGCCGCGCCAGCGCAAAGGCACCTTCCAACTCGACGCCGACGCCGACGCCGGCAATGTCGCCCCAACCGAGGAGCGCACCCCATCCGAACGCGAGCAAGCCGTCCTCCGCTCGGACATCGAGCGGCGGGAGGTGACGGCGGCGCCAGCAGCCAACGGACGCCAGACTCAGTTGTTCGATCCTCCCGCCGCCTCCTCCCTCCAACCCAACGGCGGACATCTGCCGACCGAGCGCACTGATCCCGACTCGGCTGATGGCAGCTTCCAGGCTCGGGCTGTGCGGCAGGGGCGCAAGGCCCAGGAGTTGGCCTGGACTGTTCTGGCCGAGAGCGGATTCTGTGACATCCAGGACAGGGTCTCGATCGAGGGCGGCGTGGAGGTCAACTACTCGGCGCTGGACCAGCGAGGCCATCGCTGGCTGTTCGACGTGTCGGGCGCATTCGGCGTCACGCAACGTCCCGGACTGCGTCGCACGGACACGCTGTGGAAGGCGATCGGAAGAGCGGCCGTCCTGCACTCGCGGCCTGTGCGGGAGCCGCTGGTGCTGCTGACCACCGACCGCCCGGCCCCGGACAGTGCCGGGCAGAGCGCCCTCGACGCGGTGACCGGCGAGGGCAAGCCGATCCGAGCGGTGATCGAGATGGGAGCCCTCGAGGACCTGGAGCGCCTCGGCCGCTTCGCGAGCGGCGACGTATAGGACGACCTACAGGTCGCCGCTGGCCAACTCGGCGAGACGCTCGAGATCCTCGGGCGAGAGCATCCCGATCACGGCGCGGATCGGCTTGCCGGGGCCGGTCAGGGCCTGTAGGGCTCGATGGCCGGCGCTGTTCGGAGCCGGTCGGTCGGTCGTGAGGAGCACCAACGGCGTATCCGGATCGTAGGAATGCAGCACGGCAGCCTTCCCGAGCGCCTTCCATAGGGTGTCGGTGCGTCGCAGCCCCGGGCGCTGTGTGATGCTGAACGCGCCCGACACGTCGAAACGCCACAGGCCCCCCTTCTGGTCGCGAGCCTCGAAGTTGACCTCAACCCCGCAAGCGAAGCGACGCTTCTCGCGAATCCCGCCGAAGCCACGCTGTTCCAGGATGGCCTCTGCCATCTCCCGGGCCTTGCGGCCCTCCTGCCCAGCCCTTGCCTGGAAGTCACCCGTACCGGTCGGTGCCTCGCCGGCAACCGTGGGAGAACTGCCGTTCTGTGACGCGGAAGCGTCGTCGTCTTCGATGGGCAGTCGCGACTGTTGGTTGCGCCTGCCCTTGGGCGGGACCGTCACCTCCCAGTCGAGCACGCCGGAACGCTCCGACAGCCGCTGCCGCTCCTCGGCGATGCGCTGCTCGGCTGTGGCGAGGTACGAGGCGTCTGTGTCGAAGCCCGCATAGTGCCGGCCGGTGCGCACCGCGGCGACCGCGGTCGTTCCCGCTCCCATGAAGGGGTCGAGAACCAGGTCGCCGCGGTAGGTGTAGAGCTCTATCAGCCGCTTGGGCAACTCCACCGGGAACGGCGCCGGATGCCCCACCCGTCTTGCGGACGCAGCGGGAATCTCCCACACGTCGGTGGTGGCCTCCATGAACTCGTCGACGTGTGCGGTGCCTTCGGAGGGCAGCCGCTCTTGTTGGCGCTCGGCTGCTGTGAGCGCACGATCGAATCGCCCCTTGGACGCGATCACGACCCGCTCGGTGACGTCTCGCAGCACCGGATTGCCGGGCTGCTGGAAACTGCCCCACGCGCAGCTGCCGGTAGCACCCTTGGCCTTCTGCCAGACCACCTCGCCGCGCAGCAGCAGTCGCAGTCGGTCCTGCAGTATCGCGGTCACATCTGCGGACAGGGAGCGATAGGGACGGCGTCCCAGGTTGGCGACATTCACGGCGATCCGGCCGCCGGGCTCCAATTTGCGGACACACTGCGCGAACACGTCTTCGAGCATCTTGAGGTATTCGACGTAGCTGCCGGGCACGTGCCCGTGCCCAACGGCCTGCTCGTACTCCTTGCCCGCAAAGTACGGCGGGGAGGTGACCACGAGAGCCACCGAGTTGTCCTTCACCTCACCGCAGCCGTCCATGTCGCGAGCGTCACCCGGCCAGAGCCGGTCCACGACCGCGGGCGGTTCGACACCGTCGTCGCTGCTGATCTCGGGCACCGGGAATCGGTCGTAGAACGCCGACGAGTCGTGGCCCTCCCGCCGCCCCACACCGAAGGCGGAGGTGGAGGTGCTCCGCCGGGGCGGACTGGCGGCACTCACAGCCCACCGGCGCGAACTGCGGACCCTGCACCACTAGGGCGCGTCGCCGACAAGTCTCGGGCCGGGCTCACGCATCGAAGCTACATCGCCTGTGTGACGAGAGGGCGGAGTCTCGACCTTCCGTGGACCGAACGAAACTCTCTGGGGCGATGGCTCCTGGGTCTGCTGTAGTTGCGATGGATGTTGTAACGGGTCTTATGGGAGTGAGGGGTTGGCACGCTGTTTGAGCGCATGATTCACTGAATTGAGGTTCGCATCGACTGGGCGGATCGCCAATTTGGAAGGGGGCTCGAGATGGGCTTTCGCGTGTTGGATTGTCGGCGGCAGCGGACGGGTGTCTCGCTGGCTGCGGCAGTGGCGTTGATGGGGGTGCTGCTGACGGCGGCGCCGGCTCTGGCGCAGCAGGACGCGCCTTCTGACGGGGATCAGTCTGGTGATGCGACGTTGAGCGGCCTGTCGGTCTACCGGGCGACGTCGAACCAGCCCGACAACGGCAACAACGTGCCCTATACGGGTCAGCCGTTGGCGCTTACGCCAACGTTGTCGGGTTCGGTGCGCGAGTACCACGCTGAGCTGCCCGAGGCGGACGGGTCCTATGTGGCGGTGGTGGTGACTCCCGCGGCGGGCGGCGCGAAGAAGATCGTGGTGGAGGGGCCGCTCCCGCCGGGCGAGCAGCGCGATCCCAAGGGCAAGGTGGCGGCGGGCGAGGCGGGCGGCCCGTGGTACATCAAAATCGGCTACACCCCGATCACGGTCAAGGTGACGTCGCTGGACGGCACCAGCGAAGAGACCTATCGGCTGATCGTCAAGCGCGGCACCGTGGACGACCCCAAGGGGCTGCGGGTGACGCCCGGCGACGGCCAGCTGACGGTCCACTGGGACGCGTCGGACTCGGCGACGGCGCCGAACTTCTACCAGGCGCGCTGGCGCAAGGCGGGCGAGACGGCGTGGTTGAACCCGGCCACACACGCGAGGGACAAGATGTCGCACTCGTTGACGGCGCCGCTGGGCACCGCCGCGGACGGCGGCCCGAGAGCCTTCGCGTCGCAAGGCAGCTACCCGGTGAGCGGCCTGGACAACGGCACCGCCTATGAGGTGCAGGTGCGCGCCATACGGCTGGTGCTCGAGCCCGCAGACGGAGTCATCGACTGGCTGGCCAGCGACTGGCAGAGCCTCACCGCCACCCCCGCAGCACCGCGCACCGCGCTGGCGATCACGCCGACCCGCCCGACGCGCCCCTACGGCGGCACCGACGACTTGAGCTTCACCGTCACCGGCCTGGCCGAAGGCGACACCGCCGACAGCGTGGTCACCGGCGCGCTCGCACGCACAGCCGGCGACGACGCCGGCACCTACACGATCAACATGGGCACCCTGGCCATCGCATCGGGCTACACGGCAAAGTACGAGCTGCCGTCGGCGCCGACGGTCACCGCCTATGAGATCACCCCGCTGACCATCCCCTCGGTCACCGGCGTCACCGTCGTCACCCGCGACGCCGACGGCACCACAACAGCCACGTTCGACACGTCCGCCGCGACAGGCACCGACGTGCCCGCCGCCGAACTCGACGACTTCCGCGCCGGCGGGCTGGTGGTGAGCGGGTCGTTCCCCACCGCCGCAGCGGGCACCCACAGCATCGCGGTGACCTACTCGCTGCGCGACCGGGGCGCGTTCAAAGCCGCCAACTACACGCTCTTGACCGCCACCGCCACCCTCACCGGCGAAATCACCGCGGTGGAGGTCCAGCCGGCGTGCACGCCGGCTGTGGGCGGAGACTACGACCGCGACGACGACGGGCTCATCGAGGTCTGCGACCTGGCCCAGCTCAACGCGATCCGCTTCGACTCCAACGGCGACGCCAACCCCGAGCGGGGCACCGCCTACGAGTACACCAGCGCCTTCCCCGGCATCATCTCGAACGGCCCCGGATGCCCCATCGGTTGCAACGGCTACGAACTGGTGGTCGACCTCGACTTCGACACCAACGGCAACGGCCGCGCCGACGCCGGCGACCGGTTCTGGAACGACGGTCTGGGCTGGGCGCCGATGCCCATCGCCAACCTGAACTTCGGCGCCACCTTCGAAGGCAACGGGCACAACATCTCGGGCCTGTTCATGGACAAGCCCGACAAGATGTCGAACGTGGGGCTGTTCGCAGCGACCGACGGCGGCGCGAAGATCCGCAACCTCATCCTCGACGGCGTCGACATCCGCGGCGGCGAGCACATCGTGGGCGGGCTGGTCGGCCTCAACCGGGGGGCGATCAGCAACGTCCATGTCAGCGGCAAGATGCGCAGCCACCACGACATCGGCCTGCTCGTCGGCGAGAACCACGGCAGGGTCGCCGACAGCAGCGCCACCGGCACGATAACCGGCGACAGCGACGTCGCCCTGCTGGTCGGCGAGAACTTCAAGGACGTGGTTCGCGGCAGGGCGTCGGGCGCGGCATCGGGCCGCTACGCAGTGGGCGGCCTGGTCGGCAAGCAGCTCGGCGCCGGATCCAGGGTGATCGGCAGCTCGGCCGTGGCGACCGTCACCTCAACCGCGGCCTTCATCGAGGGAGGGCACAGCATCGGGGGGCTGGTCGGCGAGAACCACGGCCGCATCCGCGCCAGCATGGCCCGCGCCGAGATCAGCGGGCCGGCCAGCCGGGTCGGCGGGCTGGTCGGCGCCAACAGTGCCGGGGCAACCGTCGTGGCCACTTACGCCCTGGGCCGGGTGGGCTCCACCGGCAGCCATGTGGGCGGGCTGGTCGGCTACAACATCGGCTATGTCCGAGCCAGCTACTCGGCTGCCCGCACCGACGGCGGCGGCCTCGTCGGCGGAGGCGGAGGCGGCGTCGCCGACAGCTACTGGGACACCGTCGTCAGCGGCACCACGACCAGCGCGACCGGCACGGGCCAGACCACCGCCGCCCTGACGGCACCCTCTGGCTACACCGGCATCTACGCCGACTGGGACGTCGACATCGACAGCGACGGCCGCGCCGACAACCCCTGGTTGTTCTCCGACGCCGGCGACCGGTACCCGCTGCTGCGCCGACTGTCCGCCTCGGAAAACCCGGCGCCCCCAGGCACCATCCTCCTGACCGCCGAGGCCGACCCCGCCGAGGACGACGCTGCCGACCTGGCACTCGCGTCGGTCTCGCTGCCCACCTCGGTCACGATCTCGCCGGCGTTCGCCTCCGACCGGAGCGCCTTCACCATCACCCTGCCCCCCTACATGGCCCAGGTCAGCCTGTTCGGCCGCTTCGCCGACCCATCGACGGTCGGCTACGCCTACCTGGCCGCCGCCGACGACCTGGCCGACTTCGAAGCGATCGGCGTGCAGACCGCCAACGAGCACCTGCTCGCGCAGCTCTCGGGCCGCGTCGTCGGCGCCTACGAGGCGACCCTCGACAACGGCGAGTCCCAGACGGTGCAGGTCGGCGTGTACAAGTGGAAGCCCGACGAGGCCAACCAGGCCCCGTTCGCCGACCACACCCTCAAAAAGACCTACACGCTCACCCTCACCCGCGCCGAGTACCCCGAAGACGACGCCGCGCTGAGCCACCTCGCGGTCAGCCCGGGATCGATCAGCTTCCAACCTGCCACCCACCGCTACCGCCTCGATGTGGCCTCCACCGTCAGCACCGTCACCGTGACGCCGCGCACCAGCAGCCCCCTCGCCACGGTCACCGTCGCCGGCGAAGACCCCGACACCCCCGTCGCCCTGTCGCCCGGCGAGAACCACATCGATGTCGTCGTCACCGCGGGGGACCAGACCACCACGAGCACCTACCGGGTCACGGTCAGCCGCGCCCGCGAGACCAAGATCCGCTTCACCGCCGTCGTCGACATCACCGCCGAAAGCACCGACGACATGAAGATCACCGGCCTGGCCCTGCCCGAGGGGTTCACCATCACCCCGGCGTTCTCACCCGACCAACTCGACTACCAGGTCATCGTCCCCGTCGAATGGGACCGGGTCGAGGTCAACGGCGACTACACCACGCCCTATAACCAACAGGGCAATTATCGGAGCACGGCGTACATCTTCGCCAGCAGCAGCCTGGAACAGGTAGGCGAGGACTGGGGCGACACCTGGCGAGACCGGAAGCACCACCCCGGCAGCGCAATAGGCCTCTCGGATTCGTCGACACGTTGCATGGCCACTATCAAGATGGCGTCTTCTTCCACTTGACGCCGGGCGAGGCGACCGACATCGCGCTGGTCCTGCACAAATGGAATCACTTCAAGTGGGATCGGCAAGGGAGGGAAAGGCACTATCCGCTTCTGGACAATTCGATCACCAAGACCTACACCCTGACCGTGACGCGGGGGCTGCCCGACGACGACGACGCACGCTTGGACAGGCTGGGCACCTCGGCGGGACCGGTGGCGCTGAAGGACGCCAAGACGGAGTACGCGCTGAACGTCGCCAACTCGGTGTCGAGCTTGACGGTGACGCCGAGGCCGATGCATCCCTCAGCGACCGTGACCGTCGACGGCAACTCGGCCGACACGCCGGTCGCGCTGGACCACGGAGAGAACGTGATCAGCGTGGTGGTGACCGCGGTCGACGGCACCACGACCAAGACGTACACGCTCACCGTCACCCGTGCGCTGCCGAACGCGCCCGGCCGGCCGGGGACGTGGGGGGTGGATCTCGGCGTGGGCAGCGCGACGCTGAAGTGGTACTGGGTGCCGACGGGGGTCGAGTACCACGAGTATCGGGTGCGCGACAGCCAGGGCCGCGTGGTGGAGACGCGCACCGTCGATGTCCCGACCCAGACCGCCACATTCACCGGGCTCGCCGACGACGCGGAGTACACGTTCGGGCTGAGGGCCGGCAACCCAGGCGGCGTCGGCCCCTGGAGTGAACTCACCCTGACGACACCCATGCCCACCGAGCTGCGCAACCTGAACGTGTCGGCGCGCACACGCGGGGGCGGCAACACCGGCCAGTTGATCGGGCACCGGCGCGGCACCTATTCCTACCGGGCGAACCAGTGGCAGATGAACAGGGGCTTCGCCCAGGTGCAGGTGAGGGCGGATGCGTTCAATCCGCAGGCCACGGTCACGATCAACGGCGAAAGCGGCGCGAGCCGGTCGGTCGATTTGAGCTACGGGGAGAACCTGATCACGGTGGTGGTGTCGGTGCCGGGCGAGACTTCGACCACCTACACGGTCGCGCTCATGCGGCCGCCGGTGGTGCGGCTGGAGGGGCTGGAGCTGCAGACCGTCACCCGCGGCGGCAGCGCCGGCGAGGCTCAGCTCGCGCAGAGCTTCGCCGGCTGGCGCACCTCCTACACCGTGGAGGTGCCCCGCGAGGCGCGCGGCCTGCGGGTGCTGCCGACGGTCACCGCGCCCAAGACCGCGACGATCAACGGCAAGCCCAGCAACGTGAAGGCCAACACGTACGTCGCCTTGCAGCGCGGCAAGACCAACAACATCGAGATCGTTGTCACCCAAGGCGCCAACAGCACGACCTACCGCATCGCGGTGACCGTCGAGGGCGGCAACAACACGCCGACGGTTGCGTCGGCGCTGGCCGATATCGACGGTCTCGAGCCCGACGGCACGAGGCAGGTGTCTTTGGCGGGTGTGTTCGCTGATGCCGACAGCGACGCGCTGACCGTCAGCGCCGAGTCGTCTGACGACGCGGTGGCGACGGTGTCGGTCGCGGCCGGCTACGCGAGCTTGACTGTGACTGCCGTCAAGGTGGGCACCGCGACGATCACGGTGACGGCCGATGACGGCAACGACGGCACCGTGTCGGACACCTTCGACGTGACCGTAGACGCCGCCAACAGCGCGCCCACCGTGGCGTCGGCGCTGGCCGATATCGACGGTCTCGAGCCCGACGGCACCCGCCAGATCTCGCTGACCGGCGTGTTCGACGACGTCGACGACGACGACACGCTCACCGTCAGCGCCGAGTCGTCGGCTGACGCGGTGGTGACGGTGTCGGTCGCGGCTGGCTACGGGAGCTTGACTGTGACTGCCGTCAAGGTGGGCACCGCGACGATCACGGTGACGGCCGATGACGGCAACGGCGGCACCGTGTCGGACGCCTTCGACGTGACCGTAGACGCCGGCAACAGCGCGCCGACGGTGGCGTCGGCGATCGCCGACATTGGCGGTCTGAAGCCCGACGACACCCGGCGGGTGTCTTTGGCGGGTGTGTTCGCTGATGCCGACAGCGACACGCTGACCGTCAGCGCCGAGTCGTCCGACGACGCGGTGGTGACGGTGTCGGTCGCGGCTGGCTACGGGAGCTTGACTGTGACTGCCGTCAAGGTGGGCACCGCGACGATCACGGTGAGGGCCGATGACGGCAACGGCGGCACCGTGTCGGACGCCTTCGACGTGACCGTCGAGGCCGTCGGCGCCGCCAACAACGCGCCGACGGTGGCGTCGGCGATCGCCGACATTGGCGGACTGGAGCCCGACGGCACGCGGCGGGTGTCTTTGGCTGGTGTGTTCACTGATGCCGACGATGACACGCTCGTCGTCAGGGTTCGAACCTCCAATGACGCAGTCGCCACCGTTTCGGTCGCGGCCGGCTACGGGAGTTTGACGGTGACTGCGGTGGGCGCGGGCACTGCGACGATCACGGTGACCGCCGACGACGGCAACGGCGGCACCGTGTCGGACGCTTTCGACGTGACCGTCGACGCCCCCGAGCCCGCCCAGCAGCCCGAGCCCGAGCAGAGCACGCCCTCACTCGAAGTAGAGGACGAAGAGGAGGAGGAAGAGGACGTCGTGGCCCGCTACGACGCCAACAACGACGGGATCATCGGCAAAGCGGAATACGAGGCGGCAGTCAGAGACATCGGCAACGGGGTGAGCTACCTGGACTTGGTCAGGATCAGGGCAGCCTGGGCCGCGGGCGGCTACCAGGACTAGCGTGCGAGACGGGGCTAGGAGACCTCGAAGCACCAGCGAACGGTGTCGGACTCCTCGGGGCGGGCGATGAGCACGAATCTCGCGACCACGCAGTTCGTGTCCGGTGACAGGGCCTCGATGAGGCGGCCCTCCCCGGGCGCGAACTCGAAGCGGTTGAGGCCCTCGGTGTGGTCGACCTCGGCGGTCACGTCGACACCGTCGGTGGCGTTGTCGCTGGGAAGGATCACCATCGAGGAGAGCCGGTAGCGGGCGTCGAGGACCACCCCGACCCGCTGCTGCTGGAGCACCTCGTCGCCGGGGTTGGGGATCACCCGGTCCACCGCCGGCCCTGCGGTCACGGCCCGGTCGGAGTCGTCGCCGCCCGAGCCGACCAGCGCGGCCACGACGAAGCCCACGATCCCGAACAGCGCGAGCGCCACCATGCCCACCCGGATACGCAGCGGGCTCCGCAGGCGCGGGGGCGGGGACTCGGGCCCCTGTCCGTTCGTAGCCATCTCGTATCGCACGGTACCGGACCCCAGCAACAGAACCCGTGCAGCGGGGCCAACGGCGGTACCGTGACGATGATGGTCACGTCCGCAGAGTCTCTGCGAGCCTTCGGCGACCGCTACCGGTTGCTGAGGATGGTCGGCGAGGGCTCGAGTGCCCGGGTCTATCTGGCCGAGGATCTGACGCTGCACCGGCAGGTCGCTCTCAAGATCCTGAGGGTCGAGATAGCCGATGACACCAGCTTCCGGGACCGTCTCGCGGTCGAGATGAGGGCGACATCGGTGTTGAACCATCCCCGGGTTCTGCCTGTGTACGACTGGGGCCTGGACCCTCAGCCCTACTTCGTCACCGAGTACCTGACCGGTGGCAGCCTGTCCATGCTCCTGGGTGCCGGGCACCTCCTGACGCCGTCGCAGGCGCTGGTGGTGGGATTGGAGGCGGCTCGGGCCCTGGTGAACATCCATGCCGGCGGCCGGGCCCACCTGGGTCTCGGATCGTCCGCCATCCTGTTCGACTCCGGTGCCCGGCCCTACATCTCCGACCTGGGACTGTCCGCAGCGCTCCTGCTGGCCGTCACCAGCGACGATGACGCGCCAACCGATGCCGGTGCCGACGACGCGTCGGACGGTGACGATGCCGCGCTGGACGGTGACGCTGTCGCTCCAACCGGTGCCGGTGCCGACGACGTGTCGGACGGTGACGATGCTGCTCCAACCGGTGCCGATGCCGCGCTGGACGGTGACGATGCCGCTCCAACCGATGACGGGGACGCCACGTCAGATGACGACGAGACGCCTGCCGGCACCGCGGAGGAGGTTGCCGCCGAATCGATGACCGAGCCGGAGGCTGGCGCCGAATCGATGACCGAGCCGGAGGAGGGCCCGGACGGGCAAGCAGTGCCCGGTCAGACCTACTCGGAGCTGGAGCAGACCCAGGACGTGCACGACCTTGCGCTGCTCCTATGCGAGGCCGTGACGGGCTCAAGGGTCCTGACCTCCGATGACGGCGACGACGCTTCCATGGCTTCCTTGAGCGCACTCGGCCCCCTGCAGGCGGTGCTGGTCCAGGCTGCCGCCGCCGACCCCACCGGTCGGCTGAGCGCGGCCGGCCTGGCTGACGAGCTGCTGAGGGTGGCCAACCTGCTCCCGCGGCCCGATCCGGTTCCTCTCCCGTCCCAGTACAGCGCTCCGGCTGCTTCGACCGCGGTGCCCTACGATCGGACCGAGGACTTCGCGCGGGTCGGCCCCTCGGTGTCGGAGCGTTCGGCGGTCCCGCTCGACGACGCCCCCCGCCGGCGCTGGCCGGGAATCATCCTCGCGGCGATCCTGGTCCTGGGCGGGGCCGCTGCCGGTGTCTGGGCCTTGTTCCTGAGGGGCACCGACCATCCCGCGGTGCCTGAGTTGGAAGGCCGGTCGGTTGCCGCCGCGACGTCGGTTGCGACCGATCTGGGCTGGCAGGTCAACGAGGTACTGGTGCGCGAGCCGGGCACCAGCCGCGGGCGGGTGGTGCGCACCGAGCCGCCCGCCGGTGTTTCCCTCGACGAGGGCGCCACCCTGGATCTGTTCGTGTCGCTGGGTGAGCCCCTGATACCGGTGTCGGACCTGCGCTTCATCTACGGCATGTCGGTTGAGGAGGCCACCGCCGAACTCGAGGCGCTGGGTCTGGCCCCATCCTCGGAGACGCTCGTCAACGACGCCGTCGTCCCGCCCGGCCTGGTGGTCGGCCTCGACGTGGAGGAAGGCGTCTACGAACTGGAGGTCGGTGCCGACGTCGACCTGCTGGTGTCGGACGGCCCCTCCGAGGCCGGTTAGCGCTCCGGCTATCCTGCCCCTGAGGCCGAGCGGATAGGCAGCAGTCATGAGGATGCGCGCGACACGCCGAGCGAGGCCGTGGCCCGAGCGGCCGGTGAGCGAAGCGAACAAGAGCGGGAACCCGGGCGCTTCATCTCAAGGCGCTCGAGCCTGGCGAATGGCTCCCTGAATGTCCGGTCGAATCAGTCGAGACGAGGCCGCCCACGTAGCCCGGCTGGCCCGCCTGCGCTTCAGCGACCGCGAACTCGACGAGCTCGCCGCGCAGCTGTCGGCCGTGCTCGACCACGCGGCCGATGTGGAGGCGCTGGACGTTTCGGGCATCGAACCCACCGCCCATCCTCAGCCGCTCACCGATGTGAGCAGGGCCGACGAGGTGCGGCCATCGCTGGAGCGCGACGAGGTCCTCGCCCAGGCGCCGTCGGTGTCCGAGGGCCAGTTCCGGGTGCCGCCAATCCTGGGAGAGGCACCGTGACCCGCACAGACTGGTTCAGGCCGGCCCCGACGCCGGGAGGGGCGCGGTGATCCGCAGAGGCTGGTTCAGGCCGGCTCCGATGCTGGGAGGGGCGCCGTGACCGCGCTGGGCGTGGCCTCGGCGGTGGCGGCCGGGGAGCGCAGCGCCCGATCGGTGGCGGAGGACTACCTGGAACGCATCGGCGAGGGCGACGGCGAGATCGGGGCCTTCAACCTGGTGCTGGCCGAGGAGGCTCTCGCCGACGCGGACCGCGTCGACGCCGCGCTGGGCCGGGGCGAGCCGGTGGGGCCCCTGGCGGGGGTGCCGGTTGCGTTGAAGGACAACCTCTGCACCCGGGGCATCCCCACCACCTGCTCGTCCCGGATGCTCGAGGGCTGGCGGCCCCCGTACAGCGCCACCGTCGTGGAGCGCCTCAGGGCCGCGGGCGCGGTGGTCGTCGGCAAGACCAACCTTGACGAGTTCGCCATGGGCTCCTCCACCGAGAACTCCGCTTTCGGCCCGACCCGCAACCCCCACGACACCAGCCGGGTGACCGGAGGCTCCAGCGGCGGCTCGGCCGCGGCCGTGGCCGCCGGCTTCGCGGCCCTGGCCCTCGGGTCCGACACCGGAGGCTCCATCCGCCAGCCCGCCGCCCTGTGCGGTGTGGTGGGGATGAAGCCCACCTACGGGCGGGTGTCGCGCTACGGCCTGGTCGCCTTCGCGTCCTCGCTCGACCAGATCGGCCCGTTCGGGGCCACCGTGGCCGACGCGGCCGCCTGCTATGAGGCCATCGCCGGCCACGACCCGCTCGACTCGACCTCGATCGACCAGCCGCTGGAGCCGCTGGAGGGGGCACTCACCGACGGGGTCGGGGGCCTGAGGGTCGGAGTGCTCGCCGAGCTCTGCGGGGGCCGTCGGCAGGACGCTGACCTGATCGACACCGATGAACCCGCGGCGGGTGGCGTGGAGGGAGTGGCCGACGATGTGCTGTCGCGGGTGCAGGACGCTGCCGAGGCTCTGGAGCAGGCCGGTGCCGAGGTGCGGACCGTGTCGGTGCCCTCCGCGGTGCTGGGCCTGTCGGCCTACTACCTGATCACGTCGGCGGAGGCCTCCAGCAACCTGGCCAGGTACGACGGCGTGCGCTACGGGCTGAGGGTCGACGGGGCCAACGCCGCCGAGATGAACGTCAACACCCGCACCGCCGGCTTCGGAGCGGAGGTGAAGCGCAGGATCATGCTCGGCACCTACGCCCTGTCCGCGGGCTACTACGACGCCTTCTACGGCAAGGCGCTGCGGGTGCGCACCCTCATGCTGGAGGAGTTCGCAGCCGTCTACGAGGACGTCGACGTCCTGCTGTGCCCGACCGCTCCGACGACCGCGTTCGAACTGGGCGCCAAGACGGCCGACCCGCTGCTGATGTACCTGAACGACGTGTGCACCATCCCGTCCAACCTCACCGGCCACCCCGCGATCTCGGTTCCCTACGGGCGGGGAGACGACGGCCTCCCGGTCGGTGTTCAGATCATGGGTCCGGCCCTGTCGGAGCGACTCATCTTCCGGGTCGCGGCCGCGCTGGAGCGGACCGCGCCCGGCGACGGGAGCACAGCGTGAGCGGGGCCGAGGCCGGACGGGATGCGGCGCTCGCCCACGGCTGGGAGCTGGTGGTGGGCCTCGAGGTCCACGTCGAGCTGAGCACGGCCACCAAGCTGTTCTGCGGCTGCGCCAACCGTTTCGGCGACGAGCCCAACACCAACGTCTGCCCGGTGTGCATGGGCCTTCCCGGCTCGTTGCCGGTGGTTAACGCGGCTGCGGTGGACTTCGCCATGCGCCTGGGCCGGGCCCTCGGCTGCGAGGTGCGCCCGGCGGTGTTCGCCCGCAAGAACTACTTCTACCCCGACATGCCCAAGGACTACCAGATCTCCCAGTACGACCAGCCCACCAGCATCGACGGGCGGCTCGAGCTGGCCGGCGGCCACATGGTGGGGATCGAGCGGGCCCACATCGAGGAGGACACCGGCAAGACCACCCACGTCGGCGGGGGCGGGCGCATCCACGACGCCGCCTACGCGCTGGTGGACTACAACCGGGCCGGCGTGCCGCTGGTGGAGATCGTGAGCCGCCCCGACATCCGCACTGCCGAGCAGGCCCGGGCCTACGTGCGGGAACTGCGGGCCATCCTGCTGTCCACGGGCGTGTCCGACGCCCGGATGGAGGAGGGCTCGATGCGGGTGGACGCCAACGTGTCGGTGCGCCCCGCCGGCTCCGATGAGCTGCGCACCCGCTGCGAGATCAAGAACCTGAGCTCTCTGCGCTCGCTCGGTCGGGCCATCATCTTCGAGGCCGGCCGCCACGTGGAGCTGTGGTCGAGCGGGGAGCGCCCCCGCCAGGAGACCCGCCACTGGGACGAGGCCCAGGGGCGCACCACGCCGGGGCGCTCCAAGGAGGACGCCGAGGACTACCGCTACTTCCAGGATCCCGACCTGGTGCCGCTGGCGCCCTCCGCCGAGCAGGTCGCAGCCATCGACGCCGCGCTGCCCGTGCTGCCCGCGGCCCGCCGGGCCGAACTCGTGGCGGCGGGCGCCGGGGCCGTCTCGGCTGCCGACGCGGCACTGCTGGTGGAGCGGGACCAGGATGAACTGGTCCGGGCCGCAGTGGCTGCCGGGGCCGATCCGGGCCTGACCGCAACCAGGGTGTGCAACGACCTGGCCGTCGACGACTGGTCCAAGGTGACGCCCGACGGCCTTGCCGCCCTCATCGGGATGGAGACCGCCGGGCAGATCACCGCCACCCAGGCCAAGCAGGTGCTGGCCGAGGTGGTGGAGACAGGCGACGACCCGGCCTCCATCGCCGAGCGCCGAGGCTTCAAGGCCATGGCCGGCGACGACCTGGCCGCCACCGTCGACCAGGTGATCGCCGGCAACCCCGACGAGTGGCAGCGGTTCTGCTCGGGCGACGGCGCCGACCGCAAGAAGCTGTCCGGGTTCTTCATCGGCCAGGTCATGCGGGCCACCCGCGGCCAAGCCGACGGTGCCGCCGTCAACCGCCTGCTACAGGAACGAGCCGGCCCATAGACAGCGGGCGTGATGTCACTTTTGCTGGTGCTGTGGTGTACAGGAATGCGGGTGGCTGATGTCATTTTTTCCGGTGCCGTGATGGACAGGAATGCGGACGGTTGATGTCATTTTTTCCGGTGCTGTGATGGACGGGAATCCGGGGGGCTGATGTCACTTTTCTCCGGTGTCGGTGGAGGCTGCGCCTGCTCATCGGTCGGCGCCGGTGACCTGCCATGCCGGGCTGGCGAAGCGCCACAGCATCAGCGCCAGCCGGGTCCCCATCCAGGCGTGCAGCGCGGCCCATAGCCAGCCGATGCCGGCCCCGACGACCACCACGACCAGTCCGCCTCCCACCAGGACCACGCCGGCCCCAACCATCGACACCGCCAGGAAGCGCAGGTCGCCGGCGCCGATCAGCACGCCGTCCAAGGCGAAGACAACCCCCGCGGCCGGCTGGGAGAAGCCGACGTGCAGCAGCAGGAATGCAGTCAGCGCGATCACTGCGGTGTCCTCGGTGAACACATGGGGAAGCCACGGCGAGACGGCCAGCACCACCGCGCCCGTCGCCACACCGCACGCCAGGCCCCAGCCGATCATGCGCCGTCCCAGCGCCCGGGCCCGGTCGGGTTGGCTGGCTCCCAGGGCCAGGCCGATGAGGGCCTGCCCCGCGATGGCTACCGCGTCGAGTACCAGAGCCAGGACCGTCCACACCTCGAACACGATCTGGTGCGCGGCCAGGTCGTCGGTGCCGATGCGGGCCGCGACGGCCACCGTGACCGTCAGGCTGGCCCGGAGTGCCGAGGTCCGGATCAGCAGATCCCACCCGGCGACGGCCAAGCGGCGGATGACGGCCGGGTCGGGCCGCAGGCCCACGCCGTGGCGGGCCACCGCCTGCCGTATCCACCAGACGAAGGTGGCCGCGGCTGCGGTCTGAGCTATGACCGTCGACAGCGCCGAGGCACCGATCCCCTGGTCGAAGCCGTACACCAGCACCACCTCGAGCACGAAGTTCCCGACCGCAGAGCCCAGAGCCACCGCGAACGGCCGCTTGGTGTCCTGGACGCCCCGCAGGTAGCCCACCCCGGCCAGCATGACCAGCATGGCCGGCAGGCCGATCAGCGAGATGCGCAAGTAGACGAGGGCGTTGCGAAGGACCTCGGGATCGTCGCCCCCGAGCGTCTCCACCATCCAGGACGACAGCAGCAGACCGGCAACGGCCAGAACGACACCCGCGGCCACAGCCAGCCAGATGCTCTGGACCGCCTGATGGGCGGCCCGGCGGTGCTCGCCCGCACCCAGCAGCCGGGCCACCGCCGCAGTGGTGCCGTAGGCCAGGAAGATGAACATGGCGTGAGCGGTCAGCAGGATCGACGCAGCCAGCGCCAAGCCGCCCAGTTGGGGCGTGCCCAGGCGGCCCACGATGGCGGTGTCGGCCAGCACATACAGCGGCTCGGCCACCAGCGCCCCCAGCGCGGGCCACGCCAACCGCCAGATCTCCCGGTCGTCCCGGCTCCACCTCAGCCGCATGACGGTCGACCTCCGGCGGTCATGCCCCGAGGGCGGTATAAGTAGTCTCGAAGCGATGAGCGCACGGCGCCAGAACCTAGGCCGGGCAAGCTGACATGAGCGTGACGGCGCCCTCCACGGCGCCCTCATCGGGTGCGCCGTCCCGTGCGGCTTCACGCCTTCCCGGCCTTGACGGCCTGCGGGGCTTGGCGGTGGCGTGGGTGCTGGCGTTCCATCTGTGGCCCGATGTCGTGCAGGGTGGCTGGCTGGGGGTGGGGCTGTTCTTCACGCTGTCGGGCTACCTGATCGCCGGGCTGCTCGACAAGGAGGTCACTGCCACCGGGCGGCTGCGGCTGGGACGCTTCATGGCTCGGCGGGTGCGGCGGCTGCTGCCCGCTGCGCTGGTGACGATCGCGGCCACGCTGGCGCTCACCGCGCTGCTGGATGACCAGCCCTTGCGGATCATCGGTGTTGACGCGTTGACGGCCGCGCTGAACGTGTTCAACTGGCATGCGTCTCTCGACGAGGTCGGCTACGCGGGCATCTTCGACGCCGCGCCGGAGCCGCTGGCCCATTTCTGGTCGCTGGCGATCGAGGAGCAGTTCTACCTGGTCTTCCCGGCCGCGGTGGCGCTGATCCGCAAGCCGGGACGGGTGGTGGCTGCGATGGCGGCCATCGGCCTGGCCGGCGTGTGGCTGTGGTGGGGCTCCACCGACGCCTATGTGGCCACCCCGGTGCGGGCCCTGGAGATCGCGGCCGGGGCGGGTCTGGCCGTGGCCCAGGCCCGCTACGGCGCGGTGGGCCGCCTGTTCCAGCCGTCCGCGGACCTGTCGCGCCGGCACCGCATCGTCTGGGCGCTTCTACTGGCCGCCGCGGCCGTCCTCACCTTGGTGACGGTGGCCCGTCTCAGCCCCGGCGACGGCCTGGTGTTCCGGGGCGGTCCCCAGCTGATGGCGCTGTGCTGGGTCGTGCTGGTGATCGCGGCGGTGCGGGACGGCTGGCCGGCCCGGTTCATGTCGTGGGCGCCGCTGCGCTGGCTGGGTCTGCGCTCCTATGCCATCTACCTGTTCCACTGGCCCGTGATCGAGTTGACCGGCTGGCACCCGGTGGCGGTGATCGTGGTCACCCTGGGCCTCGCCGAGGCGTCGTTCCATCTGCTGGAGATGCCGGTGCGCCGGGGCACCGGCCGGCTCGCGATTCTGGTGCTGGCCGCCGCGGCAGCCGCGCTGGTGACGGTGGCCGCGGTGGCCGCGGCAGCCTCCACGCCGGTGCGCGGCATCGCGGAGCGGGCCGAGGGCGCCGACGAGCTGCCCGCCTGGCTCAGCGAGCAGGAACCCGCCGAAGCGGCCGCTACGACCGCGGCCGCAACCGCGAGTTCGTCTCCCGAGCCGGCCGAGCCCGACCCGGTGCCGGCCGCAGAACCGGCCGCTCCATCCACCACAGCCGACCAGCCCGCCGAGCAACCTGCAGAACCCGGCGAAGCGGCCGCGCCGGAATCATCGGCGGCTGCGCCGGCATCATCGGCGCCCGCCGAAACACCATCAGAGAGCCCCGAGCCCTCCCCGGCGCCCTCCGTCGCGGCGGAGACCTCGGACCCGTCGCCGGACACGGCCCCGGAGCCCGCTCCCGATGAGCCCGAGATCACCGACGACACCGTGGCGACGGCGACCACAGCACCGGCCGGCGAGCCGTCGCAGCCCGAGGCCGCTCTCACGGTGCCCATCGTCACCGTCCTCGGAGACTCCGCCGCGCTCTACATCGCCGACGGGCTGCGGGAATGGGGCAACGCCAGCCGGCTGATGGCTGTCGTGGACCATTCCCGCATCGGCTGCTCGCCTGCGGGCACCCCCGACACCGGCTGGCGCTACCTGCGGGGCAACGTCACCAGCGAGGCGCACCCGATGGGGTTCATCGAGGACGGGCCGTGCCGGGACGATGTCATCCAGGAGGGCTCCAACGTGGTGCTGGTGGTCGACCATGGTGCGGTGCTGTTCGACCATCGGCAGGCCGGGGGCCCGTGGACGTCGATCGTCGATCCAGGCCTGGCCTCCGATGTCGCCCACTCCTACCGGCAGCTGGTGCAGAAGGCCCGAGGAGTCGGCGCTCAAGTCGTCTTCACGACCGCGCCGAGGCTGCTGCCGACACCTGGCGAGGACGCCGCCAACCAGCCCCAGACCGGTCCCGAGAGAGCCGAGACCTACAACGAGCTGATCCGGAGCCTGATCGAGGAGCTCAACGCGGACGAGGGCGTCGAGGCTGTGGGGCTGATCGACACCGCGCTCGTGCTGGACCAGTACGGGTACGAGGGCGCCTACGGGCGATCCGACGGCATGCACGTCGACTACGACCGGGCCGAAGCCTTCGCCGCCGACGTGCTGGGGCCCGCATTGCTGGGTCTGCTCGGCCTCGGGTGACTGTGCCTGCTGCTCGTCGCTGCTGGTTGCCGCCCATCGAATCAGAGGCCATAATTGGCGCCGTGAACGACGCTGTCCTGCCCGTGGTAGTACCTGGCTGACAGCGCGCGCTCGCAACCCCATCCGATCGTGCGCAGGACCTCCCCCCGGGAGGTCGTTTCGCGTGCGGCCCCTTTCCTCTACCGAACCCCAGCAACCGCCCCGGAGGCCCGAGCATGGACATGAACGGCGGACAAGCCCTTGTCAAAGCCCTCGAGTGCGAGGGCACCGAGGTGGTGTTCGGGCTGCCCGGCGGCGCCATCCTCCCGGTGTACGACCCGATCATCGAGTCGCCGCTGCGCCACATCCTGGTGCGTCACGAGCAGGGCGCCGGCCACATGGCCGAGGGCTACGCCCACGCCACCGGGCGCCCCGGCGTGGTGATGATCACCTCCGGGCCCGGCGCCACCAACGTGGTCACCGCGCTGTGCGACGCCTACATGGACTCGGTCCCGGTGGTGTGCATCACCGGCCAGGTCCCCTACGCGGCCATCGGCACCGACGCCTTCCAGGAGTGCGACACCACCGGCATCACCATGGCGGTCACCAAGCACAACTTCCTGGTCACCGAGGCCCAGGACATCCCCCGCATCATCCACGAGGCGTTCCACATCGCCACCACCGGCCGGCCCGGCCCGGTGCTGGTGGACATACCCAAGGACATCGTCGATCCCCGCAACCCGCGCTCGGCCATGACCTGGTACGAGCCCACCGACGACATCATGGAGCTGCCCGGATACCGCCCCGCCACCGCCGGCGACCCCGAGCTGGTGCGGGCCGCGGCCGAGCTGATCTGCACCGCCGAGCGTCCCGTCATCTACGCCGGCGGCGGGATCCTCAAGGCCCGGGCCGCGGCCGAGCTGCTGACCCTCGCCGAGCTGATCGACGTGCCGGTGGTCACCACGCTGATGGCCCGGGGGTGCTTCCCCGACAGCCACGAGCTGTGCCTGGGCATGCCCGGCATGCACGGCAACTACACCGCGGTCACCGCCATGCAGAGCTCGGACCTGCTGATCGCGCTCGGCGCCCGCTTCGACGACCGGGTCACCGGCCGCCTCGACGGCTTCGCGCCCGACGCCAGAGTGATCCACGTGGACATCGACGCGGCCGAGCTGGGCAAGGTCCGGACTCCCGACGTGGCCGTCCGGGGCGACTGCAAGCTGGTGATCGCCGAGCTGGTCGAGGCTCTGCGAGCCTGCGGGGGCGCCGGGGCCCAGCCCGACCGCCGGGCCTGGCGCTCGACGATCAGCGGCTGGCAGGAGCGCTACCCGCTGGTGTACGAGCAGTCCGAGCCGGGCGAGCTGCTCAAGCCCCAGTACGTGCTGGAGGTCCTGCGGGACTCCACCCCCGACGACACCATCGTCACCTCCGGGGTGGGCCAGCACCAGATGTGGGCCAGCCAGTACTGGCGCTTCGACCACCCCTACACCTGGATCAACTCCGGCGGCCTGGGCACGATGGGCTTCTCGGTCCCGGCCGCGATCGGAGCCAAGGTCGGGATGCCGGACCGGATGGTGTGGGCCGTCGACGGCGACGGGTGCTTCCAGATGACCGCCCAGGAACTGGTCACCGCGTCGATGGAGCGCATCCCCATCAAGGTCGCGCTGTTCAACAACGCATACCTGGGGATGGTCCGCCAGTGGCAGGAGATGTTCTACGAGGAGCGCTACAGCGAGGTGTACCTCTCCTACGAGATCCCCGACTACGTGAAGTGGGCGGAGGCCATGGGCTGCGTGGCCCTGCGGGTGGAGTCCCCCGAGGAGGTGGCCCCGGCCATCGCCAAGGCCAACGAGATCGACGACCGTCCGGTGGTGCTGGAGTTCCGCAGCTCGGCGGGCGAGAACGTCTACCCGATGGTCCCCGCCGGCCAGTCCAACTCCGACATCGTCGTCGACCCCTCCCAGCGATGACCGCCGCGGCCGCCGCCGGCCCGTCCGCGCCGGCCCGCCGTTTCCAGACCATCGTCACGACGGTGGAGAACAAGCCGGGCGTGCTGGCCCGGGTGGCGTCGCTGTTCGCCCGGCGCGGCTTCAACATCGAGTCGCTGGCGGTGGCGCCCACCGCCGACGAGCGCTTCAGCCGCATCACCTTCACCGTCGACGTGGCGTCGTCGTCGCTGGAGCAGGTGGTCAAGCAGCTCGACAAGCTGATCAACGTCGTCGAGATCAGCGAGTTGAGCCCGGCCGAGTCGGTCGAGCGGGAGCTGATGCTGGTGACCGTGGCCGTCGACGCGGCCGGAGGGCGCCGCCACGAGCTGCTGGAGCTGGTCGACGACTTCCGGGCCTACGTGCTCGACGCGGACCAGTCCCAGATGATGATGTCGCTGGCGGCCCGTCCTGCCCGGCTCGACGAGTTCGAGGAGCGGCTGAGGGACTTCGGGATCGTGCAGCTTCAGCGCACCGGCCGGGTGGCCCTGCCCTCGCTGGGCTCCTGATCCGGGTACCGTCAAGCTCCGATCCCGAACATCGGATCCCTACAAACACAAAGAGAGGCTCTCGTGGCGAACATCTACTACGAGCAGGACGTGGACCGGTCGGCCATCGCCGGCCGCAAGGTGGCCGTGCTCGGCTACGGATCCCAGGGCCATTCGCACGCCCTCAACCTCAAGGACTCCGGCATCGACGTGCGGGTGGGCCTGCGCGACGGCTCCTCGTCGGTGGCCAAGGCCCGCGAGGCCGGGCTCGAGGTCCGCTCCATCGCGGAGGCGGTGGCCGAGGCCGATGTGACGATGATGCTGATGCCCGACACCGAGATGGGCGCCATCTACTCCGAGCACGTCGAGCCCAACCTGCAGGCCGGCGACGCGGTGTTCTTCGCCCACGGCTTCAACATCCGCTTCGGGCTGATCTCGCCGCCGGAGTCGGTGGACGTGTGCATGGTGGCCCCCAAGGGGCCGGGCCACCTGGTGCGGCGCACCTACGTCGAGGGCGGCGGGGTGCCGTGCCTGGTGGCGATCGAGCAGGACGCCTCCGGCGGCGCGCTGGCCCTGGCGCTGGCCTACGCCGACGCCATCGGCGGCGCCCGGGCCGGGGTCATCGAGACCACCTTCACCGAGGAGACCGAGACCGACCTGTTCGGCGAGCAGGCCGTGCTGTGCGGGGGCACCACCGCGCTGGTGCAGGCCGCCTTCGAGACGCTGGTCGACGCCGGCTACCAGCCCGAGATCGCATACTTCGAGTGCCTGCACGAGCTGAAGCTGATCGTGGACCTCATGTACGAGGAGGGCATCGCCGGGATGCGCTACTCGGTGTCGGACACCGCCGAGTACGGCGACCTGACCCGGGGGCCGCGCATCGTCAACGACGCGGTGCGGGCCGAGATGCAGCGCATCCTGGCCGAGGTGCAGGACGGCTCGTTCGCGGAGGAGTGGGTGGCCGAGAGCCGCGGCGGCCGGCCTAACTTCCTGCGCCTGGAGGCGGCCGGCCACGACCATCCGGTGGAGATCGTGGGCAAGGAGCTCCGGGCGATGATGCCTTGGATATCGGCCGGCAAGGCGTCGGTGAAGGAGACCTCCGGTGGACAGGGCTAGCCAGGCGCCCGCCATCGACATAGGCATCGGCGAGGCCGACCGCGTCGCCATCGCCGAGGGGCTGTCGAGGCTGCTGGCCGACAGCTACACGCTGTACTTGAAGACCCACAACTACCACTGGAACGTGGTCGGGCCGATGTTCAACACGCTGCACCTGATGTTCGAGGAGCAGTACACCGAGCTGGCCCTCGCCGTCGACCAGATCGCGGAGCGGATCAGGGCGCTGGGCGAGCCCGCGCCGGGCAGCTACAGAGAGTTCGCCTCGCTCTCGTCGGTGCCCGAGGACGACGACCGGCCCGACGCCAACGAGATGATCCGCCGCCTAGTAGAGGGCCAGGAGACGGTGGTCCGCACCGCCCGCTCGGTCTTCCCGGTGACGGGCTCGGCCAACGACGAGGCCACCGCCGACCTGCTAACCCAGCGAATGCAGGTCCACGAAAAAACAGCCTGGATGCTCCGCAGCCTGCTGGCGTAGCTTTCTGGAGACACCGGCAAGCCCGACGGCTACCCCGTCAACCCGCCCGTCCGTCCATCAAACCCTCAGGGAGGCTCCGATGGCTGATGAATCCAGCCTGCGGGCTGTTGCTCAGGTGGGCGGGGTTTCCAGCTTCACTCCATGGAAGCGCAGAAAGTCCGTGTCGTAGGACACGACTTCGCATCGGTGTTCGATGGCGAGGGCAGCCAGATGGGCGTCGTTCACCAGATTGCCGCCCGCCGCGAGCGGTGCCAGCAGTTGTTGGACGATGCCGAGGTGGCGGGCCGTCGGCTCGACAACTACAGCCGAGGATTGAGCCAGCCAGTCCTGGGCTTGTGTGATCGCTTCGTTCGCGGTCAGCGGCTCATCGAAGATCCGCCCGTTGGTGGACAGCCGCATGAACGCCAGCAGCACCACCCAGCACAACGCCACCCGAGCGCCGCCACTGAGTGCCTCGTCGAGCCAGGCCCGCGCTGAGGCATGGCGCGGCGCGTCCCGGTTGACCGCGTACAACAAGACGTTGGCGTCCACGAGCTTCAAGATCCGGTCTTCAGCTTCCTGGCGAGTTCGCCGTCCTCGGTCTCGGCGGCGAGCCGCAGCGCCTTGTCGAGGTCGACCTTGGCGCGTCCCATCGACCTGGCCGTCGTCTTGAACGGACGCGGCCCCTCAGCAGATTCCCGGCCCTCGCGGATCAAGTCATTCAATGCCTGCTTGAAGGAGGTCCGGCGTTCGGTCATGCGCTGGCGGACGATCTGTTCTGTGTCGGCGTCGAGTGTGACCGTGGTACGCATATTGACAGCATAGCATCAAATGATGCCTTGCTGTCAAAACTGCAGGAGGCGTTGAGCGCCGCGTCGTTCTGTGTGTATAGTATGCGCATGGCTCGTGTGAACGTCTACTTGCCCGACGAACTGGCGGAACAGGCCCGGGCGGCCGACCTCAACGTGTCGGGCCTTGCTCAGGACGCGATTCGGCGAGCGCTCGATGCTCAGGCTGTCAATGACTGGCTGGACGATCTCGCGTCCCTCGCTCCCGCTGGGATAGATCCAGCAATAGTGAGAGAGGCCGTTAGATCCGCCAAGGATGAGTTTGGGCTCTGAGCGCGAGGCGGCTGCTGCGGACGCGTCAGCAGTCCGGAGCGGCGAGGAACTGGTTCTCGACGCCTCCGCGATGGTTGATCTGCTGCTGGGAGCCGATTCGGCGGTCCTGATCCGGGTTCGGCTGCTGGCCGGCTGGCTCCATGCTCCCGCTCACTTCGACGCCGAAGTCCTGTCAGCGCTCGGTCGTCTCAACAGAGCCGGTCACCTGCCCGCGGCCATGGTGTATTCGCTGCTGCCGAGAGTGGAGAACGCACCTATCCATCGGCACCCCGTCAGCCGGCTGCTCGGCGGGGCATGGGACCGGCGCCACGAGCTGAGCCTCGCCGACGCTCTCTACGTCGAGTTGGCCGAGCGCCTGGACGCGCCCATCATCTCGACCGACGACCGGCTTGTCGCAGCCGCAGCGAGGGCTGAGAACCCTGCCGCTGGTTGAGGCGTTCGACGCTCATGGGCCGATGGCCTAGAATCGGATAGGAATCTGTCCGAAAACCGCATAGGAAATCATCTGAAAATTGGATAGGTTTATTGCGTGGAGCGCACGCAAAGCCCTGATGAACCTGCTCGGGCGAACGATGCCCGGGTTGCGCCGAGCCGCACGCTCGGCGCGCGGCTCGCAGAGTCGCCCCCCGGGGCCTACATCCCCCGGCTTGTCGATCGGCGCCTCAGCGATCTGCTGACCGCGGTGCCCGCAGTCGAGCTGCGCGGCCCCAGAGGTTGCGGCAAGACGACCACGGCCGAGCGCCACGCCCGCACCTGCTTCTACCTCGACGACCCCAACGACGCGGACCTGCTACGGCGAGACGCGCGGGCCTCGTTCGAGGCCAGCGAGCCCCCGATACTGATAGACGAGTGGCAGCAGGCGCCCGAGGTGCTGTGGACGGTCAAACGCATCGTCGACCGGGCGCCGGCAGAGAACGGGCTGTTCATCATCACCGGCTCGTTCCGCTCCACGCAGGCCGGCCAGCTGCCGAGCACCGGGCGGGTCGTTCCGCTCGACATGTTCCCGCTGACGGTGGCGGAGAAGGCACAGACAGTCGCCGAGTCGCTGTTCGACAGGCTCTCGGCCGGCGATCCCGGAGACGCGGCGTCGACGTTGAACACCAACGACTACATCGAGATGGCCCTAGAGAGCGGCTACCCGCGGGTCATGGCCATGCCGTCGAAGACGCTTCGAGCCACCGCACTGCGAGCACGCGTCGAGCAGACGCTCAACGTCGACTCCCTGCTCGGACGCCAGGACCGGGTCAAGCTGCTCGAGTTCGCCCGTGTCTACGCGTCCCACACCGGCCGGGTCATGCCATTGACGCGGCTCTGCGAGGAGAGCGGCATCACTCGCGTCACGGGCCGCGAGTACCTTGCTCTGATGGAGCGAACCTTCCTGGCCCACGAGTGCCCGGCGTTCATTCCCGGCGGCGTCAGCCGAGTGCAGAAGTCGCCCAAACGGCTGCTGGTGGACGCCGGCCTCGCGGCTGCGATGTGGGAGAGCGATGCTTGGACGCTCCGCCGTAGCAGCGATCTGCGAGACCGGTTGATGGAGACCTTCGCGGCTGCGCAGCTCCGGGCTGAGCACGACCCGAGGGTGTCGGGCTATCGGCTGCGCCATTTCCGTCGCGACGGCGGCCAGGAGGTGGACTTCGTGCTCGACGGCGGGCCGCGGGGCGTCGTCGGCGTCGAGGTCAAGGCTGGCGACCGGGCCGGGCTCCACGAGGCCCGACACCTGCTCTGGCTTCGCGACCAACTCGGGAGCCGATTCGCCGGAGGCGCAGTGCTCCACACCGGCCCCAGGCGACCGACGGTCCTGTCGCGGGCCGCCAGCGAGTCCGAGGGGGGCGACATCTGGTCCGCGCCCCTCGCAACCCTGTGGCTCTAGCCCAAAGATCGTGATCCCGCGGAAATGGCGGGCGCCCTGGCGAGGCCGCATCGCGCAGGCCAAGCGGGCAGGACGCCGGTTGGAAGGCTCCGTTATACCGAATCAGACAAGATTGATATACCGAATCTGATTACTTCGATAGTCCTAGTTGAGGCGTTCGACGATCATGGCCATGCCTTGGCCGCCGCCCACGCACATCGACTCGAGGCCGATGGTGTTGTCGGCGTCCTCGAGGCCGTTGAGCAGGGTGCACATGATGCGCGACCCGGTCATGCCGAAGGGATGGCCCAGAGCGATCGACCCGCCGTTGGGGTTGAGCTTGTCGTGGTCGATGCCGAGGTCGTCGGCCGAGGGCAGCACCTGGGCCGCGAATGCCTCGTTGATCTCCACGTGGTCGATGTCGTCGATGGTCATGCCGGCCCGGTCCAGAGCCTGGCGGCAGGCATCGACCGGGCCGAGCCCCATGATCTCGGGGTTGAGGGCGGAGACGCCGGTGGCCACGATCCGGGCCAGCGGTGTGGCGCCGACTGCCGCCGCCTTGGCGTCGGACATGACCACCACCGCGGCGGCGCCGTCGTTGAGGGGACAGCAGTTGCCGGCGGTGACGGTGCCGTCAGGCCGGAACACCGGGCGCAGCTGCGAGACGCCCTCGAGGGTGGTGCCGGCCCGGATGCCGTCGTCGCTCTGGATCTCGGAGCCGCCGGCCAGCGGGTAGGGAGTGATCTCCCGCTCGAAGAAGCCCCGGTCGCGGGCCGCCTCGGCCCGGTTCTGGGACATCACTCCCCACTCGTCCTGGGCCTGGCGGGACACGCCCTTGTACTGGGCCACGTTCTCGGCGGTCTGGCCCATGGCGATGTAGATGTCGGGCAGGCCCTGTGGCGGAGCCCACGCCGCGACGCCCTCGGCGGTGCGTTCGGCGGTGCGGTCCTGGGCGTCGGCGAACTGGTCGTTGTGGGGTCCGCTGTCGGCAGCCCCCTTGTCGTAGCGCGACACGGTCTCCACGCCGCCGGCCACGAAGCACTCGCCCTCGCCGGCCTTGATGGCGTGGGCGGCCATCCGGATGGTCTGCAGCGACGACGAGCAGTACCGGTTGACGGTCACGCCCGGCGCGTTGACGCCGGCGAGGATGGAGGCGACTCGGGCGACGTTGTAGCCGCCCTCACCGCCGGGCTGGCCGATTCCCCAGATCACGTCCTCGACATCGCTGCGGTCGAGCCCTGGAACTTTGGACAGCACATCGCCGATGATGAACGCCGACATGTCGTCGGGCCGGACTTCGGTGAGCGATCCCTTGACGGCCCGCCCGATCGGGGTGCGGGCGGTGGCGACGATGACGGCTTCGGGCATTTTGCGCTCCTGAGGTGTTGGTAGTAGTCCGGGGCACCGGAGCCGGTGCTGCGAACACACTAGGAGGCGCAAGGCCGATCCGCAGCCTCCAGCCGAGTTGGCAGCGTTTCGCACGGCTAGTTGGCGTTTGCTGCCAGTTGGCCGCGATGGCCGCTCGGAGGCCTCTACTGAGCGGCAGTAGGATCGTCCGGTGCCTAACGACAGAGACCGCACGGCCATCGACACCGAGCGGGCCTGGAAGCTCCTGATCGGCGGCGAGTGGGTCGACCCGGCTGCGGGGACCTACCCGGTCGTCGACCCCAACGACGGCACGGTGGTGGGCCACGCCCCGGAGGCCACCGCGGGCCAGGCCGACGACGCGGCCCGGGCAGCCCGGGAGGCGCTGCCAGGCTGGCGAGCGCTGAGCCCTTCCGAGCGGGGCAGCCGTCTCGCTCGCCTGGCCGACGTGATCGAGCGGATGGCGCCGTCGTGGCTCGATCTGGTGCAGGCCGAGACCGGTTCGGTCACCTCCATCGCCAAGAGCCTGCAGGTCGGTGGGCCCATGATCGAACGGTTCCGCTACTACTCCAACCCGATCAACGTCGACGAGGACATCGCCCCGATGCCAGCCGACAAGGGCGCTCTGGGACCGGCCGGCCTGATCGCGGCCACGGTGAAGCGCCAGCCGGTGGGGGTGGTGGCCTGCATCACCCCCTACAACATGCCCCTGGTGAACGTGGCCGGCAAGGTCGCTCCCGCGCTGGCCGCCGGCAACACAGTGGTGATCAAGCCCGCCCCCCAGGACCCGCTCGGCGTGCTGCTGCTGGGCGAGGCGGTGGCCGAGGCCGGCCTCGGCGACGGCGTGGTCAACATCGTGACCGGCTCCGGGCCGGAGGCGCCCGCCGCGCTGGTGGCCTCCGGCGACGTGAACATGGTGTCGTTCACCGGTTCGACGCAGGTAGGGGCCCGGATCTACGCCGACGGCGCGTCCACCATGAAGCGGGTGCTGATGGAGCTCGGCGGCAAGGGCGCCCTGGTGATGACCGAGGACGCCGACGTGAACGCGGCCTGCATGGGGATCGCCACCACCTGGGGACTCCACTCGGGCCAGATCTGCACCGCGCCGACCCGGGTGATCTGCCATCGCAGCATCCTCGACCAGACCGTGGAGACGCTGAAGGCCTTCGCCGGCTTCATGAAGGTGGGAGACGGCCGTGCGCCCGACACCATCGTCGGCCCGGTCATCACCGAGGCCCACCGCGACCGGGTGGAGAGCTTCGTCGCGGGCGGTGTCGACGCCGGAGCCACCGCGGTGTGCGGAGGGCAGCGCCCCGACCTTCCCGGCTACTTCGTGGAGCCCACCCTCCTCGCGGACGTGACCCCCGACATGGAGGTCGCCCGTGAGGAGGCCTTCGGGCCGGTGGTGGTGGTGCTGGCCCACGACGGCGACGACGAGGCCGTCGCCCTGGCCAACGACTCGTCGTACGGGCTGTTCTCCTATGTGTACGCCGGCGACGCCAAGCGGGCCTACGAGATCGGCTGCCGGCTGGAGTCCGGCAACGTGGCCCTCAACACCGTTCAGCCCCACATGTACGCCCCCTTCGGCGGCTTCAAGATGTCGGGCATCGGCCGCGACCGGGGCAAGTGGGGGATCGAGGCCTACACCGAGATCCAAGCCATCAACTGGCTCTCCTAGATATAACGAAAAATATTGAAATAATCCACCGCCCAGCTGATCGGCCGTGCCATAATGCGGCATGGCCCCCGATCCCATCCTCGACAAGTTGGAAGCAGCCTTCTCCAAGCGCCGAGCCGAACTGCTCGCGACCGATAGGGGACGATGGGCGTTGTTCGTCCAGCCCCACGACAGGCGCCGTCGGGCCGAGTTCCTGGGGTGCTTCGACGACGGGCACGATGCGTGTGGTGCTGGTTATCGCAGCACGATCGGCAGGCGCTTCTTGGTCAAGGAAGTACTTGAGAGGGATCGGGTGTTCATGAGTGGGCAGGTAGTAATATCTGATCCTGCCGCGGACGGCCCTTCCGGCCTTGTAGCTCTCAGGCGGGTGGGAGGGTCTTGTGGGGGTTCATGATGCCTTGGGGGTCGAGGGCGTTCTTGACCGCTCGCATCAGGTCCCACTCGACGGCGGGCTTCTGGGGCCGGATCCGGTCGCGCAGGAGCTGGCCGATGCCGTGCTCAGCACTGAGGGTGCCGCCGAAGGCGAAGGTGGCCTCGTCGATCCGCTGCTGGAGTTCGTCGCGCACCGTTAGGAACGGTGCCACCTGGTCGTCGCTGGTGGGCAGGACGTACATGTGGACGTTGCCGTCGCCGACATGGCCGAACCCGTAGGTGAGGGCGCCGGGGGCCAGCTCGGCGGCGATGCGGCGGACCTCGTCGTGGTAGGGGCCGAACCGGTCGATGGGCACCGCGGTGTCGAGCTTGACGCCGTGGGTGTGCTGGTCCCACAGCCTCATGGCCGGCAGCTCGTCGCGGATGGTCCACAGCCGCTCCTCGTGCTCGTCGGTCACCGCCACCGCCGCGTCGGTCACCCAGCCGCTGTCAGAGGCCTCGTCCAGGAACCCCCCCAGCCGGTCGGAGACCGGCTCCGTCGAGGACAGCCGTACCAGCACGTAGAACTCGGCCCGGGTCTCCAAGGGCCTGGTGAGGCCGAACTTCTCACAGGCCCGCTCCAGGCCGACGTCGGGGACGAGCTCGAAGGCGGTGACATCGCCGCCGCAGCGGGCCTCGGCCAGCTCCAGCAGAGGCATGAGGCTGTCGAGCCCCGAGACGGCTGCCAGCGCGCTCTGGGCGTGGGGCGTGGCCGGATGCAGCCGCAGCACCGCCCGAGTCACGACACCGAGAGTGCCCTCGGCGCCGATGAAGAGATGCTTGAGGTCGTAGCCCGAGGAGTCCTTTCGCAGGGCCCGCAGCCCGTCCCACACCCGCCCGTCGGCCAGCACCGCCTCCAGGCCGAGCACGTGGTCGCGCATCGTGCCGTAGCGCAGCACGTTGTTGCCGCCGGCGTTGGTGGCGACGGCTCCGCCCACGGTGGCGGTTCCCCTTGCTCCCCAGTCCGGCGCGAACCGGCGGCCGGCGGCGGCCGCGGCCTGCTGCACCGCCTCGATGGTGGCCCCGGCCTCTGCGGTGATCGTCCAGCGATCGGGGTCCACCGACACGATTCGGTTCATGCGGCTCATCGACAGCACGATCGACTGCGGCTGCGGGCCGCGGCCGTCTCGGCTGGCGCCGGGAGGGGTCGAGGGGTCGGGGCCGGCCGCGGCTGCGGGCACTGAGCCGCCGGACATCCCGGTGTTGCCGCCCTGGGGCACGATGGCAACCCCCGCCGACGCACACGCCCCGACCACGAGGGAGGTCTCGTCGACTGACGCGGGCCGTGCCACGGCCAGAGCCTCCCCGGTGTACAGGCCCCGCTGGCCGGTCAGGTAGGGCGCAGCGTCGGCACCAGTCAGAACCCCGGCCTCGCCGAGGTCGGAGCGCAGGCCATCCACGAACGCCATTGGCAGGTCACCCTAATGCTGGGCCTGCTCACCAACGGCTCGGGGCGCCTCGAGGCGAACACGCCGGGTCGCGGCCCGTCGATGGTTCCGATAGCTTCCCGGCCATGCTTGATGTGGACTCGCAGGCCCCTGACTTCGATGCGCCCGACCAGCAAGGCAACCCCGTGCGCCTGGCCGACCTTCGGGGCAGTTGGGTGGTGCTGTGGTGGTACCCCAAGGCCTCTACCTCCGGTTGAACCAAAGAGGGCAGGGGGTTCCGTGATCGAGCCCCGGAGTTCGACAAGGCCGGCGCAGTCGTGGTCGGCGCATCATTCGACACCGTGGAGGAGCAAAGGACATTCGCCGACACCGAAGGGTTCGGCTACACGCTGATCAGCGACGCGGACAGGTCCATAGGGCGCAGCTACCACGCCGAGCGCGAGCCGGGGGAGGACTACTACGAGTACGGGCTGCCCCGCCGCATCACCTACCTGATCGATCCCGAAGGCCAGATTGCCGCGGCCTATGACCTCGCGGGCCAGGACCTCGCCAGCCACGCCGCCCAAGTGCTGGCCGACATAGCGGCTCGCTCCTGACGGGGTCGACTCCCGTTACCTGGAACCCGGCAGGCCGGGCGACGCCGGCTCAGGCGGCGTTGTCGTAGACCGCCTTCTCGAAGTCGAGGAACCCTCCCACCGACGTGGGGTCGGCGAAGGGGAAGATCTGGGTGGCCCAGAAGCCGCCGACACCGTTGGCCCGGTCGATCCAGAAGTACAGGTTGGCGAGCCCGGCCCATGCCAGCGCGCCCGCGGGCCGCCCGGTCGGGGCCTCCTCCTCGTTGATCATGAAGCTCAGCGCCCACGTCTTCGGCATCCCGGGGAAGAACTCGGCGTCGTTGGACAGGCGCGGGTTCGACACGGGAAGCACCGTCTTGGCCACCTCGGTGGCGCCGACGCCGGGGAGCATCTTGACGTACATGCCCTTGGGCAGGTGGTTCTGCACCGCCATCTCGACGGTCTCGGGCCTGAGGATCTGCTCGCCGCCGGGGCCGGATCCGTCGTTGAGCCACATGCGGATGAACTTGGCGTAGTCCTCGGCGGTGCCGTAGAGGCCGTGGCCGGCCATGTGGATCTCCGGGTCGGGCGGCAGCTCCACCCCCGGCAGCGGTATGAGCGACCCGTCGGAGTCCTCGCGGGCGTGGATCGTCGCCATGCGCTCGCGCATCGACGGGGTCATCGAGAATGCGGTCGAGTCCATGCCCAGCGGGCCCAGCACCCGCTCGTCGAGCACCTCGCCCAGCCGCTTGCCGGTGATGCCCTCCACCACCAGGCCGGCCCAGTCGATGTTGGAGCCGTACTCCCACTGCTCGCCGGGATCGAACAGCAGCGGCGTCTCGATGGAGGCGTACGAGGCTTCCACCACCCACGGCTGGCCCTGCTCGTTGGCCAGCCTCGTGTACGTCTCGTTGAAGAAATCGTACGTGAGCCCGGCCGTGTGGGTCAGCAGTTGGCGGGTCGTGATATCGGTCTTGGGCGGGCGGAGCCGGGGCGCCCCGTCGTCGCCCAGTCCCTCCAGCACCTGGAGCCCGCCGATCCGCGGCACGTACTCCTTGGCTGGGGCGTCGAGGTCCAGATCGCCCTGCTCGACCAGCTGGAGGCAGGCGGTGCCGCCCAGGGCCTTGGTGGTCGAGAAGATCGCGCACACCGTGTCGGTGGTGAAGGCGTCACCCCCGAGGACCCGCTCGCCCCGGGCGCCCCTGTAGATGTCGCCGTCGCGGTCGGTGGCAACCGCGGCCACGCCGGGAACGCGCGGCGATCCCGATACAACACCGTCCAGTACCGCATCCGCGGCTGATCTGACATCACCCATCACATCTCTCCTATCTGCGAGGTCCCATGTGGGATCAAGACTCTCTCACCGCCCGCGCCCGCCGTCCACTCGCCTATTCGCTCGGCCTCTTACCGCGATCCGTAGGATGCCTCCGGTCGGACCCGGAGGAGGACGCCGGTGATCATCGACTGTCATGGCCACTACACCACCACCCCGCCCGGAGTGGGGGAGTGGCGCGAGGCCCAGAAGGCGGCGGTCGCGTCCGATCCCGGACATGTGGGGTCCAAGGGTGAGATGGCGGTCAGCGACGACGAGATCCGAGACAGCCTGGAGGGCGCTCAGCTCGCCTTGCAGCGCGAGCGGGGCACCGACCTGACCATCTTCTCGCCGCGGGCCAGCTGGATGGGCCACCACATCGGCAACGAGCACACCTCCAGGTTCTGGACCCAGCACCAGAACGAGCTGATCCGGCGAGTGTGCGACCTCTACCCGAACAACTTCGCTCCGGTCGCCCAACTGCCTCAGTCTCCGGGCGCTCCCATCGACTCCTCGGTGCAGGAACTGAGGCGCTGCGTTCAGGAGATGGGCTTCATCGGCTGCAACGTCAACCCCGACCCGAGCGGCGGCCACTGGAGCGGGCCGCCGCTGTGGGACCGCTACTGGTGGCCGCTGTGGGAGGCGATGTGCGAGCTTGACGTGCCGGCCATGATCCACGTCAGCGCCGCCTGCAACGAGAACTTCCACACGACCGGCTCGCACTACCTGGGTGCCGACACGACCGCGTTCATGCAGGCGCTCACCTCGGGATTCGTTCACGACTTCGACGGGCTGCGGCTGGTGATCCCCCACGGCGGGGGAGCAGTGCCCTACCACTGGGGCCGCTTCGCGGGCATGGCCCGAGACTCCGGCTGGGACTTCGACGGGCTGCTGGAGCACGTCTGGTTCGACACCTGCGTCTACCACCAGCGAGGCATCGACCTGCTCACCGACGTGGTGCCCGCCGACAACATCCTGTTCGCATCGGAGATGGTGGGCGCGGTGCGGGGCATCGATCCGGCCACCGGCCACCATTACGACGACACCCGTCGCTACATAGACAACGCCGACCTCGACGACGAGGCTCGGGCCAAGATCTTCGAGGGCAACGCCCGGCGGGTCTATCCCCGATTGGAGGTGCAGCAATGAGCGGACGCGGCCGTCCGATTGTGGTTCGCAAGGTGGAGCGGGCCGATCCGGCCGTCGTCGACGGCCTGGCCGCGATGGGGAGTGCCACCGTGCACGAGGCCATCGGCCGGCGGGGCTTCCTCGGTCCCGACATCCGCCCCATCCAGACGGGTACCCGAATCGCGGGCACGGCGGTCACCGCGCTGTGCCATCCGGGCGACAACCTGATGATCCACGCCGCAGTCGAGACGTGCCAGCCGGGCGACATCCTGGTAGTAGCGGTCAGCGCGCCGTCGACGCACGGCTTCTTCGGGGATCTGCTGGCCACTTCAGTCCAGGCCCGGGGAGTGCGGGGCCTGGTGATCGACGCGGGCGTGCGCGACACCGCCGACTTGCGGGCCATGGGCTTCCCGGCGTGGAGCAGGCACGTCTCCTGCCAGGGCACCGTCAAGGCCACTCCGGGATCGGTGAACGTGCCGGTGGTCATCGGGGGCCAGGCGGTGGGACCGGGCGACGTCGTGTGCGCCGACGACGACGGCGTGGTCGTGGTGAGCCGCTCCGAGACTGAGTGGGCGTTGGAGATGTCCCGCCAGCGGCTGGCGAAGGAGGAGCAGGCGCGGGCCCGGCTAGCGGCCGGCGAGCTGGGGCTTGACATGTACGGCCTGCGCCAGCAACTGGCCGGCATGCGGGTCGACTGGGTGGACACCCTCGACGATCCCGAGGGTCAGAGGCCAGGATCCGGCTAGGAGCGGGCGAAGTCGTATAGGCGCTGCGGGTTCTCGACCAGGATCCGGTTGCGGTCGGCCTCGTCGGGAGCGAACGCCGCCAGCAGGTCGACCAGGTCGCCGTCGTCGGGCATGTGGCGCACGTTGGGATGGGGCCAGTCGGTTCCCCACAGGACCCGGTCGGCGGCCGCCGCGACCAGCGCCCGGGCCAGCGGGGTGACGTCGTTGTAGGGCGGGCGTCCATCGGCACTGAGGCGCTCCGCGCCCGAGACCTTCACCCAGGCCCTCTCGTCGTCCATCAGATCCAGCAGGGCGGCGAAGGGCGGCTGCCCGAGGCCTCCGGACGCAGGCACGCGGGCCATGTGGTCGATGATGAACGGGCAGGGCAGGCCGAGCAGCACGCTGGCGAAGTCGGGCAGGTCGGCCGCGTCGAGATGCACCTCCATGTGCCAACCCCGCGGCGCCACCCTGCGGGCCGTGCGCTCGAAGTCTCCGAGATCCCCGCCCCCGAGGTGCCTGACGAAGTTGAACCGCGCCCCCCGCACGCCCGCGTCGTGGAGGCGATCGAGTTCGGTGTCCCCGCAGGACTCGTCGATCATGGCCACTCCGGCGTACCGCCCCTGCGACCGCTGGAGGGCATCGACCATGGCCGAGTTGTCGGTGCCGTGGCAGCTGGCCTGCACCAGCACGGCCCGTTCGATCCCCATGCGGGCATGCAGCGCCTGGAGTTTCTCGACGCCGGCGTCGGGAGGCGTGTACGAGCGGCTCGCAGAGAACGGGAAGCGGTCCGCCGGGCCGAACACGTGGCAGTGAGCGTCGCAGGCGCCCGGCGGTGGGGTGAACGCCGCGGGAGGGTGCGGATCAGGATGGGGGCCCTGCGACGTTCCGCCCCGCATCAGCATGCTTGGGACGCTCTCGCTCATCGGGCCAGTGTGCCCGCGTCCCCGCCCGATGGCGCGCTGTGGGTAGGTTCGAGGACATGATCTGCGATGCACGAGGAGGGGGCTGGTGGTGATCAGCAGCCCCCGGCCGGGTGGGTAGGTTCGGGGACATGATCTGCGATGCACGAGGAGGGGGCTGGCGGTGATCAGCAGCCCCCGGCCGTGTGGGTAGGTTCGGGGACATGATCGGAGATGCACCGCTCGACGGTCTGCGAGTGGTCGAAGGCTCGGCGTTCGTGGCCGCGCCCTCCGGGGGCATGGCGCTGGCCCAGCTGGGCGCCGAGGTGGTGCGCTTCGACCGGATCGGCGGCGGCATCGACTACGGACGCTGGCCGCTCACCGCCGAGGGTCGCTCGCTGTACTGGGCAGGCCTGAACAAGGGCAAGAAGTCACTGGCCGTCAACCTGCGCGATCCGGCCGCCCACGAGCTGCTCACCGAGCTGATCGGTGCTGCCGGCACCTTTCTCACCAACTTCCCGGCCCGGGGCTGGATGCATCCCGACCGGCTGACCTCCCGGCGGGCTGATCTGGTGATGGTGGCCGTCACCGGCAACCGCGACGGGACCACCGCGGTGGACTACACCGTCAACGCGGCGATCGGGTTCCCCATGGTGACCGGCCCGGCGGACCTCAACGACCCGGTCAACAGCGTGCTGCCGGCCTGGGACCTGCTGTGCGGGCAGACGGCTGCCGTCGGGATCCTGGCCGCGGAGCGGCGCCGGCTGCTGACGGGCAAGGGGTCGGTGATGACGCTGGCGTTGAGCGACGTGGCCCTAGCGGCCACCGCCGCGCTGGGTTACGTCGCCGAGGTCCAAGTCAACGGCGCGGTCCGGCCCCGCTGCGGCAACGACCTCTATGGCGCGTTCGGCGTCGAGCTGTCCACCTCGGACGGGCGTCGCCTGTACGCGGTGGGGATCAGCGGACGGCAGTGGGCCTCCCTGCTGGAGGCCACCGAGAGCGAGGCTGCGGTCGCTGAGATCGCCGCAGCCCGGGGCCTCGACTTCAACGACGAGGGCGACCGGTTCGAGGCCCGCCACGAGATCAAGGCGGTGATGCAGGACTGGGCCGGCGGGCGGCCCCTCGCGGAGGCCGCCGAACGCCTGGACGCGCTGGGCGTGTGCTGGGGGCCGTACCAGACCTTCGCGGAGCTGGTCGAGAACGACCCCCGCTGCTCGCCGGCCGCCGGGCTGTTCCGTGAGGTGGACCAGCCCGGCATCGGCCCGTACCTGGTGCCGGCGTCGCCGCTAACCGGAGGGACCGGCCCCGGGCTGGAGCCCGATGCGCTCGGCGACGCCGCGATGGCACCCGCGCTGGGGCAGCACACCGACGAGGTGCTGGCCGGATGGCTGGGACTCTCAGCCGGTGAGATCGGCCGGCTGCACGACGCCAGGGTGGTTGCCGGCGCGAGCTAGATGTGGGGCTGGATCCTGGTCCAGAATTGTCAGAGGTTTCTAAGTTCGCGGTTTGCGATTGATTGGACACAATCCCAAATCTGCGTCTTGACCTGCTATTTTGCCGGAAGCCAAGGTTCGCCTTGCACAATTGTATACCGCTGCTAGATTGTATACCGATGCTCGATGTGTACGACGCGGCCGTATCCCCGGTGGGCTCCACGGCCTGGATGGAGCAAGGGCGCTGTGCCGGCGAGAGCGACCTCTTCTTCGCGCCTTTCGCCGAGCGGCCCGAGGCCCGGGTCCGCCGCGAGGCTCGGGCCCGTTCGATCTGCGAGCAGTGCGTAGTACTGATCGCGTGCCGGGACTATGCCCGCAGGAACCGGGAGCTGGGCTTCTGGGGAGGCGAGAGCGAGTCGGAGAGGGCCGAAGCCGGATTCGCTCCCACCACGCCGATCGTGGGTCGCAAGCGCGTTGCTGAGGAGCGCGCCCTCGACGCCATGCGCCGAGTCCGCTGACGGCGCCGGTCTCGCCATGCGCCGAGTCCGCTGACGGCGCCGGTCTCGCCATCCGGCCGGGCCTCGGCGGCGTCGGAGTAGTTCCCGGCGCTTTACGTTGATTCGAACCCTTGCTACGTTCCGAACCGGCGCGCCGGGGGCGGCGCCCGCCACCAAGGATGTCTGAATGGGCCACACTCGTCCACGCGCCAACGTGTTCCGTCTCCAGCGGCGGCGCGTCGCCGCCCGGATCGCGGTCGCCTCGGCCGCGCTGGCGATCATCGCGGCCTCGCTAGCGCCGGGCGCGGTCGCCCAGGCCGCCGCGGTCTCGATTCCCGACGCGGGACTTCGCGGCGCCGTCGAGAGCGCCCTCGGCAAGCAGCCCGGCGAGGCGATCACCGAGGGCGACATGGCGCTGGTGGGGGTCCTGGACGCCAGCTACGCGGGCATCGCGCAACTCGACGGCCTGCAGCACGCAGTCAACCTGCGCGCCCTGTACTTGCAGGGCAACAGCATCTCGGATGCGTCGAGCCTCGCGGGTCTGGCTCGCATGCAGGTGCTCTTCCTGCACAGCAACGACATCTCGGAGATCGACCTGACAGCCATGACCGATCTGCGGTTCGTCGATCTCAGCAGCAACGACCTGACGACCATCGATCTCTCCGGCCAGAGAACCAGGGTCGGGGAGAACGCTCGAAGCAGCCGGCTGCTCGCGCTGTGGCTCAACAACAATCGCCTGACATCTGTGGACGTCTCGGGCCTGACCGCGCTCCGGGACCGGCCCGACGGCACGTCCCACCCCAACTATGTGAGCCTGCGCCTCGACCGCAACCGGCTGACGAGCATCACCGGGCTCGCTGACATCCCGCGCGAGGTCTGGAGCCTGCGGCTCGAGCACAACCAGCTGGCGTCGATCGATCTACGGGGCGCGGAGCACTTCCACTACCTGCACCTCAACGACAACCCGATCGCGGACACGTCCCGTCTCGAAGGACTCACGTCGTTGACCGACCTCCGGAGACTCCACTTCTACGGGACGGACATCCCAGCCATCGACCTGTCCAACTTCTCGCGGCTCGAGCGGGCCTTCCTCAACGACAACCGGCTGGCCTCGGTCGATGTGACCGGACTGGACAGCATCCGGCGGCTGTGGCTGAGAGGGAACCGGATCACCGAGATCACCGGGCTGCGGGACGTCGGCGACACCCTCGTGTCGCTCAACCTGAGAACCAACCGCCTGTCGTCTATCGACCTGTCGGGGCTGTCCGACCTCCGCCAGCTCTACCTGAGCGACAACCAGCTCACCGCGGTGGACCTGAGTCCGGTGACCCAGTTGGGCACCCTGTGGCTCGACAACGGCTCGACCTCGGTCGGGAGCACCCCCGACCCGGCCTACCAGAACCGGATCACGACCCTCGCACATCTGCCCCGCTTCCTCACCGATCTCAGGCTGGCCGGCAATCCCCTGGCCGCGCCGCTCTCGGTGTCGTCCAGGACGGGCCTGCGGAAGCTGTATGTCAGCGACACCCAGATCTCAGGCCTGTCGGAGGTGGCCGGTCTCGCCGGCCTGACCGAGTTGGGGCTGACGAACATGGATCTGAGGAGTTCGGACCTGCCCGAACTGTCGGGGCTGAGGGCGCTGGAGAAGCTGGACCTGAGGGGCAACACGCTCACGGACCTGTCGGCTCTGGCGCCTCTGGTCCGGCTGACCGAGATCCGGCTCGACGACAACTTTGTCGGTGACGTCTCGCCGCTGTCGAGCATGCTCGGCCTCAGGGACCTGTATGTGGCCGGCAACCTCATCAGGGACTTCGCGCCGCTGCGCGACCTGATCGTGGCGGGCTTGAGGATCGACGGAATTGACCAGCAGCGGGGGGACTCCCCGGACAACTTCTATTGGGACCTGGACGCGTCGGGCTCGACCGACGGCTGGAACCTGAGCCGGCTGGCCGCGGACGGGGTCCTCGACGGCACCGAGTGCGGTCTCGACCTCATCTGCCCTGGTCTGCTGATCGAGCGCTGGGTGATTGCCGTCTGGCTCGTGCGCGTGCTCGACGGCGGCGATCCGCAGCCGCTCGGGTTCAACCGGTTCGAGGATGTGCATCCCGGTCTGCATTGGGCCGCGCACGCCGAGCGCCTGGCCGAACTGGGCATCGCGACCGGCTGCTCCCGCGAGCCGGCCCGGTTCTGCCCCCGGGCGCCCGTGACCCGGGCCCAGATGGCGACCCTGCTCGCTCGGGCCTTCGACCTGGAGTCGGACACCTCCGCCGGGTTCGTCGACGTCGACCCGCAGGGCGCGCACGCCGCCAGCATCGACGCCATCGCCGCGGCCGGCATCACCGGCGGCTGCGGTGCCGGACCCGACCAGTACTGTCCCGACGACTTCGTCACGAGGGGCCAGGCAGCCACCTTCCTCGCCACGGCCCGGGACCACGCCGGCGGCGGCTAGCTCGATCAGGCCGGGTCGCGGCCGGGAGCGGTCACGGTGATGACCAGACTGCCGATGTGACGCTTGGCCGCGAAGGCCTCCTGAGCGGCGTGGATGTCCTCCAGCCGGTAGGTGCCGCCCACCACCGGCCGGACCTCGCCCCGCTCGATGTAGCCGACTAGATCGGCGAAGACCTGAGGTTCGTAGACGGTGGCGCCGTGGAGCTGCAGGTCGTTCAGGTACAGCGTCCGGAGGTCCAGATCCACAACGGGCCCGGCGATGGCCCCCGAGGTGGCGTAGCGGCCGCCGCGGCCCAGCGCCTCGAGCCAGCCGCCGAAGCTGTCCCCTCCGACGACATCGGCGACCACGTCGAAGCTGCCCCCGTTGGCGTCGACGGCCGCCGCCACCAGGTCGTCGGACTCCCGGGCTACCACCGCGTCGGCGCCGAGGTCGCGCACACCGGCGAGCTTGGACGCCCCGGCGACGGCCACCACCCGGGCGCCTCGACGCTTGGCCAGCTGCACCAGCGCGCCGCCGACGCCGCCCGAAGCGCCCGGAATCGCGATCGACTCACCCGAGCGCACGCCGGTGCGCTGCAGCATGTGCTCGGCGGTCGACCAGGAACATGCGAAGCTCGCCAGTTCGGTGTCCGAGCGCCCGGTCGACACGGGGTAGACGTTCTCGCCGGGCACGGTGCAGTACTCCGCGTAGCCCCCGTCCCGCTCGCTTCCCAGGTAGCCCGCGAGTTCTCGGTCGCCGGGCTGCTCACGGTCGCGCAGCCAGGGGTCGACCAGCACCCGGTGCCCGATCAGGCCCGCATCGGCGCCCTCGCCCGCCGCGACCACAACGCCGGAGATGTCGGCGCCCTGGATCCGCGGAAAGGCCAGACCGCTGCGCCCCCAGCCCGAGTCGTGGGCCTCGGCCTCGGCGAACCCCTCGCCGGTGGTTGCCGACGTGACCGCCCGGCTGTACCACCCGACCCGGGTGTTGATGTCGGTGTTGTTCATCCCGCAGGCGGCCACCCGCACCAGCACATCGCCCTGACCGGGACTGGGCACACCCACGTCGTCGCGCACCACCAGCATCTCGGGCCCGCCGGTGCCCAGCAGCAGCGCGGCTCGCATCACTTCGGGCAGCTCAGAGTCGGGCACGGCCGGCCTCGTCAGCGCTCACGGGCTCAGGCGGTGGGCGTGCATGGCCTGGTAGTGGGGCATGCACGCCTCGTAGGCGTCGCGCAGGAGTTGGTTGTGGTCGATCGGGACATAGTCGCGCTCCTGGCGCGACAGCGTCGTTGACTCGGCGAGGTTGGCGTGCCAGGTGCCGGCCTCGTACCAGGTGAAGTCCGAGGCTCTGGCCGTGCCCCACTGGAGTGCTTCGGGCTTGAAGTCGATGCCCACCGCCCCGCACCAGGCAGCGGTCATGCCGTGGGGGTCGTCGAGCAGGTCGTCGGCGTCGACGACCGGCGGAGGGGTTCCGCTGCGCTCGGACACCAGGTCGAACAGGGCCCGCTGCTCGGCGAAGCCGGTCTCGGACAGGGTGAAGTCCTCCCACTGCCCGTACATCGAGGTCAGCGACTTGGCCGGGTCGCGGATCAGAAAGGAGTGGTTGAACGCGTCGAGGAACGGCACCGCCGTGCCGCCATGTCCGGACGCGGGCGCGACCCAGCCGTGCATGTGGGTGACGTAGTGGGGGAAGTCCTTCATGAACACCGGCCCCCGCTCGGCCGCTGACACCAGGTCCTCCCACACCGCCTCGTAGCTGAGTTCGGGCCGGTACTGGATGTGGTTGTCGGGCGGGCGGGTGTCGTTGCCGATGGAGTACCACACCTCCCCGAAGGGCTCGTGAACGCACTCATGGTCGCCGCGCTGGCCCATCATCCGTTCGAAGGCGGTCGACGTCGATCGGGGCACCGCCCACAGCACGAGGATCGGGATCACGCTCGTGCCTTCCAGCGGTCAGGCCCGCAGGCGGGCGTTCATCGGATCATGCACAGCTTCTCCCAGCACCCGGGCGCCGCACAGCTCGCCCACCACCCTCACTTCCAGCGTGGTCCCCGGCTCGGCGTGCTCGGGCGCCAGGTAGGCGAAGGCCAGGCTCTGGCGGCAATGGAATCCGTAGGCGCCTGAGGTGACCAGGCCCACCGCCTGCCCGTTCGCGTAGACGCCGTCGGCGGCGTGCACGTCGGCGTGGTCGGCCTCGACCGCCAGGTAGGCGAGGCGCCAGCGGTAGGGCTCCTCTCCCGAGTCGGCGCGGGCCCGGCGGGCCAGCAGCGCGTCGCGGCCCACGAAGTCTCCCTTGCCGACCTTCACGAAACGGTGCAGCCCGGCCTCGTCGGGATTGACGTCGTGGGTGAGCTCGCGGCTGGTGCAGTAGCGCTTCTCCATGCGCAGCGAGTCCAGCGCATGGTTGCCGGCATCGGCCACGCCCAGAGGCTCCCCCGCCTCCCACAGGGCGTCGTAGACGGTGGCGAGGTCCCCGACGGGCAGGTGCAGCTCCCACCCCAGCTCGCCGGTGAATCCCACCCGCAGGGCCCGAACGCCCTCCACGCCGGCCACGTTGATGACCCTGCCGCGCAGCCATCCGAAGGACCCGTTGGTCAGGTCGGTGCCGGTCACGCGGGCCAGCAGGCGCCGGGCCGCGGGCCCGGTCACGTTCAGCACGCCCAGTTCGGTCGACCGGGTGACGAGCTCGGCATCTGCGCCGTCGGGCCAGTTCGTCTCGAGGAACTCCCGGTCCTTGCCCTCACCCACCGCGGCCGACACCAGGTAGAGGTGGTCGGGGGCCAGGCGGGTGACGGTCAGCTCGCTCTCGATGCGGCCTTGCGGCGTCAAGGCGTACGTCAGGCCGATGCGCCCGACGTCGGGCACGGTGTTGGTGGTGAGGTGATCGAGCACTGCGGCCGCGTCGGGGCCGACCAGGTCGAACTTGGCGAACGCAGTGGCGTCGAGGATCCCGACCCGCTCGCGCACGGCCCGGCACTCCTCGGCCACCGCGTCGAACCAGCCGGTGTGGCGGAACGAGACCATGTCCTGCTGGGGCAGCCCGGCCGCCTCCGGGAACCACTTGGGCCGTTCCCAGCCGTAGATCTGCGTGAACACCGCTCCCTTGCCGTGCAGCCGCCCGTACAGGGGCGTGGTGCGGTAAGGGCGTCCGGCCGGCCGTTCCAGGCTCGGCAGCGGGGTCTGGTGGCGGTACTGGTGGTCCTCGGTTCCCTTCGTGCGGCCGTAGGACATGACGTCGGCACGGTCGATGTAGCCGAGCCGGCGGGCGTCGTAGGCCCGCACGCTCACGCCGGTGGTGCCGTGCACCATCCAGCGGGCCAGTTCCCGGCCCAGACCCGGCCCGTCGGCGATGCCGACCTGAACGCCGGCCATCTGCCAGAAGTTGGGCACCCCCGACGGGCCCAGCAGGGGCTCGCCGTCGGGCGGGTAGGAGATCGCGCCGCAGATGACCTGCTTGATCCCCAGCGGCTCGAGTACCGGCATCCGCTCGAAGGCCCGGGCCAGCCATGGGCCGACCCGGTCGAAGTCGGCGTCGAACAGCGGGTTCTCCAGCGACCAGTCCGGTCCGTCGGCGTCGTACCAGACCGCCTCCGCGCCGGCCTGCTCGTAGATGCCGATGAGGCCCGACTGCTGCTCCTGGCGCAGGTAGCCCGACACGTAGTCGTCGCGCACCACCGGCAGCTCGCGGCCGAGGTCCGCGAACTCGGGCACCGGCTCGGTCAGCAGGTAGGTGTGCAGCACGTTGGCGATGGGCACGTCGAGCCCCACCATCCGGGCTACCCGGTGGGCGTAGCAGCCGGCCGCGTTGACGACGTGCTCGGCGTGGACGGCGCCCCGCTCGGTGTCCACGTCGAAGCTGCCGTCGGGCCGCCGCCTGATGCCGAGCACCCGGTTGCGCCGGCTGACGGCTGCGCCGAGGTTGCGGGCGGCCCGCACCATGGCGTTGGCCGCGCCGGCGGGGTCCACATGGCCGTCGTGGGGGGTGTGGACCGCGCCGAGCATTCCGTCGGTCGCGTAGAAGGGGTGCAACTCGGAGATCCGCGCCGGGTCGACCCACTCCATGGCGTTGCCCACGTAGGCGGCCGCGCCGAGTTGGGCCCGGAGCCAGTCCACCTCCTCGGCGTGGTAGGCCACCCGGAGGCTGCCGCTGCGGTGCCAGGAGGTGGCCACCCCGCTCTCGGCCTCCAGCGACGCGTACAGCTCGCAGGCGTACCGGCGGAACTCGGCCAGCGCATAGCTCGACACCGAGTGCGTGACCTGGCCCGCGGCGTGCCAGGTCGAGCCCGAGGTCAACTCGGCCTTCTCGACCAGCAGGGTGTCGGTCCAGCCCTCGTGGGCCAGGTGATACAGCGCGCTGGCGCCGCAGATCCCGCCGCCGATGACCACCACCCGGGCCGAGTCCGGGAGGCCGGCACGGGCGAGATCTGCGCCACCGGGCTCCACGGAACGTTCAGCCACCTTGCCCCTCTCTCAACAAAGCCGCCTCGGCGGGTGCCGGTGCGCGACGATATCGCCGCGGATGGGGCACAATACGGCACCAACGCAAGCCGATCCGGCGCTGGCAAGGACAGGACAGGAGGTCGAGATGCGCTTCTCGCATCCGGGTCTGGCCGATCCGGAGTTCTACGTGCCCGGCCTGCCCGCCGACTATGTGGCTGCCCGCTACGGCATCAGTCCCGCCGATATCGCCAAGCTCGGATCGGCGGAGAATCCCCTGGGGGCCTCGCCGCTGGCGGTGCAGGCGATCCGCGAGCGTCTGGACGACCTTCACCTGTACCCGTCGTGGACGGCTGAGCCACTGCGGGAGAAGGTGTCACAGGTCTACGGTTTCGAGCCTGAGCGGGTGATGTGCGGGGCGGGCGAGACCGAGATCATCTCGTGGCTCATCCGGGCGTTCTGCGAGCCGGGAGGGCGCATCCAGATGCCGGGCCCGTGCTTCCCCATCTACCACCTGTTCGCCGAGGCCGAGGACCGGGTCCCGGTCCTGGTGCACTCCGCCACCGACCGAGCCACGATGGCTGTGGACGTCGACGCCTACATCGACGCCGTCTCCGCCGAGACCCGGATCGTGTTCGTCACCAACCCCCACAGCCCGTCGGGCACCTGGATGAGCGAGGGCGATGTGCGGCGCATCGTGGAGGCCGCGCCCAATGCGCTGGTGGTGCTCGACGAGGCCTACGTCCACTACTCGGGCACATCCGGGTACATCCACCTGGCGAACGACTATCCCAACCTGATGGTGCTGCGCACGTTCTCGAAGGCGTTCGGCCTCGCCGGCCTGCGGGTCGGCTTCGGTGTCGGGCCGAAGCCGGTGGTCGACGCCTGCCTGGCGGTGAAGCCGACCTGGAACATGGGGGTGCTCCAGACCGCGGGGGCGGCCGCGGCCCTCGACGACAAGGACCACCTCAACGCCACCGTGGACGTGATTGCCAAGGGACGGGCCCACGCCCAGGCCCGCTTCGACACCCTCGATCGGTTCCGCATGGTGCCCGGCAGCCGGTCGAACTTCTTCCTCGTGGAGATCCTCGATCCGGCCACCGACTCCACCGAGGTCTTCGAGGGGCTGCTGGAGCGGGGCGTGATCGTCAAGGACGGCTCGGTGTCGTTCCGGGGGCTGGACGGGCGCTTCCTGCGCTGCGACGCCAACCTCCCCGAGCGGATGGACCGCCTGGTGGACGCCCTGGCGGACCTCCCGTGAGGCGGGCGATGCGACGCCGGACAGTTGGCAGGCGGGAGGCGAGCAGGAGGTGACCGTCATGACGACAGAGCGGCCCGGCGGGCTGGCGGCCCGCTACTACACCGACCGCGAGGTCTTCGCCGCGGAGATGGACCGGGTGTTCGCCCGGAGCTGGGTGATGGTGGGCCACGTCTCGCAGGTTGCCGAGCCGGGGACGGTGATCACCGCACGCGTCGGCGACGAGAGCGTGTTGGTGGCCAACGACGCCGGACAGCTGCGGGCCATGTTCAACGTGTGCCAGCACCGCGGCCACGAGCTGGTGACATCCGAGACGGCTTGTCTCGACCGGATCACCTGCCCCTACCACGCCTGGACCTACGGGCTCGACGGACGGCTGCTGCACGCCCGCGGCGAGGACGTGGGCGACGTGTGCGTCCCCGGTGTCCGCCTTGAGACCCTGGGCGGGTTCGTGTTCGTCAACCTCACGGCCGACGCGGCGCCGCTGGACGTGATCGCCCCCAGAGTTCAGGACGAGCTGCTCGCCCGGGTGCCGGACGCGCCCCGGCGGGTGCTGTCGGCCCGGCTCACCCACGAGATGCGGGCCAACTGGAAGGTGGTGGTGGAGAACTACAACGAGTGCTACCACTGCCCCAACGTCCACAAGTGGTTCACGTCCGGTGTGGTGGCGCCCGGCAGCTACCGGATCGCCTCGGGCGGCTCGGTGATCCGGCACGCCGCCGATCTTCCCAGCCAACCGCCGGCTTGGACGGGTGCTGGCGGCGGGGGCGCAGACACCGCCAACCGCGAGGCGGCCGGGGCCGGACATGGGGCTGTCGCGGGATCCCGTACCGGCGGCGGGGGCGGGGAGGGATACGAGGCGTTCTTCGTGTGGCCGGTGTCGGCCATCCAGTGCTATCCCGGCCAGGTCGTCAACACCTTCCGCTGGGTGCCGCTGGCGGTGGACCGCACGCTGCTGATTCGCGAGTGGTGGTTCGACACGGTCGACCTGACCGAGGCCCAGTCGCGCCTCGTTTCTGACGACTGGGAGAACACCGTCGCTGAGGACTTCGGGATCGTCGAGTCGGTGCAGCGCGGCGTCGCCAGCCGCGGCTACACGCCCGGGCCGCTGATCGAGGACCCCAGCGGCGTGTGCGGCGTCCACAGCGAGAACTCCGTGCGCCACCTCCAGGACCTGCTGCTGGAGTCGCTGGGCGGCGCGGGCTGAGATGCCCGCGGCGTCGGCGGCGAGCCGCTCGGAGGATGGTGGCCGGTCTCTAGAGGCGCGGATGTCCGCACCGTGCCGGCGCTGAGCCCTGCGGCGGACGGCCCGGGCTATGGCGCTGACATGACCGGCGGACGGCCCCGCGGCCCACACGCCGCGACACGGTCGCGCTCGGCGGAGCTGGCGTCGTTCCTCAGCGGCCAGCGCGGCCGGGTCGCCGGGAGGCACCTGGCCGCGGCCTGCAACTGCGTCATCGACACGCTGGGCTGCATCGCCTACGGGGCTGAGCAGCCGTGGTCGCAGGCCGCGGCCCGCCACGCCCTGGCCACCGGCGCCGGAGGGGCCTGCACCATCGTGGGGTGGGGCGAGGAGGCGTCGGTGGCCATGGCCGCCTTCGCCAACGGGACCGCGGCCCACGCGTTCGAACTCGACGATGTGCACGAGGAGGCCGTGAACCACCCCGGCGCGGTTGTCGTGCCCGCCGCGCTGGCCGTGGCCGAGGACCGGCAAGCGTCCGGACGGGACTTCCTGGAGGCGGTCGTGATCGGATACGAGGCCATGGCAAGGGCCGGTCTGGCCGTCGGCCCGGCCTCCCACATGCTGGCCGGCTTCCATCCCACGTCCATGTCGGGAGTCTTCGGCGCGGCCGCCGCAGCCGCCCACCTGAGCGGGCTTGACGCTGACGGGCTCAACCACGCCTTCGGCATCGCCGCGTCTCTGGCGTCGGGCACGATGGAGTTCGCCTCCTCGGGTGGCATGGCCAAGCGGATCCACGCAGGTCGAGCCGCCGAGGGAGGGATCATGGCCGCGTCGCTGGCCGCCCAGGGCTTCGAGGGCGCTCGCGACGGCCTCGACGGCCGGTACGGCTTCTGCCGGGTCTTCACCGACGATCCGCAGCCCCACCTGCTCACCGAAGGGCTGGGAGAGCGCTGGATGATCGACGAGATCACGGTCAAGCCCTACGCGGCGTGCAGCGACGTGCATGCCATGATCCAGGCCACCTCGGAGCTGGTGGCCGAGCACAGCGTCGCGGCCGAGCAGATCGACCGGATCACCGTCCACGGACCGACCAAGGCGGCCGAGTTCAACGACATGGACGGGACCCGGTCGGTGATGGCGGCCCAGTACTCGGCCCGGTTCAACATCGCGGCCGCGGTGCTGTCCGACCCGGCCGACCCCGCCACGTATCACCCCGATCGCATAGCAGCCCCCGCGCTGGCCGCCCTGCAGGCCAAGGTGGCCACGACGCTTCCCGATCCGGCCTTCGACGCCACCTACGCCTGGAAGCAGGGTGCCCGGGTGCAGATCGCGCTCGCCGGCGGCCGGGCGCTGGAGCGCACCGTCCACGGCCAGAAGGGATCGATGCACGACCCGCTGACCGACGAAGAGATCGAGCGCAAGTTCCAGGTTCTCGCCGAAGGCCGTCTCGACCCCGCGATCCCGGAGGCCCTCCGATCGCTGCCGGACCGCCCCGTCGATCACCTGACCGGCCTCCTCCGCTCCGGTTGGCGGTCGGCCGGCCCACAGGCAGGCTGAGGCGGTGAGCAGACTCGACTTGAGCATGGACTTCGCTGGCCGGCCCGGCGCGGCTCTGGTGGTCGGGGGAAGCGGCGGGCTGGGCTCGGTGATCGCCGCGGAGTTGGCCGCCCGCGGCAGCGACGTGGCCCTCACCTATCGCAGCAACGCCGGCGCCGCTGCGGTTGCCGCGGCCGAAGTCGAGCGCTGCGGGCGCCGGAGTTGGACCGCGGCCGCCGATTTGAGCGACGACTCGTCCACCGCCGCGGCGGTCGGGGAGCTGGCGGCCGCGGCGGGAGGGCTGCACACCCTGGTCTACGCGGCCGGGCCCCACGTCCCGCAGGTTCACATGGGCCGCGTCGAGCCGGCCGCGATGCGGGCCCAGCTCGAAGCGGACGCCGCCGGCTTCTTTGCTGCGGCCCACGCCGCGCTGCCCCACCTGCGAGAAGCCCGAGGCAGCATCGTGGCGGTCACTTCGGCCGGCACCGGAAGGTTCCCGGTGCGCGACGGCCTCAGCACCGTTCCCAAGGCGGCCGTCGAGGCCGCCGTGCGGGGCATGGCCGCCGAGGAGGGGCGCTTCGGGGTGCGGGCCAACAGCGTGGGCCCCGGGATGCTCACCGACGGCATGGCCCAGCGTCTCATGGCCTCAGGCGACCTTGACGAGCGGGCCCTGGAGGCGGCCCGGGCCAACATTCCCATGCGCAGCTTCGGGACCGCGGCCGACATCGCCGAGGCGGTGTGCTTCCTGGCCTCGGACCGGGCCGGCTACATCAGCGGCCAGCACCTGGCCGTAGACGGCGGGTACACCGTCTAGCAGCGTCCGCGAGCCGCTGACCGTGTTCCGGCGGGGCAGCTAGCGTCTGAGCCGATGTACCCGGGAGCCCATGCCGCAGCCAATCCCGACAAGCCGGCCGTCATCATGGCCGGATCGGGAGAGACGATCACCTACGCCCAGCTCGACGCCGAGGCCAACCAGGTGTCGCGACTGTTCCGGGAGGCCGGTCTGGCCCCGGGCGACCATGTGGCCTGGTGCCTGGAGAACCACCGCAACTTCCTGCCGCTGATGTGGGGGGCGCACTACGCCGGGCTGATCTACACGCCCATCAGCAGCCGCCTCACCACCGACGAGATCGCCTACATCGTCGACAACAGCGGCGCCCGGATCTTCATCACCTCGCGTTACAAGGCCGCCCAGGCCGCCGAACTGGTCGACCGGATCCCGGGCGTCGAGCTCAAGCTCATGATGGACGACGCCATCGACGGGTACGGCCGCTACGAGCAGGCCCTGGCCGCGGCGTCGCCGGAGCCCCTGGACGGCCGGCTGGCCGGCGCCGACATGCTCTACAGCTCCGGCACCACCGGGCGACCCAAGGGGATCGTGCGCGAGTACGAGGCCCGCCCGCTGGAGGAGGCCGAGAACGTCGTGGCCATGATGTGCGGGCTGCTGCTCGCCATGTCCGAGGAGTCGGTGTACCTGTCACCCGCGCCGCTGTACCACGCGGCCCCACTGCGGTTCACAATGGCCGCGCACGTCCTCGGTTCCACTGCGGTAGTGATGGAGCGCTTCGACGCGGGGGAGTTCCTGGCTCTCGTGGAGCGCCACTCGGTGACCCACACCCAGGTGGTGCCGACCATGCTCGTCCGCTTCCTGAAGCTGGCCGAGGAACAGCGCCTGCGCCACGACCTCTCGTCGCTTCAGGCCGTGCTGCACGCGGCCGCTCCTTGCCCGGTGGAGGCCAAGCGCCGGGTGATCGAATGGTTGGGGCCGATACTCAGCGAGTATTACGCGGGTACGGAGGGCAACGGGTTCGTCTTCTGTGACAGCGAGCAGTGGCTGGCCCACGAGGGAACCGTGGGCGCGCCCATCAACTGCGAGGTCCACATCGTCGACGAGGCCACCGGGGAGGAGGTCCCCGCCGGGGAGGAGGGCGTCGTCTACTTCAGCGGGGCGGGCGCTTTCGAGTACCACCTCGACGAGGAGAAGACCCGCAGTTCGCGGCTCCCCAACGGCTGGTCCACCCTCGGCGACATCGGCCGGGTGGACTCCGACGGCTTCCTGTACCTCACCGACCGCAAGGCGTACATGATCATCTCCGGCGGGGTGAACGTGTACCCCCAGGAGGCCGAGAACCTGCTGACCATGCACCCCGCAGTGCTGGATGTGGCCGTGATCGGCGTGCCCGACGAGGACCTGGGCGAAGTGCCCAAGGCGGTGGTCCAGCCCATGGAGACGCCCGCGGACGACGAGGCCGCGGCCGCCCTCGAGCGGGAGCTGGTCGACTACTGCCGGGCCAGCCTTGCCTCGGTCAAGTGCCCCCGCACGGTCGACTTCCGCGACGAGCTGCCCCGCAACGAGACCGGCAAGCTCTACAAGCGCCTCCTGCGCGACGAGTACTGGCAGCACCACCACCGCCGCATCTAGCGGTCGGACAATCGCCGACAGAGGGCGGTGGTCGCCCCGGCCGGTGGTGCTGTTATGATGTAACACCATGCGAACGCAGATTGCTCTGGAGCCCGAACAGCACGCGATGGTCAAGCAGAAGGCGGCCGACTTGGGGATCAGCATGGCCGAGTACATCCGGCGGGTCGTCGAGCGCGATCTCCAGCGGGCCGACAACCGTGCCGATGTCTCCGTCATCTTCGGTCTGGGCTGCTCCGGCGGCAGCGACATCGCGGCTGAGCGCAAGGATGCGATCAGCGACGCGATCGAGGCGCACTGGCGAGAACGGACCACGTGACCGTCTTCGTCGACACCTCCGCCTGGTTCGCCGCGGCGGACGCTGACGATGCCGCCCACGACCGCGCCAAGGCGCATCTCAAGAGGTTCGCCGGCCGGCTGCTGACCAGCGACCATGTCCTGGTCGAGACCTGGCATCTTGCGGCCAGACGCCTCGGCTCGGCCGTCGCTGAGACGCTGGTGAACGAGATCCGGACGGGCGTCGCCCGAGTGGAGTCGGCCACCGTTGCCGACCTGGAGGTCGCGGCTCAGATTCACGACTACTTTCCGGATCAGGGCTTCTCGATCGTCGACCGCACGAGTTGGTCGGTCATGCAGCGCCTCGGGATACGGGAGGCGGTGTCATTCGACCGGGACTACTCGATCTACCGGTTCGGCCGCGACCGGCGCCAAGCGTTCACCGTCCACGCGTAAGGGCCACGACCCGTCGGGATCGTGCTTGACGCTGGTATGGCCGAGCCTCCCTACGGCTCGCGCTAGGAGATCTTCAGGACCCGGGCCGCGTTCTCCCGCAGGAACTTGGGCCAGACCTCGTCGCGGAAGCCGACGCTGGGCATCTCGCCCATGATGCGCTGCAGCGACAGGCCCATCGGGAAGTAGCCGGCGTACATCACCTTGTCGGCGCCCCGGGTGTTGGCGTAGTCGATGATGGCCTTCGGGTAGTGCTTGGGCGCGAACGCTGACGTGGAGTAATGCAGGCCGGGCCATTTGAGCATGAGCTTCACGGCCAGGGCCTCCCAGGGCTCGCAGCCGTGGCGGGTGACCAGGGTCAGCTCGGGGAAGTCGTACATCACCCGGTCGATGCGCTCCACGTGCTGGCAGTCCATGGGCAGCCGGGGTCCGGGCACGCCCGCGCACACGAAGATCGGGATGTCGAGCTCGCAGCAGATGGCGTAAACCGGGTACCACTTGGCGTCGTCGATGGGGATCTGGGGGAAGCACCCGGCCGGGAACGTGCCCACCGCCCGGATGTCGTAGGTCTCCTTGCAGTGGCGGATCTTGCTGACCGCGCCCATCACGTCGTTGGCGTCGGCCTGGCAGGTGGCCACGAAACGGTCGGGGTGGTCGGCCAGGGCCTTGCGGTTCACCTCGCCCTCGCAGCCGATCAGGCCCCACTCCACGCCGTAGGCGTCCATCTCGCCCAGCGTCAGGCCGATCGGGTCGGTCGCGCCGTACTTCTCCTTGGGAACGCCCTTGAACATGTACTCGACCGGGAAGTCGAACTCGGCCGACTCGGAGTCCTTGAGCTGCTTGCGGATGAACTCGTAGTGCTCGAAGTCCTTGGCCGGGAAGCCGATCATCGTGTCGACGATCCCCACATCGGTCGGCATTGCCATGGTGTCGCCTCCGTTCGTCGGCCCGCTCGGCTGCTAGTTGCGGGGCACGTCGCGCCAGGGGATCTCCTTGTCCACCCTGGGCTCGCCGGGCAGGCCCAGCACCTGCTCGCCCAGGATGTTGCGCATGATCTCGCTGGTGCCGCCCTCGATGGAGTTGGCCCGAGCCCGCAGGAAGCCGTGGTGGGTGTCGCCGAACTTGCCGTCGAGCGAGATCGCGGTGGGCCGGCGGAACCCGTAGTCGTAGTCCACCATGGCGGCCGGTCCCTCGAGGTCGAGCACCTTGGCGGTGAGCTCCTTGTTGAACTCGGCCATCATCAGCTTGGGGACCGAGCCCTCGGGCCCGGGGTTGCCGGCCCGGGCGTTCTGGGCGGCCCGGACGTTGGTGAGCCTGAGAGCCTCGCCCCGCACCCACAGCTGCATGACCTCGTCGCGGTGGGCCTTGGTCCGCACCGACGGATCCATGTTGCGGTAGGCCTCCATCAGGTTGCCCAGCGGCCCCTGCTGCGCGGTGGTGGCGCCGCCGACCGCGCCGCCGATGGCGGTGCGCTCGTTCATGAGCGTGGTCAGCGACACCCTCCAGCCCTCGCCGACAGCTCCGATGCGGGCCGAGTCGGGCACCCGCACGTCGGTCATGTACACCTCGTTGAACTCGGCCTCACCGGTGATCTGGCGAAGCGGGCGCACCTCCACGCCGTCCGCTCGCATGTCGAGCGCGAAGTAGGTCAGCCCCTTGTGCTTGGGCAGCTCCGGGTTGGAGCGGGCCACCAGCATGCCGAGGTCGGCCACGTGGGCCAGGGTGTTCCACACCTTCTGGCCGTTGACCACCCACTCATCGCCGTCGCGTTCGGCCCGGGTGCCCAGCCCCGCGAAGTCCGACCCGGAGCCGGGCTCGCTGAAGAGCTGGCACCAGCGCTCCTCCCCGGTGAACAGGGGCCTCAGGTAGCGGCGCTTCTGCTCGTCGGTGCCGTGGGTGAGGATGGTCGGCCCAATCAGCATCATGAAGAAGGTGGAGGGGTCGGCGGGCTCGGCGCCCGCGGCCCTCAGCTGCCGGTCCACGGTCCGCTGGAGGCGGCGGGACAGGCCGAGACCGCCGAAGCCCGCCGGGTGGTGCACCCAGCCCAGGCCGGCGTCGTACTGGTGTCCCCGGAACTCGATCTGGCTCTCCTCGTTGGGATCGTGCTCGGCCAGGAGGGCGTCGACGGCGTCGGTCGCGATGCGGGTCTGCTCGGCGGTGTCGGCGGGGGTTTCGGTGGTGGTCATGGTCGGATTCTCCGTTGGACGTTGCGGTAGCGGCCCAGTCGGCGTCATGCTTGGCCCATGCATTCTTACTCCCGTAAGCACCTGATCGACACCACTGAGGCCTGCTTCGCCGAGATTTCGGGACTGTGCGCCGACCTCTCCGACGACGAGTGGACGGTTCAATCGCTGTGTCCCGACTGGACGGCCCGCCAGGCGATCGGCCATGCCGTCGGCGTGGAGGACGTGATCTCGGGCTGGGAGATCAGCACCGACGACATGCCTCCGTTCCAGAAGATGCAGGCCCTCACCGACGCCTCAGCCGGCATGTCCTCGGCCGAGTTCGGCACCCGGGTGGCCGAGATATTCGACGCCCGCCGCTCCGAACTGGCCGCGCTGAGCGACGAAGACGTCGAGCGCCCGTCGTGGACGCCGGTTGGGGTGCAGAGCTACGGCGGCTTCCTCGCCATCCGCATCTTCGACATGTGGGTCCACGTGCGCGACTGCACCATCCCGTTGGGACGCGACACCGACGACAGCGGCCCGGCCGCGGAGGTGACCCTCGATCAGGTGGAGGGCTCGATCGGCTACATCATGGGAAAGAAGGTCGGCCTGCCCGACGGCATGAGCCTGCGAGCCGACATCAGCGGACCGGTCGAACGCCAGATCGCGGTGAAGGTGGACGGCCGGGCCAGAGCCGTCGCCCCGGCGTCGCTGGCCGAGCCAGACGTGGTGCTGACCGCGGACTCGACCACATTCATCATGCTGGCCTGCGGCCGCATCGACCCGCAGATCAAGATCGACGACGGCTCCATCTCCTGGAGCGGCGACCCGCAGTGGGGCGAGCACGCGGCCCGGAGCCTCCGCTTCACGATGTGATGCCGCCTCGCCTTGGAGGCTCTCCGCTCGTTCTGTGTGAGCTATTCGGTCGTATGGGCGGTTTTCTGCACACAGAGCCTGCGGCGGGAAGAGGCCTCCGATTCTGTGTGCGCCTTTTGGTCGTATGGGTGGTTTTCTTCAAACAGAACCTGCGTGCGGCAGCGGTGGCCGATCTACGGTCGGAGACGGTGACATGACATCGGAGGGACAGCCGGAGGCACGCGCTGACGACTGGATGGCCCTCGTCGAGCGGACGCTGCGGGGCCGGGATCCTGCCGAGTTGACCAGCACGACGCGTGACGGCATCGAGATCCGTCCCCTGTACACCGACGGCCCGGATCGGCCCTCTGCGGCGTCAGGGATGAGTCCGGGCCGGACGGAGGCGGGCTGGGACATCCGCCAGCACCACGGGGCGCCCGCAGCGAGCACCGATGTTCTCGACGGGCTCCGCGATCAGATCGCGCAGGACCTGGCGGGCGGCGTCACCTCGGTAGATCTGGAGGTCGTCGAGGGCGTCACGATCGACGAGCTGAGCAGCCTGCTCGCGGGCGTCGATCTGTCGGAGGTTCCGCTGGCCTTGGCACCTCACGCGTCGCTCGGCACCGCTAGGGCCCTGGGTGCGCTGGCAGCCCAGCGAGGCGGCGCGCTGGCCGTGGGAAGTTCGCTCGGTTTCGATCCGCTGGGGGAGTGGGCCCGCTCAGGACGACTGGTGGAGGTCGCCCCGGCGGCCGAGTGGACGAGGTCGATGGTGGGCGATCCGGCAGGCGGGGGCGATCTGGCCGAAGCAGTCTCCGAGCCGGTCATTGACGAGACCGGTGCCGCGCCCGGCGAGGCCTCGCGGCTCGGACCGGGGGTCATGGCCTTCACGGTGGACGCGACCCGCTACGCCGACGCCGGCGCGACCGAGGCCCAGGCCCTGGGCTGGGCGATTGCAACGGGTGTGGCGTACCTGCGATCGCTGGTCGAGGCGGGCACCTCGGTGGACGCGGCAGCCGGATTGATCGGATTCCGGCTGGCGGCGACGGCCGACCAGTTCGTCACCATCGCCGCGCTGCGAGCGGCCCGGGTGATGTGGACCCGGGTGGTGACGGCCAGCGGCGGCTCAGCCCAGGCAGCCCGCCAATACCAGCACGCAGTCACCGCGACCCACATGTACAGCCGGCGCGATCCGTGGGTCAACCTGCTCAGGGGCGCCACCGCGGCGCTGGCCGCGGGCGTCGCCGGTGCCGACGCGGTGACGGTGCTGCCTTTCGACCACGCATCCGGGCCCGCCGACGCCGACGGTGCTCTGGGGCGGCGGCTGGCCCGCAACACCCAACTGCTGCTGCTGGAGGAGTCGCACCTGGCCCGGCTCGCCGATCCCGCAGGCGGATCGTTCTACGTGGAGTCGCTAACCGAGGACCTGGCCTCCGAGGGCTGGCGGGTGCTGCAAGACGTGGAGGCCTCTGGCGGGATCGAGGCCGCGATCGACGGCGGAGCGCTGGCTGCCGCGCTGGAACAGAGCTGGCGGGCCCGGCTGGTCGCGTTGAGGACCCGCAGCGAGCCGCTCACCGGAGTGAGCGAGTTCCCCCTGCTCGACGAACCCGCCCCGTCTGCTCGAGCCGGCGACGCGGCGGCACCGCACAGTACGGGTCTGCCCGTCCGGCGCTTGGCTGCGCCATTCGAAGAGCTGCGCGACGCCGCTGACCGCCACCAGGTCGCCACCGGTGATCGGCCCGCCGTATGGGTGGCGGCCCTGGGACCGGCCTCGGCCCACTCGGCCCGCACCGCCTGGACCCAGAACCTGCTGGCGGCGGGTGGCATCGAGGCCCGGGGCGCGGCCGGCGTGGACTCGCCCATCGCGGCGGCGGCCGACTTCACAGCGTCGGGCCTGTCCGGCGCGGTCATCACCGGCAGCGACGACATGTACCGCCTCCGCGGCCACGCCGCCGCCAGCGCCCTGACCGAGGCCGGCGCGGCCTTCGTGGCTCTGGCCTGCGACCCCGCCACCCCAGCCGAACTCCTCTCAGAGCTGCAATCAGCCGGCGTCGACGAGATCTGGCACGACGGCATCGACGCCGTAGCCGCGCTAGAACGCCTCCACCGCACCCTCGGAGTAGTCGGGGCCGGTCAGCCGAGCGAGTGATTGCAAAGTAGCGCTGTAGCGCTATGGTGGCTGTCGTGGCTACCATCCAGATTCGCGACATCTCAGAGGACGCCTACGAGGTCATCCGACGCAGGGCAAGGGCTTCGGGTCAGTCGATCCAGGCATACATGAAGAGGAAGGTCGAGCAGATGGCGAGCGAGCCCGACGACGCCGGGCTCTTCTCGGATCTTGAGCGCTTCGTCGAAGCCCACGGGATCCGGCTCGATGTGGAGGCCCTTCTGGCCGATCTCGATGCCGGGCGGCGGTGAACGGCGCAACGGTCGTCGTCGACGCTTCTGCGCTGGTCTCCGCCGTTGTCGACGAAGGTGACCTCGGCGACCGGTCGCGGGCGATGCTGCGGGGTCGCCGCCGCGCCGCGCCGTTCCTGATCGATGCGGAGATCGGAAGCGCGGTGCGTTCGATGGTCCTGCGCGGCGATCTCGACGACGCGGTCGGGGAGTCGGCTCGGCTGCTAGCCGAGCGCATGGTCCACCACCGTCACCCTCTTCACGGCGCGGTGGGGGCGCGGGCCTGGCAACTGCGCCACAACCTCGGGTTCTGCGACGCCCTGTACGTCGCCCTCGCCGAGCGTCTCGGCTGTGACCTCATCACCGCGGACCTGCGGATCGCACGCGCCTTGGAGGACCACAGCCTCGTCAAGGCGATCACCCCGGGATGAGGGATCGAAGCTCCCGGAATCGCCTGAGCGCCGCGACCCGCTGGCGACGGCTTAGTGAGCTAACGCTGGCAGACGGTCCGGCGCTACCCGGCTCGTCGAGTGTGCCGGGCCATTCGCCCTCTCGAAGGATGCGCCTTATTCGCATCAAGTGGTCCGGGCCACCCATGCGCCTGTCAGCCTGGCGTTTGCATGGCAATAGCGTGCGATCCCGGACGGGCGCGAGTCTCCATGGCGGCACCGGGTCCTCTCCAAATTGTCTACCGATTTGCATACCTAACTGGTAGACTCAGGTCATGGCCACCCAGCAGATCGCTGTCCGACTGTCTGAGCCGCTTCTTGCGAGTCTCGACGACCTGGTTGCGAGTGGCGCTTATGAGAGCCGAGCGGCGGCTGTCCGAGCTGGGGTCGAGGCCATCGCGAGGCTTGAACGAGAGCGCCGGATCGACCGCGCCATCGTCGACGGCTACACGCGCCTGCCGCCGACCGAGAATGAAGACCGCGCTGCACTCGTCTCGCTGCACGAGGCGATCCTCGACGAGCCGTGGTGATCGCACTTCAGCGCGGCCAGGTCTGGTGGGGCGAGATCGAGAATGTCGGCCGGCGCCCGTTTCTTGTCATGAGCCGGCCTGCCGCGATCCCGGTGTTGAACAGCGTCCTCGCTGCCCCCGTCACCCGGACGGTCAGAGGTATCCCGACCGAGCTGCCGCTCGGTCCCGACGACGGCATGCCGACGGACTGTGCGGCCAGCTTCGACAACCTCAAGGTCGTGCCGAAGGCGAACCTAGTCGACCACATCTGCACGCTCCAACCGGCCCGTCTCGCCGAGGCGTGTACGGCGTTGCGAACCGCAGTGAACTGCTAGTTCGTCGAAGGCGCCGCCCGGCCCTGGGTGGTCAGTCCTCGAAGACGGGTGGGCGCTTCTCGGAGCGGGCTAGGACGGCCTCCTCGAAGTTGCGGGTGGTCATGCGGACCAGCAGCTGGGCGTTCATCTCCGAGCGCATGTGGGCCGCGTAGCTGGACGCCTCCAGGCCGGCCCACAGCATCCGTTTGGTGAGCTCGATGCCGGGCCGGCTCAGCGCCGCGATGCGGGCGCCGATCTCGTAGCACCGCTCCAGCAGCTGCGCAGGCGCCACCGTCTCGCTCACCAGGCCGATCCTCTGGGCCTCTTCCGCGTCGACGTCGCGACCGGTGAGCATGATCTCGAAGGCCCGCGACGACCCGATCGCCCTCGGCAGGGTGAAGCTGAGGCCGAGCTCGGACGCGGTGAGGCCGTTGTTGATGCCCGCCGCCCGGAAGTAGGCCTCGGTCGACGCCACCCGGATGTCGCAGGCCAGCGCCAGGCACATCCCCCCGCCGATCGCCGCGCCGTTGACAGCGGCGATCACCGGCTGGTGGAGGTCTCCCACGAGTTCGATCACCTCGTGTAGCCGGTCGGCGGCCCGGTGGGCGATGGTCGCCCTGGTGAGGCCTTCGACGTAGGGGACCCGGCCGGAGTCCACCATGTCGGCTCCCGAGCAGAAGCCGTGGCCCGCTCCGGTGACCACCACCGCCCGCACGTCGTTGTCGTTGTTGACGTCGCGCAGAGCGTCGGCCAGCGGGATCATCACGTCGAAGGCCATCGCGTTCATCCGGTCGGGCCGGTTGAGCGTGAGCAGCGCGATGTCGGGGCGGGGGTGGTCTACCAGTACGAAGTCGTCAGCGGATGCCATGGCGGGCGACGGTACCAGCCCGGCTGGCCCGAGGGCACCGCAGCGAGACCGGCGGCGACGGCCCCCGGGCGATCGGCAGCTAGTCGCCGAGGTCTGGCTTCCAGGCTGAACCGTTGATGTGGCCGCCGCCGTCCACGAACAGCGTGTTGCCGGTCACGTACCGGCTGGCGTCCGAGGCTAGGAACACCACCACCGGCGCGATGTCCAGGTCGGGGTCGCCGATACGGCCCATCGGGTTGGAGGCGTCGGCTGCAGCCAGCAACTCGGGGTGGGCGTCCATGACCCGGTGGAAGCTGGCCGACTTGGCCGCCGGGCACACGATGTTGGCGGTGATGCCCCAGCCGGCCCACTCCCGGGCCGCGGTGCGGGTGGCGGCCCGCAGCGCCTCCTTGGCCGAGTTGTACTCGACCGTTCCCATGTGGGCGTTCACCCCGTTGAGCGAGCACATGTTGATCACCCGGCCCCAGCCGTTGGCCTTCATCAGGGGCAGGGCCGCGCCCATGGCCCAGAACGGGCCGTAGAACCCCACAGCCAGAGCCCGAGACATCCCGGCCTCGGTCTTGTGCTCCACCCGGCTGATCTCGCCGCCGCCCCAGGCGTTGTTGACCAGGATGTCGACCGACCCCCAACGGTCGGCTGCATGAGCCACCATCGACTCCACCGCGGACCGATCGCCCACATCGGTGGGCAGGAACTCGCATGCGTCCCCCAACTCCGATGCCGCGCCGGCGCCGAGGCGCTCGTCGATCTCGGCCACGAGCACGTTGGCCCCCTCGGCGACGAGGGCGCGGGCCACGGCCCTCCCGATGCCCTCGCCCGCGCCGGTCACTATGGCCGTCCTGCCCTCGAGTTGCCCCATTGCCTGCCTCCTGTCGCTGAGCGCCCCGACCATTGTCCATCACCGGGGCCGGGCGGGTACAGCGGTCCGCGGCTCAGAAGCCACTCCGACGATGCCTCCACCTGGGCCGGGCGGGTACAGCGGCTCCTCTGGCGGACAGAAGCCACTCCGACGATGCCTCAACCGGGGCCGGGCGCGTACAGCGGCTCCTCTAGCGGCTGGCAGAAGCCACTCCGACGATGCCTCAACCGGGGCCGGGCGGGTGCAGCCGCCTGTCCCGCGGCTGGTAGAAACCACCCGGACGATGCCTCCGAGCCGAAAGGTAGTCCGGTGGATGACCTCCAGCAGAGAGCCCAGCGCATCGCAGCCAAGCGCAGCTCGATCTGGGTCTACCGCTCGGTGCGGCGAATCATCATGGTGGTGCTCTACCCCTACTTCCGGGTGCGCCGCCGCGGCGGCGAGTATCTGGACATCGAGGGTCCGGTGATCGTGGCCCCGGTGCACCGGTCCAACCTCGACACGCCGCTCATGGCCGGACTGGGCCATCGCCGCCTGCGGGCCCTGTCCAAGGAGTCGCTGTTCTCCAACAAGTACTTCGGGGCGTTCCTGGCGGCGCTGGGCGCCTTCCCGGTGCGCAGGGGCGTAGCCGACCGGGAGGCCGTGCGGGAGGCGGTGAGGATGCTGGAGGCGGGGGAGCAGATCGTGGTGTTCCCCGAGGGCACCCGCCAGACCGGCCCCCGGGTGGAGTCCGTGTTCGACGGCATGAGCTATCTCGCGTCCCGCACCGGCGCAGCCATCGTGCCCGTCGGCATCGCCGGCACCGAAGCGGCCATGTCCACCGGGACCCGCCTGCCTCGCCGAGTCCGCGTGGCCATGGTGGCCGGCCCGCCGATCCGCCCGCCCGAGGGCCGGATGACCCGCCCCCAGATGAGCCGCTTCTCCGACGAGGTCCGCGAGCGCCTGCAAGCGGTCTTCGACGAGGCTCAGGCGCTGGCAGGCTGAACGGCCCCCCACAGGCCGCCCGAACGGGCCTGCAGGGGCCGCCGGTAGCCTCGGTATACATGGCTGACAAGATCACTTTGGGCACCGAGGGCGCACTCGTGGTGCCCGACGAACCGATCATCCCCTTCGTGGAGGGCGACGGGATCGGCATCGACATCTGGCCCGCGGCGCGGTCAGTGCTCGACGCGGCGGCAGCCAAGCACGGCCGCCGCATCGCATGGCTCGAGGTGCTGGCCGGCGAGAAGGCCTACAACGAGACCGGCGACTGGCTCCCGGCCGACACCATCGCCGCCTTCGACGAGCACCTCATCGGCATCAAAGGGCCGCTGACCACGCCGGTGGGCGGCGGATTCCGCAGCCTCAACGTGGCCATCCGCCAGATCATGGACCTGTACGTGTGCCTGCGACCCGTACGGTGGTTCAAGGGCGTGCCCTCCCCGGTGCGCGAGCCCCACCTGGTCGACATGGTGATCTTCCGGGAGAACACCGAGGACATCTACGCCGGTTTGGAGGTGCCCTCCGGCTCGCCCGAAGCGGCCCGGCTCATCGAGTTGCTCCATGACGCCTTCGGCTGGGAGATCCGCGCCGACGCTGGCGTCGGCATCAAGCCGGTGTCGAAGTTCGGGTCCCAGCGTCTGCAGCGGGCCGCGCTGAACTATGCCGTGCGCCGCGACCGCAAGCGGGTCCACTGGGTGCACAAGGGCAACATCATGAAGTTCACCGAGGGCGCCTTCCGGGGCTGGGGCTACGAGCTGGTGCGCGAGGAGTTCGCGGACGTGGCCGTGGCCTGGGAGGACTGCGGCGGGGATCCGGGCGACAAGATCCTGGTGCAGGACACCATCGCCGACATCGCCCTGCAGCAGGTGCTCACCCGTCCGGCCGAGTTCGACGTGATCGCCACCATGAACCTCAACGGCGACTACATCTCCGACGCGCTGGCGGCTCAGGTGGGCGGCATAGGCATCGCGCCGGGCGCCAACATCAACTACGTCACCGGCCACGGCGTGTTCGAGGCCACCCATGGCACCGCTCCCCGCTACGCGGGCCAGGACAAGGTGAACCCGTCATCGGTGCTGCTGTCGGGCGCGCTCATGTTCGAGCATCTCGGCTGGCAGGACGCCGCCGACGACATAATCGCCGCGGTGGAGGCCACCATCGGCGACGGGATCGTCACCTACGACTTCGCCCGGCTCACCGAGGGCGCCACCGAGGTGAAGTGCTCAGAGTTCGCCGCGGCGATCGTCGACCGCCTCTAGCTGACTCGCTGGGAACTGGCAGCGTATTGCACGGTATGCGTGCTTTGTGCTGCCAGTTCGGGCCGGCTGTGGGGGCTTGGCCGGGAATTGGCAGCGCTTTGCGCGGTATGCGTGCTTTGTGCTGCCAGTTCGGGCCGTAGGGGGTGCGGTGAGAGGCTCCCGCGACAGCATCGCCCGCCGGGGTTACCGCCTGATAATGCGGTCGGTGCGGGCTCATCCCGTCTCGCACGCATTGGCCCTGGTAGGCGCACTCGGGTTCGTGGCCACCACCGTGGGAATCGCTTGGCTGCTGGGCTGGATCACCGACAACGTGATCATCGCGGAGGAAGCCGACCGGACCGGCCCGGCGGTGGCCGCGATCCTGGTGATCGGGGTATCGATAGCCACCGGCGTGTCGGTGCTGATGCGCCGGTGGTTCCTGGCGATGGCCGAGTTGCGCACCCAGCGCGACTGGCGGCGCGCCCTGCTGCACCGTTACATCGACCTGCCCATGGACTTCCACCGCGAGCGCGACCCGGGCGAACTGCTGGCCCATGCCGACTCCGACGTCAACACGGCCACCATGGTCCTCAAGCCTCTGGCGTTCGCGGTGAGCGTGGTGGTCCTGGTGGTCGTCACGATGGTGGCGCTCTTCGTCGCCCATCCGCTGCTGGCATTGATCGCCGCGATCGTGTTCCCGGCGCTCGCCATAATCAGCCGGATCTACACACGCCGGGTCGAAGCGCCGTCGGCGGAGGTGCAGCGCCGGGTCGGTGAAGTGTCGGAGGTCGCCCACGAGAGCTTCGACGGGGCGGTGGTGGTGAAGACCCTGGGCCGGGAGCCCATCGAGGTGGAGCGGATGCGGGCCGCGTCGGAGCGGTTGCGCGACGAGCGCATCCGGGTGGGCCGGATGCGGGGCACTTTCGAGCCGGCCATCGACGCCCTGCCCACGGTGGGCGCCATCGCTCTGCTGCTGGTGGGTGCCTGGCTGGTGGGGCGGGGCTCGGCCACACCCGGCGACCTGGTGCTGGCGGCCACACTGTTCTCGCTGCTGGCCCTGCCGCTGTTCATCGTCGGATTCTTCCTGGAGGAGATGCCGCGCTCGGTGGTGTCGCTGGAGCGGGTGGACCGGGTCCTGGAACGGCCCGTCCCCACGCCGCCTCCGGCGGGCCCTCGGATGCTGCCCGAGGGTCCGCTGGGCTTGGAGATCGACGACCTGGCCGTGAGTTACGGCTCGCGGCTCGTGCTTGACGGCGTGTCGCTCCGGGTGCGACCCGGTGAGACCGTCGCCCTGGTCGGCGCGACCGGATCGGGCAAGTCGACCCTGCTGGAGACCGTGGTCGGGCTCAATGACCTGGCGCGAGGCTCGATCCGCCTGTCGGGCGCCGATCTTGGCAGCATCGGCTCCGTCGAGCTCCACGAGGCGGTGGCGCTGGTGTTCCAGGAGGCGTTCCTGTTCGCTGACTCGGTGGTCGAGAACGTCGACATGAAGCGGGGGCGCGGCCCCGCCGAGGTGACCGGCGCGCTCGGCTCGGCGGCTGCCGGCGCCTTCGTGGACGCTCTGGCCGACGGCGCTGCCACCGTGGTGGGGGAGCGGGGCGTGACCCTCTCGGGCGGCCAGAGGCAGCGGGTGGCGCTGGCCCGGGCTCTGGTGCGCTCGCCCCGGCTGCTGATGCTCGACGACGCCACCAGCGCCGTCGACCCCGTCGTGGAGAGCAAGATCCTCGCCAACCTCCGCGGCGGGCTCGACACCACGCTGCTGGTGGTGGCGCACCGGATCTCGACCATCGAGCTCGCCGACCGGGTCGCGTACCTCGCCGGCGGGAGGATCATCGCCACCGGCACCCATGAAGAGCTGTTGGCCCTCGACGACTACCGGTCGCTGGTCTCGGCCTACGAGCAGGCCGCAGCCCATGAGTGACCCCGCCGCCGACGGGGGCCGGACCCGGCTGAGCGACGAACGTGCCCGTCCCGACACGGCTCCGGGCGGGGTGCGCGACGCCGAGGCGCCGGACACCGCGGCCACCGAGGACATCAAGGCACTGCAGGTGCTGCGGCGCGGCGTCGCGATGAGCTCCGAACTGCGCCGGGGCCTGCCGGTGATAGCCGCGGTGGGCCTGTTCGCCGCGATCGGCAGGCTGATCGTGCCGGTCATGGTGCAACTGGTCCTGGACCACGGCGTCATCGGCCCGGACGGCTACCGGCCCGGCGTGGTGTGGGTGCTGTCACTGGCCGCGCTGGCCACGGTGCTGGTGGTGTTCGCGGCGGGCCGCTTCGCGCTGATCCGGCTGGTGCAGATGGCCGAGTCTGTACTGCTCGGGCTGAGGGTCCGAGCGTTCGAGCACATCCACCGGCTGAGCCTGGTCACCCATACCGAGTCGCGCCGGGGGGTGTTGGTGGCCCGGGTGACCAGCGACATCGAGGCCATGGCCCTGTTCATGCAGTGGGGGGCCATGGCGTGGACCATCAACCCGATCCTGATCGTGGCGACGCTGGCGGTGATGCTCTTCTACAGCTGGCAGCTCACGCTGCTGGTGATTGCCCTGCACCTGCCGCTGCTGCCGTACCTGCGCTGGATACAGCGCCGCCAGATCGCGGCCCACGCCCGGGTCCGGGACCGGGTGGCCGAGACCATGGGCCACACCAGCGAGACGGTGTCGGCCGCCGCGGTGATACGGGCCTACGGCTACCGCAACGCGGTGCGTACCCGTCTCGACCGTGCCGTGGACCGCCAGTACGAGGCCCAGCTGTCGGCCTTCAAGTGGTGGGCCTTCATGCTGCCGGTGGTCGATCTGGCCTCGTCGGTGGCGTTGGCCGCGGCGATCGTGGCCGGGGTGACGTGGGGCGACGAGCTGGGCATCGGCGCCGGCGGCTTGGTGGCGTTCGTGTTTCTCGTGCGCCTGCTGACCAGGCCGATCTCGGAGATCGGGGAGGTGTTCGACAACACCCAGGCGGCCTTGGCGGCCTGGTGGAAGGTGATGGGAGTGCTCGACACGCCCGTCGATGTGGTCGAGCCGGACCCTTCCGATGCACAGGAACTTCCCGGGCGGCCGCTGGCGGTGGAGGTGCGGGACGTGGGCTTCTCGTACCGCACCTCAGATCCGGTGCTGCAGGGGATCGATGTGGCCATACCGGCCGACGCAGACGTGGCGGTGGTGGGCGAGACCGGTTCGGGCAAGACCACCTTCGTGCGGCTGCTGGCCCGGCTCGCTGACCCCTCGTCGGGTGAGGTGCTCATCGGCGGGGTGGACCTTCGCACGGTGGCGCCCGACGCCCGCCGCCGGGGCATACGCATGGTCCCCCAGGACGGCTTCCTGTTCGCGGCCACCATCGAGGACAACATCCGCTACGGCAGGCCCGGTGCCACCGATGCCGACGCCGCGGCTGCGGTGGAGGCGCTCGGACTGAGGCCCTGGGTGGAGGGCTTGCCGGCCGGCATGCGCACCCCGGTGGGCCAGCGGGGCGGCCGGCTGTCGGTGGGCGAGCGCCAACTGGTGGCCCTGGCCCGGGCCCAGGTCGCCGATCCGGGCCTGCTCCTGCTCGACGAGGCCACCTCCGCGGTGGATCCCGAGACGGAGGAGGCGCTGGCATCGGCCATGGCCCATCTGGCCCAGGGCCGCACGACGGTGTCGGTGGCTCACCGTCTCAGCACGGCCGAACGAGCAGACATGGTCCTCGTGTTCGACGATGGCCGCATCGTGGAGCAGGGCCGCCACGACGAACTGGTGGACGCCGGAGGCGTGTACGCCCGGCTCCACGAGTCCTGGGTGGGCAACACCCGCCGAGCCGCGCCCCACGTCTGAACTGGACCCGGCCTCTGGGCTGGGACCCGGCGACCGGGCTGGGACCCGGCGTCTGGGCTGGGACGCGGCGACCGGGCGGGGACCGGGCGACCGGCTGCCGGCAGCCGATACGGTGACGTCATGAACGATCCCGTACGAGTGGCTGTCACCGGCGCCGCCGGCCAGATCGGCTACAGCCTGCTGTTCCGCATCGCCTCCGGTTCGATGCTCGGTCCCGACCAGCCGGTGATCCTGCAGATGCTGGAGATCCCCCCGGCCATGGACGCCCTGCGGGGAGTGGCCATGGAGCTCGACGACTGCGCGTTCGGCCTGCTGTCGGGAATGGTGCTGAGCGACGATCCCGATGAGGCCTTCGACCGCGCCCAGATCGCCCTGCTGGTGGGCTCGCGGCCCCGCACCAAGGGAATGGAGCGCAAGGACCTGCTGGAGGCCAACGGCGCCATCTTCACTGTGCAGGGCAGGTCTCTGGCTGCCCGCGGCGCAGACGACCTTCGAGTGCTGGTGGTGGGCAACCCGGCCAACACCAACTGCCTGATCGCCATGAACAACGCCGACGGTGTTCCGCCCGAGCGATTCACGGCCATGACCCGCCTCGACCACAACCGGGCCAAGGCCCAACTCGCGGCTCGCCTCGGTGTCACCGTGGGAGACATCGCCAGGATGACCATCTGGGGCAACCACTCCGCCACCCAGTACCCCGACCTGTTCCACTGCACCGTCGGTGGCCGCGGCGCGGCGACGCTTGTCGACGACCAGGCCTGGCTCGAGGACACCTTCATCCCCACCGTTCAGCAGCGGGGCGCGGCCATCATCGAAGCCCGGGGAGCCTCGTCGGCAGCCTCGGCGGCCAACGCGGCCGTCGACCATGTGCGCGACTGGATGCTGGGAACCCCGCCCGGGGACTGGGTGTCGATGGCGGTGCCCTCCGACGGCAGCTACGGCGTGCCCGAGGGGCTGATCTCGTCGTTCCCGGCCACCTGTGCCGACGGTGCCTACCGGATCGTGGGCGGGCTGGACATCGACGACTTCTCCCGGGCCCGCATCGACGTCTCGGTGGCTGAACTGGCCGCCGAGCGCGACACGGTGGCCGCGCTGGGACTGATCTAGTGCTGTGTCGCCCAAGTGACCGGGACAGAGCATGAGTCTCCGCCGGTGGATCGGGACGGTTAGAACGTGCGCGGGTAGGCGCAAGCCCGTCGCGTTGCATCGGGGTCTTTCCCGCTCTTGTTCGCTGCGCTCACGGGCCGCTCGGGCCACGGCCTCGCCCGTATGGGCCGCGTCATCCCGCCTACTCGCTCGGCCTCTTAGCCGTGCCCGGATCGATTCCACGACCGACCAATAGGGGCGAGCACCTCGGTGCCGGAGCTGCCTGAGGTCGCAGCCCACGCCGAGCGGCTGTCGACCGCGTTCACAGGAACCTCGCTGGCCCGCTTCCAGCCGCTGCATCCGGCCGCGCTCAAGACGTTCGATCCCAGGCCTGCGGCGGCTACGGGCCGTGAACTGGCCTCGGTCGGCCATAGGGGCAAGTACCTGCTGCTGCGCTTCCGCCCGCCCGATGACGCCGACCCCGGCGAGCTCACGTTCGTCGTTCATCTCATGCAGGCGGGACGGCTTCGCAACGACACTCAGCAGGCCCGCAAACCCAGAGGCGGGATGGCTCGCTGGACCTTCTCCGACGGGACGGCGCTGCTGCTCACCGAGGCAGGCACCGAGCGTCGGGCCGGGGTGTGGCTCGTCGCCGGCGATCCCGCTGAGGTCGAGCCGCTGGCCCGTCTCGGCCCTGACGCCGACACCATCGACCGCGACGAACTGGCCCGGCGGCTGGCTTCAGCCAGCGAGCGGGTGCACGGCTTCCTGCGCGACCAGTCGCATCTGGCGGGCATCGGCCGGCTGCTGGCCAACGAGGTTCTCCACATGGCCAGGATCTCGCCCTTCTCCAACACGTCGCGCCTCGACGCCGACGCGGTGGACCGGCTGCACGCTGCCATCGACCGATCGATCGCGCGGGGCCTGGCCGCGGAACGGATGCTCGACGACATGGGCCGATCCGCGGACCGGCCCAACGACGTGCACCACCGCGTGGGCAAGGAGTGCCCGGCCTGCGGCGACACCGTGCGGGCGGTCGAGTACCGCCGCTACCGGGTGGCCTACTGCCCGGCCTGCCAGACCGGCGGGAAGGTACTGGCCGACAACACCACCAGCCGCTTCCTCAAGTAGACGGGTCGGGTCTCAAGCGGACCCTGAGAGGGCCGCGCCGATGGCCTCCAAGGCCGGTCGGGCCGCGAGCAGCAGCCGCGGATCACCGTCAAGGCTCAGCCTGCCTTGGGCGAAGGCCCGCTGGGCGGACTTGCCCTCGGTGATCGCCCGGGCGGTCTCGTGGTCGGTGGTGAACGACACCAGGCGTTCGCCTGCCCCCGCGCCGGCGGGCCCGGGTGCGGCCGAAACGTGTCCCGATGCCACCCGCACATGCCAGCAGAACACCGAGCCGTCGTCGCGGGTGACCCGGTGCTCCAAGACCAGGTCCAGGGCGCGGTCGACCTCGCTTGCCGAGAGCACGGAGTCGAGCCAGGCCACCCACTCGTCGGTGAACATCTGCGGGTTCTCGCGGGGATCGGCCGAAGTGCTCACCACAGCGCAGGGTAGCGATGCTCGTAGCCTGACTCGCGTGACGCGTCCGAGCACTGGGGACCTCATCGCCGGCGTCTCGGTGGCGTTGGTGGCCATCCCCCAGTCGCTCGCCTACGCGGAGTTGGCCGGCCTGCCGGCCCAGTACGGCCTCTACGCGACCGCGCTCCCGTCGCTGCTGGCCGCGCTGTTCGTGTCGTCGCGCTACCTGCAGACCGGGCCGGTGGCCCTCACCGCCCTGCTCACCCTCGGGGCGCTGTCGGGTGTGGCCGAGCCGGGCGAGGCCAGCTACATCCAGAGCGCGGCGCTGCTGGCACTGCTCGTCGGTCTGATGCGGCTGTTGTTCGGTGTGCTGCGCATGGGCCGGGTGGCGTACGTGCTGTCGGAACCGGTGGTGACCGGGTTCACCGCAGGTGCCGCAGTGGTGATCGTCGCCTCGCAGTTGCCCAAGATCTTCGACGTCGACCCCGACGGCGAGGTCCTGGCCGCGGCGGTGCGCGCGCTGGCGCGGCCCGGCGAGTGGAACTGGTCGGCCATCGCCTTCGCGGCGGCCACGGTGGCTCTGATGATCGGGGGCCGCCATGTGCACCGGCTGTTCCCCGGGGTGCTGGTGGCCGTGGTCGCCGGCGTGGTCGTGGCCGGCTCCGCCGGCTATGAGGGATCGAAGGTGGGCGACCTCGACGGCGGGTTCATCCCGCTGACCCTGAACTTCCCGTGGTCTGAGGCGCCCGGCCTGCTGCTGCCGGCGGCGGTGATAGCCCTGGTGGGGTTCGCAGAACCGGCCGCGATCGCCCGCACCTTCGCCGCCGCCGACCGCCTCCCCTGGAACGCCAACCGCGAGATGGTGAGCCAGGGAGTCGCCAACCTCGCCGCCGCGGTCTCGGGCGCCTTCCCGGTGGGCGGATCGTTTTCGCGGAGCTCGCTGAACCGGATGGCCGGGGCCACAAGCCCCTGGTCCGGTGCGATCACCGGGGCCTTCGTGCTGGCCGTGCTGCCGCTGGTGACGCTGCTGGAGAACCTTCCCACTGCGGTGCTCGCCGTCATCGTGATCGTCGTGGTGCTGCGGCTGTTGGATGTGAGGGAGATGGCCCGCCTGCCGAGGGGCTCGTTCCCCCAGGCGCTGGTCGGGGCGGGAACCACTCTGGCCACGATCGGGTTCGCGCCCCGGGTGGAGCGAGGCGTGATGGTGGGCATCGGCCTCGCAATCGCGGTGCACCTCTACCGCGAGATGCAGGTAGTCACGCCCGGCGAGCGCAGCCACGACACCCTCACGGTGAGGCCCAAGGGCGTGATGTGGTTCGCCACTGTGCCGCAGGTGGAGCGTTCGGTGCGTGAGGAACTGGCCTCCGAGCGCAACCTCACCGCGGTCGTGATCGACCTGTCGGGGGTCGGGCGCCTCGACTACTCCGGGGCGGTCGCGCTGCGCCGCATCATGGAGAGAGTCTCAGCCGGCGGCGTGGCTGCCAGCGTCACCGGCATTCCTCCCAGCGCGTCGGGGGCGGTGCGGGCCGAGCTGGAGCACTACGAGTCGTCCTGACTCCGCGGGCGCAGCATCAGCGTCGAACGGCTCTGGGCGACTGTGTTCTTGCAGCACGACGAGCCGCCCTGACTCCACCGCTGCGGGCCGCCGGTGACAGGCTTGGCCCAGGCCGCTTCGGGCGGGAGAATGCCGTAGTGTGGGGGCGATGACCGAGGCCGGAAGTGCTCTGTCCCACGACGAGTTGGTGGCGACCATGACCGGAGGCATGGCCCGCGGCGACCTGCCCTCCTTCGAAGGCTCGCCCCGTCTGCGGCCCGACGGTCGGCCCCGGCCCGAGTTCCGGGCCGAGCTGCGCCGGATCCCCGACGCAATCAACGCCGTGACCGTGCTGGCGACGCTCGCCGCGGCGGTGGCGGTGGTCGCGGCGGCCATAGCCGTCGATCACTGGCTGGCCACCGCCGTAGCGGTGCCGGTCATGGGCGTCGTGATGCTGAGAATGTTCATCCTGCACCATGAGGCGGCCCACCGCCTGCTGTTCTCCAACCGCCTCGTGAACGACGTCGTGGGCGTGAACATCCTGGGGTGGCTGCCCTTCGGCACCGGCACCCACCACTACCGGCGGGGCCACGCCAACCACCACCGCGACGAGTTCGGACCCAAGGAGCCCGACTTCCTGCTCTATTCCCTCTACCCGGTGTCGAGGGCGTCCATGCGCCGCAAGCTATTGCGGGACCTGTTCGGCGTGTCGGGCTTCCGGATCGTCAAGCCCCGCTTCACCGGCCTGGTCAAGGCGCCGTTCCTACTGCTCAGCCTGCGGTTCTTCGCTGGCCAGGCCCTGGTGCTGGCCGCGTTCTGGGCGGCGGGGCACCCGTGGCTGTATCTGGTCCTGTGGGCTCTGCCGTACTTCAGCTACTACCAGGTGGCCAACCGGCTGCGGGTGATCGCGGAGCATGGCGGCATGACCCGCACGCCTGACCGTCGCAACACCACCCACCATGTGCGCCAGAACTGGGCGGCCCGCCTGTTCCTGGTGCCCTACAACGTGGGCTACCACCTGGCCCACCATGTGGACTCGGGCGTGCCGGCCCGAAACCTGCCCCGGCTGCAGCAGGCCCTGGAGCAGGACGGCTACCTGCCCGCAGAGGCGGTGTGGCCCGACTACCGGTCGCTGTGGCGGGCGCTCGTGCGTCCCGCGCCGAGTCTGTCCGCGGCGACTTGAGCTGGCTCGGGCTCCGCTCCGCCTCTACAGGGCGAAGCCGTCGAGGGCTTCCTTGAGGGCTTCGATGTTCTCGGAGCCGAGCACCACCCTGGAGTTGGTGGCCACATACACGAGGTCGAGGTTGACGCCGGCGTCGGAGACCTTGGTGGCCAACTCGGCCAGCTCGCCGGGACGGTCCTGGGCCTGCACCACCACGACCTCTCGCTCCCGGGTGACGCTCGGGCCGTGAGTGTTGGCCAGCGCCCGGTAGACGGGCTCGCTGTGAGGCACGAGGATGTGCAGCTCAGCGGTGTGGCCGTTGCCCATGCATGTGGCTGCCGCGATGTTGACGCCTGCGTCGCTGATGGCGGTTGCCACTTTGGCCAGCGCCCCCGGTTTGTTTTCCAACTCGATCACCAGGTCGCTGGCCAATGTCGACATGAGAGCAGGTCCTCCTGTTGGTTGTGGAGCCCGGTCGGCGGGCTCGCGTGACGGGCACCGACTGTAGGGCAGAACCGGCCGGTTGTGAAGCGGGCCCCGCCTACGCGGCGCCGGTCATGCGGGTCCGGTCAGGAGGCGCAGCGCCTGCTCGACGGCGGCGTCTGCCCGGTCGATGACGGCGGCCTTGCCCGCGCCTCCCAGCGGATGCTCGACGGCCACGATCCGCACGTCGGGCATTCCCAGGGTGACGGCCACCTCGGATGCGAGGGCGTCAAAGGCGGTGGTGGCCACCAGCACGGTCGGGACGCCGGCGGCCTCGAGGCTGACGGAGTCGTGGACACTCCACGACGTGCAACTGCCTCAATCGGCTGAGCCGGTGAGAACCACCTCGGCGTCGGCCAGCCGGGCGAGGGTGTCGTCGGGAGCGGGCAGAGCGCCGTTCTTGCGTTCGACCACGGAGACGGTTGCCCCGGTGCGGGCGGCCAGCCGATCGGCCATGCGGCCCAGCAGGAGGCCCGCATTCGGCTTCGAGTTGTCGAGTATCCCGATCCGCTTTCCGGCCAGGACACCAGCCGGCGGGGCGAGGCCGGCGGGCGTGGGTCCGACTGCTCCGTCGGGGGCATAGATCTTCATCGGGGTGCTTCCCTCCTCGCGTCTACGACCCGACCGGCACAGTGGCGCTGCGGGTCATCCCCCAGCTGGGGATGACCGAGCTGTGCTTGCCCGGCCCTCCGACCACCATGACCTTGATGTTCTCGGGATGCTCGGTGATCGGCATGGGATCGTCGTCGGGTACGGCCTCCTGCCAGGGCGCCCACGCACGGAGCGAGAACGCGCCCCGGAGGTCGCCGGCCCTCATCCGGGCCCGCTCGTAGAGATAGGAAGCCACATGGCCGCGTGTCCAGCCCGCGGCCGCGCAGGCAGCGGCATGCTCGGGGCACAGCATCACGAAGAACTCGCCGCTGCTGACGGGGGCATTGTTCGAGCCCAGCGTCGTCATGGTCGACGCCACCTTGTCGAGAATCGGCTCCGGGTGGCTTGATTCCATGTCGTGCACATTGTGGGGCGCCTCCCCGCAGTGCACGGTCACCGCCGACGGCGCGTCCACCCCGACACTGGCCGCGTAGCCGCCCCACGGCGACTCGTCGAGGTTCTCGGCCACGCAGTAGGCGTACTTGGCCGGGCCGCCCTGGGTGGAGGCGTCGCCGGCGCCGGGGACCGCACCGGCGACGTGAAGCAGGACCAGGCGCAGCGCCCTTCCGGTGGCCGCGTTGGCCACGTTGCCCGGGCCGAAGGCGCCGAGACCCGAGTTGTAGCCCGCGGTGCGGGCAACCTCGCCGTGCACCACCAGCAGGGGCGCGACCGGATGGGTGGTGGCGTTGACACCCCGCAGGTTGACCTCGGGCCGGGCCAGGGCCCGCACCGCGGCGACGAGCACCTTCAGGTGCTCCGGTCGGCAGCCGGCCAGGACCGCGTTCACCGCGATGATCCTCCGGGTGGCCATGCCCGAACGGGGAGGCAGCACCGCGATCAGGTCCTCGGGGTCGCGGTCGCTTGCGGCCAGCATGGCGTCGACCCGCTCGGGGGTCGGGGCGATCAGGGGAAGGCCGTCGCCCCAGCCGCGCTCCTCGTAGACGCTTTGGACGGCGTCCGGATCGATCGACGCGATCTCCAGCATCTCCGATGTGTCGGTCATCGGTGTCCAGTCTGCTGTCTGAGCGGCCTGATCGCAGGCCCAGACGCCGTGAGAAGTCTCGATGCGGCTGCCGGCACCGCAAGACCGGTCTGTGGTTTCATCATCTGAAATTGACTGACAACGATGCAGGTGCATCGGTGTGATGGCTGCCGTACCGCGCACTAGCCTGCGAGAATGAGCAGCGAGCGTCGGCGTCGAAGACCGCGACAGACAGCCGTCGAGCGGCCGACTGGGCCGGTTCAGCCACCCTGGCGGCGGCATGAGCGCCGCTTCGAGCCGACGCCGGCGGTGAGCGACGACGAGCTGGAGGCCATCCACAAGGCGTCGCTGACGGTGCTGCGCGACACAGGCATGGACTTCCTGCATCCCGCCGCCCGGCAGATGTGGGCCGAGGCAGGGGCCGATGTGGACGGGGACCGGGTCCGTTTCGACCCGGAGATGGTCACCGAATTGGTAGCCGCCGCGCCCTCCGAGTTCGTTCTGCATGCCCCCGACCCGGCCCGGCACCTGCCCATGGGCGGGCGCAGCATTGCGTTCGCCGCGGTGGCCAGCCCCCCGAACGTGGCCGACCGGGCCGGCGGGCGCCGCACCGGCAACCGCGAGGACTTCCGCCGGCTGGTCATGCTGAGCGAGACTCTCAACGCGGTGGCGATGCACGGCGGCTACCCGGTCGAGCCCGTCGATGTCCACTCCTCGGTCCGCCATCTCGTGACCACCCGCGACCTTCTGACGCTGTCGCGCAAAGCCCTTCACTGCTACTCCCTGGGCGCCCAGCGCAACCAGGACTGCCTGGAGATGGTGCGGATCGTGCGGGGCGTCAGCCACGAGCAACTCGATGCTGAGCCGTCGATCTTCACGGTCATCAACTGCAGCTCGCCCCTGCGGCTCGACACGCCCATGCTGGAGGGGATCCTGCAGTACTCGGCCCGCAACCAGGTGGTGGTGGTGACGCCGTTCACCCTGGCCGGGGCGATGGCGCCGGTGACGGTGGCCGGCGCGGTGGTGCAGCAGAACGCCGAGGCCCTGGCCGGGATCGCCTTCTGCCAGCTGGTGCGGAAGGGCTCGCCGGTGATCTACGGCGGATTCACCTCCAACGTCGACATGCAGTCGGGCGCGCCCGCCTTCGGCACCCCCGAGTACATGAAGGCCGTGCTGCTAGGGGGCCAGCTCGCCCGGCGCTACGGCATCCCGTACCGGTCCTCCAACGCGTGCGCGGCCAACGCGGTGGACGCCCAGGCCGCCTACGAGAGCGTGTTCTCGCTGTGGGCGACGGTCATGGGCGGCGCCCACATGGTGATGCACGGCGCGGGCTGGATGGAGGGCGGCTTGCAGGCGTGCTTTGAGAAGATGGTGATCGATGCCGACATGCTCGGCATGGTCGGGGCGTTCCTGGAGCCGCTGGCCACCGACACCGACTCGCTGGCAGTGGACGCCATCGCCGAGGTCGGCCCGGGCGGCCACTTCTTCGGCACGGCCCACACGCTGGCCCGCTACCGGGACGCCTTCTTCAAGCCGATGGTGTCGGACTGGCGCAACTACGAGAGTTGGGCCGAGGCCGGTTCGCCCACCGCGCTGGACCACGCCGAGCGGCTGGTCGGCGAGCTGCTGGCGGCCCACGAACCGCCCGCGCTAGCCGACGACATACGGGCCGAGCTGGACGACTTCACCGACCGCCGCATAGCCGAAGGCGGAGTCGAAACCGACTTCTGAGCTCGGCGGAATCTCTGATCGGTTGTGCCGCGGCAGGCCCCGTGGTGTAATTCCGCGATGCAGCCGAAGCCGACTGACCACCGGCGCTTCACGTCTGCGGACTTCTGGTCGGGAACCCGCCGGCCGCTCGAGCAGGCGACGGGCTTACCGCCGACCGCGTACACCGACGGTGGCTTCTTCGCGCTGGAGCGGGAGCGCCTGTTCGGGCGGGCCTGGGTGGCGGTGGCCTCCGCACCCGAGGTGGCCGAGCCGGGGCGCCTGCTGGTGCGCGACCTCGGCGGCACGTCCGTGCTGATTACCCGGGACCACGACGGGGTGCTGCGGGGCTTCGTCAACTCGTGCCGCCACCGGGGGACGGAACTGGCGGCGGACGACTGCACCGTGTCTCGGATGATCCGCTGCCCCTACCACCGCTGGGGGTACTCCCTCGACGGCTCGCTGGTGGCGACCCCGCTGTTCGACGAGGTGCCGCGCCCCGGCTTCGACCCGGCGGAGCTCGCCCTGCTGCCGGTACGGGTCGAGTCTTGGGGCCTGAACGTCTTCGCGTGCCTCGACGACGACACGCCCTCGTTGGCCGAGTGGCTGGGAGATCTGCCCGAGCGGATGGCCGGCTACGGCTTCGACGACTGGGTCGTCCACGAGAAGTGCACCTTCGACGTTGCCGCCAACTGGAAGCTGATCACCGAGAACTTCCAGGAGTACTACCACCTGGGGTGGGTGCATCCGGAGCTGGCCCGGGTGTCGCGGGTGCGCGACCACTACCGCTACCAGGGGCCGGGCCTGTACTGCGGCCAGACCACCACGCCGGTGTCGAGCGACGAGCGCGGCGACTGGATGGTGCTGCCGCCCGCCCCCGGGCTGGGCGAATCCGACTCGGTCAGCGGCCGGTTCGTGGCCGTGTTCCCCAACCTGACGCTGGCGGTGCTGCCCGGCCATGCCTTCGTGATGCGTCTGGAGCCGCTGTCGGTGGGGCTGACCCGCGAGCACTGCACGCTGCTGCTGCCCGCCTCGACCCCGGCGGAGCCCTACGGCGACGCGATCGCCGAGACGCTCAAGTTCTGGATCGAGATCAACAACGAGGACATCGACATATGCGAGCGGTCCCAGCGGGGACTGGCCCTGGGCGCGGCCCCGCCCGGTCCGCTGTCGCCCCGCTTCGAGGAGCCGCTGCACCGCTTCCAGAACATGGTGGCCGACTGCCTCACGGCCGACTCCCTCGACGGCGGTCTCACGATCCCGCCCGGCGACGGCCCCGACGATTTCGAGCGCTACGGCTGTGGGCGCAATCCCGCCCTGCCCGCCATCGACGCCCGCCGCTGGTCGAGCACGGGCTGACCGACGCCCGCCGGCTCCGGGAGATGCTCGAGTGAAGGCCGACGCGCAGGTCGTCGTGGTCGGCGGGGGAGTGATCGGGGCCAGCGTGCTCTACCACCTCACCAAGGCGGGCTGGACCGACGTGGTGCTGGTGGAGCGCACCGAGCTCACGGCCGGCTCCACCTGGCACAGCGCGGGGGGCATGCACACCCTCAACGGCGATCCCAATGTGGCCCGCCTCCAGCGCTACACGCTGCAGCTGTACGCCGAGATAGAGCGAGTCTCGGGCCAGGACTGCGGCATCCACATGCCGGGCGGGGTGATGCTGGCCGACACTCCCGAACGGCTCGACTGGCTGCGGATGACCCATGCGCGGGGCCGCTACCTGGGCATGGAGACCGAGATCGTGTCGGTGGCCGAGGCCGCCGAGTTGGTGCCGCTGATCGACCCCAAGTACTTCGTGGGCGCGCTGGTCGACGGCCACGAGGGCCATGTCGACCCGGCCGGGGTGACCCACGCCTACGCCAAAGCGGCCCGGATGACGGGCGCCGAGGTGTACCGCAACTGCTGGGCCCGGGCCATCGAGCGGCGTGCCGGCGGGGGCTGGCGGGTCTTGTTGTACGACACCGGCACCGGCGAGGACCTGGGCTCGATCGACTGCGAGCACGTCGTGAACTGCGGGGGCCTGTGGGCCCGCGAGGTGGGCCGCATGGTGGGGCTGAAGCTGCCGGTGCTGGCCATGGAGCACATGTACCTGGTCACGGAGCCGCTCGAGGAGGTGCGCGACTACAACCGGCAGACCGGTCTGCGGCTGCGCCACGTGATCGACTTCGGCGGCGAGATCTACATGCGCCAGGAGGGCGAGGGCATGCTGCTCGGCACCTACGAGCAGGGCGGCGTGCCCTGGTCGCCACGCCAGACGCCGTGGGACTTCTCGATGAGGCTGCTGCCGCCCGACCTCGAGCGCATCGCGGACTCGCTGGAGGTGGCCTTCGCCCACTTCCCCGCGTTCGCCAACGCAGGTATCCAGCGGGTGGTGAACGGGCCGTTCACGTTCGCGCCGGACGGCAACCCGTTGATCGGGCCGGTACGGGGCCTGCCGGGATACTGGGTCGCCTGCGGGGTGATGGCCGGGCTGTCTCAGGGCGGTGGTGTCGGTCTGTCGGTGGCCAACTGGATCACCGAGGGAGATCCCGGCGCCGATGTCTGGGCCATGGACGTGGCCCGCTTCGGCGACTACGCCACCCTGGGCTACACCAGTGCCAAAGTGCGGGAGAACTACTCGCGCCGGTTCCGGATCACGTTCCCCAACGAGTTCCTGCCCGAGGGGCGGGGCGTGCAGACTTCGCCCATCCACGACCGGCTGGCGGAGGCCAACGCGGTGTGGGGCGATGCCTTCGGGCTGGAGTCGGCGCTGTGGTTCCAGGCGCCGGGGCTGGAGCCGGTCGAGGAGGTCACCTTCGGGCGGTCCAACGCCTGGGACCGGGTGCGGGCGGAGACCCTGGCGGTGAGGGCCGGCGTGGGGATGATGGAGACCACCGGCTTCGCCAAGTTCCTGGTGTCCGGTCCGGGCGCCAGGGGTTGGCTCGACCCGCTCCTGGCCGGACGGATCCCGATTCCGGGCCGGATGGCGCTGACCCCGATGACCAACCGGGCCGGCAACCTGGCCGGCGACCTGACGGTGGCGTGCTTGCCGGCCGCGCCGGGACGGGCCGAAGGACCGGCGGGCACGGCGGCGGGAGGGGTCACCGGCAACGTGCGCGACGGCGAGCGGTTCGTGGTGTTCGGCTCCGGGATCGCGGAGCGCTACTACGAGCGCTGGTTCGACGCCCACCTGCCGGCGGACGGCTCAGCGAGCTACCGCACGCTGGGGGCCGAGATGTGCGGCCTGGCCATCGCCGGTCCGGCGGCGCGGGCGCTGCTCGCCGAGGTGGCCGACGCAGATGTGTCTGCCCACGGGATGCGGTTCATGGCCTTCACCGAGATGAACGCGGGCCTGGCCCCGGTGTGGTGCGGGCGGATCAGCTTCACCGGCGACCTGGGCTACGAGCTGTGGATGCCGGCGAGGTACCAGCGCTACGTGTTCGACCTGCTGCGGTCGGTCGGGACTGCGCATGGGCTGGAACTGTTCGGGCTGCACGCCCTGAACTCGCTGCGCCTGGAGAAGGGCTTCGGGTCCTGGGCCCGGGAGTACCGGCCCGACTACGACCCGTTCGAGGCCAATCTGGGCCGCTTCGTCCGCATGGAGAAGGACTTCATCGGCCGCGACGCCCTCGCCGCCAAGCACGGCGAGACCGGTCCGCCCGGCGGCAGCCCGTCAACGGGTCTGCGGCTGGTCACCTGGACCGTGGACGTCGGCACCGGCGCCGACGCCGTCGACGTGATCGGCGACGAACCGGTGTGGCACGACGGAGAGGTGGTCGGCTGGGTCACCTCCGGCGGCTACGCCCACCACAGCGAGGCATCGGTGGCCATGGGCTACGTCCCCGCCGAACTGGCCGAGTCGGCGGGCCCCTTCGAGATCGAGATAATCGGAACCCGCCGCCCCGCCAAGCTGGTGTCAGGCTGCCTATGGGACCCCGAAGCCACCCGCATGAGAGCCTGACCTTAAGGCTCTCACCACCCCGTCCCGACTCCGCTCCGGAGTAGCGCTCGTGGACAGACCTACTACTTGGCATATATCAGACTGACCATCTCAGGTATCTGTCATGGCCAATCGGATATATATTGACGGCATGACGAAGCGTCTCGTCGATGTGGACGACCATGCCCTGGAGCGGGCCCGGGCGATGCTGGATGGAGCGACGATCAAGGAGACCGTGAACACGGCGCTGCGCGAATTCTGCGACCGCGAGACGAGGGAGCGACTGTTCGAGCACATGCAGGAGCTCGCAGCCGCAGATCTGGGCGACCCCGAGGTCATGCGCGGCGCCTGGAGAGAATGACCGCCGCTGCGGTCGGTCCGACCCGGCCGCTCTACCTCGTCGACAAGAGCGCTATAGCTCGCAGCCACCTCGACGAGGTTGCCCGACGGCTCGCGCCCCTGTATCCCGCCTCGCGTGTCGCCACCTGCCCCATCATCGACTTGGAACTGCTCTACAGCGTTCGAAGTGGCGGCGAGCACGAGCTACTGCGCCGTCGGCTGCGAGCGATGCGCTCCTTCCCGGTGAACGAGTCGGTCACTGACCGCGCCGTGGAGGTGCAGGGTCTGCTGGCCCGTGCTGGTCGCCATCGCGTGCCTGTGGCCGACTTGCTGATCGCCGCGGTCGCTGAGGCGAACAATCTGACCGTGCTCCACTACGACAAGGACTTCGACACGATCGCGGAGGCGACCGGCCAGCGGACCGAGTGGGTCGCGCCCCGCGGTTCGCTATAGACGCCCCGGCCGCGGCGCTGTCACAACCGCGGAGTACGGTCTGATATGTGAGCGAAGCGGGCGGCGGGGACCTGTTCATCGTCGACAACAGCGTCTCGGGCTGGACGGGCCTCGAATACCTGAGCCAGTGGAGCGACCTGGCCCGCTCCTTCGACATCGCCACTGGGTTCTTCGAGATCGGGGCGCTGCTGGCCCTCGACGGCAAGTGGCAGCAGCTGGAGAAGATCCGCCTGCTCATGGGCGACGAGGTGTCGCTGCGCACTCACAGTGTCTTCAAGAAGGCTCTGAGCGAGCGGGTAGGCCGCCTCGACGGCAGCCTCGAGGACGAGAAGGGTCCGAACCCGTTCCTGGAGGGCGTGGAGGCCGTGGTGAAGGCCATTGCCGAGGGCCGGATCGAGTGCCGGGTGTACCGGCGTGACAAGTTCCACGCCAAGGCCTACATCACCCACGCCAAGTTCGACGTGGTCGGAGCGCAGGCGCTGGTGGGTTCGAGCAACTTCACCAAGCCGGGACTGACTCGCAACGTGGAGCTGAACATTCAGGTGCAGAGCGGCCGGGAGGTGGCCCAGCTCCAGGACTGGTTCGAGACGCACTGGGCCGCGGCGGAGGACGTGACCGCCGATGTCCTGCGGACCATCACCCGCCACACCGCCGACTTCAAGCCGTTCGATGTGTACGCGAGGGCGCTGCACGAGTTCTTCCGGGGCCGGGAGCTGACCGCGGGGGAGTGGGACGAGTCGCAGTCACGAATGTTCGGCCAGCTCGACCGGTACCAACAGGAGGCGTACTGGTCGCTCATGAAGATCGGCCGCCAGCACGGCGGCGCGTTCCTGTGCGACGGGGTGGGCCTGGGCAAGACCTTCGTGGGGCTGATGCTGATCGAGCGGCTTGTCTTGCACGAGAACAGGCGGGTGGTGCTGTTCGCGCCCAAGGCAGCCCGTGAGGGCGTGTGGGAGCCCCACCTGCGTCGGTGGCTTCCCCATATCGGCGGCGTCGGCGGCGGTGCGGACTTCTCGAGCCTCAGCGTGTTCAGCCACACCGACCTTGGCCGGGGCAACGAGTTTCCCGAGCGCTTCCAGCGCATGACCGACTTGGCCGACGCAGTGATCATCGATGAGGCCCACCACTTCCGCAACCGCGGCAGCCGAGGCGACGACAGCGACATCAGCAGCAACGGCGACGGGCGCGACCGGCGGTCCCGCTACTGGCGCCTCTACGACATGCTCGACGGCTCGACACGACCCAAGCTGGTGTTCCTGCTCACCGCCACCCCGGTCAACAACCGTCTCGCCGACTTCCGTCACATGGCCGAACTGTTCACCCGCGGCGACGAGGCCTTCTTCGGCCGAAGCCTCGGAGTGAACCACCTGTCGGGACACTTCAACGTGATGGAGCGCGAACTGCAGGCCACCCTCGGTGCCGCAGGCACCGGCAACGGAAGCGCCGGCACCGCCGGTCCGGGTGCGGCCATGGCCCTCGCCGAAGGTCTCACGCCGGAGGCCCGCGACGCTCTGGCCGCCGATGTGGTGTTCGGAGCGCTGGTCGTGCAGCGCAGCCGGTCCTACGCCAAGGCCAGCCAGATCCAGGAGCGGGGCGAGTCGGCCGCCTTTCCCGAGCGCAAGGCACCCCGCGTGGCCGAGTACTCGATCCGGTCGTCGTACCAGGACGTGCTCGACATGTTCGAGAAGGCCTGCCGTCGCCAGAATCCGCTGTTCTCCCTGGCGATCTACTATCCGCTGGCCCACTACATCGGTCCCGAGGACATCAATCCCTTCGAGGAGGGCCGCCAGCGTCAGGTGGTGGGCCTGATCCGCACCATGTTCCTCAAGCGGTTCGAGAGTTCGGTGTACGCGTTCGAGAAGTCGCTGGACCGGCTGATGCGCAAGCTGCTGGCCTTCGTCGAGGTCCACAGCGAGCCGGGCGCGGAACGCGAGCGGCTCGACGGCTGGCTGCACCGACATGCGGAGGTGGTCGGCTACCGGCCGGAGGTCCAACTCGGGCTGAACCTCGACGACGAAGCCGACGACGAAGCCGATGAGGACGTCATCCCGCCCGAGCTGCTGGAGGCTGTCGAGGAACTGTCCCGTGACGAGTACGACGTGGCCGCCATTGTCGACAAGACGTTCGAGGACCTCGACGAGATAGTCCGCTTCCTCGACGTGAGCAGTCGCCTCACCCCGGATCAGGACGACAAGGTGCGCAAGCTCGCCCGGCTGCTCCGCACCAAGGACCTCTCGGGCCGCAAGGTGCTGGTGTTCACCGAGTTCGCGGACACTGCCCGCTACGTGGAGTCGCAGCTCCGGTCCGCTGGGGTCGACGGTCTGGCCCGCATCGACAGCGGCTCGAAGCTCGACCGGGCAGAGGTGATCCGCCGGTTCTCTCCCTACTACAACGGATCGAGCAGCGCGGAACTGATCGACGGCGGGCTGGACGAGATCCGGGTGCTGGTGTCCACCGACGTGCTATCGGAGGGCCTCAACCTCCAGGACGCCACCCGGCTGGTCAACTACGACCTGCACTGGAACCCGGTGCGGCTGATGCAGCGGATAGGCCGCGTGGACCGCCGCATGAGCCCCGAGACCGAGGAGCGCCTCCGGGCCGATCACCCGGAGGCGGCAGCGGACCGGGGCACGGTGCGGTTCTGGAACTTCCTTCCCCCCGACGAGCTGGAGCGGATCCTGAAGCTGTACGAGCGGGTCACCGGCAAGGTTCTGATGATCTCGAGCACGCTCGGCATCGAGGGCCGCAAGCTGCTGCGTCCCGACGACGCCTACGACCCGTTGCGCGAGTTCAACGCCACCTACGAGGGCACCCGCACCGCGGTCGAGGAGATGCACCTGGAGTACCAGGCCTTGCTCAAGCGCCATCCGGAACTGGCTGAACACCTCGACGGGCTCCCCGGTTCGGTGTTCTCGGGCCGCCGGAAGCTCAGCAAGGGTGCGCGTGGCGTGTTCTTCTGCTACTCGCTGCCCGCGCTCGACGCTGACGGGGGTGTGTTCACCCTGGAGGCCGGGCCCACACGCTGGTATCTCTACGACGTTGAGGCCGACGCCGTCGTCGAGTCACCCGGCGAGATCATCGAGAGCATCCGCTCAAAGCCCAACACCCCCCGCCGCTGCGAGATGGGCCGCACGACTCTGAAGGACCTGCGCGACAAGGTTCTCCGCCATGTACGAGACACATACCTCAAGCGTGTCAACGCCCCGATCGACGCCCCGAAGCCCAGTCTGCGCTGTTGGATGGAACTCAACTGATGGCCCTCTCCGTTCCAGCAGACCGCGCTGAGATCATGCGTGGCATCCGCACCTTCGCGCAGGTCTTCCAGTACTTGGTCGACGACCAGGGCTGGCCGATCGACCTGCCGGACCTTGAGGATGACGACCTCACAGCGGTCACGTATGACTGGGACCCCGACGAACTGGGCATCTCCGCGGAGCAGCTCAAGGACTTGAAGCGGCTGCAACAGATGCGACCCCTGACCGCGAACCAGCCCTGGGGCGTGTTCTTCCTCGAATTCAGAGGACCGAGGCTGCGCTACGGGCCGATCCGGCGCCTGCTGCGTGCGTTGGTCACCAAGAAGCGCACCACCGGCACCACCGGCACGCGGACATGGGCGCTCAGCGACCTGTTGTTCATCGTGATCACCGGCACTGGCGACGACGTGGAACTGCATGTGCTCGCCTTCAAGGGCAGCGACCCTCAGACCGCTGAGTTTCGCTCCCTGGCATGGCGGCCAGCCCATACGCCGACACCCCATCTCCAGCGACTGAGTGAGGAGCTTCTGCCATGCCTGGCCTGGCCCGACGACGACCGCGATGTCGAGTCGTGGCGTAAGTCGTGGTGGGAGGCATTCAAGCTGCCGGCTGGCCAAGCAATCAGGGACTCTGCCCGCCTGGCCGACCGCATGGCCAAGACGGCCCGCGACCTTCGTGCTCAGATCAGTGAAGCGGTGGGGCAAGAGGACGGCTCGGGCCCGTTCTCCAAGCTCATGGAGGAGATCCGCACCCAACTCGTCAGCGATGTCAACCCCGACAGCTTCGCCGACATGTGCGCCCAGACGCTGGTCTACGGGATGCTAAGCAGTCGGGTCACAAACCCGAAGGACTTCGGCTCGTCGCCGATCTTCTCGGCGGTGCCGGTGGCCAACCCGTTCTTGGAGTCGCTGTTCGAGCAGGTCCACGACGAGGCCGTGTCGCTCGATTTGGCCGGTAGCGGCCTGCCCCAGCTTGTGGCCGACCTCCGTGAGACCGAGGTCGAGGCCATCCTCGATCAGATCGGCTCGACCGCCAAGGGCGGCGATCCCGTCATCCACTTCTACGAAGAGTTCCTCAGGAAGTACGACAGCAAGATGCGAGCCGATGCGGGCGCGTTCTACACCCCACAGCCGGCTGTTGAGTTCATCGGGCGAGCAGTCGATGAGGTCTTGCGGTCGAGGTTTGGCCTGCTGATGGGTATCGCCGACGCTTCGACTTGGCAGGAGGTCGCTGACCGAAGCGGTTTCGACGTGCCCGAGGGTGTTGAAGCAGACAGGCCATTCGTGTCGATGGTCGACCCCGCCACTGGCACCGGCACATTCCTGGTTGAGTGGCTCCGTCGGGCACGCAAGTCGTTCCTGGACTCCGGTTCTCCCGAAGACTGGCCGGAGCACCTGCGAGACCGCCTTCTGCCGTCGATGCACGCCTTTGAACTGATGCTCGCCCCTTACGCCATTGCCCACCTCAAGGTGGCGCTGGAACTGCACCAAGTCGGGGCGGGTGAGGGGGCGATGCAGATCCTGCTGACTGACACGCTGGAGCACGCCGCCCGCCAAGGCAGTTTCGACCTGGACGACCCCGTAGCCGAGGAAGGCAGGCGTGCCGCGGAACTCAAGGAGAACGAGCGGTTCTCGGTCGTGCTCGGCAATCCACCGTATGACCGTGAGCAGCGTTCCGCCGGGGACTCCGGCAGACGCAAGGGCGGAGTAGTCCGTTACGGTGCGCCCGGTGTCGCCCCGCTGTTCGACGCCGACACTGCCTTCCGGCGAGCTGCCACGGGCCGTGCGGCGAAGGCGGCCGCAGATCCTCCGCTGCTCGATGCTGTGACTGAGCCAATGAAGGCTGCCGGGCTTGGCGGCCATTTGAAGAACGTCTACAACGACTATGTCTACTTCTGGTGCTGGGCCGTATGGCAGGCAACCGCGTTGCCACCCGGTCCGGGAGTAGTCGCCTTCATCACCGCGTCGTCCTACCTCGAGGGGGACTCGATGGGCGGCGTCCGACACCTGCTCCGCAACGCGTTCGACGAACTCTGGATCGTCAACCTCGGGGGCGAGGGCCGAGGGGCCCTGAAGGAGGAGAACATCTTCGACATCCAGACTCCGGTAGCCATCGCCGTCGGCGTCCGCACGAGCGGCGAGCGCACTGCTGAATGCGAGGTCCGCTACGTCCGGATCGCCGGCACTCGCGCCGAGAAGCTCGCACGCCTGAGCCAGATCGGCATTGCCGAGATCGACAAACCGGTCCCTGGCAAGGACTTGGATCGTATGACGCCCCGGAGCGAGAGCGAGTACTACGACTGGCCCGAGATCACCGACCTCTTCCCGTGGATTCACTCTGGATGCCAGTTGAAGCGCACATGGCCGATCGGTGAGAGCAGAGGTCTACTCGAACGCAGGTGGCAGGAGCTGCTGCATGAGGTGCCCCGCCACCGGGGACTGCTTCTCAGAGAGACTGGCTATCGAACTACTACGAGCACCCCGGCTCGCCTTCTGAGTTCCGGGCCATCGCTGCCGCAACTCCGAAGGCTCGATCAGGGTGACGAGCCGGAGGCCTTCGAACGCTATGGCTACCGGAGTCTCGATCGGCAGTGGATAATCGCTGACAACCGACTGGCGGATCGCCCGAGACCTGAGCTATGGGCCGCTCGCGGCGCTCGCCAAGTGTTCCTGACGACACTGACATCAACCAAGCTGGGCAAGGGCCCAGCCGTAACGGCCAGTCCCTACGTGCCCGACCTCGACCACTTCTCTGGTCGGGGGGCCAAGAACGTCATGCCGCTACACAGGAACCCAAGAGGCGAGGAACCTAACGTCTCGAACGGCTTGCTAGCGGTCCTGAGCGAGCAAATGGGCGGAGAGACCTCTGCCGAGGATCTGCTCGCCTACGTCTACGCTCTCTCCGGGACGGCTGCCTTCAGCGATCGATTCAACGATGAGTTGGCGGAGGCAGCTGGCCCAATCCACATCCCGATCACCGCCGACCCTGACCTGTTCCGGCAGGCGGTGACGCTGGGCCGTGACCTCATATGGTGGCACACCTGGGGCGAGCGCTTCACTCCCGAGGGCCAGTCCCAACTGCCCGAGGGCCAAGCCAAGGAGGTTCACCCTGTAGAGGGCATGCCCGAAGGCTCCGACTACGACCCTGAGTCCCGGACCCTCACGGTCGGCACTGGCGCGTTCGCCCCGGTCAGTCCGGAGGCCTGGGACTTCGAAGTCTCAGGCCTGCGAGTCCTCCGCTCCTGGCTCGGCTATCGCATGAAGAATCGCAAGGGCCGCAAGTCCAGCCCCTTGGACGACATCCGCCCCACCAACTGGACCCAGTCCAAGGAACTGTTGCTGGTCCTGTCTATCATCGAGCACACCATCGAGGTCACCCCCAAAGCCGCCGCCCTCCTAGACCAGATCGTCAAAGGCCCCCTGATCCCCGCCACCGACCTCCCAACCCCAACCCCCGCCAACCGCAAACCCCCCAGGACCTAGGCCCCGCTCGGTTGCGCGTTAGCGCCAGTTCGAAGGCTTCTCTGCTGGTCCGTGAGCCGGGTGAGCGCCGACTATGCCAGCGGCTTCTCAGTGACGACTCGCCGAGATGACCTCCCCAACAGCAGTGAGAGATAATGTGAGTTTCCATGCAATATTCATGTAGTATAAGTAAGACCAAGCGATCCTCCTCGGGCGAGACCCGTCGTCCGAGGCAGTAGCTGCACGAGGGCGGTGATGAGCCTCTACGAGCACAGTGACGACGAGATCCTTGCCGAGGTTCCAAGCAAGGCGAAAGGCACCAGGCGGGCACTATCCCGCTCGGCGGGCCGCCTCTCAGCGGTGCTGGGACCTGCTGACGATAGGCGGGGCCCGCTGGTCTGGGCATGCAGCGACATCCGTCTTCACCCGTGCCCGTCCGCCTCGGCCACTTCAAGCTGATGCCTGCGTCCTGGCTGCCTCCGTCCGCTCGGCCACGACGAGGCGCGACCTTCCGGTAGTGTGATCGGCATGGCGCGGGAGCAGGCGAGCGAAGGAACGCCAGCTGTCACGCGCTTCCAGATCGACGAGCTGCACTTCGACCGGAAGAATCCGAGGCTCTTCCTCGACGGAGAACTAGACGAGTCTAACCTAGTCGAACGACTGTGGAAGGAGTTCGCCGTCGACGAACTGGCACTCTCGATTGCCAGCAACGGGTACTTTGAGCATGAGCCGCTCTTTGTGGCACGCGAGGAGGGCAAGCTCGTTGTCGTGGAGGGCAACCGCAGACTGGCGGCGGTGAAGCTCCTGGTAGACAACCGTCTCAGGGCGCAGGTTGGGGCGACTGACCTGCCTGAGATTTCAGCCGCACGGCGCCGCGACCTGCTTGAGTTGCCCGCCATCGAGCGTGCGCGAGAGCAAATTTGGCAGTACGTCGGCTTCAAGCACGTTAACGGTCCGCAACCGTGGCAGTCGTATGCTAAGGCGCAGTATGTTGCGTGGGTCCACAACGAGCTGGGTGAAGGACTTGACGAGATCGCTCGGCAAATCGGCGATCGTCACACGACCGTTCGCAGATTATACAGAGGCTTGATGGTGTTGCGCCAGGCAGAGGAGTCTGGCCGGTTTGATCTGGATGATCGATGGAAAGGACACTTCTCCTTCTCACACTTGTATACCGGTCTCGACTACCCGAACATCCAACAACTGCTAGGCATAGATAACGAGAACAGTTTCCGGCCAGATCCAGTCCCCAAGAAGAGGCTCGATGCGTTGGGTGACTTGTGCTTGTGGCTCTATGGACGAAAGTCCACAGATACGCGGCCTCAAGTACAGAGTCAGAACCCTGATCTCCGTCGGCTTGAGTCTGCGATAGGCAGCGAAGCAGGACTGATTGCGCTGCGACGTGGTCTCCCATTGGATGTTGCGATCGATATCAGTATCGGAGATGAGGAACTCTTCAAGGGACATCTGATAGAGGCTAGGCATCGACTACAGGAGGCACGAGGAAAACAACTTACAGGTGATGTAGGTCATAGCGATACGCTGCGCATCGCTCACGAGATTCTGGAACTGGCCGATCACCTTGTGTCCGATATGGAGGATCGTCGCAGACAGAAGCGAGCAAGTCGACGCAGACCTAGATCTTCATAATGCCAGGGATTGGCCCGCCTTCGGCTACGAGTGACTCCACTGCGCTCGCTGATTGGCTCGAACTCAAGGCGCTAGCTTCTGATGATGGTAACAGCAGCTTTCAAGATCTTGTAGCGGAGTTGCGCCGCGGCGGGTCAACTGATGCTGTTCATGACTCCATGGAAGCGTCTGTGGATGCTGGAGGCGGCACTTCGGAACGGCTAGTCGATTCCGTGTTCACCGAACTCGAAGATCGCTCGGTTTCTGCTGGAGAGGGGTATCCATTCACTGTTAATGATCAGACGATCCAGTTCAAGTTTCCTGCGTTGCCCGCGGATTTTACATACACGTTCTTACTGCTACTCAGCAAGTTTGGGGTTACAGCTGGTGCTGGTACTCGAGTACGTCCTGAGCGAGACTTTGAGGATATAAGCTGTGCTGCTGCCGAGAGCTACTTTGGATCCAACGAACACGACGGGACCTATCTCTTCGCGTTTCCGCGACGGACGAAAGCACCTGGATTCTCAGCGGCGGTCGATCAGCTCGCAAGGCTACTCGGGGAAGGTGGAGGCGCTAAGCAGGTCAAGCCAGCCTCCAACCAAAAGGACGCTCATCTTGATCTAGTGGTGTGGCACGGCTTCGCTGACAAGAGACCGGGCCAAGTCATCGCGTTCGGCCAATGTGCCGCTGGCGCGAATTGGGCGACGAAACTAAGTGAGTTGCCCGACACGAGAAGTTGGTGCCAAGCATGGATGTTAGATCCACCTTGTGTTCCAGCCGTCCGTATGTTCTTCATGCCCCATAGACCCACGCGTGAAGAATGGGCGACGAGAGCGATCATCGGTGGCGTGCTGTTCGATCGGTGCCGCATCGCGTATCATGCTCCCCAACTGCCGAGTGCTGCACGTACTCGCAGTATGAAATGGGCTGGAGCTGTTCTGAAATCTCGGGTACGACCGTGAGGAACAGGTTTCACGCCCTCTGCCCTTACTTCGCAATGTTCCCGGAAGGGTTTGCAGAGAGGTGGATCGATGAGCTAACGGATCCCGGAGATCTGGTTGTCGACCCGTTCTGCGGAAGAGGCACGACTCCATTCCAGGCTCTTCTGATGGGCCGAAATGCACTCGCCGGAGATATCAATCCGGTCGCGTACTGCTTGACAGCAGCCAAGGCACAAGGCCCGACACTATCGACAGTATGTCGCCGGATATCGCAACTCGAAAGCGCATATGAGGCGCGTCGATGGCGGCCACGAGTCAGGAGTCTTCCAGAGTTCTTCAGTCGTGCCTACCAACCACAGACGCTCAGCCAACTTCTCTATCTTCGGGAGGTGCTACAGTGGAAAACGCGACGCGCTGACGCCATGGTTGCCGCCCTGACTCTTGGAGCCTTGCACGGCGAGTCTGAAAAATCTCCATCGTATCTTAGTGCACAAATGCCGCGTACAATATCCACAAAGCCTGCATACTCGGTTCGATTCTGGGATAAGCATGGCTATGTTCCTCCTGACCGAGATGTGTTCGAGCTGCTTGAACGTCAAGCAAGATTTAGATATGTATCTCCGCTGCCAGAACTACGTGGACATGTGGAGCTAACCGATTTCAGAGACTTGCACAGGCTTCAGTCTGTCCGGCAACGGGAAGCTAGCTGCATCATCACTTCACCTCCGTACCTGGACGTTACGAGTTTCGAGGAAGATCAGTGGTTACGTCTGTGGTTCTTGGGCGGACCGCCTCGCCCAACCCGAAATCTCGTCTCCCGCGATGATCGACATGAGTTGGCGAGCAACTATTGGCGGATGGTGGCTGACTTCTGGAGAGCTGCTGGATACATGGTGGCGAGTCGCGGCCATGTGGTCGTACGAATGGCTGGCAAGCGACTGTCCGCGGACAGCGTGGTGGAGGGACTAACCGGATGCGCAGTTGTTGCCAGCCGAGATGTGTCGCTCGTCGACTGGGAAAAGAGCACAATCCCTAGGAGACAGACTGATGCATTCCGACCAGGGTCGGTGGGCGTGCGATTTGAGGTAGACGCCGTGTTCAAGGTTGTCTAGCCGAAGGGAACTCTATCTGGCGGCAGGTGTGCGATCGGTGACCCTGACTGCTGCAATGATTGATTCAACATCGTCGAGCCAGCCGTTGAGTTCGGTAGCGATGGGTGGAAGTTCATAGGCGTGGTAGTGGCAGGCTGTTGACAGGACGTGCCAAGAGTATCGGATCCGGCTTGCAAGTTCGGCGTCGATGTACTCCGGCAGGCATGTCAGCTGTGCCCTTGCCGACGCGTTTTCAACACCCGGCGCGACCTGTGCCCACAGTTGGTCGAGAGCGATCTCCAATGCTTGGCGGCCGAGGATCGCTGAGGAGCGGGGCCACGTGCCAACCAGGTCGGCGCGCGGGACGCGCATTATCGATCGGGCGAGGCTAAGCAGGTGGATCGGTAAGAAGCGGTCTGCGATCTGCGTCACAGGGCCGCCAACTCCTTGGCAAGCGACTCGGTGCTGTTGATGAGTTCCTTGAGGTTGGTTCCCACCGGCGCACCCGAGTGAGTCATCTCATTGCATGCCCTGACCGTGTCAGCTGACCAGCGTCCGAACTTGTTGTTGAGGGTTCCGTAGACATCGCCAGCGCGGTCGGCGTCCCCATAGAGCGCGATGGCGATGCGAGGGAGCAGCTTCACGGCATCGGCCCACCTCTCCTCGCACTCATCTAGGCCCATTCCGATCGCGAGAAGGCGTCTTCGGCCAGACTCCAGACACGCGGCCTCGATCGCCTGTCGGCACAGGCTTGGAACGACCCGGCGGGACACCTCGTCAGGGAGCCCATCGCTGAGTTCTACGGCCCGGGCGTCTTCTATCGCGGCTTGCACGGGGTCGAGTGAGGTCTTGAGTTCTACGCGTGACTTGGGTCGACGGGTGACCGACAGGATGGTTGCGGGAATCTGGAGTCGTCGGACCGCGGTCGGGAGTCGGTCGTCGTGGGTGAACACCACGACTTGGCGTGTTGCCGCCAGGCTGTGCAGCACCCGGGCCAGTCCGTCGACGCGCACCGGGTCCATCGCCTGCACGGGGTCGTCAAGGATCGCAAACCCGAATGGGCTGGCCTCGAACTTCACCCTAGGGATGAACAGGCTCAAGGCCAAGGCATGCAGTTCGCCCTGCGACATGACTCCGAGCGCGACGCCGGAATCCCCGTCGACGGTTACGTCCATGACGACCTTCTTGGTCCCGAGGCGCACATCCTCGAGCGTGACGTTGGAGCCGACAGCCAGAGTCTCCCAGACATCCGCGACCTGAGCCTTTACCGAGTCGAAGCGCTCGTCTCGAATGGCAGCCTCGCATCCCTTTAGCCAGGTCTCGGCGCTGCGAAGCGGTGTCACACGCTGCGTGGCGCTCAGGCCCTGCTGAGCAACCGGCAGCACTTCGGCCAGTGACTCGGCCATCGGTCGCCACTGATCGGCGAGACGGCGTCTCTGTGTTGCAGCCGCGGCACGGGCAGCCTCGGTCGCCTCTTCCACCTGCAGGTACATGGACTCAAGATGCACGGCCAAGTCGAGGGGATCTTCGGGCGCATCGATCCACGCCTGCCACGCTGCTGCCAGCGCGGAGACATCGATTCCAATGTCTGTGTCCGCCACAGTCCCCAGCACCTGCGGAACGGTCCCTATCACCTCACGCGCCGTGGTTTGGGCACGGAGTACCGCGCGTCGGGCGTCGAGGACCTCGCCTGCCTCAGAGCGCAGTCGTTCGATCTCTCCCTTGAGGTGCGTGACACGCTCACTGTGCAAGCCGTTGTCTCGGCCGCAGACCGGGCAATCGGCGTCGCCGTGTTGCTCGTGCATCTCCACTGCGGCTTCGAGCAGCCCTGCCAGCCTCTCAGCCCGCTCGGCATCGCTTCCCCGAAGTGCCTCCTGACGCTGCGCGGCCTCCCTCAGATCGCTTGCTGCTTCTGCTATCCGGTCTGGGTCAGGCAGAGGAAGCTGCTCTAGTGCGGCGAGGAGACCCTCCCGTTGAGCGATGTCGGGATCGGTACCCGTTACGAGGGCTTCGATCGTGTCTAGGTCCCAAGCTCCAGAGAGCGCATCCAACGCGGTGCTGGCTCGCTCGTCGGGAGACTCTCGTAGCAGGTTTGTGACCTGCGAGACATGTTGCTCGGCATCGGTCCGTTGCCTCTCCGCCGATAGTCGGGCCTGTCTCAGATTCTCGATGGGTGCCTGCAGAGCTTCCATGCCGAGCATCGGCGCCAGCGCGTTGTATCGATCAATAGGTCGTCCCTCGGAGATCGTCGACAGCTCCTTGTAGGGCAGGAACGGCCGGAACGTCTTGACTGCATCGCTCCATCCGAGCGAGCGGAGGCTTTGGCGACCGCGGCCCGGTACGGTCACCGCAGTCTTGGCAGACTCGAGCTTCGTGTTACTCCAGTTCACGCGAACCGTTCGCGGTTCCCGCTCGCCGTCAACCCGAAACTCCACGGTGATGGCGGGATCGTCCTGTGCATGAAGGTTGCTCCAGCCGTTCTTCCAGTCCAGTGACTTGCCAGCCCAGCGGAGCGAGTCGCCCGTCAGCGCGAACTCCAGCGCCTCGGCGATCGATGACTTGCCGGAGCCGTTGCGCCCGACGACGAGCGTCAGCCCCGGCCCGGGCCGAAGAACGAGCTTGCAGGTCGGGCCGATGCCGCGGAACCCAGTGACGGCCACCGACTTCAAGAAGGACCGGGCAGGTGCCGACTCCTCCCGTGTGGCCTCTACCGGACGATCGACTACTGCCCCATCGATCACATCGTGCAACCGGTCCCGCAGCGCCCCGACGATTAGATTCTCGACCCTGCCGCTCGCTCTTGCGTCCGCGTCGAGTCGATCAAGGACTTCAGACAGGAGTGGATCATCCATTGTCATGCTGGGGCCCCGTCGCTGATTCTGCGGCTGGGAATGCTGGTACGCCTACGCGGCGAGTGCCAGGTCGACATCGGGATCGAGAGATCGACGGTGTCGCCATCGGCGCGGGGAGCGTGGCTGGTAGGCGCGGACTCGGACGCGCCGCCATCGGCGACGGTGGTGCGGCAAGCGCTTCTTGGTACACAGGGGCATGTTTGTTGCCCTCTCGTAAGGTTCGGCTGGATCTTGCTGGCTCCAGGCCATCGGGAAACTCGGGGCCGATGGCAGGTCTTATCTTGCCACACTCATGAGGCGATGTCGCGGATCCCGACCCCGGTCGCCAGCGCGACAACGCCCCGGGGAACCTTACGCACCCGGGGCGTCGTCGGCGAGCCTCACGGACTCGCTCAGCAAGTGCCCGTCACTCTAGCCACAAGATCCTACCCGTGGATGGATGAGGCCTCGATCGCGCTTGCGATGGGGTGTGCTTCGAACGCCCTCAGGTAGGTGCGGCGACGACGGTTCGAAGGATATGGGCCGAGTCGATTTCTCCGCCAGGGCCGAGCGACAATGGTATGAGCCGATATCAGGCCGCTACGGGATCCTCGTCGAAGCTCTGGATCGCTACATCGGGCGGGTCTTCGGGGGCCGTGTAGTCGCCGTCGATGGCCTTGGCTGCTTCCGGCCCCGTCGAGTTGAGTGCCTCGATCATGTCGTCGACGGCTACATCGAGCAGCCGCGCCAGAGGTCCCGCGCCGACAGTCCCATCTAGTGCACCGTAGAGACATCTGGTGGTGAGCAGCGTGGGTGGCCGCCTCGCGGGCCTCGCCCCTTGCGCCGCCAACAGGCGGCGGGCGGTCTCGTCGTCGTCGACATGCTCGATCAGGCTGGCCCACCTGACCCGCCGCAGGCGGTCCCGCCCCTCGGCGTTGATGATTCTCAGGTTGTGGAGGCGGTAGACGAGCGTCTCGTAGCTGACGCCGAAGCGCAGGAGCATCCTCGCCAGGCAGTCTGCGCCCCGACCGTGCTCGTCGATGGTCTGCCGGATCTCCGGCTCGGGCATCAGGAAGGCGGCGGCGAACGCATTGGCCAGTCGCTCCTCGTCGTTCCGAGCCTTCATGTCGGTGGCGACGTTGACCGTCTCGCCGTCGAGGTTGAGGACATGCCCAAGTTCGTGGGCCAGCGTGAACAGAGCCCTGGATCTGATCTGGTCGGCGTTCACAAGGATGATGGAGAACTCTGGATCAGTGACCGATAGGCCGAGCGGCGCATCTCTGCCGAGGCTCTCGACCATCACGTCCACGCCCAGCCAGTCCTCGATCGCCGTGGCCAGTTCCGTGAGGCGGTCCTCCCCCTCGGACCTCGGAGCGCAGTTCTGCAGAGCCCAGTCGGCTAGAGCCGTGGCGCGGTCAAGCCATCCAGCGCCCAGATGCGGACGTTCACCGACCTGAACGGCAGCAGGGTGACCGCCGTCGCTGAGGACTTGGTGGAGTTCCGCTAGCGCGGTGATACGCATCTGAGCGTCCCGGCTGCCGCCGTCGTCGCCAGCGGTGCGGTGCGCCGCCGGAAGGCGGCCCAACAATGAGTCAGGCTCGAGGATCGCCAACTGCGACACGCCCAAGAAACTCGCAATGGCTCCGAGTTCGTCGGCCTTGACGTTTCGACGGCCGTGTTCGAGATTGAACACTGCGCTGGCGTCCACCCCCAGCACGGCCGCAAGGTCCGCGGCTCTGAGTCCCGCGGCCTCCCTCAGCCGCCGGATCTGGCGGCCGATGGACATGTCCACAAGGCGACGGTATCTGCGACACTTGCGGAAATCGCAAGTCTGTCGCAAGGGCGGTGGCCATGCTCGGCATCGATCTCCCGCACTCACGGTGCAGGAGATCGAGTCGGCCCCTGGATCACCGTGTCACAGTGAGTCTCTAGCGTGTGACGGCATGGCCGACTCAATCGATCCCGCGGGCGACAACGTTCGCATCGGTGAACACAGGCGGGCGGACGGCCCGGTGAGGCACGACGACTCGCTGGCCACGATCTTGCTGGTCAGTCGCCTGTGCGCCGATGGGGTGCAGCCACTCAAGTCGTCGGAGTACTGGGGTCTCGTCGACGACATCGAGACGGGCGCTGGGGGCGGCGCGACGGGAGCTCGGGGAGCTCAGTCGACGCGTCGTGGTGACGGTCTTGGTCAGATCCTCGGGCAGGGCGCGAAGGGACTCACTTCGGGTGGCGGCTTGAGCGAAGACCTGGCTCATCGCATCAGTGCGCTCACGGATCGAGCTACCGCTATGGCTTTCGAGTTGGACCGGCTGGAGCGGTCGGGCATCAGGACGCTGACCGTGTTCGATGAGTACTACCCGCAGAAGTGGCTTGACTATCTCAGACAGAAGGCACCGCCGGTGGTGCATGCCGCCGGGGCGGTTGAGCTTCTCGATGTTCCGGGGTTGGGAGTCGTCGGCAGCCGTGATGTCACAGCGGCTGGAGGCGAAGTGGCTCGCGAGATTGGCCGGTTTGCGGCTCGACGGGGCTTCCCGCTGGTGTCGGGAGGCGCCCGGGGCGTGGACCAACTCGCCATGGACGCTGCTCTCGACTCCGGTGGGGCGGTCGTCGGGATCTTGGCCGAGTCGCTGTCACGCAAGCTCAAGCGACCCGATGTGCGCCGGGCCGTCTACGACGGAGCGACCGTCTTGTGCACTCCCTACAGCCCTGATGCTCCGTTCAGCGCGGGCAACGCCATGGGCCGCAACAAGCTGATCTACGGCCAGGCCGTCCTCACGGTTGTCGTTGCCTGCGATGACGGCTCCGGCGGCACCTGGTCCGGCGGAGCCGAGGCGCTCAAGAACGGTTACGGGCTGGTCGCCGTGTGGCGCGGCACCGGGGAAGGACCCGGCAACGAGTCCCTCGAGCGGCGAGACGCGATTCCCGTCGCCAGTATGGCCGACATCGTGTCAGTACTCGATGACGAACTGGGGCCAGGTCTCGAATCGCTCGCGGATCCAGCAGCTCCCTCGGAACAGCAGTCGCTGTTCGCAAGCAACGAGGATCGGCTAGCTGACCGTCGGCGGCGTGACTTGGCCAGGTCGCCGAACCCGAATCCAACCCGTTCTACAGGCGCTGGACCCTCGTAGCTAGGGGACTGTGGCTAGGAACCAGCGGGTTGGAAGTGCCCTACTGACGTCGCCGGGATCGGTGGCCCACGCGGCGACCCGGGCGATCACGAAGTCTTGGCCTACGGCGAACTCGGGCCAGACCGTTGCGTCGTCGATCCCGAAGGCGTCGGCCAGGCTCTGCCAGCCCCAACGGCTGCCGTCAGCCGACCAGCCGACCCACTGCTCCGGCCAGCCGGCATCGCCATCGGAGGCGCCCCCCGACTGGGCGGCTGCCATCCCGAGGAGGAAGGCCATGTCGTCGCCGGTGAAGGTCACGAGGTCCGCGCCGGTGTCGGGATCCTCGAACGCCAGCCCGATTGACTGGCCCTCGCCCACCTGGCGGACGCCGTCGGGCGGCGTGCCGGACTGCACGTCCTCGGGGCCGAAGACATAGACCGCCCTGTCCTCATCCAGATCCCAAAGCGTGAGGCCGCCCTCGGGCTCGTTGTAGCGAAGCTCGTAGCCGTCCCTGGAGATTCGGCTCACCGCCGGCTCGTTGCTGAGCACGGGCGAGACCCCCGGTACGGCAGTCGCGGTCAGGACGAGGCCGGCTGGGCCTACCACCGGGAGCCCGGGATCACGGAGGCCTTCGATGGTCGCCACCGTTGCCAGCTCTTGGCCCGGGGCTGCCCGTTGAATTGCCAGCGACCGGCCGGCGCCGGGCCTCACCGTCCAGATCGTGCCGTCGGCCGAGACCGTCCCGCCGAAGAATCCCGGTCCGAGCGACGGTCCCTCGCTCCACACAAACCCGTCCGGTGAGATCAGAACCGTTTCACCCGAGTCGTCGACAACGATCAGCACGTATCCCTCACCGGTGCCCGCAGCCGACGAGGTCAAGGCGTCGAGACTGGATGCCACCTCCCCGGAAGCGCCGTCGCTCACATACAAGCGGGTCTGAAGGACGTCGAACGGGTTGGACAGCGGGTTGGACAGGCCGGACACCTCGTCGAAGGTGAGGCCGACCTCGTCGTAGGTCAGATCCAGCTCGTCGTAGGCCACGTCAGGCGCATCGGGGATGACGAGGGCGCCGTAGGCCGATACGAGGCTGAACGCTGTGGAAGTCAAGTCGGAATAGGGGTACGGGGCGTCGGCATCGATCAGCGTGAATGACACCCCGTCGGGGGTGGGCAGGCTGAAGACCACTTTCTTGCCGGGCGGCAGCAGACCGAGATCGTCGAGCAGCGCCTGACCGTCGAAGCTCGGAAAGGCCAACAGCGGCACCACGATGCGCTCGCCCGACACCAGCACCGACGATGCCCGCAAGCTGAGGCCCGCGTACGGAGACGACGCCTCGGCTGGAATGTCGATGGCCACCGCGGTCCAGGTGGCGCCCTGATCGTCGCTGAAGAACACCCGATCAGGCCCGAAGTCGGCTCGGTCGACGCCGGGGATCCGCCCGGTGACGACCCAGCGATCCGCAGAGATGTTGACCTGCTCGGGGAACAGGCCCTCGGGCGTGGCGACCTCGGTCCAGTCCGTGCCGTTGTCCGAGACCACGACCCGCTGTCCGAAGAATCCTCCGTCAGTGTCGTTCCACGCCCTGGCGATCACCCGGCCGTCGCCGACCGGCTTGAGCTCGAAGAGGTCGTCGAAGCCCGGATCGATCTCGGTCCACTCCAGCACCGGGCCCGTGGACGCAGGCAGAGGCACCGCCGCCACCGGGGGAAGCTCAACACCGACCTCCGGCCCGTCGGGCTCCGGCTCGGGGGCGTCGGGCTCGCCGGCGTCGGGTTCGTCTGTGGCGGGCTCAGGGTCGGTGAGCGTCGCTGCGCCGGAGCGGTCCGGGTCGGGTTCGGGCCCAGACTCCGGATCGGGGGCTGCCATCTGGGCGGCCGTGATGGCGGGGACCGGGGCGAGGTCGTCGTCGGCGCTGCAACCGGCCACGGCCCCGACAACCACCGCCACCGAGACAGCAGCCGCCATCGCAGATCCCAGGGAGCGAGTGTTGGACAGGGGTTTGATCGAGCGCTCCAATACTGCCGACCTCGGACCGATCCGCAGACGCTACTCGCGGCTCCAGGCGGACACTGCCGGGTCGAGGGTGTGGTAGTCGGAGGCGTCGTCGACGCAGACAGCCCGCTCGGTGCGCAGTCCCGTCGGAGGGTCCAGGGTGCCGGCGCAGATGGCGATGCGGTCGGTCTGTTCCGTCGGTCCCTCGATCACCTTCCAGAACAGCGATCCCCCGCACTCCCGGCAGAAGCCGTAGGCCACGTTGGGATCGTCGGCGGGATGGTGCCAGGCCAGGGTGGCGTCGGACACGAGCCTCAGGTCGGAGCGCTTGCATCCCGACGCGGCCATGAAGTGGCCGGTCCAGCGGCGACAGCGCCAGCAATGGCAGTTCCACACCGGACGGATCGGGCCGTGCACCTCGTAGCTCACAGCACCGCACAGGCAGTGGCCCGAGGGCGGAGCGCCGGGCCCGGACCAGGTGTTCTCGTTCACGGCAGTCCCTTCGGAGTTGAGGGTCGGCAGCGGTAGGGTCGCGATTGTTGCACGGCACGGCGCCGACCGGCGTCCCGGTGCGAGCTCCCGAGGTGACGATGGCAGACCACGATCGCCGCTACGACTACGTGATCGTGGGCGGTGGCTCGGCCGGCTGCGCGCTCGCCAACCGGCTCAGCGCCGACCCGGCGGCATCGGTGCTGGTGCTGGAGGCGGGCCGGCGGGACTGGCGCTTCGACGTGTACATCCACATGCCCGCGGCGCTGTCGTTCCCCATCGGCAACCGCTTCTACGACTGGCAGTACAGCTCCGAGCCCGAGCCCCACATGGGCGGCCGCCGCGTCTACCACGCCCGGGGCAAGGTCCTGGGCGGGTCGTCGAGCATCAACGGCATGATCTTCCAGCGGGGCAACCCCCTCGACTACCAGCGCTGGGCCGCCGACGAGGGCATGGAGCGCTGGGACTACGCCCATTGCCTGCCGTATTTCAAGCGGATGGAGGCCTGCCTGGCCGGCGACGACCACAGCGGCCCCGACACCAGCAGCCGGGGCAGGTACCGGGGTGACCAGGGTCCGCTGGTGCTGGAGAGAGGCCCGGCCCTGAACCCGTTGTTCGAGGCTTTCCTGGCAGCCACCGAGCAGGCCGGGCACCCCCGGACCACCGACGTCAACGGCTACCGCCAGGAGGGCTTCGCGGCTTTCGACCGCAACGTCCACCGGGGCCGGCGACTGAGCGCAGCCCGGGCCTACCTGCACCCGGTGCTGCGCCGACGGAACCTGCACCTGGTCACCCGGGCCTACACGACCAGGATCCTCTTCGACGGCGACCGGGCCACCGGCGTCACCTACACCAGAGGCGGGCAGACCCGCACCGCACACGCCGAAGAGGTGATCTGCTGCGGCGGCTCCATCAACTCGCCCCAGCTGCTGCAACTCTCGGGGGTGGGGCCGGCCGACCTGCTAGGAAGCCACGGCATCGATGTCGTGGCTGATGTGCCTGCAGTCGGTGCCAACCTCCAGGACCACCTCGAGGTGTACGTCCAGTACGCCTGCAAGCAGCCGGTGTCGATGCAGCCCAACCTGGCCAAGTGGCGCCGGCCCTGGATCGGCCTGCAGTGGCTGGCCCGCCGCGGCCCCGGCGCCACCAACCACTTCGAGGCCGGCGGCTTCATCCGCAGCAACGACGATGTCGCCTACCCGAACCTGATGTTCCACTTCCTGCCCATAGCTGTCCGCTACGACGGAACAGTCCCCGAGGGCGGCCACGGCTACCAGGTGCACGTCGGACCGATGTACAGCAACTCGCGCGGCACCGTGCACATCACGTCTGCCGATCCCCGGGCCAAGCCCGCGCTTCGCTTCAACTACCTGTCCACCGACGAGGACCGCCGCGAGTGGGCGGAGGCGGTGCGCCACGCCCGCCACATCCTCAACCAGCCCGCCATGGACGCCTTCAACGGCGGCGAGGTGTCGCCCGGCCCCGGCGTGAGCAGCGACGACGAGATCCTCGACTGGGTGCGCCGCGACGCCGAGACCGCCCTGCATCCCTCCTGCACCGCCCGCATGGGCCTGGGCGACGACAGTGCCATTCACCCCGACACCCTGGAGGTCCACGGCACCAGGGGGCTGCGGGTGGTGGACGCCTCGTCGATGCCGTACCTGACCAACGGCAACATCTACGCGCCGGTGATGATGCTGGCCGAGAAGGCCGCCGACCTGATACGCGGCGTCACGCCCCTGCCTCCCGAGCCCGTGGACTTCTACCGGGCCGGTGGCTCAGACGCCGATGCGCAGAGTCCGATGTGACGCAAATCACACCCGTTTCGACCCCCGTTTCATTGCAATTCGACGCCGACGGCGAAACAATCAAGTGAACGCCGGAGATGTGGCGTCAACAAGAAAGGGAGGAGCGAAACATGAGTTCAATCCCCGTTGTAGACATCAAGGCCAGCGCCTCCACCGTATGGCGCGACGCGCTGGGACCCGGCTACGCCGTGGGCGTGGCCGAGGGCTTGCTGAGGGTGGCCGGCGACGCGGCCGGACGCCCCTATCGAGTCCGCCGCTGACCCGCCGCCGGCCGGTATCGGCCGGCGCAAAGACCCCCTCCTGAGGGCAGGACGCCCTCAGACGGCTCGAGGCCCCCGCCAAGATCGGTTCCCCCCAATTGCCGATACGGCGAGGGCCTCGACGCGTGAGGCGCCAGCCATCCGCTCGGCCTCTTGGACGGCGTAGGCTCAGCCCGGTGGTAGAGCCCGACTTCCTGCGATTCGACACCCTGAGCCTGCACGCCGGCCAGCACAGCGACCCGGCCACCGGGGCCCGGGCCGTCCCCATCTACTTCACCACCTCGTACACCTTCGAGGACACCGACCACGCGGCCGGGCTGTTCAACCTCGAGATACCCGGCCACATCTACTCGCGGATCTCCAACCCCACCGTGGCCGTCCTGGAAGAAAGGGTCGCGGCCCTCGAGGGCGGGGTGGGCGCGGTGGCCACCGCCAGCGGCCAGGCCGCGTTCTTCCTGGCCGTGGCCACGCTCATGGACTCGGGCGCCCACATCGTGGCCAGCCGCAACATCTACGGCGGCACCCACAACATGCTCAACCTCACCCTGCGGCGCTTCGGCATCACCACCACCTTCGTCGATCCCCGCCGCCCCGACGACTTCGCAGCCGCCATCGGCAGCGACACCCGGCTCGTCTTCGCGGAGACGCTCGGCAACCCCGGCATCGAGGTGCTGGACATACCGGCGGTGGCCGAAGTGGCCCACGAGCGGGGGCTGCCGCTGATGGTGGACGCCACCTTCTCGACGCCGTACCTGATCCAGGCCCTCGAGCACGGCGCCGACATCGTGATGCACTCGGCCACCAAGTTCCTGGGAGGCCACGGCGTGGCCCTCGGGGGCGTGCTCGTCGATGGCGGCCACTTCGACTGGGACGCCTCGGGCCTGTTCCCGACTATCACCGAGCCCTACGCCGGCTACCACGGCATCAGCTTCAGCGACGAGTTCGGCCCCGGCGCCTTCATCAGCCGGGCCCGGGTCGAGGGGCTGCGCGACTTCGGCGCCTGCATGAGCCCGGCCAACGCCTTCCAGATCCTCCAGGGGATCGAGACGCTGCCGTTGCGGATGCAGCGCCATGTGGCCAACACCGCCGCGGTGGTCGAGGCGCTGGCCGCCAACGACGCGGTGAGCTGGGTCAAGTACCCCTCGATGCCCGACCACCCCGACCACGACCTGGCCCGCCGGCTCTACCCCCGCGGCACCGGCGCCATCTTGAGCTTCGGCATAGCGGGCGGGCGCGAAGCCGGGGCCAAGTTCATCTCCGCGGTCCGGCTGGCGTCGCACCTGGCCAATGTCGGCGACGCCAAGACCCTGGTGATCCATCCGGCCAGCACCACCCATCAGCAGATGTCGGCTGAGGACCTCGCCGCGGCCGGAGTGGGCGAGGACCTCGTGCGCATCTCGGTCGGGCTGGAGGACCCCCGAGACATCGTGGAGGACCTCGAGCGGGCCCTCAAGGCCTCCCAGAGATAAGGGCAAGACAGCGTGGAGACGCTGATCGACGGGCGCGTGGTGCGCTGCGCCACCGGCGGGCGCGGCCTCGACGGAGACGAGCCCGCGGTGGTGCTGGTGCACGGAGCGGGCGGCGACCGCACCGTCTGGCAGCTCCAGACCCGCTGGATCGCCCATCACGGCTACCGGGCCGCGGCTGTGGACCTTCCCGGCCACGGCGGCAGCGACGGGCCCGCCCTCGCAAGCATCGCCGAGATGGGGGAGTGGCTGGCGAGGGCCATCGAGGCGCTGGGCTTGGCACCCGCCCACCTGGTGGGCCACTCGATGGGCACCTTCGTGGTGCTTGAGGCGGCGGCCCAGCGGCCCGAGGTGGCCCGGTCACTGGTGCTGCTGGGCACCGCGGGGGCGATGCCGGTGCATCCGGCCCTGCAGGCCGCGGCCGACGCCGACGACCCGGTCGCGGGCCGGCTCATCACGTCCTGGGGCATCGGCAGCCGGGCCCACACCGGCGGACACGCCTCGCCGGGCATGTGGCTGATCGGGGGCAACACCTCGCTGCTGGACCGGGCCCGTCCCGGAGTGCTCGGCGGCGACCTGGCGGCCTGCGACGCCTACGCGGGCGCCGAGGAGGCCGCGGCCCGGGTCCGGTGCCCGGTGACGATGGTGCTGGGCCGCGAGGACAAGATGACCCCGAACAAGCGGGCCGCATCGATGATCGACGCCTTCGGGGACGCCCGCGCCGTGTACCTGGACCGGGTCGGCCACTTCCTGCAGATCGAGAGCCCCATCCCGGTCCGCGAAGCCATCGCGGCCGCTCTGGCCCGCGCCTGATCCGCCCCGCCCGTCCCCGCGGCGCGGCGAAGACTGCGGCTCGGCCTCCGCGTGTGACGGAAGTCACGCTCGAATCGTCTCCGCGCCCGCGGTCGCCGACTTACGATCCGACTGTGGCGACCAACTCCGTGGTGCGGCCCGAGCCCGGCGACGGGCTGGCGGGAGGACCGTGGATCGAGTCGCGCGGCGACCGTCTCGGAGCGGTCAGGTCGCTGCTGGCCGGGGTGGTCCTGGTCATGGCCTGCAACGGGCTGCTGCGGGTCGCGCTGGGCGTGCGGGCCGAGTCGGAGGACTTCGGGCTGGTCGTGACCGGCGTCGTGATGGCCGGCTACTTCCTCGGATTCCTGTTCGGGACCAAGGCAGCCGAGCACTTCATTGCCACCGTCGGCCACATCAGGGTGTTCGGAGCGCTGGCCGCGATGGGCTCGGCCGCCTCCATCCTGCACGTGATCTGGATCCATCCCGTGGCGTGGACGCTGCTGCGGTTCGCGTACGGGCTGTGCCTGGCCGGAATCCTGGTGACCGTCGAGTCGTGGCTGAACGACATGGCCACCAATGCGACCCGGGGCCGGATGCTGTCGCGCTACATGATCGTGACGATGGGCGGGATGGGCGCCGGCCAGCTGATGCTCAACATCGCCGACCCCGGAGGGTTCAAGCTCTTCGTGCTGTCCTCGGTGCTGATCTCGTTCGCGCTGGTTCCGGTGTCGCTGTCGGCGTCCACCGCGCCGCCCCTGGTGGTTCCCGAGCCGGTCTCGCTGAGCGAGCTGGTGAGGCTCGCACCGCTGGGGATGCTCACCGCCTTCTGGGTCGGGCTATCGCACGGCTGCCTCATGGGGCTCGGTGCCTTCTACGCCGCCACCGAGGGGCTGTCCAACACCCGCATCTCGCTCTTCGTGGTGGCGTCGATCGCCGGGTCGGTGGTGTTCCAGTGGCTCGTGGGCAGCGCCTCGGACCGGGTACCCCGCCGCTATGTGATCCTGGTGGTGGCGCTCACCGCGGCCGGCTCGGCCGGGCTGCATCTGCTGGTGGAGCCGGGATCGGCGCTGTCGCTGCTGCTGATGTTCGTGCACGGCGGCGCGACGTTCCCGCTCTACTCGCTGGCCGTGGCCACCACCGCCGACAGTGTCGCGCCGGCGCAGCTGACCGGCGCGAGCGCCTCGCTGGTGCGGGTCAGCGGGGTGGGCGCGGTGATCGGGCCGACCCTGGGCGGAGCCCTCATGGCGCTGATCGCGCCCTGGGCGTACTTCGCGGTGCTGGTCGGGGCCCATCTCGTGATCGCGCTGTACGTCATGTACCGCATGTTCGGGAAGCCGCCACTGCCGGTGGAGGCGCAGGGCCGCTGCGATCCCTGGCCGGTACGGGCCTCGGCGACGGCCGCATACCTGCTGCGCCGCCCCCGCCGCGCGAACTGACACCCGCCGGCGAGCGGTCATCGCTCCGATCAGCGCTACGGCTGCGCCGACAGCGTCTATTGTCTGCAATCGTGACAGCACGACCACGCCTGCGTCGCCGGCGGTGCTGGGCGATGCTGGTGGTCCTCGCGCTGACGGCCGCGGCGTGCGGCGGCGGGGACGAGGCCCCCGACGGTTCCGGAGAACCGGCAGCCCCTGAGACCGATGCCGCCGGGACCGGGAGCCCCGACGGGGCAGAGCCCTCCGAACCCGACACCGGGACCGCCGAGGCCCCAGCCGCGCCGGAGCGGCCCGGCGGGGAGATCGTGCTGGCTGTGGAGCAGTGGCCCGAGTGCCTCAACCCGGTCACATCCTGCGCGAACGCCACCTGGACGCTCTGGTCGGTGCTCGTGCATGTCCTGCCCGGCCTCATGGAGTACGACATCGACAACAACATCGGGGCCTCGCCGGTGCTGGTGGAGGCGCCGACCGTGGAGAACGGCGGAGCGGTACTCAACGACGACGGCACTCTCACCGTCACGTACCGTCTCAACGGCGATGCCCGCTGGAGCGACGGCACGCCCATCACCAGCACCGACGTGTGGTTCACCTGGCGGGCCAGGCTCGACACCGAGGGCTCTCTCAGCACCATCGGATACGACCTGATCACCGCGGTGGACCACGACGACCCGCAGACCGCGGTGGTCACCTTCTCCGAGCCCTACGCGCCCTGGCGGTACCTGTTCGACGCCATCCTGCCCGCCCATGCCTTCGACGGCTCCACCGACATCTCCAGCCACTGGAACGACTCGATCCCGATCTCGGGCGGCCCGTGGCTCCAGGAGTCATGGAGCCAGGAACAGCACATCCTCGTCCCCAACGACAACTACTGGGTCCCCGAGCGCATGCCTCTGGTGGACCGGGTGGTCATGGTCCCCAGGGAGGACACCGACACCGAGATCGTGGCCCTCCAGACGGGCGAGGTCATGGCCGCCTTCCCCCAGCCCTTCCCCGGTGCCAAGGAGCGCCTCGCCCCGCCCCTCGCGTTCGTTTCGGGAGCGGGCACCTTCATGGAGGGGCTGTGGATCAACCAGATCGCCCCGGACCGCCGCTTCGAGATCACCAAGAACGTGCGCCAGGCCCTCGCCTACGCCCTCGACCGGGAGCGGATCGCCGACGTGGCCCTCGGCCCGATCATCGACGATCCGGTTGTGCTGCAGTGCGCGGGCTGGAACCCGGCCTTCGGGGACTGGTGCGCCGACGATTTCGCCCACTACGGCCAGGACATGGCCAGGGTGACCGAGCTGCTCACCGCGGAGGGCTGGACCCGCCCCGATCCCGAGGGTCTCTGGGTCAACGCCGACGGCGTCGAAATGGTGCTGCAATGGAACACGGTGGCCGGCAACAAGCGCCGCGAGGACGTGCAGGCCCTGGTGGTCGAGATGACCAGGCCCTTCGGCATCGGATGGGACATCATCAACTACGACCCGGGCGAACTGTTCCAGAACCGGCTCCCCGCCATGAACTTCGGCCCGGTGGCGCTGTTCGCCAACAGCACCAGCCCCGACCCGACCGTGAGCAACCTCTACGACATCGACGGCATCCCCAGCGAGGCCAACGGCTTCAGCGGCCAGAACTTCACCGCCTACGCCAGCCAGCGGGCCAGCGACCTGGCCTTCGCCATCGACGCCGAGATCGACGAGGCGTCCCGGCTCGAGCTCGTGCGCGAGCTGGGCACGCTGCTGGGCGAGGACGTGCCGTGGATCCCGCTGTACGTCCTGCCCAACCTGCTCGCCTGGAACCCGGAGGTGCTGGACGGTCCGGGCGGTTGGGTGTCGAGCGTGTACGGCGGCTTCTACGACATCTACGACTGGACCGTCATCGGGTGACCGCGCCCGCGGTCACGGCGGCTAGTCCTTCCCGGCCCGGACCGGATGTGCCGCCGATGACGGGACTGTCCGATCCGGCCGGCGATCATCGGGCGTGATCCGGTACGCGGCCCGGCGGTTGGCGGTCACCGCGCCGATCCTGCTGCTCATCTCGCTGGCCACCTTCTGGGCCGCGGGCGAGATCGCCAGTCCTGCGGCCCAGCTGACCGTCAACCCCCGCATCAGCGCCGAGGCCCGCCAGGCCTACATCGACTCGCTGGGACTCGAGGATCCCTTCGGGGCCCGCTACCTGACGTGGCTGGGCAACTTCGTCACCGGCGACTTCGGCACGTCGCTGGTGCGCAACGGCCAGGACGTGTGGCCCTTCGTGGAGCGCGCCCTGGCCAACACCCTGGTGCTGGTGGCGGCGGCGGTGGCCTTCTCGGTGGTGGCCGGCCTCACCATCGGCACGCTCTCCGCGATCCGCCGCGGGACTCTGATGGACCACGGCGCCACCGCGGTGTCGTTCCCTGGGCATCTCGATCCCGGTGTTCTGGCTCGGCCTGATGCTCCAGCTCTTCTTCGGTCTCTACCTGGCCAACTGGCTCGGAGTCGGGCCGCCCCTGCTGCCCACCGCAGGGATCTACTCGCCGGGCCAGCAGGGGTTCGACCTGCTCGACCGGGCTCGCCACCTGGCTCTTCCGGTGATGGCGCTGTCGCTGCAGCTGGTGGCGGTCTACAGCCGCTACATGCGGGCCTCCATGCTGGACGTGATGGGGTCGGACTTCATCCGCACGGCCCGGGCCAAGGGCCTGGGCGAGCTGTCGGTCGTGGTCCGCCACGGCGTGCGCAACGCGCTCATCCCGGTGACCACCCAGGCGGCCATCGACGTGGGCCTGCTGGTCGGCGGCCTCATCGTCACCGAGCGGGTGTTCCAGTACCCGGGGATGGGCCTGCTGTTCCTCGACGCCCTCAATGCCGGCGACTACCCGATACTGCTGGCCACGGTGATGATCGTGTCGGCCGCGGTGTTCTTGATGAACCTGGCCGCCGACCTGCTTTATGCCGTGCTCGACCCGAGGATCCGCCGTGCCTGAGCGCCCCAGCGGAACCAGACCGCCCGCGGCGAGCGGCAGCGAGCTGCCGGACTATGCCCAGGCCCCGGAGTGGCTGGCGGTTCTGCGGCGTTTCCGCCGCCACCGGACCGCGGTGCTGTCGGCCGGGGTGCTGGTAGTGGTGGTGGCTTGCGCCGTGCTGGCCGACGTCATCGCGCCCTACGGGCCGACCGACCAGAACCTCGACCGCATCCTGGAACCGCCGGGACGGGACTTCCTGCTGGGAACTGACACCCTCGGGCGCGACAACCTCAGCCGGATCCTGTACGGGGGCCGCATCTCGCTGCTGGTCGGAGGGGCGGTCGCGCTGATGAGCGGGGTCATCGGGACCACCGTGGGGCTGGTGGCCGGGTACTACGGGCGCTGGATCGACGCAGTGCTGATGCGCCTGACCGACACGATGCTGGCCCTCCCCGGGCTGATGGTGGTGATCATCGCGGCGCGGATCCTGGGTGACGGGGTGTGGGACGTGGTGGTCGTCCTGGGCGGGATCACCTGGATGATCCCGGCCCGGATCGTGCGGGGCAAGGTGCTGGCGCTGCGCGAGCGCGAGTTCGTGGAGGCGGCCCGGGCCCTCGGGGTGCCCAGCCGCAGGATCATCGTTCGCCACCTGCTGCCCAACCTGGCCGGCGAGGTGATGGTGTCGGTGTCGCTCACGGTGGCGGCCGCCATCCTGGCCGAGTCGACGCTCAGCTTCCTGGGCCTCGGCGTGAGCGCCACCCGCACCGCCACCTGGGGCAACATGCTGGGCGGCAACGAGGGGTTCGTGATCATCGCGCCGTGGCTGGTGTGGGCGCCGGGCCTGGCCATCGTGTTGACCGCGCTGTGCGTGAACTTCGTCGGCGACGGCCTGCGCGACTCGCTCGACCCGACCCAGGACCACCGATGAGCAGCGGTGCCGCTGACACGGCCGGTCCGCAGACCGGCGAGGCGCTGCTGTCGGTGCGGAACCTCCGGACCGAGATCGAGACCGAGGACGGCACGCTGGTGGCCGTCGACGGCATCAGCTTCGACCTGTTCGCCGGCGAGGTGCTGGCGGTGGTGGGGGAGTCGGGCTGCGGCAAGACGATGCTGGCCCTGTCCATCCTGGGGCTGCTGCCGGGCCCGAGCGCGAGCACGACCGCCGGCGAGGTGCGACTTGCGGGCGAGGACCTGCTGGCGGCCCCGCCCCTGCGCCGCCGCCAGGCCCGGGGCGCGGAGATAGCCATGATCTTCCAGGATCCGCTCACTGCCCTCAACCCCGTGCACCGCGTCGGGGACCAGATCGCGGAGATGCTGCGGGCCCACCGGCCGCTGCGGAAGCGCTACGCCCGCCTCCGGGCCGAGGACCTGCTCGAGCGGGTCGGCATCCCCGACGCCGACCGTCGGGCCCGCTGCTATCCCCACGAGCTGTCGGGCGGGATGCGCCAGCGGGTCATGATCGCCATGGCCGTGGCCCTGGACCCCGTGGTGCTCATCGCGGACGAGCCGACCACCGCGCTGGACGCGACCGTGCAGGCCCAGGTGCTGGAGGTCCTGTCGGAGGTGAGAGAGCGCATGTCGGGCGCCATGATGATCATCACCCACGATCTCGGGGTGGTCGCGGGCGCGGCCGACCGGGTGATGGTGATGTACGCCGGCCACTGCGTGGAGCGCGGCGACGTGCGCGACGTGTACCACCGGCCACGCCATCCGTACACGGCCGGCCTGCTCGCAGCCGTGCCCCGGCTGGACCGGACCGCGGCCAGGCTCACGCCCATCTCGGGCTCGCCGCCGGTGCCGATCGGCGCCGGTGGGGGTTGCAGCTTCGCGCCCCGCTGCCCCCTGGCCACAGACATATGCGAGCAGCAGCGGCCCGACCTGCGCGGCCGGAAAGGCCTCCCGGCAGGAGCCGCTGCGACGGAGGCGGCGGTGGCCTGCCACCACTCTGCCGTCGAGGGTCCGACGGAAGGGAGTTGCCATTAGCATTGCCGGCACAGGGCACTCGCGGGTTGCAGCCGAAGGGAGCGCACGATGGCGGCAAAGAGTTCGACAGCTTGGCACGCATGGGTCGAGGGAGTCTTCGACGACCGGGTCAACCGGTCCCGGCCCCGCGCGCTGAGGGCGCTCGCGGAGTGGGCGGCAGCCTCAGTGGGAGTGAACAACGACGTCTACGCGGGCATCTCCGCCGGGTATGCGGCCGTGTCGCGTGCCGCCGAGTCTCCGGAGGCGACGATCCGGGCCGCCCGCTACGCCATCTGGCACGCGGTGACATCGCTGCGCGAGAGCAGTCCCGACGACATCGATGTGTGGCACTTCGAGCTGCACGCCGCGGGCGAGCTCATCGGCCTGCGCCTTCCCGACCGGCCCCATCTGGCCGATCTGTCCGTAGCCGGCTGAGCAGCCCCATCTGGCTGGTCGCCTTGAACGGCTGATCGGCCTGGGTGGTCAGCCGATCTCGTCGGGCATCTCGTCCTTGCGTCGAGCCACGTAGTCGCGCAGCTCTGCGTCCACCGCGTCGTCGATGGGGGGCGCCTCGTAGTCGGCCAGTAGCTGCTTCCAACGGGTGTTGGCCCGCTGGGCTGCCGACTGGGACCCCTCCTCGGCCCATTGCTCGTAGCTGGCCGCGTCGCAGAGGTCCGAGCGCCAGAAGGCGGTCTCGAAGTTGGCCAGCGTGTGCGGGTTGCCCAGGAAGTGGTCGCCGTGGGCGTTGCTGCGGAAGGCCTCCATGGCCTGGCCGTTGTCGCTGGTGTCGACGCCCCGGGCCCATACCTCCATGGCGCCGAGCTGGTCGGCGTCGAGGATCAGCTTCTCGTAGCCGAGGGCCAGCCCGCCCTCCTGCCAGCCCGCGGCGTGCAGCACGAAGTTCACGCCTGCCTGCACGGTGGGGAACAGGGTGTGGGCCGACTCGTAGGCGGCCTGGGCGTCGGGCAGCTTCGAGGAGGTGAACTGCCCGCCGGAGCGGAACGGCACACCGACCCGGCGGGCCAGCGACGCCATCACGTAGATGGCCTGACCGGCCTCGGGCGTGCCGAAGGTGGGTGCTCCGGTGGCCATCGACATCGACGATGCGAACGTTCCGAACACGACCGGCGCGCCGGGCCGGACCAGCTGCAGGTAGGCCATGCCCGATAGCGCCTCGGCCAGGGCCTGCGCGGCCAGGCCGGCCACCGTCACCGGCGACATCGCCCCGGCCAGGATGAAGGGGCTGACGATGCAGGCCTGGTTGGCCTGAGCGTAGGTGGTGGCCGCGCCGAGCATGGTGGCGTCCCAGCGCATCGGGGAACTGGCGTTGATCAGCGACGTCATCACCGTGCGGTCGGCGAGGTCGCCGCCGAACGCGATGCGGGCCATCTCGACGGAGTCGGCGGCTCGGGAGGCCGCGGTCACCGAGCCCATGAACGGCTTGTCGCTGTAGCGCAGGTGGGCGTACACCATGTCGAGGTGCCGCTTGTTGACCGGCACATCCACCGGCTCGCACACCGTGCCCCCGCTGTGGTGCAGTTGAGGAAGGGCATAGGCGAGCTTCACGACGTTCTCGAAGTCCTCCAGCGTCGCGTAGCGGCGGCCCCGATCCAGGTCCATCACGAACGGCGATCCGTAGTTCGGGGCGAAGACGGTGGCATCCGTGCCCACCTTCACGCTGCGAGCGGGGTTGCGGGCGTGCTGGGTGTAGACGGCGGGCGCGCTGTCCTGCACGATCTGGCGGCACAGGCCCGGCGGGAACCGCACCAGCTCGCCGTCCACGTCCGCGCCGGCGGCCCGCCACAGGTCCAGGGCTTCGGGATAGTCCTGGAAGGCGACGCCGACTTCCGACAGGATCGTCTCGGCGTTGCGCTCGATCACCTCCAGGCCCTCGTCGTCGAGTATGTCCACCGGCGGCCGCCGCCGGACCAGGTACGGTGCCGTCTCCACTGCAGCGGCGCGCGCCGCCCGCCGGCCGGCCCGGCCTCCGCCTCTGCGCCCTCGTGGTTCGCTCATTGCGCCTCGTCCACCTCTTCGGATCTGTTGGTGCTCTCGTGGGATTGCTCGGGGTTGCCGATGGGATTCATCAAATGCGCAGCCTGTGGCTTACTGCTAGCCCGGGCCTCGTGGGTCTGTTCGGGAGTGCCGATGGGATTCATGCCGCTGGGCTCCGGCGCCGGCGCCGGCGTCGACCTTCCGCCAGGTCTACGGGCGCCTCGGGCAGATCGATGACCGCGGCCAGGTGCGGGGTGGGATCAGTCTCATGGGGGAAGGCCATGGCCGCCACGAACAGCTCCTGGAACCGCGACTCGGTGGCGGTCTCGATCTTGATCACCGACCGGACGACCTGCTCGACCTCGAGTCGCTGCTCTCCCGACAGCAGCATGCGAACCGCCCCGACTCCAGAAGCGTTTCCGGCCGGCCGCACCCCGCCGGCGGGCGTGTCGGGAACCAGGCCCAGCACCATCGCCCGGACGGGGTCGATGTGGGCGCCGAAGGCTCCGGCCAGCCGCACGTCGGGCACGTCTGCGATCCCGGCGTGCTCGCGTAGCAGATCGATTCCTGCCCGCAGCGCTGCCTTGGCCAACTGCACGGCCCGTACGTCGTTCTGGGTGATCATCAGCCGGATCGGTTCGGTCTGCAGCACGTAGCTGAAGGTCCGGTCTTCGGCCACGATGCGAGGCGAGCGGCCCTGGTCCGACGAGATCACGCCGTGGCGGTCGGCGATGCCGGCCAGGAACATCTCCGCGATCACCTCGATGATGCCCGAGCCGCACAGGCCCGATACCTGCAGCCCGGCCCGGTCCAGCTCCTGGGAGAATCCGGGCTCGTCGGACCACAGCTCGCTGCCGATGACCTTGAAGCGGGGCTCCCAGGTGTCCGGATCGATGCGGACCCGCTCCACCGCGCCCGGAGTCGCCCTCTGGCCGCAGCTGATCTGGGCGCCCTCGAAGGCCGGGCCGGTCGGGCTTGACGCGGCCAGCACCCGGCTCCCGTCGCCCAGCACGATCTCGGCGTTGGTCCCCACGTCCACCACCAGCATCGGCTCGGTGCTGCGGTGGGGGCCCTCGGCCAGGGTGGCTGCGGCGGCGTCCGCCCCCACATGCCCGGCGATGCAGGGACCGACGTAGAGCGCCGCACAGGGCAACCCGACACCGATGTCGGTGGCTCGGCCCCGCACCGCCGAGGCCGTCGTCAGAATGAACGGTGCCGCTCCCAGCGGGGTGGGGTCCAGGCCCAGCACGAGGTGGTGCATGATCGGGTTCCCGACGACGACCAGATCGTGGACTGTCGTCCGGTCGGCGCCGGCCTGCTCGCACAGCTCGCCCACCAGTTCGTCGATGGCGCCGCGCACGGCCGCGGTGAGTTCGGCCTCTCCGCCCGGGTTCATCATCACGTACGAGACCCTGCTCATGAGGTCCTCGCCGAAGCGGATCTGCGGGTTCATCCGCCCCGATGCGGCGGCCACCTCGCCCGAGGAGAGTTCCAGCAGGTAGCCGGCGATGGTGGTGGACCCCACATCGACGGCCACTCCCCAGGCCTCGTCGGAATAGCCGGGCCGGATGTCGAGGACGGTGCGGCGGTCGTGCACCACCACCGTCACCGACCGGTCCCCGGCGGCTACCGCCGGTGACAGCCCGGCCAGCACCTCAACCGGGAACTCCACGTCGGCCAGCCCCCAGTCGGTGGCGAGCGCCTCGGCGATCAGGTCGAGCTCGGCGGCCTCGAACCCCAGCACGATCTCCGGCAACTCGACGTAGTGGAGGGTGACGACGGGATGGATGACAACCTCGTCGAGGTTGATGGCCTTGCGCACGACCGGACGGTGGACCTGGCTCTCCGCCGGAACGTCGATCACCGCGTTGGCCAGCACGACGGCCTGGCAGCCCAGGCGGCAGCCTTCGGCCAGCGGGCGCCGGCCCCGGTAGCTCAGCTCGGTGGGGCCGGGACTCGACAGGACCCCGGCGTCGGTGGGGGAGACCTGGCAGCGGCCGCACAGCCCGCGCCCCCCGCACACCGAGTCGAGGTCGACGCCGCCGGCTCGGGCCGCGTCCAGCACGGTGGCTCCGGCAGCCACCGAGGCGCGTATCCCTGAAGGGTTGAACACGACGCTGTGCATGTCGTGCACGTCTATGCCCCGCGGCGACGCCCGCCCCGCCGTCTGAGACCGACCGCGTCGGGGTCCCGGTGCTCGGCGATCCACGCGGCGCAGTCGCGGTCGTGGCCGGCCAGCACGTCGGCGGCCAGCACCGCGTTCTTCACCTCAGGGTGCAGGGGATTCATGATCGCGGAGGTAAGCCCGGCCGCCATGGCCATCGACAGGAACGTCCCGGTGATCATGTGGCGGGCCGGCAGGCCGAAGCTGACGTTGCTGGCGCCGCAGGTGGTGTTGACCCCGAGTTCGTCCCGCAGGCGCCGCACCAGCTGGAACACCTGGCGTCCGGCTGTGCCCATGGCGCCGATGGGCATCACCAGCGGGTCCACCACCACGTCGGCCGCGGCGATGCCGTGGTCGGCGGCCCGGTTCACGATCTTGCGGGCCACCTCGAAGCGCACGTCGGGGTCCTCGCTGATGCCGGTCTCGTCGTTGGAGATCGCCACCACCGCGGCGCCGTGCCGGGCCACCAGGGGCAGCACCCGCTCGAGCACTTCCTCCTCCCCGGTGACCGAGTTGATGAGCGGCTTGCCCTCGTACACCGCGATGCCGGCCTCGAGGGCCTCCACGATCGACGAGTCGATGGACAGGGGCGCGTCGGTCACGCTCTGCACCAGCTTGACCGCCTGGGCGAGCAGGGCCGGCTCGTCGGCGAGGGGGATCCCCGCATTGACGTCGAGCATGTGGGCCCCGGCCGCGGCCTGGGCCAGCGCGTCGGCCTCCACCCGGCTGAAGTCGCCGTTGCGCATCTCCTCGGCCAGCAGCCGCCGCCCCGTCGGGTTGATGCGCTCGCCGATCATCACGAACGGGCGGCCGAAACCGATGACCACCTCCTTGGTGGCCGAGCTGATGACGGTGTCGGTCACTGGACGTCCCCTGTGGACTCGACGCGATGCTCGGGCCGCTCGGCCTCCTGGCCGGTGCTCTCGGGCCGCTCGGCCTCCTGGCCGGTGCTCTCGGGATCCCACCCGCCGGTCTTGACGAACTCGTCGAGGCGTTGCCGGGGGAAGGCCTCCTCCAACTCGGCCGCGGCCGCGATGGCCGCGCTCTCCGGATCGGCTGCATCTCCGGGGATCACCGTCCGGCGCCACTCGCCCACGTACTGGGAGGCCTGGGTCTTCCCGGCCACCATGGCGGCCCGGTCGATGGCTCGCTGGAAGCGGCGGGGCAGGATGCGCTGCACCCGGTTCTCGCCCGAGCCGCCGTTGACCTGGGCGGGGATGTCGCGCCAGCTGATCAGCACGAGGCTGCCGTCGTCGCCCCGGCGCCTGCGGCCGCCCCGCCGTGCCGGGGCACTCATGCCGCCTTGGCGCCGGCGGTGCCGGCCAGCTCGACGATCTGTCGCTCGAGCCCGCCGACTCCGGTGAAGATCCGCTCGCAGCGAAGGCCGAGACGAGCTGCGGCCTGCTCGGCGGCGCAGGCCAGACGGTCGTCGTCGGTCTGGGCCAGATGGACCACCCGCGTGTAGTTGCCGAAGTACATCTCGAGCAGCTCGGGGTGCGCCGAGATGCCGAGACCCTTCATGATGAGGCGGTCGAAGTGTCTGACCAGGTAGTCGGTGAGGTAGAAGGTCCCCGGTTCGGCGTTCTGAAGGCCGGCGAAGACGTCCGCGCCCGCATAGAGCTCGTAGCAGTGGGGGCCGCCGAGGCGCTCGACGCCCTCCTCGGCGCACACCCGGTCCAGGAGCCCGCCGGTGCCGCAGTCCATGTAGCCCACGAGGATCGTGCGGAACGCGCCGGTGGCCTTGGCTGCCCGGACCCGCCGCCGGACCGCTTCCGGGATCTGCTCAGGGCGGTTGTGCATGATGGCGGGCAGGCACTCGACCACGATTTGCTCGCCACCGTTGCGGGCCGCCACCTCCTGCAGCTCGCGAACCAGCGCGCCGCAGCCGATGACCAGGACTCTCCGAGGCTGGGTCTCTGGCGTCATCCGGCGGCCCGGCGGGCCGAAACGAGGGTCTTGGCCGTCTCGGCCGCGATGGCGGCGTCACGGCAGTAGGCGTCGGCGCCGATGGCCGATCCGAACTCCTCGTTCAGGGGCGCGCCGCCGACGAGAATGATGAAGTTGTCGCGTATGCCCTTCTCGGTGAGGGTGTCGATCACGACCTTCATGTAGGGCATGGTCGTCGTGAGCAGTGCGGACATGCCCAGGATGTCGGGCTGGCGCTCGTCGAGGGCGGCCAGGAACTCCTCGGCGTCGGTGTTGATGCCGAGGTCGAAGACCTCGAAGCCGGCGCCCTCGAGCATCATGGCCACCAGGTTCTTGCCGATGTCGTGAATGTCGCCCTTCACCGTCCCGATCACCACGCTGCCGATGGGCTCGGCGCCCGTCTCGGCCAGCAGCGGCCTCAGAATGGCCATTCCCGCCTTCATGGCGTTGGCGGCCAGAAGGACCTCGGGCACGAACAGGATCCCGTCGCGGAAGTCGATGCCCACGATGCGCATCCCCTCGACGAGGGCGTCGTTGAGCACCTTGTCGGCCGACCAGCCCCGACCCAGCAGGATGTGGGTGCCCTCGGCGATCTCGTCGGCCAGCCCGTCGTACAGGTCGTCGTGCATCTGCGCGGTGAGCTCTTCGTCGTCGAGGCTCGCCAAGTCGATGTCGTCGTCGGCCAGGTCGGGTCCGGAAACAGGAGTGTCGGTCATCCGGCGCATCCCTCCGCGTGTTGTTCCTGGGTCCCCCTCGGCGGACCTCAGCCCCAAGATTGTCCCGTAAGACCGTTCCGTACAGATCGCCCTGCACAGATCGCTCCGTACTGATCGTTCCGTACTGTGGACCAGTACCACGATACGGAACGGACTGTACCACGGTTCGCGGTCGGTGCCTGCAACCCGCGCCACAGAAATCCGCACCCATCCGCTCGGCCTCTGGCACTCCCGCTCTTGTTCGCTGCGCTCACGGGCCGCTCGGGCCACGGCCTCGCCCGTATGAGCCGGAATTGCACCCATCCGCTCGGCCTCTAGCCTTTGGCGTCATGCCCGTGACCGTGCCGGACGGCGACACGCCTCCGCATCGCTACAACGCGGCGCTCGCGGCTGAGATCGAAGCCCGCTGGCAGGCCCGCTGGGCGGCTGACGGCATCTACGAGACGTCCAACCCGTCGGGGCAGCTGGCATCGGGCCGGGGCCAGGACGGTCCGAAGCTCTTCGTCATGGACATGTTCCCGTACCCGTCGGGTTCGGGGCTTCACGTTGGCCATCCCCTGGGCTACATCGCCACCGACGTCTACGTCCGCTTCAAGCGCATGGCGGGCTTCAACGTGCTCTACACCATGGGCTTCGACGCGTTCGGTCTTCCGGCGGAGGAGCATGCCCGCCAGACCGGCCAGCACCCCCGGATCAACACCGAGGCCAACATCGACAACATGCGCCGCCAGCTCGACCGGCTGGGGCTCGGCCATGACAAGCGGCGGGGCGTAGCCACAACCGACGTCGACTACTACCGCTGGACGCAGTGGATCTTCCTGCAGATCTTCAACTCATGGTTCGATCCCAAGGCCCGCCGGGCCCGCCCGGTCTCCGAGCTGATCGAGGAGTTTGAGAAGGGGGACCGTCCCCTGCCCGACGACCTGCTGAGGACCGTACGGCGCATACCCGAGGAGCGACGCTGGTCTGCACTGGGAGCGGCGGACAAGCGCAGGCTGATTGACAGCCATCGTCTGGCCTACGTGGCCGACGCCCCGGTCAACTGGTGCCCGGCGCTGGGGACGGTGCTGGCCAACGAGGAGGTCACCAACGAGGGCCGGTCCGAGCGGGGCAACCACGAGGTGTTCAAGCGTCCGATCAAGCAGTGGATGATGCGCATCACCGACTATGCCGACCGCCTGCTGGAGGACTTGGACCGGCTGGACTGGCCCGAGTCGGTCAAGACCATGCAGCGCAACTGGATAGGCCGCTCCGAGGGCGCGTTGATCTCGTTCCGTGCCATCGACTTGACGGAGGAATACGACGAGACGGGTGTTTCATCCCTCGACCGGCTGGCCGCGTCCGGGCCGAGGGCGAGAGGGTTGGAGCGGAGGCTTAGAGAACTGTTCGAAGACATCGAGGTGTTCACGACCCGGCCCGACACCCTGTTCGGGACCACCTACATGGTCCTGGCACCCGAGCATCCGCTCGTCGACCGGCTGACGGCCGGCGCCTGGCCCTCCGGCACTCCGCACGCCTGGACCGGTGGGGCTGACACGCCCGCCGAGGCGGTGAAGGCCTACCGGACCCGGGCCGCCGAGATGAGCGAGGCCGATCGCGGCGACTCCAAGACGGGAGTCTTCTTGGGCGCCCTGGCGCTCGTGCCTCTGAGCGCTTCCGACGCGCCGCCCCGAGGTGCCCGGACACCGGACGGCACCATGTACGCCGTCGGAGGCGAGGGCGCCGCCGGCACATGGGTTCCGGTCTTCATCGCGGACTACGTGCTGATGGGGTACGGCACCGGCGCAGTGATGGGCGTCCCCGGCGAGGACCAGCGCGACCGGGAGTTTGCCGAGGCCTTCGGGCTGCCGGTCGCCCGCACCGTACAGCCGCCACCGGACCATCCGGAGCACCTGGCCTACACGGGCGAGGGTCCGTCGATCAACTCCCATTTCCTCGACGGGCTCGACGTGGAGGCGTCCAAGGCTCTGATCCTCGAGAGGCTCGAATCGGCCGGATTCGGCCGCCACACCGTCAACTACAGGCTGCGGGACTGGAACTTCAGCCGGCAGCGCTACTGGGGTGAGCCCATTCCCATCGTGTTCGACGAGTACGGTCCGGTCGACCTGCCCGAGGACATGCTGCCCCTGGAGCTGCCCGAGCTGACCGACTGGGCGCCCGTGCCCTGGCCCGGGACTCCGAGCCGGAGCCGCCCTTGGGCCGGATGACCGATTGGGTCAACGTCGAGCTGGACCTCAACCGTGGCGACGGCTTGCGCCGCTACCGGCGCGAGCTCAACACGATGCCCCAGTGGGCCGGGTCGTGCTGGTACTACCTGCGCTACCTGGATCCCCGCAACGACGACCACCTGGTGGATCCCGATGTCGAGCGCTACTGGATGGCCGACCCGGAGCCCGGAGGCGTGGGCGGCGTGGACCTGTACGTGGGCGGCGTCGAGCACGCGGTGCTGCACCTGCTCTACGCCCGGTTCTGGCACAAGGTTCTCTACGACCTCGGCCATGCGAGCGGGCCCGAGCCGTTCAGGCGCCTCATCAACCAGGGCTACATCCAGGCCTACGCCTTCAAGGACGGGCGAGGGATCTACGTGCCCGCCGACGAGGTGGAGGGCTCGCTGCAGGACGGGTTCACCCACGGAGGGCAGCCGGTTGCCCGCGAGCTCGGCAAGATGGGCAAGTCCCTGAAGAACTCGGTCACCCCCGACGACATGTACGCCTCCTACGGCGCCGACACCCTGCGGATGTACGAGATGTTCATGGGCCCCATCGACCAGGACCGGCCCTGGGAGACCCGCTCGGTGGTGGGCTCGCAGCGGGTGCTGCAGCGGGTCTGGCGCAACATCCTGGACGAGGAGACCGGAGAGTTGCGGGTTAGCGAGGACGGGCCCGACGCCGAGCTGTTGCGGCTGCTGCACCGCACCATCGACGGGGTGGGCTCCGACATGGAGGGGATGCGCTTCAACACCGCCATCGCCAAGCTCACCGAGCTCAACAACGAGCTCACGAAGAGGGGCTCGGGGGCGCCTCTGCAGGTGGCTGACGCGATGGTCCGGATGCTGGCGCCGCTGGTGCCGCACTTCGCGGAGGAGCTGTGGAGCCGGCTTCACGGCTCCGACGCCGGCTCGGTGACGCAGACGGAGTTCCCTGTCGCTGATCCGGCGTTGCTGCTGGCAGACACGGTGGAGGTGCCCGTGCAGGTCAACGGCAAGGTGCGGGGGCGGGTGACGCTCGCGGCCGACGCCGGCGACGAGGCCGCGGTGTCCGCCGCGCTGGCCGAGCCCAACGTGGCTGCCCACGTGGGCGGCCGCGAGCTGCGCAAGCAGCTCTACGTGCCCGGCCGCATGATCACCCTCGTGGTGTGAGTTCGGGGCCCGGCCGCGGGCTGTCGGTCTCGCAGGCCCGGCGGGTCGCGCTGGCGGCCCAGGGGTTCTGCGATCCGGCTCCCCGCGGGCGGGTCGACCGCCGCCACCTGCGCCGGGTGATGGGCCGGCTCAGGCTGCTCCAGCTCGACTCGGTGCCGGTGGTGGTCCGCACTCAGTACCTGCCGCCCTTCTCCCGTCTCGGGTGCTACGACCGCCCCCTGCTCGACCGCATCGCCTATGACGACGATGAATGGTTCGAGGCGTGGGCCCACGAGGCCTCCCTGATGCCCGTCGGCGACGAGCCGCTGCTCCGCTGGCAGAAGCAGCGGGCCGAGCAGGGGGACACCTGGAAGCACCTGACGGACCTGGCCCGCAGCGAGCCCGGCTACGTGGCCGAGGTGCTGGCCCAGGTGGCCGAGTGTCCGCTGACCGCGGGCGAGTTGGCCGATCCCCGCCGCCGCGACGGCGAGTGGTGGGGGAGCCGGTCGCTGGGCTCGATCGCCCTCGACTGGCTGTTCCGCATCGGGGCGGTCGGCGTCCGGCGCCGGGGCAACTTCACCAAGGAGTTCGACCTGCTCGAGCGGATCGTGCCGCCCGAAGTGCTGTCCCGGCCCACCCCGACCGCGGAGGAGGCCCAGCGCCAGCTGCTGGTCCGCTCGGCCGGCGCGCTGGGGGTGGGCACCGCCACCGACCTGATCGACTACTACCGCCTGCCGGTCCGCGAGGGCCGGGCCCGGCTGCTCGAACTCGTCGAGGCTGGCACCGTCTCGACGGTGGAGGTAGAGGGATGGACCGAGCCCGCCTACATGCACCCGGAGGCAAGGCTCCCCCGGTCCGTGGATGCGCTCACAGTGCTCTCGCCGTTCGACCCGATCGTGTGGAACCGGGCCCGGGCGCTACGGCTGTGGGGCTTCGACTACCGCATCGAGATCTACGTGCCAGCGGCCAAGCGCGTCTACGGCTACTACGTGCTCCCCGTGCTCGACGGCGAGCAACTGGCGGCCCGCCTCGACGTCAAGACCGACCGGGCCGGCAGCACCCTGCAAGTGCTGGGAGCCTTCGCCGAGCCCGGCGTCGATCGTGGCGCCTTAGCCGAACGACTCCGTCCCCATCTGCACGACCTCGCTCGCTTCGTGGGAGTCGACGAGGTCCGCTACGGCGCCCGCGGCAACCTGATATCGGCTCTGCGCCCCGATTAGGACGGATTCGGCCGTATGCGGATGTCGGCTTCAGCGAAGTCGTAGTCCGTCTCGGGTAGCGTCTTTGCGGTGAGTGTCGCAGTGGAGCCTCGGGATCTGGCTTCGGTTGCGGCCGACCACGGGCCGACGGCGTTCGTGCTCACGGTGGGCGACGACGGGCGGACCCGGGTCATTCACGTGAGGGTGGACATCGACGAGGCGGGCGTTGTCCGGACCGTCGTCGGTAGGGGAGCGGCCGTCAATGCGGTGGTCCGGCCGGATGTGGTCTTGCTGTGGGCGCCGGCGGCCGACGGGTTCAGCCTCATCGCCGACGGTGTGGCCTCGGTAGACGGTGAGCCGCGGCCCGACACGCCGCTGACCATCGAGGTCTTCTCGGCGGTCAGGCACCGTCCCGCGCCGGTCTGAGATTCACGGTCGAGGCACCGGTTTCCTATGTCCTTTGTGATCCGGCGGCCGGCTGCCCGTTGTGTGCTGCTCGACGGCGCCGGGCGGGTGTTCCTGATCCGCTCGGAGGATCCGATCGACCCGCACAAGCCGGAGTGGCTCGAGATCCCCGGCGGGGGTGTGGGCTTCGGCGAGGACTCGGCCGCGGCGTGCATGCGGGAACTGCACGAGGAGACCGGAATCACCGACGTGCAGATGGGGCCCTGCGTATGGACCCAGTATGTGGAGTACACCTTCTGCGGCATGCGCTTCGAGTCGAACGAGCGCATCCATGTGGCCTGGTGCGACGGGGGCGAGTTCCGGCCCCGCGGGCTCGAGGCGCTCGAGGCCGCCGCCTTCATCAGTGCCCGCTGGTGGACACTCGACGAGCTGCTGGCCAACCGCGAGCCCACCGTTCCGGCCCGGCTGCGGGAGTTCCTGCCCGCGCTCGTGGCCGGCGACTTGGCGGATCCGCCCGTCGACATCTCACCCGCCTAGCCCGCTGCGGGCGACTCTGACGCTTTCTTCGCAGAAACCGGCGACTATTGCCAGAAGGTGCGAAGAATGCCGGATTGGGCCGCGGTTCACCAGTCGCCTTGCCGGTCGGCCCGGTCGGCTGCCCGAGGCGGCGGCTGTCTGCCTGCGAGGGCGGCGCGGGCTACCAGTCGTCGGTCCGGTCGGCCCGGTCGGCTGCCCGAGGCGGCGGCTGTCTGCCTGCGAGGGCGGCGCGGGCTACCAGTCGTCGGTCCGGTCGGCCCGGTCGGCTGCCCGAGGCGGCGGCTGTCTGCCTGCGAGGGCGGCGCGGGCTACCAGTCGCCTTGCCGGTCGGCCCGGTCGGCTGCCCTCACTCCGTAGCTGATGATGATCGACGGCAGCAGCAACACCGAGCCGACCAGCAGCGCGACGGTTGCGACAGTGGCTGGCGCGGTGGTGAATCCAGTCGCCAGACCCACCGCGAACGCGGCCAGCGACAGGCCATAAAGCCCGTATCCCGCCCGCTTGCCGGTGGTCGACCAGCGGGCGAGCTGGCGCCGCCGGGCCAGGACCGGATCGTAGGGGTCTGTCATCGGGCCGCGCCCCGGGCTGCGGCGACGTCGACGGGCACGCTCACCGCGGTCGAGTCGCCGGGGTCTGTCATCGGGCCGCGCCCCGGGCCGTCTCCGACAGCGGCAGATCGTCGGTGTGGTAGAGCCAGCAGTGAACGCCCCGGTAACGGGCCTCCTCGTGCTCGAAGTTGGTGCGATTGGGCGTGAACACACCGATCTCGAACACCGACAGCTCGTAGGCCTCTCCCACGAACGCCTCGAACCGCTCGTAGCACACCCGCAGCGCGAAGCCCCGCACGGCGTCGTCGCCCGGGTAGACCGCGGGATAGGCCGCGTCCAGATCGAAGGTGTGGTACACCTCGGCCCAGTGGTCCTGATCGCAGCCGACCCGGGCTGTGATCGCCAGCCGGCGGCCCGATTGCAGTCCCTCCAGCCGGTTGAAGCAGTCGCCCTCGACCAGGCTGTACTCGCTGATGATCTCACCGGGGATGTCCAGCGGGTCTATCGGCCCGAGTTCGTCGGGTTCGTCCGTGCTCTCGCTTCCGTCGGAGGGGACGGGCTCAGGATCCTCGACGGTCCCGCTCTCCGTTGGCAGGCCCACCACGTCAGTCGCGGCCGCGTCATCGGATGCGGCTACGGCTGCGGCTGGGTCGAACACCTCCTCGACGGCGCGTTGGGTCCCACCGCTGCACGCCGCTAGCAGAACCAGGCCTGCAGCCACGCCCGCCAGGGGGCTTTGAGCGAGTCCCATCCAAACGGAGGCTAGGGGGTGCGCGTCCGACAGGTGACCCGGCCTCCATACAGCGTGCGCTTGCAGGTTATGCCGCCTCGCGGTGCGGCGGTGTCATTCCCGCTCTTGTTCGCTGCGCTCACGGGCCGCGCGGCCACGGCCTCGCCCGGGTCGGCTCGTCTCCCCGCCCGGCCTCTCTAGAGTGTCGCCCCGTGCGAGTGAGGGCGCTGGCCGGCGAGTTCATCGGGACGGCCTTCCTGCTCGCCGGGGTGGTCGGCTCGGGCATCATGGCCGACCGCCTCAGCAGCGACGTCGGCGTGGTGCTGCTGGCCAACGCGGCAGCCACCGCGGGGGTGCTGCTCGTCATCATCTACATGTTCGCTCCCGTCTCCGGAGCGCACTTCAACCCGGTGGTGACTCTGACCGAGGCCGCTCTCGGCGACCGGCGCTGGGCCGAGGTTCTGCCCTACATCGTGACCCAGGTGGCCGGCGGGGTGTTCGGGACGATCCTGGCCAACCTCATGTTCGACCTCGACGCCGTGAACGTCTCCACCAAGGCCCGTGACGGCGCCCATCTGTGGCTGGCCGAGGTGGTGGCCACCTATGGCTTGGTGCTGGTGGTGTTCATGCTCGTGCGCAGCGGCCGCTCGCAGCTGGTGGCCGGCGCGGTGGCCGCCTACATCGGCGCGGCCTACTGGTTCACGTCGTCCACCTCCTTCGCCAATCCTGCGGTCACTGCGGCCCGGACGCTGTCGGACACCTTCGCCGGCATCGATCCCGCTTCGGCGCCGATGTTCGTGGTGATGCAACTCGTCGGTGCCGCGCTGGCCTGGGCCACGGTGCGGCTCATGTACCCGACGGCGTCCCCGTAAGAGGCCGAGCGAATCGGTGTGCGCGAAGGGCCTGCAGGAGCGAGGCCGTGGGCGCGGTTCCTTGGATTTGGGCGGCCCGTGAGCGCAGCGAACAAGAGCGGGAATCACCCCCTCGCGACGCGAACCGCTATTACCCATCCGCACCGCCCCGTAGAGTGGCAGGGCTGAGCCCGCGTTCCGGGGGGAGCCCGATGACTGAGGTGGGGTTCGCCGCCTTCGATTCCGACAACCACTACTACGAGGCGACCGACGCCTTCATCCGCCACGTCGAGCCCAGAATGCACAAGCGCTGCATGCAGTGGGCCACCATCGACGGGCGCGAGCGCCTGCTGGTCGCGGGTCGGGTCAACCGCTTCATTCCCAACCCCACCTTCGATCCGGTGGCCCGGCCCGGCTGTCTCGACGACTACTTCCGGGGCCGGATCGCGGCCGCCGACATGCGCGAGGCGTTCGGGAAGCTCGAGCCGATCTCGGCCGCCTACCGCGACCGCGACGCCCGCATCGATCTGCTCGACGCGCAGGGTCTGCGGGGCTGCTTCCTGTTCCCGACGCTGGGCGTGGGGATGGAGGCTGCCCTGGAGCACGATGTGGACGCCCTGACCGCCGCCTTCGGGGGCTTCAACCGGTGGCTGGCCGACGACTGGGGCTTCTCCTACCGCGGCAGGCTCTTCGCGGCCGGGTACCTGACCCTGGCCGACCCCGACTGGGCTCTCGACGAGCTCGACTGGCTGATCGCCAACGACGTGCGAGTGGTCAACATGAGGCCGTCGTCGGTGCCCGACGGGGCCGGCGGCCGGCGCTCGCTGGGCCACCCGGCCCACGAGCCGGTTTGGCAGCGGCTGAACGAGCGGGGCATCACGGTGGCCATGCACTCCGGCGACTCGGGGTACGGCTTCGTGCTGGAGCACTGGGGCGTCAACAGCGAGTTCGAGTCGTTCCGGTACGACGCCCTCAAGAGCCTGATCACCTACTCGCCCATCTCCGACGCGCTGGCCTCCCTGCTGGCCGAGGGCGTGCTGAGCCGGCACCGCAACCTGCGGGTCGCGACCATCGAGACCGGCTCGGAGTGGGTGTGGCCCTTCGTCAAGAAGCTGGCCAAGGCCTACAGCCAGCAGCGCCACGCCTTCGAGGAGGACCCTTTGGAGGTGTTCCGGCGCCAGGTGTGGATCTCGCCCTATTACGAGGACGACCTGCCGGGGTTGCGCGACCTGATCGGCGCCGACCACATGCTGTTCGGGTCGGACTTCCCCCATGCCGAGGGACTGGCCGACCCGGTGTCGTTCGTGCACGACCTCGACGGCTTCGGCGACGACGAGATCGAACTGGTGATGCGCACCAACGGGCTGTCGCTCACCGAGCGGGCCGCGTGACGCTTCTGTGTGCGGAAATCCGCCCTGAGGCCGGTTTGTCGCACACAGAATGGGTCCGGCAGTGAGCGCGGCGCCGTCTGCGGCCGCCGACGGCCGGGTGCGGTGTTGGTGGCCCGGCGACGACTCCGGCTACGTCGCCTACCATGACGCCGAGTGGGGCCGGCCCGTCACCGACGACGACCGGCTGTTCGAGAAGCTCTGCCTGGAAGGGTTCCAGTCCGGCCTGTCGTGGCTGACGATCCTGCGCAAGCGCGCCAACTTCCGGGCCGCCTTCGGCGGCTTCGACATCGCAACCGTGGCCGCCTTCGGACCCGGAGACGTGGAGCGCCTGCTGGGTGACGCCGGGATCGTGCGCCACCGGGGCAAGATCGACTCGGCGGTGAACAACGCCCGCCGGGCTGTCGAGGCGATCGACGAGTTCGGCACCCTCGCGGCCTACCTGTGGAGCTGGGCGCCGGCCGCACCGGGCCCGCCGCCGTCGGGCAAGGAGTCGATCCCGGCGTCGACGCCGGAGTCGGCCGCGCTGGCCAAGGACCTGAAGCGCCGGGGATGGAGCTTCGTGGGTCCCACCACCGTGTACGCCTTCATGCAGTCGATGGGCCTGGTCAACGACCACATCGAGGGCTGCTTCGCCCGCCCCGAGTGCGAGGCCGAACGGGCCGCCCTCACCCGTCCCTGAAGATGGAATTTGCAGCGTCGTGCACGGTAGGCGTGCATTCTGCTGCCAGTTCTCGGTGCGGGATCCTGTGACCGACGGATCGGTAGCGTCTGGGTAGCCGGTGCCCGGTGCGGTGTCCGCATGCGCGAGACTGCTTGGCAGCGATTGGGGAGGCAGGCGATGGAGACAGTTCTGGGGGCCCGCTCGGGAACCGCTTACGGCGACGGGTGGGTGCGCAGCGCCTGCACCATCTGCATGAACCGGTGCGGGATCCTGGCCCATGTCAACGACGACGAGGTGGTCGACAAGATCCTCGGCGATCCCGAGAACCCCCACAACCATGGGCGCACATGCGCCAAGGGCGACGCCGGCTTCGAGGGGCTCACCGACCCCGACCGCATCACCACCCCGCTGCGGCGCACCAACCCCGACAAGGGCGTGGGCGTCGATCCGGGCTGGGTGCCGATCAGCTGGGACGAGGCCCTCGACGAGATCGCCGGGCACCTGCGCGACACCATCGCGGACGACCCCGAGAAGATCCTCTACACCAGCTTCGACATCTACCACCTGCGGGGCGCGCTGGCGGCGTCGTGGGTGACGGGGCTGGGGATGCCCGGGTACTCCACCTGGTCGGCCGCCATCTTCTGCGGCAACAACGTGCACGGCATCCTCTACATGAACCAGAACGCGTTCGAGAGCAACCCCGACCCGATCTACAGCCGCTACATCCTGAACTTCGGGGCCCAGTTCGGCTCGGTGGTGCACTACGACACCATGCACTCCACTCACGAGCTGTCGGTGCGCCGCTCCGACGTGCGGATGGTGTCGGTCGATCCGGTGTGCTCCTCGGCGGCCGCGGTGGCCGACGAGTGGGTGCCGATCCGTCCCGGCACCGACGCGGCGCTGATCCTGGGCATGGTCGACCAGCTCATCAACGAGCTGGGCATCTACGACGCCGAGTTCCTCAAGAACTCCACCAACGCCGCGTACCTGGTGGGTGCCGACGGGCGCTACCTCCGGGATCCCGATACCGGCAGGCCGCTCGTGTGGGACGAGCAGAACGGACCGGTGCCCTTCGAAGCCGGCACCGGCAACGCCGCCCTGCTCGGCGTCTTCGACGTGGACGGCGTCGAGGCCCGGCCCGGCTTCCAGGTCCTGGCCGATCATGTGCGCGCCTACACGCCGGAGTATGTGGAGTCGATCACCACCGTGCCGGCCGAGACGGTCCGCCGCCTGGCCCGCGAGTTCGGCGAGGCGGCCTGCATCGGCGAGACGATCACCATCGACGGCGTCGAGCTGCCCTACCGGCCCGCCACCGTCGCCTGGTACCGGGGCCTGTCGGCCCATAAGCACTCGATGCTCAACGGCATGGCCATCATCCTGCTGCCGACGCTGATCGGCGGCATCGACGTGCCCGGCGGGCTGCTGGGCGACCCGTGGGGGCTCATCGGCAAGGTCAAGGACCTCGAGTACACCTCCAAGGCCAGCGACGACGGGCTGATCTCGCAGGGGTTCATCGGCGGCGGCCGGGTGGGGGGCCTGTACCCGCCCCGGCCGACCGGACCGCCCCGCACCACCGAGATGTGGGAGCTGCTGCCGTGCGCCCCCTACGGGACGGTGTTCTCGCTGCTCAACTCCGAGCAGCCCGACCTGTTCGGGGCGCCGCCGTTCCCGTCGATGATGATCAACTTCCAGTCCAACATGATGAAGAGCTCGGGCCCGCCCGAGGTCGTGGAGAGGTTCATCAAGCGGATCCCGTTCGTGGCCGCCATCGCCCGGCGCTTCGAGGAGACCACGCTGATGGCCGACATAGTCCTGCCCGACGTGCACTACCTGGAGCGGATGACGCCGCTGGTGTACCAGCATCTGGCCTCGGGCGACTCGCGCCATGCGGCCTACGGGGCCAAACCGGTGGTGCAGTCGAGCATCGAGGGCCCCGTGCCCGGCGAGCCCTTCGTGGACGCCATGCAGATCTACCTGGAGCTGCTGCGCCGGGCCGACCGGCTGCCACAGTTCAACGAGGCGTTCAACAACATCGCCAAGATGCGCGACCCCTACCGGCTCGACCCCGACGGCAGCTACTCGTACTTCGAGATCTGCGACCGGTGGCTGCGCAACACCCTCGGCGACGACAAGGGCCTCGACTGGCACCTCAGCGACGGGCTCTGGACCGAGGACAAGACCGTCCAGCAGAAGTTCCCCCGGCCGTTCTTCGATGCCAGGGCTCAGGTCTACTGCGAGTTCATGGTCGACACCAAGCAGAACCTGGAGCGCACCGTCGAGGAGCTGGGCATCCCGTGGGAGACCGACGACTACCAGCCGCTGCCCGACTGGAAGCCGGGACCGGCCTATGAGCGCACCGCGCCCCACGACCTGTTCGTGACCAACATGAAGGTCCCCAACCACGCGCTGTCGCACACCCACAAGAACTCGATCCTGTCCACCCTGTCGAACCGGCACAACGACCTGCGGTCGGTGTGGATCAACCCCAAGACCGCCGAGGCCCGGGGCATCTCCCACGGCGACCTGGTGGAGATCGAGACCTCCGGGGGCCGCAAGCAGACGGCCACCGCCCGGGTCACGCAGCTCGTCCACCCCGAGGTGCTGGCCACCCAGGGCTGCGGCGGCGGCTGGAGCAGCGGCAGCAGCGGCGACGAGGTCAACTTCAACGCCCTGCTGAACATCGATGTCGAGCACATCGACTTCGTGTCGGGCGCGCTGGACTGCGCCATCGCGGCCGATGTGCGAACGGTGCGCTCCGGACGGGGAGGTGCACGATGACCCGGTGGGGCATGGTGATCGACGCGGCCCGCTGCGTCGGCTGCCAGGCCTGCACCGTGGCCTGCAAGACCGAGAACCAGTCGCCGCTGGACGCCTGGTACGCGCCGGTCGTGGAGTGGGAGGAGGGCGAGTTCCCCGACGCCACCCTCAACTACCTGCCGGTGCTGTGCAACCACTGCGAGGACGCGCCGTGCGTGACCGCCTGCCCGTCGGGAGCGCTCAAGCGCCGCGACGACGGCATCGTGATCGCCGACGAGGATGTGTGCATCGGCTCGCGGGCCTGCATGACGGCCTGCCCCTACGGCGCGCTGCACTTCTTCGAGGACCGCGGCACTGTGGCCGTGGAGGGCGCCCCCGCCGAGGCCGCGCCCAGCGTGCCGGAACGCTACGCCCACCAGCGACACGTGCGGGGCGCGGTGTCGAAGTGCACCTACTGCGCCCACAAGATCGACTTCGGCCTCGAGAACGGCCTGGAGGTCGGCGTGCATCCCCTGGCCACACCGGCGTGCGTAGTGACCTGCCCAGCGGAGTGCCGGATCTTCGGCGACCTCGACGACCCGGACAGCAACGTGAGCCAATACCTCGCCGGGCACGGCCCTCCAGAGGTGCTAAGGCCCGACGCCAAGACCCTGCCGAGCACCCAGTACGTGGGGCTGCCATGACCGCGGTCGGCACGCAGTTCGGGGGATCCGGCGGTCCCCAGAACGTGTTCATGGACCAGTTCAACCTGGAGGCGCGCACCCAGCGGGTATGGGACATCAACCACGCCATCTGGTTCACGCTCATGGGCGTCGGCGGGGGAGTGTTCCTGGCCGGGCGGATCCTGAACCTCACGGAGGGGCTCGGCTACCTGCTGGGGATCCCCACCGTCGATGTGGTCAGCTTCCTGGCGATCGCGGTCGGCGGGGCGATCCTGGTCGCCGACCTGGGCAGGCCCCTCCAGGCGTGGAGGGCGTTCGTCAACGTGCGCACCAGTTGGATCAGCTGGGGGGCGTGGTCCGATCTGATCTTCCTGGTCGTGGCCGGCCTGCTGGTGCTGCCCGCGCTGAGCCTGGGCGGGTCCGAGCCGTTCTCGGGGCTGGGGTGGGATCCCCACGGCGGCGACGGCGGCGGCCTCGCGCTGGAGATCGTGGCCGGGGTGGCCGCGGTGGTGGTGATGACCTACGCGGGTGCGGTGCTGGCCCGGCCCCGGGCCATCCCGTACTGGAACTCGCCGGCGGTGCCGCTGCAGTTCCTGCTGTCGTCGGCCGCGATGTCGGTGGCCGTGGTGATGCTGATCGAGGTGATCGCGGGCGAGCCGGTGACCGCCGGCCAGATGGTGCTGCTGGCCGTGCTGACCGCGGCGCTGCTGGTCACGATGGTGGTGCACCTCCTGACCCGCACCGCGGAGCCGGGCAAGCGGGAGAGTCTGGAGCGGCTGCTGAGGGGCCAGTACCGGGGCCTGTTCGCCGGCTTCGTGGTGGCTGCGGGCACGGCCCTCCCACTGGTGCTGGCGATCGTGGGCGCGGCCGCCTCCGGCGCTCGGGACGTCTTGGCGGTGCTGTGCTTCCTGCTGCTCGTGCCGGGCGGGTTCTGGCTACGGCTCATCACCCTCAGGGTCGGGATCTTCCCGCCGGTGCACATACCGTCGGCACGCGGCCCGCGTTCGGTGGCATCGACGACCGGAGGCTGATGCCATGGCCATGACCGCGGCCGCACTGGACGCGGCCCACGATGGCCTGCGGGCCGCGGGCATCGACTTCGTGTCGGGCCTGCCCGACGGCTGGCAGCGGCCCCTACATGAGCGGGTCGAACTGGACCCCGAGATCCGTTACGTGCCGGTGTGCAACGAGGGCGTCGGGTTCTCGATCTGCGCGGGGGCCTGGCTCGGGGGCAAGAAACCCGCGCTGATCATGGAGAACAGCGGGATCAGGGTGGCCTCCGAGTACATCGCCCGCATATCGCTGGGGACCGGCGTGCCGGTCACGCTGTTGTGCTCGTACCGGGGCGACGTGGGCGAGACCGAGCACTGGGGCATCCCCCACGGCATCGTGGCCGAGCCGCTGCTGGACGCGCTCCGGGTCAAGTACCTGGTGGTGCGCCACGTGGAGGATCTGGCCAAGTCGATCGTTCGGGCCAAGCGCATATCCGAGGCCCAGCTTCATCCCGCGGCCGTGCTGGTCTCCGGCGACTGCGTGTGGGAGGACTGATCATGCCCAGGCGCACACGGGTTCCGCGGGTCCCTGTGGCCTGCCGCGGGGCGGGGGAGGACTGATCATGCCCGGGCGCACACGGCGCAGCGGGCGGCGGGCGGCCTGCCGAACGCTAGGGGAGGACTGACGGTGGCCCTCGACCGCTACGAGTGGCTGGGGCGGCTGGCGGGCCGCATCCCGGAGGACGCGCTTGTGATGTCCACCTACATCGGCGCGGTGTCCTTCGAGTGGGCCCACCACACCGAGGAGCACCACCGCAGCGCCCACCTCGGCCAGATGGGAGACGTGATCGGCCTGGCCCTGGGTCTGGCGCTGGCCCTGCCGCACCGCAGGATCGTGTGCCTCGACGGTGACGGCTCGGTGCTGATGGAGCTGGGCCAGCTGGTGGCCATGGGCGAGCAGCAGCCCGGCAACCTGGTGGTGTTCGTGGTGGACAACGGCGTGTACGAGTCGATCGGGTGGAGCAGCCAGGGCCGCCGGCCCACCGCCACCGCGGGCCGGGTCGACCTGGCCGCCATCGCCGCGGGCTGCGGCGTTCCCTACACGGTGGACGTCACCGCCGAGGACGAACTCGACGCCGAGATCGACCTGGCCTTCTCCCGCAGCGTGTGCAGCTTCATCAACGTGCGCACCCGGCCGGGCCACTCCCATGTGCGGCCCCGCCGCACCGACGGCATCGAGGACAAGTACCGCTTCGTGCGCTACGTAGAGCGCCTCGAAGGCATCTGGATCACCGGAGTCCCACCCCAAGACATAGCCCTGATGAAGGACCGCGACCGCCCCGGTGAAGGATCGTGATACTCAACTGCACAATTTCGCAGTTACTGGACTAATTCTCAGTTACAGGACTAATTCTCAGCTAGGAAACTGATGCCCCGTCGGCGTTGAGGGGCGCTACGCGGCCTTGCTGTCGAGCGGCTGCTCGGGTTCAGGTGACGGAGCGGAGGGACTCGGCCATGGTGTCGATCATGCGGCCGATCTCGTCGTCGGTGATCACCAGCGGGGGACACATGGCCAGCGCCTCGTTGATCGGGCGCACGATCACGCCCCGCCGGAGCATGTCGTTGCGCACGTCCATGGACGGCCGGTCGAGCACCGCGGCCTGCACTGCGCCGGTGCCGCGGTACGACGCGATCAGGCCGTCGGCGGCCAGCGCCTCGAGTCCCTCGACTAGCTTGCGACCGACATGGCGGGCCCGCTGCACGAGGCCCTCGTCGGTGATGATCTGCATGTTCTTGACCGCGGCAGCGGCCACGGTCGGGTGACCCGAATAGGTGTAGCCGGTGCGCAACAGGAATCCGGGCTCCTCGAGGTCGTTGCACACCCGGCGGCTCACGATCACGCCGCTGAGGGGCAGGTAGCCCGAGGTGACGCCCTTGGCGAAGGTCATCATGTCGGGCGTCACGTCGAAGGTCTGGGCCCCGAACCACTCCCCGGTGCGGCCGAACCCGCAGATCACCTCGTCGAGGATGAGCAGGGCGCCGTGCTGGTCGCACAGCCGGCGGACTCCGGTGAAATAGTCCTGCGGCGGAGGGAACACCCCGCCCGCGCCCTGCACCGGCTCGGAGATCACCGCGGCCACCCGCTCGCCGTGCTCGGCGAAGGTGGTGGCCATGGCCTCGATGTCGTCGTGGGGCACCTCCACGAAATGGGGGACCAGATCGCCCCACCCCTCCCGGTTTAGCGCGATGCCCTGGGCGGAGGTGCCGCCGAAGTTGGTGCCGTGGTAGCCGTTGGTCCGCCTGATGATGACCTGGCGTTCGGGGCCGCTGGTGCGGCGGGCGTACAGGCGGGCGAGCTTGAGCGCGGTATCGACGGCCTCCGATCCCGAGCAACCCAGGAACACCCGACCGTCGCTCAGGGGGGAGCGCTCCACGATCATCTCGGCCGCTCGGGCTGCGGGCGGGTTGGTGAACGGATCGAACGTGTTGTAGGCCTCCAACTCGCGCATCTGCGCGGCCACCGCGTCGGCCATCTCGGGTCGTCCGTGTCCGATCTGGCAGTACCAGAGGCTGCCGAGCCCGTCGATGTACGACTTGCCTTCGTCGTCGTAGAGGGTGGAGCCGGAGCCCCGCACGATGTTGATCATGTCGGCCTCCGGCTTGGCCGGCGGGGCGAACGGGTGGAGGAGGGCGTGGTGGCTCATCGGGCGCGGCTCCTGCGGTAGGCGACGGGCTGAGACAGTCGGCTCAGCCTAGGAGTGGAGAGCGGGACGTGCAGCCGGGACGCCTTTCGCTCAGCAGGCGGCGGTGCCGGAAGTTTCAGGCCCGGTCGAAGGTGCTCCTGTCGACGCCGAGGTCCCGCACGATCGCTCGAACCGTCCCGGCTCGCAGATCTCTGCCTCCCCAGTTGGGGACCGTGGTCCGCGTGCCGGTCACGGGATTCCGCCAGATCTCGTGAGAGCCCCGTGACTGCCGGTCGAACTCGCAACCGAGCGCTCGCAACTTGCGGGTCAGTTCCGATAAGTCAAACCGCTACCACGAGCTCGCCGGCTCCAGCGATGGCAGCCGGGAGTTGATCGCCGTGGTCTTTGCAGGATGCGATGTAGTCGGCCGCTACGCCTTCGAGGTTGAACAGGGCCTCGTCGGCCGTCGCGCCCCATGCCCGGCAACCCGGGAGCACAGGCACCTCTGCCAGGTACATGTTCTCCGTTTCCTCAGATGGCGCCTTCAGCAAGTATGGGAGCCTGTACTGCTTCGGCATGCCTGCCTCCTGCGGCGGTGTCGTCGGGCAGGAATGAAGATACTGCCCGGGCGCCGGCGTCACCAGATGACCGGCGCCGAGGCGCGCCTTCCGGTGAGTTCGAGGTTCGTTAGAACACCACCCGGCCGGCGGATACAACAGTCGTGCCGTCGAGGGTGATGGTGCAGTTGCGCATGGGCAGGTCGAAGTGGCCGAGCGTGTGGCGCCCGGCGGTCTCGTTGGCCCCGGTGGAGTACAGGAAGTTGCCGGCGAAGGCCCGCAGTTCGGTGCCGTTGAACTGGGTGCGGTCGTACATGGTGAGCGCGTCCCAGCGGGCCCTCGGGTTCATGCCCCAGCCGACGTGGGAGACCGCGTAGGCGTCCGGGTCGTCCCAGGCCTCCAGGTAGCTGGCGGTGAGGGCGGCGTCGAGGCCGTCGCCGGAGATGTCGGCGATGTAGTCGCCGCTGATGCGCATCCGCACCGGCGACTCCAGGTAGCGCTTGAAGGTCAGGTTCACGTCGCCGGCGGCGAGCACCAGCGTGCCGTTGACGGTGCCCGCCGGCGGGAAGCACAGGCACAGCCCTCCGGGCCAGTGGGCGACGGTGCCGGGCCCGCTGGTGCATCCCCAGCTGGCCGCGGCCGGCGCCCGGGACACGTCGACGGTCAGGTCGGTACCCGCGGCCGAAGTGACCCGCATCTCCGACGCCCCGGCCAGCAGGGCCGCGCCCTCGTCCACCCTGGGCTTGAGGGCCGGGTCGGGAACCAGACGCTCGAGGATCTCCGGGTGCTCGTTGGAGACCATGAGTATCCGGGCGCCGCCGGCCAGGATGGCGCCCAGCTCAGGTGCGTGGAGCAGGCCCTCGACGGTGCAGTCGGCCACGAAGGACGCAGCTGCCAGGGCGGCGACCACCGGCTCGAGCCCGCCGATGGCGTCGGACGCGCCGGTGGAGCGCACCGGCACCGGCGCCCGCTGCGGCGGAGTGGGCACGCTCACACCGAACACCCGCGCCCCCAGGCGCTGCAGGGCCAGATCGGCCAGTTCGACGATGACCGGGCGGCTCTGGGACTCAGACAGCACCGCGGCGGTCTCGCCCTCGGTGACACCGCAGAGCCGGAACGTCTCCGCGAAGGCGTCGATCCACTTCGCCTCGACCCGTTCGACCAGCATCCGCGCCCTCCTGCCGCCTCGCCGTCAGCTGCGGTGCTGGACGCCGGGCAGGACGCACAGCATCTCGTAGACCAGGTCGGCGGCGATGTGGGCGGTCATGCCGGAGGTGTCGTAGATGGGGGCCACCTCCACGAGGTCGCAGCCGACCAGGTCCAGCCCCCGGCAGCCCCGGACGATCTCCAATGCCTGCGGGGTGGTGAGGCCGCCGATCTCGGGCGTTCCGGTGCCGGGGGCGAACGAGGGGTCGAGGCCGTCGATGTCGAAGCTCAGGTACACCGGCCCGCCGCCGACCTGGTGCCGCACCTCTTCCATGAGCGGCGCCAGCGACCGGTGCCAGCACTCCTCGATCTGTACCACCCGGAAGCCCTGCTCCCTCGACCAGTCAAAGTCGTCGGCGGCGTAGCCGGTGGCCCGCATCCCGATCTGGACCACCCGGTCGCAGTCCAGCAGGCCCTCCTCGACCGCTCGGCGGAACGGGGTGCCGTGGGTGATGCGCTCGCCGAACATCTCGTCGTTGATGTCGGTGTGGGCGTCGACGTGCACCAGCCCGACCGGTCCGTGGCGGTCCCGCATGGCCCGCAGGATGGGCAGCACGATGGTGTGGTCGCCGCCCAGGGCCACCGTCACCACGCCGTGGGACAGCAAGTCGCGGAAGTGGGCCTCGATCCGGTCCACCGAGTCGAGCAGGTTGTAGGGGTTGGTGGCCACGTCGCCGGTGTCGTCGATGCGCAGGCTGTCGAACGGCGCCGCCCGGGTGGCCATGTTGTAGGGACGGATGAGGACGGACTCGTCGCGGATCCCCCGGGGGCCGAAGCGGGCGCCGGGACGGTTCGAGGTGCCGATGTCGAAGGGGACGCCGACGATGGCGACATCAAGCTCCGGGGGGTGCGAGCGCCCCGGCAGCCGCATGAACGTGGTGATCCCCGCGAACCGCGGCATCTCGTTGCCACCCAGCGGCTGAGGGTTCCCGGTCACAGGCCCAACCCTACGCTGCCACGTTCTTGGCGCCGTTCCTGTGGATATGCGACGGTCTTCTCATCCGAGATCCTGCAGGCAGGGCATCAGGCGGTCGAGGATCTCGTCGAGGACCTCCGGGGAAGTGCCGAAGTTGAGGCGCACGTGGCCTTGACCGTTGGTGCCGAACTCGGTGCCCTCGGATGCGGCCACGCCGGCCTCGCGCAGCAGCCGGGCGGCTGGGGCGTCGCCGAGCCCGCAGGCCGACACGTCCAGCCAGGCCAGGAACGTGGAGTCGGGCCGGTGGAGGACAACCTCGGGCGCCTCGGACTCGAGGCGGGTCCCGAGACGGTCTCGCAGCCCGTCAAGGTGGGCCAGGAGCCCGTCGGCCCAGTCGGCACCGTGGCGCCAGGCCGCGACGGTGGCGTCGATGCCGGTGCGGGCCGCGTGGCCGAGCAGCAGCGGCGGGTAGGCCTCGCGCACCCGCCGGCGCAGTCCCCGATCGCCGTAGGCCGTCACCGCGCACCGCAGTCCCGACATGGCGAACGTCTTGGCCGGCGACGTGACGGTCACCACCCGCTCCGCCGCCCCCGGGATCGACAGCATGGGCGTGAACGCGGCCGGGGAGTCGGGGTACACCAAGTCGGCGTGGATCTCGTCGGACACGACGTAGAAGTCGTAGGCGTGCGCCAGCTCCACGATCCTGGCGAGAACGTCGGTCCCGGCGACCCATCCGGTGGGGTTGTGGGGGTGGCACCACAGCAGTACCCGGGCATCGGGCTCTTGCCGCACCAGCGCCTCCAAGTCATCGGGGTCGAGGTGCCAGCCCCGGCCGGGGTCGTAGCGCATCAGCCACTCGAGTTGGGGGCGCCGGGCGGTGGGGCAGATCTGCAGGAAGATGTGGTAGATCGGCGGGGTGAGGATCACACCCTCGCCCGGACCGGCCAGTGCGGTCACCGCGGCGGTCACTCCTTGCAGCACGTCCACGCAGGTGTGGACGAAGCCGGGGTCGGGGCTCCAGCCGTAGCGCTCGCCGGCCCACTGGGCGAACGCCGCGCCCACATCGTCTTCCAGGTCGTGATAGCCGAGGTCGCCCCGATCGATGGTGGCCCTCATGGCGTCGAGCACGACGGGCGGGGGCCGGAAGTCGTGCTCGGCCACCCATGCCGGCAGAGCCCCCGCGCCGTGCTTGGACCACTTGGCGTTGCGGTTGCCTCGCTTCGTGGTGACATCGACGCTCGGATCGAAGGAGTTGGCCCCACCGGCGCCCTCGTGTCGACTCACAGCAAGCGACGCTAGCGGCCGCCCTCGCGGCCGCCGGTGCTGGGTCTAGGGCAACGCGCCGGTGTTGACGATGGGCGTGGTCTGCTGCTCGCTGGTCAGCACCACCAGCAGGTTGGCCACCATCGACGCCTTGGCCTCTTCGTCGAGGTCCACCACCGAGCGCTCGGCCAGGAGTTCGAGAGCCTCCTCGACCATGCCGACCGCGCCCTCGACGATGGTGCGCCGGGCCGCCACCACCGCGGCGGCCTGCTGGCGGCGCAGCATGGCCTCGGCGATCTCGGTGGCGTAGGCCAAGTGGTTGAGCCGGGTCTCGATCACCTCGACGCCGGCCCGGTCGAGGCGGTCCTGCACCTCGGCGTGCAGGGTGGCCGCCACCGTGTCGGGGTCCGAGCGCAGCGACACCCGGTCGCCCTCGAAGTCGTCGTAGGGGTACTGGGTGCCCAGGTGCCGGATGGCGGTCTCGCTCTGGACGTGCACGAAGTCCTCGAAGTCGTCCACCTCGAACACCGCTGCCGCGGTGTCCACCACCCGCCAGACCACCACCGCCGATATCTCGATGGGGTTGCCCTCGGCGTCGTTGACCTTGGACACGCTGGTGGTGAAGTTGTGCACCCGCATCGAGATCTTGCGCGACTCCATGCGGGTGAACGGGTTGGCCAGGTGCCAGCCGGGCCGGTCGACGGTGCCCTTGTAGCGGCCGAACAGGATCAGCACCAGCGCCTCGTTCGGCTGAACCAGGTACTGGCCCGGCCAGGCGAACAGGAAGGCGACGAAGCCGACCGGGATCAGGAACACCAGCGGCCAGGCCACCGCAGCCACGCCGACGATCCCGGCCGCGATGGCCACCAGGCCGACCAGCGCGATCATCACGCCGAGCAGTCCCGGCTTGGTCGTGGCCGGCCGGGTCTTGACTCCGGCGGTCGGAGCGCCCGCGGCGGGCTTGTCCGTGGTTGTGGGGGAGTCAGTGTCGGTCATGGCTGCCATCCTGTCACCAGTTCGCGCCGCTGGCTACCGTGACCGTCGGCATCGGCAAGCAAGGAGCAACAGATGAAGTTCGGCATCTCGTTCGCCAACGTCGGCACGTTCGTCAGCGGCAAGGGAGCGACCCGGCTGGCCGAGGCCGCGGAAGCCGCCGGTTTCGACTCGCTGTGGACGGTGGAGCACATCCTGTACCCGGAGGGCTACGAGTCGACCTACCCGTACGCTCCCGACGGCAAGATGCCCGGCTCGGGCCACAACCCGATACCCGATCCGCTGGTGTGGCTCGGTTACGCGGCCGCGGTCACGTCCACCATCGGGCTGGCCACCGGCATCTCCCTGCTGCCCGAGCGCCATCCGCTGACGTTCGCCAAGGAGGTCGCCACCCTCGACGTCCTCTCGGGCGGACGGGTCACGCTCGGGGTGGGCATCGGCTGGCTGCGCGAGGAGTTCGAGGCGCTCGGAGTGCCCTGGGAGCGCCGCGGCCCCCGCACCGAGGAGTACATGGAGGTCATGCGCCGGGTCTGGGCCGACGACGACGTGACCTTCGACGGCGAGTTCGTGTCGTTCAGCCGGGCCAGCTCCAACCCCAAGCCCAAGGCGGGACGGATCCCGATCCACATCGGCGGCCACAGCGAGGCGGCGGCCCGGCGGGCCGGCCGGGTAGGCGACGGCCTGTTCCTGGCCGGCGGCGACATGGCGCACCTGCTCGACGTTGCCCGCAACACCGCAGCCGACTGCGGGCGGGACCCGGAGTCGCTGGAGATGTCGGCCGTCCATCTCGGGCTGTTCGGCGACGACCCGGCCGCGGCCGTGCAGGAAGCCGAGTCGTGGGGGGTGGAGCGGCTGATGGTCCCGTCGGTGTTCTACTTCCGCAACACCGCCGAAGGCTTGGCCGCCTTCGGCGAGTCCGTCATCGCCAACCACGACGGGCCGGCGCCTACCTGATAGACAGTTGACGCGTAGCAGGGTTACATGTCAACCGCGGACGACCTGGGCGACAGCGCGGCCCAGGCCATGCGCGCCAGCCGCCCGGCGTCCTGTTCCTCCGCGGGGAGCCCGGATCAGGCCCGGGCGCCCCATCGGGCGAACCGGTCGAGCCCGACCCGGTCGCTCAGGTTCGAGACTGCCCGCTGAGCGTTCTCAAGGACCTCGCCCTCGTCGACGTTCACGCACCGCGCGTTCTCGACGACGACTCGCCCGTCGACGACGACCGTCCGGACGTCGGACCCCGTCAACGAATTGACGACGGCCGTGGCGGTCTTCTGCCTCGGCGCGCAGTTCGGACCCGACACGTCAGCCACGGTTACATCGGCCAGCCGGCCCGGCGCGAGCACGCCCGCTTCCAGCCCGACGAATGCGGCCCCACCCAGCGCCGCGGTCTCGAGGATGGTCTCGCTGTCGATCACCCCCGGGTCACCGGCACGGATCCGCTGCGCCAGCACGGCCTGCTTCATTGCTTCAAAGGGGTCTTGGCGATGGCCTACTGCGGGGCCGTCCGTACCCAGCCCGACGACGGCGCCGGCTTCGAGCATCTCCGGCAGCGCCATGGTGCCCGAAGCGAGGTAGGCGTTCGACACGGGATTGTGCGCCACTCCCGCGCCGGTCTCGCCCAGCGCAGCCACCTCGTCGTCGGTGAGCCATATCGCGTGAGCGAAAGTAGCTTCCGGGCCCAGCAGGCCTTCGGAGTCGAGCCACGCGATCGGCGTCGTGCCGTAGGCCTGGCGGTAGACCTCGGGATCTCCTCGAGACTCGCAACAGTGAGTGTGCCACCTGGTCCCGAATCGGCGGGCCAGTTCTACACAGCCTGCGATCAACTCCTGGTCGTTGAAGGCGATGTTGAGCGGTCCGGGCCACAACGCCACCAGCCGGTGATCCGACCAGCCGGAGAGCAGTTCCAGCATGATGTCCAACTCTTTGTCCGTGGTGTAGTAGTTGGGCCGGGAACCGCTGGCTCGGAAGGCCATCGCGTTCGGGCGGGTGCCGGTCATGCCCCGGGCGACCGCGCCCCGGATCCCGACCGACTCGATCGCTTCAGCCGCACCCTTGGTGGTATCGGGATCGGGCGGCATGTACTGGTTGTCGACGACGAAGGTAATGCCGGCCCTGGCGGCCTCCATCGCGGCCAAGCGGGTGCCGGCTATGGCCTCTTCACTGGTTATGGCGTGGGCGACCGGGAACGTGAGCTTCGACAGCCAGTCCCAGACCGCGAGGCCCTCGCCCAGAGTCTTGATCACCGACTGGGCCAAGTGGCTGTGGCAGTCGATGAAGCCTGGCAGGACCACGCAGTCCGTGCAGTCGATCGTCCGACCGGCGCGCGATGCCTCCACCCGGTCAATGGTGTCGACTGCCGCGATGCGATTCCCCGATATCGCGACCGCGCCCGGCTGCAGTACCCGCCGGTCTTCGTCGAGGGTGACGACCGTCCCCCCGGCCAGCACCAGGTCGTACTCAGGCGGCACTCTTGTCCCGGGCGTCTTCCTAGCCCCCTGCCAACATCCGCTCGCCTACTCCCCTCGGCCTCCTAGTCGATGGGAGTGCCGTAGCTGCCGTCGGCGAGTTGTTGTCTGGCGGCTTCGACGGTGGTAGGGGGTGCGGTGGGGGTGATGCCCACTAGGCGGGCGATGTTGTTGCCCATGTAGTCCTCTAGCTGGTCCTCGGTGGCGTTGATGCCCTGGGGGGCGTCATGGCACAGCACCTCCAGGTGGGTCAGCCACATGCCGGGGTCATTGGGCGGCGAGTCGGTGCCGAACACCAGTCGGTCTCGGGGCATCTCCTTGGCGAACTCCACGATGCGCGACTGCAGCAGCCACCCCGACTCGCCCCACACGTTGGGGGAGTCCATGATCATCCAGAACGCCTCGAAGCAGTACACGCCGCCGGTCTGGACCCCGAAGTGCCCGATGATGAACCTCACGTCGGGGAACTCTCTGATGATGGGATAGAACTGGGTGGGGATCGAGTAGGGCCCGTCACCGGTGTGGAGCAGAACCACCACCCCCAACTCGTCGCATTTGCGCATCACCGGCCGCAGCCAGTCGAGCGCCCTGTCGGGACGGTAGGCGTGCATGTTGGCGTGGAGCTTCAACATCTTGAACCCGTACTCCTTGACATGGAACTCCAACTCCGCGGCCCCGTTCTCGGGCCCGAACCGCGGGTTGTAGTTGAAGTTGCCGATGAATCGATCCGGGTAGCGCTGGGTCAGCTCGGCCACATAGGCCATGTAGTCCCGGATGCCGTCGCGACCGCCGCGCGAGCCGTCGCGCCACGCGGTGTTGCCCGGCGGGGGCTGGATGAAGCCCATATCGATGCGCCGGGGCTTGCCGTTGATCCAGTACGGCCCGTCCATCATCTTCAACATCCGCTCACCGGTGAACGGCTCGCCGGTATGGCGCCAGGCCTCGTCCACCACGTTCGTGGGGTGCAAATGAGTGTCGATGATCATGGGGGCCTCTCCAAACTTGCCGACGGCTGAGCCTTGCGGGTCCGGGCGAGCCCTGGCCCGCACAGCTGCTCGAAACTTACATGTGTCATGTCAACGTCGCTGAACGTCTAATGGCCCCCGGTCATTGAGTTGCCGTTGGAGGGATGGCGGTGGCGGGCGGCGTCCGTCCCAACGGCGCGGAACTCGATCCTCCGACCGAGGGTCTTGGCCAGCAGATCGGCGGTGCGCTCGGCGGTGAAGAGCTCGATGTCCGCATCGTTGCCCGTGGCGACCTCGACCTCGATCCGTACGACCTCGTCCTCAACGTGAGCGTGCACCCGTTCGACGGCTCGCCGGTAGGTGCGGTCCAGGGCGATCCCGATCCGCAGTAGTCCGGCCAGCACCCGCACCCGGTAGCGGTCCCGCTTGGCGAGCGCGGTGTACTCCCGGTGCGAGGACACCGGCTCGCGTTTGCGGTGGTAGCGGGCCACCAACGCGATGAGTTCCAGCTCGCCCTCGGTGAAGCCGGCCAGGCGCTCGCTGTGGCGGATCAAGTAGTAGGAGTGCTTGTGGTGCGATGAGTGGGCCACGAAGCGCCCGATGTTGTGGAGCAGCCCGGCCGCCTCCAGCACCTCGCTGTCGGCGATGCCCAGGCCGTGGGCGGCCGCGGTCTCGTCGAACAGCTCGAGCGCCAGGTCGGTGGCGTGCTCGGCATGGATCAGATCCTCGTGGTAGCTGCGGGCCAGGGCCAGCACGCTGGACCTTCTCAGGTCGCCGAGATGGTGGAGTCCGTCGTCGCGGGAACGGTCCCGGCGGGTGAACCGGTCCAGCAGCAGGCCCTCGCGCAGAGCGCCGGTCGACACTGCCATCGACTCGATCTCCAACGCCTTGAACAGCTGCCTGAGCAGCATGGCGCCCGCGACGATCACATCGCTGCGGGCCGGGTCCAAGCCGGGCACCTTCAGACGGTCGCCTGGGCGGGGCCGGGAGATCAGTTCCTTCACCACGCCGGTCAGGTCGGAGCGCTCGATGACGGCGTTGGCCGCGGTGCGAAGGGTCTCGCTCCGTCTCGCCGCGCACATGTACGCCAGAGAGGCGATGGTGCCCGAGCAGCCCACCGCGACCTCGAATCCGATGTGCTTGGCCTCCTGGGCTACCGGTGCGATGAAGGATCGGATATGGCGGCGGCAGGCCTTCACCGCGCCGTCATCGATCACGCCCCCCGGGAAGAACCGGTCGGTGAGGCGGATGTGGCCGAGCTTGAGGCTGCGGGCCAGCGCCGGTGCGGTGCCGTTGCCCACGATGACCTCCGTGGAGCCGCCGCCGATGTCGATCACCACGTGCGGTCGGCCGGCGATGGGCACCGCGCTCATCGCTCCCAGCTGGATCAGCCGGGCCTCCTCCGTTCCGGAGATCACCTGCACGGTCACCCGGGCCTCGCTGCGGGCCCGGCGCAGGAAGTCGCTCTGGTTGTCGGCCTCGCGCACCGCGCTGGTTGCCACCGCCACGATCTCGGCGTCGTGGGCGTCGGCGATGTGGCGGCACTCGGCGAGCGCGCCGATGGCCCGGTCGATGGCGTCGGGCAGCAAGCGCCTCATGTCGGCGCCTCCGCTTCCGAGACGCACCGGCATCCGTTCGCGGGCCAGCACCTCTCCAGAACCGCCCGGAACCGGCCGCGCGATAACCATGTGAACCGAGTTGGTGCCCACATCGATGGCAGCCAACGCCCGCGAGCCCGTCATCGGCGGGCAAGCATCATGCCAAACGGACCGTCTCGCAACCCGGGGCTCGGCATATCTTTGTGAAGTCTGCGGCTACCGTGGCCGCGGTGAGCGGGGCGATGGCCGGTCGTAGGGTGCTGGTGGTGGGCGCATCGTCGGGCATCGGCGCGGCCCTGGCCCGGGCGGTCGTAGCCCGCGGCGGCTCGGTGACGGTGTCGGCCCGGCGGCAGGACCGGCTCGAGGCCCTGGTTGAGGAGATGGGCGAGGGACACCCGGCCCCGGGCGACACGACCGTGCCCGACGACGCCCGCCGGGTTGCCCGCGAGGCCGCCGAGGCGATGGGCGGGCTCGATCTGATGGTGTACGTGGCCGGCTACGGCGTGCTCCAACCATTGCGCGCGACCGAGCCGGCCACTTGGTCCGACGTGTACCGGGTGAACGTTGTGGGGGCCAACCTGGCCGCTGGCGCCGCGCTCGAGCACATGGATCGCGGCGGGCTGATCGCCTTCGTCTCGTCCCGAACCGTGGAGGACGCCAATGCGCTGTTCGCCTCCTACAGCTCCAGCAAGGCGGCCCTCGACCAGTGCATCCGGGTGTGGCGGATCGAGCATCCCGAGCACCGCTTCATGAGGGTGGTGATGGGCAACACCGCCGGAACCGAGTTCAGTGACCACATGAACCTCGACCTTCTGGCAGAGGCGCTGGACGCCTGGGAACGCCAGGCTGTGCCGGGTGGGCTCATGCACGTCGACGATGTCGGATCGGCGTTGGCCGGCGCCCTCGCGGTGGCGCTGGATCACCCCGAGTTCGATTTCGGCGAGTTGAAGCTCGACGCCCGCACCGTCTGAACGCGAGGCAGGCGCCCCTAAGAACGTGGCTAGGGGACGGCTGCGGCCAGCACCTCTCGCACGATCCCGGCGATCTCGGCGGGGTGGGTCCTCATCAGCCGGTGGCGGCCGTCGTCGACGGTGCGGCGACGCACATCGGCCAGCTTGCGCTCCATGTAGTCGTTGGCGCCGACGAAGGCCTTGTCGCGGCTGCCGACGATCAGCCCGACGGGGACGGTCACCTCCGAGAGCCGGTCGATGACCATCGAGTCGGTGTGGAGGCTGGCCGTGGCCGCCACCCGGGGCACGTCGAGGCGGGGCATGGCCAGGTGGACCTGGTCGTTCCAAGCCTGCATCGAGGCCGCGTCGCGAAACCCCGGGCCCGCGGCTACCAGCACCAGGCCCTTGAGCACTCCCGGCCGGGTGACGCAGTGGGCCAGCCCCAGGTATCCGCCCAGGGAGTGCCCCACATACACCGCCGGGCCGGTGCGTTCGAGCACCGCGTCGAACGATGCGAGGAGGGCCTCGCGCTCGTACGCGGCTGACTCCTCGGGAGCGGGGGAGCGGCCGTGACCGGGCAGGTCGACCGCGGTGCAGGTGCAGTCAGCACCGAGATCGTCCATTGTCGTGGTCCAGACGGCCGAGTCGTCGCCGAATCCGTGCACCAGCACCACCGCCGGTCCGGTACCGGTGGTGACGGTGTGCAACTGAGTGCTCACGAGCTCGGGAGGATGTCGGGTTCCACGTACATGGGGCGGGCGATGGGCACCGCGTCCCTGGTGTTCGCCTCCACGCGATCGATGGCATCGGCGAGCTCGGCTGTGCTGTAGCCCGGGTCGAAGCCCACCTTGGCCGCCACCAGCAGCTCCTCGGGGCCGATGTGCTGGGTCCGCAGGTGAATGATCCCGGTCACGCCCTCGGTCGATTCGATCGCCCGGCGTATCGCCTCGGCGTCGGCCGCGGTGGCCCCCTCGCCCAGCAGCAGGCTGCGCATCTCGACGGCCAGCACCACCGCGATCAGTCCCAGCAGCACACCGATCGACAGGGTGCCGATGCCGTCCCACACCGGGGCGTCGAACACCTCTGCGACGGCCAGCGCTCCGAGGGCGAGCACCAGCCCCACGAGCGCGCCCAGATCCTCCAGCAGCACCACCGGCAGCTCCGGAGTCCGGGAACGGCGCACGAAGCTGGTCCACGACGCCTTACCGCGCACCCGGTTGGACTCGATGACCGCGGTGCGCATCGAGAAGCTCTCCAGCACGATGCCCACGCTGAGCACGGCGAAGGCCCACGCCGGTGAGCTGATCTCGTGGGGATGGCGGATCTTCTCGATCCCTTCGTACAGGGCGTACAGCGATCCGACCGTGAACAGCACAAGAGCCACCACGAACGACCAGAAGTAGCGCTCGCGGCCGTAGCCGAAGGGATGCTGCGCGGTGGCGTCGCGCCGGGCCAGGCGCCCTCCCAGCAGCAGCAGGGCCTGGTTGCTGGTGTCGGCGATGCTGTGGATGGCCTCGGCCAGCATCGACGACGCCCCGGTGAAGGCGAAGGCCACGAACTTGGCGATCGCGAGCCCGAGGTTGGCGAAGAAGGCGGCCAGGATCGCCTTGGTTCCTCCTCCGGCCGCCATGGGCCGCAAGGCTAACGGCGTGTGCCCCCGCGGCCCGCGCTCGGAGCCGCGAACTTTCCGCCCCGCGGCCCGCGCTCGGAGCCGCGAACTTTCGCCCCGGCGGCCCGCGCTCGGAGCCGCGAACTTTCCGCCCGGCGGCCCGCGCTCGGAGCCGCGAACTTTCCGCCCCGCGGCCCGCGCTCGGAGCCGCGATCTTTCGCCCCTGCGACTCGGTGGCGGGAGCGACGGCGTTGCCGGTAGCGTCACGGCGCTATGGCCTCCGTCTTCGCCACCCCCGACGATCTCGTGGGCGCGGTGGGACAGCATCTCGGCCACAGCCAATGGGTGACCGTCGACCAGGGCCGGATCGACATGTTCGCGGAGGCCACCGGCGATCATCAGTGGATTCATGTCGATCCTGAGGCGGCCGAGGCCGGTCCGTTCGGAGCGACGATCGCGCACGGCTATCTCACTCTGTCGCTAACCAACCTGCTGCTTCCCGAGATCGTGCGGGTCGAGGGCATCTCGATGGGCGTGAACTACGGCGTCAACCGGGTGCGCTTCCCGCGGCCGGTGCTGGTGGGTTCGCGGCTGCGCGCCTCCGCCACGCTCACGTCGGCCGATGAGCTGCCCGGCGGGGCAGGCGTGCAGACGGTGATCACGATCACCGTGGAGATCGAGGGCCAGGCCAAGCCCGCCTGCGTTGTCGAGTCGGTCAGCCGGTTCCTTCGCTAAGAGGCCGAGCGGGTAGGCGGGACAACGTGGCCCATACGGGCGAGGCCGTGGCCCGAGCGGCCCGTGAGCCCAGCGAACAAGAGCGGGAAAGACCCCGTTGCAAGGCGGGGGGCTTGCACCTACCCGCGCACCTTCTGAGAGTTCCGGGCCTGTCGGTGCTTCGACCTCTGATTGCCCCCGGCCGGCCATGCGGCTGACCCGACGAGCCGTCGCAGCTGCGCTGGTTGCGCTGGTTGCGTGGCCGGCGGTCGCCGTGGCGCAGGAGTCCGAAGCCGAGCCGGTGTCCGACAACGAGACCGAGACCGGGCCCGAGGTCGGGGCCGAGCCCGAAAGGACTACCTGCTCGGAGGCCCTCAGGGTCTTCGAAGTGCTGTGCGAGAGCCACAACCTGCTGTTCGAGTACTACGTGGACGATGTGCCCGACGAGGACTGGGCTTCTGCCGCCGCTCTCGGAGTGCGTGAGGCCGGGTTAGCCCCGCGTAACGACGGGGCGCCGCCGCCTTGTGCGCTGCCGTCGCCCGCGTTCGAGCAGGCCTGCGTCGAGATCGACGCCGTGGACGACACCGAGGCCGCGGTCTGGGCGGCCTCCAAGGCCATGTTCGCTTCCCGTGGGGATCCCAACAACTTCCTGATGACCCGCACGGAGTACGAGGCGCTGCGGGCGCGCCAGGAAGTCGGGACGACTTACACGGGCATCGGCATCAGCCTGGGCCTGCTGGACGGAACCAAACCGTGCCAGGCCCTGTCGGAGAGCTGCCGTGCGGTGGTGGCCGAGGTGTTCCGGGGCAGCCCGGCCGAGCGGGCCGGGCTGATGGCCGACGACATCGTGGTGTCGCTCGACGGCTACGTCCCGTCGGGTCCGGCGTGCGGACTGGGCGGCCTGCATCCCTTCGAGCAGGGGAGCACGGTGAGGGTCGTAGTTGAGCGGAACGGCCGCGAGAGGTCGTTCACGGTCGGCGTCGAAGCGGTGCACATCCCTACGGTCGACGGCAGGACGGTGGCGGGCAACATCGGTTACCTGCGCCTCAGCTCGTTCGGGTCGCGCACCGATGTACTGGTCGAGGGGGAGCTCCAGGCCCTGCTCGATGCCGGTGCCGACAGCCTGGTCTTGGACCTGCGGGACAATCCCGGGGGCTATCTGCGGACCGTCATCAACATCGCCAGCATGTTCCTCGAGAACCGGCAGGTCGTGATACAGGAGGTGTCCAAGCGGCAGACCCTGTTGCACCTGGTCAGCGGGCAGGGCAGCCGCCGGAACCGTTCGGTGCTTCCCATAACGATGGTGGTGGACGCAGGATCTGCTTCGGCGTCGGAGGTGCTGGCGCTGGCCCTGCGGGATCACGGACGGGCCTCGGTGGTCGGCACGATCACCTTCGGCAAGAACACGGGACAGATAACGCAGCCCCTGGAGTCTGGTGACGGCACCCTGCTGGGCGGGGCCCGAGTGACCGTGTTCAGGTGGCTGGGTCCCGACGGTGAGAGCGCGGCGGGAGGCATCCAACCCGACGTCGAGCTCGACCTCTCGGCCTGCTGGCATCCCATCGGGCTGGCTCGCCGGGTTGCGGCCGCGGCCGGGTTGCCGGGCGTCCTGCCGTCCGACATCGATCTGGACGGCGAGCGCTACGACGCAGTGAGGGCCCTCACCAGTGACGGTGTCCTCGCGGGAACGGAGTGCGCGCCGGGCCTCTTCTGTCCCGGCGATCCGATCCCGCGCTGGCTGATGGCGGTGTGGATGGTGCGGGTCGCCGACGGTCAGGACCCCGCGCCGGTCGGTACCTCGAGATTCTCCGATGTGGACGCCGGCCAGTGGTGGGCCGCGCACGTCGAGCGCCTCGCGGAGCTCGGCATCACCGCCGGATGCGCGAGCGAGCCGGCGCAGTATTGCCCGGACGCTCCGGTGACGCGGGCTCAGATGGCCACGTTCCTCAGGCGGGCGTTCGTCTTCGATCCGGCCATCCCCCAGGGGTTCGTCGACACCGGCGACAGCGTCCACGAGGCCAGCATCGACGCTCTGTTCCGCGCCGGCGTCACCGCGGGCTGTTCGACCGAGCCGCTGCGTTTCTGCCCGGAGCAGGCCACCACCCGGGTTCAGATGGCGTTGTTCCTCGAGCGGGCCCGCAACCGTCTCAACTGAGAACTCGCACGGGCAGGCGCCGGGGCCGAGCCTCTAGCCTGTGGGGTAATGGCAAAGCGGAAACGGCGGGTCCCTGCCGGTGTGGGAGTGGGCGGCGTCCCCGTGTCCGATCCACCGGTGCGGGCGGGGCTGGTCAGTTCCAAGCGTCCCGTGCCTGCGGGTATCAACCGCCCGCCCTATGCACGACTCCCCGGCGGGGAGCCCGGGCCGCCGGTGTCCTCCGTGGTCCGGACGTCGGAGGAGTTGGTGGCCATGCGCCGGACCGGGGCTCTGGCCGCGGAGGTCCTGATCGCGGCCTGCGGCCAGGTCGCTGAAGGGATCACGACTGACGCCATCGACCGGTTCGTGCACGACGCCTCGGTGGCCGCGGGCGCCTATCCCAGCCCGCTCGGGTATCGGGGCTTCCCGAAGTCGGTGTGCACGTCGGTGAACGAGGTGATCTGCCACGGGATCCCCGATTCTCGCCGGTTGGCCGCCGGCGACATCATCAACATCGACGTGACCGTGTACCGCGAGGGTGTTCACGGCGACACGTCGGTGACGTTGATGGTCGGTGGGGCGGACGACCACTCGCGCCGGCTGGTGGACGAGACCCGGGTGGCCCTGTACAAGGGCATCGGCGCGGTGCGAGCGGGGATGTCCGTGTCGGAGATCGGCCGGGCCATCGAGACCCACGCGTCCAGGCACCGTCTGGGCGTGGTGCGGGAGTTCATCGGGCACGGGGTGGGCACCGAGTTCCACTCCGGCCTTCAGGTGCCCCACTACTACGACCCGCGAGCCTCCACCGTGCTGGAGGAGGCGATGACCTTCACAATCGAGCCGATGCTCACGCTGGGCTCACCCGAGGCCGCCATGTGGGACGACGGGTGGACGGCAGTGACCCTCGACGGTCGCAGGACCGCCCAGTTCGAGCACACTCTGGCCTGCACCGCGGACGGAGCCGAGATCCTGACCCGCACCGCCGCGGGCGAATGCGCTCACGAACTGTTCACCGAGCCCGTCGGTTGAGCGGCCGAGCGGATAGGCCGCGATCGCTGCACCAGTCCGTGTGACGTGCAGCCGGGTGGACCCGGCACACCGTCGTCGCGTCTGTCCGGTGGCCGGGTCTATGGGGTGGCCGGGTCGGCCGGGTCGGCTCTGTTCGGTGGCCGCGCCTGTCCGGTGGCCGGGTCGGCCGGGTCTATGGAGTGGCCGGGTCGGTGAGCACGTAGCCCGGCGCGGGGGCCTCGGTGACCTGGACGGTGGCCTGGGATGGCTCGGGGTGCGCTCTCTGGCCGGAGCGCACGCTGCCGGCGTGGGCAAGTACCGTCAGCAGCACTGCGGCGAGCAGCACCGCGAGCCATCCCAGGGAGCCGAGGCTCACGTCCGGCTCGGCCGATGCGGCCCGACGGATCCTCGGCCTGTGGGGCGTCAAAGCAGTGAAGGCAGCGGCGCCTTCACCAGGGTGGGCCGTGTCCCCGCCTCGTGGCGTGCCCGGGGATCCGGGCCCGGTATTGCCGCGTGGACCGGTGGGTTCGACCCGAAGTCGGACCTCGCCGTGTTCCTTCAGCAGCATGTTGCTGGGCATGAGGGAGGTCATGGGAGCGGTGGCCGTCAGATGCCGCGGTGGCTGCGGCGGTACCGCGGAATCGCCAGCACGGCTGCGGCCGTTGCCGCCGCAGCGACGGTGAGCCATCCCTTGGCCCCGAAGCGCCGGTGGTCGGTGGTGGTGGAGTCTGACATGGCGTCTCCTCTCTGTTGGCCGGCGCCGAAATTGCTCGGACGGTTCCCGGCGGCTGACTTGACAGACTGAGCTTGGCACTCCCAACACGGGCCATGTCTGCCAGGCTCTGCCAGATCCGGCCCGGCGTTGGCAGGACCCTGCCAAGCTTCTGGCAGAGTCCTGCCAGAGCGCCCGAACCGATCCGCCAAAGACGAGCACACCCCGTGTTCTCCGCTCTGATGCTCCTCCCGGCAGGCCGAGCCCGTAATGGGTATTGTGAGCGCCGTGGGCACTGAACCGAGCGAGGGGCTTGAGTTCGCGCGCGTCCGTCTTGCTTGCGGTCTCATGGCAGGGGGTGTCGACGCCATGTTGGAGGCGTATCGCTTCGGGGTGCCGGAGGGCCCCTACGGCGAGCCTTGGATGGCCGAGTACCACCGCGAGGCTGTACACGTCTACAGCGAGTCCCTGCCGTTGTCGTATCAGCGCGACGTGGCGAGGCTGTTCCGCGACGGCGAGCGTGCGATGGCCACCCGTTTGATTCCCGCGGGCTTGGCCGAGGATTGGGTGATCGTCTCCGGCTACATGCGCGAGGCCGCGGGTTCCATCGAGGACTGGCTGGCGTCGGAGGAGCCGCGGCCCAGCCGATCAAGGCCGGCACGGTCTCCGGAACTGACGGGCGACACTCCGAAGGTGGTCCACTGGGACGCCTTGGCCGGGCTGACCACCCAGGACGGCACTCGCAGGCTGATGAGCGCCTGCACCGCGGTGAAGCAGCATTTTGATGCTGAGGCGCCCCACTCCCTGGAGGCCTCCGATCTGGTGATGCTGCAGAGGCTCGCATCCGGGAGGCCGACCGCGGACATCGCGTCCGAGATGGGCTACTCGGAGCGCTCGATGTACCGGGAGCTGTCCAAGCTCTGGGACAAGCTCGGAGTGTCCGGCCGGGCCGCCGGACTGCGCAAGGCGACCGTCGAAGGCCTGATCGACTAGCACATCCAGCCGACCCGCTAGCACGCTGCAACCTGCTCGGTGGTTGTTCTGCAATATGCCTGGCAACAATCCTGCAACATGCTCGGTGACCATGCTGCAATATGCTTGCTGATCGTCCGATCCCCGCCCGGCGAGGCGTCAAAGCAACAAGTCCGCAGAAACAAATATCCCGCAGAAACAAAATAATCCGCAGGCGACTGTTGCGTATAGCTGATTCAAATCCTTGCGAGCTATTGGTCAAATCTATTGCGAGATGTTGATAATATATGTTGCAGAATATTGGTTCAAGTCCTATTCTGCGATGGTGGACTACCGGCCCAGAATCATTGACCGCATGATCGCACAGCGGCTGCAGGCGGCCCCGACCGTGGTGATCGAGGGAGTCCGCGGATCGGGCAAGACGGAGGCGGCGCGGCAGCAAGCCCGCAGCGAGGTGCTGTTCGATGTGGACAGCCACGCCCGGGCCCTCGCCGAGATAGACCCAGCGGCCGTAATCGGAGGCCCCGAGCCGCGACTGCTCGACGAGTGGCAGCAAGCCCCAGCCATATGGAACCATGTTCGCAGAGCCAGCGACGAGGGTCGCCAGCCTGGCAGATTCATCTTGACCGGCTCGGCTGTCCCGAGCGACGACGCCACCCGGCACAGCGGGGCGGGCCGCATCTCCCGGATCCGCCTGCGTCCCATGACGCTGTTTGAGACGGGCGACTCAAGCGGCGCGGTGGGGCTGGGCAGTCTGTTGTCTTCAGGAGGCGCCGCGGGCCGGTCCCGAGACGCCGGCCTCTCCGATCTGACCGAGGCCCTGTGCCGCGGGGGATGGCCCGCCAACCTCGGATCTGGCATCGTCGCCGCCCAGCAGTACGTGCGGGACTATCTCGACGAGGTCCAGAGGGCCGATGTCGTCCAGCCAGGCGGCCGCGGGCCCGATCCGGCGGGAATGCGGCGCCTGTTGAGATCGCTCGCCCGCAACACCGCAACCGAAGCGTCCCAGGCGACGCTGGCCGCGGACGCGGGAGGCGAACGGCCGCTGCACCGCGACACCGTCCGCTCGTACCTTGATGCCCTCGAGCAGGTTTTCGTGGTGGAGGACCAGCCCGCATGGTCGGCCCGGCTGCGCTCCAGGTCGCGCCTGAGGCGGGCAAGCAAGCGCCACCTCGTCGATCCGTCGCTCGCGGCGGCGGCGCTGCGCGCCGGCCCGCACCGCCTCCAGCGGGACCTGGAGCTGCTCGGGCTGCTGTTCGATTCGCTCGTGGTGCGCGACCTGCGGGTGTACGCGGGAGCATGCGATGGCGAGGTCTTCCACTACCGCGACAACACCGGCCTGGAGGTCGACGCCGTGGTGGAGACCGCCGGCGGAGACTGGCTCGCCGTGGAGGCCAAGCTCGGCGGCGAGCGGGCCATCGAAGCCGCCGCCCGCAATCTGGTCAAGCTGCGCTCCAGGGTCGATACCGCCGCGGTTGGCGAGCCGGCCAAGCTGATCGTCATCACCGCGGTCGGCGGCTACGGCTACGACCGCCCCGACGGCGTCGCCGTCGTCCCCATCTCCGCCCTCGGCCCCTGACCCGGGCCGGACATGCCGTCACCTCCTCCGATGCGGCGGCGACCTGAGCCCTAGGGTGGGTGTTCGGCGCGGTCCAGCCAGAGTTGAAGGGTCTCGGTGGTCCAGGTGGCGACGCCCGTTCCGAGGAAGTCGTTGTCGTTCGTCCACACGCCGGCCGACAGGGTGAGCGCGCAGGCCACCACGGGCCAGTCGTCGGGATCGCGCTGCGATCGGGCTCGGGCCTCGTCTTCCAGCGCCGAGTACACCGCCGATGCCACGATGACGGTATTCCGGAGCACGGTCACAAGGCACTGCCTGGTCAACTCGTCGGCCAGGCCTGAGGCGAGACCGCGGGCGCTGGCGAACGCCGCGACGCGGCGGGGCAGATGCAGCCTCGTCTCGGCCCACATCTGTTGGGGCAGGAACAGATCCAGGCGCTCGTCGCGCAGCCGCTCGCGTCCCCGGGCTCGCAGCAGCTCTCCTATCAGGACGCTGGTGTCAACGACGAGGCGCATGCGGCCCAACCCGAGGTTCGGCCAGTTCGCTCACGAGTTCCTCCTCGCTGAGGCCCGTCTCGGCGAGCACGTCGTCGATCAGTTCGCCGAGCCGCTCCAGGGCCTCGCCGCCGGCACGGCGGTCGGTGGCCTCGATCGGCACGAAGAAGCCGACCGGCTCGCCTCGACGCTCGATGACGAGCGTCTCGCCCCGGGCCATCAGCTGAGTCGCCCGATCCCTGAATTCCCGCACTCCTACCGACCGCATGACGATCCTCCCACTCAATGTGACCACAAGTGTAGCCACCATATTCCGGTTCACGGCTGTTCCCGTGCCGGCATGGGCAACAAGCTTCACGTCCGGAGGGGTCGCGCCAGACGGCCTGCTCGGCTTCCGCTGTGCGCCCATATGTTGCTGCCACTGCGACGACGCGCCCTGCATCACCATCTGTCCAGGCATAGAGGCATATATTTTAGTATATCTCCACTCTACTAGCTATATTATATGTATCTAGCGTGTAGGGGATGTTCGCGTTCGGCCGAGCCTGATCCTGCTATACCAGATTGGTAGAATCATGGGCATGGACCTCAACATCAAGGGACTCGACGACACCGTGGGCAGGCGGCTTCGGGAGCAGGCGGCGGCCGCGGGGCTCTCGGTGCAGCAGTACGTGCGCGACCATCTGACAGCGATCGCCTCGCGCCCCTCCCCGGCGGAGTTCATCCGCGATGTGAAGCCCATGACCCGCTCGGAGTTCGAGGCGATCCGACAGCGCCTGCGCAACGCTGATGACGCGTAGCGTCGTCTATGACGCCGGCGGCGTGCTAGTGGCCTCGGGAGCCCTCGAGGGGGAATCTCCGTCCCGCAGCGAGGTTCTGGCTCTCGACTGGTCGGCCAACCTGCTCGGTGGTTGTTCTGCAATATGCCTGGTAACAATCCTGCAATATGCTCGGTGACTATGCTGCAATATGCTTGCTGATCGATTGGTGAAGGTATGATGAACGCATGCCGTTGGCCTCTTTCGGACAGGCAGGCCCGCTAGCTCCGGACGGCTACCTGCCGCGGGTCGCCGACCTCGTAGTGGGTCGGGCACTGGCGATCTCCCCGATCGTCGTCGTGGAGGGTGCCCGCGGCACCGGCAAGTCGTGGACCGGCCTTCGCCATGCCCGCAGCCAGATCCGGCTGGACCGCGACCCCGGCGCCGTGGAGGCTGCCGCGCTGCGGCCCGGCGCGGCCCTGGAGGGCGACCGGCCGCGGCTCGTCGACGAGTGGCAACTCGCTCCGGGCCTGTGGAACTTCGCCCGCCATGTCGTGGACGCTGAGCCGGGCCGGGGCCGGTTCATCTTCACAGGATCGGCCCATCCGCCCGACGACCGGACTCGCCATTCCGGCGCGGGCCGCGTGATGCGGGTGCGGATGCGGCCCATGTCGCTGGCGGAGTCGGGCGAGTCTTCGGGCGAGGTGTCGCTCGGCTCGCTGCTCGCCGGCGGTGACTGCTCTGCTGGGGCTTCTGCCGCCACCGTCGAGGACGTGGTGGAGGCCCTGTGCCGGGGCGGCTGGCCCCGCCATCTGGAGATGCCGGTGGCGGGGGCGCAGTCGCTGTGCCGTGCCTATCTGCAGGAGGTGGCTCGGACTGACATCGGCCGGCTGGGACGGTCGCGGCACCGGCCCGAGGGCGTTCAGAGGCTGCTGTCCTCGCTAAGCCGCAACATCGCCACCGCGGCCGCGGCGACCACCCTCTCCGATGACATCGCCGGGGACGACTTGCCGTCCCGGAGCACGGTGGCGGAGTACCTGGAGGCGCTCAGGCGGGTGTTCGTGGTCGAGGACCTGCCAGCCTGGGCCGTGCACCTCAGGTCGCGGGCGAGGCTGCGACGGTCTCCCAAGCGCCATCTGGTGGATCCGTCGCTGGCGGCGGCGACGCTGCGAGCTGGTCCCGAGCGCCTGTGGCGAGACATCGGCTACCTGGGGCAGGCCTTCGAGTCGCTGGTCGTGCGGGATCTTCGGATCTGTGCGGAGGCCAACGATGCCCGCGTCTTCCACTACCGCGACAGCAACGGCCACGAGCTCGACGCGGTGGTGGAGCACGGCGATGGCCGCTGGCTGGCCGTGGAGGTCAAGCTGGGCTCGGGGGAGCGGCTGGACGAGGCCGCCCGGTCGCTCACGCGGGCCTGCGAGCAGATCGACGTGTCCAGGGTGGGCGAGCCGGTGAAGAAGCTGGTGATCACAGCCGCGGGCTACAGCTATGAGCGCCCCGACGGGGTGACGGTGCTGCCTGTCACCGCCCTGGGCCCGTAGCCCGTCGCGGCCCCGGCAACTGGATCTGGCACCGTCGCCGCCAGCAGTACGTGTGGGACTATCTCGACGAGATCCAGCCCAAGCTGATCGTCATCACCGCGGTCGGCGGCTACGGCTACGACCGCCCCGACGGCGTGGCCGTCGTCCCTGCCACCCGCCCGGTTCCGTGGCCTGCGGCCGTGGCCGTGGTCAGATCAGAGATGTTGGCTTCGATGACGCCGGCGGCCTCGAGCGCGACAATGAGAGCAGTCAGCTTCAGGCCCAGCTCGTCGATCTTCTTGTCCAGTTCGTCGATCTTCTCGTCTTGGGCCGCGAATCTGTCGTCCATCTTCACTTCGAGACGCGTGATCCTGTCGTTGGCGTCGCTGATCCGTGCGTTGGTGACGGTGAGCGAGAAGCCCAGCAGCACCACTACGACGGCACCGAGTACGGCGGGCAGGGGGTCCTCCATGAGCTTGGCCCATGCGCTCGGCCTCGCCGTCGGGGCGGGTTCGGCCGGGGCAGCTGCCGGCAGTGTCGGTCGGGGGTCGGCCATGGGGTCGTTGCGTGGTTGCGGTTGGAGCGTCGCTCGTGGGAGGGATGCGGTCACGGTGCCTCGCTTGAACTAGCGGCGCGTGGCTCGGCGCTGTCGTGTGTGTGGATGACTGCCGCGTGGCCCGGCAGCGAGGCGCAGTAGACAAGAATACACTACAATCCATGTTGTGTCAACTTTGCGAGGCCAGTCCGGCCCATGAGCGCCCCCGACGGCGTGCCGGTGCTGGCCGTTACCGGCCTCGGCCCCTGACACGCGCCGGCAGGGCTGGGAGAGCGCCGTTACGGCATGGAGCACCCCGACGGCGTGCCGGTCCTGTTCCCAGCCGTACAGGGGCTCGATGCAGTGTCGTCGAGCGGGACCGCAAGCGACGGGTGGTCCAACACTGACTCAATGCGAGCCAACAGATCAGGGATGCGCCAGACGGCCTGCTCGGCCTCGCTGAGGTTGCCCGACAGGATCGTCTCGGTGCGGTCGGCCTCGCGACCGGGGCGATCAGAGCCTCTGGAGATTCTTGGTGTCATACCCGCAATATACGCTGCTTATGATGTGGGAGTCCTCATGGACTGGTGGTCGCGGGACACAACTTGACGGGCATGCCGGTGGATGCAGGGCGGCACGGATCGCTATGTGCGCTGCGGTACGAGCCTTCATCTCGACAGAAGCACCATGTCGTGCCGCACTGGTCAACGCCGAATCGTGTTGAGGCGGATCCCCGCCTTGTGATCGGTTGCACTTGAGAGCTACTGGCTTCGAGCCATACGACTTTCGGCGGCGCGTCGGGGAGGAGGGACTGCTGGAGTTGTTGCAGGTCCCGACGGGTTGCGGCAAGACGGAAGCGGTCGGGCTTGGGTGGCTGTACCGGCGAAGGTTCACCCAGACGCCGAAGTTCGTGCTTCCACACCACACCGGCTGGCAACTCTGCTGTCCGCCACCGGGCAGTTCTGTTGGCCACGGCTGGGCAGTTCTACTGTCCTCCACCGGGCAGATCCCACTGGCCATTGACACCAGTTCAGTGTGACATTGGCGTCACATTCTCGTTGGTGTGCTGTCAGCGTCACACTTTCGTTGGTGTGATATTGGCGTCACACTCTCGTTGGCGTGTGACGGTGCCGCACCTTCAACCAACCAGCAGGATTGAGGGGTGAAGGCTATTGACCGGGTGGCGTCCGGACTGCCTGGGGCGGTGGTGCCTAGCTTGATACGGTGCGGCTAGGGCGATGCATGTCCTCGGATGTGAGCTCGGGGAGGGCACTGGGGTGGCTTGGGTGCGGCTGCGATCTCCGGTGGGGTACCGGCAGGCCGACCAAGCGGCTCAACTCAATCCGCACCTCGCGACTGGCGGCCGAGTCGCCTAGGCGATCATCGAGCAGGTCCACCACGGCCAGCGTCAGGCGAGCCGCCGCGTTCACCATGGTTGCTGCGTGCTCGGGTATGGAGCGCTCGGCCACCACCTCGACCTCGAAGTCGCCGGGACAGGTGCCCATCTGGCGCCACTGGGCTGCGGCCGCGAGGTCCACATCCCGCACTGCGGCATCCAGCCGGTCTCGTTCGCCCGGCGTCACCGGCAGCAGGCCGATCAGCGCGCCGAGATCATGCGTCCTCGGCGGGTGCGGACCCGGCAGAGCGTGGTTCAGCGCCTTGAGCCCGGTCTCCATGGCCTCCTGGGCCAGCGCGCACACGCGCCGCATGCGCCGGGCCCGACTGACCGCCGCCTGCGCCGGGCTGCCCGACTCGGCCGCCTCGGCTTCCTGGGCATAGGGCGCCAGAGCGTTGGTCAGCGCCTCCAGCGCCTGGGCCAGATCGCCCAGCGAGGCTCTCGCCATGGCTTCGTCGGTCGGAGGGATCGGGATCTCCTTGTGCCAGTCGACGTGCTCGGCCCGGCGCTCTCGCAGCGTGATCGCCCCGGACGCGACATGGCGCTCGAAGCTCGACACGCACTCGGTGCGGGCCCTCCACTCGGGACGGTCGGTGACTCGCACATCGACAGGCCGTCCGATAACGCCCTCTGCGGCCTCTCTGGCGCGGCGGCACAAGAACGGACGCTGACGGTAGTCGCCCAAGTCGTCGAAAACGACCATCAAGTCCACATCCGAGTCGTCGTCGGCGGTTCCATCGGCCACCGAGCCGTACACGAGCACCAGCCCCGGGTCCAGGAACGACAGCGCGTCGGCGGCCCGCTGCGCGTCGTCCAGGGTGGGAGCGCCCGGCTGGGCGCCCTCCCGATGCGACGCGATGTCCACCGCCATGGCCTGCACGATAGCGCCAGCAGGCCTGCGGCCTCCGGCCACGACGGCCGCGGCCAAGAGGCCGAGCGGACAGGCGGGACAACGCAGCCCGTACGGCGCGAGGCCGTGGCCCGAGCGGCCCTCAGGTCGCCGCCGAGTCGCCCATTGGCCCGCCGGTGTGGTGTGGACGAGCTCCCCGCGGGATGGCCACTCCCAACCGCGGGGCCGGCTACCTGCTGGCGAGGCAGTTCATCAAGGACTGGAGCAACCTGCCGGAGTCGTGGGCCCACATGCTCGCTGGTGGGCTGGCGGCGGGTAGCGTCCCGCCGCGCTGCTCAGCGTCGTTGGGGACGGCGGAAGGCTTCAAGAGTCGTCTTGCACCGGTCGTGAATCTCCCGGCTGAGCCGACCGACCTTCGGTGACGCTCGGTCGGCAGCATCGAGGCCGTCAATGGCTGCGTCGACGGCGTCTGGGCAGCGCCGGAGAATGTCCTCGGTGCGGTCCGCGGTCTCGTCAGCGTCGAGGCCGAGCCGCCCGGCAGCCCGCTTCCAGGCGCTGGCGCGGTCAGCCGAGCTCAGCCTGTAGTCGCGTCCGACCTTCATGGCGGTCTTGATGCTGCCCACCTGCGCTCCGGCCCGATACGGCAGGTACGACATGATGTCGTAGAGCGGCGCCAGCGCGGTGACGTCGTCTTGGAGGAGGAGGCTGTAGTTCTTTGCGTGGGCGTCTGTGGCGGCGATGGCCCAGTTGAAGATCAGCGCGTCAAGGAACCGGCGGACGGTGTGGACGCCTGCCACGACCTCATCGCGGATCAGTTCGGTGATGTCGGCTGGTGTGGGGCCGCCGAGGCTCTGGTACTTCTCGGCCGGGGCCTTGCCGAGGGCTTGGCACAGATCCTCCTGGTGCACTCGGCGCAGGCCCGTGCCCTCGCGGACGCGGTCGTAGCGCTCGACCACCAGCACCCGCTCGGACCCGAACCGCTCCATGCGTGTGACTGCTACGTCTAGACCGACCTCGGCGGCGGCCGCCATGCTGAGATGCTCTATGAGGTCGCTGTCGTCGTAGCGCAGACTGGGGGAGGGATCAATGCCAGGCTTGAGGATGTGGGTCGTGGGCAGCCGGCCGTAAGGCGACCCCCATCGTTCGCCGTCGCTGTGCAGGGCGATCTTGGTCTGATAGCCGCCGAGGCTGTAGCGGCCGTGTGAGCCGATGTGGCTCCAGCGACGGCCGGCCTTCGCTTCCCGGATCCAGTCGGCGATCTCGGTCTCGGTCAGCCACTCGACACCAGAGTCGCGAGCCGCGATGGTGGACTCGCGCCCGGGCGCGCAAAACTGGACAGCCCCGGCGCAGTCAAGCCCGATGCGTGTGGCGAGCAGGGACACGGCGTCCGGGCCGTCGGCATCCTCTCTGTTGGCCCAGTCGTTGCGCACACCGGTGTCGTCTGGCAGCAGCCCGTCGAGCCAGTCGCCGATCTCGAAGTCGCCCGGCACCACCGGGACGCCCACCGACAATGGGGTGCGTCTCTGGCGGGCGATGTAGGCGTCGTCGTATCGGAACGCGACAGGGAGCCGCCCGCGCTCCGGGGTGAGGGCGCGGGCGGTGCCGGCATGGTCGCCGCCGATGAAGACGAGCAGTTCAGAGGCCATCGGCCGGTCTTGCCCTGTCGCGCAGTTGCTGTGCGTGCGGTGAGCGGGGCAGGAAGGCGATCTCGTATCCGAGCACATCCAGCACCGCGCTCAAGGTGTCCATGCGAGCGGCGCGTCGTCCGCTCTCCAGCCTCGACACCACCTCCCGCGACACGCCCGCCTCGGCGGCGACCTGGGCCTGTGACAGTCCAGCCGCCGTCCGGGCCGTGCGCAGGGCGCGGCCGATGCGGCGTGGCGAGTGCATCCCTGCATAAGGGGTGGGAGAGGTGTCTCCGTTTGCAGCCATAGCGTCAAACGTACCAGTTCAGTGTGACATTGGCGTCACATTCTCGTTGGTGTGCTGTCAGCGTCACATTCTCGTTGGTGTGCTGTCAGCGTCACATTCTCGTTGGTGTGCTGTCAGTGTCACACTTTCGTTGGTGTGCTGTCAGCGTCACACTCGATAGGCACCGCTGGAACCCGAGTGCCGTCACGGCAGTTCGGACCTGTCCACGCCTGCGTCCGGCGGGACCACCTGCGGCACTTGCAGGACGCTCCAGTCGGTCCATGCGCCGATTCGGTAACGGTCGCCGGCATCCTCCGGTGCTATTGCCGAGGCCGCTCTCCATCTGACAGTCTCCAGCGCGGGCGCCGGCACGATGAAGGTGTCGATGTAGTCCTCGGGCTCCGGCGTGACCGCCTCCCACAGCCCGATGCCCTCCAGTTCGACGATCGTCCGGTCGTGCCCATTGCCGTCTTCGACATCGAAGAGGATGCGGCCAGCGTCCACCGCGGCAGTCACCTCCGGCGCATCGAGTGCCGCGTCTGCGTACACCAGCGGGACGGTGAGCTGCTGGGCCCACTGAAGCCGGCCCAGCGGCCCCATCAGCGAATGCGAAGCCCCAAGTCCGTCCGGGCCCGGTTCCGGAGCTTCCGGTGCGGTGGCCTCGCCGGCGGTGTCGAGGGCCTCGCCGGGGCGGGGCCCCTCCGCAGCATGCGAGACTGTGGGACCGTCCGGAGCCCGTCCCGGGACTCCCGGCGCCGTCGTGGCCTCGCCGGAACCATCTCGATCCTCGGCGGGGCTCACGAGACGGCCTATGAACAGCAGGGCGCCGGTGTCCTGGTGGACGATGGCCCACAGGAACGGGCGGTCGGCGACGACGGTGAGGTCGGGTCGGGGAGGAGCGGACTCGTTGAACGCCATGGCGGTGGCTGCGGCCGCCTCGGTGCCCTTCTCGTCGACGATCACCTTGGCGCCGTGGAGCGCGGCGGTGATGAAGATGCCCGGTGCGATGCCGTCGAAGTTGGCGCCTGCGCAGAATCCCTGCGGGCACAGCCACTCGAACAGGTCGGTGGGCGGCAGGGTCTGCTCCCACTTGGGCATGGTGAGGTCGACGTAGCCGGTCTGGGCGGTGCCCGCCAGCGCGGTCAGTGCTGCGGCGTTGAGCGATTCCTCGACGGCCGCGAGCCCGTCGCGGTCGCGGGGCACGATGAGCCACATGGCCAGCCCGCCGTCCCGGTAGGGCAACTCGACCGCGTCGGCGCCCTCCAGGCGGACGTAGCGGCGGTAGCCGGGTTCGCGGTCGGTCATGAACGGTACCGTCACCGACCGGTTGTCGCCGGTGGCGAAGGGGCCGTCGCGGGTGTACTCGGGCAGGAACGGCTCGGCCCAGTCCGCTCTCAGGTACACGGTGTTGACCAGGACCAGCCTCTGGTCCTGGACGGTGTCGCCGTCGACTATCACCGGGACTAGCCCGCGCGTGCTCTGCGACACCCACCGGTTGACGGCGTCGGCCGCGGCGGCGCCGTCGGCGGTGTCGACTAGCTCGATGCCCGCCCCGTAGTGGGTGGAGGCGACCTCCACGAACTCGGGCCGCATCGTGAATGCGTCGTCGGGGAACAGACGGTTGGCCACCTCAAGGGTGGTGGTGTCAACGGAGGCCCCTTCCAGTTCGAGATCGACGGTGTTGGCGGCGCGGTGCGTGCCGGTCTCGGGGAATCCGAAGATCTCGTCGAGCGCGGCGGCGGAGTCGGCCGACGCCCCCGCCCGGCTCATGCTGAACGCGGTGCCGATGCTCACCGGGCTTGAGACCGCGTTGCCGGTCAGGTGCCGGTGGAAGCCCCATCCGGCGGCGTTGACTCCGGCGACCCAGCCGTCGGCGGGCGCGTCGGGATCGGCGGGCAGCCGATCAGCCATCGGCTCCAACACTGTCGTGGGCGCGTCGGGATCGGCCGCAGGCCGGTCTGTGTCCGGGGCTGGAGTCAACGCCGCCGACTGGTCCGGCTCTGGTGCCGAGACTGTCGTGGTGGTGAACCCGCACGCCGCTGTGATCGAGCACAACGCGAGCAGGGCTGCGAGCAGTTTGGTCATGTCCATTGGACGCCGTAAGCGCCTCCTGGGTTCCTGAAGTTCCTGTCGCGCATCCCGTTCGCGTAGTTCGACAGCCCGGCGGGGTCCAGTCACGTCGGGGCCTGTGTGTACACGAGCCATCAGCGCTTGCCTTGCTCGGCTCTGTTATGATACACACTGAATCGATACCCTGTCACGATGCCCCGCCGCTTCGAGACTTGAGCCCGAGGTGGGCGAGCCGGGCCTCGTTGAGACCTGAGCCTCCGGTGAGCGAGCAGAGCATCTGGCGGGTGCTGCGCGACCTAGTGCTGCCGGTCTATGTGCCCTCGGTGGCCGGGACTCTGGGCATCGGGATGCTGGTTCCGGTCCTGCCCCTCTACCTGCGCGACATCGGGATGAGCTTCAGCGAGGTGGCGGTAGTCCTGGGTGCGGTCGGGATCGGCGCCATGGTCGGCGGCATCCCCTCGGGCTCCATCATGGCCCGCCACGACGAACGAGCGCTCATGGCAATCTCCGTCGTCGCCATGGCGGCCACCACCGCGGTGTTCGGGATGACCACGGCCCTGGCTGCGCTGGTGGCGCTCAGGCTTGCCTACGGGGTGGGCAACATCGCACTCCGGCTCGCCGTCCAGACCTACGTCGCGGCAAGGGTGGCGGCGGGTGCCCGCGGCCGGGCCCTGTCGCTGATCGGAGGGTCGTTCCGGTTCTCCCTGCTCGTCGGACCCCCTCTCGGCGGATATCTGGCCGACACCGTCGGCTTCGCCTGGACGTTCCTGGTGACCGGAGTGGTCACGGCTGCGGGGCTGGCGGGAGCGGTCGACCGCAGCTGGACCAGCGCCGGGGTCGAGCCGCCCACCGTGGAGCGGGTTCCACTGTTAGCGGCCTTGTGGCGCTACCGCGGCGTGCTGGCCAAGGCCGGGATGGCCTCGGGGCTCGTGATCGCAGTCCGGCAGGGCCGGTATGTGGCCCTGCCGCTGATCGCGGCCGAGCTGGACCTCAGCCTGACCGCGATCGGGTGGCTGCTGGCGATCGGGACCGGGGCCGACCTGTTGCTGTTCCCGGTCGCGGGCTATCTGATGGACCGCTACGGGCGGCTCCATGCCATCGTCCCGTCATTCCTGCTGGTCACGGTGGGACTGGTGATCCTCGGCTTCGCCGACACCGCGGCCGAGATCGCTCTGGCCGGAGCGGTGATGGGGGTCGGCAACGGCATCGGCGCGGGCACGATGCTCACCATGGCCAGCGACCTGGCCCCCGGCGAGGCCCGGGGTCAGGTGCTGTCGGGGCTGGCCGTGCTGCAGGACACCGGCAGTCTTCTGGGCCCGCTGATCGTGGGCGTGGCCGCCGACGCGGCCGGCGTGGGGGCATCGGCCTTCGCGCTGGCGGCCGTCATGGTGCTGGCAACCGTCTGGCTGGTGATGGTCGTGGGCGAGACCCGAGATACGCAACCGGCCGAGACCTGAGATCGCCGGTGCCGGACCGGCTAGAGCCGGCGCTCCGTCAGTTCGCCCTCCACCCGCAGGTTGGGGACGATGCGGTCGAGCCAGCGGGGCAGCCACCAGTTGCGGGCTCCGCTGGGCGGGGTCTCGTGGCCGCCGGACCTAGGCCGATTCGCGCCTCTCCTGGCGAGCTGCCTGCCTGGCTTCCTCGATCAGCCTGTCGACCTCAGGATCGTCGTCGAGCAGTTCGATCATCTCTTCAGACCGGCCATGGACCTTCAACTCTTCGGGCTTGACGCGTTCGGCCCACTCCTCGAACGCCGCCAGCTTCTCGGCCAGCCATTCCTCCCGGGGCTGGCTCATCGGATCCACCAGCCTGTCAGGAACCTCCTTCGCGCCCTCATCGCGTGGATGATAGCGCTGCCCGCACCTCGGCTGACCACTGCGATCTCCAGCGGCTCGCCCGTCGTCGAGGGTCCGACGAGGATGTTCACCGTCGGATCGTCTGTCTCGATTCGCAGCCAGTGATGTCGATACGCGTGCAGAATGTCCCCGTCCCCCACGCCGTGCTTGCGGGCGCTCTCCCCGATCTCCACTACGAAGTTATACAGTCAAAGTAACTATATGTCAATCAATATCGTGATTTATTGAAGACCATGGTGCCGGATTGGGCGCGCGGCGGGACCGGCGACGGCTGAAGGGCCGCCGCCGGTCCGAAACCGGATGTGTGTCTAGCTAGTGGCTACTCGCCGCCGGGGAGCAACGTGACGGGTACGCGCTGCCAGTTGTTGCCGATCACGTCGACACCGGCGTTGCGCAGGTTGGTGACCGCCTCCCAGGCGATCTCGGGACGGTAGGCGTCCTCGTCGGGAGGCGAGGCCAGGATCCCCTCGCTGGTGGCCACGTCGGCGGTCTGGGCCCACAGGTCGGGGTCCATGACGCCCACGCCCAGAGGCGACGGCCAGATCAGCGCGTTGATCTCGTTGAGCTGCCACGTCTGGTGCGACCGGCCGAGAGTGGGCGCGTTGTCGAGCACGATGTCCACGCACTCCTCGGGATTGTCGCGACAGAAGATCCAGCCCATCAGCGACGCCTCCACGAACTTGACCGCGGTCTCGTGGTACGCGGGGTCGTCGTCGAGGCGGTCGGCGTCGGCCCACAGGGCGTCCTGGAGCATGGCCGTGCCCACGTCGTTCCAGTTGATGATGTTCAGGTCCTCGGGCTGGTAGAGCTCGCCGGTGTCGGGGTTGACCGTCTCGAGCACCTGTGCGTACTCGTTGTAGATCATGGCCTGCGCCGCGTCGATCTCACCGCTGATCAGGGCCAGCATGTCGAAGTTCTGCTGCACCAGTTGAACGTCGGAGTTCGGGTCGAGACCGTTCCTGCGAAGACCGGCCAGGAGTTCGAACTCGTTGCCGAAGCCCCAGTTGCCGACGGTGCGGCCCTCCAGGTCGGCGACCGTGGAGATGCCGGAGTCGGCGAACGACACCTGCAGGGTGGCGCTGCGCTGGAACACCTGGGCGATGTTGGTGATGTTGGCGCCCTCCTCTCGCGGCACCAGGCCACGAGGCACCCACGACACCGCGAAGTCGGCCGCACCGGAGTCGAGCACCGAGGCGGGCACGATCTCCACGCCGCCCTCGAGGATCTCGACGTTCAGTCCGTAGTCCTCGTAGATGCCGGTGGCAACGGCCGCGTAGTAGCCCGCGAACTGCGACTGGGTGAACCACTGCAGCTGCAGGGTGACGTCAGTCATCGCTTCGGGCTCCGGCTCGGGCTCCGCCATGGCCGCCTCGGCTTCGGCCTCTGCCGCGGCTGCGGCTGCCTCGGCTTCGGCCTGAGCGGCTGCGGCTGCCTCGGCCTCTGCCGCGGCTGCGTCAGCTGCGGCCGAGGCGGCCTCGAGTTCCGCCTCGAGCGCCGCGACGACGTCGGGGTCGACTGCGCCCTCGGCCTCGGCCATGGCATCCTCGAGGGCGGCCTGCGCCTCGGCGGCTGCGGCTTCGGCTGCGGCTGCCCGGTCGGCGGCCGCGTCGGCCTCCGCCTGAGCCGCGGCCGCGTCGGCTTCGGCTTGGGCGGCGGCGGCGTCGGCCGCGCTGGTGTCGACAACAACCGGCTCCTCGTCGTCGCCGCAAGCTGCGGCGATCAGACCGAGGGCCAGGAGCGGCACCAACAGACGCATCAATGTGTTTCTTGCTTTCATGGTTTCCCTCCCTGGGGGGCTTTCTCTAACGAGATCCGTCCAAAGTCATCACGTCGGCCTCCTGGCCACGAAGTACCAGGGCATGACGAGGCGCTCGATCACGACCGCGAGCGCGTAGAGGCCGATGCCTACCAGCGAACCGGCCAGGACCGCGGCCCAGGCGTCGTCGTAGCGGGTGAGTCCGGCCGAGTTGGTGATGAGGTTGCCGAGGGCGTCCTGGCGACCGCCGAAGTACTCGGCCACGATGGCTGCGATCACCGCCAGCGAAGTCGCCAGCTTCAGCGCGGTGAAGAAGAACGGCATGGCGTTGGGTATGCGCACCTCGCGCATGATCCGCCACTTGCGGGCCCCGTACGACTCCATGAGCTCGATCTGGCTGGGCTCCACCTGGGTGAGGCCTCGGGCCGTGTTGATGAAGACCGGGAAGAACACCAGCACGACGACCACGGCCTGGTTGGAGCGGGGCGACAGGATCCCGAACCAGGCGTTGAAGATCGGGGCCAGCGCGATGATCGGCACCGCGTTGACGGCCACTGCCAGGGGGGTGAGCGTCTCGTTGGCCGCCCGGAAGGCGGTGACCAGCAGAGCGAACGCCGCTCCCACCGCCACCCCGGCGATCAGTCCGGTGACGATGATGAAGCCGGTGACCCCGGTGGCGGTCACGATGGCGTCGAGGTTCTGGGCGACGGCGCCCCCGATCTTCGAGGGCGGCGGGAGCACGAAACCGTCGGGCTGGATGATGGCGAGCAGCGCTTCCCAGCCACCGAATATGACCACCGCGGCCACCACCGGCGGGAGCCACGAGCGCAGCAGCGTCTTGGCCGCGGTCATGGATCAACCCTCTCCGGGTTGGTGGCGGGTCTGGCGCCGGCCACGGCTAATGGCCTCCCCGCAGGGCGTCTCGCACCGCGGTGACGTTGGCGAAGAAGGCGGGGTCGTCGCGGGTCGCATCGGTGCGCTCGCCCAGGTCGTTGTCGATCACGGCTGCGATCCTTCCCGGGCGGGGCGACATGACCACGACCTTGGTGGACAGGAACACCGCCTCGGGAATCGAGTGGGTGACGAACACCACCGTGATCTGGGTCTCGGACCAGATGCGCAGCAGCTCGTTCTGCATGTGCTCGCGGGTCATCTCGTCGAGTGCGCCGAACGGCTCGTCCATCAGCAGCAGTTTCGGATGGAACGACATGGCCCGGGCTATGGCCACCCGCTGCTGCATGCCGCCCGACAGCTCGGCCGGGTGGTGGCGGGCGAACTCGCCGAGCTTGACCAGCTCCAGCATCTCCGCCGACCGCCGGCGCCGGTCGGCCGCCTTCCAGCCCATCAACTCCAACGGCAGCTCGATGTTGCGTGACACGTTGCGCCAGTCGAACAGCCCCGCCCGCTGGAACACCATCGAGTAGTCCCGGTCGAGGCGGGCCTGATCCGCGGCCTTGCCGTTCACCAGGACCGTTCCGTCGCTGGCGTCTATGAGCGCAGCAACCAGACGCAGCAGCGTGCTCTTGCCGCAGCCGGAGGGGCCGATGAGCGTCACGAAGTCGCCCTGTCCGATGTCGAGGTCGATGTCATCGAGGGCCTTGACCTCGTTGGCCCGTCCCGGATTGAAGATCTTCGACGCGCCCTTGATCTCGACTGCCGGGGGCTGCGGGCTGGCCGCGGGGTTGGCGTCGTTCATGTCACCGTCTCCCGGCCCTTCCGGCCGACCAGGGCGTACTCGATGGAGGAGATGACCGCGAACACGAAGATTCCGAGCGCGGCCGCGCCGAGCACGGCCACATACAGGCGCTCGGGCCCGGTGGTGTAGCGCTGGGCCTCCAGCAGCACCCGCCGGCCGAGACCGCCCTTCACGCCGGCGGAGATCTCGCCGACGATGGCCCCCACCACGCTGGCGGTGGCCGCGATCTTGAACGCGGCGAACAGGTACGGCAGCGAGGCCGGGAGCCGCAGACGCCACAGGGTCTGGCCCCAGCGGGCCGCGTAGGAGTCCATCAGCTCGAGGTTCTCGGGCCGGGGGGACTGCAAGCCCCGCAGGCCGTTGATCGTCACCGGGAAGAAGGTCAGGTAGGTGGCGATGATCGACACCGACATCCAGTCCTGCCACTCGAAGGGCAGGAAGTCGAAGCTCTTGCGGCCCCAGATGACGATGATGGGCGCGATGGCGATCAGCGGGATGGTCTGGCTGGCGATGACATGGGGGACCAGGGCCCGCTCCAGGCGTCCGGAGGTGGTCAACACGATGGCGATGCCCAAACCGACGATCACGCCGATGGCGAACCCGACCGCTGCCTCCCGCAGCGTGAAGGCGGCCTCCTTGCCGACGATCGACCAGAAGGCCTCGTTGGTGCCCCTGGGTTCGTCGAAGATCCCTGAGACGATGTCGAGAACCGGCGGCATCTTGAGGTCGTCCGACTCGGGCAGGATCGATCCGATGACCGGCCAGCCGGACTGGGCGTCGTCGATGCCGCCGCCCACCACCTTGTAGGCGCTGTAGAGCAGGCCCAGCAGGCAGATGAACAGCGCCAGCACGACGACCTGCCGGCCGGTCCTCACCAGGCGCTCCCGGCGCTGCTCCCGGGCGGCTCTCTGGCGGAGGAGCTGCTCGAAGACCATCGGGTCGTCGGCAGCCTCAGAGTCCGCGACCGCAGCCGAATCAGTCATGGCTTCAACAACGGGTCCAGACTCGGAACTCACGACGGGCGTCAGTCCCTGAGGGCCGGGATCACGCGCTGGCCGTATGCGTTGAGCGTCTCGTCCTTGGCGTCGTGCATCAGGTAGATGGCGAACTGGTCGACGCCCAGGTCGCGCAGCTCCTGGAGCCGGGCGACGTGATTGCCGGCGTCTCCGAGGATGCAGAAGCGGTCGATCACCTCGTCGGGCACGAAGTCGGTGTGAACGTTGCCCGCCTTGCCGTGCTCGGCGTAGTCGTAGCCCTCACGTCCTCTGATGTAGTCGGTGAGGGCCTGGGGCACTCCGGCGCCGGTGTCGCCGTAGCGATCCACCAGGTCGGCCACGTGGTTGCCGACCATGCCGCCGAACCAGCGGACCTGGTCGCGCTGGTGGGCCAGGTCGTCGCCCACGTAGGCGGGCGCGGCCACGCACATGTACAGCTCGTCGGGGTCGCGGCCCGCGCCGGCCGCGGCCTGGCGCACCGCGGCGATGGTCCACTCGGTTATCTGGGGGTCGGCGAGCTGGAGGATGAAGCCGTCGGCCTGCTCGCCGCAGAGCTTGAGGGCGCGGGGGCCGTAGGCGGCCATCCAGATGTCGAGCCGGCTGCCGCTGGACCATGGGAACTGCTGCCGGGTGCCGTTGTAGGTGACTTCGCGGCCCTCGGCCATGCCCTTGATGACCTTCATGGACTCGGCCAGGGTGGCGAGGCTGGTGGGGGTGTGGCCCAGCACTCGCATGGCCGAGTCGCCGCGGCCGATGCCGCACACGGTGCGGTTGCCGAACATGTCGTTGAGGGTGGCGAACAGCGAGGCGGTGACCGTCCAGTTGCGGGTGCCGGGATTGGTGACCATGGGCCCGACGACCATGCGGTTGGTGGCCGCCAGCATCTGGCTGTAGATCACGTACGGCTCCTGCCACAGGACATGGCTGTCGAAGGTCCACCCGTAGGAGAACCCGTGCGTCTCGGCCTGCCGGGCCAGTTCCACGACCCGCCACGCCGGGGGGTCGGACTGGAGAACGACGCCGAAGTCCATGGTCGCTGCCCGTCCGGCCTCTAGCGGTTCCGGGGGAAGCCGAGGTCCACGGTGCTGTCGGCGGGATCGGGCCAGCGGGTGGTGATGGCCTTGGCCTTGGTGAAGAAGTGGATGCCCTCCGGCCCGTACATGTGGGTGTCGCCGAACAGCGAGTTCTTCCAGCCTCCGAAGGAGTGGCAGCCGACGGGGACCGGGATGGGGACGTTGACCCCGATCATGCCGGCGTCGGCGTCGAGCTGGAATTGGCGGGCGGCGCCCCCGTCGCGGGTGAAGATCGCCGCGCCGTTGCCCCACGGGTTCTTGTCGATCAGCTCGACGGCCTCGTGGTAGGTGTCGGAGCGCACCACGCACAGCACCGGACCGAAGATCTCGTCCCGGTACACGGTCATGTCGGGAGTGACGTTGTCGAGCAGTGACACGCCCAGGAAGAACCCGTCGCCCTCGAATACGGCCTCGCGGCCGTCCATGACCACTGTGGCGCCCTCGCCGGCGCCGATGCCGACGTAGCCGGCCACCCGGTCGCGGTGCTCGCGGGTGATGAGCGGCCCCATCTCGGAGTCGGGATCGTCTCCGGGCCCGATGCGCAGCTTGTCCATGCGCACCCTGATGGCGTCCACCAGGGGGTCGCCGGCGTCGCCCACGGCAACCACCACCGACACCGCCATGCACCGTTCCCCGGCCGAGCCGTAGGCCGCGGAGACGGCTGCGTCGGCCGCGAGGTCCAGGTCGGCGTCGGGCAGCACCACCATGTGGTTCTTGGCCCCCGCGAGGGCCTGGACCCGCTTGCCGGCCGAGGTTCCCGTCTCGTAGACGTAGCGGGCGATGGGGGTGGACCCCACGAAGCTGACCGCCTTCACGTCGGGATGCTCCAGCAGCCGGTCCACGGCCACCTTGTCGCCGTTCACGACGTTGAGCACACCGGGCGGGAACCCCGCCTCGAGGAACAGTTCGGCCACGAGACGGGGCGCCGAGGGGTCGCGCTCGGACGGCTTGAGCACGAAGGTGTTGCCGCAGGCGACCGCGTTGGGGATCATCCACAGCGGCACCATGGCCGGGAAGTTGAACGGCGTGATGCCGGCCACCACCCCCAGCGGCTGGCGCACGGTGTGCACGTCCACTCCCGTGGACGCCTGCGAGTTGAAGCTGCCCTTGAGCAGGTCGCCCAAGCCGCACGCGAACTCGATGTTCTCCAGACCGCGGGCGACTTCGCCCAGCGCGTCGGAGCGCACCTTGCCGTGCTCGGCCGTCAGCCGTGCCGCGATCTCGCCGGCGTTAGCCTCCACGAGGTTGCGGAAGGAGTGCATCAGCTTCGTTCTGGTGGCCAGCGACGTGTGGCGCCACTCCTCGAAAGCGGCCGCCGACGAGGCGACCGCGGCGTCCACCTCTTCGACGCTGGCCAGCCCGACCTCGGCGGCCTGTTCCCCGGTGGCGGGGTTGTACACCGGGAGGGTCCGGCCCGATCCGCACTCCAGGGTCGTTCCGTTCACGTAGTGGTGAATCGTCTCCACTTGAGTTCTCCTGATTCTGGGATGGGGTGGGTTGTCGTTCGGGGGATGGGGTGAGTGTCGCGGGGCCTCAGCCCGGCCCCGCCGCCCGCTGGCTACTGCAGGTACTGGGACAAACCGCGCCTGAGGTAGACGCCGTCGCCGGCCCGGCCCAGGTACTGGCCGTCGTCGATGAGCTTCTTGCCCCGGGAGAAGACGGTGTCGACGTGGCCGGTGACCTGGAAGCCCTCGTAGGCGGAGTGGTCCATGTTCATGTGGTGGTTGTCGACGCTGACGGTCCACTGCTTGTCGGGGTCGTAGATCACGATGTCGGCGTCGGATCCGGGTGCGATGATCCCCTTGCGGGGGTACAGGCCCATCATGCGGGCCGGGGTGGTGGCGCACAGCTCGACCCAGCGGGCCAGTCCGATCTCGCCGGCGACCACGCCCTGGTAGATCATGTCCATGCGGTGCTCGACGCCGCCGATGCCGTTGGGGATGGCCCGGAAGTCGTTGAGGCCGAGCTCCTTCTGCTCCTTCATGCAGAACGGGCAGTGGTCGGTGGACACCACAGCCAGGTCGTTGGTGCGCAGGCCCCTCCACAGGTCGTCCTGGTGGCCCTCGGCCCGGGACCGCAGCGGGGTGGAGCACACGTAGGCGGCGCCCTCGAAGCCGGGCCGGTCGAGGTGCTCCTCCAGGCTGAAGTGCAGGTACTGCGGGCACGTCTCGGCGAACACGTTCATGCCGGCGTCGCGGGCGATGGCCACCTGCTCGAGGGCCTCGGAGGCCGACAGGTGCACGATGTAGAGCGGGGCCGCGCCCACCTTGGCCAGCTGGATGGCCCGGTGGGTGGCCTCCGACTCCAACTCCTTGCGGCGCACGTATCCGTGGGTGACGGGGCTGATCTCGCCCCGCTCGAAGGCCTGCTCGGCGAGAACGTCGATGGCCAGGCCGTTCTCGGCGTGCATCATGATGAGCCCGCCGTTGCCCGCGGCCTGCTGCATGGCCCGCAGGATCTGGCCGTCGTCGGCGAGGAACACGCCCGGGTACGCCATGAACAGCTTGAAGCTGGTGATGCCCTCGTTGACGAGCAGGTCCATCTCCTTTAGCGAGTCGTTGTCGACGCCGCCGATGATCATGTGGAAGCCGTAGTCGATGGCGCAGTTGCCCTCGGCCTTGGCCATCCAGGCGTCGAGGCACTCCCGGACGTTCTCGCCGTACTTCTGCACCGCGAAGTCGACGATGGTGGTGGTCCCGCCCCAGGCCGCGGCCCTGGTGCCGGTCTCGAAGGTGTCCGAGGCGAACGTGCCGCCGAAGGGCAGCTCCATGTGGGTGTGGACGTCCACGCCTCCGGGAACGACCAGCCGGCCGGTGGCGTCGATGACCTCGGCCCCCTGCTCGGCCGCGCCTGCGATGTCGCTGCCGGGGCGCAGCACGGCTGTGATCTGCTCGCCGTCGATCAGCACCTCGGCCGGATCCGCGCCGGTCGCGCTGACGACGGTGCCTCCCTTGATCAGCGTTGTCATCTTCGTCTCCTTTCCCGGGGGTCACCAGGGGTGCGACTGGGGAGGCTGGCGTCAGGGAGCGGTCAGGTCTCCGTAGAGGTCGGGCCGGCGGTCCCGGTAGAAGGCCCACTGGGATCTGACCTCCTCGACCTGGTCGAGGTCGAGGTCGCGCACCACCAGCTCCTCGGTCTGGTCCGAGGCGGTGCCGTCCACGAACTGGCCTCTGGGGTTGGCGAAGTAGGAGGTGCCGTAGAAGTCGTTGTCGCCCAGGGGCTCGATCCCGACCCGGTTGATGGCCCCCACGAAGTACATGTTGGCCACCGCGGCGGAGGTCTGCTCGAGCTGCCACAGGTACGCGGACAGCCCCCGGCTGGTGGCCGACGGGTTGAACACGATCTCGGCGCCGGCCAGGCCCAGCGCACGCCAGCCCTCGGGGAAGTGGCGGTCGTAGCAGATGTACACCCCGACCGTGCCGACGGCCGTCTCGAACACCGGGTATCCCATGTTGCCGGGACGGAAGTAGAACTTCTCCCAGAAGCCCTTCACCTGGGGTATGTGGGTCTTGCGGTACTTGCCCAGATAGGTGCCGTCGGCGTCGATCACGGCCGCGGTGTTGTACAGGAACCCGGCCTTCTCGCGCTCGTACATGGGCAGGACCAGCACCATCTCGTGCTTGGCCGCCAGTTCCTGGAAGCGCTTGGTGGTGGGCCCGTCGGGGATGGCCTCGGCGTAGGCGTAGAACTCGGTGTCCTGGACCTGGCAGAAGTAGGGGCCGTAGAACAGTTCCTGGAAGCACATCACCTGCGTGCCGGCGGCGGCCGCCTCGGCCACGTACTTCTCGTGGAGCTCGATCATCGACTCCTTGTCACCGGTCCACGCGACCTGGACAATGGCGGAAGTAACGGTTCGTGCCATCTGCGCCCTCCTCTTGGCTTCCCGCCCGACCCCTATGAGAAAGGACGATCCTAGCGAACCTGCCGTCGCCGTCAATCGCGGGAGCCGCGACGCGAGGATATGACCCCTGTGTCGAAGCCGGCCAGGTGCAGACCGCCGTGGAACCGGGCGTGCTCGATCTTCAGGCACCGGTCCATCACCACGTCGAGGCCGGCCGCGGCGCAGCGCTGGGCGGCCTCGGGGCTCCAGAGACCGAGCTGCGCCCAGAAGACCGGAGCGTCCACCGCGATGGCCTCGTCGGCCACGGCAGGCAGATCTTCTGGGCGGCGGAACACGTCGACGATGTCGGGGGTGACGGGCAGGTCGGCGAGCGACGCGTAGACCCGGCGTCCGAGGATCTCGCTTCCGGCGGCTCGGGGGTTCACCGGGTACACCTCATAGTCGGTGGACGACGACAGCAGGTAGGTGAGGACGAAGTAGCTGGCCCGGGCCGCGTTGGCCGACGCGCCCACGACGGCAACGGTGTCGGACCGGTTCAGGATGCGCTGGCGCTCGCGAGCGGTCGGCGGCGTCCACCCCTCCACCGGCGGATGCTCAGCCATCGGGGTCCTTCGTGGCCGCGGTCAGGGCCTGGTCGAGGTCCCAGATGATGTCGTCGGCGTCTTCCAGCCCGACCGATATGCGCACCATGTCCGGCGACACGCCCCCCGCCTCCAGCTCGGCGTCGGAGAGCTGCTGATGGGTGGTGGAGGCCGGATGGATGACGAGCGTCTTGGCGTCGCCCACATTGGCGAGATGCGACACCATCTGCAGCGACTCGATGAAACGGGCGCCGGCGGCGCGCCCGCCCACCACGCCGAAAGTGAAGATGGCGCCCGGTCCCTTGGGCAGGTAGCGGCGGGCCAGGTCGTGCTGCGGATGGTCGGGCAGACCCGCCCACAGCACCCACGCCACCCGGTCGTCGGCGTCGAGCCACTCGGCCACGGCCCGGGCGTTGGCGATGTGGGCGTCCATGCGCAGCGGCAGCGTCTCGATCCCCTGCAGCAGCAGGAAGGCGTTGAACGGCGACAGGCAGGCGCCGGTGTCGCGCAGCTGCTCGGCCCGGACCTTCGTGCAGAAGGCGTACTCGCCGAAGTTGTCCCACCAGCGCAGCTCGTTGTAGCTCGGGATCCGATCGACCATGTGCGGGAACCGGCCCGAGTCCCAGTCGAAGCGTCCCGCCTCCACGATCACGCCGCCGATGGAGGTGCCGTGGCCGCCCAGGAACTTGGTGGCCGAGTGCAGTGCGATGTCGGCGCCGTGGTCCAGGGGGCGGCACAGGTACGGCGTGGCGAAGGTCGAGTCGACCGCCAGAGGCAGGCGGTGGGCTTGGGCGACGCCGGCCAGGGCGACCAGGTCCGCGACCGCGCCCGACGGGTTGGCGATGATCTCGGTGTAGAGCAGCTTCGTGTTGGGACGCACGGCCGCCGCGAAGGCGTCGGGGTCGGTTCCGTCGACGAACGTGGTGTCGATGCCGAGCCGCCGAAGCGTCACGTCGAGGAGCGTGTAGGTGCCGCCGTAGAGTCCGGCCGCGGCGACGACATGGTCGCCGGCGGAGGCCAGCGCAGTGACGGTGAGGAACTCGGCGGCCTGGCCGCTGGCGGCGGCCACCGCCCCGATGCCCCCCTCGAGGCTGGCCATGCGCTCCTCGAAGGCCGCGTTCGTGGGATTGGAGATGCGGGTGTAGATGGTGCCGTACTTCTGGAGGGCGAAGAGGTCGGCGGCATCGGCGGTGTCCTCGAACACGAAGCTCGTCGACTGGTAGATGGGCACCGCCCTGGCTCCCGTGGTGGGGTCGGGCTGGCTGCCCGCGTGCAGGGCCCGGGTGCGGAACCCCCAATTCCGGTCTTCCATGCCATGACGATACTCATCCCGGCCCGCGGGTCCTGTCGCCGAGCCGAGATGACCGACACGGGCTTCGCCCTATTCGTCGGTCATCTGACTCGTCGCCACCCCCCGGCCTGGCGCACCGCGCACACTCGTGGCCTAGGGGACGGGATGCGCCGCGGTACGGTTCGGAGTCGTGGGCTTGTTCAGTAGCGAGACGGTGGCTTTCGAGTCGTCTGACACGTCAGCGGTGGTGCGGGCCATGCAGACCCTGGAGGCCCGGGGTGACGGCCTGGGCTGGATCAACATCGGTCCCGGCCTGCGAGACGACCAGATCGAGAGGCTGCCGTCGCCGTCCGCGCTGGCCAGCTGGTTCTCGGGCCGGGGCCCGGCGGTTCCCATGGCGACCTGGACCCCGCCGCCGGAGGCCGGAGAGGGGGCGCACTCCACTGTCGGCGTGGAGCACGGCGCCGGACCCAAGGCGCTGGACCGGCTCCGCGACGCCGGAGCCCCGCTGCCGCCGGGCTGGCGCAAGGTTCAGGACCACGCCAAGCACGGAATCGTCGCGCATCCGTCGCGGGATGCGGCCCACAACGAGGTGCTGGAATGGCTCCTGTCCGCGTGCTGGGCTCTGTGCCCCATCGAGATCGAGGATCAATGGCTGGCCGAGGTCTACCGCCCGGCTAGCAGCTGACTACGGCCTCCACTATGAGGTCGATCACGGCTCGGGCGTCGGCGTCCCAGACGACATCGTGGAACTGCGGGGCCGGACCCGCGGCGAGGGCGGCGGGCGGGCGCACGTCGGTCACGGTCATGCCTCGGGTGTGCTCGCCGTGCAGCTCCACCGCCACCGGGTGGGCCGACCGGCGGAACAGGTGGGGGTGGGTGACCGCGATGACAGCGGTGGCGTCGTGCACCGGGGCCGCCTCCAGGCCGAACTCGCGGCACCGGTCGTAGGCGTACTCCAGCAACTCCGCCGCGAAGTCGGCCGCGGGGGTGCCGGCAGAGCGCATCCGGGCGGCCTCGTCGCCGCCCAGCAGCACCTTGTGGGTGACGTCGAGGCCGACCATGGTCAACGGGGCCGCTTCGCTGAACACGATGGCGGCCGCCTCGGGATCGGCCCAGACGTTGAACTCGGCCACCGGGGTGACGTTGCCGGCGTGGGCGCCGCCGCCCATGATCGTGAGGCCGGCCAGGCGGCTGCGCAGGTCCGGGTCGCGCCGCAGGGCGAGGGCCACGTTCGTCAACGGGCCCACCGCCACCAGGTGCAGGTCGTCGACGGAGCGGGCCGTGTCGCACAGGAAGGCCACGGCGTCGTCGGAGGCGACCGAGCGGGTCAACTCGGGCAGGGTCACGTCGCCGAGGCCGGTCGCCCCGTGAATGCGGGCCGCGTCCATGGTTGGCGCGATCAGCGGGCGGGCCGCGCCCCGGTGAACGGGCACGTCCAGGCCGGCGATCTGGGCGGTCACCAGCGCGTTGTGGGTGGTGTGCTCGATGCCGACGTTGCCGTTGACGGCGGTGATCCCCACCAGCTCGCCGAAGTGGGCCGCGGTGAGGATGGCGATGGCGTCGTCGAGCCCCGGGTCGCAGTCCAGCACGATCCTCGGCCGGGTCGCAGTGCCAGCGGTCATGAACGGAGCCTAGAGGGACTAGCGGCTCAGCAATTGATCGACTTCGGTGCTGGTCGGCAGCGAGGGCTGGGCACCTGGCCGGAGTGTTGAGGCGGCACCCACCCGGACGGCCCAGGCGGTGGCCCGGACCAGGTCGGCGCCGTCGACCAGGGCGTCGGCGAGCGCCCCGCAGAAGGCGTCTCCGGCCGCGGTGGTGTCCACCGGCTCGACCGCGGGCGCGGGCACATGGGTGGCGTCGGTGGGAGTGACAACCATCGCGCCGGCCGCCCCCAGGGTCACCACCGCGGCCGCGACCGGCAAGCCGCGGGCCAGGGCGACGGCCGTGTCCGGGTCGACCTCGCCGATGGCGGACAGCCCGGCGTGACCGGCCAGCACCGCCAGCTCGGTCTGGTTGGGCACGAGCACGTCCACGCCGTCGAGCAGCTCGGCGGGCAGCATGGCGGTCGGAGCGGGGGCCGGGTTGAGCACCACCGTGCCGCGGGCGTGCCGCACCGCAGCCGCGACCGCCTCGAGCGGCACCTCCAACTGCAGCAGCACCGCCGCGGCCGCGCCGAGGACTGGGGCCGCGCTCGCCACGTCGTCCGAGCTGACCCGGCCGTTGGCGCCCGGGCTCACCACGATCGCGTTGTCGCCGTCGGCGCCCACCGCGATCAGCGCAGTGCCGCTCGGAGTCCCCGGCGTCGTCCGGAGGCCGGCCGTGTCGACGCCGGCCGAGGCCAGCGCCTCCCTCAGCGTCGTGCCGGCGTCGTCGTCGCCGACGCGTCCGATCATGGCGACCCGGCGGCCGAGACGGGCCGCGGCCACAGCCTGGTTGGCGCCCTTGCCGCCGGGAATGCGTCGAAGGTCGCCTCCCAGCACCGTCTCGCCGGGAACCGGGATGGTGGCCACCTCCACCACCAGGTCAATGTTGGCGCTGCCTACGACCGCAACCTGTGGCCTCTCCGGAGGGTCGCCGGCCATGGTCTCATTCTAGAGCGGCTCGCCGGGCCGGGTCCGGCCCACCGGCCGGCTTGGTTCGAGGGCTGTCACGCCGGCGGCTACAGCACGGCCACCGGGTTGACGGGCGAGCCGCAGGCGCCCACGAACGGCTCCGGGTTGGCCTGCAGCAGGAACTCGTAGCGGCCCTCCTCCGCGCAGGCCGCGGCCAGCGCTTCGAGATCCCAGTTCTGGCCCTGGGTCATGCCCATGTCCACCACGTGCGCGCAGTGGACGCCCAGCGCGTCGTCCCAGTCCGGCCCGGGGAAGACCTCGAAGATGTAGGTGTCATTGGCGACCGCGGCCACATCGTGGCGATGGAACCAGCGCACCGCATCGAAGCCGGGGCCGGGGCTGGTGCCGTCGGAGTCGGGTCCGGTGACGTAGGGCAGAGCCCCCATCTCGCGGAACACCTGCATCCGCCCAGTGCGGATCAGCACGATGTCGCCGGGGCGCATGGCCAACCGCCCGTGCTCGGCCGCCTCGTCGAGGTCGTCGGCGGTCACCTCGTGGTCGCTGGCGAGCCGCCCGAGCCCCTTGGCCGCGCAGACGTCGAGCAGCACGCCCCGGCCGGTGAGGTGGCGGACGTTCTCGATGCCGAGCACGGTGGCGCCGCCCATGGGATTGATCGACGAGACCGGCACGCCGTTGTAGAGGGTGTTGTCGTAGCTCACGTGGGACAGGCCGTCCCAGTGGGTGGCGGCCTGCAGGGCCATGGTCACGATGTCGTCGGAGAAGTGCGGTACCAGGCCCTGGCCGTCGGCGTCGCCGAGGTCGGGGCTGTGGATCTTCACCATGGCGTGCAACGGGTTGATCCGGCCGTGCATCTGGCCGATCTGCACACCGTTGGTGTGGTGCAGGTCGAGGGCGCACGACACCCTCCGGCCGGTGCGCACCAGCGAAGCGGCGTGGGCCACCGCGCCGTCGCTGATCAGGTTGAGGGTTCCGAGGCGGTCGTCGTCGCCCCAGCGGCCCCAGTTGCGGACCTCGTCGCGCAGCGCGAAGAAGGCGTCGGTGAAGCTCATGGACCCGCCCGGCGCCCGCGACCGGCCGGAGTGCCGATCCGGGGGCCGAGCGGTGCGGCTGACATCGGTGCGGGCTGCACGGCCGGGATACTAGCTTTGGACCATGTCCAGCCCGATGTCAGCGCCGGTGCGCCGATCGCCGCGAGGGATGGGGCCCGCCCTAAGAGGCCGAGCGGATAGACCCGACCCGTTCGTCATCCTCGCGAGGTGCCGAGCGAGGCCGTGGCCCGAGCGGCCCGTGAGCGAAGCGAACAAGAGCGGGAATCACACCGCCGCACCGCTAGGCGCTTGCGAGCAATCCGCGCTAGCTCTAGTGGGAGCGTCGGCATGACCTGGCTGTACGCCTTCATGCTGGCCGCCGGGGCTCCGCTGCTGCTGTGGTTCGTGTTCACCGGGGGCGACAGCGAAGTGGAGATGGGCGCCGAGGCTGACGGGCTGTCGGAGGTCTTCACGATCATCCCGCTGAGCAGCCTGGCCTTCGTGGCCACGTTCTTCGGCGCCACCGGGCTGGTCTCGCAGTGGCTCGGAACCGGTGCGATCTTCACGCTGCTCATGGCGGTCGTGGTCGGGGTGCTGGCCGGAGCGCTCAACAGCGCCGCCTTCGCGTTCCTGCGTCGCAGCGAGGCGTCCAGCGACGTGTCCGACCGCGAGATCGAGGGCAGCATCGCCCGGGTCTCGTTGCCGATGTCGAACGAGCGGCGCGGCCGGATCGTGCTGACCGTGGCCGGAGCCCGGACCCAGATGACGGCTGCTCCCATCGACCCCCTCGAACAAGGCCGAGACATCGAGGCCGGTGCCCGGGTGATAATCGTACGGATCGAGGGCGGCGTCGCCCTCGTCACCCGCTTGGACCCCGAACTGGAGTAGGCCCGGCCCGTTCGGCCATTGCCGGTGTGTTTCGGCGTGGCCGGGACCCGCACAACGACGTTGGCCACCGGCTCGGCGAGGCTGGTACGCTCGGCCGGGCAGTGGGCTTCCATGACGCGTGACGGCGCGTAGAAGGGAGGGCGCAATGTCCTCAGCAGTCGTGGCCGGCATCGCTCTGGCGCTGGCCGTGTTCTTTGTCATCCTGATCGTCAAGTCCCTGATCGTGATCTGCCCGCCCAACCGGGTGGCGGTCATCTCGGGCCGCAAGCGGACGCTCTCGGACGGTCGAACGGTCGGCTACCGGATCCTCAAGGGCGGGCGCACCCTGCGGATACCGCTGATCGAGCGGGTGGCCTGGATGGACCTGAACACCATCCCGCTGGAGGTGGCGGTCACCAACGCCTACTCGAAGGGCGCCATCCCCCTCAACGTGATGGGCATCGCCAACGTGAAGGTGTCGAGCGGCGAGGGCCTGCTGGAGAACGCCGCCGAGCGGTTCCTGCACGTCGACCACTCCCAGATCGGCAAGATCGCCAAGGAGACCCTAGAGGCCAACCTGCGCGGTGTGCTGGCCACGATGTCGCCCGAGGAGGTCAACGAGGACCGGCTCAAGTTCAGCCACCAGCTCATCGACGAGGCCGACGACGACATCAAGACCCTCGGCCTGGAGCTCGACGTGCTCAAGATCCAGAACGTCACCGACGACGTGAACTACCTCGAGTCGGTGGGTCGGCGCCTCACCGCCGAGGTCATCCGCGACGCCAGGGTGGCCGAGGCCGAACGCACCGCCGAGTCCGAGCAGGCCGAGGCGGCCGCCCGCCGCACCGCCCAGGTGGCCCAGATCGAGGCCGACAAGAAGATCGTCGAGGAGCAGAACGCGCTGCGGGTGCGTACCGCCGAGCTCGAGGCCATCTCCAGGGCCCGCGAGGAGGAGGCCCTGGTGGCCGGCGAGACCGCCAAGGCAGTGGCCAGCCAGGAGCTGGAGACTGAGCGCATCGAGCTGGAGAAGCGGCGGGTGGAGGCCGACGTGGTGGTGCCGGCCCGGGCCGACCTGGAGGCCCGCCAGCTCCAGGCCCAGGCCGAGGCGGCGACGATCGTCGAGGACGGCAAGGCCCAGGTCGAGGTGTTCAAGCGGCTCACCGACCAGTACCAGGCGGCCGGAGCCGACGGCCACGACGTGCTGGTCCTCAACATGCTGCCCGACCTGATCGACAAGATCGTCGCCACCGTGCAGAACGTGTCAATCGACCGGGTCGCGGTCGTCGACACCGGCGCCGGTGCGGGCGGAAACGGCGACGGCAACGGCGACGGAGGCGCCCGGGGAGGCATACCCGGGCTCATGAGCCAGCTCCCGGCATCGCTGGTGGCCATGACCGAGCAGATCGAAGCCGCCACCGGCGTGGACATCCTGGCGTCGCTGCGCCGCCGCGACCGCGAGCAGGGCGACGAGCGCTGACGCTGCATCCCTGAGCCGACTCCGGCCACCCAGCATGAGCGAGCACCTCGAGGGCAAGACCGTCGCGGTCACCGGTGGCGGCGGCGGCATCGGGCGGGCGGTGTCGCTGGCCTGCGCGGCCGAGGGCGCCAACGTCGTGGTGGCGGACTACGGCGTCGCCCTCGACGGCTCCGACCCTTCGAGCGAGGTGGCCGATGCGGCCGTGGAAGAGGTCCGGGCCGCCGGCGGCGAGGCGATCGCGGTGGCCGGCGACGTCTCCCGATTCGATGTGGGCGCCGCCATAGTCGAGGCGGCCTGCGATCAGTGGGGGAGCATCGACGGCGTGGTGTGCCCGGCGGGGGTGCTGCGGGAGCGGATGCTGTTCAACATGAGCGAGGACGAGTGGGACCACGTGGTGGCCGTCCACCTCAAAGGCCATTTCAACGTGTACCGCGCCGCTCTGGCGAGGATGCGCAAGCAGCCGGGCGGCGGTTCGCTGGTCGGGTTCACCTCCGGGGCGTTCTCGGCGTCCACCGCCCAGGCCAACTACTCCGCGGCCAAGGGCGGCATCGTGAGCCTCACCCGTTCGGCGGCCATGACCGCCGCCTCGATCCGGCTGCGGGGCGGCCCGGCGATCAACGCCAACTGCATCGCCCCGGTGGCCCGCACCCGGATGAGCGAGAACGTCCCCTTCGAGATCGAGACGGGCGAGCCCGAGGCGGTGGCGCCCATGGCGGTCTACCTCCTCAGCGACGCCGGCCGGGACGTCAACGCGCAGATCTACACCGTCGTGGGAAGCCGGATCTCGGTCTGGAACCAGCCCGCAGAGGTCCGCTCGATGTGGTCAGCCGGTGAGCGGTGGACACCCGCCGAGATCGCCGAGAGGCTGCCCGGCACCGTCGGTCAGGAGCCCAACCCGATGATCGCCGACCTCGAGCGGCGAATGGCCGAGACGGCCGGCGGGTGAGCCATGGCTTCCGAGCACGGAGAGCGGCCATGGCCTGAGCCTCCCGCCGAGCCGGTCGAAGTGGACGGCCCATGACTTCCGAGCGGGTCGGGTGGCCATGGCCTGAGCCTCCTACGGAGCCGCCGGGTCGAGGCCTGCTCGAGGGCCGGCGGGTTGTGGTCACCGCTGCGGCCGGCGCAGGGATCGGCTCCGCTGTAGCCCGCCGGGCCCTGATCGAGGGCGCGTCGGTCCTCATCTCCGACATCCACGAGCGTCGCCTGTCGTCCGCCTGCGACTGGTTGGAGGCCGACACCGGGTCACGGCCCGCGGCGACACGGTGCGACGTGACCTCCGAAGACGATGTCCAGGCCCTGATGGACGCCGCCGCGACCCTGCTGGGCGGCATCGACGTGATGATGAACAACGCGGGGCTGGGCGGATCGGTGCGTCTGGTGGACATGACCGACGAGCAGTGGTCGGCTGTGCTCTCGGTGACGCTCGACGGGACCATGCGCTGCACCCGGGCCGCGCTGCGCCGGATGATCGACCAGGGCGCCGGCGGCGCCATCGTCAACAACGCCTCCGTCTCCGGCTGGAGGGCCCAGACCGAGCAGGCCCACTACGCCGCGGCCAAGGCCGGGGTGATGGCCCTGACCCGCTGCGCCGCCCTGGAGGCGGCCGAGCACGGGATCAGGGTGAACTGCGTTGCGCCCAGCCTGGCCTGGCACCCGTTCCTGGCCAAGACCACCGACGAGGCGCTGCTGGCCGACCTCGCCCAAGAGGAGGCTTTCGGCCGGCCGGCCGAGCCCTGGGAGGTGGCCAACGTGATGGTGTTCCTGGCCAGCGACCTGGCCGGCTACATGACCGGAGAGGTCGTCTCGGTCAGCAGTCAGCATCCCTGACCGGGCGCGGGGACGCGGCCGGAAGGGGACCGACATCTCGACGGCGCCGCACGCCGGGGCAAGAACTTCGGGGCATTCGCTGGCCGCGACGGTCTTCATCTGGCAGAGTTAGGCGGCTGGGCGCCGGCTCGGCGCCGGTTCACCGGTCTCACACGGGAGGGCACTCAGGGATGACTGTTCGACGGATCAACAAGCCTTGGAGATGGTGGCTCGGAGCCGTGCTCGCCTTCGCCCTGATCGCGGCAGCATGCGGCGGCGGGGGAGACGACGGCGAGTCGCAGCCCTCCCAGGCGGTCGAAACCACGGAAACGGCCGCTCCCTCCGAGCCCGCTGAGTCCGGCGACGGCGACGCTGCCGTCGATGCCGACGGCGACGGCGCGGGCGAGGCGGCGCCGGCTCCGGCCGACACCGAGCCGGAGGACACCCAGGAGCAGGAGCCGCTGACCGCCCCGGTGGACACCACCACCACGACCACCGCACCGCCGCCCGCCGAGGACGGTGAGGACGGCGAGGAGGCCGTCGTGGAGGCGCCGGCCGAGCCCGAGCCCCGGTTCGGGGGCACGCTGCGCGTCGGCGTCGAGGCCGAGGGCGACAGCCTGAACCCCACCTCCGGCAGCTTCGCGGTGTCGGCCTACGTGATGACCTACCCGGTGTTCGATCCCGTCGCCTACTGGGACACCCAAGGCAACTGGATCCCGTACCTCGCCGAGTCGTTCACCCCCATCAACGGCGGCGAGTCGTGGCAGATGAAGCTGCGGGAGGGGGTCCGCTTCCACGACGGCACCGAGCTCGACGCCGACGACGTCATCGCCACCTACGAGGCCCAGCTCCTCGACCTGGAGGTGTCGCTCGCGGTCCGTCCCTTCTATCCCGAGACCGGCGCGGTCGTGAAGGTGGACGACCTCACCGTGCAGTTCAACCCGCTGGCGCCCATGGCCAACTTCCCCCAGTACGTCACCAGCCAGCTCGGCATGATCGCCCCGTCGGAGTGGCTGGCCCGGGCCCTCGAGGATCCGACGCTCAACCAGTACCCGGTCGGCACCGGTCCCTTCATGATCCCGGACGGAGGCCGCGTCCAGGACGAGAAGACGGTGCTCGTGCGCAACCCCGACTACTGGGCCGCGGACATCACCGACATATACCTCGACCGCATCGAGGTCAACATCATCACCGACACCGTGATCGCCGCGGAGCGGCTGGCTGCCGGCGAGATCGACCTGATGGTGACCAGCAACTCCGACGCCATCCTCACCCTGCGCGAGTCTGCAGACGCGGGCGTGAGGACCATCGAGAACGTGAGGTCCAGCGAGGACTTCGCCATGATGAACATCCAGCAGCCCCCGTTCAACGACATCAGGGCCCGCCAGGCGCTCACGTTCGCCACCGACCGCGACGCCTACGTGGCGCTGATCCGCCAGGGCACCGCACCGGCGGCCGACTCGATGTTCCATCCGGACCTGATCTGGCACAACCCGGACGTGAAGCAGGAGACCAACATGGCCGAGAAGGCCGGACCGCTGGTGGCCGCCTACTGCGCCGACAATCCCGGTGACTACGAATGGCCGGTCTTCACCGGGCAGCGGCGCTCCCACTGCACGGACGGCAAGATCAACGTCGAGTTCCAGTACTCGGGCCCGTCGGTCGCCCAGACCCGCATCGCCGACCTGCTGATCGACAGCTGGGAGGACTATTTCAACGTCACCCAGCAGGAACTGCTCCAGGACGAGCACATCACGGAGGTGGCCATCGGTTTCTACAACGTGGTCACCTGGCGCCAGTTCGGCGCCGTCGATCCTGACAACGACGTGCTGTGGATCCAGTGCGCCTCGATCGACATCATCTCGCTCAACTGGCCACGGGACTGCGATCCCGAACGCGACGCCCTCCTGTTCGAGCAGCGCAGGATCGACGACCTGGACCGGCGGGTGGAGATCTGGCACCAGATCTCGGAGGACCTCCGGGACTCCTACACGTACATCTTCTTCAACCACGCCAACTGGACCATCGGTGCCCGCGACAACGTCCACAACATCTGCGGGCAGACCTCTCCCGACGGGGTGGAGCTGTTCTGCAACAACCAGGGCCGGGTGCAGTTGCACCAGGTCTGGCTGAGCTGACCGCTGACCGGCCGGATCGTCCCCTCCTATCGGATGAACCAGTAGTCAATAGTATTATCGGACCAGCAGCGCGCTCTGGCAGGGTTACGCGGCTGGATGCCGGCTCATCGGCCTCGACTGGAAGGGCAATCGGGGATGGCTGCTCGACGGATCAACCGGCATTGGAGATGGTGGTTCGCAGTCGCGTTCGCCTTCTCGTTGATCGCGGCCGCATGTGGGGGCGGCGGCGACGAGCAGCCCCCGCTGGCTGCCGAGACCTCCGCGCCTGCCGACGGGTCTGCTCCCGGCGATCCGGCCGACTCCGGCACCGCGAACGGCGAGGCGCCCGCGGCCGCCGACACCGAGGAGGATGGCGCCGGGGACCAAGAGGAGCAGGAACTGCTGGTCGCGCCGGTCGACACCACGACCACCACCACGACTCCACTTGGCGACGAGGAGGAATCACCGGCAGCCGAGACTGATGACGAGGAGGACGGGGAGGAAGTCGTCGCCGACGAGCCGGCCGAACCGGGCCCGCGACGCGGCGGCACGCTGAGGGTGGCGGTCCTCGCCGAGGGCGACGGCCTCAACCCCGCGGCCAACAACTTCTCGGGGCCCGTCTACGTCACGGCATACTCGCTGTTCGACCCGCTCACCTACTACGACACGCAAGGCAACTGGGTCCCCGTCCTGGCCGAGTCGTGGACCAAGATCGGCGACGGCACCCAGTGGCAGATGAAGTTGCGGGAAGGCATCCGCTTCCATGACGGGACCGAGCTCGACGCCGACGATGTGGTCGCGACGTTCAACGCGCAACTATCCGACCCGGCCCTCTCGGTGGCGTTCAAGCCCGGATTCGACCTCGAAGAGCCCATCGTCAAGATCGACGAGTACACGGTCCAGTACAAGGGCGTAAGGCCGGCCGGCCGGTTGCCGATCGCGTTCACGAGCCAATTCGGGATGATCATGCCGTCGGAGTGGCTGGAGCAGGCCGCGTCGGATCCGACGCTCAACCAGATGCCGGTCGGCACCGGCCCCTTCATGATCGAGAGCCGCGTCCCGGACGAGAAGACGGTGCTGGTGCGCAACCCCGACTACTGGGCCGCGGACATGATCGACATATACCTCGATCGCATAGAGATAGAGCCCATAACCGACAACACCATCGCCGCACAGCGGCTGATAGCAGGAGAGCTGGACCTGGTGGCCGTGTCGGGTGCGGACGCGATCCTGGCGCTGCGAGACGCGGCCGATCAGGGAGTGCGCACCGTCGAGAACCAGCGCTCCGAAGAGACGCTGATGATCATGAACTCGAGGAGCCAGGTCTTCTCCGACATCCGTGCCCGCCAGGCCCTGACGTTCGCGACGGACCAGGACCTGTACGTGGAGCTGATCCGCCAGGGCACCGCGCAGGCGGCCCACACGATGTTCCATCCCGACCTGGTCTGGCGCAACCCGGATGTGGTGCAGGAGACCAACATGCCCGAGAAGGCGGGCCCGCTTGTGGCCGCCCACTGCGCCGACTTCGGCGCGAACTGCACCGACGGCAAGATCAACATGCGTGTCGGCATTCCTGGCCCGTCGGTGGAGGCCGACCGCACTGTCGATCTGCTGGTCGACACCTGGGGTGAGTTCTTCAACCTCGATCCCAAAGTGGCCCATGTGGACGAGTTGATCGTCGACATCGTGCTGGGCAACTTCGACGTGACCCTGGCGTTCACTTTCGGGGCGGTCGATCCCGACAACGACACGATCTTCATGGAGTGCGGGTCGATCGGCTTCATCGCCCTGAACTTCGCCCGCTACTGCGACGAAGAACGCGACGGGCTGCTCTATGAGCAGCGCAGGATCGACGACCTCGACCGGCGGGTGGAGATCTGGCACCGGATCCAGGAGATAAACCGGGACACCTACACCTACATCTATCTCGCCCACGACAACTGGACCGTCGGCGTCCGGGACAACGTGCAGAACCTATGCGGCCAGATCGGGCCCACAGGCGACCAGCTGTTCTGCAACAACCAGGGCCGGATCTGGTTGAACCAGCTCTGGTTGAGCTAGTGCTGCGTCTACGAAATGACTAGGGAGGCGTCGCAGGTCGAAGCCCGCCTCTGCGGCTGATCCAGGTGCCCCGACCAAGCCCGCGACACACCACCAGAGGACCACTGACCCGCGGGCTCCGATTCCAGCTGCTGGCGGCGCTGCTTGCCGGCGCCGCTGCTCTGGCCGCGTGCGGCGGAGCCGGCGACGAACCCTCGCGGAGCGCCGGGACGGCCGAGCCGTCAGCCCGGTCGGAGCCTTCTGCGTCGTCCGAACCCTCCGACTCCGACGCCGCGGCCGGCGAGGACGGCGACCGCGCCGATGTGGCCGATCCCGGCGCGGTGTCGCCCGACGCGGGCGAGGAGGGGCATCGGGCGGAACAAGGGTCGCTGGTCGCCCCGCTCGACACCACCACGACCGTCGCCGCACCAGAAGACGGCGCCGGCACCGGGGTGGCGGCCGGACCGCGGCCCGTTCCGGGCGGGACACTCAGGGTGGCGGTCGATGCCGAGGCCGACGGTTTGAATCCGGCGGCCAACAACTTCGCGGTGGCCGCCTACGTGATGGCCTACCCGATGTTCGATCCGCTGGCCTACGTCGACACGGAGGGCAACTGGATCCCGTACCTGGCCGAGTCGTTCACCAGCAACGACGACGGCACGGTGTGGCGGATGAGGCTGCGAGACGGGGTCCGCTTCCACGACGGCACGGAGCTCACCGCGGACGATGTCGTAGCGACCATCAGCGCCCAGCTCGCGGATCCCGTCATCTCGCTGGTGTACCGCAACACGATCCAGGCCGGTGACTTCATCACCAAGATCGACGACCTCACCGTCGAGATGAGGGTGGCCAGGCCGTCGGCCCGATTCCCGCTAGCACTGACCGGCCAGCTGGGGATGGTGCTGCCGTCGGAGTGGCTGGAGCTGGCGCGCCAGGATCCGACCCTGAACCAGAATCCGGTGGGGCAGGGGCCGTTCATGGTCTCCAGCCGGACCCAGGATGTGGCCACGGTGCTGGTGCGCAACCCCGACTACTGGGCCGCCGACCGCGTCCCCGTCCACGTCGACCGGATCGAGGTCTACCCCATCACCGACATGGTCATCGCCGCGGAGCGCCTGACCACCGGAGCCCTCGACCTGGTGATCACAACCAACGCCGAGGCGACGCTCATCATGCGCGAGGCCGGCAGCGTGACCACCATCGAGAATGTGCGGTCCGACGAGGGCTTCGCGGTGATCAACTCGGGGCGACCCCCCTTCGACGACATCAGGGCCCGCCAGGCTCTGACCTTCGCCGCCGACCGGGACGGGTACCTGGAGTTGATCCGTCAGGGCACCTCGCCGCCGGCCGACACGATGTTCCATCCCGACCTGATCTGGCACAACCCCGAGGTCGAGCAGGAGACGAACATGCCGGAGCTGGCCGGGCCGCTGGTCGAGGCCTACTGCGCCGACCACCCCGAGAACTGCTCCGGGGGAAGGATCAACATGGAGCTGCACTTCGGCGGGCCCTCGGTGGAGAACCTGCGCATCGCCGACCTGCAGACCGACGCCTGGGAGGACTTCTTCAACGTCACGCCGGTCGAGGTCCTTCAGGACAAGCTGATCAACGAGGTCGTGCTGGGCAACTACGACGTGGTCAACTGGCGGCAGTTCGGCACCATCGACCCCGACAACGTCGCGCTGTGGCTCGAGTGCGACTCGATCGGGTTCATCTCGCTCAACTTCCCCCGCTACTGCGATCCCGAACGAGACGAGCTCATGGCCGAGTCCCGGGCCATCGACGACCTCGATCGCAGGGTGGAGATCTGGCACCGGATCCAGGAGATGATCCGCGACAGCTACACCTACATCTTCTACTACCACACGAACTGGGCGGTAGGCGCCCGCGACGGGGTTCACAGCATCTGCGGTCAGGCGTCTCCCGACGGCATCGAACTCTGGTGCAACAACTCGGGCCGGGTGCTGCTGAACGGAATCTGGCTGGGCTAGCCGCCGGCGCCCCGACGCACAAGCGGGGCCTTAGAACGTGCGCGGGTAGGCGCAACCTGACCACGTTGCGGCGGGGTGTCTCCCGCTCTTGTTCGCTGCGCTCACGGGCCGCTCGGGCCACGGCCTCGCCCGTATGGGCTGCATCCGCTCGCCTACTCGCTCGGCCTCTTGGCCCCTGCGGGCACATCCCCAACGGCAGTAGTAATCTCTGTGCGGAGTGACTGCCGGACCTGATTGGGTAGCGCCTCGATGATCATGTCGCGGCGGCCAGGACGGTAACGGCCCGTGGCACGGTTCCTTATCCGGCGGCTCGTGCTGCTAGTGGCTGTGCTGTTCGCGGTCACGTTCCTCGGGTTCTCGGCCATGAACTTCCTTGGAGATCCGCTGTTCAACGTTGTCGGCGTGATGGCCGAACTCGATTGCGAGGGCATCGAGGCCGGAACGGTCGAGGACACCTCCATGGATCGAGCCAGGAGTGACTGCGAAACGGTGGCCGAGGCCAGGGCCGAGTACCACCTCGACCGTCCCGTGCCGGTGCGCTACGTGCTGTGGGTCGGCGACATGGCCACCGGCGACTTCGGCACCTCGTTCCAGAACGACCAGCCGGTGTCGCAGATCATCCGCGAGAAACTGCCCGAGACGTTGATCCTGCTGGTGATGGCCCAGATCGTCTCGCTCGGGGTCGCCATCCCGTGGGGGGTGATCGCGGCGTACCGGGCCAACCGGGCCTTCGACCGCGGCTCCACGGTGGTGTCGTTCGGCCTGCTGTCGATACCCAACTTCGCGCTGGGGGTGGTGCTGCTCTACCTGCTCGCGTTGCGATGGCAGCTCCTGCCGTCGGCCTACGAGAGCGAGAGCGTCTTCGGTCTGGTGTTCTCCATGATCCTGCCCGCGGTCACGCTCGGCCTGCCGCTGGCGGCCAGCTATCAGCGGCTGCTGCGCACCGACTTGATCACCACGCTGCAGGAGGACTTCGTGCACATGGCGCGGGCCAAGGGCCTCCCGCCGATGAGGATCATGTTCCGCCACGCCCTCCGGCCGTCGATGTTCTCGGTGGTGACCGTCTTCGGGGTCAGCACCGGAGCGCTCATCGGGGGGTCGCTGGTGGTGGAGCAGATCTTCGGCATACCGGGGATCGGCCGGGAGATCGTGACCGCCGTCGTCCGCGACGACTTCCCGGTGGTGCTGGCGATCGTGATGCTGGTCGCGTGCACGTTCGTGATCATCAACTTCCTGGTGGACCTGTTCTACAGCTGGCTCGATCCGAGGGTGAGGGCCCAGTGAGCGCCCCGGGCCGGCCGTCGCGCAAGGGCAGGGCGTCGCGTCAGCGGCTGCTCCAGAGGTTCCGGATCGTTCGGCTCATGCGGTCCAGGAAGGGTCCCGAGCCGGACGGCCCGGAGGGGAGCGACGCCGTGCGCCGCCGTCTGGGCTTCGGCTTCTGGCTGGCGCTGGTCTGGCTCGTGGTCATGGCGTTCGTGTCGGTGTTCGCGCCGCTGCTGCCCCTCGCCGATCCCACCGAGGTGGCCTTCGGGGGACCCCGCGAGTCGCCGTCGCTCGACGCCTGGTTCGGCACCGACGCCCTCGGCCGGGACGTGTTCTCCCGTACCGTGCACGGCGCCCGCATCAGTCTCGCCGTGGGCGGGTTCGCCATCGTGTTCGGCATGGTCGTCGGGGGCGGGCTGGGGATTCTGGCCGGCTACTTCCGGGGCCGGCTCGACCAGGCTGTGGGCTTCGTCTTCTTCGTGCTGCTGTCGTTCCCGGCGCTGGTGCTGGCCATCCTGATCACCGCAACCCTCGAACGCAGCCTGCTGGTGGTGAGCCTGACGATCGGCATCCTGGCGGTCGCGCCCGTCGGCCTGCTGGCGCGGGCGTCCACGCTGGTGTACGCAGAGCGGGAGTTCGTGGCGGCGGCGCGGGTTCTGGGGGCCAAGCACGGGCGCATCATCGTCCGCGAGCTGCTCCCCAACGTCGTGATTCCCATGGGGGCGCTCACCCTGCTGGGCATGGCGGTGGCGGTCGTGGCCGAAGGCTCGCTCGCGTTCCTGGGTCTGTCGGTGGCCGGTGACGACGCCATCTCGTGGGGCAAGATGATCGTCGACGGCGCCGGCCTGCGCGACCTGCAGAACTCCACCCACGTGGCCATGTTCCCGGTGGCGGTGATGTTCGTCACCGTCCTGGCCCTCAACTTCGCCGGGGACCGGATCCGCCAGTACTTCGACGTCAAGGAGCTGCCCTTCTGATGGCCCCCGAAGCCGCCCCCGCTCCCGCCCCGCTGCTGTCGGTCCGGGACCTTCACGTCCGGTTCCCCACCGAGCGGGGGACGGTCAACGCGGTCAACGGCGTCAGCTTCGACCTGTACGAGGGTCACACCCTGGCCATCGTGGGCGAGTCGGGTTCGGGCAAGTCGGTGACCGCCAAGACGCTGATGAACCTGTTGCCCCGCAGCGCCCTCGTCAGCGGCGACGTGATCTACGACGGCCAGGACGTCCGGGCCCTGGCCGCGGCGGGCACGAAGCACTTCTTCGGCGTGCAGATGACGATGGTGTTCCAGGATCCGATGACATCGCTCAACCCGGTCAAGAGGGTGGGGGAGCAGATCGCCGAGACCCTCCGCTACCACCTCGGCCGCTCCCGCGCCGATGCCCTGCAGGAGGCCGAGGACCTGCTGGATCAGGTGGGGATCCCCGAGCCGGGCAGGAGGGTGTCGCAGTACCCGCACGAGCTGTCGGGTGGGCTGCGCCAGCGGGTGGTGATCGCCATGGCGCTGGCCTGCCAGCCCCGGCTGCTGATCGCGGACGAGCCCACCACCGCGGTGGACGTCACCGTGCAGAAGCACCTGCTGGACCTGCTGGACCGGCTGCGCCGCGACCGGGGGATGTCGATGATCCTCATCACCCACGACCTCGGAGTGGCCCACGGCCGGGCCGACGACGTGGCCGTCATGTACGCGGGCCGCCTGGTGGAGACGGCCGACGCCCGGACTCTGTTCTTCGACATGCGCCATCCCTACACCGAGGCGCTGCTGCGCTCCATTCCCCGGATCGACGACCCCGTCCACCATCGCCTCGATCCCATCCCGGGCCGGCCGCCCGAGCTGGTCGACCCGCCCGACGCCTGCGCATTCGCGCCCCGCTGCATCTACGCCCGGACCGACTGCCTCGACGGTGTTCCCGAGTTGAGCGGCCTGGTCGGCCTGCACCGCTTCGCCTGCCTGCACCCGACCGGCACCGAGCGGGGCGAGGCCGCGGTCGCGTCCAACCGGGCCGCGGGAGTGACTGCGGCGGGGCTGCCGCTTACCGGGAATCCGGAGGGGGCCCGCTGATGGCCGGGACGGGCCACGCCCAATTGCGCGACCGCGACGACGTGCTCCTGCGGGTCAAGGACCTGGTGGTGCAGTTCCCGGCGGGACGCAAGCGTGTCGTGCATGCCGTCTCGGAGGTGACCTTCGACGTCGCCGAGGGCGAGACCCTCGGAATCGTGGGCGAGTCGGGGTGCGGGAAGTCGACGGTGGCCCGGGCCATCATCCGCCTGGTGGACATCGCCAACGGCGAGGTGAGCTTCCAGGGCCAGGACCTCGCCGGCCTCGAGGGAGAGGACCTGCGCAAAGTGCGGCCCAGCCTGCAGATGATCTTCCAGGACCCCATCTCGTCGCTCAACCCCCGCCGCCGGGTGCGCGACGTGATCGCCGAGGGGCTGGTGGTGTGGGGCGACGAGGTCGGATCCTGGAGCCGTGACCGCGTCGACGAGCTGATGGAGGCCGTCGGGGTGGAGGCGAGGTTCGGCGCCCGGCGCCCGCACGAGTTCTCCGGCGGCCAATGCCAGCGCATCGGCATCGCCCGGGCTCTGGCTCTCGACCCCAAGGTGCTGATCTGCGACGAGCCGGTCTCGGCTCTCGACGTGTCCATACAGGCCCAGATCCTCAACCTGATCCGGGACATGAAGGGCCGCTACGGCCTGACGGTGCTGTTCATCTCCCACGACCTGTCGGTGGTGAAGAACGTCAGCGACCGGATCGTGGTCATGTACCTGGGCAAGGTGTGCGAGATCGGCAGCACCGACGAGATCTACGCCCGCCCGGCCCATCCCTACACCCGGGCCCTGCTGGCCTCGATTCCCGAGCCGGCCCCCACCGTGGACGTGAGCGAGGGCGACATCGAGGGCGAGCTCCCCTCGGCAACCGCGCCGCCTAGCGGCTGCCGGTTCCACACCCGGTGTCCGCGGGCCACCGAGGTGTGCCGTGAGGTCGAGCCGGCCACCGAGCAGGTCGGCGACGCCGACCACTACGTCGCCTGCCACCACCCCGTGGCCGTCGAGATCAGCGCCCGATGACCGAAATTCCTGTAGCTGAGGACCGTGGAGGTCCTCCAGCCCAGGGATTTGCCGTGGGTTGGTTCAGGTAGCGCACTCCGAGGCGCCGGTCTCCACCGTGTAGGGGCCGGTCTCGTCGAAGTCGACGTAGAAGGACGGGTCGTCGTCGTAGGCGGGGAACTCGTCGAGGTCTTTGAGGCCCGCGGCCACGGCGCGGGCCCCGCCGGCCCGCTGCATCCAGTCCCTGAACTTCTCGCCGGCCTGGCGCTCCTCGGTGAAGCGCCGGATCACCCGGGCGGTGGCCTCGGGAGCGTTTCGGGCGGGCAGGCGCAGGGCCTTCTCGCCGAAGTGCATCTGCTGTGAGCCGATGTGGCCGCCGAGCAGCATCTGGTAGCCGGGCGCGCTGCGTCCGTGAACCCGGCGCTCCGCTCCGAAGAACCCGATGTCCGACGCGTGGTGCTGGCCGCAGGAGTTGGGGCATCCCGAGATGTTGATGCGGATGCCGCCCACGTCGGCCAAGCCCTCGGACTCCAGGCGCTCGCCGATGGCGTGGCCCAGTCCGCGGCTCTGGGTGACGGCCAGGTTGCAGGTATCCGATCCGGGGCAGGCCACCACGTCGCGGGACAGCTCGGCGCCGGGCTGGGCCATGTCCATGCTGCTCAGCCGTTCGAAGACCAGGGGGAGGTCCTCGGCGTGGATGCCCCTGAACACCACGTTCTGGCGGTTGGTCAGGCGCACGTCCGTGCCGAGGTCCCGCTGCAGGGCGGCCAGGGCGCGGAACTGGTCCCCGGTGATGTCACCGAGATGGGCCTGGGCGTACACCGAGACGGTGCCGTCGCGCACGCCGCGCACAACGTTGGCCCGTTCCCAGCGCTCGTAGGCGCTGCCGGTGCCTATGGTCACCGGGGTGCCGTGGCCGATGGCGGTGACCTGGTCCTGGTCGTCGCCTGTGCCGGCCGGGTCGTCCCCGCCGGCCTGCACCTCGGCGGGGATCCCGCCCGGCCAGGAGGTGGAGGCCACCAGGAACTTGCGCTGGGTCAGCACCCGCCGCTGGACCTCCTCGAAGCCGAGGGTGTCGACCAGCCACTTCATGCGGGCCCGCAGCTTGTTGTCGCGGTTGCCGGCCTGATCGAAGACCCGCAGGCAGGCCTCGATGGTGGGAAGCAGCTCCTCGCGGGGAGTGAAGTCCTCGAGGGCCAGGGCAGGGTGGGGCGTGGTGCCGAGACCGCCCGCGATGAATACCTTGAAGCCCCGCTCCACCTCACCGGTCTCGGTATGGCGGACTACGCCGATCACGCCGACGTCGTTGAACATCGCCTGGCCGCAGTCGGACTCGCAGCCCGAGAAGTTGATCTTGAACTTGCGGGGCAACCGCTGGCTGATCGGGTTGCGCACGAAGTGCCGGTAGGTGGCCTCAGCCCACGGCGTGATGTCGAGGATCTCGTGGGGGCAGGCGCCGGCGAGGTGGCAGCCCTGGACGTTGCGGACCGTGTCGCCGCAGGCCTCCCGGGTGGTGAGGCCCACCGACGCCAGATGCTCGAGAACCTCGGGGATCCGGTCGAGCTGCACGAAGTGGAACTGGATGTTCTGGCGGGTGGTGATGTGGCCCCATCCCCGGCTGTAGGCGTCGACCAGCCAGCCCAGCATCTCGAGCTGGTCGGGCTGGATCGACCCGTAGGGCACCTTGACCCGCACCATCTGGTTGGTGCCGCCCTGGCGCTGCCCGTAGATGCCGTTGGTGAGCCGGAACACCCGGAACACGTCGTCGCTCAACTCGCCGCTCAAGAACCGCTCATATTGCTGCTTGTACTTGTCGACGTCGGCTCGTATCTCGGGGTCGACCACGCCTCGGGCGGTCGGCGGCCCAGTCGGCGCGGCCGGCGTCGAAGCGGCGGTGCGTGGCTCAAGCAGGGTCATGGCACAGCTCCTTGGGTGTCGGGGGGTCTGGCCGCTCGGTTTGCGTCGAGGCGGCGGTGCGTGGCTCAAGCAGGGTCATGGCACGGCTCCTTGGGGTGTCGGGGCGCCGATGGACGCGAGTTCTGATCCGGCCAGCACGTCGGTGGCCGCGACCGCGCCGACCACGATCGTGGCCGGGCTGGCCACCCGGAGGCGGCGCAGGCCCGAGAGGTCGGTGCGGTCAATGGTCTGGTCGCGGGTCGTGGCCGCGCTGATGACCGCGACCGGGGTGTCGCCGGCCATGCCGCCGGCCCGCAGCCGGTCGGCGATCTGCTCGGCCCGGGCCGCGCCCATCAGGATCACCAGCGTGGTGCCGGCCCGGGCCAGGGCGTCCCAGTCGAGCCACCGGTCCGACGACGGGTCCTGGTGGGCGGTGACGACGGTGAAGCCGCTGGCGACGCCTCGCAGGGTGACCGGTATGCCGGCCGCAGCCGGTGCGGCCACCGCCGAGGTGACACCGGGGACCACCTCGACTTCGAGACCGGCGGCTCGCAGGGCGGCCGCCTCCTCGCCGCCCCGTCCGAACACGAACGGGTCGCCGCCCTTGAGCCGCACGACGCAGGAGAACCGGCGGCCCCGGTCGATGAGGATGGCGCTTATCTCGTCCTGGGAAGGGCTGGGCGCACCGGGCGTCTTGCCTACGCCGATGAGCTCGGCCCACGGTGGCGCCAGATCGAGCGCGGCCGGATCGACGAGCCGGTCGTAGACCACCGTGTCGGCCTTGCGAAGCAGGTTGACGGCCCGGACGGTGAGCAGGTCGGGGTCGCCGGGACCCGCGCCCACAAGATGAACGGTCACGACGCCAGCGCCTCCGGGGAGGCGGCCTCAAGTGTGTCGAGTCCGCGCGTGTCGAGTCCAGGCGTGTCGAGTCCGCGCGTGTCGAGTCCGCGCGTGTCGAGTCCAGGCGTGTCGAGTCCGCGCGTGTCGAGTCCAGGCGTGTCGAGTCCGAGATGGCGACGCAGGAGCGATCTGGCCTCGCCGACGCGCCCGACTCTCACGAGCTCGAGCAGCCCGCCGTCGAGGGCGGCCTCCCAGCCCGGTAGCTCCGATGTGCCGAAAGCAGTCCTGGCCTCAGCCCTGGTCTCGGCCAGCAGTTCCAGCAGCTTGGCGTAGCCGGAGTCGATCTCCCGCTCGATGCGGCGGCGGAGCCAGCGGGCCAGCGCGGGGCTGCGCCCACCGGTGGAGACGGTCACCTGCAGGTGCTCGCGCCGGGCCACCGACGGCAGGGTGAAGGTGCAGTTGGCCGGATCGTCGGCGGAGTTGACGAACACGTTGGCGGCCTCGCAGTCCCGGGCCACCCGGGCGTTGACCGCAGCGTCGTTCGTGGCCGTGACCACCAGCCGGTAGGAGCCCGCCTCCGGTGGCTGGTAGCTCCGCCGAAGCCAGGTCACGCCGGGCTGCTCCGCAACGGAGGCGGCCGCGGCCGGGGCGACCACGGTCACACGGGCGCCGGCCGCGAGCAGCGCGCCCACTTTGCGGGCCGCGACGGGGCCGCCGCCGACAACCAGCACGGGCTGGCCGGCGAGTAGGAGGTTGGCGGGGTATGGGGTTGGAGTCGTGGCCATCAGAATCCGATAAACCTGATAAGAATGGTCGGGAATGGGGAGGGTAGCCCGCCCTCAGGGCCAATACAACATAAATCTGATCAGATTTATCGGGTTTTTAAATCGTGGCAGGTGGGGGAGTCAGTTGCCGGCCTCGGTCGAGGCGTGATGAGGCGACCGCCGCGCGGCGCGGGCGATGCGCCACATGATGAAGGCGACCGCGACGGCCACCCCGCCCAGGGTCACGAACTGCAGGCTGCCGCCCCGGTCGCCGGAGTGCTGGGGGTCGGGTCCGGGGTCGGGGGAGCCGATGATCCGGTCGGCGCCGGCGGGGATCTCGTAGACGGGCCTCAGGTCGTCTCCGGTGTCGACCGGGAGTGGCTCATCCTCGCCCTCGTGGGCAGCGGTACCGGCCTGGACGCCGACCAGCAGGGCAGCCACCCCGACCAGGAGCACTGCGCCGCGGCCCGCCAGCCTGCGGCCCAGGATTCTCACGCGAGCGTTCTGTTCGCTCACTGGTTTCGTCGGGTTGCCGCGGCCCGCCAGCCTGCGGCCCAGGATTCTCACGGCTTCGAGCCGGGGCGGTAGGCAGCCACGTCGCCGGTGGTGGCTAGCAGGTAGGAGGGCACCTCGCCGCCGCCGTGCACCGGAACCGAGGCCCCCGACATGTATGAGGCGAGGGGCGAGGCGCAGAACAGCACCACGTCGGCGATCTCGTCGGGGGTGCCGAGCCGGCCCAGCGCCAGGGTGCGGCCTACGGCCTCGATCCCGGCCTCGTCGCCGTAGTAGAGGTGGGCCTGCTCGGTGCGCAGCAGCCCGACCAGGACGCTCAAGACCCGGATGGACGGGCCCCACTCGTGGGCCAGCGTCCGGGTGAGGCTGTCCAGTCCCGCCTTGGCCGCGCCGTAGGCCGCGCTGGCCGGCGAAGGGCGGATGCTCGACACCGACGAGATGTTGATGATCGCGCCGCCACCGTCCTGGGCGCTCATCACGGGGTGGACTGCCTGCGCGAAGGTCAGCGGGGCCAGCAGGTTGAGGGCGACGATCTTCTCGTTGAACCGGGGCGAGACGGTTGCGGACTCGGCGGGTGGGGCACCTCCGGCGTTGTTGACCAGAACGTCGATCCGGCCGGTGCGGTCCACGGCGTGTTCCACCACCGCGGCCACCTGCTCGGGGTCGCGCACATCGGCGGCCACGAAGACCGCCTCCCGCCCGGCCGCAGCCACCGGCTCATCGGGCTCGCGGCGGGCGCAGACGACCACATCGCTGCCCTGGTCCAGGAACCTGGTGGCGATCACCCGGCCGAGGCCCATGGTGGCCCCGGTCACGATCACGGTCCGGCCGGTCATGTCGAGCGGATTGTCGGCCACGCAACTCTCCCAGGTGGGCAGGCGTGCCTCGAAGCTATCGCCGCCGGAGGATTGGCAGTGTTGTGCACGGTATGCGGGCATTGTGCTGCAAGTTCGTGCCCGGCGGGAGTAGCGGTAGGACCGCTGGCGCTCTACGGTCGGGCGGTGGCCGACAAGCGGATGACGGAGGACGAGGTCGTCGCGGAGCTCAGCAGCGGCATGACCATCGGCATCGGCGGGTGGGGGTCGCGCCGCAAGCCGATGTCGCTGCTTCGGGCCATCCTTCGCAGCGGGCTGGACGACCTGCACGTCGTCAGCTACGGCGGGCCTGACGTGGGGCTGCTGTGCGCGGCGGGCCGGGTCCGCAAGCTCGCCTACGGGTTCGTGTCGCTCGACTCCATCCCGCTCGAGCCGCACTTCCGGATCGCCCGCCAGACCGGCTCGGTGGAGGCCCGGGAGTTCGACGAGGGTGCCTTCTACCTTGGCCTGCTGGCCGCCGTCCACCGGGTGCCCTTCTACCCGACCCGGGCCGGGCTGGGTTCCGACATGCTCACCTACAACCCCGAGCTCAAGACCGTGACAAGCCCCTACGCCGACGGGACCGAGTTGGTTGCGGTTCCCGCCTTCGACATAGACGTGTCGCTGGTGCACATGAACCGGGCCGACGCTGCCGGCAACGGGCAGTTCCTCGGTCCGGACCTGTACTTCGACGACCTGTTCGCGATGGCGGCCAAGCGCACGTTCATGTCGTGCGAGCGGATCGTGGCCACTGAGGAGCTCCTTCGGGAGGGATCGGTCCACACGCTGAAGATCCCGCGCCTGCACACCGACGGCGTGGTGGAGGCGCCCGGCGGCGCCCACTTCACTGAGTGCCTGCCCGACTACGGCCGCGACGAGGCCTTCCAGCGGGAGTACGCGGCCACGGCCCGTGACCCCGAGGCCTGGGACCGGTTCAAGGCCGACTGGCTGGACCTGCCCTCCCACGAGGACTACCGGGCTCGCCTGGCCGAGCGCACCGACCCGGGAGAGCCGCGATGAGCGGCCGGGTGTTGGGCAGGAGGCCCCTGTCGAGGGTGGGGCGATGAGCGGCGCCACCATCGATGAGATCTGCCTGGTGGCGCTGGCCGAGGCCTTCAGGGGGGACGGCGAGCTGCTGTGCCATCCCATGGGCCCGTTCCCGGTGGCGGCCGGACGGCTGGCCCGGGCCAGCTTCGAGCCCGACCTGATGCTCACCGACACCATCGCCTACGCGGTGGCCGGCACGCTGCCGCTGGGCACGATCGTGGACGATCCCGCCAACGCCGACGACATCGTCGTCGAGGGCTACTTCCCGTTCCGGACGGTGTTCGACCAGATCTGGGCAGGGCGCCGTCATGTGGTCATGGGCGCCAGCCAGATCGACGGCCACGGCAACCAGAACTTCGCCGCCATCGGGGACTACCGGCAGCCCAAGGCCCAGCTCCTCGGCCTGCGGGGCGCGCCCGGCAACGTAATCAACCACACCACCAGCTACTGGGTCCCCAACCAGGCCCGGGCCTTCGTCGAGAGCGTGGACGTGGTGTCGGGACCGGGATACGACCGGGTGGCCGCGCTGGCCGAGCCCAGCGGCCGCTTCCACGAGATCCGCAGGGTCGTCACCGAGCTGGCCGCCTACGACTTCGAGACGCCCGACCGCAGGATGCGCCTGCGGACCGTCCACCCCGGCATCAGCGTCGACGACGTGATCGCGGCCACACCCTTCGAGCTGGCCGTGCCCGAAGAAGTCCCAGCCAGCCGCCTGCCCACCGCCGAGGAACTCCACCTCATCCGCGACGTGATCGACCCCAAAGGCATCCGCAAGGCCGAGTTCCGCTAGCTCGCTCCAACCCTCAGCAGTTGCCTTGGCATGTGGAAGCCGGCTCTAGGTGGCAGCCACCGCCATCGACGCGCCCAGAGCGCTACGCCGTAATCCGGCCTTGGCGGACCCGCCGGCGGTCGGCCCACAATGACGGAGCCGGAGCATCCTCTCACGTTCGTAGCAGGGAAGCGCAGAGGGTGCTCCGGCACCTAGTTCCACCCCAGAGAGGTTGGACCTGCTTCCAAGGATAGCCGCTGGACTGTGGTGCCGTCTAGCCACCGTCCACAGCCGGTGGCCGGACACGCAAGGGGCCACGCGGATAGGTGAGAGCAGGTCGCAGTGCGGGGAGCGTGCTGGAGCCGGTTGGCTCCGGCAGCCGTAGGGTCGGTCGGTCCCCGATTGATCGAGACTGGTGACGGAGATGCACGAGCGGCCTGTGGTGTACATGGTGTGCACCGGCAACGCGGCCCGGTCGCCGATGGCCGCGGCCATGCTGCGCGCCCTCGACGCCGGTGAGCGGATCGACGTTCGCAGCGCAGGCACCCTCACCTTGGAGGGGCACCCGATGGGGACCCGCACCCGGTCGGCTCTGGCCCGGCACGGTCTCACCGACCACGCCCACCGGTCCCGCCAGTTCCGCGCCGCCGACGCGGCCGAAGCCGACCTCGTGGTGGTGATGGAGCCGCTCCACCTTCACTGGATGCGCCGCAATCTCCCTTCGGCCACGCCCATCACCGGATCGCTGCGGCGCCTGGCGAGGGACCTGGCGCCCCCGCAGGGCGACTCTGACGGCCACGGTCTCCAGCAGCGGGTGAAGGCGCTGGGACTCGGCGCGCTCGCGCCGGCGGCGTGGGAGGAGGTCGTCGATCCCGGTGCGGGCGACCAGGACGACTTCGACCGCTGCTCCGACGAGCTGCGCCTGCTGGTGGCCGAGCTGCACCGACGCCTGCTATGACGCCGCGCCCGCCGCTGCACTATTGGCGCGACGGTCTGTTCATGAGCCTCGCTGTCGGTGTGATCGGCATGACCTTCGGCGTGTTCGCCGACTCGGCCGGGCTGGACCTGGCCCAGATCGTCGCGATGTCGGCTGTGGCCTGCGCCGGGGCGGCGCAGTTCGTGGCGGTGGGCGTGGTCGCCAGCGGCGGAACCGAGGCCGCGGCCGTCGGCTCGGCCCTGCTGCTGGCCGCCCGCTACGCGCTGTACGGGCCGGTGGTGCGGCGATTCCTGCCCCCGTCGATTCCGGGACGCCTGGTCGCGGCCCATTTCGTGATCGACCAGAGCACCGCCATGGCTGCGGCCCAGACCAACCGCCGGGACGGCTCGGGGGCGTTCTGGTTAACCGGTGTCACCCTCTGGCTGTGCTGGATCGCGGGGTCGGCGGCCGGAACCGCGCTCGGCGGGGTCATGGGCGACGCCGAGAAATGGGGGCTCGACGCGGCCCTCCCCGCCATATTCGTCGCTCTCGTCGCCCCTCATCTGCGGAGCGCACCGGGCCGGGTGGCGGCGGTTGCGGCGGCGGTCGTGGTGGTTGCCGCGGTCCCGTTCACCGCAGCCGGCGTTCCTATCCTGTTGTCGGTGGTGGCCCTGGCGCCTGCTGCGGTCGTGCAGGTCCGCCAGCGGCGGCATCCCCATGACGGGACCGCGTCAGGCGTCGGATCGGGGCCGGCGCCATGAGTTGGACGGTGATCGGTGTGTTCGCCGCCGGGGTCTACGGGCTGAGGGTGCTCGGAGTCACCGCCCTCGGAGCGATCGTCGAGCGGCGTCTGGGATCGGTAGTGTCGCTGCTGCCGGTCACGCTGTTCTCGGCGCTGGTCGTGGTGATGACCTTCGAGCGGGCCGGAGAACTGGTGCTGGACGGACGTCTCGCCGGCGTGGCGGCCGGAGCCGTGGCAGCATGGCGCAAGGCGTCCATGGTGGTCGTCGTGCTGGTGGCCATGGCCGTCACCGCGGGCCTGCGCCTGGTCGTGTGAGAGTCACGTCGTGAACGTGCGGGGCCAGTCGTCGGCGCGCATCAGGGCGTCGGTGCCGCCGTCCACGTAGAACACCGATCCGCAGGCGAACCTGGCCAACGGCGACAGCAGGAACTCCACCCAGGCGGCCAGGGCGTCGGCGTCGGGCGTCTCGGTCACCGGCACGGGGAACGCCTCCATGAGCGGGCCGTACACGTCGTCGGCCTGGCCCGCCCGCAGCAGCGGCGTGTCGACCGGTCCCGGGGCGATCACGTTGAGCCTGATGCCCTCGCCCACCCAGGGCTCGGTCACCGCGGCGCGCCGGCACCAGCGGGTGATGGCCAGCTTGGCGCCGGCGTAGGCCACGGCGGGAGCGAACACCTCATCGACGGTTTCGATGATCGCCACTGCGTCGTCCTCCCGGCCGTCGAGGTAGGCGGCGATCAACTCGTCGGGCAGGTTCGGCGTGGTGGTCGACGAGTTCGAGCCGAACTGCACAACCTGGGCCGCGCCCGAGGCGGCCAGAGCGGGCCGCAGCCCCTCCAGCAGGGCCTGCGAGCCGAAGTAGTTGACCCGGGCGACGAGCTCACCGGCCGTTGGCGGGCCCACGCCCGCAGCGGAGACCGCCCCGTCCAGAACCCCACCGGCGGCGCTGATGGTGGCCGACACGGCCCCGGTCCGGCCCTCGGCCGTCCCGAGATCGGCGACCACCTCGGCGTCCCGAAGGTCGATGCCGACTACCCGGTGTCCTGCAGCCTCCAGCCGGCGCCGGGTAGCCGCCCCCATACCCGAAGCCGACCCGCTGATCGCGTACGTGCCCATGTCATGCACAATCTAGTGTTCACATGACTGAGCCCTCGCAGGGCGTGCATCACCTGGCGGGCTGGGCCAGTCAAATCGGGCCGGTGTCGTCGGGGCGGGTCGGGGCCAGACTGTGAGCATGGACTCCGAAACGATCGTCAACCAGATAGAGCTCGACGGGCGGCGACTCATCGAGGTCGCCAGATCCGACCTGGGGGCCGCGGTGCCTACTTGCGGCGACTGGACGCTGCGCGACCTGGCCGGGCACATGGGATGGGTGCACAGCCTCGTCGGCAGCTATGTGGCCGGTCGAGCGACCGAGCCCCTGTCGCGGGAGCAGATGCCCCGGGTGCCCGACGACGACTCCGCCGTCGACTTCGCGGCCGACGCGCTGAACCGGCTCGTCGACTCGCTGGCCGGGATCGAGCCTGAGACCCCGGTGTGGAACTGGTCGCCCCGGCCCGACGCCGGCTTCTACTTCCGCCGGATGCTGCACGAGACCAGCGTGCACCGCTGGGACGCCGAGAACGCGGTGGGGGAGACCGGACCAGTCGACGGCGACCAGGGCCGCGACGGCGTGGACGAGTTCTTCGAGTTCGTGCTGCCCAACGCCCAGAAACGTAAGCGGCGCGACCTGCCACCGGGGAGCCTGCATTTGCATCGCACCGACGGCGAGGGCGAGTGGATCGTGCACGCCGAGGGCGACGAGGTGGTGTTCGAACGGGCCCATGTCAAGGGCGACGCGGCAGTCCGGGGACCGGGCGGCGCCCTGTTCCTGGCCATGTGGAACCGGCTGCCGCTCGACGACGACTCGCTGTCAGCGGTGGGCGACGAGGCCACCGCGGCCGCCTGGGCGGCTCTGGCTCCGTGAACGAGGGCGCCGACCCTTCACGAGGCGAGCCCGGCACAGCTCCGGGAGCGCTCTCCGGCACGGCGGGGACAGAAGGGTCGACCACTGATCCCCGGTCGCTGGCCAAGACGTCCCGCCAGGCGGTATGGGGCTGGCGCAGCAACCTCGACCAGTTCATGCCGGTGCTGCTGTTCCTGGCCTTCTTCAACCTCGACTGGGTCCAGATCGCCTGGCTGAACAACATCGAGGTGGCCATCATCGCGGCCACCGGATGGTCGGTGAAGGCCGCTTACAGCCGCCGGCGCCGGGGTCTGCCGATAGGCGCATGGCTTCCCGTCATCACCGGGTACCTGCTCGTGCGGGCCGCGGTGAGCATCGCCGTCGAACGGGACCTGGTCGACTTCGGGGTGAGCACCGAAGCGGTGTACTTCGGCATCGGCATCGGCACCAAGATGCTGGTCGGCGTGGCTGCTGCGGTCACGATCATCATCGGCAAGCCGTTCATGGTGTGGGTGGCCCGCCGCTTCCTACCCGTGGCCGAGGAGGTGCAGCTCGACCGCCGCTTCGCGTCGACGATGCGCAACGTCACCTGGGTGATCACCCTCTACGAGGTCGGCTCGGCCGTGTGGGACTTCTGGCTCTACAACAACGCCGGGGTCAACCTGTTCCTGGTCACCCGCCAGGTCGTGAACTTCTTCGTGGCCTTCCTGCTGATCTTCGCCACCCTGCTGTACGTCGATCGCCGGTTCTCCAGGATCGACGGCTGCCCGAGCCTCGTGGACCTCGTGGGCCGGGCCACCGGCCGCGCGCCGGCCGAGGGTCCGTGAGGCCCGCTGGATCACACGGCGCGCAGGCGCTCCCATTCGTCCAGCAGGCTGGAGTCCACCTCCCGCACCAGCGCGCCCAGCCACTCGATCACCTCGGCCAGGCGGTCGTTGACCGCCGCGGCCGGCACCGTCTGGGCCAGCGCCTTGTAGCAGTCGGTCAGGTAGCGCAGCACGAGGCCCTCGGAGCGTTTGAGCCCGTAGCGGCTCACGTACTGGTTGAAGGTGTCGGTGTGCTCCACCATGTCGCGCACCACCGACTTGGGGCTGGGCCGCAGATGCCCTACCCAGGGATGGTGGCGGGCGAACACCTCGAAGGCGGGCTCGATGAACTCGGCCTCGGGCCTCGGCCAGGTCACCTCGGCCAGCCGGGCCATGCGCTCGGTGTACTCGACGCCCTCGTCCTTCATCTTGGTCATGAGCTCGTCGCGGGCCTTGTCCCGCTGGGCCAGCAGCACCGCCGTCGGATCCTCCAGCACCGACTCGGCCACGCTGAGGACCTGCAGGTGGTAGTCGGCCGCCTCCGGGTCGAGGACCGCGACGGCCTCCACCGCGAACAGTCCCAGCGGCTGGTTGAGCCGGAACTCGTCCTGGAGGTCGAGGTTCACCCGCACCGGGCGGCCCAGATCGTCGGGCTCGTCGAGCACCTCCACGATCTCGGCGTCGATCAGCGACCGGAACACGCCGACGGCCTTGCGGATGTGGGCACGCTGGCGGGGACGGGGCTCGTGGTTGTCGACCAGCAGCCGCTTCATGGCCTTGCAGCCGTCGCCGGGGCGGTCCAGGACGTTGAGCATCATGGAGTGGGTCACGTCGAAGCTCGACTCCAGCGTCTCGGGGGTGCCATCCCACAGGCGGGCGAGGGTCTTGTCGTCGTAGTGGGCGTAGCCCCGCTCGGGGGCTTCTTGCGGACCAGCTTGCGCAGCTTCTTCGGGTCGCCGGCGGCCCGCATCTCGGCCCGCTTGTTCTCCACGGCGTGCTCGGGGGCCTGGACCCAGACGCTGCCGACGGTGTCGAAGCCCCGCCGGCCGGCCCGGCCCGCGATCTGCTGGAAGTCCCGCACCGACAGCACCCGGGTGCGCCGCCCGTCGTACTTGTAGAGCTGGGTGAACAGCACGGTCCGGATCGGGACGTTGACGCCCACGCCGAGGGTGTCGGTGCCGCAGATCAGCTTGAGATGGCCCTGCTGGGCCAGCTTCTCCACCAGCAGCCGGTACTTGGGCAGCATCCCGGCGTGGTGCACCCCGATGCCGGCCAGCACGAACCGGCGCAGGTCCTTGCCGATCGGCGTGTCGAAGCGGAACCCGCCCACGGCCTCCTTCACCGCCGCCTTCTCGTCGGGTCCGAGAACCTTGAGGCTGGTGAGGCTCTGGGCCCGGGCGGTGGCCTCCCGCTGGGTGAAGTGCACGATGTAGACGGGGGCGCGGCCGGCTTCCAGCAGCTGCTCGATGGAGACGTGCAGCGGGGTCTCCCGGTACTCGACGTCGAGCGGGACCGGACGCTCCGCCGAGGCCACCAGGGCGGTGTCGCGCCCGGTGCGGGCGGTCAGGTCCCGCCGGAGGGCGCCGGTGTCGCCGAGGGTGGCCGACATCAGCAGGAACCGGGGTCTCGGAAGCTGCAGCAGCGGCACCTGCCACGCCCAGCCCCGGTCGCGGTCGCCGTAGTAGTGGAACTCGTCCATCACCACCAGGTCCGCAGGGGTGTCGGCGCCGGATCGCAGGGCTCGCTGGGCCAGGATCTCCGCGGTGCAGGCGATGACCGGAGCGCCGCCGTTGACCGAGGCGTCGCCGGTGACCATGCCCACCGCAGAGGGGCCGAACGCCGCGGTCAGCTCGAAGAACTTCTCGCTCACGAGGGCCTTGATAGGGGCGGTGTAGACGGCCCGGCGACCCTGGGCCAGCATGGCGAAGGCGCCCGCGAGGGCCACCAGCGACTTTCCCGAGCCGGTGGGCGTGGACAGCACCACGTTCTCGCCGGCCAGCAGGTGCAGCACCGCCTCCTCCTGGTGCGGGTACAGCTCGAGGCCGGCAGCCGCCGACCATTCGATGAACGAGTCCAGCAGGTCGTCGGCGCCGGGACTGTCGGGCAGGAAGTCGCCTAGAGCGGGCAGTGCCATTCCGACCGCAGGTTAGGTCGGGGTTAGCTTTGTCCTGATGTCGAACGGAGATTCTGCGGCGGCGCGCGCCGGGTCGTCGGCCGCCGAGACCCCCCGGATCGGCCCGAGGCTGTGGGCGCTGTTCGGAGTGACGTTCCTGTCGATGGCGATGACCATGGGGCAGCTGACGATCCTGGGCAAGCAGGTGTTCGACATGACCGGCCGCCCGCTGCACCTGGGGCTGCTTGGACTGGCGGAGTTCGTGCCCGCCTTCCTGCTGGTGCCGATCACCGGCATGGTGGCGGACCGCTTCGAGCGCCGCTTCGTGTACGCGTGGGGCCTGGGCGGCGAGGCCGTCGTCTCCGTCGGCCTGTTCCTCTATGTGGCGACGGACCCGGCGTCGGTCCTTCCCATATTCGGCCTGGTCGTCGCGTTCGGCACCGCTCGGGCCTTCGTCATGGCGGTGAGCAGGGCCCTGCCGGTGGACCTGGCCCCGGAGGCGGCCCGGGAGCGGACGGTGGCGCTGAACGTCGCGGCGTGGCAGGCCGGCTTCATCGTCGGCCCGGTGACGTTCGGCTTCGCCTTCGAGGCGGGTCCGGCCGTCCCGTACCTCCTGGCCGCCTGGTTCTCGGTCGCCGCCGTCGGCTTGCTGATGCTCCTGCCGCCGAGCCGGGTGCAACGGGCGGCGTCCGCGGCAGGGGCCGGGATGCGGGCCGCGGTCGGGCGCGCCCTCGAGGGCCTGCGCTACGTCCGGCGCAACCGGGTGGTGCTCGGAGCGATCTCCCTCGACCTCTTCGCGGTCTTCATGGGCGGCGCCCATGCGCTCCTTCCCGCCATCGCTGAGGAGCGCCTCGGCGTGGGCGCGGTGGGCCTCGGCTGGCTGGCGGCGGCGTTCGGCATCGGGGCCTCGGTGGTGATGGTCGCCCTGACGGTGCGACCGCTGCGGCGGAGGGTGGGCCCGTCGCTGCTGGTCGTGGTGGCCGCCTTCGGCGTGGGCGCGGTCGTGCTCGGGCTGACCCGTGCATACCTCGTGGCCTTCGCGGCGCTGCTGGTGATGGGCGCGGCCGACGCCGTCAGCGTCTTCATCCGCAGCACCCTGGTGCCGCTGGCCACGCCGGAGGACATGCGGGGCCGGGTCATGGCGGTGGAGTACGTGTTCATCGGCGGCTCCAGCGAGCTGGGCGCGTTCAAGTCCGGCGTCGCCGGCGCCGTGCTCGGCGTGGCCGGAGCGGTGGTGTTCGGCGGTGTGGGGGCCGTGGCAGTGGTAGCGATCTGCTGGGTGGTGTTTCCCGAGCTGCGAGGCATCGACCGGTTCGCGGAAGTACGCCCCGACGGCTAGGCACGGTTCCGGCCAGGTGATGGGTCGGGGTTAGCGTTGGGTTGATGCCGAACGACAACTTACCGGCGGCCGGCGCCGGGTCGTCGGCTACGGAGGCCACCCGCATCGGCCCGCGGCTCTGGGCCCTTCCGGTCACCATCTTCCTGACCGCGGCCATGACCGTGGGCCAGATCACGGTTCTGGGCAAGCAGGTCTTCGACATGACCGGCAAGCCGCTCGACCTCGGTCTGCTCGGTCTGGCCGAGTTCGTGCCCACCCTGCTCCTCGCGCCCGTCAGCGGCGTGCTGTCGGACCGTTACGACCGGCGCGTCATGTACGCCTGCGGGCTGGTGGGCGAGGCGGCCGCATCGTTCGGGCTGTACCTCTACGTGGCGTCGGACCCGACGTCGGTCATGCCGATCTTCGCCCTCGTCTTCGCCTTCGGTTGTGCCCGGTCGGTGCTGAGCGCGGCCAGCCGCGTCATGGCCGTCGACCTGGCGCCCCCCGGAGCGGTCGAGCGGATGGTGGCGGTGTGCATGTCCGGCTGGCAGGGCGGCTTCGCGGCCGGACCGGTCGTGTTCGGCTTCGTCTTCGTCGCCGACATCGCCGCGCCCTACCTGCTGGCCGCGGCCATGGCGCTGGTGGCGGCAGCCCTGCTCGCCGTCGTCCCGGCCAGCGGGGTGGCCCGTTCGGCTGCCGTCGCGGGCGCCGGCGTGCGAGCGGTGATCGTCCACGCGCTGCAGGGCCTCCGGTTCATCCGATCCAACCGGGTGGTGCTCAGCATCATCTCCCTCGACCTGTTCGCGGTCCTGTTCGGCGGGGCGGTGGCGCTGCTGCCCGCGATCGCCGAGGAGCGGCTCGGAGTCGGGGCGGTGGGCCTCGGGTGGCTGCGAGCCTCAGTGGGCATAGGGGCGTTGCTGACGATGGCCGTCCTGGCTGTGAGGCCGCTGACGCGCCGGGTCGGTCCGACCCTCATGGTGGCTGTGGGGGCGTTCGGGCTGGGCACGATCGTGCTCGGGATCACCCGTTCCTACGCGGTGGCGTTCATTGCGCTGCTGGCGTTGAGCGGCGCCGACTCGGTGAGCGTCTTCGTGCGCAGCACGCTCGTGCCGCTGGCCACCCCCGAGAACATGCGGGGTCGGGTGATGGCCGTCGAGTACACCTTCGTCGGAGCCTCCAACGAGCTCGGTGCGTTCGAGTCCGGGATCGCGGGCGCGCTGCTGGGGGTGGCCGGCTCGGTCGTGTTCGGCGGGATCGGCACGCTGGCGGTGGTAGCGGCCTGGTGGGTGCTGTTCCCCGAGTTGCGGGGCATCGACCACTTCGCGGAGGTGCGCCCCGACACCGCCGGGACCGATGCCAGCGGGGGCACTTGACGGAGCTATCGTCGAGGCTGAGCCGGATGCCGGTGCGGAGGTAGCTACAGATGCGGATCGTGCTCGAGGTGGACAAGTGCATCGGCAGCGCGAACTGCGAGATGATCGCTCCGGACGTCTTCGAGGTGCGAGACGACATGGTGTGCCACATCCTCGTCGAGGAGCCCGGCCCGGACCTCGAGGAGGACGCCGAGCTGGCGGTCGAGGCGTGCCCCACCCGGGCTCTGAGGATCGAGTAGCCCGCGGCTCGGAGGCCGAGCGGGCCGGTGAGCGATTCCGGCTCATACGGGCGAGGCCGTGGGCAGTGTTGCTGTGGTTTGGGCGGCCCGTGAGCGTGGCGAACAAGAGCGGGAGTGACGTTGCTGCGACGCGGCGGTTTCCCGTCCGCCCGCGCTTGCTCTAACGTGTGAGCCGTGGACGAAGTCCGAGTCCTGGACAGCGGCGAGGCCTGCCCCGAGCTGCCCATCGTCGAGGACGGGGGACGGGCCCTGGCCGTCGTCTGGCCGGGCGTCGGGGCCCTGCACCGGTCCATGCACCTGGTCAGGCTGGACGGCGACGGGAGGACCAAGCCGCTCAGCCACCCCTCCGACGCCGTCTACCACCTGTGCGAGGGATCGGCCACCGCCGTCGACCCCGTCAGCGGCGAGAGCTTCGAGATCGGGGTCGGCGCGATGCTCCACATAGACGCGGGCACGACATACCGGATCGAGGCCGGCGGGGCCGGCGCCATGCTGATCGGCGGGCCCTGCCCTCCCGACCCGGCCCTGTACGAGCACCTGGAGGAATGACCATGGCCATCCGAGTGTTTCACCGCGACACGCCCAGCCTGAAGGCGCCCATGATCTCCAGCGACGCCCGGTTCGTGGTCTGGCCGGGCGTCGGCGCCGAGGTGGCCAACATGAACTACGTCGTGCTAGAGCCGGGCGAGGAGAACGTCCCCCACACCCACGACGACTCCGAGGACACGATCTTCTGCCTCGAGGGCCGGGGCACGGTGAGCGACCTCACCAACGACGCCCGGCTCGAGTTCGAGGCCGGCCAGGTCATCCACGTGCCCGCAGGGGTGGAGCACGCGGTCATGGCCGACCGGGGCGAGCGGATCGTGAGCATCGGCGGGCCCTGCCCACCGGACCGGAACCTGCTGCGCCTGCTCGGATTCGACTGACCGGCGGGTTCGGCTGGCCGGCGGGTTCGGCTGGCCGGCGGGTTCGGCTGGCCGGCGGGTTCGGCTGGCCGGCGGGTTCGACCGGCCCTCGGGTTCGACTGAAGCGGCGACTCGGCGACGCCTGCCGGAGGGCCGGTCAGCTCGGGATGCCGGCTATGGCCTCGATCTCGACCTTCATCCCCTCAACGACCAGTTCGTTGATGCCGATCAGGGTGCTGCACGGCCGCTCGTCGCCGAAGAACTCCTGGCGCACCGGATTGATGGCGGCCCGGTCGTTGATGTCGGTGAGGTAGACGATGACCTTGAGCACGTCGGCGAAGGTGGCGCCGGCTGCCTCGAGGATCGCCCCGATGTTCTCCAACGTGGCCCGGGCCTGGGCCGCCACGTCGTCACCGCCCACGAGCTTGCCTTCGGAGTCGAGCGGACCGCACCCCGAGATGAAGAGCAGGTCGCCGAAGCGGGTCGCGTCGGTGTAGTGGCTGATGGGCGGGTTGAGGTGGTCGACTCGGATCTCCTCTTTGCGGGGCACGGCATCTCCTGTCAGGGGTCTGTTTCGGGTTGGTGGCTCCGCCCCGGCCCGAGCCGATCTCCGATCACGCTCGATGCGCCCGCGTAGCCGGGGCGAGCATAGGGTTGTCGTTCGGTGAGCACCGCATCCTCCTCTCAGATTCCGGTGCGGATACGGTGACGCCGTGAAGCCCGCCGCCTTCGAATACCACGCGCCCCGGACGCTGGAGGAGGCCCTGGGCCTGCTGCACGAGCACCAGGACGAGGCCAAGGTTCTCGCCGGCGGCCAGAGCCTCGTGCCCGCCATGAACTTCCGGCTGGCCCGGCCGGAGGTGCTGGTCGACATCGCCGGTGTTCCCGATCTCGACCGCATCGACGAGGCCGACCCCGGAAGCGTCACCATCGGCGCCCGAGTGCGCCACCTGGACCTGGAGCACAACACGATCGCAGGGCCGCTGGGCTCGCTGATCGCCTCGACAGGACGGTGGGTGGGCCACTACCCGATACGGGTCCGGGGCACCTTCGGCGGCAGCCTCGCCCACGCCGACCCGGCCGCCGAATGGTGCGCGCTGGCCTGCGCCCTCGACGCCGAGATCCACTGCCGCAGCGCGAGCGGCTCGCGGACCGTCGCGGCCGGCGACTTCTTCGAGCAGATGGCCTTCACCACCTGCCTGGAGCCCGACGAGCTGCTGGTCGGCGTGCGGCTCCCGCGGCTGGGCGACTCCTGGGGAGTCGGCATGGCCGAGTTCGCCCGCCGCTGGGGCGACTTCGCCATCGTGTTGGCGGTCACGGCCGTCGAGCGCGACGGCGACTCGATCGCCAGTGCCCGCATCGCGCTGGGGGGCGTGGCCGGCGGGCCGGTGCGGGCCGCCAACGCGGAGGCCGCCATGGCCGGTCGTCCCGCGACGGCCGAGACGGTCGCGGCCGCGGCCGCGGTGGCCGCCGAGGAGGTGGACCCCACCGGCGACATCCACGGCTCGGCCGACTACCGCAGGGACCTTGTTCGGACCATGGTCACCCGGGCGTTGGACCAGGCTCTGGCGTGAGGATCCTCGAGCCATGACGGCCGGCGCGAGGAACCCCGCTTCGCGGCGCATCGCCGTGTCGGGCAGGCTGGCATGAGGTGGACCGGTCGGTCGCTGCGCCGGTTCGAGGACCCGGCCCTCGTCCGTGGTCTGGGCCGGTTCGTCGCCGATGTCGCCGACCATCACCCAGGCACGATGCACGCCGCCTTCGTGCGCAGCTCCGTCCCGGCGGGTGAGGTCCGCTCGATCGAGGCGCCCCCGGGCGCGCCGGTGCTCACCGCGGCGAGCTTCCCGGGGATGCGGACGATCTGCGCCCGGCTCGACCGGCCCGATTTCGTGGCCTTGGAGACGCCGGTGCTGGCGTCGGACGCGGTGCGCCATCCGGGAGAGCCGGTGGCCCTCGTGGTGGCCGGCTCGCGGGCCGAGGCCGAGGACCTGGCCGAGCAGGTGATCGTCGACATCGAGGCGACTCCTCCGGTGCTGGACGCGGCTGCGGCTATCGACCCGGCCGCGCCGACGGTGCATGCCGGTCTCGACATGCCGATGGGGAACAACGTGGTTCTCGACGCCCGCATGGCGACCGGAGGGGTGGACGAGGCGTTCGACTCGGCCGACGAGATCGTCACCCTCGACATCCGGGCCCACCGGCAGAACGCGCTGCCCATCGAGGCCCGGGGGGCGCTGGCGTCCCACGACCCCGGCACCGGCCGCACCACGCTCACCGCCGCCAACCAGATGCCCCACATGCTGCGCACCGCGCTGGCCGACATCCTCGACATTCCGGAGGCCCAGCTGCGGGTGGTGACCCCCGAGGTGGGAGGCGCGTTCGGGCAGAAGATGTGCGTGCCCCGCGAGTACGTGGCGCTGGTGGCGGCGGCCCGCCTGCTCGGGGCCACCATCGCCTGGATCGAGGACCGCTCCGAGAACCTGCTGGCCTCCTGGCACAGCCGCGACCACAGCTACCGGCTGAGGGGCGCCTTCACCGCGGACGGGCTCCTGGTGGGCCTCGACGCCGACATCGTGTGCAACATCGGCGCCTACAGCAACTATCCGGTCACCTTCGGTGTCGAGCCCCTCATGGCCATGGCCGAGCTTCCCGGACCGTACCGGCTGTCGCAGTACCGGGTGCGCTCCAGGGGTGTCACCACCAACATGTGCCCGATCGCCCCCTACCGCGGCGTCTCCCGCCCGGTGCTGACCCTGGCCATGGAGCGGCTGATGGACACCGCCGCCCGCCGGCTGGGCCTCGACCCGGTCGAGATCCGGCGCGCCAACCTGGTCAAGGAGTTCCCGTACTCCATGCCCACCGGGCTGCCCGTCGATCCGGGCTCCTACGTCGAGACCCTCGACGCGGCCGTCGAGGCACTGGACCTCGAGGGCTTCCGCCGCCAACAGCGGCGGGCTGCGACCGAGGGCCGCTACCTGGGGGTCGGGTTCTCGGTGTTCGGTGAGCGCACCGGCTACGGCACGCCCGCGTTCGCGGCCCGGGCCATGGAGATCACCCCCGGCTACGAGACCGTGCAACTGGAGATGAACCCGTCCGGCGACGTCACGGCCCGCATCGGTGCGTCGCCCCACGGCCAGGGGCTGGCCACCGCCCTGTCGCAGCTGCTGGCCGACGAGCTCGGCGTCGAGCCCCAGCAGGTGGCCGTGGTCCACGGCGACACCGACAACACCCCCTACGGCTGGGGCACCTTCGCCAGCCGGTCCATGGTCATCGCCGGAGGGGCGACCAAGCTGGCAGCCGAGCGCCTCGCGGCCCGGCTCAAGGAGATCGCGGCCCACCATCTGGAGGCCAGCCCCGAGGACATCCGCCTGGAGCAGGGCTCCGCGGTCGTGGCCGGGACCAGCGTCGGCGTCACGCTGCCGGAGATCGCCCGCATCGCCCATCACAGCAGCCACCTCCTGCCCGACGGGTTGGAGCCCGGCCTGGCGGTGACCGCCACCTACGACCCGGCCGGGACGTTCTCCAACGCCTGCCATGCGGCCGTGGTGGAGGTCGACCCCGACACCGGCCATGTCCGCCTCGAGCGGTTCGTGGTGATCGCCGACGCCGGCGTGGAGGTCAACCCGATGATCGTCGAGGGGCAGATCCACGGCGGGGTGACCCAGGGGATCGCCAACGCCCTCTACGAGGAGCTGGTGACCGACGACGACGGCAACCTGCTGACGGCGTCGCTCATGGACTTCCTGCCCCCGACCGCGGCCGAGATCCCCATCATCGAGGTGACCCATGTCCAGACCATCACCGACGCTTCGATCACCGGGGCCAAAGGGGTGGGGGAGGGCGGCGCCATCGGTGCCCCGGCTGCGGTGCTGAACGCCGTCTCGGACGCGCTGGCGCCGCTGGGGATCGAGGTCAACGAGATGCCGGCCACCCCCGCCCGGGTGCGGGAGCTGATCCGCCGGGCACAACCCGCCACCACAGGAGGCCGAGAATGACCGCGCCCCGTGCCGAGCTGACCCTGACCGTGAACGGCCGGCCCTACGACGTGGCCGTCGAGCCCCGCAAGACCCTGGCCGACACGCTGCGCGAGGACTGCGGGCTGACCGGAACCCACCTCGGCTGCGAGCACGGCGTGTGCGGCGCCTGCACCGTGCTGGTCGACGACGAGCCGGTCCGGTCCTGTCTCATGTTCGCGGTGCAGTGCGGCGACCAGGCGATACGAACCGTCGAGGGACTCGCCGACGGCGAGCGCCTCCATCCCATCCAGCAGGCGTTCTGGGAGCACCACGGGCTGCAGTGCGGCTTCTGCACGCCGGGCTTCCTGATGCTGGCCACGTCGGTTCTCGAGTCCCGCCCCGACATCGGCGACGAGGAGCTGCGCGAGGTGCTGGCGTCGAACCTGTGCCGCTGCACCGGCTACCAGAACATCATCACGTCGGTGCACGCGGCCCGCGACCAGATGCGGTCGTGACCGCAGACACGTTCGGCTTCCGGGCCGCGGCCTCTGGTCTGTCCCTGGATCGGCCCGCGGGGGCGCCGTGATCGGCGAGTCGGTCCCGTCTGCGGATCGGCCCGCGGGGGTGCCGTGATCGGCGAGTCGGTTCTCCGTCTCGAGGACCGGCCCCTGCTGCGGGGCGAGGGCCGCTTCGTCGCCGACATCGACCTTCCGCACCAGCTCCACATGCGGATCGTCAGATCGCACGCGGCCCACGGCACGATCGAGTCCATAGACGCCGCCGGGGCGCTGGCCGTGCCCGGTGTGGCCGCGGTCTGGACAGGCGCCGACGTCTCCGATGTCGGTCCCATCGACTTCCGGCAGGTGGGCGCCGACCAGATGGTGCCGTACCGCCAGCCGATCCTGGCCCAGGAGCGGGTGCGCTACGTGGGCGAGCCCGTCGCGGCGGTGTTCGCAGCCGATCCCTACACCGCCGAGGACGGCGCGGAGGCTGTGGTCGTGGAGGTGTCGGAGCTGGCCCCGGTGCTCGACGCCGCCGGTGAGCTCGGCGACTTCGACGGGCGGCTCGACACCGAGGCCTACGTGTTCACCGAGCAGACCGGAGACGTCGACGCGGCCTTCGCCCGGGCCGAGCACGTGCTCGCGGCCGAGTTCAGCGTGGGACGGCACACCGGCGTGCCTCTGGAGTGCCGGGGTGCGCTGGCCGTGCACCACCGGACCACGCAGACGCTCGAGTTCCTGGGCGCGGCCAAGGTGCCGTTCCAGAACCGCGACGCCCTGGCCAGGATGCTGGGCCTGCCGCCCTCGCGGGTGGTGCTGCGCGAGGCCCATGTGGGGGGCGGGTTCGGCGTGCGGGGCGAGCTGTACCCCGAGGACGTGCTGGTGGCGTTGGCGGCACTGCGGCTGGGCCGGCCGGTGAAGTGGATCGAGGACCGCCAGGAGCATCTGGTGGCGGCCAACCACTCCCGCGACCAGCGCCACCGCCTGCGGGTGGCCACCGACGCCTCGGGGGTGATCGAGGGCCTGGAGGCGGAGTTCGTAAGCGATCAGGGCGCCTACGTGCGCACCCACGGAGCGACGGTGGCGACCCTGGCCGCGGCCATGCTGCCGGGCCCGTACCGGATCCCGAACTACCGGGTGACCGGCCGGGTGCGCCTGTCGAACAAGACCCCGGCCGGCACCTACCGGGCGCCGGGGCGCTACGAGAGCACCTTCGTGCGGGAGCGGGCCCTCGACGCGGTCGCGGCCGAGCTGGGAGTCGACCGGGCCGAGATACGGCGCCGCAACCTGATCGCATCCACCGAGATGCCGTTCGAGCGCGGCATCGACGCGCTCGGCACGCCGGTCGTCTACGACTCCGGCCAGTACGAGACGATGCTCGACCGCGTCCTGGGCCACATCGACTATCCGGCCCTGACCCGGTCGCTGGCCGAGCGGCGGGCGGCCGGCGAGCTGGTCGGGCTGGGGCTCGGCTTCTTCGTCGAGAAGTCGGGCCTGGGTCCCTTCGCGGGGAGCCGGGTCGAGGTGGACCCGTCGGGCTGCGTGACCGTCACCACCGGAGAGGCGTCGGTGGGCCAGGGATTCGAGACGGTCATGGCCCAGATCTGCGCCGAGGCCCTCGGCGTGGGCCTGGACCGGATCTCGGTGGTGCACGGCCAGACCGATCAGATGTCCCACGGGATGGGCGCCTTCGCCAGCCGGGCGACCGTGATGGCGGGCACCGCCACCCACGAAGCCAGCGTCGCGCTGCGACAGCGGGCCATCGAGGTCGCGGCCGAGATGCTCGAGGCCAGCCCCGACGACCTGGAGCTGGTCGACGGTGCCGTCAGCGTGGTCGGCTCGCCCGCGCAGGCGGTGTCGCTGGGCGAGGTCGCGTCGGCTCTCGGCCCGGCGTCGCCCTACGCGGACGGCCGGCCGGGGCTGGTGACCGAGGAGTGGTACCTGACCAGCCACATGAACTACCCGTACGGGCTGCACGCCGGGGTGGTGGTGCTCGATCCCGGCACCGGCAGCGTCGGGATCGAGCGCTACGTGATCGCCTACGACATCGGGCGGGCCATCAACCCGATGCTGGTGGAGGGCCAGATCGTCGGCGGCGCGGCCCAGGGCTTCGGCGGGGCGCTGTTCGAGGACTTCAGCTACGACGAGATCGGCCAGCCCCAGGCGACCACGTTCATGGACTACCTGATGCCCACCGCGGCCGAGATGCCCGACCTGGAGATCCTGCTGTCCGAGGACGCCCCCAGCCCGCTCAACCCGCTCGGCGTCAAAGGCGCCGGCGAGGGCGGCACCAACGCCTGCGGCGCCGTCATCGCGTCCGCCATAGACGACGCCCTCAACCGCCCCGGCGCAGTCACTTCCCTACCCCTAACCCCCGAACACCTACACACCCTCTGCCGGTCGATCCGGGTGACGGCCTGAGTCAGCGGGCTGATAGGAGTTCGAGTTCCTCGGGGCTGTTGGGGAGGATTCCTAGGCCGGGGTCTGCGGTGGTGCCGAAGGCGTCGTTGGGGCGGGGATTGGACGTGCCCCACAGGTCCGCCTGCTCGGGCACTGACTCCCAGGTGCGCACGACCCAGTCCGGGCTGTCGGTGAGCTCGAGTCCGGTGGTGAACTCGCAGATGAAGCCGGCCGGCGAGCGGAAGTAGGCGAACGTGTTGTCGCCGGGCCCGTGCCGCCCTGGTCCCCACAGCAGCGCATGTCCCAGCCGCATGGTGCGGCCGGTGGCTCGCATGAAGTCGTCGATGTCGGCGCACTCGTAGGCGACATGGTTCAGGCCCGAGTTGGCGGAGGTGGCCAGCGCGATCTGGTGGTGGTGGCGGCTGGTGGTCATGAAGACGAGCTTGTCCTCTAGCCAGTCGGTGACCCGGAAGCCGAGCGCGGCGCAGTACCAGCCCGAGAGGGCGCCGATGTCGGGACTGTCGAACACGACGTGGCTCAGGTCGAGCGGCACGCCGTGCCCTGTCTCATGGCCGGGCGGGGTCCGCGCATCGCTGCTGGCCGCTATGGACAGCAGGTGGCCCTCGGGATCGAACACCTCGAAGCCGTAGCCGCCTTCGGAGGTCGGGCCGGGACGGTCGACCACGTCGGCATGCAGCTCGACGAGGTGAGCGTGCATATGGTCGACCTGATCGGTGCTCTCGACCGCGAATGCCACCTCATCGACCCGGTCGACGGGGGCCGGCCGCAGCGACGTGACGGCATGCTCGACCGATCCCGGAGCAGAGAACCGGGCACCGCCGGCTCCGGCGTTCTCGGGCACGAGGGCGAACGCCTCCCGCAGGAAACGGGCCTGAGCCTCGACGTCGCGCACTCCGAAGCCGATCCTGCGTAGCCTCATGGCTCTCGCCTCTGCCTCGGGCTGGCTGCGCCGTCGCAGCGCACCCGAGCGTCGATCCTGCGCAGTCTCATGGCTCTCGTCTTCACCGCTCAGAGGATGGTCCGGGGGCGGGGCGCGTCCACTATCGCGCTCAGCAGGACCACGAACCGCGACATGATGCGGAACGAGTCTCCCGCCCGGCGGACGATGTCGAATCGCTCGCCGATCATCTCGCCGGGCTGACTGCCTTGGCGCACCATTGCCACCTGGACATTCATTCGGGCCAGATATTCCTCAGGCTTGTCCGTGGACCGGACCCGCAGCGCCGACAGGAACCGGCGGGTGCGCACCGCAGGCCGGTCAGCCCACGACACCGCGATGTTCTCGCCGGTCAGCCGGGCCGCCCAGTTCTCTGCGATCGAGTCACGGGTCTCGTCCATGAACAGAGCGGACGGGTCGTAGCCGAGCTGCGGGTGCTGGTCGGTCACCAGCGGCACCGGCACCAGGTACGTGAAGCCCTCGTCGACCAGGTCGAGCCATTCGTCGAGGCGCCACTCGTCGAGCAGCTCGGCCTCGTAGGCGTAGCACAGGCCCAGCTCGTGATGGACCTGCAGCGGCGCCGGGTCTCCGGTGGTCGTCGGATGGACCCAGCGCAGCCTCGTCATGGGCCGGACCCGGCCGGCTCGGAGACTGCGGTCAACTCCATGCGGCGGCGCCACTCGGTGAGGAAGCCGCGCAGCGTGTGCTCGCTGCGGTCGGCGTCCTGCACATGGCCGGGCCACTCCAGGCCGTGGGCGTCGGGATGGTGGGTGCCGGCCACATAGTCGTAGTGCTGGTCGAGCCCGACCGGTCCGCTGTTGGCCTCGGCCATTCCGAGGAAGTTCTCGTTGTCGTCGAGCTCGAACATCCCTCCGGGGCCGTTGGTCCTCAGGTAGGCCCGCTGGGAACGCTCCTTCCATGCCTCCGAGGCGTCGGCCGGCACGAGATGCCACCACCAGATCTCGGTCGAGCCCTCGTCGATCGGGACCTTCAGCGTGAGCCGGGTGTAGCGGCACATCGAGCCGGGCCCGTCGGTGGCGGTCTTGAAGTTCTCCAGGAACGACAGGTTGGGGAACACGCTGCCGTGGGTGACCGAAGTGCGGGCCATGATGTCGACCTGGCCCGGCTTGAGGTTCTGCTCGATCTCACCCCAGAGCTCCTCGGGGTAGCCGAGGAAGCCGGGCGGGCGGGTCTCGATGGGCAGATGCTGGATCCGGATGGTGTGGCCGTTGCCGCACTGCACCGTGCGACCGGGGAACTTCGGGCCGACCGGATCGCCGTAGGGGGCCACGTCCTCGGGGCTCGGGAAGAGCCCGAACCGCAGCGCGGTCTCGTGGGTGATCATGGTGTGGTAGCCGTCGCCGGAGAGGTTCTCGGTCTCGGCCTTCCAGTTGGCGGCGATGCGGGTCCGCACCGGCGAGCCCATCACCTCGAAACCGCGGTCGAACTTCCCGAACAGCGCGTCGAAGTAGTAGGTCATGGGGCCCAGGGCCTCGGCCAGCGACGGTCCCCGGTGGTCCCAGGTGGCGAAGATCAGCCCGTGCAGCGTCTCGACCCGGGCCGAGCGCAGGTTGAAGCGCGACTTGTCGAAGTCCGGGCCGTACACCTCCTTCTCGTAGGTCACCGCCCGGCACGCCCCGTCGAGTCCGTAGGCCCAGCCGTGGTAGGAGCACCGGTGGGCCTTGGTGTTGCCTCGCCCCGACCGGCAGATCTTCACGCCCCGGTGCGAGCACGAGTTCAGCATCACGTGGACGCGGCCGTCGCGGTCCCGGTTCACGATCACCGGGTCGACGCCGAGGGGTCTGGTCACGTAGTCGCCGGGCTCGGGGATCTCCGAGGCGTGCCCCACGAAGAACCACGACTTCTTAAAGATCGAGTCGAGCTCGCGGCGGTGGATCTCGGGGTCGTGGTAGATGCGGCGGCTGACCCGGAACCCGCCGTCGGTGTCGATCAGTGCCATGACGCGACCCCCTCGTCTCAGGAACCTAGTCCCGCACGGTGCGCAGATGGCCGCATCATCGCGGTCGTCCCGCCCGCTCGGCCTCTGGGTCCCGCCCGGTGCGCCGATGCCGTCGCTTCGCGGTGCAGAGGGGGCTTTCCCGCTCTTGTTCGCTGCGCTCACGGGCCGCTCGGGCCACGGCCTCGCTCAGTGCGTTTCGCCGCATCATGCCTGTTGTCCTCCTCGCTCGGCCTCTGGGTCCCGCATGATGCGCAGCGACCCGATCTCGGGGGCCGGGATCCCCAGTCCCTGCTCGCGGGCGGCGACCAGCAGGCGGTGGGCGAGGGCGAGGTCCTGCTCGACGGTGCCGATCGACTTGAACACCAGCGGACCCTCGCCGGTCGCCTCGTAGGGCGACTCCAGCCAGTCCTTCAACAACAGGGCGCCGTCGGGGTCGAACCCGAACCGATCGACCGCGTCGATCACGTCTCCCGGCTCGTGGCGGGCGTCGGCGCAGTCGAAGACCACCTGGGATGCCCCGGTGAAGACGTCGCCGATTAGCTCCCGCTGGTCGGGCCGGGTCGATCCGATCCCGGCCAGCATGTCGAGATGCGCGACCTGGCGTGCTTCCAGGAACGCCGGGCCGGCCGAGGAGGTCGCCACGTACGCCTGCTGGGCGCCGGCCAGCGCGGCGTCGACCGACTCCACCGGGTAGACGGGCACCCCCGCGACCGGGCCGTGCACCTCGCAGAACGCCTGGCGGTTGGCCGGTGTGGGACTGAACACGGCCACCTCGGCCAGGGTCGACACTGCGGCCACCGCCCGCAGTCCCTCCTTGGCCTCCTCGCCGCTGCCGATCACCGCCAGCTTCTTGGGCCGGCCGTCGTCGACGTGCTCGAACGCCAGCGCAGCGGTGGAGGCGGTGCGCAGGCTGGTGATGCGCCGACCGTCGACGACGCCGATCATGTCGGCGGTGTCGCGCTCGAAGATGCTCACGTGGTACCGCACCCGCTGCCCGACCCGGTGGAACTCCTTGTAGCCGACTATGCCGAGCTCGGGCAGGATGCCGGCCAGCACCCGCATCCAGGTCCGGTCGTCCGCGATCTGCACCCGTCCGGTCACGGCTTCGGCGCCCGCCGACACCCGGGCCGCTTCCAGCCCGACCTCCACCGAGGCGAGCGCATCGACGAGCTCGCCGTCGAGGAACAGCGGGGGGCCTCCCAGCGCGGTCACGCGGGGTTCCTGTCCGCCCAGAACGCCTCGTAACCGTCGATGGTCACGCGGGGTTCCTTCCGACCCAGAACGCCTCGTCTGGATCCTCGGTGACGTCTAGGCCGGCATCGACCGCGGCCTTGCGGATCATGCCCATCTGGGCCGCGTTGATGCGGGCCAGCGGACCCCGCAGCGGCCCGCCGTTGAAGCCGTTGAGCCAGCCCTGGTACTTCCAGATGCTCCGGGGCACCATCCCGGTGGTGGCCACCACCGGGCTCACGGTGGCGCTGTTGGCCTTGCGGACCGGCGTGTTCTGCCAGTACAGCTCCATCCCCTCGTCCCAGGTGGCGGGGTCGCCGAGCATTTCGAGCATCCGGGGGATGCGGGGCCCGAAGGCCTCGTAGTTGGAGGTCCCCATGTACTTCATGCCGTAGTGGCGGATCCAGATCGGCGCGTTCGACTCCATCGGGTCGGTCACCACGATCTGGTCGCCGAGGAGCCGGAAGACGTCGTCCATGCCGCCCGTGTAGGGCAGTCCGATCTCGTTCTTGACCCCGACCAGCATTCCGCAGTCGGCGGCGAGCCTCTCCAGCAGCTCTACCGGGAACGCGGCCGGGTGCAGCCGGGCGAAGTTCCACTGGTCGATGGCGAACAGCAGCACGCCCAGCGGCGAGCGGTCGATCATCGCCTTGCTGGCCTCGTAGAGCTCGTCGAGGGTCCGCGGGTAGAACGTCATCGGGTAGGACGGCAGCACCAGGTCGGCGCCCAGCTCGGCGCCCCACTCGATGGTGAGCTGCTGGAGGTCCCAGGTCGGCTGCGACGCCTGCACCACCACCATGAGGTCGCCGGCCGCGTCCGCGACGATCTCCAGCAGCCGCCGGTACTCCTCAAGGGTGGTGCCGCCCTCGCTCACGACGAGGACGGCTCGCATCCCGAGCCCGCGCTCCATGTCGACGTCGTGGCGGATGGCGGCCTCGTTCAGCGTCGACAGGTCGCCGGTGAACGTGGGCAGGACACAGCCGCAGCACCCCACGAGGTTCTCCAGCGCCCACGCCCGGGCGTCGGTCGGGGTGTACTCAGGCATCCTGCCCGCCCCCTGCCTGCTCGGCTGCCTGGGTGAGGAAGAGCCGCTCAGCGTTGCGTCCGAGGACGTCGGCGCGCTGGTCTTCGCTCAGGTCCAGTCCGTCCACGACCGCGAGGTGCCTCTCGACGGTCCACGGCACCGGCGGGCAGTCGGTGCCGAAGCAGACGTGCTCGGAGCCGACGGTCTCCAGAGCCATCCTCAGCGTCCGGGGCCCGAACGTGACCGTGTCGAGGAAGAGCTTCCCGACGTGGCTCGACGGCGGCTCGACCAGCTCGACTTCGCCCCACGGCCCGAGAGGGGCGTAGTCGCGCAGCTCGTGCCCGAAGTCGAGCCGGTCGGCGATGGCGGTGATGGCGCCGCCGGCGTGCGCGCACAGCAGCTCCAGTTGCGGGAACCGCTCGTAGGTGCCGGTGAGGATGAACCGGGACAGCGTGACCGTCATGTCCAGCGGGCGCCCGCACACCTCGCCCATGCGGTAGATGCCCATGAGGTCCTGGCCGACGGTCTGGCCGCCGGGGTGCATGAAGATCGGCGCCCCGATGCTCGACGCGTACTCCCAGAACTCGGCGGGGACGCTGTCGAGGTACCGGTTCTGGTCGCTCGTCGGCACCGCGAAGCCGGCCAGCCCGAGCTCCTCCGCGGCCCGCCGGGCCTCGTCGAGGTGCTCGCGGCCCCGCCATGGGACCGCGGTGGCCAGACCGGCCAGGGTTCCGGGGTGGTCGCGCTGAAGGTCGGCGACGAAGTCGTTGTAGGTACGGACCTGCTCGATGTGGGAGGTGTCGAGGTCCCCGTACCAGATGTGGGGATCGGAGACGACCGAGGTGGTGATCCCGCCCTGCTCCATGCGTTCGAGCTGGCGGGCCACGTCGAAGAGGTCCGGCGGCATGTGGCCCTCCGGCTGCCATTGCCGGGGGAAGAGGTGGACGTGGCTGTCGACGATCATGGCTATGCCTCCTCCGTTGCCCGGGGCGCCCCTGCCGGCGCGGCGCGCCGACTCAGGGCCCGCCAGACCCGTGCCGGGCTGACCGAACTGCTTAGCACCTCGGCCCCCTCGCCCATCGCGTCGGCCACGCCGTTGGTGACCGCGCCCAGCGAGGCGACCATCCCGGCCTCCCCCCCGCCCTTGATGCCCAGCGGGTTGGATCCGCTGCCCTGCTCGATGATGGCGACCTCCACTTCGGGCAGCTCGGCTGCGGTGGGCATCATGTAGTCGGCGAGCGTCACCGACTGCGGCTGCCCGTTGTCGTCGTAGGCGACCTCCTCGAAGAGCGCTCCGCCGATTCCCTGCGCGGCGGCGCCCGCCAGCTGGCCCCTCAGCAGTCTCGGGTTGACGGCCCGCCCGACGTCGTGGGCCAGCACGAACCGGTCCACCCGGGCCCGGCCGTCGCCGGGGTCGACCGACACCGAGCAGACCGCCCCGCCGAAGGAGGCGGTGAGAGCGTCCGTCTCGAAGCGGCCGCGGGCGGGGCCGATCTCGTCGAGCCCCACTGATCGGCCGCCGGGGGCGGTGGCTGCCCCGCCGCGGAACTCCACTTCGTCCGGGCCGCATCCCAAGAGCGGGGCGGCCCTGGCCCGCATCTCGTCGACCGCGGCCGCGATCGCGTTGCCGGCCAGCGCGGTCGAGCGGCTGGCGAACGCTCCGAAGCCCTGCGGGATCTCGTCGGTGTCGTGGAACTCGACGGTCACGTCGTCAAGCGCCACATCGAGGAGCTCCGCCGCGATCTGGGCCAGCGCGGTCTCGACGCCCTGGCCCAGCGACGCGACCCCGGCACGGACGACGACGCCGGCGGGCCCCCCGATCACGTCGACCTCCTCGAACGGCCCGGCTCCGGCGAACTCGATGTAGGCCGCGATGCCGACGCCGGCGTGGCGTCCGCCGGCTCGGGCCTGCTGCCTCTCGGCGCGCAGCCGGTCGTAGCCGGCGGTGGCCAGCAGTTCATCGAAGGTCCGGACGAAGTCGCCGCCCTGGTACATGATCGGCATCACCGCCCCCGAACCGGGCCCCGGCGCGAAGCCGCACGGCATCGACTCGGCCGGTATCAGGTTCCGGCGCCGCAGGTCGGCCGGGTCCATGCCCAGCTCCGCGGCCGCGATGTCGACCATGCGCTCGCGCACGAACGTCGCCTCGGTCATGCCCGGGCCGCGGTAGGTGCCCACCGGGGTCCGGTTGGTCAGCACCGCGTCGAGATCCATGCTGAACGCCTGCCACCGGTAGGGGCCGGGGAAGTGGACCATGGGCAGCACGGCCGGCAGCAGGCCCTGGGTCCTCACGTAGGCGCCCTGATCGCACCAGCCCCGCGCCCGGAAGCCCAGCAGCCGGCCGCGGGCGTCGGCGGCGAGCTCGAAGTCGTGCTCCTGCTCCCGGGCGTGGTTGGTGGCGACCATGTGCTCCCAGCGGTCCTCGATCCAGGCCACGGGCCTCTCCAGGCGCCGGGCCAGCAGCGCGACGAGGACATCCTCGGGGTAGGGCTCGCCCCGAGTCCCGAACCCGCCCCCGACCTCCACCTCGATCACACGGACGTCGGCGGGCTCCAGTCCCAGCGCCTTGCTGAGCAGGCCCCGGGTGAAGTGCTTGACCTTGGCGCCGCCCCACACGGTGAGCACGCCCGATGCGGGGTCGAAGTCGGCGACCAGCCCGCGGGTCTCCATCGGCGCCGCCGCGAGGCGATGGACCCGAAGCCGCCGGCGCACCACCACGTCGGCCCGCGCGAACGCCCCGTCGACGTCCCCGTACCGGTAGGCGAGCCGGTTGACGGTGTTGCTCCCGAAGTGCTCGTGCACCAGGGGCCGCGACGACTCCGACGCGGTCGCGGGATCGAGGACCGGCTCCAGCTCGTCGATGTCCACCACCACATGCTCGGCCGCGTCCTCGGCCACATAGGGATCGTCGGCCACCACCACCGCGACCGGTTCACCGACGTAGCGGACCACGTCTGCGGCCAGCGGCGCCTGCAGCACCCTGTTCGCCTCGGGCGACTCCGCGAACGGGAGCCGGATCGGGATCTTGAAGTCGTCGATGTCGTCGGCGGTGAGGGCGGCCACGACCCCGGGGGTCTCCAGAGCCTCGGAGGTGTCGACGCCCAGCAGCCGGCCGCGGGCCGCCGGGCTGCGCACCACCTTCGCGTGCAGCTGGCCGTCGAGGCGGATGTCGGCCACGTAGGCGCCCTCGCCCCTCAGCAGCCCGCGGTTCTTGCGTCGGGGCTCCGGGCTGCCGATGAGCCGGCTGCGGGGCTTGCTCATGCCGGTTCCCTCAGCCGTCGCAGCGCCCGCTCCACCAGGTGCGCCACGAGCGCCCGGCGGTAGTCGCCGCCCGCGTGCCAGTCGCCGGCCGAGGGGTCGCAGGCAGCCGCGGCCAAGCGGGCGCCCTCGGCGACGGCGGTGTCGTCGAGCATCGAGCCCGACAGCGCCTCCTCGGCCTCGCGGGCCCGCAACGGCGTGGGGCCGACGCTGCCGAGAGCGAGCCTCACGTCATGGGCCGATCCGTCGCCGGCCATCCTGCACCCGGCCGCCACCGAGGCGTAGGCGAAATCGCCCGCCCGGGGGCTGAACTCCTCGAACACCGACCGGAACCCGCGGCCCGGCGCCGGGAACCGGGCCTCGACGACGATCTCGTCGGCATCGGCCGCGGTCGTCAGCGGGGCCAGGAAGAACCCGCCGACCGGCACGGTGCGCAGGCCCCTGACGCTCTTGAGGACGATCTCGGCGTCGAGCGCTGCGGCGACCACGCCCAGCTCGCCGGCCGGGTCGGCATGGGCCAGGCTCCCGCCGAAGGTCCCCCTGACCCTTATGGGAAGATGGCCGATGAGCGAGGCCGCCTCTGCGAGCGCCTTCCAGGGGCCGCGCAGATCGGCCCGCTCGAGGGTCGCGTGCCGCACCAGCGCGCCGACGCTCAGGTGCCCGTCGTCGTGCTCGTCGATCGAGTCCAGGTCCTCGACGGCGCCGATGTCGATGATGTGGCTGGGACGGGCCAGCCGGAAGGCCAGCAGAGGCAGCAGGCTCTGGCCGCCGGCCAGCAGCTTGGCGTCCTCCCCGGCCTCGCCGAGCAGCTCGGCCGCCTCGTCGAGCGTGCTCGCGGCCGCATAGGCGAAGGGGGCGGGTTTCACCGGCCGTCCCGGCTTGCGGCGAGAGCGTCCAGAGCAGCCCGGACCACGGGCACGGCACCGGTGCAGCGGCACAGATTCGATGACACCACCTCGAGGACCCTGTCCCCGTCCGCCTCCGGCTCCGAGCGCATGAGGCCCTCGATCAGCATCAGGAAGCCGGGGGTGCAGAACCCGCACTGCAGGGCGTCGTTGTCGTCGAAGGCCTGCTGCAGGGTGCTGAGTTCGTCGCCGTCCGCGAGGCTCTCGACCGTCTCGATGTCGTGGCCCCGCCCCTGGACGGCCAGCATCAGGCACGAGCGGACGGCCGCGCCGTCGAGCAGGATCGTGCAGGTTCCGCACACGCCGTGCTCGCAGCCGAGGCGCACGCTCGTGAAGCCCGCGTCGCGCATGACGTCGGCCAGGGTCCGCCTCGGCGGGACGCGAACCTCCAGCTCGGTCCCGTTGACCCTCAGGCTTACGGCAGCAGACTCATCGGGTTCGAGCCATGGGCCGCTCATCGGCTGCACGACGGAATCTGCATGGTCTCGGCTCTATACGACGGTTTTCTCTACAGACTTGGTGGTAGGCATCGAAGCGGTCACGAGGAGGCGGCAGGGGCCAGTTCGCGTAATAGCTTCCGGTAGACGATCGACCCGGAGTCGGCCAGCTTGAGGTGGAGCTCCTCGCGGGGGTCGAGGGGCAGCTCGGCCGGATCCTGGGCCTCGACCACGATGCGGTCCTGCTCCATCACGTCGTGGAACCCGGCCCCGAAGTCGGCGTCGGAGGTGTCGAAGGAGTGGTTGCGCGACAGCCACGAGAAGATGCGGGTCTCGGCCCGGTCGGTGGGCGAGGCGATGAAGGTGATGGTGGTGATGTCGCCGGCCTTCGACTTGCCCTGCTCGGACCAGGTGACGCCGCCGCTGACGGCCACCACCGACTTGCGGTCGTGAAGGGTGAACGGCAGGTGAAGCGTGTAGTCGCGCAGCAGCACGCTGTCGTCGTAGGCGTACCGCATGCCGTCGCCGGTGACCTCGATCTCGAAGGGCTTGATGAACGCTCCGTCGGCCAGCTCGGTGAAGCCCTCGTGCACGAAGTTGAAGTGGGCGAAGTCGATGGCGTTCTCCAGCATCCGGCCCGCGGACGACTGCCAGCGCCACGTGCCCACCAGGAACACGTGCCAGTCGTCGCTGCGCCAGTCGTCGTCGGGCCACGGAGGCAGGCCGGCCACCGGCTCGGCGGGTGCGACCCACACCGCGCCGTGATCCTCGCGCACGTGGTAGCGGTCGACTCTGGCCTGGCTCGGTATGGAGCCCCCGGCACCCAGCGCGGGGATGAACGCCACCCTGCCGCTGCGGTCGTACTGCCAGCCGTGGTAGGGGCACATCAGCCGCCCGTCGCGGATGCACCCGCCCGACAGGGCCACCCCGCGGTGAACGCACTTGTCGCGCAGCGCCACCAGTCCCTCGGCGTCGCGGTACAGCACGATGGCCTCGCCCAGCAGCCTCACCTGCATGGGCTCGGTGGTGACCTCCTCGGAGACCGCGACCGGGTGCCAGTAGTTCCTCAGTGCCTGGTCGAGCTGCTGTGCCTGGTCGAGCATCGGAGTTCCCCCGCTGTAGTAGAGATCTACCTCAAGATCAAGGCGCCTTCGACATGTCCACGATGGCGGCCACCATGCCGCCGCCGGCGGGGCCCTGCTGGAGGGCCGCGACCGAGCAGTACACGGCCGGATCCCCGATGGCGGCGGCCGCCACCGCACCCACGGCGCCCTTGGTGTGGTGGGTGTGGTGGATGTCGGAGTCGTTGATCGACACCAGCCGGCGGCCCCGCAGCCGTCCCGACGGGTCGGTCTCGCACTTGATGAAGCAGTTCACGACGGCATCGCCCAGGTCGCTGGGATGGGGCCGGTCGGGAAGGTCCAGGCCGGCCGAGCGGATGGCGTCGTAGATGCCGTCGAAGTCGAGGGCGTCGCGCATGACGGAGTGGCCGATGCGGAAGTCCCCGCCCGCGCCGGCCCGGTTGCCGACCACCACGATCTGGCCGGCGTCCTGCTCCACGCCCGACGAGCACGAGGCGACCGACGAGTAGAGGTCGAGGTCGTTGGCGATCTGCTCGGGCCGGGGCAGGTCGAACTCGCCGACCGCGTACCCGATGCCGAGCGCGGCGGTGGCGTTGGACACCGCCATCGACTCCATGGTGTCGGTCAGCGCCACCGTCTTGCCCCGGCTGCGGGCGTCCTCGATGCGCTCGCGGGTCAGCAGCGGGGTCTTGGACTGCACGAAATGGACGTCGGCCGGGTCGGTGATGCCGGCGCCGGCCATCGCGGCCCTCACTCCCTCGGCCACCTTCTCCACCATCGGCAGCCGGCCGATCTCCTCGGGCAGGATCGGTTCGGACATGGCCACGCCCACCGCCAGCCGCTTCTCGTCGCTGGCGCCGCCGTCGCCGGGGACCCGGGCGAAGACGTTCATGTGGGGAGCGATCACGCCGTCGGTTCCTCCCGACCACACGATCGGCATCTGGTCGATCTCCGACGGCGGGCGGGTGCCGTAGGTGTTGAGGAACTCGCGCAGCACCCGGTCGGCCAGGATCCGAGAGAAGTCGTTGACGCCGCCGTTTCCCTCGGTCTTGCCGATGACGCCGATGATCTGGTCGGCGGTGAACGAGCCGCTCTCTATCTCGGCCACCAGTCCGCTGGTGTCGGTGACGAACTCGAAGGGGATCTTGCGCACGACGATTGGCATCGGCTCACTCCTGTGGTGTGGGTCTACGTTCGAGAGGTTCGAGTCGGCATGCAGACGGCCGTCGCCTTCTAGCCGTTGCCTTCTAGCCGCCGCCGGCGTGGTCGACTCCGAAGAAGAGCGACTGCAGGGCTGCGTCCTCCAGTACCTCGCGGCTCGACACGGGATCGCCCAGAACCCCGGCCTGCATCACGTACACCCGGTCGCAGTGGGGCAGGCAGATGAGCGGGCTCTCCTCGATCACCCACATGAGGGTGGTGCCCGAGTCGCGGATGCGCAGGATGTCGTCGATGCGCTCCCGCACGATGGACGGCGCCAGGCCCGTGGTGGGCTCGTCGAGGGCCAGGAAGCGGGGCCCGGTGATCATGGCGCTGGCCAGCGCCAGCATCTGGCGCTCGCCGCCCGACAGCGTGCTGGCGTTCTGAGCCATGCGGTCGCTGAGAGCCGGGTACGACTCGGCCACCTCGGCAACCCGCCGGCGGATCTCCACGGGGCTGGATCCCCGCAGGGAGATCGACAGGTTGTCGCGCACGCTGAGGTCGGGGAAGGTGTTGTTCTCCTGGGGCACGTAGCCCATTCCGAGCTCGGCCAGGCTGTGGGTGGGGTGGCGCTGCAGATCGGCCCCCTCGAAGCTCACGGACCCGCCCTGGGCCGGCAGCAGCCGGAAGATCGTCTTCAGCAGCGTCGACTTGCCCGCACCGTTGGGCCCGACCACGGCGACGATCTCGCCCGCGGTCACCTCGAGGTCGACGCCGTGCAGCACCGGGAAGCCCCCGTAGCCGGCCTCGAGGGCCTCGACTCGCAGGACGGTCTCGCTCATCGGGTGCTCCCGTCGCCGTCCTTGTCCTCGCCGAGGTAGACCCGCATCACCTCGGGGTCGGCGGCGATCTCGGCGGGCGGCCCGGAGGCCAGCAGCGCGCCCCGGTCGAGGACGTGCACCTCGTCGGCGATCTGCATGAGGAACGAGAGGTTGTGGTCGATTATCAGGCTGCCGAGGCCTCGCTCGTCGCAGAGCCTGCGCACGAGCTGGGACAGCCGTCCGATGTTGGCTGGCGCCACTGCGGCGGCCGGCTCGTCGAGCAGCAGCATCTTGGGCTCGGCCATCAGGGAGCGGGCGAACTCGAGCAGCTTGCGGTCGCCGGCGGACAGCTCGTCGGTGCGGACGTCGAGCAGGTCCGACATGCCCAGCTCGGCGGTGATCTCCTCGGCCCGGGCCGCCGCGGCCCGTTCGTGGTCCCGGGCCTTGCGGCTCAGCCCGAGAGCCCCCAGCGGCGTCTCGACGAAATGGGGGGTGGCCGCCGCGAGCATGCTCTCGCGCACGGTGAGGGTGGTGAACCCGACCGGGGTCTGGAAGGTCCTGATGAGCCCCAGTTCGGCCACCCGCCACGGCGGCAGGCCGTCGATGCGACGGTCGCCGAAGCTGATCGACCCCCGGTCCGGGGGATCGAAGCCGGTGATGGCGTTGAACAGGGTGGTCTTGCCCGCACCGTTGGGTCCGATCAGCGCGGTGACCTTGTCCCGGGGCATCACCGCCGACACGTCGTCGACCGCGACCACGCCCCCGAAGGTCTTGCGTACCGTGTCGAGCACCAGCTCCATGCCGCGCCCCTAACTGCCCGCAGCCGGCGCCGCTCCGGCCGGGCGCGCGCCGCGCGGGCGCGCGCCGGCCGCGGCGGAGGCATCGGCGGCGCGGTCGGCCGCCCCGAAGGAACTTCGTTCCGAGAACAGCCCGTCCGGACGGAAACGAAGCACCAGCACCAGCAGCAGGCCCACCAGGAAGGGCTCGATGGCGACCAGGATGTTGATGTGGGCGGGGTCGACCTCGATGAGGCCGACGGCTTCGGTGAACACGATAAGCACGAGCGCGCCGGCGAGGCCGCCCCTGATGCTGCCCAGGCCGCCGATGACCAGCGCGGTCCATACCGTGAAGGTGATCCCCGGCGCGAACAGCTGCGGCGAGACGGCCCGGATGTAGAAGAGGTACACCGGCGCGGTGGCCCCGATGAGGACTCCGGCCAGTATGAACGTCTTGATCCTCATCCGGTTGACCCGCTTGCCCAATGCGAGGGCCACCGCCTCGTTGTCGCGGGCGGCCCGCAGCGTCCGGCCGAACGGGGAGATCCCGATCTGGCGGGTGACGACGTACATGACGGCCGCGGCCGCCACCGCGATGCCGAGCAGGACGTAGTTGTAGTCGCGTCCGGTCACGAAGCTGTCGAAGGGGCGGTTGATGTTGGGCACCCCCAACGTGCCCCGGGTCAGGTCGGCCTGGATGACCACCAGTTGGCGGATGATCTCCGCGAAGGCCAGCGTTGTGATGAGGAAGTACTCGCGCCTCAACCGGAGCGCGGGCGCGCCGATGGCGAAGGCCACCAGACCGGTGAACAGCGCCGACAGCGGCCATGCCACCCACATCGACAGTCCGGGCGCGAACCGCATGCCGAGATCCGGGTCGGCGGTGAGGATGACGTAGCAGTAGCTGCCCGCGGCCAGCAGCCCGGCGATGCCGAGGTCCCACATCCCTCCCCAGCCCGACTCGACGTTGAGGGCCATGGCCAGGCTGGCGTAGATCATGGCCAGCGTCAGCACGCCCACCCAGAAGATGGGATTGGTCATGGTGCCGCCGCCTCCCGGGTGATCGTGGCGGTCATGCGACCACCGCGTCCTTGCGGCGCTGGATGGACAGGATCCCCTCGGGCCGCAGTATCAGCACCGCCACCAGCACGCCGAAGGCCACCACCGGCCGGTAGGCGGTGGGGATGATAAGCGCGGAGACGTCCATCATGATCCCCAGCAGCAGCCCGGCCAGGATCACCCCGGTGATGCTGCGCAGCCCGCCCAGCACCGCAGCCGCCAGCACGATCAGGATGTTGTGCCAGCCGATCTCGGTGTTGACCGCGCCCAGCACGCCCAGCATGACCCCGGCCATGGCGCCGAACGCTGAGCTGATGAACCAGATCGTGTTGGACACGGTGCGCACCGGCACGCCCCTCACCCGGGCCAGGTCGTCGTTGCTGGCCACCGCCCGGATGGCCCGGCCCAGCCCGGTGGAGTTGAGGAAGAGCTGGAGCGCGGCGATGCTGCCGAATGCCAGCCCGATGATCACCAGCTCGTTGGTGGCGATGCCGATGCCGGCGAAGCGGTGGAGGCTGCCCGACACGTCGGGGTAGAACCGGGCCTGCGTGCCGAACAGCGCGAGGATCGCGGCGTACATCATCAGCGCCAGGCCGATGGAGGTGAACAGCAGGACGGTGCCGCCCTGGTGGCGCACCGGCTGGAAGAAGACCGCGGACAGAACAACGCCCAACGCGCCCAGCCCGACCACGGTGATGGCGCCGGCCAGGAAGATGTTCATCCCGTAGGTGTCCACCAGCACGACGCCGACGAAGGCGCCCAGCGCCATCATCTGGGCGTGGGCGACGTTGAGGAAGTTCTCGGTCTGGCGTACCAGCGCGAAGCCGAGGGTCGCCACGGCCAGGATGCTGCCGGTGACGATCCCGAAGACGACGTTTTGCACGGCAGACTCCCCGCGGAGTGACCTTGGCGACCGGCCCGGGGCCCGGGCCGGTCGCCGCAGTCAGGCTCGCGTCAGGCTCAGGACGGCTTGACCAGAGACGGGTCGAGCTCGATGTTCTCCCGTACGGCCCAGTCCCCGTCCTCGACGTGGATCACTGCCATCACCGGCGACAGCAGGTTGCCCACGCTGTTGAGGTTCATGTTGGAAGTCGTGCCGTGGTAGTCGATGTCGTTGCCGGCGTCGAGCTCGGCCAGACCTTCGGCGTAGCTGAAGACCTCCTTGCCGGGCGGGTTGGCGATCTCGAGGACCGCGGCAGCGACCGCGGCGCCGTCGGTGGTGCCGGCCTTCGCCATGGCCAGGCCCAGGACGATGTACTGGTCGTACTGCCAGGCGTCGTAGAAGGCGATCTCGGGCGGGTCGCCGATCTTCGCCTCGAACCGGGGCACGTAGGCGTCCCAGGCCGGGTTGTTCTCCGTGTCGTAGGCGGTGGCGCCGACGATGGCCGACGCGCCCTCCACGCCGCTGACGATCTCGGCGATCTCGGGGCTTAGAAGGTCCGTCGTCAGGATCAGGGGTATGTCGTCATAGCCGCGGCGCTGCCACTCGTTGAGCAGCGGCACGCCCGTCTCGAAGCCGGCCGCGATGTAGACCGCGTCGGGGTTCGACTCGAAGGCCTGAGCGACCTGGGCCGCGTAGGTGGTCTCCCCGGCGTTGAAGCGGACGTCCTCGGTGATGCTGCCGCCCATCTGCTCGGTGAACACGGCCTTGAACACATTGGCGGGACTCTCGGTGCCCTCGCTCAGCTCGACCAGCATGGCCACGTTGCGGTAGCCCTCGTCGCGGGCCACCTGGGCGCCGACGATGCCGTTGTCGGTGTCGGAGGGGATGATGCGGAACACCATCTCGCCACCGGTGTTGTCGAGTTCGGTGGTGCCGCAGGTGCTGCAGATCGTCGGGATCTGCAATTCGTGCACTGTGTCGAAGATGGCGATCATCCCGTCGGACTCGATGCCGCCCAGCGCGTGGATGCCGTCGACCTCGGTCAGCTCGGCGAAGCCCGACACCGCGCCCTCAGGCGTGGATCCGTTGTCCTCCACGACCAGCTCGACGTCGCGGCCCAGCACACCGCCGCCCGCGTTGAGCTCCTCGACGGCGACTTCGGCCGCGGCCAGGGCCCAGTGGCCCCAGGGGCCGTAGTCCCCGGACTGCCCGTTGAGGAAGCCCATCTTGACGGGCCCCTCATCCGCTGAATCGTCTCCGCTGCAAGCTGCGGCGGCCACGAGGCCGACCGCGAGCAGCGCCACGAGTACGCGCTTCACTGTTTGTCTCCTTCCAGGTACCGGGTCGAGTGGACCCAGATGACATCGGTCAGCCCATAGCGTTGCACCAAATCGGGCGTCTAGCTAGTTCGGAGCGAAATTGTCTGACAGAAGGACATCTCGAACGTGGTCGCAACTGGACTACACAACGGCTACTGAGGCCAATGCGCTGAGCGCCGAAGCGCTGGACGCCTTCCTCGGTCGGCGCCACGACGGCCGCCTGGCCACTCTTCGCGACGACGGCTGGCCTCATCTCACGCCGATGTGGTTCCTGTGGCAAGAACCGGTGCTCTTGTTCTCCCTGGGCGCCAGCCGGCTGCACCTGGACAACCTCAGGCGCGACGCCCGGGCGACCTTCTGCGTCGGCGAGGACCTCGAGCGCGACGGTTCGGGCCGCGGGACGGTAGGCGCGGTGGCCTTCGGGCGGGCCGCCATCACGACGATGGACGACGACGAGGCCTTCGTGCGGGCCACGACGGAGGCGGTCCTGGGGCGCTACCGTCCCACCGACGAGTCGATCGTGTGGGCCGAGGACCGGGCCATCGTCACCCTCGATCCCGAGCGGTGGCTGACGTGGGCGAGCCCGGCCACCGCGCCGGAGCGTTGAGCCGAACCGCTGCAGCGGGTCCGTAGTGCCGCGCCGGCGCGTTGAGCGGGGCCGCGAGTCGGAGGTTCAGCCTCTAGCCGGGGTCCCGTAGACGTCGGCCAGAAAGGCCAGCAGCGCCTGGTTGACCTCGCCGGGACTCTCAAGATTCACGGTGTGGCCCGCGTCCGGTATCGGGACCAGCGAAGCCGACGGGATCGCCGCGACCGTGGCGCGGGCGTCGTCGATCCCGATGGCCTCGTCGGCGAGGCCGTGGATGGCCACCGCCGGCACGTCGATGGTGGCCAGACGTTCGCGGATGTCGTCCTGCATGAGCCAGGAGCACACCTCGTGGTACACGGCGGCGCCGCGGTAGCCGGCCCAGCGCTCCACCCAGCGACTGACCATCTCGGGCTGGTTGCGGCGGGTCGAGTCCGAGAAGCAGATCCGCGCCTCTTCGAGCGCGAACTCGCGGCCGACCCGCGGGGCGCTCAGCAAGGGACGGTAGTGCTGCTCCCAGCGGGACTGGTCGGCCTCCGAGTAGCTGAGGCCGCTGCTGGCGATGAGGACCAGCCCGTCGATGCGGTCGGGATGGCCCAGCACGACCCGCAGCGCCATCCAGCCGCCCATCGACATGCCGGCGATCACGCAGCGCTCGATCTGGAGGCTGTCCAGCAGCCGGACACAGTCGTAGGCAAGGTCATAGAGGCTGTAGGGGCCTTCCCAGCGAGGGCCTCGGGCCCGGTGGTCGAAGGCCACGACCCGGTAGCTGCCACGGAGGGCAGCCATCTGCGGCTCGAACATCGTTCGGTCCATCATGGATCCGTGGCTGAAGACCACCGCCGGACCCTGCCCGGCCTCGTCGTAGGCCACCCCGGCGGTCTCTGCTGAGATCCTCGGTCCGGTCACGTGCGGCCTCCCGACGGTCGGCGCGGATCCTGCGCCCGCGGCGACAGGGTCATACACTCCCGGCGTGGCCAAGAACAAGCCCCAAGTCGTGCCTCTGTCGTCGGTAGAGGTTAGAGCACCCGAGGACGCTCCGACCAAGGTCCGCATCGCCAGGATGATCACCAACGCCCGCTGCGGGTCCAACATGCTGCTGGGCGTGGCCTGGGTGCAGCCCGGCGAGAAGACCAACCGCTGGTCAACGCAGGCCGACGACGAACTGGAGCCCAACGACCACCACTACGGCTACCTGGAGGAGGTCTACTTCATCCTCCACGGCAACTTCCGCCTCGAGTGGGACGAAGGCGTCCTGGAGTTCGGCCCCAACGACGCGGTCTACCTTCCGGCCGGCTGGCAGTACCAACTCGAGTGCGTGGGCGACGTGCCCGGCATGCTGGTGTACGGCTTCTCGCCCACTCCCGAATAGCCACCGCAGCCGCGCAAGCAGCGTGACCGTCACCGTCACTGGCACGGCCAGGATCCAGCGGTGAGATACGGGGTGACGCTGCAGGCGGTCGCCGAACCGGCGGAGTTCGTGGAGCTGGTCCGCTGGATCGAGCGGCTCGGCTACCACGACCTCTGGGTCGGCGACTCGTCTCTGCACTGCGGCGACGCCTACGTGTACGCCACGCTGGCCCTGAAGGCCACTTCCCGCCTCAGGGTCGGCACGTCGGTCACGAACCCGCTGACCCGCCACACCGGCATCACCGCCAACGTCTTCCGCTCGCTCCACCAGCTCGGCGGCGGCCGGGTGGCCTGCGGGACAGGGGTAGGCGAGAGGCCGTTGATCGAGCTGGGCTTCTCCAGGGCCAAGCTGTCGACCCTCGTGGAGCACATGGACGCCATGCGGCGGCTGTGGCGGGGCGAGACCGTGGACGCCCGGATCGGGCGGCAGCGGCTGGTGGGATCGCACCTGCGGTCAGCCGCAGGCCCCATCCCGATCTTCGTGTCGGCATCGGGTCCCCGCACGCTCGAGACCGCGGGCCGGCACGCTGACGGCGTCCTCATGCTGGTGGGGCTCTCGCCGGAGCCGCTGCGGCGAGCCCTCGAACACCTCCGGCGGGGGCGGGGTGACAGCACCGTGGACCGCTTCGAGACCGCCTGCTGCCTCTACGGGGCGGTCGACGACGACGAGCCGGCCGCCATCGAGTCGGCTCGCGCCATCGTGGCGTGGTTGGCCAAGGCGTCGCCGCCGGCGGCGCGGGCTGCGGGCATGCCCGATGATCTGATCGGGGAGATCGACGCCAACTACAGCGGCCGCGAGTTCCAGGAGGCTCGCCGGGCCGCCGCCGCCGTGCCCGGCCCGGTCGTGCAGCAGGTGGCCTTCGCCGGCGGCCGCAAGTACGCCGAGGACAAGCTGGCCTGGCTCGAGTCGGCCGGGATCGACACCGTCAATCTCGGGCCTATGGCCGCGGATCCTCGCCCGACCATCGCGGCCGTGGCCGAGATCGCTGGACTAGAGACCACCGGCTGAGGCGACTCCGGTCGGTGGCGGCATGGTCACCGCTGCAAGGGTCTGACATATAGTTGCACCGTCCCGATTCGAGCCGATTGGGGGAGAGGCCATGAGTAACGCGCTGCGCCAGTACTGGCATCCGGTGGCCGCCGTTGAGGAACTCGACAGCGGCCCCATCAAGACCACCCTGCTGGACGAGCAGCTGGTGGTGTTCCGCTCCGGCGGCGAGGTCCACGCCCTGCAGGACCTGTGCATCCACCGGGGCACGCCCCTGTCGCTGGGGTCGGTGAACGCCGAGGGGTGCATCGTGTGCCCCTACCACGGCTGGACCTACGACACGAGCGGCCGGTGCGTTCACATCCCGTCCCAGCCGCCCGACCGCCAGCGGATACCGTCGCAGGCGAGGGTGCCGTCGTACCGGACCGCCGAGCACTACGGGCTCGTCTACGTGGCGCTGGAGGATCCGGTCGCTCCGGTGCCGGAGTTCCCCGAGTACTACGACGACGGGTTCCACATGATCAGGCCGGGCGAGTGGACCTGGAGCGCCAGCGCGGCCCGCTTCGTGGAGAACGCCATCGACACGTCCCACCTGCCGATCGTCCATCCGGGCCTGCTGGCCGACCCGTCGGCCACCGTCATCGCCCCCTTCGACATGGAGGAGACCGACCGGGGCTACGCCTTCTCGGCCCGGCGCCACGACGTGGACGAGGCCATGTTCGGCGACGCCGACGAGCTGGTCACCCAGAAGACGTGGGTGGAGATCCCCTTCAGCTGGCGCCTGCTGATAACCGCCGAGTCCCAGAGCACGGTGGTGTTCATCGCCAACCAGCCGGTCTCGCTCAAGCAGGTCCGTTTCTGGGAGTACGTCGGCATCAAGGGCCGCCGGGACCAGACCGACGAGGAGGTGGCCGCCTTCCACCAGAAGGTCATCGAGCAGGACCGCCACATCGTCGAGAACCAGCGGCCCGAGATGCTGCCGCTGGACATCACCGCCGAACTGCACCTCAGAGTGGCCGACGAGCCCGCCCTCGAATACCGGCGCCGCCTCGCCGCGGTCGCCGGCGCCGAGTACGCCTGAGGGCTCGACCCGCAGCGCACACGAGAAAGGAGCGCGTGCCATGCCAACCGCGATGAGCCTGGAGTGGCCCACCGACGACTTCAGCCGGATCCCGTTCGGCGCCTACCTCGACGAGGACATCTACGTGGAGGAGCAGGAGCGCATCTTCCGGGGCCCGGTCTGGTCGTACCTGGCCCTGGAGGCCGAGATCCCCGACACCGGCGACTTCGTGACCACCTACGTGGGCGACACGCCGGTGCTCGTCAACCGCCAGCGCGACGGCAAGGTCTCGGCGTTCGTGAACCGCTGCATGCACCGGGGCTCGATGCTCAAGCGCGAGTGCCGGGGCAACGCAACCATGCACCAATGCCTCTACCACCAGTGGGCCTACGACCTCACGGGCCAGTTGCGGGCGGTCCCGTTCGCCAAGGGGCACATGGGCCGGGGCGGGCTGCCGCCGGACTTCGACATGAAGTCGGTGAAGCTCACGTCGATGCGGGTGGAGAGCTACCGGGGCGTGCTGTTCGGGACGTTCTCCGACGACACCGAACCGCTGGCCGACTACCTCGGCGACAACGTGCGGGCCGAGCTCGACCGGGTGTTCAACCGGCCCATCAGCCTGCTCGGCTACCAGCGGCAGCGCATCCTCGGCAACTGGAAGCTCTACAACGACAACGTGCGCGACCCGAACCACGGGGCGCTGCTGCACATGTTCCACGCCACCTTCGGCCTGTACCGGCCCACCCAGCGTGGCGGGGTGAAGATGGACGACCGCCACCGCCACAACATCAGCTACTCGATGATGGGCACCAGCGACGACGACGCCGACGCCGAGGCGTTCGCCGGCACCCAGAAGGTCTTCGACAAGGGGTTCCGGCTCGAGGACCCGTCCATGCTGCAGTACGACAAGGAGTATCCCGACGACGTGTCGCTGACCATCCTGTCGATCTTCCCCAACATGGTCGTGCAGCAGATCACCAACAGCCTCTGCACCCGCCAGATCCAGACCCGCGGTCCGGGCGAGCTGGAGCTGTACTGGACCTACTTCGGATACGCCGACGACGACGAGGAGATGACCCAGCACCGCCTCAACCAGGCCAACCTGGTCGGCCCGGGCGGGCTGATCTCGATGGAGGACGGAGAGGCGGTCGAGATGGTCCACCGGGCGGTCAAGCGCGAGCAGGACGAGCACGGCATCGTCGAGATCGGCGGCAAGGGCGAGATCGCGGACCACGACTACCTGGTGACCGAGATCCCGATCCGGGGCTTCTGGTCGTACTACTACGAGCTGATGGGCATAGACGGCGAGCAGGCCGCCTGATGGGCGCCGGGACCGAGCAGGCGGCCCGATGGGCATAGAGACCGAGCAGGTGGCCCGATGGCTGTAGAGAGCGAGCAGGTCCTGATGGGCATCGACGGCGAGCAGGTGGCCTGATGGGCGCGGGGAGCGAGCGCGACGCGGTCGTGGCGTTGATGATCGACTATGTCCACCTGATCGACGAGGACCGGCTGGAGGACTGGGTCGAGTTGTTCACCGACGACTGCACCTACAAGATCCTGTCGCGGGAGAACGTCGATGCCGGCTACCCGCTGGAGCTCCTTTCGTGCCACAACAAGGGCATGCTGCGCGACCGGGTGGTGTCGCTGCGGGAGGCCAACCTCTACAACCTCCACACCGACAAGCACGTGCTAGGCATGGTCCGCACACACCAGGAGGGCGACGGCGTGTGGACCGCGCAGGCCAACTTCTCGGTGTACCAGTCGACCCTCGACGGCGAGACCGACCTCTTCGCGGTCGGCACCTACCGCGACCGGATCGTCTTCGCCAACGGCCAGCCCCTATTCGCGGAGAAGATCGTCGTCAACGACACCTTCGCGGTAACCAGGATGCTCTCAACCCCGATCTGACCCGACGCGGCCCGATAGCGCGTACGCCTCGGCTCCGCCCGAATCCTCCATTGTGATCGCACGGCTAGCGTTGGCATCTTGTGGCTGCCGACTACATCGAGATTCACGTTGACGAGACCGGCGACCGCGGCTTCAGCTCCAAGTCGTCGCCGTACTTCTGTCTTGCTGCCTGCGCCTTCCGGCATTCCAACGCCCGGACCGTTGTCCGAGCGATGGAGACTCTGAACTTCGCGCTTCGTCGTCCCCTTAGGCAACCGATCCACGCTGTTGACCACCTGAAGAGCCACGACAAGCTGATGGAAGCCGTCGAGCACCTCTCGAGGCTGCCAGTGAGGGTCTTCTTCGTCGTGTTGCCCAAGGCGAGCACGCCGGCGAGCGCAGCGATGAGAAGCGACGACATCCACGTCTATAACTTCCTCGCGCGGGTGCTGTTGGAGCGCATGAGTTGGTTCGCCAGAGACGTCGGGCTTCTCGCGCACCCCGTCTTTGCTGCTGTCGCGCGGATGCCCCGTCGCAGACTCGATGACTACATATCGACTCTCCAGCACATGGACACCGCGATCGAGTGGCCATGGCTCAAGCTGCCGGTGGAGGTCGAGCAGGCCAAGAACCGGGTGGGAATGCAATGGGCTGACATTGCCGGCCGGGCCATGTTGAAGGCGACCACGCCCGGGGCGAGACCGCCGCACCGGATCGAGCCTGTCTACCTCGCAACCCTCGCACCAGTGATCTGGAGGCGCCGCCGCATCGAGACCTACGGGATCAAGTCCATGCAGTCCGGCTGGCATCTGACCCAGACGTGGTGGGAGAGGGTCACCGATGCCGTGCCCGAAGGCGAGACCTGACGCGAAGGGCCGGGGGGCCGGTCCGCCTGAAGTCGGCTCGGTGGCCGAGTGCTCAGGTTTCCCTGCGCAGGCGGTGGACTCCGCGCCCCCCGTTGCGGATCAATGTAACCGATGGGGTGTGACAATGCCCGACCTCAACCCTCACTGAACACACCACAGCTTGCGCGAAGCCCGCTGAGGCTCAGTCAGCCGGCCCAGGGATGAGCAAACGGCGCGGGGGCATCGCGGTGGTTCTGCGTCGGCCGACGCTCGGGCCGTCGCTACCAGCCTCCGTCGAGGGTGGCGGTCATCTCCGCGCCTGTGTTGGTGATGACCTTGATCGCGATGTTGCGACCGGGGTCCGGTGGCGTGAACGGCTGAGAGACCGTCGACATCACGTTCTTCTCCGCGTCGGGGTCGAGGTCCTTCTTCAAGGACCTCATCAGTGCCTTGAAGCCGCTGGGGTTGCGCAGGCCGATCGGGAAGTAGGTCAGCCGTGAGCGGAAGGACAGCCCGTCGTGGTTGGTGTCGATCATCCAGCAGTCGACCTCGTTGAGGTCCGAGCTGCGGGGCTGGCCTGTGGAGGGGTCGAAGATGTCGCATGCGAGAAGTTCTACGGTCAGTTCGCCGGTGTTGCTCTCTGTGATGAGGCAGTCGGGTTCGGCCAGCAGCGTGAACGAGCCTCCGTCCGCGCTTCGCTTGATCGTCTCGGGCAGTTGCAGGTCCTTGGAGGCGACGACCCGGTGGATGCGTACCTGCTTGACGGCCGGAGCTATGCCCGCTTCGAAGTCGTAGCCGACGATCACGAGGTTCTTGCAGCCCGGGTCGTTGTCGAGCGCCTCGATGGCGGCCTGGCGGGCCACCGCTTTGGTGACGGTCGCGTCTGCTGCGGCGATCATGACCGCTGCGGAGAACTCCTCGTCGCGACGAGCCGAGGCGCAGCGCGCTCCGTACTGGGCGAGTCTGGTGTCGGGCCATGGCGTGGTCTCGACGACATCGAACAGTGGCCGGCCGTTGGACTCGCATACCGGAGTACTGCGAAGCACTCGCAGCAGCGTGTCAGCGTCGTGCGCTTCCGCGGTGGGGAGGTCCTCGCTGCCGGGTCTCCTGGGTCATCGGCAGGTAGGTGTACGGCGAGATCGACTCGACCGTGAACGCCGAACAGACGCGGGCCCGGCGCTTGTCGATCTCGGTGCGATCTACAAGCCGCATCCGATTCTCGGGCTCGTCGACGGTGCCGTATGCGAGCGTCGCCGCGGTCACTCTGGGAATGGTCTCTTCCTTGAAGCCCGAAGCGGGGTCTGTGCCGCCGTCGGTGGTGTTGTGCCACGGATATACCTTCGCCATCAGGTGTGATCGCGCGACAGAAATCGCGACGCGCTGTACGTCGCATGTGACCCAGCGCCGCCCCCACGTCTCGGCGACGTCGGCTGTGGCGCCGCTACCGCAGGTCGGGTCGAGCACCAGATCGCCGGGATCCGTGGTCATCAGAAGGCAGCGCTCGATGACTCGATCTGAGGTCTGAACGACATACCGCTTGCCTGAGATCGGAATGACCTTGCCCCAGATATTGTCGAGCTTGCGGCCTGATCGCTCCTCCTCATACCACTTCCAGTGCAAGCTGGTGCCCATATCAGACAGCCGCCTCAGACGCTTCAGAACACACATTCCGCATTCGGGTTGGCGGCCGTCGGGGTCACCTGGGCAGAGATCGTCGTCTGTGTGTCCCCTGTCGGTTAGCGGAGCATGCACAGACACTCTCCACTGGCTGGTCGGGCCTGTGGAATGCCATCTACCGTTGAACCAGTAGTCAGCTGACCGGCCGGTCGTTGAACGGCTCTGAGAGATCAGAGAACTCCGCTTGAAGAGGCGTGCTCCCTCAGGCAGCCGTGACACGTCTTGGCGTTCGTGCTTGGTTGGCGCACGATCTGGCTCGTCGTCAGCGACAAGTTCGACTCCGGCAGCGAAGGTGAAGTCGTCCATGTGCTCTTGACGGCTACGTTCTTCGTAGAGGGCGTTGTACTTGATCTGATCTTTGTCTTTGGCGTACCACAGCAGGTAGCTGGCCGTCTCGCGTAGCAGCTTGCTCGATGTGCCTCCCGTTGGTCTCCAAGTGATTGTTGTGACCCGGTTCTCAGCACCGAAGACTTCGTCGAGCAGCACTCCGAGCCGATGAATATTCTCGTCTCCGATCTGCACGAACAGAGACCCGCTGTCCGTGAGCAACTCGCGAGCGAGGACACATTGCTTGTGCACGCCGTCGAGGTAGGAGTGGATGCCGTTGGTGTAGCTGTCGCGGAATGCCCGGATCGGCAGAGCGTCGCCAGCGGGTACGGCGGTTGGCTGGTCCTTGACGTCGAGGTTGTTGGTGGTGGGCTGGAAGTTGGACTGGTACGACATCCCGTAGGGAGGGTCGTAGTAGACCATCTGAACCCGACCGGCGAGGCCGTCTTTGGCGATCAGCGACTTCATGACGTCTGCAGAGTCGCCGTGGATGAGCCGGTTCTGCCAGTGCCCGGCGTGCTCGTAGAAATCGAGCGGGTCGGCGTCCTCGGGCAGACCGTTGAAGTCGTCGGTGGTGATCTGCACTCCTCGGTCGCGCTTGCGGAGTTGCGCTATGAAGTCTTCGGGGCTGATCTTCTCTCGCACATACAGCGGTAGTGCCTCGAAGTCATGGAGGGCGTCCTCGACTGGGTTGCCGGTGAAGCCTGAGGTCTCGCCTCGGCGATCCCACGTGAGAGCTGGCCCGGAGATCTCCTTGCGGTCGGCGGTGAACGGCTTGGGCTTGCGGTCCTCGGCAGTCATCATCGGCTCGGTCTCGACAGTGGGGGCGTTGCGCCGTCCTGCGGTCTTATGCCGGTAAGAGTCGGTGGCCACAGTCGTGCTCTTCTTGTCAGGCTGAGACGGGAACGGCTAGGGCGCCTTCGACGGTGGAGGCGTTCGCGGCTTGTGCGATGTGGGTGCGGGCCAGAGTCGCGTCGGTGATGACCAGGTAGTCCCAGCGGCGCAGCGCGTTGGGCAGAGACGGGGTTCCTGCCACGCAGGGGATCCAGTGGTCGCGGATGTAGGCCTCCGCAGCGTGGGCCTTGTCGTCGCGCACGCCCTTGCATTCGATGATGAGGTTGATGCCGTTGGCGAGACGGGCGACGAAGTCGGGTTCGTAGCGGCGCCAGCTGCCGTTGAAGTGGTAGGGAGCGGACCAGCCGGTCTGGAAGTTCCGGGCCCAGGAGTCGACGTCCTGGTGCGTGTCGAGCACTTGCGCGATGCCCCTTTCGAGGTTGGAGTGGCAGGCCGCGTGGGAGAGTTCGCTGTTGCGCGCGGCGTGGACGTGCTTGAGGGTGGTCCAGAAGTCCACCGCGGCGGTGTTGTCGGTCGCGGGCGCGTCGAGGAACGCGATCCGATGGTGCCTATGGCCGCGCTCGTCGGTGCAGGCATCGAGGATCGATTGCACGACGCTGCGCCTCTGGGAGTCGTCCACCATCAAGTCCTTCGGCTCCGGACACTGGATGTCGGGGTGGTTGAGCCATTGGCGCACGATCCGGCGCGCTGACAGGAACAGCGACGCGGTGGTGCCTTCGAGGTCGGGGCGGATTTCCCTGAACTCTGCCACCACCTCGGCGGCGATCTTGAACTCTGCCTGGTTGTTGCGGTGGGCGACGTCGATGATCTTGGTCTCGCCGATCTGGGGGCTCAGCAGCGTCATGGAGGCGTCGGTGAGCGGCTGCGTCTTCCAGGGCGCGATCTTGGATTCGTCAAGGACGAGGCGGGTGCTCTGCGACACCCGCCGGTACTCGCGGACTCTGGGCCAGACGATGCGGTGCTGGCCGCGATCTTCGACGGTGTGAACGTGGGTGCGCTTCGGCGGGTTGTCGGGCGGCTTCTTGTCGGTGGGCTTGGACGGCATGAACTCGAAGGGGATGCCGACCACTTCGGCGTACTCGGGTGTCAGCCGACCGCTGCCGTCGTCGCGGAAGTCCTCATAGGAGGTGCGGCGCAGCGCCCGGCCGGTGACCTGTTCGCACAGCAACTGGGTCGAGAACGCCCGGTAGCCGACGATGTGGGTGACGTTTCGGGCGTCCCAGCCCTCGGTCAGCATCCCCACCGAGATCACGCAGCGGATCTGCGCCCCGGGCCGGCCCTCCTTGCCGACGGTGTTCAGCACCTCCCGCACAGCCTCGACGGCGTCCGCGGAGTGGCCTCGCCGGCCGGCGATCCGGTCGCCTTGGGCTTTGATCAGCTTCTTGGCTCTGGCGGTGATCTCGTCCTGGTCGTCGAGGTCGGAGTGCACCACCAGCGTGCGCGGTGGATCGGCCCACCGTCCGTCCACGACGTTGGACAACTCCCGATAGCAGCCCGCATGGAGCCGCTCGCCGTCTTTGGTGGGTTCGGCCCAGCCGGCGATGTGCTCATAGAGGGCGTCCGCGTTGTCGATGGTGTTCGCCACCACGATCATCGTGGGCACCGTGTCGGGTCGGGTCTGCCGCCAACGTGCGAGATGCGCTCTGTAGTCGTCGTACTGGGCGTCGAGTGCGTTGCGCAGCGGAGCGGGGATCTCGCAGCTCGGGCCTTCCTTGGAGGGCTTGGGGATCGCCTTTCTGTCGGTGTTGTCATAGAGGCGGCGCCACACGGTGCGCTCACGGCCCGAGTCGTCGTCGACGGGCACCCTGGGCACCTTGGTGAGTCCGGACTCGATGGCATCCATCAGGCTGAAGTCCGACGCGACCCACTCGAACGGCTCGGGCTCGGCACGGGCGGAGGTGTCGATCCACATCGGCGTTGCGGAGAAGTCATAGACCACCGATGCCTGGCCCGCGTCGCCGACCGCGCCGAGTTCGCCCATGTCGCGGAGGCTGCGCAGCACGTTGAACCACACCGCGGCGCGTTTGGCCTCCTTGGCGTCGTCGCGGTTGCGCTTGACGCCCGGTTTGGGCAAGTAGCAGTGGTGGGCCTCGTCGTTGATGACAACCCGATCGCCGTAGGCGCTCCCTGACAGCAGCGACTTCAACACCCGCTGAGCTGCTTGGGCGTGGGACTCCTTGGTGTCGTCGCCGTCGCCGGCGCCGATCAGGTCGCGGTGGGCGCGCCCTCCTTTGGAGCCGCTGCGGGGGAATCCCAGCGTGTTGAGGTCCTGGCGGGTGAACGCCTGGAAGTTGACGATCTCAACCCGGGCCCGGTTGAGCACCCGACGCAGATCGGCGGGCACCAGACCCATCTCGTCGTACACGTTCACTGGGCTCGACGGACGCAGCTCGCTGAGACGACTCTTGATGGTCAGGCCCGGAGCGAGAACCAAGAACCGCTCGCCGTGCTTGAGGTTGCGGCGTCGGGTGGTGCGGGCCGCATTGAGGGTCTGCCATGCGATCAGCATCCCCATGACCGCGGTCTTGCCCGTGCCGGTGGCCATCTTCGCGGCGTGACGCACGATCCCGTCGTTGTTCAGCCGCGACAATCTCTCTAGCTCGCTGCGCTCGGCGGTCTGGCGGGTGGCGACCTCGCGGAGCCAGATGAGCGTCTCGATCGCCTCGCGCTGAGCGAAGAACGGACGCAGCCGGCAACCCCGCTCGTCAGCCCAGTGCTCCATCAGCCGCACACTCACCGACGTCGCGTCCGGGTAGCCGGCGCGGCGCCAGGCCCGAACCTTCTCGCGGATCTCGTTGATGAGCCGGTTGCGGCGCACATCGCCCAACTCGAGTTGCGCCTGTGCGGACTTGTCGTCGTCAGGCACAGGGCTCAACAGCATCGACTCGCGACGGCCCGGCGCCGGGGCGGCCCCACTCACAGCGCGGCCCGTGCGGTCGAGCAGCCAATGGTGAGCAGGCTCCTCGAACGGCGAGCAGACCACCGGGTCAACCGCGGGATCCTGGAAACTCATCGCACGCAGGCCGCGCCCCGAACCGAATCGGGCTGCTGGTCGTTTCCGGCATGGGTGGCCCCTCCGGAGCGGGTTTGGACCTTCTTGCCAGAGAACGCCTTGCAACCGGACCGGAGGGAGCCTCGGCGAGGCCCCACCCGCGGTGGGTTCCAGTTGCTAAACGGGATTGGCGAATCCCGACGTTCTCTGGCGGCGAGCACGCTAGCGCCGACCTGAAGGGCAGCAAGCTCAGCCAGCCGAGTTCAGCGGCTCCGGAGGATGCGATTGTGCTGCGCTGCCATGAACGTTGCGGGTGTGACCGCGCATCTAGTACATGGCCTGGAGGGGCGGGTGCTTTCGGCGTGGTGGCGGAGCTTGTCGCGCAGCGTGCCTACAAGCAGGCAACGCCTACTTCGTCTGGCCGAAGCCGTTGTCGTAGTCGTCAGCCGTCTTGGCGGCCACCCGAGCCAGGCAGTCTGAGCCTGGGCTGCGCTCGATCCGGCTTAGAACTCGGATCAGGATGTCCACAAAACTTGGATTATCTATCCTCAAAATCTAGGACTAGCGGCCTCAGAGCGTGTGCGGGGCGCGGTACCGCGGCGGGCTACTCCTGCCAGCGCTTGTAGCGGGGGTCGTCCTCGAAGAAGGCCCGGTACATGCCGTCGAAGGCCAGCCACTGCAGGTCGATGCTGCGCCGGACCGCGTTCCAGACCCGGTTCCGGGTGTAGTCGTCGTTGGCGTAGCGGCGCACGATGGCGGGGCCGATGTCGCCGTGGTCCTCCTCGATCTCGGAGGCGTGGATCTCCCAGTACTGCAGCTCGTCGGTCCCCTTGGTGTAGCCGTAGTCCTTCACGAACGACTCGATGAGCATGTCGTTGCGCTTGGCCGAGGCGCCCTCGATGAAGGCGATGCCGGCTATGGCCGCGATCCAGTCGCCCTTGAAGGCGTTGAAGTAGCGCCACTGCTCGAACGCGGCCGTCTCCGGGATGGCGTCGGTGGCCTTCATCTCCTCGACGGACAGGCCCAGCGAACCGCACCAGTTGAAGTAGATCTGGAGGTGGTGGCCGGTGCCGGAGTGGCTGCCGGTGGCCTCCTCCATCAGCACGTCGTCGAACCACAGGTGCTCGATGTCGGGATCGCCCTCCGGGGCGTAGGCGTACACCGCGCAGTGCGGCCTCGGGTTGGGTTTGGGCCCCACGAAGAAGAACTGCCTGGCGAAGCCCCTCAGGGACTTGCGGGAGGCGTTGCCCTCGCAGATGGCGCTGACCAGCGGGTGGAACTTGATGTGCTCGGCCTCGACGGTCTCGTCGATGCGTCGCAGGAGGTCGTCGGTTTCTGCAGACATGGGGCGGCACCCTAGCCCCGTCGATTCAGCTAGCTGTTGTCGGGCGTCGTCGGCCCGGTCGCAGGCCGGTCAGCCGCGCAGCTCGACGCCGTCGAGCGGTTCGGCGCCGAGGCGGCCGGCGAAGAACTGGGTGACGATGGCGTTGAACGTCTCGGGACGCTCGAAGTAGGGGGCGTGGGCGGCGTCGTCCATGATCGCCAGGCGGGAGCCGGCCAGCAACCCGTGGGCGGCCTCGCCCATCGACAGCGGGAAGCCCAGATCCTCGCGGCCCCACACCAGCAGGATCGGCACGTCGCCGCACTCGGCGGCCAGCCGCTCTCCCACGACGTCGTCGTCTATGCGGTTGGCGAAGTAGTCGGAGATTCCCTCGAAGGCCTCGGCCGCCCCGGACGAGTTGTTGATGCGGACCTCCTCGCGGTGCAGGTCCGCGGTGACGAGGCTGTCGTCGTGGAGCACGCTGTGGAGCTTGCGGTCGACCATCTCGGGTGAGGCGTCGCCGATCAGGCCCGCGGTGCGCGCCCGGGCCTCCGGGCCGATCGGGGCCATACCCAGCGTGCCGACGAGCACGAGGCCGGCCACCCTCTCGGGGATCTCGCAGGCCACGGTGGCCAGGATGTGGCCGCCCAGCGACGTTCCGACCAGGTAGGCGCGGTCCGATCCGACCTCGTCGAGCACGGCCCGGGCGAACGTCGCGTAGTTCGGGACCGAGTGGCGGAACCCGCGTCCCTTGGCGGCCAGGCCGTGGCCGGGGAGGTCGACCGCGAACGGGTGGTAGCCGGCGTCGGCGAAGCCCTCGAGGTTGAGGCGCCAGCGATCGGCCCGGGCCCCTACCCCGTGCACGAGCAGCATCGTCTTGTCGCCCCGGCCGGCCTCGAGGACGCGGGTCAGGGTTCCGGCCGCGCCGAGCGGGTACTGGATCATGGCGCGTGCCACCTCCGGGGATGCGGATCGGGTGCTTGTCAGTTGGACTCTTGGGCCGCGGCGCCGGCGAGCTCGTCGAGCTGGGCCAGCAGCTCGCCCTCGCCGTCGGAGCCGAAGTCGCGGGGGTCGGGCCGGGTGCCGCCGCCCCCGTTGAAGATCAGGTCGTAGGTGATGTCGGACGGGCAGATGTGCTGGGCCCGGTCATAGGGCCGGCTCTGGGCCAGCACCTCGTCGTCGAAGACCTGCACCTCGCCGCGCAGGATCACTGTCTCGATGCGCGTCTTGTCGCACAGCACCCGAATGTCGGCGAGCGGGTCGCCGTCGACGACGATGATGTCGGCGCCCTTGCCGGCTGCCAGCGAGCCGACGTCGTTCTCCTCGCCCAGCACGATCGCACAGTCGTGGGTGGCCGCCTTGATGGCCTCCAGCGCGGTCATCCCCGCGTAGCGCATCAGCAGCTCGAGCTCGCGTGCGTGCCAGTCGCCGTAGGGGGTGGCCGCGAACCCGGTGTCGGTGCCGGTGATGATGGGCACGCCGGCCTCGCGGGCCTTGTTGAGGCATCCCGCGGTGTCGTCGAGGAGGCGCGAGTAGGCGCTGCGGGTCTCGGCCGGCACCCCGGCGGCCTCGCCGAACTCTCCCAGGTTGCCCAGCAGCAGCAGGGCCGGCGCCAGCGGGATCTGCGAGTCGGCCAGCCGTTCGATGGTGTCGTCGCGCAGGGTGTTGCCGTGCATGATCCAGTCGAGCTCGGCCGCCACCGCGGAGTCGACGTTGTTGGAGCCCCGGGCGTGCATGGTGATGCGCTTGTTGAGCCGGTGGGCGGCATCCGACATCGCCTTGACCTCGTCGCGGGAGAACGCCTCGAAGTCGCCGAGCACGCTGTCGCCGATCTTGATCAGGTCCACGCCGTTCTTGACCTGGTGGCGGACCTCGGTGACCATCTCGTCGGCGGTGTTGACCACCTTGCCGATGCTGGAGTCCGGCACGCCCACCGACGACGGATACCAGTCGCTGATGCCGTTGCTGGTCGACAGGAACCGGCCCGCAGTGGTCATCCGCGGCCCCTGAATGAGCCCCTCGGCGATGCCCTCGCGGATGCCGACCCCGATGAAGTAGCTGCCGCCGGGATCGGAGATCCCGGTCACGCCGGCCCGCAGGACCTTGGTGACGTTCCAAGCCGAGCGCAGGGTGCGCAGCTCGTGGCTGGTGTAGAGGTCCTGCTCCTCCTGCATCCGGGTCTCGCCGAAGGAGGTGTGGCAGTGGGCGTCGATCAGGCCAGGCATGACCGTCTTGCCGGTGGCGTCGATGCGCACCACGTCGTCGCCGCGGGGGATCGAGTCCTCGCCGATGCCGGTGCCGACAGACTCGATCGTGTCGTCTTTCACCAGCACGGTGCAGCCCTCGACCGCGGGCGCACCGGTGCCGTCGATCACAGTCCCGCCGCTGATCACGATCCACGAACTCACGGTTGCCTCCCGAGTGCTAGGTGCCGGGCGGACCATACCGCGCCGTTGGATCGGGGACCGATTCGGGACCGCGCCGGGACGCGGGCGATAATGGGTCCATGGCGACCCAGCAACCGATGTCCAGAGTTCCGCTGCTCGCCGGGCGCGACGGTCTCAGCGAGACCCAGCTGGCCGTGTTCGACTGGATCGTCGAGAGCCGGGGCACGATGATCCGGCCCTACGAGGTGATGCTGCACGTGCCCGCGATGGCCCGGCCCGCAGCCGAGCTAGGCCACCAGGTCCGCTACGAGGGCGCGCTGAGCGATCATGACCGCGAGCTGGCGATCATCACCGTGGCCACGGCCCACGCCTGCGCCTTCGAGTGGGACACCCACGTCGGGCTGGCCCGGACCGCCGGCGTGGCCGAGGCAACGATCACAGCCCTGCGGGACGGCGACGGCGCCGTCGGGTCGCCCGATGATGTGATCGTCGGCTTCGTCCGGGAGATGTGCTCCACCGCCAGGGTGTCCGACCAGGCCTATGCGACGGCCCGAGACCTTCTCGGCACTGCCGGGGTGGTGGAGCTCACCACTCTGGCGGGCTACTACACCATGCTCGCCTTCGCCATCAACGTCGCCGAGCCCGATCCCGGCCCGGATGCCGGATCCTCGACGGTGCAGGCCGGCTAGCGGTGGCCGGCGGCGGGTCATCGGCGAGGGAGGCGGGTTAGCGGTGGCCGGCGGCGGGTTTCCGGCGAGGGAGGCGGGTTAGCGGTGGCCGGCGGCGGGTTTCCGGCGAGGGAGGCGGGTTAGCGGTGGCCGGCGGCGGGTCATCGGCGGGGGAGGCGGGTTAGCGGTGGCCGGCGGCGGGTCATCGGCGAGGGTGCGGGGGCTGGACCACATCGTGTTGAACGTGGCCGACGCCGAGCGGTCGATGCGCTGGTACCGCGACCGGCTGGGCCTGGAGCCGGAGCGCTACGAGGAGTGGAAGGCGGGCGAGGCGCCGTTCGTGTCGGTCCGCATCGACGAGGGCACCATCATCGACCTCTTCGAGACCGACCGCAGCGGGGAGAACCTGAACCACCTCGCGCTGTGGGTCACCGGCGACGTGGAGTCGATCGTGGCCCACGATGATGTCGAGCTGGTGCGCCGGTCGCCGCGGGTGTTCGGGGCCCGGGGCTGGGGCTCGGCCGTCTACATCCGCGACCCCGACGGCAACGAGGTCGAGCTCCGCCAGTACGACTCGTAGACGACGGGTCGCGGGTCAGGCCAGGCCGGCGAAGTCGACCTGGTTGGTGGTGAACCAGGCCATGAACCCGTGGTCGGCGACCATGTTGTGGCCGTTCATGGCCGCGCTGGCGTCGGAGCCGAGCATCACCAGGGTGCTAGCGATGTCGGCGGGCGTCAGGATCCCGGCCGACTGATCGACCATCCAGTCGATGACCTTCTCGGTCATGTGGCGGCGGAAGTCGTGCAGCAGGGGAGTGTCGATCACGCCGGGGCAGACGCTGTTGGTGCGCACCCCGTAGTCGAGGTAGCTGCGGCGCGAGCCGTGCATGGTCCACACCTGGGCCACCTCCTTGGAGAACTCGTAGGGCACGGGGTCGACCAGATCTCCGTGATCGGCGATCCAGGCCAGGGCTTCGTCCCAGCCGTCGATGGCGATCAACTCGGAGATCTCAGCCAGGTGCTGGGGCCAGCGCTGCCCCGCCACCGACGCGGTGTTGACGATGGCGCCGCCCCGGTTCATGGTCGGCAGAAGGCCCTCGCTGAGGCGGCGCAGCCCCAGGTAGTTGACCCGCAGCACGAAGTCCGAGGAGTGCACCCCGGACACGCCCGCGTTGTTGAACAGCACGTCCACCCCCGGGCCGATGGCCTCGCAGGCCGCGTCGATGGAGTCGGGGTCGCTGAGGTCGGCGGCCACATACGCGGTGGCCGGGCCGGTGGGCTCGTTGCGGTCGAGCACGGTGAGGTCGGTGCAGCCCGCCTCGGCCAGCAACTCGGTGGCAGCCTCGCCAACGCCGCTGGCGCCCCCGGTGAGCACCACCTTCTTGCCGGCGTAGCTGAACAAGTTCGATGAGGATTCGGGCACGGTGCGACTCCTTGCTGGGGTTCGGCTGGAAGGGTGGGCCGGCTCAGGCCGGGGTGAAGGATAGGTGGGCCTCGCGCAGGCCGTGGACGAAGGCGTTGGGCATCTCCACCTGCGGGGTGCCCTCAATGCGCTCGATGCGGTCCACCCGCTCCAGCAGGCGTTCGAAGAAGATGCGGATCTCGAGGCGGGCCAGGGCCGCGCCCAGGCAGAAGTGGGTGCCGAAGCCGAAGGCCAGGTGGTGGTTGGGGCTGCGGGTGACGTCGTAGCTCTCAGGATCGTCGAAGTGGGCCGGATCGCGGTTGGCCGACGGGTACATCATGACCACCTGCTGACCCTTGCGGACCGTCTGGCCGCCCAGTTCGGTGTCCGCGGTGGCCGTCCGGCACATGTTGTGAATGGGAGTGACCCAACGGATGAACTCCTCCACCGCGACCTCGAGATCAGCGCCTGCCTTCAGAGCGTCCCAGGCGTCGGGACGGTCGGCCAGGTCCAGCAGGGTCCGAGCGATCACGGTGCGGGTCGTCTCGGCCCCGCCGTCGAGCAGCAGCAGCGAGTCGGAGACGATCTGGTCCAATCCGAAGTCGGTGCCGCCCACCGATCCGCCGCTGTCGGACTCGACCTCGATCCAGCGCGACATCAGATCGCCGGCAGGGCATCCCTGCTTGCCGGTGTACAACTCGGTGCAGGCCACCGCGAACTCCAGGACGGCCTCTACGCCTTCGGTGGTGCGGTACCGGGGACCGCCGCCGGTGGCGATGGACGCCTCCGACCAGTGCACGAGCTTGGGCCACAGTTCGTCGTCGAATCCGAGCAGGAAGCCGATCATCTTGGCGGGCAGCGGAGCGGCCAGCTCGGCCACGATCTCGGCTCGGCCCCGCTCGATCACCGGGTCGAGCAACCGGTCGACGGTCCCGGTGATGTGGTCGTGCCACTGCTGCACGGCCCGGGGGGTGAAGCGGCGCGACACCAGCGAGCGGCGGGCCTGGTGCAGCGGATCGTCGGTCGCGATGATCGAGGTGTCGGCCGGGATGTTGGGCCGGAAGCCGCCCTTGTTGCGGTCCGAGCTGATGAACAGGTGCTTGTCCAGCTCGACGGTGACGATGTCGTCGTAGCGGGTGACCACCCACAGCTCGTTGACGCCGTCCCAGTGGCAGGGGGAGTTCTCCCGCAGCCAGGCGTAGCGGGAGTAGGGGTCGTTGACGTAGAAGTCGCCGTCGAGGATGTCGAGTGGCCGGGGATCGACGGGTGTGATCGTCATGCCCGCGCCATCCTACGGCGGGACTCGTCAACGCCGAAAGGCCCAGCAGATGGGTGTACGGGTCATGGGAACATGCTCTGCAGCACGGTCCACAGCAGCACCAGGCCCGAGATGGCGATCGGTCCGGGGATGGCGATGATCAGGGCCCAGGTGAGGTAGCGAACCCAGGCGGGACGGTCCGCGAAGCGTCGCTGGTGGAAAGCGGCGTCGAGGTGCTCGGCCTCGACGTCGGGCCGCTCAACGCCGAGAAGCTCGGCTGCGGGATCAGCCACCTCGGCGCGAACCACGACCACTGCGAGCCGTTCGGTGACGTGGTGGGGAGCCACATTCGTGGCCGGGTCGAAGATCACCGTCGTCTCGAATCCCGCCTCGCGGAGCCGGGCCGCGGCCACGTCGGCCTCCCAGCGGCTGGGGTACTCGGCGATGGGCACCATGCCCGGCAACGGTCTCACCCCCATATCGTGCCCGCTCCAGCCGGCGATAGCGTGCCCACCGGTGAGCCCGGCCGTCGCGGTGAGCGATCTCGTGAAGGATTACGGCGCGGTCCGGGCCGTGGACGGCGTGTCGTTCGAGGTGGAGCGGGGCGAGGTGTTCGCTCTGCTGGGCCCCAACGGCGCGGGCAAGTCCACCATCGTTGAGATCCTGGAGGGGCATCGCACCCGGAGCTCGGGAACGGTGCGGGTACTGGACACAGATCCCGCGTCCGCCCCTGCGTCGTTCCGGGACCGGATCGGCATCGTGCTGCAGACGTCGGGCATCGACCCCGAGCTGACGGTGCGGGAGGCCATCGACTTCTACGGTGCCGCCTACTCGCGCCCGGTTCCAGCCCAGGAGCTGATCGAGCTCGTGGAGTTGGACGAGAAGGCCGACGCCCGCATCTCCACCCTGTCTGGAGGTCAGCAGCGCCGCATCGACATGGCGCTCGGGCTGGCCGGCGACCCCGACGTCGTCTTCCTCGACGAGCCCACCACCGGCTTCGACCCCGCGGCCCGAAGGCGGGGGTGGGAGCTGGTCGAACGGCTGGCGTCGGAGCAGCGGGCCGTGCTGCTCACCACGCACTACCTCGACGAGGCCGAGAATCTGGCCGACCGGGTGGCCGTGCTGGCCCGGGGCCGCATCGTTGCCGAGGGAACGCCGAGCGAGCTGAGAGCCCGGGCCGGCTCGGCGCTGATCCGCTTCGCGGTGCCCGACCGAGCCGAGCCGGTGCCGGACCTGCTGGCCCCGGTGTCGGGAGAGATCGTCGGGCGGGGCCGCCACGTCGAGATCACGACCGACACTCCCACCGCCGACCTAGCCCATCTCACCGGCTGGGCCGCCCAACGAGGCATCGAACTCGAAGGACTGACCGTCTCGACTCCGAGCCTCGAAGACGTCTATCTGGGGCTCGTGGACGGCGACCGGGGCGGTGGCGACGAAGCGGGGAGCGACTCATGAGATCGCTCTGGCGGGGCGCACTCCACCAGAACCGGATCTTCTGGCGCACGCCGGTGGCGGCCTTCTTCACCCTGGTGTTCCCGATCCTGATGCTGGTGCTGTTCACCGCCATCTTCGGCAACGACGCCTTCGACACCGTCTACGGCCGGGTGAACAGCAGCCAGTTCTACACGCCCGGCCTGGCCGTGTTCGCGGCCGCGTCGTCCACCTACACCGGCATCGGCATCAACCTGGCCAGCCGGCGCGAGCTCGGCATCCTCAAGCGGGTCAGGGGCACGCCCATGCCGCGCTGGACCTACCTCGGCGGCGTGGTGGTGTCGGCGGTGTGGATCGCGGCGCTGGGCGTCGCCGCCATGGTCGCGCTCGGTGTGGTCGCCTACGGCGTGAACGTCGAGGCGGCCAAGGTCCCGGCCATGCTCCTGACCTTCGCGCTCGGGTCGGCCTCGTTCGCGGCGCTCGGCCTGGGGTTGGCCGCGCTGGCCCGGTCGGTGTCCATGGCGGTGCCGATCGCCAACGCCACCCTCCTGCCGATGGCCTTCATCTCAAACATCTTCGTCCCGTTCGGCAGCGAGACTCCGGCCTGGCTGGACCTGCTCGGGGACATCTTCCCGCTCAAGCACTTCGGCTTGGCCTTCGGCGAGGCCATGAACCCGTTCTCGGAGGCGCCGGCCATCGAGTGGCACCGGCTCGGAGTGCTGGCCCTGTGGCTGGCAGCCGGCGCCGCGGTGGCTGCGTGGCGGTTCAGTTGGGACCCGCCGGTGACGTCGGGCCGGGCCTCCCGCCGCCGCAGCCGGCGCGAGCCCGCCTAGCGGAGCCCTTGCAAACGAACTTCCGGCGGTTTGGGGGGATTATTCACCCTGGGAACCGGAATTTGGCAGCGGCCTCGGGTCGGCACACAGCGCGGCCCTCCGCTCGGCCTCTAGCATCGCCGGATGGTTGCTTACGACGAGTTCGGGCTGTTCGCAGAGAACGCAGCCGAGCACGGCCTCGAATGGCCCGGTCCTCCCGCCGTCCGCCGGGAGTCGGTGAAGTTGCCGTCGGGGCTTCGACTGTCGGCGCTGGTGTGGGGAACGGCCGAGCCCGAGCTGGTACTCGTCCACGGCGGCGCCCAGAACGCCCACACCTGGGACACGGTGGCGCTGGCGCTGGGACGACCGCTGGTGGCGGTGGACCTGCCCGGCCACGGGCACTCCGACCACCGGCCGGCCCACGACTACGGGCCAGTGTCGATGGCGGGCGACGTGGCCGTGGCGATGGAGGCGCTGGCACCCACCGCCGAAGCCGTGGTGGGCATGTCGCTGGGCGGCCTGACCGCCATCTGCCTGGCTGCCGATCATGGCCGTCTCGTGCGGAGACTCGGGATCGTGGACGTGACGCCGGGCACCGACCACAAGAAGGCCGAGCCCATCATCGCCTTCGTCGACGGTCCCGAGCACTTCGACAGCTTCGAGGCGATCCTGGACCGCACCATCGAGCACAACCCGACCCGCAGCGAGTCGTCGCTGCGCCGGGGCGTGCTCCACAACGCCCACGAGCTTCCTGACGGTCGCTGGACCTGGAACTACGACCGGATGCGGGACTGGAAGGACGGCGGGGGAGCGGAGATCGCGTTCGAGGGCCTGTGGGACAAGGTGTCGGGCATCTCGGCGCCGACCGCGCTGTGGCAGGGCGGGGCCTGGAGCGTGATCGACGACGCCGACGTGGCCGAGTGGACGCGGCGGCTTCCCGGCACCGTCCATGTGGTGGTCGACGGCGCCGGCCACTCCATCCAGGGCGACCGGCCCCTGGAGCTGGTCGCGCTCATCGAGGACCTGCTGGCCCGGCCGGCGACTGCGTCCGGCTAGTCGGTGTCGGAGTAGCCGGACTCGTCGAACAGGTAGCCGTCCGGGGTGATCTCCAGGCGGTGGCGGGGGCCGGGCACCGACGGGTCGCCTGTCTCGTATCCGGCGTCGCCGTGCCACAGTGACACCGGGCCCTGCTCACCCTGCCCGATGCGGGTCTCGTAGCGGCGGGAGCGGCGCTGGCCGAGCCCCTCCAGCGCGCCGGCCACGGTGGTGAAATGGCCGATGGTGTGGAGCGTCACCCACGTCGGGGCGATCAACTCGATCTCCCCGGCGTCGCGGCGGCGCCTGGCCTCATGGGGCGTCATCCATTCGTGGCGGACGATCTCCCCCTCGTCGATGCTGACGTCCTCCGACGGCGCCTCGGCCGCGAAGAACCAGGTGGCGAAGCGCTTGGGGGCCAGCGGCGGCGGGATCCAGTAGGAGAAGTGCACCAGGTCGGCCGGGTCGAGCACGACGGCCGCCTCCTCGCCGGCCTCGCGGGCCGCGGCGTTGCGGGCCGCCGCGATCAGGTCACCGGTGCCGTCGTGGTCGGCGTCGTCGATGCGGCCGCCGGGAAACACCCACATGCCGCCGAACGCGAGCCTGGAGTTCTTGCGCAGCATCAGCGACTCGAGGCCGCCGGGACCGTCTCGCAGCACGACCACCGTGGCGGCCGGGATGGCGGGCGCCTCCCCGTTGCGTTCCAACTGCTGGCGCCACTCGTCGAATTGCAGCACCTCGCGCCGGTACGCGGCCTGCTTCAGGCTGTTGGCGTCGGGTTCGGTGGCGTCGGGTTCGGTGGCGTCGGGTTCGGTGGCGTCGTTCACTTGATCACACCGTCGGTTCTCAACTGGTCGATCCGGTCGCCCCATCCCAACTCTGCGAGAACCTCGTCGGTGTGCTGCCCGTGGGCGGGCGAGGACGGCTCGCGCAGTTCGGCGGGCGTGGCCGAGAACCGGGGGGCGGGCCGGGGCTGGCGGACCCGCCCCATGTGCGGGTGGTCGTGCTCGGTGAAGATCTCGTTGTGGACTGTCTGGGCGTCGGTGGCGATGTCCTCCACGCCGAGCACGACCCCGAAGGGGACTTCGTGACGGTCGAGCGCCTCCACCGCCTCGGCCAGGGGCATAGTGGCCGCGGCCGCGTGCACGGCCCGGAAGACCTCGCTGGTCTGGGGCCGGTTCCTCTGGCGGTCGGTCATGGTTGCCACCCGAGGGTCCGACGAGTCCACGCCCACGGCTCGGGCCATGCCGTGGAACTCGGAGTCGGTCACCGCGGCCACCACCGCGTGACCGTCGGCGAAGGCGATGGCCCGCTGGTGAGCCGAGAACGACTGGGCCAGTTGGGGCTGGTCGTTGTCGAGCGCGACCTCGTGGGCGGCCGCGTCGGCGAACAGGAACGCCACCGCGGCGTCCAGCATGGACAACTGCACGTGTTGGCCTCCTGCGCCCCGCTCCCGGGCGAACAGGGCCGAGGTCACGGCATGCGCGGCGGTGTAGGCGGTGACCTTGTCGACCGCGGCCTGGCGTAGGAAGCGGGGGGACTCGTCGTTGATGCCGGTCTGGTTGCCGACGAACCCCGACTGGGCCTGGATGACCGAGTCGTACACCCGGCGGTGGGTGTAGGGGCCGTCGGGGCCGAACCCTGACAGCGACAGGTAGACGATGCCGGGGTTGCGGGCCGAGACTGCGTCGTAGCCGAGCCCGAGACGCTCGATCACGCCCGGCCGCATGTTCTGCACGAACACGTCGGCGCCGGCGCACAGGTCGAGGACGATGTCGCGCCCCCGAGGGTCGGTGCAGTCCGCCGCGATCGAGCGCTTGCCCCGGTTGCACATCTGGAACAGGGCCGAAATGCCGCCCGAGGCCACCCCGACGTAGCGGCCCTGGTCGCCGTAGCCGGGCTCCTCGACCTTGACCACCTCCGCGCCCTGATCGACCAGCAGGCCCACGGCCAGCGGGCCGGTCACCGCGACGGACATCTCGACGATGCGCACTCCGTGCAGCGGGCCGGGCACTGTGCTTCGATCCTTGCGGGGTCCGGGCCTGTGCGTGCGCCAGCCCTATCCGGCCTGGTCCTCGCCGGAGGGCTTGGCGGGCTCGGGAACGCCGTCGAACCAGCCGGCCTCCTCCACCAGCGAGCGGCTGCGCCAGCCGTCAGGGGTGCGCACCATTTCGTGGTGGTACCAGCCGCCGGTGGCCCACATGGGGGTGTCGGGCAGCTTGAGCGGGTTGTAGACCATCGCCGTCACCTTGGCCTCGTCTCCGTCGATGTCTATGTCGATGTTGGAGATCAGGTGCTGCATGGCCTCGAACATTGCCATGACCTCTGTGAGGAAGCCGACGGTTGTGTCGAGGTCGCCGGCGATGCCGCCCACCTGGGTGTAGTCGATGCGGGCGTCAGGGGTGAAGACGGTCCGGAACAGCTCCCAGTCCTGGCGGTCGACGGCCCGGGCGTAGCGGGTGAGCAGGTCGGTGATCTCGGCCCGGTCGATGAGAGTCTGCAGGTCCATGACCCCACGATACGGACAAGCGCCACCGTTAGGGTTTCCGTCATGGGGTCCGCGGAAGGCTTGGGCGGAGAACTCGACCTTGCCGCTGAGCGAGGCCGTTGCGAGCGGTGGTTCGTCCGGCAGGGGTTGCCGCATCTGATACACGACTACTCGGCCAGCACCGACGTGCTCACCAGAGCGGCGCCGTTCCTGGGCTTCGTGGTCGTCCTCGAGTTCTTCCTGGTGTTCGGCGACCGGTGGACCGGCTGGGCCCAGGCCGGGGTGTTCATGTTGGGTCTAGCGGTGGCCGCGGCGGCAGTGGCTCTGGTCAACCAGTTGCGCGGCAGGCGGCTGTGGCAGCTGCCCGACAGGGTCGGCCTCTGGGAGATCCTGGCGTATCTCGGGCTGCCGGCGGTCTTCGCCGGGCTCGGCGCGACCGGCTCGGTCGTCGAGGACGCCGGGTTCATGGTGGTGGTCAACGCCGTGGTGCTCGGTGTGGCCTACCTCGTCACCAGCTGGGGGCTGGTTCCGATGGTGCGGTGGTCGCTGGGTCAGCTGGGTCGCCAGGTCGGCCGGATGACGACGCTCCTGGCCAAGTCGCTGCCGATCCTGCTCGTGTTCTCGGCCTTCATCTTTCTCAACGCCGAGATGTGGCAGGTGGCCCACGACTTCACACTGCCGTACTTCGCGATGGTGGCTGCGCTGCTGGTGGCGGTGGGGACGCTGTTCGTGACGATCTCGGTCCGGCGCCTGGCAGTGGACCTGGCCCGGTTCTCATCATGGTCCGATGTGCGGTCCCGGTGTGCGGGCACGCCGGTCGAGCCGCTGGTGCCCGGGGACTCGGCCGCTCCGCCCGACTCGCCGCGGTTGAGCCGCCGAGCCCGGATGAACGTGAGCCTGCTCCTGTTCGTGTCCCAGAGCATCCAGATCATGCTGGTGGCGCTGATCGTGACCGCGTTCTACGTGCTGTTCGGGATCTTCACGGTGCGGGAGGCGACCCTGCTGGACTGGACCACGCTGTCCGAGCTGACTTGGCGGGAGTCATGGGCGGTGCAGATCCCTCTGTGGGGCGAGGATCTGCTGTTCACCCGGCCGCTGGTGCTGGTGTCGGCCTTCATCGGCCTGTTCTCCGGGCTGCAGTTCGCGGTCTCGGTCGTGCTCGACGCCGGGTACCGGTCCGAGTTCGCCGAGGACATGACCGCGGAACTACGGGAGGCCCTGGCCGTCCGGGCCGTCTACCACCGCGTGCTGGTCGACGTTAGGCCTTGACGTATAGACCAGCGTTGGTTCGTGGCCGCTGAACATGGTGACCACCCGGCATTTACGCAGATTCCGGCGTGTCAGCAAGCGCTCCAGACCAACGTCCCACGACCAGCAGGTCCTCTCGAGCACTGGATGCCCATCGGATGCGTAGAGTCTCCTAGCTGGCCAGGATGGCTAGCTCCTGAGGGTCAATGTGAGGGACGCTGAGACGTTGTGTTCGGCGCAACAGGTTGGTGACGAGTTGCTTGGCAACCGTTCCCGCCGGCAGAGATCCCGTGCATTGCTTGTGCTCAATGGCGGCGAGCACGTAGGCAGCAGCGCAGTTTGGTGCGGCTAGCCGGGTGGAGTTTCGGGCGGCGCTGTCGGCCCACACCCTCCAGGCGCTGTTGAAGGCCTCGTACGCGGCTTGTGTACTAATCGCGGCAGGAGCCGCACCACTCGCAGTCTTCGCTATTTCAACTCTCCACCATGCGGCGGCTAGCGGTGAGTCGAAGAGCCATCGGCCTCGGCGGTGCCAGATGCCGCCAGAGTGGCGTATGAGGTTGCGAATCGACCTGTCGATGCCCTTGCGCTGCTGCGGGGTGATGTCCTCGTGGGTGGTGGTGAGGCTGATCCGATCAAATGGAAGCGACCCGGGAGCGGCAAGGTCGAGCAGGAACACCGGGGGGTCGGGGAGCTTGTGGTCCGCGAGGAGCCGAAGAGTCAAGAGGTGCCACCATCCGAACTCCATCGTCTGGCTACGGGTGGTCTCGGCGGCAGTCAGTGCTGCGTGCAGCGTGAAGTCCGTTTGCCAATTCGAGTTGAGGATCTCATGAGCTATGATCGGATGCGGGACGCTTGGCAGAGCATCCAACGCCGCTTCTGGGATTTGGCCGTCAGCTTGATCCAGGATGACGGCGACGGTCTCATCCGCCGACGCTAGCGCTGCTGTAGCGAGCCGCTGCTGCGCTCTCAGACGCTGCTCTCCAGCATCGGGATTGTAGGGGTTGTCGGTCAGGGTCTTCTGCCATGCGGCCACGGCCAAGATCGCCGGCTTCAGAGCGTCCTCGGTGGCTTGGGAGGTCGTCGTGGGCACTACTCGTCGCCGTTGTCGGTCAGCTTCGGAGTGAGCGGTACGAATGCTGAAGCCGCTTGTAAGGGGTCCCACTCGTCGGTGTTGTCCCACAGGGCAATTTGAGGAAGGTCGGCTTGGAGCCGTCGCAGGATCAGATCTCCGATCAGCGATTCCGGCACGGCCGCTTGGCCGGTCTCGTTCTCCTTTATGTCGAACACGCTGTACGAAGGCAGTAGAGCTAGTGCCGTGGACCAGCACGCCAGCAGTGTTGGCTCATGGTACTTGAGTCGGTCGATCCGGTCGGGGCGTGCCCTTACTACGAATCGGCTGTCTTGGCCTATGTGTTCAACCTTGATGCTTACGGCCGTCTCGGGTTCGATGTTGGGGTCACCGATGAACAGCATCGGATCCGAGCCTTCGTGGTCCACGCGTATGGGTGCGGCCCGGGCCAGTAGTCGTCCAGGCCGAAGCGGGAGTGGCTCCTCTCCCCACAGCGTTCCGATCGGGTTGAGGCTGCACTCGGCGATGGCGACGATTCCGGGCCAGAGATGCACTGTGCCGGTGCCTACGTCATGCGGAGCGAGCGAGACTGTCGTGATTGGATCTGTGGTCGTCTCCGTGGACGCGTGCAGAGTCTCCGCGCAGCGAGCTTCGACGCACCAGGCTGCGCTTCCCTGGCGTAGCAAGCTCTCGATGCCAGGCGCTCCCGTGAGGCTGTGACGCACCGTCCAGGCCAAGTCTCCGGCAGCCGGCGTCACTTGGGTCTCGTATGTGGCGTCGGGCCAGTCCAGGGAGCGTTCATGGGTGTCGCTGGTGTCGTCGATGATTGGGATCGACTCCAGCAGACGCGAAGCAGCGGATCCGGACGCGGCATTGGAAGCTAGGTCCCGCCGGGACGTGATGGAGTTCATGGCCTTCCGCTCGTGCCCGGCGTAGAAGGTCCGGTGCCGCCATCTGCGCGGCTTGCTCGGACCGTCATGCGTGCCCCTTGAGACTCGAAGCGAGGGAGCGATGGAACAGCACGGCCTCAACTAGGCCGCGGTCTTCTCCCATGGCGTCGGCTGCTGCAGCATCGATCCTGACCGTCGCGGTGTCCTTGGCGGCAGGGCTAACGAGCCTGACCTGTTTGCGGCCGCCGGTAGGCAGGTCGACGCTTCGGTGTTGGTGTCGTACTTCGACGATGGTGAGGTAGTCAGGGCTGATTCGGTGTCGAGATGTCTGGTCGGTGCCGGAGGGCACCGCTAGAGACAAGTCTGCGGCGCCAGCCGCGAATCCTCGGCCGGTAGCGCTCCATGCGACATGGAACATGCGGTGGTCGTTGGGATCGGGCCGGCAGGATGTGGATACCCCGGAAGAGTTGCCGCCCCGAACGGTCTGGTCGGTCTTTTCCTTGTCGGCGTTGGGATCGGTTCTCGGATCTGGGTCCGGGCTGGGCGGGCTCGGCTGTTTGGGCGGTCCGTTGGGAAGCGTTCGTTCGTGCTCGATGTCTTTACCGGTCCTCGGATCGGAGTCCGGGCGCTTGGGGCGGCGTTTGGGGAGTGCTGTGGTGCTGACCGCTGATCCGGTGAGGCGCAGTTGCGGAGGGGCATACGGCTCACCCGTGGAGGCCTCACGGGCGTTGGCCTTCAGTAGGCCGCGGAGCTTCTCGAAGCGCTTAACGAGTTTCGAGGGGTTGTCGAGTTCGCTGGGAGTGATCTGGAGGTGTGAAGCGCCTTCGGCGTCTCGCACAAGCTCGCCCATGCCTCCGGGTTGGTTGCTGTCAAGGTCGACCACGGCATCGAACGGCTCGGTCCCGCTGAAGTGACGGGGCTGGAGATAGTTCTGGGTGTTGTCTTGGATCCACATGCCGTCGCGGAACACTGATACCCGGTGCGATGCGGTCTCGTCTCCTCGCAATCGTGGCCGTATCCACACCCGTGCGCCGAGTCCTAACGCATCCACGACTTCGTCGTCTGGGATACGGCTGGCAGAGTCTTGAAGGGTTCGAAGCGTTCGTCGCGCGGCCCGGCGGTGCCGCTCCGGGTTGATGGCCTCGATGTAAGTGCCGAGCGCCTCGGGGACCAGGGAGTGTTCGGTGCCTGAGGTACCCGTGAAGGTAACGCTAAGGGTGCCGTCGAATGCGGCGACGAGGAAGTGGCGAGTTGCCGCAGCAAGGATCAACCGGTCTGGGTCCACGGTTGGCGATACAGGCTTGTAGGCGGCGATCATCACCGCAGATCCGGTAGCGCCCGGACGCATCTGCGCAGCCAGTGTCGACGGGATGCGGGTACCGCCCCGCTCGTAGTCGAACAGAGTGCTGTACCCGTCGGGTTGCTGATGACGGATGAACCCGTCAGCGCTGCGCTGCTTCCGGGCTTTGCCGGAACCGACAATGTGAGTGGCGATGATGGCGTGCCCGCCGAACGTCTCGACCAGGGTTCCATCGGCCCCGGTTTGGCGACCTGCGTAGAGCACATAGCGCAGGTCGCTGGGAACGAATGCCGTCAAATGGCCGTGCCCGACCGAACCGCGTCCTGTTGTGTGTTTGGTGGATCGACCGCTGCCGTACAGGGACCTCAACTCCTTCTCGCCGATGCCGTCACCGTCATCACAGCAGAACAGGCACAAGAGAGACTTCCGCCTTAGTGCCTTCTGGATCCGCTTGATCATCTGCTGGCCGGTCGTCGGCTCGTCATCGCCCAGGTAGCGGCAGGCGCGCTCAAATGCCTCCTTGTACTGGTTGAGACCAAAGATGTCGGCGACCGCCACACTCTGAAGAACGAATCGCACTACGCGGGAGCCTGTCCCGGAGTCCAACGCGTTCTGAAGCAGTTCGCGTATGACGATCTCGTCCTTGACTTGGTCCCTATTGGCGTCGGTGTTGGTGAAACCCTTGGGGGGGTCGTTGTCCAACGTAAAAGTCAGCCTTCCGTAGGTTCTGCGCATCGCTTAGTCGGTACAAGCACAGGGCAGGCTCACGCCGTCGCGGCGACCCGCGGCCGCAGTGCCGTTGGCGATCTCGGCATAGGACGGCGACCGCAGCGTCAAGAACTTGAACTGCTGAACGTCTGGGTCGTCCGAAGGCCCGGCGTAGCGAGCTTCGATATCGGCCCACCAGTGGATGCTCGCAGGCCCAGCTGAATTGGTTTCAGGGTAACCATGTTCTGCGGACGCCAGCCTTCGTAGAGCCGGCTCTCCTTTCATGAAGCAATACACGCAGTTGCCCAACGCTCGGTCGATACCCAGGTCATAGGACTGACTGCGCCAGAAGTCGTCGACTCGGTCCATATCGGCTCCGGCGTCCGCAAGTGGCGTAGCGATGATCTCGCCTGCGGGATGCGACTCGTGTCGGCAGCGGACGCCCTTGGCGCCGTCGGCGAGCATCGCCTCAAAGTGGGCCCTGTTGACACGCTCGGCCTCATCGCTGCGCAGGCCCAGCAACGTCACGTACCGCACGGGATGGCCAGTCATCCCGGCGACGTCCGCCGAGGGCCTCGCCTGTGAGCTGTGGCTCCGCGAGACGACTGTGAAGTCTGCCCAGTCCTGTGCTGGCCGCATCCATGGGCGGGAGTGCACGAACGCTGCAAGCTCGACTACCTCCCCGGGCGTATAGCGGCTCCCCTTGTAGCGTGAGGCGGCCGCGTCGGCCGACGTGAGGGAGCGGCCGTGGTGGTGCCCGGCCGCTGCGGGACCAGGGCCGCCTGCTAACCATTCGCTGATGAGCCGGATGCCGGGTAGCACCTTGAGGTTCTGCGTGCAGAATCGCAGGCTGCGGTTCGGAAGCAACCGTTTGAGTGACGCCAACTCTTCAAATGCGCAACCGTTGTCGGAGTAACCCGGGGCTGTTGGATGGTCGTCGGGTGAGGCTCGGCGACGCCGCACCAGACGGTAGGAGGGTCGGCGGCTCCACCCGGACTTGGTCGACTCCTCCACAGTGCAGAACTCGTACCACAGGCAGGGGATCGCATGCAGCGCTTCGAGTTCATCGCATACCCGGGCAGCGAAGTCGTATGTGGCGGGATGCTCCGCAGTGGTGTTGGCGAACAGCACGAGATCGCCTCGTTCGGGGTTGAGCGCACTATTGCGGGCGAGACTCAGCACCATTGCAGCGCTCGACCGGCCGCCGGAGAACTTCACGATGTGCGGTAGCGCCGAGTGTTCGGGTGACACATATGCGGGTGCTCCGCAAATGGCCGCTTCCGATGCCGCAGTAATCGCTGGCGCTGAGGGAGTCAAGGCAGCGGTCACCGGTATCACAGTTCTGTCTCCGCTTGTCGAGGGTTGGTGCCGCTGCATGTCGGGCAGGTGTCTAACAGCCTCGGAGAGAATCGGCGACGGTGCAGTCGTGGTCATTCCGCGAGCCGGGCTAGTGTCCGATGATCCAGCATCCCAGCGTAGAAGCCGGCACTGCGGCGGACGATGTTGGAAGCGATCTCTTTGGCTCGTGTCCCGTCGGGCCAGGAGCCGTGTCGTCGCTCGTGTGTTCGAATGGCGGTGGCGAACCCGGCCGCGCACTGCCCTGGGGACAGGCGCCCGGCCATGGTCATGGCGGTGGTCGTCCACGCCCTCCAGCAGCCGCGCGGAAGGAAGGCCTCGTAGCATTCGTCGAAGCTCAACTCCCCGTCGGAGCTGGACTCGGCTTGCAGGGCGATGTCGACCCGCCACCAGGCCCGAGCCATCGCGCTGTCCAGCAGGACGTTGTTGTGGCCCGACCGCACATGTGGGATGCCGCCTAGACCTCGCAGCACGTCACGCGACGCGTCGTCGAGCAGCCGCCTCTCGTTGCCATTGAGCGTGTTTGGGTCAGCGCTCTCCAGAGGTACGAATTGGTGCTTTGTTAGGAGGTCAGCCGGTGAATTGGTGAGGCTGCCCGCCTCAAGCCATGCGACGCTACAGGCGGCCCAGAACAACACTTGCGCCGCTTCCGAACGCGTCGTCACCGGGCCGTTTCCTGGCGAGGACAACGACCTGTGCAGCATCGTCTCCCAGTCCATATGCGGGGACCGCACGTCCGCAGCCGTCAACGGCCGCGCGAGAGGCCCAATCTCCATGCTGCGGCCGTCCGCACTGCTCAGCGCCTGACGCAGAGTTGCAGCCAGCGCGTTCGCCGAAGTCGATGCCGCAGCAAGAAGCTGTTGTTGGGTAGCAGCCCTCTCAGCGGGAGGGACTGGGTCCGTCCCTCGGTTCTTGGCGACAACAGTCTGCAACCAGTCCGAGTAGGACTTCCATGCCTCTTCAGGAAGGTTGCGGCACCTATTCATCAGGCTTGCTCCTCATGGGGGGCTGGCAGGGGCATTCCCCGCAACCGCGTCGCGGCTCGGACGGGGTCCCACTTGGCCCCGTCGTTCCACAGCGGCATGCCGGACAGCTTGGCCTCGAGCTCAGCGGCGAAGAAGTTGCTGGTCCCGGCCTCACAGTCGAGGTCGAACGCGTCGCATGAGGGCAGGTATGCCAACGCGGTTTGCCAAGCCTGCGCGATGAATGCCTCCTGGCTTAGCCGCGGCTGCTGCGCGGCGGGAATACGCAGTTGCAGTCTGGTGTTGCCATCCTGGTCCCCATACGAAGTGATGCTCATCTCGTGGTCCTCGAGCCAGTCGACGATCTCCACGAGCAGCAGCGAACTGGCTAAGTCCTCTTTGACAGCTGGTCCTCGTGCTAGCCACATTCCTCGCTTGACTGGCACCGTGGAGCCCGCCCGTCGCCAGATCACTGCTGCTGCTGCTGTTGACAGATCGCAGTCGGCGACAGCCACGATCCCAGGGACTACGAACACGGGCTCGCGGGTCATCGACTCGTCGAAGCGGAGTTCCGTGGTCGGGTTCTGGCTGAGAGCCAATTGGCTGAACAGCGTGCGTGGGCACCTGGCTTCGGCAGCGAACATGGCGTGGCCTGTCTCGATGAGATCCGCTATACCAACGGCGCCCGAGATGTCGTGCTGTACTTGCCACTCCCCGCGCGCCCCCGCAACGCTTGCGGAGTATTTTCCGTCGGGCCAGTCCAAGCTGGGCTCGCTTCCGGTCGCGTCGAGTACCGGTGCTGCGGCCATCGGGTCCTCGGGCGTCGTCGTTGAGGAGTTCATGTGGCCGTCCCCGAGGCGTGCATCAGCCGAATGGTGACCATAGCGGCGTCTGTCGAATCCAGGTCCTCGGCCAGTTCCACGAGGGCTTCGCCGGCGTCACTCGCATCCAGTAGACGGACCTCGCGCCCTTCGCTGTCAGACGTCGGCTCGATGCGGCGTTCACGGATCTGTACTCGAGTGAGCTTGAGCACACTGTCGCTCAGTTGACGTTCAGTGGTCTCGTCTGTTCCAGACGGCAAGACCGCCATGACCCGAAGCCCGCCGCTGCGCACACTCTCGGCTCGCCAGACGACACTCCATTGACGTGCACCCAGATGGCGGCTCGCTACACGGATCCCAGATGAATTGCCCCGCGCTGAGACTCGGCGCCGCGTCGGCCCTGAACTTGAGTCGCCGCCTCTGCCGTCTCCGTCTCCGCCGCCTCCGCCGCCTCCGTCTCCACCTCCGCCGCTTCCGTCTCCGCCGCCGTCGCCTTCGTCGTCGTCGGTGTCGATGACCTCTTCAGAAGGGTCGTCGGTTTCTTGGCGACGCGCTGGCGGCGCTGGGGCCGGGGTCAATAGCCTGCCGCGAAATATCCGCAACTGGTCAGGTTCGACGACTTGACCCACCGAGGGTTTACCGGCGGTCCGCAACACACTGGCGATCCGCTTCAGGGCTCCTTCCAGCGATTTCTTCTTGTCGGGGTCGGTTATTTCGCTGGGACGGATCTGCGAGTGGGTCTCGCCCTCCGCTTCCCGCACCAAAGCGCAAATCGACTTCTCATCGGCCCCGTCGGACGGGTCTTCGACGTTCACTACTGCACAGAATGGAGCGAGGTTCCCGAAGTGTGTGTTCTGAAGTTGCGGGGCATGCGAGGTGATCCACATTCCCTCCCGAAACACGCAGACAAGGGTGCGTTCGCCTGCTGCTAGGTCGCGCACCCAGATGCTGACGCCGTCGAGTCCCTCGTCGACCGGTAGGGCCGTGCCGGTTTGCAGGGTCTCGTAGGCCGCCCATGCCTCACGCCCTAGCACTCCTAGGCGGAGTCGTCGGCGCTGCTGATTCCGTGCTGGCATCAGTGCAGCGGCGAGGGTGTCTTTGTCCAATGAGGCCTTGATTGTGCCGCCGACTCGGCAGTCGACGGTGAGGTCGCCCTGGTGGATGGCCACTACGAAGCTCTTTGCCGCGGCGGCAAGCACACTCTCCTCCAACTTGTTGCCGGCGCGTACGGTCGGCCCATACCCCAAGATCGCTGCGACGGAGCCCGAGCCGGCGTCCGGCAGCCATCCCCGCACGAGCGTGGGGATGGCGGAGGATCCACGGGCTTGAGACGCTGGGCTACCGCGCCGCTCCTCGGCGCCTCGAATGTATCCATGGGCGTCCCGCTGCTCCCCATCGATGCTGCTCGTGGCCAGGATCGCGTGACCGCCGAAGGTCTCTTGTCCTTCCGTGTTCCGGCCCGCGTAGAGGACATAGCGAAGATCGCTGGCCGCGAATGCGGTTAGATGCCCCAGTCCGACGGATCCCCGTCCTGTCGACTTCGTAGTATCGCCGGTGTTGTACAGAGACCTCAAGGCTGTCTTGTCGATGCCCCGGCCTCTATCGACGCACGCCAGCACCTTCGTTGTTCGGTTGGCGGACCTCACACAGCCCCTGATCCGGTCAATCGCCTGCCGTTCTGCGGGACTATCCACCTTGTCCTCTCGGTGGGTGCGGGCAGCGTTGAATGCCGCCATGTAGTCCTTGATTAGCGGCAGATCCTGAGTGCGAATGCTCTCGTGGCGAAACTCCACGGCCACCGGCCTGGTGGACAACGAGGCGTCTAGGGCGTTCTGTAGAAGCTCCCGGACAACGACCTCTTCTGTCACTGACTCGCGATTGATGTGCGGCGACGCGAAACCGGCTTCCCCGCCGTTGTTGTGCGGGAAGTCCAAACACATCTTGCCAAACAGATCCGAGGTGCCCATGTGCTCCAACGCTAGCATTGTCTGGCCCAACCGAACTCGTTCGCGAGGATTTTGTGGTCTTGTCAGATCATTTTATGTGATTCAGTGATGCGAGCATCCCCCCATGGCTGAGGTATCACCCGAGGGGGAGACGCGATGCCGAAGTGCCACGACAGCATTATCCGGAGTTCAAGGCCTGGCCGCGCGGGCCGTCCAGGAGGCCCTCCGATCGGTCGCTGAGGTGGCTCGCGAGGTGGGAGGTCGGTGAGGGAACCTTGGGCAGTGGGGCGCGCAGGGATTGCGTCAGACAGGAGTGAAGCGGAAGCTGGCGCCACACGCTGTATTGCATATTTCATGAGTATTTCTGCTGTTAAGATGTATTTGTCATGCGACACTCGTATAGTGACAGCTATGGTAAGAACAGGTGTTCTGACTAGCGGTCTTCGGTCTCGATGGCGCGGCTTGACGAGGACGAACCATGTCGGGTGTTGGATGGCGCAGGAAGCGTGAGGGCTCTGGCTGATGCGCTCTTCACGGTGCCGCGGTCGGACGGTGCCGCGCCTTAGGTGGAGGCCGGGTGGACTCCAGCGAGCGCCTCTGGGATCACCTGATCGCGAGACGTCAGCCGCTACCTTCGAGGTCACCGGCGAACCGCATCAGCGCCGTCGCCGATCTAGGTCCTCGGCGGCATGGAGAACTTGATGAGCCTGGAGAGAAACGTGTCCACACCCCAGCAACTGACGACCGCGACGCTAGCCCCCGTTCCGGCACGCCATGTGGAAGACGTGCCGGTGGCGAAGGAGATGAGCGACTCGTTCCTTGCGTATGCGTTGTCGGTGATCACCTCGAGGGCGATTCCTGACGTGCGGGACGGCCTTAAGCCGGTACAGCGCCGCGTCCTGTGGTCGATGCTGCAAATGGGCCTGCGCCCGGGAACCCCATACCGCAAGGCGGCTCGCGTCGTGGGTGACACGATGGGCCGCTACCACCCCCATGGGGACGCCGCCATCTACGACACGCTCGTACGCATGGGCCAGGACTTCAGCCGCATGGTCACGCTGGTGGATCCGCAAGGCAACTTCGGCAGTCTGGACGACCCGCCCGCGGCGGCCCGATACACCGAGTGCCGGCTGAGCGAGGCCGCGATGGACATGGTCGGCGAGCTCGACGAGGACACCGTCGACTTCCGGCCCACCTACGACGGAGAGGACAGCGAGCCCGCGGTGCTCCCCGCCGCCTTGCCGAATCTGCTGGTCAACGGCACCGCCGGCATTGCCGTTGGAATGGCTACGAACATGTTGCCCCACAACCTGGCCGAGATAGCCGAGGCCATTGAGCTGGTCATGAGCAAGCAGCCCTCTCTGGAAGTGGGCAGCGGCGAACAGGCTGCTAGCCAAGGGTCGGCCATCCACCATGGGCGCAAGCGCCGCGGGAGTCCCCGGCCACGTACAGACGAACTGATGGCAGTTGTGCCCGGCCCCGACTTCCCAGGCGGCGGCGTCGTCTTGGTCGACGACGGCCTGCGAAAGGCCTATGAGACCGGTCGTGGTTCAGTAAGGGTGCGGGCCCGAACTGGCATTGAGCAAGTGACACGCCGCCGCAAGGCCATCATCGTTACCGAACTGCCGCACCTTGTGGGCCCCGAGCGCGTCGTTACCAAGATCTCAGAGCTAGCCAACTCGGGCCGGCTACCGGAAGTGGCAGGCGTCGCCGACCTGACCGGCATGGAGGGGCTGCGCCTCCAGATCGACCTCAAGCCGGATGCGGAACCTTCGGCCGTGCTTGCTGAGCTCTACCGGCTAACGCCCCTAGAGGAGACCGTCAGCGTCAACAACGTGGTGCTCGTCAATGGCGTGCCCACCACCGTGGGGCTCCGAGAGCTCTGCGAGCAGTACGTAATCCACCGTCTTGAAGTGATAATTCGGCGCACCCACCATCGCCGCCGCCAAGCCGAGAAGCGCCTGGAGATTGTGCTAGGGCTCCTCGTTGCTCTTGACAACATTGATGAAGTCGTGGCGTTGATTCGCCGGTGCCATGATGTTGCCGAGGCACACTCGGAACTCAAGGCGCGCTTCGGGCTCACCGATATCCAGTCGTCCCACATTCTTGATATGCCGCTGCGTCGCCTCACTGCGCTTGAGCGCCGCAAGCTGGACGAGGAAGAGGCCAGGTTGCGCTCCGACATCGAGGATTACACAGCGATACTCGCTAGCGATCGCAGAAGGCGAAACATCGTGCGCCGGGAGCTTCGACGCATCGTTAAGGATCACGGTTGTCCCAGGCGGGCTCACATCGTTGATGCGGAGGCCGCGGATCGTGCGCTCTCCGCGGCTGGCGATACATCTGCTGGCGAAGCGCAATCAGTGGACACCGGTGTTCCGAGCGGGCGTGATGTGCCCTGCGTGGTGACACTCTCGACGAGCGGCAATCTGGGACGGATGCCGCTGAGCGGAGCCCGTCGGGGAGTGCCCGGGCGTCATGATCTGATCTCGTCGCGTGTCACCGCCTCTACGGCCTCACGGATCTCGGCAGTCACCTCTGAGGGTCGGGCATTTGCGATGTTCGGCGGCGAAGTGGCAGAAGCCAGCAACCGGGTGCGTGGATCCGATGCGACCGCCGCCTTCGGACTCGGTCCCAAAGAGAAGGTCATGTCGCTCGTCTCTGCCTCTCACGACAAGCTCGTTCTGGTCACATCACGCGGCAGCGTTAGGAGACTTGAGGCCGACGAAGTGCTGCGGGCGGATTCAGGTGCGCAGTTGGTCGCGTTGTCACCAGGCGATCGTGTGGTCTCTGCCTTCATGGCGCCAGAGGAAGTGGACATCGTGATCGCGGCGGACGACGGCAGGGCGCTACGCATGGCGTCATCCTCGGTGCGGATACAGAGGCCTGGAGCCTCCGGTGTTGCAGGTCTCAAGCTCGTGGACGGGGCGGTCGCCGTCGGCGCCGGGGCTGTGCTCGGCGACGCCGTGCTGGTTCACGCCACATCCTCGAATGGCGTTAAGTCCACGTACTGCGCAGAGCTTCCGACGCAGGGGCGGGGAAGCCAGGGTGTGCTCGTCGTCAAGCTCGCGGCAGGCGAGACCGTCACGTTCGTAACCGTCGGAGCGGACACGGGAATGCTGGCGCTGATGGGCCGTGACGACAATCCTCGCCGCATCGACCCCGTTCCCGTGCCCTTCCGCGATCAACCCACACCTCGCTACCGCGCCGCAACCAAGGGCGAGCGGCGAGTACACGTGGTAGCTCCGGGGAGGTGGTGACGACCGTGGGCTCCGCTAGGACTCCCGCTGCTTCAACGCAGGCCTCAGAGCTACCGCTTGCTCCAAGCGACGATCACTTCAATAATCAGGCTCTCGACGCTGAGGTAGCCACGGACGAGATCAGGCAGAACACGCTTGCCGTCGAAAGCACGTCCAACGGCTCCTACGACGCCGACTCCATTGAGACGCTTGAAGGCCTTGAAGCGGTGCGAAAGCGACCGGCCATGTACGTCGGTGGCAATGGCTCCGACGGACTCATGCATCTGCTCTGGGAGATCGTCGACAACGCTGTTGATGAGGCGGCCGCTGATTGTGCCGACAGGGTAGATGTAACGCTGCATCGCAATGGTCATATCGAGGTTGTCGACGACGGTCGTGGCATCCCGGTCGACATCCACTCCAAGCGTGACGTGTCAGCACTGGAGGTTGTGTTCTCCGAACTACATGCCGGTGGGAAGTTTAGCGACGGTGTCTACAAGGCCTCGGGCGGGCTCCATGGTGTGGGTGCCGCTGTGGTCAACGCGCTCTCCACGGAGCTTGACGTGCAGGTACAGCGCGACGGAATCCTGCACGAATTGAGTTTCAGGAATCAGAAGGCTGGCCTGATGCAGGACGGACGCTTCGTTGAAGGGAGCGATCTGCGCACTACTCGAAAGCGTTCCAAGGCCACCGGCACACGGGTGAAGTTCCGGCCTGACGCCGAACTCTTCCACCCAGATGCTCGCATCGATGCAGACGAAGTGCGACGTCGGTTCCGCCAGACCTGTTTCCTGGTGCCCGGCCTACGGATGACTCTCACGGACAACCGCGCCGATTCCGCCGCTGAACCATTCGAGTTCGTGAGCCGGGGCGGACTCTCGGACCTCGTCAAGGATCGGTCGTCGGGCGACCCTGTGACGGGCGTGATCACCCTGAATGGCATCGACACCTTCACCGAGAAGGTGCCAATCCAGGGAAAGATCACTGAGGTTGAGCGGGAGTGCAGGGTTGACATAGCCATGCGATGGACTTCCAGCTACGACACCGACGTTGCATCGTTTGTCAACACCATCCCTACTCCTGCTGGAGGCACCCACCTAACCGGATTCGACCGGGCGCTCACCCGCGTTGTCAACAGCATCCTCCTCAAAGAGAACCGGAAGCTCGCCCGCCTAGCCCGCCAGGACAAGAACGGCAAGACCAACGCCGCCAAGGACGATGTTCAGGAGGGCCTCGTCGCTGCGGTGAAGGTGACCTTCAGCGAGCCGCAGTTCCGGGGCCAGACCAAGCAGGAGCTGGGCACGCCCGCAGTTGAGGGCATCGTGGCCCGGATCACCTACGAGCAGCTGAAGGAGTGGTTCGAGCCGGGAGGCGGCCCACGGTCGCAGGTGAGGGCGTTGAGCGACAAGCTCGCGACCGCGGTCGCGAACCGGGTCGCGTCCAAGCAGATGCTCGACGCGAGGCGCAAGGCAGCGAGCTTCGGTTCAACGAACCTCCCCCACAAACTGGCTGACTGCCGGGTCCATGACTCCAATGCCGAGCTAATTCTCGTGGAGGGTGACTCGGCTGCAGGTCCAGCCAAGCGGGGCCGCGACTCCGAGTTCATGGCCATCCTGCCGCTGCGGGGCAAGATCGTGAACGCCGCCAAGGCAAGCCCAAAGCAGGTCATGGACAATGCCGAAGCACAGGCCATCTTCACTGCCATGGGAACGGGCGTAGGGGAGGCCTTCGACATTGATGACGCCCGGTACGGCCGAATCATCATCCTCTGCGACGCTGATGTGGATGGGAGCCACATCCGCTGTCTGCTCTTGACATTGATCCACAAGTACATGAGGGAGATGTTGGAGGAAGGGCAAGTCTTCTCAGCCCAGCCCCCGCTGTATACCGCGCGAGTCGGCGAGCGCACCTTCCGGGCGTTCTCCGACGAGGAGCGCGACCGCATCACCGCTGAGCTGACCCGGGGAAGGCGCAAGGTCGACAGCATTAAGTGGCAGCGTTTCAAGGGTCTCGGGGAGATGAACACCGACGAGCTGCGGCACTGCGCGCTGGACCCCGCCACCCGGACCCTGCGCCGCCTCACGATGGCCGACGCCCAGCAGGCCGAAGCCGCGGCCGACATGTTCGACGTCCTGATGGGCAACGACGTGGCCCAGCGCCGCGACTACCTGGTCGAGAACTCCTCGCTCGTGGACGAGGCGATCCTCGACATCTGAATCGGTGCGTGCTCTGAGCCAACCTCTTGCCGTCGGAGAGCCGAGTCAAGAGAAGAAGCGCCACACCGTCCGAGCGGCGCTAGGTAGACAGGAATGCGATCGAGGCCAAGCCCCGCAGCACCATACGGCAGGCCCCGAACTCTCCGACGCCTACCGTAAGGCAACCGACGCTCGCGACCGGCAGACTCGGAACTGGCAGGTACGCGACTCTACGGCCTCGCCGTTGACACGTATCTTGGTAGCCGAATACCCTGCCGAGCGTGACGACTCCACAGGGGGTGGGGTGTCCCGCTTGGAGACCGCTCGGGCGGGCAATGCGATGTTTGGAGGGATCACGTGCGTGCCCCAAGGAGAAGGCGTCCCCGAAGGCGCGAGATGGGCGCTCCGCAGACTGCCAACCTCGAGAGCGTCGCAGCACGGGCCACGTATGTCGGGAGTCCAGAGCACAAGGACTTCCTCAGCTTCGCTGGCCCGCCCCGGCCACGACGTGACGCTTCGCTATGCCCGCGCTACCTCAAGAGCAAGACAGCAGTAACCAACTGGCTACGCTCCGCGATCCGTAGAGGTCATACCGGCGCTCCTTGGGAGGGGGACTTCCCTCGCTACGTGTGGCACCGGGAGGACAGCGTCGTGTTCGAGGCCCGACTCGTGAACCGTGAGCAAGGCTCCTACAAGGGGTATCCTCTCAACGAGGACGAGTGGCCATCCGGAATATAGGCAAGAACATGACTGATATCACATTCGATACCGAGTGGCACGATGGAGACGGAATCGAGGGAGCGGAGCTAGCGGCGACCTTCGCATCTCTGAGAATCAGCGTCGGTGGCCACCGGATCACGCGGGTGCTCGACAAGCGAGCGCAGACGGTACGCGACTCTGTATTTGTTCCACTGTACCCCTTGGCTGAATGGTTGGTGTCAAACTGGTGGTTTCTTGCCTACGAATTCAACAACCCTACGAAGACGGAGGATCGTGCATTCCACGGCCGTCACACGCTAGGAACACATACCGAAGGCTATGCGCTTCCCAATCTTACGATGGTTTCTTCTGGTACACGTACGGACCTGTGTTGGGGCGGCAGCGAGTCCGATTGGTCCACGGTCGATTTCCTCGCCCGCGGTCGGATGTCAATCGGAAGGGAGCGCTTTAGGCAGACATGCGCGGACTTCGTCGATAAGGTGATTAGACGGCTCACAGAGCTTGATATTGAAGGTACGTTCCTCCAGGAAGAGTGGCAGTCGATTCAGAGCGCTGACAACGATGAGGCGGTATTCTGTGAGACCGCCGCCGGGTTGGGTTGGGACCCCTACGATCTCGATGAATCGCGACAAGACCAGATCATTAGTCTTGCCAAAGAACTGGGACCACTGTGTAGCGAGGCGGTATCGGTGCTTGACGCTTCCCGTCCTCTTGAGGACAGTACCGCTATTGTTGCTGCTCTCAAAATGTCTAGAAGCAACCGCCTACACCTCCAAAGCCTAGGGGAACCTAATCAGACAAAGAGATTGAAGGGCCATTATTCATGGGAGGCAGGTTGGGATATGGCTAGACAGGCGCGGCATCGTCTTGGATTGGACGGCCAGCCCGTTCGGACTATGGAGTCATTGGCCCAGGCTCTGGGTGTGTCGGGCCTCGAGTTAGAGAAGGCGACTCAGCCACTAGCTACTCTTGATGGCCTCCGGCTTGTGGATGGCGTAGTCGTGGTTGGGGCAGATACTACCCTCTCATTGGGACTGGGGAATAGGAGTGCGCATAGTCGGCGGTTCGCCTTTTGTCGCGCCCTTGCGGAAGCAATGACATCTAGTGGAAACGCCCTGCTGACAAGAGGACATACTGATCGCCAGCGCTCGAACCGCGCCTTCGCGGCAGAGTTTCTCGCGCCTGCCTCTGGTCTGCGACAGAGAGTTGCTCACTCGGTATTGGAATCCGAGGAGGTTGATGAACTAGCGGAGGAGTTCGGTGTCTCTACGCTGGTCATCGTTCATCAACTAGAGAATCATGGGATAGCCCGCCTAGCGGAGGCTGACCTGACACCGGATATTCGCACGACCTTCTAGCCAGTCGTCGCGGGTCCCGGTGTCGATTGGCGGCCCTGCTCTCTGCCCGCGCTGTGGGCGCAGGCTGACACTGCCCGACAGACGACCAGCGCAATACCCTTCACCGGCGTCTCAGGGCACCCGGAGGGCGGACCTTCGACACGGAGGTGCCGTGGCACCGGCCCGGACACAGCCAGGCATCCGGGCCGATGTCACACCGGTGAGCTAGAACTGCAGGATGCAGCTCGAGTTCGACCCCGGCGACATCCTGGATCCGGGTGCCACCGGAGCGCTGGGTGGAGACGGTACCCCTGCCCCGCCGCAACGGCTGTCGCCGTCCGGCGCGTCCACGTTCGAGCAGTGTCCTCGCCGATGGAGGTTCCGCTACGTCGAGCGCCTTCCCGAACCCCCCGGAGTCGAGGCCCTGGTGGGGACGTTCGCCCACCGGGTGCTGGAGCTGCTCATGCAGAGGAAGCCCTCGCACCGCAGTAAGGACGAAGCCAAGCGCATCGCCCGGACAACGTGGCCCGAGTTGGCCGGCGGGGAGGAATACCGCGACCTGGAGTTGAGCGACGACGAGGCCAAGGCCTTCCGTTGGCGGGCCTGGCACGCGATCGAGGGCCTGTGGCACTTGGAGAACCCGGCCGATGTAGAGGTGGAGGCCACCGAGGAGCAGCTGTCGGTGACGCTGGGCGACGTGCCGTTCAGGGGCGTGGTCGACCGCCTCGAGAGGGAGGACGACGGCCTCGTGGTCAGCGACTACAAGTCGGGACGCGCCCCCACGGCACGCTACGCGCCGGCCCGCCTGCAGCAGGTGCTTCTGTATGCGGCGGCCGTCGCCGAGGAGACGGGCGAGCAGCCGGTGAGGGCCCAACTGCTGTACCTGGGCCAGCGGATCGTGGCTGCGCCGGTGACTCCCGACGAGATCGGAGACGCCATAGGCCGGCTGGAGTCGACGTGGAGCGCCATCGCAGAAGCGTGCGACGCGGATGACTTCGAGGCCAGGCCGGGTCCGCTCTGCGGCTACTGCGCATACGCCGAGCACTGCCCGGAGGGTCAGGCCGAGAACCTCCGCCGGGAACAGCAGCGAGCCGACGAGGACGAGTACCTGATGAGACTCGCAGGCTGAGATGCGGGCGACCTAGAGACCTGCCGGCCTGGAGTCCTGGCGAGGGGCCTCAGCGCCTCAAGCGCCTCCACAGCCACCACAGCGCCACAAGGGCGGCTCCCGTGCCCAGCAGAGTGGAGATCCCTGCGGAGTACAGCAGCCGGTCGCTCCAGGAGCCTGTCGGCACGGGTCCTTCCCCCGAAGCAGCAACGGGATCGGGCTCGGGGGCGGGTCGCGGCGGTGGGGGCGCCTCGCCGTCGAGGATCGAATCGACGGCCGAAGCCTCCCGGGGGTCGGGCCGGTGCCGGGGGCGGTCGCGCTGGGGGTCATAGGCCATTGGGGTCCTCCGAACGTTCCGCACCGACCACCAGATCGTAGATCTCGTCGAACTCGGCGCACGCCTCGGCCGCGCCAGGGCGGGGCGGGAGGGCGTGTATCGGGAGCGAGCGGGCCGCAGCTTCCGCCACCGCCGCCCGCAGGCGCACGGGCGGCAAGACCAACCGCCCGTGGTCGGCGACCAGCTGCTCATGCCAGTAACGAGAGTCCCGGGTTCGGGCCAGGCGGTTGACGGCCACGCCCGCCACGGCGAGTCCGGCAGGCTTCCTCGCGGCAACTCGATCGATGGTCCGCAGGATCTCGCTGACGCCGTCCGAGGCCCACGCGCTCGGTTCGGTCACGACCAGGGCGGCATCGGCCGCGAACAGCGCGTTGATGGTTAGAAGGCCGAGCGAGGGTGGACAGTCGATCAACACCAGGCTCTGCTGTCCTGACAGCGCAACACGGAGCCTGTCCTGGGCGCCCACGGTGTCGGACAGCATCTGGCGCTCCCGCCCGGCCAATACCGGCGTGGACGGAACGACTCGGGGCGGGAGGCCCTTGGCGTCTGGCCATGCCGACGGCACCGCCAGGCTCTCGAGAATTCCCGGCCGGTCAGACTCGAGGGCCTCGTCGACGGTCGTGGCCGGCTCCCACACACCCAGTCCGGTCGTGGCGTTGCCCTGCGGATCCAGGTCGATCACGAGGCTCGGGATCCGTCGCGTCCATGCGGCCGATGCCAGGCCGAGGGCGGTGGTGGTCTTCCCGACCCCGCCCTTCTGGTTGACCAGAGCGACTACTGCCACGCCTTGAACGGTATCGACCCAACGCGATGGCACGCACAGGGTCGCGCCGAAGCTCCCTCAGACGGAGCACACTTGCTTCATGGCTGCACGCAGTCGCACCCAGGTCCGGCTCAGGCGAGCGGCGGCACGCTGGGCGCGGGACCTGCTCGCGGTCCGGAGCGCCTTCGGCGCGCTGGTGATGGCGGCCGTCGCGAGCCTGGTGGCCGGACTGATCCTCGCGGCCGTCACCGACACCCTCGAGAAGCTGCCGGGCCTGCTCCTTCTGGTGCCAGCTGCGATCGCGGTGAAGGGCAACATCTTCGGCGCGCTGGGCAGCCGGCTCGGCACGGCCATCCATGCCGGTACCTTCCGCTCCGGAGGCCGGGACTCACCGATGATGCAGAACGCCATCGCGTCGGTGGGGCTGAGCCTGGTCCTCGGCGTGGTGCTGGCGGTGATGGCCAAGGGAACGGCCCTGGCCTTCAACGTCTCGCCGACCATGAGCGTGGCCGACTTCGTGGTGATATCCGCGCTGGGGTGCCTGCTGGCCGCCTTCGTCGTGCTGGCCATCACGCTGGCCACCACAGCCGGAGCGGTCCGCTACGGCTGGGACCTCGACAACGTCGTGGCTCCGATGGTGACGGTCGCCGGCGACGTGGTGACCCTGCCCTCGCTGGTGGTGGCCGCCGAGCTCGCGGGCGTTGATGTCCTCACGCCGTCGATCGCCTGGACGCTCGCAGCGCTGGCGGCCGCCTCGGTGCTGTGGGGATTGCGGAGCAGGCTGGAGGAGTTGCGGGCCATCATGCGGGAGTCGCTCCCGGTCCTGACCGTCGCCGGGTTGCTCGACTTGGTGGCCGGGATCACGGTGGAGAAGCGGATCGACGACTTCCTCGAGTTCCCGGTCCTGCTCGTGCTGCTGCCGGGATACCTGGCCACCGCCGGCGCGCTCGGCGGCGTGCTGTCGAGCCGGCTGTCGACCAAGCTGCATCTCGGCCTGGCCCGGCCGTCGGCCTTGCCGTCGGGAGCGGCCCGGGTCGACCTCGCCACGACCTTCGCGCTGGCCATCCCGGTGTTCGTGCTGCTTGGGCTGGTGGCTTCTATCGCGGGCGGTCTGAGCGGCCACGCTGGCCCGTCGCTCGCAGCGTTGGTGGGCGTGGCCGTGCTGGGGGGTCTGCTGGCCACCGTGCTGGTGGTGGTGGTGGCCTATTACGGGACGCTCGCCGCGGTGCGTTTCGGCGTGGACCCCGACACCTACGGGATTCCAATGGTCACCTCATCGCTGGACCTGGTCGGCGCCTTCACCCTGATCGTCGCCGTCGTGGTGGTGGGCGTGGCATGACGGGCGCTGCGATACCTATGATTCCGGGAGAGACCTGATGGAAGACAGACCTCGCAATCTGCGGGAGATGCTGGCGGAGGCCAAGGACACCTCCGAGCTGATGGTGGACCTCGCCTACGCGGCGCTGTATTTCGGTGATCCAGACATGGCCGACGAGGTGAGCGAGCTCGAGGAGCGCATGAGCCATCTCGTGCAGGACATGAGGGCGGTGTGCATTCTGGCGGTTCGCCATCCTCGCGACGCCGACGGCATGTCGTCAGTGCTCCAGGTGATTTCGGCCATTGAGCGCATCGCCAACGACGCGGTCGACATCGCCCGCATCGTCACCCACCGGGTCGGCATACCGCCCGAGTTGGTGGCCGAGTTGAGCGCGGCCGAGGAGGTTTCGCACCGGGTGCTGGTGTCCGACGGCTCGCTGCTGGCACACCGGCACCTGGCCGACCACGAGATGCCGGCCAAGATGGGCATGCGGGTGATGGCCGTGCGCCGCGAGCGGGAGTGGATCACCGATGTTGGCGGCGACACCGTGCTCGTGCCTGACGACGTGCTGTTCCTGAGAGGATCGCCCGACGGGATCGTTGAGCTGCGCGCCCTGGCGGGCTCACCCGAGTGGTCCCCTCCGGAGGAGCCTGCCGGGCCCCGCGCCTCTGACCTTCACCGGGCCGCCAACGTGCTGGTCGAGATGAAGGACCTCTCGGAGGTGGCCGTGGGCTTGGCCTACTCGGCGCTGGTGCTGCGTGACGAGAGCCTGGCCGCAGAGGTGCGCCACCTCGAGGACCGTCTCGACGAGATGAAGGACCGGCTGGAGGAGTGGGTGCTGAGCGCGGCCCGGGAGCATGTCGACCAGTCCGGCCTCAGAGGCCTTCTTCACCTGTCCCAAGCAGCGGAGGATCTGGGCGACCAGGCCCAGCAGATGGTGTGGATCATCGAGCGCCAGGAGCAGATCCACCCGATCTTGGCGGTGGCCCTCGGCGACAGCGACGAGGTTGTCGTGCACGTGCCGGTGGCTGAGGGCTCCGAGGCCGGGGGCCGGACGCTCGGTGACCTCAGGCTGAACATCGAGCCCGGATTCACGGTGCTGGCCATCCGGCGCCGGGGCCAGTACCGCTACCGGCCGGGAGGGATTGTCAGGCTCGAGGCCGGTGACGCGCTGATCGCCAGCGGCCCCGACGAGGGCCGCGAGCGCCTGGCCGAGATCTGCGGCTGGCTGCTGACCAACCGGGACGACGACACCGCCATGGTCTTGGAGCCGCTCGGATCGGTGTCCGCCTCCTGAGCGGCGCGTACGCGACTGGTCGGCCGTGGCCCGCTCGCGCTCGCCGCAGCGGTAGGTTCAGCGGCCATGGCCACTCCGGCTGAACGGCTCTGCCTGCTCACCGTCCACGCTCACCCCGATGACGAGGCGTCCAAGGGCGCGCCCACGGTCGCCCGCTACCACGCCGAGGGCGTCCGCACCGTGCTCGTGTGCTGCACGGGGGGAGAGGAGGGCGAGATCCTCAACCCGGCCCTCGACGATCCCTCGATGGCCGAGAAGCTGGCCGAGGTGCGGGCCCAGGAGTTGGCCCGGGCTGCGGAGGTGATCGGCTACGAAGAGGTCGAGATGCTCGGCTACCGCGACTCGGGCATGGAGGGATCGGAGGCCAACAACCATCCCGACTGCTTTGCCCGGGCCGATCTGGAGGAGGCGGTGGCCCGGCTGGTGGCGGTGATTCGCCGTCACCGGCCCCACGTCATCGTGACCTACCCCGAGGATCAGGGCGGCTACATGCATCCGGACCACGTACGGGTCCACGATGTCTCCATGCCCGCCTACGAACGCGCCGGCGATCCGGCGTACCGCCCTGACCTGGGGAAGCCCTGGGCACCGGCCAAGCTCTACTACACCCTGTGGTCGCGCAGGCGCATCGAGGAGCGCCATCAGGCGTTCCAGGATCTCGGCCTGGAATCGCCGTACAACGAGTGGTGGTTCAAGCGGCCGTCCACCGACCACACGATCACGACTCAGGTTCCCGTGGACGGGTTCATCGACGCGCGCATCGAGGGACTGCTTGCCCACGCCACCCAGATCGACCCGGAGTCGACGTTCTGGTTCGGGTTGCCCGCCGAGGTTGAGCGATCGATCCATCCATACGACGACTATGTGCTGGCCCGCGGGCCGCGTCCGGCGACGCTGCCCGAGCGCGACCTGTTCGAGGGTCTGCGGCCGGAGCCCGCCGGCGACTCTGGCTGACGTGGTTCCGGAGCCTCTCAACGAAGGGTGGCTGGAAGCGGTCGCCCGCGCTCTGGAGAGTGTCGATGCCTCCGGTGCGGCCGATGGGGTAGCCCAGATCACCGTGAGTGGCGCGCCAGGGGGCGGGGTCGCCTTCCACGCGGTGGTCGAGGCCGGCCGGGTGAGGCTGTCGGCGGGCCGGCACCCGCAGCCCGACCTGGTGGCCGGCTGGACGTACCCGGACTTCGTGCAGGCCTGGCGGGGCGAGCTGTCAGTGGAGGCGGCCTACATGTCGGGCCGCATGAAGCTCGAGGGCGACCAGGTGCTGTTGTTCGACGGGTGGCGCCCACTGCTGCGATCGAACGCGCTGCGGGAGGCTCTGGCCGTTCTGCGATAGATCCCGGCTCAGCCCTAGAGCGAGCGCGAATGGGTGACACGCTCTCGCGTCACGAGGGGGTGTTTCTCGCTATTGTTCGCTGCGCTCACGGGCCGCCCAGACCAAGGCAACACTGCCCACGGCCTCGCGCCGTATGGGCCGCGTTCGCTCGCCTATTCGCTCGGCCTCTCAGCCGGACGTCAGATCCGGTGCCGGGCCCTCCTCTGGGCGCTGCGCAGCGCGCGGTAGCCGACGGTGACGGCCCCGGACCGCTCGATGAGCTCGGCCATCTCGCCGGACACAGCCAGCGCGAGGTCGTCGACCCGACCGGCAGCGGTGGGATCGATGGCATGGATCTCGGGCTCGTCGAGCGCCGGGCACAGCGACAGCTCAGTGACACCGGGCGCCAGGTCGGCCAGTTGCTCGAAGACATGGCGCCGGGCGTCGCCCCTCACGAGCCGGAAGTGGTCGGGGAAGACGATGCCCTCCGACTCTGCCAGCGACCGGAACGGGAATCCGGCGTTGGCCTCGGCCTCGGGACCCTCGAGCCGCACCGGGAGGTCGAACGACACCGCGAGGTCCATCAGCACGTCGAAGAACTCCGGACGCTGCTGAAGGGCGGCCATGTGCGTGGTCAGGTGGGTCACGTCGAAGCCCCACAGCACGGCCCGCTCGAGCTGGGCCCGGCACTCGCGCCGGACCTCGTCGAGATCCGCGTGGTCCCACAGGTCGTGCAGCGTCCGGGGAAACCCGCCGTCGCCGTCGAGGAGGCTGGGGGCGTTGGTGATCGGCCCCCACCGGAAGCAGTCGAGCTCGGAGTTGAGCGTCAGGTGGACGCCGAGATCCTCGCCCCGGTAGAGCTCGGCCGCGTGGCGTGCCCACACGCCGGGCATCACGATCGTGCCGGTCGTGGCCGCTCCCTCGCGAAGTGCCTGGTAGCCGGCGGCCGTGGAGGAGTGGGTGGTGCCTATGCGGTCCGCGCTGACTACCACGAGCCTGGCGTCAGCGGCGTGCCCGAGGCGCTCCACCAGCGATTCCACAGCCTTGACGGTATCTGACTGTCGGGCCGCGTCTCACCCCACGCCGAGCCGCTCGGCAGTGAGCCTCACTCCAGCGGGACGTCAGGGCCGCCACACCGGCCCCACAAACCGCGACCGGCTGCGACCGCGTCTGCCTCGGCACGGCCGAGAACGTCGGCGTAGTGATCGTTCGGCGGGTAGTTCAGCACCGCGGCGTAGCCGGCCGCGACCAGTTCCAGGTTGACGAACAGACCGTCGCTGGATCGCACCACGTAGCCGAGAAGACGCTGGTAGGCGTCCCGGGCCTCGACGTCGCGAACCAGTGTGATCTCGGTGCCCTCGGGGAGCACGGCCTCGAGATGCAGCGACGCCTCCTTGCCGAAGCACTGCACCGGGCGGGTGGGCGCCACCGACTCGGGAGTGTCGATGCCGATGAGGCGCACCGTCTCTTGGCGGCCCCCGATCAGCACGACGATGGTGTCCCCGTCGACGACCCGCTCGACGGTGGCGTTGGGCGTCCAGCCGTTCTCGCTGCCCGCTGGGACGGTTTGTGCGGGGCCGGGAGCGGGCGCCGCCGGCGGGCCGCGTGCGCCGACGGCACCGTCGGCGGTCTCGGAGGTTCCTGTCCCCGCGTCGGCGGCCGGGTCGGGGTCGAGGGCCCGGGTGCCGCACGAACTCGTCAGCACGAGCACGATGGCGCCTGCCGCGGGCCACCGCCACAGGGACCGGTCGCGCCACCGGAGCGCGGCCCGCAGGCGGCGGCGCGCGAGCGCGAACAGGCGAGAGGCTCCGGTGCCGCAGGGGGGTGTCTCCCGCTCGTGTCCGCTGCGCTCGCGGGCTGCTCGGGCCACGGCCTCGCCCTCCAGGGGAGGATTGGCGCGCAATCTCGCTCGGTGCTCAAGAGTGCCGGGAGTCGGTTCTCGGGGTGACGGAGCTGTCATGGCGCGTGCCCTCCTCGGGCGCCACCAGGCAGGGCCTGGTCGCTGGCGGCTAACGGTTGGCATCCGGCAGGTGCACGGCCGGTGCGATTGGGTGCTCGCGCCCTGGATCAGGCGGCGGCGGGGAGGTCGTCACCGCCGACGGTAGCGACCTCAGCGGGGGTGCGGGCGGCCTGCAGGGCTCTACGGGCCCGGGCCACGCCGCGCCGGCCGATCTCGCAAGTGGCGGAGTCGAGTTGCCAGGTCTGCTGCGAGTCGGGCTGGCCGGGGGTGGCGATGTCTATGAGAACCAGTTGATCGGTCATGTGGACATGATGGCTAGGGGGTGTGACATCCTTTCCTCATGAGCCAGGCCCCGGTCCAGAGATACGGCATCACGGTCCCGTTCGCGGGTCCCCTACACGCCCAGCGCCCGCTCTTCGAGGAGCTCGTCGACCTGGGATACACCGACGTCTGGTCCTCGGAGGCGAACGGTTTCGACGGCTTCACCACTCTCGCTCTCGCCTCGGTGTGGGCGCCAGCCCTGCGGCTCGGCACGGCGGTCGTGCCCGCCTACACCCGCGGTCCGGCCCTCATGGCCCAATCGGCTGCGTCGATTGCCTCGGCCGCGCCGGGACGCTTCGTCCTCGGCATCGGCACGTCGTCGGAGGTCATAGTCGACCACTGGAACGCGGTGCCGTTCGATCGGCCCTACCGGCGGGTGCAGGACACGGTCCGCTTCCTGCGGGCGGCTCTCAGCGGCGAGAAGGTCACCGAGAACTACGACACCTTCTCGGTGCGGGGATTCAGGCTCGGGGTTCCTGTCAACGAGCCGGTGCCGATCTTCGTGGCCGCCTTGAGGGAGCGGATGCTGCGTCTCGCGGCCCGCGAGAGCGACGGCGCCATCATCAACTGGCTGTCGGTATCCGACGTGACGAGGGTCTGCGGGATCGTCAGGGACGAGAGCCCGACGGCCGAGGTCGTGGCCCGCATCTTCGTGCTGCCCACCTCGGACCGGCGGGCGGCCCTAGCCACGGGACGGCGGTTGCTGGCCGCCTACATCAATGTGCCCGTCTACCGAGCCTTCCACGCCTGGCTCGGACGGACCGACGCCCTCGGCGAGCACTGGGCCCTGTGGGACGCGGGCGACCGCAGGGGCTCGCTGGAGAAGATCCCCGAGCAGGTGGTGGACGAGCTGCTGGTTCATGGTTCACCCGACGAGTGCCGCCAGCACATCCAGCGGTTCATCGACAACGGGGTGACCTGCCCAGCGCCCATGGTGCTGCCGGCCGAGGGTGTCGATGCCTTCGAGGTGGTGAGGGCTCTGGCCCCCTCCGCCGGGCAGAGGCCGAGCGGATAGGCGTGTCGATCCGGCCTGGAAACGGCGAGGCCGTGGGCAGTGTTGCTGTGGTTTGGGCGGCCCGTGAGCGCAGCGAACATGAGCGGGAGTGACGCCGCTGTGACGCGATGGACTCCCGCCCATTCGCGCTTGCTCCCAGCTGGTCAGGAGCCCAGCAGGCGCCTCTGCATCCTGCGCATGCCGTCCAGCCAGCGCTGCCGGTCGCCGGCCCGTCGCAGTTCGTAGGTGGCCACCTCGGGGTGCGGCAGGATCAGGAACCGGTCCTCGCGCAGCGCCTCGATGGTCACCGCGGCCACCTCCTCGGGCTCGATCAGCCCCAGCGCCCTCACCTGGTCGACGGCCACCGCACCCTCGTTCTCGGTCATCGGCGTGCGCACACCCTGGGGGCAGAGGCACGAGACCCTCACGCCATCGTCGCCGTGGGTGATCGCGATCCATTCGGCCAGGCCCACGGCGGCGTGCTTGGTGACCGCGTAGGAAGCCGTTCCGAAGTTCGTCAGCAGGCCCGCGGCCGAGGCGGTCACGAGCAGATGGCCCGATCCTCGCTCCACCCACCGGGGCACGAGATGGCGGCACGCGATCACATGGGCCATCACGTTCACGTCCCAGACGTGGTTCCACTCGTCGTCGGGCCGCTCGACGCCGCCCAGGCGGGAGATGCCCGCGTTGCCGCACCACAGCTCGATCGGACCCAGGCTCGACTCGACCTGCTCGATCAGCGAGACGACGGCGTCCTCGTCGGTGACGTCGATTCCGGCTGCTAGACGGGCTGTCCCCTCCGGTCCGGCCTCCGTCGCGATCTCAGCAGCAACGGCCTCCGCTCCGGATCCGTCGATGTCAGCCACCACCACTACTGAACCGGCATCGAGCGCAAGCGCCCTGGCCAGAGAGCGCCCGATACCGCTGGCGGCGCCGGTGACGACCGCGACCACGCCGTCGAGTTGCACGAGCCGATCCTAGTTGTGCCCCCCGACGCCTCACCTTCGTGCTGCCGGTGTGGTCGGGTCGGGGCTCCAGGGCCTCAGCGCAGTAGCCGGCGCGCCATAGCACCGAGCGCGGCGCCCACCGCCATGCCCGCAGTCACGTCACTGGCGTGATGGATGCGCACATGAATCCGGCTCAGCGCCACGACCAGGGCCAGGGCGTAGTACGCGGGGGCCCAGGGGCTGCGGCGCGACAGCAGCGAGGCGGCGACCATGGCCGCGCTGGCATGGCCGCTGGGGAAGCTGCTGGTGAGCGGTTGGCGCAGGGAATGGGGCCGCGGCCCTCTGAACACCGGTCTGCGGCGGCCGAAGAGCGTCTTGATGACGCCGTTGACCAGTGCGGCCTCCCCCGACAGGGCCACGCCCAACTGCCAGGCGGGCCGGGGGTCACGGCGCACCACGGCTTGTGCCGCTCCCAAGGCGTACCAGAGCATCGAGTGGTTGGCCGCCTCCGAGGCCGAGTACATCAGACGGTCGAGTGCGGGCCTGTCCCTGAGCCGGCGGTCCCACCACCCGTCGATGGCGTTGTCGATGTCGTCGATGTGCTCGGCGCCCGATCTCATGGTCACTCTTCAGGAACGGTCGTGGTTGGAGTGCCGCCAGTATCGTCGCCGTTGTTGCCGGCCTCATCCTGCCGGGAGCTGTCCCCGATGTCGATGGGCTCGAGTTGGTCGCCTTCGCCCTCCCCCGCGCCCTCGTACTCGCTCTCCTCGGGCGGGACTGTCGACTCCGGCGCGATGGTCGTGGTAGTGGTCGTGACCGACGGGGTCCCGTCGCACTTGAGGCCCTCGGGGCGGTACAGGGCCCGCACGGTGTCGGTCTCGCTGCGCTCGTCATCGAGCCACGTCCGGGTGCGCTCGGTGACCACTTGAGTGCACGACGTCCCCCGGGGCTGGGACCACTGGTTGGTCTGCTCGGCCAGAACCCAGGGTGTCGAGTAGAGCCGCACTGTGATCGAGCCGGTACCGGTGGTGGGCCACAGCATCACCCCGTGGGGGGTGTTGTTCTCGAGTACCAGGTCGGGGGCCGGGTACGAGACGGTGGCCTCGCGCCCGTAGGGGTAGCGGCTTAGATAGATCGAGTGGCTCTGGTATTCGATGAAGTCGAGCCCCGCGAAGAAGGCCGCGTTGAACAGGGTGGTCGCGTACTGGGAGATCCCTCCCCCCACCGAGTCCACGAACACGCCGTCCAGGATCATCGCGGCCGGCACGAATCCGTTGTCCAGCGTGCGTGGGCCTACGTACTCGTTGACCGAGAAGCGCCGGCCCGGCTCGATGATCGCGCCGCGGGTCAGCTCCGAGATGCGGGCGATGTTGATTATCCGATCCTGGCCCGGCGTGAACGGCGTCGTGAACTCGGCGACCAAGTCGGTGATTCCGAGCGACTCGGCCCACTCCCGGCCCTGGGGATGGGGCGCGGGCGCAGCCGGCAGCGCTATCACCGGCCGGCGTTGGACCATTCCGTCGATCAGCGCGGCAATGGCTGTCTCATGGCAGCACCTGAACCCGGGCGAACCGTCCGAGATGGTGACGTTGCCGGCCTCGTCGAGGCCGAATGTGGCTGGGATCCCCTCCTCGCCGATTCCCACGAAGAGGCTGGCGAGGGTGTTGGAGATCCGCGGATCGAGAGTGATCCGTGTCTCGTGCTGCTCGCCCTGAAGGACGACGAACTGGCGCAGCTCCAACTCGCCGATGGCGAACGTCTCGGCCGTGCCCTCCAGCTGGAGCACGACCCCGCCCGCGGTTATCTCGTTGGCCCGGGCCGCCAGAGCCTTGGCCAGGGCGGCGGCGATCGGGTCGGCCGGCTCCATGCCGCCAATCGGGACCTCGACGAAGGCGGTGCCGCCCACGTTCTGGAGCACGGCCTCCTCCAGCCGTTCGGCCAGCAGTTCCATGTCGGGCACCGGCACGTCGGTGCTGAGCACGGGCCGGAAGGCTCCATCGACGAGCTCCATCCGGGGGGTCTCGGGATCGGTGTAGGGATCGACGGTCGTGGCCAGCGTTCCGAGGTCCGTCGTGACGGCCGGTCGGACCTCCCGGCTGGCGAACAGGTCATAGAGCCATGCGGCCGGCCTGACGACCGGCGGGGGAGGGTTGTCAGCCTCGGCGAGGGTCCGCTCCGCGTCCAGGGAGATGCCCAGATCGGCGGCGGTCACGGTGATGATCTGATCCAGGAACTGCAGCTCGACCGTGGTCTCGGCGACCTCCTGCACGACCGGTTCGAGCGCGGTGACCGCCTCCTCGGGCTCCAGCCCTCCGATGTCCACGCCCGCAACGACCGCGCCCTCGCGGATCTCGGACTCCTGGCCCGACTCGTACACCTGCCAGCCGACGATCAGGGCGGCGAGGGCCACCGCGACCCCGACCATGACCTGCCACAGTCGCGAGTACCGGACATCGTCCCGCGGTGGCCGTCTCAGCACGATTCGAGGGTACCCGCCCCCGCGGACGGCACCGGACCACGAGTCTCGCCCCGCGGCTCAGAACAGGCGAAGCTCCGGGGACTCGATGCCGCGCAGCTCGTCGTAGTCCACCTCCACGCAGTCGATGGAACGGTCGGCCGCCAGGACCCTGGCCTGGGGCTTGATGGTCCGGGCCACGAACACGCCCCGTACCGGCGCCAGGGTCGGGTCGGAGTTCAGGTAGTGCAGGTACCGCGTCAGCTGCTCCACGCCGTCGATCTCGCCGTTGCGCTTCACCTCCACTGCCACCGTCGCGCCGGAGGCGTCGCGGCACAGCAGGTCCACCGGGCCTATGGCCGTCGGGAACTCCCTGCGCACCAGCGTGAAGCCGTCCTCGATGGTCTCGGGGTTGCTGGCGAGCAGTTGCTGCATCTGGGCCTCGACCCCGTCCTTCTGCAGGCCGGGATCGGTGCCCATGTCGTGGGTGCTGTCGTGCAGGATTTCCTCGATCTCGATCGTGAGGCTGTCGCTGCGGCCCGGGGCCGTCACCCGCCACACTCCGGCCGCGTCGTCGATGATGAGGCGATTCGGGGCATTCATCCAGTTGAGCGGCTTGTAGGCGCCTCCGTCGGCGTGGATGGCCACGCAGCCGTCGGCCTTCACCATGATGAGGCGGACCGCCGAGGGGAGATGAGCCTGCAGCCGCCCGTCGTAGTCGACGGTGCAGCGGGCGATCACGAGCCGCACTGCCGAGAAGTTAGCCGGAGCGGCCGGTTCGGTCACGGCCCGCTGAATCCGCGCGGTGGGGCGGTGGCATACTCTGCCGATGGATCTTGCCGGCCGGACGGCCCTGGTGACCGGGGGAGCCAAGCGGGTGGGCCGGGGCATCACCCTGACCCTGGCCCGCGCCGGCGCCAATGTGGTCATCAACTACAACACCTCGGCCGACGAGGCCCGCCGCACCATGGCCGACGCAGAGGCCCTCGGCGTGCAGGCCCTCCCAGTGAGGGCCGACGTGACCGACGACAGCCAGGTCCAGGCCATGGTCGCCGCGGCGACGGATCGCTTCGGCACCATCGACGTGCTCGTCAACAATGCGTCCACGTTCGCTCTGGGCCCCTTCCCGACCGACGACCTCACCGTGTGGCACCGCTCGATCGACACCCTCGTGCACGGCCCCTTCTACTGCGCCAACCGGGTGGCCCCGGTCATGCTGGCCAACGGCGGCGGCGTGATCGTGAGCATCGGGGACCTGAGCGCCTTCGAGCCCTGGCCCGGGTTCGCCGGCCACGCCGTCGGCAAGGGAGCGATCATCTCGTTGACCCGCCAGCTGGCCCTGGAGCTGGCCCCCACCGTCAGGGCCAACGCGGTCGTTCCCGGGCCGGCCCTGCGCCCGGCCGACTACGACGAGGCCACCTACCAACGGGTGGCCGACGAGACGCTGGTGGGCCGGTGGGGCACTCCCACCGAGATGGGGCAGGCGGTCCAGTTCCTCGTCGAGGCCGACTACATCACCGGCGAGGTCCTGACGGTGGACGGCGGCCAGCGCTACGGGCACCGCAAGCACGCCCACGGCTGAGAGGCTCGTGGTCGCGGCCCATCATCGCCGGGGTGCGGCCCTAGATTCTCTCCATGGCATCACCGCGCCTCGACCGCATCTTCGCCCCGGACGGCCGGGCGGTGATCATCGCCCTGGACCACGGGCTCATCGACGGCCCCTGCTCCGGCTTCGAGCGCCCGGGCGAGACGATCGCCGCGGTGGTGGCGGGCGGGCCCGACGCCGTCCTGACCTCCTACGGGATCGCCCGGAGCTTCGCGGACGAGCTCGAGGGCGTCGGGCTGATCCTGCGCAGCGACGGCTCCGAGAGCAACCTGGGGGCTCCTAGCAGCGGCTCGGTGGGGCAGTTCTTCGGGGTCGACGACGCGCTCCGGGTCGGAGCCGACGCGCTGGCGGTGACCGCCTTGCCGGGCTCGCCCGCGGAAGCGGCCACCCTGCGCAACCTGGCCCACACCATCAGCCAGGCCCACCGATCGGACCTGCCGGTGATGGCCGAGATGGTGCCCGGCGGTTTCGACTCTCCCGCGGAGCTTCGGGGCCCCGACGCGGTGGCCTTCGCCGCCCGTCTGGGCGCCGAGCTGGGTGCCGACTTCATCAAGGCGCCCTACTGCGAGGACTTCGCCCGGGTCACCTCGTCGACCTTCGTCCCGGTGGTGATCCTGGGAGGCTCCAAGGGGTCGGAGGCCGCCACCCTGGCCAACATCCGCGCCGCGGTCGATGCCGGCGCGGCCGGCGTGGCCATGGGTCGCAACGTGTTCCAGAGCGAGAACCCGACCGCCATGACCCGGGCCGTGGCCAAGGTCGTGCACGACGGTGCCAGCGTCGAGGACGCCCTAGCGATTCTCGGAGGATGACCCGGTGAGCGGGGCCGGGTCCGACACCGAGTCCGGCGAGGTCGTGCTGGGCCTGGACGCGGGCACCACCTCGGCCAAGGCCGTCGCCGTGGACCGGTCGGGCCGGATCCTGGCCGCCGCCGGATCGGATCCGATCACGACCCGCTCGACGCCGGCCGGCGGCAGCGAGCAGGACCCCGACGAGATCTGGCAGGCCGTGTCCGCTGCGGGCAGGAGTACGGTCGGCGCGCTCGACCGGGGGACCAGGGTGGGCGCGCTGGCCGTGGCCGCCCAGAGCGGCTCGGTGATCCCGGTGCCGCCGGGCGGGCCCGCCACCCGGGCCTTCACCTGGATGGACGTCCGGTCCCGGGGCGTGGTGCAGGGGTGGTCCCGCGAGACCGCCGACCGGGTCAGGGCGCTCAGCGGCTGGGCGCCCGCGCCCGGCGCCGGCCTGTCGACCGTCGCCTGGCTGCATGCGGTCGGCTCGGACCCCGACGGGGGCGGGGATCGGGCCCCGGCTGCCCGCTGGGCCTCGGTGGACGACTACCTCGTGTTCCGTTTGACCGGGCGGTGGGCCACCAACCCGTCCAATGCGGCCGGGATGCAGCTGATGGAGGTGTCGACCCGCACCTGGAGCCCCGAGCTGTGCCGGGTCGCCGGCGTCGAACCGGGCCTGCTCTCGCCCATCTGCGAGTCCGGCACGGCGGCGGGCGCGCTGACCAGCGAGGCTGCCGCCGCGCTCGGCCTCGAGACTGGCACGCCGGTGGCGATGGGCGGCCACGACCAGGCCTGCGCCGCGCTGGGGCTCGGCGCGGTCGAATCGGGCGACGTGTTCCTGTCGGCCGGCACGGCGTGGGTCCTGACCGTCGTCACCGACCGGGCCGATGTCGCGGCCCTTCCTCCAGCGCTGAACCTCAGTCCCCATGTGGTGGCCGGACGCTGGACAGCGTCCACGAACCTGGGCGGGCTGGGGGCGCTGATTGCCGAGAGCACTGGCGACCAAGCGACCGCCGTGTTCGAGACGTGCGCCCGCAAGGTGGGCGAGGCTCTCGAAGCGGCCGGTGAGATGGCCAGCGGCGGCGCGGCCATGGTCGTGGTGGGGGGTGGCACCCGCTTCGGCGAGCTGGTCGAGATGATCGCCGGCGCTGCCGACCGGCGGGTGGTCCCGCGCCCCGACGCCAGCTGGCCCGCGGTCGGCGCGGCCCGCCTCGCCGCCGCCCATCTAGGGTGGACTGCTCCGGGAGAAGCAGCGTGACCAGACCAGCCGTCGCCATCACCATCGGCCGGGCCCACTACCGGCGCATGTTCAGCGCCGAGGCGCTGGACGGCCTCGCGGCTGCGGCCGAGGTCGTGCACCACCCCGGCGACGAGCCAGCGTCCAAGCAGGACCTGATGGCCGTCCTGGCCGACGCCGACGCCTGCATCACCGGCTGGGGAGTGGCCCGACTCGACGCCGACGTGGTGGCGGCCGCACCCCGCCTGGGGCACATGGCCCACATGGGCGGCAGCGTGAAGCGCTTCGTGTCCGGCGCGGTGTGGAACCGGGGCATAAGGGTCACCAGCGCGGCCGTCACCTTGGCCCGCGACGTGGCCGAGACCACCCTCGGCCTGATGATCGTGGGCCGCAAACGGATCTGGCCCCTGGGAAACCACGTGCGCGACGGCGGCTGGCGGGACAGCTCAGCCTGGGACCGGTGGGACGCCCGGGAGCTGCACCGCTCGACGGTGGGCCTCGTCGGCGCGGGCAACGTCGGCCGCCACGTGATCGAGCTGCTCGCTCCCTTCTCGGTGACCATCCTGGTGGCCGATCCCTATCTCGGCGACGGCGACGCGGAGTCGCTGGGAGTGGAGAGGGTCGGGCTCGCAAGAGCTGATGGAACGCAGCGATGTCGTGTCGATACACGCCCCGGAGACCGCTCAGACCCGGCACATGATCGGCGCCGACCTCTTGAGCCGTCTCGCTGACGGGGCAGTCCTGATCAACACGGCCCGGGGCGGCATCATCGACGAGGCCGCTCTCATCGACGAGCTGGCCACCGGCCGCATATTCGCCTTCCTGGATGTGACCGACCCCGAGCCCCCGGCGCCGGACAGCCCGCTGCGGCGCCTCGAGAACGTGGTGGTCACCCCCCACATCGCCGGTTGCATCGACAACTGCAACCGGATGGGGGAGCTGGCCGTCGAGGAGGTCCGCCGCTACCTGGGCGGCCAGCCGGCCGTCAACGAGATCCGGCCCGACATGTTCGACCGGATCGCCTAGCAGGGTGCTGAAGCTCTCTTCGTGATTTCTGGTGGCATGAGCCAGAAATCACCAAGAAAGCCGCCGGGGGATCGCCTGACCGTCAGCTGAGGACGAGGCCGCCGTCGACCTCGATGGCCTGGCCGGTCAGGTAGCGGGCGTCGTCGCTGGCCAGGAAGGCCACGACCCCGGCGATCTCCTCGGGTCGGGCCAGCCGCTTGACCGCAGTGTCGTTGGCCCGCATGTCGAGCCATTCCTCCGCGGTCATCCCGACGGTGGGCCCGACTTCGGCGGCCACCTTGCGCACCATGTCGGTGAGGGTGTTGCCCGCGCACACCGCGTTGACGGTGATGCCGTGGGGCCCCAGCTCCATGGCGGCCGAGCGGGTGATGCCCACCACTCCGCTCTTGGTGCCCGAGTACTCGGCCGAGTAGGGCCAGCTCGTCTTGGCCGCCATGGACGCGATGTTGATGATGGAGCCCCGGCCCTGGATGGTCATCACCGGCGCGGCCAGGCTGTTGGAGACGAGGACCCCGGTCAGGTTGACGGCCACGATGTCCTCCCACCGGTCGAGAGGGATCTCGGCCAGGGGCCCGCCGGCGTAGACGCCGGCGCAGGCGACGAGCACGTCGATGCGCCCCCAGGCCTGCGTGACGATCTCGAAGGCGCCGTGCTGGTCGGCCCGCGAGCGCACGTCGCAGGGCAGCGCCAGCGCCTCGACCCCCTCGGCCCGGGCCGCCGCCGCGGTGGCTCGGTTGGCGTCGTCGTTGATGTCGAGGCCGGCGATCCAGGCCCCCTCGGCCGCGAACCGCCGAGCCGTGGCCGCCCCGATCCCGGTAGCCGAGCCGGTGATCACCACCACCTGGTTCTCGAACCGCCGCACCGAGCGACCCTACCAACGCGGCCAAGCTCCGCTCCCCGTCCGAGCCACGTCCGTGATCCCTGCGACGGTGCCCGACTAGTGAAAGCACGCTTGCCTTATCCCGCGCACAAGGAAAGCAACAGGGCGATTGCTTTACTTGTGCTGCCCATGCAACCGTAGTTGAGCGTCATTCGGGGTGGAGCGCTGGGGCGTCCGTCCTATGGGCGTGGCAGGCTTCGGTGTCCGTACGGGCGAGGCGGGCCGTTCCGCGCGGCGCCGCATATCGGATGCTAGGAAGACACGTATGCCACGAGGGCGCTCCAAGAAGGCTCAGACTGGGAACTTCGAGGTGCTCGGGTTCGGTAAGGACGGCGAGCCATGAGACTCGACACGGAGTTCCTGGAACGCTGCATCGTGACCTTGGAGGCGGCGCTCGACCGGCTCAGGTCGGCCGCTGCGGGCGATGTTGCCTACGACATCTTCCGGGCGGCTTGCGTGAAGGAGTTCGAGATTATCCAGGAGCAGTGCGGACGCCTGCTGAAGAAGCGGCTACGGCCCTACTTCTCCTCGAACCAGCAGGCAGACGGACTGGCGTTCAAGCCGATCTTCCGCCACGCGGCACAGAACGGCCTGATCACCGTCGAGGAGTGCGAGCGCTGGCTGGAGTATCGCGACCACCGCAACCAGACCGCGCATCTGTACGGCGAAGTCTTCGCGGAGGCCACGCTGGAGCTCCTGCCCCGGTTCGTGGCCGACGCCCGGCATCTCGCCGCGACCATCGCAGAACCGTTCGATGACTGAGCGGTTGGACCTGCCCGACCGCTACCGACGCCAAGTTGAAGCTCTGCTGGCCGAGCATGTCCCCGACGCCGAGGTCTGGGTCTACGGAAGCCGCGTCAAGGGGCAGAGTCGCCCCGCCAGCGACTTGGACCTGGTGCTACGCGGCCCCAACTTGGAGCCGGTCCCCGCCCGACAGCTGGCCGACCTGGAAGAGGGCCTCGAGGAGTCCAACATCCCCATACTGGTCCAAGCCCACGACTGGGCCAGACTCCCGACAAGCTTCCACGAACAAATCAAGAAGCAGTACGTAGTCCTCCGCGGACCACCAAACTCAACGACCTCCAACCGCTCACGAGGAATCACCCGTACGCGGGCGGGCGCAGCCGACGGCGCATGAGCGAGACGCCGGAGGAGATGGCGCTGTTCCGGTAGTGGCTCGTGGACTGCGCTGTTGCCTCGGCCGCTGTCGGGGAAGCAGCGCTACGGGCGCACCTGCGGCCAGGATTCTCAGTCTTCGCCGCTAGAACAGCGTCCCCTGCTCGGCGCTCCCGGCTGAGCTCTCGCCGGCGGGCGCGCCGGGGGGTCGAGGCGCCCGTGGGAGCATCCACCGCCATCGCGCCTCGCCCTCCGCGGCTTCTGAGAGCCACGCTTCGACGGCTTCGGTGAACCTGGCCATCTCCCAGCATGCAGTCAGCGCCGGATCAGTGTCCAGCAGCTTGACGACGAGCAGCCCGCCGGTCCGGGAGCACTCCGAAGCGATTGTGCAGAAGGCCCTGACGCGGTCGCGCTGGCTCAACTCCTTCAGCGGATCGCGGGACGCCGCGCCGTCCGCGGGCGGGCCGAGTCGCCATGTGGACGGCGCGACGCGCCACCATCGGCTGTGGCGGAGGCGGGCAGTCGGCGCCGCCGAGCCATACGCGGCGGCTGCTGTGTCGCCTCCGACGACGGGCACCACATCGGGGTCGCACTCGAGGATGATGTCCGGCCGCCCGGCCGTTGCCGACTCGAGGATGCAGAGACGGGCCGACGAAGCGCGGCAGTGCCTCCCGCCCGCTGTGAGTTGGGCGGCGCTGGCGGAGACACCGTGCGGCTGCTGCTCGCGCTGTGCATGCCAGCCAACCATCGTCGGGCCCTGCCACACCCGCGGATGGCCTAGCACTTCGGTGCAGTATGCGCAATGGGCGGTCGGCCCGCGCCGCGGAGTGAACTTGAGCCACGGCAGGAGGTTACCCCTGCTGGCTGGTGCGCAGCAGGAGGTCGTAGTGCTCGCTGCGGTTCTGCTCGAAGCAGGCCGACAGGTAGAGCAGAGGCTCGGGCAGCATCTACGGAAGGCCCGGATCAGGCGAACTTCAAACACAGCTCCGATCACCTACTGCAGGTCCTCACCCAAGTAGTGAACCAGTGGACCGCGGCCGGTCTCACTCCAGATCACGAGCCAGTCCTCACCGGAGCCGTGCGCCGGCACGCCCCATACTGACGGTGATGAGTAACGCCGCAGGCGAACCTCCCGGCTGCCCGGGTCGTCTTCGATAGCGTCCAGCACATCGTTGATTCGTTCGTAGAGTTGACGCCGCGAAAGGTCGGCTTGGAGCATCGTCAGTTGCCGGTCGGCATCCGCGCTGAAGAGCAACTCGCCCATATGAGCTAAATGTAACACTGGGGACACGGGGAAATTAGGGCTTGCCCCGTCATGGTTGGCCAGCTAACCTGACGGTCGGAGGAGTCATCTTCTCCGATCCGAAGGAGAACAGAACGGAGTCCATGCTCATGCCGGAGTTGGTAGAGCTAGATGCTCGACGGCGAGTGGCGCTCGGCCGTATCGGAAATCCCGAGCACAACCGGTACCTCGTCACCGAGCACTCGGACGGGACGCTGGTGTTCGCGCCTGCGGTGGTGATGACAGCCCACGAAGCGGCGCTGCTGCGTCATCCTGAACTCGTGGAGCAGATCAAGGCTGATCGCGCCGACCCGACTAGCGCGGTTCGCTCAAAGGCTCGCCGACCTCGCTGACTCTCCAATGTCCCGAATCAACTCAGGACACTAGGAGCGGGCAGGCGCTGCGATTGCTTCGTCCCGTCGGTTGATCTGTCGGATGGCATCGACTGCGGCGCGGCCCACCTCTGGGTCCCTGGCAAGCATGCGCAGGCGCGCGACTGTGGATTGGTCACTGACGGCTCCGAGCATCCGAATGACGAAGTGATACCCCTTCACCCCGCCGTCTACTACGCCGACTCGGTTGCCCCCCAGGCCATCCAGGCTGCTGACTTGGTGGCGGGAACGCGTCGGCGGGTCGTCGAGGGCGACCTCAACCTGCAGGCGCTCGCACGCAACCTGGCGGCCTTACGCCCGGCCGCGTTGACCACCAGGCACACGCACACCGGGCGACCGTGGACCAACGAGATCACCCTGTTCTGACATCCATCCTTGCGATCCTCTGGCGCGGGCTGTACCGTCCTGATGGCACCTAGTGGTCACAGTTAGTAGGTCCTTGGGCCGAATGCGACTGTATGCCCAGGTGTCTGGGGCCCCGGACCGCACGGGGTCCCTTTCCCTTTGGGCGACATGTCAGATGCCCGGCCTGTCCCCGGCTTGGCGGCTATGCAGTCTGGGCGACCCCGTTCGCGACCGGCGACGGTGCCCCGAACGGCTCGATAGCGACTGATGCAGGCTAGCGGTCGCTGCTAGGATCGGGATATCCTATCCATATGAGCGTGATCATATGATGTACACCGATATCTCTGCGGCCGCGCTGCCGGAACTCTTGGCGGAAGACGACGGCCGCGGTCGTGTCGTCGCGTTGCGCGTGCTCGTGAAGGACTGGTCGCAGAACCCGCAGGCTCGCGCCGAGATGATCGCTGAACCGCCGCGCCGTCTACGGTGGCACCATCGTCTGACGGCGCGGCGCCGAGACCTGCCGCGCATCGCCGCCGTCGTGCATGCACTCTGCGACCGCGACGGCGTCGAAGTGCCCGGCTGGGTGCATGAGCATCGCAGCAGAAAGCCCATCGCGGTTACGGACTCCATCTCGCTGCGCACCGACTATGGGAAGCTGCTGCAAACTGAGGCCCCCGCGGCGTGCCGCTACCACCGCGTCTACTTCGATCGCTCCACCATCGAAGATCACAGAGTCCACGGCTTCAGACGCTGATGGCACGAAGCAGCGCGGACCCTCATCCACCGGGAGAAGGGTCCTATCGGCAGTTCAACGCGAGTGAGATGCGCCGCTTGCTCAGCGAGGTCGACGAGGAACTGCGAGCAGTCGACGCGGAACCCGCGCACCTGTTGATAGCGGGCGGCGCCTCGATGCTCTCCCGGCGCGCGTCGCGTGTGACTGCAGATGTCGATGTGGTCTCTGAAGACATGAGTGAGGCGGTGCGACGCGCCTCACAGGCGGTGGCCGCACGGCACAATCTCGCGCCCGACTGGATCAACGACGGCACAAAGGGACTGGCCGTGAGCCTCCCAGCAGACACGCAGCCGGTATTCTCGGGATCCTGCCTCGTGGTGGAGTCCGTAGGGCCGCGGTACATCCTGGCCATGAAGCTCACAGCGGCTCGACCCGAAGACTTGGCCGACTGTGTCCATTTGATCCAAGAACTTGGAATCAGCAGCCACGAAGATCTCCTGTATCTCATTGAGCAGGCTCTCCGTCCGCCGAGAGAGCCCACCGTCAAGATGGCCTATTTCGCTCGTGACGCTCTATCTGCCGCGAAGCGCGACACCTGACGGCGGCGCGTCCGCCGACGGTCCGCCGAGTCATGTCGCAGCCCGGCGGCAAGCGGCACAAGTGGTGGTCGGAAGGTCGTCAAGCGGGCGGGTTCACTCGGTGACCTCGGCTAGCAGGCTTATGATCTTGTGTTCCAGCGCTTGCAGGTCGGCGTCGATTTCTTCGAGTAGCCGGGGCGGCTCGTACACGTAGAAGTGGCGGTTGAGGGGGATCTCGTAGCCGATCTTCGCCTCGAGGAGATTGATGCGCAGGCTTCCCGTCTTTGCCTTGTGCTCGGCGGCAGCGGAGAAGACTTGCTGCTTCGTGGGCGCGAGGACGCAGTCGAAGCGCCGCAGCACCGTCAGCGGCAGGATCACCTTGCGGTACTCGTTGCGCTTGTACGGGCCGCGCAGAAGGTTGCAGATGCCCCAGATGAACCGGGCCAACTCGTTGTGGGTACGGGTGTTCACGATGCAGTCGCCTCAGCGATAGGGCCGGAGGTTACCCGGTGGCCAGCGCGGCAAGCACGGCTGCGGCCAGCTCGGGGCGGCTGATCACCAGGTCGGGGAGGTAGGGGTCGGGCTGGTTGTAGAGCAGCGGCGAGCCGTCGAGGCGGGTGGCGGCGCAGCCCGCGGCCAGAGCCACGGCCACCGGGGCGCAGGAGTCCCATTCGTACATGCCGCCGGCATGGACGTAGATATCAGCGTCGCCGCGGACCACGGCCATGGCCTTGGCGCCGGCCGAGCCCAGCGGCACCACGTCGGCGCCCAGCGCACCGGCCACGACCTCGGCCTGCTGCGGGGGCCGTGAACGTGAGACAACCAGCCGCGGCGGTCCGGTCCGAGCCGCCGGAAGCGGGGGCGGGTCCGCGGTCGAGAGGGTCAGTCCCAGCGCGGGCAGGGCCACCGCGCCGGCGACCGGGCGCTCGCTGGCGACCAGGGCCACGTGCACGGCCCAGTCGGTGCGGCCCGGCTCGGAGTACTCCCGGGTGCCGTCGAGCGGGTCGACCACCCAGACCCGCTCGGCGTCGAGGCGGGCCCCGTCGTCGGCGCCCTCCTCCGAGAGCACAGCGTCGCTCGGACGGGCCGCGGCCAGCTCTGTGGCCAGCAGCTCGTGGGCCTGGCGGTCGCCCTCGGCCCGCACGACCGCAGCGGGCGCGCCTTGGCCTGCCAGCCGCGCCCGCAGCTCGACCAGTAGCCTCCCGGCCTGATGGGCGAGCCCGGCCGCTAGGCGATGATCGTCAGCGACCCGATGCTCGGTGCTCACTGGTCCCGAGCCGCTGATCCGCAGACCTCCCGGCACTCGTTAGGTCGCTGCTGGCGGTGCAGCGCAAGCGGCGCCGCTGATGCCGGTTCTGCCCTCGGAGGCAGGTTCTCGCCATCAATCTCGGGGACGGGACGTGGGCCTCACCGGGGTCAGCCCAGCACCGCGGCTTCGAGAAGGTCCTGCTGCTCCTGGGCGTGGACGGTGGGGCTGCCGCCCGCGGGGCTGCCCGACTCGGGGCGGCTGACCCTGCGGATCTGGTAGTCGTCGCCGTGGGCCTCGTAGAGACGTCCCTTGATCCCGTTCCAGGCGCCCATGTTCTCGGGCTCCTCCTGCAGCCACACGATCTCGGTGGCGTTGGGGTACCGGCGCAGCTCGTAGTCGACCGCCCCGTAAGGCCACGGGAAGAGCTGCTCGACCCGGCACACCGCCAAGGGCGCGCCGCGCTCGTCGCGCAGTTCCATGGCTGCGTAGCCCACCTTGCCGCTGCAGAAGACGACTCTGGTCACCGCCTCCGCATCTAGGGTGCCGGCCTCGGCTGCGGGGTCGCCCAGCACCTCCTCGAACGTTCCCGACGACAGGTCGGCGACCTTGGTTCGGGCGGCCTTGGAGCGCAGCAGCGACTTAGGCGTGAACACGATCATGGGCTTGCGGACCCGGTGGATCATCTGGCGGCGCAGCAGATGGAAGTACTGCCCCGCGGTGGTGGGCTGGCACACGTGCATGTTGTCCTCCGCGGCCAGGATCAGGAAACGCTCGATACGAGCCGACGAATGCTCCGGGCCCTGGCCCTCCATGCCGTGGGGCAGCAGCAGCACGATCCCGCAATGCTGGTCCCACTTGTCCTCGGCCGCCACCAGGAACTGGTCGATGATGATCTGGGCGCCGTTGGCGAAGTCGCCGAACTGGGCCTCCCACAGGACCAGGGCCTCCGGCTTGGCCACCGCGTAGCCGTACTCGAAGCCCAGCGCGGCGTACTCAGACAGCAGCGAGTCGTAGATCCACAGGTCGGCGTCGCGCCCGCACAGCGCCGACAGCGGCACGTACTCCTCGCCGGTGACGTAGTCCACCAGGGTGGAGTGCCGGTGCGAGAAAGTCCCCCGGCGGCTGTCCTGGCCGCTCAGGCGGACGGAGGTGCTCTCCATGAGCAGCGATCCGAACGCCATCGCCTCGCCCAGACCCCAGTCGAACTCGCCGGCCCGGAACATCTTGTTGCGCTGCTCGAACTGCCTGGCCAGCTTCGGGTGGATGGTGAAGCCCTCGGGCCAGGTGTTCAGCGCCTGGTAGATGCGCTCCACGGTGACCGAGTCGATGGAGGTGCGGACGTGGGGGAGGACGCCCATCGGCTCCGGCGGGCGCCGGGCCCGGACGTTGTGGCCGGGTGCGGCGTCGCGGGTCTCGTCGAGGGCCGCCTGGAGCTGCCCGCGGAACTCGGCCAGGGAGGCGTCGGCGTCCTCTTCGGTGATGTCGCCCCGCTTCAGCAGCGACTCCCTGTACTGGGTGCGGACGGTGGGCTTGGCGTCGATGCGCCGGTACATCTCCGGCAGCGTGTAGCTGGGGTCGTCGCCCTCGTTGTGCCCGTGGCGCCGGTAGCAGATCATGTCGATCACGACGTCCTTGTTGAACCGCTGGCGGTAGGCGAAGGCCAGGCGGGCGGCCCGCACGCAGGCCTCGGGATCGTCGCCGTTCACATGGAAGATCGGCGCGCCGACCATCTTGGCCACATCGGTCGAGTACTGCGTGGAGCGGGCCGCGTCGGGAGTGGTGGTGAACCCGAGCTGGTTGTTGATCACCAGGTGGATGGTGCCGCCGACCCGGTACCCCCTGATGAGGCTCAGGTTGAAGGTCTCGGCCACCACGCCCTGGCCGGCGAAGGCGGCGTCGCCGTGGATCAGCAACGGCATCACCGGGTAGGGGCCGTAGGTGCTCTCGGCCGGGATGTTGTCCATCCGGGCCCGGGCCATCCCCACCACCACCGGGTCGACCGCCTCTAGGTGGGAGGGGTTGGCGGCCATCTCGACCAGCAGGTGCTTTCCCGACGGGCTCTCGTAGGCGCCGAGCTGGCCGAGGTGGTACTTGACGTCGCCGCTGCCCTGGATCTGGTCCTCGGTTATGGCCCCCTCGAACTCCTTGAACAGCTCGTGGTAGGTCTTGCCCACCAGGTTGACCAGCACGTTCAGCCGCCCCCGGTGGGCCATGCCCATCACCACCTCGGCCAGGGGCTCGTCGGCTGCGCAGGCCAGCACCGCGTCCAGCAGCGGGATGGTCGACTCGGCCCCCTCCAGGCCGAAGCGCTTCTGGCCCACGTACTTGGTTCCCAGGAAGTCGCTCAGCGCCTCGGCGGCATTGAGCTGGCTGAGGATGCGGCGCTGGTCCTCGCTCTCGAGCGTGGTGTCGGCGCCCTCGATCTGCTTCTGGAGCCACCGCTTCTCGTCGGGCTCCTGGATGTGCATGTACTCCACGCCGACGGTGCGGCAGTAGGCGTCGCGCAGCACCCCCAGCAGGTCGCCGAGCTTCATCCGGCGGGTCCCGCCCACGGTGGCGTATATCCCGGTCTCGCTGCCGGTCAGGAACTCCCGGTCCAGGTCCCAGATGGTCAGCCCGTAGGTGGCCGGGTCGAGCTCGGCGTGCATCCTGGGCGCCTCGTCCCGCAGCGGGTTGAGGTCGGCGATCAGATGGCCCCGAACCCGGTACTGGTTGATTAGCTGATTGACCTTGGCCTGCTTCTCGAGCATGGCCGCCTCGCGGTCGACCGGGTTGAAGTCGCGCCGCCACTCGACCGCCGAGTAGGGGATGTGCAGCGCCCGGAACGCGCTGTCGTAGAAGTCGTCGGCGCCCAGCAGCAGGTCGTGGACCCTCTGCAGGAACAGTCCCGACTCCGCGCCCTGGATCACCCGGTGGTCGTAGGTGCTGCTGATCGTCACCAGCTTGCTCACGCCGAGATCGGCCAGCAGGGACGGGTCGGCGGCCTCGTACTCGGTGGGGAAGGCCAGCGCTCCGACCCCGACGATGGTTCCCTGCCCGGTCATCAACCGGGGCACGGACTGCTGCGTGCCGATCGTGCCCGGGTTGGTGATGGTGACGGTCACGCCCCGCATGTCGTCGGCGGTGAGGCGGTTCTCGCGGATCTTGGCGATCTGCTCGTCGTAGCAGTTCACGAAGTCGTCGAAGTCGAGAGTGTCGGCGTCGCGGATGCAGGGCACCATCAACGAGCGCGTGCCGTCGTCGCGGGCGATGTCGACCGCGATCCCGAGGCCGATGTGATCGGGTCGCACGACCCTGGGCTTGCCCGCGGCGTCGGTGGCGTAGATGTTGTTCATCGCCGGGACCGTGTCGGTGATGGCTCGCACCACGGCGTAGCCGATGAGGTGGGTGAAGGAGATCTTGCGGACCATCTTCCGGCCGAGGTGGCCGTTGATGATCTTGCGGTTGACCTCGAGGAGCTTGGCCGGCACCTCGCGGAAGCTGGTGGCGGTGGGGACGGCCAGGCTGGCCTCCATGTTGGAGACGATCCGGGCTCCCACCCCCCTGATCGGCTCGCCTATGGGAGCATCGTCGCCGCCCGGCTCCGCCATCGGAGAGCGCTGCCGTCGCGGCCGGCTGGATTCTGGCGGGGCCGCGTCCGCTGCGGGGGTCCCAGTCGGGGCCGCGTCCGCTGCGGGGGTCTGAGGCGGGGCCGCCGCGGCCGGTTGCGGGGCGTGGGCACTGGGTGCGGTCACCTCGGTGGCGGTGGTGTCGATGGTGGTGCGGGACGCCGTGGGCGGTGTCGGAGGGTCGGACCTGGTGATCGGCGAGTCCGGCGTCTCTCCCTCGAACAGGGCCTGCCAGGCCTCGTCCACCGAGGCTGGGTCGGCCGCCCACAGGTCGCGCATCTCGTCGACGATCCAGGCGTTGGTGCCCAGGTCCTCGCCCGGCTCGGCTCGGATCGAGTCGGTCATGGCAGCAATGCTACTTCCTGGCAGCAAAGTGCTTACCGGCGTGGGCGCGCATCGCGATGAAGCGTTGTTCCTTCCCGCTCTTGTTCGCTGCGCTCACGGGCCGCCCGAATCACAGCAACACTGCCCACGGCCTCGCCCGTATGGACTGCATCCGCTCGCCTGCTGGCTCAGCCTCCTAGCCGGCCACGTCAGAGTCAGAGTCGCAGTACGCCAGGTTCAGCGTGTCCAGGTCGTCGGCCAGGATGTCGAGCGACTCCCAGGCTGCGGGCAGGCACCCGCTGAGCGCGTTGCTGCCGCCCAGGAAGATCTGGTCCAGCCCGGTCAACTCGCCCAGTGCGGCCGGGATCTCCCCCGTCAGCTCGTTGTCCTGGATCCAGAGCCGCTTGATGCTGTCGAGATTGCCCAGATGCGCGGGGATCTCGCCGTTGAGCCGGTTGCCGTCCAGGTAGAGCCGTCTGAGCTTGGTCAGATCGCCGAGCTCGGGCGGGATGGGGCCCGACAGGTCGTTGCCCCTGAGCCACAGCTCTGTCAGCAGCGTGAGGTTGCCGAGTTCGGCGGGGATTTCTCCCGACAACTCGTTGTCGTCGAGGTCGAGTCGTGTCAGGTTCGCGAGACGGCCCAGCTCGGGCGGGATCGGCCCGGTGAGGCTGTTGTGCCACAGGTTCAGTTGCTTGAGGCTTGCCAGGTCGCCGAGCTGAGGGGGGATCTCGCCCGACAGCTCGTTCCAGCGGAGTCTGAGGATCTCGAGGTTGGTGAGTTTGCCGAGCTCTTCGGGGATCTCGCCGTCCAGGAAGTTGAAGCTGAAGTACAGGGCCTTGAGCCCCTCGATGTCCCCAAGCTCGGGCGGGATCGGCCCCGACAGCGAGTTGCGGCTGAGGTCGAGCCACTCCAGGCGGTGGAGACGGGTCAGCGAGGCGGGGATCTCCCCGGACAGCAGATTGTCGCCGAGCCTCAGCTGGGCCAGGTTCGAGAGGTCTCCGAGCTTGACGGGGATGGCGCCCGAGAGCCGGTTGCCTCTCAGGTCGAGGACCTCGAGCCCGTCCAGGTCGCCGACGGCGTCCGGGATCGGGCCCGACAGCCGGTTGTTCTGAAGCCTCAGGCGCCTGAGCTTGCCCAGTTCGCCGATCCCCGAGGGGATCGGGCCGGTGAGCGAGTTGTTGTGCAGGTCGAGCTCCGTGAGCCCCCTCAGGCGGCCTATGCCGTCGGGGATGCCTCCTGACAGCTCGTTGTCGCTCAGGATGAGCTGCTGCAGATCCGTGAGGTTCGTCAGTTGCTCGGGGATCCGGCCGTAGAGCCAGTTGTCGGCGAGGTTGAGGTGCTCCAGCCGGCCGAGGTCGCCGAGGGCCGTGGGGATCTCCCCGGTCAACCCGTTGCCGTCGAGGCGCAGCTGCTCCAAGCGGACCAGGTTGCCGACCGAGGCCGGGATGTCGCCCGACAGCCGGTTGTCGTGGAGGGACAGGGTCCGCAGGCGGCGCAGCCGGCCGATGGAATCGGGCATGGGGCCGGACAGCCGGTTGCCCTCGAGCCGCAGGTCTGTGAGCAGCCTCAGGTTGCCGAAGTCGGCCGGGATGGACCCCGACAGCTCGTTCTGGTCGAGCCACAGGTATTGCAGGTCGCTCAGCCGGCCCAACTCGGCGGGTATGGGCCCCGACAGCTGGTTGAGACCGAGCCGCAGCCGCTGAAGCCCGGCCAGCGTTCCCAGTTCGGGCGGGATCGTGCCGGACAGGTCGTTGAGGCCGAGGCTCAGGTCCTCCAGCGAATCGAGGTCGCCCAACTCCGGGGGGATGTCCCCGGTGAGCTCGTTGAGCCACAGGCTGAGCGTCTTGAGCCGCGACAGGCGGCCGAGCTCGGCCGGTATCGGGCCCGACAGGCCGTTGACGCTGAGATCGAGCCAGGTCAGGTTGGCGAGATCGCCCATCTCGGGGGGAATCTCCCCCGACAGCGAGTTGCGGCTCATGTCCAGCCAGACGAGTTGGTCCAGGCGCCCCATCTCCGCCGGGATACCGCCGGACAGCCGGTTGTCGCTGAGCACCAGGCGCGTGAGGCGGGAGAGATTTCCGAGCGAGTCCGGCAGCCCCCTCGAGAACCCGTTTCCCCGCAGGTCCAGGATCCTGAGGCTGCCGAGTTCACCGATCTCGGCGGGTATCGCCCCGAACAGCACGTTGTGCTTGAGATCCAGGGCCTCCAAGCGTGCGAGGCCGCCGATCTCGGGCGGGATCGGGCGGTCCAGCCGGTTGCTCTGCAGGTCCAGGTGAGTCAGCTCGCTCAGGCTGCCGATCTCAGCGGGGATCTCGCCGTACAGGTCGTTGTCCCCGAGATCCAGGTGCTCCAGACCCGTGAGGCTGCCGACGGAGGCCGGGATCGGCCCGAAGAGCCCGTTGGACGGCAGGGTGAGGCCCACGACTCTTCCCGATCCGTCTGCGGTCACGCCATGCCACCGGTCCAGCGGCAGGTCCGAGCCCCAGTTGTCGCTTCGATCCCAGCCGTCCCCGCCGGTCGCCGCGAAGAACTCCAGCAACGCCTCGCGGTCCTCCAGCTCCCCGGCCTCGGCGGCCGCGGTGGCGACGGGCGTCACGAACGCCAGCAAGCAGAGGGCCACCAGCGAGACCAGGACGGCACGGTTGGCGGGGCGGCGGGCCCGTCGGACCATCGTGGACCTCGATCGAAAGGCGCCGCAACGACGGTGGGTGGTGTTCATCGGTGGCTCCTCGGGCGCTCGCATACGACGCAAAGGCCGTAACGGCCGCAAAATACACACGGCGGTTCCGGCGATCGCGGACCCGGCCTGTCCCGCTGGAGGCGGCCGCTGGATGAGCCCGGTCCCCGTCGGGAGGCGATCGGGCGGCGACGCTCAGCGGTCAGTCCCAGCCGAGCTCCTCGAGCGTGTCGTCGTCGATGCCGAAGTGGTGGGCCACCTCGTGGACGACGGTGACGGTTATCTGGTCGAGAAGTTCCTCCTCGCTGTCGCAGATGGCGCAGATCGGCAGCCGGTAGACAGTCACCCGGTCGGGCATGGCCATGGCGCCGTAGTCGCCCCGCTCAGTCAGGGGAACGCCCTCGTACAGGCCGAGGAGGTCTTCGTCGGGGTGGACGTCCTCCACGACCACGGCGACGTTCTCCATCATCTCGCCCAGCTCCGAGGGCAGCGAGTCGAGAGCCTCGCCCACGAGCCGCTCGAAGCGGATCTCGTCGATCATGAACACCGCCAGACAGTACCGAACCGCAGTTGGACCGACCGCTCGCCGCGAGTCGGGCGTCGCCGTAGGGTCGGGTGGTGCCCGACATCGAACACCCGCTGCTGGCCGGGCTGACCGTTGAGCAGAGCGACGCGGTGACGACCCGGGCGTCGCCGATGTGCATCATCGCCGGCGCCGGCTCGGGCAAGACCCGGGTGCTGACCCGCCGCATCGCCTGGCAGGCCAGCCAGGGCAAGGCCGATCCCCGGCGCACCCTCGCGGTGACGTTCACCCGGCGGGCGGCCCGCGAGTTGCGGGCCCGCCTGCGCGGGCTCGGACTCAACGACGAGGTGAGGGCGGGGACGTTCCACGCGGTGGCGCTGGCCCAGCTCCGCCGGCACGCCGCCGACTCCGGCCGCCGACCGCCCCGGATCCTCGAGAACCCCGGCGGGCTCATCGCCGAGTTGCGCCCCAAGGCCGACCGTGCTGCTGTTGCCGGCATCGTCAACGAGATCGGCTGGTGCCGGGCCCGTCTCGTCATCCCGGAGGAGTACACGGCCGAGGCGCGGGCCGCGGGCAGGCGGCCTCCGTGGGGCCGAGCCGACGGTTTCGCCCAGCTCTACGCCGACTACGAGTCGACCAAGCGCAGGCGCCGGGTGCTCGACTTCGACGACGTGCTCTCCCGCTCCCTGGAGCTGATGGCCGCCGAGCCCAAGCACGCGGCGGCCCACCGCTGGCTGCACCAGCACGTGCTCGTCGACGAGTTCCAGGACATCAACCCGCTGCAGTTCGCTCTGCTGCGCTCCTGGCTGGGACCGGACTCGACGCTGGTGGTGGTCGGTGACCCGGACCAGGCCATCTACGGCTGGAACGGCGCCGATCCCGGCCTGATCGATGCCGTCGGCGAGCACCTGCCCGGCTGCGCGGTGCTGCACATGCGCACAAACTTCCGATCAACGCCGGAGGTGCTGGCCGTGGCCGGGCGGCTGCTGGGCCGCTCGCCGCAGCCCGCGGTGCGGCCGCCGGGCGACGAGCCCACCGTCACCGTCTGCGACGGGTCCGACGAGGCCTCGGTGCTGGCCCGGGCCGTGCGGCACCGCCACCGACCCGGTTCGCGGTGGCGTCGCCAGGCGGTCCTGGCCCGGACCAACGCGCAGCTCGAGCCGCTGCGTCGGGCTCTGTTGCGTCACGGCATCCCGGTGGCAGCCCCGAGTGAGCGCAGCCTGATCCGCAAGCCCGAGATCGCGACCCTGCTCCGGACATGGCCCGCCGATGCGAGCCTCGCCTCCTGCGTGGCCGAGGCCGTCCGGGAGTTGCGCGACATCGAGTCCGCGACCGCTCCTCCAGCCGGCACGACGGTCGGGGACACCCCCGAGGCGCAAGTGACGGTCGGGGACACGCCCGAGGCGCGAGCGACGGTCGAGGCCTTCCTGGAGTTCGCCAACGACCATCTGATCCTGGACCCCGACTCGACCGTCGCGGCCTTCCGCACCGCGCTGCGAGCCGACGACCGCGCCGCCGCGCCCTCCGACGGCGTCGACCTCATGACCTTCCATGCAGCCAAGGGGCTGGAGTGGCCTGTCGTCCACATCGTGGGCATGGAGGACGGGTACGTCCCCATCGCCCACGCCCGCACCGCGGCGGCTCTGGCCGAGGAGCGCCGCCTGTTGCACGTGGCCGTGACCCGGGCCGAGCAGGAACTACATCTGTTGTGGTGCGACCGGCGCGACCTCGGAGGCGACCGCGCCGACCGGGAGCCCTCCCCGTGGTTGGAGATGATCGGCGACTCGCGCCGCCCGGGCGACGCCGAGTCACAGAGAACCCGGAACCTGGAGGGCGTGGCCCGGGCCCGTCAGGCGAGAGCGGACCCGGGCTAGCCGGACCCGGCCCGGGGCATGGCCACCACCGCCACGTTGGCGGTGCAGCGCTCCAGCACGGTCTCAACGGTGTGCCCCAGGAACGGTCGGCCGTCCACGTTGCGCAGCGATGCCCCCAGCACCACCAGGTCGGCCTCCTGCTCGGCGGCCACCGACACCAGCGTCGACGCCACCGACGAGCCCTCCGGCACCAGGGTGCGGACGTCGATGCCCATCTCCGAGCCGCGGGACCGGGCCGACTCCATGAGAGAGTCGACCACCTCCCGGGCCGACTCGCTGCGGTCCTCGCCCAGCAAGCGGGCCGCCAGCCTGGTGCGGGCCAGCCGGGCCGGCACCATGGGGAGCAGCGGCCGCTGGCGCTGCACGACGTGGGTCAGCACCACCTGAGTGCCGAGCTGGCCGCTGACGCCGAAGGCCACCTCCTGGGCGGCCCTGGATGACTGCGTGCCGGTGACGGGCACGATGGCACGGGTGAAGGCTCCCGGCAACGGCGTCTCGATGTCGTCGGCCCGTCGCACGATCACAACCGGCAACGGCGAGTGCAGCAGCAGCTCGTCGACCAGGGGCGAGTAGAGCTGGCCCTCGTGCCGGCCGGCAACGCCGACACATATCGCTCCGTAGCCCAGGCGGGCCTCGGCCACGACGGCGGCCGCAACCACAGCACCGGCGCCGCTGGCCACCCGCACCTGCCGGTGGTCGACCTCGCGGCCGTGCAGCACGTTGCGGACGACGGTGATGTCGGGCCAGCGGGCGGCGGCGCCGTCGGAGGTGTACGACGCGCCCGACCCGCTGTCGGGGGTCACCGAGATCACGGTCGCGGGCACCTGCACCGGCCACGCGAAGTGCATCAACTGGGCGGCCGCGATGGAGGCGGGCTCCGCCCTCGAGGGCAGCAGCAGCCGCGACGACCGGACCACGAGGTTGCGGCTGAGGGCCTCTTCGCGCTCGAGGCGCTCCCGCTCGGCGGGCGATCCCATCCAGTCGCGCACCGCCAGCCGCAGGCTCACCGCGGCGAACACCGACGTCACCAGGGGCACGATGACGATCACCGTGTAGGCGGTCTCGCTGAAGACACCGAGCGAAAGGCCCACCGAGGCGATCACGATCTCCAGCGCGCCCCTGGCGTTCAGCCCGGCGCCCAGCGCGACCGCGGCCCGCTGGGACTGTCCCGCCATCCTGGCTCCGACGAAGGCCCCCGCGAACTTGGCCACTATCGCCACCGCCATGACCGCGCCCGCCCAGGCCAGGGCCTCGCCCTCGCCGAGAAGGGACAGGTCGACCCTGAGCCCGGCCATGGCGAAGAACACCGGGGCCAGGAAGGCGTTGGTGAGCGACTCGATGTGGTGTTCCACCTCGTGCTGCTGGAACCGGGAGCGGTTCAGCACCACGCCCGCCACGAACGCGCCGAGCACGGCCTCGATGCCCAGAGCCTGGGTCACCACCCCGAACAGCAGCATCGTGATGACCGCGATGCCGAGCGCGCCCCGCAGGTTGGGGCCGTCGCGCCGGACCCGGCGCAGGCTGGCGTCCACGGCCCGCTGGCCCAGGGTCATGGCCAGCGCCAGGAACGCGGCAAGGCCCAGCACGGTCCGAAGCGTCCCCGAGACCGACACGGAGCCCGCCGAGGCGAACCCCGCGAACACGGCCAGCATCACCCAGCCGACCACGTCGTTGGCCATGCCCGCGGCCACCGTTATCTGCCCGAAGTCCCGCCTCATCAGCCCCAGCTCCGACAGGATCCGGGCGATCACCGCCAGCGCCGACACCGACAGCGCGGCCGCCACGAACAGAGCGAACACGGTCCGGTCCGCGCCGCCGCCCACGAAGTCGTCGGGCAGCAGCAGGCCGGTGACCAGTCCTCCGGCCAGGGGCACCACCAGGCTGAACCCGGTGACCAGGGCCGCGGCCCGCCCGAGGCGGCGGATCAGCGCGAGGTCGGTCTCGAATCCGGCTGTCACCAGCAACAGAGCCACCCCGAGCCAGCTGACCGCGAACAGCGCACCCGAGGAGATCTCCTCATGGGGCAGGAACCACTCGAAGCCGCTGGGCCAGACCTGCCCGAACACCGACGGGCCCAACACCACCCCGGCGGCGAGATGGCCGATCACCGAGGGGAGCCCCACCCGGCGCATGCCGTAGCCCGCGGCCCGGGCCGCGGCCACCAGCACCAGCAGCTGGGTCCAGAAGACGAGCAGGGCGTGCTCGTCGAGAGGGGTCAGCACTCCGGGCCCTCCGTCACGCCGTGTGCGCAGCCGGCGATCAGCGTCACCGCCGTCAGCCCTCCCCGTCCAGATCGAGATCGACGAACAGGGGGGCGTGGTCGCTGGGAGGGTCGTCCTTGGGACCCTTGCGCTCGTTGCGGTCGATCAGCGCGAAGCGGGACGCCTCAGCCACCGCAGCGGTCCCCAACGCGAGGTCGATGCGCATGCCCTTGCGCTTGTGGAAGTCGCCTCCCCGGTAGTCCCACCAGGTGAACAGCCCCTCGCCGGGGTGGTGCTCACGGAACACATCGACCAGCCCCCACTCGAGCAGGCCGGCGAGCCTCTCCCGCTCCGCCGCACTGGTGTGGGTGGTGTCGGTGAAGGCCGAGGGGTCGTAGACGTCGCGGTCGTCGGGTGCGACGTTGAAGTCGCCGCAGACCAGCGCGGGCGCGCCGGGATCGGCCTGCAGGTCCAGAGAGGCCCGCAACCGGCCCAGCCAGTCGAGCTTGTAGTGGTAGTGGTCGTGGCCTATGGCCCGGCCGTTGGGCACATAGCACGACGCCACCCGCACGCCTCCGCAGGTGGCCCACGCAAGCCGGGCGTCGGGGTCCGGGTCGATGCCGTCCCCGAACCCGGCCACCGGGTCCTCCAACCCCACCCTGCTCAGCACGGCCACGCCGTTCCAGCGTCCCTCGCCGTGGTGGAAGCAGTCGTAGCCGAGGGACTGGAAGGCCAGGGCCGGGAAGGCGTCGTCGGCGAGCTTGGTCTCCTGGAGGCACACAACGTCCGGAGAGAACGACTCGATCCAGCGCTGCACCCGGTCGAGCCGCGCCCTGAGCGAGTTGACGTTCCAGGTGACGACCCTCACGGGCCGACCCTATCCCGGCCGGAGGCCGAGCGAATCAGCGTTGACGACGGGCTCAGGCTCCGAACTGGAGTCGCCGCTGCAGGCCGCAGCCAGTACAAAGCAGACCAGTACCGCCATGGCCGCGCCAGCATCCGTTGCCTTGTGCGAGCTGTCGCCTTCACCGAGTCCGCCCTCGTGCCCGGTTCCAGGTGACCGAGACGTTGAGGAAGAAGTTGGTGAGCGTGGCCACGGCCAGGCCGATGCTGTTGTTGACGGCCGCCGCCACGTCGGCATTCGTCGACGCGGTGGGGAAGCCGTTGCGGTGCAGCAGCTGGAACACGGCCAGCTGAACGAACACGCCCACGATCGACACGGCCTGGAACAGCAGCAGCCCGCCCACCAGACCCCAGCCCCGGTAGCGCCGGTCGTAGAAGGTGAAGAAGTTGTTGGCCAGGAAGTTCGTGACGATGCTGGCCTGGATCCCGAGCAGGGCGGAGAGGTAGATCGGGTTCAGGTCGGGTGCGATGCCGAGGTTGATGGTAGGAAGGCCGGCCAGCTCGCCGAGGCCGTACACCGCCAGGCTCACAGCCACCCCGCTCGCGCCGACCAGGCAGTACTTCACGAACCGCGGCGACACCGCTCGGCCGAGCCGCAGGGCCAGCGCGTTGACCAGGTCGTCGAGCAGGACCGCGGTCGACAGCTTGGTCTCGCCCCCGACCCGGGGCCGGAAGTCGTAGCCCACCTCGGTGACGTCGAGACCTCCGCTGCGGGCCAGGAACGCCCACAGGATCTTGTACTCCCGCAGGCCGCGGCTGATCCTGGGCGCGGCCCGCTCGTAGAGGCCCCGGCTGACGACGAAGAAGCCGCTGAGCGGGTCGCTGGTGCGGCGCAGGCGCGGCAGCAGCCGTCGCACCAGCGCGGTGCCGGCCGCGGTCAGCCAGTGGCGCAGCCTGGACCGGTCGCCGAAGGACCCGCTCTCGCCGGTGCGGCTGCCCACGCAGACGTCGGCGCCGCCGTCCAGCACGGACCGGACCATCTCCGGCAGGGCCGTCTCGTCGTGCTGGAGGTCGCCGTCCATCACCGCGAGGGCGTCGCCCTCGGCCGCAGCCATCCCGTCGAGGACCGCCGAGGCCAGTCCCCGCTCACCGATCCGCCGGATCACCCGCACCGCCGGATCACCCGCGCTGTGGCTCCGGGCCACCCGCCACGTGCCGTCGGGGCTGTCGTCGTCGACCACGATGATCTCGTGGGACTGGTCGCGCAGGGCATGCTGCAGCCGGGTGATGACCTCGACGATGTTGTCGGCCTCGTTGTAGGTCGGAACGATCACCGAGACCCGCATGACTGCGACGCTAGAGGCCGCGGGCGCCGATGCCTGATCTGGCCCCGCGGCGAAAGCCGGAATATAGTCACTGGTGACAACCGACCGGGGAGCTCGGGGCAGCCGGGCTGAGAGGGCACCCGCGCGATCGCAGCGGTGTCGACCCGCCGACCTGATCTGGGTAATGCCAGCGGAGGAAGACCCATGGATCGACCACATGCCCGAATCCCGGCCCACCCCGGCGCGCCGCGCCGGAGGAGCCGTTTACACCGCAGAGCCGTCGCGGCCGCGGTCGCATTGACTGTGATCGCGGCGGCGTGCAGCGGCGACCGCTCCGAGGATTCCGAGGACCTCGCCGGCACCACTGTGACGCTGCTCACCCACGACTCGTTCTACGTGTCACCCGAGACGTTCGAGGCCTTCACAGAGTCCACCGGCATCGTCGTGGAGCAGCTCGCCTCCGGGGACGCCGGGGCGCTCGTGGCCCAGGCATGCCTCACCGCCGGCGAGCCGCTGGGAGACGTGCTCTTCGGGATCGACAACACCTTCCTGCAACGGGGACTCGACTGCGACATGTTCGAGCCCTACGAGTCGGCCGGCCTCGCCGGTGTGCCCGACCACTTCGAGCTGGACGGCGAGCACCGGGTCACGCCCATCGACTTCGGCGACGTGTGCCTGAACTACTGGGTCGACGCGTTCGACGAATCGCTGTCCCCACCCTCGTCGCTCGACGACCTGACCGATCCCGCCTACGAGGGAATGCTCGTGGTCCAGAGCCCGGAGACCTCGTCGCCGGGCCTGGCCTTCCTGCTGGCCACCATCGCTCGTTACGGCGACGGCTGGGAGGACTACTGGGCCGCGCTGCGCGACAACGGCGTGGCCGTCACCGCCGGGTGGGAGGACGCCTACTACGGCGAGTTCACCGCTGGCGGGGGCGACCGCCCGATCGTGGTGTCGTACGCGTCGAGCCCGCCCGCGGAGGTCATCTATGCCGATCCGCCCGTCGACGAGCCGCCCACGGGTGTGGTCACGGCCAGCTGCTACCGCCAGATCGAGTTCGCGGGCGTGCTCGCGGGCGCCGGCAACCCTGGCGGCGCTCAGGCCCTGATCGACTTCATGCTCACCGAGACCTTCCAGAACGATGTTCCCCTCAACATGTTCGTGTTCCCGGTTGTCGAATCGGCGACCCTGCCGCCGGAGTTCGTGGCCCACGCCGAGATCGCGGAGGACCCGTTCATCCTCGAGCCGGCTGAAGTCGAAGCCCAGCGCAACGCCTGGACCGAGCGCTGGGTGGAGGTCGTCCTGCGGTGACCCCCTCCGGCTGACGCCCGAGTGCTGGCCCCGTGGCCGCTGTGAGCCGCCTCGGCCGGGGCCTCGCCGGCGCGCTTCCGATCGCCGCGGTCGGCGGGTTCATGGCGCTGTTCTTCGTGTGGCCCATCGGCGGCGTGATCGCCCGGGGCCTCGGCGGGTCCGGCCCGGCCGCGGCGCTGGGCGACGTGCTCGGCTCGGGGCCGCACCGTTCGGTGATCTGGTTCACGGTGTGGCAGGCGGCCGTCTCAACCGTTCTCACCGTGGCGGTGGCCCTGCCGGCTGCGGGGGCCATGGCCCGGCTGCGGTTCCGGGGGCAGAGGCTGCTGCGGCCGCTGGCGACCGTGCCCTTCGTGCTGCCCACCGTGGTGGTGGCGGCCGCCTTCGAGGGGGTGTTCGACCGGTTCGGCCTGGCCGGCGGCGGCGCCGTGAACCTGCGCCACACCGTGTGGGCCATCCTGATGGCCCATGTCTTCTTCAACTACGCGGTGGTGCTGCGAACCGTCGGCGCCCACTGGTCCGCCCTCGACGCCAGGGTGGAGGATCAGGCGAGGGTGCTCGGAGCGTCGCGGCTCGAGGTCTTCCGCCGGGTGGTCCTGCCCCGGCTGGCACCGTCGATCGCGGCGGCCTCGGCCATCGTGTTCCTGTTCTCGTTCACTTCGTTCGGGGTGGTGCTGGTGCTGGGCGGCCCGACCCGGGCGACTGTCGAGACCGAGATCTACCGGTTCGCGGTAGTCCGGCTGGACCTGGCCACCGCCGCAGCCCTGGCGGTGGTGCAGTTGGTTGCGGTGGTGGCGCTGGTGGTCGTCTCCAACGCGCTGGAGCGGCGCCGGGCCGTCGCGGAGCCGGTCTCGTCGCCCGCGGCCGCTCCCAGGCGCCGGGGGCCTGGCCTGTTCGCCAACCTGGCTGTCATGGCGGTGATCCTGGGGCTGCCGATCGCGGTGCTGGTCGAGCGCTCCCTGGCTGCTGGCCGGAGCGGCGGATACACGTTGCGCAACTACACGGCCATGGCCGAACGGGTCAACCTGCTGCCCGACACCGCGCTGGCGGCGCTGGGCAACTCGCTCATGTTCGCGGTGCCGGCCGCGGCCCTGGCCCTGCTAGTGGGCGGCGCAGCCACCATGGTGGTGGTCCGTGCCGCCCGCGGCAGCAGCCGCCCGATCGGGCGGATCTTCGACGTCGGGCTGACGCTGCCGCTGGGCACCTCCGCGGTCACCGTCGGCCTCGGGTTCCTACTGGTGCTCAACCGCCCACCGATCGACATACGCACGTCGCTGCTGCTCGTGCCCATCGCCCACGCGGTGGTGGGGATCCCGTTCGTGGTGCGCACGCTGGTGCCGATGCTGCGAACCGTGAACCCCCGCACCCGGGAGGCCGCAGCCATCCTGGGCGCCTCGCCCCGGCGGGTCCGCCGCGAGGTGGACCTGCGGGTGGCGGCACGCGGTGTGGCTGTCGGGGCCGGGTTCGCGTTCGCGGTGTCGCTGGGGGAGTTCGGGGCCACGTCGTTCATCCCCCGTCGGCCGGAGACTCTGACGGCCCCGCTGGCGCTGTTCCGGCTGCTGGGCACCCCGGGCGAGACGCTCCGGGGCCAGGCCATGGCGCTGGCGGTGGCGCTCATGGCCCTCACCGCTGTGGCAGTCTTCGTCATGGACCTGTGGGGCGACACCCGCCGGGGAGTGTTCTAGGTGTCGGGCGAGCGTGCCAGATGCTGACGGTCACTAGTGCCTCGGTCGCCTTCGGAAGGGTGGCAGCCCTCGACCGCATCGACCTCGAGGTGTCCACCGGCGAGGTGGTGGCCATCCTCGGACCGAGCGGCTGCGGCAAGAGCACGCTGCTGAGGGCGGTGGCCGGCCTCCAGCCCCTGGACGCCGGGGAAGTTCGCTGGGACGGCGAGGACCTGGAGGGCCTACCGGTGCACCGTCGCGACTTCGGTCTGATGTTCCAGGAGCACGCGCTGTTCTCCCATCGCGACGTGGCCGCCAACGTGGCCTTCGGCCTGCGGATGCAGAAGATGGACGCCGCCGCCCGGCGGAAGCGGGTCCGGGAAGTGCTGGCCCTGGTGGGGCTGACCGGTTTCGAGGAGCGTCAGATCGCCACCCTGTCGGGAGGCGAGGCTCAACGGGTCGCGCTGGCCCGCTCGCTCGCGCCCGAGCCCCGCCTGCTGATGCTCGACGAGCCTCTCGGCTCGCTCGACCGTCCCCGCCGCGACGAGCTCACCGAGGAGCTGCGGTTCCTGCTGCGGCGCATAGGCGTCACGGTGCTGCACGTCACCCACGACCACGACGAGGCTTTCGCGGTGGCCGACCGGGTGGCGGTCATGCAGTCGGGGCGGATAGCCAGGATCGGAACCCCGGCGGAAGTCTGGCAAGACCCCCGCCGGGCCGAGGTGGCCCGGTTCCTGGGTCATACCAACGTGGTGACCATCGGAGAGAACGGAGCGGTGCCTTGGGGCCGGCTGCCGGCACCGGCGGGCCCGGCCGTGCTGCGCGCCGACGCCTTCGTGCGGGTGGCCGATCCCGTGCAGGAATCCGCCGCCGTCGTCACAGGAACCGTGACCGACGTCCGTTTCCGGGGCGACCGCTTCGAGCTCACCCTGCGCACGGACCCCGGCGATGTGGAACTCGTGGTGCGCGACCCGCACCCGGCCGCGGCCGCCGACCGGCTCAGCTACGCCATCGACCCCGCCAAGATCGCCGGCCTCGACTCTTAGAGGCCGAGCGGATAAGCGAGCTAGTCCGCCCCATACGGACGAGGCCGTGGCCCGAGCGGCCCGTGAGCGTAGCGAACAAGAGCGGGAGACACCCCCTCTCGACGCGTGGTGCTCTCGCCTATCCGCGTGACCTCGTACCCGTCGCTCTCAGGCGAGCTGCCTGGGCCGGGCCAGGCGGGCTGTGATCCAGGCTCCGGCTGCCGCGGCCACTAGCACCAGGGCGGTGATGCCCGAGTAGTGGCTGAGCGACTGGAAGCCCAGCAGTTCGACCAGCGCGCCCGACGAGAGGCCGCCCACCGCGCCACCGGTGATCATGACGAAGTCCGCGCCGCCCTGGACCTCCACCCGCTGCTGCACCGGGAACGAGTTGGTGAGCAGCGCGCTGCCCGCGATCAGCCCGCAGCTCCAGCCGATGCCGATGAGCGTGAGGCCGCTGAACAGCCCGGCGCTGTGGGCGGGATCGGTGTGGCCGGCCAGTTCCGCACCCACGAACAGGATCAACCCGCCGAGGGTGATGATGGAGTGGGTCCCCAGCCGGTCGACCAGCCATCCCACGATCGGGGAGAAGGCGTACATCCCGACGATGTGCAGCGAGATCACCTGGCCGATCACCGCGTAGTCCTGATCGCCGCTGGTCATGTGCAGCGGGGTGGCCGTCATGACCGTCACCATCACCATCTGCCCCACCAGCATGGCCAGCAGGGCGAGCCGGGCCGCGGGCAGGGCCGCGATCCGCCTGATCACCGTCGCGGGCGACGCCGGGCGGGGTGCCTCGGAGCCGATGGTGCCCAGCACCTCGAGCGGGTCGGGACGCATCCCGAAATAGGTGATCATCAGCCCGGTCAGGAACATCGCGGAGCTCAGCACATAGGGGCCGGACAACTCTGGAAGACCGATGAACCCGGCAAAGTCGGCGACAGGCCCCAGCGCGATGGTCGGCCCGGCCGCCGCCCCGAAGGTGGAGGCCCACACCAGCATTCCGATGGCGCGCGCCCGGCGGTTGTCGGCGGCGAGATCGGCCACCGCGTACCGGGCGGCCAGGTTGGTGGACTGGCCCACACCGACCCCGATGATGCCCAGCACCACCAGCGGGTAGAGGCTGAACACCGCGGCCCCCACGGCGGTCACCGCTCCCGCCGCGCCCAGCGCCCAACCCGCGACCAGGCCCTGCCGCCGGCCCAGGCGGGCCATGCGGCGGGCCAGTGGAACAGCCGCGGCCATGCTGCCGATCGACATCGAGCCCGCGGCCAGCGTGGCCAGGGTCGCGCTGCCGGTTATCTCCTCGGCCAGCACCGCCGAGGCCGCGAACGACGATCCCATGGCCGCAGTGGTCGGGATCACCGAGCTCATGGTGACGGCAAGCGTGCGGCGCTGCACCGCGGCGCGGTCGTAGGTATCCGCGACGTAGGCCACCGGCCGACGCTACCGCCCTTCGGGGTTGCCAGCAGGGAGCCACGACGCCCGGCCGGTCCAACCCAGCAGCAACCGGACCCTGAACCCGGGATGGACAAGTGGTGAGGCCCGCACCAACCGGCTCTCGGGCTGCGGACCCTGCCGATCGCGTTCACCGGCCGCGCCGCAGCCGTGGACTAGACATCGGCCCATGGGAACGGCCCGCAGCGGCGAGATCGACATCGCCTACGAGACCTTCGGGAGCAGTCTACGATCCGCCCCTCATCCTGCTGCACGGCCTCGGCTCGAGCATGCTGGTATGGCCGGAAGACCTGTGCGAGGGCTTCGTTGATCGGGGATTCTTCGTGCTGAGGATGGACCACCGCGACTCCGGACTCTCCACGGTGCTGCCTGACGGTGCCCGCTACACCCTCACCGACATGGCCGGCGACGCTATGGCCGTGCTCGACGACGCCGGCTGCGAGCGGGCCGTCGTGTGCGGCTACTCGCTGGGCGGCATGGTCGCCCAGGCTGCGGCCGCCGCCTTCGCCGACCGGGTGGCCGGCCTGGTGTCGATCTCGTCGCACACCGGCGAGCCCGGCGTGGGCGACCCCTCGCCTGAGGCCCACGCGGCGCTCACTGCGCCACCCGCCGCGACCATCGAGGCCCAGGTGGAGGCGGACCTCGACGGCTACCGCATCTGGTCCAACCCGGAGTGGCGCAACGAGGAGGCCGAGCGCGAGTACCTGGAGCGCAGCTACCGGCGGGCGTGGCACCCGGGGGCGTCGCAGCGCCAGTTCAAGGCCGCGGCCCGCAGCGGCAGCCGGGCCGAGGCCCTCGCCGGGCTCGACGTGCCCGCGCTGGTGGTCCACGGCAGCATCGACACCTTGATCGGCCCCGACGCCGGCCGCCGAACCGCGGCGTTGATCCCCGGTGCGCAGTACCTGGAGATCGAGGGCATGGGCCACGAGCTGCCGCCCCAGGTGTGGGCCCCGATCATCAGCGCCGTCACCGCGTTGTCGGCCCGCGTCGCTTGGTGAGCGCCCCACCCGGCGCCCCGGGGCGCTCGCAGGCCCGCCCGTACACTGTCACGCCGAAGAGGCCGAGCGATAGGGGACCACATGGGACCGCTGACAGGGGTACGGGTCATCGAGATCGCGGGCATCGGACCGGGGCCGTTCTGCGCCATGATGCTGGCCGACATGGGCGCTGACGTCGTCCGGGTCGACCGAGCCTCCGCGGTACGCGGCGGCGACCCCGACCACCCCCCACGCGACCTGCTCAACCGGGGGCGGCGTTCGGTCGGCATCGACCTCAAGTCGCCGGAGGGCGTCGAGGTCGTGATGTCGCTGGTCGAGGGTGCCGACGCGCTGCTGGAGGGATTCCGGCCCGGCGTGGCCGAAAGGCTCGGGATTGGGCCCGCCGACTGCCTGGACCGCAACCCGCGCCTGGTGTACGGCCGGATGACCGGATGGGGCCAGGACGGCCCCTACGCCCCATCCGCGGGCCACGACCTGAACTACATCGCGCTGGCCGGCGCGCTGCACGGCATCGGCCGGCAGGGCGAGGCCCCGGTGCCGCCCCTCAACCTGGTCGGCGACTTCGGGGGCGGCGGCATGTACCTGGCGTTCGGGATGGTGTGCGCCCTGCTGGAGGCCCGCGGCTCGGGCCGCGGCCAGGTGGTGGACGCGGCCATGGTCGACGGGGCGGCCTCGCTGATGACGGCCTTCTTCGGGATGGTCGGCTCGGGCTTCTGGTCCGATGAGCGCGGCACCAACTTGCTCGACACCGGCGCCCACTTCTACAACGTGTACGAGACCGCCGACGGGCGGTACATCTCGCTGGGACCGATCGAGCCCCAGTTCTACGCCGAGCTGCGGGAGCGGCTCGGGCTGCACGGTCCCGAATGGGACGACCAGATGGACCGCGACCGCTGGCCCGAGCGGAAGGAGCAGCTGGCCGCGGTGGTCCGCAGGCGGACCCGCGACGAGTGGTGCGAGCTGCTGGAGGGAACCGACACCTGCTTCGCCCCGGTCCTGTCGCTGGCTGAGGCGCCCGAACATGCCCACAATCTCCAGCGGGGAACGTTCACCGAGGTGGCCGGAGTGGTTCAGCCGACCGCGGCGCCCCGGTTCAGCCGCACCCCCGGCACGATCCGGCGCCCCCCGCCCCACCCGGGCCAGCACACCGACGAGCTCCTGGGTGAGATGGGCCTCGACGCGGGCCGGATCGACGCCCTGCGCGAGGTTGGAGCGGTCGCCTAGAGGCCGAGCGGGTGGTTGGTAGCGCATGAGCGTCTTCACCGAGAGCCGAGCGAGGCCGTGGCCCGAGCGGCCCGTGAGCGCAGCGAACAAGAGCGGGAATGACCACGCCTCACCACGAAGCGTTGACACTCTTTCGCGGGGCATCTGAATGGCGACGGCCGTCTTCTTTCACGCCCACCCCGACGACGAGGCCCTCTCCACCGGCGGCACGATGCTGCTGGCCTCACGGGCCGGCCATCGGGTGGTGCTGGTTTGCGCCACCGACGGATCGCGGGGCGAGACGCCCGGGCTGGACGGCCCGGAGGCGCCGACCGCCGGGGAGCTCGCGGTCATCCGGGCAGCTGAACTGCAGACCGCGGCCGACCTGCTCGGCGTGCACCGGCTCGAGATGCTCGGCTACGGCGACTCCGGCATGCGAGGCGATCCCGCCAATGAGGACCCCGACTGCTTCTGGCAGGCCGACCTCGAGGAGGCCGCCGAGCGCCTGGCCGCGATCCTCACCGAGGAGCGAGCCGATCTGGTCACCTGCTACGACGCCAACGGCACTTACGGGCACCCCGACCACGTGATGGTCCACCGGGTGGGGGTGCGAGCGGCCGAACTGGCCGGCGTCGGGCTGGTGTACGAGGCGACACTGCACCGCGACCATTTCCGTGCCTCGATGAAGGAGCTGATGCGGCTGGCCGCCGAGGCCGGCTTCGACCTCTCCGGCGACCAGGACCAGTCGGAGTTCGAGGCTGAGCTCGACGAGGGCACCATCGGGGTGGACGGCGCGCTGGTAACCCACCACATCGATGTGAGCGCCACCCTGGACCGCAAGCGGGCCGCGTTCCGGGCCCACGCTTCGCAGATCCCCTCCGACTCGTTCATGGTCGCCCTGCCTGACCTGGCCTTCGAGATGGCCTTCGGAACGGAGTGGTTCATCCGGCGCGGCCATGCCGCCGCCGACCCCCCGGCAACGGATCTGTTCGCAGCACTGGAGCCACGGTCAGACCCTGCGGCCGCATCGTGAGCGTCGTCGAGCCCGCCTCCGCGGTAGGCGAAGTCCACGACTGGTTCTCCTGGGTCGTCATCGTCTCCAACGCGCTGGCCGGTCTGTGGGCGCTGGGCGCGCACTGGCGGCCCCGGCTGCGAAGCCGTGTCTCTGTGGGCGTGCACTGCGGCGGCGCATGCGACCGTCTTCGTGCAGGCCGGGCTCGGATCGTGGCTGATGGCCCGCGAGGGCCGCGACGCCGGTGACCTTCACGCCCTCTACGGGTTCTCGGCGCTGGTCGCGGTCGGCATCGCCTACAGCTACCGGCAGCAGCTCCGCGATCGCGTCTTCCTGCTGTACGGCTGCACCGGCCTGTTCTTGATGGGTCTCGGAATCCGGGCGGTGATCCTGGACTCCGTCGGCTGACGCCGGCACGCCAGAAGCACGGCGGCCCGGCCCTGCCCATCCGCGGCGCGGCGGTTCGGGTCGGCTACAACCGCAGGGATCGGGCCGGGTGAGCGTCGGAGCATGCGGCCGGTTACCGTCCGCCGTCACGACGAGAGCGCCGGATCGAGCATGCTGATGACCGCCATTGCCACAACCGCCGATGTAGCTGCAGACCTCTACGCCGACCTCGGGCTCACCAGCGTCGACCTTCGCTACGGCCTGTCGCAGGACGAGCTGTTCTCGGCCGCGATCGAAGGAGACCTGGGCCGGGTGCGCCCCGGCGGGCCCGACGACGAGCACAAGGCCCATGCCACCGTCCTGGGCTCCGACGGTCCGCTCATCTTCTACTCGGATCCGTCCTGCACGGGCCGTCCCGTGCACGACACCTTCTGCGTGGACCGTCCGTCGACAAGCGACGACGTGTGGTGGAAGGACGGCTTCGCCCGCTTCGAGGAGGCCGCCTTCGATCCGCTCGTGGAACGGGTCGCGGCCCACCTGAACGAGCGGCGGGCCCGGCTGTATGTGACCGACGTGTACTGCGGCGCCGACCCCGACTTCGCCGAGCCGTGCCGGTTCGTGGGCGAGTACGCCACCCACGCCTATTTCTGCAACATCATGCTGCCGGCTCGCCTCAACGGCACCGAGAGGCACCGCGAGCACGGATGGACGCTGCTCAACGTGCCGTCGTTCCGCTGCAGCCCCGACCGCGACGGCACCCTCTCGCAACGGGCTGTGATCATCGACATGGAGCGCCGGCTGGCCCTGGTCCTGGGCCGGGCCGACTACTGCGGCGTCAACAAGAAGACCATGTTCACGGTGATGAACTTCGTGCAGCCCGGCAAGGGGCAGCTCTCCATGCACTGCTCGGCCAATGTCGGCTCCGACGGCGACAGCGCCATCCTCTTCGGGTTGTCGGGCACGGGCAAGACCACCCTCTCGGCCGATCCCGACCGCGACCTCATCGGCGACGACGAACACATCTGGACCGACACCGGGATCGCCAACTACGAGGCCGGCTGCTACGCCAAGCTGATCGACCTCGACAAGGAGGCCGAGCCGGTCATAGCCGCGGCCCTGTCGATGAAGGGAACACTGATCGAGAACGTCCCGCCGCTCGGCGGCCGGGACCTGGCTGACACCCATCCCCAGGATCTGGACCTGCGGGATCGGTCAATCACCGAGAACACCCGCTTCGCCTACCCGCTGGAGTGCAATCCCCACGTGGCCCCCGGCCACCAGGGCCCGCACCCGACGACCATCGTCCTGCTGACTGCCGACGCCTTCGGAGTGCTGCCGCCGGTGGCGATCCTCGACCCCGACGAGGTGATGTACCACTTCGTCATGGGGTTCACGGCCAAGCTCGCCGGCACCGAGGTGGACGTCACCGAGCCCGTGGCCACGTTCTCGCCGTGTTTCGGGGCGCCGTTCATGGCCCGCACGCCTGATGTCTACGCCCGGCTGCTCAAGCAGCGCATGCACGAGCATCAGGCCCGTTGCGTCCTGCTGAACACCGGTTGGTCGGGCGGCGCCTACGGCGCTGGCCGGCGCATGTCGCTGCCGGTGACTCGCCGGCTTCTCGACGCTGCCCTCTCGGGGGAGTTCGACGGCGCCGACACCCGCGTCCATCCCATCCTGGGGTTGAGGATGCCGGTGTCGTGCGAGGGTGTGGACGACCGGATCCTCGACCCGGGCCGCACGTGGGAGGTTCCGGACGCCTACGACGCCGCGGCGCGCCGGCTCCGGGACATGTTCCGGGCCAAGTACACGCAGCAGGGATACGCCCAGATGGGGATAGCGGCCGCCATGTAGCGACCCGGTCGCCAGGGCCGGGCTAGAGCTTGGGTGTTCCCATGTCGATCTCCGAGCCCAGGCGCAGCCCGGTGGCCCTGCCGTCGCCGTCGAGGTCGAACTGGACTCGCTGGCCCTGCCGCAGCATGCGGAAGACCGAGCCCTCCAGAGCGTCGTCGGCGAGGTCCACATCGGCGAGGTCGGCTTCGTTGACCAGCACGCCGTCACCGGTTAGGGGGTCGTAGCTCTTGATGACGCCCTGCACGGCGTCCAAGGGTATCGCAGGCGTTTACCTCGACGACCTCTACGCCTGGGAACCGCAGCTTGCTGACATCGCGCACGGCGCTCAAGGGAATCGCAGGCATCCGGCCGCCGTGCCGCGTGTGGTTATCATCGGCGCCATGGCACCTCTCACCCTCGACGCGGCCGCGCTGCGCCGCGTGATCGCCGGCTTCCACGAGGGGCTGGCCGCCCATCGGCAGGCGATCGACAACCTGAACGTGTACCCGGTCCCGGACGGCGACACCGGAACCAACATGACCCTCACCATGAAGTCGGTCGTGGAGAGCCTCGACGGCGTCGCCGACGACCTCGAGCCGCTGTGTGCCGCGGTCGCCCACGGAGCGCTGATGGGCGCTCGGGGCAACTCGGGGGTGATCCTGGCCCAGATCCTCAGAGGCGTCTCGGGTGTGCTGCGCGACTCCGCGGCTGCCGGCTCGGGCCCCGACGCGCCGGTGATGGCCCGGGCGCTGGCCGCAGCCAGCGACGGGGCGTACTCGGCGGTGGCACGGCCGGTGGAGGGCACGATCCTCACCGTCATGCGCGAGGCCTCAGAGTCGGCTCAGGCTGCGGCCGAGGCCGGCGGGGGCCTCACCGAGGTGTTCGACGCGGCCCGCGTCCGCGGCTACGACGCTCTGGAGCGCACTCCGGAGATGCTGGCGGTGCTGGCCGAGGCCGGGGTGGTGGACGCGGGCGGCGCCGGCCTGCTGCTGCTGTTCGACGCCTGCCTGGCCGAGACCGACGGCCGGCCCATGCCGGCGGCCCCGGAGCCCTCGGCGGCGCCGGCGCCGGCCGCGGTGGCCGGCGAGGCCCGGCCGGTGGAGGAGTCATCGATCGCGGACCTGCAGTACGAGGTGATGTTCCTGCTCGACGCGCCCGACTCCTCGGTGGACGGGTTCAAGCAGGCATGGACCGAGATCGGGGACTCCATCGTGGTGGTGGGCGGCGACGGCATCTGGAACTGCCACATCCACACCGACGACATCGGCGCCGCCATCGAGGCCGGGATCGCGGTCGGGCGGCCCCACCGCATCCAGGTCACCGACCTGCTCGACCAGGCCGCCGAGCACACCGAGTCGATCCTGGCCCCGGCCGCGGCCGGCGACGAGGGCGGATCGCCGCCGGCCGCGGCGGAGATCACCGAGGCCGACCGCTGCTCGGTGGTGGCGGTGGGCGCCGGTGAGGGAGTCGAGGCCATCTTGACCTCGATGGGAGTGAGCCGCGTGGTGGCCGGGGGCCAGTCGATGAACCCCTCCACCGCCGAGCTGCTGGCAGCCGTCGACTCGCTTCCCACCGGCAACGTGGTGGTACTGCCCAACAACAAGAACATCATCCCGGTGGCCGAGCAGGTCGACGGCGAGACCGAGCGCACCGTCGGCGTGGTGCCGACCCGCAGCGTCGTGGAGGGCATCTCCAGCCTGATGGCCTTCTCGGCCGACGCCACCGCGGCCGACAACGTCGCCGGGATGGTCGAGGCCGCCGCCGCGGTGACCGCGGCCGAGGTCACCCAGGCGGTGCGGGACGCCACCAGCCCCGCCGGGCCCATATCGACGGGAGACTGGCTCGGCATCGGCCCCGACGGCATCGCCGCCGTGGAGTCCGATGCGACTGCGGCCGCGACTGCACTGCTCGGCGCCGTCATCGACGACGACCACGAACTTCTCACCGTGCTCACCGGCGCCGACGCCGACGAGGCTGCCACCGAGGCGATCATCGGCCACGTCAGCGAGCTGCACCCTGAGCTGGAGATCGAGGTGACCGAAGGCGGCCAGCCCCTGTACCCCTACTACTTCGGCTTGGAGTGATGCCGGCCGGCGATCCGCCCCTCACCCTCCGGGACCTCGACGCCATCGACGTCACCCGGCTCCGCAACGAGAAGCGCAAGCGGGCCTCTGCGCTCACCGCGATGGAGATCGACTCGGTGCTGGACCTGCTGCAGCACTACCCGCGCCGCTACATCGATCGCACCAGGCAGGCCCGTATCGCCGAACTCTCCCAGGGGGAGGACGTCTTCGTGGAGGGGTGCGTGGAACGCAGTTCGTCGAGGCGCATCAAGCAGCGCCGTACGCTCGTCGAGGTCGTCGTCTCCGATGCGACCGGCCGCCTCAAGCTCACCTTCTTCAACCAGCCCTGGCAGGAGAAGAGCCTGCAACCCGGTCGCCAGGTGGTGGTTCAGGGCAAGCCCAAGCTGTACCGGGGCTCCCTCCAGATGACCAATCCGGTCGTCGACCTGGTCGGGGATCGGGTCGGTCGCTTCTTTCCCGTGTACCCGCAGTCCGAGAAGGCGGATCTGAACACATGGCAGATCGGCGGGTTCGTCGAGCAGGCTCTCAACCGCTGCCAGGCTCGCGGGATACTCGACCCTGTTCCCGCGGCTGTGCTGCAGAGATTCGACTTCGTGGGCCGGCACACCGCGCTCGAAGGGATCCACCGGCCCGCCAGCATGGCCGAATCGGGCGAGGCCCGGCGCCGCCTGATGTTCGACGAGCTCCTGCGGGTGCAGCTCGAACTGGTCAGGCGCAAACGCTGGCTGGAGCGGCATACGGCCGGCCTCTCCCATGCCACCGGCGGTGAGCTGGTCGATCGCTTCCTGGCGCGCCTGCCGTTCCCGCTGACCGGCGCCCAGCAGCGGGTCATCGACGAGATCAAGACAGATCTGGCCCAGCCGTACCCCATGCACCGGCTCATGCAGGGCGATGTGGGGGCGGGCAAGACCGTGGTGGCCCTGTGCGCCCTGCTGACCGCGGTTCAGGGCGGCTTCCAGGGAGCGTTGATGGCGCCGACCGAGGTGCTGGCCGAGCAGCACTTCGGTACGATGCTCTCGCTGCTCGACGACCTGACGGTGCCCGATGAGAGGCGGCTCGGCGGGTCGCGGCCGCTGAAGGTCGAGTTGCTGTCGGGGAGCCGCGGCGCAGCCGACCGCCGCCGCACCCACGCGGGGCTCGCCGCGGGCGACGTCGACATCGTCGTCGGCACCCATGCCCTGATCTCGGAGGGTCTCGAGTACCAGAGCCTGGGTGTGGTGGTGATAGACGAGCAGCACCGCTTCGGGGTCGAGCAGCGCGCCGTGCTGCGGGATCGCGGCCCCGGCTCGCTGCTGCCCGACCTGCTCGTGATGACCGCGACGCCCATTCCCCGCACCGCGGCCATGACCGTGTACGGCGACCTGGACGTGTCCGTGCTCGACGAGCTCCCCGAGGGCCGCTTGCCGGTGGCCACCTCGTGGGCTCGCGGCCCATTGGAGGAGGCCCAGGTCTGGACGGCGGTGCGGGCCGCAGTCTCCGAGGGCCGGCAGGCCTATGTGGTGTGCCCTGTCATCGAGGAGTCCGAAGCGCTCGACGTTCGCTCCGTGCTGGAGACTCACGAGCGCCTCACCGGCGACGGCGGCGAACTCGCGGGCCTGCGGGTCGGCCTCCTGCACGGGCGGGTCACGCCCGCGGAGAAGGAGGCGACGATGGAGCTGTTCCGGTCCGGCCGGCTGGACGTGCTGGTGGCCACCACCGTCATCGAAGTCGGCGTGGACGTGCCCAACGCGACCGTCATGGTCGTTGTCGACGCGGGCCGCTTCGGCATCGCGCAGCTGCACCAGCTCCGGGGCCGGGTGGGCCGCTCCCACCTCGCGTCCAGCTGCTACCTGCTGGGCGAGGCCGTCACGGCGGAGGCCGAGGCCCGCCTGGAGGCGGTGGTGGCCTCCAACGACGGCTTCGAACTGGCCGAGGCCGACCTGGAGTTGCGGGGCGAGGGCACCATCATGGGTGAGCGCCAGAAGGGCCGCAACGACCTGAGGCTGGCCTCGCTGCGCCGGGACAAGGAGTGGGTGGCCACAGCCCGCGCGGTCGCCATCGAGATGCTCGACGACGACCCGGACCTGCACGATCACCCGGCCCTCGCTGACGAGATCGAGTTGTTGCTCGGCGACCGCGACGCCGAGTACCTGCTCAAGAGCTGAGAGGTTTGACGGATGGCCAAGGGCATTCGCGTCGTGGCGGGCACAGCGAAGGGCCGCCGGCTGGCGTCGCCCCCCACCGACGCAACCCGCCCCACCCCGAACCGGGTGCGCGAGGCCGTGTTCAACTCGCTGTACTCCCTCGGTGCCCTCGAGGGCGCCCGCGTTCTGGACCTGTATGCCGGGACGGGGGCATTGGGGATCGAGGCGCTGAGCCGGGGAGCAGCCGAAGCGGTGTTCGTGGAGCGGGACGCGGCCGTGGTCGAGGTGTTGCGAGACAACCTGGCGACAACCCGCCTGGCCGACCGTGGCACCGTGATGGCCATGGACGCCGACGCCGCCCTCGCTGAGCTTGCCCGCAGCAGGCGCCGCTTCGATGTCGCCCTAGTTGACCCCCCGTACACCTTCGACGCCTGGCCTGGGCTGCTGTCGCGGGTTCCTGCCGGTCTCATCGTGGCCGAGTCGGATCGCCCGGTGGATGTGGGGCCCGACTTTGCCATCCACCAACACAGACGCCACGGCGGTACCGTGGTGACGTTCGCACAAGCTGCCAGCGGCGGCCCGATCCTCACCGGAGCCGAACAGTGACCCGTGTGCTGTACCCCGGATCCTTCGACCCGATCCACTATGGCCATCTCGAGATCATCGAGACCATTGCCGGACTGTTCGATGAGGTGGTCGTGGCGGCCATGCGGAATCCCCAGAAGGGGGAGGGGATGTTCAGCCTCGACGAGCGCGAGCAGATGATCAAGGAGTGCTGCGCCCACCTCCCCAACGTCTCGGTCGCGATGTTCTCCAACCTCGTCGTCAATCTGGCTCGCGACCTCGGAGCCGACTTCATCGTGAAGGGGCTGCGGGCCGTGTCGGACTTCGAGAACGAACTGCAGATGGCACAGATGAACCATGCTCTCGCCGACGTGCAGACCGTCTTCATCCCGTCGGCCAGCAAACGGTCGTTCGTCGCGTCGAAGCTGATCCGTGAGGTCGTCCGCCTCGGTGGGGACGTGTCGTCGATGGTGCCCGCTCCGGTGCGAGAGCGGCTGGTGAGCCGTCTTGAGCAGGAGAAATGAGCTCCGCCACCAATCCCGCCCCGCAGTTCGGCTCCGGCCAGGCCGAGAGTTCCTCGGATGCCCGCCGGCTGGCCGTCGAGCAGATGCTCACGCAGGCCATCCGCATAGTGGAGCGGTCGCGGCCCATGCCGTTCTCGACCTCGGTGATGATCAACGGTGAGGAGCTGCTGGGGATTCTCCAGAGGGCGTTCTCAGCGCTCCCCGAGGAGTTGCGGGCCGCTCGCTGGATGCTCAAGGAACGTGACGACATGCGTCTGCGCACCCAGCGGGAGGGTGAGGAGATCATGGCCGCGGCCCGGGCCCGGGCTGAGCAGATGGTGCAGCGCAGCGAGGTGGTCAAGGCCGCGGAGATGCGGGCCCGGCGCACAGTGACAGAAGCCGAGGAAAGGGCCCGGCGGATGAAGCTGGAGACCGAGGACTGGTGCGATCAGCGTCTGGCGACCTTCGAGGCGATGCTGCACAAGACCCTCAACACCGTGACGACGGGACGCCGGCGACTGCAGGACACCCAGCTGCCGAGGCCCGAGGAGCCCGCGCCGAGATCGCCAGTCGACGACGACGTGTTCGACCAGGACGTGGGCTGACCCGCAACTCGTGGCCCACGAGCTGATTGTCGATTGCGTCCGGCTCCAGGCTGGCTCGGTCGACCGCATACCTCTCGGGTGCCAATGGGTGCTCGATGACGCCGGCGTTCACGGTGCCGAGGTCGTGGGCGGGGTGGTCGACCTCGATCTCGAAGTGACGGCCGCCGGCGGTTCCTTCGTTGCAACCGGCCGGGTCACGGGCGAGTGGGCGGCCGAGTGCCGCCGGTGCCTCGAGGAGGTGCGCGGCCCGATCGACTCCCCATTGCGGGAGGTGTTCGAGTGGGAGCCCTCCGACGGAGAGACCTGGCCCATCGTCGATCAGCGCATCGACCTGGGTCCGGCGGTGCGTGAGACGGCACTGCTGGACCTGCCGCTGGCCCCCCTTTGCTCGGTGGACTGCGCGGGGCCGGTGCCGGACCGATTCCCGACCGGTCCGGCCGCGGCACACCCCGGGGGCGCCGACGTGTAGGCCGGTCGGCTCGCCGGTAGGCTCGCAGGCCGCAATCGTGCCGGTTTCCGTCGAAGGTCGAAGCACCCATGGCTGTTCCCAAGAAGAAGACCTCCAAGGCCAAGGGCCGCAGCCGGCGAGCCTCGGCGTGGCAAGTCCGCCCGGGCGGGCGGAGCGTCTGCGTCCGGTGCGGAGCGGTCAAGCGCCCCCACCGGGTGTGCGGCTACTGCGGCTGGTACCGCGACCGGCAGGCCATAGAAGTCGAATAGCTCGATCGAGGTCCCGGGATCCGTCTCCCGGATCGTCTATGGAACCTTTGTCTATGTTGGACGGTCTGAACGAGACATGGAACCGGTAGCCGTAGACGCGATGGGGGGCGACCGGGCCCCGGCGGAGGTCGTGGCCGGTGCCCGGCGCGCCGCCGATGAGCTTGGAATCCCCGTGGTACTCGTGGGGCGTCCCGACGAGATGGGCGACACCGGCGGACTCGAGGTGATCGAGGCCTCCGAGGTGATTCCCATGGACGCTGAGCCGGGATCGAGCGTTCGCACGATGAAGGACTCGTCGCTGGTCAGAGCGGCTGAGGCGGTTCGCGACGGGCGGGCTTCGGCCATGGTGTCCGCTGGGAACACGGGTGCCGCGATGGGCTCAGCGCTGCTGCGCATGGGGCGGATACGGGGGATCACCCGCCCCGCCATCGCTACGCCGATCCCCACTCCCGGATCCAGCCCCACGACGATGCTCGACTCGGGCGCCAACGCCGAGTGCCGTCCCGAGTGGCTGGTGCAGTTCGCCCGGATGGGCTCCGTCTATGCCCGTGATCGCTTCGGCATCGAGCGCCCCCGGGTCGGCCTGCTGTCCATCGGCGAGGAGGCCGGCAAGGGCAACGACTTCACGAAGGCGGTGTTCGAGCTTCTCGCCGACGGCGGCTGGGCCGGCGACGTCGGTGCGGAGTGGGTCGGCAACGTCGAAGGTCGCGACATCATGACTCCCGACATTGACGTGGTGGTGACCGACGGGTTCACCGGGAACGTGACGCTCAAGGCCCTCGAGGGTGCGCTGCGGGCGCTGTTCGGCCGGATGCTGGTGGCCATCGATACCGACGACATCTCGCGGGAGGCAGGACAGATGCTGGCCCCCGCCCTCGACGAGATGGCGCAGGAGCTTCACCCCGATGGAGTCGGGGGCGCGTTGCTGCTGGGAGTGCGGGGCGTCTGCGTGATCTCGCACGGTGCAAGCAGTGCGGCTGCCATCATGAACGCCATAGGGGTGGCTCGCGAGATGGTTGCCGCCGGCATGGTGGGCCATATCGCCGCCGTCGCCCGCCGCTAGCACCGCATCCACCGGACGCGGCTCCCGGACGCGGCTCCCGGACGCGGCTCCCGGACGCGCCCCCCGGACGCATCCCCCCGGACGCATCCCCCCGGACGCGCCCCCCGGACGCGCCGGTAGGGTTGTCGGGCTGCATCGATCGATATCCACGCACGGAGGCGCCGATGCCCGCAGAGACACATGTGGAGCACTCGCCCATGGGACGCGACGAGGTTCTGGCGCTCATTCGCGACCGGCTCGCGGACATCCTCGAGATAGAGCCCTCGGAGATCGCTGAGGGCGCCTCGTTCGCGGATGACCTCGACGCCGACTCATTGGCGTTGATAGAGCTCGTCGAGGGCATCGAGGAGGAGTTGGCCGAGCGTGCCGTCGGCTTCCGCATCGAGGACGAGGATCTGGAAGACCTGCGGTCGGTGCGCGACGCGGTCGACTACGTCGTGGCGAAGCTGGGTTGACGGTCCAGACCGCCCCGGCGGGCGCATCGATGCTCGGAACGTGCGCGGGTAGGCAGATGAGAGCAAACCGGACCGTTGAGAATGCGGGCGACACTGGTGCTGCCTCTCACCCGGGCGCGCTGGCTCTCATGGACCGGCTGGGTCATCGATTCGACGACCCCGCACTGCTGGAACTGGCTCTGACGCACCGATCCTGGTGCGCGGAGCACTCCGGGTCCTCCTCGAACGAGCGGCTGGAGTTCCTCGGTGACGCCGTGTTGAGCCTGGTCGTGACCGGGAGGCTGTATGAGCGCTTCTCAGCCTGGGCCGAGGGCGATCTGGCCAAGGCCCGTGCCTCGCTCGTGAACTCGGCCACCCTGGCCGAGGTGGGCCGTTCCGTGGGGCTGGGTGAGCAACTGCGCCTGGGACGGGGGGAGGAAGCCACCGGCGGCCGCGCCAAGCCTTCGATCCTGGCTGACGCGGTGGAGGCCGTGATCGGAGCGGTCTACCTCGACGGAGGCATCGGCGCGGCCGACGATTCGGTCGGACGGCTGCTCGGCGACCGGCTGGACGCGGTGGCGAGCTCTCCAGGGCACGCCGACTTCAAGACCAGGCTGCAGGAGTTGGCGGCCCGGCTGGGTCTGGCCCCCCCCTCCTACGACGTGACCACCAGCGGCCCGGCGCACCATCGGCAGTTCCGCGCTGAGGTTCGAGCCGGAGACGAGGCCGGGGTGGGCGCGGGCAGCACGAAGAAGGACGCCGAGCAGCGGGCGGCCGAGGTCGCCTACGCAGCCCTCACAGCCAGGGTCCCGTCGTGAGTCTCGAATCCCGTTCACAAGTCGAGGTCCGAATATGAGTTCCTCCCGCTCCAACACTCTCGATTACGAGCTTCCGGAGGTGGAGACCGTCCGGCGTGATCTCGAACGGGAGATCATCGGCCGCAAGGTCAAGGCGGCGGAGGCCGCCAGCATGAAGTGCCTGCGCCGCTACCACACGCGCAAGGCCTTCACGTCCCAGCTGGAGGGAGCGAAGATCGTCGATGTCCGGCGGGTGGGCCTGCATCTCGTGATCGAGCTCAGCACGGAGATGCTGCTGGTGCTGTCTCTGGGTTCGTCGGGCTCTCCCCGGCGCAATGCCAACAAGCACCCCAGGGTCGCCGGCACCGAGGTCGTGATCTCGTTCACGCAGTACGGCCAGCTTCGCTTCGTCGACACCGAGGGCACCGGACAGCTGTTCGTGGTCTCCGACGGCGACCTCGACGGGGCCCTGCCCGAGCTGGCCGCCTACGGGCTCGACCCCGTCGCCACCCCCATCTCCTGGACCGAGATGGGCCGCATGCTGCTGCAGCGGAGCGACAAGCTCAAGGCACTGCTCACCGACGACACGTTCGTGGTGGGCGTCGGCGACATATACGCCGACGAGATCCTCTTCGAGGCGGGGCTGCGTTACGACCGCGTCTGCAACACGCTGTCCACCCAGGAGATCCGGCGCCTCCACCGGTCGCTGGTGGGCACGATGCACGACGCCGTCAAGTACCGGGGCACCTCGGTCCCGGAACGCCCCTTCGTCGACCCGTTCGGTCAGCCGGGCAGCTACGCGAGCCACCTGAAAGTGTGGGGCCGCCACGGCGAGCTGAGCGAGCGCTCCAGGACCCCGATCAAGCGCATCAGGTTCCGGGGCGTCTGGACCTACTACTGCGATACTCAGGTCTGATCGTGCCGTCGCCCGGTCCCATGGCAGCCGGCTGGACCAGCCGGGGGATGCTCGGAGCCGGCAGCGGCCCCAACTAGCGTCGCGGGCGTGTATCTGAAGACACTGACTCTGAAGGGCTTCAAGTCCTTCGCCGAGTCGGCCACCATACGGCTGGAGCCTGGCGTGACCGTGGTCGTCGGCCCGAACGGCAGTGGCAAGTCGAATGTCGTGGACGCGGTGGCCTGGGTCCTCGGTGCTCAGGCGCCGAGCGCGGTCCGTTCCTCCCGGATGGACGACGTGATCTTCGCCGGTACCGATCGAAAGCCGCCACTAGGCCGGGCCGAGGTGTCGCTGACCATAGACAACTCCGACGGCATGCTCGCGCCGGCCGCCAGCGAGGTGCGGATCACCCGCACGCTGTTCCGCGACGGCGAGTCGAGCTATTCGCTCAACGGCACTCCCTGCCGGCTCCTCGATGTTGTCGAGTTGCTCTCCGACACGGGGGTTGGACGCCAGCAGCACATGATCGTGTCCCAGACCCAGGTCGACGCCGTGCTGAGCGCCCGCCCCGTCGATCGCCGGGCTGTGGTCGAGGAGGCGGCCGGCGTTCTCAAGTACCGCAAGAGACGGGAGCGGGCCGAGCGCCGCCTGCTGGGCACCGACGGAGACCTCACCCGCATCAGCGACCTCACCTCAGAGGTACGGCGACGGTTGAGGCCCCTGGAGAAGCAGGCCGAGGCGGCCCGGCGCCATGCCGATCTGCTGTCGGAGCTTGAGGCCTTGCGGGTCTATCTGGCCGGTCGCGAGATCGCTGGACTGCGGAAGCGGCTGCGCGCCCACAAGGAGGTCGGGGCGGCCCGGGCCGCCGAGAAGGCCCAACTGGAGGCCGAGCTCGCCGAAGTCGGTGCGAGCGTCGCCGACAACGAGCAGCGGTTGGCGCGCCACGGGTTGGATGACCATTCTGAGCGGCTGGCCCGCCTCGAGGGGCTGCGGGCCAGAGCGGGCGGGTTGGCCGCGGTGGCGCTCGAGCGCCAGCGGGGCCTCGAGCGGGAGCGGGCCGTGCTCACCGATCACGATCTGGCGGCTGGACTGAGAGACGAGATGGAGCGGTGCCGCCGCGAGCTTCAGGAGGCCGTCTCGGCGGACGCCGCCGCGGCTGGAGACCGGAGCCGGCTGGCGCAGATGCAGGAGCGCCTGGAGGCAGACCGGCGCGCGTTCGATGTCGAGTGGGGGGATGTCCCGTCGCTCGGCGCCGAAGAGGTGAGCGAAGCCGCCGCAGCCAGGGGAGAGCTGTCGGCGCTGCGGTCGGCGATCTCCCTCAACGAGTCGGAACTGAGCCGCCTGGCTCGACGTCTGCAGGACTCCGAGGACCGCATGGCGGAGTTGGCCGGCCGCGCCGATCAGCGTCGCCTCGAGATGGGCCGGAGCGAGTCGGAGATCGCCGGGCTTCGCGGGGAGCACGAAGAAGCCGACCGGGCCCACCAGGCGGCTGCCGCCGCACTGGAGTCTGCGGTCGCGGGCTGCACCGCGGCTGAGGGCGACCTGCGGCACTGGACGGCGAGACGCGAAGCGCTCGCCATGGCCCTCGAGGAGTCCGCGACACCGGTGCCCGATGAGGTGCTGGCCGCGTCCGACGGCGCTCTCGGCCTGCTTGGCGACCTCGTCGAGGTCGACGAGGGCCTCGAGGCGGCCTTCGCGGCCGCGGTCGGCGACGCCATCAACGCCGTCGTGGTGCCGAACGCGACCACCGCCCGTCGGGTGCTCGACAGCCTGGAGGCCAACGATGCCGGCGCGGCGGTGATCGCGCTGGAGGGGATCGGGCCCGCCCCCGAGCAGGCCGTCGGGACCGGAGTCACCGCGGGCTCCGGCGCGGTTCGCTGGCAGCCGCTGAGGGGCCGTGTCCGTTCCCCCGATCCTGACGTGGAGAAGCTGCTGGACCTGCTGCTCGGGGCCGTGGTGCTGGTAGACGGTGGTTGGCGTTCCGCGGCCGATGTCTGGATGGGTGCCCCCGAGTTGGTGGCCGTGACCGCGGCCGGTGATCGGCTGAGCAGCCGGGGCTGGAGGCTGGGTGTCCACGCAGCCGCTGGGCTCGGCCCCGCATTGACCGAGGCCACCGAGCGGTCCGAAGCGGCTCTGGACGCCTGCGAGCGGTCCGAAGCGGCCTGCGAGCGGGCCCGGGCGGAGCTGGCGGTGAGGCGGGACAGAGCCGATGAACTCCGCCGACGCCTCGCCGCGGCCGAGGCCGGGGTTGCATCGGCGACTGAGGCCATCACCCGCCTCGACGGGGAGCGGCGCGACCTCGACTCCGCCACCAGCGCGCTGCGGGACCACGTCGCGGAGACATCCCGCCGCCTTGAGGAGTCGGTCGTCCGCCGTACCGGGATCGAGTCCCGCCTTCCCGAGTTGGAGGAGGCCGAGGCCACGGCCCGGCAGCGCAGCCGCCAGGCGTCGGAGGCTCGCAACGAACTCGACCGGCGCGCCCTGATGCTGGCGGAGAGGGCCGCTGAGCGAGGCGCTGCCGACGCCGGGCTCCAGCAGCAGAAGCAGATGCTCGAGTCCCGCCTCGATGAGCTGCAGGAACGTCTGGACCGCTACGACGCCTCCCGAGCGGCGGCAACCGGCCGCCTCGCCGCGCTGGAGCGCGAGTCGCGGGTGCTGGAGACGCTCGGGCGGGTCGTGCAGGAGCGAGCCACCGCAGTGGAGGCCGGCCTTGCCGAGATCCGGCAGACCCGCCGCAAGCACTCCGAGGTGGCTCGGGCACTGGCCGCAGAGCTCGACGACTTGCGCCGGCGGTCAGCCGACGCGGATCGTCGTTACGAGGCCCTGCGCGCCGCTGAGGGGCGCCGCGACATAGAAGAAGCCGAGCTTCGGACCCTGCTTCAGGGAGCGGTCGAGAGGATGCGGGACACCTACGGCCTCTCTCCCGCCGACGCCGCCGACGTGACCTTGCCCGCGTTGGAAGAAGGGGTCGAGCCGCAGCAGCGGGCGGACCACCTGGCCACCGAGTTGGAGGTCATGGGCCCGGTCAATCCCCTGGCTCTGGCGGAGTACGACGAGCTCTACGAGCGCCACGAGCTTCTGAAGGGCCAGCTCGACGACATCCGCGCCGCCAGGCGGGATCTCAACCGGGTGATCCGTTCGATCGACAGCGAGATCAAGACCGTGTTCGGCTCGGCCTTCGCCGATGTGGCCGCCAACTTCGAGGTGCTGTTCGAGTCGCTGTTCCCCGGGGGCGAGGGACGCCTCACCCTCACCGACCCCGACGACCTGCTCGACACCGGCATTGAAATCTCGGCCAAGCCGTCGGGAAAGAACGTGAAGCGCCTGTCGCTGCTGTCGGGCGGCGAGCGGTCGCTGGCCGCTCTGGCCTTCCTGTTCGCGGTGTTCCGCAGCCGGCCCTCGCCGTTCTACGTGATGGACGAGGTGGAGGCCGCTCTCGATGATGTGAACCTGCACCGCTTCCTGAAGCTCGTCGACGAGTTCCGCTCCGACGCCCAGCTGGTGATCGTCACCCACCAGAAGCGGACCATGGAGGCAGCCGACTGCCTGCAGGGCGTGTCGATGAAGCCCGGCGGCTCCTCGATGGTGGTTTCCGAGCGGGTATCGGAGGCCGCGTAGCAGGCGTCGGTAGCCTCCTTTCTCACGACTCTCTCACTCCGGCCGCCTAACCTCCGAGCGTCATGAGCGGCGCCGATCCGCCCGACCGGCGCGGTCCTGAGCACGCGCCCGGACCGCCCCGCCGCCCCGCGTCCGGGAGTCCGCCCGCACCACCGCCCAGATGGCGCCCCACCGCAGTAGTCCGGCCGGCTGAGGCTGCGCCGGACGGCAGACCCCGCCGACCGCTCCGCCAAGTGGTGGCAGCACTGGTTCTGATCGGTCTGATCGCCACGGCCGGGACCCTGACCGGCCTGGCTGTCTCCAGTGGCTCCTCGGGCGAGGCGCCGAGCCCGTCGATCAGACTGGCGTCACCCGAGGAGGCGGCGGCGGCGACAAGCTCGGCTCCTGCCGGCACCGGCGCCCCCGACGGGAGAGAACCCGGTGTCGAGGGACCTCAACCCGGGGACCCCCTGTCCTCGGAACAGGGGACTGCGGAAGCCTCAGCCGAGGCCCCCCCGGAGCCGCTCCCGTTGCCTGACTCCACGCAGCCCCCGGCACCGGTTGCCGGCGAGGAGCCGGTGGTCGCGGTGGCGGAGGCCCTCAGCCCCTCGGTGGTGCGGGTGGAGGTCGAGTCCGCGTCCGAGTTCGGGTTCGGCCTTGGCTCCGGCATCGTGTGGGACGCCGACAACGGCTACGTCGTGACCAACCAGCACGTCGTCGAGGATGCCTCCAGCGTCGACATCGTCCTGTCGGACGGCGCAAGGCTGGAGGGCGAGGTAATCGGGGGATCCACTGCCCATGACGTGGCCGTCGTGCGGGTCGACGCCGGGGTGGCAGACCTGTTGGCCGCCCCGTTCGCGCCGGCGTCGTCGGTGAGGGTGGGACAGCTCGCGGTGGCCATCGGCAGCCCGCTCGGGCTGGCCGGCACGGTCACCGCCGGCATCGTCAGCGCGGTCCGCATCCAGGTCCAGGGCGGCGCTGATCCCACCTCCCCGGTGCCGGTTGAGATGATCCAGACCGACGCCGCCATCAACCGCGGCAACTCCGGCGGCGCGCTGGCCGACTCGCAGGGCCGGGTCATCGGGATGAACACCATGATCCAGACCACCACCGGGGGCAGCATCGGGCTCGGCTTCGCAGTTCCCAGCGACACCGTGGAACTGATCGCTACCCGCATCGTGCGGGGGGAGTCGCTGGAACTCGGGTACCTGGGCATCTCCGGAGAGGGGGCCGGGAACGGCGACGTGGGGGTGGCCGTGACAGAGGTCGTGGCCGGCTCCCCGGCCGAGAAGGCAGGACTGATGGCCGGCGACGTGATCATTAGCATCGACTCCGAGCCCATGTACGACATCTTCGAGCTCTCAGCCGCGATCAAGCTCCGCAGACCGGGCGAGCCCGTGGAACTGACCGTCACCCGCGGCGGCGACATCTACATCGTCACCGCCGTGCTGGACGTTCTCGGATGAATCCCGCCCTCGTGGCCGTCCTGGCGGTCCTGGCCGCGGCGGTGCTGGTGGCCGTCGCGCTGCTGGTGGCGCGCCGGCGCCGCCGTCCCCCGACCACCGGCGTCGATACGGACAGCGCCATGGGCCAGATCGCGGACAGGGTGATCGACCGGGTGGCCGAGCGGGACCTGGGAGTGGCCGCTGAGGCGAGCCCCTCGCTGCGAGACCGCCTGGGCAAGGCCCGGGCCGCGTTGGCGGGCTCGCTGGCTTCGGCCCTCGAGAAGCCCTCGATCTCAGAGGACGCCTGGACCGAGGTCACCGAGGCCCTGATCCGAGCCGACGTCGGCTTGTCGGTCAGTTCCGAGATCGTGACAGCGGCCAGGGCCCGGGTCGCCACCGGCAGCGACGAGCCCGCGCAGGCGGTGGCCGCGCTCCAGGCCGAACTGTGCCAGCGTCTCGGCGGCTTCGATCGCTCCCTGGTCCGGCGCGGTGACGGCGAGCGCCCGTCGGTGTGGCTCTTCGTGGGCGTGAACGGCACCGGCAAGACCACCACCATCGGCAAACTGGCCAAGCGCGAGAGCGACCTCGGCACCCGGGTGGTTCTGGCCGCGGGAGACACCTTCCGGGCCGCAGCCGCCGACCAGCTCGCCATGTGGGCGGAACGCTCCTCGGCCCACATCGTGCGGGGCGCGGAGGGGGCCGACCCCGCGTCGGTCGTGTTCGACGCGGTGGAATCGGCCACAGCCCGGGGCGCCGACCTGGTTCTCGCCGACACCGCCGGCCGGTTCCACACCTCCCAGAACCTCATGGCAGAGCTCCAGAAGGTGAGGCGGGTGGCCGAGAAGGGGTCCGGTGTCGTCACCGAGACGCTCCTGGTGCTGGACGCCACCACCGGCCAGAACGGCTTGGCTCAGGCCAGGCAGTTCACCGAGGCGGTCAACGTCACCGGCGTGGTGCTCACCAAGCTGGACGGCTCGGCCAAGGGCGGGATCGTGGTGTCGGTGCAGACCGAGCTCGGGGTGCCGGTGAAGCTTGTCGGGGTGGGGGAGGGCATAGCGGATCTGGTGCCCTTCGACGAGTCGGAGTTCGTGGACGCCCTCTTCGCCTGAGCACCGAATCGGAATCAGCAGCCAGTCGGCCCCGTTCGGGCGCGTCCGGCTGCCAGTTCGGAGGTTCGGTCGGGGTCCTCGGTAGGGTGGCGCGGCCATGTTCGAGACCCTCACCGATCGCTTCGAGGCCGCGTTCTCCAAGCTGAGGAGCCGGGGCAGGCTCTCCGCCGACGACGTGGACGAGACCCTGACCGAGATCCGGGTTGCGCTGCTCGAAGCCGACGTCAATCTCGACGTGGTCACCAGCCTCACCGCCCGCATCCGTGAGCGCGCGGTGGGCGAGGAGCTGTCGCGGGCCCTCAACCCCGCGCAGCAGGTGGTCAAGATCGTGCTGTCGGAGCTCACCTCCAGCCTCGGAGGCGAGCGGCTGGCCCTCACCTACGCCTCGAAGCCCCCGACGGTCGTGCTCCTGGCCGGGCTCCAGGGGTCGGGCAAGACCACCAACGCGGCCAAGCTGGCCCAGTGGTTCCTCCGCCAGGGCCGCAGCCCGCTGCTGGTCGGGGCCGACCTGCAGCGGCCCGCCGCAGTGGAGCAACTCCGCACCCTGGGCGGGCGCGCCGGCGTGCCGGTGTTCAGCCATTCCCGCAGTCCGGTCAAGGCCGCGTCGGCCTCGCTGGCTGAGGCCACCCGCACCGGGCGCGACGTGGTGATCGTCGACACCGCCGGCCGGCTGGCCATCGACGCCGAGATGATGGACCAGGTCCGGCGCATCTCCAAGGCGGTGAAGCCCCACTACACGTTCCTGGTGGTCGACGCCACCGTCGGCCAGGACGCGGTCGACTCGGCCCGGGCCTTCCACGACTCGCTGGCGCTCGACGGGGTGATCCTCACCAAGCTCGACGGCGACGCCCGCGGCGGCGCCGCGCTGTCGGTGAAGGAGGTGGTGGGACGGCCCATCGCCTTCGCTTCGGTCGGGGAGAAGCTGGAGGACTTCGAGCCGTTCCATCCCGACCGTCTCGCCAGCCGCATCCTGGGGATGGGCGACGTGGAGACGCTCATCGACAAGGCCGAGTCCACGTTCGAGGCCGAGGAGGCGGAACAGACCGCGACCCGGCTGCTCGAAGGAACCTTCACGCTCGACGACTTCCTGTCGACCATGCAGCAGGTTCTGGGGATGGGCAACCTGCGCAGCCTGATCGGCATGATGCCCGGCGTGCCCCGCGAGCTGCGCTCCGCCGACATCGACGAGAGCCGCATCAGCCGCATCACCGGCATGATCCACTCCATGACGCCGGCGGAGCGCGCCGATCCCGACATCATCGACGCCTCCCGCCGTCATCGCATCGCGGCCGGCTCGGGTTGCCGACCGACCGACGTGAAGTCGCTGATCGATCAGTTCAAGCAGATGCGGTCGATGATGAAGGGGCTCGGTGGGCTCGGCGGCAAGCGGGCCTCCGCAGGATCGAGAGCCCGATCGTCCAAGCAGTCGGGGCGATCCAAACAGAGATCCGGCGCCCAGCGGCGCAGCGGCGGCCGGACCACGCCCAAGGGCCCGGCACCGGTTTCCAAGACGCCCCTGGCCCTCCCAGGGTTGGAAAAGGGTGACTGGCCCGGGTTCAATTGACCCTTCGATACGCCGTCTAACAGATCAGAGGACCCAAATTGGCCGTCAAGTTGCGCCTTATGCGGATGGGAAAGAAGAAGCAGCCCACCTACCGCGTCGTTGCCGCCGACTCTCGGGCGCCCCGCAACGGGCGCTTCATCGAGATCATCGGGATCTACGAGCCCCGCCAGGACCCATCCGTGGTGCGGATCGACAATGATCGGGCCCTGCACTGGCTCCGTCACGGAGCCCAGCCCACCGAGAGGGTCGAGAAGCTGCTGAAGATCAGCGGAGCCTGGGACGACTTCCGCGGCACCGCGGTTCCCAGCGTCGCCGTGGGCAGCACTGAGGAGAGCGGTTCGTGACCGACCTTGCACCGACAGCCCAGGCGATGTGCCGTTACGTAGTGACCAGCATCGTCGACGACACCGATGCGGTGCAGGTCACCGCCTCGTCTGCCGGCTCCGGCGCGGTCCGCCTCGATGTGCGGGTCGCCCAGGGCGAGATGGGCCGCGTGATCGGCAAGCGAGGCCGCGTCGCGCACGCCATTCGCACCCTCGTGAGGGCGGCCGGGTCGCGCGACGATGTGGACATCGAGGTCGAGTTCGTCGACTGAGCCATCCAACGCCGCGGGGCCTCAGCCTGGGTCCCTGCTGGAGGTCGGCCGCGTCGGGCGGCCCCACGGCACCGGCGGGGAGGTCACCGTCACCCTGGTGTCGAACCGGCCAGAGCGGCTGGCGCCCGGAGCGGAGTTGCATACCGAAGCGGGGACGTTGCGGGTGGCTGCGGCTCGTCCCCACAACCATCGGCATCTGGTCGCCTTCGAGGGAATCGACGACCGCAGCAAGGCTGAGGCCCTGCGAGGCCTGGTGCTCCAGGCCGCGCCCATCGACGATCCCGACGAGACCTGGGTCCATGAGCTGATCGGGGCCCGGGTGGTGGACCAGCACGGCGTAGACCAAGGCCCCGTGGCCAGCGTGGTCGCCAATCCGGCCGGGGACCTCCTGGAGCTGGCCGGCGGAGCCCTGGTGCCGCTGCGGTTCGTGGTGGCTTCGGTGCGGTGCGAGCGCATCGACGTGGATGTGCCCGACGGGCTGTTCGAGGAAACCGGCTGAGATCGACGGGAGCGAGGCCGCGCCGTGAGCTTCAGGATCGACATCTTCACGATCTTCCCCGACCTGGTGGAGGCCATGGCCTCGGCCTCGGTCATCGGGCGCAGCCGCTCCGCCGGCACGCTCGACGTGCGGGTCCACGACCTGCGGATGGCCGCCACCGACCGCCACCGCAGCACCGATGACGCCCCTTTCGGCGGGGGAGCCGGGATGGTGATGATGCCCCAGCCGATATTCGACGCGGTGGAGGCGGTGGATCCTCCCCGTCCGCTGTTCTACCTGTCGCCCGCGGGCCGGCGATTCGACCAGGCCCTGGCGTCCGAGCTGGCCTCGGGGACGGGCTTCTCGATGCTGTGCGGGCGCTACGAGGGCGTCGACGAGCGGGTCTGCCAGCACCTGGTCGACGACGAGTTGTCGATCGGTGACGTGGTCCTGGCCGGGGGAGAGGCCGCTGCTCTGGTGGTGCTGGAGGCCGTGGGACGCTGCGTTCCCGGCGTGCTCTCCAACGAGGCCTCCGCGGCCGAGGAGTCCTTCAGCGACGGGCTGCTGGAGTACCCGCAGTACACCCGGCCGGCCGAGTTCCGGGAGTGGTCCGTGCCCGACGTCCTGCTGTCGGGCGACCACGGCAGGGTGGCCCGCTGGCGTCGGGCCCAGTCGCTGGCCCGCACCATCGAGCGCCGCCCCGACCTCATCAAGGCCCGTGGCGGCCTTACCGACGAGGAGCGTCAACTTCTCGATGCCCATGGTCTGGGGGCCGAACGGTAGGGAGCGGGGAACAGCACCCGTAGACTCGCCCGGCCCGGCCGTAGCGGCCGATGTGAGCGGAGACGACCATGAACCCCACCGATCTTGTCGACGCCCAGAGCCTTCGCGACGACATTCCCGAGTTCCAGCCGGGCGACACCGTCCGCGTCCATGTGCGGGTGGTGGAGGGCAACCGGGCCCGGACCCAGGTCTTCGAGGGCGTGGTGATACGGCGCCAGGGCAGCGGCGTGCGCGAGACCTTCACCGTGCGCAAGGTGAGTTTCGGTGTGGGCGTCGAGCGCACCTTCCCGGTGCACACACCCATCATCGACCGCATCGAGCGGGTAATCCAGGGTGACGTGCGCCGGGCGAAGCTCTACTACCTGCGCGGTCGCGTCGGCAGGGCGGCCAAGGTCAAGGAAAAGCGCTATCGCTGAGGTGGCGGTCAACCCGCCGGATCCGGCGCCGGGCTCGCCGGACCGCTCCAGGCAGGCCAGGGGCGCCTGGGGCGAGCGCAGGGCTGCCCGCTGGTACACCGAGGCCGGCTACGAGATCCTGGACCAGAACTGGCGGGTGCGCGGCGGCGAGCTGGACCTGGTCCTGTGGCGGGACGGCGAGATCGTGTTCTGCGAGGTCAAATCGCGGCGCTCGGACCGTTTCGGCTCGGGCGCGGAGGCAGTGGACTGGCGCAAGCAGCGCCGCATCCGGTCGCTGGCTGCCCAATGGATGAAGGCGAGCGGCCGCCGCGGCCGGGTCCGCTTCGACGTGGCCACCGTCACCGGTGTGGAGATCGACGTGATAGAGGGCGCCTTCTAGCGGGTGGTGCGCCTGTCCCAGCAGCCCCGGTGCCAGTGGCGGCGCAGATCGGGTGCTTCCGTCGGCACCACGACGTAGTGGCCGGTCCTGGCCGGGATGGTCCGGTTGCAGTGCGGGCAGGTGTAGTTCTTGGCAGCCTGGTACGACTGGATGAAGCGAACCTCCACTTCGCCGAGGCGCTCGGGATCGTCCATCCGTCCGGCCTCTAGCCCAGCAGCGCCCAGACCACCAGGACGATGATCACGACCACGCCCGCACCCACGAAGACGAGGTCCGCGGGCCGGCGCCGGTGGGGCCGGGTGGGGTCGAATCCCATGGTCCAAGTATCGTGGTCCGGCGCCCCGCCCGCACCCACACCGCGCCATGCTCCGCTGCCGCCGCCTGCCCCGCCTGCCCCGCCTGCTTCTGCTGCTCGCCGCCGTCGTCTCCATCGGAGCAGCCGGTGCCTGCGCGGCCGATGACGTCCCGGAGGTCCCTGTCGCCGCCGACGGCTCGGTCGACCCGGTGCTGGTCGACGGGCGCCGGATCTACATCGACCGCTGCGCCAACTGCCACGGCAACGACGGCGGCGGGGGACGGGGCACGAAGCTGTCGGACGGACTGATGATCAGGCGCTACCCCGACATCGACGAGCACATCCGGATCGTCGCCGACGGGGTGCGGGCCATGCCCGCCTTCGACGAGGTGCTCGACCCTGCACAGATACTCGCCGTAGCCAGGTATACACGAGAAGTGCTATAGTTCTATTCGAGTCGCCTTGACGGCGACACACGGCTAGCCGCCGGCCATCAGACTCAAGAGCTGAAAGACGACGGCCTCCGATCCCCACCGCAGGAGGCCGCCATGCTCGCCACCGTCCGATCCGCCACCCTCGTCGGGGTCTGGGGCCATCCCGTCTCCGTGGAGGTGCATGTAGCCGACGGGCTGCCCGGCTTCAGCATCGTCGGCCTGCCCGACGCCTCGTGCCGGGAGGCCCGCGACCGGGTCCGGGCCGCCATCGTCTCCAGCCAGTTGCGCTGGCCGATGAGGCGCATCACCGTCAACCTCGCCCCGAGCGACGTCCCCAAGTCGGGCGCCGGTCTCGACCTGGCCGTGGCCGTCGGCGTGCTCGTCGCCGACGACCAGCTCGAGGCGGCCTCCATCAACGGCATCGGCGTCCTCGGGCAGCTGGGACTCGACGGGTCCGTCAGGCCGGTGCCCGGCGCGCTGCCCCTGGTCGACGCCATGGACAACTCGTCGGTCGTCGTGGCCGCCCGCGACGGCGCGGTGGCCGAGCTGGTGGCTCCCGGGCGCATCCGGCCGGTCGCCTCGCTGTCCGAGGTGTTCGAGGCCCTGGCCGGCACCAAGCCTTGGCCCGACCCGCCCGTGGCCCGGCCCGCGCCGGCCGTGGAGCCCGAGCCCGACCTTTCCGACATCGCGGGCCAGCCGCTGGCCCGATGGGCGCTGGAAGTGGCCGCGGCCGGCGGGCACCACCTGCTGCTGGTCGGGCCTCCCGGCGCGGGCAAGACGATGCTGGCCCGCCGCCTCGTAGGGGTGCTACCGGACCTCTCGCCCACCGAGTCCCTGGAGGTCACCCGGGTCCATTCGGCGGCCGGTCTGGCCCTCCCCGGCGGCCTGGTGACCCGACCGCCGTTCCGCGCTCCGCACCATTCGTCGTCGATGGCCGCGCTGGTGGGCGGGGGCGCGGCCCGGGCCAGGCCCGGAGAGGTGAGCGCGGCCACCGGCGGCGTCCTCTTCCTCGACGAGCTCGGGGAGTTCGCGCCGTCGGTGCTCGACGCGCTGCGCCAGCCGCTGGAGGAGGGCATGATCCGGGTGGCCCGCTCGCAGGGCATGGTCGAGCACCCGGCCCGCTTCCTGCTGGTGGCGGCCATGAACCCCTGCCCGTGCGGCGCGGGCGGCACGGTCGGCTGCCGGTGCGCGCCCGGAGCGCTGGCCCGCTACCAGCGCCGCCTCTCGGGACCCTTCGTGGACCGGCTCGACCTGGTGGTCCGGGTGGACCGTCCCGATCCGGCCGACCTGCTCGACACCGGTCCGAGCACTCCCAGCGCGGAGGTCGCCGAGCGGGTGGCCGCGGTGCGGGCCCGGGCCCGCGACCGGGGCGTGGGCAGCAACGGCGAACTGGCCGGCAAGGACTTGGAGCAGCACGCGCCACTCGACCGGGCCGCCACCGAGGTGTTGCGGGCCGCTCTGGCCGAGGGCCGTCTCAGTGCCCGGGGCCTGCGCCGTGTCCGCACCGTGGCCCGCACCATCCGCGACCTCGACGACGGGGGGCTGCAACTGCGGGCCACCGACGTTCTCACGGCCCTCTCGCTGAGGATGCGGCTCGACAGCGCCGGAGGTTTCGTCCATGGATGAATCGACTGTTACCCGGGCCGCTCGGGGCGTGCACGCCGCCGCGCTGGCCTCCCTGCCGCGGGCGACCCCGAGACGGCTCGACCGGCTGCTGCGCAGGCGGGATCCGGCCACGGTCTGGGAGAAGGTGGAACGGGGCGAGATGGCCAAGTGGGTGGCCGGCGAGGACCTTCACGACGTCTGGCGCGACCATGCCCGCGGCACGGACCTCGACGCACTGGGCAGCCGTCTCGAGTCGCTCGACGCATGGGTGACGACGCCCGCGAGCGCTCAGCATCCGTTGGCGATGATCCACGACATCGACCCGGCGCCGGTCTTGTTCCGGAGGGGACGAGTACCCGACCCGACCGCTCCGGCGGCGGCCATTGTGGGCACCCGACGGTGCACCCCGACGGGACGCTCGGTGGCGATGGAGCTGGGTTCGGGACTGGCCGCCGCGGGCGTCACCGTGGTCTCGGGCCTCGCCCTGGGGATAGACGGCGCCGCCCACCGGGGCGCCCTGGCCGCCGACGGCGCACCGGTGGTGGGTGTGGTCGGCAGCGGCCTGGACATCGTGTATCCGAGAGGCAACCGCGATCTGTGGGACGCGGTGGCCGACGCCGGGACCCTCCTGAGCGAAGCCCCGCTCGGTGCCGAGCCGGAGGGATGGCGTTTCCCGGCCCGCAACCGGCTGCTGGCCGCGCTGGCCGATGTCGTGGTGGTGGTCGAGTCCAAGCGGGCGGGCGGCTCCATGCACACCGTAGAGGAGGCCATCCGGCGCGAAGTGACGGTCATGGCGGTTCCCGGCTCGGTTCGCAACCCGGCCGCGGCAGGCACGAACCTGCTGCTAAGCGAGGGCTGCGCCCCGGCCTGCTCCACCGAGGACGTGCTGGTCGCGCTGGGCCTGGCCACCGCGGGAATGGCCCGCGACGGCGTGCTACGCGGTCTCCCCGACGTCCGGCATCCGCCGGGAGTCCGGATCGACGCCGGCAGCCTCGACCCGCTCCAGCAGAGGCTGCTGGAACTGCTCGACGACGGCCCGGTGAGCCTGGACATGCTGGTGCTGCGGGCCGCCGCCCCCGCGCCCGATGTGCTGGTAGCCGCCGAGGGTCTGGAGCGCCTCGGCCTGCTGGCCCGAGACGGCGCCCGAGTCCTTCGAGCCTGATGGCCCCCGCTCATTTGTCCCCGTCATCGAACGGTCGTGGTCGGGCGCAGCTGACGTACACGTCGCATGCTCTGGATGTCATGGAGCGGCGGAGCGTCCGCCCCGAATGGGTGGAGCGAGCGGTGACCGCGCCGCAGCGACGGGTTCGTGACCCCGACGATTGGACCCTGGAGTGGTTTTTCTGTAGGATCACCGAGAGTGATGGTAAGGTGCTGAGGGTAGTGGTGAACACCGAATCCGATCCCTGGCGCGTGGTAACCGCCTACTTCGATCGCTCCATGCGAGGTGGTCTATGAAACTGCGAGTCGACAAGCAGGCCGATGCGCTGCATTTTCTCCTCGACGATTCGGCCATCGTCGAGTCCGTTGAGGTAGCCCCCGGCGTGGTGCTGGACTACAACGGAGACGACCAGGTCGTCGGGGTGGAGATGCTGAGTCTGTCCACCCGATCGCCCGACGCGGACCTCTCGGGCCTGCAGTTCGAGACGGCGTAGGCGCTCCAACCGGATCTCGCCTGGCAAGTGCGGCCGAACCGGCTGAGCGTTGGGGACAAATAGACTCAGGCTGTGGACAACTGGGGGCTGAGCGCCTGGCTCGAGTCGCTGACGAGCGTGGCCGACTCCACCCGGGCCGTGTACGCCCGGGACGCGGCCGCCGCGGCGGGGTGGCTGCAGGAGGCCGGCCACTCGGGTCCCGCGTCGGTGGACCGGCGGGCCCTGCGCCGCTACCTGGCTCACCTGGGCGGGCGGGGCTATGCGGCCCGCACCATCACCCGCAAGGTGTCGGTGCTGCGCCGGTACTTCGACTGGGCCCGCCGCAGCGGCCGCATCGAGGCCGATCCCATGCTCGGGCTCACCGCTCCCCGGGGTGGTTCGCGGCTGCCTCAGGTGCTCAAGGACGACCAGATTCACACCCTCATCGAGAAGCCGGCCCGGGCCGGAGACGACGATGCCCGTGACGCCCGCGATCTGGCCATCGTCGAGTTGCTCTACGGCAGCGGCCTGCGGGTCAGCGAGCTGTGCGGCCTCCGCGGTGACGACATGGATCTGCCGCGTCTAGAGGTCCGGGTGTGGGGCAAGGGCGCCAAGCAGCGCCTGGTGCCGCTCAGCGAGCCCGCGGTGGGAGCGCTGCGGGACTGGCTCCAGCGGCATCGCGGCTCGTTCGTCACCGAGGAGACGCCCGCGGACGCGATCTTCCTCAACCAGCGGGGCCGGGCCATGACACCCCGCGACGTGCGCCGGGTGCTCGACCGCCGCAGCGTGGTACCCACCCATCCCCACGCCCTGCGCCACACCTTCGCCACGCACCTGCTCGACGGGGGCGCCGACCTGCGGACCGTGCAGGAGCTGCTGGGCCACGCCGACATCGCCACCACCCAGATCTACACCCACGTCAGCCGCGAGCGCCTGCGCGAGGTGCACCGCACGACGCACCCGCGCGGCTGACCTCGCTGCGCGGTGTCGTGCCCGCACCGGCGCGGCTGACGAGGCGACCGGCTGCCGCCGGCCGCCCCGTCCATACCTCGGGATCTAGGAGGGTGCGGGCCGGTACTCGTCGATCGGGTAGATGCAGGTCCCGCCCGAGTCCTCGAAACCGGGCACCGGCAGGCCGTACGGCTTGGTGCAGGGGAACTCCCACACCAGGTTGTGGATCGCGTCCGGAACGCGGGTCTTTCCGGGCCTGATCGATCCGGGGATCATCTCGTTGGTGTCGACGGGGCCCAGGTTGGCCAGCGTGGTGTAGACATCGGCCCGGGTGGGATTGTCGCCCGCGTCGTAGAGGGCTCGCAGCGCGATGCGCAGCACCACGCACACCGAGCCGACCATGCCGTACCGCGAGTTGCCGTCATGGCGGTCCTCCGACTCGTGGTTGGCCCCCGACGGGCTGTGGGCGCCGTAGAGGTCGTTGCACATCTCGTTGAACGCCCTCGGCTCGTAGCCCTCCAGGCGGTAGGCGCCGACGTCGCGGGAGTCCATGATGTGGGCGCCGTTGTAGAAGGCCGCGGCCGCCTCTTGGCCGAACTGGAGGATCTTCGAGGCCACGATCTCGGCCGCCTGCGAGTTGAAGTCCGAGGCGTAGAACTGGACGTCGCCGGGCTCGTAGCCCTGGGCGAGCATCTCGACGAGGAAGAAGGGCGCGGAGATGACGTTGAACACGTTGAACACCACATCGACGCCCTCGCTGCGGAAGCGGCCCACGGTGTCCACCGCGCCCTCGCTGCAGGCGACCGTCCCACCGCAGCCGACCTTGTCGAACACGGCCACGTTGACGCCGTGCTCCCTCAGGACGTTCACCAGGCCGGCCTCGACGGCTTCGAACTGGCCCGGAGTGTCCGGCGCGGCTATCCCGACGGTCTTGCCGTCGAGCTCGCCCTGCGCGATCAGGTCGAGAGCCAGCCAGCTCAGTGCCTCCTCCGCGGTCGGTGTCATGGTCACCAGCCGGTCCTGGCCGCGCTCCATGAACTCCTCGGGCTGAGGCTGAACCGTGACGAAGGCGGTCTCGTGCTCCTCCACGATGCACAGGGTGGCCGAGCCCTGGAATCCGCTGGAGTTCACGATGATCACGGCGTCGTTGTCCTCGATGGCTTCGATGCAGGCTGCGTTGCGGATCTCGTCCAGTTGGTCGCCGAGCACGTCGACGTGGATGGTGTGGAGGTCGATCATGCGCCCCCTGATGCCGCCGCACTGCTCGTTGACGTAGGTCACGAAGGTCTCGAACATCTCGGCCGGGTCGCCCACGTCGGTGCCGAAGCCGATGGCTGCGAAGTCCTCCAGCTTCGACCGGATGTGGGTGATCTTGATCGTGTCGGCCTCTATGCCCTTGTCGGTGGCCACCCGGTCGGCGGCGGCGGGGTGGGCGTTGCAGAAGGCGTCGACCTGCATGAACGGGTGGTCGCCGCGGTCCATGGTGGCCTGGTACTCGTCGAAGATGCCGTCGCGGGGGTCGTCGAAGATGTTGGGCGGCGGGCCCTCGGGCTCGGCCGGCTCGGTGGTTGTGGTCTCGGATTCGGTCGCTGCGGGCTCGTCGTCGGGTTCGGCCGCTGCGGTCTCGTCGCCGGTTACCGCGGGCTCGTCGGCCGGCTCGGTGGCGGCGGGGGCTTCGTCGGCCGCCGCGGCTCCGTCGTCGGGCGCGGTGGCGGCAGGGGCTTCGTCGGTCGCCTCGCCGGCGTCGTCGGGCTCAGAGGCGTCAGGCTCGCTGACCGCGGGAGCCTCAGTCGTTGGTGCGGCCACCTCATCGTCGTCATCGACCGAAACGGTGATCTCGCCGCCGCAGGCCGCGGCCACGAAGGCCAGACTGACAACGATTGCAAGCGCAGAGCGCAATCTTGCGGACATCTGTGTATTCCCTCCATCCCTCCGGGGAGACGCTCGAACGACACCGGCATCAGGTCGAAACGCCAGTTTCGCCCGGCCTGCCAGCGCGCACAAGTCAGGCTAATGGCCACGGTCTGTTCTCCGGCCGCTACTGTCTCCGCCCGACTGCGTCCACAAGGTCGGTCGGAGCCTCGCGAGGGGGAGCATGGCAGACGAGTCGCCCGAGACGACCGCCCCCGAGCCGTCGGTCGCCGATCTCGCGGGCGCGATCCTCGACGAGGAGGCCAAGCGGCGGGCCGAGCAGGCCGAGCGCGACGCCGAGATTGTGCTGCCCGACGACCTCCTGCCCGGTGTGGGCGACGCGCCCATGACCCTGCGGGAGGGGCTGCGGGTCGGGGGCGCATCGATGCTGGTGATGATGTTCGTGCTCAACATGCTCGACGAACTGCCCCGGGCCATACGGGTGCTGGCACCCGACATCCAGAAGTCGCTCGACATCAGCGACACCGTCCTCTTCGGCATCCTCGGCTTCGGTGGCGTCACCCTGGTCCTGGGCGCGGTTCCCATGGCTGCGCTAGCCGACCGGGTCAAGCGGGTGGCCATCATCCCCGTGGCGTCGGCGTTCTGGGGAGTCACCGCGTTCCTGAGCGGCCTGATCGTCAACCCGTTCCAGTTGTTCCTCGCCAACGCGGGGACCGGCCTCGGGCAGGCCTACCGGATCCCGGTGTCCAACTCCCTGCTGGTAGACACCTACCCGATCCAGGCCCGCAGTCGCATCTTCGCGCTGGAGGGTGTCGGCCGGCCCGTGGGCCAACTGCTCGGTCCGCTGGCCGTGGGGGGCATCGCTGCTCTGGTGGGAGGCGAAGACCCGTGGCGGGCCGCCTTCTTCGCGGTCGCGGTCGCGCCGGTGGTGGCGGCCATCGTCGCCGCGTTCGTGCTGCGCGAGCCGCCCCGGGGCCGCTTCGAGAAGCAGGCCGTCTTCGGCGACGAGCAGGTGGACGTGGACGAGCTGCCGGTGTCGATCGGAACCGCTTTCGCCCGGCTCCGCAAGATCAAGACCTTCTACTACCTGACCACCGGCGTCGGCGTGCTCGGTTTCGCCCTGATCGCCATCCCCATCCAGTTCAACCTGCTGCTCGAGGACAAGTACGCCATGGGGCCCTTCCAGCGGGGCGTGGTCGAGTCGCTCATCTGGGTTGCCGCCCTGGCCGCCCTGCCCTGGGCCGGGCGTGTGTTCGACCGGGGGTTCCGCCGCGACCCGGCCGCGATGATGCGGTTCTCGGGGACTCTCGTGATGGCTGCCGGCGCGACCTACGCGGTGGCCCTCCCCATAAAGATCCTCGGTGGGCTGGTCGTGATGATCGCAGTGGCCCAGACGCTGATCTCGATGGCCTTCGTGGCGGTACCGTCGGTGATCGCGGCGGTGTCGCCCTACCGCATCCGGGCCCAGGCGTTCGCGTTGCTGCCGGTGTTCATCTTCTTGATGGGCGGCTTCTTCGGCGGGCTGATCGTGGGCCAGCTCTCCGACGCCTACAACGAGCGCACCGCCATGCTGGTGGCCGCGCCGCCGGCGGCCCTGATCGGGGGGGCGCTCATCGCCTACGGCAGCCGGTTCATCCGCCGCGACATCTCCCGGGCGGTGGAGGAGCTCCTCGAGGAGCAGGAGGAGCAGCGGCGTGCCGCCGCCGATCCTGCGTCGGTGCCCGCCCTCCAGGTCCACAACCTCGACTTCGCCTACGGCAGCGTGCAGGTGCTGTTCGACGTCTCCCTCGAGGTGGCCCGGGGCGAGGTGCTGGCGTTGCTCGGCACCAACGGCGCAGGCAAGTCCACCCTGCTGCGGGCGGTCAGCGGTCTGGGCATCCCCGACCGGGGCGTGGTCCGTCTCGGGGGTCGCACCATCACCTACGCGGAGGCCGAGGACCGCTTCGCGGCCGGGCTGGTGCAGCTCAGGGGCGGAGCCGGGGTCTTCGAGGATCTCAGCGTGGCCGACAACCTGCGGGCATCGGTCCTGGCCTCCGGGCTGGACGAGACCGAGGTCAAGGCCCTGATGCAGCGGTCCCTCGAGGCCTTCCCGGCTCTGCAGGGCCGCGAGGCTGCAACCGCGCGGGAGCTGTCGGGCGGGCAGCAGCAGATGCTGGCTCTAGCCATGGCCCTGATGCACGAGCCCGAAGTGCTGCTCATCGACGAACTCAGCCTGGGACTGGCGCCGGTGGTAGTGCAGGAGCTTCTCGAAGTGGTGAAGCAACTCCGCGACCGGGGCCAGACGATGGTGATTGTCGAGCAGTCGCTGAATGTCGCCCTGGCCTTCGCCGACCGGGCCGTCTTCATGGAGAAGGGCCGCGTCCGCTTCGAGGGGCCGGCCGAGGAGCTGGCCGAGCGCGACGATCTGGCCCGCGCCGTGTTCCTGGGAGGCGAGGGCGGATGACCGGCCTGCCGGCTACGGCCGCGCCCGGCGCGGGGAGCCACTGCTGATGGTCGAGCTTCTCGGCATCACCATCGGCCAGCAGTCTCTGGTTCTGGGCTTGGTGACCGGGCTCACTTACGCCGCCTTCGCCGCCGGGTTCGTGCTGATCTACCGCTCCACCGGCGTGCTCAACTTCGCCCACGGCGAGGTCGGAGCCTTCGGAGTGGCCCTGTTCGTGCTGCTGCTGGCCAAGTACAGCGTGAACTGGTGGTTGTCGTTCGTGCTCGCCCTGGCCGCCTGCGCCGCCATAGGGATGGCCGTCGAGTTGATCGTCATCAGACGACTGTTCAACTCGCCCCGCTTGGTGGTGCTGATCGCCACCATCGGCGTGGGCCAGATCGTGCTGTTCGCCAAGTTCAGGCTGCCCAGCGTCGCGGCCCCGGGGCCGATCTCGCCGCCGTTCAAGGCGACGTGGACGCCCACCGACCACATCCGTCTGCAGGCCCGCGAGATCGTGGTGCTGGTGGTGGTCCCCGTGCTGATCGCCGTACTGGCCTGGTTCATCGCCCGTACCCGTTTCGGGCTGGCCGTGCGGGCCTCAGCCTCCAACGCCGACACCGCACGGGTCTACGGCACGTCGCCCCGCCGGACCTCGACGATCGTGTGGTCCATCTCGGGCGCGTTCGCGGCGGCCACGGCCATCTTCCTGGCCCCGCTCCAAGGCATCAACTCGGCCCAGGCCGGCACCGCGGCCATCGCCGAGCCGCTGCTGCTGAGAGTGCTGGTGGTGTCGCTGCTGGCCCGCATGCGCTCGCTTCCCGGCACGTTGATCGGCGGCGTCGCGGTGGGCGTGGCCGAGCAGTTGATCCGCACCAACGTGGACTCGGCCAACCGCTCCGTCGTCGACGTCTACCTGTTCCTGGCTGTCCTGGTCGTGGTTCTGCTCGTGGTCCGAGGCACCGGCGAGCAGGAATCGTGGTCCCTCGCCCCCCGCATACGGGCCATCCCCAGCCGCCTGGAGTCGGTCTGGTGGGTCCGCAGGCTCAATGCCATGGGGTTCGTAGCGCTGTTCGGGTTCTTCGTGGTGCTGGGCCTGACCCTGTCCAGCGCCAGCTCCCTGTTCACCTGGAGCAGCATCATGCTCTTCGCCATGGTGGCGCTGTCCATGACGGTGCTCACCGGCTGGGCCGGTCAGCTCTCGCTCGGCCAGTTCGCCTTCGTCGGGCTGGGGGGACTGACGGTGCTGGGCCTGACCCAGGGCAACGACATCCCCATTCCTTTCAACCTGTTCAACCTGGCCGTCAGACTGCCATGGGGATGGGCCATGGTGGCGGCGACCGCGGTCGGGGTGGTGACCGCGGTGATCGTCGGCCTGCCCGCGCTGCGCGTCAGGGGCCTGTTCCTGGCCGTCACCACCCTCGCGTTCGCAGTGGCCTCGGCCACGTGGCTGTTCAACCAGGAGTTCTTCACCGGCGGAACCTCCTACCCCCGTCCGGCCGAGAAGCCGGTGCTCGACCTAGGCCCCATCTACATCGACTTCGGCGCCTCCCGCAAGAACTACTACTTCCTGTGCCTGGTGTCGCTGGCGGTGGTCGCCGCGGTCGTGGCCCGGCTGCGCCGCACCGGGATTGGGCGGTCGTGGATCGCGGTGCGCGACAACGAGGAGATGGCCGCGGCGTCGACCGTGTCGCCTACCCGCATGAAACTGGTCGCCTTCGGCGTGGCCGGCGGGATCGCGGCCTACTCCGGCGGGCTGCTGGTGACGCTGGTGCCGTCGTTGCAGCCCGTCTCGCTGTTCCGGGCCGGCGAGTCGATCGTGGTGGTGGCCACCGCCATCATCGGCGGCCTCGGCTCGGTGGCCGGCCCCATCCTGGGAGCATTGTGGGTTCGGGGCATCCCGCAAGCCATACCGGAGGAACTCGACGACCTGGTCCGGCTGCTGACCAGCAGCATCGGCCTTCTGGTGCTTCTGATGTACTTCCCCGGCGGCCTGCTGCAGATCATCTACAGCGTCCGCGACAAGCTCCTCGAGCGCGCCGATCGCAGGCTGGAGGAGCGGGAGGCCGCTACCGAGGCCGGACCCTCACCTGTCGAGGGAGCGCCGGCGGCGCCTGACACCCCGCCGGAGCGGCGCAGGCCCCGCCCGCTGGTGACGGCCCGTCCCGCGGCGACCGCGGGCCTGTCGGGCCCGGCGTTGCAGACCCAGGACGTGTCGGTGCGCTTCGGGGGCAACACCGCCGTCGACCATGTGTCGGTCCACATCGACCACGGCGAACTGGTGGGCCTCATCGGCACCAACGGCGCGGGGAAGTCGACGCTCCTCAACGCCGTCAGCGGGTTCGTTCCGGCCCAGGGACGGGTGTTCGTGCTGGGAACCGACGTGACCTCCCGGCGGGCGCCCGGCCGCCACGCCCTCGGTCTCGGACGGGGCTTCCAGGGGGCCCGCATCTATCCGGGCCTCACCGTGCGGGAGTCGTTGATGGTCGCGCTGGAAGCCCGTTCGCACTCCTACCTGGTGCCGTCGATGACCGCGCTCCCGCCCTCGCCCGGGCAGGAGCGAGCCAAGCGGGTCGAAGCCGACGAGCTCATCGACTACATGGGCCTGAAGCGCTACGCGGACCATTTCGTGGCCACCCTGTCGACCGGAACCCGCCGCATCGTGGAACTCTCGAGCCTGTTGGCCGTCAACGCCCGGGTGCTGCTGCTCGACGAGCCCACCGGCGGGGTGGCCCAACGCGAGGCCGAGGCCTTCGGCCCGCTCATCAAGCAGGTCCAGGCCGAACTCGACGCCGCGGTGATCGTCATAGAGCACGACATGCCGCTGGTCATGGGCATCAGCGACCGGGTCTACTGCCTGGAGGCGGGCGCAGTGATCGCAGAAGGGTCGCCCGATCAGGTCCGCCGCGACCCGCTCGTGATCGCCAGCTACCTGGGCACCTCCGAGGAGGCCATCGGTCGCTCCGGCCCCACCGCGCCCTGAACCGGCCGGCGCCGGCCACCGGGCCGCGTCCAAGACCGCGACCGGCGCACATGACAGACTTGGCCGCTGATGGGGCCGTTGATCGGGGTGTTGGCCCAGGCCGACAGCGAGGCGCTGCTGGAGGACGCTCTCACCCACGTCGACTGGATCCAGGCCGGGATCGTGCTGGTCGCCACCGTCGTGCTGGCGGTGGTGGTGTCCAAGATCCTGCGCCGGGTGGTGGCCCGGGGTATCGGGCACGGCTTTGCCTCCATCTTGACGTCGCGATTCTCGGGCTACGCGGTCTTCGTCATCGGCCTCTCCTACGCGCTGACCGTGCTCGGCGTGCGGGTGGGGCCGCTGCTGGGCGCCCTGGGCCTGGGCGGCCTGGTGCTGGCGCTGGCCCTGCAGGGCGTGGTCGGGAACTTCGTGTCGTCGGTGATCCTGCAGACCCGCCGGCCCTACACGGTGGGGGACACCGTCGAGCTTGACGGCCATCTGGGGGTGGTCGAGGACATCGACTCCCGCACCACCCAGATCAGGGGTCTCGACGGCACCCACATCCGCATTCCCAACGCCAACGTGGCCAGTGCCACGATCGTCAACCTGACCCGCGAGCCGATGAGGCGCAGCGAGCTCGCCGTCGGCGTGGCCTACGACACCGATCTCGAGCAGGCGACCGAGGCCATATACGCCGCTCTCGACCGGGTGCCCAGAGTGCTGGCCGAACCTGAGCCCGCGGTGAACCTCGAGGGCTTCGGCGACTCCAGCATCGGCTTCAACGTGCTCTACTGGCACGCCAGCGACGTCCCTTCGGAGCTTGCGACCCGCCATGACCTGGTGGTGGCCGTCCACCGGGAGTTCGCGGCCTGCTCCATCACCATCGCCTTCCCCCAGGTGGTGGTCTGGAGCGGCCAGCAGCGCCCGGACCGCTTGTACGGGGGCGAGGTCGGCGAGGTGCGGGCCCCCTATCCCGGCCTCGACCAGCCCGAGCAGGGCGAGGAGCGGCGCGGCCCCCAATGGCGCCTGCCCGGCCTCCGCCGCCCCGGATCGGCGGAGACCGACGACGGATAGCGCTCCGAGTGCCCGCCGGGGCTCCGGCGGCAGCGCTAGCCGGTGAATGCTCGCACGACCAGAGTCACCCCTGAGGCCGCCAGCAGCGCCAGCACGGCGCGGTCGAACTGGGAGCCCGACAGCCTGTCCCGCAGGTGCTCGCCGACGGGGAGCATGGCCAGCACCGGCCCGAATCCGACCGCGGCCGCGATCAACCGGTCGGAGTCGAAGGCGCCGATCGACGCCAATGTGGAGATCTGGGCCGCGCCGGTGATCAGGAACAGCACCGACAGTGAGAAGATGTACGCCTCCCTCCGAAGCCGGTAGGCGTACAGCCACGACCCGATTATCGGCCCGGACACGCCTACCGCTCCCTGCATGATTCCCGCGCTCACGCCGACGGCCGGCGCGGCCCGCCGCGCGATCTCCGGCGGCACGGCCAGATCGCCGAACCAGAGCGATCGGACCACGAACATCAGCACCGAGACGGCCAGCACGATGAGCAGCGGTCGCTCGGGCACCGACACCAGGACGAACGTGCCCACCACGGCGCCCAGCGCCGACGTCGCGGTGAGCGTGAACACGTCGCGGGTCTCCGAGCGGGCGTGGCGGGTGCGCCAGCCCACCAGGACGTTGGCGGCCGCGTTGGGCAGGGTCACGACCACCACTGCGGTCTCGACGCCGGTGAACGCGGCCACCATGGGTATGGCGACCAGCGGATAGCCGAGCCCGGTGGCGCTCTTGGCCACCATCGCCACGGCCGAGGCCACGCCGACCACGATCAGTTCAGTGGGGCTCACTCCTCGCGACCGGCCTGGAGAGCTTCGGTCCAGCGGCCCCTCTGGTCCTCGAGCCACTCGGGGAAGTCGATCTCGGGATCGGGCAGCGGCGTCACGCCCCGCTCCGAGCAGGCCTCGCTGAATGCCTCCGGGTCGTCGCTCCAGCTGCGCGGGTCGCCCAGCATCACCTCGAACAGGGCACACCCGGCTTCGCCGGCCACGAGAGGCCCGAACTGCTCGCCCTCGGGGAGCTCGATGTGGGTGCCCGCCGTGCAGACCTCGTCGCCTACCAGGATCTCTCCGGACAGCACGAACACCACATGGGGTGAGCGATGGCCGTGACGCCGCACGACCATGCCGGGGTCGTAGCGGGCGTACAGCGACAGGTAGGGCGGGTCGGCCCGGAACGCGAACCACTTCTCCCACACCGACGACTCGGTGCCGTCGGCGTTGCGCTGCGCCTTGACCCGCTGCCACCGCAGGCCGTCATCCTCCAGCCGGCGGATCACCGGCCCAGCCGCGGTCACGTCGACCAGTCCGCGCCGGCCAGATGAAGGCCCCAGAGCTCGACTATGCGTCCACCCTCCACCCGGTACTGGGCCAGCCAGGCCAGCGACATCGGGGTCGCAGTCGCAAGGCTCACCCCTCGCACCGTCAGGCGCACCCACACGGTGGCGCCCTCGGTGGTGATGGCGTCGAAGCTCACTTCGCTGGCCCGCACCGCCTCGAAGGCGCCGGCCAGGCGCTGGCGCAACTGCCACCGGGTGAGGGTCTCGGTGCCGTCGGGCCCATGGCGCACGATCGGCTCGGACACCAGGCTCTCCAGCGCGTCTAGGTCTCGCTCGAGCCAGATCTTCTCCCAGTAGCGGCGCACCACCGACTCGGCGTCGGATGGGTGGTCTTGGCCGGTGTCATCGGCCATGGTCGCCTCCTCGTGTCTCGCTGTTCACAGTGTTGTCTCCTCGGTGAGCAGTCGCGGCTGCGCGAGGCGCGCTGCCGCCATGACCAGTAGCACCAGGATCCCCAGACCGACGAGCGTGGCCCTGATCCCGACTGCGTCGGCGACGATGCCGATGGGCAGCGCCGCTATGGCGAAGCCCGAGAAGCTCAGCATCAGCAGGCTCTGGACCCTGCCGTGGTACTCGACTGGCGTCATGGTGAGAAGCAGGGAGTTGTTCAGGGCCTGGAAGACGCTGGAGGCAGCGCCCACCACCGCCATGACCGCCAGAGCGGCGTAGAAGTTCGGCATCACCGCGAACACGGCCAGCGCGACGCCGAAGGCAACCGCGCTGCGGGTCTGGAAGGGACGCAGCCTCCTTCGCTGGAGGTTGGCCAGTGACACGGAGCCGATCACCGCGCCGACGGCAGCCGACGCGTTGAGGAGGCCGAATCCCGTCGATCCGCTGTCGTGGACCTGCTCGGCCACTACCGGCAGGAACGCCATATGGGGGAACCCGACCAGCACGACGCCGAATGACACGCACAGCAGGTGGATCAGATCCGGGCGGGAGCGCACGAACCGGACTCCGTCGACGATGTCGCCCAGCGCGCTGCGCCCGGACCGGCTCAGCGGTGTGCCCGACGGCAGGCCGATCAGCAGGATCACGCTGAGGGTTCCGAGCACGCCCGCCGCGAAGAACACCCCGGCCAGCCCGAACAGCGCCACGCCGATCAGGGCGCCCGCCGCGGCAGGGCCCACCACCCGGGCCAACTGCACGGTGGACATCGACAGGAAGATGGCGTTGGTGATGGTCTCGCGGCCGACGATCTCCGAGATGAAGGAGAGCCGGGCCGGGGCCAGGATCGAGATGGCCGCACCCTGGACGACGCTGGCTGCGACGAGCATCCAGTAGGTGGCGGTGCCGGTGGCGACAGCCACGCCCAGCCAGACCGGAGTGGCCGCCTGGAGGAGTCCGGCCAGCATGAGCACCCTGCGCTTGGAGAAGCGGTCCGAGATCATCCCCCCGTAAGGGATGGCCACGATGCTGCAGGCGCCGAAGGCCAGCATCACCCCGCCCAAACCGGTGTTGCTGCCGGTGAGCTCGAAGGCGAGCCAGGCCCGGGCGACGCCGGCTACCTGCATGGTCAGGAAGGTGAACAGGCCCCCGACGAAGAGCTTGCGGAAGGCCGGATTGTGAAGCGCTGCGAACCGCCCGGAATCGTCGGCGGACCTCGTTTCGCGCATCCGCCAGCGTACCCCTGAGGGCTTTCCAGCTAGACGACGCCCCTGATCGAGCGAAGGAGAGCCTGTTGATGTAATGTCCGCGGCCCGCGTGGACCCCACGAAGACCGCAGACATTGGGGGTGCAGGATGCTGCCTGCCCAGTTCGACTACACAGCGGCCTCCTCGGTGGAGGAGGCCATCGCGGCCAAGGCCGAGGGGGGTGACGAGACCCGGTTCCTGGCCGGCGGGCAGAGCCTGCTGCCGATGATGAAGCTGCGCTTCGCGACGCCTGCCAAGTTGATTGACATCAACCGCATCGGCGGGCTCGACACCATCGAGCGGCACAACGGCCACCTGCGGGTCGGAGCGCTGGTACGTCACGCCGACATCGCGTCCTCCGACGCGGTGTCCGGAGCGGTGGCGTCGGCCGCCCCCTGGATCTCAGATCCGCTGGTGCGCAATCTGGGCACCCTGTGCGGGTCGGTGGCCCACTGCGACCCCGAAGGCGACTGGAACTCGGTCCTGCTGGCCACGGGCGCCTCCGTGATCGCCCAGGGTCCCTCAGGTCAGCGGGCCATCGACATCGGCGATTTCGTGGAGGACTTCTTCACCAACTCGCTGTCCGACGACGAGATGGTGACCGCGGTGAACATCCCGGTGCCCTCCGGCCCATCCGGCGGCTCCTACCAGAAGCTGGAGCGCAAGGTCGGCGACTACGCCACCGTCGGGGTGGCCGCCCACCTCGAACTGGCCGCTGACGGCACGATCAGCGCGGCCGGCGTGGCCATGACCTCGGTGGCGCCCATCAACCGCAAGGCGACCGGAGCCGAGGCGCTGCTGGTGGGCAACGCGCCGAGCGCGGAGCTGTTCGCCGAGGCCGGCGAGGCCGCGGCCGCGGCCTCCGATCCCCGCGACGACGTGCGGGGCTCGGCCCGCTGGAAGCGCCAGGTGGTGGCCGCGTTCACCCGCAGGGCCCTAGCGGCCGCAGCCGAGCAGGCCCATTCCTGAGAGGGGGAGACATGGAGATCACGATCAACATCAACGGAACCGACCACACCGCCGACGTGGAGCCCCGGCGGCTGCTCGTCGACCACATCCGCACCGGCGCCGGGCTGACCGGCACCCACATCGGCTGCGACACCACGTCGTGCGGGGTGTGCACCGTGCTGGTGGACGGCACACCGGTCAAGTCGTGCACGATGCTGGCGGTGCAGGCCGACGGCCGGGAGGTCACCACCGTGGAGGGCCTCAAGTCCGCCGACGGGCTCCACCCCGTCCAGCAGGCCTTCAGCGACGAGCACGGCCTGCAGTGCGGGTTCTGCACCCCGGCCATGATGCTGGTGGGAGCGGCCCTCATCGACGAGAACCCGGACCCGTCCGACGACGAGGTCCGCTGGGCCATCTCGGGGAACCTGTGCCGGTGCACCGGCTACATGAACATCGTCAAGGCCATCCAGGCCGCCGCGGCGGCCGCGGCGTCGTCCAACGGCGACAGCTGAAAGGGAGCACGCAATGACTGACACAACGACGACGCCCCCGGAGATCGGCGGCATCGGCCACAGCGTCAAGCGGGTGGAGGACGCCCGGCTCATCGAGGGCCAGGGCAACTTCCTCGACGACATCGCGCTGCCCGGGATGCTGCACATGGCCCTGGTGCGCTCAACGGTGGCCCACGCCCGCATCAAGAGCATCGACACCGACGCGGCCACTGCGGTCGACGGCGTGCTGGCCGTGGTGACCGGCGAGCTGATGGCCGCCCACAACCTGGCCTGGATGCCCACCCTGTCGGGCGACACCCAGGCCGTGCTGGCCACCGACAAGGTCCGCTACCAGGGCCAGGAGGTGGCCGCGGTCATCGCCACCGACCCGTACGCGGCCGCCGACGGGGCCGAGCTGGTCGAGGTGGACTACGAGATGCTCGAGGCCATCACCACGCCCCAGCAGTCCCTGGCGGAGGGCGCGGAGCTGATCCGCGACGAGAAGGAGGGCCAGACCGACAACCTGGCCTACACCTGGGAGACCGGCGACGAGGCCGCCACCGAGGCCGCCTTCGCCAGCGCCGACCGGGTGGTGTCGCTGACCACGCACTACCCGCGCTCGCACCCGTCGCCGCTGGAGACCTGCGGGATCGTGGCCGACGTCAACTCGGTGACCGGCCAGGCCACCATCTACATGACGTCGCAGGCCCCCCACGCCCACCGGACGCTGTTCGCGCTGGTGGCCGGGCTGCCCGAGCAGAACATCCGCATCGTCAGCCCCGACATCGGCGGCGGCTTCGGCAACAAGGTGCCCATCTACCCGGGCTATGTGGTGGCCACCGCGGCCAGCCTGCTGATCGGCCAGCCGGTCAAGTGGGTGGAGACCCGCACCGGCAACCTGATCTCCACCGGGTTCGGCCGGGACTACTACATGACCGGCGAGCTGGCCCTCACCGACGAGGGCCGGATCCAGGCCATGCGGGTGGACATGCTGTCGGACCAGGGCGCCTTCTACTCCGACGCCCAGCCCACCCGCTACCGGGCCGGGCTGTTCCACGTGTGCACCGGCAGCTACGACTTCCCCCACGCGCACATCAAGTGCCGGGGCGCGTTCACCAACAAGGCGCCCGGCGGGGTGGCCTACCGGTGCTCGTTCCGGATCACCGAGGCGTCGTACCTGATCGAGCGGCTGATGCAGACCGCGGCCGACGAGCTGGGCATCGACCCGGCCGAGCTGCGGCTGCGCAACTTCATCCAGCCCGAGCAGTTCCCGTACGAGACGGCCACCGGGTTCGTGTACGACTCCGGCGACTACCCGACCGCGCTGCGCAAGGCGCTGGACGCGGCCGGCTACGACGAGCTGCGGGCCGAGCAGGCCGCGGCCCGCGCCGAGGGCCGGCTGGTCGGGATCGGCATCGCCCACTTCACCGAGGCGGTGGGGGCCGGGCCGGCCCACACCTACGACATCGCCGGGCTGAAGATGATCGACTCGGCCGAGCTGCGGGTCCATCCCACCGGCAAGGCCATCCTCAAGCTCGGGGTGAAGACCCAGGGCCAGGGCCACGAGACGACCTTCGCCCAGATCGTGGCCGAGGAGACCGGCATCCCCTCCACCGACATCAAGGTGATCCACGGCGACACCGACGACACCCCCTACGGGCTGGGCACGTACGCGTCGCGCTCCACTCCGGTGGGCGGGGCGGCCACCGCGATGGTGGCCCGCAAGATCGCCGACAAGGCCCGCCACATTGCCGCGCACCTGCTGGAGGCCGCGCCCGAGGACATCGACCGTGACGCCGACAAGTTCTTCGTGGCCGGCTCGCCCGACCAGTCGGTGACCATCCAGGACGCCGCCTTCGCGGCGTACACCAACCTGCCTGAGGGCATGGAGTACGGCCTCGAGGACGTCACCTACTACAACCCGCCCAACCTCACGTTCCCGTACGGGTCCTACGTGGTGGTGGTGGACGTCGACGGTGACACCGGGGTGTGGAAGGTGCGCCGCATGGTCGCCCTCGACGACTGCGGGGTGCGCATCAACCCCATGATCGTGGAGGGACAGATCCACGGCGGGTTGACCGAGGGGTTCGCCATGTCGTCGATGCAGTGGATCACCTTCGACGACGACGGCAACTGCATCGGGTCCAACTTCATGGACTACCTGATCCCGACCGCCTGGGAGACCCCCCGCTTCGAGCTGCTGGAGACGGTCACCCCGTCGCCGCACCACCCGATCGGGGCCAAGGGCATCGGCGAGTCGGCCACCGTCGGCTCGCCCGCCGCCTTCGTCAACGCGGTGGTCGACGCGCTGGCCCACCTAGGGGTGCGCAACATCGACATGCCGGTGCTGCCCGACCGGGTCTGGGAGGCCATCGACAGCGCCGGGGGCTGACCAGGCCGGGCTCGGACGGAGCCCTCATCGGTGCCGGCCGTAGACTCGGGCTGGTAATACAACGGCGACACTGGGGAGCCGCGGTGCCATGGACGTGTCGGTGCTGGCCGAGGCGGTGGAGCTCACCACCCATCGCGTGCCGTACGTGCTGGCCACGGTGGTGTGGCGGCGAGGCCCGTCATCGGGGCGGCAGGGCTCCAAGGCTGTCGTCCTGGCCGACGGAACGGTCCGCGGATGGCTGGGCGGCGCCTGCGCCGAGCCTTCGGTGGTGCGTCACGCCCGGCAGTGCCTGGAGACCGGAGAGCCGGCGCTGCTGTTCCTGGGCCAGCCTGACGATCTCGACGGACGCTCGCAGGAGGGGGTGCGCTCTATAGCGATGGCCTGCGAGTCCGAGGGAGCGCTGGAGGTGTACCTCGAGCCGCACCGTCCCGAGCCTCAGGTCGTGGTGGTGGGCCGGTCTCCGGCAGTGGATGCGCTGGCCGAGACCGCCCTCGCGCTGGGCTGGGGCGCGACCGTCATCGACGACGGCGGCGACCCCGACGAGCATGTCCGTCCCGAGATCGTGAGGACCAAGCTCGACCTGTCGGACCTAGGGATCGACGGCGCCACCGCGGTGGTGGTGGCCACCCAGGGCCACTACGACGATCTCGCGCTCGAAGCCGCGCTGTCCAGCGATGCCAGCTACGTGGGGTTGATCGCCTCGGAGAAGAGGGCGTCCACCGTGCTCGACCATCTCCGCAGCCGGGGAGTGGCCGCCGCGGAACTGGACAGGGTGATGGCGCCCGCAGGGCTCGACTTGGGCGCAGTGGCCAATGCGGAGATTGCGGTGGCGGTGATGGCTGACCTGGTGGCCAGGCGGGCGAGGGGCGGGCTGGTAGCGACCGGTTCCGGTCTGGCTCCGGCCCGAGCAGAGGCCATCGACCCGGTGTGCGGCATGACGGTGCTGGTCGACGACGCCAAGTACCACACGGTCCATGAGGGCGCCGACTACTGGTTCTGCGCCCCCGGCTGCAAACGGGCCTTCACCTCCGATCCACAGTCCTTTCTAGCGTCGGCTGACGGCTGAGCCGGCTCGGCCTTCCGGAGGTATGGCTGGCCGTTAGCTTGGCCCGGTGACTACGGAGCGTCCTGGCGACCGTCGGCGGCTGGGGTGGCTGCTGGCCGGCGTAGGGATGTTGTGCGTGTCCACCGACGCGCTGTGGGTGCGGGTGTCGGAGGCTGGGGCGGTCGACGTGGCCTTCTGGGTGTCGTGCTGCTCGCTGGTGGTGTACTCCACCTACGGGCGCTGGGTCGACCGGCGCCCGACTCGGGAGTCGCTGAAGCAGCACCGGCTGCCCCTGGCCGGGGTGGGCGTTCTGGCCACGGTCAGCCAGCTCAGCTTCATAACCGCCATCACCCAGACCCGCGTGGCCAATCTGGTGGCCATCGTGGCCGCGGCGCCGCTGCTGGCTTCTCTGTGCGCCCGCCTGGCGCTCGGCGAGCGGGTCACCCGCCGGGTCGCAGTGGCTATCGCCCTGACCATGGCGGGCATCGCGGTGATCGTGTCCAGCTCGCTGGGCCAGCCGACTCTCAAGGGCGACTTCCTGGCGCTGCTGGCCGTCGCCGCCTTCGCGGTCAACATGACGATCTGGCGGCGCTTCCCGGACATGAGCCGACGGGCGGGACTGTCGATCAGCGCGGTGCTCGTGATCGCGGTGACGAGCTTCGTCGCCTCGCCGTTCTCGCTCGACACCCGGGCCTACCTGGCCATCGCGGCCATGGGCTTGGGCTTCAACCCGCTGGGACGCCTGGCCACGTCCAGCGCGCCGCGGTTCGCCCCCGTGTCGGAGGTGGCCCTGTTCACGCCCATCGAGACGGTCGCCGGCACCGTCTGGGCCGCCCTCTTCCTGGCGGAGTTGCCCCGCCCCGCCGCGGTCGCGGGCGCAGTGGTCGTTCTGGCCGGCGTGTTCTACGGCACGGTCGCCAGCCGCCCAGCCCGCCTGTGAACCCGAGTTGTCAGCTGAGGGGGCCGCTTCTGGTGTTCTGGGCTGCCAGTTCGGTTGGGCGGCGGCACGGCCGCCGGCCGGGCAGCCGCCGGCACGTAGGCTGGCGCCGTGAGGGCGTTGGTGCAGCGGGCCGCGGAGGCCCGGGTGCGGGTGGACGGCCGGGTCGTCGGCGAGATCGGTCCGGGGCTGTGCTGCCTTGTCGGGGTGACCCACGACGACGACCGGGACGCCGCGGCGAAGCTGGCGGCCAAGCTGTGGAACCTGCGCATCTTCGCTGACGAGAACGGCCACATGAACCGGTCGGTGGCCGACACCAGCGGCGAGGTGCTGGTGGTCAGCCAGTTCACCCTCTACGGCGACACCCGCAAGGGCCGCCGGCCGTCGTTCATCGCGGCAGCCGCCCCGGATGAGGCCAACGAGCTGATCGACGAGCTCGTCACCGAGCTGCGGCGGCTGGGGGCGACCGTGGCCACCGGTTCGTTCGGGGCCAACATGGCGGTGGAGCTCACCAACGACGGTCCCGTCACCCTGATGCTCGAAGTCTGAGCCCTACTGGGGGCCCTAGTATCAGGACGTTGTTGAAGCGGTGGCGAGGGGCGGACTGTTGACGGAACGCAGCATCCACATCCGGACCTGCCCGCTGTGCGAGGCCATGTGCGGGCTGGAGGTGCACCACTCCGGCAGCGAGGTCAAGCTGATCCGTCCCAACCGCAACGACGTGTGGTCCAAGGGCTACATCTGCCCGAAGGGCACCACCCTGGGGCACCTTCACGCCGACCCCGACCGGCTGCGGGTGCCCCTGGTGCGCAACCCGGCAGGCGACTTTGTCGAGACCGGCTGGGACGACGCCTTCGCCCGGTGCGCCGAACTCATCGGCGGGGTCCGCGCCGAGCACGGAACCGACGCGATCACCGCCTACGTGGGCAACCCGGCGGCCCACAACTACTCGATCAGCCGCTATGTGGGGCTCACTGATGCGGCCGCCATCGACGACGGCTACTTCTCGAACCTCGCCACCCTCTCGGGCGCCGACCCGGAGAAGGCGCTGGCCGCCGCGCCCGAACCCGGCCCGGATCGCCTGTACGACCTGTCGATCCGAACCGGCCCGTGGGGCGACCGCTACGGCGAGAACCCCGACGGGCTGACCCTGGAGAAGCTCAAGGAGCACCCCGACGGCATCGACTTCGGCCCGATGGTGCCCCGCATCGACGAGATCGTGCTGCACCCGGACGGCAAGGTCGACCTGGCCCCCGACCACATCGCCGCCGACATCGGGCGGCTCACCGCCCGGCTGGACCGCCCCGTCGAGCCGCTGGTGCTCACCAGCCGCCGCCATCTGCGCTCCAACAACTCCTGGATGCACAACGTCAGGGTCCTGGTCACCGGCAAGGACCGCTGCACCCTCCTCATCCATCCCGACGACGCCGCGGCCCGGGGTGTCGCCGACGGGGCCGTCGCGGTGGTGTCGTCCTCCAACGGCACCGTCGAGGTGCCCGCGGAGGTCAGCGACGAGATGATGCCCGGCGTGGTGTCTCTGCCCCACGGCTGGGGCCACGACAAGCCCGGCACCCGCCTGTCGGTGGCCCGGGAGCACGCCGGCGTCAACAACAACCTGCTGGCCCCGCCCGAGTTCGTGGACGCGCCCTCGGGCAACGCCGCCGTCAACGGCATCCCCGTCGAAGTCGTCCCAGCCTGAGAGGATCGGTGGGCGTGCCCGAGTTCGGCCGGGAGTCCACCGTCGACGAGGTACTCGACGGCATCGACCTGTCGGGGAAGGTGTTCGTCGTCACCGGATCGTCCAGCGGGCTGGGGGAGGAGTCGGCCCGGGGGTTGGCAGCCCGGGGCGCTCACGTCGCCATGGCGGCCCGCGACGCCGCAAGCAACGCAGAGGCCGCGCAACGGATCGGTGCAGCTGTCCCCGACGCAGACCTGTCATTGCACCGGCTGGACCTCGCCGACCTGTCCAGCGTGGCCCGGTTCGCCGAGCAGGCCGCCGATGTGCTCGATCGCGTCGACGTCCTGATCAACAACGCCGGCGTCATGGCTTGTCCCGAGGGTCGCACCGCCGACGGCTTCGAGACGCAGTTCGGCACCAACCACCTCGGTCACTTCGCCTTGACCCTGAGGTTGATGCCGCTGCTGCGCCGGGCTGAGAGCCCGAGAGTGGTGACCCTGTCGTCCGGCGGGCACCGCATAGCCGACGTCGACCTGGACGACCCCAGCTTCGAGACGACCCCCTACGACGCCTGGGTCGCCTACGGGCGTTCCAAGAGCGCCAACGCGCACTTCGCGGCCGAGCTCGCACGCCGGTCCGGCCACGGGTTGCGGTCGTTCTCGGTCCACCCCGGCGCCATCGCCACCAGACTCGGCCGGCACATGACGCCGGAACTCACCGAAGTGCTGATGGCGCGGATGCGGGCCAGCGCCTCGCGGCAGGGCGGCAGCTCCGGCGGCATGCGCTTCAAGAGCGTCGAGGCCGGCGCGGCCACCCAGGTGTGGGCGGCCACCTCCCCTGACGCCGCCGCCCATCACGGCGGGTACCTGGCCGATTGCGGGCCGACGACGCCGGGCCCCGGAGACCGGGGCTACGAGCCGTGGATCGACCACGCGGCCACTGCCGGGCGATTGTGGGAACTCAGCGAGAGGCTGGTCGGACTCTCCCTCGCTGATTCCTGACCGCGGAAACTGCGGGCTACCCTCCGGCCCATGCCGAACGGCTCCCAACCCGCCAACGAGGCTCGCGCCAACCAGCACCGGCTACACATCGATGGCATGATCGCCGTCGTAACCGGCGGAGCCAGCGGCATAGGCAAGGGCATCGTCAAGGCCCTTCTGCGCGGCGGCGCGCAAGTGGTGATCGCCGACATCGAGGCGCCGGTGCTGGAGCGGGCGGTGACGGAGTTGTCGCTTCTCGGCCCGGTCGAGGGCGTGCCCACCGACGTGAGCGACGAGCAGTCCGTCACCGCGCTGGCCGACCACGTCTTCGACACCTACGGACGCTGCAACCTGCTGTTCTGCAACGCCGGAGTCACCTCGGGGGGCGGCGGCAAGCCCTGGCAGCAGGAGCCCAACGACTGGCGCTGGTGCTTCGGCGTCAACGTGTTCGGGGTGGCCATCTGCACCTGGGCGTTCGTGCCCCGCATGATCGAGTCGGGCGAGCCGGGCCAGGTGATCGTCACGTCCTCCGGCGACGGCGGGTTCGCCCCGGTGCCGACGGCCTCGGTGTACGCCTCCTCCAAGGCCGCGGCCAGCTGCTTCACCGAGGCCCTCAACCACAACCTCATCAGCGAGGGCACCAACCTGCGGGCATCGGTGTTCTACCCCTCAGGCGGGATGATGGACACCGGCCTGTTCAACGCTCAGCGCAACCGGCCCGAGCACCTGCAGCGGGTCGGTGAGGGCACGGGGCGCAAGAGCCTCACCTTCGACGAGCTGAAGGCGATCGTCGCCAAGATGCGGGGCACCGAACCCGAGGTGGCCGACCTCGACGAGCTGGGAGAGTTCGTGCTCGACGGGGTGGCCGAGCGCCGCTACGTCATTGCCCGGGACCTGGACGAGACCGCGGCCCTGCTTCACTCCCGGGCCGACGCCATCGGCCGGGCCGAGATGCCCCCCGGCCACAACCTCGCCACTTGACCTGGCCAGAGCCCTCCTGAGCAGGCGCGAGCGGTCGCGGTCCGACGTGAGCTTCAGTCGGCCCGTGGGCCACCCCGCGTGCCGGGCCAGCGGGAGGCGCCGATGGTGTCGGCGTAGGGCCAGAAGGCGTCAGGATCGAGCGGCCCGGCGTTGGTGATGCTGCGAGCCTTGGCCTGGTGGGTCACCAGCTGGGCCGACAGATGCTCCCGGATCGGGAGGTAGCGGGCGACCGGGTCCCAAGGGCTGTCCAGCAGCTTCAGCTCGCCGTCGATGCTCTCGATGTGCTTCTGCTCGAAGGTGGTGGCCACGTCCACCACATGGGGCGGGAAGTCGTAGGAGCCGGCGGCCCCGCCGATGGCCCGCGAGTACTTGATCCACCACTCGCGATCGCTCACGTCGCCCGGGGTCACGTCGGCCGCTCCGGTGACGTCGCCGCTGAACTCCACGAAGGTGTAGCCCTGATGGGTGGCCCGGGCGGCCACATGGTCACCGAGGCGGTAGTAGTCGATCTCGCACAGGAACTTGGGCTGGCCGTTGGTCTCGTGGCTGATGGACACGGCCGCCTCCTGGTCGATGCCCATGCCGAGGTTGTAAAGGCCCTCGGTGCCCTGCCACGACGCCGGCACCTTCACGCTGATGCCGTACTCCGGCTCGCCGAGGATGGGCACGCAGTAGACGCCCACGGTCACCACCGGCTCGCCGGGAACCAGTCCGGGCGGCACTAGCTGCTCCACCCCGGCCGCGTCGGTTCGATAGGTCACTACCAGCTTCGGCCATCCGGCCACCTCGCCGGGACGGCTCATGGGAGTCTCGGTCATGCTGTCTCCTGTCCTCGCTGAACTCGGCTCAGCGTATTGGAGCCGGGCACCCGCGGGCAGACTGTGGGGCAACCAACACGCGGCACTGCCAGACGCTGGCACTGCTTGCAGGGCCCCTGAGGAGGAGCCATGGCCATCGACTTCACCCTTTCCCCCGAACTGGAGGACCTCAGGACCCGGGTCCGGTCGTTCATCGACGATGTGGTAATGCCGGCCGAGGCCCGCATCGAGGGACGCGACGGCAGCGAGCCGCTCACCGGAGGCGACAGGGTGAGCGTGCTGATCGACCTGCGCAGGCAGGCTCGGGCCGCGGGCTTGTGGCTGCCGCACATGCCGCCCGAGTGGGGCGGAATGGGGCTGGGCCACGTGGCCCTCGCGATGGTGCAGGCCGAGGCGGCCAAGTCCCGCTACGGCCCGTGGGTGCTGAACTGCCAGGCCCCCGACGAGGGCAACATGCACACCCTGCTGCACTGGGCCACGCCCGAGCAGGCCGAGAAGTACCTGCGCCCGCTGTGCGAAGGCAAGGCGTGGTCGTGCTTCGCCATGACCGAGCCCGAGGTCGCGGGATCCGATCCCACCCTGATCCAGACCCGTGCCTACCCCGACGGTGACGAGTGGGTCATCAAGGGTCACAAGTGGTTCATATCCAACGCCCACCGGGCCAACTTCGCCATCCTGGTGTGCCGCACCGAGGACAATCCCGACATCCCGCAGGCCGCCAACAGCGCCTTCATCATCGACCTTCCCCATGAGGGCTGGACCGAGGTGCGCCAGATCGAGACCATGCACGGCAGCACTGGCCACAGCGAGATCCTCATCGAGGACCTCCGGGTCCACAACGACCAGATGCTCGGCGGGCGGGGCCAGGGGCACCTGCTGGGCCAGTACCGGCTGGGACCGGCCCGGCTGGCCCACTGCATGCGCTGGATCGCCCAGGCTGAGACCGCCCTGGACATGATGGTGGACCGCTCGCTGAACCGTTTCTCACACGGCTCGCTGCTGGCCGAGAAGCAGGGGATCCAGTGGCTGATCGCCGACTCGGCCATGGAGCTGTACCAGGCCAAGCTGATGGTGCTCCACGCGGCCCACAAGATCGACCGGGGCGACGACTTCAAGTCCGAGGTGTCGATGGCGAAGCACTTCGTGGCCAACATGCTGAATCGCGTCATCGACCGCTCGATCCAGGTTCACGGCGCCCTCGGCTATTCGACGGACACGCCATTGGCCCACATGTTCCAGCACGCCCGCTGGGCCCGCTTCGCCGACGGCGCCGACGAGGTCCATCAGATGCGCATCGCCCAGCGCACCATCGCCGCCTACACCGACGAGGGCACCACCCGCCGGGCCACCGGCGACCTGCCCATTTGAGCCGGAACGACTGCCAGGCCAGTGCTGAGCCGTCGAGTGCTGAGCCGTCATCAAGGTCGACGGCGGCCTGGCCTGGCCCCCGGCCTGAATCCGGTGGGCCGACCTATCCTGCGGTCGTGACCCAGGAACCGGCCGCCGGCGACGACGGAGGGCTCCCGGACGCTGCGGCCGCCGGTGGAGCGCCCAGCGATGCTGAGGTGCGGGACCAGCTTCCCGACGATCTCGACCCGTCCACCTACGTGGGCCCGTACCTGTTCCCGAACAACAGCCGGCGCCGCATCGCGGGCGTGCTCTACCTGCTGATCGGAGCGACCGCGGTCGCGGTGCCGCTGGTGGCCGACGAGGACGCAGTGCTGGTCAACGGCGGCTTCATGGCCGGCGGGATCGGCCTCATCCTCTTCGGGCTGTACTGCCTGCAGGCCGGCTGGAACCTGGCCGTCGACGAGAACGACGCGCTGGTCTCGGCCACACGGGAGGTCGGCTTCCCGGTAGGCCACGCGTCGGCCCAACTCGCGTGGCGGGGCCTGCGGAGCCGGCCCACATGGCGCATCCTGCTGTACTCCAACGAACCGTCGCCGTCGAGGCGGGGGCTCGTGCTGGTCGACGGGGTGGACGGCGGGGTGGTGGGGTGCTTCGTGGAGGACAACCCCGAGGACTGGACCGGCCTCGACGCCTGAGTGCCCCGCCGGCGGCACCGCGACTCCCCAGGCGGGGGATGCGGGTGTTCGACTTGCGAGCGAGCAGGGCGAAGCCCGTGCGAGTAAGCGGACGCCCGCAGCGTCCGCCGGGGGCACGCTGCAGCAAGCTGGTAGCGTGCAGTCGCAGCCGAACTGGAAGGCCGGTGAATGTTCGACGGAAACTGGCGCGAGGCGGTCGACCGGGGGCTCACGCCGATAGGCGTGTCGCTGCGTCGCACCGGCGTGACCGCCGACATGGTGACCATCACCGGCATCGTCATGGCCACCGGCGCAGCCGTGGCCATCGCCACCGGTCATCTGCGCCTAGGGTTCCTGCTGCTGGTCCTGACGGGCATTCCCGATGCCCTCGACGGTGCCGTGGCCAAGGCTTCGGGCACGTCCTCGCAGCGGGGCGCGTTCTTCGACTCGGTGTCGGACCGCCTCACCGACGCGCTGCTCTTCGGCGGGCTGGCCTGGTACCTGTCGGACTCTGAGCCGGGCCACATCATGATGCTGCCGGTGGCGGTGATGAGCCTGGCTATGCTCGTCTCGTACCAGCGGGCCAAGGCCGAGTCGCTCGGCTACGACGCCAAGGGCGGCATCATGGAGCGGGCCGAGCGGTTCATCGTGCTCGGCTTCGGCCTGCTGTTCAGCGAGTTGCTCGTCTGGACCCTGTGGCTGATGCTCGTGCTGACCGCGGTCACCGCGGTTCAGCGGTTTATCAAGGTCTGGAGGCAAGCATCGGAGGATCGGCCGGTTCGCTCCCGCTCGCGCCGCCGGTTCCGCCGGTCCCGGGGGGCCAGGACCGCCCGGCGAGGTGTCGACACCGCCTGGCGTGCCCGGATGCGCAGCCGCCCGCCGACCGACCCTGCCTGATCTATCAGCGAGGGCCGCTAGATGCAGTCGGCGTCGGCCTACCGGGCCGGCGAGCTCTTTGCCCGTCGCGCTCCGTCAGCGGTAGCCAGGGCCGGAGCGCTGGCGGCCGCGCTGGCAGCCGCGGCGGTGAGCGGTGACAAGCGGCAGTTGGTCCGGCGCAACCTGGAGAGGGCCCTGGGCCGGCCGATGGGACGCGCTGAGGCTGCCCGCCGGGTGACGGCCGTCTTCGACTGGTACGCCCGCTACTACCTCGAGAGCTTCAAGTTGCCGAGCCTCGACTCGGCGGTCATCGATGCGGGGTTCGGCTACGAGGGCTTCGGCGCCATCGAGCGCGCTGCCCGCTCGGGAACCGGACCGATCCTGGTCATGCCGCACCTGGGCACCTGGGAGTGGGCGGCATGGTGGCTGGCACTCATCCCGAAGGTGAAGGTGACGGCCGTGGTTGAGCCGCTTGAGCCTCCCGAGGTGTTCGAGTGGTTCGCCTCCTTCCGCCGGAGGCTGGGCATGGACATCGTCCCGGTCGGACCGGACGCGGGCGGGCGCCTGGCGGCCGCGATCCGGCGCGGCGACGTCGTGTGCCTGCTGTCGGACCGCGACGTTGCCGGCAACGGCATCGAGGTGGACTTCTTCGGGGAGCGGACCCGGCTGCCGGCCGGTCCGGCCCTGCTGGCGCTGCGCACCGGCGCCCCCCTCATCCCGGCCGCGGTGTATTGGAGGGGGTCCGGTCGCCATGCGGTCGCGGGACCGCCACTCGACACCCGGCGGCTGGGCGGCATCCGTGCCGACGTGTCCCGGGTGGTTCAGTCCTACGCCGACGCCCTCGAGAAGTTGATCCGGGCTGCGCCCGAGCAGTGGCACCTGATGTCACCCAACTGGCCCAGCGACTACGAGGCGCTCGGTCAACCCGTCCCGGAGTCCCTGCGCGGCATCTAGAGCAGACCGTGCCGCCTGTGTCCATCCCTCGCGGTGCAGCGTGGTGTTTCCCGCTCTTGTTCGCTTCGCTCACGGGCCGCCCAAACCACAGAAACACCGCCCACGGCCTCGCTCGGCGGTTGGGCGCACGTCGGTAACCGCGGACCCTCCGCTCGGCCTCTAGCCTTCAAGGGTGCGGATAGGCATCATCTGCCCGTACAGCCTCACGCTGCCCGGCGGCGTGCAGATGCAGGTGCTCGGGTTGGCCCGGGCGCTCAGCCGCAGCGGGCATCCCACCCGGGTGCTCGGTCCCTGCGACGGTCCGCCGCCCGATCCCAACGTGACACCCCTCGGCAACAGCTTGCCCGCGATCGCCAACGGCTCCATAGCCCCGGTGGCGCCCGACCCGTCGTGCCAGCTGCGGGCCATTCGAGCCATGCGCGACGAGTCCTTCGACGTCATCCATCTGCACGAGCCCCTGGCGCCGGGACCTACCATGACCGCCCTGCTGGTGAGGTCCGCGCCCCTCGTCGGGACCTTCCATCTCGCGGGCGGCTCGCTCGCCTACGACCTGCTCCCCCGGGCCACCCGCTTCCTCGCCAACCGTCTCGACTTGAGGGTGGCGGTTTCGCCCGACGCCCGGGACACCGCCCGCGACGCGCTGGGCGGCAGCTACGACCTGCTCTACAACGGCGTGGAGCTGGCTCCTTACCGGGCGGCCGAGCCGGCACCCACCGACGGCCCGACGATCCTCTTCATCGGCCGCCACGAGCCCCGCAAGGGTCTCGGTGTCCTGCTCGACGCGCTGGCTCTGCTGCCCGAGACGGTGAGGCTGTGGGTCGCCGGTGCAGGTCCCGAGACGGCGGCTCTGCAGACCCGCTTGGCGGACGACCCTCGCATCGAGTGGCTCGGCACCATCACCGACAGCGAGAAGATCGCCCGGCTCAAGGGCGCCGACGTGCTGTGCGCTCCGTCCCTGAGAGGGGAGTCATTCGGCATCGTGCTGCTGGAGGCGATGGCCGCGGGCACCGCGGTGGTGGCCAGCGAGCTTCCCGGCTACCGCAATGTGGCCCGACCGGACCTGGACGCGCTGCTGGTTCCGCCGGGTGACTCACAGGCGCTGGCCGGCGCCATCGACCGGGTGCTCTCGAGCGCCTCCGAGTCGTCGCGGCTGGTGGAGGCTGGACATGTGAGAGCGGAAGCCTTCGCCATGTCCGGTCTCGCCGAGCAGTACCTGCAGCGCTACGAACGGATCGCAGTGTCAACCAAAAGCGAGCGGGGGTAGGTGAGAGCCCGTCGCGTCGTGGCGGCGTTTATCCCCGCTCTTGTTCGCTGCGCTCACGGGCCGCCCAAGTCACAGCAACATCGCCCACGGCCTCGCCCGTATGAGCCGGATTCGCGGACCTATTCGCTCGGCCTCTAGGAGCGAGCGGGGGTAGAACCCGTCGCGGAGATACGTTGCAGACCCGAAACGTCCGCTACACCGCAGAACGCCTTGAGGAATCATCCTGCAGCCGTAATCGCTCCCCCAACCGCCATCATCGGGCTCGCCGTATGGGCGATCCTCTGGGCCGTGGGCGTCTCGCCTCTCACGGCGGTCGTTCCTGCCGCGGTCGTGGGCCTGGCTGTCGCCTTGCTGTTGTGGCTGAATTCGCCCCAGTCGGCGCTGGCCGCCCTCGGAGCCCGGCCATTGGCCCGAGGCGAGTACCCGAGGCTCGAGAACCTCGTCGAGGGGCTCTGCACCACCCACGGATTCAACCCGCCTTCGCTGCATGTGGTGGAGACGCCGGCGGTCAACGCGGCGTCAGCGGGTCGGCGCCAGCTGGCCGCCCACCTGATCCTGACCCGCGGGGCACTGACGGAGCTCGACCGTCTGGAGTTGGAAGCGGTGGTGGCCCGCCAACTCTGCGAGATCAGGCGAGGAGTGGCCATCGAGACGGTGCGGGCCAGTGTCGCCCGGATCCCCGTCGTCGGAGCTGTCGCCCTCCGCCTGGCCGGACGCGCCTCCGGCCGTGACCGAGCAAGCGACGTTGACATTGAGGCCGTCCGCCTCACCAACTACCCGCCGGCCCTGGCTTCCGCCCTGGCCAAGGCCTCGACTGCTGCCAGCATCGAGGCATCCGGAGCGGCCGGTCCTCTCTGGCTTGCGGCACCCGAGGGGTCGGGGCGCGCGGCTGGGACGCAGCCTTCGATGGCTCAGCGGATCGACGTACTGGGCGAGATCTGATGGTCCCGCGGCCGCGTCCACAGGCCGCGGGCAGGACTACCTCCATGAACCCGTCGTCCGGAGTGAGATACCCGCTAGCTGGGCTGGCCTCGCTCGCGGTGGTGGTTGCGCTGGCCGCAGCGTGCAGCGGTTCACAGAGTGGGGGTGGAGGTCCCGCCGACGTCGATGTCGCCGGGGTCTCGGGGGATCCGTCGCCCGCCCCGGAGTCCGACCCCGCCGATCCCGTTGATCCCGCCGATCCCGGCGGCTCCGCCGATGCCGGCGACGGGCACGCGGGCGACAGCCCTGACGACACCCCCGACCCGGCCGGAAATGAGGCGGTTGCGGTGGAGGGCGGCGGCGCAGAGGCGCCTGCCGACGGCGCGGTCGAGGGCGATGTCGTCGCGGGTGACGGCGGCACAGTCGAAGCCGAGAACGGAGTCGAGGCCGAGAGCGACGTCGCCGACAGCGGAGTTGCCGAGAACGGAGTCGAGGTCGTTGCAACGCCGGAGAACGGTGGGACCATCGGCATAGCGGCGCCAGAAGCGGTCCTCGACGGTCTACGGGCGCCCCTCACCGGCGAGCTGACCAGCGATCCGAACCTGGCCGAGCGCCGAGCCTTGGCTGTCAAGGTGGGCAATAGCGACCGGCGCGACCGTCCCCAGGCGGGACTCGCCGCAGCCGACATCGTCTACGAGAACCTGATCGAGGGGGGCGAGAGCAGGCTCCTGGCCGTGTTCCATTCGGAGACGCCCAGCCGCATCGGGCCTGTTCGCTCGGTACGGACCAGCGACTTCGACCTTCTCGCCGACCTGTCGAGGCCCTACCTGGCGTCCTCCGGTGCGAACGTGACGGTCCTGTCGGAGCTGCGCCGGGCCGGCAGGGCGGGAACCATCGTCGACGTCGGGGGCATGAGGACCTTCGTGCCCTATTCCCGCGACCCTGCTCGCCGGCAGCCGCACAACCTCTACTTCCACAGCGAGCGCCTCACCGATTCCGAAGGCGCGGCCCTCTGGGGCGGGCCGCTGGAGGAGCCGGTGGTGCCGCTGCTCGACTACGGCTCGTCCAACCCTGCCGGCATCGCCGGTGCGAACGGTGTCACCGTCACCTACCACCGGCCCTCGGGCAACGTGGTGTCGCACATCTGGGACGCCGCTGCCGGCGGATGGGTGCGGATCCAGGAGGGCGACCTGATGATGACCGAGACCGACTCCGGCCTCAGGGAGGTGGCTCCGGTCAACGTGGCTGTCGTGTGGACGACTCACCGGTACGCGCCCTCCGACGCCGAGTCCCCCCTGACCCAGTCGTACGGCACCGGCGACGCGCTGGTGTTGACCGCGGGCGCGGTCCACGAGGCCGTTTGGGAGCGCACCGAGGACCGTGCCGGGTTCCGGTTCGTCGATACAGCCGGAGACCCGTTGAGCTTCTCGCCCGGCACCACCTGGCTCCTGATCGCCAACAGCAGCCGCCGCTTCCCGGTGACCGGGGTCGAGGTTCTTGCTGCCGCCGACGGGGACCGGCTGCTGGCCGAGGCCAGGGAGGCCGCAGAGGCGGAAGGCGCCTCGTAGACGGGCGCGGGTAGGCACGAGCCCGTCGCGGTGCGGCGGTGTGTCCCCCGTCGGGACGCGGTCATCCGCTCGGCCTCCCGTGGTCCGTCGGTACTGTCCTGATCGTCGCGACGGCGGCGTGCACCCGGCTCGACCATGGGCCTGACCGGGGTCATCAAATCCGCGACAGGCCTCTAGGATGACGCTATGGCCGCCAACACCGAAACCAGCGCGGCTGGCGCCGCTGCGGGCCAGAACCGACCGGCCACTGGCACCACCCTAGTGAAGCGGGGCCTGGCCGAGATGCTCAAGGGCGGCGTGATCATGGACGTCGTCACCGGTGAGCAGGCCCGGATCGCCGAGGATGCTGGAGCGGTCTCGGTCATGGCGCTGGAGAGGGTGCCCGCCGACATCCGCGCCCATGGGGGCGTATCGCGGATGTCCGATCCGGAGATGATCCAGGGCGTCCAGGCGGCGGTGAGCATCCCGGTGATGGCCAAAGCCAGGATCGGCCACTTCGGAGAGGCCCAGATCCTTCAGGCTCTGGGAGTCGACTACGTGGACGAGTCGGAGGTTCTCACGCCCGCGGACGAGGTCCATCACATCGACAAGTGGGCCTTCACGGTGCCGTTCGTCTGTGGCGCCACGAACCTGGGGGAGGCGCTTCGCCGGATCGGTGAGGGTGCCTGCATGATCCGGTCCAAGGGGGAGGCCGGCACCGGCAACATCGTCGAGGCGGTCCGCCACCTCCGCTCGATTGTGGGCGACATCCGCAGGATCGCGGCCGCGGGCGACGAGGCCGAGCTCTTCGAGTGGGCCAAGCAGTTGCGGGCCCCGTTGCCACTTGTGCAGGAGATCGCCGACACCGGGGTTCTCCCGGTGCCGCTGTTCTGTGCGGGCGGTATCGCGACGCCGGCGGACGCCTCGCTGGTCATGCAACTCGGGGCGGAGGCGGTGTTCGTCGGGTCGGGGATCTTCAAGAGTTCCGATCCGCCCAAGATGGCGTCGGCCATAGTGGAGGCCGTCACCCACTACCGCGACCCCGACATTCTCGCCAAGATCAGCGCAGGGCTGGGCCAGGCCATGGCCGGCCTCGAGACGGCGGCACTCACCACCAAGATGGCAGAACGGGGTTGGTGAAGCCCCGCATCGGCGTGCTCGCCCTGCAAGGGGGGTTCGCCGCGCACGGCGCCATCCTCGACCGGCTCGGGGCCCGCACCGATGAGGTCCGCACACCCCAGCAGCTCGCCGGGGTCGACGCTCTGGTCATGCCCGGCGGGGAGTCCACCACCATGTCGATGCTGCTCGAGCGCTCGGGGCTGCTGGAGCCCCTCTCCGAACGCCTCAACGCGGGGATGGGGGTTCTGGGAACGTGCGCCGGGATGATCCTGCTGGCCCGCGAGGTGGTGGACGGGCGGGCCGACCAGCACGCCCTGGGAATGGTGGACATAACCGTGCGGCGCAACGCCTACGGCACCCAGATCGAGAGCTTCGAGGCTGACATAGACGTGGACGGCCTGGAGTCGCCGTTCCACGCGGTGTTCATTCGGGCTCCGGTCGTGGAACGGGCCGGTCCGGGCGTGGAGGTGCTCGCCCGTCACGAGGGCCGGGCCGTGCTGTGCCGGTCGGGCCCGGCGACGGTGGCCGCGTTCCACCCCGAGTTGTCAGGCGACGTACGCCTGCACGCCCGTTTCCTGGCTGAGCTATAGCATTTCCGAGGCCGAGCGGAGCGAGGCCGTGGCCCGAGCGGCCCGTGAGCGCAGCGAACAAGAGCGGGAAACCCGAGGCCGATGACTGCAAGCTCTCGCGCGGGTACGAGTAGTCTCCGGCGGGTGAGCGGGCACAGCAAGTGGGCGACCATCAAGCACCGCAAGGGCGCGGCCGACGCCAAGCGGGGCAAGCTCTTCGCCAAACTGATCAAGCAGGTGGAGGTGGCTGCCCGGCAGGGCGGCGGGGATCCGGACGCCAACCCGACCCTGCGGACCATGTACCAGAAGGCCCGGGACAACTCGGTCCCGCTCGACACCATCGAGCGGGCCGTGAAGCGAGGCACCGGCGAACTCGACGGGGTCAGCTACGAATCGGTCACGTACGAGGGGTACGCCCCCGGAGGTGTCGCTCTCTACATCGAGTGCCTCACCGACAACCGCAACCGCACCGGCAGCGAAGTCCGCAGCACCCTCACCCGCAACGGCGGCTCGCTGGCCGAGCCCGGCTCGGTTGCCTGGCAATTCGAGCGAAAGGGCCTCGTGCTCGTCCCGTCGGACGCGGCCAGTGAGGACGATCTGATGATGGTCGTGCTCGACGCCGGGGCCGAGGACCTCGACGCCGAGGGCGACATGTGGCGGGTCACGACCGACCCCGCCGACCTCGACGCGGTCCGCGACGCGCTGGCCGGGGCCGAGATCTCCTTCGCCAGTGCCGACCTGACAATGCTGCCGAGCAGCACGGTGGCGGTAACCGAACCGGGCGCAGCCCGGGCGGTGTTGAAGCTGATGGACCTCATCGACGACCTCGACGACGTGCAGGACGTGCACAGCAACTTCGACATCGGCGACGACCTGATAGAGGAGCTGGCCGGCTAGACGCTGCGGCCATCCGCGAACTCGTCGCAGGGGGTCAATAGAGTCGCGCACATGTTCGTATTGGGTATCGACCCGGGCCTGTCCCGCTGCGGGTACGGCGCGGTGCGCCGGGGCCGCCGCCCGGTGGCCGAGGCGGCCGGGGTCCTGAGCACGCCCGCCGACATGGGCCGGGCCGCCCGGCTGGCCGAGTTGCAGGCCGACGTCCGCTCGCTCATCGCCGAGCTGCAGCCCGATGTGGTCGCCGTGGAGCGGGTGCTGTTCCAGCGGAATGTGGCCACCGCCATGTCGGTGGGGCAGGCCGTGGGGGTGGTGATGGCGGAGTCGGCTGCGGCCGGCTGCGAGGTGGTGGAGTACTCGCCCAACGAGGTCAAGGAGGCGGTGGCCGGCTGGGGCGGCGCCGACAAGCAGCAGATGGCCGAGATGGTCCGGGTCCTGCTGGGGCTCGGAGAGCTGCTGCGTCCGGCTGACGCCGCCGACGCGGTGGCGGTGGCGCTGTGCCACTTGGCCCGCATGGGATCCTCCGCCGCGGCGCCGGGCCGGCCCGGGCGGGCCGCGGTGGGGAGTGGCGCCCGATGATCGGGTCGCTGCGGGGCGTGCTGCTGTCCCGGTCGCCGGATGCCGAGCTGGTGGTGGAGGTGGCCGGGGTCGGCTACCGGGTGCAGGCCACGCCCAGGACCGCCGCGGCCGCGGGCGCGCCGGGCTCGGAGATGTTCGTCCACATCAGCCACATCGTGCGCGAGGACGCCCAGACGCTGTACGGCTTCTCGACGCTGGACGAGAGGCGGACGTTCGAGGCGCTCATCGGCGCCCGCGGCGTGGGGCCGACCATGGCGCTGTCGATCCTCGCCGTGCACGATCCCGACGGGCTCCGCCGGGCCGTGGCCGCCGACGACGTCGACATGCTGTGCCTGGTGCCGGGAGTGGGTCCCAAGACCGCGGTGCGAATGCTGGTCGAGCTCAAGTCGCGCCTCGACCTGCCCGAGATGGAGGCGCCCCCCGCCACCAACGGGTCCGCGCCTGCCGCCGCTCACGACGATGTCCGCATCGACGTTCGGGCCGCCCTCGACGGGCTGGGCTACGGCACTGAGGAGATCAGGGCCGTCCTGGCCGACCTGCCCGCCGGCGACGACGCCGGCCTGCTGCTGCGCGAGGCGCTGCGGCGGCTGGCCGGTGCAGCCTGACCGCCAGAGCGCGTAGGGTCGCCGATCATGTCCCGCTCCGAGACGCTGGCCCGCAACCGCGATGACGGTGCCGCGGCCGAGCGCTCGGAGTCCGATGCCGGAGAACTGCTGTCGCCGGATCCGCTGCCCGCTGATCGCTTGGGCGAGGCCGCTCTCAGGCCCCGCAGCCTCGAGGAGTTCGTCGGTCAGAGCGAGCTCAAGGGACACCTCGATGTGCTGCTCGGAGCGGCCCGCAAGCGGCGCGAGCCGGTCGACCACCTGCTGTTCGCGGGGCCGCCGGGCCTGGGCAAGACCACGCTGGCCCACATAGTGGCCAACGAGCTCGGCGCCCACCTCCAGTCCACCTCCGGCCCCGCGCTGGAGCGGGCCGGCGACCTGGCGGCCATGCTGACCAAGCTCGAGCCCGGCGATGTGCTGTTCATCGACGAGATCCACCGCCTGCCCCGGCCGGTCGAGGAGGTGCTCTACCCGGCCATGGAGGACTTCCGCATCGACATCGTGCTGGGCAAGGGCCCCGCCGCCCGCTCCATTCCTTTGGACCTGGCCCCGTTCACCCTCGTCGGGGCGACCACCCGCACCGGGCTGATCACCGGGCCGCTGCGCGACCGTTTCGGTCTGGTGGCCCGGCTCGACTTCTACGTCGTCGACGACCTGGTGTCGATCGTGGAGCGCACCGCCGGGATTCTCGACGTCGCCATCGACACACCCGGCGCAGCTGAGATCGCCCGGCGGGCCCGGGGCACCCCCCGTATAGCCAACCGCCTACTGCGGCAGGTCCGCGACTTCTCCGAGGTGCACCGCGACGGCCGGGTCGACGCGACGGTCGCGACCGACGGGTTGACCTTCTTCGGGGTCGACGAGCTGGGACTGGACCGGGCTTCGAGGGGGGTGCTGGAGGCGGTGTGCGGCAACTTCGGTGGCGGTCCCGTCGGACTGTCGACGCTGGCCATCGCAGTCAGCGAGCCAGCCGAGACGGTCGAGGACGTCTACGAGCCGTACCTCATCCAGCAGGGGCTGCTGATGCGCACACCCAGGGGCAGGGTGGCCATGGCCGCGGCCTGGGCCCATCTGGGCCTGGAGGCGCCCGGGACCAACCCGGAAGCCCAGCCCGGCCTGTTCACCTGACGGCCGGTCTCGGCGATGCCACGATCGCGCCATCCGAACAAGGAGATCGAAGCGGCGGTGCGGGAGATGGAAGCTGCAGGATGGGTCGTCCATCTCTCGGCAGGCCGCAGCAGCCATGCTTGGGCCCGGGCCGATTGCCCGCTCGGGCATCTCGAATGCACCCTGTCCGTGTATCAGACGCCGGCCGTTGCGCATCGCGAGGCCCGTAGGCTACGGTCCGCGATCAGGCGCTGCGAGCGCAGGAGCGAGGCATCATGAGCACAGCCCGGGCACCGGAGCACGCCGTAGTAGGGCAAGCCGCGAGCGTGCACCATTTCGAGATCGAGACCGAGGGCGCCGATCTGTTGGATTGGGAGATGATCGACGCCCTGTACGAGGCTGGCTGTACTGATGCCACGATCCGGCACAGGTCTGTCGAGTTCGACCGTGAGGCTCCGACGCTGGTCGAAGCCATCGAGTCTGCCATCAACGACATCGAGACGGTCCCCGGCGTCACGGTGAAGGGCGTCCGGCACCGCTAGACGAACTCGATCCGACGCGCCCGTGCCCGCGCCGACGAACCGGCCGCTGGCCGCCGACCCGCCTGCCGGGCCGGAAGACCTCGACTACGATCTGCCGGCCGGTGCGGTCGCACAGTCGCCACTAGCGGAGCGGGACCGGGCGCGGTTGCTGGTGGGCGGTGCCGACGAGGTCTCGCACCGCCGGGTCAGCGACCTTCCCGATCTGCTGGGTCCCGGCGATGTCGTGGTGGTCAACGACACGCGGGTGTTGCCGGCCCGGCTGCGGTTGCGCCGGGCCACCGGGGGAGCGGTGGAGGTGCTGTTGCTGTGCGAACGCGATGACGACCACTGGGAGGCATTGGTACGCCCGTCCCGCCGACTGCACTCCGGCGAGGTCGTCGTGCCCGAGCAACCAGCCGACCAGGCCGGCATGAGGATCCGCAACGACACTGGTGAAGGGCGGGTCGGCGTAGAGATTCTTGACGACCTCGGGGAGGGACGCCGTGTCGTGCGGGTCCATACCGGCGGGCGCCCCCTGCTCGGCGTGCTCGACGAGATCGGCGCCGTGCCGCTGCCGCCTTACATCCGCTCCGGCATCGACGACCCCGAGCGCTACCAGACCGTGTACGCCCGCAGGGCGGCCTCCGCCGCGGCCCCGACCGCGGGCCTCCACTTCACCGAGGGGCTCCTCAACCGGGTGCGCGACACCGGTGCCGAGGTGGTCGCGGTGGAACTGGACGTCGGGCTCGACACGTTCCGCCCCATCACCGCGTCCCGCCTCGACGACCACGACATGCACACCGAGCAGTACTGCGTGCCCCCGGAGGTCCAGCAGGCGCTGGGCCGAGCCCAGCGAGTCGTGGCCGTGGGAACCACGGTCGTGCGCTGCCTCGAGACATGGGCGGCCACCGGCGAGGCGTCGGGCCGGAGCAGCCTGTTCATCCGCCGGCCGTATCCGTGGCAAGTCGTCGACGCGCTGATGACCAACTTCCATATGCCCCGCTCGACCCTGCTGTGCCTGCTCGACGCCTTCGTCGGACCTCGCTGGCGCACGCTGTACTCGGCCGCGCTGGAACAGGGCTACCGGTTCCTGTCCTTCGGCGACGCCATGTTCGTCGAGCGCTCCGAGCCCGCCGTCGCGGCCGGGGGCCGATCGTGAAGCGCGCTTCCGGTCCCTGGCAGGCACCAGCACGAAATTGGGGCCGATTTTGGGTGTCTGATACCCGTTTCGTCGCCAATTTGGGTCCGAGGGGAGCGTGATGCGGGCTGACTTCCAGGTCCAGAGCACGTACGGCCAGGCCCGCACCGGGACGGTCACCACCGCGCGGGGCAGTTTCGCCACGCCCTGCTTCATGCCGGTGGGCACCCGCGGGGCGGTGAAGCACCTCGACTCGTCGGACCTGGAGGCCCTCGGCGTGGAGGTGGTGCTGGCCAACACCTACCACCTGATGCTGCGACCCGGGTCCGAGACCGTGGCCCGCTTGGGCGGCATCCACGGCTTCGCCAACTGGTCGGGTCAAGTGCTCACCGACTCCGGCGGGTACCAGATCTACTCGCTGGACCCCGCCGTGGACGACGAGGGCGCCAGCTTCGCCTCGGTCTACGACGGCTCGCCCTGCCACCTCACACCCGAGGACGCGGTGTCGGAGCAGGCGCTCATCGGCGCCGACATAACCATGGTGCTCGACGTCTGCCCCTCGGCGGTGGCGGAGCGGCCCGTCCTCGAGGAGGCTGTCCGCCGCACCGCGGGATGGGCCCGGCGCGGCCGCGACGCCTTCCTGGGCCACCCCGACGCGGCGCAGCGCCAGTGCCAGTTCGGCATCGTCCAGGGCGGCGCCGACGTCGATCTGCGGCGCGAGTCTGCTGAGCGCACGGTGGAGGTCGGATTCGACGGGTATGCGGTGGGGGGGCTGTCGGTCGGCGAGGAGCGGCCGGCGATGCTGGCCGCCCTGGAGTCCTGCACCGCCGCCCTTCCCGTCGACAGCCCCCGGTACTTCATGGGCCTCGGCGACCCGGTGGGCATCGTGGAGGCGGTGGCCCGCGGCATCGACATGTTCGACTGCGTCCTGCCCACTCGCCTGGGCCGCCACGGCACGGTCCTCAGCGACGCAGGCCGGTACAACCTCTCGGCTGCCCGCCATGCCGGCAGCGACGAGCCTCTCGACCCCTCGTTCCCGGACAGCCCGGCCGGCCGCTGGTCCCGGGGATACCTGCGGCATCTGCTGGTCACGCACGAGCCCACCGCGGCCCGGCTCGTCACCCTCCACAACCTGGCGTGGCTGCTGCGCTTCATGGACGGGGTGCGGGACGCGGTGCGGGCCGGGACATTCGACGAGTTCCGCGCAGGCGTCAGCCGCGTCTTCAACCAGAGGCCGAGCGGGTAGGGCGCGGTCGGCGGGTCGCGTGACGCCGAGCGAGGCCGTGGCCCGAGCGGCCCGTGAGCGAAGCGAACAAGAGCGGGAAACATGACTTCTCGCCGTGAGGTCGTGCCTCCCCGCCAGCGCTGCCGCGTAGGCTCAGGGAATGGATATCGGTTCGTTCTTCTTCCTCATTCTCGTCATCGGCGCCTTCTACTACCTGCTGCTGCGTCCCCAGCAGAAGCGGGAGAAGGCTCGCCGGGAACTGGTTCGCTCCCTGCAAGTGGGCGACGAGGTGGTGACCAACGCCGGCATCCACGGCGTGGTGGTCGAGGTCGAGGAGGCCGTGGTCTGGCTCGAGGTGGCTCCTGACGTGGAGTTGAAGCTCACCCGGGACTCCATAGCCGGCAAGGTGGTCGAGCCAGCCGACGAGGTCACCGAACCCGACGACGAAGCCGCAGACGACGAGTCCTAGAGCGTCTCCACCGAGCCGCTGGCGGGACCGGGAGGCGCCGTGCGCCGCAAGCTCGTCTATGTCATCGCCATCGTCGTGGTCGCCGTAGGCGGTGTGGCCTACACGCTGGTCTCCGGCAACGAGCCCCTTCTCGGCCTCGACCTGCAGGGCGGCGCCAGCGTGGTGCTGGAGCCGACCCGGACCCCGGAGCCCGAAGAGCTGGAAGTGGCGGTGGAGATCATCCGCAACCGCGTCGACGGCCTCGGCGTCGCCGAGCCCGAGATATCCACCCAGGGGGGCAACATCCTCGTCCAGCTTCCGGGGGTCGATGAGCAGCAGAGGGCGCTCGACCTGGTGGGCCAGACCGCGGAACTGCGGTTCCGTCCCGTGATCAGCGTGATCGGCGAGGCTGACTACGCCGCGGCGGCCGCAGAAGATCCCCTCATGGGTCTGTTCGCCCTCACCGAGGGCGAGGCGCCCGCCGACGCCGAGGTGATACTGCCGAACTACGACGACGACCGGAACGTCGTGGCCCGCTACCGGCTGGGCCCGAGCGCGGTCGCCGGTGACAGCCTCGAGGGTGCCGTCGCCCAATTCCAGTCCTTCATCGGCTGGCATGTGGCGCCTACGTTCAAGCCAGGATCCGAGGGCATCGACCTGTTCAACGCGGTGAGCTCCCGATGTCACCGGCGCGAGCTGTCGTGCCCCACCGGGCAGGTGGCCATCGAACTCGACAACGAGGTGGTGAGCGCGCCCGCGGTCCAGGCCGACAGCGCCGTGTTCTCGCCGTTCGCGCGTTCCGAGATCACCATCTCCGGCCGATTCACTGAGGACGAGGCCAGAGATCTCGCCCTGGTGCTGGACTACGGCGCCCTTCCCGTGGAGTTGGAGGCTCAGCAGAGCCAGATCGTGTCGGCGTCGCTGGGCACCGACGCTCTCGCCGCGGGTGTCCTCGCAGGGCTCATCGGGCTCGCGGTGGTCTCGGCCTACCTGATCGTGTACTACCGCCTGCTCGGCCTGGTGGCCATCGCCAGCCTGGGGTTGTCGGGGGCGATGCTGTGGACGATCATCGCCTGGCTGGGCGAGTCGCAGGGACTTGCCCTGACCCTGGCCGGTGTCACCGGTCTCATCGTGGCCATCGGTGTGTCGGTCGACTCCAATGTCGTCTACTTCGAGCACCTCAAGGAGGACGTGCGCTCGGGCCGGACATTGCGCTCCGCGGTAGACCGCGCCTTCCCGGTGGCCTACTCCACCATCGTCAAGGCGGACTTCGCCTCGCTGATCGCGGCCGGCGTCCTGTACTGGCTGACTTCCGGCCCGGTGCGGGGCTTCGCCCTCTACCTGGGGCTGGCCACCATCCTCGACCTGATCGCGACGTACTTCTTCATGGGCCCGCTGATCGGCCTCCTGTCGCGAGGCTCGGGCCTGTATGCCCATCCGGGCCGCTTCGGGATACCCGCCGCCCTGCAGGCCGGGACTCGGCAGCCGGGAGACACCCGATGACGGGCCGGGCCTTGGGCTGGCTGGCCTCCGCGTACCGCGGCGACCACCAGATCGACTTCCCCGGTCTCTGGAAGCGGGCCCTCATCGGCTCTCTGGCCGCGGTGGTCATCAGTCTGGGCAGCCTCGCGATCCTCGGCGCCAATCTGGGCATCGAGTTCGAGGGGGGCACGTCCTGGGAGGTGCCCGCGCCGGGGGTGTCGGTGGGGGAGGTGCGAGACGCCCTGCGGGATTCCGGCGCGGCCGACGCCAAGATCCAGACGGTCGGCGGTGACACGATAAGGGTGCGGGCCGACGTCGAGGGGGCCGAGGCGGTCGACAGCGTCCGCAACGCCCTGGCCGGCCTGGCCGGCGTGACCGGCAACGACATCAGCGTCACGACCGTGGGCCCGTCGTGGGGCTCGGAGACAACCACCAAGGCCCAGATCGCTCTGATCGTGTTCTTCGCCCTCGTCGCCATCTACATCGCCATCAGGCTCGAATGGAGGATGGCTGTGGGGGCGCTGCTTGCCGTGGCCCACGACATCGTGCTGTCGGTGGGCTTCTACTCGCTGTTCCAGTTCGAGATCACGCCGGCGACCGTCATCGCGTTCCTGACCATCATGGGCTACTCGCTCTATGACACCATCGTCGTCTACGACAAGGTGCGCGAGGTCGTCGGCCGGGTGTCAGCGACCGGCCGGTACACCTACACCGAGATGATGAACCTGTCGCTCAACCAGGTTCTGATGCGCTCGGTCAACACGTCGATCACGTCGATGATTCCGGTGGCGTCGATGCTGGTGATCGGCTCGTTCGTGCTGGGCGCGGTGACGCTGCAGGAGTTCGCCATCGCTCTGCTGGTGGGAATCATCGTGGGCACCTATTCTTCGTTGTTCGTAGCAGCCGCGGTGGTGGCCAAGATGAAGGAGCGCGAGCCCCTCTACGTCGAGATGGCCGAGAGGATCCGCCTGCGCGGCGGTGCCAGCGGCGGCCCGACCCGCACCGTCGCGGCCGACGACGCGGTGCTGGGATCGTCGGCCGCGACCAAGCGGTCGGCTTCGGCGCGCAAGGCCGGGTCGCCGGCTGGGCCTGCAGCGGCCTCGTCGCCCGGCGCAGTCATTCCCCGTCCTCGCAAGAAGAAGAGGAAGCGGTGAGCGCAGCCGCAGCCGGGCGCACGCGGCGGGAGCGTGCCCCCGGGCCTGAGCGGCCTGTGAGCGAGGCGAACTGGGGCGGGGGTGCGGGGCCTGAGCGGCGACGGCTGCTCGCCTCCCCGCGCCCGGTCTGATGGCCACCGTCACCCGAGTCCTGCCCTGGCGCCGTGGAGCCCGGAGGCCCGCCGCTGCGGAGATCGCCCCGCTGCTGGAGTCTTACCGCCAGCGCCACCGCGACGGCTCGCCGGACCTGATCGTGCGAGCCTTCGACGTGGCGGCCAGGGCCCATGAGGGTCAGATGCGCCTGTCCGGGGAGCCCTACATCCGCCACCCGGTGGCCGTGGCCGCGATCGTGGCCCGGCTCGGGCTCGACGACGTCACCATCGCCGCGTCGCTGCTGCACGACGCGGTGGAGGACACCGACGTCGCCCTGGCCGTCATCGAAGCCGACTTCGGCGCCGATGTCGCCCGCATAGTCGACGGGGTCACCAAGCTCGACCGGGTCCAGTACGACACCCGCGAGGAGCAGCAGGCCGCCTCGGTGCGAAAGATGATCGTGGCCATAGCCCGGGACCTGCGGGTGCTGATCATCAAGCTGGCCGACCGGCTGCACAACCTGCGCACCCTGGCCGTGCTGCCCGCGTTCAAGCAGGACTACATCGCCCGCGAGACCCTCGACGTGTACGCGCCGCTGGCCCACCGCCTCGGGATGCAGGACATCAAGCAGCAGCTCGAAGACCTCGCCTTCGCCGCGCTGGAGCCCCGCCGCTACGCCGAGATCGACCAGATGGTCCAGCAGCGGGCGCCGGCGCGCGACATCTACCTGGAGCAGGTGCTCGGGGACGTGGAGTCCCGCCTGTCCGAGCTGGGGATCAAGGCCGAGGTGACCGGACGGCCCAAGCACCTGTGGTCGATCTACGAGAAGATGGTGGTGAAGGGCCGCTCGTTCGAGGAGATCTTCGACCTCATCGGCATCCGTGTGCTGGTGACCTCGGTGCGGGACTGCTACGCCGCGCTGGGCTCGATCCACGCCACCTGGCGGCCGGTCCAGGGCCGCTTCAAGGACTACATCGCGATGCCGAAGTTCAACCTCTACCAGTCGCTGCACACGACGGTGGTGGGGCCGGCGGGCAAGACGCTGGAGGTGCAGATCCGCACCCGGCAGATGCACGACCGGGCCGAACACGGCGTGGCCGCCCACTGGGAGTACAAGGACGATTCGCCGTCGCAGGAGATGGCCTGGCTGTCGCGCATCGTCGACTGGCAGTCCGAGACGTCGGACCCGGCCGAGTTCATGTCCAACCTCAAGACCGAGTTGGACACCGACGAGGTGTACGTGTTCACGCCCCAGGGCAAGGTGATCGAACTGCCGGTGGGGGCCACGCCCGTCGACTTCGCCTACACCATCCATACCGATGTGGGCCACGCCTGCGTCGGCGCCAAGGTGAACGGCCGGCTGGTGGCCCTCGACAGCCGGCTGCTGTCGGGCGACGTGGTCGAGATATTCACGACCCGCACCGAGGGCGCGGGGCCGAGCCGGGACTGGCTGAAGTTCGTGGCCAGCCGCCGGGCGGCCAACAAGATCAAGCAGTGGTACTCCCGTGAGCGCCGGGCCGACGCCATCGAGCACGGCCGCGACGACCTGATCCAGGCCCTGCGGCGGGAGGGTCTGCCCGCCCAGCGCCTGCTGAAGGACAAGCTGCTCGACAGCGTCGCCGAGCAGCTGAACTACAGCTCCAACGACCTGCTGTTCCTGGCCATCGGGGAGGGCCACCAGTCGGCGTCCTCGGTCGCGGGGCGCTTCGCCCGGGCGTTGCGGGGCGACGACGTAGACGACGCCGGCGAGCGGGCCGAGCGGGACCGGCTGCCCACCACGGCCCGGCGCCGGGCCGGGCATCGGCGCAGCGACGCCGACGTGGGCGTGCACGTGGAGGGTCTCGACGACATCCTGATCCGGTTGTCGCAGTGCTGCGCCCCGGTCCCGCCCGACGAGATCATCGGGTTCGTGACCCGGGGCCGGGGAGTGTCGGTCCACCGGGACGACTGCGTCAACGCCATCGGGCTGGTTGAGGGCCAGACCGACCGGCTGATCGAGGTGGAGTGGGACGCCGACTTCGCGGGCCGGTTCTCGACGACCATCTCGGTGCACGCGCTGGACCGTCCCGGCCTGCTGCGCGACGTGACCGACGTGCTGGCCGAGCACCGCCTCAGCATCATCAGCGCCCGGGCCGAGACCGGCGACGACTTCATCGCCCGCATGGACTTCGAGTTCGAGCTAGCCGACCTGTCCCAGCTCGACTCGGTGCTGTCCAGCGTGCTGGCCCTCGAAGCGGTCTTCGAGGCCTACCGGGTCCTCCCCGGCCGCAACCCCGCCTCCACCTAACCCGGTACCAGCGGCCTCCCCTGAGGGGGAGCGGGGTGGCGGTAGCCTCCGGGGTCGTGGCCCAGCCCTTGTTCCGTGCCCCTGTGGGCACCCGCGACATCCTGGCGCCGGCGTCCGTTCGGCGGCGGCGGCTGGTGGACGTGTTCGCCGATCTGGCCGGGCGCTCGGGCTTCGGTCTGCTGGAGTCGCCCATCTTCGAGGAGCTCGGGGTGTTCCAGCGGCTCGGTGCCAGCAACGACATCGTCACCAAGGAACTGTTCGAGTTCTTCGACAAGGGCGAGCCGCCCCGGCACCTGGCCCTTCGCCCCGAGCTGACCGCCAGCGTCTGCCGGGCGTTCGCCGAACACCGGCCGACCGTGCCGTGGAAGATCTGGTACTCCGGGCCCCAGTTCCGCTACGAGCGCCCCCAGGCGGGCCGCTACCGGCAGTTCGAGCAGGTCGGGGGGGAGACGCTCGGCACCGACGACCCCCACGCCGACGTGGAGGTGATCGGCCTCGGCGTGCGCTTCTACGAGGCCCTCAGCATGAAGCAGGTGCGCCTGCTGATCAACAGTCTCGGGGACGCTGACAGCCGCCCCGTCTACGACGCCGCCCTGGCTGCGTACCTCCAGCGCCGGCAAAGCGAGCTGTCAGAGCAGTCCCGCACCACCCTGGAGCGCAACCCGTTGCGGGTGCTCGACTCCAAGCGGGAGCAGGACCAGCCCGTGATCGCGGAGGCGCCGGTGATGGCCGACTTCCTGTCGGGGGCCTCGGCCGAGCACTTCGAGGCGGTCACCGCCGGGCTCGACAGCCTCGGCGCGGCCTACGAGGTGTCGCCCCGTCTCGTGCGGGGGCTCGACTATTACACCCGCACTACCTTCGAGTTCGTGGCCGACGCGCTCGACACCGCCCAGAACGCGGTGGGCGGCGGCGGGCGCTACGACGGGCTGGTGGAGGCGCTGGGCGGGCCGGCCACGCCCGGCATCGGCTTCGCCCTGGGCGTGGACCGCATCCTGCTGGCCTGCGACGCCGAGGGCGCCTTCAGCGACGAGCCGTCGCCGGTGGACGTGTTCGTGGTGGACGTCGCCGATGGCACCAGCGCGGTGGTGCTCTGCGACCGGCTCCGCCAGGCCGGCCTGGGGGTGGACCGGGCCTTCGACGGCCGCTCCATGAAGGCCCAGATGAAGCGGGCCGACCGCTCCGGGGCCGCGGTGGCGGTCATTGTCGGTCCCGACGAGCAGGCCGCGGGCACGGCCACCGTGCGCGACATGCGTCCCGGCGGCGGCCAGCGCCAGGTCCCCGAGTGCGACGTGGTGGCGGCCGTCACCCGGATGCTGACCGAGGATCTGCCGTGACTGCCGGCATCTCTGGCGGAACTTGCAGCGTTTTGCACAGAATACGAGCATTCTGCTGCGAATTCGGGATCGGGATGCAGCTTCTGGCAGAACTTGCAGCGTTTTGCACGGTATACGAGCATTCTGCTGCTAGTTCGGGGTCGAGTCGGCGGCTGCGGGGATGCCGGCCGTGACCGGAAGCGACGCCACTGCCATGCGGACCGACCTGTGCGGCCGGCTCGGATCCGGCGACGCGGGCCGGGCCGTCACCGTGTGCGGCTGGGTGGACCGCCGCCGCGAGCACAGCGAGCACCTCGCCTTCATCGACTTGCGGGACCACAGCGGCGTGTTGCAGTGCGTGGTGGACGGCGCCCGCGACCTGCGCTCGGAGTTCGTGGTGCGCATCACCGGCACCGTCAGGCTGCGTCCCGAGGGAACCGCCAACCCCGCGCTGGCCACCGGGGAGGTCGAGCTCCAGGACTGCGAGGTCGAGCTGCTGTCGCGGGCCGAGCCGCCGCCGTTCCCCCTCGATGAGCGCACCGACGTGGACGAGACGCTGCGCCTGCGGCACCGCTACGTCGACCTGCGCAAGCCTCGCATGCAGCGCAACCTGCGGGCCCGGGCCGCCGTCAACCGGGCCATCCGCCGGGCCATGGACGCCCAGGGCTTCGTAGAGGTCGAGACCCCGATGCTCATCGCCTCCACCCCCGAGGGGGCCCGCGACTTCGTGGTGCCGTCCCGCAAGGAGCCCGGCTCGTTCTACGCCCTGCCCCAGAGCCCGCAGATCTTCAAGCAGCTCACCATGGTCGGCGGCGTCGACCGCTACTACCAGATCGCCCGCTGCCTGCGCGACGAGGACCTGCGGGCCGACCGCCAGTTCGAGTTCTCCCAGCTCGACGTGGAGGCCTCGTTCGCGACCCGCGACGACGTGCTCGGTTTCGTGACCACCGCCGTGGCCGAGGCCACCGTCGAGGTCGCCGGGCACGATCCCGGCACGTTCGACCGCATGACCTGGCACGACGCCATGGAGCGGTTCGGCTCCGACAAGCCCGACACCCGCTTCGGCATGGAGCTGGCCGAGCTCACCCCGATCTTCACCGGCACCAAGGCTCGGGTGTTCCAGGCGCCGTGCGTGAAGGGGATCTGCCTGACCGGCGGCGCCGAGGCGCTGCCCCGCAGCCGGGTGGACGAGTTGGTGGCCACCTGCCAGCGCTGGGGAGCCAAGGGCCTGGCCTGGATGAGGGTCGTGGCCGCGGATGACAGCCCGAATGGCTCGGCCCTCGACGCCGGGGTGGCCAAGTTCCTGACGCCGGACGAGGGCGCCGGCGTGATCGGCGCTCTGGACGCCCGGCCCGGCGACATGGTGTTCCTGGTGGCCGACGAGCGACCGCTGGTTCGCCACGTTCTGGGGCTGCTGCGCCTCGAGCTGGGCCGCCCGCCGGTCAACGACGGCAGCTTCAACTACCTGTGGGTGATCGACTTCCCGCTGTTCGAGGGACTGACGGCCGAGGGCGACCCGATCCCGTCGCACCACCCGTTCACCATGCCCCATACCGACGATCTGGAAGTGCTCATGTCGGCGGGCGGCCCGCCCGGCGGCGAGGCCCTGCTCAGCATCCGCAGCCAGGCCTACGACCTGGTGCTCAACGGCTGGGAGCTCGGTTCGGGCAGTGTCAGGATCCACCGCCGCGACATCCAGCAGCGCATCTTCGAGATCCTCGGGATCGCACCCGACGACGCTCAGGAGCGTTTCGGGTTCCTGCTCGACGCCTTCCGCTACGGCGCCCCGCCCCACGCCGGCTTCGCGGTCGGCCTGGACCGTCTGGGCGCCCTGCTGGTGGGGGAGGAGAACATCCGCGAGGTCATCGCCTTCCCCAAGACCCAGTCCGGCGCCGACCCCCTCACCGACGCCCCCAGCCCCATAGCCGAAACCCAACTCCAGGAACTAGGTCTGCGAGTCCTGCCCCCGGCCTGAATCCAAGCTCGGGAGTGTCCATCGAGCCGCGGGTCGTCGCCGTTCAGATCGAGCCGCGAGGTACCACCCACTCGGTGGGCTGCCCGGTGACCCCGGCGATCAGGTCGTAGTCGCGGTCATAGTGCATGACCGCGAGGCCGTTCTCCTCCGCCGTCGCCGCGATCAGGAGGTCGGGCACCGGCACCCGGTGCCGGCCACGGCGAGCCAGGCGGTGCTGCACGCCCAGGGCACGGGCTGCAATGGTCTCGGTCAGGGGAAGCGACGGGAGAGCGCTCCGTTCAGCCAGGATCTCCTCATAGTCGCCCAGCGAGCGGGCGCTGTAGAGAACTTCCAGGTCGATTACGGCGCACGTGGCCACGCGTCCGGCGAGGATGAGAGGGGCTAGCCGCTCGGCGACCGGGGCTTGCGTCATGCGCGCCAGGGCGCTCTTGTCAGCGAGGAACTGAGTGCTCACCGCCAGGTGTCGTTCATGACTTGCTCATCCGCGAGATCGATTCCCTCCAGCGTCAGGAGCCGGCGGACGTGCCGCAGCCTCAGGTCGAAGTCGACGACGTGTTGCAGAGCCCCGTTGACCGCCTCCTTCATGGTGGCCGCGCCGGTCATCTCGCGAACCCGTTCAAGGAGTTCGTCGTCAATATCGACTAGTCGCTTGGTCACCCCACTAGTATATCCGCTTCGTAACTAAGGGGATATATGCGCACGAGCGTGCTGAACGCGATGCGCGACGGTCATCGTCCGTGCCTGCCCGGTACGTTTGTGGACGTGGAGGGTGTTCAGGGCGAGACGACTGAGAATCCCCGGCCAACCACGGCCGCGGAAGGCTGGCCGTGGATGGGGCGATTGGAGAGTGTCGCCGGGTTGATGTTCGTTCTTGCCGGCGCGGGCCTAGTGCTGATCCGCTGGATCGGCTCCGACCCGGGCCTGCCCAACGCCGAGATCGCGGCCATGGCGGTCGGCGCTCCCTACAGCGCTATCGGCCTGCTGGCAGTCCTGGGCGGGCGGAGCAGCCGGCCGGCCCTGATGGTGACCGCGGGCGCCTCGCTCGCGTACATGTGCATGGTCTCCGTCTTGACGATCCTCCTCATGCCGTTCGCGCTCTTCCTGTTCGTCCGGGGGGCCGTAGGGCTGGGCACCGGGCGGCAGCGACACCTGGGCTGGGAGGAGTTGTGCCTGTCCTCGGTGCTGCCCGCCGCGCCGCTGCTGGCCTTCGGCTATCTGCTGTTCCACGAAGACCCGGCGTCGTGGCAGTCGGACGAGTACTCCTTCCACTCCACAAGCGACATCGTCACTGTGACCGAGTCGGTCTTGTCGCTGGGGGCGGTCACATTGGCCGTGGTGGTGTCGATCGTCTGGATCGTCATCGAGCCGGCCTGGAAGCGCGGATCGCCCGCGCCGTGAGGGCGTAAGGTCACGGCGTGGCGCCTGACCTGTTCGATGCGGTTGCGGCGGAGCGTCTGCGGATGCGGGCTCCGCTGGCGGCCCGGCTCCGGCCCCGGACGCTGGACGAGATCGTGGGCCAGGACCATCTGGTCGGGCCGGGGCGGCCGCTGCGGGAGCTGATCGAGGCCGACCGGCTGTCGTCGGTGATCCTGTGGGGCCCGCCGGGGACGGGCAAGACCACGCTGGCCCGGGTGGTCGCCCTCACCACGGCCAAGGCCTTCGAGGAGCTCTCCGCGGTGACCGCCGGGGTCAAGGACGTGCGGGCCGTGATCGAGCGGGCCCGGGACCGCCTCGGCGCCCACGGCACCGGCACGATCCTGTTCCTCGACGAGGTCCACCGCTTCAACAAGGCCCAGCAGGACGCGCTGCTGCCCGCGGTGGAGGACGGCCTGATCGTGCTGATCGGGGCCACCACCGAGAACCCGCACTTCGAGGTCAACCCGCCACTGATGTCCCGCTCGACGCTGTTCCGGCTGAATCCGCTTGAGGCCGGATCGCTCGTCGAGCTTGTCCTCCGGGGCCTCGCAGAGGAGAAGGCCACGGCCGATGACGAGGCCGTCGAGCATCTCGCGGCCCGCAGCGGCGGCGACGGCCGCCATGCCCTCACCGGCATCGAGGTAGCCGTGGCCCTGGCCGGCCGCCGTGAGGACTCCCAGCCGGGCGCGGCAGCCACGCCCGTCCATGTGGCGCTGGCCGACGCCGAGGCCGCCGCCGACGCCAAGGCGGTGCGCTACGGCCGCGACGGCCACTACGACGTGATCAGCGCGTTCATCAAGAGCATCCGCGGCTCCGACGCCGACGCCGGCCTGTACTGGCTGGCCCGGATGCTCGAAGCCGGCGAGGATCCACGCTTCATCGCCAGGCGGCTGGTGATCCTGGCCTCGGAGGACATCGGCATGGCCGACGACGGCGCCCTGCTGGTGGCCGACGCCGCGGCCCGGGCCGTGGAGTACGTCGGACTGCCCGAGGCCCAGCTCAACCTGGCCCATGCGGTGGTCCGCCTGGCCACCGCCCCCAAGTCGAACCGGGTGACGGTGGCGTTGGGCCGGGCCGCGGCCGACGCCCGGACGGCCGGGGCGGGCGAGGTGCCGACGCACCTGCGCGACGCCCACTACCAGGGCGCCAAGTCCCTCGGCCACGGCGAGGGCTACCGCTACCCCCACGACGACCCCGACGCCTGGGTCGCTCAGCAGCACCGGCCGGCCGAGGTCGCCGGCAACGTCTACTACGAGCCGTCGGACCACGGCCGCGAAGCCGCCCTCTCGGAGCACTGGCCCGGCCCGCGGCGTGACGGGCCGCGCGACGCCGCCCCCGACCAGCCCGAGTCCCAGGGGCACCGGACCCAGTAGCACTCGGGAGCGGTCCGCGCTCGTTCTTGGCGGTATCTTGACTGGGTGAGCGCTGTCGACTTGGCCGCTGTCATCGTGACCATCGTCTGCCTGGCCACCGTGGCTGTTCTCACCGTCGCGGTGATCTCGCTGGTGAGGACCATGCGGGAGCTGCGCGACGTGGTGGACGACCTGAGGGACTCGGCGCTGCCCATGGTCGACGACCTCCATGCCACCGTCACCAAGGCCGACGCCGAACTGCACCGCGTGGACCGGGTAATCGGGCGGGCCGAGCGCATCGCCGCCACCGTCGACCACGCCAGCCGCCTGACCCACCGGGCGTTCGCTCCGCCGCTGATCAAGGGCCTGTCGCTGGTGTCGGGCGCGGGCCAGGCCGGGCGCCGCCTCCGGGACCGTCGCCGCAATCGCCGAGCCCTCGACGTGGCCTCGCCGGACCGGTCCGACTCAGCGACCGTTTCCGTCCCGGCCGCACCGGGGTCACAGCCGCGCCGGCGGAGTGAGACCGGAGGCTCTCGCCGGACCCGGAGACGCAGAGGCCGAGCGAATAGCTACGCGAGTTCGGCTCATACGGGCGAGGCCGTGGGCGATGTTGCCGTGACTTGGGCGGCCCGTGAGCGCAGCGAACAAGAACGGGAGACATCCCGATGAGGCGGCTGTGGTGGCTCGGAGCGGGTTACGCGGCCGGCCTGGGAACGGCCGCGTGGGTGCGCAGCAAGGCCCGCGCCGCCGCCGAGAAGTACGCACCCGAGAATGTCCGCAACGCGGTGGCCGACCGGTCGCGGGAGGCCGCCCAGCGGGCTCAGCAGACCGCGGCCGACAGCGCCAGGAACCTGGGACGCGAGGCCCGGCGGATCGCCGACGACATCCGCCACGCGGTCGCCGAGGGCCGCGAGGCCATGCGCGACACCGAGTCGGAGCTGCGCGATGACGAGCCGCCGGGCGCCGAGAGCGGCTCGAACGGGAGCGGCCGACCGTGAAGGCGATGACCGCGGCGGAGGTCCGCAAGGCCTTCGTCGACTTCTTCGTCGAGCGGGCCCACACCCACCATCCCTCGGCCAGCCTGATCCCCCACGACCCCACCCTGCTGTTCACGGTGGCCGGAATGGTGCCGTTCAAGACGTACTTCACCGGCGAGCAGCAGGCCCCCTTCCCGCGGGCCGTCACCGTCCAGAAGTGCGTGCGGGCCGGTGGCAAGCACAACGACCTCGACGAGATCGGGCGCACCTCCCGGCACCTGACCTTCTTCGAGATGCTGGGAAACTTCAGCTTCGGCGACTACTTCAAGTCCGACGCCTGCGCCTGGGCCTGGGAGCTCGTCACCGGAGTGCTGGGCCTCGACCCGGAGCGGCTGTGGGTGACGGTCCACCTCAGCGACGACGAGGCCGAGGCCATCTGGCGAGACGAGGTCGGCGTGCCCGCCGAGCGGATCCAGCGCCTCGGCGAGGACAACTACTGGCGCATGGCCGATGTCGGCCCGTGCGGGCCGTGCTCGGAGATCTTCTGGGACAAGGGGCCCGCCTACGGGCCGGGCGGCGGACCCGCCCACGGCGGAGAGGAGCGCTTCGTCGAGGTCTGGAACCTCGTGTTCATGCAGTTCGAGAGCACCCCCGACGGCGCCGAGATCCCGCTTCCCAGGCCCTCGATCGACACCGGCCTGGGTCTCGAGCGCACCGTGGCCGTGCTCCAGGGCGTGGACTCGGTGTGGGAGACCGACGAGTTCGTGGCCCTGCTCGACGCGGCCCAGCGCCTCACCGGGGCCAAGCTGGGCGCCTCCGAGGCCGGCGACGTGTCGTTGCGCATCCTCGCCGACCACGCCCGCTCCACGTCGCTGCTGGTGAGCGACGGGGTGTTCCCCTCCAACGAGGACCGCGGCTACGTGCTGCGGCGCATCATCCGGCGGGCCGTGCGCCACGCCTTCCTGCTGGGGGTGACCGAGCCCGTCATGGGCGGCATGGTCGACGCGGTCGTGGAGGTGATGGCCGAGGCCTACCCGGACCTGGCCCGCAATCACGGCTACGTGCGCGACGTGATCGACCGCGAGGAGCAGCGGTTCCGCCAGACTCTGAGGACCGGGCAGGCCATCCTCGACGGGCGGATGGCCGGGCTCGCGCCCGGTGAGCGCATAGACGGCGACGTCGCCTTCCTGCTGCACGACACCTACGGGTTCCCCCTCGAGGTCACCGTCGAGATCGCAGCCGAGAGGGGCGTCGAGGTGGACACCGACGGCTTCGCGGCCGCGATGGCCGAACAGCAGCAGCGGGCCCGCAGCGCCCGCTCGGTAGCGGCTGCCGACGATGTGACGCCGTTCGTGGCGCTGCTGTCGGCCGCAGGTCCGACCGAGTTCACGGGCCGGGCCGAGCTGGCGTCGACCGGTGAGGTGCTGTACGCCGCCGACGGCCGGGTGGTGCTGGACCGCACCCCGTTCTACGCCGAGAGCGGCGGGCAGATCGGAGACACCGGCGAGCTCGCATGCGAGGCGACCGGGGCCAGGGCGCGTGTCGTCGACACCGTCTACGGCGTCGACGACCTGCATGTTCACATCGTCGAGCCCGTCGAGGGCGAGCTGCGGGTCGGCGACGAGGTGACCGCGGCCGTGGACGCCGAGCGCCGGGCCGGCATCCGCCGCAACCACACGGCCACCCACATCCTGCACTGGGCCCTGCGGGAGACACTCGGCGAGCACGTCAAGCAGCAGGGATCCTGGGTCGGCCCCGACCGGCTCCGATTCGACTTCAGCCACTACGAGGCCCTCACCGCCGAGCAGATCACCCGAGTGGAGGACCTGGTGAACGCCGAGGTGCTCGACAACGCCTCGTGTCGCCATTTCGAGACGACCTTCGATCGGGCGCAGCAACTGGGCGCCATCGCCTTCTTCGGCGAGAAGTACGGCGACATGGTGCGGGTGCTCGAGGCCGGGCGCCATTCGGTGGAACTCTGCGGGGGCACCCATGTGCGGGCCTTGGGCGACATCGGCGCCTTCCGCATCACCTCGGAGGCGTCGATCGGCGCCAACATGCGCCGCCTGGAGGCCATCACCGGCCATGACACGCTCACGCTGCTGCGCAGCCAGCAGTCGCTCATCGACGACGTGGCCCGGTCGCTGGGAGTGCCGTCGACCGAGCTGGCCGACGGTGTGGCCAAGCGGCAGAGCGAGACCAAGGCGCTGCGGTCCGAGGTGGCCGAGCTTCGGCGCCGGGTGGCGCTCGGGCGGGCGCCGGAACTGGCCGCAGGGGCCGTGGACGGGGTGGTGGTGGCCCGGGTGGACGACATGGACCGCGACGGCCTGCGCGACCTGGCCGTGTCGATCAGGGGAATAGACGGCGTGAGGGCCGTCGTGCTGGGCGCCGCGCTCGACTCCGGGGGAGCGGCTCTGGCCGCGGCCGCGGCCGAGGGCGGCGGCTTCCACGCCGGCGACCTCATCACCGAGGCCAAGAAGACCATCGGCGGCGGCGGCAGGTCCGCAGCTGATCTGTGCGTCGCCGGCGGCCGCCACGCCGAACGTCTCGACGAGGCTCTCGACACCGCACGCGCCGCAGCAGGCATCGTTGGGAGCGAGCGCGGATAGGCAGGTAGTGCTTCGCGTCGCAGCGGTGTCATTCCCGCTCTTGTTCGCTTCGCTCACGGGCCGCTCGGGCCGTGTTTCCCGCTCTTGTTCGCTTCGCTCGCGGGCCGCTCGGGCCGTGTTTCCCGCTCTTGTTCGCTTCGCTCGCGGGCCGCTCGGGCCCAGGGGCCTCGCTCCGTATGGGCGGATTCGCCCGCCTACCGGCTCGGCCTCTTGATCGTGCGGGCCCTGGGGCTCGATCTGGGGGAGCGACGGGTCGGTGTGGCCGTGTGCGACTCGGCCGGCACGGTCGCGACGCCGGTCGAGACACTCGTTCGCAGCGGGGACGCCGAAAGCGATCTGAAGGCCATCGCGGAGCGGGTGGGCGAATGGCAGGCCGAAATAGTGGTGGTCGGAATGCCGTTCTCGCTCGACGGCACCGAGGGTCCGGCCGCGGCCGCGGCCCGCGCCGAGATCGGCCGACTCGAGAAACTCCTGGGTGTGCCCGTCGTTTCCTACGATGAACGGCTGACTACCGTCATCGCGGAGCGGAGCCTCATGGAGCAGCAGATGAAGGGCCCGGAGAGGCGCAGCGTTGTCGACCAGGTGGCGGCCGCGGTCATGCTGCAGTCCTGGCTCGACGCGGGCATGCCCGGTGGCTGACCGTGGCTGACCGCAGCGGTCGCCGTCGACGCTCGTCGAGGGTGTCCGACTTCATAACCGGTCGCCCCGACGCCGAGGCCGACCCCCGGCCGCGGGCTGCGCCCCCCCGTCCGCCAGGGCCGCCGACGGGCAAGAGGCGAGCTCGTACCGCTCCGGCTGCCCCCGGTGGTGGTGCGGGTCAACGCCGTGCGGGGGCGATTTCCGGTCCTGGTGCTGCGCCCGGTGGTGGTGCGGGTCAACGTCGTGCTCCGGCTGCGCCTGGTGGTGGTGCGGGGCAGCGGCGTGCTCCGGCTGCGCCTGGTGGTGGTGCGGGGCAGCGGCGTGCTCCGGCTGCGCCCGGTGGTGGTGCGGGGCAGCGGCGTGCTCCGGCTGCGCCCGGTGGTGGTGCGGGGCAGCGGCGTGCTCCGGCTGCGCCCGGTGGTGGTGTGGGTCGACGCCGTGCTCCGGCTGCGCCCGGTCCTGGTGCGGGTCGGAAGCGCCCGCCGCGTGCCTCTCGCCGGTCACGTCGCGGCGCCAAGGCCGCCAGGACGGGTCCCGATCGCGGTGCGAGAGTGGCGGGGACGGGTCCCGTTCGCGGTGCGGGAGCGCCGAGGACCGGTCCCGATCGCGGCGTGAGGGCACCAGGGACCGGTTCCGACCGCCGCGCTCAGCGGGCCGCGGGCCGGGCTGAGCGCTCCTACCAGCGGGCGGCACGCAAGGCGGCCCGGCGCAACGAGCAACGCACCGTAGCCGTGCGGGGGGGCTGGTCGACGGTTGACCAGGGCACAACCGTGGTCGTCGAGGAGGAGCTCGGGGACGATCCGCTCGTCGATCCGGTCTACGACGCCGACGACCGCAACTGGGTCCGCTACCGACCGTTCTGGGGCGGGTTCATCCGCCTGGTGGTGCTGGGCGTGATCCTGGTCATGGCCGTGCTGTGGGCGCGGGGCCGGGTCTACGGGTGGGTGGACGCCCAGATCACGCCCGAGGGCCTGCCCGGCGACGCCATTGAGCTGACGATCCCCCAAGGAGCCTCCGTCAACGAGATCGCTGGAGAGCTGCAGAGCGCGGGCGTCATCTCCAACGCCACCGTCTTCCGGTACTGGCTGCGCTGTGACGGGGAGCTGACCATCACCGGGTTCCTCGGGTGCGACACGGTCGTGGCCGTGGAGGCCGGCGACTACATCCTCTACGAGAACATGGACTTCGCCTCGGTGCGCACGGTGTTCGATGCGGGGCCGCTGCCCGAAGTCTTCGAACTGGTCCGCATCCCCGAGGGCTTGCGGTGGATCGAGATGGTCCCCCGCCTGATGGAGGAGAATCCCGTCTTCGAGCGCGACGACCTCGAGGCGGCCTATGTCTCTTTGGTGCGCGAGGCGTCGTACCTTCCCGACGACGCTCGCGCCCGGAGCCTGGAGGGGATGCTGTTCCCGGCCACCTACGACATCAACGCCGACGACCTGGGCGACGAGCACGGCTTCCTGCTGAGGATGTCAGACGAGTTCGACCGCCGGCTCGCTCGCCTGCTGGAGGATCCCGGAACCCACCGCGACGTCGTCGAGCTGGGCCTGCGGCCCTATGAAGTGGTCATCGTGGCCAGCCTCGTCGAGGAGGAGGCCCTGTTGCAGCAGGATCGGGCCAAGATCGCCCGGGTCATCTACAACCGGCTGACGGAGGGGATGCGCCTCGACATCGATGCCACCGCGTGCTACGCGGCCGGCAAGTCGTGCGCCGACCTCACCTCGGAGGACATCCGGCGCGACTCGCCCTGGAACACCCGGGTGGTCACCGGCCTGCCTCCCACCCCGATCTCCGCGCCGGGCGAGGCGTCGCTGATCGCGGCGTTGCAGCCCGACGACGGGAACTGGCTCTTCTATGTCCGCACCGACGAGGGTGGTGTCCGCGGCGCGCACCACTTCTCGGAGACCTACGAAGAGCACCTGGAGTACGTAGAGGTCTGCCGGGAGTTGGAGTACTGCTGATGCCTGGGCTGGTGTCGCCGCGGAGAGTGGCTGCGGTGATTGGTGATCCGGCGCGCCATTCCCGGTCGCCGGCGGTCCACAACGCTGCGTTCGAGTCGGTGGGTCTGGACTGGGTGTTCACTGCCTTCGAGGTGCCCGCCGGCAGGGGCGCCGAGGCCCTGGAGGCGATGAGGATCCTGGATCTGGCCGGCATGTCGGTGACCATGCCCCTCAAGGCCGAGGTCGCCGCAGCCGCGGACGTAGCCGATGCTGACGTCGAGATCCTGGCCGCGGCGAACTGCATCGTGCCTGTGGGCGACGGTCGCCTGCGGGCCGTCAACACCGATGTGGCCGGCTTCTTGGCCAGCCTGCTAGCCGACGCCGGCATCTCGCCGGAGGGTCGCCGGGTGGCGTTGATCGGCGGCGGCGGAGCCGCCCGGGCGGTGGCATGGGGGTTGGCCACGGCGGGGGCGGCCGATGTGGCCGTGATCAACCGCACGGAGGCCAAGGCGCAGGCGGTGGCGTCAATTGCCAGCGCCGCCCGCGGGCCCGGGCAGCTGGGGCGGGTCGGGTCCGGCGACGACATCGCGGCGGCCGACGTGGTCGTCAACGCGACCTCGGTCGGCATGGGGACCGATTCCTCGATGCCGTGCGACCCGAGCCTGCTGCGACCAGGCCAGGTCGCGGTGGACCTGATCTACGAGCCGATCGAGACGGCATGGCTGGCCGCCCTCCGCCGGCGGGGCGTCGAGGCCCACAACGGGCTGTCGATGCTGGTGTACCAGGCGGCGGCGGCCTTCGAACTGTGGACCGGCACCGAAGCGCCGGTCGCGGTGATGCGCCGGGCCGCCGCCGGCGGCTGAGAGGCCGCGGGGGCAGACCCGCGCTGATGATCCCTATCGTGCGGCGGCCTGTGCTCGCGGTCCATGTCGTGCGGGGGCGGGGGCCTGTCGTGTGGGGCGTCCTATCGTGCGAGGGTGAACGCGGCAGCCCTCGCATCGGCACTCCTCGGCGGTGTGGCTGCGGGGCGGCTGGTGGCGGTGGTGGCCGACCGCTTCGCGCCGCGCCGAGGCGCACGCCGACCGGTCGGGCCGCTGGAGTTGCTCGTGGCGGCCCTGCTGGCGGCAGTGGTGGCCCGCTTCGGTGTGGGCTGGAACGCGGTCCCGCCGCTGGTGGGCGCGGTCTCGTTGGTCACGCTGTCGGTCGTGGACCTGCGCTCGGGCCGGCTCCCTGACGCCATCACAGCCCCGGCGTCGGCTGCGAGCCTGGCCGCGATCGTGGTCGCGTCGATCGCCGACGGCCGGCCCGGCGCCGTCGTCGGGGCCGTGGCCGCGGCCCTCGGCTACGGCGCGGTCATGTGGGCCGCCCACGAACTGAAGCCCAGCGGCCTCGGCTTCGGTGACGTCAAGCTCAGCCCGCTACTCGGCCTGCACATCGGGTGGGCGGCGGCTGCCTCCGGCCAGAGTTGGTGGGCGGGAGCGAGCCTCGTCGCCCAGGCCCTGGTGCTGAGCTGCCTGATCGGCCTGGTCACGGGGCCTGGGCTGACCCGGCTCCAGCGGCCGCGCCCGCAGCATCGGCCCGACCCCGGCCACGGGGCCGCTGCCGCGCCGGCCACCAGGCTGCTCGGCACGGCCTTCCCGTTCGGCCCCGCCCTGGCCGCGGGCACGATGATCACGGTGCTGCTGCCGGAGGCACTGCTGCTCTGAACGAACCCCCGATGCGGGTGGAGAGCGAAGCGGAGGTGCGACGGTGCGGCCGGGACGGGGGGCCGCTCTCGGCGCGGCCCCGAGAGGCCGACCAGCGCGTCGGTAGGCTGCTCGGATGCCCTCGACCGCCCCGGATCCCCACGTCGTGAACGTCGACCTGGGCGACCGCTCCTACGCCGTCCAGGTGGGAGCCGGGGTCCGGGCCCGCCTCAGCTCAGTCGTCCCAGCCGGTGCTCGCAGGGCCGCGGTCATCACCCAGCCCGGCATCGGCTGGTCCGTTGACAGCGGCCTCGACCAGACCGTGCTGGAGGTCCCCGACGGTGAGGAGGCCAAGTGCCTGGCCGAGATCGAGCGGCTCTGCCGCGAGATGTCCGAAGCGGGGTTCACCCGCTCCGACGTGATCGTCGCCGTCGGGGGCGGCGTGGTGACCGACATAGCCGGCTTCGTGGCTGCGGTCTACCACCGCGGCATGCGCTACGTGTCCGTGCCCACGACATTGCTGGCCCAGGTCGATGCGGCCATCGGGGGCAAGACCGGCGTGAACCTGCCGGAGGGCAAGAACCTGGTGGGCGCCTTCTGGCAGCCCCACGCAGTGCTCTGCGACACCGAGGTTCTGGCGACGCTGCCGCCGGCGGAGATGCGCAGCGGCCAGGGCGAGCTGGCCAAGTACCACTTCCTGACCGGGGACGACCTGGATGGCCTCGACCTCGCGGAACGGATCGCGGCCGCGGTCCGGATCAAGTCCGACGTGGTGGCCGCCGACGAGCGTGAGGGCGGCCGGCGGGCCATCCTCAACTACGGCCACACTCTGGCCCACGCGGTGGAGACCGCGGGACGCTACGACGTGCGCCACGGCGAGGCCGTGGCGGTGGGGTTGATCTACGCGGCCGAGGTAGCGGCACGCATGGGCCGCATCGACACCGACCGGGTGGCCGAGCATCGCCGAGTCGTGACCGGCTACGGCCTGCCGTCCCGGCTGCCGGCGATGCTCGAAGACGACGACGAGCTGCTGGCCCTGTTCGGCCGCGACAAGAAGGCCGTCGACGGTCTGACCCTGATACTCGACTCGGCGGCGGGGGTGGAGCCGGTGAAGGGTGTTCCCGAACCGGTGCTGAGGGAAGCGCTGGCCGCGATCCGATGAGTGATCTGCGGGGCGATCCGCTGGCCGCGGCGCGTTGGGCGATCCGATGAGCGATCCGCTGGCCGCGATCCGATGAGTGATCTGCGGGGCGATCCGATGGCCGCGGCGCGTTGGGCGATCCGATGAGCGATCCGCTGGCCGCGATCCGATGAGTGATCCGCTGGGCGATCCGCTGGGTGGGTCGGACCGCGCCGCGAGCGTGCAGGGTGGCCTGCCTCCGCTGCGCGCCGACGGGCGGCTCGGTCGGCTCTGGGACAGGCTGACCGACTCGGACGTGGACGCCGCGGTGATCGTCGAGCCCGCCAATGTCCGATGGCTGACCGGGTTCACCGGCTCCAACGGTGTGGTCGTGGCCCTGGGCGCGCAAGAGGCTCTGCTCGTCACCGACGCGCGCTACGCAGAGCAGGCCCCCGCTCAGATCGGGCAAGCCGGCTGCTCGGGCGAGATCGAGGTCGTAGTGGCCCGCGACCCGGCCAAGGCGGCCGCGCCCCGGCTCGGCGGCTCGGCCCGGCTCGGCATCGAGGACCGTGTCGCCTGGCGCGACCAGATCCGTTGGAGCAAGACGGTGACGGCGGCGACGGTGCCCCTGTCGGGGATGGTAGAGAGCCTGCGCGCTGTCAAGGATCGGGCCGAGTTGGCCCGCATCGAGGCGGCCGCCCACATCGCGGACGGGGCCCTGGCGTCGGTGGTGGGAATGCTGCGCCCCGGCACGACGGAGTCGCGCCTCCAGCAGGCTCTTGACGCCGCGATCCGCTCGGCTGGCGCGTCGGGGCCCGCCTACGACACCATCGTCGCGTCCGGTCCCAACGCAGCGCTGCCCCATGCCACGCCCACGGACCGGCCGCTGGAGTCCGGCGACCTGGTGATCATCGATGTCGGGGCGCTGGTGGACGGCTACCGCAGCGACATGACCCGCACGTTCGTGCTGGGCGATCCCAGCGACCGGGCCGCGGCCATGCTCGATGCGGTCGAGCGCAGCCAGGCGGCCGGCGCGGCCGTGGTGGCGCCCGGCGTCGAGGCGGGCGAGATCGACAACGCCTGCCGGTCGGTCATCGACGACGCCGGGATGGGCGACGCCTTCGTGCACGGCACCGGCCATGGCGTCGGGCTGGACATCCACGAACTGCCCCACCTGGCGTCGGGCTCGGTGGCGACGCTCGAGCCCGGCAATGTGGTGACCGTCGAACCCGGCGTGTACTTTCCCGGTTTCGGTGGTGTCCGGGTGGAGGACCTGCTGGTCGTGACCGGCTCCGGATGCCGCCCGCTTACGCTCCATCCGAAGACTTCCCCGGTGCCGCTGCCGGTCTGAGCGGCGACCGTCCCCATTTTCCGAGAACCGACAAGGAGCAGACGTTGCCCACCATCACGACCAACGATCTTCGCAACGGCATGACCCTCGAGATCGATCAGAACCTGTTCAGCGTGGTGGAGTTCCAGCATGTCAAGCCGGGCAAGGGCCATGCCTTCGTGCGCACCACCCTCAAGAACGCCCGGACTGGGGCGGTGGTGGACCGGACGTTCCGGGCCGGCGAGAAGGTCGAGCGGGCCACGATCGACAAGCGCGAGATGCAACTGCTCTACCGGGAGGGCGAGGACCTCGTGTTCATGGACAACGAGTCCTACGACCAGATCACGGTGGCGCCTCAGATCCTCGGCGACGCGGCCCGGTTCCTGGTGGAGGGCTCGGTGGCGTTGATGCTCATGCACGGCACCGAGATCGTCGGCACCGACCTGCCCGCCGCGGTTGAGCTGGCCATCGCCGAGACCGAGCCGGGGATCCAGGGCGACCGGGTCTCGGGCGCCACCAAACCGGCCACCCTGGAGACAGGGCTGGTGGTGCAGGTCCCGCTGTTCGTGTCGCCCGGGGAGCGGGTGAAGGTGGACACCCGGACCGCCGCCTACATCGGCCGGGCCTGATCCCGGTCGAGCGTCTCGTCGTCGGAGCAGGCGATGCCGGCCACGTCCCCGAAACTGACCCCGATCGGCAGCCGGAACGGCCTCTCCGCCGGGGGACCCTCGGTGCGGCGGTTTCCGTGACCAGCGTTCCTGGCTTCGGGAGCCGCCGCGAAGCCCGCGAGGACGCGCTGGCCGTGCTGTATGAGGCTGAGATAGCGGGCGATTCCTCGCAGGAGGCGCTGGGCCGCCGGGCCGTCCCGCCTTCCGGCTACGCGGTGGAGATCGCGCTGGGGGTGGACGCCGACCGCGAGCATCTCGACAGCCTGCTGCGGAGGCATCTGGACCGGTGGCGCCTCGAGCGGCTCGCGGTGGTGGATCGGGCTCTGGCCCGGATCGCAGCCTGGGAGCTGGCCCACCGCGACGACGTCCCGACCGGTGTCGTGCTGTCCGAAGTGGTGGCCCTGGCCACCCAGTACTGCGGCGGCGACTCGCCCCGCTTCCTCAACGGGGTGCTGCGGGCGGTGGCCGACGAAGTTCGCGGCCACGAGCCCGAGCCCGCGAGCGGCGATCCGTGAACGGTCGATTCGCGAGGGGCCGATTTGGTGAGGGCGCGGGGCGCGAGGGGTGATCGTTGCGGGCGCAGGTCGTGAGGGGTGATCCGGTGAGGCGCGGGTCGTGAGGGGTGATCGGTGCCGGCTTGCGAGCGGCGATCCGTGAGGAATGATCCGTGAGGGATGGCGGGAACGTGCAGCTGGTCGTGGACATTCCCCATCTGGCCGGCCCAAGGACCCTGCCGAGGCCGTGGCGGGCCGCCGACGCCCCGGTGCTGGCCGCGGCCTGGCACGATCCGGTCATCCGCGAGCGGCTCAGCGTGCCAGAACCGGCCGACGAGGCGGCCGCGTCGCGCTGGATCTCCCAGCGGGAGCGGGCCGTGGCCGAGGGGCGCTCAGTGGATCTGGCCGTGACCGACCCGCAGTCGGGACAGGTCGTCGGAGAGGTGGGGCTCAGCCGGCTCGACCCGGCGCGGCGGGCAGCGCTGATCGGCTGGTGGATCGCCGAGGGCTGGCGGGGCCAGGGACGGGCGTCCGAGGCGGTCCGGCTCGTGCTGGACTGGGCGCTGTCGGAGGGGCCGCTCGACGCGGTGATGGCCGAGATCGGCTCCGACAATCCGGCGTCGGCGGCGGTCGCCCGCCGGGCCGGCATGCGCAGGGTGGACGCATCCCGGCGGGGTGCGGGAGACTCCGCTGAGGACGGCGGCGACCCGGCCGTGCTCGTCTTTGCCCGCATCCGGGTCGGCCCGGACTCGGTCTAGAAGCGATCGTCGAGGATGTCCTCGAGGTCGATCGCGCCGACACCGAAGACGTCGTAGTCGGTCGTGCCCCGAGGCTCGGCCGTGCGGGCGAGGCTCCGGTAGTGCCGCTTGGCGAACCACCAGCGGCCTTCGTCGTCGCGCTCGAGCCGGTCGTGGTACACGCCGTAGGCGTCGGTGCGGCGCCCGTCGGAGACGTTCTGGCGGATCTCCTGCATGTACACCCGGGCTGCGGCCACGCCCCGCTCGGCGTCGATGCGCATCACCGTGTTGAGCAGCACGAACTCGAACAGCGAGAAGCGCTCGATCTGGCGGGCGATGAACTCGCCGTACTCGGACGGCCCGGTCAGCTCGAACTTCCGGTGGCGCACGTCGACCACGATCGGGCAGTCGGGCCGCACCATGCCGGCCAGCTCATCGAACGCCCGCCGGGTCACCACGTCGGCGTACCGGCTCTGCAGGCGCTGCAGCGCCACATACTCGATGGTCTCGGACTCGATGGTCTCGGACTCGATGGTCTCGGACAGCCGCTCGTGGGTGGTCATGGTCCCGGCGGATTGGCTATGAGTGCGATCAGGTCTTGCAGCCTGGCGATGAGGTGGTGGGCCCCGCCTTCGTGCAGCGCATCGGCCGCGTCATAGCCGGATGTGTATCCGATGGCTACCGCACCTGCTCCCCGGGCTTGCACCATGTCGAACTTGGTGTCGCCCACGTACCAGACCGCCCCGGCTGGCGCGTTCTCCACAAAGCGGCTGATCACATCTCCCTTTTGGATGACCCCGCAGTGGACGCTGTCGAATCGCTGATCCAGGTTGTGGTCTCGAAGGTCTCGCCGCACGGCCTCGTCGCTGGCCGAGCTCACCACCCCGATGGTGATGCCGGCGCCCTGCAGGGTCTCGAGCGTGGCTGACACTCCGGGGGAGAGAGGAGCGTCGAGAGCCGCGAGGTGAGTGCTCCAGGCCCGGGCCGCATCCTCGCTGCGATCGTCGGGAACGCCCAGCCGCTTGACGTGGTCCGACAGTGGCAGGCTCCAGGCCTCCCGGAAGTCCTGGAGGGTGAGGTCTGTGAGGCCGACCCACTGCTCGCGGACCAGGCTGCTCGCCATGCGAGCCCGCTCCATGTCGTCAAGGAGGGTCCCGTTCCAGTCGAACAGGACGATCGACGGGGATCCGGCAGCAGTCACAGGACGATCCGGGGCACCCGGTAGCGGGCCGGATCCCGGCCGTTGACGGTGACTTCGAGGTGCGCGGATCCGGCCTCGACGAGAGCCCAGGCACCGGCGGGCTCGCCGTCGCCGGCGGTGTTCTCCACCAGGGACTGGATCGTGATGTACGAGATCCCGTTGTGAACGGTGTGGTCGTTCCAGTGGACGTGGCCGTTCATGGCCAGGGCCACATCGTGGGACTCGAGGACGCCACGGACCTCAGCCCGGTTGGCGAGCATGGCCTTCTCCGGCGCATGCCCGAACCAGAACTGGCCGGCGAGGTTCAGATCAGCGGGCGCGAAATGGGTGAATACTACGGCTGGCCCGCTGGCTGCGGCCAAGTCCCGGTCGAGCCAGTCCAGATGCTCGGGGTCGACGCACCCCTTCAGTGGGTAGCCGTCATCGGAGGGTCCGCTCGGTTCATAGTCGACGGTCGAGTGGAGGCGCACCAGATGCCATCCGTCGACGTCTAACGATGAGTTGAGCGCCGCCTCGCCGGACGCCGCCAGGAGCTGGTCATGGGTGAGGTGCACCAGGTCGTGGTTGCCGTACACGTAGTGGACCGGCATGTCGAGGCCCGACAGGATGGCAGCCGCCCTGGTGTAGTTGGCGAGGTCGGCCTCGGGGCTCTCGTCCTCGATCACGTCACCGAGCACCATGACGAAGTCGGGACGCACCCGCCGGTTCATCTCGTCGACGAAGGCGGCCGTGAGGGCGGGGGCGCAGCCCGTGAGCTTGCGGTCGACGCCCCGGTAAGGGGCGGCCCTGCCGAAGTGAAGGTCAGTGACCACCGCGAACCGCACGAACCAGAATCATTGCCTGTCTCGGCCCGGGACACACGGATAGACCGGCGCGGCCGCAGCCCGGCGCCTCCGATGACCAACCGCTACGGTCGGGTCTTGATGGTCGAGCTGCGCGTGTGCGGCGGGCTGACTATCGCCGCCCTGGTGGTGGCGGTGACGGTCGTGGCGACTGCGGGCACTGCCCATGCGTGCAGTTGTGTCGAACGCGAACTGGCCGAATACGCCGATGACATCTCGGTCGCCTTCGCCGGGAGCCAGCTGGAGCGAACGGTGCACAGCCAGGTCGAGGACAATGGTGCGGCTCTTGTGTTCAGGGTCGATCGGGTGTACAAGGGCGAGGCCGGCCCCCTCATCGAGGTTCGCACTCACGCGCAGGGACCCGCCTGCGGGATCGATATGGAGGGCCGGGGCACGGTGGGCGTAGCCGCCCAGGAGTGGAGAGGCGACCTGAATGTCCACTTGTGTGGATCAGTCGTAGCGGCAAGCGAACTCCAGGACGTGTTCGGCGAGGGCTATCCGCCTGACGAGTCGATCAGCCTCCCTCCCAGTCCCTCCAACGACCCTCTCAACACGAGCCTCGTGCTGCTCTTCGCCGGTGCGGCGGTCATCCTGCTGGTTGGTACAGCCGCCTGGCGTCGCCGGGCCTAACAACGAGCCGGCCGCCGACCGGGACCGTGCGTCTGTTCAAAGGAAATCAGGGTCGGCTCGGGTGAGCCCCTGGCACGGGACCCGAACAGCTCGGGTTCTTCGGGGGCGCGGGCGGGTCCGCGGTGGGTGGGGTCGGGTGGGTGCAGAGTGTGGTAGCCGTAGACCCAAGTCGGAGTTGCCAACACAAGGCAACATAGAGTTCCGCCTTGTAGGCTGGCGTAATGGCGAACAGCGGCGACCTCAAGGTGTCGGCTCGGGGACAGATGAGCCTGCCCGCGGCCGCCCGCCGGCGGTGGGGCCTCCAGCACGGCGGCGAGGTGGCCTATCTGGACCTTGGCGACGCGGTCGTGATTGTGCGTGGCGACATCGCCAGCCTGCGCCGCGAGCTTCTGGAGTCCTTAGACGAGGACGACTGGGCCGCGGCCCGGGCGGGGTTCGGCGACCCCGAACTGGCTTCCGAGTGACGCAACTCGTTGACGACAGGGTCCTGGCCGCGCTGCTCCGAGGCGATGCCCCGCCCCAGCCGGGCGAGCCCGTCTACACCACTGGCTGCTGGTACGCGAGGCTGTGCCAGGCGGCACTGAGCGCGACGGAGCGAACCGGAGCGCTCTCAGCGCTGTTCGCCGACCAGTCGCCGGAGTTGAGGAGTCGGGCCCTCACCAAGCTGTTGGAGCTGCCGGAGGACATCGGACTGGAAAGCCTCCGCACCCTCGCACCCTTGATCGGCCGCCTGCGTCGCCGCCACCAACTCAACCTCCTAGGCATCGAGGCGCTGGCGGCCGCGATCCACCTTCGGGCCAGCGTGCACCTTTCCGTGGCCTCCCCGAGCTTGGAGGAAGCACTGCGGACGGAGGGCCTGTCTGTCGAAGTCGCCCCGGAGTCGACCCGCCGCCTGGGCAATGCCGACTTGCTGAGCAGCCTTCCCTACCTCGATGCGCCGGGCTCGGAGGTTCTGACCGCCTTGGACGAGGCTCGTTCCGAGAGGTGATCGTCATTGACGCCTCGGCTGCGGTCCGGGCCCTGCTGTACGACGACGCGGCTCGGCGCTGCCTGAGCACCGAGCGTCTGGCGGATCGCGGCTACCGGTGACACCGCGCGAGGGGTCAGGCCGCTGTGACGTCGATGACCAGTTGGCATCCGACCGCGTCGAGGGCTGCGTGCAGTTGGCCGATGCGAGATTGGCTGTCGGGGTCTGTCAGCTTCTGGATCGCCGACTGGCGGAGGCCGAGCCGGCGGGCTAGCTCAGACTTGGTGATGTTCTGGGAACGCATGGCCGAGTAGAGGGCGAGCTTGGCGGTCATGACCGCCGGCACGGCAACGATTTCATGGTCCTGGAAGGCAGTGCTGGGTCGGGGGATGTCTCTCTGATCGTGGACGTATCCAGCAAGCGCAGCGCTGAGGGCGTCGGCGGCGAGCCTCAGCGCCTCGGAGCGGTTCTGTCCGCCGGTGATGGCCTCAGGCACATCGGGGAATGTGACGACCAGTTCGCCGCCGTCATCCGAGGCGACTTCGCACGGATACGCGTAGATCACGGATCAGAACTCCTTGCCGTCGATACCGAGTTGCCGCAGCATTGCCGCCAGCATGCCCTTCGGCAGTTCGCCGCGCTTCAGCGTAGTGAACCGGTCTCCGATGTGTTCCTGTCGGTGGCCTCGCTCCGCCTAGAGGAAGCGCTGAGGATTGAGGGTTTGCGCGTCGAAGTTCTCACGTAGCGCCGACGAACAGCCAAGTCAGAGCACCTGAAAACGCCATGCGCGCGGTCTGGTGCGAGCGGTGATACCGTCGCCTCCCGACCGTGAAACGGGTCCGGTGAGGCCCGAACGGGGAGGACATGATGGCCGAACGAGAACGCCGCTTCACGGTGCCCCACACCAGCGGCACGTTCCGGGCGCGGACCCAGGTCATGACCGTCGACGACGTGGAGCGGGCCGTCCGGCGGATGACCCATGAGGTGATCGAGCGCAACCACGGCACGCAGGACCTGATCGTGATCGGCCTGCAGACCGGCGGCGTCCCCATCGCCCACCGCATCGCCGAGACTCTGTCGGAGATTGAAGGCACGCTGGTGCCTGTGGGCTCGCTCGACGTGGCCCTGCACCGCGACGACATCGGCCTGCGGCCCGTGCTGCCCCAGGCGGTAACCGACATTCCCGGCGACCTCGACGGCCGGGTGGTCGTGCTCACCGACGATGTCCTGTTCACCGGCCGCACTGTGCGGGCCGCCCTCGATGCTCTGCACAGCTGGGGCCGGCCCCGGGCGGTGCAGTTGGCGGTGATGGTGGACCGGGGCCATCGGGAGCTGCCGATCCGACCCGACTACGTCGGCAAGAACCTCCCCACGAGCCGGTCCGAGATGGTCGATGTGGGCCCCGACGGGGTGTATCTGGGGGAGCTGGAATGAGCCGCGCCACCCGCACAGGAGCAATCGCATGAGCCCGTCAGGCCGCGACCGGCCGCGGCAGCACCTGCTGTCGATCAACGACCTGGTGCGTCCCGACCTGGAACGCATCCTCGAACTCACCGAATCGTTCGCGGAGGTGAGCGAGCGGGCCATCCCGCGGGTCCCGGCCCTGCGGGGAAAGACGGTGGCCTGGCTGTTCTACGAGGACAGCACCCGCACCCGGCTGTCGTTCGAGGCGGCCGCCAAGCAGCTCTCGGCCGACACCTTGAACTTCACCGTCCGCTCGTCGTCGGTGAACAAGGGCGAGTCGGTGCGCGACACCGTGCAGACTATCGACGCCATGGGCATAGACGCGATCGTCGTGCGCCACTCCTGTGCCGGGGTGCCCCACCGGGTGGGGGACTGGATCGACGCCTCGGTCATCAACGCCGGCGACGGCCGCCACGAGCATCCGACCCAGGCGCTGCTCGACCTGTACACCGCCCGGAGCCGCCTCGGCGATCTCGACGGCGCCCGGGTGGCCATCGTCGGCGACATCCTCCACTCCCGGGTGGCCCGCTCCGACGTGCTCGCATTCGCGGCCATGGGCGCCGAGGTCACGCTGGTGGCCCCACCTCCACTGCTGCCCTCCAGCCTCGACGGGTGGCCGGTGACCGTCACCCACGACTTCGATTCCATCCTCGGCCAGACCGACATCTGCTACCTGCTGAGAATGCAGCTCGAACGCCAGGCCAGCGCCCTGGTTCCCTCGTTGAGGGAGTTCCGGGCCGAGTACGGCCTCGACTCGTCCCGGGCCGACCGCCTCGCCGACGGCGCCCTCATCATGCACCCCGGCCCCATGAACCGGGGCGTGGAGATCGACGGCGACGTGGCCGACCGGCCCAACGCAGTGATCACCGAGCAGGTCGCCAACGGCGTGGCCGTGCGCATGGCGGTGCTGTTCCTGCTCCTCGGCTCGGGCCTCGACCAGGCCGAGGGGCACAAGGAGATGGCGGCATGAGCGCCCGGCTCGCCGCCGTGGCGCCGCTCGGCACGGTCGCCATACGGGGCGGGACCGTGGTGGACTCGACGGGCAGCCGCCGCGCCGACGTGCTCGTGGCCGACGGCCGGGTCACCGCAGTCGGTCCCGACGCCGACGACGGCCCGGCCGTCAACCGCACGCTCGACGCCTCCGGCTGCATCGTCGCGCCGGGGCTCGTCGACCTGCACGCCCATCTGCGCCAGCCGGGCCGCGAGGACGCCGAGACCATCGAAACCGGTGCCAGGGGGGCGGCCCTAGGAGGCTTCACCGCGGTGGTTGCCATGCCCAACACCAACCCGACGATGGACTGCGCAGCGGTGGTGCGCGAGGTTCAGGAACTCGGCGCGGCGGCCTGCTGCGACGTGTATCCCACGGCCGCGATCACCGTGGGGCGCCGGGGCGCCGAGCTCGCCCCCATGGCCGAGCTGGTGCGACTCGGGGTGCGGATCTTCACCGACGACGGCGACGGCGTGCAGGACGCCCAGGTCATGCGCCGAGCCCTGGAGTACGCCGGTGGCTTGGACCACCTCGCGGGCGGGCGCCGGATCGTGCTGGCCCAGCACTGCGAGGTGGCAGAGCTCAGCGCGGGCGGGCACATGCACGAGGGCGCCTGGTCGAGCCGGCTGGGCCTGGGCGGTCAGCCGTCGGAGGCTGAGGAGCTGATGGTCATGCGCGACATCGCCCTGTCCCGCCTCACCGGGTCCAGAGTCCACTTCCAGCACCTGTCCACGGCCGGGTCGGTGGCCATGGTGCGGGCGGCCAAGGAGGCCGGCCTGCCGGTGACCGCGGAGGCCACCACCCACCACTTCACGCTCACCGACGCCTGCTGCGCCGGCTACGACACCGTCTTCAAGGTCCACCCGCCGCTGCGCCCCGACGACGACGTCGCCGCCATCCGGGCCGGGCTGGCCGACGGGACCATCGACGCCATCGCCACCGACCACGCCCCACACACCAGCACCGACAAGGAGCGGCCGTTCGACTCGGCCCCGCCGGGGATGCTGGGGCTGGAGACGGCTGTCGGGTTGACGTTCACCGAACTGGACCTGCCCGTCGAGCAGCTTCTGGCCCTCATGTCGTGGCAGCCGGCCGCGGTCGCCGCCATCGACGACCAACACGGCGGGCCGGTCGTGCCCGGAGCGCCGGCCAACCTGTGCGTGATCGACCCCCAGGCGACCTGGACAGTGTCGGGCGCGGCCATGGCCAGCCCGAGCCGCAACACCCCGTACGAGGGGCGGACGCTGCGGGGCCGGGTCCGCCACACCCTGCTGGACGGGGAGCCGGTGGTGATCGACGGCGAGCCGCAACGATGAACGGGCTGGACGGGGAGCCGGTGGTGATCGACGGCGAGCCGCAACGATGAACGGGCTGGACGGGGAGCCGGTGGTGATCGACGGCGAGCCGCAGAGATGACCGCGCCGGAACCGGCCCTGCTGGTGCTGAGCGACGGGGAGGTGTTCGAGGGTGAGGCCGTCGGGGCCCCGGCCGCGGTCGCCTCCGGCGAGGTCGTGTTCAACACGGTCATGAGCGGGTACCAGGAAGTGATCTCCGATCCGTCCTACGCGGGCCAGATGATCGCGTTCACGTATCCCCACATCGGCAACTACGGCACCAGCGAGTCCGACTCGGAGTCGGCTCGCCCGCACTGCCGGGGCGTGATCGTGCGGGACCTGGCCCGGAGACCGAGCAGCTGGCGGGCCACCGGCAGCCTCGACGGCTACCTGCGCCACCACGGCGTGCCCGCCATCACCGGCATCGACACCCGCAGGCTCACCCGCCACATACGCGACGCCGGGGCCATGCCCGGCGCGTTCGGCACCGCCGACGAGACCTCGCTGCTGGCGGCGGCGCGAGCCGAGCCCGGTACCAGCGGCGTCGATCTGGTAAGCGAGGTCACCACCGACTACCCCTACACCGTGGGCACCGGACCCCGCCGGGTGGTGGCCTACGACCTCGGCATCAAGTCCACCATCCTGAGCTGCCTGCAGGAGCTGGCCACCGTGACCGTCGTGCCCGCACACACGCCCGCGGCCGAGGTGCTGGCGTCGGGTCCCCACGGCGTGTTCCTCAGCAACGGGCCCGGCGACCCGCAACTGGCCGGTCCCGTGATCGAGGCGCTGCGGAGCCTCGTCGGCGAGGTTCCGGTCTTCGGGATCTGCCTGGGCCACCAGCTGCTGGCGCTGTCGCTGGGCGGACGCACCTTCAAGATGCGCTTCGGCCACCACGGCGGCAATGTTCCCGTCCGCTGCACCGCCACCGGTCGCATAGAGATCACCAGCCAGAACCACAACTTCGCGGTGGAGGCCGGGTCGGTGCCCGACGTGACCGAGACCCACGTGTGCCTCAACGACGACTCCGTCGAGGGCCTTACGGTCGACGGCGAGGCCGCCTTCGGCGTCCAGTACCACCCCGAGGCCGGTCCGGGGCCCCACGATGCCCGGCACCACTTCGCCCACTTCGCCGAGATGATGGACCGCTGCCGTGCCGCGGCGTGACGGGATGGACGAGACCGGGGGAGTCAGCGGCCGTGCCGCGGCGTGACGGGATGGACGAGACCGGGGGAGTCAGCTGCCGTGCCCCGGCGTGACGACATCGAGTCGATCCTGATAATCGGCTCCGGACCCATCGTCATCGGCCAGGCCTGCGAGTTCGACTACTCCGGAACCCAGGCCTGCCGGGTGCTTCGAACCGAGGGGTACCGGGTGATCCTGGCCAACTCCAACCCGGCCACCATCATGACCGACCCCGAGGTGGCCGACGTCACCTACGTCGAGCCGCTCGACGCGGCGGTGCTGGCCAGCATCATCGAGCGGGAACGCCCCGACGCCGTCCTTCCCACCCTCGGAGGCCAGACCGGGCTGAACCTGGCCATGGAACTCGCGGCCGGCGGCACCCTGGAGGCCAACGGCACCGAGCTCATCGGAGCCGACGCGGCCGCCATCGCCACCGCCGAGGACCGCCACCTCTTCAAGCAGGCCATGCTCGAGATCGGTCTGGACGTCCCCCGCTCCGGGATCGCCAAGGACATGCAGCAGGCCCGCGAGGTGATCCAGCGCGTGGGCCTGCCGGTGATCGTGCGTCCCGCCTACATCCTCGGCGGGCGCGGCGCCGGCATCGCCGAGACCCCCGACGAGTTCGAGCGGGCGGCCGCGGCCGGCCTGGACGCCAGCCCCATCTCGGAGATCCTGATCGAGGAGTCGATCGTGGGCTGGAAGGAGTTCGAGCTCGAGGTGATGCGCGACCGCGCCGACAACTGTGTGGTGGTCTGCTCCATCGAGAACCTCGACCCGATGGGCGTCCATACCGGCGACTCGATCACCGTCGCCCCGGCCCAGACTCTCAGCGACCCGGAGTACCAGCGGATGCGCAACGCGGCGTTCGCGGTGCTGCGCCGGGTGGGGGTGGAGACCGGCGGGTCCAACGTGCAGTTCGCGGTCGATCCGGCCACCGGCCGCCAGGTGGTGATCGAGATGAACCCCCGGGTCAGCCGCTCCTCGGCGCTGGCGTCGAAGGCCACCGGCTTCCCCATCGCCAAGATCGCGGCCCGCCTGGCGGTCGGCTACACCCTCGACGAGATCCCCAACGACATCACCGAGGTGACCCCGGCGTCGTTCGAGCCGACCCTCGACTACGTCGTCACCAAGATCCCCCGATGGGCGTTCGAGAAGTTCCAGTCCGCCTCGACTGCGCTGGGGACGTCGATGCAGTCCGTGGGCGAGGTGATGGCCATCGGCCGCACGTTCTGCGAGTCGCTCCAGAAGGGCCTGCGCTCCCTGGAGCAGGGCCGTCTCGGACTCAACGCCGACCCTGCCGAGGCCGCCTATGACCGGCTCGGAGACGCCGAGCTGATGGCGGCCGCGGCTGTGCCCACCCCGGAGAGGGTCTTCCAGCTGGAGGCGCTGCTGCGCCGGGGCGAGCCCGCCGAGGCCGTGCACGCGGCCACCGGCGTGGACCGGTGGTTCCTCGACCAGATCGACCGCATCTGCGCCGAGAGGCGGATGCTCGAGACGACGGTGCCGGCCGCGATGGGCCGGCCCGGATGGCGCCGGGCCAAGCGGCTCGGGTTCTCCGACGCCCAACTCGCATACCTGTGGAACACCGCGCCATCGGGCGTCAGGGCGGCGCGGGAGGGCGCAGGGGTGCGGCCCACCTTCAAGACGGTAGACACCTGCGCGGCCGAGTTCGAGGCGACCACCCCGTACCACTACTCCACCTACGAGGACACCGACGAGATAAGGCCGGCCACCAAGCCGAGGGTGCTGATCTTCGGCTCCGGCCCCAACCGGATCGGCCAGGGCATCGAGTTCGACTACTGCTGCGTCCACGCCGGCCAGGCCCTGCGGGCCGCCGGGTACGAGACCGTGATGGTGAACTGCAACCCCGAGACGGTGTCCACCGACTACGACACCAACGACCGGCTCTACTTCGAGCCGCTCACACCCGAGGACGTGGCCAACGTGATCGCGGCCGAGGATCCCGTCGGTGTGATCGTGTCTCTCGGCGGCCAGACGCCGCTGGCCCTGGCCGGCCACCTGCCGCCGGAGCTGGTGCTGGGCACCTCGCCCGCGTCTATCGAGGCGGCCGAGGACCGAGAGCAGTGGAACGCACTCTGCGCCCGCCTCGACATACCGCAGCCGCCGGGCGGCACCGCCACCAGCCGCGAGCAGGCCCTGGAGGTGGCCTCCGGGATCGGCTATCCGGTGCTGGTGCGGCCCTCCTACGTGCTGGGCGGCCGGGCCATGGCCATCGTCTACGACGACGACGAGCTCTCGGCCGCGATCGACGAGCTGGCCGGCTCCGGCTCGCTCGGCCGCGAGGGCGGGCCGGCGTCGGAGCGCCCCGTGCTGGTGGACCGCTTCCTCGAGGACGCCACCGAGGTGGACGTCGACGCGGTGCGGGACCGCACCGGGGAGGTGCAGATCGGCGCGCTGATGGAGCACGTCGAGGAGGCCGGCGTCCACTCCGGCGACTCGGCCTGCACCATCCCGCCCACCACCCTGGGCGACGAGGTCGTGGCGGCCATCTGCGAGCACACCCGCCGCATCGCGGATGCGCTGGACGTGACCGGCCTGCTGAACGTTCAGTTCGCGGTGAGGCGAGACCCCGGCGGCCCGCTGGGGATGCCGTCGCGGTGGGGCGGGTCCGGCACCGACGACGTCTTCGTGATCGAGGCCAACCCGAGGGCGTCGCGTACCGTGCCGTTCGTTGCCAAGGCCACCGGCGTGCCACTGGCCATGGTCGCGGCCCGCTTGATGGTCGGCACGACGCTGGCCGAGCTGCGGGCCGAGGGCATGCTGCCCGCGGCCTCCGACGGGCTGCCGCAGACCTCCGACTACGTGGCGGTCAAGGAGGTCGTGCTGCCGTTCAACCGGTTTCCCGAGGCCGACGCCGTGCTCGGCCCCGAGATGCGGTCCACCGGCGAGGTCATGGCGCTGGACACCACGCCGGGCCTCGCGTTCGTCAAGGCCCAGCTGGCTGCGGGCACCCGGCTCCCGGCCGGGGGCACGGTGTTCATGTCGATGGCCGACCGCGACAAGGAGGCCGGGCTGCGGGCCGCCCGGATCTTCCACAGGCTCGGCTACCGGCTGGCCGCCACCACCGGCACCGCCCAGTTCCTGCGGGCAGGAGGCGTGCCCGTGGCCGTGGAGGTGGCCAAGCTGGGCGACGACGAGGGCCGCCATGCCGTCGATCTGATCGAGGCGGGCGAGATCCAGCTGGTGATCAACTCGCCGCGGGGGCGGGGCCCTCGAGCCGACGGAGCCCACATCCGGTCGGCTGCGGGACGGGCCGGGTTGCCCCTGGTCACCACCGGGGCCGCGGCGCTGGCCGCGGCCTACGGCCTGCGCGACCTTCGCGGCCTCGATCCCACCGTGCGCAGCCTCCAGGAGTATCACCGGCGCCTCCGGGGCGCGGCCTAGATGGTCGACCTGGCTACCCGCGTTGGCAGCGTTGCGCTGCGAGCACCGGTCATGACCGCGTCGGGCGCGTCGGGCCACGGAGCCGAGCTGGCGCCCTACGGTCCGCTGAGCGATCTCGGCGCAGTGGTGGTGAAGTCGCTCAGCGCCGGACCCTGGCCGGGCAACCCGCCGCCCAGGCTGCACCCACTGAGCTCGCCCGCGGCGGGGATGATCAACAGCGTCGGACTCCAGGGACCGGGGGTGGCCGCCTGGCTCGACGAGGACCTGCCCGCCCTAATCGACGAAGGCGCCGATGTGGTGGCCAGCATCTGGGGCGACACCGTCGACGCCTACCGCCGCGCCGCCGAGCTGCTGGCCGCCGGGCCTGCCCAGATCGTGGCGGTCGAGGTGAACGTGTCGTGCCCCAACACCGAGGACGGCATGCGGATGTTCGCCCACTCGGCGGAGGCGACCGAGGCCGTGCTGGCCGCCACCGCCGGTTGCGGACGCCCCCGCTGGGCCAAGCTCAGTCCCAACACTCCAGAGTTGGTGGCTGTGGCCGCGGCCGCGGTGCGGGGCGGGGCAGAGGCGGCGGTCCTGACCAACACGCTGTCGGGGCTAGTCATCGACATCGGCAAGCGGCGCCCCGCCCTCGGCGGCCGGCGAGGCGGTGTGAGCGGTGCGGCGCTGCATCCGGTGGCGGTCCGGGCCGTCTACGACGTTCACGAGGCGCTCCCGGAGGTGCCCATCGTCGGTGTGGGCGGGGTGGCCAGCGGAGCGGATGCTGTCGAGATGCTGATGGCCGGCGCGTCGGCGGTGCAGGTGGGCACGGCCATCTTCGCCGACCCCCGGGCTCCGTGGAAAGTGCTGGCCGAGCTTCAGCAGTGGTGCGACAGCAACGATGTGGCCAGCCTGTCCGAGCTGATCGGAGCAGCCCACCAGGGGCCGAATTAAGAACGTGCGCGGATTGCTCGCCAGCGTCTCGCGTTGCGGCGGTGTCATTCCCGCTCTTGTTCGCTGCGCTAACGGGCCGCTCGGGCCACGGCCTCGCTACGCATATCGTGACGCTGACCAGCGGATCGGGTCTATCCGCTCGGCCTCTAGGAGCTTCTAATGAGGGGATGGCCGGCGCCGTAGGGAAGAATCGAGGCATGGAGGAGCAGGCGATGGATGGAACGGTGCGCGACCGGCTCGCAGTCGCGCTCGACGTCGACGACTTGGTGGCGGCGACCCGGCTGGCCCGATCCCTCGTCGGGCACTTCCGCGTGGCCAAGATCGGCCTGGAGCTGTACACGGCTGCGGGCCCCGAGGCCATCGGGGCCATGATCGACCTCGGCTACGACGTCTTCTGCGACCTGAAGCTCCACGACATTCCCAACACTGTGGCCAGGGCGGCCCGCGTCGTGGGCGAGTTGGGCGTGTCGTACCTGACGATTCACGCCGCCGGCGGGACCGAGATGCTGCAGGCCGGCGCCGAAGGGCTGGCCGAGGGCGCGACCAGCCCCGCGGGAGTGCTGGCCGTGACCGTTCTCACCAGCGAGGCCGAGGTAGCCGCCACCCGCGACCTGGTGGCCGACCGCATGGAGCTGGCGTTCGAGGCCGGGTGTGCCGGCGTGGTCTGCGCCGCCCCCGACCTGACCGCGACCCGCCACGTCCGGCCGGAGCTGATCCGGGCCGTTCCGGGCATCCGGCTGGCGGGCGACTCCGTGGACGACCAGCGGCGGGTGGCGTCGCCGGTACAGGCGCTGGCGGCCGGAGCGGACCTGCTGGTCGTGGGCAGGCCCGTCACCAGGGCCGCCGATCCCGTGGAGGCGGCCGAGCGCCTGCATCGCAGCCTCCGGTAGAGACGCTCGGCAACGCGAGTTCCTGCGCTTGGAGCGAACACCGCGGGTTGCTGGCGCGTTGGCGACAACTCAGCTAATCTCGCACCCCATGGCTCAACCCTTCTCCATTTCAGACGAGGTTCGCCGCGAGGCGCTGATCAAGGCCGCCGCGGTCCGGCGTGAGCGCGCCGAGCTTCGCACCCAGCTCAAGGCCGGCGACGTCTCCCTGTCGGACCTGCTCGACCGCGTCGATGACGACACCGTCGGCAAGATGAAGGTGCTGGCCGTGCTCGAGTCGCTGCCTGGCGTGGGCAAGGTGAAGGCACGCAAGACGATGGAGCGGATCGGGATCTCCGAGAGCCGCCGCCTGCGCGGGCTGGGGAACAGGCAGAGAGGTCAGCTGCTCGAAGACTTCGGCTGATCGACGAGAGCTCCTTGGCGCAGCGGTCGATACGGCCGAGGCGCGCTGGCATCGGTAGCCTCGCGGGGTGACCTCGCTCGAGGGTCGATCCGTCATCATCGTCTCTGGCCCGGGAGGTGTGGGCAAGGGCACGATCGTCGAGCGACTCCTCGACCGCGACCCGCGGCTGTGGCTGTCGCAGTCGTGGACCACCCGTCCCCCCCGGCCCTCGGAACCGGCCGACGCCTACCGGTTCGTGGACCGCGCCACCTTCGAGGCCGCCATCGCGGCCGGCGGATTCCTCGAGTGGGTCGAGTTCCTCGACTACCTGCAGGGCACCCCGGTTCCGGACCCTCCGGAGGGATCCGACGTGGTGCTAGAGATCGACGTCAGGGGAGGCCGGCAGGTTCGGCGGCTTCTGCCCGACCCGGTCCTGGTGTTCGTCGACGCTCCCAGCCCGGAGCATCAGCGGACCCGGCTCGAGGTCCGGGGCGACGACCCCGAGACGATCGCCCGCCGGATGAGGAAGACCGCCTCCGAACGGGCCGAGGCCGTCGAGATGGGCTACGAGATAGTCGTCAACGACGACCTGAACCGGGCCGTGGAGGCGATCGAGGCCCTGATCACAGCCGACCGCAAGCGCCGCCGCGGCTAGCCGGAGGCCGCCGCTAGCCTCGGCTGGCTCCGGCGCAGGCCCGCAAGCACGGGTCTCGCTGGTAGCGTGAGGCTCCCTAGTCGGCCGATCCAGCGGAGCGCGCCATGGCCCACGGCTACGACACCATGATGACACCTGCCATCGAGGACCTCCTCGAGCGGACGGAGTCCAAGTTCGTGCTGGTGACGCTGGCCTCGCTGCGGAGCCGCGAGATCACCAACTACTTCGGTCAGCTCGGCGGGGGCATCGGCGCCTCCGTGCCGCCCCAGGTGGTCTCGACGTCGTCCAAGCCGTTGTCGATCGCCCTCGAGGAGGTCGCCGCCGGCAAGATCGAGGCGGTCGAGGTCGACCCCGACGCCGAGCCGCTCGACGAAGAGGCCGGCCCGTCGGAGGGCGCCCATCTCCAGGATGTGAGCGACCCGCGGCGGAGCGGCGCTGGGGGTGACTCCCCGAAGCCCGCCGGCGGCGTCGGCGCCTGACAGGCGCACGATGAGAGCGCCCCGTCGCTCGCCGGCCAGAGGCACGCCCGCCGCGGGAGTGAGCGACCCGCGGCCGCCCGCGCCATGAGCGCGCTCAACGGCCGCTGCGTCGTGCTCGGCGTCACCGGCGGCATCGCGGCCTACAAGGCTGTCGAGGTGTGCCGGCGGCTGGTCGCCGGCGGCGCCCACGTCGTGCCGGTGCTCACCGACGGCGCGCTGCGGATGGTGGGCGAGACCACCTTCTCGGCTCTGGCCTCCGAACCGGCCGTCACGTCGCTGTGGAACGACCGGTCCGGCCCGATCCCGCACACCGCGGCCGGCCAGCGGGCCGACGCCGTGGTGGTGTGTCCGGCCACCGCCCGGCTGATCTCGGACCTGCGCACCGGCCGCTCCGGCGACGTGCTGACGGCCACTCTGCTCGCCACCAGGGCGCCGGTGGTGCTGGCCCCGGCGATGCACACCGAGATGTGGGAGCAGCCCTCGGTGCAGGAGAACCTGGACGTGCTCGTGCAGCGGGGCGTCGCGGTGGTGGGCCCCGGCGAGGGACCGCTGGCGGGAGGAGACTCCGGGCCGGGCCGGATGGCCGAGCCCGAGGAGATCGTGGCTGCGGTGGAGGCCGTGCTGACCGTCCCCGACCTGGCCGGCGCCAGAGTGCTGGTCACCTCGGGCGGGACCCGCGAGCCGATCGACGCGGTGCGCTTCGTCGGCAACCGGTCATCGGGCAAGCAAGGCGCTGCGGTGGCCGAGGAGGCCGCAGCCCGGGGCGCCGAGGTGGTCCTGGTCACCACGCAGAGCGAGCGCGCCGCCGGAGTCCTAGCCCGGGTGGTGGCCGTGGAAACGGCCGCCGAGATGGCCGCCGCGGTGGAGATCGAGGCGCCCCGCGCCGATGTGGTGGTGATGGCGGCCGCGGTCGCCGACTTCCGGCCCGCGCAGCCGTCGGGAACCAAGCTCAAGAAGGACCGGGGCGTGCCCGCGGTGCAGCTCGAGCCCACCGCCGACATCCTGGCCTCTCTGGGAGCGTCGAAAGGGCCCGGCCAGGTGCTGGTCGGGTTCGCGGCCGAGACCGAGGACATCGAGGCCAACGCGCTCGCCAAGCTGCGCAGCAAGAACCTCGACGTGATCGTGGCCAACGACGTCTCCAAGCAGCAGGTCGGCTTCGGTCACGACACCAACGAGATCGTCATGTTCACCGTCGACGGCGCCCGCCATCACGTCCCGTTGACCACCAAGCGCGAGGCGGCCCGGGCCGTGCTCGACGTGGTGGTCGCGCTCAGGGACCGCCCCGGAGCCGGGAGCCGCGGCACTCAGGACAGCAGGAGGCAGCCTTGAACCGCTGGACCTTCACCTCGGAGTCGGTCAGCGAGGCCCATCCCGACAAGTTGGCCGACCAGATCTCCGACGCCATTCTCGACGCCCTCCTCGACGCCGACCCCGACAGCCGGGTCGCCTGCGAGACGCTGGTCACCACCGGCCTCGCGGTGGTGGCGGGCGAGATCCGCACCGAGGCCTACGTCGAGATCCCCAGCATCGTGCGCCAGACGATCTGCGACACCGGCTACGACAACGCCGTCTACGGCTTCGACGGCAACACCTGCGCGGTGATGGTCGCCATCGACGACCAGTCGCCCGACATCGCCCAGGGCGTGGGCGACGAGGGCGCAGGCGACCAGGGGATGATGTTCGGCTACGCGTGCGACGAGACCGATGTGCTCATGCCGCTGCCGATCCATCTCGCCCACCGCCTAGCCGAGCGCCACGCCGAGGTTCGCAGGGCCGGCACGATCCCGTACCTGCGGCCCGACGCCAAGACGCAGGTGACCCTGGAGTACGAGGGCAGCCGCCCGGTCCGGCTCAAGACGGTGCTGGTGTCGACCCAGCACCGCGACGGCATAGACCGCGACCGGATGATCCTTCCCGATGTGACCGAGCAGATCATCGAGCCGGTCGTCGGCGAGCAGTTCGCCGACGACGACTACGAGGTGATCGTCAACCCGACGGGCCGGTTCGTGATCGGCGGGCCCCAGGGCGACGCCGGCCTGACCGGCCGCAAGATAATCGTCGACACCTACGGGGGCATGGCCCGCCACGGCGGGGGCGCCTTCTCGGGCAAGGACCCGTCCAAGGTGGACCGCTCCGCCGCCTACGCGGCCCGCTGGGTGGCCAAGCACATCGTGGCCGCCGGGGCCGCGTCGCGCTGCGAGCTGCAGGTGGCCTACGCCATCGGCATGGCCGAGCCGCTGTCGCTGATGGTCGACACCTTCGGCACCGAGACGGTGGAGCGGGCCCGTATCGAGAAGGCGGTGAGGGACGTGTTCGACCTTCGCCCCGCGGCCATAGTGCGCGATCTCGGCCTGCGCAGGCCCATCTACAGGCCGACCGCCGCCTACGGCCACTTCGGCCGCCCCGCCCGCGACGGGCTGTTCACCTGGGAGAGCACCGACCGCTTGGCCGACCTGAAGTCGGCTCTCGGCCTCTGAGCCCCGGCAAGCAGGGCCAACTCTCCTTCGAGGAGCCACCCGAAGAGCCGACCACCGAGCCTGCAACGCTTCGTCGTGGCGATGCGGCCGCCGGCTCGCAGCTGCTGCAGGCCGAGTCCGGCGGGATTGAGGCCGAGCCCGCCGCGCCGGCAGGGGGTGCTCCGGATCGGCTCGAGAGCGCTTCGCCGCAGATGGTCGTGCAGGTGCAGCCCGACGTGGTCCGTCTCGACAAGACGTTCGACTATGCGGTTCCCGCGGCCTGGCACGCCGACGGCCGGGCCCGACGGCTGGCGGTCGGCTCGATCGTGCGCTTCACGCTGGGCGGCCGGCGCCTGCGGGGCTGGGTCACCGAGGTCGGCGTCGATCCGCCCGCCGGCGTGGAGCTCCAGCCCTTGGAGCGGCTCACCGGCATGGGTCCGCCCGCCGATGTCTTGAGCCTCGCCCGTTGGGCCGCCCGGCGGTGGGCCGGCCGCACCGTGCACCTGCTTCGGGCCGCGTCGCCGCCCCGCGTGGTCGCCGGCCTCGCCTCTCGGCGCGCTCCTGCCGGCGGCCGCGGCTCGTCCCAGCGGCACGACGACTTGTTCGAGCATCCGGGCGCAGTGACCGTGCTGCGCTGCCCGCCCGAGGACGACGGTGTGGCCGTGGCCCGGGCCGCGGTCCGACGGGGCGACGCGCTGATCGTGGTCCCCGCGCTGGCCGATGCCCGGCGCATCGCGGCCGACCTGAGACGGCTGGGCGTTCGGGTGGCGCTGGGATCCGACGACTGGGCTCATGCCGCGGCCGGAGCAACCGTGGTCGGGACCCGCACCGCGGTGTGGATGCCGATGCCGGCCCTGGCCGCGGTGGCAGTGCTGGACGAGCACTCCGAGGGTCTCCAGAGCGAGCAAGCCCCGACGTGGCACGCCCGCGACGTGGCCCTGGAGCGGGCCCGGCGGGCTGGGGCGCCGGCAGTGCTGGCGTCGCCCGTGCCCACGCTGGAGGCGCTGGAGGCCGGCGAGCTGAAGACGGTCGGGCGGACGGCCGAGCGCGACGGCTGGCCCGCGGTCGATGTGTTGGATCGCCGTCTTGACGACCCGGTCCGGGGCGGCCTGTTCGCCGAGGGCCTGCACGACCGCCTGGCCCGGGCCTCGGGCAGGGTCGCCGTCGTGCTGAACCGCAAGGGCCGGGGACGGCTCCTGGCCTGCAAGGCATGCGGCGAGCTGGTCCGCACCAGCGACGGGCGGCTGCCGATGAGGCTCGTCGACGACGAGCTGGTGGCCGCCGACGGCAGCGAACGCCGCCCGGTCGTGTGCGCCCACTGCGGTTCGACGGTGCTGCGCAACCTGCGCATGGGCGTCACCCGGGCCCGTGAGGATCTCGCCGCGCTCACCGGCGAGCCGGTCGGCGAGCTGACCGCGGACTCCGACCGGGCGGGCACTGAGCGGATAGTCGTCGGCACCGAGGCTGTGCTGTGGCGACCGCAGTCCGCGGCCGCGGTCGTGTTCCTGGACTTCGACCAGGAGTTGCTGGCCCCCCGGCAGAGGGCCTCGGAGCAGGCGCTGGCGCTGCTAGCCCGGGCGGCCCGGCTCACCGGCGGGCGCCGGGGCGGCGGGCGCCTTGTGGTCCAGACCCGCCAGCCCGACCATCCGGTGGTGCGGGCCGCGCTGCGGGCCGACCCGTCGATCGTGACCGATATCGAGCGCGAGCGGCGCCGGGAGCTGGGCCTGCCCCCCTACAGCGCCCAGGCCAAGGTCTCCGGCCCGGGCGCTGGGGCCTTCGTCGAGGCGTTGCGAGAAGCGGCCCGCGAGGCGGTGAGCATCCGGGGCCCGCTCGACGGGCAGTTCCTGCTGCGCTCTCCGACCCATGAGCCACTGCTGGACCTGCTGGCCCGCACCCCCCGACCAGCCGAGCGCCTCCGGGTCGAGGTCGACCCCCTACGGGTCTGAGCGGACCGAAAGATCCGTTCTTGGTGTGGTTGTTCCGCTCTGGCGAGGTCAACTGCATCAAGAAGCCCTGGCTCATGGTGCCGGCGTGGCGGCGGGCTCTACTTCGAGTATCCGGTAGCCCGCTTTGGACGCCAGGCGAGTGACGCGGTGGCCCCGACGCTCCAGCCAGCGGGCCAGCGAGTCGCTGCCGAGATGGCGTTGCACCACCAGGTGGGCTCGCCCGCCGGGCGCGAGCCGGTCCAGCCACCTGGCCAGCAGCTCGTGCAGGGCCGGCTTGCCGATGCGGATGGGGGGATTGCACAGGATCCGGTCGAAGCGGAGGGCAGGGTCCACCACGTCCGGCTGGGCCACCGAGACGTTGGCCGCACCGTGGGCCGCGGCGTTCTGAGCCGTGAGTGCCAGGGCCCGCTCGTTCACGTCCACGGCCAGCACCTCGGCCGCGGCGGAGCGCAGAGCCGCGACGCAGGCGATCGGACCCCACCCGCAGCCCAGATCGAGCACCCGCCGGTCAGCATCGGCAAGCGGGGGCGCCTCGGCCAGCAGCAGGCGGGTTCCCGCATCCAGCCGCCCGGGCGAGAACACACCCGAATCGGTGGTGAAGCTGAGCCGTGTCCCGTCGATGTCGACCGCCACGGTCCGGGGCGAGGACGCGGCCGCAGGCTCGGCCTCGAAGTACTGGCCGCCGGCGGGCTGGGCAGCGGGATCGGTCACGCCGCGACGGTAGCCTCGACAGCAGTGGCCCCCTACGACATACGCATCATCGGCGATCCTGTGCTGCGCCGCCGCGCCGCCGAGATCGACGACGTCGACTCCACCCTCGTGCGGATCGTCGAGGGGATGGTCGAGACCATGTACGACGCCGACGGCATCGGTCTGGCCGCCCCGCAGGTGGGGGTGCAGAAGCGCCTGTTCGTGTGGGACATGGGCGACGGCCCCCGCACCATCGTCAACCCGCACATCGTCGAATCCGACGGCGAGTGGGTCTACGACGAGGGATGCCTGTCGGTGCCCGGGCTGACCTGGGAGATCGTCAGGCCCAAGGAGGTCCACATCGTGGGCCGCGACCTCGACGGCAACGAGATCTCGGTGGAGGCCGACGAGCTCGAGGCCCGCCTGTTCCAGCACGAACTGGACCACCTCGACGGCACCCTGCTGATCGAGCGCCTCGACGACTCCACCCGCAAGGCCGCCCTGCGCACGCTGCGCGAGATGGGGATCGGCGCCGGCTCGACCCCCTCGTCGCGGCCGGCTGACACAGGAGGCGACAGGCCTTCGGGCGGCCTGCGCCTACTGTGACAGCGCGCTGGCGCGTCGTCTACTTCGGCACCCCGGAGGTGGCGGTGGCGCCGCTGCAGGCGCTGTGCCGGGCCGACCACGACGTGGCGCTCGTGGTGACCCGGCCCCCGAAGCGCCGGGGCCGGCGCCAGGTACCGACGCCCTCGCCGGTGGAGGAGGCGGCTGCGGACCTGGGCCTGGCTGTCACCCATGAGCTCGACGACGCCCTGGGCGTCGATGCCGACCTGGGGGTGGTGGTCGCCTACGGCGAGTACATCCCCGAAGCGGTCTTCGAGCGCCGGCGCACCGTGAACCTGCACTTCTCGGCGCTGCCCCGCTGGCGGGGGGCCGCGCCGGTGGAGCGGGCCATCCTGGCCGGCGACGCCGAGACCGGGGTGTGCCTGATCGACATCGCCCCCGAGATCGACACCGGGGCCGTGCACCGGCGGGCATCCACCCGCATCGGCTCGCAAGAGACGGCCGACGAGCTGCGGGCCCGGCTCTGCGAACTGGGCATTGGGCTGCTGCTCGACGCGCTCGCGGAGGGGTTTGGCGATCCCGTCCCCCAGGAGGGCGAGGTGACTTGGGCCGACAAGCTCGACACTGGGGAGTTGCGCATCGACTGGTCGGAGCCCGCTGAGCACGTGATGCGGTTGCTGCGGGTGGGCGACGCTTGGACGACCTACCGCGGCCGGCGGATCAAGATCCTCGACGCCCGGCTCCTAGAGGCCGGAGCCGGCCAGCCCGGCGGGCCCGGCACGATCTTGCTGGGACCTCGATCTGGTGGCGGCTCCGCGGTGGAGGTCGCCACCGGCCGCGGTGCGCTGGAGTTGGTGACCGTCCAGTCGGAGGGCCGGGCCGCGGCCGGTGCTCGCGACTGGGCCAACGGGGCTCGCATCGTCGGCGGCGAGAAGTTCGACGGGTGAGCCGGACCGGTCGCTCTGGACGCGTCTCCGTGCGCGAGCATGGGGCCAACAGTGCTCGGGTCGTCGGCGGTGAGTGGTTGGACGAGTGAGCCGGTCCCGTCGCTCTGGACGCGTCTCCGTGCGCGAGCATGGGGCCAACAGTGCTCGACGGGTTGCGCTCGATGTGCTGGTCCGCATCGACGCCGGCGGCGCGTACGCCAACGTCGCCCTGCCGGCCGCGCTGGCCGAGTCCGGCCTGGACGGGCGCGATCGGGCCTTCGTCACCGAGCTGGTCTACGGCGTCACCCGCCAGCGGCGGGCCTTGGACTGGGCGCTGGACGCCTTCCTGGCGACACCCCCGCCGCCGCGGGCCCGAGCCGCGCTGCGCATGGGGGCCTACCAACTCGTCGAACTGCGCACCCCGGCGTACGCGGCGGTTTCGGCCACCGTGGCCGCAGCCCCCCGCAGCCACCGGGGGCTGGTCAACGCGGTTCTTCGCCGGGTGGCCGACGCCGGGATGCCGGACTGGCCCGACGACGCCACCCGGCTCAGCTACCCCGACTGGATCGTCGAAGCGCTCATCGCCGACCTCGGCCGCGCTGTCGCGCTGGAGGTTTTGGAGTCGATGAACGCCCCGGCCCGGGTGCACCGCCGCGCCGACGGCTACGTCCAGGACCTCAGCTCGCAGATGGTGGCCGACGCCATGGACGTTCAGGCCGGCGACCTGGTGGCCGATGTCTGTGCCGCGCCGGGCGGCAAGGCCACCGCGCTGGCGGCGCGCGGCGCCCGGGTGGTCGCCTGCGACTCGCACCTCGGCCGCGCCGGGCTGCTGGAAGCCAACCGGAGGGATCTGGGCGCAGAGTCGATGCACGTGATCGCGGGCGATGGCCGGCATCCTCCACTGCGGCCGGGCCGCTTCGACGCGGTGCTGGTGGACGCGCCCTGCAGCGGTCTGGGAACCCTGAGGCGGCGCCCCGACGCCCGCTGGCGCATCGAGCTGTCCGCGGTGCAGAGGCTGGCCCGACTTCAGTGCGGCCTCCTCGACGCCGCGGTCGATCTGCTGCGACCCGGCGGCCGGCTGGTCTACAGCGTCTGCACCCTGACGGCCGCGGAGACGCTGGAAGTGGCGGCCGTCGCGTCTGCCGACGAGCGCCTCGAAGTGCTGCCCCCGCCGGCGGGGCCGTGGCTGGCCCACGGCGACGGCGCCATGCTGCTCCCCGATGTCGATCACGACGGCATGGCCATGTTCCGATGGCATCGGGGATGAACAGGCAGCGGCCGCGACTGCCTTGGGCCTCTAAGGCTGCATGTTCTCTGGAGGCCTAGGGCCCGGATCTGGCAGCGTTTTGCACGGTATGCGTGCATTGTGCTGCGAGTTCGCTTGGGGTGTTGGGCGCCGGATCTGGATTGGCAGCGTCTTGCATGGTATGCGTGCATTGCGCTGCCATTTCGGGTGGGGCGCGAGGAAGGGGCCGTGGGTAGGGTCGAAGCCGTGGAACACAGCCATGGAAACAGCAGCCGGGAGACCGGTATGGACGCCAAGGTGCTCACCGTGTCCGACGGTGTGGTGCAAGGCACCCGGGAGGACCGCAGCGGTTCGGCGCTGGAGGAATACCTCACCGGGGCGGGATGGCATGTGGTCGAGCGAGCCGTGGTCGCCGACGGCGTCGACTCGGTGGCGGGCGAGCTGCGACGGCTGGCCGACGGCTTCCACGGACTGATCGTCACCACCGGCGGCACCGGGTTCGGACCCCGCGACTCCACCCCGGAGGGGACCAGGGCTGTGATCGACCGCGAGGCGCCGGGCCTGGCCGAAGCCATGCGCCTGGTCAATCCTCTGGGTCGCCTGTCACGAGCGGTCGCCGGCACGCTGGGCACTGCGCTGGTACTGAACACGCCCGGATCCTCGAAAGGCTGCGTGGAGACGGTCGGTGCCGTCATAGACGTGGTTGGCCATGCCGTGCGGCTGCTCGTCGACAACTACGACCCTCACCCCCACGGCGGGTGAGCCGGCCCGGACCGAGCCCGTGGCCCCGGCCGGGCGCTCGGCCTCCAGGCCCCGCGACGTGACTTCGTCCAGGCGCCGTGCGGGCGGCCGTTGGGAGGGCGCCATGGACAAAGCCATCGAGGCTGCTGCCGCGGTGCGCCACCTCACCAGCCCCAACCCGTGGGTCGGTTGCGTGGTGATAGCCCCTGACGGCAGCGCCTTCACGGGGGCGACCAGCCCGCCGGGCGGCCCCCACGCCGAGCGCCATGCTCTGGCCTTGGCCGGCCCGGCGGCCAGGGGCGCCACCCTCATCACCACGCTCGAGCCTTGCGATCATCAGGGCCGCACCGGACCCTGCACCGACGAGATCATCGAGGCCAGCGTCCGCCGGGTGGTGATCGGGGTGCTCGACCCGGACCCCCAGGTGTCGGGCGCGGGCGTCGCCCGGCTGCAATCGGCGGGAGTCAAAGTGCAGGTCGGGGTGCGGCAGGCCGAGGTCGAGCGCCAGCTTATGGCGTACCTGCACCACCGGCGCACGGGCCGTCCCTGGATGGTGGCCAAGCTCGCGGCCAGCGTCGACGGCCGCACCGCGGCCCCCGACGGCACGTCGCAGTGGATCACGTCGCGGGAGGCCCGCACCGACGCTCACCGCTTGCGGGCTGTCTCCGACGCGGTGATCGTGGGCGCGGGCACGGTGCGGGCCGACGATCCCAGCCTCACGGCCCGTCATTGGACCCCGCCCGGTGGACGGGTCTGGAGCGACGGCCGCGAGCCCACGGGGGTGGTCCAGCCCCGGCGGGTGGTGGTCGGGTCCGCTCCGAGAGGCGCTCGCATCCATCCATGCCTGCAATGGGAGGGCTCCCTCGAAGATCTGGTGGTCCGTCTCGGCGCCGACGGCGCCATTCAGGCCATGATCGAGGGAGGTCCGGCGGCCGCGGGCGCGTTCGTGCGGGCCGGGCTCGTCGACAGCTTCGTCGTGTACCTCGCGCCGGCTCTCTTCGGCGGCGACGACGGGGCGCCCATACTCTCGGGACCGGGGGCCGAGTCCATACAGGACATAGTGAGGGGCTCGATCACCACGGTGGAGCGCCTCGGGCCCGACGTGCGCGTCGACGTGGCGATCAGCTGAGCCGGAGGCCGGGCTCGACGGGTCGTCCAGGCAGCGTCCGGGTCGCACGCCTCGCGCCCGACGTGCGCGTCGACGTGGCCGTGACCGAACCTGGCTCGGGTCTTGCGGGCAGCGCTCGGGCTGCACGCCGGTAGCCTCAGCGCCGTCGCCACAGGCCGAGGAACGCGGATGCTCAAGCTCGTTCTACCCAAGGGATCGCTCGAGAAGGCCACTCTCGAGCTGTTCGAGGCCGCCGACCTGCCCGTGCGGCGATCCTCGGACGTGGCCTACAGCGCCTCGATCGCCGATCCCCGCATCAGCGACGTGAGGATCCTGAGGCCCCAGGAGATACCCGTCTACATCGACGACGGCCTATTCGACATTGGGATCACCGGCCGGGACTGGGTGGAGGAGACCGGCAGCGAGGTGGTCTCGCTCGGCGAGCTGCGGTACTCCAAGGCGACGTCGCTGCCGATCCGGGTGGTGCTGGCCGTGGCCGGAGACTCGCCCTACCGGCGCGTCGCCGACCTGCCCCAAGGCGTTCGAGTGTCGACCGAGTACCCGGGGTTGACCCGGCGGTTCTTCGAGAGTGCCGGCATAGAGGCCCAGATCGCGCTGAGCTACGGCGCCACCGAGGCCAAGGTGCCCGACATCGTGGACGCGGTGGTCGAGATCACCGAGACGGGCCGGGCCCTGCGGGCTGCGGGCCTGCGCATCATCGACACCCTGCTGACCTCCTACACCGAGTTGATCGCCAACCCCGCGGCCGCGGACGACGCCGGCAAGCGCCACGCCATGGGCCAGATCTTCACGCTGCTCCAGGGCGTGCTGGAGGCCAGGGGAAAGGTGCTGGTGAAGCTCAACGTGGGCGCGGAGGCACTCGACGCTGTGATCGAGATCCTGCCGGCCATGAAGGCCCCCACCGTCAACGAGCTGTTCCAGGGCGCGGGCTACGCGGTCGAGACGGTCGTGCCCCGCAGCGAGATCAACATCCTGATCCCGGCGCTACGCGACCTGGGGGCCACCGACATCGTCGAGATGCCGATCTCCAAGATCGTCCCGTAGGAGGAGTCCGCCGTGAGCGATGCGTCTGACACCGGCGGTGCAACAGCCGACGCCCCCGACGGCTGTGGGGCCTCAAGGCACTATGGATGGCTCGGGTCCGCGATCGGCGTGGGTGCGGGTGGCGGTGCCGGTGTGGGTGCCATATTCGGGGATCCGGGCGTGGGGGCGGCCGTCGGAGCGGCCATCGGGGTAGTGGTCGGGGCGTCGATCGCCGGTGCCCTGAGGAAGCGATCGGCTTGACCGGCGCTGCCTCCGTAGCCGTTTAGGCCGTCTGTCACCGCTTGCTGGGCTTGGAGGACACGACCGTCGCTCCTCTCGCGTGCGACGCGAGCGCCTGAAGGTCTTCGGAGTCGTCGGTCAGCACCGCCCCGCCGTGTTCAGCCATGGCGACCAGGAGCGCGTCCACGACGGACCCCTTCCTTGTCTGGGTGCGCAGTTCGCCAGCTCGTCGAGTGAATCTCTTGGGAAGTTCCTCCACCAGCTTGCAGGTCTTGATGAAGCGGTTGACAGGCGCATCGTCGCGCTGCCGTCCCGACACACATTCGGCGAGCACGACCGTGTGAAGGTGGGGAGGCCAGTAACCTGCGTCCCTCAGGCGCTTGATGTTCGCGTCGGAGTGGAGGTTCCCGCGCGCGAGCCGGTCGACTGCTCCTGAGTCGAGGAACAGGCGCTTCATGGACTTCCGTCGCCTAGCGCGCCGTTGAGACGATCCACGAGCGCCTGGGCGTTGGCGAAGTGCTCGGCCGCGGGCTCACCCAGCTTCTCGGCCCGCTCGGCGAGGTAGATGTCTGTTTCCTTCAGGAGCGCCTCGCGCTCCTCCTCGGAGATCTCCAGCCACGTCCAGTCCTCCTGGCGGTTGCTGACCTCATCGAGGCCTGGGTCGGCCTGGGCAGAATGGGGCCGCGGTCCGGAAGCGATCCGGTCACCTCTAGAGCCTTGAGATCCACACGGCTGCGACATGCAGCACAAGATACCTTAGGTATATCCAAATGCAACAAGAATTCTGATTATGGCTCGCTCGGCAGGCGGACCGTGGTGGCGTTGCCGATATGTCCTTGCTGTCCAGGCCCTTCAACCAATTTTCGAGAGCGTCGATGTCGGCGTCGGTGCCCAGTTCCCGGTCGGTGCGCTCGAAACGCCAGGCGCTCACGCGCCGGGCATCGACACTCACGTCGTCCCGGTCGAGGCTCACGACCAACACGTTGCCGGGCGCGATCTCGTCGAAGTCGGTGGGTTCGGGTGCGCCCGAGTACCACACCCGACCAGTGCTGCCCACCTCGGTCTTCGAGTGGCGGTCACCGAGGGCCGCGTAGTGGACGATGCCGGACTCGATCCTTTCTTCCAGAAGCCGGAGAGAGATGAGCGCCGGACTGCTGGTGCTGGGCGACATCGTGTCCACGACGCCGTGCCCGACGACGATACGGAGCGTCCCGCACGGTTCGAGCCCCTTGCAGGCGTCATCCACCAAGTCGCTCAGCGGACGCTTGTTGGGCCAGGGCGAGGCCACGAGTTCCACGCCGGGTGCCGCCCGCACTGGGTCGCTTCCGTCCAGCACGGTGACGTTGCTGGGCCGGTGTGCCCTGAACGTCTGGGATTGGAGTATCGAGGACGCGTCGAGCGGGTCGTGGTTGCCGGGCAGCAGGTAGAAGTCGACCTTCGGGGTGGCCCCCATCTTCTCGAGTGCCCGCACCAGCACCTGTCGGGTCACGTTGTTCGACTCGAACACGTCGCCGCTCACCACGACGAAGTCGCATTGTTCCCGCAGAGCGAGCTTCCCAATGGTCTCGATCACGTCGATGCGGGCGGCCCGGAAGCGGGCTCGGGCGTCGTCGCTCAGGTAGAGAGGGGCTCGGCCGAGTTGCCAGTCGGCGGTGTGCACGAACTTGACCACGTTCGGACTGTAGCGGTCGCCTGAGACATGGCTGAATCGTGTCGCGGGGGCCATACGAAGCAGGCTAACACCTGTCTACAGCATTTAAAATGCTTTAAACCTATTGAAAATACTTGACAGATGTCACACCCCTATGGCATGATGTTCACATGTCGATGGATGAGGCGATCCGGCGGGCCGACGAAGCGCTCACTGAGATGGTGGCGCTGACCCGCGATGGGCAGGTCTCCTGCGCGGAGCTGCGGCGGGGGTTGGCGGCCACCAAGGCACTGCGCGGCAAGCTTGACGCCTTCCAGACCGACAGTGCTTCAGTGCTGGCGGTGCGCGAGAGCCACGGCGACGGTGGAACCGGAGTGCTGGCGCAGACCGCGGGGTTGTCGCGCGGCGAGGCCGCCGGACAGGTCAAGACGGCGCAGCGCCTGGCGACCTTGCCGGAGGTGCAGAAGGCGGTGGAGGACGGGCGGGTGTCGTCGGCGAATGCAAGGAAGCTCGTCCAGGCCTGCGAGAAGACCAGCGCCGAGCAGGTCCGCGGCGACGACGGCCTGTTGGAGAAGGCCGCCGAGCTGTCTCCGGAGCAGTTTGCGCGAGAGGCCAGCCGGTGGGCAGCCGAGCGTCAGGAGGACGATGGCGAGGACACCTACCGACGGCAGCGGGCACGGCGGCGGCTGAGCTTCTGGCACGACGACAACGACGGCATGATGCACCTGCGCGGCGAACTGGACCCGGTCACCGGCGCCAAGCTGCAAAGGCGGCTGCGCAAGGAAGCCGAGCGGCTGCGCCGATACGACGTCAACACCTCCGGCACCGAGCAGCGGAGTCTGCCTCAGCGCCTTGCCGACGCGCTCGAGACTCTCACTGCCGGCAGCCCCGGCAAGGCCAGCGTCGGCCGGGGCGGCGTGGCAGCCGACGTCACCATTGTGCAGCATCTCACCGCAGAGGGTGACAAGGCCTTCGCGGAGGTCGTCGGCGGCGGCACCATCCCGCAGAGCGTCTTCGAAGAGCACATGTGCAATGCCAGGTACCGCGGTGCGGTGTTCAGCAGCAAGGGCATCCCGCTGTGGCAGGGCCATGCCACGAGCAGCGTCACCGAGGCTCAGAAGGCCGCTCTGATAGCGCTCTACGGGGCCTGCGGCGGCTGTGGCGCCCATCACGGACTGTGTGACGGCCACCACATCGATCCGCTGTCGCAGGGCGGGCCCACCGACATTGACAACTTGATGCTGCTGTGCTGGGAATGCCACCGCAACGTCCACCGCCACGGTTGGCGGGTCGTTCCGGACGGGCGTGGCCTCTACACCATCGAACCCCCTGACCGGATCCGCCACGGCCCGGCCCGCGCCCCCGATCCGCCGACGGTGCCCGGCTACACGCCTCGAAGCACGGCCGATCGCAGCGCCGCAGGCCGGACGAAGTCGGCCCAGGCACGAGCGGGACCCTCGCGACCAGCAGGTGCTCGCCAAGCGTTGCCGGAAGCCACTGGCGACGGGGTCAGATCCTCGCGGTCAGGGCGTCAATCGGACAACCGGCCACCGACGAGTGAATATCCGCTGGTCAACCTCGTCTGACGGCCGGGCTGAATCCTGCGGTGCGTTAGTCGTCTACCCCGTCGGCGTCGGCGGGTGCGTCGTCGTTGCCGGATCCGCCGTCGGCCGTGGCGGCCGGGTCTTGGGGGCGGTTCTTGAGCTGCACGAAGGCCATTCGGATTTGCGACATGGCCTCGCGCAGGGTGGCCTCGGGTTCGCCGAGCCGGCCCTGCATCCCGTCGAGCAGCGCGCCCAGGGCGTCGATGGCCACCGTCGCCTCGGTGAAGTTCGGCGGCTGGCTGGCCAGGTGGAGGGCGGCCAGCTCGTAGAGGCCCATGGCGTGGTTGGCCACCACTACCGACGCGGGCACGGACCTGAGCCGCTCCCGGGATTCGGCCAGCTCCCGGATGTACTGCTCGGCCTGCTCGCGCTCCTCGGGCGAGAGGCTGTCGAGATCGAAGCCCTCGGGCGTCGACGGGTCGGAAGCTCCTGCGGTGCTGGTGGGACCGGCGTCGGACGGTCGGTCGCTGACCGGCACCTCGCCTCCGGGTGTCCACAGCGTGCTCATCAGAACACCTCCAGCTTGGCGGCTCGCGAGCGGGCGTGGTCGCTTGCCGCGACCGGCTGCTACCCTACCGGGGTCAATCCAGCGGACCAGCGCCCCGGCCGCGGCCGGGGCGTTCCGCCCGAATACGGAGGTTCCGTGCTCACGAGGAGTGAACGGCGATAGCACCGCCAGGCGAAGAGCCCAACATCAACGACCAGATCCGAGCCCCCGAGGTGCGCCTCGTCGGCGAGGACGGTCAGCAGATCGGCATAAGGACGCTTCAGGAGGCGCTGAATCTGGCCCGGGCCGCGGGACGCGACCTTGTCGAGGTCGCAGAGTCGGCCAACCCGCCCGTCTGCCGCATCATGGACTACGGCAAGTTCAAGTACGAGGCGGCCCAGCGGGCCAAGGAGTCTCGCCGCAAGTCGTCCAGCGTGATGGTCAAGGAGATGAAGTACCGGCCCAAGATCGGCCGGGGCGATTTCGACACCAAGACTCGCAGGGTCGAGAAGTTCCTGGGCGAGGGCAACAAGGTCAAGGTCACGATCATGTTCCGGGGCAGGGAGGTCCAGCATCCCGAACTGGGGAAGAAGATCCTCGACGATGTGGCTGCGACCGTGGAGCACGTCGGCAAGGTGGAGTTCCAGCCCCGCCAGGACGGACGCAACATGGTGATGGTGCTCGCTCCTGACAAGCAGGCTCAGGCCCGGCACCGCCGTAGGCTGGAAGCCGAGGCCGCAATGGCAGCCTCCGAGCCACCCCAGCCCGGCGCAGCCGACTGAGACCATCACCGCCTCGCACGCGAACCGCAGCGAGCACCCAACCGCAAGTCAGCCACGAACAGGATCGAGAGCCAGCCATGCCCAAGATGAAGACGCACCGGGGTGCGGCCAAGCGCTTCCGGCGTACCGGCTCCGGCAAGCTGCGGCGCCGCCGGATCAACAAGAACCACATCCTCGAGAAGAAGTCGCCCAAGCGCAAGCGCCAGCTCCGGGCGCCCGCCGAGGTGTCGTCGTCGGATAAGCGCATGCTGCGGGATCTCGGCATCTAACCCGCCGGTCCAATCGCTACGGCAAGCCTCAGCAAGGAGACACAACGATGGCGAGAGTGAAGCGTCCCGCCCAGTCCAGGCGCCGCCGCCGGGAGGTTCTGTCGCGGGCCAAGGGGTACTACGGCAACAAGTCCCGTTCGTGGCGGGCCGCCAACGAGCAGCTCATGCACTCCGGCAACTACGCGTTCCGCGACCGCAGGGCCCGCAAGAACGACTTCCGCCGGCTCTGGATCCAGCGGATCAACGCGGCGTGCCGCCAGCGGGGAACCTCCTACAGCCGCTTCATTGCCGGGCTGAAGGCAGCCGGGATCGAGGTCGACCGCAAGATCCTGGCCGACCTGGCCGTCAACGACCCCGACGCGTTCTCCGCTCTGGTCGAGACAGCCTCCGAGGCCTCGGCCCGGGCGTCCTGAACACGCACGGCAGGCTCGGACCGCGCCTGCAGGCCGGTCAGCTGGCCCCGGAGAGGATCGAGCCGCAGCCCAGGCGGCCAAGATGGGATCAAGGTCCGCGCCCGGGACGCCCCGCCGGCGGGGAGAGGAGCGGCTCCCCACGTCAGGCGTTTCGACGCCTGGTTGAGAGGCGCTGAGCTGAGCGCACCGCCTGCGCTGGGACCGCGCCATCGGCGGGTTGCCGAACTGCGGCGCCTCGTCCGCCGGCGTTCGCCTAGCGACGCCACGGTCGTGCTGGAGGGGCGGCGGACCGTCTCGGAGGCGCTGGCGGCCGGCATCGAGCCCTCGGTCGTGGCCGTTCCCGAGTCTGCGGCCGATGACGCGGCGGGCCGTGACGTGCTGGCCCGTGTCGGCACCCGCACGGAAGTGGTGGTGCTGTCGGACCGGGCGTTCGACTCGGTCGCCCCAGCCACGAGTCCCCAGCCGATGCTGGCGCTGATCGACAAGCCGCGGGCTTGCCTGCCGGAGTCGCTGGCCGACGACGACCTTGTGCTCGTGCTCGTCGGCGTCTCCGACCCCGGCAACGTCGGCACCATCGTGCGCTCGGCCGAAGCGTGCGAGACCCGATGCGTGGTCGTGGTGGGCGGAGCCGACCCGTGGGCTCCCAAGGCGGTGAGAGCCTCGGCGGGCTCGGTACTGCGCGTGCCGGTGGTGCAGGAAGCCGACGCGGAGGCTGCGATGGGGGTCCTGCGAGCCTTGGGCGCGCGGATCGTGGCCGCCGATTCGAGCGACGGGGAGCCCCATCACTCCGGCGTGCTCGGCCGCGGGAGGGGCCCGATCGCGCTCATGCTCGGATCCGAGGCCCACGGGCTCGACCGGCGGCTCTACACCATGGCAGACCACAGGGTCCGGATTCCTATGTCCGGCGATGTCGAGTCCCTCAACGTCGCCATGGCCGCCACCCTCCTCGCTTTCGAGTGTCGCCGCTAGAGAGGCGTTGTCGCCCCGCCCCGGCAGCGTGCCGAACGTCGAGTAGTTGGCGGCCCCGTAGAGGCCGAGCGGATAGGCGGGACAACGCGGCCCGTACGGCGCGAGGCCGTGGGCAGTGTTGCTGTGGTTTGGGCGGCCCGTGAGCGCGGCGAACAGGAACGGGAATGACACCACTACGGCGCGCCAGCCTCTCACCTGTTCGGGGTGCTCGCGGGTGGTGAACCGCTTGAGGTTCGATCCGGCAATCACTCCGCCGAGTAGCGGCCCGTGCGCCCTAGCCTTGCTCGGGTGATCGAGGGCTACGAGCAGGCCGCCGCCGGGGCCGAGGAGCGCCTCGCCGCGGCCGCCGACCTCGACGCCGTGGCCGGCATCGAGCGGGAGTTGCTGGGCCGCCGATCGCTATTCAACGAGGCCAAACGCCGGCTCGGCGAGCTCGACCCGAGCGAACGGGCCCGGGCGGGACGGTCACTGAACGATGCGCGCGCCCGCGTGGAGGTGGCCGTGACCGCGGCCCGTGACCGGCTGGCCGCCGCGGCCCGGGACGACCGCTACGCGGCCGAGCGGCTCGATCTCACCGAGCGCCTCCCCCAGACCGTCCCGCTGAGCCGCGGCCACCTGCATCCCGTGACCCAGGCCCGCGACCGTCTCGAGGACGTGTTCGTCGGGATGGGCTACACCGTCGCCGAGGGTCCGGAGGTGGAGAGCGCCTGGTACAACTTCGAGGCCCTCAACATCCCCGACTGGCATCCGGCCCGGGGCAGCTTCGACACCATCTTCGTCAACCTCGGGGAGTCCGAGGAGGTGATGCTGCGCTCTCACACGTCCCCGGTCCAGATCCGGGTGATGGAGAAGCGCAAGCCCCCCGTGTACATCGTGGCTCCGGGCCGGACCTTCCGGGCCGACACCGCCGACGCCACCCACCTTCCGGCCTTCAACCAGATCGAGGGTCTGGCCGTGGACCGCAACATCACCATGGGCGACCTCGCGGGCACGATCGACGAGTTCGTCAGGGCCTTCTTCGGCAGGGAGGTCAAGAGCCGGCTGCGCCCGTCGTACTTCCCGTTCACCGAGCCGTCGGCCGAGTTCGACATCTCCCGGCCCGACGGATCGTGGCTGGAACTCGGCGGCTGCGGGATGGTCCACCCCAACGTGCTGAGCAACTGCGGGATCGACCCGGAGGAGTGGCAGGGCTTCGCCTTCGGCTTCGGTATCGACCGCCTGGCGGTCATGCGTCACGACATCGACGACATCCGCGAGTTCGTCAACAACGACACTCGCTTCCTGGGCCAGTTCTGATGGGGACGAACGTGTTGGCAGCCGCGGCGCGCCTGGGCCAGTTCGCCGGGACCGCGGACGCTGGCGAGGCCAGCGCGCCTGGGCCAATTCTGATGGGAATCGGAGCGCTGACGAGACCGCGAGGGCATGGGCCGGTTTGCCATGGGAGTTGGCGTGAGCGGGATGGCGGCGCGCCTGGGCCAGTTCTGATGGGGCAGGATCCACCATGAAGGTGCTGCTGTCGTGGCTCAGGGAGTTCGCCCCCGGCATCGAGGGCGACCCGACCGCGCTCGGCGACATGCTCAGCGCGCTCGGCATGACCGTGGAGGAGACGACCGTCACCGGCTCGGTGCCCGACGGCGTGGTGCTCGGCCGGGTACTCGAACTGCGGCCCCACCCCGACGCCGACCGGATCCAGCTAGTCGAGGTGGACGACGGCTCGGGCAAGGCGTTGCAGGTCTGCTGCGGGGCGTTCAACATGGCCGTGGGCGACCTGGTGCCGCTGGCCCGGGTGGGCACGGTGATGCCGAGCGGGCTGGAGATAGCCCGCCGCAAGCTGCGGGGCCAGGCCTCCGAAGGCATGTGCTGCTCGGAGATCGAGCTCGACATGGGCGACGACGCCGAGGGCATCATGATCCTCAACGACCGGGTAGCCGCCGGCGCCGGGCCGGGCACGCCTCTGGCGGATGCTCTCGGGGTGGAGCCCGACGTGCTCTGGGACCTCGACGTCGGTGCCAACCGGCCCGACGCCCTGTCGGTGATGGGCGTGGCCCGCGACCTGGCCGCCGGCCTGGGGGTGGCTTTCGAGCCGCCCGACTGGTCGACGCCCGCCTCGGGCCCGGACCTCGCGGAGTCGGTTGCGGTGGAGATCGTCGACCCCACCCTGTGCGGCCGCTTCGTCGGTCGGGTGCTGCGCAACGTTCCGGCGGGCTCGTCGCCACCGTGGATGGCCAACCGGCTGACCGCGCTGGGCCAGCGCCCCATCAACGCCATCGTGGACATCTCCAACTACGTGATGCTCGAGCTGGGCCAGCCCAGCCACACTTTCGACCTGGGCCGGGTGAGCGGAGCCCGCATCCGCGTGCGCCGGGCCCGCGAGGGCGAGACCATCACCACCCTCGACGGCGTGCACCGCGTGCTGGCCGCCGGCGACGGGGTTATCGCCGACGGCGACGACGAGGCCATCGGCATCGCCGGCGTCATGGGCGGGGCTTCCACCGAGATCGACGCCGGCACCACCGACGTGCTGGTGGAGATGGCGTGGTGGGACCCGCCGTCGATCTCGCGCACGGCCAAGCGGCTGAACCTGGCCAGCGAGGCCGCCACCCGCTTCAGGCGGGGCGCCGACTGGGGCTACAACGTCGAACGCTGCATGAACCGCTTCGTTCAACTGGCCGCCGCGCAAGGCGCCGAGGTGGCCCCCGGCCTGATCGACGAGCGCGGCGACCTGCCCGATCGCCGCCCGCTGCGAGTGCGAGCCGCCAGGGTCAACAGCTTGCTCGGCACCGGCCTGAGCGCGGAGCAGATGGCCCACCACCTGCGGTCAATCGGCTTCGAAGCGGCGGTCAGCCGCATAGCAGAAATCCCCGTGAGCCAGCGGGCGAGCGACGCTGGCTTCAATCCGAACGTCGACCTCCACAACCTGGACGTGACCATCCCGAGTTGGCGCTGGGACACCGAGACCGAGACCGACATCGCCGAGGAGGTGGCCCGGCTCCACGGGTACGAGAACATCGAGCGCACCGTGCCCACCGGCAACGAGGCCGGCGGGTTGTCGGCCTACCAGAAGGACCGGCGGCTGGTGCGCGACGTGCTGGTCGGTGCGGGCTGCTACGAGACCCAGCCGATGCCTTTCGTTGCGCCCGGGGCGATGGCCGCGGTGGGCCTGCCCGAGGACGGCATCACGCTGTCGAACCCGGTCGACGACAGCGAGTCGGTGCTGCGGACCTCGCTGCTGCCCGGCCAGCTGCGGGCGGTGGCCTACAACCAGCGCCACTTCAACGGCGATGTGCGGCTGTTCGAGATCGGCCACGTCTACCTGCCCGCGCCGGAGGGCCAGCTGCTCCCCGACGAGAGGGAGTTCCTGGCCGTCGCCCTGTCGGGTGAGGAGGCCCCGGCCGCGGTGGCGGTCCTCGACCTGCTCACGGAGGCCCTGGCTCTGCCCGCGGTCGAGTTGCGTGCCGCCGAGCTTCCAGGAATGCATCCCACCCGGGCCGCCGAAGCGGTGGTGGCCGGGCGGTCCAGGGGCGCGGTGGGGGAGATCGATCCAGAGGTGCTCGAAGCCAGCGGGGTGTCGGGCCGGGTGGCGTGGCTCCAGCTAGATCTGCAGGAGGTGCTCGACGGGCCCAGGGCCCGGCGCCGCTACCGGCCGGTGAGCAAGTACCCGCCCAGCGACGTCGACCTCGCCTTCGTGGTCCCCGACGGGGTGGCTGCGGCCCAGGTCGAGCGGGCGCTGCGGGCCTCCGCAGGCGCGCTGCTGGCCTCGGTCGAGCTGTTCGACGTGTACCGGGGACCGGGCGTGGCCGACGGTTCTCGCAGCCTGGCCTACCGGCTGCGGTTCCAGGCCGCGGACCACACGCTCACCGACGCCGAGGTGGCCGAGGCCCGTCAACGCTGCATCGACGAGACATCCCGCCGCACCGGCGCCGCGCTCCGCTCCTGACCGTCGCCCCGCATTGGAACAGCTAGAGGGACGAGAGCCGGAAGCCTCGCCGTGATGTTGTTGCCGAGGCGGCGGGCTAGGCCCTTGCCAGTACGCCGCTGTTCGAGCAGGGCGAGATGAAGCCGACGATCTGAAGTCCGTTCCAGCCTGCCAACACGTCGACCGCGTCCTTCACGGCCAGATCCAAGGAGGCTGCCCGTTTCACGAAGTGGATGTAGTGGTGCCCGTTCCTGGTGGCGTGGCCGCTGGCTCCTGCGTGCGAGGCGACCCACTCGGAGAAGTCGTCGTCGGAGCATTCGGGGCCCACGGCCTCGAGAGTGAATCTGTACTTGGTCATGATCGACTCCTGGCTCCGTTCATGAGGGTACCTCGTGGGGGCAACGGGCAAGGTCGGCACGGATAGCGGCAGCATGATCGTCCGCGTTGCGCGGTGTCGAATAGACCCGGATGCGGCAACCTTCCCGATCGGCCTGCGGGCATAGCAGGATTCCCCACATGTGGCCTCGCGGTCTGCCCTTGCGGAATCGCCAGCCAGCAGCCAGAGCCGCGGACACTATGTCAGCGATCTGTTTCTTGGGGTGCCTGGGCGGAATGCCGCGAGATTGGGTCACACGATGATTCTAAGGTCTTTAGAGGATATTCCGATATATATTCACTGCAAATAGTTCCTAAATTATGAGAATAGTTGCAAAGACGAGAGCCGACCGGTAGCATCGCGGGATGCACAAGGTGGCGGTCATCGGCGCGTCGGGGTTCACCGGCGCGGAACTGCTGCGCATCTGCGCGTCCCACCCCGACCTGGAAGTGGCCGTAGCCACCGGAGAGTCGATGGCCGGCCGGGCCGTGGCCGACCTCTACCCGAGCCTGGCCGCGGCCTACGGGGGCGCCGAGTTCGTCCCCTACGAGCCCGGCATCGCCTCCGGATGCGACCTTGCGTTCTGCGGGCTGCCCCACGGGGCTTCCCAGGCCGTGGTCCCGGAACTGCGGGGCGAGGTCAAGCACGTCGTCGACCTGGCCGCGGACTTCAGGCTCAACGACCCCGGCCTCTACCCGGCCTGGTACGGCGCCGAGCACACCGTGCCCGAACTGCTCGACGAGTTCGTGTTCGGCCTCCCCGAGCTGTTCCGCAGTCACATCCGGGGCGCCGAACTCGTGGCCGCCCCCGGCTGCTACGTGACCACCGCGTCGCTGGCGCTCGCTCCGCTCGTGGCTGCCGGTGCGGTCGAGTCCACCGGCATCATCGTCGATGCCGCCAGCGGGGTGTCCGGCGCGGGCCGTCCGCCCAAACCGAACACGACCTTCTGCGCGGTGGACGAGGACTTCACCGCCTACGGCCTGCTGAACCACCGGCACACGCCCGAGATCGAGATGGCGCTGTCGCTCCATGCCGGCACCGGCGTCCAGGTTCTGTTCACGCCTCACCTGGCCCCCATGAACCGGGGCATCCTGGCCACCTGCTACGCCAGGCCCGTCGCTGACACCAGCACCGAGGACGTCCTCGGCGTGCTAGGCGACGCCTACTGCGACGAGCCGTTCGTGGTGGTGAGCGAGCGGTCGCCGTCCACCAAGGCGACGCTGGGGTCCAACAGCGTCCACATCACCGCGAGGGCCGACACCCGCACCGGGTGGGTCGTGGCCATCGCCGCGCTCGACAACCTGGTCAAGGGCGCCTCCGGCCAGGCCGTGCAGTGCGCCAACCTGGCGCTGGGCATCGACGAGACCGCCGGGCTGGCCCCGGCCGGGGTCTACCCCTAGGCGGCCGACATGGGACCTCCAGCCACCCCGCGGCGGCACCTTCAGCCGAATTCGCAGCGGTTTGCTCGGATGTCGTGCATTTCGCTGCCAGTTCCCGCTGGTGCCAGTTCTAGGCGGCTGTGATGGCTGAGACCACGATCTCCCCGCTCGCGCCGGCGGCGTTCCCGGACATGCCGGCTGTCAAGGGCCTGCGCCTGGCCACGGCCGCAGCCGGGATCCGCTACCAAAGCCGCGACGACCTGATGCTGGCCGAGTTGCCGCCGGGCAGCACGGTGGCCGGTGTCTTCACCCGGTCGCTGTGCACCGCCGCGCCGGTGGACTGGTGCCGGCACGCGCTGGCGTCGAGCGGAGGCCGGGGCCGGGCTGTGATCGTCAACTCCGGAAACGCCAACGCCTTCACCGGCCAGTCCGGGTACGCGGCCGCCCAACACACCGCCGAGTCGGTTGCCGGCGCGCTCGGCGCGGCCGCCCACGAGGTGCTGGTCGCCTCCACCGGCGTCATCGGCGAGGACCTGCCGGTCGAGCGCGTCGACGCCGCGCTGCCCGCACTCACGGCCGGACTCATCGCTTCAGATTCGAGGGCCTGGGAGGCCGCCGCCAACGCCATCGGCACCACCGACACGTTCCCCAAGGGCGCGTCGGCGCCGGTGGCCGGCACCGGCGCTCATGTGGCCGGCATCGCCAAGGGAAGCGGCATGATCGCCCCCGACATGGCCACCATGCTGGCGTTCGTGTTCACCGACCTGGCCGTGGACCCGCCGGACGCCCAGCAGTGCCTGGCCGCGTCGGTGGAGAGGAGCTTCAACCGCATCACCGTCGACTCCGACACCTCCACCAGCGACACCGTGCTGCTCGCCGCGACCAGCACGTCAGGACAGTCTGCCGCGCTGCACATGGCAGACTTCCGGGCCGCCCTCGATGCGGTGACGCTCGACCTGGCCCACCAGGTCGTGCGCGACGGCGAGGGTGCCACCAAGTTCGTCGCGGTCACCGTCACCGGCGCGGCCGACGATGCCGCGGCGCGGGTCATCGCCGGGGCCGTGGCCGACTCCCCGCTGGTGAAGACCGCGCTGGCCGCCTCCGACGCCAACTGGGGCCGGATCGTGGCCGCGGTGGGCAAGGCCGGCCAGCGGGCCGACCGGGACCGGCTCGCGATTTGGATCGGCGACGAGCAGTGCGCCGATGCCGGGATGCCCAGACCCGGCTACAGCGAGGAGCGGGCCACCGAGCACCTGCTGGGCGACAACATCGAGCTTCGGGTCGATGTGGGTGTGGGCGACGGCGAGGCCACCGTGTGGACCTGCGACCTGACTCACGGCTATATCGACATCAACGCGGGGTACAGGACATGATCCCGGCGCCTCAACGGCCTCAATCCGGCGATGCGGTATGGCACGACTCTTGCGTGTCGAACTGGTCGACCCTCGTTCAGGGGTACAGGACATGAGCGCGAATACGACCCAGGCAGCCGACCCGAGCACCGAGCCCCACGGTTTCGAGCCCGATCGGCGGGCCCGGGCGCTGGTGGAGGCGCTGCCCTACATCCGGCGCTTCCGGGGGGCGGTGGTGGTGGTCAAGTACGGCGGCCACGCCATGACCGACGCCGCCCTGGCGGCGTCCTTCGCCCGCGACATCGTGCTGGTGCGCTCCGTCGGGCTGCATCCGGTGGTGGTCCACGGAGGCGGCCCCCAGATCGGCGAGCACCTGGCCCGCCTGGGCAAGCAGAGCGAGTTCCGCGACGGCCTGCGGGTGACCGACGCCGAGACTCTCGAAGTGGCCCGGATGGTGCTGGTCGGCAAGGTCGGCCGGGACATCGTCAGCGCCATCAACGCCAACGGCGGAGCAGCCTTGGGGCTCTCCGGCGAGGACGGCAGCCTCGTCACCGCAGAGCCCCGGGATCCCGAGCTGGGCTATGTCGGCGATGTCGCCTCGGTCGATCCCCGGATCATCGAGCGTCTCGTCACCAGAGAGATCGTCCCCGTCGTGTCATCGATCGGTGCCGACACCTCGGGTCAGGCCTACAACATCAATGCCGACACGATGGCCGCGGCCCTGGCCGGCGCGCTCGGCGCGGCCAAGGTCGTGTACCTGACCGACGTGCCTGGCCTGCTCGCGGACCCTTCCGATGGGTCGTCGCTGGTGAGCCGGGCCACCGTCACCGACGTGGAGGCCATGATCGTCTCCGGCGCCGTGAACGGCGGGATGATCCCCAAGGCTCAGGCCTGCGTGGACGCGGTGCGGGCCGGGGCCGGCTCCGCCCACATGCTCGACGGCCGCATACCCCACGCGGTGCTGCTCGAGCTGTTCACCGACGCCGGGATAGGAACGATGATCACCGAGCACGCCGAGCAAGACGAGGACTCGCTGTCGCCGCAGCGGTCTCTGGAATAGGAACGATGATCACCGAGCACGCCGAGGAAGACGAGGACTCGCCATGAGCAGGGCTGCGCTGATGAACAACTACGGGACCCCGCCGGTGACGTTCGTGCGGGGCGACGGCGCCGAGCTGTGGGACGACCGCGGCCGCCGCTACCTCGACTTCCTGTGCGGCCTGGCCGTCACCGGGCTGGGTCACGCCCACCCGGCGGTCACCGAGGCGGTCGCCTCGCAGGCGTCGACGCTGATCCACACCTCCAACCTGTTCGCCAACGAGCCCACGGCCGAGGTTGTGGAGACGCTCGACCGGCTTATCCGGTCCGGACCCGGCGGTGACACCGAACCGGGCCGGATCCTGTTCCAGAACTCCGGCGCGGAGGCGGTGGAGGCCGCGCTCAAGCTGGCCCGCAAGCACTCCGGCAGGGGTCGCCACGCGGTGGTGAGCGCCTACGGATCGTTCCACGGCCGGACGCTGGCCGCGCTGGCGGCCACGGGCCAGCCCGACAAGCATGAGCCCTTCCAGCCGATGCCGGACGGCTTCCGTCACGTGCCCTTCGACGACATCGACGCGCTGGCAGCCGCCCTGGATCCCTCCGTCGGCGCGGTGGTGCTGGAGTCGGTGCAGGGCGAGGGGGGCGTGATCCCGGCCGGCGACGGCTATCTGCAGGCCGTGCGGCGGGTCTGCGACGAGCGCGGCATCCTGCTCGTGCTGGACGAGATCCAGACCGGACTGGGCCGGACCGGCCACTGGTTCGGCTACCAGCACGACGGTGTGCAGCCCGACATCGTGACCATGGCCAAGGCGCTCGGCAACGGGGTGCCGGTGGGCGCGGTGTGGGCCCGGGCCGAGGTCGCGGCCGCCTTCGGGCCCGGTGACCACGGCTCCACCTTCGCGGGCCAGCCGCTGGCGCTGGCTGCGGCCCGGGCCGTGCTCACTGAGATGCAGGCCATGGACGCCCCCGCGGTGGCCAGCCGGCTCGGAGCCGAGCTGAGGGACCTGCTGGGCGCGCTCGACGACGTCACCAGCGTGAGGGGTCGGGGCCTGCTGCTAGCCGCGGAGCTGTCCGAAGAGGCCCGCGCTGGGCGCGCCGCCAAGGATGTCGCCTCGGCCTGCCTGGAGGCCGGCCTGGTCGTCAACGGCGTGACCCCGACCGCGCTGCGCCTCGCCCCTCCGTTCGTGGTTTCCACCGAACAACTCGCCGAAGGGTGCTCCATCCTGGCGGGTGTCCTGGAGCAGCGCTGATGCGCGACCGCGACCCACTTGCGACAATCGATCCACACTCGATGAAGGAGTTCACATGCGCCACTTCCTAGATATCGATGACTTGGGTCCGAGCGAGCTCGCCCGGATCATGAACCTGGCGACCACCCCGAACCCGCCGCCGGTGCTGGCGGGCAAGGGCGCGTCCCTGCTGTTCGAGAAGCCCTCGGCCCGTACGCGCAGCGCCACCGAGATGGCTGTGGTGCAGCTGGGGGGCCACCCCACCTACATCGGCGCGGGCGAGGTCGGTCTGGACGAGCGCGAGAGCGTCGAGGACGTGACCCGCACTCTGGCGTGCTACAGCGCGGTGATCGGGGCGAGGGTATTCGCCCACGACACGGTGAAGCGCATGGCGGCCGTGAGCGCCGTGCCGGTGATCAACCTGCTCAGCGACGCCGCCCACCCCACCCAGGCCGTGGCCGATCTGCTGACGATCCGGGCGGCTCGCGGCCATCTCGAAGGCCGTGTCCTGGCCTACGTCGGCGACGCCAACAATGTGGCTCACTCGCTGGCGTACGCCGCCGGCTTGGCGGGCATGTCGGTGCGTATCGCCAGTCCCCCGGGCTACGAGTTCAGCGAAGCCGACCTGCGGCGGATGCGCCGCCACGGCTGCGAACCGGTGCAGGTGCAGAGGCCGGCCGAGGCGGTGAGCGGCGCCGACGTGGTCTACACCGATGTGTGGACCTCGATGGGCCAGGAGCAGGAGGCCGAGAAGCGCCGCAAGGACTTCGCCGGGTTCAGAGTGGACCGCAGGATGATGGCCCGGGCCTCAGCCGATGCCGTGTTCCTTCACTGCCTGCCCGCCCATCGGGGCGAGGAGGTGGCATCAACCGTGCTCGACGGGCCCCAGAGCCGGGTGTGGCCGCAGGCCGCCAACCGGATGCACGCGGCCCGGGGTCTGCTGCTGTGGCTCATGGAACAGGCCGATTGAGTCCAGCCATGAGCAAGACCAGCCGCCAGCACCTCATAGTCCAGCTGCTAGCCGAGCACGCAGTGGCCAGCCAGCAGCAGCTCGTCGACCTGCTGTCGGACTCGGGTATCACCGCCACCCGGGCCACCGTGTCGCGGGACCTCGACGGCCTGGGCGCGGTGAAGGTCCGGGTGCCGGGGGGCAGCACTGTCTACGCCATCCCGGAGCATCCGGCCGAACGCATCGCGCCGGAGGAGCATCTCCGCAGGGTGATGGGCGACTGGGTGGCCGACATCGGCTCGTCGGGCAACCTGGCGGTGGTACGCACGCCGCCGGGCTCGGCCCATGTGGTGGCATCCGCTCTGGACCGGGCCGGTCTCGAAGAGGTGCTCGGCACCGTGGCCGGCGACGACTCGTTGATCGTGGTGGCCACCGACGGGACACCGGGATCGGACCTGGCCGAGCGCCTGAGGGATCTGGCCGGATTGGGCCGGTAATCACCGCACGGAGTTGGAAGAAGGAATCAGATGAGCACAACCCATGGCGCCCCGGCCGGAACCGCGCCCGTCTCCAGAGTGGTCCTGGCCTACTCGGGCGGCCTCGACACCTCCATAATCCTGCACTGGCTGCAGGAGACCTACGGCTGCACGGCGGTGACGTTCACCGCCGACATAGGCCAGGGCGACGAACTGGAGCCGGCCAGGGCCAAGGCCCTGGCCATGGGCGTCGCGCCCGCCGACATCTTCATAGAGGACCTGCGCGAGGAGTTCGCCCGCGACTTCGTGTTCCCCATGTTCAGGGCCAACGCCGTCTACGAGGGCGAGTACCTGCTGGGCACCTCCATCGCCCGTCCCCTGATCGCCAAGCGGCTGGTGGAGATCGCTGCCGAGACGGGCGCCGACGCCATCAGCCACGGCGCCACCGGCAAGGGCAACGACCAGGTCCGCTTCGAGCTCGGCGCCTACGCGCTCAAGCCCGACATCCGGGTCATCGCGCCCTGGCGGGAGTGGGACCTGGGCTCGCGGGAGTCGCTCATGGCCTACGCGGCCGACCACGGCATCCCCATAGAGCGCAAGCGGGGGACCGAGTCGCCCTTCTCGATGGACGCCAACATGCTCCACATCTCATACGAGGGCGGCCCGCTGGAGGACCCCTGGTACGAGCCTCCCGCAGAGATGTGGCTCTGGTCGGTGAGCCCCCAGGCCGCCCCCAACGAGCCCACCTACGTGGACCTGACCTTCGCGGCCGGCGACATCGTGGCCGTCGACGGCCGGCCCATGACCCCCGGCCAGGTGCTGGCCACCCTCAACTCGCTGGGCGCGGCCAACGGCGTGGGGCGCATCGACATCGTGGAGAACCGCTACGTCGGCATGAAGAGCCGGGGCGCGTACGAGACGCCGGGCGGGACCATCATGCTGCGGGCCCACCGGGCCATCGAGTCGATCACCCTCGACCGGGAGATGGCGCACCTCAAGGACGAGCTCATGCCCCGGTACGCCGAGTTGATCTACAACGGCTACTGGTGGAGCCCGGAGCGCAGGATGCTGCAGACGGCCATCGACTACAGCCAGGCCAGCGTGAACGGCGAGGTCCGGGTGCGGCTCTACAAGGGCAACGTCGACATCGCCGGGCGCCGCTCCGACGAATCGCTGTTCGACTACCGGACGGTCACCTTCGAGGAGGACGAGGGCGCCTACGACCAGGCCCACGCCACCGGGTTCATCGCGCTGCACGCCCTGCGGCTGCGCAACCTGGCCCTCAAGCAGGCCCAGCGGCCGACCGGAGGGGGATAGTTGTGGACGATTCGGCGACTCTGTGGCACGGGCGGTTCGACGGGGATCCCGCCGAGGCGCTCCGGGCCCTCAACGACAGCCTCGGATTCGATCGCAGGATGTTCCGCGAGGACATCGCGGGGTCGCGCGCCCACGCGACGATGCTGGCCGCCGTCGGCCTGATCAGCCCGGCCGAGCGGGACGCCATCGGGGCCGCGCTCGACGAGGTGGAGGCCGAGATAGCCGAGGGCCGGTTCGTGGCCGCTCCCGGCGACGAGGACATCCACACCGCGGTGGAGCGGCGGGTCACCGAGATCACCCCGGCCGGGGCCAAGCTCCACACCGGCCGCAGCCGCAACGACCAGGTGGCCGCCGACCTGCGGCTGTGGACCCGGGCCGCCCTGGACGACGTCGCCCGGGCGGTACTGGGGCTCCAGGCCACGCTGCTGGCCCGGGCCGCCGACGCCGGAGCGGCGCTGCTGCCCGGCTACACCCACCTCCAGCAGGCCCAGCCGGTGCTGCTGGCCCACCATCTGCTGGCCCACGGCTGGGCGCTGGCCCGCGACGTCGACCGGCTGGCCGAGGCCCGGCGGCGGGCCGACGTGTCGCCGTTGGGGGCGGGTGCGCTGGCCGGATCGTCGCTGCCGCTGGACCCCGAGCGGACCGCGGCCGAAGTGGGCTTCGCAGCGGTGTTCGACAACAGCCTCGACGCGGTGGCCGACCGCGATTTCGTGGCCGACGCCCTCTACGCGCTGGCTGTCCTCGGCGTGCATCTGAGCCGGCTGGGCGAGGAGCTGGTGCTGTGGACGTCGTCGGAGTTCGGCTTCGTGGAGCTCGACGACGCTTTCGCCACCGGCTCGTCGATGATGCCCCAGAAGAAGAACCCCGACGTCGCCGAACTGGCCCGGGCCAAGGCCGGGCGGCTGATCGGGCACCTGGCCGGCCTGCTGGCCACCCTCAAAGGGCTGCCGCTGGCCTACGCCAAGGATCTCCAGGAGGACAAGGAGCCGCTGTTCGACGCGGTCGACACGGCCATGCTGACGCTGGCCGCTCTCGACGGACTGCTGGCCACCGCCCGCTTCGACACCGACCGCATGGCCGCGGCCGCGTCGTCACCCTACGCGGCGGCCACCGACCTGGCCGAGTGGCTGGTGGCGCAGGCGACACCGTTCCGGGAGGCCCACGCCATCGTCGGTGACCTGGTGAGGCGCTCACTGGCGGGCGAGGGGTCGCTGGCCGACCTGGTGGCCGCGCATCCGGACTTGGGCTCCGAAGCCGCCGCGCTGCTTGAGCCGGGCGCGTCGGTGGCCCGCCGCAACACGCCCGGGGCAGGCGGTCCCGAGGCGGTGGCCGCCCAGATGGAGCGCTTCCGGCAGCGGATCGAAGCCGACACGGCTCGCCTGGGGTGAAGCGTCAAGCTCTGGACCGGGGCTTCTACGCACGGGGCGCGCTCAAGGTCGCGCCCGATCTTCTCAACAAGGTGCTGGTGGCGCCCGACGGCCGCGCCGGCCGGATCGTCGAGGTCGAGGCCTACCGGGGCGCTGACGATCCCGGCAGCCACGGCTTCCGGGGCAGGACCAAGCGCAACGCCACCATGTTCGGCCCGCCAGGCCATCTCTACGTGTACTTCACCTACGGGATGCACTGGTGCGCCAACGTCGTGGCCGAGACCGACGGCGTGGCCGCGGCCGTCCTGCTGCGCGCCCTGACACCACTGGCGGGCCTCGACGCCATGTACGCGGCCCGGGGCCCGGCCGCCCGCCGGGACCGCGACCTGTGCAGCGGCCCGGCCAAGCTCACCCAGGCCCTCGGCATCGACGGAGCCGTCGACGGCGCCGACCTCGTCACCGCCGACCAGGGCGTCACCATCGTCGACGACGGCACACCGCCCCCGCAGGCCCCCGCCGTCACCACCAGGATCGGCCTCACCAACGGCACCGACCTCCCCTGGCGCTTCCATGTGCCTGCCGTGGCTGACGTCTCTCGACCCTGACCCCTCTAGACGCAATTGTTATGTTTATGCGTGACTATCACCATTAATTGCTACAATTCACTACTGGAGCGGTGGCGTGCTACACGTCGCCGGGGACCTGGCAGTTGTCCATGTTGTTGAGGCGGGCGAAGCCGTCCATGCGCTCGGTGTAGGTGCTGCCCTCGGTCATGTCCACCAGCAGGAAGCGCAGCTCCCGGTCGGGCGTGTCCGCATCGGCGGTGCGCAGCCTCTCCGAATGGCTGCGGCGGTCCGAGACGTAGACGTCCCAGTCCTCCAGCCAAGCATCGACCAGTTCTGCGTCGGGCGGTCCGTCGCCCGCCGTGGACGACGACAGCGAAGCCTCGGCCCTCAGGCGGATGTCGGCCACGAGGGATTCCACCGCGTCGGTGCCCCGGTCCACCTGATCGGCCCGCTCGGCCCGGGACGAGGCTTCCCGCGGCGACGGCAGGTCGTCGATGGCCGCCTGGGCCTCGGCGCAGCGCTGGTCGGCCCACTCCACGAAGGACCGGTCGTCGAGCCGGCCCGGGTTCTCGGTACGGGCCCACGGCGAGAAGGCCCAGGCCCAGAACACGAAGCTGCCCACCACGAACAGGCCGCCCAGCCACCTGCCCACCAGTCGCAGCCGGCTCCGGCTCGGGCTCGGCGCCGTGCCGTCGCCGACGGGGGCCGGATGCGCCGGGGGCGGTTCGCCGGTGGTCACTGGTCGGGGTTCACCCATATCTCGGCCGACCCGCCCGGCTCGACGGGAACTCCGGCCGCAGGAGCCTGGCGCCAGACCATCCCGGGCTGGCCACCGAACTGCTCGGCCTCCTCATCGAAGAACGGCTCGACGTGCACCTCGACCCCCAGTCCGGCCGCGGCCAGCACACCGCGGGCCTCGGCCTCGCTCAGGCCCACGACCTCGGGCATGTCGAGCACCGGGGGCAGGTCGGGCGCCGCCGCCACCTCCACGGTCACGTGATCCCGCCCCGATGGAGCGACCCGGCCGCCGGGGCCTGCCCCATGATCGTCCCCTCCGCGAACTCGACCGTCTCGACCTCCACCGCGACGACCCCGAGCGTCAGTTCCGCCAACTCGGCTGTCATCTGCTCCGCGTTCCAGGCCCGGCCCACCAGGTCGGGAATCTCGACCGAGTCGAGCCGGGGCGGCGCCGTGGTCGGTGGGGGCGCGCTCGGCGGGGGAGGGGGCAGGGCGACAGCATCGATGCCCTCGTGGGCCGCGATCATGATCTCCCGCCATATCTGGGCCGGGTAGGTGCCACCCGTCACCCTGATGTCGGTGGTGGGCGGCTCCATGGGGATCTGCGCGTCGGGGAAGCCGACCCACACCGCGGCGGCCCGCTGAGGGGTGTACCCGACGAAGGTCGCGTCGGCGTAGTTCTGGGCGGTGCCGGTCTTGCCCGCCGCGGGCCGGTCGATTGCGGCCCGATGGCCGGTCCCCTGGGTGATCACCCCCTCCAATACCCATGTGATCTGATTGGCGACCGAAGGATCGAGCACGGGCACGTCGTCGGTGCGGTGGCGGAACAGGGCGGTTCCGTCGGGTTGGATGATGCTGGTCACCATCGTCGGGTCGGCCTGCCGCCCGGACCGGGCGAAGGTGGAGAACATCGTGGCCAACTCCACGGTGTTGACGTCCTCGGTGCCCAGCACCCCGGCGCACACCGGCGCGATCCGGCCCGGCTCGAGACCGAGCCGCTCGGCCATGGTCACGAAGTTGGCCGGGCGGACGTCCACCATGAGCTGGGCATACACCGTGTTGATCGAGCGACGCATGGCCTCGACCAGGTTCGCGTCCACCGGCGCCTCGGGCTCCGAGCCCAGCCCGCCCCGAATGGTCCACACCGGACCGCAGATGTCGGGACGGTCGATCTCCAACTCGTCGGGCGCGTCGTAGGTCTTGGTAACCGAGAAGCCGCTGGTCAGCGCGGTGGCCAGCGCCACCGGCTTCATGGCCGATCCGGCCTGGCGGCCCTTGCCGCTGGCCAGGTTGAACTTGGCATCGGTCTCGTCCCCGAAGAAGTCGCGGCCACCGACCATGGCCAGGACGTGTCCCTCCTCGGCGCCGCCCACCCCCAGCACGGTCGCCGCGGCGTCGGGATTGAACTCGTTGTGAGGCAGGATCGCCTCGATGGCGGCTTCCGCCTTGGCCTGCAGCTCCAGGTCGATGGTGGTGTGGATGTCGAGGCCACCCTCGAACAGGAGCTGGGTGCGGTACTCGCGGGTGGGCCCGAAGGCCGGGTTGTCGAGGAACCACTGCTTGACGTCCTCGACGAAGTGGGCGGCCGGGTAGCGCTCCTCGAGCAGCGGGATGTCCTCGATCAGCACGATCGGCTCGTCGAAGGCCCGATCGTGCTCGTCGGGGGTGATGAAGCCGTTGGCCAGCATCCTCTCGAGCACCAGGTTGCGGCGCCGGCGGGCGTCCTGGGGGTTGCGGTAGGGGTCGAAGGCGCTGGGCCGCTGGATGAGCCCGGCGAGGAGCGCGGCCTGCTCCAAGGTCAGCTCGGTGACCCTCAGGCACGCCCCGGCGGCCCGCTCGGGCGCGGTGGCGACCAGCTCGCAGGCGGGGGCGCCGAAGTACTGGCGGGCCGCGGCCTCGATGCCGTAGGCGCCGTTGCCGAAGTACACCCAGTTCAGGTAGCGCAGCAGGATGAAGTCCTTGGTGAAGAACTGCTCGAAGCGCCGGGCCATGAAGAACTCTTCGATCTTGCGGGTCACGGTCTGCTCGGAGCGGTCGAGGAACACGTTGCCGACGTACTGCTGGGTGATGGTCGAGCCGCCCTGGCTGATGCCTCCGGCGGACACGTTGGAGCGGGCTGCCCGCAGGATGGCCTTGAGGTCCACCCCGTCGTGCTCGTAGAAGCGCTCGTCCTCGATGGCGACCACCGCGTTGCGAACCACCTCCGGGATGAGGGCGATGTCGGTCACGTCGGTGCGGCGCTGCTCGCCCCGCAGTTCGGTGATGAGGACCCCGTCGCGGGAATAGATCCGCGACGACTGGGCGGTGGTCAGCTTCTCCACGTCGAAGGTGATGTCGCGCTGCTCGACCGAGCAGCCGGTGGCGAGCACTGCCACCACGAGCGCGATCGAAGCAGCATGACGACGCATCGCCCTGGAGGCCGAGACCGCGTGGCTCATTGACTCATTGTGCTGCACCGGTGGTGCCGAACCACGCCACCACTCCGCCGACGGGCGGGCCGCTCCCGGCTGAAGGTGGCGCGTCGGTAGGCTTTGCCGCCATGGCTGGCCTGCTCGACGACCTGCGCGCCCGCGGGCTGGTCCACGACCACACCGACGAGGCCGGACTCCGGGAACTGCTCGATTCCGGGCCAGTCACCCTGTATTGCGGCATGGACCCGAGCGCCGACAGCCTCCACGTCGGCCATCTGGTGGGAGTGCTGGTGCTGCGCCGCTTCCAGGAGGCCGGCCACCGCCCGCTGGCGCTGGTGGGCGGGGCTACCGGCATGGTCGGTGACCCCAGCGGCCGTTCCGACGAGCGCACCCTTCTGGACGCGGCCGCGCTCGAGGCCAACACCGCCGGCATCCGCACCCAGCTCGAGGGGCTGTTCGACTTCGGCGGGGACAGCGCGGCCCGGCTGGTCAACAACTACGACTGGACCCGAGACGTGACGCTGCTCGACTTCCTGCGAGAGGTGGGCAAGCACATCACCGTCAACCAGATGGTGGCCAAGGACTCGGTGCGCAGCCGCATGGACAGCGAGCAGGGGATCTCCTTCACCGAGTTCAGCTACATGCTGCTGCAGGCCTTCGACTACTGGTGGCAGTTCGAGCATTACGGCTGCCGCCTGCAGGTGGGCGGCTCCGACCAGTGGGGCAACATCACCGCGGGCATCGACCTGGTCCGCCGCCGCAGCGGAGCGTCGGTCCACGGGCTCACCTGGCCTCTGATGACCCGGGCCGACGGCCAGAAGTTCGGCAAGACGGCCGAGGGCACGGTGTGGCTCGACCCCGCCCGCACGCTGCCCTTCGAGTTGCACCAGTACTTCGTCAACACCGACGACCGCGACGTCGAGCGGTTGCTGCTGCAGCTCACGCTGCTGCCGGTGACGGAGGTGGCTGAGATCATCGCGACCCACGCCGGCGCGCCCCATGAGCGCCGGGCCCAGCGGGCGCTGGCCGACGAGGTCTGCACTCTGGTGCACGGCGACGCGGCCGCCCGCCAGTCCCGCGTCGCCGCCGAGGTGCTGTTCGGGGAGTCGGACCTGTCGGCGGACCGTCTGGAGGCGGTGCGGGGCATCGTGCCCGAGACCGTGCTGGGGGGTGCGGTGCTCGACAGCGGCGAGCCGGTGGTCGACGCCCTGGTCGCGTCCAGGGTGTGCAAGTCGCGTTCGGACGCCCGCCGATCGATCGCATCGGGCGGGATCCGGGTCAACGGCCAGCGTGTGGGGTCTCCGTCCGAGCGAGTCGACCTGGTGGACGGCCGGTACGCGCTGGTTCAGCGAGGCCGGCGCCAGCGGCACCTTCTCGTGGTGGACTGACTCCGAGCCAGGCTGGCCTGAACCCGGTTGTGTTGGTCGGCTTGCCGCGATAGCGTAGGCGGTCACCCTTGGCGGGGCCTTCGGGCGCGGCCGGGTTCACAGTAGGAGTACTGTGCCTTCGGTGCCATCCTGCCCGGCTCCATCCGGGTTCCACTGGCCCCGGAGCGAGATTGCTTCTTGAAAACGGAAGAGACGGACGCATAGCGAGTGCGGGCGTCGGCTCGGGCTGCGTGGCCTGAGGCGATGTCCGTCAAGTTACGGTCCGGCTGCTTGCCGGACCGCCCGGCGCTTCGGCGCCGGGGAGGAGCCAAGGTCTTTCCGCACCCAAGCGGCGAGACCGGCTCTCTAAGACGCAAGGCTGCTCACGCACCCGCCTCGGCGGGCGGCAGCCGAGCAACCCGATCGATGGCCCGGCTTCGGCCGGCGCCGGAGATCTCGACGGAGAGTTTGATCCTGGCTCAGGACGAACGCTGGCGGCGTGCTTAACACATGCAAGTCGAACGAGGAAACGGCCTTCGGGCCGCTTCCTAGTGGCGAACGGGTGAGTAACACGTGAGGAACCTGCCCCGGAGACCGGGATAACCAGGGGAAACTCTGGCTAATACCGGATGCCCTCGGATGGTCGCATGGCCGACCGAGGAAATGCTCAGGTGCTCCGGGAGGGCCTCGCGGCCTATCAGCTAGTTGGCGGGGTAACGGCCCACCAAGGCATCGACGGGTAGCTGGTCTGAGAGGACGATCAGCCACACTGGGACTGAGACACGGCCCAGACTCCTACGGGAGGCAGCAGTGGGGAATATTGCGCAATGGGCGAAAGCCTGACGCAGCAACGCCGCGTGGGGGATGAATGCCTTCGGGTTGTAAACCCCTTTCAGCAGGGACGAAAATGACGGTACCTGCAGAAGAAGCCCCGGCCAACTACGTGCCAGCAGCCGCGGTAACACGTAGGGGGCGAGCGTTGTCCGGATTTATTGGGCGTAAAGAGCTCGTAGGCAGTTGCGTAAGTCGGATGTGAAAACTCAGGGCTCAACCCGGAGACGCCATTCGATACTGCGCTGACTAGAGTCCGGTAGGGGAGCATGGAATTCCTGGTGTAGCGGTGAAATGCGCAGATATCAGGAGGAACACCAGTAGCGAAGGCGGTGCTCTGGGCCGGTACTGACGCTGAGGAGCGAAAGCGTGGGTAGCGAACAGGATTAGATACCCTGGTAGTCCACGCCGTAAACGTTGGGCACTAGGTGTGGGGCCTACTTAACGGGTTCCGTGCCGTAGCTAACGCATTAAGTGCCCCGCCTGGGGAGTACGGCCGCAAGGCTAAAACTCAAAGGAATTGACGGGGGCCCGCACAAGCGGCGGAGCATGTTGCTTAATTCGAGGCAACGCGAAGAACCTTACCTGGGTTTGACATGCACAGAAAAGCCATAGAGATATGGTGTCCTTCGGGGCTGTGCGCAGGTGGTGCATGGCTGTCGTCAGCTCGTGTCGTGAGATGTTGGGTTAAGTCCCGCAACGAGCGCAACCCTTGTCCTATATTGCCAGCACGTAAAGGTGGGGACTTGTAGGAGACTGCCGGGGTCAACTCGGAGGAAGGTGGGGACGACGTCAAGTCATCATGCCCCTTATGCCCAGGGCTGCAAACATGCTACAATGGCCGGTACAAAGGGCTGCTACACCGCGAGGTTGAGCGAATCCCATAAAGCCGGTCTCAGTTCGGATTGGAGTCTGCAACTCGACTCCATGAAGTCGGAGTCGCTAGTAATCCCGGATCAGCAATGCCGGGGTGAATACGTTCCCGGGCCTTGTACACACCGCCCGTCACACCACGAAAGTCGGCAACACCCGAAGTCAGTGGCCTAACCCCTCGGGGAAGGAGCTGCCGAAGGTGGGGTTGGCGATTGGGGTGAAGTCGTAACAAGGTAGCCGTACCGGAAGGTGCGGCTGGATCACCTCCTTTCTAAGGAGCATGATCTCAGCGGACAGTTGGCCACCAGGCCGGCTGTCAGTTGAGTGCTTCCAGTTAAGGCACTCGCTTGTCCGTCTCTTCCGCTTTGAGGAAGTGGTCATCGCACCGCTCCTTAGGGCGCGCTGCACTCGTATTCGAGCTACATCGCCCACGGAACGCCTCTTGAGAATTGCATAGCGAGCACGAGCATCTTTCGCAAGATGCAATAGAAAATGAAACCCAAGCTACTAAGAGCCAACGGTGGATGCCTTGGCACTGACTACCGATGAAGGTCGTGAGAGGCTGCGATAAGCCGCGGGGAGCTGCCTACTAAGCTCTGATCCGCGGATGACCGAATGGGGAAACCCGGCACTCGTAATGGAGTGTCACTGCCGTCTGAACACATAAGGCGGCTAGAGGGAACCGGGTGAACTGAAACATCTAAGTAACCCGAGGAAAGGAAAGCAACAGCGACTCCCTGAGTAGCGGCGAGCGAAACGGGAAGAGCCTAAACCTAGGTGGTGGAAAGCCTGGCGGCGTTGCCATCTGGGGGTTGTGGGAACCGATTGGGAGAGCGCCAGATCTCCCGCAGAGTTACAAAGACAGTGGGTAGTGGAATCGCTCTGGAAAGGCGAGCCACAGAGGGTAACGGCCCCGTACACGAAACTCATCTGTCCTCTGATCGTGTCTCCCGAGTAGCGCCGGATCCGGGAAAGCCGGCGTGAATCTGCGAGGACCACCTCGTAAGGCTGAGTATAAGTCAGTGACCGATAGTGAACTAGTACCGTGAGGGAAAGGTGAAAAGCACCCCGGGAGGGGAGTGAAATAGTACCTGAAACCGTTGGTTTACAAGCAGTCAGAGTGTCGCCGCCATAACCATCTTCGGATGACCTTGGCGGTCACGATGGCGTGCCTTTTGAAGAATGAGCCTGCGAGTTACGGTGTGTGGCGAGGTTAACCCGTGAGGGGAAGCCGGAGCGAAAGCGAGTCTGAACAGGGCGTTCAGTCGCATGCTGTAGACCCGAAGCCGAGTGATCTAGCCATGGGCAGTGTGAAGCGGGGGTAAGACCCCGTGGAGGCGCGAACCCACTTCGGTTGAAAACGGAGGGGATGACCTGTGGTTAGGGGTGAAAGGCCAATCAAACTCGGTGATAGCTGGTTCTCCGCGAAATGTATTTAGGTGCAGCGTCGCATGTTCAACCGTGGAGGTAGAGCACTGGATGGGCTAGGGGCCCCACAAGGTTACTGACCCCAACCAAACTCCGAATGCCACGGTTCCAGAGTGCGGCAGTGAGTCCTCGGGGGATGAGCTTCGATGGACAAAAGGGAAACAGCCCAGACCGCCAGTTAAGGCCCCTAATTCTGTACTAAGTGGTAAACGATGTGGGATTGCCCAGACAGCCAGGAGGTTGGCTTAGAAGCAGCCACCCTTGAAAGAGTGCGTAACAGCTCACTGGTCGAGTGGCCCTGCGCGGACAATGTAACGGGGCTTAAGTACAGAGCCGAAACTGCGGATGTCTGTGTAAACAGGCATGGTAGCGGAGCGTCGATCTTGGTGTGAAGCGCCGGTGTGAACCGTCGTGGACCGTGGTCGAGTGCGAATGCAGGTATGAGTAGCGAAAGAGGGGTGAGAAACCCCTCCACCGGAAGTCCAAGGGTTCCTGGGGAAGGCTAATCCTCCCAGGGTAAGTCGGGAGCTAAGGCGAGGCCGATAGGCGTAGTCGATGCACAACCGGTTGATATTCCGGTACCACCAAGTGCGCGTCCATGCAAAAGCGAGATTGCTAAGAGGATGCCTTGCGCCCCACGAAGGGGCAATAGGTCGAATCGACCCATCTCGTGGCTGCAAGCAATGCGGGGACACAGGAAGGTAGGTGAGCCCAGGCGATGGTTGTCCTGGGGTAAGCGTGTAGGAGGAGGACCAGGCAAGTCCGGGCCTCATTAACTCTGAGACGCGACGCCGAACCGCTACAGGTGAAGTCACTGATCCTATGCTGTCGAGAAAAGCCGCTAGCGAGCTCACTCGGTGCCCGTACCCCAAACCAACTCAGGTGGACAGGTAGAGAATACCAAGGTGATTGGGTGAACTATGGTTAAGGAACTCGGCAAATTGCGTCCGTAACCTCGGGAGAAGGACGACTCCAATAGGGTGACGGCCCTTAGCGGCCTGAGCTCGAAGGAGTGGCACAAACCAGGGGGAAGCGACTGTTTACTAAAAACACAGCAGCGTGCGAAGCCGCAAGGCGATGTATACGCTGTGACGCCTGCCCGGTGCTGGAAGGTTACGGGGAGAGGTTAGCCTCCGGGCGAAGCTTTGAACCTAAGCCCCAGTAAACGGCGGCCGTAACTATAACGGTCCTAAGGTAGCGAAATTCCTTGTCGGGTAAGTTCCGACCTGCACGAATGGCGTAACGACTTCCCTACTGTCTCAACCATAGACCCAGCGAAATTGAAGTACGAGTAAAGATGCTCGTTAGCTGCAGAAGGACGGAAAGACCCCGTGCACCTTTACTACAGTCTGGTATTGGTTTTTGGTATAGGTTGTGTAGGATAGGTGGGAGACTTGGAAGCGAGGGCGCTAGCCCTCGTGGAGTCAACCTTGAAATACCACCCTTTCTATGCTGGGAATCTAACCTAGGTCCGTTATCCGGATCAGGTACAGTGCCAGATGGGTAGTTTGACTGGGGCGGTCGCCTCCCAAAAGGTAACGGAGGCGCCCAAAGGTTCCCTCAGCCTGGTCGGCCATCAGGCGTTGAGTGCAATGACACAAGGGAGCTTGACTGCGAGACGTACATGTCGAGCAGGTGCGAAAGCAGGGCATAGTGATCCGGCGGTTGCGTGTGGAAGCGCCGTCGCTCAACGGATAAAAGGTACGCCGGGGATAACAGGCTCATCTTCCCCAAGAGTCCATATCGACGGGAAGGTTTGGCACCTCGATGTCGGCTCATCGCATCCTGGGGCTGAAGCAGGTCCCAAGGGTTGGGCTGTTCGCCCATTAAAGCGGTACGCGAGCTGGGTTTAGAACGTCGTGAGACAGTTCGGTCCCTATCCTCTGCAGCCGGAAGAGACTTGAGGAAAGCTGTCCCTAGTACGAGAGGACCGGGACGGACGCAGCTCTCGTGTGCCAGTTGTTCCGCCAGGAGCATGGCTGGTTGGCGACCTGCGGAAGGGATAACCGCTGAAAGCATCTAAGCGGGAAGCCTGTTCCGAGATGAGGTCTCTCACCGGGTAAGACCGGGTAAGGCCCGTGGCAGAACACCACGTTGATAGGCCGGAAGTGTACGCACGGTGACGTGTTCAGCTGACCGGTACTAATCGGCCGAGGGCTTGGTTTCAATTTCGCATCGAGCGCTCGGTGCTCGTGCTCGCTATGGAGTTCATCAAGAGGCGTTCCCCCGTTCGGGGTCCGCCCTCAAGGACAACAGGTTTCGGTGGCGATAGCGGCGGGGTCACACCCGTTCCCATTCCGAACACGGAAGTTAAGCCCGCCAGCGCCGATGGTACTTGGGTGGAGACGCCCTGGGAGAGTAGGACGCCGCCGGATTTCGCTGATCAGAAGGCCCCGCTCACCTCGGCGGGGCCTTCTGGCCTTACTGGCCCGCGGGCATCGTCGCGACCTCGGCGAAGATCCGCCGGCTGTGGTCGTCGAGTTGCCCGGAAGCGGCCAGAGCCTGGGCCTGCTCGCGGCCGGCGTCGCTCATCTTGGTGAGCGTCTTGGCCACGATGGCGGCCGCCTTGGTGTCGTCGGCCAGGCGGGCAGCCACCGGTCCGAGCTCGGTCACGAGGAACGTGAGGCTCACGGCGTCCTCGAACGTCTGGACCTCGGGATCAGATCCCAGGCCTTGCTTGGACACGATCTCCGCGGCCCTGACCGCGACAGAGCCGTCCAGGCCGGCATCCTCGGCGATGGCGACAAGGTCCCGGGCGTGGCGCTGCCGCTGGGCCCGCCGCCACCGGAGGTAGCCGGCCCGGCCCTCCGGATAGTCGGAGCGGGGCAGCTCCCAGCGTCGCAGATGATGGGCCCGGGCCGCCGTCCGGAGCGCGTCCGACGCGTCCGGCGCCAGCCGCATCACCCACTCCTCGGCCATACGCCCCTGCGCCAGCGCCAGGGGCTCCCCGTCATGGTCGCGGGGATCAAGCGAGTTGGCCAGGTCGATCGCCGCCCGGCAACCGTCCAACCCGCCGCCGGTTCCGGTCACCTCGTCCATAGCTCAGCCGGTGAGGGTAGTGCCCAGGCAGCCGCCGGTGGAGTGTGTAGGGGATGTCCTGTGGGGAGCGTCGGTTGGCCAGCCGGCGGGACACCCCCTTTCGGGCCGCCGGTAGGCTCGAAGCCATGTCGCGCCCGCGCCGCAGGCCGGACGGGTCACCGCCGGGGCCGCGGCCGCGCCAGCGGGTCCCGCTGCCCCCCGCACCGCATCATGCACCCGATCCTCACTCGGAGCTGGTGCGCGCTCTGGGCTCCGAACGGGGCAGGAGCGCGGTGCGGCGTTTCGAGTCGGCGGCCAAGGCCTTCCGGGCCGAGCGGTTCAAGGACGCCCTCCCGTTGCTTCAGCAGCTGGCCCGCGATGCTCCCGACGTCGCCGATGTGCGCGAGCTCTACGGCCTGGTGCTGTACCGCCTGGGACGCTTCAAGGCGGCCATGGGCGAGCTCGAGTACTTCCGCGAGCTGAGCGGTTCGGTGGAGCAGCACCCGGTGCTGGCCGACTGCCATCGCGCCCTGCGTCGCTGGGCCGACGTTGACGTGCTGTGGCGCGAGCTGGGCGCGGCGTCGCCGTCGGCGGAGCTGGTGACCGAGGGGCGCCTCGTGCTGGCCGGCGCGAAGGCCGACAGGGGAGAGCTGCCGGCGGCCATCCGGGTACTGGAGCAGGGCTGGCGATTGCCATCGCGACCCCGTGACCACCACCTGCGCCGCGCCTACGCCCTGGCCGACCTGTACGAGCGAGCTGGCCGCCCGCCCCGGGCCCGGGAGCTGTTCCGCTGGGTCGAGACCCACGACCCGCGCCTGGCCGACGTCTCCGAACGGGTCCGCGCCCTCAGCTGAGCAAGCCGGCTCGACCTGCAGTTGCGCTGGTGTCCCAAACACTGCTGTGCTAATGCTCCGAACACTGCCATGCTAAGGCTCCGAACGCTGCTATGTTGCGGCTCCGAACACTGCTACGCTGAGGCCCGTGGAGTATATCCCCCGCCTGGTGGACACCCAGCTGTCCGAAGCGCTCCGAACCCATCCCGTTGTGCTGGTGACGGGTGCTAGGGGCGTCGGCAAGACCACCACAGGGCTGCAGGTGGCCGAGTCGAGCGCGTTCTTGGACGACATGGCCACCCTCACCGTCTTCCGGGACAATCCCGGGGCCGCGCTCACCCAGTTTCGTGAGCCGCTCCTGGTGGACGAATGGCAGCTGGCCCCTGAGGTGGCGCGAGCCATCAAGCGCAGCGTCGACCGGGACCGGCGGCCGGGGCGGTTCATCCTCACCGGCTCGCCCGATCCGCAGAGCCGATCGGAGTTCCAGGCGCTCACCGGCCGGGCGGCGATGGTGCGGCTCAACCCTATGACCGTGCGCGAGAGGCTTTGGCGGGTCGCTGGTCCTGGCCGGGTCGAGACGGCTGCCGGGCTGTTGTCGGGGGCGCCTCCCGAATCCGCGCCGTCACACACGCCCGACATCTTCGAGTACCTGGACATGGCCGCGGTCGGCGGGTTCCCCGAGTGCGCACCGGAGGGCTCGGCCGCCCACGCGCAGAGATGGTGCCGCGACTACTTGAGAGTGCTGTTGCGCCGGGATCTGCCCCTGTTCGGATCGCGGCGCTCAGCCGCCCACTTCCGCAGGTACCTCACCGCCTCTGCCCTGCATACCGCTCGATCGCCGGAGGACGGCAGCCTGCGCAACGCCGCCGGAGTGAATCCCGGAACCCACCGGGACTATCGCCACATCCTGCTCGACCTGGACGTGACCGTCGAGGTGCCCGCATTCATCGGCGAGGACATCCCGAGTCTCGCCAAGTCCCCCAAGATGCTCTTCAGTGACTCGGGACTGCTGATCGCGGCGATGAACATGTCGCTGGCCCGGCTGAAGCTGAGCGGCGATCTCTACGGCCGGGTCATCGAGACGTTCGCGCTCAATCAGGTCCGTGCCGAACTCGAGGCCCTGGACATGCCGGAGGCGCTCAGCCACCTTCGCACTCACAAGGGCACCCATGAGATCGACGCCATCATCGAGACCGCGGACGGGGGCGTCGTCGCGATCGAGGTCAAGTCAGCCAACCGGCACCGGCCCGCCGACATCAAGCACATCGAATGGTTGGCGACAAGAATCGGGGACAGATTCAAGCTGGGACTGGTGCTCACAACCGGCACCCACATCAGCAACATCCGAAGCGATGCGACCGATCGGATCTGGGCCGCACCGATCAGCGTGCTCTGGCACTAGCGTGCCGTTCGGCGTTGGCTCAGGGCGCGCATCGGTATCCGCGGCCCGTTCAACACCAGTGGTGAGCGCCGGCATCAGGTGGCGGCGTGCTCTGGGGCGAAGCGTGCCTCCATTTCGCGGCGGATCCTCACTGCGTTGCTGGTCTCGTCGACCTTCACGTCGGCCCAGGTGACGACTTGGCCTTTGGGCACGTCGTTGACCACGGGCACGTTGTGGGCGAGGCCGATCGGCAGGGCGCCCATGGCGAGGCTGTCTCCGGCCGGTATCAGCCGGCCCCAGACCGTGCAGCCCCCCTCGCCGTCGAGGCTCTCGCCGGCCTTGAGGGGGCGCTTGGCCACCGCCGCTGCATCGCCGTTGAACCCGGTGGGAGTCCCGGTCGGCTCGCCCCGCAGGGCGGCGCTCAAGACTGACACGCCGACCTCCAGGCCGATCAGATGGTAGGGCTTGTAGGTCGCGCTGTAGCGGCCGCTGCGGTCGGTCATGAGGCCGTACTCGGCGAAGCAGCGGGCCGTGTAGTCGCTGGACGCCTCGAAGACGACGAAGACGCCCCATCGCAGGTCGCGTTCGACCGGTTCGCCGTTCCGATGGAGCGAGGAGACCACCTCCACCTGGCCTTTGTGGTGCAGCGACCCGCCCTCAGCACGCGGCCGCAGGACCTCGGCGAGCTGGTCGGTGCCGGCCGGCGGGAACTCGAGTCCGCCCGGCGCCGGCGCCAGTCCGGTGGCGTTGGCCACCGCAGCCATCTCGATCGCCGACTTGGTGCCGTCTAGGAACGAGTTGAACATCTGCGGGTTCATGCCACCTGCCGCGGCCCGCTCGGGCGATATGCCGTAGTGGTCCCAGACCCTGTCGGGCGTGGAGTCGTGGAAGCTCGGCAGGTACTTGGTGCCCTTGCCAGCGGCGACGACGCCGAGGCCGGCGGCCTGCGCCCAATCGACCATCTCGCAGATCAGCGCGGGCTGATCGCCGTAGGCCATCGAGTAGACCAGCCCGGCCCTGCGGGCTTCCTCGGCCAGCAGCGGTCCGGCCAGGACGTCGGCTTCGACGTTGGCCATGACGATGTGCTTGCCGTTGGTGATGGCACTGCGGGCGTGGTCCAGGCCGGCCGGGGGGTTGCCGGTGGCGTCGATCACGACCTCCACGCCGTCGGCCGCGATCAACTCGAAGGCATCGTCGGTCAGATGGATCCCGCCCCGCTGGGGCGGGCCGGTTGGCGAGAGGGCACCCCGGGCCTCCTCGGGCCAGCCGGTCTCCGCCAGGGCGGCCCGGGCCCGGTCGGGATCGATGTCGGCGATGGCCGCCACCCGGAGCCCCGGGGTGGTCCTGGCCTGAGCCAGGAACATCGAGCCGAACTTGCCGGCTCCGATCAGGCCGGCGGTGACGGGGCGACCCTCAGCGGCCCGCTCCCGCAGTAGCCCGAAGAGGTTCATGCTGTCCTTCCAAACTGGGTTCGCGTGCGTGCTGGTCGGGAGTCGATCGCTCCTGGCGCACCAGCTCTTCGAGACAGTCGTCGGCCAGCGGCTCGATCGGCGCGAAGTCGCGCAGGGCTCGCCACTCCGCCCGCTTGAACCTGCGAATGTGGTTCGAGACCTCACAGAGGCTCAGGTAGACGATCACCCGGCTCAACGGGCTGATGTTCGGCGGGCTGGCGTGGGCCAGATTGGAGTGGAACATCAGCACGCTGCCGGCCCTGCCGGTCGGCGCGGCCACGCCGTTCTTCTCGCCGAGTTCGCGGACGGTCTCGCGGGCCAGGCACCAGAGCGGGTAGGAGGTGGTCTCCAGATCGTGGCTGGCCTCGAGCACACCCAGCTTGTGGCTGCCCGGAAGGAACATCAGCGGGCCGTTGGCCGCGGTCACGTCGTCGAGGAAGACCGCGATGTTCATGGCGCGCGGCTCGGGCATGTCGTCGTCGCGCTGCCAGGTGCCGTAGTCCTGGTGCCACTGCCACACCGCGCCGTCGAAGGCCGCCTTCGCGTTGATCTTGAACTGGTGCATGTACACCTGGCCGTCGAGGACCTGCATGACCGGCTCGAGCAGCCGGGGATGCGCGGCGATGCGCCGGTATGCCTCGTTGTAGCGGTGGGCGGCGAAGGCGCTGCGGGGTGCGCCGTTGTCCTCGCGCCACACCTCCTCCCGTTGCATGGCGAAGCATGTGTCGGCCTCGCGGCGCAGCAGCGCCGCCTCCGCGGTCGAGAAGACGTCGGGCAGGAACAGGTAGCCCGTCTCGTCGAACTCCCGGAGTTGGTCCTCGGTGAGCCTCATCGCTCGTTCTCCCTGGCCTCGGGGGCCGTAGTCTCGCGCACTCGTCCCAGCGACGCTCGCCGTCCTCTCCAGCGGGTCCGCGCCCTCGGCTGAGCGGGGACGCTACGGTTGCAGCATGCGGGCGCGGGCGGCCCGGGCGGGCCGACGAGCGCACGCAATCTCACCACCGATCAGGAGTTCCCCGTGGACATTCACACACTGCTCGGCGACGAGGCCGAGTCGCTGCTGACCCACGAGTGCAAGACCTTCGAGCGCGAGTCCCTCACGCTGCCGGGCCCCGACTTCGTGGACCGGGTCCTGGGCGCCAGCGACCGCTCGCCGCAGGTGCTGCGCAGCATCCAGTCGATGTTCGGCAGCGGCCGGCTGGCCGGCACCGGCTACGTGTCGATCCTGCCCGTCGACCAGGGCATCGAGCACTCCGGCGCGGCCTCGTTCGCGCCCAACCCCGCCTACTTCGACCCGATGCGCATCGTGGAGCTGGCCATCGAGGGGGGCTGCAACGCGGTGGCCACCACCTTCGGCGTGCTGGGCATGGCTTCGCGCCGCTACGCCCACCGGATCCCGTTCATCGTCAAACTCAACCACAACGAACTGCTCAGCTATCCCGAGTCGTACGACCAGGTGATGTTCGGCTCGGTCGAGCAGGCCTGGGATCTCGGCGCGGCCGGGGTTGGCGCCACCATCTACTTCGGCTCCGAGAACGCCCGCCGCCAGATCGGCGAGGTGTCCGAGGCGTTCGCGGCCGCCCACGAGCTCGGCATGTTCACCGTCCTGTGGTGCTACCTGCGCAACTCGGCGTTCAAGGTGGACGGCACCGACTACCACGCCGCCGCCGACCTCACCGGGCAGGCCAACCACATGGGCGTCACCATCGAGGCCGACATCATCAAGCAGAAGCTGCCCGAGAGCAACGGCGGCTACCGGGCTGTCGGCTTCGGCAAGACCCACGACCTGGTGTACGACCAGTTGACCAGCGACCATCCCATCGACCTGTGCCGGTACCAGGTCGCCAACTGCTACATGGGCCGGGTCGGCCTGATCAACAGCGGCGGAGCGTCCTCGGGCGCCGGCGACCTGGCCGAGGCGGTCGCCACCGCGGTGATCAACAAGCGGGCCGGCGGCACCGGTCTGATCTCTGGCCGCAAGGCCTTCCAGCGGCCCATGGCCTCCGGCGTCGAACTGCTCAACGCCATCCAGGACGTGTACCTGGACCCCTCCGTCACCGTCGCCTGACCCCGGTCCATCAGGCTGGCTGGAGCCACCAGGTCCAGTCCGAGTCCTCGAAGGGCGGTGCCCGCAGGAGGTCGTCCAAGGCGGCAATGAGGCTTGCCGGGTAGCCGCGGGCGCGACGGTCGAACCTTGAAGGGTCCGTGAAGATGATGCCGCAGTGGGTGCTGCCCTCGGCGGACCATTGGGCGTTGAGGACAGCGAAATCGGGCACGTTCTCGGTGACGACGGCCAGGCCGGCGTTCGCGGCGTGACGGAGCAGGTCGGCATCGGCCATGCCGCGCAGCGTCACCTCGGCGGCTACGGCGATGACCTCATGGCCGCGCCGGCCAAGCGCCTCGGCAGCTGCAGGGCTGTGCATCTCGTCGAGCAGGAGCTTCACCGGGCGAGGAGCGTGGCGACGGCCGGGCCGCGTCCACGGTGCCTGGCTAGACGATCAGCCGGCCGTCTCACCGTGCCAGCAGTGCGTGCTGGCGTTCCCAGAGGTCTCGGTGTCTGTTGGCGGCTTCGTCACGGGCGTCGATCTCAGCGTCGATCTCGTCGGTGTAGTCGGCGTAGTAGGCCAGCGCGGCGTCCACCAAGGACTCTCGCAGGCACAGCATCTCTGCCACCCTGCCGCGGCGCTGCCCGACCGGTATGTCGCCGCCTGTCAGCGCCGATACCACCTCGGCGACGTCAGGCCCTCCGACGAGCACGGCGCGTCGGCCGGCCGGCCCGTCTCGAAAGAAGATGGCCGGGTGCTCCCGCATGCGCAGCCCTTCATCGATCAGGCGAACCGCCAGCGACGACATCGACGAGCGCTGCTGTCGCGCGTGCCGGCGCAGCCTCTCGGGGGTGAGCTCATCTTGAAAGCGAAGCGACATGACACTCATGGCTACATTGTAGTCAGCCATAGTCGGAATGGTGCGTGGCCGCGCTCAGGCCGAGCCGTTCAGTAGCGGGGTCGAGACAGCCTGCGGCCTGGCCGGCATCGTCGAGGCGGCCAGGGGCGCAGACGAGGGCGGCTGAACCGTTTCCGATCCCACCGCGGGCTGCGGTATACCGGCTAGGGTGGCAGCCGCGGGCCGGGTACGGCGGGCTCCCATCGCGGGTCCACCCATCCGACCGCTCATCGCAGGTGCAAAGGAGCATCAGTGACCAATATCGCGGAGCGGGCCGGCGAGGTCCGCAAGGCCGATGGGATCGTCCTCCGCTTCGCGGGCGACTCCGGGGACGGCATGCAGCTCACCGGAGACCGGTTCACCTCGGCCAGCGCGCTGTTCGGCAACGACCTGGCCACGCTGCCGGAGTTCCCCGCGGAGATCAGGGCCCCGGCGGGCACGCTGGCCGGCGTCTCGTCGTTCCAGGTCCACATCTCCGACCACGACATCACCACCCCGGGCGACGCCCCGACGGTGCTGGTGGCCATGAACCCGGCCGCGCTGAAATCCGATCTGCCGCTGCTCCAGCCGGGCGGGACCGTCATCGTCAACTCCGACGCCTTCAACGAGCGCAACCTGGCCAAAGCCGGATACGGGTCCGACCCGCTCCACGACGGCAGCCTCGACGGCTACACGGTGGTCACCGCGCCCATGACCGATCTCACCAAGCGGGCCTGCGCGGACCTGGGGGTCAAGCCCCGCGACGCCGAGCGCTCCAAGAACTTCTTCGCGCTGGGGCTGGTGTCGTGGCTGTACTCGCGCCCGGTCAAGCCCACCGTCGACTGGATCGACGGCAAGTTCGCGGGGCGCGACACCGTCATCGCGGCCAACAAGGCCGCCTTCGCGGCCGGGCACGCCTTCGGCGAGACCGCCGAGTTGGGCGCCAGCCGGCTCATGGTCAACCCGGCCGCGCTCGATCCCGGCACCTACACCAACATCAACGGCAACACCGCGCTGTCGTGGGGGCTGATCGCGGCCTCCCAGCAGGCCGGGATACCGCTGTTCCTGGGGTCGTACCCGATCACCCCGGCCAGCGACATCCTCCACGAACTGGCCCGGCACAAGAACTTCGGGGTCAGAACGCTGCAGGCCGAGGACGAGATCGCCGCGGTGGGAGCGGCGCTGGGCGCGGCCTACGGGGGCCACATCGGCGTCACCACCACCTCAGGGCCGGGCATGGCCCTCAAAGCCGAGACCGTGGGTCTGGCCGTGAGCCTGGAAGTGCCGCTGGTCGTGATCGACATCCAGCGGGGCGGGCCGTCCACCGGCCTGCCCACCAAGACCGAGGCCGCCGACCTGCTGATGGCCATGTACGGCCGCCACGGCGAGGCGCCGCTGCCGATCGTCGCCGCCCAGAGCCCATCCGACTGCTTCTTCACCGCCATCGAGGCGGTCCGCATCGCGGTCGAGCACCGCACCCCGGTGATCCTGCTGTCCGACGGCTACCTGGCCAACAGCAGCGAGCCCTGGCGCATCCCCGACGTCGAGCAGCTCGACTCGATAGACATCGAGTTCGCCTCGAGGCCCAACCATGTCAACGACGACGGCGAGGCCGTCTTCTGGCCGTTCCGGCGAGACGAGCGGCTGGTGCGGCCCTGGGCCATTCCCGGCACGCCCGGTCTGATGCACCGCATCGGCGGCATCGAGAAGGAGGACGGCAGCGGCAACATCAGCTACGAGCCCGACAACCACCAGGCCATGGTGCGGCTGCGGGCCGAGCGGGTCGCGCTGATCGCCCAGCACATCCCGCCGGCCGAGGTGACCGGCGACCCCGACGCCGACGTGGCCGTGGTCGGATGGGGATCGACCTGGGGCGCCATCACCGGGGCCCGCCGCCGGCTCGAGGCGGCCGGCCACCGGCTGGCCCACATCCATCTGCGCCACCTGAACCCGATGCCCGCCAACCTGGGCGCTCTGATCTCGTCGTTCGAGCGGGTCGTGGTGCCCGAGATGAACATGGGCCAGCTGTGCCGGATGCTGAGGGCCGAGTACCTCGTCGACGCCAAGTCGGTGACCAAGGTCTCGGGCCAGCCGTTCACCGCGGCCGAGCTGGCCGAGGCGTTCTTCCGTGAGATAGAGACGGTGGGAGCAGTGCGATGACCGAAGTGCCGGTGACAACCCGCAAGGACTGGGCCACCGACCAGGAGGTCCGGTGGTGCCCGGGCTGTGGCGACTACTCGATCCTCACCGCCATGCAGCTGCTCATGCCCGAACTCGGCGTGCGGCGCGAGGACACCGTGTTCGTGTCGGGGATCGGCTGCGCGGCCCGGTTTCCGTACTACATGAACACCTACGGGCTGCACGCCATCCACGGGCGCTCGCCGGCGGTGGCCACCGGGCTGGCCATGGCCCGGGGCGACCTGCACGTCTGGGTGGTGGGCGGCGACGGCGACATGATGTCGATCGGGGGCAACCACCTGATCCACGCGCTGCGCCGCAACGTCGACCTGAACATCCTGCTGTTCAACAACCAGATCTACGGGCTCACCAAGGGGCAGTACTCGCCCACCAGCGAGCGGGGCAAGGTGACCAAGTCCACGCCCCACGGCTCGGTGGAGCAGCCCTTCAACGCGGTGTCGCTGGCCCTGGGGGCCGAAGCCTCGTTCGTGGCCCGCACCCACGACATGGACCGGGGCCACATGCAGGAGATGTTCCGGCGGGCCCACAACCATCCCGGCGCGGCGTTCGTGGAGGTCTACCAGAACTGCAACGTGTTCAACGACGGTGCCTTCGCGGCCATCACCAAGCGCGACGCCCGCGATTCGATGCTGATCGACCTGAAGCACGGTGAGCCGGTGCGCTTCGGCACCGACCGCGAGTTCGGCGTGGTCATCGAGCACGGCCGGGCCCGGGTGGTGACGGTGGCCGATGTGGGCGTCGACGCTCTGGTGGTGCACGACGAGACCGACCCCGACCCGGCGGTGGCGTTCGCGCTGAGCCGCCTGGCCAACACCAACGACGTGCCCACCCCGATCGGGGTGTTCCGGGCCGTGGACCGCTCGGAGTACGGCTCGGCCGTCACCTCCCAGATCGCGGCCTCCCAGGCCAAGGCCGGCCCAGGCGACCTGCACAAGCTGCTGCACTCCCGCCCCACCTGGCAAGTCGCCTGACCCAGCCGCGGCCAGGCCGTCTCGGGCCGGCTACCCGGGGCCGAGCCGGCGCAAGCTGCTATTCGGTGACGGTGGCGGGCCGCTCCCACGCGTAGGGCGGCTCCAGCATGCGGCGCTCCAGCGGCGTCCAATCGTCGGCGTCCGTGTGGGAGGGCTGGGGGTAGGCACCGCCGGGATGCTCCCGGCCGTCCTCCCGGTAGCGCCCGACGAAGGCCATGTGGCCCGGCGTGTACCGGTAGAAGAGGGCCCGGCGCTCGTGCTCCGCGGTCCAGGGGAGGGTGCCGTGGGTGAGGGCCTCGGTGAACAGCACGACCGAGCCGGCCCTCAGCGGCACGGAGGTGATCGGAGGTCCCGGGTCGGTGAGGGACTTGAAGCTGTCCGGGCAGGCGAAGTTGCTCTTGTGGCTACCGGGCAGCGCGCAGAATCCGCCGTTGCCGGGGCCCACGTCGCAGAGCGCGTAGTGCACCACCACCAGCCCGCAATGGATGCGCCCGTCGGACACCTCGTAGGCGATGGCGTTGTTCCAGGGCGTTCCGCCGCCGTGGAGGCCGAACGGCCGGCCTCCCTTGGTCATGGCCATGGCGTGGCCGTGGTCGTAGCGGAACCGGGGCCCCAGTATGTCGGTGAGGTATCCCACGATGCGCGGCTGCGCGATGAGCCGTCGGAACGGCTCGTCCCACATGTGCAGGGGACCGGCCGAGACCTGGTGCTCGTCGTTCTGCCAGAAGTCGAAGGACAGATCCTCGCCTCGGGGCCGGTTCCAGAGGTCGCGGCCGTCGAGCAGGCGGTTGAGCTCGTGCAGCTCCCCGGCCCCGAGAACGTTCTCGATGACCAGGTATCCGTGGAGGTCGAACAGGTAGCGCTCCTCGGGGGTCATGCCGGCGGCGGTCATCGGTCGGTCCCACCGAGGGTGTCGGCCCGTTCCGAGACGTAGGGGTACTCGAGAAGTTGGCGCAGGTCGGGGGTGAGGTCGGCGTCGGCCGCGTCGGACGGCTGCGGGTAGGACCAGCCGGGCTGCTCGGCGCCGTCCTGGCGGTAGCGCCCGACGAAGGCCATGTGGCCCGGCGTGTACCGGTAGAGCAGGGCCCGGCGCTCGTGCTTCGCGGTCCAGGGGAGGGTGCCGTGGGTGAGGGCCTCGGTGAAGATGATGGCCGAGCCCGCCCGCTGGGGGACCTGCCGGAGCAGCGGCCTGCAGTTCTCGGGATCGAGCAGGCTCTCTGGGCGGGGGAATCCGCTCTTGTGGCTGCCCGGCACCACCACGAAGCCTCCGTCACCCGGACCGACATCGCAGAGCGCGTAGGAGATCACCGTCAGGCCGCAACGGATCGCGCCGTCCGCGACCCGGTAGTAGCCGATGGGATCCCACGGGGTGCCCCCGCCGTGCAGTTCCAGCGAGCCGCTGCCCTCGCGCATGAACATGGCCTGGCCGTGGTCGTAGCGGAACTGGGGTCCGAGGATCTCCCGCAGGTAGCCGGACATCCGCGGGTGGGCCAGCAGGTCGAGGAACGGCTTGCCCCAGGCGTGGGGCGGGCTCACGTGGAAGAAGAGCTGGTCGAAGGTCTCGTAGTCGAGCGGCGCCTCCTGGCCTCGGGGCTGGTTCCAGAGGTCGAGCGTGTCCAGCGCCTCGTTGAGTTCCCGGACCTCGGCGGGCCCGAGCACGTCCTCCACGAGGAGGTATCCCTGGAGGTCGAACAGGTAGCGCTCCTCGGTCGTCATCCCCCCGACGCTCACAGGATCGGACCCTACCCGGCGCCGGGTTGGTGTGTCCCAGCGCGAACGGGGCCCATCAGAGCTGGACCGAGCCCACCTCGAACGGGTCGTCGGTCCGCCGTGTCCAGTCGTCCAGGAGGGCCCGGTGCTCGGCCAGGACGGGGTCATGGCCGGCTGAGCGGACCAGGTTCACCGTCTCCAGCGGATCTGTGTCCAGGTCGAACAGCATCTCGGGGTCGGCGCCCGCGCTGAAGGCCATGTACTTGTAGCGCCGGGTTCGCAGCATCCGGCCCTTGAGGTCCAGCCTGAACGGGTGGGGCTGCAACTCGGCTACGACGAAGTCCCGGCCGTGGTGGGCGGGGTCGTCGATCACGGGCCGGAGTGACTCTCCGGCAAGGCCCTCGGGCGCGGCCACCCCGGCGTAGTCGCACAGCGTCGGCACGATGTCGATACCGGAGGCGAGATGGCTGCGGTCGAACCGCGCCGCGGGGATCACCCCCGGCCACCTCAGCACGAGGGGGACCGTCACCGGCTCCTCGTAGAGCATCTGCTTGGTGGCCCAGCGGTGGGCGGCCACACCCTCGCCGTGGTCGCTGGTCAGGGCCACCAGCGTGGAGTCCTGGATCCCGGCGTCGGAGACGGCGCCCAGCACCCGGCCGATCTGCATGTCGACCATCTCGACGAGCCGGTAGTAGACGTACAGGTACCGCCGCCAGTGCCGCTCGTCCCAGTCGCGGGTCCAACCCAGTTCATTCCAGCCATAATCGGGGATCACCGCCTTCTGGTTGCGCATCCACCGCACGAACTCGGGCTCGTTCGCGACCGCGTCAAAGTTGTCCGGCAGATCGGGCAGCAAGGCGTCCGGCGGCACCGCCGGCAGCATGTCGTGGTCCCGGTCGATGATCCAGAAGCAGATGTCGTGGGGGTTGTAGAGCGACACGGCCAGCAGGAAGGGCTCCCGCGGGGCTCCGGCCAGGTATCGCACGGCCGCGTCGGTGATGTCGGCGTCCATCGAAGCACCGAGGTCGCGGTACGGCGCCTGCTCGCCGACCTGACTGAAGTCGCCCGAGAGTATCTGCTCTATCGACGGGTATGGCCGCCGTTGCCATTCGAGGTTCCCGAATCCGGGTATAGCGTCGGGCTCGGGCGGGAACGACTCGGGCAGGTTCCACTTGCCGGCCCACACCGTCTCGTACCCGGCGCTCGAGAAGACCTCGCCGAGGTTGGCGATGCCGTCGCGCACCGGCAGGTCGTTGATGTCCACCCCGGCGGTGTGGGGCATCTGTCCGGTGACGATGCTGGCCCGGCCGGGGCTGCACAGAGGCGATGAGCAGTACGACCGCTCGAAGGCGACGCCGCCCGCGGCCAGTTCGTCCATGTGCGGGGTGTGGGTGCGGTCGTTGCCGTAGGCGCTGATGGTGGCCCGGGTCTGCTGGTCGGTGATGAACAGGACGACGTTGGGATCGGTCATTCTCTGATGCCTTTCACGGGCCCTTCACGAACGAGTAGTCGCCGGAACCCACTTCGAACACGACTGCCTCGTCGGTTTGGCGGGCTCCGGTGATGCCGGGATGGCTCCCAGCGGGCTCGCCGCGGTTCCACACCGTCACCCCGCCCTCGGAGACCATCGGGTCGGCATCTCCGAGGGTGGGGACGCGGATGCTGGCCCGGGTGTTGGGCGGGACGGCTGCATCGAGCCGGAAGGCGCCGTCGTCGTGCCGCCAGCCGGCCGAGACGGTGCCCCGCGCCGTGCTCACCTCGGCCCGGGCGTGGGTCAGGCCGCCCACCACCTGGGGCTCCACCGAGAACGTGGCGTAGCCCGGAGAGCGGCGGCGGATTCCGGCCAGGTCCCGGAAGAAGAACTTCTGGACGCTGCCGAACAGCTTCATGTTGTAGCTGAGCTGGGGGTCGGTCTCTCCCTCCCATGCCTCCCACAGCGTGGTGGCGCCCTTGGCGATCTGCTCGCCCCAGCTCGGGAACGTCGTCTGGGTCGCGACGGTGAAGAAGACGTCCGAACGGCCGCCGGCGGGCAGAACCCGGGCCAGGGCGTCAGTGCCCAGCATCCCGGTGGACAGATGCCCGTCGCAGCGGTCCTCAATGTCGGCGACGATGTTGGCCAGCACCGCGTCCTCGTAGCCGGCCGGCACGAGGCCCAGGGCCAGCGGGATGGCGTTCGAGCCCTGGCTGCCGGTGGCGTAGTTGGCGGTCTCGCGGTCGAGGTACTGCTCGTTGAACGCGGCCCGGATGCTGGCGGCGAGCTGCGAGTACTGCTCGGCCCGGTGCTCGTCTCCCAGCACGGCCGCGGCCCGGGCCAGGATCTGCACATCCCGGAAGTAGATGGCAGTGGACGTGAGCCCGGCCGGTGTGTGGACCGGAGCGAACGCCGACGTGCCGTCGGGCTGGGGCTCCATGTGGTCGCCGAGCCCGCCGGTGAGCAGGTGGCCGTCGGCGTGGCCTTGAAGGAACCGCACCAGGTTCTCGATGCGGTCGTAGTGACGCTCCAGGATCCGGGGGTCCCCCGACTCGAGGTAGACGTCCCAGGCCACGATGGGGTAGGAGCTCTTCCACACCGGGTACCACAGGTAGCAGTCGTAGGTCCGGCGCCAGTGCAGCGGCGAGATGACCGGCAGGTCGCCCGACGGCAGCTGCGAGTCGGCGAGGTCGTCGAGCCACTTCGACCAGAACGTCACGTCGTCGAACGTGAAGCTGAAGTCACCGGCGACCGGGTCGCCGAGCCACCCGACCCGTTCGGACCGGTCGGCGGCGTCCTGGGGGTATCCCTGCAGCGAGCACGCGAACGTCCAGGTGGTGTTGCTGTGGATCTGGTTGAGCAGGGGGTCCGAGCACTCGAAGCCCCCGGTCTCGGCCAGGCTGGTGCGGGCGTGGCGGGCCTCGATGCTCTCGACAGTGACCTGGTCCGTGTCGCACGAGACCTCCGCGTAGCGGAAGCCGTGCAGTGTGAAGCGGGGCTCCCAGGTCTCGGAGCCCGTGCCCGCCAGCACGTAGGTGTCGGTCTGCCGGGCCCGGTGGTCGTAGCCCTCGCCGTAGTCCACGAAGCCCTGCTCGCCCCGGGCCACCGCCTCGAGGTGGAATTCGACGTCGTCGCCGTAGGAGTACATGTTGGAGCGATCGTCGAGGCTGCCGTCGGGGTGTATGCCGTGACCGTGGCGGATCGTCACCCGGGCCCCGGCCGGCCCGCTCACCGTCAGCCGGGTCCACCCGCTCATGTTCTGGCCGAAGTCATAGATGGTTGCGCCGGTGCCGGACGCGAACCAGCGTGTGGGTGCGATGGTGCGTACGACCCGGATGGGCGGCAGCGGCTGGGCCTGAAGCCGCCCCGACGGCGCCGCGGCCGCCTCGGCCGGCTGCCAGGAGTGGTCATCGAAGCCGGGCTCGCACCAGCCGGGCTGCTCCAAGCCGGCGTCGTAGGTCTCGCCGTGGCAGTAGTCGTTGTAGGTGATCGGCCCGGCCGAGGTCCGCCAGGACGGGCCGCTCACCAGGCGGACGGTCTCGCCGCCGTCGAGCTCGATGTCCATCTGCAGCAGGGCCACCGGCCGGTCGCCGTAGGGCTCGCGGTGGCTGGGTGAGGGCGGCACGTCGTCCTCGGCGCTGAACCAGCCGTGGCCGAGCATCACCCCGACCGCGTTCGGGCCGGACCGCAGGTGCCGGGTCACGTCGTGGGTGGCATACAGGACCCGCGAGCCCAGATCGAGGGGCTGGTCGTTGTGGTAGTAGGTGATGGCCGGGTCGAGCATCCGGTCGCCGACCCGATGACCGTTGATGTACAGCTCGTAGTAGCCCAGCCCCGTCACGTAGCACCGGGCCCGCACCGGCCGGTCATCCAGCACGGTCTCGGCACGCAGCAGGGGCGCGGAGACGCCGGCCGCCGCCGACATCCAGGACGCTTCCCAGTCCCCGGCCTCCAGCAGGCCCATCTCGAACGTCGCGGCCGGGCTGTCGGTGCCCTGGCGGCCGTCGCGGTCCCATGTCTGGACCTTCCACCAGCATCGCTGGCCGCTGCGCAGCGGCGCTCCCGCGTAGGCGATCCCGTTGGTGGCATCGGAGGCGGTCTTGCCCGAGTCCCACATGTCGCCCACGCCGGCGTCGAGTCCGGCCCGGCTGGAGCTGACCAGCACCCGGCACCCGGACTGGCTCTGGGACCGTTCGGTGGCCTCGATCCGCCAGCTGAAGCGGGGCGACGCCTCGTCGATGCCGAGCGGGTCGACGAGGTACTCGCACTTGGGGTCGACCGCCGCGAACCGCCTGCGGCCGTCTTCGGTCTCGGTGCCGGTCAACGGATCTGGGTGATCCGTCCCTCGGATCCCCATGCGCTGTCGGCCGTAAGAACCCGCGCGTCGAGGCGTTCGGCCAGAGCGAGACACAGCCGGTCCGCCAGCGACAGCCCCTCTTCGGGCTGCCAGCGGTGGGCAGCCCACTCTGCGTCGTCGGCGGTGACGGGCTCAATGAGCAGCCCGTAGCTCAGCAGCAGGGCCCGGGCGCTCTGCCAGCTGCGGCCCGCGGCGAGGATCTTCTGCGCGGTCTCGCTCCAGTTCGCAGCGCTGCAGCGAGCGCCGTCGAGCAGAGCCTCCTCGACGATCTCGCTGCCATGCTCACCCTTGAGCCGGGCAAGCAGGCCGGACGCATCGATGACCGTCGTCACCCTGCGTCCTCCAGCGCGGCTACCGCCCGACGCTCGGCTAGCAGCGCAGAGACGAGGTCGAGTCCCGCGAGATCGTCTCGAACTCGCTCGCTGAGCTGCTCGCGGGTGACGAGGAGCATCCCGTCGGGAGTGTCGATCAGCACCAGCGGGGTCCCCGGTTCGAGACTCGCCCGGGCCCGCACCTCGGCCGGGACGACCAGCCGGCCCCGATCTCCCATTGTGACCACGTATGTCCCACTCATATTCACAGAATACCAACTATCCGGTCGCGGTGGGCATAGCGCCGTGAAGCGCCCCGACGGCGAGGGCGCCTGTCCGTCGAACATGGCCTAGTCCAGCCTGACTAACGTTGGGCTCGGCCTCGCCGCCGAGGACGGAGCTTGCCATGGAAGCCGAGCACCCCAACATCTTGTTCCTGCTGACCGACAACCAGCACTGGACATCGATGGGGGCGGCCGGCAACGACATCATCTCCACGCCTTACATGGACGACTTGGCCGCCCGGGGGGTGATGTTCGACAATTCCTTCGTCACCACCCCCATCTGCGGCGCCAGCCGAGCCAGCTTCCTGACCGGCCTCTACCGGCGCAGCCACCAGTTCGACTTCCGCACCCCGCCGTTCAGGGCCGCGCTCGGCCCGATCACATACCCGGCCCTGCTGAAGGCGTCCGGCTACAACACCGGCTTCATCGGCAAGTTCGGCATCGAGAGCGACGGCTACATGAACGTCGAGGACGAGGAGGCCGTCCTCGACTCGATGTTCGACCACTTCGACGACTTCGAACACTGGGGGCCCGACTACTACTTCGAGCGCCAGCCCGACGGCGGCCTGCGCCACCTCACCGACGTGACCGGCGACAAGATCCTGGACTTCCTCCGGCAGTGGCGCGGCGCCGATGACGGGCGACCGTTCTGCCTGTCGGTCAGCTTCAACGCCCCCCACTGCCAGGACGACCACCCCCAGCAGTACATCTGGCCCTCCAGCGTCGACCACCTCTACCACGACGCGGTCATCCCGGTGCCCCCTACGGCCGATCCGTCCTTCATCGAGACCCAGCCCGACTTCATCAAGCAGAGCGAGAACCGGGAGCGCTGGCTGAGGAGGTTCGGCACGCCCGAGCTGTTCCAGGAGAACATGAAGGGCTACTACCGGATGGTAAGCGGCGTGGACGTAGTCCTGGGCCGGGTCCTCGACGAGCTGGACGCCCTCGGTGAGGCCGGCTCCACCGTCATCATCTTCACTAGCGACAACGGCATGTTCTTCGGCGAGAGGGGCTTGAGCGACTGCTGGCTGCTGTACGAGGACTCCATCCGGGTGCCCCTGGTGGTGATGGACCCCCGCTTCGACGAGTCCCGCCGGGGCGCCCGGGTCGACGAGCTGGCCCTCAACATCGACATATCGCCGACCATCATCGAGCTGGCCAACATCGATGTCCCCGAGGCGGTGCAGGGCCGGAGCCTGCTCCCGCTGCTGGCGGGCACCTCCGGCGGCTGGCGCCAGGACTTCTACTGCGAGCATCTGTTCGAGCATCCGCTGATCCCCAAGAGCGAGGGGGTGCGGACCACCCGGTGGAAGTACATCAAGTACGTGGAGCTGCCGGCCTCCGACGAGGAGCAGCAGCGCGAGGGCAACGCGATCAAGGGCGGCATAGGCCGGCGCATCCGCGGCGGCAACCGCTACGAGGAGCTCTACGACCTCGAGAACGACCCGCTCGAGGCGGACAACGTGATAGACGACCCCCGCTGCCAGGAGACGCTGGACCGGCTCGTGCAACGCTTCGATGAGCTGCGCGACGAGGCCGCGTCGGCCCGGTCCGGCAGCACGGGCTGAGAGGAGTGGCCATGCCGGCTTATGTGGCGGGATACGACGTGGAGGCCATCTACGCCTGGTGGGACTCCGACTACACCGAGCACACCGGCGACAACTACGACGACGTCGTCAGCTACGAGGGCGAGCGCCTCAGCGAGTGCCTCGCCGGAGTTAGGGCTGTGGCCGAGGTCCATCTCGAGCGGGACGCGCCGGCCACGTTCTTCATCGTGGCCCGCCTCCTCGACGCCGCCCCCGCGGAGCTGGTCGAGATCCTCGACCACCCCATCTTCGACATCGCCAGCCACTCCTACACCCACCCCGACATCAAGGCCTTCCTGCACGACGACCACCGCCTGCGCCACGAGATCGTCGACTCCAAGAACGCCATCGAGGACGCTTTCGGCCGCCAGGTCATCGGATTCACGACGCCGGGCGGCTACGAGAACGGCTACATCGGGGAGCCCCGGGTGCCCGAGATCCTCGCCGACGCCGGCTACCGGTACCTGCGCAGCGTCGGCTGCGGACCCCACTCCTCGATGCCGGCGCCCCTGCACCAGCCGTTCTGGTACGACACCGAGGGCTGCGCCGGCCTGCTGGAGATCCCCACCCACGCCTGGCACGACAACGTCCTCACCGGCCAGCACGGCCTGGTGTCGTGGCCGCCGGCACTGCCGTGGGACTATCCCACCAAGATGCCGGCCGACGCCCGGGGCGTGTACGAGGCCTACGCGCCGGGCATCGAGTACACGGCCCGGGCCGGGCTGGTCGCCTACGTGCCCACCTTCCACCCGTGGTCGATCTACCGCATCGACAAGCGGGCCGGCCACATCGGCATGCTGCTCGACCACGCCGCCGGGGTGCTCGACATCCGCTCGTGCGGGCAGCTCTACGAGCAGGTCCGGGAAGATCCGCAGCTGGCCGCGGACCGCCCTCAGATCCGGCTGGCCGGCTAGCGGGCCCGGACAGGCACCGGGAGAGGCCATGCGGATAGCCAGGGTGAAGGTCACCCACATCGACATGTCGTTCTGGGGCGACTTCGCGGCCCGCCAGGACGAGCTGCGGCTGGTGACGCTCATGGCGATCCATCCCCAGTACCGCCACCCGCTGTCGAGCTGGTTCCCGGCCGACGCCATGTGCGTGGTGGAGATCCAGACCGACGAGGGGCTGGTGGGCACCGGCTGGTGCGAGGACTACGCCCGGGCCACCAGCGTCATCATCGAGAACCACCTGACCAGGCTGCTCGTCGGCGCCGACCCGCTGGAGCGCGGCCGGCTCTGGGACCAGCTATTCCGCAGCACCATGCCGTACGGCCGCAAGGGACCGGCCCTGTACGCCATCAGCGCGGTGGACATCGCGCTGTGGGACCTGGCCGGCAAGCACTTCGGCCAGCCCGTGTTCGAGCTGCTCGGCGGCCGGGCCCGGGACGTGGTTCCCGTGTACGCCAGCCATCTCCACTTCACCAACGAAGACGAGTTCGTGGCTGAGGCCACCGAGTACGTGCGGCGGGGCTTCAAGGCCATGAAGATGCGCTTCCTGCACGGTCCCGCCGACGGGCCCGCGGGCCTGCGCCGCAACGTCGAGCTGGTCCGGATGCTGCGCGATGCGGTGGGCGACGGCATCGACATCATGGCCGACGCCTACATGGGCTGGGATCTGGAATACGCGCTGCGGATATGCCGTGCCCTGGAGCCCTTCGACATGAAGTGGGTGGAGGAGCCCCTGCTGCCCGACCAGATCCACGAGTACGCCGCTCTCCGGAAGGACTCTCCGGTGCCGATCGCGGCTGGCGAGCACGAGACCACCCGCTACGGGTTCGCCCAGATCATCGAGGCCGGGGCGCTCGACATCATCCAGTTCGACATTGGCCGGGTCGGGGGCTTCAGCGAGGCCAGGAGGGTCTGCGCGCTGGCTCAGGCCGCCGGCCTGCCCGTCTACACCCACGCCTACGGGATGCCGACCCTGCATCTGGCCACCAGCGACACCGCGGTGGGGATGGTCGAGTACTTCCCGGTGCCGGTGTGGGACGACGTCACCGAGGCCCCCCACTTCGACGGCGCGGCCATTCCCGAGGGCGGCCAGGTGTCGATCTCCGACGCCCCGGGGCTGGGCGCCACCCTCTCCCTGGCCGGCTTCACCCCCTTGGCCTGATGGGGGAGGTGCGGCTGCGGGGCGTGGTGCCGGTGGTGCCGACGCCGTTCGGGCCCGACGAGTCGATCGACACCGAGTCGCTGGCCTCGGTCGTCGACTGGATCGCGGGCCAGGGGCTGGCCGGGATGTGCCTGCCCGCCTACGGCAGCGAGTTCTACAAGCTCACCGAGGCCGAGCGCGACCAAGTGGTGGGCGTCGCGGTCGAGGCCAACGGCGGGAGGATCCCGGTGGTGGCCCAGGCCAACCACGTCTCGTCGCGGGCCGCGGCCGAGCTGGCCCGGCGCTACACCGGCATGGGCGCCGACGTGATCTCGTTCGCGATCCCCAGGCAGTTCGGGTCGTCGGACGCCGACATCGTGGACTACTGCGCCGCGGTCGCGGCGGCAACACCGTGTCCCGTCCTGATCCAGGACTTCAACCCGGGCGGGCCGACCATGGGAGCGGACCTCATCTCGGCGCTTCACGATCGCTGCGGCAACTTCCGGTTCGTGAAGCTCGAGGACCCGATGATGGTCGACCGCCTCATCTCCATCCGGTCGGCTACCGGGGACGGCATCGGGATCCTTGAGGGCTGGGGCGGGCTCTACATGCTCGAGGGTGTCGCCGCCGGCATCGACGGGATCATGCCGGGCGCGGCCATCGCCGACCTGCTCGACTCGGTGTTCGCGGCGGCCGAGTCGCAGTCCTGGGAGCGGGCCCACGACCTGTTCGGGGCGCTGCTGCCGTACATCGGCTTCTCGCTACAGGACTTCGAGCTGTTCCTTCAGATGGAAAAGAGGGCGCTGGTGAGGCGTGGCCTCATCGGCTCGCCGACCGTCCGGGCCCTGTCGCACACCCCGAGCGCCGCGGTGTCGGCCCATATCGACTTCCTGATCGACCAGGTCGAGCGCCTCGCTGCCGAGGTCTTCGATCAGTCCTGGTAGAGGACCGGCCAAGAGGCCGAGCGGGCAGGCAAGCGAATCCGGCTCATACGGGCGAGGCCGTGGGCGGTGTTGCTGTGGTTTGGGCGGCCCGTGAGCGCAGCGAACAAGAGCACCGAGACACCCCGCCGGAGCCGGGCGGTGCGTCCGATCAGGCGCGGTGGAGCAACGGCAGGTGTTCGTCGTCGTCGAGGATGTCGCCCGGCTCCAGTCGGGCCGTCATCTCAGCCGGCAGGGCTCCGGGCTGGCCGGTGTAACGGCAGCGGCCCGGGATGAACACCATCGAGAACGCCCGGCGGGGCCGGGGGCTCATGTTGGCCCCGGCGGCGTGGGCGGTCATGCCGTTGATGAAGATCCCGGCGCCGGCCGCGACCTCGGCCATGGCCGGCTCGATGGCTGCGAACTGGGGGTTGGCCTCCAACAGCGCGCCGATGTTGGCCTCGTCGAGCGCGGCGCCGTCATCGAGCCTGTCGCGGCGGTGGCTGCCGGGCAGGAAGTGCAGGCAGCCGTTGCGGGCGTCGGCGTCGTCGAGGGCGATCCACAGCATGATCGCCTCGGGCGACCGGTACGGGTCGTACGGGTTGTCGGCGTGCCAGTTGGTGGGGTTGGCCCAGGGCAGCTTGATGAGGGCATGGTCGTGGTAGAGCCGGACCTCGTCGACGCCGGCCAGGGCCGCCACCAGCCCTCCGAAGCGCTCGTCGAGCACCAAGGCGCGCACTTCGCCACTGGTCTTCCACATGTTCACCCGCTGCAGGAAGACCCGGTCGTAGTACTCGGACTGGTCCGGGTCGAGGTCGCGTCCCGACACTCCGTGGTCGCGGACTGCGCCGTCGACCGCGCTCCGCCACCGTTCCAGCTCGTCTGCGTCCAGCAGATCCTCGATGACCAGGAACCCGTCGTCGTGGTAGGAGCGGACCTCCTCGGGCGAGACCTCGGCTCTCATCGGTCGGGCCCCTAGCTGTCAGGCACGTCGTAGGTCTGGGCGGTCAGCGCGCCGTCCACGATGAGGTTGATGCCCGACACGTACCGAGCCTCGTCGGAGGCGAGGTACAGGAACGCGTGCGCGACGTCGTCAACCGAGGCCAGGCGGTTGGCCGGCACCAGCGGGAAGCCCTCGGAGCGCCACTTGTCCATCAGTTCCTCCCCGGCGAGGTCGACCGACTGCTGGGTGTCGGCCGGGCCCGGCCCCACGCTGTTGCACCGGATGTTGTAGGGGGCGCACTCCACCGCGATGGCCTTCGTCAGCGCGGCGACGCCGGCCTTGGCCACGCAGTAGTGGGTGAACCCGCGGCCGTGGCCCAGCGAGGCGATCGACGAGGTGAACAGGATCACCCCGCCCCCGGTCTCCTTCATCGCCCTGGCCGCCCGGCTGCCCATCACGAAGTAGGCGTCGAGGTTGACCGACAGCACCCTGCGCCATTCGGTGTCGGTCATGTCGACGAACTCGGCGATGGTCCATGCGGCCGCGTTGGACACCATCACGTCGAGCTTCGGGTCGATGGCCAGAGCCTGGTCGACCGCCTCGGCACAGTTGTCCATGACGCCGAGGTCGGTGTTGATCAGGTGCGGTGTGGCCCCGAGTTCCTCGATGACCGGCGCGACCGCGTCCAGCCGATCCTGCTTGTAGTCGAGCAGGTACAGGTTCCTGGCGCCCTCGGCCGCGAACAGCTCAGCGGTGCGGCGGCCGAAGCCGCTGCCGGCGCCGGTCACGAAGACGTTGCGTCCCTCGAATCGTCGGCTCATGGCTCTCTCGATCCTTCAGCTGCTTGGTTCCGGTGGGATCGGTTCCGGTCGTAGGGCGGGTTGGCCCTCGCCAGCCTAGGAATAGCACACGGACGGACCCGGGCAGACAGCCGCGGGGCGTCCAGCCGGATTCCTGCCGGGTTGCTGCTGCGCAGTACTGTCCGAACCAGTGAGCAGGGGGATCGCATGGCTGCCCGGATAGGGGTGGTGGGCGCGGGCTGGTGGGCGACGCGAGCCCACCTGCCGGCAATCGTCGCCAATCCTGACGCGGAGCTCGTCGCGATCGCGGAGAGAGTCGACGAGAAGCGCGACCGGGCCGCGTCGGTGTTCCATCCGGAGCGGACCTACCGCGAGCACCGCGAGATGCTCGAAAGCGAGTCCCTCGACGGGGTCGTCATCGCGGTGCCGCATATGGCCCACTACCAGGTGGCGCTCGACGCTCTGGAGGCTGGCGTCCACCTGATGCTGGAGAAGCCGATGGTGGTGGAGTTCGACCACGCGGCCCGACTCCTGGAGGAGTCATCCACCCGGGGCCTGGAGATCGTGGTCGGCTACCCCTACCACTACAACCAGCAGGTTCTGGCGGCACGGGACTGGATCGCGTCGGGGGAGATCGGCGAGGTGCTCTACGTGCACTCGCTGTTCGCGTCGAGCGTGTGGGACCTGTTCCGCGGCGATGTCGATCTGGTCGCCGACGTGGTCGGCTTCACCATCACCCCCACCGGCACCGACACCTACGGCGACCCCGCGGTGTCGGGCGGGGGCCAGGCCATCGTGCAGATCACCCACTCGGCCGCTCTGCTGCTGTTCATGACCGGCCTGGTGCCGGTCGATGTGTTCGCCTTCATGGAGAACAGGGACCTCAGGGTGGATCTGGTGGATGCCATGGCCGTGCGGTTCGAGGGCGGCTGCATCGGGACGATCGGCTCCACCGGGTCCACGGCGCGGACCCAACAGGAGCTCCTCGAGTACCGGCTGTACGGAACCGGGGGCCACATCCTCCTCGACCTGGCCGCGTCGGACCTGCGCCTGTACCGGGCCGACGGCTCCAGCGAGCACAACCCGCCCGGCCCGGCCTCAGGGGCGAGAACCTACACCGAGGCCTACCCGGAGGACGCTCCGGTCAACAACCTGGTCGACATCATCATGGGCCGCGACGAGAACCGCTCCCCACCCCAGCTCGGAGCGGCGGTCGTGGGCCTGCTGGAAGGGGCCTACATCTCGGCTCGGACCGGCATGCGGCAGGCGGTGCCGGGCTAGAGAGTCGCAATCACCCGAGGAAGCAGAAACCATGACCGAGCCGTTCGTCGATTCCCACCACCACCTGTGGGACATGAGCAAGGGCCACTACCACTGGCTCGAAGAGGAGGAGCCGGAGGAGACCGCGGTCGTGGGCGACTACTCCGCCATCCGCCGCAGCTACCTGATCGAGGACCTGCTGGCCGACTTCGAGGGGTCCGACGTCATCAAGTCGGTCCATGTGCAGGCCGAGTACGGCGGCGACGACCAGGTGTGGGAGACGGCCTGGCTCCAGCAGGTCGCCGACGAGCACGGCTACCCGCACGCCATCGTGGCCAAGACCGACCTCGCCTCAGAAGGGGCGCTCGAGGAACTGGAACGCCACGGCGAGCACGCCAACATGCGGGGGGTGCGCAACTTCGTGCAGGGCGAGGACCTGCTGACGGCGGAGTTCCGCCGCGGTCTTCAGGCGCTGAACGATCTCGGCTTCTCCTACGACCTCAACTCCACCTGGGAGGGCATGGCCGAGGCCCGCCAGGCCGCCGAGCTCTTCGGTGACCTCCAGTTCATCCTGGGCCACTGCGGCGTGCCCATGGAACGCACGCCGGAGTACTTCGACGCGTGGCGGGCCGGGATGGCCACCCTGGCCGGAGCCCCCAACGTGGCGTGCAAGATCTCCGGCCTCGGCATGACCGACCACTCCTGGACCGTCGACAGCATCCGCCCGTGGGTGCTGGCCTGCATCGAGACGTTCGGGGCGGAGCGGTGCATGTTCGGCTCGAACTGGCCCGTCGACAGCCTCTACAGCCCCTACCGCACCGTGGTCGAGGCCTACCGGGAGATAACCGCCGACTTCACCGCCGACGAGCGCTCTGCGCTGTTCCGGCGAAACGCCGAGCACTACTACAAGGTGTGACCATCATGAAGATCACAGACATCCGGGTCCGGCACGCCCCCAGGTCGATCTGGGGCCATCTGGCCGAGCGGGAGAAGACGCTGCCGCTGGTGACGCCCCTCGACATCTATCCCGAGTACCAGGAGACCCGTGGCTCGTGGTTCTGGGACTCGGCCATGGCCGTGGTCGAGATAGAGACCTCCGACGGCGTGGTGGGCCGGGGATGGTGCGAGGACGGCGTCGGCGCGGTCGAAGGCGTCGTCGAGCGCCACCTGCGCAGCCTGCTGGTGGGTGCCGAGGCCTACGAGACCGAGGGCCTGTGGGACCGCATGTACCGGGCCTCCCTTCCCTACGGCCGCAAGGGCATCGCCCTACAGGCCATCAGCGCCATCGACATCGCCCTGTGGGACGCCTGCGGCAAGGCCGCGGACAGCCCGATCTACGAGCTGCTGGGCGGGCCGGTGCATCCCGACGTGCCGGTGTACGCGTCGGCCCTGCACCCCGTCGGCGCCGATCTGGTGGCCCAGGAGGCCAAGGCATACGTGGCCGAGGGCTACAAAGCCATGAAGGCCCGCTTCCCGTACGGTCCCGGCAACGGGGTGGAGGGCATAGCCGCCAACGAGGCCCACGTGGCCAACATCCGCGACGCGGTCGGAGCCGACATCGAGATCATGATCGACGCCTACATGGGCTGGGACTTCAACTATGCCAAGAAGATGTGCCGGCGCCTGGAGCCCTACAACCTGGCCTGGATCGAGGAGCCGTTCGTCCCCGACGATCTCACCAGCTACGCCAAACTCAGGCGGGAGACGTCCATCCCGATCTCGGGCGGCGAGCACGAGTACACGCGTTACGGCTTCGCCGACATCATCGAGCGGGAGGCCATGGACATCCTCCAGCCCGACCTGCGGCGCTGCGGCGGCTTCACCGAGGGCCGCAAGATCGCGGCGCTGGCCCAGGCGGCCGGGCTGACCGTCATCCCTCACGCCTACGGCGTCGCCCACATCCACTTCGCGCTGGGCACCGCCAACGTGCCCATGGTCGAGTACTTCCCGATGCCGGTGTGGGACTCCCTGCCCGAGTCCGAGCAGGTGCCGATCTTCATCGGCGAGCCCCAGCCGTCGGGCGGCCGGGTCACCGTCGAGCCCCGGCCCGGCCTAGGCGTCGAGCTAAACGAGGCCATCTTCGCCTGAGCCGCGCGGTCGCTGGGTCCTGCATAGTAGGCCGCCTGTTCCTTCCATCCGGGAGTAGCCCGGATTCCGCAGGGTTGACCACCGTCGGCGCACTCAACGTGCTTGCCCTCCAGTATCGTCCACTCGCTGCAAGCAGCTTGCATTAGTGACCGACCTGTAACCGGGCGGGGAGTCCACCCCTCGGCCCTGACGTTCAGAGGAGCGCCTGTGCCAGCCACCGTTCAATTCGCCATCTATCGTGACTACGAGGCGTCCCGGCAACGTGCCAACAATGCCATCGTCGCGCTCCTTGCCGGATCAGCGCTGGCGGCACACACCCTGAAGCTGACGGAAGGTTCCAGCCGGCTGCTGCCCGAGATTTTCCCGGCCGTACGCCACATCGAGTACTTCAACCTGCGGCCAGATGCAGCTGCAGCGGTCATCGGGTCTGCCGGGCCGCATCTCGCCACCGTCACAGTTCCTTACGCACTTGCCATTCATGAAGACTTTGTCAAACAGTGCATCGACTGGATCGAAAACACCCACGGGATCACGTTGTCCGCCTCACGGAATGATGTGAATGCGAGCAATATGCATGAAACAGTACGGGCGATAGTCCCAAGCCTCCATGCGGCGAGCGGCTCTGTGGACCTCGAACTCTTCCACCTGTACCGGCAGATGCGAAACTGCCACATTCACAGCGGCGGGCGAGCGACATCCACGCTGCGCGATCAGGAGGTCGGCCTGAGTGCCGAGGCGCGTGTCAGGTGGTACGACCTGACCGGCAGAGAGGCAGGGACCTTGATTGCTGACGAGCGGGCTGAGTACTGCCTGCTTGACGTGTTCGCAATCTTCGCGATCACCAAGGAGCTTGGGCGGGAGATCAACCTCTTGTTGCGGACCGGCCTGTCTCCTTCGCAATGGGCTGAGGCATGTGTCGACGACTTTTGCCAGGAGACGGCTCGAACGCCCAAGAGCAACGCATGGGGCCGCGGACTCATCGGATATGCGCGCTATCGCTACGAGGCCTTGGCGCTGGAGAAACGAGTGCTGTTTGAGGCGGCCGCAAGGAAGGGCGTATGGCCCGACTCGAATCGTCTGCCCTGACGTTCTCATGGGGCCGGCGCGCCTAATCGCGACCAGAAGGCGCATCCACAAACTCAAGACCGCAACTCGCATTGGCCGAACGGGTCCTTTGAGCGGTTCACCAATGGAAAATTGGGTGCTCTTCCTATTGAGCTACACCGCCCTGTGGCGGTGCCAGGACTCGAACCTGGGTCTCCCATTTTTGTAAGCGACTCGGTCTTGCTCCGAGACGGACTCTTCGTCGGTCGCTTGCAGGTGTTTCAGAGTATAGCTGAGTCCTGGATCGAGCGGTGCGCCGTCGTTCAGCCTTCAACTCTTACGGCCTCAGGCGGTTCCGAGCAGGCGGGACGGTGGGGTGGGCAGGTTGGGCGCGGTGTCGTCGAGCTGCTCGAACGCGGTGAAGTCGGGCACTTGGATGGACGCCTGCGAGGTCCATCCCTCGGTCAGCTCGGGCCAGTCGACGGAGGGATGCCAGTGGGGGAGGGTCACGGTGGACACCACTGCGGGGTCGCTGATCCGCTGGTAGCGGAACTCGCAGGATCTTCTCAGCCGGTCGGTGGTGTTGGGGGTGCCGGCGTGGACGGTGAGGCTGTGGAAGATGAGGACGTCGCCTCGCTGGTAGGAGGCGCTGCGCCAGCGCGGGTCGTGATCGTCGATGAGGATGGACTCGGTCTGTGGGTCGTAGGGCACCACGCCCCCGTGCTGGGAGCCCTCCAGGATGCGCAGCCCTCCCAGCGGAGGGGGTATGTCGGCCAGCGGTATCCACACCGTGAGGGTGTCGGCCGCGCCCTGGATGGGTCGCCAGTCCTGATGGATGTGGGTGGGCTCGATCCGGGCCGACGGGCCCACCACCCTGGCGACATGGTTGGAGTGGACGAAGGCCTCGTCGGTGAGCAGTCCCTCGATCGCCGAGATGATGCGCGGGTGGTGGGCGAACTCGTGGAAGCTCTGGATGCTCTGCACCCTGCGGTACATGGCCCAGAAGTCGGGATCGTCGTAGCCCTCGGACGCCACCGACGGGCCCGCGATCCAGTCGGCCGGGTCGGTGCCCTCGGCGAGCCAGCCTCCAGCGGCCGCCACCGCCTCGCCGATCGCCTCCTCGACCGCGGCCACGTCCTGGGGTGGCAGGAAGCCTCTCAGGAACAGGTAGCCGTCGCGGGCCAGGCGGCGGCGGGCCTCGTCGCCGGTCAGGTCGATGCCCGTCGACTCGGTGAGCGGACCGGAAACCTTCACCGGCGGGTCTCGGGTTCGGTCGGCGGGCGCATCGGGATCAATCGAACCGGAATATCTCGGTGAGCGCGGGCGCGCCGTCGGCGGGCACCCGGTCGGACAGGAACTCCGCCATCCAGTCCTCCCACCGGATGCAGTCGGGGTCGGAGGCCAGCACCGCGTTGGCCGCGGCCGGGTCGTCGCACTCGAAGTAGCCGAAGGCGATGTTGTTGTGCAGGAAGATGGTGAAGTTGCGGATACCGGCCCTCCTAGTGGCTTCGAGCACCTCGGGCCACACCTGGCGGTGGGCCTCCACGTAGTCGGCGACCTTGTCGGGCCGGATCTCCAGAGCGAACGCCTCGCGGCTCATGATGTTGTCCTCTCGGCTGGGGGCGCGCTCATCCGGTCATGCCCGATCGGGCCATGCTCTCCACGAAGCGGCGCTGCATGAACATGAACACCGCCATCACCGGGACCATCGACAGCAGCGACATGGCCGCCAGGATCTCCGGCCTCAGCGGGCTGGAGCTCGCGTTGAAGGTGCCACCCGCGATGCCGAGCTGAAGGGTCACCACCCGCAGGTCGGGGTCGGCCACCGCCAGGAAGGGCCAGGCGTACAGGTTCCACCCGGCCAGGAACGAGACGATCACGAAGGCGGCCACGGTGGGCCCGGCCAGCGGCGCGTACAGGCTGCGGAAGACGCGGATCGGCCCGGCGCCGTCGAGGATCCCGGCCTCGTAGATTGATCTGGGCACCGTCCGGAAGAACTGCCGGAACATGAACACCGCGACGTCGGTGTAGGCCACGATGGGAATGATCAGCCCCCAGTAGGTGTCGAGCCAGCCGATCTCGAAGACGAACATGAACAGCGGGATCATGATCACGTGGAAGGGAACCAGCAGGCCTCCGATGATCAGCAGCAGCAGCGAGTCGCGCAGCGGGAAGCGCAGGGTGCTGAAGGCGAACCCGGCCATCATTCCCAGGATCGTCTGCCCGCAGACCACGGCCACGGTCAGCAGCGCGCTGTTGAAGAAGGCCCGGGCTCCGATCTTCTCATAAGCCTCCACGTAGTTGAACCAGGTGAACGGGTCCGGGATCCACTCGAAGGGGAAGGCGAAGGTCTGGGGGGCGGTCTGCAGCGACTTCGACAGGTTGAAGATGAACGGCGTGACCATCACCACCGCCCCGAGGGTCAGTACCAGGTAGACCGCGATCCGGCCCCGATGCCTGATGAGAGCGTTCATCCGTAGTGGCTCCATCGCTTCTGGGCCTTGAACACCCCGAAGGTGAGCAGCAGCAGGATGGCGGTCAGGGCTACACCCATGGCCGAGCCGAACCCGATCTCGAACTGTCCCCTGAAGGCCCGGAGGTACAGGAGATAGGCGGTGGTGGTGGTGCTGAACTCGGGCCCTCCGCCGGTGAGCACGTTGAGGATGTCCCACGATCCGACGCTGGTGATGGACAGATTCAGGATCACTAGCAGGAACGTCGTCGGCGCACACAGCGGCCAGGTGACGTAACGGGCCTTCTGCCAGGCGCTGGCACCGTCCACGATGGCCGCGTCGAGCTGCTCGCGGGGGACGGTCTGCAGCGCGGCCATGTAGAACACGGTGTTGAGCGGAATCAGCGACCACAGCAGGATGACCGCCACCACGTGGGGCGCCCACTGGGGAAGCACCAGGTAGGGAGTGTCGGTGTCGATGAAGAAGCTCAGGAACGTGTTGAACAGGCCGTCGCTGGTGAACACGAACCGCCACATGGTGGCCACCGCCACCCCCGACGCCACCAAGGGCAGAAAGTACGCCAGCCGGAACAGGCTGGTGCCCCGGAGCCGCTGGTTGAGGAGGCTGGCGAAGACGAAGGCGATCAGGATGGCCAGCGGGGTGACCTCGATGAACAGCAGGCCGGTGAACCGCAGGGATTTGAAGAACAGCGGATCGTGGTGCAGGTTGGCGTAGTTCTCGAACCAGATGAAGCTGGTGTCGGCCAGCAGGTTCCGGTCGGTGAGGCTGAGATAGGCGCCGTACACCAGCGGGCCCAGCAGGAACACGCCGAACATCAGCAACGCCGGGGCCGCCAGTAGGTAGCCCGCCAGCCGCTCCTGGCCGCGCCAACTCAGGCCGCGGTGCTTGGGCGGCGGCTCGGTCGCAACGTCGCCGCCGATGGAGGGTGCAACCTCGATGCTGGTCGGCATGAAGCCGGCGCGCGGTCTTCGCGTCAGCGCCATGGCCAGGAAGTTACTGGCTGCCCGATGGCTGCGCCGTCAGGGCGCGGTCGAGGGTGCCAGCGGCTTGAGTTGCCTCAGCCGGGGACTTCGATGGGGATGTCGCGCCGCACGGCCGGGCTCTCGGCCAGCGCCGCGTTCATGTTCTCCTCGTAGGGCGCGAGCGCGTCGTCCATGGACTGGCCCTCGATGACGTAGCGCCGGAACGCTCCGGCGAACTCTGCGTAGTGGATGCCGCCTGCGCTGTCGAAGGGCCCGCCGATGGGGCTGATGATGATGGTGCCAGCCGCGTCGATGAACGCCTGGTGGTTGTTGGGCGGTGGCTGGCGCCACCTCGGGTCGTCGGCGTAGCGCTTCAGCGGGGGCACCACTGCGCCGCCCTCCATCCAGGGCACGTAGGCGGGCCCGTAGATGTGCTTGATGAGCTCCCAGACGATGTCGGGGTGCTCGGTCTGGGCGCTCACGCCCCAGCCGGCGGTGCCGCCGCCGGCCCGGGACCCGTGGGTGCCCTCGGGCAGGATGTGCACGTCCCACTCGAACTCGGCGGCCCGCAGGGCGGGGACCGACCACACCGCTCCCCTGACCATGGCGAACCGGCCGCCGATGAAGCCGTCGTGCGGGCCGCCGGCCGCGGTGACCTGTTCGGGAGTGGCGAACACCCCTTCGATGACCGGATCCCAAATGGCTCGCAGCCCGGCCCTGAAGTTGTCGTCGATCAGCATGACCTGGGCCTCTTCGTCGAGGTAGTCCCCGCCGAAGGCCCCGATGGGTCCGTGGGCGTTGTCCGGGTTGTCGGGCGCGGGCGCGTAGCCGATCACGTCGCCGGTGGTTAGCACCCGGGCGTACTCGGCCATGTCGTCCCACGTGAAGCCGTCTCCAGGAAGCTCGAGGCCGGCCGCCTCCAGCATCGGGATGTTGTAGAAGAAGGTGCTCACGTCGGCGCTCATGCCCTGGCAGTGCATCTCGCCGGCGGCCTGGTCGCCCAGGGCCACCGTGGAGCAGACCTGCAGCATCGACGGGTACCACGCGTCGACGTTGAGGTCATCGTCGACCTCCAGGTAGGGCCGCATGTCCAGCGTCACGCCTTGCTGGGCGAACAGGTCGACCCAGCCGTTGTGGCTGAAGAACAAGTCGGGCATGTTGTTGACGGCCTTGTAGGCCACCAGTTTCTCGGTGTATCCGTCGGGCGCAATCTCCTCCATCTCGATGGACACGCCCGGATGCAGCGCGGTGAACGAGTCGATGGTCGGCTGGACCTCGTCGAGGTAGGGCAGACCCGGCAGCGTCATGGCGGCCCACCGCAGGGAGCCGCTCAACTCGGGCGCGGCGGCCGCGGTGGTTGCGGGCGCCGCGGTGGTGGTGGCAGCAGCCGCGGTGGTCGTGGTGGCCGCGGCGGCCGCGGTTGTGGTGGGCGCGGCCGCGGGCTCTTCATCGTCGCCGCAGGCCGCCAGGAAGGCAGCCGCGCCCAAACCACCTCCAGTGAGCTTCAAGAACTTCCGGCGGTCCATGTCGTTGTGGCGGGTCATAGCTCCCTCCTCCGAGTCGCTTCCCCCAGACGCGGGACAGGCGCGTCCCGACTGCCACAACAATAGATCGTTCCGAATAATGCGTAAAGTCGGCAGCCCGGCCAGAGGAGGCCGATCGGAGAGCTAGTGCGCGGTCCAGCCGCCGTCGACGGTCAGGACCGAGCCGGTCACGTACGACGACGCGTCCGAGGCCAGGTAGACGGCGGCTCCGGCGATCTCGTGCATCTCGCCCCAGCGGCGCAAGGCCACCTCCTGGCCGATCACCCTCACGCTGTGCTCGCTGTGCTCATGGGCCACGTTCATCTCGGTCAGGAACGGCCCGGGCGCGATGGCGTTCACGTTCACCCCGCGCGGCGCCCACTCCATGGCCAGGGCCCTGGTCAGCTGCACGACGGCGCCCTTGGAGGACGTGTAGGCGGTGCGGTCGGGCGCGGCCACCAGGCCGAACGTCGACGACACGTTGATCACCCGGCCGTGCCCGGACTCCCACAGGTGCGGGCCCGCGGCCCGGCAGGCCAGCCACGGGCCGGTCACGTTCACGGCCAGGGACTCCTCGAACTCGCCCCGCTCGAGGTCGCCGATGGCGCCCCGCACCAGGATGCCGGCGTTGTTGACCAGGATGTCGAGGCCGCCGAAGCGCTCCACGACGCGGGCCACGGCCTCCTCGACGGCGCCGGTGTCGGTGGCCTCCATCTCCACGCCCAGCGTCTCGGCGCCGGTCACCGAGGCGATCTCGCTCGCCTTGGCCTCAGCGTCGGCGAGGCTGCGGCTGGTCACCGCCACCCGCGCCCCGGCGTAGCTCAGGGCCTCGGCCATGACCGCGCCGAGGCCGCGGGATCCGCCCGTTATCAGAGCGGCGCGTCCGTCGAGGCGGAACAGGTCGAGCGGGTTGGGCGCCGGGGACCTCCCTGCGGTCGAGGCCGGGCCGGGCCGGGCGGATCAGGTGCTGTGGGCCTCCTCGTAGGTGGGGCCCCCGCTCTCCTGCACCCAGTAGCGCCGGGCCCAGCCCACGCCCTTCCAGGTCTTGACGTCGGTCGGCACCAGCTTGATGAGCCAGCGCGGCTGCTGGAGGGTGGACACCAGGTACGTCGGCCCGTTCGGGCCCAGGTACCGGTACGACATCTGCTCGGCTACCTGCACCCAGCGGCCCCCGATGTTGGGCTCCTCCTCGACGGTGGCGACGCCCTCCATGTACACCTTGGGGATCTCCATCGACTGGCCCGACTCGTCGGGGTCGCTGTGGGGAGCGTCGATGACCACGCTGACCCGGCCGTCGGCCTTGATGTACTCGCACCACAGGGCCCGCTGCCGGCCCACGAAGTAGAGCGCCTCGCCGTCCCACTGGTACCAGACCGGCATCACGTAGGGCGACCCGTCGGGCTTGAGAGTGGCCAGGCGTGCCACCGCGTTGCCCGCTAGGAACTCCTCCATCTCCTCGGCGGTCAGCCCGCCCAGGTCGCCTCTGAAACTGCTCATGGTTGACCGCTCCTTTTCTCACTGGTCAGGGCGAGACAGTACCATCGCGCCGATGGAACCCTCCAAGCCGGTCGACGGCTCCAGAGCCGATCCCGGCACCGGTGGGACGAGCACCAACGGCGCGCCGGACGACGCCGCCATCTCGGTGCGCGACCTCGTCAAGACCTTCGAGGTGGGCGGCGGTTGGCTCGGCGGCGAGCGCGGCGAGGTCTCGGCGGTGGCCGGGGTCTCCTTCGACATCGGCGCCGGAAAGACGATGGGCCTGGTGGGCGAGTCGGGCTGCGGCAAGTCCACCACCGCCCGCTGCATCCTTCGGCTCATCGAGCCGACCTCCGGGGACGTGGTGCTGCAGCGCCCCCTCGACGGCGGCGGGGCCGAGCGCATCGACGTCATCGCGGCCGACAGGGGCGAGCTGCGCCGCCTCCGCCGCCACATGCAGATCGTCTTCCAGGACCCGTTCGCCTCGCTGAACCCCCGGATGTCGGTCGGGCAGGCGCTGCGGGAGCCGCTGGTGGTGCACACCTCGATGTCGAAGGACGAGCAGAACGCCAGGGTGGCCGACCTGCTGCGCCTGGTGGGGCTGAACCCCAGGATCGTGGACCGTTACCCCCACGAGTTCTCGGGCGGCCAGCGCCAGCGCATCGGCGTGGCCCGGGCCCTGGCCTTCGACCCGGGCTTCCTGGTGCTCGACGAGCCCGTCTCCGCCCTCGACGTGTCCATCCAGGCCCAGGTCCTCAACCTGCTCGACGACCTGCAGGACGAACTGGGCCTCACCTACCTGTTCATCGCCCACGACCTCGCCGTCGTGCGCCACGTCTGCGACGACATCGCGGTGATGTACCTCGGCAAGATCGTGGAGCGCACCTCCGCGGAGCGGCTCTTCGACGAGTCGATGCACCCCTACACCCACGCGCTGCTCTCTGCGGTGCCGGTGCCCGATCCCGAGCAGGAGCGAGGCCGGCTGCGGATCCTGCTCGAGGGCGACGTCCCCAGCCCGTTGAACCCCCCGTCGGGCTGCCGGTTCCACACCCGCTGCCATGTGGGCCGCGACCAGGAGGTGTGCCATGTGACCGAGCCGCCTCTCGAGGAGGTCAGCGGAGGCCACTGGGTGGCATGCCACTTCCCCGAAGCCCGCCAGGTCGTCTGACATGCCCGCTGCCGCCTCGCCCTCGTTCTGTTCGCAGAAATCGGCGACAGTTGCCAATAATCGCAAACAGAACGCCTGCGAGCGACCTGTCAACCGATGAGGCCGTCTCAGCCCATGGCGTCCATGCCGCGCTCGGGCATCCGCGAGGTCATGGAGATGGCCAACGCCATCGACGGCGCCATCCGCCTGGAGACGGGAGAGCCCAACTTCAACACGCCCCGCCACGTCTGCGAGGCCGCGGCCAAGGCGGCTTTCGACGGCTTCACCAAGTACACGGCCAACGCCGGCATCCCGCCGCTGCGGGAGGCGCTGGCCGCCAAGGTGACCGAGCGAAACGGCATCGATGCCGCCGCCGACCAGGTCGTGGTCACTTCTGGTGCCGTCGCCGGGATCTACAGCAGCATGGTGTCTCTGGTGGATCCGGGCACCGAGATGCTGCTGGGCGATCCGAGCTGGCCGAACTACGCCCAGATGATGCAACTGCTGAAGATCACCCCGGTCCACTTCCCGCTGAGGGCCGAGAACGGCCTGGTCCCGCAGGCCGCCGATGTGGAGCCGCTGATCACCGAACGCACCCGGGCGATCATGCTCAACTCTCCCGGCAACCCGACCGGCGCGGTCACTGATGCCGCCGCCCTGGCCGACCTGATGGAGCTGGCCCGCCGGCACGACCTGCTGGTGTTCGCCGACGAGGTCTACGACGAGATCGTCTTCGACGAGCCGTACGTGCCGGCCGCGCCGCTCGACGCCGACGGCCGGGTGATCACCTTCTTCAGCTTCTCCAAGACCTACGCCATGACCGGCTGGCGGGTGGGCTACCTGGTCGTCCCGCCCGGCGTGTCGCCGCTGATCGTGCGGGCCCAGGAGCCGATCACGTCATGCGTGAACGCCCCCGCGCAGATGGGGGCCCTGGCCGCGGTGACCGGGCCGCAGGACTGCGTGGCCGAGATGCGCGACGCCTACCGGCACCGGCGCGACATCGTCACCGAGTTCCTGACCGGCCGGGACATCCCCCACGTGCGGCCCCGGGGCGCCTTCTACCTGATGATCGACGTGAGCCGCAGCGGCAGCTCCGGCATGGACTTCGCGCTCCGGCTGCTCAAGGAGAAGCAGGTGGCGGCAGTGCCGGGGGACACCTTCGGCCCCGGCTCTGGCCGCTTCGTGCGGGTCTCGCTGGCCACCGCCCCCGACCTGCTGATTGAGGGAGTCACCCGCCTAGCCGACGCCGTCGACGACTGGGGCAGCTGACCTGACTGTCCGAACTACGAGGTCAGATCTCTCCCACCAGCCGGACGAAGCAGTCCGGAGGGCAGCGCGCAGGTACTCGTAGGGCATGGCCGGATTGTGGTCGTAGAAATGTGGCTATACTTATGCGAATGGAGACGGCGACCAACGAACCACAAGAACGCTTAGTGCCCGCCGGGGAGTTCAAGACGAACTGCCTGAGACTCATGAGCGAGGTGCACGATACCGGTGCGGCGATCGTCGTGACCAAGCACCGCCGGCCGGTGGTGCGGGTCATTCCATTCCGCCAGGAGCGGCTCAGTCTGGTCGGATCATGCCGGGGCCAGCTGCGGATCATGGATGACATAGACAGCGAGCCGGCCATTCCGGCCGATGACTGGGACATGCTCACCCAGCCGGAACGCGCCGCGCGCCCGGACGGCTAATCGCCCGCACATCATCGGCACCGCCAATGAGCGTCCTGCTGGACACCAACGTCTTGCTGCGGCTCTCCGTGGACAGCGCGGAGATCAGCGAGTCCTTCAAGGACGAGGTGGAGTCTGATCTTGGCCGGGGCGGCGTTGCGGTGTCCGCAATCACGTTCGTGGAGACCACTCGCCTGCATCATCATGGGCGCATAGACCTGGGATGCCATCCCTCCCTCTGGCGTCGGGAGCGGCTGCGGTCAGGCCTCAGGGAGATTCCAGTGAGCGGAGAGATCGCCGTCGAGTCGGGGCTGCTGATGAACACCGGGTTCCACAGCGACCCGGCTGATCAGATCATCGTCGCCACGGCCATGCTGACCGGGAGGCGACTGGCCACGACGGACCGCCAGATCATCGATTGGGCTCAGCGAACCAGGTTGATTCAGCTTGCCGTCGGCCTTCGACCGGCGTGAGGCTCGTCAGGGCCGGCGTCACGCGGCTCCATTCGAGTTTGGCCGCCGGACGCGCCGACCAGGTCCGGCCGGCCGGACGGGTCAGAAGTTGAACAGGGACATGGCGGTGCCGCCGCGGATCATGTCGCGCTCGGCGGGGGTGATGCCGCCGAGGAGTTGGTCCACCACGCCGAGGGTCTCGGGGTAGCCGGGCTCGTCGCGGATCCAGGGCCAGTCCGAGGCCATCAGCATCCGGTCGGCGCCGAAGGCGGCGTAGATCCGGTCGGTGGTCTCCTGCAGGTCCCGGTACGGGTAGGGGGCGCCGCTGAAGGCGTAGTGGCCCGAGAAGTGGACGCAGACGCTGGGATGCTTGGCCGCCAGCGCCTCCACCACCTCGAGGCCCGGCGGCGGGGACGGCATGTCGAACTGGGGCCGGCCGTGCTCGTCGACCATCAACTCCAGGTGCATGTTGGGCAGGAACCCGAGGTGGTTGAGCACCACTCGCAGGCCGGGCAGCAGGTCCAGGCAGCCGTCCAGCAGGGCCACCTGGTCGGCCGGTCCGTAGAACCAGACCTTCATGGCGGCGTCGCGCATGGCCGCCAGCGCCGGGAATACGGCCAGCGACTCCGGGTCGGATCCGGGCTCGCCCTCCAAGCCGTAGAAGCGCACGCCCTCGATCCCGGCGTGGATGCGCCGCTGCAGCGTGGCCAGCGGGTCGGGGTCGGCGAAGTCGTAGACCGACACGCCCGCGAACTTGCCCGGATGGCCGGCCAGCACCTCGGCCAGGTAGTGGTCGTGCTCCGACAGGGCGCAGTAGATGGCCCGGTCCACGCCCGCGGCGTCCATGGCTGCCAGGAGGCGCTCGGCGGTCTCGGAGCGTTCGGGCGGGGTCATGCCCTCGAAGATCGCCCGCGGGTAGTCATCGCTGAGGGCTTTGAACAGGTGCAGGTGAGCGTCCACTACGTCCATGGCTTTGGGCCTTTCTGCTGCGCTGCTAGGTGGCAGGGTCTTGCTGGTCGGAACTGTCGGGCTCGGCGCCTTGCCTGCCGGAGCCGTCCGGGTCGGAGTCTTGCTGGTCGGAACTGTCCGGGTCGGCGTCTTGCCCGCCGGGGCCGTGCTCGGCTATCCAGGCGAGATGGTGGGCGGTGAGGTGGCGGCGCATGTACATCACCAACTGCTCGACCAGGTGCGGGTGCTCCCGCAGCAGCGCCGGGCCCCGCAGCACGGTCCCGGTGGAGATCCACATGTTCTGGCCCCGCAGGCCCGAGTGGATGCGGCGCATGTAGTCGTGGGCCAGCTCATCGTGGGCGCCGGTGAACAGCACCCGCATGGCCGCCACCGCCTCCGCGTCGCCACCGACGCCGAGATCCTCGCGGCCGTCGCCGGTTCCGGGCGTGGGGCTGATCAGAGCGTGGATGGGGGCGCCGTCGTCGGGGCCGAGGCAGAAGGCGACCCGGCTGACGCCGCCGTAGGCAACCAGCCCGACCGGGCCGAAGGCGCCGGCCACCTCGGCCAGCGCGCCGGCAAGGTCCCCGAAGGTGGCCGACGGGTCGGGCTCGCCGTCGGAGAGGCCGTGGCCCCGCAACTCGAGACAGATCACCCGGAAGCCGGCGGACCTGACCGAGGATGCAACCGATCCCCAGGCGTCGAGGTCGTCGCCCAGGTCGTGCACGAACACCAGCGGCGGGCCGTCGGCTGGATGCTCGACGCCCCGCAGCACCGTCCCGTCGGCCAGCGCGACCTCGATCGGGAAGGGCGGGCTGGCAGCCCTGCCCATGCCGGTGCTGGCGGCAGCTTCGCCGGTCGGCTGCGGATCCGAGGCTTCCATGCCGTCCGGCGGTCAGAACGGCTGCGGGTTGAAGCAGCGCAACCCGACCTCGCCGTGCACGTCGTAGGAGGGATGCTCGTCCCAGCACTGCTCCAGGGCGTGGGGACAGCGGGGCGCGAACCGGCATCCCGGCGGCATCATCTGCGCGGGCGGCACCAGGCCCGCGATGGGCACCAGCTCGCGGCGCTTGCGGCTCACATGGGGCAGGGCCCGCAGCAGGCCCTGGGTGTAGGGGTGGCGCGGGTCGGAGAACAGCTCGTCGACCGGGGCCTCCTCCACGATCTCGCCGGCGTACATCACCGCCACCCGGTCCGCTATCGAGGCCACCACGGCCAGGTCGTGGGTGATCAGCAGCATCGACATGTGGCGGTCCTGCTGCTCGGCGCGGAGCCGCTCCAGTATCTGGGCCTGCACGGTCACGTCGAGGGCGGTGGTGGGCTCGTCCGCGATGAGGATCTCCGGGTCGAGCACCAGCGCGGTGGCGATCATGACCCGCTGGCGCATCCCGCCCGACAGCTCGTGGGGATAGGCGTCGAAGCGCTCCTCGGGCGCGGGCAGCCCCACCGCCCGCAGGATGTCGACGCTCATCTCGCGGGCCTCGGCCTTGGTGGCGTCGCGGTGGGTGCGGATCACCTCGGTCATGACCTGGCCCACGGTGAACACCGGGTCCAGCGATGTGAGCGGGTCCTGGAAGATCATCGAGATGCGCTCGGAGCGGACGTCGCGGACCTGCCGCTCGGCCAGCCGGGTGAGGTCGTCGCCGTCGAAGACGATCTCACCGGAGGTGATCCGCACCGGCGGCGTGGGCAGCAGCCGCATGATCGACAGCGCGGTGATGGTCTTGCCGCAGCCGCTCTCGCCCACCAGGCACAGCACCTCGTTGGGGTTGATGTCGAATGACACGTCGCGCACCACGTCGAAGGAGCCTTCCGGGGTGGCCACCGCGGTGTGGAGGTTGCGGACCGACAGGACCGGCGAGCGGCGGGCGCTGTTGGCGGCGGCCTCGGTGTGCTGGGAGCTCACGGCGCCGTTGGCTGTGGTCGCGGTGCGGTCGGTGCTCACGGCGGGGCTCACGTCTTGCGCAGCCGGGGGTTGGCCACGGTGTAGCCGACGTCTGCGAGCCAGTTGCTCAGCACCACGATGGTGATCAGCACCAGCGAGAAGAACTGGGCCACCGGGTAGTCGCGCCTGAGCACCGCGTTGACCAGCACCTGCCCCAGGCCGGGCCATCCGAAGATCGTCTCCACCACCAGGGCGTAGCCCACGATCTGGCCGATCCTCAGGCCGGCAAGCGAGATGATCGGGACCATGGCGTTGCGCAGCACGTGCTTGCCGACGATGCTGGCCTCCGACAGGCCACCGGCCCGCAGCGTGCGCACGAAGTCCTGGCCGAGGTTCTCCAGCATGGCCGAGCGGGTCATCCGCACGGTCAGGGCGATGCCCTCCATGGCCAGGACCACCGCGGGCAGGATCAGCTGCTTGGTGCTGCAGCAGCCCGCCGAGGGCAGCCAGCCCAGCGTGGACGCGAACAGCCACACCGACAGCAGGGCCAGCCAGAAGTTGGGCACGGCCATGCCGGCCACCGAGAACGTCATCACCGAGCCGTCGGCCCAGCTGTTGCGTTTGACCGCGGCCAGGATGCCCAGCGGCACGCCGATGACGAAGACCAGCGCGAAGGCCGCGGCCCCCAGAATCAGGCTGTTGCGGCCGTGCTCGGTGAGCATGTCGAATATGTCGGCGTTGTTGGTGAGCGACTTGCCCAGGTCGAAGGTCAGCAGGCGGCCCATATAGCGGAAGTACTGCTCGTGGACCGGGTCGTTGAGGCCCAGCAGCTCCCGGAACTCCTCGCGTTCCTCGTAGGAGGCCGACGCGGGCAGCCGGGCCGACACCGCGTCGCCGCCCGACAGCCGGATGGCGTAGAAGACCGCGATCGACGACAGCAACAGCACGATCAGCGTGTAGAGCGTCCGGGCCGCGATGCGCTTCATTGCGTCTCACCGCCCGCGGCCGCCGGTGTGCTCATTGCTCGTCCACCGACTTGGCCTCGTGGCGCAGGCGCGGGTCGAACACGTCCCTCAGGCCGTCGCCGATCAGGCTCACCGACAGCACCACCAGCACGATGGCGATGCCGGGGATGGTCGACTCCCAGTGGTTGAGCCGCAGGAAGTTGCGGCCGTCGGCCACCAGCTGGCCCAGGCTCGGGGTGGGGGGCTGGGCGCCCAGGCCGATGAACGACAGCGCGGCCTCGGCGATCACGGCCACCGCCACGTAGTAGGACGCCAGCACGAAGGCGGGGGCCAGGATGTTGGGGAAGATGTGGCGCCACATGATGCGCATCGACGAGTAGCCCCCGGCCCGGGCCGCCTCCACGAACTCCCGCTGCGACAGCGTCAGCACCTCGCCCCGGACCACCCGGGCGATGGCCGCGGTGTTGACCAGGCCCACCGCCAGGATCACCGGCACCAGCCCGCCGCCCATCCCTCCCACGAACAGCACGGCCAGCAGGATCAGCGGGAAGCCCCAGATGAAGTCGACGGTCCCGCCGATCGTGCGGTCGGTCCAGCCTCCCAGGTAGCCGGCCACCATGCCCAGCACGATCCCGGCCACCAGCGCGAGCACGGTCACCCCCGCGGCCACTGTGAGGCTCACCCTGATGCCCACGAAGACCCTGACCGCCATGTCGCGGCCCAGCGCGTCGGTGCCGAAGATGTGCCCGTCGCTCAGCGGCGGCAGGTGGATGTCCTGGAAGTCCTGGGCGACGTAGTCGCCGCCGGTGATCCACGGGCCCAGGATCCCGGCGGCCAGCACGATCACGCCCAGCGCCGAGCCCAGCAGCAGCAGCCGGTTGTGGCGCATGCGGCTCAGGCTGCGCCGCATCCTGGTGACGTGCTGGGCCTCCTCCAGTTCGAGGAGCTGGTTCTCCCAGGCGAGCCGCCGCGCCGCGACGGCCGACCCGGCGCCCTCTGTGGCGGCGGTCACGGCGCCGCCGCGCTCGGATTCAGGCTCTGGCTCTGCGCCCTGGGGCCCCTTTGCGCATGCGCGGGTTGGGACAAGCGCATCGCGTTGCGGCGCTGTGTTTCCCGCTCGTGTTCGCTGCGCTCACGGGCCGCTCGGGCCACGGCCTCGCCCGTATGGACCGGATTCGCGTGCCTACTCGCTCGGCCTCTTAGCCCTCGATCCACGTGTCGTTGTAGTACGGGTAGAGGTTCCACACGAACGGCTGCCAGCCGTGCACCTTGTTGTTGTGCACGAAGGTGGCGTTCTGGTTCATGATCGGCAGGTACGGCAGCTGCTCGGCCCACGCCAGCTGGAACTCCGACGACGCGGCCTGCGCCTCGGCCTCGGTGCCCGACTGCTGCCACGCCTCGATGGCGGCGTCGATGCGGGGCTCGACCGCGTGCGAGAAGTTCGGCACCGGGATGGTGGCCGACCAGCCGAATAGGATGAGCACGTCGAGGGGGATGGGCCACAGCCAGAAGAACAGCGACATCTCGACGGAGTCGCGTCCGGGCTGGCTCTGCTCGGTGAAGGCCGCGCCCCGGTCGACGACGTTGAGGTTGGCCCTCACGCCGACTTTGGCGAACTGGGCCGACACCGCGGCGGCCACGTTCTTCTGGACCGACTCGTCCTCGACCAGGTAGCGGAACTCGAAGCGGTGGCCGTCGCGCACCCGCACTCCGTCGTCGCCCATCTCCCAGCCGGCCTCGTCGAGCTTCTGGTTGGCCAGGTCCACGTCGAACTGGTTGAACTGCTCCACCGCCGGGTCGTACTGGCGGTCGGTGGTGGGGAACGGCCCGTAGGTGGCGGCCCCGTTGCCGGCCAGGATGGCGTTGACCATGCCCTCGCGGTCCAGCGAGTGTGACAGCCCCTGGCGGGTGAGCACGTCGCCGAACAGCTCGCCGTAGTCCCGGTTCATGGCCAGGTGGAAGCCCGACCACTCGGGATGGCGGATCACCGTCAGGTCGGGGTTGCCCTCCAGCCTGCCGATGTCGATGTGGGCCGGGTTGATCAGCGTGTCGAGGTCGCCGTTCTCGAGCTGGGTGGCCCGCTGGCCCTCCTCGGTGATGACCGTCCAGCGGATGGCGTCGAGGTAGGCCGGGCCCGTGTTCTCGAAGAACGGGGTATTCGAGCCGGGGTAGTCGGCCCAGCGGTTCACGAGCACGTGGCTGCCGGGCACCCACTCCTCGTGGGTGAACGGACCGGTGCCGTCGGCGAACTCGGTGCCGTAGCTGGACTCCGGGTTGAGTGTGCCGTCGGCGTTGAGGGTGCTGTCCTTCCAGGTGTTGATGTTGAGGATGCGCCAGTACCCGGTCTTGTGGGGCCCGAGGGCGCCGATCCACGGGTTCTTCATCCTCATGATGACGGTGCTGCCGTCGGCCTCGTAGGTGTCGACCGGCGCGGCCAGCCCCGCGATGAAGCTGAAGGCCTGCACCGAGCGGTAGAACTCGGCCACCGCCTCGGCGTCGATGGTGCCGCCGGAGTGGGAGAGCTTGCCCTCGGGGATGTCGAAGGTGTAGGTGAGGCCGTCGTCGGAGACGGAGAAGCCCGAGGCGAACTGGGGCACGTCGGCGCCCGACGGGTCGTTGGACAGGATGGCCTCGTAGATGGCGAAGAAGGCCGGGTCGTACCAGTTGGTGGTGAGCGGGTCGTGCTTGGACACGTCGCGGTTGTAGCCCTCCCGCAGCGTGCCGCCCTGGGTCGGCCCCGACGGCTCGGGGGCCGCGGTCGTGGTGGCCGCGGCCGCGGTGGTGGTCGTCGCGGGCGCGTCGTCGGCGTCGTCGCCGCAGGCGGCCAGGATGGTGGCCGCGGCGGCCACACCGACGCCCGACAGGCCGAGCCGTTTCATGAACGACCGCCGGTCGAGTGCCTTGGCCTGGTACTGGTCGGCGAGCTCGGCGACCTCCGGCCCGTACTCGTCTCTTATCCATGAAGTCCCCATGGGACGCCCCCTTCTCCAGAGCGATGAACGTGCGGCCGGCGCGACGTTGACGACGGCCGGCACGGCGATTGTATACCAAAATGCCCGACCCCTGCCAGTCGCGCCCGCCGCGGGCTCTGCTGCTCTGGAGAAGGGGGCGTCAAGGGTTCATCGACGCCCTAGCGGCGAACCTGGCCGACTATGCTGCAACCATGCCTGACGGCGTGATCACTGAGGAGGACCAGTGACCAACCCGGACAATCCCATCGAAGTCCGCGAGACGATGATCGTCATGCATCCAGACGAGGGCCCTGTGCAAGCACGCGCTTCTCATCGAGTGGATTCAGCCCCCGCCCGCCTCCGGAGAACCACCCCTCGCATCGCTCAGGTGACAGCCCGCTAGCCCCGAATCTCAGTCCGATCCCTAGGATGAGCGGGTGGTGGATTGGAAGGACTTCGAACCCGCCAGCGACCTGATCGCGGCTGGCCAGAGTTCTCAGCGGAGCGGACCGACGTATTCGGTCTCGTGAGCTTGCTCCTCTGCTGACTCGCAGAACCGTGCCCCGCTTCGGCGGGGCACGGACGCGATTGGGGGTTAGTTGTAGCTGTGTTTCGTCGATGAGTCCGGGACGGCGCGTTAGTAGTCACTGGAGAATCATCTACAGAGCCGGCGGGCGGATGTTGGTGATGAGTTAGCGGCGCGGCAGCCGCGGCTCTCGAGAGCCGAACTGGCCGACTCGTGCGGGTCCGCGAGGATGCCCTCGACTCCATCGACACGCGCACCCCGGCGACCCAACGAACACGGGACCCCAGCGCTCGATCCGCCCGTCGGTGCCCAGCCCGCAACAGTGGACGCCGCTGCTGTCGGGGTTGTCGCTCCCCACGCCGGACGTGGCGAACAAACCCCACGTTTCCAACGGTACAAGAACCTCACCGCTCCACGACCCGCAAGACAATCCCCATTCCGACCAGATGAAACCAAACACAAGTAGGCCGACGGTGGCTCGGGTGAGGCGAACGGCATGGCCCGGTGTGCGCCCTCGTGCTCGGGCACTAGCCTCGGTGCTTGGTCGGGGATGGAAGGAGCGATGGACGCGAGGATCTTGAGCGTTACCTTTGAGGGGCCGGGGGCAGGCAGTGGCGTGCCGCTGGACGGCGTGCCGCTGGAGGATCTCCAAAAGACGTTCAAGCATGTGCAGAACGCCGTGCGGATGACGGTCGAGCATCTGTCGGGAGGCCAGGTCCGCCGTCGGGGCCGGCCATCGGAGGCGGTTCGCCAGGCGAGCGCCTTGCGCCTGCGGGGGACCGCTCCGGGGTCGCTTGTAGCCGAGTTGACGCTCTCTACCCCTACGCGGGGGCCGTCGTGGGGGCAGGACATCGGACCGCTCGCGCTGGAAGCGATCTTGGGCTGCGGCGGTGACGAGAACGGCTCCGTCCCCCAGGAGGCGGCCGACGAGCTGCGCTCTATTGGCGCGGATCTGTCGCCCGAGGTGGGGTCGGTGTGGCTCGGCGACTCCCTTGATCGACGAAGAGTCCGATTCGTCTGTGGGCCCAGTCGCCAGCAGCCGTCGGGCCGAACCGAGGCGGCTGTGCTGCATGGCTGGTTGAAGGTGGTGAACTGGGACAAGAGGACGGCTCAGCTCCACGACAATGTGGGGGGCAGTGTCTCGCTGAGGTTCGGCGCTGCGCTCGACGACGAGATGCAGCGGCTCGCGACCCGGTATGTCAAGGTCGTGGGGACCGGACGGTTCAACAGCCGTGGCGGCTGGAGGAGTGTCGCGGTCGACAGCATCAGCGACACCAGGTCCTGGGACGAGCCCTTCGATCTGCGTTCGGTCGCAGAGGAACCGCGCGCCGTGTTCGATCCCCAGACAGTGGTCACTTCCGAAGAGCCCTTCGATGCAGAGGAGTTCATCGGTGTCATCCACGAAGGCCGCGACGTGAGCGAGCCATGGCCGCGGGACCTCCCGGTCTAGGCGTGGGCAGCGTCGTCGTGGACACGAACGTCGTGTCCTGGATGTTCCGCGGCGACAGCCGAGCCGAGTACTACATGGATCGAATCGCTGGCCTGAGCCCGTGTGTCTCGTTCCAGACCGTGGAAGAGGCGTGGTTCGGAGCGTATGTCAGTGACTGGGGTCCTCGCCTAAGGAACGACCTGGCTCGTCACCTCGAGCAGTATGAAGTGGTGTGGCCGACCGAGGAACTCGTCGAAATCTGTGCGCGTCTGAGATGTGATCGACGATCCAAGGGTCGTCAGTTCATGAACGCCGACGCCTGGATTGCGGCCACCGCATTGATGCTCGACTGCCCGCTGGCATCCGATGACCGAGACTTCTCCGGCATCGCCGACCTGACCCTCATACAAGCCCCAACCACATCGTCCGAGATGCACCTGGCGCACTAGGACCCAGCAGACGCAGCAGGTCCTCAGGGCCCGAAGGCGGCGATGGGTACGGCAGCGACGCCGTCGGAGCAGTCGCAGCGGTAGCCGACGGTGTGTGGCTATTCGCCGGGTTCGGCGGGGGTGCGGGGGAGGTGGGCTCGAAGCTCTGCGCGTTTTGCCTCGGCTGCCTTGAGGGCGGCGGCGTGCTCGGCGGTCTCCGCCTCGGCGGCAGCTGTCCGTGCCTCTTCTGCTTTGAGGGCGGCGATGTGCTTTGCGGTCTCTGCCTCGATGGCGGCTGTTCGTGCCTCGATGGCGGCTGTTCGTGCCTCGGCTGCTTTGAGGGCGGCATATTGGTCGTCGGGGTCGGGGATCCAGGCGCGTTCGGTGATGTCCCATAGCCGCAGTTTGGGCGGCTGCCAGCACAGGTCGAGGCCCAGCACGCTGCTGCGGCCGCGCAGCCCGCCGCCGACGTCGGGTGTGACCTCGATGGGCTCCCAACAGCCCGAGACGCGTGTCTCGCCCTGCAGCGGCGGGTCGAGCAGGTCGCCGCCGGTGGGGTCGAGGCGCCAGTACTCCTCCACGCCGAGTTCGGCGTACTTGTCGGGCTTGTCGTACAGGTCGACGTCGACTGTGTCGGGCGACGCGATCTCCAGAGCGAAGCACGGAGCCGCGCCGGCGTCCCACACCCGGAAGGTGTCCTCGGTCTTCTGCGCGGCGGCGTCGACGCCGAACGCGACGGCCAACTCGGCAGCCACCACAACCTCGGGGTCGCCCTTCTTGTAGTAGACGTTGATGTTGCAGCACACCCACGCCTCGGCGTTGCCGCGCCTCTTGAAGCAGTGCTCTAGCGCATAAAACAGTTCCATGCGCCGCCGGGTCTGCATGTCCCCGTCCGGCACCCTGGGACCCTCCGGATAGTAGATCTCTTCCTCGGGAGGCTCGGTCACGATCGAACCCATAAAGCGCACCTCCGATCAGCGCACCCGACGCTACCCTCCGACCCTCCGTACCGCAACTGAAGACCCCCAAAACACACGACAACCTACGACACCGTGCCCCTGGGAGTACGGGGCGGGGCGGCCTCCGGTCCGAACTGGGCAGCCTGGGCGAACTGATCGAGCGGGCCCGGGTGTCGGCACCCCTGGCGAGGGCCAGCGACCTGACCATTTACCTCGACAGGCACCATCTGCCTAGGACGATTCTGGCCTCGTTCGGCCGTCTGCGAGTGCTGTCGCTGTCGTGCAACGCCGGACCGGAACGGTGCCTGTCGCCGCTTGCGGCGGGGACCTGGCTGACGTAGCCGTCGCCGGGGTGCCGGCAGGCGGCTAACGTCGGCGTCGTGGCAGGGGCGCGCGCGACATGAGGCTGCTCCGAGACCGGTACTTGGATGTCTGTGACCGTGTGATCACCAAGACAGGCACCTCGGGTGAGCCGTTTCTCATAGCTGAGGATGCGACATTGAAGGAGTGTGCCGGCTACTTGAAGCAGTACATCGTCGGCGAGCGAAACCACTTTCGCTATGGCTACTGCATGAGAATGCTGGACTACGGCTTCGGACGGGATCTCGACATTGAACGCGGAGGGTCCAAGCCGCTGATCATTCATGTTGACTTGGGTACGGGACCTGGCATTCTCAACTGGGTCGTGTACGACTTTGTGCAACAGAACTGGGAGCGGAAGAACCGGCCGGTCCTGAAGCAGTTCGGGTACGACCGTTGTCCGGCGATGGTGAAGCTCGCCAAGCGAATCCAGAAAGACCTCGGGACTCGCAACAAGGTTCAATACACAGACTCGCGCAAGACTCTCAGGAAGTCCGTTGGCGCGGTGACCGGGGACGCATACCTGCTGATCACCTTCGGGTATGTGTTGATCCAGTCGAACAAGGAGGATCCAACAGCGATCAGCCGCTTGGCGAAGATGTGCAACCGCCTGGCCATGGGCAGGGACGCGGTGGACGTGCTGGCTGTAGATGCGTATCGCGATGACTGGTCCCCGCAGTTCGATGACGCCGCGAAGCGACTCCATCGCGAGTTGCGCCGCACCTCTGTCGGCGCAGCAACCGGCCATACTTGGAAGCGGGTCCGTATTCCTCCGGACGTCTTGCGGAACCGGTCCAGAGCAATCATGAGCATCAGGGGAGCGCAATGAGTCAGCTGCCGCTGCCGCTCGATGACGAGGGCCATCCGAGCGATGCAGAGTCTGAGATCCCTGGATCGAAGTACCTCCCCGGTTTCCTGTCCGCTGAAGAGGCTGAGGCCGAATACGAGTGGCTCACCTCACTCCCGCCGGGAGAGTGGATGCGGGATCTGTCGCGACGTGTGATCCATTACGGCTGGCGGTACGACTACACGGCTAGAACGATCTCCGAGGACTTGTACCTGGATGAACTGCCGGAACGGTTCGCAGATCTCGCAAAACGGCTCCACGACAATACGGGCGAGTTCGATGAGATTCCGAACCAGGTGATCGTCAACGAGTACGAGCCCGGTCAGGGCATTGCCATGCACACCGACCATCGCAGTTTTGGGCCGGCGGTAGCGACGATCTCGCTGGGGGACTCCTGGAGCATGGACTTTCTGCACGAGCGCACAGGCCGCAAGCAGTCCAGGCTGCTTGAAGTCGGTTCTGCGCTGGTCCTGAGCGGCGAGGCCCGGCTCGAGTGGCGCCACGGCATCGCCAAGCGCAAGACAGAGCCCGATGGAAGGCGGCGCTCGACCCGCATCTCGCTGACCTTCCGGACGGTGCACTCCCGACCTCGGTCGTCGGATTCGCAGGACCCAGCAGACGCAACAGCGGGTCCTCAGGGTCCGAAGGCGGCGATGGGCACGGCGACGATGCCGTCGGGGCGGTCGCCGCGGTAGCCGGTGCGCGCCTATTCGCCGGCTTCGCCGAGGGCGCGGTCGAGGCGGGCTCGAAGCTCCGCGAGCTCCGCCTCGGCGGCTTGGCGGCTGGCGGCCTCCTTGGCGAGTTCGGTTTCGGCTGCGGCGGCGCGGCCGGTCGCGGCCGACGCCCGTGCTTCGGCTGCGGCGGCCCGGTCGACCTGCTCGGTGAGGTCGTCGGGGAGCCAGGCGCGTTCGGTGATGTCCCAGAGCCGCAGTTTGGGCGGCTGCCAGCACAGGTCCAGGCCGAGCACGCGGCTGCGGGCGCGCAGCCCGCCGTCGGTGTCGGGTGTGACCTCGATGGGCGCCCAGCGGCCCGAGACGCGTCTTTCGCCTTGCAGCGGCGGGTTGAGCAGGTCGCCGCCGGTGGGGTCGAGGCGCCAGTACTCCTGTACGCCGAGCTCGGCGTACTTGTCGGGCTTGTCTTCGAGGTCGGTCTTCACGGTCGCGCGCGACGCGACCTCCAGCACGAAGCACGGAGCGGCGCCGACATCCCACACCCGGAAGGTGTTCTCGGCCTCCTGCGCGGCGGCGTCCACCCCGAACGCGACGGCCACGTCTGGGGCCACCACCGTCTTGATGTCGCCCTTCTTGTAGTAGATGTTGATGTCGCAGCACACCCAGGCGCCCACGTCGTCGCCGCGCCGGTCGAACCAGTGCCGCAGCGCCCACTCCAGTTCCACGCGCCGCCGGTGATGCAGATACCCCTCCGGCATCGGGGTCCCCTCCGGATAGTCGACTTCTATCTCGGGAGGCTCGGTCACGATCGAACCCATAAAGCGCACCTCCGATCCGCTGCACCGGACACTACCCCCGCACCCGCTGCGCTGCAACTAGAAATCACTAAAACACACGACAACTCACAACACGGCACTCCTGAGGGCGCTGATCGGGCGCTGGACACGACGACCACGTCGGGTGCCGCCACCGCTTCGGGGTCGCCCTGCTGGCAGTGGGCGTCGATGTCGCTGCACACCCGCGCCCCGGCGCCGCCGCCCGGTCGGACCGGCGCCCCGATCTGGCCGCACCGGTCGCTCCTGTCGGCTCGGGTGGCGGAGGCCCGCTTCCGCCGCGTGTCGTCGCGCAACGGGCAGAGGTATACATCTACTGACTTGGATACCGTACGGTTCTTATGTGCATCATTCGTCTCATGCGGCACGCATGCGGTACCCTTCTGTGCTGATGGGCGTCACATCCGACACCGGGACCAGCAGCCGCCGCGAAGTGCGTCGCCCGCTGGGGCGGCTGCGCCCCCTTCCTCCGGTTGCCTCGCTGAGCGGCCCTGAGGCGACGACGTTCGCGGCGCGGTCTCTCTCTCTCTCTCTCTCTCTCTCTCTCTCTCTCTCTCTCTCTCTCTCTCTCTCTAGCGGCGCTGGCTCTCTAGCGGCGCCGGGCCGGGGCCGTGCGGCGGTGCCGGTGGCCCTGGGCGTCAGGTGCACGGACATGACCGAGCCCGGTAGGGCACGCCGCCCTTCTGCCGCGCCCGGTCCCTGGAGCCGCGCCCGCACCGTCCGAAGCAGCAACCCGACCATCCAACCTTGAGAACATCCAGGAGGACATCCATGAACCGTCTATCTGCCCGCACTTGCCGCAAGCTGACCCAGACGATCAGCAGGCGGCTGCCCGAGCGCTACCGCCGCGACGACAGCGGCCTGACCACCCTCGAGTGGCTCCTGATAGTCGCCGCCGTAGCCGGCCTGGCCGCCCTGGCGGTGGTGCTGGTCACCAACGTGGTCAGCGACACGTCCGAGCAGATCGCCGGCCGCAGCGCTCGCATGACCGCGGCCCAAGTCGCCGCCCAGAGCATCCAGGACAGTGCCCTCTCCAACGATCAGAAGCAGGAGCGGTGCAACCGATTGGAGATCACTTATCGCGATGCAGGAGAAAAGGGCATCGACGCGACGTGGGACACCACTAACTTGACTTGTTCTGTTGTGGCGAGGACCTGATCAATCGTCGGAAATGTCCGCCAGTAAGGCCGTCTGTGAGTAAGTACAAGGAATCAAGGAGCAATGCAATGACCTACAGGTCTCCGTTTCAGACAGTTCGTCAACGTCCGCACGAATGCCGCCGCGACGACAGCGGCCTGACCACCCTCGAGTGGCTGCTGATAGTCGCCGCCGTGGCCGGTTTGGCCGCCTTGGCTGTCGTGCTTGTGACGAACGTGGTCAGCGACACGTCTGACCAGATCTCCGGACAGAACGCCCGCCTGACCGCAGCCCAGATCGCAGCCGAAGAGGTCACATTGGACGCGAGAAAGGTGGCTATGCCAACCGGCACCGACGCTAACGCCGAGGCGATCGCGCTCAATCGTAAGTACAAGGCGGAGTGCAATCAGGTGAAGGTGATCTATTCGGATATCCCGAATATCATGTTTAACTGGGTCGCGGATACTGCTGGTGGTACTCCGACCGCACCTCCTAGCTCGTTAGTCGAGGTAACGACTGCGGCCGGCTGGGACGTCGCGAAGATCGGCTGCCATGTGCATGTCCCGTAGTAGTAGGCGACTTATCGGGAACTGCGCAGTTAGTTGTCGTGGGGCGACTGGGAGAGGCACTTCCGCCGGGAGTGCAGCCTCATCGACGTGCTCTACGCCGACGCCGGCGTCCAGGTGGTGAACAACAACTTCAACGGGGCGGCCGGGGGCACGGCCTTCGACGCGGCTGCGGCCGGACATGCGGCCGCGGCCGACGAGCAGCCCGCCACCGCGGCCAAGGCGCAGGTCCAGTGCGACGTCGGCTGAGCCCTGCCGGGCGGGCCGATGCCGGGCTTACCCCGCCTCGGCGGCCCGCGACCCGGTTGACGGGTCCGGGCCGCCACGGTGGGCCCGCCCGGGCCCGGGCGGCCTCGTTCGGCGCCGCCCCTGTGCGGCTGACGCCGTGCCGGGGCGGTCGAAGGGTCGATGCAGCGCCTCGTGCAGGCACGGCCGTGCCCGTCCCGCCGGCGAGCGTCGCCTGCGGGAGGTGAACGGTGCGCCGGGAGGTGGGGGAGTTGGCTGACGGAGACGTTCCGGTTGAGCCTGCACCGTCGGCGGTGGTCGATGGGACGGCTCGCCGCTGCGGCCAAGGCATAGGTGCAGTTGTGTCGACGCTTGGCGTCGAGCCTCGTCGATCCGTTCAGAGGACGTCGAGCGAGATGAGGAGAAGGCCGATCACGGCTCCGGCGAGCACGGCATCTAGTGCCTCCAGGACCACGACGAGGACCATCAGCGCAGCGCCGTCGAGCGAGCCGCAGCGGCAGCGCTCGGCCGCGGTCGCCTCCGGCGCGGCTGCCGGAGTCGGGTCGGATCGGAGGTCGGAGGTATTTTCCATCGCAGTGCCGCGACCGGGGTGCTCGTTGGTGTCAGCCCGGCGCGCCGGCGGGCTCGGAGTCGGCGGGCTCGGCGGCTGGGAGCCTGCCCTCGGTGGCGGCGTCGACGAGGTCGGTCATCCCCAGTCCTGCGATCAGTGCGGTGAGCTTCAGGTCGAGTTCGTTGATCAGCGTGGTGAGCTTCAGGTCGAGTTCGTTGATCAGCGTGGTGAGCTTCAGGTCGAGTTCGTTGATCAGCGTGGTGAACTTCAGGTCGAGTTCGTTGATCTGTGCGGTGAACTTCAGGTCGAGTTCGTTGATCTGTGCGGTGAGCTTCCGGTCGAGTTCGTTGATCTGCGTGGTCAGGTTCAGGTTGATCTCGTCGACCTTGGTGTCGAGCGCGTCGACTTTGGCGTCCACCTTCTCGATGTCGTTGTCGAGGGTGGTGAGCGAGAAGAAGAGCAGTCCCACCGCCGCGGTGGCGATCGCGGTTTGGAAGGGGTGGTCGCCGAATCGGGCCCATCGGCTGAGCCTGGCCTCGGACGCGGCCGCCTGCGGCTCGGCGGCGGTGGCTGCCGGGGTCGGGTCGGGTCGCAGGTCGGAGGTGGGGGCCATGGCGGTGGGCTGGGTTGCGGTCACGGGGCGCCTCGCTGCGGTTCTGGGGTGAGGGTGCCCGTCGCGTTGTGTCGGGCACCTTGGCGCACCGTCGATGCCCGGTGGCGAGGCTCGTCCCGCACCATACCAGCCCGTGTATTGTCATGCAACTCGACATCGCCATTCCGTGCAATGTCATGCAACCCGGCAGCGTCGCTGCGGGCGCTCGGCTGTCTGTAGGAGGTCGGCGACTTGACCGATGTGAACATCGAGGACGGCCCCGAGGGCCAGGCCGCGTCCGCGCCGGTGGCGGCGACGGCGGAGAAGTCCCGGCGCGGGCTGCCGGACTCGACCAAGCGGATCCTGTTGATCCTCGCGGGCGTGGTGGTGCTCGCGGGCAGCGTCTACGGCTTCTACTACACCTCCGACGCCTTCGACGACCGGGTGCCGGTGCTGGTGTCGGCCAGGCGCATCGAGGCCGGCGAGGCGCTGAGCTCCGCCGATTTGACCTCGGACCGGGTGCTGGTCGGGTCGATCCCCCACATCGCGTGGACGCCGGACGCTCCGTTCGCGTTCGAGGGCATGGTGGCCACCCAGCCGATCCCGCAGGGCGCGCTCGTCAGCTACGAGATGGTCAAGCTGGACGAGACCCCCACCGACGGCGTCGTGCTGGAGCTGGACATACCGCTCGATTTGATCATGGCCACCGACGCGGTGTCCGAGGGCGACCCGGTGCTGCTGGTCGATCCCGGAGCGCCGCCGGTGCCCGGCGACGACGGCCGGCCCCGGAGGGTGGTGCGCCAGTTCGAGCTCACCAACTTCGACGGCTCGCGGATGCAGCTGTTCCTGGCGCCCGAGGAGTGGGCCGAGTGGGAGGAGCTGGTCGAGGAGGCGGGCGGCACGCTGATGATCGTCGACCTCGAGCTGGGCGACGACGCCGACGACGCCGAGCAGCGGCTCAACGCGGTGTGGCAGGCCCAGTGGGACGAGGCGGTGGCCGAGCTGGCCGAGTCGCTGGCGGAGGCGGCGCCCACCGCCGGGCCGGGCGAGCTCGAGATAATCGTGGCCCTCGACGACGGCCTGGTGCCCTCGGGGGTGTCGGAGGGCGACACCGTGCTGCTGGTCGACCCCGGCGAGGCGCCCGAGGGCAACGACTCGGGCCGGCCCATGTCGGTGATCGGCCTGATGGAGCTCGACAACTACGCCGACGGCGTGATCCAGATGTTCGTGCCGCCCGAGGAGTGGCACTACTGGCTCACCCTGCCGGTGCTGCTCGGCGCCGACCCGCTGGTGCTTCCGGTGGCCGAGGGCACCGACGTGGACGACATGGCCGCCCGCCTCAACGCCGAGTGGCGGGCCGCCTGGGAGGCCTTCGCGGCCGCGGCGCTGGCTCCGGAGCCGCAGTGACGGCCGCCGGCCCGGTTGGGGAGGCGTCGTGCTAGCGGTGGTCGCCGCCGGGGGCGCAGTGACGGTCGTCCGCTGGGTTGAGGGGGCGTCGTGCTAGCGGTGGTCGCCGCCGGGGGCGCAGTGACGGTCGCCCGCCCGGTTGGGGAGGCGTCGTGCTAGCGGTGGTCACCGCCGGGCGCGCAGTGACCGTCGTCCGCTGGGTTGGGGAGGCGTCGTGCTAGCGGTGGTCGCCGCCGGGGGCGCGCAGCTCGACGCCGGGTCGGTCGGGCTGGCGGTGGCCCGCCGCTGGAGCGACTCCGGCGAGGGGGTGCTGTTCGTGGACGCCGACGCGGCCGGCTCGGGCCTGGCGCAGCGTCTCGGCGAGGCCGACCGCGCCGAGTACTCGCCCGCGGTGCGGGGCCTGCCGTCGCTGATGGTGGCCCGCGAGCCGGTCACTCTCAGGCTGCTGGCGGACCACTGCTACAGCCTCGACACCTCCGGCGGGTCGCTGTGGGCGCTGCTGGCGCCGTCGCACCCCGCGGGCGCGAGGCGCGCCGCCGCCTGGCTCGGCGAGAGCGCCGCCGGCTTGAGGGCCGTCGACGTCGAGCGCCGGGTGGTGGTGTCGTCGTCGCTGCCGGCCGCCACCGACCCGGTGGTGCCGCTGCTGAAGGCGGCGCGGATGGTGACGGTGCTGGCCCCCGTCGAGTCCGCCGACGCCGCCAAGGCGCTCTGGACGGCGTGTAGGGACGCCGGGCTGCACGGCTTCGACCGGGGCCTGCGGGTGCTGATCGTGGAGGGCGACTCGCCCCTCGGCGACGACGACCTGCGCACCGAGACGGGCATGGTGGTGGCCGGGAGGCTGCCGGCCGTGGCCGACGACAGACTGCTGCGCCTGCAGGGCGGGCGCCGCGACCGGGCGTTCATCAAGAGCCTCGACAGGATCTCCGCCCGGCTGCTGGAAGCGTCCAAGCTCGACGCCGCCCGAGGCGCCGGACCCGGCCGCGAGCCGGACGCGCAGGCCCCGCCCCAGCCCGAGCCCGCACACCGTCCCCAGCCCGTGTCCGCGCAGTCCCCGCCCCAGCCCGAGCCCCCACAGTCCCCGCCCCAGCCCGAGCCCGCAGGCCATCGCCAGCCCGAGCCCGCACACCGTCCCCGGCCCGTGTCCACAGGGCCCGCGCCCTTGTCCACAGGTCATCCCCAGCCCTCGTCCACAGGCCCCGTGTCCGGCGGCTCGGTGCCGGCGCGTCCCGAGCCGCGCCCGCAGCCGGTCCCGCCGGGGCCGCCGCCCGCCGGGAACGTGACGGCGCCCGGACAGCGCGCCCCGGAGCAGGGGCTCGAGGCCCCCGGCCGGCGCCGCACAACCCGCCGCGGGAGGTTCTGACGATGGCGCTGCGCGAGGAGATCTGGGAGGCGGTGCTGCCGGAGGTGCGCGAGTTCCGGCTGACCACCGACGACGAGGACGAGTCCGAGGCCTGCCAGCGGATGGCCGCCACCGCCATCCGGGTGCGCGAGGCCCGGGCGCTCGACAGCACCGGCGAGATGCTCTCCGACGAGGACCTGGAGTGGGTGTTCGACCAGCTCTCCGCGCTGCTGGGGGCCGGCCCCATGCAGCGGTTCCTGCGCCGCCGCGACGTGGAGAACATCTACGTGTTCGGGCCGAACTATGCGGTGCTGGGCCTCACCGGCGGGCGCCAGGAGCACGTGCGCGAGCCGGTGTTCGCCGACGAGGACGAGATGGTCCGCTACATCGCGCACCTGGCCACCACCCACGGCCAGACCGGCCGCCGCTTCGACCAGTCGGCGCCGCTGCTGGACCTGCGGCTGCGCACCGGCGAGCGCATCTTCGCGGCGATGGCGGTGTGCGGCACCCCGTTCCTGACGGTGCGCTGCCACCGCCAGCGGACCATCCGGCTGGAGAACCTGGTGGACAGCGGGTCGCTGTCGCAGCAGGCCGCCGACTTCCTGCGGGCCGCGGTGCGCCCCCCGGCACCGGTGAACATGCTGGTGTGCGGCGCGCTCGGCGCGGGCAAGACCACCCTGCTGCGGGCGCTGCTGGCCGAGATCGGCCCCAGCGAGATCGTGTGCACCCTCGAGCAGACCTTCGAGCTGTTCCTGGACCAGTCCCATCCGCTGACCTTCGCGGTGGAGACCCGCGAGGCCAACAGCGACGGCTCAGGCGAGATCACCATGGAGGAGCTGGCCAAGCGGTCGTTGCGCTCGGGCGCCGACCGGGTGATCGTGGGCGAGCTGCGGGGCTCGGAGGCGGCCACGTTCCTGTCCGCGTGCGGCACCGGGTCGGACGGTTCGATGGCCACCATCCACGCCTCCTCTCCCCGCCAGGCCATGGCCCGGCTGGTGCGCTACTGCCTGGGCGCCATCGGCGCGCCCGCCCAGGCCGCGCTGGTGCAGGAGGCCTCCGAGGTGATCCATCTGGTGGCGCACCTGCGGGGCGACCCCCGCACCGGGTTCCGGGGCGTGAACACCATCTCGGAGGTGCTCAACTCCGACGGCGACCGCTTCGAACTGCACGACGTGTTCGGGCGCCGCCAGCGCGGCGGCCCCATGACCCTGCTCGGCCGGCCCCGCAGCCCCGAGGTGATCGAGCGCCTCGCCGAGGGCGGCCTCGACATCTCCGACTGGCCCGAGCACGGCGACGACGCCGACGCGGCGGCGGGGGGCCGGTCTGCGGAGCCGTGGTCGGTTCACGGCGACGGTCTCGGTGATGACCTCGGCGGCGACGCCGATGCGGGCACGGGGGGCCGGTCCGCGCAGCCGTGGGCCTTCGGGGGCGACGGTTCTGACGACGGCGGCGACGACGCCGATGCGGGGGGCCGGTCTGCGGAGCCGTGGTCGGTTCCCGGCGACGGTTTCGGTGATGACCTCGGCGACCGCATCTGGCCCGAGGACGGCTGAGATGGCGGAGGCCCCGATCATCGGCGCGCGGGACTTGACGGGCTCCGGATCGGCGCGGGCGGGGGCAGCGGGATGATCGAGGGCCTGATCTTCGGCGTGCTGGCCACCGCTGGGCTGGCCCTGGTGGCGCTGTCGGGCGTGCTCAGCCGCCTGCGCGTCCGCCGCAAGGACCAGGACGGCCGGGCGGCTCACGCCGCGGCGCGGCGCGCGTCGGCCAAGGCCACCGGCGCCCAGCGGATCAGCCCGCTGATGGCGGTGCAGTTGGTGGCGGCCGTCGCCGGCGGGATCCTGGGATGGGTCGCGACGGGCCTGCTGGGGATGATGGTCCTGCTGGGCGGGCTGGGCGCGCTGCTGCCGCCGTTCATGGCCGCGCCCGCCCGCCGGCGCCGCCAGACCCGCCAGGCGCTGGCGTGGTCGCTGTGGAGCCGCCAGTTGGCCGAGCTGGCCCGGGCCGGCTCGAGCCTGGTCGAGTCGCTGCGCGGCAGCGTCGAGCACGCCCCGGCCGAGATCAGGGCCATCGTCGAGCACGTCGCGGTCACGGCCGAGCTCGAGGGCCTCGAAGACGCGCTTGACAGCCTCGCCGCCGCGGGGACGGTGTGGGAGCCCGAGGTGGCTGCCGGTCTGCGCATGGCCGCCACCTCAGGCGGCGCGGTGGCCGATCCGCTGTTCGACCTGTGCGGCCGCATCAGCGACGTGGTCGACCTGCACCGCTCCAAGACTGAAGCTGTGGTTCAGCTTTGGACCCAGACCATCGCGCTGCTGGGGCTGGCCGGCGGGGTGGTGCTGTTGATGTACCGCAACAACCCGGCCTACTTCGAGCCCTACGAGCAGGGCACCGGCCAACTCGTGTTCGTCGGCATCGCGGGCCTGCTGCTGATGTCGACCTCGTTTCTGGTGTACCACTCGGTGGTCCGCACCGAGAACTCGGTGCTGGTGCCGCCCCGCCGCCGCAACCGGGCCAAGGACCCGATATGAGCCCGCCCGCGCCCCCGGCGCGGCTGCGGCAGGGGACGCCGTGAGCCCGCTGGTGCTGGGGGCCGCGCTGGCGTTCTTCGCCGGGGTGGTGCTGATCGCGATCGGCGTGGTGGGGCCGCCGGAGCGCAGCCGCAAGTCGCAGACCCCCGGCGAGACGCTGCGAGACCTGCTGCCCACCATCAAGGAGGGCGACGAGCAGAACCTGCGCCTGGCCGGCATCACCCCGGAGTCCTACTCGCTGCAGCGCTTCGGCGGCCTGGTGGTCGGCCTGGCCGTCGGCGCGGTCATCAGCGCGGCCACGGGACGGGGCCTGGTGGGGGCGGCGCTGCTGTCGGTCGCCGCCGGCGCGGCCGGTTGGCTGCTCCCCATGCTGGGCGTGCGCGACACCGCCAAGAAGGCCCGCACCGAGATCGACCAGGTCATCAGGGTGTGGATCGCGCTGGTGGCCCAGCAGGTGTCGGCCGGGGTGGACCCGTCGGTGGCGATGCTGGCCGCGGCCCGGGCGGGGGACCGCAACAGCTGGCGGCTGCTGCACCGGTTCCTGCTCGCCGCGCAGCAGGACCGCCGCCCGGTCTGGGAGGGCCTGGGCGACATGGTCAGCCGCTACGGCATCCACACCCTGGCCCCGGCGGTCTCCGCGCTGGGCCTGGCCGCGGAGCGGGGCACCCGCATGGCCGAGGCCATCCTGGTGGCCGCCGACACGCTGTGGCGCGACGGCACCTCCCGCGAGCGCGAGAAGGCGGCCCGGCGGGCCCAGATCATCGTGGTGCCCGCCACCGGCGTGGCCCTCGCCCTGGCCGGCATCCTCGTCTACCCGCCGTTCACGTCGCTCACCGGCGGCGGCATCACCAGCCTGCCGTGAGGCCCGCACCGTGAGCGGCGCCGCCGACGCCGGCCTCATAACCCTGGAGTGGCTGCTCATCGTGGGTGCCGTTGCGGGCCTGGCCGCGTCGTCGGTGCTGATCGTGCAGCGGGTAGTGGACGACACCTCTGAGGTGCCCGTCGATCCGCTGGTGCGCCTGCTGGAGGCCGACATCGAAGCCGCGTTCGTGGCCTCCGAGGCCCAAGCCGCCTTCGACGCGGCGCTCAGCGCCAGGAACCCGTCCTCCTACGTGGACGGGAACTTCTCAAGTCGCTGCACCGACGTCCAGACCGACTTCGGCGATGTAGTCGCGAACACGGACTGGACGCCGCCTGCAGACTCGGGCACGCCGGCCAATCTCGGCGACGACGTGCCCGCGAAGTGCGTGGTCAGGCCAGCAGCGGGCCTTGGAGGTTAGGCGATGGTTCCTTGGCCCGTAGGGGCGGACAGAGGCCGGCAGAAGGCGGGCGGTTCGGGTCAGCACTGGGGCGGGTCGGCGGGGACCGCCAGATCCTGCTGGCCCTGCTGGGGCGGGAGCAGCACCGCCGGACCGGTCGCGACCGCGAGGGAATCAGCAGGCTGGGAGCTGGGCGGGGACGTCGATCCCTCGCCGGTTGGTGGGGTCGTCGGGCGGCACCAGCAGAGCGGGGCCTTGAGCAGCCGCGTAGACGCGGTCCCAGCGGTTGGGCCACAGCGCGGCCAGCGGCCCGAACACCTCGCCGGAGACCACCACACGCACCCACCCCGCCTCGTCGGCGACGGGCCTGCGGCTGCCCGGCGGATCGCTGGGATTCCCTCGAGGATTGAAGCACCAGTCGCTGTGCACCTCGGCCACGCCCGGTGTCCACCAGCGCCATCCGCCCTCGGTGGCCGCCGCCCGGGCCACCGCGTCCTTGGATGCCTCGGCCATGGCGAGCACGTCTGGATGCGGCTCGTTGCCGGTGTAGGGGCCCGGGCTGTTCGGGTCGGTCAGGAAGTCGGAGTCGGCCGAGGCGCGCCATGCCGAGCGCAGGCCCTGCGACGCGGCCAGCTCGGCCTCGGAGCGGGCGTTGGTGACGATGAAGGCGTGCACCAGCAGCAGCAGGATCGCGGTGATCAGCGCGGGCCACACCACCAGCAGGGCCAGTGTCTCGCCCCGCTCGTCGCGCCTCCTGCGAACTGGCGGCCGGCCTGCGGCGGCTCCGCGTCGCAACACGACCGCCACGATACCGCCGGCGCCCTCCGGCGTCGGCAAGGACAGACCCGAGGCGACCATCTGGAGGTGGCCCCATGAACGCAAGGACTTACCCGCTGCGACCCGGCGCGAGGACTTCCCCGAGGCGACCATCTGGAGGTGGCCCCATGAACACCAGGCACGCCAAGAGCACCAGTCATGCGAGGCTCATCAGGGCCGGGAGGCTCATCGAGCCCGCGGGGGCGCTGGTGGCGGCTGTGGGCGCGGTGGTGCTGCTGGCCGCGGCGTGTGGCGGCGGTGGTGACTCGGCGCCTGTGCCGACGGTGGCGCCGTCGGTGACTGAGCAGCCCGATCCAGGGCTGGACCCTGACGGTGTTGCGGACCCTGAGGAGTCGCCGCCGGACGGGGAGGCGCCGCCGGACGGGGCGCCGCCGGATGGGGAGGCGCCTGTGGATGGGGAGGCGTCGGTCGGGGAGGCGGCTGACGCGACGGAGACCCCGGGCGAGGATGAGCCTGCAGTGGAGGCACCGTCGGGGCCGCCTTATGTGGCGGAGTTGCCGTGGGGCAATTTCGTTTTGGCTGAGCGGATCGCGGCCAAGCTCGAAGCTCAGGAGAGGCTGAACTTTGTGATCTCGCTCACTGCGGTCGGCGAGGACGGCTTCGCGGCGCAGTTCGAGCCCGGCTGGTCGGGCGCGGCCGGCGAGGTGGCCGAGGAGTACGGCGCCGATGTTCATGCCAGGGTGATCGGCCCGAACTCTGCTGACGCTGAGGCTCAGGCGGCCACTATCGAGTCTTTGGTGGAGACTGGTGACATCGACTGTTTGGCGGTGGAGGCGGCCGGTTTGCGGTTGATGACCGGCGCCATCGACGCGGCGGTGGACGCGGGGGTGCCGGTGGTGTCGGTGGGCGGCGACAGCCCCGACTCCAAGCGGTTCGCGTTCTATGGCATCGACGCCTACGCCTCGGGCTACGCGACCGGGCAGTTCGTCGGGCTGTGGGCCGCCGACGGCGGGATCCTGATGCGCCGCGGCGGGGTGCTCACCGGCGACGCCGGCGACCAGCGGTCCTTCGACCTGATGAGGGGGTTCGTGGACGGCTTCAGCGAGATCCACTCCGGCCTGGAGTGGACCAACACCCCCAACGACGTCGACTCGCTGGGCTTCGAGCCCTTCGCGGTGTATGACGCCACCGAGGCGTGGGTGCTCGAGAACGTCGACGCCGACGTCGTGTTCCACACCGATGCGGGGCTCGAGCAACTGGCCGCGGTGATGGCCGACCAGTTGCTCTACGGCGACATGTACGCAGTCGGGTTCCACATGAGCGCGCCGGTGGCCGACTACATCCGCGAGCGGCTGGTGGTGACGGCCATGGACGAGCGCCGCTCCGAGCAGGCCCGCCTCGCCGGGCTGGCCTGCGGGGACTTCCTGCTCGGCGGGGTCCACACGACCGGGCATGTGGTGGTCGAGCCCGAGGCGGTGACCCGCGACAACGTAGACGAGACCGACTGGGCGCCGGCGGACAACCAGTAAGCCTCGACTGGAGATCGAGGGTTGGCCCGCACGGGAGGCATCGGCGGTGACCCGGTGACACCCCCGGCCGGGATCGTGCGGCGTCGCAGAGCAGGTGCAAGCGGCGACCAGCGGGGCGGTGCGGTGAGCCTCTGGGTGGTGCTGATGGTGCCGGTGTCGGCGTTCGCGGCGGTGGTGGCCATGGCCGGCCCCCAGCGCCTGGCTGCGGAGTCCTCCGTCCAGGAGGCCGCCGACGACCTGGCCATGTTCACCGTCGCCTGGCGCGACGGCGCCAATGACCCCACAGGCGCGCTGGGGGCGTTCCCACCCGAGTGCGCGGCCCGCACGGCAGAGCAGCAGGTCGAGATGAACGATCTCAACGGCAAGATCGCGGTGCTGGATCCGAACGCTGCGGACTTCCTCAGCGACCTGCAAATGCGCAGCACGGACCTGGACGTACTGGCAGCGAATTTCCCGCAGCAGCCGTCCTGGGGGGCTGCTGCCACCACCAAGGAGGAACTCCGCGACAGGTTCGACGAATTCGAAGAGTTGCTCGGGAAATGGCACGAGATGTGCGAGTACCTGTTCGAGGCGCTGCTTCGTGACCTCGGGAACCTCGGCGTCGACATGGGCTCGCTGCGCGGCTCCTACAGCGACTCCCTCAAGGATTCGGGCACCTGCTCCGATACGACCTACACCAGCGAGTCCACATGCACCGACGCGGGCGGGACATGGTTCAAGCTGCCCTGCCTGGTCGCGGTCGGGCAGTCGGCGCCGAGAGCGGACGTGGTGGTGAGCGACGCGGCCCATGTGGCCCTGGCCGCCGACTGGCAGGACGCGGGCTGGGCCGCCGCGCAGGTGTGGCCCGACGGTCTGCCCATGGCCGCGGAGTCGATCGGCCGGCTGAGCAAGTACAACACCGGGACGCCTCCGCCCCGATGCGGCGAGCAACTCGTCGTGCTGGACAGCCAGGGCCGGCCGGTCTGGGCCGACAATCCCGACGCGCCGTCCCGCCAGATGGCGCAGTCGGTGCCGCGCTCGGTGCTGGCCGGCTGAGCGGGGCCGTGTCGCCGGACTCGACCCCGGCCCAGGCACCCGGGCGGACGGGCCGGGGCATCCGGCGCGCGCCGCGCCCCGCGAACGCCGCGGGCCGCCGGCGCAGCCCTGCGGGTGCCCTAGACCGGGGTGACGAACAGCGCGACCCAGATGGAGACGGCGGCCAACACGATGGTGACCACCGTCACGTACATGTGCCGGGCCATGGTGGCGGTGATCTTGGCTCGTTCTTCGGTGGCGTGGGCGAACCCGGCGGCCATCTTCGTGTTGGTGTCGGCCCACGCGTTGGCCATGGTGGCGTTGGTGTCGGCCAACGCGGTGGTGAAGGCGGCGACGATCTTGGCTCGTTCTTCGGTGGCGTGGGCGAACCCGGCGGCCATGGTGGTGTTGATGTCGGCCAACGCGGTGGTGAAGGCGGCGACGATCTTGGCTCGTTCTTCGGTGGCGTGGGCGAATCCTTCGGCCATCTTGGCGTTGGTGTCGGCCAGCGCGGCGGTGAAGGCGGCGCTGAGGACCTTGATGTCGTCTTTGGTGGCCATGGTGTCCCAGCCGGTGGGTGGGAGTTGCTCGGTGAGGGTGTTGGCGTCGTCGTGGCCCATGAGATCGGTGAGGGTGTTGAACAGCGCGGCGCGCTGGGCTTGGGTGGTCGCCATCGTCGGCCTCCTGCCGGGTCGGGGTGCGATCTAACAGGGAGAACCGTCGAGGGCTGCTCCGATTCGCTCCGGCCGTCGACCGGCCAGAGCATCGGTGACAATAGCTGATGCTCCCAGGTATTTCCAACCATTCCGGGGCAGAAAGGCCCGATCGGTCCATTTGCATGTGGTTGAGAGTCCTTGGCAGGAGGCTCCGGCCCGGAGGCCGGCGCACCGGCGAGTCGGGGACGGAGGGGTCGGTGGGCGGCGTCGGCGGCGGCGCGGCGACGGACCAGCTGGGGCCGGAGGGGTCGGTGCTGCCACGGGGTCGTCTGCATCCCGCGCAGGCTGCGTCGGGCGAGTCGGGGTCGGTGTCGCTGGAGTTGGTGCTGCTGGTGCCGGTGCTGATGCTGCTGGCGGTGTTCGTGCTGTGGGCGGGCCGCGGCGGCCGGGCGGGGCTGACCGCCGACCTGGCCGCGGAGGAGGCCGCCACCGCGGCCGCGGTGTGCTGCGATGAGGACACCGCGGGCGAGCGCGCTCGGGAGGTGATCGTCGAGGACGTGCTCAGGTCGCGGCCCGGGCTGCAGTTCCTTTGCATCGGCGGGGCGCGCCCCGACGCTCCCGCGGACCCTTCCAGCGGCAGGGCCGGGCCTGAGTTCCTGGAGGAGAGGTGGCTGGACTTCGAGCCGGGCTCGGGCGCCAGCACCGGCGGTGTGGGCGTGCTGGGGGTGCGGTTCCTGTGCGAGACCGACGGCGCGGTCGCCCCGCTGCGGGGTGTGTTCCCCACGGTGACTTTCCGCGGCCAGGCCGCCGAGGTGGTGCTCCAGGAGCCGCCCACTCCCGGCATCGGCTTCGAGAAGTCCGAGTTCCGAAACTCAGAAGGCGACGCTGCTCTGGTGTTCACCGTGACCTCGACCATCCCGGCGCCGCAGCTCTTGGTCGTCACCTACGAGATCGTCGCCGCGCCCGCCTCGACCGCCACGGACGGTGAGGACTACACGGCGCCCGACCCCCTCCGGGTGGAGATCCCCCAGGGCGCGGAGTCCGCGCAGATCCCTATCGCTCTTACCGACGACTCGATCTATGAGGGCGACGAGACGCTCCAGTTGAAGCTGCTGACCGTCCAGGTGCGCGATCCCGACGACTCGAGCATCCTGCTGGACACCGGGATCGCCCGAGTGGACGACGCGCGGACCACGGCCACCGGCGTGATCGAGGAAGACGACGAGCAGCCCCACCTGTGCCTGGTGCCGTCGGGCGCGACGGTCCTGTCGGCGACGCGGGCGGACGGGACGCAGGTCTACGACGTGATAGAGGGCGAGTCGCTCGCCTTCGCGGCGGGCCTGCGCAGCCGGGACGGCACGTCGACGACGTCGCTAAGCGCCGGAGCGGTCTCCGTCGATGTGGTGACCGCCGTCGATGCCGCCCCGCAGTCCGGCGAGGAGGCGGCCCAGACCGGCGACTACACGGCGGTGTCACAGAGGGTGACGTTCGCGGCTGAGTCGGTCAGCCCGAGTCCCGCATCGGTCACCGTCGCGACCGACGACGACGAGGCATCGCCGGTGGGCGAGCCGGACGAGACGTTCAGGCTCGAGCTGGCCAACCCCATGGGCGCGCCGCTGTGCGACCGGTCCGGGGTGGTGATCAGGATCAAAGACGACGAGGTTGTGCTGGTGACGCAGGACGTCGAGGGCCAGACTCGTGTGCAGTTCCCGCCCCACAGGGCCGAGGAAGAGGCCGCCGAGATAGAGCTCACGGTGAGGCTCGCCGCGAACCCGAGCGCGGACGTCGTGCTCCGCTACCGCATCGAGGACCGGCCCGAGGTGCCAGGTCTGCCCCGAGCGACGGGCGGAGCGGCCTGCGGCGCCGGGGTGGACTACGTGCAATCGACCGGGACGCTGACGTTCACGTCCACCGACATCGAGCAGACGTTCAAGCTGCAGATGTGCGAGGACTTGGTGGTGGAGTTCGACGAGAGCCTGTGGATCGCGGTCGAGCGGGTGAGCGGGGAGGTGCACATCCCTCCCGGCAGCGGCGGCATCTTCACGATCCTCGACGACGACACGCCGGTGATAGAGGTCACCCCCCAGACCGGGACCGGCACAGAGGGCTCGGCCCTGACGTTCACGGTCAACCTGACCGTCGGAGGCAACCCTGCCGCACTCGCCGACGCGGTAGTGGTCGACTACTTGCTGGAGCAGGACTCGCCGGTGTCGGCCCGGCAGTGCGACGACTACCGGCTCTCGGGGGTGGCGGCGGGGGTCTGCGCGACGAACCTAGGCGGCAGCCTCACCTTCGGCCCGCGCTCGGCGACCGCTGAGACCGTCGTCATAGACCTGCTCGCCGACTACGAGAGCGAGCCGTCCGAGACGTTCAAGCTGAGCTTGAGCGACGGCGACACCGCCGACCCCGCGGGGCTCGTCGGCATCGAGGCGACCGCCACGATCGACGACGACCCGCCGCCGGTGCTGAGGGTGGTCGACTTCACCGGCTACGAGGAGGAGCAGGCGAGCTTCGAGGTCAGCCTCTCAGACGCCCGGACCGGCGAGACCGTGACCGTGGACTACGCCGTGGCGGGCCACCCCCCGAACGCCGCCAACCCGCACGGCACGGCGCCGGCGGACTTCGAGATGGTGGAGCAGACCGACCTCGACTCCGGCGGGACGTCGCGCACGCTGGCCCTCACTCCCGGCGGCCTCAACGGCACCCTGAGACTCGACGCCGACAACCCGAGAGCAGCAGTGACCGTGAATCTGCTCGCCGACACCATCGAGGAGGTCCCCGAGACGCTGCGCCTGACCCTCGCCAACCCCACCGGCGCCGAGCTGTTCGACCGCGACCCCACCAACGACGCCGACGGCAACGGCGACCCCGCCGACGACGAGCCCTACGGGGTGGGCACCGTCCTCGACGCCGAGCCGCCCGAGATCTGCGCCCTCGACACATCCGCCGACGAGGGCGAGACGATGACGTTCACCGTGGTGGTGCTCAACCCCCGCGACGGCGAGGACGTGACCGTGAGGCACCGCGTGGAGCAGCGCTCGGCCAAGCGCCGCAGCGTCGACCCGGTCACCGGCGCGGTGAGGGGCGACTTCGTGCAGCCGGCCGCCGGCTCGCTCACACTCGACGCCTCCACTCACAGGGTCTCGCTCGACGACGCAGCCGCCCGCGCCAGGATGCGCGACCGGCTGCCCGGCGCCTGTGTGCTGCCCGACGACGCCGAAGCCGTCCTCATGGCCGACGCGGTCACGGTGCAGACCCTCACCGACAAGATCGCCGAGAACCCCGAGACGCTGCACCTGGTGCTCAGCGACGCGGACCTGGGGGTGGCGCTGACGAGGAGCGTCGGGGTCGGCACCATCGTCAACGTCAATCCGGCGGTGGTCACCGTCAACAACCCCGAAGCGCCCGAGGGCGACTCCGACAATCCGCTGGAGTTCGTGATCTCCCTCGTCGACGACGAAGGCAACGCCATCGACAGCCTCTCAAAGAACGTCGAGGTGCGGTGGACCACCCGCGACGGCACCGCCACCGCCGGCGTCGACTACACCGCGGTCACCAACGGCTCCTACACGTTCACGCCCGGCGGCGTCACTGCCCGCACCGTCGAGGTCGCCACCATCGCCGACAACATCAACGAGGACGACGAGACCGTGGAGCTGGTCCTGTCGGTGGACGGGGACAACGACGCCGCCGCGGTGCTCGGCGACCCGGTCGGAACCGGCACCATCATCGACGCCCCGCCGCCGACGGTGGGCTTCACCGGCGACGCCTCCGTCGTCGAGGGCGGCCTGCTGGAGTTCTTCGTGGCGCTGAGCCGCGAGAGCACCGAGGAGGTCACCGTCTGGATCCAGAGCGAGGACCTCACCGCCACCGCGCCCGGCGACTACACCGCGGTCGCCCGCCGGCAGCTCCGCTTCCCACCCGGCGCGACCAGCGTTCGGGTGCCAGTGCAGACCCACGACGAGGGCGAGCGCGAGCAGGCCGAGGAGTTCCAGCTCGTGCTTGACAGCCCGACCGGCGCCGCCATCGGCAACGCGGTCGCGCGGGGGACCATCGCTCAGCCCTGCGTGGACATCAACGACGCGTCCCATCCGCCGCCGCAGTTCGAGTTCAGCACCGGCGCCCACTTCGGGCTGCCCTACCCGTTCGGGATCGGCGAGGAGGGCGGGCGGGTGAACCTTCAGGTCACATTGGACCAGCCGTTCTGCTCGGGCACCGCATACCTGGAGCAGCGGCTGGTGCAGGGCACCGCCAGCCGCCGCGACTTCGCGTACGGCTTCGGCCGAATCAACCAATCGGGAATCAATGCGGGAGACCTGACGCGCGGCTGGACGATCCCGCTCCACGAGGACACGCTGGACGAGTCCGACGAGCAGTTCTCCATCCAGGTGAGATGGGCCCGCTCATCCACCCTGGGCCTCAACATGCCCGCCCGCTACCACGGCGACTGGATCTCGGCCACCGCCACGATCCTCGACAACGATCCGCCGCCGAGGTTGAGGATCGCGGAGGCGTCCGCCGACGAGGGCGAAACGCTGAGCTTTGAGGTGTCGCTCAACACGGCGAGCGGGCGCGACGTGACGGTGCACTACCGCACCGTGGCCACCGGGTCGGCCCAGCCCGTCTCCGACTACGAAGCGGTGCCGGACTGGACCGCGCTGGTGATCCCCGAGGGCCGCACCGCCGCGACCATAGAGGTGGACACCGTCACCGACCGCGACGACGAGGGCGACGAGACGTTCCAGGTGGAGCTGCGGATCCCGCCGGACCAGAGCGACGACCCCACTGCGGTCATCGACGACGGCATCGCGGTCGGCACGATCATCGAGGGCGACCGTCCGCGACTGAGCATCGGAGACGCCCGCGGCGACGAGGGCGACAACCTCGTGTTCGGCCTCACGCTGGACCGGCCGGCTGCTGCGGCCCTGACGGTGTTCTACGAGACGGTGCAGCAGGCGGCCGGGCCCGGCCGGGCCACCTCGGGCGACGACTACACGGCCGCGGCCGCGAACGCGTCGGTGAGGATCCCCGCGGGCCAGACGAGCGGGGCCATCCGGGTGGCGGCGCTCACCGACGACGTGGACGAGTTCGACGAGACGTTCCTGGTGCAGATCACCAGCGTCGATCCGTCCACCACGGTGTCGCTGGCCGACGCCAGCGCGGTGGGCACCATCAACGGCACGCTGACATGTGTGGATCCGCGCACCGGCAACGCTCCCGCCCCCACCATCTCCGTCACCGACGCGCAGGTCGACGAGTCCGAGCCCAACATGACCTTCACCGTCACGCTCAGCGCGCCCCTGTGCGAGGTGCCCTGGGTGCGTATCGAGACACTGGACGGAACGGCCAGATCCGGGCACGACTACGAGTGGCTGGTGTACTTGCTGCCGCAGTGGCCGGCCCTCGACGACGAGCACACCGTGAACGTGGAGATCATCGACGACGACCTCCACGAGGACACCGAGACCTTCACCGCCAGCTTCCGGTGGGCCAGCGCGATGCCGGCCGCGTGGGTGGCCGTGCCCGCGGTGACCGCCACCGGCACCATTGTCGACGACGACGACGAGCCCGAGATGTCGGTGGCCGCGGTATCCGCGCCCGAGGGCGAGCCGCTGGGGTTCGTGATCCGTCTGGACCGGCCCAGCGGCCGGGACGTCACCGTGGACTATGCCACCGCCGACCGCCCCGCCGGAGACGGCGCCGCGGTGGCGGGCGACGACTACCGGGCGGTGTCGGGCACCGCCACCATCGCCGCCGGGCAGCTGTCGGAGACGGTGACGGTGCGCACCGTCGAGGACCGCCTCTATGAGGGCACCGAGCGTTTCGACCTGGAGTTGAGCAACCCCGACGGGGCGACGCTGGCCACCGGCGGCGAGAAGGCTGCGGGCAGCATCCTCGACGACGACCCCCGGCCGCGGGTGCGGATCTTCGACGCGTCGGCCGACGAGGGCGACCCGGTGCGGTTCGTGCTGCGTCTCGACACCCCCAGCGGCCGCGAGGCCTCGGCGCTGGTCAGGACCCGCGACGGCACCGCCACCGCCGATGCCGACTACCGGCCGGCGCCGAGCCTCGCGAGGGTGAGCTTCCCCACCGGCGAGACCGCCATTATGTTCAACGTGGCGACGTTGGAGGACGACGTCCCTGAGGGCGACGAGCAGTTCGAACTGGTCCTGTCCGGTGCGACGCACATGGACATAGGCGACGACGGCGTCGCGGTGGGCACGATCCGCGACGTGACCGAGCGGCATCTCAGCGTGTCGGACGCGTTCGTGCGCGAGGGCGGCACGCTGGTGTTCCGGGTCGGTTTCGACGAAGCGCCCTCGAGCCGCGACGTGACCGTGCACTACCTCACCACTGCGGGCACCGCCACCGCCGGCGACGACTACGCCTCGACGTTCGAGTCGGCTGCGGGCAGGCTGCGGATCCTGGCTGGGGAGACCTCCGCGGCGGTGCGGGTGCCGACGGTGCAGGACCGCCTCGACGAGGACGCTGAGCGGCTGGTGCTGACGCTGAGCAACCCCGTGGGGGCGGTGCTCGACGACGAGGAGGCCGTGGGGGTGATCATCGACGACGACCCGCTGCCGGCGCTGTCGGTGGACGACCCCGAGGCGACCGAGAACGGCGAGGGCGACCCGATCACCTTCACGGTGAGCCTCAGCGAGCCCAGCGGACGCGTCGTGAAGGTCGGCTACGCCACCGCGGACCTCACCGCCGAGGCGGGCAAGGACTACACGGCGGTGTCGGACGGGTCGGTCACCTTCGGTGTCGGCGACACATCCAAGCCGGTGCGGGTCGGCCTGCTCGACGACGACGACCCCGAGGACGTGGAGCGGTTCCAGTTGGTGCTGTCGGGTCCCGAAAACGCGACGATCGCCGACTCGGTGGGGGTGGGCACCATCGTCGACGACGAGGGCCTGGTCCGGATCCTCGTCGACGGCCCCGACCCGGTGCGCGAGGCCGCGAATGCGAGGGCGGCGTTCCTCGTGCGGCTGAGCCGGGCCGCAGAGGCTGAGGTGACCGTCGACTACGCCACCGAGGACGTCACCGCCACCGCCGGCGCCGACTACACCGCCGCGGTGTCCAGCACGCTCACCTTCGACGTCGGCGGGATCTCTTGGGTGGTGGTGGTGCCCATTCTCGACGACGAGGACGAGGAGGACACCGAGACGTTCGCGCTGACGCTGTCGAACCCCAGCGCCAACGCCGCGGTGGGCGCGGGGCACGGCCGGACTGTGGCCGCGATCCTCGACGACGACGGCTTGCCCGAGTTGTCGGCCGGCGACGCCTCCGCCGCCGAGGGCGCCGCCGCGGTGTTCGAGGTCAGCCTGGACAAGGCCTCGAACCGCAAGGTGACCTTCCGCTACGCCGCGGTCGCGGACCCCACCGCCGACGCCGCCGCGGTGCCCGCGCTGGACTTCGAGGCCGTCGCCGGCGACGGCGAGATCGCGGCCGGCGCTACAGCGACCACGGTGCGGGTGCCGTTGCCGGATGACGCCCTCGACGAGCACGATGAGACGTTCTGGCTGCGCGTCACCGGCCCCGTCGGCGCGGTTGTCGGCGACGGCACCGCGACCGGCACCATCACCGACAACGACCCGCTGCCGGAGATGTCGATCGCCGACGCCGGCGCCACCGAGGGCGACCCGATCGGCTTCACCGTGAGCCTCTCGGCCGCCAGCGGACGCGCCGTGACGGTGCCGTGGGCCACCGCGGAGCGCTCCGCCGGCGACGACCGGGCCTCCGCCGGGACGGACTTCACCGCCGGGTCGGGAACCCTGACCTTCCCGCCCGGAGACACCGCGGCCACCATCAGCGTCGCCACCGTCGACGACGAGATCGCCGAGGAGGACGAGACGTTCTTCGTGAACCTCGGCGAACCGGTCAACGCCACCGTCGACGACGGCGCCGCCGTGGGTGCCATCCGCGACGACGACGGCCTGCCGAGGGCGTCCATCGCCGACGTCGATGTCGCCGAGGACGACAGCCCCGCGGTGTTCACGGTGACTCTGAGCCGCCTCGGCACCGACCCGGTGTCGCTGGACTACTACACCACCGACGGCACCGCAACTGCCGGCGCCGACTACGGCACCACCGCCGGCGCCCGCGGCACGCTGGTGATCCCCGCAGGGCTCGACACCGGCGAGATCTCCGTCTTCATCGCCGACGACGAACTCAAGGAGGGCACCGAGACCTTCACCATCACCCTGCACAACCCCACCAACGCCGTCGTCGCCGAAGGGTTGGGCACCGCTGTCGGCACCATCCTCGACGACGACATCACCCGCATCGCCATCATCGGCGCCCAAGCCTCCGAAGACGACGGAACCATCGACTTCGCGGTCACCGCCGCGCCCGCGCCCCCAGCCGCGGTGACCGTGCGCTACAGCACCTTCGACGGCACCGCGACCCAGCCCGGCGACTACAGCGCCACCACCGGAACACTCACCATCGCGGCCGGCGCCACCGGCGCCACCGTGTCGGTGCCCCTCACCGACGACATCTACTTCGAGGAAACCGAGACCTTCCTGGTGCGCCTCAGCAACCCCGGCACCGGCGCCGAGATCGACCGCCGCAACGACGCCGCCGTAGGCGTCATCCTCAACGACGACACCCTGCCGAAGATCGTCGCCGACTCCTACTACGACTTCAACGAGGACGTCGGCGCCGTCGAGATCCAGGTCACGCTCGACAAGCCCAGCGACCGCGAGATACGAGTCGACTACTCCCCCGGCGGCCACGGCCCCTCACGGGCCCAGGACACGCTGCCCGAAGGCACGAACGGCTGCCAGTCTCCCGCCCAGGTCACGGCGGGCACGCTGGTCTTCGAGCCCGGATCGGTGGCTGCCACGATCCCGGTCACGATCGTCGACGACGGGGTGTCATGCCACTGGCGCTACAACCAGCCCCACGCCCGGACTCTGCGCCTGTTCCTGGAGAACGCGGTGAACGCGGAACTCTACGACGGCAGCAACTTGACGACGCGGCGCCGGCTCAGCCTGAGGGTGTGGGATGCGACCGTGGCGCCCTGCGCGAGCATCTCGGCACCCGATGGGCCAGAGATGGAGGGCGCCGTACAGGAGGGCGCGGGCGAGGCCGTCTTCACGGTGACGCTGAACCGCGCCGCCAAAACCGTCCTGAACGTGGGGGTGAGCACCACCAGCGCGTCGCCCTACGCGTTCCAGCCCCAAGCGCAGGCAACCGCAGGCAGCGACTACACCGCGTTGTCCACGACCGTGGCGATACCCGCAGGCAGCCGCCAGGCGTCGGTGAGCGTCGCGCTGCTCGACGACGACACCGTGGAGCCCATCGAGGGGTTCGCGCTGCAGATCGCCGGCGGCAGTGTCGCCACCTGCGGCCTGAACTATGGCCGAGGGTTCGACAACGCGTTCATCATCGACGACGACACCTTGCCGGAGATCACCGTGACCGACGCCGACGTCCCCGAGGACGCGGGCACAGCGACCTTCAACGTGACGCTCGACCGGGCCAGCGCCTCCGACGTGACCTTCGACTACGCCACCGCCGACGACACCGCCACCGCCGGCGAGGACTACACCGCGGCCACTGGAACGCTCCACATCGAAGCCGGCGCCACCGGCGGCACAATCGATGTGGACGTCCTGAACGACGATGTCGAAGAGGCCGACGAGACGTTCACGCTGTCGCTCAGCAACGCCTCCGGCGCGACAGTCAGCGACGACGAGGCCACCGCCACCGCCACCATCCGCGACAGCGACAGCCTGCCCGTCATCACCATCGCCGACACCGTCGCGGTCGAGGAGGACGGCAGCGCCACGGTGACGGTCACGCTCAGCGAGCCCGCGCCCGGCGGTCCATGCCTGTACGAAGGGGTGGAGCTTGCCCCGCGATTCTGCGAGTGGTACGGAATACCGCCGCCCGAGGACTGGGTGTCGGTCGCGTACATCACCGTGGCGCTGCCGCCGGGGCCGCAGACAGCCACGCCCACAAGCTCCGGCGCTCTGCTCGGCGGGGACTACCAGCCGGCTTCGGGCACGGTGGGGTTCCTGCCCGGCGCGACCGAGGCGAGCCTCCGGATATCGCTCATCCAGCGGGACCGGCTGCCCGAGTTCGACGAGAAGCTGCTGGTGGTGCTGCACGACCCGGCCAACGCCACGCTCGGCAAGAGCCGGGCCACCGTCACCATCGAGGACAACGACCGGCCGCTGGTCACCGTGGACGACCTGTCGGTGGCGGAGGGCGCCGCCGAGGCCGTCTTCACCGTGAAACTGCACGCGCCCGGCGTCTATGACGCCTCGGTGCGCTACCGGACCGTGGTGCACGCCTCCGGCGACGCTGCGGCCACCCCCGACGAGGACTACGCCGTGACCACCGGCACCCTCGAAATCAGCGCGGGGACCGAGTCGGTCCCCGTGTCGGTGCCGGTCGCCGACGACGGCGCCGACGAGCCCGACGAGACGTTCATCCTCGAGCTGTACGAGCCCGAGCTGCTCACCCTGGAGAAGGCCTCCGCGGTCGGGACCATCACCGACGACGACCCCGGCTGGCGCATCGAAGAGGACCGCAGCGTCTGGGAGTACGCCGGCACCATGCAGTTCAGCGTTGTGCGCGACCACACCGGCACCGAGCCGGTCACCCTCAACTACACGGTGACGGGCGTGTCGGCCACGGGCGGGGCCAGCTGCGACGACGACGGCGTGGACTACATCGCCCCGTCGGGCAGCGTGACGCTGGCCGCGTCGGCCACCTCGGCCACTATCACCATCACCGTATGCAACGACACCGTCGCCGAGGGCCGCGAGACGCTGCTGGTGGAGCTAACCGGCGTACCCGGCCGCAAGCTCGCCGCCACCGGCACCATCATCGACAACGACGGCTGACCCGCACCGCGGACCCGTCCGGTTCACAAGTTTCAAGATATGAAGATATATTTGGTTGCATTGTATTGCACCCGGTGACCGGCATGGTAGGATCGAGGCATGGCGGCATCGGATGCGCTCAGCGTCGAAGGCGACAGCACCGCCACCGCGGGCTCGGCCGCCTCCGGGGCCGTCACCGCGTCGGAGTCCGGCACCGCGTCTGGGCGCCGGGCCCAGTTGCTGCCGGTCGCGCAGCTGGTCGCGGTGGTCGTGGGCGTGCTCACCATCATCTGGAACCAGCAACACACCATCGACAGCCTCCGCACCGAGATGGGTGCCGATATCAGCGGCGTCGAGTCCAGCCTCCGGGCCGAACTGCGGGCCGAGATCGGCCGCGTCGAGTCCAGCCTGCGGGCCGAGATCGGCGAGCTGCGGGCCGAGGTCGGCGAGCTGCGGGCCGAGGTGTCCGAGAACGGCCAGCGGCTCGCCCGCATCGAGGGCTTCCTCGGTATCGGCGTGCCCGGCGACGGGCCCGGGCCGGCCCCAGACGGGCGCGGCCCGCCCGGCCCAGCGGACCCGCGCCCCGCCCGGTCCTGAGCGCGGCCGGCGTGCCGCTGGAGACGGGGCGACAGACGTGAGCTCGGGGCTGGTCTGGGCCGCGGTCGCGGTGTGGGCCGCGATGGGCACCTACGTCTCCGTCACCGATTTGCGTCGCGCCGTGATCCCCCGCCGGGTGGTGTGGCCGGCCGGCGCCGCGGTCGCCGCGCTGCTGGCAGCGGCCGCCGGAACCGGGGCAGGGTGGGGCCGCTTCGGGTGGGCCGCAACCACCACCGCCGCGGTCGCGCTGTCGCTGGAGATCGTGTGGCGGCTGCGTCCGCAGTGGATGGGCTTCGGCGACGTGCGCCTCATCGTGGTCAACAGCCTGCTCGCGGCGTGGTGGGGCCCCGCCTGGGCGTTGTGGGCCCTGACGGCGGGAGCGCTGGCCGCGTGGCCGGTGGCCGTCGTGGCGCTGGCCCGCCACGGCCGCGACGCCAAGGTGAGATGGGCGCCGGGCCTCGTCGCCGGCACCGCCGCGGTGGTGGCCCTCCGCCTGTGGATCGAGGGCCCCGTCCCGTAGCAGCCCGGCATCGACGTCACCTCCTGCCCCAACACCCAGCGACCGCACAAGTCCCGAATCTCACATCCTGCGACGGTCATCGGCCAGTACATGCGACGAGATCTGCCCCGACACAATCGAAGAACAGTCATGACGAGCTAGAGGCTGTGACAGCCCTAACTGCTCGAGAGGATCTGCCGGGCGTGTGCTGACGGGTACGAGGCCCGGAACTCTCCGGCTGCGTTCGCGGACCAGGAGTCGCCGAGGGGCACGGTTAGCTCGACCCGCTTGGGGTCGGTGCAGGGCTGGCCTTGGGACACGTGCAGGGCGGTGGTGTCGCCCTTGCGCCGCAGGATGTAGGAGTAGACGGTCCGGTAACCCTGGTGGTTGCAGATCCCGGTGTCGCCGTCGTCGTGGGAGCGCTGAAGCTCGAAGACGTCCTCGATCCCGCCGGCGTGCTGCAGGCGGCGCTGGGCGGCGGCCAGCCGCTTGCCGGTGGTGACGGTGTCGTCGTCGCCGGGGTGGGGCTTCAGCTCGACATGGTGGTTGGAGCGGGCCGCCGGCCCGGTCAGCTCGGTGGCCTCGATGCGGTCGCCGCGCACCTCCACCGCGGCCGCGCCGGAGGCGTCGATCATGATCAGGTTGGCCCACAGGTAGGGCCGGGACTCGACGGCCTCGGCCACCGCGGCGACGGCGGAAGACACATCGCGGCCCTCGCGCAGGGCGACCTCGGTCAGCTCGTCGTAGTTGGCGTGGCCCTCCAGGGTGCGCACGTTGGAGTCGCAGCACAGCAGCCCGTGCTCGTTGGCGCCGATCGAGAAGCCCGAGAACTCGTCGAGATCCGGGTCGGTGCCGGCCCAGGTGGACACGCCCCGAACCCCGAACACGCCGGCCTCGGTGACCAGCCGGTCGTCGAAGTGGGTCCGGCCGAAGTCCTTGTTCTTGAACAGCAGGTAGTCTCGGTCGCCGATCCTCAACACGCCGGTGGTGCACATGGCGGTCTCCGCGGCCTCCTCAGTCGCCGGCACAGCCCTCTAGCCTCGACCCGATGCGGGCCATGGTAATGACCGAGGCGCCGGACGGAAGCTCGTGCCGTGCTGGTGCCCTGACCCGCCTCCCTGCCTGCCGCTAGAGGCGGCGTACCGGCAGGGTGATGCGGGTGGGGTGGTCGGCGTTGTGGAGCACGGTTTGGGTGGCCGGCGCGGCGGCCATCATGTTCTCGTGGAGGGGGCGGCCGCCCGAGTTGAGGTTGCGGTCCCACTGCGGGAAGTCGGAGCTGGAGACGGTGAGCCGCAGCCGCGACCCGGCGGGCACGTGCGCGCCGACCGGCCCGAGGTCGATGCGCAGCTCGTGGACCTCGCCGGGGGTGAGCGGCTCGGGATCGCTGAGCGAGTGCCGGTAGCGGGCCCGCAGGATCCCCTCCTGGAGGTTGGTGCTGTGCCCGGCGCCGTCCACGACGCACAGCCGGGCCGTGAAGTCGGTGTCGGGCGCGGTGGTGGCCGCGTGCAGGGTGACCGACACGTCGCCGAGCAGCTCGATGCCGGAGTCGAGGGGCTCGGAGGTGTACACCAGGATCATGCGGGACACCTCGGCGCCGTGCTGGTCGGCGGGGCCCATGGGCGTGATCGTGTCGAAGCAGCATGAGTGCCCGCCCAGGCTGGGGATGGGCACGCCCGGGTCGTAGACGAAGACGTCGGGAGGCTCCGAGCCGGGAGCGGTCCGGTCGAGGGTGCCGTCGCCGAACTTGGAGTTGGCCCGGCCCCCGGAGTGGGCGTACCACTGCTCGGTCGCCGAGTCCGGCGGCGGCCACTCGTCGAAGTCGCGCCAGCCGCCGTCGAGGGTGAACACGGTGACCGGATGGTCGAGCACGCCGTTGTCGACCCCCTTGAGCGTGTGGTCGAACCAGCGGATATGCCAGTCGTCGACCTCGTTGGTGCTCGGACCCTCGCAGCCGCAGCGTCCCGCCGGGGTCCAGGGCATGTGGGTCCACGGTCCGAGCAGCAGCTTCTGGCGCTGCCGGGCCGGCTCGCTGCCAGCACCCGCCCGCAGGCCGGTGAAGTTCTTGACCGTTCCCGTGAGGAACACGTCCCACCAGCCCCCGAAGTGCAGCGCGGGCACGTCGATGCGGCTGTAGTCGGCGTCGATGCTCCAGCGGTGCCAGTAGTCGTCGTAGCTGTCGTGCTCCAGCCAGTCACCGAAGTACGGCGCGTAGCTGTCCTGCAGCGGGGGGAACTCCGCCAGGGGCAGGTGCCAGAACCACGCCTCGGCGCCGCCCAGGGCGGCCGACAGGGACTCGGCCGCGGCCCGGTCGCCGGCCCGCACCGCCGAGCCGACCGCCAGCAGGGTGGCCCAGTAGCACACGAACGCGGCCGACAGGGCGCCGCCGTTGTAGGTCCAGCCCTCGTAGTACTGCGAAGCGGTGAAGCCCGGCGCGATGGTCCTCAGCGACGGGGGCCGGGTCACCGCGGCCAGCAGCTGGGTCGCACCGACGTAGGAGAACCCGAACATCCCGACGTCGCCGTTGGCGCCGGGCAGGCCCGCGGCCCATTCGACGGTGTCGTAGCCGTCCTCCATCTCGTGCGCGAACGGGTAGAAATCGCCCTCGGAGGTGTATCGGCCCCTGCTGTCCTGGATCACCACCATGTAGCCGTGGGAGGCGTACCAGCCGGGGTGAGTGTTGCCGAAGGTGGAGACGTTGATCCGCTTGTCGTAGGGGCTGCGCGCCAGCAGCACCGGCACACCGCCGGCAGGCACATCCGCGGGGCGGTACACGTCGGCTCGCAGCACGGCGCCGTCGCGCATCGTCGCGGGCACGTCGCGCTCGACGGTTACCGCCATACCGGGCAGGTTCTCGATCGTCATGGGGGGCTCCAGTCTTGGATTGCGGCGGCGGCAGGTGGCTCAGATTCCGGCCGCAGCGGTCTCGGCGGTCGGCAGGTTCTCGATTGTCATGGCGCCTCTTCGGTGTGCCAGTATCGGCCGGTCATTCACGGGCGCAGGGCCCGAGGTCCATCCAGGGATGTTTCGATGAGCGAATTCAAGCAGGAGCGCTACTACGAGGAGGATTCCGGTGCCGGCGGGATCCCCGCGAACCAGGTGGCGGAGTTCCTGGCCGGCGCCGACAGCACCTGGCTGCTCAAGCTGGCCCACGTCAAGCCGGACGGATGGCCGATGGTGGTGCCGCTGTGGTACCAGTGGGACGGCGAGGCGTTCCTGGTGGTGGGGCGCAAGCGCTCCGAATGGGTGGAGGACCTGCGGCGCGAGCCCCGCTGCGCGGTGTGCATCGAGGAGCTCGCCCATCCCCGCATCCGCAAGGTGCTGGCCCAGTGCACCGCCGAGATCGTCGAGGGACCCGCGGTGGGGGAGGGATCGCAGTGGGTGCCCGTCGCCGAGGAGATGGCCGCCCGCTACACCGGCCCCGACGGGCCCGAGCAGCTCAAGATGTCGTGGGGCTGGGAGCGTTACCTCGTGCGGCTCGTGCCCCGCGACGGCCGCCTAGTCACCTGGCAGGGCGCCGACTGGGCGCTGCGCTACTTCGACCCAGGCCAGCGTCCCGACCTGGAGGCGCAGGCCGCGGCCCGCGCCCAGTGACGGCACCGCGGCGCCCCGACCGATGAAGGCTCCAGCTGAGAGGGCCGCCGGGCTGCGCCGGTCCGAGATCCGGGTGCTGTTCGATGCCGCGGCCCGTATCGGCGGCGATGTGATCCGCCTCGAGGTGGGCGAGCCCAGCTTCACGACACCGGCCCACGTGATCGACGCCGCGGCCCGGGCCGCTCACGACGGCCACACCGGTTACGGTCCCAACGGCGGTCTCGCCAGCCTGCGCGAGCTGCTCGCCGGCAAGCTGCGCCGGGTGAACGGCATCGATGCCTCGATCGACGAGATCGTGGTCACGCCGGGGGGCATGAACGCGCTGTACTCGGTGTACGTGGCGCTGCTGCAGCCGGGCGACGAGGTGCTGTTGCCCACGCCGGGATTCCCCAACATGGACGAGACCGTCACGCTGCTGGGGGGAAGGCCGGTGTTCTACCCCCTCGCGGCCGAGGCGGGCTTCCTGCCCGACATCGAGGCCCTCGAGGCTCGGGTGACGGAACGGACCAAGGTCCTGTTCGTCAACACGCCGGCCAACCCGACCGGCGCGGTGTACCCCGAGCCGCTGATGCGGGACCTGGTGGACCTCGCGGCCCGCAACGACCTGTGGCTGCTGTGTGACGAGGTCTACGACGAGATGGTGCTGTCCGACGGCTGCGTGCACACCGCGGCCGCGCCGCTGGACCCCGACGGGCGGGTCATAACGGTCTGCAGCTTCTCGAAGGTGTACGCCATGACCGGATGGCGTGTCGGCTACGCGGTCGCGCCGGTCGCGACGGCCGACCTGTTGCGCAAGCTGCAGGAGCCGCTGGTGTCGTGCCCGAGCACGATCTCCCAGAAGGCGGCCGAGGCCGCGTTGACCGGGCCCCGGGCCCCCTACGAGGAGATGCTGGCCGCCTACCGCCGCCGCCGCGAGGTGGCCCTCGACGTCGCGGCCTCCGCGGGCGTGCCGGCGGTGCCGTCCGACGGCACCCTCTACATGCTGGTCGACGTCGCCGCCTCGGGCGTCGACGACTTCGACTTCGCGATGGGGCTGCTCGACTCGCACTCGGTGAGCGTGGCGCCGGGCTCGGTGTTCGGGCCCGCGGGCCGGGGCTGGGCCCGGATCTCGCTGGCGGCCGAGGAGGAGGCCATCGCCGAGGGCATCCGCCGCCTGGCGAAAGCCCTCCACGAATAGGGGAACGGGAGCCGGGCGAGGGTGAAGGCATCACACCACCACAGAAGGGGCGTGGCGGCATGAGTTCGACGCAGCAGGGATCGATGGCCGAGCGCGCCCGCGCCTATCTCGACGGGCGCGACCGCGAGGTGCTCGAACTGGCCCGAGACCTGATCCGGACCCCGTCGCCGAACCCTCCCGGCGACGAGCGGGCCGTGGCCGACCTGGTCACCGAGAGGCTGCGGGCCCTGGGAATCGACGACATCACCCGCGTCGGCGCCGAGGAGGAGCGCCCCAACGTGCTGGCCCGGGTGAAGGGCGCCGCGCCGGGCCGGACGCTGATCCTGTCGGGCCATCTCGACACCAAGCCGGCCGGCGACATGGACGCCTGGGAGACCGACCCCTGGGATCCGGTGCTGCGCGACGGCCACCTCATCGGGCTGGGCTCCGGCGACATGAAGGCGGCAGTGGCCGGGATGATGTACGCCGCGGCTGCCCTGCACCACGCCCAGCAGGCCGGGGGCGCTGGTGGGGGATTCGCGGGTGAGCTGCTGCTGGTGTTCACCGCCGACGAGGAGGCCGGCGCCCGGTTCGGGTCCAAGTGGCTGGCCGACAACGGACACCTGCACGCCGACGCCGCGGTGATCGGCGAGCCCAGCGGCATCACCGCCGAATGGCAGTCCGTCCACCTGGTGTCGAGAGGGGCGGCCCTGTTCAAGGTGAACCTGACCGGCACCCAGATGCACTCGTCGATCTCGGACCGGCTTCCGGGCATCAACGCCACCGTGAAGATGGCCCGCCTGATCGATCGCATGGACCGCGAGCTGCTGTCCTACCTGACCTACGACGAGCATCCGCTGTGCCCGACCGGTCCCACAGTCAACGTGGGGGTCATGGCCGAGGCGGGCGTCTTCTACGGCGTCTACCCGGGCAACGCCGAGTTCGCGTGCGACGTGCGGACCCTGCCGGGGATGACCGAGGAGTCCCTCAAGGCCGACATAGGGCGCTTCCTCGACGACGCCATGGCCGACGATCCGGACCTGCGGGCAGAGCTCGACTGGTTCCTGACGGTTCCCCCGGTCGAGATCGACGCCGACCATCCAGTGGTCGGCGCCCTTGTCGAAGCCGGTCGGGAGGTCCTGGGAACCGCCCCCGACCTCGACGCTTTCCCGGGCGCCACCGACGCGCCGTACTTCCAGTTGACCGCGGGCATTCCCACGGTGGCCGCATTCGGTCCGGGCATGCTGCCCCGGGCGCACAGCCCCAACGAGTACATGGACGCCGACGGAGCGGCCCTCTCTGCCAGCATCTACGCGTTGGCCGCGCTGCGCTACCTGGGCGAGGCCCGCGGCGACGGGTAGAGGCGGTGGACATCCCTGTCGCCGAGCTGTGCGAGCGCTACCGGCGCGTCAGCGTGTCGGTGGTCTGCGACGCCCTCTACGAGCTGGGCCTCCCCGAACGGGTGCTGCCCAGCGATCTGCGCCCGCTGCTGGGCGACCATGCCATGGCGGGGATCGCCCACACGCTTCAGGGCCGGGCCATCGAGCCCCCGGTCGGCTGGGAGCGCGGCATCGAGCGCATCGAGTCGTACCTGCGGATGTTCGACGAGCTGTCGCCCAACTCGGTGCTGGTGTCGTCCAATCCCGGCAGCGAGGTGGGCCACTTCGGCGAGCTGACCGGGAACGCGGCCAAGCAGCGGGGCTGTGCCGGAGTGGTTCTCGACGGCAACCTGCGAGACCTCGACGGCCTGCTCGACATCGGGCTGCAGGTGTTCTACCGGGATCTGTCGCCCCTCAATGCCATCGGCCGCTGGGAGATGGCCGCGTCGCAGGTGCCGGTGACGATCGGCGACGTCGTGGTGGCGCCGGGCGACCTGATCGTCGCCGGCCGCGACGGTGTGCTGGCCGTCGGCGGTGACGAGAAGGAGCGGGTGCTCGAGCGGGCCGAGTCGATCGACGGCTCCGAGGCGCAGGTGCGCCGAGACATGCGCCAGGGCGTCTCACCGTGGGAAGGACTGGAGCGCCATGGCCACATCTGAGCGAGCGGGGAACGTGGCCGCGGAGGCAGGCCGGTGAGTCACGACCTCGTGGTGCCCCAGATGGGGGTGGTGGAACAGGTGCTGGTGGTGGAATGGCTCGTCGATGACGGCTCGGAGGTGGCCGCCTCCGATCCGGTGGTGGTGATCGACACCGACAAGGCCGAGACCGAGCTGGAGGCCCCCGCCTCGGGCCGCCTGACGATCCTGGTGGCCGCCAGCGACGAGGACGAGGTCGCCGTGGGCACCGTCCTGGCGACCATCACGGTGTGCTGATGAGTGGTCTGTTCTCGCTGGAGGGCGCGGTCGCGGTGGTCACCGGCGCGGCCGGAGGGCTCGGCGCCGCCATAGCCGAGGGGTTGGCCGGCGCGGGCGCCTACGTGGTGTGCGCCGACGCCGCCGAAGAGCCCAATCGTGCTCTGGCGCAGCGCCTGGGCGCCGACCGGGCCGAGGCGGTGACCACCGACGTGCGCGACGAGGCGTCGGTGCGGGCCCTGGCCGACCGGGCCGCGGCCGTGTCGGGGGGCATCGACGTGCTGGTCAACTGCGCGGGGATCGGAGGACGGGGGGCCGCGGCCGGCTACGACGACGAGCTCTGGTCCCGGGTGATCGACGTGAACCTCACCGGCAGCTTCCGCACGTGCCGGGCGATCGGGCGTCGCATGGCGGCACAGCCCGACGGCGGCTCCATCGTCAACATCGCGTCGATCCTGGGCGAGGTCGGTTTCGCCGGCAGCGTGGGATACCAGGCCTCCAAGGGCGGGGTCGTGCAGATGACCCGCACGCTGGCGGTGGAATGGGCCCCGCACAACGTGAGGGTCAACGCCATCTCGCCCGGGCACGTGGGCACGCAGCTGGTGCGCCGCCTGTGGGAGACCGAGCCGGAACTGAAGGACCATTTCGAGAGCGGCACCCCGCTGGGCCGCCTGGCCGAGCCCTCCGACATGGTGGGTGCGGTGGTCTTCCTGGCCTCGCCGGCCTCCGCGATGGTGACCGGCCAGATCCTGGCCGTCGACGGCGGCTACACGGCGCAGTGACCATGGCACCGTCGGGGATGGACCGGGCCGAGGCTCTGGCCCTGCACGCCGGCATGGTGATGATCCGGGTGTTCGAGAGCCGGGTCGAGGAGCTGTTCTCCGCGGGGAAGCTGCCCGGCTTCGTCCACACCTACCTGGGCCAGGAGGCCATCGCCGTCGGCGTGTGCTCGCGGCTGCGGCCCGACGACTACATCACCTCCACCCACCGCGGCCACGGCCACGCCCTGGCCAAAGGGATGGACTCCGGCTGAGCTCATGGCCGAGCTGTACGGGCGGGCCGGCGGCGCCTGCCGGGGCCGGGGCGGCTCGATGCACGTGGCCGACTTCTCGCTGGGGATGCTGGGCGCCAACGGCGTCGTCGGCGGCGGGTTCGGGATCGCGTCCGGGGCGGCCCTGGCGGCCCGCTACCGGGAGGCCGGCAAGGTCGCGGTGTGCTTCTTCGGCGACGGCGGGATCAACAAGGGCACCTTCCACGAGGCCCTCAACTTCGCCTCGGTGCATCGCCTCGGCGTGGTCTTCGTGTGCGAGAACAACCAGTACGCCCAGTTCACGTCGAGGCGGCGCACCACCTCGGTCGACGACCTGTCCGTCAGGGCCGGCGCCTACGCCATGGCGGGCGAGACCGTGGACGGAAACGACGTGGCCGCGGTGGCGGTCGCCGCGGCCCGAGCCGTAGAACGGGCCCGCTCCGGCTCCGGGCCGACCCTGCTGAACATGGAGACTTACCGCCTCGGGGGCCACTATGTGGGCGACGCCGAGGTGTACCGCGACGCCTCCGAGGTGGACGAGCACCGCCGCGCCGACCCGATCCGCCGATGGGAGGCGGTCCTTGCCGAGCGGGGCTGGCTCGACGACGACGAGAGGGCGGGGGTGTGGGAGCACGCCGCCGACGTGGTCGGCGACGCGGAGCAGATGGCCGAGACCGCCGACCCTCCCGACCCCGCCACCGCCCTCGAGGACGTCTTCACACCGGATCGGCCCTCACCGGTCCATGTCGGTGCCGAACCGGGCGACGCAGCCGATACCACCGGGATCGACGAGGCCGCCGAGACCCGGCGCATGAGCTTTGGCCAGGCCACCGTCGATGCGATGGCCCGGGCCATGAGATCCGACGACCGGGTGTTCACGCTGGGCGAGGACATCTCGTGGGGCGGCAACTTCGGCCAGTTCCGCGGTCTGGTGGACGAGTTCGGGCCTCGCCGGGTGATGGACATGCCCATCTCGGAGGCGATCATCGTGGCTGTCGCCGTGGGAGCGGCCACCGCGGGACTGCGCCCGGTGGCGTCGATGAGCTTCGTCGAGTTCACGCTGGGGGCCATGGACGAGATCGTCAACCAGGCCGCGAAGTTCCGCTACCTGTTCGGGGGCCAGGTGTCGGTGCCCATGGTGCTGCGGGCCTCCGACGGGGTGCTGCGATCCTCCGCCGGGCAGCACTCCTCAAGTCTCGACGGGGTGTTCACCCACATGCCGGGCCTGAAGGTGGTGGCCCCCTCGAATCCGGCCGACGCCAAGGGACTGCTACGCACCGCCATAGACGACCCCGACCCGGTCATCTACCTGGAGCACAAGAAGATCACCTCGCAGCGCGGCCCCGTCCCCACCGGCGACCACCGGGTGCCGCTGGGCTCCGCCGCGGTGGCCCGGCAGGGCGCCGACGTGACGGTGGTGTCGTACTCGGCGATGACGCTGCACGCCCTGGCCGCCGCCGAGGAGTTGGCCACCGAGGGCGTCGACGCCGAGGTGATCGATCTGCGGTCGCTGGTGCCGCTGGACTTCGGGACAGTGCTGGAGTCGGTGTCGCGCACCCGCCGGGCGGTGGTGGCCCACGAGGCCTGGCGCTTCGGCGGTTTCGGCGCCGAGCTGGCCGCCCAACTGCACGCCGAGCTGTTCGGTGAGCTGGAGGCGCCGGTGGCCCGGGTCGGCGCCGCCTCCGCGCCGATCCCGTTCAGCCCGCCGCTGGAGGCTGCGGTGGTGCCAGGCCCCGACGAGGTGGCCGCCGCGGTCCGCTCCGTGCTGGCCTGATCGCGAGCGTAGGCAGGCGATCACCGACCCGCGCAGAAGCGAGCGTCGTTTCCTGGGCTGCACCCGTGTAGATGTTGCGCGGCCCACCCTGCCGTCTATTCGCGATAAGGCACGAATCGCGAGTGAAGCAGCCTCTTAGGGGCTACCCGGAGCGGCTCTGTGCCGGTTCGCTGCGATCGTCTTTGCGACGGCGTCGCTGCGTCTGTGCAGCCGGTCGAGCAGGCGCTCTGCCGACAGCAAGTTCGCAGCTTCGGCAGGGAGGGCCGCGATGCTGGCCTCGAAGCTGCCGACGAGTTGTTCGTTGAGGACCTCGGCGCGGTCTATCACCTCACTGGCAGGCAGCGACAGTCGGGCGGCGACATCAATGAGGCTGTGGTCCGAGGAGGCGCTGTAGACGGTGAACGCGGTGCCGTAGCGCATGGCCATCTCGCGGTCGCCTATGCCGGTGATGTTGTCATAGGCCAGCGAGGTGTTCATGTCGTAGACGGGAGCGAGCCGCACAGCGTGAGCGGACAGCAGCAGGCTGTAGTTGCGGGCGTGTGCGTCGCGGTTGATGGTGATGAGCGCCCATAGCAGCCCGTCCGCGAACCTGCGTAGGTCCGTGTCCGGATCTGTGGAGTGGTTCTCAATCAGATCATGGACAGCAGACATGCCCGGTCCGCCTTCGTTCTCGCGGCGTAGCCGCCCGGTCCGGCCCAACGCTTGGCAGAGATCCTCCTGGTGGCGTCGTGTGAGATGCCCGTCGCGGATCTCGCGGTCGAAGCGTTCCACGACCACCACAGGACACTGGTCGTGCATCTCCACACTGGTGAGCGCCGCGTCTACCCCGGAACGACGAGCGGCGTCGGCGCACAAGTGCTCAGCTACGGCTTCTGTGGGGGTGGCGTGGTGGCTGGGTTTGAGGATGTGGGAGGTAGGAGTGTTGCCGTAGGGCCGTGCCCAGCCACCGTCGTGGCGGACGAACGCCGCCTTGTTGTGGTAGCCGCCGAGGCTGTAGTACGGCTCGACTCCCTCGTTGGTCCAGCGCAGCGGGTCTTTCGCCATCGCGGCGATCTCAGCGGCGACTTCAACGTTGGTGAGAGGAGTAACCCCACTGGCCCGGTCCGCGAGTTCTGCCAGGCGGTCCGGTTGGCAGAACTGCACCGCCCCGGCGCAGTCATAGCCGAGACGGGTGGCGAGCAGCCCGAACTCATCGGACACGCCATCGGCGCGTCTCCAGCGCTCGAGGACGTCGCCGTTGTCCGGCAGCAGCGACGTGATCCACATGCGTGTCAGGCGATCACCCGTGCGAGGCTGCTGCAGCGGCATCGTCAACGACAACGGTGTCGAGTCGGCGGAGTCCGCGTAGTCGTCGAGGTAGGTGAGCGACAGCCGGCCGTTGCGGTCTCGTCGCAGATCGGCGGCCTCTGTGCCGTTCATCAACACGACAAGCGACGCGGTCCGCGCCATCAGCCCGGATCCGGGTCGGGTTCGAGCCGCAGAGCGAGGCCAAGCGCTCGCATGACCCGCATCGTCTGAGCGGCCTGCGCTCCTGGGTGGCCGCGCTCGAGGTGCCCGAGCCAACGACGCGACACGCCGGCGCGTTCGGCTAGTTCAGCCTGCGTCAGCCCGCGTGCGCGTCGTGCGCGCCGTATCTCAGCCCCGAATTGTCCGGGGGTGCGGGCTAGTCGATGGGGCTGCGCGGCCATGCCGGACATGATACCACGGAGGCACCGTTCGATCACATCACATGATGTGATCGAACGGTGCTATCACGGTGTTGGGAACGGACAGTGCCACAGTGAGCCACGCCGCTGAAGTCCACGAAGGCGAAGACGAGGTCGCCGCCGCGGTCCGCTCCGTGCTGGCCTGATCGCGAGCGTAGGCAGGCGATCACCGACCCGCGCAGGAGGGCGCATCCGGCTCTCCACCTCAGACGGTGCCGTCGTCACGGTCGACCGATCTCGCTGTTGTGGAGTGTCATGCGCTGATCACTGCGGTTCCTGCTGCCTTGTCGGGCCAGCCGCGCCCGTCAGGCTCCTGCCCTTCGCGCGGTGACCCTCATGCAGACCACCCGCCCTTCGAAACAGCCCGTGCGGATGATACAGACCTTGATGTAACTGCGCCTGCGTCGGAGCAATCGCCGCAAGGCAGTGGCTGTGCTGACATCCATCGACGGGCCACCCGAGATGAGGCGGCGGCGCGCGCGGGAGGGCGAGCGAAGAGCCAAGAGCAACGACACGCCGTCTCACCGCCAGCGCCGTGTTCGGTCGGCAGCCTGGTGTGTGTCCGTGAGAGCCTGGAAGGCTATGACGACGTGTCTTGCCGCGGCTCCTCCGCGGTGTCGTCGCACCAGTCGGTGTGCAGGTCGCCGAAGGCGCGGTGGAACATGAGCGCGGTGTCGTCGCAATGGGATCCCGGACCGCAGTGGGGCTCATCGGCCGGGCGGAAGAAGTAGGTCCCCGGCCCGGCGGTGAGCGGCTCGTCCGAGTCCTGCTGTTCCTGGAGGGTGATCTCGCCGTCGATGACGAAGCACTCCTCGTGGTGGGGATGGCGATGCCATCGGCCGTCGCCGTGGTTCCACTGGTGGGCGCCGCCGAGCCAGACATCGCCGACCGGGCCCCGGCCTAGACGCTTCATGAACCTGCCTGGCATCTCCGGCACCGGCACCCAGTCCTGGTCGGATGCTCGGCCGGGCCTCAGGTCGGCGGGCCGGCCCTTGAAGGACTGGTCGTAACGCACCGGGCCCGAGGTCATCAGCAGGGCCGCGCCGTCCTCGGTTGCTTGCAGGCCGGGCACGACCCGGTTCTTCGGGACGTGGAGATAGTCACCTGTCTCCAGGTCGTGGTCGCCGACCCGCAGCGCCCCCCGGAACACGAAGAACTCCACCGCCGCGGTCAGCCCGCCCGGTTTCTCGGAGCCCCAGTCTGAGCGCAGGCGCACGAGCCGGGTGCTCGACCCCCGCAGATCGGTCGACAGGATGCGGGCCTCCAGCGACCCGGAGACCCCGGGGATCGTCATGGGCCGGACCGGCAGAGCGGCGTCGTCGATCCCGGCAAGGTGAGTGGTCGTCCGGTCCACCAGGGCCGGGTCGGGGCCAGCCGCCGGTGTCATCGCTCGATCCTCTGCCGCGTCCTCGCCCCGGATGCCGGGCCGCGCCGTTCAGGCGTCGAGGACCTGGAAGCCGGCTTCGTCGAGGTCGACCACCGGCGGGAGGGTGGACCACGGGAAGTTGATCCACCGGTCGGTGCGCTTCCACACGTACTCGCACTTGACCAGCGAGTGCGACTTCTCGTACAGCACCGCCGAGCGCACCTCGGCGACCTCGCCCAGGCAGTAGTCGTGCACGAGTTTGAGGGTGTGGCCCGTGTCGGCCACGTCGTCGGCGATCAGGATCTTGGACCTCCGGTGGTCGACCAGATCGAGTTGCGGCGGCAGCACCACCGGCACTTCGAGGCGCTCGCCCACGCCGGTGTAGTACTCGCAGTTCATCACATATACGTTCTTCACCGACAGCGCGTAGCCGAGCGACCCTGCGCAGAACAGCCCGCCCCGGGCGATGGCCAAGATCATGTCGGGCCGGTACCCGTCGTCGGCGACAATCTGCGCCAACTCCCGGACGCCCTGCCCGTAGAGCGCCCAGTCCATCTCCTCCCGTGCCGTGTCGTCGCTCACGCCCGCCCGTCCTCCTCGCTCGCGGTAGGTGCCGTAGTACTACTAGGTCGCGCCGGCCCGTGGTGGGATTCCTGCGTACCCAGTCAAGGTGGAGATGTCATTTACAATGAGACTGTTCATCTTCACACAGAATCGTTGCATTCGCCCGACTGCCCAGGTATGGTGTCACCCGGTAGTGAGGGTGGCTCCGGTATTGGCAGACATCCCTTGGATGGCACCGGAGCCGCCCTCTGCCTCACTCTACCAGTCTTCTATCTTTCACACCATGTCATGTATGTTAAATATGTTTCAGCGGGTGGACTGCATCGCGACGGCGATGCGGCGGTGATCTCGCAGCATCTGCTCGGTGCCCGAGGCTCGCAGCTCGCCGTCCTCCACCACGAGGCGTCCGGCGACGATGGTGTGGCGGGCCGACAGCGGGCCGCAGCGCAGGAACGCCTCGATCGGGTCCGACCAGGCTCCTGCGAAGGCGATCCCGTCGAGGGGCCACACCGCGATGTCGCCGCAGGCGCCCACCGTCAGCTCGCCGATCTCCCCGGCCCGCCCGAGACATGCCGCCCCGCCCCTGGTGGCCATCTCCAGCGCCTCACGCGAGGTGAACAGCCCGGCCCGGCCCGCCTGGCCGTCGCGCAGCCGGGCCATCAGCATGGCGTTGCGGGACTCGGTCCACATCGAGCCCGAGTCGGCCGACGCCGAGCCGTCCACGCCCAGGCCCACCGGCACGCCCGCGGCTCGTAGTTCCCGCACCGGGGCCAGCCCCGCCCCCAGGATCATGTTCGAGCTCGGGCAGTGGGCTACGCCGGTGCCCCAGCGGCCCAGCCGGGCGATCTCGGCCGGCTCGGGCTGCACGCAGTGGGCGATCCATGACCGGTCGGTGCTCCACCCGCAGTGCTCGAAGTAGTCCACCGGCCGCATCCCGAACATCTCCAGGCAGAAGTCGTCCTCGCCGATGTCCTCGGCCAGGTGGGTGTGCAGCCTCACGTCGAGTCGCTCGGCCAGTTCGGCGGTGGCCGTCATGAGCTCGGTGGACACCGAGAAGGGCGAGCACGGCGCTAGCGCGACCCGCACCATCGCGGCCGGGGACCGGTCGTGATGGGCGGCCACCAAGCGCTCGGACTCGGCCAGGATCACGTCGTCGGTCTGCACGGTGGAGTCGGGCGGCAGGCCCCCGTCCTTCTCGCTCAGCGACATCGAGCCCCGCGTCGGGTGGAAGCGCACGCCCAGGTCCGTGGCCGCCGCGATCTCGGCGGAGATCAGGTCGCCGCCGCCGGCCGGGTGGACGTACAGGTGGTCGGTGCTGGTGGTGCACCCGCTCAGGGCCAGCTCGGCCAGCCCCACCCAGGCCGACACATGGGCAGCCTCCTCGTCGAGGCGGGCCCACAGCGGGTACAGGGCCCGCAGCCAGTCGAACAGGCTGCCGTCGAGGGCCGGGCGGAACGCTCTGGTGAGGTTCTGGTAGAGGTGATGGTGGGTATTGATGAGACCCGGTGTCACCAGGCAGTCGGCGGCGTCGACGGTGCGAGCCGCATCCGCGGGCTCCGTGCCGGACAGTCCCACGCCCGACACGAGCCCGTCGGTGACGGCCACCCAGCCGCCCGCGATCTCGGTGCGCTGGAAGTCCATGGCCGCGACCAGCCGGGCGTTGCGGACGAGCAGATCGGTCATCGGTGCCGGCGGTTCGACACGGTCGCGGTGCGGACTCGCGATTGGTTCAGGTGCCGTCCCAACCGGCGAATTCGTCGATCATCCCCTTGGCATCCGGTCCGAGCGGGTACAGGATCGGGGTGGTGCAGCCGTTGTCGATGTAGTGGCGCACCTTGGCCCGGCACTCCTCCGCGGTGCCGGCCGCGCAAAGCAGCTGCACCACGTCGTCGGGCACCAGCTTGGAGGCCTCCTCGACCTGTTCGAGGGTGGCCGGCCAGGTCAACACCGAGCCGACCTCGTCGAGCAGCGACTGCGACACGCCGGAAGCCTTCATGATGTGGGGCTGCTGGCCCAGGTACTGGGTGATGAGCATGCGACCGCCGTCGAGCGCCTCGGTTCGCTCGGCCTCGGAGTCGCCGGTGGCCATCGAGCACACGATCAGCTGGGGCCGGTCGAGGTCGTCGACGGTGCGGCCCGCCCGGGCCGCGCCCTCGGCCAGGTGCTCCATAGCTTGCGCGTTGTACTGGGGCGACACCAGGTAGTTGAACACCACGCCGTCGGCGATCTCCCCGGTGAGCGCCATCATCTTGGCTCCGGTCGCTCCGATGTAGATGGGCACGTCCTTGGGCCGGCGCTCCTGCTGGACGTAGTCGAGCTCCACCCCGTCGAACTGCACGAACTCGCCCTGGTAGGTCACGGTCTGATCGTTCAGCAGGCCCCTGCAGGCCTCGACGATCTCGCGCATCGCCTTCAGGGGCCGCACCCGCTGCACGCCCACCTTCGACGCCAGCGGCTCCCACCAGGCGCCGATGCCCAGCAGGATGCGGCCCGGGGCCAGGTCGTCGAGGGTGGAGAACGTGGAGGCCAGCCGGGCCGGGTTGCGGGTCCAGCAGTCCACCACGCCGCTGCCGACCTTGAGGGTGGAGGTGACCGCGGCTATGGCCGCCATCGGCACCACCGCGTCGCGCACCAGCCGGGAGTCGGCCTGCCAGACCGCGTCGAAGCCCCTGGCCTCGGCGTACTGGGACAGCTCCATCGACTCCGCCAACGTGTGGGCGTCCTGGATGTAGAGGGCTGCTGGCTGGGTCATGTCTCCTCCTCGTGCCGGTCATTCAGGGCTGTTTGTCCGGTGCCGGTCTGGTCAGGGGATCTCTTCGAGTCTGGCGAAGAGTCTGGCGGCTGCCTCCGCGGCCTTGGCTCGGATCTCCTCCGCGTCCACCCTCGTGGGGCGGCCGCCGTGCAGCACGGTCTCGCCGTCGACGGTGACCTCTTGAGCCCGCACGCCGGTGGTGAAGGCCAGCGACCACGGGTCCATCCGGTCATAGGACCACCTCACCGTGTCGTCCAGCGCCTCCGGGAACAGCCTCCATCCGGTCTCCAGCCAGTTCCAGGCGGTCTCGGGGGTGGCCGTCACGTCGTCGGAGCGGTGGCAGACGTAGGCCAACCGGAACTCGTCGAGCATGGCCGCGCCGATCCCGTCGGTGCCCAGCGCTACCGGGTTGGGCCTGTTGGCGGGGCGGGCGTAGCCGACCGCGTTGTTCATGTTCGAGCGGGGGTTGTGCACGATCACCCCGGGCAGGTCGCGGTCGAGGTGGACGGCGTGGATCACCAGCCAGTCGTCGCGGGCCAGCGACTCGAGGCGGGCCCCGGCGGCTCGGTCGGCCGTCCCCTCCGAGACGTGGATGTGCACGCCGGTGCGATGGTCGGCGGCCAGGCCGGCGGCGGCCTCCAGCGTGGCGTCGGAGCAGGTGAAGGCGGCGTGGACCCCCACACGGCCCCTGCCGCCCGCCCGCAGGAAGCGGTCGTTCTCGGCCAGGCCCGCGGCCGCGCCGGCGGAGCCGTGCCGGTCGGTCACGCCGTAGCAGCAGTCCACCCGCACCCCGACCTCGGCGCAGGCCGCCGCGATCACGTCGAGGGACCCCTCGATCGCGTTGGGGGACTCGTGGTGGTCGATGATGGCGGTGGTGCCCGACTCCAGGGCCTCCAGCGCGCCCAGCTTGGCCGACCACTCGATGATGTCGAGGTCGAGGGCCCGGTCCAGGCGCCACCACACCAGCTCCAGGATCTCCAGGAACCCGGTCGGGGTGCGGGGCGGGGCGGGCATGCCCCGGGCCAGCGCCGAGTACAGGTGATGATGGGCGCACACCATTCCGGGGTGGTGCGGGCGTCCGCCTCCGGGTGCGCGGGCGCGCCGACAGTCTCGGGATCGGTGGCCCGGCCGGTCACGACCGGGGCGTCACAGGCTGGTGAGTGTTGATCGGCAGGCGGGTGCGCCACTGGCCGTCGACCTGGCGCATGGCCTCGGCCACCGCACCGGCGGTGGGCACCAGGCCGATCTCGCCGACGCCCTTGATGCCGTAGGGAGAGTCGGGCTGGGGGGCCTCGACCAGGATCACGTCCACCGGCGGCATGTCCTTGGCCCGGATGATGTCCAGCCCCCGCAGGGTGTCGACCGTGGGCCGGCCCTGGTCGTCGCAGGCGAAGTCCTCGGTCAGGGCGTAGCCGAGGCCCATGTGGACGCTGCCCTCGATCTGGCCCTCGCACAGCAGCGGGTTGACTGCCTTGCCCACGTCGTGGGCGGCCACCACCTTCTCGACGGCCCCGGTCCGGGGATCGGCGATCACCATCTGGGCTGCGTAGCCGAAGGTCGAGTGGATCACCGGGTGCTCGAGGCCGTCGCTGAGCTTGTCGGTCCAGTCCACCCGGTACTCGCCCTCGTAGTCGACGCCGGTGAGGCAGCCGCCGGCCAGCGCGGCCCGGCAGGCTTCGGCCACCGATCCGGCGCCCATCAGCGTTCCCCGCGAGCCGGTGGTCTGGCCCGCGCCCAACTCCCGGCTGGTGTCGACGTAGACCCTCACCGTCTCGGGCCGCACTCCCAGTTCCTCGACGGCCACCTGGAGGGCCACGGTGTGCACGCCTTGGCCCATCTCGGTCCAGCAGTGGCGCACCTCGACGACGCTGTCCGGTCCGGCGGGGGTGCCGGCGGGGTGGGCGGCGTCGGGCACGAAATGGACCACGGACCGGCTGATCTCCTTGAAGCCGTTGCCGAGCCCGGAGTTCTTGAGCCCGAGACCGAGGCCCACGGCCTTGCCGGCCGCGATGGCCTCGTCGTAGGCGCCCTTGATGGCGTCCAGGCACTCCATGGCGCCGAGGCTGCCGCCGTCCATGATCTGTCCGGGACCCCATTCGGCGCCGGGCGTGACCGCGTTGCGGCGCCGGATCTCCCAGCCGCTGATCCCCACCGCGTCGGCCAGCCGGTCCATGGCGCCCTCCATGGCGAACTGGGCCTGGTTGGCGCCGAAGCCCCGGAAGGCGCCGCACACGCTGTTATTGGTGCGGGCCGCGACCGCCTCCACGTCCACGACCGGCACCGCGTAGGGACCGCAGGCGTGGCCGGCGGCCCGCTCCAGCACCTTCATGCCCACCGAGGCATAGGGCCCGGAGTCGCCCAGCATGCGGGCCCACAGGGCGGTGAGCCGCCCCTCGTCGTCGCATCCGGCGGCCAGCTCGATGCGCACCGGGTGCCGCTTGGGATGCACCAGCAGCGACTCCTCGCGCGAGAACGTGGTCTTGACCGGCCGGTCCAGCAGCCAGGCCGCCAGCGCGGTCTGGGCCTGGTTGGAGCAGTCCTCCTTGCCCCCGAAGGCGCCGCCGTTGGCGACCTGCTCCACCCACACGCGGCTGTTGTCGATGCCGAGCACGGCCGCGCACTGGTCGCGGTCGTCCCACACGCCCTGCCCGCCGGAGTACACGTCCAGGCGGCGCTCGCCGTCCACCACCTTGGGCACGGCCAGAGTCGACTCAGGCTCGAGGAACGCCTGCTCCACCCGCTGGGTCTGGAACGTCTCTCGCACGGTGTGGGCCGATGCGGCCAGCGCCTCCTCGACGTCGCCGCCCCGGGCGTAGGTCGACACCGACAAGATGTTGCCGTCGAGGCCCCACACCGCGTCCTCGCAGCCGTCGGCCACCGCCGCGGCCGGGTCGGTGATGGGGGCCAGGGGCTCGTAGACCACGTCGATGAGGGTCGCGGCCTGACGGGCGGTCTCGCGGCTGTCGGCCACGACCAGGGCCAGGATGTCGCCCAGGTAGGACGTGCGGCCGCCGGGCGGGATGAACACCGGCCAGTCCTTGTGGATCAACCCGATGCGCAGGTCGCCCTCGACGTCGTCGCCGGTGAACACGGCCACCACTCCGGGCTGGGCCGCGGCCCGGCTGGTGTCGATCGAGATGATGTCGGCCCGGGCGTGCTCGGCCAGGTGCACCGCGCCGTGGAGCATCCCCGGCGCGGTCATGTCGTCGATGTAGAGCTTGTCGCCCATCGCCAGCTCGGTCGCCTCGTAGCGGGCGGCCCGGGATCCGACCCCCCGGGCGACCTCAACTGCGGTTTCGCCGGCCATGCCGTCGGCGCCGGTGGCCAGCATCTCCACCGCGTCGAGGATCTTCAGGTACCCGGTGCAGCGGCACAGGTGGGCGCCGAGGTGGCGGGATGCCTGGTCGCGGGTGAGGGCCGAGCCGTTGCGGTCGATCAGCGCCTTGACCCGCATCACGATCCCCGGCGTGCAGAACCCGCACTGCACCGCGCCGGCCGCGCCGAAGGCGGCCGCGTAGCGGTGGCGCTCCTCGTCGCTGAGGCCCTCGGGGGTGACGATCTCCGCGCCCTGGGCCTTGCTGAGGGGAATCTGGCAGGCCACCCGGGCCTTGCCGTTCAGCAGCACCGTGCAGCAGCCGCACTGCCCCGAGGGTGAGCAGCCGTCCTTGGCCGCGATCAGCCCCAGCTCCTCCCGCAGCGCGGCGAGCAGGTGGGGATGGTCGCCGACCCGTACCGTCGTCCCGTTGCAGACGAACTCGGTGACGGTCGGCGTGGCGGGCGCGGCTCGCTCTTGGATATCGGTCATATCAATAACGCTTCCACCCCCGCACAATACACAACTTCACCGACAGGCGCGCCGAACCTCTTGGCCCAACTGCCAACAGGCCGAGCGGGCAGGCGCGCGAAGCCGGCCCACACGGGCGAAGCCCCGGCCTAAGAGGGCCCGCGGATAGGTGAGCGTGCGTCGCGTCGCGGTGGTGTCATTCCCGCTCTTGTTCGCTTCGCTCACGGGCCGCTCGGGCCACGGCCTCGCGCCGTATGGGCCGCGTTGTGTCGCCTATTCGCTCGGCCTCTAAGAGGGCCCGCGGTCTTCGGTGGCCCGCGCTCAGCCGTCGACGTTGACGGTGACGGTGTGCCAGCCCTCGGCCCCGTTGGGGGCCGGCGGCACCTCTCGCTCGCCCTGGGTCATGCCGTCGCCGTCGGTGGCCCGCACCTGGATCCGGTGCCGGCCCGCGGTGGGGGTCCACTCGCGGTGCCACTGCACCCAGCTCTCGTCGCCGACAGCCTCGCCCAGCGTGCACGGCAGCCAGCCCTCGTCGTCGATGTTGACCTCGACCCGCTCGATTCCCCGGGTCGGCGCCCAGGCGATGCCCGCGATCGGGGTGGCCTGTCCGGCCACCAGGCCGCGGCCGCCGGGCACGTCGATGCGGCTCTGGGTCTTCATCGGCCCTTCCTTGGACCAGCCCCGGGGCACCCAGTAGCCGTCGAAGCCCTCCCAGGTGGTCAGGTTGATCTCCTCGAGCCATTTCACTGCCGAGACGTAGCCGTAGAGGCCGGCCACCACCAGCCTGGCCGGGAACCCGTGGCGGGTGGGCAGGAACTCGTCGTTCATCCCTATGGCCAGGATGGCGTTGCGGCCGTCGTAGACCACGTCGGTGGGGAAGCCGGCGGTCCAGTCGTCGACCGAGCGGCCCACCACCTGGTCGGCGCCCGGCTGAACCCCGGCCCGGTCCAGCAGCACCGACAGGGGCACACCGGTCCACACCGCGTTGCCGACCAGGTTGCCGCCCACCTCGTTGGACACGCACGACAGGGTGATGACGTGGTCGGAGAGGTCCATCGCCTGGATCTCGTCGAAGCTGATCTCGTAGGGGTTGTCCACCATCCCCGTGAACCGCAGTCTCCAGTCGCCCGGATCGACCTGGGGGACACGGCCGAACGCGGTGTCGATCCGGTAGAAGCCGTCGTTGGGGGTCACGTAGGAGGAGATGCCGGCCACGTCGTCGTCGAGCGTGTCCAGCGCGGCCAGCTGCTCTTGGACCGAGGGCCCGGCCGGTCGCGGGGCGGCCGTGGACGTGGTGGAAGCCGGCACTGCCTGCGGCTCGGTCGTCGTGGTGGTGGAGGCTGGCACTGCCTGCGGTTCGGTGGTGGGGGCGGTTCTGAGGGCGTTGGCTTCGAGGAACTGCTCCGCAGCCGATTGTCCCCTCAGGCCTCTGCCGATGCCCACCATGGCTACGGCCGCCGCGCCGGCGCCCGCTGCATAGAAGAAGGATCGCCGGGTGGTGCCGGTGACCGCCGGCCGGCCCGGCGCCTCGGGCGGCGCGGCCTCGGAGGGGCCCGCCGCCCCGGTGGCGTCAGCGGTCGCCGCGGGCTCGGACGCGGCCGCAACGGCGCGCCTGCTGGCCAGGCGGACGACGAGGAGAGTGGAGCCCGCCGCCAGCACGGCGGCCGCCAGCCCCACGATCCACGACCCGGCTGCGGGACTGATCGGGTTGCGGGCTGCGGCCCATCCGCCCAGCAGACCGAACAGAGCGAACCCGGCCAGGGTGACCCGCCAGCGGCCACTGGCCGCGAAACGTCCCAGCGCACCGCCGAGAGCCAGTGTGACGATGACGATGCCCACCGTGAGGAGGGTCTTCTGGCTGGCGCCGAAGTTGGCGATGCTGAACCGGACCACGTCACCCGGCGTGTAGTCGCTGAGCAGTTCGCTGACCGCCACTACCAGCGACGGGATCGACTCGAACGCCCCTTCCATGAGTTCGCCGAAACCCAGACCGACAGCGGCGCCGCCGGCGCCGGCCAGCGCTCCGGTCGTGCCGGGTGATGCCCGCAGGATGGGGGTGCGCCCCGTTGGCGTTTCTTCGTCCGTCACCATCTACCTCTTCGCCGCCTCAGACCCGTTCTTTCAGATCGTACGCCTTTCATCGGTGAGAGCGAGCGCGGTTTGCTCGCAAGCGTCTCGCGTTGCGGCGGTGTCATCTCCGCTCTTGTTCGCTTCGCTCACGGGCCGCCCAAATCCCAGCACTATCGCCCACGGCCTCGCCCGTATGCGCCGGATTCGCTCACCAATTGCTCGGCCTCTGGGCGATGGGCAATAGTGGACGGATGGAAAGGGCCCCCGCCCCCTATGAATGAACGGGTCGGCGACCTGCGCCTTTGGGGGTATGGCGACCAGGTGGCTGGCGCCGTCGATGCCGGTGCCCAGGTTGGCCGGGTGGTGCAGGTGGACCGGGGCGAGTGCGACGTGGTCACGGCCGCCGGGATGGTGCGAGCCGGCTCGGATTCGGTGCGGGCCCAGGCCGAGGTCGCGCCGGTCACCGGCGACTGGGTGCAGGTGACCCGCCAGGACGATGTGGTGCTGATGAGCCGGGTCCTGCCGCGCCGTACCGCCCTCACCCGCCGGGACCCGGCCGAGCGAGACGCTGAGCAGGTGCTGGCGGCCAACTTCGACACCGTGGGCATCGTCGCCGGCCTCGATCGGCCGCTGCCGCCGGGACGGTTCGAGCGCATGCTGGTGATGGCCCGCGACAGCGGGGCGGAGATCGTGATCCTGCTCACGAAGGCCGATCGGGCGGCCGACGCGGCCGGGTCCGCGTCCACGGTGAGGGCGGTGGCCGGAGATGTGGCGGTACTGACGACGAGCGTCCGCAGCGGCGCGGGCATGGCCGAGCTGAAGTCGCGGCTCGGACCCGGCCACACCCTCGCTCTGGTGGGAGCCAGCGGGTCGGGGAAGTCGAGCCTGGTCAACGCCCTGGCCGGCGCCGAGGTGGCGGCCACCGCCGCAGTCCGCTCCTCGGATCGGCGAGGGCGGCACACCACCAGCGCGCGCCGGCTCGTGCTGCTGCCCGGAGACGGCGGCATGGTGCTCGACACGCCTGGCGTGCGGGCCCTGGGCCTGACCGACGCCCAGGAGGCGCTGCACCGGGTGTTCAGCGACATAGAGGAGCACGGCAGCCGCTGCCGGTTCGCCGACTGCGCCCACGGAGCGGAGCCCGACTGTGCCGTTAGCGCCGCGGTCGAGAGCGGCGAGATGGATCACCGCCGGGTGGAGCGCTTCCTGGCTCTGCGTGACGAGATCGAGCAGCAGCGCATCCGCGAGGAGAAGCGAGCCCGGTCCCGCGGCCGGCGCTGAGAGGCCCGGCTTTGACTATCCGAGGCGGCGGCGGTCGATCTTGCCCGACGGGCTGCGGGGCAGCCCGTCGACCAGCTCCAGTGCCTCGGGCAGTTTGTAGCGGGCCAGCGATGCGGAGCAGAAGGCCCGCAAGTCCTCCAGCGTCGGAGGGTTCAAGCGATCCCGGGGCACGATCACGGCCAGGCCGATCTCGCCCATCACCGGGTCGGGACGGCCCAGCACCACCGCTTCCGCGACGCCGGGATGGGCTTCCAGGACAGCCTCGACCTCGATCGGGTAGACGTTGTAGCCGCCGCGGATGTACATCTCCGCGGTTCGTCCGGCCAGCCGGTACAGGCCCCGCCCGTCGACCGTTGCCAGGTCCCCGGTCCGCAGCCAGCCGTCGACGAGGGCCTCGGCGCTGCCGGCCGGGTCGCGCCAGTAGCCCGACATCGCCGCGGGCGAGCGCAGCCAGAGCTCGCCGGTCTCCCCGGCCGCGAGCCGGACCCCGTCAGCGTCCCGGATCTCGGCCTCCACGCCGTCGCGGGGCCTGCCCACGGAGTGGCAGGCCTCGTCGTCGTCGGCGTCGAGCGCGGTGGCCAGTCCCACGCCCCCGGACTCCGTGGACGAGTAGCGGATCGAGTACGGAGCGCCGAATCGATCGCGGGCTGCCCTCACCAGCTCCGGTGAGGATGGCCCTCCGCCGGCCACCACCGCCCGCACCGCCGTGAAATCCAGCTTCCTCGACAGCTCGTGCCTGACCATCAGCGCGATCTGCGGCGCAACGCCGTTCACCGCGGCCATCCGGTGGCGGGCGACGAGTTCCAGCGCCGCTCCGGCCGACCAACGCTCCAGCAGATGGGTGGTCCGGCCGCAGGCCAGCATCCACGGGAGCTTGGTCATGAAGCCCACATGGGCGAAGTGGGTGGACGAGACGCCGTGCCCGCCGCCCCAAGCGCTCCCAGCGTCGATGCCGGCGACGGCCCGCAGCTGGCGATTGGCGAACCAGACTGCCTTGGGCGCGCCGGTCGATCCCGATGTGAAGCAGATGCACACCGGTCGCTCGCCGTCACCGTCATCGGGTGCGGGCCGCGGAACCCCCTGAGAGAGGGGGAGCGGATCGAGCCGCCGGCCGCCGCCGCGGTCGCGCCCCGTGCCAGGATCTCGGTGCGCCGGGCGATCCCGTCCTCCACGAGGTGAGCGAGTCGAGGATCGACCACCACCAGGTCGGCATCGAGGGCGTCGAGGCATCCGGTCACCTCGGCCCGGGTCAGCAGGGGGTTGACGCCCGCGGTGACCGCGCCGATGCGGGCCGCGCCCAGGTAGATGGCGGGGTAGTCCACGTCGGAGGGCAGCACCAGGCCCACCACCGAGCCTTCTCCGAGCCCTCGCTCCTGCAGCCCGGCTGCCGCCTCGCGCCCGGCCAGTTCGAGCTGCTCGAAGCTCAGCGACCCGCCTGACGGTGTGACGAAGGCAGCCCGCGAACCGAACTCGCGGGCCGCCCGCGAGATGGTCTCAGTGAGCATTCAGCGGCTCACGTTGACGCTGACGTTGTGCCACCCTTCGGCGCCGTTGGGCTTGCTGGGAATCCGGTAGCGGCCCTGGGTCGTGCCGGCGCCGTCGGTGGCTCGCACCTGGATCAGGTGGCTTCCGTGCCTGTCAGGGGTCCATGGGCGGCGCCATTGCACCCAGGTCTCGTTGTTGAGAACCTCGCCCAGCTCGCTCTGGACCCAGTCCTCTTCGTCGATCTTCGTCTCGACCCGCAGGATTCCCCGGGTCGGGGCCCAGGCGACGCCCGCTATCGACGTCGGCACACCCACCTTGAGGCTCGAGTTCCTGTTCGGGACGTCGATGCGGCTCTGGGTCTTGATCGGCCCCCTCTTGGACCAGCCCCGGGGCACCCAGTAGCCGTCGAAGCCCTCCCAGCTCGTCAGGTGGATCTCCTCGAGCCACTTGACCGCCGAGACGTAGCCGTAGAGCCCGGCCACGACGATGCGGGCCGGGAATCCGTGGCGCGTCGGCAGGGGCTCGTTGTTCATGCCGATGGCGAGGATGGCGTTGCGCCCGTCGTAGGCCGCGGTGGTCGGGAACCCGGCAGTGAAGTCGTCCACCGAGCGTCCCACGATCTGCTGGGCGCCGCGCTGGACACCGGCCCGCTGCAACAGCACGTTGAGAGGAATGCCGGTCCACACCGCGTTGTCGACGAGGTTGCCTCCCACCGGGTTGGACACGCAGGAGAGCGTGATCGCGTAGTCGGCCAGCGGCATGGCCCGGATCTCCTGGTAGGTGAGTTCGTAGGGGTCGTCCACCAGCCCGGTGATGCGCAGGCGCCACTTGTCGGGGTCGATCTGCGGAACGGTCAGAGCCACATCGATGCGGTAGAACTCGTTCCTGGGGCTGATGGGGGTGACGTAGGGCGAGATGCCCGGCACCTCGTCGAGCGTGTCGAGGTGGGCCACCTGGGGCAGTGTCGAAGACCTCGACGGTTGTGTGGTGGTGGTTTCTTCGGGTGGCGGTTGTGTGGTGGTGGTTTCTTCGGGTGGCGGTTGTGTGGTGGTGGTTTCTTCGGGTGGTGGTTGTGTGGTGGTGGTTTCTTCGGGCGGTGGTTGTGTGGTGGTGGTTTCTTCGGGTGGTGGTTGTGTGGTGGTGGTTTCTTCGGGCGGTGGTTGTGTGGTGGTGGTTTCTTCGGGCGGTGGTTGTGTGGTGGTGGTTTCTTCGGGCGGTGGTTGTGTGGTGGCGGTGGCCTCCTCGGGTGCCTGCGTGGTGGCGGTGGCCTCCTCGGGTGCCTGCGTGGTGGGAGTGGCCGGCTCCTGTTGGGCGTCGGCGCTGCTTGGCTCCGTGGTCGTCGGAGTGGCTGTCTCCTCGGCGCTTGCGCCCGACGTGACTTCGCTGCTGGTTCCGCTCTGATCGGCAGCCACCTCGATGGCGTCTTCGGTGGGGATCTCGATTCCCTCGGGGATCTCTATGCCCTCGGGGATCTCGATTCCCTCGGGGATCTCTATGCCTTCGGGGATCTCGATTCCCTCGGGGACCTCGACAGCGGTGTAGGGATCCGCGGTCGTGGCGCCACCCGTGGCGTCGGATGCTGGCCGGGTAGTCCTAGTAGGCAGTGCATAGATCTCGCGGGCCTGCTCTGCGACGGAGGGCCCCCGCAGACCCCGGCCCAGTCCGACAAGGCTGAGGGCCGTGGCCGTCGCGCCGGCGGCGTAGCCGAAGAAGGACCGGCGGGTACCGACCCTGTCGCGCCGGCGGGTCGCACCGTCCTCATCCGCGCCGCCGGCCTCCGCGGCGGGCGCGCCGGCCGCGGACGCTCGGCTGACCAGGAACAATGTGGCGGCTGCGCCCAGCGCGGCGGCTGCCAGCGCCACGATCCACGACGCCACCGCTGGACTGAGCGGGTTGCGGGCCGCGGCCCAGCCGCCGATCAGCCCGAATACGGCGAACCCCGCCACGGCGGCGACGCCGCGGCCCCGGGCCGCGAAGCGCCCGAACAGACCGCAGATGGCCAGCGACAGGACGACGATGCCCACCGTGAGAACGGTCTTCTGGCTGTCTCCCAGGTTCTCGATGCTGAACGACACGATCGCGCCCGGCGTGTAGTCGGTGACCACCTCGCCCACGGCGATCACCAGCGACGGGATCGTCTCGCTGACGCCCTCGATTAGCTCCCCGAAGCCCAGCGCCACCGCGGCGCCCAGGATCCCTGCGAGGAATCCGGCCAACCCGGTCGCGGTCGGGCGGTCTGACGCTGAGGCCTGGGGCGGGGGAGCGTCTCCGGGGTCGGGCACGCCGACGATTGTACGCTCGGCAATGATGGACTTCCGGCCCGATCCGGCGCTCGCCAGCTTCGCCGACGAGGTGCGAACCTGGCTGGAGGAGCATCTGGTCGGCGAGTTCGCCCGGTACCGGGGCCGCGGCCTCACCGGGCAGGAGGACGTGCCGGTCGAGGTGCAGCTCGACTGGGAGCGCGAGCTCGCGTCGGGAGGCTGGCTCGGCCTCGACTTCCCGGAATGGATCGGAGGGCGGGGCTGCACCCTGGCCGAGCAAGTCGTCTTCTTCAACACCTACACCGAGGCCCGCGCGCCCGGGCGGCTTCCCAACGTGGGCGTGATGCTGCTCGGTCCCACGCTCATGGCCTTCGGATCGGAACAGCAGCAGCGCCGCTTCGTTCCCGCCATCCTGGCGGGCGCCGAACTGTGGTGCCAGGGCTACTCCGAGCCCGGCGCGGGCAGCGATCTGGCTGGTGTCGCCACGAGGGCGACCCGGCAGGGCGACATGTGGGTGATCAACGGGCAGAAGGTGTGGACCTCGCTGGCCCAGCACGCCGACTGGATCTTCGTGCTGGCCCGCAGCACGCCCGAGTCTCGGCGTCACGCCGGGCTCAGCTACCTGCTCGTGCCCATGGACCAGCCCGGCATCGAGGTCAGGCCGATCGTCCAGATCACCGGCGGCGTCGAGTTCAACGAGACGTTCTTCGACGATGCCGTCACCGAAGCCGGACTCGTGGTGGGCGGCGAGGGGAACGGCTGGAAGGTGGCCATGGGCACGCTCGCCTTCGAGCGGGGAGCGAGCACGCTGGGTCAGCAGACCAGCTTCCGCCAGGAGTTCGACAGCCTGGTGGCCGAGGCCCGAGCCTCGGGACGCATCGACGACGAAGTGCTGCGCTCGGAGCTTGCCCAGTGCCACATCGAGCTGGAGATCCTGCGCTACAACCAGCTGCGGCTGCTCACCTCGCTCACCCACGACGCGCCCGCGGGGCCGGAGCAGTCCATCGGCAAGCTCTACTGGGCGTCGTGGCATCGGCGTCTGGGCGAGCTGGCGATGAGGGTGCGCGGCGCGGCGTCGATGGTGGCCGACACAACCGGCGGCGCCCACGCGGGCGAGGGCGGGATCGACTACCGGCTCGACCGCTGGCAGCGCACCTTCCTCTACTCCCGGGCCCACACGATCTACGGGGGCAGCAACCAGATACAACGCAATGTCATAGGAGAGCGGGTTCTGGGGCTCCCGCGGGAGCCTAGGTAGCCGGCAGGCCCGCTAGCGTGCAGAATCGCCGGGGGAAGAAGCGAACAACAAGGAGAAGTGATGGGTCGGCTTAGCAATACCTGGAATCTGGCCAAGGTCTCTTGGACGGTGCTCAAGAAGGATCGGGAACTGTTGTGGATGCCCGTGCTTTCCTTCCTGGCCTCGGCGGTTGTGATCGGGGTCGCGATCGCGCTGACGTTCCTCACGCTGTCCACCGAGTCCACCCACGACCAGACCACCATGGAGTTCAACCCGGCGATGGTCGTGGTGTACCTGCTGGCCGCGATGGTCCTCGGCATCATCGCGGTGTTCTTCAACGGCGCACTGGTCGCGGGGGCCCACGAGCGGCTCACCGGGGGCGACCCGACGGTGCGCAGCGCGATAGGCCGGGCGTTCGCCCGTATCGGTGGCCTGGTCCCGTGGGCGATCATCACGACCACGGTGGGGCTGATCCTCCAGGCTCTGAGGGACCGTGCCGGCTGGCTCGGACGGATCGTCACCAGCCTGCTGGAGATGGCCTGGGAGGTGGTCACCTTCCTGACCGTGCCGGCCATAGTCATCGACGACCTCGGGGCCATAGCCGGTCTCAAGCAGTCGGCGTCGCTGCTGCGCCGCACGTGGGGCGAGAACATCGCGGCTCGCGTCGGGTTCGGCCTGCTCGGCTTCGTTCTGATCATTCCGGCGGCGATCGTGGCCGGCTTGTTCATCGCGTCGGGCTGGACTGTGCTCATGGTGGTCGGCGTGATCGCCGGGGCCGCCTGGGTGGCGGTCGTGATGGTGGTGCTGACCGCCCTCAACGCCATCTTCCAGACCGCGCTGTACCTCTACGCGACCACCGGGACGGCGCCCTCAGGCTTCGAGCAGGCCCCCCTGGCGGAGACCTTCGCCCACAAGTAGTCAGGCCGTGCCTGGCCCGGCCGGCGGGTCCTGTCACGGGCGCGCCCTGGCGGCTGGGCGCCGCCATTGCTTGCCCCCGTGCCACCCCCCGGCCTAGCGGGTCGGCCGTGCCTGGCCCGGCCGGCGGGTCCTGTCACGGGCGCGCCCTGGCGGCTGGGCGCCGCCATTGCTTGCCCCCGTGCCACCCCCCGGCCTAGCGGGTCGGCCGTGCCTGGCCCGGCCGGCGGGTCCTGTCACGGGCGCGCCCTGGCGGCTGGGTGCCGCCATTGCTTGCCCCCGTGCCACCCCCCGGCCTAGCGGGTCGGCCGTGCCTGGCCTGGCCGGCGGCTAGACCAGGTTGTCGACGAGGCCCCAACGCTGGGCGGTGTGGGCGTCGATCTCGGCGTCGGTGAGCAGCCATGCCAGGGTTCTCTGGCGGCCTATGCGGGCCGGGATGCTCACCGTGCCGCCCGCGCCCGGGATCAGGCCCATGGACAGCTCCGGAAGCCGGAACCGGGCCCGGTCGGTGGCGGTGACGGTGGCGCAGAACGCGGCCAGTTCGATGCCCGCGCCCACGCATGCTCCGTCGATCTGCGCCGCCGTCCGGCCGGCGACGGCCGCCATCCAGGGCGCCGCGTTGGCTCGGCTGCGGATCAGGTGCGCGGTGGCAGGGTCCTCCACCGTGCCGAACTCGGCCGGGTCGCCCCCGGCACAGAAGTTGCCTCCCGCTCCGGTGATCACCACCGGCCGGCCGTCCGCGCCCGCCACCAGAGCCTTGAGCACGTCGACTAGCTGGTCCCGCATGGCGGCGTCGAACAGGTTGAGCAGGCGGGGACGGTCCAGCGTCACCGTCACCGAGCATCCGTCGTCGCTCACGTCGATGCGGGGCTGGTCGAGGTCCCTGCGGGTCCGCCGTCCCCGGCCCGAGAGCCAGCGGGCGTGTTCGGCTCCGGCCTGGAGCGTCGCGTAGGCGAGGCTCTCGGCGAGCAGGGCGTCTCCCACGCCGAGCCGGGGACCGAGCCGGAGCGTCTGGGCGGCGACGACCGCGGCCTGCGGGTTGGCCCGCAGCCCCTCGAGGGCCGGGCCCGGATCGTCGAGCGCCAGATCCCACGACTCGCCGCCGGTGCCCAGCGCGACTGCCACCACCGGAAAGGCGGCCAGCACGGCGCCGACATCGTCGGCGGGATCGTTCCCCACGTCCACGACCACCGCGGGCGCACCGGCCGCCGCCGCGATGCCGTCGATCAGCAGCCGGTCGAGATCGACGGAGGCGACCGCGGCCCTGACCTCCTCCAACGGCCAGATCCCGCCGCGCACGGCCAGCTATCCCGAAACCGGATCGGCGGCGTAACGCTGGCGCAGCTCGCGGCGCAGCAGCTTGCCGGTGTCGTTGTAGGGCAGCTCCTCGACGAACTCGACGCGGGCGGGCACACGGCTCGACCGCAGCCGGGCCCGTACTAGATCACGGAGATCTTCAGCGTCCGGGGCAGGGGAGCGAGCGACGACGCACACCGCCACCTCCTCGCCCCATTCCCGGCTGGGCACGCCGAACGCGGCCGCGTCGACGACCGCCGGGTGGGTCAGCAGCGCGTCCTCGATCTCGCCCGGAGACATGTTCTCGCCGCCCCGGATGATGATGTCGTCGTTGCGCCCGTGAACCCACAGGTAGCCGGCCTCGTCGAGGTGCCCGCTGTCGCGGGTGCAGAACCAGCCGTTCTCGTCGAGCTGCGAGCCGCCCTCGGAGTACTCGCCGGCCACCTGCTCGCCCCTGACCCATATCTCGCCGGCTGCGCCGGTGTCTGCGGTGGCGCCGTCGCGGCTGCGCACCGAGACCTCCACTCCCGGCAGGGGCCGTCCCGCCGACGAGAGTCTGGCTCTCTCGGCAGGATCGCCGGAGGCGGCCCACCGCCGGTGGTCGTCGGGGCCCATCACACACACGGTGGAACTCGTCTCGGTGAGGCCGTAGGCGTGCGAGAAGCCGGCGGCCGGGAACACCTCCAGCGCCCGCTCCACCACGGTCCGGTGCGACTTGCCCCCGCCATAGGCCACGAACCGGACCGTCTCGAGCGTCTCGCCGCGACGGTCGAGGGCGTCGACGATCCGGGCCAGCATCGTGGGTACGAGCATGGCGTGGGTGACCTGCTGGTCGCGAACCAGCTCGATCCAGGCGTCGGGATCGAACTTCGGGAGGGGCACGATGCGACGCCCGGAATAGACCTGGGACAGCTGGGCCGCGACCGAGGCGACGTGGTAGGGCGGCACCGCCATGATGTGGGCCTCGTCGGGACCGGCGGACGCGAACTCGACGGTGCCGAACACGTAGGACACCAGGTGCCGGTGGCGCAGCACCGCGGCCCTGGGCGGCCCGCTGGTCCCGCTGGTGTACAGCAGCGCCGCCGTGGAGTCGGGATCTGCGGGCCAGTCGCCGGGGTCGGCCGTCTCAGCGCCGCCGGAGGGATCTGCGAGCAGGGCGTCGCGCTCCACGATCTCCAGACCGTCCACCCCGGTCAGCCGGGCCGCTCCGTCGGAGTCGGCCACCGCCAGCGCGGGCGAGGCCCGCTCGGCCAGCGCGCGCAGATCGTCGTCGGGGAGCCGGTAGTTGACAGGCACGTACGCAGCACCGCCCCAGGCCGCGCCGAAGAGGGAGACCGGGAGCGTCGCGCCGGGCTCGTCGCACAGCAGCAGGCGCTCGGACCGCGACGCCCGCAGCCGTCCCGCGAGCCCGGCGGCCCGGCCCATCAGATCGTCGCAGGTGACGCCGCCGTCGAGCGGCCCCACAACCACCCGGTCGCCCATGGCGGTGGCTGCCATCTCCAGCAGCATCATCAAGTTCATGGTGGAACCCGAGCGGGCCCGGCCGCTCAGTCCGAGGCGGGCAGCGGCTTGGTCACCTTCACCGCCAGCGCCACACCGCCAAGGGCGAGGCTGCCTCCGCCAGCCTTGGTGCACAGCACCTCGATGGTCTCGTCGCCGTCGCCGTAGCGCTTGCCGAGAAGGGTTCCCTCCGACGCGTCGGCGCTGGGCTCGCCAGCTCGCTCCGCCGAGCCGGCGGGCACCATGGGCTCGCCGCCGCAGGTGAGTTCGGCCGATCCCGCGCCCTTCACTACGATCACCTCGGTGGCGCACACCGTGCTCTGGAAACGGGCGCCGGGCCTCAGCTCCACCATCTTGTCCTCCTGCCCCCGATCGACGGGATGCGGGCCTGGTGCCCGCTGCCGGTCCATTCTGACCCGCGCCGAGTGGTCGCCCAACCTGTTTCGGTGCGGCGTCCGGAGTGACCGGCCTGTCTGCCCGGCTTCCAGCCGAGTCGGGTGTCAGCCCGCGGCCTGCTCACGGGGGCGGACCCCCAGGCCTGGTTCGTCGCGCCATCGGCGCCAGCGAGCCCGCAGCTCGGGCCGCCCGATCAGCAACTCCAGCACCACCGCCACGATCAACACGATGCCAGTGGCCAGCGTCAGGATGTAGAAGGGTGCGCCTCCCAGACTCAGCCCGCTGTTGATGAAACGCAGGGTCAGGGCGCCGATCGCGATCCCGAATACCGAGCCCCTGCCGCCCAGCAGGCTGACCCCGCCGATCAGCGCCGCCGTAGCTGCGGGCAGCAGCAGAGTCTCGAATGCCGCCGGGCCCGCGCTGCCGGACTTGATCGACGTGAGCGCTCCGGTCAAGGCAGCCATCGCGCCCGAGAGTGCGAACGCGAGCACCAGTGGGCGGACCAGCGGCACGCCCGCCGCGGCCGCCTCCTGCCGCCCACCGCCGATGGCGTAGATCTCCCGCCCGAAACGGGTGTTGACCAGGAAGAGGGCCACGAGAACGAAGCACGCCAGTGTGACCAGGCTGAACGGAGAGAATATCCAGAGCTGGCGGCGCACGGTCTGGGCGAACCCGAGGTCCTTCATCACCACCGTGTTCTCACCTGAGATCATGAAGGCCAGGCCGCGGAGGCCGATCAGCGTGCCCAGGGTGAAGACCAGAGACTGGATCCTCAGGCGGTAGACCAGGTAGCCCTGAAGGCTGCCGTACGCGGTGCCGATGAGGATTGCGAGCAGGACTGTCGCGATCAGCCCAATCTCCTCGACGACGGACACCGAGATGATCCCCGCGACGGCGGCCGCCGACCCGACGGAGAGGTCCAGCTCGCCCGCGATGATCGTCACCCCGACCGCCAGGGCGGCCAGGCCCAGGAATGCGAAGCCCTCGAAGATCGTGAAGACGTTGTTGGTGGAGAAGAAGCGGTCGTCGCGCCACGAGAAGATCATGAACACCGCGACGAACAGGACGAGGCGGGCCCATGCCGTGGGCTCCACACGCTGGATCGCCCTCATGTGAGCTGCCTCCGGTTGCGGAACACCGTGAAGGCGCTGACGCTGACCAGGATGGCCATACCGACGAACAGGATGCGAACCCCGAAACTGAAGCCGCGCAGGACCATCAGGTTCTGCAGACCGGCGATGAACACCGCTCCGATGGCGGTCCTCAACGCCGAGCCCTCTCCTCCCTGGATGGCGGCCCCGCCCACGAGGATGGCGGCTATGGAGTCGATGTCTGCGCCGTCGAACTGGTCGAGCCTTCCTTGACCGAACTGTGAGGCGGTGAAGATGCCGGCGAGGGCGGCGCCCAGAGACGACACCGTGAACACGTAGACGGTGGTCCTGGAGGGCCGCAGTCCCGAAGCGGCGGCGGCCAGCCGGTTGGCGCCCACCAGGGTCAGTTCCCGCCCGAACCGGGTCCGGGCCAGGACCGTCGCGGCGAGCACGGTGATGATCACGAAGGCCCAGGTCTGGGTGGGGACTCCCAGCGGCCGGGACGTGCCGATCCAGTCGGCCGCGTCGGTGCCCGTCCTGACCGTCTTGTTGTCGGTCAGCCAGGCGCCCGAGCCGAACAGGACCGCCCCCACAGCCAGCGTCACCACGATCGGGTTCCCTCCGAGGGCGACCGCGCCGCCCTGGACGGCCCCCACCGCAGCCGCGACGGCGAACGTGGCCAACACCGCGGCCCACACCGGCCATCCCCAACTCATGAAGGCGGCAAAACCGATCGCGGCCATGGCCGCGGTCTGGGAAACCGAAAGCGAGAAGAAGCTGCCGGCCATCGTGATGCCCGTCATGGTCACCGCGATGATCCCGATGAGGGCGGCCGAGCGCACGATGCTCTGAAGGTTGCGGTACGTGACGAACTCCGGAGTGGTGAGCCAGCCCACCACCGCCAGGCCCAGGACCGCTCCCACCACCGCCAGCGGCACCGACGCCCGGCGCCACGACCAGGCCGGCTTCACAACGCCCATCTCGGCGCTGCTCATCGAGCTGTCTCTCTCGGATGGGTGATCTCCCGGGTGAGGAGCAGGGAATCGGTGTCATCGCGGCGGCGGACACTGACCTGGGTTCCCTTGAAGTAGGCGACCACCGTGTCGGCGAGGCCCAGGATCTCCTGGCTGTCGGAGCTGGCGATGACGATGGCAGTGCCCTGCTCCGCGATGGTGCGGAGATGACGGTATATCTCCGCCCTGGCCCCCACGTCAACGCCGCGGGTGGGCTCATCGATCAGCAGGACCTGGAGCGGGTGGCCGGTCCACTTGCCCACCGCGATCTTCTGCTGGTTCCCGCCGCTCAGCGCGCCGGCTGCTGATCCCAGCCGGAGCCGGTCGATCGTGAAGGTCTGCGCGATGCGGTTGCTCATGGACCGCTCGGCCCGGGGCCTCAGCCACCCGGCTGTCGTCACATGGTCGAGGCTCGGGGAGGTCAGGTTCTCGACAACGCTGCGCTGCAGGAACAGGCCGTCACGCTTGCGGTCCGACGAGCTGTACCCGATGCCGTGGCGGATGGCGGTCGAGGGCGAGTTGGCCGGGACGGCACTGCCGGAGACCGAGACCGTGCCGGAGACTCTGGGATGATGGCCGGCCACCGCTCTCAGCACATCGCTGGTGCCGCTGCCGAGCTGGCCCGCCAGGCCGACGATCTCGCCCTTGTGGACCCCGAGGCTGACCGGCTCGATCAGGTTCTCGGTGAGGAGGTTCTGGACGTCGAGGACCAGCGCTCCACCGCCGGTGGCCCGCTCCGGGAACAGGCCTTCCAGCGTGCCCCCGAGCATCATGGAGATGAGCTGGTCGAGGGTGAGGTCGCCGGTCGGGGTCGGGGCGCTCGAACTGCCGTCGCGGAACACCGTCACCCGATCGGCGAGATCGAACACCTCGTCGAGGCGATGGGTCACGTAGATGATGGAGCGGCTCTGCTCGCGCAGGGCGCGGACCACTGTCTTGACGCGCTGGATCTCCCGGTCTGCGAGGGCCGCGGTCGGCTCGTCGAAAATCACCACCCGGGCGTCGCGAGCCAGCAGCCGGGCCACTTCGATCAGCTGCCGCTCAGCCACCGAGAGGTGTTCGACCGGGGCACGGGGATCCAGCTCCCCAAGACCCACCTGCTCCAGATAGGGCATGGCCGCCCGGGCCAGAGCCCGCGGCGCGGTTGTCCACCCCCGCCTCGTGTCGCCCAGGAAGACGTTGTCGGCGACGGAGAGGCTGGGAACCAGCGAGAGCTCCTGCTGGACTACCGCGATGCCGGCGTGCTCGGACTGGGTGGAGCCCCCGAACTGGACGTCGGCGCCCGCCAGGCGGATCCGGCCCCCGTCGGGCGGGTACATCCCGGCCAGGATCTTGACCAGCGTGCTCTTGCCCGCGCCGTTCTCGCCGACGAGGGCCATCACCTCGCCGCGGCCGACCTCGAAGTCGGCCTCGTCCAGGGCCTGTATCGAGCCGAACGCCTTAGAGATGGCGTCCATCCGCAGGTATGGCTCGGATGAGATCACGGTGTCTGCGCTGCTCACGCCAGCCCCTGTCTCATGGCCGGATAGCAGGCGGTCTCCGGGACGGGGATGCGAAGGGGCCGGGCGCGGGGATTCCGGGACTCAGTCCTGCCACGACTTTCCGGCGATCCAAGCCTCCATCCCCTCCTTGCGGGACGACTCGATGAACTCCAGCCGTGCCCCGTACATGTCATGGGGCGCGGTGTACGTGGCCAGGATCCGGTCTTCGGGCGTGTATTGCGTGGCCTCCTTGCCGATGCCCAGCTCCCTCAGGCGCTCCACCAGGCCCTCGGGATCGTCCTCCCACAGGCCGATGTGGTGGAGGCCCTCCTGGGCGCGACCGTAGATGCCGTCGTTGTCCTGCGACTGGAGGAGCTCGAGGTAGGGCGGTCCTTCGACCGACCAGGTGATCCGCAGGTCGAGGGCCTCGACGATCTCCCCCTGTTCGAAGCGGTCCACATGGGCGATCTCGGGATCCTTGAACGTGAGGCCGAGCACCTCCGAGAAGCGAGCCATGGCCTCTTCGATGTCCTCCACAAGGATGCCGACATGGCACAGGTCGCTGGCTGTCATCGGCGAGGTCCTTTCGTGGCTGGTGCCTCAGTCTGCCTTGCCGTACGGACCGGAGCAGCAGGCCGGCGGGAGCCGGCCTGCCGCCCGATCGTCGAATTAGTTGGCGTTGGCTGTTCCCGAACCGATCAGTACACGCAGAGTTCGTGCACGCCGAAGCCCTCGACGGTGACCGACTCGATCTCGTTGCCGTCCGTGTAGGCGGGGCTGCGCACCGGCGGGTTGGGGATGAAGTTGTTGAAGCTCGCCAGGGAGTCGTTGGTGAGGTACTCGTCCAGCGTGTTGATGCTGAAGACGCCCTCGAGCCGGGCTGCCTGCAGGCCGGTCGCGAACTCCTTGCCGTTCTCGAGGAACTCGAGGTTGCCGTGGCAGGTGCCCCCGACGACCATGATGTCGGTGCCGGGCGCGTAGCCCTCCTCCTCGAGGGCGTGGACGACGCCCTCCGCGAGGGCCGAGTTGTGGGCGTACACGAGATCGATCCCGTCGCTGCGGTGGGCGGCCACCAGCTGCTTGGTGGCGTCGTAGCCCTCCGCCGGCCCGAAGCCGGCCTCGACCTCGCCCAGCACGGTGATGCCGGCCGCCTCGAGGACCGGCCTGGCCGCGTTCGAGCGGTCGATGCCCGCCTGGTATCCGGCCACGAACCCGATGATGATGGCGTTGCCGCCGTCGCTGTGGAGCTCCGCGCCGGCCGCCGACATCACATCGCGGGCCTCGACCACCAGTTCGGCCGCGACCTCGCCGTTGAGTATGTCGTTGACCCCGGCGTAGCCGACCACGTACTGCTCGGATCCAGGGAAGGGAAGCTGGTTGGTCTGGATCACCGGGACTCCGGTGTCGGCCAGAGCCTGCAACGAGGCCACGCCGGCCTCGTTGTCCGACGGCCACCATGCGTAGGCGACCACGCCCGCGTCGGCGGCCCCGAGCTGCTGCTGCACCTGGGTGTCCTGCTCGGCCTGGTCGAAGTTGTTCTCGATGATGATCAACTCATACCCGAGTTCGGCGGCCGCGTCCTCGGCGCCCCGGCCCCACTCCGCGATGTACGTGTTGGTGGTGGTCGGAATGAAGGCGACGATGGTGTTGCCCATCTCCTCCATGGCCTCAGTTGTGGTCGGTGCCGCGGTTGTGGTCGGCGCCGCAGTGGTGGCCGGTGCGGCCTCCGGCTCATCGTCGTCACCGCAAGCCCCGGCCACCAGAGCCAGCACTGCGAGTGCTGCCACTACAGGCATGAACCTTCGTTTCATGGATTATCCCCCTTGACTCAGATGTCCACCAAGGACCTGGACCTTGCGGACGCAGGGACGCTACTGCGGTGGGCGCAGGGCGTACAAACTCAGCCCTTGGAGCGCTCGCTTCTCAGAGGCCGAGCGGATAGGCGGCACAACGCGGCCCATACGGCGCGAGGCCGTGGCCCGAGCGGCCCGTGAGCGCAGCGAACAAGAGCGGGAATGACCCCGCTGCGACGCGAGAGGCTCTCACCTATCCGCGTGGCTTCTCAGGTGCTGGGCCACAGCCGACATGTCGTGGTCGCCGAAGCCCGCCTCGATGGCCTCCTCGATCACGGCGCGGTTGAGTTCGCTCTGCGGCAGGCTCGCGCCGACGCCGGCGGCCAGCTCCAGGGCCAGGTCCAGGTCCTTGCGGGCCAGGACCATCCGGAAGGCCACCGGCACCTCGCCGGGTTTGAGGAAGGCCTCCCGGCGGTAGTGCACGAACGGGGCCGCGATGGCGCTGTTGGCGAAGACCTCGTAGGCGCGGGCCCGTTCGATCCCGGCCGCCTCGGCTAGGACCAGCGCCTCCGAGACCGCTTGGCCGAGCCCGTAGACGATCGAGTTGACGGCCAGCTTGATGGTGGCGCCCGAGCCCACCGGTCCCATGTGAAAGATCCGAGCGCTCAGAGCCTCCAGCACGGGCCGGGCCGCGTCGACGGCTGAGGCCTCCCCCCCGGCCATGACGGTGAGGGTGCCCGCCTCGGCCAGGGCCACGCTTCCCGACACCGGGGCATCGACGAAACGGCCCCCGGAGCCGGTCACCGCAGCCGCCGCGGCGGCGGCCTGGGCTGGGCTGATGGTGCTCATGTCGATGCAGACAGTGCCGGGCCGCAGCGACTCCGCCATGTCGCCGGAGCCCGCGTAGAGGTCGAGCAGCACGTCGCCGTCGGCCACCATGGTGATCACCACGTCGGCTTCGGCGGCCAGCGCCGCCGGCGATGCGGCCACCCGTGCCTCGCAGCCGGCGGCCAGCGTCGCCGCCTTCGATGCGGTGCGGTTCCAGACGACCAGCGGGAACCCGGCGGCCGCGATGTTGGCCGCCATGGGGAGCCCCATGCTCCCGAGACCGACGAATCCGACAGTGGTGCCGCTCATGGTCGCTTTCTCAGGTTCCGGCATGACCGCGCCCCGCGTCAGTCGAGGGCTCTGGAGACGATGTCGGTGATGCGTGACACCGAGGGAATAGTGGCGTCCTCGAGAGAGTCGGCCGACGGCAGGGGGATGTGGTCGGTGGTGATCCGGATCACCGGCTGGTCCAGATCGAAGAACGCCTCTTCCGTCACGATGGAGGCCACTTCGGCGCCCCACCCGCACAATCGCGGGTTCTCCTCGACCGTGAACACTCTTCCGGTCTCGCTGCAGGCGGCCAGCAGGGTCTTGGTGTCGAGGGGCACCAGGCAGCGAAGGTCGATCACAGTCGCCTCGACCCCGTCGCGGGCCAGTTCTTCGGCTGCGGCCAGCGCCCGGGGAACCATGGCGGCCAGGGCGACGATCGTCAGGTCGGAGCCGGCGCGCACGATCGCGGCCTTGCCCAGCTCTCCCACCAGTTCACCGTCGGGCACCGGTCCCTTGGTGGGATAGAGGCCCTTGTGCTCGAAGAACACCACCGGATCGGGGTCGCGGACCGAAGCAGCCATCAACTCGATGACGTCGCGGGGCGTGGACGGGGCCACCACCTTCAGGCCGGGCACCGACATGGCCCAGTTCTCGAGGCTCTGGGAGTGCTGGGCCCCGAAGCGCACCCCCGCCCCGTTGGCGGTGCGGATCACCAGCGGAAGCTCGACCTGGCCGTCGGTCATGTAGCGGGTCTTGGCGACCTGGTTGGCGATCATGTCCCAGCAGGTGGCCAGGAAGTCGGAGAACATGATCTCGGCCACCGGGCGCAGGCCGTTCATGGCCGCGCCCATCGCGGCGCCGATGATCGCCTCCTCGGAGATCGGGGTGTCCCGCACCCGCCGCGGCCCGAAGCGCTCCAGGAGTCCCGAGGTGGTCTTGAACACGCCACCGGCCGCGGCCACGTCCTCACCGATGAAGTAGACGCTGGTGTCGCGCTCCATCTCCTGGGCGATCGCTCGGGCAACCGCCTCCCGGTAGGTGATCAGTTCCGCCATGCCGACCCTCCGTCAGCCCAGAGGTTCGTGCCGATCGCCGATGCCGATGGCGCCGGAGCGGCCCTGGCCTCGTCGACGGCCTCTTGCATGGTCCTGCTCACCTCGGCCTCGATGTCGTCGAGCTGCTGGGCCGGGGCGCCCGCCCCGAGCAGGCGCTGGCGGTAGGCGGGGACCGGATCGCGGGCCATCCATGCAGCCACCTCGTCGTCGGGCCGGTAGTCGCCCGGGTCGGCCCGGGAGTGGCCGCCGTGGCGGTAGGTGGCCGCTTCGATCAGGCTGGGTCCTCCCCCCGACCGGGCTCGCTCGATCGCCGATCGGGCCGTGTCGAGCATCACGTCGGCGTCGTTGCCGTCCACCAGGATCGGATCCAGCCCGTAAGCGGCCGCCCGGTCCGCGGCCGGGTTCTTCACCGCGGTCACCGACCGGATGGGCGTGTACTCCATGTACTGGTTGTTCTCGCACACGAACACCACCGGCACCCACCACACCACCGCCATGTTCAGAGCCTCGTGGAAGGCGCCTATGTTGGTCGCGCCGTCTCCGAAGAAGCACACCGCCACCTGGCCGGACTCGCGCTCCGACGCGGCCCAAGCGGCCCCGACCGCGATCGGCAGATGTGCCCCCACGATGGCGTAGGAGCCCATCGCCCCCGCGGAGGCGTCGGTCAGGTGCATCGAGCCGCCCTTGCCCCCGCACACCCCCGACTCCCTGCCGAACATCTCGGCCATGAGCCGGCCCGGGGACGCTCCCCGCAGCAGCGTGTGGTTGTGGCCCCGGTAGGTGCAGAAGGAGAGGTCGCCGGGTCGCATGGCCAGCGCGAAGGCGGCCGCGATCGCCTCCTGGCCCACGGCCAGATGCGAGGTCCCCTTCACCAGCCCCTCGAGGAACATCCGGTGGGCCAGCTCCTCGAAGCGACGGGCCTCCATCATCATCCTGTACAGCTCGATGCGCTGGTCGAGGTCCACCGCTTCGCTGCTGAGGGGTGGGCCGTCAGTACTGGTTGGCAACTTGAAGCTCCTCAGCGGGGAACAGGGTCACAACCTTGGGTCCCTCGGCCGAGCAGACCACCATCTCCTCGATGCGGGCCGCCGAGCGGCCGTCGGAGGCGGGGCAGAAGGTCTCCAGCGCGAAGAACATGCCCTCCTTGAGTTCCATCGGGTTCTCGATCGAGTTCAGCCTGCTGATCACCGGGCGCTCGTGGACCGAGAGCCCGACACCGTGGCCGAACTGGAGGCCGAACGCCTCCATCTCGTCGGGGAACCCGAACTGCTGGGCCTCTGGCCATGACTCCGCGATCACGTCGGTGGTCGTTCCCGGCTTCACCAGGGCTATCGCGGCGTCGATCCACTCGCGGGCCCGCTTGTAGGCGTCTCGCTGGGCTGGAGTGGCCCGGCCCACCACGAACGTCCGGTAGTAGCAGGTCCGGTAGCCGTTGTAGGCCTGGATGATGTCGAAGTAGGCGGTGTCGCCCGGCCGGATCAGACGGTCGGAGAAGACGTGGGGGTGGGGGCTGCAGCGCTCGCCGGCGATCGAGTTGATCGCCTCGACGTGCTCGGAGCCCATCTCGTAGAGCCGCTTGTTGGCCAGGGCCACGATGTCGGACTCCCTGACCCCGGGCTTGAGGGCCTCGAAGATGTCGTGGTACACACCGTCCACCATCGCCGAGGCCTGGGTGAGCAGCATTATCTCGTCGGGGCTCTTGATCTCGCGGGCTTTGAGCATGACCTGCTGCCCGTTGCGCACGTCGATGCCTGCCTTCACCAGCTCGAGGTACATCTCGGTCTCGGCCATGTCGACGCCCAGCGGCATGCCGGCGACGCCCTCGTCGCGCAGCACGTCGCAGATCTCGCGGACGGCTCTGGTCACCAGCCCCGACTCGGGGCCGATGGATCCGGCCAGGCCGGTGTTGCCCCCCACCGAGTGGCCGTGCTCCAGCCACGGCGAGTGCATGGTGTGAACCCGGGCCGCGGAACCGAAGTCCCAGATCCAGGGCTCGCCGGTCCGGGTCAGCAGCGCCCACCGTTCCATCTTGTTGAAAGCCCAGTACCCGATGTGGGTGGCGGTCAGGTACCGGATGTTGGCGGTGTCGAACACCAGCAGCGCCCCCAGGTCCGACTCCTCCAGCGCGGCCTTCGCCCTGGCCAGCCGGTAGCGCCGGAGCCGGTCGAAGTCCACCCGCTCCTCCCAGTCGACTGACATGACGCCCGGGGAGGGAGTGGTCGCGACCGGGAACTCGTATTCCTGGTTCTCAGTGCTCACTGTTCAGCCCCCTTGCCAGCCCATCGGCAAAGCTATTCGCGGTCATCCGCCCGTGGCGCGCGCCTCGGTGGACCATGGATCGATGAGCGTCTTGATCCGTTCGGCCCTGCCGTCGACCATCGGCTGCAGGCCGCGCCCAACGAGATCCTCGAGCGGCAGCGCCACCGGCGCCACGTCGCTCCATCCGCCGGCGCGGCTTCCCACCAGACGGGCCGCGTCCGCGAAGTCGGTGGCGAAGACATGGGCGTTGGTTCCCACCAGCGACACTTCTCGCAGCGTCAGGGACCTTATGTCGAGCGGAACCGGTTCGGCTCCCAGGCCGACGGCAACAACCCGGCCGCCCGGCTCCACCACGGCCAGTGCCGCCTGGAGCGCCTGGGCCACCCCGGTTACCTCGTAGGCCACCGCCGCGGGAGCGGCCAGGGCCGCCCGCAACTGGGAGGCGAGGTCGACATCGCGGTCCACTTCAACGACAGCGGCCGCCCCCAGCGTCTCGGCGATCGCCAGCCTCTCGGCCGCGAGGTCGGCGGCGACGACCCTCAGCCCCATCTCGGCCGCGGCGTACACGAGGAACGCGCCCACGCCTCCGATGCCCAATACGACGACGGTGTCGCCGGGCTGCGGGGACCCCTGGCGCAGTGAGTGCACCGCTATCGACATCGGCTGCACCAGGGCTGCGCCGTCGTCTCCCAGTCCGTGCTGTTCCACCTGCAGGCAGATCGACGCAGGCACCGTCACATACTGCGCCAGGGCCCCGTTGCACTGGAGTCCCACCGTGAAGTACCGCTCGCAGAAGTTGGTGAGCATCTGCTTGCAGGCCGGGCAGGCGCCGCATGAGATTCCCGCGCCGCTGGCCACGATGGTGTTGTCGGGAAAGCCCTTGACGCCCTGACCGCGGGCCGCCACCCGGCCGCCGAACTCGTGGCCGGGAACCATCGGTCCGACGTGGCCCGACCGGGCGCTGCGTCTGGAGATGGGGAACATGTGCGGTCCGTGGTTCCACTCCGAGGCGTCGGTCCCGCAGACTCCGACCGAGTGGACCTCGATCAGCAACTCCCCGGGACCGGGGTCGGGCACCTCCAAGTCCTGGATCCTGATGTCTCGGGAGCCGTGATAGACGGCCGCTCGCATGCTCATGGTCTTCCCCGCGGTCCGGCACCTAGCTGTCTGCCGTCCGGCCGTGCCACGTCACAGGCTCCGATCAGAAGAAGACCTGCTCGCCGCCGGTGAGGTTCAGGCTGGCGCCGGTCGTGTAGCAGGCGTCGTCGGAGGCGAGGAACGCGGCCATGGCGCCGATGTCGGTGGCGGTCCCCAGACGCTTCAGGGGGATGGTCTCGATGTGCTCGGCCAGCAGCTCGTCTCGTTCCCGGTTAGCGGAGGCCGCGGCAGCGCCGAATCCGGTCTTTGTCATGTTCGTGAACATCGTGCCGGGGCAGATGGCGTTGACGGTGATGTTGTATTCGGCCAACTCCTTGGCCAGCACCTGGGTCAGCCCGACCACGGCGAACTTGGAGGCCGAGTAGATGCCCCACCCCTGCCAGGCCACCTTGCCGGTCTGGGAGGCGGTGTTGATGATCCGCCCCCAGTTGTGCTCCTTCATGATGTGGGCCGCGGCCCGGGAGCAGGCCAGCACGCCGCGCACGTTCACGGTGAAGACGTTCTCGTAGACCTCGTCGGGAGTGTCGATGACCGCGGCTATGGGTTGGGCCACGCCCGCGTTGTTGGCCAGGATGTCGAGACGGCCGTAGGTCTCGGCGACGAGGCTCATCTGCTCCTCGACACCGGCAGTGTCGGTGACATCCAGATGGATGGCCATCGCCTGCGCGCCCGACGGCGCCGCCGGAAGCGACGAGGCCACCTCGGAGGCGTCGAGCACATCGGCGCACACCACCGCGGCGCCCTCGTCGGCGAACCTCCGGGCGATTCCCTCTCCCAGCCCGCGGGACGCTCCGGTCACCACTGCGATCTTGTCGTCTAGCCGGCCCATGAGGCGCCCTCCTTGCCGCGGCGAAGCAGGTCGAAGAATACAACACGGCGCCAACCCGGCAAATCGCCGCGGAGCGCGTCCTGGCCCGGTTCCACTAGTTTCGAGGCGGTGCTCGGGTGCCCGGATGCTGCCATCGACGACGACCTGTCGGGTTCGGTGGACCTCTACGCGGCGTCGATGGGGCGCGGGTGCCCGGATGCTGGCATCGACGACGACGGCTGCGCGCGGATCTGGGCGTCATCGGGCGCGATGCACCTCACCGGACCGGCCTCGGGACCACCGGTGGTCTCGGTGGCGGGCGTCGTGCAGCCCTTGGCTGCCCTACAGGACGCTCTGGCGTCAGCGACTGGCTCGCTGGGCACTCAGGTCTGCGTGGACGCCGTGGGGCTCGCCGTCGCCCGGTCCGCCTTCAGCGGCTTCGGTCGCAGCGGGTCGCGCAGTGCAGGGGGCTACGCGCAGATGGTGCGGGCAAGCGACGGATGGGTCGCCCTGAACCTTCCTCGGCCCTCCGATGTCGACGCGCTGCCTGCGCTGGCAGGCGCTCCGGTGACGACCCTTGACTGGCCCGCGATCGGTGCTCGTCAAGCGCTTCACGGCCAAGGAGGCGAGGGCGCTCCGGTGACGACCCTTGACTGGCCCGCGATCGAGGAGCGCCTGGCCGCGATGACCTGCGACGACGTCGTCGGCGCCGCCTCGCTGCTCGGCCTGGCGGTGTCGGCGGTGGGCGCCACCCCCCGTCCCGGGATGCCGTGGCTTGCCGGCAGGCCGGTAGCAGCCCGTCCCCGGAGCGCCCAGCCGGTGGTCGTGGACCTCACGAGCCTGTGGGCCGGGCCTTTGGCCGGTGGGCTGCTGGCCGAGGCCGGCTGCCGGGTGCTGAAGGTGGAGTCGTCGTCGAGGCCCGACGGCGCCCGGCGGGGCCCGGCCGGATTCTTCGACCTGCTGAACGGCCGCAAGGAGCCGGTGAGCCTGGACCTGCCGGCCCCCGAAGCGGTCGTTGAGCTCCGGGAACTGATCGCTGGGGCCGACCTGGTGCTGGAGGCGAGCCGGCCCCGGGTGATGGAGCAGTGGGGGATAGGCGTTCGCGACGTGGTGGCCGCGGGCACGGCCTGGGTGTCGATCACCGGCCACGGACGCCGGGAGCCAGACCGCAACCGGGTCGCTTTCGGCGACGACGCGGCTGCCTCCGGCGGATTGGTCGTGCCGGGTGATCCGCCCATGTTCGTGGGCGACGCCATCGCTGATCCCATAGCCGGCCTGGCCGCCGCATCGGCGGCCGCCGACTTGCTGGCTCGGGGTCGGGCCGCGCTGGTCGACGTTTCGCTGGCCGGGGCGGCGGCATGGGTCTCCGGCCAAGCCGTCGCCGAGGTCGACCGTCCCGTCGTGCGGGACGGCTCGGGGTGGGCTGTCGAGTTGCCCGATGGGCCTGTGCCGGTACGTCCTCCCCAGGTCCCCGCCGGTCTCGCGGCCCGGCGGCCGGCCACCAGCTAGTTCTGCCGGGTATTGGCAGCGTTTTGCACGGTATGCGTGCATTCTGCTGCGAGTTCTTCGTGACTCTGGTCGCCGTCACCGAATTGGCGGCGTTTTGCACGGTATGCGTGCGTTGTGCTGCGAGTTCTTCGTGACTCTGGTCGCCGTCACCGAATTGGCGGCGTCGTGCACGGTATGGGTGCGTTGTGCTGCGAGTTCTTAGTGACTCTGGTCGCCGTCACCGAATTGGCGGCGTCGTGCACGGTATGGGTGCGTTGTGCTGCGAGTTCGGTTGGGGCATGGTTACCGTGGGCGGCATGGCGGACGCCGGCACACGGGATCGTCGGAGGCTGAGGCCAGCATGAGCGAGGCGGCCGGCTGGGACGCCACCCTCGGGGACTTCGAACGCCGGCAGAGGCAGGCCCGGGCGATGGGCGGCTCCGAGAAGCTGGCCCGGCGCGCCGCGGAGGGCCGGCTCGACGCCCGGCAACGGATCGCGACCCTGCTCGACGACGGCTCGTTCACCGAGATCGGCACGCTGGCCGGACCGGTGCCCGCCGACGCCCTCGTCGCCGGTGTCGGCTCGGTAGACGGACGCCCCGTGGCCGTCGGTGCCGAGGACTTCACCACTATGGGAGGCTCGATCGGCCCGGCCGCCACCCGCAAGCGCTGGCGCATCGCCGACATCGCCGGCCGTGAGCGCATCCCGTTGATCATGCTGCTGGAAGGAGCCGGGCACCGCCCGCCGGTGCCGGGCGACCCCGGCGGTGGAGGCCCCAACGATCTCCAGTCCCAGGCCGCCCTGTCGGGGCTCGTGCCCATGGTCTGCGGGGTGATGGGGCCCTCCGCGGGGCATGGCGCCATCACCGCCCTGCTGTGCGACTTCTCGATCATGACACCCGGCGCGGCCATCTTCACCGCCGGGCCTCCGGTGGTGGAGGCTTCGATGGGGGAGCGGGTCGGCAAGGAGGAGTTGGGCGGACCCGCGGTGGCCGTCGGTGCAGGAACGATCCACAACACCGCCGACGACGATGCCGGCCTGCTGGCTCAGATCCGCCTGTACCTGTCCTACTTCGGCTCCTCCGCCTGGGAGCGGCCCCCGGCCGCCGACACCGGCGATGCCGGCCGCCGCCGCATCGAGCGCATCGTCGACCTCGTGCCCCGCGACGCGAGGCGGGGCTACGACATGGCTGCGGTGATGGAGGAGCTCGTCGATGCCTCCGAGTACCTGGAGATCCAGCCCGGCTTCGGCCGCTCGATCATCTGCGCGCTGGCTCGCATGGGCTCTGAGGCGGTGGGCGTGGTGGCCAACCAGCCGGCCGCATTGGCCGGGTCCATCGACACCGCGGCCGCCACCAAGGCCGCCCACTTCATCTCGGTCTGCGACAGCTTCCATCTCCCGCTGGTGTTCCTCACCGACAATCCCGGCGTGCTGGCCGGCTCCGCTTCGGAGCGGGCGGGCGTACTGCGGGCCTCGGCTCGCATGTATGCGGCCCAGACCCGGGCCAGCACCACCAAGATCCATGTCACGCTGCGCAAAGCCTTCGGTTTCGGCAGCTGCGTGATGGCCATGAACCCTCACGACTCCCAGACCCTGAGCTTCGCCTTCCCCGCGGCCACGGTGGGTGCCATGGGGGCGGCCGGCGCCGGCCGGGCGGTAGGAGCCGACCAGCAGACCACCCAGGACCTGCGGCGGGCCGAGGAGGAGTCGGCCTACCGCTCCGCGTCGGGGCTCAGCTTCGACGAGGTGATCGATCCCCGCGATCTCCGCAACGCTGTCCTCGCTGCGCTGGCGGTTTCGGCCCGCCGCCGAAGCCAGCCGGCCGAGCCCAAGGCCCGCACGGGAATCGACCCGTAGGTTCGTCCCGGCCGGCGGGTCCTGTCACGGGCGCGCCCTGGCGGCGGCGGGCGCCGCCATTGCTTGCCCCCGTGCCACCCCCCGGCCTGGCTGGTTGCGGGTTCGTCCCGGCCGGCGGGTCCTGTCACGGGCGCGCCCTGGCGGCGGCGAGCGCCGCCATTGCTTGCCCCCGTGCCACCCCCCGGCCTGGCTGGTTGCGGGTTCGTCCCGGCCGGCGGGTCCTGTCACGGGCGCGCCCTGGCGGCGGCGAGCGCCGCCATTGCTTGCCCCCGTGCCACCCCCCGGCCTGGCTGGTTGCGGGTTCGTCCCGGCCGGCGGGTTGGCTTGCCTTGAGGCGACTCAGATGACGAGCTGCTCGCAGACGTAGTCGAGGCAGGCCGTTAGAGCCTCTACGTCGTCGGGTTCGACTGCGGGGAACATGCCGATGCGCAGTTGGTTGCGGCCCAGCTTGCGGTAGCCCTCGGTGTCGAGGATGCCGTTGGCTCGAAGCACCGCGCTGATGGTGTCGGCGTCGACCCGGTCGTCGAAGTCGATGGTGCCGACCACCCGGCTGCGAATCGCGGTGTCGGACACGAAGGGCTCGGCGATCCCGGAGGCCTCGGCCCAGCCGTAGAGAATCTCGGCCGAGCGGTCGCTGCGGCCCGCGGCCCACTCCAGGCCGCCGTTGCCGTTGATCCAGTTCACCTGCTCGACGGTGAGGAGGACCGTGGCCAGTGCAGGCGTGTTGTAGGTCTGATCCTTCCGGGAGTTGTCCAGGGCCAGCTTGAGGTTGAGGAACGCGGGCGTCCAGCGTCCCGACGCCGACAGTCTCTCGATCCTGTCGACGGCGGCGGGCGACATCAGCGCGATCCACAGCCCGCCGTCGCTGGACAGCGCCTTCTGGGGCGCGAAGTAGTAGGCGTCGGACGCGGCCGCGTCGAAGCGCAACCCGCCTGCGGCCGAGGTGGCGTCCACCAGCACCAGGGCGTCGTCATCGCCGGCAGGCCGTTGCACCGGGACCATCACACCGGTCGACGTCTCGTTGTGGGGGTAGCAGTAGGCGTCGACACCGTCGACGGCCTCGAGCGGCGGGCAGGTGCCGAAGTCGCCGACCCGCACCGACGGGTCGTCCAGGTGGGGCGCCGACGCGGTCACTGCGACGAACTTGGAGCTGAACTCGCCCAGCGACAGGTGGTGGCTGCGCCGCTCGATCAGGCCGAAACTGGCCGCGTCCCAGAAGGCGGTGGCGCCGCCGTTGCCCATCACCACCTCGTAGCCCTCGGGCGCGCCCAGCAGTTCGGCGATCCCGGCCCGCAACTCGGCCACCACCCTGCGCACGCCTGTCCTGCGGTGACTTGTGCCCATGTAGTCCATCGCCCGCTCGACCAGGGCCCGAGCCGCGTCGGGACGGAACTTCGACGGGCCGGATCCGAAACGCCCATCGGAGGGCAGCATCGCGGCGGGAAGAGAGATGGTCTCGGGCCGTGGCGGCGCTTTTGCAGGCATCGCCGGGAAGTCTGGCACCGCGCGAGCCCGGCTCCACGCCATCGGTACCGGCAAGATCGACAGATTGTGTCGAGACCTCGCCGGTACGCTCGCGGCCATGAGCAGCCAACGGATCTCGCGGCGGGTCGGCGCCATCGCCCCCTCGGCCACGCTGGCGGTGACGGCCAAGGCCAGAGCACTGCGGCTCGCCGGGGAGCGGGTGATCAGCTTCGGGGCCGGGGAGCCCGACTTCCCCACCCCCGGCCACATCGTGGAAGCGGCCGCGGCCGCCTGCCGCGACCCCCAGCACCACAAGTACACCCCGGTGGGCGGACTGGAGGACCTGCGGGAGGCGGTCGCAGCCAAGACCGGGCGCGACTCCGGTCTCGACGTGGACCCGGCCGACGTGCTCATCACCAACGGCGGCAAGCACGCCGTCTACAACGCCATCTCCGCCGTGGTCGACGACGGGGACGAGGTGCTGCTCCCGACGCCGTACTGGACCACTTACCCCGAACCCATCGCCCTAGCGGGTGGGGTGGTGGTGCCGCTGCTGACCACGGCCCCCTCCGGCTTCCGGGTCAGCGTCGAGCAACTGGAGTCGGCCCGGACGCCCCGCACCAAGGCACTGATCTTCGTGTCGCCGTCGAACCCGACCGGCGCCGTCTACCCCCGCTCGGAGATCGAGGAGATAGGCCGTTGGGCGGCCGAGCACGGCATCTGGGTGCTGACCGACGAGATCTACGAGCACCTCACCTACGGCGAGGCCGAGCATCACTCCATGCCGGTGGTGGTTCCCGAACTGCGGGACCGCTGCATCGTGCTGAACGGCGTGGCCAAGACCTACGCCATGACCGGCTGGCGGGTGGGCTGGATGATCGGCCCCTCCGACGCGATGGCCGCGGCTCGCAACCTGCAGAGCCACTGCACGTCCAACGTCTGCAACGTGGCCCAGGCGGCCGCCCTGGCCGCGGTGTCGGGGCCGCTCGACGCAGTGGTGGAGATGCGCAGTCACTTCGACCGCCGCCGGCGCGCCATGCACAGCCTGCTGAGCGGCATCGAAGGTTTGGTGTGCCCCGAGCCCGAGGGCGCCTTCTACGCCTACCCCGACGCCAGCGGCCTGCTGGGCCGCGACTTCGGCGGGGTCAGGCCGGACACCACCCTGGAGTTGGCCGACCTGCTGCTGGAGCGGGCCAAGGTGGCGGTCGTCCCCGGCGAGGCCTTCGGTGCCAGCGGCGGGCTGCGCCTGTCGTTCGCTCTGGGCGACGACGACCTCGGCGAGGGTGTGGGCCGCATGGTCGACCTGCTCGGCGGCGGTTGACGCCGGCCGGGAATCCCGGGGCGATTCGTGGGCCCATACGACACCGTTCTCTCCCGAGATCCGCGGTTGGCGCCGGCCGGGAATCCCGGGGCGATCGGTGGGCGCACACGGCACCGTTCTCTCCCGAGACTCCTGCGGCCCCGTCCGAGGTTGCAGTGGTGGGAGGAAGCGCCGCAGTGAGCGAGCCGGCGGTGCTGCGCTACGGCGAGTGGCCGTCCCCGGTGACGGCGGAGTCGCTGGTGGCCGGGGCGGCCGGCATCTCCGAGGTCATCGCCGACCCGGTGCAGCCTTGGCTGCTGTGGTGGGGCGAGAGCCGACCCGACGAGGGGGGTCGCACCGCGGTGATGCGCTGCGACCTACGCGGCGACGAACCGCTCGAGGTGACCCCGCCGGGCTCGAACGTGCGCACCCGGGTCCACGAGTACGGCGGCGGTGCCTGGTGGCCGCACGGCGGATCGCTGTTCTACGTCGAGTTCGGCGACCAGCGGCTGCGGCGCCTCGACGCACCCGGCGCCGAGCCGGCGCTGCTCACCGGCGAGCCGCCCGAACCCCGGGCCTGGCGGTATGCCGACGGGCGGGTGACGCCTGACGGGCGCTGGTGCGTTTGCGTGCGCGAGCGCTACGACACCGGCGCCGAGCCGGTCAACGAGTTGGTGGCGGTAGCTGCCGACGGCTCGCTACGGGTGGAGACTCTGTGGGCGGGCTCGGACTTCGTGATGACGCCGCGGGTGTCGCCCGACGGCTCGATGCTGGCCTGGATCGCGTGGGACCACCCCGACATGCCGTGGGACGCCACCCGCCTGCATGTCCACCGGCTCGGCGACGGGGAGCTCGGCGATGAGGTGCTGGTGCTGGGCCTTGACGACGACCGCAGCCTGTGCGAGCCGGGTTGGGATCCCGGCGATGGAGTGGCCCGCCTGCTGGTCTGCAGCGACCACGACGACTGGTGGGGCCTCTACGCGGTCGGCCTGGACACCGGCGACCTCGCGCCCGTCGTCACCGGCGAGTTCGACGTTGCCACGCCGCCCTGGGTCTTCGGGATGCAGCGCTGGGCCGCGGCCGAGGGGGCCGTCGCGGCCGCAGCCGGGCGGCCCGGCGGTGACGAGTTGGTGGTCTTGGACGCGACCAGCGCCGGGTCCGAGGAGCGGCCTGGCGACCCGGCCGCCTCGGTGGGGTACCGCCGACACGTGATCGTGGCGGACTCCGCGCTCTCATCGCTGACGATCGCCCGGGCCGCTCCCGGCGGGCCGACGCTGCTGGCCTTTGCCGGAGCGGGATGGACCCATGAGGCCGAAGTATCAGCGGTGAGCGTCGATGCTGACGGGCATCCTCATCAGCGGACAGTCCGGCCCGCCCGTGAGTTGGATGCGCGTGCGCCGCTGGTGGTGCCCGAGGCCATCACCTTCCCGACCGGTCCCGCCGGTGAAGCCATCGCCCACGCCATCTACTATCCGCCGACCAACCCGGCCTGCTCCGGCCCTGCCGGCGAGCTTCCCCCGCTACTGGTGATGGCCCACGGCGGTCCCACATCTGCGGCCCGGCGGCAGGTCCAGCTGGGGGTCATCTACTGGACGTCGCGGGGGATCGCAGTCGTCGATGTCGACTACCGGGGCTCCACCGGGTACGGCCGCCGCTACCGGCAGGCCCTCGACGGTGCCTGGGGGATCGTCGACGTGGAGGACTGCGTGGCCGCAGCGAAGTTCCTGGCCGACCGCGGCGACGTCGACCCGCAGCGGCTGTTGATCCGAGGGGGCAGCGCCGGCGGCTTCACCGTGCTGGCCGCACTGGCCCTGCACGACATCTTCGCGGCGGGGTCCAACCGTTACGGCGTCGCCGATCTGGAGGCCCTGGCCGCCGATACCCACAAGTTCGAGTCCCGCTACCTCGACCGCCTCATCGGCCCCTATCCCGAGGCCCGGGACACTTACCTCGCCCGCTCGCCGATCAATCACCTGGACGGCTTCGACGCGCCCATGATCGTGCTGCAGGGCGACGAGGACGAGATCGTTCCCCCGTCACAGTCCGAGATGATCGTCGACGCCCTGAAGGCCAAGGGCGTGCCGGTGGCCTACCTGCTCTTCGAGGGCGAACAGCACGGCTTCCGCCAGGCCGTCAACATCGTCACCGCCCTAGAGGCCGAGCTCGCGTTCTTCGGCCGCATCCTCGGGTTCACCCCCGCGGACGACCTGCCCCACCTGGAGATCGCCAGCCTCTAGCCGCCTGCACCGGGGAATTGGCAGCGTTTTGCGCGGTATGCGTGCGTTGTGCTGCCAGTTGAGTGGCCGGGGGCGACCAGATGGCGGAATTGGCGGCGTTTTGCGCGGTATGCGTGCGTTGTGCTGCCAGTTGAGTGGCCGAGGGGTGGCGCGGAGGGACGCTAGGACTTGTCGGTGTCGCCGTCGTCAGCCGCGCCTGTGCCGGCACCCTGACCGGCATCGGCGCCGACGTCGTCGGCCGGAGGCTCCGGAGCGTCGTCGTCGATCGACTCGTCGTTCTCGGCGGCCGTCTCCGCGATGGTCGGCCATGACGACTCGGCTGCGTCCGACAGGCGCCGGCGTCGCACGATCAGGCGGCCTACGCCCACCAGCGCACCCGCGACTGCGCCGAACTTCACCAAGCGCACGGTCCGAGCCAGCACACGCGACATGCCGGCAGCCTACCGGTGAGACTGCGGACTACGTTGTGCTGTCAGAGTTCCAGGGCGGCCAGGCGCTGGAGGGTCTGCAGGTCGTTGGCGTGCAGGCGCGCTGGGCTCGATCCGTCGAAGCCGCCCCAGCCCTTGAAGCCGAGTGTCCACAGGTCTTCGCCGATGACGATGCTGCGCACGATGACGTCAAGCTGGTAGCTGGGCCAGCACAGCGAGACCGACTCGCCGTCGCGGAGCAGGCCCAGACTGTCGGCCTCCTCGTCGTGGTACACGAAGTGGTGGCACTCGAAGCCGGTGATGCCGGCCTCTCCGGGCTCGCAGGCCAGCACCGCGTGGACGTCGTCGAAGATCATGTACTCGATCTCGGTTGTGAAGTCGTCCATGTCGGTCGACGGGAGGTCGGCCTCGGTGAGCCGCCGGCAGTCGGTCCGGCCGGACTCCTCGCCCTCGATCACGTGGTCGACCCGCCCGACCTCGGTGATTGCGCCGTCGTCCACCCGCAGCACTACCGCTCCGGACCAGTCGTTCCACACGGTCACCGGGATGACGGCCAGGTTCTCGGGCGCCCACCACAGGAAGGCCCGGTGGTCCCAGCCGACGTCGTTCCAGCCGTCGGGGGCGGTCCACACCGCCACCTCGCGGGGGGCGGCCAGGTCGCTCACGTCGAACAGCGAGACCTTGGCCCCGGTGACCCGGCCGTCCGGGTCGGCGTCTGATCCCACGCCCAGCACCTGGGTGTCGCTGATGGGGTGCAGGTAGCTGGAGAACCCGGGGATCTTCAACTCGCCCAGGATCCGGGGGGCGGCGGGGTCGCTGAGGTCGATCGTGTAGAAGGGGTCGATCTGGCGGAACGTCACGACGTAGCCGACGTCGCCGACGAAGCGCACTGACTGGACCTGCTCGCCCCGGCCGATGTCGCCGACGCTGCCGACCTCGGTCAGCACGTCGCCGTCGGTGCTCAACACCCGCACCTGGCTGTCGGAGTCGTCGCCCCACGGCCCGCCGACGGTGGTGACCACCCTCAGGTAGCCGTTGTGCTCCGACAGGGAGAACTGGTTGTGGATAACGCCGAGGACCTCGCCCGAGGCCTCGTACACGGCCTCGGTGCCGGAGATGTCGAAACGGTGGATGCTGGTGCGGCGCTCGTGCCACGCCTCCTGCCATGCGTCGTCGTCATCGAACTCGTCGGCCTCGACCCAGCGGGTGGTGGCCACGTACAGCGACCCGGTCGAGGCGTACACGGTGTCGCCGGGGGCCATCACCGCGGTGGATGACGACGGGTCGAAGGCGCCGCTGATCGGGACGCTGATCACGGTGGTGACGCCGAAGCCGGAGAACACCGACGGGGCGTGCACGTCGCCGCAGGGCACCATCAGCGCTCCCGTCGAGCTGTCGGCCGTCCCGGTCGTGTAATGGGGCAGCCAGTCGTCGAGGGTGGAGTTCAGGACCGCGGCCCGGTTGGCCGCTTCGGCTGTGTCTTCTGCACTGGCGCTCTGGGGGTAGACGAACGGGAAGTTCCACTGGGGGTCGTAGCGCAGGATCACCCGGGCGGTGCCGCCCACGCTGCGGGCGCTGACGTAGTTGCCCTGCACGTTGAGGGTCTCCACGATCTCGGGTGCGCCGCCGCTCACGTCGATGCGCTGCAACACGGTCTCGGAGCCGTCGGGGGCGTCGCTGGTGGAGCGGGTTATCAGCAGCAGGCTGTCACCGTCGATGAACAGCTCCCGTCCCCAGCCCTCGGCCACCGCGACCTCGCCGACGGTGCTGCGGCTTGCCGCGTCCACAACTACCAGACGCCCCGAGGACAGCGTGAAGATGCGCCGACCGTCGGTCTTGACGATGTCGGCCTCGTCAACGCCCTGCTCCTGGACGTTGGTACCCGAGAAGTCCACGCCCTCCACCGGAACGGTTGCCACACCCGTGTCGACGCCCTGGGCGGGGGCTGCGGCCTGGGCCATGTCGTCCGCGGCCTCGGCCATATCCGCCTCCATCAACGGCATGGGACCGAACCAGCCGCCGCCGTCGAAGCCCCACGGCCCGACCCTGGCCGAGTACTCGGTGTGGAGGTGGTCGAGAAGGGTGTCGCAATCATTGAAGCGCACCAGCCCGGCGGTGAGCACGACGTCGCCGCTGGCCAGTTCGATGACCGTCTCACCGTCGCCGTCTTCGGTTGCTTCGACGGCCGCTTGACCATCGCCGTCCTCGGTTGCTTCGACGGCCGCTTGACTGTCACCGTCTTGGCTTCCGTCGACGGCCGTCTCACCGTCGCCGTCTTCGGTTGCTTCGACGGCCGCTTGACTGTCGCCGTCCTCGCCTCCGTCGACGGCCGCGTCAGCCGCGATGGCAGCGTCGGATTCCATGGTGCCCGAGAGTCCCGGACCGCCCTGCGGGCTGTCACCGCCGCAGGAGGCGGCTAGCAGCAGCGTGCTGATGGCGAGGATGAGGGTCTTGCGCATGGAGTTCTTGCCTTTCGTCGCGGCGCGTACGGGACATCGCCGGTCTTTCGATCATTGAGACGTTGCCGGCGTCCCCGCGGTTCCCGAGCGCTCTCCCTTGTTCGTTGTGGAGGCACCGGGGATCGCGGTGGATCATGTCGCTGCGGGCAACCAGGGGAGTCGTTGTCGCTCGTAGTCGTCGATGGCTTCGGTGTGGCGCAACGTGATGCCGATGTCGTCGAGGCCATCGAGGAAGCGCTGCTGGGTGGAGGCCTCCAGCGGGAAGGCCGCCTCGAAGCCGATGGCGGGCGCCTCGACCCGCAGCCGCTCCACGTCGACGGCTATCTCCAGGTCGGGGTCGGCCTGCACCGCAGCCATCAGCCCGGCGGCGGCGCCCGCTTCGATCTGGGCCGGGACGAGACCGTTCTTGGTGCAGTTGTTGCGGAATATGTCGGCGAAGCGGGGGCTGATGACCGCTTCGAAGCCGTACTGCTGGATGGCCCACACCGCGTGCTCCCGCGACGAGCCGGTGCCGAAGTTGGTGCCGGCCACCAGGATGGTCGCCCCCGCGTAGCGCTCGTCGTTGAGCACGAAGTCGCGGTCGTCGCGCCACTCCGAGAACAGGCCCTTCTCGAAGCCGGTGCGCGACACCTGCTTCAGCCAGTCAGACGGGATGATCTGGTCGGTGTCCACGTCGCTGCGGTCCAGCGGCACCGCGGTGCCCGTCACGATTCGTGTGGCCTTCATGGGCGGGACCTGCCGATGGTCGAGTCGGAGCTCCGCGCGCCCATCACAGGTCCCCCGGCGCGGCGAAGTGCCCGGCGATGGCGGTGGCTGCAGCCACCGCGGGCGACACCAGATGAGTGCGGCCGCCCCGGCCCTGCCGTCCCTCGAAGTTGCGGTTGGACGTGCTGGCGGCCCGCTCACCCGGTGTCAGCTTGTCGGGGTTCATGGCCAGGCACATGGAGCATCCCGGTTCGCGCCAGTCGAACCCGGCCGACCGGAAGATCTCGGGCAGGCCCTCGGCCTCGGCCTGGGCCTTGACCCGGCCCGAACCGGGCACCACCAGCGTCCGCACACCCTGGGCCACCTGCCGGCCGTCGGCCACCGCGGCTGCGGCCCGCAGGTCCTCGATGCGGCTGTTGGTGCACGAACCGATGAAGACCGTGTCCACCTCGACCTCGCGCATCGGGGTGCTGGGGTCGAGGCCCATGTAGTCCAGGGCCCGGGCCGCGGCCTCCCGGCGGGCCGGGTCGTCGAAGCTGTCGGGCTCTGGCACCGACGCCGCCAGCGGCACCGACTGGGCCGGGTTGGTTCCCCAGGTCACCATCGGCGAGATGTCGGCGCCGTCCAGGGTCACCTCCACGTCGAAGCTGGCCCCAGCATCGGTGCGCAGGGTGCGCCAGTCGTCCAGCGCCCTCTCCCACAGCCCGCCCGTCGGGGCCTGCTCCCGGTCGCGCAGGTATTCGATAGTGGTCTCGTCGGGGCCGATCAGACCCGCTTTGGCACCGGCCTCGATGGACATGTTGCACACCGTCATGCGGCCCTCCATCGACAGGGCCTCGATGACCGGACCCCGGTACTCGATGATGCGCCCGACCCCTCCGGTGGTGCCGATGCGGCCGATGATGGCCAGGATCACGTCCTTGGCGGTGGCCCCTTCGGCCAGGGTTCCGTCGACGTTGATCGCCATCGTTCCCGGCCGCATCTGGGGGAGGGTCTGGGTGGCCAGGACATGCTCCACCTCGCTGGTGCCGATGCCGAAGGCGATGGCCCCGAATGCTCCGTGGGTGGAGGTGTGGGAGTCTCCGCACACGATGGTCATGCCCGGCTGGGTCAGGCCCTGCTCGGGGCCGATCACATGGACGATCCCCTGCTTGGCATGACCCATCGGGTAGTTGGTGATGCCGAACTCGTCGGTGTTGCGGCGCAGGGTCTCCACCTGGGTGCGGCTGACCGCATCGGCGATCGGCCGGTCGATGTCGGCGGTGGGGACATTGTGGTCCTCGGTGGCCACCGTCAGGTCGGGGCGGCGCACCGCTCGTCCCGACAGCCGCAGACCGTCGAAGGCCTGCGGCGAGGTGACCTCGTGCACCAGGTGCAGGTCGATGTAGAGCAGGTCGGGCTCGCCGTCGCCGCCGCGGGCAACCGTATGGCGGTCCCAGATCTTCTCGCTCAGCGTCTTAGGATCGGTCACGCCCAAGATCCTAGAGCCGAAGCAATCCGCTCAGCCGTCGCGGCCGGTGATCACCGGGACCGGCGGATCGTCGCTGGCCGCGTCCCACACGGCCAGGGCTGCCGCCGCGGCCAGCAGCAGCGCGCCGGCCACCAGCGCGATCCGGGCCCAGCGCAGGGTGCGAGGCTGCTCACCGTCGCTGCCGGACCGCCGGCCGTCCATGACGCCGAGACTAGGAGACTTCGACGACGGTGACCTTCTCGGTCGTCCCGCCCGGTGTCTCGAACTCCACCTGATCCCCGGCGCCGGCTCCGAGCAGCGCCTTGCCCATCGGAGAACCCGGCGACACGATCACCACGCCGTCGGTGCGCTCCTCGACCGAGCCGAGGAGCAGGCGCTCGGGTTCGTCGTCGCCGTCGTAGAGCACCGTGACTGTCGAGCCGAGAGCCACGCCGGCGCCCTCGGTGCCGGCGTCGATGATCACCGCGTCGGTGAGGATCCTCGAGAGGTGCAGGATCCTCTCCTCCATGAGTCCCTGCGTCTCCTTGGCCGCGTGGTAGTCGCCGTTCTCGGACAGGTCGCCCAGCTTGCGGGCAGCCTCGATCTTCTCAGCTATCTCGATGCGGCCCCGCGTGGTGAGATCCTGAAGCTCCGCGCTCAGCCGATCGTGCGCGTCCTGTGACAGATGATGGACGTCGGGCATCGCACCAATCTACCGCCGGAGCAGAACGCCGGATCGGCTGAGAGTTGGACCGGGGCGCCGAGAATCGCCGGCCGGCGGGGCTGCGAGGTATGCTTGTGTCCGTGGCAGACAAGCCCGCGATCGCAATTCCGTAGCGCGCGCCACCCCGGCGCGCGCCCTCAACCGTCCACCTAGGTGGGCGGTTTCTCTATTCCAGCAAAGAGCAGGCCGACCCCAACCGGATCACGAAACGAGCAATCAGCCATGGCACATCGAGTAGGAGTCATTGGAGGCGACGGCATCGGACCCGAGGTCGTGGCCGAGGGCCTGAAGGTGATCGCAGCGTCGGGTGTTCAGCTCGACACGACCGGCTACGACCTCGGCGGCGCCCGCTACCTGCGCGACGGCACGGTGCTCGACGACGCCACCGTGGAGGAGTGGCGCGGCCTCGACGCGCTCTATGTCGGCGCGGTCGGCACGCCCGGTGTCCCGCCCGGCATCATCGAGCGGGGACTGTTGCTCAAGATGCGCTTCGAGCTCGACCTCTACATCAATCTGCGGCCCTTCACCGCGCCCGGCCACGACTTCGTGGTGATCCGCGAGAACACCGAGGGCACCTACGCTGGCGAGGGTGGCTTCCTGAGGCGGGGAACTCCCGAGGAGATAGCCACCCAGGGCTCGGTGAACACCCGCCACGGCGTGGAGCGGGCCGTGCGCTACGCGTTCGATCTGGCCGCGACCCGCCGCCGGCACGTGACGCTGGTCCACAAGACCAATGTGCTGACCTTCTCGGGCGACCTGTGGGACCGCACCTTCAGGGCGGTCGCCGCCGAGTACCCCCAGGTCGGGACGGCCTACAACCATGTGGACGCGGCCTGCATCTACTTCGTGGAGGATCCCGGCCGGTACGACGTGATCGTCACCGACAACCTCTTCGGCGACATCCTCACCGACCTCGGCGGGGCGGTCTCGGGCGGGATCGGGCTGGCCCCGACGGCCAACCTCCATCCCGGTCGGGTCTCGATGTTCGAGCCCGTCCACGGCTCCGCGCCCGACATCGTGGGCACCGGGCGGGCCAACCCGGTCGCGGCGGTGCTGTCGGGCGCGATGATGTTGGACCACCTCGGGGAGGGTGAGGCGGCTGAGCGCATCCGCAAGGCCTGCGACCGGCCCGGGCCGCTCACCGGGACCACCAGCGAGATAGGCGACGCCATCGTGGCCCGCCTCGCCGACGAAGGCGAGTACGCACATGGGTAGCGGAGAACGCCCGGCCGTAGAGATCTACGACACCACCCTTCGAGACGGCACCCAGCTCGAGGGCATATCGCTCACCGTCGACGACAAGCTGCGCATCGCCGAGCAGCTCGACCTCCTCGGGGTCGCCTTCATCGAGGGGGGCTGGCCGGGCGCCAACCCCAAGGACGACGAGTTCTTCGAGAGGGCCCGCTCGGAGCTCGAGCTGAGGGTCAGCGAGCTGGTGGCCTTCGGTTCCACCCGCAGGGCCAGAGGCAAGGTGGACGCCGACCAGGTGCTGGCCAACCTGGCCTCCGCGGGAACCCCGGCGGTGTGCATCGTCGGCAAGTGCTGGGACTACCACGTCACCGAGGCCCTGCAGACCACTCTCGACGAGGGGGTGGCCATGGTGGCCGACTCGGTGGAGTTCCTGGTGGCGGCGGGCAAGCGGGTGCTGTTCGACGCCGAGCACTTCTTCGACGGCTATCGCAACAATCCTGAGTTCAGCCTGCGGGTGCTGGAGGCCGCGGCCATGGCCGGCGCCTCCACCGTGGTGCTGTGCGACACCAACGGCGGCACCCTGCCCACCGACATCTCCGAAGCGGTCGCGGCCGTGGTCGCCCACGTGGACTGCGATGTCGGGATCCACCTTCACAACGACACCGGCTGCGGGGTGGCCAACGCGCTGGCCGCGGTGCGGGCCGGGGCCGTGCACGTGCAGGGAACCATCAACGGCTACGGCGAGCGGGTCGGCAACTGCGACCTGGTGCCGATCATCGCCAACCTCGAGCTGAAGATGGGAATGCAAGCACTGCCCGAGGGCCGGCTGCCGCTGCTCACCTCGGTGTCGCATCATGTGGCCGAACTGGTCAACCTGCCCCTGAACCCCCAGCAGCCCTATGTGGGGGCCAGCGCCTTCGCCCACAAGGCCGGGTTGCACGCCAGCGCCCTGAGCCGCCGGCCCGACGCCTACGAGCACGTGTCGCCGGAGATGGTGGGCAACGGCACCAGGGTCCTCGTGTCGGAAATGGCGGGCCGCTCCACGTTGGAGATGCGGGCCGCCGAACTGGGCTTAGCCATCGACGGCCGGGTGCTGGGCGACGTGATCGACACCCTCAAGCGGCTGGAGCACGCCGGGTACCACTTCGAGGCGGCCGACGCCTCCCTCGAGCTCCTGATGCGGGGCGCGGCCGGCTGGGAGCAGGACTTCTTCAAGCTGGAGTCCTTCCGGGTGTCCATGGACCACCGCTCCGGGACCGGAGCCCGGGCCTGGAACGACGTCTCGGTCGAGGTCGACACCGAGGCCACCGTCAAGCTGTGGGTCGGCGGTGAGCGCCGCGTGGCCGTGGGGGAGGGCAACGGCCCGGTCAACGCGCTGGACACCGCGCTTCGCAACGCCCTGGGTGACCGCTACCCCGCACTCGACAGCATCTCGCTGACCGACTTCAAGGTGAGGGTGCTCGACACCCAGAAGGGGACCGGCGCAGTCACCAGGGTGCTGATCGACTCCACCGACCGGCGAAGCGTCTGGACCACCATCGGCGTGTCGGAGAACATCATCGAGGCCTCCTGGCAGGCGCTGGCCGACTCGGTGGTGTACGGCCTGCTCCACGCCGACGACTGAAGCCCGCGCCGTCCCGGCCGGCGGGTCCTGTCGCCGGCGCGCCCTGGCGGCGCAAGCGCGCCATTGCTTGCCCCGACGCCACCCCCCGGCCTAGCGCCGTTGACTACCTTCCGGTCGCGCGGAGTCAGCTGGCAGCGACCTCGGCCGCAGTCACGACGATGCCGCCGACCCGGGACTCGTCCACGTCGAACCAGAAGGCTATGGCCGACCGGGCCTCAGCCTCCACGTCGCCAAGGCGCCTCGTCTGAGCGAACACCGTTTCAAGTTCGTCGACGGTGATTCCCCACCAGCCGCCTCCCGGCGTCGCTCGGACATGGAAGGTGCCACCCGGACGCACCCCGGTGCCCGCCTCAGCCGCCGTCTCGGTCATGTCCGTGCCTCCGTCTCCGGTGGCACTCGCCGTGCCATATTCATGATCTTGGCAGCCGTTCCTTCCTGAATCTCGTTGTGCCGGGGAATCTGGATCATCTGCGAGCCTATTGCCCAGATCTCATGCCCGCCCTCCCGAACCTTGACAAAGGGCAGCCCCTTACTTTTGGTGATCTTCCGCAGATTGTTGATCAATGTCAGCTTATTCACGCCGGGAGCATACGCCGATGAGGATTGCTCCCGTCTGCGGTCCATGAAGAGGGGGGTCGGGCAGCGTGGGACTACCCTGCGTGGCCGTGGCTGCTCCGTCTTACGTTCCCGCTACCGCCAAGGCTCCGTCCATCTACCGGTCGCCGCCCCGGCGCGACGACCCGTGGATGGCCGACCGGCCCGGCGAGGTCGTGGGCGCCGAGGCCCCGGCCGGCCCGGGCCTGGGCTGCCAGGGCCCCGACCAGGGCTACGCGCTCAAGCTAGCGCAGCGTTTCGCGGGCCGGCTGGTGCTGGCCGACGGTGAGCGCGAGGACGACGCGCTCGCCGGGTGCTGCGCGGTGGCCCTGCGCCGGGCCTCGCTGTTCGGCCGGGCGCCGGTGGTCCACGACCTGCGGCTGGCGCTCGATCTGTTCGGATTCCTGATCGACGCCGACGCCGCCCTCGTGACGTGGCGGCGGGCTCACTTCGCGGGCGCGGCCGGCCACCACGGCTACCACGTCAAGCTGCGCCTGGCCGATCTGGTCCCCGCCGACACGCTGCGCCTGACCCCTGCCGATGTGGCTGAGGCCTGTGACGAGAACTGGCGCACGCTACTAGGGCTGTAAGCCGCTCAGCCTCACGCCCGGATCTCAGACGGTCCGCTGACAACCTTGACGACGAGCGTCTTGGCGGCCTTGTCGTGCCAGCCTTGACGGACCTTGTCCCAGGTCAGGGAGAGGTACACGACCAGCGTCAGCAGTTCGACCAGCCAGAGCGACGGAACGAGCGCGACGAGTCCGGGAACGGCGGGCACCAGCCAACGCAGCGACGACTGGTCCCATCCGGGCAGCAGGCCGTTGTCAGCCCGCACGATCCTGATCTTCATGACCATCTTGCCGACGGTTTGACCTCTTGTGGCGACCAGGGCGACCTCGTAGACCACATCCACGGCCAGCAAGGCCAGGATCACTCCGAGGGGTAGTTCGTACGAGTCGTCGAGCAAGTCGTCGAAGTCCGCTATCCCGACCATGAACGGGATGAGGCCGACCACCATGAGGACTATGAAGTCCACGATCCGAGCAACCAGCCGGGTCAGGGGTCGAGCGAGCTCCACGATGTCGCCGGTGCCCAGCATCGCCCGGCCGCTGCCCCGCTGAGGCGCCTGGACGGGCGGCGCCGGCTCCGGTGGGGGCGGGGGCTGCGCAGTCCAGCCCGAGTCGTCGGGAGGTGGAGGCGGCCGATCGGACACGGGCGCCTCCGGTCAAACCGGAGCCGGTGTCAGACCTTGACGACCAGCGTCCCGGCAGCCTTGTCGTGCCACCCCTGTCGCACCTTGTCCCATAGCAGTGAGACGTAGACCAGCAGCGACAGGATCCACCCGACGAAGGGGATGAAGCCGAGCGCCGCCGGAATGATCCACCGGCCGATCGACTTGCCCCATCCCGGGATCTGGCCAGTGTCGGCCCGCACGACCCTCACCCGGGTGGCCATCTTGCCGAGGGTCTGGCCCTTGAGGGCGATCATGCTGACCTCGTAGATGATGCCGACCACTGCGCCGGCCAGCGCGAAACCCAAGAAGGCCGCAACTCCCGCGGCGGACTGCTCATCGGTCACATCTCCGGAGGAGACGCCGATCAACGACATCACTCCGATTGCGATCAGGATGATGCTGACCACGATCATGATCACGGCGTCGATGAGCCTGGCACCGAGGCGGCCCAGGGGGCCGGCCAGCTCGACGGTCCCTCCTGTTCCGAGCGTGGCCCAGCCCGTCGCCGCCTGAGGACCGCCGGGCGTCGGCTCCGGCGGTGGAGGAGGCTGGGACGACCAGCCCGAGTCGTCTGGAGGGGGCGGGGGCATGTCGGACACGGGAGGCTCCTTCAGTCGCGGGAATGAACGGCGGGTACGACGGTAGCAGAGCGCTCCCGGACCCGATCAAGGCCCTTCGCCCCGGTCGCTTGTCGCAGCAGGTGTGGGCCCCGTCGGTAGTCTCGCCGTGTGAGATCGCCCCGGGTCCGGTTCGCGCCTGCGCCTACGGGGTTCTTGCATGTCGGCAGCGCCCGGACCGCTTTGTTCAACTGGCTGTTCGCCCGGCACCACGGCGGCGAGATGCTGCTGCGGGTGGAGGACACCGACGCCTCTCTGAAGACCCAGGCCTTCGTCGACGCCATCATCGAGCCGCTGCAGTGGCTGGGCCTCGACTGGGACTCGGAGCCCTGCTTCCAGTCCGACCGACGGGACAGGCATTCCGAGGCCATCGAGCAGCTGGTGGCCGACGGCAAGGCCTACTACTGCGACCTGACTCGGGCTGAGATCGAGGAGCGGTGTACCGATGTCGGACTGCCGGCCGGCTACCACGGCTGGTCCCGCGAGCGCGATGTGGACGACGGTCCCGGGGTGGTGGTGCGCTTCCGGTGCCCCGACGACGGCGCCACCGTCGTGGACGACATCGTGCGGGGGCGGGTGAGCTTCCCGAACGAGTCGTTGGAGGACTTCGTGATCCGGCGGGGCGATGCATCGCCCACGTTCCACCTAGCCAACGCGGTCGACGACCACGACATGGGGATCACCCATGTGGTCCGGGGCGAGGACCTGCTCAACACCACCCCCAGGGTGCAGCTGATCTGGCAGGCCCTCGGCTTCGGGGCGCTGCCGGCGTACGCGCACCTTCCGCTGCTGGTCAACGCCAAGCGCCAGAAGCTGTCCAAGCGCCGCGACGACGTCTCCCTCGACGACTACCGCGGCCGGGGTTACCTGCCCGAGGCCATGGTGAACTACCTGGCACTGCTCGGCTGGGGGCCGCCCGACGAGGTGGAGCTCCGCCCGCTGGATGAGATCGTCGAGCTGTTCGACCTCGGCGCGGTGAAGCCGGCCCCGGCCTTCTTCGATCCGGCCCGCCTCGACCACATCAACTCCGCTTACATCAAGCAGCTCACCGCCGAGCAGTTCGCCGACCGGGCCGAGCCCTTCCTGACCGGTGCCGATGCCCCTTGGCCCCCGGAGCAGTACGACCGCGGCATCGTGCGGGCGCTCGCCGGCGAGATCCAGCAGAGGATCGCGCATCTCGACGAGGCCGCAGGCTGGATCGACTGGGTCCTGTGTCCCGACGTCACCTATGACGAGAAGGCCTGGCACAAGGCCATGGTCAAGGGCCGGGCCGCCGCGCAGGTGCTGGAGGCGGTGGCGGCCCGCTTGGCCGCCGACGACTTCACCTCCGCCCAGCGGCTCGAGTCCATCGTGATGGGCGTCGGTGATGAGTTGACCGAGACCACCGGGGCGCGGGTGCGGTCCCAGCCCCCGGTGCGGGTGGCCCTCACCGGCACCGGCGCCGGGCTACCCCTGTGGGAGCCCATGGTGCTGTTGGGCCGAACCGAGACGCTCCGGCGGCTGCACGCGGCCCGCGCCCGCCTTTGAGTCTGCGTCGGCTCCTACATAGGCCTGCCCCCTGATCAGGTTGTCTCGGCTGTCCACAGGCGCAGACACACCGTACCCCGCCCCTTGGATAGTATCGCTATTGGTATCATCTAAGTATGGATGCGGAGGCTCTGCGTGATTCGTTCCGCAACAACCCCAAAGGCGTCAGGTTTCGCCGGTCTCGCCAAACTCTGCGATGAGTACTTCGGCAAGCCCCGGCAAGCAGGAACCAGCCACCGGATCTACCGCAAGCCATGGCCGGGAGATCCCCGCGTCAACATCCAGAACCGCAAGGGCATGGCCAAGCCCTACCAGGTGAGGCAAGTGCTCAAGGCAATCGAGAGGATGGAGGACGAACGTCGTGAGTGACCACTACACGTACCGGGTGACATGGTCCGCTGAGGACGAGGAGCATGTCGGGCTGTGTCTGGAGTTCCCGTCGCTTAGCTGGCTGGCTTCGACCCCCGAGGAGGCGTTCTCGGGGATACTCGCGCTAGTGCAGGATGTGCTTGCCGACATGCGCGCCAACGGCGAGACGCTGCCGGACCCGCTGGCAGACCGTTCCTACAGCGGGAGATTCCTCGTGCGGGTCCCGCCCGGCACTCACCGCCAATTGGTGGTGCGAGCGGCCGAGAGCGGCGTCAGTCTCAACCGGCTGGTCAGTTCACTGCTAGCCGACTGACCGCCCCCTTCAGCGGGCAGCGGCACTATGGGAGCCGCAAGCTGCGATCGTCCGGTCAAGACGTCGGGGCGGAGTCTTCGCAGGCGTCGAACACTGGGAACGCGGCCCGCTCAAGGCACACAGAAGCGTGTGACAACCCGTCGGATGTGCCTCGGACTCCCACAAGAATCCAGCCTCGGGATGGGTATTGCCGCCGCGGGCGGGCCGAGCTATGGTCTGGGCTGACTCCCGAGCCGGTCTTCGGCGAAGCGGCCGCCGCGGGACAGTTGGATCTGCGACTGCGCTTAGATCTGCGATTTCGCTTCCCCGGGAGTGCATCGAGACCTGGGAGAACTGTCATGCAGTGCCGCCCAATCATCCGAATCGGTTGGCAGGCGGTCGCGGTCTGCGCGATCGGCGCGGTCATGGCCGCATCGTTACCGGCCCCCGCGGGCGCGTCCCAGAGCGACGAGCGGCTGGTGTTTCGTCCGCCCGTCGACAGGCCGGTGACCGACCCGTTCCGCCCTCCGGATGATCCCTACGGTTCGGGGAACCGCGGCATCGAGTACGGCACCGAGCCCGGTGACGCTGTTAGGGCCGCGGCGGCCGGCACCGTCGTGTTCTCCGGCGCGGTGGCCGGGTCTCTGCATGTGACGATCGACCACGGCGGAGGTGTGGTCAGCAGCTACTCCTACCTCCTGCGCGTCAGTGTCCGGGAAGGAGCCCGAGTCTCGCAGGGTCAGGTGATCGCGATCGCCGGCGACGGGCTGCACTTCGGTGTAAGGCTGGACGGGAGCTACGTCGACCCGGCCACATTCATCGGGGTGCGGCGCACCAGGGTAAGGCTGGTACCGATGCCGTCGTGGTGGCCGTATCGCTGACCACCCGGGCCGGCGCCAGTGCCGCCCAAGAGGCCGAGCGAGTAACCACTCGGACCGGCCCATACGGGCGAGGCCGTGGCCCGAGCGGCCCTCAGGTCGCAGCGAACAAGAGCGGGAGACACCCCGCTGCAACGTGAGGGGCTTGCATTTGCCCGCGCTCGCTCTTTGTTGCGGCCTCTCGGTACACTGACCCACTGGCCCTGGAGGGCCCGACGGCGCCGGGCGGCGTCGCCGAAGCATTTCGCAACCCGCGCCATCACCCGGTCGCTGACGCGTCCGGCGCGGGCCACGCAGAACCGGGAGAGCACATAAGCATGGCTGTCGTCACCATGAAGCAACTGCTGGAGGCCGGCGTTCAGTTCGGCCACCAGACCCGCCGGTGGAATCCGAAGATGAAGCGCTTCATCCACGGCGACAAGGCCGGCATCCACATCGTCGATCTGCGCCAGACCCTGGCCCATCTCGAGCGGGCCTACGTGTTCGTGCGGGATCTGGTGGCTGACGGCGGAACGGTCCTGTTCATCGGCACCAAGAAGCAGGCGCAGGACTCCATCCAGTCCTACGCCGAGCGCTGCAACATGCCGTATGTCAACGAGCGTTGGCAGGGCGGGATGCTCACCAACTTCCACACCATCGCCAAGCGCATCGCCAAGATGAAGGAGTTCCAGCGGATGCGCGACTCGGGCGAGTTCGAGGCCATGCCCAAGAAGGAGGCCCTCCAGCTGGGGCGGGAGTTGACCAAGCTCGAGCGCAACCTCGGCGGTATCCGCGACATGGAGGAGCCCCCCGGCGCGGTCTTCATCCTCGACACCAAGAAGGAGTACATCGCAGTCACCGAGGCCCGGAAGCTGGGTGTGCCCATCGTTGCCGTGGTCGACACGAACTGCGACCCCGACCTGGTGGACTACGCCATCCCCGGCAACGACGACGCCATCCGCTCCGGGAGGCTCATGGCCCGGGTGATCTCCGACGCGGTGCAGGAGGGGCGTTTCATTCACTCCAAGCGGACCGAGGTTGCCAGCGTGGAGCGTGATGTGCTCACCGAGGCCGAGGTCGCCGAGCAGCAGGCCCGGGCCCGGTCCGAGGCCGCCGCCGAGGCCGCCGAGCGCGAGGCCCGTGTCGCCCGGGCCAAGTCCAAGGCCGGAGACGACGGCAGCGAGGGCGCTGGCGCGGCCGCCGCTGAGGGTGCCACCCCGGCCGTCGAGGCTGCCGGGGACGCGGATGCGGATGCCGGTGCCGAGGCGACCGTCGAGGCCGCAGCCGCTGCCACCGGCGATGATCCGGATGCTGGCGAGCCAGCCGAGGATGCTGCCAGCGCCGCCGGCACCGGCGAGGAGGCCTGACATGGCGGTGAGCGCCCGGGACGTCAAGGCACTGCGCGACGCGACCGGGGCCGGGATGATGGACGCCAAGAAGGCCCTGACGGCTGCTGACGGCGACATGGAGGCCGCCCGGCAGATCCTGAGGGAGCAGGGCCTGGCCAAGGCCGGCGCCCGCACCGGCCGCGAGAACGACCAGGGCGCGGTCGCCGTCGCAGGCGACGGAGCGAGCGCCGCGGTGGTGCAACTCAAGTGCGAGACCGACTTCTCGGCCAAGAACGACCGCTTCACGTCGCTGGTTCAGGCTCTGGCCGAGTCGGTGCTCGACGCTGGAGCCGGCGCGGTCGATCGGCACTCGGACGAGATCGAGGACCTGAAGCTGGTGCTGAAGGAGAACATCCAGGTCGGCGTGGTCGAGCGCCTCGAGGCCGCCGACGGGAACATCCTCGACTCCTACCTTCACCGCCAGGACGGGCGGGGCGTGAACGCCGTGGTCGTGGAGGGGACCGGCGTCGGTGCCGACGCCCTGCACCAGGTGGCGCTGCACATTGCCTTCGCCAAGCCGCAGTTCCTCAGCGCGGAGGAGATCCCCGCCGGCGAGGTCGAGCGCGAGCGGGCTGCCCTGCTCGAGATCACCAAGGCCGAGGGCAAGCCCGCCCAGGCGTGGGACAAGATCGTTGACGGCAGGATGCGGGGCTGGTATGCCGAGCGTGTCCTGCTGGAGCAGGGCCTTCACGGCGAGAAGACCACCGTGAAGAACAGCATCGACGGCGGGTCGATCGTGCGGTTCGTGCAGGTCATGATCGGAGACTGAGAATGGATCTCCCCGCCGATGCCGCCGACGGAGCCGCACGGCGGCCGGCTCGCTGGAGCCGGGTGCTGCTGAAACTCTCCGGAGAGGCGTTCGCCGGGGGATCAGGCGGCGGCATCGACGGCGACACGGTGCGACATATCGCCGCGGGGATAGCCGAGGCGCGGATTCTCTTCGACATCGAGATCGCAGTCGTGGTCGGTGGTGGGAACCTCTGGCGCGGCACCCAGGGCGCGGGCGCGGGCATGGACCGGGCCCAGGCCGACTACATGGGGATGCTGGCCACCGTGATGAACGCCCTGGCGCTTCAGGACACCCTGGAGCGATTGGGCCAGCCCACCAGGGTTCAGACCGCGATCCACATGGCCCAGATCGCCGAGCCCTACATCCGCCGCCGGGCCATCCGGCACCTCGAGAAGGGCCGGGTGGTCATCTTCGCCGGCGGCACCGGCAACCCCTTCTTCACCACCGACACAACCGCCGCGCTGCGAGCTGCCGAGGTGGAGGCCGAAGTGGTTCTCAAGGGCACCCACGGACGGATCGACGGCATCTACACCGCTGATCCCGAGATCGATGCCACCGCCACGCGGCTGGAGCGGGTCACATACCTCGAGGTCCTCAACCGGGGGCTGGAAGTGATGGACGCCACCGCGATCACCCTGTGCATGGACAACAGCCTCCCGATCGTGGTCTTCGACCTGATGGGGCCCGGCAAGCTGCAATCCCTGCTTGACGGCGCCGAGGTGGGTACGCTCGTGGCCCAGGAGGACCGCAATCCATGAGCGAGGAGCTGATCGGCATGGTGCTGGCCGACGCGGGCGAGCGCATGGATGAGGCCGTCGCCGCGGCCAAGCGAGAGTTCTCAACAGTCCGCACCGGTCGAGCCAGTTCGGCCCTGCTCGAGCGAGTCCAGGTAGAGGCCTACGGTGTGAGGATGGCCATGCGGGAGCTTGTCAGCTTCGCAATCCCCGAGGCCAGCCAGTTGATCATCACCCCCCACGATCCCGCCAACATCACCGCCGTGGAGCGGGCGATACAGCAGGCCCAGCTGGGGCTGGTGCCCAGCAGCGACGGCCGGGTGATCCGACTCTCGTTCCCGCCGCTGACCGAGGAGCGCCGCAGGGACCTGGCCAGGCTCGTCGGATCGATGGCGGAGGACTCCCGCAACCGGATCCGCGGCCTGCGCCGGCAAGCCCGCAAGGATCTGGAAGGCATCGAGAAGGAGGGCGGGGTGTCCGCAGACCTCGTGACGCGCGCCGGTGAGCAAATCGACGACCTCACCCGCGCCCACGAGAAGCAGGTCGATCAGGCCCTGGCCAGCAAAGAGGATGAACTGCTTGAGGTGTGAACGCACACATGGCCCGGGTCAGGAGCCCGGCGAGCCGGAAGGAGCGATGCAGTGAGCGAGCGGGACGATTTTGGAGAGCCGGACGCCGGCGGCGGCGACATGCTCGCCGACGACGCGGGCGTGGTCGCCGGACGGTCGGTGTTCGGTGACGACTCCGGCGAGCCCGACTGGATGGAGCCCGATGCCACCGGTCCGACGCAGACGACGTCGTCGGAGCCGAGGCTGCAGGAGGCCGACCCCCAGGAGATGGGCGTCTGGACCGATCACACCACGGCACCCCAGTGGGACGAGCCCGAGGACGTTCTACCCCCGATCGAGCCGCAGGAGCCGGTGGGATCGTCCATGGGGAACGAGGACTTCTTCGGCTACGAGGACCAGTACTCCGGGATGACCGGCAGCGGTGCGGCCCCTGCGGCCGCGGCCGACCGCGACATGCCGATGGCGGTGCTAGTCGGCGTGGTGCTGTCGGCCGTGATCCTGGTGGCCATGCAGGTGGGCCCGGCCTGGGCGCTGGTCGTGGCCACCATCGTGCTCGGACTCGCAGCGGTTGAGCTGCTCAGCGCGGTGAGGGTCGCCGGGTACCAGCCCGCGGTGGTGCTCGGTCTGGCCGGCGTGGTGATGATGCCGCTCGCGGCGTACTGGCGCGGGATGGAGGCCATCGTCGTCGTCATGGTGCTGCTGGTCGTGTTCGGAGCGCTGTGGTACCTGACCGGGGCCGGCGTCGAGGGACCGATGCGAGGACTGGCAGTGACCGTCTTCGCGGTGGCCTACATAGGGATCCTCGGCGCCCACGCTGCTCTGCTGCTCAAGGTCCCCACCCACGGAACCGGGCTGCTCACGACCGCGATAGTGCTGACCGTGGTCCACGACGTGAGCGCGATGGCGGTGGGACGGGCCGCGGGCCGCACCCCGCTGTCACGGGCCAGTCCCAACAAGACTCTGGAGGGGCTCGTCGGGGGCATCGTTGTCACCGTCGGCGTCGGCGTGATCATGGGGCTGGTCGGAATGCCTGCGCCGGTGGCGTCCGAGCCCGGGAGCGCCTGGATCGCGATCGTGATGGCCTTGGTGGTTGCCGTGGCTGCGCCCATCGGGGATCTGGCCGAGTCGATGCTCAAGCGCGACCTCAACATCAAGGACATGGGCTCTATCCTCCCCGGCCACGGCGGGATCCTCGACCGGTTCGACGCCTTGCTGTTCGTGCTGCCCGCCACCTACTACGTGGCCCTCATGACCGACCTCATCTGAGAGGCTGAGCGGCTGACTTGAGTTCTTCCTCGGTCGCCGTCCTGGGCTCGACCGGTTCGATCGGGACCCAGACACTCGACATCATCGGGGCCCGGCCCGACCGTTACCGCGTGGCCGCGCTGGGCGCGGCCCGGTCCGTCGAGACGCTGGCCGAGCAGGCCCAGCGCTTCCGGCCCGCGGTCGTCGCGCTGGCCGATGCGTCCCGCGCCCCCGAGCTGGCCGAGCGGCTGCCGGAAGGGGTCGAGTTGCTGGCCGGCGAGGGCGCCATGGCCGCCGCGGCCTGCGAAGCCGACACGGTCATCAACGGCGTAGTCGGCTTCGCAGGACTGCCGGTGACGCTGGCGGCCCTGGCGGCGGGCCGGCGGCTCGGGCTGGCCAACAAGGAGTCGCTGATCGCGGCCGGACCGGTGGTACAGCGGGCCCGCGCCACCCCGGGGGCCGAGATCATTCCCGTCGACTCCGAGCACTGCGCAATTCACCAGTGCCTGCGGGCCAACGACCATCGCGAGCGAGTGTCGTCCATCGTGTTGACTGCGAGCGGCGGGCCCTTCCGGGGCCGCAGCCTCGAAGAGCTCGAGTCGGTGGCCGTCTCCGACGCCCTGGCCCATCCGACCTGGCAGATGGGGCCCAAGGTCACTATTGACTCCAGCACGCTGATGAACAAGGGTCTCGAGGTCATCGAAGCCCATGAGCTCTTCGGCGTCGCCTACGACCAGATCGAGGTCGTGGTTCACCCGCAGTCGATCGTCCATTCCATGGTCACGTACTGCGACGGGGCCACCGTGGCGCAGCTCTCGAAGCCGGACATGAGGCTCTGCATCGGTTACGCGCTCGCCTATCCCGACCGCCTCGACCTGGCCTACGGCGCCATCGACTGGGCCGAGCTCGACCGTCTGGACTTCGAGCAGCCGGATCGGGACGCCTTCAGATGCATCGACCTGGCCTATGAGGCCGGACGGGCCTCGGAGACCGCGCCGGCCTGGCTCAACGCGGCCAACGAGATTGCCGTGCAGGCCTTCCTCGATGGCCGGATCCGCTGGGTGGACATCGCCGGTGTGCTGGAGGAGGCACTGGGGCGGTGGCCCGGCGACCGGGCCGACGACGCCGACGCGGTTCTGGCCGCCGACCGCCATGCCCGCCGGGTGGCGGCCGGCCTGGTGGAGGAGCGCGACGCGGCCTGATGCGCATGCGTTCGGGAGACCGGGGCGGCGCAGTGCGCGAGCGCCTGGGAGATCACGCGGGGCTGGCCGGCCTCGTCGCCCTGCTGGTGCTGATCGGGGTGCTCGCCGGAGTGACCTGGGTGGTGATCATCGGAGTGCTGGTGGCCGTGCTGTTCCTGCACGAGCTCGGCCACTACCTCACCGCCCGCATGACCGGCATGAAGGTCACCGAGTTCTTCATCGGCTTCGGCCCCCGGGTCTGGTCCTTCCAGCGGGGCGAGACCGAGTACGGCATCAAGGCCGTCTGGGTGGGCGCCTACGTCCGCATCGCCGGAATGAGCAGCCTCGAGCCGGTGGACCCCGTCGACGAGTCCCGCAGCTTCCGGCGGAAGAGCTACCCGAGGAAGCTGCTCGTGCTCATGGCGGGATCCGGCATGCACTTCGTCATCGCGCTTGTGCTGCTGTTCGTGGTCCTCATGGTCGACGGGCGGCTGTCGGTCGGCAGCGCCTCAGAGCCGGAGGCGGTCGCGGAGTGGACGCTGGCCACGGTCTCGGTCGACAGCGCGGCCTCCGCCGCGGGCCTGCAGCCCGGAGACGAGCTCGTCTCGGTCGCCGGCGTGGGCCGCACCACCTTCGGTGACTTCTCACGCCAGGTGCGCCGGCTGGCCGGCGAGGAGGTGGAGGTCGTCTACCGGCGGGGTGACTCGACGCACACGAGCGTGACCCGGATCGGCGAGCGCCTCACCGCCCGGGGCGCGGCCGGGATCGTGGGGCTGATCGAGGGCGACCGGATCCTCGCCGTCGCCGGGCTCCCATCCGACGGGGCCCCGACCTATGCGCAGGTGGCCGGCTACGCGGGCCAGCGGCTCGGCCAACCCATCGACATAACCATCGTCGACACTCGCACGGGCCGGCCCGCGGTGGTGGAGGGGGCCATCATCAACGAGCTGGTCGATCCCTCCAACGGCGTCATGGGCTTCTTCGGAGTCTCGGCCGACTACCACCACCCCGGCCTGGGCGTGCTGGGAGCCGCGGGCGAGTCGGCACGGCTCCTGGCGGCAACGGTGCGCGACGTGGTCTTCGCCATCCCCGCCATCGTCACCGACGGATTCGGAGGGACGCTGGACGGGCTGCGCAGCGATGATCCTGCGGTGAGCCCGGCCGAGACCGTTCGCGAGCTCGAGGTCCGGCGCCTCGAGACTTCCCATCCCGACGAGAACCGGATCCTGTCGATCTACGGGGTGGCCCGGATCGGTGCGGAGGCGGCCTCCGACGGAGCGTCCAACGTGCTCCTGCTGCTGATGTACGTCAACGTCTTCCTGGGCGTGTTCAACCTCCTGCCGCTGCTGCCCCTCGACGGGGGCCACGTGGTGGTGGCCACCTACGAGCGGGTCCGCTCCATCGGGGGCCGCACCCACATGGTGGACGCCACCCGGCTCCTGCCGCTCACGTACGCGGTCGTGGTGCTGCTGCTGCTGGTCGGAGGGGTGGCGCTAGTGCGCGACATCATCGATCCGGTCAGCTTCGGCTGACCTCTCCCGGGTAGGATCGAGACGTGAAGGTGACCGCGAGGTTCCCGCGGCGAGCCACCCGCCAGATAATGGTCGGGACGGTTCCCGTGGGCGGCGGCGCGCCGATCACCGTGCAGTCGATGACGGTCACCAAGACGGCCGACCACGAGGCCACCCTGCAGCAGATCTACGCGCTGGCGGCCGCGGGCGCCGACATCGTGCGATGCACCTGCAACCGCCCCGAGGCCGCCGAGGGGCTCGCCCGCATCGTGCCGCGGTCGCCGGTGCCGATCGTGGCCGACATCCACAACAACCACCGGATGGCACTGGCCGCCCTGGAGGCCGGGGTGCACTGCCTGCGGCTCAATCCGGGCAACATCCGCAGGCCTGAGCACATCAAGGCGGTGGCCCGCGAATGCCGGGACCGGGACGTGCCCATCCGCATCGGCGTCAACGGCGGATCGCTGGATCCCGATCTCTACGACCCCGAACTGGGGGTGACCCCCGAGGCGATGGTGGAGTCCGCCATGCGCGAGCTGGCCTACTTCACCGACGTCGGGTTCGACCTGGTGAAGATCTCGGTCAAGGCGTCGAGCGTCCCGCTGATGATCGAGGCCTACCGCCAGCTCGCGGAGGTGACCGACCACCCGCTGCACCTCGGGGTCACCGAGGCCGGGCCCCCGCCGGCCGGAACCATCAAGTCGACGGCCGGGATCGCGGCACTGCTCGCCGAGGGCATCGGCGACACCATCCGCTACTCGCTGACGACCGATCCCGTCGAGGAGGCCCGGGCCGGCCGCAAGCTGCTGGAGGCGATGGGGCTGCGCGAGCGGCGCAACGTCGACCTGATCGCCTGTCCGAGCTGCGGTCGGGCCGAGGTGGACGTCTTCGGCGTGGCGAGTGAGGCGATGGAGGCCTTCGGGGAGCGTGAGATCCCCTTGCAGGTGGCGGTGATGGGCTGCGTGGTGAACGGTCCTGGCGAGGCCCGGGACGCCGATCTCGGCATCGCGGCAGGCAACCGCCGGGGACACCTGTTCGTGAAGGGCGAGAACGTGGCTGTCGTCGCGGAGGACTCGATGGTCGACGCGCTGGTGGAGTGGGCCGAGTTCATCTGCGAGCACGGCTCAGAGGCCGCTCTGGAGAGGGCTGCACAGACCCGAGCATCGGCTCGGCGGGCTGCGGAGGAGGATCGTCGGCGCAACCTCGACGAGCTCGGGGAGGACGCCAACAACTCTGAGGTCGTGGTGGCTCAGCTGCGGCGCAAGAGCCGCCCCTGAGGGTCCTCGCACCGGTACACTGTCGCCAACGTTCGATTCTCCGGAAGCGGCGTGGGCTGGTGCCCACGCCGTTGCCGGTTCGGGCCCCATCCGCGCAGACTCCCGAGAGCAGAACCCCGACCAAGACCATGGCGATTGCCGACCGCGTCCGCGAACTCGTGACCCCGCTTGCCCGAGCCGCCTCCGTCGACCTCTACGACGTGGAGCACCATGGCGGCATGGTGCGGGTTCTCGTCGATTCCGACACCGGCGTCGACCTCGATGTCCTGGCGAGGCTGTCGCGGTCGGTGAGCCGCGCCCTCGACGAGCACGACCTCATAGACGGCCGCTACACGCTGGAGGTGTCGAGCCCCGGCTTGGAGCGACCCCTGCGCACCCCCGACCACTTCCGCCGGGCCGCCGGCGCCGAGGTGAAGGTGAAGACCCTCCCAGGATTCGATGGGCCCCGCCGGCTGACCGGCGTGGTGGAGGCGGTGGCCGACGACGGCGTCGACCTGCGGGGCGAGGACGGCCAGGTGTCACACATCGCCTTCGAGCAGTTGGCCTCGGCCCGCACCGTCTTCGAGTGGGGACCGGGCAGCCGCCGCGCACGAGAGTCTCAACAACGAGCCCACAGGGAGGCAAGGTCATGAACTCCGAGCAGAGGGAAGCGCTCAGGGAAGCACTCCAGGCGATGGCGGCCGAGCGGGGAGTCACCGTCGACGCTCTGTACGCGGCGCTCGCCGACGCCCTCGAGTCGGCCTACAAGCGGCTGCCCGGCGCCCGGGAGTACGCCTGGGTCACGATCGATCCGACCAGCCTCGAGTTCCATGTGATGGCCCAGGACGTGGACGAGGAGGGCAACCCCGTCGGCGAGGAGTACGAGGTAACCCCGGACAACTTCGGGCGCATAGCGGCCCAGACCGCCCGGCAGGTCATGACCCAGCGCATCCGCGAGGCGGAGCGCGAGCTCAAGTACGAGGAGTACGCGGGCCGCGAGGGCGACATCGTCACCGGCATGATCCAGCAGACCGACGCCCGGTACACGCTGCTCGACCTGGGCAGGGTCGAGGCGTTGCTGCCGCAGGCCGAGCAGGTCCCCTATGAGCGGCCCGACTCCAACACCCGGCTCAAGGCCTACATCGTCGAGGTCCGCAAGACGGCCAAGGGCCCCCAGATCGTGGTCAGCCGGACCCATCCCGGCCTCGTGAAGCGGCTGTTCGAGCTCGAGGTCCCCGAGATCGCTGACGGCATCGTCGAGATCAAGGCGTGCGCCCGCGAGCCGGGTCACCGCACCAAGATCGCGGTCTCCTCGAACGACCCCAACGTCGATCCGGTCGGGGCCTGCGTGGGGGCCAGGGGCGCCAGGGTCCGTCAGGTCGTGAACGAGCTGCGCGGCGAGAAGATCGACATCGTCCCCTTCAGCAGCGAGCTCGAGGAGTTCGTCACCAAGGCGCTGTCGCCGGCGAGGATCAAGGAGGTTCGCCCCAACGAGCTGACCGGCGACTGCGATGTGATCGTCCCCGACTACCAGCTCTCGCTGGCCATCGGCAAGGAAGGCCAGAACGCTCGGCTGGCCAGCCGGCTCACGGGCTGGGGCATCAACATCAAGAGCGAGACCCAGCTGGCCGAGGAGGCCGCCTACGGCGACGTGGAGTGGGCCGAGGGCGAGTGGATCACAGATCCCGCCACCGGCGAGCAGCTCTGGCAGCCTGCTGACGGCGGCGAGGCTGTCAGCGCCGAGGCCTGGGCCGCGGCCATGGCCCAGGACCAGGCCGAAGCCTCCGATGCCAAGGGGGCCGAGTCGCCCGCAGAGCAGGCGGGCCGCGCCTGAGCCCCGTCCGCACCGTCGGGTTCCTGCCAGACCCTGTGCGCCCCGTCCGCACCGTTGGGTCCCTGCCAGGCCCTGTGAGCCCCGTCCGCACCTGTATCGGCTGTCGAACCCGTCGACCCGCCGCGCAGATGCTCCGGGTTCGCATGGCCGCAGGCGGAGCGTTGCGGTTCGGGCCCGGCGCGGGCCGGGGCGCCTGGCTCTGTGCCGACATCGCTTGCTTCGACACGGCTCGGCGCCGCCGAGCCTTCGGGCGGGCTCTCCGGGCTGACGTTCGGCCGGACGAGATAGATAGGCTTCGAGGTGCGTGGCCGTCGCGCTCCGGGGACGCTCCCGGGCCCGCAGACCGCGTGGAGTCCTGAAGGGGGCACTCTTTGCCAGGAAAGATCCGCGTCCATGAGCTCGCCAAGGAACTCGGGCTGACCAACCAGGAGACGCTCGAACTCTGCGTCGCGCTCAGCATCGGGGTCAAGTCCCACTCCTCGAGCATTGTGGAAGCCCAAGCCGACCGGGTCCGGCGGAGGGCTGAGCGCGACGGCCTGCTCAAGCCGCCCCCGCCCCCGCCCTTGGTCGAGATCGAGGTGCCGGAGGCGCCGCCGCCCGCGGAGGAGCCTGTCGCCGCGAAGCCCGCCGAGCCCGCGAAGCCCGCCGAGCCCGTGGTGGCTGCCGTTCCCGCCGAGCCGGCCGACGGCCCAGCCGCTCTGCCCCGGCCCGAGAAGGTGGCGAGCGAACCGGCCCGGCCCGGGAAGGTGGCCAGCGAACCGGCCCGGCCCGAGAAGGTGGCGAGCGAACCTGCCCGGCCCGCGGCAGCCGTCGTCGAGGATACGGAGCCCGCGAAGCCCCCGGCCGCTGATGCCGTGGCAGAGGAGCCGGCGCCGAAGCCCAAGGTGACGATCTCCTCGAGCGGTAGCGTCGCCCCCGCCAAGCGAGTCGTCCGCGACGAGCCCCCGCCGCCGGTCGAGGAGAAGGCCCCGTCGCGACCGGCCGGCCAGCGAGCGGCCGCCAGTGCTCCTCCGGCCCGTCCTCTGAGGTCGGGAAGCCCTCCCGTCTCGCGTTCGGGCAAGCCGATCCCGCCGCCTCCGCCGCCGCGCCGGATGCCTCCCCCTCCGCCTCCCGGCGGGCCGAGGCGGCCGAGCGCCCCGACCCACGAGCGCCGGTCCTCCGGTCCCGGCAGCCGGTCCTCCGGTCCCGGCAGCCGGCCGGCCGGACCGCGGCCCGCTGGTCCGCCCGACCGCGGCCCGGGCGCCCGCCGCGGTGCCCCCACCGGCGGTCCCCGACCGCTAGGCGGCCCGCGCCCCGGAGCTCCCGGCGGAGGCCCAGGTGGCCGCCCACCCGGCCGGGGCGCCCCCGGAGGTGCGCAGCGGCGCCCACCCCGACGCAAGAGCCGCCGGCGCCGGGTGCGCGAGGAACTCCAGCCGATGGACATCCCGTCGTACACGCCCATGCATGCAGCCGTGCCCGAGGGCGTGGTCGTCATCGAACGGGCCTCGGCGGCCCAGGACTTCGGCCCGAAGCTGAATCGCACCGCGGCCGACGTGGTCCGCTTCCTCATGCAGCACGGCGAGATGGTCACCGCCACCCAGTCACTGAGCGACGAGATGATGGAACTCTTCGCGGCCGAGATCGGCGCCGACATCCGCCTCGTCGACCCCGGCGAGGAGCAGGAGGCCGAGCTGCGGAAGCTCCTCGGCATCGATCCCGACGCCGAAGACGACGCCACCGACGCCGAGCTTCGACCACCTGTCGTGACGGTCATGGGCCACGTGGACCACGGCAAGACGCTGCTGCTGGACCGCATCCGCGACACCAACGTCGTCGACGGCGAAGCGGGGGGGATCACCCAGCACATCGGCGCCTACCAGGTCGAGCGCAACAGCCGGCCCCTCACGTTCATCGACACTCCAGGCCATGAGGCGTTCACCGCGATGCGGGCCCGGGGCGCGAGCGCCACCGACATCGTCGTGCTGGTGGTGGCCGCCGACGACGGCGTGATGCCCCAGACGATCGAGGCCATCAACCACGCCAAGGCCGCCGACGTGCCCATCGTCGTGGCGGTGAACAAGATCGACCGGCCCAACGCCGACACGCAGCGGACCGTGGCCGGTGTCGCCGAGCAGGGCCTGGTTCCCGAAGCCTGGGGCGGGGACACCATCTACTGCGAGTTGTCGGCCCTGACCGGTCAAGGCATCCAGGAGCTGCTGGACCAGATCTTGCTGGTGGCCGAGGTCGAGGAGCTGCGATCGTCGGCCGAGGGCCGAGCGGGCGGGGTCGTGCTCGAGTCGAACCTCGACATCGGGCGAGGTCCCGTCGCCACCGTGCTGGTGCAGCAGGGCACTCTGCGGGTGGGCGACCCGATGGTTGCGGGGGCGGCCTGGGGCCGCGTCCGGGCTCTGCTCGACGATCACGGCCAGAACGTCGACGCTGCCCCGCCTTCAGCCCCGGTCCAGGTGCTGGGCCTGTCGGAGGTTGCCGTCGCGGGCGACTCGTTCGCGGTGGCTCCCAACGAGAAGATCGCAGGCCGGGTGGCCGACACCCGCGAGCACTGGCAGCGGCTGTCCAGCCTGGGCCGTGAGGCTCACGCCCTGTCGGGCGGGGCCAAGCTCGAGGATCTCTTCACCCGGATCCAGCGGGGCGAGACCGCCACCCTGAACGCGATCGTGAAGGCCGACGTGAACGGCTCCCTCGAAGCCGTCACCGAGAGCCTGCGCAAGCTCGAGACCGGCGACGTCCGCATCGCCATCGTGCACCGCGGCGTCGGCGGCATCACCGAGAACGACATCCAACTCGCCTCGGCCTCGAACGCCACCATCATCGGGTTCAATGTCCGCCCCGACCGCAAGGCACGCGAGGCGGCCGACGCCGAGAACGTCGAGATCCGCACCTACGAGATCATCTACAAGCTCCTCGAGGACGTGTCCTCCGCCATGGTGGGGATGCTCGCACCGGACATCGAGGAGGTCGTGACGGGCGAGGCCGAGGTCCGCCAGATCTTCCGCATCCCCCGAGTCGGCGCGGTGGCGGGCTGCTACGTGCAGAACGGGACGATCACCAGGGGATCCAAGGTGCGGTTCCTGCGCGACGGGGCGATCATCTGGAAGGGCACCGTCTCGTCGCTCAAGCGCTTCACCGACGATGTGCGCGAGGTCCAGTCCGGCTTCGAGTGCGGCATAGGCCTGAGCAACTTCCAGGATCTCAAAGCGGGCGACATCATCGAGACCTTCGAAGAGCGCGAGGTGGCCCGGACCCTCGAGGGGTGAGAGGCGGGGCCCCGCCGAGACATCCGATGACACGACGAGCGAAACGCTTCCAGCCCGATCATCGGGCCGGCCACCGCACCGCCCGGGTGGGCGAGCTCATCAGGCGCATCGTCGCCGAGTCCATGGAGCAGCTGGACGACGACCGGTTGGCGATGGTGTCGGTGACCGGCGTGGACGTGGACCGCGACCTGCACCGGGCTGTGGTGTGGTTCACGTCGCTGGGCGACACCGAGGAGGGCGACGCCTACATCGCGGAGGCCTTCGAGGAGCACGCCGGCGGGCTGCGGCGCACGATCGGGGACCAGACCCGGCTGCGGCGCACGCCCGAGCTGGTGTTCCGCCCGGACGCGGCGCTGCGGTCGGCCGAGCGCATCGAGAGGCTGCTCGACGGCACAGGCGGTGCCGCAGATCCTGAGAGCCGGTAGTGGACGGCGCCGCAGATCCCGAAAGCCGGTAATGCCCGACGGCATCGCGGTCATCGACAAGCCCGCCGGTTGGACCAGCCACGACGTGGTGGCCAAGGCGAGGGGCGTGCTCGGCACCCGCAAGGTCGGGCACAGCGGCACTCTCGATCCCGACGCCACCGGAGTTCTCGTGCTCGGGGTCGGGCGGGCCACCCGGCTGCTGCGGTTCCTGACCGCGCTGCCCAAGAGCTACGAGGCCGAGATCGTGCTGGGCTCCGAGACCGACACCCTCGACTCGGCCGGGCGGGTGACGGCCACCCACGAGATGGCCGGCGTCACCGAAGCACAGGCCCGCCTGGCGGCCGCGTCCCTCACCGGCCACATCCTCCAGGTGCCGCCCATGGTCTCGGCGGTGAAGGTGGGGGGGCGCAGGCTCCACCAGCTGGCCAGGGAGGGGGTCGAGGTCGAGCGTGAGGCCCGTCCCGTGACCGTCCACCGCTTCGAATTGGCCGCAGTGCCCGGCCGTGACGGGGTGCTGAGCGCCGAGGTGGACTGCTCGTCCGGTACCTACGTGCGGGTGCTGGCCGCCGACTTGGGCCGGGCGCTCGGAGGGGGCGCCCATCTGAGGAATCTGCGCCGCATCGCGGTGGGAGGCTTCTCGGTGGCCGAGGCCCATCCAGTGGAGTCGCCCGAGGTGCTGGGAATGTCGAGGGCGGTCGAGCACCTTGACGGCGTGCGGGTCAGCCCGGCGGTGGCCGCCGATGTGACCCACGGCCGGGTGCTGGACCTGGACCGCCTGGGCGCCGCGGGTGCCGGCCCGTGGGCGGTGCACGACGCCGATGGCGGGCTGCTCGCCGTCTACGAGCGCTTCCGGGCGGGCGCCAAGCCGTCGGTGGTGGTAGCCGGAGTCGGTTAGTCAGCTGGCCTCGGTAACCTCTCACAAGCCGGATCAGGGCCCGGAACACTCACTATCCGCGCTGGAGGCGTCCGTGGAGTTGCTGCATGATCGGCGTGACCAACTTCCCGTCATGGTGTCGGTCGCGGCGGCTATCGGGGTGTTCGACGGCGTGCACCTCGGCCATCGAGAGGTTCTGACCCGGGTCCGCGAGACCGCTGATCGTCTCGGGGTCGCTTCCGCGGTCGTCACCTTCGACACCCATCCGGCCTATGTGGTGCGCCCCGAGAACGCACCGAAGCTGCTCACGACGCTCGAGCAGAAGCTCGAGCTGCTGGAGGCGACCGGCCTGGACTACTGCTACGTCATCGAGTTCGACGCGGCCCGGGCCGACACCCGCCCCGAGGAGTTCGTCGAGCAGGTCTTCCTCGACGCCCTCCATGCCCGGGCGGTGGTGGTGGGGGAGGACTTCCACTTCGGCAAGGGCCGCACCGGAAACGTGGCCGAGTTGCAGCGCCTGGGCCGTGAGTGGGGGTTCGAGGTGGTCCCCCTGGATCTGATCCGTCACCGCAGCGACGCTCGCGAGCCGGTCTCGTCCACTGCGGTGAGGCGAGCCCTGGCCGGCGGGGACGTGGCCAGGGCCGCGAGAATGCTGGGCCGCTACTACGAGGTGCGCGGCACGGTGGTTCCCGGCGACCGGCGAGGGGTGACGGTCGGGTTCCCCACTGCCAACGTGCCCGTTCCCAAGTCGATGGCCTGGCCCGCCGACGCCGTGTACGCGGGATGGTGCACGCTGCCCGACGGCAGCCGGCGGGGCTGCGCCATCAACATCGGTCGCCGGCCCACCTTCTACGAGCACGCCGAGCAGTCCCTGCTCGAGGCCCACGTCATCGACTTCGACGGCGACCTGTACGGATGCGAGGTGCAGGTGGAGTTCGTCGACTTCCTGCGGAGTGAGCGCAAGTTCGAGGGACTGGAACATCTCTCCGAGCAACTGGCCATCGACGTTGCCGACGCGCGGAGCCGGCTCGGGCTGGCGTGACTTCCGGCATGGGCACGCGGCGGCGTCACTCCCACGGCCCAAGCCGCGGCGGCCCCGCGGTCGGGGCGGGCTCCGCACCGGCTGCGGCGGCGTGACCGACCCCGTGTCTGCTGCGGCGCCAGCTCGGCGCCCGAGGTGGAGCACTTCGCTGAGGCGCTCGTACCGACCCCCCACGGGGAGTTCGTGGCCCACGTGTACATCGCGGACGGTGGCCAGCAGCACATCGCCTGCGTCATGGGCGACGTGGAGGACCCGCCGCCGCCGCTGGTGCGGGTGCATTCGGAGTGTCTGACCGGCGACGTGCTGCGGTCGCTGCGCTGCGACTGCGGGGCCCAACTCGACCACGCGCTGTCCGCCATCGGGTCGGAGGGGCGGGGCGTGCTGCTGTACATGCGGGGCCACGAGGGGCGCGGCATCGGGATCGGGCACAAGATCAGGGCCTACGCCCTCCAGGAGCACGGCCTCGACACCGTGGAGGCCAACGCGGCGCAGGGGCTGCCCGTCGACGGCCGGGTATATGACGCCGCGGCCGCGATCCTGGTCGATCTCGGCCTGCGCGGGGTGCGACTGCTCACCAACAACCCGGCCAAGTGCGAGGGCCTGTCAAGCTGCGGGATCGAGGTGTTGGAGCGCGTCCCGATCGAGATCGACGCCCGGCCCGAGAACCTCCGCTACCTGCAGACCAAGCGGGCCAAGCTGGGCCACACCCTGAGCAACTGACAGCAGCCGCGGGGCCGGAATGAGGGGGCCCTAGTCGACTGTGCGACCGCAGCCGCGCTGTTCCATCCAGCCCACCCCGACCTGAGAGCCTCCTACCTCGGCCAAGCCGACGCCTGACGCCGGTGGCGGCCCGGCGGGACCGACGAGGGATCAGGCGCAGTCGACGACTGTCCGCAGCGGACTCTGACGATCAGCAGCGGACTCTCGCCGTCGGCATCGACGGCCCCACCGCAACGCGGGATCAAGAACAGGCGACGGCTGTCCTCAGAGCATCGCAGACCTGCCGCATGCGTTCGTCGCTGAGCCGCCCCAACCTTCTCACCAGGAGAGCCTGCGGTGCGCTCTCGACGGAGTCCAGATTGACGGCTGAGACCATCGGCACGGGATCCTCATCCGGCTCCAGCACGACCTCGCTGGGGAGGCCCCTGACGGTGGTAGTGCACGGTGCGATCATCGCCGTGTTGAGCCGGTCGAGCGCGGCGTCTCGAGACAGCACGACGACCGGTCGCCGCCCGGCGTGCGGCGATTCCCACCACCAGATCTCGCCCCGCCGGACGGACGCCGCAGTCACGGTTCGGCGCGCTTCGACCCGAGCCCCTCATCACTGGCGCGCGGTTCATGCCTGTGCCTGTGATTCGCCTCCAGGAAGGACGCCAAGTCCCCCCACTCGTCGGGCTCCTCGAGCGGATGACGCTCGTACGCCTCATAGGCCGAGTCGACCTCTGCGTCCCGGAAACGGTTCACCAGAGCTTCGAGTGCCGCGTCCATCATCGCGGCGTCGGTCCCCCACGCCTGGAGATGACGCGCCTGATTCAGGAGCCCACTGTCCACAGTCGTGCTCACCCGATGACGATTCATGCTACGACTATACCATGTTTGTGGCACACCACGATGCAGCAACACTCCGCCCGCAGCAACACTCCGCCCGCAGCAACACTCCGCCCGCAGCAACGCTGCGCCCGCAGCCGTGTGTCGGTCAAGATGGTGAGCGATGCGTATCCGCCCCCGAGGCCGAGCTGTCGCCTGTCCGTGCAGTGCGCGGGGCTGTGAAGGGTGTCAGCGGTTGAGGACGGCGGCGGCCAGCCGCTCGGACTCGCGGGTCCGCAGTGCGACGTTGATGTCTAGCCGCTCCAGGTGCTGGGCCACTTGCTTGGCTCCCTGGGGCAGCGGGTGGGCGGCCATGAAGTCGTGGACCTGGCCGGCCAGCTCGGGCCGGTCGAGCGCGGTCACTCCCTCCAGCATCCGGGCCAGCGAGTAGTTGGTCGGGAAGATGGCGAGGAGCCGGTCCCAGTGGCCGGACAGGAAGTCCCAGGCATCGGGTCCGCAGCGTCGGTTGGCCAGGGCGCGGCGGATGAGGTAGGGGCCGTCCTGGGTGCGCACCGAGCCGTCCAGGGTTCCCTCGAGGATGGTCCGCACCAGCTCCGGATCAGGGAAGTCGGCCAGCGCGGCGAGGTGGCGCTGCTCGGTCTGGGGGTCGGACGCCGTCTCGAAGCGGCGCCGGATCCGGGCGAAGTCCTCGGCGTCTCCGTGGGCGGCCACCACGCCCAGGGCCGCCGCGGCCAGCGTCGGGTCCGGATGGTCTAGCCGGGCCCGGCACGCCGCGATCGTGTCAAGATGGTCGGCGATCGAACCCCGCAGCCTCATCAGCGTCGCCCGCAGCTCGCTGGTGCGCTCGTCCTCATCGCCGGCGGGCGGGGGGTCGAGCCCGACGTCCGCGGACGCGGCGTCGGATGCGGCTGCGACGAGCTCGCAGAAGCGCTGGGCCGCGTCCTGAGCCAGCAGCCCGCGAAGGTGGGCCAGGCTGCCGGTGATGGCCTGCCACACGGTGAGGTCGCGCTCCGATGTGAACCCTCCCAGCACGAGCTCGACGAAGGCCGGCGCGGCCAGGCGACCGGAAAGCACGGCGGCCCAGGCGTCGTCGACGAGGCCGTGGCGCTCCTCGGGGGTGCGGTCGCCCGGTCCTGCCTTCGCCAGGGCGGCCAGGGCCTCGGCGTCGGGATCGTCGCGGTAGAAGCCGGAGGCGCCGCTGTTGAGGGTCACCGTCTGCCCTGCCACCACCGTCAGGGTCCGGCGAGGCTGATCGAGCAGCAGCCGCAGCTCGTGCCGGTCGCCGTCGGGCTGCTGCACCCGCAGCCGCAGCGGAACCGTCCAGCTCCGTGCCTCGGCCCGGTCGGGATCGAGCGTGAAGTGGCGCTGTGACACCTCCAGGCCGTGCGCGCCGGCGACGGCGCTGACCGCCGGGTAGCCGCCCTGGTAGATCCAGCCGCCCATGATCTGCCCCACCGGCTGGCCCGACGCCTCGGCCAGGGCGTTCCACAGATCCTCGGTGACGGTGTTGCCGTAGGCGTGGCGCCGCAGGTACAGGCGCACCCCGGCCCGGAACGTCTCGGGGCCCAGGTACTGCTCCAGCATGCGGACCAGGGCCGCGCCCTTCTCGTAGGTGATCACGTCGAACATGTCCTCGGCCTCGGCGGGGGAGTGCACCGGGTACTCCACCGCCCGGGTGGCGCCGAGCGAATCGGTCGACAGCGCGGAGGCCCGGCTCCGGCAGAACGTCGACCACACCCGCCAGTCGGGCCGGTAGGCGGCGCTGCAGGCCGTCTCCATGAAGGTGGCGAAGGCCTCGTTCAGCCAGATCCCCTCCCACCACGCCATGGTCACCAGGTCCCCGAACCACATGTGGGCCAGCTCGTGGTTGATCACCTTGGCCACTGTCTGCAGCTCGGGCTGGCTGGCTGCGGCCTCGTCGACCAGCAGCAGGACCTCCCGGAAGGTCACGCAGCCGAGGTTCTCCATGGCGCCGAAGGCGAAGTCCGGGATGGCCACCAGGTCGAGCTTGTCGGAGGGGTAGGGCAGGCCGTAGTAGTCGGAGAACCACTCCAGGGCGTGGGCCGCGACGTCGAGCGCGAACCCGGTCTGGCCGTCCCGGCCGGGCCGGTGGACCACCCGCACCGGCACGCCGCCGCAGTCGATCGGGTCGGTGACCTCGAGCGGGCCGACCACGAAGGCCACCAGGTAGGTCGACATCGGCATGGTGGTCGCGAAGCTGACCCTCACCCGGCCGTCCTCCAAGGACGTGCGAGCGGTCTCGGCCGTGTTGGAGACCGCCAGCAGGCCGTCGGCCACTACCAGCGTCGTCGCGAAGGTGGCCTTCAGCGCGGGCTCGTCGAAGCAACAGAAGGCCCGCCGGGCGTCGGTGGACTCGAACTGGGTGGTGGCGATGGTGTGGGTCTCGCCCGAGTCGTCGGTGAAGGTGGAGCGGTAGAAGCCGTGGAGCTGGTCGTTGAGCACCCCGGTGAAGGCGATGTCGAGCCGGGCCGGACCCGGCTCGAACCCTCCGGCGCCGTCCGGCGCGGACAGCGTGAGGCGCTCCGACTCCTCATCGCAGGCGTGGTCGAGCTCGACGGGCTCGCCCCCCGGGGCGGTGATTCGGGCACTTGCGATGTCCAACTCCGCCGCGTTCAGCACGATCGTGTGCTGCGGCTCGGCCACCTCAACGTCGATGCCCACTCGGCCAGTGAAGGAGGCGGCCCCGAGGTCGGGTTCCAGCTCGATGGCGTAGTGCCGGGGAACCACGCCGCCGGGCAGTCTCGGACTCATGGTCCGACGGTACCCGTGATGGTGGCGTCAGCCGCCGCCCGGGTTCACCAACGTTGGCGTCCGGTAGCCTGCGGCCCCGTGCCGCGTGCCGCCCGGAGTGGGGATCAGAACTCAGCGATCGAGGCTCGGGGCCTCGTCCGGACCTTCGGCGACAAGCGGGCCGTCGACGGCGTCGATCTGAACGTCGACGCCGGGTCGATCTACGGCTTCCTCGGTCCCAACGGCGCGGGCAAGAGCACCACAGTGCGGATGCTGTGCACCCTGCTGAAGCCCACGGCTGGGCGGGCCACGGTGGCCGGCTATGACGTGGTCGACAGCCCCGGAGAGGTTCGCATCCGGATCGGAGTCGCCCTCCAGGAGGCCGCGCTCGACGAGCGCCAGACCGGCCGGGAGATACTCGACATGCAGGCCCGGCTGTACGGCTTGAGCGCGACCGATCGGGCCGCCTCGATCGCCCGGGCTGTCGACCTGGCCGACATCGGCGACGCCATGGAGGATCGCGTCAAGACCTACAGCGGCGGCATGAGACGGCGCCTCGACCTCGCGGCCTCGCTCATCCACGGCCCCGAGGTGCTCTTCCTGGATGAGCCGACCACCGGACTCGACCCGGTCAGCCGTGCGCAGGTCTGGGACGAGGTGCGCCGGTTGAACCGCGAGCTGGGGGTGACGGTGTTCCTCACCACTCAGTATCTCGAAGAGGCCGACGCGCTGGCGGACCGGGTGGCCATCATCGACGGCGGTCGCATCGTCGAGGAAGGCTCACCGACCGAACTCAAGCGGGCCGTCGGCGCCGACGTGATCGTCGTAGACCTTCCGTCCGAGGCCATCGCGCCCGCGGCTGCGGTTGCTGAGACCGTGGCCGATGTGGATGCGGTGACCCAGGGCCGCCGGGGCATCACCATCGCCACTGCCGACGGCGCGGCCACCGTCGGCACGGTGGCGGTCGCCCTGTCGTCGGCGGGACTGCACCCGAGGTCGTTCACCGTCCGCACCCCGTCGCTCGACGATGTGTTCCTGCTGGCCACCGGCTACCGGATGTCCGCGGTGGACGCGACCGCCACCGGGGGCGGCACCGCCGCGGGGCCGGATCGGCAGCGCGCCGGTCGGGCCAGGACACCGGCCCCTCCACCGAGCAGCCCGCCGTGAGCGTCCAGAGCGAGGCCCCCTCCGTGGCCGGCGGCGGCATGGTGCGTCCCGTCGGGATCATCACCGACATCGCCACCGTGGCCCGCCGCTCGGTGCGCAGCCTGCTGCGCGAGCCCGAGGCGATGGCTCCCGCGCTGATCATCCCGACCTTCTTCTTCCTCGTCAACATCGGCGCGCTCGAGTCGTTCGTGGAGCGCTCGCCCGGCATCGACTACCGGGCGTTCCAGATACCGGTCGCCATCATCTTCGCGGTCACCGGCATCTCCCGGGCGTCGGTGCTGGTGATCGACATCCAGACCGGGTACCTCGACCGGATGCTCGTGACGCCGGTGCGCCGGACCACGCTGCTGCTCGGCATGATGGTGGCCGACATCGTCCTCGCCGTCTCGCTGTCGCTGGTCGTGATCGCCATGGGCTTCGTCGCGGGCGTGCGCTTCGGTACCGGGCTGCCGGGGATCCTGGTCTTCCTGGGGTTGGCGGTGGCGTGGAGCCTCTCCTTCACCGGGTTCCCGTACACGGTGGCTCTGCGGACCGGGAACCCGGCCGCGGTCAACTCGTCGTTCCTGATCTTCTTCCCCTTCGCCTTCCTGACGCCCGCGTACCTGCCCCGGGAGCTGATGACCGGCTGGATGCAGACCGTGGCCGCCTGGAACCCGGTCACCTACCTGCTGGAGGGCATGCGGTCGCTGCTGTCCGACGGCTGGGACGTCGCCGCGCTCGGCAAGGGGGTCGGCGCCATCGGCGGCCTGGGCCTCGTCACCTTCGTGATGGCGTTCCGTTCCCTGGCACGACGGGTGGCCACCGGCTGACAGCCCGCTGGTCCGCTCGGCAGCCGCTGAGGAACTCCCGACCCGCCCCGGCCTACTGTCTGGGGCGACCCGTGGGGAGGCTCCTTGGAACCCGTTCTCGATGTCGTGGGTGTCGGCAACGCCATCGTCGATGTGATCGCGGCGGTGGACGAGTCGTTCATCGCGGACCACCGCCTGGTGAAGGGGGCCATGACCCTGGTCAGCGCCGACAGGTCCGCCCAGCTCTATGACGCCATGCCGGCCGGGATCGCGGCATCCGGCGGATCGGCGGCCAACACCATGGCCGGCGTGGCCTCCCTGGGCGGTCGCGCCGGCTTCATCGGCAAAGTGCGCGACGACCAGCTGGGCGAGGTGTTCGTGCACGACATCCGGGCCACCGGGGTCGCCTTCGACGTGCCGCCCGCGCCGGAGGGACCGCCCACCGCCCGCTGCCTGATCCAGGTGACCCCCGATGCCGAGCGGACCATGAACACCTTCCTGGGCACCTCGGCCCTGCTGGGGCCCGCCGATGTGGACACAACGCTGGTGGCCTCGGCCGGCATCACCTACTGCGAGGGCTATCTCTGGGATGTGCAGGTCGCCAAGGACGCCATCCGGTCGGCCATGGAGGCCGCCGGCGACGCCGGCCGGACCGTGGCCCTGGCGCTGAGCGACCCCTACTGCGTGGAGCGCCACCGGGAAGAGTGGCTGGACCTGATCGAGGACCGCGTCGATGTCGTGTTCGCCAACGAGGCGGAGGTCTGCGCCCTGCACTCGACCGGCGATCTGGCCTCGGCCCGGGACCGCACGGCCGACATGGCCCGGACCGTGGTCGTCACCCGCGGGGCTCGGGGCTCGGTCGTGGCCGAGGGTGCGACGGTGCTGGAGGTCGCCGCGTTCCCGGTCGAGCACGTCGTGGACGCCACCGGCGCGGGTGACATGTACGCCGCAGGCTTCCTGTGGGGCCTCAGCCAGGGCGCGCCCCTTGCCCGCTGCGCCGACCTGGCGAGCCTGGCCGCGGCCGAGGTGGTCGGCCATGTGGGCGCCCGCCCCCAGGTCGAGCTGTCACAGCTCGCGGCGGCGAGAGGGCTCGCCTAGCGGGATGGTCACCATCCGGGTCTCGACGGTGGTGCCGGCCGCTCCCGCCGCGGTGTGGGAGGACCTGCGCCACATCGGCCGCCATGTCGACTGGATGAGCGACGCCGAGTCGATCCGCTTCCTCACCGACGACACCGAAGGCGTCGGGGTGCGCTTCGAGTGTGCAACCAGGATCGGCCCGCTGCGACTCATCGACCTCATGGAGGTCGTCGAGTGGCGTGACGGCGAGGCCATGGGAATCCGTCACCGCGGGGCGGTCGCCGGCACCGGCCAGTTCCGGCTCGCTCCATGCCCGGGACCGCAAGGGGAGCACACCCGCTTCGAGTGGACCGAGACTGTGCGGTTCCGATGGTGGATGGGAGGACCCTTCGGCGAGGCTGCGGCTCGTCCGGTTCTCGCAGCGGTGTGGCGGCGCAACCTCCGCCGCTTCTCGGCCCGCTTCTGATCGCTGTATCCGCCGGGTGCCTTGAGCATGTGCCGGAAGCGCAGCGTCCGGAGCGGTGGTTTCGCCAGCACTATCCAATATGATGCTGAAATATATCAGGATATTTCGTAGAATAACGATTATTACCAATAACGACTATTACCGTTAGCGAGTACTAGAGATCGCAGTTCTTATCGAGTCTGGCCCAGCCATGGATGGTGCAGGAATGGATGAAGCGGAGACGAGTCCCGAAGCCATCGTTGACCCTGGTTCCGGGTCCGGAGGACCTGCGGAGAGCGTCCGCCGGCCCCAGGTGGTGACCGAGAGCCTTCTCGATGCCGCCGTCGAGGTGTTCGCCGAGCGCGGGTTCGAGGCTGCCCGCGTCGCCGAGATCGCCCGCCGGGCCGGGCTCACCACCGGCGCGATCTACGCTCGCTGGTCGGGCAAGCGCGCCTTGATCGTCGACGCCGTCGGCCACATCTCTCCACAATTCATGGATCCCTCCGCGGGCGCATCACAGTCCCCGGCGTCCGAGCCCCTGGCCTCGCTGGGCAACAGTCTCATGGACGTCAACGACGCCAAGTCTCGCGACGTGATGCTGGAGGCATTCGTCAGCGCCCGGCGCGATGGCGACTTTCGCGCCGCGGTCGCCCGATCCATCAAGCAGGATGCCGAGCGTCTGAACGAGATCGTGATCAGCGGTCAGGAGGCGGGATCCATCGATCCGGATCTGAGCCCCCGCTCCATCGTCGCGTTCTTCCAGTCCCTGCGGCTCGGGAGGCACCTCGTCGCGTCGGCATCGGACATCGATGTTCCGAGAGCGGATTGGGATGCCCTGATGGCCCGCCTGGTCGGGGCCGTGGGCCCCGCGCCCTCCGCAACCGAGTCCTCCACCGGGCAGTGAGCCCGTCCTGACCGCGCACCTCACCGGAACGCCGCCGGCATGGGGCGCGGCCTGTGAGCCGGTGGATAGATGCCTCCCAGGCCGAGGAGGACGCGCTGGTACCAGTGCTTCGCGCCGGCGCGGCCTGTGAGTGCCGGTGCTGCTGCCGGCGCGATCAATCCTCCAGGACCGGCCTGTAGCCCAGTTCCAGGTCGCCGAGGCGCACCAGCATCGAGGCGATCCACCCGCCCAGCGCGGTGAAGTGCTTGTCGAGCTCCGCGCCGTCTGACAGGCCGGCCTCGTCGAGTTCGTAGGCACCCTCGTAGCCGACGTCGATGGCGTACTCGGTGGCGTCGGCGTCGTCGAGGTCCTCGGCGTACAGCGATTCAACCCTGGGCCCTCCCCGCCGGAGGGACTCGCTGCCGATATCGGGGCTGGCGACCGGAAGCACACCCAGGACCATCGCCGGCTCGGGCGCGCCGGCCAGGCACTGGGCCCGCAGCAGGATCTTGATCTCGATGCGGGGCGGCTCGGCGTAGCCTTCGCCCGCGTACCAGCTGAGGTAGGCCGCCTGCGACCAGGTGGGCCACACGCAGCTGACGTCGGCACACACCCTGGGCGGCTGCCCCTCGCCGGGTAGGGCGTAGGAGTTCTCCCAGGAGACGTCGCCCAGCAGCACGTCGGTCTGGAACCGCTCCTCGCCCGCCTGCCGCTCCAGCAGAGCGTCCTCGAAGGCGTCCCGCAGGGCGCCTATGGCGTCGGTGAAGACGTGGTCAAGCATCGTCTCGGCCTGTAGGTCATCGTCTTGGCGACAGTAGCGCCCCGTTGCGGGGCGGCCCCGTAGTGGAGCGCACGACCAACTCCGGCTGGAGCGTGTGGCGGATCGGCTCGCCGGAGCTGCCGGACAGGCGCTGGAGCAGCGTGGCCACCACGAGGCGTGCCATGGCCAGTGTCGGCTGGTTGACCGTGGTGAGCGACAGGTGGCGCAGTGCGGAGATGAAGGTGTTGTCGAAACCGACGAGCGACACGTCGCCGGGCACGGCCATGCCGGCGTCGGCGAGGCGGTTGAGCGCCCCGGCGGCGAGCAGGTCGTTGAAGGCGAAGATGGCGGTGGGGGGATCGTCGTCGGCCAGCAGCTCGTCGATGACCTCGAGGGCATCGGCCTCGTCGTCGCCTGCTGGACGGACGTCGACGAGATCGCCGAGCCCGGCGGCCTGCATGCCCGACTCGTATCCCGAACGGCGCTCCGCGGCCGACACGTTGGCACCGCCGTCCATATGGACGATGCGCCTATGGCCCAGCGCGGCCAGGTGCTCAACGGCCAGCTCCGCCCCCCGGCGGTCGTCCGTGCCGACGGTGTCGACGCCGGGGCGGACCGAGCCGCTGGCCACCATCACGCAGGGAGCAGCCATGCCGACGTGAGCCGTGTCGCTGTCGTCCAGTCGGGCCCCGACCAGAGCCATCCCCTCCACCCGCAGCTGCAGGAACGTCTCGACCGCGTCGACCTCGCGCCGGGCATCGCGGTGGCCGTTGAGGATCAGCACCCTGAAGCCGTGCTCGGCCGCCTCGGCTTCTATCCCGTCGACGACCTCGCCGAAGAACGGGTTGCGGAGGTCGTCGACGAGCACGCCGAGGGTGTGGGTGCGCTGCTGGGCGAGAATGCGGGCGATGAGGTTGGGCCGGTAGCCGAGCTCGCGGGCTGCCCGCAGCACCGACCTCCGCCTCTCGTCGGACACCTGGGGCGAGTCGTTCATCACCAGCGACACCAGGGCGCGCGACACGTTGGCCCGCTCGGCCACATCCTCCATGGTCGGACGGTTCACGCCAATCACCGACGCCCGGCTTGACACGACACGGGCGGGAAGATAGACCATTGGAGCGCTCTAATCCAACCCGGTGCGGAGGGCTCGGGAGGACATCGAGGGGGACATGCCGGTACGACGGGGCGGGCATGAAGGCCTGCGAAGCTCGGCGGTGGGCGGCGCATGACGGCCGCTGCACCGGCCGCGCTCATGCACCGTGTCGCCACTGCGCCCATCAGCTGGGGTGTTTGCGAGGTGCCGGGCTGGGGCTACCAGCTCCCCGTCGACCGGGTGCTGGCCGAGATGGCGGACGCGGGCTTCACCCACACCGAGCTCGGGTCCCTGGGCTACCTGCCGACCGAGGCGACCGAACTCCGCAGGACGCTCGAGGGCCACGGCCTGAGCCTCCTCGGAGGCTTCGTACCGCTGGTGCTGCACGACCCGAGCCGGGCCGCGGCCGCCCGGGCCGCCGCGAACCGCTGGGCCCGCCTCATCGCCGGCGGCGGGGGCCGGTTCTTCGTCACCTGCGCGGTCAGCCATGAGGACCACTGGCGCCAGGAGCCTCTGAGCGACCCGGAGTGGGCGTCGCTGTGCGCCGCCCTGGCCGACATCGACGGCATCGCGGCCGAGCACGGGCTGCAGCAGGTGTTCCACTCCCATTACGGGTCCCTGGTCGAGACCGACGCGGAGCTGGGGAGGATCCTGGAGGGCTCCGACGTCTCGCTCGTGCTGGACACCGCCCACATCACCATCGGCGGGACCGATGTCGAGGAACTGTTGGATCGCTACGAGCCGCGCGTGGGCCTAGTCCACCTCAAGGACGTTGAGCCCGCGCTGGCGGAGCGTTTGGAGGCGGGGGAGCTTTCTCTCATGCAGGCCGTGCAGCGCGGCGTGTTCCCGCCACTGGGTCGAGGAGAGGTGGCCATCGCCAAGATCGTCACCCGCCTCGAAGAATCAGGACGCGACCTCTGGTACGTCCTGGAGCAGGACGCAGCCATCGCGGAGGGAGACCTCTCCGCGGTCGCCGGGCTCAGGCGCAACGCCGACCTGAGCATCGAGTTCCTGCGAGGTCTGGTGCCTGCTGGAGCGGGCAGCGGAAGAGCAAACAACAACCACCGATTCCCGGAGGGATAACCAAATGTCAAGACTATGGAAGCTGCTTGCCGTGATGCTCGCCATCACCCTCGTAGCCGCCGCGTGCGGCGACGACGCCCCCGAGCCGGCCGCGCCCGCCGATGAGGCACCCGCTGAGGCGGCTGCCCCGGCCGACGACGAGGAGGCTCCGGCAACCACTGCGGCCGCGGCCGACGACGTCGTCGAGACCCAGGGCTGCGACCACACGTTCCACGTGATCACCCACGGCGACGCCGGAACGTTCTGGTCCGTCGTCGAGAAGGCCGTGCGGGACGCGGCCTCGGCCATCGGCTGCGACGTCGTGTACCAGGGCTCCAACAACGACGCCCTGAAGCAGTCCCAGGACATCGAGGCCGCCATCGCGGCCGGCTCCTCGGGCATCGCCATCTCGCTGGCCGACCCGACCGGCGTGAGTGGCGCGGCCGAGGCGGTCGTGGCCGCGGGGATCCCGTTGTACACGCTGAACTCCGGCGTGGACCACTACAAGTCTCTCGGCGCGGTGACCCACGTCGGCCAGACCGAGTTCGTGGCCGGCCAGGGCGCCGGCGAGCGCTTCAACGCCCTCGGTGCCACCAAGGTGCTGTGCGGGCGCCAGGAGCAGGGCAACGTCGGCCTCGAGGAGCGCTGCGACGGCCTGGCCGACACCTTCAACGGCGAGGTCGTGTCCGAGTTCATCGGCCTGGACGCCAACCCCGACGAGCAGCGGGCCACGATCTCGTCGAGGCTCATCGCCGACGAGTCCATCGACGCCGTTCTCGGCGTCGGCCCGAACGTCCCGCTGAGGGCGCTCGAGGCGGCTGAGAACGCAGGTCGTTCGGTTCACATCGGCGGCTTCGACCTCTCCAGCGACCTGATCGACAAGATCCAGGCCGGAGAGGTCGCTTTCACGGTCGACCAGCAGCAGTACCTCCAGGGGTACCTGCCGGTGATCCTGATGTACCTGCAGGCCACCAACCAGAACACCGCGGGCGGCGGCCAGCCCATCCTCACCGGGCCGGGCTTCGTGACGCCCGAGAACGCGGCCGCAGTGGCCGCGCTGGTTGCTGAGGGCACCCGCTAGACCCCCCAATTGGCAGGGGGCGGCTGGCTGAGGCCGGCCGCCCCCTGCTAACTTCCGGCGGCACGAGGCCTGCCGCCACCCGCCGGCTCGCGAACCGGCGGTCCGATCCTGAAGAGTGCGGCCGTCTCGGCCTTCGGAGCGGTCGTCAAGCGCCACAGCCAACGCGATAGGGGGATGCATGGCCGAGACAACCAATGACAAATCGGCAGAGAGCGCGGCCGACTCGGGCGACGAACGGCTCGCCCACCGCGGACCGATACAGACACTCCTGACGAGACCGGAGATCGGGGCCCTGCTCGGGCTCGTCGGCGTGGGAGTGATGTTCTGGCTTGTGGCCGGTCAGTTCGGGACGGTCGGCGGCATCGCCAACTTCCTCGACACCGCGGCCATTCTCGGCATCATGGCCGTGCCCGTCGCGCTGCTCATGATCGGAGGAGAGTTCGACCTCTCCTCGGGCGCCATGACCGGCGCGACCGCCATGGTGGTGGTGCTGCTCAGCATCGATCCCGGCTCGGGCGGGGCCGGCCTGAACCTCTTCATGGCGGTGCCGCTCACCCTGGCTCTGGCGCTCTCCATCGGATGGTTCAACGGCACGGTGGTGGACAGGACGTCGCTTCCCAGCTTCATCGTCACCCTGGGCACGTTCTTCATCCTGTGGGGCGGCAAGCTCGGCTTCGCCAAGCTGTTCACCGACAAAGTGATCGTGGGCGACGGCGGCCAGCTTAAGGACGCCGGCGGCTTCGACTTCTGGAGCAGCATCTTCGGCGCCGAGTGGGTGCTCAATCCGCAGAAGGTCGAGTCCGGAGAGATCGACGAGAGCGGACAGGCGATACTGGAGATCGTCCCGGGCACGGGCCACATCTGGGACGGCCGCGACTGGGCCTGGGCCGGGCTGCTCATCGTGGGCGGCGCGGCCCTGCTGCTGGGCGTGCTCGAGCTGACCTACCGGCGTCGCAGCGCCTACAAGATGTCGGGCATCGCCTCCTCGGCAGTGGGTGTGGCCGTGGCCGTGGCCGGCTTCGTGTACCTGCTCACCCAGGGCGGGTCCGCCTCCGAGTGGATCGGCGGCATCCTGATCGCCGCCGGCGTCCTGGCCGGAGTGTCGGGATGGTGCGTGGCCCGCTACGAGCCCGCCGACCGCGGCGGCGGGGCTGCCAACGCCCCCGGGCTGGCTTACCGCCTCGGCGCCGGCGTGGCCGGGATAGTGCTCGGTGTCGTCATTGCCCTGTTGATGGACTCGGGCAACACCGAGAGGCTCGGATTCCTGCCGGGAGCGGCCGGACGGACCGTGTTCGCCATCGGCATAGCCGTTGCCGGCGTCCTAGCCGTGCTCGCGGCAATGGGCCGGATCCGCATGACCTACCCGCTGATCGGCGCAGCCATCATGTTCATTCCGACCGTCAGCTTCCTGGTCACCGGCCAGGCGGCCCGGGTGCTGCTCTTCGGCGGTCTCGCCGGAGCGGGCGTCCTGCTGCTGGCTTCGTCTGCGGGCCGCTCCCGGATGCCGCTGGTGTTCTCGCTGCTGTCGGCCGTGGCCCTGGTGGTGCTCGCCTTCTTCATCCAGCTGGAGTCCACATCCCGCAAGCTGCGGGTCGAGTTGTTCGTCGTGCTGCTGCTGATCGCGTTGCTCGTGGCGGTGGCCGCCTTGGCCAGCCACCTTTGCCAGAGGCGCCAGACTGCGGTCGCGTCGGCCGACCTCGGACCATGGGCCCGGGTGGGCGCCGTCGCCGGCTTGGCAGGTGTGGTCGTGTTCGCCATACTCGAGCTGATCGACGGTGACGGGATCATCTACAGCGTCGTTGTCGGGCTAGCCAAGGGCGCCCTGGTCGCCTTCGCGGTGTACGCCGCGGGCGCCCTCTACAAGCTTCTGTTCACCTCCGACGAGGGCACCGGCCGGGCCGTGGTGGTGGTCGGCGCCGGCTTGGTGGCGCTGAGCTTCATCGCCCGGCTGCTGTTCATCACCACCGAGGAGGCCCTGGCCACCAACGCCAGGACCAGCTTCCGGGTCCAGGTGCTGTTCCTGCTGCTCTACGCGGCCGCCGGCACCTGGGTGCTGGCCAAGACCCAGTTCGGGAACTGGATCTTCGCGGTGGGCGGCAACAAGGAGGCGGCCCGCTCGGTGGGCGTCCCGGCCGCCCGGGCCAAGACCACGCTGTTCATGCTGGTGTCGGGCTCGGCGTGGCTGGCCGGGATGCTGATCGCCTTCCGCCAGCTGTCGGTGCAGGCCGACGTGGGCAACGGCGACGAGTTCCGCTACATCATCGTCGCCGTGGTCGGCGGCAACCTGCTGACCGGCGGCTACGGCTCAGCCCTGGGAGCGGCCATCGGTGCCATCATCTGGGGAATGATCAGCCAGGGGATCGGCTTCGCGCTGTGGAACAGCAACTGGCAGTTCCTGGTGCTGGGCGCCCTGCTGCTGGTGGCCGTGATCGTGAACAACTACATCCGCGGCCGGGCCGAGAAGGCCCCGGTCAGAACGGAGAAAGCGAAACCCGATCAAGCCGAGATCACCATAGTCGTGCCCAAGGAACAGGCCTCGGGAGCAAAGGAGGACCAGCAATGAGCACCGAGTTCCTCGAGATGAAGAACCTCTCGAAGTTCTACGGCAACATCATCGCCCTCACCGGCGTCACCACGACGGTGAACCCCGGCGAGGTCACGTGCGTGCTGGGCGACAACGGCGCGGGCAAGTCCACCTTCATCAAGATCCTGGCCGGAGTGCACCAGCACGACGAGGGCGAGCTGATCCTCGAGGGCGCCGAGGTGAAGTTCGCCTCGCCCCGGGAGGCGCTCTCGGCCGGTATCGCCACCGTGTACCAGGACTTGGCCATGGTGCCGCTGATGTCGGTGTGGCGGAACTTCTTCCTGGGCCAGGAGCCCAGGAAGGGCATGTGGCCGTTCCGCCAGATCGACATCGACAAGGCCAAGACGATCGCCAAGGACGAGATGGCCAAGATGGGCATCGACATCCGCGACACCGAGCAGAGCGTGGGCACCCTGTCGGGTGGCGAGCGCCAGTCGGTGGCCATCGCCCGGGCGAGCTACTTCGGCGCCCGGGTGCTGATCCTCGACGAGCCCACGTCCGCGCTGGGTGTGAAGCAGTCGGGGGTGGTCCTGAGGCGCATCGTGGAGGCCCGCGACCAGGGTCTGGCGGTGATCTTCATCACCCACAACCCGCACCACGCCTATCCGGTGGGCGACCGTTTCGTGATCCTCAAGCGGGGCCGCGCTCTGGGCAACTGGGCCAAGGAGGAGCTCTCCCAGGCCGAGTTGACCCAGCTCATGGCCGGAGGCGCGGAGCTGGAGCAGCTCCAGCACGAACTGGCCCAGGCTGGCACCGACTGAGGGTGGCCCGGCTTCACCCGTTGACCGCCGTCGATCCGGCAGCCGCGCCCGATCCCTCCCCCCGACAGCGATGACCGAGTTGGAGTTGCTCACGGTCGGGCGCGTGAGTGTCGACCTGTACCCGCAGCAGAGCGGCGTGCCTCTCAGCGGGGTTCAGTCGTTCGCGAAGTCGATCGGCGGGTCGCCCACCAACGTGGCCGTGGCCGCGGCCCGGCTGGGCCGGCGGGCGGCGGTGGTCACCCGGGTGGGGGACGACGGGTTCGGCGAGTACATCCGCACCGCCCTCGCTGAGCGGTTCGGCGTGGTCAACGACTACGTGTCGGTGGACCCCGACCTGCGCACGGCGCTCGCGTTCTGTGCTCTGGATCCGCCCTCTGATCCACCGCTGCTGTTCTACCGGGAGCCCCGCGGCCCGGAGATGAACCTCACCATCGACGACATGCCGGATGTCGCCACCACGGTCCCGGTGCTCTGGGTGACCGGCTCCCGGTTCGCGCAAGAGCCGTCCCGCTCGGCGGTTCGCGCCCTGCTGGAGCGGCGCGCCAGGGCCGAGCACACGGTGCTCGACCTCGACTACCGAGACAGCTTCTGGTCCTCACCGGCGGAGGCCGGCGCCCAGATAGGTCCGGCCATCGACCGTGTCACCGTGGCGGTCGGCAACCGGACGGAGTGCGGCATTGCGGTGGGATCCTCCGATCCCGACACCGCCGCCGACCGCCTGCTGGCGCGGGGTGTGTCGCTGGCGATCGTCAAGATGGGCGCCGACGGCGTGCTTGTCGCCACCGCGGACGGCCGCTGGTCCGTCCCGCCGGTGAGAGTGGAGGTCGTGTGCGGCCTCGGCGCCGGTGACGCCTTCGGCGGTGCGCTGGCCGACGGGCTGCTGACCGGCCTCGATCCGGTAGCCATGGTGACCAGGGCAAACGCGGCCGGGGCCATCGTGGCCGGCCGGCTGACATGTGCCGACGCCATGCCCACCGCAGCGGAGATAGACGACGTGCTCGCCGGAGCCGGGCTGGCGGAGGTTGACGACGTGCTGGCCGGAGCTGGGTCGGCGGAGATAGAGGACGTGCTCGCTGGAGCTGGGGCGGCGGAGGTTGACGACGTGCTGGCCGGAGCTGGGGCGACGGAGGTTGACGCCGCATGAGCGTGGCCGCGCCCTGGCGCATCTGGATCGATCGACCGCCGCCGCCCGAGGTGGCCGTCCCCGATGACGTCGAGCTCACTGACGATCTGGCCGAGGCTGACGGCGCGGTCGTGGGCGCCGGCGAGCGCTGGGACGCGTCGGTCTGCGGTCGCCTTCCCCGGCTGAAGGTGGTGGTCCGCTCCGGCATCGGCTACGACAACGTCGATCATGCCGCGTGCGCGTCGGTCGGGGTCGCTGCGTGCAATACGCCCGACGCTCCCACGGTCTCCACTGCCGAGCACGCCCTGGCGTTGCTGCTGGCGGTGTCCAAACGGATCAAGCCCTCAGAACACCGGCTGCGCGCGGGTCTCGGCAACTATCAGGCCGCTCACGGCGCCCTCGAACTCGAGGGCAGGACCCTGGGGCTGCTCGGCGGCGGCCGGATCGGCAGCCGCGTGGCCCGCTACGGTGCTGCGCTGGGCATGAGAGTGCTGGTCTGTGATCCCTATCTGGACGCCTCGGTCCTGGCGGGCGTGGGCGAGAGCGTGGATCTCGACGAACTCTGGCGCGGCAGCGACGCCGTGTCGCTCCACGCACCGGCAACGGATGCGACACGCCACATCGTCAATGCGTCCACCATCTCGGCCATGAGGCCGGCGGTGATCGTCATCAACTGCGCCCGCGGCTCGTTGATCGACCACGACGCATTGCTCGCCGGCCTGGACTCGGGCCACATCGCGGGAGCAGGCCTCGACGTCACCGAGCCCGAACCCCTGCCCGAGGGTCACCCGCTGCTCGGGCGTGACAACGTGGTCGTCACCCCGCACGTCGCCTCGTCGACCACCGTCGGAGCGGTGCGGCTGGTCAGCCAAGCCCTGGGCCAGGCGACGGAGTGGCTGCGAGGCGGCACTCCCGAGCACCTGCTGGCCGCTGCGGCCGCCGACCCGGCCGTGGACCGGCGGCGGGAGGGCCGATGAGCGCCAAGCGACGCCTGGGCGTGGCCGTGATCGGCTTCGGCTGGATGGGCCAGGCCCACGCCCGGTCCTACGCCCGCCTGCCGATGATCTTCGACGGCCTCGCCTACCGGGCCGAGCTCACGGTCTGCGCCGACACCCTGGAGTCGCGCCGAGCCACCGCGTTGAACGACTTCGGCTTCCGCGAGGTGACCGGCGACTGGCGGGCCGCGGTGGACCATCCCGATGTGGACGTGGTCGCCGTCTGCGCGCCCAACATGGTGCACTGCGAGATGGTGGAGGCCGCCGCCGCGGCCGGCAAGCACGTCTTCTGCGAGAAGCCGGTCGGGGGCACTCCCACCCATACGGCCCGGGCCGAGAAGGCCTGCCGCGACGCCGGCGTCATAACCGGTGTCGGCTACAACTACCGGTTCGTGCCGCTGGTGCAGCACGCCCGCAACCTGATCGAGGCCGGCGAGCTGGGCCAGATCACCAACTACCGGGGCCGGTTCTTCTCCATGTACGGTGCCGATCCCCTCGGCCTGCTCAGCTGGCGCTTCCTGCTCGAGCAGGCCGGGCACGGCGTGTCCACCGACATCCTCAGCCACGCCATGGACCTGGCCATGATGATCAACGGCCCGATCACCAGGGTGGTGGGCACCGGCGAGACCTTCATCAAGGAGCGGCCGCTGCCGTCGGCGTCTGGCACCCACTATGACCGCGGCGGGCCCGACGACCCGGTGGGCGTGGTCACCAACGAGGACTACTTCGGGGCGATGGCGGTGTTCGCCAACGGCAGCCGCGGCACCTTCGAGACGAGCCGCACGATGGTGGGGCCCCAGAGCCAGATGGCCTTCGACGTCCACGGCACCGGCGGCGCGCTCAGCTGGAACTTCGAGACCATGAACGAGATGCGGCTGTTCAGGACCGGCGACGGCGACCTCGGCTACACCACCGTCTACGCGGGTGAGCGACACCCCTACCATGCGGGCTTCGTTCCCGGCGAGGCCAACTCCATCGGCTTCGAGGACGTGGTGACCATCCAGGACCACGAGTTCCTGGCCGCGGTGGCCGAGGGCCGGCCCCACTCCGCGGGGATGGAGCAGGCGCTGGAGTACGTGAGCGTTCAGGCCGCGCTGCTGCGAAGCTGGGAGACCGGCTCCTGGACGGACGTAGTGTCGGTAAGGATCGACTGAGATCGACCCACCGGCGAGGGGAGGCCGCCATGGACACGATCAGGCTGACTACATCGGGCGCCATGGTGCGCTACCTCGCCGCCCAGCGCATCGAGGTCGACGGCGATGTCGTGCCGCTGTTCGCGGGCGTGTTCGCCATCTTCGGCCACGGCAACGTCACCTGCCTGGGCCACGAGCTCGAGCAGGCCCAGGAGGCGCTGCCCACCTGGAGGGGCCAGAACGAGCAGGGGATGGCCCTGGCCGCCTGCGGGTTCGCCCGGGCCTCCAAACGGCGCCGGATCATGGTGGCGGCCAGCTCGATCGGCCCCGGCGCCACCAACATGGTGACCGCGGCCGCGGTGGCGATGGCCAACCGGCTGCCGCTGCTGGTACTGGCCGGCGACACGTTCGAGCACCGCATCGTGGATCCGGTGCTGCAGCAGGTCGAGCACTTCGGGGCTCCGGCGACCACCGTCAACGACGCCTTCAGGGCCGTCGTTCGCTACTGGGACCGGATCACCACCCCCGAGCAGGTGGTGCAGACGCTGCCCCATGCCGTCAACACGATGCTCGATCCCGCCGATTGCGGCCCGGCGTTCATCGCGCTGCCTCAGGACGTTCAGGCCCAGGCCTACGACTATCCGGTCCGCCTGTTCGACGAGACGCTGCACCGCATCCGCCGGCCCCGTCCCGATGCGGGCGAGCTGAGACGGGCCGCGGCCGCGCTGGCCTCCGCCGAACGGCCGCTGATCATCGCGGGCGGGGGGGTCCGCTGGTCTCTCGCCGAGGAGCAGCTCGCCGCCTTCGCCGAGGCCCACGGCATCCCCGTGGTCGAGACCACCGCGGGCCGGACGTCCCTGCCGGCCCACCATCCGCTCAACTGCGGCCCCATCGGGGTCACCGGGTGCACCTCGGCCAACGCCATGGCCGCGCCGGCCGACGTGGTGCTGGCCGTGGGCACCAGAATGCAGGACTTCACCACCGGCTCCTGGACGGTGTTCGGCGACGAGTCGGCCAGGATCGTCGGGCTCAACGCGGCCCGCTTCGACGCCACCAAGCACATGTGCCTGCCGCTGGTGGCCGACGCCCGCGAGGGGCTCATAGAGCTCGGAGCCGCGCTCGGCGACTACCGGGCCGGCGCCGGCTGGACGGCGCGGGCCGCGTCGGAGACCGCCCAGTACCACGCCTACATCGACAAGATCGCCGCGCCGGTGACGGTCGGCGCCTCCGGCGGCGACCGGTCCCCGGACCCGTACGCCGATCTGCCCACCTACGCGCAGGTGGTGGGAGCGGTCGATCGGGCCGCCGACTCCTCGACCTACGTGGTCGCGGCCGCCGGAGGCCTGCCCGGGGAGCTGGTCAACGGCTGGCGGGCCGGCACGGTGCACTCCTTCGACTGCGAGTACGGCTACTCGTGCATGGGCTACGAGATATCGGGCGCCTGGGGAGCCAAGATGGCCATGCCTGAGCGCGAGGTGATGGTGCTGGTGGGCGACGGCTCCTACCTGATGATGAACAGCGACCTCTACAGCACCGTGCTCACCGGTCACAAGCTCATCGTGATCGTGTGCGACAACGGCGGCTACGCGGTGATCGACCGGCTCCAGGTCAACCAGGGCGGGGCGTCGTTCAACAACCTGTTCGCCGACTGCCGCACGGAACGGCTGGTCGCGGTCGACTTCGCGGCCCACGCGGCCTCGATGGGCTGTGCCACCGAGACGGTGAGCACCATCGCCGGGTTGGAGGCCGCCATCGAGCGAGCCAGAGCCGCGGACCGCACCTATGTGATCGCCCTCAGAACCCATCCCCACAGCTGGACCGAGGGCGGCTCGTTCTGGGAGGTGGGGGTGCCCGAAGTGAGCTCCAGCGGTTCGGTGAGAGCAGCCCGCGAGGCTATGGACGCCGGCCGGGCCGAACAGAGAGTGTGGTGACCATGGGACAATCGAATCCTTCCTTCGCCGGCGGCATCGCCCTGATCACTGGAGGGTCGCAGGGGCTCGGCTACGCGGTGGGGGAGCGACTGGTTGCCGAGGGCGCCGCCGGACTCCTGCTGGTGGGCCGCGATCAGCACAAGGGAGAGGCGGCCGCAGCCTCGCTGGGCACGGCCGGCTGCCGGGTGGAGTTCCTTGCCGCCGACCTGGCCGAGGCCGATGCCTGTGACCGGACGGTGGCCGCTCTCGACGCGGCTTTCGGCACCTGCCACAGCTTCGTGAACTGCGCGGCCATCACCGACCGCGGCACCGTGTGGGACACCACCCCCGAGCTGTGGGACGCGATGCTGGCTGTGAACGTGCGGGCGCCGGGCCTGCTCAGCCAGGGCGTGGCCAGGATCATGGCCCGCGAGTCGGTCGAGGGAACGATCGTGCTGATCGGTTCGGTGGCCGGTCGGGGCGGTCCGGTGAAGCTGCTGCCGTACTCCACCTCCAAGGGCGCGCTGGTGGCCATGGCCCGCAACCTGGCGTTCTCGTTGATGAGGCACCGCATACGGGTCAACCTGTTGTGCCCGGGCTGGATGGACACCCCCGCCGAGGACGTGACCCAGCGCACCTTCGACGGGGCCACCGACGGCTGGCTGGAGCGGGCCGAGGCCGAGATGCCCTTCGGGCGGTTGATCAAGCCGCCGGAGATAGCCCGCACCATCGTGCACCTGGCCACCGCCGAGTCGGGGATGATGACCGGCGCAGTGGTGGAGTGGGACCAGACGGTGCTGGGCGCGGGCGATTCCGTGTTCCCCGGCCCCGAGCTGGGTCGGTGGCCACCCGATTCGGGGAGCGGTGGGTGACCGCGACCGTCCGGGACTATGCCCTCACCGGGCAGGACTCGAGATTGGCCGTCGAGCGGGGGCTGGTCGAGGCGGAGTGGTTCCGCCCGCCCATCGACCCCGAGCGGCTGAGGGCCCTGCAGGTCCGCACCAACGCCCGGGCGGCCCGCGACACGATCTTGTGGCTCGGCCTGCTGGCCGTCTTCGGCTACCTGGCCTTCCGGGCTCTGGGCACCTGGTGGGCGGTGCCGGCCTTCATGGCCTACGGCGCCCTCTACGGCGGCGCGGGCGACTCCCGCTGGCACGAGTGCGGCCACGGCACCGCGTTCCGCACCAAGTGGCTGAACGACGTCGTCTACTACATCGCGTCGTTCATGCTGCTGCGCCAGCCCACGCTGTGGCGCTGGTCGCACGTCCGCCACCACACCGACACCATCGTGGTGGGGCGCGACCCCGAGATCATGTTCCCCCGCCCGGGTTCGCTGCGGACGGTGCTGGGCGTGTACCTGCCGGTCGCGATCCTGCCCAAGGCGGTATGGCGCACTCTCAAGCACGCCGCGGGCCGCATCGACGACGACGCCCGTGACTTCATCCCCACCGACGAGCTGCCCAAGCTCAAGTGGGAGTCGCGGGCCTACATCGCGGTGCTGGCCGGCACCGCGGTTTGGTGCATCGCCATCGGCTCCATCGTGCCTGCGCTCTACATCGGGCTGCCCACCTTCTACGGGGCCTGGCTCATGGTGTTCTTCGGGGCGATGCAGCACGCGGGCCTGCGGGAGGACGTGCTCGACCATCGCTACAACTCGCGCACGGTGTACATGAACCCCGTCCTGCGGTTCCTGTACTCCAACATGAACTATCACGTCGAGCACCACATCTTCCCGACGGTGCCCTACTACGCGCTGCCCGCCCTCCACGAGGAGGTGAAGGACTGCCTGGCGCCGGCCGATCGGTCCACGATCAGCGCCTACCGGCGGATCTTCGCCACCCTGCGCCGCCAGTGGCAGGACCCGTCCTACGACGATCCCCGCCCTGATGTTCCCGATGTCTTGGGCGCGGACCGGTCGTTCGTCGACACCGGGGTCACCGCGTGGGCCGGGGACGTGCACGACGGCCTGGTCGACCTCGGCCCGGCCGAGGGATTGGTCCCCAACTCGGCTCGCCGCGTCGACCATGGCGACGACACCTATGCGCTGTACCGGCTCCACCCCGACGACTATGCCGACGGCGACGAGATCGGGGCCGGCGGTCTCGTGCTCAGCGACGGGCTGTGCACCCATGGCCAGGCCCATCTGGCCGAGGGCGTCGTGCTCGACGGCCTGATCGAGTGCCCCAAGCACAACGGGTGCTTCGACCTGTGCACCGGGGAGGCGCTGCGCTCGCCGGCCACCGAGGCGATCACCCTCTACGACGTGGCCCTGCGCAACGGCCGGGTGGTGTCGCGCCTGGTGCCTGCCCGCCGGGAGGGCCGGCCGTGACCGACCGGGTTTGCATCGGGCTGCTGGGCTGCGGGAGGCGGGCCCGTGAGTGATCCTGTCCGGATCGGGCTGCTGGAGCCGCGGGAGGTGGGCCCGTGAGTGATCCGGTCCGCATCGGGCTGCTGGAGCCGCGGGAGGTGGACCCGTGAGTGACCCTGTCCGCATCGGGCTGCTGGGCTGCGGGCGCATCGGCTCCATGCACGCCGAGCTGATAGCCCGCCGGGTCCCGGGCGCGGCCCTGGCGGCCGTCTACGACGTGTACGGCGAGGTCGCAGCCTCGGTGGCCGGCACGTCCGGAGCCCGCCGGGCCGGCAGCACCGCCGAGCTGATCGAGGCCGACGACGTGGACGCGGTGGCGGTGTGCAGCTCCACCGACACCCACATCGACCTGCTCGTCGACGTGGCCGCCGCCGGCAAGCCGGCCTTCGTCGAGAAGCCGCTGTCCCTGGACCTGGCCGACGTGGACCGCGGCATCGCGGCGGCCACCGAGGCCGGTATCGCGGTGCAGGTCGGGTTCAACCGCAGGTTCGACGCGGCTCACCGCCATGTGCGGGACCGGGTGGCCGCCGGCGATGTCGGCGACGTCCACCTGGTGCGTATTTCCAGCCGCGACCCCGATCCGCCGCCCATCTCCTACATCAAGGTCTCGGGCGGGATCTTCTGTGACATGACCATCCACGACTTCGACATGGCCCGCTTCGTCACCGGAAGCGAGGCGGTGGAGGTGTACGCCACCGGCGCGGTGCGAGTCGATCCGGCCATCGGCGATGCCGGCGATCTCGACACCGCGGTGGTAGTGGTGACCCACGCCAGCGGGGCGATCACCACCATCGACAACAGCCGCCGGGCGGTCTACGGCTACGACCAGCGCCTGGAGGCCTTCGGCTCGGCCGGGATGGCCTCCTCGGACAACCCGCCGGAAGCCACGGCCCACTATTGGGACTCCGAGGGGCCGCACGGCAGGCCGCTGCCGTACTTCTTCCTGGATCGCTACATCCCGTCGTACATGGCCGAGTGGGACGCGTTCGTCGACATGGTCAACGGCGCGCCGTCGCCGGTCACCCTGGCCGACGGACGGGCACCGCTGGTGATGGGCCTGGCCGCGTGGGCCTCGATCCGCGAGGGTCGCCCGGTGGCGGTCGCGGAGATCGGCTAGAGAAGCGCGAGGAACACAGCATGCGGGCCTATGTGACCGGCGGGACCGGCTTCGTCGGGTCGAACGTCGTCAAGGTGTTCGCGCAGCGCCACGGCGCCACCGTGCACTGTCCGGTCCACCGGTTCGTTCCCGCTGACACGCATGGCTTCACCACCGAGCGGCTCGACCTCCTCGACGATGCGGCCGTTGCCGCCAGCGTGGACGGCTTCGATCCCGACGTGATCGTCCACTCGATGATCCTCAACGACTTCGCGGCCATGTACGCCGACCGGGACCTGGCCTGGCGCAGCTACGTCGGCACCACCGAGACGCTGGCCCGGGCCGCTGATCGGGCGGGGGCCAAGCTGATCCTGGTGTCCACCGACTGGGTGTTCGACGGCACCCAGGCCGGCGCCGACGAGGACACGCCCCCGAACCCGGTGAACCTCTACGGGGTGCTCAAGATGGCCAGCGAACAGACCGCCCTGCTGGGCGCGGAGCGGGCTGCCGTGGCCCGGGTGTCGGCTGTGAGCGGGATGCACTGGCTGCGGGACTCGACGCCCCGGGTGCAGGACGGCGGCTTCGGCTACTTCGTCACCTCCATCGTCGAAGCTCTGGAGGCCGGCGAGCCCTTCGCAGTGTGGGAGGCCGACAACATCAACATGGTGGCCAGCCCGTCGCTGGCCAGCGAGTGCGCCGAGGTGATGTGGCGGATCGCGGCCGAGGCATCGGCCACCGGGGTGTTCCACTGCTGCGGCGCCGATTCTGTGGGCCGCATGGAGCTGGCCCGCATGGCCTGCGAGGTCTTCGGTCTGGACGTCTTGCTGCTGAGCTCGGCCCGGCCCGACACCAGTGCGGCGGGCGCGGTGGGGAGCTTCCCCATCCCGTACGACACCAGCCTCACCGTGCGACGCACCCGGGAGGTTCTCAAGTACGAGCCGCCCGGCATCCGGGAGCTGCTGGCCCGGTTCCGCACCGAGCGGTCCACCGGCGACCTGGCGGGCCGCTGATGGCGCCGGTCCCGTCTGTCCTGAGGCCGGTCGTGCCGCGGCGACGGCTCACCGGGCGCCCACCGCAGGATCTTGGAGTGACTCACCCGCGCATACGACCGGTTTCTCACCCGAGATTCCCGGGCTAGACCCAGGAGGCAGTCCCATGACCAGTTCTTCGCCGAGGTGGTCGTTCCCCGCCTTGCCGAACTCCGCAACATCGTTGGCTAGGCACCGCTGAGCCTGGACGAGTTCTAGCCACTCGGATTGTCCTGGTCGGAGGGTGGTCGTCCGATGCCCAGGTGCCCCTCGATTCGGGCCAGCCGCTCACGGGCGTCGGCGAGGCTGCCGTTGACCTCCGCGAAGTTCTTCTCGGTTGTGCGGCGGTGCTCCACGAATTCCTGGAGCAGGTGCTGGTGGCTGGCCTCGAGAACCGTGGTCCGAGCGGCTAGGTCCCGCAGCGCCTCGTTGTTCTCGTCCAGCTTGTCGCGGGTCTTGGTCCCATCCCGGCGCTGCTCGTAGCCGCTGGCCAGCACGGCAGCCAGCAGGGCCGTGATCATCGTCAGCAGCGCAGCATCCATGTCAAAACCCTAGGCGCGCTGCACAAGGAATACAACTCCAATGCCACAAGAATCACTGAAGTTCACCCTAGAACGGCACCCTGATCCTGCTAGTGGCAGGAGGATGGTGCTGAATAAGCTGACCCGGTGAGCATAGGAGCCGAGCGTCTGGACGCTCGCCGGGGAGCGGTGGCGGCGGCCATCGGGATGAAGGTCGCGCTGGCGCTGGCCTTCGTGGTGGCGCTGACCGTGCCGCTGGACCAGCTCGAGGGCAAGGGCATGGCCTTCCGGTTCCCGCTGTTCATGCTGTCTGCGGTGGTAGTGCCGCTGGCGTGGCGGGGGCGCTTCCGGCCCTATCCGGCGACCGCGGACGTGCTGCTGGTGGCGCCGTTCCTGCTCGACACGCTGGGCAACCTCGTCGGCTTCTACGACTCCTACGAGGCCACCGACGATGTGCTGCACACCGTGAGCTGGGTGCTGCTGGTGGCCGCGTTCCACGCCTGGAGATTCCGCCGGGGCGGCTCGGCGTACGCGGTGTCCAAGGCCGACGCGTGGCTGCTGGGTGCAGGAGTCGGCGCGCTGGCGATCGTCGGGTGGGAGATCGCGGAGTGGATCGTGGCCGAGACCGGAGCCGGCGGCGGCCTGGCCCTCACCTACGGGGACACCGTGGGCGACCTGGCCCTCTCCACCGCCGGCGGCATGATCGGCTCCTGGCTAGGAGTCCGCTTCCTGGCTGGCGACCACTAGGGGCGATAGATCATTTCCCGCCTGGTTGTCCGTCGTCTCCAGCCGGGGCGTGGAGGCGCACTCCCAGGGCCCTCTCAAGGTTTGACAGGTACTCGGTGAAGGCCTGCCTCCCAGTCGTGGTGGCCTGGACCCAGGTGCGGGGCTTGGCGCCCTCGAACTCCTTCGTGATGGCCAGGAACCCGGCGGCTTCGAGCTTGCGCAGATGGACGGTCTGGTTCCCGCCGGTCAGCCCCAGGGTCCGCTGGATGAACCCGTAGGCCAACCGGTCCTCATCCGGGACCGAGACCAGCAGCGTCATGATCCTCAGCCGGGTCGGCTGATGGATGGTCTCGTCGAGTACGACCCCGTGCCCGGCGGGGGAGGCCTCGTCGTTCACGGACCGCTCACCACTCGCCGGTCCGGCGGATCCAGGCGAAGCCCAGGCCGAACGTCAACAGGGTCAACACTCCGGTCACGGCCAGGGCGGCATCGCCGAGCAGGTAGTGGGGGACGAAGTATGCGACTGCGAAGCCGAGGCCCGTCAGAGCGATTACCAATCGGGTGATGATTCCGAACAGGACGTACGCCAGGGCCACGATCGCTATCCAGGCGCGTGTCGCGTCCTCTGCCCTGTCCGCGTCTATGAGCCCGGCGACCATCAGGATGAGGAATCCCCCCACCACGATCGAGATCCAGAAGAAGAACACGCGCAGTCCGGCCCGGCGGGCCGCGGCGCCGGCCGCAAGCCGCTGGCCGGCGCGGTGCCCGATGATGCCGCTTCCCACTCCTCCGACCATCCCGATGCCACCCCACAGTGGGCCCGTGAACCACGGCCGCTGCTCGGCGAAGTCCGGTGCCAGCGTGAGGATGCTGTACTGGGCCAGGAACCCCACTGAGACGATCACACCCCAGAGCAGCAGGATCGTCGCGCTGCCGGCGAGGTACAGGGAGCTTCTGGCGTCGTCCATGGTGGCATGGATCGCCTGCCAGCTCTCCTCGGTTGTCAGGGCGTCTGCGCCCTCGTCGAATGTCTCCACTTGCTCCGCCTCCCGCAGATAGTTTGTGGTGCAAACTAGTTTGCACTAACAAAGACCCAGTGTCAAGTGCCCGCCAGGGAACTAGCCGTTGGCGGCGGCGGCGTTGGGTGGCGAGATGCCGATGCCCAGGTGTCCCTCGATGCGGCGGCCGTGGGCGTCAGTAGCCGAGGGCCACGTCGACGAGGCCCAGCAGATCCTCGCCGGCCAGCCAGCGCCGCACGTTCTCGCGGACACGGTTGGTGATCAGCGGCAGGCCCATTTCCCGGGTGTTGCCGATGTGGGGCGTGATCACGCAGTTGGGCAGCCCCCACAGCTCCGAGCTGTCGGGCAGCGGCTCGGGGTCGGTCACGTCCAGCACCGCCCCCGCGATTACACCCGCCCGCAGGGCCGCAGCCAGAGCGTCATGGTCGACATGGCCGCCCCGGGCCACGTTCACCAGCCAGCACTGCGGCCCCATGGCGTCCAGCAGCGCGGCATTCACCACCTGGCGGGTCTCGTCGGTGAGCGCCAGGGCCACCACCACCGCGTCCGCGCCGGCCACCGCCTGGTGTGCGTCGGCCAGGGCGAACGTGCGAGCCGCGCCCGCCACCGGGTCGGCGGAGCGCCGCACAATCGTCACTTGGCAGCCCCACGGCTCCAGCAGCCGCAGCAGTGAACGGGTGATCCCGCCGCCGCCCAGCACGGTGATGCGAGCACCAAGGAGGTTGCGCCCGGACTCGGCGCACCACGAGTCGGCCCGCGCGAAGAGATGGAAGTCCCGCAGGCCCATCAGCAGCGCGGCCATGACCCATTCGGCCACCGGGTCGGCGTACACGCCCTTGGCGCAGGTCCACACCAGCCCCGGGTCCAGATGATCCACGAACGGCTCTATCCCTGCATAGGGGAGTTGCACCCACTCCACCGCCGGAACCGACGCGATCACCTCCTGGAACCGGTAACCGGCGTACGGGTCGGCCCATACCAGGGCCCGGGTCTGGGCCAGGTCCTGCGCCGAGGTGGCCACCTCGCCGCCGGCGGCTCGCACAGCGGCCGAGAAGGCTTCGTGCATGACCGGCCGGGAGTCCGGCGCCACTGCGACGAGCCGGCTCACGGGGCGCTTCCCGCCATCAGCCGGTGGATCGCGTCGTCGGGTCGGTCGACCAAGACCAGCCCGGACTCCGGCTCACGGCGGGCCGAACTGGCGGTCCCCGGCGTCGCCGAGGCCCGGCAGGATGAACCCGTTGGAGTCCAGCGACTCGTCGACGGCGGCCACGCAGATGGCGTCGGCCACCCCGGCGTCGCGCACCCGCTCGATCCCCTCGGGCGCGGCGAGCACGCACACCGCGGTGACCCGGCCCGCCCCAGCCGCTCGCAGCAGCTCGCAGGCGTGCACGAACGACCCTCCGGTGGCCAGCATCGGATCCAGGATCAGAGCGTCGCAGCCGTCGAGGTCGGACGGAAGGGTGCTCGCATACTCCCGGGCCACCAGGGTGCTCTCGTTGCGCCTGAGACCGACGAACGCCACCTGCACCTCACCGAGCAGTTCCAGCGCGGCGTCGAGCATCCCCAGGCCGGCCCGCAGCACCGGCACCACCACCGGCAGACGTTCGAAGCGCATCCCGGTGGCGGGCCCCATGGGCGTGGCGATGTCGACGGGCACCAGCGGGGCGTACCGCATCGCCTCGTACACCAGCACGGAGCTCAGATCCCGAAGCAGCCGCCTGAACTCGTGATTCGGCGTGGACGAGTCGCGCAGACGCGTGACCCGCTCTGCGACCAGAGCATTGTCGACGACATGGACTTCGGTCACGGCCTTCTAGCTATCTCGATGCGCCCGCCCTCACCGTAGAGCGCGGCGGCGATCGCCTGCACGTCCTCGGGGGTGACGCGGGCCAGCTCGGCCCGGCGCCGCTCCTGGGTGAGCACGTCGTCGTCGCCGACGTGGGGCCGCGACAGAATCGCGCTGAGCATGTGGGAGTTGGTCACCCGGTTGTAGTCGGTGGTCAGGATGGCGGTCGCCTGCTCGAACTCCGCTTGAGTCAGCCCGTTGGCGGCCACGTCGGCGAGGATCTCCAGCATCGTGGCGTGGATCTCCTCGTACCGGGCCGGGTCGAGCGTTGCGTACACCGACGAGCCGAAGCGGCGGCTCGGGGCGGTGATGCCGTTGACGTTGGCCCCCGCAACGTAGGAGGAGCCCATTTCCTCGCGTATCACCTGGAACACGCGCGCGCCCAGCGCGGTGGCGAGCACGTCGGCCGCCACCGCCCTCAGCGGGGTCACATCGATGGGCGCCTCGTGGTAGATCTGCAGCACCGCGCTCTCGCCCTCGGCGAGCCGGATCTCGCGCTGCACCACCCCGGCAGGCATGGGCCGCTGGCGGTCGACGTAGGTGTCGGACTCGCCCGCGGGGAGCGTGCCGATGTAGTGGCGGGCCAGACGCTCTATCTCGGCTGCGTCGATGTCCCCGACGACGGCCACCACCAGATCGTCCACCGAGCCGAGCCGGCTCCGGTACATCGAGAGCAGCTGCTGCGGGTCGAGCGAGTCGATCTGCTCGCGGCTGGCGATGGCATCATGCCATTCGTTGCCGTAGCGGGCCTCGAGGTAGGCGATTGACGCCTGCCACCTGGGGTCTCGCTGCGACAGCGCCAGCCTCGTCTCGGCCGTGTTGAGCGCGTCCGCGTAGGCGTGGTCGTCCACCCGGGGCGCGGTCACCAGCAGGTGTATGAGCTGGAACATGACCTCGATGTCGTCCACCGAGGACGCGGCGGCGAAGCCCTCGATCGCCTCGCTGATGAACGGGTTCACCGCCACGGTCCGAGCCTCGAGGAAGCGGTTGAGCTGCGACCGCGACAGGTCGCCGAGGCCGCTTCCCTGCACTGCGTTCACCGCGATGGCCGCCAGGGGACGGTCGCCGGGTTCCAGGATCGACCAGCCCCCGAGGGACTGGGCTTGCAGGTTGACTACGCCCTCGGCGATGCGGGAGGGCGCGAACATGACGCGGACCCCGTTGGCGAACTCCCACTCGTAGCCGTCCTCGAGGAGGTCGAGCGAGCCCTCCGAGACAGGGTCGGCGGGCTCGGGAGCGGCCATCAGCTCGTCGACGGCGGCCGTCTCCGCGGGGGGCGGCCCTGGCGCGGCCGACGCCCAGGCCGCGTCGAGCTCCTCGACCGTCGGAATGCTCGACGGGTCGGGGCCGACCGCGATGGCCAGCAACCCGCCCCGCGCCATCTGCCAGCGGAAGTGCTCGGTCAGCTCCGCGGGGGTGAGCACCTGCAGCAGCCTGGCCGTCCTGGTCACCGACTCCGCGACGGTGTCGATGTCGGCACCGTAGAAGAAGTGGTTCTGGTAGAGGCCGGCCCACTGGCCGTCCTGGGTGGTGGGTGCGCTGTCGAGCCGGAACTGCAGCGACGACACCACCTGGTTTATGGCCCGGGCCAGGTCGCCGGCGGTGAAGCCGTGCTCCTGAGCGGTGAGCAGCACCGAGAGGTAGTCCCGGGATGCGGTGTCGAGGTTCTCGCCCTGCCAGTTCGTCCCGTAGTACCTGAGTCCGCGGTTGTAGGTGAACGAGAAGAAGCGGGGCGGGTCGACCTGGCTTAGCTCGCCCCGGTGGTAGGCGTCGGTGAGGCGGTTGGCGAGCATCACCTCGATGAGGAGCTCCATCGTGGTGAGCCGGTCCCCGCCGACCGTGCTCAGGTCGTGGGGGTCGATGGGGATGTCCAGCGAGATGTAGGTCTGGCCCTCCCTCTCGTCGGTCACCACGTGGCTGGAGGACGGCGCCGGCGTGATGTGCACACTGGGAGGCTGGCGTCCCTCACCCGCCGGCAGCGACCCGAAGTGCTCCTCCACCAGCGCCTCGAGGTCGTCGACGGCCATGTCGCCGACGGCCACGATCGCCATGTTGGCGGGCACGTACCACTGCTCGTAGTAGTCGCGCAGCATCTGCGGCGTCAGCGAGTTCACGCTCTCGAGGGTGCCCACCGGGTCGCGTCCCTCATACGGGGTGCCCTGGGTGTAGATCCGGTTGAACTCGCCGCTGATGAAGCCGCTGACGCTCTCGCGCCGGAAGCGCATCTCGTCGAGGACTATGCCCCGCTCGGACTCGACGGCCTCGTCGGTGAGGGTGGCTTCGCCGGCCATCTGCGACAGGGCGTGGAACACGAACGGCGCCTTGTGGGGCTCGTCGAGGCGGACCTCGATCTGGTAGACGGTCTCGTCGTGGCCGACGTGGGCGTTGACGTCGGGTCCCAGCTCCACTCCGATCTCCCGCAGCGCCGCGTCGAGCGAGTTGCCGGGGAAGTCGGTGGTGCCGTTGAAGAGCATGTGCTCGATGAAATGCCCTATGCCCGCGTTCTCGTCGGTCTCGTCGACCGATCCGACGTTGACCAGCAGCCGCACCGCCAGGTTCTTGCCTGGATCGGCGTTGTGGCGCAGGTAGTAGGTGAGGCCGTTGTCGAGGGTGCCGATCACAACCCCCGGGTCGACCGGCAGCGGCGTCGGATCCTGGGCCGGCACGTGGTCGGCCAGGGGCACGATGGCCAGCGCCCGGGCCAGGAACGTGGCCATCTGGGCCCGGGTGACGTGCCGGTCTGGGCAGTATTGGGGTGGTTGCGTCCCGCATCCCGAGGTGATCCTCGCCCCGGCGAGCCGGTCGATGTCGTCGACGTTGGGGTGGTCGGCGCCCACATCGGCGAACGCAGCCGTCCCCGCCGGAGGCAAGTCGAGGAGGCGCACCAGGAACTCGGCCATCTGCCCCTGATCCATGGGATCTTCGGGACACAGCTGGTCGGTCCCGCAGGTCAGGTCGATCCCCAGATCAGCCAGTCGCTCCGCGTGCGGGGCCCACCAGGCGCGGGCGTCGACGTCGTCGTAGCGGGACGACCTGGTCGCGGGCGGGTTGGCGGTGTCGATGATCCTGACCAGCCAGACGGCTATCTCCCAGCGCAACACCGGCTCTTGCGGGCAGAGCTCGTCGCTGTCGGCGCAGCCGGTGCCCGCGAACATGTCCACCCCCGCGTGGTACCCGAACCTCTCCAGCGCATCGATGGAGACTTGATGTCCGCCCGCGTCCTGTGGCGCCGCCTGGGCGGCCGCGGTGGGCGCAAAGGCCAAGATCGAGGCCGCCACCGCCACGGCGGCTAGCACGGCGACGCGACAACGGGCCAGGTTCATGGCGAGCTCTCCTGGGATAGGGGGCGGGAGAGGGTCGTTGTCCGGCCGGAGCCGGGCAATCGAGTGGGCAGCGTAACAAACCCCTCGGTCGAACTATTGCCGTTTCTGGAGCGGCTGCTCCTGTTCCTTTGTTCCTGTGCGTCCACCGGGCATCTCAGACTGGAGGCTCGCGCTGGGCCGCCTCGAGCGGCGCGTACCGGGGCTTTATCACGCCCTCGATTATCTGGAGCCGCTCCCTGAAAGGCAGGAAGCTGGACTTCATGGCGTTCACCGTCAGCCACCTCAGCCGGGCCCAGTCGTAGCCGAAGGTGTCGGCCAGGGCGGCCATCTCCGAGGTCATCGACACGTTCGACATCAGCCGGTTGTCGGTGTTGACGGTCACCCGGAACCGCAGCTGCACCAGCGCGTCGATCGGGTGGTCGGCCACCGAGTCGAACACCCCGGTGTTGACATTGGACGTGGGGCACACCTCCAGCGGGATGCGGCGGTCCCTGATGTAGTGGGCCAGCCGGCCCAGGGTGCGGTCCCCGTCGTCGCCGGTGACGATGTCCTCGACGATGCGGATGCCGTGCCCGAGGCGCTCGGCGCCGCAGAACTGAAGGGCCTTCCAGATCGACCGCGGACCGTACGCCTCGCCCGCGTGGATGGTGATGTGGAAGTTCTCCCGCTGGCAGTACTGGAATGCGTCCAGGTGGTCGTCGGGGGGGAAGCCGTCCTCGGGTCCGGCTATGTCGAAGGCCACCACGCCCCGGTCCCTCCAGCGGACCGCGGCCTCGGCCACCTCGGCGGATCGATGCAGATGGCGAAGGGCGGAGCAGATGGCCCGGATGGTGAGCGGGGTGCCGGCGCTTCCCTGCGAGAAGCCTTCGAGGACGGCTTCGATGGCGTCGTCGAGGGTGAGTCCACGTTCGGTGTGAAGTTCGGGGCCGAATCGGACCTCGGCGTAGACCACCCCGTCGGCGGCCAGGTCCTCGGCGCACTCCCGGGCCACTCGAGCGATCGCGTCCGCGGTCTGCATCACGCCCACGGTGTGGGCGAACGTCTCGAGGTACAGCTTCAGGTCCTTGCGGTTGGCGCCCCGGCGCATCCAGGCGGCCAGCTTCTCGGGGTCGGTGGTGGGCAGGTTGCAGTATCCGGTCTCGTCGGCCAGCTCGACGATGGTCGAGGCTCGCAGACCTCCGTCCAGGTGGTCGTGGAGGACGACCTTGGGGGCGCGCCGGATGCGCTCGACGCTGGGTGGTCCGGGGTCGGCAGCATTCAAGGGATTGGGGATAAGTCAGGGTAGCCTTATGGTCCGAATGACCCTTTCTGATCAACTTGTCGACGTCGAGACCCTGCGAGAGGACGGCTTCGACCCCTCGACCGTCGCTGCGGTGACGTTCGCCGACCTCGGGCTGTGCGACGAGTTCGTGGTGGCGCTGGCTGCTCGGGGCATCACCGTGCCGTTCCCCATCCAGGTGCTCACCATCCCCGACGCGCTGGCCGGCCGCGACGTGTGCGGCAAGGCCAAGACCGGCTCCGGCAAGACGCTCGCCTTCGGTCTCCCGGTGCTGCAGCGGCTGCCCCGGGCCAAGCCCGGCTCGCCCGCCGGCCTGGTGCTGGCCCCGACACGCGAGCTGGCCAACCAGATCTGCGACGAGCTGGCTGCGCCCGCGGCCGCGGTGAAGCGCCGGGTGCTGGCCGCCTACGGCGGAGCCCCGATCGACAAGCAGATCAAGAAGCTGCGCGAGGGCGTGGACCTGGTGGTGGCCACGCCGGGGCGGATGATCGACCTGATCGACCGGAAGGCGGTCAGCGTCGGCTCCGTGCGCCAGGTGGTGGTGGACGAGGCCGACCGCATGGCCGACATGGGCTTCCTGCCCCAGGTCGAGTGGATCCTGCGCAACGTCGAGAGCGGCCACCAGACCCTGCTGTTCTCGGCCACCCTCGACGGAGCGGTCGACTCGCTGATCAGGCGCTACCAGAGCGATCCGGCGATGCACGCCGTCGCGCCCCGCGAGATCACCGTGGCCGAGATGGTGCACCGGTTCGTCGGCGTCCACAAGCTCGACAAGGTCAAGGTGGCTGCGGCCATAGCCCGCTCGGTGGGCCGCACGCTGATGTTCACCCGCACCAAGGTGGCCGCCGACCGCCTGGCCCGCGACCTGCGACGGGAGAACGTCAAGGCGGCGCCCATTCACGGTGACCTGCGCCAGACGGCCCGCGAGAAGTCCCTGCGCCAGTTCATCACCGGCGACCTTCCGGTGCTGGTGGCCACCGACGTCGCCGCCCGGGGCATCCACGTCGACGACGTGGATGTCGTCGTGCAGTTCGACCCGCCCGCCGACCACAAGACCTACGTCCACCGCGCCGGCCGCACCGCCCGGGCGGGAGAGTCCGGGGTGGTGGTGACCTTGTCGCTGTGGGATGAGGAACTGGACGTGAAGCGGCTCCAGCGGCGCCTCGAGCTTGACGAGCCGATCGTGGAGATGTTCTCCAACGACCAACGTCTGAGCGATCTCCTCGGCTGGGAGCAGGCGGGCTGAGCCTCGCCGGGCCCGGCGTGCCGTGCCGCGTGAGCGCGATCGGCTTCTAGACTGGCCGGCGACCAAGCGGTCAAGACATCACGAGCGGTTCGGCCTTCGGGCCGGGCCCGGCAACCTGGGAACGGACACCCAAGGTGCCAGCCCGCCTCCGGGCGGGGATGCGGCGTCGGCCCGGCCGGCGCAACCAAGTGTCCTACGGGCACCCCCCGACGTCACTGGCATCCGAAGTGTCCGGTCCCCACTAGGGCCGCCCTCAGCGCGGGGGCGGCAGGAGCGGATCACAAGGAGCGAGAGTTGAGCGCAGGTTCTGGCATCGAGCCTCCGACTCCCGCGGCTGGGCGAGCCGGCCCCGGGGGGCGCTTCCCGGCCGGGCTGCCCACCACCGGCGCCTGGCAGGTCGGCGACCCCGCCGGCGACCGCCAGTTCGTGACCGTCACCGAGACCCGTCCCTTCGCGCTGGAGTGGGGAGGGCGCCTTGGTGAGGTGCGGGTGGCCTACGAGACCTGGGGCGAGCTCGACCCGCAGGCCTCCAACGCCGTGCTCGTGTGCCACGCCCTGACCGGCGACTCCCACGCGGCGGGCGAGAGCGGGCCGTCGCATCCCACGCCCGGCTGGTGGCACGAGCTGATCGGGCCGGGCAGGGCGATCGACACCGACCGCTACTTCGTGGTGTGCAGCAACGTGCTGGGCGGGTGCCAGGGGACCACCGGCCCGGCCGACTTCGATCCGGTCGACGGGCGGCGCTACGGGCCGCGCTTCCCGGTGGTGACCATCCGCGACATGGTGCGCATCCAGGCCCGGGTGGCCGACCATCTCGGAATCCGCCGCTGGCTGGCGGTGATCGGCGGCTCGATGGGGGGCATGCAGGTTCTGGAGTGGGCGGTCATGTACCCGCAGCGGGTGCGGTCGATCCTCCCGCTCGCCACGTGCGCCTCGGCCACCGCGCTGCAGATCGCCTGGAGCGCGGTGGAGCGCCTGGCCATCGCCACCGACCCGGGCTGGCACGACGGCGACTACTACGACAAGCCGGAGGGCCCCTGGATGGGCCTGGCCACCGCCCGCCAGATCGCGCAGGTCACCTACCGGTCCGGCGAGTCCTTCGAGCGCCGCTTCGGGCGGCGGCTGTACGACCCGGCGGGGGCCTTCGACCTGTGGGGCCGCTTCCAGATGGAGTCCTACCTGGACCACCACGGCCAGAAGCTGGTCCGCCGCTTCGACGCCAACACGTACGTGGTGCTGAACCGGTCGATGGACCTGCACGACATCGGTCGGGGCCGGGGATCGGTGGCCGCAGCCCTGGGCCGCATCCGGGTGCCGGTGCTGACCGCGTCGATCACCAGCGACCGCCTGTACCCGCCTCACGAGCAGCAGGAGCTGCACGACGGGATCGTCGCGGGCGGCGGCGACTGCCGGCGGGTGATGCTGGCGAGCGACGAGGGCCATGACGGGTTCCTGCTCGAGCACGAGCTGCTGCGGGATCCCGTCGCCGACTTCCTCGACGAGGTGTCCGGTGACTGAGAGCACCGGCTCTGCCCCTGCCGGCGGATCGGCCGGGTCGGGCGGCGGCTCCGGCGGGTCGGGCGGGTCGGGCGCGTCGGGCGCGCCCGGCGGCGGCTCCGGCGGGTCGGGCGACGGCGCCTCCGACGGTCTGCACGTTCAGACCCGGGCGATACGCGCCGGCCGGGACGACAACCAGAACGCGCTGGCCCCGATCCTGTGGGCCACCTCGACGTTCACCGCCGACACCGTGTCCGAGGCCCACGACATGGCGGTCAACACCCATTCGAGCCGGTTCTACACCCGCTACGGCAACCCGACGGTCAAGGCCTTCGAGGACGCGGTGGCCGACCTCGAGGGCACCGAGTCGGCCCGGGCCTTCGCGTCGGGCATGGGAGCGCTCAGCGCCATCGTGCTCGGCCTCTGCTCGAGCGGCGACCACATCGTCGCCCAGCGCCAGCTCTACGCGGGCACGCAGCTGCTGCTGCAGACGGCGTGCCCCCGCTTCGGTATCGATGTGACCTTCGTGGACGCCACCGAGCCCGGCGCCTTCGCGGAGGCCGTCCTGCCGGGACGCACGGTGCTTGTGATCGCCGAGACGCCGGCCAACCCGAAGCTGGCGGTGGCCGACCTGGCCGAGGTGGGCGCCATCGCCGGTCCGATGACGGTGGTCGACTCGACATTCGCCACGCCACTGGGCCAGCGGCCCGCCGGCTACGGGGTGGATCTGGTCGTTCACTCGGCCACCAAGGCCATCGCGGGCCACAACGACGCCACCATCGGGGTGGTCGCCGGCAGCGAGGAGCTGCTGGCGTGGCTGTGGAACTACGCCGTGCTCCACGGGGCGGTGGCATCGCCGTTCGACGCGCTCAACGCGCTGCGGGGGATCCGCACGCTGGCGGTGCGCCTCCGGCAGCAGACCGAGACCGCCACTGCGCTGGCTGAGGCCCTGGAGGGCCATCCGATGGTCGAGGCCGTGCACTATCCGGGTCTGGCGTCGCACCCCCAGCACAAGCTGGCCGCCCGGCAGATGGACCTGGCCGGCGGCCTGGTCACCTTCGACCTGGCCGACGGCTACGAGGCTGGCCGGGCATTTGTGGAGGAGGTCCGTGTAGTGCGGCTGGCCACGTCGTTGGGCGGGCCCGAGAGCATCGTCACCCATCCGGCGTCGACCACCCATGTCAGCCTGCTGCCCGCCGAGCTCGAGGCGGCGTGCATCGGCCAGGGGACGGTGCGCTTCTCGGCCGGGCTCGAGCACACCGGCGACGTGGTCGCCGATGTGACCGGGGCTCTCGACCGCGTTGCCGGAATCGTCGGCCGCGCATCCGGGTAGCGTCGAGAGTCGTGCGTTTGGGCAGAGCCTGGCTAGAGGCCGAGCGGATTGGTGAGCGAATCCGCTCCATACGGGCGAGGCCGTGGGCAGTGTTGCCGTGGTTTGGGCGGCCCGTGAGCGCAGCGAACAAGAGCGGGAATGATACCGCTGCACCGCGAAGCGGTTTCACATGTTTGCGGATGCTCGTAGCGGCACCCCTGCTGGCGCTGGCGCTGCTCGTCGTGGTGGCGGGCGCGGCGTCGGCCACCGACTCCGGCGAAGCGCCGATGGTGGTGAGCGCGGACGATTCCGGCTCGCTGGGAGTGGTCAGCACGGCCCAGTCCGACACTGAGACCGATCCGGAGTCGGAAACCGAGCCGCGTCTGGTGGGCCGCGAGAGCAGCGAGCGCGTCGATGGGGTGGTGATCGCGCTCTGGTCCATCGCCGCGGGCATGACGGTGATGCTGGCGGTGTTCCTGTGGCACACCAGCCCGCGCCGCCGGCTGCGGCTGGCCCGCCGCCGGTCGACGCAACTCTATGACGGCGAGGCGGATCAGGCTGAGGGCGCCGCCGGCGCGGAACCCGCTGCTGAGGGGGCTACGGAAGTCGCGGAGGCTGCCGAGAGGGGGACGGCCGAGGTTCCGGAGTCCGCTGAGGAGGGGACTGCCGAGGGGGTCCCCCAAGTTGTAGAGGCCTCGCGCGCCGAGGAGGTCCCCGAGGTTGTGGAGGCTCCGGTTGCCGAGGAGGCTCCAGAGGTCGTAGAGGCTCCGGGCGCCGAGGAGGTTCCGGGGGTCGTGGAGGCTTCGGGCGCCGAGGAGGTTCCGGGGGTCGTGGAGGTTCCGGTTGCGGAAGAGGCTCCGGAGCCTGTTGAGGCTCCGGCCAGCGGGCCGGAGGTTGCCGGTGACGCCGTTGCGGCCGGGGAGCCTGCGCCCGGAAGAGTGCTCCCGCCCGCTTGGGAGGAGCCTGAGACGGCGCTCGACCTGCCGCCGGTCTGGGAGGATGAAGCCAATCAGGCCGGCGGGGAGGCTGAGGAGAGCCGAGACAGCCGGACGGACGTTTCTCCGCGGGCTGGAACGACCGCTCGTGAAGGCGCGTTGAGGTTCTGGGCGAGACTGCGGCACACGCTCGGTCTAGATTGACGGCCGTGGCCGAGGGTTTCGACGCTGACGCGATGATCGAGCGCTTCCGCGAGCGGGCCGAGGGGGTCAAGCGCCGCAATCTGCCGCCGGTGGCGGGGGACGAGCGGCGACACTTCCTCGAGCAGGCTCAGAAGGACTTCCAGGACTTCGCCATGATCGGCGACGCGGAGGCCACGATGGAGGACGGCGTTCTGCGGCTCACCATCGACCTTCGTCCCCCGGAGGCTCGCTGACACAGCGTGGCCGCGGGCGGGCCTCGCCGGTAGGATCGGCCTCTCCGCGGACGTAGCTCAGTTGGTAGAGCGCAACCTTGCCAAGGTTGAGGTCGCCGGTTCGAAGCCGGTCGTCCGCTCTGATGAATGCCGGGGGAGCCGTTGGCGTGCGCTCTCTCGCAACGCTCGGCGTGGAACTGGTCCTGCTGGCCGACTACTGGCGCCCTGAGTGCGACGAGCGCACCGATGTCGGCTGGCTGGTCCACCGAGCCAAGGACCAGGAAGATCCTGCCGCCGGCGCCGAGCTTGCCGACCGTTTCGCGGGTCTGGCGGAGGCTCTGGCCGTAACTCCCGACGGCTCCGAGCGCCTGGTGGTGCCGGTCCCGCCCACACTGCCGGCGACGGAAGCCGCCGACGGGCTGGTCGAGGTGCTGGCCCGCTCGCTGGCCGCGGCCGGGGCGGGGGAGTACCGGGATGATCTTGTGGTCCGAACCGCAGCAACGCCGCGCCTGCGCCACGTCGATCCGCAGCGGCGGTCCGAGATTGCGGCCGCGGCCGGCTACCGGGCTTCTGATGCGGCCGCCGGTCGCCATGTGGTGGTGGTCGACGACGTGGTCCTGACCGGCACGACCGTGAGCGCGGTAGCCGCCTGCCTGCGAGACGCCGGGGCAGCCTCGGTGACCGCCGCCGTGGCCACCCGCACGCGACTGCGCTGACAGGCCGAGCCGCGTCGTCGCCGAGTCCGCCCCGAGGCCTGCCGCCGGTACGCTGCGAATCCCTGCGCCGGTGCCCGAGCGGACCAAGGGAACGGCCTGCAAAGCCGTAAAGCCGCGGGTTCAAATCCCGCCCGGCGCTCCAATTCCCATCGTCACGTCGACTCTCCAGCCCAGTCGTCGATCCTGTCGAGCGACCTGAGACCCCTGTGATGTTGCGGACGCTTGAGTCTCACCAATCGCGCCTACGAGAATCATGAGCTCACCCCTCAAGGGCTGCCGTCATCCCTTGTGCGCGTGAATGCCCGGCCGTGTCGCAAGGGACTTCTATGCTCGGAAGACCGTAGGAGGAAGGAGGTGATCCAGGTGGCCTTGACGGAGGCGAAGGACGGCGTGGGCGAACTCCTGGGCTTGGCCGATGCTCTGAATGCGGAGTTGGAGTCGCGCAACGGGAGGACGGAACGGTCGGGACGGGGTCAGTTCGCGACGCCGTCGCAAGCGGCTCGTACGATGGCCTCGCTCGTGGAGCCCTCGGTCGGCGAGTTGAGGGTTGTCGACCCGGGTGCCGGTGCTGGTGCGTTGATGCTGGCCCTGGTGGCGGCAGCGGTGGAATCTGACAGCTTGAAGCGACTGTCCGTGGACCTAGTAGAGACCGACCCGCAGGCACTTCGATTGTTGGAGACCGCTGCTCAGGCCGCTCATCTTGTCGCCGAAGCTCACGGCCTGCGGCTCGCTACCCGGATCGTCGACCACGACTTCTGTGACTCTCCCGCCTGGGCCAAGAGCCGCAACTTCGATGCAGCCATTCTCAATCCTCCGTACATGAAGCTCGGCGCGTCCGACCCCTGCCGAGGAATGGTGCGGCGACACCACGGCGTCGACTGCCCCAACCTCTACGCGGCGTTCCTGGCTGTTGCGGTGGCGCTGCTGCGCGATGGCGGGCAGCTCGTGGCCATCACGCCGAGGTCCTTCGCCAACGGCCTGTACTTCACGGGTTTTCGCCGTGAGTTCACCGAAGCGGCGTCGTTCCGCCGCGTGATTCTCTTCGACCGGCGCGACCGCGTCTTCAGTTCCTCGTCGGTGCTGCAGGAGACCGTGATCTTCTCAGCGCTCAAGTCTGCTCCCAGCGAAGCCGATCTCGTGCGAGTGGAGACCTGGTCAGATCATCTGTCCGGCCCGCATGAGGCCCACGATGTCCCCCACGATGATGTGGTGTCCACCAATGACCCCCACCGGTTCATCAACCTGCCCGGCCGGCCTGATGTGATGCGGGCCGCGGAGCGAGTCGCCGCCCTTCCGGCTGATCTCCAGTCGCTCGGCCTGACCGTCTCAACCGGGCCGGTTGTCGACTTTCGATGCCGGGACCATCTCACCGCGGCACACGCTGAGGACTCGGTGCCGCTCATCTATCCCGCCAATGTCAAGCAGACGGGGGTGGAGTGGCCTCTGAGCGCTCGGAAGCCGCAGGGCTTCAGAGTCGCACCGCAGACGCGGCGATGGCTGTTCCCGAACGGTCACTACGTGCTCGTCAAGCGCTTCACGGCCAAGGAGGAGAGGCGCCGAGTCGTGGCTTGCGTGTATGCCCCAGTCGACGGGTACGACCTCGTGGCCTTCGAGAACCATGTGAACGTCGTGCACCGCGACCGTGGACCGCTAGAGAGGTCTGAAGCGGAGGCGCTCGCGAGCTTCCTCAACAGTGAGTTGGTTGACACCTACTTCCGCATGTTCAGCGGAAGCACCCAGGTCAACGCCACCGACCTGCGCCGTTTGCGGGTTCCGGCCGTATGTGACTCGCTTCGCTCGAGCTTGTTCGACCCACCGCATTCCTCGGCCACGGATCATCCAACACGCCTGGAGGTGCCGCTGCCGTGAGTAATCTGGCGTCCGTCCGCGAATGCCAGTGGCTGCTCCGCAACATGGGCTTCGATCGCGAGCGCTGCAACGAGCGTTCGGCGCTGGTGCTGCTAGCGCTGCTTGGACTCAAGCCTGGTGACCCGTGGGCGGCGTCCAAGGAGCGGTCGTCGCGAACGGTCGACATCATGGGATGGATCCGTGACCATTGGGACGTGGACTACAAGCCGAACACTCGGGAGACGATCAGGCGACAGACTCTCCACCAGTTCGTGCAGGCACACCTAGTGATCGAGAACCCCGACGAGCCGACTCGGCCCGTCAACTCGCCCAACTGGTGCTACCAGGTGACGGCCCAGGCGCTGGATGTCATCCGTTCGCACCGAACTTCCGAGTTCAAGCACCGCCTGCGCCGCTACCTCGCCGAGCGTCCCGGGCTCCAAGCGGCCTATAGGCAAGAGCGCGACTTGCTGAAGATCCCCGTCACGCTGCCGCATGGTGTCGAGATCGAGCTGACCGCGGGAGGGCAGAACACTCTCCTCAAGGCCATGGTCGAGGAGTTCTGCCCGAGGTTCACGCCAGGAGGATCGGTGCTCTACATCGGCGACGCCGGCGACAAGTGGCTCGTGTTCGAGCACGAGGCTCTGGAGTCGCTGGGCGTCGCCATAGACGACCACGGCAAGATGCCCGACCTAGTCGTCCACATGGAGGACAGGAACTGGCTGGTGCTGTTGGAAGCTGCATCGACCCACGGACCCGTTGACAGCAAGCGCCACATTGAACTCAAGGACGTCTTCGGTGCGTGCACGGCGGGGCTGGTCTTCGTGTCGTGTTTCCCGGATCAAGCGACCATGAAGAAGTACCTGACGGACATCTCGTGGGAAAGCGAGGTGTGGACATCTGATCACCCCACGCACCTAGTGCACTTCAACGGCGAGCGGTTCCTAGGCCCCTACAACGACTGAGCGCGGTTCAGTATTCGAGCCGTCACGGGGATATTTGCGGCTCGGCTGTGGCGAGGCCAACGCGCTGGGCGCCACCTTCGGCGAGGCGATGGCAGCGGTGGGTCTACAGGTGTCCGGCTTTGGTGGCCTGCTCGATGTAGGCGGTCTCGGCTCTGGCGAGTTCGTCGGCCGGGTCGGCGCCGTGTTGGATGATTGCCCAGACGGCTTGGCTGATGGCGTCGCGGGCGATGCTCAGCGCCGGGCTCTTGGTGCGGGGCCCCACTCCTTCGGCGATGCTTCGCGCCGCCACGGCGCTGTTTCGCGGTGCGTTGGGGTGGGTGGCGCTGAGTCTTGCGACCGTGGTGTGGGCGGCCGCGGCGTTCTGGGATTCGAGGTCCGCGCCGGCCATGGCCACCGAGAATGCCAGTTCAGGGGCGGCGGTGCTGCCAGCCGGGATCGACAGGTAGATGGTGAACGACGGTGCGTTGCGGGCAGTCTCGGCGCTGGTGCGGAGCGAGGCTGCGAACTCGATGAGTCCGACCACGTCGGATCGGTCGGGGTCGTCCATCGACGAGGCGCGGTCTGCCCAGGTCCTGGCCATCGGCAGCGTGCCGGCGAGAAGCGCGGCCTGCGCGTCGTCGATCGACATGGACCGGCCGGCGTCGCTCATGCACCGCTCGGATACCGCCAGGAGCTTGTTGGCCGCCTCGAGCCCGGTCTCGTTGTTCCAGCCCGGCGTGTTGTCGTCGTGGATCAGCGTGCCGCCCAGCGACGTCAGAATGCTGTTGAACTCGATCTCGCGGGCGCCCGCGAAGTTGACGTTCATGTTGAACGGATCGTCGAACCCCTCGCTTCGCAGCGTGTCGCACGCGGCCAGCAACTCGTCGTAGTTGTCGGGCGGCTCGATTCCGTACTGCGCGAGGATCCCGGAGTTGTAGAAGAAGTGCAGCGTGTTGGTGAACAGCGGCACTCCCAGGATCCGGCCGTCGACGGTCGCGCCGTCCCAGATGGACTGGGGGATGTCGCCGAGGTCGAAACGCTGCCAGTGCTCCTCGACAAGGGCGGACAGGTCGATCAACTCGTCCGCGTGCCGTGCCAGGGTCCCGTCGGTTGTGGAGACGATCTCGAAGTCGGTGCTGTCGGCGGCGAGCTCCGCGGCGATCTGCGGCTCGGCGTCGGCCAGAGCCAGCAGCTGAGCATTGACGGCCAGATTGCCCGATGTGCACTCCTCGAGCTCGGCGCCGTAGAGCGCCGTCACCGGGACCTCCCAGAGCAGCGCGTCGATGCTGACGGTCTCGGCCGGCTCGACGATGGGGCACTGCTGCGAGATGACCGCCACCTCGGGGCTGCTGGCCGCCGCGTCCGACTCGGTGCCGGCATCGGGCTGGGCGCCGGGGTCGCCGCTGCAGGCGCCGACAAGAGCCATGACAGCCACGGGCGCGAGTACGGCTCGGGAAACGGTGCAGCGCACAGGAGTCCTCCCAGATGTGGCCCGACCTGACGTTGACAAGCCTACAGAACCCCCAAGGCAACGCTATGACTTGCGTGTCAAGACGGAGCACTGTGCATGGATTGGTGCATGACACACAAACCGGCGCTGCAACGCGGGTGCCATGGGGCGCGAACCGTCGGAATACCTCAGGGGGTATACTCTTCGGTATGCCTGATTCGACTACCATCAAGGTTTCCGTTCGGACTCGGGATGCCTTGCGCGAGCTCGCCGACCGTGAGGGCCTGACCTTCGACGCACAGATCGAGAAGCTGGTCCGGCGGGAGCGTCGCCGCATCATCGGGGCCCAGCTCGCAAGCGCCCCGCTCGATGCCGGCGACGAGGCCGTGCTCGACGCGTCGGCGAGCGACGTGGCCGATGCGAGCGGGTGACGTCGTCCGCTGCGACTTCGGCACGCCGGCGAGGGGCGAGCCGGGGTTCGTGCGGCCGGCCATCGTCGTCACCTGCGACGACGTGCTCGAATTCCGGCAGCACGCCATCGTGGTCGTCCCATGCACGACCACGAGGCGAGGATGGCTGAGCGAGGTGGACATCGGCGGATTCGGTGTCGCCCAGGCGCACCTCCCCACGACCGTCAGCGTCGACCGCTTGGTCGAAACTACGGGCACCAACATCGGGCCCGTCGCGCTGCAACAAATCAGAGAACTCATCGCCGACCTGCTCGGATTTCCAGAGTAACGGACATGCAGTGAGGCAGATCGGCAGCGTCCAGTGTGCGGTACGCCGACTCTTGGCGCCATCCTGCCTGCCTTGAGAATCTGTCCGGCTATCGCAGAATTTCAAGGTTGGCGGCCATCTTCCGCGAGAGGCTGAGGCGAGCCGGGAGGCTGGCGGGATGCGGCCGGAAGTAGGCTCTTCGGGGCGAGAATGGCGAACTTTGTGACTGCCGGTAGCGCCGAACAGCCCATCAGATTCGAGCCCGAGGAGCCCTGCCCTCTCTCGATCGCGCTGCTGGTCGGGTTCCAGGGGGCCGCGCTGGTGGTCGCGCCGCTGGTGCTGAACGTGGCCATCGCGATCCGCTCGTCGGGGCTCGGCGACAGCCATCTGACCTGGGCCGTGTTCGCCGCAATGGTGATCTGTGCCGCCATCACGGCGCTGCAGGCGTGCCGGCTGCGGCGTTTCGGCGCCGGCCACGTGGTCCTCGCCTGGCCGGCGGCGATGTTCATCGCAATCATGGTGTCGACGGTCACTGCGGCCGGGCTGTCGACGTTCGCCAGCCTGATGGTCGTCTGCAGCCTGATGCAGGTCGCGCTGGCCTGGTGGCTGCCGACGCTGAGACGGATCGTCACGCCGACCGTCGCGGGCACGGTGACGATGCTGATCGCAGTGAGCGTGCTGCCCATCGCGTTCGACAGCGTCGGGGACCTGCCCGCCGACGCCCCGGCGACGGCCGGTCCCGCGATCGCGGGAGCGACGCTGCTGGCCTCGGTGATCGTGGCGCTGCGGGCCTCCGGACGCTGGCGCCTGGTGGCGCCGTTCATCAGCATCCTGGCCGGATGCGCGGCGGCGGCCGCGTTCGGCGTGCTCGACTGGGACCGGATCGCCGACGCCAGATGGTTCGGCGTCCCGGAGGTGCCGGCCCTGAGCGTCGATCTCACGCCGGGCAGGGAGTTCTGGGTGCTGCTGCCCTCGTTCGCGGTGCTCACCCTGGTGCTCGGGCTCAAGACGATCAGCGACGGCGTGGTGATCCAGCAGGGCTCGCGGCGGCGGCCGCGGGCGATCGAGTTCCGCCAGATCCAGGGCATGGTCAGCGTCAACGGCGCCGGCATGCTGCTCGGCGGCCTCGCCGGCACGCTGCCCACGATGGCCAACTCCTCCTACAGCCTCTCGCTGATCAGCCTCACCGGCGTCGCCGCTCGCCGGGTGGGCGTCGGGGTGGCCGCCGTCACCGTGTCGCTAGCGCTGTTCTCCAAGTTCACGGCGGTGCTGCTGACGATTCCGGGACCTGTGCTGGGCGCCTACCTGATGCTCGCCATGGGCATGCTCTTCGTCAGCGGCTGTCAGACGGTGCTGCGCGAGGGCCTCGACCCGCGGCGCATGATGGTGGTCGCGCTGGCCAGCGCGCTGGGCTTGGGACTGCACCGGCACCCCCTCACGCGCGATCTCTTCGGCGACGAGTACGGCGAGCTGCTCGGCAACGGCGTCACGATCGGCGCCATCACCGCGATCGGGATGACGCTGCTGATCGAAGCGATGAGCACCCGCCGGTCGCGCCTCGAGGCCACCCTCGACACGGCCTCGATACCGCTGATCGACGAGTTCCTGGTCCGGCTGGCCTCCAGGCTGCGATGGAACGAGGCCTCCACGCTGAGGCTGCGGTCAGCCGGCGAGGAGACGCTCGCCAGCCTGCTGTCTCAGGGGGACGACACCGACGACTCGGACAGTCCGCGCCTGGTCGTTGCGGCGAGGCCGCGGTCGGGGATGGTGGAACTGGAGTTCGTGGCCACCACCCGCCACGAGAACATCGAGGATCAGCTGGCGTTCCTGACCGACCAGTTCGCGGTGCCGTCCGTCGATGACCTCTCGCTGCGGCTGTTGCGCTTCCACGCCTCCGCGGTGCGCCACCAGAAGTTCCACGGCGTCGACATCGTCACCGTGCAGGTAGAGGGCAGCGGCTGACCTCCGGCACTCACCCCGGCGGTCGCCGCTCGGGGTGACGACTATCGCAGGGAGAAGGGCGGGTAGCGGTCGGTGATGAGCAGCCCCATGTAGGCCCCGGCCCGCAGTCCCCAGCGGTGCACTCCGAGCACGAAGTCGAACAGTCCCCGGGGGTAGCGGCCGGTGAAGATGATGGCGAACCACGCGATCACCACGCCCACGAACGCTGCCACTCCCAGCACATCCCGGGGCGGGAACTCTGCATCCGGACTAGTAGTAAGTTCTGTTAACGTTATTACATGCAGAGTACGAGTGTCCGGGTCGACGGCGCAACCCATCAGGAGATCAAGAAGCTGGCATCGGTCCTGGGAGCGACGGTCGGCGACACGGTTGCGCTGGCGGTGCGGCGCTTGCGCCAGGAGTTGATCGGCAACGACTTGCGCGGCGGGTTGACCGACGACGAGACGAGGTGGCTTGATGCTGACCTCGGGTGACGTGGTCGATCTCGACCTCGGTGCGCCGGCCGGGAGCGAGGCAGGCTTCCGCCGTCCGGCCGTGGTGGTCAGCGCACAGCGGGTCCTCGACGCCGCGCCGAGCGTCGTCCATGTCGTCCCGCTCACATCGACTGTGCGGGGACTGGCCTCCGAGCTAGAGATCGACGCCGACGCGGCCAACGGCCTCGACGTCCTGTCGGCTGCCCAGTGTCAGCACATCCGTGCGGTCGCCGCTAGGCGGATAGACGGCAGCCGCGGCAGCGTCGGGAACGCCGCCCTGGCGCAGATCCGCGACCTCCTAGGCCTGATCCTCGACATCCCGGCCTGAGCGGCGAGCTAGCCGGGGCGATCCCGGGCTAATCGAGCTGAACCGCACGGGGAGTCGGGAGCCTTGGTCGCAGCATTTTGACGCTGTATCGGCGCCTGCGGTTCCCGGGGCGGTTGGTAGCGTCGGCGCCATGACTGATGTCCTGGGGATCGAGATCGGCGACGACTACGTGGCGACGATCGAGCTGCGCCGCCCGCCCAACAACTTCTTCTCGCTGGAGATGATCGACGGGATCGCCGACGGGCTGGAATCGCTGGACGGCGACCCCCGGTGCCGGGCCGCGGTGCTGTGCGCGCAGGGCAAGCACTTCTGCGCCGGCGCCGACTTCTCGCCCGGGGGAGTGGAGTACACCACCGAGGACCTGTACGCGGCGGCGGTTCGGATCTTCCGCACGCGGACTCCGGTGGTGGCCGCGGTGCACGGCGCCGCGGTGGGCGGCGGGCTGGGCCTGGCGCTGACGGCCGACTTCCGGGTGGCCGCGCCCGAGGCCCGCTTCAGTGCCAACTTCGCCCGCCTGGGCTTCCACCAGGGCTTCGGCCTGAGCGTGACCCTGCCGAGGCTGGTGGGCCGGCAGGCGGCGGCCGACCTGCTGTTCACGGGCCGCCGGGTGCCCGGCGAGGAGGCGGCGAGGCTCGGGCTGGCGGACCGGCTGGCGCCTCGTGACGAGGTCCGCGGCGAGGCGCACGCCATGGCCCGGGAGATCGCGATGTCGGCGCCGCTGGCGGTGCGCTCCATCCGGGCCACCCTGCGCGGCGATCTGGCCGACCAGGTGGAAGCGGCCGTGGCCCACGAGCACCGCGAGCAGGACCGCCTGCAGCGGACCGCCGACTTCGCCGAGGGCAGCCGGGCCATGGCCGAGCGCCGCATTCCCGAGTTCCGAGGCGAGTGACGCCTGCTACCCTGCGTGGCTCGGGGCCGTTAGCTCAGCCTGGTTAGAGCGCCTGCTCGACACGCAGGAGGTCAGAGGTTCAAATCCCCTACGGCCCACCGAGGGAGGTTATGAGGTTGTCACGGCTCGGGTTAGCAGGTTGATGCGGGTCGCTGTCGTTTCGGGGGTTTTCAAGCATCTCGGCGCTTAGCGGAGCGGTCCTCGACGTGTAGACAGCATCGCAGACAGAGTGAATGCGTCAGATGGCGTGTTCTAGAGCGCGTCGAAGCTGACGGTCAGGCGACCGTCAGCCCGGACACGGGGTTCAGGAGGTTACGGGGGTGCTCTAGGGGGCGATCGGTTCTGCGAATCCCCTGGCGAGGGTGCGGCAGCCGAGTGGCCTTCTAGGTCGTCTCTGTCGGCTGGCAGCACACAGAACAGAGACAGTTCAACTTTGGGCTTGTCATCACGGGGTGGGTCGGCTAGGGGGTCGGCGTCTGCTAGCTGGATGTTGTTGGCAATTGAAAGTGCCAGTACCGCCATGTTGTGGGCTACCGTCCCGGACGCTCGGCAGGCTTTGGGGTTCATCCCTTCGTCGTCACGCAGGAGGTTGTTGATGTTCTCGATCCTGCCGCGGCCTCTGTTGTAGAGCCTGTCGTGTGCTCGGGTGCCCCAAGGGACAGGCTGCCACCAGTCCAGATCTACAGCACGGATGCTGATAGCGCCGTTGCAGCAGTATTCGGGCTGCACCCAATCGGGGTAAGGGTCCACATATGAGATGGCCGATGCCGGGTAGTTCCCCCTCTTGTACTTGCCGGTTCGGGCCGTCTTCGCGTAGATGACCCGACCCGCACATTGTGGGCACAAGAATTGGACTGTTCCGTTCGTTGATAGCCCGTTGGTCGAATACCGGAATCGTGCGAGCGCCTCGTACCACTGGAAGACTTCTTCTTCGGTCAAGCTGCTATCAGGCGGTTCCAGGAATCTCTTGGGCACCCACATGGGATAGAACCCTCCACAAATCTGATACAGGGATTCTTGCCTCTGGCCGACAGTGACCACATCAGCGTGCTTTGCATCGGACTTACGATCCATGACGACGCTTATCCCGTTTGCATGAAGTGGTCTCACGAAGCTCTCGCGTTGCTCCGTGAACTCGCGATCGCCCGTCAGGCCGGAATTTGTCGGGTGTTTCGCGTTTTGTGAGGTCAGAGGGGGCGCGGCGATGAGGTGTTTCCACTACATCGGCGGTTGGGGTGCGGCTGGGCGGGGTCAGGTGATGGTGGCTTTGTCCCAGCTTTGGGTGTCGGTTCCGATTGCGGTGAGGGCCCGGGCCTGGATGGGGGTGCGCCGGGTGGTGAGGTCGATGTTGTGGCCGTTGGCGGTGAGTTTGACGCGTCGGATGCGGTTGAGTTCTCGCAGGGCTCGGGCGGCGCTGAGGTGCTGGTGGTCGAGGTCGGGGTCGCGGACGTCTGCTTTGGCGAGGTCGTGTCCGATGAGGGTCTCGATGACGGCGGCGTAGACGCACACGGCGACGTGGCCGCGGACTCTTTGTTCGGTCCAGTGCCGCACGGGCCGCAGGTGCAGGAAGTCTTTGAGGGTCCGGAACCTTGCTTCGACGGCTGCGAGCTGGCGGTAGGCGGCCACGATCTGGGTTGTGGTGGCTTGTGTGGGTGTGAGGCTGGTTGTGAGCACGTAGCGGCCCGCGAGGAGCTCCTCATAGGTGTGGGCGTGGTCGTTGTAGTGGTAGGTGAAGCGGCCTTCTGCGATCTCGACGTCGAAGAGCCGCCCGGCGCCGGCTGTGGCGAGGATGCGCTGGGCGGCTCTTCCGATTTCAGCGGGGTCTTTGAGCCGGCCTTCGCGGACCCGTTGTTCCAGGGCGAGCAGGTCGGCCTCGGCGCGGGCGACGATCTCGGCGGTGCGCAGGGTGTCGCGGCGGGCGCGGGCGTCGGACTCGACCACGACGGCGCGGGTGCCGTCGGCGAGGGCGATGTCTGTGGCCCGGCAGCGGTGTTGGGGTATCTCGATCCAGGCGGTGTCGTCGTCGATGGTTTCGAGGGCTTCTTTGGCGATGTGGTCGCGGTGCAGCCTGGTGGCCAGCAGGTGGTCGAACCCGGCGGCGGCGACTGCGTCGACGTTGTCTTTGGAGATGAGGCCCCGGTCGGCGACCACGCAGATGCGGCCCACCGCGAACCGCTTGGCGAGGTCGTCCAGGACTGCCGGCAGGGTGGAGGCGTCGTTGGTGTTGCCGGCGAACACGTGGTGCGCGATGGGGATCCCGTCGGTGGTGCACAACAGGCCGATCACGATCTGGGGCCGGTCGCTGCGATGGTCACGGGAGTATCCGAACGCCCGCGACGGGAACCGGTCAGAGGGCCGCGGCGATCCCTCGAAGTAGGTGGAGGTCAAGTCGTAGCACACCAGCTTCAGGTCCAAGTTCGACAGGTCGCACAGCCGGCTGTAGAGGTGCGCCTCGGTGGCCTGCTTCGCGTCGGCGACGGCGTCGAGGGCCCGGTAGTAGCGGCCCAGCGGCGGAGCCTCCCAGCCCGCGGGCATGACCACGTCCTCGCTGGCCCACTCCACCAGGCGGCGCTTCGAGCACGGCGCCACCAGCCTGTTGGCGACCATCGCGAACACCGCGTGCTCCAGCGCCTCGGACCCCCGCCCGGCGCCGAGCTGCGCGAACCATCCGTCCAGTCCCAGCCGACCCCACACCGTCGCCGCCGCGGCCACCGCCCCCACCGCGGGCGCCTCCTCAGCGGCCAGCGCCCCCACGTCGACGCGCTCGCGGCGCAGGTGGGCCTCCAACGCGGCCACGATCCGCTCCAGCTGCCCGGACTCGCGCAGAGCGGTCACCTCCCCCAGGCGCAGAAGCGTCCTGTGGCCGACCTTGGCGCCGTCGCGCACCGACTCCACCAACGACAAGTACTCGTACACCTTGTCGCCCCTGCGGCGGCGGGTCGTCTTCACGAACACAACACCACAATAGCCCCCAACCAGCGCGCCGTCAACTATGTGTCGCCCCTACAAATCCCTGTCGAAACGCTGCCTGGAGACACAAAACCCCACGTCAGAGGCCATCTGCTGTCACCAAAACCCCGCCAACCCGACAAATTCCGGTCAGGGCACGAAAGCCTGGAAGTACGTGCTTCGCGGCCAGGGCGAGGTCTCGCGCTATGGGCCCCTTCTTCCTGGTGGCTGGATCGACGGAGAATGCTAGGACATATGGGCTGATGTGGTCCCGCAGCCTGATCTGCTGTGGGTCTCCTGTCCATTCGTAGTCTCTGCTCGGTGTGAGGATCGTCGGGAAGTAGCCTGCAAAACTCCCGCCTTTGTGGCCGGTCGCCAGACTTGGTGATCGACGGCCTCCCCGAGCGTCGGGGTCGTGCGGGCAGCGGATGAGCTTCCCATCGGGGCCAAGGGTCACGTCCTCAGGAATCGTTCCCTTCTCTTTGAGGGCCTCTAGCACGGCCTTGTTCACGTCCTTTTGGGCCCGGAAGTCGTAGGTTCTCGCATAGGTCGGGAAGGCTGTGGCGTCCACGGCCCCTGCTCTGATCTTGTCCAGCGTCCTCGGAGGAATGGTCGCAAGCAGGATGTCGAGGTTGAACCACAGCAGTGCGAGGTCCGCTCCTGTTTCGTCATCATCCTCGGGGTCGTCAGGGTCTTGAGGCGGGTACTCGGGGATGATTCCCGCCATGAGTTCCTCGAAGGGGATGCGTTCAAAGCGGAATGCTTGGCGTTGGACAGCCGAGTAGCTGATTGGCTTGAAGCCAGTATGATCGCATGCCTTGAAGTAGTGGAGGATTGAGGCGTCCAATCCGTTGATGATTGAGCAGATGTCAGACCTCAGATACCAGCCGGTCTCCTCGGCAGCCAGACACATCCCCACAAAATAGAGTTCCGGCGGGCAACTGGACTGCGGTCCTGGATGATTGCGCATCCATTCGCATGCCCGACGTGCGGCCTCGCTGCGATTGATCACCTTCACATAGCGCCATGCTTGCTCCGGGCGGGTGGTTCTGGGGAACACCAGTCGCGGAGACTTGGGTCTGTTCTTGCGCTTGCGTAGCCCCAAGCTCGGATGATCAACGGGGAGTCTGCGGTTCTCATTGATCAGGTAGATGTCCGATACCGTCAAGCACCGGCGTGCGGCTTCTCGCTGCTGTCGGCGGCAGTGCTGTCGGCGGCTCATATCCGCAACCCCCGTGACACGGCAGTCATGGGGTCAACGTCTTCGACGGCTCGACCGACCAAGGCATCAATGGTTGCGGCGGACACCGTCCCGGCCAGATGGTGGAGATCGGGAACGGGAGTGCCCGCGAGAAGGTGAGCAGCAATCCATGTGTTGCGTGCCCGCCGCAGGCACAGCCTGCCCGTGCCGAAGTCGAGATTGGCGGTGAGACGGCTCACAGCGTTCTTGTCGGCTGCCTTGACGAACCGGTTGCTTTCGCTGCCACCCCTGGTATCAGCAAACTGGGCGGCTTCACGGACCATCATCGTGTAGTCGGCCCGTATGGGCACGATTCGCCCTCTGTGCCCTGTGACACGTATCGCTAGCCGACCGCCACCTGCATCGATCATGTGACCGGTCTCAGCGCGCCCTATTTCCACGCCGCTGAGCGCAGCCCCTAGACCGGCTCCGGCGACGAACAGGTGCCCGGCTCGATCTCCTCGTCTCGGGAGCATGGCCATCTGGCCGAACAGAGTCTCCTCCTGTGCCGTGTAGGGCACTGGGATCGGACTGCGACCGACCGTCTTTCGGGGCGGTGCACAGCCGCCTGGGTTGATCAGGCGTCCGACTTGAAGGAGCAACGGGTGCGCCAGGTGCTGCCAGTTCGTGCGACGCTTATCGGCGTCGTGGATCCAGACTTCAATGTTGCGGTCAGTGAGCAGGCCAGCGTGGAGTGATCCCATCGTCTTGCGGAGCCAGACCGCCATCGGTGCCAGCGCCCACAACAATCGCCGGGTCTCGACACCATCGGCAGGCTTCGCAGCAGCGACCCACACCCGCACGACAGGCATCACCTCCGCGAGGACCGGCGGGGATTCGTCACGGACACTGGCCGGCAGACACGTCGCCAGCACCCGCTCAACCTCATCGACATCGCGCTCTTTTGGGGGTGAGCCTCGGGAGCGGCTACGGGTGACCCGTGGCGGGTTGTCGCCGCCCATCAGCGCCTCGCGAGCGGCGTCCGACGACATCGACGACCACCACGGCTCCGGCAGCGGAAACAGCCGCGCCTGCTCCACGCGAATGCCCCGACCCCCGACAACGCCATCACCGACACCGTCCCCGGACAAGTCCAGCGGGACTCTTTCGGTTTCGGCGATATGCTCCATGTTGACCTTCGTGGTTGATCCGCGGCGCAGCTGTCTGGTGGGACTGGGGCGCCGCGGATGCTTTTGGGGTGTGGTGTATGTCTTGGTGTAATCAATGCAGTGTCAAGCCACGAAGGCAACTCCTTTTTTCTGTTGTCGCTCGACACCTGCCCGACCGAGCCTCTCGAAACCTGGGCTGAGCTAGGCTTATGTGATCGTGGCCGGTCGATGCCCGGCCGGGCCTGGCACCGGCGCCGGGGACGCCCCGGCGCACCGGCGCACCGTCCTACTGTCCGCATGTACGGACAGTAGGATCACCGTGTGACACGGCAGCACGCCCCGATCGGCGGCTGCACATGAAGACGGCTAACGTCCCGGCGGATGCGCCGACGGGGACTGCTAGCCCACCCCCGCGACTACCTCGCAGAGGGCGGCTCCTGGCCCGATGGCCCCCTAGTGAAGGACGCTCCCGCTGAAGCGCTCCTCGCCCAGGCCGTGTCGTGGCGGCTGCTCGACGCAAAAAAGAGGCGGTCCATTCGCAGCATTGCCCGCGAAGCAGGCATCAGCCCCCAGGCGGTGATCAACATCCGCGACGGCGCCAGCTGGGGCGACCTGGCCATCATCGCACGGCTCGAAATCGTGCTCGACACGAATCTGTGGGGCCGCGAGCACCGACTAGGCAGCCCGCCGCCTCGCCAACCGTAGAGGGGCGCTCCACTTTCCCACGCTCGCGTGGCCCGCTAGGGAGGGCTGCCGGAGGGCCGCGGCGTCCCGCTGGCATCGGGAGCGCCGCGAGAGATTTGGAGCGTCGTGGCTGTTGCGATGTGATCGCGTTGAAGGTGCCGCGCAACAGCCCCACAGAGACGACTGAACCTTCCCGGTGTCACTCATCGAGGGGTGCCGGGGTGGGTTGCTGGGCGCAGGCGCACGATCCTTGCGCCTTGCTCGGCGGGCCCGACAAGTTTCGCCTCGGGCAGGGCGCCCAGCGGATGCAGATGTTCATCCCCACCCCGGCGGAGATCCTGTATTCGGCGACACGTGTATTTGCGGTGGGCGGTGGCCATGGCGGAGTCGGTGCTGGTCGGCAGGCCGAGGCGCATCCGCTGTCCAGACCGCTGGCGGCAGTCCGTTGCCTGGGAGCGGAGCCAGCGGGTGCCCGGCGTCGTCGTGTCCGCACCTTCGAGTAGCCCTGCTGGCGATTCTGTGCCTCAGCGCAGACGGCGCTTGCACGCGTTCCCTCGTCCTCCCTGACGGCCGCGATGAGCGCCGCTGGTGCTGTGACCTGTGCTTTTGGGGCGATGTCATAGCCCTGTTGTAGCTGAAGAGGCTATGGATGAGCAGGTCTCGGCCGAGCAGGTTGCAGCAGCCGCCGACGGTTCGCGTCCCGGTTCCGGCAGCCGTTCGAGCGGGCCGGTGCGGCAGCGTCGGGTGGTGTCTGTGGGCGGGGTGCGCGGGGTGTTGGTGCTGGCTGGGGATGGTTGGGTGGTCAGCAATGATTCTGAGGTGCGGCTGGTGGAGGCGTTGCGGGGTGAGCGCGGCGCCCGGGACCGGTTGTGGGCTTTGGCGGCGGCGCTTGATGAGGGCCTGGTCGAGCCTGAGGATTTGCGGCTGTTGTGTGGTCGGTTGTCGGCGATCGCGGCACTGGAGTCGGTTGAGGAGGTGTGGCGGGTCCGGGTGCCGGGGTGTCTGCGTGCGGCGGTGGCGTTTGTGTGCGTGTGTGTGGACGAGGAGTTGTTGTCGCGTTGGTTGGGGTATGGGTTGGCGGCGCGGTTGGACGGCAATCTGGTGCGGGGTTTGTTGCCGGGGCCGGGTTGGGAGTCGTGGAATGCGTCCCATGGGCTGCGGTGGCGGACCTATGGCCGTGATGTGCATTGGATCTCGGAGCTGCCCGGGTCGTTCTGGGAGCGGCTGAGGGTCCATCGCGATGAGCGGCTGCGTGATGTGGCGGTGGCGTCGGATCCGCGGGCTCGGCCCAGGGCGCTTGAGGATCTTGCTGGTTGTCGGCCGCTGGCTGTTGAGGTGATGGATCTGGTGGCTTGCAATCCGCGGACGCCGTCGGGGTTGCTGCGGGGTTTGGCGTGCCGGTCGTATTTGATGCAGCAGACGAGGCTGAGGGTGGCCCAGAACCGCGGTGCGGCGAAGCGGCTGTTGGGGGAGATGGCCAAGCACCGGAACTGGGAGGTGCGCTATGTGGCGGCGTGGCATCCGAGGGTGCCTGTGTCGGCGCTTCGGCGCCTTGTGGGTGACGAGTACCCGCAGGTGCGGGCTGCGGTGGCCCGGGCCGACACGGCGCCGGAGCGGGCGTTGGAGGCGTTGGCGTCAGATGTCGATGTGTGGGTGCGCCGGAATGTGGCGTCGAACTCCTCGACTGCCCAAGAGGTGCTTGAGGCGCTGTTGGGGGATCGGCGTTGGGAGGTGCGGGCCGCGGCTGTGGCCAACGGGGGCACCTCGCCGGAGATGGCTGCTGTTCGGGTGGGGGATCGAGCGGTCGGGGTGCGTTGTGAGGTGGCTTCACGCCCGGTCGCCGCCGATGTGTTGGCGGTGCTCGCTGGGGATCGCAACTGCAGGGTGAGACAGGCGGTTGCTTGGAACGCGCAGACGGAGCCGGATGCGTTGGCGGTGCTGGCCGGCGACGCCTGCAGGGAGGTGCGCGGCGCCGCGGCGGCCAACAACAGGACGCCGCCTGGCGCGCTCGTGGTGCTGGCCGGTGACGACGACTGGTGGGTCCGAAGCTGCGTGGCCGCGAATGGGGCGTGTCCCGACGGGGCGCGAACGGCGCTGGCGGGCGACGGGGACCGCTATGTGCGAGCCGAGGCGGCCGAGCACGCTCCGCTGTCGTTGGAGCAGCTTCAGGCGCTGGCCGAAGACGGCGCCTGGGAGGTCCGTGCCGGTGTCGCGTTGAACACGCGAACCCCCGAGGGTCTGCTGGCGGTGCTGGCTGAGGACGGTTGCAGCGATGTTCGGCGCTGTGTGTGCGAGAACGATCAGGCGCCGCAGCGTCTGGTGGACGCCTTGTGCGCCGACGGGGACTACTGGGTGCGGGCCGCAGCCGCGGCCGCCAACGAGCGGCGCCGCGCGAAACGGGAAGGCACGACGCCGCCGAGGCGGACCTTCCGGCGCATCTAGCAGACGGAGCCGACCCGAAGACGGCCACGACACCCGAACAGCGACAGTGAACTCTCAACACATCCAAATGACAAGGAAGGAAGCCTAGAGATGACTGCGACCAAGCAGCAGGAAAGCCCGGCGGTGGGCGCGACCCAGGCCGACACTTTGGCGGCGATGCAGGTTCTGTTGGCGGCGGGGGTGCCGGTGCTGTTGTGGGGCGACCCGGGCACGGGCAAGACCCATACCGTCGAGGCGTTCGCGCGGCGGGCGGGATGGTGCACGGTGTCGGTGATCGCGTCGATCCATGACCCGACTGATTTCGCGGGGCTGCCGGTGCGCACCGACGCGGGGGTGGTGTTCGAGCCTCCGGCGTGGGCGCGGCGCGCCGCTGAGGGAGAGGGGGTGTCGTTGGTGTTCTTCGATGAGGTGAACACGGCCACCCCGGCGACTCAGAACGCGTTGATGCGGGTGGTGCTGGAGGGCCGGGTGGGGGATCTGCGCCTCGGTGAGGAGGTGCGGTTCGCGGCGGCGGCGAACCCGCCGTCACAGAACAGCGCGGCATGGGACCTCAGCGCGCCGCTGGCGAACCGGTTCGCGCATCTGCAGTGGCCGGTGAGCTTCGAGGACTGGAGGGCCGGCTACCTCGGCGGCTGGCCCGACCCCGAACCCCTCGATGTGGACGCCGCATCTGTGGACCCCTACAGCCGTGAGATGGTGCGGTTGCTGCAGGCGTCGTTTCTGGCGACGCGCCCGGCTCTGGTGTGCGACGTGCCCGACAGCGCCACGACACCGAGGGGCTGGCCGTCGCCGCGGTCATGGGAGCGCCTCGCGGACTGCCTCGCCATAGCCGACGCCGCGCAGGTCACAGACGAGGTGCGGCTGCTGGTCGCCTGCGCGCTGGTGGGCGACGGCGCCGCGGCCGAGTACCTGGGGTATCTGCGCAACCTGGATCTGCCCGACCCCGGCGTGCTGCTGGCGCATCCCGCCGGCTTCGGTGAGCTGCGACGCACCGACCAGCAGCTCGCCGCGCTCGACGCGGTGGTCGCCGCCGCGGCAGCGGACCCCAAACGCTGGCGAGACGCGTTCCGGGTGTGCATCGTCGCCGCGGGCTGCGGCGCCCCCGATGTGGCCGCGTCGGCCGCGATGCGCCTCGCTGAGACCAAGCCCACCGCGGTGAGCCTGCCGCCGGGCTATGAGGTCTTCGCCGAGATCCTCACCGACGCCGGCCTGCTCGAGGGCCCCGACACATGACACAGCGCATGACCCGCCCACACCCGCAGGCCCCGCACAGCCCCACAAGCCTGGAGGCGCCGTGACCCGATTCGACGATCCCGACCGGCACCGCCACCGTCCACGCCACGGACCCGGCCGCGCCCACAGCCGCCGAGGCGGCCACGGACGCGACGACATCGACAGCCGGCGACCCGACGCATCCGACGACTCTTTTGGTGAGGGGCCGCCCGGCGGCGACGCATCCGAGCCCGGTCCGGCGCCGCTGCCGCGGCCCAGGCAGTTGAGCGGTGAGGCGCGGCGGCGGCTGCAGGCGGCGCGGCTGTGGGTGGCGTTCAACCGGCCCTACTACTCCAAGGCGCTGTTCTCGTGTCCGGTGATCCCCGCGGCGGCGCCCGCGAGGATCAGCATCGACGAGCGCTGGCGCATATACGCCTCCTCGGAGTTCTTGGAGTCGCTGACTGTCGAGCAGGCCGCCTCAGAGTTGATACATGTGCTCAACCACGTGTTGCGCGACCACGCCCGCAGGGCTCGCAGCACCGGTGTGGACGCGGTTGCCGCAGCGGCGTGGAACGCAGCCGCGGACTGCGAGATCAACGACGACCTGTTGGAGGACGACCTCCTCGACGACGACCCCCCAGACGGGAGTTGGCTGTTGCCGGAGGACCTCGATCTGGCCGACTACTGCACCGCCGAGCACTACTTTCGAGACATCCTCGACGGCGCGGTGTCAGTGGAGGCACGAACCGGCTGCGGGTCGGGCTGTCACAGCCACTTCGTTGATCATGAACTCGTCGACGGCACCGACGCGCTCGGTGACTTCGACCGCGCCCTGCTCAAACGAGCCGTCGCGAACGCGGTCACAGACCATCTCAGACACCTCGGCGCGGGCAGCGTCCCCGCAGGGCTGGTGCGCTGGGCCCAGCAGACACTGAACCCCAAAGTCAACTGGCGCCAGCAGCTCGCGACGGCGCTGCGATCCAGCGTGCACCACAGATCCGGCGCCGCGGACTACACCTGGAAGCGGCCCTCGCGCCGCCAACAACCCCAAGATGTCGTGCTGCGGCCCGCCATGACCCGCCCGGTGCCGTCCATCACAGTCGTGGTGGACACCTCCGGGTCGATGTCTGAGCACGAACTCGACCGGGCCCTCACCGAGATCAGAGCCATCATCGCGGCTGTCGTTCCCGGCGACAGCGTCAGAGTCCTGTCGGTGGACACCGACATCCAAAGCGACCAGCGCATCCACGACACCAACCAGATCAACCTCGCCGGCTCCGGCGGCACCGACATGGCCGCCGGCATCGCAACTGCCGCGGAGGCCAGACCAGACGCCGTCGTGGTCATCACCGACGGCTACACCCCCTGGCCGCTGACCCGGCCCACAGGCGCGGGCTGTGTCATCGCCGCGCTCACCGAACGCGACGCCATCCGCTGGGTGCCCGACTGGATCCAGGCCATCGACATGAGCGAGCACTTCGATGCCTGAGACCGCCGGCCGGGCGATGTGATGCGCCCGACGCTCGACGAGCTGGTCGAGGCCGGCCTGGTCGATGAGCGGCGGCAGTTCCTCGCGCTGTTGAAGCTGGTCTTCCACCATGACTGGGGGCTGGTGGCGCGCACCGCTTCGACTGCGGGCTCGATGCGGCGGCTGCTGGAAGACGGGCTGTGGGACTCTCCCGGCGCGGTGAGATGGAACCAGTTCCCGCCCCACGCGTCACTCGACGGCTGGGTGGACGCGGGCGCGGCGGTGGACAAGGAGCTGCAGCTTGGCGGGGAGGCCGGCTCGCGGCTGGTGACTGTGTTCGACGAGCAGTTCCCGCTGAACCTGCGCCGGGCGGCGAGGACGTTGCCGTTCGTGTCCTATGACGGGACGCTGGATGCTGAGCGCGACGCTCGCAGCGTCTATGTGGCGTCGTGTCGGGATGCGCCGACGGCGGAGAACCTGACACGGGCCCGGATCATCGGGCGGGGCCTGGCCCGGCGGGGTGTGACCGTGATCGGTGACGTGCTCTCTGAGATCGACCGCACGGTGTTGCAGGCCGCGCTGGATTCCGGGGGGCGGGCTGTCGCGGCGTTGTTGTGCTCGCTGGGCCCGAACCGCTACGGATACCGCAGCAGCAGCGAGTTGTGCGAGGCGATCATCGCGTCGGGGGGTGCGGTCATGTGCGCGAGCTGGCCCTCGGACACGCCGACGCAGTTCACGTTCCGTCCCAGCAGCGGCCTCAAGATGCGCCTGGGGTCAGCAGCGGTCGTCGTGGAGCGCCCACCGCCCTTCGTCGCGCGCCGCGAGGCCCGCGGCGCGGTCGGCGAGAGGAGGCCGGTGTTCTTTGTGGGGCCCGTCGCTGACTCGGAGGTCTTCGTCGACGACGACCCGTGGGACCCCAACGAGCTCGCCCCGCTCTGCCATGTCGTCTACAACGCCAAACAGATCGCACGCGACCTGCGCAGCTTCTACGACATGACACGAACCGGCCCGACCACAACGACCATGACCCGGTGGCGGGTCGGGCGGCTGCGACAACACGCCGCCGGTTTGCTCACAGGCGTCGCGCCCCGGACCCGCTGCCTGCAGGCGCTGTCGCGGATCCGCAGGGCCTGCACGCCGCCGGACTGGGTGCGCGAGTGGCTGGCCGAACCACACCAGAGGCTCACCCGCCCCAGCCCCGCCGCCGAGACGCCCGCAGAGGTCCTCAGCCTCTATGAGACCAGAAGAAGACGCACCGCCGACCACAAACGACACACACTCAAATGGCGCGGCGAGACCGTCGAGTTGGTGACCCGGATCCGGGGCGTGGGCGGTGGCTTGCCTGTCACTGGGCCGGTCAACAACGAGGGCTACTGGGTCCTAGCCAACAAACAACCCACATCATCCACACAACCCCGGCGACCCCGGCGATCCCGAACACGGCGATCCCGAACACGGCGATCCCGAACACGGCGATCCCGACCGCGGCGCTGGCTGCCGTATCGACGCCAGCCGCTGCCACCACCACCGGCGGCGGCGGTAGGCGATCTCGACCGCGGCGCATGGTTCGAGATGCTGCTGGCGCCGCTGAACGCGGGAATGATCGACATCGGCCAACTCGCCCGACTCGACCGCGGCCTCAAGTCCATAGCCGAAGCCGACAAGGCCTGCTTCGCGGAGGTGTCGCGCGCCGACAACGCCGCGGTCGCTATGGCCTGCGCGCACTGGAACGACCCCAAAGGCTCCCAATGGCTGCTGTGGGCGCTGTCGGCGCGCCTAGAGCACAACCTGGACCCCGAGACGGGACGCGGACGCGGCCCGGGCGCGCTGGCAGCGTCGTACTACTACAAACTCCACCGCCACGGCTTCGGACGCGACTCCACCTGGACCACACAGATGCCTCCCGAGTTCTGGCACCGGCTCGCCAACCACCCCGACCCCGACCTGCGCCGCGCCGTTGTCGCCAGCGACCCCCGAGCCCTCGGCCGCGACCTCGCGCGGCTCGTCGACGAGCCCGGACTCTCAGCGGAGATCGCCGACATGATCGCATCCAACCCCCGAACCCCACCAACCGCGCAACTCCGCCTCGCGACACACCGGCACCACCACACAGTCACCGACAGGCTCAGCCAGAACCGCCGCACCACAAGACGCCTCCTAGCGCAACTCGCCCGATCACCCGAATGGACCCTCCGAAACACAGCCGCCGGCCACCCACGAGCACCGCGGCGACTCCTCGCCCGTCTCGCCAGAGACTGCAAACAGATAAGGCAGACAACAGCACGCAACCCCCGAACCCCCAAACGAACCCTGCGGGCCCTCGCCGCCGACCCAGAACCCCACGTCAGGATCGCAGCCGCCGAAAACAAAGCAACCCCCGCAAACACGCTGGCGGCGCTCTGTGAGGACCGCCACCACCTCGTGCGCGAGCACGCCGCCAACAACCCCAAACGATGACGCCGCCACCACCGGCCCGTCCTCGAGGAGGGGCCGAACGGACCAGCCTCGGAGGAAGGCACGTTCTGACGGACGGCCCCAGGAGGCCGATTCTGAGGCGCTACGAGCCGAATACCGGTCAAGCGGCCCCGCACTCCCTGCTCGGAGCGGGAATCGCCCACAGAGGGCCGATTTCCGGCTCTGGCGTCACCGAGGCACGGAGGCCCGATCACGGACCCTTACTCGCCGGCGGGTTGATGTTCGACTCGAGACCGGGGATGCCGCTTGTGAGGACGGCCAGGAGGCGATTCGCGCAACTTGTCTGCGAGCTGCCGGTTGGGGAGGCTGTTCACGCGCAGGATTCCTGGAACGACAGTTTGAAGGCCGTGTAGGCATCAGAACCTCTGGCGAGTTCTTCCGATGCAGCCCACAGTGCGTCAGCGGCTTCTTGTCGGCGTTCACGTTCTGCCTGCGCTTCGGCTCGCTGAGCGGCGAACTCGGCGTCTGGGCGGCGTCAAACGCGTGCTGGGCAAGCTCGATGGCTGCCAGCGACCTACCCAGGGGCGCCTCCGTATGCGGCCGGCTCGTCAACCGAGTCCATGCTCGCACGAGGGGCGGCATCGCGGCGCGTGACGAAACGGATCGGTTGGACGATCAGGTCGGATGTCTGGCGCTCGCAGGGTCACGGTTGGCATGACTTGCTGAGCGAAGCCCAGAATGCTGCCATTCCGCCCAGGTCTGTGACGGCGAAGACCAGCGCCTTAGATTCGACATCCGCCCGGGCAGCGCGGTTGACCGTCGCGGACCGCCCGGCCTGATCACGGGCTGGTCCGGCAATCGTGTAGAGGGCGTTGAGAGTCTCGCGAACTCGGTCCGTGTTCTCTCTGTACTCGTGGTGGGTGATCTCATCAGCGATCAAGGCCTCGCGTTCATAGAGTTCATGTTGCTCTTGGGCGTCATTGGCGCTGCTGAGAGCGGCGTGGAGTCGCCGATTGAGTTCTTTCAGTTCTGCTGCGGCATCCATCACCTGCCGAAGACCCATCGCCAAATCGCTGGGCTGCTCGGCGGTGCCGATGACCCTGCCACCGTCGAGCATGGCCTGATGTGCAGAACTGATGGGGCCCACCAGATCCTCCACTTCGCTGCGATGGCGGTCAATGACAGCGAGCGCTCCATCGAGATCAAGCAGCTCAATCGGGGTCTCGACTTCGCCGACCGGCTCCGGCTCGGGTCCAGCGGCCGGCTCTGGCTGGATGTCGATTCGGCTCAATGCTATTGCCCACAACTCCTGCACGATTGGATCTGCGTTCGCGCTGTAGGCCTCGCGGGCTCGTTCGAGTGCGATGCTCTGAGTCTCATCTGTGCCTCGGAAACCGGGCGCGAGCACGCTGGCGGCATCGTAAGTGACGTCCTCTAGATCAGACCTGAGATCTTCGTAGCGCTGAAAGGTCGCTTCAACGGCCTGGAAAGCCTCTGCTCGGTCCAGTTCGTCTGTAGCAGAATTGTAGGCGTCAAACGCAGCCAGATACGCGGCGCCCGCAACGTCGACCTGTGCCTGTGCTTGGACCTGTCGCTCCCAGATGGCTTGAATGTCCGCGCACCACTCGAACCGGTCTCCCAACTGCTGCGGTGACCAAGCGTCAGCCTCGCCAGAAGCGTCAGCGACGGCCTGGTCCGTCACCTGCGCGCTATCGAGCACGGTCAGCCTTGGTTCGACCAGGGCGTCCTGCTGCTCGTCGCCGGCGGGAGCGTCAGGCTCCCCGGAGCCCTGTGGCTGTGCCGTCGTGGTCGTGGCGCCCGTGAAGATGTCAGCGTTCAAGGACTCGCCGCCGTCGCCGTCGTCGCTCCCGCAGGCGGCAGCTAGGAGGCTGAGGACGAGGCTCGCGAGCGCCAAACGGTGTCGGGGCATGGTGGCTCCCTCCGGTGTGGTCGGGCATCGAATGCCGTTCAACGCCGTGCAACCCTCGCCCCGGAGGGAGCCGTGGCGACGCCACAGCCACTACTTGGCTTGGATTGCATCAGGGGCTCGGCAAACCCCCGACGTTGAACGGCAGCCGCGACGGTAGCCGCAGCCGCCTGAGCAGTCCAGCCCTCGCGGCAGAGACACAGCTGACATATCACGACCATGGTTGAGATCGGCGAGACATCCTGGTAGATCTTCACACAGTATGAAACTGCAGCTACCACAGCTCAAGACCAGGGATTGTCCGGAAGCCGGATGTGACGCATCGTCTATCCTCTCCACACCGCCGAAAGGAGGCGACATGAAACACCGACCCCGCATCCGACACCTGCTCACCGCTGCCGCCGCCGCGCTCGCCCTGGTGGCATCGTCCTGCGCCGACGAACCTCCCCCGCCGCAGGCCGCGCCCCCGGTAACAGAGCCGCCGCCCGCCGTTGACGACACCCCCGAGGAGCCCACAACCGGTGAGGCCAGCCCTCCCGAAGTCGAACCCTGCGACGACCCCGAAGCCGAGGATCTCGGCAACGGGCTCTACGAACTCGACGGCAGCCGCTATGAGATGACCGACGTCGGATGCATGTTCCGGCCCAACAGGCCCGGCAGCAGCGACACCGGGACCGGCGACAGCACAGAACCGCAGGAGCCCGAACCGGCAGCCGATCCCGCTGCGGACGCGGAACCTGAACCCTCCGCTGGGATCGACGCCTCAGGCGTGGAATCGTACGACGAGGGAACGCACCGCCACCACGACCTGCTCGCGTGCCACGCCGACACCGACACCGACTCGGTGTCGGACATGAATCCCGCCGACTGGGGATGCGACATCGTCGAGGAAGGCGTCTGCCGCACCGCCGACGGCGCCGAGTACCGCTGGGACTTCGACAACGACGGCCCGTGGGTCCACCAAGACACCGCCAGCGAATCCGAGTCTGAGCCCGTCACTGAGCCTGAGCCGGAAGCCGAACCTGAGCCGGAACCCGAGCCGGAACCTGTCACCGAACCCGAGCCTGCCACCGAGCCGGAACCTGATACAGAGTCCGCCGAGCCGGAACTTGTGTATGAGTTCACTGGCACCGGCGCTGGCACCGGCGACTTGCCGCTGACGCCTGAATCATACGCTTCGTGGCCGTACCGGCTCGCGTTGACTCCCGGGGTATGGACCATCGAGACACGCGCGGAGAACACCTCCACGGTGTTCACGAGCGGGCTGTTTCTCCCTGTGTCGGAAGACAAGGAATTATGGCTGCCTACTGCGGGCGACGCTGAGTGGATACAGCACTGCGTCGCTGATTCTGTGGAGCCTGGACTGTGGTCGGTGGCGGTGACGGTGGGACCAGCGGAGCAGCATCCCCCGGAGGCGCTGCCCCCGGATCCATTTCAATCCGAAGACTTCAGCGCGTGCGACAGCGACCAGACGCTGCTGACCGTCCCAGCGAGCGACGGCTACCTGCTGAGCGGGTCGGATTGGCGCAACGATGAGATCGCCTGGGTCGTGCGGGTCTACAGGCACGGCCCCGGCTAGGAGGGCGATGCGCGGCGCTGGGAGGGTCTGCCTTCGGCTTGTAGCGGCGCTCGCTGTGCTCGCAGGGCTGCTCGTTGTCTCGGAGCCCGCCGAGAGGGCGGCAGCCCACGAACCTGCCGACGGCTCCGGCTGGGCTGTCTCATGGACGTCCCCCAGCGTTCGCGTCTATCAGTCAGGGGTCACCCACCAGTCGCCGGACTGCGCGGACGCCGATCCCGGGCAGACCTGCTACACGCACCGCCACATCGTGGTCAAGTCGTGGCGGACCTCATGGATCGATCTGTCCACCCATACCCGGCGACAGGGGGACTGGGTTGGCCGGTGCGCGCCGGCTAGACGGTGGGCGACACGCGACGGGGACTGCGGCGAGGACGGACTGAACGCCCTGTTCGGCACGGTCGTTTTGACGGTGAGGGAATGCCTGTATCTCCAGAGCTATTCGGGCGACCCGCCGCTGTGCGACGCCCGCGTCAGCGACAAGGCGATCGCTATCAGTCAAGGATGGGAGCGACTGAACCATTCGGCGGTCACCTACCAGCGGACCACCAAACCCGGCACAGCGACCACGACGACGACGACCACCTCGACGACGACCACGACGACGACCACGACGACGATGCCCGAGGGAGAAGAGGAAGAAGAGGAGGAAGAGACCGAGGAGACCACGACCACGACGACGACCACGGCGCCGCCGACAACCACGACGACGACCACGCCGTCTCCGGTGTCGTGCGCCGACCAGGGCCTCTACGAGAACTTCGACGGAACCTGCGACGCCGAGCCGTGTCTGGCGGGGACGGTGCCGGTCATCGGCTCAGACGGCAAAGTCTACGGCTGCAAGGACATCGGTGCCTGCCCCTACGACGAACTCAACAACGCCCGGTACCGGACCCCACCGAAACGCAACGAGCCTCGGTACTACTCCCCGCAGTGGCGGACGGCGCCCAAGTCGATACCGGCCGTCGCGGCCGGCACCTCGACGCTGGTGAGGCGCACGGTCATCAAGTGCGCCGACTTGTGGCGCGAGCATGTCAACTGGCCGATGTCGACGTCGCATTGCTTCTGGGACGAGCGGACCCTGCACCCCAGAGGCGACTGCCTGGCGCTGTATCTGACGGTGGTGGCGCACTACCCGGCGCAGCACGTGAACCTCCAGTGGTGGCAGCGGGCCAGCGGCTGCGGCCACAACCGGTCCGCGGCGAACCCGTCGGAGTGGACGTCGGCTGACACGGTGTGCTCCTCGACGGGCGCCCGATGGCGCAAGAGCCGCTACTGGTTCACGGGAGGAGTCTCACAGAACGACGCCCCGGCAGGAGTGGGTCCCGCCGCCTGGACGGTGACGCTGCTCGACGGGGCGCTGCGAGGCTACGGCGGGTCGGGGTGGCCGCTGGTGGACGTGCCGGTGCGCATCGACGTCTCCGACTGGGGCGACGCGTCACGGCTGGACGTGTGGATCACGGCGACAGCACCCGGAAAGACGCTCTCGGGGTGCCCACAGCTGAGCTGCGGTGTGCTGCGCTACCACGGGTCCAGCGCCAAGAAGTCCTCAGTCGCGTTCAGTGTGCCGCGGCGGTCCGGGCCGGCGCCGGCCGGCGACGTGATCGAGGTCAAGATCGCTGACCTCGACGACAAACCCGCCGGCGAGCGGTTCGTGGACATCGACCGGGCGACGCTGCTCGCCAACGACGGCTGCGCCGCAGACACGCACTGCGACGACCCGGACCGCTGGCCGGTGCACGTCGTCGGCAAGGGTGCCGGCGGCTGCACCGCCACCGGCGCGACGCTGTCGACGATGCCGCGCACCGAGCAGGGCATCGTCGGCTGCGACACCCTCGACACGACGGGCGGGTCGGTGCGGTACTGGCCGAAGATGTGGGCCGTGGGCACAGACCAGTTCGCGTACCGCACCTACGGAGGCGACGCGACCGTCACCATCCGCTTCACCGACTCGATCCCGGACACCCCGCCGACGGTCACCGCCGACGACGCGGGGGCGGTGCTGGCAACGGCACAGTTCCGCCGGACCGACACCAGATACGTCAGCCGCCGCAGCAGCTGGGTCAGAACCTATACACGCGTCGCGGGGGACCTCTCGCCGGTCTGGCACCATTCGGCGGTGGTGGCGCTGCCTGTGGTCGGCGACGCCGACGGCGACTACGCCGGACGCCGCCTCGCCTCCGCCGAGGCCACCACAGAGGTGCGGGGCCGCTACTCGATCCGCGCCGACATGCTCTCCAAGCGGGCACAACGCGGCCGGCCGGACTTCTACACCGAGATATACCAAGCCGGCGACGGGACGGGCCTGGGCGCTAGGACCTGCGTCCAGTGGGCGGACAACATCTACGGCTCCTCCTACTGCCGGCTGCACGTCGCTTTGAGCCCCGGCGGCATGGACTGCACCCAGATCGACAGCCAGGGCGCCTGCATCCGCGGCGAGACGCTGCAACAGACCACCGACCGCCGCGTCGGCTACCTCCAATACGACCACCGGGGATGCACCACAGTGCAACGGTTCGAGAGCACCAACAGCCGCCTCGGCAGAACGCCCGCGTACTTCGTGCCCGCCGGCGAGCGATGCGCCGACGACGACTACATCTACGGCCGGCTGGCGTGCCCTGACGGGTTCAAGCCCGACGAGTTGTGCTACACGATGGAACGCACCACCGCCGCCTACACGTTGCGCAACCTGAACTACTGGGCCTGCGACGACCGGTACCTGTCCTACCTCGCGGACCGCTCCAGAGCCACCGCAGCGGGCCGCTCCCCCAGCGACTACTGCTCGCCGGGGGTTGTGCAGCTGCGGCTCGGGGTGCCGCCGCCCACCGCGGTGCTGGACTCCGCCGCTCAGACGGTCGCAGAGGGCGACACGCTGCGGTTCACGGTCGAGTTGAGCGAACCCGCCAGCGCCAGCGGGGTGCGGATGTCCTACCGCGTCGAGGGGGTCACAGCCACACCCGGAACGGACTACAACCCGCCGCAGTCGTGGGGAGGGTCCAGCTTCCTGCTGATCCCCGCTGGCGAGCAGTCGACGGTGATCGAGATCCCGACCATCATCGACCAGACGACCGAACCAGACGAGACCCTCACCGTCACGCTGAACCACGGCGCCGGCCGCGAACTCGGGGAGCCGTACACAGCGACGGGCACGATCACCGACTTCGCTGCCGCCGCGTTCACAACCGCAGCGGGGGCGTCGGTCGCAGAGGGCGGCACGCTCCGGTTCGGGGTCACGCTCGCCGAGCCCGCCGGGCCGTCAGGGGCGAGGATCGGCTACAGGGTCGTCGACGGCACGGCGATAGCCGGGTTCGATTACACGGCGCCGGCGTCGTCGGGCGGGGTCAGCGTGCTGGCGGTGCCGGCCGGGGCCACCACCGCGGTGATCGAGATAGTCACACTCGACGACGAATTGATCGAGGGCACCGAGAACCTCACCGTCTCTCTGCACGGCGCAGCGCAGCCAGCCTCCGGGACGATCATCGACAACGACGTCGGGGAGATGCCGGTCCCGACGATGGTGTGCGCCAAAGACGGCGCATACACCCGCTCCCCTGTGCTGTCGCTCAGTTGGGCCAGCCCGGAGGTCGGCGTGAGAAGTTACGCCGCGGAGATCTTCACGGGCACCTTCGACGGCCCAGCCCCCAACTGGGCGTTCGTGAAGCCCACAACCCGCCGTGTCGCGAACGCCCAGGCGATAGCTTCGTGGCGGACCGGCTACAACTACCCACGGGTGCTGAACGGGCAGAGATACACCGGGGACTGGAGCGGCGGCGGCGTCCGCTACCCAGTGTGGGGCGAGACTTACACGCTGCGGATGCGGTTCAGCCCCGACCCCGACCCGCCGTCCGGAACGCCGGCGATCAAGTGGGCCCACGCCACCGCGACCTGCCCGCCGCAGGTGACGCTGTCGCCAGCCGCAGCGACAGCCGCCGAGGACAGCGGCAACGTCCAGTTCACGCTCAGCATGCCGCGTCCGTGGGCCGCTCCGGTCACCGTCACGGTCGCCTCCGCTGACGGCTCGGCCGAAGCCGGCAAGGACTACGTCCGGCTGGCCCGGCGGGTCACTATCCCCGCCGGGGCGCTGACCGAGACGGTGACCGTGCTGATCATCGACGACGAAGACCACGAACCCGAACCCGAATCCGGCGAGACGTTCACTGTGGCCGTCTCAGCGCCGTCGGTCGGGCACCTCGGACGCTCGACTGCGACGGTGACCATCACCGACAACGACGAAGCGGCCGAGATCATCTACCGGTGAGCGTCCCCGAGGCGCTGTCGCCCCGAGGCCCCGGGCCGCGCAAACCCATGTCCCCTGCTCTGCGCGACGCCTGGAGCAAGCGGCTGGATGAGCGCGCCGACGCCGTGCAGCAAGCAGCCGCCGCGCTCGAAAGCGACGTAGAGGAGGCGCTGCGCGACGGCTGCCACCCAACATGGATCTCCGCGACCACAGGACTCCACTTCGTGGTAGTCTAGCGCATCCGCGACGAGGGCCCGGCGCGGTCGTGGCGGCACCCGCAGCGGTTTGATGCCTGACAGCCTCCCCAGCCAGGACGAAGATGCAACTCAGAGTTGCAGTGCGGCATGTGCCTCGTGCTGGGCCACGAGTGCTTCGGGTGCTATCAGGAACGTGTGAGCGACCTGATGGAGTCCTAAGCGGGGGAGCGCAGGCGCAACCGATGCCTTAACGCCCCTTACCGGCACCCCGGTCGGCCACCGATGTGCCTGCGGCCTGGAGCGCCGCCGTGAGCCGACACGGCAGCTACCGTCACAAGTGTCCCATCACCACAACTTGAACCTCGACACGCTCGCATGACTCTGGAATCCTTCGCTCATCTCGCCACGGTCGTCACCTTGATGATCTTGGTGTACGTGCAAGCCAAGCCTGCCGTCAACCGGTGGGCGGCCATCAGGTACTTGCGCTGTTGTCACGAATTCCGTGACGACATCCTTGTAACCCCACAAGAAGTCCGGCTCTTCTCCTGGGCGAGGCGTGTGCGCCGTGCCCGACGCGGAGCGCTCCGTGGTTTCGCCTTCATATTGATGCGACGAGTGGACCACCTCAGGCTCGACACCCTGATGCGTCAACTCATCCAAGAGAGCCAACGACCTGACCATCTGCCGGTCACGGAGCGGTGCGACCCCCTGGTGGCCGAGGCGCTGTTCGTGTCGAGGCACTACCTGGAGGACAAGAAGGAGCGAAGACGCGCCCGCATCCATCGGAAGGTCCGCTGCGCTGGTGGATGCGGCACGCGGTTCGGGAAACGACGCCATGACCACGACTTCTTCGGTGGTGAAGGGATTCACGGAGGATGGCTCTGTCCCACGACACCCTGTGAGGGTCGAACAACCGGTGACCACTATTGCGGCATGTGCTCTGAGGAGCTACGACTGGCGAGCGAGGTGCCCCAACTGGCGGACACCGAGATGATGGTGTTCAGCCTCGATCCCGAGCATCCTGATCTTCACGACTACTAGCTCCCGGATCACGAATCTTCGCGTCAAGGGGGCCGCTTCCGCGAGAACGCTCCTCGGACGTGGCCCGTCAGTCGTCTGCCTCCGGCTGCTCCTCACTGCCGGGGGGTTGCTCTGTGTCCCCTGCTACGGGGATATACCGTTCTTCGTGTTGCAGACATTTCAACGGCCCCTCGGAGTGTCGGTTCACCCGAACGAAGAAAGTGCCATCCCCGCAACTCGGCAGCTCCGCTCCGCCACGCTTCGCGCCGCTCTGACCTCTGGACATGGCGGCTACGGTGAGGTCGGAGCGGACGACTACACCCAAATGGTCATCGGATAGCCCTCGTCGTCCGTGAGACGGCCTCCCAACGGTTCCGCCCTTCGCATAGCCAAGCGGCGAGCCGTCCACGCCGCCGCCGCAGCGTCCAATACATCGTCAAGCCCCGGATGGAGGGCGTCTGGTTCAGGGATTGACGGGACGGGCGACAGAACTGCGGAGTCCACGATGTTGGAGAAGTGCTCCGCTAGAAGGGCGAGACGCTCTGCAGCACCGGCTTGGAAGCTCTTGGAGAAGCGCAAAGGCCAGCCAGCCATCTCCCGGAAGCTCACCTCGGGATGGACTTCAGCGAGCCGCGGGAGAGCGTCTTCGGAGCAGACCTCGCCGTCAACGGAGTTCCGCACGTCGTTGATCTTGGGGCACAGGAAGAAAGCCTGCTGGGTGATGTCGCTCCTACTCTCGGCCCAAGCTCGCGCTTGGGCGTCCCTGAAGCTCGAAGCCTCAAGAGCGCATAGCGGTGGGGCGGGGTACACCGAGGAGGTCGGGGCAAACTGGCCCCGTCGAGGTGCCTTCAGCTTGCAACGCGCTGCGTCGTCGGCCTTGCGGCCCGCCTTGCGTGACAGCCCGATGGGGATGTCCACCGCAACGACCAGCAGCCCACGGTCACACGCGTGGGACCAAATCCCCGCGAATGACCGTTCGGCCAGAACATCCTCTACTGGTGAGCCGCGCTCCGCTCCAGCGACAACCATGACCCAGCCGCCCTTGGGTTCTGCCTTTCGTGAGCGGCTGCTCTCAGGCACGCTGTCGACCCCAGCGACGAGCTGTTCTCCCATAGCGGACCACAGTGCCACACCTTCAGCGATACCCGCCAGAGCCGCAGCACCGCCAGCCCCAACCCAACCACCCGAAGATTCCCTTACATCGCCCCCAGCCGGCGCCCGACGCGGGCGCCGGCTAACGCTGACCGACGCCCCCCGGCTTACATCTCCCGCCGCCACATCCCCAGCACCCCACAACGGCAGCACGCACCCTGCCCAACACCACCGGAGAGCAGCCCCCGAGCCGGATGCCGAAACAGGGCAGACGGCTCCTCAACGGACGCCAACATCGGGGCGGCAGTAGCCGCCAGCAGCAGCGGTCTAGATGCGTGCCACGATGTAGGGCCGTTGCCTGTCGCCGCCCTCCGACATGCGCAAGACTACGAAGCCTCCCTGGTGGTCCTCTCCGATGCGCGTCCTGGCGATGGCCCACACCTCGTCGAAGTAGTCGAACGTGATGTCAAAGATCGGGTGCGGTGGCTGCGAGTAAGGGCCGTTGTAGACGTTCTTGAGCTGGAAGGCGCAAATCCCGTCAAGCGCCACCGCCAGCCACCTCAAGCCCGGAGCGTTGTCCAACTGTTGCTTCTTGGCCTTGTGTTGGATGCAGTCCTGCACGGCTGAGCCCAGCAATCCGTGACCAGCGAAGCCACGGGGACCTACAAACGGAACCAGCACCACCGACCCTTTGCCGTGTCCTGCTGGCTGCGGCGCACCAGGCAGGTACAGGTTCTGGGAATGCTCCCCGTCGTCAAGTTGCAACCCGGGGAAGTCTGTGACCGTGACGGTGGTATCGGTGGCCCGCGAGTCCATCAGCGACCCGTCCAAAGCAGCCTGTGCTCGGCTCTCCATCTGCTTGGGAGTGCCGCCTTCTGCCTCCACAGCGGCCAGTGTGGAGGCTAAGCATTCCACCAGCGTCTCTAGCGGGCGACGCTTCTTGTTGGTTCCTGGGTCACGGTCAAACACAAAGACGGTCCATCGACACGAGAGCCTCTCGTCGCTCCAAGTCTTGAAAGACCCGTCCTTCTCGTGCAGTTCGGTGGAGAAGCTCCTCACGTCGCCATTGGGAACGGTCGTGACCTCCACATCGGCGACTCGCCCATCGGTCATCGTCACCCGCCAATCGGGCGTCCTTACGCTTCCTGACGGCACGAGTCGCTCACAAACCACCACATCCTCGACCGCGCTGATGGCATCGGCAGCGGCCTGCTCCTCAACCCGGATTTCTGTCTCGCTCACAGCGAGCGACCCTACCCACAACGCTGCCCGCGGCCGCGAAGCACGACGGTGCTGAGCCCTTCTCCTGATCTGCTTCTCGATAGCTTGGTTAGCCGCTGACCTGCTTGACACGAAGGAGACTGCATCGCGGTGAGAGACGTTTGGATCGTGCTCATCGGTGTAGGTGCAGGTGCGCTGCTGTCCGTCTTCGTCGAGTGGGTAGCTCATCGCTACGCCAAGAAGCAGAGACGCCAACACCTGATATTGGTCGTGTGCGCCGTCTTAGATGACTTCATCGTCACCTGCCAAGAGGCGATCGACGACGGAGGGAAGCGGTCGCCGGAGGGCAAGCGGGAGTTCAGTGTCCCGACGCCGACGCCACCTTCATTCTCAGCAGAGGTGGACTGGACAGCCATCGATCAGGACTTGCTACGGCGGTTCTTGTCCTTTCGGCTCGCCGTCGCGAAGGCGCGTGAGCAACTCGGTGAACTACTGCCCTACATCGCATTTTATGAGGACTTCCCGCCTCTCTACCCAGAAATGTTCGACTTCCGTCGTAAGAGGTGCGCCGAGTGGCAACAGGAGGCGTCGGAACTGTCCAACGCGTTCCGCAAGAGGGCCAAGCCACCCCTTTGGGAAGCAGTTTCCGACCCCTGAGCCACCACCGCCGACGCGTATCGTCAGAACGGGTTGATGGAGCCGCCCCCCAAGAAGGCCACCACAGCCCCGAAGACGGTGATCGCTTCCAAGATGCGCTTCAACCAACGCCGAATCCGGTGCATTGGCCCACCCTTGGAACGGCCTTCTGTGGCCGCGTCCTGCTGAATGTCGCCACCTGCGCCCACGGCGACCTGGTTGTGGTCCCCGGTGACGTTGACCACGGAGCCGGTGATGAGCCCTGATACCGCTGCCTGCACGACGGCTGGGTCAAACTGGTTGTCAGTAGCGGACGATGAACGCAACTTCGTAACCAGTCCGACGATCTGGGAACGGACCGCGGCAAGGACGCCCTCAAAGGCGGCTCCGTGCAACTCGAAATAGACCATGTCGAAGACCACGAGACTCGCATTGGAGGAGTTGACCCAATCGAGCATCTTGCCCATATGGGCAGGTGTCCAACCGAAGACATCCCGTTTCGACCTCGCAGCGATCTCTGAGATGGAGTCCCAGAACGGAATGCCCTTCGAGAACTCCTCTTGCTGGGCCGCAGGCAGCGCTTCAAGGGGAATGGCAACAGCCCGCACGCGCTGCCCCGGCGCAGCACCATCGCCGCGGAGTGTGCCTCTGACCCGGCGGTAGTCCGGCGGAGACGCGTCAAGCGGGTACCCCTCCAACTCGTGTCTGGCCCAATCGCTCAGTTCGACGGCGTCCGCGTCACCACCGAGCTTCTGGCACAACAGCAACGCCTGCACGACCTCACCGTCGATGGCAGCCTCCTCGATGCGGTCCAGCAACTCCGCGGAGTTCATCGCTGCGACGCTACCCCCACCCGCTGTCCAACCCCTGCAATCTTGGAACTAACGCACCGACCCCTCTGACCTAGGGTTTCCCCGCGAAATGTGAAGAAACCCCCTTCAGGATGTGAAGGTCTCAGCGTCAGGTGCTAGAACGCCGAGGTCAGAGGTAGTCGCGAACACCCTACAGCTGGCCTCGCCCCACCCCGGTAGGGGCCCTAGCGGCCCGATTCGCTTGGATCTCCGGGGTCAGTGCCCGGGTTGAGGGCACGGCACAACAGCTCAGCGTCGTGCAGAACGTTGCGGGCCGTGGCTTCGGTGACGACGAGGCGCTGCCCCTGTTGCAGCGGGCTGTCGGGGACGGCCGCTAGGTACTTGGCATCGACGATGCCGTCGCAGTGCGTGAAGACGTGGCGGGCTGCCCAGGCCCTCTGCAGCGCGGGCCACGCCAACCCGAGACTAGACGGTAGGTCGATCCCAAGATGCGTGCCGAAGAGGTCGGCGAGACCGTCGAGACGCTGGAACACCTGTCCACGGCCCCGCAGAATCTGCTCCGCTTCCTCCACATGGTCAATGAAGACGCGCTCGGTGAGGGTCTCCACTATCCCGACGGCGTTCTCGATGGCGTCGACAAAGGTGCGGTCCAGCACTCCGGACTCCTGCAGTTCGGCATGCTTCCGCGGCGAGGTGTCGGTGAGGACGTCGATTCGGGCTGTCTCAGCGGCCAGGCTGTCGAGCGCGGTCGCCAGGGCCGGCAGTCGGCCGCACACCGGGCAATAGCGGTGCTCTGCGAACACGGCGTACCGCAACCCGCAGCCGGGACAGGCGCGCTCGCGGACGAGCCGCTCCTCGTCGATCCCCGGCAGAGGCTTCGGATGGAAGGGGGTGGGGCGGTGCGAGATCCGCACTAGCGAGTTGGGTGAGCGGCGCGCCCGGTCACGGAACGCCTCGGCTATCATCTTGCTTGCCATCTGTACGCCGTAGTCGGCGGCGGCTCGTCTCAGGCGGGCCATCTGCTGCGCGGTGGTGAAGTCGCTGTTGTCAGCTCGGTGGCCGCAGTACACGCACCACAGCTTCTGCTCGTCTGGAAGGGACTCGTAGTCGTCGGCCGCGATCCGAAAGTGCTGCTCGCAGGCTGGGCACTCCCGTCCGAAGAAGCCCTCCTCGTCGGTGGGGATAGCGACTGTCATTCGGGCCCGGCCGGCGGATTCGCCCAAGAACTCCACGCCCGCCGGAAACCTGTAGTCAGCCATGGCTTCCAGTCTGCCCTCGCGGTGTGGCTCTGACGCGAGTGTCCGCGACTTCGTCGCAGGAGCTTTACCGGTGAGCTTCAGGTCGAGAGCATCGCCGTACACGTCAAAATCATCGCTCTAGGCGATCGGGCGGGCAGGGCCGAGACGCGCGCCAAGCGAAGAACGAGCGATCCTGAGCCGTTCTCCCACATGGCGCAGGCCGCTAGAGCCTCCCGGAGGGAGCGGCTGCACGAGTTGGCGAGGTCCTACGCCGGGCGCATCGGCGTCGTTGGCGGCTGGGCCTGCCTGTACCGTCCGGATCGTGGGTGCAAGTTCTTCGCCACAGCGGCGTCAGTCGTCTATCGCTGACGGGTCCGCTGTATCGCAGTTGTGCTGGTTCCCTGGCGGTAGGGGCATCCGGCAAGGGGTTGCACAAACACGCAGCCCGGTTCGCTGTGGCCGTCGACCGCCTCCGCGACCGGGGCCACATGGCACGGTGCCTGCGTAGCGGTGGGCTGATGGCTCTGGTCCCTGACGAGGACGCCGGGGTTGGCCCGTGAGTTGGCGGGGCCGATGACTCCGAAGGTGCCGCTGATGGCGATAGTACCGGATGTGTGGCGCGTGAGCCGAAACGATCTGCTCAGTTGGGGTGCCGCAGAGGGGGAACTGCCGAGGCTGGTGCGCAGACTCATCGCCGAGACGGTGCCGTCTGCTGAGATGCTCCGTATGCCCGCTGGGACCGGCGTTGCCCAACGGGGATGGGACGGGATTGTGAGGTGCTCGGAGGGCAACCGTTTCGTTCTCGACGGCTTGTCGGTGTGGGAGTTGTCGGCCCAGAAGAGCGGCACGGACGGCAAGGCCCGACGCGACTACGCCAAACGCGTCAAGAACACGCCGGCGCTGGAGCGGGATGAAATGGCCTATGTCGCTGTGATGTGCGCTCCGTGGACGAAGGCGGAGGCGTTCGCGGGCGAGATGTCACAGAGCGGCGACTTCCGCATGGTGAGGACCCTCAATGTCGATGACCTTGAGGACTGGCTGGAGTACGCTCCCGCGACAACGTTGTGGATGCGCGAGCAGCTTGGCCTGCCCGGCGTCGATGGGGCCGAGTTGCTGTCGGGGTGGTGGGCGAGGTGGCTTGCTTCCACAACCGTGCCACTGGACGTGCAGTTGGTACTTGCCGGGCGTGACGGGTCGGCAGAGTCCCTGAGGGGCCGCTGCAGACAGCGGCGGGGCGGTGCCGTCACGATCGGCGGCGGCGTCCACCGCGATGAGATCCTGGCTTTCGTTGCCGCTGCGCTGGAGTCGTCGGATGCTGCCTCAGCTGGCGTGTTGTATGTGGATGACCGCGCCGCGGCTCGGCGTCTCCTGAGCGTCGATTCGGTGCCAGGTTCGAGATTGCGGGGTCCGACAGCGCCGACCGTCACGGTGGTCGTGCCGTCGCTGGATTTCGCCGACTGTCTTCCACCCGAGAGCCGGCACAGTCTCATCCTGCCCGTTCCCGGCGCACGGGAACCAGACATCGAGCTGGAGCCTGCTGACTCCGAGAAGGTGTCCGTCTTGCTGCGGGACGCCGGGCTGGACCGGCACACCGCTGGTGATCTCGGTTCCCTCGCTCGCGTGAGCCTGCTTGCGCTGCGTCGCAGGTTGGCCGTCAACCCCGCGCTCCACCAGCCTGCATGGGCCAGTGGCCGCATCGACAGCACCATCCGGCGGTGTGTGCTGCTGAACAGATGGAGCGCAGCTTGTGAGGGCGACCGTGCGGCCTTGGAGCGGTTCGTGGGTTGCTCCTATGTCGAGGCGACCGAAGCGCTCAGCAGCCTCGACTCCGGCGACGCGCCCATGGTCCTCACCGGCGAGCAGTGGCATGTCGTGTCACCAGAAGACGCATGGACTCTGGTCTCTGGTCACCTCACCCCTGACGACATCGAGTCGTTCGCCGACATCGCCCACGATGTGCTCACCGAGCCCGACCCGTTCGACGGCATGAGCGCCGACGAGCGCATGCTGGCCCATCACGAGGGAACCAGCGAGAAGTACTCGCGCCAACTCAGGCACGGGGTCGCGGCGACGCTGGCGCTGCTCGGCAGCGGCCCGCCGCAGCCTCACGGCGCTCCCGCGATCAACAGGGCGGACGGCATCGTGCATCGCGTCCTGGCAACAGCCAACGCCGACCCGGGCCCGGGGACCTGGACCCAGGTGGCCCAGGAGCTGCCGCTGCTGGCCGAGGCGTCACCGACAGGAGTGCTGGCAGCGCTGCGGACATGTCTTGCCGGGTCTCACTCCTTCGTGTCGTCGATGTTCGCTGACCGCTCAGAAGACTCGTTCTTCTTTGCGCCAACCTCGCCGCATGTGCGTGTGCTGTGGGCGCTCGAAGCCTTGGCCTGGTCACCGGACCATCTCAACGCCGCCGTGGACATACTGGCCCGCCTCGCGGATTTGGACCCTGGCGGATCAAGCGCCAACCGCCCTTTGAGCAGTCTCGCTGCGATCATGTGTCCCTGGATGCCGCACACATCCGCCGATGCCGACGGCCGCTTGAACGCGGTGCAGACGCTCCGCAAGCGGCACGGTCGGGTCGCTTGGGACTTGATTCTCTCGATGCTCCCGGACGGATTCGGCCACCAACTCGATGCACGGGGGCCTCGCTACCGTCGTTGGAAACACCCACAGACAGTCACAACACAGGAGCACTGGTCCTTCGTCGACTCGGTCGGTCAGGCATTGGTGGAAGACGCCGGACAGGACCCGCAACGCTGGGCGGCGCTCGTTCAGTGTCTCGGCAACCTGACCCCGCCAGCGCGCGACGCGCTGGCGGACTGTCTGGCAGAGATCGCCTCCACCGATGTTGACGAAGCCTTCAGATCCGTGGTCTGGCCGCAGCTTCGGCAGACCCTCTCCCGCCACCGCGAGCACAACGACACCCAGTGGGCTCTGCCAGAGGACGAACTCGCGCCGTTTGATCCGCTCCTGCAGAGGCTGCGCCCCAGCGATCCCGCCGATGCCTGCGGTTGGCTGTTCGATTCCAGTCTCATGGCGGTCGACGGCATCCGATGGTTGGAGGACCGCGAGGCGCACGAGGCAGCGCTCGCGGCCAGGCGGATCGAGGCGGTCGGCGACATCTTGGACGCTGGCGGGGTGGCCGCAGTGATGGCGCTCGCCGGCAAGGTGGACCAGCCGTATGAGGTCGGTGTCGCGTTGGCGGGCCAGTCGAGCACCTCAGCGATAGATGAGCGGGTCTGCGAAGCGCTGGACGATGCGACGGGGCCGCCCCTGACAGCAGCCTTGACGTACTTCGACCAGCGCTTCAAAGAGGCCGGGCTGGATCTCATTGACCAACTCGTCGAGGACTATGCTCCGTCGCAGCGGGCCGTGGCATGCCTCCTCACGGCGGCCCCGGCAGACCTTGCCCCTTGGAGCAGAGTCGACGAGTTCGGCCCAGCAGTCACAGACGAGTACTGGCAGCGCGTGCACCCGCGCGAGTTCAGGAACACCACAGCCGACGAAGCATGCGAAGCAGCCGCACGCCTGAGGCAGGCGCGACGCATCGGGGCCGCGGTCGACCTGTTGCGGTGGTGGGACTACACGCACGAGCCGACCGCGACAACCCCGGCGATGGTCGAAGAGATCACCGTGTGCCTGGAGGAATGGGTGCACCAAAACGACGACAACCAGGAGCGGGTGTCGTCACGGGACTTGGCCAGGCTCGTGGAGATCGCCGACCGGCACAGCGAACACCTCAGCACGCAACGCCTAGCGGTACTGAAATGGCAGTACCGGCCGGCGCTGAAACAGACAGGAAGCCCGGCGGCGGCCGACCCGTACCTAATGATCGCTCAAGACCCCGACATCTTCGTCTCGCTCGTGGAAGCCATCTACCGGCCCGCCTGTAAGACGCCCGGCGACCGTCCCGAACCCAGCGAGGCGAAACAGCGGGCCGCACTCAATGCCCACGAGGTCCTGCATTCCTGGCCGCCGGGGACATTCAATCCCAGTTCCAGCAGCGACAGCCAAGAAGGCATCAACGCCGATGAACTCGCTGCCTGGGTGCACCATGCCCGCGAACGCCTAGCCAAGTCCGACCGGCAGGAAATTGGCGACCTGCTCATAGGCACAGCGCTGGCGTCCTCCCCAGCGGACCCAGACGGCGACTGGCCCGCCGTGGCCGTACGCGAACTGATTGAAGAGTTGGAGAGCGACGCCCTAGACAACGGCCTGCACAGCGCCATATTCAACCAGCGCGGCGTGACCTCGCGTGCGCCCACCGACGGAGGCGACCAGGAGCGCAACCTCGCGGCTCGCTACCGCGAACAGAGCCGACAACTCGACCAGGAAGGATGGCATCGCACAGCAGCCATCTTCGACGGGTTGGCCAACTTCTACGAGCACGACGCGACCAGACAGGACCAAAGAGCCGAATCCGTGCGCCGCGGCCTTTGGGACTGAACCGGTGAGAGTGCAGCCTCCCGTCCGCCGGCACTGGTTGCCTCGGACAGCCTGATCGCCTGCACCGCCCCTGACCTGAGGTTTCGCGCTCCCGACAGAAAAAGCGTGCCAAGATCGAGCAAAATCCGTGCCAAACCCCTCAGCGGTCAAGCCCCCCGGGGTGTCTAGTGGGTTGCCCACAGGCCGGACAGAATCTCTGGACAGGTCCAGCAGTGTCCCAAGGAATCCCGACCCAATCCACAGCCAGACCCCCTCCGGCGTCACCGCCCGTCGATAGGTTGACCAGTAGTGACCTGCTCACATCGTGCTACCACCGACCGAGGAGACCAACCGTGGGCATAACTGACCCGGAGGCAGCGCTAGAGAAGCTGCGGGAGTTCCGTGACCTTCAAGGCCAGGCTAACCGACATGGGTGGAGCGACGTGTCCCGAGACCTGGAGGGAGCCATAAACCATCTGATGCCGGTTGTGAAGGAGATTGCTCGTGCTCTTGACAAGGCGGAGGTAGTTGCCTTGTCAAGTGAGCCCTTTGAGGCCGTTGATGCAACGACTCGCCTCATCGGCAGATTGGAACGTCAAGAGGACTTTCGACAGATATTCGGCCCCACCGGCCCAACCATGGCTGCCCGTCAACTGCACTCGTGGGTTTGGGATGCGGTCGCGACTCTCTGGGATGACGGCCACTACGAACCTGCCGTGCATGAGGCGGCTAAGGCCGTGGAGTTGCGGACTCAGCTGAAGACTGATCGCCGCGACCTTGACGGTAAGGACTTGTACTCCAAGGCTTTCTCGCTGGATGCCCCTCAGCCGGGAGCACCAAGGTTGCGGTTCCCGGACATTCACAGGGCCGAGCAGCCGAGGCGCTGGACTTCCGCACACGAGGGTGCGATGTTCCTCGGGATGGGCTGCGCGCAGGGCATCCGCAACCCGCAGGCGCATCCATCCGATGGCATCACTGAGCAGGAAGCGCTGGAGCAGTTGGCCGCTCTGAGTGTCCTGGCCCGCTGGGTGGACCGGTGTCAGCCCGTCAGCGGGGCCGATGGAGCAGCAGTCGACTAGCTGGCCCTCAGATTGCCGTGGGTGCGTCATCCCCGGCCGAGTCGTACCCCGTCGGTAAGTTGGCTATGGCTGTTGCTGTACCTGAACGAGGAGAACGAACAATGAGGAAGCAGAAGCCGATGCCGGGCCTCTGGCAAGCCCCGCCGATAGAGGACCACCAGTTCTGGGCGTATCACATGGACAGGTACCCCTTCACCGTCTACCTCAGCCGCGAGCCGGTCCATGGCTGGGAGCTGTGGGTGGACGCTCTATCGCCGATGCGCGTGGAATGGCTTGTGCGTCCGCTGACCGAGGAATCTAGGGGACTGGTGGCCACGGTTCCTCCGCCTGAGGTCGTTCCGGGAGGAAGCGCCAAGCAGAGCACATCCCGCACAGAAGCAGACGCTATGGACGCGGCAGAAGAACACGTGTGGAAGGCTTCCCGTTGGTGATGCTGAACGTCCGGAGAGACGTACGATGCCCGTGACGAGGGGTGAGACAGTGGGCCAAGGCCCATCGGAGGATGATCGCCTGATGACTAACAAAGCGGACTCGGACGCTGTGGATGAGCTTCTCCCCAACAACGGTGAGCAAAGCCCGTCTCCCGAGGCAATGGCCCGCGAATCGGACGAGCTGGCGTGCAAGTTGGCTTACGAGTGCGGCTGGCAACTGTGTGAGGATTCCCTGAGGACGCTGGACGCGCAACGCACGCGAGCCTTCACGCTTCTGTCGGTGACGCTGGCAGCGGCGGGAATTGCCCTCTCGGCATTCGTAGGGGGTGAAGTTCGCGAGAACCTTGACCCCCTGGGCAATTTCGGGTTGGCCGTCTTTGCTATCGGTGCGTTGTTGGTTATGGCTTGCGCCGCTGTAGTGGCGTGGCCAATCGTGACCGAGGCGGCCCTACGGCCCTCGGTGATCGTCGCCAACTACGTCACTACTAGAGAGGATGGGCGCAGAACGACATGGGTCCACAAGAACCTCGCGCGGGACTTGGAGGATGCCTACGACAAAATGAAGAAGAAGCTCAAGGCTCGCCGCGTCTTCTACATGTGCGCGGTTGGACTCTCGCCAGTTGTGCTCATCGGAGCTGGTATGGTGGTGCTTGATGTCGTCCGATGACAAGACCCCTCAAGCTCCCCCAGAACCGCCTCCGCCGCCTCCCTCGAACGAACCCGTACCCAGGGGGGCACCTCCACCTTCCCCGTCTAACGAGCGGGTCGTCAAGGGAGCCTGACGGCGCTGCTATCTTGGGTGTTTGATGTCCTCGCCTGAAGATTCCCCATCTCCGCCTCCTGAGCCGCCTCCGTCAAATGAGCAGGTGATTGCGGAGCCGCCGCCTTCCTCCAATGAGGCGGTAGGTCGCACGGGGAACGAAGCCACTACGGAGCGCCGCTAACCAACTTCGGCTACGAGGCTGAGCGCACCAGGCCTTCGTCGTTCTCACGCCCCTAACGCTGCGGTGACGGCTTGTTCGGCAATGACGGCGCGGGGGGTCGTACCTGAGCAGGTCATCCATCACCGTCATCTGACCTAAGCCGCGGTAGATTACGACTATGACCATGACCGCACCGCTTAGCGCCGCAACGGGTAGACCGGTGCAGCCGCACGAATGGCGCGGATTGGCCAAGGACGCTGACGACGGCTGGAACGGTGCCTTCACCGTGCCTGCGTGGAAGTGCGCCAAGTGCGAACGCCTGCTAGGCGGCAACTTGAAGATGTTCACGGCCGCTATGGATTCGCCCAGCGCGCCCATTGAGCTACTGACGTGCGACCGATGCGGCACCGTATACAGGAACCCGAACCCGGTCGTCGTCCTAGAACGGCGCCGCATGCCGGACGTGGCCTCGATCCGTTGCCACTTGTGTCCGCACCGCTACGACGTGCCCCATGCCGATTCAGACCGGCACATTGCGTTGCATGTCACAACCGTCCACCCTGCGCACCTGTACGCCGTCGAAGACACCACTCCGCTACAGCTGGGCGACTAGTTCGGTTCAGGCCACCTGATCCGCGGAGCGTTGCGGCTGTGACCTCTAGCACTGAGTCCGAAGCCGCTCGCGAGTACCTGGCGAGGTGCAAGGCCGCGCATGGCGCCTACGTGCAGCTACAGCAGCGGATATCTGACGGCGACGACAGCCCCGAAACGCGAGAGAACGCGTTCTTGCACCGCTCAGAACGTCAGCGCTGCGCTGCCGAAGCACTGTTGAGGGGCTGCACCGCGGACGACGCGCGCGAAGTGTGCGGCTGGCGGTTGAGCCGCGTCAACGAATACTCCTGGGATCTGATGGATTGATCCACTGCTGCCGCACATACCGGCCGTAGTTGTGGCCGTCGGGGTCTTGGGTCTGACCAACTAACGGGTCCGGGCCTCTCAGGACGATTCGACGGACATCCCTGGTCCGTACAAGCGCGACTGCCCTTCACGGACACTCAACCTGGCCTCGCGACGCGCATCGAAGGCAAACGCATTCCTGCGTCGGGAGTTATGGAGTCCTACCGCCTCGACTTATGGAGTCCCGGTCGCGGGGTAGGCAAACATCCCACCTGACCTGGGCAAAGATCAACCTGCTAACACCCCACCGAGGGGTGTTCGCGAGATCGAGCGGCCCGCGTCCGCTAGCAGCCCCCTCTCACCAGCCTCCCGCATCCGCGAGCGTCCAGGCAGCCGTCCCTGCACCTCCGACGCATCCGCCTGAGACCAGCAGCCGGAACAGAGCAGACGGCAACCCCACAGGGTGATGAGGTTGCGGCCGCTGACCTAACGGCAAAACACAAGGCGAGAGCCCCTGTCACGGCCTATTGTGCCACGCGTCTGCAACCCGATTATTCTGTCACATCAACGGTTAGTGCACATGCGGCATTGACACAAGGAGAAGGGGATGCGGCCGTGACCGGGGAGAAGTTCGAAGGGGGCAGAACAGTCCTGCTGTACAAGGGCGAGGAGATCGACAAGTTCGATGGCCCCCTCGCGGCCTACGCGGCTGGCCGCGAACGATACGGGCGAGGCAACTTCACCGTGCGAACGATTGGGCTGCCTGAGGTGCCAGTCATGATGACCTTCTTCGAGGAGGCGGGTGCCTGAGTTCCAGCGCGAGGCCGTGAACGGCCAGCTGTTCATCTGTGCTCAGGTCTACTCACCAGACGAATCCCGACGTCTGATCGTTCAAGCGCTGATCGATACTGGTGCCACCCAATCGTCCCTGTCACCCGAATTCGCGACGAAGCTGGGACCGCAACCCGAAAGAGTGGGATTGGTCCAGGGCCTCAGCACCAAGCAGGCGCGCTACTACACATGCCTAGTCCGTCTGCGCTCTCCCGTTCATCCTCACGAGGACTATGGCTCGACTAGGAAGATTGATTTGGAAGTGCACGACGCGCTCGGAGACTCAGCACCGTTTGACATGCTGCTAGGCATGGACGCCCTGATGCGGTATCGGTTCGTTCACCTCGACGGCTCAGTGCTCACCATCGATGACGGCGACTAGAGCCAACCACCTGCCGTGGGTGAACAACAGGTCGACCGCGGCGCGAAACCAGCCAGCCGGCGCCGGCGACGTGTTTCGCGCCGCTCCGACCTCACCAAACGGAAATCGCCGCTCGCGTCGGGACGGGTTTCGCGCCATCCAGACCCCCACAACGCCCCAAAATGCGGGCAGTTACGCCCTAAAAACAGGTCCAAACGGCGGTCTGGAGCCCCTTCTGACGCTCATTTGGCAGACGCACTCACCGTCGAGACACATCGCCGTAGCGCGGCGCCCTGAACGGAGGGCCCATCCTCGCACCGCCTCTGACCTAGGGTTTTCTTCGCGAAATGTGAAGAAGCCACCGCTCAGGATGTGAAGGTTTCGCAGCGAGGTGCTAGAACGCCGAGGTCAGAGGTGGTCGCGAACACCCTACCCCGGGAGGTCAGCAGGTTGATGACGCGAGGGTTAGCGGGTTAGGCCCGAGGCGGCGTTTGGGGGCTGTTGTGCGAAAACTTATAGAATTGGCCTGATTTTATAAGTTTTCCCTGCTAACCTTATGGAATGAGCCTCGCGGGGAACGACAACGCAGGCACCACCGTACCTGTCGAATGGAACGGCCAGACCATCCGTGCGTGGATACCGTCGCCGCGTGACGGCGATCACTGAAATTCCCCACTTCTGATCACTGAAATTCCCCACCTTGGGGCATCCACCCGACATGGGTGGGGCTCCTCTGTGCTGGACGTTCGCCAGAGCGTCAGCGACCAGAGGAGCCCCGGTGTCAATGGCCAGTGGGATCTGCCCGGTGGCGGACAGCAGAACTGCCCGGTGGCGGACAGCAGAACTGCCCAGTCGTGGCCAGCAGAACTGCCCGGTGGCGGACAGCAGAGTTGCCCACAGTTCAGTTGGTTAGTGGCGTCACCCCCTTTCCGGCGGTGGCTTGGGTGAGGCGGATGCTGTCGCCGGCGGTGAGCACGACGTGGGCGTGGTGCATGAGCCGGTCGACGGTGGCGTTGGCGATGGTTTTGGGCATGAGCTCGTCGAAGCCGGCGGGGTGAAGGTTGCTGGAGAGGGCGATGGAGCGCTTCTCGTAGGCGGCGTCGACGACGCGGTAGAGCGCTTCGGCGGTGTCGGCAGTGACCGGCAATAGGCCGATGTCGTCGATGACGATGACGTCGGCGCGCATGATGCGTCGGATGGCTTTGGCTGCGGTGTCGTCGGCGCTGTGGCGGCGCACGAGCGCGCCGAGGTGCTCGAGGCTGAACCAGGTCACCTTGTGGCCGGCGTCGACGGCGGCCTGTCCGAGCGCTTCACAGAAGTGGGTCTTGCCGGTGCCTGATGGTCCGCACACGACGAGGTTCTCGTGGCGTTCGATCCACTCCAGGGTGCGCAGCGCCCGCTGGGTCGGCGCCGGGATCGAGGACACTGTCTCGTCCCAGGCGTCGAAGGTCTTGCCGGTGGGGAACCCGGCCGCCTTGCGGCGGCTGTTGATGGAGGATGCTTGGCGGCCGGCGAGTTCTTCGGCCAGCAGCGCCTTGACTGCTTCGGCTGGGTCCCACCTTTGAGCCTTGGCGGTGGCCAGCAGGTCCGCCGCGGTGCGTCGCATGTGCGGCAGTCGGAGCTCTCGCAACAAGTCGACGACTTCGTCGATCGGTGCTGGGTTCATCGGTCGCCTCCGAGGCGACCCCAGGCGGCGGTGCCGGACTGCAGCGAGTGCACGTCATCGGCGCGCCGGCGGCGTCCGGGCGGGTGAGCATCCAGGATCGAGGCCAGGTCGCCGTCTGCGAAGCGGCCGAACATCGCGGCGTGGCCGAGCGCCCAATCAACGCGCACCTGGCCGTGGAGGCGTGCAAGGGTGACGGCTTGGGCCATCTTGACCTTCATGCGGCCCGTGCCCGCCGCGGCGGCCTCGACCAGCCAGGTGCGAGCGCCCTCGCCGAGCGCCAGGAACTCGGCCTCGGCCGCGCTCACCGGTCTTGGACGCCGCGCCAGGGGTCCAGCTGGGCGCGGCGGGTAGTGGGCGTCGTCGATCATCGGATGCCCAGGTGTCGAACGCTGATGGCGGGCCACCTCGACGGGTCCTGACGATGCGCAGTGCACGACGACGACCTGGTCGCCGTCGACGCGCACCCACACCGTCTCGTCGGCGAGGGTGTGCGGGACCGAGTAGGTCACCCCGCCGAAGCTGATCGTGGAGCTCCAAGTGACCTTGCGGGTCTCCCCCAGCGCCGCCGTGTAGGGGGCCTCGGGCAGCGTGTGCAGCCGATGCCGTTCCTCGGTGAGCATCTCCGCCGGCGGCCGTCGGGTCACCCGATGCTGGCGGGCGTTGATCTCGGCCATCCACGCCTCGCAGGCCTCGACCAGCTCGGCCCAGCCGGTGTAGTCGCCGCGCAGGTTCGCGTCGGTTGGCACCAAGTCGGCCTTGGCGATCCGCACGGTCGCCTCGCTGCCGCCCTTGGACTCGGGGTCAGCCGGCACACACGTCGCCACCGTGATCCCATAATGGGCGCCGACCGCGACGATCTGCGGATGGCGCACAGCGATCCCAGCGACGTGGTCGATCGTGACGGTGCGCTCGTTGTCGGTCAACCAATACGTCGGAGCGCCGCCGAAGGCTCTCATCGCCCGATCCACACAGGCAACCACCGTGGGCAGGGTGCGGTCCCAGCACGGCACCACCACCCGGAACCTCGACCACGCCAGCCACGCACAGAACAGACTCGTCCTTCGCCCACAGATGACCGGACCAGCGCCCCAGTCCCACTGCGCCCACATGCCCGGCTCGGGGATCCAGGGCCGATACACCCGCCGCCGGCCACGACGATGGTTGGCCTTCACCTCCGCCACCGCCCGGCGCACCGTGCGCTCCGAACCGGTGTAACCCAACGCAGCGAGCTTGTCGAAAGCCCGATCGGCACGGATCTTGGCGTGGGACCGCTCGACCCACTCCTCGATCTTCGGCAGCCACGGATCGATGATCCGCTCCCTGCGCCGCGGCCCGCAGTCGACCAGCTCGCCGGCGTCGCGCATAGCGACATAGCGGGCCACGGTGTGATGAGACACGCCGGCCAACTCGCCGGCATCGCGCAACGACCCAGTCAGGTCGAATGCTTCCAACATGTTCATGATTTCCTCGCGAGACTTCACTTGCTCCTCCTGCTCGATGGCCACGGTCGTGGTGACCGGCCATTCGAGTAGGAGGAGCACCCCGCCGCGGTGGACCACGACGGGCCATGGACTTCAACGTGGGCAACCCTGTTGGCCGCCACTGGGCAGAACTGTTGGCCGCCAGCGGGCAGCTACATGGCCGCCACTGGGCAGGATCTCATGGCCGCCGACACCCCGGCTCAGATGATCACACATGGAGAAGACGTGGAGATTCACGCGCTGCACAAGCAGGGATGGTCGATCTCGGCGATCGCGCGGCATTTGGGCTTGGACCGCAAGACGGTGCGGGCCCACCTGGCCGGCGAGCGGCAGGCGGGGGTGCGCCGCAGCAGCGGTGTGGATCCCTTCGACGCGGTGGCGGACTATGTGCGCCAGCGGCTGGTGGAGGACCCCCATGTGCGGGCGACGGTGCTGTTCGGCGAGGCGCAGAGGCTGGGCTATTCGGCGTCGTATCCGACGTTCGTGCGCCGCATCCGGAACCGGGGGCTGCGACCTGAGTGTGTGGCGTGTTCGCCGGGTCGGGCCCACACAGACATCGAGCATCCGCCCGGTGAGGAGATCCAGTGGGACTGGCTGGAGCTGCGCGAGACCCCGTGGGGCGCGGCGGCGTTCGTGCTGGTCGGGGTGCTGTCGCACTCGGGGCGGCTGAGGTGCTGGTTCTCGGAGTCGATGGACCAGGCCCATCTGGTTGCGGGCATGCATCAGGTGCTCGAGCGCTTCGGTGGCAGCGCCCGGCGCTGGAGAACCGACCGCATGGCCGCGGTCGTCGCGCCGGGCACCGACCGCGTCCAGGCGTCGTTCGCGGCGGTGGCCAAGCACTATGGCGCCATAGTCGATGTGTGCCCGCCGCGGCGGCCCCGCCGCAAGGGCGCAGTCGAGAAGGGCATCGACTATCTCACCCAGTCGTGGTGGCGCACTGCTCAAGTCGCCTCTCCCGAGGCGGCGCAGGCCTCAGCGGACCGCTGGTGCTGTGAGGTCGCCGATGCTCGAGTGCGCCATGTCGATGGTGCGGTGCTCACCGTCGCCGAGGCTGCAGCCTCAGAGTCGTTGCTGGCGCTGCCGGCCGCCGCGTTCGCGGTGACGCTGACGCTGAACAGGTCGGTGTCGCCCAACGCGCTGGTGTCAGTGTGGGGCAACCGCTACTCGGTGCCGCCCGCGCTCGCCGGCACCAGCGTGGTGGTCACACACCGCTTTGGCACCGACCTCATCGAGGTCCACACCAACGCCCGCCAGCACGCCGCGACACACCGCCTGGCGCCTCCGGGCGCGCACCGCACCGTGCGCCTCACCGAGCACGCCGAGGCCCTCCAGCAAGCGGTGCTCTCAGCGTTCAGCACCGCAGGCCCCTGCCGACCCAAGACCAACCGGCCCCCCAGCCCCCAAGCCGCAGCCATCGCGGCCCGCCTCAGCCCACACATCGGCACCGATCCCGTCATCGACCTCGACGTCTACCGGCGCCTCACCCAGCCCCAGGAGGCGTCATGAGCCCCAAAGACAGCCTCTACCAACAGCTCAGATCCCACCTCGCCTACCTCAAGCTGCCCGCCGCGGCGGAGGCGCTGCCCGCCGCGCTCGACGCCGCGACCCGCCACAAACACACCCACACCGAGTTCCTCGAACAACTCCTCGCAGTCGAGGTCGACGCCACCGAGGCCCGCCGCCTCGCAGGCCGGATGCGCTTCGCGAACTTCCCCGCCCCCTGGCGCCTCGAAGACTTCGACTTCAGCGCCCAACCCTCCATCGACGCAGCCCTCATCAGAGACCTCGCCAGCTGCCGCTACACACAAGACGCCACCAACGTCTTGTTCATCGGCCCCCCAGGCGTCGGCAAGACCATGCTCGCGGTCGCGCTCGGCCACGAAGCCGTCGAGGCCGGCCTGCGCGTCTACTACACCACCGCCGCCGACCTCGCAGCCAGATGCCGCAAAGCCGCCATCGAAGGACGCTGGGCCACCACCATGCGATTCTTCGCCGGCCCCTCAGTGCTGATCATCGACGAGCTCGGCTACCTCCCCATGCCAACAGAAGACGCCAACGCCCTGTTCCAGGTCATCTCCCAGCGCTACCTCAAGAGCTCGATCATCCTCACCACCAACCGCGGCGCCAACGCCTGGGGAGACATCTTCGGCGACACCACCATCGCCGCCGCCATGCTCGACCGGCTCCTGCACCGCTGCGCCGTCATCAACATCGTCGGCGACAGCTACCGACTCAGAGCCCACCAAGCCCGCAACCGCCAACACACAACTACAATCCAACCACCCCAAGGTGAGGAATTTCGCTGATCAACTCTGGGGAATTTCGCTGATCGGCGTCACGCTTGACCAGCGCGACCTGTCACTCACCGAAGCCGAGATCCGCGCCACCGAACAGGCAGCAGCAGCGTTGCGAGAATCCGACACTTCTGTTCCCGAGCCATGGGAGACGCTGGCGCGTCTGCTGCTGAGACACGAGGGCATCGCTTCGTCGGGGATCGAAGGGCTGCGCGAGCCGCTGGTGTCGGTGCTGATCGCTGAGCGCACAGGGGAGGGCGGGGCAGCCGGCTGGGTAGCCGACAACCTGGCTGTGATCCGCATGGCTCACGAAGCCGCTCACGAGCAGCTCAGCGCGGACACGCTGCACGAATGGCACGAGCGGCTCATGCGCAACAGCGACCTCGCACCGGATCTCGTCGGCGCGTTCCGGGACCGCATTGGCTGGGTCGGCGGCAACTCCCCGCACGACGCCGCCTATGTGCCGCCTCCGCCTGACCGCATCCCCGCGCTGATGGACGACCTCATCAGGTTCGTCGACAGCAACGACGACTTCCCTGACCCGATCACACGCGCCGCCGTCGCCCATGCCCAGTTCGAAGCGATCCATCCATTCGGTGACGGCAACGGCCGTCTCGGCCGCATCCTGATCAGCAGAGCACTCCGACGAGCGAGCCTCACTACTCACTCCACAATGCCGATCAGCGTCGCCATAGCACGCGACCCCGGCGGCTACCTGTCCGGCCTGACGATGTATCAACAGATGGGCAACATCGGACCGTGGGTGCGGTGGTTCTCAGAGATCGCGTGCAAAGCCGCCGAAACCACCAGGCATCTCGCCGCACAGACGCAGAAGACCACCGATGACTGGATGAGTCGACTAGGCGATCTGCGAGCGCACAGCACCGCACGCTCTCTTGCCCCGCTGCTCGTCGGACATCCCGTGATGAGCGCGCAAGATGTGATGTCGCTGCTCGATGTCAGCCAACCTGCCGCCAGAACAGCGCTCCTGACGCTCGCTGACAGAAACATCATCGCGCCCGTCGAAGCACGCTCGCCAGGCGCAGGCCGCAACCGACAATGGTACGCAGCCGCCGACCTCATTCAGACGCGGGCCACCTAGGCGCAATGTCCTGAGGTTCCCCGTTGGGGGTTTCGGCGGATGTCAGCCGCCACCGGCGGCAGCTGGCGCACCTGAGGGCTGAGTGCGAGCCGGTCGGTGGGGACGATGACACGGTGGGGGAGTAGCTAGCTCTTCGCGTTTGCCAAGCTCCACTTCGTGTCCCCCCGGTCGGACGGGGGGCGGTGGCTAACGTGCGTCGGTTCCCTGATTGCGAAGGAGAGAACCCTCATGTCGGACCACGCCCCCCACCGTCCCGCGCCCGCCAACCCTCCAACTGGCTCTCGTGAGCCGGACTGGACCACCGGTCAAGGCATCGGCTTGTCCACGACTCCACCGCCGTCCGCGGCGCCTCGTGCGGCTTGTGGGCCCCGCGCCATACCAGCGACCCATCGCTCAGCGGCCTGCCGCAGCTAGCCTCAGCGGAGGAGGAGGCGGGGGGCGAGGAATGACGACTCCGGGCAAGGTCCGCGCCTGCCTGATGTCGGCGCTGACCTTGGCGTTCCTGTCCCCGGTGATGGTGGCCTGCACCGATCCGCCGACGCCGCCAACCCTCGCGCCAACGGCGACGCCCGCTCAGTCGCCGGCTCCCACCCCAGCGGTGACGTCCTCTCCAACGCCCGCTCCGGCACCCGCGCCGACACTGTCGCCGACATCCGCGCCTACTCCGACGCCGGCGCCGACACCATCTCCCACGCCCGCTCCGGCACCCGCGCCGACACTGTCGCCGACATCCGCGCCTGCGCCGACACCATCTCCCACGCCCGATCCGACGCCTGCGCCGACACCATCTCCCACGCCCGCGCCAACACCCGCACCCGCTCGCAGCCCCGAGGAAACGGCGCACGCCGCCCTGTCGCAGTTGCTCCCGTGGTACGACGATCCGCCGTACCCGCTCGCCGTCGTGCCGATCGTCGAGGTGTGGCTGAAGGACGCCGAGCTCGGCATGGAGCTGGCCCGCGCGCCGTGGCTCCACGACGGCCTAGGCCCGCTGGAGTCCGACGCCGTCTACGGCCTCTCCTACCTGTACGACTGGGACCCCGCCCTGGCGCGCCGGATGCTCGCCCACAGCGTGGAGACGCCGGTGCGGACCCTCAACGTCGATGCCCTCTACGCGCTGGGAGACATGGCGTGGCAGCACCCGGACAGCTTCAAGCGCCTGGAGGCCCGGGAGTGGTTCGCCGACGGCCTCTCGCCGGAGGAGCGCGCCTTCGTCATCGTGCTGGCGAAGATCGTCGTCGATGACGCGCTCTACGCCGACCTGCTGGAGGAACGCTTCACCGAGTCGGCGTCCATCGATCTGCCGCTGAGCGGCGCGGTCGGCCTGTGGGCCTTCGGGCACGACCCCGTCGAGGGCGACGTCCTGGGTGCTACGGAGGCCGGCGCCCGGGCGGCCGAGCGGGTGATGGCCAGCCCGTTTCCGGTGACCGACATCATCGTGCTGCAGGTCAACGCCGAGAAGTACGGGTACGGGTTCGGCGGGGCGAACTTCCGGGACTCCATGGTGCTGTCCATAGGCAGCGACTGGGAGGACTTCGCCCACGCCGACCTGCTGTACCACGAGGTCGCCCACTACCACCTGGCCTTCGAGGTCGGGCCGCACTGGCTGGTGGAGGGCGGCGCCGACTTCGTTCGGGCCTACCGGAAGGCGTGGGACGGCACCGAGGACTGGGACGGCGAGGTGCCCCTGTTCGAGGGCAACGAGTACGCAGGCAAGGCGTGGTGCGTGAACAACGGCGTCGCCACCATCGCCGCGCTTGTGGAGCCCAGCGAGTTCCGGGACCCGTGCGGCTACGCCCTGGGCCAGTACTTCCTGACCCACCTGTACGACGCCATGGGGCTGGCCGCCTTCTCATCGGCGATGGGGGAGCTCTACGAGCGGTACCTGGACTACCAGCACCACCCGACCGAGGAGCAGGTCTACGTCGTCTTCCTGAAGCACACCCCGCCGGACCGCGAGGCGGCGTTCCAGGACGTGTACCGGCGGCTCCACGGCGGGCCGACCTCAGACTGGCAATGAAGCAACCCTGAGTGCGTCTTCGTCAAGCCTGTGACGGGCACTGGGTGGCGGAGGAGAGGGATCGAAGGACCCTTGAAGTGAGTGTGACATCAAGGCATCATATTCTTACGATGCTATGATGTCTGCATGCGTACGACGTTGACTCTCGACGACGACTTGGCCGCGGCCCTCAAGGAACGCGCCCAGCGGACAGGGGAGCCGTTCAAGCAGGTGGTCAACGACGTGCTGCGGCGGGGCCTGTCGCCGGTACTCGCAGCAACCGGGCCCGATTACGAGGTCAGGCCCCACGACAGCGGTTTCAGGCCCGGCGTCGATCCGTTGCGGCTGAACCAGCTCAACGACTCGCTCGAGGCGGCCGGCTTCGCGGGCTCGCCGCCGCAGTGATCGTCCCGGATCTGAACCTGCTCGTGTACGCCCACAGCACCGGCGCGCCGCTGCACGAGCCGGCGCGGCGATGGTGGGAGGGCCTGGTGAACGGGACCGAACGGGTGGGGGTCCCGTGGCTGGTGGCGGCAGGGTTCGTGCGACTGCTCACCCACCCCGGCGTCCTGAACACCCCGGCGGCTCCACAGCACGCGGTCGACCTCATGGCCGAGTGGTTCCGTTCACCCAGCGTCACGCCGTTGAACCCGGGCACGCAGTACGTCGCGATCTTCCGCGACATGCTGGTCGCCGCCGAGGTAGGGGGGAATCTCGTCACCGACGCCCACATCGCCGCGCTGGCCATCGAGCACCAGGCCGAGGTCCACTCCAACGACAGCGACTTCGCGCGCTTCCCAGGACTGCGCTGGCGCAACCCACTCTGACCCCGCGCCATCCCTCAGGTCGCGGGTGTTGTGGCTGGGATAGCGTGGCGGTGTGGCGTTGGAGCTCGTCTATCCGGCTGCGCCGCCGGAGCCGTGGGTGGAGCGGCGCCTACGCGCCCACAAGGACCTCGTGGCCCTGCTGGCGGAAGTGGACGCGGTCCTGGCAGAGACGACCGTAGAAGGCACCGCTTGTGTGCTCTAACACCGTGGGCGTATGAGCAGCGGAGAGGACGGTTGATGGACTCGCAGAACCGGCCAGGATCGCGATTGAGCGCTTGGTCTCTGCTCCGGTCGGTCTCGACTGGTTCCGCCATCCGCACCGCGGACGGCACCAGGATTACCTTCCGCGTTGACTGGCTCACGCGGATCCTGAACTGGTGTGCTCAGATCTTGTTCCTGGCGGCTGCGTTCGCCTCGTTCTGGCCGCTGTGGATATCGACGTGGCAGTGGTGGGCAGCAGCGATGGCTGCGGCAGTGACCGCAAGCGTGCGCTTATGGCTGGTGGTGCGTCGCATTGACAATGGCCAGCAGCCGGCGCCAGTCCGGTCGAAAGAGTCGTGGACATCGCGCTTTTGGCTGTGGGTGGCCGACAAGTACGACCAAGCCGCCGACGAGAGCCTGGCGAAGTCCGAGACCGCGAAAGACAGGCTGGGAGAGGCCACCCATCTGCATCGGGCCAAGAAGGCACGTGAGGCGGCCGAGCGGTACCGGGACCGGGCAATCAGGTCCATCTGAGCTTCGGGCGCGGGCCTCCTCACCGACGCGGACCTGACTGGCCTTCGCCTTCTGGGCGCTCCTGACGGGCACAGTCCTGGACCATCGCTGCGGCTCACAATCCTGCCATCGACGCGCTCCCCCTCCATGACCCCGAAATCGGTTCCTCGCGGGAGTAGGCGCTTCCCCCTCCGGTTGACCGGTCAGGTGGATAAGACGGGGGCGGTTCCCGCGGTGTGACGGTAGTGGGGCTGTTGCTATTCCCCGCCGTAGGGAGCATCCTCCCAAGGAGCCGCCAGACGAGGTAGCCGACGCCCAGACTGAGTGCAAGTGCAAGTAGAGGTGCCCCTGGCCAGTCGACAGTCGGGTTGCCCAACCACGTGTCGCAGCGCTCCCAACTCGGAACCCCGCCCTCATCATCGCAGCCCGCGGCTGCGGTGCCTAGAAGGGTCACGACGCCTGCTGCGACCGACAGCATCGGTCTCAAGATTGAAAGCACCGGCGCCTTCGCGTCACGCGTCCGTGCCGACTCGGTCGCCATGCTCAGCGCGCCCGAACCGGCCGCAACGACTACGGCAAGAGCCGCCCAAATCGCGGCCCCTCGGTTGTTTTGAGCCGATGCAGCTCCCAACACGGTCATGGCGAGCAGTGTTCCTGAGATGACCCAGCCGATGGCTACGCGCACAGTGGTGCTCCATCCTCGTGCTTCTTCGGGTTGAACGCCTGTCTGGTGCCGTTGGGGCGCATTAGCTTGTGCCACCGTCCCTGCCAAGACCCTGAAGCGTTCGGGCCGTTCTCGGCGTCAGTCATCGGTCGGTTCCTCTCCCGCGTGCTTCAGCACGAGGAGTCGGTTCAGACACTCTCCATCTGGTCTTGAACAGTCTCCACGAACCCGGCTGCGTCGCCGTCCTTGATCCATTTCAGGTTGGCTTCGTTGCCCGACACCACCAGCGTGATGTAGGCGCCCATCATGTTCTTGCCCGTGTCAATGGACGAGATCGCCTTGTAGCGGAGGAAGTTGAGGTCGTGGCCGGTGGCCTTCTTGGCATAAACACGACCCGCTTGCTGGTCGCGATCAGGATGCCGCTTCGCACCGAGTCAGACCCGAGGCGCTTGGTCTCGTAGGTGCCGCGCACCGAGCACAAGTCCGTCTCGTTGTCGTCCAGGTGTAGCCGGGCAAGCGCGAGCAGTTTCCCACCCGACCCAGGAGCAGACTTGACCGCCTCCTTCTGGGCCTTCTTGAACGCCTTCTGGTCGGCTTTCAAGGTCTTCTGATCTGCAAGCCGTTGACGCAACTCGGCTTGTTTGGCTTGAGTTCTTGCCTTGCGGGCCTCGGCTTTGGTCTGTGTCTTCCCTGGGAGTTGCGCGACAGGTGTTTGGTGGGGCTCGGGCTGGCTGTCAGACGGAGGCGGAGACGGGAGTGGTGCGCCGAAGGGGTCGTTGCCCATCTCGCCGTCGCTGCTGTACACGTGGTCGGTCCAGGTCCCAGCAGCGTCGCGCCAGGACGTCTCGGCCCGGTGCCTAGCGGCAGGTGACGCCGGGCGGGTTCCAGCGCTGCCCCCGTATAAGTGCCCGCCCGCGCCATTTGACGGGCGTTTATCCTGTGGAAGTGCCCGTCTGTGCAGTCCGGTGGGTAGTGTGAGCGTGGTGGGGACGTACCTGGATCGGACCTACGACGGTGTGCTGGGCCCTGAGGCTTACAGGGCCTATGTCCCCCACGGCATCGCCGGCTGGGACCCCGAACTCAGCGAGCAGACAGCCCAGCGAGCGAGGGCTGCCGACAACCGGATCGCGGGGCTGGCCTCCGAGCTGCCGCAGCATCGCTCGATGCTGTGGTGCCTGGACCGCTCCGAGGGGATCGCGTCTAGCGATGTGGAGGGTGTATCGACGACATTGCGGTCCCTCAGCCTGCTCGAATCCCTGCGAGCGGGGCGCGACCCCCGGCGCCAACAACGGGACAGGCAAGCGCTCGGGGCGGTCCGCTTGACCGCTCACGCCGCCAGCGTCGGTCGCCGCACGGACGCGCCGATGGGGGTCGCCGACCTGTGTGAGATGCACCGGCGGCTCTTCGAGGGCTCAGATGTGGGGTTCGAGCCGGGCTGTGTGCGCAGCGACGACATCTGGGTGGGGCCGGCAGGGGCGACGCTGCCAGAAGCGTTGTACGTCGCGCCGTCGGCGGCGCATGTGGGCCCGCTGTGTGAGGATCTGATGCGGTACGTGTCAGCCCATGATCTGCGGCATCCGCTGGTCAAAGCCGCTATCGCCCATCTGCAGTTCGAGACCATCCATCCGTTCCCCGACGGCAACGGACGCGTCGGCCGGGCGCTGATCCACTGCGTGCTACAGCGTTGCCGGCCCTCGTCGGTGACGGTGCCGTTGTCAGCGGCGATCGCCGAGCACCAGCAGGCCTACTTCGGGTCGCTGCGTCCGTACCAGACCTACACCGGCGACCGCGACAGCGCCATACGCGACGCATGCGGGGACGCCGCGGTCTCCTTCGTCGCCGACGCGGCCTCAGTCGCCTGCGACTACACCGAAGCAGTCGCGCAGGTCATCACCGATATGGACGCCAGATGGCGCGACCTCGGCCTGCGGCCCCACTCGGCGGCGGCGGCAACACTGGAGGCGATGTCGACCATGCCAGCAGCCACCATCGACTATCTCTGCGATGCGACGGACCGCCCCGCCAACTCCGTGAGGCGAGGACTGCGCAGACTCGTTTCAGCCGGCGCCGTCGCGGAAACACGCGACGAGGACACCGCACGCAGAGTGTTCGAACTGCCCGAGTTGCTGCAGGTCGTGGACCACCGCCAGAAGCTGCTGCAACACTGCTGGCAGACGCACCAAGCAGGCCCGAGACGATCACCGGCCGAAGTCGTCGCCGAATGGCGCCGCAGCATCTCCACCGGCGAAGCACTGCAACAACAGCCGACGCAGAGACCCTGATGCAGCGAGTTCGCTTACCGGACCGTGCGCGGAGCTGAGCACACTGCAACAACAGCCGACGCAGAGACCCTGATGCAGCCCCACCTACATCTTCGCCGAGTGCCCCGCGTCGGCTACCGGATGCTGGCGGGCGAGACGGGCGAGGCGCACGGTGTCGACTCGCCAACGCCATCGACCCCATACTCGACCGCTACTGAACGGTCACTCCGGCCGCGGCACTTCAACCGGCACGCTGTCATCGTGCGTCAGCGGAGCGGAAGCGACGCAAGATCCCCCCTGGAACCAGAGAATGTCGTCGGATCGGTAAACGCGCTATGGGCCTTGCGACCGGGGTTGGGGCGATGGCTCCAGGTCGTGGAGGACTTACGTGATCAGGCCGTCCCTATCCGGTTTGGCCAGCGGTCCATTCGAGCGGGTCTTCTGGCTGTCGCCATGGAAGTTGTTGCTCTGCGGGATGCGTCTGTGCTGACCCGGGCGATAGGTTGAGCGCAGGCAGTCAGCGGGGAGATGCGGCATGCGCACCACGAAGATGGTCTACTGGCAGGAGGACGGGTGCTGGCTCGGCTACCTTGAGGAATTCCCCGACTATTGGACGCAGGGCGAGACGTTGGAAGACCTGGAGGAGCATCTTCGCGATCTCCACGCAGACCTGACGAGTGGTGAGTTGCCTGGAGTGCGCCGCGTCGCCGATCTCACGTTGGCGTGAAGCGGGTTGAGCTGATCAGGCGGATCCATGCGACTGGGTCGGTTCTTGTTCGGCACGGCTCGAAGCACGATTGGTATCGCAATCCGGAGACCGGCGAGTATTGCCCCGTGGGGTCCATCAAGGACTTGATGATCGAACAGCACAACCGGCCACCAGAGACTCGTCGTCGAAGACCGCCTCGATCCCGTCGATCCCACCAGCTATGCTGCTCACAGGAAGTGCCTCCTCACATGGCCAGAATGCCCGTTATCGCGAACAGCATTCTCCCATGTCAGGAGGCCTTTCTGGGTTGGACGGAGGCACCGGGGCAGTGAGGTCCTTGCCCGCAACCACCAACGAGCGGTTGCGCCGGTCTCGCGCTCGCTCTGCTTGCTGAGGCCGGTGAGTGCTACTCGGCGGGGTTGACGAGGCGACCGACGAACAGCAGTGTTCCGGTGTCGGGGTGGCTGATGGCCCATAGGAAGGGGTGGTCGGCGACGATGGTGAGGTCGGCTGGGGGTGGTGCGGATTCCTGGAAGGCCATGGCGGTGGCTGCGGCTGCTTCGGTGCCTTTTTCGTCGACGATGATTTTGGCGCCGTGGAGCGCGGCGGTGATGAAGATGCCCGGTGCGATGGCGTCGAAGCCTGCTCCGGCGCAGAAGCCCTGTGGGCAGAGCCACTCGAAGAGGTCGGTGGGCGGCAGGGTCTGTTCCCATTTGGGCATGGTGAGATCGACGTGTCCGGTGTGGGCCTCGTTGTGCAGCGCGGTCAGGGCCTCGGCGTCCAGTGATGCCTCGACGGCGTCGAGCCCGGCAGGGTCGTGGGGGACGATGAGCCACATGGCCAGTTCGTCGCCCTGGTAGGGCAACTCGACGGCGTCGGCGCCTTCCAGTCGGACGAAGCGGCGCCATGTCGGCTCGCGGTCGTGCATGAACGGCACCGTCACTGTGCCGCCGTCGCCGGTGGTGAACTCGCGGTCCCTGGTCAGTTCGGACAGGAACGGCTCGGTCCAGTCGGCCTTGAGGTACACGGTGTTGACGAGGATCAGCCGCTGGTCCCGGACGGCGTCTTCGTTGACGATGGCGGGGATCAGTCCGCGGGTGCGCTGCGACACCCAGTCGTTGACGGTGTCGGCGGCTGCGGCGGCGTCGCTGGTGTCGATCGGCTGTGGGGCGGCGCCGTAGTGGGCGGCTGCGGTGTGGAGGAACTCCGGCAGCGGCGTGAAGGCGTGGTCGGGGAAGAGCCGGTTGGCGACCTCCAGGGTGGTGGGCTCTTGTGAGGCTTCCGCCAGCGCGAGGTCGACGGCGTTGGCCGTGCTGTGCGGGCCGGTCTCGGGGAATCTGAAGATCTCGTCGAGGACGTCCCCCGAGCCGGCCGACGCCCCGGCCCGGGCGAGGCTGAAGGCGGCGCCGATGCTGATCGGGCTCGACACCGCGTTGCCCCGCAGATGGCGATGGAAATCCCACCCGGCTGCGTTGACCCCCGCCACCCAGCCGACCGTCGGCGCTTCAGGGTCAGCCGGCAGCCGATCAGCCACCAACTCCGGAACCTGGGTAATTGTGTCCGAGGAACCGCACGCCGCGGCGACACAGCACAGCACCACCAGCCATCCGAGCATTCTCGATCCGAGCATTTTCTTGGTCATGGCAGATTGGACGCTGCGACCGCGCCCCGGGTTCCCGAGCATTGGGGCTGCTCAGCGCCCATGCGCGACGGCGAGGTGGCCGAGGCTCAATCTAACGACACGGGATGAACGCCGCCTGGCTCAACGACCAGGTCAGCGAGAGGTAGCCGCCCCCCAACACCGCGCCTAGAAGAGCCGCCACCGCGCCGACGGGTCGCCCCAGTGGTCGATCCGCAGCATCAGACTCGAATCGGCTTCCGGCACGATCCCCCACAGGCAGGCGAGCCAGACCACCTCGATGGCCTCGTCCGAGGCGTAGATCCGATCCAGCAGCTCCTCGCTCACTGCGCCGTCGTAGGCGGCGACGATCCGGTGGCGCACCCGCGGCTCCTGGTCGTAACGCTCATACTGAAGCCGCGCACAGGACAGGTCCGCTTCCGGCGGGCCGATCCCGACGAAGTCGAGGTCCACCATGGCCAGAGTTCCGTCATCGCGGCGGACGGCGTTGGTCGGGAAGGCGTCGCCGTGGATCAGCACCTGCGAATGGTGCCCGCCGCTCGAGACCGCCCAGTGCTCGGCGAGCGCCTCCACCCGGCTGTGTAGCACCACTTCCAGGAACTCGCGCACATCGGCCGGCACCCCCCGTGCCGTCATCAATGGCAGCCGCTCCGCCCAGCGTGTGAGATAGGACGTCCGGGGGTCCCAAACAGTGAGATCACCGGCCGGCTCGATGAGGTGACATCGCCGCACCAGCTCGATGAACTCCTCGAGGGGCACCTCCCCGGGAGGGGAGTGCATCGGCCAGAAGGTGACGATCCGGCCGTCGCTCAAGCGGCACGGATCGCACAGCGGCGCCACCATCGGCGCTCCCGCCGCCGCCAGCCGCTCGACGCGGCCCAGGTGGGCGGCGTGATGCTCAAGCGGCCGGCGGCTGGTGTACGCCACCCTGGCAACGACCCTGTCGTCGAGGCTCGCCAGCACGATGTTGTTGCCCACTCGCAGCAGCCTGAACCCGGCGGCGGTGAGTTCCAGGGCGCGGGCAGTGTCATGCACCAACCACGCGGTTCGCTCCACATCGGGCTCAGCCCCGGACACCGCCTCCGCATCCACAAACCGCGACGATACCGACCGTCACCCACCCAGGACCCTCCGGCGGCGATCTCGCGAGTCCTGGTTGCCTGCTCAGGAAGCCGTCGACAGCAGTAGGTTGCTCCCGATGGGCGAGGATGCCTGAGGGTCTACGGCTGACCCCCTCGGGGGTGCTCTGGACACTCCTTGGCGCGGCCAGTGCGCTCGGACTGACGATCCTGGTGCCCCCGCTTGCGCTCGCGATCAACGTCGGGCTGATCGTGGGGGTCCTTGTGCGCCGTCGCATCGACGCCTATGGCTGGTTCACGATCGGCTTCGCCATCTGGTGCGCCATCTACGTGATCCTTGCCGTCGTTGCTGCCCTGGCCGGAGGTTCCAGCTCGGGCAGCGATCAGTGGCCGCTCTAGCGCTTCGAATCGCTCGGCCGGCTTAGCGGAGCTCGCCGCGGGCGTTCCGGCGCTTGCGGGCGGTAGCTTGCCTAGCTGTGAGCGACGGTGGCGTCGACGAGACACTGGCCGGGTTCCGGTCGAGCATCGACAACATCGATGCCACTCTGATCCTGCTGCTGGCCGAGCGGTTCAAGGTCACCAAGCAGGTCGGGGTCTACAAGGCGAGTGTGGGCTTGCCGGCAGCCGATCCTGAGCGTGAGGCGCAGCAGATCGCCCGGCTGACGGAGCTGGCCAAGTCGGCGAACCTCGACCCGTCCTTCAGTGAGCAGTTCCTGCGCTTCATCATCGACGAGGTGATCCGCCACCACGAACAGGCCCGCGACGAGGCCGGCACCGCCAGCGACTGAGGCCTGATGGCGCCGCTGTCGTCGAACCGGCATCCAGGTCGCACCAGCGCCCGGGTCTGAGGAGCGCAGCCTGTGAGCAGTGCCCCCAGCTCGCTGGCCGAAGCGCTGGCCGGCGTTCTCTACGAGCGCTTCGAGGCCTTCCACGCCCGCTTCATCGCGGTCACCTCCCGAGCCGAGGGCCGCTTCCTGGCCCGCGACTGGCACGGCCACCGCCAGGACGCCGCCGAACGGCTCAACCTGCACACCGACGCGGTGCTCGACACCGTCGAGACCTGCCGCAGCCGACTTCCCGGAACCGGTGCCCGTCAATCCTGGATCGACGCCCAGCGCCGCTACGTCGAACTCGTGACCCACCGCGGCGACATGGAGCTGGCCGAGACGTTCTACAACTCCGTCACCCGTCGCCTGTTCGGAGTGGTGGGCCTCGACCGGGAGCTCGAGTTCATCTGGCTTGGACCCACCGCCCTTCCCGCCACCGACACCGCCGGACCCGCCTACTACAGCGCCCGGGCGGACGACTCCACCGAGGGCGCGGTATCAGCCATCCTCGAGCGCAGCCCCCTCGGCCCGCACTTCGCCGACCTCTCCCGGGACGCCGGGCTCATAGCCGAGCGCATCGACGGCTACCTCGACGGCGTCTGGCGAGACCTCGACGCCATCGACGTGCTCGGCGCCGTCTTCTACCGCCAGAAGGGCGCCTACCTGGTGGGCCGCCTGCGGTGGCTGAACCGGGTGTCTCCCTGCATCCTGCCCATCGTCCACGACGGCACCGGCGTGCATGTGGACGCCGCCCTGCTCACCGAGCCCGCCGCCAGCCGCCTGTTCAGCTACGCCCGCTCCTACATGCACGTGCTGTCGGAGCGTCCCGCCGCCGTGGTGGCGTTCCTCAAGTCGATGCTGCCGGTGAAGCCGGTGGCCGAGCTGTACACGTCCCTCGGATACTCCCAGCACGGCAAGACCAACCTGTTCCGTGCCCTGTACCGGCACATGGAGCACTCCAACACCCGTTTCGAGCACTCCCGGGGCGCGCCCGGCACCGTCATGGCGGTGTTCGCCCTGCCGTCGTTCGACGTGGTCTTCAAGGTCATCAAGGACCGCTTCCCGGCCAGCAAGCGCACCACCCCCGAGGACGTGAAACGCCGCTACCGCCTCGTGTTCGGCTACGACCGGGTGGGCCGGCTCGTCGACGCCCAGGAGTTCGAGAACCTCACCTTCGCCCGGGACCGCTTCGACGACGACCTCCTCGACGAGCTCCGGCAGGAGTGCTCGCGCACCGTGACCGTCACCGGCACCGAGGTGGTGCTGGGCCACGTCTACACCGAGCGCCGCGTCTACCCGCTGGACCTCTACCTGCGGGAGATGGCGCCTGACCGGGCGCTGGCCGCGGCCGTCGACTACGGCAACGCCATCAAGGACCTGGCCGCGGCCAACATCTTCCCCGGGGACCTGTTCTGCAAGAACTTCGGCGTCACCCGGCTCGGCGCGGTGGTGTTCTACGACTACGACGAGCTGGCCCTGCTGTCGGAGGTCAACTTCCGGGCCCTTCCCGCGCCCCGAGACGACGCCGACGAGATGCTCGACCAGCCATGGTTCTCCGTCGGCGCCGACGACGTGTTCCCCGAGGAGTTCGCCACCTACCTGCGCTCGCCCCCCATGGTGGGGGAGGTGTTCGCCGAGCACCACCCCGAGATCTCCACCCTGGACTTCTGGCAGTCGATGAAGCAGCGCAACCGGGCCGGCGACATCCCCGACTTCTTTCCCTACCCTGCCTCGGTGCGCCTCCACCAAGCCCCGGCGGACGCCCTGTAATCCCGACCCAAGGACAATCATGCGAGCGATAGTGATCACCGAGAAGGGCGGCCCTGAGGTTCTCGCCGTGCAGGAGGTTCCCGACCCGGTCCCCGGACCCGAGGAGGTCCTGGTCGACGTCGCGACTTCAGCCGTCAACCGGGCCGACCTGCTGCAACGGCGGGGCCTGTACCCGGGGCCGCCGGCCGCGTACGAGATCCCCGGCCTGGAGTTCGCAGGCAGGGTCGCCGGGGTGGGGGATCGGGTCACCGGGCACGCCGTCGGCGATGCCGTCATGGGCATCGTCGCCGGTGGCGGCTACGCCGAGCGGGTCATCATCCACCATCGTCAGGCCATGGCCGTGCCCGCCGCGCTCGGGCTCGACACCGCCGGCGCATTCCCGGAGGTGTACATCACCGCCTGGGACGCGCTGGTGCGCCAGGGCGGGCTCACCACCGGACGCTGGGCGCTGGTCCACGCCGGGGCATCGGGAGTGGGCACCGCCTCCATCCAGATCGCCAAGGCCATGGGTGCACGCATCGCGGTCACCGCCTCGGCAGGCAAGCACCACGTGTGCGAAGCCCTGGGCGCCGATCTTGTGATCGACTACGCCACCGAGGACTACGGGCAGGCCGTCAAGGACGCCACCGGTGGCGCCGGTGTGGACGTGGTGCTAGACGTGATTGGCGGCGACTACCTGCCCCGCAACATCTCCTGTCTGCGCACCAGTGGGCGCATCATCCAGGTCGGCGTGATGTCGGGCGCAGCCGTGCCGTTCAACCCGGCCGCGTTGATGGCCAAGCGGGCCGCCCTGATCGGCACCACCCTGCGGGCCCGCCCCATCGAGGAGAAGATCGCGGTCACCCGCGAGTTCGCAGCTCAGATGCTGCCGCACGCGGCCGCCGGCGTCCTGGCCCCGGTGATCGACAGCCGCTTCGCGCTGGCCGACGCATCCGCGGCCCACCAGCGCATGGAGGCCAACCTCAACGCCGGCAAGATCGTCCTCGACGTCGCCGGGGCCTAGCGGATAGGCCGCAGCCCCAAGACACGAAATTGGCGACGGTATGGGTGCTGGCTACCCAATATCCGCCCCGATTTCGTCGGGGGACTGCTGGCGGTCGGCGATCGGCACGTAGTCGCGCCGCTCGGCGCCCACATACACCTGGCGGGGCCGGTAGATCCGGGAGTTCTGCTCGATCATCTCGTTCCAGTGGGCCAGCCACCCGGGCGTGCGGCCGATGGCGAACAGCACGGTGAACATGTTGGTCGGGAAGCCGAGCGACTGGTAGATGAGGCCGGAGTAGAAGTCCACGTTCGGGTACAGCCGCCGGCTGATGAAGTAGTCGTCGGCCAGCGCGACCTCCTCGAGCTTGAGGGCGATGTCGAGCAGCGGGTTCTTGCCGATGACCCCGAACACGTCATGGGCCGCCTCCTTGATGATCACCGCCCTCGGGTCGTAGTTCTTGTAGACGCGGTGGCCGAAGCCCATCAGCCGGTGCGCGCCCCGCTTCACGCTGGCGATGAAGCTGTCGACCTCCTCGTAGGAGCCGATCTCGGTGAGCATGTTGATCACGGCCTCGTTGGCCCCGCCGTGCAGCGGCCCGTACAGGGCCGCGCAGCCGGCCGCGATTGCGCTGTAGGGGTCGGCGTGGCTCGACCCGACCACCCGGGTCGCAGTGGTCGAGCAGTTCTGGCCGTGGTCGGCGTGGAGGATGAACAGCACCCGCATGGCCCGCACCAGGGCCTCGTCGGGCTCGTACTCCCCGCCCACGTCGAACATCATCTTCAAGAAGCGCGTCGGGTAGTCGTCGGCGTTGTCGGGGAATATGAACGGCAGGCCCCTGGAGAACCGGTACGCGGCCGCGGCCAGCGTGGGCATCTTCGCGATCAGCCGCACGATCTGCGCCCTGCGGTTCTCGGGGTCGAAGATGTCCTTGGCCTCGGGATAGAAGGTGGACAGCCCGGCCACACCCGAGGTGAGCAGCCCCATCGGGTGCGCGTCGTAGTGGAAGGCGTCGTAGATGCGCTTGCGGAAGTTCTCGTGGATGAACGTGTGGTGGGTGATCAGGTCCACCCACTCGTCGAGCTGGGCCTGGGTGGGCAGCTCCCCGTAGATCAGCAGGTGGGCGACCTCCGGGAAGGTGCTCTGCTCGGCCAGCTGCTCGATGGGGTAGCCCCGGTAGCGCAGGATGCCGGCCTCGCCGTCGATCAGGGCCACCGCGCTGGAGGTGACCGCGGTGGTGGCCAGTCCCGGATCGTGGAACCAGATCCCCGGTAGCAGCTTGCGCCAGGCCCCGGCGTCGACGCCCCCGCCGACGATCGGGATCTCGATGCTGCTCCCGTCGCGGTTGTCGGTGATGGTGATGCTCTCAGTCACGGGCTCACCTCGCCGTCGCGGCGGCGGTGATCGTGATGGTCGTCGTCATCGAACATCACACTACCGCGGGCCGGATATCGCACGGCACTTCGAGGCCGCGTGCATACATCTGAACCCTTGCGGATCGACGCAAGAATCGCGGATCTTGCGACATGATGATTATGGTATTGCTCAAAGTTCATGATTCTTGCCGCGGCGGCGGTTACAGCGGAGCGTTGTCGTGGCGTCGCCGGGGCAGGCGCTCCCGCTTGGAGACGAGCATCTCCAATGCCGCGCAGATATGCCGCCTCGTGTCGGCCGGCTCGATCACCGAGTCGATGGTGCCGCGCTCCGCGGCGACGTACGGGTTCAGCAGGCGCTCCTCGTAGGCCGCCTCCAGTTCGGCCCGCTCGGGCCCGCCGGCCGAACGGTGCAGGATCTCCACCGCCCCCTTGGCCCCCATCACCGCGATCTCGGCCGTCGGCCAGGCCAGGGCCACGTCGTTGCCCATGGGTTTGGAGTCCATGACTATGTACGCGCCGCCGTAGGACTTGCGCAGGGTGACGTTCACTCGCGGCACCGTGGCCCGGGCGTAGGCGAACGCCATCTGGGCCCCGTAGCGGATCATTCCCCGCCATTCCAGGTCCTTGCCCGGGTAGAAGCCGGACGTGTCGACGAAGGTCACCAGCGGAAGGTTGAACGCGTCGCAGAACGCCACGAAGCGGGCGCCCTTGCGGGACGCCGTGATGTCGAGGGTCCCGGCCAGCGACTGGGGCTGGTTGGCCACGATCCCGACCGGCCGCCCCCCGAAGCAGGCGAACGCGGTGACCAGGTTGGTGGCCCAGTAGGCGTGCGGCTCCAGCAGCACACCGTCGTCGGTGACGGCGGCCACCACGTCTCGCACGTCGTAGGTCCCGCCCGACTCGGGCGGCAGCACCTCGTATGCCTCGGGCACCGCCCGGTCCACCGGATCGACGCAGACCCGGGCGGGCGGGTCGCAGCCGTTGCTGTCGGGTAGGTAGCCGAGCAGGTCGGCCGCGATCTCGTCGGCCTCGGCGCCGTCGGCGGCCAGGAAGCTGGCCACGCCCGAGCTGACCGAGTGGGTCTCGCCGCCGCCCAGCTCGCCGTGGTCTATCGGCATGCCGGTGAAGTGCTCCACCATCCGCGGTCCGACCACGAAGGCGTAGGCGTCGGCGGTCATCACCACGAAGTCGGCCAGGCCCAGCAGCAGGGCCGGGCCCGAGGCGTTGGGCCCGGCCGCGATCACGATCACCGGCACGACCCCCGAGCAGCGAGCCAGCTCCGCGGCCGCGGTGGCCCAGCCGTGCAGGGCGGCCACTCCGGCGTTGAGGTCGGCTCCCGAGGAGGCCAGCCGCAGCAGTACCGGGAGCCGCTGCGTGCGGGCCAGGCGGGCCGCGGCGGCCATGCTCTGTCCGTCGGCCGGTGTGAGCGCTCCGCTCTGGTTCTCCTCGGACCCACGGGCGTCGATCTCCACCACGGTCCGGCCGCCGATCGTGATCACCCGGCTGTGCACGAACCCGGATGCCCCGGCGCGGACGCCGATCACAGTCGTGGGGGAGTCCGCCATCACCGGGTCATGGTAGGTGCGAGGACCGTTTCGCGGGCGGTTGGGGAGTCAGGGCCTCCACCAAGAGGATGTGAGGCTGTTGCCGAAAGTCCAACACAAGAAACGATACAGAGTGTCGATTCAAAGCCTCGAAGTGATGTGTAATCTAGCGCTGATGCTGCTATATTGGTAGTATCAATCAGGTTCGGCGGGTGTCCCCCTCCTCACCAGTCGAACCGATCAGGCTCGGGTCGTGACCCCCCATAGTCGGCCCGAGTATCAAATGAAGCGGCTGATCACCCCCCAGATCAGCCGCTTCTGTCTTGTGGGGGTGCTTCTGGACGCGGGCTGGCGGCGTGTCGCGGATTCGGTCGGGGCACCTGGATCAGCCGCAGAGGTGGGCTCCGACCTGCTACGCCGCCCGAGTCGTTTCGTAGACGCAGCGCTAGGCGTGGGCGCGTTGGCGGATGATGTTCAGCGCGCTTCCGGCCCGGAACCACTCGATCTGCTCGTCGCTGAGGGTGTGCAGACCCTCGAATGACCAGACCCCGCCATCGGGAGGCGTGACCTCGACAGTCACCGGCCGCCCTGGCGCGAGGTCCGCCAACCCCCGTACTGCGAGGCGGTCGTCCTCGCCGATGCGGTCGTAGTCGGCGGGATCGGCGAACGTCAGCGCCAGCACGCCCTGCTTCTTGAGGTTGGTCTCGTGGATGCGGGCGAAGCTGCGGGCCAGCGCCAGCACGCAGCCCCGGAAGCGGGGCTCCATGGCTGCGTGCTCGCGGCTGGAGCCCTCGCCGGTGTTGGAGTCGCCGATGAACACCCAGCGCAGCCCGGCCTCGTGGTACTCGCGGGCGATGTCGGGAAGGGACTGCACCTCGCCGGTGATCTGGTTGCGGCCGTGGCCGACCTCGTATCCGTCGAAGCCGTTCACCACCCCGAGGTAGAGGTTGCCCGAGATGTTCTCCAGGTGTCCCCGGTAGCGCAGCCACGGGCCCGCCGCGGAGATGTGGTCGGTGGTGCACTTGCCCTTGGCCTTGGCGATGACGGGCAGGTCCTCGTAGTCGCGGCCGTCCCAGGGGGCGAACGGCTCGAGCAGCTGCAAGGCGCTCGGAGTGGGGCGACACCCGCACCTCGGTGCCGGAGCCGTCGGCGGGCGGGGCCACGAAGGTGTCCTCACCGGGATCGAAGCCGTCGGGGGGCAGCTCGATGCCCGCTGGCTCCGCCAGCGATGACCGTCTCGCCGTCGTCGGCGGTGAGCGTGCCGCTGACCGGGTCGAAGTCGACGGTGCCGGCCAGCGCCAGCGCGATCACGGTCTCGGGCGACGTGACGAACGAGAGCGTGGCTGCGTCGCCGTCGTTGCGCTTGGGGAAGTTGCGGTTGTAGGAGGTGACGATCACGTTGGGCTCGCCCGGGGTGTGGCCCTCCTCGCCGGAGCGGTCCCACTGGCCGATGCAGGGACCGCAGGCGTTGGCCAGCACGGTGGCGCCCAGGGCCTCGAAGTCGTCCATCAGGCCGTCGCGCACGATGGTGGAGCGGATCTGCTCGGAGCCGGGGGTCACCAGCAGCCGGGTGCGGGCCCGCAGGCCCTTGGCCGCCGCGTCGCGGGCTATCGATGCGGCCCGGGTGATGTCCTCGTAGGACGAGTTGGTGCAGCTCCCGATGAGCGCCGCGCTGATCTCCAGCGGCCAGCCCCGGTCGCGGGCCTCGTCGCCGAGGTCGGCGACCTCCCGGGCCAGGTCCGGGGTGTGGGGGCCGTTGATGTGGGGTCCCAGGGTGTCGAGGTCGATCTCCACCACCCGGTCGTAGAAGCGCTCGGGGTCGGCCTCGGCCTCGGGGTCGCCGCAGAGGTGATGGGCCACCGAGTCGGCCAGGTCGGCGGCGTCGGAGCGGCCGGTGGCCCGCAGGTAGCGGCCCATCGACTCGTCGTAGTCGAAGATCGAGGTGGTCGCGCCGATCTCTGCGCCCATGTTGCAGATGGTGGCCTTGCCGGTGGCGCTCAGCGAGCGGGCTCCCGGGCCGAAGTACTCGACGATGGCGCCGGTGCCTCCGGCCACGGTGAGGATGTCGGCCACCTTGAGGATCACGTCCTTGGGGGCCGACCAGCCGCTGAGCTCGCCGGTGAGGTGCACGCCGATGAACTCGGGCCAGCGCACGTTCCACGGGAATCCGGTCATCACGTCCACCGCGTCGGCGCCGCCCACGCCCACCGCCACCATGGCCAGCCCGCCCGCGTTGGGGGTGTGGCTGTCGGTGCCGATCATCATCCCGCCGCAGAAGGCGTAGTTCTCCAGCACGACCTGGTGGATGATGCCCGAGCCGGGCTTCCAGAATCCGGCGCCGTAGCGGGCGCACACACTGTGGAGGAACTCGTAGACCTCGTCGTTGCCCGACAGGGCGGCCAGCAGGTCGCGCCTGGCGTCGGTGCGGGCGGTGATCAGGTGGTCGCAGTGGGTGGTGGTGGGCACCTGCACCTCGTCGAGCCCCGCGGTCATGAACTGCAGCCACGCCATCTGGGCGGTGGCGTCCTGCATGGCCACCCGGTCCGGCCGCAGGTCCACATAGCTCACGCCCCGCTCCGGCACCCCAGTCTCGGAAGGGTCGAGATGGTTGACCAGGATCTTCTCGGCCAGCGTCAACGGCCGCCCGAAGCTCTGCCGGGCCCGCCCCACCCGCTCGTCCAGCGTGGCGTAAACGCCCTCGATCAACTCCACCGGAGTACTAGCAAACACAGCCATGTGGCCAGCCTAGAAGCGCCAGTCTCCAGCCGGTCGGTCAGATGTCCTACCTATTAATATGATATATAAGTCAGTTCCAATATTTATGATCATAGGCTGGGATGATGACAGGTCTCGCCGAGCATCCGAAGAAGGAGGTGCGCAAGGCGCTCAGGCGGGCCCGCGCCGCCGGATGGTCCGTCGTGAGGTCCAAGGGTCGCTCTAGTCATGCCTGGGGCACGGCTGTGTGTCCGGGCGGCACCTGCCGAGTATGGTTGTCGGGCACTCCGCGTACGCCGGAGGACTTGGCGGACACGATTCGTCGCAATGTGGCCAACTGCAGTTGTACTCCGGTGAGGAAGGAGGAGTCGTGACGTCGTTCTCGCACCCGAAGCACGTCTTCGTCGTTCGCACGACAGGTGTCAGTGTGATGGATGACGATGTCTTCGACGCGCTCTTCGAAGCTGGCTGCGATGACGCGCTGGTGGGCACCAATCCGGACGGGGACTTCCTCGACTTCGTGCGGATCGCCCCAACGTTCGAGGAGGCGGTCGCCTCCGCACGCGCCGCCATCGAATCGGTACCAGGCCTGCGAGTGCTCCGGGTCGAGCCGTACGGACTCGAAGAGGCGCCGGCCGAGGCAGCGCGAGCGTCGTAACGACTTCCGGTGGAGAAGATGGCTCGGCCGCAAAGCGGTTCGCCACGGCACGGCGTCGCAGCGCCGACGAGCACTTGTTGACGAAGAAGGTTCGTCCATGCTGCGGCGACGATGTGACTGATGGTTTGGGGTTAGCGTTGGGTGGGTGTAGCGGCAGAAAGGGGGTGTGGGTGTGGAGTCTGCCCGGTGTTTCGCGTCGTCGAGTTGTCTGGCCTCAGGCCGACAGTGAGTGCGGATGGGTGCGCACTCAACGAATCCCGGACCATCAGGCGGGAACGTTGCTGACGACACGGTCGCGGTCTCGGGGCCCGATCGGCAGCCGCCGGAGCGACACGGGCGCTGGTGGCTGCCGGCTCTGGCCGCGGCGGCCGGCGCGGCTGCCATCGTCAGCATCGCCGCGTTGGTCATCATTTCATCAGACAGCACAGAGGCCATCACTTATGAGGCTGTCTCTGCCGGCGGGTACCACAGTTGTGCGGTGCAGGCCGGCGGTGGGGTTGCCTGTTGGGGCGACAACTCCTTCGGGCAGACCGATGCTCCTGAGGGCGCGTTCGAGGCTGTCTCTGCCGGCGGTTTCCACAGTTGTGCGGTGCAGGCCGGCGGCAGGGTTGCCTGTTGGGGCGACAACGCCCTTGGGCAGACCGATGCTCCTGGGGGCGTGTTCGAGGCTGTCTCTGCCGGCGGTTTCCACAGTTGTGCGGTGCAGGCCGGCGGTGGGGTTGCCTGTTGGGGCGACAATTACAACGGGCAGGCGGATGCTCCTGGGGGCGTGTTCAAGGCGGTCTCTGCCGGCGGTTCCCACAGTTGCGCGATCGCGGCCGACGGCAGCATCATCTGCTGGGGCAGCGGCTACCGTCCGATCTCCGAGCATTTCGATGCCGCAGATTCCGATATTCCGGCGGGAAGGTTCAAGGCCCTCTCCGCCGGTTCGGACTACAACTGCGCGATCGCCGTCGATGGCGCCATCACATGCTGGGGAAACAACTACTACGAGCAGACGGATTCCTATGGGCAGGTGGATGCTCCTGAGGGCGTGTTCGAGACTGTCTCTGTCGGCGGGTACCACGGCTGTGCGATAGAGGCCGGTGGTGGGGTTGCTTGTTGGGGCGACCACCTCTTCGGGCAGGCGGATGCTCCTGAGGGCGTGTTCGAGACTGTCGTCGCCGGCCAGTACCACAGCTGCGCGCTGGCGGCCGACGGCAGCATCGACTGCTGGGGTTGGGACATCGGCGGCCTGGTCGCCGCCCCGCCGGGCACCCACACGAAGGTCGCGGCGGGCGAGTCCCACAGCTGCGCGGTGGAGGCCACGGTGAAGTCCGGCGGTCGGGTTGTTTGTTGGGGCGACAACTCCTTCGGGCAGACCGATGCTCCCGGCGGTGTGTTCGAGACCGTCTCCGCCGGCGGTTTCCACAGCTGTGCGGTGCAGGCCGGCGGTCGGGCCGTCTGCTGGGGCGACAACGCCCTTGGGCAGCTGGATCCTCCCGGGGGTGTGTTCGAGACTGTCGTCGCCGGCCAGTTCCACAGCTGCGCGCTGGCCACCGTCGGCCGCATCGACTGCTGGGGCGACCGCTACGGGGGCGTCTGGATTCCAGGCTTCGACGTCCCGGAGGGCGGCGGCTTCGAGGCCGTATCGGCGGGCTTCTCGCACAACTGCGCCCTAGTTGACCGCGGCATCGTCGAAGCCTGGAACTCAGACATCAGTGTCGTCTGCTGGGGCGCCGACATGATGGGTGAGGGGGACGCTCCCCGGGGTGTGTTCCAGGCCGTCTCTGCCGGGGTCTTCCACAGCTGTGCGATAGCCGCAGACGCCAGCATCGTCTGCTGGGGCAACGGCGGCTTCCGTCCCGCCATCGCGTACTACTTCGACGCAAATAGCCTGCTCTGGCTCTACGACTGCGGCGTGTCGTCACACACAACCAGCGCATGCTGGGAGACCAGCGTTCCGGAGGGCGCCTTCAAGGCCCTTGCCGCCGGCGGAACCCACAACTGCGCGATCGCATCCGACGACACCATCGCTTGCTGGGGAGGCGCCGCGTCCGGGCCGGCCGACGCTCCGGAGGGCACCTTCAAGGCCGTCACCGCCGGGACGTTCCACAGCTGCGCGATCGCGTCCGACGACACGATCGTCTGCTGGGGTCCGGTGCCAGCGCCCCCCGGGGTTCGCTGGACGGGATCTCGATGAGCGCGTCCGGGCCGGCGGTCTCTTCGTCGAGATCCAGGATCTGCCGGGCGAGTGAGCGAATGGCAATGCGGGTCGCGGCGGTCCCAGCCCCTCCGAACTCGCGAAGCGCCCGAAGCTGCTCCCGCCGAGACGTACGGGCCCGAGCGAATGGGTGCGCATCATGAGCCGATTCCGCAATGGGCCGAGCAGGTGCCTGGCCGGAACGGGCCCGCTCCGCCATCTGGGAATCAGCGTCGTCGCGGTTGCGCTGGTGGCCGCGGCCTGCTCCTGCGCCTCCGGTCGCGACCAGTCCGGCTCTCCGTGTACGTCATGGGCGGTGGTCAACCAGTCAATGGAGGCGCTGGTCGCAGACTGCGAGGCGCTTTGGGCCATACACACCAACGAAGGCCTGGACGCCGTTGTCGGACGAGAGGCTGTTGCAAACCATCCAACCCTCGGGCCGGCCCTCGCATGGTGGGGCCATGAGAACCCGCTGCATGGCTGGTACGGAGTCGGCGTCACCGGCGGTCGCGTCACCCGCCTCACCGTGCACGGCATCTCTCCGGGCTCCTGGCCCGACCTCCTGACTCTAACCGGCCTCAGGCAGCTGGAGGTCTTGTGTGTGTCGGGTTCGATACCGCCCGAACTCGCCGATCTCCAGAACCTTGAGGACCTTAGCCTGGTCAGCGGCAGCCGCGAACAATACAGCAGCGGTGCCATCAGCGCAGACGGCCTGTATGCGTGTCCAAGCACGCTGACAGGACCGATACCCCCGGAATTGGGCAACCTCACCAACCTCACTGAGCTCGGCCTCGCCGGCGACGAGTTGTCGGGACCGATACCGCCCGAACTCGGCAACCTCACCAACCTCCATTTGCTCAGTCTCAGCGGCCGACTGTCGGGGCCCATACCTCCAGAATTGGGAAACCTCACCAACCTCTACCGTCTGCACCTCAACAGCAACCAGTTGTCGGGACCGATACCGCCCGAGTTCGGCAAGCTCGCGCAATTGGGAACACTCGACGTGGCTGTGAACCGCCTGTCGGGGCCGATACCCCCAGAACTGGGCAACCTCAGGTCGCTTCGCGATCTGTGGCTCGGCTACAACAGCCTGTCGGGCCCGATACCGGCAGAACTCGGGGAACTCCGCGCCCTCTCTCTCCTGAACCTCAACTGCAACAACCTGTCTGGGCCGATACCGCCACAACTCGCCGCCCTGCAGGGCCTCGGCGACCTGTACCTCCACCACAACGATCTGTCGGGTCCCATCCCCGCAGAGTTGGGCGACCTTCCCCGCCTTACCGGCCTGCACCTCTCGGGAAACCAGCTGTCGGGGCCGGTACCCCCCGAACTCACCCGTGCGACCAAGCTCGCTAACTTGAACCTGAGCGACAATCAGCTGTCGGGCCCGATTCCCGCTGAGATCGGCGGACTCGCGGACCTCGCGATTCTGCACCTGAACGACAACCAACTGTCGGGTCCGATACCGGACAGCCTCGGGGACCTGACCAACCTCTGGATCCTGTCATTGGAGGGCAACCAGCTGTCGGGTCCGGTACCGGACAGCCTCGGGGACCTGACCGACGTCTGGATCCTGTCACTCGAGGGCAACGATCTGACGGGCCCCCTGCCCAGGGGACGCGAGGAACCCCCCGAATGGTTTGACAGCGCCATCAGAGACCACACATCGAGAATCACACCGGATCAATGGGCCGCCTATTGCCTCGACAACAACCGCTGACTTCTCTCACGGCTGGCTCGGATCAGCACGGGCGGCATCCCATCTGCAAGCATCGACGCCCCACACCACCGATTTGTTGCAGCCTGGCGGTGCCGGCGGTGGTCGCGCCGCTGGTCGCGGCCGGCGGCGCCCTCAGCCGCTTGCGGGCTCGCCCGTGGCGATGTCGAAGTCGGCGAGTCGCTTCCGGGTTGCGGCCGCCCGCCTGCGTAGCGGTTCGGTGACATGCGGGCCGCGACCGAGGCGGGCCAGGGTCTCGGCCGCGTAGACGGCCACGTCGCAGGCGATCGTCGCCAGCGCGGTCGTGAAGGCGGGAGTGGCGACCTCCTGGGCTGTCATGCCCTCGCTGGGACCGCCGTAGGCGCCGCGGGTGCGCCACATCGTTATGTAGTCGGGTGACTTCACAAGCTCCGGCGCCGCGGCCAGCATCGCCTCGACGGCGTCGGTGTCGCGGTCGTCGAGCGACCCGACGATCTTGGCCACGTCGTGGGACCAGAGGGTCTTGGCCTCGACCCCCGAGATGGCCGCCAGCGTCTTGGCCGCGTTCTCGATCGCCAAATGCGCCGCCTCGCACACCGCGATCAGCCGGGCGCCGCGCACTCGGGCACGCTCGACGCGGTCGTCCGAGTCGATCAGATCCCGCTCGGCCCAGCCGGGCTCGACGTTGGGGCCGATCTTGTCCAGATTGAGCAGGACGGCATCGAGCCGTTCGACCGACAGTTCCCCGTCGGATGTGGCCATCACCTGCTCCTTGCCCCAGTCCACGCCCGTTCGGGCTGAGGGACTGGATGCTAACAGCATGAGATCATCTGAAATAGCAGATGCGAAGGATGCGGGGACTTGAACCCGTTGGATCCGCCACTCGGGCTGGTCCGTCACGAGAACCTCGACGTTCCGCCCGCACGCCCGTCGGGCTGCCTCCTGCAGTTCGTGCGTCACGCTGAACCGACGCCGGTAGTCCAGGTCGTCGAGGACCGCCACGAGGTCGATGTCGCTGCTGTGTCGGGACTCGCCGCGCGCCACCGACCCGTAGAGCCACACCTCGCCCACTCCGGCGTCCACCAGCGCAGCCGCGGCCCGGCGGGCGTCCTCGATCGTCGGCGCCCGCGCCCAGGCCGTAGTCACCATGCCCTCCAAGCTACCCAGCGGCTGAGAGCGGCGGTTGTGAGGACAATCGTCGTCCGGCGGCGCAGTGCCGACACCGACCTGTCGACCACCGAGGTTCGCAGGTATGCGTCCGGTCGGTCGATCTCGTTCCAGCGTTCGCTCACCGAGAGGAACGCGTCCTGCGCCACCTCCTCGGCAACGGCCACCGACCCCTCCAGCAGGGTGGCCAGATGCACCATGGGCATTCGCTCGGCCGTCAACAGCCGGTCATCTCCTCGCTGGCGTCAGCTTCTCTCATGGCGTATCAGCACGGTGACGTCTCCATCGGCGCGCAACGATGCACGACTGCCGCTCTGCTCATCATCCGCCGGCGGCGGGCTGGATCAGCAGGCTCTGCCGCTTCGGGTCGGCTTGGATCCCGGCCGGCACCACACTGGCGGCAGCGCTGTCGGGGAGCGCGACCAGTTTGAAGAGGCGGCCGCATCCGATCACGCGGGGGCTGTAGTGCCGCAACCATGAGCAGTCGCTGGTGTCGTCGATCCTTTGGTCGTAGCAGCCATCCGGGTCGAGCCAGCCGGACGGTGGGAGCTTCACATTGGGCGTCATGCTTGAGCCGGCGGGCGCCACGAAGACCAAGGCGTCTGGTCCATCAAGTTCGACGCCGCAGTTCAGCACCTGCCCTGTCTCCAACGAGATCAGAACCGTGAGCACGGGATCGCAGTAATAGGCGCAGTCCTCGCTTGAGACCCCGTGGCTGATCGCCGCCACTCGGCCGTCTGTTCCGCGCAGCCAGAGGGGCCAGCCGGGCCAGCCCGACCGTCGGCTGCTCAAGTCGAGCGGGGTGTTGAACATGCTCTCATCAGGCGCAGACCAGACGTGCCAGGACTGCTGATGCCCCACCGACAGGCGCGAGACCCGTTCTTGAGCGACGAAGGACTCGACTTCCATCCGCGTCTGGCGCTGACCGAAGGTGATGAGCTTCGGATAGTCGGTCGTGCGGGCCGGCCGGACTGCGGCCGGCCCGATGTCGGCCCGTACGGCGGCACCGCCCCAGGGCACCCTCACGGCCCAGTCTCGCCGCCACAACTCGATCCCGTGCTCGTCGGCCTCGATGACCAGGTCGAGGCTGCGGCGGCGCATCGGTCCGAACACCAATTCGGTAACCGAACCGTCCTCGGAGGAGCGGTACTGCAACACGGTCTCGTAGCTGAAAAGGTGCGGCAAGTAGCGCTGAAGCGCCAGCACCGCGCCCCGGAACGGCCATGGCGGCGCGGTCGCAGTCGGCAGCGGCGGCTCCTCGGGCCCCGGCTTCGGAGGGTGCGGCTCCGGCGCCGGCGGCAGCGAGGTCCAGCGCTCGGCGAGGATTCCCTGGCCGCACCCCTCCCGGAGTTGGCGGTTGCTCGGAAGAGCGACCTCTTCGACCAGCAGTCCCTCCTGGGGCGACTGGACGAGCCTGACTCCGCTGGCTGCGAAACCGCAGGCGAAGGCCTCGCCGGTCCGCACTGAGATCAGATACCCGGTCAGCGTGGCGCAAGCCGGCTCGTACGGAACAGTTGCGAATCCGACGAACTCGCCGTCGGTGCCCAGGAAGTACGGGTAGTCAAGGGTGGACAGGATGTCGCCGTACAGCTGGATGCTCTCCGGCGGCGGGCTGTCTTCACCTTCGGGGTACCGGGATCCCCACGTCTCGTACTGGTAGCTCTCCGCAGCCTCGTCGGCCAGCAGGCGCAGGCCGTTGGCGTGGATGCTGACGTCGAAGGCTGTCCCCCCGATGACGTAGCCGTGAGCGTGGTCATAGGCTGACGTCAGAAGGTCCTGCCAGGACGAGTCCCCCTCGGTGTAAGGGATCGGCTCGACCACCGTGGGGGTCTCGCCCCACGGGATGATGAGAGTGACGTAGCCGCCCGGGCCGTCCGAGGGTCCCAGAGCTCCAAGAACTACTCCCGCCTCGCTCACACGGTCGATGTTGGCCCGCCAGCAACCGGTGGGCTCCAGTCCCTCGATCACCGTCTCGGTGACCGTCCGGTCCCGGGAACTGAGATAACGGATGGTGTGGATGCCGGAGCCGCTGTCATCGTCCCAGCTGAAGTCGACCTCCACCAGACCGCGGAACGGCCAGGCGGGCGCTGGCGATCCCCTCACGACCACCTCAGGTCCAGGGGTTGGCTCGTTCTGCTCAGGCTGCTCGTCCTGTTCGGGCTCGTTCTGCTCAGGCTGCTCGTCCTGTTCGGGCTCGTTCTGCTCAGGCTGCTCGTCCTCTTTGGGCTCGTTCTGCTCAGGCTGCTCGTCCTCTTGCAGCCCCTCCGGCCCGTCGGGTTGGTCCGGCGTTGCCTCTGACGGCACGAGAAGACCCGGCGCCGGTTCCACCGCCTCCTCGTCAACGGTCGGCTCATCGGCCGCGGTCGATGGTCCGACGCCCGACTCGGTCGGCGCTTCGGGGGTGCTCGCATCCTCGTCGTAGGGGAGCGCCTCATCTTCGGGAGACGGCTCCGAGGTCGTGTTGCCGTCGGCGTCACGACTGGGTGGAGAGCTCGTCGAGGTGGCGACGGCCCCGGCTTCGGCCTGGATCCCCGAATCGACGGCCTGGCCGCGACCGGGGTCGTCGGTGCACGCCGCGGCCATCAGAGCAGCCGCCACGACGCTGATCCCCAGACCGCAGCGCGACCGCTCCTTCATCCGGCCGGTCTTCCCGTCTGGCCTGACATGTAGCGGTGGCTCCTGTCTCCCGATCTGTCGGGGCATCGGTGCCAGTATCGCGTGTGCCGCCACGGGTCGTCTCCTTGACCGAGTCGGCGAGGCGACCGGCGTCCGGCGTCACAGGTCGGGCGGCGGGTGCGGGTGGAGGCAGTGCAGCGGCGGCCGCCGAAGGCCTATTGGCGGCGCCAGACGCCCACGTCGGGGCCGGTGAGGGTGCCGCTGGCGCTGGCGTGGGCCCGCTTGCGGGCGGAGTACCAGTCGGTTGCGGCCTCGTCGGCCAGGGCGGTCACCGCGTCCTCGATCCGCGACGCGAACCGGGGCGCCCGCTCGCCGGCTTCGGGCCGCATCGGGGTGCCGAAGGTGACGGTGGCCTCCGCGGGCTGGGGCTTGGTGCGGCCCTTGCGAAGGATGTTGCCGGTGCCGCCGACATGGATCGGCACCACCGGCACCCCGCAGCGCACCGACAGGTACGCCGCGCCGCCCCGGAACGGCTGCCCCCAGCCGTCGGGGCTGCGGCCGCCCTCGGGGTAGATCAGCAGGCTCCATCCGTCGTCGATCAGCCCCGCGGCCAGGTCCGCGGACCGTCGGCCCACCCGGGCCCGCTCGATGGGGATGGCCCCGATCGCCAGAGCAGCCGCGGCGCCGGCCAGGCGGGTTCCGAAGAAGTAGTCGGCCGCCGCGCCCACCACGATCTGCTAGTGGCTTGGGCATCCGTGGTAGGTCTGTTCGAAGTGGTGCGCCGGCAGGAGTATTATGAGCCCTTGGAGGCCGAAGTCGCTGGTGTCTGGGGGCAATCGGAGCAACTCGTCGGGTATCGGCCCCATCAGTTCGTTGCCGCCGAGTGTGAGGACGACGTGGCGGTCAAGGTCGGTCGACACGGCAGGCGGTGGGCCGGACAGGTTGTTGCCGTGGAGGTGCAGCACCTGGAGACCCATTGTGACGTCGCGTAGTTCGGCCGGTATCGGGCCTGAGAGAGCGTTGCCGCTCAGGTCCAGAACCCGGAGGGCGGTGAGGCGCCCTAGCTCAGGGGGTATCGGGCCGGTCAGGCCGTTGTCGCCCAGATTCAGCTCCTCGAGGGCGGTAAGGCGCCCCAACTCGGGCGGAATCGATCCCGACAGGTCGTTGCCGTCGAGCAGCAGGGCCTGGAGGTTGGCGAGGTTCGCCAATGCTGGGGGTATGGGCCCGGTGAAGTTGTTGTCGCTGAGATCCAGGTGGAGAAGCCTCGTGAGGTTGGCGAGCTCGGCCGTTAGAGGGCCGGACAGGTTGTTGCGGCGGAGCGTCAAATACCTGAGGCTCTCGAGTTCCAGTAGTTCTGGGGGTATGGGCCCGGTCAGGTGGTTGCGATCGAGGTCCAGGCTGGTCAGGCCCGTCAGGTTGGCCATTCCTGCCGGTATCGGGCCGGTCAGAGCGTTGCAGGACAGGTCCAGTTTCGTGAGGTTGGTGAGGTTGCCGATCCCTGGGGGTATGGGTCCGGTCAGTTCGTTTCGATCGATGAGGAGCAGCTTGAGGCTGGCGAGGTTGGCGAGTTCGGCGGGTATCGGTCCCGAGAGTTGATTCTCCTGGAGGATCAGGGCCTCGAGGTTGGCCAGGTTTCCCAACTCAGGTGGAATCGGGCCACTCAGGCTGTTTTCGCAGTGAAGGGTCGCCTTGTAGGAGAGTCTCGCCTCGGGGGTGTACTCGGGGGTGTACTTCGTCGTGAGGGTGAACTGGATCGTCTTGAGATTGGTCAGGTTGCCGAGTTCGGCCGGCATGGGACCCGTAAGGGAGCATCCAGCCAGATGCTCGAGGGCGGTGAGGTTTCCGAGATCAGGAGACAGTCTCACCTCCCAGAGGCGAGTCGAAGGGATATAGAGCTCGGTTACTCGTCCGCCGCTCACGAACACCCCGTCCCAGGCATCCAGAGAGTTCGCGTCGCTCCATGCGTTCCATTCCGCATCGCCGATCAGTTCGTCCGGTTCTTGACTCTTGAAGAAGCTCCAGAGCGCCTCGCAGTCCGCCACCAGGGCCTTGAGGGATTGATCGACGACGGTGGAGGAGGTGCAGGGCGAGTCCGGGAACGGGTCATAGGGCGTGAAGTTCAGGTTCTTGACGTTGGCCAGTTCGGATGGAAGGGGGCCACGTAGTCGGTTGTTGCTGAGGTCGAGGTGTTGGAGGTTGGTGAGGTTGCCGAGTTCAGGCGGGATCCGTCTGGACAAGTCATTGGACGCGAGGTTCAGGCTCGTGAGGCCTGCGAGGTCGCCCAAGCGGGCCGGAATGAGAAAGAACAAGTGGTTGTTGCTGAGGTCGAGGTGTTGGAGGCGCGTGAGGTTGCCGAAGTCGGCCGGGATGGGCCCTATGTGCTGGTTGTTGCTGAGGTCGAGGTGTCGGAGGTTGGTCAGGTTGCCGAGTTCGGCCGGAATCCACTCCGACATCTGGTTGTTGCTGAGGTCGAGGTGTTGGAGGTGTGTGAGGTTGCCGAGTTCGGGTGGCAGTTCGCCGGTGAGCTGGTTGTTGCTGAGGTCGAGGTGTTGGAGGTTGGTGAGGTTGCCGAGTTCGGGCGGGACGGCAAAGTTGAGGAGGTAGCCGATTCGCGCCGGAACCAGCCCTGAGAGTCGGTTGTTGCTGAGGTCGAGGTGTTGGAGGTGTGTGAGGTTGCCGAGTTCGGGTGGCAGTTCGCCGGTGAGCCGGTTGTTGCTGAGGACGAGTCGCTCGAGGCTGTCGAGATGCCCCAGGCTTGGTTCCAGCAACTGGAGATTGAGTCCGTCGAGATGCAGCTCCGCGACGCGCCCGTTGGCGACGGTCACGCCTTTCCAGTTCTGCAGCGAGTTGTCCGCGGCCCAGGCTGTGGCGGGGTCGGAGTCGAATTGCTCTTCGGCGTCTTGAACCGAGTAGAAGCTCCAGAGCGCTTCGCAGTCCTTGACCAGAGCACGCAGCGTTTGGTCGACGACCTCGGGGGACATGCATGGCCGGCCCTCGACCGGTTCCGGTTCGGATTGGGTGATTGGTGGGGGCTGGGTAGTCGTCGGGGGCTGGGTGGATGTCGTGGGTTCGGGCTCGGGTTGAGCCGATGTGGGTTCGGGTGCGGGCCGGGTGGTTGTTGGAGGCTCGGTGGTCAGCGTGGGTTCTGCGTCGGGATGGGTGGACGCGGCCGAATCGGTGTGGACTGCGGTTGTTGGTGGCGGTGCGGTGGTTCCTTGGTTGTCGCTGCAGCCTGCCAGCACCACGGCGGCAACACTGGCCGCTGCGACCGCAAGGGCAGCCCGGCAAGCGATTCGGGGACACAGCGGTTCGCTGCCGGCGAAGCGCCTGCCTGTCCAGGTCTTGCCGCATGCTGTAGGACCCTCGACCATGACCGCGGGGGACGACCGCAGCGCGGGGGCCATCTGCTGGTCCACGACCCGTGGCAGGTAGCTGGCAGGAGCAGCGCTCCCGACGTCCATACAGCAGATTATGCCGACCTCATACCGCAGACCTATCGCACACAGCAGATTGTTCGAGGGCCATACCGCAGTTTCATGCCGGTGTCATGCGGCGGAACGCGCGGGACCGGGTGACGCTTCGGGCGTCTACAGGTCGGGCCAGCGGCGGGTGCGGGTGGAGGTGGTGCGGCTGCGGCCCCTCAGGGCCCACTGGCGGCGCCAGACACTCACGTACGAACTCGAAGAAGCCCCGGCTGAGGCAGCGCAACTGTCGTAGCAACTGTCGTAGCTAGTGCGGGTGACCCGTGAGGCCGCCGGTCGCGGGCGCCTGCAGCTAGCCGGGTCAGGACCGAAGGTGTCCCCATCTGTGGGCTACGACTCCTGACGGTGCCGGTTTGTTGCATGTCGGGCATGGCTCCCTAGTCGGTCGGGCATCCCCAGTAGCGGTATCGGTAGTATTCCCACCCGAACATGAGGACCTCTTGACGGCTGCTGGCGACGATGCCCTCGAAGTAGCTGAAGTCTTCGGCGACATGGAGCAGTTCGTCCGGGGTCGGTCCCAGTTGCTCGTTGTCGTAGAGCACGAGGCGCTCGAGGTTGACGAGGTCCAGCAGGGCCGGGGGGACGGGTCCACTCAGGTCGTTGTAGCCCAGACCCAGGACGGTGAGGTTCGTCAGGTTCCCCAACTCGGCCGGGATCGGGCCGGTCAGGCTGTTGCAGGAGAGTTCCAGTTCGGTGAGGTTGGTGAGGTTGCCGAGCTCTGGGGGGATGGGTCCGCTCAGCCCGGCCTGCCCGGTTTTGGCGTCATAGCCGCGGCTGTTGTTGTCCAGGCGCAGTTCCTTGAGGTTGATGAGGTTGCCTAGCTCCGGGGGAATTGGTCCCGTCAGATCGTTGTCGCTGATGTTCAGGATCTCGAGGTTGGCGAGGTTGCCGAACTCAGGCGGAATCGGTCCGGTCAGGAAATTCGCGCAGGCGTTGAAGGGGCCGATGGAATAGCTGTAGAACTCGATCGTCTTGAGGTTGGTGAGATTGCCTATTTCGGGCGGCAACTGGCCATGGACGTAGCAGCCCGACAGGTGTTCGAGGGCGGTGAGGTTGCCGAGGTCGGCGGTCAGAGCCACCTCAGAGGACGGAAAGACTGGGATCCGCAGTTCGGTGACTCGTCCGTCCCTAACGACTACCCATTCCCAGGACTCCAGAGGGTTGGCAGAACCCCACCGACTCGATGTGTCCTCGCCGATTGGGTTCCAGAAGCCTTGGTTCTCGAAGAAGCTCCAGAGTCCTTCGCAGTCGGCGACCAGAGCTTCGAGGGCCTGATCGACGACGGTGGGGAGGGCGCACGGCGAACTCAGATGGGGACTGTATTCCAGGGACTCGACGTTGGTGAGGGCGGGGGAGAGGGGCCCGCTGAGTCTGTTGTGGCTGAGGTCGAGGTACTTGAGGTTGGTGAGGTTGTCGAGTTCGGGCGGGATCTGCTCCGACAGGTCGTTGTCGCCGAGGTCCAGGCTCGTGAGCTTGGTGAGGTTGCCCAGCTGGGCCGGGATCGGCCCGGTGAGATGGTTGTGGCTGAGGTCGAGGCGCTCAAGGTTGGTGAGGTTGCCGAGTTCGCCGGGGATCAGTCCGCTGAGCTGGTTGTTTCTGCCAAGCCACAGGTCCGTGAGTCCGAGGTTCAGGCTCGTGAGGTTGGTGAGGTTGCCCAGCTGGGCCGGGATCGGCCCGGAGAGCTGATTGTCACTGAGGTTCAGGCTCGTGAGGTTGGTGAGGTTGCCCAACTGGGCCGGGATGGGCCCGGAGAGCTGGTTGTCACTGAGGTTCAGGCTCGTGAGGTTGGTGAGGTTGCCGAGTTCGCCGGGGATCTGCTCGTTGAGTTGGTTGCGGCCGAGATGGAGGTGTTGGAGCTTGGTGAGGTTGTCGAGTTCGGCCGGGATCGGTCCGGTGAACTGGTTTCCGAGCAGGTCGAGGTGTTCAAGGTCGGTGAGGTTGGCGAGTTCGGGCGGGATCGGTCCGGAGAGCTCATTGCCGCCCAGGTCCAAGTGCTTGAGGTTGGTGAGGTTGGCGAGTTCGGCCGGGATGGGCCCGGCGAACTGGTTGCGGCTGAGGTCGAGCCGCTCGAGCTTGTCGAGACTCGCGAGGCTCTGAACCAGCGGGCCGGAGAGATTGAGCCCTTCGAGGTGCAGCGCGGTGACACGCCCGCCGGTGATGGTCACGCCGTTCCAGTTCTGGACCGGGTTGGGTGCCTCCCAGGCTGTGTCAGGGTCGAGGTTGACGTTGCCCCGCCACCCGTCTCCGGTGAAGAAGGACCACAGCGCCTCGCAGTCCGCGACAAGGGCCTCCGTCGTTTGGTCGACGACCTCGGGGAACGTGCACGGCCGACCCTCGACCGGTTCGGGTGGGGCATAGGGCGTGAAGTTCAGGTTCTTGATGTTGGCCAGTTCGGACGGAAGCGGGCCACGTAGTCGGTTGTTGCTGAGGTCGAGGTGTTGGAGGCGTGTGAGGTTGCTGAGTTCGGGCGGCAGTTCGCCGGTGAGTTCGTTGTGGCTGAGGTCGAGGTGTTGGAGGTTGGTGAGGTTGGCGAGTTCGGGCGGGAGTTCGCCGGTGAGTTGGTTGTGGCTGAGGTCGAGGTGTTGGAGGTTGGTGAGGTCGCCGATCTCGGCCGGGATGGGCCCTGAGAGCTCGTTGTTGCTGAGGATGAGTCGCTCGAGGCTGTCGAGGTACTCCAGGCTTGACTCCAGCACATAGAGATCGAGTCCGTCGAGATGCAACTCGGTGACGCGCCCTCCGCTGACGGTCACTCCCAGCCAGTTCTGCAGGGGGTTGCCCGCGACCCAGGCTGTGTCCGGGTCGGAGTTGAACTGCTCTTCGGCGCCCTGGAAGAGAGAGAAGATCCAGAGCGCGTAGCAGTCCGCCACCAGCGCTTCGAGTGCCTGGTCGACAGTCTCAGACGATAGGCACGGGTCGTCGTCGATCAGCTCTGGCGTCACTGCGGTTGTCGGGGGCTCAGGTTCGGGTGGGGTGGTCGCCGGGGGCTCGGGGTCGGGTTCGGGTGAGGTGGTTGCCGGCGGCTCGGCTGTCGGCGGCTCGGTCGTCGGGGGCTGGGGTGCCGGTGTTTCAGAGGATGGGGGCTCGGATGCTGCTTC